>NZ_CEEDCH010000001.1:0-4830308 GCF_979253435.1 Buttiauxella sp. AC142
TGACTCTGAAAGAGGAAAGCGTAATATACGCCACCTCGAGTTAGCAAGCGAAAGCGCGTAACTCACTGCTCTTTAACAATTTATCAGACAATCTGTGTGGGCACTCGCAGGATTGATATCTCAGATACCTTCGGGTATCAAAAAAATATCAAGTCTTGAAGAGTGACCAAGCAGTAATTCATTTAGTTGAATTATTACGAAAGTTAATTTTTGAGCACCGCTTCACGAGTTGAAGCAAATCAAGCTTTTAATTGAAGAGTTTGATCATGGCTCAGATTGAACGCTGGCGGCAGGCCTAACACATGCAAGTCGAGCGGTAGCACAGGGAGCTTGCTCCTGGGTGACGAGCGGCGGACGGGTGAGTAATGTCTGGGAAACTGCCTGATGGAGGGGGATAACTACTGGAAACGGTAGCTAATACCGCATAACGTCTTCGGACCAAAGAGGGGGACCTTCGGGCCTCTTGCCATCAGATGTGCCCAGATGGGATTAGCTAGTAGGTGAGGTAATGGCTCACCTAGGCGACGATCCCTAGCTGGTCTGAGAGGATGACCAGCCACACTGGAACTGAGACACGGTCCAGACTCCTACGGGAGGCAGCAGTGGGGAATATTGCACAATGGGCGCAAGCCTGATGCAGCCATGCCGCGTGTATGAAGAAGGCCTTCGGGTTGTAAAGTACTTTCAGCGAGGAGGAAGGCATTGTGGTTAATAACCGCAGTGATTGACGTTACTCGCAGAAGAAGCACCGGCTAACTCCGTGCCAGCAGCCGCGGTAATACGGAGGGTGCAAGCGTTAATCGGAATTACTGGGCGTAAAGCGCACGCAGGCGGTCTGTCAAGTCGGATGTGAAATCCCCGGGCTCAACCTGGGAACTGCATTCGAAACTGGCAGGCTAGAGTCTTGTAGAGGGGGGTAGAATTCCAGGTGTAGCGGTGAAATGCGTAGAGATCTGGAGGAATACCGGTGGCGAAGGCGGCCCCCTGGACAAAGACTGACGCTCAGGTGCGAAAGCGTGGGGAGCAAACAGGATTAGATACCCTGGTAGTCCACGCCGTAAACGATGTCGACTTGGAGGTTGTTCCCTTGAGGAGTGGCTTCCGGAGCTAACGCGTTAAGTCGACCGCCTGGGGAGTACGGCCGCAAGGTTAAAACTCAAATGAATTGACGGGGGCCCGCACAAGCGGTGGAGCATGTGGTTTAATTCGATGCAACGCGAAGAACCTTACCTACTCTTGACATCCACGGAATTCGGCAGAGATGCCTTAGTGCCTTCGGGAACCGTGAGACAGGTGCTGCATGGCTGTCGTCAGCTCGTGTTGTGAAATGTTGGGTTAAGTCCCGCAACGAGCGCAACCCTTATCCTTTGTTGCCAGCGGTTCGGCCGGGAACTCAAAGGAGACTGCCAGTGATAAACTGGAGGAAGGTGGGGATGACGTCAAGTCATCATGGCCCTTACGAGTAGGGCTACACACGTGCTACAATGGCGCATACAAAGAGAAGCGACCTCGCGAGAGCAAGCGGACCTCATAAAGTGCGTCGTAGTCCGGATCGGAGTCTGCAACTCGACTCCGTGAAGTCGGAATCGCTAGTAATCGTAGATCAGAATGCTACGGTGAATACGTTCCCGGGCCTTGTACACACCGCCCGTCACACCATGGGAGTGGGTTGCAAAAGAAGTAGGTAGCTTAACCTTCGGGAGGGCGCTTACCACTTTGTGATTCATGACTGGGGTGAAGTCGTAACAAGGTAACCGTAGGGGAACCTGCGGTTGGATCACCTCCTTACCTGAAAGATACGAACTTGCGTAGTGCTCACACAGATTGTCTGATAGAAGTAAATGAGCAAAAAGCGATATCCTGCAAAGGATCATTCGTGTCCCCATCGTCTAGAGGCCCAGGACACTGCCCTTTCACGGCTGTAACAGGGGTTCGAATCCCCTTGGGGACGCCATCTTCGATAATGATGTGAAAGACATTATCAATAAATATCTCAAAACTGACTTTCGAGTCACGTTTGAGATATTGCTCTTTAAAAATCCGGAACAAGCTGAAAATTGAAACGACATGTCGTCTCATTCCTCCGTAATAAGGAATGGGAATACGATATGTTCGAGTCTCTCAAATTTTCACAACATCGATTGTGTCTCACGAGACATCTTCGGGTTGTGAGGTTAAGCGACTAAGCGTACACGGTGGATGCCCTGGCAGTCAGAGGCGATGAAGGACGTGCTAATCTGCGATAAGCGTCGGTAAGGTGATATGAACCGTTATAACCGACGATTTCCGAATGGGGAAACCCAGTGCAATTCGTTGCACTATCGTTAAGTGAATACATAGCTTAACGAAGCGAACCGGGGGAACTGAAACATCTAAGTACCCCGAGGAAAAGAAATCAACCGAGATTCCCCCAGTAGCGGCGAGCGAACGGGGAGCAGCCCAGAGTCTGAATCAGTTTGTGTATTAGTGGAAGCGTCTGGAAAGTCGCAGGGTACAGGGTGATACTCCCGTACACAAAAATGCACATGCTGTGAACTCGAAGAGTAGGGCGGGACACGTGGTATCCTGTCTGAATATGGGGGGACCATCCTCCAAGGCTAAATACTCCTGACTGACCGATAGTGAACCAGTACCGTGAGGGAAAGGCGAAAAGAACCCCGGCGAGGGGAGTGAAACAGAACCTGAAACCGTGTACGTACAAGCAGTGGGAGCCTCTTTTATGGGGTGACTGCGTACCTTTTGTATAATGGGTCAGCGACTTATATTCTGTAGCAAGGTTAACCGTATAGGGGAGCCGCAGGGAAACCGAGTCTTAACTGGGCGTTAAGTTGCAGGGTATAGACCCGAAACCCGGTGATCTAGCCATGGGCAGGTTGAAGGTTGGGTAACACTAACTGGAGGACCGAACCGACTAATGTTGAAAAATTAGCGGATGACTTGTGGCTGGGGGTGAAAGGCCAATCAAACCGGGAGATAGCTGGTTCTCCCCGAAAGCTATTTAGGTAGCGCCTCGTGAACTCATCTTCGGGGGTAGAGCACTGTTTCGGCTAGGGGGCCATCCCGGCTTACCAACCCGATGCAAACTACGAATACCGAAGAATGTTATCACGGGAGACACACGGCGGGTGCTAACGTCCGTCGTGAAGAGGGAAACAACCCAGACCGCCAGCTAAGGTCCCAAAGTCATGGTTAAGTGGGAAACGATGTGGGAAGGCACAGACAGCCAGGATGTTGGCTTAGAAGCAGCCATCATTTAAAGAAAGCGTAATAGCTCACTGGTCGAGTCGGCCTGCGCGGAAGATGTAACGGGGCTAAACCATGCACCGAAGCTGCGGCAGCGACGCTTATGCGTTGTTGGGTAGGGGAGCGTTCTGTAAGCCGTTGAAGCTGGACTGTGAGGTCTGGTGGAGGTATCAGAAGTGCGAATGCTGACATAAGTAACGATAAAGCGGGTGAAAAACCCGCTCGCCGGAAGACCAAGGGTTCCTGTCCAACGTTAATCGGGGCAGGGTGAGTCGACCCCTAAGGCGAGGCCGAAAGGCGTAGTCGATGGGAAACAGGTTAATATTCCTGTACTCGGTGTTACTGCGAAGGGGGGACGGAGAGGGCTATGTTAGCCGGGCGACGGTTGTCCCGGTTTAAGCATGTAGGCGGAGAGTTTAGGTAAATCCGGACTCTTATCTAACGCTGAGGTGTGATGACGAGGCACTACGGTGCTGAAGTAACAAATGCCGCACTTCCAGGAAAAGCCTCTAAGCATCAGGTAACAACGAATCGTACCCCAAACCGACACAGGTGGTCAGGTAGAGAATACCAAGGCGCTTGAGAGAACTCGGGTGAAGGAACTAGGCAAAATGGTGCCGTAACTTCGGGAGAAGGCACGCTGTCGGTAGGTGAAGTCCCTCGCGGATGGAGCTGAAGGCAGTCGAAGATACCAGCTGGCTGCAACTGTTTATTAAAAACACAGCACTGTGCAAACACGAAAGTGGACGTATACGGTGTGACGCCTGCCCGGTGCCGGAAGGTTAATTGATGGGGTTAAGCGCAAGCTGAAGCTCTTGATCGAAGCCCCGGTAAACGGCGGCCGTAACTATAACGGTCCTAAGGTAGCGAAATTCCTTGTCGGGTAAGTTCCGACCTGCACGAATGGCGTAATGATGGCCAGGCTGTCTCCACCCGAGACTCAGTGAAATTGAAATCGCTGTGAAGATGCAGTGTACCCGCGGCAAGACGGAAAGACCCCGTGAACCTTTACTATAGCTTGACACTGAACATTGAGCCTTGATGTGTAGGATAGGTGGGAGGCTTTGAAGTGTGGACGCCAGTCTGCATGGAGCCAACCTTGAAATACCACCCTTTAATGTTTGATGTTCTAACGTAGACCCGTGATCCGGGTTGCGGACAGTGTCTGGTGGGTAGTTTGACTGGGGCGGTCTCCTCCTAAAGCGTAACGGAGGAGCACGAAGGTTAGCTAATCACGGTCGGACATCGTGAGGTTAGTGCAAAGGCATAAGCTAGCTTGACTGCGAGAGTGACGGCTCGAGCAGGTGCGAAAGCAGGTCTTAGTGATCCGGTGGTTCTGAATGGAAGGGCCATCGCTCAACGGATAAAAGGTACTCCGGGGATAACAGGCTGATACCGCCCAAGAGTTCATATCGACGGCGGTGTTTGGCACCTCGATGTCGGCTCATCACATCCTGGGGCTGAAGTAGGTCCCAAGGGTATGGCTGTTCGCCATTTAAAGTGGTACGCGAGCTGGGTTTAGAACGTCGTGAGACAGTTCGGTCCCTATCTGCCGTGGGCGCTGGAGAATTGAGGGGGGCTGCTCCTAGTACGAGAGGACCGGAGTGGACGCATCACTGGTGTTCGGGTTGTCATGCCAATGGCATTGCCCGGTAGCTAAATGCGGAAAAGATAAGCGCTGAAAGCATCTAAGCGCGAAACTTGCCCCGAGATGAGTTCTCCCTGACCCTTTAAGGGTCCTGAAGGAACGTTGAAGACTACGACGTTGATAGGCTGGGTGTGTAAGCGTAGCGATACGTTGAGCTAACCAGTACTAATGATCCGTGAGGCTTAACCTTACAACACCGAAGGTGTTTTGGTTGAGAGACTAAGATATTTAATTTTCAGCTTGAACCGAGATTTTAAGTCAATGGTTGTGTGAACAGCATAACGGTTGATGAAACAGAATATGCCTGGCGGCAGTAGCGCGGTGGTCCCACCTGACCCCATGCCGAACTCAGAAGTGAAACGCCGTAGCGCCGATGGTAGTGTGGGGTCTCCCCATGCGAGAGTAGGGAACTGCCAGGCTCCAAATAAGTGTAAAGCCCTGTACTGACGTACAGGGCTTTTTGCTGTCTGCGATTTATGCGATCACCCTTCATAATCCCCTCTCTGCAAGTCAACTTCAGCCTTATAATTCACTGCAAAACAAGCTATTACCCAGTCTATTCCACTGCCCGTAAAATCTGTGCTTAAATGAAACATTTTCAACTATCTTATGAATACTCGACATTTGACAGGCGGCGAGTTATCTTCAGCTATCTGGATGTCTAAACGTTTATACGTATGCTGTGAGGATAAAAGGTTATGCCAATTCGGGTACTGGATGAGTTACCAGCCGTCAATTTCCTGCGTGATGAGAATGTTTTTGTCATGACAACATCGCGCGCAAGCAATCAGGAAATCCGTCCGCTAAAAGTGCTCATACTTAATCTGATGCCGAAAAAGATTGAGACGGAGAACCAGTTTTTACGTCTGCTTTCTAACTCTCCTCTACAGGTTGATGTCCAGCTGTTGCGCATTGATTCTCGTGAATCCCGTAATACACCGACTGAACACCTCAACAACTTCTACTGTAATTTCGAAGATATACAGGATGAAAATTTTGATGGCTTGATCGTGACCGGCGCGCCATTGGGTCTGGTGGAATTTAATGATGTGGCTTATTGGCCGCAAATAGAACAGGTCATTCACTGGGCAAAAGATCACGTTACCTCAACGCTATTTGTGTGTTGGGCTGTGCAGGCAGCGCTAAATATCCTCTACGGGATTCCGAAGCAAACGCGTAAAGATAAGCTCTCTGGCGTATATGAACACAATCTCACTTATCCACACGCCCTGTTAACACGCGGCTTTGATGACTCCTTCCTGGCACCACATTCACGTTATGCAGATTTCCCGGCATCTTTGATTCGAGACTATACCGATCTCGAAGTTCTGGCTGAGTCAGAAGAAGGGGATGCTTACCTTTTTGGTAGCAAAGATAAACGCATTGCTTTTGTCACGGGCCATCCGGAATATGATGCACACACGCTGTCAGGCGAATATTTCCGTGACGTCGAAGCAGGCCTAAATCCTGATGTGCCGTACAATTACTTCCCGAATAACGATCCGCAGAGAAAGCCGCATGCTACCTGGCGTAGCCATGGGAATTTACTGTTCACAAACTGGCTAAATTACTACGTTTACCAGATCACGCCATTCGATCTGCGCCATATGAACCCAACGCTCGATTAAGCGTTTCAGCATCCCATCAGCACTGAGATCAAGGCACCTTCGGGTGCCTTTTTTGTTTTCTAAAAACACATTCCCCAAATGAATAAATTTTAATCTCATATATATCAATGTGATAAACGATTTTCATTTCAAAAATGGAAATAGTTTTTGATTTTAGAAAATCATGAAGTAGTCTTAAACCTGTTGAGTGAAAACACCGCACTGGACGTACCAGATAAAATCGGTTTTAGCGACGGGATGAGATGAGGGGATAAATCCAATGACACAACAGACAGTTAGCGAAGAGTTGGCCTTTAGCCAGCCGTTTGGTGAACAAGAGCGGCAGGTTCTGACGCCCGATGCAGTAGAGTTTCTCAGTGAACTCGTCACCCGGTTTACCCCACAACGTAATAAGCTGCTGGCGGCACGCACCGTTCAGCAGGCAGAAATCGACGGCGGTAAACTTCCAGGTTTTATTTCGGAAACAAGTTCCATTCGAGAATCTGAATGGACTATTCGTGGAGTGCCGAACGATTTACTGGATCGACGGGTCGAGATCACAGGGCCGGTCGAACGCAAGATGGTGATTAACGCGCTGAATGCTAACGTCAAAGTGTTTATGGCTGACTTTGAAGATTCGCTCGCACCCAGTTGGAGCAAAGTTATCGATGGGCAAATCAACCTGCGCGATGCCATCAACGGCACCATTAGCTGGACCAACGAAGCCGGCAAAATATACCAGTTGAAGCCAGACCCAGCGGTGTTGGTTTGTCGCGTCCGTGGTCTTCACTTGCCGGAAAAACACGTGACCTGGCGTAATGAGCCGATCCCTGGCAGCCTGTTTGATTTTGCGCTCTACTTCTTCCACAACGTGGATGATTTGCTGGCAAAAGGAAGCGGCCCCTATTTCTACCTGCCTAAAACCCAATCCTGGCAAGAAGCAGCCTGGTGGAGTGAAGTATTCAGTTTTACCGAAGATCATTTCTCCCTTCCGCGCGGCACCATCAAAGCGACGCTGTTGATTGAAACGCTGCCTGCGGTATTCCAGATGGATGAGATCCTGCACGCACTGCGCGATCACATCGTTGGGCTGAACTGTGGTCGCTGGGACTATATTTTCAGCTACATCAAAACGTTAAAAAACCATCCGGATCGCGTTCTGCCAGATCGTCAGTCAGTCACCATGGACAAGCCTTTCCTGAACGCTTATTCACGCCTGCTGATCAAAACGTGTCATCGCCGTGGGGCTTTTGCCATGGGCGGCATGGCGGCATTCATTCCGAGTAAAGAAAGTGCCCGCAACGAATGGGTGCTCAATAAAGTTAAAACAGACAAGCAAATGGAAGCGACCAACGGCCACGATGGCACCTGGATTGCGCATCCAGGGCTTGCTGACACGGTAGTGGAAGTTTTTGATAAAGCGCTGGGTGACAATAAAAACCAGCTACATGTTTTACGTGAGGAAGATGCACCGATTACTGCGGCACAACTGCTGGAGCCTTGCCCAGGTGAGCGCACAGAAGCAGGCATGCGTGCCAATATCCGCGTTGCTGTGCAATACATCGAAGCATGGATTTCGGGCAATGGTTGCGTGCCGATTTACGGCTTGATGGAAGATGCCGCGACGGCAGAAATTTCCCGTACCTCTATCTGGCAGTGGATTCACCATCAAAAAACGTTGAGTAACGGCGAAACGGTCACTAAGGCGCTGTTCCGCAAGATGCTGGCCGAAGAAATGTTCGTTATTCAGGAAGAACTCGGCGACAAGCGTTTCAGTCAGGGACGCTTTGATGAAGCGGCTCGCCTGATGGAGCAAATCACCACTTCCGAGACGTTAATCGACTTCCTGACGCTGCCGGGCTACCGCCTGCTTGCTTAAACCCTACGACATAAAAAAATATGGAGCATCTGCTATGAAAACCTCACGCAACCAACAAATTCAACAATTACAAGAAGACTGGACGCAAGCTCGCTGGGACGGTATCAAGCGCCCATACAGCGCGGAAGAGGTCGTGAAATTGCGTGGTTCTGTGAACCCGGAATGTACGCTAGCGCAAAATGGCGCGGCCAGAATGTGGCGCTTGCTGCATGGTGAATCGAAAAAGGGTTACATCAACAGCCTTGGCGCGTTAACTGGCGGGCAAGCGTTGCAACAAGCGAAAGCGGGTATTGAAGCCATTTATCTGTCTGGCTGGCAGGTGGCGGCAGATGCCAACCTCGCATCCAGCATGTACCCGGATCAATCGTTATATCCGGCAAATTCCGTACCGGCGGTGGTCGATCGGATCAACAACACATTCCGTCGCGCCGATCAGATCCAATGGGCATCCAACATTGAGGAAGGTGATCCGCGCTATGTCGATTACTACCTGCCGATCGTAGCTGATGCGGAAGCCGGTTTTGGTGGCGTACTGAACGCATTTGAGCTGATGAAATCGATGATTCAGGCCGGTGCAGCAGCGGTACACTTTGAAGACCAACTGGCATCCGTGAAGAAATGCGGACACATGGGCGGCAAGGTGCTGGTGCCGACTCAGGAAGCCATTCAGAAACTTGTCGCTGCCCGCCTGGCTGCGGACGTGATGGGTGTTCCAACACTGGTCATTGCCCGAACCGATGCCGATGCTGCGGATTTAATCACCTCGGATTGCGACGAATACGACCGCGAATTTGTAACGGGCGAGCGCACGCAAGAAGGTTTCTACCGTACTCGTGCTGGCATTGAGCAGGCTATCAGCCGTGGCCTGGCTTACGCGCCATATGCCGATTTGGTGTGGTGCGAAACGTCCAAACCTGACCTTGAACAGGCGCGTCGCTTTGCTGATGCCATCCATGCTCGCTTCCCAGGAAAACTGCTGGCCTACAACTGCTCGCCATCGTTTAACTGGAAGAAAAACCTCGACGACAAAACCATTGCTTCGTTCCAGGAAGAGTTATCAGCAATGGGCTACAAATATCAATTCATTACGCTCGCTGGCATTCACAGCATGTGGTTCAACATGTTCGATCTGGCGCACGCTTACGCGCAGGGTGAAGGGATGCGCCATTACGTGGAAAAAGTGCAGCAGCCAGAATTTGCCGCAGCACCTGAAGGCTACACCTTCGTTTCCCATCAACAGGAAGTGGGCACCGGTTACTTCGACCGTGTGACGACGATTATTCAGGGTGGTGCTTCTTCAGTGACTGCATTAACGGGTTCAACGGAAGAAGAGCAGTTCTAAAACAACCCTCATCCCAACCTTCTCCCTGAGGGAGAAGGAGAAAAATACGATCAATCCTTTCTTCCTCAGTTCACAGGGAGAAGGAGAAAAACTCGATCAGTCCCCTCTCCCTCAGGGAGAGGGCCAGGGTGAGGGGGAAATTCGCGACGGAGAAACCTATGACGCGACGGCTGGAATTGTTAATCGCCCACACCATCCTGCAAGGTTTTGACGCGCAGTATGGCCGCTTTCTTGAAGTCACCTCCGGAGCGCAGCAGCGCTTCGAACAAGCCGACTGGCATGCGGTACAGCGGGCGATGAAAAGCCGTATCCATCTCTACGATCACCACGTCGGTCTGGTGGTCGAACAATTGCGCTGCATTACCGACGGCCAGCATACGGACGACGAATTTTTATTGCGTGTCAAAGCGCAGTACACCCAGTTATTGCCCGATTACCCTCGCTTTGAAATTGCCGAAAGCTTTTTCAATTCAGTTTATTGTCGGCTCTTCGATCACCGCTCGTTATCTCCCGAGCGGCTTTTTATTTTCAGCTCTCAGGATGAAACGCGCTTTCGCGCCATTCCTCGCCCGCTGTCAAAAACCTTTACCCCAGCTTTAGGCTGGCAGCCGCTTTTGCGCTCAGTACTGCGGGATTTGCCTTTGCGCCTGCCGTGGCAAGATCTAGCCCGAGACGCCGGTTACATCATTGCGCATCTGACTGAAACCTTTGGTAATGAAGCTTTGCAGCAAGCATCTCTCGAAATTGCCAACGAATTATTTTATCGGAATAAAGCCGCCTGGCTGGTTGGGAAGCTGGTTCTTCCGACGGGCAAGGTGCCTTTTTTGTTGCCGATACATCGCACCGATGACGGACATTTAGTGGTAGATACCTGCTTAACCAGCAGCGCTGAAGCCAGCATAGTTTTTGGTTTTGCCCGCTCATATTTCATGGTTTACGCCCCGCAACCTGCGGCATTAGTCGAATGGTTACGTGAACTCTTGCCCGGAAAAACCACAGCTGAGCTGTACATGGCGATTGGTTGTCAAAAACACGGTAAAACAGAAAGTTATCGTGAATATCTGACGTATATCTCAGCCACTGATGAGCAGTTTATTGAAGCGCCGGGTATTCGCGGCATGGTGATGCTGGTATTTACACTTCCTGGTTTTGACCGGGTTTTCAAGGTGATTAAAGATAAGTTTGCCCCGCAAAAAGAAGTCACTGCCGAGCGCGTTCGCGAATGCTATCAACTGGTGAAGGAACACGATCGTGTCGGGCGTATGGCTGATACTCAGGAGTTTGAAAATTTTGTGCTGTCTAAACATCAAATAAGCCAGCCGCTGCTCGAGCTGCTAAAGCAGGAAGTACCTGAAAAACTCACCGATCTTGGTGACAGTATTGCCATTAGCCATCTGTATATTGAACGCAGGATGGTGCCGCTGAATCTGTGGCTGGAACAGGTGGAAGGCCAGCAATTACGCGATGCCGTTGAAGAATATGGCAACGCTATCCGCCAGCTTGCGGCGGCGAATATTTTCCCCGGCGACATGCTATTTAAAAACTTTGGCGTCACCCGTCACGGGCGCGTGGTGTTCTACGATTACGATGAAATTTGCTATATGACCGAAGTGAATTTCCGTAACGTTCCTCCGCCGCGTTACCCGGAGGACGAACTCTCAGCCGAACCGTGGTACAGCGTGGCGCAAGGCGATGTTTTCCCGGAGGAGTTTCGCCACTATTTATGCGCCGACCCGCGTATTCGCCTGATATTCGATGAAATGCACGGCGACTTATTCCGTGCTGATTACTGGCGCGCGTTGCAGGAGAGAATCCGCAACGGGCATGTGGAGGATGTTTTTGCCTACCGCAAACGGCAGCGTTTTTGCTCTCGTTTTGGCGATTTAAAGCAGGCGGGTTAGCGCCCGCCGCCGTAAGCCTGAGTAATCTCTTTCGCCGCTTTGATCACTAACGCGCCCAACTCAGTAACGCGGTCATCTGTCACGCGTGAAATTGGGCCGGAAATCGAAATCGCGGCGAACGCTTCATGGTGCTCGTCATAAATACACGCCGCCACACAACGCAGCCCCAGCGCATGTTCTTCATCATCAAACGAGTAACCGCGCTTGCGAGTCTGCGCCAAATCTTCTTTCAGATGTAGCGGAGAAGTGAGCGTTGCAGGCGTGTAACTGTGCAGCCCTTTGCGATGCAGTAAAGTCGCGACCTGATCGTCACTCAGATTTGCCAGAAACACCTTCCCGGCACCTGAAGCGTGCATCGGTAGCTTGCCGCCAATCGGCGCTGACATACGCATCAGCTGCGCGCATTGTACCTGGTCAATGATAATCGCCTGGTGATCGCTATGGTCGAGCACCGCAAGATTCACGGTTTCACCGGAATCTTCCATTAGTTTGCACAGGATAGGGTGAACAATGGCGAGCAGGTTGCGGCTTTGCAGGAAGCTACTGCCGACGACAAACGCATGTGCGCCAATTGTCCAGTGGCCGAGATCGCCAATCTGGCGAACAAAGCCGAGTTGCTGCATGGTAGTGAGCAGTCGGTGGGTGGTGGAGTTAGGTAAACCAGCTTGTTGTGCCAGCTCGGTGAGCGCAACGCTACCATGCGATTCGGCAATCCATTCAAGCAGTTTCAGGCCACGCGTAAGTGACTGAACTTGCCCGGTTGGCTGAGGTGCAGCCACTGTGGCAGCGCGTGGTTTTTTTCCACGTTTGGCGGGAACGGCAGCAACCATAACTGACTCCTGTTTTCGTATCGTGGAAATCATTTTCGTTTTATTTGGCGATAATGCAACCAGCATCAGACTCATCGGAGCAGTCAGGGAGTGAATTCAATAATGGTGATTTAAAATTGAATAAGCCAATTCAACCCAATTAGCAGTTCATCAATATTTAACTCACCTAAAGTGGTCTCACCCTCAATAAATGTGCTGGATCGTATTTCGGTATAAAATTTGTATTTGAGATAATAAGTGCTGCCGTTTTTATGTTTATGGAATAATAATGTAATCATTCCTTCGTTAGGGCTGAATTTTATTTCTGAGTGACTTGTGTTGTTTTTTAATGCTAATAACGACTGTTTCAATTCATTAAGTTCAGATGAATAACATCCCCAGTTAGCTTGATACGTGAGGCCTTTGGATTTAAATTCGACATACATATTCAGCCATTCATGATAAAAATTTGGTTCCGGAGTGTTGATTACTTTTTCTATCGGAGTTATTTCTAGTTCAATATCACTATTAATTATTTTTAACATGTAAACCTCAAGATTTGTAGGCGAAATGAGTAATTGTCCATGTTATTTCATCAACAATGACTTCTAAAGTATAGTCTTTTTTTCAAATGATTCAGTATTCTTATTATACCTGGAACGGAGAATCTTTATTTCATAGCGTTTAAGTATTCGCCCAGAATTCCCTTTTAAATCTGGCAATCTTTTACCATAACGTATTGCCTTTTCAAGAATGTAAACAGGAACATATCTGCCCGATTCGCTCATGTGAAGAGCTGGATTAGGTGTGAATTTTAACACTTTTGCAGATAAGCCGGCCTTTAGCCGTCCACGAAGCATGCCGATAATCTGCTCGGTAAATGCTGATGAGAATTTAACGGCGATCCCACGTTTTGTTAATGCTTCAAAAGTGTGAAACCCCAGGCGGATACCTTTATATAATAGTGCGCCTAATATTAAAATATCTGTGGGGTCAATGAGTGGTGATTCTAAAGGTAACTCATGGTAGGTAACAAGTTTCCCTTCTGCGTCAAAAATATCATAAAGACCGCCTCCGTGCTTACGTGCGTAACCAAGACAAATGCCACTCTCATTATCAATAATAGGTGCTGAAAATGGAGGTAGTGGAGTATCAGGTTCGGTCCAAAAGTACTCACCAGGCAATAAAGGTGAAGTGAAGGTATATTCCTTTGCATTGGATAAGGAAACAAAGAGTTCATCAGTAGAGTAAGTCATCTTTTTCCACTTTCGATATAAAAGAAAAGATGTTATTCCCTTCGCTTGAAGACAAGTTGATTTCAATCACGAAAAAGATGTTGATAATGTCAGAAATAAAAGAGAGTAACCATATAAATAATTTGTATAGTTCAGTGCTATTGAAAGGATATAAATATAATTCGAGGGGTTATTAACTGCTGAAGCACTCCATTTTACCCTTCTAGTCACCCTGAAAAACTCTCAAGCAGACCTCGAAGGCACCTGTGATAGGATGAAACTACCTCCGCCAACAAAGACGATGTGTGGATGAGGTGCACACAATGCTGGTATGTAGCGCGCAATAGGAGCCTGAGTTGAGCAATAAATTAGAAAAACTGCATCAGCAGTTGCAACAACGCATTTTGGTACTGGATGGTGGCATGGGAACCATGATTCAGAGCTACCGTCTTGATGAGAGCGATTTCCGGGGTGAGCGCTTTGCTGACTGGCCGTGTGACCTGAAAGGGAACAACGACTTGCTGGTGCTGAGCAAACCGGAAACGATTGCCGCCATTCACTACGCCTACTTTGAAGCCGGTGCCGACATTGTCGAAACCAACACCTTCAACTCAACGACCATCGCGATGGCGGATTACCAAATGGAATCCCTGTCGGCAGAAATAAACTACGAAGCGGCGAAGTTAGCCCGCGCCTGCGCCGATGAATGGACCGCACGCACACCAGAAAAACCACGCTACGTGGCAGGTGTATTAGGCCCAACCAACCGTACCGCCTCCATTTCTCCAGACGTTAACGATCCCGCATTCCGTAACGTGACCTTTGATCAACTGGTGGAAGCGTATCGCGAATCCACTCGTGCGCTGGTGGAAGGTGGCTCTGACCTGATAATGATTGAAACGGTGTTCGATACCCTGAACGCCAAAGCGGCGATTTTTGCCGTGAAAACTGAATTTGAAGCGCTGGGCGTTGATCTCCCGATCATGATTTCCGGCACCATTACCGATGCCTCTGGCCGTACGCTATCCGGGCAAACGACCGAGGCGTTCTATAACTCATTGCGCCACGCGGACGCGCTGACTTTCGGCCTGAACTGCGCACTGGGGCCAGATGAATTGCGCCAGTACGTGGCAGAACTTTCGCGCATTGCCGAATGTTACGTTACCGCGCACCCGAACGCCGGGCTGCCGAATGCTTTCGGTGAATACGATTTGGATGCCAGAGAAATGGCAAAACAAATTGGCGAATGGGCGCAGGCCGGGTTCCTTAATATCATCGGTGGTTGCTGTGGCACCACGCCGGAACATATCGCCGCGATGAGCAAAGCCGTTGAAGGTGTTGCGCCGCGTAAACTGCCTGACCTGCCAGTCGCCTGTCGTTTAGCAGGGCTTGAACCGCTAAACATCACCGCAGAAAGCCTGTTTGTTAACGTCGGTGAACGTACTAACGTCACGGGTTCTGCCAAATTTAAGCGGCTGATCAAAGAAGATAAATATAACGAAGCGTTGGAAGTGGCTCTCCAGCAGGTAGAAAGCGGCGCGCAAATCATCGACATCAACATGGATGAAGGGATGCTCGACGCCGAAGCGGCGATGGTGCGTTTCCTCAACCTGATTGCCGGTGAGCCAGACATCGCCCGCGTGCCAATCATGATTGACTCCTCGAAATGGGATGTCATCGAAAAAGGCCTGAAATGCATTCAGGGCAAAGGCATCGTGAACTCGATTTCCATGAAAGAGGGGATCGAGCCGTTTATCCACCACGCAAAACTGGTGCGCCGCTACGGTGCCGCGATGGTGGTAATGGCGTTTGACGAAGTCGGTCAGGCCGACACCCGCGAGCGCAAAATCGAAATTTGCCGTCGCGCCTACAAAATTCTGACCGAAGAAGTTGGCTTCCCCCCGGAAGACATTATTTTTGACCCGAATATTTTTGCCGTCGCGACGGGTATTGAAGAACACAACAACTACGCCCAGGACTTTATCGGCGCCTGTGAAGACATCAAACGTGAACTGCCACATGCGATGATTTCCGGCGGTGTATCGAACGTGTCGTTCTCTTTCCGTGGTAACGACCCGGTACGCGAAGCGATTCACGCTGTGTTCCTCTATTACGCCATTCGCAATGGTATGGACATGGGGATTGTGAACGCCGGACAACTGGCGATTTACGACGATCTCTCTGAAGAACTGCGTAATGCCGTTGAAGACGTGATTCTGAACCGTCGTGATGACAGCACCGAACGCTTGTTGGATTTGGCTGAAAAATATCGCGGCAGTAAAAGTGACGATGGCGCGAACGCTCAACAAGCCGAATGGCGCAGTTGGGATGTGAAAAAGCGTCTTGAATACTCGCTGGTTAAAGGCATCACCGAGTTTATTGAACTCGATACAGAAGAAGCCCGTCAGCAGGCTGAACGCCCGATTCAGGTTATTGAAGGCCCGCTGATGGATGGTATGAACGTGGTCGGCGACTTGTTCGGCGAAGGGAAAATGTTCCTGCCGCAGGTAGTGAAATCAGCCCGCGTAATGAAACAAGCCGTGGCGTACCTCGAACCGTACATTGAAGCCAGCAAAGAAAAAGGCTCCACCAACGGTAAAATCGTGCTGGCGACGGTGAAAGGCGATGTTCACGACATCGGTAAAAACATCGTCGGCGTAGTGCTGCAATGTAATAACTACGAAATCATCGACCTTGGCGTGATGGTGCCAACCGAGAAGATCCTGAAAACCGCCCGTGAAGTGGGGGCCGATATTATCGGTCTGTCTGGCCTGATTACGCCGTCGCTGGACGAAATGGTTAACGTTGCCAAAGAGATGGAGCGCCAGGGCTTTACGCTGCCGCTGCTGATTGGCGGGGCGACGACTTCTAAAGCGCATACGGCGGTGAAAATCGAGCAGAACTACAGCGGCCCAACGGTTTACGTGCAAAATGCCTCGCGTACCGTCGGTGTGGTTTCAGCGCTACTTTCTCCGACTCAGCACGACGATTTTGTAGAACGCACGCGCAAAGAATACGTCACGGTGCGTACTCAGCATGCGCGTAAAAAACCACGCACGCCGCCAGTGTCACTTGCCGCCGCGCGTGAAAACGATCTGGCCTTCGACTGGACAAGCTACACGCCTCCGGTTCCCCATCGCCCTGGTGTACAGGAAGTGACTGCCAGCATCGAAACGCTGCGTAATTACATCGACTGGACGCCATTCTTCATGACCTGGTCGCTGGCCGGGAAATATCCGCGCATCCTGGAAGATGAAGTGGTCGGCGAAGAAGCGCAGCGTTTGTTCAAAGACGCGAACGACATGCTCGACAAACTTCATGCAGAAAAATTGCTGACGCCGCGTGGCGTTGTCGGGTTGTTCCCGGCAAACCGTGTGGACGACGACATCGAAATTTATCGCGATGATTCCCGTACTCAGGTGAAAACTGTCGCGCACCATCTGCGCCAGCAAACCGAGAAAGTCGGTTTCGCCAACTACTGCCTTGCCGATTTCGTCGCGCCAAAACACAGTGGCAAAGCGGATTACATCGGTGCCTTTGCCGTCACCGGCGGCATGGAAGAAGACACGTTAGCGGAAGGCTATGAAGCACAGCATGATGATTACAACAAAATCATGGTGAAAGCGCTGTCTGACCGCCTGGCGGAAGCCTTTGCCGAGTATCTGCATGAACGCGTGCGTAAAGTTTATTGGGGCTATGCGCCAACGGAAAACCTCAGCAACGAAGAGCTTATCCGCGAAAACTACCAGGGGATTCGCCCGGCGCCAGGTTATCCAGCCTGCCCGGAACACACTGAGAAAGCGACCATCTGGGAGCTGCTCGACGTAGAAAATGTCGTGGGCATGAAACTCACTGAATCCTACGCCATGTGGCCCGGCGCATCCGTTTCCGGCTGGTATTTCAGCCACCCTGACAGCAAATATTACGCCGTGGCGCAGATTCAACGCGACCAGGTGGAAGACTACGCGCGTCGCAAAGGGATGTCAGTCACTGATGTTGAACGTTGGTTAGCACCAAACCTGGGCTACGACGCGGACTAACATTCACACGCCCTCATCCCAACCTTCTCCCCCAGGAGAAGGAGCACACCGTTTATGCCCCCTCCCTCGTGGAGAGGAGCTTCCCGCTTTATGCCCTCTCCCTCAGGGAGAGGGCCAGGGTGAGGGTGGTTTACATCCCGAAACGTTTAATTCTCGTCAGGCGTTATATACTGGAAAGAGAAGGAATTTCTCGTCTTATCATTTCCAGGAGAAAGTGTGCTGACATTACTGCATCTACTTTCTGCGGTGGCGCTATTGGTATGGGGTACGCACATTGTGCGTACCGGAATCATGCGCGTTTACGGTGCAAATCTCCGTAGCGTACTCAGCCGCAGTGTTGAAAAAAAACCGTTCGCCTTTTGTGCCGGGATTGGTGTTACCGCGCTGGTGCAAAGCAGCAACGCCACCACCATGTTGGTCACCTCTTTTGTGGCACAGGATCTGGTGGCGCTTACCCCTGCGCTGGTGATTGTGCTGGGGGCCGATGTCGGTACTGCGCTGATGGCGCGAATCCTGACCTTTGATCTCTCGTGGCTCTCGCCGCTACTCATCTTCATCGGCGTTATATTCTTCCTCAGTCGCAAACAAACTCGCGCCGGGCAACTTGGCCGTGTAGGCATTGGCCTTGGGCTGATTTTACTGGCGCTGGAGCTGATTGTTGCCGCTGTGACGCCGATAACCCAGGCCTCCGGTGTGCAGGTTATTTTCGCCTCGCTGACGGGCGATATCATGCTTGATGCGCTGATTGGCGCGATGTTCGCCATCATCAGTTATTCCAGCCTTGCCGCTGTGTTGTTGACCGCCACGCTGACATCCGCCGGTATTATCTCGTTTGATGTCGCACTGTGCCTGGTGATTGGTGCCAACCTTGGTTCTGGCTTGTTGGCGATGATCAATAACAGTACCGCCAATGCGGCTGCTCGTCGTGTTGCGCTCGGAAGTTTGTTATTCAAGCTGGTGGGCGGCGTGATTGTGCTGCCGTTTATTCATATTCTTGCAGACGCGATGCAAAAACTCTCGCAACCGGAATCTGAACTGGTTATCTATTTCCACGTGTTCTACAACCTGATTCGCTGCCTGGCGATGGTGCCATTTGCGGGTGCGATGGCGCGTTTTTGCCGGAGTGTAATCAGCGAAGTACCAGAAGTTGATGCGCGGATGAAGCCAAAACATCTTGATGTCACCGCTCTGGATACACCAGCGCTCGGGCTTTCCAACGCAGCACGTGAAACCCTGCGGATGGGCGATGTTCTTGAGCAAATGCTGGAAACCTGGAGCAAAGTGATGCACGGGGAGCCGCGCCAGGAGAAGGAACTGCGTAAGCTCGCCGATGATGTCGATGTGCTCTATACCGCAATCAAACTGTATATGGCGCAAATGCAAAAAGAGGAACTGGCGGAAGTCGAATCCCGTCGCTGGGCTGAAATTATTGAAATGTCGCTCAACCTTGAGCAGGCAGCGGATATTCTGGAACGTATGGGGAGCGAAGTGGCGGATAAATCGCTGGCCACTCGTCGGGCATTCTCGCCAGACGGCCTGAAAGAGCTGGATATTCTGCTCCAGCAATTAACCAGCAACCTGAAACTCAGCCTGTCGGTATTTTTCTCCGCAGACGTGAACAGCGCTCGCCGTTTGCGCCGTAATAAACATCGCTTCCGCATTCTGAATCGCCGCTTCTCACATGCGCACGTGGATCGCCTGCATCAGCAAAACGTGCAAAGTATCGAAACCAGCTCGCTGCACCTCGGTTTGCTCGGAGATATGAAGCGCCTGAACTCACTATTTTGTGCCGTTGCTTACAGTGTTCTTGAGCAACCTGATGATGACGAAAGAGATGAATACTAATTATTCTGACGTGGCTATCTGTTTATAATCTGGACGTTAATTTTTATAAAAAAGGAATTTAATGATGAAGCTAAAACAGATACTTGCCAGTGTGCTTTGCGTTGCAGCGCTAGCAGGGTGTGCAGCACTCGAACGAACCGAGCCAGTGCGCACGCCGCAGACCATTATCACTCAGCACGTAACCGCAGAGCAGGTTAAAAACGCGATTATCAATGCCGGGCAAGGGCGAGACTGGATCATGTCCGTGGCAGGCCCAGGAGTCATTAATGCGACGCAAAATATCCGCAAGCACAGCGTGACAGTTCGCATTAACTACAGCGAAAGAAACTACTCAATTAACTATGTCAGCAGTGTGAATTTGTTGGCATCCGATGGCGAAATACACCGTTCTTATAATCACTGGGTGAATAATCTGGATAAAGATATTCAGAAGAAATTAGCAGTGATGGCGGCGACGCCTGCCAAATAACCCCCTTTGCGGGCAATGAGCTTCGAGTTTGTTGCCTTTTTTGTCAGGAGCGTGGGGACTTAATCGTCAATTCAATCCCCAGCGCTTTCATCACTGCCAGAGTGCTTTTGAGCGTAGGGTTTCCCTCTTCACTGAATGAACGATACAACTGCTCGCGAGACAAGCCCGTCTCAGTAGCAACGGATGTCATCCCTTTTGCCCGCGCCACAACGCCCAGTGCCTGGGCTATGAATGCTGCATCGCCTGTTTCTAGTGCGTCGGCCATGAAAAAGGCAATTTCTTCGTCATCTACTAAGGCTGCTGCGGGATCATAATCCGTTACTTTAATCTTCTTCATCCTCGCCCTCTATCATGGCTCTGGCTAGCATTTGTGCCAGCCGTATGTCTCGTGATTGTGTACTTTTATTGCCACCGCATAGCAGCAGAATAATAACTTCATCACGTTGCTTGAAATATATGCGATAGCCTGGACCATAATGAATTCTTAATTCGCTTAGGCCGCCACCAACAGGTCGTACATCTCCGGGCAAACCATCTTTCAAACGCAATAGGCGAGTGCCAATGATCGTTTTTATTCTTCGATCTTTAAGACTCGCTTCCCACAAGCGAAACGCATCCGTTTGTTTCAGGGTTTTTATCGTCATTGTAGTTTATAAAATACGTAATGAATAGTGGCCAGGAACCCGAACCTATTCGTTTACGCAGGCGCGTTACAACTGAGTCGTTATCAATCTGGAAAGCACGCCGCAACTTACATTTCCGTTATGCGAGATATGCCGGGATAATCAGACAATCTGCGCTCTGCCTGTTCGCATCGCCCCTCAGGTAAGGTATATTCCGGGTTTTACGGAGGAACCATGCTGCCTAACTCATCTATACGTCTGAACAAATACATTAGCGAGAGCGGCATTTGCTCGCGCCGTGACGCCGACCGTTACATCGAACAGGGAAATGTTTTTATTAACGGTAAACGCGCCGCGATTGGCGATCAGGTATTTGCCGGAGATGTGGTGAAGGTTAATGGCCAGCTCATTGAACCCCGTGATGAAGACGATTTGGTGCTGATTGCGCTGAACAAGCCTGTGGGCATCGTGAGTACAACCGAAGACGGTGAGAAAGATAACATTGTCGATTTCGTTAACCACAGCAAACGCGTTTTCCCGATTGGGCGTCTGGATAAAGATTCTCAAGGGCTGATTTTCCTCACCAATCATGGCGATCTGGTGAATAAAATCCTGCGGGCCGGGAACGACCACGAAAAAGAATATGTTGTTACTGTCAACAAACCGGTCACTGACGATTTCATTCGCGGCATGGGGGCGGGCGTTCCGATGCTGGGAACCGTCACCAAGAAATGCAAAGTGAAGAAAGAAGCTCCATTTGTGTTCCGCATTACGTTAGTGCAGGGGCTGAACCGCCAGATTCGCCGGATGTGCGAACACTTTGGTTATGACGTGACGAAGCTTGAGCGTACCCGCATCATGAATGTCAGCATGAAAGGGCTGCCGTTGGGTGAATGGCGTGATTTAACCGACGATGAATTGATTGAGTTATTTAAGCTGATTGAAAACTCTTCTTCCGAAGCGAAGCCAGCCGCTAAGGCAAAAGCAAAACCTAAGGCAGTTGCTGTTAAAAAGCCTGCCGTGAGTGGGCCGAAGAGCAGCGCTAAAACCCCGGCGGAGCTTGCTTCACGTAAACGCTTCGCTCAGCCAGGACGCAAGAAAAAGGGACGCTAAGTTAGCGTTTCCCACGAGAGTGGCTGTTTGCAGACCAGGAATAGGTTGCAGACGTATCCGGTTTTAACGCTTTCTGTTTTTTAATCTGGCGGACTTTTTTGGCCGCCAATTCACGTTCTGCTATCAGTTGGTCGATATAAGTTTTTTTAACGTGGTTAATTTCTGAGTTTGTCAGAGGGCGGCCATGGGCGATGCGGGAGCGATCAAGGCGTGTTTTTAATTCGCGTTGCTCGGCTTCGGTCATATCTTGTTGTGTCAGTCTTGATGTGGACATTGTTGCGGCCTCTTAAGAAGTGGCGACCAGTGTAAAGCAAACTGCCCGCAACCTCAGTAAAAATCAGCATCCTCTCAATTATTACTTATCAAATCCTGCCATAGATTGTTGCCTTGGGCACTTTGCGTATATAAGTAAAAAATCTAGATCCAGATCACACTTTCAACGTATAACAACTCCTCGGTATCCTAACCCTCGAGGTGTTTTATGACATCTATCGCCCGCGTCGAGTTAATCGCTACCGTTATGCAAACGGTCCTTAATCTGGCTCTACTCACTCTTGGCCTGATTCTCATCATCTTTCTTGGCAAAGAAACGCTGCACCTGGCTAATGTGCTCTTCGCACCCAGCGAGCAGGCCAGCAAATATCTGTTTATCGAAGGGCTGGTGGTTTACTTCCTGTATTTCGAATTTATTGCGCTGATTGTTAAGTATTTTCAGTCGGGTTATCACTTCCCGCTGCGCTACTTTATCTACATCGGTATTACCGCCATTGTGCGGCTGATCATCATTGACCATAAGCAACCGTTGGATGTGCTGATTTATTCCGGGGCGATTTTGTTGCTGGTGATTACGCTGTGGTTGTGTAATAGCAGCCGCTTAAAACGAGAGTAAAAAAGGCGGCCCGCAGGCCGCCGAAGAAAATACAAAGTCAAATGAGGGGTACAGTGGCTTTACATCAGGTAGAGCAAGAACAACAGGAAATCTTAACCTTTCACCCCGCCAGCCGTCAGGCCGCTCACCAGCCAGCGTTGCGCCAGTAAGAACACGACAGTAATCGGAATGGCTGAAAGCATAGCGGCTGCGGCAAAGTCGCCCCACAAATAGTTCTGTGGATTGAGGTATTGCTGCATACCGACCGCCAGGGTGTAACTGTTCACATCGCGCAGCAGCAACGATGCGACCGGGACTTCGGTAATCGCGGCAATGAATGACAGAATAAATACTACCGCCAGAATCGGTACGGAAAGTGGCAGTAACACCAGGCGGAAGGCCTGCCATGGGGTTGCACCGTCCAGCGCTGCCGCTTCTTCCAGCGAGTTATCAATCGTTTCGAAATAGCCTTTAATCGTCCACACATGCAGCGCGATACCGCCAAGATAGGCGAAGATCACCCCACCGTGAGTGTTCAGGCCGATAAACGGAATGTACTGGCCGAGGCGGTCAAACAAGGCATACAACGCCACCAGTGACAGCACCGCCGGGAACATCTGGAAAATCAGCATCCCTTTCAGCAGCGTCGCTTTGCCAGGGAAACGCATACGGGCAAAAGCGTATGCACACGTCGTTGAAAGCGTCACGATACCCAGCGCGGTAATCGCCGCGATTTTGATCGAGTTCCACAACCACAACAGCACCGGGAACGGCGGTGGCGTTACGCTACCATCGGCATGTTGCACGCTGAAACCAAGCGCTAATTTCCAGTGCTCCCAAGAAATTTGATCCGGGATCAGGCTGCCGGTAGCGAAGTTACCCGGACGCAGTGAAATCGCAATAACCATCAGCAGCGGGAACATGATCGCGGCGATAAACAGTAGTAATAAAAGGTGCGTGGTAAATAAACGCAGCTTTTGAGATTTGGGTTGAACCATAGCCATGTTTGTTGCTCCTTAATCAAACTTCATGCGGGTGGCTTTCAGGTTAACAATCGCTAATGCGCCGACCAGGATGAAGATAAGCGTTGCGATAGCCGCAGCTAAACCAAAGTCTTGACCGCCGCCGCCTTCAAAGGCGATGCGGTAGGTGTAGCTCACCAGCAAGTCCGTGTAACCCGCAGGCGTGGTGGTACCAAGTCTATCCGGGCCGCCGTTGGTTAACAGTTGAATCAGCACGAAGTTGTTAAAGTTAAAGGCAAAACTGGCAATCATCAGCGGCGTCAGGGGCTTAATCAGCAGCGGCAGCGTAATCTTAAAGAAGTTCTGGAATGGGCCTGCACCGTCCATTGCTGAAGCTTCGTAAAGGTCATCTGGAATTGCTTTCAACAAGCCCATGCACAGAATCATCATGTATGGATAACCGAGCCAGGTATTCACGATAATAATCATTGAACGCGCGGTGGTCGGGTCGCTAAACCAGGCGGGTTTGATACCAAACAGCGAACTCAACATCATGTTGATTTCACCAAAGCTTTGGTTGAACAAACCTTTGAAAATCAGGATGGAAATAAACGATGGTACCGCGTAGGGCAGAATCAACATCACGCGATAAATCGCTTTACCCTTCAGGGATTCCCACTGTACGACGCAGGCCAGAATCATGCCGACGGCTACGGTCAGAATCACCGTCAGGATGGAGAAGATCACCGTCCAGACGAAAATCGCCATAAATGGTTTCTGGATGCCTTCATCGTGGAATACACGCAGGAAGTTCTTCCAGCCGATAGTCACGGTGTAGCCTGGGCTTAACTGTTCGTTGCCCCAGTTGCCATCGGCGTTAACAGACTGGTAGAAACCAATTTCGTTATTCGGACGGTACTTCACGCCGCTTTGGTTGTTTGTCATCTCCCCGTTATCAGCCACAGTATACAAAGGGCGAGTGCCGGAGAACTGACGCAGGGAACTCATGGTCAGCGTGCTTTCATCAGGCATTTCAGCCGTGATTTGGGTCAGTGCCGCACGGTTTTGCGTAATCACGCGCAGATTGGCTTTTTCACCTTCTGGCAGCGCATCCGCTTCTTTCAATTTCAGGTGCTGTTCGCCACCAAATTTAAAGGCATCGGAGATGAAATTCTTGCCGGATTCACCATCGGTGAGGGCCAGTTGCCACTCGTCACCCGCCGGGTACAGGCCGAAGTTAAAGGTTTTTCCCGCCTGATACTGGCGGTCCATCAGCACTTCTTGTGCACGTTCCTGCGTCAGCTGGTTGGTGCTGCTGTAGTTAGTGAAGGCGATGGCGATGGTACAGACCAGCGGGAACAGGACGAACAGCCCCATGCCGGCAAGACCGGGGTAAACATAACGCCAGGCATAAGCCTTGCGGTTAGCGTAAATATATAAGCCAAGTGAGCTTAAAATCAGCGTCATAATGGCAAACAGGTACTCCCCCTGGGCGTACATTAATACGACAAGATAACCAACCAGCAATCCTAACAGGCCGATGACTGACCACTTCAGCACATCGCTTTGCCACCAGTGGCTCTTTTTAATTACATCCATGGGGTGTTCCTCAACAGCTTTTCAAAGCGGTGGATGACACTACGTTTATCCACCCTACGGGGTTACGTAGGGCGGATAAGCAGCGCGCCATCCGCCATTTTTTTACTTAGTAATACGTCCCTGAGCGTCTTTCATCGCTTCGTCAACAGTCTGGCGACCGCTAACGGCGTTGATAACAGCGGTACGAACGGCATACCAGAACGCAGACATTTGCGGCACGTTAGGCATGATTTCGCCTTTCTGGGCGTTATCCATGGTGGCGGCGATACGTGGGTCTTTCGCCAGTTGATCCTGGTAAGATTTCAGTGCAACGGCACCCAATGGCTTGTCTTTATTGACTTCAGCCAGACCCTGATCGGTCAGCAGGTAGTTTTCCAGGAACTCTTTCGCCAGCTCTTTGTTCGGGCTGGCGGCGTTGATACCTGCACTCAGCACGCCAACGAACGGTTTAGATGCTTTGCCTTTGAACGTTGGCAGCAGCGTCACGCCGTAATTGATTTTGCTCTTATCAATGTTCGACCAGGCCCACGGGCCGTTGATTGTCATCGCCGTTTCGCCTTTGTTAAAGGCCGCTTCTGCGATGGAGTAATCGGTATCCGCATTCATTTCTTTGTTTTTAATCATGTTGACCAGGAAGCTCAGGCCCGCTTTCGCGCCCGCGCTGTCCACGCCCACATCTTTCACGTCATATTTGCCGTTTTCGAGTTTGAAGGCATAACCGCCGTCAGCGGCAATCAGCGGCCAGGTGAAGTACGGTTCTTGCAGGTTGAACATCAACGCACTCTTACCTTTCGCTTTCAGCTGCTTATCCAGCGCCGGGATTTCTTCCCAGGTTTTCGGTGGATTAGGTACGAGGTCTTTGTTGTAAATCAGAGACAGTGCTTCAACCGCAACTGGGTAAGCGATGATTTTGCCGTTGTAACGAACGGCGTCCCAGGTAAACGGATACAGCTTGTCCTGGAAAGCTTTGTCTGGAGAGATCTCGGCCAGCAGGCCAGATTGTGCGTAACCACCGAAACGGTCGTGCGCCCAGAAGATGATATCCGGGCCATCGCCTGTCGCCGCAACTTGTGGGAATTTCTCTTCCAGTTTGTCCGGGTGTTCGATGGTGACTTTAATACCGGTATCTTTTTCAAACTTCTTACCGACCTCGGCCAGGCCGTTATAGCCTTTGTCACCGTTAATCCAGATGACCAATTTGCCTTCTTCTATTTTTGCCAGTGCAGAGGCGGAAAACATCATCGTTGTCAGGGCAGACAGAGCGAGGATGCGGGCGCCAGTTTTAATTTTCATATGTCCCTCGAATTTTTGGATTTGTAGGCAGAGCGAATTGACGTTGCCAGTTTGCGCAGATGGCAAGTGCTTCTCATCCTCCTTAGCCCTACGCCCCCACCCTGGTATCTGTGATCTGCATTCCATAACTGACAGTTATGCGTGCTGGAGCACACAAAACCACCCAGAAATTTGAAACCACGATCACGAAAAACTGTCGCCCCCGCTGCAACCGGTTGCAGACCAGCCCCTCTCATCCTCCCGCCTCCTCCCCCATAAAAAACAGCAGGGTGGAGGATTCACGGAATGTATGAATCCGTCATAGTCCGACACATCTTGAATCACCTGCCACTCAGCAGCGTGACGGAATGAAGGGAGAAGTACATGGCAAGCGTACAGCTACGGAACGTAACAAAAGCCTGGGGTGACGTGGTGGTATCGAAAGATATCAACCTGAACATTCAGGAAGGTGAGTTCGTGGTTTTTGTTGGACCGTCAGGCTGCGGTAAATCCACTTTGTTGCGCATGATTGCGGGGCTGGAAACTATCACCAGCGGTGATTTGTTTATCGGTGACACTCGCATGAATGACATTCCGCCCGCTGAACGCGGCGTCGGTATGGTGTTCCAGTCTTATGCTCTTTATCCCCATCTTTCTGTTGCTGAGAACATGTCCTTCGGGTTGAAACTCGCGGGCGCGAAGAAAAGTGATATCAATCAGCGTGTCACCCAGGTTTCAGAAACTTTGCAACTGGGTCATTTATTAGAACGTCGCCCGAAAGCACTTTCTGGTGGGCAGCGTCAGCGAGTAGCTATTGGCCGTACGCTGGTGGCTGAACCGCGTGTATTCCTGCTTGATGAACCTCTTTCAAACCTTGATGCGGCACTGCGGGTGCAGATGCGCATTGAGATTTCCCGACTGCATAAGCGCCTCGGGCGCACCATGATTTACGTCACCCACGACCAGGTTGAAGCGATGACGCTTGCCGACAAAATTGTGGTGCTGGACGCCGGGCGTGTCGCGCAGGTCGGCAAACCGCTCGAGCTGTATCACTACCCGGCTGACCGTTTTGTTGCGGGCTTTATCGGCTCGCCAAAAATGAACTTCCTGCCGGTGAAAGTCACCGCCACGGCTATCGATCAAGTGCAGGTTGAATTACCGAACCGTCAGCAAGTCTGGCTGCCGGTTGAAAGCAAAGAAGTTCAGGTCGGCGCAAACATGTCTCTGGGGATTCGCCCGGAGCATCTGCTGCCAAGCGACATCGCTGACGTGACCCTTGAAGGTGAAGTTCAGGTTGTCGAGCAGCTCGGCCATGAAACTCAGATTCATATTCAAATCCCCGCCATCCGTCAGAACCTGGTGTACCGC
This sequence comes from Buttiauxella sp. AC142, assembly GCF_979253435.1. Taxonomy (NCBI): domain Bacteria; kingdom Pseudomonadati; phylum Pseudomonadota; class Gammaproteobacteria; order Enterobacterales; family Enterobacteriaceae; genus Buttiauxella; species Buttiauxella sp. AC142. The sequence continues at coordinate 27,824 of NZ_CEEDCH010000001.1, forward strand.
CAGAATGACGTGGTGTTGGTAAAAGAGGGTGCCACATTCGCTATTGGCTTGCCGCCAGAGCGTTGCCATCTGTTCCGTGAGGATGGCACTGCTTGTCGTCGGCTGCATCAAGAGCCAGGTGTTTAAGCACTCCCATAAAAAAGAAAAGCAATGATCTCAGGAGATAGAACGATGATTACTCTGCGCAAACTCCCACTGGCAGTCGCCGTAGCAGCAGGCGTTATGTCTGTTCAGGCAATGGCAGTGGATTTCCACGGTTATGCCCGTTCTGGTATTGGCTGGACCGGCAGCGGCGGCACACAGGAATGTTTCCAGGCAACTGGTGCTCAATCTAAATACCGTCTTGGTAACGAATGTGAAACCTATGCGGAATTAAAACTGGGCCAGGAAGTGTGGAAAGAAGGCGACAAGAGCTTCTATTTCGATACTAACGTGGCGTACTCCGTTGCTCAGGATAATGACTGGGAAGCAACTAGCCCGGCATTCCGTGAAGCAAACGTGCAGGGTAAAAACCTGATTGATGCACTGCCAGGCGCCAACATGTGGGCCGGTAAGCGTTTCTATCAACGTCATGACGTACACATGATCGACTTCTACTACTGGGATATTTCAGGTCCTGGTGCGGGTCTTGAAAACATCGACGTTGGCGTGGGTAAACTGTCCTTCGCAGCGACTCGTTCTTCTGAATCAGGCGGCTCGGCTGCATTCAATGATTTCAATGCTGATGGTTCTCGTAACTACAGCAATAAAGTACCAAACGATGTATTTGACGTGCGTTGGGCGGGGATCGAAACCAACCCTGGCGGTACTTTAGAACTGGGTGTTGATTACGGTCACACTAACATTCCTGACGATTATTACCTGCAGCCTGGCGCATCTAAAGATGGCTGGATGGGGACAATCGAACACACCCAAAGCATGATGAAAGGCTACAACAAATTTGTCGTCCAGTACGCAACTGATTCCATGACCTCGCAAGGTAAAGGTCAGGCGCAGGGCGGTTCTCTGAACAACGATGGCAGCATGATTCGTGTTATCGATCACGGTGCGATTACTCTGGCTGACCGCTGGGATCTGATGTACGTCGGTATGTATCAGAACCTGGATATGGATGATAACCAGGGGACTGAATGGTACACCATCGGTGTTCGTCCAATGTTCAAATGGACGCCTATCATGAGTACCCTGCTGGAAGTGGGCTACGACAACGTGAAATCCCAGGAAACTGGCGATCATAATGGTCAATACAAAATTACCCTGGCACAACAATGGCAGGCAGGCGACAGCATCTGGTCCCGTCCGGCACTGCGTGTCTTCGCAACCTACGCGAAGTGGGATGAGAAATGGGGTTACGCTAAAGATGCCAACGGCGACTCAACTCGCTTTGCTATCGCTGATTCTACCGGCAACGGTACGTTCTCTACCAGCCGTGGCGACAACGACGAGTTCTCCTTCGGTGCCCAGATGGAAATCTGGTGGTAATACAGCAGTAGCTTAAAGTAAGAAGTGATAAGGGGCTCGCCACTGAACCCCTTGTTATTACCCTTGTATGCCAATGCTTGTTTCAGGTGGAAAGGGCTATTGCCTGGCCAACTTTCCACCGACTTTCCATTCGAGGTTTATAACAATGAAAATGAAAAAAAGTCTCCTCGCACTCTGCCTTTCCGCAGGGCTGCTCGCCAGCATTCCCGCAGTGAGCCTGGCTGATGTGAATATCGTTCCACAAGACATTTCTGCGGCGCCAGCAGTGCCGAGTTCAGCGTTACAACAGCTACAGTGGACGCCCGTCGATCAATCAAAAACATTAACCACCACACTGGCTACCAGTGGTCAGAGCCTGAGCGCAGGTGATATTACTGGCCCGGTCGCGGCTTATAGTGTGCCTGCAAATATTGGTGAATTGACCATCACGCTCACTAGTGAAATCAGTAAAAACACGGTATTTGCGCCGAACGTACTGGTTCTTGACCAGAATATGACGCCCGCGGCTTATTTCCCGTCAAGCTACTTTACCTACCAGGAACCGGGCGTGATGTCCGCCGATCGCCTGGAAGGGACGATTAAGCTGACGCCAGCATTGGGGCAGCAAAAACTCTATTTGTTAGTGTTCACCACCAACAAAGACACACAGCAAACCACCAAAATGCTCGACCCGGCAAAAGCCTATGCAAAAGGCACGGGTAACGCTGTACCGGATATTCCAGACCCGATTGCCCGCCATACCACCGACGGTCTCTTGAAAGTGAAAGTCAAAACCTCTTCAAACTCCAGCATTCTGGTTGGGCCGTTATTTGGTTCATCAGGCCCAGGCCCGGTTACTGTGGGTAATACCGCAGCGCCAGCCGCAACCTACGTTGCCCCGGTAGCCGTTGCCGCACCAGTAGCGGCACCCACGCCAGCCAAGAAATCTGAGCCAGTGCTAAGTGACACAGAAACGTACTTCAACCAGGCAATCAAAGATGCCGTAGCGAAAGGCGATGTAGACAAAGCCCTGAAACTGCTCGACGAAGCTGAACGCCTGGGATCGACGACTGCCCGTAAAACTTTTATCAGCAGTGTAAAAGGCAAGGGGTGACCGTCTCCCCGCAGTGCTGATGTTTGAGGTTTGGTGCGCCTGCGGGCGCACCTTTTTTCCTTCTTCATCCTTCAAGTTGACTCGGCGTTGTTAAACGCTTGTTGTGCTTTTCCTGCCCCGCTATACCTATTCTGCGTTACAATGATTTTCGGTTTTGTTTCGGAGAAATTCACATGTCTGACGCGCTTTCGCCACTGCGCGCCTTACGCTTTGAGGCTACGATCCCCGAGGGGCTGAGTGCATCGCTTCTTGACTGGTTGTTGCTTGAAGATTCAATGACCAAGCGCTTTGAACAATATTGCTCGCGTGTCAGCGTGCGTATTGTGCGTGAAGGTTTTTTCGATTCGCGTGCCGATATTCCTGAAGCTGATTTGCTGCCTGAAGCCAAACGTTACTGGTTGCGTGAAATCATGCTCTGCGGCGATGATGAACCCTGGCTTTTAGGGCGTACCATCGTTCCTGAATCTACCCTCGAGGGGCCAGAGCTTGCATTGCAGCAACTCGGAACCACACCTCTTGGGCGTTACCTGTTTAGTGCATCTTCCCTGACACGGGATTTCATTGAGATTGGCCGCAATGAGGAGCTGTGGGGGCGTCGTTCCCGCCTGAGATTAGCCGGAAAACCATTAGTGTTGACCGAGCTGTTTCTCCCCGCATCCCCGCTGTATGTAGAGGAAAAATAATGGAGTGGAGTCTGAAACAGGGCAAATGGCAGGCCTATCAACGCCTGATGCGGCTTGATAAGCCGATTGGCTCGCTTTTATTGCTATGGCCCACGTTATGGGCGTTGTGGTTAGCGACACCGGGTGTGCCGCCGCTGACCATTTTATGTGTGTTCATCGCTGGCGTCTGGATGATGCGAGCTGCGGGCTGCGTGGTAAACGACTACGCCGATCGTAAATTTGATGGGCATGTCAAACGCACTGCGCACCGGCCACTGCCTAGTGGGGCAGTCAGCGAGAAAGAAGCACGCATCTTATTTGCTGTGTTGGTTCTGCTGTCGTTTTTACTGGTGCTGACACTCAATACCATGACAATTTTGTTATCGGTAGCGGGGCTGGCATTAGCCTGGGTTTACCCGTTTATGAAACGCTATACCCACCTGCCACAGGTGGTGTTAGGTGCGGCATTCGGTTGGTCAATTCCAATGGCATTTGCGGCGGTGAGTGAATCTGTACCGCTGAGTTGCTGGCTGATGTTTTTGACCAATATCTGCTGGGCCGTGGCTTACGACACGCAATACGCGATGGTCGATCGCGATGATGATTTAAAAATTGGCATTAAATCCACGGCGATACTGTTCGGGCGCTATGACAATCTGATCATCGGCATTTTGCAGATTACAGTGATGGTACTGCTGGCGGTGATTGGCTGGCTGAACGGGTTGGGTGGAGCGTTTTACTGGTCGATTGCTCTGGCGGGCGCGCTATTTATCCATCAACAACGTCTGACTGCGAACCGCGATCGCGACGCCTGTTTCCGCGCATTCCTGAATAATAACTACGTTGGGCTGGTGTTGTTTATTGGTCTGGTGCTGAGTTACCTGCACTTCTAAAACATGTCCCTCATCCGGCCTTCTCCCCAAGGGAGAAGGAGAAAACCGGGCAATACCCTCTCCTGTGGGAGAGGGTTAGGGTGAGGGCATTACTCAGTCGCAGCCTGCGACGTCGCACTTTCAATCGTCAAACGCACATCCGGCATGATCAGCTCTGCCAGCATCTGGTAGACCTTCATGGTTTCGGTTGGCTCCGCATCTCCGGTATCGCTGATATAGCCTTCATCACGCAGGGTTAACACCAGCGAGGTGAACACGGCTTTATCAAAGAACTCCGGTGCGTTAATACCATGCAAAACAGACAAGCGCTGGGCAACGGTGCGGCTTTCGCGCTCCAGTGTCCCGCGGTTGATGGATGGATTAGCGCTCAACAGCCAGAAAGTAATCGCATAACGTTGCAGCGTTTCACGAACACCCGCAGCCAGAAGCTGCATAGTGCGTGAACGAGCCGGGTTAATCAGCACTTCATCACCCGCAAGAGTAATCAGTTCCTGACGAACCATCTCATTGAGCAGCGCATCCATTTCACTGACAAGCTGCGCCTTCTCCCAGCGCAGGAAAAGCTCAGCTTTCAGCATCGGGTAGAGTAATTCGACCTGACGCAGAAGCTCTCCGCGTGAAATGTGGCGATGCTGCGTGATAATCGCGGCCAGTAGAGAAGGCAACACCAACATATGCAAAATGTTGTTACGGTAATAAGTCATCAGTACCGCCTGCTCACGCGGCAGAATGATGATGTCACCGATAGTATCTTTCTCTACTTCAAACTTGTTCATTTGCAACGCGTGTTCAATCAGCGCTTCTGCTGGCTGGTCTGGCGTGGTCGCATCTGGTGAATACGGCACATTACGCAACAGGCTCAGGTAGCAGTTGAGCTGCTCGGTCAATTGTTCACGAGTAAGTGAACGCTGACGCGAAGCGAGTAATGCGGTACAACACAGGTTCATGGCATTTGCCGCCCCTGCATTGTTGATACGCACCATCAGCTCGGCAGCAATTTCATTGACCGTTGGCGTCAGCCACGCCGGGCGAATCGCTTCGATTGGATCGATTGAATCACGCCACTCAGGAACACGTTGATTGAGGAATGTCATCAACGGCATCGGTTCGCCGAAGTTCACATAGCCCTGGCCGAGATTACGCAGCTTGCTCAGCCCGCGCACCATCTGCATAAAGCTCTCTTTCTCTTTGGTCGCTCCACGCAGTTCTTTGGCGTAAGTCCCCACTTCCATTACATGCTCGTAGCCAATGTAAATTGGCACCAATGTAATTGGACGAGTACCACCGCGCAGCATGGCCTGAATGGTCATCGACAGCGTGCCGGTTTTCGGATCAAGCAAACGCCCGGTACGGGAACGCCCACCTTCCACAAAATATTCAACGGAATAGCCACGGCTAAACAGCTCGCCAAGATATTCACGGAACACGGTGGAATAGAGTTTGCTGCCTTTAAAGGTACGGCGAATAAAGAACGCTCCCAGGCGACGGAAAATCGGGCCTGCTGGCCAGAAATTCAGGTTGATACCCGCCGCGATGTGCGGAGGAACTAGCCCCTGGTGATAAAGCACGTAAGACAGCAGCATGTAGTCCATGTGGCTGCGGTGGCAGGGCACATAGACAATCTCATGGCCGTCATGAGCCAGTTGGCGCACACGCTCAGCGTTGTGAACGTTAATGCCCTGGTACAAACGGTTCCACGTCAGTCCTAACACGCGGTCGGTCAAACGAACGGCTTCATAAGAGAAGTTGGCGGCAATCTCTTCCATCAGCGCGACAGCATTTTGCTGTGCTTTTTCATGGGAGATTTTCTTGCTACGCGCTTCGTCTTCTACCGCGCGAGCGATAGCTTTTGATGCCAGAAGTTTGTTAAACAGATCCTGACGCACCGGCAGACGCGGGCCAACAGTCGCTAAACGCTGGCGAGCGAAGTGCATACGTGCCACTCGCGCCAGTTTCTGAGCGATTTTTTTATCTGTGCCGTGATCGGTTGCCATCTGGCGCAGCGAAACCGGTGCGGAAAAACGCACAAAGCTGTCGCGCCCAAGCCAGGAGACGGCGAAGAATTTTTGAATGCCGTTGAGCATTCTTAATGGCGGATTCACTTCGCCTTTTTCGCGCCCCGGTGAACGGCCAAACATGACCGAAACAGGCACCATCTGCACGTCCAGATTTGGATTGCTACGGTGTAAATCGAGGTAATCATGGAACAGCTTGATCGACTCTTCTTTCGGCGTGTAATAAGTGAATACACGCGGCCCACCATGGATAAAGACATAGCGCGGCAGCACCGCTCCGTCGATTTCTAACGGCTCGAGAGGGTCGGGCAAGTTATGCGCGAGGCATTGAGCGCGCAGCGTTAATAAGTCCGCCTTTGAGTTATAGGGCAGCACGTACATTATTGGACGTGTGGGATCTAAGCCCAGTTCGGCTTGTGGATCTGCCGGAATAGACTTGCTCTTTACCAGAACGCCTAATGGTAAATTAAGTAATTTGTAGTAGATTCTTGGCCAGCCTGACATAAACGATGTAAAGCCTCAGGTTAATGATGCAAATTCGCCGCAAGAATATCAGAATCTGACCCAGATTTCTGTGGCGTTATAATTTTGACAAGCATTGATGCAAATAATTTGAAAAGGTTGCCCAAAATGGCGAGTAGTACCACTGGACTTACCCGTATTATCAAAGCTGCAGGCTATTCATGGAAAGGGCTAAAAGCGGCCTGGATCAACGAAGCTGCTTTCCGCCAGGAGGGCGTTTCGGCTGTCATCGCCATTGCTATTGCCTGCTGGTTAGATGTTGACCCTATTACCCGTATTTTACTGATTGGTTCAGTGGTGTTGGTGATGATTGTCGAAATCCTCAATAGCGCTATTGAGGCCCTCGTTGACCGTGTTGGTACTGACTATCACGAGCTTTCCGGGCGAGCAAAAGATATGGGCTCAGCCGCTGTATTAATCGCCATTATCCTTGCAGTAATTACCTGGGTCACGCTGCTTTGGCAGCATTTGCGATAGTCTTTCCAGAATAGTTAAGTGCCTGGTTTTTTGCTCAATTTGTGGTTCCAAATTCGCCTTTAACTGTATATACTCACAGCATAACTGTATAAACACCCAGGGGGCGGAATGAAAGCGTTAACTACCAGGCAGCAAGAGGTGTTTGATCTTATTCGGGATCATATCAGCCAGACCGGCATGCCACCGACACGTGCCGAGATTGCTCAACGTCTGGGGTTCCGTTCTCCGAACGCTGCTGAAGAACATTTAAAAGCTCTCGCCCGTAAAGGCGTGATTGAGATTGTTTCCGGCGCTTCGCGTGGCATTCGTTTGCTGGTGGAAGAGATCACTGGTATCCCGCTGGTTGGGCGCGTCGCTGCGGGTGAACCACTCCTTGCGCAGCAGCATATCGAAGGCCATTACCAGGTAGATCCTTCATTGTTCAAACCGAATGCCGACTTCCTGCTGCGCGTCAGCGGGATGTCTATGAAAGACATCGGTATTATGGACGGTGATTTACTGGCGGTGCATAAAACTCAGGATGTGCGTAACGGCCAGGTTGTGGTTGCGCGCATTGATGATGAAGTGACCGTTAAACGTTTGAAACAGCAAGGGAATACCGTTCATCTGCTGCCAGAAAACAGCGAATTCGAGCCGATAGTGGTTGACCTGCGCGAGCATAACTTCTCGATTGAAGGGCTGGCTGTTGGGGTTATTCGCAACGGCGACTGGCTGTAAAATCTCTTTAGGTGATGCGTATTTAAGTACGCATCACTGTCTTAATTCTCTTTGATCTCCTTCAGGAGAGGTCATGCAATTATTCTCCACAGCGGATCGTGCGCTCTGGCGCCTCGCTTTACCCATGATTTTCTCCAACATTACCGTCCCGCTGCTTGGCCTTGTCGATACGGCTGTTATTGGTCATCTGGATAGTCCTGTTTATCTCGGTGGTGTCGCGATTGGAGCGACGGCAACCAGCTTCCTGTTTATGTTATTGCTCTTTCTGCGCATGAGTACCACCGGCTTAACCGCCCAGGCCTTTGGCGCAAACAACCCCTCCGCTTTAGCTCGCGCACTGGTTCAGCCTTTATTGCTGGCACTCGGAGCGGGTATTGCCATTGTCTTGCTGCGCGAACCACTAATCTCGCTGGCTCTGCGTATTGTCGGCGGTAATCAGGACGTGCTCTTTCAGGCGCAACGTTTTCTTGAGATTCGTTGGTTAAGCGCCCCGGCCTCCCTGGCTAATTTGGTCTTGCTCGGCTGGTTGCTGGGCGTTCAATACGCACGCGCGCCGGTTATTTTGTTAGTGGTCGGTAACGTTCTGAATATTGTGCTCGACGTGTGGCTGGTGATGGGGCTGCATATGAATGTTCAGGGGGCGGCACTCGCTACTGTCACGGCTGAATACGCCACATTTATCATCGGCTTGCTCATGGTGAAAAAGGTCATGGGCCTGCGTGGAATCAGTGGTGAAATGCTCAAACAGGCGTGGCGCGGTAATGTTCGGCGTTTGTTGGCGCTTAACCGCGACATCATGCTCCGCTCGCTGTTATTACAGATCTGTTTTGCCTCCGTGACCATCTTTGGCGCGCGTTTGGGTAGCGAAATCGTCGCGGTGAATGCGGTACTAATGACGTTGCTGACCTTCACCGCTTACGCGCTCGATGGTTTTGCTTATGCCGTTGAGGCACATTCCGGGCAGGCTTATGGGGCAAAAAATCGGGGGCAATTACTCGAAGTCTGGGGGGCTGCATGTCGCCAGGCCGGTTTAGTCGCACTGGCATTCGCCGCCGTTTATGCCTTATTGGGTGAGCAAATTGTTTCCCTTTTGACCTCAATTGCTGAGCTGCAACGGCAAGCGGATATCTATTTGTATTGGCAGATAATTTTACCCGTTGTCGGCGTGTGGTGCTATTTGCTCGATGGCATGTTTATAGGCGCAACTCGAGGGACTGAAATGCGCAATAGCATGGCTGTCGCGGCGTTGGGCTTTGGCCTGTCGATGTTTACCGTACCGTATTTAGGCAACCACGGGTTGTGGCTTTCGTTAGCTGTATTCCTTGCGCTAAGAGGTTTGTCGCTGGGATGGATCTGGCGTCGCCACTGGCAGAAAAATACCTGGTTTAACAATGTTCAAGATTAAGCCGTTAGGTTAAACATTCTTAGTTTTCCCCATACCACCATATCCTTGACTACAATTATTCCCACGTCCAGCAGAAACAGGGTGTCAGCCAAACGGAAGCACCCGGACGATGGTAATTTTTGTTAGTAATTTTTCACCGAACGATGAGGATATTATTATGAATAAAGACGAAATCGGCGGTAACTGGAAACAGTTCAAAGGCACAGTAAAAGAGAAATGGGGCAAACTGACTGACGATGATATGACCGTCATTGAAGGGAAGCGCGATCAGCTTGTCGGCAAAATCCAGGAACGTTATGGATATGAAAAGGATAAGGCAGAGGAAGAAGTCGTTGATTGGGAAACTCGCAACAAATACCGTTGGTAATTAGTTTCCCTCAGATGTGTTAACTCTCAGCCCTGCCCAGGTACACGGACGTACCCATACCCCTAACGCGACTTCTTCTTTGACTGAATCGAATGGTCATGCCCACAGGCTTCCGGGTGGCTACACGCTTCAACCTCCGCACAAGCACTGCATAATCCATGCGCCTCAATAACATTATGATGCAGAGCAAAGCCTAACTCGGCTGCCAACTGCTGCATAATATCTTCTACGCCTTCCGCACCCTGTTCTTTCACCGCGCCACATCGGTCGCAGATAAACATGGCTGATGAGTGAGTCGGTTGATCAAAAAGATGGCATAAAACATAGCTGTTGGTTGACTCTACACGGTGTACAAAACCTTGTTCGAGAAGAAAATCGAGCGCACGATACACCGTCGGGGGTTTAGCTTGCGGTTCGCTGGCACGCAGTAAATCCAGCAAATCATAAGCGCTGATTGCACCTGCCTGCTGTGTCAGCAAACGCAGTACTTCAAGGCGTTGTGGCGTCAGGCGCACATTACGCTGCTCGCATAGTTTTTCAGCCTGCGCTAACACGTTTTGTGAAGTCGTGATGTCCATCAGCATTCCCCTGTAGATTAGCCCTACACTTTACCACAATGCGTAAAAAACGCCGAATGGTGCGCCATTCTGGTCAAATCCTTTTGAGATGACTATCCCGGAGTTTGTTATGAATAAACCTGATTGCATTCGCCACTGGAAAGAACTGGAAGGTGAAGATGATTCAACCTATCCCGATAGCACTGAATTATTTTCCATTGGCGCACCGCTGGCTCGTAAACTGGGTTTAACACGCCTGGGAATACATCATGAACGCTTGTTGCCTGGCCGCCGGACTTCTTATCCGCACGCCGAAAGCAGTGAAGAAGAGTTTGCTTATGTCCTGGAAGGGCATCCGCAAGTGTGGATTAACGGGCACCTCTATGCGCTGGAACCTGGAGATAGTGTCGGCTTCCCGGCAGGGACAGGCGTTTGCCATACTTTTATTAATAACACCGAACATGAAGTGCGACTGCTGATTGTCGGCGAAGCCAATAAAGCGGAAAACAGAATTTACTACCCCTTAAACCCCTCTTATGCAGCACAACGTAAAGATCGCTGGATTGACCATCCACCGCAATTCTTTGGTCAGCACGATGGTCTGCCTTCCCGAAAAACGAACGGTAAACTATAAATAAGTCTGCAAAGGAATTTTGAACCGATAATCCTGATGGATAGAAACAGGATTTCTATGGGCGAAACAGCTCACTTTTTAGCTTTTTATTCACAGCAATAGTCTGCCTGCGTTCAGTCATAACTGGCGGGGGCTAGTTATTACAACTGATCAACAGACGAGCGGTGAATGAAAAAAATTAAAACTTTGGTGGCGCTTAGCGCTGCATCTTTATTTGTGGCAAATCCGGTCTTCGCGGCTGGTACCTGGGCTGAAGCACGTAGTGATGCAATGGGGGGCACGGGTGTTGCCTCCGGAAGTTACGGAAGTGGTGTTCTCACCAACCCCGCCTTGCTGGCAAAAGCAAAGCAGGATGATACGGTAACGGTAATTCTGCCTGCGGTCAGCGGTCAAATTACTGATAAAGATAACCTGCAGGATCAGATTGATGAAATTAGCGATACGGTCGATCAATACAAAAACGTTTTCGACAATCTTACCCTGCAGGATATCCTTTTAAATCCAAATGGATCGCTCAATCAGCTTCAGGGGGCGGCGGGCGATCTGGCTGGTGAACTAAACGATCTGAAAGGGAAAACCGCAAACGCTAAAGCGGGGGCGAGCATCGCAGTCAGTATTCCGAATGACGTGCTTTCGGTGGCATTTGTTGCAAAAGCTTATGCGCGTGCGCACGTCAGTTCCTCTATTGATCAACAAGATATTGATTACCTCAACGGCATCGCTAATTCTAATGTTGTTGCAGGTGGCGTGGCGTTGGACGCCGCTATTAACGGCTCCGATGCTATTACCAGCCAGCTGAACTCCACCGCCTCAGGCCGCGCCGCTATTGTCTCCGACTATGGCGTGGCGCTGGCGAAACAGTTTGATCTTGGTGGCGTACCGGTCTCTTTTGGCATCACGCCAAAGCTGCAAAAAACCTGGTTATACAACTACACCACGTCGATCTATTCCTACGACAGCAACGACTGGAAAAATAGCCGCTATCGTAATGACGACACGGGTTTCAACGTCGATGCGGGCATGGCAGCCGATTTTGGCGAAAACTGGACGGTAGGTTTGAGCGGCCAGAACCTGGTTTCGCGTGACATTGATACCAAAGACATCTTGATCACCAATGGCAGAACCGGCGAGACGGTCAACTACAAAGACACTTACCAAATTCGTCCGTTAGTGACCGCAGGTGTCTCCTGGCATAACGACCTCATTACCCTTAGCGCCGATGGCGATCTCACCGAAACCAAAGGCTTCAAAAGCGAAGAAGACTCGCAGTACGTTGGGGTCGGTGCTGAAATTACGCCGCTGTCATGGCTTGCGGTGCGGGCGGGCTATCGCGCAGATGTTAAAGCAAACGATAGCAACGTCTTTACCGGCGGTGTTGGCTTCGCGCCCTTTAATCGCGTGCATGTCGATTTAATGGGGCTGTACGGCGAGGACCAGACCTGGGGTGCAGGCGCACAGCTTAGCGTCACCTTCTGATAAAAATAGCCGTCGGGACGAGCGGGTGTCCCGACGCTGCTTTATGCTATAGTACCGACCCTTTTTTAACCGTAGCCCGTAAACGCCAGTGCCTATGTCCTCACAAATCAGCCACACTCCTTTCCAGCCACATCGTTTTTCTATTGCACCGATGCTCGACTGGACCGATCGCCACTGCCGTTATTTCTTGCGTCAGTTATCAAGCCAGACACTGCTGTACACCGAAATGGTGACCACCGGTGCGATTATTCACGGCAAAGGGGATTATCTGGCGTACAGCGAAGACGAGCATCCCATCGCTTTGCAATTAGGCGGAAGTGACCCGGCCGCGCTGGCACAATGCGCGAAACTGGCTGAAGAACGTGGCTACGATGAAATTAACCTGAACGTCGGTTGCCCGTCTGATCGGGTGCAAAACGGTATGTTCGGCGCATGTCTGATGGCGGATGCTCAGCGCGTTGCTGATTGCATTAAAGCGATGCGCGACGTGGTATCTATCCCTGTCACCGTCAAAACGCGTATCGGCATTGATGACCAGGACAGTTACGAATTTTTGTGTGATTTTATCGGTACGGTTGCCGGGAAGGGCGAATGTGAAATGTTCATCATTCATGCCCGTAAAGCCTGGCTTTCGGGTTTAAGCCCGAAGGAAAACCGTGAAATTCCACCGCTGGATTACCCCCGTGTTTACCAGTTGAAGCGTGATTTTCCGCATTTAACGATGTCGATTAACGGCGGTATCAAATCGCTGGAAGAAGCGAAAGCGCATCTCGAACATATGGATGGCGTGATGGTTGGGCGCGAAGCCTATCAAAACCCAGGCCTGCTGACGGCGGTTGATCGTGAGATTTTTGGCATTGACTCGCAAGAAGTCGACACCGTTGCGGCGGTTCGCGCCATGTACCCGTACATCGAGCGTGAACTGGCAAACGGCACTTACTTAGGCCATGTCACTCGCCATATGCTCGGTCTGTTCCAGGGGATCCCCGGTGCGCGCCAGTGGCGTCGTTACCTGAGCGAAAACGCCCATAAAGCGGGTGCCGGAATTGATGTTGTAGAACATGCACTGTCATTGGTTGCCGACAAACGCTAGGTTTTGTTTGTAATAACCCGGCAGATTGCTCAGGTATTGCGGAGTTGATCACAACCTCGCATCTTTCTGGCTAAGTTTGCGGGTCGTGGGATATCAATTATTTACCAAACCTGACATTATTAACGGGTTGCGAAAATACGAATTCATCGCGCTGTACCCTACATACCGTGCGAACAAAAAAAGAATGGGCTTCCCTCGGGAGGCCCAAATTCTTTTATGGAATCAGTAAACTAGAGCCTTGTGTGCTGCGACTCTCCAGCGTTGTATGAGCCAGAGCGGCATCGCTCAAGGCAAACTTCTGGTTATCAGACACATCGACTTTTATCACGCCGCTGGCAATCAACGAGAACAGTTCGTTGCAGGCTTCCTCAAGCTCTTCACGCGTGGTCACGTAACCATTTAGTGACGGACGAGTAACATACAGCGAGCCTTTCTGGTTCAAAATGCCCAGATTCACACCCGTAACCGGGCCGGAGGAGTTGCCAAAACTCACCATCAAACCCTGGCGCTGAAGACAATCCAGCGATGATTCCCAGGTATCTTTCCCAACCGAGTCATAAACCACCGCCACTTTTTTGCCGCCGGTAATCTCTTTTACCCGCTCGACAAGATTCTCTTCACGATAGTTAATGGTCTGCCAGGCGCCGGCTTGTTTGGCGCTTTCTGCTTTTTGCGCAGAGCCGACCGTACCGATTAATTTGGCACCCAACGCTTTCGCCCATTGGCATGCGATCAGCCCAACGCCACCGGCCGCAGCATGGAATAAGAAAACTTCATTGGGTTTGATATCGTAGGTTTTACGCAGCAGATAATAGACCGTGAGACCCTTGAGGAACGACGCGGCAGCTTGCTCAAAAGAGATAGCATCAGGAAGTTTTGCGGCTTTATCGGCGGGCACATTATGCACGCTGCTGTAAGCGCCAAGTCCTGACTGCGCATACACCACGCGGTCGCCGACTTTAAGATGTGTTACCGCACTGCCAACTTTAGTCACGACCCCTGCAGCTTCTGTACCGAGGCCGCTGGGTAGCATCGGCGGTGGGTATAAACCGCTGCGAATGTATGTATCAATGTAGTTGATACCAATCGCTTTATTCTCAACTTGCACTTCGTGCTCTGCGGGGGCCGTTGGGGTGAATTCCGCGACTTTTAGCACTTCAGGCCCGCCGTGTTGACTAAATTCAATGCGTGTTGCCATGAGAACTCCTTCTGTTTCCTCGGAGGGAGATAGAGTAAACTCTCGTCTCTCTTATCTGATTTTGGTAACTCCCTCACTATGGCAGGAAATAAACCCTTCAACAAACCGAAAGAACCCCGCGATCGTCAGATGGAAGGGCTGAAAATGCCGCCACATTCTCTGGAAGCGGAGCAGTCGGTGTTGGGCGGTTTAATGCTGGACAACGAACGCTGGGATAACGTTTCTGAGCGCGTCGTGGCTAACGATTTTTTCAGCCGTCCACACCGCATGATCTTCACCGAGATGCAGCGTTTGCTCGAAATGAGCAAGCCCATCGATCTGATCACGCTTTCTGAATCTCTTGAACTTCAGGGCAATCTGGAAAGCGTTGGCGGTTTCGCCTATCTGGCCGAATTATCAAAAAACACGCCAAGTGCGGCGAACATTAGCGCTTACGCCGATATCGTGCGTGAACGTGCCGTAGTTCGTGAAATGATTTCTGTGGCGAATGAAATCGCCGATGCCGGTTACGACCCGCAAGGGCGCACCAGCGAAGACTTGCTCGACCTCGCCGAATCCCGCGTGTTCCAGATTGCTGAGAGCCGCGCGAATAAAGACGAAGGGCCAAAAAGTATCGACCAAATCCTCGAAGCGACAGTCTCGCGTATCGAAACGCTTTACCAGACGCCGCACGATGGCGTAACAGGCGTGGATACGGGCTACCAGGATTTGAACAAGAAAACAGCAGGTCTGCAAAAATCGGATCTGATCATCGTGGCGGCGCGTCCGTCGATGGGTAAAACCACGTTTGCGATGAACTTGTGCGAAAACGCCGCGATGTTGCAGGAAAAACCGGTGCTAATTTTCAGCCTCGAGATGCCCGGCGAACAAATCATGATGCGTATGCTGGCGTCGCTGTCACGCGTTGACCAGACCAAAATCCGTACCGGTCAGCTCGATGATGAAGACTGGGCGCGAATTTCCAGCACCATGGGCATCTTGCTTGAAAAACGCAACATGTACATTGATGACTCATCCGGCCTGACGCCAACGGAAGTGCGTTCACGTGCGCGCCGTATCTACCGCGAACATGGCGGCCTGAGCCTGATCATGATCGACTACCTGCAATTGATGCGTGTGCCGTCGCTGTCTGATAACCGTACGCTGGAAATCGCCGAGATTTCGCGCTCGCTCAAAGCGTTGGCAAAAGAGCTACAGGTGCCGGTGGTGGCGCTCTCGCAGCTTAACCGTTCTTTGGAGCAACGTGCTGATAAACGCCCGGTCAACTCCGACTTGCGTGAATCCGGCTCTATCGAGCAGGATGCCGACTTGATTATGTTTATCTATCGTGACGAAGTTTATAACGACAACAGTGACGAGAAAGGCATCGCGCAAATCATCCTCGGCAAGCAGCGTAACGGCCCAATCGGTACCGTGCGCCTGACGTTTAACGGGCAGTTCTCGCGCTTCGATAACTATGCTGGTCCTCAATACGACGAAGATTAAATCCTCGTTATCCTTCACGCTGCAAGTGCGTTGGCTGCACTCGCTTACCCCAATCGCTTACTTGTGTAAGCTCATGGGGATTCACGAGTTTGCCGCCTTCTTGCAGCCCGAATGATTTAGAGGATTTGGGCATTCCAATTCCATATACAAAAATTTCGCAAGGAACGAACATGCAAGCGGCAACCGTAAAAATTAACCGCCGCGCTCTGCGACACAACCTGCAACGTCTGCGCGAACTGGCTCCAGCCAGCCGTATGGTGGCGGTTGTGAAAGCAAACGCATACGGGCATGGTCTGCTGGAGACGGCCCTTACCCTGACTGATGCCGATGCTTTCGGCGTTGCCCGTCTTGAAGAAGGTGTTCGGTTGCGTGCAGGGGGAATTACCCAGCCCATTCTGCTGCTCGAAGGTTTCTTCAATGCAAGCGACCTGCCGACGATTGCCGGGCAGAATTTCCAGACTGCCGTCCACTGTATTGAACAGCTCGAAGCGCTGGAGCAGGCCGAGTTAAGCCATCCGATTACCGTGTGGATGAAGCTGGATACCGGCATGCACCGCTTGGGCATCTTGCCTGAAGAAGCAGAAGCCTTTTATCAGCGCCTTTGCCGCTGTAAAAACGTCAGCCAGCCGGTAAATATCGTTAGTCATTTTGCGCGGGCTGATGAGCCGGAATCTGACGCCACGCTGCGCCAGCTCGATATTTTCAATTCATTTACCGCAGGCAAACCAGGGGAGCGTTCCATTGGCGCATCTGGCGGCATCCTGTTGTGGCCGGACTCGCATCTGGACTGGGTTCGCCCTGGCATTATCTTGTACGGCGTTTCTCCGCTGGAGCAAAAACCGTGGGGCACGGATTTTGGTTTTCAGCCGGTGATGTCTCTCACTTCCAGCCTGATTGCCGTTCGCGAACACAAAGCGGGTGAAGCGGTAGGTTACGGCGGCACCTGGATTGCGCAGCGCGATACCCGCCTGGGTGTGGTGGCAATTGGCTACGGCGACGGTTATCCACGCGCAGCACCATCCGGTACGCCAGTCCTGGTGAATGGCCGCGAAGTGCCGATTGTCGGGCGTGTTGCCATGGACATGATTTGTGTCGATCTTGGCCCGAACTCAGCAGAAAAAGTGGGCGATAGCGTGGTGATGTGGGGCGATAACCTGCCGGTCGAACGCATTGCGGAAATCACAAAAGTGAGTGCTTACGAACTTATCACGCGCCTGACTTCAAGGGTGGCGATGGAGTATCTGGACTAGTTGTCCTTCCCTGGTTTACATTGGTTGTCCGCGACACTGTAAACCAGGAGAACCTCACCGTGTTTCAAAAAGTTGACGCCTATGCTGGCGACCCAATCCTTTCCCTTATGGAACGTTTCAAAGTTGATCCGCGTAGCGACAAGGTAAACCTCAGCATTGGCCTCTATTACGACGAAAATGGGGTCATCCCGCAGTTACAGGCTGTCGCTCAGGCAGAAGAACGTCTGAATTCTCAACCACATGGCGCGTCGATTTACCTGCCGATGGAAGGCCTGAATACCTACCGCAGCGCGATTGCTCCGTTGCTGTTTGGGGCAGATCACCCGGCTTTGCTCGAAGGGCGTATCGCGACGATTCAAACACTTGGCGGCTCTGGTGCGTTAAAAGTCGGTGCGGATTTCCTGAAAACTTATTTCCCAAATTCCCAGGTCTGGGTCAGTGACCCGACCTGGGAAAACCATGTCGCCATCTTTGGCGGTGCTGGTTTTGAAGTGAACACTTATCCATGGTTCGATTCTGAAACCAATGGCGTGCGCTTCGAGGCATTGCTGGAAACACTGAACATTCTGCCTGCGCAAAGCATCGTGCTGCTGCATCCTTGCTGCCATAACCCGACCGGCTCTGACCTGACTGATGCGCAGTGGGATGTGGTGGTCGAAATCCTCAAAGCTCGCGAACTGATTCCTTTCCTCGACATCGCCTATCAGGGCTTTGGCGCAGGCATGGAACAAGACGCTTACGCCATTCGCGCTATTGCCAGCGCGGGTCTTCCGGCATTGGTCAGCAACTCATTCTCGAAGATTTTCTCGCTATATGGCGAGCGTGTCGGCGGACTGTCGGTTGTGTGTGAAAACGCCGAAACCGCAAGCCGTGTATTGGGCCAATTGAAAGCCACCGTGCGCCGAAACTACTCCAGCCCGCCAAACTTTGGCGCGCAGGTTGTGGCTTTGGTGCTCAATGACGAACAACTGAAAGCCAACTGGCTGGCGGAAGTCGAAACCATGCGTCGCCGTATTCTCGATATGCGCCAGGCACTGGTGTCTGTTCTGAAAGCTGAAATGCCAGACCGCAACTTTGACTACCTGCTGCAACAACGCGGGATGTTCAGCTACACCGGTTTGAGCGCGGAACAGGTTGACCGCCTGCGTGATGAGTTTGGTGTCTATCTGATTGCCAGCGGACGCATGTGTGTTGCCGGGTTGAACAGCAACAACGTGCAGCGCGTAGCGCAGGCGTTTGCCGCAGTAATGTAAGTACTCACTTACTTTTTTCCCAAAAAGGCGATGTGTGATCATCGCCTTTTTCTATGACAAATCTTGAAAAAAACCTTTCTCTGGCGCTTAGGCCTCGGTATTGTCGATCTGATTTTTGACCACTTGTTCCGATTTATAATCATAAAAATTAACGAGAAAGAGGGAAAATAATGCGTAAGCTAACGATGGCACTGAGTGCCGCGTGTTTGTTACTTGGATTGAATCAGTCTGCTCTCGCAAAAGAATCAGCTCCCGCTCCACTGAATCCTGGCGTCACTGTTGCGCAACTGGCGCAGCAAGTACCTGTGCACTGGGTGTCGGTCGCACAAATCGAAAATAGCCTGTCAGGGCGTGCGCCGATGGCGGTAGGTTTTGATATCGACGACACGGTTCTGTTCTCAAGCCCTGGCTTCTATCGCGGGCAAAAAGAGTATTCACCAGGTAAACAGGATTACCTGAAAAACCCTGCGTTCTGGGAAAAAATGAACAACGGCTGGGATGATTTCAGCATGCCAAAAGAGGTGGCGAAAAACCTGATAGCCATGCACCTGAAACGCGGCGACAGCATTTACTTCGTCACCGGCCGCAGCCCGACTAAAACAGAAACCGTGACTAAAACGCTGCAAAATGATTTCAAGATCCCGCAGGCCAGCGTGAACCCGGTTATCTTCGCGGGCGACCAGCCAGGGCAAAACACCAAAACGCAGTGGCTGAAAGATAAGAAAATCAAAGTGTTTTACGGCGATTCAGACGGTGATATTACTGCCGCGCAGGATGTAGGCGCGCGCGGTATTCGTCTGTTACGTGCTTCTAACTCCAGCTATCAGCCATTGCCAAAAGCAGGGGCATTTGGCGAAGAGGTTATCGTTAACTCCGAATACTAATTTTACCCGTCATACTTCAAGCCGCAGGCGCGTTGGCTACACTCACTCACCCCAGTCACTTACTTTAGTAAGTGACTGGGGTGAGTTCACTTGCCGCCTTTCTTCAGCTCGAATTATTTAGGGTAAAATCGGTTTTAATGACGCTACACCCATCCCGCTGCCGTTTTTTTCATCAAAATTTCCCCGTTGAGTTTTACCTTTTGGCGAGTTGCTCGCACACTTAGAGGTGCCGGTTTCTTAAACTGGCTAGCACATCCTTTTCACGGGAGTCTCTCAAGGGGAATTAAAATGACCAATTCGGAGTTATTGCAATACTGCATGAACAAGCCCGGAGCCGAACAAGCGGTTCATAGCGACTGGAAGGCGACACAAATAAAAGTGGCGGATGTGATGTATGCGATGGTGCATGACGTGGAAGCGCGCCCGGCAGTGTCGTTAAAGGCAAGCCCGGCACTTGCCGACTTATTACGTGAACAACATAGTGATGTGCATCCTAGCGCGCATTTGAATAAAGCGCACTGGAGCACGCTTTACCTGGATGGCACACTTCCTGACTCGCAGATTTACTACCTGGTGGATGCTTCGTATCAGCAGGCATTATCGCTGCTGCCCCAGGAAACCAGGCAGCAGCTTTCTGACTGACTATTTCAATTTCAGCAAAGGCTTGAGGAAACGAGCGGTATGTGAAGTTTCACACTCTGCGACGGTTTCTGGCGTACCAGAAACGAGGATTTCGCCGCCGCCGCTACCGCCTTCCGGGCCAAGGTCAACAATCCAGTCCGCGGTTTTAATCACGTCCAGGTTATGCTCGATAACCACAATGGTGTTGCCCTGGTCGCGCAACTGGTGCAGAACTTCCAGCAATTGCTGAATATCTGCAAAGTGCAGGCCAGTCGTCGGCTCATCGAGGATATACAGCGTTTGTCCGGTGCCGCGTTTAGAAAGCTCACGCGCCAGTTTTACACGTTGTGCTTCACCGCCCGACAGCGTGGTCGCAGACTGACCCAGGCGAATGTAAGACAGGCCCACGTCGATTAACGTTTGCAGCTTACGCGCCAGCGCAGGTACGGCATCAAAGAATTCACGAGCGTCTTCAATGGTCATATCCAACACTTCGTGGATGCTTTTGCCTTTGTACTTAATTTCCAGCGTTTCGCGGTTGTATCGCTTGCCACGGCACTGATCGCACGGCACGTAAATATCCGGCAGGAAGTGCATCTCAACTTTGATAACACCATCACCCTGGCAGGCTTCACAACGCCCACCACGCACGTTAAAGCTAAAACGCCCTGGCGTATAACCCCGCGCACGGGATTCAGGCACGCCCGCAAACAGCTCACGCACTGGCGTAAACACGCCGGTATAAGTTGCCGGGTTTGAACGCGGTGTACGCCCAATCGGGCTTTGGTCGATATCAATAACTTTGTCGAAATGCTCCAGACCATGAACTTCGCGGTACGGCGCAGGTTCTGCAAGCGTTGCACCGTTCAATTGGGTTTGAGCAATCGGGAAAAGCGTATCGTTAATCAGCGTCGATTTACCGGAACCTGAAACCCCGGTCACACAGGTAAACAAGCCGACGGGCAGCGTCAACGTTACATCTTTCAGGTTGTTGCCCTTCGCGCCAACCAGCTTCAACACCTTCTCGGGATCTGCCGGAACGCGGTGTTTCGGCAGCGCAATTTCACGCTTACCGCTAAGGAACTGTCCGGTCAGTGATTCCGGCGCGTCGATAATATCCTGCATCGTGCCTTCAGCAACGACATGGCCGCCGTGAACACCCGCACCTGGGCCGATATCAATAATATGGTCTGCGGCACGGATCGCATCTTCGTCGTGCTCGACCACAATCACGGTATTCCCGAGGTCGCGCAGGTGAATCAGCGTTTCCAGCAGGCGCTCGTTATCGCGCTGATGCAGACCAATTGACGGCTCATCGAGCACATACATTACGCCCACAAGACCTGCGCCAATCTGGCTGGCCAGACGAATACGCTGCGCTTCACCGCCGGAAAGTGTCTCTGCGGAACGAGAAAGCGAAAGATAATTCAGGCCGACGTTCACCAGGAATTTCAGGCGATCGCCAATCTCTTTCAAGATTTTTTCAGCGATTTGCGCACGTTGCCCACTGAGCTTCATGTTGTGGAAGAATTCCATCGCATGACCGATGCTCATATCAGAGATCGTTGGCAGCGGCGTGTTTTCAACAAACACATGGCGTGCTTCACGGCGCAGACGCGTACCTTCGCAGCTTGCGCATGAACGGTTGCTGATAAATTTCGCCAGTTCTTCCCGCACCGCGGAAGACTCGGTTTCTTTATAGCGACGTTCCATATTATGCAGAACGCCTTCAAACGGATGGCGGCGTACAGACGTATCGCCACGGTCGTTAATATATTTAAATTCAATGCTCTCTTTGCCAGAACCATTGAGCACCACGTTTTTCACGCTGGCGCTCAGTTCATTCCACGGCGTTTCGACATCAAATTTATAATGCTCCGCAAGCGATCGCATCATGGTGAAGTAGTAGAAATTACGGCGATCCCAACCACGAATCGCGCCGCCGGCAAGGGAAAGCTCGCCGTTTTGTACAACACGCTCTGGGTCGAAATATTGCTGCACGCCAAGCCCGTCACAGGTTGGGCAGGCACCGGCCGGGTTGTTGAACGAGAACAGACGCGGTTCCAGCTCGCGCATGCTGTAGCCGCAAATCGGACAGGCGAAGTTTGCCGAGAACAGCAACTCTTCTGCTTTTTCATCGTCCATATCGGCGACAACCGCAGAACCGCCGGATAAATCCAGCGCGGTTTCAAAGGATTCAGCCAGACGCTGCGCGATATCTTCGCGCACTTTGAAACGGTCAACGACCACTTCAATGGTATGTTTTTTCTGTAATTCTAATTTTGGCGGATCCGAGAGATCGCACACTTCGCCGTCGATCCTGGCGCGGATGTAGCCCTGGCTTGCGAGGTTTTCCAGCGTTTTAGTGTGCTCGCCTTTCCTGTCTTTAATGATGGGGGCAAGCAGCATCAGGCGTTTGCCTTCCGGCTGCGCTAAAACGTTATCGACCATCTGGCTGACGGTTTGCGCCGCTAGCGGCACGTTGTGATCCGGGCAGCGCGGCTCACCCACGCGGGCATACAGCAGGCGCAGGTAATCATGAATTTCTGTAATAGTGCCGACGGTTGAACGCGGGTTGTGCGAGGTGGATTTCTGCTCGATAGAAATCGCAGGCGACAAGCCTTCAATGTGGTCGACATCTGGCTTTTCCATCAACGACAGGAACTGACGCGCATAGGCGGAGAGGGACTCAACGTAACGACGTTGCCCCTCGGCGTATAAGGTGTCGAAAGCCAGTGAGGATTTGCCAGAACCCGAAAGCCCAGTCACGACAATCAGCTTGTCGCGCGGAATAACGAGGTTAATATTTTTGAGATTGTGGGTGCGGGCGCCCCGAACTTCGATCTTATCCATTCACCTTTCCCGGTTTAAACGCTTTTTGCCAGGCCGCACAGGAGGCCGCCGACGATCACAAACGGCTAATTATGACACAATAAAACCTGAATGGATATCCAGTGCTTTAATGCAATAATGTATATCCTGCCGACATTCTGGAATGCATCCCGCAGCTATAAAGATTAGGGGTGGCGTGGTAGAATCGAGGGTTTACACTATTAATAAACGTTTCAGGAGACACGATCATGGCCAGCAGAGGCGTAAACAAGGTGATTCTCGTCGGGAATCTGGGTCAAGACCCGGAAGTGCGCTACATGCCAAATGGTGGCGCAGTTGCCAACATTACTCTGGCCACGTCAGAGTCCTGGCGCGATAAGCAAACCGGCGAAACTAAAGAAAAAACTGAATGGCACCGTGTTGTGCTGTTCGGGAAACTGGCAGAAGTTGCAGGCGAATACCTGCGTAAAGGCTCCCAGGTTTATATCGAAGGCGCATTGCAGACGCGTAAATGGACCGACCAGGCTGGCGTTGAAAAATACACTACCGAAATCGTGGTTAACGTGGGTGGCACCATGCAAATGTTGGGCGGCCGTGCAGCGGGCGGTGCTCCTGCCGGTGGTGGCGCTCCAGGCCAGCAGCAAGGTGGTTGGGGTCAGCCTCAGCAACCGCAGCAGGGTGGCAACCAGTTCAGCGGCGGCGCGCAATCTCGTCCGCAGCAGAGTGCTCCAGCGCCATCTAACAATGAGCCACCAATGGACTTCGATGACGATATTCCATTCTAAGATCATTCGTTAGAGTGAGTGCATTATAAGGCCCGCGGATATTGATAATATCCGCGGGTTTTTTTATCCGGTCAGATTAAATTAACTATTAACAATCTGAATGTATTGCTCCGCGTCATAAGTATTCCTGCTTGCATTAAAACGTTATCCAGCTAAGTTGTTTATGCAAACACAAACACTTATAACTCCACCGGAGAGCAGCATGACGGATTTCGTAATTCCAGAAATAAAAGCCTCAGAAGATGAGATGATTGCTATACGGCATTACTTACACGCTAACCCGGAATTAAGTCTGGAGGAGTTTAAAACCAGTGAATTAGTAGCAAAGCAACTTGAATCCTGGGGATATAAAGTCACGCGAGGAATTGGCACCACTGGGGTTGTGGGTTCTTTGAAAAAAGGGGATTCGAATAAATCTATTGGCTTGCGGGCTGATATGGACGCACTCCCTATTTTTGAAGAAACGAATTTACCCTGGGCCAGTACCGTGGCCGGGAAAATGCACGCCTGCGGCCACGACGGGCACACCACTATTTTATTGGCGGCGGCAAAATATATCGCCTCTGAATCCTGCGAATTTAACGGCACAGTCCATCTCATTTTCCAGCCAGCCGAAGAAGCCATTGGCGGCGCGGACTTAATGATTAAAGAGGGATTGTTCGAGCGTTTCCCATGCGACCGTGTCTTTGCCCTGCACAATATGCCAGGCTTGCCGACCGGAAAACTAGGTTTCTACTCAGGCAACTTTATGGCCTCGGCAGACACCGTAAAAATCACCATCAAAGGCTACGGCGGCCATGGTGCTTATCCGCAACGTACCGTTGACCCCATTGTGACGGGCGCGGCGCTAATCACCGCATTGCAAACCATTGTTTCCCGCAATGTCACACCTGGCGAAACCGCCATTGTTACCGTTGGAACCTTCCAGTCGGGTATTGCCTCCAACGTAATTCCCGATAGCGCGGTAATGGAATTAACCGTGCGCGCCATGAAACCAGAAATTCGCGACCTGCTGATTAAGAGAATTGAAGAATTAGCTGACTTCACGGCGAAAAGCTTTGGCGCCAGCTGCGACGTGGAAGTTTACGACTCCTATCCCGTCTTGATTAACGATGATGAACAAACGGCCTTTGCCCGTGAGCTGGCTGTCGAGTTTTTCGGTAAAGATGCGGTGCTCGATACGGTGCTTCCATCCACCGGCAGCGAAGATTTTGCCTTTATGCTGCAAGAAAGACCGGGCAGTTATTTCTTATTAGGCAATGGCGAAAAAGGGGAAAAAGGCGGCTGCATGGTACATAACCCGGGTTATGACTTTAACGATGCGATTATTTCCACCGGAGCCTCATTCTTTTCCCGTTTAGTACAAACTTACTGTCGTTAATATCCAGGAGCTAATATGAAAAAATATATTCTGCCATTAATTGCTCTGCTGGCGACAAGCTCGGCATTGGCAAATAATATTAAAGAAATCCGTTTTGGTGTCGATCCGACATTCGCTCCCTTTGAGTCAAAAGATGCCGCGGGGAAAGTCGTCGGGTTTGATATTGATTTAGGTAATGCTATTTGTGAAAAACTTCAGGCTAAATGCGTATGGGTGGAAAATAACTTTGATGCCATTATTCCCGCGCTGCAAGCCAGAAAGTTTGATGCCATTCTTTCCGGCATGTACATGACGGAAAAACGCAAAGAACAAATCGCCTTTACCGATAAAATATATAACGGCCCGGTGTTCCTGGTGGCTCACAAAAACAGCCCGATCAAACCGGAAATTGATCAGCTGAAAGGTAAAACCATCGGCGTTGAGCAAGGCTCTGCCCAAGAAACGTACGCGAATAAAAACTGGCGCAGTGCCGGGGTTAACGTGGTGGCTTATCAGGGGGCTGATTTAGTGGTGCAGGATTTGGAGTCCGGACGCATCGACGCGGCAGTGCTTTCTGGGGTGATGGCGGAATATAGCTTCCTGAACAAACCGCAGGGCAAAGATTTTGCTATGGTCGGTAAAGCATTACAGGACCCGGAATTATTTGGGGCAGGCGCGGCGATTGGCCTGCGTAAAGATGATGCGCAATTACGCGAAGCGCTAAATGCCGCGATAAGCCAAATCATTGCGGACGGAACCTACAAGAAACTGGCGGATAAATACTTCAGTTTTGATATCTATTCCGGGACGTAATTTCAGTATCGCACCAGGCGCAAACTGGCCTGGTGCTTTTCTTCAGTCGCTTCGTTGTGCGCTAAAAAATAGTCTAAAAATCGCGCATCATTAAACAATTCAAAAACAACATCTTAACCTTTAATCTTCATTTGAAGCTCCTTCCAGCTTGTCGAGCTGATCACAAATTAAACAGTGAGCAGTTGTGTTTAACTATTCACTTAACCAATATGCTTTCTCGACGCAGTAGCCGATGAGAGCACAAAAATGACGAAATTATTTGTTGGCGTTGATGTGGGTTCCGCAAGTGTCAGAGCCGGTATTTACACGATGGAAGGCACCCGCCTGGCATTTTCTGTTCGTCCCATCCAGCAGTTTCACTACCAGACTAACCGAGTCGAACAATCCTCCAGTGATATCTGGCAGCAGGTGTGCACCACGGTGCGCGAGGCAATAAGCCTTGCCGGTGTGCAACCACAGCAAGTGGTCTCGATTGGATTTGACGCGACATGTTCACTGGTGGCGGTGGGCGAACGCGGGCAGCCGGTGGCGGTAGGCGAGGAAGGTGATGCTGACCACGACATCGTGATGTGGATGGATCACCGTGCAGGCGAAGAAACTCAACGTATCAACGCCACGAATGATTCCGCGCTGCAATACGTCGGTGGACAGGTCAGCATTGAGATGGAATTGCCTAAAATCCTGTGGCTGAAAAACCATTTTCCTGAGCGTTATGCCTCCATCTGGCGGTTCTTCGACTTAGCCGATTACCTGGTATGGCGTGCCACGGGTGCGGATGCAGCAGGCGTTTGTACGCTGACATGCAAATGGAACTATCTGGCGCATGAAGAACGGTTTAGCCAGAGTTTGCTGGAGTCCGTCGAATTAGCGGATTTGATGAATAAAATCCCACCGAGCATTATTCAAGTGGGGCAGCCAGTGGGCACTCTGCGCACTGATGTGGCCGCGCAGTTAGGCTTAACGCCTGATGTCGTTGTCGCCAGCGGTTTGATTGACGCCCACGCGGGCGGCCTGGCATTAGTGGCGGCGGCTCCTGAAGCCAATCTTGCGATTATCAGCGGCACCTCGAATTGCCACATGATTGTCAGCAAAGAGGCGAAATCGGTGCCTGGCGTGTGGGGACCTTATTTTGCCGCGATGTACCCAGGCTGGTGGCTCAACGAAGGCGGGCAAAGTGCTGCCGGGGCGCTGGTGGACTGGGCATTGATGCAAAGCGACGCCTGGCCTGCATTAAAAAATGAAGCCGACGCGCTGGGCTGTAGCGTTTACCAAATCCTGAACCAATGGGTCGCGCAACTCGAATCCTGCGAAAAATACCCTACCAGCCAACTCCATATTCTGGCGGACCACCACGGCAACCGCTCACCACGATCCGACGCTAACGCCCGTGGCATGATCGCCGGGCTGACGCTCGAGAAAGGTCAGTCTCAGCTTGCGCGGTTGTACCTCGCCACCTTGCAGGCCATTGCTTACGGCACGCGCCACATCATCGACACCATGGAACACAACGGCCAGGGCATTGACTCAATAACGCTATGCGGCGGCGCGAGCAAAAACCCGCTCTGGTTGCGCGAATACGCCAACGTCACCGGGCGCGCCATCCATCTGGTTGAAGAAGAAGATGCCGTTACGCTTGGGGCGGCACTTAATGGCGCTGTTGCCTGCAAGGCATTTAGCAGTTTTTCAACGGCGGCTGGTGCCATGGTCAGGCGCGATAAAACCATTGAGCCCGACGCTGCACACCGTGCATTCCACGACGCGAAATATCAGGTTTACCTGCAAATGTACCAGGACCAGCAGCGCTATCAGGCTGTGATGCAGCAAACCCTCGTGGCCCCTTAATTACATAAAAGGAAAAAGAAAGTGCTTACACAAACTCTGCCTTCTGTGTCGCAAAAAATCACTGCGGGTAACAATGAAATCCTGATGGTGACCAATGCAGATTTACGCGAATCAGCGAACCTCGCCTGCTGGCCGGTACAACAAAAATACGAAGCGAAATTGCACGATGCCCTGAGTTCGCTGGGTTACAGCATGAAGCGCGCTCATCCGATAGATGAAGAACGTGGCCACGGGTTTATCAGCAGCCAGCGCCAGGGCAGCTCGCTGTTCGCTCAAATTGACGAAAACGCGCCGGTGATAGTGCTGCTGACCGCCTGGCAATATTCTCATCACGTTGCACCTTCGTTGGTTCATCACAAAGGGCCGGTTTTGCTACTGGCAAACTTTGACGGCACGTGGCCAGGTCTGGTGGGCATGCTCTGCTTGGCGGGATCGCTGACCAGCCTCGGGAAATCGTACTCGCGTTTGTGGTCAGAAAATTTTGATGACGACCTGTTCATCAATGGCCTGCAAACCTGGTTGCGCTATGGTTCTTTGCAGCACTCTACCGGCTACCTGCAAGAGATAGCGCCTACCCACCCGGTGATGGCGACGCAAGCCGGGGCAATGGGGCGAAATGCCGGTGAATTTATCCTGAAAAACAAAGAGATCCTCGGCCTGTTCGACACCTTCTGTATGGGGATGATTAACGGCGTATTCCCGCAGCAGGCGATGGTGAATATCGGCATGCCAATCGAATCCCTTTCGCAATCGGCGCTGCTGGTGGAAATGGCAAAAGTGCCTGACGACCTGCGTGAAACGTGCCTGGCCTGGTATCAGGAACGCGGCATGAAATTCCAGTTTGGTGAAAACAGCCGCGAAGAACTGACCCGCGAACAAGTTAAAGAGCAGTGCGCCATGATGATTGCGATGGCGCGATTTGTGCAGCGTTTTGGTCTTTCTGCGGTGGGTGTGCAATACCAGCAAGGCCTGAAAGACAGCTGCGCGGCTTCTGATTTTGCCGAAGGTGCGATTGGCTCAACCGAGCGTTTCCCTATCCCGGACGAGCAGGGAAATATCATCAACGAAGGCCAGCCGATCCCGTGTATCAACGAAGTGGATATGGGTACCGCCATCCCGCAAACCATGCTGTGGCGCTTGCTGACCTCCTTCTCCTTACCTGCCGAAACTACGCTGCACGACATCCGCTGGGGCAGCGTTTATCAGGATACATTTTACTGGGATCTGGAAATTTCTGGCGCCGTACCGTTTGAACACCTGAAAGGGGGAATTGCCGGGGCGACAGGTTATCGCCAGCCAGCGATGTACTTCCCTTATGGCGGCTCCACCATTAGCGGCCAGGGCAAAGCCGGGCGCTTTATCTGGGCGCGTGCGCACTACGAAGGGACTGACGTCATCATGCATATCGGCACCGGGCACGCGGTGGAATTACCGGCCGACGAGTTCGAACGCCGTCGCCGTGCGACCTGCTACGAATGGCCTTTACTTAACGCCGTGTTGGATGGGGTCGGGCGCGACGACCTGATGGCAGGCCATCAAAGTAACCACCTGACGGTGGCGTATGTTCCAGAAAATGAACTGCAAACGGTTTTGCAGGCCTTCGTTGCTCAGTCGCTGACCCAGGGTATTCGGGTTCACGTTGCCGGTGACGCAATTCGGTTGTTGTAAGAGGACGAGTGGATGAACGAGCAAAAATACCGTGGTATCTGGCCGGTGATGTTAACGCCATTTACCGAACAAAAAGAGATCGACTGGACATCGCTGGAACGCTTAATCGAGTGGTATCTGTCGGCTGGCGTGCATGGTTTATTCGCCGATTGCCAGTCGAGTGAAATGTTCTTTTTAAGCGACGAAGAATCTCTCGAACTGGTGAAATTCGTTGTGAAGTGCGTGAAAGGTCGCGTGCCGGTGGTGGCTTCCGGCCATACTGCCAACGCCTTCAATCACCAGCGTGAGCAGTTGATCAAGATGTCTGATACCGGCGTGGATGCGGTGATTCTCATCAGTAACCGCCTGGCATTGGCCGGGGAAAGCGACGCACTGGCACTGGAAAATCTACAGCGCCTGACCTTAGATGTGCCAAAGCATGTCGATCTCGGTATTTACGAATGTCCGTTCCCTTATAAGCGTTTGTTGAGTGAAGAAACGGTGGCGTGGTGTGCGCAAAGCGGTCGCTACACCTTTATCAAAGACACTTGTTGTAGCTTGCCAATAATCAAGCGCCGCCTGGCATTAACCAAAGGTAGCCGCCTGCATCTGGCAAACGCGAATAGTCAGACGTTGCTGGCCTCCTTGCAGGAAGGTTGCCAAGCCTACAGCGGCGTGATGGCGAATTTCCATCCTGAGCTGTATGTCTGGCTGTACGAAAACTTCCAGACACAGCCAGAAAAGGCCCAACGCCTGGCGGATTACCTCTCTACGGCGGCGCTGGCAGAAAACCTGGATTACCCGGTTTGTGCGAAATCTTTCCAGCAGCAAATTGGTAATTTCTCAACTCATACCTGCCGGGTTCGCAGCAGCCAGGGCTATCGTGAAACCTTCTTCCCACAGGCTATCGACAGCATGGTGCAGTTGGGGCGCGATATTCAGAAAACGCTGGCGATATAAGGAGATAACCGATGCCGTTTACTCAGCAAAGCCGCCAGTTTTTACTGTCCGAAACGCAAACGGATTTTGCCCAATGCCATGCCTCTACGCTGGTGGCGTTGCCGGAGCATAATTCCGTGCTGGTGGCTTTTTTTGCCGGAACAAAAGAAGGCAGTGGCGACACCTCCATCTGGCTGTCGCGCTCTGAAAACGGTGAATGGCACCCCGCGCAGCGCATCATGGCGGAGCCGGGTCTGGCGCATTGGAATCCGGTGCTTCACTACCAGCAAGGCGCGGTCTGGCTTTTCTATAAAGTGGGGCCGGACGTCCACACCTGGACGACGCGCGTGGCGGTTTCGCACGATGGTGGCCTGAGCTGGAGCGCGCCACACTCACTCATAAACGGCGATACACAGCCACGCGGGCCGGTGAAAAATAAAATTCTGGTGATGAGTAACGGCGAGTGGTTAGCGCCAGGTTCAACGGAAAATGACCAGCACTGGGATGCGTTTGTCGATGTTTCTGCGGACTGCGGGCAGTCCTGGTACAAAGTCGATATGCCTTTTGAGCACCAGTCACCGGGGCAAGGCGCGGACGAAAACACCTGGCAGGGGCTTAAAGATAATGCGCTGTGGGAGTGCAATTTAAAGCAAGTGTTTGCCTGGGATGGTGTGATTCAGCCCACGTTGTGGGAATCCCAAACGGGGAATATTCATGCGTTACTACGCAGCACGCGTGGAAAGATCTATCGTACTGATTCTGTTGATTATGGTCGTAGCTGGTGCGCGGCCTATGCCACAGCGCTTCCTAATAATAACAGTGGAATTGATGTGGTGAGACTCAGCTGTGGAACGCTGGTTCTGGCATGTAATCCCATCGAAGGAAACTGGGGGCGCCGTTATCCGATTGCTTTACTGGAATCGCAGGATAATGGCGCAACGTGGTCGCAACCCTGGGCTTTAGAACACAGCAAAGGTGAGTTTTCCTATCCAGCCATTATTGCCGAGGGGGAGGTTTTACATCTGACCTGGACTTTTAACCGTACAAACATCGTTTATCAGACAATTACACACAACAAATAAAAACAGTGGAGACCCTATGAAAAAGAACCTGTTATGTGCCTTATTGATGTTGCTACCGTTTGGTGCCGTTCATGCCGAACAAACTCTGACCTACCCGAAAAAGAACATTGATGTCGTTATCCCTAAAAACCCAGGTGGTGGCACGGATACTTCCGCGCGTACCGTCATTGAATTTGCACGTGACAGAATGCCGTCTGGCACCATGATGGTTCCTGTCAACAAGCCTGCGGGCAACGGAATTACGGGCCTGCTGGAAGTCGCAAAAGCGCGTCCGGACGGTTATAAACTGGTGATGACGACCGTTGAGCTGGCGATGTTCCCGCACCAGGGGAAATCACCGGTAACGTATAAAGATTTCACCCCCATCGTCACTACCATCGCTGACCCCGTTGCGGTAGTGGTAAATGCCAAATCGCCATACAACACGCTGCAAGAATTTATTGATGCCGCGAAAGCGAACCCAGGGAAAATTAAAGTGGGTAACTCAGGCATGGGCGCCATTTACGATCTTGCGACCATCAACATCGAAAAGATTACTGGGGCTAAATTCAACCGTATTCCTTATAACGAAGGCACCGGTCCTTCCATCGCCGCATTAGTGGGCGAGCACATAGACGCGGTGTTAACCACTCCGGGTTCAGTTAAATCTCAGGTTGATGCCGGTATTTTAAAAGTGCTCGGTGTGATGGATGAAAAACGATTCCCGTTATTCCCGGATGTCCCGACATTTAAAGAAGCGCTGAATCTGGATGTGAACGTAAAAATGCGCGCCTGGGCGGTTCTGGCGACCACAGCAAAAGTGGACGACAACATCAAGAAACAACTGGTTGATACGTTTACCGAAGTGGTGAAAACCCCGGCATACCAGGAAGCATTGAAGAAACAAGGCATTATGCCAGTCGTGATTACCGGTGACGATGCCTATGAAATGATGAAAGACGACCACGAGTTGTACGGCAAACTGATTGCCGAAACCACGAAGAAATAATCGATAAAAATATCACCCATCTCCTGTCGGTGAATGCCGGCAGGAGGGAGATTCGACAATGCGAACGCAGAATTTTTTTGTTGGGATGTTCTCTCTGGTATTGGGGATAGCGATTATCTTCCTCTCGCGCAATATGCCGATGTTTGATGAAAGCGGCATATTAGGTGAGCGTTTCTGGCCCTATACCCTGGCCTGGTTATTTATTGGCTTAGGCGTTATCCAGTGGATAAGTATTTATTTGCAGCGTGGCACTACAGATGGCGAAAAAGCCGATCTTAGCTCTTATCCGGTGCGTAAAGCCTATGGTGTCACGGTTCTGATGGTGATATACGCGGTGGCCCTTTGTTATGCCGGATTTATTGCTTCATCGGTAATTTTGATTCCCGCAATTATGTGGGTAATGGGTGAGCGGCGTCCGCTATTTTTAGCCATTACTACCGCGCTGATTGTGCTGTGTATATATGTCTCATTTGAAGTTGTCTTTAATTCACCGCTGCCGGAATCCATATTTTCCGAGTCATTCTAAGAGGCTAAGATGAACGAAATTCTTGATGCCCTGATGATTGTCTTTAGCTTAGAAACGACCGGCATGATTTTGCTTGGCGTTCTGGCGGGGATCATCATTGGTGCGCTACCGGGTTTAACGGTGAATATGGGTATCGCCCTGCTGCTGCCGCTGACGTATTCCTTCCAGGGAATGACCGGCATCCTGATGCTGCTGGGGGTTTATTGCGGTGCGGTATATGGCGGTTCAATTACGGCGATATTAATCAGCACGCCAGGCACGCCTGCTTCTGCGGCAACGGTGCTTGATGGCTATCCGATGGCAAAACGTGGCGAAGCGGGACGCGCGCTGGGTTTATCCACGCTGGCATCAATGTTCGGTGGCGTCTTCAGTACCATTGCACTGGTTTTAATTGCGCCGCTGCTGGCAAAAGTGGCGACTGGATTTTCATCCGCAGAATATTTTGCTCTCGCCATTTTCGGTATTAGCATTATTACCAGCGTGTCGTCGCAGTCGGTTATTAAAGGTTTAATTGGTGGTGTACTGGGCTTATTTATTGCCACCATTGGTCTGGACCCGATGACCAGCGGCATGCGTTTTACCTTTGATTCAATTTACCTGATGGGCGGCATTTCCTTTATTCCCGTGCTGGTTGGCCTGTTTGCTTTCTCTCAGGGTTTATTAAGCCTTGAAGAGGATCACCGCGAAAAGCTGGCGGGAATTGTTCGCCAGACCAAAAGTAAAATTGACCGCATTCTGCCCACCTGGTCTGATATTAAACGCGTGATGCCAACCTATATTCGCTCGTCGGTGATCGGTACGGGTATCGGCGCAATTCCTGGGACTGGCGGCGATATCGCCTCGTTTATTGCTTACAACGAAGCCAAGCGCTGGTCAAAACACCCGGAAGAATTTGGGCACGGCTCACCGGAAGGCGTTTCAGCGCCGGAAGCGGGTGCAAACTCTGTGGCCGGTGGCGCAATGGTTCCACTCATGACACTCGGTATTCCAGGCGATGGCGCGACGGCAATTATCATGGGCGCGTTTATGGTACAGGGGCTGGCGCTCGGGCCGCAGTTATTCACGGATCATCCGGTTGAAGTCAATTCCATTTTCATCGGTTTGTTTGCGGCGAATATCTTTATGGGCATCATGGGCTTTATGGGGATGCGCTTATTTGCCAAAGTGATGAGCGTGCCGCGCCGCGTACTGGTGCCGATTATCTTTGTGCTGTGCTCGGTTGGGGCATATTCCGTTAACCATGATATGACCGATGTGTTTGTCATGATGGGCGCAGGGCTTGCGGCGTATATCCTGATTAAGCTGGATTTTTCGATGTCGCCAATTGTTATCGGTATTATTCTTGGGCCGATGGCCGAGTCGAATTTCCGCCGCACGCTGGTTATCTCCGAAGGCGACCCGATGATATTCCTCACGCGCCCGGTCTGCGCAGTGTTTTTAGGTATCGCAATACTGACGCTGTTGTTACCGATTTTTGGCCCGCGTTTAAAAGCCTTATGGCGTAAACAACCCAGCTAAGGAAGAGTCAGATTGGCAAAGACAATTGAGCAAATCGCCACGGATCTTGGCGTTTCAATCACCACGGTGCGAGCCGTGTTGAATGGCAATGCGCAGAAATATCGCATTAGCGAAAAGACCCAGGAAAGAATCAATAGTTACGTTAAAAAACATAGCTATACCATCAATCTTGCTGCGCGGAGTTTAAAGCTTAATAAGACGGACACCTTTGGCCTGGTGATCCCGCGCCTGTCTAACCCCTTCTTTTCTGCATTGGCCGAATTACTGGAAGCACGCTGTCGTGAGCAGGGTTATCAGTTAATGATTAGCTGCACCAACAACGATACGGCGTATGAAAATTTGTTAGTGAAATCGCTGGAGAATCGCAACGTTGATGGGATTTTTGTCGTCTCGACCAACGCAACAAGCCAGGCGCATTACCTGAAAAACTGCCAGAAACCGCTGGTGTTTCTTGACAGGGATTTTGGCGTTGAAGGGGCGTGTTGCGTGGTGACGGATAACGTGGATAGCGGGTTTCGGCTGACGGACGCGATGCTGAACCATACTCATGCGCCGATTCAGTTCTTCGTGGGCGACCCGAATTCACCGTCAATCATTGACCGCCTGACCGGTTATCGTGCGGCCATGAAACAGCACGGCATCAAAATTATGCCCGAGCACATCAGCAGCGCCGGGCATAACCAGCTAAGCGACGGTGAAAAAATGATGGTGGATTATATTGATACCCATCACCACTGGCCGCAGCATTTTATTGCGTCGTCGTTGCCAATTTTACAAGGTGCACTGGGGGTATTGCGCGAGCGATACGGCTATATTCCGCACGAGATAAACATTGGCACCTTCGATGACAATATTATGCTCAGTTTCCTTGCGAATAATATTTGGGCGATGCGCCAAAACGAGAAGCATCTTGCGCAAGAAGCCTGCCAGTTGATGCTGGAAAAACTCGCCCGGCATGATGAACCGCCAGGTAGCAGAGCTAAAGCGGAATTGGTATTCAGGCAAAGCACGGTGAATGCGCGCGACGCAAAACGCTGATCGACAAAAACAAAAAAGGCCTCGTATATAACAGAGGCCTTTCACATTTCTGGCTGACCAATCAGGTCAGCACCATCGGCCATTCAGGTGGTGCGTGGCTTGAGATCTCAATCATAATGTCTTTGAACGACGCCCAGATGACCGGGAAATCGGCCCACTCCAGCCCCAATAAGCCGGTCGCAAACCACAACGCAGAGGCAATCCCCAGCATGCTGCTGACGATAGCAAAAAACGTGTAGTCGGATTTGCGAAACTGGATATTCAACGTGCTGGCTAAAAACATCAGAACCGCACTGACTAAAGGCCAGCGCATTAATAAAACGCTGGTAGTAATTGCCGCCATGAAAATTGTTCCTTAATCACATAACTCATTACGCTAAACGGTTATGCGCGACATAAGGCGCAACAATGACAACTCAGGACCGTCAGGGAAATAAGTGGGTACAAAAAATGTAAGAAGAATCCTGTCTCACAGGATTTGTGAACTATATCACATTTGTTCTTTTAATCGCCAGTTCTGTGGCGCATTTTCTGACCCATTTCTCGAATGTTCAGGCAACAATACTGCGGCAAATACCGTCAGGCGTGGTGACGATAATCAGTCGGTGTGCGGTCAAACTCACGGCGGAAAACGCGGGAAAATGTTTGCTGAGAAACGTAACCGTAGTCCATCGCGATATCAAAAATGGGGCGCTGGGTATTTCGCAGCTCTTTCGCTGCCATCAGCAGACGGCGCTGGCGAATGTATTCACCTAACGTCTGGCGCTTAACGGTACGGAACATTCGTTGAAGGTACCATTTTGAATAGCCTGATTTTTTTGCCACAACGTCAATGTTCAGCGGTTGATCAATGTGATCGTCAATCCATTCAGTCAAAGTTTGAATAATGTCCTGGTGTGCCATAAGTCATCCTCAAGCCTGTGTGTTCGTTAGCAGGTTTTGTTGGCAGCGAGTATAATTCCTCAAGTTAACTTGAGGTAAAGAGGATTATGGAAAAGAAAACACCGCGCTTTAAACCGTTACTCAGTCCTGGAGAAGTGGCAAAGCGCAGCGGCGTGGCTGTTTCCGCTTTGCACTTCTATGAAAGCAAGGGGCTGATCAAAAGCAGACGAAATAGCGGAAACCAGCGGCGTTATACGCGTGATGTGCTGCGAAACGTCGCCATTATTAAAATCGCCCAGCGAATCGGCATTCCGCTGTCGACTATTGGTGAAGAGTTTGGCGTGCTGCCGGACGGCCATAAAATCAATAAAAACGACTGGAAAAAAATGTCGTCGCAATGGCGTGAAGAACTTGATCGGCGCATCAACATGCTGACTGCGTTGCGTGACGAACTTGATGGCTGCATCGGCTGCGGTTGTTTATCGGGTGCCGACTGCCCGCTGCGAAATCCTGGCGATAAACTGGGTGAAGAGGGGACTGGCGCACGTCTTTTAGAAGATGATTAAGGTGAATCGCAGGCAAAACTAAAGCGCCCAACTTCGGCGCTTTAGTTTATTACCCGGTCTTTGTCTTTCGATCTATCCCGCTTTTCGCAAGGAGGGTTTCCCCCGACATCAGCGTCCCTCAATCACTCATTCTCAGGAGGTTCCGGATTGCACTGACAATTTAAGTGTAGCCAGGCATCGTCAGGTTTCAAGGTGAATTTGCATGTTTTTTGAACAACTCTAATGCGCCACATTGCGCAACGTTTCCTATAGTTAACTCATCTTGCTAAACAGAAGGTTAACTCATGCTTACCGTTCATCATCTCAATAACTCCCGCTCGCAGCGCATATTATGGATGCTTGAAGAGCTTCAGGTGCCGTACCAGATTGTTCGTTACCAGCGCGAACCCACGATGCTCGCACCAGAGTCATTAAAAGCCGTGCACCCGCTAGGGAAATCGCCGGTGGTGGAAGATAACGGCAATATCCTCGCGGAATCTGGGGCCATCATCGAATATCTGCAAGAAACCTATGACCCCGAAAGTCGCCTCAAGCCGATTTCCTGCGAGGACAAACTGCGTTATCGATTCTGGCTGCATTACGCCGAAGGATCGTTGATGCCCTTGCTGATGATGAAACTGGTCTTTGGTAGCCTGGGCAAAGCACCTGTACCGTGGTTGTTACGTCCGGTCGGCAATGTTTTGGGGCAGGGCGTGCAAAAGGCATATCTGAACAAACAGATTTTGACGCATGCGCGTTACCTCGAAGATTGTCTGCAAAAAACGCCCTGGTTTGCCGGGCAAGCGATAAGTGCGGCGGATATTCAAATGAGTTTCCCGGTTATCGCTTTGCTGTCTCGCGGTGGCATAAACGACCTGCCGAATTTGCAGAATTGGTATAACCAGGTGCAAATGCGCCCCGCCTGGCAGAGGGCCATTCAGCAGGGTGGGTCTTTCGAGATCCCGTAATCTTATCTATCGAAAAATCCTATGAGCCAGGAAAATGCATTACCCGTATCTTGCATCATTGTTGCTAAATTGCGCATCAACGATAACGTTTGCGCATGAGGTGGCGATATTTTGACCGGCTAACGCATTTTTCGGCAAAAAGCGGCAAAGTTCGGTTGAAAATCCATGTAAGAAGGCCGGATAATCGTTTGCCTTAATTTTGACGCACAGTTTGTATGCGCGGAGTTAAACGTTTGCTTTTTTTGTGACGCCCTTTTTTGTCGCAAACGCAGCACAGGGATTTATTCGTCGTTTTTTAGAATATGAACGTTTAATTAGAAGCGGATTCCGCCACGCATACCGACTTAATCATAAAAATCTCAGGGGATTTTTCACTATGTCTAATCATTCTCCGCGTGCAACCAGCGGCATCGACGCCTGGTTCAAAATATCTGCACGTGGCAGCACCGTTCGCCAGGAAGTTGTTGCGGGTTTAACGACCTTCCTCGCGATGGTGTACTCCGTGATCGTGGTACCGGGCATGCTCGGTAAAGCAGGTTTCCCTCCTGCGGCGGTCTTTGTGGCAACTTGTCTGGTCGCCGGTGTTGGCTCTCTGCTGATGGGCTTGTGGGCGAATCTGCCGCTGGCCATTGGTTGCGCTATTTCACTGACGGCGTTCACCGCATTCAGCCTGGTGCTCGGCCAACACATCAGCGTTCCGGTTGCGTTAGGTGCCGTGTTCCTGATGGGTGTGCTGTTCACCATTATCTCCGCAACCGGTATTCGTAGCTGGATTTTGCGTAACTTACCGATGGGTGTTGCGCATGGCACCGGTATCGGTATCGGCCTGTTCCTGCTGCTGATTGCAGCAAACGGTGTCGGTTTGGTTATCAAAAACCCACTGGACGGCTTGCCTGTTGCGCTTGGCCATTTCGCCAGCTTCCCGGTCATTATGTCTTTGATTGGCCTGGCGGTAATCATCGGTCTGGAAAAACTGAAAGTCCCTGGCGGCATTCTGCTGACCATCATCGGGATTTCTATTTTCGGCCTGATTTTCGATCCGACAGTGCATTTCTCCGGCATCTTCGCTATGCCTTCGCTGAAAGACGAAGCGGGTAATTCGCTGATTGGTAGCCTGGATATCATGGGCGCGCTGAACCCAGTGGTGTTGCCAAGCGTTCTGGCGTTGGTCATGACTGCGGTATTCGATGCAACCGGCACCATTCGCGCCGTTGCGGGCCAGGCAAATCTGCTGGATAAAGACGGCCAAATCATTGATGGCGGCAAAGCGCTGACCACCGACTCCCTCAGCTCCGTATTCTCGGGCCTGGTGGGTGCGGCTCCGGCGGCTGTTTACATCGAATCTGCGGCAGGTACGGCGGCGGGCGGTAAAACTGGCCTGACGGCAATCACCGTTGGCGTATTGTTCCTGCTGATCCTGTTCCTTTCTCCGCTCTCTTATCTGGTTCCTGCTTATGCCACCGCTCCGGCGCTGATGTATGTGGGCTTACTGATGTTGAGCAACGTAGCAAAAATCGACTTCGCTGATTTCGTTGATGCTATGGCGGGCCTGATCACTGCGGTGTTCATCGTGCTGACCTGTAACATCGTTACCGGCATCATGATTGGTTTCGCCTCCCTGGTGATTGGCCGCATCGTATCGGGTGAGTGGCGTAAGCTGAACATCGGAACGGTGGTGATTGCGATCGCGCTTGTAGCCTTCTACGCAGGCGGCTGGGCCATTTAAGCTATCGTTATGTCGGATGACGCTATCGCTTATCCGGCCTACGTAATGCAGCCCTTGTAGGGTGGATAAGCGTAAGCGTCATCCACCAGTAATTCGGGTGGGGGAGTTCAAACTTTCCCGCCCTGCAAATCCTCCCAAAAACACCTCAAATCTTTTCCTGTTTCCTTCCGGTGAACCCCTAAATAATTCGAGTTGCAGAAAGGCGACAAGACCGCAAGTCCCCAGGAGCATAGATAACTATGTGACTGGGGCGCGCGGATGCAGTCAACGCACCTGCAACTTGAAGTATGACGGGGGTAAAAAGTTGTTTTACTATTGGGTATAACAACATCCTGCAAAAAGGGTTTCACAAAACACCGCGACTAAGGAAAGCATGGAAATCTTCTTTACTATTCTCATCATGACCCTTGTGGTTTCGCTCTCTGGTGTGGCTACACGCATGCTGCCATTCCAGATCCCGCTCCCGTTAATGCAAATTGCGATTGGTGCACTGCTCGCCTGGCCGCACTTTGGATTACACGTCGATTTCAACCCGGAACTGTTCCTGGTGCTGTTTATTCCGCCGCTGCTATTTGCCGATGGCTGGAAAACGCCGACGCACGAATTCCTCAACCATGGGCGGGAAATTATCGGCCTTGCGCTGGTGCTGGTGCTGGTCACGGTGGTCGGTATTGGCTTCCTGATTTACTTCCTGGTGCCGGGCATTCCGCTCATTCCTGCGTTTGCGCTGGCGGCGGTGCTCTCGCCGACCGATGCCGTGGCACTTTCCGGCATTGTCGGAGAAGGGCGCATACCGAAGAAAATCATGGGCATTTTGCAGGGCGAAGCGTTAATGAACGACGCATCCGGCCTGGTATCGCTGAAAATGGCGGTCGCGGTGGCCGTCGGCACGATGGTGTTTACCGTCGGTGGTGCAACCGTAGAGTTCTTCAAAGTGGCGATTGGCGGCCTGCTGGCGGGGATTGCCGTGAGCTGGCTGTATGGTAAATCACTGCGCCTGATGAGCCGCTGGAGCGGCGACGAACCGGCCACGCAAATCCTGCTGTTGCTGTTGTTGCCATTTGCTTCTTATCTGATTGCCGAACATATCGGCGTTTCCGGTATCCTGGCCGCCGTTGCGGCAGGTATGACGATTACCCGTTCCGGCGTGTTACGCAGCGCACCACTGGCGATGCGCCTGCGTGCGAACAGCGTCTGGGCGATGCTCGAATTCGTGTTCAACGGCATGGTTTTCCTGATGCTGGGCCTGCAATTTCCGGGGATCCTGAAAACCTCTGTCGCGGCTGCGAATGCCGATCCGAACGTTGAATTATGGATGCTGTTTGTTGATGTCGGGCTAATCTATTTCGCGCTGATCGGCGTGCGTTTCTTATGGCTGTGGACCATGAAACGCATCAGCCTGCGCTTTATGAAAAAGCGCCCGCTGGAGTTCGGCAGCTACTCAACTCGCGAGCTTTGCATTGCGTCATTTGCCGGTGTGCGAGGGGCGATTACGCTTGCGGGTGTGCTCTCGATTCCGCTGCTGTTGGGCGACGGTACGCCATTCCCGGCGCGTTACGAGCTTATCTTCCTCGCGGCGGGGGTGATTCTGTTCTCGTTATTTGTGGGCGTTATCATGCTGCCGATTTTATTACGTAACGTGGAAGTTCCCGATAAATCAATGGCACGCCAGGAAGAGCGTATCGCCAGGGCCGCCACGGCAGAAGTGGCGATTACCGCCATTGAGAAAATGGAAGAGCGTCTGCATGCCGATGTGAACGAAAACATCGACGATCAGCTGCTAAAAGAGGTGAGTTCGCGAGTTATCGGGAACTTGCGCCGCCGTGCTGATGGGCGTAACGATGTGGAAAGCAGCGAGCTGGAAGAAAATCTTGAGCGACGCTTCCGCCTGGCGGCATTACGTTCCGAACGCGCCGAGCTGTACCATTTACGCGCCACGCAGAAAATCAGTAACGAAACGCTGATGAAACTGCTGCACGATCTCGATTTGCTCGAAGCGTTGCTGGTCGAGCAGCAATAAGCGGCGATTCCTCTCCCTCTCCTGGGGGAGAGGGTCGGGGTGAGGGCAAACTAATCCACTACCGGCCAAAACTCCTTACAGCACGCAATCCACGCCTGCGCACTCTGGGAAATATAAACTCCTTCACGCCAAATCATTGCCAGTTGCCAGGTTAAATCGCTATTTAACGGCAGCCACATCAGCGTGTTTTTATCCAGCTTCTGGCAAATAGTTTCCGGCAAAATGGCAATCCCCACGCCTGCCTGCACCATCGCAGCGAGGAAATCCCATTGCCCGCTGCGCACCGCAATGCGCGGCGTAAAACCGTGTTCGTGGAATAGCTGGATGAGCTGGCGGCTCAGGGCGAAATCTTCGTTATAGATAAGCAGGGGATGTGCGGCGAGTTCTATCGGGTCGATACTTTCGCGCTTCATCCACGGGCCGGAACGCGGAACCAGAACGCACAAGGGATTGTGCAGCAGAGGGAGCGAGGAGAACGTGTGTTCGTCATCAACGGGAAGTGCGGTCATGGCTAAATCCAGCTCGCCATTGAGCACGGCTTGTTGCACCGTCAAACCGCCAAATTCGGAAATCTTCAGCTCGACGCCGGGGTAGCGCTGGCGATAAAGGCTAATCGGCCCGGCCATAAGCATGCCCACCATGGGCGGAATACCGAGGCGCAGCACGCCTTTATTCAGATGGTTAATATCGCCAAGTTCGGCTTCTAACTGACGAAACTCTGCCAGGATCGCCAAACCGCGCTGATAAACCACTTCGCCAGTATCCGTCATCAAGAGCTTGCGGCCATCACGAATCAGCAACGTACAACCCAGTTCATCTTCGAGATTGCGCAGCATCTTGCTGATGGTCGGCTGAGTCACGAACATCTTCTGGGCAGCGCGAGTAAAACTTTGCTGGCGAACCACTTCAACAAAATAACGCAGCGTCCGGATGTCCATAACTATTCCTGTTGACTATACCTTTGATGATTTTAATTCATTTCTATCATTGAAGTGAGCTAACTATAATCGCTACCTCACATTTCTTTGGAGTGCCACTCTCATGGCCGTGGCGTTACGTGGTTTTACGCCTGTTCTTTTTCGCCGCATTCAGGTGCCGGTGCAAGTCGCGTTATATGCAGGGTTGTTTATTTTCGCCCAACAGCTGGTTGACTGGTGGCACTTGCCGCTGCCTGCAAACCTGGTCGGAATGCTGCTGTTACTGGCGCTGATTGTTTGCCGCGTGGTGCCGTTGAAATGGGTGCGAGCCGGTTCTCGCTGGTTGCTGGCAGAGATGCTGCTGTTCTTCGTGCCTGCCGTAGTTGCGGTGGTGAATTACGCCGAATTACTGATGGTCGATGGCTGGCGTATCTTCCTGGTTATCGCCATTAGTACCTTGCTGGTACTGAGCACCACCGCCCTGGTAGTGGATAAAGTCTACCGTTACGAACTGGCGCGTATTGCCCGTAGGCAGGCGAGTGGTGAGTAATTTCCAGTTAAGTATTCTCTGCCTGCTCGTCACGCTCGGCCTGTATTTTGCCAATAAAAAACTCTATCGCCGCTTTCGCAAATTGCCGTTAATGCCTTTGGTGTTAACGCCACTTTTGCTGGTGGCGATACTGATTTTTGGCCATATCTCTTATCAAAATTATATGGGTGAAGCGCACTGGCTGCTGTGGCTACTTGGCCCGGCGACCATCGCCTTTGCGGTACCGGTGTATGACAACCTGAATGTGATTAAGCGCCACTGGATGTCACTCTCCGCAGGGGTTATTACGGCGACGGTGGTGGCAGTCACCAGCTCGGTTTGGCTGGCACGTTTGTTTACCTTATCCGATGAAATTCAGCGCAGCCTGGCGGTGCGTTCTATTACCACGCCATTTGCGCTCGCCGCGGCCAAACCGCTCGGTGGGCAGCCGGAGCTGGTGGCGTTATTTGTCGTCGTGACGGGGGTATTTGGCATGGCGGTGGGCGACGTGCTGTTTTTGCGCCTCGCTATCCGTGAAGGAATGGCAAAAGGCGCGGGTTTTGGTGCCGCTTCGCACGGCGCAGGTACCGCACGTTCCTACGAGCTAGGCCCGCAGGAAGGTGTGGTCGCCAGTCTGGTGATGATGTTTTCCGGCGTAGTCATGGTGTTGATTGCACCATTGGTGGGTTGGCTCATGTTTTGATTACTTTTTTAACCGCGACACCAGTTCAAACTCCTTAAACTGCACCGGGCGTTGCTGCTGCATCGAAATATTCCCGGCGATTCCGGTCAGAATCGACATCGCTCCGGCGCGGTGATCGGCGGCTCGCTTCAGCGGGTCGTTGCCCGGCTTGCCAAATAAATCAGCCAGCATCGCGTTATCGCCCCCGCCATGGCCGCCTGCACCAATATTGAAATCGGCTTTAAAAGGCGCGGCAAACATCGGGAATACGGTGATATCGCAGCTTTCCAGGCTACCTTCGTTTTCGCGGTCGCCACCGGCATTCACGTACGACATTTCCACCAGTTTCATTTCCAGCCGCCCACGGCTGCCGTTGAACACCACATTCAGCCCTTCCCACGGCAAATACGCATTCAGCGAGTAAGTCATCTGCACCTGGTTTTGGTATTTCACCAGCACCGATAGCGTGTCTTCGATAGTGATGCCGTCGCTAAAA
The DNA here is from genome assembly GCF_979253435.1 of Buttiauxella sp. AC142. NCBI lineage: Bacteria > Pseudomonadati > Pseudomonadota > Gammaproteobacteria > Enterobacterales > Enterobacteriaceae > Buttiauxella > Buttiauxella sp. AC142. The sequence goes on from NZ_CEEDCH010000001.1 coordinate 72,043, forward strand.
ACGCTCTGATCGCGGTAATAGTTATCTTCGTGTTCCGCATCCAGATACAGCGCTTTGAGCTGCTCGTTCTCTTCCATATGCAACGCGAACGGGTCATCTTTTGCGGCATCGAAACCGTGCGCGCGTGGGTAAAACTGCGAGACGCCTCGCATCTGCGCATTCTCTTTGCCATAAAAACGCAGCCCACCTTCGGCATAAACGCGTTCCGGATAACTGTCTAACCAGAAGTTCATCAGGTCGAAATGGTGAGTGGATTTATGTACCAGCAGGCCGCCGCTGTTGCGTTTCTCGCGGTGCCAGCGACGGAAGTAATCCGCGCCGTGCTCGGTATTGAGCAGCCATTCGAAATGCACTGAAAACACCTCGCCAATGGTGTCGTTCATTAGCAATTCACGGATTTTGCTGTGATGCGGCGCGTAACGGTAATTAAAGGCGACACGCACCTGACGACCCGTTTCTTCAATGGCATCGAGAATGCGCAGCGCACGCTTTTCATCAATGGTCATCGGTTTTTCGGTAATCACGTCGCAACCGGCATGCAGCGCCCGCACAATGTACTCGTCGTGCGTGCGGTCCATGGTGGTGACGATGACAATATCCGGGCGTGTTTCATGAATCATGGTGTCGAAATCTGCCGCTTTCCAGGTTGATGCCGGAGCGGCACCCGCCTGACTCAAAAGCGTATTGGCATAATTCATTCGCGTCTGGTTGGTGTCGCAAAATGCGACCAGTTGCGCGTTATCTTTCCATTTACCGCTAATGGCTTCGATATATAACCCGGCACGTCCGCCGGTTCCTACCAGGGCATACTTTTTCATCCAGTCCTCGCCAGTTATTAAATAAAACATCGTTTCATTTATGAGCTACTGTAGCCCTCTGGAGCGGGATTGAAATGCTGGAAAGGCGAAAATGTGATCCCCGGCTCGAACGAACCGGGGAGAGTTAATGCTAATTAATGCGCACGACCTTGTTCAATGCCGATCCCGGTCTGGGAGCGGATGAACTGTGCACGGAATTTCTCACGTTCGAGATTGCCTTCCGGGCTGTTATCAGTCGCTGAGAATACCCAAATACCGACGAACGCCACCAGAATCGAGAACAGTGCCGGGTATTCGTACGGGAAGATTGCTGTTGCGTGGCCCAGAACCTGCACCCAAACCGTTGGGCCGAGGATCATCAGGATCACCGCTGTCAGCAAGCCAAGCCAGCCGCCAATCATCGCGCCACGCGTGGTCAGTTTCGACCAGTACATCGAGAGCAGAATAATTGGGAAGTTACAGCTCGCCGCAATCGAGAACGCCAGGCCGACCATGAAGGCGATGTTTTGTTTCTCGAACAAAATCCCCAGCAAGATAGCCACCACGCCCAGCACCAGAACGGTGATTTTGGACACTCTCAGCTCGTCGCGTTCAGAAGCCCCTTTGCGGAACACGTTGGCGTAAAGGTCGTGCGAAACCGCAGACGCACCCGCCAACGTTAAACCGGCAACCACCGCAAGGATGGTGGCAAAGGCAACTGCCGAGATAAAGCCTAAGAACAAGCTGCCGCCTACCGCATCCGCGAGGTGAACCGCCGCCATGTTGTTGCCGCCAATCAACGCCCCTGCGGCATCTTTAAAGGCGGGGTTTGCACCGACCAACATGATGGCACCAAAGCCGATGATAAAGGTCAGGATGTAGAAATAACCCATGAAACCGGTAGCGTAGAGCACGCTTTTACGCGCTTCGCGAGCATCGCTGACCGTGAAGAAACGCATCAGAATGTGCGGCAAGCCCGCCGTACCAAACATCAAACCTAATCCCAGCGACAGCGCCGATATCGGGTCTTTCACAAGCCCGCCCGGACTCATGATTGCCACCCCTTTCGGGTGCACGGCAATCGCTTCGGCGAACAAATTGTTGAAGCTAAAGCCGACGTGTTTCATCACCATAAAGGCCATGAAACTTGCGCCGAACAGCAGCAATACGGCTTTGATGATTTGCACCCAGGTGGTGGCTAACATGCCGCCGAACAGGACGTACATCACCATCAACACGCCGACCAGCACCACCGCGACGTGGTAGTTCAGGCCAAACAGCAGCTCGATAAGTTTGCCTGCGCCAACCATCTGAGCAATCAGATACAGGGCGACAACCACCAGAGAACCGCAGGCTGAAAGAATACGGATTGGCCCTTGTTTTAAGCGATAAGAAGCGACGTCGGCAAAGGTGTATTTGCCGAGGTTACGTAAGCGTTCGGCAATCAGGAACAGGATAATCGGCCAGCCGACCAAAAAGCCCAAGGAGTAAATCAGGCCATCGTAGCCGGAGGTAAATACCAGCGCCGAAATACCGAGGAACGATGCGGCAGACATATAGTCGCCCGCAATCGCCAGGCCATTCTGAAAGCCGGTAATATTGCCGCCCGCAGTGTAATAATCGCTACGGGTACGGGTGCGTTTCGAGGCCCAATAAGTGATGCCCAGGGTGAACGCGACGAACACAATAAACATGATAATCGCCTGCCAGTTGGTAGGCTGGCGCTGCACAGCCCCCGTAATGGCATCCGCGGCAAACGCAGAGGCTGGCAGGCTTAACAGCGGTGCGGCAGCAAGGCCGAGAAGACGTTTCATGATACCTTCACCTCGCGCAGCACAGCGTTATTCAGACGGTCAAATTCACCGTTCGCCCGCCAGACATAAACGCCCGTGAGGAAGAATGAAATCAGAATCACGCCGACACCAATCGGAATGCCGCGTGTGACGGTGGTGCCTTCGTGCAAAGGCGTACCCAACCAGCCGGGGGCAAAGGCAATGAGCAGGATAAAGCTGATATAAATCACCAGCATGATGATGGACAAAATGGTGGCAAACCGTTGCCGTTTAGCGACTAACTCCCTGAAATGCGCACTGTCTTCTATCCGTTGATAAAGTTGATCACTCATCACAGATCTCTCCAGAGAAATTCCCTTCGTCTTTTACGCCACAGGGGTGTTGGCTGCATTCGCGCACCCCAGTCACTTACTTGTGTAAGCTCCTGGGGATTTGCTCGTTTGCCGCCTTCCTGCAACGCAAAATCCTTTGGGAATTAGGGTTAGGTTGGGTTGAGGTTTTTTTATTGTGTTTTCCCCTCTCTTTGAAGGAGAGGGGCAGAGATATTACGAAGGCATGGTAATAGATTGTTTTTCTTCCAGTAACTTCTCAACAACGCCCGGATCGGCAAGCGTTGAAGTATCACCAAAGTTACTGGTATCCCCGGCGGCAATTTTGCGCAAAATGCGACGCATAATTTTGCCGGAGCGGGTTTTCGGTAGTGAATCTGTCCAGTGCAAAATATCCGGCGTGGCAAGCGGGCCAATCTCTTTACGCACCCAGTTTCGCACTTCGGTATACAGCTCAGGCGTCGGCTCTTCGCCGTGATTGAGTGTCACGTATGCGTAAATCGCCTGGCCTTTAATGTTATGCGGAATGCCGACCACAGCCGCTTCGGCGACTTTCGGGTGAGACACCAGTGCCGACTCGATTTCTGCGGTACCCAGACGGTGGCCGGACACGTTCAGCACGTCATCCACACGTCCGGTAATCCAGTAGTAACCGTCTTCGTCACGGCGTGCGCCGTCACCGCTGAAATACATATTTTTGAAGGTCGAGAAATAGGTTTGCTCGAAACGTTCATGGTCGCCAAACAGCGTGCGCGCCTGGCCCGGCCAGGAATCGGTGATCACCAGGTTACCTTCGGTCGCCCCTTGTTGCGGATTACCTTCGTTATCCACCAGTGCAGGCTGCACGCCGAAGAACGGGCGCGTAGCAGAACCGGCTTTCAGCTCGGTCGCGCCTGGAATCGGGGTGATCATGAAACCGCCGGTTTCGGTCTGCCACCAGGTGTCCACCACCGGGCATTTCTCGTTACCGATTTTCTTCCAGTACCATTCCCACGCTTCCGGGTTGATAGGTTCGCCTACCGAACCCAAAATGCGCAGCGACGAACGGTCGGTGTTTTCAACGGCTTTATCACCTTCGGCCATCAGCGCACGAATCGCGGTTGGTGCGGTGTATAGAATATTCACCTTATGCTTATCAACGACTTGTGCCATGCGGTTTGGTGCAGGCCAGTTTGGCACGCCCTCGAACATCAGGGTGATCGCGCCACACGCCAGCGGGCCATAGAGCAGATAGCTGTGTCCGGTGACCCAACCCACGTCGGCGGTGCACCAGTACACGTCGCCCGGATGGTAATCAAAGACATATTTAAAGGTGGTTGCGGCATAAACCAGATACCCGCCGGTGGTGTGCAGCACGCCTTTTGGCTTGCCGGTTGAACCGGAGGTGTAAAGGATAAACAGCGGATCTTCGGCGTTTACTTCGACTGGCTGGTGGTGAGCACTGGCTTTCTCAACCAGTTCGTTCCACCACAGGTCACGGCCTTCGTGCCATTCGATATTACCGCCGGTACGTTTAAGCACGACAACGTGTTCGACAGTTTTGACGCCTGGGTTTTTCAGCGCGTCATCGACGTTTTTCTTCAGCGGAATGGAGCGCCCGGCACGAATACCTTCGTCAGCGGTAATCACCAGTTTAGAGCTGGAATCGATGATGCGCCCGGCGACCGCTTCCGGTGAGAAGCCACCGAATATCACGGAATGCACCGCGCCAATGCGCGCGCAGGCCAGCATCGCAACGGCCGCTTCCGGCACCATCGGCATATAAATCGCCACCACATCGCCTTTCTTGATGCCCAGTTCCACCAGAGTATTGGCGAAACGGCAAACTTCACGATGCAGTTCACGGTAAGTAATGGTTTTGCTCTGAGTGGCGTCATCGCCTTCCCAGATAATGGCGGTTTGATCGCCGCGTTCTTTCAGGTGTCTGTCCAGGCAGTTGGCGGCCAGGTTTAGCGTGCCGTCTTCATACCATTTGATTGAGACGTTTCCCGGTGCGAAAGAGGTATTTTTCACCTTCTGATAAGGCTTGATCCAATCGAGGATCTTCCCTTGTTCGCCCCAAAATGCGTCTGGATCATGTACCGAATGTTGGTACATGGATTGGTATTGCTCCGGATTTATCAGGCAGTTGTCCGCAATATTTGCGGGAATGGCGTGTTTATGTATTTGGCTCATGCTTTTTTTCTCCTTTTAGGATGTTAATAATATGTCACATAAACGTTAATCGCAGAGTGCCTGGGAAGCTTTGTTTATTATTTGGGCGACAGATCACGCATTAATTAAATGGTTGAAAATTTAATCAATGCATCCCGTGCAGAGAGGGGTGAAAAGCAAAAAAAAAGCTGCCAGGCAGGCAGCTTTCGAGTGTTTCCTGGGGATTATTAACCCGCCGCGCTTTCGCGCAAACTGGCTTTTAACTTGCTGTATTCGTCAATCACATACTGTTCGGCAGCTTTCTGATCGGCGATGGGCTCGACGCGCACGGCGCAGTATTTATACTCCGGCGTTTTGGTAATCGGGCTGAGGTTTTCAGTCACCAGCTCGTTACACGCGCCAATCCACCACTGATACGTCATGTAAACGGCACCTTTATTAGGACGCTCGCTCACATTCGCCCGTGTGATAACTCGGCCTTTGCGTGAATTGACCCACACCAGCGCTTCATCTTCGATACCCAAACGCGCGGCATCGTCGGTGTGGATTTGCGCATAGCCTGGTTCATCTGCCAGAGCTGCCAATGCCGCACAGTTGCCGGTCATCGAACGGCAAGAGTAATGGCCGACTTCACGCACCGTGGAAAGTACCATCGGGTACTCTTCGGTGACTTTGTCGATTGGCGGCGCCCAGTCGCAGGTAAAGAACTCGCCAAGGCCGTTTGCACGGTCGAACTTACCGTCGTACAAGAACGACGTACCCTGGTCGCTTTCAGCAACATCGCGGCAAGGCCACTGGATATAACCCAGCTCGCCCATTTTCTCGTAAGTGGCACCGTAGAAATCAGGGCACAGACCACGCAACTCATCCCAAATTTCCTGGGTGTTGTTGTAGTGCATCGGGTAGCCCATACGAGTGGCGATTTCACTGATAATCTGCCAGTCCGTTTTCAAGTCCCACTTCGGTTCTACCGCTTTAAAGAAGCGCTGGAAACCACGGTCAGCGGCGGTATAAACGCCTTCATGTTCGCCCCACGAAGTGGACGGCAAAATCACATCGGCGGCAGCCGCGGTTTTGGTCATGAAGATGTCTTGTACAATCACCAGCTCGAGTTCTTCAAATGCTTTGCGAACAGCTGAAAGCTCCGCATCGGTTTGAAGAGGATCTTCGCCCATGATGTACGCCGCATACACTTCGCCATGTGCCACACGGTGCGGCAGTTCGCTAATGCGATAGCCAGTGTGAGCAGGCAGCGATGGCACGCCCCATGCTTTCGCGAATTTCTCGCGGCTGAAATCATCTTTAACGTACTGATAGCCAGGATAGGTATCCGGCAGCGCGCCCATATCGCAGGCGCCCTGAACGTTGTTTTGACCACGAACCGGGTTAACACCGACGTTCGGTTTACCCAGGTTGCCAGTCATCAGCGCAAGGCTTGTCAGCGAGCGAACAGTTTCCACGCCCTGATAGAACTGGGTCACGCCCATGCCCCACAGAATCGTGGCGGTTTTCGCCTTCGCATACATGCGTGCAGCGCTGCGAATTTCCGCCGCAGTAACGCCAGTAATTTCTTCAACAGATTCAGGCGTGTAGCCAGCAACAATTTTGCGATACTCGTCGAAACCTTCGGTACGTTCGGCCACGAATGACTGGTCGTACAGGTTTTCTTCGATAATCACATGCCCAATTGCGTTAAGCAGGGCGATGTTAGAACCATTTCTTAACTGCAAATGCATATCAGCGATGCGCGCGGTTTCAATTTTACGCGGATCGACAACAATGATTTGCGCCCCTTTTTGCTTTGCGCGAATCACGCGGTTAGCAACGATAGGGTGTGAATCTGCCGGGTTATACCCGAACACAAACACTAAATCGGTATCCTCAATCTCGACGATTGAGTTGCTCATAGCGCCGTTACCGACCGATTGGTGCAGACCTGCAACCGATGGGCCGTGTCAGACGCGTGCGCAGCAATCGACGTTATTAGTACCAATAACGGCGCGCGCAAATTTCTGCATTACATAGTTAGTTTCGTTGCCTGTCCCACGGGAAGAACCGGTGGTCATGATGGCATCGGAGCCGTGTTTCGCTTTGATTTCACTCAGACGGGTGCTGACGTAGTTCAGCGCTTCATCCCAGGAAACGTTTTCGAGTTTGCCGCCTTTCTGGCGACGAATCATCGGAGATTTCAGGCGTGGAGTGAGGATTTTAGTATCGTTAATAAAATCCCAGCCGTAGTAACCCTTCAGGCATAAATCGCCCTGGTTAGTTTTACCCTGAGCCGCTTCCGCCTTGACGACTTTGCCGTTATCGACCACGAGGTTGATTTTGCAACCCGAGGCACAATAGGGGCAAACCGTGACGACTTTTTTCATCAGTGTTGCTCCAGTCAATATTACTTACCTTGCAGCTCTCTATGCATTATCTATGCCACATAGAAAGAGTGGGAATTACAGGCATCTTACGGCGATAAAAGCAGCAAAACCCTGACGAAAAACAGGACATCGTCAAAAGTGACGTGTCGACCCACTTCCGGTTTGTGACACTGGTTGAAAATTCGGCACGGTCTATTGGGATTTATGCGGTACTCCATCAACAATCACCCACACTTATAATTTCCTAATGCATCCATCGCGGAGTACAACCATGAAACCTGCAATTTTGCTGGTGGATGACGATCTGGCAATCTGTGACGTACTACGAGACGTGCTAAACGAACACGTTTTTGAGGTGCGGGTCTGCCACACAGGAAATGATGCGCTGACAGCCATCGCGCAGTTTCCAGAAATTGCGCTGGTGCTGCTGGATATGATTTTGCCGGATATTAACGGACTGCTGGTGCTGCAACAGATTCAACGCCAGCGGCCAGATTTGCCGGTGGTGATGCTCACTGGGTTGGGTAGCGAATCTGACGTGGTGGTCGGGCTTGAAATGGGCGCGGATGATTACATCGGCAAACCATTTAACCCGCGAGTGGTGGTGGCGCGAGTGAAAGCGGTGCTGCGGCGTTCCGGCGCATTAGCGATTGAAACTCCGACAACCAAAACCAACGGCGTACATTTCAACGGCTGGCGACTCGATACCGGGCGTTGCCAGCTATTCAATTGTGCGCATGAACAAGTTGATCTCACCCAGGGCGAATACGGCCTGCTGCTGGCCCTGGTACAAAACGCCCGCAAAGTGTTATCGCGTGAGAGATTACTGGAACTGACCCACAGCGAAAGCCTGGAAGTGTTCGACAGAACGATAGATGTGCTGATTATGCGCCTGCGTAAAAAAATAGAACCGAACCCACATCAGCCAGCATTAATCAGAACTATTCGCGGTGTGGGATATGTATTTTCGGCTGATGTTATTCAGGCGGAGAATAGTGCGGCTTGAATTATATATAATAAATGGGTGCTTAAGACTACTCCCTTCATTCCTTCACAAGTTGGGCGGGGCGAACCCCGCCCGGATAGCTTTACTATTCGGAGCAGGCCAGCCTGGCCGCTACCTCCTGTTTATCATTCCTTATTTTCACTTCGCATAAATTACGGCGTGTTAATAAGGTAATTGCTATTAATGTTAAGCAAACAATTAATAAACATATGACAACAGTTCTTGTAGGCTTCATGCCTTTTTACTCCTTGCCTTGCGGCGAGTAAGAGGCTAACCTCAACTTGTTCAGGGTTGAGGATCAGCCTCGGTTGTACTGACCCCATTTAGTTGGACAGATTAACCGAGGCATCAGAGAAAGAGTCCATTTAATACATGGGCTCTTTTTTGTTCCCTATAAAGCTAAATAATCAATTTCGCAGCCGTATTATCCATTCCACAGCATTCCTACTGCACGTGCATTCTTGTCTAGCCATTAACTCGTTCACCATCTTCTCTCATGAAGTATGTCTATTGAACTAACCGCATGCGCACCATTTAATTATTGCTCATAAATTCCGAACATAAGGTCCTTTCGCATTACTGAGGGAGTCTGAGGAACAATGTCCGCGGCTGAGTTTGTGATGGTTTGAAACCATGGTGAATGTAGAAATTTTTGGCTTCTTCTGTGAGCGCATGAACCATGATTGCACGTACACCTATATTCTCGGCAACCCGATAGCAACGAAGCACTGCATCATGAAGTAAATCAGCGCCAAGCCCTTTTCCGCGCAATGAGAGATCGACAGCAAGGCGGGCAAGTATGATGACAGGGATGGGATCTGGCATATTACGCCGAAGATTCCCTGTCGCTTCAGTATGATTGACGCTCCCGGTGGCCAGAGAGTAAAAGCCGGCTATTTGCTTCGTATCTTTCTTACATACCACAAACGTTCTGGCCGCTCCGAGAGCCTGGTTTTTAAGGCCTTTCTGCTTTAACCAGTCATCGAGCACAGTCTCACCGCTGACGAACTCAGCCACTTGATGAAAAGCGGACAGAGGTTCTGGTGCTGTTACATGTCCCACTGGGGTTTCCTTGCCAGCAGTTTTTCGATAATGGGATCATCTGCGACCGGTGCATCAAGCATATCGATGAACTCCGCATATTGCTCATCGTTAAAGTTAAATACCCGGCGATCGAGGATCACATTCTCGGCAGCCTGACAGGCCATTTCAAGAATGAAATCTGTACGTGACTTGTGGAGGATTTCCGCAGCCGCATCTATGAGCGCCCGCTGCGATTCCTTAGCTCTAAGGTTAAGTTGAACATCTGATTTCATAAGACACCCCTGTATAGCGTTTGCTTTACAAGAATAGCACAACGACCACGTATAGCAAATGCTATACAGAAAGTTATCTTTTTTCAAATTTTTGAATACTGATGTCCGCTGTGTGCCAGGAGCGGACATTGCTGGCACATGGTATGTTAGTTTAAGGGGGCAGGTCAGCTCTTTAGTGGATAACAAAAAGAGATATGTTTTGCGGCCAGCCTTCGCTATTCATGAAATACTCTTCATTACCCAAGTGTCTCAACGAACCAGCCATTGTATATCCCAAATCCAAAGATTCTTTCTCTAGCTTTTCAATAGCACCAACAGACACAAACTCATTCTTAGCGAGACCGTAAAACTTATCCAGAGAAATTATATCATATTCTATTGTGTAATCACCGACAGATATTTCCTCAGTTGCACGGTTGGTACATTCATCAATAAACTTACTATGTCCTCTTAGGTGGAACAGGATATAGTTAGTATCGCCATCACTTTCTTCTATAATATGACCTAATGTTTCCCCATCTATAATTGGAATAGTATTTTCGGGGAAAAACATCCCTGTGCTTTGAGAAGAGATTATTAGTGTATCAACAATGATGCATATTCCATGTGGGAAAAGGTGGTCTATTTCTAGACTCGGAAATGCTTTAACAGCGAACTTATGAATCAACTTTAACCCATCATCTGTTTTCAAGAAGCCACTTATATTCTCTATTTGCGATATGGCTTTTGTGATAAATCCCTTTGCTCCGTTGGCTTTGAGATAATCTTTACCCCACGCGGCGGGTAAATTGTTTTTCACTTCGCCAACAAAAACATGAAACCCGAGTGATGGCTCATATGATATTGCTAATAAGTCGATATCTGGCAGTTTAGGATCAAATTCATCTAGTTTCACATCGCTAAACAATTTGTAGTTGGCATATTGCTCGAACTTGGACCTAATCTTCTTAACTAACCCTTTACCCATTATTTCAGAAATGTTGTTCGAAAAACCATCTGGATTATTCTTGGCAAAGTGCCTCAACATGTTTGAAATACCATCTACTAGTGAAAAACAAGTAGGGTTCAGCAGATACTTATTTTCGGACGGTATGTAGTTGAATGTTGATCTTGATGACACTGCTATATCTTGGAATATCTTCTTCACCCTCTCTGGACTTTCTTCGGGATATTGTTGCATAGCTTGTCCCAAAAGTTCATCTTCCTTATAGGTAATGACTCCAGAAACGTTGTTTGCTTTGGAGAAATATCGTTCATACAACGCTAGTATTAACAAGGATTTGTAAATACCAATGAATGTAGAATACTTATATCCATCAAGCATCACATCACTATCTTCAGGTATATAAGAAAAATAAAACTTTATTTTCCAGTCCGCAATGCTCTCTATAGCGGCAAAAGCCTTTTCTACATTAGGGTTACTCAAGTCGAAATGTTTAGTACCTTGAAGGAGTTCTTCTGGATTAGCCTGTACTTGATCGTAAGGCACGCACCGTGAGTTTAAACTAAAAGTCATAAATTCCGAAGCATGTTGTCTTAAAATTGAATCGTCATTTAAAGTAACCTTGATATTGTTGTTTTCCTTACTCCACGCAACAACTTCATCATCGGCATATGAATAAAACACTGCATCTTTCAATGTATTATATGCCCTCAAGAAATTAAATACCTCGACATAATCTGAGGGTTCGTAATTTTTTTGTGGACCATCTTTAGATTTATAACGTCCCAGTAGTAAAGGGACAAGAATTTCATTTGCAGTCCTAATTTCCTCTCCTTCAGTAAAGCGATTTTTTCTATACATAAACTCAGCAAATTCACCTAGCATGTGAAGGGTATCTGAGCTTGCACCAATATTCGTCACTATGGCTTGCAATTCTAACTCAAAGATACTAGCTACCAAATTTCTAACTGGGTTTTCTTTTTTCATTTTCATCTACCATCGCTATAAGGAGAGTCAATAGGTGTATTATGGAGCAAAAGTAACATACATCGAACAAAGAAATAATTTAAAATTGGCAACAAGGGTTTACTCATCATTTTCTCCGTTTATAAATTCCGGTGTAAAAGCCAAACCACAATCTTATTGCATGCGTCAATTTTCTCAATCATTCATGTTGGGGAATAGTTGATAAACATGTTTCATGTGAGGCATATGCTATGCTAACGGAAAATACATAATCCCACTACTGTTCCAGTAAACCAAAGCTTGACTTTAACAGGCCTGACTTTGCCCTGCAGCAGTACCTCCCAGTTTGGTACTACTGCCAAGGATACTAGAGAAATTCAAGGCTGATGTTAAGTAAGCATCTTATTATATTGAGCGATTTACTTTTATAAAACTTCGGCAAACTAACTTCCGCAGATCACTCATAGCAGACCTCATAATCATACTGCCTGTCCGCTGCGTGTCAGGAGCGGACTTTGTAAATAAAAATCCTTCTTAATATTAATTTAGAATGATATTAATGGATTATTTTCGATATTTATATCAATAGAGGAACTGTGGAATAAATACTGACGGAGTTTGTTCGAACATGAAATTCCTATAACAGAAATGAAAACATTATAGATATTTATCTGCTGATAAGATAATTTGTGGTTCTAAAAAGAGATCATTTATATTTTTTACTGAGTAATATAAATGATTCTTTTATCTTTTTAATAATCTAATTATTTAATGGGAAGAGGTTAGCATTTTCATTCCACAAAGAAATGTACCCTCGTAGATGGATTCTCTGTAACCCCCAATAAAATCCCATAGTTTTTTGTAACCGATGCAGTGGTAAAAGAACCTGGATGCCCGTGTTTATTGGTAGTTCCGTATGATATAACTGAATATAGGAACTTCTTCATATTAATTTCATCTCTGTAGTTCTCTGATGAACCATGATGTGGAATCTGTATAACTCCAGTTAAACTGTAATACTTATTAAGAATACGGTCTATTGTCCTCCATGCATCATCATGAACCTCATAGTCTCCAAAATATATACAGCCAGCATGTGTCGAGATAAATGGAATAAAGGGTGGGAAATGTATAGCTAACGATAATTGCATATGCTGTCTATATTTTTGCTCCACATTAGGTCCTGAATAAACAACCATTGAGTTTTCATTTTGATTTTTTGGTAGCTTCTCAAATGCTTGTTTTATTTCTTTTTTTATCTTTTTGGAACTCCATGCAGTAATAAAATCTGCCGAGCTATTAAATTCAATGCCATGATGTTTTAAGAATCGTTTGAAAATTGAAGAACGATTGCTATTGTCATAATTGATCGGAATAAAAATCCAGTTAGGAATACATGAATGCAATAAAGTACCGCTATTAATAACATCACCATCATCTAAAATATCGATAGCCCTCTCCTCTGGATCGTCCCTATTCGTATATTTTTTTATTAAAATAACTTTTGTTTTGGGTGAGATGGACTTTATCGTTTCGACAGGGTTTATTGTTAATTTCGTATCAAATGAATTTAGATTGCCATCAGTATACATAAAATCAAGAACATGTTCATATACATCGTATTGGGGGATAAACACTTTCTCAACTTCGAATTTAGAAAGCAAACATTCCAATCCATTAATATGATCTCTGTGAAAATGCGATATGAACAAAGCATTAATGATGTCATTTTCTTTAAAGTGATTTCTTATATATTTTTCGACTCTTTTTTTACCATCAGTATCGGTTCCACAATCATATACAAACTTAAAATTATCAAACTCCTCTGTATAAAAAGCGCCTTGACCTATTGAATGAAAAGTTCTAATCATTATAACTCCACCTTTGTGATATGAAATTGATCATGTTGACTTTATAGTACTTATATTTCATGGGAATACAAACCCTTTAAATTTTAAAATTTAAAGGGTTTGTATTATTGGCAATATACTAAAATTAAATATATTAGCTTGAGCATACAACTACTATGAGACAATAAATTTTCATGTCCGCTTCTCGCTGTGCTTCGGGCGGTCCGCTTCGTGCCAAATCGGAAGTAGGCGACTCTGTTTAGGCCGCCAGGTTTACTGTTCCACTACAGGACATCAGTAAAACTCAATAAGTCGCGTGTCCACTATTGTTGGTGGGATTATTACCAATCAGTCGTCACCGTACTCAACACTATGAATGTCACAATAAGCCTTACCAGGATAGGTAGGGTTAGTACATCCCTTAATGGAACATCTTTCAACACATTGCGGGATCATTCCATTATCAAAATGCAAACGCTGTTTATCTGAGAGACTACGGATACCTTTCTCTTTGATTTGGCGATAAATTCCACGTTCAATGTCACTCATCGCTCCATCTTCATACAGAGTTTCTAATCTCTTCAGAATCTCATTATGCGGCAGTTTTGATGCTTCATGAACGAAAAAAGGATCTGTCATTTTACTTCCCCAATTTATGTCGAATATCCATAGTATTTCTTACTCTGCAAAACACATTGTTTTAGCTCAAGACACGGCACTAATTTTTCCAAATGTAAAAAGAGTCTATCGCTGACCTGAATCGGTGTGGCTTTCGTTGTCATCTTTTAAGTTGTTAGATAAGAGCCAACTTCCGCTCCTCGCTCATAGCGGAAATGAGCGTCCTCGTGTCCTATGGCGCTTCGGCAACGGCATCTGGATGGTGTTTTAAACTCATTAGCCTGAAACATAAGAATCCAGAGCATGCAACTGGCTCTTATCTAAACGTTTTCCAGACAACCTCCTTGATAAAGTCATTGGTTTAAATTCGTAGTGGATAGGTCTGTAGGCGATACTCAAGCGGGCTGAGGCCGTTGAATTTAAGGCTAATGCGGCGGGTGTTGTAGTAACGAATGTAATCCTCGAGGGCAACCTTCAGTTCGTCAACATCATTGAATTTACGGGTGTAAAAGCATTCCGATTTTAACGTTCCGAAAAAGCATTCTGCACAGGCATTATCCAGACACTTTCCTTTTCTGGACATACTTTGCAAAACCCCGAACTCGCGCAACTGATACTGATACCACCTGTGCCGGTATTGCCAGCCCTGATCAGAATGAAGAACAGGATTGCTGTCAGCGTCCATTCTGGCAAATGCCTTAAGGAGCATTTCATCGATCATCGGCATGGTTGGTCGTTCGGAAATACTGTAGGAAATCACTTCGTTATTGAAGAGATCCAGGATGGGAGAGAGATAGAGTTTCCGGCCGTTTACAGCAAACTCAGTGACATCAGTGACCCACTTTTCGTTAGGTCGGCTGGCCTTAAAGTTTCGTTGAAGGAGATTGTCGACTGTTTCACCGCGTTGCCCGCGCCATGAACTGTAACGCTTAACTCTGATCGCTGCCTTAAGCGTCATAACATTCATAAGTCGTTGAATAACTTTATGATTGATTACACAAACTTCTCTTTTTAAAGCCATCGTTATTCTGCGATAGCCATAACGACCGTAATTGTCGTCGTAGATTTCCCTGATTCTGCATTTTAGCTCAGCATATTTTTCCGGTAACTTAAGTGCTTTCAGGTGATAGTAAAAAGTACTTCGAGGAATGCTGGCGATTTCAAGAAGTTCATCAAATGGATAGTGCAGCCTCAGTTCATCAATAACTTTGACTTTCTCCCTCACCGAACCAAGGCTTTCAGCTTTTTTAGATACAAAACCTTTAATTCCAGATACTTGACTCTCCTTTCAAGTTCCTTGATACGCTGAACTTTTGAACGTTCAATTGCAGCCTCAACCGCTTCAGGGGTTTCTATCATATGAAGTGCCCTTCTTTTCCCAACGCGAAGAGATCGGAGGCCGTCATATCCATTTTTATCGAAAACTTTCAACCATTTAGCTATAACCCCAGGGCCTGCGATCTTATATTTAATAGCGACCTGATTATAGGACATCTTCCCTTCCAGCACGTCCTTTATAGCGGCCACCCGGATCTCAGGGTCTACTGAAACGCCTTTATATTTGGGTCTTAGCCCCTCTTCGCCATAGGCATCATAGGCAGCCACCCACATCTTCACCTGTGTTCTAGGGATGTTAAAACGTGCAGATGTTAAACGGTAACCTTCATCAGTAGTGGAATAGTGCATAACCACTGCCAGGCGCATTTCGAAAGGATATTTACGTTTTGACATGGGGCTCTCCAGTAAGAGAGTCCAACTAAATGGGTGCAGTACAGGTTAACGTAAAGTTGCCCGGGGCTTTCTTATTCTTAACGTTCAAGAATATCCCTCACTTATGCTCAGGACTGAAAGCCCTAAGCACCCGCCGCATAGTTTACTCAATTTTTATTTATTTAATATGAAATCCACAATGTAATTTATTGATTGAAATTACATTGTTATGGAACGTCTCTCTCAAATAATATATTCACGCCATCATTATTAGTCGATGACGTAATAAATATTAACTCTGCTCACTAATAAAACTCTGTAATTCCGTTAATGTTTTTGCGCCATCTATCGCATTTGCGCATAAAAGATTAGAGCGCGCGCAGGCGTGGGCTAATTTCAGGCTGTCAGCCAACGACCATTTTTCATGGCAGCCATATAATATTCCGGCGCAAAATGCGTCACCCGCGCCGACGCTGCCGATAATTTCATTCCGGGCGAGCATAAACGAAGGCACCCACATACCTTCTTTTCCTTTTTCCACACCCCATGCGCCTTCCGGGCAGTGAATGACGACTCTTTGCTTTACGCCCGCTTCGAGTAATTGCGTCGCCGCAATGGCAATATTTTCGATGTGTGGCGCTCCGTTGGCGTGACGAATTTCCAGCCCGCTAAACTCACCGGCTTCCAGCTCGTTTATCACCAGATAATCGAGCCAACGCAGGGCAGGGAGCACCATCGGGCGGTAACGTGGGTCGCCCTGGCGCGAGACTAAATCCAGCGAGGTTTCATAGCCTTGCTGCGTCATCATCGCCAGCAATCTGGCGCTGCGCGTGCCGTATTCCGCATCCTCCATATCGAGGCTATCGAGCAGTAATAAATAACCCAAATGGAAGATTTTGAACGACGATTCAAGACGGTCAAAAGCGGGTAAATCAAGCAGGCGATTCGCACCTGGCGAGTGGAAAAACGTGCGCTGCCCGTCAGGGTCGGTCATCACTTGCGACATCGACGTTGGCGCAAAGGTGGTGCGGTGCACATGCTGGCGATTCACATGATACTGATCGAGCATGGCCATAATGTAATCGCCGTCGTGGTCGTCACCGACTAAACCCACGGCCTGGAGCGGCAGGCCGACATGCATTTTTGCCAGTGTCAGCAGAACGTTAAGCGGAGCGCCGCCGGTGGAGCGTTCGCTGTGGACAATTTCCGCGAGCCAACCGCGCTGCGGCCACTGCACAATTTGATGCACATGATCGACTAACATGTTTCCGGCGGCGATAATGCCGCTGCGCTCTGTCATACCTACTCCTTACGCTTTACCCGAACTGCCAAAAATCTGCATCTGTTGTGCGACGACATCCGTAATCGCCTCTTCTATACCCAGTAATAACTCCGCGAATTCGTCATAAATGGCATGACGCTGATTCATTCTCTGCTCGACGGCACTCAGCGCTGCCTGTGACATCCCGGTGTAGAAATTAATTTTGTGAATGCCGAGCGTTATCGCTTTTCTGAAATCTTCATCGCTGATGCCGGAACCACCGTGTAGCACCAGCGGGAGACCGGTTTGGCTACGAATCGCGGCCAGTCTGTCGAAATCGAGTTTTGGTTCGCCTTTATATTTGCCGTGCGCATTGCCGATGGCGACGGCCAAAGTGTCGATGCCCGTTCTGTCGACAAAATCACGCGCGATTTTGGGATCGGTAAACTTGTTGCTGTCGGCTTCGCCATACAGCGCACCGCCTTCGTCACCGCCGACGGCACCCAGCTCCGCTTCAACCGAAACACCCACCGCGTGGCACATTTTCACCACTTCACGCGTCTGGCGAACATTCTCCTCATATTCAAGTGTAGAACCATCAAACATGACTGAGCTAAAACCGAGGCGTAAAGCGCGAACGACCGCTTCAAAATGCAGGCCGTGATCGAGATTGAGCACCACCGGAATATCGTGGCGAGCCGCTTCGAATTTGACGGCTTCGACCAGAGAATCCAGCGAGACATACTTAAAATGCACTTCGGCGATGTTAATGATAAACGGTGAGTTTTCCTGCTTTGCGGCAGCAAAAAGCGCGCGCAGAAAATGACTATCGAGGACATTAAACGCGCCTAGCGCGTAGCCATTTTCCCGCGCGTGTTTCAGCCCATCGGCGAGCGATATCAAAGCCATAAAAGTTTCCCCTGGTGTTGGAAAATAAGGTCTGGAAATTAAAGGGTCTGGCGATATTCGTTGCACAGCAATTGCCGCGCGGGTTCGTCTTCAACAATGGCGTTAAAGCGCTCGAGCGGCTTGAGAAAACGGTTGTCATGGTCATCGTCATTCACCATCGACACTTCCCCAACCAGCACATCGCCATAACCCGGCTCGCCCCAAAAACTGTGGTAAATGCCCGGCACCAGACAAATGCTCTCCCCCGGTGAGAGACGTAGTTGGCTGCCCGCCGCGTGCGTCTGGCGGCAACCATCAATCACTACGGTGACGTCGCTTTCTTCGGCCTGTTCAAACTGATCGGCATTCCACAATTCGACAATCAGATTGCCGCCGCCGCGATTGATAATGTCCTCGCGTTTGCGCCAGTGAAAATGCATCGGCGTGATTTGGCCGTCGCGAACATGCATTATTTTTTCGGCATAACACTTGGCATACGGCGCGCCATCGGGTGAACCATTACGCAGCGTGAAAAGCGTCAGACCCTGAGTGAGAAAATCATTGCCACCGAATGCGGTAACATCCCAGCCGAGCTTGAGATCGAAGACTTCCTGCCAGATTTGTTTATCAACCTGCTGCCATTTCGCCAGGTCGAATGAGGCAAAAGGAGGCAAATGGACATCGTGCTGCATAAAGAAATGGCGCGTTTGCGCGAGGATCTGGTTTACTTCAGAACGTTTCATTTTCCCTCCTTTTACCCGTCATACTTCAAGTTGCAGGGGTGTTGGCTACGCTCACTTACCCCAGTCACTTACTTATGTAAGCTCCTGGGGATAAGCTCGCTTGCCGCCTACCTGCAACTCGAATTATTTAGGGTAAATATGCATTCCATAACCCGAAGGATTATTCACCTACGAGTTTGGAAAATCGGTTATTTCACCGTCCAGCCCTTATACGTGCCGATATTGTTTTTATCGATCATCGTCACCGGGATCAGCACAGGCTCTTTAGGCGCTGGTTTGCCTTGCAGAATGTCGTAACCAATCTCCACCGCTTTCGCCGCCATCACTTGCGGATCTTGCGCAGGTGTTGCGACAAACAGCGTATTTCCACCGCGTTTCAGCGCTTCTTCCGCATCCGGGCTTCCATCCACGCCGACGATAAAGAATTCGTTACGTTGAGCTTGTTTCGCTGCCAGATCGGCACCGATCGCGGTTGGATCGTTGATGGCAAACACGCCGTCGATCTTCGGATTAGCCGCCAGTAATGAGGTCATCACTTCAAGTCCTCCTTCACGGCTGCCTTTGGCGTTCTGGTTAGAAGAAAGGATCTTAATGCCCGGGTGTTTTTTAAATTCGGTTTCACAACCTTCAACACGGTTTTGTACCGCAGAAACCGGCGGCCCGTTGATGATCACCACGTTGCCTTTTTCTTTCAGGCGATCCGCAATGTATTTACAGGCCATCTCGCCCGCCTGGGTGTTGTTCGAGGTGATCGTTGCATCGGCACCTTCCGCCGCCACGTCCACCGCCACTACCACGATCCCGGCGTCTTTAGCGCGTTTCACCGCCGGGCCGATCCCTTTAGAATCCGCCGCGTTCAGAATGATCATGTCCACTTTCGCGGCAATAAAGTTATCAATTTGCGATACCTGCTGGCCGAGATCGTAGCCGCTGGAAACCAGCGTCACTTTCACGTTGTCGCCCGCCAGTTTTCGGGCTTCAAGCTCTGCACCTTTGGTTATCTGTACGAAGAACGGGTTGGCGAGGTCGCCCACCGTCACCCCGATGGATTTCAATTCTTTTGCCTGAACGAAAGGCACAGCGGCAATCATGAGTGCAGCAGCGAGTAGTTTTAAACGCATGGTGAATCTCCTGTCTGGTTTTGTCGGATGACGCTCACGCTTATCCGACCTACGACTATTGTTGTGTTGTGTTTTGTTATGCACTTTGATGGTGACGGGTACGGTATTTATCGATCAGCACCGCAATGATGATCACCGCACCCTTGATCACCAGTTGCCAGAAATACGAGACGCCCATCAGCGTCATGCCATTGTTGAGCGTGGCGATAATCAGCGCGCCGACCAACGTGCCGGTAATCGTGCCGATACCGCCGACGAAACTGGTGCCGCCAAGAATCACCGCAGCGATGGCGTCCAACTCATAACCCATCCCAAGATTGCCATTGGCGCTGTAGAGTCGCGAAGCACTCATCACGCCGCCTAGCCCGGAAAGCAAACCGCTCATGCCGTACACGAACAGCAAAACCAGCCAGACTTTGATGCCTGTCAGGCGTGCGGCCTGCATATTGCCGCCGACCGCGTAGATATGAACGCCAAGCGTGGTGCGGCGCAGAATGAACCAGCAGACCACAATTACCGCCAGGGCAATAACAACCAGCCACGGAATCGGCCCGAGATACGAGTTGCCTATCCATTCAAAATTGATATTGGAGTTAATCACCGTGGTGCCGTCGGCCAGCAAATAGGCCGCTCCGCGCAGCGCGGTATAAGTGCCGAGCGTGACGATAAACGGCGGTAGTCCGGCCCAGGCGACCAACATGCCGTTAAACAGCCCCAGCCCGGTGCCCATCATCAGCGCGGCAGGAATCGACAGCGATTCCCAACCCGGCATCAGCGAAACCACCATCGCGGTCACCGCCGTGGTGCCCAGAATGGAGCCAACGGAAAGATCTATCCCACCGGTTAAAATAATGAAGGTCATCCCGGCGGCGAGCACGATGTTGATCGACGACTGACGGGCGATATTCAACAAGTTAGATTCGGTAAAAAAGTTTGGCGTGATAAAGCCAAAAACGGTGACGATTAGGATCAAAATCGGCAAAATTCCGACGGTTTGCATCAAATCGCCAAACAGCGCTTTTTTCAGCGAGGCAGATTTGGCGACTTGTTGTGGCGTGGTTGGGCTAGCCATGGTGAACCCCTTTTTTATGGGCATCTTCAACGCCGGTTGCCAGCGTCATAATCTTCTCTTGCGTGATATCAGCGGCGTGCAACTCCCCGGCGATACTGCCTTCACGCATCACATACACCCGGTCGCTCATGCCGACCACTTCAGGCAATTCACTGGAGATCATCAAGATCGCCACGCCCTGTTTTGCCATCTGACTCATGATCCGGTAGATCTCACTTTTCGCACCGACATCTACCCCGCGCGTTGGCTCATCAAGGATCAAAATGCGCGGGCCGATCGCTACCCAGCGTGAAATCAAAAGTTTTTGCTGATTGCCGCCAGACAGCCCGCCAGCCCGTACTTGCGCGTGTGGCACGCGAATATTCAGCAAACTGATGGCATCGTCAGAAATGGTCTGGGCTTTTTTGCGATCCAGCCAGCCGTAGTGCGCGTCACGCTCAAGGGTCGCCATGGTGATGTTGTCTTGCGCGGCGAGTTCGAGGAACAAACCCTGCTCTTTGCGGTTCTCGGTCAGGAAACCGATCCCGTGGCTAATCGCTTCGCGTGGTGAATGGATTTTGACGGGCTTGCCGTCGATTTCGATGCTCCCACCCGTCGATTTGCGCACGCCAAAAATCAGCTGTGCGAGTTCAGAACGCCCGGCACCGACTAGCCCCGCAAGGCCGACTATCTCGCCGGATTTCACTTGTAGACTGACCGGCTGGACTTTTACGCCGTCCGTCAGGTGGTGAACGTTCAGACGCACACTGCCGAGCGGAATATCGCGCTCTTTATTAAACAAATCGCTGAGTGGGCGGCCGACCATCATGCGCACCAGCTCGTTGGCATTGAGGTGTTCACGCGTCAGGCTGCCGACATATTGCCCGTCGCGCAGCACGCTCACGCGGTCAGAAAGCTCGTACACTTCCGCCATGCGGTGGCTGATATAGATAATCGCCATGCCTTCATCGCGCAGCCGCATAATCAGCTCGAACAGGCGGTGCGTTTCACGCGAGGAAAGGGCAGCGGTGGGTTCATCCATCACTAAAATGCGGCTGTTGCGGTGCAGCGCGCGGGCGATCTCCACCTGCTGCTGTTCGGCAATCGTCAGGCGCGAAACCAAATCGCTGGCCTTAAACTGCGCGCTGAGGCGGTCGATAACCGTCTGGGCCTGCATCACCATCTCTTTGCGCTTGACCAGACCGCCGTGAGAAAGCTCGCTGCCGAGGAAGATGTTCTCAGCGACCGTAAGATTCGGCGCAAGCTGCATCTCCTGGTAAATCAGCGTGATGCCTGCGTTGAGTGCGTCTTTCGGCCCTTTGATGCTGTAGGGTTCGCCGTTAATTAAAATCTCGCCGCTGGTGGCGGTATAGGCTCCGGCGAGAATCTTCATCAGGGTACTTTTCCCGGCACCGTTTTCCCCCATCAGCGCGTGAATTTCGCCGGGGAACACCGTTAAGTCGACACCTTTCAACGCATAGAACTTGCCAAATGATTTGGCAATATTGCGCATCTCCAGAATGGGAACGCTACTCATGGTGCGACTCCTGCGGGTGAAGGTTCGATTGCTGCCAGTTGAACACGTCAAAGTAAATGCAGAATGTCAGAGGCTGTTCACATTTGTCATATACCCATCATTCTTCAAATACCGGTACGTTGATTGCGCCTCGGAGAATGTTGGAAATATGAGTGAAGAACTTTTAGATGGAAGGTTATTTTTCTATATGCTTCGCTATTTTCCAGACCGCGACGATGACAATAAAAATTGAAAACAACGTTGACTTCCCCCAATGCTCAGGAAAATATCTGTAAAAAGTGCAGGACAAAATAATAATAATGGCCAACGGTAAATATGAATACAATGTTTCGGTTTTTATCCAGTCAAAAAAGAACTGTTTCATGAATCGTTTCATTTTACTCTCATCATATAGATACACATCAGCTGCTTAAGGTATTCTTAATCATTGGTTTAATCCTGTGACACTCCCGTTATTATCGATAAAAAAATCATAGTGATAATTAATACCATTCAAGTTATAACTTGATGAATACTGGTAGCCCATATTCAGGTCTACATTTATACAGGTATCAGGATAGGAGAGTTTAACTCTATCATTAACGACGAGTCTTTTTTCCCCACCTTGATTAGAATACAAAGTATAGCGACTTAGCACATCATTTTTATTCACACTGAAACATATATTTCCTCGTGTTACGTAGAATGGTTTATAATCTCCGATTTCTTTCCCTTCTCTATTTCCACCAGGGCAACCTGTTAATAATGTACATAAAAGAATTAAAAAAAATAAGTTTTTCATTTAGGAAAGATCCCTAACACATTTTCGTATATAGCCAACAGATTTATTTCTGGTGCATCAGCATTATAATCTCTGTAAGCATAAAGATTACTGTTCCCAAAGAATCCATAATTTTTTAACAACCAGTAATCACTCACAATACTTGCTTGTTGTTCTAACCCATAATCAAGCAATCTAGCCTTGTCTAAACTATAGGTGTAATCAGCAACCCAAGAGAAAGCTCCTCTGGTTCTTACCCACATTCCTCGTTGATGTTGCCAGACATGCATCATTTCATGAAGAAAAAGATGCTTAAAACTTGGCCCATGAGAAAGAGAGAAGTCATCCCGATATTTTTCCTGCCTAAACCACATTTCACCGTTAGGACTCATAGCTTGTCCTGGGTTCTGCAGATTAAAAGGTAGGTAACTTTCTAAGTGAATCCATACTTGATTGTAGTGAATACTGAAACCATAAAGTGTAGAGGCTAATTTAATCTCACCTAATGTTAATCGCCTCAGCCCTCCTTCCGATATAGCATTATATTTTGTTTGCCCTTGATACATATCTTGAATCCTACTTAGCTAATGAGTTGTCTTAGCGTCGTTTAATATTATACAAGTTAGTCATTACTTCGCATGCTGTTAGAGGACACGATCCATCCACAAACTATAAGAACTTGTTCCTGCGGTGCAATGTTCCCAACTAATTGCTTCATAAACAAATGAAACTGTCTCTTCCGCAAGCCCTTTGCTGTCGTCAACTACATGGGGGACGTGGAGCTGTAAGTCACAAATACGCGCGTCGGTCAATTTTATAATGTAATACAGCTCATTTATACCAAAGCGATTGGTCCTATACACAGGAAATTCACAAGTTAATATTTCATTGTCATTAATTGCTTTACTCAATAATGGTGAGGATTTATCAATAGGTTTTCTGATGGTTAGGCAGTGATGATTGACGTTATCAATGCGTGTTAGTCGGTGGTTTAACTCATATACCATAATTTGATCAAGATGTGAGATCTGCGCTTTATTTCCAATTGAATCAAGGGACATACATCCTACAGATATTAACCCCTAATTTTTTCCATTAAGTGTCAGATAAATTGAATTTGCCATGTTGCACCTTACTTTAGTGTAAATAATTAGTAATTTAATGGCTGCTTATTTATTGGATATTGAATTTTGAATTTCGAATAAATAATTCTACCGACTTGTCGAGGGAGCTATTAAGGTTTCCATGCTTTATTGCAGTGATTGCCTTTGAGTGGAGAATACTAGACACCAGTTGGAGAATATGGCAATTCTGTTTTCATACATTCGGCTACAACCCGGAGCCAAACCATGCCAACACCCCACACACCCTTTCTCACCAGCGCCCGTGGACGTTTGCTGTCCTTTAACCTGCTGGTAGTAGCGGTGACTTTGCTGGTGTGCGGCGTGGCGATTTTAGGTTTTGATCACGCCAGCCGCTTGCAGGAGCAAGTTCAGGGGCAAACGCTGAGTGATATGTCCGGCAGCATGGAGCTGGCGCGGGATACCGCCAATGTGGCGACGGCGGCGGTGCGTCTCACGCAAGTGGTGGGTGCGCTGGAATATCAAAGTGAAGCGCAGCGTTTGCAACAAACGCAGCAGGCGCTACAAAACTCGCTTAATCATCTGGCTAATGCCCCGCTGGCTAGCCACGAGCCGGAGTTGGTTACACGCATCACGGAGCGCAGCAACGAGCTGGAAAGCAGCGTCACGCGGATGCTGGAACTCGGTCATCGTCGGCATCTGGAGCGCAATGCGCTGCTCAGTGCGCTGTATCAAAACCAAAGTTACTTGCATCATATTCAGGATATCAATGCCCGTGACGGGTTAGCGCTGCCGGAGGCGCGGCTGCTAACGGAAATGGACCGCTTGATTCTGATTGCCATTCAAACGCCATCGCCAAAAGCGACCGTAGTGCAGCTTACGGACGTGATGGCGCAACTCCCGAAGCACGCCGATTCACCGCTGGTTGATGGGATATTGCAGGATTTAACCGCTCATTTGCAGCAATTGCTGCCACTTGCGGATCAGCTTGAAAACAGCGATCTCGGGATTTCCTGGTACATGTACCACATCAAAGCGCTGGTCGCGTTTTTGAATCAGGACATCAACCTGTACGTGCAAAAAGTGGCGCAGGAGTCGCTCAACCGTACCGAGCAGAGCCACAAAGAGCTGCAATCAATGATTGCGTTTATCGGGCTATTTGCCCTGCTGGCACTGGTGATTACGGGTTTTGCCGGGTGGTATATTTACCGCAACCTCGGCTCGAACCTGACGGCGATTTCCCATGCGATGACGCGGCTGGCGCGGGGCGAGCGCGATGTAAGCGTGCCTGCGTTGCAGCGGCGTGATGAACTGGGCGAGCTGGCGCGGGCATTTAACGTTTTTGCGAGAAACACCGCATCGCTGGAACACACCTCGAAACTGCTGAAAGAAAAAAGCACGCAACTGGAAACCACCTTCCACGCCATGCGCGACGGTTTTGCGCTGTTTGATAACGATGGATTCCTGGTGGTGTGGAACCCGCAGTATCCGCTGCTGCTGGGGCTTTCGCCGGAGCATCTCCAGCGTGGGCAACATTATATGAACCTGCTAAAACAGGTGACGCCGCTCCAGGAACATATTGTTGAGAACCTTTCGCGCCCGCTTCCTAAACCGCAGGAGCTAAGGCTTGCGGACAATCGCACTATCGAGCTGCGTTTTAGCCCGGTGCCGGGGCGCGGCATGGTCAACGTGGTGCTGGATCGCAGCGAGCGTAAAGCGCTGGAGGAGGCGCTGGTTCACAGCCAGAAGATGAAAGCGGTGGGGCAGTTAACGGGCGGCCTGGCGCATGATTTCAACAACTTGTTGGCGGTGATTATCGGCAGCCTGGAACTGACATCTGTGGATTCGCCTGATGCCATACGCATTCAGCGCGCCTTAAAAGCCGCCGAACGTGGCGCACAACTGACCCAGCGCTTACTGGCGTTTTCCCGCAAACAGTCACTGCACCCGCACGTGGTGTCGATGAAACATCTGCTGGAAAACCTCGACCCGCTGATTCGTCATTCGCTGCCTGCCGCTCTGACGCTTGAAATTGAAGCCCAGCATCCGGCGTGGCCCGCCTGGATTGACGTTAACCAGCTTGAGAATGCGATTATAAATCTGGTGATGAACGCACGTGACGCGATGGACGGGCAAAGCGGCAGCATAAAAATTCGTACCTGGAATCAGCGTGTGGTGCGTTCGGGCGGTGGAAAGCAGGATATGGTGGCGCTGGAAGTGATCGACAGCGGGCAGGGGATGTCTGCGGAGATAAAAGCCCAGGTCTTCGAGCCGTTTTTCACTACCAAACAGACGGGAAGCGGCAGCGGTTTGGGGTTGTCGATGGTGTATGGATTTGTGCGCCAGTCCGGTGGACGAGTGGAAATTGAAAGTGCGCCAGGGCAGGGAACGTTGGTACGTTTACAATTGCCGCGCGCGCCCGCGCAGGCGGTCAGCGAAGTATTACCGGAACCAGCAGGAGCTAATGCTGAAGAGAACCCGTTAGTGTTGGTGCTGGAAGATGAACACGATGTGCGCCAGACGCTCTGCGAGCAATTGCATCAGCTTGGCTATCTGACGCTGGAAACCAGCGACAGCCAGCAGGCCATGCAATTGCTGAAAGATGTGCCGGATATTCAAATTGTTATCAGCGATTTAATGCTTCCTGGGCCGATGAGCGGGGCAGAGGTGATCCAGCACGCTCGCGAGCATTATCCGCATCTGATTTGCTTGTTAATCAGTGGCCAGGATCTGCGCCGCAGCGGGCAGCAACTGCCGCCGGTCGAGCTTTTGCGTAAGCCTTTCAACCAGCAAAAACTGGCGCAGGCTTTGCGCCTTGCACGGAATCCATAACATTTTGTGTCAGGTTTGCAAATCAATGAAAAGGTCATCGTCAAACAATTGACTAAAAGTCTGGAAACGGACATTAATAGAACGACCCCTTCCAGTATCGCAGGAGGAAGTGGGTGGGTCCAGGACACAACTTAGCTGCCACATGTATTGATATGCACCTCACTGATCATCCTGTAGCAAGGACTTAGCCCCTCTGCAAAGAGGGGCTGACTTTACCCGTCTTTCCCCATACCCGTCTGCTGAATTAACATCAATGACACGCTATTAAACCAGCGATGCGCAAGACTCTGGCGTTGGCTCTCAACCGAAATTTCGGCGAGATTCTCCCGGTTAAGCTGCGCGGTTTTCCCGTCACCTTCAATCGACACGCGATACCACACGCCTTGCGGGCGCAGATCTTTTGCCTGAGCCGTCGGGTTCAGCTGCACCGGGCCGCCATGATCTTTAGCCAGCAGCAGCGAGGGCAGGCGCGTCACTACGTTATGATCGATAGAAACCACACGCCCGATAAGCGGATGCCATTCACCGTTCTGATAAATTTTGGCGGGTGAACCCACACGTAATCGCGCCAGATCTTCCTCGCCCACCAGCGCTTTCACTCGCCAACGGTCGGCATTCACCAGGGTCGCGATGTGTGACGTTGGCGAAACCCAGCTTCCAGGCTGCAACGACAAATCACGGTCTTCAATCCTTCCCGCAGACGCCGCCACCAGCCGCAGACGCAGCAATTCGCTGTTGCCCGCACTTTGCTGAAGCGAATACTGGCGTGCCATTTGGTCTGCCAGCACCTGTTTTGCCGGGCCGTCTTTATCCAGACCCAACGCACCCCGCGCGCTGAATTCCCAGGCCCGGCGCATCTCTTCGGCCTTGCGCTGCGACGTTTCCGGCAGCGGGGCAATCAACTCAAACAGCGGCTGCCCGGCTTTCACTTCTTGCCCGTCGGTGACAAAAACCTTCTCAAGTTTTGCACTGTAAGGCGTATAAATCGGCTGCACAAAACCGGCTTCTATCACGCCCGGCAGGCTCACTTTATTCGACCACGGCACAAAAATGGCCAGCAACACGACGGTTGTAATCAACAGTAATCTGCGGCGATAAAACGGCTGGCTTTCCTGCCGACGCGCCCAAATAGTTTTGATTTCTCTGATCATCGGCTGCACCACAAAAGTCACAATCTCTATTAAAAACAGCACCACGCCCAGCGCCTTAAAGAAGGCGTGATAGACCAAAACCGCGATGCCGATAAACAGTAGCAGGCGGTAAATCCAGGTTGCGAAAGCAAATACCGTCAGAAAGCGGGCGAAGGCCGGAGTGACGTTATCGGGCTTTGGGTCGTTGATGCCAAACAAATGCCAGCGCATCGCCCGCTTCGCCCAGTTTCCGGCGCGTTCGTGAAGGCCTGGAAAATCGAGAATATCGCTCAGAATGTAGTAGCCATCGAAGCGCATAAACGGGCTGGCGTTGACTACCACCGTCATAATCCAGGCGGTGGTGGCGAGGAAAAACAGTGCGTTCTTTACGCTGCCTTCGGGGGCGAATGACCACAGCAACGTCGCCCACGCCGCCAGCACCAGCTCAGAAACAATCCCGGCGGCGGCGATTTTTAGCCGGTCGCGCGAACGAATCAGTTTCCAGCTTTCGCCGGTGTCGGTGTAGGCCATCGGCAACATTACCAACAGCGCGACGCCCATATGCCCGACCCGCACGCCATGCTTTGTAGCGGTCAGCGCGTGGCCCATTTCGTGCCAGCATTTGGAAAATACCAGCGCGATGGCAAACGCTACGGCACCGTGCCAGTTCACCGAATTATGCAGCGTGGCGACGACGGTATCCCACTGGCGAGCCGCCAGCACAATACCGGTGATTGCCACAAACAGCGTCAGCCAAAGAAAGGTTTTGCTGAACAGCGGTTGCACCCACGGCAGCGCTTTGCGCAGGGCTTTTTCCGGGTGAACCAGCGGAATGCGGATAAACAAATAGCTGTGCAGCAGCCATTTCCACGCCGACGATGCCGGGCGAAAACGGGCGGTGCGCAGCAGTTGCTGTTGCTGCAAAAACAGCACAAAGGCTTTGATATCTTCTTCTTCGACATTCAGCGTGGTTTGCTGATTAATTGCCTGCGCGATCTTCCCGGCATCGGCTAATTGCCAGCGTTTGAGGATTTCAATTTCCAGCCAGCCGAGACGGAAAAACAGGTTTCGCACCGGGTCTGATAAATGCCACGCCGGGGAGCCGTCGCGGTTGCTGCCCGCGCTGTTGAGGCGCAGTTCATCGCGCAGCGCAGGCCACGGTGGAGCGGTGGCAGCGGCGTTGATCACCAGCCGCTCCCGGCACGCAATGTGGCGATGGGGCGGCGCAGCAGCAAGTAACCGAGCAGCGCCCAGTCACCTGTCACGCGAGCCGTACCCTGCAAGCCGATACGCGCCACCGCCGGTTTACCATCAAGCGTGCCGCGCAGCAGATAACTGGCGATGCCGTTCGGCGCTTCGACGGTTTGATAGCCCGCGTAATCCAGTTTCGCGGTAAACGAGTCCAGCGGCGCGACTTTCAAAAACACTTTCATTGGCGCACCGTGATCAAGGTTGGTGGACTCGCTCACGGGTGCCCAGGCGCGAACGCCTAAATTGTTCGGATCGGCGAGTAAACCAATGCGCTCGCCGGTCTGTACCGGGCGGCCAGCCCAGTCATCCGGGTCGGAATAGACAAACACGCCGTTGCCGGGGGCGCGAATCGTCAGTTTTGCCAGATCGCGTTTTATCGACTCGACTTCGACTTTTTTCTCGCGATATTTGCCTTCTGCCATCGCCAGCTCTGATTTCGCCTGCTGATCTTCAATGGCTTGTTGCGAAGCCTGATGCAGCGTGGTTTCTGCGGTTTCCAGTTCCGCCTGCGCCACTGCGAGACGATTGTGTAGCGTGGTGTCGTCAAGCGTCGCCAGCACCTGGCCTTTCTTCACATCACTATTAGGCAAAACCACCATGCGTTGAATCACGCCGGAATCCGGGGCGGCAATCACTTCACTTTGTAGCGAGATAATTTCAGCGGGAACCAGCGTGTATTCCCGCACCGGAATACACATCACCAGCACAATCGCCAGCAGGATATAAGCCAGACGCCGCCCGGTATTACGCTGCCAGAATTGCCGGAACCGCGAGGGCTTTGCGGTCAATGCCCACCAGGCGTAACCGTATAAACCGCTCAGTTGCAGCAGCGCAAATTCCGGTGAATCCGGGGCAAGCGAGGTCGGCCAGGCGTCATCGCGCCCTAAAAACCACAGCGCGTGAATTTCGCCGTCGGCACCGGTTAACGGCAGCACCCAAACGTGCGGCGGCAGCCATTCGCTCCACTGGCGGGCGAGCGGTTCACTGAGTTGTGCAGGAGCCAGCGCCAGCACGCGGGCTTCGGGCGGCAGCGCCCGGCAATGGGGGGCGATTTCTTTGGCCACATCCGCCAGCCACAAGGCGTACGGTGTGTTGTTGTCGGTATCACTTAACCCGGAATGGGCGACCAGTTTTGCGCGGTTTGATGCACTGAGGGACAGCAGCGCCGCCTGGCGATATTCCACCAGTTGGCGTGTTTCATTACATATCGCGAAGCCTAACTCTGCGCAGTGGCTTATCGCTTCTACCCTTGCTGCAAGCTGGTAGAAGGCTGTTGGGGAAGTCACGAATTTGCAGCTCCGCTTTTCAGGCAACGGGTTTCATCCGGCGGGCAAATCGCCACGGCTTGCCCACTCATCCCTGGCAGCACGTCGTCCGTTTTTTCCGGGAAGCGGGTTTCGATTTCGATGGTCTGGCTGACGGCGTCCACTTTGCCGCTGATATTGGTCACGGTGAGCGGATATTGTTTGCCCGTTTCACCGACCGAGGCATTCAGTTGCGAGCCAATTTTCAGCCACGCCACCCAGTTTGATGGCACGTTTAAACGCGCGCGCAATGTGCCGCTGCCGACGAGATCAATCACCGGCGCTCCCGCACCAATGCCCTGGCCTTCTTTGACGTAGATTTTCGCCACCCGTCCGTTAAACGGTGCGATGAATTTGCACTGCGCCAACTGGGCGTCAAAAATCCCCATCTGGCCTTTGGTACGGTTCACTTCGGAGGCGGCTAAACCCACTTCCAGTGCGGCGGCAGACTGCAAACCTTGTAGTTTTGCTTTGGCTTCGTAACGCAATTGCGCGGCGTGATATTCCGCTTCGGCGGCATTTTTACGCGCCACCAAATCGCTACAGTCCATGGTCGCCAGCACTTTATTTTGCGTGACGGAATCGCCGAGCTGCACGTTGATTTTCGCCATGCGTCCGGGAACCACGCTGGAAAGCGGGCTTTCGCGGTTGGCGAGCACCAGGAAACGCACCTGGGTGTTGCCGTCCTGGGCAAACGCAGGAACAGACAGGCAGGAAAGGGCGCAGATTAACCCGGCGATAAATTTTTGTCGGATGGTGCTGCGCTTATCCGACCTACGAAGACCATTCAAGGATGCATTCACCGGACTAAAATGATTCGCATGTTTTGTAGGGTGGATAAGCGTAGCGTCATCCACCATTGTTTTTGTATTCATAAAAGCCTCATGGCGTCGCGGTCAGAACAGGGGGCGCTCCTGCGAGCCTCTGCAAATCACTGG
The DNA here is from genome assembly GCF_979253435.1 of Buttiauxella sp. AC142. NCBI lineage: Bacteria > Pseudomonadati > Pseudomonadota > Gammaproteobacteria > Enterobacterales > Enterobacteriaceae > Buttiauxella > Buttiauxella sp. AC142. The sequence continues at coordinate 103,798 of NZ_CEEDCH010000001.1, forward strand.
TAATGGATAACGTCGCGGCTTCTGCCAGGGCGGTAATGGAACGCGTACTGGTTTCGTTTGGCAGGTAACTGGTGTACTGGCGCGTCAGCACTTCGGCTCCGCTCGCATCCTTCACGCGCATCGTCCACACGCCTTTACGCGTGCCGCTGCTGGCTCCGGTGCTAAAGCTCATTTGCAGATTTAGGCTATTTGGCGACGGTTCCAGCGACAGGTGATTGGCTTCAATCACACGGCCAACCGACTGTTCGACAGCACCACGCGACACGCCTGACGGCACGCGAGTAATCTGAATCGCAATCGGGTGTTTTTCCACGCTGATGCCCGCGGTACGAGCAAATACGCTGCTTTCTTGCTGGCGCAAACTGGTGGCGATTTGTCGCGATAAGCTGGCAACGTCGGTTTTTGTGACCTGATCCGGCAGCAAATCAATCCCCACGGAGTTCAGCACGCGCCCGTAAGCGGCCTGGGCTTCGGCATACGATGAGGCTTCCTGGAAGCGCGACACAATCGAACGCGCCTGAGTACGCAATGTTTCGAGGTCACTGGTCAGCGAGTTGTCAGATCCGGCGCGGGAAATACTCGCCAGGCGTTGATCGACCTGTGCGGATTGCTCGGCAATCTGGAAGTCATACGAGGCAAGTTTGTAGCGCTCGGTGGCTACCCGCACCTGGGTCAGAACCGCCATACTCAGCGCCATGCGGCGAGCGTCGTCGGTTTGTGCGCGGGCATCGTTGGCGGTGCTGATGGCCGGAATACTCAGCAGCTTGAACAGGTTCATCGAGACACCCACGCCGCCTTCAATCCAGTCATTGTTGTAGAGATAATCGTTGGAGTCGTAATTCAGCCCGGCGAACAAGTTCAGGCTCGGGAATAACGAGGCAATCTGGCGCTTGGTTTCGTAACTATCGATACGCGTTTTGTAATCTTCTTCGCGCAGCTCAGGGCGGCGTTCGAGCGCCATTTGCTCAAGCTTATCAATATTTGTCGGGGCCGGAGCCAGCGGCGTTGGCGTGTCTTGCAACACCAACGGCGTGCCTGGCGGCAAGTTGATAAGCGCGGTTAGTTCGCTTTTTGCCAACTCCATTTGCTGGCGCTTCTGGTTCAGCAAGGTCATGGCATCAAGCAGGGCGCGTTGATATTCCAGCCCTTCAATTGGCGGCAGGATCCCGGCCTGTTCGGCTTCACGCGTTTTATCCAGCGCCTGGGCAATTTGCTCGGCCAACGGTTGAGTTTCGTCGAGTAAACGCTGCGCACCCAGCGCACGCCAGTAGGCATCACGCACTTCCTGGACGATGTTTTGCAGCACTTTACGGCGGCGTTCTTCGGCAATGTTAACTTCATCGGCCTGCTGTTTGGCTCGGAAGTAGCTCATCCCGAAATCGAGCAGATCCCAGGAGAAGGTGGCGCTGGAAAGATAATGTTCGCGCTCTTCAGATGTGGACGGACGCAAGCTGACCAGCCCGTCATCAATGCCGACGCTGGTGCCGCCGGAGTCGTTATTACGCCAGCGATAGCCCGCATCTGCCATCAGTTTTGGCAGCATGTCTTGTTGCGAAACATCCAGCAAACTGCGCGACAGCGCGGTTTCCATCATTTTCAGGCGGTAGTCGAGGTTGTATTTCAACGCGCGCGCCATGGCGTCGGACAACGTCATCGGGCCGCTGAGTGCTTCCTGCCCACGGTACATTTCCGCCCGGTCACGATTCACTCGCGCGGTTATTTCATCCTGAGAAAGCGGTTCCGGTTTAATGGTGCCACAGCCTGCCAAAATCAGCACCGCAATCAACCCGGCAACAGGCTTGATTAACGGCACGCCACGTTTTTTTTGTTCAGTTATCACGTATGCGTTCATCGTTGTTATTTCCATCTTAAAGCCTTTACCGGCGAGTCATTGTCGGGACCGCAATGTGTTTTCCAGATGCCAAAGTGTGTTTCTCTAAAGCCGCGAGCTGCGCCGTGAGTGGTTGTGCCCCCAGTGCGATAACCGGAGGTTGTTCAACTGTTTGTTCAATTGTTTGTTCAACGGGTGCTTCAACGGCTTTTTCAGGCTGCCCTACGGCGAATGGGCCAAATGAGTTCCCCAGCGAGTTTTGCCCCAGTCCGTTGCTTTCAAGGCCTGGCAACGTGCGTTGTTCGCGCGTGTCGCTGTACCAGCGAGAGAACAGCACCGCTTGTTGCATGACTGGCGCATTGGCATGTTCGATGCCATAACCGTAGGCGGCAAACCGACTGTTAAGGCGAGTTTGCAGACCTACGGAATCGCTTTGTAAATCATAGACCAACGGCAGAATAAACAAGCCCGGCTCGTAGCTTTGGCTATAAGGCGACAGCTGTTCCTCTTCTTCGCGACCGAAAATCTGGTCGCCGTCCCGGTTGTCGGTGTTTGGCATGGCGGTGATGCCATGAATCAAAATGGTCAGACGCGCTTCGCTTGTGTTCCCATCGCTGTCGGTGATGGTGTAAACGAACACTTCGCTCAACGACGCGTTGGCTTCAAGGGCTGCAACACGCGGATCGCTGCTGTTCACCTGGTAACGCCAGTTGCCCTGGCTGTCGAGTGTCAGCGTGCCGTATTGCCCGGACGTATTGCCGCCAATGATGCCCGCGCTGCCGGTATTTTCGGAACTCACCCCGGTGACTGGCCCGTTGTTTGCCGCCCCATCTGCCCCGATGCGGTCATCGTTAAACAGGTTGCCGCTGGCAGATTCCTGACCCTGGTCCTGCAAGATGTCGGCGTTGTCATCGGTGGCGGTTGGCGAATCGTTAAACACCGTAATGCGTAACTGACCGATGGTGGCTCCGTTCACCTGCACGGCGTAATCGTTGTACGTGCTGACAAACCCAGGCTGCGACACCGCTCCGCGCAGGGTGAAGCGGTAATCAATGCGGCCTTCGCCGTCGGCCGGGCTGTAATACGCCAGCAGCGTGATGGTGCCGGTCACGGTTTCGATAGTGATTGGCGACAGCGGATTGAGCTGCAAAAGCTGCTCGGCGGTGATCACCCGCCCCTGGAAGGTGAGGGTGCGCAGTTTATCCAGCGACAGCACATCCAGCGTGCCGCTGACTTCCTGAGCGCCAGGGTCAAGCGGCGTCAGGCCAGATTCTCTGACCTGAATTTCCGCCGATGGCGCGACCAGAATGCGCAATGTGCCGTTGGTTTCGCCCCCTTCATTGCCATCGCTCACGGTGTAGGTCACGGGCGGAACGAAGCCGAATTTACTGCTCACTGGCGTAAAGGTGTAACTGCCGTCGCGCAGCACCGTCAGGCTGCCAACGCCCGCCAGCACAGCGGTTTCGCCCGCGGCGTAACGTTGGCCACCAACCTGGAAGCTGGACAGATGAATCGGGTCGCCGTCCGGGTCCGAATCGTTCGTTAACAGGTTGCCGGAAACCGCATCTCCTTGTGGGGTAATGACCCCTTCCGGGTTGACGACGGGCGCGCTATTAATCACATGAACGGTGACGGTGGTGGTTTCAGTGACGCCGCCGCTGGTCACGGTGTAGGTGTAGGTATCGGTGCCGACAAAGCCCGCGCGAGGCGTATAGGTTATCTGCCCGTCTGGCTGCAAGACGGCGGTGCCGTTTGCGCCGTTAGTCACGGCGGTGATGATGGCGTTCGGGTTCTCGAAGTTATCGTTGGCGAGGACATCCGTCGTCACCGGGTTCCCGGCGTGGAGGGTGGCGTCGTCAGCATTAATATCAGCCACTGGCGAAATAATAATATTCAGCGTGCCGATGGAATTGCCGCCAATCAGCGCGTCGTTAACGGTGTAAGTGACGGTGGGCACCACGCCGTTCCAGTCGGCAATAGGGGTTAGCGTGTAACTACCGTCGCTGCGTAAGGTGAATGCCCCCACGCCCGCGATAATCACCGGATATCCTGCAGGCGCAGTTTGCCCGCCGACGCTAAATTGCGTGACGGTGAGCGGGTCGCCGTCGGGATCGGTGTCGTTATCCAGCACATTGCCGCTGACGACATTATCTTCCGGCGTAATGTTGAGATCCGGGCGCGTCACGGGGAGAGTGTTTTCCACCGTCACGTTAACCGTCGCCCTTTCGACAATTCCGCCGCTCAGTACGGTGTAGGTATAGGTGTCGGGGCCGACATACCCCACGTTCGGCGTGTAGGTGATTTTGCCGTTGACGATGCTCACCGTGCCGTGGCTGCCCTGGGTCACGCTCTGAATAATTTTATCGCCGTTGGCGAAAGTGTCGTTGGCGAAGACATCGGTGGTCACGGAAGTGTTGCCGTGTACCGTGACGTTATCGTCAAAAGCATCTTTTACCGACGTGATGATGACCCGCAGTTTGGCTTCGGATTCGCCGCCATTATTGCCATCGCTGACGAAATACGTCACTTCCGGCAAAGTGCCATTCCAGTCGGCGACCGGGGTGAACGTCCAGTTACCGTCCTCCTGCATGACTAACACGCCCATATTGGGGATGTTGAGCGCGCCGCCCGCCGCGTAAATCGTCGTGCCATCCACGGTAAAGCCGGTGAGGGTCAGTTTGTCGTTATCAGCATCGGTATCGTTGGTCAGCACATTACCGCTCGCCACGCTATCTTCTGGCGTGGAGTTACTGTCGTCAGCCGCCTGGGACGGGGTGTTGGTAATGTTGACGGTGACAAAGGTGGTTTCACGCACGCCGCCGCTGGTTACGGTGTAGCCAAAGATATCGGTTCCCACAAAACCCGCGACCGGGGTGTAAACCACTTTCCCGTTCACAATCGTTGTGGTGCCGTGCAGGCCGTTGGTGGTGGCGGTTATCTGATGGTCGCTATTTTCAAAGGTGTCGTTGGCCAGGACGTCAATTTCGACAGGCGTTCCGGCATGTGTGGTGGCGCTGTCGCGGGCGATGTCCTGCACTGGCGTGACGGTCAGCGTCAGGGTGCTGCTGCTGGTGCCGCCGTTTCGCCCGTCGCTAATCTGGTAGGTAATCACCGGCAGCGTGCCGTTCCAGTCTTTGACCGGGACAAACGTGTAGGTGCCATCCGCGTTGAGGGTGAATTGGCCTTGCCCGGAGATAAATACCGGGCTGCCGACCACGCGAGAAAGCGAATCGCCAGCCAGGGTGAAGCCTGTGACGGTCAGCCTGTCCTGAACGGCGGGGCTGTTATCGGCGTCGGTATCGTTGGTTAAAACGTTCCCGGTGATGGTCGTGTCTTCGTCACCCGCTTTGACATCAGGCTGTGCCACCGGAGGGGAGTTGATGACGGTGATGTACACCGTGGCGGTTTCGGTAATGCCGCCGCTGGTGACGGAGTAGGTGTAACTGTCGTTACCGACAAATGCTGGCGCTGGCGTATAGACAATACTTTTGCCGTCAGCGCTTAAGCTAACGGTGCCAAATTTGGCGGTCCCTAAATCGGTGATTTCTTTGTCTGGGTTGATGAACGTGTCGTTGGTAAACACGTCCGTCGTCGTGCTGGTTCCGGCGTGTATCGTCACGTTGTCATCGGCGATGTCCGTTACCGGATTTACCGCAATGTCGATTTTACCGACCACCAGCGCGCCGCCGTTGTCATCCGTCACGGTGTAGCTAATTTGCGGCACGATGCCATTCCAGTCGGCGACCGGCGTGAAGGTGTATTGCCTGTCGTAACTTAGCGTAAACGTCCCAACGCCTGGGATCACTGCAACGGTTGGGCTGCCCAGATTCAGCACCGGGAAACTGCCCGCCATGCCATCCACCTCGAACGAGGTCACACGCAGGACGTCGTTGTCCGGGTCTGTCACATTCAGCTCACCACTTAGCGGCGTGCCATCTTCGTTCATCGTCAACTGCATGTCGCCGGTCAGTGGCGAAGTGTTCGTGACCAGAATCGAGACAATTGTGGTTTCAGTTATGCCGCCGCTGGTGACGGTGTAGGTGAAGCTATCGCGCCCCGCGTAGCCCGCAGGTGGCGAATAACGCACCGTGTTATTCGACAGCACTTCCAGCCTGCCACCCTGGGCACTGATCCCGGAAACCGAGACCTGGCGGTCGGCGTTGGTGAAGGTGTCATTGGCTAACACGTTAATAATCACGGCGTCATCAGAGTGCGTGCTGGCCTGGTCTGCCTGAATATCTACCACTGGCGTCACGGTAATCACCAGCGTGCTGCTGACTTCGCCGCCCTGGTTGCCGTCACTCACGGTGTAATTTATTGGTGGCATGATGCCATTCCAGTCAGCGAGCGGGGTAAATAAATACAGCCCTTCCTGGGTGATGGTGATTCGGCCCATGCCGGGGATATCAACCGGGGTCAGTCCCGCGGCGTAATCGGTGCCGTTAATCGTGAATTTAACAATGCTCAGATTATCGTTGTCGCCATCCGTCGCACCGCCGAGCAAGGTGTCGAGAATCGGGCGGTCTTCCGTGGTGGTGATATACACATTCGGCACCGTCGGCGCGACGTTGGTCATCGTGACCGTGACCGTCGCGATTTCGGTGACGCCGCCGCTGGTGACGGTGTAGGTGAAGGAATCTTCGCCGACATAACCCGCATCCGGCGTATAAACCAGTTGGTTATTCACAATACTCACCGAACCATGCGCAGGCACGCCGGTGCCGGTGATGGTGGCATCGGCATTACTGAAACGGTCATTGTTTAGCGCGTCGATGGTGACAGGTGTCCCGGCATGTGTGGATACCGAGTCGTTCACCGAGTCCTGAACCTGCGTGACGGTGATATCCAGCGTGCTTTGGGTCGGCGGGTCGAAGGTATTATCCGACACGTTAAACGTGATGGTTGGCACTTTGCCGTTCCAGTCGGCAATCGGCACAAAGGTGTAAGTGCCATTGGCGCGCAGGATAAAGGTGCCTTTATCGGCAATAACGACGCTATCGCCCGCCTGGAATGTTCCTGTGATTCCCGCAATCTGGAAATCGGTCACGTGTAGCGGGTCGTTATCGGGGTCAACAATGGTATGCAGCACGTCGCCATTCAGCGCCGTATCTTCCGGCGTTGAAGCCACCTGAGCGGTTGGCGTTGGCGGTGTGTTGGTCAGCAGAATAAACACCGTGGCGGTTTCGGTAACGCCGCCGCTGGTGACGGTATAGGTATATTTATCCTGGCCGACATAGCCCGGCGTCGGGGTGTAAATCAGCGTGTTACCGGGGCCGCGAGTCACGGTGCCGTGCGTACCCTGGCTGAAATCGGTGACGGCCCGATCCGGGTTTACAAATCTATCGTTCGCCAGCACATCGGTGGTAATGACGGTACCGGTATGCTCTTTTTCGATGTTATCGACCGCATCGTCTACGGCGGCAATGTGCAGCCCTAAGGTCGCGGTTTTGTCACCGTTCATGTTGCCGTCGGTCACGACGTAACTGACCAGAATATCGCCGTGCCAGTCGCCGCCAGGAGTGTAGTTGTACGTCCCATTGGCATTAACGGTCAGAGTTCCGTGGCTGCCTGCCAGCGTCACGGTGGTGCCCGCGCTGTAAGTTTGCCCTTCAACGGTGAAGGTTTTCACCGTGAGGGTATCGACTGCGCCATCCGGGTCGCGGTCGTTGGTTAAGACGTTGCCCGAGGCCGACGTATCTTCGTTGAGCGTCTGGTTTTCGTTGGCAACAATCGGCGCCTGGTTGGTGACATTAATCGTCACCGTTGCCTGTTCCGTTACGCCGCCGCTGGTGACGGTGTAGGTGTAAGAATCGGTGCCGACAAAGCCCTGGTTTGGCGTATACGTCAGCACGCCGCCGACGTAAGTCAGCGTGCCGTTTGTCGGTTGCGTCACCGTGGTAACGGTTTTATCCGCGTTGGTAAACGAGTCGTTAGCCAGCAGGTCGCTGGCATTTTTAATCAGCGGCACATTAGCGTGAGTGGTGAAGCTGTCGTTGTTCGCATCGGCCACTGCCGTAATGTTCACGCCCAGGGTGGCGGTATTTGACCAGTGCGAAGTCGGGTCGTTATCGCGAGCAAAATCGAAGAAATTCACCCGACCGCCAAAGATCCCGTTGGCGGTGGTGTCGGTGGTGTCGGAGGCGCGTAAATGCAGGCCACCGCTGACTGAACCGTTGTAATCGGCGGTCGGCACAAATCGCATCTGCGTGTTGCTGGCGAGCACAAAGGCGCGGTTCTCGCCCAGATCGGACGGGATCGCCTGCCAGGTGGTGCCATCAAAATATTGCCATTGGCCTTTGCTGGCATCGGTGTCATTGGCGTAAATCGCCACGTAACCCAATGCGCCGCTGGCGTTTCCGCCGCCTGCAATCGCGGTCTGGTTATCGGTAGCATCACCATAAACCGACTGGAACAGTTGCCCAACCGTCTGCGTGCCGTTGGTGTCTTCGGCGATAGTCAGCGTTTTATCACCCAGCGTTGGGCGGTCGTTAATGTTGGTGACGACGGTGCTGAGGGTGATGACGGTTTCACTGTAGATTGAGGTGCCGCCATGCCCGCCCATGGTGTTGATATCGGTGACGCTGCCGTTGGGAATAACCGTCGGCGTGGAAGATATATCGCCGTTGACGTTGGTTTCTACCAGCCGGACACCCAGCGTTGCCGGGTTGCCAAAATAGTTTGCGGCAGGCACAAAACGCAGTGACGAACTGGCCGTAAGGATTAACGCGTTACTGTCGCTGCGGTTGCCCACGGCAAGCCAGTTCACGCCATCGAGGGAATACTGCCATTCGCCCTGAGCGGCGTTGGTGGTTAATTGCGTGATAGCCACGCCGTAGAAGTTATCCGCCAGGGAGCCGCCCGCGCCGCCATTGGTGCTGTTATCCACGGTGTCGTGCTGGTCGTTGAAGAATCCGCTAAACAGGCTGTTAACGCTTTGACCGTTCACTGAACTTCCGGGGGTGTCCTCTTCGAGCGTCGGAATTGTCACCGTCGGCGTGCCGACGACCACGGGCGCGTCATTCACCGGATTGACCGTGAAGGTAAAGGTGCGCGTTGTGATCAGTGCCGACGAGGTGCCGCCAGGGCCATCTTCGTATTCGACCTGGCCTGGGTCGGAATTAGGATCGGTCAGATTGGGTAATGTCACCGGACGCGAACCGGAGTTGCCGCCATCGTTGACCGCCACCGTCACGCCAAAATTGCCGTTCCAGTCCGACGCCGTGGCACTTCCAGGTACGTCAGGCAGCGAGACTTTTAGCCCCGCAAGATAAGTATTAATTTGCGCGTATGAGCCGGTAAACGTCAGCGTGTCGGTGCCTGCTCCGGTGACGGTGCCGCCGCTGCCGGTTGGCGCGACAAAGGTAAATCCGTTCGGGAGTTTAACCGTCACCGTCATGGTCTGGCTGCCCGCATCCACATCACTGAGGGTGATCGGTGGCAGCGTGACCGTGGCACTGTTTTCATTGGTGTTAAGCACCGGACTGCCGCCCAGATCGATATGCGCCGGGTCGTTGATACTGCTCTGGAAAACAGTGCGATACGTGGTTGCGACGTTTAGCTCAAGCCCGGTTGGGACTTTAGCGTAAGGGCTGACTTCAGTGGTCGGAACGGGTGATGTCCCATCGCCCGTAGGATTGGCATTATTCCCACCGTTGGCACCGGTCGTCAGTCTGCCGTTTGCATCGCGCATGCGGTCATCAACAATCACTTCAACGCGGAAATACTGGTCAGCATCATCAACCTGGATGCCGTTCATTCTTACCTGTAATTGCGCGAGATAAGCGTTGATTTGGTCGATAGTACCGGTGATCACCAGCGGTGCATTGACGCCATTTGCTGGCGGATTGACGCCATCCGGGCTGGTGGATTGCACCGTCACGCCCGATGTGGTGTTCAGCGAGGAGATAGTCACCGCCGAGTTTTGTTGGTCACGATACTGTAAAACATCGAACGGATTACCGTTTTGATCGGTGATCCGCACCGTCACTTGCACGATATTTTGTTCGCCTGTCGCAATGCCGCCCGCATCCGAAACATCCGGGTCGCTTATCACAAACCCGCCGACGCTGTTGCCGCCGGGCGCGTTGTTATCAAGCAGAATCGTGTCTGTTGGCGCGGTCACGGTTGGCGCATCGTTAACCGGCGTAATGGTAATGGCGACTTGCACATCTGCCGGCACTGCGCTGGTGGTGTTCCCGACGCTAGACGCCGAGGTATCCAGATGAATATTGAGCGTCACATCGCCTGCCGCCGCCGCGTTTTGATCGTGGTTGGCATCTTTATCGCTGAGGTAAGTCAGGCCACGGGTCGGGTCATTGAGCAACGCCTGAATGGCGCTGGCGGTGCCGGTTAGCACGAGTTGCCCGCTGTTATCGCCCGTAATCGTGACGCCATCAATAATAAAACCGCTGTTGTCATCTGCGCCTGCAATCCCCAGTTGGCCCTGGGCGACGGTCAGCGTCACGGTCACGTTTTTGCCGAAAGCCGCTGACTCGTCATCCGCGATGGTGATATCGCCCCCGATAATCGTCGGCTGATCTTCGAAGGTGGTTTTGTCGGTGTTACCGACCACCAGGGTGCCGGGGTCATTGGTTTCGGAGGCGTTAATCACCACCTGATTAGCAGAGATGTTACCGTTACTGGCGGGAACGCCGTCCAGATACCAGTTGTAAGTGGTGCCATCAACCGCGCCGGGCAGGGTGCCGAATGCCGGAGTCGCAGGCTGGTTTACCGGGCCGCCGTTAGCCGCCCCATCTAAATTACCGTTGTCGTCACGCAGGCGGTCATCGGTGATGACCTGCACCTGGTATTGCGCGTTGCGGTCATCAGGGAAGGTGACGGTCAAACCCGCCAGCGCCGCGTTAATCTGGGCGACGGTTCCGGTGATCACCAAATAGCCATTAATACCGCCTGTGACGGTCGCTCCGGTGTTTGCCGCCGCCGTCAGCACGATGTTGTTGTATTCGGCCTGGCTAAAGGCGGTGCCATTGCTGTGCAGTAAGCGCACGGTCGTTTCGAGGATATTGGTAGCGCTTGTATCGCTTGTGATATCCGGGTCGGCCACGGTAAAACCGTTAACGGTGTGTGAACTGCCGCCGATATCAATCGGGCCGGAAGGCGCGGTGACGGTGGGTTTGTCGTTGGTCGGCGTGACATTAATCGTGAAGTGATTCCCCGTTTGCTCTTTATCGCCATCCGAAAGCGTGAAGTTAAAACCGTCGGCATTTAGCCCGGCACCAGCAGTTTCATCGCCGTTGTTCAGGTAATAAATACGGCCATTGTTGATGTCCGCCTGGGTAAAGGTGGAGCCATTGCCGAGGAAGCTAAAATTCACGCCGTCGGTGGAGTACGCCAGGCGTCCGTGAGCCGGGACGGTGGAAACCGTATATTGCACCTGCTCGGGCGAGCTGTCCGGGTCGTAGGCCTGAAGCTGAGAGCTGTCGAGCTGGATGTAGCCGCCTTCCACCACCGTAGCCGGGTTGTTAGCGGGCTGACCGCCGATGTTATTGGGCGAGTCCGGCGGCACGGTGATATCCGGGCTGTCAGGCGTTGCCGGGATCATCGGGCCATCGTTAACGTTGGTGATGATAATCCCCACCGTCGCGTTGGTCGCAGACGCAGTACCCCAGCGATCCACCGCCGCGACAATAAAGCTGGTGCTGCGGACTTCAGAGCCATTACTGACAAACCGCAGCCCGCTGCTGTTATCGTTTTTCAACAGGCTGGCATCGAGTTTTAGCGTACCGATATCGGCGCTGGTGATCGTGACCCAACTGGTGCCATTGAAATACTGCAATACGCCACCGGTTGGCAGCGACTGGAAGACAATTTTTAGGGCGTTAGCTCCGACAACTTCGTTATTGAGTGCGTAATTATTACTGCCATTAATATTGGCGATGTTTTCCCACGGCGAGCCGCTGTTGGCGTCATCCGGGTCGCTTAAATTCAGCTGCGAGGTGGTGATATACACCGTTTCGCCTTCCGCCAGAACCGTGTTGGAGGAGCCTGTAATCACGGGCGCATCGTTAACCGGAGTGACGAAAATTTTAAGCTCTGGGTTCCACGTCACTGCCACCGGGTTGCCATTGGCGTCGAGCGTGACTTGCCCTGCGGAAACGGAGAAACGCGCATTAAACTCGAAGTTTTCGCCGCCGTCATGAACGATGCGCACCAGGCCCGCATCCAGTTCTGCCTGGGTGAAAGACCCAAACGCGTTAACCGCGACCATGCCGCCGTTGCCATCACTTTTCATGATGGTCAGGCCGCTTTGGCCCGCATCGGTCCCGAGATAGGTATACACGATTTCATTCGGGCTAATCCCTTGCACCACATAACTCATGCCCGGCGTGGCGTCGGAGATGTTTCCGGTGCCAGACAGCGCCAGCGAGCCGCCTTCGTTAATAGCACCGTGCGGCGGCTGCGTCGGGTTATCGGGATCGGTGCCGATATAATCTGAGCTGTTCGTGCTGTCAGGAATATTCCATGGCGGGACGTTATCCGGCGTCGGGTTATTGGCGAGGCGAACCAGGCCAATCGTGAACTGGAAATGGGTTAACCGATCGGTTGCCGCGTCGCCGTCCCAAATCCCGCCCTGGCGGGTAAATGTGGTGCCGTCCGGGTTCCAGCGCAGCGCGGTGGAGTGGTCAATGACGCGGAAGTTAAACACGTCGATGCCGCCCGGTTGCGCATTCAGATACTGCGCATACGCGACTTTACCTTCAATCACATCTTCCATAGTGAAGGTGTCGCCGGTCTTTAACAGCAAGCCGTTGAGCGTCAAATAACCGTGCGTCAGCCCGGCGGTATCCACAACAAAACTGACACGTTCGGCCGGGGAGTCGGTATCCAGGCTGGTGAGCATTTCGGGCGTAAGCACCACGTCAGCCGGGCCTGGCACCACATCGGCGTGCAGGCTGGATTCGGTATCAAGGAACGGGTCGTCATCTACCGGCTGAATATCAAGTATTATCGTGTTACTGGCGCTGGCAGACGTAGCTGTACCACCGCCTTCGTCAGTCACGGTCACGCCGAATGAATCCGTTCCTACGTTGTCCTGGCCGTCATTTTCATAGGTCAAAAAATTGCGTTCGGCATAGCTGAACTGCTGGCCTTGTGTGACCGGCACTCCCTTAAAATAAAGTGTGCCGTGAGCGGGCAACGCAGTAATGGTTAGCGTGAGATTGATGTCCTGCGTATCGCCACCACTTTCGGCCACGATGTACTGCCCGACATTCCCTGTGTTGGCTGCGTTTTGCGGCTGGCCTTCATACACAATGCCCCCGCCGCTAATGGTGGGCGGCTGGTTTTCAGGTGCTATCTCAAGGGTGACGTTTACCGTGTCGGATTGGCCGATGGGCGTTGCGCCGTCGTTCACTTTGGCGGAAAAACCATCGGCGGTGTTTTGTGTGTCACCCGTCGCGGTGTGGACATATTTCAGCGTACCGTTGCGCACATCTTGCTGAGTAAACACCGACCCCACGCCCAGGCGCGTGCCGTTGAGCGTCAGATAACCGTATTGCGGTATCGTCGTCAGGCTGTAGACAATTTGCGATGCGCTTTGCGCGCCAATCTGTAATTCAGGATCGAGTGCTGCGAGCGTGGCTTCAGTAATCACGGTGCCCGAACCGTTTCTTTCCGGCACGATGAGCGTGCTGTCGGCGACTGTAACCGGATCGTTGGCTGGCGTAATCGAAATGTGCGTGACCAGGCTGTCGTTACCAGAAAGGCTAAGGATGTAAAACTGCACATCGGTTGAGGCCGACTGATGCCCCAGTTCGGTATCACTGGCGGTGAATTTAAGCGAGTTAAGCCAGGCCTGTGCATCCGCCACGCTTCCGACGAACTCCAGGGTTTTCCCGGAAGTTGCACCGTTAACCAAATCCCCTGCGGCAGCATTCGTTAAGCTCACGCTAATCGCGACGTTTTCATCGCTGACGTTAAGCGTTAAGCCACTGAAGCTCCCGGTTTCAGCACCCGGACGCAGTGCACTTGGCTCAGAAACCACCATATCCGGCACGCGAGTGGTGATTTCCGGCGCTTGTAAAACACCGTCATAAGCCAGGGATAACGAGCGCGTTTCAATGACGCCAGTGCTGGACTCAAGCGTCCAGTCTGCGGCTTTTGCCGCGCTGCCGGTTTCGTCATTCGACGCCGCCACATCCGCATGGGTGTAATCCGCCATACGCGTAATGAGCACGGTATCTTGTGCGGTGACATTGCAGCCATACAGCAAAATATCGCCATCAGTGGTGAGCTTTTCGCCCAGCTTTTCTAGCTGCTGCTGATACTGCGCAATCGTTTTATCGTTAAGTTTGTCGCTACCGAGGGTGATTTCATCGCTCGCGCCGTGGCTGATGATATGAATCGCGCTGATATTTTTATCGTTTTTTAAGGCGTCATTAATCTGCTCAAGCCCGGACTGCTTTGAGTCCAGCACCAGCACGCGGCTGCCCTCTGGCAACTGGCCTACCAGCGACTGCCAGTTCTGCACGTGGCTGTCGACAACATACACCTCATGCGGGGCAGAGGCTGGTGCGTCAGCAGGTGCAGGCGTGGGCGCGGTAATTGACGCAGGAGCAGGGGCGGTTGATTGCGGCACAGTCACCGCTTTCGAGGCGTCCGGCGCGTTATTGTGATGCTGCGCGTCTAGCGGGTTATCCGTATGGCTTGCGGCTTCAGCGACGGCTGCGCCATCAAACAATTGTCGTGGCTCCAGAGCGAAACGATGATGGCGGGGGCGGGCGGGGTTGTCTCTTCTTTGTGTCGACATAGCGGTGCATCACTCTGGTAGCGCGTCGTAGCATTAAGATAATGATACAACGTGTTTACATAATATGAATGTATTAGATGGGCTTATTACATAATATTTACGAATGTATTGAGAGTGAGTTTTTCGAAATATTCACATGCTTTCTATAAGGTTTTTGGCAGAAAGGGAGATGGCGGGATAAAAGAACTAAATTGTTTCCTGAGTTAATAATAAAGCCACGTGCAGTTATTGTTCTATTTTAATTTTCGCATCACGGAATAGTTTCTATCTGAGAGTTTAATGCATTATTAAGCGTGAATTGCCAGGAACGAATCGAGCTAAATTAGATTAAATAGTAAGCAATACTTTTATATTTCTAATAATAGCTATTATCTGAGAAATAATGAGTTACCAAATAATGTTAGCAAGATGTGAAGATAAATAAAAAGCCACCGGATTCGGTGGCTTTGGGGGATTAAGCGTGTTGTCTATTCACGTTGCGGTTAACGTTGCGCTTGCGTCGAGGGCCTGAGGATGACAGTGGCATCATCAATTCGCGCACTGCGTTTTAACGCGTATCCGACAGCAAACACCACCGCAGCGCAGCCCAGGAACAGCAGGCGGCCCCACATTGGGTTTGGAATCAGCATCATCGCAGACAAGCCCGCAGCCATGTAGATAGTCAGGTCGCCCAGCTTGTTACGTTGCATACGGTCAACGATGTCCTGCGCGTCGTCTTCAACACACTCCGTTTCGACATCTTTAAAGAATGCATCTGTTGCGGCGACATTGCTGTCGGCCTGCGGTTTGTAGAACAGGGCGCTCAGGCAGAAGAAGCCGCCGGTCAGCACCAGGTGTGCAACGATAGGAATGATGGTTTTCAGCTCGCTCACTTCACGGCCAGTCAGTGTTTCAACCCCGAACCAGGACATGACGTACTGCGGCGTGAACACATCAACCACCATCCAGGAGACGCCCAGGCCGAATACTACGGTTGCCCATGGCGCCCAGGAAGGCGTTCTGCGAATCAGCATACCGAAGAACAATGGCACCAGAATCGGCGATTGCAGCAGGGTCGCGACTTGCATCATCAGGTCAAAAAGACTCAGGTGCTTGAGCGAGTTGAAGAACTGCGCCATGAAGATAACCAGCAGGCCGTTCACCAGGCAGGCAATTTGGCCCGCACGCAGTTGCTCTTTGTCGGTCGCTTTGCCTTTGCGCACAATCGTTGCGTAGAAGCTACGTACGAAGATACCGGAGTTACGGTTTAGTGCTGAGTCCATAGAAGACATGGTTGCGGCAAACAGGCCAGCCATCAACAGCCCCACGGTGCCAAGCGGCATCGCTTCGCGGGCAAACACCAGGTAAACCGCATCACGTGCTTTCGCGCCAAGTTCTGGATATTGTGCGCCTGCATTCGGGTAAAGAATCGCCGTCGCCCACGGTGGAATGAACCAAATCACCGCGCCAACCAGCATCATTAGCAGCGCCATTAAAGCGGCCTTGCTGGCGTTTTTGGAGTCTTTAGCATTCAGGAAGCGATAGGACTCCTGCATGTTGTTGATACTTTGCAACTGCTTCACTACGAAGAACAGGAAGGTACCAACCATCAGTAACGGGTAATTCATATCCGGGCCAGTAAAGAAGCCGGATGGGAATTCAGTCACGATGTTTGCCGGGCCGCCCACTGCCCACAGGGCAACCACTGCGCAAGCGACGGAAATGACTGCGATAACCAATGTTTGAATAAAGTCGGATGCCACGACGCCCCATGCGCCACTCAACATGGAAATCGCCAGCACCGCGAGGCCGGTAATCCAGATAGTCGTGATGATATCGGCGTTAAATACAGCGGAGGCAAATACCCCAAGGCCGTTTAACCACACGCCTGCATTAATCACGCTCAGCGGGATAATAACCCAGGTAAAGAACTGCTCGTTGACCGGGCCAAAACGGCGGCGAACCGCTTCAGTTGGGGTGTCTACGCGCATTTGGCGGAAGCGGCGAGCGAAGTAGGCCCACGCCAGAAGATAAGCAAACATGTTGCCGATAAACACCGCCAGCACGGCGAAGCCATCGTTAAAGGCTTTACCAGCGGCACCCGTGAAGGTCCAGGCGGAGAACTGCGTCATAAATGCCGTTGCCCCAACCATCCACCACAGCATCTTGCCGCCACCGCGGAAATAGTCGCTGGTGCTATTATTTGCCATTTTTTTAAATAGCAGACTAATCGCCACCATTAACAAAAAATAACCCGCTATTACAATATAGTCGTAAGACATTTTAGTACCCCATGTCCGTATGAGTAAGTTTCAACTGGAAACATTAAAACACTGCAATCATATAACTTGAAATAGCGTTTCAATGTTTATTTTAAATAGCGGACGAGGATCATGTTTTAGGATTTTTCTGTTAGTGCTTGAGAAGGATCTTAGGGGCGGCGGGGGACGAATCATTAACCAGTAAGGTGATATGTAAGGGGAATGTTAGTTAAAAATTGGGATTTCTCCGCTACTGGCACACAGGCCTTTTTCTTATCGTTTAGCGAACCAATTTCATGAGACAGGCATATGAATCGCTACTCCACTGTGCTGCTGCTCGGCACCCTGACCATGACCTCAATTGCCCACGCCGATGCGCTGGATGGCCTGTTTGACAACTCGATTGTCGGTTCTATTTCGCAGGCAATAAACGACGCTTATAAGCCAAACGATAACCGTGACGATGAGCAGGATGATAGCCGTTGGGAAGAGCAGGACAGGCAGCGTAGCGAAGATGGGCGTCGGCAGTATGAGGATCGCCGCCGTCAGCTTGAAGACCGACGCCGCCAGCTCGATGACCAGCAGCGTCAGTTAGACGAACAGCGCCGCCAGCTTGAGGAAGATGAGCGGCGCTTAGACGATAACTATCGTTAATTACTCGAACAAATTGTGGTGCAACTTCTGCACCACTTTTTCTGCGTCATCGCCCGGCACCAGGAAGCACAGGTTATAGCTGGATGCGCCGTAGCAAATCATGCGGATATTGAACGGTTCAAGCACGCCAAACACCTCTTTGCCCACGCCGCAGGCTTTCGACAGTTGGTTGCCGATGATAGCAACCAGCGCGAGGTTTTCTTCCACTTCAACGCGGCACAATGAAGAAAGCTCGGTCAGCAAAGACGTCGTCAGCAGGCTGTCTGAGGTGGATGTGGAGCCGGTGGTGTCCAGCGTCAACGCGACGCTGACTTCAGAAGTGGTCACCAAATCAACAGACACATTGTGTTGTGCCAGAATGTTGAACACTTCCGCAAGGAAACCGTGGGAGTGGAGCATGCTCATGCTGTGAAGCGTCACCAGCGTTTGCTTGCGGCGAACGGCCAGCGCGCGGAACAGCGGCGGGTTTTCAGTTTGATTACACACCAGCGTGCCACCGGCTTTTGGATCTTTACTGGAACCCACAAACACCGGAATACCGCAACGAACCGCAGGTAATAACGTGGCCGGGTGCAGCACTTTTGCACCGAATGTTGCCATTTCAGCCGCTTCTTCAAACGCAATTTTGTCGATGCGTTTTGCCGCGGGCACCATGCGTGGATCGGTGGTGTAAATGCCCGGCACGTCAGTCCAGATATCGACACGGCTTGCATGTAACGCCTCGCCCAATAATGCCGCGGTATAGTCGCTGCCGCCACGACCCAGCGTGGTGGTGCGGCCTTTCGCTTCGCTACCGATAAAGCCTTGAGTAATAACCAGAGATTGCGCCAGACGTGGCAGGAGCTGTTGGCTCGCCAGGTCGGCTAAGGTGGTGACATCCGGCTCGGCGCGGCCAAAACGGTCGTTAGTGCGCATGATTTTACGGATATCAAACCATTGCGCGTCAACTTTGCGCTCGCGCAGGATCTCGACAAACAGCAGCGTAGACATCAGCTCGCCGTGGCTAACCAGTTCATCCGTCAATGCGGTTGAAGTTGCAAGCGAAGCCGCTTCAGCCAGAGTGGTGATGTTCTCGAGCAGACGCTCGACTTCTTCGCGGATGATTTGCGGGTTAGCTAAACGTTCGACAATGTCATATTGAATTTTGCGAATCGCATCGAGCTTAACAAAACGCTCTGTAGCTTCCAGTCCGCCTGCCAGCGCCACCAGCAAATTGGTGATACCTGCCGATGCGGAAAGAACGACAACGCGAACGTTTTCATCAGCCAGCACCACGTCGGCGCTGCGGTTCATCGCGTCGTAATCTGCAACGCTTGTGCCGCCAAATTTGGCAATAACGGTTTGTGGGTAGGACATTACGGTACAGCCTCGTGTCAGGGAGCCATCGCTATGGCAAAAAAGTCAATCAACCTTGGCACAAGGGAAGAGCGGGATACGGGGCAGACGTAGAATAGAAGTTCTGAACTACGATACACCCAGAAGCGCCCCACCTTGTTTCCCCGATTTCTTGACGCCGCAGCGGCGTTGTCTGCGCTAACTCACCCGAATCACTTACTCAAGTAAGCTCATCGGGATTCATTAGCTTGTCGCCTTGCTGCAACGCCAATAAATTCGGGGAATAATTTGGAGCACTGAGTGCTCCTGGTGACAGCCCAAGGGATTCAGCCCCCGTGGCCGATAATACATGCTGCCATACATGCACTACCTCGGCGTCGCTCCCCCTCCTGTGTCGTCTGCGGATTGGCTCCTCAAACACGATACCTGGGCGACGCGCCTCTTCTGGCTTACTCACAAGTGAGCAAGTAGCCGTATACAAATAAAATGTTACGCGCCAGATGTCAACGTCTGGAAGCCGGGGATTTATCGGTCTGCACCAATGCAATCAAAGTGCAGGGCAGCGTTGGGGTGGTTTGCCCGTTTATCGCGATAGTTTTTCCTTCTTCCAGACGGGCAAAAAGTGGCACGACGCCGCGATTTTTCTCCAGATATTCCAGCCAGCCAAAATTTTCATTCAGACGGGTCGCTTTAATGGTCGCTCCTTTGGCAAGCTGGCTGCTTAAATTGCTCCAGGTGACATCCTCAGGAAAAAGTTTCTCATGGCGACGAAAACGCGCGCTTTCGTTACTGCCTCGCCCTTTCAACGCGGAACCGGAACGGATAGCAAAAACCTTATCGTTGCCGAAAATATGGCTGAAGTGATAAACCGCCAGCGCGTTTTGGTGGCGGTTCGGTGAGAGCGCGAGCACTTGCGCTGTGTTGCTTAAATCGAGCACGTTTTCCGCATGCTCCGACCAGGCATTTCCGTAATAAGCGGGCAATCCTTCCATGCGGGCCAGGCGGTAATATTCCCAACTATTATCGGTGAGGATTACCGGAATGTTTTGTTTCACCAATGCGTGAGCCAGCGTTCGCGCCACCGTATTTGCGCCAATAATCAGTACCCCTTTTGGTTTGCGTTGTTGCACGCCGAGCCACCTTGCCAGCGGGCCGCTGGTCAGGCTTTGCAGCACCACGGTGCCAATAATGATGGCGAATACCACGCTGACCAGTTTATCCGCGCCTTCGTAACCGCTTTTTTGCAGCGTCAGGGCGAATAACGAACTCACCGCCGCCGCGACAATACCGCGCGGAGAAATCCAGCTCAGCAGCAGCTTTTCACGCAGGGTTAACGACGAACCAAGAGTAGAAATCGCAATGCATAACGGGCGGGCGACAAATTGAATCACCAGCAGCAAAACGACCAGCGGCCAGCCCATCGCCAGCACGCCATGAATATCGAGGCGGGCAGCGAGAATAATAAACAACGCCGAGATAAGAATGGCCGACAACTCTTCTTTGAACGCGACGATATCGCTGACATCCACATCGCGCATGTTCGCCAGCCAGATGCCCAGCACCGTCACCGCCAACAACCCTGACTCATCGGCCAGCGAGTTTGAAAGGCCAAACGTCAGCAACACCACTGCGAGTACGGCAAAATTTTGCAGATATGCTGGAAACCACACGCGTTTTAACGCGGTGCCAAGCAACCAGCCAAACAGCGCGCCGCAGGCTAAACCCACCACCACGGTCTGAGCGAAGATCATCAGCAATTGCAGATGCGAGCCTGCTTCCTGGCGCAGCGTGATGAACTGGAACACCAGCAACGTAAAAATCGCGCCGACCGGGTCGATAACAATCCCTTCCCAGCGCAGCACCCGGTTAATCGCGGCGTTCGGGCGCACCACGCGCATCAGCGGAGCGATAACCGTTGGGCCGGTCACGACCGTCACGGCACCCACCAGCGCTGCCAGCGCCGGTTCTAAGGCCAACAGCCACCAACAGGCGAGGCTAATCACGGCAAAAGTCGCCAGCATCCCAACGCTGACCAGGTTGCGCACCACGCCGCCTAAACCTCGAATCTCATCAAAACGCAGCGTGAGCGCACCTTCAAACAAAATAATGGCCACGGCGAGGGAAACCACAGGAAACAGCAGTTCGCCAAAAAGCTGGTCGGGGTTAAGCACATGCGTAAACGGGCCCAGAATCAGCCCGAATAACAGTAAAGGGAGGATGGCCGGAAGCTTAATCGCCCACGCCAGCCACTGCGCCGCCAACGAGCTAATGGTGATAATCACCAATAAAAGAGGTACGGACAGTTCCATAAAATTTTTACCTTACCTGGTTTACAGCGCCATACTGTTTTTCTCAGTGTAGACGGGGTCCAGATGGGCTGAGTCCGCTTCGATAACTTTTTCGCTGGCACATAACCTGAAACGGTATTCCCTGTGCAATGGCAGAAAAATCATCACAAATCCCGTTTTGTGGATATACAATTGACCGCAGTCACAGTTCTCAAATCAAAAGGGTAACGCTATGAAAAATATCAACCCAACGCAGACCGCTGCATGGCAGGCCTTGCAGGCGCATTTTGACGAAATGAAAGACGTCACAATCGCTGAGCTGTTCGCGCAGGATGCTGATCGTTTTGGCAAGTTCTCCGCGACTTTCGACGATTTAATGCTGGTGGATTACTCCAAAAACCGCATCACTGAAGAAACCCTGACCAGGCTGCAAGCGTTGGCAAAAGAGACGGATTTGCAGGGCGCAATCAAGTCCATGTTCTCTGGCGAGAAAATTAACCGCACTGAAGACCGTGCTGTGCTGCACGTTGCACTGCGTAACCGCAGCAACACGCCAATCATCGTTGATGGCAAAGACATCATGCCAGAAGTGAACGCGGTGCTTGAGAAGATGAAAACCTTCTCTGAAAGCATTATCAGCGGCAACTGGAAAGGCTACACCGGCAAAGCGATTACTGACGTGGTGAACATCGGTATCGGCGGTTCAGACCTCGGCCCATTCATGGTGACCGAAGCGCTGCGTCCATACAAAAACCACCTCAACATGCATTTCGTGTCTAACGTTGACGGCACCCACATTGCCGAAGTGCTGAAGAATGTTGACCCGGAAACCACGCTGTTCCTGGTTGCCTCTAAAACCTTCACCACGCAAGAAACCATGACCAACGCCCACAGCGCGCGCGACTGGTTCCTGGCAACCGCTGGCGATAACAAACACGTTGCGAAACACTTTGCGGCGCTGTCTACCAACGCGAAAGCGGTTGGCGAGTTCGGTATCGACACCGCCAACATGTTTGAATTCTGGGATTGGGTCGGTGGCCGTTACTCCCTGTGGTCCGCGATTGGTCTGTCTATCATCCTGTCAGTCGGCTACGAAAACTTTGTTGAATTGCTGTCCGGCGCACACGCCATGGATAAGCATTTTGCTAACACTCCGGCAGAACAGAACCTGCCTGTGCTGCTGGCGCTGATTGGTATCTGGTACAACAACTTCTTCGGCGCAGAAACCGAAGCGATTCTGCCATACGACCAGTACATGCACCGTTTTGCTGCTTACTTCCAGCAGGGCAACATGGAATCCAACGGCAAATACGTTGACCGTAACGGCAACGCGGTGGATTACCAGACTGGCCCAATCATCTGGGGCGAGCCTGGCACTAACGGCCAGCACGCGTTCTACCAGCTGATTCACCAGGGCACCAAAATGGTTCCTTGTGACTTCATCGCGCCTGCGACCAGCCACAACCCGCTTTCTGACCACCATCCTAAACTGCTGTCTAACTTCTTCGCTCAGACAGAAGCGCTGGCATTTGGTAAAGCACGCGATGTAGTTGAGCAGGAATACGCCGACCAGGGTAAAGATCCAAAAACTCTGGAACACGTTGTGCCGTTCAAAGTATTCGAAGGCAACCGCCCAACTAACTCCATCCTGCTGCGTGAAATCACTCCGTTCAGCCTCGGCGCACTGATTGCGCTGTATGAGCACAAGATCTTCACCCAGGGCGCGATTTTGAACATCTTCACTTTCGACCAGTGGGGCGTGGAATTAGGTAAGCAACTGGCTAACCGTATTCTGCCTGAGCTGGGCGATGCGGCTGAAATCAACAGCCACGACAGTTCTACAAATGGTTTAATCAACCGTTATAAATCCTGGCGTGCATAATTAGCGTCTGGAATTAAATATAAGCCGATCTTATGGTCGGCTTATTTATTTAAATAAGATAATTCCCCTTGCCCCGTAAATGGCTTAATTCCCCGGCGTGAGGTTAATCCTAAAAACACCTATAACCTGATAGTTTTACGGGTTTACTTTCGGATTAAGTAGATTGTATTTCCTCTTGATTATATTTTAACTGTCTGTTTTTCATCATCTAAATGAAATGACAATATTGCCAATATTGTCATATTTCCATTTATCTTAAAGCTCGTTCCTTATTCCCCGCTGCGGTCTGTCGCTATTACTTGTTGTGTATACTCGAAAGCGCCTGAAATTCTTTTGGGCAACCTCCATTCATTCAATGAAGGGAAATTGTTATGAAGAAAGTTCTTTATGGCGTTTTCGCCATATTCACGCTGGCAGCGGCTGGCGCGGCAAATGCTGACCCTGTTTCTGTGGGTGAAGCAGCTGGCGCACAAGCAACGAATGTGTCCGCAGGGAGTTCTACTGCGACCAGCGCCAGCACTGTCGGGTCGGCAGTGGGTGTAGCACTTGCTGCAACCGGTGGCGGTGATGGTTCCAATACCGGGACCACAACCACCACGACGACCAGCACCCGTTAATTTCGCGGGTGATTTAACTCTAACCACACTTCGGTGTGGTTATTTCGACTCCGGGGAAACCTCGTGCAGCGACTCGTAATTCTTCTTTCTTGCCTGTTACTTCAGGCATGTTCCGACACCACCAAAGGCCTTGGCTCCTCGCTCTGGCACAGCATGGTGGGGGATGACGGCATACAGCTAACTCATGATGAAATTCAAAATATGCGCTACGCCAGCCAGTACATGCGCATCAATAACGGCCCGCAAATTTTTGTGGTGCTGGCCTTTGACGAAAACGGCCAACAAAAATGGGTGACGCAAGACCGCTCGATGATCGTCACCGAACATGCCCGCATCGTGAAAACCACCGGGCTTGGCGACAACCTCCAGCAGGTCACTAACCTGGCAAACGACCCGCTAACCAACCCGAATCAGATTATTGATGGCGCAAGCTGGACGCGGCAAATGGCCTGGACTGAACACCAACAGGTGCGCATGGCGACGGCGCGTTCGACCTTCACCTGGGACGGTACCGACACGCTAAAAGTGGCGATGAGTACCACGCCGGTTCGCGTGCTCGACGAAGAAATTACTGCCGACGGCAAAACCTGGCATAACCGCTTCTGGGTAGACAGCGAAGGTCATATCCGCCAGTCAAAACAATATCTTGGCCCCGATTACTGGCCTGTTAACACGATCCTGTTGAAGGCGGCGAAAGAATGAAAATAAAACGTAGGTCGGATAAGCGCAGCGTCATCCGACACGTTTTTGCGGCGCTCACCTTATCCACCCTGGTATTCAATGCTTACGCTGCCGGAAACGTGACGATTTACCCACAAAATCAAACCATTAAAAACGTAGAAAGACTGGCTGATTTAGTCACGCAGCCTGCACTGGCAAACGCCTGGTGGCCGGGTGCCGTCATCAGCGAACGCCAGGCATCTGCTGCGGCAGAACAACAGCACCAGAAATTACTGGCTCAGTTAAGCGAATTTGCCGCGCAGGAAGACGGCGACGACGCCGCAGCTATCAACGGCATGCGCCAGCAGATGCAGGCCATACACGTCACCGGACGGCAGTTTGTTGACCTCGATCCTGACTGGGTGCGCGTTCGCCCGCGTGCCAACGTCCCACTTCAGGGCGAATACAGCCTGTGGACCGGCGCACAGCCGACCACCATCACGCTGATGGGTTTGGTCAGCTCGCCGGGCGAGAAGCCGTTTGTGGCCGGGCGCAGTGCCGATGAATATCTGGATGGCATCGACAAACTCAGCGGGGCTGACCGCAGCTATGCGTGGGTGATTTACCCGGACGGCAAAACGCAAAAAGCGCCGGTCGCGTACTGGAATAAACGCCATGTGGAACTCACTCCCGGCAGCATCCTGTTTGTCGGTTTCAGCGACCGACTTTTTAACTCTGATTTCAACAGCCTGAATCAGCAAATCCTCAACTCTCTGACCCATCGGAGACCGGATTGATGAAGAATAAAACGCTCTACAGCTTGCTGGCGCTGGCGGTCTCCGCGGCCTGCCATGCCGAAACTTTTCCGGCACCTGTTGGCCCGTCACAATCGGATTTCGGCGGCGTCGGTTTGCTACAAACCCCAACGGCACGCATGGCGCGTGAGGGCGAATTCAGCCTTAACTATCGCGATAACGACCAATACCGCTTTTACTCCGCTTCGGTGCAGCTCTTCCCGTGGCTTGAAACCACGCTGCGCTACACCGACGTGCGTACCAAACAATACAGCAGCGTCGAGGCTTTCTCGGGTAATCAAACCTACAAAGACAAAGCGTTCGACATGAAAGTGCGCCTCTGGGAAGAGGGATATTACCTGCCGCAAGTGGCGGTCGGCGTGCGCGATTTAGGCGGCACCGGGTTGTTCGACAGTGAATATATTGTGGCGAGCAAAGCCTGGGGGCCGTTCGACTTTACCCTCGGAATGGGCTGGGGCTACATGGGCACCAGCGGTAACGTGAAAAACCCATTCTGCGAAGTCAGCGACGGTTATTGCTATCGTGATAACAGCTACAATCAGGCGGGTTCGTTCAACTTTAGCGGCATGTTCCACGGCCCGGCATCCCTGTTTGGCGGCATTGAATACCAGACTCCATGGCAACCGCTGCGCCTGAAAGTGGAATATGAAGGCAATAATTACACCCAGGATTTTGCCGGGAAACTCGAGCAGCGTAGCAACGTTAACGTCGGCGCTATCTACCGTGTCGCCGATTGGGCCGACGTTAACGTCAGCTACGAACGCGGCAACACCTTCATGTTTGGCGTGACGTTGCGGACCAACTTCAACGATTTGCGACCGGGCTATAACGACAATCGTCGCCCGCAATACCAGCCGCAACCGCAAGATGAAATTCTCCAGCCGACGGTGGTCGCCAATCAGCTCACACAGCTTAAATACAACGCGGGGCTGGCCAACCCGAATATCCAGGTGAAAGGCGATACGCTGTATGTAACCGGCGAGCAGGTGAAATACCGTGATTCCCGCGAAGGTATTGAACGCGCCAACCGCATTATCATGAACGACCTGCCGGAAAATATTCGCACCCTCCGCATCACCGAAACGCGCCTGAATATGCCGCAGGTGACGACGGAAACGGATGTCGCCAGCCTGCAAAACCATCTGCAAGGCGAGCCGCTGGGGCATGAAACACAACTGGTGCAAAAACGCGTCGAGCCGGTGATCCCTGAGAAAACCGAGCAAGGGTATTTCATCGACAAATCAAAGGTGAATTTCGCGATAAACCCGGTGCTCAACCAGTCGGTTGGCGGGCCGGAAAGCTTCTATATGTATCAGGTTGGCGTGATGGGAACCGCCGACTGGTGGGTCACGGACCACTTGCTCACCACCGGCAGCCTGTTTGCTAACATCGCCAATAACTACGACAAATTTAACTACACCAATCCGCCGAACGACTCGACGCTGCCGCGTGTGCGTACCCACGTTCGCGACTACGTTGAAAATGATGTTTACGTCAATAACCTGCAAGCCAACTACTTCCAGTACCTGGGCAACAGTTGGTACGGGCAGGTTTACGGCGGCTATCTCGAAACCATGTACGGCGGCGTGGGCGCGGAAGTGTTGTACCGCCCGGTCGATAGCAACTGGGCGATTGGTGCCAACGCCAACTACGTCAAACAGCGTGACTGGACCAGCTCGCTGGACATGATGAAGTTCACCGATTACAGCGCACCAACCGGCCATATCACCGGTTACTGGACGCCACCGTTTGCGGACGATGTGCTGGTTAAACTCAGCATCGGCCAGTATCTGGCGAAAGATAAAGGCGGCACGCTGGAAATCTCGAAACGCTTCGACAGCGGCGTGGTGGTCGGCACCTACGCGACGATCACCAACGTCTCGAAAGAAGAGTACGGGGAAGGGGATTTCACCAAAGGTTTCTACGTCAATGTGCCGCTGGATATCTTCTCTTCATCGCCAACCCGCAGCCGCGCGCAGGTCAGCTGGACGCCATTAACACGTGACGGCGGGCAGATGCTGGGGCGCAAGTTTGAGCTGTATGGCATGACGAGCGACAGAGATATTAATTTCCGCTAGAGCAAAACTTTGCGAGCGGGTATCCGGTTTTTGGTAAGGGAAAAAAGAACCGGATACCCGCGTGATATGTTCTTCTGGTAGCTTCGTAGGTCGGATAAGCGAAGCGTCATACGACAACAAACAAGGATGCTTCAATGTCGAATTACCGCCGTATGCGTGTTGCGGGTGGAACATGGTTCTTCACTGTAAACCTGCATGACCGTCAATCCGATTTGCTCACCAGAAAGATTGTTGAGTTAAGGCAATCCATTCGAAAGGTAAAACAACGCTACCCTTTCGAGATAAACGCCTGGATTATCTTGCCGGACCATATGCATTGCGTCTGGACGCTACCTGCAAATGACAGCAACTACTCTCAGCGCTGGCGAGCAATCAAAAAGACCTTCACAAAATCTTTTTCTGGAAACACCACCGTCTGGCAAAAACGTTTTTGGGAGCACAGCATTCGGGATGAGCGGGATTATCAGGCGCATGTCGATTACGTGTATATCAACCCGGTTAAGCATGGATTAGGGAAATCAGCCAGTGAGTGGCCGTATTCGTCTTTTCACCGTGATGTCAGAAATGGGCTTTATCCAGCGGATTGGGCGGGGAAAGTCGAAGATTTTCAAGCCGGAGAACGAAAAGCCGGTGGATGACGCCTACGGCTTATCCACCCTACAAAATCGCAAATCGTAGGTCGGATAAGCCGCAGGCGTCATCCGACAAAAACACTAATCCACCCGAATAACCATCCCGTCAAACCCGGCTTCAAACCCTTGCGGCAACGCATTGTCCATCAGCCAGCAATCAAATTGATGGCTGATGTGTGTGAGGATCACGCGCGGGCAATCCATGTGTTTATTCAACTCGAAAACCGTATTGAAATCGCAATGGTTTTTCGGCGTTTCGGTACGCGGTTCGTGGCTGCAATCAATCACAATCACCTGCGGTTTATTGTTCGCCAGAAACTTCAGCGTTTTTTCCGGCAGGCCAGCGGTGTCGCATAGCCACGCCACACGGCTGTGCGGAGTTTCAAACAAATAACCAAAAGTGAGTTTTGAATGGTTGAGCGGCAGAGGGGTTATGCACAGCGCCTGCAGCGTAAACCCGACAAACGGTTCCAGCGTGTGGCTGAAATCGAGAATTCCAGGATGTTTAAACAGATCGTCGCAGCCTTGCTCATCCGGTGGGCCGTAAACCGGGATTTTATCGCCCACGCCCCAACGTAGCGGGAACAAGCCCTGAACGTGGTCCATATGGTAATGGGTGAGCAAAAACTGCTGAAATTCTCCAGGCAGCCAGTGGTCCATTAAATCGGGAATGCCCGCATCCAGCAGCGTGACCGCGTCGTTAAACTTCACGACTGCGCTGCAAGGCTTGCGGCGATAGTGTGGATGATTGCGCGCACGCTCGCAGGCCGCGCAAGAACAGCCGAAGGCGGGTACCAGTTGCGCACCGCCGGTTCCGCTAAGGGTTAACGTCAGGCTCACTCAAACTCTCCACCGGTTTAGTAAAGCGGAAATGGGTATTTTGATAGCCTTCGCGCTGGTAGAAACGGTGCGCGTCGAGGCGTTTGGCGCTGGTGGAAAGCTCGGTGAGTTCCGCGCCTGCAATCCGCGCCTGTTCTTCTGCCCAGGCTAACAGTTTGCTGCCCACGCCGTGGCCGCGTGCGGCGGGCATCACCACCAGCTCCTGGATTTCACCCACCCAGTTCACATGGTGCAGGTGAAATTGCATATGCAAACTGATCATGCCGACAACAGCACCGTTAAGTAACGCAAGTTGGTAGCATAAGTTGCGATCGTCGAGGTTGGCTGCGAAACCCACGTTAAATGCCTGGCGGTTAAACTCCGCCTGTTTTAGCTCACAAATCAAAGCGTAAACGGCATCGCTATCGGCGAGTGTGGCGCGGCGTAATTCAAGCATGGCGCGTTTCCTTGTGAATTTGGTGGATGACGCTACGCTTATCCACCCTACAAAATCATGCACTTGTAGGTCGGATAAGCGTAGCGTCATCCGACATTAAAGCAGCTCAATAGATCAAATGTATAAACGACGAGACAGATTCATCAAGACTATCGTCGTTATTCAGTATCAAGCACTCGTCCAAATTCGGGGCGTAAAGTGCCGCACGTTGCAGGCGCTGCTCGATTTGCAGCGCGGTTTCGCGCCCGCGAGCTTCAAGGCGCTGGCGCAAAACGTCCGTCGAAACATGCAGGCAAATGGGCACTAACGCTTTGCCATAACGCGCCCGTGCCTGGGCCAGATGCTGGCGCGAACCGTTCACCACCACGTCGAACCCGGAATCGAGCCAGATATCCAGCTCGATGCCCACGCCGTAACGTTGGTGATGCGCCTGCCAGCACAGGGCAAACAAGCCCTGGCGCTGGCGCTGGGTAAACTCCTTTTCACTCAGAGCGATATGATTTTCACAGCCAGCGTCGGCGGCGCGGGTGATATATCGGTGCGCCACCAGCAGTTGATTATTCTCCTGCTGGCGCAGCGCGCCGAGCAGGCTGTCTTTCCCGGAGCCTGACGGCCCCATCAACCAGACTATTTTGTTCATCAGAACACCCGTATTCCCTGACGCCAGACGTGGCCGACGTGAATGTGATCGCCATGCTGATGCGCCAGTACCATATCGGCACGTTTGCCTTCCGCAAGCACGCCACGGTCGTCAAGATTCAGCGCTTTGGCCGGGTTGCGCGTCACCAGTGCCACGGCCTGCGCCAGGGTGAAATGGTTGGTTTCTTCAAAAGCCACCCGGAACGCGGCATCCAGCAAACTCGCCGGATAATAGTCGGAGGAGAGAATATCCAGCAGGCCAACTTGTGCAAGTTCATGTGCCGCCACGTTGCCGGAATGCGACCCGCCGCGCACGATATTCGGTGCGCCCATTAATACGCTCAAACCATGCTGGCGCGACGCCTGTGCGGCTTCCAGCGTGGTCGGGAACTCGGCGATGACGCTGCCCAGTTCGTGAGATTCTGCGACGTGCGCACGGGTGGCGTCGTCGTGACTGGCGAGCGCAATATTGCGAGCGCGGCATTCAGTGGCAATCGCCAGGCGGTTGGGTTGCGACCAGCGTTCAGCCAGCGCCAGCTGTTCCGCTTCATAGCGGTCCATGTCGGCGTCGTTAAGCTGATATTTTCCCTGATAATATTCGCGATACTTCACCAGGTTGGAGAACTGACGCTGGCCTGGCGAATGGTCCATCAACGACACCAGCGACACGCCGCCACGGTCGATCAACTGCTGGAACAGCGGCAGCGTGGTGTGGTGCGGTAGTTCGCAGCGCAGATGCAGGCGGTGCTCGGCGCGGTTCACGCCACGCGCCTGGCTGTCCATCACCGCGTTGATCATTTTCTCTAAGTTTTCCAGACGGTCGCCGCCGTCGCGCACATCGCCAAGGGCGACGGCATCGAGCACGGTCGTGATCCCGCTCGCCACCATTAAAGCATCGTGGCTGCTCATCGCCGAATGCGCGGGCCAGTCGACTTTTGGGCGTGGGGTAAAGAATTTGTCGAGGTTGTCGGTATGCAGCTCGATAAGCCCCGGCAGCAGCCAGCCACCTTCGCCATCTTGCGCCTGCGGCAACTGGCTTGGGCTGTCGGCAAAATTACGAATCACACCGTCGGCCACTTCCAGCGAGCCGTTAACCACTTCATTTTCCAGCACCAGCTTGACGTTATTAATGATCATTTTTGGCCTCAACGGTTGCCATATTGTGTAAACGATCTGCGACCTGGTTGCGCACGCTTTCATCGTGGAAAATCCCGACCACTGCCGCGCCGCGCGCTTTGGCTTCCAGTATCAAATCCACCACGGCGGCGCTATTTTTCGCATCCAGCGAGGCCGTCGGTTCATCAAGCAGCAAAATCGGGTAGTCGACGATAAAGCCACGGGCGATGTTTACGCGTTGCTGTTCGCCGCCGGAAAACGTTGATGGAGCCAGGTTCCACAGGCGCTCCGGCACATTCAGGCGCGTCAGCAGCATGGACGCTTTGTCTTCACAGACGTCACGCGAGACGCCCAAATCCAGCAGCGGCTGCATCACGACTTCAAGCGCTGAAATTCGCGGGATGACACGCAAAAACTGGCTCACCCAGCCGATGGTCTGGCGGCGCACCGCCAGCACGTCACGCGCCGGAGCCTGCACAATATCGAGCCACTCGTCGTTATGTTTGACCCAGATATGGCCCTGGTCAGGCAAATAGTTGGCGTACAGCGAGCGCAACAAAGTGGATTTTCCGCTGCCGGAATGGCCGTGCAGCACCACACATTCGCCCGATTCCACTTCCAGAGAGGCATTCGCCAGCACCGGCAAACGGATGCCGTGTTGATGGTGTAACACAAAGGTTTTGCTGAGGTTTTCAACCCGTAATCTGTACATGTTGGTTCCTTAAAACGTCTGCCATGACGTCGGATGACGGCTTCGCCTTATCCGACCTACAGGTTCGTTGTTCGTAGGTCGGATAAGACGCGTCAGCGTCGTCATCCGACAAATGTCAGTTCTGCAACACCGATGACACCAACAACTGGGTATACGGATGGTGCGGGTCGTCCAGCACACGGTCGGTCAGGCCGCTTTCCACCACTTGCCCCTGTTTCATCACCAGCAGGCGGTCGGCCAGCAAACGCGCCACGCCCAAATCGTGGGTGACAATCACCACCGCCAGGTTCAGCTCACGCACCAGGCCGCGCAGCAGGTCGAGCAAACGCGCCTGCACCGAAACATCCAGCCCGCCGGTTGGCTCGTCCATAAACACCAGTTTCGGGTGCGTCACCAGATTGCGGGCAATTTGCAGACGCTGCTGCATCCCGCCGGAAAAGGTGGTTGGCAGGTCGTCGATGCGCGAAGCCGGGATTTCCACCTCTTCTAACCAGCGCTCGGCGGTGGCACGAATGTCACCGTAATGGCGTGCGCCGGTTGCCATTAAACGCTCGCCGATGTTGCCGCCCGCCGAAACGTGGCGGCGCAGGCCGTCCATCGCATGCTGGTGAACCACGCCCCATTCGGTGCGCAGCAGGAGGCGGCGCTCGCCTTCGCTCATGTCATATAAAGAAGAATCGAGATACACCACTTCGCCGTTTTGCGGCGCGAGGCGGGCAGAAATGGATTTCAGCAGCGTGGTTTTACCGGAGCCAGACTCACCGACTATCCCCAGCACTTCGCCAGGATAAAGCTCGAATGACACATCGCTGAAGCCTTTGCCCGGCGCGTACAGGTGGGTCAGGTTATTGACCGAAAGTAAGGGTTGAGTCATTTGCTTGCGGCCTCGCTGTTCTGGCGGCAGAAATCGGTATCGGAGCAGACGAACATGCGGTTGCCCGCATCGTCGAGCACCACTTCGTCAAGGTAGCTGTGGTGCGAACCGCAAATCGCGCAAGGCTCTTCCCACGCCTGGACGGTAAACGGATGGTCGTCAAAATCGAGGCTTTCGACGCGGGTGAACGGCGGCACCGCGTAGATGCGTTTTTCACGCCCGGCACCGAACAGTTGCAGCGCGGGCATCATGTCCATTTTCGGGTTGTCGAATTTCGGGATTGGCGACGGGTCCATCACGTAGCGTTCGTTCACTTTCACCGGGTAGGCGTAAGTGGTGGCGATATGGCCGAAACGGGCGATGTCTTCGTACAGTTTCACCTGCATCACGCCGTATTCTTCCAGCGCGTGCATGGTGCGGGTTTCGGTTTCGCGCGGTTCGATAAAGCGCAGCGGCTCAGGGATTGGCACCTGGTAAATCAGGATCTGGTCCTCACGAAGTGGCGTTTCCGGGATGCGGTGGCGCGTCTGAATCAGCGTGGCGTCGGCGGTGGATTCGGTAGTCGCCACGTTGGTGACGCGCTTGAAGAAGTTGCGAATCGACACGGCGTTGGTGGTGTCGTCTGCGCCCTGGTCAATCACCTTCAGCACGTCGTTTTCGCCGATCACGCTGGCAGTGATCTGGATGCCGCCGGTTCCCCAGCCATAGGGCATCGGCATTTCTCGCCCGCCAAACGGCACCTGATAACCCGGAATGGCGACCGCTTTGAGAATGGCGCGGCGCAGGGTGCGTTTGGTTTGCTCATCCAGATAAGCAAAGTTGTAGCCGGAGAGTGCCTTAGTCACGATGACGTTCCTTTTGCAGACGTTTGAGCAGTTC
The DNA here is from genome assembly GCF_979253435.1 of Buttiauxella sp. AC142. Classification (NCBI taxonomy): domain Bacteria; kingdom Pseudomonadati; phylum Pseudomonadota; class Gammaproteobacteria; order Enterobacterales; family Enterobacteriaceae; genus Buttiauxella; species Buttiauxella sp. AC142. Next base: position 137,095 of record NZ_CEEDCH010000001.1, read on the forward strand.
CAGTTCGGCCTGGAAATCGACGTAGTGCGGCAGTTTCAGGTGCGAGACAAACCCGGCGGCTTCGACGTTATCAGCGTGGGCCAGCACGAACTCTTCGTCCTGCGCCGGGCCTGCTACCGTTTCATCGTAGTCCGGCGCTTGCAGCGCGCGGTCAACCAGCGCCATCGCCATCGCTTTGCGTTCGCTCATGCCGAACACCAGCCCGTAGCCGCGCGTGAAGTGCGGGTCTTCATTTTCGGGGGCGACAAAACCATTGACCATTTCGCACTCAGTAATCAGCAGTTCGCCGACGTTAAGTGCAAATCCCAGCTCTTCCGGCACAATTTCTATATCGACATAGCCACTGCGAATCTCTGCCGCAAACGGGTGATTGCGTCCGTAGCCGCGCTGCGTGGAATAGGCGAGGGCCAGCAAATAACCTTCGTCGCCGCGCACCAGTTGTTGCAGGCGCGAGGAACGTGAACACGGGTAAACCGGCGGCTGGCGGGTGATGTCGTCAGGTTTTTCGCCGTTATCTTCTTCGGCTTTCGCCAGCCCCTGTTTTGCCAGCAGGCTGAATACGTGCGGCGCGGGTTCGGCGTGGTCATCCGCGGTTTTAAGCTGTGGCGCTTCGCCGTTTGCCAGCAAGGTGAAATCCAGCAGACGGTGGGTGTAATCGTAAGTCGGGCCGAGTAATTGCCCGCCCGGCACGTCTTTATAGACCGCAGAAATTCGGCGCTCGATGCGCATCTCGGCAGTGTTCAGCGGCTCGCTCACCGCCAGGCGCGGCAGCGTGGTGCGATAAGCGCGCAGCAGAAAGATGGCTTCGACCATGTCGCCGCTGGCCTGTTTGATGGCGAGAGCGGCGAGTTCCCGGTCGGCAATACCGCCTTCGGTCATCACGCGATCCACCGCCAGGCCAAGCTGTTGCTCGATTTGCGCGACGCTCAGTTCGGCCAGGTTTTGGTTGCCACGACGATTGTGTTCCTGCAATTGATGGGCGGCGGCTATCGCCTTCTCGCCCCCTTTGACGGCGACGTACATCAGCACACCTCCACATGAGTGGTGCGAGGGATCGCCAGCAGGCGGTCGCCGCAGGTGAGAATCAGGTCGATGCCCAGCGGGAACGGGTGCGGGCGCTCGGTGAGTTCGTGGATCACGCAGTCCGGCAGTTGTGGGGCAATCATGCGTTCTTCGCGAATACCCGCGCCGGTTAAGCGCAACATGCGGCCACCGCTCAGGCTCGGCACCTGCAAAATCAGCGTGGCGCTGGTGTCGGGGGCGACGTCGGTGCCTTGCGCCAGCGCGTTCAACTGCCCGGCGGTGATTTCTGCGTCGGCGACGGCAAACTGCGCGTGCTCAGGCGTCAGGGAAATGGGGGCATTTGTATGGAATCGGACATTTTTCAGCGTGACGTCATTGCTCAGAGCGTCGCTAATCCACACCGGAGTGTCGTTATCGGCAAGCGTCAGCAGCACGCTGGTGGAGGCCACGTTCAGCGGTTTCCAGCCATGTTGCAGGGAATGCAGCGCGACGATTACGCCCGGCTCGCTCATCGCTTTTAGCAGGCGACGGAAGCTCTGTTGGGCGTCCTGCACGGGCAGGTTGAAAGCGGTCATCAGGGTCATGCGTTATCTCCGCGAACCAGAGTGAAGAAGTCGACTCGGCTGCTGTTAATTTGGGTGCGGCGAGCAGCTAAACGCTGTTCGCGATTGGCGGCCAGAGGCGCAATAACAGTTTCTTGTAAAGTCTGGAATCGAACTTTTTCCTGCATCAGCGCGTCGATCACGGCACAGCGTTCGGCGTGGGCTTTGTCGCGCCCTAATAAGTAGCTGTAGCCGTAAGTCCCGTTGGCGAGCTGCACCACGGCGCGGGTTAGCGTGGCGTCACCGGCAAAAAAGCGTTGCCCGGTTGCGCCCATTCGCGCCTGAATTTGTGCAAGTCCGGTTTCGGCCTTGCGGATAACTTGATATTCAGGGTTGAGATTTTGTTCTGCCCAAATGGCGGCCAACTCTTGCGGCAGGCTGTGGGCGAGCACGGCCATCCACTGCTGGCGCTGTGCGGTGTCAAAATGCGGTGCGTCCATTTAGTGCTCCATGGTGAATTCAATCATGTCGGCGCGCGTCAGGCTGACGGAGTATTCCGCAGGCGAGGCGTCACCTTCATGGTGGTTGAGAGTGCGCACGCACAGCAGCGGAGACATATTCGGGATCTCCAGCAGGCGACTTTCTTTGGCCTGAGCGCGGCGTGCGCTGATGCGTGTTTGGGTGCGTGTGAGGTTGATACCGAGTTGGGTCTGAATCACGTCGTGCAGCGAACCGCTGGTGAACTGTTGCAGCGTGGGCCACCAGGCAAGTTCCGCAAAGTAATGGTCAATCAGGCACACCGCGATGCCGTTAACGCGGCGCAGTGTGCGCAGGTGAATAATGTTCTCGCCTTCGGTGACGCCGAGCGCGTCTGCCACACTATTGGAGGCCGGGCGCAGCACCGCGAGTAAGCGCTCGCTGGTGGGGTGGCTTCCCTGGTCGAGCAGGTTCTGGCTAAAGCGGGCTTGCGAATTTAACGGGTAGTCGAACGGGCGCATCAGCACTAACACACCAATTCCCTGGCGGCGCTGCACCCAGCCTTTCTCAACTAACTGGTCGATGGCGCGGCGCAGCGTGTGGCGATTCACTTCATAACGCGCTGCCAGTTGGCTTTCGGCGGGCAGGTAGTCGCCGCAGCGGTAGTTTTTACGCAGCTCCACTTCGAGCAGGGCGGCGATTTCCTGGTAACGCGTCGGGTAACTGGTCGGATGTCTGGATAAGTGCATTTTCAACAAAGCCTCGTTAAATGAAATGCTTACGTAACCGTTGCGACATGAAATCCAACAGGCTGACGGTGATGATGATGACAATCATCAGCGCGCAGGTTTGCTGGAACTGGAATCCACGAATCGCTTCCCAAAGTGTTACGCCAATCCCGCCTGCGCCCACCATGCCAACCACCGTTGCCGAACGGACGTTCGACTCAAAGCGATACAGCGAGTAGGAAATCAGCAGGGGCATCACTTGTGGCAGTACGCCGTAGATAATCTCTTCAAGTTTGTTGGCACCGGTGGCGCGAATGCCTTCTACCGGGCCGGGTTCGATAGCTTCCACCGCTTCAGAAAGCAGTTTGGACAGCACGCCGGTGGTGTGAATAAACAGCGCTAAAACGCCAGCGAAGGGACCAAGACCGACGGCGACCACGAACAGCATGGCGAACACCATTTCGTTGATGGCGCGGCAGGCGTCCATCAGGCGGCGCATCGGCTGGTAAATCCACCATGGCACTAAATTGTCGGCGCACATCAGGCCGCAGGGAATGGAAAGCACGATGGACAGCGCTGTGCCCCAGACGGCGATTTGTAGCGTGACGCCCATTTCACCGAGGTATTGTTGCCACTGGCTGAAATCAGGCGGGAAGAAATCGGCGGCGAAGGTCGCCATGTTGCCCGCATCGCGGAACAGAGTCAGCGGAGCCATTTCCGCGCCTTGCCAGGACGCAACGAGGACCGCTAACAAAATCGCCCAGCTCAGTAGCGAGAACCAGCTACGTTTTGGTGCGGCGACCTGAATGGTTTGTTGCATGGGGTGCTCCGTGTTTGGGTTTTGCTTAACACTGTCGGGTGACGCTGCGCTTACCCGACCTACAAGCTCTGGGCCGTAGGGGGGATAAGCGAAGCGTCATCCACCAACAATTTACTGAACCGCTTTATTCACGTTGCTCATCGCAGAAAGCGCGGCGGTCAAACGATCCAGGTCACTAAGCTGGTTTTGCAGGGCAGTGACTTTGGTGGTTTTTTCCGGCTCGGCTAACCCTTTGTTGTCCTTCACACCTTGCATCTGTTTAAACAGGGCGAGCTGGCGAATCGGCACCAGTTGCAGGTCGCTGGATGGGCGGAACGGCGCCCAGGTCAGGCCTTTGAGCACCGCAGCTTCTTCCGGCGTTTTGCCGTAAGTCATGAAGAAGTCATAGATTTTGTCTTTGGTGGCTTCGGAGAGGTTTTTACGCCACACGATCGGATCGCCTGGGATCAACGGAGATTTCCAGATGACTTTCAGATCTTTGAATTTCTCAGGGGCGGTTTGCTTCAAACGATCAAGGTTTTCAGTGTTGTTGGTCGCCACATCCACCTGTTTGTTCGCCACCGCCAGCGCGTTGGTTTCGTGGTTGGCATTCACTGAGCGTTTGAATTCGTTCGGTGCCGCGTTGTTTTTGGCGAAAACGTAGTATCCAGGGACCAGATAACCCGAGGTTGAGTTCGGGTCGCCGTTGCCAAAAGTCAGCTCTTTGCGTTTCGCTAACATGTCCTGCAGATTATTGATTGGGCTGTCTTTGTTAACGATCAACACGCTCCAGTAACCCGGCGATCCATCTGCCGCGACCGTCTGAGCAAACACCTGGCCGTTGGCGCGATCCACCGCTTCCATGGCCGAAAGGTTGCCGTACCAGGCGATATCCACTTTGTTAAAACGCATACCCTGAATGATCCCGGCGTAGTCCGGCGCGAAGAAAGCATTCACTTTCACGCCCAGTTTCTTCTCCATATCCTTCAGGAACGGGTCCCACTGCGGTTTCAGGTTTTGCTGGGATTCGGTGGAGATAATGCCGAAGTTCAGGGACTTTTCTTGCTCATCCGCATGGGCTGCGTTGAACAGGGCGCTAACGCTCAGGAGGCTGGTAAAGGCGAGTGCTTTTACGGCTTTGTAGCTCATGGCTGACTATTCCTTGAAGTAGATAGCAAAGTGGTTAAGCAGCAACCGCATCAACGCGATTTATGCTGCGGTAAAGATTTCCCAGCCGTTCGTTGTCGAACGCCGAGCTGCTTCCGTCGTAAAAAACATGACCCTGGCGCAGGGCGACAATGCGTTCGCAATAGCGCAGGGCGTAATCCACCTGATGCAGCGTCACGACTACGGTGATGCCGTCCAGACGGTTAATGTCGTGCAGCGTTTCCATCACGATGCGTGCGGATTCCGGATCGAGTGAGGCAATCGGCTCATCGGCCAGAATCACTTTCGCCTGCTGCATCAGCGCCCGGGCAATCGCCACGCGCTGCTGTTGCCCACCGGACAGGGTGGAGACGCGTTGATACGCAAATTGCGCCATGCCGACGCGGGTCAGCGCCTGCAACGCACGTTGCTTTTGTTCGCGGGTAAACCAGTTAAAACAGGTACGCCAGAACGGCGTGGCACCGAGCGCGCCAATCAGCACGTTTTCGAGTACCGTCAGGCGATTCACCAGGTTGAACTGCTGGAAGATGTAGCCGGTGTGAGCACGACTCTTGCGGATATCGCTTGCCAGGCGGCCTGCTTTTTGGACGGTGTGGCCAAGCAATTCAACATGACAATCGGCTGATTTATCAGAAGTAATCAGGCCGCTTAGGTGACGTAAGAGAGTGGATTTTCCTGAACCAGACGGCCCCAGCAAAGCGACCATCTCACCTTCATTAACTTCCAAATCAACAGCATTTAATGCCTGATGCTGGTTGAAGGTTTTGCTCAGTTTGTTGACGCGAATAATAGTTTGCATCACACGGCTCCTTAAAAAGTTGCCTCATGGTGCCGATGAAATGTGACGATTTTGTTAAGGATAAGTGTACATATGATGAAGAGTGAGTCTCAGCCTGGAAGTCATCAGGCTAATCAACTATTTGTCGTATTGTTTAGCGTCTCGTTTTTGGCTTTGCTTACAGATACCCTCTGGCCTTGGGAATTCAGCAATGAGCAAAAATATTATTTTTTGTGCCGATGGCACATGGAGCGCTCCTGGTGTTGAAGAACAAGCGGATGACGAAGCCGCGGCAAGTAATGTTTATCAGTTATTCGTTGATTTAAAAGGTGCTGTAGACCAGCAAAGTTTGCTGCTGGCAAATGAACAAGAAAAGACGCTTACCGATAACAGCGGCAATGTGCTGCAAGTGGCCAAATATATTCATGGCATGGGCGATCCGCATAACGGCCTGGTAAAAAGCCTGGGCGGCGCATTTGGCGCGAGCCTGATCATCCCGATTATTCGCGGCTATACGTTTATTAGCCGCCACTGGCAGCCTGGCGACCGGATTTATATTGTCGGATTTAGCCACGGGGCTTATACCGCGCGAATGCTGGCAGAAATGATCGTCGATCGCGGCTTACTCAACCGCGACAGGCTGCATTTAAACGTGCGCAATAAAGAAGAGGCCTGGCGTTTTGGTTCGTCCATCTGGGCGCAATATCTGGCTCATGCACCGGATATGAGCCCGAGTATTTTGGGCAGCGTATTGCGTGAGCTTCCTGGGTTTTTCTGTGACAGCGTTGATCCCACTTGTATTACGCGCCCGGCTTCCATTGAAGCGGTTGCGGTCTGGGAAACCGTCGGGCAGATGGGCATTCCTAAATATTTCAACGACAAACGTTACGATATTTTTCGCTTTCACAGTACAGAGCTGCATTCGCGGGTCAAATACGGGCTACAGGCGATTGCAATAGATGAACAGCGCGTCGATTTAACCCCGGTGCTGTGGGACAACCGTGACCGTATTTTGCAGGTGATGTTTCCGGGGATTCATCATGATGTGGGCGGTTATTACAGCGGCACTGATGAAGATCGCTGTTTGTCTAATGGCGCGTATTTGTGGATGCACGATGCGCTCGATGATTTGGGTATTCATTTGGCGCGGGGCGAAGTGGTGTCTGATGCGCTTGGTCCGATGCACTGCGAATGGTATCCGCCAACGCGCTATTTGCGCATTATGCCGCGCCAGCTTCCTGCCCCCGTTAGCTCGTCAATGATGGTGCATCAGTCGGTTATCGAGCGGATTAATGGGGGAAAATCGTTGCTACAACAGTCGGCGGTAAGCGGGGAGTGGCAGACCGGGCCTTATGTTCCGCACCCATTGCTGGATTACCAGCATGCGGCAAACGTGATCCCCATTAATTGGGCGATTGCGCGGTAAAAAGTGTTACCCATGTGCCCGGTTTGTACCGCTAGCGTCATCCACCCTTTCGTCAGATTTGTCGGATGACGCTGCGCTTATCCGACCTACGTTTGGCATCAGGTCGAACCGGTTACATCGGTTTTTCGACATTCACCATCCACGGAATACCGTATTTATCGGTCAACATGCCAAAGCCTTTTGCCCAGAAGGTTTCTCCGTACGGCATGGTGATATCGCCTCCGACGGAGAGATTATCAAACCAGCGTTTGCCTTCGTCGACATCTTTGCTGGTAAGACTCAGCGCGTAACCCGTGTGTTTCACTTTATCGGCGCACATATTGCCGTCACTCATCATCACTTCGCCGCCGCTAATACGTACATTGGCATGCATGATTTTATCGTCAGGCCAGTTAAATCCGCTGCCGCAACCCTCGGCGGTGTCGCTTGCTTCATCCTTCGGCATTTCGCCAAAAGTCATTTTAAACAGTAACTCAGCACCAACGGCTTGCTTGTAGAAGTCGATAGCTTCTTCGCAGGTGCCGTCAAAAAAGATGTAGGGGCCAATAGACATGGTCTAATTCCTCATAGAGAGAGATTATTTTATGGACAGAACAAGTTTAGATGCGGGGCGCGGGGCTAGCCAGGCGGGGGGAGGGGGAATGGTGGATGACGCTGCGCTTATCTACCCTACAACGACCCTTCGTAGGTCGGATAAGCGCAGCGTCATCCGACACTAAGTTAGTTCTTTTTAACGAACTCAGACTTCAGCTTCATCGGGCCAAAACCATCAATCTTGCAATCAATGTTATGGTCGCCTTCAACCAGACGGATCCCTTTGACTTTAGTACCAATCTTCAACATTGAAGAGCTGCCTTTAACCTTCAAATCTTTCACTACGGTGACGTTATCGCCGTCAGCCAGCAGATTACCGTTGGCATCTTTAACAATCAGTTGGTCGCTGTCTTGCGCAGGTTCGGCATCATTCCATTCATGGGCACATTCCGGACAAATAAACATACCGTTGTCTTCGTAGGTGTACTCGGAATTGCATTTCGGGCAGTGAGGGAGAGTCATAAATAATATCCTCAAAAATAGCGGCGTTCCGCCAAAAGTGGCACGATTATACATTAAAACCCTGCTTTTGTCGGGACTACTGCTGTAATGATGAGTGCTTTCAGACATGCAGCAATAAGAAAGTGCTATTTTAAAACGTTATTTAATTTCCAAATTCGCGACGAAAATACAGAATTGGATTATCAAAATGCGTTATTGTATTCTTTTCCGAGTTATTCAACTGGCGACTCGTCCAGGTCTTTTCTATATGAAAAATTAGTCTTAATTATAATATTAACGAATAAATGATTTCCGCACGTAATTATAATTACCGGTACTGCATTCCCACAAAAATATAAAGACTTTTAAAAATCCGCGTAATTTGATTTAAGTAAGGATTTTTTATGCACACACAAGCAATATTTGAGTTAAGTCAGGAAGCAGAACGGTTATTGCAACTCGCCCTGCAAAACCTGAATACTTTAAAAACGACCTCTTTTACGGCACAGCATAACAATAATTATTTCGCTCAACCGTCAACAGGCAAGGTTGCAGCCTCGCAATTTTGCCCACGCAGCATTCAGGCGCAACAGGCGCTGCTGCAAAATGAGCTACGGAAAATTACCCAGCATGAAATGGTGCTGGCGATAGTCGGAACGGTAAAAGCGGGAAAATCTACCACCATTAATGCCATTATTGGGACGGAAGTTTTGCCTAATCGCAACCGTCCGATGACGGCGTTACCGACGCTTATTCGCCATACGCCCGGCCAGCGTGAACCGGTGCTGCATTTTCCCTATGTTCAGCCCATTGAAAAGCTGATGGAGATATTGCAAACCCGTTTGCAACAAGCGGACAGCGAAACGCTGACAAAACATCTGGAAATTGACAAGGATATGGCGGGGTTATTAACCCGAATTGCCGAAGGAAATTCATTCGCTAAGCATTATCTTGGTGCGCAGCCCATATTTCATTGCCTGAAAAGCTTGAATGACCTGGTGCGTTTATCCAAAGCGCTGGATGTGCCTTTTCCTTTTAAAGCGTACGCGGCGATTGAACATGTTCCGGTTATTGAGGTGGAATTTGTCCATCTTGCAGGAATGGATGAAACCCATGGCCAATTGACACTATTAGATACGCCAGGGCCAAATGAAGCTGGACAGCCACATTTGCAAAAAATGCTTCAGGAACAACTGGCGCAGGCATCGGCTGTGCTGGCGGTGCTGGATTACACCCAATTAAAATCGGTTTCTGATGAAGATGTGCGCAAAGCTATTTTGGGCGCTGGAACTTCCGTCCCGCTTTACGCGCTGGTGAATAAGTTTGACCAGAAAGATCGCAATAGCGACGATGAAGAACAAATTAAAGCGCTGATTTCCGGCACATTAATGAAAGGGGCAATCGATCCCAGCCATGTTTTCCCGGTGTCATCTATGTGGGGATATCTGGCCAATCGCGCTCGTCATGAACTGACATTACACGGCAAATTACCGCCTCCCAATGAGCAGCGCTGGGTGCAGGATTTTGCTGACGCCGCACTTGGCCGTCGTTGGCGCAATGAAGATCTGGCGGATGCTGGAGCCTTGCGCCAGGCGGCAGAATTACTGTGGGAAGATTCGATGTTTGAAGCACCGGTCAAAACGGTGCTCCATGCCGCTCATGCTAATGCGTCGATGTACGCGCTGCGTTCTGCCTGCCAGAAATTGCTGAACTACACCCAGCGCGCGGAAGATTACCTGAATTTCCGTTGCCACGGCCTGCAAATTGCCAGCGAGCAATTGCAGCAAAATATCGCAGCACTGGAAGATGATATGAATCTGGCGGCGTCCAGTCAGCAGACGGCCAATACCGTTGCACGTAATAACGTCAAACAAGCCATTGATGCAATGGGTGATTTTATTCGTCGCTATGAGCTGCAAATTATCACCCACATTGAAGATTACTTTCGTAATGGCATGGTGCCAGAGAAACTCACGCGCCAGGCGCTCTCGTTTGGCACTCAGCGCGGGCGCGACTTTGACGCCCGCCACGCCACTCTCAGTTTTGACGACGAGCCTTCTGCGCAAATTGCGCTCCACAGAATTCGCGCTTCATGCGAAGTCATTCTGACTGCCGCACAAGAAAAGATGACCGAGGAGTTAACTCATCTTTTCAGTTATCTCGAAGTCGAACTGGCCGATACGCTGCGAAATACCCTCAAACCGATTGAATCTCGCGTCGCGCAGGGGTTAACGCAGGCCGGGTTTCGCACCAATATTAGCCTGCCGGTGTTTCACGTCGGCTTATTAAACTTCAATGCTAATCAGGCATTTAACGAGCTTATCGAAGAGCAGGATATTCCCGTCGCGCGATTACGCCGCCCGGAGGGAATGCGTGGAACGGTGGCTCGCTGGCTCAATAGCGACGATTGGGGCTGGGAAGGCTACACCGTCATGCAAAGTCGCTACGTGATTTCCCTGGCCGATGTGCAACGCAGGCTGTGCCAGCATGTGGCTGAGTTCTTGTTGCAGCTTAACCAGAACATGGCGGCACAAATCGAAATGTCTGTCACGGAGGGAATGACCGCCTTCTTCGATGATTTTTCCCAGGCGCTGGATGCGATACGCCTGAATCTGCAACAAAGCCTGATGGCACGTTCGCAAAATGAAGAGGCGGTGATGATCTTGCGCCAGCAGCTTCAACAGTGTGTCCGAACCACACGCTACATCCACGAGGACACCCGCCTGTTGCGGGATGATATTCAGACGCTTTTTACGGTAGAACAGCAATGAGTGGTTTATTACCCGGAACGCAAACACGCGCTTTGGAATGTGTTGCAGAGAAGTTTGTCGTCGACTTTGCCAGAAACAGTGGTGCCATGCGCGAGTCGTGGCGCAGTCAGCACAGCAAAGCCTTTTATCAACGTCTGACGAAGGAATTCATCGGCCAAAGCCAGTTGCAGAAATGGGCGCTGGACGACGTATTACTGGATGCGCCAGAAGTGACGTTGGCGATGCTCGGGCAGCTTTGCCAGCGGGTTGCCAAAAAGCACCGGGCAATGGTCAAGGTACAAGAGAGCATGCGTACGCGCGTATCCTATGATGTTCCTGAGATTCGCCAGCAGTTCGTGCAGTTACAGCAACTGCTGGTGCAGCGTATCGACAAACTGGAAATTCAATTGAACGCCAGCGATATGACTCATCTGGGGCTGGTGCATTGCGAGCAGGTTATTGCCCGCTGGCAGTCCGGGCATTACTCGGCATTTTCTCCGGCCGGCCGCTGTTATATCGCGCTACAAGAGTTGTATTGGGGTGCGTTTGGCGAGGCGCTACGCTTCGGTAATGCATTGCAAACCACGGAGTTAATTGAGCAAGCACGTGCGCTGGCTATCAGGCAATTAGCGCAAGATGTGAATGCGTCTGTCCGCACTCGCCATTACTACTATGAATGGCTGATGTTCCCAACAACGCCAGAAATGATGGAAAGCAAAGAAGCGCTGGCATGGCTTGGTGATGATTGTGACAGCGAAAAACACCCGGTTAGTTTTGCTACAACGCAAACACATCAGGGCGTTTCGCTGGGGATGCCGCGTATTTGTTCGGCAATGCGATTGGGTAGTGCGATGGTCGATGAAGTTTTTAATTAAAATAACGAATAACAGTAATGACTTCTGGAATATATTTATATTCCAGAAGTCATAATGTTCAGCGATATAATCCCATAACATCGCAAATATGAATAATATTTGCGATGGAAGTAACAGCCCTATCTTACTGTTTATCATGCCTAAAAATTAAGAAGTACCATCATCTGCCTGAAAGTACCAATTGTTAAAATTCATTCTGTGTTGTCCCTCTCTTGCTGCTTTTTACGGCTCGCCGCAAAATCTAATTTAACGCATGTCGAGCAGAACAAGACTTATTACAAAAGGGGATATGATGAAGAAGATCTTTTTATGCTGTGCAGCCGGAATGTCTACCAGCATGTTAGTGGAAAAAATGAAGCAGTCCGCCACTCAACGCGATATTACCGTTGAAATTACGGCGGTGCCGGTTTCTGATTTTGACCAAATCATCACTGAAGCAGATGTCATTTTGCTGGGGCCGCAGGTGAAATTTCAACTGAAGAGTTTATCCACCGCTGCCGCTGCGCACGGCGTCCCTGTTGCAGCCATTGATATGATGCAGTATGGCTCTATGCAAGGTGACAAAGTGCTGGATCACGCCCTGTCTTTACTGAATAACCCACAATAAGGGCAGGCTATGAATTACGATTTTCCTGATAATTTCTGGTGGGGAACCGCCACCAGTGCGACACAATCCGAAGGGCATAAATCCGGTGATGGTAAAGGGGAGAATATCTGGGATTATGCCTCGCACCATTTTAATCAGCGATTTCATAATGGCGTAACTGCCGATGACACCTCGACCTTTTACCAGAATTATCGGGAAGATATTCAGCTTGCCAAAAATATCGGTCTGAACTCGTTTCGTACCTCTATTTCCTGGTCACGATTAATCCCTGATGGTGATGGGGAAATTAACCCGCAGGCAGTCGATTTTTACAATTCAGTCATCAACGAACTGCATGACCAGGGTATTGAGCCGTTTATCAACCTGTATCATTTTGATATGCCGATGGCGCTTCAGGAAAAAGGCGGATTTGAAAACCGCGAAGTCGTGGATGCGTTCGCCAGATATGCGGAAATCTGCTTCGACCTATTTGGCGATCGCGTCCGTTATTGGTTCACGTTTAATGAGCCGCTTATCCCGGCAGAAGCCGGATATTTGCATCCGCGTCATTATCCGTATGTGACCAATTTCCGTCGCGCAGCTCAGGTGCTCCATCATATTGTACTGGCGCATTGCAAAGCCGTTGCAGCCTGGCGACGTATGAATTTGCCGGGAAAAATCGGCATTATCATGGATGTTATTCCGGTCTATCCGCGCAGTGATTCACCGGAGGATTTACACGCCGCAGAAATGGCAGACTTGTTTTATACCCGCAGTATTAATGAACCTATTTTGCTGGGGCGATATCCTGACGAACTGATAGCGCTGCTGAAAGAACACGATCAGCTGCCGCAGAGTTTGCCGGGTGACTGCGAGCTTATTGCCAGCACCAAAATTGATTTACTGGGAATAAATTACTACCGCCCTCGCCGCGTCAAAGCACGTGAAACGCTACTCGAAGAACCGCATGGTTTTGTGCCGGAACGTTTTTTTGAAGAATACATCATGCCGGGTCGCAGGATGAATACATCCCGCGGCATTGAGATTTATCCCGCAGCGCTCTATGACATTGCGATGGTGGTGAAAGAGCGTTACGGCAATTTACCGTGGTTTGTTTCTGAAAACGGAATCGGTATTTCTGATGAAGAACAGTTCATGGTTAACGGCCAGGTTCAGGATGATTATCGGATTGAATTTCTTCAGGAACATCTGAGCTATTTACATAAAGCGATGGCTGATGGCAGCAACTGCCTGGGCTATCAAATGTGGACGTTTATCGACTGCTGGTCATGGCAAAATGCTTATAAAAACCGCTACGGCTTTTACCGCCTGGATTTAGAAACGCAGCAACGCTCATTGAAAAAGTCAGGGCTTTGGTTCCGTTCGGTAATTGAAAATAATGGCTTCGAGAGGGCATAAGATGTCTTACTTTGAAAGACTGGCTGAAAAGATGCTCCCGGTGGCGAATGCCATCGGCAATCAGCGTCATATGCAGGCAATCCGCAACGGGCTGATTTCTATTTTGCCACTGACGATTGTGGGTTCATTTTTCGTTATTTTGCTCAATATCCCGATCAAAGGGTATATGGACTTTATCGCGCCATGGCGCGATATGCTGGATGTTCCCTTTCGCTTCACCGTCGGGCTGATGTCGCTGTACGCCGCCTTTACCATTGGCTCGTTCCTCGGGAAAAGTTATAAACTCAACGATATTACCAGCGGGCTATTAGCGATGCTGGCGACGCTGCTGATGATTGTGCCCGTCAACATTAAACAAGGGGTTACTGTTGCCGGAGATGTGGTGTCGGGGCGTTATATTCCAATCACATCGTTAAGTTCCCAGGGGTTATTTGGCGCAATTATTTCATCGTTAATCGCCATCGAGATTTATCGCTTTATAAAAGTCAGAAATATCGAAATTAAAATGCCGGAAGGTGTGCCGCCGGTTGTAGCCAGTTCGTTCTCAGCGTTGTTCCCGACGCTCGCCGTGGTGCTGGTTTTCTGGATCCCGCGTCACTTTTTTAATATTGATATTAACGCCATTATCAGCTTCATTATTATGCCGCTCAAAGGGTTTATGACCGGCACGAATCTGTTTGGCGGTATTGTGACTCAATTCTTTATCGACCTGTTCTGGGTGTTTGGTATCCACGGTCATGCAGTGATGGGGCCGCTGATTCGTCCACTTTGGGATCAGGCGATTGTGCAGAATATGGAGATGTTCCAGGCCGGAACCAGCGCCTATGAGCTGCCGAATATCTTCACCGAGCAATTCTTCCAGTGGTATGCGCAGATGGGCGGGACGGGCTCCACACTGGCGTTAGTGGTGCTGTTTATTCGTTCTAAAGCGATATATCTGAAACAACTGGGGAAATTATCGTTTATTCCAGGGTTATTTAATATCAATGAGCCAATGATATTTGGTGCACCGATAGTGATGAACCCGATTCTGGCGGTGCCGTTTATTCTGGCACCGATGGTGAATACCGTGGTGGTGTATCTGTTTACTATCACCGGGCTTATTCCGCGTATGATGGTGAAACCACCGTTTACCATTCCAGCCCCGCTCGGCGCGTTGATTACCACCAACTGGAACCTGATTGCCTGCGGGCTGGTGTTTATCTGTTTCTTTATTTCTCTGGCGATTTATTACCCGTTCTTCAAAGTATACGAGAAAAAAATGCTGGAAACTCAGCAGCAGCAACAAGAAGAAGAGAAAGCAAAGCAACTGGCTGATGCATAAAACTGACTCAGGGTGTTCACGCTTACATGGGAAGGATTTTTCCCTTCTCATGTAAGCGTGAGACGGTTGTATTCAAAAATAACAATTAAGATTCAAACGTAATAATTGAAATCCCTATCCTACGTATGTAGTCCAAAATAGATCATTCAAATATGATCGAAATCATTTTTCTCCATTATTCCTACAGGGTGTAAATATTTAAGAACACTTTGCCAGTGATGTTAAAATTTAATCTACGCCAGAATCATCTCTAAAAGTAATAATATTACGCGCTTCGCTGTTTCCTTTTCATACCAGGATGTTTTAACGCAATGAACGCGATAATCGTTGACGATCACCCATTGGCTCGTATAGCCATTCGCAATTTGCTGGACACCAATGGCATCACTGTCACCACCGAGCTGGACAGCGGTGAGCAGGTGGTGCAAACCGTAGAAAGACTCAAACCTGAACTGCTGATTATTGACGTCGATATCCCCGGTCTTAGCGGTATCGAAGTGCTGGAGCAATTACGAAAGCGGCACTATCTCGGCATTATTATTATCATCTCTGCCAAGAATGAACTGTTCTACGGTAAACGTAGCGCCGAATTTGGTGCCAATGGATTTGTGAGCAAAAAAGAGGGGATGAACAATATCCTCGCGGCTATCGAGGCGGCAAAAAATGGCTACAGCTATTTCCCTTTCTCTCTCGAACGCTTTAGCGGTTCGACCCTCACCGAACAGGATAAGCTGGATACCTTGTCTACCCAGGAGATGAAGGTATTACGCTATATCCTCAATGGCATTGATTACACCACCATTGCCAGCAAAATGAATATCAGTAATAAAACCGTGAGCACCTATAAAAGCCGCTTAATGGAAAAGTTAGACTGTTCTTCATTAATGGAACTTTACGATTACGCGCAAAGAAATAAAATAGGGTAATACGATGCGATCTGGTTTATCTATTTATCTGGTAGCACTGTTTTGCTTAAGTATATTTTCGGTTCCGGCGGCGACGCATTCCATTGAGCTGAAAAGTAATTATCATCCGGCGCAACTGGATGTCCGTTTAAACGCTGAAGAAACGCGTTGGCTGGCGCATAAAACCACCTTAACGATCGGTACCTGGTTGCCGGAAGTCTCGCCTATTGATTACGAAAGCGGTGGCGAACTTTACCAGGGCGTGAATGCGGATTACCTCGCGTTGCTGCAAAAAAATATCAACACTAAAATCGCTATCAAACAATATGATAACGAAAAGGAAGCGTTGGCTGCGCTATCGCGAAATGAAGTCGATACTTTGCTGACTCAACTCTCCGACCGTGAAGAGGTTGGCAGCCATTTGCTGCGCACTTCCGCGCTGATTAAGACCTGGCCGACGCTGGTTACTTCGCTGAAAAACACGCTGCTGCCGCTCAAGAGTGACAAACAAGTGACGGTGGCTTGTGTGCGCGGTTGTTCGTTTCTCGATGTGATTAAAGTGGCTTTCCCGAAAGCTAAAATTACCTTTTATGATAGTGATTATCAGGCGCTGTCATCGGTCATGTCCGGGGTTAACCAATATTTTATTGGCAACAATGTCACCACCGGGAATTGCATCTCGAAATATTTCTCACAATCGCTGGTTATTACTCACTACTTTAATAAACAGGAGCAATATAACTATTTTGTTACCAACCAAAATCAGCCGCTATTGCGAAATATCCTTGAGCGTTTCATTACTTCTATCAGCAACGAAACGCATATGCGGGTGATGCAGAACTGGTTGAATCGCGGCAATCTCTCCTATCTTAATTCGCCGATCCCTTTTAGCCGTGAAGAGGAAGAGTGGCTTAAAAAGCACCCTAAAGTCCGGGTGTTGATTAACCCAAACTACCCGCCGTTTACGCTGGTCGATAGCGACGGTGAATTGCGCGGCATTATGGCGGATTTACTCAATATTATTCAGTTGCAAACCGGCCTTGAGTTTCAACCGGTCATCGTCAATTCCAACCGCGAAATGACGGAGAAAATGAAGCCTGGTCAATGGGATATGATTCCCGCTGCCACGCTCAGCAGTGAGCCGCAGCGCTTTATCTCGTTTAGCGACCCGCTGATGAATGTCTCGTTTGTGCTGGTGACGGCACACCGCGAAAACGCCAGTCTGCTGCTTGCAAAACCGCAGCGCATTGCCGTGGCCGCAGGGCAAATTTTGACGCGTGACTTAAGGAAACGGTTCCCGCAGGCGACCTGGGTTGAAACAGACAATGTCAGCGTGGCGATGAGAATGGTGGAGGAGGGCGAGGTTGACGCCGCAATAACTACCGAGCTTTCAGCGCGTTATATGATTGACCATTACTACCCGCAGAACATGCACTACATGCGTTTGCCGGGCATGCCGAGTGCGTCGCTGAGTTTTGCGATGGCGCGTGATGAACCAGAACTCAAGTCCATTTTGGGTAAGGCGCTACAGGCGATTCCTCCGCGTGACATTCTCCAAATGACGGAGAAGTGGTCGAAAATATCCAGCGTGCAAATCGATACCTGGAGCCTGTACAGCAAGCAGTTTTATCAGCTGGTGATTTTCGCGTTGGTGTTGATTGCCATCAGCCTCGCCTGGGGGCTGTCGCTGTCGCGAGAAGTGCGTAAAAGAAAACAATCCCAACGTGAACTTGAAGAACAGCTTTACCTCAAAGAGGCGCTTTCTCACGAGTTAGAAGCGGAAAAAGATAAAGCCATTCAGGCGACTAAAGCGAAAAGCCGCTTCCTGGCGAGCATGAGCCATGAACTGCGCACGCCGGTGAGTTCAATAGTCGGTTTTTTAGAGTTGCTGTCCGGGTCAGATCTCAGTGCCAGCCAGCGTAAAGAAGCGATAGCCCTGGCGGGAGCAACGGCGCAATCATTGCTGGGGCTGATTGGTAAGATTCTGGATGTCGATAAAATTGAGTCCGGTAAATATCAAATTGCTCCGCAATGGACGGATTTATCGCAACTGATCGACTTGCAGTGCCATTCGTTCGATGCGCTTGCCCGGCAAAAAGGGATTGCGCTGCGTTGCATCAGCCATCTGGCTGCCGACCAGCGGGTGTTGGTTGATCCGCAGGCATTGCGGCAAATACTCACGAATCTGGTGGGAAATGCGCTGAAATTTACCGAAAAAGGGCATATCCAGGTTTCGGCTCGCCTGATTCCTGAAGATGAAAAACACGGCACGCTGGTTGTCACGGTGAGTGATACCGGCTGCGGCATTAGCCCGGAAGAACAGGAGATGCTGTTCCATCGTTATGCGCAGGCGCGCCAGGGGCGCGAACAAACCGGCTCGGGTTTAGGGCTGGTTATCTGCAAAGAGCTGGTGACGCTGATGGGCGGCACTCTTGAGCTGACTAGCCGCCAGTCGCAGGGCACCACATTTACGATAACGCTGGACGTTGAAACCGGGCGCCAAACGCTGACGCCGACGCGTGATACTCCCGCAGCGCTATCGCCCCTGCCGCGTTTGTCGATTCTGATTGCGGACGATAATCCGACTAACCGTCTGTTGCTCAAGCGCCAGTTGAACGCCATTGGTTACAACGTGGATGAAGCCTGTGACGGTGAAGAAGCGGAGGCGAAAATCCTCAACAAGCCGTATGACTTGTTGATAACGGACGTCAATATGCCGAAGAAAGATGGCCTGGAATTGACGGCATCTTTGCGCCGCCAGAATCAGCGCCTGCAAATTTGGGGGCTGACTGCCAGCGCGCTTTCGCAATCGCGCGAGCAATGCCTGCAAAGCGGGATGGATGAGTGCCTGTTTAAACCGGTGTCGGTTCAAACGCTGACGCATGAGTTGAGCAAACTCGATACTGGCCGTGCGTCGCCTGGCGTCACCCGTCATTTAAAGCTCAGCATTCTGACCGAGAATACCGGCGGTGACAGGAAGTTAATGAATGAAATTCTGGAAACTTTCCGCGAAGCCTCTGCCAATGATTTGCAGGCGGTCGTGCGCTCCATCGAACTCGATGAGCCGCAGAAATTTTTGCACGCGTTACACCGTTTGCATGGCTCGGCGCAAATACTGGAAATCACTGCTTTGCAGAAAGTTTGCGAACCATTTGAGTCACGTCGCCATGATGCGCTGCCGCTTGAGGAGCGACGGGAGGCGTTAGAGGAAATTGCGACAGTTATGCGTGAAATCGAGGTGGAGATAGAGAGTTTGATGAGCCATTAAAAATAGGTGGATGACGCTTGCGCTTATCTACCCTACGAAACCGGAATCGAAATCGTAGGCGGATAAGCGCAGCGTCATCCTGCATCCGGCATGATAATTTTAGTTGCTGGCAGCAAACATTTCGCTATCCACCACGATGCCGTCTTCCGCACTTTTCAGCACCAGATTCGCTTCATAGTATTTGCCATCCGCCAGCATTTTTTGTGCTGTAGCCACCGCTTTGCGGGTCTGGTTCAGCGGCATTAAATACTGATCTTCCATCACGCCAATTCCGGCCAGACGCAGTGTATCAATCGCGCCTTTCTGGTCGCCTTTAGCCAGTTTTGAGTTGGCAGATTTGATGGCGCTCTCTTTTTCTGGTGTCGCGATATAGTCTTCAGACAGCGCAACGGTGGCGTTAATAATCACATACTGGTCGTCAATCATCTTCGCTTTAGTGTTGGTTTTAACGAATTTCTTCCAGTCGGTACTGTCGTCTTTCAGAAGCGTTGCGGCGTCATCTGTCAGCTTTTTGGCGCTGGCTGGAACGCCATGGAACAGCGCGAGACGGGCAAGCTGAATATCGCGCATCGCATTTGCACCCTGAACGGCAATCTGCATCACATCAGTGGCTTCTTTTTGTATCTGAGCGGTTGCCGCAGTTTGCGCCGCAGTATTTGCCGTCGCCGCCATAACCGATGCGGAACACATCATCGTTGCCATCATGCCTGCCAGAATTAATTTTTTCATTTTCTTCTCCTTAATAAACCAGGTGGTTATCACCGAACGCCATCAGAATAAAAAATAACTGTCACGATGAAAATCAGAGCGCCGAATGAATAATGCAGGTGCAGTCTTACAAATGTCGGAAAGCGAATACAGACGTCAGACTTAGCGTATAACAATGACCCGTCACTCTTATTTACCCGCCTGGTGGCAAGCACTACCATTTCAATCATTAACTATACGGCGGAGATGTTATGTTTATATTTAACCAATATAGAATGAAAGCGTTGAGTGAAGTTTCTCGCCTTCATTATAAAAAGCATGCTTTGGTTATGGCGATATTACTGCTTATTTGTGGTGCCTGCTGCTTACTTTTTCCCTTTATGGCTGGCATGTATCTCGCTTATATAACCGGCATGATGTTTATGATTTGCGGGTTTTATACTCTTTATTGCCTGCTGGTGTTCCGCACCCAGCACTGGAAATCGAAATTGGTTAGTGCTGTCTTCGCGATAGTGTGGCTATTGTTGGGCTACAGCTTCATCGTTAACCCGCTGGTTGGCATCAACTCTTTGTCGATTGTTTTCTGCTGTTTGTTCATTATCGGCGGGGTTTCTCGCATCGTATCCGGCTTTACTATGCGTGGCCGGGCAGGCGCAATCTGGAACGTACTCATCGGTGTCTTCGACCTGTTGATTGCCGCCATATGGCTTGGCCTCAACCCGAGTCAATCTTATTTATTCACCACCGCCTTTATTGGCCTGGAGATGATTTTTAGCGCTAGAGGCTTTATTTCTCTGCGTAAGAAACTCTCTCTCGCTCAGCCCAAAAAATTGGCGATGAAAGATTCGCAATAATTAATGAAATTATTTAATTTATATTAAGGAATAATTATGACTATGCTCAATAAGCCCGTCGAAAATGATAATGACGACGTTTATGCTTCCGTAGAATTGTCCACTTCATTGCCAAAAACCGCATTTCCGGTGCAGGAAAGTAACCCGCGTAATGTGTTTCACGCCATCCACGATGAACTGATGCTCGATGGTAACTCCCGTCAAAACCTGGCCACTTTTTGCCAGACTTGGGTGGATGACGAAATTCGTCAGTTGATGGATTTGTCCATCGACAAAAATATGATTGATAAAGACGAGTATCCGCAAACCGCTGAAATTGAACAGCGCTGCGTGAACATGCTGGCCGACTTGTGGCACTCCCCCGCGGCTACCGACACCTTGGGTTGCTCCACAATTGGTTCTTCCGAAGCGGCGATGCTGGGCGGCCTGGCGCTGAAATGGCGTTGGCGTAAACGTCGTGAACTGGAAGGTAAATCAACCGACAAGCCAAATATGGTGTGTGGCCCGGTGCAGATTTGCTGGCACAAATTCGCCCGCTATTTTGACGTTGAGCTGCGCGAAGTGCCGCTGGACGGCGATCGCCTGATGATGACTGCGGAAGAAGCGCTGAAATACATTGATGAAAACACCATCGGCGTGGTGCCGACTCTGGGGATTACCTTCACCTGCCAGTACGAGCCGGTGAAAGAGATTCATGATGCGTTGGATGATTTGTTTGAGCGCACCGGGCTGGATATTCCAATGCACGTTGATGCGGCGAGTGGTGGTTTCCTTGCTCCATTCTGCGCACCAGAAATCGACTGGGATTTCCGTCTGCCACGCGTGAAATCTATCAACGCATCCGGCCACAAATTCGGCCTGGCCCCGCTGGGTGCGGGTTGGGTGGTATGGCGTGAAAAACAGGATCTGCCAGAGGAACTTATCTTCAACGTGAATTACCTCGGCGGCAATATGCCGACCTTTGCGCTGAACTTCTCGCGTCCGGGTGGGCAAATTGTCGCGCAGTATTACAACTTTCTGCGTCTTGGTCGTGAAGGCTACCGCAAAATTCATATGGCTTGTTACAACACCGCGCAGTACCTGGCCCGCGAAATTGCCGCCATTGGGCCGTTTGAAATCATTTTTGATGGCAGCCACAAAAACGGTATTCCGGCACTGACCTGGGCGCTGAAACCGGAACATCAGCATTGCGGTTATACCCTTTATGATCTTGCCGATCGCTTGCGCAGCCGTGGCTGGCAGGTGCCTGCTTATTCTATGCCGACCCATCGCGAGGACTTAGTGGTGCAGCGCATCCTGGTTCGGCACGGCATGAGCACTGACCTGGCTGAATTGCTGATTGCTGACCTGAAACGCACCCTCGACGCGCTGGAAAAAAATCCCGTCACCCATTCGTTGACCGCTGAAGAAGCGGGTGGTTTTAACCACGCATGATTCATGTCGGATGACGCTAACGCTTATCCGACCTACACAAATCATCATCCGCGGGCCACGCTGCCTGCGGATGCGGAGAGATTTATGTCCACCACAACGACCAATCCCCCAGCCCGGCAACTCACTTTGCTCGGCTTTTTTGCTATTACCGCTTCGATGGTGATGGCGGTTTATGAATATCCGACTTTTGCGACCTCAGGCTTTAGCCTGATTTTCTTCCTGCTGATGGGCGGCCTGTTTTGGTTTATTCCCGTTGGCCTGTGCGCGGCTGAAATGGCAACGGTTGAAGGCTGGGAAGAGGGCGGTTTGTTCGCCTGGGTTTCCAATACGCTCGGGGAACGCTGGGGTTTTGCGGCTATTTCCTTTAGCTATTTGCAAATCGCTATCGGCTTTATTCCGATGCTTTATTTTGTGCTCGGCGCGCTTTCCTACATTCTTAACTGGCCTGCGCTGAATACCGACCCGCTGGTCAGAACCGTAGCGGCAGTGCTGATTTTGTGGGGGCTGGCGCTCACCCAATTTAAAGGCACGCGTTACACCGCCCGCATCGCAAAACTCGGTTTCTTCTTCGGGATTTTATTCCCGGCTGTCGTGCTGGTCGCGCTGGCTGTTGCCTGGTTGTATAACGGCCAGCCGCTGGCGATTGAGATGTCGGCGCACACGTTCTTTCCTGATTTTTCGCAGATTGGCACTTTAGTGGTGCTTGTGGCGTTCGTGCTCAGTTACATGGGCGTTGAAGCCTCGGCGACTCACGTCAATGAAATGACCAACCCGGCGCGCGATTACCCGCTGGCGATGATCTTACTGGTGATTGCCGCCATCGTGCTCAGTTCCGTGGGCGGGCTCTCAGTTGCGGCGGTGATCCCAGAACACGAAATTAATCTTTCTGCCGGTGTGATGCAGGCATTCAGCACGCTGATTGGTTATTACGGTCCTGGGTTTGAATGGGCGATTCGTGTGGTTGCCGCACTGTTAATGTTGGGTGTGCTGGCAGAAATCGCTTCGTGGATTGTCGGCCCATCGCGCGGCATGTTGGTGACGGCGCAAAAAGGGCTGCTGCCTGCGCGTTTTGCCAAAGTGAATAAAAATGGCGTGCCGGTCGCGCTGGTTATTTCCCAGTTAATCATTACGACTATTGCGTTGATTGTTCTCACTAATACTGGAGGGGGTAGCAATATGTCGTTCCTGATTGCCTTGTCACTCACCGTGGTGATTTATCTGTGCAGTTACCTGATGTTGTTCCTGGGATACATTCAACTGGTGCGTAAACAACGCGATAAAAAACGCGCTTTCCAGATCCCTGGTGGTCAAAAAGTCAAACTGGTGGTGGCGTGTTCCGGCCTGGTGGTTTCGGTGTTGGCGTTTGTTGTTTCGTTTATTCCACCGAGTTCTTTGCCGGGCGCACATGCTCACGATGTTTACGGCGGCTTGCTGGTTGTCTGCTTTGTGCTGGTGTTTATCCTGCCGTTTAATGTTTATCTGTTCCGCGATAAAGCCAATAAAAAACATGCACCTGAGATGGTCCATGTGAAAGTCGATAACGCACCTGACGGGCACTTTGCGGTGCATCCGAAAGCGCGTCCTTCGCACCTGCCAAAACCTTAAAACGGCTGTCGTGCCATCCACCGCGCAAAGTGTGGATGGCACTCTCGCTATTTTTCTTTATTGAAGGATAATGGTCGATTCTGAAACGACAGTTTAATTTTGGTTAAGGGAAGAGGCGTGAGCAATAACGTTTCACGGTTTACTAATAAGAAAATCGCATGGATGGGGGCCGCTTTTTGTTGCCTGTTATGGGGTAGCGCTTACCCGGCAATTAAAAACGGCTATGAAATATTTCAGATAGCGACGGATGACCTGGCGGGGA
Organism: Buttiauxella sp. AC142; assembly: GCF_979253435.1. Lineage (NCBI taxonomy): Bacteria > Pseudomonadati > Pseudomonadota > Gammaproteobacteria > Enterobacterales > Enterobacteriaceae > Buttiauxella > Buttiauxella sp. AC142. The sequence goes on from NZ_CEEDCH010000001.1 coordinate 161,060, forward strand.
AAATTGTCTTTGCCGGTTATCGGTTTGTGATAGCGGGCCTGCTGTTGCTGGCGTTTGCGTCTCTACAAGGCAAGTCTGTTGCGCGTTTATCACGCCAGCAGTTTTCGCAACTCGCGTTATTAGGCGTGACGCAAACCGCGATTCAATACATCTTCTTTTATATTGGCCTCGCCTATACCACCGGTGTGAAAGGTTCAATTATGAACGCCACCGGCACCTTCTTTAGCGTGTTACTCGCGCACTTTATTTATCAGAACGACAAGCTCAGCATCAATAAAGTGGTGGGCTGCGTACTCGGTTTTGCCGGTGTAATGGTGGTGAACTTCAACAGCCAGCTGATGGATTTTAGCTTTAGCCTGATGGGCGATGGTTTCGTGGTGCTGGCAGCATTTATTCTTTCTGCCGCGTCGCTGTATGGTAAGCGGATTTCGCAGACCATGGACGCCACCATTATGACTGGCTGGCAACTGGCGATAGGCGGCCTGGTGCTGACCATTGGCGGGTATGTCAGCGGCGGCACACTGACGTTCCACGGCTGGGAGTCGGTGGCAATTCTTGGTTATTTAGCGCTGTTATCTTCCGTGGCGTTCGCGCTGTGGAGCCTGCTTTTGAAACACAATCGCGTGGGCATGATTGCGCCATTTAACTTCCTGATCCCGGTGTCGGGCGCAGTATTGTCGGCTATTTTCTTGCAAGAAAGCATTCTTGAATGGCGCTATGCGCTGGCGTTAGTACTGGTGTGCTTCGGCATCTGGCGCGTGAACGTGGTTAAGTCTCGCTTAAATTAGACCAGGCAAAATCAGTAAATACAGGCCATTATTTATGGGGCGTTGGTGGATGACGCTTCGCTTATCCACCCTACAACGGCTTGCGTAGGTCGGATAAGCGAAGCGTCATCCGACATCAAACTGACCAATATGACGGGCCTGCAAATGACACGACTTACTGCGAAAGATTTCCCTCCTGAATTACTCGAATACTTCGATTTTTACGTTCATGGCAAAATCAGCAAACGTGAGTTTCTCGATATCGCGGGCAAGTTTGTTGTCGGCGGGCTTTCGGCGGTGGCGCTTGGCACCTTATTAACGCCGAATTACGCTTACGCCACGCAGGTGGAATTTACCGACCCGGATATTGTGGCGGAATACATCGAATACCCCAGCCCGCAGGGCCATGGGCAGGTGCGGGCTTATCTGGTGCGCCCGGCAAAAGCGGCGGGCAAAGTGCCTGGCGTGGTGGTGGTGCATGAAAACCGTGGCCTGAATCCATACATTGAAGATGTGGCGCGACGCGTTGCCAAAGCCGGATTTATTGCGCTGGCACCGGACGGTTTAAGCTCGGTGGGCGGTTATCCGGGTAATGACGAAAAAGGCCGCGAGCTGCAATCGCAGGTCGATCCCACCAAATTGATGAATGATTTCTTCGCCGCTATCGAATTTTTGATGCACCACGACGCGGTGACAGGCAAGGTCGGCATCACCGGTTTTTGTTACGGTGGCGGCGTGGCCAATGCTGCGGCGGTCGCTTACCCGGAACTCGCTGCTGCCGTACCGTTCTATGGCCGTCAGCCGAAAACCGAAGATGTGCCACGCATCAAAGCGCCATTATTGCTGCATTTTGGCGAGCTGGATTCGCGCATCAACGAGGGCTGGCCCGCGTATGAAGCGGCGCTCAAAGCGAACAATAAAGTCTACGAAGGTTATATCTATCCCGGCGTGAATCACGGTTTTCATAACGATTCGACACCGCGTTATGACAAAGCCGCAGCGGAACTGGCGTGGAAGCGCACGATTGATTGGTTTAATAAATATCTGGCTTAGCTTTGAATGAGAATTCTGGCCCCCAGCGCCACGCCATTTTTACCGGTGCGTTTAATCAGATACATTGATTCGTCGGCACGTATCACCGCATCGCTGAAATTGTCGCTGGCCCAGGATTCATTGACGCCAATCGAAGCGCCGACTTTTGCCGCCCCGTTACCCAGCTCAAACGGAGTAATCGCGGCATCCAGGCATCGCAGGGCGATACGCATAATTTCCTGATTATCCAGCGTCCACGGTAACAGCAGGATAAATTCATCGCCTCCGATGCGGCCAATGGTCACTTCTGCCGGGCAGGCATCACGTAGACGCTGGCTGAGTTGCAGCAGGACTTCGTCGCCGCTGCGGTGTCCCAACGTATCATTCACGTTTTTGAAATCATCAAGATCGATAAACGCCACGGATAGCGAACCGAGATTTTTGAGCAAATCGAACTGCGCATGCAGCGCATACCGGTTGGCCAGCCCGGTAAGCGGATCGTGATTAGCCAGCGTGGAAAGCTGCTGTTCGTACTGCTTTTCTTTGGTCATATCGATGTGGGTGCCGGTTACTTTCAGCGGTTTCCCATCATCACTCCACTCCGTCACACGACCCCGATCAAGCACCCAGGAAATGGTGCCATTTTTGGCCTGCATCCGGTGTAGCGCTTCGTAGAATGGCGTCTTGCCCTCGAGATGGTTATAAAATGCAGACAGCACCATTTCTTTATCTTCAGGATGAAGATGCTCCCGCCACACGTCAAAATGAGCGCTAAGTTCTTTGGGCTGATAACCCAGCATGGAACCCCATCGGCGGTTAAAAATAATTAACTTTCCGCTCGCGATATCGAGCTGCCATAAGCACAAACCCGTCCCGTCAAGAGCCGCACTCAGCTTGTTACGCGAGTCGTGCGCAATTCTCTTAAGACGGGCGTTGTGCCTCTTGAGGTTCTGGATCTGCTGCCTGAGGATTTCTTCTGACATTGACCGTAGTTATGTTCAAATAATATCCATTCTTAACAGCTATTAATGTGTTGTAAATATGGCTGAGAAAAAATCGTTCTAATTTAAGTTAAGTTGCGATTCAGAGCCGCGTTTTTTGCGTTGCACGTAAAGACACGCAAACATGATGACCGCGACGACCACGGCCAGCGCGCCTTTCCAGCTATCGCTCGTCGCATCGCGGAACGTTTCTTGCAGGAAAAATAGCAGCGACATCAATGCCAGCGACGCGCCTGCAAGCTGTAACAGGCTGGTCGGGGCGTTGAGTACCACAATGGATACCAGAAGAATAGCCACCGGCATCGCGGCAAAAATAATCGCGACGGTGCTGAGATTGATGAACTGGCCGCCATAAATCACCAGCGTAAGAGGCAGGCAAAACCAGAACAAAAACCCGCAAAACCGGAAAAGCCGATGCCCCGTCGGGAATAACACTTTCGCTTGATGCATGGGAAGCCTCCTTCTGGTGTTAACTCAATGATCGATATAGAGATAATGCATCCAGCTTGTCATGCGTAGCAGGATTTTGCGGATAATAGAAACGTGTTTGAAATAGTCTGAATAAATCGCCACCTGGCCCATCGTCCCGGCGGGTAAGTTCTTCATATCAGCCATATTATTCAACTCTATTTCTGCATAAATACCGTCGAGTTTCGGGTCGAGACTTAAGCCTTGTAGATGGCCTTGCGCCTGGTAGCTGCTGCTGGCGACTACCGGCAGAATTTGCTTCACTTTCCCTTTAACCACGCTGCCTGGCAGGCCGTTAAACACCACTTCCGCTTCATCACCGGCGGTTAAACGCAGGGCTGAGTTTTGGCGGAAGACGGCAAACACGCTGTTTTTCTGCTCCGGAACGAACACCATCACCGGGCGCAGCGGGAGCGGGCGCACGAACATGCCAGGCTTCAGAAGAAGCTGCGTGGCGTAGCCATCGCTCGGCGCGTAAACGACGGTTCTTGCCAGGAAATATTCCGCTTCTTTGAGTTTAGATTTAATCCGGTACACTGCCGCGTTTTCGCCGTTGATCATGGCATTTAACTGGGCCGCGGTTTCATCCCGTTTCGAGAGAACCGAGCGCCACTGGGCCTGTGCGGCGAGGTAATTTTGTTGCGCGCGAACCACTTCCTGGTCGGTAAACGGGCTTTTCATTTTGTCTTTGCTACCGTTCTGGTAGCGATTGGCATCTTTCAATGCTAAATCGCGAACGGCTTTTGCCTGGGCAATATCCGCATTTTCGGAAGCCAGGCGTGCTTTAAGCATTTCCACGTTTTGCTGGGCGGTTTCTATCTCACCTTTCAGGGCTTCGACTTTTGCCTCGTAGGCCGTCGGGTCGATACGGAACAGGAAATCGCCTTTTTTCAGTTTCTGATTTGCGTGTGGGGTGACTTCAACCACCACGCCTTCCACTTCAGGAATGATAGGCAGCGTCACCGTGACCATCTGTGCTCGCTCAGAATACGGATGGTTATAATTCATTAATAACAGTAGCGAACCAATCAGAACAATACCGCCCAAGACTGCGGTAGGAACCGTCCATTTATTTAACGGGATTTTGAAAAATTTAAATATACCGAAACAGATCGCGGTATAAGTCAGAATAAGTAATAAGTCCACAGTAAATCCTGATCGGTTATTCGGCCGTTGATGGCTTTGTTTGCGTTTTTTGATGCTGGGCTTCGAGTTGCGCTATTCTTTCTCGCAAGGCATCCATTTCGTTATTTTTAACCGTGAATCCCCAGCCCCGGTCTTCGCGATATAACATTGCCCAGATCCACAAAAATGGCCACAAAACATGGAGAGTGAATAAACTTACCCAACCCGCAGCATGAATAGCATCCTGATGAGGATGATTCCGATGCACTGCTATTTCATAGGGAATATCGTGTACCACAATCACGCCATAAAATAGCGTCAACCCAACAAAGATAAGTGCCACTAAGGCAACATAATCGAGAAACATACCTGGAGTCCCATGAAGAAATTTCAGCAGACACTAATGAGAAGGCGTGAATGGCACCACTTTTATTTTGTTTAAAAATAAATAATGTGTCATTTTTCAATTGCACAAAGCGCCAATATTGTGCAATAGGAAGAACGGATAATTACACTTCTTTTCACCGCTGAAACAGTTGTGGGAAAATTGCTACAACTTGTTTAGGTTTTATTATGGACAGTTGAATCTATAAGTGAAACACCGCATGGTATGGCTCCCTGCCATATCGTTGGCATGGTATATACTTCAAGGAAAGATTAGGCATCTTAGGATTAAAAATGATTATACCCCCTCCCACGCGGCCAGAAGCTGCCATTCAGAATCTCATTACAGCTCTCGAACCCTATGGAACCCCCATGGAGGTTATTCCGCGTAAAAGGATAAACTGGGAATATAAAGAGATCCCTCAGTTCTATGTCTTTAAAAGTGGTGAGCTTTCTGTTCTGCGAGCCACAGACGGCCTGGTCATCACCACGGTCTACGACCAGAATTTGTTTGGTATTGCAGAGAGCATTCAGCCAATGCGCAGCCATATTCTGCGTGCAGAAACTGAATGTACCATGCTGCGTCTTGATGCCAGCCTCGGGCATGAACTCATCACCGAGAAAGGGTTATGGAAAGATATTGCTATCATCCTGGCTTATTACACCACCCATCTTTTCTATCGTGATTCAGTCGTTGTGCAGCAGCGGACCTATTCGATCATTCGCGGTCATCTTCTTGAAATGAATCGCCTTTCAACAGAATTACGTTCAAGAGTTTCTATTCTTGACTATATTCAGGAACGAACACATTTATCCCGTAGCAGTATTTTGAATGTGATGTTTGCCTTAAAGAGCGGTGGTTACATTGAAATAAAACGGGGTGGATATTTAATCGAGGTGATTAATTTACCCGAGAGGTTCTGAGATGACTTTACTGTGAATATTTAAACGGAGGTCATCTTTACCTTCCGCTGCCTGCCAACACATCGCCCTTAAAATTAATTCCACAGGTAATAGCTATCCTGCTAATCAAAATTATGAACTCAGGATGGCTTTGCTTCATTTGAAAGGCTCAGGCCGATCTTCTTATAATAATCAGATAATTTTGCTCGCCTTTTTTAATGTAAAATTAAATCAAAATGAAATTCCTTCCTTCGTGTTCTCTGCATACCATCCGTCGCTGAAATAGTCATGCTACTGAGTAATCTCTCCGGGACCACTTCAAGGATTAATATGAAAAAGACTCTTATTGCGTTAATCGTCATCAATGCCTGCGCAGTAACCAATGCTAATGCCGCAGCGGATGCTAATACCTGGTACAGTGGTGCGAAATTAGGTTGGTCACATTACTCAGATATCAGTGGCAATAATAATTTTAATGGCAATCAGAATAACGCTGCTGAATTTGATACCGACAGTGACAATGTGGGTGGCGGTGTATTCTGGGGCTATCAAATTCTTCCCTGGTTGGCGGTAGAAAGCGGATACGATTATCTCGGTAATATGCAGGTTCAGGGAAATAACGGCGCAGCAAATGGCAAAATGAAGGCCCAGGGTCTGCAATTTTCGATGAAAGCCAGCTACTCATTCAACGAGAATTGGGATATCTACGGCCGCGCGGGGGCCATGGGGTATCGTGCGGAAACTGACCAGGCTGAGCACAGTAATTTTGAAACCGGTGTGCGCCCATTGGCCGCCATTGGTACCGAATACGAATTTAATGATAACTGGGCTGGCCGCCTGGAATATCAGTGGGTGAGCAACGTCGGCAATTCAAACCAGATTGGCATGTCCGCTGATATCAATACCGTCACCGCAGGCGTGGTCTATCGCTTCGGGCAAAATTCAGCAGCACCGGTTGCTGAAACCGCGCCAGTGGTAGAAGGCCCGCCAGAGCCACAGCGCTTTAACCTCAAATCTGACGTGATGTTTGAATTCAACTCTGCGGTGCTTTCTGCACAGGGGGAATCGGCGGTACGTGATCTCTACAATCGCCCTGAAATTCAGGCCGCTAAAGAGAAAACCACGATGGTGATTGGCTTTAGCGATCGCCTCGGTTCGGCAGAATACAACCTCAACCTTTCAACAAAACGCGCTCAGGCCGTGGCCGATGAACTGGTGCGTTTAGGGATGCCCGCTCAAAACGTGCAGGCCGAAGGCCGTGGTTTAAGCGAGCCGGTGACCGGAACAACATGCGATGCGCTGCAAGAACGCAGTGAACTGATTAATTGCCTGGCACCTGACCGCCGCGTGGTGGTCGAAATCGCCGGTGTCGGCGAATAACCTTAATAATCCCAGTAGTCATAAAAAAGCAGTGATGTTCGTTTTGCCCGATGCATTTGTGCCAGTCGGGCTTTTTTTTGTCTGCTAACCCCACGAGTAAAAATAAGGAACGCGATGAAATTATTAAAAATGGTTTTACTGATTGGTGCGGTATGCGCCGCAAATTCGGCTCATGCCGTGTCGATTCATGGTGAAGCGGGCGCCAAATGGACCAATTTCGGCGTGAGCTTTGGCGCGAACGAACCGGGTTTTACGTTCAGTGGAAATTGGGCGCATAACGATAACGACGGCGACGTCGCCAGCCTGGGAATGGGTTGGAATATTCCGTTAGGTTCGGTACTCGTAACGCTCGGCGGCAAGACGCTTTATCTCAACCCGGATGATAACGATGAAGGTTATGCGGTGGCTGTCGGCGGCGGCGCGCAGTTACCCCTTGGCGATCACTTCTCTTTATATGGCGATGCCTATTTCTCGCCTGACTCGCTTTCAAGCGGCGTAAAACAATACGGTGAAGCGAACGCGGGTGTGCGCTGGAAAGTGAACCCAACCTTCTCTGTTGATGCCGGATACCGCTATTTGGGAATGGAAGGGAAAGATGGGCATAGTGATAATATCTTAGCGGACGGCGCTTATGCCGGGGTTAACTTCAATTTCTGATCTGTTTATTTTTATACATTTATAGAATTGCTGGTTAATAAGTATCTGGTTAAAATTATTATGTTGATGCACTGAGTCTCATTGCTATTATCAACCTCGAGCAATCGATCCTTTAATATTGTTAGCGCATATATTTATGCCAATGCAGTATACCCGCCTGTCCGGCGGGTTTTTTTTATACCCTTCATACTTCAAACTACCTCTTTGTTGGCTGCGTTCATTCACCCGAATCACTTAGTTTACTAAGCTCATCGGGATTCTTTCTCTCGCCGCCGCGATGCAGCTTGAATTATTTTGGGTATAAAGCGGGGAGTTTATTTTTAAACGAAAGGCTAATTGAATGTCAGCCTTGCTAGCCTTATTCTTAATTTATCCCATACGGATGTGGGATATGTAAGCAATCATCAAATAGTCAGTCGCAAATAGTAAGCAGCAAACGCCACACTATGGCAACATAGTGTGGCGTCCTGTGTTTAAAATTTAAGGATATAGAATGAATAAAATATTTAAGCTTGTCGTGATGGCAACTGCGCTGTCATTTTGCGGTGTGGCTTTGGCTTCTCATTCTACTGACACGCTACCGCAAGACTCGCTGGTTAAACAATTACAGCTGACACCTGAACAAATTCAGCAGGTAAAATCACTGCGTAAGAACACGGAAGAAGAAATTGGCAAAATTAACACCGATGCTTTAAAGCAGGATGCGATAATTGATATGTTCAGTTCCGGAATGTGGAACGATGCTGAGGCTAAAAATCAGCTCGACGCCATTGGTGATATTCAGAATCAGGTGCGGTTCCAGAGAGCAAAATATCTTTTTCAGGTCAGCCAGATACTGAGTCGAGAGCAAAAACAACATTTACAGCAAATATTGATTGAGAAACAACTCTATTAAATGAATTCTCTTTGTCGGTCGGATTGGCGGTAGCGTCATCCGACAAAACAGGCAAAATGGTGGATGATGCTTGCGCTTATCCACCCTACAAAACTCCTTTTTATTTTCATTATGATGCGGTATCCGTTACCGGTTTTAATATATTACTAATCTGAATCAGCCCGCTCTTATTCTCGTCGTGTAGATAGATATCATTGAGTTCATTAATTTCTTCCAGTTTGGTTAACGCCTGGAACACATTATCAATGCCATAACGATTATCAAAAACATCCACGCTTCTGAGGTCATCAACCCGCGCTGATTTAATGCCTGCGGTCAGGTTGGCAATGGTGTTTTTATTCAGAGTATGCAGGTTTTTTAACTCTTCCGGATTCTTGCTTTCACTTGGGGCTGATGTAACCGGCTGGAAATTAATCGTATTCAATGCTTCTACGGTTTCATCTGCTGGTTCAGCACATCCGACAATAACTAAGGCGAGTAGTAATACGCAGTTCTTTAACACGGTAGTTCCTTGCAGTTTGCGGGCGGAATAATTCAGACGGCAAGTTACCTGCAACGGTCAGGCTGAAACTATAAAAAGTTTGTTTAATTTTAAATTTTATATATCCGTGATATTGCAAGTTGCAGTATCACGGACATATATGTGGCGGAATTACTTCTCTAATTTGTCCTGAGTGCGTAACTCAAAGTCTGACGCATCATGGCGCTCATGCAATTGCTGTGACGGTTCGCCAAAGGTGCGGTTCACAATACGCCCACGCTTCACCGCCGGGCGGCTTGCCACTTCATCGGCCCAGCGGACAAAGTTTTTGTACGAGGCAACATCGAGGAATTCCGCCGCGTCGTACAGCCCACCTTTTGCCAGCGCGCCGTACCACGGCCAAATCGCGATATCTGCAATGGTGTATTCGTCGCCGGCAATAAAACGATGCGTAGCCAGTTGCCTGTCTAGCACGTCCAACTGGCGCTTGGCTTCCATGGCGAAGCGGTTAATTGCGTACTCAATTTTCATCGGTGCGTAATTGTAGAAATGGCCAAAACCACCGCCCAGATACGGCGCGGAACCTTGCAGCCAGAAGAGCCAGTTCAACGTTTCAGTACGTGCCGCAATCTCTTTTGGCAAGAAGTGACCAAACTTCTCTGCAAGGTAAAGCAGGATGGCACCGGACTCAAACACGCGAATCGGTGGTGTCGCCGAATGGTCCATCAATGCCGGGATTTTCGAGTTCGGGTTCACATCCACAAAGCCGCTTGAGAACTGATCGCCTTCGCCGATGCGAATCAAATGCGCGTCGTATTCAGCCTCACTCACGCCCAGCGCCAGCAACTCCTCAAGCAGAATAGTGACCTTCTGCCCGTTCGGTGTGCCGAGGGAATAAAGCTGCAACGGGTGCTTGCCAATCGGCAGCGTGCGTTCATGAGTCGGGCCTGCAATGGGGCGGTTGATATTAGAGAAGGTGCCGCCTTCGCCTTTTATCCACGTCCAGACTTTTGGTGGCTGATAGTTGTTATCTGACATGTTGTGTTTGCCTTTAAGTTGCCAGGGAGTGACTGGAAAGTGTAACCCCACTTTGTTTTGTTCGGTAATCGCCCGCTATTTTTTTTAACTTCCGGGCGTGTGATCTGGGGTAACAATTAATTAACTATAAATTTGCAATATGAACCAAATGATACAACATTAACCGACTTATCCCGACAGACCAGGAGCCATCATGCAGCGTTCAATTGCAACCGTATCTATCTCTGGCACGTTGCCTGAAAAACTGGCCGCAATTTCGGCTGCTGGTTTTGACGGTGTCGAAATCTTCGAAAATGACCTGCTTTATTACCCAGGCTCGCCCGCCGACGTGCGCAGAATGGCGGCGGATTTGGGACTGACCATCACGCTCTTTCAGCCGTTTCGCGATTTTGAAGGAGCATCGCGTCCTCAGTTTGCCAACAATCTGGAACGGGCGCGCCGCAAATTTGACCTGATGCATGAACTGGGCTGCGACACCATGCTGCTGTGCAGCAATGTGGCCCCTGATTGCTCAGCCAACATTGATTTGCAGGTCAGCGATCTCGCCCATCTTGCTGAACTTGCACACCTTAATGAAATCACCGTCGGTTATGAAGCGTTAGCGTGGGGCACGCACGTGAATCGTTATCGCCAGGCGTGGGAGCGGGTAAAGCAGGTTAATAGCCCGGCGTTGGGGCTGGTGCTCGACAGCTTCCACGTGCTTTCGCTCGGCGATCAATTGATTAATCTCGACGATATTCCTGTCGAGAAAATCACCTTCCTGCAACTGGCCGATGCGCCACTGATGAAAATGGATGTGCTGGAGTGGAGCCGCCATTTCCGCTGCTTCCCAGGGCAAGGTGAGTTGCCAGTGGTGGAGTTCACACGTTTGCTGACCGAGAAAGGTTTCCGCGGGCCATGGTCGCTGGAGATTTTCAACGACAGTTTCCGCGCCACGCCGAACGCGCCAACGGCCAAAGATGGCTATCGCTCGCTGTTGTGGCTGGAGGAGCAAACCTGGCAGACTCACCCGCAAATTGACGCCCCGCTTTTTCACAGTGCGCCGCAGGCCAGCTATCAGGGAATTGAGTTTTTAGAATTTGCCACCGATGATAAAGATGCTGTGGCATTGGGCGAAGCCTTGCAACCGCTGGGTTTCGACCATGCCGGAGAGCACCGTTCCAAAGATGTTTCGCTGTGGCGCAACGGCGGCGCGAATATCATTATCAACCACCAGTCGCACAGTTGGGCGGATGAATTTCATCGCCGCCACGGTGTTTCGCTCTGCGCGATGGCGTGGCGGGTGAAAGGTGCTGCGAACGTTTTGCAGCGTGCGCAAGATTACGGCTACCCCGTCTGGCATGAAAAACACGGCCCGGATGAGCGTGCTCTGGCAGCGGTTTGTGCGCCAGATGGGAGCTTGATTTACTTGATTGAAGCGCCTGAGCAGGGCGAAAGCGACATTTATCAAACCGATTTCACGCTCTCAGAAACTGCCGCCAAAGGCACGCTGCGCGGCATTGATCACCTGGCGCTTGGCCTGGTGGAAGGCAGTCGCGATAACTGGATTATGTTCTTCCGGGCGGTATTTGGTTTCGAGCTGGATACCGAACTGAGCGTGCCGGACCCGTATGGTCTGGTCAGGAGCCAGGTGATGCACAGCCCGTGTCAGTCGATTCGCCTGCCGCTGAATATGTCGCACAGTCTCGATACGCAAATCGCCCGGTCGGTGGCGAGTTATCAGGGAACCGGCCTGCAACATGCAGCATTTGCCTGTGATGATTTACCTTCGACGGTAGAAAGCCTGCAATCTAAGGGGCTGACGTTACTTCCTATTCCGGCGAATTATTACGGCGATTTATTGGCGCGCTACGGAGTCAATAACGCGTTATTACAAGGGCTTGAGCGTCTGAATATTCTTTATGAGCGGGACGCGCAGCAGCATGAGTTTTTACATGCCTACACACCGCCATTCCGCCCGGATCGTTTCTTCTTTGAACTGGTCGAACGGCGGGGTGATTATCAACAGTACGGTGCGACTAATGCGGCGGTTCGTCTGGCTGCAATGCAGATGCGGTAACTCGATTTAAAACAATAAATGAACCTTAAGGTTCAAAAAGGCACCTGTAACCTACGACATAAGAAGGAATTACTGATGGCAAGTTATGAACAGGGCGATATCGCCGCCCCGAAAACTGCTGTTGAAAAACGTTCGCGCACGCGAATGGTCATCCTGACGCTGCTGGCTATCGGGACCATGATTAACTACCTCGACCGGACGGTATTAGGTATTGCCGCGCCGCAACTGAGTGCCGATCTTGGAATCGGTGCCGCAACTATGGGCATCGTATTCTCGGCATTTGCGTGGACGTACGCCGCAATGCAAATTCCCGGCGGCATCTTCCTTGACCGCTTCGGCAATAAAATCACCTACGCGCTGGCGCTGTTTTTCTGGTCGGCATTTACCTTATTCCACGGCTTGACGATGGGCCTGAAAACCTTGCTGCTGTGCCGCCTGGGATTGGGTATTAGTGAAGCGCCGTGCTTCCCGGTCAATAGCCGTGTCGTGGGCAAATGGTTCCCGCAACATGAACGCGCTCGCGCCACGGCGGTGTACACGGTCGGAGAATATGTCGGTCTTGCCGCGTTTGCGCCGCTGTTGTTCTTTATTATGGAAACCTTCGGCTGGCGCGCGCTGTTTATCTCCGTGGGCGTGGTCGGCATTTTATTTGTGCTGGTGTGGTGGCGTTATTACCACGAGCCGCATGAGTCTAAAACGGCTAACCAGCTCGAGCTTGAGTACATCGGCCACGACCAGCAATCGGCTGAACCTGAACCGAAAATGAACTTTAGCTGGGCGAATGTCGGCAAGCTGGTGAAATGCCGTCAAATTCTCGGCGCGGGTATCGGGCAGTTTGCCGGAAACACGACGCTGGTGTTCTTCCTCACCTGGTTCCCGACGTATCTTGCGACGGAACGGCATATGCCGTGGCTGAAGGTGGGCTTCTTTGCGATCCTGCCGTTCCTCGCGGCGGCGGTGGGTGTGATGTTTGGCGGTTGGGTTTCAGACCAAATCCTGAAACGCACCGGGTCGGTGAATATTGCCCGTAAACTGCCGATTATTTCTGGCCTGCTGATGGCGAGCCTGATTATCTCAGCGAACTGGATGCCAACCGACGCGCTGGTGATTACGGTGATGTCCGTCGCTTTCTTCGGGCAGGGCATGGTCGGACTTGGCTGGACGCTGATTTCCGATATGGCGCCGAAGAACCTGGCGGGACTGACCGGCGGCTTATTCAACTTCTGCTCCAACCTGGCTTCCATTATCACGCCGCTGATCGTCGGTTTTATTGTCGCGGCAACCGGCAACTTCTTCTACGCGCTGGTGTACATCGGCGGTGCTGCGCTGCTGGGCGTCTTCGCTTACGTCTTTATTCTTGGCGATATCAAACGTATTGAGATGGAAGATTAATCATGGAAATCAGTGGCAATACCCGTTTAATCGCACACCTGGGCTATCCCACCACCACGTTTAAAGCGCCGATGATTTACAACCCGTGGTTTGAAAGCCAGGGCATTGATATCAAAGTGGTGCCGATGGGGGTCAGGGCTGATGATTACGCGCAACTGATTCCTTCTTTATTCCGTATGACTAACATTATTGGCGCGCTGGTGACGATGCCGCACAAAGTCTCGACCTGCGACTTAGTGCAAAGCCTCAGCCCGACGGCGCAAATTGCCGGAGCCTGTAACGCCATTCGCCTGGAGCCGGACGGTCATCTTCGCGGTGATATGTTCGATGGCGACGGCTTTGTGCGTGGCATGTTGCGCAAAGGGATTCAGGCGCAAGGAGCGCGTGCGTTGGTGGTCGGTAGCGGCGGGGTGGGGTCGGCGATTGCGGCCTCACTGGCGGCGGCAGGCGTTGAATCTCTGGCGCTTTATGATAGCCGCCCGTCAAGCAGCGAAGAGCTGGCAATCCGGCTGCGCAGGCACTACCCCACGCTGACGGTGCAAACCGGTTTGCGCAACCCGCAGGGGTTTTCGATAGTGGTGAACGCAACGCCGCTGGGCATGAATGCAGGGGATGAATTGCCTGTGGATATTCACGCGCTCACACCCGGAAGTTTCGTTGGCGAGGTGGTGATGAAGAGCGAAATCACGCCATTTCTGCGCGCTGCAATGAAAAGAGACTGCCAGATACAACCTGGAACAGATATGTTATTTGAGATGATTCCTGCATATATGGAGTTTTTTGGCCTGCCGGAAGTGACGCCAGAAGCCCTGCGAAAAGTCGCAAAAATAGATTATTAACAACGCATTAGAACATAGCGAGGCGGGTGTAACTTCGTATGATTTACACCCGCTAAGCGAAGCGCTAAATGAGACGTAATTTAACTACAGAGCTGTGGACGGCTAAAATAATCCTTGTCATTCATCGCCTAAGCATGAGTTAATACGCCCCATCGGTTTGACGTACAGACCTTTAAAGCAACCTAGTAAAGCAGTCCTTCAAGAGTCATCCCTGGATACCCTTTGTCGTGTGCTCCTCTACCGCTTCATAAAATCTGTAAAGCATACCAAATCGCCGTAAGGCACACTCAATTCAAAAGGTAATACACATGTCTAACAAAATGACTGGTCTGGTAAAATGGTTCAACGCTGATAAAGGTTTCGGCTTCATCACTCCAGACGACGGTTCTAAAGACCTGTTCGTTCACTTCTCTGCAATCCAGAACGACGGTTACAAATCTCTTGATGAAGGCCAGAAAGTTTCCTTCACCATCGAGAACGGCGCTAAAGGCCCAGCAGCTGGTAACGTAACTAGCCTGTAAGGTTAGCGTTAACTAAGCTCTAAAGAATTTAAAAACCCGCTTCGGCGGGTTTTTTCGTTTCTGTCCGATACCGCTCTGTATCGAGATCTCTCGTCAAAACAGGCTGTTGTAGGGTGGATAAGCGCTAGCGTCATCCACCGTTTACGCCTGTCATTGCTGGTGGAAGTGTCGGATGACGCTGCGCTTTTCCGACCTACGAAGCTATGATTTACTGTTTTGGCGATTCCGGAACACAGGATTTCGGGTCAAACACCGTTCTCCAGTCCTGCTTCATATCCACCACCGTCCAGCCTTTTTCCTTCGCCATACTTAGCCCTTCGACCAGTTTACCGCTGGCAGGCGGATGGCTATCGTAAGCATATTCACGCTCGGCATCGGTATGGTGAACCAGCAAACCGAAGGTTTTATAGTCCGGGTTGGCTGCGGTGTACTGCATCATCGCCAAATCGCCATCGCTGTTACCAAACGCCGCAACTGGGCGTTGGCCCATAAACAGATGGATAGCAACGGGCTTGGCGGCCGCATCGTCGTAGAAAGCCCCTTTCATGGTTTTGCGTAACTGCGTGCCGTTGTCGGTCAGGGAAAACGCGCTAAGCGAGAATGAGCCGATCACTTGCTCAGGTGGAATGCCGTACATTTTCTCCGCGATTACGCGCATAAAATCAATGCCGCCGCCGGATACAATCCACGTTTTGAAGCCGTTTTCACGCAGGTAATCGAGCAACTGGCGCATCGGCTGGTAGCCCATTTGATCGTACCGGCAGCCAAAGCGATTATCCCGGTGGCTACCGACCCAATTGGCTACGCGCTGGTCGAATTCTTCGGTGGTGATGTTGCTGTGCGTCAGCTCTAAAAGCTGCATCAGCCCTTTTTCACCCGCGGCAGCAACGGTTTTTAAATCATTATTCAGCACCGCGCTCACAATGGGATCGTTTTTCCATTCCGGGTGCTCTGGCGCGAGGCGTTTTACTTCATCAATAGCGAACTGGAGCTGGAACGTTAGCGGTGCTTCGGGCCACAACGTGCCGTCGTTATCAAACACCACGTAGCGCTTTTGGGGTGGAATATAGGTTGAGCGGTCTTGATTGGTGGCATTTTGCACCCATTGTTCAATGGATTGTTTCGCCGCCGTATCTTTCCACGCAGACAGCGGGTCGGCGGCGTGAGCCGTACCCATTGCACCCAGAATTAGCGTTGTGAGTAAGAGTTTATGTTTCATCGTTCACCCCTTTTGGTGGGAGTCAGTTCGGGCAATGGGACAGGGTTCCAGAAGCGCTGCCAGACGTGGTGCAGATACCTGAAACTGCGCCGCAGCGGGCGGCGCGTAAACCAGAGAAGCAGCGCCATCAGTACGACGGAGCCAATAATCAAAACGATGCGCCATTTTCCATCATCGGTGGTGCCGCGCAGTGCCGATTCACTTCCTGCGGCACGAGCATCCAGAACCTGCATGGTGGAGCCGGGCAATTGCGCCACTTGCCATCGCTGATTTGCCGTGTCCCACCAGCGTAATTTCAGCGGCGGAATGGTGATGGCACCCGCTTGTGAAGGTAAATAACGCAGGGTTTCTTCACGCTGTGCGCCTTTGATTTCCCCTCGTCCCGTTTTCAGCATGGTGTTCACTGGCGTCAGGCGCTGGGTTTCGGTGCCAGGAATGGCGTACAGCAATTGCGGGATTTGTGTGGCAACAATCCCGTTGGCCTTAACCGTGACGGTGCGCTCGATTACGTCACCCGCGTGGAGTTTGTCGTCTTTGCTTGCGTGATACTGGGTGATTTTCTGGGTGAGCGTTAAGTTGCTGGCGGGCAGGAAGCGATCCGGCTGCTCAACACCTTCCGGCCAGACCACCTCTTTTTTCAGCTCGGGTAATTGCACCGTGATGGGCGGTTGGTTGGGCGAGGTGAGGGTGATTTCCACCGCAGGCATGCGCAGCTCGCCCTGATCCCACGCGGTGATTTGTCGCTCAAGGCGCACGCCGCTCCAGCTAATGCCATTTTTCTGGCGACTCAGCAGTTGGTTTGGCAGCGGCGTGGTGAGTAACGAGCCGTTCTCAATTTTAAAATCAGGCCATTGCGGAGGGGGATTAAACCAGCTATCGGTCCAGAAGGTGATAGCCACCCGCACGGGCTGACCGGGCGCGACATGCTCTGGCGCTTCAAGCTCGCGCGTAATGTCCATCGCCGCTCGGGCAGGTAACACCGCCAGCAAAAGCACCATCAGCAAGGCTCTCATGGCGTCTCCTCCGTGTTGGCGCGGTAGAGATTTTCCAGCAGGCCAGAAGGGGAAACCTCCAGGTTTTCAAACCACTGATTGACCTGTGGGCTGCTGCTGGCAACGGGTTGGATATCCTTCTGATTGACGCCCTGATCTTTCTTTAAATCGTGTTTAATTTCGTCCGGTTTATAGTCCTGTTCTTTACCCTGAGCCGCCTGGCGATCGCGTTCTTTCTGGCGCAATTCCATAATGATTTTGGCGATGGCGGCGCGGTTTTTCTGGGCCATTGCCCAGTCCGGGCGCAGGCTTAAGGCGCGGTCATAGCTGTTAATGGCCTGCTGCCACTGCTTTTGCTGGGCGTAGCTGTTGCCCGTCCATAACAGCGATTCAGCGGTTTGCGGCGCCTGGCGAAATGCGGAAGTAGCCGCGACAAAATCTTCGGCGCGGTAGTAGGCGATGCCTTGCCACAGCGGGTCCTGAAAACGCTCTGCCGCTTTTTTATATTCACCTTTATTGAAGGCGAGTTGCCCCTGCATATCCGGGCTAATCCACGCATCCTGCCATGCGGCCTGGCTTTGCGGCAGATACAGCAGCGGCACCAGCACAATCAGCCAGCAAATCAGCTGTCGCCGTCCGAGCAGCAGTAGCAAAAGCATCGGGATCACCAGCAGATAGCCGCTGTTTTTCCAGTGCAAATCGCCGCGAGCGTTGTTTTGCGCGCTCACCGATTGCTGGATGTGGCTGGCGAGTACCGATAAATCGCTGTCGTCGCTGGTGACGAGCGTGACCGGAGTGCCGCCATCGCGAATTTGGCTAAAGCGTTCGACGTTCAGACGTGTATCAATCCCACGCTGGGCGTAGCTTTCGGGTAATTCACCCCCACGTGCAGTCCCCGGAACCCAGATTTGAATGGGCGCTTTTTGTTGGGCAAGCCAGGTTGCGTCTTGCGCCGAAACGGTGTCGGCAATCAGTAAAATATTGCGCGGCATATTCGGTGTTTCTGGCATGTTTTTCATCGCCAGGGCGATAGCCTGTTTTAGCCCCGAGCCTTCACCTTCTGGCAATAAATTTGGGCTTTGGGCATGCAAGAACAGCGAGTAAAACGTCGGGTCGGAAGTGAGCGGTGTGGTCAGATATGCATGAGCGTTGTAAACCACCAGGCCGAAATGCGTGCCTGTTGAACGATTCATCAGGTCCATGATTTTGCTCTGCATACGCTGGTGGCGGCTCGGCGCTAAATCCTGCGCGTACATCGCTGGATCTTGCTGTAACACCACCATCATGTTGCTTTGCTGCGTCAGTGCGGCTGGGAGTTCACGCTGCCAGGTCGGGCCTGCCAGAGCGATGACACCGAGTGCGCACAACCACGGTAAAATCTGGGTCAGGCGTTTTTGTCGCCCAATAATCAGCGCTTTGGCAAACGGCTTATCCATAATCTGGTGCCAGGCGCTGCGTTGGCTGCTGGCAACAAACCACAGCAGCGCGCAAATCAGCAGGCCGAGCAGCCGCCATGGGTAAACAAAATGGAAGTCACTCATGCTGTTTTCTCCCGCACGAATCGCGTGACCGCGAGCAAAATCAGCAACGCCAGCGCCAGTAGCAGCGGCCACTGGAACAGCGGGATGTGCCACGACCAGCCGATGGATTTCACCTGCACGGGGGTGATGGCGTCGATTTCCTGCCATACGCTATCGAGAGCCGCGCCGGAACCGGCGGCAGTCCAGGATTTTCCGCCGGTAATACGCGCGATATCCTGCATTAGCGGCAAATCTACTTTGTCATCGCCAGTGCTGTTCAGATCGCCAAAGGCGATGGTGTGTACCTGAACGTGGTGTGTTGCCGCCAGTTGTGCGGCGAGCGGTGGCGCTAATTGCGATGCGGTGTCGTTGCCGTCGGTGAGCAAAATCGCCAGTTTGCTGGCGTCTTTGTTAGCGGTGGTATCGAGCAGTTTCACACCGATTCCCAGCGCGTCGCCAATCGCGGTTTGTTGACCAATCATGCCGGGCGCGAGTTGGTTAATGCGCGTTTGCAGCGCCTGTTTGTCTTCGCTAATCGGGGCGAATGGCCACGCCTGGCTGGCAAAAATCACCAGCCCGATGCGGTCGGTTTTACGCGCCGCCACGAATTTTCGCACCGATTCCTGAACGGCCTGTAAGCGCGTGATCCCACCCTGAACGTCGTTTTTGCCCATCGAACCGGAGACATCCAGAATCAGCACCACATTGCGCATCGGTTTTTGAATATGCTGCGGCGGTGTCAGGTATTCCGGGCGCGAGAGGGCGGCAACCAGCAGAATCCACGTCAGCCAAAAAATCAGGCTTGAGAGTTTGCTGGTGCGCACCGGCTGGCTGTTGAGTTTCAGCTCATCAATTAATTCCGGTAAGAACGGCACGCGAACATGTTCTTTGACTTCGCGATCCTGCGGTAAAAAATAGCGGCCAAGCAGCGGCAGGAAAATCAATAACCACGCCCACGGCCAGGCGAAATCGAGGCGGCTCAGAAACTCAGACATAAGGCAGTTTCTCCAGCCAGTGTTTCAGTTGTGTTTGCAGACGTGCGTTTTGATTCGCCTCGAGCTGGTTATCCGGCTGGCAATATTTGGCGCTCAATTGCTGGCGCAAATCGGCGTCGATTTCGACATGCTGCAAGAGTTGTTCAGGCGAAAGCGTGTGGCTAATTTGGCTGCGCGGCTGGTGCATCAGCAGAATGCGTTTTATCAGTTCCAGCCAGCTATCGGCGCTGTGAGGCTGCTGCAATGCCGCCAGCGCTTCACGACGCCACACATTGCGCCGCCATCTCGCCAGGCGGAATAACCCGAAGATAATCAGCGCGATAAGTAACACACCGCCGAGCACAAACCAGCCGGGCGGCAAGGGAAACCAGGAGATGCTTCGTGGAAGCGCCGGGTTTAACAGCTCCGGCACGCTAAATCCTTTCTCCAGCATTCAGACTCCCTTTTGTAGCTGCTTGAGAAGATCGTCTGTGACGACTATCTGGTTCACGCGGATGCCAAGCCGTGTCAGTCGGTTTTGCAGGCCGGAAAGTCGCGCAGTCACGCTTTGTTGAATCTCATCTTTTAGCCGTGGCGAAAGCGAAAATGCGGCTTCATGACCCTGATAACTGGCGGCCAGGTTTCCTTGCGCCGGGAGGGTGAGATGCAGGTTGTCGAGTGTGACAAACGCGCTAATCTCGCAGCGCCGCCGCAGAGCGGCCAGCAAGGCTTCACCGGACGCATCGAGATCGTGGAAATCACTGATGACGGCCATCCAGGATCCGGCGGGGATCAGATGCATGGCGTGTTGCAGCACGCTGCTGAGCGTCACGGTTGCGGGCGTTTCATCAGGGTAGTGTTCGGGTAATTGTTGGTTGTATTGCAGCAGGTCATCGAGCACTGCGGGCAGATTGGTGCGTGGGGCGCGGCATTTTTGCAGGCTGTAATTCGCGTCGCTGAACACCGCGCTGCCGATGCGGTCGCCATCGTGCCAGCTTCGCCATGCGAGCAGGCCCGCAATTTTGGCGGCTGCGACAGATTTGGTTTGCCCGCGGGTGGCAAAAAACATATCCAGCCGCTGATCGACGATCAAGAACACCGGGCGCTCGCGCTCTTCGTTATACATGCGGATCCATGGCGATCGCAGGCGGGCGGTGGCTTGCCAGTCGATCAACCGCACGTCATCACCTGGTTGGTAGCGACGGAGACTATCAAAATTAAGCCCGCGCCCCTGCTGGCGTGAAACACGCTCACCCGCCAGCGCTCCCGGTGGGATCTGCCCCGGTGGGTTCGACAGCAAACGTGCTTCGCCTGCCAGCGCCATCAGGGTTTGGCGATCCACCTGTAACGCGCTATTCATTACGCTACCACTGCGTCGAGCAACATCCGGATCACGTCGTCCGGCGAGGTGTTATCGGCGTTGGCCTGGTAACTGAGCATCAGGCGATGGCGTAACACTGCCGGGGCGACGAGCTTGATATCTTCTGGCAATACCGCATCGCGGCCTTCGAGCCAGGCCAGTGCGCGGCCACAACGGTCGAGTGCTAAGGTGCCGCGCGGGCTGACGCCAAACGTGATGTAACTGGCGAGCGTGTCGCTGATACCCTGCGGATGGCGGGTCATATCCACCAGATTGACGATGTAGTTTTCAATGGTTGGTGCGACGTAAACCGCCGAGATTTCCTGCCAGCAGGTGGCAATATCTTGCTGCGATAACATCAGGGTTTCAGGCAATTTTTCCGGCTGTTCCGTGGAGCTTGCGAGGTATTTTTGCTGCTGCTCGGAGCGCACCAGTTGCATCACTTTTTGCTCGTTTTCTTTGGACGGATAATCCACCAGAACTTTCATCAAGAAGCGGTCAAGCTGGGCTTCTGGCAAAGGCCAGGTGCCTTCTTGATCCACCGGGTTTTGCGTCGCCAGCACCATGAAAATGCCCGGCAGCGGCCAGGTTTTCCCGGCCACCGTGACGTGGCGTTCTTCCATGGCTTCGAGCAAGGCCGATTGCACTCGTGCCGAGGCGCGGTTTATCTCATCGGCCAGAATAATATTGCCGAAGACCGGGCCTGGGCGGAAACGGAACTGGTCTTCTTCACGCGTGGCATTTTGCTGGTAAATCTCGCTGCCGGTGATGTCTGACGGCAGCAGATCTGGCGTGAACTGTATGCGGCGGAATTCACCTTCGACGTGTTTAGCGAGTTCACGCACCGCACGGGTTTTTGCCAGACCCGGCAAGCCTTCGAGTAGCACGTGTCCGTCGCAAAGCAGCGCGACAATTAACATGCGTACCAGCGATTCCTGACCCAAAACCTGTTGATTCATACGCTGCTCAAGTTCGAGCAGTTTCTCTCTGTTTGTCATTTGCGCAATCCTGCAAAGTCACGTTTCAAAAGCGTGGCGAGACCGACAAGAATCGGCTCGGCGTAATTGAAGAAAGTCTTGATGCCGGGGCAAAGATAATTAAGGCCAGGCTCGCCGTCTGGCGTGCGGACAAGGCGGTTTTTCGGGCATTCACCCCAGCATAATTTCAGGTACGGGCACTGTTTACAGTATTCCGGCAGCGTGTCTTTCTTACCCATGCCAAAGGCTTTCTGGCGTTCGGAAAATGCCATGTGCGCGAGTTTGGTGTCTTCGATATTGCCAATCTGATATTCGGGATAAACGTAGTGGTCGCAGGAATAGATATCGCCATTTTTTTCAATGGCCAGCCCTTTGCCGCAGAACTCAGACGCAGTACAAATTTGCGCGGGCATACCCATGGTTTGGGCGACGGCGGTCTCAAACAGGTTGACCTGCACGCGGCCTAAATCGTTATTCACCCACTCTTCAAATACCGTTTTCAGGAAGGTGCCCCAGTCATCGGGGTCCACTGACCAGTCGGTGACGATGGAATCCAGATCGCCCGGTTTTGCGCGGCGCGTACCGGTAATGGGAATCGTGTCATCGCGCCAGAATTGCGGGGCGGTGACTTTGAAATCAACCGCTTCTACGCACGGGTTAAATTGCACGTAGGTTGCGCCCAGTTCGCGGGTGACAAAGCGGTACACTTCCAGCGGGAAACGAGCATTGGTGCGGTTGACGGTGACGAGCGCGTTGAATGGGACTTTGTATTTTTTGAGCGCTTCGACGCCTTTCATCACTAAGTCGAAAGTCGGTTTGCCGCTGCGCGTGACGCGATAGCGGTCGTGCAATTCTCGTGGGCCGTCAATCGACAAGCCAACCAGAAAACGGTGTTCTTTGAGGAATTCAGCCCATTTGTCGTTAATCAACACGCCATTGGTTTGGAGGTCGTTTTCGATGCGCTGGCCGGGCTTTTGGTACAGCTTCTGGAATTTGACGACTTTTTCGAAAAACTCCAGCCCCATCAAGGTCGGTTCGCCGCCTTGCCAGGAGAAAACCACTTGCTCGCCATCCTGGCCGTCAATGTACTGACGAATGAAGTTTTCCAGCACTTCGTCGCTCATGCCGGTGTGGCGGTCCTGATGCAGCAGATCTTCTTTACTCAGGTAAAAACAGTAGGTGCAATCGAGATTGCAGGTGGAGCCGGTTGGCTTCGCCATAACGTGAAAACGACGCTTATATTCAGGGCCTTTGCCATCATATTTCTCTGCTGACGGTAATGCTTTAACCGGCAATGTTGTGCTGTACTTCATAGCGAACCCCTAAATAACCGGGCAGCGAACTGCCCGGTAGAAGTAAAAATTAATTACTCTTAGCACCTTGCTCGATCAATGCCTGAACATCTGACACTGTGAAAGAGCCTGGTTTCTGACGTGGCGGGAATTCCTGGAAGCTTTGCAGCATTTCACCAACGTATTTCTGCGCACCACCGAGCAAGAACAGACGGCTATAGAACCAGCTGTTGTAGTCCATGCCGGTATCGCCTTTTTCAAGCGGGTCGATTTCCAAATCGAAAATCATCGGGACGCGCAGGACGGTGAACGGATAGCGCCACACATCCATGCCGGTGTGTTCCTGAATCATAAAGTGCGCTTTCCAGCGGCCATAACGGATTGCCAGTAAGTCACCGTCATCGCTCCAGTAGAAGAACTCTTTACGCGGGTCTTCGCCTTTACCTTGCAGGAAGTCGAGCTGGTTGTAGCCATCAAGGTGCACTTTGTAAGTCATTGAGGTGGTTTTGTAGCCTTTAAGCAGTTGTTCTTTGATATCCGGAACGCCTGCGGCGGCAACAAGTGTTGGGAACCAGTCGTTGCTGGCAAAAATATCGTTAATCATGGTGCCTGGTTTGATGTGGCCCGGCCATTTGATCATCGCCGGTACGCGGAAACCACCTTCCCAGCCGGTATTTTTTTCGCCACGGAACGGTGTCATCCCTGAATCAGGCCAGGTGGCAAGCATCGGGCCGTTGTCGGTGGTGTAAAGCACAATAGTGTTGTCTTCGATGCCAAGGTCTTTAATCTTCTGCAAAACCTCGCCGACTATCTTGTCATGCTCAACCATGCCGTCTGCATAATCCCCAAGCCCCGTCACGCCTTTGCTGGCATCTTTGAGGTGGGTTTTGTTGTGCATACGCGTGGTGTTGTACCAGGTGAAGAAAGGTTTACCGGCTTTGGTCTGGCGTTCCATGAAGTCGTTGTTGGCGGCGAGGGTTTCTTCGTCAACGGTACCCATACGTTTGATGTTAAGCGGACCGGTATCTTCAATTTTGCCGTCGGCGGTGCTCTTAATCACGCCGCGTGGGCCAAATTGTTTACGGTATTCAGGATCTTTCGGGTAATCCGGGTTTTCAGGCTCTTCTTCAGCATTCAGGTGGTACAGGTTGCCGAGGAATTCATCGAAACCGTGCGCGGTTGGCAGGAATTCGTCGCGGTCGCCGAGGTGGTTTTTACCAAACTGCCCGGTCGCGTAACCGAGTTGTTTGAGGATATTGGCAATCGTTGGGTCTTCTTTACTGATACCTTGCGGCGCGCCCGGCATACCGACTTTACTCATCCCGGTACGGAATGGCATTTGTCCGGTAATGAACGAAGAACGCCCTGCGGTCGAGCTTTGCTCAGCGTAATAGGAGGTGAACTTCGCGCCTTCACTGGCGATGCTGTCAATGTTCGGCGTTTTGTAACCCATGGTTCCCTGGTTATAAGTACTGAGGTTCCAGTAACCAATATCATCACCAAAAATAACCACGATGTTAGGTTTTGAGGCGTCTTGTTTCGGTGCATTTTCGGGCGAGGCTGTTGCGGGAGCGGCATGAACAGCGGACACGGCGCCAGACATTAAAGTCAGCATGCTGGCTATCATTGTCCTTTTGAAAGGGACGTTGTTAAGCATCTTTGGGACTCCGTTCATTTAAGGGACTCAGTGAGTATAGTAAAGACCTGAAATTTGCTATTACGTTTTGAATTCTCATGAAAATTAGCTCAATAAATGAGATGAGATTGTTCTTGAGTGTATAAATAGAGGGTTGTTATCTAACTCTTTGAATAAAAAGAAATAGCGGCATATACAGTAACATTTTCACTAAAGAGGATTTTAACTAACTCATTTAAAAATAAACGGAAAGAATCAAAATTAGATGGGAGTGCAAGATAATAGACAGGAATAACCGAGCAAAATAATGGTTTTGCCCGGCTATTTTATTGGTCAAATGGGATGGGAAGAGAAAAAATAAATGTAATTACTTCCTGGAATTATTTAAATTATCTTAATTAAATATTTTAGTAATTTACCCGATTTCTACCTTGTTCCTTGGCTTTATAAAGTTGCTGATCTGCCTTTTCAACCAGTGCTTCGAGCGTCATTCCTTCTTGCCATTGTGCTATGCCCTGGCTGATGGTGAGCACCGAGGAGATACGCGAGCCTTTGTGGGGAATATGCGCATGAGCAATATTTTGCTGAATCCTGTGGCTGATAGCTTTTACCTGCGAGAT
Source organism: Buttiauxella sp. AC142 (assembly GCF_979253435.1). Taxonomy (NCBI): domain Bacteria; kingdom Pseudomonadati; phylum Pseudomonadota; class Gammaproteobacteria; order Enterobacterales; family Enterobacteriaceae; genus Buttiauxella; species Buttiauxella sp. AC142. The sequence goes on from NZ_CEEDCH010000001.1 coordinate 186,592, forward strand.
GTCATCGCAGACGGTCAGCACCACGAACTCTTCACCGCCAAATCGAAACGCGCTGTCGCTGTCTTTACGCAAAGATTTTTCAATGCATTGCGAGACTTTAATCAGGCATTTGTCTCCGGCAACGTGACCATACATATCGTTGTATTGTTTGAAGAAATCGATATCCATTACAATCATGAACAGCTTTTTTTTGTTGCCAGCAAGCGCGCTGACACACTCTTCAAAGAAACTCGTCATGCTGAGTCGGTTAAACAATCCGGTCAACGCATCGTAATGCGCCTGCTGCACCAGCTTCTTAATCAGAATATTTTTCTCGTATTCGCTGCGCTGAACGCGCTGGTACCACTCGAGCAGAATGTAGCGGGCAGAATAAATCACCATCAGCATGATTACGGCCCCGACAACCTGCGCCACGCTGAATTTATCCTGTAAGAAGAATTCGACATACAGCAAGCAGACCACCAGTGGCGCGGAGAATAGCAGCAGCAAACGCCCTGAAATGTAAAAGGTAATGGTCGCCGGTAATAATACCGAGACGGTTAACATCAGTGTGATAAGCGGGTTTTGATAATAAAGAGTGAAGTTCAAAAATAACACCGACCACAATAGCCCAAACGCCAGAACCACAAAGGGCAGCAGTTTGTGGTAGAAACCGTCGTTAATGTTCTTCTTTATTTTTACTGTGATCAGCAGATTGATTAATGAAAGAGCAATGATGCATCCGCACAGTATTTGCAACATCAGCGGCAGGTCTTCAACATCGCTACGGTGCGTGCCACGTAATAATAACCAGGCGCAGAAGATAATATTCAAAGACAAAAACCACATATAGCCTTTGGTGCTGGTAATGACGCTTTCGCCCGTGCTGTGATTAATGTCCACTCATCCCGCTCCTTTTATAAATTTAATAAATGATAACCTGCGTGCCCTTGAGATGCCACCTGGTGAAATGCGCGTCAGGCAACTCCTTAACATCTCTCAAGTTATCTTGAATATGCCTCACGCTGGTCTATGCTCAACGTAGTATAGAGACGGGTGCGATTGATCTCGTGTGATTGAATAATAAAACAAAATTCTTTCTTTTCCGGGTGATAAATATGATTAGGGCGCTGCTAATTTTTTTGGCATGGACCACTCTGTATACCTCTGGTGCGTTGCACGCGGCGGAACCACGGCAACTTCCTTCTGAACAGGATAAAGCACGCACGGTTTATATTTTTCACCATCCGATTGTTATGTTGCAGGCCAAATTCGGCCTGACAACACCGGAAGAACGTGTGCTGCGCATCCGCCAGATGCTACGTTCGCTCAGTGAAGATGATATCCGCCATCCTGTGCAAATTACCCCGGTTCAGCGCTACAACCAGCAAGGGCGGCTCTTCACCATTAACGGTAAAGTCGTGATGCTACTGGCGGAAGGTGACCTGGATGAAGGCGATGATTTAACCCTGGACCAGGCCGCACAGCGGGTATTAACGCGCATGGATGAACAGCGCACTTCGTTAAGGGATCAGTATTCTTCGTCTTATCTCGCCATCGCGACGGTAAAAACGCTGGTCGGAACGGCCGCTTTAGGGTTGCTGTTCTATGGCGCGTTTAGATCCTGGCGCAGAGTGAAGCGCTACTTTGAGGCAAGAGTCAGCCAGAAAAAGGGGCTTATTCCGGCGAAATGGCGTGAATTGGTTGGTGCAATTGAAGGCTATCTTTACGGTTTACTGATGATTTTGCTGGGGATCGCCGCGTTTTATGTCTGGCTGAGTTGGATGTTCCGGCTTTTTCCGTGGACGCGAGTCTGGGGAGAATCATTAGGTGACTGGTCGATTAATGTGTTTCAGAAAATCGCGTTATCTATTGTTTCCGCGTTCCCCGGTTTGCTGATTGTTTTGATTATCTTTTTAATCACCGCCTTCATTCTGAAGTTGCTGAAAATCCTGCTGACACGTGTTGAGGGCGGCAAGATGATGGTGCCGGGCCTTCATCCTGAAACGGTCGGTGCCACGCGCAAACTCATTTCCGTCATGGTCTGGCTGTTTGCTCTCTCGGCGGCTTATCCGTTCCTGCCCGGTGCTAATTCGCTGGCCTTTAAGGGGATCAGCGTGTTCTTTGGTTTGATGTTAACGCTTGGCTCCGCGGGGGTGATGAACCACGCCATGAGCGGCCTGGTGCTGACTTATTCCCGCGCGCTGCGCAAAGGCGATGTGATTCGTATTGGCGATAACGAAGGGTTGGTCAATGAAGTCGGTATGCTGGCGACCAAAATTCTGACCCGCGAAAACTACATTGTTACGGTGCCAAATGCGGTGGTGGTCAGCGGCAAAATCACCAATCTCAGTGCGCAAAATCCGGGTGGGGGCGTCAATCTGACGACCAGCGTCACCATCGGCTACGACACGCCGTGGCGGCAGGTTCACGCGATGCTTGAACTGGCCGCTAAACGTACCAACGGCATTGAACAAAATACGCCGCCGCTGGTGCGCCAGCTTAATTTGATGGACTGGTATATCGCCTATGAATTGCAGGTCAAACTGCGCCCGGGTGAATCATTGGCAGGAGTGAAAAGCGAATTGCACAGCCATATTCAGGATGTGTTTAACGAATTTAACGTGCAGATTATGTCGCCGAATTTCGTCAATCAGCCGGAAAATGCGGTGATGGTGACGCCAGAAAATTGGTTTGCACCCCCGGCTATACAGCCTGAAAAACCGTCATGAATAATTTCACGCGCGCCTTTGCAGCACTTCTTTGCGTCGGACTGTGGTTACCCGCAGATGCGCGTGCCAGCGGATTTATCGACGACTCCGACGGTATGCTGGACATGAGCCAGTATCTGAGTGAAAACCGCTACGGCTTTTTGCCGATTCCGGTGGTGATCACCGAACCGGCGATAGGCTATGGCGGTGGCTTGTTTGGTCTTTTCTTGCATGACACGGCTGATAGCGAAGCGTCAAAATCCCGCACGGACGGGCGAAAAATACCGCCAGCGATGTCGGCGTTTGGTGGCGGGGCGACGCAAAACGGCACCTGGTTTGTCGGCGGCGGGCATCGCCACACGTGGAACAATGACGGAATTCGCTATCTGGTGGCACTCGGTTATGCCGATATTAATCTGGATATCTATTCTGGTGATATTGCAGGCTTTGACCGGGGAAAGGGCGTTAGCACTCAAACGAAAGGCTACGGCGGAATACAAAAACTGCTGTTTCGCGTGGCCGATTCACCATTTTTTGTCGGTGCGTCGCAGTTTTATGCGAATATGGAAATCTCTGCCGATAACACCTTTATTAACCGTGGGTTACAACGTGTCCTGGGTGAGAAAAGCTCTACCTCTGGTGTCGGGTTACTGGCAGAATATGACACCACGGACAACTTTTTCTACCCGCGTAATGGGTTGTCCGTCACCGGGGAATACCAGTTCTATACCAACTTCCTCGGTGGCGATTATCGCTACGACACGCTGACGCTCGACGGGAAATATTTCCAACCGTTGAGCACTGATTTTACCCTGGCGCTGGCGGCAAATTATCAATCGCTGTCACGTCACGATAAACATTTGCCCCCGATGGCGCGGCCCTACATTAATTTGCGCGGGATCTCGCGCTATCGTTATCAAGGGGATTACGTCAGCACCGTGCAAGCGCAGCTCGAATGGCAGATGACACCGCGCTGGGTATTGCAGGGGTTTGTTGGCGCGGGGAGTGCCAGCAAAGAAGCGGATGAACTTTATGAGCAAACCGAAGTGGCCTATGGCGGCGGGTTCCGTTACCTGATTGCCCGCCAGTTTGGTTTACATACCGGAATTGATGTTGCGTTTAGCGACAATGAACAAGCGGTCTATTTCAACGTAGGGGCGGGGCTGTAAAAGGAATTTGCCGCCTGACTGACAACGCAGACATTAAAAGAGAACGTAATGAAAACAAGGCTAAGGGGCGTGCAACAGTGTCAATTGATTGCACTGCCGTTACTGTTTTTATCCGGAGCGGCGTTTGGCGCGGCAACGGATACAGCGACAGAGAGCAGCACGTTTCCTATCTGGGGAGATGAAGCTCGTGCGCGGGGATACTCCATCCCACTGCCGTTTGGCGTGAATCTCAGCTACATGAATATGCGCCAGAATGTTGATGTCGATAGCATTACTTTCTCCGGGCTAAAACTGGGGGCGCACCCGATTCCCAGCGATATGTTTAATATTGACGTCGGCCATACACGCGAGCGCAGCAAATCGGAAAACTTGCGCCTCGATATGTGGGTTTTCCCGTTTTTGAATATCTATGGGATTGTGGGCTACACCAAAGGCTCGTCGGTTTCGAACGTTTCGGTTGATGCTGACCCGTCGCTGTACACCGGTATTGACCGGATTATTGCCTCGTCGGTACATCGCCTTAATCAAAGCGGTGATTTGCAGAATATTGATTTCACACTCGATTTCGAAGGCCGAACCTACGGCACCGGTTTTACGCTGGCGGGTGGCTATAAAAATTGGTTTACCCTGGTGGACACCAACTACACGCGTACCGATTTCGACATTCTCGACGGTAAAATTTCGGCGGTAACGATATCGCCGCGCGTGGGTTATCGTTTTGATATGCCGTCTATTTCCGGCCCGTCGCATTTAAGCGTGTGGGTGGGGGCGATGTATCAGGACGTTCAGCAGGAGTTCAAAGGTAGCCTCGCTGACCTGAAGATGCCTCCCCAACTTCAGCCGCTGATTAGCGCGGTGAATAAAGATAACGAAGGGCGCTTTGACGTTAAGCAGCACCTTACCTCACCGTGGAACACGCTTATCGGTGCGCAATACGAGCTCACACAAAACTTTAATGTGCTGACTGAGATTGGTTTTAACGAGCGTAATAGCTTCTTTATCGCAGGCGAATATCGATTCTGATGAACAGAAGTAGCGCGCTATTTTTGAGTTTGTTAAGCCTCATGATGATACCGGCCACCACGGACGCAATGACGCGCGAAGAGATCGACGGTTTTCTGGGAAAGCTCGGTGCCGATAACCAGTATGATGCCAGCAAAGGTATTAACTGGAGCGTGCTGCCTGGGCCATTTTATACCCCGGAGCTGAAACTCGGTTTAGGAACGGCGATCGCCGGGATTTATCGTGTTGATCCGAACGATCATGTGACCCAGAACTCTTCGGTATCGTTTACCGGGTTCGTCAGCAGTAGCGGCGCGTTGGGAATGGGTATGAAGAACTACACCTTCTTTAGCGGTGACGAATGGCGACTTTTTGTTGATGCTTCTCTGGCAAAAATCCCAACCGGGTTTTGGGGGATTGGCTACGACGCCGCACAAGGTAACGAACAAAAATATACTCAGCAATCATTCAGTCTCCATCCGCAGATTATGCGTCAGGTGGTTGATAATCTTTATGCAGGCTTAGGCTGGGATTATTCAACTTACGACGCTGAAGATATTGATGACCCACATCCTGACGATAACTTTTCCCGCTACGATGCGGGCAGTAACTCGAACAGTTCCGGTGTTACCGCCGCCATTAACTACGATTCGCGGGATGTGATCACCCGGCCCCAGCACGGGCAATTTTTCAGTGCTGAATACAGCCTTTTTGATCCTGCGGTTGGCTCAGATACCCACTTCACCATATTGCAGCTGCAATATAATTATTACTATCCGCTCAACGATCAGGACGTTCTGGCGTTTGATCTTTGGGGACGTTTTGCACGGGGTGATGTGCCCTGGGATCGTTTGTCCGAGGCTGGCGATGACAACCGAATGCGCGGTTATTATCAGGGGCGCTATCGCGATAAAGACGTGGTGAGCACGCAACTGGAATACCGTAAAAAGCTTAACTGGCGACACGGCTATGTTTTATGGATTGGCGCAGGGGCGCTGGGCGACAGCCCGCAGCATTTGTCAGATAACCCGCTGCTACCGACCGTAGGCGCAGGCTATCGTTTCGAGGTGAAGCCAGACATGAACATTCGCCTCGACTTAGGATTTGGAAAAGAAAGTGCAGGGTTTTACTTTCAAGTGGCGGAGGCATTTTAATGCGGGTTTGGTTTTTGGCAGCGCTATTGGGCGTGGCATTTCAGAGTATTGGCGCACCACCGAAGCCCGCAGATATCTTGCCTTTCGAACAGGCGAGACGCGTGTGGCCGGTGGCGCAAGATCTTACCGCGCCCGAGTCGCTGCGCCCTTGTTGCGCGTTTGGCTACGATTTACAAGTCCGCGCAGTGGGCGTGCCGATTCCGGTCTATCAGATTGGTAATATTTTGACGCTCTCGACGCTCGGCCAGCATCGTTATAACGACAGCGCGCTGGGGGCGGTTAAAAATATCGTTGGTCTGAGCGAAGAGAAAAGCGGCCTGATTTACACCCACCGTGGGGGCTTTATTGATATCGCCCACGTCCGCGATACTGCCGATAACACCTTCTACCTTTTTACGCAGATTTATTCCCGACTCGGCCAGGACTGGCGCCTGTTTTATAGCGAAGAACTGGGCGTGCGACGTGTCCAGCTTCATGCCTTCACGCCGCCAGCCTCTATGGTTGAACGCTACACGATTGCGGCCTGGCTTGCGGGGCATCTCGCGTTTCAACTGGCACAATGGCATGAAATTGCCCAGTGGTATGGATTCCAGTCGGTCCCCGGTTTTTCTGAGGAAATATCCGCTTTCTCGCCAGAAGATTTGTACTCGAATTTGTTGGGTGCCAGGCTTGCGATAAACGTGATTCTGCATGGACATGGCCGCTCGGTTGAGGCCTACAATGCCGCGATGGATAAAGCGTTGCACAAAGCGTTGGTGCAACTTGGCGCGGTGCGGAAAACTGAAACGGAGAGAAAATTTCGCGAAGTGGACGGCGACTGGTGGAACAGCAAACGCCGGGTGCCGGATAAATTTCTGGTGCTCAATCGTAACTACGATTTAAGCGAAAACCGCTTCCCGACGCCGGTACCGTTTGAAAGAGCAAAACCTTACCGTCTGCTGATGCCGGCAACCGTCGCGGGTGTAACAATAAGCCAGCTTGGCGAGTTGCAAATCCATACCGGCAGTGACATGCGCGGCCTTAAAGTACCGGATAGTTTCTACCTTCCGGCACAGTTCCCGGCGCTGGCTGAACAAGCCAAATACGCCGACCAGATACAGCTCCAGCAAATGAAGAAGTGAGTCTATTTGTGCAAAATAAGAAATGACTGCTGGGTAGGGATACTGTCTACCGGGCATCTGTAGGGTAATATATTCGTTGGACTCAATGTGAGGTATTAATTGTGAAAAATAAAAACACGTTTTTTAATATTTGTGCGTTAGCCGTGGCGGCGACTCTATTAACAGCTTGCGCGGGTTCATCAAAACAAGAAAGCACCGGTGGTTACATTGACGACAGCGTGATCACTACAAAAGTGAAATCTGCGTTACTTGCTGAAAAATCTATTAAATCCACAGCTATTGGCGTTGAAACCTTCAAAGGCCGCGTACAGCTCAGCGGTTTCGTCTCTTCTGCGGCAGAAGCCAATAAAACCGTTTCAGTCACCAAATCGGTTAAAGGCGTGAAGGCCGTTGAGAACGATCTGATCGTGAAGTAATAACAAAATTGAACTTCAAATAAGCAGGAAAAGGGCGTTGTCATTTTCCTGCTTATGCTCATTTAAAAAAATGAGTTGTGATCGTATTTAAAAATCAGCGTCATAAGTAATCGTTATTGGACTGGCATGCGGTTGTTCGATTTGATGTTACGAATATGTAACTAACAACCAGGAAGCCGAGCATGTTCACCATCAAAACCGACGATCTTTCGCACCCGGCGGTGCAGGCATTAGTGGCCTATCATATTTCCGGCATGCTGGAGCAATCTCCGCCAGAAAGCAGCCATGCTTTAGATGTGCAAAAACTCCGTGACCCGACCGTGACATTTTGGTCGGCGTGGGAAGGGGAGCAATTAGCCGGAATTGGTGCGCTGAAAATGCTCGATGATGAGCACTGCGAGCTGAAATCCATGCGCACCGCGACGGAGTTTTTACGCCGTGGCGTGGCGAATCAGTTCTTGCTGCATATCCTGGGCGTGGCGCGTGAACGGGGATTTCAGCGCATCAGCCTTGAAACAGGTACTCAGCCAGGGTTTGCGGCCTGTCATCATCTGTATCTCAAGCATGGCTTTGTGGATTGCGAGCCGTTCGCGGATTATCAACTCGACCCGAACAGTCGCTTTATGACGATGGTTTTGTGAGGGGAGTTAGAAACTCAAATCTCAGAAAGCAAAAAACCCGCCATAGGCGGGTTCTTCTAAATGTGGTGCCCGGACTCGGAATCGAACCAAGGACACGGGGATTTTCAATCCCCTGCTCTACCGACTGAGCTATCCGGGCAACGGGGCGCATTAAACCGTAAAGGCCGTTGGGCGTCAACGGCTTTGTCATAAAAAACGGGTTAAATGCGTTTAACTGCCTGCTTTTCATTCATATTGGCGAGAAAATCACTCATCAGGTTAATGCGCCACCTTGTCGGCATTGCGCAAAGCGCAGAATGTCTTCGGCAAGTTGACGAGCAGTCTCAATGTCTGCCTGACTGCGTTTGACCAACAAACGGCTCAGGCAGCCTTCCAGCACCAGTTCCATTTGGTGAGCCACCATCGTTGGGTCGTCCACTTCCAGTTGCGTCAGCATTTCATGGGTGAATTCCCATGCGGCCTTTTTCTGCTGATCGGCCAACTGGTGAATCGGGTGCGACGCGTCCGGGTAAAACGTGCAGGCAGCGATAAACAGACAGCCTGGATAACGATGGTTGTTGACGCATTCGGTCAAGGCTTCGTAGCGTTTCAATAGCTTCTGCTCAAGCGATAGCTCTTCGTTAAGCACGAGCTGGCGACGCCAGATATCCACTTGCTGGCTCAAATAACGCAGGGCGTCGTACAACAGCGCTTCGCCATTAGGCCAGAAGTTTCGAATCTCATTGACTGGATAGTCAGCCTCGGTTGCGACCATCTCAAGGGTGGTGCTGGCAATGCCTTCACGTTCAAGGACGTGTAGGGCGTGCTCAAGTACGTCTTCGCGTTGCACGGTTTTCTCCTCCGTCGTTCAACGGTTTGTCCCACATTAGTGTTGTTTACTGCGCGTGTTTCTGCAAATGCGTACGGAAATCGTTGGCATCCATAAAACCGGTAACGCGTGCATCGGGCTGTTCCTGTCCAGTTGTATCAAAGAACAGGATGGTTGGCAGCCCTAAAACCTGTAAATGCTTTAATAGCGCGTTGTCTTGTGCATTGTTAGCGGTGACATCTGCCTGAAGTAAAACGGTATTGGCCAGTTGCTGCTGAACTTGCGGATTGCTAAAGGTGTATTTCTCGAACTCTTTACAAGCCACGCACCAGTCCGCGTACAAATCGAGCATTACCGGCTTACCTTTTGCCTCAGTAAGCGCTTTATCCAACTGTTGAATGTTGGCAATTTTAGTGAAATTAAGATGCGCCTGGCGGGTGGCGACGGGGGTACCAAATGCCCAGTCTTGCAGCGGTTTTGCCGACACTAACGCGGTACCCAGCAGGATTATCTGCACCACTCGCATCCAGGATTTGGTCGCCTGCAGGCTGGTGATAAATGCCCAGCCGAAGAACGCCACGCCAAGCAAGCTCCACAACCGAACGCCCCACGGTTCTCCCAGTATGCGTTCCAGCAGGAAAACCGGCAGTGCAAGGATCACAAAACCGAACGCGATTTTGACGGTTTCCATCCACGGGCCACTTTTTGGCAGCAGACGGTTGCCGAAAACGGTGATCAGCATCAGCGGTAAACCCATGCCTAACGCGTACAGATATAACGTGCCACCGCCGAGCCACATGTTTCCGCTCTGGGCGATATACAGCAGGATTGCACTCAGCGGTGCGGTGGTGCAGGGCGAGCAAATCAACCCGGCCAGCGCACCCATAGCAAACACACCGCCTGCTGAACCCCCTTGCTGGCGGTTACTCATCAACGTAAGTCGAGTTTGCACAGACGACGGCAGTTGGAGTGTAAACAGGCCAAACATGGACGCGGCGAGCAGCACAAACAGCGCTGATAAACCGATCAGCACGTAAGGGTGTTGCAGCGCGGCCTGGAATTGCAGGCCAGCGGCAGCGACGACAAGGCCGAGCGCGGTGTAAGTCAGCGCCATGCCTTGCACATAGATGAAGGTCAGCAGCAGAGCGCGAGCGGTGGATAAACGCTGTTTGCCGCCCAGCACGATGCCGGAAATCAGCGGGTACATCGGCAGCACGCAGGGCGTGAAGGCGATGCCGATGCCAATTAAGAATGCCCAGAGTGCGGAGAACGGCAGTTGGGTGGGTTCAGTGTTGTCTGAACCCCTCACCCCGGCCCTCTCCCCAGGGGAGAGGGAGGAAGGCGAGTCGGCACTGGTTTGTCCCCTCTCCTGGGGGAGAGGGTTAGGGTGAGGGCCACTCGCCTCAGCCACCACTTCACTGAGCGGCACAATGCGTGTCTCAGGCGGGTAACAGAACCCGGCTTCGGCGCAGCCCTGATACGTCACGCTGACCGTCGCCCCTTTGACCGCCGATTTCACCGTGACCGGCAAATTCAGCCGTTGGGTGTAAATCTCGGTTTTGCCGTAGAACTCGTCTTCATGCCAGGTGCCTTTCGGCAGGTCCAGCGGGGCGAGTTCGGCCTGGGCTGGGTTGAGTTTGATTTGCTGGCGATAAAGGTAGTAGCCCGGTTTTATCTGCCAGTTCAGGTTGAGCTGGTTTTCAGACTGCTGAAAATCAAAGGCAAAAGCCTGGTCGACGGGAACAAACTGAGATTTGCTCTGGTTGTCGAACAGACCGGCGAATGCGTGTGAACTGAAGAGCGCAAAGATTAGCGCAAAGATGCGTAGAGCCATGAGAGGTATTCACTATCTCCGTGGGTAACTGGCAAAACCAGTAATTCAGGGGTTTGGTATGGGTGATGCGATTTCAGGCAAGCCAGCAGGGCTTCCTGATGCTCAATGTCACTTTTGAGCAGCATTTGCACCTCATACTCCTGTTCCATTTTCCCTTCCCAGTAATACAACGAGGTGGCACCGGGTAATAAGGTGACGCAAGCCGCCAGTTTTTCAGCCAGCGCCAGCGCGGCAAGTTCCTGCGCGGTGGCTTCGTCCGGGGCAGTACAAAGGATGACAACAGCCTGGGTAGTCGGCATAGCTAACCTCGTATCTGGTGGGTCAGCGGTGACTATAGCATGAGGGAGCGAGGGGAGGTGTTAAACGGGCCGCTAGGCGACCCGTGTTTTGAAAGATTTACAGAACCAGCCCGCCGACAATAAAGCCGAGGATGACGCACAGCGAAATGGCAATCACGCCAGGAATCAAGAACGCATGGTTAAACACGTACTTACCAATACGGGTGGAACCGGTGTCGTCCATTTCTACCGCCGCCAACAAAGTTGGGTAGGTTGGCAATACGAACAACGCAGAAACGGCAGCAAAAGAGGCGATAGCGGTGAGCGGGCTAACACCGAGCATCAGAGCCGCAGGCATCAATGCTTTGGTGGTCGCCGCCTGGGAGTAAAGCAGAGTGGCGGCGAAGAACAGCACTACCGCTAACATCCACGGATAGCTTTGCAGTAAATCGCCCGCCACAGCCTGAATATCCTGAATATGGTTTTTGACGAAGGTATCGCCCAGCCACGCCACACCCAGCACACAAATACAGGCGCTCATGCCTGATTTGAAGGTGCTGGCATTGAGAATTTCACCGGTGTCGATTTTGCAGGTGATGCAAATCAGAGTGGCGATGGTCAGCATGAACACCACAATCGCTTCGTTACGCGGCAGAATTGGGTTTTGAATCAGGCCCACGGTGTCGCTGATGGCGGTAGCGTAGAACATCACCGCGACGATACCGATAAGGAACAGTAAAACGGAGCGTTTGGCGTGTGGTTTCAGCTCAAAGACGCTGCTGCCACGCAGCTTCACTTCACCTTTTGCGACGCGTTCCTGATAAACAGGATCGTCTTTCAGCTCACAGCCGAGGAAGTTACAGACGATAGCCGTCAGCATAACGGCAACCAGTGTGACGGGAATGCAGATAGACAGCAGGGTCAAATAGCTGACGCCTAACGGCTCCAGAATACCGGCGAAGAACACCACTGCCGCAGAAATCGGTGATGCAGTAATCGCGATTTGCGAGGCGACAACGGCAATAGACAGTGGACGAGATGGGCGAATGCCTTGCTCTTTTGCCACTTCGGTAATGACCGGCAGCGTGGAAAACGCCGTGTGGCCTGTTCCGGCCAGAATCGTCATAAACCAGGTCACCAACGGTGCCAGGAATGTGATGTATTTTGGATGACGACGCAGTAATTTTTCGGCGAGGCTGACGAGGTAGTCCATTCCTCCCGCCACCTGCATGGCAGCAATGGCGGCAATAACGGCCATAATGATTTCGATGACATCGAACGGGATGGCCCCGGGTTTAATCTGGAAAAATAGCGTTAAAACCAGCACACCAAAACCGCCAGCAAAGCCAATGCCTATGCCGCCGAGTCTGGCTCCCAGGTATATCGCTAGCAGCACGATAACAAGTTCAGCTCCAAACATGATTTCCTTCCTTGTGTTTGATTATTTGATAATTATATGTTGTGTTTTTGTGATTGGTGCAAATGAAAAAGGCACGTCCAATGGACGTGCCTTTTGTCGACTACCTAAGAAGATTACTGTTCATTTTCATCGGTATAACGTTTTGCTTTATAGACCGGGTGCATCAGGTTGTTGATGGAGAAAATGTCGTCCAGCTCGGCTTCGGTAAGCAGGCCGCGTTCCAGCACAACTTCACGCACGCTCTTGCCGGTTTCAGCACAAATCTTACCGACGATATCACCGTTGTGGTGACCAATGAACGGGTTCAGATAAGTGACGATACCAATCGAGTTGTAGACATAGCTTTCACACACTTCTTTATTCGCGGTGATGCCGTTAATGCATTTTTCCAGCAGGTTGTAGCACGCATTGGTCAGGATGTGGATGGACTCAAACATCGCCTGGCCAATCACGGGTTCCATTACGTTCAGCTGCAGCTGGCCCGCTTCGGAAGCCATGGTGACGGTGATGTCATTCCCAATCACTTTGAAGCAAACCTGGTTAACCACTTCTGGAATCACCGGGTTGACTTTGGCTGGCATAATAGAAGAACCGGCTTGCAGTTCTGGCAGGTTGATTTCGTTCAGGCCGGAGCGTGGGCCGGAAGAGAGCAGGCGAAGGTCATTACAGATCTTCGACATTTTCACCGCCAGGCGTTTGAGCGAGCTGTGAACCATGACGTATGCGCCACAGTCGGAGGTCGCTTCAATCAGGTCTTCGGCAGGTACGCATGGCAGGTTGCTGACTTCAGCCAGTTTCTGTACCGCCAGTTGTTGATAACCTTCTGGCGTGTTCAGGCGAGTACCGATTGCGGTCGCACCAAGGTTCACTTCCAGCAGCAGTTCTGCGGTGCGCAGCAGGTTGCGGGTTTCTTCATTCAACAAGACGTTGAAGGCATGGAATTCCTGGCCCAGCGTCATTGGCACGGCGTCTTGCAACTGAGTACGGCCCATTTTCAGAACGTTTTCAAACTCAACCGCTTTGCGTTGGAAGCCGTCGCCTAACTGATTAATGGCATCAATCAGTTTCACAATAGAAGCGTACACTGCGATACGGAAACCGGTAGGGTAGGCATCGTTGGTGGACTGGCATTTGTTGACGTGGTCGTTCGGGTTCAGGTACTGGTACTCACCTTTCTGGTGGCCCATCAGCTCAAGCCCAATGTTGGCGAGCACTTCGTTGGTATTCATGTTGACGGAAGTACCGGCACCGCCCTGGTAAACGTCCACCGGGAATTGGTCCATGCACTTGCCGTTATTCAGCACTTCATCGCAGGCCTGGATAATGGTGTTTGCAATGCTTTTTGGAATGGTTTGCAACTCCTTGTTCGCCATTGCCGCTGCTTTCTTAACCATAACCATGCCACGTACAAATTCAGGGATGTCACTGATTTTGCTGTTGCTTATGTAGAAGTTTTCAATCGCTCTCAGAGTATGAACACCATAATAGGCATCCGCTGGCACTTCCCTGGTACCCAACAAATCTTCTTCGATACGAATGTTATTTAACATGTGAACCTTCTTAATTAAAGCTGCCATTGATTGATCATTGCACACACAGGATCTCTGGTTGTGCGATGAATAGACCGACGATTATGTCCATATTCGGTCTGCGTGCCGTGATGATATGCTGATGATAGCGAAAAGCAGTAATCTGGATCACTTATTAAAGGTCATCTCACATAACAATTATTAATATGTGATGCCGATCAATTGTTGAAAATTTCCAAAAAAATAATGCGGCACGAAGATTGATTTTTGGCTAAGGCGTCGCCATCTCTTTGGCTAAGCATAATCGCTAACCTATTTTCGCAAATGCCTGAAGGCGCTTGCCCAACTACAGGAGTGTACGGTGCGCTGGATACCGTTAATTGCCGTCTTTCTCTATGTATACATAGAGATTTCATTGTTTATTCAAGTCGCTCATGTGATGGGTGTCTTCCTGACACTGGTGCTGGTGATATTCACCTCAGTAATTGGTATGTCTCTGGTTCGCAATCAGGGCTTTAAAAATTTCATGCTGATGCAGCAAAAAATGGCAGCGGGTGAAAGCCCGGCCGCTGAAATGATTAAAAGCGTTTCGCTGATCATTTCTGGCCTGCTGTTGCTGTTACCTGGCTTCTTTACCGACTTCCTCGGTTTGTTGCTGCTACTGCCACCAGTGCAAAAGCATCTGACGCTGAAACTGATGCCGCATTTACGTTTCTCGCGCACGCCGGGCGGCGGTTTTAGCGCGGGTACTGGCGGTGGTTCAACGTTCGACGGTGAGTATCAACGTAAAGATGATGCGCCGAAGCAGCTCGACGATCGCGATAACGACGATCGTCACAATCGTTAAAAATCGAAAATTTTTTTGTTTTCCCCCTTGAAGGGGGGAAGGCTCATCCCCATCTCTCAGGTCACCAGCCGATAACCCATTTTGGGCCGGCGTTACCTAAACAATTGATACTGACTTTCTCAAAGGAGAGCTATCACATGAGCATTCGTCCATTACATGACCGCGTTATCGTCAAGCGTAAAGAAGTTGAATCCAAATCTGCGGGCGGCATTGTTCTGACTGGCAGCGCAGCAGGCAAATCAACTCGTGGCGAAATCATCGCTGTCGGTAAAGGCCGCATCCTGGAAAACGGTAACGTGCAACCGCTGGACGTTAAAGTCGGCGATATCGTGATTTTCAACGATGGTTACGGTGTTAAGTCTGAGAAGATCGACAATGAAGAAGTGTTGATCATGGCAGAAAGCGACATCCTGGCAATTGTTGAAGCGTAATACGCGCACTAACTGAACGAACATAAACGAATTTAAGGAAAGTTAAGAATGGCAGCTAAAGACGTAAAATTCGGTAATGACGCTCGTGTGAAAATGCTGCGTGGCGTTAACGTACTGGCAGATGCAGTGAAAGTTACCCTCGGTCCTAAAGGCCGTAACGTTGTTCTGGATAAATCTTTCGGTGCACCGACTATCACTAAAGATGGTGTTTCTGTAGCGCGTGAAATCGAACTGGAAGACAAGTTCGAGAACATGGGTGCGCAGATGGTTAAAGAAGTTGCCTCTAAAGCGAACGACGCTGCGGGCGACGGTACTACCACTGCAACCGTGCTGGCTCAGTCCATCATCACTGAAGGCCTGAAAGCTGTTGCTGCAGGCATGAACCCAATGGACCTGAAACGCGGTATCGATAAAGCTGTTATCGCCGCTGTTGAAGAGCTGAAAGCGCTGTCTGTTCCTTGCTCTGACTCTAAAGCAATCGCTCAGGTTGGTACTATCTCTGCTAACTCCGACGAAACCGTTGGCCAACTTATCGCTGAAGCGATGGAAAAAGTGGGCAAAGAAGGCGTTATCACCGTTGAAGAAGGCACTGGCCTGCAAGACGAGCTGGACGTTGTAGAAGGTATGCAGTTTGACCGTGGCTACCTGTCTCCGTACTTCATCAACAAACCAGAAACCGGTTCTATCGAACTGGACAGCCCGTTCATCCTGCTGGCTGACAAAAAAATCTCCAACATCCGTGAAATGCTGCCAGTTCTGGAAGCCGTTGCGAAAGCAGGCAAACCACTGCTGATCATCGCTGAAGATGTTGAAGGCGAAGCGCTGGCAACTCTGGTTGTTAACACCATGCGCGGTATCGTGAAAGTCGCTGCTGTTAAAGCACCAGGCTTTGGCGACCGTCGTAAAGCTATGCTGCAAGACATCGCTATCCTGACTGGCGGTACTGTTATCTCTGAAGAGATCGGTATGGAGCTGGAAAAAACGACTCTGGAAGATCTGGGTACTGCAAAACGTATCGTGATCAACAAAGACACCACCACCATTATTGATGGTAACGGTGAAGAACCTGCAATTGCAGGCCGTGTGTCTCAGATTCGTCAGCAAATCGAAGAAGCAACTTCTGATTACGACCGTGAAAAACTGCAAGAGCGCGTAGCTAAACTGGCTGGCGGCGTTGCAGTAATCAAAGTCGGTGCGGCTACCGAAGTTGAAATGAAAGAGAAGAAAGCACGCGTTGAAGATGCCCTGCACGCTACCCGTGCTGCGGTTGAAGAAGGCGTGGTTGCCGGTGGTGGTGTTGCGCTGATTCGCGTGGCTTCTAAACTGTCTGAACTGCGTGGCCAGAACGAAGACCAGAACGTGGGTATCAAAGTTGCGCTGCGCGCAATGGAAGCTCCACTGCGTCAAATCGTTCTGAACTGCGGCGAAGAGCCATCTGTTGTTGCTAACACCGTGAAAGCGGGCGACGGTAACTACGGTTACAACGCAGCAACTGAAGAATACGGCAACATGATCGACATGGGTATCCTGGATCCAACCAAAGTGACTCGTTCTGCTCTGCAGTACGCAGCATCCGTGGCTGGCCTGATGATCACCACCGAGTGCATGATTACCGATATGCCAAAATCTGACGGCCCTGACTTAGGCGGCGCAGGTATGGGCGGTATGGGTGGCATGGGCGGCATGATGTAGTGCGACGAGAGTCGCATTCCTCTGCGTAACTAACTGAATAAACAGAGAAATTCCCTCTCTAACAGTTAGCTTACGCGCCCCAGGAGAGCGGGGCTAGTCCCCGCTCCCGAAAGCCGTTTAGCGTAGCAGAAGGTGAGCCGTTTCGACGGTGGAATACGCCCCCGAAGTTTGGGTAACCTTTCAGTGATGAGCAGTAACGCGCCCATTACTTTCACTCAGTTATCTGCAGCGGTTAATTCTGCGCGGAGTGCCCGTCAGGGCAGACGTCGGTGACTCCAAAATCGACGTTACATCTCAACGATTGTGACACCTCGTGTCATACATCTTCATTTCATCCTTTCATGGATTCATGAACAGGGCGGGATCGTTTTGCTCGCGATCTTCACAAGAGGAATGCAGCGCAAGCTGTACGGGTGATTGTTCTGCCGCTATTTCCTGAGCAGAAACAGCGAAGAAGAACCCGTTGTTCAGCCAACGGTAGCCTAAGGATAGTGCGTCACTGGTAACGGTGAGGTGCGAAGCTTCCTGACAACGTACTCCCGCGCAAGCGGCGGCTGGTATCCGCGAGGACGCCATCTGGATTGGTCTAACGACATGACCATGAGAGGCCAGGCTGTATCGTAAGGTTAACGTACGTGAACTGCTGTTAAACACCGTCAGCCGCATTGAGCGTAAGTCGTTGATACGCTTTGACCAAAAGGTGGGTGAACAGGTTATCTCTTTTACATCTGGGGATACGCTGATGTTGTTTCACCGGTGGATAGGCAGAACCTAACCGATACGTGTCATCTGTATGGAACTCGGTAAGCCCGTATATCCGCCTCATCGAGGCAGGGGAGCCGTAAGGCAAACTGTTGGGTATGCGGGTAGAGGAGGCCGGAGAAAGCAAACGCCGCGCTGTAATGGCGCGGACAGAAGCATGAAACAGGGCTTCACCGGAAACGGGGCAGACTTCCGGCTGGTCTTAAATCGCAGTAAGGCTTGTAAAGCTTATTGAATGTACCCCGAGGGGCGAAACGTGATTT
This sequence comes from Buttiauxella sp. AC142, assembly GCF_979253435.1. Classification (NCBI taxonomy): domain Bacteria; kingdom Pseudomonadati; phylum Pseudomonadota; class Gammaproteobacteria; order Enterobacterales; family Enterobacteriaceae; genus Buttiauxella; species Buttiauxella sp. AC142. The sequence goes on from NZ_CEEDCH010000001.1 coordinate 204,649, forward strand.
CTCCCTCGGGGGAATCCACGTCCGTCCTCAGGGTGCTCTGCACGAGCATTCAGGAGGATAGCAAGGTGAATACCGGAATGCGAGTTGAATCGCAGGCGGTATCTGCATCTTCCCGCCCGGAAAGGTGGCACGCCATTAACTGGCGCAAAACCTCAGAAGCGGTGAGAAAGCTACAGGTACGCATTGCGAAGGCGGCGCAACAGCAGGAGTGGCGACGAGTAAAAGCGTTGCAACGAATGCTGACCCGTTCGCTGGCGGCTAAGGCATTAGCGGTCAGGCGAGTCACGGAAAACCGGGGCAGGGATACCCCCGGAGTGGATGGAAAGTTATGGAATACCCCGAAAACCAAATGGGAGGCTATCTTCGATATGAAGAGAACCGGATATCACCCTAAACCGCTACGGCGGGTGTATATCCCGAAGTCGAACGGCAAGTTGCGTCCGCTCGGGATACCGACCATGAGGGACAGGGCCATGCAGGCGTTGTATCTGCTGGCGCTGGAACCCGTGTCGGAAACAACAGCCGACCGCAACAGTTATGGTTTTCGTCCGATGCGTTCAACGGCGGATGCTATTGAACAATGCTTTGTAGCGCTCAGCCGGGGCAACTCGGCGCAGTGGGTGCTGGAGGGCGATATCAAAGGGTGTTTCGATAACATCAGTCATGACTGGTTACTGGCGCATATCCCGATGGATAAGCAGGTGCTGGGTAAATGGCTGAAGGCAGGTTACATGGAGTCTGGTCATTACTATGCAACCGGTGCGGGAACGCCTCAGGGCGGCATTATCTCGCCGGTACTGGCCAATATGGCGCTTGATGGACTGGAAACGGTACTTGAATCCCGATTTGGGATGAAGAATACCAAAACCAGCTACAAGACCAAGGTCAACTATGTGCGTTATGCAGATGACTTTATCATCACCGGTATCTCGCAAGAGTTGCTGGAGAATGAAGTTAAACCTCTCGTTGAGGCCTTTATGGCGGAACGGGGGCTGCAATTGTCGCCGGAGAAAACGGTGATAACGCATATTGAGCAGGGTTTTGACTTCCTCGGTCAGAACGTGCGCAAGTATCGCGGGAAAATGCTGATAAAGCCTTCCCGTAAGAACCTGCGAACGTTTCTGGCGAAAGTGAGGGACATTGTGAAGCGTCACCCGACGCAAACACAGGACTGGCTGATACGCCAGCTCAATCCGGCATTACGGGGTTGGGCGAACTATCACCGGCATGTGGTGGCAAAGGAGACGTTCAGCTATGTCGATTACCGTGTCTGGAAGCTGCTCTGGCGCTGGTGTTGCAGGCGGCATAAAAACCGCAATAAACGCTGGGTGAAAAATAAATACTTTCATACGGTAAATAATCGTCGCTGGACGTTTCAATGGCGGGAGGATAAGGATAATCCGGTGACTTTAGTCTATGCAAAAGACACCGTCATTAAACGACATACCAAGATAAAGGCGGAGGCTAATCCTTATCTGCCTGAATGGGAACCGTACTTTGAGCAACGCCTTGAGCGTCGCTGGAAGGAAACCATGCAGGGCAGGAAGAAGTTGCTGGCGCTCTGGCTCAGGCAGGAGAAACGCTGCCCGCTCTGTAACCAGTTAATTACTATGGAAACAGGCTGGCACGTTCACCATAAGCACCAGAAGCATCTGGGCGGAGGTGACGAGCTTGAGAATCTGGTCATGCTGCATCCGGGCTGCCACATCCAGTGGCATGTGAACGAGGAAAAAGATGCGCAACCGGTTCAACCCGTCGGTTGAACTTATTAAGGCTTGAGCCGTATGCGGGGAAACTCGCATGTACGGTTCTTAGGGGGCGGCGGCGCAGTAATGCGCTGCTGCTACCCGACATTGCCCCAACACCTGGTGTGAAGTTACACCGTGTTAAGAAAACCCTCAGGCAGAAATGTCTGAGGGTTTTTTCTTTTTGGTCGCAGTCTGGTATAAGATCTCACCGGGCGAAGACGGCCCGCTACTTTTCAAGACAGCATTGATAACGGGGAACAACATGCGCATTAAAGTTTCAGCAGGAATGGCTGTAGCAGCGCTGCTGCTGGCAGGCTGTAGCACCAGCAATGATCTTTCTGCTGGTGGGCAGGGCGTCCGTTTTGTTGAGGATAAGCCAGGCACTGAATGCCAGCTATTAGGAAATGCAACCGGTGAGCAAAGTAACTGGTTTTCCGGGCAGCAGGGCAGTGAAGGCGGTTCTATGCGTGGCGCGGCAAATGCTCTGCGTAATAACGCAGCGGCAATGGGCGGTAACGTGCTGTACGGCGTGAGCAGCCCGAGTCAAAACTTGCTGTCGAGCTTCGCTCCGACTGCCAGCACCATGACTGGCCAGGTTTATAAGTGCCCGAACTGATTTTTGGGTGAAACCACCCTCACCCCGACCCTCTCCCTAAAAGGGCAAGGGAGAAACCGTACATTTCCCTCTCCTGGGGAGAGGGTTAGGGTGAGGGAGAAATTCTCGAAAACGATCAGCTCTGTCGTAACTGCAAGTCTATCGGGGTCTTGCTCGGCTCACCGCCAATCTCACGGGCAAGTTTAGGCACCATATAGCCTGATACCATCGTCAGCAACTCACGCATAATCTTGCGTGCTTCATCGTCACTCACCATGAAATGCGCCGCGCCCTGCACTTTATCCAACACATGCAGGTAATACGGCATTACCCCTGCATCGAATAACGCGTTACTCAGTTGCGCGAGTGTTTGTGCATTGTCATTCACATCGCGCAGCAAAACGCTTTGGTTGAGTAACGTCACGCCAGCCAGGCGCAAATTCGTCATCGCTGCTCTGAACTCGTCACCAATCTCTTGCGCGTGATTAATATGATTAACCAGAATCACCTGCAAGCGTGAACGCGCAATGCGAGCCACCAGTGTTTCGGTGATACGAGCCGGGATGACAATAGGCAAGCGGCTGTGAATGCGTAACCGTTTAATATGCCCGATGGCTTCCAGTTCGCTAATCAACCAGTCCAGTTCACTATCTTTCGCCATCAGCGGATCACCGCCGGAGAAAATAATTTCGTCCAGTTCCGGATGTTCACTGATGTATGAGATAGCGGCCTGCCAGTTGCGCTTGTTTCCCTGGTTATCGGAATACGGGAAATGGCGACGGAAGCAATAGCGGCAGTTAACCGCGCATCCGCCTTTGACCAGCAATAACGCGCGGTTGCGGTATTTGTGCAGCAGACCGGGCACCACGCTGTGCTGCTCTTCGAGAGGATCGGTACTAAAACCGGGCGCGGCAATAAACTCTTCTTTTGAGGTTAGGACCTGGCGTAAGAGTGGGTCGTTCGGATTGCCTTTTTCCATGCGCGCAACAAAAGCTCGCGGTACGCGCAAAGCAAAAAGTCGACGCGCATCACGTCCCGCCAATAGCTCTTCGTCAGCGTTTAGCTCTAAAATATGCAGCAGTTCATCAGGATCGGTTATAACATCGGCAAGTTGCGTCAACCAATCTTCTCTGCGGGGGGGATTTAGGGTTACAATGTGTGCCATTTTTTGGCTAAGCTACCAATTAACAATTTCAGAGGGCCTTATGGCGACTTATTCTAGCAACGATTTCCGTGCCGGTCTTAAAATCATGTTCGAAGGCGAACCTTACGCGGTTGAATCCAGTGAGTTCGTGAAACCAGGTAAAGGCCAGGCCTTTGCTCGCGTTAAAATGCGCCGCCTGCTGACAGGCACCCGCGTAGAAAAAACCTTCAAATCTACCGACTCCGCTGAAGGCGCAGACGTTATCGATATGAACCTGACTTACCTGTACAACGACGGTGAGTTCTACCACTTCATGAATAACGAAACCTTCGAGCAGCTGGCAGCTGACGAGAAAGCCATTGGCGATAGCGCTAAATGGATGCTGGATCAGGCCGAGTGTATCGTGACCCTGTGGAATGGCCGTCCAATCGCTGTTCAGCCACCAAACTTCGTTGAGCTGGAAATCGTGGAAACCGATCCAGGTCTGAAAGGTGATACTGCTGGTACTGGCGGTAAGCCTGCAACACTGTCTACTGGTGCTGTGGTTAAAGTACCTTTGTTCGTTCAGACTGGCGAAATCATCAAAGTTGATACTCGCTCTGGCGAATACGTTTCTCGCGTTAAGTAATACGTGAAGGTTGGCGGTGGCGCGCTTTGCGCATCACCGCCGCTTGCATAAGGCAGGGAAGATGAGCCGTTTGATTAAACATTTACTTTTCATCACGTTGTTAACCACTGTTCTCACTGGCTGCAACGCCACCCGTGGCTTTGGCGAAGACCTGCAACACCTCGGCGGTGCCATCGAGCGCGCTGCAAACAAGTAATTACCAACACTCCTAAAAATCTGCTTTTTCCTTCAGTCTGCCAATTTTTGTCTATGCTTTAACTGCTATACACAAACAATATGGTCAAAAAAGGAAACGGTCATGATTAAGAAAACTATTGCAGCGTTCTTTTCTCTCATAGTGCTTTCGTCGTTACTTACTGCGTGTAATACCACCAAAGGTATGGGTGAAGATATTCAGGATGGTGGTCAGGCGATTTCCGGTGCCGCAACAAAAGCGCAGAATTAATGTATTAGCGGACGGTACGGTATCTTCGCCGTACCGTTGTTTATTTCATGATGACTGATACTGTTAGATAAATAATGAAAAGCGATTGCTAATGCCGAGCTTCATACGAATATTACGCTTATAGGTATATACCGTCTTCGTGCTAATCCCCATCATGCTGGCAATAAAATCATTATTGGCTCTGTCGGTCCATAACTTTAATATGCGTTCCTCACGTAAGGTGAGTAATGGTGATGTGAATTGCCTGTCAGAATTAAAGGGTGGGCGCGCGCTCAGTTGTTTGTGAATGACTGCGTACAACTCAGGCAGTGGCACGGTTTTGTTATATATCGAGCGTGAGCCTTGCACCAGGCAGTACTCTTCAATCATTTTATGACGCATGCTGTTAAGCAGCATCAAACGAATCGATGTGCCGCAGGCGGAATAAATCGACGAGAGTTGTTGGATATTATGTAGCGAACTGGCAAAGCTTGTAAAATCGGCAATAACCAGATTAGGTCGCCACTGTATTATTTTTTCACGGGCTAAAAGTAAGTTATCAGTTTCAGAAATAGTAAATGCAGTATTTTGACTGAGCCAGTTCTTAAAACCCTGCCGGGTATAATGGCAGCGGTCAATTAACAATATCTTATGCATACTTACCGTTCGCGTAACTCACTGATACAGCCTTATCTGAATTCTGAAGAGTGCACATAATATGAAAAAAGAGTAGAAGTGAATTGTGGATATACGGGGCGTTTTGCAGCCAATTCCTGGCTTAACAACTCACCATCTGATTGCTAGAATAGCGCCTTCAACCGCCTTATGGGACGACCCATAAGCGCGTCTTTATTCCGGGGACGGCCCCATTGACTGGAGCTGTATATGGCCTGGTTTGTTCTTGTTATCGCCGGTTTGCTAGAAGTCGTTTGGGCCGTTGGCCTGAAATATACCCACGGTTTTACCCGCTTGTGGCCAAGTGTCATCACGGTTGTGGCGATGATCGTCAGTGTCGCGCTGTTGTCATGGTCGATGAAAACGCTGCCGACGGGCACGGCTTACGCCGTCTGGACCGGGATTGGGGCCGTTGGCGCTGCAACCACTGGCATTATACTGCTAGGCGAATCAGCAAGCCTGGCCCGCATCGCGAGCCTGGCGTTGATTGTCATCGGTATTATTGGCCTGAAACTCAGTACCCACTAACTGGCGGGCTGTTTAATCCACATAAGTTTATCGACTGAGAAGCCCTGCTGCGTGGCGATGTTCAGCATTTGCTGTTTCACGTCATTGCTGATGGTCGGCGTGCGGGACAAGATCCACAGATAATCTTTATCCGGCCCGCACACCAGTGCGTGCCGGTAATCTTTATCGATGGCTATTACGTTATATCCGCCATAAAACGGTCCAAAGAATGAAACCTTCAGGGCAGCCCGGCTTGGGTCGCCGGTGAAATAGGCCTTGCCAATACTTTGCTGCCACATTTGCCTGTCAGGGTTAAAACCTCGGTTGATGACCTGAATGCCCCCGTCATCCATGGTGCTGTAAGTTGCCGTGACTTGCTCCAGCCCGCTTTCAAATTTATGGTCCATGCGGGCAATTTCGTACCATTTTCCCAGGTACCGTTTAGCCTCAAAATTATTCACTACTTTGGTGCCAGGTGGAGGAGTGGGTGAACTACAGGACACAACGAGAAACGCAACTGCAAGGGCGGTGATAATCGGCCAGATGCGCATAGCAAATTCCTTCTCGGTTTTTTGCTAAGTGTAGATTGTGGCAGGAATTAAGGTGGCTTAGAGAAGAAATAAAAAGGCGGGTAATGGATAACGTCACCCGCCACAAAATATGCTACTGCAATGCGTTTAAAATCGTATAGGCCGCTTTTACGCGCTCAGGGTTGGGATAGCTTTTATTCGCCAGCATCACGATGCCAAGTTGCTGCTCAGGAATAAACGCCACGTAGTTGCCAAAGCCACCCGTTGAACCCGTTTTATGCACCCACGAGGCTTTTACTGCGGCCACTGGTGGGTTTATTGCTGTGACGGGTGTCAGGGCAAGAGCGACCTTATTATCGCTCCCGTCAATCACCGTATTGGCTTGCAATGGCCAGTTCAGCATCTCCCAGCCTATGCCTTGATACATGCTGCCAGCACGCCAGTAGCGCGATTGTGCAAGCTCGATTCCCTGGCGTAACGTCTTATCGGCCACGAGTTCAGGAGAGATGTTGTATTGCACCCAGCTCGCCATATCTTCAATGCTTGATTTCACCCCATAGGCTTCGGCATCCAGCATTCCGGGCGACACGCGCACGGGCTTACCGTTGCGATAACCATGGGCGTACTGTTTTTCCTCAGACGCAGGGACTTTTATCCAGGTATGAGCCAGTTTCAGCGGCTGGAACACACGCTGCTTCATCGCCTCTTCAAACGTTTTCCCTGACGGTTTAACCGCCAGCGCGCCAAACAGGCCAATACTGGCGTTGGAGTACAGGCGCTTTTCCCCAGGCGCTGCCTGCGGCTGCCAGGTCTGGTAGAAATTCAGCAGCGCGGCCTGGTGGGTGACTTCATCCGGGACTTGCAGCGGCAGCCCACCCGCCGTGTAGGTCGCCAGATGCAGAAGAGTGATATCTTTCCATTGGCTACCCGAGAGCGCAGGCCAGTATTTCGTTGCCGGATCGCTTAATTTGATTTCACCGCGCGCAATAGCGTCGCCACCCAGAACGCCGGTGAAGGTTTTACTCACGGAGCCAAGTTCAAACAGCGTCTGTTTTGTCACCGGGATATTTTGCTCAATATCCGCTTTACCGTAAGTGAAGTAGTACGGCTTGCCCTGATAAACCACCGCCACGGCCATGCCGGGAATGTCCTGCGCCTTGAGTAAAGGGGTAATCGTCTGTGCGACGGTTTTACCGATTTGTTGTTCGGTGAGGGTTTTCGGGGCAGCAAAAGTGGCACATGAAACGCTGAGTACCAGGGCACTGCAAAGGGTTCTTTTGATCATTGGCGATCCTCCATGAAAGTGACACTTTAGCCGTGAGCGCTACAAATAAAAAGGCCTGCGCAATTAATGGCAGGCCTTGTTTAAATCATCGGAGTGATTAAAGCGTGATGACGCCAATCAGTGTCACGACGCTCAGAATCGCAGCCAGACCATAGAACACCCACTTGCCAGATGGCACGTGAATCTTCAGGTCATGCATCGCGTGGTGAATACGGTGCAGCCCGCACCACAGCGGCAGCACAATCATCAGGAAGATGAACAGGCGGCCAATCAAGCTCTGTGAAAATGCCAGCACACGGTCATAGCCCAATGCATCGCCTGGGAAAAGACCCAGCGGCAGCATGATGCCAACCAGCAGCACGATAACTGGCGCGATGATGGCGCCCCACATGCCGCCTGCGCCAAACAGACCCCAGAATACCGGCTCGTCGGAGCGTTTTGGATTTGGATTAATCATGACGTCCCCCTTACCAGAACAGTGCAATAAACAGAATGACGGCCGTGGCGACAACCGTCACCGCCCATAAGCCTTTAATCACCGGCTCCGGCCCCATTTTTTCATCTTTAATGATGATATTGGCGGCCTTCGGTGCCAGTTCAAACCAGGTTTTTGTATGCAGTAAAGCGGCTGCCAGAGTGATGAGATTGAGGATAATCACAATCGGGTTTTGCAGGAATGTAACAAATCCCGCCCAGCTTTCCGGCCCACTTTTTAGCGAAAACAGACCACAGATCAGCAAAATGCTGAACCAGACCGTTGGCACTGAAGTGCCTTCGCGAATCATATAAAAACGGTAGAAACCGAGTTTTTGCCACCAGGTTGGCGTCATCGCCCGTACATAAGGCTTACGTTTCGTAGTCATTTTGCACTCCTTAGCGTGGTTTCAGGGTGGCAATCAAAAAGTCTTTTGAACTTTCGACTTTACCCTGCTGGATGGCAGCGGCGGGATCGACGTGTTTCGGGCACACTTCGGAGCAGTAGCCCACGAAAGTGCAGCTCCAGACGCCATTCTTGCCGTTTAACTGCGCCATACGCTCTTTCTTGCCATGGTCGCGGTTATCCAGGTTGTAACGGTGAGCCAGCGTAATGGCCGCCGGGCCAATAAACTCAGGGTTCAGACCAAACTGTGGGCACGCTGAATAGCACAAGCCGCAGTTGATGCAGCCGGAGAACTGATGGTATTTCGCCATCTGTGCCGGAGTCTGGTTATTTGGCCCCTGATCTGGCGTACGCGAGTTGCCAATGATGTATGGCTTTATCGCTTCCAGGCTTTCGATAAAGTGGGTCATATCGACCACCAAATCGCGCTCGATAGGGAAGTTCGCCAACGCTTCAACCTTCATGCCCTGCGTGTATTCGCGCAGGAAGGTTTTACAGGCCAGTTTTGGCACGCGGTTGACCATCATGCCGCAAGAGCCGCAGATAGCCATACGGCACGACCAGCGGTAGGTCAGGTCGGGTGCCAGATTGTCCTTGATGTAACCCAGCGCATCCAGCAGCGAGGTTTGTTCATCGTAAGGCACTTCATAGATTGCACTGTGCGGCTCGTTATCCGTTTCCGGGTTGTAGCGCACGATTTCAATCTTCAGGGTTTTCATCACTTCAGCCATTCGACGTCTCCTTCTTCTTGTCGGCCGCTTCTGATTCCGCACCGTAGACGCGTTTAGCCGGTGGCAAAGTCGTGATTTTCACATCGCTGTATTCCAGACGCGTGGTTCCATTGGCGTCACGGAAAGCGAGAGTATGTTTCAGGAAGTTCACGTCATCACGCTCGGTGCAACCTTCGTCCAGGCGCTGGTGTGCGCCGCGTGATTCTTTACGTGCCATCGCTGAGTGCGCCATACATTCCGCAACGTTCAAGCCGTGGCCCAGTTCGATGGTGTACAGCAAATCCGTATTAAACACGCTGGAAGTGTCAGTAATGCGAACGCGTTTGAAGCGCTCTTGCAGCTCAGCCAGCTTATCAATGGTTTTCTGCATCAGTTCTGGCGTGCGATAAATCCCGCAACCTTCTTCCATCGACAGACCCATTTCATCGCGAATCTTCGACCAGTTCTCAGAGCCTTCCTGATTAACCAGTTTCTTGAGGCGAGTTTCTACGTCTGTGGCTTGTGCATTCAATGCAGCGTCATTGGCGGGCGATGCTTCGTTGGCACGACGCATCGCGCCTTCACCCGCCAGGCGACCAAACACCACCAGTTCAGCAAGAGAGTTCGAACCTAAACGGTTCGCGCCATGCAGACCAACAGATGAACATTCGCCGACTGCGAACAGGCCTTTAATGCGGGATTCGCACTGGCTGTCGGTTTCGATACCGCCCATGGTGTAGTGCGCGGTAGGGCGAACGGGGATCGGCTCTTTAACCGGGTCGACGCCAACATACGCTTTTGCCAGTTCGCAGATAAACGGCAGACGTTCGAGAAGTTTTTTCTCGCCCAGATGACGCAGGTCGAGATAAACCACATCGCCACGTGGAGTTGGAACGGTGCGACCTGCACGCCATTCGTGCCAGAAGGCCTGAGAAACTTTGTCGCGCGGACCGAGTTCCATATATTTGTTGCGCGGCTCGCCCAGCGGAGTTTCTGGACCCATGCCGTAATCTTGCAGGTAACGATAGCCGTCTTTGTTGACCAGAATACCGCCTTCACCACGGCAGCCTTCCGTCATCAGAATGCCGGAACCAGGCAGGCCGGTTGGGTGATATTGCACAAATTCCATATCACGCAGTGGTACGCCGTGGCTGAGTGCCATGCCCATACCATCGCCGGTCACAATGCCGCCGTTGGTGTTGTAGCGATAAACGCGACCCGCACCACCGGTTGCCATCACGACCGCATTAGCGCGGATTTGTACCAGCGAGCCTTCCATCATATTCATGGCAACTACGCCACGCGCAGCGCCGTCATCAACCAGAATGTCGAGCACGAAATGCTCGTCAAAACGCTGGATTTGCGGGAACTGTAATGAAGTCTGGAACAGGGTGTGAAGCATATGGAAGCCGGTTTTATCCGCGGCAAACCAGGTGCGTTCAATCTTCATGCCACCAAAGCGGCGCACGTTGACGGAACCGTCCGGGCGACGACTCCATGGGCAACCCCATTGCTCAAGCTGCGTCATTTCGGTCGGGCAGTTATGGACGAAATAGTCGACCACATCCTGCTCGCACAGCCAGTCGCCACCGGAAACTGTGTCGTTAAAATGATATTCGAAGCTGTCGTGATCCTGCGTAACGGCAGCAGAACCTCCTTCGGCGGCCACAGTGTGGCTACGCATTGGGTAGACTTTGGAGATCAGAGCGATTTTGGCTTGTGGATTGGCTTGGGCCGCCGCGATGGCTGCTCGTAAGCCCGCTCCGCCAGCGCCAATTATGGCAAGATCGGCTTGAAAGGTTTGCACGACATTCCTCCAGATTTTTAGTTATTTCGCATAGCTAATTTAACCAAAGGTAGTTCACCGATACGGCGGCAGCTATAGCGAAAGGGTTTTCCCTGCTCCTTTGTAGGTAGCGGATTATAGCCGCAGGCTTTTTAAGGAAATTTGACGTGTTCGATTTTTTTGCTGTTCAGTTCAGCAATTAATTAATACTCATGATGATTTATGTCACGAAATGAGGATTCGTCACGGCATACTGGCCTCAGCAACGTTGAAAATTTACTGCGCAAAATTTGTCTCGCCTATGCGTTGCGGGTAGACTTCTCGGCCTTGTATGAATACGGAGACTCCACCATGAGCGAAACGGCCACCTGGCAGCCGAGCGCATCCATCCCCAACCTGTTGAAACGCGCTGCGATCATGGCTGTTATTCGGCGCTTTTTTGCCGATCGCGGTGTACTGGAGGTGGAAACACCCTGCATGAGCCAGGCTACGGTAACGGATATCAATCTGTTCCCGTTTGAAACCCGTTTTGTTGGCCCAGGCCACGCTCAGGGCGTCAATCTGTACCTGATGACCAGCCCGGAATACCACATGAAACGCCTGTTGGCGGCGGGCATTGGCCCGGTATTCCAGCTGTGCCGCAGTTTCCGTAATGAAGAGATGGGCCGTCACCATAATCCAGAGTTCACTATGCTGGAGTGGTATCGCCCATGCTACGACATGTATCGTTTGATGAATGAAGTTGATGATTTGCTGCAACAGGTTCTGGAAACTGATGCGGCGGAAACGCTCTCTTATCAGCAGGCTTTCCAACGCCACCTGGAAATTGACCCGCTTTCTGCGGATAAAACTCAATTACGTGAAGTTGCGAGAAAACTCGATTTAAGCAACATTGCCGATCAGGAAGAAGACCGCGATACCTTGCTACAACTGCTTTTCAGCATGGGTGTCGAGCCGCATATCGGTAAAGAAAAGCCGACGTTTGTGTACCACTTCCCGGCAAGCCAGGCCGCCCTGGCGCAGATCAGCACCGAAGACCATCGGGTTGCCGAGCGCTTCGAGGTCTATTTCCGAGGTATTGAGCTGGCAAATGGTTTCCACGAATTAACCGATGCACGTGAGCAGCAGCAGCGTTTCGAGCAGGATAACCGTAAACGTGCTGCCCGCGGTTTGCCGCAGCAGCCGATTGACGTGAATTTGCTCGAAGCACTCAAAGCAGGGCTGCCTGATTGCTCTGGTGTCGCGCTAGGTGTGGATCGCTTGATTATGTTGGCGCTGAAGGCTGAAAGCCTGGCCGACGTGCTGGCGTTCCCGGTGGACCGGGCTTAAAGCCACCCTCAGCCTGGCAATTTTGTCCGGGTGAGATCTTTAAGCCTCGCTGATTTTCCGTTCACCCGTGCGTTCAGTTATCTCTTTAATGCCAGCAAACGGTGAACGTGCCAGTGGGATAACGACATCCCCCTGGCGACCCCGTCGCCCGGTGATTAAATTGCCGCTGCGCGGTAAACCCCAGCTTATCCCCAACATCAGGGTCGTTCGCGACTCGTTCCAGACGATCGCTCTCTTTCGCTGCTCCCGGCAGCTCAACCCTGATTTATGGGGAACACTGGGGCAATTTATACCGGGAACAAGGTCAAAACCGGCTCAGTGTGATCTTTAGGTTTTGACGTTGACCTCTGGTTCCGGCTTCAATCACCTCCATTTTGACTCCAGGTGGCGACGGTGGCCACCCTAAGTCGTTCACCGGTTCAGTGGCTATATAAAACACTGAACACCGGGTGAACGGAACTGTCTCCCGACTCACAGAAATGTGACTAAGAGACAGCCCACCGGAGAGGGGGTTGTCCGGTTTTCTCCTTCTCCTGGGGAGAAGGCCGGGATGAGGGGTGTTGGCTTACAAACTTCCCGGCGTTCTGCCTGCTTTCCCTGAAGATGTTAGCGTCTTGTTGCTACGTTGCCCGCCCAGACTATCCAGACGCATCTGGAATGGTGGGAACGGCAGTTCGATACCGTGTTCGCGGAAGCCCTGCAGAATCAGCTGGTGAATCTCATGGCGCAGCGGCATACGGTGGTTCATCTCTGCGGCATAAATTCGCAGCTCAAATATTTGAATGCCCGCCTGCAAGTCCACAAGGAATGCTTCTGGCGGAGGGTTATCAATCACCAACGAACAGCGCTCGGCTGCCTGCAACAACACCTTCGTGACTTCCTCGCTGTTTGCATCAGACGGGGCTGGAACAGTTAGCACCACACGCGTTACCGAATCCGACAGCGACCAGTTGATAAACTGCTCGGTGATAAACGCTTTATTCGGCACGATGATCTCTTTGCGGTCCCAGTCGCTGATGGTGGTAGCTCGCGTATTAATTTTAGTGACGCTTCCGGTCAGATCGCGAATCGTCACGGTGTCGCCAATACGGATCGGTTTCTCGAACAGAATGATCAGGCCCGAGATAAAGTTGGCGAAAATCTCCTGCAAACCAAAACCTAAACCAACACCAAGGGCTGCGACCAGCCACTGCAATTTCGACCACTCAATGCCAATCATCGAGAAGCCGACCAATGTCCCCACCAGTAAAAGCAGATATTTGGTGACCGTCGTGATGGCGTAACCGGTACCAGGTGCTAAATCCAGGTGCTGGAGGAGTGCGAGTTCAAGCAGAGCAGGGAGGTTACGCACCAGTTGCATGGTGATAATCAGCACCAGAATGGCAATTAACACTGAGCCCAGGGTTATCGGCTCGATGCTTTCCACGCCTTGTACCGTTGAAGTGACATCCCACAACGTGATGTTCTCAAGGAAGCCAAATGCAGAATGGATTTCCGACCACAACACGATGACCGATAGAAGTGCAATGAGCATCAGAATCGAACGCACCAGGCGCAGAGACTGCACGCTGATAGTATCCAGATCGATTTCTGGCTCTTCGATAGTTTCTGCCGAACCTTCAGTGCTGTGGCTGTGAGCGGGTTCTTCTTCGCCACGAGCACGTTGGGCGAGTATTTCCGCACGACGATGTTTGGCGCGATCGAATGCCAGGCGGCGGCGCTGAATGAGCATCCAGCGACGGAAGATATGATAAACCACCAGTAACAAGAACCAGATGGCGACCGAGGTTTCAAGCCTTGCCAGCAGAGCTTGCGCGGTTGCCAGGTAACCTACCACGGCGGCCAAAATAGCCAGCAATGGAGCCGCCAGCAGCAGGTTCCATAATATCGTGTTGGCAATGTTTTCGCTGTTGCCCTGTTTATCCAGATACAGTGGAATTCCTGCCCGTTTCAGGCTTAACGTGACCAGTGCCATCGCACCGCAAATCAAAATAAAGCACAGCCGCCCAAGAGAACCGGAGAACTCCCGGTCACTGAGATTATCAAACATTATCAATGCCATAATTAGCGGCACGATAAGCCCGATACTCATCAGGTAATAACGCATAGCGCGGGCGACACGTTGCTGGGGCCAGCCGAAATGCACAATGAACAAACCGTTAGGACGGGCGAATGTGGCACAAATCATTACCGCCCAAAGCAGAGGAACGGTGGCGGTCACGCCATCGCCAATCGCCACTGCGAGGGGATATGGCCAGGCCGCTTGTAACCCGAAACCAAGCGTTGCCCAAAGCACCGGCAACGGTAATGCCACCAGAATCGACCAGAACACGGTGCGCAGCGTTAAGCTGAAATGATCCTGCGTCACTTTCCCCACTTTGGCGCTGGAGCGCTCCAGGAAAGCCGTAAAGTGGCGGCGCGAGCTGATACTGAAGCCTACCAGGATCAACGCAGCAAACAGCGGCAGCAGCGTCTCTTTGCTGGTCAGCATCATGACGGTGGCGCTGCCAAGCTGGCTGAACGTGTCCATCGATACCAGTCGACGCAAATCTTGCACGATCTCAACCGGCCAACTGAAGCCTATCGGGCTGACGTCTGAGGTCCAGAACAGATAACGGTGCGTCGCTTCGTTCACCTCTTTGAGCGCATCTTCCAGTTGGCTGTTGGCCACTTTCAGTTTGGTTAGCTCGAGAATGAGGTTATCGCCCCCTTGTAGCAGGGAGTTGAGCAGCTCGCGTTGGGTACGTAACTGCGCTTCCAGAATGCGATTTTGCTCGGTGGTGAGTGGCTGACCATCAAGTTGACGAATCTGGCGCAGTTGCTGGTGTTTGCTTAGCAGATCTTCGTAATGCAACCGCTGAACACGCAACTGGCCCAGCTCGGTATCCACTTGCTGCGGCTTTGGCATCTCCGGCAAACGTGCCACCTGGGCACGTAATGCTTCTCCCAGCACGTTAGAGACCCCAAGCCATTGTGACTGTTCACGCAGCGTGTTGAGCGCCTGGCGCACCTGCAACGTCTGGCTGCTCGCCTGGCGCTGCTGAGAGGCGACTAAATCCATGCGCTGAGCCTGTTGATTCAACGCCTGAGATAGCTCCCGGTTATTTTTGAACTGGGCAACAATGTCTGGTGGTAAATTCGCGCTGCTTTCAGCCAGCAGTTCGGTGCTTTCCAGCGCTTGTTCTGCTTCGCGCTGACGCTGATTATTCAATTGGTTACGCAACGCTTGCAGATAAGCATCCAGTTGCGTGCTCTGCTTTTGAGCAAGCTCAGCCCGCAGGCGTGAAAGTTCCTGGCGGTTACTGGCGGAAAGCTGCGCCAGTTCCAGTTCATCGACCAGGGCTTTCAGGCGTGAAGATTCAGCCTGCAAAGAGAGATTCTGTGCCTGCGATAATGGCGTGCTGGTGGTGGTTTGCGTGCCCAGCCGCCGTTCGACTTCGTTTAACTGGCGGCGAGCGTCAGTTTGTTGCTGCGGAAGCTGGCTGAGGGAATCGGTGATTTCTCGGGTGCGTTCTTGTTCTTGCTGCGCCAGGCGGCTTTTATCCAACAACTGGCTACTGACTTGCAGGATTTCCTGGTTTAAGGCATCGGTAGACATACCTTCCGGCACTTTCTGCGGCTCTTCGCGCAGGCTGCTAATCTGACGGCGTAATGTTTCAGAAAGCTTTGGAAAGTTATCAATGACTTGCTGATATTGCGTTGCACGTTCCTGAGAAGCTTTACGTTCCTGAAGTGCATTGAGAGCGGCCTGAAGCGTTTCCACGGTTTCAGCCTGAGCGGGCTGATCTTTTGCAGATTTAGCTTGTTCCAGTTCCTAGGAGATTTGTTTGGCATCAGGGGCTGGGGCGGCATACAGCGGTAGGCTTAGGCACCAGGCCATCAGAAAAGTGAGTATCAGGCGCACGTAAATACCTATCTTAGTTAACCCCTTCATCCTTCAAGCCGCAGCTGCGTTGGCTGCCTTTACTCACCCCAGTCACTTATTTATATAAGCTCCTGGGGATTCGCTCAGTTGCCGTCTTGCTGCAACTTGAATGATTTTAGGTTGAGCTTTAAGCGTTAAACGTCGGGTTTGGTTTCCTGATCGGCGGCAACTTCTGCTTCAGTAATCTCACTGACAGGCACTTCCGGTTCGCCCATAGGTTCGGTAGATACGGCCAGCGGTTCACCAATCTTAGTCACAGACAGGCTTTGCAGTTGCTCGGCCAGGTTCACTTTGCCCGGCGCGAACAAGTTAATCACCGTTGAGCCCAGTTTAAAGCGACCCATCTCCTGGCCTTTTAACAGTGCAACAGAACCTTCGCTTTCACCGGCAGGCCACGTCCAGCGTTTGATCACGCCTTCACGCGGTGGCGTGATAGTGCCTGCCCAGACGGTTTCGATGCTGCCAACAATGGTCGCGCCGACCAGAATTTGCGCCATTGGGCCAAATTCAGTATCGAACAGGCAGATAACACGTTCGTTACGGGCAAACAGGTTCGGGACGTTTTGCGCCGTTAAATGGTTCACGGAGAACAAATCGCCCGGCACGTAAATCATTTCACGCAAAATACCGTTACACGGCATGTGAACACGGTGGTAATCACGCGGCGACAGGTAAGTGGTCACGAAGCTGCCGTTACGGAACAGATCGGCCATTAAGTAGTTACCGGCAAGCAGGGCTTCCAGGCTGTAGTTATGGCCTTTTGCTTGCAGGATTTTGTCTTCTTCGATTGGGCCTAACTGGCTCACTACGCCGTCGGCTGGCATCACCAGTACACTTGGGTCGGTGTTAACCGGGCGTACGTCGTCACGCAGTGGACGGACGAAGAATTCGTTGAAGGTGCGATAGCTGGCGGTGTCCGGCTTTTGTGCTTCCTTCATGTCGACTTTGTAGTATTTGACGAACAGGTCGATAACCAGTTTGGTCAACCAGCCAGCTCGTTTGCTTGCACCCCAGCCTGCCAGGCGGGTCAGCCATAGTTTAGGCAGGATGTACTGGAGCGAAAGTTTAAAGTTGTCTAACAAGATAGCCTCCTGGCTAAGTACCCATTTTAGCGGGCATACACAAAAAGGAGCGCGATTTTAGCGATGCCCAGCTTAATTGTCAGCGTTCAGTATCGGAAAAGGTTTTACGCGATTTTACCTCGGACATACTTTCCAGTATGCGATGGTAGTTGTCGAAACGCGTTTCAGCGATCTCCCCACGCTCAACGGCTTCGCGCAGCGCGCAGCCTGGATCGTTGGTGTGGCTGCAGTCACGGTATTTGCAACGACCTAAATAGTCGTGGAATTCAGTAAACCCATTCGTGACTTGATCTGGCTCTAAGTGCCACAGACCGAATTCGCGCACGCCTGGGGAGTCGATAACATCGCCGCCGCCTGGGAAGTGGTAAAGACGCGAAGCGGTCGTTGTGTGCTGACCTAAACCTGAGTTATCAGAAACGTCATTAACCAGAATCTGGACTTCTTTAAAGCCGAGAAGGTTGTTCAGCAGGCTTGATTTGCCCACGCCGGATTGCCCGGCAAAAATACTGACGCGGCCAATCAATGCTTCTTCAAGCTCTTTCAGACCTTCAACTTTGTGGCTGGAAACAAACAGAACGCGATAACCAATCTTGCGGTAGATATCCATTTGTTCGTTGACGAACGCCAGGCCTGCTTCGTCCAGCAGGTCGGTTTTGTTCAATACCAGCAGTGGTTCGACGTCGAGGGTTTCGCACGCCACCAGATAACGGTCGATAATGTTTAGCGACAGCTCAGGCAAAATGGCGGAAACCACAATTATCTGGTCAATGTTAGCGGCAATGGGTTTTACGCCGTCATAGAAATCAGGGCGTGTCAGAACGGTGGTGCGCTCGTGTACTGCATCCACAATGCCTTTAATCGTGACACCTGCCGCCGCTTCTTTAGCCGGGCGCCAGACTACGTTGTCGCCTGTTACCAGCGAACGAATGGTACGACGGATATTGCAGCGGTGAATTTCACCACCGGGTGATTCGACATCGGCATGTTGGCCGAAACGGCTAATGACGCGACCATCGCGTGGTTCACCAAACTGAGAGTCGTCAGGATCGGCTTTCTCCACAGTCTGTTTAAGCCGACGCTGGTGATTTGCTGAAACCCGGCGCTGCTGTCCTTTGGAGAGTTTATTTTTGCTCAATCTTACTGGCTCCTGGTCGCCCGTGATGGGCAAAACCTCTATGATACACACTATTTTATACGAATTAACCCATCGACAACGGTGGGCTACGCACAAGAAGGGTGGAAAATAGCATGAGTGGAAATGAAAACAATCTGATTTGGATTGATTTAGAAATGACCGGCCTGGACCCCGAGCGGGATCGCATAATTGAAATTGCCACGCTGGTTACTGATGCCAATTTGAATATCCTCGCCGAAGGGCCAACGATTGCGGTTCATCAGTCTGACGAACAGCTGGCGCTGATGGATGACTGGAATGTGCGTACTCATACCGGTAGCGGCCTGGTTGAGCGTGTGAAAGCAAGTCAGCTGGACGATCGCGCGGCTGAACTGGCAACGCTTGAGTTTCTGAAACAATGGGTGCCAGCGAATAGCTCGCCAATCTGCGGTAATAGTATCGGCCAGGATCGCCGTTTCTTGTTTAAGTACATGCCAGAGCTGGAAGAGTACTTCCACTATCGTTATCTGGATGTCAGCACGCTGAAAGAGCTGGCGCGTCGTTGGAAACCTGAAATTCTCGCTGACTTCAAAAAGCAGGGCACGCACCAGGCAATGGATGATATTCGTGAGTCTGTGGCAGAGCTTGCGTTCTATCGTGAGAATTTTATTAAGCTTTGACAGGTGTTCGGGAGGAGCTAAACTCCTCCTTCGCTGAGAAATTAATCATTTTGACGCTTAAATCACCATTCAAACTAATTTTGTGAAAAAAACCTTTTGAAGGGCTTGCGACTAAAACGATTTCTCGTATAATGCGCCTCCCGTACCGATGCAGAATTTGCAGCGTTACACAGAGCGGGAATAGCTCAGTTGGTAGAGCACGACCTTGCCAAGGTCGGGGTCGCGAGTTCGAGTCTCGTTTCCCGCTCCAAATTT
The DNA here is from genome assembly GCF_979253435.1 of Buttiauxella sp. AC142. NCBI lineage: Bacteria > Pseudomonadati > Pseudomonadota > Gammaproteobacteria > Enterobacterales > Enterobacteriaceae > Buttiauxella > Buttiauxella sp. AC142. The sequence goes on from NZ_CEEDCH010000001.1 coordinate 223,946, forward strand.
GATTACAGCAGCACCACCAAATTCGATGGCTTTTAAGCATCAGCTTGAAAGACGAAGAATATGCGGGAATAGCTCAGTTGGTAGAGCACGACCTTGCCAAGGTCGGGGTCGCGAGTTCGAGTCTCGTTTCCCGCTCCAAAATTTGATTTGGCTTTTAAAGCCAGCACCACCCAAGCGGGAATAGCTCAGTTGGTAGAGCACGACCTTGCCAAGGTCGGGGTCGCGAGTTCGAGTCTCGTTTCCCGCTCCAAATTCTAATCTTCAGTACAAATTATCCACAACGCTAAGTCGCGTCGGTGGTGGTTTTCACGTTCCTCAAAAACTCTTGTAAACAGACTTATCCACAGCTTACGTTTTTTCCCTTCGATCGCTAATTATTTATTAACTTTTACACCTTTAGTTTAACTATTTGATTTACTTAATTTTTATAATATTTAAAAATGTTAACTCGATCGCTTGCAGATTTTACATCGCTTGTGGGGCAAGGCATTCAAATTTTTATTCACATCCTGTGGACATTTCACGCATCACGTTTTAACCCCTTTTCTATGACCCGAACCAGACGCTGCTTTTGCGGTAACTGAACCTCAGTTGCATTAGCGCTCCGTTTGCTTAATTGTTGCGCAATCGCCCATTCAATATGCTCATCAAGAAGTGGGTGCTCACCTTTTCGTTGTTGCAATGCTTCCAGAATCACTTCTTCCCAGGGGGCATTTCCTAATGCGACTGCAATATTTCGCAGCCAACGTAAATGACCGATGCGGCGAATCGCTGAACCTTCAGTCACGCGCAGGAAATATTCTTCACTCCAGGCAAACAGTTCAACCAGCGGCGGAGCATGCAATGCGCGACGCGGACTAAAGTCATCTTCCACGGTCAATTGTGAAAAGCGATTCCACGGGCAAATCAGCTGGCAGTCGTCGCAGCCGTAAATTCGGTTTCCGATTAGCGGTCTGAATTCTTCAGGGATTGCGCCTTCAAGCTCAATCGTGAGATAGGAAATGCAACGCCGCGCGTCGACCGTGTAAGGTTCAACTATCGCGCCGGTTGGGCAAATCGTCGTGCAGGCCACGCAGCGCCCACATTTTTCCTCGACAGGTTTATCTATGGGTAATGGAATATCGACTAATAGCTCACCGAGGAAAAAGAACGATCCTGCTTCCTGATTCAGGATAAGTGAGTGCTTACCTGTCCATCCCAGGCCAGCTTTATCCGCTAATGGGCGCTCAAGAATCGGCGCTGAATCCACAAAAGGTCTAAAATTCAGCGTGGAACAATGGGACTGGATCATTTCACCCAGTTTTTTGAGTCGATTGCGCAGCAGTTTGTGGTAATCACGTCCGAGGGCGTAACGGCTGATGTAACCGATTTTTGGGTTCTTGAGCGTCGAGGCAAAGGCCGCGTTTGCCGGGAGATAGTTCATCCGCACGCTAATTACGCGCAACGTCCCCGGCAGCAATTCGTGTGGGCGGGCGCGCATCATGCCGTGACGGGCCATCCAATCCATCTCGCCGTGGTATTGTTTATCCAGCCACAACTGAAGCGCGGGTTCACTGGCGGAGAGATCGGTATCGGTAATCCCCACTTGCTGGAAGCCGAGTTCGATTCCCCACTGTTTGATATTTTGCGCTAACTGATTGAGATCGAGGGGCTGTGACATGACGGACCTGAGCCTAAAAATAACCGCCAAAAGTATACCACATTCAGTTTGGTCAGCAGACTGGTTGCGCACCGCTGAAAAGCAGGCGGCGGATGAATTAGGGCTAACGCTCTATGAATTGATGCAGCGAGCGGGCGCTGCGGCATTTAACCTTGCCCGCGAACTTTATCCGCAAAGCCAGCACTGGATGGTCGCATGTGGACATGGCAATAACGGCGGCGATGGTTACGTATTAGCACGCCTGGCTCAGGCTGCGGGTGTGCGCGTTACGCTTCTGGCGCTGGAAAGTGATAAGCCATTGCCGCAGGAGGCGGCGTACGCGCGTGATGCCTGGCTAGATGCCGCAGGTCTTATTCATGCGCCAGAGCATCCATGGCCTGATGATATCGACCTGGTGGTCGATGGTATTCTGGGAACCGGGCTTGCGCATGCGCCACGAGATAATGCCGCGCAGCTTATTGAAAAATGTAATCACCATTCTGCTCCTGTGATTGCCTTGGATATTCCTTCGGGCTTGTTCGCAGAAACGGGTGCCATTCCCGGTGCGGTGATCAACGCTTCGCACACCATTACGTTTATTGCCCTTAAGACTGGTCTTCTGACCGGAAAAGCGCGCGATGTGGTGGGTGAACTGCACTTTGATGCGCTTGGCCTTGAAACCTGGTTGAAGGGGCAGACTGCGCCGATAACTCGCGTGGATAGCACACAGTTAGCGGGCTGGTTAACGCCGCGCAAGCCCACCTCGCACAAAGGCGATAACGGGCGACTGGTGGTAATAGGCGGTGACCACGGCACGGCGGGGGCGATTCGTATGACGGGCGAAGCGGCTTTGCGGGCTGGAGTGGGGTTGGTCAGGGTTTTGACTCGCTCAGAAAATATCGCACCGTTGCTGACCGCACGGCCTGAGTTAATGGTTCAGGAACTGACTTCACAAACGCTTGATGAAAGTATTGAGTGGGCCGATGTGATAGTGATTGGCCCAGGATTAGGGCAACAAGAGTGGGGCAAAAAAGCCCTACAAAAAGTAGAGAACAGCCGTAAACCGATGCTGTGGGATGCAGATGCGCTGAACCTTCTGGCAATCAATCCCGATAAACGTCAGAATCGCGTGATTACGCCACATCCTGGCGAGGCTGCGCGGCTGCTAAATTGCGCCGTGTCACAAATTGAGAGTGACCGCTTACTTGCCGCAGACCGCCTGGTAAAACGTTATGGCGGAATTGTGGTCTTAAAAGGTGCCGGTACGGTTGTTGCCAGCCAACATGGTGAATGCGCCATTGTTGATGTGGGTAATGCAGGCATGGGCAGCGGCGGCATGGGGGATGTGCTATCCGGAATCATCGGAGCATTGCTGGCACAGAAGTTAACCCCGTATGATGCAGCGTGTGCCGGATGTGTAGCTCATGGCGCTGCCGCTGATGTGCTGGCTTACCGCTTTGGTACACGTGGCATGTTAGCGACCGATTTATTATCGACGTTGTACCCTTTTGTTAACCCGGATTTGAATAGCCAAAAAAATGATTAATCGAGTTATCGCATTACCTGATGAAGCCGCGACCTTAGAACTGGGCGCACGCCTGGCTGAAGCCTGCATCGGTGCCACCGTGATTCATCTGTATGGTGATCTTGGCGCGGGGAAAACGACTTTCAGCCGTGGTTTTGTGCAAGCGCTGGGTCATAAAGGGAACGTGAAAAGCCCAACTTATACGTTGGTAGAACCGTATGAACTCGGTGATTTGATGGTGTATCACTTTGATCTCTATCGTCTTGCCGATCCAGAAGAACTCGAGTTTATGGGAATTCGTGACTATTTCACCAATGACGCAATCAGTCTGGTGGAATGGCCGCAAAAAGGTCAGGGTGTGCTTCCAGAACCGGATGTCGAAATCCACCTAAGTTACCAGGCCGAAGGGCGCGAAGCGTGCCTGAAAGCAGTTTCCTCATCTGGTGAGTCGTTACTGGCGCGGTTGGCCAAATAACAAGGATGACGGGATGATCTATCGCGTGAAAAGTGTGTGGATGGCGTTGTGTTTATTGGTGCTGGCGGCACAAGCAAGCGCGGCCAGTTTAGCGGATATTCAGGTATCGAACGGCGATTCTCAGGCGCGGATCACGTTTAGTTTTATTGGCGATCCTGAATATGCTTTTTCTCAGGATGATAAGAAAAGCGTTGCTCTGGATATCAAACAAACGGGTGTGATCAGAGGTTTACCGCTGTTGTTCAGTGGCAATAACCTGGTGAAAAGCATTCGGTCAGGGCAACCAAAAGACAGCGATTCTTTACGCCTGGTGGTTGATCTCACTGAGCCTGGCAAAACTCGCGCTGTAAAACAGCAAAATGGTTCTAATTACACGGTAGTGTTTACGATCAACGCCGATGCTCCGCCTCCGCCACCACCACCTCCGGTTGTGGCTAAACGTGTTGAAGCGCCACCCGTCACCCGTTCAACCGAGCCTGCAAAAAATCCCTTTAATCCGCAGACCGTGACGGGAGCCATCAGTTCTAATACGGCGATGCATCCTGCACGGACTCAGCGCCCCACGACTCAATCCGATACCGTCGTTGTGGCTATTGATGCGGGGCATGGCGGGCAGGATCCGGGGGCAATTGGCCCTGGTGGCACGAAAGAGAAAAACGTCACTATTTCGATTGCCCGTAAACTTCGCTCATTGCTGAATGACGACCCGATGTTTAAAGGCGTGCTGACCCGCGATGGTGATTATTTTATTTCGGTGATGGGACGTTCAGACGTCGCACGTAAACAGAATGCCAATATTCTGGTGTCTATTCATGCTGATGCCGCGCCTAATCGCGATGCGACGGGAGCCTCCGTTTGGGTGCTGTCGAATCGTCGTGCGAACAGCGAAATGGCGGGCTGGCTCGAACAGCACGAGAAACAATCGGAGTTGTTGGGCGGAGCGGGTGATGTACTGGCCAATAGCCAAGCTGACCCTTATTTAAGCCAGGCGGTTCTGGATTTGCAGTTCGGCCATTCCCAGCGCGTCGGGTATGATGTGGCAACAAAAGTGCTGGCGCAAATGCAGCGCGTAGGCTCGTTGCACAAACGTCGCCCGGAACACGCAAGCCTGGGCGTATTGCGTTCGCCGGATATTCCTTCGGTATTAGTGGAAACCGGGTTTATCAGCAACAACTCGGAAGAGCGCCTGCTCGATAGCGATGACTACCAGCAAAAAATTGCACAAGCAATTTATCAAGGGCTTAGGGATTATTTCCTGACGCATCCGTTGCAATCCGCGCCACCAACTGGTCAAACTGCACGCTCGCAAGGTGCGGGTATTGATCCCGTCGCGATGACTCAATAAGGAGATTTCATGCCGATTCAGGTTCTGCCGCCGCAACTTGCCAACCAGATTGCTGCTGGCGAAGTGGTAGAGCGCCCCGCATCGGTGGTGAAAGAACTGGTTGAGAACAGTCTTGATGCAGGCGCCACGCGTATTGATATTGATATTGAACGCGGTGGCGCCAAGCTCATTCGTATTCGCGATAACGGCTGCGGTATCAAAAAAGATGAGCTGGCATTAGCCCTGGCTCGTCATGCGACCAGTAAAATCGCCACACTTGATGACCTTGAGGCCATTATTAGCCTCGGGTTTCGTGGTGAAGCGTTAGCGAGTATTAGCTCGGTTGCACGACTGACGTTAACCTCGCGCACCGCCGAGCAAAGCGAAGCTTGGCAGGCCTATGCTGAAGGGCGTGAACAGGATGTGACGGTAAAACCTGCGGCACATCCAGTCGGAACCACGCTTGAGGTGTTGGATTTGTTCTACAATACCCCCGCACGTCGCAAATTCATGCGCACCGAAAAAACCGAATTCAATCACATTGATGAGATAGTCAGACGTATTGCGCTGGCGCGTTTTGATGTGTCGATAAATCTCACTCACAACGGCAAAGTGATTCGTCAGTACCGTGGGGTTGCAGAGGGTGCACCTCGCGAACGCCGCCTTGGCTCGATTTGCGGTACGGCTTTCCTCGAACAAGCGCTGGCCATTGAATGGCAGCATGGTGACCTGGCATTACGCGGCTGGGTGGCTGAACCTACGGCGACGACTTCCGCCCTGGCAGAGATTCAATATTGCTATGTGAACGGTCGCATGATGCGCGACCGCCTGATCAATCACGCTATCCGCCAGGCCTGTGAAGACAAACTCGGTGCCGACCAGCAACCGGCGTTTGTGCTGTACCTGGAAATCGACCCGCATCAAGTGGATGTGAATGTGCATCCTGCCAAACATGAAGTGCGTTTTCATCAGTCGCGCCTGGTGCATGATTTTATCTACCAGGGCGTGTTGAGCGTGCTGCAACAGCAAAGTGAAAATCGCCTGCCGCTGGAAGAAACGGCGGAAGAACCGCAACCGCACTGGCAGCCGGAAAACCGCGTGGCATCCGGGCGTAACCAGTTTGCAACGCCTGCTGCTCCCGCAGCTTCTCGCGAATCAATACCTCGCGAATCAGCACCTCGTAATACGGCCCCGGTTTCTGGCGGCTATAGTGAAGGAAGTGCGAGTAAAGGCAGTGCGCCTTTATGGCCGCATGCGGCACCAGGTTTTCAGAAGAAAGAAGGGGCGGTGTATCGTGAATTGTTGAATACACCGACACCCGCAGCCTCAAAAAATCGAGTTGCTGAACCTGAGTCTGAGCCTTACGAGGCTTTAGACGGTCACGCACAAAGTTTTGGGCGCGTGCTGACCGTCATCAATCCGGATATCGCGTTACTCGAGCGTGACGGCAAAATCATGCTGCTTTCCTTAAGCGTGGCTGAACGTTGGTTGAAAATGGCGCAGTTAGTACCAGGCTCCGAAGGGGCACGTGCTCAACCGCTGCTGATCCCCATTCGTTTGAAAGTCACCAAAGAAGAACAGGACGTTCTGATTAAAAATCAGCCGCTTTTACTGGAAATGGGCATTGAATTCGCCATTGAGTCGCGTCAGATAACAATTCGCTCTGTACCTTTACCTTTGCGTAAACAAAATTTACAAATCTTGATTCACGAACTGCCAGGATACCTGGCGCGACAGACAGAGGTGAATGCAACACAGATTGCTCAATGGTTTGCTCGTCAAATGGACGGTAATCATGAACAATGGAATCAGGCGCAGGCGATTGCCCTGCTGGCTGATGTGGAGCGCCTTTGTCCGCAACTGGTGAAATCACCACCTGGCGGTTTGTTACAACCTGTTGATTTACATATGGCGATGAACGCCCTGAAACATGACTGAAGTTAAGCAAAGCCTGCCACAGGCAATTTTTTTGATGGGGCCGACTGCCTCAGGTAAGACAGCGTTAGCCATTAATTTGCGTAAAACGTTGCCGGTAGAGTTGATAAGCGTCGATTCGGCCCTTATCTATCAAGGGATGGACATTGGTACCGCGAAGCCAACGGCTGAAGAACTGGCCCAGGCTCCGCATCGGTTACTTGATATTCTCGACCCGGCACAAGCCTATTCCGCCGCTGATTTCCGGCGTGATGCGTTGGCTGAAATGGCTGAAATTACCGCGGCAGGGCGTATTCCCTTGTTAGTCGGGGGAACAATGCTCTACTTCAAGGCATTGTTAGAGGGTTTATCGCCTTTACCATCCGCTGACCCGCAAGTACGGGAACGGATTGAAAAACAGGCTGCAGAGCAAGGATGGGAAGCGTTGCATCGTGAGTTAGCACAGGTTGATCCTGTCGCCGCTGCACGTATTCATCCAAATGATCCACAAAGGCTTTCCCGTGCACTGGAAGTTTTTTTCATTTCGGGTAAAACTTTAACGGAACTGACGGAAACGTCAGGAGAAGCTCTGCCTTACCAGGTGCATCAGTTCGCCATCGCCCCGGCGAGCCGTGAACTGCTCCATCAAAGAATTGAGCAGCGTTTTCATCAGATGTTAGCTTCTGGATTTGAAGCTGAAGTGCGGGCTCTTTTTGCCCGTGGTGATTTGCATACGGACATGCCTTCCATTCGTTGTGTGGGATACCGGCAGATGTGGTCTTATCTGGCAGGGGAAATTTCACATGATGAAATGGTTTATCGTGGTATTTGCGCGACGAGACAATTGGCTAAGCGCCAGATGACCTGGTTGCGAGGTTGGGAGGGTGTTCACTGGTTAGACAGTGAGAATCCGTCTCAATCTTACAACGATGTACTACAGGTTGTTAGTGCGAAGCACCAATGAATGTGTACAATTGAATCGTTATGGTGCGCAATATTTTACGCAGTTTTTCAGAGCCTCAGGGTTCTTGAGTTACAAACAACAAGCATATAAGGAAAAGATAGAATGGCTAAGGGGCAATCATTACAAGATCCGTTCTTGAACGCACTGCGTCGCGAACGTGTTCCAGTTTCTATTTATTTGGTGAATGGTATTAAGCTGCAAGGTCAGATTGAGTCTTTTGATCAGTTTGTAATCCTGTTGAAAAACACGGTTAGCCAGATGGTCTATAAGCACGCGATTTCTACTGTTGTTCCGTCTCGTCCGGTATCTCATCACAGCAATAACACCGGTACTAGCGGTTCTGGCAGCTACCACCATGGTGGAAGTGCGCAAGGTTCTGCGCCACAACAAGACAACGAAGACGCTGAATAAGGCGTAACGTTGTTTTTCCAAGCCGGGGAACCAGGGATGCTGGGTTCCCCGCTGGTCTTTTTGAGAGGTTATACGCTTGTTTGACCGTTATGATGCCGGTGAGCAGGCGGTGCTGGTACACATCTATTTTACGCAAGACAAAGACAAGGAAGATCTAGAGGAGTTTGAATCTCTGGTCTCTTCAGCCGGTGTCGAAGCATTGCAGGTGGTTACTGGTAGCCGTAAAGCTCCTCACCCGAAGTATTTTGTTGGTGAAGGTAAGGCAATTGAAATTGCCGATGCAGTGAAAGCCACTGGGGCATCGGTCATTTTATTTGATCATGCGTTGTCTCCAGCCCAGGAACGTAACCTCGAAGCGCTGTGTGAATGTCGTGTCGTCGACAGAACCGGCCTGATTTTAGATATTTTTGCTCAACGTGCGCGTACCCATGAAGGTAAGTTGCAGGTTGAACTGGCTCAGTTACGTCATATGGCAACTCGTCTTGTGCGCGGCTGGACCCACCTTGAGCGTCAGGGAGGGGGGATCGGTTCACGAGGCCCTGGGGAAACTCAGCTCGAAACCGACCGCCGTTTACTGCGCAACCGGATTATGCAGATTCTTGGTCGCTTAGAACGAGTCGAAAAACAGCGTGAACAAGGTCGAAGATCGCGTGCCAAGGCTGATATCCCAACTGTTTCTTTGGTGGGCTATACCAACGCCGGCAAATCCACCCTGTTTAACCAAATAACAGCAGCTGACGTCTATGCTGCAGATCAGTTGTTTGCCACACTAGATCCAACGTTGCGCCGTATTAACGTTACGGATGTTGGTGAAACCATACTGGCAGACACAGTAGGTTTTATTCGTCACCTGCCACACGATTTAGTGGCGGCGTTTAAAGCAACCTTGCAGGAAACTCGTCAGGCGACACTGTTATTACATGTCATTGATGCAAGCGACCTCAGGATTGAGGAAAACATTGCCGCGGTAGATACCGTTCTCGAAGAGATTGAGGCTGATGAAATTCCAACGCTCCTGGTGATGAATAAGATAGATATGTTGGATGATTTCGTTCCACGTATCGACAGAGATGATGAAAATATGCCGATTCGGGTCTGGCTTTCTGCCCAGACCGGAGACGGTGTTCCACTGCTTTTCCAGGCTTTGACAGAGCGTTTATCTGGTGAAATTGCACAGCATACGTTGTGCTTACCCCCCCAGGCTGGGCGACTTCGGAGCCGGTTTTATCAGCTTCAGGCAATAGAAAAAGAGTGGATGGAGGAAGACGGCAGTGTTGGCTTACAAATTCGTATGCCTATTGTTGACTGGCGTCGCCTCTGTAAACAAGAACCGGCACTCGCTGACTATATTGTCTAGCCAGTCAAGGGAATGTCCTGAAGACTTTTTCCCCTTCGGGGGATATCACCGCACAACAAATATGGAGCATAAACATGGCGTGGAATCAGCCCGGTAATAACGGACAGGACCGCGACCCGTGGGGAAGCAGCAAACCTGGCGGCGACTCTGGGGGTAACAAAGGAGGGCGGGATCAGGGGCCACCTGATCTGGATGATATCTTCCGAAAATTAAGTAAGAAACTTGGTGGTCTGGGCGGCGGTAAAGGCGGCGGCTCCGGTTCTGGTGGTGGTTCTTCGCAACTTCCACGTCCTCATATTGGTGGCCGCATGGTTGGCATCGTTGCCGCTGTGGCTGTTGTTATTTGGGCTGCGACTGGGTTCTATACCATTAAAGAAGCTGAACGTGGTGTTGTGACTCGTTTTGGTCAATTCAGCCATTTGGTTGAGCCGGGTCTGAACTGGAAACCGACATTCATTGATAGTGTCAGAGCGGTAAACGTTGAAGCGGTTCGTGAATTGGCTGCTTCCGGTGTGATGCTGACTTCCGATGAGAACGTTGTTCGCGTCGAAATGAACGTCCAGTACCGTGTTACCGATCCGCGTCGTTATCTGTTTAGCGTAACCAGCGCAGACGATAGCCTGCGTCAGGCAACCGACAGTGCACTGCGTGGTGTTATTGGTAAATACACCATGGATAAGATCCTCACCGAGGGTCGTACCATTATTCGTAACGATACTCAGCGCGAGCTGGAAGAAACCATTCGCCCGTACAACATGGGTATTACCCTGCTGGACGTCAACTTCCAGGCTGCTCGTCCGCCAGAAGAGGTGAAGGCTGCATTTGATGATGCGATTTCTGCGCGTGAAAACGAACAGCAATACATCCGTGAAGCAGAAGCGTATACCAACGAAGTTCAGCCGCGTGCTAACGGTCAGGCGCAGCGTATTCTTGAAGAAGCTCGCGCTTATAAAACACAGACCGTGTTAGAAGCGCAGGGTGAAGTGGCTCGCTTCGCCAAAATGTTGCCGGAATACAAAGCTGCACCGGAAATTACCCGTGAGCGTCTGTATATCGAAACCATGGAAAAAGTGCTTAGCCATACCCGTAAAGTTCTGGTTAACGACAAAGGTGGCAACCTGATGGTTCTGCCTCTGGATCAGATGCTGAAAGGTGGCTCACAGCCAGCGGCAAAGACTGATAACACGGGGGCGAACAACTTGTTGCGTCTGCCACCTGCGTCAAGTTCAAGCAGCGGTAGCGCCAGCACACAGTCCTCGTCAAGCCGGGGCGATATCATGGATCAGCGCCGCGTGAACGCGCAGCGCACTGATAACCAGCGCGTAGGGAGTGAATAACGATGCGTAAGTCAGTCATTGCTTTAATTATCATCGTGCTGGTTGTGCTGTTTACCTCGGTCTTCGTGGTACAGGAAGGCGAGCGCGGGATTACCTTACGCTTCGGTAAAGTGTTGCGTGATGATGAAAACAAGCCGGTGGTCTACGAACCAGGTCTGCATTTCAAAGTACCGTTTATCGAGTCTGTTAAAACTCTTGATGCGCGTATTCAGACCATGGATAACCAGGCCGATCGCTTTGTGACCAAAGAGAAGAAAGACCTGATCGTTGATTCCTATATCAAATGGCGTATCAGTGATTTCAGCCGCTACTACCTGGCAACAGGCGGTGGTGACGTTTCTCAGGCAGAAGTGCTGTTAAAACGTAAATTCAGTGACCGTCTGCGTTCTGAAATTGGTCGTCTTGATGTGAAAGACATCGTGACCGATTCTCGTGGCCGTCTGACTCTGGATGTGCGTGATGCGCTGAACTCAGGTACCGCGGGTACTGACGATGAAGTGGCTACACCTGCTGCGGATGATGCAATTGCCTCTGCTGCTGCGCGTGTCACTGCGGAAACCAAAGGCAAAGTACCGGTGGTTAACCCGAACAGTATGGCGGCACTGGGTATCGAAGTGGTCGATGTGCGTATCAAGCAGATCAACCTGCCTGCTGAGGTTTCTGAAGCTATCTACAACCGTATGCGTGCCGAGCGTGAAGCTGTTGCTCGTCGTCACCGTTCACAAGGTCAGGAAGAAGCTGAGAAGCTGCGTGCTACCGCCGACTACGAAGTCACTCGTACTCTGGCAGAAGCCGAGCGTCAGGGCCGTATTAGCCGTGGTGAAGGTGATGCAGAAGCTGCCAAACTGTTTGCTGATGCATTCAGCCAGGATCCAGATTTCTACGCATTCATTCGTAGCCTGCGTGCTTATGAAGCAAGCTTCAGCAATGGTCAGGACGTGATGGTGTTAAGCCCGGATAGCGATTTCTTCCGTTACATGAAAACACCTGCGAATAGCACACGTTAATACTCGCAAAAAACTTATCAAGAGCCGGTCTGACCGGCTCTTTTTTTATTGGTGTTAGAGGGAATTATGAATTCGACTATCTGGATGGCATTAGCGCTGGTTTTGGTGCTCGAAGGACTCGGACCGATGCTTTATCCACGCATGTGGCGCCGAATGATCGCTGCGTTAACGCAACTTCCCGACAATACGCTTCGCCGTTTTGGTGGCGGACTAGTGGTTGCAGGTATCGTTATCTACTACATGTTGAGTCGAGCCGCAGGCTGAACCGCATTGAGGTGGACAATTACCATTTTGTATACTAAAAGGGCTGATCATCTAGGAAACCGATGGTAGAATCCTTTTTTAAGCAAACGGTGATTTTGAAAAATGGGTAACAACGTCGTCGTACTGGGCACCCAATGGGGTGACGAAGGTAAAGGAAAGATCGTAGATCTTCTGACTGAACGGGCTAAATATGTTGTGCGCTACCAGGGCGGTCACAACGCAGGCCATACTCTCGTAATCAACGGTGAAAAGACCGTTCTTCATCTTATTCCATCAGGTATTCTGCGTGATAACGTTACCAGCATCATCGGTAATGGCGTTGTGCTGTCTCCTGCTGCACTGATGAAAGAGATGAAAGAGCTGGAAGACCGTGGGATTCCGGTACGTGAGCGCTTGCTGTTATCTGAAGCTTGCCCGCTGATTCTTGATTATCACGTAGCGCTGGATGTGGCTCGTGAGAAAGCGCGCGGTGCGAAAGCTATCGGTACTACCGGTCGCGGTATCGGCCCTGCGTATGAAGACAAAGTGGCCCGTCGTGGCCTGCGCGTTGGCGACCTGTTCGACAAAGCCACCTTTGCCGACAAACTGAAAGAAGTTCTGGAATACCATAACTTCCAACTGGTTAACTTCTACAAAGTTGAAGCGGTTGATTACCAGAAAGTTCTGGACAATGTCATGGCAGTTGCTGACATTCTGACCAGCATGGTAGTTGATGTGTCCGATCTGCTGGATCAGGCACGTAAACGCGGCGACTTCATCATGTTCGAAGGTGCTCAAGGCACGCTGCTGGACATCGATCACGGTACCTATCCGTACGTGACCTCTTCCAACACCACCGCGGGTGGCGTGGCAACAGGTTCCGGCATTGGTCCACGTTATGTTGATTACGTTCTGGGTATTATCAAAGCGTACTCTACTCGCGTTGGCGCAGGTCCGTTCCCTACTGAACTGTTTGATGATATCGGCGAGTTCCTGTGCAAACAAGGTAATGAGTTCGGTGCAACTACCGGTCGTCGTCGTCGTACAGGTTGGTTGGATATCGTTGCTGTGCGTCGTGCAGTGCAGATCAACTCCCTGTCAGGTTTCTGCCTGACCAAGCTGGACGTACTGGACGGTTTGAAAGAAGTTAAACTGTGTGTAGGCTACCGTCTGCCAGATGGCCGTGAAGTGACTACCACTCCAATGGCTGCTGACGATTGGGAAGGTATCGAGCCAATCTACGAAACCATGCCTGGCTGGTCCGAAACGACCTTCGGCGTGAAAGAGCGTAGTGGTTTGCCGCAAGCAGCGCTGGACTACATCAAGCGCATTGAAGAACTGACTGAAGTACCAGTAGACATTATTTCTACCGGTCCGGACCGTTCTGAAACCATGATTCTGCGCGATCCGTTCGACGCATAATGATGTGATGGGGTGTGCTTAGCACGCCCCAACTGCTTTATCCTGCCGTTTTATCCACCTTCCCCGTTAAATAAATTAGCTGGCAACCTTATGGCTGGTTTATCATCAATCTATACCCGTCATACTTCACGTTGCAGCGGCGTTGGCTGCACTCACTCACCCCAGTCACTTACTTAAGTAAGCTCCCGGGGATTCTTGAGCTGGCCGCCTGGCTGCAACCCGAATTATTTAGGGTATAGTATTTACAGCTATTAAGCGTTTCCCCTCCCACCCAAGAGGTTGATGTGCAGTTAACGAGTTTTACTGATTACGGTTTACGTGCTTTGATTTACATGGCGTCTTTGCCCGAAGGCAAGATGACGAGCATTTCTGAAGTAACAGAAGTGTATGGTGTATCACGTAATCATATGGTGAAAATCATCAATCAACTCAGCCGTGCAGGCTATGTGACGGCAGTGCGCGGCAAAAACGGTGGCATTCGCCTCGGCAAACCGGCGGTATCTATCCGTGTCGGTGATGTGGTGCGCGAGCTGGAACCGCTTTCTTTGGTGAACTGTAGCAGTGAGTTTTGTCATATCACCCCCGCATGTCGCCTGAAACAGGCACTGGCCCAGGCGGTGCAAAGCTTTCTTACAGAGCTGGATAAGCACACCCTGGCCGATTTGGTGGACCAAAACCAACCGCTCTACAAATTATTGCTGGTGGAATAAATCACGATTTCCTCAGCAAATGACAACGGAGGAACCGCAATGTCAAAAGATCCTTTTCAGGAACGAGAAGCCGAAAAATACGAAAACCCGATCCCAAGCCGGGAATTTATACTCGCTCATCTCTCCAAACGTGAAAAACCAGCCAATCGTGACGAACTGGCTGAAGAACTGAATATTACTGGTGAAGAACAACTTGAAGCGCTGCGTCGCCGTTTGCGAGCCATGGAACGCGATGGACAGTTGGTCTTTACCCGCCGCCAGTGTTACGCCCTGCCAGAACGTCTCGATTTGCTAAAAGGCAAAGTCATTGGCCACCGCGATGGCTTCGGTTTCCTACGTGTAGAAGGCCGTAAAGACGATCTCTACCTTTCATCTGAACAGATGAAAATGTGTATGCATGGCGACATCGTGCTGGCACAGCCACTGGGTGCCGACCGTAAAGGCCGTCGCGAAGCGCGTATTGTACGCGTGCTGGAGCCAAGAACCGGGCAAATTGTTGGCCGCTACTTTACCGATGCTGGTATCAGTTTCGTGGTGCCAGACGATAGCCGTCTGAGCTTCGATATCCTTATCCCACCAGAAGGTGTGATGGGCGCGCGTATGGGCTTTGTGGTGGTGGTTGAGCTCACCCAACGCCCAACTCGCCGCACCAAAGCGGTGGGTAAAATCGTTGAAGTGCTGGGCGACAACATGGGTACAGGCATGGCCGTCGATATGGCGCTGCGCACCCATGAAATCCCGTATGTCTGGCCGCCAGAAGTGGAAGCTCAGGTTGCTTCGCTGAAAGAACAAGTGCCGGAAGAAGCCAAAATTGGCCGCGTGGATTTGCGTGACCTGCCGCTTGTCACCATCGATGGTGAAGATGCGCGTGACTTCGATGACGCCGTGTTCTGTGAGAAGAAACGTGGCGGCGGCTGGCGTTTATATGTCGCTATCGCCGACGTAAGCTATTACGTTCGCCCGCCAACCGCGCTGGATAAAGAAGCTCGCAACCGTGGCACGTCAGTTTACTTCCCATCGCAGGTTATCC
Organism: Buttiauxella sp. AC142; assembly: GCF_979253435.1. Taxonomy (NCBI): domain Bacteria; kingdom Pseudomonadati; phylum Pseudomonadota; class Gammaproteobacteria; order Enterobacterales; family Enterobacteriaceae; genus Buttiauxella; species Buttiauxella sp. AC142. The sequence continues at coordinate 239,304 of NZ_CEEDCH010000001.1, forward strand.
CGATGCTGCCGGAAGTGCTGTCCAACGGTTTGTGCTCGCTGAACCCGCAGGTTGACCGTCTGTGTATGGTCTGTGAAATGACCATCTCTTCGACTGGACGCCTGACCGGCTCTAAATTCTACGAAGCGGTAATGAGTTCCCATGCGCGTCTGACCTACACCAAAGTGTGGCACATGTTGCAAGGTGATCAGGAACTGCGCGAGCAGTACGCGCCGCTGGTTAAGCACATCGAAGAGCTGCATAACCTCTACAAAGTGCTGGATGTTTCTCGTGCGCAGCGCGGTGGTATCTCGTTTGAAAGCGAAGAGGCGAAGTTTATCTTCAACGCCGAGCGCCGCATTGAGCGCGTTGAACAAACCGTTCGTAACGACGCGCATAAACTTATCGAAGAGTGCATGATCCTCGCGAATATCGCGGCGGCGCGCTTTGTTGAGAAGAACAACGAGCCATCTTTGTTCCGTGATCACGATCGTCCAAGCAACGACGCCATCACCGCGTTCCGTTCTGTGCTGGCCGAACTGGGCCTGGAATTGCCTGGCGGGCAGAAACCAGAACCGCGTGATTACGCAGAATTACTGAACTCGATTGCCGATCGTCCGGATCATGAAATGCTGCAAACTATGCTGCTACGTTCCATGAAACAGGCGGTGTACGATCCAGAAAACCGTGGCCACTTTGGCCTGGCGCTACAATCCTATGCGCACTTTACCTCGCCGATTCGTCGTTACCCGGATTTGCTGTTACACCGTGCAATTAAATATTTGCTGGCGAAAGAGCAGGGCCATAAAGGCAACAGCACCGAGTCTGGCGGCTGGCACTATGACATGGAAGAGATGCTGCAATTGGGCCAGCATTGTTCTATGGCTGAACGCCGCGCAGATGAAGCAACACGCGATGTTGCCGATTGGCTGAAATGCGACTTTATGCAGGATCAGGTCGGTAATACCTTTACTGGGATTATCGCCAGCGTCACCGGTTTCGGCTTCTTTGTTCGCCTCACCGATCTGTTTATCGACGGCCTGGTGCACGTTTCTACTCTTGATAACGATTACTACCGTTTCGACCAAATCGGGCAGCGCCTGATTGGTGAGTCCGGTGGTCAGACTTATCGTTTGGGTGACCGTGTCGAAGTGCGCGTTGAAGCCGTCCACATGGACGAGCGCAAAATTGATTTTGCTCTGATCTCCAGCACTCGTGTTCCTCGCGGCGCGGGTAAAACTGAGAAAGACCGAGCGAAAAAAGGCGCAAACGGCAACGGGCCAAAACGTCGTCAGGGCGGTAAACGCACCAACTTCGAGCCAGACAGCACTTTCCGTAAAGAGAAAGGGCCAGCCAAGCCGAAGAAAGCGAAAGCCGAGAAAAGCGTCGACAAAAAAGCAGAGCCGAAGGCGAAGAAACCAAAAACGCAGTCGGACAAAACTCGTAAAATAGCCGCCGCTACAAAAGCCAAGCGCGCAGCGAAAAAGCAGCCGAGCTAAGTCTCCAATTGCTTTTCGTAGGTCGGATTAGCGTAAGCGACATCCGACCTTTACGAGCAAATTAACACTGGTGCATCAGCACCTGAAATGAGTAACAGTAATGAGTGAAATGATTTACGGCATCCACGCCGTCCAGGCACTGCTTGATAACGCCCCTCAGCGTTTTCGGGAAGTCTTTATTCTTAAAGGCCGTGAAGACAAACGTCTGATGCCTTTAATTCATGCGCTGGAAGCTCAGGGTGTGCCGGTTCAAATGGCAAACCGCCAATGGCTGGATGAAAAATCTGAAGGCGCGGTGCACCAGGGCATTATTGCTCGCGTGAAACCGGGTCGTCAGTATCAGGAAAATGATATTCCAGATCTGCTTGCCAGTATCGATACCCCGTTCCTGCTCATTCTGGATGGCGTTACCGATCCCCACAACCTCGGTGCCTGCCTGCGTAGCGCAGATGCTGCTGGCGTGCATGCGGTAATCGTACCAAAAGACAGATCTGCGCAACTGAACGCGACGGCCAAGAAAGTGGCCTGCGGTGCTGCTGAGCACGTTCCGCTGATCAGTGTGACCAACCTGGCTCGAACTATGCGTTTATTGCAGGAATCGAACGTCTGGATCGTCGGTACGGCGGGTGAAGCTGACCACACTTTATTCCAGAGCAAAATGACCGGCCCAATGGCGCTGGTGATGGGCGCTGAAGGTGAAGGCATGCGCCGCCTGACGCGTGAACATTGCGATGAGCTGATTAGCATCCCAATGGCGGGAACCGTTTCTTCATTGAACGTTTCCGTTGCTACCGGTATTTGCCTGTTCGAAGCTGTGCGTCAACGCAGTTAATATCCTGTGGGGTGCGCTCGCACCCCGCTTTGTGATCCTCCTCCATGCATAACTGCTGTCACCGTCCATACTAATGGCATTGCCATTAATGGGAGGGAGCACGATGCGCTGGCAAACTCATACCGTTTTTAACCAACCAATACCCCTCAATAACAGTAACCTTTTCCTTTCTGATATCTCGTTAACCGAGGCTGTAGCCCGTGAAGGTGCTGGCTGGGATGCGGAACTTCTGGCGAGTATCGGCCAACAACTCGGCTCGGCTGAATCCCTGGAACTCGGGCGACTGGCAAACGCGAATCCCCCTGAATTACTTCGTTATGATTCTAGTGGCGAGCGGCTTGATGATGTCCGCTTTTATCCCGCCTGGCATTTGTTGATGCAGGGATTGTGCGCCAACCGGGTGCATAACTTACCGTGGCAGGAAGATGCTCGTCATGGCTCATTTGTTGCTCGTGCCGCGCGATTTGTTCAGCACGCCCAGGTGGAAGCCGGTACGTTATGCCCGATAACCATGACGTTCGGCGCAATTCCCCTCTTACAAAAGCACTTGCCGAAAGAGTTTCAGTCATGGCTAAAACCATTATTGAGCGACCGTTATGATGCTCATCTCTCACCCGGTTCGCAAAAACGTGGCCTGCTGATTGGAATGGGAATGACCGAAAAGCAAGGTGGTTCCGATGTGTTGAGTAATACCACTCGCGCTGAACCGATTGAGAGACGTGGCCCTGGTGAAATGTATCGCTTAGTGGGCCACAAATGGTTTTTCTCAGTTCCACAAAGTGATGCTCATTTGGTGCTGGCTCAGGCAAAAGGCGGGCTTTCTTGCTTCTTCTTGCCCCGATTCTTACCCGACGGCCAACGTAACCAGGTTCGCTTTGAGCGCTTGAAAGACAAACTTGGCAACCGTTCCAACGCCAGCAGTGAAGTTGAATTTTGCGATGCCATCGCCTGGCTGATAGGTGAAGAGGGCGAGGGTGTGCGCTCGATATTAAAAATGGGTAGTTACACCCGTTTTGACTGTGCGCTGGGTAGCCATGGTTTGATGCGCCGTGCGCTGTCCGTTGCGTTGTATCATGCACATCAACGGCAGGCATTCGGCAAAAACCTCATTGATTTACCCCTTATGCGCCAGGTGCTTGGGCGTATGGCTTTGCAGCTTGAAGGGCAAACCGCATTTTTGTTTCGCCTGGCTCGGGCCTGGGAATCACCAGGCAATCCACATGAATTAGCCTACAGCCGCCTGTTTACCCCGGCTGCCAAATTTAGCATTTGTAAAGCGGGTATCCCATTTGTTGCAGAAGCGATGGAAGTCCTTGGCGGAGTCGGTTACTGCGAAGACAGCGAACTGCCGCGTATCTATCGTGAAATGCCGGTGAACAGCATCTGGGAAGGCTCAGGAAATATTATGAGTCTGGATGTATTGCGAGTGCTGGCAAAACAGCCCGGTACAATGGAAATGCTGCATGCAGAATTTGATGAGGTGAAAGGGCAAAACCGACATTTCGATCGCAGTTGGCGGCAACTGCAACAGCGGCTGCATAAGCCACAAGAAGAGTGGGGAAGGGATTTCACCCGATTGTTGGCCCTTCTGGCAACGGGTGCACAAGTTTTGCAGCATCTGTCTCCACCGTCAGGAGAAGCCTGGTGCCGCATGATGTTGGACTCGCGAGGAGAAAGTGTATTACCGAATCAGGTATTAATTGATGTATTGCTGCGGGCGACGGGACGCACGGGATAGGAAAATATAAACCAGCGCCATAGAGTTGAATGACATGGTCGCTGGTTTATTTATGCATAAATAATGGCTTGTACACGCCAGCCTTCAGCAAGCTGGTTTTCCTGCATTTTTACGATGCGATAATAAGATGCACCGTGTTCATCAGCCTTTAAGGCAATCACTTTTTCCACATCTTGCACGCTACCGGCAATACCGTTTACTGAAATCATGCCGATTTCATTCAAACCCGTCACACAATCTGCGGCAACATCTTCTGCCGATTGCGCCGATGTTGTGATGAGTCCCACGGACAGCAGTAGTGAGGTTAAGGCAAGCGATCGTTTCATAATTAACTCCTTTTTACTTACCCTAAATCAGCAGGGCATTCCTTCGCGTTGTCGAACTCCAGAGCTGTCCGTTGGCTGAAGTTCATTGTGCATAACAAACGATCAATTGGTGCAAGGCTTTGTAAATCTGCATAAATAAGTCAGCGCTAATTACTTACGGTATAAAATCGCCTGGGCATACCACTGGCCTGGCACTACCGTCTCATCGTTTAACAAGATGACGTAGTAATCTGCTTTTGCAGCAATTGCCTTCTCTTTTAGCGCCGTCTCAGTATCCATGGGTGAGCCGTGCTCAAGTGCTGTTACCGTTCCTATCTTGGTTAAACCCTGCGTTTGATAACGCTGAATTTCCTGAGGCGTTCCGGTTGCTGGCGGTGCAGGCTGTGGCGTACCTTGTAACACGCTACAGGCACTGAGCGTCATCGCAATGAGCAAAGCTGATAACAGTCGCATGATCGTTTCTCGTCTCTTAATAGTCATAGTGTAGCTCCGGTTTTTTTCGAAGAAGAGGGAATGTTCCCATTCTGTTAGCTCCCCCGCGCTTTTTAATCACTTTCGAATGAAAATCGCTAAGCAGATCTCATAGTTAAGAATTCTCCCCTGGTGCCATGAGCTTGCCATCCCGTGGTTGCTGGCTTACAAAGGAAGTCTCACCCTGATACGGAACGAATCCCATGATAGAAATGTACACCGAACAGTTGGCTGGTATTGAAGTTCTGCATGCTGTACCTGCCGGGAAAAAAGAGAGCCAACTTCCCGTTGTGTTTTTCTATCATGGTTTTACATCATCGAAACTGGTTTACAGCTACTTTGCCGTGGCATTGGCTCAGTCTGGAATGCGGGTGATTATGCCCGATGCCCAGCAACACGGGGCGCGTTTTGATGGTGATGAAAGCGCCCGTCTGTACCAATTCTGGTCGATTCTTAAAAGCAACATTGATGAATTTTCACCGCTTCAGCAGGTTTTATCTGAACGCTATCCAGTCGATGAGCAACGAATTGCCGTGGGTGGCGCTTCAATGGGAGGAATGACAGCGTTGGGAATTATGGCGCGTTACCCGCAAGTGCGCTGCGTAGCGTGCCTGATGGGGTCGGGATATTTCATGTCGCTTGGAAAGAATTTGTTTCCCCCGCAGGCGCTGGACCTCGAATCCCTTAACAAACTTGCAGACTACGATATTAGCCATCAACTCGAAAAAGTTGGCAACCGCCCACTATTGCTGTGGCATGGTGAACAGGATGATGTCGTTCCGGCAACAGAAACATCGCGTCTGGAACACGCGCTGATCGAAAATGGGCTGGATAAACATATGCTCTGTTTACGGGAAGCAGGCGTAAAGCATCGTATTACGCCTACTGCGCTTGAGGCGACCAGCCGATTTTTTAGCGAGCACTTGTAATGGGATGCATAAAAAGGCCCCCGCAAGCGGGGGCAACGTTGGCTTTCTATGTCGTTGTGGTATTCCTGGTGTTAACGCATTACTTCACTACTTCATTGCATTCAGTTAGCGGTAGATGTCGGCACTGACATGCATATTGCCGTTGCTACCGGGTTCTCTCATCAATATCGAGTGGTAGTACATTGCTCCGTGTTGATCCGCGTCGTTTTCGATCGCGACTTCAACCTCTTGCTCAGTAGCAAAATTATGGTTGATGTAAATCACGCCCAAACTCATTACATCATCCATATTTTTGGCCTGATGGTTGTCGATTTTGATAGCGGCTGTCGCATTCGAGCAAAGCAAGAGAACACCGACAAAAGCTAAGGTAATCATTTTCATGGTCCGCTCCACTACAACTTAATGTGTCTGCTGCGGTCGTCGTTCCTGTTAATAAAAAGTGGCGGCCTATGACAACAAGTGTAATCCCTCATAATTGAATAAAAAGCGACCATTTCTGATGGTGTTGGTCAAAAATTTTAAGTGATTCAGCTCAAACTTATAGATTTCACTGAGTTAGCCTGTTGTTGAAACTTTATCCTTCATGCAAAAGAATTAATTTCCATATCACCTTGAGTTAATTGGGCTGCGCTTGTATGATTACGCGTCAATTTTTCGGCCGCCTTTATAAACACGTTCCTTGCTTCCATGGGCCGCGGCTGACCCTGACAGGAGGCTGAATAATCCGTAAGGAGCAATTCGATGCGTCATTACGAAATCGTTTTTATGGTCCATCCTGACCAGAGCGAACAGGTTCCGGGTATGATCGAACGTTACACTGGTGCAATTACTGCAGCAGAAGGTACGATCCACCGTCTGGAAGACTGGGGCCGCCGTCAGCTGGCTTACCCGATCAACAAACTGCACAAAGCACACTACGTTCTGTTGAACGTTGAAGCTCCGCAGGAAGTGATCGATGAGCTGGAAACTAACTTCCGCTTCAACGACGCCGTTATCCGTAGCATGGTTATGCGTACTAAGCACGCTGTAACCGAAGCTTCACCAATGGTTAAAGCTAAAGACGAACGTCGTGATCGTCGCGATGACTTCGCTAGCGAAACTGCTGATGATGCGGATGCTGGGGATTCTGAAGAGTAATTTCCAATGACGGTCAACCGCCTGGTGTTGTCTGGCACAGTGTGCAAGACGCCCCTTCGCAAGGTTAGCCCGTCAGGAATTCCTCATTGCCAGTTCGTGCTTGAGCACCGTTCTGTGCAAAAGGAAGCCGGTTTAGATCGGCAGGCGTGGTGCCGTATGCCAGTTATTATTAGCGGGCACGCACACTCAGCCATTACTCAAAGTATAACGGTCGGCACGGTACTCACCGTTTCTGGTTTCATTAGTTGCCATCAGGCAAAAAATGGGCTGAACAAAGTGGTATTGCATGCCGAGCAGATTGAATTGATAGATTCTGGAGACTAGCCTAATGGCACGTTATTTCCGTCGTCGCAAGTTCTGCCGTTTCACAGCGGAAGGCGTTGTAGAGATTGATTATAAAGATATCGCTACACTGAAAAACTACATCACTGAAAGTGGTAAAATTGTCCCGAGCCGTATTACCGGTACTCGTGCAAAATACCAGCGTCAGTTGGCTCGCTGCATCAAGCGCGCTCGTTACCTTTCTTTGTTGCCATATACTGATCGTCATCAGTAATCGGCCACTGTCCATTAATGACTTTGAGAGGATAAGGTAATGCAAGTTATTCTGCTTGATAAAGTAGCAAACCTGGGTAGCCTGGGTGATCAGGTTAACGTTAAAGCGGGTTATGCTCGTAACTTCCTGGTACCACAGGGCAAAGCTGTTCCTGCTACCAAGAAAAACGTTGAATTCTTCGAAGCACGCCGTGCAGAACTGGAAGCTAAATTAGCTGACGTTCTGGCTGCTGCTGAAGCTCGCGCTGCGAAGATCAACGCACTCGAAACTGTTACTATCGCGTCTAAAGCTGGCGACGAAGGTAAACTGTTCGGTTCCATTGGTACCCGTGACATCGCTGATGCAGTAACTGCAGCTGGCGTTGAAGTGGCTAAGAGCGAAGTTCGTTTACCGAACGGCGTTCTGCGTACTACTGGTGAGCACGAAGTGGACTTCCAGGTTCACAGCGATGTATTCGCTAAACTGACTGTAAACGTGGTTGCTGAAGCGTAATTTACGCGGACGTATATACGTTAAGACGCCGGCCTTGTGCCGGCGTTTTGCATTTCTGAATCTAATAATAAATCCCTAAAAAATTAGCGAGCGCGTATAAAGCTGCCATCTGGCTGGCGTGTAAACAGCACCTGCTGATCGTTACCAATATCAATTGTTAGCCCCGTCACTACGCCATTCGCATTCTGGCGAATCTGAACCATCTGCCCGGTTTGCAAAGTACTCAGCGGTTTATTGCTGCCTTCAACCTGCGCCATCGAATAGACATCTGCGGGCGGTAAATTATGATCGCGGAACAGCTGCGCCATCGTCTGCCCGGATTCCACACGATACGAACGCCATTGCTGCTCAATGTCATTATTAGCGTGCGGAACAGGTGCCTGGGTTTCTGCTTGCGGCTGTTCTTCAATGCGAGAAGGTTCGACAGGAGTCGCAGGCTCAGTATTGGCTGGCGGGTTGACTAAATGGGCACGAATTGGGGATTGCGATTCAATGGATAGCTGCGCGTCACGTGCGACCGGGCGAGTGGTTTCATCTGGCGTAGGCCACAGGAAACCGAGTACCACCACGATCGCTGCAATAATAATTCCGCGTCGATGCATGACCGGAAGTGGGTCCATCAGGCGAAAATTATCGGGTGCATGCCAAATCCGCGCAAGCCAGGGTTTAATAGCGAATCGCATCGACATCACTCCTCATTTCCACACAATGTGCTCGGTTCATTTATCCACTCCATTATAGAACGCTAACTGTTTGATGCATTGAACAATCCGGCTTTACGTGACGCTCAACAGTAATTTAACGCTCAGTTAAACCATTGTTCCTGTTTCCTCTGCATTTGTCACCTTTGCCGCTTTTGCATTTTACCCGTCCGGATGACGCTGTTATGCTGCGGGCTTGCTTTTAAATACATTAAAGGAAATCCCATGACGACCCCTTCTTTTGACAGCGTCGAAGCGCAAGCAAGTTACGGTATTGGTTTACAGGTAGGTCAACAACTGAGCGAGTCTGGTCTGCAAGGTTTGCTGCCAGAAGCACTGGTCGCTGGTCTGCGTGATGCGCTGGAAGGGAATGCTCCGGCAGTTCCGGTTGACGTGGTTCATCGCGCACTGCGTGAAGTTCACGAGCGTGCTGATGCTGTTCGCCAGGAACGCCAGAAAGAAATGGCTGTTGAAGGTCAGAAATACCTGCAAGAAAACAGCAGCAAAGAAGGCGTGAGCAGCACCGAATCTGGTCTGCAATTCCGCGTTCTGACTCAGGGTACTGGCCCAATTCCGGCACGCAAAGATCACGTCCGCGTGCACTACACCGGTAAACTGGTTGATGGCACTGTGTTCGACAGCTCAGTACAACGTGGCGAGCCAGCTGAATTCCCGGTCAGCGGCGTTATCGCAGGCTGGATTGAAGCTCTGACTCTGATGCCGGTTGGCTCAAAGTGGGAACTGACTATCCCTCATAACCTGGCATACGGCGAGCGTGGCGCAGGCGCGTCCATTCCTCCGTACAGCACGCTGGTATTTGAAGTTGAACTGCTGGAAATTCTGTAAGCGTTCAAACGACCCCGCTGCGGCGGGGTTTTTATTTGGCTATTAACAAAACCAACGCGATTTTATCTGGTAAACACTTCCTTAATGAGTGTTTGTGTGAGGCTCCTCACTCTTTAGCCGTGGTTTTGCACTCAAAACAAACATCAAATTAACAAATAATTTCATTCTTAGTATTCAATCCGGCAATTCTTCCCTACTATCATTGCGTTCCCTGGAACAACAACATCACATCCTCAAAATTTTAATAAAGGCCAGCAGAGCCTGAACACAACAGACAGGTACAGGATAAACACAACATGGTAGATCAGATAAAAGTTGCAGACGAAGCTGAGGCTCCGGCTGAGCAGTCGCTACGGCGTAATTTAACCAACCGTCACATTCAACTTATCGCGATTGGCGGAGCCATCGGAACAGGCCTGTTCATGGGCTCCGGTAAAACAATTAGCCTCGCAGGGCCATCCATCATTTTCGTCTACATGATCATCGGCTTTATGCTGTTCTTCGTGATGCGTGCGATGGGGGAGCTGCTGCTTTCAAACCTCGAATACAAATCCTTCAGCGATTTCGCAGCCGACTTACTCGGCCCGTGGGCGGGGTATTTTACCGGCTGGACTTATTGGTTCTGCTGGGTAGTTACCGGCATGGCCGATGTGGTGGCGATAACGGCCTACGCGCAGTTCTGGTTCCCGGGGCTTTCAGATTGGGTCGCATCGCTTTCGGTTGTCGTCCTGCTGCTGACCTTAAACCTCGCCACCGTGAAAATGTTCGGCGAAATGGAATTCTGGTTTGCGATGATTAAAATCGTCGCCATTGTCGCGCTGATTGTGATTGGCCTGGTGATGATTCTGACCCATTTCCATTCACCATCGGGTGTCGAAGCCTCTATCAATAACTTGTGGAATGACGGCGGTTGGTTCCCGAAAGGTATCAGTGGTTTCTTCGCGGGCTTCCAGATAGCGGTGTTTGCGTTTGTCGGCATTGAGCTGGTGGGCACGACTGCGGCTGAAACCAAAGACCCGGAAAAATCCCTGCCACGCGCAATCAACTCCATTCCGATTCGTATCATCATGTTCTACGTGTTCGCGCTGATTGTGATTATGTCAGTCACGCCATGGCGTTCAGTCGTGCCGGATAAAAGCCCGTTTGTTGAACTGTTTGTGTTGGTGGGTCTGCCTGCCGCCGCGAGCATCATCAACTTCGTGGTGCTGACTTCTGCGGCTTCTTCGGCAAACAGCGGCGTGTTCTCGACCAGCCGTATGCTGTTTGGCCTCGCACAAGACGGTATGGCACCGAAAGCGTTCGCCAAACTCTCTAAGCGCGCGGTTCCTGCGAAGGGTTTAACCTTCTCTTGTATCTGCCTGTTGGGTGGCGTGGTGATGCTGTACGTTAACCCGAACGTGATTGCGGCATTCACCATGATCACCACCGTGTCGGCGATTCTGTTCATGTTCGTCTGGACGATTATCTTGTGTTCGTATCTGGTGTACCGCAAACAACGTCCACACCTGCATGAAAAATCCATCTATAAAATGCCGCTCGGCAAGTTTATGTGCTGGATGTGTATGGCATTCTTTGTCTTTGTGATTGTGCTGCTGACACTGGAAGCAGATACCCGCCAGGCGCTGATCGTAACGCCATTGTGGTTTGTGTTGTTGGGTGTGTGCTGGATGTTTATCGGCAAGAAACGCATCGCGGAAATGCGCAAGTAATCATAAACCCCCTCGCCACTGGTGAGGGGGTTTAACCTTTATTCCCCAGCCAGAGCCCGCGGGAACAGCACATTATTCTCAAGACTGATGTGATTCATCAGGTCGTCAATCAGCTCATTAATTCCGTTATACATCGCTTTCCATGTTGTGCAGGCTTCCGGCGGTGGGGTCACGTTATTGGTGGTGTGCTTAATCACTTCCAGCAATTCGCCTGCGTCGTCATGCTCACTTTCCATCACGCTAATCGGGCCGTTGGCCTGAGTTCCCATTCCCTGTTTAATCATCGGGAACAGGATTTGCTCTTCTTTCATCATGTGGCTGCTCAGTTCCTGATGCAGCATGGTGAGGTATTTCGCCAGCCCTTTCGGCACGTTCGGTTTATCGGCGTGAACGCGCTCAACTTTGGTCGCCTGAAGAATCAACTCCGGTAACTGTTCGCGGTGGCGATCGTGATAACGCACGATAATATGGTCGATGATTTCGGCCAGCGGCGCGCTTTGCCAGTCTTTTTCGACAGGTTCTTGAGCAAGCTTTGCAAGCTCGGTTTCGATGGCTTCCAGGTCCAACTCTTTGCGCGTTGCGGCACGCTCAAGCGTCTGTCTCCCACCGCAGCAAAAATCGAGATCCAATTTACGGAACAACGCAGAAGCGCGTGGAATAGTTAAAGCCAGTTCACCTAATGCCTGATCGCGAAAAGCCATGAGCAGTTACCTCGTTGTCGATAATATAAGATGCATATTAAATGCATCTTTAGGTCGGCGCTATGACTATTTCGAGGTAACGCGCTATTTATCCGTCGTGATGACCACTTCCGCGAGCGTGTTTTTCTGCGGTTTTGTTAGCACCGCCATCACCACGCCAACCACCAGGCAAATAATCCCGAGTAACGTCAGCAGCGGCGGCCAACTGTGGCGCAGCATAAAGGTGTAAGCCAGTCCCGCCAGCGTTTCAAAGACAATCAGCGGGCCAACGATCACCGTCGGTAATCGTTGGCTGGCAATGTTCCAGCACAATGCGCCAAGCCATGAACAAAACAGCGCAATCGCTAACATCAGCGTTAAAAACACTTCCGGACGTGGGCCAAAGGGCAGGGTGAAGTCGGTGTTGGTGCGAGACATCCACAGGCAAACGGCAATATAACCGAGCAGTGAAAATGGCAGAATCGCCAGGCCTTGCGCTGTCGCCCACATTAAGGGGTTTTTGTCCGGATTTTCGCGCAGCCAGCATGCGTTACGCAGCGCATACCACGCCCAACAAGCCACCGAGATAAACGCCAGGCCAATCCCGCTCACGTAGCGCCACCAGCTGAAATCGAGTTGCCCGCTGCGTAATTCGGCGGTATTCACCATCGCCAGCCCCAACGCGATAATCACCAGCGCAGGCGCCAGTCGATGCCACGGCAATTTACCATCACGTTTGCTGTAAAGCAGATTGGCGAACACCGGGATCACCACCGGAAGCGTGCCGATAATCATGGTCGAAATCGGCGCTCCGGTGCGCTGAATAGCGCTTGCGAGGCAGACGTAATAAATGAGATTGCCCACGGTCGAGAGTTTAAGTGCTGTAAACCAGTCTTCGCGCTTGAGCTGCCGTAAACGTTGGCGTCCAAACCAGGCCAAAGGCAGGGCAATAAATCCCAGAGCCAGATAGCGGCCGGTTGACTGCATGGCGGCGGGGTAATCAGGAACAATCAGCGGGCCGACAAAAATCAGTCCCCACATCAGCCCTGCCAGCAGGGCGTACAACACACCAGTTAACATCTTCTTTATCCATTTATTGCTTTGGAATGAGTTTAGGTGGCGTGCGCAGGAAAATATTGTACCAGCTTGCGGTTTAGCGGCTTTAACTAGCGGGCGACCTGCTTCTGATAACGCACAGGCGTGATGCCATAACGCTGCGAGAAGGCTCGAGTCAAATGCGCCTGGTCGGTTAAACCGCAGGCTGCCGCCACGTGTACGGCGGGCATGCCGTTCGTCAGAAGCCGTTTAGCGTGCCACAGGCGAATCGCCATCAGCATCTGATGCGGAGTGACATGATAGTGCGCTTTAAACATGCGCTGGAAATGATACGGACTCAGTGACACTACGGCCGCCAGTTCATCAAGCATGACCGGGTGCATATAATTATCGTGTAGATAATCGCGAATATGCTCGAAACGGTGCGCCGGGTCTTGCACTACCCCAGACTGATGTTGCGCGTAGGGTCGGAAAGTTTCGATGAGATTGAGTAATAAACCTTGCTGCGCCAGCAAATCATTCTCGCTCCACAACCGGTTGATCAGTTGGGAAATATCACCTGCCCGTTGCGGATCGTGCTTCACGACCTCGCTAAACGACCAGTTTCGCGAGCCGGTCACTCTCTCAACAAGATCCGGTTCGAGGTAAATCATGCGGTACTGCCAGCCATCTTCGGTTGCTGCTTCGCCGGTATGAAGCTCGTCCGGGTTCATCAACACTAACGAATCCCGCGCAGCAACATGCTGAACACCCCGATACCGAAAACGTTCAGCGCCTCGCGTCACAGTTCCAATGCCAAAGGCTTCGTGGGTGTGCGGTTCAAAGGCGTAGCGTGAAATATGGGCGTGATAAAGCTCAACGCCGGGCAATTGCGGTAAATGCCGGAAGTGAGCGTTGTCTTTTTTATCGCTGAACTGTTCAGGTACGCCTTGCACACTAATCTCCGTATGGACACCCCATCAGTATAGGGATGTCCTGGTTTAACGGAAAGTTAACAATTACAGCGCGGCACGAATGCTCTCGGCAAGCGGGATGGTCGGGCGGCCAATCAGGGCGCTTAGCTGGTGGCGATCATCAAACAGGCCACCTTTGGACGCGCCAACGTCAGAGTTTGCCAACATTGCTGCTAGCCCTTCTGGCAAGCCAGCACCGAGCAATGCTGCTTTAAAATCATCTTCCGGCAAGTTCTGATACACCACGGTTTTACCGCTCTGTTTGGTCAACTCAGCAGTCAGCTCAGACAGCGTCCAGCCGTGGTCACCCGCGAGTTCGTAAACTTTGCCCGCCTGGTTGTCGAGGGTCATCACTTTTGCAGCTGCAGCCGCATAATCGGCACGCGTTGCGGAGGCGATTTTGCCTTCGCCAGTGCTACCAATAAATACGCCGTGTTGCAGAGCAGGCGGCACGCTGGCGAGGTAGTTTTCGGTATACCAGCCGTTGCGCAGCAGTACGAATGGAATGCCGGATTGTTTTAGCATTTCTTCGGTGGCGATATGTTCATCGGCAAGGCCCAGTGGGGAGGAATCAGCATGCAACAGGCTGGTGTAGGCAACCAGTTTCACGCCTGCTTCTTTGGCTGCATCAATCACATTGCGATGCTGAACTGCACGTTGTCCTACTTCACTTGAAGAAATCAGCAGTAGTTTTTCAACCCCCGTCAGTGCCTGCACGAGCGCCGCTTTATCTTCATAGCTGGCAGCACGTACCTGAACACCACGATCAGCAAATGATTGAATTTTTGCCGGGTTACGCACGATGGCAACCAATTGGTTAGCCGCAACGGTATTCAGTAATTCTTCAACAACGAGTTGGCCCAGTTGGCCGGAAGCTCCGGTAATCGCGATCATGGTAAATCTCCTGTGGGTGTTCTGGTTAAGTTGTGCCACACTAGCACTAGCACTAACTTAAAGTAAGTACGCACAAAAAGGTAAGTATGAAATGAGTGAGATTGAAACCCGTCCGCTGTCGTTAACCGAGCAAATGCGTGATGGCAATTTATTTGCTGAGCAGTGCCCGTCGCGTGATGTGTTAAAACACGTCACCAGCCGCTGGGGCGTGTTGATTCTTGTGGCCTTGCAGGGTGGGACACATCGCTTTAGCGATCTGCGCCGTAAGATGGGCGGAGTGAGTGAAAAAATGCTCGCGCAAACGCTGCAATGGCTGGAGGCCGACGGTTTTGTTAATCGAAAATCCTACCCGGTTGTGCCACCGCATGTGGAATACAGCCTGACGCCATTGGGTTTTGAAGTTGCCGAGAAAGTGTCAGGGCTGGCTGACTGGATTGAATTGAATTTGCCGCGAGTGTTAGCGTCCCGCGAAGAAATCTAACACTCGCCGGTGGATGACGCTTGCGCTTATCCACCCTACAAAATCATGCACTTGTAGGTCGGATAAGCGCAAGCGTCATCCGACGCGTGGTTAAACCTACTTACTCAAATCCAACTGATACAACGCAAAGCCGATTTCATCCGTTCCCACATTCATCATCGGATACTGGCCTTTCTCTTTGATGAAGGCCGCCGCTTTGTCGCCCGGTGAGGTTTCAAAGCGAATATCTAATTTCTGATTGCTGTGAATCGGTGCCAGACGCCAGTTGTTATCCGCCGCCGGGTGAATTTCTTTGTTCGCGGTAATCCAGTTTGCCAGCACCGAGCGGTTTTCATCAGGCGATGCGAAAGCTATATGGCTATCGCCAGTTCCTGCAAACTTGCCGCCGTAAGCGCGATAGTTATTGGTCGCCACCAGGAATGTCGCGTTCGGGTCAATTGGCTTGCCCTTGAACGTCAGTCCTTTAATGCGCTCGGCTTTCGGGTTCACCATCTGGCATTCGCCGTCGTAACGCGCCGGTTGCGACACGTCAATCTGGTAATCCACGCCGTCGAGAACATCAAAGTTATAGGTGCGGAAACCGTCCCAATTAATCAGTGACTGCGGTTTCGTGCTGTTCACATCAATCTGATTAAACTGTCCGGCAGAACATTCCAGCCACTCTTTGACCTCTTTCCCGGACGCTTTCACCACAACAAGCGTGTTCGGGTAGAGATACAAATCGGCGGCGTTACGGAAGGTGAGCTGGCCTTTTTCCACTTCGACAAAACTGGCCGGATCGTTTTTACGCCCGCCGACTTTAAACGGCGCAGCAGCCGACAACACCGGCAGATTCGCCAGATCCGGGTCACCCTGAATGTATTTTTCAACGTAGGCAGTTTGCGCGTTATTCACCACCTGCACGGTAGGATCGTCCTGCACCAGCGCCAGATAGCTGTACATATTGTCGGAAGATTTGCCGATAGGTTTGCTCACGAACTCGCGCGTCGCGTCATGGTCATGCTTGAGCACATCAACCAGTTTGGCATCTTCTGCCGCCAGCGATTTCTTCGCCACGCTGTCATAAATCGGGCGTGCTTCCGCTTTGCTGCTGACCACTTTCCACGCGCCGCTATCGTTGTTCAACACTAAATCAACCACACCCAGATGGTCACCCCACATGCCCGGCATCACCGCTGGAATGCCGTTCAGCGTGCCTTTTTCGAGATCAACACCTTTAATATTGGCGAAGTCTTTGCCTGGGAAGACTGCGTGAGCGTGGCCGAACAGGATGGTATCCACGCCCGGAACTTTGCTGAGGTAATACACCGAGTTTTCAGCCATCGCATGATACGGGTCGCTGGACAGGCCAGAGTGGGCGATAACCACCACTAAATCAGCACCTTGCTTACGCATCTCAGGCACGTACTGGCGAGCGGTTTCGGTGATATCTTTCACCGTCACTTTGCCTTCCAGATTCGTTTTATCCCACGTCATAATTTGTGGCGGTACAAAACCGATATAACCGATACGCAGCGTCTGCTCTTTGCCGTCTTTATCCTTAACGGTGGTTTCTTTAATCACATACGGCGTGAACAGCGGTTTATTGGTTTTGGCATCGATAATATTGGCATTCACATACGGGAATTTTGCCCCAGAAAGCGCCATATGCAGGTAATCGAGTCCGTAGTTAAACTCGTGATTCCCCAGGTTACCCACGGCGTAATCCAGCGTATTCAGTGCCTTATAAACCGGATGAATATCGCCTTTCTTCAGCCCTTTTGCCGCCATGTAATCACCCAGCGGGCTGCCCTGAATCAGGTCACCGTTATCAACCAGAACGCTGTTGACTGTCTCACCACGGGCGGCATTGATTAAACTCGCCGTACGCACCAACCCGAATTTCTCCGTCGGTGTGTCTTTGTAGTAATCGAAATCCATCATGTTGCTGTGAAGATCGCTGGTTTCCAGGATACGAAGGTCAACGGTCGCCGCGTTAACGCTGGTTGCAATCAGCGTGGCAAGGATCGTTGCGCTAAACTTGATCATGATTAAGGTCCTTTTTTCGAGGTAGTCCACACAAGGCTATGTATATAAACGTTGTTGCTTACATTTTTGTGAAGTGTGCCAGAAATAAGAATCATTAAACCGGAATCGCTTCACATATAGCGCAACCTGATGCGATGAGATATAAGTAAAACAATAGGTTATTTGCATGACACAACATGAGGTGGAGAATGTTAGATAAAATTTGCCAACTGGCTCGGGAGGCTGGAGCTGCCATCATGCAGGTGTATGAAGGGCAAAAGCCGCTGGAGGCGACCCAAAAATCCGATGATTCACCTGTGACGGCTGCGGACATCGCAGCTCACACCATTATCCTGAAAGGACTGCAAACATTGACGCCGGAAATACCGGTGCTTTCAGAAGAAGATCCTCAGAGTTGGGAAACTCGCCAAAGTTGGGATCGCTACTGGCTGGTGGACCCGCTCGACGGCACCAAAGAGTTCCTGAAACGTAACGGCGAATTTACCGTCAATATCGCGCTTATCGAAAAGGGCAAAGCGGTGTTGGGCGTAGTGTATGCGCCTGTACTGAACGTGATGTACAGTGCGGCAGAAGGTAAAGCCTGGAAAGAAGAAAACGGCACGCGCAATCAGATTCAGGTGCGCGATGCTCGCCCGCCGTTGGTGGTCATCAGCCGTTCTCATAGTGATGACGAACTGAAAGAATATCTTCATCAATTGGGTGAACACCAGACAACATCTATCGGTTCGTCGCTTAAATTTTGCCTGGTGGCAGAGGGGCAAGCGCAGCTTTACCCACGCTTTGGGCCAACCAATATCTGGGATACCGCAGCAGGCCATGCGGTTGCTGCCGCTGCTGGCGCACATGTTCATGACTGGCAGGGTAAGCCACTCGACTACACCCCGCGTGAGTCATTCTTAAACCCAGGCTTCCGGGTTTCTATTTACTAAGCAATCCACGCAGCAGGCTAATCACCTGCTGCACTTCTTCCTGGGTGAGCGAGCCATCTTTGGCAAACTGCACGCGACCTTCCTTATCCAACACCACAATCGCTGAACTGCCGGTTTCGAGTTGCCAGGATTTCTGCGCAACGCCATTACTATCGACAATAAACTGCGACCATGGGTACTGCGTTTTATTGCTCTCAAGACTGCTACGCACGAACATTCCGGTGCCCACAATCGCATCATCGGTATTGACGATAGTGGTGGTTTGATAGCGATCATGAGGGAATTTCGCGGCTTTAATCGCTTCGATTAAACCCGCATTCTTCTCTTTGGCACTGGTGCGACCGGCAATATGCTGCACCACTCGCACTTTTCCCACGAGCTGCGCACTATTCCAGTTTTTATAGCTAAACTTATCATTGTCGAGCATCAACTCGCCTTTATCCGTAATGCCAATAGGCGAGACTCGCTGATTTTTCTCAAAGTTATGTGCCGATGCCGCAAGAGGCAGTAGCAGCAGGGCAAGCGCAAGGGTTTTGCGTAGAGACATGAGGACTCCTTATCTTATTATTTGTGAAAAGTTTGCAGGTGCTCCGACCACTTCGTCGTGACGTTTTAAGCATATGTGCTGAATAGGTTTCTGTCCCGCAACAACAATGCCAGTTTGCGGGTGACCGCACATATCCCTGTTTTTTGAAGGCTTAAACTAAGTTTTGTTTACAATTGAAAAGAATATTCTGAGAAATTGTAATCATACGGTAAATAAGATTGTGCAAACTAGGTGTCGGTTTGTATATGGACTATAGTTTCCAGGCACCAAATTTTTCGCTTCGTTTTGTCGGACCAAATGTGGAACCGCAGGAGCGTTAACACTGCAGGAGAGAAGAAGAATGAAAATTTTCCAACGGTACAACCCGCTTCAGGTGGCGAAGTACGTGAAAATCCTGTTCCGTGGACGGTTGTACATCAAGGACGTTGGCGCTTTTGAATTTGATAAGGGCAAGATTCTTATCCCAAAAGTGAAAGATAAGCAGCATCTATCTGTTATGTCTGAAGTAAACCGCCAGGTTATACGTATGCAGGCGGAAATGGCATGAAGCCATAAGTAATACCAAAAACGGCACCCGAGGGTGCCGTTAGTGTTTCTGAGTTTTGATAATTACGCCGCGTTCTGCTCTTCGCCATCTGGCAGTTTTGGCGTCAACGGCGTCGGCTTATTGTCGATACGCGTTACCAGCAGCTGGTCAATTCGATAGTTATCAATATCCACTACTTCGAATTTATACCCGGAGAACTTCACCGAATCGGTGCGTTTCGGGATTTTTCGCAGCATAAACATCATAAAGCCGCCGATGGTTTCGTAGTTCCCGGATTGCGGGAACTCGTCGATATCCAGCACGCGCATGACGTCGTCAATCGGCGTACCGCCCTCAACCAGCCACGAGTTTTCATCGCGAGCCACGATTTGCTCTTCCATGCCCTGGCCGACCAGGTCACCCATCAGCGTGGTCATCACATCATTAAGCGTGATGATTCCCACCACCAATGCGTATTCGTTCATGATAACCGCGAAGTCTTCACCGGCGGTTTTGAAGCTTTCCAGCGCTTCGGAAAGCGTCAGGGTATCCGGCACAATCAGCGTATTACGCAGATGCACGCCGCTGTTGAGCGCCATGCTCTGGTTGCCCAGCACGCGGTTAAGCAGCTCTTTGGAATCCACATAACCAACGATATGGTCGATATCGCCATTACACACCAGGAACTTCGAGTGTGGATGTTCGGCGATTTTGTTCTTCAGGCTTTGCTCGTCTTCATGCAAATCAAACCAGATGACGTTTTCGCGCGACGTCATCGACGACGGCACGGTACGCGATTCCAGTTCAAACACGTTTTCAATCAGCTCATGTTCTTGCTTACGCAACACGCCAGCCAACGCGCCAGCTTCAAACACGGCGTAAACATCATCAGAAGTGATGTCGTCATTACGCACCATCGGCAGTTTGAAAATGCGGAAAATGACGTTCGCCAGGCCGTTAAAGAACCACACCAGCGGGCGGAAGATAAACAGACAGAAGCGCATCGGGTTGATGATTCGCAAAGCAACTGATTCAGGCGAAATCATACCGATGCGTTTCGGAGTGAGGTCTGCAAACAGAATGAACAGGCTAGTGACGAGCGTAAAGGAGATGATAAAGCT
This sequence comes from Buttiauxella sp. AC142, assembly GCF_979253435.1. Taxonomy (NCBI): domain Bacteria; kingdom Pseudomonadati; phylum Pseudomonadota; class Gammaproteobacteria; order Enterobacterales; family Enterobacteriaceae; genus Buttiauxella; species Buttiauxella sp. AC142. Next base: position 259,734 of record NZ_CEEDCH010000001.1, read on the forward strand.
CAGTTGGTCAGCCATTTCTGGGGAGAAGAAACGCTCCAGAAGCACTTTAAAGGCCGGAGAAAACGCTGCATCGCCGACGATACCACCGAGAATCGCGACCGCGTTCAGGCCAATCTGCACCACGGTAAAGAACATGCCAGGGCTTTCCTGCATTTTCAGCACACGCTGTGCGTTCAGGTTGCCCTCATCAGCCAGCAGCTTGAGTTTTATCTTGCGGGAAGCAGCCAGCGAGATCTCGGAAATTGAGAAAAACGCACTGACGGAAATAAGAAGAAGTATTAATAAAATACTGTTTAACATAGTTTATCCGGCTTAGAGCCAGAGCCTCGGAAGGAAAGTTGAAAATCTAAGGGTTAATACGTTTTGACTGCCAGTCCGTGGAGGTTGGGCCAGCAATTTCAACGAGTAGTATAGCGTAAGGGGGTGTGGGGCTGCCAGAGGGTATAATTTGGCCGCTCAAGTACCCTAAGGTGTTGAAGTGACTTTGATGGGAACCATTCTCAGTTAACAGAGGGTTTTCATGCAATCTTTACCAGATCTTTATCCAATCTTTATACAGCAAAATGTGCAGTTTTTAGACAGAACGGCTTCCTCAGAGCGCTCTTTTATGTGGCAGCGTCGATTAGATGGAAAACTTCTTCGAGTGAGCTTAAGGACACAGGATAAAGATGTGGCTCAGTACCGTGCTTTAAAGCTCACTGAAGCCGTTATAAGGCTATCCCAGCTAATGGGGAAGACGAACCCACTTTTGATTCGTGAAATGCTTCTAAAGGTCAGAGATAAGCAAATAGAGGATGAATTTTTATCTGCTGTCACTGCTTGTCAGGGTTTGGCGTATCCGGTGAGGCACGAAGAGAACATTACCCCGCTTTTATCTTCAGTATTTAAAGAGTGGCTTGAGGAAATGAGTTCTGATTGGGCGAAGAGTACCAAAGTACTTAATGAGAGAACGGTATACGGCTTTCTGGAATGGTGTGGGGATGTCCCTGTTGCTTCAGTAACGAAGAAGACAGTGAGTACTTATAAAAAGTTTCTTGATGAGTCGGGCAAGTCACCTCGTTCTAGGCAGGATGCTATAATTAAGGTCTCAGCTATGTTCAATTTCGCTATGAAACAACGTGATTACATTGAAAAGAATCCTTTTTTGGGGATGAATTATAAGAATGTTGAAAATTTGAATATCAAAACTGGTATTTCATTACTTGAACATCAAAAAATTATTGCTTCTCAGTATGTAGTAGAATCCAGACCTTTATGGTGGCTTCTTAACTTACTTTATTACACAGGAGTTCGTATTGGTGAGGCGATCCAAATCACTTCAAACGATTATATTGAGAAAGAAGATCAGGGTACGCTAATAAAATGCGTCAGCATTAATAATGTAGGTACTAAAACCGTTAAGAACAGTGAATCAATTCGTGACATCCCTTTAAGTGATAATCTTTTGAAGATAGGAATATGGGAAGAGAAACCTATATATCATTGGGTTAATAATTCATCTGCAAGCAATGCCATCAGCAAGGCTTTTAAAAGATCAGGTATGAAGCACACTGCACATGATTATAGATATGGTTTGTCTGATCGATTGCGAGACCTTAATGAAGTACCGGACCATATAAGGTTCTCAATACTGGGACATGCTCATAAGACAATGACAGATAGAGTATACAGAAGTAAGCAGCCATTAATGCAAATGAAACAAGCGATTGATCATATTTAACTTTAATTACGACAAGAGTAAGCAAGGTTTGTATTTCTTCCTTACCCGATTCTCCGCAACATCTAGATTTGTTTAAAAAACACGGGATGATTCTCAATTATGTGATATAATAAGATAAATGCTCTACACCCAAAATAATTCGAGTTCATCGAGGCAGCAAGAGATTGAGTCCCGATGAGCTTAGTAAACTAAGTGATTCTGGCGAGTTCACGCAGCCAACAAAGAGGCAGCTTGAACTATGACGGGTATATATCTCTAGTTTGCTCCGCGAAGAGGCACTTTTTTGAAATGATGGAATGTAGAGTAGAAGATAATGCAATGAATAAACATAAACAAACGTAATACTTTAAAAAAGTTAGAGCCTTGTAAAAATTACAAGGCCACATCTACAAAGTAGAATGCTTACCTATCGTATCAATCAATATGTAATTCTAAACTAAATTATAGGGTTTAGTACTTTCACTTTAGACAAAGTAATACACTATAAGAAATACTAACACGGATTGTTAGTACAACATGATAAAGGAAGATCAAAATGCATGACTATTTATTCAAATATATAAGTTCTGACTGTGGCAGTGGTAAAACATACTCACTTATTCAGAAAGTACTAAAAAGTACTGAAAAATACATGATAGTACAAGGGACATTAAAATTATGTGAGCAAACTACAAATGAAATAGGAAGCATTGCACGTTCAATTACAAGTAATAACAGTGCTAACGTGTATGAAGAGCTAGTGGCATTTTTATTTAACAATACACATAGAGTATTAGTAATTACTGATGTTGCATTTTTACAGATAAAAGATGTTAAATTGCTTTCTAAATGGAAAATATATTTAGATGATGTTGTGAGTTTTCATCACTTTGCATCACCTAATACCACCCAAAAATCACTAATTGAAAATAAGTTATTCCATTCATTTGACTGCGTGGGGAATATGCATGTAACAGCAAAACCTGTTATAGAATTTGATGATATAGTATTAGAAAGGGCTTCAACGGCTTTTTCATTCGTTAGACAGTACGATTATTTTCTTTTCAATGCTAGGTTCTTCGAGAAAGTAGGTGGTACTAATCAATACAAGAAAGAGAGAGACCAGCTACAAGTAATGTCTTGGGTAAATCTAAAACGCTTTGCAGGTCTTGATATTACTTTTATGGCGAATGACTTCGAAAATACCTTGGTGTATTTATCTAGTCCTGAATCATTCAAGAGTGTGAATGCGAATCTACGAACCCGCTCTAAGCCCTTGCAAGAGCGTATGCGGGTGTTTTATTTCAGTGATATACCATTGACTAAAACATTACGAATAAACTCGCCTGAACAATTTGAGAAGGTTTTAACATGGGTTAATACTAATCTTTCAAATTACATTTTTACGGTCAATGGTGAGCAAGATAATAAAGTACTGAACGGTCAATATATACCACCAAAAAGTCGTGGGATTAATGACTATTCGAAATATAAAACAGTAGTATGGTTAGCTAGTATGAAACCATCAAATATTGAAGCGAAACAGTGCAAGTTGATGTTTGACCTAACTTATGAAAACTTGGTTCAGAGTCGCGAGAGAGAAGAGTTATATCAATTTATCCAACGTTCAAATCTTAGGGATTATGCAAGTGATGAAATTGTAGATGTTTATGTATTCGATAAAGAACAAGCATTATCTCTAAGTGAGAATCCAGTATTGATAGATCTAGAAATCGAAAGTACTAATAGTGCTAAAGGCGAAAGTACGTTTATTCCTATGGCTTTATCGAGTGCTGAAAATAGTGCATATAGTCGTATTACCATTGAAAAATACCCAAATAAAGAGTCTTTTGATAAATTTATGAACAAGCGAGGTCAAGCAGCAATGAGTGAAGATAAGAAAAAACACTTTGAAAGAAAATGGTTTTCACTCCATTGCTTCCCAAAATGAGAGAAAAACAATCTAATAGTTATAGATATAAAATCTCTCAAGATCACATAAAAAGGAGTGGACCAAGAATAAAAAGGACGGGCTTTGCTCGTTCTTTTGTTCGAAGGGAATACGACATAAGGCGGTTGCTTGCCAACTGCCTTCATAGAGATCTATATAAAGAAGCACAAAAGCTACGCTTTCGGCTTGAAACACATCTAATAGCAATCGGCATAAGTATTAATCGACTTGTTAAAAGTAGTACATACTGCCGATTACTACACAATGTATTTCTTTACTCGCGTTCGCTCAAGCAATAAAAATACACAAAGTGTTATGGTCGCTCGTTGCTCTCGCTAAAGTCTCTGGGAGTACTACGCGTCGCATGGCTCCTTGTCGGGGTTATCGGGCTGTTAAAGCCCTTACTTACCCTGCCAGTACAAAGTATCTCTTTCTTGAGTGGGGTGATCTCAGAAGGCACAGCAATCCCCAAATGCGACTTAGAAGTACTATATATATATGCTTAATAGTAAAAACGCCGAGGCGACGCCGTCAGGGCGTTAAATGGGGTAAATGGCTTATCTTATGGAGTTAATATGGGTCCCAGTACTATAACTGATTCAGTACTATCTCAACTTGCCCCAGTATCTCAAATGAAGATAAAGAAACTTCACTGACGAGCATCTTATTGTATTTGTTATTATCACTACTCAAACAGAACCCTTCTGGCACTATCTGGACTCGTTTGTACAGATAGTTTTCTCCCTTACGCAGAACGATCACTTTTCCCTCTTTTAGCTGCTTCTGGCTCTGGTCTATGAGCAGAAGACTTCCTATGGTAAATGTCGGGTGCATTACATCGGTATCAACTCGAAGGGCTACAAGTTCTTTTGTTTTGTTTTGAAATCCTGGAAATGCACCAGAATCCAGCAAAAGGAAACCATTATTATCAATAAAAGGTACTTCTACTGTTCTTTCAATTTCCCCTGTACTGATAGATTGTGCAAATTCTTTGCCAGTGGCAAGCCATTCGACAGATACGCCACCAGCTTTAGCAAGTAGTACAAGGTTCTCTAGCGTAGGACTTGAAACGGCCTGAAGATAGTTATGTACAGTACTGTAGCCGATACCAGCTCTCTTCGCGAACTCCCGTCCAGAACCAGAGGGAACAATTGATTTCAGCCTTTCGCTAAACTGTACCACACTCTCTTTTTTGCCTGTCATTTATGATCTACCACAGATTAAGGAACATGAGTTCCTTATTTTCAATTGACGAATTCCTTTTAATGATCAATCATGTTCTCAAAGTAAGTAATGAGTGGTCATTATGAGTATTCACAATCGATTAGAATCGCAGATAAAGGAGCAAAATGCCAGTACTGAGAACTGGCATCGGGCGGACATACTTGCAGCTATTAAGAAACGAGGAGGATCATTAGCACAGCTTTCAAGGGAAAACGGACTACATGAAAGAACGTTGTACAACGCACTTGAACGACGTTGGCCTAAAGGAGAACAGATTATTGCCGATTATATCGATGTGGCTGTACATGTCATTTGGCCTGAACGCTATAAACAACTTAATGTAAACTAAACTTGAGGGGAATGTATGTCTGGCTTGATTATTTTTATTATCTGTATAGTTCTTGCTGTACTTACATATAGGAAAGTTTCAAATCGTTCCAGAAATAAAGGTTGGGGAAAGTTCCGTACTTTAACACTTTCCTTATTAATGAGTTTTATTGTGTTTTGTGTGTCGATAGGTATTGGTGCAGGAGTTGTGTCTCAGGATAAAAGTACTGATGCAAAAGCTTCAGCGGCTGGCAGTACTGAAAAAAACAAAGTAAATGTTTATACGTGCAATAAGTTCGATGCAATAACCCAAACCCGACAAGGAACAAAACGCAATTCTGGTTACTATTCAGACAAAGGTGTTTTAATAGAATATACTCTCTCGGATAATGAACTAATTGAGCGAATGCCAATTCCTGGCGATAAAGATAGTATTGAAACGGCTAAGTTTAATAAGATCGCAGATGATGGCTCTAGAAAATATGGGAGTCAGTCCACTAACTATTTTGTTTACGTGATGAATGACAGTTCCATAAAAGTTATTTCCGTCAACTTTGCCGCAGATATGACAATCACACAGATTTGCTCAAAATAAATTGCAGTACAGGAAACTTACTAAGGAGAGGGTAAATGAAGAAATCAATATATGCAGTACTGTTAACGGTAATCCCATTAACTACAATTGCGGCTACTATTCCTGATGGGAAAACTGAAAAGCCCTTTGTTGTTAGCAATGAAGTTGTTTGTTTGAAAGAAATTCAGAAGCAAGTCACCCCTTATCTCAGGTCATTTGAAGAGGAAAGCGGGGTTAAGTACAAATACAATGTTAAATCTGGTCTGTCATACAAAGATACTGTGGGGCTACGGTTACAGATCAACCGAGTGGATTCAGGACTGAATGTGCGTGTAGCTGAGCTGGACTACTATTGGCTACAGGAACGGGGAAGTATGTGCCAGCCAGTGTACATGGTACTTGATCGTTCGCAATGAATATGCTGCTGGACAAGGTCGTCGGCAGGATTGAGCGATTTACTGTTGAAAATTTCCACATTCCAATCACAATGCAAATCCGCTATGACATGGTTATTGCAGTTACTTTCTTACCTACATCAGTACTCCGTTGGTAAGCGACATATGCGGCCTCATGTAGGCCGCTTTTTCATCCTCGCTAAAAGTACTGGTCTTTAGATCACAAAATAATCGAAACCCAGTCTCCCAATTTTTTGACAAAAAATCTAAAGGGATCGTTTACTGAGATAAAAGTACAGTCAGAATTTTTCTGCACGATATAAAATCTCGTTCATCTGCTCAGGTTCAACCCCACCGACCAAATGCCATGTACTCCGACCTCAGTACCGAACTTTTCACTAACCCTTCATTGACTAAAAAATAAACTAGTTGAAATATCTTTTGGGTAGTCCCTTGTGATACTCCGCTTTTGCGTCTCGTTTAGTATCATTTAGTAATTGTAAGTACTTAAATGATACTGTATCATTCAGTTAACTCAAATGATACTAATCGGTAATAAGGGCAGGGAAATGATTTTTGGTTATGCTCGTGTATCAACAAAAGAACAAAATCTTGAGCGTCAATTGGCAGTACTGGAACCTGTTTGTGATAAAATCGTTACTGAGAAAGAATCTGGGAAGTCCACCAGCGAACGGCCTGAACTGTTGAACCTGCTTTCACATCTCCGCGAGGGTGATACCCTCATTACTCATTCAATTGACCGCCTCGCACGTAATACCCGCGATTTACTGGAAATGATTGATAGCCTTGTTGAACGTGGGATCACTGTTCAGTTTATTGCTAATTCAATGAGTTTTGATAACTCCCCACAATCCCGCCTGATCTTAACCATGATGGGTGCTGTTGCAGAGTTTGAAAGAGGTATGATCGCATCACGCCGCTCCGAGGGGATCGCCCTTGCCAAAGAAGCTAAGAAGTACAAAGGTAAGCAAAAGAACATAGAACTTCATAACAAGATTGTCGATATGTTACAGGCCGGAAAGAACACACCGGACGAGATCGCAAAGTTGTGCGATTGCGGTCGGGCTACAGTATTTCGCGTAAAGAAAGAAATGCTTGTCGGTAAGGCATGTATTGAGAACTGATATAGCGGAAAGGGGCAAATAAATCAAACTGCTTGTCGTGTATTACATGAATCCTTTCGATATCATAAGATACTATTCAGTGAAAAATGTCCATGTTTTTGAGCGGTATCACATATAGTTGAGTATTTTTGTATCAAAATCAAATGAGGCATACATATTAAAATATTCTCAGTGTTATAGTGCTTAGATACATTAATATTGAATTTTAACATATAAGGATGATGCTTTGATTGATTTGGAAAAGTATAAGATCAATGAGTTCCTCAATAGTCAAGTTTCGAAGATTTCAAAAATAACTCACTTTTATAAAGATACTGATAATGACTTTTCTAGTATTGAAGAAGATTACATTTGGTTTTCTGGTTTATTAACTTTCAATGATCCGTTTGAGGTTAATATTCAGGGCGGTGATATTGATTTTAAAGTTTTAGATGAATCACAAATGGTTTCATTTTTAATGAGTAATCCATTTGTACAGCTATGTGATGAAAGAGGTAAAGTATTCATACCTTTTCAGTTAAGTAGAGATGTTGTCGAAAGAATTGTTGAAAAGAATTTTGAAGCATTCCAGGAACCGCTTAATGAAATAGTTATGAATTATGTCAGACGACTGCAAGAAAATAAATTTCAATGTTTTAGCCACGATGCCGTCAATAAAGATATAGTTAAAAGCAGACTGATGTGGTCCCACTATGCGAGAGGGCTTAGAGGATTTGCTGTAGAATTTGAGTTTGATCCACTACTTGATTCAATGTCTAATCTAAATAGTGGTTATTTCAATGGCTATACATTGATTAATTACACGGAATTAGGTTTTAATGACTACATTTTAAATGTTACTGATAACGCAGAACCTCTTTTTGTAGATAGAATGATGTTTACTAAACACATAGATTGGGAGTATGAACAAGAAGTACGAATAATGATTAATAGAAATGAGGGGTATTATGACAGAATCTTGTATATCTCGAGTTATTGTCGGTCAAAAAATGACAAATGAGAATAAAATTAGGATGAGAGATATATTAGAAAGGAAAGGACTAAAGGATAAACTATACATTGCGAATTTTAATAGGCGGGATTTTTCAATACATATTGAAAAGTTTGAATGACTTTAATTTCAAATGAAAATCAGTTGATAGTATTTTACACTTTATCTTCAGTTATCGTAACTATAGGTTGTTACTCATAAGATTTCTCATGTCAGTGTCAAATATACTTGATGCTGCCATGAATGGTGCTGCGATTGCTCGGAAAATCCATGTGGGTGAACATCGTATACTATAAGCTGTATAGGTTTGTATTTGTAGTTACTGCGGATAAAAGCATAGTTAAATGATATATATAAATTTCACTAGGCTATTCAACTTACCGAAACATAAAATCTTGATCTCTTTTGTCATTTCCCCTAAGGTCCAAACTTCCTAAACTACCATCAAATCCGCACCAACACAGGCTTACTACCCTAATAAAGTGTTTTCAAAATGGCTGTTTAACATAGTTTATCCGGCTTAGAGCCAGAGCCTCGGAAGGAAAGTTGAAAATCTAAGGGTTAATACGTTTTGACTGCCAGTCCGTGGAGGTCGGGCCAGCAATTTCAACGGGTAGTATAGCGTAAGGGGGTGTGGGGCTGCCAGAGGGTATAATTTGGCCGCAGACGGCCTTTCGTAGGGCGGGCAAGCGCAGCGCCCCCGCCAGCATGGGTGAAAACGGCGGATGACGCTTCGCTTATTCGCCCTACAACTGCTATTTCCATCACCCGCTCAACTTTTCTTCAAATCGCAATATTCGCCCGGCATTGCCCAGCACCAGCAGCGTGCTCAGGTTATGCAAAATGGCGGCAATCACCGCGCCAGATGCGCCGAGCCAGCCGAAAGCCGCAGCGGCGACAATCACCAGCGTCCAGCCAAGGCCGATCATCACGTTGACTTGCAGCGTGCGGCGGCAGCGGCGGCTCAAGCGCACGCAGGTGCCGAGGCGGCGTAAATCCCCGCCAATCAACACGATATCGGCGGATGCCATAGCGATATCCGAGCCGCCTGCGCCCATCGCGACGCCGACAACACCTGCTTTGATGGCCAGGGAATCGTTGATGCCATCGCCGACCACCATCGGTCGGAAGCCGTTGTCGATTTGCACGCTGACCTGGTGCAGTTTATCGGCGGGCAGTGCGCCTGCGATAACGTTGTTTATGCCGACTTTTTTGGCGATGCGTTGCGCTACTGCTTCACGGTCGCCGGTCAGTAATAATTGCTGATTCAGCCCGAGATCGCGCAGTTCGGTCATTGCCTCTGCCGCTTCGTCGCGCAGGCTGTCGGCCAGTAAAATCCAGCCACGGAAACGACCCGCCAGCACCAGGCCGACAATTGGCCCGTCGTGTGGAGGTTCTTCTGGTAAATCGGCAACCTGAGTTTTTAACAATTCATGTCGGCCAAGATACGCCTCGCCCCCCGCTGTGGTGGCAGAAATACCCAAACCTTGATGTTCATGCACATTTTCAAGCTCTGGCCACGCACTTTGCGGGGCGATATTGACCAGCGCCCGGCTGACCGGGTGGTTACTGGTCGCGCCGAGACTTGCCGCCAGAGCGGACAGCGCCTGCGGTGATTCGCCGGCTTCAGGTAGCAATTCATGCAATTGCAGTTTGCCGTGCGTGAGCGTACCGGTTTTGTCGATAATCACCGCATTAAGCTCGGCAAGTTCTTCGAGGAAAGCCGCACCGCGAATCAAAATCCCATGACGCGCGGCGACGGTTAGCCCGGCAATTGACGTTGCAGGTGCGGAAAGTACCAGCGCACACGGGCAGGCGGCAACCAGCACGGCCAGCATCGCCTGGTTATTCTGCGTCAAAAACCACGTGCTGGCGGCAATCAGTAAAACCAGCAGCAAGTAGCGTGCAGCGTGGCGTTCCAGCAAGCGGGTAATTGGCGGGCTGGCCTGTTCGGCACTTTGCATCAGCGCGATAACGCGACCAAGCGTTGAGGTTTCGCCGGTCCGCGTGACTTCAATACGCAGCCGTCCGTCGAGATTAATCGCGCCACCATAAACGTTCATGCCGGGTTTCACTTCCAGCGGAACGGACTCTCCGGTAATTGGCGCGGTGTCGAGGCTCGCCTGGCCCTCCAGCACGCGTCCGTCAGCGGGTAAACGGTCACCCGCCCGCACTTCCACGATGTCGCCCGCCACCAGTTCGTGGTTGTCGATATCGTGCAGATTGCCGTCTGCATCAAAACGTCGCGCCCGGCTGCGGGTGAGCTTGCCGAGGGCTTCAATCGCCTCTTGCGAGCCAATCACGCTGCGCTCTTCAAGAATGTGGCCAACGGTCATGATCAACGGAAGCAAGGCAGCGGTGAGCAAATCGCCCGTCGCCCAGGAGCCAATTAGCGCCAGCGCCACCAGTTGATCGGTAATGCCGTGCAGGCTTGGGTAGCGCAGGCTGTAAAAGGCGTGGCGCAGCACCGGAATGCCGACCATCAGCGAGGCCGCACCCAGCAGAATATCCGCCACGGCGACTTGTTCCGGTGCCAGGCCGCGCCACAGCAGACCGAGTATTAACGTGCCGCTGGCGACCAGCGCCAGAATCAGTTGGCGAGTGATCTGGCGCTGTTCCTGATGGCTTAATGCGCCGCCAGGATTGATAGAATCGGTACTCATTTTTGAGAAGGTTCCTTTTGCCCGGCGGCTTGCAGAATCAAATTCGCATCATCCTGCGGTGAAACGGTAATCACCGATTCGGCCTGCGCCAGAATCGCCGCAATGCGTTCGCGGTAAACGCGTGGCAGCAGGTCTGGATCGTGTGGAGTGTTGGCTAATCGAGCGACCATCGCGGTATCGGACTGGGCTTTTGCAACTTTTTCTTGGGCTTGTGCCTGGGCTGTCTGGCGCGTCTGGTCGGCAAGCTGGGTCGATTTTTGCCGGATTAAAGAAGCATCGGTATTCGCGGTGGCGATGGCCTGTGAAGCCTTCTGGCTGGCGGTGAGAACGGCGTTAAAAGCGGTGACGGTCGAGGCCGGCAGAGTCGACTGGACGGTGACACGCTCAAGGGTAATGCCCAGCGAGCTGCCCGATTGCGCCAGGCGTTGCAAATTCTGCTCGACGTTATGCTGCACATCCGCACGCAGACGTTCTCGCAGCCTCGCGACGTTCATATCATTGCCGATCATTTCCGGGCGGGCGACCAGAATCGTGTCGAGATCGCGTGCGGCACACACCGCAACGGCGGCACGTTCAACCAGGCGATCGAGCGCGGGAATAACGTGTTCACCTTGCAACACATAATCCATCGGGCTGTTGACGCGATAAAACACGCTGATATCCAGCTGCACCACACCCGCATCACCGGTCAGCAAGTAGCCGGATCCCGCCAGTGCGTCGCTGCTGTTATCGTCGCGCATGTCCGCATTCAGCGCGTTGGGCGAGCGTAAAAGTGCGCTAACGCGATGTTCGATAACGCGGTCAGGTGCAGGCACCATCACCACGTCATCAATCGGCTTTGGCCAGCTCAGTAATAAACCGGGTTCAGCAATGCGTTGCTGGGCGCCAAAATGTAGTACCACAGCGCGGCTGTCAGCAGGAACCTGGCGGATGTTTGAGAACAGCCAGCTTGCGGCGGCCAGCAGCGTCAGCCCGAGCAGCGCGTAAAAGGCGAGGCGTATGGATTGCGTCCACGGGCCTGCGGATGTTTTCGGCTGATGCTCACTCATGAGTTTTATCCAGCTTCGGCCCTTCTACCAACAAGCGGAATGGTGCGGCATCGGTGCGCAACACCAGGCGAGTGCTGGAATTCACCACGCCGCTAAGTGCATCAAGCTGGCGTAACAGGCTATAAAGCTCTGGCGAACTGGCGTAAGCCTTGCCATAAATTTCAGCCGCCTGCACCTGAGATTGCGCTTCGATATCGGCGGCCTGAACCTGCGCCTGCGCTTCGACAATACGTGCGTCGCGCTCAGCCGCGGAGCGTATTTCTGCGGCAGCACGTTTGCCTTCGGCGGTGCGTTCTGTGGCAATGGTTTCACGTTCGGCACGCATCCTGTCGACAGTGGCGTTGAGCGTGACCGCAGGGAGCGTCAGACGTTCGGTTCCCACCTGCACCAGACGAATGCCGTAACTTTCCAACAGCGGTTGGCTGATTTGCGCCTGTAAATGCGATTCAAACTGACCGAGCTGTACCTGTTTGCTGTCGGTATTCACCAGCTGCGAGAGGGTAAAACCACTGGTGGTGGTTTCCAGCGCCGAACCCAAATAAGCCCGGATCTGCCGTGCGGCTTCGTCAGGCTGATTTTGTACCGCACGCATAAAACGCTGCACATGTTCCGGCGTGTTATCGACCTGCCACACCGCATAAGACTGGACGATGATCCGCAGCCCATCGCGCGTGCCGACATCCTGTAAGCCGCTTGATGTGGTGCGCATCCGCAAATCCACGGTGGTGGCCGTTTCAAAAGGCGCAGGTAGCCGCCACGCAAGCCCTGGATTGAGCAGCACGCGCACCGGGTTGCCAAAACGGGTAATGATCAGCGATTCGCCGGAGCGAACCTGAACCAGACTGGCGGCAGCGACGAGGATCAGCACGAGTAAACCGGCGCCTGCAATACGCTTCCAGGCTCCGGATTTAGGCGCTTCAGAGTGATGGTTGTGGTGGCAACCGTGACTGCAACCATGTTGATGTGAATGGCTCAACGGGAAGACTCCTGTGTCGGTTTAGAAGGCGCGTCACGCCGTGCTGCTTCGTTCAAAGAGGGAAATTCACGCAGGTCGATGGTGGGTGGCGAGCCTGCGCCAATACGACTGTCGATAATCATCAATGGGCTATGGCCTAAGGTTTGATGCAACTGGCTGAACCACAACTCATCAACAAAAACCTGGCCGGATTGCTCGACCGCCTGTTTTTGCGCGGCAAAACGCACGGCAGTTGCCTGTGCTTTGCTGGTGACATCGGTGGCGTTCATTTGTGCCTGGTTCTGGCGGGTTGTCGCAGTGGTTTGCGCGCTGGCAGCGAGTTGCGCCGCGTGCCCACGCTCGCGCGATACCAGTGCCTGAGCTGAAATTTGCGCGGCCTGCACGCCATGAAATGCATCGGCGGCCCCGGCTGGTGGGTGAATGGCTTCGACCACCGTTGAAAGCAACTCCACGCCGCTGTGTAACTCGTCGAGCCTTTGTTGCACTGCCCGGTTAATCTGGCTGGCTAAGGCATTACGTTGCTCGCCGAGTAACTGTTCAAGCGTGAGCGAGGAAAACTGATGCACCAGCACTTGATTGGCGGTGCTGCGGATAAGCTCTGGCAGATTATTGCTGCGGTAAGTCGCCGCCAGCGCGGCGTTATCGGTTAAGCCAATGCGCCACATAAATCGCACATCGCTGTTAATAATTTGCAGGCTTTGCTGGTCGCCACTTTGGCTGGCGATAATCTGTGCTTTATCAAAGCTATGAACGGCATCCCACAGGCGATCCGCACTTTGCGGCGCATTACCTTCCGCACTTGCCAGCGGTTCGGATGCGGCATCCGGCTCTTTTCCGGCAGCCAGTTCATGCACCTGGCCGTTCTCAGTCAGCATCACCTGACCAAAAGGCCACGGCAGCCCGTAATGCAGGCCGGCAGGTAAGACCGCAACAGGTTTACCAAAACGTTCGTAAATGCCGCGCTGGGTGGTAGAAACTTGCTGGATTCCCGTCAGCAACCAGCCGCAAAGCATCATCACCGCAACAACCGGCACAAAAGCACGCTTCAGGACGGTGAACGCCCAAAGTTGGCGCAAATCAATGCCAAAGTGCTGATGGATTTCATGCTGGAGAAACAGTAGCGGGCGCGGGGGCCAGACGAGCTGTGCCGCCAGTTGGCTTTTTGCCAGATATTCCGGTTCTGCGTCTTCCGCTTTTGGCGGCATAAACAGCGAAAAAAGACCGCGCAGCAGGAACTCAATCGCCACCAGTAACACCAGAATCGCGGGCAGGTTAATCAGCAGTGAGAGCGTGACAGACGGGAAAACCAACGGCGGTAAAGAGAGGAATTGCACCGCAAGCGTTAAGCGCAATATCGGCGCAATGAATTTCGCTTCCGGCCACGCTTCGCTGGCAGTCGCCGCCAGATGACGTTCGGCAACCAGAGTGGCAAACATCGCCGCCGCAATTATGCCGACTGCCGCCCAGCGCAGTGTGCCTTCATCCAGCCCGACGTAATTAGCGCCCCAGCCCGAAAGCGTGACAAACAACACGAGTGCCGCCATCAAGGCAAGGCTAATCCCATCGCTTTTGAGCGCCGCGTTGATGCGTTTGACGTTAACAGGAATGAGCGCGCCAAGCCGCTGATAAATGGTCGGCGAGGCTTCAGCTTCCGTCAGAGCTTCTTCACTTTTCAACGGTGGAGCGAAGATATCAGCTCGCCACTGGCATATTCGTTGCGCGTTATAAAACGCGACGGCTAACAACATCAGCACGGCGGCATTGCTGGTTAACAGCGCTGTCCAGCGGGAAGATGACTCGAAAGTATGAGTTATCAGCGCCACAACAAGCATAAGGAAAATTGTCGCACCTAGCCCGAAAACGACTCTTGCGGCCAGCATGGCCTGCGAAGATGCCAAAGAGTATCGAGCCTGAGCGACTAACGGCGAATGCTCCGTCAGTTCAGATAATGGGGAGGGCTGCATGGAATGATTACTTTCAGGCGCAAGGTGTCTGCGACATTGAGGTTAATTGTTATCATATAACATATCACGGAGATGAATTATCCGTAAATGAAGTGCGGGTAACGGTTTGTACAAACGGGGTGTGGAGCGTGGTTTCGTAGGCCGGATAAGCGTTAGCGTCATCCGCCACCTTTAGAACAATTATTTCCCCTGTACGTTTTCCTACCCAACAAAATCAATCTTCGTGATACCCATCACAGTCAAATACCTTCATCAATCCTATCTTTATTTCCGCTCATCATATTGATTTTATTATATTTATCAGGGTGATGATTTAGTTTCAACTATAGGCTCTGGTCAATAATTCCACGGACAGGAAAGGACTTCCCTCATGGCTTCAGACTGCACCCGCTTTACCTTCACCGCCGGGCGTACTCCGGCGGACACCTTTGCGGTGGTGAACTTTAAGCTTAAACAGTCCCTCTCCTCCCTGTTCAGCCTGGAGATCACCGTCGCCTGTAATGACCCGGCGATTGGCTTTCAAAAACTCCTCGATGAATACGGGGTTCTCACCATCTGGCAGGGTGACGTGATTAAGCGCCGGGTGCGCGGCCTGGTCACCTTCTGCGAGCAGGGCGATTCCGGCAAACATCAGACGATTTACCGCATGACGGTACGCCCGGAGTTCTGGCGCAGCTCCCAGCGGCAGAACTGCCGCAGTTTTCAGAACTACGACATCGAGTACATCTTTGCAAAGCTGCTGAAAGAAATGCGTATCCGCACGCATGACGCGCTGTTCCGTCGTCCGCATCCGGCGCGGGAATTCTGCGTGCAGTTTATGGAGTCGGATTACGATTTTATCGCCCGCCTCGCCGCCGAAGAGGGGATTTTTTTCTTCGAGGATGAATATCTCGACGACCGTGACCAGAAGCTGACCTTCACCGATGACCGCTGCAAGCTGCGCGGCCTCGGGGCGTTTCCGTATAACCCCAATGCCGCCTCTGAATCGTCCACCTACTGCATCAACACCTTTTGCCGCAGCGCGCAAATCCGCCCGGCAAAAGTCACCACAAAGGACTACACCTTCACCGCCCCGAACTGGCAGGCACAGTACCAGGAAGAAGGGGCAGACCTGTCTTATCAGCGTCCGGACTATGAAATCTTTGACTATCCGGGGCGTTTTAAAGACGAACAGCACGGTGCCGATTTTGCCAGATATCAGATGGACGGCTGGCGTAATAACGTCGATTTTGCCAGCGGCACCAGTAATTGCCCGCAGTTACAGCCGGGGCGCTGGTTCACCCTTACCGACCATCCGCGTGAAGATTTAAACAGCCCGTGGCAGGTGGTGTCGAGCGAGATGAACGGCAGCCAGCCGCAGGCGCAAATCGGCAGTTCAGGCCAGGGCACCACGCTCACCAACCGCTTTTATGTTATTCCGGCCACCCAGACCTGGCGCCCGACACCGTTGCCGAAACCGCGGGTGGACGGCCCGCAAATAGGCATTGTCACCGGTCCGTCCGGGGAAGAAATCTACTGCGACGAACACGGGCGTGTGACGGTGAAATTTGCCTGGGACCGGTATAACAAAACCAACGAAGAAAGCTCGTGCTGGGTGCGTGTCTCGCAGGCGTGGGCAGGCACCGGATTCGGCAACATCGCCATCCCGCGCGTCGGCCAGGAAGTGATTGTCGATTTCCTCAACGGCGACCCGGACCAGCCGATTATCACCGGGCGAACCTATCACGCTGCTAACCGCGCACCGGGCGACCTGCCGGGCACCAAAACCCAGATGGCGATACGCTCGCAGACGTATAAGGGTGCCGGGTACAACGAACTGATGTTTGAGGACCAGACAGGCCAGGAGCTGCTGTCGATGCATGCCCAGAAGGACATGAAGACGGTAGTGCTCAATAACCGCGACACCAATGTGAAAGTCGACCACCGCGAAACCATCGGCAATAACCAGCAGGTCACGGTCGGACTGGGGCAGACCGTGAAAGTCGGCAAGGAGAGCGCCGCCGGACACGACCAGACAATCACCGTGGCGCATGACCGCAGCATCACCGTACGCAATGACCAGACGCTGAAAGTCACCCGCGACCGGACGGCAAACAGCGGCCGCGATGACAACCTGTATGTGGAGCGCGATCGTAAAGTCACGGTGAAAGGCAGCCAGCAGCACAGCACGACAAAAGACCATATCAGCCTGGTGAAGGGCCATCACAGCCTGGAAGTGAAAGGCGACCTGGCGCAGAAAGTGGCGGGTGCACTGGGTGTGGATGCGCAGGGTGACATCGTGTTGCAGAGCAACAGCAAAATCACGCTGAAAATGGGCGGTTCATTCATTGTCATCCACCCCGGCGGCGTGGACATCACCGGGCTGAAAATCAATCTCAATGGTGGAGGCAGTCCGGGGACGCCAGTTAAGATAGCCGGGGACGGTTCCTTACCTGGGGAATTATTGACACAGTATTTCGACCGAAAACTTCGTTTTTCATCAGACATTACTTACAGGGTAGAAACAACTGAGGGGGAGGAAATTCTTTCCGGGTCTGGAGTAAGTGGATATATCGGCAAAAAAGATAGTCAGTCGGAATATTGGGTATTTGTGAGTTGAGAGATAAAAAAATGGAAAAAATAGATCTGGACATTGATGGTCAACCTTATTTGATAATAACGAAAGATGAAAAGACGGAGTTAGGCTTTAAAGGAAACACCACACCTGAAACGGAGGAGGAATCTCATGATGTAGATATTCCTAACGTTTTAATTATCACAAGGAAAAATGCTGATGTTTTATTTGTTCTGAGAGGTGGCGATACAGACTCTTTTAAGGTTGTGACAGCTCAGGGCTTATACGATAAATTTAAATATCAGTGGTTTGAACCATTGGCTGATAACTATCGTGAGTTATTGTACGTTAACGATGCGGATTATACTAAGGATGCCTATGAATTATTTACATGGACGGATATCGTAACATTCTCTCTTATAGATCGCACCCCATTAGCTTTTCGTCCAAATTGCGAGGGAGATTGGAAGAGTAATTCTGTAGGTGGGGCTGGATATCTGCTCGTCATGATAAATAAAATTCCATATTGGACGGATGCTGTAGGGCAAATACCATTTTCAATCGATACTTACAGAATGAATAGAAATATACCGTCGACTGTTGAAACGGGAATGATATGGGGGACAGGGAGACGTTCTGACGCAGCTGACAGGACAAATACTTATGATAACTTCTTTGTACTAAGAGGGACTTTATATGCAAGTCAAAGATTCACATACGGCATTAAATCTGGCGATGGTACCTATCCTGCGGTGGATGTTGTTGAAAAAGATAATGCTACGCCAGAAGATACATTAGGTAATTCAATAACACCTGAAGAGTATGATGCATATGCAATCTGGAAAAAATAAAAATATTTATTTATTAAATGGTCGACTACTGGTTGGTTTGTTTGCATGTATGGTTTATAGAGTCGTTTCTATATCACTTGCAACAATTTATACTCATTTTTTCGTTCCTCATAAAATTTACATATCAACGAATCTCTCTGTTTTTTATTCATATTTGTTTCTTGCTGCATTTATTTTCATCGTGACAGTTATATCTAAGCAATCCATAGGTATTGCAGTGGCAATATGTTCAACTCTAGTTTTAGGGGGAGGTATTTTTAACGAGGGTTTGCCGTATCGGGCATTATTGTTCATATTTGCGGCTGCTTTGGCATATTCGTTTGTTTTTATATGTAATTTTCAATTTAAACAATCAATATCTGGATTTTCTAAATGCATAAGATACCTGAAAACCATCCTGTTAGTGATATATCCAGTTTGTCTGTTCTTTGAACAAGATATGTTTAGGCGTGTGTCAATATTCATTGCTTGTATTATTGCTCTATTTTTCTTTATTTCCTGGATGAATAGAAAACTTCAATAAAATTATATGAAATCCTCGCTGGCGATCTGCGTTGTCGTTGCAGGGCTGAATTCGGCGAGAGCCAACAAGTGTTAGCGCATCGCCTGAACCTCACTGATATTCATGTTCCTGCTGATCATGTCGGATGTCGCAGCCGCTTATCCGACCTGTGATTTAACCTTGTGGCGGCAAACAAACACCAATGCCACCGATGCCGCAGTAACCATACGGGTTTTTATGCAGATACTGCTGGTGGTCATCTTCGGCGTAATAGAACGGCCCGGCGTTAGCGATTTCGGTGGTGATTTTTCGGTCATCCCCGGATTGCGTCATTGCCTGCTGGAAGCGCTCAAAACTGGCGCGAGCCGCCGCATCTTGTTCCGGTGTGAGCGGGTAGATTGCGGAGCGATACTGCGTGCCTGTATCGCCGCCCTGGCGCATGCCCTGAGCGGGATCGTGGTTTTCCCAGAACACGTGCAGCAGTTGTTCGTAACTCACCACGTTGGGATCGTAAACCACGCGCACGGCTTCGGTGTGCCCGGTCATACCGCTACAAACTTCATGGTAAGTGGGATTCGGGGTAAAACCTCCGGCATACCCAGCGGCGGTACTGTAAACCCCCGGCAATCTCCAGAATAAACGCTCAACGCCCCAGAAACAGCCCATCGCAAAATAAGCGATTTCCATGCCATCTGGTACATTTGTCATGGAATGCTCGTTAACCGCATGCAAAGTGGCGATAGGCATCGGGGTATTGCGACCAGGCAGCGCTTCCGACTGGGTGACGCGATGGGTTTTCTCAAATAATTTCATCAGTCGTGATCTCCCGATATTGACTAAATTTAACAACAACCTGCGTGCGGTTGTAACGAAGTGCGTAATTGCGGACAATAACCACGCTTTATGAGACTACAGTACATATAAGAATTATTTGGGTTATTGTGCGATTTTCAACCCCAATTGTTGGGGTTTTGTTAAGCCAAAGACGGGCGATGACGTTTCCTTCCAGGGGTGGGAACAAGGATATTCAGGAGAAAACGTGCCAAAGATCCATATTATTTGCTCGGCCTGTTTGTGCCTGGTAAGCACGTGGGCCGGAGCTGCTAACGTGCGTTTGCAGGTTGATGGGTTAAGCGGCGAACTACAAAAAAACGTTCGCGCACAGCTTTCTACCATCCAGAGTGATGAAGTGACGCCGGACCGGCGTTTCCGTGCCCGTGTGGACGATGCTATTCGTAATGGCCTGAAAGCGCTCGGCTATTACGAACCGACTATTGATTTTGACCTGCGCCCACCACCAACCAAAGGGCGCCAGGTTTTGATTGCCAAAGTCGATCCCGGCCCGCCGGTATTAATTGGCGGCACCGATGTGATTCTGCGTGGTGGCGCGCGCGACGATAAAGATTATATTGCGCTGCTGGGCGAACGCCCAAAGATTGGCACCGTTCTGAATCATCATGATTACGACAGTTTCAAAAAAGATCTCTCGAATATTGCGGTGCGCAAAGGTTATTTCGACAGCGAGTTCACCAAAAGCCAGCTCGGTGTGTCGCTCGAGCGCCGTCAGGCGTTCTGGGATATCGATTACAACAGCGGCGAGCGTTACCGTTTTGGTGCCGTCACCTTTGAAGGTTCCCAGATTCGTGAAGAATATCTGCAAAACCTGGTGCCGTTTAAGCAGGGCGATTATTACCAGTCGAAAGACCTGGCTGAACTGAACCGCCGGTTGTCTGCCACGGGTTGGTTTAATTCCGTGGTGGTTGCACCAGAATTCGACGAAGCGCGCAAAACCAAAGTATTGCCGCTGCACGGCGTGGTTTCGCCGCGTACTGAAAACACCATCGAGACCGGTGTGGGTTATTCCACCGACGTGGGACCGCGCGTTAAAGCGTCGTGGAAAAAACCGTGGATGAACTCCTACGGGCACAGCCTGACCAGCAGTATCAGCCTGTCAGCGCCGGAGCAGATTTTCGATTTCAGCTACAAAATGCCGCTGCTGAAAAACCCGCTCGAGCAATATTATCTGGTGCAGGGCGGCTTTAAAGCCACTGACCTGAACGACACCAAGTCAGATTCCACCACGCTTGCCGTCTCGCGATACTGGGATTTATCCAGCGGCTGGCAACATGCCATCAACCTGCGCTGGAGTCTCGACCACTTTACACAGGCAGATGTCACCAATACCACGATGCTGCTTTATCCGGGCGTGAGCCTTAACCGCACCCGTTCTCGCGGCGGTTTAATGCCGACCTGGGGCGACTCACAACGCTATTCGATAGACGTTTCCGACACCATGTGGGGTTCCGATGTGGACTTCGCCGTCGCGCAGGCGCAACAGGTCTGGATCCGTACTTTGCAGGAAAAGCACCGCTTTGTGGTGCGCGGCAATGTGGGCTGGATTGAAACCAATAACTTCGACAAAGTGCCGCCAGACTTGCGTTTCTTTGCCGGTGGCGACCGCAGTATTCGCGGCTATTCCTACAAATCTATCTCACCTGAAAACGAGAAGGGCGAACTGACCGGGGCATCCAAACTCCTCACCGGCTCGCTGGAATATCAATACAACGTGACCGGGAAATGGTGGGGGGCGGTGTTCGTCGATTCAGGCGAAGCGGTGAACGATATTAAACAGAGCAACTTTAAAACTGGCGCAGGCGTTGGCGTGCGCTGGCAGTCACCCGTTGGGCCAATCAAGCTCGATTTCGCCGTTCCGGTGGCGGATAAAGATGAGCATGGCGTACAGTTTTACATCGGTCTGGGGCCTGAACTATGAGTCGCTGGAAGAAGATAAGCCTCGCGGTGTTGGTGTTTGTGGTGCTGCTGATTGGCACCGTGGGTTTCCTGGTGGGGACAACCACCGGGCTACACGTATTATTTAATGCCGCTAACCGCTGGGTGCCGGGTTTAGATATCGCCAGTGTTACAGGTGGCTGGCGTAATCTGACCATCAAAGGGCTGCGCTACGAACAACCGGGCGTGGACGTTCGGGCGGGTGAGGTTAACCTCGCGGTTAAACTCGGCTGTCTGCGTGACAGCAGCCTGTGCGTGAATAATCTCTCGCTCAAAGATATCGACGTGGTTATCGACAGCAAAAAAATGCCGCCGTCGGCCCCGGTTCAGGAAGAAGACTCCGGCCCGCTCAATCTCACCACACCGTATCCCATCACGTTAAGCCGCGTGGCGCTAAATAACGTCAATATCAAAATTGATAACACTACCGTTTCGGTGATGGAATTTACCTCGGGCCTTAACTGGCAGGAGCGTAATCTGACGGTCACGCCGACCAACCTCGAAGGCTTATTGATTGCCTTGCCAAAGGTCGCCAAAGTCGCTCAGGAACAGGTGGTCGAACCGAAAATTCAGAACCCGCAGCCGGAAGAGTTGCCGCTGGGCGAAACGCTCAAGCAACTGTTTGAAAAGCCTGTTTTGCCAGAAATGACCGATGTGCATTTGCCGTTGAACCTGAATATTCAGGAGTTCCGTGGCTCGCAACTGCGCCTGACGGGTGACACCGATTTGCTGGTCAGCAGCTTGTTGCTGAAAGTCAGCAGCATCGACGGTTCTCTGAAGCTTGATGCGCTGGATGTCGACTCCTCACAAGGTATCGTCAATGCCACCGGGAGCGCGGAACTGCGCGACAAATGGCCAGTCGATTTGACGCTCAATACCACGCTGAATATCGACCCGATAAAAGGCGAAAAGGTGAAGATGAAAATTGGCGGGGAATTGCGGGATGTGCTGAAAGTCGGCATGAATCTCTCAGGCCCGGTCGATATGGAATTCACCGCGCACACGCAACTTGCCGAAGCCGGTTTGCCGCTCAATCTCGAAGTGGTGAGCAAGCAGCTTTACTGGCCGTTTACCGGCAAAAAGGAGTATCAGGCCGATAACCTTAAGCTGAAATTCAGCGGCAAAATGACTGACTACACGCTGTCATTGCGCACCGATGTGAAAGGCGAGCAAATCCCGCCAGCCACCATCACGCTTGACGCTAAAGGTAATGAGCAACAGCTCAATCTCGACAAACTGCGCGTGGCGGCTTTGCAGGGCAACACCGACCTGAAAGCAGTGCTCGACTGGAGCAAAGCCATTAGCTGGCGCGGCGAGCTGAAACTCGACGGCATCAACACGGCGAAGCAATTCCCGGACTGGCCTGCCAAACTCGACGGCCTGGTGAAAACCAGCGGCAGTTTGTACGGCGGGAGTTGGCAGGTGGATGTGTCTGACCTGAAACTCGCCGGTAACGTCAAAAATAACAAAGTGAATGTCGCCGGGAAGCTCAACGGCAACAGCTACATGCAGTGGAAGATCCCTGGCCTGCACATTGAACTGGGGCGCAATAGCGCGGATGTTAAAGGTGAACTGGGCCAGAAAGATTTGGCGCTGGATGCCACCATTGATGCGCCTAATCTCGACAACGCGCTGCCAGGTCTGGGCGGTACGGCGAAAGGCACGATTAAAGTGCGCGGCGATGTGAAAGCACCGCAGTTGCTGGCGGATGTCACGGCGAATAATTTGCGCTGGCAAGAGCTTTCGATTGCACGTGTTCTGCTGAAAGGGGACGTGAAGTCCACCGATCAAATTGCGGGCACTCTGGATTTACGCGTTGAGCGAATTTCCCAGCCGGGCGTTGATCTTAGCCTTGTGACGCTGGCCGCAAAAGGTTCTGAAAAACAGCACCAGCTGCAAGTGCGAATTCAGGGGGAACCGGTTTCCGGGCAGTTAGATTTGAGTGGCAGCTTCTCTCGCGAAGAAGAACGCTGGCGCGGCAATCTCAGCAACACGCGCTTTGAAACGCCGGTTGGCCCGTGGTCTTTGAACCGTTCTCTGGCGCTCGATTACCGCAACAAAGAGCAGAAAATCAATATTGGCGCGCATTGCTGGACGAACCCGAATGCTGAACTTTGCGTGCCGCAGCCGATTGACGCTGGTGCGAAAGGGCGGGCGTTGGTCAATCTGAACCGCTTTGATTTGGCGATGCTCAAACCGTTTATGCCAGCCGATACGCAGGCGGTAGGCACGTTCAGTGGCCGGGCGGATGTCAGCTGGGATGCGGAATCTGAAGGCTTGCCGCAGGGTTCTGTGACGCTCGCGGGTAACGGCGTTAAAGTCACGCAGATGGTGAACGATAGCCCGCTGCTGGTGGCGTTCGACACGCTTAATTTGAATGCGGAACTCAAAAACAACCAGGCGAAGTTGGGCTGGTTGATTCGTGTTGCTCAAAACGGTCAGTTCGACGGCCAGGTTCAAATTAGCGATCCGCAGAACCGCCGCAATCTCGCCGGTAATGTGAATATGCGCAACTTTGATTTGGCTATCGCCAACGCGGTGTTCGCCCGGGGGGAAAAAGCCGCTGGCAAACTTAACGCCAATTTACGCCTCGCGGGCAATGCCGAGCGACCACAAATCTTCGGCCAATTGCAGCTTAATGGCGTGGATGTTGACGGCAACTTTATGCCGTTCGATATGCAGCCAAGCCAGCTTGCCATGAACTTTAATGGTATGAACTCGACGCTTGCGGGAACGGTGCGCACCAAACAGGGCGATATTGCCCTGAGCGGCGATGCGGACTGGACGCAAATCGACAACTGGCGAGCGCGGGTGGCGGCGAAAGGCAATAAGGTGCGCATCACGGTGCCGCCAATGGTACGACTCGATGTGTCGCCGGATGTTGAGTTTGTCGCCACGCCAAGTCTGTTTACGCTTGATGGCAGCGTCGATATTCCATGGGCGCGAATTGTGGTGCATGACGTTCCGGAAAGCTCGGTGGGGGTATCCAGCGATGAAGTGATGCTGGATAAAGATCTGAAACCCGTTAAACCGCAAACGGCGGGGATCCCGATCAACAGCAATCTGGTGATCCACGTCGGCAACAATGTGCGTCTGGATGCATTTGGCCTGAAAGCGCGCTTAAGCGGCGATTTGAAAATGGTGCAGGATCGCCAGGGCTTAGGCTTGAACGGGCAGATCAATATTCCAGAAGGGCGCTTCCATGCTTACGGGCAGGATCTGATTGTGCGCAAAGGCGAGCTGTTATTCTCAGGCCCGCCGGATCAACCTTTGCTGAATATCGAAGCGATTCGTAACCCGGAATCCACAGAAAACGACGTTATTGCTGGTGTTCGTGTCACAGGATCGGCTGATGAGCCAAAAGCTGAAATATTTTCTGATCCTGCCATGTCACAGCAAGAAGCCTTGTCCTACCTGCTTCGCGGGCAAGGTTTAGACAGTTCTGGCGACGATGGCAACGCCATGACGTCAATGCTTGTGGGTCTGGGGGTTGCACAAAGTGGGCAGGTTGTGGGTAAAATCGGCGAGACGTTTGGCGTAAGCAATCTGGCGCTTGATACCGCAGGGGTGGGGGATTCCTCACAAGTGGTGGTCAGTGGCTATGTACTGCCAGGTCTCCAGGTGAAATATGGAGTGGGTATTTTTGACTCATTGGCGACACTAACACTGCGTTATCGCCTGATGCCTAAGCTGTATCTGGAAGCGGTGTCTGGTATCGATCAGGCACTTGATCTGCTTTATCAGTTTGAGTTTTAGCAATGCGAATATTTGTTTACGGCAGTTTAAGACGCAAGCAAGGTAACAGCCACTGGATGACAAACGCCCAGTGGCTTGGGGAGCATCATGTCGAAAACTACGCTTTATACAGCCTCGGCCACTATCCGGGCGTCGTCCCGGGTGAAGGTTCCGTGATGGGTGAAGTGTATCGAATTGATGCGTCCACACTCTCTGAGCTGGATGCTCTTCGCACCAAAGGCGGGGAGTACAAACGCCAGCTCATTCAGACCCCATACGGCAGCGCATGGATGTACGTTTACCAAAGGCCGGTGGATGGCCTTACCCGCATCGAAAGCGGTGACTGGCTGGATAAAGATCAGTATTAGTGACTTCTCAGGTCGGATTAGCGAAAGCGACATTCGACATAAGCTGCATAAAAAAACACCGCCATTTGGCGGTGTTTTCACAAGCATTCAGCGAGGCGAGAATTACTTCTTAGCGCGCTCGAAGGAAGCAACGATTTCAGCTTTAGCCGCTTCTGCATTGTCCCAACCTTCAACTTTAACCCATTTGCCTTTTTCAAGCGCTTTGTACTGCTCGAAGAAGTGGGAGATCTGCGCTTTTAGCAGTTCTGGCAGGTCGTTCACATCTTTAATGTGATCGTATTCTTTGCTCAGTTTGGTGTGCGGAACGGCAACCAGCTTGGCATCTTCGCCCGCTTCGTCAGTCATTTTCAGCACGCCAACTGGACGGCAACGAATCACAGAACCTGGTTGCAGTGGGTATGGCGTTGGAACCAGAACGTCAACCGGGTCACCGTCTAAAGACAGGGTATGGTTGATGTAGCCGTAGTTGCACGGATAGAACATCGCGGTGGACATGAAACGGTCAACAAACAGCGCGCCGGTGTCTTTATCAATTTCATATTTGATAGGATCAGCGTTCGCTGGGATTTCGATAACAACGTAGATGTCTTCCGGCATATCTTTGCCCGCAGGGACGTTGAGTAAGCTCATGTCTTTTTCCTTTAAACTGATGTCATTCAAGTGCCGCGTATTATAGCTAACTCGATTTAAATGTCTTCGCCTCTTTTTGCCTTCACTTCTTAGCCGCAACCGTTTCCAGAACCTTCCGACAACGGGAAAATCCATAAACATAGCCATATTCTTTATAAAATTGTGTAAGCGGTTACAGCCATGCGCATGACTTGTTTGAAGTGTGATGTAACTCATTCTGTTAGCCACTATGTCGTCTATAGTTTTCTCGAAGGTCAGGTATTAACCAACAATAACCCTACGAGGATGTACCTATGTGGAAGCGCTTACTTTTGGTCTCTGCTGTCTCCGCAGCTATGTCGTCTATGGCGATAGCTGCTCCGTTAACGGTCGGATTTTCGCAGGTAGGATCTGAATCCGGTTGGCGTGCGGCAGAAACGTCGGTTGCAAAGAGCGAAGCTCAGAAACGTGGCATCACGCTGAAAATCGCTGATGGACAACAAAAACAAGAAAACCAGATTAAAGCAGTGCGTTCATTCATTGCCCAGGGCGTTGACGCTATCTTCATCGCACCAATCGTCGCCACGGGCTGGGAGCCAGTACTACAAGAAGCAAAAGAGGCAAAAATCCCGGTATTCCTGCTCGACCGTAATATCGATGTAAAAGACAAATCGCTGTACATGACGGTAGTGACCGCCAACAACGTGCTGGAAGGCCAGTTGATCGGCGAGTGGCTGCTCAAAGAGCTTAACGGTAAACAATGTAACGTGGTTGAGCTGCAAGGCACCGTGGGCGCAAGCGTGGCAATCGACCGTAAGAAAGGTTTTGCCGACGCCATTTCTAAAGCGTCTAACGTGAAAATCATTCGTTCCCAGTCTGGCGACTTTACCCGCAGCAAAGGGAAAGAAGTCATGGAAAGCTTCATCAAAGCCGAGAACAACGGCAAAAACATCTGCATGGTTTACGCGCATAACGATGACATGGTGATCGGTGCTATCCAGGCCATTAAAGAAGCGGGCCTGAAACCAGGCAAAGACATTCTGACCGGTTCAATCGATGGCGTGCCGGATATCTACAAAGCGATGATCGATGGCGAAGCTAACGCCAGCGTAGAGCTGACGCCAAACATGGCCGGCCCGGCGTTTGACGCGCTCGAGAAGTTCAAAAAAGACGGCACCATGCCGGAAAAAGTGACCATCACCAAGTCTACTTTGTATCTCCCGGATACCGCGAAAGAAGAGCTTGAGAAGAAAAAATCGATGGGCTACTAAGCTGCTTTACCCCTCACCCTAACCCTCTCCTTGGGGAGAGGGGCGGGGTGAGGGCGTCCGGACTTGTAGCGTGCAGAGGACAATAATGAACACCAACAACAATCAGGAAATTCTGCGCACGGAAGGCTTATCGAAACATTTCCCAGGGGTTAAGGCACTAGACAAAGTGGACTTCAGCCTCAATCGCGGCGAAATCATGGCGCTACTGGGCGAAAACGGAGCAGGGAAATCAACGCTAATCAAAGCGTTAACCGGTGTTTATCAGCGCGATAGCGGCAATATTTACCTCGAAGGTGAGCTTATCTCACCAAAGAATACTGCCCATGCCCAACAGCTTGGCATCGGCACGGTGTATCAGGAAGTGAACCTGCTGCCGAATATGTCGGTGGCGGATAACCTGTTTATTGGCCGCGAGCCGCGTCGCTTTGGGTTTATACAACGCAAAGAGATGGAAAAGCGCGCCACCCGGCTGATGGAATCCTACGGGTTTTCGCTGGATGTCGCCGAACCGCTCAACCGCTATTCCGTGGCGATGCAGCAGATCGTCGCGATTTGCCGGGCCATCGATCTGTCGGCCAAAGTGCTGATCCTCGATGAACCCACCGCCAGCCTCGACACCAAAGAAGTCGAAATGCTATTCACCCTGATGCGCCAGCTGCGCGATCAGGGCGTCAGCCTGATCTTCGTCACCCATTTCCTCGATCAAGTTTATGAAGTCACCGATCGCATCACCGTGTTGCG
This sequence comes from Buttiauxella sp. AC142, assembly GCF_979253435.1. Taxonomy (NCBI): domain Bacteria; kingdom Pseudomonadati; phylum Pseudomonadota; class Gammaproteobacteria; order Enterobacterales; family Enterobacteriaceae; genus Buttiauxella; species Buttiauxella sp. AC142. The sequence goes on from NZ_CEEDCH010000001.1 coordinate 288,113, forward strand.
TAACGGGATGTTCGTCGGTACGCGTAATACCCGGGATCTGCCGCAGATCGAACTGGTGAAAATGATGCTGGGGCGTGAACTGGAAACTAACGCCCTGAACCGTGCGGGCCGTACATTACTGAGCGACAAACCGGTCGCCGCGTTTAAAGATTTCGGCAAGAAAGGGGTGATCAACCCATTCGATCTGGAAGTCCGTCCAGGGGAGATCGTCGGGCTGGCGGGATTATTAGGATCCGGGCGCACCGAAACCGCCGAAGTGATATTTGGGATCAAGCCCGCAGACAGCGGTAACGCGTGGATCAAAGGCAAGCAACAATCGCTGCGATCGCCGCATAAAGCCTCGTCGCTCGGCATTGGTTTTTGCCCGGAAGACAGGAAAACCGACGGTATTATTGCCGCCGCCTCGGTACGTGAAAACATCATTCTGGCATTGCAGGCCCAGCGCGGCTGGCTGCGCCCAATCCCTAAACGTGAGCAGTATCAGATAGCCGAACGGTTTATCCGCCAGTTGGGTATCCGCACGCCAGGTCCCGATCAACCGATCGAATTTCTCTCTGGCGGCAATCAGCAAAAAGTTCTTCTCTCGCGGTGGCTGCTAACTAAACCGCAATTCCTGATCCTCGATGAACCGACGCGTGGGATAGACGTTGGCGCACACGCCGAAATTATCCGCCTGATCGAAACCTTATGTGCCGATGGTCTGGCGCTGCTGGTTATTTCTTCAGAACTCGAAGAGCTGGTGGGTTACGCGGATCGCGTGATCATCATGCGTGACAGGCAGCAAGTGGCTGAGATCCCGCTCGCTGAACTTTCCGTATCGGCAATTATGAATGCCATTGCGGCATAAGGAGTAACACGTGATGCCTCGTTCATTGCCGCAAACGGATGCCGAAAAGCCAAAGCGAAATTTCCGCTGGCCGCCGGGTATTCCACAATTGGTCGCGTTGGTGCTGGTGCTATTAGTTGATAGCCTGGTCGCTAACCATTTCTTTGATATCGTGGTGCAAAACGGACGCCTGTTCGGCAGCCCGATAGATATTCTTAACCGTGCGGCACCGGTCGCATTATTGGCGATTGGTATGACGCTGGTGATCGCCACCGGCGGTATTGATCTTTCCGTTGGCGCGGTGATGGCGATTGCGGGTGCGACTGCCGCAACGTTAACCGTCGATGGACACAGCCTGGCGGTGGTGATCCTGGCGTCACTGGGCGTCGGCATCCTGGCCGGATTGTGGAACGGTATTCTGGTCGCCATTCTCAAGATCCAGCCCTTTGTCGCCACCCTGATTCTGATGGTCGCCGGGCGCGGTGTGGCGCAACTTATCACTGCCGGGCAAATCGTCACGTTTAACTCGCCCAACCTTTCATATCTTGGCAGCGGCGCGCTGTTCTTCTTCCCGACGCCGGTGATTATCGTGCTGGCAACGCTGCTGCTCTTCTGGCTGTTTACCCGTAAAACGGCGCTGGGCCTGTTTATTGAATCGGTCGGGATTAACATTCGTGCGGCGAAAAACGCCGGGGTGAATACGCGCCTCGTCGTGATGCTGACTTACGTACTGAGTGGCCTGTGCGCCGCTATCGCCGGGATTATCGTGACCGCCGATATTCGCGGTGCCGATGCCAATAACGCCGGATTGTGGCTGGAACTGGACGCCATTCTGGCGGTGGTTATCGGTGGCGGTTCGCTGATGGGCGGGCGTTTTAACATCGCGCTTTCGGTGATTGGGGCACTGATTATTCAGGGGATGAACACCGGCATTCTGCTTTCTGGCTTTCCGCCTGAGCTTAACCAGGTGGTGAAAGCGGTGGTGGTGATGTGCGTGCTGATTGTTCAGTCACCGCGTTTTATTGCTTTGCTCAAAGGACTCCGTCGCCATGATCAAACGTAACTTGCCGTTGATGATTACCCTGGCGGTGTTTGTGCTGGGGTATCTGTACTGCCTGACGCAATTCCCCGGTTTTGCCTCAACGCGGGTAATTTGTAACATTCTGACTGATAACGCGTTTCTGGGGATTATTGCCGTTGGCATGACGTTTGTGATCCTCTCCGGCGGCATCGATCTTTCCGTTGGTTCAGTGATCGCCTTTACCGGCGTATTCCTCGCCAAAGCGATTGGCTTCTGGGGATTATCGCCGCTGGTGGCTTTCCCGCTGGTGCTGCTGATGGGCTGCGCATTCGGCGCGTTTATGGGGTTGTTGATTGATGCGCTGAAAATCCCGGCGTTTATTATTACGCTTGCCGGGATGTTCTTCCTGCGCGGGGTCAGTTACCTGGTGTCCGAAGAGTCGATTCCGATTGATCACCCGATTTACGACACGCTGTCTAACCTTGCCTGGCGCATTCCCGGCGGGGGGCGATTAAGTGCTATGGGCCTGCTGATGCTGGCCGTGGTAGTGATTGGTATTTTCCTTGCGCACCGCACCCGTTTTGGCAACCAGGTTTATGCGATTGGCGGCAACGCCACGTCGGCCAACCTGATGGGGATTTCCACGCGCAGCACCACCATTCGCATTTATATGCTTTCAACCGGGCTTGCCACGCTCGCTGGAATTGTGTTTTCACTCTATACCTCAGCGGGTTATGCGCTGGCGGGAATGGGCGTGGAGCTGGACGCGATTGCCTCGGTGGTTATCGGCGGCACGTTGTTAAGCGGCGGCGTGGGAACTGTGCTCGGCACTTTATTTGGCGTGGCGATTCAGGGGCTGATTCAGACCTATATCAACTTCGATGGCACGCTCAGTTCCTGGTGGACGAAAATCGCCATCGGCATTTTGCTGTTTATTTTCATTGCCCTACAGCGCGGCCTGACGGTGCTGTGGGAGAACCGCCAAAGCTCGCCAGTGAAGCGCATTAACGTGACGCCTGGTCAAAGTTAAATCGCTTTGCCTAAGGTTTCCCCGGTGATGGTCGATAACACTTCAATCGTTTCTATCGTTCTGTCACCGGGAAAAGAGCATGTTGAAAAATTTGTCTATTCGCACGGGGCTGCTGACTCTGTTGGCAGTTATGACCTTCCTGTTGTTATTTGTCAGCGGCATGGGCATTTACGCTCTGCAACAAAGCTCAACTTCACTCCAGAAAATCAACAGCCTACAGGGCGAGCAGATGGTGCGCTTGTCTGATGGTTATGTCTCTTTGCTGCGCGCGCGTAATGGTGCCGGGCAGGCGGTTCGACAGATGGAAATTGGCTTGCTGGATGATGCAACAAAATCTACCGATTACGTCGCAAGTGACGTCACTGCGGCGCAGCAGAAGCTGAAAGAGTTTATCGATAGCGGCGTGGGTGACGAAGAGGGCAACCGCCTGATTCAAAACTTATCGCAAAGTTATGCGGACTATCTCGCAAAAGGCATTAATCCGATGCTGGCTGCACTCACCAAACAAAACCCCGATGATTACTACGATTTGCTTGAGCACACGCTGATCCCGCTATCGCAGAAGTTTGATACCGATGTGGAGATTTTCCAGCAGTGGGGCGAACAGCGCGGCAATAGCGAAGTTGAAGCGGTGCAATTGCATAAGAAAATCGTCCTTACGCTAATTATTATCGCCGCATTGCTCACCGCCGGAATTATCGTGCTGGTGTGGCTGGCGCTGCGTCATTTGCTGCTCAAACCGCTGAATCAGTCAATTGAGCAACTGGAGTTTGTCGCCAAAGGTGATTTAACTCAGCAACTGCCCACGGCGGGGAATAATGAATTTGGTCGGCTGGCAGCCGCGATTACGGTAATGCGTGATTCGCTGATGGAATCGGTCAGCCGCGTGCGTGATGCCAGCTCGCAAATTGACACCGGCAGCCGCGAACTGGCGGCGGGTAACCAGAATCTGGCTCAACGGACTGAATCCACTGCCACGTCACTTGAGCAAACCGCCGCCAGCATGGAGCAGATCACCGCGACCGTGAAACAGAACGCCGATAACGCGGAGCAGGCACACAAACTGGCAAAAGATGTCTCTGATACCGCCGATCGTGGCAGTGAAATGGTGTGCTATGTGATTGAGAAAATGCGTGATATCTCCAGCAGTTCCGATCGTATTGCCGACATCCTCAGCGTTATCGACGGTATCGCCTTCCAGACCAATATCCTGGCGCTGAACGCCTCGGTAGAAGCGGCGCGTGCGGGTGAGCAAGGGCGCGGGTTTGCGGTGGTGGCGGGCGAAGTACGTACCCTGGCAAGCCGCAGTGCTGATGCAGCAAAAGAGATCCGCACCTTGATTTCTGACTCGCAAAACCACGTTGGCGAAGGCCGTGAACTGGCGCAACAAGCCGGGGAAACCATGGATGAAATCGCCGAAGAAGTGATGCGTATGACCCGGCTGGTCAGTGAAATCGCCAATGCATCGAACGAACAAAGTTATGGTATCGAGCAGGTGAATATCGCGGTCAGCCAGATGGATGAAGCAGCGCAGCAAAATGCGGCACTGGTTCAGGAATCAACAGCGGCTACGCGATCGCTTGAAGAGCAGTCACAGCATTTGGTGGCGGCAATGGCGACGTTTAGGTGTTGATTCACGCGCCCTCACCCTAACCCTCTCCCCCGGGAGAGGGGATTGCTCGGTATTCTCCCTCTCCTGGGGGAGAGGGCCGGGGGGAGGGGGTAAATTAAAACGAATTAAGCGTCCGGGTACTCACGAATAAAACGTTCTACATCATCAACCATGTGTTCGTTGCCCACGAAGAACGGGCGGCGCTGATGCAGGGTTTCCGGGATGATATCCAGAATACGTTCTTTACCGTCGCTGGCTTTGCCGCCGGCTTGTTCCGCAAGGAACGCCATCGGATTGCCTTCATACAGCAAACGCAGTTTCCCTTGCGGGTGGCTGGCGGTGCTTGGGTAGAGATAAATTCCACCTTTCAGCAGGTTACGGTGGAAATCTGCCACCAGCGAACCGATGTAGCGTGAGGTGTACGGGCGCTGAGTATTTGAATCTTCTTCCTGGCAGAACTTAATGTACTTTTTAACACCCTGTGGGAAACGGATGTAGTTCCCTTCGTTGATGGAATAGGTGCTGCCAATTTCCGGGAAGCGCATGCGCTCCTGGCACAGGCAGAACACGCCAAGGGAAGGGTCGTAGGTGAAGGCGTGAACGCCACAACCGGTGGTGTAAACCAGCATGGTTGAGGAACCGTAAACCACATAACCGGCGGCGACCTGGCGGTTGCCTGGCTGAAGGAAATCAGCTTCAGTGACAGGAGTGCCTACCGGCGTAATGCGGCGATAGATAGAGAAAATTGTTCCTACTGACACGTTCACATCGATGTTTGATGAGCCGTCGAGCGGGTCCATCAATACAACATACTTGGCATGTTCCGCGCCTTCGAAAACAACGATGTCATCTTCTTCTTCGGAAGCCACACCCGCCACAATCCCTCGGGCTTTCAGTGCGGCTTTCAGTTTTTCGTTCGCGAACAGGTCGAGTTTTTGCTGCACTTCGCCCTGAACGTTTTCAGCTCCGCTGGCACCCAGAATATCAACCAGACCCGCTTTGTTGATGTCGCGGTGGATGATCTTTGCGCCGAGCTTTATCGCCGACAGCAAGGCAGTCAGTTCACCGGTTGCGTGGGAGAACTCGTGCTGCTTTTCGACAATAAATTCACCTAACGTTTTCATAACACTTTCCCTGCATCAGTCAGTTAAATAAAACGATTGCAACAATCCTAACAAAGATTCAAATAGTAGCGTACAGGTGAATCGCGCCAGCAAAATACGGAATTAACTTAAATGCGATTTGCCACCACCTCACATACGGTTAGAATGTGCGCCAAATAATGAAAGGATGGTTTTTATGCGCATTCATATTTTGGGTATTTGCGGCACGTTTATGGGCGGCCTGGCTATGCTGGCACGTTCACTCGGCCATGAGGTGACTGGCTCGGACGCCAACGTCTACCCACCAATGAGCACTTTGCTTGAAGAGCAAGGTATTGAATTAATTCAGGGCTATGATCCGAGCCAGCTCGAACCACAACCGGACCTGGTTATTATCGGTAACGCGATGACGCGTGGAAATCCATGTGTTGAAACCGTTCTCGAGAAAAGCATTCCTTATATGTCTGGCCCGCAATGGCTACACGATTTCGTACTGCGTGACCGTTGGGTGATTGCCGTTGCGGGAACGCACGGTAAAACCACTACTGCGGGTATGGCGACATGGATTCTGGAAGCCTGTGGCTACAAACCTGGCTTTGTGATTGGCGGCGTACCGGGGAACTTCGATGTTTCTGCACGTCTGGGCGATAGCCCGTTCTTCGTGATTGAAGCCGATGAATACGATTGTGCGTTCTTCGACAAGCGTTCCAAATTCGTGCATTACTGCCCGCGCACATTGATCCTCAATAACCTTGAGTTCGACCATGCGGACATTTTTGACGACCTGAAAGCGATTCAGAAACAGTTCCACCATCTGGTGCGTATCGTGCCGGGTCAGGGGAAAATCATCTGGCCTGAAAGCGATACCAACATTAAGCAAACGCTGGCGATGGGTTGCTGGAGTGAGCAAGAGCTGGTGGGTGAACAAGGTCACTGGCAGGCGAAGAAACTGAATCCGGACGCGTCCAACTGGGAAGTGTATCTGGATGGCGAACGTGTCGGCGAAGTGCACTGGCAGTTGGTGGGCGAACATAACATGCATAATGGTTTGATGGCGATTGCCGCCGCGCGCCATGTGGGTGTGACGCCAGCAGACGCGGCTAAAGCGTTGGATAGTTTTGTGAATGCGCGTCGTCGCCTTGAATTGCGTGGCGAAGAAAATGGCGTGACGGTGTATGACGATTTCGCGCATCACCCGACGGCGATTCTGGCAACGCTTGCGGCATTACGCGGCAAAGTGGGCGGCACGGCGCGTATTCTGGCGGTGCTTGAGCCTCGTTCCAACACCATGAAAATGGGCCTGAGTAAAGATGACCTTGCGCCATCGCTAGGCCGTGCAGACGAAGTGTTCTTGCTCCAGCCGCCACATATTCCGTGGCAAGTGGTGGAAGTCGCAGAAGCCTGTATTCAGCCTGCGCACTGGAGTGCAGATGTCGATACTCTGGTGGATATGGTGGTGAAAACTGCCCAGCCTGGCGACCACATTCTGGTAATGAGCAATGGTGGTTTCGGCGGGATTCATCAGAAATTGCTGGATGCGCTGGCGAAGAAAGCTGAAAAACAGTAATAAAAAAACCCGCATTTGCGGGTTTTTTTATGGGTGGCAAAATTCATTCAGCCACTTTAGTTTCTTAGCCCTGGCTTTCGGCCAGTTCGCGCAGATAAGAGAAAATCTGGCGGTAAGATTTTGGCGGCTTATTGGCTGCCTTTTCTTTTTGAGCGTTACGGATCAGTACGCGCAATTGCTGACGGTCAGCTTCCGGGTAAAGTCTTAACACTTCGGTCATCGCATCATCACCTTCTTCAACCAGGCGGTCACGCAATGCTTCCAGTTTATGGAACAGCGCAACTTGCTGGTTGTGACGGTTTTTCAGCTTGTCCAGCGCCACACGGATCGGGTCCATATCGCGCGAACGCATCATTTTGCCAATCAACTGAACCTGGCGGCGACGGCCTTCTTTTTTGATTTTCTGAGCAAGATCAATCGCGGCACGCAAATCTTCATCCAGAGGGATTTTGTCGAGCGCGTTCTTGCCCAACTCCATCAGCTCCATACCGAGGCGTTTTAATTCCTCGGCATCACGCTTAATTTCGCTTTTACTGACCCAGATAATCTCATCATCTTCGTCTTCATTTTCGTCATCTGGGACGTCGTCGAGCCAGTCATCGGGCTGCTTAGTCATATTAGGCTCCTTAAAAAAAGTGGCTAATTCTACCAGTAAAGCCTGTTCACTGCGAAATTGTTCTGTTCTGGGTTAGACTTAATTCACTCACCTTACATTATGGCAGTAGCGATGAAAGTAAACACGCAAGTAGCACAACAACGTCAGGTTCTGGAACAAGCGGTATCTCAGGCGCTGGAATTGGCTTCCGCTCAGTCCGACGGCGCAGAAGTCGCCGTCAGTAAAACCACTGGTATCAGCGTAAGCACCCGATACGGTGAGGTGGAAAACGTCGAATTCAACAGTGATGGCGCGCTTGGCATCACCGTTTATCATCAAAACCGTAAAGGCAGCGCGTCCACAACCGATCTTAGCGCGGATGCCGTAGCGCGTACCGTGCAGGCAGCACTGGATATTGCCCGTTACACCTCCCCGGACGAATTCGCCGGTGTGGCAGAAAAAGAGTTACTGGCTTTCGAAGCGCCAGATCTGGACTTGTTCCACCCGACCGAAATGGACGCCGACCGCGCCATTGAACTGGCAGCGCGTGCGGAAAACGCCTCGCTGAACGTCGATAAGCGCATCAACAACACCGAAGGCGGCAGCTTTAACAGCCACTACGGCATCAAAGTTTTCGGCAATAGCCACGGCATGCTGCAAAGCTATTGCTCCACGCGCCATTCGCTTTCTAGCTGTGTTATCGCAGAAGTTAACGGTGAGATGGAGCGTGATTACGCCTATACCATTGGTCGTGCGATGGAAGACCTCGACAGCCCGGAATCTGTTGGTGCTGAGTGCGCACGCCGCACGTTGGCGCGCCTTTCTCCGCGTAAGCTTTCCACCATGAAAGCACCGGTTATCTTTGCCGCCGAAGCCGCAACTGGCCTGTTCGGGCATTTAGTGGGCGCGATTGCGGGTGGCTCGGTTTACCGTAAATCGACCTTCCTGCTGGATTATTTAGGCAAACAAGTTTTGCCGGAATGGCTGACCATTGAAGAGCATCCGCATTTGCTTAAAGGGCTGGCTTCCACGCCGTTCGATAGCGAAGGTGTACGCACAGAACGCCGGGACATCATCAAAGACGGCATCCTGCAACAGTGGCTGCTGACCAACTATTCTGCACGCAAACTGGGACTGAAAAGCACCGGCCATGCGGGCGGCATCCATAACTGGCGCATTGAAGGGCGCGGCCTGGATTTCGACGGTATGCTGAAAGAAATGGGCACCGGGCTGGTCGTGACTGAGCTGATGGGCCAGGGCGTGAGTGGCATTACCGGCGACTATTCTCGTGGTGCGTCTGGTTTCTGGGTCGAGAACGGCGAGATTCAATATCCGGTGAGCGAAATCACTATTGCCGGAAATCTTAAAGATATGTGGCGAGAAATTGTTACAGTAGGTAGCGATATTGAGAAGCGCAGTAATATTCAATGTGGTTCAGTGCTGTTGCCGGAGATGAAAATCGCCGGCCAATAGAAACCGTAAGAGGCGCGTCCTGCCGCGCCTTTCTAATAAAAAAGGTGAGTCAATGCGTAAGCAATTAATTGCAATGTTGGCAGTATCGTCCGTGTTATTTACTGGCGCTGTAATGGCGAAAGATGTTGGCGATGATATGGATACCATCGCTGAAAACTACAAAACCGTGTTGAAGACCGATAACGCGGCGGAATTAAAAACCTCGCTTAACAATATGCGCGCGGCAGCATTAGATGCGCAAAAAGGCACCCCACCTAAACTTGAAAACAAAGCCTCAGACAGCGCGGAGATGAAAGATTATCGCCACGGCCTGGATCTGCTGGTCGGCCAAATTGACGGCGCGCTGAAACTGGCAAACGAAGGCAAAGTTAAGGAAGCGCAGGCGGCTGCCGAAGAATTTAAAACCACTCGCAATGCCTACCATAAGAAATACCGCTAAGCTCATACTGGCCCTGCCCACAGGGCCAAAAATATTCGCTTATCTTATAAGGACATCTGATTTATGAAACCGATTCAAACCTTTATCAAAGGTGCTGCTACTGTTTCGCTGCTGGCTTTCAGTGTTTTTTCCGCTAATGCTACAGTCCTGCCGGTTGCGGGCGATTTCCAGGCCGACCATTTCTCCGCGAAAATTGTATCAGTTGATCAAAAAAATCATGTTGTGGTGCTTGAGGGTGAGCAAGGGAACAAAGTTTCCCTTAATGTTCCTGAAGAAGCCGGTACGTTGGCCAATTTGAAAGCGGGCGACACCGTTGATACCACCGTGACGCGTTCCGTTGCTATCGCTTTTGATACCAACGTTGATAAAGCCGCACCTACGGCTTCAACCACCAAAGGTATGGAAAAAGCGACCAGTGGTTCACCTGAGCACGAAGCCTTCCGCCAGGTTAACGTTCAGCTGAAAATTAAACACATCGATCTGAAAAAGAATGAAATCACCTTCGTAGGACCAAAAGGTCAGGAAAAAACGGTAACCGTTGAAGACCCTAAAGTTCAGGCGAAATTGAAAGATCTGAAAGTGAACCAAAGCGTGCGCGTGACTTATACCGATTCAATTAAAATCACCGCTCGCCCAGCTAAATCCTAATAGCTGTGTGCTAAACCCCTCTTTCTGTTTGTGGGAAGGGGGGATGTTTAAGTCCACCAATCGAGACTTTCAGATTTGCTGGAGTTTAAAATTAACTCCGCATGCGCGGGCATAACGCATTAATGTTTCATAGCTCATTTTAGTGGCATTTTTTTCCATGCGCGAAACCGTTGGGGGTTTTATTCCCATTCGCTCAGCAACTTGTGCAGAAGTAAGGCCTGCTTCAATCCTCCAGTTTTGCAATGTTGCCTGAAGGCTTTCCAGTTCTTCTTCGCCTTCATAGGCCGCACGGTATTCAGGGTCTTTCATCAGGTTTGTATGAACCTGCTCAAGCGTTTTATGTTTCATTCTTCATTTCCTCCAGTCGATGAAAGGCCAGATTAAGTTCACCTGATGGTGTCTTTTGCGACTTTTTGATAAAGATGCGCAACAGAAAAATGTGTTCCCCTTTTTGATAAACCCAAAGTCCTCGGGCAATGTCAGTCCCCATCGTTCGAATCTCGAATAATCCGTCGCCTAAATACTGGCTATCTGGCTCTCTGAGTAACCAGGGGCTAATTTCAAGTTTCTTTAACAGTCTGGTCATTTTGGCCTGGACAGGAGTGGGCAACGCTTTCAATTCCTTTTCCGCCTCAGTGTGAATAATCACAGTGAACATACGGCTTCTCCATGAACTGCAAGTTAGTATAAAAGCTAAGTTAGCTCAAGAGCTAATATTGAGGGTTGTGTGTGGCGTCCATCACACTGTCACTTCGGACATTCTACAAACTTCCCCTAATCGCCCAACCGCCAGTACTTCACCTTGCGGCATGTCTCGTAATTATGATTTTTGTTGGTCAGCTAGCCCACATTCCCTTTCCCCGCCTTCCACCTTCGTCACAAAACAGAATATCCATTATTACTCTAAGGCTAATGATTGGCCCCTGAGCTTAATTGATGGTCGAACCAGTGAGGCGCACAATTTAACCAGACTAAAGCAAATCAAAATGATTGGCTGAATCAGGAGGTTAAATATGTTGTCCGGGCAAACCCCAGCACGAGTCTGGAACACACGCCGCACTGAGAAGCAGCGTCGTATGGCTACCACCAACGTGCAGGGCAAGGTGCTTCCAACCGAAGGCCTTGTCGATATGCTGGAAAAACTGATCGCTCCAGGCGATCGTGTGGTGCTTGAAGGGAACAACCAAAAACAGGCGGATTTCCTTTCCCGCATGTTGGCCGAAGTAAACCCATCAAAAGTTCACAACCTGCATATGATTATGCCGAGCGTCGGGCGCAGCGAACACCTTGATATTTTTGAAAAAGGTATCGCTCGCAAGCTCGATTTCTCCTTCTCTGGCACCCAGAGCCTGCGCATTTCGCAGCTGCTTGAAGACGGTCAGTTAGAGATTGGCGCAATTCATACTTATATCGAACTCTATTCCCGCTTATATGTCGATCTTGCGCCGAACGTTGCGCTGATTGCTGGCTTTAAAGCTGACCGCAAAGGCAACTTGTATACCGGTGCCAGCACCGAAGACACGCCAGCGCTGGTCGAAGCGGCAGCCTTCCACGATGGCATTGTTATCGCCCAGGTTAACGAACTGGTGGACGACGAATGCGATCTGCCGCGTGTGGATATTCCGGGTTCGTGGATTGACTACGTAGTAGTGGCGGACAAACCGTTCTTTATCGAACCGCTGTTTACCCGCGACCCGCGCCTGATTAAGCAAGAGCACATCCTGATGGCGATGATGGCGATTAAAGGCATCTACGCCGAGCACAACGTGCAATCGCTTAACCACGGCATCGGCTTTAACACCGCCGCCATCGAACTGCTGCTGCCAACTTACGGCGAGCAACTCGGCCTGAAAGGCAAAATCTGTAAACACTGGACGCTGAACCCGCACCCAACATTGATTCCTGCTATTGAAAGCGGCTGGGTTGAAACCGTGCACTGCTTCGGCGGTGAGTTGGGAATGGAAGAGTACGTTCGCGCTCGCCCGGATGTGTTCTTTACCGGTGCCGACGGTTCCATGCGCTCCAACCGCGCGTTCTGCCAGTTAGCAGGCCAGTACGCGGTAGATATGTTCATCGGTTCTACTTTGCAGGTTGATGGCTATGCCAACTCCTCAACGGTGACGCGCGGTCGCTTGTCCGGTTTCGGTGGTGCGCCAAACATGGGGCATGACCCACACGGTCGTCGCCATGCAACTGACGCCTGGCTTGCGATGCAGGCCCAGCCAGATCTGATGCAGCGTGGCCGTAAGCTCGTCGTGCAGATGGTTGAAACCTTCCAGGCCGGCGTTAAGCCGACATTCGTGGAAAAACTCGATGCGGTTGAAGTCGCAAAATCCTCCGGTATGCCACTGGCTCCGGTCATGATTTATGGCGACGACGTCACTCACGTTTTGACCGAAGAAGGTATCGCGTATCTGTATCGCGCTGAAAGCCTTGAAGAACGCCGTGCGATGGTCGCCTCCGTTGCGGGTATCACCGACATCGGCCTGGGCGTTGACGCTAAACGCGTTGCCGCACTGCGCCAGAGTGGCAAAGTGGTCTTCCCGGAAGACATGGGCATTCGTCGCACCGACGCAACCCGTTCCCTGCTGGCAGCCAGCAGCGTGGCGGATTTGGTCGAGTGGTCTGGCGGCCTGTATAACCCACCTGCGAAATTCCGGAGCTGGTAATGAAACTACAGCCACAAATCGGGGCAGAAGGCAGCGCGCAATGGCTTGCACGGGTTGCCACCCAAAGCCTGATTGAAGAAGCACGTTTAAGCCCGAAACCCGGTCTTGTGGACAGCCGGGGAAATGGCGCTCATCACGATCTGAATCTGGATTTGATGGAGCGCTCGGCGCACAGCCTTTCTCCGACGTTTCATGCTCTGGCATTACAAAGCTGGCAGCGCCCGGCAGATATCGCTCTGCGCCAACTCGTTGGCCGTTTAGGTCGTGAAGGCGAGGCGCAGATGATGGCGGCTACAGGCGGAGTGAATACTCACCGGGGCGCTATCTGGGCACTCGGTTTGCTGGTCGCCGCGGCAGCAATGCATGGCTGCGAAGGCAGCAGTTCGCAGATTGCGGCAAGTGCCGCAAAACTTGCCAGCCTGCCGGACAGCTACGCACCAAAAGTTTTCAGTAAGGGGTTACTCGCCACGCGTCGTTATCGCGTTCCCGGTGCTCGCGAAGAAGCACAACTTGGCTTCCCGCACATCATGCGTCTGGCATTGCCGCAACTGCGCCGCAGCCGTTCGAACGGTGCAACGGAGCAGCAGGCTCGCCTTGATGCGCTGATGGCCATCATGACGACGCTTAGCGATACCTGTGTACTTTCTCGCGCCGGGCTTGAAGGGCTTGAAGCCATGCAAAACGGTGCGCGTAGCGTGCTGGTGGCAGGTGGGACGGCGACGGTTGAGGGCCGAACTGCTCTGGCCTGGCTTGATAAAGAGATGCTCACACTGAATGCGTCTCCGGGCGGAGCCGCAGATTTGCTGGCCGCGACCTTGCTGATTGACCGCATCGCCTGCGATGACGCGACGATTACCCCATTACCGCAACATTCACACTTTTAAGAGGGTGTTATGGAACACATTACGTTGTCATTTCCGGCAACTCGCACCGTTAGCGGCAAAGCGCTGGCGGGTGTAGTTGGCTCCGGTGATATGGAAGTTCTGTTTACCGCGACTCAGGGCGACACCCTGACAATCGCCATCACCACGTCTGTTGATAACAGCGAGCAGCGCTGGCAGGCACTGTTTGAGCGCCTCGGCGCATTGACCAGCATTCCTGCCGGGCAGATGCAAATCCACGATTTTGGCGCAACGCCAGGCGTGGCGCGCATTCGTATCGAACAAGTTTTTGAAGAGGTGAGCCATGCGTAACGACAGCAGCTTTATCGAACTCAAAGCGCGTGAACGTGCTCGCCTGCTGCTGGATGACGGCAGCTTCCGCGAATTACTCGACCCGTTCGAAGGCATTGTTTCACCTTGGCTGGAAGCGCAGGGCATCGTGGTGCAGTCTGACGACGGCATGGTCGTTGCCAAAGGCACCATTAATGGCGGCCCGGCAGTAGTGATTGCGATTGAAGGCGCTTTCCAGGGCGGCAGCATGGGCGAAGTATCCGGCGCGAAAATGGCCGCAGCCCTTGAACTGGCGGCGGAAGATAACCGTAACGGCATCCCAACTCAGGCGGTTTTATGCCTCGAAACCGGCGGCGTGCGCTTACAGGAAGCAAACCTCGGCCTGGCGGCGATTGCTGATATTCACGCCGCCATCGTGGATCTGCGCCGTTATACGCCCGTCATCGGCGTGGTGGCAGGCACCGTGGGTTGTTTCGGTGGGATGTCTATCGCGGCAGCATTATGCAGCCACTTAATTGTGACTCGCGAAGCGCGTCTTGGCCTGAACGGCCCGCAGGTTATCGAGCAGGAAGCGGGGATCGACGAATACGACTCCCGTAACCGTCCGTTCATCTGGAGCATGACCGGCGGCGAAGTTCGCTATGAGAGCGGTCTGGTAGAAACGCTGGTGGGCGATGGCGTTAATGCGGTTAAGCAAGCGGTGAACGACGCTCTCGCAAAAGGGGTTCCGGCACAACATCGCACTGATAATTATGCGTGGTATCTCGAACGCCTGAGCAATTTCGACACCACGAAACAGGCTGATTCCGAACAGATTAAACAGCTTTTTGGGGAGAAACTCGCATGAGCCAGAAACTGAATCGCGCCGCCATTTGGTTGGACAAACTTACCGCTAACGCACCGCATATGGCTGGCCTGTGTGCATCAGTACAAGTGGCTGACGGCACCGTTGATGGCAAAGCCGCCCGTTTTATCGCGGTTGTGCCGGACGAAAATAACCATTACCCGCGTGCTAAAGGCGGCGAAGTGGGCCTGCTCGAAGGCTGGACGCTGGCAAAAGTGGTTAGCGAAACTATCGCTGAAGATGCAGATAGTGCAGAAAAACGCGCCATTGTGGCGGTTATCGACGTGCCGAGTCAGGCTTATGGCCGTCGCGAAGAAGCGTTTGGTATCCACCAGGCACTGGCTGGCGCAGCAGCAGCTTATGCGAATGCGCGTCTGGCCGGGCACCCGGTTGTGGGCCTGATTGTTGGCAAAGCAA
Source organism: Buttiauxella sp. AC142 (assembly GCF_979253435.1). NCBI lineage: Bacteria > Pseudomonadati > Pseudomonadota > Gammaproteobacteria > Enterobacterales > Enterobacteriaceae > Buttiauxella > Buttiauxella sp. AC142. Next base: position 303,529 of record NZ_CEEDCH010000001.1, read on the forward strand.
TGTCCGGTGCGTTTTTGGCACACGGCTACCAGGCAAATCGCCTGATTGCTTTCAACGATTCCGGCGTGATGATCCACGCGATGGGTAAAGAGTCCGCAGCACGCATCACGCTGCGTACCGTGGAAGCGCTGGAAAAACTGGCCGCCACCATCCCGCCGATGGCCTATGACATCAGCAACTATGAAAGCCTCGGCCTGCTATCTGCGCTGTTAGATATTGCGAGTCCAGAAGCACCAGAAAGTGCTGATATGGATAAAGTGAATGCCGCGCTGGTCACGGCTGTTCGTGAAGCTCGCACCGATAACACGCTGAAAAACAGACTGAATGCGAAGAATCGCCATAGCTCGGCGTTGGTTCGTGAGCGTATGCGCGCAGTCTGGTAGTCGCGACAGAGTTTAAAAAGACAGACCTGCCAGACGGTAATAATGGGCACCGTTAGAGTGCCCGATAACCATTAACCGTCTGAAAAATAATAATCATCGCACCGGTGCTGGAATTCTTTTTTTAACTACAGGTGAAGTTATGACTTACGTAATTGTTCATGCGCTTGCGCCCATTTTTGTCATCATGCTGCTCGGCTTTTTCGCTGGCAAAGCAAAGATGGTCGATAACAAAAATGTTTCCCTGCTCAATATCTTTGTAATGGATTTCGCCCTGCCAGCCGCGCTGTTTAGCGCAACGGTTCAAACTCCGTGGGCAGGTATCGTCAAGCAGTCACCAATGAGTGTTGTGTTGGTTCTGGCGATGTGGATTACCTACGCTGCGATTTATTTCCTGGCGACCAAAGTATTCAAAAAATCTCCGCAGGATGCGGCTGTACTGACATTGACTGTTGCGTTACCAAACTATGCGGCACTTGGCCTGCCAATTCTGGGCAGCGTGCTGGGCGAAGGTTCTGCGACTTCACTTTCCGTTGCGGTATCTATCGCCTGTGGTTCTGTGTTGATGACACCGTTCTGCCTGATGATTCTGGAACGTGAAAAAGCGCGTGCGGCTGGCGAGTCTGTCGGTTCTACCCTCGCCATGCTGCCGGTTCTGATGTGGCGTTCGCTGAAAAAACCTATCGTCTGGGGCCCGCTACTGGGTGTGATTTTGTCAGCGATCGGCATTCGTATGCCAGACCTGCTGCTGTCGTCAATCAAGCCGCTGGGCATGTCTGCGACCGCTGCGGCGCTGTTCCTGACCGGCGTTATCCTGTCTGCTCGTAAACTGAAAATTAACACCGTAGTGTGCGTGGCGACTGTGACCAAACTGCTGATTCAGCCATTCATCGCCTGGGGTATCGTGCTGGCGCTGGGTCTGACTGGGCCGGTTGCGATTACTGCGATCCTGATGATTGCGCTGTCTGCGGGCTTCTTTGGCGTGGTGTTCGGTAACCGTTTCGGCGTACAGTCGCCGGATGCAGAAGCCGTCTTGCTGCTTAGCTCCGTGCTCTCTATCCTGTCGTTACCGCTGTTTATCTCTCTGACTTCAGGAATGTAAATCATGAACACACCACGCCCACACGACCTACTCTGGCTAACCGATAGCGACGCGCTTGAAGATGTGAGTGAAGAGTGGGTAGCAAGCCAATGGCAGCCCCGGCTTCCAGTGGTGGTGCGGCGTGATGTGAGTCATGATGCGCGCATTCCGGTAGGTGTTCGTGGAATGCGCCGCGACCAGCGGGCGGCCGGCTGGGTAAATGCGGCAAAAGTTAAACGCATCATTTCCCCGGAAGAACTGGCCTCCCGCGATTTATTAGTAAAATCCCCGTTTGTTTCAATGCCGCCTGTTCAGGGCGCAATTCAACTCGCCCTGCGTGAATGGCCATGGAGCTGGGGTATTACCGGAAGCTGCGGCTACGCGCTGGCGACAGAAGTCCCGGTGCTACATGCTGACAGCGATCTCGATTTGCTGATTCGCTGCCCGCAGCGTGTTGAGCGCGAATCTCTGCTCGAATGGCAGGCGGTTATCGGCCAGTTGTTATGCCGAGCCGATACGCAAATTGAAACGCCGCAGGGGGCTTTTGCCCTTGCAGAATGGTTACGTGACGGGCGTGTGTTGCTGAAAACCAACAGCGGGCCAGAAATCGTCACTGACCCGTGGGCATTAAAGGGATAAGTATGAAAATTCTCTTCACTTTTCCCGGACAGGGAACGCAACGTGTCGGTATGTTGCAGAAATTACCGCAAGATAGCGACATTATGGCGCGTGTTCGTGCAGTTTTAGGTGATGAAGCCGACGCGCTCGATACGATTGATGCGCTGAAACATACCCGTGCTGTTCAACTTTGCCTGTTAATTGCAGGCGTGGCCTGTGCGCAGGAACTTGAGCTCAATGGTGTGGTGCCCGATATGGTGTGTGGTTTGTCCATCGGCGCGTTTCCGGCGGCCGTGGTGGCGGGCGCGTTAAGCTTTGAAGATGCGTTACGTTTAGTGGCTCTGCGCGGTGATTTAATGGAGCAGGCGTATCCGCAAGGTTATGGTTTGACGGCGATTACCGGCTTGCAACTCAGTCAGGTCGAAACACTGGTGGAAGGCAGCGGAACGTACATCGCTAATATCAACGCCGAGCAGCAAATTGTGATTGCCGGGCGTGACGAAGACATGGCGAAAGTGGCCCAGCGTGCGCTGAAATTTGGGGCGCAGAAAGCTAAACAACTGGCGGTTAGCGTGCCATCGCACTGTGAATTACTGGCTGAACCCGCGCTAAAACTACAACAGGCGTTTGCCGATGTGACGCTAACCCGTCCGCGCTGTACCTATCTCAGTGGCAGTACCGCTCGCGTGGCCTGGCAGCCGGAGAAAATTGCCGAAGATTTAGCGCTGAATATGTCGCGCACCGTGCGTTGGCGTGATGCGATGATTGCCGCCAACGAACGTGATGTGCGCCTGGCCATCGAAATGCCGCCAGGTAGCGTGCTGACCGGACTCACGCGCCAGGCGTTCCGTGAAGGTGAAATGGTTTGCGCAGAACAAAACAGCGTCGCGCTGATAAAACGCCTCGCCGAGCGCGTTAAAGAGGCGCGTTAGGCGTATCAATAAACGAACGGGCGTACATGCGCCCTTCGGCAGCAAGTGCCAGGAGATTAGGATCGTGTTCGCGGTTGCGGGCAAAGACAATCGCGATAGATTGCTGCATCTGATAAGGGTCGGCAAGTTTCAGCAGTTGTACTGAATTTTCATACACTTTCTTCATGCGCCCCGGCATTAACGCCAGCCCCACCCCCGCCTGCACCAGGCTTATCATCGAGAAAATATCGTTCACACGCGTGACAATTTCTGGTTCAAACCCCGCGATATGAAACGCTTCCTGGAAACCGTTGTAGGTCGCAAAGCCTTCGGCTAACGAAACAAACTTCTCGTTATGGTACTCGCGAAGATCGGCTAACTTGCTGGTATCAAGCGGAAACGTGCTGGATGCGGCGAGGAAAATGTCATCCTGGAACAAAGGCAACACTTCGAGTCTATTTCTGTCGATTTCGCTTTCTGAAATCGAAATCAGGATCGCATCCAGGACGCCGTCTTCGAGCATATTGAGCAGCATCTGGTTGGAACCCATGGTGAGGTCCATTTCCAATTCCGGGCGGCGTAATTTCATGCCCATAATCAGGCGTGGCACTGTTTCGAGCGTGAGAGAATACAGCGTGCCGATGCGTAAACGTCCTTGCCCGACACCTGCGGTCTGGCGAGTTTCTGCTATACCACGCACCATCAGTGCCACCGCTTCTTTACTGTGTTCAAGCAGCGTATTTGCCGCAGGCAACGGCACCAGATTGCGGCCTTTATGAATAAACAGCGGGCAGCGAACGCCTTCTTCAAGGGTGTGCAGGGCGCGATGAACGCTCACGCCACTGATGCCCAGAGCCTCTGCGGTACGGGCAATATTCCCCTTTTCCATAAACACCATGAATATCTCGAGTTTTCGGAAAGTGATTTCTGCGTCAATTTTCATGGATGTCCTAAATGTTTCATCCCTGCAAGATTGCCATAAAGTACCTTAAATCCTTGCCTGCATCACTGACTCCACGCTTGTTTACTGTTTTTGCATACACCGATTGTGTTTTTTATGAGCAGCTGTTTTCGGCATTTTGAGATCTGAATAGCAAAATGAATCAAAATTTCTTTTTGAGTGAAATAACGTTTCATTTTTAATCCATTCAATGCGTAAATGCTTTCGAAACGGAATAGTTCCACACAGAAATCATGGATAAGGGAATCTCAGGATGCTGCATTTGAAACATGTTTTGCCAAAAATTTCGCTGGTTGCTACCGCTGTTGCGGCAACGATTTTGCTGAGCGGATGTGGCGATGACGCTGCTCCAACAGGCACCGTTACCCTAAAAACCGCGTTTAACCAATCTGAAAATAACCCACAATACAAAGCGTTAGTTTCCTTCAGCGATAAGCTGGAAGCGGCGACCAATGGTCGTTACAAATTAGAAATCCACCCCAATGAACTGTTGGGCGACCAGCGTGCTTCACTTGAACTGGTTCAGTCTGGCGCGATTCAGATGGCGGTTGTGGCTAACCCGCTGGTGGAAAACTTCAATAAAAACTTCTCGGTTCTGGCTATGCCGTACGTGTACGACAACCCGGAACATCAGCGCAAAGTGTTTACGTCTGGCGTGCTAGACAGCCTGTTTGCTTCCACCAAAGGAACCGGTTTTGAAGTTATTACCGCGTATACAGCAGGCGCTCGCAGTGTTTACACCAAAGGTGCCGCAGTCACCACCCCGGCTGATATGCAGGGTAAAAAGATCCGCGTAATGCAGTCCGATACCATGATCAAAATGTTGTCTTGCATGGGCGGAACCGGCGTACCAATGGGCCAGGGTGAAGTGTATTCAGCGATTCAGCAGGGCGTGCTGGATGGTGCTGAAAACAATGAAATCACTTATGCCGACCTGAAACAGTACGAAGTGGCTCCTTATTTCTCAGCAACGCGCCACGTGATGGTGGCCGATCTGCTTGTCGCTAACGAAAGTTTCCTCGCCAAAATGGATGAAGGCGATCGCGAGCTGTTCCGCAAATTAGCCAAAGAAAGCACCCAGACTCAGTTTGAACTGTGGGATAAAGCGCTCGATGGCGCACGTCAAACCGCGAAAGACAACGGCGCGACCTTCACTGAAGTGGATATCAAGCCATTCCAGGAACGTTGCAAACCGCTGCAATCTGCCATGTTGACTACGCCGGAACAAAAAGCGTTGTACGAAAAAATTCGTGAGTTGGCCGAGTAACACGGCTTAGTAACCAGGGGGGCTTTCTGGCCCCCAGTGGAGAATATGATGAAAATGACGCAAACCGCCCCCTCCGCCGCCGTATCCAAATCTGATTTTTATTCGCATATCACCCGAGTGAAACAGGCCATTGATAAAGTGGCGTCGTATCTATGTATTTTAATTGTGGGATTAATGACGCTGCTGGTGACCTGGCAGGTTGCATCCCGTTATTTATTGAATAGTCCAAGTGCGGTCAGCGAAGTGCTGGCGCGTTATTTGTTTATCTGGCTGGTGCTGATTGGCGGGGCCTATGTTTTCGGTCTGCGCGAGCATATGGCTATCACTTTTATGCGCGATAAAATGCCGCGTAAATTACGCCTTTCGCTGGAAATCATTGGCGAACTTGCCACCTCTGTATTTGCATTATTGGTGCTGACTATCGGGGGCTATATCGGGATGAGCCGCCAGATGGCGCAACTCGATTCCGCATTACAAATTCCAATCGGCATTATCTACATTGCAATTCCTCTCAGTGGTGCAATGACGCTGTTCTATTGCCTGTATAACCAATATGGGCTGTTCAGAAAGTTCTCTTCGAAACAAGATTGATTGGGTGTTGATATGGATATTGCAATTATTGTTGCTCTTGTAATGTTTAGCGGTGTGTTTATTTTACTGCTGGCGGGCACGCCAATTAGTATCAGCATCGGGATTTCTTCTTTTGCCGCAATGTTACTTATCTTACCTTTCGATGGTGCGATATTAACGTCGGCACAGCGCGTTTTTGTTGGCCTCGACTCCTTTGCCTTATTAGCGATTCCCTTCTTTATACTGGCGGGGAATTTAATGAATAATGGTGGGATCGCCATTCGTTTAATTAACTGCGCCAAAATGGTCAGTAATTTCTTGCCCGGTCCACTGGCGCAAACCAACGTTGTCGCCAATATGCTGTTTGGATCGATCAGCGGTTCTGGTGTGGCGTCGGCCGCCGCGGTCGGTGGCATCATGTCGCCGATTCAGAAAAAAGAGCAGTACGATCCAGCGTTCAGTGCCGCAGTGAACATTGCTTCTGCACCAACGGGTATGCTGATTCCGCCAAGCAACTCTTTGATTGTTTACGCAACGGTGGCGGGTAGCGTGTCTATTTCCGCGCTGTTTATGGCCGGTTATGTACCGGGTATTCTGTGGGGTTTAGGTGTGATGCTGGTTGCGGGTTTCATTGCGAAACGCCGTGGCTATGTGGCCGACCGTTCGGCAAATAAAGGCCAGACGCTGCGTATTTTGTTTGATGCTATTCCAAGCCTGATGATGATTGTCGTGGTTATCGGCGGTATTCTGGGCGGCGTATTTACGGCGACGGAAGCATCGGCGATTGCGGTCGTTTATTCGTTAGTTCTCGGCATAATCTATCGCAATATTAAAATTGACGATTTGCCGAAGATATTCCTCGCCACGGCGAAAATGACCGCGATTGTTATCTTCATGCTGGCGGCATCTTCGATTATGTCGTGGGTCATGGCCTTCACCAAAATACCGGCACTGATTGCCTCCGGTTTACTTTCTGCTACAGATAGCTTCATTGTTATTTTGCTGATTATGAATCTGGTATTGCTGGTGGTCGGCACCTTTATGGACCCAACGCCTGCGGTATTAATCTTCACCCCAATCTTCCTGCCAATTTGTATGCAGTTTGGAATGGACCCGGTGCATTTCGGTATCATGATGGTGTTTAACTTATCCCTCGGCACGATTACGCCACCGGTAGGGCCAATCTTATTTACCGGCTGTAAAGTCGGGGATATTAAGATTGAGCGCGTGATTAAGCCGTTGCTGCCATTCTTTGCGGTGATTGCGATTGTTCTGATGATGGTGACGTATTTACCGGCTATCACCATGGCACTGCCTCAGAGTATGGGGCTGGTGAAGTAAAAGTAGACTTTACACCTTCTGGCGGGGGTTCCTCCGCCACTTTACTCTTCCTCTTCCTCTTCATAATCCATTGCCGCTATAACTTAAATTACTCCATAAGCCTATGACCAGGGAATTATTTTAATTCGTGGTTATATAAGTGGCTTTCACCATCAGTAATATATTTTCAATAAAATAAAAAGTGCATCTCCAGGCAGTGAGCAATGCCCTCTTTACGCACACCTTGCAGTTATCGACATCCAACTCGTTTAAGATAGTTCGCAATCAGTTAATTGAACCCATGAATGAGCCTAAGCTTTTGCGCGATAGTTTACATGCTGAAAAGCATATACGTAGCAAAACTGGAAAGTCACGTAGCGGAACTATGCGCATTCTCTCTGAAAGGAAAATGAGAGGATTTATCACTATGGAAAATGAGATGCTTAAATCTATTAATTGTACTTATGACATTAAATGAGAATTTATTTTAATTAGGCTCTGGCATTATTTTTTTCCCCTTCTTGACTAAGTCTCTGGGCCTTGTTGTTGGGAAGTACTTTGTTAACTATAACGAAAATAATTTACTAGTCGCTGCCTGTCCAAATTCGGATCATTTCACGAGTGTAAAATATTAGCTTGTGTTGTAGAGTAATTACGAAAAGAAAATCACGAAGCGCAATAGTCATACGCCCCTTGGTTAATACCTCTAAGCTATATAAAGTTTCATTAAAATGGATAGGTAAATCTCAAACTCTATTAGCATGATGCTGATAAGGTTTGATATTTATTTTATAACAAAAAGGGACATAAAATGAATCATACATTTTTCAAAAAAGTGACGCTTGCTTCTTTAGTTGCAGCAAGCGCTCTTGTTGGCTCTATGGCACATGCAGCAGATGACGCGAACATCCTGAACCTGGCAGTTTCAGGCTCTATTAGTGCTCCTCCTTGTAAAGTAGCTCTGAACAAGAATGCACTGGAACTGGGTTCACCTTTGATGGCTGACCTGAAAACTTCAGATCAAGAACCAACTCAGACTTCCGTACGTACTTTGCAAGTTGCTATCACTGACTGTGAAAGTATTAACGCGGAAGTCTCTGTTCTTGGTACCGCTGATGCCACAGACAGCACAATTCTTGCCAATGGCGCTGCTACAAATGCAGCGACTAATGTGGGTATTGCTATGTGGAATCACGATGACTCCACTCAATACAAACTCGGCGGCGATCCAATTAAAACAACCGTCGCAATGGTTGGCCTGGATTTCGGATTAGTAAAATCTGACGCAACTAGCACCGTTACTGCGGGCGACGTATCTACTTCAGCTCAAATTAAAGTGACTTTCCTCTAATTGCTATTTGCTAATCGGTTTAAAAATAAGGGATTTATTATGAACAAGAAGATTTTAGTTCTTTCTTTGGCTATGGCATTTTCTAGCCTGGCAGGTGTAAGCCACGCAGCGCAGGAAGCAATTGTTAGCGACATTACGCTGACTGGCCATGTTATCGATTACGCTGCTTGTGAAATTGATGCTCCTAGCTCAGTAACCTTTGATGACATCAGCATTTACGATATCGGTACCGTAGAATCAGGCAAGCCTTATAAAAATAACCCAGGTGCGGTATACGATATTACCCTGACCAAATGCCCTGCAGGACAAACTGTTTCTGTCAGCATTCTGGGTACCGCAGATGGCGAAAACAGCAGCCTGATCGCACTGGATGATGTACCTGGTAGCGCGCAGCACGTAGCGGTTAGCTTCTGGGACGAGGTTCTGCTTACACAGGAACATGTATTGATTAAAGCCAATAGCGGTAGCTCACTGGTTCATACTACCGAATCCTCCGGTAGTTCACATATCCCTCTGTATGTTGCGCCAACTCAAACAGTATCTACCCAATCAGTCATTTCTGGCACCATCAGCGCTACGACTAACGTTAAAGTTAACTTCCTTTAATTAGCTATTAGTCATCTCATGGCTGGCATTTTTGCCAGCCATTTTTATCTATGGAATACATCATGAAATTACGTCCATTCGTCGCAGCAGCAATTTTTGCGCTGACAAGCCTGAGTTTCTCCTCCTCTGCAACTGTTCAGCTTTCGGCAAACCGTGTTTATTATCATGCCAAAGATCCTGATATCAATATCTCGGTTAAAAATTCAGAAGACCGTGAATATTTAGTCCAGTCGTGGATTGATGCGCAGGGAAATCCTGGGCTTGAAAAGAATGCCAAACTACCTTTCTTTGTTTCGCCACCTTTATTCCATATGGCAAATAAAAGTGAAGCGATTGTTCAGATAATGTATTCCGGTGAGGGTTTACCAACCGATCGTGAAAGCCTGGTTTGGTTAGATGTTAAAGCAATTCCGGCAATGACAGATGGCGAGAAGTTGGTTAAAACCAAAGTCATGGTTGCGGTACTGACACGTATTAAAGTTTTCTATCGCCCTGAAAATCTCCCCGGTAACCTGGAAGACGCAATCGCGGCTCTTTCGTGGAAAAGGATGAGTAATGATACGGTTACCGTGACAAATAACTCACCTTATTATGTTGTTATGAATAAAGTTTTGATTAATAACGAAGCGTTAAAAATCTCCATTGAAGATAACAACACAGTAGTCGCCCCTCATGGTGAACAGACCTATAAAGTGAAGTCTGCACCTGCTGGGGCAAAAGTTGTCTGGACCGCAATGAATGAATTTTCTGTCACTTCGCCTGAGAAAACAGCGACGCTCTAATTCTAGATAAAATTGAAGTTTGCCATGTCACTAATCATTGCTCGTGCCCTCGTGAAACCTGTTTTCATTCGCAGTTCATTGTTTTTATCTATTTTGGCGTCTATATCTATGGCGCAAGGTCAGGCTTATTTTGACCCCGGCATGATGCAGTCTGTGGGCGGTGCCCCCGCTATTACCGATCTCAATTCGGTATTAGCAAACCAGGTTAAAGAGGGGACTTATCACGTTTATATTGAAGTTAATGGCAAAAAATTCGCGACGGAAGATATTCAATTCTCAATGCAGAAAGAAGCACTTATCCCGTGTATTCCGGTTGAGATGTACGCAAAAATCGGCGTTGATTCATCTTCACACGATGTGAATATCAATCTGGACAAAGAAGATCGTAGCTGTGTATTACTGAACGAAGCTGTGCCGGTTGCCACGTCTTCGTTTGATTATCTTACTAAAAAACTGTCGCTCTCTTTCCCGCAAACTACGCTACGTACCTTGCTTAAAGATGAAATTCCCCCAGAGCTTTGGGATGACGGCATTCCTGCGTTGCTCATCGGTTACCAGGCGTCTGGTTCACAAACCATTGAAAATAAGCAAGATAGTTCTGCAGGTGCTGAAAACTATGTCAATTTTAAAAATGGGCTGAATCTTGGCCCATGGCGTTTACGCAATTTATCGACTCTCTCGCAAAGCAGCGGGTCTGGTACGGAAGTGGAAAGCCTCAGCACTTACGTTGAGCGCGCAATTCCTTCGTTAAAAAGTGAACTGGTGATGGGCGACGCCTACACTAGTGGCGATCTGTTCGACAGTATTCGCATTAAAGGTCTGCAACTGACTTCTGATACCGAAATGATCCCGGATAGCATTAATGGTTTTTCTCCGGTTATCCGTGGTGTTGCGAATAGCAATGCAAAAGTCATTGTTCGGCAAAACAATAATATAATTTATCAAACCAATGTTGCACCCGGCCCGTTTGCTATTTCTGATATGGCTCCCGTTTCGTCCGGGGGAATATTAGATATCACCATTCAAGAGGCTGATGGCAGCGAAAAACATCTTAGCCAGTCATTTTCTTCAATGTCTATTTTGCAGCGCCAGGGCTCGTTGAAGTATGGGCTATCCGCCGGGAAATATTCAGAGGCAACAATAAAGTCTGAGGAGCCTGATGTATTCCAGGCTACAGCGGCTTACGGTTTACCCTATGATGTGACTTTATTAAGCGGTATACAGAATACCAACGATTACCGAAGCTACGACCTTGGTGTGGGGCTAGACTTAGGGTTTCTCGGCGCATTCTCCGTTGATGTGGCAAAAGAAAACTCCACGCTTGCGGAAAGTCATGAGAACCGCAGTGGAACTGCGATGCATCTTGCTTACTCTAACCATATGGAAACAACCCGCAGCGATATTAATTTTAATTACACGCAATATAGTGACCGCTATGTTTCATTTGCCGATAACTATGGTACGGCAGACGAAAGTAAAGCGCGCGAAAAACAGTTCACGCTATCAATTAACCAGGCGGTGACTGACACTCAAACTATATTTGTTTCTATGAACCAAACTGATTATAGAGACAGCACCAGCTCAAAAATGTACCAGCTTGGATTTAACTCCCCGATCGGGCCAGTAAGTACGTCACTCACCCTGAGCCTTAACCAGGATTTTGATGAAGAAGGGACCGTCACTAATGACAAACAGGTGATGGTCAACTTCACACTGCCTTTATCCGTATTCGACAAAGAAGCAAAAAATTCGGCTTCGTTAATGATGACCAATGACACCGAAGGGAATAGTAATCAAACGTTGGGCTTGCATGGCAATATCATGGATTCCGAAGTATTCACCTATAACACGCAATTGGGTTACAACGTCAATAAGGGTGAAGAAGATGGCAGAAATGCCAGTATAACTACCGACTATAAAGGGAGTTATGGTGAGATTCAGATGGGTTATAACCAGGATGAAAACCAAAAGCAGTTTACCTATGGGCTAAACGGGCAACTTATTATCCATCGCCATGGAGCGACAATTGGTCAATATTCCGATGGCGCGTTAGCGTTGGTGAGTGCACCGGGTGCGAGCCATGTTGGTGTGAAAAATAACCTCGGCGTTTATACCGACTGGCGCGGTTATACCATCGTGCCTGAATTATCTGCATACGATAATAACTCGATTCAAATTGATGCTGACAGCGTGGGCGCTAATATTTCCTTTGAAAATATCTCAACCAACGTTATTCCCACTAAAGATGCGGTCGTCCTTGCTAATTTCCCGGCGAATATTGGCCGTAAAGTGCTCTTTACTGTGAGCCAGAGAGGAAAAGTCATTCCCTTTGGTTCGCAAGCAAGCCTGATAGATAGCGACAGAATGTTCTTTGTAGGCGACGGTGGGCAACTCTTTATTACCGGTGCGCCGGATGAAGGGGATCTCAGTATTAGTATGGACGATAAGCAGGCTTGCAAAGCACATTATAAATTGCCGGTCGCGAGCGGGAAATTACCGATAACAATGATGAAACTAACCTGTGGGAATAGCTAAGATGCGTGGTTCCTTAATAATATTACTGCTGTCAGGGTTGATTGCGCTATTCCCCACGCTCGCTTCAGCCTGCAATGTGCAAAGCCAATCCCGGCTTTCAATTGTGCTTAACGGATCGCTACAAAAAGATCCTCTGCAAGCCAGTGTGGGCGACACGCTGTATGTGAAACGCGCTTCGCTTTCTAGCCTTGCACATCAACGCAAGGATATTAGCTGCGCCTCATCGCAGTCGCAGGATCAGTTATCAATCACCGGGATCATGAACGGAAGCATGACGGGTGATAATGTTTATCCGACTTCGGTCGCAGGTATTGGCATTCGCCTTTCTTTGATTATTCGTCAGAAAGGAAACCACACGCCGCTTAGCACGTTGCCGGTTAACGAACAGTTTGCGCTGGATGATAAAAGCGATTTAACCAGTGACGATGTTTTTATTAAAACCGAACTGGTCAAGACCGGCTCAATTGAGTCATTAGAGCACATCAGCTATCAAAGTCCTTCCATATTGACTCTGACTCGTTCGGCACTACAGCAGTCAGTCAGCGTGGATTATTCTTTTAGTGCCACACCACCTGCGGGGTATTGCCACTTCTTAGCGGCGAATGCGGCATTCAGCCTGGTTCCTGTTGATGTTGCGACACTACAAGCGCAGAAGACTGCCGCATCCACTCAGCTTGATATCACTTATGTGTGTACCGGTTCCCCGGAACACATCGAAATGACGTTGTATGGTGTGGCAGCAGACCCGGAAAAGGGGATTTTGAAAAATACTCTGACTGCGGATAACGCGACGGGTGTGGGTGTGCAGCTCCTCTATCGCAATTTGCCTTTGGCTTTTGGCTCACCCGTGTCGCTCGATGATCTACCGATGGTGCATAACCAGAGTTCGATACCGCTGGCGGCACGTTATATCGCAATCTCGCCAGAAGTGAAGGCCGGGAAAATTGATACCATTGCGACCATCAAACTTAACTTCCTATAATTTAAAGCAATTCCCACTACTTAAAAATACGGTTGGGTAAAACTCAACCGTTCTGGCACCGCAGGAAGTTTTCTTTACCGGAAAATGTGCCATAAGCCTTTCCAATATCTCCCCCAAAATCCCCCCTGGCTCACAAATTTGCTCAAAAACTATCACTGAGAACTCTCACTTAAGCATTGCTAATGCGTGACTGTAATCACACTAAACCAGCCAATCATCACGATTCAGCCCTTTTTTGTGGCGCAAATCACTATTGAAGCCGCGATTTCCACTTCGAAGTGGAAAACAACTCGCTACAAACCTTTAACCCTGGTCGATACCTTAAAAGCCTGACAGCGAAGAGGTACGTAGTGTGAATGACGGAGCGGTAATGGTTAATGAAGCCGGGTGTACCGAGGAAACGCTTCTCACCGAACGAGTGTTGGCGTTTATCAATACGCTGCTTATGAACAGAAACATCACGCCGAACGCGGTGCAGGAACAGATGCTGACATCCCACGTTCGTGCCATGGCTCATCGGTCATTGACCGGCGAACCGCTGCCAGAAGTTGAAGAGAGTCTGTTTGAGGAAATCTCTGATGACTCGCTGGTGATGGCGAAAGAAGTGGTGGAACAGTTTGGCAATCTCCCTGTTGAAGAGGCGTGGTTGTTGTCGGTGCATTTTGAAGTCGCGAAAGACAATCTTTGAATAATCAGGAGAAACACATGGAACAAATTACCGTAGTGATTGGCGATCGTCTGGGCAAAGGCCAGAAAGTGGCGGCAGGGATTGAGAAAGCGGGCGGTCGTGCCGTGGTGATTCCTGGTGTTGCCGCTGATATGAAACTGGGCGATGTAATGAAAGCAGAAAATGCCACGTTTGGTATCTCTTTCTGCGGTAGCGGCGGCGCAGGTGCTATCACCGCGCAAACCAAACACGGTTACAAAGCCAAGTACGGCATGCGTTCAGTGGATGAAGGCGTGACCGCAATTAACGAAGGCAATAACGTTCTGGGCTTTGGTTTTATGGATAAAGAAGAACTGGGCGAGCGTCTGGTACAGGCCTGGGCCAAGAAGTACGGTCAGTGAGCATGAAAGAACACTTCTCAGAAACGGTGAGAGTGAAAGGGCGCGGCGATACCAAAGCCAAAGCCTTTGCTGACGCCCTGAATCATGTTCAGGGCTCGGTGATGAAATCTTCTCCCCACATTTTACTGCGCATTGAGCCACAGGATGTGCAAGTTATTCAGGCGCGAGTCCAGGTCAAGAAAGAAGCGTTTTTGTTCTTCTTCCTGAAGCGTGAAAAACAAATGTTCAGCGTCGAGCTGGATGTTTCAGTCAATGTTACGGCAATCAACATGGACAAAGTCGATTTCATTCCCCAATAAAATCACACAGAAAGGACAGACAGATGTTCTTAATTATATTAATAAAATCGCTAATCATCGGCGGTCTGGTGGGTGTTGGAGTTGGCGCCGGGGCTGCACGTATGTTTCACGCGCCTACCACTCAAGGGATGGGCGCTTTTCGTACTCTCGGTGAGCTAAATTCCTGCGAAGGCGATCCGGCTTCACACTTCTCATTTGGTCTGGGCTTCTTCTTTAACGCATGGGCGTCCTCGGTTGCAGCTGGAGCGTTCACACAAGATGTTGACCACCGCATTATCCCAAACTGGGGTGCTGCCGCGTTGATGGTGAAAAACCGTAACGTCGCCGAAACCCTGCACGACCCGAGAAAGATGGCTATCGCCTGCGGCATCATCGGCATGATTGTGGTCGCCTTCCTTAACACCACGGCTTCGGCGGTTCCGGCTGCATTGCAGGTCACGGCGGTAAAAGTTCTGGTGCCTGCCGCTAACCTGCTGGTTAACATCATAATGCCAGTGATTTTCTGGCTGGCGGCGATTGACGCGGGTAAGAAATCGGGCTTCTGGGCGACGATTTTCGGCGGCTGCGCACAGCTGATTATGGGTAACGCCGTACCGGGTCTGGTACTGGGCATCCTGATTGGTAAAGGTGTGGAAGAGAGCGGTTGGAACCACGTCACCAAAGTGATGATGGTCGCGATTATCGCGCTGTTTGTCCTGAGTGGTTTCTTCCGCGGTTTCGACATGAAGATGATCGAATCCTTCCATCTGACCGTGCCGAACTGGCTGGATCTGATTCATAACTCGCTGAGCGGAAAATAAGGGAGCCAATGATGGAAGAGAATAAAGGTTTTTGGTACGCCGACTGGTCTTTCCCGATTTTTGTTGGCCTGCTTTCATCCGGCGTGTTCGCCGGGACACACATGTACTACCTCTACGGAATCGGCGCATTTAACGAAGTAGCGTTTGTTTCCATGCTGCGTGCCGGAATCGACACTGGCGTGTATGGCGCAGTCGCAGCATTTGGTGCCAGCTTCCTGTTTGCCCGCATCATTGAAGGTTCGCTGGTCGGGATTCTGGACATCGGCGGGGCGATTCAAACCGGTGTCGGGCTTGGCGTTCCTGCCCTGTTGCTGGGGGCCGGGATTGTCTTCCCAGTCGCTAACTTCACCGCTTCTTTAGCAACCGGTTTGGTGATTGGCCTGGCGATTGGTTATCTGATCATTCTTGCGCGTAAATTCACCATCAACCAAAGCAACTCTACTTACGGTGCTGACGTGATGATGGGCGCGGGTAACGCATCCGGCCGCTTCCTTGGCCCGTTAATTATCCTCAGCGCGATGGCCGCCTCGATTCCAATTGGTATCGGATCCTTGATTGGTTCGCTGCTGTTTTACCTGTGGAACAAACCGATTACCGGCGGCGCAATTCTTGGCGCGATGCTTTTTGGCGCTTTCTTCCCGATTGCTTTGTAGAACTTTTTTGGCGGATGGCGCGTCCCATCCGCCAATAAGGAAAAAATCATGTACGACTTAATCCTGCGCAACGCCCGCCTGGTGGACGATACGGTTATCGACATCGCGATTAAAGATGGAAAAATTGCGGCACTGGGCGGAGTCACGGGTGATACATGCGAAGAGCGCCAGCTTAACGGCGAGTTTTACGTTAGCGCCGGCTGGATTGATTCCCACGTTCACTGCTACCAAAAATCCCCGATTTATCACGATGACCCTGACAGTATCGGTATTCATACGGGGGTGACGACGGTGGTGGATGCCGGAAGCACTGGTGCGGATGACATCGACGAGTTTTACGAGCTGACTCGCTGTGCGCGCACCGACGTTTACGCTCTGCTGAATATCTCGAAGGTTGGGCTGATTGCGCAAAACGAACTGTCTGATATGGCGAATATCGACAAAGTGGCGGTGTGCGATGCCGTCACGCGCCACCCGGGTTTTATCGTCGGTATCAAAGCACGCATGAGCAGCAGCGTGGTGGGTGCGAACGGCATTAAACCTCTTGAAATCGCCAAAGAAATCCAGCGTGAAAACGGTGATTTACCGCTGATGGTACACATTGGCAATAATCCGCCGGACCTCGATGAAATCGCCGATTTATTAACCAGCGGCGACATCATCACCCACTGCTATAACGGCAAACCGAACCGCATTCTGACGTCTGCGGGTGAATTACGTGCCTCGGTTTCCAGCGCGATACAGCGTGGCGTGCGCCTTGATGTCGGCCATGGCACGGCCAGTTTCAGCTTTGAAGTGGCGAAAATCGCCATTAGCAAAGGGATTTTTCCGCACACCATCAGCTCCGATATTTACTGCCGCAACCGCATTAACGGCCCGGTGCATAGCCTCGGCGTGGTGATGTCAAAATTCCTCTCCATCGGCATGTCGCTGCCACAAGTCATTGATTGTGTGACGTCACATGCAGCCGACGGTCTGCGCCTGGTGAATAAAGGCCGTTTGTCGATTGGCCTTGATGGCGACCTGACTATTTTTGCCAAACGCCGCCAGCCGACGGTATTTACCGACTCAGAAAATCAGACACTCCAGGGTGAACAACTACTGGTGGCACTTGCCGCAGTTCGCGCTGGAAAATGGTTTACGACCGAACAAGGGAAGCAAGAACATGTCTTCGATTTATGAAAAATACAATTTAAAACAAGTTATTAATGCATCCGGCCGCATGACGGCACTCGGTGTTTCTACTCCGCGCCCGGAAGTGGTGGACGCCGTGACGAAAGGCATGAATCACTACTTTGAAATGAAAGACCTGGTGAACAAAACTGGGGAATACATCGCAAAACTGCTGGATGTGGAAGCGGCGACGGTAGTGTCCTGTGCTTCCGCCGGTATCGCGCAATCGGTGGCGGCGGTGCTGGTGAAAGACAACGCGTGGCTGATTGAAAACCTGCATGGCACCCCGCTTGAGAACAACGAAATAGTGTTACCAAAAGGCCACAACGTGAACTTCGGCGCACCGGTAGGCACCATGGTTTATCTCGGTGGCGGCAAAGTGGTTGAAGCCGGTTACGCCAACGAATGTTCGGCTGATCAACTGGCTGCGGCGATTTCCCCGCGCACGGCGGCCATTCTGTATATCAAATCTCACCACTCGGTGCAGAAAAGCATGCTTAGTGTTGAGCAGGCGGCGGTCGTGGCCCGCAAGCATAACCTGCCATTAATTGTTGATGCTGCAGCGGAAGAAGATTTGCAGTGTTACTACCGCGCCGGTGCTGATCTGGTGATTTACAGCGGCGCAAAAGCGATTGAAGGGCCAACCAGCGGTCTGGTGATCGGCAAAGCGCAGTACATCGAGTGGGTGAAACTCCAAACTGGCGGCATTGGACGCGCCATGAAAGTCGGTAAAGAAGGCATTCTTGGCCTGACCTGCGCTATCGAACATTATCTGAGTGCGGAAAAAGAGAGCGGTGCGCAGATGGTGGAAAAAATGACGCCGTTTATCGCTAATCTCAATACGATTGAGGGGATCAGCGCCCGCGTCGTGTGGGATGCCGCCGGTCGTGATATCGCGCGTACTGAAATTAAATTCGATGAAGCGGTGATTGGCACCAGTACCGTAGAGTTAGTCAGCGCGCTGAAACAAGGCGAATATGCGATTTTCTTCCGTGGCTACAAAGCTAACGAAGGGATTATCGAAGCCGACGTACGCAGCGTAAACCCACAGCAGCTAGAGATTATTTATCACAGCATTAAGGCTTTGGTCAGCAAGGAGAAACAGGCATGAAATTGACCCCGAACTTTTACCGCGATCGTGTTTGCCTGAACGTGCTGGCTGGCTCCAAAGAGAATGCTAAAGCTATTTATGACGCTGCCGAAGGGCATGTGCTGGTGGGCGTGCTTTCCAAAAATTACCCGGATGTCGCCAGTGCTGTTGCAGATATGCGCGAATATGCGGCGTTGATCGAAAATGCGCTCTCGGTTGGCCTTGGTGCAGGCGACCCGAATCAATCGGCAATGGTGAGTGAGATCTCCCGCCAGGTGCAGCCGCAGCATGTAAACCAGGTATTTACCGGCGTGGGAACCAGCCGTGCGCTGCTTGGGCAAAATGAAAGTGTGGTTAACGGCCTGGTTTCTCCAACCGGCACCGTCGGTATGGTGAAAATTTCCACCGGCCCGTTGAGTTCTGGCGCGCCAGACGGCATCGTACCTGTCGAAACAGCAATTAAGCTACTCAAAGACATGGGCGGAAGCTCAGTCAAATATTTCCCAATGGGCGGCCTGCAATGCCGTGATGAATATGAAGCGGTAGCGAAAGCTTGCGCAAAATATGATTTCTGGCTGGAGCCCACCGGTGGTATTGACCTTGAGAACTACGAAGAAATTCTGAAAATCGCACTAGATGCGGGCGTAAGCAAAGTGATTCCGCATATTTACAGTTCAATTATTGATAAAGCGAGCGGCAATACGCGTCCGCAAGATGTGCGCACTTTGCTGGAAATGACCAAGAAGTTGGTCGGCTAAAACCATCCTCACCCCGGCCCTCTCCCTGAGGGAGAGGGGGAAACTGGGCAGTTCCCTCTCCTGGGGGAGAGGGTGAGGGCGACCAATCTCATACACAACAAGGATCTCTGATGCCTGCAACACAGCCGCAGTATGCCTGGATTGGCACTTACCATCCCAATGGAGAAGGTGTGTACCGCTTCCTGGTAGATGCCGAAACCGGTGCGTTGACCCACAAAACGTTAGTTTGCGAATTGCCCCATGCGGCACAGCTAACCGCCGCTAAAAATGGCAAAACGTTGTATGTGGCAAGCGAAGCAGAACAAGGCACTGTTGCAGCGTTGCGCGTGGGGGATGACGGTAATCTTACCGAGCTGAATCAGGTTTCATCGGGCGGTGCGGGGGCGGTTTTTCTCGCACTCACGCCGGATGGGCGCTATCTGTTGGTGGCCAATTACGGCAGCGGTTCCGTTGCCGTATTGCCCGTGAGAGCCGACGGCAGCCTCGGTGAGGCCACTGACGTCCAACAAGATTCAGGGCCTGCGGGAGCTAAAAAGCCGGTAGCCGCCGTAGAAGGCAGTTTTGCTGCCAGCGGTCACAGCAGTGCGCACGCTCATATGATCGCCGCCGATCCCACGGGCAAATACGTGTTTACTACCGATCTGGGTCTGGATCGAATCTATCAATATCGTTTCGACAAAACCCACGGCAAGCTCGTGCCTAACGATCCTCCTTATATTGATGCTTCTTCAAAAGGTGCCGGGCCTCGCCACTTTGTGTTTACGCCTGGCGGTGAGGGTTTGTGGCTGATCAACGAAGAGGCTTCCACGCTGACGTATTACCAGGTTGATGAAAACCTGGGAACATTGACCGAAGGCGAAAGCCTGTCTTCGCTGCCCGAAGGTTTCAAAGGCACCAGTTATGCTTCGGGTTTACTGCTGAGTAAAGATGGAAAACAGCTTTACATCGCTAACCGTTTGCACAACAGCATCGGTCATTTTACCGTCACCGCGAACGGCAAACTGGTGCTTCAGGAACATGTCTGGACGCGGGGAGATTACCCACGCACGCTCACCCTCGACCATAATGAAAAGTATCTGTACGTCATGAATCAGCGCAGTGACAACATCACTCGTTTTAGTGTGGCGCACGGCAATGGAAAACTGACTTTTGTTGAGGATTACATTGCGGTGGGAAGCCCATCACAGATGGTGATGACAGGCATCACGCCCGATTAAAGAAAGGAAACGGCAGTGAGATTCCCAAACCAACGTCTGGCCCAGTTGTTTGAAATGCTGCAAAACGAAACGCTGCCCCAGGATGAACTGGCGCGGCGCTTATCTGTTTCTACCCGCACGGTGCGCACGGATATTACTGCTCTAAACGCATTGATGGCCGGGCATGGTGCGCAGTTCGTGCTCAGTCGCGGTGCGGGGTATCAGCTCAATATTGCCGACAGCTCGCTCTATCAGGAGCTGGTGCAGCAGCCTTCGCGCCAGTTGCGGATCCCACGTAATTCTCCGGAACGCGTCCATTATTTAGTGGTACGTTTTCTGACATCTGCCTTCTCATTAAAACTCGAAGATCTGGCGGAAGAGTGGTTTGTCAGCCGCGCTACCTTGCAAAGCGATATGGCAGAAGTGCGTGAATGGCTGGCGCGTTACAACCTGACGATTGAAACCCGCCCGCGTCACGGCATGAAATTGTTTGGCAGCGAAATGTCGGTGCGTGCCTGCCTGACGGAGCTACTTTGGCAACTGACTCAGGAAGATAGCGATAATCCGCTGCTGACTGAAGAAGCGCTGAACGCTGGCGTGCCAGAGCAACTGGCGGCGGAATTACATAACTGTTTTACGCGCTGCCGAATTCGTCTGACGGACGAGGGTGAGCAGTTTATCCGTTTGTATTGCGCCGTGGCTGTGCGCCGTATCAGCGAAGGTTATCCGCTGCCGGAATTTAGTGCCGACAATGTGGACGAAGCCGTACGGGAAGCCGCCCGTGAAATTACGGTGTTGATTCAGAAACTGGCCGATAAGCCACTTTCGGAAGCGGAAGAACAATGGCTACAAGTGCATATCGCCTCGCGCCAGATTCAGGATGTGGCCCCGAGCGCCATCAGTGCCGACGACGACGAAGCGCTGGTGAATTACATTCTGAGCTTTATCAACAGCAACTATAACTACAACTTATTGACCGATAAGCAGTTGCACGCTGATTTGCTTACCCATATCAAAACCATGATCACCCGGGTGCGGTATCAGATAAACATTCCGAACCCGCTGCTCGACAACATTAAACAGCACTATCCGATGGCCTATGACATGACGCTGGCGGCGGTGTCGAGCTGGGGGAAATACACTCCTTATGTTATCAGCGAAAACGAAATTGGTTTTCTGGTGCTGCATATTGGCGTGGGGCTGGAGCGGCATTACAACATTGGTTATCAGCGCCATCCGCGCGTGCTACTGGTATGTGACACCGGCAATTCCACGGTGCGTATGATTCAGGCGATGCTGCTGCGTAAATACCCGCAAATTGAAGTGACGCGGATTATCTCGTTGCGCGATTACGAACAGCTCGCCTGCGTTGAAGAAGATTTTGTGATTTCCACGGCACGCGTAACGGATAAACAAAAACCGACGGTGGTCGTCGCCCCGTTCCCAACGGAGTATCAGCTCGAACAGCTTGGCAAGCTGGTGCTGGTGGATAGAACCCGCCCGTACATGCTGGAAAAATTCTTTGATGCCAGCCACTTCCGAGTGATTGATGTGCCTGTCACACAGCAGGAGTTGTTCAGTTCGTTGTGCCAGCAACTAGAGCAGGAAGGGTTTGTCGGTGCGGACTTTTATCCGTCAGTCGTTGAGCGCGAGGCAATTGTCAGTACGGTGTTGGGCGAGGGGATTGCGCTTCCGCACTCATTGGGACTCATGGCCAACAAAACCGTGGTTTATACCGTTCTTGCCCCGCAGGGAATTGGCTGGGGTGACGAAACGGCGCACGTCATCTTCCTGCTCGCTATCAGCAAAAGTGAGTACGAAGAGGCGATGGCAATTTACGATTTGTTTGTGACTTTTCTGCGTGAACGGGCGATGCCGCGCTTGCGGGACAGCAGGAGTTTTGACGAGTTTAAAGCGGTGGCAATGGATTGTTTGAGTCGGTTTTAAGGGGAAGCCACCCTTATCCCAACCTTCTCCCTGAGGGAGAAGGGGAACACCGTATAATTCCCTCTCCCTTAGGGAGAGGGTTAGGGTGAGGGGAAAAGTTACTTCAGAATCGTAAACGCAGTGGTCACATGCTTCACGCCACTGACCCGGCTGGCAATATCTGCCGCGGCTTTGGCTTCTCTGTCAGTCAGCAAACCTAACAGGAACACTTCGCCATTTTCGGTCGTGACTTTCACATTCGTCGATTTCACCTGATCGCTTGTCAGCAACTGCGAACGCACTTTGGTCGTTATCCAGGTGTCATTTGACGCTGTACCCAGGCCAATTGGTGCCATGTTACGGATTTCGTTATACACCTCGGTGGTGCCATCAACGCCCAACGCAATTTGTTTGGCACGCGATGAGAGTTCTGAGTTCGGCGACTGCCCAACTAGCAACACTTTGCCCTGGTATGCACTGACGTTGATACGTGTTTCTTTCTTGATTTGTTCGTCTTTAGCCAATGCGCTGTTTACGCGCAATTCCAGCGTACCATCGTCAACCTGAGTACCGACTGAGCGCGGATCTGTCGCCGTTTTAGTGGCAACTGCGGCGGTACCCACTACTGCGGCAGCAACACAACCTTGTAGCAGTAACGCAGTAATAAGGACTGCAAGTGGCTTATATGCCTTCATCTGTACTCCTTAATCGTCCTGGTGAGGGAATAACGTATTATCAATCAGATCGCATAAGCAGTTTACCGTCAGCATATGCATTTCCTGAATGCGTGCGCTGCGGTGAGAAGGGATGCGAATTTCCACATCCTGCGGACCTAACAGTCCTGCCAGTTCCCCGCCATCGTAGCCTGTGAGCGCAACGATAGTCATGTCACGTGTCACGGCGGCTTCTACCGCTTTGACAATATCACGACTGTTGCCGCGGGTCGAAATGGCGAGCAAAACATCACCGGCATGACCTAGCGCACGTACTTGTTTGGCATACACTTCTTCGTGTAAACGATCGTTTGCGATCGCGGTTAAGACCACATTATCAGCATTAAGTGCAATGGCAGGTAAACTCGGGCGCTCAGTTTCAAAGCGGTTGATCATGCTGGCGGCAAAATGCTGGGCATTCGCCGCAGATGTGCCGTTACCACAGCACAAGATTTTATTGCCGTTGAGCAGCGACTGAACCAGCGTCATGGCTGCACGGGAGATAGCATCTGGCAGAGCTTCCGCTGCGGCAATCTGGGTTTGAATACTTTCCGTGAAGCAGACTTTGATTCTTTCGAGCACGTTTATTTACCTGGTTTCTTTAAACATCTGCGGTGAACGCGTTGGTTAACCACTCTATTTCATTGCCGGTGAAGGCTAACACATCGAAACGGCAATCCACAGTATCAAAACTTCCTGATGTGCGGGCTAGCCAATACGAAGCGGCATGTAACAATTTTTGTTGCTTGCGGTGTGTGACGCTGGCGGCGGCATCACCAAAGTGATTTGAGCGGCGGTATCGCACTTCAACAAACACGATAACGTTGCCATGTCGCATGATAAGGTCGATTTCGCCGCCGCGGGAATGCACGTTGGCGGCGATAAAACGCAGTCCTTTGCGTTCAAGAAAACGGCGCGCGGCTAACTCGTAGTGCGCGCCAGTTTGTTGACGGGTCAGGATGCCGGAACGATTTGCCCCTGACGGAATTGCAGCCAATTTAACTTCCTGTTAATGACGCAGTCCTGATTTGCAGACAGCGTGCCGGTATTGCCATTCACCTGATAACCCGGCACCTGGCGCATTTGAGAGAAGTGGTTTGCCAGTGACCAGGCATCAACGCCCATCGCGTACAGTCGCGCTAACGAGTAATCGTTATGCACGTTGCTGAGTGCTTGCTGCATCAGTGACGGATTGTTGCCCGCGAGCATTGGGATCTCACTAAATTGCAAACCTTCCATTTCCAGGCGGAAATCCGGGCCGTTCACACCCTGAGAACTGCGTGAGCTGGCATACAGTTGCGCCGGGCTGCGGCTGCCGGTACGCATGGCAATCATCGGTTTGATCAGTGCGACTTCGTCAGATGTCGCCACAATGTAGGCTGCATCTACGCCGCCGGAAGTGGCACCTGTAATTTGCGCATCCGTTGGCGGTGGTGGAATTGTCAGCCCGCCAATGGTCACGCCTGCGGGTTGAGCGCTGGCTGGCGTGACTGGCGTGCCGCTTAACGCGATGCCTGAACCGCTGTTAATGCCTTGCTTGAGTTCAGCCGTTGAACCGAACTTCTGCTGTAGGACTGTACCGCCGCCAAGCTTCACCCATTCTTCGGCAAAGGCTTTGGTCACTCGGTCGCCCAAGGCGTTACGCGGCACCAGTATCAGCGGCGCACGGTGGCCTTGCTGCCAGATATGATCTGCGGCATCACGGGCTTCATCTTCTGGCGACAGCGCGAAATAGCAGATATTGGCGCGGTTCTGAACGGATTCCGGCTGGTTGAGTGCCAGGATATTCAGTGGCGAGGTGCTGGTAGCCAGTTCATCTACGTTGTTTTTAAGCAGCGGGCCGACGACCAGCGTTGCGCCATCTTGCTGTGCCTGAGCCAGCAACTGAGCGAGCGGTTGCGAGGTGGTATCGTAGACTTTCACTTCCGCTGAAGGATTCGCCGGAGCGGCTGGCGCTGGCGCCGTTTGTGTTGCCGTTTGTGGAGCCTGAACCGGAGCCGCCGTTGTTTCTGCTGGCTGCTGCGTTAAATCATCAACCGATGCTGCCGAAGGCGCTGCCACCATATTAGGATCGGTTGGCTGCGGTAATGCTGCCTGGGTGGTATCAACAGGCTGTGCGTTAGCATCTGGCATTTGCGCAGGTGCAGTCGTTTGTGCAACCGGGGCAGAACCCATATTTTTGGCGGCTTCAAAACCTTGCTGGATGGTGCGACCAAATACTGCCGCCTGGCCGCTCAACGGCAGCAGAAGGGCGATTTTCTCGGTCGATGCCGCTTTGTAATTCTGCATATTGCTTAGCTGAGTTGGCAGCGATTTAGCACCCGGATTTTGCGGGTAACGCGTTTGCCAGTCTTTGATCCCGGCTTTCAACATTTCCGGATCGTTGCGGTTATCGTTCCATACTCGTTGCAGATCCAGCCAGCCTTGCAGCGTGTTTTCGTCGGCATTAATGACCAGCGCATTCATCTGTTCTAGCGTCATCTGAGATAATGCCTGCCAGGTACCGTCGATATTTTTCTGATGCGCAGGGCCGGTCAACATAGGCTCCTGGGCAATATAAGCACGCAGCAGCTCCAGCGACGGGCGATTCTGGCTGGCGTCGATAAAGGACTGGTAATAGCGGGCCTGCTGGTTTTTGTTCAACTCGGCCAGATTGATTTTTGCCAGCGCGGCATTCGCGGCGGCGTAATCTTTCTGCGCGACTTTGATTTCAGGCACCAGCAACTGTTGTTCACGGCGTTGTTCGTCATTCATCTCTTTTGGCAGCTGATTGTAGAGATCAACGGCTTGCTGAGTTTTGCCTTCTTTCACCAGCGCATGAATGGCGAGTAATTGCCAGGTGGTCTTGCTATCATCACCGCTTTGCTGCATCTGTTGCAGATAATAGGCGGAATCCGCTGTGGCTTCGCCCTGCATATGCGCGGTTGCCTGATCTGGTGCTTTTGTCGTGGTACAGCCAGCGAATATTAGCGCGGCCAGTACAACCGGCAGACAGCGCCCGGCTTTAGAACGAATAATTTTAGACGGTACCATTCTGTATCCAGTGTAATTTTTATCTCAGTGTTCAATATTAAATCGGCAATACGGATGAAACAATGAAACAACTCGAAACGGCGGCTATTTCTGCCAGCACGCTCTACATCGTTCCGACACCCATCGGTAACCTCGGCGATATCACACAGCGGGCGTTATCCGTGTTGCAAAGCGTTGACCTGATTGCTGCCGAAGATACTCGCCATACCGGTTTGCTGCTGCAACATTTTGCGATAAATGCGCGGATGTTCGCATTGCACGATCATAACGAGCAGCAAAAATCCGAAACTTTGCTGGCTAAGCTGCAAGAAGGGCAGAGCATCGCGTTAGTTTCTGACGCAGGAACGCCGTTAATTAACGATCCTGGCTACCATTTAGTGCGTACTTGCCGTGAAGCGGGTATCCGCGTGGTGCCGTTGCCGGGTCCATGCGCCGCGATTGCTGCATTAAGTGCGGCTGGTTTGCCTTCAGACCGTTTCTGCTACGAAGGCTTTTTGCCTGCAAAATCCAAAGGCCGCCGCGACGCGCTTAAAGCGATTGAGCAAGAACCTCGCACGCTAATCTTCTACGAGTCTACGCATCGCCTGCTCGATAGTTTAGACGATATATGCGCTGTGCTGGGGGAATCGCGTTATGTGGTGCTGGCGCGCGAGCTGACGAAAACCTGGGAATCAATCCATGGTGCGCCGATTGGCGAATTGGCGGCGTGGGTGAAAGAAGACGAAAACCGCCGTAAAGGTGAGATGGTGCTGATTGTCGAAGGCTTCAAAGCACCCGCCGATGACGCGCTTCCGGCCGATGCGTTGCGCACTTTGGCACTGCTGCAAACTGAATTGCCACTGAAGAAAGCGGCTGCGCTGGCGGCTGAAATCCACGGCGTTAAGAAAAATGCGCTGTACAAATATGCTTTAGAAAACAGCGAGAAATAGAGATTTTCGAGTAGCCTCGCACTCTGTTGTTACAGGTATCACTATTGTTAGTATGGTTTTAATAAGCGATGGTAGTTTGCTCATTCTTTAGTCTGTTCAGGATGAGCAAATTATGCCGGTGTTGTATCAGGGAGATTCAAATATGATTCTTTACCCTATCAGCTATAGCCCTTCAGCTCTGGAACGTGCATTTGATGTGACAGGGACTACCGATATTCTCGGCGTGCCAGCATGGATTGTATTGCGAAAGGATAAAACAGCTGCGGCTATTGTTTATGCAGAACCTTCGTTGGATGAGAGAGGCGAGCTTCGTCATCTCGTTGCAGCAAAACTGGATTTGATTCCACGCAAAAGCGCTGAGCAGAGAGAGTCCATCCTGGCCGTTAAACGCTACTGGGAGTCTGAGGCTGTTTCACAAAATGTATGAAAACCCGCTTTCACGGGTTTTTTGTTTTGAGCACAGTGACTAAACGCTATTTCTTCCCGGCCATTGGCATGGCTTCTATCACCAGTGTTTCCAGCGGTTTCAGCATCACAATGACCGGTTTGCTGTAATCACTCGGCAGAGTGGTATTTGCGCCATAGACGGGTTTGAGTGCGAATTGTGTCGCTTCGCCATCAGGAATTTCAAAGCTCTTCGTCAAATCGAGATAGTAGCTTTGTTCTTTATCAGACGGATTACGTAAACCAAGGATAGCTTTATCTTTGCTCCACGATGCCCAGCCATATGCTTCCAGCGCTGTCGGGTCGCCACCAATCCAGTGGGTATCAACTAACACTGCACTATTTGCTCGCGACCATTTCGCAGCGTCGGCCAGGGTGTCCCATTTTGCACTGTTGAGCATGGATGGCGTGATATACAGCTCTTGTAGCTGAGTTCCGGTAGCAAAGTAGCTCCAGACCTGGTCGGCAAAATCACTGTCAGTTTGTACTTTTTCAAGCCCGAAGTAGGCATTTTCAGCACTCACAATACCGTGATACATCAGCGAGTTGATTGGGAACAGCGGGCCTTTACGCACAATAGAACGGTAAGTTTCAGCATCGCGGTAGGTCATCCATTGTTGAACCGGCGATCCTTTGCCATATACGTTGATATCATCGCCCTGGCGCCAGATAGAGTCGGCATAAAATAGCCACGAAGGGCTGGCGTCTGTACCGGTGGTCAGGTTAATAAACAGGTCTTTATTCGCTACCCGCATGTTTTTAATCAGCTCAATTGAGGCATCAAAATCCGAAGCGAACTGGCTACCCTGAATCCAGTTATTGGCATTACCCATGCCATCTAATTTGAACGAGGTAATATGTTCGTTCTTAATGAGCTTAATAATTTGTTCGTTAAAGTTGTGGAAGTAATTGGGTCCGGAAAGGGCAAATTTACCGTCTACGGTTTCAAATCCATTTTCTTTGGCGTGAGAAACGCGGATATCACGCGGTTTGTTATAACCTCCCCATGGCGATAACCATAAACCGACAGAGGTATTTAAGCTGTCAGCCTTTTCTTTTACAACGCCAAATCCATTGCTGAACGCCGGGCCAAATAACCATTTTCCTGTGCGGTCATCCCAGCCGTCATCGAGTAAAAATCCGTCCAGTTTTACGCCACGTTTTTTAATTAATTCATTGGCGTAGGCATCCATCCGGTTAAGGACATCTTGTTCGGTATACGTCGTAAAGAAGCCGATATCCATCCAGCTGTTGTAGTGCAAATACGGCTGATACGGGCGCGGGCGCATCGCGTTAATGAATTCGTTAAAGCTGCGGCGTAGCTGATTTGTCGCCTCGAAGGTGCCGAAATAGGTGGTGTAGGTTACTGGCGCATCGGTTTTAATGGGGGTTTTCAGGCCGACATTCAGATTGGTCGTGGTTTCGTACGCGTAGGTATTAACGATAGGTTTTTCCGGCAGAATAAAGAAGCTGTCGGCAATAATCGGTGAGCTATTAATCGCGCCATCAACATAAGGTGCTTGCGATTGCCCTTTGGTCGGGAAGAAGGTGATTTTCGCGACATCCTGCGCTTTGCCTTTTGCTTTAATCGTGTAATCGATGCTGGCGTATTTTCCTTTCAGAACATTCAACACGACAGTAACTGAAAAATCTTTGTGGTCGTAATCAATATGAATAGCGTCATCTTTTTGGCTAACGTTTTTGATTTTAAAATCGGCAGCGTGGATAACATCTTCGTTCGGGAGCGTTAAAAAGAACAACTCTTTAGGCGCGAGTTTGCTCTGGGAAAGTTTGTCCTTAATTAAGACCGCAGAATTGGTATCGTCAAATGAGATGGAGATATTGTTGTTATTGAGCAGATATTCGGAAGCCAATGCGCCATTGCTGACCAGTAAAAGTAATAACGAGCTTTTAATCATTCTATTCATCTGAGTTTCCTGTCAGGGTATTTTCAAACGTAGGGTATTACCCGCATTCGCAGGCAATACCCTGAAGGGAAAGGATTTAAAGCGTTGTTTCTGTTTCGAGAATTAATTTATTGGCAGAACCACAAACGGTGACTTTACTGCGTACCACATCTTTCATTGCGTCCATTCCAACGCGCATGTAGTAGCGTGGATCGTTGCCTTCCGGGTTATCGCTGAACCACTTTTTCACTGCCGCAGCAAAGGCGATTTTTAATTCGGTTGCCACGTTCACTTTGCACACGCCAAGCTCAATGGCGCGTCTGACAAATTCATCTGGCACATCGCTCGCGCCGTGCAGCACCAGCGGAATATCCACCACTTCGCGAATTTCGCCCAGGCGCTGGAAGTCAATTTTTGGCCGTTTAGTGTAAAGCCCATGAGCGGTGCCGATGGCTACCGCCAGGCTGTCGATCCCGGTGAGCTCGACAAAGCGGCGTGCTTCTTGCGGATCGGTGAGGAAAGCGCTTTCTTCATCTACATCCATATCGTCTTCCACCCCGCCGAGACGGCCTAATTCGGCTTCGACACTGCAATCATTACGGTGGCAAAAATCGACCACTGATTTCACCAGGCGCACGTTTTCTGCCAGCGGGAAGTGACTGCCGTCAATCATGGCGCTGCGCACGCCAGCATTCACCTTGCGGCTAATATCGGCCAGCGATTCATGGTGATCCAAATGCAGCGCCAGTGGCATGTCATAGCTTTCGGAGTAGGCTTCGCACAACGCGTAGATCTCTTCAAACGCTATATGTTTAAAGGTGCCGGGCGTGCCAGCAAGAATGACCGGAGACTGCATCTCTTTGCAGACTTCCAGAATCGCCTGGATAGTTTCGGCGTTGTGAATATTAAACGCAGGTACGGCGTAGCCTCGAGCCTGCGCATCTTGCAGAAGATATTTAGTGGAAATAATACTCATGTTGTAATCCTCTCAGCCTCTCCACGGATGAATAATCACACCTTTCACAACACGGTTAACCGTGCCGCTGGCAGATGGCGTGTCAGGGGTAATGCCTGCTTTGATTGATTCGGTCAGTGCGAAAATCTGCGCATACATCAAAAAGCAGAAAGCCTGCTCGACGTCGATAAAATCGCGGGAAGGTGGCAGCCAGATATGTGGCCCTGTTTCCACTTCCGGGCAAGGTGAAGCGCAGATAGCCACAACGCGTAGTGCCTGTTGATCACGACGCAGTTCAGCCAGCAAATCCAGGTCGTACTGGCGTGTGTAAGGGTGGCTTGAGACAAAGACCACGACTAACGTTTCGTTATTGACCAGCGATTTTGGACCGTGGCGGAAACCCGTAGGGGAGTCATAAAACGCGGCTAATTTTCCTGCTGTTAGTTCGAGAACTTTTAGCGCGGATTCACGCGCAACACCCTGTAAACCGCCACTGCCGAGGTAGACGACACGTTTGAAAGGAAGGTCGCCAAACACGCTTTCGCTGAGGTTACATTGCGAGGTAATAATTTGTTCGCAGCGTTCGGCGACATCCTGGAAAGTAGCGCTATTGATGACGTCGGGCGCAAACACCGCAAGGCAGCTCGCCATCATGGTGGTAATACTGCTGGTCATCGCAAAACCGCGATCGTGGGTTTCTGGCGGCATTAACAATGCCAGCGAATTGCCACTGGTCGCGGCGTTTTGATACAGGCTACCGGCTTCGTTACAGGTAATTATCAGGTGGTAGCAGTCCTTCACGACCTGGTTGACTAAATCGACCGCCGCCACACTTTCCGGGCTGTTGCCTGAGCGTGCAAACGAAACCAGTAGCGTCGGCTCTTGCTCGGTTAAATAGTCCATTGGATTGGTCACGAGGTCCGTGGTCGGCACGGCAACAAAGTTTTTCCCAGTGTGGCACGAAAGCCATGGCGTAATAATATCGCCAATAAATGCGGAGGTTCCTGCACCCGTCAGGATGATTTTTAATGAGGTGTTTTGTAGCAAAGGCGCCAGGAACGCGTCGATGTTGCTACGTTGATGGCCAATATTTTTTAGTGACTGAATCCAGCTTGCCGGTTGTTGGCGGATCTCTTTTTCAGTCCAGGTTGATGTGCCGGAAAGACAGGCAGATTGGGTTTCGCTCATAACTCAGTCCTTAGCAGTGCAAGATCATCGGAAGTAGCACAAAGCAGTACAGGACAATCTTTCGTTTTGTTTCATTTACTCAACTTCATGCTTAAATAAAATCTATAGAAAAGAAAACGAAAGGTCAATGTAAGAAAAACAATAAAACGAAAAATGTGATCCCTGAAGACGGTGTTTTTGATTAATTAATTGATTTAAATGATTATTTATAAAAGCTAAATAATATGTGTGAATATAATCGAAAGGAAAAGAAAGGTCTGCCACGGGGTGGTTAGCAGACCAAAACGGAGCACAATGAAAGAACTACAGGAGGACAGCCTGGCCGTTAATCCAGATGTTTTGCAGTAAAAGCTGCGGGTTAAGCGAATTCAGATTGGCGCGTTTTCCCACCGCCAGGGAGCCAAGAGAGTTATCCAGGCCGAGCATTTTTGCAGGATGCAGCGAAGCCATGTGAATGGCATCTTCAGCGGTAACGCCAGCGCTGTTGACCAGATTGCGCACCGCCGCATCAAGCGAGAGCGTGCTTCCGGCAAGCCCGCCGCTTTCAGTTTTCACAATGCCATTTTGCATGGTCACTGGATGCCCACAAATCGAATAGTCGCCATCTGGCATTCCGGCGGCACTCATGGCATCGGTGATAAGCACAATTTGCGATTTCGCGCAGTGACAACAAATATTCATTACAGCAGGGTGAACATGGTGCCCATCGGCAATGAGTTCCAGCCACGCACGTTTATCGCTTAAACCCGCTCCCACCATGCCTGGATTACGATGGTGCAGGCCCGTCATGCCGTTAAAGCAATGCACCAGCCCGTCGGCTCCGGCATCAAACGCCATTATGGTTTCTTCATAACTGGCGGCACTGTGGCCAAGCATCACGCGCACATCACGACTTTTCAGATGCTTGATGGTTTCCAGCGCTGCGGGTTTTTCCGGTGCCAGAGCAACTACGCGCAAGGTGTTTTGCGACACCTCTATCAACCTGTCCAGCTCGGCAGTATCTAACTCGCGGAACAATTCTGGCGGATGAGCGCCTTTGTTCTGCGGTGTAAAATACGGCCCTTCAAGATAGCTGCCCAGCACACTGGCTCCCGGTCCGCCGCGATAATAGCGCTGTGCAATTCGCTGCAATGCCCGCTTGATATCCGCAAGCGGAGCGGTAACGGTGGTGGGCAGCCAGCCACCCACACCTTCACGCGCTTTGTGTATTGCCAGCCGCTCGAGGACGCCGGGGTCGTCATCCATCACATCAACCCCGTCGCCGCCGTGAACATGAATGTCGATGTAAGCCGGGCAAAGCAGTTCAGCATCACGCGTCAGAGTGCCCGCAGGAATCGGCTCTATGGCGACAATCGTTTCGTTTTCAATGCGTAACTGATGATCGTCCAGCCAGCCTTGTTCGGTCAGAACACGCCTGGCGCGCAGCAGCGTGGTCATATTCCTTCCTCAACCGCCTGCTCTTCACGGTAACGCCCCATTTCATCGACCAGGCTGGTTAACCCACGATGGCCGCATTCCAGTGCCTGAAGACGAAACTCTTTACTGCTCAGGCCATCGCGCTCCAGCACCATTTCCAGCAGCAGTTGCAGGTTGATGCCGGTAATGACTTCACGCCCTGGCTTCTCTAGCGCCATGGTTGAAGCCACGCGGAACGGCGTGCCACCGAGTAAATCGGTTAAAAAAACCAGGTCTTCACTTTCATCTAATGCGCCGATCGCTTCTTCAAACTGTGCCGTCAGGAGTGCTGTTGAAGAGGTTTCAGGGAAATCAATGGCGATAAATTGTTCCTGTTCACCGAGGATCTGCTTCATCGCTTTTTCCAGCCCGGTGGCAAAGCCACCGTGACCGCTGAGAATAATACTTAACATATTGTTTTATCTCGCTTACAGGGACTCATTTACAGGAAGTGGGCAAACTTCCCGACAACACCCAGAATGACCGTGATACCGATAAGGCGCAGTGGACTCCAGCCGCGGCGCACCAGTGCATACATGCACAGGGTGTAAACCAGTGGCAAAAATGCTGGCATCAGTTTGTCGATAACATCAGTTTGCAGTTTTACCACCGCATCGCCGGCGGTGATTTCAAGTGTGGTAGAGAGGCGAACGTAAGTGGCTACCAGTGCGCCAATCACCGTCATCCCCACAATAGACGCGGCATGGCCGACTTTGCGAGTGTTGGCTTTGATCAATGGGATGGCGGCCACACCCATGCGGTAGGCGTAATGTGCCAGGCCAAAACGCAGGCCGAGATGCACGACGTTAAACAGTACGATAAAGATAACCGCGCCAAGTATCGAACCTTGTAATGCCAGGCTTGCCCCGATACCGCCGCAAATAGGCAGCAGGGTCAGCCAGAACATGGCGTCGCCAATCCCGCCCAGCGGTGCACCGACGGCAATTTTCGTGCTCTGGATGCTGTTCACATCCTGCTTTGAGCGCTCCATCGCCAGGATAATGCCGATAACAAAGGTCACGAGGAATGGGTGAGTATTGAAGAATCCCATGTGACCTTTCATGGCGCGAGCCAGGTCGTTTTTGTTGGTATGGATTTTTTTCAGCGCGGGCAACAAACCGTAAAGCCAGCCGGATGCCTGCATACGTTCATAGTTAAACGACGCCTGTAACAGCATGGAACGCCATGCCACACGGTTAATATCCTGTTTAGTCAGTTCCGCACCAATACGCTGATCTTCATAGACATTATCATTTTTATCGACCTCGGCGGTGTCAGCGACGTTAACGCCTGGCAGAGTCTGTTCGTTAGATCCCATCTTCAAATTCCTCTTGCTTCACGTGTGTAGGTTGCTGCGGTGCCGGGTCTTTGCGTAAGAAATCAATCAGCGCCATGGCTAATGCTGCGGCGGCAATGGCCAGCACTGGCAGTTTCAGCCAGGCGGCAGCCACGAAGCCGATAATGAAATAAGGAATGTAGACATTCTTCATCATTATTTTCAGCAACACGGCAAAACCGATGGCTGGCATGATGCCGCCCGCCACACCGAGGCCGTCAATCAGGCGAGCAGGTAGCAAGTCGATAGCGGTTTTGGCGTGTTCCGCGCCGAAATAAATGGGCAGGAAGGCGCACAAGAAATAGAAGATACCGAGTGCGAGTAATGCCAGGTAATTCACGCGCTCAATGCCGTCGGTGTCGGCGTTGGCCGCCATGCGATCGCAGCGCGCCATCACGCCGGACATAATTGAGAACAGGAAGGTAATCCCCATTTGCACGGCCACGGCGAACGGCACCGCAACACCCACTGCGACTTCAGGTTTTACACCCGTTGTGATGGCAAATGTGGTGCCAACAATGGTGCCGATAATCACGTTAGGTGGCTGTGCACCCGCAAGTGGCGCAAGGCCCATCCACACCAGTTCCAGCGTACCGCCACATAAAATACCGGTATGAAGATCGCCAAGAATCAAGCCAACCAGCGGCCCCAGGACGACAGGGCGGTGCATATGAGTCAGGCCGTTGAACATATCCAGACCCGCAATAAAGGCCAGAATACCCAACGCTAACGCCTGTAATAAGCTAATTTCCATAGAAAATCCCTCAGAGGAGTTTGTAGAGATCCTGCGCGGATTCCGTCGGCACACCCTGAACAAAACATT
Organism: Buttiauxella sp. AC142; assembly: GCF_979253435.1. Taxonomy (NCBI): domain Bacteria; kingdom Pseudomonadati; phylum Pseudomonadota; class Gammaproteobacteria; order Enterobacterales; family Enterobacteriaceae; genus Buttiauxella; species Buttiauxella sp. AC142. Next base: position 338,639 of record NZ_CEEDCH010000001.1, read on the forward strand.
CCACTCCGGCCTTTTGTAGGCCATCAAAAGCGGCAATATCCTGGTCATCTATAGAGACGGTTTTCGCGATTTGTTTTTTGCCTTCTGCGTAGTGCATGTTGCCGACGTTGATCCGCGAAACAGGCACATCACCTTTTACTAACGTCAGAAAATCATTAGGGTTTTTGCAAACCAAAAGGATCTTCTGGCGGTCGGCTGCGCGATGAATATTGTCGATAACTTTTTGCAGCGACCAGAAACGCACGGCAATTCCTTCCGCCAGAACCATCTCCATCAAATTTTGCTGTACCGTATCTTCGGCAACTTCGTCGTTAGCCACGAGGACGAGGTTTGCTCCGGAAAATCCGACCCATTGAACGCCTACCTGGCCGTGAATCAGTCGCTCATCAATGCGGCTTAATACAATGTTTGGCATGTTTTTTTCCTCTTATTATCATTGTGTTAATGGAGATTGCTGTGTGCCATGGCAGGCACAATGGTACTGATGCAACACGTCCTGGATATGGTCGATAATCAGCTCATGCGGCGTGGCCGCGATTTTTCCTTCACGGACCTTAGCGTATTGAAGTGGCAGATACTGACTGATGAGCGGCAAAGGAATAGATTCACCGGCCAGATTAGTAACAAGGTTTGAATATGCTTCGTCAATCTCACGATCCGGCCAGTAATAGCGGACGCGGTCAGAGAAGCTGTAGCCACGTGCCAGACGGCAGTCGCTGGTATTGCCGTGATAATGGTGTTTCCAGTATTCGGGCTGTTCGAGCATGACGTTTTCCAGAACTTCCCGCAGCCCTGAGCATTTATGTACCGGGCGTAGTTCATGCTCGATAGCGGCCAGTGAGAACAGCGCTTCACGGAGTGCAAAGGTCAGCGCCGGGCCGACTTTCAGAATCGCAAAGTGGTTCTGAACCAGCTGCTGCAATGCCTGCGGGGTCTGGTAGTCGGTGGAATGCGCTTCAAACACCAGGGTGTCGAACGCTTCAATCATCTGGCTCAGGAAAAGTGATTTTTCCGGCTGATAATCGATAACTTGCGTGTGGTCGAACTCAACGCCTGGCTGAACGACCAGGCCAATGATCCGCGGCCAGATATCGCTTAAACCTTGTAATTCAAAAGCGTGACGGTGAGCTTCCAGTGTGGCTTTTGCGGCCTGCGGTGTCGTCACCGCGAGTTCCGCCAGCGTTTCGTGCGCGCCGCCGGGAACCGGAACTTCAGTGCCGATAACGTAAACTAAATCGGACTCGCCGAATTTCTCAGCACAGGTTTGTTCGGCAATTTTCGCCAGTCTTGCGGCACGCATCGCAACAATAGTATCGGTCAACGGCACCGGGTCATCAGCGCAGGACATACTGCAATCGAGATGGATCTTTTTAAAACCCGCGGCGACATAGCAACGAATCAACTCATCTGCATTGCGCATGGCTTCTTCTGCGTTCAGTCCCTGCCAGCGGTTTGGGCCAAGGTGATCGCCGCCCAGAATCAGGTTTTCGCGTGGAAAGTGATACTGGTCTGCCATTGACTCAACAAACTCGCGGAAGTGTTGCGGCGTCATTCCGGTGTAACCGCCATGTTGATCGACCTGGTTGGACGTCGCTTCAATCAATAAGAGAGATTTGGCTTCTCTTGCATGGCGCATTGCCGCTTCGAGAACCATTGGGTGAGCGGAACAGACGGCAAAAATGCCACATCGTGAGTCCTGTTTATGGTCGGCCACAAACGCGGTTAAATGTTTCACTTTCCTCTCCGTATGAGTTGGGGAACTATTTGTCTTTCGATTTGTTTCATTTAATAGTGGTGTATCGTGCGATAAAAACAAAACGAAAGATAATAGAATTGCGATCTGTTTCGCAAAAGAAACATAATGAAAGCCTATTTGACACGACAACAGTGAATGCAGCAGGCGATGTAAAGGCTTGCTTTCCGCGAAAAGAAAGGTGTTAATAGGCAAAGTGAAATGAAACGAAAGGTTTTATGAAAGGATCTATTATGAGCAATACCGACGCAGCAACGGATAAGCGTGTAACAGGTACAAGTGAAAGGCGCGAACAAATCATTCAGCGTCTTCGCCAGCAGGGAAGTGTGCAGGTTAATGATCTCTCTTCATTTTTTGGTGTTTCGACGGTGACGATCCGTAACGATCTGGCTTTCCTTGAAAAGCAGGGCGTGGCGGTGCGTGCTTACGGCGGGGCGCTGGTCTGCGATTCAGGGACGGCGGCGGTTGAACCGACGGTTGAAGATAAAAGCTCTCTGAATACCTCGCTGAAACGCAGCATCGCGCGCGCGGCGGCGGATCTTATTAAACCGGGTCACCGCGTTATTCTTGACTCCGGCACCACGACTTATGAAATTGCGCGCCACCTGCGCAACCATAAAGAAGTCATCGCTATGACTAACGGTTTAAACGTGGCGAATGCATTGCTTGAAGCAGAAGGCGTGGAATTGCTGATGACCGGTGGGCATTTGCGCCGCCAGTCGCTGTCATTCTACGGCGATCAGGCCGATCAATCGCTGCAAAACTATCACTTCGACATGCTATTCCTCGGCGTTGATGCCATTGATCTTGAACGCGGTGTCAGCACGCATAATGAAGATGAAGCGCGACTCAACCGCCGCATGTGTGAAGTGGCTGAACGCGTAATTGTAGTCACGGACTCTACGAAATTTAACCGCTCCAGCCTGCATAAGATCATTGATACCCAACGGATCCATATGGTGATCACCGACGCGGGTATTCCTGAAGAGAGCCTGAAGGGGCTGCGTAAAGGCGGCATTGAAGTCGTTTTGGTGGGCGAAGCCTAATCGTATAAGCGGTGGATGGCGCTTGCGCTTATCCACCCTACTTAACTCATCTCACCCCGCCGCTAATTTATATCCCCGCAACCGACTCACACTCAGCACGATAGCTAACACCGTCGCAATCACCGCCAGCCATAGGCTGATATGTATGGCGCTGCTCTGCGCATAAATCGACATCAACACGCCAACAAAGGCAGCACCCAGGCACTGACCAAAGGTGCGCATAATCGCCAGCACGCCTGAGGCGTAGCCGCTGTTTTCGCGTGAGGCATTGGACAGCATTTCTCGGTTGTTCGGGCTTTGGAAGCAGCCAAAACCGATGCCGCATAACAGGCTACGCAGGCAGATATCCCACGCCTGAGCGTGTTCCGGGAGCATCGCCAGCAATGCCAGGCCAACCGCAAAAATACTCAAGCCAATGGTGGAAATGATCGCCGCTGAATAGCGGTCGGCAAGGCGCCCGGCATGGGGTGCGGCCAGAATGATGCCGATGGGCCACGGTGTGAAAAGCAGTGCTGAAACCAGCGCGCTGTAACCGTAAACGCTCTGAAACAGGAAGGGCAGTGCGATAAAGGTTATTCCCTGGCTGACAAAAGACGCCAAAGAAGTGAGCGCGGCCAGCGAAAATCGGGAAGAGGCAAAAATGTTGAGCGGCAGCAGCGGTTTTGTTGCGCGGCGCTGAACCCAGATGAACGCCATTCCGGTGAATATTGCGATGCCACCGTAAATCAATGCGGTTATCAGGTCGCTATTTCCCTGATGTGTAAAAGCATCGGCGGCCATCACCAGTGCGCCTAACGCAACGGCGGAAAGCACAGCTCCTGCGTAATCAAACGGTTCACGCTTTAACGCCGGATTATGTGGCACCACACGCAAGGCGAGTAGCATCGCGATAATGCCCAGTGGAATGTTAATCGCAAACAGCCATTGCCAGCTCAAAGTTGAGAGTATGGTTCCCCCGAGAATGGGCGCGATAGCGGTGCTGGTGCCTATCAATAAGGCATTGAGACCAAGGACGCGCCCTAACAGGCGGTTAGGGAAAACCGAGCGCAGAATGGCCGGGCCAATACTTAACGTGGCAGCCCCGCCAATCCCTTGTAAGACGCGCATGGCGATTAACATATCCAGTGATGTCGATAACGCACAACCCACAGAGGCGAGCGTGAAAACGCTCAGGCCAAAAGTGAAAACGGAGCGGAACCCGAGGCGGCTGGAAAGTGCGGCGAAGATCGCCAGCGTCATTGCCGCCGATAGCAGGTAGCCGTTCGCCACCCAGACGGTAGCGCCAACGGAGGCGTTAAGTGACCGGGCGATTTGCGGCAGCGCGATGTTAATCATCGAGCCGTCGAACACCACCATGGCCGCCATTGTCATGACGGCAGCCATCGCTAAACCACGCTCGAAGCCGGGTAAACCTTCATCGCCGGGTTGACTGGAAAATAACGCCATTTGTGGAAACTCTATTTTACGGGTTGATAGCGGAAATATAGCGGTGTATTAGATATGGCGGAAGGCGCAGCATTTGCACTTATAAGATGCATGAAACACCTTCTCTCATTTTCAATGACGAGTGACCATGCGGAATATGAATGAACCCGATTTGAACTTACTCATTGCGCTTGATGTGCTTCTTGCTGAAGGAAGTGTGGCGGGTGCTGCGCGTCGTTTGGGACTCAGCGCGTCGGCCATGAGTCGTACGTTAAGCCGCCTGCGCGATACTACGGGTGACCCTTTACTGGTGCGCGCCGGGCGCAATATGGTGCTCACACCTTACGCAGAGGAGATTCGGCCGCGTACGCAAAACGCAGTGTTTGAGGCCCGTGCAATTCTGCGTCCGGCAAAAGCCGCGCTCAATCTTGCTACGCTTGAGCGCCGTTTCACCCTGCGCACCAATGCGGGATTCATCGAGATTTTTGGTGCCGCGCTGATTGCGGCGGTGGCCACTGTCGCACCTTTCGTGCAACTGCGTTTTATGCCTAAACCGGAGAAAACGGCGAAGTATTTACGCGAGGGGCAGATTGATTTTGAAGTCGGCGTACTCGGGGAAATGGGGCCAGAAATTCGTATTACGGCGTTGTATCGCGACAAGTTCGTCGGCGTGGTCAGAAAGGATCATCCGCTTGAGCAAGAAAGTGAAATTACCCCTGCGAGGTATGCTGCGTTGGGGCATGTGGTGGTGTCGCGCCACGATCGCGGAATCGGCCCGGTTGATATGCTGCTGGCAGAGCTGAATTTAGAACGCAAGATTGCCGCGTTGGTGCCGGGTTTTCCTGCTGCGTTGGCAGTGGCTCAGGCGTCGGATCTGGTGGCGTTGGTGCCAGCGACTTTCTTGCTCAATCAGCCGGGGTTATATGGCAATTCCGGGGAAGCGCGGCTCCATGTTTTTGAGCTGCCGGTGAAAACCAATGAGATTACGGTGTCGTTGATGTGGCACCCGCGTTCGGAAGCCGACCCGGCGCATCGCTGGTTGCGGCAGTTGGTGTTAAAGGTTTGCCGCGAGAAAGTGCCGGGATAGCGGTTGTAGGGCGGATAAGCGTTAGCGTCATCCGCCATTTGTGAATCAAATCAGGTCACTGGTGCCGGGTTGAAAACGGCTAATGCGTTGTGAAGCCCCCACTGATCCGAGAAGGTTTTCTTACGTCCACTCGCCACATCCAAAATAAATTCAAACAACTCCCAGCCGACATCCTCAATGGTTGCTTCACCGGTGGCGATGGTGCCTGCGTTGATATCCATTAAGTCGTACCAACGGTTTGCCAGTGCGGTGCGGGTGGCCATTTTAATCACCGGGACTGCCAGCAAGCCGTATGGCGTTCCGCGACCGGTAGTGAACACTTGCACTGTAATGCCGGAAGCCACCTGCTGTGTGCCACAAACGAAATCACTGGCTGGTGTGGCGGCGTAAATCAGGCCGCGTTTGGTTGGGCGTTGACCCGGCGAAAGCACTTCGACAATCGCGCTCTGGCCAGATTTAGCAATGGAACCGAGGGCTTTTTCCACCACATTTGCCAGGCCGCCTTTTTTGTTTCCAGGAGAGGGGTTGGCGCTACGGTCGGTTTTGCCCATGTCCAGATAGTTGTCATACCATTCCATCTCTTCGAGCAGGCGCTTGCCGACTTCTTCGTTGATGGCACGTGGCGTTAACAGGTGGATGGCATCGCGCACTTCGGTGACTTCCGAGAACATCACCGTGGCGCCGCAGCGTACCAGGAGATCTGATGCGTAACCGACAGCCGGGTTAGCGGTCACGCCGGAGAAAGCATCGCTGCCGCCACATTGCATACCGACTACCAGTTCAGAAGCTGGGCAGGTTTCGCGCTGGCGTTTATTCAGATTGGCGAGATGGCGCTCGGCGACGTTAAGAATATCTTCGACCATTGATTTAAAGCCGACGTGGTGTTCGTCTTGCAGACGCACGATGCTGGCGTCGCCAACATTAATCGACTGCACGTCATCGGTGCCTTCCAGCAGGCGCTCCGGCTGCAACTTCTCGCAGCCGAGGCCAATGACCATAATTTCGCCGCCAAAGTTCGGATTCAGGGCGATGTTATGAATGGTGCGAATGGGAATGACTGCCGCAGGTGCGTTGATCGCCACACCACAGCCGTACAGGTGATTCAGCCCGACCACGCCGTCCACATTGGGGTATTTCGGCAGTAAATCACGTTCAATAATTTTGATGACGTAATCCACCACGCCTGCGACGCAATGCACGCTGGTGGTGATGCCAAGCAGGTTTTTGGTGCCGACGCTGCCATCCGCGTTGCGATAGCCTTCAAAAGTGTAGCCTTCCAGCGGTGGCAATGGCTCAGGCACTTTGGTTGCCAGTGGCAGGGTGTGAAGCGGTGGGGCTTTTGGCAATTCCACCAATGATTCGTCAATCCAGCTACCGCGTGGAATATCCCTTACTGCGTAGCCGATCACTTCCCCATAACGAATGATTTCACCGTGGGCAGGAATATCGACCAGAGCGGCTTTGTGACCTTGCGGGATATGTTCGATGAGTTCCAAACCATCCGGGAAACGCGTACCCGCTTTCAGGCCATTGTCATTAACAATAATAGCGACATTATCTGTCTCATGAACTTTTATATAAAACGACCCAGGGGGTTGTTGTTTAATTTCTATTTTTGACATTGTCGCTATTCTCCAGAATCAACCTGAATGTTAATTAAATAATTTTCTAATCGTGATTGTCTCACAAGCTAAATAAAGAATGTCAGGACACGAGAAATAAAAATGTGACGTTGATCACTTAATATCATGACGCCATATTGCATAGGGGGAGCAATCTATAAAATTGTGCAATACACCCCACAAACATGTGCATAGGTTTAACTATTAGATATTTTTAATGTTATCTATTGTGCATATGCCTAATGTCCATTTGTTCTGTGCTGGCTATACTGTGTTGCGAATGACAAACACCAGGTAAATTTCCAGAGCGGTATTATCCGAACAAATATTCGTGAGATAACGCTTTATATAAATAAAAAATCCTTGAATTAAGTACCCGCAACAGAGGATGTAGAAAATGATTTTAGATACAGCTGTGGACGCAAAAAAAGGGAAGCACACCCGCTACTTAATATTATTAATTATATTTATTGTGACGACGATTAACTATGCCGATCGCGCCACTCTTTCTATTGCGGGTACTGAAGTTGCTAAAGAATTACAGCTCAGTGCAATCTCAATGGGCTATATTTTCTCAGCTTTCGGCTGGGCTTACCTGCTGATGCAAATCCCTGGCGGATGGTTACTTGACCGCTACGGTTCGAAGAAAGTGTATACCTACAGTCTGTTCTTCTGGTCGCTGTTTACGTTCATGCAAGGTTTTGTGGATATGGTGCCGCTGGCGTATGCGGGTATTTCCATGTTCATCATGCGCTTTATGCTCGGTTTCTCCGAGGCGCCATCATTCCCGGCTAACGCCCGTATTGTGGCGGCCTGGTTCCCAACCAAAGAACGCGGTACCGCTTCTGCGATTTTTAACTCCGCACAGTATTTCTCCCTGGCACTGTTCTCTCCATTACTCGGCTGGCTGACCTTCGCATGGGGTTGGGAGCATGTGTTTACCGTGATGGGCGGAATCGGTTTTGTGCTGACTTTCCTGTGGGTGAAGTTTATTCACAACCCAACTGACCACCCTCGTATGTCTAAAGAAGAACTGGACTACATCACGAAAGGTGGCGCCGTGGTTGATATGGACCACAAAAAACCAGGTGCAGTGGTTGAAGGGCCAAAACTTCATTACATCAAGCAGTTGCTGACTAACCGCATGATGCTGGGCGTGTTCTTCGGTCAGTACTTTATCAATACCATCACCTGGTTCTTCCTGACATGGTTCCCGATTTACCTGGTGCAAGATAAAGGTATGTCGATTCTGAAAGTAGGCATGGTTGCTTCCATCCCGGCGCTGTGTGGTTTCGCCGGTGGCGTGTTGGGCGGCGTGTTCTCTGATTCGTTAATCAAACGCGGTTACTCACTGACCGTAGCTCGTAAGATACCGATTGTGCTCGGGATGCTACTCGCTTCCACCATCATTTTGTGTAACTACACCGATAGCACGGCACTGGTTGTCACGCTGATGGCATTCGCTTTCTTCGGTAAAGGTTTCGGTGCGCTGGGTTGGCCGGTTATCGCGGATACGGCACCAAAAGAGATGGTTGGCCTGTGCGGTGCAGTATTCAACGTGTTTGGTAACGTAGCGTCTATCGTGACTCCACTGGTGATTGGTTACCTGGTTTCTGAACTTCACTCCTTCAATGCGGCGCTGATCTTTGTTGGCTGTTCGGCGCTGATGGCAATGGTTTGTTATCTGTTCGTAGTGGGTGACATTAAACGTATGGAATTGCAGAAGTAATTCACTCAACGGATAACTGGATAAATAAGGGCAACAGATGAATACCAACGTTTTCCCCAATAAATTCAAAGCAGCGCTGGCAGCACACCAGACGCAAATTGGTTGCTGGTCAGCGCTGGCAAACCCTATCAGCACCGAAGTGCTGGGCCTGGCCGGGTTTGACTGGATTGTGCTGGATGGCGAACATGCGCCAAACGATATCACCACTTTTATTCCACAACTGATGGCGTTAAAAGGCAGCGAAAGTGCGGCAGTGGTTCGTGCGCCAACCAACGACCCGGTGGTCATCAAGCGTTTGCTGGATATCGGTTTCTACAACTTCCTGATTCCGTTTGTTGAAACTCAGGAAGAGGCGGCGCTGGCAGTGTCTTCAACCCGCTATCCGCCAGAAGGCATTCGCGGCGTGTCCGTTTCTCACCGCGCCAATATGTTTGGCACCGTGCCGGATTATTTTGCGCAGTCGAATAAGAACATCACGATTCTGGTGCAAATCGAGAGCCAGCAGGGCGTGGACAACGTTGATGCGATTGCCGCAACAGATGGCGTGGACGGGATTTTTGTTGGCCCAAGCGACCTGGCGGCGGCATTAGGACATTTAGGAAATGCCTCGCATCCGGAAGTGCAGCAATGCATCAAACACATCTTTGCCCGTGCTAAAGCTCACGGTAAACCGGCTGGCATTCTGGCTCCGGTTGAAGCCGACGCGCGTCGTTATATGGAATGGGGCGCCACCTTTGTGGCTGTGGGCAGTGATTTAGGCTGCTTCCGTTCAGCAACCCAGAAATTGGCTGATTCCTTTAAAAAATAACCACCACCTGAAAAGAGAGACTGAATTATGACACTGAAAGTTGGGTTTATTGGCCTGGGCATCATGGGCAAACCAATGAGTAAAAACCTCATCAAAGCCGGTTATTCACTGGTGGTTGCCGACCGTAATCCAGAGGTGATTGCTGAAATTATCGCAGCAGGTGCAGAAACTGCTGCTACCCCGAAAGAGATTGCCGAGCAGTGTGATGTGATTATCACCATGCTGCCAAACTCCCCGCACGTGAAAGAAGTGGCGCTGGGTGAGAACGGAATTATTGAAGGGGCGAAGCCGGGCACTGTGGTTATCGACATGAGTTCGATCGCACCGTTGGCGAGCCGCGAAATTAGCGAAGCGCTGAAAGCCAAAGGCATCGACATGCTGGATGCGCCAGTGAGCGGCGGCGAGCCAAAAGCGATTGAAGGCACCCTATCTGTAATGGTTGGCGGCGACAAAGCGATTTTCGACAAGTATTACGACCTGCTGAAATCTATGGCTGGTTCCGTGGTGCACACCGGTGATATCGGCGCAGGCAACGTCACCAAACTGGCAAACCAGGTGATTGTGGCGCTGAACATTGCGGCGATGTCTGAAGCATTGGTGCTGGCGACCAAAGCAGGTGTAAACCCAGAATTAGTCTTCCAGGCGATTCGTGGCGGCCTTGCGGGCAGCACCGTTCTGGAAGCGAAAGCGCCAATGGTTCTGGATCGTAACTTCAAGCCAGGTTTCCGTATCGACCTGCACATTAAAGATTTGGCAAACGCACTGGATACTTCCCACGGCGTGGGCGCGCAACTGCCACTGACGGCGGCGGTCATGGAAATGATGCAGGCGCTGCGTGCAGATGGCCACGGTAACGATGACCACAGCGCAATCGCGTGCTACTACGAAAAACTGGCGAAAGTAGAAGTCAGCAAATAAAGAGATGGGCACCTCTGGTGCCCGATTTTCTCGGCACTTTTTTGGCATGGACACACTATGAAAATCGTAATCGCACCCGACTCTTATAAAGAAAGCCTCTGCGCGGTTGATGTGGCTAAAGCCATTGAAAAAGGTTTCCGCGAAATATTTCCTGATGCGGAATATATATCGGTCCCGGTTGCAGATGGCGGGGAAGGTACGGTCGATGCCATGATCAGTGCCACGCAGGGCAGGAAAATTACCACAACGGTGACTGGCCCGTTGGGCGAGCCGGTGAGCGCCTATTGGGGAATGTCTGGTGACGGTAAAACCGCGTTTATCGAAATGGCAGAAGCCAGTGGTTTAGCGCTGGTACCGATTGAGGAACGCAACCCTCTGATTACCACGTCGCATGGAACCGGAGAGCTGATTTTACGCGCTCTGGATAACGGTGCGCGCAACATTATTATCGGCATCGGCGGCAGTGCGACCAATGATGGTGGCGCGGGCATGGTGCAGGCGCTGGGGGCGAAACTGTGCGACGCGACAGGCAAAGAGATTAGCCACGGCGGCGGCAGTTTAATGAGTTTAAACAGCATTGATGTGTCAGGACTCGACGGTCGGCTGGCGGATTGCGTGATCAACGTGGCCTGTGATGTCACCAATCCACTCATTGGCGACAATGGTGCTTCGCGCGTTTTCGGGCCGCAAAAAGGGGCCAGTGAGGCGATGATTGTTGAGCTGGACGCCAACCTTGCTCACTTTGCTGATGTGATTAAAAAAGACTTACATATTGATGTGAAAAATGCAGAAGGTGCCGGAGCCGCAGGTGGCATGGGCGCTGCATTAATGGCATTCCTCGGCGCAGATTTACGCAGCGGCGTAGAGATCGTGACCGAAGCACTACATCTTGAAGAGCATATTCACGACTGTTCGCTGGTGGTGACGGGTGAAGGGCGCATGGACAGCCAGAGCATTCGTGGCAAAGTCCCGGTAGGCGTGGCTGCGGTTGCCAAAAAGTACCACAAACCGGTGATTGGGATTGCCGGTTCGCTGACCAGTGATGTCGCTATTGTTCATCAGTACGGCATTGATGCCGTGTTTAGCGTGCTCAATAGTATCGGCACATTGGAAGACGCGCTGAAAAATGCGTTCGATAATATTTACCGTGCCTCGCGTGATATTGCAGCAACCGTTGAGATTGGGATGAACATCACTCGTTAAGCATGCGTGACATGGGGGGGCAAACCCTCTATAATCCGCGCCGAAGCTGACCAGACAGTCGCCGCTTCGTCGTCGTCCTCCTTCGGGGGAGACGGGCGGAGGGGAGGAAAGTCCGGGCTCCATAGGGCAGGGTGCCAGGTAACGCCTGGGGGGGGAACCCACGACCAGTGCAACAGAGAGCAAACCGCCGATGGCCCGCGCAAGCGGGATCAGGTAAGGGTGAAAGGGTGCGGTAAGAGCGCACCGCGCGACTGGTAACAGTTCGTGGCACGGTAAACTCCACCCGGAGCAAGGCCAAATAGGGGTTCACAAGGTACGGCCCGTACTGAACCCGGGTAGGCTGCTTGAGCCAGTGAGCGATTGCTGGCCTAGATGAATGACTGTCCACGACAGAACCCGGCTTATCGGTCAGCTTCAACCATTCAACAATAACCCCGCTTCGGCGGGGTTTTTGTTTTTGGGTTGGGATGAGCGCAAACAATTGCCATAATACGACTCCCGCCATCACCGGATCCCACACCGCCATGATCAAGTCCCTGTACATCGACAACTACCGCTCAGTGCGCAAACTCTCCATCGATCTCGGTCGCCTGAACGTCGTTTTCGGCCCGAATGGCTGCGGAAAATCCAACATTTATAAGGCGATTCACCTGATTCACGGTGCTGCAACCGGGCAGCTTTCACACTGGTTGTCAGATGAGGGTGGGATCCAGAAGGTTATGTGGGCAGGCTCCCGCGCCAAAGGCTATGCCAGCGCGCCTCGGCGGATGACGCTTGCGGTGGATACCGACGATTTCGAGTACGAATTGCAGGTCGGATTCCCAGATAAACTGCCGTATCCGACCATGTTCGATCTCGATCCTATCGTGAAAGAGGAGCAAATCTGGCTGAGTGGTTTTCGTCGCCGCCCTTCGTCATCCATTATGCATCGCCGCAACCAGGCGGTTTTTCTCAACGATGTCAACGGCGAGAAAGTGACGCATGCTGCGACGCTTTACGAAAATGAATCGTTATTTGGTCAATTGGGCGAACCGCATCTTTATCCGGAAGTCTCCAGCGCTAGAGAAACGTTACGCAACTGGCGCTTTTATCACGAATTCGACATTACTAAAGGTGCGGGTCTGCGTTTGCCGCAGGTGGGTTATCGCTCGCCCGTTTTGTCTGGAGACGGTTTGAATCTGGCCGTGGCCTTCCAGACCATCGTTGAGATTGGCGATAGCGAATTGCTGTTCGAGGTGTTGGCTGAGGCGTTTCCGGAATGCCTGTTTTTCTGTGATAACAGCAATGGGCGTTTCCAGATGATGATGCACCGGCAGGGTATTAATCGCCCGCTGGAGTCAGCTGAGTTTTCTGACGGCACGCTGCGATTTCTCTGCCTGACTGTGGCATTACTCAGTCCGCGTCCGCCACGTTTTATTGCCTTGAATGAGCCGGAAAACAGCCTGCATCCGCAGATGCTGCCTGCGCTGGCTCGCCTGATTGCCGAAGCGAGTCGTTACACGCAAATCTGGCTCACCAGCCATTCGCCTGAACTGGCGACACTTATCGAAAAACACACACCATTTACGCTCTACCAACTGGGGATTGAGAACGGGGAAACTTGCGTTAACCGTCTCTCGTGATCGTTAACTGTATGGAAATGTCTTAATAGCAGTGAAAAAATCTCAACCTTAACCTTATTGAAACAATAATCAGAGGTTCGTGCTAAAGCTCTGCCAGAGTGTGAAGTGCATCAAAATACATTTGGTCTAATGTCACAGGCTATTAACCTCGCTTGTTGCGTCAGCTCACATTGCCTTGTTGAGAATCAATTCCGCTTTAGGGAAATAATTGAAAGAAAATCTTTTAAAAACGACAAATTAAGATATTACTCAAACAGCTTTGATAATTATTTCCTACTCAAAATGCAAAACGTGAATCAAAACTGAAGATATTTCTCTGAATGGAGAATTATTTACTCTTTTATCCCGAATGTGCAGAGTGAGTAGCAAATTTTTTCTCCTCCGCTCGCGCTATTCTTTTTACATTCGAATAAGACCAGAAAACACATCTCAGGTTTTTAATGGTCTGGAAAATCACTCTGTAATTAACACTCACAATTAAAACCTACACATTAAAGCGAGCATTTTTATGGAAACAGGAAGCATTACTGCCGTTAATATTCCGGCATCGAATCGCGCAGGAATGACGGAAAGTGAATGGCAAGCCGCCACCAAATTTGACAGTACTGATGTCGGCTGGATTATTATGAGTATTGGCATGGCAATTGGGGCGGGAATAGTTTTCTTACCCGTTCAGGTTGGATTAATGGGATTATGGGTTTTCCTTCTTTCCTCGATAGTCGGCTACCCAGCCATGTATCTGTTTCAGCGTTTATTTATTAATACGCTGGCGGAATCCCCGGAGTGTAAAGATTACCCGAGCGTAATAAGTGGTTATTTGGGTAAAAACTGGGGGATATTATTGGGTTTACTCTATTTCATTATGCTGGTTATCTGGATGTTTGTTTACTCCACGGCCATCACTAATGACAGCGCCTCTTATTTACATACCTTTGGCGTCACGGAAGGGCTGCTATCGGATAATCCCTTCTACGGCCTGGTGCTGATTTGTATTCTGGTCGCCATCTCATCGCGCGGTGAAAAGCTCTTATTTAAAGTTTCAAGATACATGGTGCTAACCAAGCTTTTAGTCGTCGCCGCACTGGGTGTTTCAATGGTCGGGATGTGGCACTTGTATAACGCAGGCACGCTGCCGCCAATGGGGTTGCTGCTGAAGAATGCGATTATTACGCTGCCCTTTACGCTGACGTCTATTCTGTTTATCCAGACGCTTAGCCCGATGGTTATCTCGTACCGTTCTAAAGAAAAATCACGCGAAGTGGCTCGTTTTAAAGCGCTGCGTGCGATGAATATCGCTTTCGGTATTCTGTTTGTGACCGTGTTCTTTTATGCCGTCTCTTTCACTCTGGCGATGGGGCATGACGAAGCGGTAAAAGCGTATGAACAAAATATTTCAGCGTTGGCTATTGCCGCCCAGTTTATTAACGGAAATGCCGGTGCATGGGTCACAGTGGTCAGCGTGATATTAAATATCTTCGCTGTTATGACCGCCTTCTTTGGGGTTTATCTCGGGTTCCGTGAAGCCACCCAAGGTATCGTGATTAATATTCTGCGTCGCAAAATGCCTGCGGAAAAAATTAATGAGAAATGGGTGCAGCGCGGAATTATGGTTTTCGCCATATTGCTGGCGTGGAGTGCGATTGTACTGAATGCCCCGGTATTAAGTTTTACCTCAATCTGTAGTCCAATATTTGGCATGGTAGGGTGCTTAATTCCAGCGTGGCTGGTCTATAAAGTCCCGGCATTGCATAAATATAAAGGTGTCTCACTGGTCATTATTGTTATCACTGGCCTCTTATTGTGTATTTCTCCATTCCTTGCATTCTCCTGAGTGCGGGCGTGTGTTTTCTGGATATAAGCGTTAAGGCTAAAAAATGGCAAATTCTGCAATTAACCCGGCATGGGCTGAACTCATCCTTGCTGTGAAACAAAATGTGAAGCCCGCAGTGGGCTGCACAGAACCTATTTCGCTGGCGCTGGCAAGCGCATTGGCCGCCTCGCATCTCGCGGGGCCAGTGATACGCATCGAGGCTCGCGTTTCACCGAATCTAATGAAAAATGGTATGGGTGTTACCGTTCCGGGAACCGGGATGGTCGGCCTGCCTATCGCTGCCGCGGTGGGTGCGCTCGGGGGCGACCCGCTTGCGGGACTGGAAGTGCTCAAAGGCGCGCCGGTTGAGGCGATTGCCGCCGCTAAGTTACTGTTGGCGCGTGGTGATGTGAAGGTCAGCATTCAACAACCGTGCGATGAGATTTTATATACCTGTGTGACGGTATTTACCGCCAAAGAGTCGGCAATGGTGGTCATCGCGGGCGAACACACGCGAGTCATCAGAATCGAGAAAGACGGTGATGTGCTGTTTGATGCCGCTGAAGATTGCCAGGTGGAAGGGAAGGCGCAAACCTGCTCTATGGAAAAGGTAAGTCTTGAGCAGATTGTTGAGTTTGCGCAGTGTGTCCCCTTTGATGAGATTGGTTTTATTCTCGATGCGGCCTTGTTGAATAACGAGCTTTCCCGTGAAGGTTTGCGGGCGCAGTACGGTTTGCATATCGGTTCGACGTTACAGCGCCAACTGGATCGTGGCCTGATGGCAAAGGATCTGTTGAGCGATATTATGATTCGCACTGCCGCCGCTTCTGATGCGCGTATGGGAGGCGCGTGTCTTCCGGCAATGAGCAACTCAGGATCTGGCAATCAGGGTATCGCCGCAACAATGCCGGTGGTTGTCGTGGCTGAACATCTCGCCTGTGACAGTGAAAAACTGGCGCGGGCGCTGATACTGTCGCATCTGACGGCGATTTATATTCACCATCAGTTGCCGTCACTCTCTGCGTTATGCGCGGCAACTACCGCAGCAATGGGGGCGGCGGCAGGGATCACCTGGTTAATCGACGGCAGCTACAAGAGTATCTCAATGGCTATCAGCAATATGATTGGTGATGTTAGCGGGATGATTTGTGATGGTGCTTCAAACAGTTGCGCGATGAAAGTGTCTACCAGCGCCGCTTCGGCATGGAAAGCGGTGCTGATGGCGCTCGATAATACGTCGGTCAGCGGAAATGAAGGGATCGTTGCTCACGATGTGGAGCAGTCGATCCGTAATCTTTGTGCCCTGGCAAGCCAGGCGATGCAGCATACCGATCGTCAGATCATTGCGATAATGGCGAGTAAGGTCGCGTAATTCAGAGACTGGCTTCTTCTTCCGCCAGCCGTACATCTGCTTCGACAACAATCGCTTCCAGTTCGTTGAGCATCTCGTCGTAACTCAGCTCGACATCAGCGGTTGTTGTCGCAACCACAACCGCTGACACTGCTTTTTTGGCCGTTTTCTTCGTCGATGATTTCTTGCTCACGGATAACTCCTGTTGGTCCATTCCTGATACTGGTCAGACCGGTAAATCTATCAGTAATGCTTGCAATGGGGTATCTGCAACCAGCGTAATGTTAGCCTCGTCACGGATAAAAGCACCATCGCCACAGGTCAGCCCCTCTTTTTCCTCGGTGGTTGTGACCGCGTGAACGGTTCCGTGAATCGACTGTAAATAAGCGCGTGGCCCATGTAACTGGAAGCTTAACTGCTGACCTTTTTCCAGTTCAATCTGGTGAATCCACACTTGCTGGCGCAGTTGCAGGCTGTCATTGCGTCCATCAGGTGAGGCCAGTAATTGCTGCGGCCCATCTGAAAGCGTGAGTTTTTGTACCAGCGGGTTTTCGCGCTCCGGGCAGGCATCTAACCACAGCTGCATGCGCGTGAGAGATTGCTCTTTGCTGAGGTTATGCTCGCTGTAACTCAGCCCCGGTTGAGTCGAAAGCAGTAAGGCTTCACCCGCTTTGGCCTGAACGTGGTTGCCTTCGCTGTCGCGATATTCCGCTTCACCTTCGAGAATCAGATTAAGAATATCGACCTTTGGATAGGTACGCGGCTGGAACGATGCGCCGGGCGCTAACACTTCCTGGTTGAGAACGCGCAATGAAGCATAGCCCAGCAATTTCGGGTCGAAATAGTGACCGAAGGAAAACGTATAGCGGGCTTGCAGCCATCCATAGTCCGCTTTCCCACATTGTTTGGCAGTTCTTGGCGTAATCATAATTTTTTGACCTCTTTTTACACTATGACCATGGTAAAACTCTGGACGCTTCATTGTTAGCCAGTTAATCTGCTTGGTATGTTCAAATTTCCTGAATGAGAACGAGATGGCTAAAGAGAGAGCATTGACGCTGGAAGCATTGCGGGTCATGGATGCCATTGACCGACGCGGAAGTTTTGCCGCAGCCGCTGATGAGCTGGGGCGCGTGCCGTCGGCACTGAGTTACACCATGCAGAAACTGGAAGAAGAGCTGGATGTCGTACTGTTTGACCGTTCAGGCCATCGCACCAAATTTACTAACGTCGGGCGCATGTTGCTCGAACGCGGGCGAGTTTTGCTCGAAGCGGCTGAAAAACTCACTACCGATGCGGAAGCGCTGGCAAGAGGCTGGGAAACGCATCTCACCATTGTGACCGAGGCGCTGGTGCCTACGGCGAAACTGTATCCGTTAGTAGAAAAACTGGCCGCCAAAGCCGACACCCAGCTTTCGATTATTACAGAAGTGCTGGCAGGTTCGTGGGAGCGTTTAGAGCAAGGGCGAGCGGATATCGTGATTGCTCCGGATATGCATTTTCGTTCGTCGTCAGAAATTAACTCGCGCAAGTTGTACAAAATATTGAGCGTGTATGTCGCGGCACCTGATCACCCGATCCACAACGAGCCGGAGCCACTTTCGGAAGTCACACGTGTGAAGTATCGCGGTATTGCGGTCGCGGATACGGCGCGTGAACGCCCGGTCATCACGGTGCAGCTTCTCGATAAACAGCCGCGCCTGACGGTGAGCAGCATGGAAGATAAACGCCAGGCGCTGCTGGCAGGTTTGGGTGTGGCGACGATGCCTTATCCTCTGGTGGAGCAGGATATTGCCGAGGGACGTTTGCGCGTGGTGAGTCCTGAATATACCAATGAAATTGACATTATTATGGCGTGGCGACGCGATAGTATGGGTGAGGCGAAAGCCTGGTGCTTGCGTGAAATTCCAAAATTATTGAAGTAGTGGGTATGCCCTCACCCCGGCCCTCTCCCTGAGGGAGAGGGGGAAAACCGGACAATTCCCTCTCCCTTAGGGAGAGGGGTAGGGTGAGGGGAAAAGTATTATTCGCTAACGAGCCGGGTATCTAATGCTTTCGGGTCGGAACCAAAGCGATTCTCACCCGGCGTGCCGTTCTGGCAGTTAAACGCCAGAATAATCAGCCAGCCGACAATCGGGATTAACAGCAACAACAGCCACCATGCTGAACGATCGGTATCGTGCAGGCGGCGGAACTGCACGGCCCAGTAAGGCAGGAATATCAGCACACCATAAATGGTCGTGAGCAGACCTTCATCTTTCGCAATCCGCAGCCCTAACATTTTGTCCAGAATGCTCAATACGCCAGTCAGCACAAGGTTGACGAGGATGAACATCCAGAACTCTTTACGGCGCGCACGTCCACTGAAGCCAACATAATTTCTTAATACTTTGAAATACCAATCCATTTTTAGCCTGCCTTAAAAGTAATCAATTACTTGATCTGTAAGCGATCTAATTCAAGAATAGCCGTGAATGGATTTTACGTAAATCATAGCTTGGGTGAATTTTATCAACCCTGGTTAAACCGCTCGTCGCGCCCGTGTGGCTCATTTAGATCCTGAGCTGGCCCGACAGAAATAATGCCGGTTGGATTAATGGTTTTGTGGCTGCGATAATAATGGTTACGGATATGTGCGAAATCGACGGTCTCCGCAATGCCAGGCATCTGATAAATATCGCGCAGGAACCCGTAGATATTCAGGTAATCGCTGATGCGGTGTTTGTCGCATTTAAAATGTGTGACATAGACCGGGTCGAAACGCACCAGTGTTGTCCACAGGCGAATATCGGCCTCTGTGAGCTGGTTTCCCGTTAAATAACGATGCTGACCGAGGATTTGCTCGACGCGCGCCAGGGATTCAAACACTTTAGTCACGGCTTCGTCGTAGGCTTCTTGCGAAGTGGCAAAACCTGCTTTATACACACCGTTATTGATGGTGTCGTAAATCCAGCCATTCAGCTCGTCAATCTTGCCGCGTAATGCCGTTGGGTAGTAATCTCCGGCGCGAGCGCCTTTGGCATCGAATGCAGTATTTAGCATACGGATGATTTCAGCGGATTCGTTGCTGACAATCGTCTGCGTTTTCTTATCCCATAAAACGGGAACGGTGACGCGCCCGGTGTAATCGGGGTCGGCTTGCAGATAAAGCTGATAAAGATATTCGTGCTGATACAAGCCATCGCCGGTGGCATTCGGGAAATCGTCGTCAAACGTCCAGCCATCTTGCAGCATTAGCGGGTTAACCACGGATACAGAAATGAAAGACTCGAGGCCTTTCAAGGTGCGCATGATTAACGTGCGGTGCGCCCAGGGGCAGGCGAGGGAAACATACAGATGGTAGCGGTCTTTCTCAGCGGCAAAACCACCTTTACCGCTCGGGCCCGGCTCACCATCTGCGGTCAGCCAGTTACGAAATGCTGACTCCGAACGTTTGAAGCTGCCACCGGTCGATTTGGTGTCATACCAGACATCGTGCCAGACGCCGTCAATTAGCTGTCCCATGTTTTCATTCCTCTTCGTAGACGTTAAAAACAAAAAAGCGAAGGGATTAACCTTCGCTTTTAGTGAAACTAAGTATAGAGCCTTACCAGTTTTTCTTCAGCAGGCGGTCGATGCTGTATGCACCCGGTCCGAAGATGGCCAGCAACAGATAACCACCGGCGATGGTGAAGTTCTTCATAAACATGGTTGAGTTCATGCCCTGGCTGAAATCACCGTGGAACAAGAATGCTGTCAGAATCGTGAATACCGCGGTAATAATCGCTGTAGTACGAGTAAAGAAACCGAACAGAATCGCCAGGCCGCCGCCAAACTCAAGCAGAATGGTCAGTGGCAGTAAGAACCCCGGAACGCCCATCGCTTCCATATATTGTTGAGTGCCGGCATAACCATTAATTTTGCCCCAGCCTGCAACGATGAACAGAATCGGCATCAGGACACGAGCTAACAGTACACCTGCATCATCTAATTTTTTCATTTTACTCTCCAGCGAATCTCTTGTGGGTGCTATCAGCCCAGGGATGTTTGTCTTTGCAATTTCCGGTAGTTACCGGTGACTGCGTTTGATGTGGGGAATAATAAGCGGGGCGTTAAGGGATTGTTAGCAAGGAATTCTGTCGATGTTCTTCAATATTACTGATTAATAAAAACGCCGCCTGAAAAGGCGGCGTTTTAGATTAATGCGTTTGCTGCTGGATAGTGTTGCGAACCAGGCGCCATGCGCTCCAGGCACCAAATCCGCGTCTGGCCCAGCGCATAAAGAAGCTGGGATGCTTCACTGTCCAGATAGCCATCACGCTGCTGGCAATCAACGCATAACTGCGCAGGCTCATAAATGTGAGCCAGCCCCGGTCATACGAGCCTGTCGCTTCAAGCCAGTCGCGTTTACCCGCACTTAAATCCAGCCGTTGTTGTTGAATTTGGCTGAGTAAAAATGCTTTGCGCCTTTCAAGCTTACGGTCACTCATGGCTTGTCATCTTCCAGTAGCGCACGGTCGTTTTCTAGCTCGCGTCGGGTATGGCGTAGGAGCGTGGACTGGCGCGATTTATGGAGCGTCCAGATGCCGCCAATAAAGGCTAATGCCAGCAATACGACGGTTGTTGCAATCATGGCATTCAGACGATATTGCGGTTCGACCGCCCAGAAAACCAACACCACCAGACTCATTAAGCCAAATGCGGCAAATAGCATGGTTAACCCAAGCATTAGCAGCAACTGGACGAGATGCGCTTTCTCCTCTTCCAGTTCGACAACGGCAAGTCGCACGCGCGTCTCCACCATCCCAACGATGATGGTGACGAGGCGCTGACCGATTCCGAGGACGCCTTTTCCCGGCCCTTGAGGTTGATGGGATTCAGGCATAATTAACGGCGTGTCAGTAGGACACCGAGCACGACGCCAATCGCCGCCCCAATGCCAACGCCAGTCCATGGATTTTCACGAACGTAATCGTCAGCTTTTGCCGCAGCTTCTCGGGTTTGTTTGGCAATCACATCACCAGTATCACCCAGGCGCACACGGCTTTCTTTCAGGGCTTTTTCCGCTTTGCCACGCAATTTTTCGAGTTCGGACTTCGACTTATCCGTTGAGGCACTTAGCACCTCTTCAAGGGTATCTGCCAGGGATTTCAACTCAGCGCGCAAATGTTCTGAAGTAGTATCTTTAGACATAGTTCTCTCCTGGTTTTTTATTAAGTCTTCTCAGTTGGAATGCTTAGTAATCACGGGCCTGCAAGGTCTTCAGCTCATGTTCAGCTTCGGCCAGTTTTTGCTCCCGCTTTGAAATTTTATCCGCGTCGCCTTTCGCGCGCGCTTCGTTCAGGTCGGCTTTACGCTCGGTGATTTCGGCTTTTTGTTCGGTGATTTTTTTCTGATGCGCTGCACGTAAACTGCTGTCTGTGCAATTGGCGCGGACTTCTTTCAACGCTTTATTAAGCCCATCAACACGACTCTGATTCTGGTGTTTCTCCGCATAGCCAATTTCTCGCTGGATATCTTGTTCTTTTTCACTGCACAGCGAGCTAGCTTGCGCGGCAGATGTCAGAGATAACAAGGCGATAGCCAATACGGTACGAGTGTTCATGATAAAAAACCTTCCATTGTGAATGTACGTTTAGCCGCAAGGTAAAGCACACAAAGATCCAGAAATCAGACGAAAATGATGATTTGTAGCGATTTAAGTCAAAACAAGCATAGTCAGAAACTGAGTAAAAACCCAATTCCTGTTAACAAATTAGGATTTCAGGAAAGGGCTAACCAATGCGGATGTTTTCATTCAGGACGCGAGTAAGCCAGGCACTGGCGCTGTCAGCTTCTTCTTGTTGAGCGATGACATAGCCATGCGGCAGTGTCTTGTACAACACGGCTTTGGCGGCTTCACTTTGCGCGCTTGAATCAAATTTGATCAATAAAGAATTGTTTTCAGGGGTAATGCTTTTAAAGCGAATACCGTTGGCATCCAGGTGATGCCAGACAAAAAAGCCATCAGGCATGCTGATACCCTGCTGGCTTGAGCGTATTTCAAGTGTAGATTCAGAGCGTTGCATGCCAGACCAGATAAGCAAGGCACCCAGCGCAATGGCACTGACTAACATCGTGGCTCGAAAGCCACGAAAAAAGTGTGTATTCATCGTCATCCCTCTCTAACTGCGGTTACCGTATTTTTTACGCCAGAGCACAATCAACGAACCGAACAGGCCAATGACCAGTAACACCACTGGCAACAGCATCAGGCAGGACATCAATGCATCTTCATATTTCAGGAATACCGGCGTCTTTCCGAGCAGATATCCCAGCGTGGTGAGGATCAGTACCCATAACAGGCCACTCATCCAGTTAAAAAACTGGAAGCGCGCATTATTCAGACCCGATAAACCCGCAATAGTCGGTAACAGGGTGCGAACAAATGCAATGAAACGACCAATCAGTAATGCGGACAGGCCATGTTTATGGAACAGGTTGTGTGCACGCTGGTGATAGTGAGCGGGGAGGTGCGAAAGCCAGTTTTGTACGATTCGCGTATTCCCAAGCCAGCGCCCTTGAATATAACTGAGCCAGCAACCGAGACTCGCTGCGGTTGTTAACAGTAAAACAGTTTCCGGAAAACCCATTGCTCCTTTGGCAATCAGCACGCCAACCAGGACCAGTAAGCTATCACCAGGCAGGAAAGCTGCCGGTAACAGGCCGTTTTCAAGGAATAAAATCATGAATAAAACGAAGTAAAGCATGCCAATCATTCCTGGATTGGCGAGCGTTTCAAAATCCTGGCTCCACAGAGCATTCAGTAGTTGCGTCAAAAGTTCCATTCAGTGTTCCTGGCACATCGGTTAAGACCGCTGATCAAAGTCAGCCTGGCTGAACTCGGCTTTTTTGTTGTGTTTCTTGTGTAGTTGCCGATATGCATTCCATTATTAATCGCCTGCTCGTGGCACCACTCCGTGTGAATACGACCAGACTGGTGAAAGGCAAAGCTTACACCGACAATGAAATTGCATCTAATTGTAACAAAGCTCGGGCTCATGCGTCACAGTATTTGTGCTTTGTTGAGGATTGATTTTGATGACTCGCAGAGGGGCTGGCGAGGGTATTTACAAACGCTGACACTATTGGTTGGTTTGCTTACCCTCGCGCGGGAAAATGACTATTTTTGACCGTTTGCTGCAGTATCGAGATGAATGACAGGATTATCTGCAAATAAATAGCGGTCCGCATTGAATTCGAAATCGTCGCTGGTTGCGTCAAACAGCATCTGTTTGGTGTTTTCAAGATGCTGCCACATTGCCAGTTTAGCGGCATGAGGGTCTTTACGAATCAGCGCTTTAAGAATTTGGTCATGATCGTCACACCAGTTATCAGCGGTGCGCTTATCAATGTGCTCGTGAAGTTTTTTCCAGTACGGGTTATGAATTCGCTGGCTCCACATTTTCTCAACGATAGCGGCCAGGGCGCTATTTTGCGACGCTAAAGCGACTTGTGTGTGGAAATGAAGGTCCCACTCAGAATCCTGGAAATTGTGCTCATTACGCGCCATTTCCTGAATTTCCATGAGCTTCACGATATCTTGTTTCGTGACCTGGGTGGCGGCAAATTCTGCGATATTGCTTTCGATTAACTGACGCGCTTGCAGCAGCTCAAAAGGCCCAAAGCTCGCGAATTCAAACTGTTCATCAGGAAGGTTGGTGTATTTAGCCTGGTTTGACATCACGTGAATGCCAGAGCCTTTGCGGACTTCGACGTAACCTTCCACTTCCAGCATGATAATCGCTTCACGAACCACAGTGCGGCTCACGTTCTTCTCTTCAGCAATAAAACGCTCTGCCGGGAGTTTTTCCCCAACGAGATAAACACCGTTTTCGATGCGTTGTTTAAGTTCAGCGGCCAATTGCTGATAAAGACGACGTGGTTCCATAACTTCCATCTGTAGCTCCGGGAAAAGTCCTGCGGGTAACCCTATTTGTTATACCACTTTTCAAAGTTAGGCTCTACATTGCGCAGACAGAAAAGCCGCCGGAGCGGCGGCTTTTGTAGATAAAGTGCGAGTCCGATTACGCTAACGCTTGTTTCGGCTTCTGCGAGTCGTTCAACTCGCTGATGGGTTTGTTTTGCAGAACGGTCCAGATAACGATAGCACCGAGGATATCGAACACGGCCAGCGCGGCAAACAGTGGGCTGAAGCCAAGGGTATCAGCCAGTGCGCCAACAACCAGTGCAAACAGGGTGCTCGCAGTCCAGGCCGCCATGCCGGTCAGACCGTTTGCGGTTGCCACTTCGTTACGACCAAATACGTCAGAAGACAGAGTGATCAGTGCGCCAGACAGTGACTGGTGAGCAAAGCCACCCACACACAGCAGGGCGATTGCAACGTACGGGCTGGTGAACAGGCCGATAGTCCCTGGAGCAATCATCAGAATCGCACCCATGGTCACAACCAGTTTACGAGACACAATCAGGTTTACGCCGAACACACGCTGGAACAGCGGTGGCAGGTAGCCGCCTACGATACAACCCAGGTCAGCAAACAGCATTGGCATCCAGGCAAACATCGCAATGTGTTTCAGGTCGAAGCCGTAAGCTTTAAACATGAACAATGGGATCCAGGCGTTGAAAGTCCCCCACGCTGGTTCTGCCAGGAAACGTGGCAGGGCGATACCCCAGAACTGACGGTTCTGCAGGATTTTCCATGCGCTCATTTTTTTGCTGTTGTTGGTCTGGTGATGAGCTTCCTGACCGCCAATGATGTATTCACGTTCTTCTTCGGAAAGACGTTTCTGGTCGCGTGGGTGTTTATAGAAAATCAACCAGCACATTGCCCATGCAAAGCTCAGGACACCAGAGATGATGAATGCCATCTGCCAGCTGTGCATCACAATCGCCCAGACCACTAATGGAGGAGCAATCATGCCGCCGATAGAGGAACCGACGTTGAAGTAACCTACGGCGATAGAACGCTCTTTAGCCGGGAACCATTCGCTACTGGCTTTCAGGCCCGCAGGAATCATCGCTGCTTCAGCAGCACCGACCGCGCCACGAGCGATAGCCAGACCGCCCCAGCTCCCTGCCAGTGCAGTTGCACCGCAGAAGATTGCCCATGCGACAGCAAAGAAAGCGTAACCGACTTTTGTACCCAACACGTCAAGTGCGTAACCTGCAACAGGCTGCATAATGGTGTAGCAAGCAGAGTAAGCAGCGATAATGTAGGAATATTGCTGAGTAGAGATATGCAGCTCTTGCATCAATGTTGGTGCAGCAGCAGCAATAGTATTACGTGTCAGATAACCCAGTATGGTACCCATAGTTACCAGAGCTATCATGTACCAGCGCAAGCCTTTAATCTTTCCCATTTGGAATCTCATCCCGTCTATAAACAACCACATATCATGTGGTCGTACGTCCGGCACTGCTGCCAGAGCGTTTGTTCGTTAGAGGGTTCATATCCGGGGGTATCACCCGGTACGACCCGTACCTTGCCATGTAAAAAACTGCCAGTGGCAATTCCGGTTTCCGTACCGTGATGCGCTGTTATTGATATCAGCGTCTGAAGTAAATCCATTACATGTGTATTGCGACGGCAGGAAAGATAACTTGTCATACAGCTTCAAAAGTTGAGTGATATCACAAAAGTGTCGATCAGCTCACTCTTAGGGGGTAGGGGCTTTCGGGCCAGAACTGGCGCGGGATAAGGGTTCTTTTTAAACACTATATTAACAATAAAAGTATGGTTTTTGTGACGTGCACCTCAAAAATCCACTCGGCCTCAAGAAATTGGTGTGATAACTTTATTTGCATTATGCGCAAGCATCGAACTGCTATGAACAGAGGAACCCTACAATGGCCCAGTTTATGACTGAAGATTTTCTCCTTGATACCGAATTCGCTCGCCGTTTGTACCATGAGTTTGCAGCCGATCAGCCAATCTTTGACTATCACTGCCACTTGCCACCACAGCAGGTTGCTGAAGATTATCGTTTTAAAAACCTGTATGACATCTGGTTAAAAGGTGATCACTACAAGTGGCGCGGCATGCGTGCAAACGGTGTGGAAGAGCGTCTGTGTACTGGCGATGCGTCTGACCGTGAGAAATTCGATGCCTGGGCTGCGACTGTTCCGCACACTATCGGTAACCCGCTCTACCATTGGACTCACCTCGAACTGCGTCGTCCTTTCGGCATCACGGGCAAACTGCTTTCCCCAACTACTGCCGATGAAATCTGGAACGAATGTAACGAGTTGCTGACTCAGGACAGCTTCTCTGCGCGTGGCATCATGAAGCAGATGAACGTGAAAATGGTCGGTACAACGGATGATCCAATCGACGACCTGCGTTTCCATCGCCAAATCGCGCTCGACGCGTTTGAAACCAAAGTGCTGCCAAGCTGGCGCCCGGACAAAGCGTTCAACATCGAGCAAGGCACTTTCGTTGAATACATGGGCAAACTGGCTGAAGTTTCTGATACCGACATCCGTCGTTTCAGCGACCTGCAAACTGCACTGAGCAAGCGTCTGGATCACTTTGCTGAACACGGTTGTAAAGTATCCGACCACGCATTAGACGTTGTTTTGTTTGCAGAAGCAGACGAAGCGACTCTGGATGGTATCCTGGCGCGTCGTCTTTCCGGTGCGACTCCAACTGACCACGAAACTGCACAGTTCAAAACTGCGGTTCTGGTTTGGCTGGCGGCTGAATACACCCGTCGCGGCTGGGTTCAGCAGTACCACATCGGTGCGCTGCGTAACAACAACCTGCGTCAGTTCAAACTGCTGGGGCCTGATGTGGGCTTTGACTCCATCAACGACCGTCCAATGGCTGAAGAACTTTCTCGCCTGCTCAGCAAGCAAAACGAAAACAACGAACTGCCAAAAACCATTCTGTATTGCCTGAACCCACGCGATAACGAAGTGTTGGGCACCATGATCGGCAACTTCCAGGGCGAAGGTATGCCTGGAAAAATGCAGTTTGGTTCCGGTTGGTGGTTCAACGACCAGAAAGATGGCATGGAGCGTCAAATGACGCAGCTGGCGCAATTGGGTCTGTTAAGCCGCTTTGTGGGCATGCTGACTGACAGCCGTAGCTTCCTGTCATACACCCGCCACGAATACTTCCGTCGCATTCTGTGCCAGATGATTGGCCGTTGGGTGGAGGCGGGCGAAGCGCCAGCAGACATCAAACTGCTGGGCAGCATGGTAGAAAACATCTGCTTTAACAACGCCCGAGACTACTTTGGCATTGAACTGAACTAATCAGGCTTTGAGGTTGATATGCAATACATCAAGATCCATACGCAAGATAACGTCGCTGTTGCGTTAGTGGACCTGGCCGAAAGTGAAGTCGTTACCGTAGAAGGTGCAGAGGTAACTCTGCGCCAGCCGGTGCTTCGCGGCCATAAATTTGCGCTGGTTACCATTGCGCAAGGTGAGAACGTTGTTAAATACGGTTTACCGATTGGCCATGCTTTGGCGAAGATCGAAGCCGGGGAGCACATTCACTCACACAACGCGCGTACTAATCTGAACGATTTGGATGAGTATAGCTATCAACCTGATTTCCAGTCTCTTGCAAGCCAGGCGGCAGACCGCGAAGTGAGCGTTTACCGCCGTGAAAACGGCAGTGTGGGTGTGCGTAACGAGTTGTGGATCCTGCCGACCGTTGGTTGTGTTAACGGTATCGCGCGTCAGATCCAGAACCGTTTCCTGAAACAGAACAACGATGCCGAAGATATCGACGGTGTGTTCCTGTTCAGTCATCCGTTTGGTTGTTCACAGCTGGGTGAAGATCACATTAACACCCGCACCATGCTGCAAAACATGGTACATCACCCGAATGCGGGTGCGGTGCTGGTGATTGGCCTGGGTTGTGAAAACAACCAGGTGAGCGCCTTCCGTGAAACGCTGGGTGAGTTCGATGAGTCCCGCGTGAAGTTTATGGTTTGCCAGCAGCAGGATGACGAAGTTGAAGCCGGGCTTGAGCAACTGCAAGCCCTGTACGAAGTCATGCGTAACGACAAGCGTGAACCAGGCAAAATCAGCGAGCTGAAGTTCGGCCTGGAATGCGGCGGTTCAGACGGTTTGTCCGGCATTACGGCTAACCCAATGCTTGGCCGTTTCTCCGACTACATGGTGGCTAATGGCGGCACGACTGTGCTGACAGAAGTCCCGGAAATGTTTGGCGCTGAACGTATTCTGATGAGCCACTGTCGCGATGAAGCGACGTTTGAAAAAACCGTCACCATGGTGAACGATTTCAAACAATACTTCATCGAACACAACCAGCCGATCTACGAGAACCCATCACCAGGGAACAAAGCTGGCGGTATCACGACGCTCGAAGAAAAATCCCTCGGCTGTACGCAAAAAGCCGGTGAGAGCGAGGTGGTTGATGTCCTGCGTTATGGCGAGCGCCTGAAAACGCCTGGCCTGAACTTGTTAAGTGCACCTGGTAACGATGCAGTTGCCACCAGTGCATTGGCTGGCGCAGGTTGCCACATGGTGCTGTTCAGTACCGGGCGCGGTACACCGTACGGCGGTTTTGTGCCAACGGTTAAAATCGCCACTAACAGTGAGCTGGCAACCAAAAAGCCGCACTGGATTGATTTTGACGCAGGCAAACTGCTGCATGGCAGCGACATGAACACCTTGCTGACTGAGTTTATCGACACCATTGTTGATATCGCTAACGGCAAGAAAACCTGTAACGAACGTAATGATTTCCGCGAGTTGGCTATCTTTAAGAGCGGCGTCACGTTGTAAAGCGTTGAGCAGGTGCTAACATGAAACGGCATTTTGATATTCGGAATGCCGTTTTTTTTCGCCTCATGTTTACTCACAAGGATTTGTCATGACCGCGTATTGGGTTGCCCAGGGCGTCGGGGTTCTCGCCTTTGTGGTTGGTATTACCACGTTCGTTAACCGTGATGAACGGCGCTTCAAGTTACAGTTGGCGGGTTACAGCGCCATTATCGGTATTCATTTCTTCTTGATGGGCGCAAGCCCGGCGGGCATGAGCGCGGAACTTAACGCAATCCGAACCGTAATTTCCCTGCGCACTCGTAGTCTGTGGGTGATGGGGATTTTTATCGCGCTGACGCTTGGGTTGGGACTATCTAAATTTAACCACGCCATGGAATTGCTGCCGATATTCGGCACCGTCGCCAGTACCTGGGCATTATTCCGTTGCAAAGGGCTGACCACTCGCTGCGTGATGTGGTGCTCTACCGCTTGCTGGGTAACGCATAACTTCTGGCTTGGCTCGATTGGCGGAACGTTAATCGAAGGGAGTTTTCTGGTGATGAACGGCCTGAATATTATTCGTTTCTGGCGTATGCAGAGGCGAGGAATTGATCCGTTTAAAGTCGAAAAAGAAGTGCAGCAACAAGAGGGATAACTCCCTGCCTCGCAAGACAGGGAGCTTTGAGCATTAACCGCGTAACGGATTATTGTCCGCCAGGCGTGCATCTTCAGCCTGGCAAGCCGCTGCGGTAAACAGCACGTCGGTGGAGGAGTTCAGTGCGGTTTCGCAAGAGTCCTGCAACACGCCGATGATAAATCCGACAGCAACCACCTGCATGGCAATCTCATTCGGAATACCGAACATGCCGCACGCCAGTGGGATCAGCAGTAAAGAACCCCCCGCCACACCAGACGCTCCGCAAGCACACAATGAAGCCACAACGCTCAGCAGAAGTGCGGTTGGTAAATCCACCGGCACGCCCAGAGTATTCACCGCCGCCAGAGTCAGAACGGTAATGGTGATTGCTGCGCCCGCCATGTTGATGGTTGCGCCTAACGGGATGGATACAGAATAGGTATCACGGTCCAGATTCAGCTTCTCGCACAGCGCCATGTTCACGGGAATGTTGGCCGCAGAACTACGTGTGAAGAAGGCGGTTACGCCACTCTCACGCAGGCAAGCGAACACCAGTGGGTACGGGTTGCGGCGAATTTTGATGAACACCAGCAGTGGGTTGATGAGCAGCGCCACGCCGAACATACAGCCAACCAGCACCAGCAGCAGTTGCGCATAGCTCCACAGCGTTTCGAAGCCTGTCGTTGCAAGTGTTGATGCCACCAGGCCGAAGATACCGATTGGGGCAAAGCGAATCACCACTCTCACGATGAACGTCACCGCATCGGAAACATCGTTAATCAGGTTTTTGGTGCTTTCATTGCCGTGACGTAGCGCGAAGCCCAAACCTACAGCCCACACCAGAATCCCGATGTAGTTGGCTTTCAGCAGAGCATCAATTGGGTTGGAAACCATGCTCAACAACAGGCCGCGCAGAACCTCAACAATGCCTGACGGTGGCGTGATATCTGTCGCGCCAGTCACCAGATGCAAGGTAGAAGGGAACACGAAACTCACGACCACGGCGGTTAGCGCGGCGGTGAATGTTCCCAGAAGATAGAGCACCAGAATCGGACGGATACTAGTTTTCTGGCCGTGCTTATGGTTGGCGATTGACGCCATCACTAGCATCAGAACCAGCACCGGTGCGACAGCCTTCAGTGCGCCGACGAACAGTGTTCCGAGCAAGCCGACAGCAATAGCCGCAGGTTTTGAAATTGCCGCCAGTGCGATACCCAGCACCAGACCGACGAGAATCTGTTTTACCAGACTGCCTTGTGCCAGGCGTTTAAGAATACCCGGAGATTGTGTAGCCATGAATAACCTTCCTGTGTTGTATGTCGTCCCATCCTGTGTCGGTACTCTGAGGTACTTTTCTGACCGGATGTAAAGAAATGTGTTTGCCTGGTCGAGTATAAGGAAATGTCGCGGGGTAGTAAGTAGTAATCACTGATTATTTCGACGCAGGCTAGGTTTTATAACTAATAATTAACAAATTCGTGACATTAGCAACATTTCTCACAGCGGATGCTATAAAAAGAAAAACCCTGCCACCAGGGCAGGGTCATGAAGCTTTTCGTAGGTCGGATAAGCGATAGCGTCATCCGACAAAAAATATTATTTCGCCAGTCTTTTCTGATCGTTACGGTAGTTCACAATAGCGTTAATAATTAACGTCAACGCCAGAATACCGCCCACCACGCCAAGCGAAATCGCGATTGGGATGTGGTAGAAATCGACAATCATCATCTTCACGCCGATGAACACCAGGATAATTGACAGGCCGTACTTGAGCATGGAGAAGCGTTCAGCCACGCCAGCCAACAAGAAGTACATCGCACGCAAGCCGAGGATGGCAAACAAGTTCGACGTCAGCACAATGAACGGGTCGGTCGTTACCGCGAAGATTGCCGGAATACTATCGACCGCGAAAATCACGTCGCTCAGTTCAACCAGAATCAGCACCAGCAGCAATGGCGTTGCGAACAAAATACCGTTCTTACGAATAAAGAAGTGCTCGCCTTCAATTTTATCCGTCATACGCAGGTGGCTGCGAATCCAACGCACCAGCGGTTTATCGCCAATGCCGCCTTCATCTTCTTTCGCCAGCGCCATTTTGATACCGGTGAACAGCAAGAACGCGCCGAACACATACAGCAGCCATTCGAACTGGGAAATCAACCAGCTGCCCGCGAAGATCATAATGGTACGCAGTACAATCGCGCCCAGCACGCCGTAGACCAGCACGCGGCGCTGCAATGCAGCAGGAACAGCGAAGTAGCTGAACAGCATCAGCCAGACGAAGACGTTATCCACCGCCAGCGCTTTTTCAATCAGATAGCCGGTGAGGAAGGCGAGGGCTTGTGTGTCTGCCACTTCACGGCCAGATGTCCCGGTGAGATACCACCAGAATGCTGCGTTAAACAGCAGCGAAAGCGAAACCCAGACCAGGGACCAGACGGCCGCCTGCTTCATGGACATGGTGTGCGAGCCTTTACGTCCCTGAAGAAGGAGGTCGATAGCCAGCATGATGACGACCACGACGGCAAAACCGCCCCACAGTAATGGAGTGCCGACACTATTCATAAAAATTATTCCTATAAAAACAAAAACGGCCAACGTCGGAAGACGCCAGCCGCTAATGCTTGCAACAGGGATCTCGCCTTCCGGCAAGGTCTCACTTACAACGTTTTAAACGTTGCTCGGTAACCGGGTGCTTTCACACCGTAATGACGATTAACCGACAATGAAGTTACTCCCCTTTGCGGGTAACAAAATATTACGAATGCTACAATCCGTCAACATGCTGCTACCCCGCTTTTACACACCTTTACGCCGATTGCTGTACAGAGACATCATCCGCCGGGAATTTCACGCCGGTTTGTGCGCGGATCTCGGTACTCAATGCCGCAGTAGAACGCGATGTCACCAGACCTGGATGATTCACTTCGTTGTCATTGACCAGACGAGCAAAGACTTCGGCTTCATAAAGCATAGTATTAATATGCTGTGGCAGCGTCAGATCCTGCGGTTTGCCGCCGCGTGGAATAAAGGTAATGCGCTGGCATTCAGAGATTTTCTCAATCACCAGCGAACCGCCTTCGCCCTGAATTTCGCTTGAGATAGTTGAGTCGCTCACTTTCGAGTGCAGCAGATTCACATCAAAATCGCCGTAATTCATCTGCACCGAACCGTGCGCATCGACACCGCTTTCCAGCAGGCTTGCGGTCGCGTGAACCGAATACGGTTCGCCCCACAGCGCAACCGCCGAGGCCAGCGTATAAAAACCGATATCCATAATCGAGCCGTTGGAAAACGCCGGATTAAAGGTGTTTGGGTTCTCGCCATCGAGATAACGCTGATAGCGCGAGGAATACTGGCAATAGTTGAGCAGCACTTTGCGGATTTTGCCCACTTTCGGCAACGCCTGTTGCAGGGCGATAAAGTTCGGCAGGCTGGCCGTTTTAAACGCTTCGAACAAAACCACCTGGTTTTCACGCGCGCAGGCAATCGCTGCTTCCACTTCACGCAAATTAGACGCCAGGGGCTTCTCACAAATCACATGCTTTTTATGACTGAGAAACAACAACGTTTGCGGGGAGTGCAGAGAATTTGGGCTGGCGATGTACACCGCATCAATGGCATCACTCTTCGCCATCGCATTCAGATCGGTAAAGAGATGTTCTACCGGATAGTCGCTGGCAAAACTTTGCGCCTGTTCCAGCGAGCGGGAGTAGACCGCGGTGAGTTTATATTTGCCACTTTCGTGGGCAGCATCGACGAACTGACGGGTGATCCAGTTAGTTCCAATAACAGCGAGGCGTATCATAAACGGGTGCTATCTCCGAAGGCGGGGTGTGTTTGAAAGACTATCACGATGTATGGGGAAAACCAGTGGTGAGCACCGCAGATTTTGTTGGCTTTTGGTGCCGTGATTTGGCTTCCGCACAGGCTTAAGAGTACAACCAACTGATGATGCGCTGGTTTTTTCAGCACTTAGCACGTAATCGGTAGAATGGTGCTTGCAAGGCGGTCTGTGACAGGTATAATCCCCAACGTTTTCCGCATACCTCTTCGTGCCGAAGTGGCGAAATCGGTAGACGCAGTTGATTCAAAATCAACCGTAGAAATACGTGCCGGTTCGAGTCCGGCCTTCGGCACCAAAAACGATGTGGGTAGTCTGAAAACCTACAACAATCAGTATGTTGTACAATGAAGCTGGACGTTGACGGCAACTACAAAATAGCCGCATCTCCGGCTTTTTTTGTTTATAAAGCCTCGGGCCGGATCTTTTCACTCACTCCTTATTTTGTCAATCTCTCTCCACGCAACTTCTGAGCATCTCGACATTGTGTTCGATATAGCTGAGCGTCACCTTAATATCGCGGTGGCCGAGCAGTTTCTGCGTGACATACAAATTTTGCTCCGGTTTCTGCATTAATTCTGTGGCCACGGTATGGCGGTAGCGGTGCGATGAAAAACGGCTGTGGCAGGCATCACTCAGTTTGGCAAAGAAATAACTGACCTGGTTTTCCGTCATTACTTTGCCTTGCCGTAACGTCCGCCGACTGAAGCGGTTGATGTTGAACAACTGATCGCCAGCCCGCATTCCCTTTATTTCCGCTTCTGCAAGTAAATGCTCCAGATAGGGCCGAAGCCGGGAGGCGATTGGAACAACGTGCTCATCATGGCTTTTGCTGCCTTCACTCTGAATAAACAGTGTGTCATAGACCAGGTCGATATCCCTGACGCGCAGATGGATAAGCTGATTCAGACGGATCGCGGTGTAGTTAAAGGTTTCGACCATCGCCAGCCAGAACCAGGCCGGATACAGAGGCGAACAATAGCCCGGCTGAGTATTCTCCTGTTCGATAAAGTGACTCAGAACTTTGCGTGAAATGAGGATTTGCTCGCGGGTCAGGGTTTTCTTTTTCCTGCGAGATTCCCGTAGCGAAGTTTTCTGGAACGGATTGATGAACTGTTCCAGCAGCCCCTGTTCAATCGCGAAGTTATACAAGGCTCGCATATGGCGCATATAGTGATTCCAGCTTACCGGCTTGATACTGCGCACATTTAGCAGGTAACTTCGCCACTCCAGTACCATGTGGGACGTCACTTCGGCGGGCAGTACATTGCGCCAGCGAGTAAACTGGTTTACCGCCGTGCGGTAGCAGTCCTGGGTATCAGGGCGTAGCAGACGGGCAAAAAAGTACTCTTCCAGGAGTTTTTCAAAGGTCATTTGTGTCTTCTCCTTCACTGAGCAAGAGATGAGGGTTATTAAAGGGAACGTCATCTCCAAAAAGCGGCGCAGGGTCGTTAAGGAGATATCCCCTCAGACGAGAGCTGCGGCGCGGACCGACAACGGCGCAATGCCAGATGTTGAGGCCGTTTTTTCGTTTTCGGTGAAGATTCAGGTTCTGAAATGCCTTCTGTACTTCCCGCCAGCGCTCCGCAGGTACATTCTGGCCGCAGGCGTCCAACCAGAGTTTGAAAATGCCGGGCGTTACCAGAAACGCCGTCCCGGCGACGGTGTGGATCCGGGCGTTGGGTTCGTTCACTTCCAAATGCTGCGCCCGGGTGTTATCAACCAGCCACTGCCAGAATGCTTCGCCCGACAGTAGCGTGTCGTCTGGTTCAGGTGTGGGGGATGGTTTTTCTACAACGATATCAGTTGCAACAACGGCTTCAGTCTCTTTCAGGACTTCCGTTACTGGCGTGATGGTTCCACTGAAGATTGCTGGTCGCTGCTGTGGGTTTTCCCAAATCAGCGAAGGGGAAAAGCGTAATAACGTGAGTTCACTGCTCCAGCCACCGCGGGCTTCAATCCGACATCGCCAGATGGCTTTGTCCTCACAAGGGATGATTAGCTGATGCGCCTGCATCTCGTCAAACAGCCGCACGTTGTGCTGCGGTACGGCGTCAATACCCTGGCGCAGCAACCAGCCACGCACAGCATCGGCAGCGTTCTTGCTGACCAGCCACAGCGCCTCTTCCGTCAGCCAGCCGTCAGAGCCGCCGTTCGGGTTATTGAGCCGGAACGTGTGCGCCAGCAGGTCGCGCAGGGCGGCGATAATTTGCTGCGGCAGCGAGGTTTGTGGGCGGTGGATAGCCTTAACCGGATCGCCACCGAGATTAAACGCCACCGATGCCCGGTCGGCTTTCTGCACCAGTTCACCTGCCAGCCCGGCATACTGATACTGTCCGTTGAGGCAGTGCAGCAGAGTGGATAATGCAGCAGAATCAGCGGCGAGCCAGTCGAGGCTTTCTGGTGGGATAAGTTGTGCAAGCAGAAGCGCTGCGGCAGCCGGATGGCGCAGATAATTACGTTGCGGCAGATAGCGGAACCGATAAGGCTGAGTCAGCGGGCCATGCCATGGAAACCAGCGTTTCCCTCTGGCATCTTCCACCTCAATATCAGTGACGAGTTTGCCCAGATCGTGCAGTAAAGCGGCGTAGATGATAACCGTCGTCCAGCGTTCGGACTGAGCGGCCTGATCTTCCGGCGCTGCATCAGGCGGAAAAAGATAACTCTGCCGCAGCCGTGCGGCGTAACAAGCGACTTCAAGGCTGTGATCGAGCAGACCGCCCGCATGAGCGTGATGGTGGTTTTCCGAGGCCGGAAACGACTGCGCCAGTTCTGCGAAACAATGAAGTGGCGTCAGCCAGAAGCGTTCAAACAGTGAGGCAGGGAGTGCGGTGCTTTGGCGAATAAACTGGATCAGCTGCTGGCGTGATGAACCAGTCAGTAATGTCTGAGCGGATTCGGGATATAGCCATCCCTCCGCGGCGCTTGGCTTGCCATCGGATGGTGTGGTTTCTGGTTTTTTGCGCGTCAGCCATATCCGCATAATGGCTCCTTTTTCGGGTAAACCCGTTACCCCTTCACTCTCTTCCCCTTAACCTTTTGGATTTTGCCTTTTGGTGCCGTCAGGTTCGGGGGGAAATTGTTTATTGGGACGCGCAAATTTATGGGAATGGAGAAAACGGCAGAGCAGGGATGCTCCACCGTTGATATGAAGGTCATGCGCTCAGCGCTAACGGCTGCTGCGCTCGTTCAAGCAGGTACTCGCAGGCATTACGCGCTAATCCGCTGGCGCGGAAAATCGCCCGTTTGTCCTGCTGCAACACCTTCAGCCACGAGGCGATGTAGCTGTCATGTTGTAGTTTCGCCTGAATGCCGACATGGGCGCACAGGAAGGCAGATCCCATTTCGGCAATGAGCTCTTCGAAACTATACGTCGGATCACCAAAGGTGTGTTCTCTACCGGTGATGCCGTCCCGGTTCAGCCGTGAAGCGTGCCCGGTGGCATGCGTCAGTTCATGTAGTAGCGTGCCGTAATAATCTTCACGCGACGTGAACTGCTCAGGATGCGGCATGATGATGCAGTCGCGCCCTGGCGAGTAATACGCCCGGTTCTGGCGTCGGTGAGTGATCACCACAGCACTTTGCCGGGCAACCTGCTCAGCGGCGGCAATGGGATCATTGACCATCACGACCGGTTGCGAGAAGGCTTCCGGCAGTCCTTCGCATTGCTGGATGTTGAACAACCGGAACTCGTGCACCACGGCGTAAGACGCCACTTTAGGATTGCCGTCAACATCAAGAACGGTGCTCCCGTTGCTGTCCACAACCTCGCGCTGCTGGGGCAGATAGAACACGGCCAATGTCGATTTTTCGCCTTTGCGAACATTACCACCCGCATTGCGAATCTGGGTGAAAGTCAGCCAGCGATCGCTTTCATATCCCTGTCGCTCAGCGCTGTTCCAGAGCAGAGGAATGTTGATGCCATGATAAAACCGCCCAGATAAGGCATTCATCGGCACCACCGGTTCCCCTTTCCGCCACGGGCGAACCCAGGGGATCACGCCTTTCTCCAGCGCGGCGATAATTTCATCGGTGACTTTCTGGTAAAGATCGTTGCTTCTGTTCATAAGCGTAACCTCATGATAAAGAAGCCGGGTACGGCGCTCCCGGTCGGGAGTCGCCCGGCACGGGGAGTAAAGGAAGCTGAGGCAATCAGCAGGTATGAAGGGCGGTAACCGAAAGATGGTTATCTTCAAGCGTTAAGCGCAGTGGCGTCATCAGCGGTACATTGCTGCTGCCGTCAGCGGGCAGGCAGTACAGACCGAAATTGATACTCTTACGGTCTGGGCCAGCGCTTTTGAATGTCAGCATGGTCGCGACAATCAGGTTTTCGAGGCGGTCATCTTCCTGAGAAGGATCGGGTGGAAAACTGACTACTTTTTCCCATGCTTCAGATGAGACGGACAACGATAAGGATTTTGCTTCAGGTGAAGTGAGCATAGTGTTTCTCCAGTGATGAAAGCAGAGAAACACCGCCCGGCAGGGAGGGATTCCCTGCATGGTGGGGTAGAGGATGTATCAGGCGCTAAGCGCTGTCCGCGAGGATGATACGGAGCGGACGAAAAGGCGAGCCTCACCGGGAAGGTGGCAACCTGAAGGCTCTGGTTGCGGGTGAAACTTCGTACAGATTAATACGGTATTAATAATAATCAAGGGTCTGGTTTTTCAGGGCGAGAGTTTGGGAGTCGTTATTCTGGAATCCACTTTGGTGCGCAGGGGTTATCAGCTATAGGGGTTAAAGGCAATTTATCCTCCGGAGGGGATAAAGCATATTGGGCAATTGATGATACCTATGAAGCTTACGGTCTCAGGTTTTGAAGATCTGCTTACGATGCCAGCCGACGTATTGTTCAGTGGGCCGTAGCAATGTGTCATGAGGAAGAGGCAATTGCTGGCCGTCACGTTGATGATAGGGAAATCACGTGTTGCGTTTATAACTCTGAAAGTTACAGAGCTGATGAAAAGGTGAACCACGTCGGGAGAGGCTAAAACTAAAGGTTTTGGTTGCGGCTCTATTTTAAACATGATAACTCTATTTTAAGAGTCTTTTAAGAATTGATTAGGGTTATTTTGAAATGCTAGAGCTTGATCTTGGCAAAATGGAAGTTGAGGACATTTTTGATCTGGATATAGAGAAAGAGGATGTTCTAAAGGTATACATTCCACTAGAAAGTATTGGTGTCACAAATTCCTATATGGATATTAGTGATGATTATTTAGAAGCATTATGGGTTGGTGAAAGATTGGCATCAGAGGCTAAGGCTGCAAACGTGGTCTATGATTATCTCTCTGAAGTGCATAAAACTCGCTTATGTTTAATGCTTTACCAACCAACCATTAGTATAAAAATTGCCATCGAAGAATGTGTTGTTTTATATTGTCGAGGTGATGATGGTAATTATGATTTTTACCAATCTGTACGTGATAAGGTCTTGGATTTTGAACTTGAATTGGACAGTTATTCTATTCGACTACCAGAAATTGCTGATGATTATTATGCGAATTTAATCGAAGGTGCTTATTGCGAAATGCTATCGGAGTCACCTGAGCTATATTTTGATGAGGTAAAAAAACACCCTGAGAGGAAGTTAGGCTATTGGCGGAGTTTCTTCAGTAACAGATTGGATAATGACTGCTATATGTCAAGTAGAGGTTGGTTAATTCCCGGAAATTTAAATCTTAATTACTTCTTTGAAGTCACTGGTCAAAAGTACCGTACTGAAAAATTATTACCAGCAGAAATACTAGTAGCAAATGATACATCTTATGTATTGGCGGATGGCCTAGTTGTATATTTCCCTATGAAACAATATCTTAATTCAAGGCTTTGTAGCAGTCTTACAATGTTTGTTGGTGATGATGAAGATGAAGAGTGTTGGCCTCCAGATGAATTCGATTGGTCTGATGGACATATATCAGGTAAGAAGCACTCCACTTTTGATAATACTTATATGCCAACTAAGAATATTAGTAAGTGTATGATAGATCATGATGGAACAATGGTTTCTGTACATGATGGAAAATTTTGGCATGTTTTATATGACACCGAAATACTTTCGATAGAGACAATAAAAAATGTCCGTGATAAGTTTAAAAACATATTATCAACTCTCTCTAAAAACATTGATCTCCCGGATAGTATTGCTTATAAATGGGGCTCTCTTTCTGATGAGGAATTTGAGCAGCTTTGTTATGATATTATTTTTAATCACCCAAGATTTAATGCTGATACTATAAGAAAATATGGTAAATCTCGCTCTCGGGATGGAGGGAGAGACATTGAAGTGTATGATATTCCGAAAAGCGCAGGTGTATTGCCTCGTAAATGGATTTTTCAATGTAAATTGATAACAAACTCGAAATCATTATCGGCTACAAAGTTAGTTGATGTTGGGGATATGCTGGATCGTTACGATGCTCAGGGATTTGGGGTGATGACATCGGCACCTATTGATGCAACCCTATATGATAAGCTTGATTCGATTTGTAGTAAACGTGGGGTGGAACTAATGAATTTTTCAGTACTTGAATTAGAACGAGTACTTTATTGCGATGATATATTGAGGTACCGTTATTTTGGTAAATAGAGTAATGGATTAACGAATGAGCATATTTTATTGGGAGTTAATACTCATGGAGTTGCAAACCTAATCCGTTAAAATTAAGCAATCACATTATTAATAAAAATACATTCCATGTTTTATTAGAAATATTATATTACATATAACTTATCTGACAATCAAAGAAATGCCGTCAATTTCAACTAAATTAACGGCATGAGTTTAATTTATATGTCTTTTGATTTTACTCGTAGCCATTCATGTTGATCCAGACCAATTCTTGAAAGATTTCCAACGATATCTGTTGTTATTTTTTGTGCATGGGTCGTTTTTATTTCCCCAATCCATTTTAATACTTTAGAGGGTGATGTATCTGTAATAGGTAATGAATAAAATGATATTTGTCCAAGGTGTTCAGGATCATTTTTTCTTCCGATTATTACTCCTTTCCCATGTTCAACAAGGAAAGTAAATGAAACTATATTAGAGGCTTTTGCTGGCATTTTTATCTTGAAGAAACCGCCATTGGCATTCTCAATTAGTAAATTATAGTTATCTTCGTCGATAGTACCTTTAATGAATAAAAAATTAGCTTTTTCATGTAACCTAACACTATCACATAATGGTTGAATACATAAATACACCATATTATCATTATCTAAAAGTAAAGTTCCTTGTTTTAAGGAAACATTATCTATATTAGAATGATATCTTAAATTCCTACGAGTGATTTCGAGGGAACATAATTGCATTAATTTTTTATCTTCTTCCCCATCTTGGCTTAAGTATTCCTTTTTACCTAAAGGCGCGCGTTCAATAGCATGTTGAATTTCTTCTAAAGAATCAGCAGAGAGTATATTACTTAGATGTTCTACCGATAAGCCTTTTTGTTTTTTTCCGGTTAATAGAAAATTCTTGCGACCATTTTTTGTATAGTGAAAAATAGGCCAGTGGGATAAGGAATCTTTGCTTAAAGATTTCTTCAGATTTTCACTTATTTGTAATGTTGATCTTATTTCTTCAGAAATTAAATCTACCGCATAATCATGAGCATTCTCATAAGCATATGGCCTTGATTCTCTGGAGTTCATTAAATTTAAAATATGGGAGACGTATGCAGTGTCTAATTTATTATTATACTTTGTTAATATCCCATGGGTTTTTTCTCTTATTTCAGAAATGCACGAAAGTGCGGCGTTGGATAACAATCCAGCTGTAAGATTAGTGAATTTTCTTATTAACACATCTGGAAGGTCTTTTTCAAAAACGTCTTTACTAATAACAACTATACACCATTGTTCGAGTGCATAGTTATCTTCAATAAAAATACTATCATCATTTTTTATTACGCTACAATATGTTTTCTTTAACTCATTGTTCAGCTTGGTTATAACCGCAGTAACATGTTCACCGGTATAAATAGAAAGAAGACGTAATCGTCCACCAGAGTTTATATCTGACACGATAATCGACTTTATTATTTCAATAGCAAATTGCCCACTATCGCTTTGCATATCCCAGTCAAGTATTGTTATATCTGCTTTGCGGGATGATGCTGTAATTATATCTCTTTCTTCAACATTAAAGCTCTTAGCTAATAATCCACAACAAGCAATACCATCTTTGGCGAAAGCTTCTGCTAGAGCCTGGTAATCAAAAGGATGGTTTTTTATCTTTGCTTTTGATTTAGTTGATTCTACCCCTTGGAATGCTAATGGTGTTATTGTCTGTATAGGTTCATCGTCGGGATCAATTAAAGCATCAATATCTTCATCTGTAGGGAAAGTATCGCTACCTGCTCCAAAAGACATATTGTCATCTACAGCAACTACAGAATGTAAAAAACGGCGAACGCAGTCTTCAGAAAGTTTATGAAAATCAGTAGAGCTTGTCATTTATTTATACCCGTTATTCACTTGTTTCTTCTGATGGTTCAATAATAAAGAAGGCACCTTGATCCGGTGTATAATCATCCAATTTTATACTAAACCCATCTCGGGATAAACATTCTTTCGAAATGAACAATCCCATTCCACGACCTCCTGTTTTTCTTGTAAATCCCATATCAAATATTATATCTCGATCTCTGGTTGAAACCCCAGGGCCAGTATCACCAATAATAAAGCCTGTGTTAGTAGCATCAAGTATAAGTCTTTTTTCTCCAGTTGTTTTTCCAAGCCAGTATATTGCATTATCAATTAGATTTATAAAGACAGGATAAATAGTTGATGTGTAAGTTACAACTTCTTGACTAACAAATTTAGAGGTAGTGAAAAGCTCAATTCCTTCTTTCTCAAAACGATCATCGAATACATCTCTGATAAACTCTAAAATAGCAGTTCCAGTTATATTCGTTTTAGATCGACTTAAGCGCCTTGTTAATGGTGTAAAGGTTTTTAAATAACCATCCAGATGATCAAAACTAGTTCTGATTTTCTGATAGATAATATCAAGCTTAGGGCTTCTATCTGCCCATGCTTTCAATTCTCTAAGCGCGCTTCTAATTGCTCTTATATTACCATTAAATTCATGATGTACTACGGAAAGAGCCATGCCAAGTAGTATTAACTCGGCGTTATTTGCTTGTTGGTCTCGTAAATGTTCAAGTTCAGTTTCGATTGCTTCGGTTACTTGAGCTGATGATAAATTTTCTGGAGTAGTACTATCGCTAATTATAGCAATTTGGTCAGTTAGTTTTTTTATTTCATTAATGACCTCATTTGAAGTATTCTCAATTTTACTTTCTAGATTTCTTTTGACATCCAATATATACGCAGTATCTTTGCCATTGAGATTAGTTGATTGGAACTCATAAGAAATATTTTTTAGCTCACTTTTATGTTTTTTCTTATTATCAGAGATTAGCTTATTTGTTTTAGATTGAACGTCTTTCAAAGCATTTTTTGCATCATTATATAGTTTAGCTAGTTCTTTGCCGTAGTAACTTTGTTGTAGATTCAAAGAATCCTCAAGTCTCTTCCGTAAGTTGAGAAAATCATTATTTTTATTATCTAATTCTATAAGCTTTCTATCAACGTTATCTTTTAGTTCATTTAATAATGACAATATTTTTTGTCTTTCTATTTGATATCTATCCCATAAGTTAGATAACTCTTTTGTTAATCCAACTCCAGACGGTTTCCTTATATCTAAAGAAGTACGTAGATTCTTTATGACAGTATCATTTTGTTCTTTAATTTTATTATATACATAATCTATGTTTGCATCTGTTATTTCTGTACTGGAAAAATATTCTTCATTTTTATTTATTAGTTTATTTATTTCAATATTCCAGTGATCGTTATCCAACTTATCGAAAAAATCATACAGATCTTTCTTTAATCTGTCTTTTTTAGCTTTAGTTTGTTTGGATCTTTTAGACAACAGATCATGTTCTTCATTTCTACGCTGCTTTGTCTCAACAAATAATTCAGACATGTCTCCATCATCTCTAAAGAAGTCTCTTGCTATTTCGATAAAGAAATTTTCAAGCATTTCTTTAAACTGCTTATATGGCTTATTTTCAATGAATCCTTCTCGCCCAGCCTTTTCGACTAACGAAGCATTGTTTTCTTTTGTTAATTCTATTGCTCCAAACAGGCGTCGATATGAGAAAAAGTATTCTGAGGCTGACATTGATCTTCGCTGTTCTATTTTTAGAAAATCTG
Source organism: Buttiauxella sp. AC142 (assembly GCF_979253435.1). NCBI lineage: Bacteria > Pseudomonadati > Pseudomonadota > Gammaproteobacteria > Enterobacterales > Enterobacteriaceae > Buttiauxella > Buttiauxella sp. AC142. The sequence continues at coordinate 382,445 of NZ_CEEDCH010000001.1, forward strand.
TATTTGAGTCTCCATATGGTAAAATTCTTAGCCCATCTCTATAAATATATAGACCACCATATCGATCAGTTTTCTCTTTCAATGGAGTCCATAATTCAGCGGGTAAGCGTGAGTCACGTAATCGGCCATGAATATATGCTAATTTTATTTTAAATGGTCCACATTGAGTAAGTTGGTTATTGCTTTTCCATGTGACAACATGCTGGATCGGTTTTTCTCCATAAACAGAGACACTGCCACTGAATTGACCAAATTCGTTAAAATATCCCTCAATATGATGATCTGCAATATTGAATTCTTGTGGTGTGAAAAAAATGGATTCACTAATTCTATCAATACATTCACCATCCTCTAAATAATCTCTAAAGCGAGCTATAATTGGAGGGTTTGAATCACTATACATTGTGTTAGTGAAACCTAGTAAAGCTTTTTCTAATCGAGAAGACTGTTCTGTCATTCTACTACTTTCGTTTGGTGAGATATCATCAATTAATATCTCATCAGTGGGTTTGATAATGAAGTGAGTTCCATGCCCGTTTTCAGAGAGCTTTAAACCGCCCAATTTTCTTTCCCATATAATAGGGTCAAAGTCGAAAAGTGATAATTGTGTGTTTATTTGAGATATTTTTGTTTTTGATATTTTGTGTGATAATGAATCTACGTTTTTTCTTGCTTGTGTAAGCATTTCATCAAGAATTGATTTACTTAGAAACTCACCATTATTAATAGTTCTGATTGGTATATCTATATCATCAAGATCAAGTGAAGGAATTGTAAATAGACTCCAGTTAACAAATGCAGCAACTAGAGGTTTTAGATCATCGTTCCTTTTGGCTCTAGTAAGAACTAGCACCTGTGGCCCAATTGCTGCAATAGATAAACGACCTATACCTTTCTCTCCCATGATAGGGCGGAAAGTTTTATTTCTGTCTATCACAGGTTTATCGATGGCATCTTCGTCAATTAATTTGCTAGAGGTACCAATTGTTAACCATCTCTCTTCAAATTCATCAGCTGTCATGCCTAAACCATCATCTCTCAGGATAAGAAGATTTTCTTTCCTGAAAAAATCAACTTCAACATTATCAGCATAAGCATCGTGAGCATTTTTAAATAACTCACTTAAGGCAGTAGGTATACCAGCAATTTGTTGTCTGCCAAGCATGTCCAAAGCTCGGGCTTTTGTTTTTATTTTAGCCATATATCTATGAATCCTTATTAGTACAATTTTCTATGAGATGTAGCCCAAATAGTCTAGCAAGCTCGCAAGGTACAGCGTTGCCGATTTGCTTTGCCATTGAGTTCAGCGAACCTTTAAAAACATAACTTAAAGGAAATGTTTGTAATCTTGATGCTTCTCTTATGCTGATTGCTCTATGTTGATTGGGATCCGGATGCCCAAAACGACCATTGGAGTAACTATTACATTTCGTCGTAAGTGTAGGCGCAGGCCTATCCCAACTCATTCTTCCATAAGTGTCTGTATGGCCATCATAATTTTTATGGCATTTATTTACTAACTCTTCTGGCCAGTTTCTTCTATCCCCCCCCTCTGGAGTGTGCATAATTCTTTTTAGGTTAAGAGGGGTTAGTGTTCCTGCTCTATGTAAAGGATCTTTGGGATCAGTTTCTCCTGAACATAATTTTTTGAAGTCTTGGATATAATCCCGTACAGTTTTGAATGGAATTTTATTTTTACCATGAGTTATTTCAGGTGGCGTAACTTCACCTACTCGGCTGGCTAAGAGTACGAGCCTTTTTCTTCTCTGGGGGATCCCATAATTCTCAGAATTGGCTATAAAAGATATATAGTTATACTCTAATTCTTTAAGTAGTTTAATAAACTCCTGAAATGGACCTTCTTTTTCTTCATCAATTTTTTGCATTCCAGGAACATTCTCAAGCATAATATATTCAGGAAGGAGTTCTTTAATAAAACGATGAGTTTCATTTAGTAGATTTCTTCTTGAGTCATCACTGGTTTTATTTTTATTCTGTTGCGAAAATGGTTGACATGGCGCACATGCACTCAGCAACAAAGGCCGTTTAGCTTGAATATCAATGATTTCAGAGATATCTTTAGGCTCTATTTTTCTAATATCATCTTGGATGAATTTTGCATCAGGGAAGTTAGCTTTAAACGTTTCTGATGCTTGTGGGTCAATATCTAATCCAAGCTCGATATCAAAGCCGGCCTGACGTAGCCCTTCACTAGCTCCGCCACAGCCACAAAAAAAATCTATAACTATCAATTTGATACCTTCTTTGAACTAACTAGAATAAGTTGATATTTTAAATAAAATTGGTTGGTATGGATATAAACTTTGGTCACGCTACCGCCCTGAGGTCATGGCCATCCCCAGACCTTTTGAAGGGATTATGAACAACATTCAACCAATGTTCAACGATGTTAATCCATATAGATCATAATCTTAGTTAATGCTTTGGTCTTAAATTAAACAGAAATGGTTAAAGATAGCGCAAAAAATCATTAGGAAATCAGATGTCACGGGTGTTTGGTGGGGTTATACATAAAAATTGGGAATGCATTTTTTCAATAAAAGCGACATTTCATTACATTTTATATGTGTGTAGGAAAGTGAAGTTGATTAATCACTTCACAATCATCCCCCCTGCCTTACCCCCACTATCCTGCGCCACCTTAACTCCACCCGCCAGTGCCCCATTCACCGCCACGCCAACCTTCACTCCAGCCCATGTCATCGCACCCAACCAGAACGTCGGCAGCACCAGAAACATCGACCCCATCACCAGGTTAATAATCACGTCATCTTGCGTATTCTGGATCCCGGCCAGGTTCCAGCTACTGTGGGCATCGCTATTATAGAGCACATCCAGTAGCCAGCTATCAAGCCACCGCGCCAGTTCCCACCAGAAGGTGAGGAAGAACAGCGCGAACTGCACAAATGTCAGCGTCATCACTGCCTTTATATCCCACGCTGAACAGAGTGTTATCAGCGGAATGCAGATAACCAGCGCCATTTGTAGCAGTGCTTGTACCATTGGCAGTGCCTGGCGTACGCTGTCGAACGCCGGGAAGGCGACGATGCTGCCCAGCAGGTTGCCGGTAGTTGATGCCAGACGGGTAGCAGCATTTGCCATTGTGCCTTCAACATTGCCGCCGTAGCCGGGGTAAACGCGCCCGTTTTGCGACACCTGCATATTGCGCTCACTGACCAGCGAGCGCAGCACGGCCTCTTCATACAACGCCTGCGGCTGGCCGATTTTCTTAAATGCCGTCCAGATATCGGGTGCCGGGAGTTGCAGGAGCCGGGCCTTCAGCCCAATGGCGTCGTCAGTCCACCACTGTTTACAGGTGGGGTAACCACCGGCACCCGTATCGGCCAGCCCTGCATCGCGTGATGCGCTATACGGCCAGGCGCTGTGCGGTGAAAGTGCATGGTCGGTATCGTAGTAACCAGCCATGTTGAGAAAGTACGATGATCCCAGCCAGGCGGTATCATCACTGGTGTCTTTGTCCAGTTCTCCGGCGCGAAGCTTCAATCGGGCGCGGGAAGGGGCATAACACTCTTCAACAAAATCCCGCACTTCCTGCGCCAGCGCCGGATCCCTAATCCGGATGTGCTGCACCTCAAAGCGAAGCTGACGCAGGTCGGGCTGGCAGGGCAGAGTAGCAACTGTTGCGTTGGTGACGCCTTTGCTGATCGCATGAATAAAGTACCACCAGACCGGGACGGCGGCGGTTTTGCCGCCCAGTTCGTTGATGATGGGCTGATAGCCAGTGTCGGCTGGCTGTAGCACCGACATACCGCACTGTTTCGAACGCGTGGTGTCGTATTTGATGGTATCGAGGTCGATATTCAGCAGCGGCACGCAGGTGAACATAATCACCAGCAGTGAGGTGTACATCAGGTGCTCGGTCCATATCAGGGACAGCGCGGCTTTGTTGCCTTCATCCGCTCCCTGACCTCTGGCCTGTAGCCATAGCGCCAGCAGCTTAATCAGCAACGGCAGGGCGAACAGCCCGGTGGCGCTGATCGCCTCCCACAGCCCGTTATTAACCACCCAGCCGAGCAGCGTCAGAAAATATTCCAGATAGCTGTTGGTCGTCACCGGAATACCTCCGGCACGATTTCATTAAGCACAATCAGCACGATGAACATCAGCGCGATACGGCGGATCGCCGGGCGGTGCGGTGGAAAGTGTCGATACAGATGCCATCCGACTCCGCAAACCAGCGTGTACAGCACCATGCGGCAGGTCAGCAGCAGAGTGCCAGAGAACATCAGCCGTTTCATGGCGTCTCTCCACTGTTGGCTTTGTTCAGATCATTCATCCGCTTGTCGGTATCGTCCTCCACGCCGACTGCCTGGCCTTTGGTTTTCGCCCGCATGGTCTGGCGTTCGAGGATGGCGAGTGCGGCGTTATCCGCCAGTGCCTGGCGCATATCCAGTTCCAGCTTAAGCTGTGACAGTTCCTGGTCGAGCTGGGCGGAGGTCTGGGTCAGCGCGGTCTGCGCCTCTTTCTCGCCGGAGATATTGGGTTCGCGCATTCCCGCCAGCAGCGTGCGCCGTGCCATCAGCGCCTGCTCCATCACGCGGGAGAGCGCCAGTTCGCCGGAGAGCCGTTGGATAAGCACCGCCGCATCGGGATCGTCGCGCAGTGCCTCAATCACCCCGCGCGTCAGATGCAGTTCGCCGCCGCTGGCCTGCGCCAGCGTGTCATCGTTAACGGGCTGGTTGCGGTTCACCATATCGATAATCAGCGGCTGGATCTTATCCTGTTCTTCCTGAATCAGCGGCGTCAGCCCGACGCCGGACTGTGCGCCGCTTTGCTGGCTGGTATCGCCGGATTGATCGTTATCCGGGGCGACGTTAATCGTCTGCTCGCCAACCACCCGCGTCAGCCACTGCGCGGCGTCGTCGGGTTTGCTCCACACCTGGCACAGCTCACCCTGACAGTCACTGCCGGATACAGTGCTGGTACTGGTTGCGCTACGGTTATTGAGCAGGTTGTAACCGGCAACTGTGGTATCGCGTACCAGCTTAATGGGCGGCTGGCCTTTGCCGCCACGACGTTCGCCACCCACCCAGCGCTTGCCTTTCTCTGCCGCTTCTTCGGTAGCGCGTTGTTCGGCGCGAACGGCGTCCTTCTCGCTGGCGGCAATTCCCTGATAATTCTCTGCCTGTGCGCTCTGCGTCCATGCCGGGCCGAGCGCGTAATCGGTCATTTTGCCTGCCATCTTCTGGCAGCTTAGCAGTGACTTATCGAAATCGAGTCGCCCCTGAAGCACGCCGTTGGTCAACAGATCGTAGAGCTGAGGATTGGCGCGCTGGATAACCATCGCGGGCAGGCTGGCGACCGCACTGGTGGCGCTTTCGATAACCTCGCCCATCAGTTGCTGGAAGCCGTCCGTCACGCCGTTTAGCTGGTTGCGCACCGTGGTATCAATGTCGAAATTGCCGCACATCAGGTCGCTGTTCCAGCTTACGCCTGCCGCCAGTGGGAAGGTGTTGCGCCGGGTTGGTGGGGGCGATATGGCGGTACCACCGCCGATGCGGTAATACATCCAGTCGCTGATCGCCCCCTGTTGCTTATATTGATATTTGTCGGCTGCCGGGGCGAGAAAGGTGACAAATAAAAGACAGAGTACCGGGCGCATAGTTAACCTCCGCTGCTGCCAAGAAAAGTCTGCCCACGACGCGGGCAGCATTTGTAGGGCCGCCACAGCGTCCAGGTATACGCGCCATCTTCCGCCAACTTATCGGCGTAAGAATCGGTGACAGAACCATCCGGGAAGATGGCGCAGGCGGCGGATTTTTTGGGGACAAGCATTTGCCACTGATGGTTACTGCTGTTGCCTTCTGTAACCGGATCCGGTGGCCAGTAGCCATCGTGAGCGGAGGCGGTTAACGGAATATAAACATGTGACTGGCCGCTACGCGTTATCAGATCGGCCACGCGTTGGGCGACGACCGCGCCTGCTTTGTAATCGTGTGTCTGACTGAGCGCTCCGGCTCGCGGATAGATATTGCCCCACATATCGCCATCTTTGCTGACTTCGCGCAGTCCTGGCGTCAACGCCTCCGGATAAAACATTTCCGGTACACCGCTGCGCCAGGCGAGTGCATCCAGCGTGCTGAGAAAGTAGGGGAGAAATGGCTGTGAGGAGGGGGCGCAGACATAGCCAAACTGCGAGAAGAACTTTGCCAGCGCATCACCGGCAGGAAAGCCAATCGCATCAGCATTCTTAAACCGCACTTTGCTGTGCTGGCCGACGGCGCGGGGATTGGTATCGCCTCCCTGTTCAGCGACACCGGGTAGCGGTGGGCTTAGCGGCGACATCTCCGTCCACGGATTTTGCCCGGTGACGCTGTAGGCCGATACCACCAGATCCGGGCGGAAATGGCGCACTTTCACCGAGGTGCGCACCGAGCAGCCAAACGGCGTGCAGTACAACCAGTAACAGACGCCGACCACCCGATATTTCACACACTCAGGCGTAAGAGCTGAGGCGGCGATTTCCGGCGTGGTGATGGCCTGCGCCGGAAGCGAACCCAGAATTAGCACAATCAAAAGACGTTGAAGGGAGATAAACATAACTACCTGCGGCAACGGGCAATGCCGCAGGTGTAAGGTTTTTTTACTGCTCAGGCATTATGAAATTCAATACTGTCTGTGAATAATTCCCGTCCGCTACTTCAGGTACACTGTTCTTCCTTCTCGCCGCGATTGTTCCGCCGCAAATACTATGCGGTGGCTTTGCAGCGTGGCCTGCGGGCCGGAGAGGATATAACCGGGTGAGTGCTGGCTGACGGCATCGATAAACCGGGCGACCAGTGCCAGGTCGCCGCCGCTGTGTCCGGCGAGCTGCGTGCTGGGGGTATTCGCCTGGGTGTCGTATACCGTTTCCTGGTTCGTGGCAAAACGGAGCACTTTCAGAAAGCGTCCGTCACCGTCGATATAACCGTGACTGCCAAATAACCGTGTCTGGCGTTCAGCCATCGGGGTAAAGGCGGTCATGGTGAAGCTGGCAGTTTTGCCACCTGCAAATTGCATATTCACCACCTGGTGGTCCACTACGTTGTTGTCGCAGCGGTACACGCAACGCCCGTAAGGGCCGGTTTTCAGCGCGTTGAGGAGGTTTTCCGGCGTCGGGTCTGGCGTCAGGACGGATAGAAAACCTGGCGTACAGAAGGGCGACTCGCCGGTATAGATTTTCAGCGCCGAATACGGGCATGCGGCTTCCGTCGCAGGGGCACATTCAGTACAGCGTGCCGCTGCATCTGCGGGTTGGTTTTCCGGGCAGAAGTGGCTGAGATTCCCAAAAGAAGACACGGCCTCACAGGGCGAGTCCATCACATACTGTATCCAGTCGATATCGTGGCAGGATTTTGCCAGTAGCATAAAGGCTGCCTCCTCCGTGTTACGCCAGTTGCCACGTACAAACGAGTGGGCTTGATGCCACCATCCTACCGGCTCCAGATGCTGAAGGCTGATAAGTTCGCCGATGGCCTTGTCTGCCAGTAGCGTTTTCAGTGCCTGCGTGTAGTGCGTGTAGCGCAGTACATGGGCGACGGCGAACAGAATGCCGTTCGCCTGCGCAACCCGTACAATCTCCCGGCACTCATCCTCCTGCGGCGACAGCGGTTTTTCTAGCAATATGTCATAGCCCTGATGCGCAAACGCCAGCGCCGGAGCGATATGTTCGTTATCCGGCGTACAGATAAATACCGCATCGGCCACCCGCCCACAGGCCAGCGCATCGCGCCAGTCGTGCCAGATGCGCTCAGGCGGGATGGCATGGTGTGCGGCGAGCTGGAGGCGGTACTCAGTGCGAGGCTCTGCCACTGCCACCACCTGCATTCGTGTCGGTTGTTCCAGCGCGTAGCGGGCGTAAATTTCCCCGCGTGCGCCAGCCCCGACAATCAGAACTGTTACGGGTGAGTCAGACATTCTGTTTCCTCCTCTGTATTGGTCAGCCGAGTATCCTGCAGAAGAATACGCAGACAGTCGCCTTCATTCAGGGTGATACCCTGCGGAAAATGGAGCATGTGACGGCGGTCTTCTTCGGCCTTCAGTGCTTCGCCGTTGAGCGTGATGCGCCACACCAGGCCAGTGAACGGCCATCCAAACCACTCCAGCCGGAGCGTGCCGTGATGGATACTCAGCGTACAGGTGTATGTACTGGCACTGACAGTGCCCCACGCGCCTTCCGCCGACCAGAAGTAATGGTGGTAGGCCAGCGCGAGCGCCGGGTGGAAAGAGAGGCTGCGGGCATCCGCGCTGTAGTGGACGCCGCTGTATGCCAGCAGCAGGCCGTAACTGGCCATCGAGCGGGCGTAGTGGCTGCCGCACTCCATTTCGTTCCACGGATTACGGTTATCGCCCCGGTAGCGGTCACGGATGGCGCGGGTGATGGCTTCGCCTTCGGTGGTCATACCGCTGGCGACCATCAGGGCGGCAAGCTGGTACTCAAACCCGGACATCATCTCCTGGGCATAGGGCACCGGAATGGCGGGTATATCGCCTGCGGGCCAGCTACAGATGCACACGCCTTGTTCATCATTGATGCCGTACAGACGGCAGGGGTTGGTATGATGGCGGGCGTGGACAAAATTGTGTTGCCACAAAGCGTGCAGTGCCTGTTGTGCCTGGTCAGTGTCAAACACCGGTGGCAGGCTGTACAGCCAGGTGAACCACTGCCCCATAAGCTGGTCGATATGGCAGCCGCTGCCGAACTGGTATTTCAACTGGTGATTTTCTTTACACCAGTACTGTTGCCACACGTCACCGGATAAGCCGTAGTCGGCGGATTCCTCCGATGTGCGCCAGGCGGCCAGCGTTTCCCGGTCAGCCAGGTCAATGACCTGCTGAAAATATTCCCCGTTAAACAGCCTCTCCCGCAGAGTTACCCGTCCCCGGCGGGCAATGTTATGCCATAGCATCGCGTCATCACGGTGCCCGAGGTGATTTGCCATCGCGCAGCCTGCCTCCAACGCGGCGATATACAGCCCGGTGAGCCACGGGTTCGGACCGAATAGCTCCATATCCAGCGTGTGGTGCTGGCGTCCGGTCAGCACGCCACGCTGTTCCGGGTCCCACTGGTCCGGATTATGCTCACTCCAGGCAAAACGCAGCATGTCGCGCACGGCAGGCCACTTCTCTTCCAGCCAGACCCTATCACCGCACAACTGCCAGTCGCGGTAAATCGCCAGCACTTCGCCAAACTGGCCGTCGGTGCAGGCCCGGAACTCAAACGGGTCGTCGCCCGGCGGCAGGCGCAGCCGGAAACGCAGACTGCCGGAGGGGCGCAGGTTATATTGCTGATTCAGGTCGCGCATTGACCGGGAAAGGCGCGGGAACAGCCAGGGCAGCGCCAGAGCGTAGTGCCAGACGTGGGTGCAGGAGCCTTCGCAGCAGCCGATGTCTTCCAGCACGCCTTCCCAGCCCCACAGGCTGCCATCTTCCAGCCGCAGGCAAGTGGAGGATTTCAGTACTGAAAGGTTCGCAGAGACGGCATCGCGCACGCTCTCCGGCAGGCTGCTGTCGTGCAGCGCGTCGTGAAACGCCTGTGTCCGGCCAAACAGGAACTCCGCATGGTTTACTGTGTAATCCAGCACGGCATTCACGTCCGTAAAGCGGGTGGCGTAATGGTTACGCCAGGTTTTTTGGCCCTGATAATCCTCATAGCGCACCAGTTCCTGCGTACTCCGGTCGCGCCAGCGTGTCCAGTAGTTGTACGTCACCGGGCAGTACCAGCCCAGCCAGAAACGTACACGGCCCCGTTCCCCGGCAGCCAGGTGCAGGTGCGCTGCCAGCGAGGCGTGGTCGGCAAAGCGGGGCTGACTCTGTGCATACTCCCGTTCCGGCAGGCGTGTATATCCGCAGAAATCGCGCCAGAACATTGTCATGCTGTCGAACCAGTCCCCGCGGTACCCATACGTCTGCCAGCTTACGTCCTGCGCGTCGGTGGTCATCGCCAGTTCGGCATAACGTGGGTCGTCAGGCGGGTAATGGCTCTGTTCCAGTGTCACCACATGGCGGCCTTCGCGTATATCGTGCCGGTTCACGGTGCTGTCCGGTGCAAGCCCGTTGCACAGGCTCAGGCACAGGGTGTAATCCAGCGCTGCGTCTGTGGTGTTCTCCACCGCCAGCTCAAACCACGCCAGCGGCAGTGAGGAATTATCCTCATCACAGGGAATAAAGGGGTTAAACGCCAGCATGGTAACGTTGCCCGGAAATGCCGGGTCGCCAAATGACGCCTGTGCCATCGGGAACTCGCCGTCAAATTCGCAGGAGGCGAAGTGCGGCATCCCTGCCAGCGTCTCACCGTCCGGGCCGACGCCGTAGCCGGTATGGCGCTTGCGCAGCCGGTCGTGTATCTGCCACTGGCCGCAGGCATTGCCTTGCCAGTCGCCCTGAAGTACGCGGGCATCAACCAGCGCGCCGTTACGTTCCGCTTTCACCGCAAAATGAGTGTAACCGTGATGGTAACCCTTGTCGGGATGGTTAAAGATTTCCACGTCCGTGAGATGGCCATTTCCGGCAAGGCTGATGCAGCCGGTACCGATACCGCCGAGCGGGAAACGCACTTCACGGGCGATGCTGCCTGCATGAATCGTCATGATGACACCTCCTGGCTGTCGCGCAGGCGCAGGGCGTCGGCAATCCGGCGGTTCTCTGTAAACGTCAGGGGGTAGCGCAGCAGGATCAGCGGACAGACCAGTAAAATCAGGCCCGGAATGAGCGTAAATGAAGCGTTAATGCCGGAAAGGGTGACGCCTGCCTGCGAGACATTGGGCACATAATGAATCAGCCCGAGTACAAAACCGGTAGCTGCCCCGCCGATGGCCCCGGAAAACTTAAGCTGAAACAAATTGAGGGAGAAAATCATGCCGCCCGCCTGGCGGTGATGGTGATACTCATGCCAGGCCGCCACGTCCGGCAACAGGGTGCCGAGCAGCACCCCGAGTACGCCGAATAACAGGTGTGGCAGGCTGTTGAGCGTTACGGCAAGCCAGACTGGCACATCTGTCGTAAAGAACGTCAGCATACACAGCAGGCCAGCCATGGCGCAGGTCATGCAACTGGTGAGTCTGCGGTCAGTACGGTTCACCAGTAGCGGTGTCAGCGCAGCACCTGCCATGGCGGCCAGCGTGGAAGCGCCGAGGTAGGAGGTCATGGCCGCATCGCTTTTGACCAGGTATTTAAAGTAATAGAGGCAGAATCCTGAACGGGAGGCCAGTACGAAATTCAGCAGGAACCAGAAACCCATCAGTATTATCAGCGGGCGGTTGTGGCGCAGCAGCTCCGGGTACACCCGCCACGAGTGCAGGGTGCTCTCTTTGGGCGGCGGGACAGGCAGTTCGCGCACCCCGATAAAATTCACCAGCGCACAGGCCAGGAAAAACACGGCGTAAATCATTGCCACCTGGCTCCAGTTGTTCGCAAGCAGCGCCAGTAACGGCAGTGTCACCACGCTTGCCAGCCATGAACCGCAGGTGCCGCCGATGCGGGTCGCCACCACTACCCGATTACGGCTTTCCGGGTTCCGGGTGATGACGGTGGCGAGCGACCAGTAGGGCACATCAAATGCGGTATACGAGGTGCTGAGTAAAAAGTAGGTGATAGCAGCCCAGGCGATGGTGGCACTCATGCCCATCTGTGGGACGGAATATGTGGCGACCAGTGCCAGGGCGCAGACGATACCGCTGTACAACAGCCATGGGCGAAAACGCCCGAACCGGGTATGCGTGTTATCGAATATCCAGCCCCAGACGAGGTCGGAAAAGGTGTCCCAGATACGGGTGAGGAGGAATATCGTGCCGACGGTGGCGGCAGGGATGCCGACATAATCGGTGTAGTAGAGCATCAGGAAGGTAACAATCATGGTGCAGATCACGTTGTCGCCAATACCGCCCAATACATAGCTGGCAAGCGAGGCATAGCTTACTGTGCTGCTGGCGGCTGAAGGTGATGAAGACTGGATGTATTCCTGTGTTTCATGGATGCCCATATGAGCCTCCTGCCGGGCGTGGAGCCCACAACAAATAGGATGGCAGCGGGATAACGGCGCTGCCGCCGTGAACGATGGCTGTAACAACCTGCGGATGCAGTACAGACAGGATTGTAACTTGCATAAATAACACTCCTTATCGGCACGATATGAATGCCCTGCCCGACGATGGGAAAAACGGTTCTGGGTGGCAAGGTGTTAATGTTTCTCCGGAACCGGAAGATGAGGTGCTGGTACGTTGAGTTTCATGCTTGGTAGCGGTTTTTGGGGCTGGCGGTAATTCTCCTGGCCTTTGTAACGTGTGGGCCAGATTTCAGCAGGATGAAGGTTGAGTGCGCAGGCAATCAGCCACTCGCCTTTCGGCCAGGGGCGCGAAAGCGCATTCGCCAGCGTGGAGGAGGCCAGCCCTGCTTCCCGCGAGACGGCAGCCATACTGGTGCCACGTTTGTGCAGGGCGGCGATGATGTCGGCTGGGTGCCAGTCTTGTTTAGTCATTCTGGTTACCTCGGCTGTAGACTATAAGTCACACAGGTGTATGCTAGCACGCTTTTTATGTGACTTATAGTCCGTGGAACAATAAGCAACAAAGATTGATGCTGGCCGTATGGAAAAGACCGGATCAATCAAAAAAAAGCTAGGCAACCGAATCAGAGAACTTCGTCGGGAGAAGGGGTTGTCTCAGGAAGACTTTGCCGATAAATGTGGTATTGATCGCTCATATATGAGTGGAATAGAGCGTGGAGTACGAAACCCTACACTTGAAATATTGTGGGCAATCTCTGGTGGGCTGGGTTTGGATCTTAGCAATCTTTTCATTTTCGAAAAAATACAGAAGAAGAAATAGAAACGATGCCATGTGACTCATAGTCCGTGGTCTGATAGACGACAACACGTCATCTTTTCTGGATGAAAAATTCATCTAGTATCCAGGCTCTTTTTGGGGCACACCTTAAAAAGCTCAGGCTGCAATCAGGCTTATCTCAGGAAGCATTTGCTGATAAGTGTGGCCTTGATCGTACATATGTGAGCGGGATTGAACGGGGTGTTAGAAATCCAACTCTTGAAGTGATCTGTATCCTTTCGGCCGGGCTAGAGATTGAAATTAGTAAACTTTTTGAGTTTAGTTAATTGATTTTATAGATTATTTTATTATTATTTTTCTTATGGTGCATATTGCCAAAAAGTGATTTCGTTCAATCAACTGCCAGTGAGATTCTCTGATAATTTTCTCCGTAAAGGGAGAATGCCATGTCAGAGAACCAGCAACTCAATATCAATCAAACCTTACCTGAAGATCGGGAAGCGCTATACCACCTGGTCTGGCGCGAACCAGCGGAACGTATTGCTTCTCTTTACAACATCAGCATCGAAGGGCTAGCCAGGCGATGCGCTGAATTACAGATACCCAGGCCGCTTACTGGCTACTGGAAAGCGCTGGCGAAAGGGACTGCGCCTGCGATACCCGTTCTTCCTGACTTGAAAAAAGGTAAAACGGCAAAGATTCCGAAGAAGGCTGGCGTAATAGCACCATCATCCACCGTAACTTTAACAAAGCCATTACCTCCAACGACGCGAAAGCAAGCCACGATCACAGGCAATGGCTACGCGTTAATCAATGATCTCAAAACGTATCTCCCTAAGGCCAATGTGACTGAAGATGGTTACTACAAGCCTGCGAAAAAGAAGCTCCTGGATCTCAATGTGTCGGATACGGGGTTTGATAGCGCAATAGATTTCCTGAGCCGGTTTTTTGATGCCCTGGGGAAACAGGGCTATCGGGTAACGTTGGATGTGCCGGGAGAAAGGCTTCATCGGGCAGATATTGATATCAAGGAAGATCCGAAGGGAGAGGGGTATCGTTGGAATAATTTATGGCGGCCTTATACACCAAGTCTTATTTGTGTCGGTGATATGCACTTTGCATTCAATCTTGCCGAAATGACGGAGTATGTTCCGGCGAAGAAAGTTAAAAATCGCTATGTTCGGGACGAGCAAATGAGTCGGTGGATCCGTGGAAAAAACAGTGCGCCTTTTCTTCATGTTTCAAAGCATACGCTGCCTACCGGGCGGTTTCTGTTGCAGCTTTACTCGCCTTATTCATCTGCAAAATGGTTGGTTCAGTTCCGGCAGACCAAACAGTGTGGGTTTATAAGCCAGATCCCCAAGATGATTTTGGCGATGCAGGACGCTGTTCCGCTAATTACCAGGCAGTTAGAAGAGGCCAGAATCAAAGCCGAAGAGTGGCGTATTCAGTATGAGCGCGAACACGCTATCTATCTTGAAAAGGAGCGGATACGTCGGGAGGAAGAAGCATATAACGCCAGCCGCACCGAGCTGAAATCTATTATGGCGCAATGGGCAGAAGACAAGCGGGTGGAACAGTTTTTCTGTGAAGCAGAGCAGGATGCGGCGAGTCTTGATGAGCAGCAGAAGGTTCAGGTAATGGAACGCCTGCAACTGGCCCGGCAGTTTTTGTCGGAGGATTCAGCCGTCGAGCGGTTACTGAAATGGAAAACGCCGCAGGAGCGGTTGAACAAAGAATAGTCTATTGTTTTTGTTCTTTGACGAATTTACGTTTCTTGTTGTCACGACCCTGTTTGACAGGCAGCTAAGAGCGAGGAGCGGAGGGTATTGGAATGTCTAGATGAATCAAAAATCGCTCTCATCCTGATGGGCTTTTTCATGTAACATACTGTCGAGAGCCTCGAACAATTTTGTGCCAAGCGCTATTGCATGATCCAGTAATTTTTCTAAATCTTGCTCGGTAATCACTACTGGGTTACCGTCTTTGTCCTTACCGCCACGATGTACTAAGTGGTTACGAGTTAGTGTTGCATCGTCAATTTCGCCAATCGGCCAATTCTTTTGCGCGTCAATACCAAACGTAGCTTTGTAACGCTTTACAACTTGATCCGTATTATGCCAGCTTGTACTGATCAAATGCTCTTTGATTGTTTTGATCAACCTTTCCTTTATTATTTCAATAGGCTCTCCCCTGAAGAGCAAAGCTGTAATCTCTTTACTTACTTTAAAGTCATTTTTACTTTTTTCAATATAATCGGCAATATGGGATTCATTTTTCTCTATAGAGTTAATGAATAATTCGACATAAAGAGTTTCTAAGGTTGTGATAACGTTAGTATATAATATTCCGAGTAGATGCTCTTTTTGCTTATTAGGATGCTCAAACTTTGACAATGACTTTATTTTATCAATATTCTCCAAGAATTTATTAAAAGGTTTTTCGGAGGATATTACCGCATCGTACAAGTCGGTATCGTACCAATCAATGTTATCGGAATTGCCAGACCATTCGAAACACTCCCCTTGCAAATCGTCTACTAACTCTTGTATATAATCTAACTTTACATATGATTCAAACATCGCTTGTAACTCTTCGCTTGCATCGTATGGGCCGCCATAAATATAATGATACCCGCCTTGACGGCTTTCATAAGGGCAAGCATTTGCAGGGTCCTCGTAGTTCTTAAAAAACCAATCACGCATCACTTCAATTTGGACAGCCTTGCTTTTGTATCGCAAAGATTGAGGTCGTACTTTCTTCCCATCAATATTTAAAATTACTTTCATGACGCCACCCCTTATTATAAATTTTGGGACATCTTTGCCAGCGCTGGACTGATTTAGTTGGCACGTTGTTAATATTTCCACCTCTGGCAAAACACTGCTGTTGCAGCTTTGGCAAGCTCAGATTTTAATTGAGCCGTATATGCTCTGTAGAAATATCACGATTACATCCAGTTGATATCACCTTATTAATTTGAAGGCATTACAAATGTTAGCAACTTGTGATTTACATTCGAGAATACCTATTGCTTTCTTCATTTGCTTACACTTACTTAGCTTTGCGTTAAAAATTAATGATTTAAAGTTATTAATCAGCTTGTTATGAGGTTCTGAGCGACGAAATTTATATAGCTTAAATAACCCTGTTCTTTGATAGTCATATCCATACCTTGACAAGAATGCCATCAGGATAAAATGGAAACAATTAATCAAATGCCATTTATTGCAAGATTTATTCTGCGTAATTGTAGAAATAAAATTGCAAACCTTTGCATAATCTACTTCGTCTTTAGATCTGAATTCTGAAAAAGTAATAACTCCAGTAGGGGTAAACATTTTTTCAACCATGCTAGTAAGATCGTCTTTGAAAAAATGGTCTATGTCATGTTCATTGTCATATCCAGTATCGTTCAACATCGAAGCATCACAAAATATATTTTGCATTGTTTTTATGTACTTAACAAAATAAAGATCATCCTTATCTGAAAGAGTCACATCTATATATATCAATTCTCTTTCGAACTTTAAACACCAAGCATAAAATGCCAAAAATCGATAGCAAAAAGTTTGCAAGTAATATTTGTCACTCAGTAATTCATTACTTTTAAAGCTATGCCATCCTTTGTTACAATTACCTGAAAAATTCCATAACCGATGATTCAATGATTCAGCTGAGTCAAGTAAAGGCATTTTATATTTTGATATTGCTTCTTTAATTTTCTTTTTTTGTTCGTAGTTATGCTCTGCTTTTATTTTATATACGTGGAAATATTTATTCCATAATGGCGTACACACTCCTTTGATTAAAAACAATAAAACTGTAACTAATGCGGACACTAGTGCTGCCATAACGGAGGGGTTTAAAGTTATTTCAGGCATATGGATCTTTTTTCTTTTTTATTGCTGGTGTTTGAAATTTTAATATAAAAATGGCTTTACCACAATAGAGTATGCCTAACCATGTTGGCACTATATCATCGCAGTCAAGCATAAGGGTGATAGGAGTCAAAATGTATTCGCTGCAAATACTTAATCTGCGCAAGATTTAAGTTAATAATCACCTTGATTTTAGTGCAGGCGTCATCCGTAAGTCAGGCTCGGCTCAGCACAATATACTCCCCGATACTTAGTGTTATAAAGTGCTAACAATCTCCGCTCTTGGCACTAACCAGGCCATCGCACTTAGTTGAATCCATAATAGCATTACAAATCAGCCACTGGAAAAACACCTTTCCGCCACCCTCATCGCCGCCTCCAGCTCACTACACCCAGAGTCCTTCATAATCCGCATTCGTTCAGCCTTCTCATGTTTCTCCGTCATCCCCAGCGCCAGCCACAGGGCTGGGGATACCACGCGGAACAGCGCTTCCACACGCGGCGAAAGCACCACGCCTTCGGTGTATTTCCCTGGGGCTTTGGTGGCGCTAAGCAGGAGCTGACGTTGTTCTGGCGTCAGGGATTTAAAGCGACTAACCTGCTCCACCTCCTCGGGAGGCATCACCAGTAACTCCCACCACTCGATCATATTGAGTAGCTTTTTCGCGTCATCCGGGAAATCACTCAGGTTTTGCGTCGCCAGCCACAGCCAGATCCCCAGCTTGCGCCACATCTTCGAACCCTTGGTCAGAAATCGCGCCAGCAGCGGGTTAACGGTGATGATATGCGCCTCGT
Source organism: Buttiauxella sp. AC142 (assembly GCF_979253435.1). Lineage (NCBI taxonomy): Bacteria > Pseudomonadati > Pseudomonadota > Gammaproteobacteria > Enterobacterales > Enterobacteriaceae > Buttiauxella > Buttiauxella sp. AC142. Next base: position 399,924 of record NZ_CEEDCH010000001.1, read on the forward strand.
CGGTGATATTGACGATGGGCCGCGCCAGGTGCTGGTCGCGTTCGCCGAGGTTGTTGATATGGTTAATCAGCGAGATATAGGCAATCGCCAGTTGTGCTTCATACCCCTCGCGGGCAAACATTGCCAGATCCACCAGGGTGATATCTGCCTCCGGCCACGCTTCGCCCTCGCGATTAAACAACTCCCCTTCAAACCCGGAGCAGAACATATTCATCGCTTCCCCCATCTCCCACAACCGGTTACGGCGGGATTCCGGTAGTGCCGCATCCTGTGCCAGTGTGAACAGCGAATTGCGAATGTCCTGCGTCAGCGTCTGTCTTTTCTCGCGAGCGGTGAGCCGGGCCGCGTGCAGAATCGCTTCGCGAATCAGTGCCCGGTCGGATCGTGTCAGGCGTGCGTCCTCTTTCAGTTCGCCGCCGGTGATCATCAGACGGGCGGTGATCTCCATCTCGCCCAGCAGATCGCGCTGCTCGTTATCGGCGTCTTCGGGATCGTCATCATCCGGTTCTGCTGAAGGCACATCGCTTTCCGACAGTTTCCACGCGTCTGCAAACAGCGGCAGCGTGATGCCGGATCCGGGCTTCAGGCTGATTTTATTCACCGTCAGGCCGTGCTCGCGGGCGTAATCAGCCATCAGCCCGAACGAGTTGCCCGCCTCGACGATAAACAGGCGCGGGCGGTGCAGCGCCATCAGTTGCGCGATTTTGGCATTCAGGGTGGCAGATTTACCTGCGCCGGTCGGGCCAAGCAGCAGCAGGTGCCCGTTCTGGGCGCGGTCCTCGCGGTTAAGCGGATCCCAGCACAGCATTCCGCCGCCCCGGTTAAAGTAGCTGACGCCCGGATGCCCGGTGCCGCTCTCGCGGCCAAACAGCGGCAACAGGTTGGCAAGGTGCTGCACAAAGCAGAAACGGGTGTAGAGCTGGCGCTTATCCCTTGCCGGATCGAAGCACATCGGTAGCCAGCGTAACCACGAACTGAGCGGGGCGATCTCGTCATTCTCCTGCACCGGAACCATACCCGCGTTCAGCAGCAGGCTGTTCAGGTTGCGCACGCGTCGGGTCAGTTCACCGTTATCTGGGGCAGAAAGATAAAACGCCAGTGCGCTGCGATAGAGCTTGTGACCGTCCTTCAGCCAGTGGCGCACCTCCTGGCAGTCTTTTTTGGTGTACTCCGATTCCACGTTTTCGCCGATGGCGCGATCGCTGAGGCGGCTTAAATGCTCCTCCAGCCGATCCTGCGGCCAGACGACGATGGTCAGCGCCATAATCACCCCTTCCGGCAGTAGGTCGAACAGCGCGTTAATGCCGTCGCCGCGTGCGGATTCTCCGGTCATGTGGCCGATGGTGGGTGGCTTGCGCAATCTGTCCAGCACGATGACTTTATGCGGACGCTGGTCGAACAGCCATGTTCCCTGCGCGGCCTGTGAGCGGGGTTCGTTGCACAGCAGGCTTTCGGCAAAGTCGAGCAATTCCGGCATGTCATCCTGCTGCGCCATTAGTTGCCAGAACTGTTGTGGTGAATCGGCCATCTGCGGGGCGGGATTAAACCAGCACAGCAGCCAGTGGCGAATGGCCTCACATTCCAGTCTGCGGGCGTGAATACCCGCGCTCGCCAGCGCGGAGACCATCCGCTCACAGACAGTATTCAGCGCCTCTTCTGGCGAGTCTTCCAGCGGATCGTGGGATTTGGCGGGTAGCCAGCGGTAAACCACCATCCGGGTGTGGCGTTGCTGAGCACGCCAGCGGGTATGGCTGACGGCATCGTCCAGGAAGTAGCCTTCCGGGCGGGAAACCGCGTGCAGATGGCGCTCCATCTCTTCCAGCCAGGCGCGGGTAAAGTCAGAGTTCTTCGCCTCCGGTACAGAGTAGTCGCGCAGTGCGGCCAGCCAGCTTGCGGTGTCATCCTCATCCTGGCAGTAAAACTGCACCACCCACGGATGGCGGTCGTATTCCGTGAAACTGTCCTGCAGCGCATCTTTCAGGATATCGCGCAGTTCTTCCAGTCTTGCCGGAGAACGGCCTTCGGTACCGAACGGCGTGATGTCATACACCGCGCCGACCGAGCGCCCGTCATCCAGCAGCAACGTTTTGCTTTCCGGCTGGTATTCCACCCACGGCAGAAAATCGACAAATGACGCGCCTTTCTGATACAGGCTGTCCACCGTCTGTTCGGTTAGCGTGCCGCTGCGCATCATCACAGTGGATCGGTCCGCTCGCCGGGCAGGGCGTACTGCACCCGGTTGTAGAAGGGAAAGACGGTGGTGTAGCCCGGCACCGGTACGCCTTCGCTACCCGCCAGATGGGGAAAAATATACATCTCCAGATCCGGATTCGGCAGTCGCCGGAACAGCGCCTGCGTGGCATTGCCGTCGCTGCGTGTGGTCTGTTGTTGTTGCGTGGTTAGCGTGGCCTCATCCAGCGGGCGACGCAGAACCGATCGTGTGTCGTACAGTGCCTGCGCATCGTTATTCTGTCTGCCCCAGATATTCAGCATGGTGGTGTTTTTATCCACTGGCAGCAGAGTTTTCTGGTCGGTGCTACAGGCGGTCAGAAGTAATGACAACAGCAAAATCAGGGTACGCATCAGTCCAGGTCTCCAGTGCGATCGCCCGCCGTGCGATAGTTTACCCGCCGCCCGTTGGGATCGTAGTCGATGGCGAGCTGGCGAGTGAGATGGATGGCAACGGCCTGGCCGGGTGGCACATAGATGGCGTCGAACATCTGGCCGTAGCGCTGTTTAAACCAGTCTGCGCTCTCCTTCAGGCCACCGCCCAGTGCCTGGCCGAGCACGTACTGCCCACTGTCGCCCGTCAGCGCGGTGGTGACGGAGCCATCTTCCACGGTGGAGGTGGTCTGGTTGTTCGCCAGTGCCTGCGAGGCGGCGGACGATCCGGCCAGCAGGAACTGCGAGCCAATATATTCAGCCGCGTTGGACTTGCGCTCGCCGGGGATGCAGGGCAGGCCGTGAGGGTCGGACAGCCAGCCGATATTGCCCTCGCTGCCACTTCCTGTTTTCTCACCTTCGGCGGGTAGCGTGCGCACCGTGCCGTCGCGAAAGACAAAAGTGATTGACGTTAAGCTGCCGCGCACGCAGGAGAGCGTCCAGTCGCCGGTGGCGCTGCCAGAGATCACCGCGCCTTCAATGTCGGGCAGTTCGATGCCATTGGCGGTGAGGTTATCGCGGCCAATCAGCACCTTGAACGGGTAAGGGTCGGTAACGCTGCCGTTCAGCGGAATACGCCCCAGTAGCGCGGTCATCGCCACCGAGCCGATTAACGTGCTGTTCTGCGGCAGGGTGTAAACCGGTTTGACGGCGGCGGGCGGCGGTATTTCAGGTTTTGACTCGGCATTTTGTATGGCAGAGGGAAAGGTCAGTTGCAGTGGACGACCGTTTTTATCGGTTGGCAGGGCATCAGCCGGGGTTATCCAACGCAGTTGGCTACCGGAGGCCGCTTCCGGTTCATCAATTCCCAGCCCGGCCAGCGAGTCATCCGTTGTGCGGTTGCCTTTAAGCTGTTGGATCTGCGTCTGTAACGAGCTGAGCAATTCGTTTTGCTGCTGCGAGGCGCTGGTTTTCTGGCGGTTAATCGCCTCACTGATACGGCTGTCGGTATCCTGCTCACGCTCACGCAGGCGCTGATTTTCCTGCAACAGTGCGGCGTTGTTGGCCTTTACCGTTTCCAGTTCCTTGCGCCAGAGCTTCATCTGGCCGACCAGCGTGGCGACGGTATCGGCAGGTGTGTCGCCCTCAATCCCGAGCGCTTTAAGCTCGTCGTGGCTGAGGGAGGTCGCGGGTGCTGATGATTTTGGCGGGGTGGTTTTGCGGTCCTGACAGGCATGAAATAGCAGGACGCTGCCCGCCAGCAGGATGAGCGGCGTCAGAACCCGCAGCAGGATATTGGCCTGGAGTTTCATTTCTTCTTCTCCGGCGCAGGCTCCGGCAGGATCGCCTGTTCAGGCCGCTGGTTGCGGGTGATGAGATAGAGCACGGTGGTATCTTCGGCACTGCCCGCAGGCCCCAGCCAGCGATGCTGAAAGGTGGCGGTGTAAAACTGCCCCTGAAGCTGGCGCGGCTCGAGTTCCAGCCGGGTGGCGCTTTTGTTCTGCAGCCGGATCGCCACCAGGTGATAAGGATCCAGCCGCCAGCCGCCGATCGGTATGGCGCTGACGGGTAATGCGGGCAGCAATGTGGTGATGGTTTTTGCCAGCCGCACGCCTTCGGGCTGAACGCCCGGCAAAGGTTCCACGGCGCGTAGCGGGGCATACAACATCTGCGCGGCATAGCGGGTGAGCGCGACCGGAAGCGGTGTCGGTGGCTCCGGGGTTGCGTCAGGTTTCGTATCTGCCGGTTTTTCCTCTTCGCGGACAATGCGCATTGGCTCCCGGATGTGCTCGTCTTTGCTGGCGGAGACATCCAGCAAAATCAGCTCGCCGTTCTCTGTGTCCTGAAGTTGCAGTCGGGTAGCGGAGAACGGCTGGCTGGCGAGCAGGTACAGCGTGCCGTTGCTGCTTTGAATGCGTAGCTTACCTTCCAGCGCGGCGGGATAGCCCACCCGGACATTACGATCGACAAAGACGATCCGCTCCTGCCCGATATTCAGCACCACCGGCAGCGGAATGCGTTCCCACTTCACCAGTTCGACGGCGTGCAGGGGCAGGGCAACCAGCAGGATCAGCAGTGGGCGGGCATTCATGGTTTAGCCGCCTCCAGCTTCTGCGGCGGCGAGGAGAAGCAGTCCAGCGCCAGTCCCCACGGATTTTTCTGCTGATCGATGTCATAGCGCAGCACCTTGATGGGATAACGGACCATCGCCCGCTTAACGGGTTCGGAGTGGAAATACTCATCGACAGTCAGATCCAGCGTCACAATCCAGTTGTCCCGGTCGAGGATCTGCACCCGCTTATCGCTGAATCCCCGACCGGGGATTTCATACACGCCGCGTACCCGGTCACGCAGTTCGCCGTTTTGCAAACGCTGGCGAAATTCCCGGTCAATCTGGCTGTAGCAACTGGGGGTAAGATAGGCCCGTAGGGCGCTGAGGTTACGGGGATAATCGGCCTCGCCGTTGGTCGGCCAGCGGTTGATCTGCTGAAACACCGAAAACGCGAAGGCGTACACCGTGGCGGGCGGCACTTCCCACCACGGACGCTGACTGGCCGCGCGGAGATCCGGCGGCAGATACACCGTGAGCTGGCGTGGGGCACTGTACCAGCCGAATCCCATGCCTGATGCCAGCAGGAATAACGCAACCAGCGCAATATGCAGGGTGCGAATATGCGCATCCCGCGCGGCCAGCGCATGTTTAAAGGCGCTCATCGTCGGCTCCGGCGAATGGCCCAGACGCCATCGTGCAGGACAAAACGCTGAGCGCCGATGCCGAAGCGGGCCAGTTTCAGTTCCAGCGCCCGATACAACCAGCTCTCCGGGCGTCCGCGTTTTAATCGTGCCAGCCAGCGCCCGCCACAGAGGATCGCCAGCGCACCACCGGGCAGAGCGCAACCGGGAATAAAACTCCAGTTGTGCCACAGTATCGCCGGAATGGTTCCGGCGATTGCGCCGGTAGCCAGCCCGACCAGCAGTGCTATCATCAGCTCGCTGACCGTCAGGCCGCGAAATACTGCTGGCTCGTGGTTCAGCCGTTCCGGGAGAAAAGGGATGGTGCTCATGGCTTAAAGAATATCCGAGGCCTGGTTGAGCAACCAGATGGTGATCACCAGCAGAACCGCGCCGACGCCCGCCATTGCGCCTAAATCTTTCCACTGCTTACGTCCGGCCTGGATTTCGGAGTAGGTAGCAATGCAGTTGTTGGCGACCACCAGAAAGCCCACGGCGCAGACGCCCAGCGTCATCAGGATCACAATGTCGTAGCCGTAGTTCTGCAACGTCTCCATAATGCCGTCGCCCTGACCGCGTGAAGGATCCTCCATCTCTGGCAGATCGGCATATGCAGGCAGGGCCGGGAACCACAGCAGCCATCTGAAGATGCGTTTTTTCATTGTGCCTCCTGAAGCCGCTAACTCAGCACCAGCCAGAAACTGACCAGCAGCAGTAAAATGGTTCGCCCGCCGATGCTGCCCAGCGCACGCCAGCTTACCCGCGCCGTTGCCACGCCCCGGTAGGCGTCATTCAGCGCCCAGACCACCCATAGCAGCAGAAAGGCGCTGAACAGGCCGAGCATCACCAGGCTGACGGCATCGGGTTTTACCAGGCTGGCGGACTGGAAGGCGTTGATTTGCTCAGGACTCATGGCGTGGTTTTCTCCTCACGGTATTGCCCGGCAAGCGCTGTCATATCACGCGGCTGGGCGCGGGCGGGTGTGAGGTAATGTTCAATCCCGCTGCGCAGGGTAGTGATATCGCCGTGGATGCGTGGGTAGTCGAAGTAGTAACGTTCGCTGATGCCGGTTCTGGCGCTCTGCTGGGCACGATGGAGTGAGGCTTCGATTTGGCTAAGCTGGTTGAGGGTCAGCGTTAGCTCTTCGCGCTCAGTGAGAGGGGCTGCGAAAATACCTCTCGTATGGCATAGAATTATGAAAAGTATGAAAAACGTATAACAGGATTTCATGATACATTATCCAGATAACCTATTTTGAACAATAGTAGGGAAGCATTACTGCAAGAGCTGTAGGAAAATGTTTATCCACGTGTTATGTTTTTAACTGATTGTGGTAAGTTATCTTTTTCTATTGTTATGCTTCATATTATTCGCTACGCATGTAATCATTTATATGGATAAAGATAAAATTTTGCAATATATTCAAATTCCCTATTGTTTTTCAATGTGTTTTAAGGAGGGTTATAAGTATGTCTACGGATAAATATAATAAATATTTTGGTATAACTAAATTCACGATTAGGCCTACAGATAAACATATTCGAGCGTTTTCTCAAGTTGCCGATATTCGAAAGTTTGAAATCGATATGTATTGGAAAAGAGCAGCTTACTTCTGGACTATTATAGCTGTTACATTTACTGGTTTTTTCGCTTTATCTGCCTCAAGTTCTTTTCCTTATAAAGACCTCTTTTTATTGTTGCTTTCTAATATGGGATTGGTCTTCACATTCTCATGGTATTTGGTGAATCGCGGTAGCAAATATTGGCAAGAAAATTGGGAAAATCATCTTGATCACATGGAGGATAAAATCACAGGACCTCTTTATAAGACAATATTAGAAAGGCCTAAAGTTAGCAATAAAAAGAATAATAAAATCGATCATTTTTTTACTGGCCCCAGTAAACTATCTGTTTCTAAAATAAATCAATGGGTTGCTATATATATATGCTTTATCTGGTTTTTTCTAATAATGATAGCATCATCGAGTGTTTTTATTGAGTTGAAAAACGTCATGCCCATTCCTAAATCATATGTGGCCATGGGTTTTATAGTGCTTTCTTTTATTGCAATGATTCTTATGTATTGGAAAGGAAAGACGCATTCGGGGGAGCATTTATCATCATTAGTTGAAAGGCATTCTCGTATAGTTCCATAATATCAAGAAGAGATATTACCATTATAAGTAATATCTCGTGTTTATTGTAGGAAATATAAAAATTATTTCTTCTTCGGTTTATGTCTTCGACGCAATGCTCGACTATGCATAGAACGCTCTTTAATCAATTCTTGATTAAAGAGCGTAGTGCCAGATGCCATTTGCTCATAAAGGTTATTATTACTCCTTACTTTTTTCAATATGCTTAGTAAGATAGGTGATGCCTCTACACGCCCCTTATCCATAAAAAAGCATAACTGTTTTGCAAAGAAATATAATGTAATAGAATAAGAAAGAACTGTTATCTGAACCCAAAGTGATTGCACTATGTTATATTCACCATCTGCAACCTTGAATGTTAGATAAAGAAAATAAAAAGAAGTTGATACGCTAAATAGTGAAAAAAAGAACGCTATTTTTTTAGGGTATGATCTGCTGCCAACTTTATAGGTAAACAAACGAAAGGTACCTATATTTCCAAATACTAAAAAACCGAATCCAGCCATGCTAATATCAACAGCTGTATTTGTAAATTTCATGGAGGATAAATTGTATAATAATAGTGTAAAAACAAATAGAGACAGCAAACTAATAAATTCTATTCTTACACCTCCATAGAACTCTATCATATAAGGGGAGCTCTTCTTTAGAGTTGCCATAATAAAATCTAACAAATAAACAAATGCAATTATCCATGTTGCCGATGGTAATTGATATTTATAGAGGCTTATAAGCATAGCAATTGGCGATGTTAGATTAAATGGAAATGCAATATAAGACCAAATTATTGATACTGCGACAGATAAGTAAACTATAACCTTCACTATATAGCTCTCTTTTTACGTATCGATTGAGCTTTATTTATACCATGACTAAGTTGTGACGTGTTATACATAGCCACATGGTTATGGAATATTATAAATATTTTTTGAATGTGCCGACAGCCACAGATATGCCAATTCCAGTTACCATTGCTCCCAGCACTAACACAACCCTCGGCTCAAGAAAAACCGGCACCGCCAGCCACACTAACCCCGTTGCCGCCAAGCTGGACTTGATCATACGCCTTGCATGGTGATAAACAAACCCGGACTCATGGCCTGCGCCGAATCTCCGTAAGTCGCGTCGTACCAGTCCGTCAATAAGGCCAATGGTAATGGTCAGCGCAAACAGTGGTAGCGCCTGCAACAGAATCGCCAGCCGCAGCAGAAAGGTGAGGGTGACATTGCTCGCCGACAGTAATGCGCAGCGGATTACCGTAGTGACCGTCTCCGTCCAGAACAACCCACTTTGCCCGTTGAGCGAATGAACCAGCACCGCAATCCCTTGCTGCAACGTATCGCTGACAATTGCCAGATCTTCAATTAACCACACCGGTGCGCCAGCAGAGCTTTTCCACCACTGCCATGTTGCCTGCAATACCTGTTCACTGTGGCTGGCGCAGGCGTTCCGCCAGAAAAACGCATCACCCAGCCACTCCAGCGCTATTGCCAGCATCCACGCGCCCAAGCAAAAGCCGACCAGCACGCCGGGCAGCAATGCGATCCAGCCGAGCAGTCCGGGACGACGCACTGGTCCTGGTGGCGCATGTTCGGGCATCAGTGCAGCGGCAGCGTAACGTAGCGGCAGAGGAACCGGGCCTCGTGAGCCTCATCCAGTCGTACCTGAAAAATATCGTGTTCATCCTGCGGTGATGTAGCTTCGCGCCATGCCTGAAAGCCTTGTAAGTTCATACTAGTGATAATCTGGTCAGGCGTTTCGCCCTGTGCCAGTGCATCCACCGCCTGTTGCAGGGGAAGAGGCAGCGTCTGTGCAGGCCACATCACTTCAACGCTCACGAGCTGGCGGTGTGTCCGGGGTATCATTGGTTGTTTCCTCCGTGGTTTCACTGTCGTTCAACCATAAAATAGGGGCTTTTTTCGCCGTTACAACTGTCTCCGGGCGGTTCCACCATACGGGTGTGCTGTCGTACTGTTTTTCCATATAGCGGGCGATTTGTGCGATGTTTTCCGGCATCAGCGGATCGTGCGCTGTGTCTGGTAACGGGATGCGCAGTTTCCAGAGCTGACCGCCTTCCAGCAGGGCAAACGCCTGACCTTTGGGTAACTGGACCAGTGAGGCGGGTTCCAGTAGCGGCACCTGTACGCTGCTTACGCGATCCTGGGTGTTGCTGGAAAAACCAATGCCGCCCTGGGCATCGGCGCTGTCGGTGACGCCGGAGCTGACGCTGTTGCTGAGCACATCCACTCGCGGCAGTTGCTTCGTCAGCAGTTCGGCGGTGGCGGTTTCCCGCACCCGCATCATGATCAGGCTGTTGAAGTTGCCGATCACCTGTCCCGCTTTGGCGCGATCACCGATGCGGGCTTCGATATCGGAGAGCGTCTGGGTGTAGGCCGTGACCTGGATGCCCGCGCCGCCGCCTTTGTTAATCAGCGGAATAAATTCATCGCCCATCAGTTCGCTGAACTCATCGCAGTGCAGGTTGATCGTCGCTTTTTCTTCCGTCTGCGGCAGACCGTCCATCACGCCGTGTTTGTAGATATGCCCGGCGATGCTGACCAGATCGGCAAATATCGAGTTGCCGACGGCGGCGGCGATTTCTGCATCGGATAGCGCATCCAGCCCAATATAGACAATCGCCCGCTGGCGAATCGCCTGCTGCCAGTCGAATACCGGGCGAGGATCGTTAAGGTCGCCATAGTCCGGGGCCAGCAGTTGCGCGATTTTCCCGGTGGTCAGTTTTTCCAGCAGCGGCAGCAGCGAGGCGACGATCTTATCGAAATAGGTTTTGTCATAGCGGACGGCGGAACGCAGGCCGTCGAGGATCGGGTCATGCAGTCGGGTGGTGGAAAGGTACTGCTCCAGCGCGACGACATAGCTGTCCCGCCCCTGAAGATTACGCGGGGTGTTCTTCTCGGTGATGCCACCGGCAATGCGCACCACGTTGTCCCATGCCTGGCGGTCGTGGCCGGGCAGAAAGACGCGGGCGTAGTCGATAAACAGCTCGTCGATATTGATAACGTGACGGGCGATGCGGGCATAATCCGGGCGCTGGCCCAGTGCCACCAGGGCGCGGGTGATGATATTAACGAAGCGCCACGCGAACTCGCGGAAGGCGGCGGAGTTACCTTCGGTGGAGAGTTGCCCGGCGATGCGGCTGGCCACTTCCGAGATGCGGCCAAAGCGCCCGACGGCGTTATAGCGGGCAGAGATCTCCGGCCAGCCCAGATGGAACAGCCAGAAAACACTTTCCCGCCCGGCGCGGTGCGCCTCCGCCCACACGCGACGCAGCAGGTCGGCGTCGCCCTTGGGGTCGAAAATAATCACCGTGTCGCCACGGCGAATATCCTGGGCAATCAGCAGCTCCGCCAGCCGGGTTTTGCCAACGCGGGTGGTGCCGAGGACCAGCGTATGCCCCGGTCGGTCGCGCAGCGGCAACGTGACGCGGCCTTCGCGCAACTCCACGCCATGCAGCAGCGGATCGCCGCCGCTGGCGGAAGGATGGTCCGTGCGCAACCAGTGCTCACACTGCGGCAGACGACACAGATACAGCCGCTGGGTATGCGTGGGTAGCCAGCGAAAGCCGCGTCCGAGAAACAGGGCGTTGGCCAGTAATGGGATGCGGCTGGCGGAGAGCGTCCAGAGTGGCAGATGGCGCACGCGGCGGCGAAAGCGCAGGATGCGCACTCCCTGTTTTAGCCGCAGGGCAGACAGTGAAAGCAATGCCAGCGCCAGCAGCCAGCCGGAATAAGGCGTCAGCAGCAACGTTTGCGGGGCGATGACACACCATATCGCCGCCAACAGGGCCGCGCTGGCGCTGTAAAGCTCCACCGCCGGGCGCAGGATAAAATCGAGCCTCACTGTTCCAGTCCCTTGTCGGTAATCAGTACCGGATAAGCGGTGATGGACAGGTGTTTTGCCATATCGTCGGCGCTGACCGGCAGTAGCGTCAGTTTGGGCGCGATGGCTCTCAGAGCATTCAACCGCGCCAGCGTAGTGACGTTCACGACCAGCCCGGTGGCGTGCAGGGTTTTTAACGCGTCCCGGTGCTGGCGCAGCCATTCTGTGGACTGTAGATCATCGCCGATTAAAAACAGCGGCGTCATTCCCGGCAGGTTGAGCGCCAGACGAGGTTGCTGGCCGGGATGCAGATTGTGGGTGATGACGGGCAATAACCGGGTTTCATCCAGCGCCTGTATGGGAACGGCAGGCCCGGCAATTGCGGCGACAGTAAACAGCAGCATGGCTGGAATAAGGTGTTTCATGGCGACGTCCCTGATGCTGAGAGCAGCCGGATTTGCTGGCTGATCTTCTGGCGGTAAACGGCGGCGGGTTTGCCTCCGGCAGGGTGATGATAGCGGGCGGCGGCGTCCAGCCAGCTTCCGGGAGATGCGTTGTAGTGCTGACGCAGCAGCAGGGCGGTAACAGTGAGATTGTCTTCTGGATCAAAGCTGGCGCACAGCGAGGGGAACCACTGGCCGTTCCAGCCGAGGTTAATCTGTCCCAGCCCGGCGTCGATGCGTTTCAGGTTACGGGTACGGGCGAAGGTCAGCAATGCCCGGCAGGCTGAAGTACGGCTGGGGTAACGGTAGCCGGTTCCGGCAATATTCAGCGTCCACGGCCACGGATGCAGTCCCTGTGCCAGTCGGGTGCCGCTTTCAGCGCGGGCCACCGCGTAGAGCAGTTCAGCCGGAACCTGCTGCTGGCGGGCGATTTGCGCATACAGCGGCGGCACGGCACAGGCGTGAGCGCTGATGAGCAGGGCTATCAGGGGGCAGAAACGGGACGCCATTGCTCCCCCTGTTGTTCCAGCAATAACGGTAACTTTCCACCACCGAGGCGTTGCCAGCGTCCGTTATCGTGATTAAGGGTTACCTGCCCGCGTTCGACCTTGCGCATATCAATATGCTGGCGCTGCGCCCAGCGTTGCAGGCTGGCATCATCGTTACGGCTGTTGACCAGCCAGATGTCCAGCGAGCGGTCATCGTTGATGAGCTCTCGCGCCAGCGTCTCGCAGGCCGGGCATTTTTCGCTGACGAACAGCGCCAGCCTTGGCTGGACAGCGCTGCGAATGGGCGTCAGCGTCGGGTAAAGTCGCTTCCACGCCTGGTCGTAGGCACGCTGGAACACCAGCTCTTTCTCCACGCGCTGATGCTCTTTACGGGCCAGCAGCTCGGCATAGCGCTGGCGTTCAGCGTCGCTGTTGGCTTCCACGCCGAGGGTGGTGAGGGGATCGAGTCCTGGCGACCAGATGCCGCGCTCGCCCTGACGCAGTTGCTGGTAGCGCTGCCATTCGCTGTCGGTCAGCCCCCACTGCTGCGCCTGCGTGTGGGTGATGGTCTGTTCTTCAATACGGGTTTGCTGCGGACTGGCAAACAGCGGCAGTAGCAAAAGGTACAGCAACAGGTATCTGCGCATTGCTGTTTACCCTCCGGCGTTCAGCGTCAGCCGCTGCCCGTCTTTACGGAAAGTGGCGCGGTTGCCGTCCAGTTGCAGCAGTTGCCAGCCCTGCACGCTGTCGCCTGGGGCAACAAGCTGAAGCTGCGAAAGCGAGCGATAGCTGGTTGGGGCAATAACAGCGAACTGCTGCCCGGCGCGGAACTCGCTGCCGATAAGAGAAAAAGGGGCCTTTGCGGCCCAAAGCGGAGAGGGGACGGGGTGTTTTGCCGTGGCGCGGATGCGCGTGGCGGATTGTTGTTGCAGGTGTTGATAACTGGCGCTCAGGGTTTGGACTTGTCCCTCCAGTACCTTGAGCTGCTCGTTGAGGGGGTTAAGTTGTTCAGCGTGAGTGGTGTTGGCATCGTTAAGCTGGTGGGCGAGGGTTTCCGTGCGATCGGTGATGTTTTTTACGGCAACCTTCAGCTCGTGATAATCGCTGTCTGGCCGCGACTGGTCGCGCCACTGTGTTACCTGGCGTTGTGTCTGTTGCTGCGCCAGCGTCAGGGCATTCAGACGGTTGATGTAGTGGTACGCGCCTGCGACCAGCAGAAGGAGTGCGCTGCCTGCAATCAGAGACGCCAGACGTTTAAGCATGGCTGGCTCCCGTGCCTGGCGTGTTCAGGCGAAAACAGATTTCGCGGTTCAGCACATCGGTCTGCATCAGCCAGCCCGGCCCGGCCAGCGTTTTCAGCGCCTCTTCCAGCCGCAGCGGGCCGAGCCGGTATTGCGAAAGCGGCAGCGGTTTGCCAGCCAGAAATTGCGTCGGGCGGTCACTGGTGCACAGGCTGTAGCCGCTCTGTTTCAGCAGCCAGGCGAAGGCGTCGCCCACGGTGAGCTTCAGGTTCAGCGGCAGGTTGATGTTGACGATTTGGTGCAGCGGGTTGCGCTGGGCTTCGCCGGGGCGGGTGTTAATCAGCAGGTAGCGATCATAGCGCACCACTTCAGGTGTGGGTGGTGTGGCTGGTTTTGGCGCAGGCACAGCGGGTCGTTGGGACGCGGTGCAGCCGCCCAGCATCAGCAGTGTGATAACCCATCCCGTTGTTCGCGCCATTGTCTCTCTGAATCTGGTGAGGAATAGCCAGAGGGTGCGCAAAGGTGAGAAAGCAGACAACGCGAAATTGTTTTTCGGTGATGAAAAAAAGACATCAGGGCCACCACTTCGTGGCAGGCTAAGTCCCCTGTCGGTACAACTGAAAACACGCCGTTATCGTAACCGTGGATGTTTTTACCTAAGAGGCATGTTCATTATGGATGGCCCAATATGGGCTACTGAGCCGGTATAAGGTCAGAAAATATTTTCCAGAAGTGGCGATTTCATCGTGGCATCAAAAGGAATAATTTCAGTTTTAGCAATGTTCAATTTGTTAAATGGATCCTGACTAAGGCGTTCTTCCAGCGATTCAATATTGTCGCATTTTGCGAGGATGACTCCGCCATTTCGGGGTGTTCTCCTTCCGGACGCAAGAAACACTCCATCTGCGTAACCTTTTTTGAGCCATTCAACATGCTCAGGAATGTTAGCATCAACCTCGTCTAGTGGTTTTATATAAGTTAAAACAACTACATAAATCACGCTCATTTTAAAATCCTTATAGAAAGAAAGCCTTAAAAGGCTACCACCACAGGAAATGAATATGAAGCAATGTGATGCTTCCCGCACTGGTGGGAGAAGATTAAAAAGACGCCCGGAGTGGGCGTCACGATAAAGATTCAGGCTGCATCAGCTTCTGCCTCTGCTTCCTGATTTCCGGCCTGCCAGACGACTTCACCGTCGATTTTGACAAGGCCAATATAGAGCAGTCGGGCTTTCAGGCTGACGCCTGTTTCGCCTTTACGTTCGCCTTTGCTGTAGGTGAACATATCGACGTATAAGTCGCCCAACCGGAAGTGGATCAGCACCTTGCGCTTTTCATTGACCGCCTGCTCGCAACGGGCAATCAGCTTACGCGCTTCGCTGCCAGTGACTTTGCAGTCAAAGCGGACATAGTCCACGTCATCGGCGGCTCCGCTTAATGCGGCAATATCACAGCATAAAAAGGGTTCGCCGCGTTTTGGGGTGACGGTACGGATACGGTTAACGTAACCCAGACCGCTGGTGTACAGATTGAAGTAAGTTTTGTCGTTCATAGGGGCCTCTCGCTGTTGAGGAAGGTGATATGCAGAATGCATCGGGACAGAAGGGGGCGCCGGAGTGATGCTGCGCAATTAAAAGGATTGAGTGTCAGGAACCACGCCTTACGGCGGGTAGCGTGCAGGTTCCGGCTACCAGGTAAGCAAGGGGATTTAAACGAGGGGGAAGGGAAATTGCGAGGCGATATTCTGTTTTGCTGCACCTTAAATATCGTGTTCCGCACGGTGGCTGTTAAGGTGCAGCGGGCTGAAGGGGTCACTGTTCGCGTAGGGTTACGCGCGATTTCTGCCAGCAGTGTAAACCGCAATAACTGGCGCTTGCGCACAAACGGATCCCGTTGTTATCCGGTGGGTGCCGGAAAAATGCAGGAGGTCCGGGCGGATAGCGAGACGGCTGTCGCCTGGCTATCTGCCCGAATGATTCTTAACGGGGGCGTAAAGGTTGTTTTGCGCGACGGGAGCGTCACGAGCGCGAATCAACAAAACGAGCCGCGCTGTTGGGTGTGGAGTGAGAATAATCGCGCAGCCGCTTTGTGTCGCGGCTCAACTCATGTCCTGCGTCAGCTATTTTGTTGCCCCTGATGCAGCTTTTCTGCCTGTTCTATCTTTTCCTGACATTCCCGCGCCTGGCGGATAATAAAGGTCAGCACCGACATCTGCATATTGAACACGATGCGGTCCCGCTCGATTTCCAGTAAGGCATCTCTGGCGCGTTGCGGGATTTTGGGATCGCCAATCAGATTGCTGAATGCCGGGGTGCCGGATTTATTGTTCTGCTGGTTCCGCCAGCGCAAGAAGTTTGCGCCAGACGGGGCCGGGCCGATGGTGAATATCAGTGGAAGCTGGCGCACAGGGTAGCGTCTGGCGCTCTGGATTAAGCGTTGCATCAGCGGCTCCATCATCTCACGTACGCTTCGCGCGTTTTTCTCCAGCAACTCGAGCTCCCCCTTACTCTTAAAAGGCTTTAAAAGGCCTTTTAGCGAGGAGACGTAAGCCAGCATTTTATAGTCTTCATCAGCCAGCGGCTGATAGCCGGTTACGGGGTTATTCATCATCGATGACTCCGGGATTTTCAGTCTTGCCAGGCAGCGGTGATGAAAATGATGAGCGCAGTTTGCCGCTCAGTATCGCTTCCGGCAGTGGGCCTAAACGTTCAATGGCGGCTCTGGCCTGTGGTGTATCGTCGATAAAGTCCTGACGGGTCAGCCCGGAACCCTGATATTTCTGCGCCAGACCGAAGGCGCTGCGGATAACCGTTGCGCCGTTATTCAACCGGTTGTGCATTTCCCTGCGGGAGATGACGGCGATATGCGAGGCCAGCAGAAGCTGGCGGGCGAGCTGGTCGAAGTCAGTCAGCAGATAAACACCCTGATAGGCCAGCGGAGCGTTGATAAAAAGCGGAAAACGGGCGGGTTGTACGTTGAAGCAGTTTTCAATATCGATGCCTTCCGGCAATTCGCTGAACATGGCTTTCGCCTGATCCAGCATCACTTGCATCAACTTACGCGACTGCACCAGTTTCTCTTCCATACGCAGCATCCATAGATCGGCGTAAGGATCGTTATGTTCTGCGGCAATGCGCATCTGGTTGAGGATTTCGATAAAGCGCGGCATTCCGATGATTGGCGCAGGGCCGTTCTCGGTCGCCCGCCGCCCGGTCCACAGTCGGGTGGCGTTGTGGGTGTGAAGCTGAATATGGATCGCACTACGCAGGGGACCCATGTTGAAGGTGTAGTCCGACATATGTGTTTCCTGTTGCGGGTGGGTGTCAGCGCAGAGTGATGGCGTGAGGGATTGTGAGCAATGGGAAAACGAAAACGCAGGTGGGAAGATTGTTTGATGGAAATTTTGATGCCACTGGCATCACCCTTTCGCCTATCGGTTGATTGAGATTGATAGACGTTGGTATGATTCAAGTTGCATCAATATTTGTCACTTATTAGATTGCCAGTCTGAAGGCTTCCGCCATCTGTTCCTGCTCCCTAAACGGCAGGACAAGGCTATCAGCAATGGTTCGCCACTGGCTCACTATTCCTCGAAAGTTAGCAATAATTTCATCCGCTTCGGCTAGGTTCAGACGAAAGTATTCAGCAACTTCCCGTGCTAATTCCAGATCAAGAGCGTTATCTGCCTCAGTAATATTGAGTTTCAGGCCGTCAGATCTGGGGACCGGGTTTATATCGTAAGCTTCAGAAAGCCGCCAGCCCTGACCGGGAACCAGAATAAATCCGTGATTTCGCAGATGATCGTCGGTGTTGGATACCAGAATATTAAAAACGATGCGTGACCAGAGTTCTCGCAGGTCAGCATTAGTTCGCGCACCATTCCTGATCAGAACTTCAGCAAGTTCCAGATAGCTGACGCCTGTTGAGTAATCGTCACCATCCAGGTGTCGGGTTAACGTCATGGCTGATGCAAAATGAAGGCGCTGGCCGGATTCTGTCCGGTCAAAACGACGAACCATAAAGCAGTGATGTTCGCTGGCGAATTTATGTGCTTGCGCTGCGGCTACGTTAAGCCCACAGCCGACGGCAAGAGCATTAACAACCATCTCCCAGCCACCGACATCATACTCGTCTCTGGTGCTGGGAAATTTCGCGATATAGAGGTGTCCAGTATCATCAGCGACGCTTGCCTTTGGTCGTGCGCCCCCGAGAGAACCGCCTGGCGCTATCAACATTCTTAACCATTCCTGACCCATCAAGGCTCTGTTATCCGGATCGTCTTCAAGCGCCCTACTGGCCCTTTCTAGTGCAGCAATTTCGGTAAAAGGTGGTGCGGCAACATCAATTCGGTCATCGAGAAACTCACCTACATCTTCCAGTTTGTAACGCAGAGCGCCAACCCGATAGAGATCATGCACGCCCAGCAGAAAATCAGATTCATATAATTGCGTGCCTTCCGCCTGTAGTCCTTCGCGAATATCCCGTTCCAGACGCCGCTTCATCAACATCCGTCCCCATCGGTCCGGGCTGGAATCGCCAAAAACGCCAAATTTATCTCGTGGCAGCGTTGGGTACTGTGCCCCCTCAAACAACATTATTTCTGGGTCAAGTTGCAGAAAATTAAGTGCGGGGTTAGTTAATGCCAGCGGATCGTACTGAAATTCAAATAGTTCACGGGCACGGGTTCGGCGGCTATGCAGGAAGCCGATTCGTTTGGGACCGTACAGCCCATCCCAGTCTGCGTATACGCCGATCATTGCCATCGTCAGTTACCTTTCATGGGTTTCTTTATTGGTTTTAACAGTGCGGCCAGAGATGCAGATGTCGCGGCTGATGCTTTTACCCCAGTATTTCCTGGATGTGCTGAAGTTGTAACTTGTTTGCCGGAGGCATCGTGTTTAATTACGTCCCCTGTATGCGGGTTTTGGCGGTTGAAGGCTGGGGAACGAGAAACGCGCGCTTTTTTTATCAACCGGGAATCCAGAAGCTGGCGTCCCAGCTCGTCCTCGGCAGCAAGTTTATTCAGATCGTTTTCAAGCCCTAAAATCTGCATAACGGATAAGTAAGCCCCGATAGTTACACCAGCACTGCCTGATTCGAGAGAACGCAGAGTCATTGGCGACATACCTGCTCGCTCCGCAACCTGTTTTGCTGTGAGTTTACGCCGCAGGCGCGCGAGCTTGAGCCGCTCACCGAATTCAGCAAGCAACTGGTTAGTATCAGGAAGTAATGGAGCGGTTTTTTTAGCCATAGTGATAATATTTTATCTCTTAAAATATTATATCGCCATAATATTAGCACTTTTATATCGATTCAGCCTTTGTTACGGCTTGTAGTCAGTACATGAAATAGATGTGCTAATATTACTGCGATAATTGTGTTAAAAAGCCAGAATATTTACACTTTTTTTCTGTTGCGACGGAGGGGGAGCAAAGGGGAAGCAAAACGCAGGCGAGAAGATTGTTTGGCGGAAATTTTGGTGCCACTGGCATCAATCCCCATAACATTGTGCTGATTTATCAGAGGTAGTTTTTGGTCCGGGATTTAGCTCAGATCCTGGGATACCCTATAAACCGTTTTCTGGTCGTTTTCTGATATCTCGGTTAAGAGATTTTCACGAACCAGGGTCCGCAGGTCATTCCGCGCAGTGTTATCCGACACGCCCAATACCTCTGCTACGCCTGCGGCGGAATATTTCTTATCAGGCTCTGCGAGAATGATATTGAGTAGTGTGACTTGCCGCCCGCTCAGCCGCGATAAGCTCCCTGATTGATACAAAAAGTGGTCAATTCGGGCAGCGCAGGCAACCAGCTCGTCTACATGTTGCAAGAGCCTTGCCATTGCCCGATGGATAATACGAGTCTGATATTCAAGATAGTACGTCAGATCCATGCCATCGGTTTCAGTGTACTGGTAGCTGTGGGCGTATTTAGCCGGGGCGGCATGCAGTAGCTGGCTGATAGAGACGTATTTAAACGCGTCATACCCTGATTTCAGCATGTACCAGTAAAACAGCCCACGACTTGTACGCCCGTTACCGTCTCTGAAAGGGTGTTCGTGGGCGATCATGAAGTGAAGAATACAGGCCTTTACCAGCGGGTGAACGTAGTGTTCAGTGTCGTTTACGAAATCACACACTATTTGCAGACGTTCTGGCAGGTCGGCGGCGGCTGGAGGCTGATGAACAATGTTACCGTCATAGTCGGCGATCACTACATCATCGGTATCGCGGAATTCGCCGGGACGGTATTTTTCGTCGTTAATTCCACCCATGCCAACGGCATGGAAGCGGCGAATCAAGTCAGGTGTTAATGGCTCCTGGATAAGTTCCGGTATTTCGTCCATCAACCGCGCATTACCCGCGATCATGTGTTCATCTTCAGTGCGGGGAGCCCTGCCACTTTCCAGCATGTTCCGCGCCACAAGCGTGGTTGTGTTAGCGCCTTCCAGTTGCGATGAGGTGATCGGCTCTTCCAGGCTTAGTGCCGTTAACTCTTTACCTGCACCTCTGAGCCGGGTGGTAAGTTCCTTGAGCGCCAGCCTTGTGGCATGTTTATCTATCAGCTCGCATACTGACATGATGCCAGGTGTAAGGACAAAACCCGCTTGCTCGCCTGCTTTGTTACGATAATTGATCCGTAGCATGGCTGAGTTACGCGCCCGACGCGTAAGCGTCCAGGCGATAGCGACATTTTCTCCCCTGGATGTGCGGCGGCAAAATTCGTCAAACGGAAGATAGCGGCCTTTATCGTCCGTCACGCGACTGTAATGCTGGTGAGTTTCCAGATCCGCTCCGGTGAGCTCGGAAAACGGAACAAGTGCCGGTGGTCTTTTGATTGGCATGTGGCTATCTCAAAATTTCATTGATTTGAGATAGTATAGACCGCTCTTTACAACTATCTCAACATTTATTGTTTTTGAGATAGATTAATCTCAGCTAAAGCATGAATACTGGTAAAGCGTCTCAGCTTGCGGGGGAGCCTGGGGAAAACATACCGCGCTCCATTTGTTTTTCCGGTGCAACGGCGTGACAGTTTCTGATGCCTCTTTTTTACTGTTGCAGTTACGCACCTGATTTGTTCCATTAACAGGGCGTATATCGATACTAAGACCTTTTTATGGAACAAGTGGGTATTTATTGCTGACGCTTCATGACGTTATTAGAATCGGTAGCTAAATCCCATATTCCCAGTCCATGGCGATTCCATCCCATCACCTTTTTCGTAATTTATGCTGGCGTAAATATGCGTGTGCGGCGTGAGAGCAGCGCTGAAACCAGCCTGGTAACTTCCTCTTGTTCCGGCGATATCGTTATTGAAATTATCGTCATTAACCCTGACCGGGTTGCTATGCACAAACTCCTGCTCCAGCGCGACTTTCAGCCACGGAATGAACTGCATCCCATTGTGAGTAGTAATATTCTGGCGTAGCCGCAACCCGACTTGCCCCAGAGCGGATTTAGCGGTACCAGGGTGCGCCTGCATTCCGTTCGACAGCCAGTAATCATCGCTTTGCGAGATGAAGCCAGTGAAACCGACAAAGGGGGAAAGGGTGGTCCTGGCGAATCTGGCGTCATACCCGGCAACCAGGCTGCCACCCAGACCGGGGATAGTGTAACTGCCGTCGGCATGGCCACCGGAACTCATGCGGGCATTAAGATGCTGGTTAAACAGATTGCCTTTCAGCATCCCGTCCAGCCAGAAACGACTTTGATCATAATAGCTGGCGTATAACGCGGCACTGTAGCTGTCTACTGAACCATCGCTGTCGTTGATGAGATCAAGATCGGAACGGCTGTAGCCGCCTGCAATACCGAGTGTAAGCAGGCCAGTCTGGCGAGGAAGACTTCTGTCATAGCCCATCATCATCCCACCGAGCCGCTGGCGATAAGCTGCATTGCCTGTGCGGTTAACGTCAAAGCGATTACTTAGCGCTTGCACCCATAGCTCTCCCTGATGCGGACGGGAACGAGTAACGTCCAGGCGGGTTTGCAGCGCACTGGCTTCAGCCTGAAAAATAGTGGGAGTGACGTTTGCCATAGCCAGAACGGCTTCAGTCGATGGTGTGGGGGTTGCCTGCGGCGTTAGTGACCAGTTGCCCTGACTGTCGGGAGTGAGGCCATATTCCCAGGTGCCGATATCTACCTGCTGGTTTGGGTTCAACAGCGTAAACTGCGCATCGCCGCCGCCGGTCTGTACGACCTGTAGCGACTGCGGATCTGTGGGGGATTCGCCAGTGTCGTTAATCCAGATCCCAAAATCGCCGTTAGCTTCCCCGGAGACGTTAATCATGTCGCCCTGCTGTGCGGCAATATTGGTATTCATCCAGAAATTGCCGGTGCCAGATAGCGTCTTCATATTTAGTGTAGCGAAAGAGGTTGGGTCAAAAAGTACCGTACCGCCATCCATCTCCAGACCTGCAATCTGATAATTATGCGGACCAGCATCACTGCCGTTTTGTAGAGAAAGTACGCCATCCAGCGCTAAGGTCAGGCCGGATGTTTTTGCGCCTTCGTTAAGTATCAGTTCGCCACTGCTCCCCACTGAACCTGTACCTGTCAGCGTTGCCTGGCTACTGACGTTCATCTGCCCATAGAGCCAGAAGCTATCCAGATCACCCTCATTTATTTGAGCGCTGCCGCCCTGTGCTACGGTGAGCTGGCGGGAGAGGCCATAACTGCTCAGCGTATATTGCCCACCGGACTGCACCGTAGTGTTTTCATCGAGTCCGCCCTGATTTTGCATCGCGCCATAAACAGCGGTGCCATCTGCGGTGCCGCGATACCAGGCCGAAGGCTGGCTGTCGGTGACAACATCGTAGTGCCATGTGCCGGTGACGATTAATGTGCCGCCATCGTTAACCTGGCTACCTTCGCTTGTACCGCCGTTGCTGACCTGCTGAATACCACCGTTTTGTATAACGGCATTTCGGGAAATTGCGGTGTTGCGGGTTTCATAAGCGTAGTTCCAGCCAGTGTCCAGTTCGCCACCAGCTTTAACGACCGTATTTGTGTCGATGCCATATCGATTAATGACCAGGCCGCCAGCGCCGATGGTGGTGTTAACAATCTGGCCGCCTTGCTCTGGATTTTCAACACCGTTATTTCCTGCGTTAACGTAAACCTGTCCGCCACTATCCACATAGGTGTTTTCAGCATAACCATTCACCTGTAGATCACCAGCGGCGGTTATCTGTGTGTCATAAGCGCTGCCGCCCGGTTCCAGAAACAGTTCTCCGTGATCGGTAACGGTGATGTGATTGGTTTGTCCACCATCGCCAACGTAGCTCCAGGCATAGGGACCAGTGATTGTGGAGTCAGTCAGCGTGCCGTAGACATGCTGATTACCCTTTGAGCCATCAACAACATCGCCAGAAACAGTATTTCCGGTATTAATTTGGGTGTGGTAATCCGCTTCGGCAGATAACGAGATAAACGGCAGCGTCAGTGTTATCAGGTAAGGCGCGAGTTTCATTGGGATTTCCCTGTAACGTTTGTGCTGGAGTCTGGGGAAATCCTGGCGGGACTAACAGGTTGTTTTGTATATGGGGCGGGGAAGTTTTAACTGAATGCGGTAGGGCATTGATGCCAGTTGTATCACTCTATTACCTATTGATTGGTTGCGGATTGATAGGTGTTTATGTGATGCCAGTGGCATCACCTTTTTACCTATTGATTGATGGTGGATTGATAGGTGTTTATGTGATGCCAGTGGCATCACCCTTTTACCTATTGATTGGTGGTGGATTGATAGATGTTGATGTGATGCCACTGGCATCAAAGCTTATTTTTGCCGTTTATCTCTACATAAAGGAGATATAAAAGTGTCTTTTGTGTAGAGATAAATAAATTCCCTTATTTGTCGCTCGGCGATTGAGTAGAGTTCATTAGGGGAAGTAGTCTTTTTTACAGCCTGTAGGGCAAGCTGTAAGAGATCAAAAAATAGCCACGGGGGAAGGGTTTTGGTGGCTCGATATGTAGATCGTCGCATCAATGACACAACAATTTATATGACATTTCTAAAGCCAATAAAAAGTTGATAAACTATTTATAATTGAAATAAATTAGTTTTATCGTTTTCGGCATATAACTCCTTTCTGAGTTGGTTTAGTAAATCTTTCAGGCTATCCAGTAAGAATGAAGAAAACCCCTCTTTTCCCAGACTTGTTTCATATATTGACGATGGAATAAATCGCTTCATTTCGTTATGGAAGTTACCTTCAGTAATAATATTGGGAAGCGAGTCGATTCTGGCTTGTAGATTTTTCTCAAAATTATCGATTTTATAGTCTTTGAGTTTTTGGCTCACCAGATTTGCGTCGATTGTTGCGCCTTGCTGTTTTAACCAAATAAGATCCCACATATCACGATACCGGATACGGTTGGTGGTTGCAGGAAATGACACCAGTTTATCGGCCATCACTTCCTCAAGCGTCTCAACCCTTATTAAGGTATCGCCATACCCATCAGGCAACACAGTATAATTACGAACTAACTGCCGCCAGGCATGGGTATAAGCAGGAATATTAGCAACTTCAATTTTGATACGTTGTCTGGGAATATCTTTACGCTCTGGGGCTGTTGTAACTGAAATTTGCCACTTATCGACTTTTACTTCTGCATATTCTGGCTCTGCGCGTAATTCGTTTGGTTCTTTAACGGTGACTTCAAGCCCGTATCGTTCACCAAGGTAATCTTCAATACAGTCTTTCATTTGTACTAAATTGGCGGAACAAAAATCAGGCCCGCCAGCAAAATCAAGATCTTCACTGAAGCGATTAGAGCCATAACACAGCCGTAAAGATGTGCCTCCCTGAAAGGTTAAAGATTTAAGTAAACCAGCCTCAGAAAGGCAAAAAAGGATGTCGTAATGCAATAACTCTTTTTCTACAACGGGCCGTAAATTTGCCAGACCGCCCTGGCGAATGGCTTCTTCAACCAGTGCATCAAATTCCACTTGTTTAGACATTTTCCAGCTCCCGAGTGTCAATCAAATGTGTATTTCGGCCAACCCGACGAAGATCGCGCAGTGCAGTATCTTTTTTAGCGAATTTAATGGGTGATTTTGTTTCTACCGTACCGTTGAGGATATCGCTTACGGGTCTTTGTGTATGCGTTAATTCAATAACTCCCCAGGGAGTTTTAAATTCCCCACCTCTTCCGGTGGTCATCACCGTCAACCTGTCCATTGGGATCTGGGAGATCACGCCATACTGTGAGAGAGCGGACTCAAGACTGACGTAGTTATACTCGCCCCGGCGGATTGTTTTAGTGATATGTTCAAGGATAAAACTGTCTTTTGGCGCACGGTTGTAGACATAGACTCCCTGGGCTGCACGGGTCAGGATATTCGTATCTACCAGACGCTTGAGAGATGCCTTCAGTGTTCGCTCTGATTCATCGGAAAACATGTTTTTCAGATCGTTAAAATGAAACACATATCGCCCCTGATGACTGAACTTATCCAGGGTGTTAATCGCGACCAGTTTATCCATGATACTACCTCTACAGAAAAGACACCCAGAAGTGATCTTAGTGTATACATAGGTAGTTTAGCATATTCATCTCTACAAAAAAGACATGTTAAAGTGTCTTTTTTGTAGAGATGAGAGTTCGTGGCATTGTAGATATCATACTGTTACCTATTGATATGATGATATTGATAGTTATCTATGTGATGCCACTGGCATCACCCTAATGCCTATTGATTTGACGATATTGATAGTTGTCCATGTGATGTCAGTTTCATTGCAGCCCTATCCAATTGCCCTTAGATGTACGCGAAAGGCATTGTTGACGGACGGCCTGTAGCCAGTCATTTGCAGCCCAATACGCTATTGGCCCTGCCCCAACAATATGTCGATAAAAATGGTTTTTATAAACATATGAGCCGGAATCTATAGGCTGTCGCAACATCAACCACTCCCCAGACACTGCGCCCGAATCTCCGCAACTAACTTACTGATATCCCGTTTTTGACGCGGCCTTGTCGGTATTTCCGGCGCTGAAACCACAGGCTGCACAAACTCCGGCACTGTCGCTTTCCCACGTCGATACTGATTAAACTCACCGTCCTGCGCCTTGCGCAGCGTTGCCAGAAGATAGGCTAACGGGTTTTGTATGCCGCCACGGGCAATACGTTGGGCTGCGTCATCGAGTACTTCCTGGCGCAGCGGGGGCAGCAAGTTCTGCATGGCCTGCAAGACAAGCTGTTTTTCAGGATGGGTTAACGGAATTTCCGGCGGCCAGTTCGGTGGCGAGCTGTTCGCGCGCGCGGTAGTACTATTACAAAGATCTGTATGTACAGTACGTACAGAATCCCGGTCCTGATTTGAGACTAAGCCGTCAGGCCCCGGTTTCCGGCTTAGTCCCGATTCGGTACCAGGTGAAATTTTGCCTGGTACCGTATTGAGACCGGACGTTTCTGGCTTAGTCTCCAGAGGAGACTGGCGCTGCTGCCAGCGGGCGCGTTCTTCCAGCAGTTCTATACGTGATGATAAGTAGCGCAGGCTGGTGTCCTGGCGAATGTCGTACAGGATGTCTTGCGCAGTGGCGCGAATGGCTTTGTTTTCATATCGCGAACACTGTTCCAGTAAATGAAGATAGCTGGCATCAAAGCGCACGGCATCCAGCACGCTCAGCGGTTCATCGTGCAGCGCATAGACATTCCCGAGGATGCGCCCGGATACCCGATCCCGCGCCTTATGGCACAGGCTGAGCCAGCGCGTCAGGCGTAACATCAGCAATGCCCGGCTGACGGTGCTACGCGAGGCTTTTTCATCCTGCGGGCGGTTCGAGAGCTGCACCTGCAATTCGCTGTAGGAGGGGAACACCGCGCCGCCGTTGTCCTGCGCCTGCATTCGGATCACCTGCCAGGCGAATTTATCTCTGGGTGATAACAGTGGATCCTGTAACAGGCGACGCGGAACCGTGTCATGCTGATTGCCCATAAACAGCAGGCTATCGGAAGCGGCTGTCGGATCCTTCTGCATCCGCTGCTGGAGTTTGTCGCCGGTCATAGTGATCAGCGCCTGGATATACGGTGTCATGATCTTCCCCTCAGTCACTCAGCTTTTTTCCCACTGGCGGATCAGATTCCAGACCACGGTCAGCGAGAGCGAACGTTCCTGTGCCAGTAGCATCATGGCTTCCAGTGCTGGTATGGAGTCGATGTTATCGACTTTGATCTCCTGCCAGCGGTTCCAGAGCGCGGCTTCTTCCTCTTCGCCGGGAACCTGGTTACGCCCCTGACGAACGTGGATCCCCATCAGCCGACGACGGGCGCTGATTTCGGCAGTTGAGATGCCGAAGTAGTGGCTAATCAGGGCGATTGAACCGCCTAGCTGCACAGCCTGGCCGACCAGTTGCTGGAATTTTTGCTCCTGGCGTACCTGGACCAGCATTTTGCGCAGTACGTCGTGGTTGATGGTGATTTTCAGGAACTGCGCCGAGGTGTTGCCCATGTGCATTAATTCTTCAAAGGTCAGGGCGTTAAGTTCGTTCAACTCCTCGCGGTCAAAACCCAGCGCTTCGCAATAGCGCACATTGCCGTCCTTCAGGGCTTGTATTACCTGTGACAAAACGGCCTGATTAATCGTCGGCAGCATGTTGTGCCTCCTGCTGTAATTCTCTGATCCGGCGGACAATACGAATGAGCCGGAATACTTTAATAAGAAACAGATCGCTAAAGAAGAAGCCGTCTGTGTCGTGTTGAAAAAAGAGCGTGAGCGTCAGGGTGGCGGCCAGATCTTCCGTCAGTGGGATCTCGTTGAGTGCCGCCAGCAGCGCCCAACAGGCGCGTGACTGTGGCCGGGTGAACATGGGATGATCTGATGCTAATGGCATCACCCGGAAGCCAATGCCATTTTCGTCAGCATCCGAGATAACCCGGTCATCGATGGCATAATGTTCCGCCAGATCCCATGCCAGGCGATCGCTGACCGAACGTAATGATTCAGTAGAATCAAAGAGTTGCGGGATACGCCAGATATCCATAACGGGTTCAGCCCCTTCACACAGTAGCGATGGCGCTTCTTGTGGTTCAGGCAGAGAAGCTGGCGAACCACTGCCATCTTCCTCAGTTTCAGGTTTACGCCTGCGCGTTACCGGGCGCGGTTCGGGTTCTTCCGGCGGTATATACGGTGGTGGTTCCGGCGTGGGGCCGAGCACGGCCTGGCGTTTTTGCTCAGAGGGATCGACGTCCAGCAACAGCAGGTTGTAATCGACGTTCAGCTCCTGACTCATCAGCCCCAGCAGCTCATCCTGCACCCGCTCAATAGCAAAGTCTTCCGGCTGGTCGTTGAACAGCGACAGAGCGGAAGAAAAGAGGTTATCAAAGGAACCAGCGTCTTCGGCGGCATGGCGCTGCCAGAGATGCAATGATGCCGCCCGTAATGACAGTAGCTTTTCTACTTGTGAGCGGCCCATCCCGGCGTACAGTACTTCGGGGATGCAGGGCAGCAGGTATTCCAGCGCTTGTTCCATCCGGCTGATATGCGATTGATTAATGGGGTAGCCGTCGTTCTTCAGATGCTCCGCCAGCTCTCGTTGCGAAAGCTGGCACTCTTCCACCTGCTGATACAGTTCCCGCGCCTTGTTAATCCCCAGCGCACGCTCAATGAAGCTGAGTTTGCCGTGCAGATCGTTTTCCGCCAG
Organism: Buttiauxella sp. AC142; assembly: GCF_979253435.1. Lineage (NCBI taxonomy): Bacteria > Pseudomonadati > Pseudomonadota > Gammaproteobacteria > Enterobacterales > Enterobacteriaceae > Buttiauxella > Buttiauxella sp. AC142. The sequence continues at coordinate 428,081 of NZ_CEEDCH010000001.1, forward strand.
ATGGCCGATCAGGCAGCGCAGTTCGCCCAGAACAGGTTGGTCGGATGTACCAGCCCATGGTTTGTACAGACACTGAATGCGCCAGAACCGTTCATCATGCGTCTCGCGCCACAGTTCATTAAGGATCGAGAGACGGGTATTACCGCCATTGGCGATGATATACCACGCCTGATCGGGGCGACGGGTGATCGGTGGTGGTGTGTCCAGTCCGCGATGACGGATTGATGCCTTGATGTCGTCATAGTTGGGGTTACGTATCAACCGTGGGTTGAGGTCGTAAGGGCGAAGCTGCTCCAGCGTGACGATCATTGAGGTTTCCATCAGCGGATCGGCAAATCGCTCATCAGACGATCTTCCCCGGTCAAAATTGCCCTGTAGCAGACGAGACTGGAGTTCCGTCGAAGTCAGCTTATTATTCATGACTCTACTCCCTGCTGGCTGAGCGATTCAAAGCGGGTTTGATCGCTGATAAAGCGGGTTCGTACCGTGCCAATCGGGCCGTTGCGCTGTTTGCTGACAATCACTTCGGCAATGCCCCGATCCAGCGTGTTGGGGTCGTACAGTTCATCGCGGTAGAGGAATAAGATCACGTCGGCATCCTGCTCGATAGAGCCGGAGTCGCGCAGGTCCGCATTGCAGGGGCGTTTGTTAAGGCGTGACTCCAGCGCCCGGTTAAGTTGCGACAGCGCCAGTACCGGGCAGTTTAGTTCTTTTGCCAGCGCTTTGAGGGCGCGGGAAATGGCCGAGATTTCCTGGTTACGGTTTTCCGCGCCGCCGCTGCGCATCAGTTGCAGGTAATCAACCACGATCAGCGAAGGAAGCCCGTACTGGCGCAGCGAACGTCTGGCCCGGCTACGTAACAGGGACGGGGTGAGGATCCCGGAATCGTCGAGCAGCAGGCGATCTTTCCATTTTGCCATCAGAACGTTGGCGCTGATGCCGATCTGCTGCCAGTCATCATCACTGAGATCGCCACTGCGTAGTCGGGTTTGTGAGACGCGGCCAGTCAGAGAAACCAGCCGGAGCAGTAGCTGTTCCGCCGACATTTCCATGCTGTAGATTTGCACCGGCTGGGTAGGGCGCAGCATTAGCGCGTTGACACACAGCGTCAGGGCGAAAGCGGTTTTGCCAACTGAGGGACGAGCGGCGGCGATAATCAGGTCGGCAGGCTGGAAGCCGCAGGTCAGGGCGTCGAGCTGTTCCAGTCCGGATGGCGTACCGCTGAGACTACCGCGTTCGGCCTCATAGCGCTGAGCGATGCCTGCCAGCACGTTGTCAAAGCAAGCGTTGATGTCGGTCAGGCCACCCTCCTGATGTGACTGCGCAATGGCAAACAGTTTTTGTTCGGCAAAGTTCAGTACGTCGGCCACATTGCTGCGCGGCTGGCCTGCCATATCGCTCAGTTCATTACCTAGCAACAGAAGCTGGCGCAGTTCACCGTAGCTGGCTATGTATTGCGCATAGGGAATGATATTGGCGGTGCTGGGCGTGTTTTTGGAAAGCTCCGCCAGGTAGGCGAAGCCGCCCACCTGTTCGAGCTGTTCCTGCTGTTCCAGCGATTCGCTCAGGGTAATCAGGTCGATAGGGTTTCCCTGTTCGACCAGAGTTTGCATATGGGAATAAATCGTCCGGTGCGCAGAGATAAAAAAGTCCTGTGAGGAAATCTGCGTGGCGACATCATCCCAGCGATCGTTATCCAGCATCAGCCCGCCGAGCACGGATTGTTCCGCTTCGACGGAGTGGGGCGGTTGTGGCCGCTTGCGCTTACTCATCTCGATTACCCTCCTGACAGGCCAGAAAGGTTTCCCACAGCCGGGTCTGTTGATGCGGCGGTAGCAGTAAAAGCGGTAAATCGCTGGAGTAAAGCGGCTTATTGTTGGACCAGCCGATTTCAAACAGCGGCCAGTCTCTGGGGGACGTCAGTGAACCGGAGTTATCACGCAGTTCGTTTTCATCCTCCAGGTTGTAGCAGTCCACTTTTTCCGGTGGGATATGCCAGAGCAGTGACATTAACACCGGCAGCGTTTCCCGCGCTTCTTCACGGTCAGCGGCTTCAAAGTACACGAGTACTTCATCGTCTTTCTCATAGGGTTGCCGGGCGTAATAAGAGCAAAATGCCCGCCAGATTTTCCGTTTCATGCTATACCCTCCATCTGCTGATGGGGCAGGGCGAGAAACTGCGGGAACAGCTCTTTCGCCAGCATCTGCATGGTTTCAGCGGCGCAGGGCGTTGCCCGGCCTCTGGCGCGGGAGGTCTCGAGGCGATGTACTGGCAGCCCCAGCGATGCCGCCCGGCGGTAAGCCACGCTGGCATAAACCGGCGTCATCAGGATCTCGGTGGGAACCAGCAGTTCCTGTTCTTTCTGCTTGTGCTGGAGCACCTGAAGCAGATTGTGATGGATTTCGCGGGCGTCGTTGGTGTGGTCGAGCTTGTTGATCACCGCCTTCAGCGGCGGCAGCGGGATGCCGTAGCGGGTGAAGGGCTGGAGATCCCGGTACATTTGCAGCGTACCGCGCAGGAACTCGCGTGCGGAGAGCATTTCCGGCAGTACCGGGGAGATAATGAGATCGCTGGCTAACAGCACCATTTCCAGCGCAATAGTGCGTGCGCCAATGGTGTCGATTAGGATGACATCATAACCGGGGATCTGGCGTACCAGATGGCGCAGGCGGATCACGCCGTCAGGGGCAGCCTGAAGCAGGCTCATCAGTTCGCCACGCGGATCGTTGGATATGATGATATCCAGTCCGGGAATGGAGGTGTGTGAAATGATGATTGCTGGATCCAGCTCGTTCTGCGCGATAAGCTCGTAGATCCCGCCGGGGGCTTCATTATTGAGAGGGTAATAGCTGCTGAGCGTCGGCTGGCGTATATCGGCGTCAATCATCAGGACTTTCAGCCCCTGATCGGCCAGATAGCCGCCGAGGTTGGCCGTATCGGTGGTTTTCGCCACACCACCTTTGGTGGAGAGAATGGCGGCAATTAGCGTAGGTAAATCAGGTGCATCTGCGTTTTTCATAACCAGTGCCTTTTTCGTTGTCTGAAAAGGACTTCACTGTAAAAACGCTGATTTGTTAGTAGGTTAAGTTACCTGATCGCTTTGATTCAAAATCAACCGTTGAAAGACGTGCCGGTTCGAGTCCGGCCTTCGGCACCAATAGTATGTAAATAGACCTCAACTGAGGTCTTTTTTTATGTCTAAAATCCAGTCCCCGCAAGGCTTTGCCCCGCTTTTCAGTCAACCGACGTCAATCTGAGTTACCCCACATCAACATGCTTGTGAGTATAGAACCGAGTATATATGCTGGTTCGATAATGCTTATATACTCACGGCAGCATATGGAAGGAATACCATCATGGCCCTGACTGATACCAAGGTGCGTTCGGCAAAACCAGAAGCAAAGGAATACTCGCTAGTAGACGGCGATGGCATGTTTTTGTTGATACACCCTAACGGCTCCAAATACTGGCGCTTTCGTTTCCGTTTTGGCGGTAAACAACATCTGATGGCTTTTGGTGTTTACCCAGAGACATCTCTGGCTGATGCTCGTCAAAAGAGGGAAGAGGCCAGGAGGCTTGTTGCTGCCGGTGTCGATCCTCGTGAGCATAAGCGTGCAATAAAAGAAGAACACGCTAAAGAGGTCATCACTTTTGAATCTGTTGCCAGAGACTGGCACGCCACCAATCAAAAGTGGTCGGAGTCGCATAGTGGCCGTGTTCTTAAAAGTCTGGAAGATAATCTGTTCGATGCGATTGGTAAGCGGAATATCGCTGAGTTAAAAACCAGAGATTTACTTATTCCCATTAAAGCCGTAGAGATGTCTGGACGTCTTGAGGTGGCGGCGCGTTTACAGCAACGAACAACAGCAATTATGCGATTTGCCGTGCAAAGCGGTTTAATCGACTATAACCCCGCACAAGAGATCGCTGGAGCAGTTGCCACAGCTAAACGACAGCATCGTGCTGCGCTAGAACTTAATCGCATTCCTGAACTACTTCATCGTATCGACACATATACCGGCAGACCATTAACACGCTTAGCTGTGGAGCTGACATTGTTGGTTTTCATTCGATCTAGTGAACTGCGTTTTGCACGATGGTCAGAAGTCGATTTTGAAAACGCTATGTGGACGATTCCGGGAGAGCGTGAACCTTTGGAAGGTGTGAAGCATTCACATCGAGGATCGAAAATGCGGACTCCTCATCTTGTTCCTTTATCCCACCAAGCTCTCGCCATTTTGGAAAAGATCAAAAGTATGAGTGGAAACCGTGAGCTAATCTTCGTTGGCGATCACGATCCGCGTAAGCCGATGAGTGAGAACACGGTCAATAAGGCTTTACGGGTAATGGGGTATGACACCAAAGTTGATGTATGCGGGCAGGTTTCAGAACCATGGCTTGTAGTTCATTGATTGAGTCGGGATTGTGGTCGAAGGATGCTGTAGAGCGTCAGATGAGTCACCAGGAACGTAACTCTGTGCGTGCGGCTTATATTCATAAGGCTGAACACTTGGGGGAGCGTAGGCTGATGGTGCAGTGGTGGGCGGATTATCTGGATGCGAATCGGCAGAAGGGGGTTAGTCCTTTTGATTTTGGGAAAAATTTATCAAGCTAAATCAAAGTAATTACAAATTTTAACCTTATATGTTCCGGTTTAAGACGCCCATTAAAACCCCGGGCAGACTCCAGACTAAAGTGACTAGCGGGGTTCTAATGGCTGCTTTGTATATGCTGGCTTTTGTAAGTGATATTTATCATTCTTAATAAAATAATTACATTTTATACCAGTAAATATTTCTTTCCAAAATGAATTCAACATCGAATCATAATGATTTCATCTTAAGCTGCGCAATGTTAAAATGAAGAGAAATTACCAATAAGGTTAAATATGCGACAACTAGAAGAGCTCTCACATGCTCAGCGAGAGCGATTGGCGTTTATTGATTTTTGCCTGACCTATTTTGGTGAGATAAGCCGACCTGATCTTATGTCAAAATTTCGTACGGGACTAGCGGCTGCAACTCGTGACTTTGCTACTTATAAGGCGCTGGCTCCTGGCAATATGGAACTTGTTCATCAAACAAAGCTTTACTCACGAAAGGATACATTTTGTCCTATTTTTGCGCATGAGGCCAAAGTAGTATTAGCAGGATTAAGCCATGGTTTTGGCGATAGTCTGATCACTCGTCACAAAGTTTGTAGTGCATGTGAAGATCCGTTTGTACTGGCTGAACCTTCGACCTCTACTCTATCTGTAGTTATGAGAGCAATAACTACACAGAAGTGCCTACAAGTGACTTATGCCTCTCTATCTTCAGGTATTAAAATGCATACAATCGTGCCACATAGCCTAGCTAATAGTGGTAAACGTTGGCATGTTCGGGCGTTTGACCGATGCGAGAATGCATTTAGTGATTTCGTGATTACTCGCTTCCTCGATTTAAATATTTTGGATGAGGAAGTTGCTGTTTCTGAAACCAAGGATGTGGATAAACAGTGGAACCGAATCGTAGATTTAACTTTGATTCCTCATCCAAAAGCACAATTCGCGGAAGCCATTGAACTCGACTATGGAATGGTGAATGGTGAGCTTCAGGTTGAAGTCAGAGCAGCACTAGCCGGCTATTTACTCAACCATTGGGCAGTAGACTGCTCCTTTGCGTCTAGCTTAAACCCTGAGCAATACCACTTGGCGTTAAAGCATAAGCAAGTAATTTTTGGTATCGAAAATAGTCAATTGGCCCCCGGTTACGAGGAGGTTTCCTGATGAACCAAGACCAGTTAGTTCAGTATGGATTCAAGTTTGGAAAAAATGGACCTCATGCTGCGCGTTGCATGATGATCGAAGAGCTAAAAATATTGCTCCAAGCAAAACCTGAAAATACCTTACCAGAAGAATATAAAGTAAGCATTGTGGAGGATAATATTCTTCATAAACCCAGTTCCAGCGCCAGAAAACTAACGTATAGACATTTGGTTGGTCTCTATGGCATGTCTCCGCATATACCTTTATTCAGAGTGTTTCGTCAGCTTTGGGGGCTTTCTGAGGAAGCTCAGCCTTTACTTGCATTACAGCTGGCGATCGCTAGAGACCCTCTGCTTCGTGGTTCAGTTGAGATCATTACGGCACTTAAGCCCGGACAAATCCTACCAAGAAGTGTTATGGAAGAACACTTAGCAAAAGACGATCCTGACCGATTCAGTTTGGCATCACGTCAGTCGTTTGCTCGAAATCTTAGCGGTACCTGGACTCAGTCGGGCTATCTTGTCGGCAGAACTAAAAAATACCGCACTGACCCCAAAGTAACATATGTAAATGTGGTATTTGCTCTAATTCTTGGTCATTTCCATGGACTATCAGGTAAACGCTTGTTTGATAGCTATTGGATCAAGCTATTACCTGCTGATGAAACCACCATGTATGAATTGGCGTATCGGGCAACATTGCGTGGTCTGATTAATTTCAAACAAGCCAGTGAGGTCGTTGAAGTGTCTTTTGCACCTCTGAATCTCTTAGTTAAGGAACAGCGTGATGTCTGACAGATTGTCAAAGTTACTTAAAAGTTTTTCCAGTCACATTAGTGTGCCATGGGGTAACAATATCTCAGCGGAAGAGAAAGCCATCTTTGTCGTATACGACAAAGAAGATGAGCTTAAGCTTCGTGCTCGCATGACTGAGTTTGAGCATGCGTGCATTGAAAGCGAGCATCCATGGCTGTTGTTGGACTTGACCAATGAGTTCCCCAACTGGATGGCCAGACAGGACTACAAAGAAGCTTATTTCGAAGATCCTGAGTATCTGGAAGGAAGCTATGACTATTTCGCTGAAGAGCTTGTGTCGAAACTGCATCAGCAGATTAATGCGGACCAAACACATGAATCTGTAGTGGCACTTATGGGATGTGGGAGCATGTTCGGCTTTGTGTCGGTTTCTGCTTTAGTCAAATCTTTAACGACTCAAGTGCAGGGGCGCTTGGTGGTATTTTTCCCCGGAGAATATCATGAAAATAATTACAAACTGCTCGATGCCAAAGATGGCTGGGGATATCAAGCCACTGCGATTACCGTAGCTTAACCAGGTACAGAAAAATGCTAAACCGTGAAATTTATAAACTTGACCCTCTGGAAAGCAAACTGGCCAACAACGGTGTGGCCGAGGTAAAAGATGATCTCTCCAAAGGAGCTCTTGAAACATTAGATTATGAGCTGCGGACGTTTGTCTGTAGCGGGGCTTATGCCAAAGGCATGGCTGATATTCTAAGCAACTACTTACGAAATGTTAAAAGCTCTGGTGAGCAGCCCGCAGTTTGGATTTCAGGCTTCTTCGGTTCTGGAAAATCGCACTTAGCGAAAATGCTAAGAACCCTTTGGATCAATCAAAAAATGGAAAGCGGAGCAGATGCTCGCTCGTTGGTTGAGTTACCTGAGGATGTTCGACAGTACTTCGATGAGCTCTCAACGTTGGGGAGCCGGTTGGGTGGGCTCCATGCTGCGTCAGGAACATTGGGCGCTGGGGCAGAAGACAAAGTTCGATTGGCCTTGTTGGCGATTATATTTAAATCAGCAGGGTTATCTGAGCAATACCATCTTGCTCAATTCGAGCTTTGGCTAAAATCTGAAGGGGTGCTTGAACAGGTTAAAGCTTATATCCAACAGCATGCCAAAGGTAAAGAAGGCGAAGACCTGTGGAAGAAAGAACTGCGCAATCTCCATGTTTCACCAGTCATGGCGAATGCGCTGTTACATGCTTTGCCATCTCTAGGCAGTGATGCGAAAGAAGTACGCGATATGCTTCGCGCACAGTACAAAATTGTTGATGATGTTTCTAATACTGAAATGGTTCAGTCAATTGTCGATGCATTGTCAAATGAAGGAGACATGCCTCTCACTTTGGTGGTTCTTGACGAAGTTCAGCAATATATCGCTGACGATCCCGATCGCGCTCATCTTGTACAAGAAACAGTAGAAACTTGCTGTAAAGCAGGAGCCCTTAAATCGAAATTGTTGTTCGTAGCTACTGGGCAAAGTGCGTTATCCGGATTGCAAAACTTGCAACGACTCATGGGGCGCTTCCAGATTTCGGTTCAGTTAGAAGATACTGATGTTGATGCAGTAATTCGTAAAGTTATTCTTCAGAAGAAAGAAACAGCCAGAGCTGAGATTGAATCTGTGTTGCATACCAACCTCGGTGAGATTAACCGTCACATGAGTGGTTCAGTTATTGAAGCTCATAAAGACGATGAACAATGGATGATTGCAGACTATCCATTGTTGCCAGTGCGTCGTCGCTTCTGGGAGCGGGTTTTGCCGGCTCTGGATAAAACCGGTACTGGATCTCAATTACGTAATCAGCTGCGAGTGGTGCATGAGGCGACTAAGTCAACAGCCCTGAAGCCGTTGGGATCGGTAGTGCCTGCTGATTTTATCTATGAGCAGATTGCGATTAATTTGCTGCAAACTGGTGTTATTGGTAAAGAGATCTACGAAAAGATTGCTCGCTTTAAGGCTGGTAGCGAAGATGCTGTTCTGCAAGGCAGGATTCTTTCGTTGATACTTCTCATTAGTAAATTACCGACAGACATAAATCACGGTATTGCTTCCACAGAAGCTTTCCTTGCTGACTTGCTCCTGGAACACTTAAGCGAAGGCAAACACGAACTGAGAGCAAAATTGCCACGTTTAATCCAGGAATTGGTTGATGCTGGCGACTTACTGCCAATGAATACTAGTGCTGGCGTTGAGTACCGACTGCAAACCCTGGAAAGCCAGCAATGGCATGACACTTTCAAACAGCAACAAAATGATCTGCGCGGTAACCCACAACGCTTAGAAACGTTCCGCAGCCTTGAAATAAAAAACCGTGTTAACAATGCTTTAGGGTTTGGTAGCGTGACTCAGGGAGTCAGTAACGAACCTCGTAAGATCACCGTTTGTTTCGACCAAGACCTTCCTGCCGATGCCAAAAAGCATCTTTATGCTCATGTGCTTGAATGTAAGGAAAAAGCCTTTGAGGATGCAGTGCGTAGTGCGAAACCTGATGACGCTACTATTTTCATTCATGTTCCATCCATTCGCCGTAATGAGCTACTGAGTGCAATCGTCGATTTTAAAGCGGCTGAAACAACTCTGGAAGTGAGTGGGATACCATCTACAGATGCGGGTAAAGACGCTCGAGCTGCAATGGAGCACCGTAAATATGAAGCTGAGCGGACCAAGAAACTGATCCTGAAAGAGATTATTGATGGTATCCAAGTACAAATGGCTGGTGGGAGCGATGTACCTGGCGACACCTTAGCTGAGCAGTTCCAAAATGCAGGTAAGAAAGCATGTGAGCGGCTCTACACTGAGTTTAAGCCTGCAGATCAAAAAGGATGGGATAAGGTATTTGAGCGTGCAAGTAAATTCGCTGATGCCAATGCGCTGGAAGCTGTAGGTCATAATGATGAAGTGGAAAAGCATCCCGTCTGTGTCGCCATTAAACGCTACATCGGTGTTGCAAAAAATGGGGCTGAGATACGAGATAAATTTATGTCAGCGCATTACGGCTGGCCGAAAGATACCGTTGACGGCGCGCTCTTTGCTATGTTGGCTGCCGGTGTGCTGAAAGCAAGTGATTCTCAGGAGAAATCAGTTGATGCGAAAAGTTTGGAGCGCAGCAAGGTATCTCAAACTAACTTCCGTCCTGAGACCGTTAGTTTGTCGCCGCGACAGCTGGCGGGCATCAAAAGTTTGATTCATGCGATTGGTTTGAACTGCACAAACGGTGAAGAACAATCCAAATTACGAGATGCGATAGAAGCAGCCAAACAACTGGCGCGCAAAGCAGGTGGAGATGCCCCACTACCGCTGCCGCCAAAAGCAGAGCTGCTTGTCGAAGTCGAAAGGCTTTCTGGCAATGAACAGTTAATGGCTGCGTATGAACGACATAGTAACATCATCGATGAAGTGGAGCGTTGGAAAGGGCTTGCTGAAAAAGTGTCCGCCAGACAGGCGCGTTGGGGGGAACTGAAGGCTGCGCTTAAATTTTGCCAAAACTTAGTTGGCTTTGATGAGCTAATGAAAGAAGTGCATGCGATTGAGCAAAATCGAAGCCTGCTGGCCGATCCCGATCCCGTACAGCCGCTGCTGAAGCAGGTAATAGAAAAAATTCGCGTTGCCATTTTGAAAAAGTACGAAGATTTCCAAACGGAATATAACGAGTGCTTAAAAGATGTGCAGAATGATGCAATTTGGAACCAGCTTTCTAATGAGCAGCAGGAGCAATTGCTGAAAAAGCACCATCTGGATAACCTGGAAATGTCACCTTTGTCCGGTAATGACAGAGTACTCGAATGTATTGAAAACACTTCGTTAGCGCAGTGGAGCGATAAAACCTCAGCCCTGGCAGGCCGTTTTAGCCGTATGCGTCAGGATGCGGTTGATTTGTTGGTGCCTAAGGCACAAATCGTACATTTGCCAAGAGCAGTCATTGAGACCGAGGCGGAGCTCGATATCTGGTTGGCAAAGGTTCGACAAGACGTTATGGCTGCTTTGGCAGAAAACCGCCCCGCTTCTCTGAAATAACTACTCACCGCATTTGAGCCCTGACAATCATGTCAGGGCCCCTGATTTGAATCGAAATGCATAATTAGAAATTAAACTTCATTTAAGAGCTCTACATGCGACAGTCACTGGATAAAACACTAAGAAATCATCTGGAAAAAACCGTTGTTCGGGCCCGCGAACTGATAGAAAAAGCTGCCTCAGAGGCGTTAACTCGTTTAGGTGTAGAAACAGCAGAAGCGCCAGCTTATCTGAATGACAATGAGCGTAAGCTGCGTAATCGCCTGCGTGCCCACGCTCGTCAGCTGGGTGATAAGCTGCAATCTAATGGTGTGCAGGGTGCTGAACACCTGCGGGCGGAAGTCAGTTATGAGCACTGGCATCGTATGTTGTTTGCCCGCTTTCTGGAGCAAAACAATCTGTTGATGTTGGATAAATACCTTGCCGTCACGCTGGCAGAGTGTCAGGAATATGCCCAAGAGGAAGGCTGCAAAGATGGCTGGGAACTGGCAGGAAAGCTGGCACAGAAAATGTTACCCCAGGTATTTCGAACTGACTCTCCTGTGTTTGAGCTGCAGATCCCTGTCGACCACATCCGCGAGTTAGAAGATTTAATTCTGACCCTGCCAGGAGAAGTATTTCAGGCACAGGATAGCCTGGGATGGTGTTATCAGTTCTGGCAAAGCAAACGTAAAGAGGAGGTGAATGCGGCGGGTATCCCTATCGGTGCTGATGAGTTAAGCCCAGTCACGCAGCTGTTTACCGAACCTTATATGGTTAGCTTCTTGCTGGATAACAGCCTGGGTGCCTGGTGGGCGAAAAAACAGCTGACGGATGCGGATTTACGCTCGGCAAGTGATGAGAAAACCTTGCGTCAGGTTGCTACTATAGAGGGTGTTCCGCTGGAATATCTGCGTTTTGTTAAAACCAGCGATGAGCAGGGCGAGTTATGGCAAGCCGCCGGCGGCTGGTTTAATGGCTGGCCACAGGAAATCAGCGCCCTGAAAACTCTGGATCCGTGCTGTGGTTCAGGTCATTTTCTGGTCGCATTGTTCCTGATGTTGGTACCAATGCGTATGCAGCTTGAAGGGCTCGATGCCAAAACCGCTGTTGCTAAGGTACTTTTTGATAACCTTCATGGTCTTGAGCTTGACAGCCGTTGCGTGGAGATTGCTGCTTTTGCGCTGGCGCTGGAGGCCTGGCGCTATCCGGGAGCTGGCGGCTATCGTAGTCTGCCAGCTCTGAATATTGCCTGCTCCGGGCTCGACGTCAGTGCTGCTACACAGGAATGGCAGGCTCTGACTAAAAACAATCCAAATATTAGCGAGGCGCTCAACTGGTTTACCCGAGCCTTTAAAAACGCGCCTGTGCTGGGCAGTCTGATTAATGTCAATACGGTTTATTACGAGGGGAAAACAGAAGGAAAACAAGCGCCTTGGCAAGTCATTCTTGATGTGCAAGCTTCAACAGATGATGAAGCAAAAACAGCCCAAGTGACAGCTCAGGGGCTCGCTAAGGCGGCACAACTAATGTCGAAAAACTATAGCCTGGTGGCAACGAATGTACCTTATCTGGCACGTGGTAAGCAGTGCGATATCTTAAAAGATTATTGTGAGAGTTACTTCCCTGAAGCAAAAACTGATTTGGCTACAGTTTTCCTAGAGCGCTGTCTGGATTTCAGTCTAAAAGGTGGCTGCTCGACTATTGTATTGCCGCAAAACTGGCTGTTCTTGACAAGTTATAAGAAATTCCGAGAAAAGTTGCTTACTGAGGATACTTGGAACCTGGTGGCACGTTTAGGGCCGAAGGGATTTCAGACACCAATGTGGGATTTTAATGTTCAGCTGATCACTCTTACTAAAGATGCTCCACCTAAAGGTGCTTTGTTACAGGGACTGGATGTATCTGCGCCTAAAACCGCAGCAGAGAAAGCAGAACAACTGTTGGTTGAGCCGCTGAAAGGGGTTATACAGGCGAAACAGTTACAGAACCCCGATTCGATAGTGCAGCTAGATATACACAGTTCTGAATGGCTTTTGGGACATTTTGCATCTTGCTTCCAAGGTACTTCTACGGGTGATAATCCGAGATTTGTAAGAGTGTTTTGGGAGTCCAGCGTGATTGCAGAATCATGGAAATTAATGGAATCAGTCTCCCATGAATCACAGCACTATGGTGGTAAAAATTCAGTGATTAACTGGAACGCTGTAGTTGAATTTACTGGTTCAGCAACTCGTGGTTGGGATGTATTTGATAATACTGGAGTAGCGATTGGCCAGATGGCTCAGCTTCCTGCGACTATTTATTTAGGACAACGTTTTCCTAATACTACTCCAGTAATTATCACAAAAAACAAAGACTATTTGCCTGCTGTTTGGGCGCTTTGTATGTCTGACTCTTTCTCATTGGAATTGAGGAAAATCAATCAAAAATTAAGTGTCGATAATGGATATGTAGCTAAGATTCCTTTTGATTTAGCACATTGGACAAGAGTTGCAAATGAGCAGTATCCAATTGGTTTACCTAAACCCTACACCAACGACCCTACCCAATGGATCTTCCACGGCCATCCTTGTGGCTCGGTAGTCTGGGATGAAGAGAAAAAATGGACTGCCATCACGAAGAAACGTACCGATGATACCGTGCTACAAGTAGCCGTTGCTCGTTTACTAGGTTACCGCTGGCCCGCAGAGCTGTATAATAAGATTACGCTTGCTGACGAGATGTTTCACTGGCTTACCAAGTGTGATGATCTGCTCAAATTAGTAGATGATGATGGCATAGTCTGTCTTCCAGCGCTACGCGGGGAAAAAGCCGCAGCTTCTCGCTTGGAAGCCATGTTGCAGGCTGCCTATGAAGACGACTGGTCATCCATTGTGCTGAGTGATCTGCTTGCCAGTGTTGGTAGTAAGAGTCTGGAAACCTGGCTGCGGGATAAATTCTTTGAACAACACTGCAAGCTCTTTCAGCACCGTCCGTTTATCTGGCAAATCTGGGATGGGCTGAAAGATGGATTCTCAGTACTGGTCAACTACCATAAGCTCAATTACCAGGGTTTAGAACGCCTGATTTATACCTATCTTGGGGATTGGATCCGTACCCAAGAGCACGGCTTTAAAGAAGGAATTGATGGTGCGGAAAGTCGTTTGATGGCGGCTAAAAACCTAAAAGATACTCTGGAAGCTATTCTTAAAGGAGATGCCATCACCGGCAAGAATGGTCTCGACATTTTTGTGCGCTGGAAACCGTTACACGAACAGCCTATGGGCTGGAACCCGGACTTAAATGATGGTGTGCGCCTTAATATCCGTCCGTTTATGCAGGCACCAGATGTAGATAAGAAGGGAGCCGGTGTTTTGCGCACTAAGCCCAATATTAAGTGGGGTAAAGATCGCGGCAACGATGTTGAATCGGCCTCCTGGTATCATCTTGGCCTGCAATATGGTGAAAAAGAAGGGGCCCGTATCAATGACCACCATATTAGCCTTGCAGATAAAAAAGCTGCCAGAGACGAACATGCAAATAAGGAAAATCACGGATGATTAAATCAGTATTCAACTATCCGGTGTCAACCTTGTTGGATATTGAAGTTGGGGTGGTATATGCCATCCCACGTTATCAACGGGAGTATACCTGGGGTAAATGGCAATGGGATGCCTTATTTGAGGATCTATTAGAAAACGACCTTAATTACTACTTGGGGTCGATTATCTGTATCAACCAAAGTACAGATACGCTGGCTCTGCAGCAGTTAGAGTTGGTGGATGGCCAACAGCGAATGACCACATTGTCATTATTGTTAGCTGCCATTTATGCAAGCTACAACCAGTTGGGCATTGAACTTGAGATGGAGCAGCAGATAGAGCTGTATAACCTGAAGCATAAATTGGTGCTAAAAAAGAATGCGGACCAGCCCCGGTTAGTACCTCAGGTGCAAAATGCCAACCAGCAGGATTACCTGGCGGTGTTGAAAGAGGCAGGCATTCTTAAAGAGGCTGAGTGGGTTTCCAATGCAGGTAATCGTCGGGTATTTCGTGCCTATCGACATTTTTTAATGCGTATTGAACAGTATGTCAGTGAGAGCGAAACCCCATTGCAGGCACTGAATGCGCTACTTGATAAAGTCAATGCATCTACTCTGGTAAAAATAGAGGTGGCAAGTCATTCAGATGCTTACACCCTGTTTGAGTCACTTAACAATCGCGGTGTGCCTCTTACCGCGATTGATTTAATGAAAAACAAGCTACTGGCGAAGATCGAACAGATTGAGCCGGGCAGTATTGATAAGTCTTTTATCAGCTGGACCAAAGTGATGGAAGCCCTAGGGGATGATTATGGGGTACAAGAGCGTTTTTTCCGTCAGTACTACAATGCGTTCAAGCCCGAGTTAAAAGATATCGTCAATGTACCAGTAGCGACGAAATCTAATCTTATTCAAATTTTTGAAAAATTGATTGCTCATGATCCGCATCAATTCCTGCAAATGATGCGTAGCCATTCTAACTGGTATGCGCAGATTGTAGGGAATTGCGAAGTTCGGGATGAACCTAAACTAACAAAACTGCTTAAAAGTCTGGATAGAATTCAAGGAGCTCCTTCTTATCTCTTATTGCTAATGTTGTTTGCCAGACGACAGGATTTAGCGTTGAGCATTGAGCACATTGAAAAAGTGGTCACTTTCCTGATCAACTTCTTTGTCCGTAGGAACACCACAGATGTGCCCGCTACTCGGGATTTAAACCGCATCTTTATGGAATTAACCGAAATTCTGCGAAGCTGCCAAGGTGAGCAAGTTGTCAGTACTATTGCTAATACCCTGGGGTCTGTCAGTACCTCAGATGAGCATTTCCGCCAAGCGCTTAGTGGTGGCCTATATGAAGAAAATAGCTGGGTCTGTCGCTTTATTTTGTGTGCTCTTGAAGAAAGCATGATGACCAAGGAAAACCAAGTAGATCTGTGGGCGGTAGAAAGTAAACAATATGTGTGGACCATCGAGCACGTATTTCCCCAAGGAATAAATATACCGGACTCTTGGGTAGATATGCTGGCAGATGGTGATAAAACGCTGGCGGAGCAGTATCGTCAAAGTCATGTGCACAAGCTTGGTAACTTGACAATCTCGGGTTACAACAGCTCTTTAGGGAATAAGAGTTTTTTAGAAAAGCGCGATCGTACAACCCGTGATAAACGCCCTGTAGGCTATAACAATGGGTTGTATTTAAATCAGGAGTTGGCTGTTGCCGAGACGTGGTCAGTAGAACTAATTGAGCAAAGAACAGCAATGATGGTGGATAAGGCCCTGACTCTTTTTAGTTTGCCGGGTGTAGTCAGGAGGTAACAATGCAAGTCATCGATAAATTGATTGAACAGCTGCGCGGTAGCGCGAAGCATAATCCTGCGGTGCAGGAAGCCCCAGCAGCAGTGCTTTGGACAGACGAAGCTTGCCAATGGCAAAGTGCAATGCCATTGATTAAACAATATATTCCGGAGTTACTCGAGCTTGGTGAGTATCAACCAAATGAGCGCATAGGCCCAGCTATTTGGTTGAAGTGCGCAATTGCTGGTGTATTAGAGGATGTTACGTTGCCTGAAGGGCGTACACCAATTATTTACCTTCCAAAAATTGGACGTAAAGCATTGCGCGCGATTGAAGAATGCCCGGACTATTTACGTCCGTTGGCTGAGCTGCAATATCGTGGAAGCTGGTGGGCATATAATACTGCTGGCCGTGACTGGAGTATTAGTTCTTTTCTAACCAATCCAAGAGTTGGGCTTGAGTTGGATGTAGCCAAAGATAAAAACACATTAGATGTTATTCCTCAGATTTTAAAAGATCTTTTAGAGACCCGTGTTGAAGACTTACAAGGTAAGCGTCTTGAGGCTAAAGATTTTCAATCTTTAGTTTTTAATGACCCTATTAAGGATCTGCTTGGGTGGTTAAATCATCCAGAGGGTAAGCGTAGTCAGTGGGATGACAACAAGTGGCTGCTTTTCTGCAAAACGTGCTCCAGTCAATTTGGCTATGAACCATCAGATGCTAACTATTCTCAAATGCTCGCAGCTTTGTTATCCGCACAAGGTTCGTGGCAAGAAGTGTGGCTGCGTTTCGTAGATACAGCACATAACCTATCTGGGTTAATTAGCGCACTTCGTACTATAACACCTGATTTGGCTGCGGATTTAAGTCACTATCCAGGCGAAAATACTCATGATGAGCAGAGTCTTGCAAATATGCTTGCGGGGCTGCATGAACATGAGCTTTCCGCTGTTAGAGGTAGGATTGCTTCGCTTTATCAGCAGCATAAAGAGCGTGAAAGCTGGCTTTGGTATCGATTGGGGGAATCTAAATACCTCGAGATTTTGGCTCATCTGGCAAAAGTAGCCGAGTTAACTCAGCAAGTTTTCAATCACCAGTCTCCTGCAGAGATGGCGGAGCTTTATGAAGAACATTTCTGGCAAGCAGATGCTGCGGCATTGCAGGCGATGGCTTTGGCGAAGGAGCCAAGTCAACAAGAATTAGTCGCTAATGTGCTGAAGCTGATCTATTCGCCCTGGCTGAACGAAGTATCACTGAACTTCCAAAAGTTAGTAAAACTAAATGGATATCCTGGTAATAATGAAATTAAGGAAGCTACGGCTGATTACCAGGCAAAAGGGATGGTGGTGTTTTTTGTAGACGGTTTGCGTTTTGACTGTGCTAAAAAACTAGAACAAAAGCTTGATGCGCGTAATTTAGTTGTCGGTGTAAAAACACAGTGGAGTGCGTTGCCATCACTGACTGATACCGCGAAAGCAGCTGTTACTCCTGTTGCTGGTTTGCTGAACGGAGCTTTTGATTCGCAGGACTTTAAGCCTTCGGTAGCCGCAACCGGCAGTGAATTCAGTAGCTATCAATTAAAAAAAGCCTTAGCTCAGCAAGGTTGGCAATACTTAGAAGGGTTGGATACTGGCGAGCCTGATGGCTTGGCTTGGCTGCAAACGGGAGACCTGGATAACTTGGGGCACCAGCAGCAACGAAAATTGCCTTTAGGTATTGATGACGTACTTGAAGAAGTTGCTGATAGGATTTGTCATTTATTGAATGCAGGATGGAAACAAATCCGTGTTGTTACGGATCACGGTTGGCTATGGTTACCAGACCAATTACCAAAAGCTGAACTCGAAAAGCCTTTGGTTCGGAAGTACCTATCAAGATGTGCCATTCTCAAAGATAACGCCACTACAAGTTTGCCTCAGGTTGAGTGGTATTGGAACTCTGCGGTGTCTCTTGCTATGGCGCCTGGCGTCAGTGCATTCACCGCTGGGGATTATTACAATCATGGCGGTTTAAGTTTGCAAGAATGCCTGACACCTGTACTTAAAGTTACTAAGGACTAGAATTTTATTACTTAAAATAAGTTTCACTAAGTGTTTGCTAAAAGCCGCTTTTATAAGCGGCTTTTAGCTATTTGAAGACGCTGGAATTGCGGATGCGAGATAGCTGTTTTGTAGTTATTTTTTTTTGTTCTGTTACTTCGCTAGAGTAGTCTCCACGCTGATACAGCACCATGATTGTATCGTCATATTCACAACCTAAGGCTTCACTCATTTCCCGCATATCCTCTTGGTCCATGGCACGTTTGTAAGCATCTTTTTGTTTAGAAAGATTATAAATACTGAATACACTCGCGACTATGCGTTTGTCAGCAGTGGTCTCTCCGCCACCAGGATTAACAATTAAGTTGAATTCTACATCTTCACCCAGCTCCAAACGTGCATTAAAATCTAGCACTCTCATCTTCGCACAGCTCGGCGAGAAGTCATTATAGGTGGCTCCATTTACCCACTGTGCTTTTATCCAGTTTCTATCATCACCTCGCATCGCGCGACCAGCTTTAGGATAGGGCGCTCCTTCATTCAGGAATTCGTCACGAATTAGTTTGATAGCCTCAAGCAGTTCTGGATCGTTGGTATAGGCACTGAAATCAGCTTCTGACTCAGACAATTTTCCAGGAATAACTAGGTAGCTTTGAGTTAAGAATGTTTCCGAATCATCACGTTTTTTGGTGATTACCGTTTCGGTAGAAGGGGCGATAAACATTCCTCGGTCAAAGCCTCTGACTTGATATTTCGTACAAATATCTTCAAATGAATGCCGTAACCCATCGAAATCATTCAATTCATCACTGGCCTCGAGATGATCAAGTAGTTCAGAGTATGCTCGAACAGCTTCCAGGTTTGTAAAATGTTTCGCCTGAGTATTCTGGTGGTATCCACATGCTCTGCCAACGTTGGCTTGTACCACTGCGGCTATATTGGCAATAGAGCTATCCCATGTGTTTATTAGCGTGTTTTTCATTTCTTGGCCAAAGTTAATACCAGCGCGAAATCCAGCCACAGTGATAGCGATTAGCTTTTCATCAAACATTGCTGCTGTTTCGTACTCTCGTTTGAAGTCATCTATAGATGAGAGTTCGTGCTCGTCAACGCCAACAAGCTTTTGACCAATGATTAAGATTTGCTCCTCATCTACACCTTGATTAATCAGTACTTGTTTGGCTATGTTTGCTTGACTTGATGGAACCCTAATCAGTGACCAGCCTACGCCCTGATGTTCTTTAAACTGGCGTATAAAGCGCTTTTGTAGCAGTGAATCTTCACAAAAATCGCGTTGATCATCGTCGAGTTTGACCAGCTGGTTACTGCGATGCATTTGTCGAATGCCATGATATTCATCGCTAGTTTTGTGAAATACCAAAGACGTATTGAAGCTGTGACGTAGAATGGAATCTTCGCTAGCTGAGTAGAGTGAACTAAATGGAGTTGCGGAAATAAATGCAACTTTACAGTCTACATTATCTTGTTCCAGGTAATTAAATACCTTTTCATAGCGAACACTATCAATGCCAGAACCATAGTGACACTCATCGATGATGATGAGCTTAGGTGGTTGGCGCTTAAAATCCGCTTTAAGCGCATTATCTATATTCGTGAAGTTGCTAACAACGACATTTTTGCAGGGTGCAAGGTCACGCTTTGCTTGCTCTTGAAGTGCAAGATCTGCCATTGTCAGAAGATATAAAGTATCTTTTAAGTATTTCCGGTTAGCCAATAATTCATCGGGTAAAGAGAGTCGCTGAAGGCAGGCAAGGGCAAGAGCGATACCTGATTTTCCTGACTGCATTTCCGCTGCAACGACCACAGCTTTTGAGCCAGAGTTCAATTTAGAAAATGCTTTCTCAGCAGCGTTGCGTTGGTGCTCAAAAGTATTTTCAGCCATTGAGTACTGGACATAGTTGCGATGTTTATTTGGACTATTCATATGTAAATATAAAATTTAGGGGGCATACAGCCCCTTATATTAATAAGTAGATTCTGCTTTGTCGGAAAAATGGGATTCATCACTAAGCTCACCTGACTGTTCAGGAAGCTCGTTTTGCCGTGTCTTAGCAATAGTACGTTCAATGTCATATTCACCGCGCTTGTAGATAACAAGTAGGGTGTCATCATGCTCAACACTAAAGTAGTCGCACATCTCCCAAACATCTTCAAGAGTCATAATTTTCTTTGCAACATTTCGGCGAGATATGTTGTAAACACTAAAAATGGTTGCTACCACAAGCTTATCTTCAGATAACTCCCCGGAACCAGGTGCTACAATGCGGTTAAACTCTAAATATTCCCCATTATCAATTTGTTGGGTATGGGATTTAGTTTTTTCTTTTTGAGTACCGTCAGCGCGTGCCTTTTCGGGGTTATTGTAACTATCTCCATTGACCCAATGTGCCTTGATCCAGTTCTTGCTTTTACCTCGCATAGCTCGATTGCCTTTGACGCTTGGCGCACCTTTGATCGTGAACTCTTTGCGAATAATATCGATCGCCTGCAGAAGATACTTATCTTTGGTGTACTCGGTGAAGTCTGCATCATCGTCAAGAAGTTTAGCGGGTACAGCAATGTAGCTATCAGTTTTATAGGTTTCAACATCACCGATTGGGCGACGACGTTTGTATTTGATAGTTAACCCAACATCCAAACCGTTGACGTGGTATTCCTGACACACACCTTCAAAAAACTCTTTTAATCCTTCGAAATCAGACGCTGCGTGGTCAGAGCAGGTGTTTTCAAGATGATCCAGGATACAAGCATAAGCCTCAGCAGCATTTAAGTTAGTGAAATGAGTTGAAGAGTTGTTTTCATGGTAACCACATGCCCGGCCAATGTTGGCTTGCACCACTGCGGCGACACTGGCAACTGTACTATCCCACGTTGAGATGAGGTTATTTTTCATCATCGCACCGAAGTTGATACCAGCTCGAGCTCCGGCAACAGTAATAGCGATTAGTTTTTCTTCGAACAGCTGAGCATCATCAAACTCCTTTTTGAATTGCTCAATGCTGCAATGTTCGTCTTCTGGTACCCCTGCTAATGAATTACCAATAATGTAAACAGCATTCTCATCAATGCCTTGCGATATGAGAAACTGCTTAGCTTCCATCGCCAAACCAGCGGGTACTCTTACGAGTGACCATCCCATACCTTGATGATGCAGGAATTGTTGAACAAAATCATCGCGTTGAACTGACTTGCAAAGGAAATTACGACTTTCATCCTCAAGACCTTTGACTTTACTATTCATCAGCATCTCTCGAACGCCGTAGTATTCATCGCTAGTTTTGTGGAATACCAGACGGGTGTTAAAGTCTCGACGCAAGATTGAGTCTTTTAGGGCCTCTTCAGCAACATTTCGGGCTTGGGTTAATAGTTCTGCATCGTTATCATTTTTGGCTTCTTGTTGAAGCTCTAGAGCTTCTTGATATTCAGTCTCTGCACCATAGAGAGCACCGAAGGGGGTGGCAGAGATGAAGACGACTTTACAGCTATCGTTCTCTTGTTCCAGGTAGTCGAAGATCCTGCTGTATCGAACAGCAGAGACATTTGAGCCATAGTGGCATTCATCAATAATAATTAGCTTAGGTGGATTACCTTTAAATTCGTTTTCCAATGCCTTTTCGAAGTTAACAAAATTACTGACGACAACATTCTTGGCGAGCTTGAGGTCTTCTTCGGCTTGTTCTTTGAGGGCGGTATCAGGCATTGTAACTAGATAAAGTGTGTCTTTTAGCTGCTTACGGTTGCAAATATCAGTCTCGGAGAGACTTAGTCGCTGTAAGCAACACAGGGCTAGTGAAATACCCGATTTACCTGCCTGCATTTCGGCGGCTGTCACTACTGCTCGCACATTGCCAGTCAAAGCATCAAATACTTTGGTTGCCGCTGTTACTTGGTGCTGGTGTAGCGCTTTACTCTGAAGAACTGAAAGTACTAGTTGTCGGTGCTTTTGTGCTTGTGCGTTCAACTTTATGTTCCTAACTGATGTTAAACATAGAGCTATAAGACTACCTCTTATTTTAAGAGTGGCGAAGTGTTTGGTGATCTTGTAAGTATCCCTGTAAAATGGACCAATCCACTTTTATGGCACGACATTCAGCTACGACCATGCAAGAGGACTGATTGGCTTCTCTTAAGCGCGGAAGGAATGATTAAACTAGAGGCATGCCCCTAGTTTAATGTTCACCAAGGTTATTTCTGCTCGGCTTTCAGGTGCGCGGTCTCTTTACCCTGCGCTTCTAACTGATTCACCACCCAGTCAAACACGGCCTGCGCGCCGACCGGACCATTCTGTGACAAGCGCGGATCAGGGTCAAACGCCGTTTCAATCACATATGGGTTCTGCAAGCGTGTTTTGGCGACCTGAACCATCCTCTCTTTATCATTCGGGCGCAGCATATCTATCTTGTTCAGACAGACCAACACGGGCTTGCCCTCCGCTTTTAACTTCATTAGAGTCTCCACGTCATGACCCGACACACCACGGTTGATGTCGACCACCAGCAGGAACAGATCAGTGTGCTTTATGTTGTCATTCACCAAGTCATTGACCTCGGAACGAACGTCGTGAAATCCAGGGAAGTTAATCAATTTAATAGTGCCGGTGTGCCCCAGGTCATACACCTTGGTATCGGATGTTGAGCCAGCAATGGGATTGATATTGCCGGTATCAACACCGTATACGCTATTAAAGAGCGCATCTTTGCCGACGGAGCCATCACCTACCACGCTGATGGTCAGGCGTTTCAATACGTTCTGACGCAGCATCGCGATATGTACGATTGCCGGGACCGTCTTACGAAACGCGGGGCCTGCGATTTCTACCGCCAGCCATGCACCGGAAGCGATCCAACCAATTGGCCCCATGAATGCGCCTACACCGCGCACCAGAGCCGCATTTGCCGCAAAGTTGAGGCCATTACCCATCAGCGAGCGGGCTAGCATATTGGCCAGAATGACGGACATCCGATATACCGCAAAACCACCAAACTGGTTCAGCATCACCTGCGAGGCCATTAATGTGCCCGCCAGAATCGCCCCCTGGTCTTTGTCGGAAAGATTCATTGAACGCATCAGCGCGCTGCGTTCCTCATCGCTCATTTTTTTCAGGGCATCGGAAAAGAGATGCTGAATAATTAATTCTTCGTTGATCTCTACTGATTTATCTTTGCTGACCCCTCTAACCTTGAGTTTTTCACCAACGTCGCAGACGATTTCTTCATACTTTATCCCCTCGCCGTTACGAAACAGGCTGGCGATATCGTTGCTGCCCATTTTGCGTAGGTAATCGGCGATTTTCTGCGCATCGGTACGGGTGCTGCTGCGATCTATCTGCAGTTTCAGTTCATCTGGGTTAGTGCCAAGGTAGCCAAGCAGTGGAGTAATGTCTTCTTTGTTCTGTGCCAGAGTGCGTTGTAAAACATCAACGAGTGAAAGAGTCTTACTCATTATTTTTTCCTTTTGGGCAGGTACTGCGCCGTGTCGCAAAACCTGCGTTCACTGTAAAAGTTAGGCTAACGCCAGGACAAGGTTGTTGCTGTCGGCTGCCGGATAAACGGTAATACGCACTTGTGCTAAAGCGGCCCCTGCTGCGCTCCCGAGCAGAGCACCGCTCAACGCGCCGAACACGCCGCCGCACATCGCACCCACCACCGTGCCGGTTGCCGCTCCTGCGGCACAAAAGACAATGACACGCTCGGTTGACGCATCTTTAAACTGAACTGTAATACGACGTGCTTTGCAGAAAACACGCAGTTCGCTCTCAACGCTGTGCAATAAACTGGCAGGGATTTCGAAGCGAGTCCCTTTGGCTTTTACGGCAATAAAGGCTAACAGTTTACTGATATGGTCCGGACTCGCAATTTGGATATTCATCGTTGTATCTCTTCAGTTGTGGGTAGTGATATTCCTATAGCGAATTGCGTGCCAACTTTTTAAATTAAAATTAAATGCTATTTATCAATGTGTTAATTATCATGTGCTTTATGTTGACTTCATCGTTGAGTGGTGGAATCATCATTTAGTGTCTTACTTGATGATGAAATCGAAATCATGGATGTCCGGGTTCTCAATTTTAGTGTTGAAAAATGCCCCGCCAATTTGGCACCTTATTGGCATCAGGTCAGCCCGGAACCCACTTCCCAACAGATGATTTCGCTTACCCGTGATATCACCGATATGATTTCGCAAGCCGTGATGAACGAATGGAAGCAGGTGCTGAAATTGCTCCTGGAACAGGAAAATATCAAAGCGCTGGCGAAAACGTACCCGGACTTTTTGCAGTGGATCGAGTTCATTGCAGTTCAAGGACCTGGTGTTGTTTTGCAAAACGAGCGCGATTCTTTTCCTGCCACCCTCATAACGGATCCCTACGACCGGCTTAATGATCACCTTTTTGTCAGCCAAGCACGAGCAATCGTGACGCGAAAAACCATTTTTTTACTACCTGATAGCTCCCCATCAGGCTCAGCGCTACATCAGGCGGATGATCGTAACGAATTTATCCGCTCGCTTTCGGCATTGCTTAGTGCAGGCAATACTTCTATCGCACTGGCAAAATCGGGGCACAAGGCCGGTGGTGAAGATTCAATCTTTCGTACCGTGTTAGCATCACTGTTCGCCAGAAACTCGCAGCTACGAATGGATGAAGACACCGGTATCCACATCAAGCCCGGTCCCTTGCTTATTGAGGGGGATACGGGTACCGGAAAAAGTGCCGCGGCAAAACATCTAGCCACGAAGATGGGTAAAGCGATGGTTGAAATCAACCTTGCCGCCGTCAGTGAAACATTGCTGGAAACTCGTATGCGAGGTTCAATAAAAGGTGTATTTACCGACGCAACCGAAAAAAAAGGTTTTTTTGAAGAAGCACACAACGGCGTGCTCTTCCTTGATGAGCTGCAAAGCGCAAGTCTGGCCTCACAAACACAGCTACTGGATTTACTCTCTGCCATCAGCAATGAGGTCTGGATCAGTAGAGTGGGGGATGATGCGGTAAAGAGAAAATACGATGTCAAGGTGGTACTCGCCGTCAATGAGCCCGTCTCGCGCCTGCTGGCCGAAGGCCGGTTGCGCCGCGATCTATTTCACCGCATCCGCGACGTGGTGAAATTCAAATCCCTTAATAATCTGTTTGCACAAGATAACGCCCGCGCGTTGTTAACCCACATCCTGACGCTCTACCGATGGAAATCCTTTGATCTGCCCGCCTTTGCCAGCGATGGAAAAGCGAAACAGGCGCTGTCGCAGCTTTTCACAGTTTATGATGAGGGTGTCATTGAGAAAATATTGCGCGCCCCTTGGCCAGGAAACTTCCGCCAGCTTGAGCGCTTTGCCTGGGATCTCTTCTTTGTCCTCGGCGAGAGCACTGGAGTGACCAACGACCTTATCGACCGTCTGCTGAAAGAGGAGGCGAACCGTATTCCGTCCTCCTTTATTGAGACCGAGCCAACTGCCCCTACAATATTCAGTGAAGTGGAAACTATCATCAAAAAGCACCATTTCAACCTGAAAGCCTCGCTGCCAGAACTCGGTGTGTACCGACTGCGAACCTACAACGCCCTGAAAGGTTTTATCCGGGAAAACAAAGCCCACTTCAGCGAGGGCTTTCTGGCTGACTCCAAAATTACGAAGATCATCACTTCCGTGATTGCAGGACGGAAAATATCTGCAAAATAAAAGAATCGTGGCTCCCTTTGCATTTTCCTCTCAAAATCAAAGTGCAATCATTTCTACACTGACGCGGTTTTGACGGTCAACATACGAGGAAAGTACGATTTCAATACTTTCATCGACCCAAACGGTGCGTGGCACCTAACTGAAGTGATCAAAATAGGGAAATACCTTAAAGACGTGCTGGTCTATGCGGAAGAATGTAGTGGCGCTGAGCAGACCTCTCCGACCGTGAAATAACGGAAAATTTTATTAAATGATTCAATTAATTAGAATATAAGGCGAGTGACTATCTCCCCGTTGATTAACACACTGCGATGTTAGTAATGTCTTCATCAGCAACAGCAACAGCAACGTGAAGCCATCTCCATGATAATGATTATCAGATTATCTCAGTGTAACTGTAGTGATGTGATGGACGCCCATTCCCAAGGTAGTCAGTACCTTGCTGACTGCATTAATCCGGGAGAGCATCATATGAAAACGATCAAAGTTATTGGTATCGATATTGCCAAATCTGTTTTTCAGGTTTGTGTCTGGTTGATTGATGGTTCTGTTGCCTGGAACAGAAAGGTATCTGAACCGCCCCGGTAATCCTGGATACTACACTCTTTGAGAGAGGTAACCATGATGATAAAACACAACCGATTTCCCCCAGAAGTTCGTCAACGCGCTTTTCGCATGGTTCTGGAAAAGCAGAACACCTACAACTCACAATGGGCTGCTTTCTGCTCCATTGCCCCTAAGATCGGCTGCGCTCCCAAGACATTCCGCATCTGGATATGTCAGCAAGAGCCCGCTGATGAGCAATATCTGGCACTGACAGCCAGCGAAGCCAGCATCTGAAAGAACTGGAGCGTGAGAACCGGGAACTGCGTCGCAGCAATGACATTCTGCGTCAGGCTTCAGCGTATTTTGCCCAGGCGGAGTTCGTATATGGGCGCCTCCTTTTTGCCAGCTAATTTTTTTGCCGTTTTAACCCAGAAGGTGAGGTTATTAAGGGGAGTCGACCAGTTTTGTGGATAACTTTGTGCACAACTGCGTATAAGGCGGGGTTTTGCTGTGGAATGCAGCAGTCAGTCAAATTACTGCATATTTAGGGTTGCAGCCTCAGAAGAACTCCCTATAATGCGCCTCCATCGACACGGAACATGTGAACAACATCACAGAGTCACGGCGGCGATGAGAGTCAAATATCCTGAAATTAAGGGTTGACTCTGAAAGAGGAAAGCGTAATATACGCCACCTCGAGTTAGCAAGCGAAAGCGCGTAACTCACTGCTCTTTAACAATTTATCAGACAATCTGTGTGGGCACTCGCAGGATTGATATCTCAGATACCTTCGGGTATCAAAAAAATATCAAGTCTTGAAGAGTGACCAAGCAGTAATTCATTTAGTTGAATTATTACGAAAGTTAATTTTTGAGCACCGCTTCACGAGTTGAAGCAAATCAAGCTTTTAATTGAAGAGTTTGATCATGGCTCAGATTGAACGCTGGCGGCAGGCCTAACACATGCAAGTCGAGCGGTAGCACAGGGAGCTTGCTCCTGGGTGACGAGCGGCGGACGGGTGAGTAATGTCTGGGAAACTGCCTGATGGAGGGGGATAACTACTGGAAACGGTAGCTAATACCGCATAACGTCTTCGGACCAAAGAGGGGGACCTTCGGGCCTCTTGCCATCAGATGTGCCCAGATGGGATTAGCTAGTAGGTGAGGTAATGGCTCACCTAGGCGACGATCCCTAGCTGGTCTGAGAGGATGACCAGCCACACTGGAACTGAGACACGGTCCAGACTCCTACGGGAGGCAGCAGTGGGGAATATTGCACAATGGGCGCAAGCCTGATGCAGCCATGCCGCGTGTATGAAGAAGGCCTTCGGGTTGTAAAGTACTTTCAGCGAGGAGGAAGGCATTGTGGTTAATAACCGCAGTGATTGACGTTACTCGCAGAAGAAGCACCGGCTAACTCCGTGCCAGCAGCCGCGGTAATACGGAGGGTGCAAGCGTTAATCGGAATTACTGGGCGTAAAGCGCACGCAGGCGGTCTGTCAAGTCGGATGTGAAATCCCCGGGCTCAACCTGGGAACTGCATTCGAAACTGGCAGGCTAGAGTCTTGTAGAGGGGGGTAGAATTCCAGGTGTAGCGGTGAAATGCGTAGAGATCTGGAGGAATACCGGTGGCGAAGGCGGCCCCCTGGACAAAGACTGACGCTCAGGTGCGAAAGCGTGGGGAGCAAACAGGATTAGATACCCTGGTAGTCCACGCCGTAAACGATGTCGACTTGGAGGTTGTTCCCTTGAGGAGTGGCTTCCGGAGCTAACGCGTTAAGTCGACCGCCTGGGGAGTACGGCCGCAAGGTTAAAACTCAAATGAATTGACGGGGGCCCGCACAAGCGGTGGAGCATGTGGTTTAATTCGATGCAACGCGAAGAACCTTACCTACTCTTGACATCCACGGAATTCGGCAGAGATGCCTTAGTGCCTTCGGGAACCGTGAGACAGGTGCTGCATGGCTGTCGTCAGCTCGTGTTGTGAAATGTTGGGTTAAGTCCCGCAACGAGCGCAACCCTTATCCTTTGTTGCCAGCGGTTCGGCCGGGAACTCAAAGGAGACTGCCAGTGATAAACTGGAGGAAGGTGGGGATGACGTCAAGTCATCATGGCCCTTACGAGTAGGGCTACACACGTGCTACAATGGCGCATACAAAGAGAAGCGACCTCGCGAGAGCAAGCGGACCTCATAAAGTGCGTCGTAGTCCGGATCGGAGTCTGCAACTCGACTCCGTGAAGTCGGAATCGCTAGTAATCGTAGATCAGAATGCTACGGTGAATACGTTCCCGGGCCTTGTACACACCGCCCGTCACACCATGGGAGTGGGTTGCAAAAGAAGTAGGTAGCTTAACCTTCGGGAGGGCGCTTACCACTTTGTGATTCATGACTGGGGTGAAGTCGTAACAAGGTAACCGTAGGGGAACCTGCGGTTGGATCACCTCCTTACCTGAAAGATACGAACTTGCGTAGTGCTCACACAGATTGTCTGATAGAAGTAAATGAGCAAAAAGCGATATCCTGCAAAGGATCATTCGTGTCCCCATCGTCTAGAGGCCCAGGACACTGCCCTTTCACGGCTGTAACAGGGGTTCGAATCCCCTTGGGGACGCCATCTTCGATAATGATGTGAAAGACATTATCAATAAATATCTCAAAACTGACTTTCGAGTCACGTTTGAGATATTGCTCTTTAAAAATCCGGAACAAGCTGAAAATTGAAACGACATGTCGTCTCATTCCTCCGTAATAAGGAATGGGAATACGATATGTTCGAGTCTCTCAAATTTTCACAACATCGATTGTGTCTCACGAGACATCTTCGGGTTGTGAGGTTAAGCGACTAAGCGTACACGGTGGATGCCCTGGCAGTCAGAGGCGATGAAGGACGTGCTAATCTGCGATAAGCGTCGGTAAGGTGATATGAACCGTTATAACCGACGATTTCCGAATGGGGAAACCCAGTGCAATTCGTTGCACTATCGTTAAGTGAATACATAGCTTAACGAAGCGAACCGGGGGAACTGAAACATCTAAGTACCCCGAGGAAAAGAAATCAACCGAGATTCCCCCAGTAGCGGCGAGCGAACGGGGAGCAGCCCAGAGTCTGAATCAGTTTGTGTATTAGTGGAAGCGTCTGGAAAGTCGCAGGGTACAGGGTGATACTCCCGTACACAAAAATGCACATGCTGTGAACTCGAAGAGTAGGGCGGGACACGTGGTATCCTGTCTGAATATGGGGGGACCATCCTCCAAGGCTAAATACTCCTGACTGACCGATAGTGAACCAGTACCGTGAGGGAAAGGCGAAAAGAACCCCGGCGAGGGGAGTGAAACAGAACCTGAAACCGTGTACGTACAAGCAGTGGGAGCCTCTTTTATGGGGTGACTGCGTACCTTTTGTATAATGGGTCAGCGACTTATATTCTGTAGCAAGGTTAACCGTATAGGGGAGCCGCAGGGAAACCGAGTCTTAACTGGGCGTTAAGTTGCAGGGTATAGACCCGAAACCCGGTGATCTAGCCATGGGCAGGTTGAAGGTTGGGTAACACTAACTGGAGGACCGAACCGACTAATGTTGAAAAATTAGCGGATGACTTGTGGCTGGGGGTGAAAGGCCAATCAAACCGGGAGATAGCTGGTTCTCCCCGAAAGCTATTTAGGTAGCGCCTCGTGAACTCATCTTCGGGGGTAGAGCACTGTTTCGGCTAGGGGGCCATCCCGGCTTACCAACCCGATGCAAACTACGAATACCGAAGAATGTTATCACGGGAGACACACGGCGGGTGCTAACGTCCGTCGTGAAGAGGGAAACAACCCAGACCGCCAGCTAAGGTCCCAAAGTCATGGTTAAGTGGGAAACGATGTGGGAAGGCACAGACAGCCAGGATGTTGGCTTAGAAGCAGCCATCATTTAAAGAAAGCGTAATAGCTCACTGGTCGAGTCGGCCTGCGCGGAAGATGTAACGGGGCTAAACCATGCACCGAAGCTGCGGCAGCGACGCTTATGCGTTGTTGGGTAGGGGAGCGTTCTGTAAGCCGTTGAAGCTGGACTGTGAGGTCTGGTGGAGGTATCAGAAGTGCGAATGCTGACATAAGTAACGATAAAGCGGGTGAAAAACCCGCTCGCCGGAAGACCAAGGGTTCCTGTCCAACGTTAATCGGGGCAGGGTGAGTCGACCCCTAAGGCGAGGCCGAAAGGCGTAGTCGATGGGAAACAGGTTAATATTCCTGTACTCGGTGTTACTGCGAAGGGGGGACGGAGAGGGCTATGTTAGCCGGGCGACGGTTGTCCCGGTTTAAGCATGTAGGCGGAGAGTTTAGGTAAATCCGGACTCTTATCTAACGCTGAGGTGTGATGACGAGGCACTACGGTGCTGAAGTAACAAATGCCGCACTTCCAGGAAAAGCCTCTAAGCATCAGGTAACAACGAATCGTACCCCAAACCGACACAGGTGGTCAGGTAGAGAATACCAAGGCGCTTGAGAGAACTCGGGTGAAGGAACTAGGCAAAATGGTGCCGTAACTTCGGGAGAAGGCACGCTGTCGGTAGGTGAAGTCCCTCGCGGATGGAGCTGAAGGCAGTCGAAGATACCAGCTGGCTGCAACTGTTTATTAAAAACACAGCACTGTGCAAACACGAAAGTGGACGTATACGGTGTGACGCCTGCCCGGTGCCGGAAGGTTAATTGATGGGGTTAAGCGCAAGCTGAAGCTCTTGATCGAAGCCCCGGTAAACGGCGGCCGTAACTATAACGGTCCTAAGGTAGCGAAATTCCTTGTCGGGTAAGTTCCGACCTGCACGAATGGCGTAATGATGGCCAGGCTGTCTCCACCCGAGACTCAGTGAAATTGAAATCGCTGTGAAGATGCAGTGTACCCGCGGCAAGACGGAAAGACCCCGTGAACCTTTACTATAGCTTGACACTGAACATTGAGCCTTGATGTGTAGGATAGGTGGGAGGCTTTGAAGTGTGGACGCCAGTCTGCATGGAGCCAACCTTGAAATACCACCCTTTAATGTTTGATGTTCTAACGTAGACCCGTGATCCGGGTTGCGGACAGTGTCTGGTGGGTAGTTTGACTGGGGCGGTCTCCTCCTAAAGCGTAACGGAGGAGCACGAAGGTTAGCTAATCACGGTCGGACATCGTGAGGTTAGTGCAAAGGCATAAGCTAGCTTGACTGCGAGAGTGACGGCTCGAGCAGGTGCGAAAGCAGGTCTTAGTGATCCGGTGGTTCTGAATGGAAGGGCCATCGCTCAACGGATAAAAGGTACTCCGGGGATAACAGGCTGATACCGCCCAAGAGTTCATATCGACGGCGGTGTTTGGCACCTCGATGTCGGCTCATCACATCCTGGGGCTGAAGTAGGTCCCAAGGGTATGGCTGTTCGCCATTTAAAGTGGTACGCGAGCTGGGTTTAGAACGTCGTGAGACAGTTCGGTCCCTATCTGCCGTGGGCGCTGGAGAATTGAGGGGGGCTGCTCCTAGTACGAGAGGACCGGAGTGGACGCATCACTGGTGTTCGGGTTGTCATGCCAATGGCATTGCCCGGTAGCTAAATGCGGAAAAGATAAGCGCTGAAAGCATCTAAGCGCGAAACTTGCCCCGAGATGAGTTCTCCCTGACCCTTTAAGGGTCCTGAAGGAACGTTGAAGACTACGACGTTGATAGGCTGGGTGTGTAAGCGTAGCGATACGTTGAGCTAACCAGTACTAATGATCCGTGAGGCTTAACCTTACAACACCGAAGGTGTTTTGGTTGAGAGACTAAGCATTTGATTTTCAGCTTGAACCGAGATTTTAAGTCGATGGTTGTGTGAACAGCATAACGGTTGATGAAACAGAATATGCCTGGCGGCAGTAGCGCGGTGGTCCCACCTGACCCCATGCCGAACTCAGAAGTGAAACGCCGTAGCGCCGATGGTAGTGTGGGGTCTCCCCATGCGAGAGTAGGGAACTGCCAGGCTCCAAATAAGTGTAAAGCCCTGTACTGACGTACAGGGCTTTTTGCTGTCTGTAATTTATGCAAATCCGTTAAGCGATACAGAGCACAGAACACACCTCTTTCAGCCACATGAATCACATCCGGTACATACTTATGGGTGGTAAAACATAAAAGGCGCAATGCTAATAAGGCACTGCGGGTACGGTTATCGGAACTGAGAACATGACAAGCAGGCTAACTTATGGCTAAGAATACTATCTGTCTTTGGTACGACCATGACGCGGAAGCCGCCGCTCATTTCTATGCTGCAACCTTTCCAGACAGCAGCGTAGGTGCAGTTATCCCCGCCCCCGGCGACTATCCGGATGGAAAAGCTGGAGACACAATCGTTGTCGAGTTTGTCGTTGCGGGTGTGTCATGCATCGGCCTCAACGGCGGACCACATTTCAAACATAGCGAAGCTTTTTCCTTCCAGATTTCGACAGAAGATCAGGCAGAAACGGATCGCTACTGGAACGCAATTGTCGACAACGGTGGTCAGGAAAGCGAATGCGGCTGGTGCAAAGATAAATGGGGTATTAGCTGGCAAATCACCCCGCGCGTGCTGACCGAAGCTTTGGCTACAGGCGGAGACACTGCCAGGCGCGCGTTTGAAGCGATGATGACGATGAAGAAAATAGACGTTGCTGCAATCAAAACGGCGATACATAGCTGATAAGTCTGAGTTAATACATGATCACTACGGGCCTTTTGGCCCGTATCTTTCTCCTGAATACCACCCCATTTCGATTCCCATCCCCCAACTATCCTTCCCCAAAATTCATCTAAAAACATAAACGCATTAGCGATAATTTTTAATTCTTTTATCTAATTCTCGCCATTAGAAATACTGTTCCTATCAAAAATACAGGAGCACTCATCATGGTAGCGAAACGACATTCTCTCTGGCTGGCAGCACTAGCCCTTATCGCAACGCCGGTCTTCGCTGTGGATGTCACCGTGGCATATCAAACATCCGCTGAACCCGCCAAAGTCGCGCAGGCTGATAACGCTTTTGCCAAAGATAGCGGCGCAAAAGTGGAATGGCGTAAGTTCGACAGCGGCGCAAGTGTTGTGCGTGCGTTGGCATCGGGCGATGTACAGATTGGCAATATCGGCTCCAGCCCGCTTGCGGTGGCAGCAAGCCAAAAAGTGCCTATCGAAGTGTTCCTGCTCGCCTCGCAGTTAGGTAACTCCGAAGCGCTGGTTGTAAAGAAAGGCATCACCAACCCGAAAGATTTGATTGGCAAGCGTATTGCCGTGCCGTTCATTTCCACCACGCATTACAGCCTGCTGGCAGCACTCAAACACTGGGGAATAAAACCCGGCCAGGTTGAAATTCTGAACCTTCAGCCACCGGCAATAATTGCCGCCTGGCAGCGCGGTGATATCGACGGAGCATATGTCTGGGCACCGGCGGTCAACGAGCTGGAGAAAGATGGCACTGTGTTGACCGACTCCGCGCAAGTGGGCAAATGGGGCGCGCCAACGTTGGATGTTTGGGTAGTGCGTAAAGATTTCGCGCAGCAGCATCCGGAAGTGGTGGAAGCCTTTGCTAAAAGCGCTCTCGCTGCCCAGAAAAGCTATATCGATAACCCTGATGAATGGCTGAAGCAGCCGGACAACCTGAGCAAACTCTCTCGTCTGAGTGGCGTGCCAGAAAGCGACGTTCCGGTACTGGTGAAGGGTAATACCTACCTAACAGCCAGCCAACAAACTGAGCAGCTCAGCGGCCCGGTAAATAAAGCGATTGTCGATACCGCGCAGTTCCTGAAAGCGCAGGGTAAAGTCCCAGCGGTAGAAACGGATTACAGTCAATTCGTCACCGACCGTTTCGTGAAAACGCTGGCGCAGTAAGGAGTTAGCCATGTTACAGGTTTCGCATTTAAGCGCAGATTACGACGGAAAAACCGTTCTCAATGATATCAATCTGACGGTGGACGAGGGCGAGTTGATGGTGGTCCTGGGCCCGTCCGGTTGTGGGAAAACTACGCTGCTAAACCTGATTGCGGGCTTTGTTCCTTACCACTCAGGCAATATTACGCTTGCGGGTAAACAGGTTACGGGGCCAGGCGCTGAGCGCGGCGTGGTGTTCCAACATGAAGGATTATTACCGTGGCGCACGGTGCTGGATAACGTCGCGTTTGGCCTGCAACTTGCCGGGCAACCGAGGCCGCAGCGTGAGGAAATTGCCCTTGATATGCTGCGCAAAGTGGGTCTGGAAGATAAGGCGAAACGCGCCATCTGGCAACTCTCCGGCGGGCAGCGTCAGCGCGTGGGAATTGCTCGTGCGCTCGCCACTCGTCCGCAACTATTATTGCTCGATGAACCTTTTGGGGCGCTGGATGCATTTACCCGCGAGCAGATGCAGACACTGTTACTAAAACTCTGGCATGAAAGCCGCCGTCAGGTGCTGCTGATTACACATGATATTGAAGAAGCAGTTTTCCTGGCGACCGAACTGGTGCTGCTTTCTCCTGGGCCTGGGCGCGTGCTGGAACGTTTGCCGCTTGATTTTGGCCGTCGATTTACGGAAGGCGAGCCATGCCGCAGCATCAAATCCGACCCTGAATTTATCGCGAAGCGTGAGTACGTGCTGAGCCGGGTGTTTGAACAACGTGAGGGCTTTTTATGAGCATCGTTATTCAGGATAAAGCCCGCCGCACACGGCTGGTGTTGCGTTGGCCGTTCTCGCGCCAGCTTACGCTAAGCCTTGCGACACTCACCGCCATCATTTTGTTGTGGTGGTGGGTCGCGGCTGAGCAGTGGATTAGCCCGCTATTTTTACCACCTCCAGGCCAGGTGCTGACAAAACTCATTAGCATCGCCGGGCCGCGAGGTTTTATGGATGCCACGCTCTGGCAGCATCTTGCCGCAAGCCTGTTGCGCATTCTTACCGCGTTGCTGGCGGCGGTGCTGATAGGCATTCCGGTCGGTATTGCGATGGGGCTTAGCCCAACGGTGCGCGGCATTCTCGACCCGTTAATTGAGTTATATCGCCCGGTGCCGCCACTGGCTTATCTGCCGCTGATGGTGATTTGGTTTGGCATCGGGGAGACATCGAAAATCTTGCTGATTTACCTGGCGATATTCGCGCCGGTTGCGATGTCAACGATGGCTGGCGTGCGCAGTGCGAAACAGGTACGCGTTCGGGCAGCCGAAGCACTAGGCGCATCACGCCTACAGGTGGTCTGGCATGTGATTTTACCCGGCGCGCTGCCAGAAATTCTGACCGGTTTTCGTATCGGGCTTGGCGTTGGCTGGTCAACCCTGGTTGCGGCTGAACTTATCGCCGCCACACGTGGATTAGGTTTTATGGTTCAGTCCGCCGGTGAATTTCTGGCAACTGACGTAGTGATTGCAGGTATCGGCGTGATTGCAGTTATCGCATTTTGTTTAGAACTGGGTTTACGCGCCTTGCAGCGCCGCTTAACCCCATGGCATGGAGAAGGGCAATGAGTGAAAAAGTGAATATTTTGCCGTTGGGGCCATACATTGGCGCGCAGGTGACTGGTGTCACGCTGAGCCGCGGTTTGACCGATAACCAGTTTGAGCAGATTTATCACGCGTTAATCCGCCATCAGGTGTTGTTCCTGCGCGACCAGCCGATTACGCCAGCTCAACAGCGTACACTGGCGCAGCGGTTTGGCGATCTGCATATCCACCCGGTTTATCCGCATGCGCAAGGCGTGGAAGAGATTATCGTGCTGGATACGCACAACGATAACCCGCCTGATAACGATAACTGGCACACCGATGTGACGTTCATCGAAACGCCGCCAGCCGGTGCGATACTGGCAGCAAAACAGCTTCCAGAATTCGGTGGTGATACATTGTGGACCAGTGGCATTGCCGCATTCGAGGCACTTTCAGAACCGTTCAAGCGCTTGCTCTCAGGGCTGAAGGCAGAACATGATTTCCGCAAATCATTCCCGGAGTATAAACATCTCGATAGCGAAGAAGAGCATCAGCGCTGGCGCGAAGCCGTAGTCAAAAATCCTCCGCTACTGCATCCGGTGATTCGAACACATCCGGTAAGTGGCAAGCAGGCGCTGTTTGTGAATGAAGGATTCACAACGCGGATTGTCGACCTCTCTCAAAAAGAGAGTGATGCGCTGCTCTCATTCCTTTTCGCGCATATTACAAAACCCGAGTTCCAGGTGCGCTGGCGTTGGCAGGAAAATGACATTGCCATCTGGGATAACCGAGTCACGCAGCATTATGCGAACGCCGATTATCTTCCGGCTCGACGCATCATGCATCGTGCGACGATTTTAGGGGACAAGCCTTTCTGGCGCGGATAATGCGATTTTCAGGGTGGCAATGCGCCACCCAAAATCCTTACTTCACGCGCACTTTCGTGGCGACTAACAATGCTGTTAACAACATTAAACTGCCTGACAGGACTAATGGTGACAGCAGGCCGAGATTATCCAACGCCAGGCCGCCAATCGCGGCACCACAGGTATTTGCCAGTTGAATGACAGCGACCTGAATCGACCCTGCTTTTTCTGCCTGATCCGAAAGTGAGCGGGTGATCCAGGTTGACCATCCAACTGGAATCAGAGCAAAGGCGAAGCCCCAGATAATGGCGATAGCAGAAGCAACAATTTTATCCGAACCCCACAATACCAGCGTGATTGCGCTCAATGCCAGAATCAGCGGTGCGATAGCCAGAGCCGCTTTCAACGAGCGCTTGAGAAATACTGCTGAAAGTGAAGTGCCGACAAAACTAGCGATACCAAAACTTAACAGCACCAGCGTCAGACCGTCGACGTCGAATCCGGCCAGCGTCGTATAGACAGGGCGAATATAAGTGAAGAAGGCAAACTGGCCTGCAAAAGCAGTAAAAATCGCGGCCATACCTGCCAGCACGCCAGGGCGTTTAAGCAGGCCAAACATATTTTGCTTCTTTTGCGTCGTTTCGCCAGGCAGGGACGGTAGCGCTTTCCATACCCAAATAATGCAGGCCACACCCATCAACGCAGCGCCGTTAAATACATTACGCCAGCCGATAATCCCCCCCAGGAAACTACCTAACGGGGCGGCGATCACCAGCGCGATGGACACCGCGCCAAAGATAACCGACAGCGCCTTTGGCACCGTGCGCGCTGGAACCAGACGCATAGTTAAGGAGGCAGACATCGCCCAAAACCCACCTAGCGCAACCCCCAGACAGGCGCGGCCAATCAACAGCATCGTGAAGTTTTCAGCAAACGAAACCAACAGGCAGGAGAGGGTCAGCAGGATGGCGAACAGAAACACCACAAAGCGGCGGTCGGTTGAACGAATAACGCTTGTGACAAAGAGACTGGCAAACATCGCGACAAAAGCGGTGACCGTAACGGATTGCCCGGCAACACCTTCGGATATTCCCAGTTCTTGTGCCATTGGTGTTAGCAGACTGACAGGCAAAAACTCCACGGTAATCAAACATGCCACGCAAAATGCTACGGCAAATACCGCTGACCAATTAGGCCGCGTGACGGCCCTCGGTTCGTTTATCCCATCTATATGCTCACTCATTATGCTCACTCATTTTTCCACCCGGCACGATTTTCAATTTAGCCGCGTAGTGTAGCACCGTAAGTGTGACGCATTTAACGTTTTGGCAACTTTTTCGCAGTAATCTAAAAATCCAGCTCAAGGGCAAAACACAGATATGCCATCAGCGGTGCACAAAACTGAAATTGCTCAGTGCAAAAATTGATAGCACCTGGTTTGCATAGCTCTTCAAAATCGATATTTTTGACGGCGATAAAGTCTTTACGTTTCAATTCAGTTAATAGGGGATGCGTTTTTTCATAGCCCTTTGGCGGGCGAATTAAACTATCCCCATCCATGATAAATCCTTGGTCTTGCAGTGTTTTTAACGCCTTTTGATACGCGTTGGGATTTTCATCAATACAGGCTCGAATTGCATTTAAAGCTTTTGACTCCGGATGCCAGATACCCGCGGCAATAAAGCAACCTTCCTCAGCAATATGCAGATAAAATCCTGGGGCATGGACATCCTTCCCCTGGAAATGACGAAACTGGATGCCAACATTAGTTTTGTAGGGTGTTTTATCTTTGCTGAAACGGCTGTCCCGCTGAGGGCGCATCAGACTGCCACCCACTTTTTTTGGCACGGCGGTGAGCTTCGATGAAATGGCAAAAATACCGGGCTGCATCTGCTCGATAAACCGCAGGGCAGGGGTTCTGACAACATGCTCGTATTCATCCTGATGGTCTTTAAACCAATCACGCGAATTGTTTTGCGCGAGCTTGTTCAGGAATTGCATGCTGGCTGCGGTGAATGTCGTACTTGTAGATGGAGATGCTTGAGTCGTCATTCTCGATAAACCCTTATTGATCCAGTTGATCAGCAACCATCAGCATTGATCTTAATGAGAAAAAAGCAAAGAGGATTATCAACACTTCTTGGCTTGAAGCTGAGACCAGACGCATGTTATTGTCGCTTTCATCAGGATATTAAACTTAAATATTATAATCAGTTACCTGCTGTTGAATATAAAAAACATTAAACCATATGAAAATAAAACTTTTTGATTTTATAGAAGATAATAAAAAAGGGTACACGTTCAGGTGGACTAAAAGGCATTACGAATATTGCCTGGATAATGATATTTTCCTTAATCATAGAGGTAAGAAAATATATAAAGAACGGAACTTTCTAACTTTCAGCAAAGGTGAGAAAGTTACAATTGAAGAAGATGTTGTTGCTGAGCAATATTCGACGATGCCCCATAAAAATTTTTCGAGCGTTGGGGCATTCTCTTTTCCAACTTGTCATTTTACTGGTAACGTAAACATCGGCAGGTTTTGTAGCATTGCAAACAATGTGAAGATTATGGGGGGAGATCATCCCATGAACAGATTCACAACGCACATGCTCACATATAATGGTAATTTTGATAAGTTTGCACACGCTGAGTTTGGTAGTGAGTGGGAATTGAAGCCTTTTAACACCGCGCCAAAAAATCCTGTGATAGGCCATGATGTATGGATTGGAAATGATGTTGTTCTTAAGGGTGGAATAATTATCGGGGATGGTGCGATTATCGCTGCTAATTCAGTTGTGACTAAAGATGTACCACCTTATTCAGTAGTCGCCGGGGTTCCTGCAAAAGTAATAAAATATAGATTCGAACAAGATGTAATCAATGAATTATTAAAATTAAAATGGTGGGATTATCGTTATACCGATCTGCCTGATAATAATAAATGTGATGATATCGATTACTTTGTAAAAGAAATGAATGAAAGGATTTCCGCCGGGAGCATAAACCGAGTGAATTATAAAAAATTCAATCTTTCAGAGGTATTCCGCACGCTCTGAACCATTTTACGTTTTGCAAAGAACATCATGGGCGATTTTAACCGAGATATGTGGTTGTTTATTAACCATTGGTCTCGATGCTGACTTACTGAAAATATTCTATATACACCCGGAAAAGCAAAAGGACCTGCGATTTCTCGCAAGTCCTTGTTTTATTTGGTGGCCCCTGCTGGACTTGAACCAGCGACCAAGCGATTATGAGTCGCCTGCTCTAACCACTGAGCTAAGGGGCCGTGGCGCAGGATTATAATGTAACTTTGGGCTTCAATCCAGTCATTGCGTGACATCTGCTGTTTTTATAAACAATGATGAATCAATCCCTTATGTTTGCTTCTTAATCTATCACTATAGGAAATGTAATGATTAGCGATATCCTGCAACCCGGATTGCGGGTTGTGTTTTGCGGCATTAATCCAGGTAGGTCATCAGCGCATACGGGATTCCACTTTGCGCATCCCGGGAACCGCTTCTGGAAGGTGATACATCTAGCTGGCTTTACCGATCGACAACTCAAACCTGAAGAAGAGCAGCATTTGCTTGATACGCGCTGCGGTATCACGATGTTAGTCGAACGACCGACGGTTCAGGCAAGCGAAGTTAAGCTGCAAGAGCTTCGCTCTGGTGCGCGTGAGCTGGTGACTAAAATGCAGGATTATCAGCCGATGGCTCTTGCTGTGTTGGGTAAGCAGGCGTTTGAGCAAGCCTTTAGCCAGCGTGGGGCGAAATGGGGAAGACAGGATATTAGCATTGGGGATACTGAAGTGTGGATTTTGCCTAATCCCAGCGGTTTGAACCGAGCCACTCTTGATAATCTGGTTGAGTCTTATCGAGCGTTGGATCTTTCGCTTAAGGCCAGAGGTAGGTAGTCTGCAGAGTTGCAGATATAAAAAAGCCCTCACGAGGAGGGCTTTTAGAAGGGCGATGTGATTAGTCGTCCAGGAAGCTACGCAGAACTTCAGAGCGGCTCGGGTGGCGCAGTTTGCGCAATGCCTTCGCTTCAATCTGACGGATACGTTCGCGGGTTACGTCGAACTGTTTACCCACTTCTTCCAGCGTATGGTCGGTATTCATGTCGATACCGAAACGCATGCGCAGGACTTTCGCTTCACGCGCAGTCAGGCCAGCCAGAACGTCGTGCGTTGCATTACGCAGGCTCTCAGAAGTTGCAGAATCCAGCGGCAGCTCGAGGGTAGTATCCTCGATGAAATCACCCAGATGCGAATCTTCATCGTCGCCGATTGGCGTTTCCATGGAGATTGGCTCTTTAGCAATTTTCAGCACTTTGCGGATTTTGTCTTCCGGCATCAGCATGCGTTCAGCCAGCTCTTCCGGCGTTGGCTCGCGGCCCATCTCTTGCAGCATCTGGCGCGAAATACGGTTGAGTTTGTTGATAGTCTCAATCATATGCACCGGAATACGGATGGTACGCGCCTGGTCGGCGATAGAGCGAGTGATAGCCTGACGAATCCACCATGTTGCATAAGTTGAGAACTTATAACCACGGCGGTATTCAAACTTATCAACCGCTTTCATCAGGCCGATGTTACCTTCCTGAATCAGGTCGAGGAATTGCAGACCACGGTTGGTGTATTTCTTGGCGATAGAAATAACCAG
Source organism: Buttiauxella sp. AC142 (assembly GCF_979253435.1). Classification (NCBI taxonomy): domain Bacteria; kingdom Pseudomonadati; phylum Pseudomonadota; class Gammaproteobacteria; order Enterobacterales; family Enterobacteriaceae; genus Buttiauxella; species Buttiauxella sp. AC142. The sequence continues at coordinate 469,161 of NZ_CEEDCH010000001.1, forward strand.
ACGTAAGTTTGCTTCAACCATCTCTTTCTTCGCACGACGAGCTTTCGCTTCACCGATGGACATACGACGGTTGATATCTTTAACCTGTTCGATGGTCAGGCCGGTTTCTTCTTCAATTTGCTGTAGTTTCTGCAAGCTGCGATGCACGTCGTCAGCAACGTCATGCAGTTTTTCAGACCACGGCTTGTTCATTGCGATTGCAGCGTTGAACCAGGTTTCGCTGGTTTCGTTGCCGGTGAACAGTGTGATGAAGTTTTTCTTCGGCATTTTGCACTGTTCAACACACAATCTCATGATGAGGCGTTCTTGCGTACGAACACGGTCCATCATGACGCGCATGCTGTTTACCAGGTAATCGAATTGCTTCGGTACCAGGCGGAACTGTTTGAAAACTTCAGACAGTTGCTGAATCTCAGCGGCAGCATCAGCATGAGCGCGACCTTTCGCTTTGATGGTGTCGCGAGTGCGTTCGTACTGCGTGCGCAGTTCGCCGAATTTCTCACGAGCGAGTTCAGGGTCGATGCTGTTGTCATCGTCCGCGTCGTCGTCGTCATCTTCCTCTTCGTCACTATCACTATTTTCTTCTGTGGTTAACTCAGAACCAATGTGAGTGGCGGTAGGGGCCAGATCTTCTTCTGCATTCGGATCAACGAATCCGGTGATCAAGTCAGACAGACGTGCTTCTTCTGCTTCAACTCGGTCGTACTGTTCAAGCAGATAAGTGATCGCTTCCGGATATTCGGCAACGGAGCACTGCACCTGGTTGATACCGTCTTCGATACGCTTAGCGATATCGATTTCACCCTCACGGGTTAACAGCTCAACGGTACCCATTTCACGCATATACATGCGAACCGGGTCAGTGGTACGCCCGATTTCGGATTCTACGCTGGACAGAACCTGTGCGGCAGCTTCTTCCGCATCTTCGTCTGTGTTGTTTGAGTTTTCAGCAAGCAACAGGTCATCGGCGTCAGGTGCTTCTTCCATCACCTGAATGCCCATGTCATTGATCATTTGGATGATGTCTTCGATCTGATCGGAGTCGACGATATCTTCCGGCAGATGGTCATTGACCTCGGCATAGGTCAGATAGCCTTGCTCCTTGCCCTTGGTAACAAGAAGTTTAAGCTGTGACTGCGGGTTTTGCTCCATAAGACGGTATCCACACTTCAGTATTAGGGTTGGTGTCGGTCGGCGAAACCGCCAACAATAACGTAACGAGGGCTGACTTATTTTATTGCCGCTGCCCATCCTTGCGGCGTTCGGGTTTACCCGACGAATGTTCGGCAGTTAAGCCGATGGTATTTACTTTTTCGCGCGTGATTGTGTTATCACACGGACTTCCTCACGTTCCGCAGGCGTTAGCCCTGACGTTCTGGAACGTGCCATCAATTCTTCAAATCTCAACTCCAGCACCGAATCAAACATATGTTCAAGTGCATCATTGAACGTTTTTTCTGCGATGTCCTTATCTGCTATATCGTCCCATGAAGAGAGTTTTTCAAGGGTGGCGGCTTCATTTGTGCCGCGATATAGCTCTAAAAGCTGCCCGGTGGTTAAACCCGGTTGCGCCAGACAGGTATTCACCAGGTCGATAAAGAGTTTCAATCCTGGCAATTTCGCTTCTTCCAGACCGCCAAGCGGTGGCACATTGGGTGCCAGTTCTGGATTTTGGACCAGCAATCCTATCAGTATACGCATGGTTGTGCGTTTTAGCTGTGGAGCCGGGCGCGGCGTACTGTTTTCAGCAAGCTTTGGCATCAGCTTTTCAAGCTGGTTATCGTCCAGAATACCCAGTTTGTTACCCAGTTCTTGACGCAGATAAATGCGCAGTGTTTCACCAGGTACCTGAGTTATCAGGGGTAATGCAAGGGTGCTCAGACGAGCACGGCCATCGGGAGAACTTAAGTCAACCTGTGGCATCAGGCTGTTAAAAAGAAACGTAGAAAGCGGCTGGGCATGTTCCATACGCGCTTCAAAAGCTTCTTTCCCTTCTTTACGTACCAGCGTATCGGGGTCTTCACCGTCCGGCAGGAACATAAAGCGTAACTGACGCCCGTCCGTCATATAAGGTAGCGCAGTTTCCAGCGCGCGCCATGCGGCGTCTCGACCTGCGCGATCCCCGTCATAACAACAGACAACGGTATCGGTAACACGGAACAGCAACTGGATATGGTCGGCAGTCGTTGAGGTGCCTAGTGAGGCAACGGCATAAGAAATGCCGTATTGCGCCAGCGCCACCACATCCATATAGCCTTCCACAACCAGCAAACGTGCCGGTTCTGGCTGACTCTGTTGAGCTTCATACAGGCCATAGAGCTGGCGGCCTTTATGGAAAATATCGGTTTCCGGGGAGTTCAGGTATTTCGGCAGGGCATCGCCCAGCACACGGCCACCAAAACCAATCACCCGGCCACGCTTGTCGCGGATGGGGAACATCACCCTTTCGCGGAAGCGGTCGTAACTGCGCCCCTGATCGTTAGTAACCAACATCCCCGCATCCGTCAAAGCCTGACGGTTTTCGCTATTGCCACCAAAACGCTTTAATACGTTATCCCAACCGGGAGGGGCATAGCCGATGGCGAAGTGTTGAATAACCTCAGAACTTAAACCGCGCTGTGCCAGGTACTGGCGAGCAGGTTCAGCTGATTGTTGAGCCAGGGATTGCTGATAAAAGGCGTTCAGGCCATCCATCAATTGATAAAGACTTTGCCGTTGATGACGCTCAATCTGGCTCGGTCCGTTACCCGCTTCGTAAGGCACTTCGAGATTGTGCATTGCTGACAATTCTTCAACGCTTTCGACAAATTCAAGCTTGTCATAGTTCATTAAAAAATCGATGGCGTTGCCGTGTGCCCCACAGCCGAAGCAATGGTAAAACTGTTTCTCACCGTTTACGGTGAAAGAGGGGGTTTTTTCGTTATGGAACGGACAGCACGCATGATAGTTCTTGCCCTGCTTTTTGAGCTTAACACGCGCATCGATAAGATCGATGATGTCGGTGCGAGCCAGCAAGTCATTGATGAATACACGTGGAATTCGTCCAGCCATAGGCCCCGTTTGGTACTCGCTTTCTTTCTGTTTTGCGATAAAGCTGCAAATTGAAAGAGCAGGAAGTATGTCAGTTCATGAACGAAAATAAGCCGCGCATTCCTTTCGGAAGCACGGCCTTTACAACTACTACTGGTCTGTTCCGGAGGTGCGAACCTCCAGGATATTAGTACAGACGAGTGCGGCGTGCGTTTTCGCGAGCCAGTTTCTTAGCGTGACGTTTCACAGCAGAAGCTTTAGCGCGTTTACGTTCGGTAGTCGGTTTTTCATAGAACTCACGACGACGAACTTCCGCCAGAACACCTGCTTTCTCACAAGAACGCTTGAAGCGACGCAGTGCTACGTCGAATGGCTCGTTTTCACGTACTTTAATTACCGGCATTAACTCTCACCTTTGATAAATTCGGTTTGCCGCTGACTTAGGCGTCAGCTATTTCAAAATGGTGCGGAATTTTACTGCAACTACTGCTGCTTTGTAAAGCACCGGACAACCAGAAACCTGGCTTTTAAGGCCGGAATCTTCCAGGGGTGCGGATTATACACCACCTGCGGCCAATAGGTGAGCAAAGTTTTACATTGACAGCCCGTAAGCATAAACTTCGCCGCAAGACTGTGAGGTAGAGAAAGCCATGCGCGTATTGGGTATAGAGACATCCTGTGATGAAACCGGCATCGCCATTTATGACGATGAAAATGGGTTATTAGCTAATCAATTGTATAGTCAGGTGAAATTACACGCTGACTACGGCGGCGTGGTGCCGGAGCTTGCCTCCCGTGACCATGTGCGTAAAACCGTGCCATTGATTCAGGCAGCTCTTAAAGACGCCGGATTAACCGCTAAAGATATTGACGGTGTCGCCTATACCGCAGGGCCAGGTTTGGTCGGAGCGTTATTAGTGGGCGCAACAATTGGCCGCTCGCTGGCGTTTGCCTGGGATGTTCCTGCCGTGCCGGTTCATCATATGGAAGGGCATTTATTAGCGCCGATGCTGGAAGACAATCCACCTGAGTTCCCGTTTGTGGCACTGCTGGTCTCCGGCGGGCACACACAGTTGATTAGCGTCACTGGTATCGGTCAGTACGAACTGCTGGGCGAATCAATTGATGACGCTGCCGGTGAAGCCTTTGATAAGACAGCCAAACTGTTGGGGCTGGATTATCCTGGTGGGCCAATGCTGTCAAAAATGGCGGCTCAGGGTGCAGCAGGTCGTTTTGTTTTTCCTCGTCCAATGACAGATCGTCCTGGTCTTGATTTCAGCTTCTCTGGCCTGAAAACTTTTGCGGCGAACACTATTCGTGGCAATGATGCCGACCCGCAAACCCGTGCCGATATCGCTCGCGCATTTGAAGACGCGGTCGTTGATACGCTGATGATCAAGTGCAAACGCGCTCTGGATCAAACCGGTTTTAAACGTCTGGTGATGGCGGGTGGCGTAAGTGCTAACCGCACTCTGCGTGTGCGCATGGAAGAAATGATGACAAAGCGCCGGGGTGAAGTGTTCTACGCGCGTCCTGAGTTCTGCACCGACAATGGCGCGATGATTGCCTATGCGGGCATGATTCGACTTAAAGCAGGAACGGCAGGAGAGCTGAGTGTGACGGTGCGTCCACGCTGGCCGCTGGCAGAGTTACCTGCAGCGTAATAACTTTGTAGAGTCAGTCGAGAAGGAGTGAGAAATCACTCCTTTTTTTTATCTTTATTTTTGCGCAGCTTCTTCCAGATTTTAGTTTCCTGGCCGCGCCATAAACGCTGAATGTTGTCATGGTGACGCATCAGGATCAGGCAAGAAAGCATCGCGACCGGGAAAGTGAATTCTGGTCTGAACCACCAGACATAAAACGGGGCAATCAGCGCACTGATAATAGCGCCAAGGGATGAATAGCCGCTCAGTAACACGCTCAACAGCCAGGTTCCCGCCATCACGCCGGTTAAATCCCAACCGATGGGAGCGATAGCACCAAAAGCTGTCGCCACACCTTTACCGCCATGAAAGTTGAAGAATACCGGCCAGATATGGCCAATACACGCGGCGATAGCAATCAGGCCTAGCCAGAACGGGGTCACGCCAAGTTCGTAAGCTGCCCAGACGGGTAACATTCCTTTGAGAACATCAAAAATCAGTACCGCTACGGCTGCACCTTTACCGCCTAGTCGCAAGACATTGGTCGCACCTGGATTGCCGGAACCGTTAAGCCGGGGATCGGGCAAACCGGCAACTCGGCAGACCAGAATGGCGCTAGAAATGGAGCCGCAAAGATACGCAAGCAGGATCATGACGGGCGCGATTGCACTCATAACGCTGTTCCATTTTGAAAGTGTCGTTGTATTCTCTGCATCTGTGGATAATACGCATATTTCGCCGGAAGTGGTATCTGGCGTGACTAAAAACCGGGCAGGGCGTGATGGACATTGTATTTATAGAGCAACTGACTGTAATCACCACCATTGGTGTTTATGACTGGGAACAAACCATTTCTCAGAAGCTAGTCTTCGATATCGAAATGGCGTGGGACAACCGCCAGGCGGCCAGCAGCGATGATGTAAATGATTGCCTGAGCTACGCTGATGTCAGCGAAGCGGTTATCAATCATGTATCAGGTGGCCGTTTTGCTCTTGTGGAGCGTGTCGCCGAAGAAGTGGCGCAATTGCTGCTAACCCGCTTTAACTCACCGTGGGTGCGTTTAAAAGTCAGCAAGCCAGGCGCTGTTGCACAGGCGGCAAACGTAGGGGTTGTGATTGAGCGTGGCAGTAATCTGAAAGCCGATTAGTCCATTCATATTTGTTAAACCAAATGTGCGTAGGCTGGTCATAACTGTCATCTTTTTGCGGCAGCTGCCGCATTTTTTATGTTTGTTTTAGGGGTTAGAGGATTTATTAATGAGCGATCTGCACTCGCTAGCTATTGCTGCGATTCTTGGTGTTGTTGAAGGGCTTACGGAGTTTTTACCTGTTTCATCCACCGGTCATATGATCATCGTCGGTCATCTATTGGGTTTTGAGGGTGACAAAGCAAAAACTTTTGAAGTGGTTATCCAGTTAGGTTCTATCCTGGCGGTTGTCGTGATGTTCTGGCGTCGCCTGTTTGGGCTTATCGGAATTCACTTTGGTCGTCCGCAGCATGAAGGTGAAGGTAAAGGCCGTTTAACGCTAATCCATATTCTGCTGGGTATGGTGCCTGCGGTGGTTCTGGGGCTGATTTTCCACGACACCATCAAGTCGCTCTTTAATCCTGTAAATGTGATGTACGCGTTAGTCGTTGGCGGTGTGTTGCTGATTGCGGCTGAACTTTTGAAACCGAAAGAGCCGCGTGCGGTTGGCGTTGACGACATTACTTATCGCCAGGCATTTATGATTGGTTGCTTCCAATGCTTAGCGCTGTGGCCGGGTTTTTCACGCTCAGGTGCGACAATTTCCGGCGGTATGTTAATGGGCATTAGCCGTTACGCCGCGTCAGAGTTCTCGTTCCTGCTGGCCGTGCCGATGATGATGGGTGCGACGGTTCTGGATGTTTATAAGAGCATCGGCTTTTTGAGTATGGCCGATTTGCCTATGTTTGCCGTTGGTTTTATTACTGCCTTTATTGTGGCGCTGATTGCAATTAAAACTTTCTTACAACTTATCAAACGTATTTCTTTTATTCCGTTTGCGATTTACCGTTTCGTTGTCGCCGCGGTGGTTTATTTCGTGTTCTTTTAACGTTAACCATTAATAATAAAAGCCACTCGCTTAGAGTGGCTTTTTTATTTCCTCTGCATGGGGGTTGTAATGTAAAAAATTGTGCGAACAATCACATTACGCTCCCTGTTTACTGACTATTATCACACGCTCTATTCTGGAGGAAATATGTCAGCCATAGTCCGCCGATTTATCAGTTATTGCTTCTTCTGTCTGCTGGGGAAATTCAGCAGCGTGAAGTCGTTGCTGAGCGGACTTTGCTGTTTCAACTCGGTTCAGTCATTGAGTGTTGCTGACGAATCTTCTCAGGAAAATACCGAAGATGAGTTTTCCGGTGGTTGGTCCCGTTTGTGGGATTGTGCCGGTGAGAGTCTTTTTGCCTCCGCTCAACATCTGCCGATCCCGAATGCTTCCAACACCGTAAATACCACTATTCAGGCTCGTCTGGTTGCACAACTTCGCCATGAATTAGCGTTTAGCTTCACCACCCGCAGTGTGCATCAATTGCTGGTTTGCCATCGTTTGAGTGGCGAGTCAGATGCCAATTCAGATTCTCATAACCCATTGCTTTATTGCTTAAAAAGCACAATGCGCCTCACCGCCATTGTGCTTTTTTTATTGTCCAAATCCGACCCGAGAGAGAAACCATTATGTATATCGTTTGTGTAGCTGCATGCCCAACGGGCGTCGCCCATACCTTCATGGCCGCTGAAGCGTTGGAAATCACCGGCAAAAGCCGCGGACATGAAATCAAAGTCGAAACCCAGGGCTGTATGGGAGCAGAAAACGAAATTACCGCAGAAGACCTGGCGCGTGCCGATGGCGTGATCATCGCCGCAGATGTCGCCATCAACAACAAAGAGCGCTTTGATGGCATGTTAAAACTGGAATGCAGCGTGGCAGACCCGATCAAATTCGGCGAGGCCGTCTTTGAAGCCATCGAGCAGGAGATAAATCATGGCTAAATTTCAGGGTGGCGGAACGAAATCCTCCACGGGCACCGAAGTGAAAAACGCCATCATGACGGGCGTGTCGTACATGCTGCCTTTCGTCATTGCAGGGGCGGTAATTATGGGCATCGCCCGCATCGGGGCTTCGATGTATGGCATTGATAACATATGGGATGCCAGCCATGAACAGGCTGCGAGCCTTGTCGTACAGATGCTGCATAAGTTCGACGGCTTTGGCGGTTTAGCACTGTCCTTGATGTTGCCGATTGTCGCGGGTTACATCAGCTTTGCGATTGCTAATAAACCCGGCATTGCTCCGGGTATGGTGGGTGGCCTGCTGGCAAGCAACCTGGGAACCGGCTTCCTTGGCGCGCTGGCGGCCGGTTTTGTGGCAGGTTATGTGGTGCGATTGTTGACGGCAAAAGTGAAGCTCCCACGCTCGCTGGCCTCGGCAGGGCCGATTTTTATTCTGCCCGTGGGCGGCACGTTGCTGACCTGCATCATCATGGCTTTTGTGATTGGCACGCCGCTGGCAGCGCTGAACCGAGGCATGGAGGCGTGGCTACTGGCGATGTCCGGCACTAACAAAATTATTCTCGCGGCGGTGGTCGGTGGCATGGTTGGTTTCGACCTCGGCGGCCCGGTCAACAAAGCGGCAGTAACGACCGCCATGGCACTGCTGGCATCCGGTATTTACGACCCGAACACGGCGGCTCAGGTGGCGATCATCATTCCGCCCATTGGCCTTGGCGTGGCTTCACTCATCTGGAAACATCGCTTCCCGGAATCATTGCAGGAAGCGGGTAAAGCCTCAACGCTGATGGGCTTGATTGGTGTCTCCGAAGGGGCGATTCCTTTTGCGCTGGCGAATCCCAAAATCATTGTTATCAATGTGGTCGGCACCGCGACGGGCGCGGCAATGGCGGTCGGTTTAGGGGCGGTAAACCACGCACCAATCTCTGGTTTTTATGGTTGGCTGGCGGTCGATGGCTGGCCGATTTATATCCTGTCGATAGCCGTGGGTTCCGCGATAGTGGCGCTAGGTTCTTTGCTGGTGTTTCGTCAGTCCAATATTACTAATACCAAAGAAGAAAAAGCCGTAGCTCCCGCACCGAAATTTAAAGTTAGCCGCTAACGGCTTATTGAATGGTGTGTGAGTGAATATAAATGGGGCCGCTGAGTCTCAGGGGTTTCTACATTTAAAATAAAGATGTGATGCTGCGGAAAATATTATTTCCAGTATCTCGTTAAGGTCGATATATGAAAACTGTTCATCTGGTGCAACATACTCACTGGGACCGTGAGTGGTATTTTACTGAGAATGATTCAAAAGCCGTGCTTTATTATTTTATGGGCGATTTATTACAGCGCCTTGAAGAAGATATAACGTTAGGGCCATTTGTTCTGGATGGGCAAACCGTCGTTATTGAAGACTATTTAAGTGTCGCGCCTCATCAGGAAACCCGGTTGCGGAAATTAATCGAACAGGGTCGAATCGTGACAGGCCCGTGGTATACGCAGAGCGATTTTCTGGTGGTGGGGGCTGAATCAATTACCCGCAATTTACTGCTGGGGCAGGCCGATTGCCAGCGCTTTGGGGGCAAGATGCCAATTGGTTATGTGCCTGATTCTTTTGGTCAAAGTGCGCAGTTACCGATGTTTTTGCAACAGTTCGCTATCGACTATGCGGTCATCTGGCGCGGCTGGAGCGAATTTAATGTGCCGCACAGTGAGTTTAGCTGGCAGGCCGCCGATGGCAGCAAAGTCACTACCGCAGTGCTTCCATGGGGTTACGGCTGCGCGAAATGGCTGCCGGAAGAGCCTTGCGCCGGGCAGAAAGCGCTGGAACCTATTCTGGCGAAACAGACTCGTTTTTCACTGACCGACCACGTTTTGCTGCCCAATGGCAATGACCAGTCGCCGTTTGAATACCGTGTCCCAGCGATGCTTGACCAGCTCAATCAGCAGCAGGATGAATATCGTTTTGTACGCAGCAGTTTCAGCCAGTTTTTCCAGGCGCTGGAAAAGACTCACGTCCCTCTGCCGTTGTACCAGGGCGAGCTTATCAGCCCGAAATATATGCGTATTCACCGCGGTATTTTCTCAACCCGCGTGGATATCAAACAGCTGAATGCGCAACTCGAACAGACTCTCAGCCAGCATCTCGAGCCATTGCTGGCCGTTAACTGGCGGCTTGGCCTGCCGTACCCACAAAGTGCGGTCGAGAGTATCTGGCGCGAAGCGATGAAATCCCATGCTCACGACAGTATCGGAGGCTGCAACTCAGACCGTGTGAATGCGATGGTCAAAAACCGTCTTGAGTCCGGCCTGGAAATGGCTAACCAACTTATTGACCTGAATATGAAAATGCTGGCTGAAGGGATTACGGCGCAGCAGGATGGCAAGAAAATCATCATCTTTAACGCGCGTCCGCAAAGGAGTCATGGCCTGGTTGAATTGACCATTTTCACACCCGAGCAAGATTTCCGCGTGGTCGATAGCGAAGGCAAAGAGTGCCGTTGGCAAATCGTCGAAGAAAGCCGTCAGGATATGTCGATCATTGTTCAGGAGTTATCGAACAGCACTGAAACCACCTGGTATCGCAAATGCCTGTTACTGCTCGAAGTGACCGATATTCCGGCGTGCGGCTATCAGACTTTTTATCTACAAGAGGGCGTTCGCGCAGGCTTCCTCCAGCAGACTCAACCGGTGGTAAAGCTGGAAAATGAATGGCTGCGGCTGGAAGCGAATAAGAAAGGGATCCTGACGCTTACCGACAAACGCAGTCAGCAAATTTATCCTCACATTTTGCAACTGGTTGATGGCGGCGACGCAGGCGATAACTACAACTATTCACCGCCGTTTGAAGACTGGCTTATCAATAGCGATGAATTCCTGACGTCGCTCCATGGTGTCCAGGGGCCGCTGCAAAGCAGCCTTACGCTCAACTGGCAGATGGCGGTGCCGCAGAATTTAGCCGCTCGTCAAGAACGCTGCGCCAATGCTGAACTCGATATCACGATGATCGTCACGCTGGCACATAGCAATGCCTGGCTGGATGTGCAGATCTGCGTCAATAACACCGTTTGCGATCACCGGGTGCAAGTATTGCTCCCGACAGGCGTTGCCCAGCACGTGCACTTTGCCGATCAGCCATTTGGGCTGATTGAGCGTCCAAACCTGCCGCCAGAGATGGCGGTCTGGCAGGGTGAACAGTGGACCGAAGCACCGGTTGCGCTTTATCCGATGCAAAGTCAGGTGATGATGCACGACGCGCAACGCGGATTATCTACGGTGACCAAAGGGTTGCGTGAATACCAAATTCCTGAGGACCGCCAGGATGTTATCGCGGTGACGTTGCTGCGCAGCGTTGGCTGGCTCGGACAGGCGAATATGCCTTATCGTCCAGGTCGTGCGTCCGGCATGGTTTTGCCTTCGCCTGATTCGCAAATCCAGGGCATGCACCATTTCAAACTCAGCATACTGGCTATGAATAACGGCGCAGATAGCGTTTTTTGGCGTGACGTTGAACGCGCCCGCGGCAATCTTCACGCCTGGCTTGCTACCGGCTGGTCACGTTTTCGTACTAATCCACACGGCCACGTTTTCCCGCCGCATTACAGCGTCTTAAGCTGGGATACCGAGCTGCATTTCAGCACTCTGAAAAAGGCGCAACAGAGCGATGCGCTGGTGGTGCGCGGCTGGAGCCCATCGACACAAACTCAAGCGTGCGGAGTTATCAGCACAAATGGCGACGTCACATCCGCAACGCTTGCAGAAATCCCGCTGAAAACCCCGCAGGACATAGTATCAGGCTGTGCGCCAGTCACTTTTATCATCGATTTTGAAGGGGTGAAAACATGCTAACCCTCGACTTTATTTGTACGTTACCCAACGGTATTCATGCGCGTCCGGCCAGTGAAATTGAACAACGTACGCAACGATTCAACGCAGCTATTACGCTGATTAACCGGAGCAAAAAGACTCAGGTCGATGCGAAAAGCGTGCTGGGGATGATTGGTGCGGATATCACGCAGGGCGACTCGTGCCAGTTTCTGATTGAGGGCGAAGATCAGCAGGCCGCGTTTGAGTGCCTGGAAGCGTTTATGCGAAATGAGTTTGCTGATTGCGACGAACTGCTGGCACTCACACCGGAAACGCATAACCAGCCCCTACCGATATTTATTGAGCACGCCCAACCGGTTTACCTTCGTGGCAATGGCGTCAGCAAAGGGATTGGACGTGGTGTCCCGTTGCATATCGATTCCGTGGATCTCTATGAACTCTCGCGCCATGAGCCTGAAACCGACATTCCCCGCCAGCAGCAACAATTGCTTGAGGCTTGGGCGTTAACGCAAAAAAACCTGAATAGCGCGGATCCCGGTGCCGCACAGGTTTTGGCGGCTCAGCTTAAATTGCTCAGCGATCCGGCATTCAAATCATGCCTGCTCTCGCACGCCAGCGCACGTAACGCATTACAGGCGATTGCGCTCACGGCACAGGCTTTGAGCCAGCCGTTGCTCAACAGCAGCAGCCAGTATCTGCGCGAGAGGGTTATCGACATTCGCGATCTCTGTCAGGGAATTGCCGCTAATCTGCTGGGCAGACCCCTGGAAGCGCAAATGACGCTGACACAAGACAGCATTGTTATCTGCAACGGTACGCTGACGCCCGGTCAATTCCTGCGGCTGCGTAACCCGCATCTTAAAGGCATCGTGATGGGCGACGGCGGGGAAACTTCACACACCGTAATTCTGGCGCGTTCCTTCGGTATTCCCTTGCTGTGTGGAGTGACGCAGAGTGAAGGACTGACGCGCACTGCCAGCATGCTGCTGCTCGACAGTCGCTACGGTGTGCTGGTGGCAAACCCGGATGCGGCGATGGAAAACTGGTATCGGCTGGAAACGCAAAAACAGCAGGCGATTGCACAGCGGAGCGCACCGCTGCGTGAACAGCAAGTCGCGACTTCAGATGGGACAACCTTTAGCGTGCTGGCGAATATTGCGCTGGCCGTTGAAGCACAAAGCGTCTTCGCCCATGGTGCCGATGGCGTGGGACTGTTCCGCACTGAAATGTTGTTCTGTGAACGCAGCCTGCCACCCGATGAAGAAGAACAATATCAAGCGTATAGCGAAGTATTGAAAAGTGCCGAGGGTAAAAAAATCACCATTCGTACGCTGGATATTGGCGGCGATAAACCCTGTGAATTCCTCGATTTACCGAAAGAGGAAAACCCCTTTTTGGGCTATCGCGCCGTGCGCATGTACCCGCAATTCCACGAGATTTTCACCACTCAGGCACGCGCATTACTTCGAGCGAGCGCCGTCGGGCCAGTGAATATTATGGTGCCGATGGTAGCGACACTTGCAGAAATCCAATGGCTGCACAGTCAGTTTGCTCATGTTGCGCAAACCTTGCAGCAGGAAGATATTCCGATTGGTGAATGGCACCTCGGCATCATGGTTGAAGTGCCTTCTACGCTCTATCTTCTGGAAAAAGCCGCTAACTATCTCGATTTTGTTTCTATCGGCAGCAATGACCTGGCGCAGTATTTTCTCGCTTGCGATCGCGGGAACCCTTACGTCCGGCATCTGTATGACTATCGTAATCCCACATTTTTAGCGTTGATGCGAGATATCACGCGCCGTGCGCAGGCGGCAGGATTGGCGATAAGTCTGTGTGGTGAAATGGCAGCAGATAAACAAATGTTACCGCTGTTAGTCGGCATGGGATTGACGCAATTGAGCATGGCAGCCAGCGCCATCACGCCATGTAAAGAAGCGCTCAAAGTGCTGGATGTGCAGCAATGTCGGCAGTTGCTTGAAACGGCGATAGGCTGTGACACCAGCGAGGAGGTCACAGAATGCGTCGAGCATTTCATGCGAGCGCAGTCGCACAAACCCGTATTGGCGAAGGAGTTGCTGTTGCTGGATAAAACAGTAAGCAGTAAAGAAGAAGCCATCAAATTGCTGACCGATAACCTGGAAGTGCTGCAGCGGGTCGTTTCGGGCGCGTTGGCTGAACGGGCCATCTGGGAACGTGAGGCCGTATTCTCCACGGCTCTCGGTTTTTCCGTGGCAATTCCGCACTGTAAATCGCCACATGTTTTGCACAGTAGTATTTCTCTTTTGCGCGTAAAATCGCCGCTGAGTTGGGGCGAAGGTGTTGATGTGCAACTGGTTATCATGCTGACGGTGAATGATCAGGAGCAGGATAATCACATGAAGATTTTCTCGCGACTGGCCCGGAAACTGATGCACAGCGACTTTCGTGAACAGTTGCAAATGCTGTCAGATGCCTCTGCCATCACCGAGCTTTTATCGGCTGAACTGGCACTTTAACGGACTGTTTTTTAACGGACGATGTTGAAATGACCCTAACCACTCCCTTCCCGGATGCATCACAAAGCCACCGCCAGCCGTTGGCCGTTCTGGCGTGTGCCTTTTTCCTTTGGGGCTGCCTGACCAGCATCAACAGTGTATTGATCCCGTTTTTCTATCACTACTTTTCACTGACCTACCGTGATGCAATGCTGGTCAACGTGGCGTTCTATCTGGCTCCCTTCGTGGCGTGTTTGCCTTGCTCGGCACTCATGGCGCGTCTGGGTTACAAAATGACGTTGATACTGGCCGTGGGGTTTGCCGCTCTGGGTTGTTTGCTGATGGCGCTGGCGATGTGGCTGGTGACGTTTTCGCTGGTACTGGCGGCGATATTCATCCTGGCTATGGGGGTCGCAGCAATGCAGGTGGTGGCGAATCCCTACGTCACGCGGTTAGGGCCGCCAGAAACGGCGGCGGGGCGGTTGAGTCTGGCCTCGGCGATTAACTCCACGGGTACCACGGTTGCACCGCTGCTGGTGGCAAGCCTGTTGGTCATCTTCCCGGTAAGTCTGAGTGCGCATCAGGAGCCAGTACGCTGGCTTTTCCTGGGGCTTGCCGCTCTGACATGTGGATTAATTGTCGTGTTGTATACCCGCCATCTGCCTGATTTTCGTCAGTTACAGATGCAGCGATTGAGCCAGCGCACCAGTGCGTTATTCGGCGAGTCTCACTTTGTGATGGGGTTGCTGGCGATTGGCACCTATGTTGGCGTGGAGGTAGCGATTGGGACGACCGCCCTGAGTTATCTCAGCGATAAGTCGCTCGGGAGCCTCGATTTGCAACAGGCGACTTCGCTGATTGCAATTTACTGGGGCGGTTCGCTTGCCGGGAGAATGTTGTACGGCCTGGTTGCGCATCGCGTGAATGCTATCTGCGCATTCCGTATTGCGACCGTCATGGCAGGCATCCTGGTGATCGCTGCTATAGGGTTCGCAAACCTGTGGGGAGGCGTGTGTTTACTGCTGGTGGGTTTAATGAATTCGCTGATGTACCCGGTGATTTTCGCCCAGAGCGTGCGCAATCTGGGCGATAAAACCAGCCTCGCTTCTGCTTTTCTGATTATGGCAGGAATTGGCGGTGCAATATTGCCGTTCCTGCAAGGCTGGATGGTAGACGTCATCGGCTTACGGTTAAGTTTTTTACTGCCTTGCGCTGGGTATTTAGTGTTGATGGGGGTTGGCCTGAAAATGCGCCAACCATCGGCAATCAGCTAGCCGCAGGGGTTGTCAGCCCTGCTTCTTTTTTCCATGCTTCAACAGCGGCTATACGGCGGCGATTCAGCTCAGTGCGAATCGCCGGGCCGCTGAACCCATCATCGAGCACTTCTTTATTGGTCACACTTTTCGCTGCAACCCACGCTGCTCGCAGTAATCTGCCCTGAGGGTAATCGCTGGCTTCAAAACCGGTGCGCCCACGCGCGTCAGCCTCGCTGGTTAATGCGACTTGCTCAACGCGATGGGGTTTACGCCATGCGTCGATAGCATCGAACAATTTGACGATAGTTTTCGGCTGCAAAATGGAAATCGTGTGGATGAGGTCGTGATACTCGGCAACCAGTTTGGCAAGGTCGCGGATTTCATTGGGCACGCGCATACGCTGGCACAATTGCTCGACAAGTTTCACACCCGCTGGGCCATGCCCGTGATGGCGCGGCCAGAACTCTTTGGGCGTTAAACCTTTACCGAGGTCATGGCATAACGTGGCAAAGCGCACGTCAACTTCCGGGCTAAGCTGCGCGGCAATCGACAGCGTCATCAATACATGAATGCCCGTGTCAATTTCCGGATGCCATTTTTCTGGCGCAGGGACGCCAAACAGCGCGTCGATTTCCGGGAACAACACTTTCAGTGCGCCACATTTGCGCAGCACATCGAAATAAACCTGAGGGTTACGGCTGGTGAGCGCATTTTCCGTCTCTTTCCAGACGCGTTCTGGTGTGAGGTGCTCAAGTTCGCCATTGGCGGCCATTGAGGACATCAGTGCCTGGGTTTCCGGGGCAATCTGGAAATTAAGATGGGCGTAACGTGCAGCAAATCGCGCGACGCGTAACACGCGCAACGGATCTTCATTGAAAGCAGGGGAAACATGACGCAGCTGGCGTTTTTCGATATCTGCTCGCCCGTTGTACGGGTCGATATACTCGCCGTGTTCGTCCTGGGCAATCGCGTTGATGGTCAAATCGCGGCGCAGCAAGTCTTGCTCAAGCGTGACATCAGGCGCGGCATAACAGGTAAAACCTGTGTATCCCTGGCCTGATTTACGCTCGGTACGCGCTAACGCATATTCTTCACGCGATTGAGGGTGAAGAAACACCGGGAATTCTTTCCCAACCTGCTGGTAGCCTGCATCCAGCATTTCTTGCGGTGTTGCTCCAACCACGACCCAATCTTTATCTTTGACCGGTATGTTCAACAACCCATCACGCACTGCACCACCGACCAGATAAATCTTCACGCTTTAATGCCCCTGCATCCAATTACGATAATATCTAAGTGTAGGATACAGGGTTGAAGATTAGTTCATCCAGCGGTCTTTCTTCTTACGGCTTGGGATCATGTGTGGCAACAACAGGCCGAGCAGTAGACCGAAACCAGCGACACCGCCGCCGTACATGAACCATTGCATAATAATGGCGCGTTGTTTGTCATCGAGCTGTACGTTGGCGGCATCCACTTTTTTCTTCGCCACGATCAACTGATTTTTAAGCTGTTGATTTTCTTCTTTCAGACCGGCAATCACGCTGTCGCTTTGCGCCACTTTTTGCTGCATATCCGCAGTACGCTGATTCCAGGTGGTATCAATATTCGTGAGTTTGTCAGTCAGCGTTTTGACCTGGTTTTCAAGGTCAGGCACACGAGTGCGCAGGCTTGGTGTGGTGCTAAGTTGCGCCAGTGGGATCCAGGAAGTGCGACCATTCGCATCGCGAACCTGGCCGTATTTGGTTTCTTCATTACTGGAAAGCAGAGTCACTTCTTCACCCGCATTGACGGTGCCAAGCAAGCGATAATTATCCCCAGGACCACTACGCACCCAGGTATTTAATTCATCAGATACGTAACGTTTTTCATCGGCATGAGCCACAACAGAAACGCTAAGAGAGAGCAAAGTAAGGCAAATTAGGCGGAATTTGTGCATGATTTCGTCGTTATTGTCATAAATAGTGGAACGATAGTAGTGGCATCAGTCTGACGGCGCAATCCGTAAACCTGAATGGGAATCATCCTGGTGTGAATTTGACCAACTACTCGCGGCAAATGGCCCGTCAAAATACGCGCCACTCATGGTAATTTGGCGAAAAATATTATCTACTGACAACCATCATACGATTAAGTTCTCCGGGCTTTCGCCCGATGTGACCCAACTAAAAGTAAAAAGACGATGACCCAAGAAATCGAACTCAAATTTATTGTGAATCCCGTTGCCCTGGATTCTCTTCGTAACACCTTAAACGCACTCGAAAGCCAGCACAGCGAACCTCGCCAGTTGCTCAACATCTATTATGAAACGGCGGACAATCTGCTGCGTCGTCACGATATGGGGCTGCGCATTCGCGGAGATAATGGCCGCTATGAAATGACGATGAAAATTGCTGGCCGTGTCATTGGCGGGCTGCATCAACGCCCGGAATACAACGTTGAGCTGACATCACCGGAACTGGCACTCGCGCAGTTCCCGGCAGAGGTCTGGCCGGAAGGTATTTCCCCGGACGAAATACAGTCACAGCTTAATCCTTTATTCAGCACTGATTTTGCCCGTGAAAAATGGGTCGTTACGCACGGTAAAAGCCGTATCGAACTGGCACTGGATTTAGGTGAAGTAAAAGCGGGTGAACAGGTTGAGCCTTTATGTGAGCTGGAGCTTGAGCTGCTGGAAGGTGAAACCGCGGATGTTCTGGATTTTGCTAAACAACTGGTTGCGCAGCCGGGTCTGCGCCAGGGTAGCCTGAGCAAAGCTGCGCGCGGGTATCACCTGGTACACGGTAATGCCGAGCGTGAAATCAAACCGTTAACCGTCCTGCGTGTTGCACCAAAAGCGACGGTAGAACAGGGGCTGAAAGGCTCACTCGAACTGGTTCTTTCTCACTGGCAATATCACGAAGAGTTGTGGCTGCGCGGCAACGGCAAAGCGAAAGCTCAGGTTCTGGAAGCGGTTGGCCTTGTGCGTCATGCCCTGGCATTGTTTGGCGGCGTTATCCCGCGCAAGGCGAGCACACAATTGCGTGAGCTGGCGGCCACTTACGAAACTATGCTGGCGACCGATCTCAAAGCGCCTGAACTGGCATTCAGCGCCGAAAGTAGCCAGGCCAAACTGGCTCTGACCGAATGGCTCGTTGGACGCCAATGGCAGAAATTTACTGACGAAAAAGCCAACGTTAAACTGGCGGGTTCGTTTAAGCGTTTTGCGGATACTCATCTTTCGCGCCACGCCGCAGAACTGAAAGAAACTTTCCAGCGTCCGTTGGGCGATAGCTACGCCGATCAGTTACCACGCCTGGCGCGTGAAACCGGCTCTATCCGCTTGCTGGCGGGCGTCTATGACGACGCGAAAACTCAACCATGGCTTGATAACTGGCAAGGGCTGCGTCACGCCATTGCCACTCGCCAACAAGTTGAAATCGAACATTACCGTAATGAAGCTATTTCGCAGGCTCCGTTCTGGCTGCATAGCGGTAAATAGTCACCATCGTTTCTTAGGGATACGACCATGATGTCGCAAGCGCCACTATTACAGCAGCATTTGCAGGCGGCGCTGGCGCGTCTGCCACACGAGATTGACCGCCAGACACTCAGCCCTGAAGCTCAGGCTGTGCTGGCGTTTAGTGACTTTGTTTGTGACAGCATGGCGGCTCACCCCGCATGGATAGTGGAGATTGAGCAATCACCTCCGCTGGCCGACGAATGGCAGAACTATGCGGCCTGGTTGCAACAAGAGTTACAGGGGGTCGATAGCGAACCCGCGCTAATGGCCGCACTGCGCCTGTTCCGTCGCCGCATGATGGTGAGAATTGCCTGGGCGCAGGCTCTACAACAACTCCCGACAGAAAGCTCGCTGAAGCAACTGAGTGTGTTAGCGGAAACGCTGATTATTGCTGCTCGTGACTGGCTGTATGCCGCATGCTGCCGCGAGTTTGGCACGCCTTGTAACCAGGCCGGGGTGGCGCAACCACTCATGATCCTCGGGATGGGCAAGCTGGGCGGCGGCGAGCTGAACTTCTCCTCTGATATTGACCTGATTTTTTCCTGGCCTGAAAACGGCTCCACACAAGGTGGGCGGCGTGAACTCGATAACGCGCAGTTCTTTACCCGCCTCGGCCAACGGCTGATTAAAGTTCTCGACCAACCCACGCAAGACGGCTTTGTCTATCGCGTTGACATGCGCCTGCGCCCGTTTGGTGACAGTGGCCCGTTGGTGGTGAGCTATGCCGCACTGGAAGATTATTACCAGGAGCAAGGCCGCGACTGGGAACGCTACGCGATGGTCAAAGCCCGTATTATGGGCGATAGCGACGACGTCTGGAGCCAGGAGCTGCGCAACATGCTGCGGCCTTTTATTTTCCGTCGCTACATCGATTTCAGCGTCATTCAGTCGCTGCGTAATATGAAAGGGATGATTGCCCGCGAAGTCCGTCGCAGAGGGCTGACCGACAACATCAAACTTGGCGCGGGCGGCATTCGTGAAACCGAGTTTATCGTCCAGGTATTCCAGTTGATTCGCGGTGGGCGAGAGCCGTCGTTGCAATCTCGTTCTTTGCTACCCACGCTGGAAGCGATCCAACAATTGCACCTGTTGCCGGAAGGCGATGCGGCCAAAATGAAAGAGGCGTATTTGTATCTGCGTCGCCTCGAGAACTTACTGCAAAGCATCAATGACGAACAGACTCAAACATTGCCGGGCGATGATCTGAACCGTGCGCGGCTGGCGTGGGGCATGAACGCGCAGACCTGGGATGAATTGCAAGAAACACTGCAAGGCCACATGAGCGCGGTGCGTCAGGTATTTAACGACTTGATTGGCGACGATGAGCCGGAACCGGGCGAGGATAAACTCGCTGAAGCGTGGCGCGAGCTGTGGCAGGACGCGCTGGATGCAGATGCCAGTACGCCCGTACTTGAGCATTTAACGCCAGATGCGCGTGCCGAAGTGTTACGCCTGGTGAGTGATTTCCGCCAGGATACCGATAAGCGCACCATTGGCCCGCGTGGCCGCCAGGTTCTGGATCAACTGATGCCGCGTCTGCTCTGCGAAGCCTGTTCGCGCAGCGATGCTCCATTGCCGTTATCACGCCTAACGCCGCTGCTGCTCGGCATTGTAACGCGAACCACTTATCTTGAGCTGCTGACGGAATACCCTGGGGCGCTGAAACACCTGATTACGCTGTGCGCCGCCTCGCCGATGATTGCCAGTCAGTTAGCGCGTTACCCGTTGCTGCTCGACGAACTGCTCGACCCGAACACGCTGTACCAACCTACCGCCACCGACGCCTATCGCGACGAGCTGCGGCAGTATTTGCTGCGCGTGCCTGATGACGATGAAGAACAGCAGCTCGAAGCCTTGCGCCAGTTCAAGCAGGCGCAGTTGCTGCGCGTCGCTGCCGCCGATATCACCGGCACCTTGCCAGTGATGAAAGTCAGCGACCATTTGACCTGGCTTGCGGAAGCCATGATTGATGCCGTTGTGCAACAAGCGTGGGTGCAGATGGTTGGGCGTTACGGCCAGCCAAAACATCTACAGAACCGTGAAGGGCGCGGATTCGCTGTTGTCGGCTACGGCAAACTTGGCGGCTGGGAACTGGGTTACAGTTCCGATCTGGATTTAGTATTCCTGCACGATTGCCCGTCAGATGTAATGACAGATGGCGAACGCGAAATTGACGGCCGCCAGTTCTATTTGCGCCTCGCGCAACGCATCATGCACCTGTTCAGCACACGAACCTCATCGGGCATTTTGTATGAAGTCGACGCGCGTTTGCGCCCGTCTGGTGCGGCGGGCATGCTGGTGACTACCGCTGAAGCCTTCGCTGATTACCAACAAAATGAAGCCTGGACCTGGGAGCATCAGGCCCTGGTGCGGGCGCGTATCGTGTATGGCGATCCGCAACTGAAACAGGAATTTGATGCCATTCGCCGCAAGATTTTATGTGTTCCACGCGAAGGCGAAAAACTCCAGACCGAAGTGCGGGAAATGCGCGAAAAAATGCGTGCGCATCTGGGCGGGAAAACCCGTGAACGCTTTGATATTAAAGCCGATGAAGGCGGGATTACTGATATCGAATTTATCACCCAATATCTGGTGTTACGTTATGCGGCACTGGCCCCAAAACTGACACGCTGGTCTGATAATGTGCGCATTCTGGAATTAATGGCGCAAAACGACATCATGAGTGATGACGAAGCGAAAGCGCTGACGCATGCTTATGTCACGCTACGCGATGAGCTTCACCACCTTGCGTTGCAGGAGCTACCAGGAAACGTGGCCATGGAGACTTTCACTCAGGAACGCGAACAGGTTCTGAGAAGCTGGCACACGTGGCTCAGTGAGCCGCAAACACGCGCATAAGATTAATTGTGATATTATCCGCGACAAAATTTTATCCCTCTCTGGAGAGTCAGGAATGAAAGTAACGCTGCCCGAATACAGCCGTGCAGGCGTCATGGTAGTTGGTGATGTGATGCTGGATCGCTACTGGTATGGCCCTACAAGCCGCATTTCCCCGGAAGCGCCGGTACCGGTCGTGAAAGTCGATACCATTGAAGAACGTCCAGGTGGTGCAGCCAACGTGGCGATGAACATTGCTTCTTTGGGGGCCAATTCGCGCCTGGTGGGCCTGACGGGCATCGACGATGCAGCACGTGCGCTCAGCCAAACGCTGGCGGGTGTCAACGTTAAATGCG
Organism: Buttiauxella sp. AC142; assembly: GCF_979253435.1. Lineage (NCBI taxonomy): Bacteria > Pseudomonadati > Pseudomonadota > Gammaproteobacteria > Enterobacterales > Enterobacteriaceae > Buttiauxella > Buttiauxella sp. AC142. The sequence continues at coordinate 491,110 of NZ_CEEDCH010000001.1, forward strand.
ATTTCGTCTCTGTGCCGACTCATCCGACAATCACCAAACTGCGTGTACTTTCCCGCAACCAGCAACTGATTCGCCTCGACTTCGAAGAGGGTTTTGAGGGCGTTGACCCGGAGCCACTGCACGAACGTATCAGCCAGGCGCTGCCGCACATTGGTGCGCTGGTGCTTTCTGACTACGCAAAAGGCGCATTAGCAAGCGTGCAGCAAATGATTTGCCTTGCGCGTGCGGCAAACGTTCCTGTGCTGATTGACCCGAAAGGAACTGATTTCAATCGTTATCGCGGCGCAACGCTGCTGACACCAAATCTCTCTGAATTTGAAGCGGTCGTCGGCAAGTGTAAGAGCGACGAAGAGCTGGTGGAGCGTGGTATGAAGCTGATTGCTGAGTACGATCTTTCTGCTCTGCTGATCACGCGTTCTGAACACGGTATGACGTTATTGCAGCCAGGTATCAAGCCGTTCCATCTGCCGACTCAGGCCCAGGAAGTTTACGATGTGACCGGTGCGGGTGATACCGTGATTGGCGTGTTGGCGGCAACGCTTGCCGCGGGTAATTCACTCGAAGAAGCGTGTTTCTTTGCAAATGCGGCAGCAGGCGTAGTCGTTGGCAAACTGGGGACTTCTACGGTTTCCCCGATTGAGCTGGAAAACGCAGTGCGTGGGCGTGCCGATTCAGGTTTTGGTGTAATGACCGAAGCGGAGCTGAAAGTCGCTGTGGCGAATGCACGTAAACGCGGTGAGAAAGTCGTGATGACCAACGGCGTGTTTGACATTCTTCACGCGGGTCACGTTTCTTATCTGGCAAATGCTCGCAAGCTTGGCGACCGACTGATTGTTGCGGTCAACAGCGATGCTTCTACCCGACGTCTGAAAGGCGAAACTCGCCCAGTGAACCCGCAGGATCAACGTATGATCGTGCTAGGTGCGTTGGAAGCCGTGGATTGGGTCGTATTGTTTGAAGAAGACACACCGCAGCGTTTAATCGGCGAAGTGTTGCCTGATTTGCTGGTCAAAGGTGGCGATTACAAACCGGATGATATCGCCGGGAGTAAAGAAGTCTGGGCTAACGGTGGTGAGGTGATGGTGCTGAACTTTGAAGATGGTTGTTCAACCACCAACATCATTAAAAAGATTCAGAGCCACGAGGCGTAAGCCACGAAATTGAGTCTCTACCACGCAAAGTAAAACGCCCCAGCCGGGGCGTTTTTTACATCTGCGGTTCTGTTGGCGGTGCGACATCCGGAGCCTGAACGCTACGGCTTTCCAGTTCGCTCAAACGCTGTTCCAGTAATGCCAGTTTTTCGCGAGTGCGCAGTAGCACTTGCGTCTGCACATCAAATTCTTCACGGCTAACCAGGTCCAGACGCGTTAACTGTGACTGTAAAACCTGGCGAACTTTCTTCTCGACATCATCCCCGAATTCACGAATCCCTTTCGGCATTGACTCGTGGACCTGGCGAGCTATCTGTTCAATTTTTTTCGGGTCAATCATAGCGGCTTCCATAATCTTACGGGATTGTCTTACGGTATTAGCATTAATTGTAATGCCTGCGAGCCTCCTTAGAAACCCGAAATGTTCTAAGGTTTGGCGTTGCCAGAGAAAATCATCGGCGTTATAGTAAGTCTGCTTATTCTCAGGGCGGGGTGTAACTCCCCACCGGCGGTAAATCAGCGAACGCTGAAAGCCCGCGAGCGCTCCAGAGCAATCTGGAGGTCAGCAGATCCGGTGTAATTCCGGAGCCGACGGTTATAGTCCGGATGGGAGAGAGTAACGACTAAGCTCAAGCTTTTAAGCCTGCTCACGTTATTTTTATAGCTCCTAAGACTGCCCTGATTCTGGTAACCATAATTTTAATGAGGTTTTTTTACCATGAATCAGACGCTCCTTTCTGCATTTGGCACCCCTACACAGCGCGTAGAACACGCTCTTGAAGCACTACGTGAAGGCCGCGGGGTTATGGTTCTTGACGATGAAGATCGCGAGAACGAAGGCGACATGATTTTCCCTGCGGAAACCATGACCGTTGAGCAAATGGCTCTGACCATTCGCCACGGTAGCGGTATTGTTTGCCTGTGCCTGACTGAAGAACGCCGTAAACAACTCGAATTGCCAATGATGGTTGAGAACAACACCAGTGCCTATGGCACCGGGTTTACTGTGACTATCGAAGCTGCAACCGGTGTGACTACCGGTGTTTCTGCCGCAGACCGTATTACCACTGTTCGTGCCGCCATTGCTGATGGCGCAAAACCAAGCGACCTGAACCGCCCGGGACACGTATTCCCGCTGCGTGCTCAGCCTGGTGGCGTGTTAACTCGCGGTGGCCACACTGAAGCGACTATCGATTTAGTGACGCTTGCTGGCTTCAAACCTGCCGGTGTGCTGTGCGAACTGACCAACGACGACGGCACTATGGCGCGTGCACCTGAGTGCATCACCTTTGCCCGTGAGCACAACATGGCTGTGGTGACGATTGAAGACCTGGTGGAATACCGTCAGGCTCATGAACGCAAAGCCAGCTAACATTTATCTAAGAAAGTTAAGCTAAAAAGCAAAAAGCCCGGTTTCTACACCGGGCTTTTTTTCAACCAATCCCATTGGTTTGCAATAACGTCAGGCTAAACCCCATCACTGCCATACCGCAAAGTACGCCATAACTCGGGTTGTTGTGCGGGTCTATTTCTTTAGCAAGCGGCATCAGTTCATCCACCGACAGCGCAACCATAATACCTGCCACGGCGGCCATAATGGCAGCCATAAGAACCGGCGAAACCATCGGGCCTAAAATCAACCAGGCCAGCACACCACCCAGGATTTCGGCAAGTCCTGAAATCCCCGCCCAAAAAATAGCTTTTCGTTTCGAGCCGGTAGCCGCGTAAACCGGGCCTGCAACGGCTAAACCTTCAGGAATGTTATGCAACGCTACGGCAAGTGCTATCCCCATTCCTAATTCCAGATTGCTGCTGGCCGTCACGAAAGTTGCAACGCCTTCCGGGAAGTTATGCAAACTAATGCCGAGTGTCAGCAACAGCGCCGTGCGACGCAAATTGCGAGGCTGCGGTTTGCTGTCCATTAAATCTTGCGGATGTGCATGGGGCAGGGCGCGGTCAAGGGCGAAATAGCCCAACAGACCCACCATGAACATACCGTAGCCCAACACAGGCGACATTCCTTCGGTGCGAAGCGCGGCAGGCAGCATCTCCATCAACGAGATAAGCAGCATAATGCCGGCTGCAAAACCGAGGGAAAATGCCAGCACACGGTTTGATGGCTTCTGGCCAAGCACGCCAAGAAAAGCGCCAATGAAAGTGGCTCCCCCGGCTAATAGGGTCAGGATCAAGGGTACTGACATTTACCACTCCTTTTGATAATGATTCTCATTCATATTAATGGGCGACGTGATAAAAATCGAGAGCCAGTTGAGAAGCTTTACACATCGCTTACATTCAAATTTCCTGAAGATCTTCATCATGCTTATCTGAGTTCTTCATAACGCAAAAACGCGTACTGTAGTTTTCATAAACTGAATGACCTGATTAAAGGACACCACCATGACAATTCAACGAATGCCTGCGCTGTTCCTCGGACACGGTAGCCCAATGAACGTGCTGGAAGATAACCAATATACCCAGGCATGGCGCCATTTGGGAGAGACCTTACCGCGCCCGAAAGCAATTGTGGTGGTATCTGCGCACTGGTTCACTAAAGGCACGGGTGTTACGGCAATGGAAACGCCAAAAACCATCCATGATTTCGGTGGTTTCCCGCAGGCTCTCTACGATACTCATTATCCGGCACCCGGTTCGCCTGAGATTGCCCAGCAGTTAGTCGACTTACTGGCTCCTGTTCCGGTAATGCAGGATAAAGAAGCCTGGGGATTTGACCATGGCTCCTGGGGCGTGCTTATTAAGATGTACCCGAATGCTGATATTCCCATGGTGCAGCTCAGTATCGACAGCACGAAACCAGCCGCATGGCATTTTGAAATAGGCCGCAAGCTGGCGACGCTGCGCGATCAGGGCATTATGCTGATTGCCAGTGGCAACGTGGTTCATAACCTGCGCACTGCACGCTGGCACGGTGAAAATACGCCGTATCCCTGGGCTGAGTCGTTTAACCAGTACGTGAAAGATAATCTCACATGGCTTGGGCCAGTCGCTGAACACCCGTTGGTGAACTATCTCCAGCATGAAGGCGGCTCGTTATCAAACCCAACAGCCGATCATTACTTGCCGTTGTTGTATGTCCTGGGGGCGTGGGATGGCAAAGAGCCGATTACGCTGCCGACAGACGGTATTGAGATGGGATCGTTAAGTATGCTTTCAGTTCAGATCGGTTAGCTAAAGGCGCGAATTTCGCGCCTTTAATTTATTACTCTACAAACACATGCGGATAGAAACGTGATAGATCCTGAGTGATTAATTCTCGATCTTCACGAATGCCGATCCCCGCCGGTTGATCGTTGATGAGCCAGCTTCCGATCAGCACATAACTATCGCCGAATTTAGGCAACTGATAGAACTGCTGGACGATCATGCCTTCTTCGCCGTATGGGCCATCGACACGGGCAATTTCTTCGCCGTTTTCGATGATCTTCACATTTGCACCTTCGCGAGAGAAGATAGGCTTCACGACATACTTATCCATCTGTGGATAGTTATCTTCGGCGAAATAAGCAGGCAGCAAGTTGGGATGGTCCGGGAACATTTCCCACAGCATTGGCAGTAATGCTTTGTTGGAGATAATGCTCTTCCAGGCAGGTTCCAGCCAGCGAACGCCAGCATCTTCGAGTTTGGTGGAGAACATTTCACGCAGCATGAATTCCCACGGATAGAGCTTGAACAGGTTACTGATAACCTGATCCTGCAAATCCGTGAACTGGCCTTTCTCGCCTAAACCGATGTCTTCCATGTAGACGAATTCGCTCGCCACTTCTGCTTCGGCTGCGCAGTCTTGCAAATACTGGACGGTGCCGCGATCTTCTACGGTGTCCTGGCAGCAGGCAAAATGCACCAGATTAAAGCCGTGCTGTTGTTTTAACTCAGCAAAACGCTCGATCAGCTTTTCTTGCAGGCTGTTGAACTGATCGCTTCCCGCCGGGAGATTCCCAGCCTGAACCTGATCTTCAAGCCAGATCCACTGGAAGAATGCCGCTTCATACAAAGAGGTTGGCGTATCGGCGTTATTTTCCAGAAGTTTAGGTTCGCCCACGCCATCCCACGCGATATCAAGACGCGAGTAAAGTGATGGCTGCTGGGTACGCCATGACTGGCGCACAAACTCCCAGGTGTGTTTAGGGATGCGGAATTTAGCCAGCAGCTCATCACTACTCACGACTTTTTCGACAACCTTCAGACACATTTGATGCAGTTCAGCAGTTACTTCTTCCAGGCGTTCAACCTGTGGAAGCGTCAGCTGGTAATAAGCGTCTTCACACCAGTACGGCTCGCCATACATGGTGTGGAAGTTGAAACCGTATTCTGTGGCTTTCTCGCGCCAGTCCGGGCGCTCAGTAATCGCAATTCTTTCCATAATTTCTTAGCCACCCATGGAGCGAGAAGAACCTGTTGCGCTGCTGCTGCGTTGCATCGTCGATTGTTTCGCTACGGAGTCACCAAAACCGCCACGAGTCACTGTGCTGGTGGTCGCAGGTTTTGGTGCCATCGCTGTTTTAGGGACGGTCGCGGTGCGGCCTGGCGTTGCTGCACCATAGCTCTTGCCGCTGGCATCAGCATATTTGCCGTAAGCCGGACTTGCCGGGTTTTTGGAGGTGAACAGAGGTTGCTGTGCAAAGCCTGCACCGCCGCCCATCAGGCGACCCATCATATAACCTGCCATTAACGGCATCCAGAAACTGCCGCTTTGCTGCGGCTGTGCCTGAGCTTGCTCACCCGCCATGCTCGCTTGAGCTGGAGCCTGCTGACATTGGCCTTCGCCAAACTCAGCGATACATTCTTCGCGCGATGCATATTTAGGAGCAGTGCGTTCTGCTTCTTTCAGCGCGTTATTAAACGCGGTTGTACATTCGGCACTTTTGCCTGGATTGGCTTGTGAGCAGTCATCCGCGTTTTGATACATGGAGACTGTTTCGTCATTTTGTTCGCAACCGGCAAGCATAAACACAGCGGTAACTGCCAGTGCGACCGGCGTCAAATGGCGTGCGTTCCAGCTTTTGCGGAACGATGCGTGATTTATGATTTTTGTCCGTTTCATTATTCTGTCCTGAGCCCAGTGGTTATGGTGCTTAGAATAGGGGATGAATGGTTGAAATTAAAGCGATGACGGCCGTTTGGAGGGAGATCTTTACTTTGCCTTACGTTCGAGTGCGTAAGTTGTGATGGGGGCATGTTGTCATGCCCCCGAGAACTATGATCAGTTAGCGAATGGGTTAGCTGATTTTTTGCTTGTTGCTGAAGCTGGAGTCGCTTTTGCAGGCGTCGCAGTCTCAGTGGTCGCTGCTGTGTCAGCAGTATAACCATCAGCGCGCGCATTCTGGTCTGGTGTTTCTGGAGCAACACTTTCAGCTGTTGTTGGCACTGGTTTACCCAGCGTTCCGTTCAACGCAACAAGGTCCTGTTCGTTAAGCGTACCCAATGCGGCCTTGATGTTCAGCTGGTTGATCAGGTAGTTATAACGAGCGCTGGAGAGCTGTTGTTTTGCGTTATACAGCGTAGTGGTCGCATCCAACACATCAACGATGGTACGCGTACCCACGGAATAGCCAGCTTCAGAGGCATCTAAAGAGCTTTGGGCAGAGACAACCGCTTGTTTGTAAGCGTTGATAGTACTGATAGACGCGTTCACGTTGTTAAACGAAGAACGAACCGTTTGCACCACGCTACGGTGTGCGCTTTCCAGTTGCTCACTCGCACCAACAAAGTTGTATTGCGCTTGTTTCACCTGGGAAGTCACCGAACCGCCGCTATACAGTGGCAGCGAGAAGTTCAGGCCGATTTTATTCTGGCCAATGTTGCTGTCGTTATATGCCTGGCTGCTAGTGGTGGTTTTAGAACCACTATAAGTGGTATCAGATACGCCTGTAGAAGCGGTTAAACCCACGGTTGGCATATGGCCGGTTTCTGCGTAGCGGATTTGCTCGCGAGCTAAGTCTTGAGACAGACGAGCTTGCAGCAAGGCCAGGTTACGCTTTTCTGCTTCTTTCAGCAGATTATTCACCGCATCAGGCTTATTGGTTTTGAAGCCATCAACATTGAGCGAAGCCAGAGACGGATAGTAGTTACCAGTCACCTGGCGCAGCGTTTCTACTGAGTTATCCAGGTTGTTACGCGCAGTCACTTCGTCTGCTAATACGCTATCGTATTGCGCACGGGCGTTCTGCACGTCGGTAATAGCAACCAGGCCAACGTTAAAGCGTTGAGTCGTTTGGTCTAACTGGCGGTAAATAGCCTGCTTCTGCGCTTCAGTGAAGGACAGTGCATCAATGGCGCTCAGCACATTAAAATAGGCCGTCGCAGTATTCAGAATCAGCGTTTGTTGATCGGTCTGATAAGTGACGTCTTGAATACCGGCAGATTTTTCTTGTAGGGTCAGCGCACGCCATTTCGACATATCAAAAATGGTTTGCGTCAACTGCAAAGAGCCACTGGTTTGGCTGGAGTCGATGCCATTCGAATCATTGAAACCATTAGTGTATTCATAATCGGCACCAAGGCCGAGCTGCGGCAGTAATGGGCTGCGTGCTTCGTTAATTTTTTCGAATGCGGCATCACGGTCAGCAGCGGATTTACGTAGGTCCGGGTTGCTTACACGTGCCTGCTGATAAACCTGCATCAGGTTTTCTGCCTGGCTCATGGCACTGAAACCCGTTAGGCTCAGACCGATAAGAATTGGGAGCAGTTTCTTCATTTGCATTCCTTGTTGTGAAGCAGAATATTGTTTGTTAGCGCTGACAAGAGCCGAAAATGATCGCCGATTCTAGCAGAGTCTGCCAGCTGGGCTGCTTGGCGTAATGTGCCATCTGCCCTTAATTTTCATCAATCTACCACATAGCAAATGAAACGGCAGTCAAACTGGCTTGAAATTACGCACTCGTGACCATAAAAAATCAGGAAATTACTATGACTGAGCAAAACCCTCAACTTGTCACGTTAGGGAAAAACGATGTTGAAATTATTGCACGGGAAACGCTTTATAGCGGTTTTTTTTCGTTGGATCTTTATCGATTCCGCCATCGCTTGTTTAATGGCGAAATGAGTGGTGAAGTCCGACGTGAAATTTTAGAACGCGGTCATGCCGCAGTGCTGCTACCCTATGACCCTGTGCGAGACGAAGTTGTATTGATACAACAGATTCGTATTGCAGCGTATGACACCAGCGAAAGCCCATGGTTACTGGAGCTGGTGGCCGGAATGATTGAAGAAGGTGAAAGCGTCGAAGACGTTGCGCGCCGTGAGGCCGTAGAAGAAGCCGGGCTGTCTGTTGGTCGTACAAAACCGGTTATCAACTACCTGGCAAGCCCGGGTGGCACCAGCGAACGTTTATCTATTCTCGTTGGGGAAGTCGATTCGACAACCGCTACGGGCATACATGGTCTGGCAGATGAAAACGAAGATATTCGGGTTCATGTCGTGAGCCGGGAACAGGCTTATCAGTTAGTAGAAGAAGGGAAAATCGACAACGCGGCTTCAGTCATCGCACTGCTTTGGCTGCAATTGCATCATAAGAAATTAAGAGAAGAGTGGAAGAAATAAACATGAAGCGCTACACACCTGACTTCCCTGAAATGATGCGCCTGTGCGAAACCAATTTTGCGCAACTTCGACGCCTGCTTCCTCGTCTTGACGAGGTGGGAGAAAAGGTCACTTATCAGGTCAGTAGCGCCCAGTATCGGCTCACCATTCTTGAGTCGACTCGTTACACAACGCTTGTGCAAATTGAACAAACCGTCCCGGCGATAAGCTACTGGAGCCTGCCGTCAATGTCCGTCAGGCTTTATCATGACGCTATGGTCGCGGAAGTGTGTTCAAGTCAGCAGATCTTTCGTTTCAAAGCACGTTATGATTATCCTAATAAAAAGTTGCATCAACGCGACGAAAAGCATCAAATTAACCAGTTTCTGGCCGATTGGCTGCGGTATTGTTTAGCGCATGGAGCGATGGCGGTTCCGGTTTGTTAGTGAGGGTGAAACCTAAGGACACCATTTGGAAAGCCTGTTAAATCTTCCTGTGGCCGGTGGGGGCCAGATCAGGATCTTGCAAATTACAGATACCCACCTGTTCTCTGGAAAGGACGAAACGCTGCTTGGTATCAATACCTGGATGAGCTATCAGGCGGTAATTGACGCCATCCTCGCCGAGCAGCGTCATTATGATCTTATTGTTGCCACTGGGGATTTAGCCCAGGATCACAGCGCGGAAGCCTACCAACATTTTGTTGAAGGCATTGCGGAGATTCCTGCGCCCTGTGTTTGGTTGCCGGGCAATCATGATTTCCAACCCGCGATGTTCAGCTCGTTGCTGGAAGCGGGAATTTCACCTGCGAAACAGGTTTTCCTCGGGGATAGCTGGCAGATTCTCATGCTCGACAGCCAGGTCTTTGGGGTTCCGCATGGTGAACTGAGCGATTATCAGCTCGACTGGCTGGAGCGTAAGCTCGCCGGAGCGCCTGAGCGGCATACCCTCTTACTTTTGCATCACCACCCGGTTCCGGCAGGCTGTAGCTGGCTGGATCAACACAGCCTGCGTAACGCCGCAGAGTTGGATAACGTGCTGCAGAAATTCCCGAAAGTGAAAACGTTGGTGTGTGGTCACATTCACCAGGAGTTAGATCTCGACTGGAATGGCCGCCGGATGCTGGCAACGCCGTCTACATGCGTCCAGTTTAAGCCGCATTGCGCGAACTTCACCCTCGACACCATTGAGCCAGGTTGGCGCTGGCTTGAACTTCATCCAAACGGTGAGGTGACTACTGAGGTTTGCCGCCTGAAAGGAGCGGTATTTAACCCTGATACCGCTTCAGAAGGGTATTGATGTCTACGCTACTTTATCTCCACGGCTTCAACAGTTCGCCGCGTTCAGCCAAAGCCACCAGCTTTAAAGCGTGGCTTGCGCACCATCACCCGCATATCAACATGGTGATACCGGAACTCCCGCCGTATCCTGCCGATGCAGCAGAATTGCTGGAGTCGTTAGTGCTGGAACACGGCGGTGAGCCGCTGGGCGTTGTCGGTTCCTCTTTGGGGGGCTATTACACCACCTGGCTGTCGCAATGTTTCATGCTGCCAGCGGTTGTGGTCAACCCGGCAGTACGGCCTTTTGAATTGCTGGTCGATTATCTCGGCACCAACGAGAACCCCTACACCGGGCAGCAATATGTGCTAGAGTCACGCCATATTTACGATCTTAAAGTCATGCAAGTGGACCCGTTAGAAGCGCCAGATCTCATCTGGTTATTGCAACAAACGGGTGACGAAGTGCTTGATTATCGCCAGGCGGTGGCATACTACACCCCCTGTCGCCAGACGGTAGAATCCGGTGGCAATCACGCCTTTGTAGGCTTCGAAGATTATTTCACACAGATAGTCGACTTCCTTGGCCTGCACTGAGGCCTGATGTCGGATTCTTGTTTCGCAATCTGAACGAATAAACCATGACGCAATCCAGTTATAACGCCGATGCCATTGAGGTACTCACCGGGCTTGAGCCTGTTCGCCGCCGGCCCGGGATGTACACCGACACCACCCGTCCAAACCATTTGGGCCAGGAAGTCATTGATAACAGCGTGGATGAAGCGCTGGCAGGCCATGCGAAGCGTGTTGATGTTATTCTCCATGCCGATCAGTCATTAGAAGTCATTGATGACGGGCGCGGTATGCCGGTTGATATCCACCCGGAAGAGGGCGTTCCGGCGGTCGAACTTATTCTTTGTCGCCTGCATGCGGGCGGTAAATTCTCCAACAAAAACTATCAGTTCTCTGGCGGCTTGCACGGCGTCGGCATCTCTGTGGTTAACGCCTTGTCCAAACGTGTTGAAGTCACCGTGCGCCGCGACGCGCAGGTTTACAGCATCGCGTTTGAAAACGGCGACAAAGTACAAGAACTGGCGGTCATCGGCACCTGTGGTAAACGCAACACCGGTACTAGTGTTCACTTCTGGCCAGACGCTTCGTTCTTCGACAGCCCACGTTTCTCAGTTTCCCGTTTAAGCCATCTGCTCAAAGCCAAAGCGGTGCTTTGCCCGGGTGTGGAAATCACCTTTACCGACAAAGTGAACAACACCGAGCAACGCTGGTGTTATCAGGATGGTCTGCAAGACTATCTGTGCGAAGCGGTAAACGGCCTGCCTACGCTTCCGGAAAAGCCATTTGTCGGCAACTTTGCTGGTGACGTTGAGCAAGTAGACTGGGCGCTGTTATGGCTGCCAGAAGGTGGCGAGCTGTTGACGGAAAGCTACGTCAACCTGATCCCAACTATGCAGGGCGGCACGCACGTCAACGGTTTGCGCCAGGGCCTGCTTGATGCGATGCGCGAGTTTTGCGAATACCGCAATATTTTGCCACGTGGCGTCAAACTCTCAGCGGAAGATATCTGGGAACGCTGTGCCTACGTGCTCTCCGTGAAGATGCAGGATCCGCAGTTTGCCGGGCAAACCAAAGAGCGTCTGTCATCGCGCCAGTGTGCTGCGTTCGTTTCTGGCGTTGTCAAAGATGCCTTCAGCCTGTGGCTGAACCAGAATATCCAGATTGCGGAACAACTCGCAGAACTGGCGATTTCCAGCGCCCAGCGCCGCATGCGTGCCGCCAAAAAAGTGGTGCGTAAAAAACTGACCAGCGGCCCGGCACTGCCTGGCAAACTGGCCGATTGCTCGGCGCAAGATTTGAGCCGTACTGAACTGTTCCTCGTGGAAGGGGATTCCGCAGGCGGTTCCGCGAAACAGGCCCGCGACCGCGAATATCAGGCGATCATGCCGCTCAAAGGTAAGATCCTGAATACGTGGGAAGTTTCTTCCGACGAAGTTCTGGCCTCGCAAGAAGTACACGATATTTCTGTGGCGATCGGTATCGATCCTGACAGCGAAGATCTGAGCCAATTGCGCTACGGCAAAGTCTGTATCCTTGCGGATGCGGACTCCGATGGTTTGCACATCGCCACTCTGTTGTGTGCCCTGTTCGTGCGCCACTTCCGATCGCTGGTTCGCGGTGGACACGTTTATGTTGCGATGCCGCCTTTGTACCGTATCGATCTGGGCAAAGAAGTTTATTACGCTCTGGACGAAGAAGAAAAAGCGGGCGTGCTCGAGCAACTTAAACGTAAAAAAGGGAAGCCAAACGTGCAGCGCTTTAAAGGGCTGGGCGAAATGAACCCGCTGCAATTACGTGAAACCACGCTCGATCCAAACACTCGTCGCCTGGTGCAGCTCACCATTGATGATGAAGACAACGACAAAACCATGGCCATCATGGATATGCTGTTGGCGAAAAAGCGTTCCGAAGATCGTCGCAATTGGCTGCAAGATAAAGGCGATATGGCGGATATTGAAGTTTAATCATCGCTCTCGGAAATCAGGATCAACGGCTGCAAAGCGTTGATCCTTTTTTTTGCCTGAAGTTCTTTCTCCCCCGCGTTATGACTCCCTTCACATTTTTCCTGATTGTCGCTTGAAATAGTAATACTCCATCCGCTATTCTTTTTTGGAGTTAAACTTCATTTTGATGTGAAAGGCGGAGCAGAATGTCACTACTAGCAAAATTAGATAACAGCGTGCGTGAATGTGGCGGACTTATTGTCTCTTGCCAGCCAGTTCCAGGCAGTCCGATGGACCGCCCTGAAATTGTGGCTGCAATGGCGCAGGCTGCGGTGAATGCAGGTGCGGTCGCCGTTCGCATTGAAGGCATCGAAAATCTCAATGCGGTGCGCCCGCTGATTTCTGTTCCCATCATCGGCATTATCAAACGCGACCTGGAAGACTCTGCTGTGCGTATTACGCCTTTCTTGCAGGATGTGGATGCGCTCGCGAAAGCGGGGGCGGATATTATCGCGTTTGATGCCACTTTCCGCCCGCGCCCGGCGGCTATCGACGAACTCATTGCGCGTATTCACCACCACGGTTTACTCGCGATGGCAGATAGCTCAACGGTTGAAGAGGGGCTGAATTGCCAGCAACAAGGTGTTGAAATCATTGGTACTACTATGTCTGGCTACACCAGCGCGGTGACGCCACACGAACCCGATCTGGTGATGGTGTCTGAACTGAGCAATGCAGGCTGCCGCGTCATCGCAGAAGGACGCTACAACTCCCCTGAACTGGCCGCCCAGGCTATCGACCACGGTGCATGGGCTGTGACCGTCGGTTCTGCCATCACGCGTATTGAACATATTTGCCATTGGTTCAGTGATGCCGTTAAGCGCTAAACCGGAGAAAACAATGAACACACTTGCCATTGATATCGGCGGCACCAAACTGGCTGCGGCACTCATTAACTCAGCTCTGGAAATCTCGCAGCGCATGGAAATCCCAACGCCTGCGAACGCGGAACCACAAGCGCTGGAGCAGGCATTAGCGCAATTAGTTGAGGCTTATCAAGGGAAAGCGCAGCGTGTGGCGGTGGCATCAACCGGTATCATTGATAAGGGCATTCTCACTGCGCTGAACCCAGATAACCTTGGCGGGCTGAACCATTTCCCATTGCAGGCCATTGTAGAAAAATATACCGGCCTGCCGTGCGTTGTGCTCAACGATGCCCAAGCTGCCGCGTGGGCTGAATATTGTCATTTGTCGGCACAATTCAAGCACGTCACGTTTATCACCGTTTCTACCGGCGTCGGTGGCGGCATCGTCATCAATGGTGAGTTATTAATCGGTCCACATGCCTTTGCAGGTCATATCGGCCACATTCAGGCCGATCCGAATGGCCCACGTTGTGGATGCGGGCGCGTGGGTTGTGTTGAAGCTATTGCTTCCGGGCGTGCCATCGCGGCGGGAGCCACTCAAGAACTCGAGGGTGGAAATGCCCGCGAAATTTTTGCTCAGGCTCTATCGGGCAACTTACAGGCACAACAGCGAGTCGCGCGCTCGGCGCAGGCCATCTGCCAGTTAATCGCCAATCTTAAAGCGCTACTCGACACCGAATGTATCGTGCTCGGCGGAAGTGTGGGTCTGGCGAAGGGTTATCGCCAGCAGGTTGAACATCAGCTCGCGCAACTTCCACTGGCATTCCGGGTTCCCGTTTACTCCGCGCATTATCAACACGATGCAGGGTTAATGGGGGCCGCACTCTGGTCAGAACATCTCGTCATCTGAAAATTTATAAATTCAGATAGATACCTCATCCCTACAATAACCATAAGCAGGAAAGTGCCATCATGACTCACTCTTTCGGCATCTTTAACTACCTTGTTCTTTTCGGCTATTTACTGGCTATGATGCTAGTCGGTGTTTACTTCTCAAAGCGCCAGAAAACGGCAGATGATTATTTCCGTGGCGGTGGCCGCATCCCCGGCTGGGCTGCGGGTGTCAGCGTGTTTGCCACTACACTAAGTTCGATTACGTTTATGTCGATCCCAGCCAAAGCTTTTACGTCGGACTGGACGTTTATCCTCGGCCAATATCTGGCGATAGCGATTTTGCCTCTGGTGTTTTACTTCTACATTCCCTTCTTCCGTAAGTTAAAAGTCACTTCCGCTTACGAATATCTGGAAGCCCGCTTTGATGTGCGCAGCCGCTTGTTTGCCAGCGTCTCATTTATGCTGTTTCACATTGGCCGCATCGCCATTATTACCTTCTTAACCGTGCTGGCCCTGCGCCCGTTTATCGGCATTGATCCGGTCGTTCTGGTGCTCTTGATTAGCGTGATGTGCATTATTTATACCTGGATGGGCGGTATCGAAGGCGTTATCTGGACGGATGTGATTCAGGGGCTATTGCTCTCAGGCAGTGCCGTTCTCATTTTCGTGGTGATTTGCTTCAAAGTGCAGGGCGGCGTCGGTGAGATCTTCACGGTCACTCAGCATGCCGATAAATTCTTCCCGGCCTCACAGTTCCGCTGGAGCTGGACTGAAAGCACAGTGCCTGTGCTGATGATTGGTTTCCTGTTTGCCAATATTCAGCAATTTACCGCCAGTCAGGATGTGGTTCAGCGTTATATCGTTACCGACTCCATTGAAGAAACCAAAAAGACGCTGCTCACCAACGCCAAACTGGTCGCCGTTGTTCCTATCTTCTTCTTCGCGATTGGTTCGGCACTGTTTGTTTACTACCAGCAAAACCCAACGTTGTTACCGGCGGGCTTTAACATTGGCGGCATCTTACCGCTGTTCGTCGTGACAGAAATGCCACCGGGTATTGCAGGTCTGATTATCGCTGCGATTTTTGCCGCCGCGCAGTCCAGCATTTCGAGCAGCCTGAACAGTATCTCCAGTTGCTTTAACTCTGATATTTACCAGCGCCTGAGCCGTCAGAAAAGAACGCCGGAAAAAAGCATGCGCATGGCCAAGCTGGTCATCCTGATTGCGGGAATACTCAGCAGCGCTGCGACTGTCTGGCTGGTGATGGCGGATGAATCAGAAATCTGGGATGCGTTTAACAGCCTGATTGGCCTGATGGGCGGCCCAATGACAGGCCTGTTTATGCTGGGTATTTTCTGCAAGCGTGCCAATGCCGGTAGTGCGGCACTCGGTATTGTGGTGAGTATTGTGGCGGTGTTAGCCGCGCGCTATGCCACTGACCTGAACTTCTTCTTCTACGGTGTGATTGGCTCGCTGAGTGTAGTTATCAGCGGCGTTATTTTCGCGCCATTATTTGCTTCAGCGCCGCCACTGACGCTTGATGAATCACGTGAGTAAAAGGTGAAACCATGATTTTAGGGAAAGTGACAGAACTCAGCGCGCAGAGCGGGATTGCTCCTCAACTGCTGGCCATCATCAAACAGGCGCTGGCACTGCGTCCGGAAACGCTCAGTGCCGGGCGTCATGAGATAGACGGCGACGATATTTTTATGAATGTCATGACATTTGAGACAGCCGAACCGGAGAGTAAGCGTTACGAGCAGCATCGCGAATATCTTGATATTCAGGTGTTACTCAACGGCCAGGAACGGGTTGATTTTGGCCCGCTCGGCGCAGCAATCTCGCCCGATATTTACCATGAAGACGATGATTACCTGCTGTGTGATGCGGTTTCGCCGCGTCAGACATTGCACTTGCAGCCGGGAATGTTCGCCATATTTCTGCCGGGCGAGCCACACAAGCCGGGTTGTATCAGCGAAACGGCACAAGCGATAAGCAAGGTCGTGATTAAGGTGAGCTACCGTTGCTTAGGGAGCGAAAGTTTTACGTCATAATAAAATGAGTTAACAAACCTGTTTTTCTTTGACGGCGCGATGCGGCATACCCCCTATGCTGACATCGCGCTTTTTTTACCGCCACAGACTTGCTACGCTTTGACCCATTCGATATTGCAGGCTTTTTGCCACCTTTCGCCCTACAGAGCAGGAAATTTATGGAGCCTCAAGCGCTACGCCTTAAACCTGGAAAAATCCTCGACACATTAGGGGCGATGCAAAATAGCCTGACGCGCGTTTCCCAGCGTATCGCGCAGTTCATTCTGACTTCTCCGCAGCAGGTCACTCAGCTTTCTATCGCCGAGCTTTCGCGTGAAACGCAGGCGGGCGAGGCCACCGTTATCCGCTTTTGCCGTACCCTGGGTTATAAGGGGTTCCAGGATTTTAAAATGGACCTGGCCATTGAACTTGCCACGACGGAACCGGACAACAACAGCCCGTTGCTGGATGGCGAAATCAGTGAGTCTGATGATGCGCATACCATCGGTTTAAAACTGCAAAGCACGATAAACAATGTGTTATCTGAAACCCTTAACCTGCTGGATATGAACCAGGTTATTCAGGTCGTTAACGCGCTACGTACCAGCAACTCGGTATATATCTTCGGCGTCGGTTCTTCGGGAATAACCGCAGAAGACATGAAACATAAGCTGATGCGTATTGGATTACGGGTCGATGCCGTCACCAATAACCACTTCATGTATATGCAGGCCACGTTATTAAAAGCCGGTGATGTCGCGATTGCGATAAGCCACACCGGGACTTCTCCAGAAACTGTCCACGCGCTCAAACTCGCCAGAGAGGCGGGAGCCACCACGGTCGCGCTGACCCATAATCTTGGCTCTCCATTAATTGATGTCGCAGACTTTAGTCTGATTAACGGCAACCGCCAGGGAATGCTGCAAGGTGACTCGATTGGCACCAAAACGGCGCAGCTCTTTGTGCTCGATTTACTCTATACCTTATTGGTTCAGGCCGCCCCGGAGCAGGCTCGCGAAAGCAAATTGCGCACTATGGACGCACTGAATATCGCAAAATAATGCCGTATTAGCGGCATTGATCACAGTTCAACGTATTTAGCCTTTCCCGGCCGTGGTGATGGTTGCATCACTCCATTTGTCGCCTTAATATAGAGTTAAACTTCATTATCAAAAATCATTAGAAGTAAAACTCCAGAGAGGCTTGCATGGAAAAGTTAACGGGCTTAATCGCCGCGCCACATACCCCATTTACCGCTGATGGAAGTGTCAATTATCCGGTTATTGACCAGATTGCCGCACATCTGATTCAGCAGGGGGTGAAAGGGGCTTATGTCTGCGGGACCACCGGCGAAGGCATCCATTGCTCGGTTGAGGAACGTAAAAAAATTGCCGAACGTTGGGTGAGTGCCAGCGACGGCAAACTGAGTATCACCCTGCACACTGGCGCACTGAGCATTGCCGATTCCCTCGAACTGAGCCGCCACGCTGAAACTCTGGATATCTTTGCCACTTCAGTGATTGGCCCATGCTTCTTCAAACCCGGCAACATTGACGACCTGGTGGAATACTGTCGCATCAACGCCGCTGCCGCACCGTCTAAAGGCTTTTACTATTACCATTCCGGTATGTCGGGTGTGAATCTCGATATGGAGCAATTCTTGCTCGTGGCCGCAGACCGCATTCCGAACCTGACCGGAATGAAATTCAACTCCAGCGACATGTACGAATATCAGCGCTGCGTGCGCGTGAACAACGGTAAGTTTGATATCCCATTTGGTGTCGATGAGTTTTTACCCGCGGGCCTAGCGTGTGGAGCCGTGGGCGCGGTGGGCAGCACCTACAACTATGCAGCGCCGTTATATCACCGCCTGATCGATAGCTTTAATCGCGGCGATCAACAAGACGTGGCGGCGTGCATGGATAAAGTCATCGCCATCATTCGTGTGCTGGTTCAGTACGGTGGCGTGGCTGCGGGTAAAGTGGCGATGAAACTTCATGGTATTGATGTTGGCGATCCGCGTCGTCCGCTTCGCCCGATGACTGAGCAACAAAAACAAGACGCATTGCAGGCATTCCGCAAAGCTGACTTCCTGATGTAATGGATGGAAGGCTCTATATCCATAGAGCCTTCCGTTTTGGTCAGAACTTAATTTTTATCCCCGCAATCCCGCCGTAATTCACGCTACTACCTTCAAACGACTTCTCAACGTTCAACGATCCGGTAAGTGACACTGACTGATTTAGTTGATGGTCCACGCCTGCATTCAACTGCCCCCATGTGCCGCCACTATTGGTAGTGAAGGGAATGTAACCGTCCTGCGAAGAAAACTCGGTTTTAGACTCGCCTTTAAATTCATGCAAAATGCCGGGGCGAATCCAGGCGGTGGTGCGGTTTTTATCCGCCTTGTTGTTTTGCGAATCCTCGTGATTCCAGGTTTGGTGAAGGCGCACGCTGACCCGTCCGGTGAGTGAGTCGGCCCGATCAAAATTCACTCCCGACGCCCGGTCGCGGGTGTTATCCAGTTTCACCGTCGAGTAAATCAGCTGCGCCTGCGGCTCAATAAAACGCTGAACGTCTTCGTCAGGCTGCCACGGATAACCCGTCTCAGCAGAGGCGCTTAACCCGTAACCTTTGGTTTTCATCGGGCTAAGATCGGTCGGGCTGGACTCCACATACAAGCGGTTGTACTGAGCGACCACATCGAGATAACTTCCCGCAGGTGTAAAGTGCGTCCAGTAGCCGCCAACGCCCCATGATTTCAGGGTATTGCGCCCGGCATTCTCGCCGTCGGTATGTGTGACCTTACTGTTTATTTTGCCGATGTTTCCCAGCACCCCGGCAAAATTTGAACTGCCGTCATCTTTGCTTTCGCGATACAAATCAATGCCAATCTGAATGGCATTGAGCGAAAAGCGTGACTGTGGCCCGTCAAAATCAGACTTGCCCTGTTTGTAGATAAACCTTCCCCAGCTCATATGCGGCGATTCAGTCGCCTGCGTGATTTTTTCCGGGCTGGCGAACTGCTCCCCGGTGCGTTCGTGCAGGCTATCAACCAGCATCCGGCCATAGAGCAGCGCGAGCTGAGGAATGTCCTGATACAGCGAAGTTTCCGCCCGATAATTCGGTATAGCAGCCGGTGGTTCGGCAGGTGCGGACGGTTTTACATTATCCACCGGAGGCTTTTCAACGGGCTTCTCACCAGGCGTTGGGTCGGGATCGGGTTTTGCGGGTGGCTGCGCGGGGGGATCGAGATCTTCAACGACTCTTTCCGGCTGTTTGTTCGAGCGCAGATACCAGGCTTCTTCATTGCTGTCATCGACGCTGGAGCGGTACAACGAGTATTCATACGGCCCGGCCTTCACTTTGTTGAGCAGGCTGAATGCTTGCGGGTCGGTGGTCGCCCCGCTAATCGCATCGACCACTTTAATCCCGTTGCCGCGCGTCAGTGCGCCGCTGCCATCGGTGTTGGTGATTTTAAGGTTGGTTGCGCCATCGGCATGACCGCCGTTAATCACCAGTTGGTCGGAGGGGGAATTGTCATCATGCAGATGGGTATTTAATGCAATCGTCCCGTTATCGCCGTGATAGTTATTCACCGTCAGCGTTTTGTACTGGTGGTTTTCGGGGGTACTGAAATTGATCAGGCTTTGATTATTGTTGAGCGTACTGAGCACTGAATTGCCGGTTAAAAACCACACACTGGTGTTGTTTAACGCCACTTCGGAATACGCATTGGCTGCTGTTAGCGCCGCCCCGGTTGCAATGCTCCCGGACAGGTTGATGTGGGCGTTGCCAGGAAAATTACCGACGCCGTTGTTTGCCTGCAACCACTGGCTTTCGCCCGTCACCCGGCTGTTCTTTAACTCGATATCGGCATAACCCGTGGTTTGGATACCGTGGCCATGCTCGCTTGTCAGCGTCGCGTTGGTTAAATTTGCCAGCCCGGTCCAGGCCTGAGAACCCTGAACAGCCAGCGCCGCCGCACCATCGCCGTGCGTTGTAGCCACCACATTATCCGCCAGAACCTGCCCGCCATTGCTCGCCAGAATGCCGTGTGACAACTCACCATCGGTGGAAACAACGATGTTTTTAGCCGTCAGCTCGGCTCCGGCTTCAGCCCACAGGCCGCGTGAATTATCGCCATGAGTCGCCAACGCCACGTTATTAAGCGCCATCTGCGCGGTTTCAGATTTATATTTTCGGCCAACAAACGCACCGGTCGCATTATCTCCCAGTGTCTCAACAGAAACATTCGTCGCTGAAAGATTCACATCGCCCGGTTTTGCCGCGCCAATACCGGCATATAAACCTACAGAGTTTTCACCCAACGTTTTCACCGACAAATTCTTCAGAATAAGACTGCCGCCGTCATCGGCGGTAGCACCGTAGGCCTGAGAACCTTTCGTCACCAGTGTGGTTCCATCCACTGTCAGCATCGCGCCTGCACTGCGAGAGGCGACTGCGTGTGGAAAGGTGAGATTGGACGATACAGGCGAGCCATTCCCGGTGGTGGTGACACTTCCTCCCGTTACGCTCACGGTGGCGCCGATGTTCGCGACAATCCCCATCGCATTATCGTTGCCGGAAGTATTGATATGGCTGTTGGTAATGACCGCCGTGCTGTTGGCAACACCAATCCCGGTACCGTAATTGCCGGAAGTGGTAATTCTGGAGGTGTTCACTTCAAGCTGGCTGTTGTTGATGGCACTGATACCGCTGGCAGGGCTTTCCGTAGTGATAATTTCGCTGTCTTTCAGAATTAGCGAAGAACCGGCACCCTGAAGCAGGATCCCCGGCGACCATGGCCCGCTTATGCCGGGGGCTGCGGTAGTAGTCATTTTGCTGCTGATAATCTCAGCGCTGGCACCGTCATTGATATTCACACTTGAGCTGCGTGCGCCACGTGTTTCAATTGTTGTATTGCCGATTTGCGCGTGGGAGCCAGCGCCTTCCACGGAGACGCCGTGGCTTTGGCTCCCGGTGGTGGTCATGGTGGAATGGCTTACGGAAACAGACGCACCTGAAATTGCCCGAGCGGCTGAACTTGAGTGCGCTGCGTTCCCCGCGCCGCTGACGAAGACCGTGCTGTTAGCGAGGGAAATTGCGCTGTTATTGCCTTCGGCGCGGCTTCCTCCCTGATTCGTACCGGTCACGGACATCGTTAGCCCCGTTCCGGTTATGCTCGCCCCAGACAAGGCATGAAGTGCGGCGGTTGTGGTGCTGCTGGTGGCTGCGCCAGAGCTTGTTATCTGGCTGTTTTTTAGGGAGATCTCACCTTTATTTTCTGCTCTGATAGCACTGGCGCCAATGGCTGACGTGGTAAGTTGCAAGCCCTCGCCGTGAATAGACGAGTTGTCGTCGCTTGCCAGTAGGACATGACTGTAGTTACCCGAGGTTTCAACAGACGTCTCTTTCAAATCGACTTTGCCGCCTTGTTTCGCGGAAATACCTACGCTGCTGGAAGAAGATGTCTTTACGCTTGAGCGATTAAGCGCTGCCAGGGAATAGTCGCCCGTTACAACAATCCCACGGTTGTTGATTCCCTTCGTACCGCCGCCTATCGTGACGCGACTGTTTTCGAGACTCAGCTTTCCATTCTCAACGAGCACGCCAGTCATATCACTGGCAGTGACAATGGCGCTCGCCGCCGTCAGTGGTTCGAGAGTGATCATGGAATCAACAAGATCCACTCTGCTATTGCCTAAGATAAATACCCCGGTCTGGCCTTTTGCCCCTGCGGCAGCCGTCGCATTATTTTTTATCACCCCACGGGTTAGGGTAACGGTTCCACTATCTTCGATTTTTATTGCCGACGTATTTGCGGCACTCATTTTTATTGTTTCATCAAAGTACGAACCACGAACGGAAATCCCTACGGAACCTACGCTCGTTACCAGTCTTTCCGTACTCGCATCGGCACAACCAAAACTCAGAACGCCTGCCACTATTCCAGCGGATGTTTTCAGTATTATTTTATGATGGTTATAATGAATATGGGGATGGGGTATTTTAATGATTTTCATAACTTGCCTCAGATTGTGAATATTATCGCAGAGGCAGTTAATTCGTCAGGGAGTGGTGGTAAAATAAATAACTGAGTGACGGAGCAGGAATATAAATACAGTGTAATATTATTTAACTGCCTTGTGCGTTCGATAAGCATACAGGCGAAATTTGAGCAGCCTATTACTCAACGTTAAATGCGGATTTAGTTTTATTGTGCGTGTATTTAATTACCAAGAATGCTGTTGAGAAATAACATGAAACTGGATTTTTGTTCCATCTCTTTTCGATAGGTCAGATACACGTTCACCTGCTGTACAGGGAATTGCAGGTCCAGCTTGCGCAACCCGAGGACTTGCTGATAGCGATCAAACCCTTCCTCAGTGATAAAACCCACGCAGTCTGTTTCCGACAGCAACGTCATCAGCATCATTAATGAATTCGTTTCAAAAGAGACATGCGTTTTGTTTAGCATTGCCATCAGTGATTGTTTTTTCTGATAAATCACCTGATCGGCCGTTAAATGGCTGACTAAATCGAGCGATTGTAACTCTTCGATACTGACTGAGGTTTTCTGGAAGGGATTATCTTTTCGGCATACCAGTATCGGGCGTAATTCACGGAGCAACACGCATTTTAATGTGGCACTGATAACAGGAGCTGCGGAGAAAACAATATCGGCTTTGCGTAAATTAAGTAATTCTAAAGCATCTGGAATGCCGAGATTCGTTTCTATATATTTGATTTTATAATTAAGATTCTCAGATTTAATTTTTAATATGGTGGACGATAAACTATGCACTGCGACTGAAAATGGGGAATAGATAACCAACGTTTCCCGATTATTCGTCTGTTTACTTCGGCCCACCGAATCACTCATTATTTCAAGGGTGTGTTTAAGTTGTGTGTATAGGTCGTCAGCAAATACCGTCGGGGAAATAGTATTGCCGTGGCGAATAAATAAAGGATCTTCAAAATGCAGACGAAGTTTGCGTAGTGAATGACTTATAGATGGCGGGGTAACATCCAGAATCTCCGAGACTTCTGTAATGCTGCGCGTGGAATAGATTAAACAGAAGGTAGTCAGTAAATTGAGATTAAAACTGGCAAGTTTAAGAACTTTATCGGAAACCGTGGTTGTTTTCATACCCTTCACACCGTGCGCACTGAATAAAGAGTAGCTTAGCAGCGTTTGTGAAATAGGGGGAAAGCCGGAAATCAGAAGAGCCGGACGGGTAAGCATCGCCAACCCGCCGGATCATGATTCTGAATTACTTAATGGCGTCTTCCAGAATATGGATATGAACATCCAGCACATCGTCTTTTACAGCTACGCTGTGGTTCTTCATATGACTGGTTTGCAGGTGCGCTTCCAGGTGAGCAACGGTTTCCCATTTTTCCAGCATAAACACGGAATCGGGTGCGGTAGTCTGGAACGCAACCTGAGCGTTATGGTCGATGAGAGGCGCATAACCAAAGCAGCCTTCTTCTTCGAGCACGGTTGGAATAATTTTTGCGAATGCATCCAAAACCGCCTGGCGATGGTGAACGCCCGGGCGAGTACGAATTTCAGCTATAACAGTAATCATGTTCAACTCCTTGTTGTCGACATAAGACAGTTAAGCAAAAACTCGGCCCAGATGCTCGCGGTATTCTGCGATAAAACGCGGAACATCAGGTACTTTCATTACGTCATTGGCGATAAAGGTCGGCAAACCTTCCATACCCAGGAATTGGTTAGCTTTGTGGAATGACAGATAAACACCATCAACGCCGACGCCATGGAAAAACTGTTCTTTGTCTTCAAAGGCTTGCAGCGGAGCATTCCAGGTCAGGGAAAGCATATAGGTTTTGCCCTGAATCAGACCGCCAGAACCGTATTTTTTCTCAGCGTCGGAACGGGTACGCCCATCGCTGGCATACAGTGAACCGTGGCCTTCGGTGAACACGTCATCAATGTATTTTTTCATGGTCCACGGCGCGCCCATCCACCAACCTGGCATCTGGTAAATCACGGTGTCGGCCCACAGATATTTTGCCACTTCTTCTTTTACGTCGTACTCGCTGTCGGTACGAGTGACCTGAACATCATGCCCGAGGTCGCGCAAAAAGCTTTCCGCGACGTCGGTCAGGGTGTCGTTAAGTTGGCCGTTAGAGTGGGCGAATTTTTTCGCGCCGTTGATAATCAGAATGTTGCTCATAGTTAGTCCTCGAATAATTGCGTCTGGCGCGAAGTCTACCGTGATCGCTATCACGGTTAAATGCTAAAAACGGGCAAAGACTTTTGCTTAAAACGCAATAATCCGAGTGTGTCAGGCATTTTTACCAGCGAATCCGAACTTCGAATCCACCATGGGAGGCATTCAGAAACAGCGCCTGCATACCGTGCAAAGCCGCTATACGGCGGACGATGGATAAACCCAAGCCGCTGCCGGTTTTCTCCTGCCCTGGCGGGCGGAAGAATCGCTCCCCAAGTGAGTTTAAAAACTCCGGGCTGACGCCGGGACCGTTATCAGTAATGATAATCTCATGGCTTTGCAAAACGACCGTGACGACGCTGCCACGCGGGCTGTAACGCACGGCGTTATCCAGCACATTTCTGACCATCAAACTGAGCAGCAGCGGTTGCCCCTGGCGTTTCACGCTGGCGTCTTTGATATCAAGACGGAGATCAACGCCCTCGCGTGATGCCTCGTGATACGCATCCATCACCGCATTTTGCAGTAATGGCTGAAAAGCCACTTCCTGGATGTCATCCAACCCGGCTAACGAATCCAGGCGCGATAATGTTAGCAATTGATCGACAAGGCGTGTGGCGCGGTCAATTCCATCACTCAGATTATTCAATGCGTGGTCGCGTATCGGTGCGTCATCTTGCGCAAGTTGGGCGACTTCGGCCTGCACTTTCAGCGCTGCCAAAGGGCTGCGCAGTTCATGGGCGGCATCCGAGGTAAAACGCCGCTCGCGCTGCATAAACTCGCCGGTACGGGTAAATAGCTGGTTAAGGGCAACCACCATCGGACGGACTTCTTGCGGCAGCGTTGCGGTGGGCAGTTCGCTTGCGTCGTCGGGTTTACGGCTGCGTAACTGGCGCGCCAGCTTGTGCAGAGGGGAAAGGGCGCGGCTCACCAGCCAGACCAACAACAGCAGAATTATCGGGGAGGCAATAAGCCACGGTGTGAGCTGGGACAAAACGATATCTCGCGCCAGGTCTTCGCGGTATTCCCACTCCTGGCCGACCACGATGCGGTATTTGCCGTCGGGTGTCGTGACCCAGACCATACGCCACATATCGTCGTCACCCGCAAGTTTGCCGTCAGTAAATCCGTCACGCTGGTATCTATAAGTGAGATTACGACCATTATCGCCATCATTGAGCAGCAGTTTCCCGTCAGCGCTATAAATGGCGAACGCCAGCGTGTCATCATCTTGCTTACCACGATGGTGCGAAATCATGCTTTTGGTGCGCGGGAGTTGCGGTTCACCCCGTACCGAGCTGAGATCCAGAACGCTCAGACGTTTAGCGAACAGCACCTGCTGTGTATCAAACAGCTTATTGAGGTTTTTAGTGGTTTGCTGCCAGGCGGCAATACTCGCGCTAATCCATGCAATCAGCGTCAGCAAAATAAATCCGGCAATTAATCTTGCCCGTAAACTTTGAGTCAGGGCTTTTATCATTCTTCACCCAGGGTGTAGCCGATGCCGTGCACCGTGCGAATAAAACCGCTGCCGAGTTTGCGGCGTAAATGGTGGATATGCACTTCCAGCGCGTTTCTGGAAACTTCGTTATCCCAGCTATAAAGTTTCTCTTCAATCATGGTGCGCGGTAATACGCGCCCTGCGTTGCGCATTAATAATTCCAGCAAGGCAAACTCTTTAGGCTTTAACAATAATGTTTCGCCATCACGGGTGGCGGCCAATTTAATGGGATCGAGTTCCACTCCGGCATGACGAAGAACGGATTGCGCTTGCCCATGATTCCGGCGAATTAAAACCTGAAGCCGGGTGGCAACTTCTATTAACGCAAAAGGTTTACACAAATAGTCATCGGCTCCGAGTTGCAAACCCTCAACCCGTTGTTCCAGTGTTTCCCGGGCGGTTAGAATAAGCACCGGTTCAGTGCGACCATTACGACGCCAGGATTTTAAGATATCCAGCCCGTCGGTTCCCGGTAGGCTTAAGTCCAGAATCACGGCGTCGTAGGGGGCCAGGCTTAATGCAGACTGACCTTGCAGCCCGTCGGTAAACCAGTCTACGCAAAAGCCCATCTTGGTTAGCCCGGCTTTTAATCCGTCGCCGATGAGCTTGTCATCTTCAATCAGTAATATGCGCATGGTGTTTTCCCTTACTGCCCATTTGCGGGAAGTTAATAACTTTTGAGTGGGAGTGTACAGGGGAAAAATACGATGCTTCGGCACGGTGCGCAATTTACTAAAAAAAGCGATTTTTGATGGAGGAATTAAGATCGCGTTAAGATCTCTAAGGTTAAATAGCTCTCATACCGCCCTGAACGCTGATTCATCCGGGCACTAAAATATTCATTCATAAAGGGAACATTAACGATGAAAAAATTAGCCGCTATTATGACTATTCTCGCTATCACCGCAGCACCGGCTATCGCTGCGCAACAAGGTGGATTCCAGGACCCCAATGCGCCAGCCGCGCAAACGCAGACCCAATCTGCGGGTGGCTTTGTTGGCCCAAGTGGCAGCAACACCACGGTAGAAAAGGCCAAATCACTGTCTGACGATACCTGGGTGACTATGCGCGGCAAGATTGAATCCCGCATCGGCGGCGACCATTACATCTTCCGCGATGCGTCCGGTACCATTAACGTTGATATCGACCATAAACGCTGGAACGGCCAGACCATTACCCCGCAAGATACCGTTGAAATTCAGGGCGAAGTCGACAAAGACTGGAACTCGGTTGAAATCGACGTGAAGCAAATTACTAAAGTTAAATAACCTCCCCGAAATGAGCCGCTGCGAGCGGCTCATTTTGTCTCATGGCACTTCACCTAAGATACGCACTCCTCTGTGACTAAAACTGCCAGATAAGGTACTATCGGCGGCAATTACGCCGTTTATACCCGTCATACTTCAAGCTGCAGATGCGTTGGCTGCACTCAGTCACCCCAGTCACTTACTTAAGTAAGCTCTTGGGGATTCCTGAGTTTGCCGCCTTTCTGCAACTCGAATTATTTAGGGTATGTGGCCACACTCGGCTCGTCAGTTTGAGGATGAATAATTAATGAGTGATTTAACTCATGATGGTGCAGAACGCCTTGCGCTGCACGAATTCACGGAAAATGCGTATCTCAACTATTCCATGTACGTCATCATGGACCGCGCCCTGCCGTTCATTGGTGATGGTTTAAAACCCGTACAGCGTCGTATCGTATATGCGATGTCAGAGTTGGGATTAAGCAACAGCGCTAAATTCAAAAAATCTGCTCGTACTGTCGGTGACGTGCTGGGTAAATACCATCCACACGGCGACAGCGCCTGCTATGAAGCGATGGTGCTGATGGCGCAGCCGTTCTCCTATCGTTACCCGTTGGTTGATGGCCAGGGCAACTGGGGTGCGCCGGATGATCCGAAATCCTTCGCCGCGATGCGTTATACCGAATCACGCCTGTCGAAATATGCTGAAGTCTTGCTGGGTGAATTAGGGCAGGGAACGGTCGATTATGTGCCGAACTTTGACGGCACCATGCAGGAGCCGAAAATGCTGCCTGCGCGCCTGCCGAATATTCTGCTCAACGGCACCACCGGCATCGCCGTGGGTATGGCCACGGATATTCCTCCGCACAACCTGCGTGAAGTGGCGAAAGCGGCAATTACCCTGATTGACCAGCCGAAAACCACACTCGACGAACTGTTAGATATTGTTCAGGGACCGGATTACCCGACCGAAGCCGAAATCATCACCCCGCGTGAAGAGATTCGCAAAATCTACCAGAATGGTCGCGGCTCTGTGCGCATGCGTGCGGTGTGGAAAAAAGAAGATGGCGATGTTGTCATCACCGCATTGCCACACCAGGTGTCTGGTGCGCGTGTACTTGAACAAATTGCCAACCAAATGCGCGCTAAAAAGCTGCCGATGGTTGAAGACCTGCGCGATGAGTCGAATCACGAAAACCCGACGCGCCTGGTGATTGTTCCGCGCTCCAACCGTATCGACGTAGAGCAGGTGATGAACCACCTGTTTGCCACCACCGATCTTGAGAAAAGCTATCGCATCAACCTCAATATGATTGGGCTGGATAACCGTCCGTCGGTGAAAAACCTGCTGCAAATTCTGACCGAGTGGCTGGTTTACCGTCGCGAAACGGTGCGCCGCCGTCTTAGCTACCGTCTCGAAAAAGTGCTCAAACGCCTGCATATCCTCGAAGGTTTGCTGGTGGCGTTCCTCAATATCGACGAAGTGATTCATATCATTCGTACTGAGGATGAGCCGAAGCCGGTGTTAATGTCGCGCTTCGAGTTAAGCGAAACTCAGGCTGAATCTATCCTCGAGCTGAAATTGCGCCACCTCGCGAAACTCGAAGAGATGAAGATTCGCGGCGAACAGGGCGAGCTGGAGAAAGAGCGTGACCAGTTGCAGGGCATTCTGGCGTCTGAACGCAAAATGAGTACCTTGCTGAAGAAAGAGTTGCAGGCTGATTCCGACGCTTATGGCGACGATCGCCGTTCACCATTGCGTGAACGTGGCGAGGCAAAAGCCATGAGCGAACATGACATGACTCCGTCTGAGCCTGTCACCATTGTGTTGTCGCAAATGGGCTGGGTGCGTAGCGCCAAAGGCCATGATATTGACGCGCAAGGGTTAAACTACAAAGCGGGCGATAGCTACCTTGGCTCCGCCAAAGGTAAGAGTAATCAGCCTGTGGCGTTTATCGACTCCACCGGGCGCAGCTATGCGCTCGACCCGATAACGTTGCCTTCAGCACGTGGCCAGGGTGAGCCATTGACCGGTAAACTGACACCGCCGCCGGGGGCTGTCGTTGAGCACGTATTAATGGCGCCGGACGACCAGAAACTGTTGATGGCATCTGACGCAGGCTACGGTTTCGTTTGCACCTTTAACGATTTAGTGGCGCGTAACCGTGCGGGCAAAACGCTTATTTCCTTGCCGGAAAATGCGAAAGTCATGCCGCCGATGGAAATCTCAAGCGTCGATGACATGCTGTTGGCGATTACTGCCGCAGGCCGTATGTTGATGTTCCCGGTGGGTGATTTACCGCAGCTTTCTAAAGGCAAAGGGAATAAAATCATTTCGATTCCGTCTGCTGAAGCGGCGAAAGGCGAGGATAAACTGGCTCATCTGTTTGTTCTGCCACCACAAAGCACCGTCACTTTGCACGTTGGCAAACGTAAAATTAAACTTCGCCCGGAAGAGCTTCAGAAAATAACCGGTGAACGCGGTCGTCGCGGTACGCTGATGCGCGGCCTGCAACGTATTGATCGTGTTGAAGTTGATTCTCCGCTTCGCGCGAGTGCGGGTGACAGCGAAGAGTAATTGAAATCTGGCAGCAGTGATGCTGCCAGAAGCGCTAAAGCAAGTCATACTTGTCAGCGGTTTAGGCTTTTGAGGTTGTTATGCTATCCATCGTTCGTTTTATTATCGTTATCATTTATTGCATCCTGGTCAGCATTTTTGGCTGTATTTATTGCCTGTTCAGCCCACGTAACCCGCGCCATGTTGCAACTTTTGGCCATCTGTTTGGGCGCTTGGCACCGGTGTTCGGTTTGAAAGTCGAAACCCGTTTACCGGAAGGTTATGAAAATCACCCGACGGCGATTTACATCTGTAACCACCAGAATAATTTCGACATGGTGACAGCGGCGAGTATTGTGCAGCCGCCAACCGTGACCGTCGGGAAAAAAAGCCTGCTGTGGATTCCATTTTTTGGCCAAATCTACTGGCTAACCGGAAATATGCTGATTGACCGTGACAATCGCGCTAAAGCCCTCGGCACCATTTCCCAGGTCGTGGCGCAGATTCAGAAACGTAAAATATCGGTCTGGATGTTCCCGGAAGGCACGCGTAGTCGTGGCCGCGGTCTGTTGCCGTTCAAAACCGGTGCCTTCCATGCTGCAATTGCTGCGGGCGTCCCAATTATTCCGGTGTGTGTTTCCAATACCAGTAATAAAATTAAGTTAAACCGCTGGAATAACGGTTTGGTGATTGTCGAAATGCTTGATCCAATTGATATCAGCCATTACGGCAAAGATCAGGCGCGTAAACTCGCTACGCATTGCCGCGATATCATGAGAGAAAAAATCGCCGAGTTAGATAAAGAAGTCGCGGAGCGTGAAGCTTCCGGTCGAGTTGAAAAGAAGCAGGCGAACTAATCACTTCTATTTTGGCGGTACGTTTTGTACCGCCCCACGTTGTTAAGTTTCACATGGAGCAATTATGTCACTCAGTCGGCGTCAGTTCATACAGGCATCAGGAGTCGCACTTTGTGCAGGCTCGGTGCCACTGAGGGCAAACGCTGCCGGACAGCAGCAACCTTTACCCGTTCCTCCTTTACTCGAATCCCGCCGTGGGCAGCCGTTGTTCCTGACGTTGCAGCGGGCGCACTGGTCATTTACCGGTGGCGCGAAGGCGCAAGTCTGGGGCTTGAACGGACGTTATCTTGGGCCGACCATCCGCGTATGGAGCGGCGATGACGTAAAAATGATTTACAGCAATCGTCTGCAAGAAAATATCGCGATGACGATTGCCGGTTTACAGGTTCCTGGCCCGTTAATGGGCGGAGCGGCACGCATGATGCAGCCAAACGTTGACTGGGCGCCGGTACTGCCGATTCGCCAGAAAGCGGCGACGCTTTGGTATCACGCAAACACCCCGAATCGCACGGCAAAGCAGGTTTATGCGGGTCTGGCTGGCATGTGGCTTATCGAAGATGAAGTCAGCAAAAATCTGCCGATCCCGAACCACTACGGTGTCGATGATTTCCCGGTAATCATTCAGGATAAGCGCCTCGATAACTTTGGTGCTCCGGAATACGAAGAGCCGGGCAGTGGCGGTTTTGTTGGTGATACGCTGCTGGTGAATGGCGTGCAGGGACCGTATGTCGAGGTTTCTCGTGGCTGGGTGCGTTTGCGTTTACTCAATGCTTCAAACTCGCGCCGCTATCTGCTGCAAATGAGCGATGGCCGCGCGATGCATGTGATTTCCAGCGACCAGGGTTTCCTGCCAGCACCGGTTTCCGTGAAGCAACTTTCACTGGCACCGGGCGAGCGCCGCGAGATTCTGGTGGATATGAGCGACGGCAAAGAAGTGTCGATAACCTGCGGGGAAGCTGCCGGTATTATGGACAGAATCCGTGGCTTCTTTGAGCCATCGAGCATTCTTATCTCCACGCTGGTTCTGACGTTACGCGCAACCGGCCTGTTGCCACTGGTGACAGACACGCTGCCAATGCGCCTGCTGCCGGATGAGATTATCAATGGCAGCCCGGCACGCAGTCGTGAAATTACCCTGGGCGATGATCCTGGTATTAATGGCCAGCTCTGGGACATGAAACGTATTGATATCCAGACTCAGCAAGGTACCTGGGAGCGCTGGACGGTGCGTTCCGATATGCCGCAGTCTTTCCATATTGAAGGCGTGAGCTTCCTGATTAAAAACGTCAATGGTGCAGCGCCGTTTGGGGAAGACCGTGGCTGGAAAGATACGGTTTGGGTGGATGGGCAGGTCGAATTACTGGTCTATTTCGGCCAGCCTTCATGGGAACATTTCCCGTTCCTCTATTCCAGCCAGACGCTGGAAATGGCAGATCGTGGCTCTATTGGGCAATTGTTAGTACAACCTGCGCCGTAACTCAATTTATGCCCTTTCCATCAGCGGAAGGGCGTTAATTTTTAACATGGCAATAACACTTCATTTTTGACCCCATACCAGCGTATAATCGCCGGCTTTGGTTATTTTTAAATCATTTTTTATTCATTTTTCGGAAGCATTATGAGCTCTATAAGCTTGATCCAGCCCGATCGCGAACTCTTTTCGTGGCCACAATACTGGGCAGCCTGTTTTGGCCCGGCACCATTTTTACCCATGTCACGTAAGGAAATGGACGATTTAGGCTGGGACAGCTGTGACATCATTCTGGTTACCGGAGATGCCTACGTCGACCATCCGAGTTTTGGTATGGCGATCTGTGGCCGTATGCTGGAAGCCCAGGGCTTCCGCGTGGGTATCATTGCCCAACCAGACTGGAATACTAAAGAAGACTTCATGCGTCTTGGCAAACCGAATCTGTTCTTCGGTGTGACCGCAGGCAACATGGATTCGATGATCAACCGCTATACCGCGGATCGTAAATTGCGTCACGACGATGCGTATACGCCGGATAACGTGGCGGGTAAACGCCCGGATCGCGCATCCCTGGCTTATACCCAGCGCTGTAAAGAAGCCTGGCGCGATGTGCCTGTTATTCTCGGCGGCATTGAAGCGAGCCTGCGCCGTACCGCACACTACGATTACTGGTCTGATACCGTTCGTCGTTCGATTCTGGTGGATGCTAAAGCCGACATGCTGATTTTCGGCAACGGTGAGCGCCCGCTGGTGGAAGTCGCTCATCGCCTGGCGATGGGTGAGAAAATCGACCAAATCTGCGATGTGCGTAACACCGCAATGATGCGTAAAGAAGCGATGCCAGGCTGGTCTGGCGTGGACTCTACGCGTCTGGATATGCCTGGCCGTATCGACCCGATTCCACATCCATACGGTGAAGATTTACCGTGTGCAGAAACCGGTAAACCGGAAAAGCCCATCAACGAAGCGAAAGCTATCGTGGTGAAACCTGCGCCGATGAAACCGTGGGAAAAAACCTACGTACTGCTGCCGTCGTTCGAAAAAGTCAAAAACGACAAAGTGCTGTACGCGCATGCCTCCCGTATTTTGCACCACGAAACCAACCCAGGTTGTGCGCGTGCGTTGATGCAAAAACACGGCGATCGTTACATCTGGATCAACCCGCCAGCGATCCCGCTTTCTACCGAAGAAATGGATAGCGTTTTTGCGCTGCCGTACAAACGTGTTCCGCACCCTGCTTATGGCAAGGCGCGAATTCCGGCGTATGAGATGATCCGTTTCTCGGTCAACATCATGCGTGGCTGCTTCGGTGGCTGCTCATTCTGTTCTATTACCGAGCACGAAGGCCGTATTATTCAGAGCCGTTCTGAAGATTCGATCATCAGCGAAATTGAAGCGATGCGCGATACGGTTCCAGGCTTTACCGGCGTGGTTTCCGACCTTGGTGGCCCAACAGCTAACATGTATATGCTGCGCTGTAAGTCGCCGCGCGCGGAACAAACCTGCCGCCGTCTGTCTTGTGTCTACCCGGATATTTGCCCGCACATGGACACCAACCATGAGCCGACGATCAACTTGTATCGCCGCGCCCGTGAAATTAAAGGCGTTAAGAAGATCCTGATCGCCTCCGGTGTTCGTTACGATATCGCTGTGGAAGATCCACGTTATATCAAAGAGCTGGCGACCCACCACGTGGGTGGATATCTGAAGATTGCCCCGGAACATACCGAAGAAGGGCCGCTGTCGAAGATGATGAAGCCCGGGATGGGCAGCTATCAGCGCTTTAAAGAACTGTTTGATACCTACTCCAAACAGGCGGGCAAAGAACAGTATTTGATTCCTTACTTTATCTCCGCGCACCCTGGTACGCGTGATGAAGACATGGTGAATCTGGCGCTGTGGCTGAAGAAAAACCGCTTCCGTTTGGATCAGGTGCAGAATTTCTATCCGTCGCCGCTGGCGAACTCAACGACCATGTATTACACCGGCAAGAACCCGCTGGGTAAGATTGGCTACAAGAGTGAAGATGTGGTGGTGCCGAAAGGCGATCGCCAGCGCCGCTTGCATAAAGCGTTGCTGCGTTATCATGATCCAGCCAACTGGCCGTTGATTCGTGAAGCGCTGGAAGCGATGGGTAAAAAGCACCTGATTGGCGGCCGTCGTGAGTGCCTGGTGCCTTCACCAACGCTTGAAGAGATGCGTGAAGCGCGTCGCTACAACCGTGGCGCTCGCCCGGCATTGACGAAACACACGCCAATGACGCATCAGCGTAAAGCGGCACCTGCGGCAGGGGCAAAGCCTGCGCCAAAAGGTGCGGTGAAGCCAGCAAGCAGGAAGCGTCCGGCATAATTAATGCCCTCACCCTAACCCTCTCCCACAGGAGAGGGGATTAACACCATTCTCTCCCTGAGGGAGAGGGTCGGGGTGAGGGTTGTTTTAAACCTTAACTACCAAACACATCCGGGTCTGGCCCCAGACGCTTACCTTTATCCAACTTCGCAATCTCGCTCAGTTCGTCTTTATCGAGACGGAAATCAAACACATCAAAGTTCTCAGCGATTCGTGCTGGCGTAACAGACTTCGGAATCACCACCAGGCCGCTATCCAGATGCCAGCGAATGACAATCTGCGCGGGAGTTTTACCATATTTATCCGCAAGATCTCGGATGATTTTCTGGTCAAACACACCTTCGCCACCCTGGGCCAGTGGACTCCAGGATTCAGTCTGAATTTTGTGGGTCGCATTCCAGGAATGAAGCTGACGTTGTTGCAATAACGGATGCAGCTCAATCTGGTTGATCACGGGTGAAACGCCCGTTTCATCAATCAGACGCTGGAGATGGTTAAGCTGGAAATTACACACGCCAATACTTTTCACCAGTCCCTGTTTTTGCAGCTCAATCATGCCTTTCCAGGCTTCGACATAATGATCTTTGCTGGGAACTGGCCAGTGCATCAGATAGAGATCAACGTAATCTAACTGGAGTTTATCGAGGCTATCTTCCAGCGCCTGGCGGGGACGTTGCTGATCGTCATTCCAGAGCTTGGTGGTGATGAACAATTCTTCTCGCGGGACACCGGCATGTTTTAGCGCATTGCCTACACCGTCTTCATTCTTGTACGCCGCCGCGGTATCAATGGAGCGATAGCCGACTTCCAGCGCTTTTTCGATTGCTATCAGAACCTGATCGTTGCTGGCTTGCCAGACACCGAGGCCCAGTTGCGGCATTACGTTCCCGTCCTGGAGCTTGATTATGGTTGGATTTCCCATGCATTCCTCCTTAATGAATGATTCACTGGGAGGGGGCTCCCAGTGTAACAATTGCGTTTAAGTCTGGACCAAATCCTCAAAAACGAAAACCAAATGGCTAAATTACTTAGCGGGCAGCTTCGTAAATGCGACGGCTGACATCCAGAGTAATGTCCTGGCGCTCGCCCAATTTGGTCATGCCTTTTTCTTCCAGTTTTACAAGCAATGCCGGGATGGTGCTGCCGTCCAGACCATATGCAGACAGGCGAGTTGGAGCACCCATTTGCTCGAAGAAATTACGTGTTGCGGCAATTGCGGCATCAATACGTTCTTCTTCAGAACCTTCAGTGATATTCCACACGCGCTCAGCGTATTGCAGCAGTTTGCCGCGTTTTTCATTACGCTTTTCATTCAACAGAGACGGCAGAACCACTGCCAGAGTCTGCGCATGATCCAGACCGTGCATTGCGGTCAGTTCGTGACCTAGCATGTGCGTCGCCCAGTCCTGCGGCACACCAGCACCAATCAAGCCGTTCAGCGCCATGGTCGCCGCCCACATGACATTGGCACGAACGTCATAATTCTCTGGCTCTTTGAGTGCAATTGGGCCGTCTTCAACCAGCGTGAGCAGAATACCTTCGGCAAAACGGTCTTGTACTTTGGCATTCACCGGGTAAGTGATGTATTGCTCAACAGTGTGAACAAACGCATCAACTACCCCATTCGCAACCTGACGCGGTGGCAGGGTGTAGGTGTAAACCGGGTCAAGCACCGCAAACACAGGCTGTACGTGTTCAGACATAAACGCCTGTTTGTCACCGGTTGCGCGGCGGGAAACTACCGCACCTTTGTTTGATTCAGAACCGGTAGCAGGCAGGGTCAGAACAGAACCCATTGGAATCGCGCTCTTCACGTCATTACCGTGCGTCAGCAAAATATTCCACGGGTCGATATCAGCCGGGTAGTTAGCCGCAGCAGCAATGAATTTTGTACCGTCCAGCACAGAGCCGCCGCCGACCGCTAACAGGAAAGTGACTTTCTGCTGGCGAACAACCTCGACGGCTTTCATCAGCGTTTCATAAGTTGGGTTAGGTTCGATGCCGCTGAACTCCAGCACATCAAGGCCTTCAAGTGCGGCGTAAACCTGGTCCAGCACGCCGTTTTTCTTCACGCTGCCGCCGCCGTAAGTAATCAGTACGCGAGCATCAGCTGGAATTTGTGCGCGCAGTTCGGAGATAGCGCCTTTACCAAACAGGATGCGGGTTGGAGTATGTAGGTTGAAATTGTTCATTATGGGTTCCTGTGGTGTGGATAACGAGGGACATTGCTTAACTCATTTGATGGTAGCCATTGTCGGCTTCGAGCGGTTATCTCTCAATGCTTATTCCTGCCTTTGTCTTGCCTATTTCTACTGGTAGCTGGAGAAATAGAAAATTTAGTAGCACACTGACAAGGTCACAAAAGCCCTGTTGAGATGAAAAAGATGAAGCGGAAAGCGATTTGCCAGCAATTAACGAATAAAATTAATTGTTTGATTGAAAAAGAAAATAGTGGCTTGTGTTCAGTGCCAAATGTCACATTGCTCTATGGCACTAAGCCTTATGCCCGCACGCCGGTAATGTATGAGCCGGGGATCATTATTCTCTTTTCAGGCCAAAAAACGGGTTATTTGAACGATCGCGTTTTCCGCTACGACGCCAACGAATATCTGCTGCTGACGGTGCCATTGCCTTTTGAATGTGAAACCTTTGCCACGCCTGAAACACCCTTGGCTGGGGTGCGCATTAACATTGATATTTTGCAGCTTCAGGATTTACTGATGGACATAGGCGAAGATGATTTATCGCATCCGCAAACCAGTTCAACCGGGATTAACTCCGCGGAGCTTTCAGAAGAAATACTTTGTGCCGCCGAACGTTTACTGGATGTGCTGGAACACCCGCTTGATGCGCGTATTCTGGGGAAACAGATAATCCGCGAAATTCTCTACCACATTTTGATCGGGCCGTGCGGCGGCGCGCTACTGGCGCTGGTCAGCCGCCAAACTCATTTCAGCCTGATTAGCCGTGTGCTCAGACGCATCGAAACGCAATACACCGAAAACCTTTCTGTGGACCAACTGGCCGCCGAAGCGAACATGAGTGTGTCAGCGTTCCACCATAACTTTAAGTCGGTCACCAGCACTTCGCCGCTGCAATATCTTAAGAGTTATCGACTGCACAAAGCGCGGATGCTGATTTTGCACGACGGCATGAAAGCCAGCACTGCGGCGATTCGTGTTGGCTATGAAAGTGCCTCGCAGTTTAGCCGCGAGTTTAAGCGCTATTTTGGCGTGACACCGGGGGAAGATGCGGCGCGTATGCGAGTGATGTAAATGGGATTAGCGTCGGATTAGCGTTAGCTACATCCGACACTTTCTTACGCAGGATTAAATTTTTTCCTGATAACCACAAACAGTGTCCCCACCAGGCCTGCAATCAGCAGCACCATCGGGAGAATCATCAGGCAAGTCATCACCTGATCTTCATGGCGTTTAACGAAAGGAATCATGCTGAGGGCGTAACCGAGACTGCTCACGCTGCCGACCCATAATAAGCCGCTCAACCAGTTAAACACCTGGAAACGACGATTGCTGAGGCCGGAAATCCCCGCCATGGTGGGTAAAAGCGTGCGTACAAACGCCAAAAAACGCCCGGCTAACAGAGCGAATAAACCGTGTCTGTCAAACATCACCGTTGCCCGCTGGTGATACTGCGGCGGGAGTTGCTTGAGCCAGCTTTTCACGATTTTGGTATTACCGAGCCAGCGACCTTGCGCGTAGCTCAACCAGCAACCGAGGCTTGCTGCCGCGGTCAAAATAATGATTGTCGGGATAAAACCCATCACGCCTTTCGCGACCAGCGCTCCCGCGAGCAATAGCAGACTGTCGCCTGGCAAAAACGAGGCGGGCAGTAATCCATTTTCGAGAAACAGCGTCGCAAACATGACGCAATAAACCACTCCAACAACATGAGGGTCCGCGAGTGCAGCAAAGTCATGTTGCCAAAGCGCCTGAACGATATTGTGTATAACAGCCATGGCAAATCCTGTGGAACTGCTTTAATGAGCACGCGTGAATCTACAGTATGAAGATTAGGCGCACCTTAGTATTTGAGGCCCCGGTTAAAGGGGCCTTAATCTTGTGGTCATAGTGTAACGCTAAAACCCCTTCGACTTCATGATCGCAGACTCAACAAATCATTTCGAAACGGAAAAAACTGTCTTTTATGGCATCCACTTCTGGCAATTTTAGGCAATACGCTGGAAACCTGCGTCGAGATCGGCAATCAGATCGTCAACATTCTCAAGTCCGATATGCACGCGAACTAAGGTTCCGGTGAAGTCAACTCCGCCTGCCGGGCGGATTTCCGCCAGTTCTTCCGGTTGGTTGGCGAGAATAAGCGATTCATAGCCACCCCAGGAATAAGCCATACTAAAATAGTGGAAATTGTCCAGGTAGTGTTGATACTGGTCATTACTCAAGCGCTTTTTAAGCACGAATGAGAATAAACCACTGCTGCCTGTAAAGTCTCGTTTCCAGAACTCATGCCCTTTGCTGCCGGGCAGTGCAGGGTGATTGACGCGTTCAACCTGCGGATGTTGCGCCAGCCATTCGGCAACTTTTAAACTGCTTTCATGATGTTGGCGCAGGCGCACCGCCAGGGTACGTAGACCACGACTGGTCATATACGCCGTGTCGGCATCCAGCATCTGCCCCATCAAATATGAATTCTCGCGCAACTGGTCCCAGCAACGTGCGTTCGACACCGCCGTACCCACCATCGCATCGGAATGGCCAATCAGATACTTGGTGCCCGCCTGAATCGAAATATCGATGCCGAAATCCAGTGCCTTAAACAGAATGCCCGCAGCCCAGGTGTTATCAATCATAATAATGGCGTCAGGGGCAACGCGACGAATCGCCTTAACAATCGCTGGAACGTCATGTACTTC
This sequence comes from Buttiauxella sp. AC142, assembly GCF_979253435.1. Lineage (NCBI taxonomy): Bacteria > Pseudomonadati > Pseudomonadota > Gammaproteobacteria > Enterobacterales > Enterobacteriaceae > Buttiauxella > Buttiauxella sp. AC142. The sequence goes on from NZ_CEEDCH010000001.1 coordinate 530,466, forward strand.
CATTGTGATAGAGCCTGGCGATTCCAGAAATACGACTTTAGTATTGGGCTGCACCAGCTCTGCAATGCCTTCGCCAATCATCGGGTCGAACCAGGTGGTCGTCACGCCAAGTTTAGCGAGAATTTTGGTGCAAAAATCCTGGCTAGGTTCGTAAGCGCTACCGGTCATCAGCACATTATCGCCTTGCTCGACGAATGCCAGAATCGCATTGGCAACGGCTGCCGCGCCGCAAGGGTAAAGCGCACAACCCACGCCGCCTTCCAGTTCGCACATCGCTTCTTGTAACGAGAAATGGGTGAGGGTGCCGCGGCGGCCATAAAAAAGCTCGCCTTTTGCGCGGTTAGCCGTCGCCTGTTTTTTCGCTTCTACAGTTTCAAAAACCAACGAGGAAGCGCGTTGAATGACGCTGTTAACCGAACCCTGGGTGAATTTTTTATCGCGCCCGGCATTAACCAGCGCCGTTTCGATGTGCTTCTTCGCAGTCATGTTCACTTTACCCTGTTTAACCATCTGGATGTCTAAACTTAACTTATCATCTTTTTGCTGCGTAAGCGCAAGGAATGCATAGACAATTTCAGGCACTCTTTAAATACTAATGAGAACTACTATCAATTCGATGCCGTTTTGATATTATTACGACCAGTTTTTGTATTATTTCGTGGTGGAGAGTAAGAGTGACGAATAATTTGATGCAGACAGACCTCTCTGTCTGGGGCATGTATCAGCATGCCGACATCGTGGTAAAAATTGTGATGATCGGCCTGATTCTGGCTTCTGTCGTCACCTGGGCAATCTTCTTTAGCAAAAGTGTTGAGCTGTCTTCGCAGAAGCGCCGTCTTAAGCGCGAGCAGCAGCAACTGGCTAATGCCCGCTCTCTGGATGAAGCCAGTGAAATGGCTGAAGCGTTTGATGCGAGAAGCCTTAGCACCATGCTTATCAATGAAGCGCAAAACGAGCTTGAGCTTTCCGCCGGCAGTGAAGATAACGAAGGCATTAAAGAGCGTACCGGTTTCCGTCTTGAGCGCCGTGTTGCGGCGGCAGGTCGTCACATGGGACGCGGTAACGGCTTCCTTGCGACCATCGGTGCGATTTCCCCGTTCGTCGGTCTGTTTGGTACCGTCTGGGGCATAATGAATAGCTTCATTGGTATTGCTCAGTCGCAAACCACCAACCTGGCGGTCGTCGCACCGGGTATCGCAGAAGCATTGCTGGCAACGGCTATCGGCCTGGTTGCAGCAATCCCAGCGGTTGTTATTTATAACGTGTTTGCCCGTGTGATTGGCGGCTATAAAGCCTCGTTGGGTGATGTTGCCGCTCAGGTTCTGCTGTTGCAAAGTCGTGACCTGGATTTGGCTGCAAGCTCTCAGTCTCGCCCGGTACGTACAGCTCAGAAACTGCGTGTAGGTTGATCCCATGGCAATGAGTTTTAATGAAAACCACGACGATAACGGCGAAATGCATGATATCAACGTGACGCCGTTTATCGATGTCATGTTGGTGTTGCTGATTATCTTCATGGTGGCAGCGCCGCTTGCGACGGTCGATGTGAAGGTTAACCTTCCCGCGTCTTCAAGCCAGCCGCAGCCGCGCCCTGAAAAACCGATCTATCTCTCCGTCAAAGCGGACAAAACTATGTTTATTGGGAACGATGAAGTCACTCAGGAGAACATGGTTAACACGCTGATGGCGGCGACGGAAGGCAAGAAAGACACCACAATCTTCTTCCGCGCAGACAAATCGGTTGATTACGAAACTATGATGAATGTGATGGATACGCTGCATCAGGCAGGGTATTTGAAGATTGGCTTAGTGGGGCAAGAAGTCACTGCTGCAAAAGCCGGTTAAACAGGTTTTGTCGGATGACGCTATCGCTTATCTGACCTACGAAGAACTTTCTAGCGTCATCCACCTTTAGCATAATTTCCAGCGCCGGTTTTTAGGACGCTGGAAATTATAGTTATTCTTCAATCCGCAAGCCGTAGCTTTTGAACTTCTCAAGAACAATGGCAATTTCTTCATCGGGCAGCACCGGCACCGGGTCGACGATGGCAAGCGTGGTGAGATATAACCGCGCCAGCACTTCCACTTCGTGCGCCAGCCACAATGCTTTTTGCAGGTTTTCTTCGCAGGCAATCAGGCCGTGATGTTGCAGCAACGTGGCTTTGCGATCTCTCATCGCCTCATAAACATGTTCTGAGAGTTTTTTAGTGCCAAACGTGGCGTACGGGGCGCAAGGAATCGTGTTCCCGCCACCGACGGCGATCATGTAATGGATTGCAGGAATCGGGCGGTTGAGAATCGACACCGCCGTGCAATGGACGGCATGGTTATGCACTACGGCGTTGGCATCGGGACGGGCCTGATAAACGGCCTGATGAAAACGCCACTCGCTAGAAGGGATTTTGCCCTCTTCAAACTGGCCGTCGGCATCGACAAACACAATATTGGACTCGGTTAAACGCTCGTAGGGTGTGCCCGTCGGGGTGATTAACATGCCACCCTGATAACGCACGCTAATATTCCCAGCGGTTCCCTGATTTAAACCCAGGCGCGTCATTTCAAGGCAGGTGTCTATTATTTCACGTGCCAGTACATCTCTTTCCATTTCTTTTCTCCATATTCTTTGAACGGTGAAAATAATATTCAGTGATTACTCTCACGCTTGATTAGCACCATATTAACCTTTTCTGTTCGCATTGCCGGTTGCCCGTCAATTGCCAGCTGCATTAATTCAAACGCTTTCTCAGCCCAGGTGTCTTCATCCTGGCGCATGGACCAGACATTATTGGATAAAAACCCTAACATTGGGTGTTCATCGAATGTGCCAATATTGATGTGTTGCGGAATAACGCCACAATGTTCGCGAATCGTTTTTATTGCGCCTTCAAGCATTGGCAATGACGACGCAATAAAGGCTTCAGGTACTCCGACGCGCGCGATAAGGTCTTTCATCAGTTGCGCACCGCCTTCCGGCGTATTGTCCTGCGCCTCTGCAACCCAGTGTTCTGCACTTAATTCGTTTTGCCTGAGCGCATCAAGATACCCTTGCAAACGGTCGTGAATACTGGGCAGCGCGGTGTCGCCCACCAAAAACCACAGCGGCTTTTTCCCGGCCTCAAGCATGGACTGAGTGAGCGTTACACCACCGGCAAAGTTATCACTCTCAACCAGCGCGTTATCGGTAAATTTGAAATCACGGTCGAGTAATACCAGTGGTTTTTGTACCTGGCGTAAATGGTGCTGTTGATTCTCAAGCGTCGAAGGGGCAATAAACAGACCGTCGACATTACGCGCAATAAGCGCTTTCACCAGTTTGTTCTCATAATCAACATCGTTATAAGTACAGCTGATCATTAATTGAAAGCCAGATTTACGACAGCGTAATTCTAATTTTTCAGCGAGTGTGGCAAAAAATACGTTGGAGATGCAGGGAATAATTAATCCCAGGGTGTCAGTTTTATTTAACTTCAGACTGCGGGCTGAATGGTTAATAGTGTAACCGTAACGTTCTACATGCTCATTAATGCGGGTCTGGGTTTTCTGACTGATTCGATATTGTTCTGCTTTACCGCTTAATACCAGTCTCACTGTCGTGACCGACAAACTGAGATCCGTTGCGATTTGTTCTACCGTCTTCGGCATGTCCGTTTTCCCCAGTCCGTTATCAAAAAATAGCTGCCATTATAATTCCAAAACTTCAAACACCTACCGCAGTTTGTCATTCTCACCGGACAGCCCCCTTGCGTTGGCGCAAAGGGGGGGCGTTGGGTTTACTTCTTACCAAACGGATGCAGCAGCTTATCTACTGCCGGATCGTTAATGTTCTTCATGCTGACAAATTTGACCGGGATATCAATCACTTTGGCGACGGCTTTACCATTGATTGCATCATTCAGCGCTTTAATACCCTGATAACCAATCTGATACGCATCCTGCACCACAAAGCCTTGCAGCACGCCCGCTTTCAGGAAGCCGATAATCGCTTCGGTGCTGTCGAAGCCAATGACTTTCACTTTGCCTTTAATGCCAAGGCTATCAATGGCGTTGGCAACACCCAGCGTTGAGCCTTCGTTGGTGGCGTAGATCCCTACTAAATCTGGATTTGCCTGAACCATATCGGTGGTTTTATCCATCGCTTTTTGCGGATCGCCATCGCTGTATTGCACCGGCAGCACGGTAATCTGCGGGTACTTCTCTTTCATCTGTTTGGTGAAACCTTCAGAGCGTTCGATGGCGGAGCTGGTTCCGGCAACGTGTGCAATCACCCCCACTTTACCTTTACCGCCTACCTCTGCGGCCAGCGCGTCGGCGGCTTCAGCACCTGCTTTGACGTTGTTAGTGGCAACGAAGCTGGCAGGAATATCTGAATTTACGCCGGAGTCGAAGGTAACGATTTTAATCCCACGGCTGTTGGCGGTTTCAACCAGCGGCGTCAGGGCGTTAGCGTCGAGCGCTGCCAGCAAAATACCATCAGGTTTTTTCGCCATGGTGTTTTCAATAAGCTGAATTTGTTCAGCAATTTGGGTTTCATCTGCCGGGCCAACAAAACTGGTTTCGACGCCTAAATCTTTCGCAGCCGCGACAGTACCCATTTTTACCGTCTGGAAGAATTCATGCTGGTAGCCCTTACTCACCACCGGCAGCGTTAATGTCTTTGCGTAGGCGGTGCTGACCATCAGTGCAGCAAGGGACAGTGCACCTAAAATATGTTTGGTTTTCATCTCACTAGCTCCGTTATGTTCGGGTTTTATGTAGGGTAAAAACGTTCTATTTATAAACAGACTGCTAACGCATTTTTTTGCGTAATGTATCGAGATAAACCGCAGCGATGACCACAATACCCATCGCAACCATCTGCCAGAATTGTGATACCCCCATCAGGTTGAGGCCGTTTTTCAGCACGCTCATGATGAACGCGCCAATAATCGTGCCGCCGATGGTGCCAACGCCGCCCATCAGGCTGGTGCCGCCAATCACCACTGCGGCAATGGCTTCGAGTTCGTAGCCCACGCCCACGGTGGGTTGGCCAGAATTAAGACGTGACGCGAGGATCACCCCGGCGATGCCGGTTAACAGGCCGCAGAAGGCGTAAACAAAGATTTTGACGCGCTGAACCTTAATGCCGGAAAGATGTGCCGCCACTTCGTTGCTGCCCACGGCGTAGACATAGCGCCCAATCACCGTTTTTTTCAGGATCCACGCGGCGACTAGCGCAATGATCAGCAGGTAAAAGACCGGGTAGGGCAGCACATCGAACAGGCGGCCCTGAGCCAGCATTTTAAACATCGGGTAATCAGAGAAATAAATTGCGCGCCCGTCGGTCATTACCATGTTGATGCCGCGCACTGACATCATCAGGCCGAGTGTGGCAATGAACGGTGGAATGGCGGCACGAGTGACCAGGAAGCCATTGATACAGCCGCATAAGCCGCCCGCGAGCATTCCGGCAACCACACAAACAATCAGCGGCATATTGTAAGAGGCGCACAGTCCGACCACCACGCCGGAAAATGCCACCACGGAACCTAACGACAGGTCGATACCCGAGGTGATAATGACGTAAGTCACGCCTATTGCCATGATGCCAATCACCGACGTTTGCAGCGCAATCGTCATGATATTTTCAGTGTTAAAAAAGAAGGGTGAACTGAAGCTAAAAAATATCACCAGCAAAACCAGGCTGAATAAGGGCGCGAGGCGCATCAGAAGTGCTTTATTCAAACGGCGCGCTTTTACCGGTTGGTTGGTGGGCGTTAATGAATCGGTCATTATTCAGTCCTCTAACGTCGCATATTTCATAATGGATTCCTGAGAGGCGTTGGCTTGGTTTAGCTCACCTGCTATGTGGCCGCTACGCATCACTAATATGCGATCGCACATGCCAAGAATTTCGGGCAATTCAGATGAAATCATGATGATGGATTTCCCTTTAGCGACCAGGCGATTCATCAATTCATAAATTTCCAGCTTTGCTCCTACATCAATACCCCGGGTTGGCTCATCAAAAATTAAAATGTCGGTATCTTTGCAGACCCAGCGGGCGATAATTATTTTCTGTTGATTACCACCGCTAAGATTAAGGGCTGCTTGTTGTAAGTGAGGTGTTTTAATACGTAATGCATTCACCAATTGCTGGCTTGTTTCTTCACACTGCTTCTCTTTTACAATGCCAAACTTATCTGAATACTCAGGGAAGTTTCCTAGCATGATATTGAGTTCGACCGATAATCCTAACGCCAGTCCTTCTTTTTTACGGTCTTCGGTTAAATAGCCAATGCCTTTCTCGATGGCCTGATGTACATCACCTATTTTGGTTAATTCACCATTAAGCCATATTTCGCCACTATCAATCGGGTCCGCACCAAATAATGCACGTGCAAGTTCAGTTCGCCCGGCCCCCATTAAACCTGAAAGACCCAATACTTCACCCTTATGAAGGCTGAAATTAATATCGTGGAGCACGCCTTTACGCTGAAGGTTTTTAACTTCCAGAACTTTTTTATCCGCGGTAAATGGCGGGCGACGGGGGTAAATATCGCCAAGTTTACGGCCAACCATTTTGGTAATCAGGTCGCTGATTTGCACCGTTTCATAATCCACAGTATCTATGTATTGCCCGTCACGCATCACGGTAGCGCGGTCAGCGATGAGCGCCAGTTCCTCCAGGCGATGCGAGATGTAAACCACGCCAGTGCCTTGTTCTTTGAGCAAACGCGTGACCCGAAACAGGCTATCAATCTCGCTTTCAGTGAGTGCCGCCGTCGGTTCATCCATCACCAGAACTTTGGCATTGACCGAAATGGCCTTGGCGATTTCGACCATCTGTTGTTGTGCAACCGTTAAATCAGAAACGCGTGTTTCGGGTTTAATTTTAAGATTAAGTTTTGCCAGGATTTCCTTTACGGACGCCCGTTGGGCGGGCACATCGAGTCTCCAGCGATTATTTTTACAAAACTCACGACCAATATAAATATTCTCTTCAACGGTCAGGTCCGGGAATAAATTAAATTCCTGATGAATGATAGTGATACCTAATTTTTGCGCATCGAGAGGGGTATCGAATTTGACCTTATTCCCCTCAAAAATGATTTCACCTTCGTCCGGCCGATATACGCCGGAGAGAATTTTCATTAGTGTTGATTTTCCCGCACCATTTTCCCCAAGCAAAGCATGGACTTCGCCACGGCGTAAATTGAAACTGACATTGCTCAGCGCCAGAACCCCGGGAAATCGTTTAGTTATATTATTCATTTGCAAAAAATGGTCTGACATGGCGCTTTCCCTTGAATTGATCAGGTGTTCGCAGTCGGTAATTAACGGGAAAGACAGATACGTGAGAGAGTTATTTTTCCGGGGCTAGGTTATTGTGCATGACCCACACGCCGGTTTCCTCTGTGTATAAAACCCGTTGAATATTCAAATTCGCTAACTCGAGTTAGCATTTCCGTTTTAAAACTATTCAAACTCGGCGGTTCCGACAAATTATTTGCTATCAAATTGTGACGCAGCTCTGTGTTGATGATGCATCTATATGAAAATAGTAAAGTTATTTATTACTCGAAAAATCCATTATTTTTAACATTTCTCCTGAACGCTAAAACTCGTGAAAAACATCACACTTCAAAGATAATTATATTGTCGATTTTAATCTTCGGTATCTATGCTAATTCGAGTTAGCAATTTTCACTTTTTACACTATTCACATTTTTCGGTGTGTTTAAGTGCCTTTATCTCGTTCACAAAAAACAGATTTTCAACATGAGGTTTCTTATGAACCATATTAATTCCTTACCCAAAATAGGCATCCGCCCGGTTATTGATGGCCGCAGAATGGGCGTGCGCGAATCACTTGAAGAACAAACCATGAATATGGCGAAGGCCACGGCGCAACTGCTTAGTGAGCAATTACGTCATGCCTGCGGCACAACCGTTGAATGTGTGATTGCTGATACCACGATTGCCGGAATGGCAGAGTCCGCCGCCTGCGAAGAAAAATTTAGTTGCCTGAATGTCGGGCTGACCATCACAGTAACGCCATGCTGGTGCTACGGCAGCGAAACCATTGATATGGACCCGATGCGCCCGAAAGCTATTTGGGGATTTAACGGCACCGAGCGTCCTGGCGCGGTTTATCTGGCCGCAGCGCTGGCCGCGCATAATCAAAAAGGGCTGCCCGCGTTTTCAATCTACGGCCATGACGTGCAGGAAGCGGACGACACGTCTATTCCCGCAGATGTGCAGGAAAAACTGTTGCGCTTTGCGCGTGCGGGCCTTGCCGTAGCCAGTATGAAAGGCAAAAGTTATTTGTCGGTGGGTGGCGTTTCGATGGGGATCGCGGGTTCGATTGTTGATCACAACTTCTTTGAATCGTACCTCGGCATGAAAGTACAGGCGGTGGATATGACGGAACTACGCCGTCGCATCGACCATAAAATCTATGATGAACAAGAGCTTGAGTTAGCACTCAGCTGGGCGGATAAAAACTTTAAATACGGCGAAGATAAAAACGCTGAGAAGTACCACCGCACAGAGCAGGAAAACCACGCAATCCTGCGTGAAAGTTTGCTGATGGCGATGTGTATCAGAGACATGATGAAGGGCAACACCAGGCTTGCCGAGAAGGGGCGCGTCGAAGAATCATTGGGTTACAACGCCATCGCCGCAGGTTTCCAGGGACAGCGCCACTGGACGGATCAATACCCGAATGGCGATACCGCAGAAGCATTGCTCAATAGCTCTTTTGACTGGCATGGCGTTCGCCAGCCGTACGTTGTGGCAACTGAAAACGACAGCCTGAATGGGGCCTCGATGTTGTTCGGCCATTTGCTGACGGGCACCGCGCAGGTGTTTGCCGATGTGCGTACTTTCTGGTCGCCGGAAGTCGTCAAACGTGTGACGGGCAAAGCGCTCACCGGGCGGGCTGAACACGGCATTATCCACCTGATTAACTCAGGTTCGGCGGCGCTCGATGGCACCTGCCGTCAGCAAGATGACGCTGGCAATCCCACCATGAAACCGCACTGGCAAATCAGCCAACAAGAAGCCGATGCTTGCCTGGCTGCAACTGAATGGTGCCCTGCGGTGCATGAGTATTTCCGTGGCGGTGGTTTCTCATCGCGCTTCCTGACCCGTGGCGGCGTGCCGTTTACCATGAGCCGCATCAACCTGATCAAAGGCGTTGGCCCGGTGCTACAAATCGCCGAAGGCTGGAGCGTTGATTTGCCGAAAGATGTCCACGACACGCTCGATAAACGCACCGATTCCTCGTGGCCGACGACCTGGTTTGCGCCACGTTTAACCGGCGCAGGGCCGTTCAAAGATGTCTGGTCTGTGATGTCGAACTGGGGCGCGAATCACAGTGTTCTGACCGTCGGTCATGTGGGCGCGGATTTGATTACGCTCGCTTCAATGCTGCGTATTCCAGTGTGTATGCATAACGTTGAGGACGAGGCGATTTATCGCCCATCAGTGTGGGCGGCGCATGGCATGGACAGCGAAGGTCAGGATTATCGCGCCTGTCAGAACTACGGCCCGCTTTACAAACGTTAAACACGCCAGTGCCGCCGCCTTCAAAGTGGCGGCATTGAAAGAGCAGGAGGCGTGATGAAGAAAGAAGCCGTGTTGGTATTAGATTGTGGGGCAACGAATGTGCGGGCCATGGCCGTTGGCCGCGAGGGGCAAATCGTTGCCAAAGCCTCGGTTGCCAATGAAAGCCGGATTTCGGCCGAGAACCCGCACTGGCATGACTGGTCGCTCGACGACATTCTCCAGCGTTTGCAGCAGTGTTCCCGAGAGGTAATGGAGCAACTAAGCGGCTGGGAAATCCGCGGCATAACCGTCACCACTTTTGGTGTGGATGGCGCGTTAACCGATCAACGCGGTGAATTGCTGTACCCGATTATTAGCTGGAAATGCCCGCGCACCGTGGAACATATGGCGGCAATTAACAGCATGATATCGCCGCAGGATTTACAAACGCTGTCGGGTGTTGGCCAATTCAGCTTTAACACCCTATACAAATTGTTGTGGCTAAAACAGCATCATCCGGCACTTATCGAGCGCGCCGACGCATGGCTGTTTATTTCATCTTTAATTAACCAACGTCTGACGGGTGAGTTGACCACTGACCGCACGATGGCGGGCACCAGCCAATTGCTCGATATCCATAACGCTCGATTCAGCGAGGCTATTTTGCAGGCGGTGGGCTTACCTGAGCGGCTATTCCCACGCCAGGTGATTCCTGGAGAAGTCATCGGCATCTTGCTTCCGGAAATAGCATCACACTTTGGGTTATCCCCTGGCATTCCGGTGATTTCTGCGGGTCACGACACGCAGTTTGCGCTGTTTGGTTCAGGGGCCGGACTCTCTGAGCCTGTGCTTTCCTCTGGGACCTGGGAAATCTTAATGGCGCGCAGCCCGATGGTTAATACCACGCTGTTGCCGGGTTATGTCGGTTCAACATGCGAGTTGGACAGCCTGCCGGGTTTATATAATCCAGGCCTACAGTGGCTGGCTTCCGGCGTGCTGGAATGGGTTCGTCATCTTCACTGGCACGATGTTGAGCCTGGGCTGGTTTATCAGCAGATGATCGCGGCTGCGCAAAAGGTTGAACCAGGTTGTGAAGGTCTGCGGATGGATAGCGGGCTAATGGCCCGCCCGTCACATGCGGGCTGGCAGGGCGCAACACTTTCAACAACGCGCGGGCATTTTTATCGTGCCGCTCTGGAAAGTCTGAGCTGGCAGTTACGCAATAATTTGCAGGTTCTGGAATCTATCGGCGGCTTTAAGGCGCAAGAGTTGTTGCTGGTGGGCGGTGGCAGCCGCAATGCGCTGTGGAACCAGATAAAAGCGGACGTTCTCGGCTTGCCGATTAAAGTGCTGGACGATGCTGAAACCACGGTACTGGGCGCGGCGATGTTTGCCTGGTCCGGTTGTGGCGCATTTAGTTCACCTGAACAGGCGCGAGCGCAGATTGATTACCGATATCGTTATTTTTATCCGGGCGAACAATGCGAGGTTTATCGCAATATTGCTGAGAATGGAGTGTGACATGCTAAAAAATATCTCACCGCTAATTTCCCCAACGCTTTTAAAAGTGCTCGCTGAGATGGGGCATGGAGATGAAATTATCTTCGCCGATGCACATTTTCCCGCGCACAGCATTGGCCCACAGGTGATACGAGCAGATGGTGTGCTGGTAAGCGATTTGCTGGCGGCGGTGATCCCACTTTTTGAACTCGATAGCTATGCGTCGCCGCTGGTGATGATGGCTCCGGTCAGTGGTGATGAACTGGATAGTCGGGTTGAGCAACGTTATCGCCAGGCCCTTTTCAATGAATCTCACGGGCCTGCGATTGAGCGCATAGATCGTTATGCATTTTATGAACGCGCCCAACACGCCTTTGCGATCGTCATCACAGGCGAGCGGGCGAAGTACGGCAACATCTTGTTAAAGAAGGGCGTCACCCCCTAATATCCGGGCATTGCCGGGAGACGCCACCATGAAAACCGAACGCCATCAGGAACTGGTTCAGCTTGTCGAACACTATGACAATCTCACCACGCAACAACTGGCCCACTTGTTAGAGGTGAGCCAGGAAACCGTGCGGCGCGATCTGCGTTTACTGCAAAAGCAGGGGAAAATTGTTCGTCAGCATGGGCGGGCGAAACGTATTAATCGTGGAGCCGATGAAGGTGGTGATCCTTTTGCCGCGCGTCTGAAAAGCCATCTCAATAGCAAAGCTGATATTGCTCATCGCGCGCTGGCCTGGATTGCCCCCGAAATGGTGATTGCGCTGGATGCCAGTTCCACTTGTTGGTATCTGGCACGTTTGCTGCCTGATATTCCACTGACTGTTTTTACCAACAGCGAGCGGGTTTGCCAGGCTCTGGCTAAGCGTGAGCACATTCAACTGATCAGCACCGGCGGATTGCTCCAGCGTAAATATGCTTGCTATATCAATGCGCCACTCGCGGCGCAGCTCAAATCACTGGATATCGATCTGTTCCTTTTTTCCTGCGAAGGCGTGGATAGCAATGGAACGTTATGGGATACGCGGAGCTGGAATGCGGATTACAAAACCGCGCTGCTCAAGCGTTCGGCCCAGTCACTGTTGTTGATCGATAAGAGCAAATTTGATCGTGTCAGTGAGGTGCGGATCGGCGAGCGGGCGGATGTGATTGAAATTATTACCGAAGGCGAGCCGTGTTCGGAGGCTTTGCGCAAAGTTGAGCATGCGCCTTAATTTCACAAGTGCGGTGTTTTGTAGCTGTTTTCCAGCAGCGCACGCGTGCGCGAAAGTGTTTGTGCTTCTTCATTTCTCAACTGTTGATAAACCGCTTCCAGACGCCCAAGAATCTGGTTTTTTAACCCTGGATGGTTCGCGATAATTTCACTGAGTACGGCACCGTAAATCTCTTCTTTCACACGAAAAGGATAAATTTGATGGCGGTTATGCCATTTTTGCTCAACCAATGCGGAGGTGATATTAATTTTCCCCTGCGCAAGACGAGCGATATTGTCATTTTTAATCTGCACCAACGCGGTAATATTTTCACTTAAGGTAAATTTCTTCGCTTCACTTTCATCTGGTAATGCTGGCTGGGAGATAATTGGGTCTGATGTCTGTGACATTTATTTTAATTTTCCAGTGAATAAAACAGCGGCCAGGTTTTTTCCTGGGTTAACTGATTGATCCAGATCTGCTGCGAATGCCGACTTATCTGCAATTCTTTATCTTCTATCAGCATCTGGAGATCGGCCGGACACACTTTTTCCTGTTCAATTAATTCATTGAGCACGGTTGTGATTGCTTCAATCTTTACTGCACAAAATAATTGGTCTTTTAAATGACGATTGTTTTCTTCAAGCAATGAGTTCTTCGCCTGTCCCGCATAATCATTTGCATTGAGAATTGTCTTCTCAAGAAGGGAAAAATCATCATTAATATCAGTGGATAAAGTGATTTCTCCTTCCGTGAGTGCATCCTCCTCCCTGGGCGGTATCGGAAGTATCGCGGGCACCAGGTTGTTGGGCAGCATTACATTTTCCTTTTATATCAACGGGGTGTTTATCACAATAACAAAGCGTTACGTTGACAATATTTTGCCTCAAAATTACTATAAAAAAAACAGGAGCGTCGAATGTCGAACGTCATTTTCACTATTATTTTATTCTTACTCCCACTGTGTGCGGTATTGGTTCTGATGCGTTCGGCAATACAGCCAAAAGTAAAAACTGTCACACCATCTTCCCCTAAATTAAATTTATCTGAAACTGATGAACGCGAAGATTACTTTGCAAAGTTAATGTTGAAAATTACACCGGAATATTATTGGCGGGTGAGTCACGAATATGTTGATTTTGCCCATGCCACGATAAAACGCATGAGTGTTGATGAACTGAGCGCGAACCCTGTGCTTTTCAGTGCGCAAAGGCGTTGTAGTGATCTGAACTCGGCCATCTATCGCTATTACGACAACCTTCGTAAACGCTGTGCGGAGGGCGAAAAAGTTCCTTTTGCGGATATCGAAGTGCTGAATTTGCGCCAGTGTTTCGATGAGTTCAGCCATGACGCTTATCCCACGCTGGTGGCGTTAGTGTGGCCGCATTATCAGCGTCCGGAGGTCTGTCTCGCGAACGTATGAGTGCTATTTTCAGTTAAGCGAAGCGGGGTATCAGACTGTTTTTTAAATCAAAAAATACAAGTCTAGAATTGGACAAAATTCGCGCTGTTTAAATTGTGTCCATCGGCTATTATTTGCTCACCCAAAAGGAATTGCTTATCCCATTATTGAATAATCGGTAATGGCCTGTTCGCCTGTGTTTGTAGATGAAAGATATTTCCTATGCCTCTTTTTAAAAAATTTATTACTCTGTCATTATTTATTGCTCCTTTAATTGTTAGTGCAAATTCCTTTGCTTTTAATATGCCAAAGGAATTTGCATCATTAGGAACAAGGGTGATTGCAACAAAACACCACACACCTAAAAAAGAAGTGTTATTTGAAAAAACAGATTATGCCACCTCTGCATCCTCTAATAGTTCCACAGAAATAAAAACAGCCATATTAGAGCAATTTTCAAACTGGAAAGGAACGCGCTACCACTTGGGGGGAACGACGCATAAAGGCGTGGATTGCTCGGCATTGATGCAACATATTTTTAATGACTCTTTCCATAAATCATTACCCCGCACCACGACACAGCAAATAAAAAATGGTGAGGAAGTCAATAAAGAACAATTAAAACCGGGTGATTTAGTCTTTTTTAAAACTTCTCCAGGTATGCGTCACGTGGGCGTTTATGTGGGGGATAATCAATTCATTCACGCCTCAAGCAGCGAAGGCGTAACAATGTCTTCCCTGGCGAACCGTTATTGGGTGACACATTATGAGACGGCTCGTCGATTAGAAGTTATGGGGTAAACATAATTAAGACTTTGTGTCTGTTCTTCGCTGACTATTTTTTATAGTATGTTTGTCAGCTTGCATGTGTATATATTTCTTATGAATGTAATAAGGACATTATATCGCTCGTGATTATAGGTTAGCCCACTTTTATATTTCAGCAGGTTAAATATCAAATGAAACGAAATTTAATTCGCCATGTGGCAGGGACTGTCATGATCGCACTGGTTGCGGGCGCTTTGCTCGTGGGTTGTGATGCAAAACCAGCAGGAGATGCAGAAATGAAGTTTATTAATGTGGAAAAAGTATTAGTTGAATCAGGCCTGGTACAACAGGAACAAGCACATCTTAAAGCCGTTAACGAAAATCTTCATAAAGGCCTGCAACTGGCAGAGAATAGCTATGCCAATTTTCCTGCAGATAAAGTTGAAGCCGCTCGCCAGGCGGATAAGAACGTCATTGCGCAGCAGTGGGAAGTACAACAAAACGCTGCGCGTATTGTGGTGATGAAAGCACTCAAAACGGCCAGTGACACCTATCGTAGTGAGAAGAAAATTGCTGTCATTATGCCGATGCAGGCTGCGGTTTCAGTCGCACCTGAGCTGGATGTGACTGCCGATCTGACTCAAAAGCTAAAAACTGCAAAAGTGGATTTTGGCAAAGTGCCGGAAATCATTCTTAAAACGGCGGAAAATCCTGCTGGAAAAACGGGTTCGAAGTAATCTTTAAAAAATAACAGGCTTTGCTGACACGTTCAGCAAAGCCTTTTTTTTACTCGAAATACGCCATAAGAAAACGCGATGATGGCGCACCATTTTCCTGGTTAGAATCACAAAATTGCCCCGCGCAATGCCTGGATCAGCAGACAGGTCATAACTGAGCTGGCTTCCCTTTATCTTCATTTTCAGGAGCCAGTGATGTCTGCACAACGTTTATGGATCAAAAATCCCCGCGCAGTTTTTACCGCAAATTCGCACGACGCCGCTGGCGGTGTGGTGGTTGAAGGGGCGGTCATTCGTGAATTAGTCCCCGCAGGATGCGAACCTACCCTTTCCTGTGATGCGGTGTTTGATGCCAGCGAACGAGTTCTTTTACCCGGCCTGATTAATACTCACCACCACTTCTACCAGACGCTCACCCGAGCCTGGGCTCCTGTCGTTAACGTGCCGTTGTTCCCGTGGCTAAAGCAGCTTTATCCTGTCTGGGCACGCCTTGATGCTGAAGCTCTGGCGCTTGCCAGCAAAGTCGCGATGGTGGAGCTACTGCTTTCTGGCTGCACGACCACCACTGACCATCACTATCTTTTCCCACAGGGTATGGAAGAGGCGATTGATGTGCAGGTAGATGTGGTGGGTGAACTGGGAATGCGTGCTGTGTTAACGCGGGGTTCAATGAGCCTGGGCGAGGATGACGGTGGGTTGCCGCCGCGCCATACCGTGCAGCAAGGCGAGACGATTTTACGCGACAGCGAGCGGCTGATTAAACGCTACCATCAGCGCGGAGAAGGGGCGTGGCTGCAAATTGCACTCGCCCCTTGCTCACCGTTTTCGGTGACGAGCGAAATTATGCGTGACAGTGCGCAGCTCGCGCAGCGTGAAGACGTGCGTTTGCATACCCATCTGGCTGAAACGCTTGATGAAGAAAACTTCTGCCTGCAACGCTTTGGCCTACGAACCGTAGATTATCTGGAAAGCGTCGGCTGGCTTAATGACAGAACCTGGCTTGCGCACGGTATCCATTTTGATGAGAGTGAAATTCAGCGCCTGGGGCGTGCGGGAGTGGGCGTTTGCCATTGCCCTGTTTCCAATATGCGCCTCGCATCTGGGATGTGCCCGACGGTGGATTTGCAGAACGCGGGTGTAGCAATTGGTCTGGGGGTTGATGGCTCGGCGTCGAACGATGCATCAAATATCATGTATGAAGCGCGGCAAGCCTTGTATCTGCAACGTTTGCGATACGGGGCGCAAGCCATAACGCCTCAGCGTGTGCTCGGCTGGGCAACGCAAGGCTCGGCGAAACTGATTGGGCGCAGTGATATCGGCGAAATTGCCGTTGGTAAGCAAGCGGATTTGGCGCTGTTTGCGCAAGATGAACTGCGTTTTAGCGGCAGTCATGATCCCATTTCAGCACTGTTGTTATGCGGTGCGGAAAGGGCGGAACATGTGATGATTGGCGGAAAATGGCGTGTCACCGATGGCAATATTGTTGGGCTGGATGTGCCTGAACTTATTTCTCGCCACCGCAAGGCTGCAAAAAAACTCGTCGCGGATATTTAAGTTAATCTTCAGCCGTTTCTTCTCCGCTTTTACCTTTTTCCCAGGCCACACGGCGCTGGAGCATTTTCTTCAGTGCCCGGCTGGTGGTATTGAACCAGCCGGTAGGGCGCGGATCGGCAAGCATGCTGAGTGCGCGAGCGTAATCGAGAACTAAACCGGGTGTCCAGGCCATGGTTTGCGCGCGTTTGCGTATTTGCAGTGCCACCCAAAGCTCAGGCGTCGACATCAGTTTCCCCATTGCCATCCAGAACCCACGTTTATGCCAAAGCCTGCCGACTGAGCCTTCAAGAGCGGCTTCCAGCGCCCGTGCTACGCTGCTTGAGCAATTCCGATAGGTCAGATTGTAGGACTCATTCTGGCGATAACTTTCCCAAAATGCTTTCAGGCGCTCTTCGCTGTAATTGCGGATGCGCACTTTTCTGGTTGAGGGGCACCACTTTGCCGATTCGGTTGCATAATCAGGCTGGAATCGCCCCGGAACATTGTTTTCCGGTGTGGCACGCAACAGGCGGGCAAATTCGTCGGGTGACTGGTCAATCAATTCCGCAGGGTAGAGGCTGATGTAAATACCGCCGGGCGATTCTAAAGCGGCGTGCCCGGTGGAGATAACACCGTTGCGGTCGACGGCGGCGATATAGCGGCTAATCACCGGGCGGGGAATGGTTTCACTGGGGGCCGATCCTGCGGGCGTCCATACATGCACGGTCAGCGCTTTTTCGTCATCGGCTGGTGGGCCATCCCATTCCACGACGTCAGGAACATCAGCCTCTTCCATATAGACCGCGCCTTTGAGTCCTGGATTTGCAGCGGCGCGTTTAACGCGGTTGGCGAGGATAAACATATTCCAGCCGGCAAACGCCAGGCCGAGGCCGAGACAATAGGGAACCGTTCCTGAATAGTGCGAAGGCCAGGGCTGGAAGAAGAATATTGCCAGCGCAATTTCGATGATCCCACCCCATAACGCCGGGCGCCAACGCCGGTAACGCACCACGACGGCAGAAGCAATTTGGAGAGCGCCATCGAATAAAAACAGCATGCCGAAGATCATCGCCAGGACAAAATCACCGTCATGCTGACCCGCCAGAATCAGTAATGCCGCAGCACTAAAGACACTGCCTTTTACGTAGCGCAAAATACGTTGTCCGCCCATACCGCTATGAGCAACCATCAGCGTTGCAGCACCTTCGAACAACAGCAGACAGGCGAAAGGTTCGATTGGGAAGAACAGTGAACCATCTAGCGCGTCAATGAAGATAACGATGCCAGCAATCAGAGTAATCCAGCCGAAACGTCGCAATCCGCGCCAGTGAGAACGCAGAAAATCAACGCCAAGCAGAATCATGGTGAGTCGCATCATGGGGGTTTTTCCTGAAATCACATCTCCAAATATATAGCCCACAAGAGAGTAACGCGCGCGAATACCTGATGGCGGGTTGGAAGGTCTGGGATTTGGGAAGGTGATGAATACGGCGAAGGGAGGCGACGAGTAATCGAACGTAGTTCGATGGAGAGTCCGGATCTCAGAAAGCAAAAAACCAGCCATTAGGCTGGTTTCTTTAAATAGTGGTGCCCGGACTCGGAATCGAACCAAGGACACGGGGATTTTCAATCCCCTGCTCTACCGACTGAGCTATCCGGGCAACGGGGCGCATTAAACCGTAAAGGCCGTTTGACGTCAACGCTTTTGTGTTAATAAGTCGTGCGTTTGCACGAATAATGTGCTCTGCGTGGCAGCATCGCCTTGAACCACGGGGAAGAAGGTGCCATGATTGCGCGAAATTTTACACATCTGCAACGGGGCGCTTATTGATGTTTAAAGTCAATGTTCACCGGCATCTCTCGATGGCGCTCGTTCACCTTTCTGTCGTATCCCGAAGACCCTCGCTCACCATGCGGTGAGGGCAACGCACGCTCACTGCAGGACAACAGTAAAATCAGGTGATGCCTGGTTTTACTGATGTCTGGCGGTCGGAGTGGGTATCCTCCTTCAGACCATCAAGACACATTCGCCGGGGAAAACTCCCTTTGCCGTGCCACATGGCACTCACTCATCCTTGAACTCTGGGATTTGTGCATATGAAATCTTTGAAAATTGCCGCCAGCCACGATGTGGTTGCTACTTTGTCTACACATCGCGAAATCGTCACGCTTGATAGCACTGATTTCACCGATATTGCCGCTGTCGTACTTTCTGCGGCGGATAGCCGCAGCGGTATTCTGGCGTTACTCAAACGCACGGGCTTTTCGATTCCTGTTTTTTTAGCGGCTGATAATCTCTCAGGCGAGCAAGAAGGCATTACCGGGCTGATAAAAGGTGATGCGCAGGATTATCTGGAGCTGGAAACCGCGGCCGTTGATTATGAAGAAAGTTTGCTCCCGCCTTTCTTCGATACGCTGACGAAATATGTCGCGATGGAAAACAGCACTTTTGCCTGTCCTGGCCATCAACACGGTGAGTTTTTCAAAAAACATCCGGCTGGCCGCCAGTTCTTTGAATTCTTCGGCGAGAATTTGTTCCGTGCCGATATGTGCAATGCGGACGTCAAACTCGGTGATTTGCTGATTCATGAAGGCTCGGCAAAGCATGCGCAGAAGTTCGCGGCCAAAGTGTTTAACGCGGATAAAACCTATTTCGTACTGAACGGCACGTCGGCGGCGAATAAAGTCGTCACCAATGCGCTATTAACGCGTGGCGATCTGGTGCTGTTTGACCGTAATAACCATAAATCAAACCACCATGGGGCGCTGATCCAGGCGGGGGCAACACCGGTTTATCTCGAGGCGGCTCGCAATCCGTTTGGTTTTATCGGTGGTATTGATGCGCATTGCTTCGATGAGAAATATTTGCGTGAGCTTATCGCGGAGGTGGCTCCAGAGCGTGCGCAGGAAAAACGTCCGTTCCGCCTGGCGGTAATCCAGCTCGGGACTTACGACGGCACGGTTTATAACGCGCGTCAGGTGGTGGATAACATCGGCCATCTTTGCGATTACATTCTGTTTGATTCCGCCTGGGTCGGTTACGAACAATTCATCCCGATGATGGCGGACTGTTCACCACTTTTGCTGGATCTTAACGAGAACGATCCGGGGATCTTTGTTACGCAATCGGTGCATAAACAGCAAGCGGGCTTCTCGCAGACTTCGCAGATCCATAAGAAAGATAACCATCTGCGCGGCCAGGATCGTTTTTGCCCGCATAAGCGGCTGAACAATGCCTTTATGTTGCATGCCTCAACCAGCCCGTTCTATCCGTTATTTGCTGCACTTGATGTGAATGCGAAGATCCATGAAGGGGAGAGTGGCCGCCGCCTGTGGGCGGAATGTGTGGTGCAGGGCATCGAAGCACGCAAAGCCATTATCGCCAGCTGCAAGATGATCAAACCGTTTATTCCCCCCGTGGTGGCGGGCAAGCCGTGGCAGGAACATCCGACTGCAACCATCGCGCAGGAGCGTCGTTTCTTCAGCTTTGAACCGGGCGAAAAATGGCATGGTTTTGAAGGGTATGCGCAAGATGAGTATTTTGTCGATCCTTGCAAACTGCTGCTGACGACGCCGGGTATTGATCCACAAACCGGTCATTACACTGAGTTTGGCGTGCCTGCGGCGATCCTCGCAAATTACCTGCGTGAGAATGGAATTGTTCCTGAGAAATCGGATCTGAATTCGATTTTATTCTTACTGACGCCTGCCGAAAGCACTGAAAAGATGGCGCATCTGGTGGCGATGCTGGCGCAATTTGAACAGCATATTGAAGACGATACGCCGCTGGTGAATGTGCTGCCGACTATCTATCAGAAATATTCACAGCGCTATAAAGGCTACACGCTGCGCCAACTTTGCCAGGAAATGCACGATCTTTATGTCAGCTTTGAAGTGAAGGATCTGCAAAAAGAGATGTTCCGCAAAGCCAGCCTGCCTGCAGTCGCGATGAATCCGCAGGATGCTAATAGCGAGTTTATTCGTGGCAATGTAGAGCTGGTGCGTCTGAGCCAGTCGGAAGGGCGTATCGCGGCTGAGGGTGCGTTGCCGTATCCACCGGGCGTGTTGTGCGTAGTCCCTGGCGAAGTGTGGGGCAGTGCTGCGCTGCGTTACTTCCTGGCTCTTGAAGAGGGTGTGAATATGCTGCCAGGCTTCTCACCGGAATTGCAGGGCGTGTATAGCGAAACGGATGCCGACGGAATTAAGCGCTTGTACGGCTATGTAATTAAGGCGTAATAACAATGTCTCCCGCTTCTGAATGAAACGGGAGACATTATCAATCAGACTGCTGGCTGGATGGCCGCTGGCGTTCTGACATGTTTATATTTGAACAGTGCGACGAAGGCGAAGGCCAGCACCAACGAGTAACCGGCGAAAATCAGCCATACGGTTTGCCAGTCGGTGATACCTTGCAGTGTGTAATGCTCAACTACTTTACCGCTGACAATCCCGCCCAGAATGCAACCAAAGCCGTTTGTCATCATCAGGAACATGCCCTGTGCGCTGGCACGGATTTCTGGTCTGACTTCTTTTTCAACAAACACGGAACCGGAAATGTTGAAGAAGTCGAAGGCGCAACCGTAGACGATCATCGACAGCACCAGCAGCATGGTGCCCATCGGCGTTGGGTCGCCAAAAGCAAACAGGCCGAAGCGCAACATCCACGCGACGATACTGATAAGCATCACATTCTTGATACCGTAGCGAATCAGAAAGAATGGAATCGTCAGAATAAATACGGTCTCAGAAATCTGCGAAATAGACATCAGCACAGACGCGTGTTCGACAATAAAGCTACTGGCAAACAGCGGGTTCTGGTCAAAGCTGTGCAGGAAGGTATTACCGAACATATTGGTAATTTGCAGTTCGGCACCCAACAGCATTGAGAAGATGAAGAAGATAGCCATGCGTTTGTTTTTGAACAACGCGAAGGCATCCAGCCCTAACATTGAGCTCCAGCTTTGGTTTTTCTGTGCATTAGCAACCGGAATATGCGGCAGGGTCAGAGTGAACAGGGCGAGGACAACTGACAATATTGCGCCGATATAAAGCTGCATGTGGCTGAGTTCAAAGCCTGAGAAGCTCACGCCCCACATCGCGAAGATAAAGCCAATGGTTCCCCAGATACGAATAGGCGGGAAGTCACTGACAATATCCATTCCCGCCGATTGCAAGCGATAGTAAGAAATCGTGTTCACCAGCCCTAACGTTGGCATGTAAGCCAGTGAGTTGAGCAGAATCACGATAAACATTGCACTCGGTGAAGTCACCTGAGCTGCAAAATACAACGTAATGGCACCTACCACATGACAACCCGCATAGAGCCAGCGCGCACTAATCCATTTGTCCGCAATAATACCGAGTAGCGTCGGCATAAATACCGCAGCAATACCCAATGAGCTGTATACAGCGCCGATGGCTGCACCATCAAACTTGAGGGTGACAAACATGTATGAGCCGAGCGTCGTCAGCCAACTTCCCCACAAGCAGAACTGCAGAAACGAAAGTACTTTAAGCTGCAGCTTAAGGTTCATGTAAATATCCTCACAGAGGTTAACAGCGGATGTGATTTTTTTAACATATAAGGAGATATATGTTGTGATCGTAACATTAGCAGTGCTGTGGTGAGATTTTTGGTACATTCAGCAAATAAATGAAAACATCTTTTGGTTACATTCGAGAATAGTGACGCTGGTTACATTTTTTGCGGTTTAAGGCGGGAAAAGCGGGGGAGTGTTGTATCTCCTGCCGCTAAACCGACGGCAAGAGATACAACAAACGGATGAATTACCGGCGGCGGTAACTCTTCTGCGCGGTATTCACTTTGTACAGATAATGGCGTGATTCCGCAGACGGGTGGCGTGTGGTCAGCGTCTGATACACGTCGCCCGGCGTCATGCTGTTGATAATGCTGTACGCGCGATTTTTATCACTGTTGAACACGCGCAACACGCTGCCCGCGCCGCCGTTATACGCTGTAATCATCGCGTAACGGCGCGAGGTTGGGTTATCAATTCCGCTCAGATAACTGTTCTGAAGAATCGCCAGATAAGCCGTACCGGTATCAATATTGCTTTCTGGATCAAACAAGAAGCTGCGGCTTGGTTTGCCCCATTTCCCCTGAGATTTGAAGACATCAACGCCCGCGCTGTGCTGCACAACCTGCATCAGGCCGAGGGCATCGGCATGGCTGACGGCATAGGGGTTAAAGCTCGATTCCGTTTGCATAATTGCCAGAATCAGCGATTCATCTACGCCGTATTTCTTCGACGCTTTGCGCACCATGCCGAGATATTTGTGCGCACGTTTATCCAGGTGGTTTGGCACCAGGTTGATCGTCACGCTGTAGATGATCTTCAGCCCGGTGCTGCGGCTTTTCAGGCGCGTTTGCAGCAGGTAATCAGCAAATTTAGACGCACGACCTTCCCAGCGAATCGGCTGCCCGGTGTTATCCACAACCTGGCCATACAGGAACGGCTCTTTGGAGATCTGCACGTCGTTAACATCGGAATAAAGATCGATGGAACCCGGATCGTCACCCATCAGCAAAGTGGATACGATCGCCTGGCGCAAATGGGCGGCGGGATCGGTGCCAGCAATGGTTTCGATGGTAATCGTACCGTCGTCAAAGTTGATGTGGCTACGGGTCAGATATTGGTCGGTATATTTTACGTAGTCTTTTGGACCCGCAATCAACACTTCCTTTATGCCCCAGATATTTTCGATGTTATGGGCAAACTGCCCCATCAAAATATCAAAACCATTCGTGTCCTTAACAAACGCCTCGTTATAGGAATCTTCTTTTTTGCTCGAACATGAGATGAGCAACGGGACAACCAGAGCTAGCGCGAGAAATTTTTTCATCGTTCCGTGTATGCGTTGGGCTTGATGTACATAAGGGCCAGCGGCCCCTGTATTTTATTTTTCTGGTGGCGTGTAGCCTTCGATGTGAACTTCTTTGCCTTCAAACAGGAAGTTGACCATTTCTGCTTCCAGTTCTTTGCGATGTTCCGGGTTCATCATGCTCATTTTGCGTTCGTTAATCAGCATGGTTTGTTTTGTCTGCCATAAAGCCCAAGCTTCTTTTGAGATTTCGTTATAAATACGTTTGCCAAGTTCACCTGGATACAACTGGAAATCCTGGCCTTCTGCGTCACGTTGCAGGTAAGTACAAAAAATAGTTCTGCTCATGGTTATTCCTCTTCAACGGCTCGGGCGGGTTTAAGTACCACCGGCTCGGCGTGTAATTGCTGTAATAAACGCTCTACAGGGGCGGCCAGTCCTACGGACGGTGGCTGCGCTAAGTTATACCAGAGAGCGGTTCCTTCATCCATGCACCCGCTAAACGAAAGCACTGGCAACCACATTGGCACGATATCCAGATGGAAGTGGCTGAATGTATGGCGGAAGGCGTTTAATTGCGTGAGATTATCGGCGGGAATCTGACGTTGCGCCAGCCAGTCGCGAAGTTCTTCTTCGGTTGTGAATTGCGGGAAGCAGTACAACCCGCCCCACAGGCCCACGGCCGGACGCTGGGATAGCAAAATACTTTGCTGATGCTGCATCATCAGGAAATAGCCGGTGCGCTCGGGAATTGTCACCTTCGGCTTCTTACCAGGATAGCTCGCCCAACTATTATTGGCGTAGGCAACGCAGAGATTATTCACCGGACAAAGCTCGCATTTTGGCTTCGAGCGGGTGCAAACCATTGCGCCAAGATCCATCATCGCCTGGTTAAACTGGCTCACACCATTGGCTGGGGTGACTTGCTCACTGATGTCCCAGAGTTTTTTCTCGACGTCTTTTTTACCCGGCCAACCGGACACGGCATAACAACGGGCCAGCACGCGTTTGACGTTGCCATCCAGAATCGGGAAATGCTTACCAAGCGACAAAGAAAGAATAGCGCCCGCGGTCGAACGCCCCACACCCGGTAGGGCGGCGACTTCTTCAAAAGTTTCGGGGAACACGCCATTGTGCTGATTAGCGACCATTTGCGCAGCTTTATGCAGATTACGCGCGCGGGCGTAATAACCCAGACCCGTCCAAAGATGGAGAACTTCATCGAGTGGCGCGTTGGCAAGATCGGTGACGGTCGGGAAGCGCGACATAAAGCGTTCAAAGTAAGGAATGACGGTGGCAACCTGCGTTTGTTGCAACATCACCTCAGACAGCCATACTTTGTAAGGCGTTTTTTCGAGTTGCCATGGCAGTGTTTTGCGGCCGTATTTTTGATACCAGTCGAGAACCTGGTGGGAGAATTGCGGCGCTTGTGTCATTGTTGCCAGGCCATCCGATAAATGTGTGAATTAGGGGGCTGATTCCAGCACAGACGACTCTGTGCTGTAAACCGGAACTTTCTGGTGCTTGCTTCTCACCATTAACTTTGGATAATGCCCGTTTCCCGAACACTAATTAAAGCCTGAACACCATGAAAAATGACGTCATCTCACCGGAATTTAATGAAGAAGGCCGCGCAATGCGCCGGATTCGTAGTTTTGTGCGCCGCCAGGGCCGCCTGACTAAGGGCCAGGAGTTCGCACTGGAAAACTATTGGCCGGTGATGGGCGTTGAATATCAAGACGCGCCTGTCGATTTTACCGAGCTGTTTGGCCGCGAAGCGCCAGTCACCCTGGAAATCGGTTTTGGCATGGGTACGTCGCTGGTGGCAATGGCAAAGGCTAATCCACAGCAGAACTTTTTAGGCATTGAAGTGCACTCGCCGGGCGTGGGCGCATGCCTTGCAACCGCTCATGAAGAGGGCGTTGAGAACCTGCGCGTGATGTGTCACGACGCGGTTGAAGTGCTGCAAAAAATGGTTCCTGACAATTCTTTATCCATGGTTCAGCTCTTTTTCCCTGATCCATGGCACAAAGCGCGTCATAATAAGCGCCGTATCGTTCAGGTGCCGTTTGCTGAGTTCGTGAAAAGTAAACTGAAACTGGGCGGTGTGTTCCATATGGCAACCGACTGGGAACCTTATGCAGAACACATGCTCGAAGTGATGTCCTCTATTGATGGTTATCAAAACCAGTCTGAGAGTAACGACTACGTACCGCGACCGGATTCGCGTCCGGTGACCAAATTTGAACAACGTGGCCATCGTCTTGGTCACGGCGTATGGGACTTAATGTTCGAGAGGGTAAAGTAATGGCAATTAATCGTAGCCGTCGTTTGCGTAAAAAAATGCACATCGACGAATTCCAGGAAGTGGGGTTCTCTGTTGCATGGCGTTTCCCGGAAGGCACCTCCGAAGAGCAAATCGATAAAATCGTTGATGAATTCATTGATGAAGTTATCGATAAAAATGGTCTGGCTTTTGATGGCGGCGGCCACCTTTCCTGGGAAGGCTTAATTTGCCTACAGGAAATCGGCAAATGCACCGAGGAGCATCAAGCTCTGGTGCGCAAATGGCTTGAAGAGCACAAGGCTGAAGACGTTCGCACCAGCGATCTGTTTGATGTCTGGTGGGATTGATTGAAATAGTACAAATGGGCTGGTGAAAACCGGCCCTTTTTTTCAGGAGTAACTATGATTCGTAAGGCTTTGATGGGCGTTCTGCTGCTAACCGCGATGCAGGCGCAGGCCGACTATAAATGCAGCGTCACGCCTCGCGATGACGTGGTTATTAATCCGCAGTCCGTTCAGGTTGTGGGTGAAAATGGCAATCTGGTTATTGCCCCGGATGGCAGCCTGCAATTTAACGGCAAGCCACACACATTAAACGCAACGCAGCGCCAGTTGGCACTGGATTACCAGAAAGCGTTGCGCACCGATCTTCCTTGGATCAACAACGGCGCGTTGGCTCGGGTTGAAAAAGGGCGTGTTGCGCTGGATAAAATCATCGCTAAAGAAGTGGGTGAAAGCAGCAATATGCGCGGTCGCCTGACGAAACTAGACGCGCAACTTAAGCAGCAGATGAACCGAATTATCGAGACTCGCCCGGATGGTTTGACCTTCCATTATAAAGCCATTGATCAAGTGCGCTCCGAAGGGCAACAGTTGGTGAATCAGGCGATGGGCGGCATCTTGCAAGACAGCATCAATGAGATGGGTGCGAAAGCCGTTTTGAAAGGTGGCGGCAATCCGCTGCAAGGCGTGCTGGGTAGCCTCGGTGGTTTACAGACTTCGATTCAAAACGAGTGGAAGAACCAGGAAAAAGATTTCGAGCAGTTTGGCCGTGATGTTTGTAGCAAAGTGGTGACGCTAGAAGGGCAGCGCAAAGGGCTGGTCGAAACGCTGAAGTAATACTCTTCATACTTCAAGCTGCCTCTTTGTTGGCTGCATGTTCTCGCCCAGGTCACTTACTCATGTAAGCTCCCTGGGCCTCGAACACTTGCCGCCGCGATGCAGCTAGAATTATCTTGGGTATAAGATTTGCAGTTTATTAACGCATAAACGCCGGTTGTTTCTGCTCGTAAGCAGAAATAGAACTTTCGTGTTGTAGCGTCAGACCGATGCTATCCAGCCCTTCTAACATGCAGTGGCGACGGAAAGTATCGATGTTAAACGAATAGCTTTTCTCACTCGCAATCACGGTTTGTGCTTCCAGGTCGACCACGAATTTAATCCCCGGATTTGCCGCGACCAGCTTAAACAGCTCATCGACTTCTGCTTCGCTCAATGTCACCGGCAGCAGCTGGTTATTGAATGAGTTGCCGTAGAAGATATCCGCAAAACTTGGCGCGATAACCACTTTGAAACCGTAATCAGTTAATGCCCACGGTGCGTGTTCACGTGAAGAACCGCAGCCGAAGTTTTCACGCGCCAGTAAAATTGAAGCGCCTTTAAACTCCGGGAAGTTCAGCACGAATTCCGGGTTTGGCTGTTGGCCTGCATCATCCAGAAAACGCCAGTCGTTAAACAGATGAGCGCCAAAACCAGTGCGCGTAACCTTCTGCAAAAACTGCTTAGGAATGATTGCGTCAGTATCAACGTTTGCGGCATCCAGCGGAACGACCAGGCCGGTGTGTTGTACAAATTTCTCTGCCATGGTGTTTTCCCTTATTTCAACGTGCGGATGTCAGCAAAATGACCAGAAACAGCGGCTGCTGCTGCCATTGCCGGGCTAACCAGGTGCGTGCGACCGCCACGGCCCTGACGACCTTCGAAGTTACGGTTGCTGGTGGAAGCGCAACGCTCGCCCGGTTCCAGGCGGTCGTTGTTCATCGCCAGGCACATCGAGCAACCCGGCAAACGCCATTCAAAGCCCGCTTCAATAAAAATCTTATCCAGACCTTCTGCTTCGGCCTGCGCTTTTACCGGGCCGGAACCAGGGACCACTAACGCCTGCACGCCTGGCGCCACTTTACGGCCTTTAGCAATTTCCGCCGCAGCACGTAAATCTTCAATGCGCGAGTTGGTGCATGAACCGATAAACACTTTATCGATCGCGACTTCAGTTAATGGAACACCTGGTTTCAGGCCCATGTAGGCCAATGCTTTTTCAGCAGAAGCACGCTCTACTGGGTCCGCGAAAGATTCTGGATTCGGAATGTTTTCCGTGACGGAAATCACCTGGCCTGGGTTGGTGCCCCAGGTGACTTGCGGGGCGATTTCTGCGGCGTCCAGTGTCACAATCGTATCGAATTTGGCGCCTTCGTCAGTGCTGAAGGTCTTCCAGTAGGCAACGGCTTCGTCCCAGTCGGCGGCTTTCGGCGCGTGTAGACGGCCTTTCACGTAGTTAAAGGTGGTTTCGTCTGGCGCAACGATGCCCGCTTTAGCGCCCATTTCGATTGCCATGTTGCACAGCGTCATGCGGCCTTCCATCGACAGCGCCTGAATTGCGCTCCCGCAGAATTCCACTACATGCCCGGTGCCGCCCGCGCTGCCGGTTTTACCGATAATCGCCAGCACAATATCTTTGGCTGTGATACCTGGTGCGGCGGTGCCGGCCACTTCAATCTTCATGGTTTTCGCGCGGCCCTGTTTCAGGGTTTGCGTTGCCAGTACGTGTTCAACTTCAGAAGTCCCGATCCCGAACGCCAGCGCGCCAAATGCGCCGTGGGTCGCGGTGTGGGAGTCGCCGCAAACAATGGTCATGCCAGGCAATGTAATGCCTTGCTCAGGGCCCATTACGTGGACAATACCCTGGAATGGGTGATTCAGGTCATACAGTTCAACGCCGAATTCTTTGCAGTTCTTCATCAACTCTTGCATCTGAATGCGAGCCATTTCGCCGGAGGCGTTGATGTCTTTAGTCTGCGTAGAAACGTTGTGGTCCATGGTGGCAAACGTTTTGCCAGGCTGGCGCACCGGGCGCTTGTGCGCACGCAGGCCATCAAACGCTTGTGGAGATGTCACTTCGTGAACCAGATGACGGTCGATGTACAGCAGCGGCGTTTCATCCACTGCTTCGTAAACGACGTGGGCATCGTACAACTTCTGATATAACGTTTTCGCCATGATTATTTCCCCTCTGCCACGAAGCGAGCAATGGTATCGCCCATTTCGTCGGTGCTGATTGCATTGCCATCACGAGCCAAATCGCCGGTACGGAAACCTTCTTCCAGCGCGAGGTTGATAGCGTTTTCGATGGCCTGAGCGGCCTCTTCAGCATCCAGGCTGTAGCGCAGTAACAAAGCCAAAGACAGGATCTGCGCAATTGGGTTAGCAATATTTTTACCTGCGATATCAGGCGCGGAACCGCCCGCAGGTTCGTACAGGCCGAAACCTTGCTCGTTCAAACTTGCGGAAGGCAACATGCCCATGGAACCGGTGATCATCGCGCATTCGTCAGACAGAATGTCGCCAAACAGGTTGGAGCACAGCAACACGTCAAACTGGGACGGGTCTTTAATCAGCTGCATGGTGGCGTTGTCGATGTACATGTGTGACAGCTCAACGTCCGGGTATTCTTTAGCGATTTCGCCAACAATTTCACGCCACATTACCGACGATTGCAGCACGTTAGCTTTATCAATCGAGGTGACTTTGCTGCGACGTTTGCGGGCAGATTCAAAACCGATGCGTGCAATGCGCTCGATCTCAAAGCGGTAATACACTTCGGTATCAAAGGCTTTCTCATGCATGCCGGAACCTTCGCGGCCTTTCGGCTGGCCGAAGTAGATACCGCCGGTTAATTCACGTACGCACAGGATGTCGAAACCGTTAGCGGCGATATCAGCACGCAGCGGGCAAAACTCTTCCAGCCCTTGATACAGGCGAGCAGGGCGCAAATTACTGAACAGTTTAAAGTGTTTACGCAGCGGCAATAATGCCCCACGCTCAGGTTGTTGAGCCGGAGGCAGATGCTCCCATTTCGGGCCACCGACGGAGCCGAACAGAATCGCGTCTGCCTGCTCGCAGCCTTCAACAGTAACCGGCGGCAATGGATTGCCGTGACGGTCGATTGCAATGCCACCCACGTCATATTGACTGGTAGTAATGCGCATATCGAAGCGCGTACGAACTGCATCCAGCACTTTCAGCGCTTGAGCCATAACTTCTGGGCCAATGCCGTCACCCGGCAATACTGCTATATGATGAGTTTTTGACATGTCACACGGTTTCCTGATTATTTTCTTTATTATGAGCTTTGCGTTGCAATTCTTTTTCGACGATGCCCGCACGCCAGATGTTATTCAGCACGTTTATCATCGCTTTCGCAGAAGATTCAACAATATCGGTCGCCAGACCGACACCGTGGAAACGGCGGCCTTTATGGGTCACAACGATATCTACCTGACCCAATGCATCTTTACCCTGACCTTTCGCAGACAACTGGTATTTCACTAATTCAACATCGTAATTGGTGATGCGGTTAATCGCCTGGTAAACCGCATCGACCGGGCCGTTGCCCGTTGCTGCTTCAGATTGTGTTTCTTCGCCACACTGCAATTGGACAGAAGCGGTAGAAATCACGCTTGAGCCAGACTGCACGTTGAAGTATTCCATGCGGAAATGTTCAGGTTCTTCTTGTTGTTTACCGATGAACGCCAGCGCTTCCAGGTCATAATCAAAGACCTGGCCTTTTTTATCGGCCAGTTTCAGGAAGGCGTCGTACAAAGAGTCCAGGTTGTAATCGTCTTCTTTATAGCCCATCTCTTCCATGCGGTGTTTTACAGCTGCGCGACCAGAGCGGGAGGTCAGGTTCAACTGCACCTGATTCAGACCGATAGTTTCCGGTGTCATGATTTCGTAGTTTTCGCGGTTTTTCAGCACGCCATCCTGGTGAATACCGGAGGAGTGCGCGAAGGCGTTCGAGCCGACAATCGCTTTGTTGGCAGGGATTGGCATGTTGCACAGCTGGCTGACTATCTGGCTGGTGCGGTAGATTTCATGGTGGTTGATATTGGTATGCACGTCCAACATTTGGCCGCGGACTTTAATGGCCATGATGACTTCTTCCAGCGCAGTGTTACCGGCACGTTCGCCGATACCGTTCAGCGTGCCTTCAACCTGGCGCGCACCCGCCTGAATCGCTGCAATTGAGTTGCCGGTTGCCATGCCTAAATCGTCGTGGCAGTGGACCGAAATAATCGCTTTATCAATGTTTGGTACGCGGTTGTACAGAGTCTGAATAATGCCGCCGAACTGTACCGGTGTGGTGTAACCCACGGTGTCAGGAATATTGATAGTTGTCGCGCCTGCGCCAATGGCTGCTTCTACGATACGGCACAGGTTGTCGATTGGTGTGCGGCCTGCATCTTCACACGAGAATTCTACGTCGTCGGTATAGTTGCGGGCGCGTTTGACGGAATTGACTGCGCGAGCCAGGACATCATCGAAAGTGCTGCGTAATTTGGTTTCGATGTGCATGGTCGAAGTGGCCAGGAACACATGAATCCGGAAGGCTTCGGCAATTTTCAACGCTTCTGCAGCAACATCAATATCTTTATCAACACAACGAGCGAGGCCACACACACGGCTATTTTTGATGTTGCGAGCGATGGTTTGCACGGATTCGAAGTCGCCTGGAGAAGAGACCGGGAAGCCGACTTCCATCACGTCAACACCCATACGTTCCAGCGCCATCGCAATCTGCAGCTTCTCTTTTACACTCAGACTTGCCTGTAATGCCTGCTCACCATCACGCAAAGTAGTATCGAAAATAATGACTTGTTGGCTCATGTTGTGGTCCTTTCTCGTCTTAGGGGCCCTTGCTACGAGCATAAAAAAACCCGCGCAGTGGCGCGGGTTTTTTCTGTCTGATGGCTTGAATCAACGCTTGATTTCGCCCACCAGCCTACCGCGCAATGAAGTTGCGTTTAGTAGTAGACCTAGTAGGCGGTTGCTGCGAATCATGTTTCAAGCCCCAAGTGAATTTCGTTATGCATTTATTGGTACTTGATCTGCTTTGCTGTGTCAACACTCGATTGCTTTATGCGTACATTTTGGAAGCGAAAGATTAGAAGGGGTCTTAGCGATCTGTGCTAAGGAAATCATGTTTCATAATATATATAAGAAGTATGAAAAAAGACTTCTTACTGGATCAGGTAAAATTGAAACCCTCAGAAACAATTAAAAATAATATATTTAATAAGCGTTGTATTCATCATGGTTATGATTTGAGGGGGTTAATCATCATTTTGGTTCTATTTTAGGAATTTATCATCTTTTCTTATTGTTTGATTATGGGTAGAACGTTTGTTTCTGAAATGATGATGTTATCCATACTTAATATATTATTCACTAGGCCAATCATTGTGTGCGAAGTCATTTTGTGATTTGATTAGCATGCTTCTGGAATCAACTGATTACGAATAAATCATATAACACCTTATATTTTCGCTGGCCTGATAGACGCTGGCGGCGTGTCGGTGCGTCAGAGCAAATGAGTTCCATAAATTTATATTTGAACAATATAAATTACGTTTTTATTCCATTATTCAACATGCTTGAATAACGAATAATAATAAAGATCACTTGCAGCGCTTATCTGCAAAAACGGAATCGACAACTTAGTGGAGTCAGTCATGTCTGATAATTATGTACAACAACCGGCAGTTCATGATGGGTTTAAACCTCAACTACGTTCTGTGGATTTAAACTTGCTCACTGTATTTGATGCCGTTATGCAGGTGCAGAATATTACCCGCGCAGCTCAATCGTTGGGAATGTCCCAGCCTGCGGTGAGTAATGCGGTCGCTCGTTTGAAAATTATGTTCAATGATGAACTGTTTGTACGCTATGGCCGTGGCATTCAACCTACAGCGCGCGCTTTCCAGTTGTTTGGTTCGATACGCCAGGCATTGCAATTAGTCCAGAACGAACTCCCTGGTGCAGGTTTTGAACCCGGCAGCAGCGAACGAATATTTAACATCTGCGTCAGCAGTCCGTTAGACAATTTGCTGACATCCGTCATCTTTAATAATATGAAGCGCTTTGCGCCAGGTATTCAATTACTCTTTAAGTCGGCATTAAATAAAGATATTGAGCATCAATTACGCTATCAGGAAACGGAGTTTGTTATTAGCTATACTGAATTCCGTCGTCCAGAATTTACTTGTGTACCTTTGTTTGAAGATGAAATGGTGTTGGTTGCCAGTAAAAAACATCCACGCTTAATTAAACCGCTTACAGAAGAAGATATTTACAACGAAAAGCATGCGGTAGTGTCACTTGAGCGTTTTGCATCCTTTAGTGCTCCCTGGTATCTCACCGCAGAGAAGCAAGCCTGCATTTCGTATCAAGGAATGGCGATGACTAGCGTGTTAAATGTGGTTTCGCAGACTCAGTTGGTCGCTATCGCGCCGCGCTGGCTGGTAGAAGAGTTTGCAGACTCTCTGCAGTTGCAAATATTCCCGTTACCCCTGAAAGATAACGTTTCAACTTGCTATTTATCCTGGCATGAAGCAGCCGGACGCGATAAAGGGCATCAGTGGATGGAGAAGCTGCTTACAACGGTATGCAGTAAATAGATTCAGTCTGGTAATCAATTTAAGCCGGGTAGTGAAATCTATCCGGTTATTCTTTATTTTTTGTCTTTTATAGTTTTTTACGCTGTTGTTGGTTTCGAGTTTCCCGCCCCGCTTGTTCAATAAATCCTGTGTTAATTAGATTTAACCTACAAAGCTATCATTCAGAACATTTTCAATCATAATTTTTGCTTATGCTCAGAGCTTAACTCCGCCAGGAAAGTGTTTTGCAGTATTCACAGGCAAACTCTCTTGCTGCGCCTGAAGATTGGCAATTGATTGCCTGATTTTCAACGGTTATGTTAGTTGGATTATTAAAATTAAATGCAGGGCGCAACAACCTGCCTCAACGACTCGCAGAAATGACTTTTGCAGTCGGTCAAACACGTAAGCCTGGAGGCAAACCATGGAGATGTTGTCAGGAGCCGAGATGGTCGTCCGGTCATTAATTGATCAGGGCGTTAAGTATGTATTCGGCTATCCCGGAGGCGCTGTACTCGATATTTACGATGCGCTTCATACTATTGGCGGCATTGATCATGTGCTGGTACGCCATGAACAAGCAGCCGTGCATATGGCTGATGGCCTGGCGCGTGCGACGGGTGAAGTTGGTGTTGTGCTGGTCACATCTGGCCCTGGAGCCACTAATGCAATCACCGGCATTGCCACCGCGTATATGGACTCTATTCCGATGGTCGTGCTATCTGGCCAGGTCGCGACTTCGCTGATTGGTTATGATGCATTCCAGGAATGCGACATGGTGGGGATTTCGCGCCCGATCGTGAAACACAGTTTCTTAGTCAAACAAGCTGAAGATATTCCCGGCATTATCAAAAAGGCCTTCTGGCTTGCGGCAAGCGGCCGGCCAGGCCCGGTAGTGGTCGATTTGCCGAAAGACATCATGAGTCCGGCAAACAAACTGCCATATAGTTACCCTGAAACTGTCAGCATGCGTTCTTACAACCCAACAACTCAGGGGCACAAAGGGCAAATTAAGCGTGCATTACAAACGCTGTTGGCAGCTAAAAAGCCAGTTATGTACGTGGGCGGTGGGGCCATTACCTCTTCCTGTCATGATGAATTGCTCGAGCTTGCTCAGAAACTCAATATTCCCGTTGTCTCCTCTTTAATGGGCCTGGGGGCATTCCCCGGCACACATCGCCAGGCGCTTGGCATGTTAGGGATGCACGGAACCTACGAAGCCAACATGGTGATGCACAACTCCGACGTGATTTTCGGCGTGGGTGTGCGTTTCGATGACCGTACGACTAACAATCTGGCGAAGTACTGCCCGAATGCCACCGTGCTGCATATCGACATTGATCCGACGTCGATTTCCAAAACAGTGGGGGCCGACATTCCGATTGTGGGCGATGCCCGACAAGTTCTACAGCAAATGCTGGATCTGCTGGCGCAAGAAGAGCTGCAGCAGGGCTGTGATGAAATTCGTGACTGGTGGCAGCAGATTGATCAATGGCGTGCGCGTCAGTGCCTCGAGTTTGACAGAACCAGCGACAAAATTAAGCCACAGGCGGTCATTGAAACGATCTATCGCCTGACCAACGGCGAGGCTTATGTCACGTCTGACGTTGGGCAGCATCAGATGTTTGCCGCACTCTATTACACCTTTGATAAACCTCGCCGTTGGATTAACTCGGGTGGCCTCGGCACGATGGGGTTCGGCCTTCCTGCGGCATTAGGGGTGAAAATGGCATTGCCGGAAGAAACCGTGGTTTGTGTGACGGGCGATGGCAGTATTCAGATGAATATCCAGGAGCTTTCTACCGCGCTGCAATACGGCTTGCCAGTGCTGGTGCTCAATCTCAATAACCGCTATCTCGGTATGGTGAAGCAGTGGCAAGATATGATTTATTCTGGCCGCCATTCCCAGTCCTATATGGAATCTTTACCTGATTTCGTACGTATAGCTGAAGCATACGGGCATGTCGGGATCCGTATCAGCGAACCGCAAGAACTGGAAAGCAAACTAATTGAAGCACTAGAAGCGGTGCGTAATCAGCGTCTGGTCTTTGTTGACGTCACTGTTGATGGCACTGAGCATGTCTACCCAATGCAAATCCGTGGCGGTGGTATGGATGAGATGTGGTTAAGCAAAACGGAGAGAACCTGATTATGCGCCGGATATTGTCTGTATTACTCGAAAATGAGTCCGGGGCGCTATCCCGGGTTATTGGCTTATTTGCTCAGCGCGGTTACAACATAGAGAGTTTGACTGTTGCACCGACTGACGATCCCACACTTTCGCGCATGACTATTCAAACCGTTGGCGACGCAAAAGTGCTGGAACAGATTGAAAAACAACTTCACAAGCTGGTGGATGTTCTGCGCGTCAGCGAACTGGTGCAGGGCGCTCATGTTGAACGTGAAATCATGCTAGTGAAAGTGCAGGCCAGTGGCTACGGGCGTGAAGAAGTGAAGCGCAATGCGGAAATCTTCCGTGGGCAAATCATTGATGTCACGCCGACGCTTTATACCGTTCAGTTAGCGGGGAC
Source organism: Buttiauxella sp. AC142 (assembly GCF_979253435.1). Taxonomy (NCBI): domain Bacteria; kingdom Pseudomonadati; phylum Pseudomonadota; class Gammaproteobacteria; order Enterobacterales; family Enterobacteriaceae; genus Buttiauxella; species Buttiauxella sp. AC142. The sequence goes on from NZ_CEEDCH010000001.1 coordinate 566,502, forward strand.
CAGCGACAAACTGGATGCTTTCTTGAATACCATCCGTGAAGTGGCCAAAATTGTCGAAGTGGCACGCTCAGGTATTGTCGGCGTATCCCGCGGCGATAAGATCATGCGCTAGCCTGTGAAAGGCATCTAAAAACTAACCCGGTGACCTGAACCGGGTTTTTTTTGCAATTTGCGCGGCAACTGCCAGCAAAAGCGGTTGCCCGAGGTATTATTCTGCGCTTAGATGATAAAAATGAAACCATGACCAGGGTATGGTTATGGAAATCCTAAATAAGGGGCTACTGTGAAATTGGATGAAATCGCGCGCCTGGCTGGAGTTTCGCGCACCACGGCGAGCTACGTCATCAACGGTAAGGCAAAGCAGTATCGCGTTAGCGATAAGACCGTTGAGAAAGTCATGGCGGTTGTACGCGAACATAACTACCACCCGAATGCGGTGGCCGCAGGACTACGTGCCGGGCGCACGCGTTCTATCGGATTAGTGATTCCAGATCTAGAGAACACCAGTTATACCCGCATCGCTAACTATCTTGAGCGTCAGGCTCGCCAGCGTGGCTACCAACTGCTGATAGCCTGTTCTGAAGATCAGCCTGATAATGAAATGCGTTGCATTGAGCATCTTTTGCAGCGACAGGTTGATGCGATCATCGTTTCTACCTCATTGCCACCTGAACACCCTTTTTATCAACGTTGGGCAAACGATCCTTTCCCCATTATTGCGCTCGACAGAGCCTTAGACCGTGAAAATTTCATAAGTGTCGTGGGCGCCGACCAGGAAGATGCAGAAATGCTGGCCAGCGAGCTGCGTACTTTCCCTGCGGAAACCGTACTTTATCTCGGCGCGCTGCCTGAGCTTTCTGTCAGTTACCTGCGTGAACAAGGTTTCCGTACCGCGTGGAAAGACGACCCGCGTGAAGTGCATTTCTTATACGCTAATAGTTACGAACGTGAAGCCGCAGCACAACTATTTGATAAATGGCTGGAAACACACCCCATGCCGCAGGCGTTGTACACCACTTCATTTGCATTATTACAAGGTGTGATGGATGTTACATTGCGTCGTGAAGGGCAACTGCCATCTGAACTGGCGATAGCGACCTTTGGCGATAATGAACTGCTCGATTTCCTACAATGCCCTGTACTGGCTGTCGCACAGCGTCACCGTGATGTCGCAGAGCGCGTGCTTGAACTGGTTTTGGCAAGTCTGGATGAGCCTCGTAAACCGAAGGCCGGGTTGACGCGTATTCGCCGTAATCTTTATCGCCGTGGTAGTTTGAGCCGCCGCTAACAAGTGATGGCAGTTACCGGCTGCCATTCTTAATTAAGATTATTCCCGTGTTAATTCCCTTATTTAAACAGGTAATTATTTTTCATTAGTAATTGAAGAACTCTTATTACGGAATCGATATAATTTCGCTCCCTTGAATTATTTTGTTACACAGCAAAGTGTAAAAATGCCGGATAATTAAACAATAGATAACCATCCCCAATCAAACTAACCCGCCAGCCCACGTTTCGCCTGCATCTGGCGCTGTTAACCTTCCGCGAAATACCTTAAAATGCCGACCGCGTCGCAAACTGAACACTTCATATTTTACCTGTCAGGTTTTCAGTCGATTTAACGATATTTATGCTTATTGATCTTTTTTCTTTCAAATATTCATAACGTTAATTTTGCATCGTGGATGTAGCGCCTTTTCACGCCAGTCATTTATCAATCGCTTAGGAGATGGAAATTATTTCTATTAGCGTTGTAGCTTGCTTGACAAGGTTTTCCTCCGCTCCGTAAACTCCTTTAGGTGGGATTTTGTGGGTCAAAGTGGTGGAAAGGGGAATTTAAGGGTGAGGCTGGCATGTTCCGTGGGGCAACATTAGTCAATCTCGACAGCAAAGGGCGGCTTGCCGTACCTACCCGTTACCGGGAAAAGCTTGTCGAAACCTCTGAAGGTCAGATGGTTTGTACCATCGACATCCATCACCCATGCCTGCTGCTTTATACCCTTCCCGAGTGGGAAATTATTGAACAAAAGCTAGCTCGTCTGTCGAGCATGAACCCGGTAGAGCGTCGCGTGCAGCGACTGTTACTTGGGCATGCCAGTGAATGTCAGATGGATAGCGCCGGGCGATTGTTGCTGGCACCCGTTTTGCGCCAACACGCCGGGCTAACCAAAGAAGTGATGCTGGTTGGGCAGTTCAATAAGTTTGAACTGTGGGATGAAACGACCTGGCATCAACAGGTCAAGGAAGACATCGACGCTGAGCAGGCCACGACGACTACGTTGTCGGATAGGCTGCAGGACTTGTCACTATAAATAATGATGGAAAATTTTAAACATACTTCGGTGCTGCTTGATGAGGCCGTGAATGGTCTCAACATTCGTCAGGATGGCATCTACATTGATGGCACATTTGGTCGTGGTGGCCATTCTCGCTTGATTCTTTCCCAACTGGGACCAGAAGGACGCTTGCTGGCTATCGACCGCGATCCGCAAGCTATCGCAGCGGCGCAAGCGATCGATGACCCGCGCTTCTCTATCATTCACGGGCCTTTCTCTGAATTAGCCGAATACGCCAGTGAACGCGATCTGCTGGGAAAAATTGACGGCATTCTGCTGGATCTTGGCGTTTCTTCTCCGCAGCTTGACGATGCCGAACGCGGTTTCTCGTTTATGCGTGACGGCCCGCTGGACATGCGTATGGACCCGACTCGTGGTCAATCTGCCGCGCAATGGTTGCTCAGCGCTGACGAAGCTGACATCGCCTGGGTTATCAAAACCTATGGTGAAGAGAAATTCGGCAAGCGTATCGCCCGCGCCATTATTGAGCGCAACCGCGAACAACCCATGACGCGTACCAAAGAGCTGGCGACGGTTGTGGCAGCGGCAATGCCGGTGAAAGACAAGTTCAAACACCCGGCAACGCGCACGTTCCAGGCTATCCGTATTTGGATCAACAGCGAACTTGAAGAGATTGAGAAGGCGCTGAAAGGCTCGATTCCCACTCTGTCTCCAGGCGGTCGCCTGTCGATAATCAGTTTCCACTCTTTGGAAGACCGAATTGTTAAACGCTTTATGCGTGAAAACACCCGTGGACCACAGGTTCCGGCCGGTCTGCCAATGACTGAAGCTCAGTTGAATAAGCTTGGCGGCAGATATTTAAAATCTATTGGCAAAATGATGCCAGGTGATGAAGAAGTGGCGGAAAACCCGCGCGCGCGCAGTTCGGTACTGCGTATCGCTGAAAGGACGAACGCATGATTAACAAAGTGGCAGAAACCCTAAGCAAAGTTACTGGTCAATTGAGCAGTGGCGAACGCCATGCATTACCTGCGGTGATTGGTGGTGATTTATTGCGTCATGGGAAAATGCCACTGATTTTGTTCTCCGCCATTATCGTTACCGCCATTTTTGTCGTCACCACCGCGCACCATACCCGCTTGCTTACTGCGCAACGTGAGCAAATGGTGGTTGAGCGTGACGCGCTGGATATTGAATGGCGCAACCTGATTCTGGAAGAAAACGCACTCGGCGATCATAGCCGGGTGGAGCGGGTCGCAACGGAAAAGCTGCAATTGCAGCATGTTGACCCATCGCAGGAAAACATTGTAGTTCAGCAATAAGGAATCGCGTGGCAGATGAGAGCAGCGGCAAAAACGCTTAAACCGAAACGCCAGGAAGAACAGGCCAACTTTGTAAGTTGGCGTTTTGCGTTGCTTTGCGGTTGCATTTTGCTGGCGCTGGTTTTCCTGTTGGGGCGCGTTGCCTGGCTGCAAATCATCGCGCCAGACATGCTGGTACGCCAGGGCGATATGCGTTCCTTGCGTGTGCAGGAAGTCTCAACTTCCCGTGGCATGATTAGCGACCGTGCAGGCCGCCCGTTGGCCGTCAGTGTACCAGTTAAGGCGATTTGGGCGGACCCGAAAGAGTTGCACGACGCAGGCGGCATTACGCTGGATAACCGCTGGAAAGCGTTGGCAGATGCGCTGAAAATCCCTCTCGATCAGCTCGCCTCCCGCGTTAACAGCAACCCGAAAGGTCGCTTTATTTATCTGGCACGTCAGGTAAACCCGGATATTGGCGACTACATCAAAAAACTCAAACTTCCGGGGATTCATCTCCGTGAAGAATCTCGTCGCTACTACCCTTCAGGCGAAGTAACTGCTCACCTCATTGGCTTCACCAACGTCGATAGTCAGGGGATTGAAGGCGTTGAGAAGAGCTTTGATAAATGGCTAACCGGGCAACCGGGTGAGCGCATTGTGCGTAAAGACCGCTTTGGTCGCGTGATTGAAGACATCTCTTCAACCGACAGCCAGGCTGCTCACAACCTTGCGTTGAGCATTGATGAACGCTTACAGGCGCTGGTTTACCGCGAGCTAAACAACGCCGTGGCCTTTAACAAAGCCGAGTCGGGTAGTGCGGTACTGGTGGATGTGAATACTGGTGAAGTTCTGGCGATGGCAAACAGCCCGTCTTACAACCCAAATAATCTTAGCGGCACGCCAAAAGATGTGATGCGTAACCGTACCATCACGGACGTTTTCGAGCCGGGTTCGACAGTCAAACCGATGGTTGTCATGACCGCGCTGCAACGTGGCGTCGTGCGTGAAAATACCGTTCTGAATACCGTGCCGTACCGCATCAATGGTCATGAGATCAAAGATGTGGCGCGCTACAGCGAATTGACCCTTACCGGGGTGCTACAGAAGTCGAGTAACGTCGGGGTTTCAAAACTGGCGTTAGCGATGCCCTCCTCAGCGTTAGTAGATACTTACTCACGTTTTGGATTGGGAAAAGCGACCAACTTGGGGCTGGTCGGAGAACGCAGTGGCTTATATCCGCAAAAACAACGGTGGTCTGACATAGAGAGGGCCACCTTCTCTTTCGGCTACGGGCTAATGGTAACCCCGTTACAGTTAGCGCGAGTCTACGCAACGATTGGCAGCTACGGCGTGTATCGCCCACTGTCGATTACGAAGGTTGATCCGCCGGTTCCTGGTGAACGTATTTTCCCGGAACCGCTGGTTCGTACCGTCGTCCATATGATGGAAAGTGTGGCATTACCCGGTGGTGGTGGCGTGAAAGCAGCCATCAAGGGATACCGCATCGCCATTAAAACCGGTACGGCGAAAAAAGTCGGTCCGGATGGAAAATACGTTAACAAATACATTGCTTACACCGCAGGCGTTGCGCCAGCGAGTAACCCTCGATTTGCATTGGTTGTGGTGATCAACGACCCACAGGCAGGGAAATATTACGGTGGTGCCGTCTCTGCACCTGTGTTCGGTGCCATCATGGGCGGCGTTCTGCGCACCATGAATATCGAACCGGATGCTCTGGCGACAGGTGAAAAAAGTGAATTTGTAATTAATCAAAATGAGGGATCAGGTGGCAGATCGTAATTTGCGCGACCTTCTCGCTCCGTGGGTGCCAGAGTTGCCTTCGAGAGTACTGCGAGAAATGACACTCGATAGCCGCGTGGCGGCTTCGGGCGACCTTTTTGTGGCTATAGTCGGTCATCAGGCGGACGGGCGTCGATATATCCCGCAGGCAATAGCGCAAGGTGTGGCCGCTGTTGTTGCTGAAGCTGAAGGCGAGGCAACCGACGGTGAAATCCGTGAAATGCACGGTGTGCCCGTGATTTATCTGAGCCAACTGCATCAACGTCTTTCTGCTCTGGCTGGGCGTTTTTACCACCAGCCCTCGAGCGCGTTGCGCCTGGTTGGCGTAACTGGCACTAACGGCAAAACCACTACGGCTCAATTGCTGGCGCAGTGGAGCCAGTTATTAGGCGAAACCAGTGCGGTGATGGGTACTGTGGGCAATGGCCTGCTGGGTCAAGTCAAACCTACCGAAAATACCACTGGCTCTGCCGTCGATGTACAGCAAGTGCTTGCTAACCTGGCTGAACAGGGGGCGAGCTTTGCCGCAATGGAAGTTTCTTCCCATGGCCTGGTTCAGCACCGGGTTGCTGCATTGAAATTTGCCGCTAGCGTGTTCACTAATCTGAGTCGCGATCACCTTGATTACCATGGCGATATGGCGGGCTATGAAGCGGCTAAATGGCTGCTGTTTTCAGAGCACGATTACGGCCATGCCGTCATTAATGCTGATGATGAAGTCGGACGCAAATGGCTGGCGCGTTTGCCTGATGCCGTTGCTGTTACGATGGAAAATAATTTACAGCCTGGCTGTCGTGGCCGCTGGTTGAAAGCAACCAATGTGCATTATCACGATGGCGGGGCGACCGTTCAGTTCAGTTCTTCCTGGGGGGACGGGGAAATTGAAAGCCGCCTGATGGGGGCCTTTAACGTCAGTAACCTGTTATTGGCGCTCGCGACTTTGCTGGTTCTTGATTACCCAATCAACGAATTGCTGAAAACGGCACCAAGCCTGCAACCTGTTTGCGGCCGCATGGAAGTATTCAGTGCTCCGGGTAAACCGACAGTGGTGGTGGATTATGCCCACACGCCGGATGCCCTTGAGAAAGCATTACAAGCCGCTCGTTTACATTGCAGTGGCAAGCTGTGGTGTGTGTTCGGATGCGGCGGTGACCGCGATAAAGGCAAGCGGCCAATTATGGGTGGCATAGCCGAGCAATATGCGGATGTAGTGGTCGTTACCGATGACAACCCGCGTACTGAAGAGCCGAAAGCCATTGTTGCCGATATCCTGGTTGGCATGCTGGATGCGGGCCGTGCACATGTGGTTTCCGGGCGCGCCGAAGCGGTAACAAACGCCATTATGCAGGCGAAAGAGAATGATGTGGTTCTGGTGGCAGGCAAAGGTCACGAGGATTATCAGATTGTTGGAACGCAGCGCCTGGATTACTCCGACCGCATTACCGCCGCTCGCTTGTTGGGGGTTTTGGCATGATTCGCGTTTCCTTGAGCCAACTGGCCACTGTCCTGAATGGAGAGTTGCATGGTGCAGATGCTGACATTATTGATGTCACCACGGACACGCGCAAACTCACGCCAGGGTGTCTGTTCGTTGCACTGAAAGGTGAACGTTTTGATGCTCACGATTTTGCGCAAGATGCAGTGAACGGCGGGGCAGGGGCGTTGTTGGTTAGCCGTAAGCTGGATGTGAATGTTCCACAGCTTGTGGTTGCTGATACGCACCAGGCGTTCGGCGAATTGGCCGCATGGGTTCGCCAGCAAGTGCCAACGCGTATTGTTGCGCTGACCGGCTCTTCCGGCAAAACCTCCGTTAAAGAGATGACCGCCGCAATTTTGCGCCAGTGTGGCAACACGCTGTATACCGCAGGCAACCTCAATAACGATATCGGCGTGCCAATGACGCTGTTACGCCTGACGCCAGAATATGAATTTGCGGTTATTGAGCTGGGTGCCAACCACCAGGGCGAAATTGCCTGGACGGTGAATCTTACCCGCCCGGAAGCAGCTTTGGTCAATAACCTCGCTGCGGCACATCTGGAAGGATTTGGTTCACTTGCCGGTGTTGCGAAAGCAAAAGGTGAGATTTTCGCAGGGCTGCCGGATAACGGTATCGCGATTCTCAATGCAGACAATAACGACTGGCTGAACTGGCAAGAAGTGATTGGCGAACGCAAAACCTGGCGCTTCTCGCCAAATGCCACGGGCAGTGATTTTACTGCGACTAACGTGCATATCACTGTGCATGGCACAGAGTTCACCATCAAAACGCCGGTTGGCGATATAGACGTGACTTTACCGCTACCGGGTCGTCATAACATCGCTAACGCACTGGCGGCGACGTCGCTTGCAATGGCGGTGGGCGCAACGCTCGAAGCGGTCAAAATTGGCCTTGCCGATCTTAAAGCCGTTCCTGGTCGTCTGTTCCCGATACAACTTTCTGAAAACCAACTTCTGCTTGATGACAGCTACAACGCCAACGTGGGATCGATGACTGCCGCCGCACAGGTGCTGTCTGAAATGCCGGGTTTTCGCGTGATGGTTGTCGGCGATATGGCTGAATTAGGTGAAGAATCTGTTGAGTGCCATCGCCAGGTCGGTGAGGCAGCAAAAGCATCAGGCATTGATTGTGTTTTAAGTGTAGGCACACTGAGTGAAATTATCAGTCAAGCCTCTGAAGTTGGCGAACATTTTACCGATAAGCCTTCTTTAATCGTGCGCCTGAAGGCGCTCATCGCCGAGCATTCAATGATAACTATTTTAGTGAAAGGTTCACGTAGTGCCGCTATGGAGCAGGTAGTACGCGCATTACAGGAGAATGGAACATGTTAGTTTGGCTGGCCGAACATTTGGTCAAATATTATTCCGGCTTTAACGTCTTTTCGTATCTGACGTTTCGCGCCATTGTCAGCCTGCTGACTGCTCTGTTCATCTCGTTATGGATGGGGCCGCGCATGATTGCTCGTTTGCAGCAACTTTCTTTCGGCCAGGTTGTGCGTAACGACGGTCCTGAATCCCATTTCAGCAAACGCGGAACGCCAACCATGGGCGGGATTATGATCCTGACCTCCATTGTTATCTCCGTATTGATGTGGGCTTATCCGTCAAACCCGTACGTCTGGTGCGTGTTGTTTGTCCTGGTCGGCTACGGTGCGATTGGCTTTGTTGATGACTATCGCAAAGTCGTACGTAAAGACACCAAAGGTTTGATTGCTCGCTGGAAGTATTTCTGGATGTCCGTTATCGCGTTGGCGGTAGCTTTCACGATGTACAGCGCAGGAAAAGGAACGCCAGCCACCGAGCTGGTTGTGCCGTTCTTTAAAGATGTGATGCCGCAACTTGGCCTGTTCTATGTGCTGCTGGCGTACTTCGTCATCGTTGGCACCGGGAATGCGGTTAACCTGACCGATGGCCTTGATGGCCTGGCGATTATGCCTACCGTGTTGGTGGCTGCGGGCTTTGCGCTGGTCGCCTGGGCTACGGGTAACATTAAGTTCGCCGGATATTTGCATATTCCTTATCTGCGACATGCTGGGGAGCTGGTTATCGTCTGTACGGCGATTGTTGGCGCAGGGCTGGGTTTCTTGTGGTTCAACACCTATCCGGCGCAAGTTTTCATGGGTGATGTTGGCTCTCTGGCTCTGGGCGGCGCGCTCGGAACCATCGCGGTACTGCTGCGTCAGGAATTCCTGTTAGTGATCATGGGCGGCGTGTTTGTGGTTGAAACGCTGTCGGTGATTTTGCAGGTCGGTTCCTTCAAATTGCGCGGACAGCGCATTTTCCGTATGGCCCCAATTCATCATCATTATGAATTGAAAGGTTGGCCGGAGCCGCGAGTCATTGTGCGCTTCTGGATTATTTCGCTGATGCTTGTTCTGATCGGCCTGGCTACCCTGAAGGTGCGTTAACTATGACTGATTACCAGGGTAAAAAAGTCGTCATTATTGGATTGGGCCTCACCGGCCTGTCCTGTGTTGACTATTTCCTCGCACGTGGTGTGACACCGCGTGTGATGGACACCCGCATCTCGCCACCGGGTCTGGATAAATTGCCAGAATCGGTCGAGCGACACACTGGCTCACTCAACGAAGACTGGTTGTTAGCGGCTGACTTGATTGTTGCCAGCCCTGGTATTGCTATCGCCCATCCAGCCCTTAGCCGTGCGGCAGACGCTGGCGTTGAAATCGTGGGTGATATCGAACTGTTTTGTCGTGAAGCACAAGCGCCGATTGTGGCCATTACCGGTTCTAACGGTAAAAGTACCGTCACGACTTTAGTCGGTGAAATGGCTAAAGCGGCTGGCGTGAATGTGGGCGTAGGTGGAAACATCGGCTTACCTGCACTGATGCTGCTTGATCCAAACCGCGAGCTTTATGTACTCGAATTATCCAGCTTCCAGCTAGAAACCACCTCAAGCCTGAAAGCGGCTGCGGCGACCATTCTTAATGTCACCGAAGATCATATGGATAGATATCCTTTCGGGCTGCAACAGTATCGTGCCGCTAAATTGCGCATTTACGAAAACGCCGCAGTTTGCGTGGTGAATGCCGATGATGCACTGACGATGCCTGTACGTGGTGCAGATGTACGCTGCATTAGCTTTGGTGTGGATGTCGGCGATTACCACCTGAATCATCAGCAAGGCGATACCTGGCTGCGTGTGAAGGGCGAAAAAGTGCTGAACACCAAAGAAATGAAAATCGTGGGCCGACACAACTATACCAACGCACTTGCAGCGCTGGCACTGGCTGATGCCGTGAAACTCCCACGCTCCAGCAGTCTAAAAGCATTAACCACCTTTACAGGCCTGGCGCACCGCTTCCAGCTTGCATGGGAACGTAACGGCGTGCGTTGGATTAACGACTCGAAAGCAACCAACGTCGGTAGCACAGAGGCGGCGCTGAACGGCTTGAAAGTGGAAGGTACATTGCACCTGTTATTGGGTGGCGATGGTAAATCTGCGGATTTCTCGTCCCTCAGCCAGTATCTGCAAGGCTCCGCAATTCGACTCTATTGTTTTGGCCGCGATGGAGCTGAACTTGCGTCACTGCGCCCTGATGTTGCCGAGCAAACTGAAACCATGGCTGAGGCGATGAAATTGATTGCCACCCGTGTCCAACCCGGTGACATGGTTCTGTTATCACCAGCATGCGCCAGCCTCGATCAGTTCAAAAACTTTGAACAGCGTGGCGACCAGTTTACTCAACTTGCGAAGGAGCTTGGCTGATGCGCTTATCTCTCCCTCGCCTGCGAATGCCACGAGTGCCAGGATTTGCCATCCTGAGCTGGCTGGCGTCGGCAGTTAAAGGCTGGGTGATGGGCACCAAAGAAGCCGACTCAAATAACATCGTAATGTATGACCGCACGATGCTATGGCTGACTTTCGGGCTGGCGGCAGTCGGTTTCATTATGGTGACTTCTGCCTCCATGCCTGTAGGGCAGCGTCTGGCGAATGATCCGTTCCTGTTTGCCAAACGTGACGGTTTGTACATCATCCTGGCGTTTGCATTAGCGATGGTCACACTGCGTTTGCCGATGGATTTCTGGCAGCGCCACAGTACTGCAATGCTGCTGTTATCCATTGCGATGTTATTGATTGTACTGGTGGTCGGTAGCTCGGTTAACGGTGCGTCGCGTTGGATTGCATTCGGCCCATTACGTATTCAGCCTGCAGAATTCACGAAGTTGTCGCTGTTCTGTTATCTCGCCAACTACCTGGTTCGTAAGGTAGATGAAGTGCGTAATAACCTACGCGGCTTCCTCAAACCGATGGGTGTGATCCTGGTATTAGCGGTGCTGCTTCTGGCGCAGCCTGACTTAGGTACGGTTGTTGTGTTGTTTGTGACGACACTGGCAATGCTGTTCCTGGCAGGGGCAAAACTTTGGCAGTTCCTGGCCATCATCGGCATGGGGATTTCTGCCGTCGTGCTGCTGATCCTCGCCGAACCGTATCGTATCCGCCGCGTAACGTCCTTCTGGAATCCGTGGGATGACCCGTTTGGCAGTGGATACCAGTTGACACAATCTCTGATGGCATTCGGTCGCGGGGAATTGTGGGGGCAGGGATTAGGTAATTCGGTTCAAAAACTCGAATATTTGCCGGAAGCACATACCGACTTCATCTTCTCTATCATCGGAGAGGAGCTCGGATATATCGGTGTGGTGCTGGCTTTATTGATGGTATTCTTCGTCGCTTTTCGTGCGATGTCCATCGGTAAACGTGCGTTAGAAATGGACCAGCGTTTTGCGGGCTTTTTGGGCTGCTCAATCGGGGTTTGGTTTAGTTTCCAGGCGCTGGTAAACGTTGGTGCGGCCGCAGGTATGTTGCCAACCAAAGGCCTGACTTTGCCGCTTATCAGTTACGGTGGTTCGAGCCTGTTAATAATGTCTACAGCAATCATGATGTTGCTGCGAATTGATTATGAAACACGTCTGGCTAAAGCTCAGGCGTTTACGAAGGGTGTGCGATGAATAATCAAACCCGGCGGTTAATGGTGATGGCGGGCGGGACTGGCGGGCATGTGTTCCCGGGTCTTGCTGTCGCGCATCACTTAATGGCTCAGGGCTGGCAAGTGCGCTGGCTCGGAACCGCCGATCGTATGGAAGCAGATTTAGTTCCGAAGCATGGAATCGAGATCGACTTTATTCGTATTTCAGGTTTGCGTGGTAAAGGCCTGAAGGCAATGTTGCTGGCTCCGGTGCGTATTTTCAACGCCTGGCGTCAGGCGCGGGCCATCATGAAAGCCTATCGCCCGGATGTGGTACTCGGAATGGGGGGTTATGTTTCAGGCCCTGGCGGCCTTGCGGCATGGTCACTCGGTATTCCGGTGGTATTGCATGAGCAAAATGGCATTGCTGGTTTAACCAATAAATGGTTGTCAAAAATTGCCAAAAAGGTCATGCAGGCGTTCCCTGGCGCCTTTCCGAATGCGGACGTAGTGGGTAATCCGGTGCGTACCGATGTATTAGCGCTGCCATTACCACAAGAACGTTTTGCGGGTCGTGAAGGCCCAGTCCGAGTTTTAGTGGTGGGTGGTTCGCAGGGCGCTCGGGTACTGAACCAGACGATGCCGCAAGTGGCGGGTCGTTTGGGCGATGCCATTACTATCTGGCACCAGTCAGGTAAAGGTGGCGAAGAGTTTGTTAAGAAAGGCTATGCAGAAGCCGGGCAGCCTCAGCACAAAGTGACCGAATTTATTGATGATATGGCTGGCGCATATGCGTGGGCTGATGTCGTGGTGTGTCGCTCCGGTGCATTAACCGTCAGCGAAGTCGCGGCCGCAGGTTTACCTGCATTGTTTGTTCCCTTCCAGCACAAAGATCGGCAGCAATACTGGAATGCGCTGCCGTTGGAAAAGGCTGGAGCGGCAAAAATACTGGAGCAACCGCAGTTTACCGTGGATGCCGTTACCCAAACTCTCGCCGGGTGGGACAGAGCGACGTTATTGGCAATGGCCAAGCGTGCGCGTGCTGCATCTATTCCTGATGCCACAGAGCGGGTAGCAAAAGAAGTGAGCGCCGCAGCACTGGCGTAATCATTGTGGGCGGACTGTTGCCCATGAATATTTGAAGTAATGGCGTTTGACGCTGCAGGTTAGAGAATGAATACACAACAACTGGCGAAACTGCGTTCTATCGTGCCCGAGATGCGTCGCGTCCGGCATATTCACTTTGTTGGCATCGGCGGCGCCGGTATGGGCGGTATTGCTGAAGTTTTAGCTAATGAAGGTTATCAAATCAGCGGGTCTGATTTGGCACCGAACCCGGTCACTCAGCAGTTGTCGGCGCTAGGCGCCACGATTTATTTCAACCATCGCCCTGAAAATGTGTTGGATGCGAGCGTTGTGGTGGTATCCACCGCAATCTCAATGGATAACCCGGAAATTGTTGCCGCTCATGAAGCGCGTATCCCGGTTATTCGTCGTGCTGAAATGCTGGCCGAGTTGATGCGTTTTCGTCACGGCATCGCTATTGCGGGTACGCACGGCAAAACAACCACTACGGCGATGGTTTCCAGTATTTATGCAGAAGCAGGGCTTGATCCTACTTTTGTGAACGGTGGCCTGGTTAAAGCCGCGGGAACCCATGCTCGCCTGGGTCACAGCCGTTACCTGATTGCTGAAGCAGATGAAAGTGATGCGTCATTCCTTCATCTGCAACCGATGGTTTCAGTGGTAACGAATATCGAAGCTGACCACATGGATACCTACCAGGGCGACTTCGAGAATTTAAAGCAGACGTTTATTAACTTCCTGCACAACCTGCCGTTTTATGGTCTGGCTGTGATGTGTGTAGACGATCCAGTTATTCGTGAATTGCTGCCACGTGTGGGCCGCAAGATCACCACTTACGGTTTCAGCGAAGATGCAGATGTTCGCATTGAAAACTACCAGCAGAAAGGGCCGCAAGGGCATTTCACGATTGTGCGTCAGGATAAACCTGCTCTGCATGTGACACTGAATGCGCCGGGTCGCCACAACGCGTTAAACGCGGCGGCAGCGGTCTCTGTTGCGACAGAAGAAGGCATTGATGATGAGGACATTCTGCGCGCGCTGGAGAGCTTCCAGGGAACCGGGCGTCGCTTTGATTTCCTCGGTGAATATCCGTTAGCGCCAGTAAATGGTAAAGAAGGCAGTGCCATGCTGGTGGATGACTACGGTCACCATCCGACAGAAGTGGATGCCACCATTAAAGCGGCTCGTGCAGGTTGGCCGGATAAAAATCTGGTGATGATCTTCCAGCCGCACCGTTATACGCGTACCCGTGATCTGTACGACGACTTTGCTAACGTATTGTCGCAAGTGGATTCCTTGTTGATGCTGGACGTTTATGCTGCGGGTGAAGCGGCTATTCCTGGCGCTGACAGCCGTTCATTGTGCCGTACTATCCGTGGACGCGGAAAAGTTGATCCCATTCTGGTGCCGGATGCGAATCAGATCGCTGATATGTTGTCTCCGATCTTGTCGGGAAATGATTTGATCCTGGTGCAAGGTGCAGGAAATGTCGGGAAAGTTGCCAGAAACCTGGCTGAATGCAAATTGCAGTCCCACACTAAGGAGGGAGACCAACATGGCTGAGAAAATCGCTGTCCTGCTGGGCGGGACTTCCGCTGAGCGTGAGGTGTCATTGCAATCAGGTGCTGCGGTACTCGCAGGCCTGCGTGAAGCTGGAATTGATGCGCACGAAGTTGACCCGAAAGACACACCAGTCACTGAGCTGAAAGCGCAGGGTTTCGACAAAGTCTTCATTGCCTTACACGGCCGTGGTGGAGAAGACGGCACCCTGCAAGGGTTGCTGGAATTTCTGAAATTGCCTTATACCGGCAGCGGCGTGATGGCTTCATCTATCTCCATGGATAAGCTGCGTACCAAATTGCTGTGGAAAGGTGCTGATTTACCTGTCGCTCCGTGGGTTGCACTCACGCGCCGTGATGTCGAAGCCGGTATTTCTGCAACCACAGTAGAACAGATTGCAGGCTTAGGGATGCCAGTCATCGTTAAGCCAAGCCGTGAAGGCTCAAGCGTGGGTATGTCTAAGGTTGATAATGTTTCAGCCCTGCCTGCAGCGCTTGAATTGGCCTTTGAACACGACGAAGAAATTCTGATCGAGAAGTGGCTCAGTGGCCCTGAGTACACGGTTGCGATTGTTGGCGAAGAAATATTACCGTCAATTCGTATCCAACCCGCTGGAATTTTCTATGATTATGAGGCGAAGTATCTCTCTGATGAGACACAATATTTCTGCCCGGGCGGTTTAATCGAGCAACGCGAGCAAGAATTACAGGCTTTAGTGCTGCAAGCCTGGCAAGTTTTGGGGTGCAGCGGTTGGGGACGCGTAGACGTCATGCTGGATAGTGACGGCCAGTTTTATTTACTGGAAGTGAACACTTCTCCGGGCATGACCAGCCACAGTCTGGTGCCAATGGCGGCACGTCAGGCTGGGATGACATTCTCGCAACTGGTAGTGCGGATTCTGGAGTTGGCAGACTGATATGTCGCAAGCAGCTCTGAATACGCGTAATCGCCAGGAAGAAGAAGAAACCAGTTCTCGTCGCAGTAACGGTGGGCGACTGGCCGGGATTATTTTCCTGAGCGCAGTACTGTTTACGGTATTTATCGGCGGCTGGATTGTGGTCGGCTGGATGGAAGATGCACAGCGGTTGCCATTGTCTAAGTTAGTGGTTACTGGTGAACGGCATTACACCCGTAACGATGATATTCGCCAGTCAATTCTGGCACTGGGGCCACCGGGCACCTTTATGACCCAGGATGTGAATATCATCCAGCAGCAAATTGAACGTTTGCCATGGATCAAGCAGGCGAGCGTGAGAAAGCAATGGCCAGACGAATTGAAGATTCATCTGGTTGAATATGTGCCTATAGCGCGCTGGAATGATCAACATATGATTGATGCGCAAGGAAATGCGTTCAGTGTTCCAGCAGAAAGAGCCACAAAGCAGACTTTACCTATGTTATCCGGGCCAGAAGGCAGTGAAGGTGAAGTCTTGCAAGGTTACCGCGCAATGGGCGACGTGCTGGCAAAGGATAAATTTACATTGAAAGAAGCGGCAATGACCGCTCGGCGCTCCTGGCAATTGACGCTAAATAATGGCATCAAACTTAATTTAGGTCGGGGCGAAACAATGAAACGCCTGAGTCGTTTTGTAGAACTTTACCCGGTTCTGCAGCAGCAAGAGCAAGCCGACAATAAAAGGATTAGTTATGTCGACCTGCGTTATGACTCCGGCGCGGCGGTAGGTTGGCAGCCCGCTCCCGTAGAGGAATCTAATCCTAATCAGCAACAGAATCAGGCACAGGCAGAATAACAATGATCAAGGCGACGGACAGAAAACTGGTAGTAGGACTGGAGATCGGTACCGCAAAGGTTGCCGCTTTAGTAGGGGAAGTTCTGCCTGACGGTATGGTCAATATTATTGGCGTGGGTAGTTGCCCATCGCGTGGTATGGACAAAGGTGGCGTAAACGATCTCGAATCAGTCGTAAAATGCGTTCAGCGCGCGATTGATCAGGCCGAATTAATGGCGGATTGCCAGATATCTTCGGTCTACCTTGCGCTGTCAGGTAAACATATTAGCTGTCAAAACGAGATTGGCATGGTGCCAATTTCCGAAGAAGAAGTGACGCAGGAAGACGTTGAGAACGTTGTTCACACCGCGAAATCAGTACGCGTACGTGACGAGCATCGTGTTTTGCACGTAATCCCGCAAGAATATGCAATTGACTACCAGGAAGGCATCAAAAATCCTGTAGGTTTATCTGGTGTGCGCATGCAGGCTAAAGTGCACTTGATTACCTGCCATAACGACATGGCTAAAAACATCGTCAAAGCTGTTGAACGATGTGGTCTGAAAGTTGACCAACTGATCTTTGCAGGACTTGCTGCAAGCTATGCAGTTTTGACTGAAGATGAGCGTGAATTAGGGGTCTGCGTAGTCGATGTCGGTGGTGGTACAATGGATATTGCGGTCTACACTGGCGGCGCGTTGCGCCACACCAAAGTTATTCCTTATGCAGGGAACGTGGTAACCAGTGATATCGCTTATGCCTTCGGCACACCGCCGAGTGATGCAGAAGCCATTAAAGTGCGTCATGGCTGCGCTCTGGGTTCGATTGTTGGTAAAGATGAAAACGTTGAAGTGCCAAGCGTAGGCGGGCGTCCGCCACGTAGCCTGCAACGTCAGAC
This sequence comes from Buttiauxella sp. AC142, assembly GCF_979253435.1. NCBI lineage: Bacteria > Pseudomonadati > Pseudomonadota > Gammaproteobacteria > Enterobacterales > Enterobacteriaceae > Buttiauxella > Buttiauxella sp. AC142. The sequence goes on from NZ_CEEDCH010000001.1 coordinate 583,602, forward strand.
GCTCGCAGAAGTTATCGAGCCACGTTATACCGAACTTCTGAATCTGGTAAACGAAGAGATTTTGCAATTACAAGAACAACTTCGCCAGCAAGGTGTGAAGCACCACCTGGCGGCGGGGATTGTACTAACGGGCGGCGCGGCGCAAATTGAAGGGCTGGCAGCCTGTGCGCAACGTGTGTTCCATACGCAAGTTCGTATTGGACAACCGTTAAATATTACAGGCCTGACTGATTATGCCCAGGAGTCTTATTACTCCACAGCAGTCGGCTTGCTGCACTACGGGAAAGAAACACATCTCAGTGGTGAAGCAGAAGTGGAAAAACGCTCCTCTGTCGGCTCATGGATTAAGCGAATCAACAGCTGGCTGAGAAAAGAGTTTTAATTTTTATAAGAGACCAGACAAAATTAGTGGTCTCAGGCGACAGGCACAAAACGGAGAGAAACTATGTTTGAACCTATGGAACTGACCAACGACGCGGTGATTAAAGTCATCGGCGTCGGTGGTGGCGGCGGCAATGCCGTTGAACACATGGTGCGTGAACGCATCGAGGGTGTTGAATTCTTTGCAGTGAATACCGACGCTCAGGCGTTACGCAAAACTGCTGTAGGCCAGACAATCCAGATTGGTAATGGAATTACCAAAGGTCTGGGCGCTGGAGCGAACCCTGAAGTGGGTCGTACCGCTGCGGAAGAAGACCGCGACGCGTTACGTGCAGCCCTTGAAGGCGCAGACATGGTATTTATCGCCGCAGGTATGGGTGGCGGTACTGGTACAGGTGCAGCACCTGTCGTGGCTGAAGTTGCTAAAGACTTAGGCATTCTGACCGTTGCCGTCGTGACCAAGCCTTTCAACTTTGAAGGCAAGAAGCGCATGGCTTTCGCGGAGCAGGGTATTGCCGAGCTGTCTAAGCATGTTGACTCCTTGATCACCATTCCTAACGACAAATTACTGAAAGTACTGGGTCGCGGTATCTCTTTGCTTGACGCTTTTGGCGCAGCAAACGATGTACTGAAAGGCGCAGTGCAGGGTATCGCAGAGTTGATTACCCGTCCGGGTCTGATGAACGTCGACTTCGCAGACGTGCGCACCGTAATGTCCGAAATGGGTTATGCCATGATGGGCTCTGGTGTTGCAAGTGGTGAAGACCGTGCAGAAGAAGCTGCTGAAATGGCAATTTCCAGCCCGCTGTTGGAAGATATCGATCTTTCTGGCGCACGTGGTGTTCTGGTCAACATTACTGCTGGCTTCGACCTGCGTCTGGACGAGTTTGAAACTGTGGGTAACACCATCCGTGCGTTCGCATCTGATAATGCCACCGTGGTTATCGGTACTTCTCTGGACCCAGAGATGAACGACGAACTGCGTGTTACTGTTGTTGCAACCGGTATTGGTATGGACAAACGTCCAGAAATCACCCTGGTGACCAACAAACAAACTCAGCAACCTGTCATGGATCGCTACCAGCAGCACGGTATGGCTCCGCTTCAGCAAGAGCAAAAACCTGTTGCCAAAGTAGTTAACGACAACACGCCACAAACGACGAAAGAACCTGATTATCTGGATATTCCAGCGTTCCTGCGTAAGCAAGCTGATTAAGAATAAACCGGAAGTTGGGGATCTCAGCTCTTTGTGCTAAACTGGTCCACCGATTGTGATATACACTTCGGTTGGATAGGTAATTTGGCGAGATTATACGATGATCAAACAAAGGACATTAAAACGTATCGTTCAGGCGACTGGCGTCGGTTTACATACCGGCAAGAAAGTCACACTGACGTTGCGCCCTGCGCCGGCAAATACCGGGGTCATCTATCGTCGCACCGACTTGAATCCTCCGGTAGATTTTCCGGCAGATGCCAAATCTGTGCGTGATACCATGCTCTGTACTTGCCTGGTGAACGAGCACGATGTGCGGATTTCTACCGTTGAGCACCTGAACGCCGCCCTGGCTGGGTTAGGTATTGATAACATCATTATTGAAGTCAATGCCCCAGAAATCCCAATTATGGACGGTAGTGCAGCGCCATTCGTCTACCTGCTGCTTGATGCCGGGATTGACGAATTAAACTGTGCGAAGAAATTTGTACGCGTCAAAGAAACGGTTCGCGTTGAAGACGGCGACAAATGGGCTGAGTTCAAGCCGTACAATGGTTTCTCGTTGGATTTCACCATCGACTTTAACCACCCGGCGATTGATGCCAGTACTCAACGTTACAGCATGAACTTTTCTGCCGACGCATTTATGCGCCAGATCAGTCGTGCTCGTACTTTCGGTTTCATGCGTGATATCGAATATCTGCAGTCCCGTGGTTTGTGCCTGGGCGGCAGCTTCGATTGTGCCATCGTTGTTGACGATTATCGCGTACTGAACGAAGACGGTTTGCGTTTTGAAGACGAATTCGTTCGTCACAAAATGCTCGATGCGATTGGTGACTTGTTCATGTGCGGCCATAACATTATCGGCGCGTTTACCGCCTATAAGTCAGGTCATGCACTGAATAACAAATTGCTTCAGGCGGTTCTGGCGAAGCAGGAAGCCTGGGAATGGGCAACCTTCGAAGACGATGCCGAACTTCCGTTAGCGTTCAAAGCACCAAAAATGGTTCTGGCATAACACCAGAATTATTTATTGCGACTGGTTTCATTGGTACTCTCTCCGGCCAATGATGCCAGTCGTTCTATTATTGCCTTCAATTTCTCAGGGCTACGTTCAGCCACCATTCTTAATGCCTCAGCACTTTGCTGGCTCAACACTCTGTTAACCCCTTCAGTTTTTCCTTTCGCTGTCTGAATGCTGTTTTCTTGTACTGATTCTTGCCCAATTGCAGCCAGTGATGGATTAATCCTGATGTCGATTGATGTCAATGATGGTAATATTTGCGCACGTAATGCACTCAATAGTGTGGCTTGTTCATAGCGTAAGCGCATCAGCCAACTAGCATTTGCAGTTTCAAGTACGAGAATGCCTTGTCGAAAATTTGCGACCCGGCACCAGGGATGTAGTTGAGCGGGTAATATTCCTTTCACCGCCCTGTTGAGCCGAAGTAGCGCAGTGGCACGTTGTTGCACGTTTTGCAGCACGCTTTCGGCACCAGCATCATCGAACAAATGATCTAAAGATTGTGGGCGACTATCACGCATACATAATGCTCCGGCGGAAAAAGTGATTGGTATTCTAAATCGTTGGCGACAGTTTGGCAGACGTTATTTCTGGCCGCATCTCTTATTGGGGATGGTCGCGGCGAGTTTTGGCATGCCTGCGCTCAGCCAAAATACCGAACCTACAGCCCCGGCAGAAACCTCTACCAGCAGTCACGACTACCTGAACAAAGTCAGCTTTAATAGTCTGGCATTATTGCAGGAAAGTACCCGACGACCATCATTTAGTGTCGATTACTGGCATCAACATGCGATTCGTACAGTAATACGCCACCTTTCTTTTGCTATGGTGCCTCAAACACTACCGGTCGCGGAAGAGAGCTTGCCACTTCAGGCACATAAACTCGCTTTACTGGATACGCTCACCGCGTTACTCACCCAGGAAAGCAAACCGCCCGTAATTGTGCGCCACATTGCGCTTTGGCAACCGCCAGCTGTCGAGACTTTTAGTCCTGCCATCTGGATTAGCCAGGTTCACGGTATTCGCGCCGGTCCACTACGCCTCAGCTAAAACCATTCCCTTTAATTATAACGTTATTTTAGCTCTACCCTGACGGTAGGCGTTTGAGAATTTATTATGCTAATCAAATTATTAACTAAAGTTTTCGGTAGCCGTAACGACCGTACACTACGTCGTATGCGTAAAGTTGTAACTCTTATCAACAGCATGGAACCGGAAATTGAAAAGCTTTCCGATGACGAATTAAAAGCAAAAACCGGTGAATTCCGTGCGCGCCTTGAAAAAGGCGAAGTGCTGGAAAACCTGATCCCAGAAGCTTTTGCTGTGGTTCGGGAAGCAAGTAAGCGTGTGTTCGGTATGCGTCACTTCGACGTACAGCTTCTTGGCGGTATGGTACTTAATGATCGTTGTATCGCGGAAATGCGTACAGGTGAAGGTAAAACCCTGACTGCAACTCTACCTGCATACCTGAACGCATTAAGCGGTCGTGGTGTTCACGTTGTTACCGTGAACGACTATCTGGCCCAGCGTGATGCGGAAAACAACCGTCCGTTGTTTGAGTACCTTGGCCTGAGTGTCGGCATCAACTTGCCTGGCATGCCTGCACCGGCAAAACGCGAAGCGTATGCGGCAGACATTACTTACGGTACTAACAACGAATACGGTTTTGACTACCTGCGTGACAACATGGCGTTCAGCCCTGAAGAACGCGTACAGCGCAAACTGCACTATGCGTTGGTGGATGAGGTTGACTCAATCCTTATCGATGAAGCGCGTACTCCACTGATCATCTCCGGCCCGGCTGAAGATAGCTCTGAGATGTACCGCAAAGTAAACGAAATCATCCCAAGCCTGATCCGTCAGGAAAAAGAAGATTCAGATACTTTCCAGGGTGAAGGTCACTTCTCCGTTGACGAAAAATCTCGTCAGGTAAACATTACTGAACGTGGTCTGGTACTGGTTGAAGAGTTACTGGTACGCGAAGGTATCATGGAAGAAGGCGAGTCATTGTACTCCCCAACTAACATTATGCTGATGCACCACGTGACTGCCGCGCTGCGCGCACACGTATTGTTCACCCGTGACGTTGACTACATCGTAAAAGATGGCGAAGTCATCATCGTTGATGAGCACACAGGCCGTACCATGCAAGGTCGCCGTTGGTCTGATGGCCTGCACCAGGCTGTTGAAGCCAAAGAAGGTGTAGATATCCAGAACGAAAACCAGACTCTGGCCTCTATTACCTTCCAGAACTACTTCCGCCTGTATGAAAAACTGGCAGGTATGACGGGTACTGCGGACACCGAAGCCTTCGAATTCAGCTCTATCTACAAACTCGATACCATCGTTGTGCCAACTAACCGCCCAATGATTCGTAAAGACATGCCAGATTTGGTCTACATGACTGAAATGGATAAAATTGCGGCGATTATCGAAGATATTAAAGAACGTACCACTAATGGCCAGCCAGTGCTGGTGGGTACGATTTCTATCGAGAAATCGGAAGTCGTTTCTGCTGAACTGACCAAAGCGGGTATCAAGCACAACGTTCTGAACGCCAAATTCCACGCCAACGAAGCAGGCATTGTTGCTCAGGCCGGCTATCCGGCAGCCGTGACAATTGCAACTAACATGGCGGGTCGTGGTACGGATATCGTGTTGGGTGGCAGCTGGCAGTCAGAAGTGGCTGAGCTTGAGAACCCAACTCCAGAGCAAATTGCACAAATTAAAGCTGACTGGCAGATTCGTCATGACGCAGTTCTGGCATCTGGCGGTCTGCATATTATCGGTACTGAACGTCACGAATCTCGTCGTATCGATAACCAGTTGCGTGGCCGTTCTGGTCGCCAGGGGGACGCGGGTTCATCTCGTTTCTATCTGTCGATGGAAGATTCACTGATGCGTATTTTCGCATCGGATCGTGTCTCCGGCATGATGCGCAAACTGGGTATGAAACCGGGTGAAGCGATTGAACACCCATGGGTTACTAAAGCGATTGCTAACGCACAGCGTAAAGTTGAAAGCCGTAACTTTGATATCCGTAAACAACTTCTTGAATATGATGATGTGGCGAACGATCAGCGTCGTGCCATTTACACCCAGCGTAACGAATTACTGGATGTGAGCGACGTAAGCGAAACCATCAACAGCATTCGCGAAGATGTGTTCAAAGTGACTATTGATGCGCATATTCCACCACAATCCCTGGAAGAAATGTGGGATGTTGAAGGTCTGGAAGAGCGTCTGAAAAACGATTTCGATCTTGAACTGCCAATTAAAGAGTGGCTGGATAAAGAGCCTGAGCTGCACGAAGAAACACTGCGCGAGCGTATTTTGGAAAACGCTATCGAAGTGTATAAGCGTAAAGAAGAAGTGGTTGGCATTGAAATGATGCGTCACTTCGAAAAAGGCGTCATGCTGCAAACTCTTGATTCGCTTTGGAAAGAGCATTTGGCGGCCATGGATTATCTGCGTCAGGGTATTCACTTACGTGGCTACGCGCAAAAAGATCCTAAGCAAGAATACAAGCGTGAATCTTTCGCCATGTTTGCATCTATGCTCGAAGCTCTGAAATATGAAGTGATCAGTACGCTGAGCAAAGTACAGGTTCGTATGCCTGAAGAAGTAGAAGCGATGGAACAACAACGCCGAGAAGAAGCTGAGCGTTTAGCGCAGATGCAGCAACTGAGTCACCAGGATGACGAGACGATCGCCGCACAAGAGTTGGCTTCAGAAACGGGTGAACGCAAAGTGGGCCGTAACGACCCATGCCCATGTGGTTCCGGTAAAAAATACAAACAGTGTCATGGCCGTTTAAGCTAAGCACTTAATTGTCGATGAAGGCGCAGCTTGCTGCGCCTTTTTTATATGGAGTACCTGCACAAAAATGAAACAATTAGAAATCGCCGTGGGCATTATCCGTAACCCTAAGAGCGAAATTTTTATTACCCAGCGAGCCGCTGATGCTCATATGGCGAACAAGCTTGAATTTCCCGGTGGGAAAATCGAAGCGGGTGAAACGCCAGAGCAGGCGTTAGTCCGTGAACTTCAGGAAGAAACAGGTATTACAGCGACTGAATTTACGCTGTTTGAGAAACTAGCCTATCAGTTCCCGGACAGGCATATCACGTTGTGGTTTTTCCTGGTGGAAAGTTGGGAAGGCGAGCCGTGGGGTAAAGAAGGACAACCGGGTCAATGGATTGCGCAAAATGCGCTGGTGGCTGCAGATTTTCCACCAGCCAATGAACCGGTTATTACCAAACTAGTCATTGACGAACGACAGCAACGTTAACGCAGGTCTTCTTCACTCCAGCCGTCGCTGTCTGACAAATCGCCGCTGCTCGGAATTCGTTTTTCCTCGGCGGCCCATTCACCTAAATCAATCAGCTGGCAGCGTTTGCTACAAAATGGTCGGTACGGGCTAGTTTCATTCCAGATAACTGTTTTACCGCAGCCAGGGCAATTTACACTAATGGATTCAGACACGTTAGCTCCTCAGCAGCATGCAAGTTCGAAATCAAGACGTTCGGGGATGACCCCATTTTCGCTATCAAGTGGTAAGAAACGGATCGCAAAACGGCTTTTATGACCAGATACCTGCGGGTACAACTGACAAGACAAATCCAGCTTTAACCGCAACAAATCGGCGTCATCGCCGTTATCCTGATAAAAACCATTCAAGCTAGTTTGCTTACGGAATGGAGCAGAATTACGAATAATATCCAACACCAGATTCAAAGATTGTTTTAACGGCTGCAGACTCGCCAACCACTGATTAATCTGTGCATCACGCTGTGCTTGCGGGGAATACAGCCAGATATGCAATGTCGGTAAATCAAAGCTACAGCATCCGCCAGGAATGCTAAGACGCTGACGAACCAGGGCGATCAGACGATCTTCGCGCAAAGCCTGTCCTAAACGTGGCGCCGCCATTAACAGGCTGCCATGTTCTTTAAGTTGGCTACGCAGTGAGTCGATTCGCTGCATATCTACACCCGGAACTTCCGCCCAACTCAGTAATTTGCGCTGCTGGCGCTCAAGCTCTTTAAGAATATCGGTACGAATTTCACCGCGCTCAAAGACATCCAGCAGATCGCCGACGTTGCGGAAGAAGTGTAGCGCTTTGGAAGTGTTCTCTACCGGTAATGAACTTTCGAGTTGTTGAATTAAGAACTCGATACGCAGCCAGGTACGCATTTTTTCATTCAATGGGTGCTCAAAAAGAATCTGGGTGCTCATTATTCATTTTCCTGCTGTGCGGCCTGCGACGCCAATTCCAGGTACTGGCGGTGCAGACGGTCAACATGTGCGGCCACCTTTTCGGGGGCACCATCATTATTAATTACATCATCGGCAGCGTTCAAACGTGCCTCGCGTGTCGCTTGTGCAGCGATAATTTGTTGTGCATGTTCACGACTGACTTTATCGCGCGCAATAGTACGTGCGATTTGCACTTCTGGCGACACATCAACGACCAAAACGCGATCGGCTTTTTGTTGCAGATTATTTTCGACTAATAACGGAACAACCCATAGTACATAAGGAGATAGTGCCTGGTTGATTTCAGTTTGGGTTCGCTGATGAATAAGCGGGTGCAGTAAAGCATTAAGCCACTGCTTTTCCGCTGGAGAAGAAAAGATTCTTTCACGAAGAACCCGGCGATTCAGAGTGCCATCCTGAAAGAGGATCTCTGGACCGAAATGTTCAGAAATAATGTTAAGGGCAGGCTGTCCCGGCTCAACGACCTGGCGCGCAATGATATCCGCGTCGACAACGGTAATACCTAATCGGGAAAAGTTATCAGCGACAGTGCTTTTTCCGCTGCCAATCCCACCCGTTAATGCCACCGTATAAACCATAAAAACCAGACCCTAAAGCGATTACACATTTCTTAGGTAAATTTTAACGATTGTAGCGTAAAAAAGACTGTTTTCGCAGTCTTGCAGCGGTATTAATAGTGCGTATGATAGCGTCACTGGAATTGGTGTCTAAATCACCAATTGCGTTCACGCGTCCTTCGCCATTCGACCCAGGAATCTGCAACATGCGTATTGAAGAAGATTTGAAGTTAGGTTTTAAAGACGTTCTTATTCGTCCAAAACGTTCCACTCTGAAAAGCCGCTCTGATGTAGAGCTTGAGCGCCAGTTCACTTTCAAACACTCCGGTATTGCATGGTCAGGTGTTCCGATCATTGCTGCTAACATGGACACCGTTGGTACATTCGGCATGGCCAAGGCTCTGGCTTCGTTTGATATCCTCACCGCCGTTCATAAGCACTACTCTTTTGAAGAGTGGAGCGACTTCGTGAAATCCACACCAGAAAGCATCCTGAAATTTGTCATGGTTTCAACCGGTACATCAGACGCTGATTTCGAGAAAACCAAACAAATTCTGAACCTTAACCCAGCGCTGCAATTTATCTGCATCGATGTGGCAAATGGTTATTCTGAGCACTTCACTCAGTTTGTTTCCAAAGCGCGTGATGCGTGGCCAAATAAAGTTATCTGTGCAGGTAACGTTGTGACGGGTGAAATGTGCGAAGAGCTGGTTCTTTCCGGCGCGGACATCGTCAAAGTCGGTATCGGTCCGGGTTCTGTTTGTACTACTCGTGTCAAAACCGGTGTTGGCTACCCGCAGCTTTCCGCTGTTATTGAATGTGCTGATGCAGCGCATGGCCTTGGTGGCCAGATTGTTAGCGACGGCGGTTGTACTATGCCAGGCGATGTGGCTAAAGCCTTCGGTGGCGGCGCAGATTTCGTGATGCTGGGCGGTATGCTGGCAGGTCATGACGAAAGCGGCGGCACAATCGTTGAAGAAAACGGTGAGAAATTCATGCTGTTCTACGGCATGAGCTCCGAGTCTGCAATGACTCGCCACGTGGGTGGTGTTGCAAAATACCGTGCTGCTGAAGGCAAAACCGTTAAGCTGCCATTGCGTGGCCCTGTAGAAAACACCGCTCGCGACATTTTGGGCGGCCTGCGTTCTGCCTGTACTTATGTTGGTGCTTCTCGTTTGAAAGAGCTGACCAAACGCACCACGTTCATTCGTGTGAATGAGCAGGAAAACCGCGTTTTCAATAGCCTCTAAGCTATTGACGATAGTCGGCGTGGCTTCGTCCACGCCGTCATCCTGCGCTCATCGCATCTCCTAACTGGAAAATCGGCAGATACATCGCGATGACCAGCGTTCCAATGATCACTCCCACAACTAACATCATTATTGGCTCAAGAGCAGCGGCAAGGTTATCTGCCAGTTCTTCGGTATGGCTATGATGCCAGGTTGCGAGTTTTTCCAGCATCAAATCTAAAGCTCCTGATTCCTCCCCGATACGCACAAGCTGGCAGCACAAAGATGTAAAGCACCCACTCTGTGAGAGCGCATGCCAAAGCGGAATACCCTCAGTCACTTTGACGCTTATCTGCGAGATAATCTTTTTCCACATCAATTGCGTTAGGGTGTTTTCAATCGCTTCGAGGCCTTGTAATAGCGGGATCCCTGCCTGTTGAGCCAATGATAATGTGGTGTAGATTTGACTTAGGATTTGCCCTCGCCAAAGGGGGGCAACAAGAGGAATACGCAGCAATAGTTTCTGTTCATATTCTTGCCAGTGTGGTTTTTTCTTTCGCAAAAAATAACCACTTGATACGAGTGCACTACCTGCCAGAAACCACCACACTCCTTGCGTCGTTACCCAATGCGAAACAGCCATTACAGCTAGCGTAATTGCCGGTAATGGAGCATTGAAAGAGCGGTAGATATTGGCAAACTCAGGCAGTACAAAACCCATCATTCCGACAGTCACTACCAACGCGACTACCATAATAAACAGCGGGTATCGCAGTGCTTTCATCACTTTTTTGCGCAGTCGGTAAAGCTTTTCTTGCTGGTCAGCCAGCCGTTTACAGCATTCATCCAGCTTCCCTGTTAACTCACCGATATGAATCAGAGCAATAAAGAGTGCGGGGAAAATGCCCGGCCATTGCTGTAATGCTGAGGAAAAGGGAATACCGTTGGATACGCGTTGTTCCAGGTCTTTCAGCAGCGCTCGCCATTCATCGAATGGATGCTGCTGGGCTATGAGTAACAGCCCGTCAGATAATGATATTCCCGCCTGAAGCAGCGTGGCGAGTTGGCGAAAAACCTGGATTTTTTGCTGAATATGCCAGCAACCGCTGCGAACACTGGATGTTTTTCGCAGTTGCAAAAGTTGAAGATTGGCATTAAGCAATTGCTCACTAACTGAGGCAACATCATCAGCCAGCAAAGCGCCTTGTTGCATCTGGCCATGCTGATCGACGGCTTTCCAGCGCCAGAGAACAAACTTAGCCATGGGGAACACCAAGTACCCGGTACAGCTCCTCTATTGTCGTGAGTCCTTGTTCTACAGCCTCGCAGCCACGTTCGAAAAGGGTCTTCATACCGAGTTTGCGTGCCAGGGTCTCGATCTCGGTTGCAGAAATGCCCCGAGCGATCGCTGATTGTAGAGAAGGGTCGACAAGGAGTATTTCAAACAAAGCGCTTCGACCGTAGAAACCGCAATAACACCTTTTGCAGCCAACCGCCCGCCAATGGGGCAGAGCATTTCCCCAAAGTGTTGAGGGAAGAATGATGTCATCAGGGAGTTGCTGCTTGCAGTGGGGACAGAGTTTACGTACTAATCGTTGTGCCACCACGATGTTTAACGCAGAAGCCAGCATCCAGCGCTCGACGCCCATTTGTTCAAGTCGCACGACTGTTTCAGCCGTGGAATTGGTATGCAACGTTGAAAGCACCAGATGCCCGGTTTGCGCGGCTTTGATAGCTATCTCTGCGGTATCTCCATCCCGGATTTCACCCACCATGATGATATCCGGGTCCTGGCGCAGTAATGCGCGTAACACGCTCTGAAAACTCAGCCCCGCTTTACTGTTAATTTGCGTTTGATTAAGCCCATGCATCGGGATTTCTATCGGGTCTTCAACGCTACACACATTGCTCGATATCTGGTTGAGGATTTTCAAAGCGCTGTAAAGCGTGATGGTTTTTCCACTTCCTGTGGGGCCAGTGACCAGAATCATGCCTTGTGGATTGGCAAGCGCACGCTGAAATCGGGTGCAGTCGTCAGACGACATGCCCAACTGCGTTAACTCAAAAGTTTGTTCTGTCTGTGACATTAAACGTAAGACAACTTTTTCGCCGTGATAGACCGGCAAGGTTGCGATGCGAAATGAACATTTATGTTGCTCAATTTCTATCGCCATTTGCCCGTCCTGCGGAAGTCGACGCTCCGCGATATCAAGATTACCTAGAACTTTTAGCCGTGCGGTTAGTGGTGCCGCCAGATGCGTGGGCAGCAGGGGCTGCAATTGCAACACACCATCGACGCGAAAACGAATCTGATACCCTTGCTCCATGGGCTCAAAGTGAATATCTGATGCTCTCAGTTGTATCGCTTTTAGCAGCGTTTCCTCGAGCAGTTGTACCACTGGAGCCGTGTTTTCTTGCGGTTCATCCGGGCTGGTTGGCAGTCGTGAATGCCGGGCTTTTTCGAGTTGCTCAGTCGGCCAGTATTCGACGTTGACCGGTTTATCGCAGATGAAACGTAAAGCTTCAAAGAACTGAGCCGGTGGGTTAGGGGCAATAGCGATATGTAGCGCTGGATCTTCTGCAAGCAATAACGCCTGATACTGGTTACAGAGTGCGAGGATCTGCTGATTGATCATGGTTTAATTTACCGCCTGATTGTTATCAAAGCGGAACACTTCTTCGCATGCTTGTTGGAGGGAACCACCGTTGGTTGCTGCACAAGTTCGTGACCAACCTTCCACACCTTCCGCATCACTCCAGCGAGGAGTTAGCGAAACGGTGAGCCCGTTCAGACTTTCTTGTCCTGTAAGTGTGATAACGCCTTGTTCAATGCTCATACCGCTCACGTAGCGCGTGGTTTTCGGCGAGGGAATACCATTGCTGCCGGCATCGCACTCACTGATTCCCCCTCGTTCAATCGCACAAAGCTCTACCGCAGTGCGATAAGGGACAAAGGTTTGCAACATGTCGGTGAGCGCAGCTTTGCGTAAGTAACCCTGATACGCAGGAATACCAATGGCGCTAAGAATCGCAATAATGCCGATGACGACCATCAGCTCAATAAGTGTGAATCCTTGTTGTTTGTTCATGTGCCGCTCCTGATTGAGATGGCGGCACTTTGCTCCGTTTAAATCACTCAGGCGAGGGCGATTTCAGGTATCAGGAAGCAGGGTTCCAGGGGTTTTAATAGGTTTGCAGGAAGTCACAAAGAAAATGCGAGCAGTGACGAAAGAAGAAGAAAAAGGCAGAGTTTTTTTTACGTCCTCTGCCTGTCAGGAATTAGCGGAAACGCATGGAGAGATCGAGTGCGCGGATATGCTTGGTCAGTGCGCCAACCGAGATAAAATCGACGCCAGTTTCGGCAAATTTACGGATAGTTTCTTTGGTGACGTTACCGGAAACTTCCAGCTGCGCTTTACCTTGAGTGATTGCAACAGCCTGGCGCATATCCTGAACGGTGAAGTTATCGAGCATGATAATGTCCGCTCCGGCGTGCAGCGCTTGTTCCAGCTCCTCCAGCGATTCAACCTCGACTTCCACAGGAACATCCGGATGGAACCAGAAAGCCTTTTCTACTGCCTGACGGATAGAGCCGGAAGAGATGATGTGGTTTTCTTTAATCAGGAATGCATCCGATAGCCCGAGACGGTGGTTGCTTCCGCCACCGCACAATACGGCGTATTTCAGTGCAGTTCGCAGCCCTGGCAGGGTTTTTCGGGTATCAAGCAATTGCGTTTGGGTTCCTGCCAGCAAGTCGACATAAGTGCGTACTTCGCTGGCAACGCCCGAGAGTGTTTGCACAAAATTCAACGCAGTACGCTCGCCGGTTAACAGCACGCGTGACGGACCGGTCAATTCAAAAAGTGGCTGATCGGCAGTTACTGTCTGGCCATCTTCCACGTGCCAGACCACTTTTACGTCGCCTCCTAACTGAGTAAAGACCTCTTCGACCCAGCGCTTACCACAGAAAACGCCATCTTCACGGGTGATTACCACGGCATGAGAACGATGTTCAGCATCCAGCAATTGCGCGGTTATATCGTTATTGGGGTCAACATCACCACCGAGATCTTCGCGCAGAGCCTGGGAAACGGCTTCTGGAATATCAAGGTTAATACGTTCGAGAAGCTCGTCACGTCGGCGGTCAGGGTTGTAACGGCGAGGTGGCATGATAAAACTCCGAAATGGCTTAGTTAATGTCGAAACATGCTACATTGATGCGACCTCAAGTACCACTCTAAGGAGACCGCGAATGCAGCTAAAAAACGGCTGGCTGGTGGGTGTAAAGCACGTTCCTTCCCCACATTTCGATTGCCGACCGGAGGATGAAACACCTTCGCTGCTGGTGGTGCATAACATCAGTTTGCCACCAGGTGAATTTGGTGGGCCATGGATTGATGCGTTGTTTACTGGAACGCTGAACGCTGAAGCTCATCCGTACTTCGCGGGTATCGCGCATCTGCGAGTTTCAGCGCATTGTCTTATTCGCCGTGATGGTGAAATCGTGCAGTATGTTCCTTTTGATAAGCGAGCCTGGCATGCTGGTGTTTCTTTGTATCAGGGGCGCGAGCGCTGCAACGATTTTTCCATTGGTATTGAGCTGGAGGGCACCGATACGCTGCCCTATACTGATAAGCAATATCAACAGCTTACTGCGATTACTGATACCCTGGTTCGCGCGTGGCCGGCAATTGCTGATCATATGACGGGACATTGTGATATTGCACCGGAACGTAAAACTGACCCTGGTCCTGCATTTGACTGGGCGCGTTTTCGCCATTCGGTCGAGGTAACGTCAAATAAGGAGATGAAATGACGCTGTTTACATTACTGCTGGTGATGATTTGGGAGCGGCTGTTCAAGCTTGGCGAACACTGGCAGTTAGATCACCGTCTGGAAGCGCTTTTTCGGCGGGTAAAACACTTTTCGTTGATGCGCACAATCCTGATGACCGCTGTATGTATGCTGGTGGTTTTCCTGTGTATCCGCGCGCTTCAAGGCCTGTTCTTTAATGTCCCGCTATTAGTTTTCTGGATTGCGCTTGGCGTGTTGTGCATTGGCGCAGGCCAGGTACGTCTGCATTACCATGCTTATTTGCAGGCAGCGAGTCATGACGACAGCCACGCGCGCGACGCGATGGCGAGCGAACTGACGCTTATTCACGGGATCCCACCAGATTGCGACGAACGTGAATATCTGAAGGAACTGCAAAACGCGCTGCTGTGGATTAACTTCCGTTTTTATCTGGCTCCGCTTTTCTGGTTTATTGTCGGCGGTGTGTGGGGACCGGTCACGCTTACGGGCTATGCTTTCTTACGTGCGTGGCAAACCTGGCTTGCTCGCCACCATTCCCCGCAAGAACGTTTGCACTCAGGGATTGATGCCATTTTGCATATTCTGGACTGGATCCCGGTACGCCTGTTTGGCGTTGCGTATGCGTTACTTGGCCACGGTGAAAGAGCGTTGCCCGCGTGGTTTGCTTCACTGGCGGACAGGCATACCTCGCAGTATCAGGTATTAACGCAACTGGCTCAGTATTCACTCGCACGCGAACCGCATCTCGATAAAATCAAAACGCCGAAAGCCGCAGTTTCGATGGCGAAGAAAACGTCATTGGTGATTTTGGTGGTGGTGGCCTTGCTGACGATTTACGGCACTCTGGTTTAATGCTCTTTATTTAAAGGGATTCCCGGCAAGCGTTACGCCACCGGGTACCTCAAACTTAAACCTCGATAGTAAAGTGCGAATAAAAACCCACGCCAGGTTGTGCAACCGCCTGGCGTGAAGCGGCGAAAATCCCCACTTTTGCGCCAACCCATTTACCTTTTCCGGCAGCAAAACAAGGCGTGACGCTTTGCCAGTCAGTACCATTTTCGCTAAAACAGAAATGACAAATTCCGCCAGGTTTCGCATCCACCTTTAGCCAAAGTGGCGTGTTTTGCGGCCAGTCGGCAATATCACGTTGTTGTTGATGAAGTACCCCGGTATCGCTCATCCAGGCGGAGATAAAAGTAATTTTGCGTTTTCCTTCACACTGCTCAAGCGCCAGCGCCGCGTAGCGTTCGCCGTAAATTATCAGGCCGCTGAGTTCACCCGGTTGAACGAAAGCTGCCTCTAGTCTGGTGGTTGCGCTGAACTCACGTGCAGGGAATTTTTGCAGTAGCAGATTTGGCTGAGCGTACAACGCCTGCACGCCCTGGTATTCCGTCATGGTCTGGCAGGTTAGTGCCAGCATATTTGTGGCGGATTGTAGCCATTTTTGCTGAGGATGAGCCTGCCATTGCCACTGTAGTCCTGGAATTCCATCAGTAAAATCATCACTGGTTTGTGGCTGTTCAGCGCCTTGTTGCTTTGTTGCAATCGACGGGAGTGGATGTTCGATGACGGGCTGCCAGGTTTCATGCAGCGTTTGTTTTTCACCGATAGTTGGCCACCCATCATTCTGCCAGCGCATGGGTTGTAAATGTACAATGCGTCCGTAGAGGTCAGCATCCTGAAAATGGACAAACCAACATTCTCCGCTTTCAAGTTCAACAAAGCCGCCCTGATGCGGGCCATTAACATGAGTTTCTCCCTGTTGTAATACTATTTGCGTTTCCCATGGGCCTTGTAGGTTTCGCGCGCGTAGTACGCATTGCCAACCCGTTTCTACGCCACCTGCGGGAGCAAAAATGTAATACCAGCCGTTGCGTTTATAGAACTTTGGCCCCTCAAGCGTGGGCAGATCCAGTGCACCATCATAGATAATTTGCTCGTCGCTTATCAGTGAACGGCCATCTGGTGACATCTCAATAAGTTGCAATTGATGTTTTTTCCCGGAGCGACTGTGGGCAAAAGCATGAACCAGCCAGGCTCGCCCGTCTTCGTCCCAAAGCGGGCAGGGGTCAATCCAACCTTTCGCGGCTTTCACGCAGTGTGGCGCGCTCCATTCTCCATGGGGATCTTCCGTAAACGACATGAAAATGCCTTCATCTGGTGTGCTGAAAAATACCCAGAACTTACCATCGTGATAGCGAACCGACGGTGCCCAGACGCCTTTTCCCGGTTGCACGGTGTCGTAAGTATTGTTCTCAAAGCGAGAAAATACGTGGTTGATAATTTTCCAGTTTACTAAGTCTTTCGAATGCAGAATGGGAAGCGCGGGAAAATGGTTAAAACTCGATGAAACCA
This sequence comes from Buttiauxella sp. AC142, assembly GCF_979253435.1. Lineage (NCBI taxonomy): Bacteria > Pseudomonadati > Pseudomonadota > Gammaproteobacteria > Enterobacterales > Enterobacteriaceae > Buttiauxella > Buttiauxella sp. AC142. Next base: position 600,459 of record NZ_CEEDCH010000001.1, read on the forward strand.
TATAAAAATCATCGCCTGCGCGTACAATATCTGGATCTGAATAATCTGCATGGAGAATTGGGTTTTTGTAATATCCAGGGCGAGTTGTGATTTTAACCATGATTATTAGCACCTGTGGAAATTAAAGCGGGTGTAACTTCTGGGGTGTTTATTTCTTCGGCTTGTTCACGATGAGCGAGATCACGCTGAATTTGACTCATCATTTTATCATCGAGAGTATAGAAGCGGCTTAGCCAGTAAAGAATGAAATAGGAAATAGACGGGCCGATGGTTAATAAACCAATAATACCATTGGTAGCAAGCATTGTTTGCGTTGGATTACCCGCCTGATATCCAAACCATCCGAGGGAGAAACCGACAAATGCCCCAGCAACAGCCATGCCCATTTTTAATGCAAATAGGTTTCCGGAGAACGATAACCCTGTAATTCGTCGACCAAACTTCCATTCGCCGTAATCTGCCGCATTAGCCATCATGTTCCATTTGAAAGGTTGATACATCTGATGGAAGAATCCCACCAGGAAATAAAGTGGGAAAACGACGGCAAGCCAGGTTGGTGGAACAAAGAACATCACCACACCGATAACAACCAGCAATAAGTTAATATTTTTAAATAACGATACAGCACGATAGCGTTGTGCCAAATAACCTGCGGCGATGCTGCCGATAATAGTGCCAACCACACTTGTGGAAACAAATGCGGATTTCATCGCGGTTCCAGCAGCACTTTCGATACCGCCGAGCATCAGGTAAGTGGCGTAGTACAATGTTGCTGCACTGCGCATTACGCCTGCCATACTTGAGAAAAAGGTGATCACTGCCACGATACGCCACTGGTCATTCGCCAGCAAAATTCGCAGGTCATCCATCATACTACTGTTGGTTTCAACTTTTGGGCGAACACGTTCAGAGGTACTAAAGAAGCAGAAAAATAGCATGATGACGGCGAGTGTTCCCATAATCGCCATGGTTGCCTGAAAGCCGAATTGTTTATTTTCTTTACCCAGCCAGTCGACTAAAAATAATGTTGCGACAGAAACAACTAATCCGGCGAGTGATGAAATAGTGAAGCGATAAGATTGGGCTGATAAACGGTCTTTTTCATCGGTGGTAATCACGCCACCCAGTGCACAATACGGAATGTTAATAAAGGTGTAGCAAAGCATTAATAACGTATAGGTAATATAAGCATAAAGCAGCTTTCCTGATTCACCAAAATCCGGTGTGGTGAAGGTTAATACCGCCAGCACCGCATAAGGAATTGCAAACCAAATTAGCCATGGTCGGAAATGCCCCCAGCGTGTTCTCACCCGGTCAGCAACTAATCCGGTAAGTGGGTCGGTAATTGCATCAAGCACGCGGGTAACCAGGAACATTATTCCCACTGCAGCAGCGGATAGCCCGTAAATATCAGTATAGAAATACGTTAAAAACATGGTGACTGAGGAATACACTATTCCACAGGCAGCATCGCCCATACCGAAGCCAATTTTTTCGGCAACGGAGAGTTTCCTTGCTGTACTCATTTTATTTCTCCAGCATTGAGTGTGTTATTTATTCACTCTATGGACTGGTGGTTTATTACGCTATTGTGATATTTGCTCCGGGAGTTATGTTTTTTACTGATTGAGAAAGTTGTCACATAACAAGAATAAATTGGTCTAACAGAAATCACTCCAATTTTGGTTACTTCAAACCAAAAAAATCCCTTCCGTTTGGAAGGGACTGATAAAGATTTTAGCGGTTGTCTGCAGGCGGTATGCCAAACACTGGCATACCGTTTTCATCCCACTCGATTGTTTTCAGGCGTGTATGACGATTCGGGTCATACAGGGGATCGCCTTCAATTTCGGTGTAATTCCGGGCGTGATACACCAGCACATCTTTCCCATCTTTGTTTTTGGTAAAGCTGTTATGGCCTGGGCCAAATTGCTTGTTTTCATAACTGGTAGTAAAGACAGGTTGTGATGATTTATGCCAGTTTGCTGGGTCGGTTGGGTCAGCATTCAGGTTTATCCACAGCAATCCAATACAGTAATTTTCGTCGGTGGCGCTGGCTGAATAGCTGACGAAAAGTTTATCGCCGTGAACCACCACTGCTGGACCTTCGTTAACCAGAAAGCCTCTGCATTCCCAGTCTAGCTCGGGCTTACTCAACATCACAGGCGTGCCTTTGATAGCCCACGGCGTTTCCAGTTCGGCCAGATAGATATTCGAGTTACCGGCAATGTCAGGGTCTTTCTGCGCCCATAAATACCACTGCTTGCCTTGATGATTGAAGGTGGTGGCATCAAGACAGAAGCTGTCGAACTGCGTTTTCACCTGACCTTTTTCACCCCATTTCCCGGTGAGCGGGTCTGCATCGGCACACTCCAGCGCAAACATGCGGTGCTGGAACATATTTAACTTATCCAGCTCTTGCGTATGGGTCGCGGCAAAATAGATGTACCACTTGCCGTTGATATGATGCAGTTCCGGCGCCCAAATCAGTTTACTCATGGGGCCGCTTTCGGGCTTGCGCCACACCACGGAGGGCTGCGCATTGGGCAACTCATTCAATGTTGGCGCGTAACGAATCTCAAGCCTGTCATACTCCGGCACTGACGCAATAAAGTAGTAACCATCGCCATGCTGCAAAATAAACGGGTCAGCACGCTGTTCAATAAAGGGATTAGGCCATTGCTCCTGGTTCATAACGCTTCCTTAAAGTTTGGCTTCAACAGGTTTGCTGTCGTGATATTCATTCAATTCGCGGTAGTTGGTGCGACGCTTTTCAAGGTCTGCCTGAATACGTTGCATCATTTCACGGTCAACTTTTAACAGACGCACCACGCCTGCGGTAATCAGGTATCCAACGCCTGGGATGATGGTAAACAACATCACAATACCGTTAATTGATTCAGGACTTTGCTGTTTAGCTCCGGCATCGTAGCCGTACCATGAAAGCAGGAAGCCAACCATTGCGCCAGCAATCGCTAGCCCTAATTTCAGGAAGAATAAGTTACCGGAGAAGCTGATACCGGTGATGCGTTTACCAGTTTTCCACTCGCCATAGTCATCAACGTCAGCCATCAGCGACCAGTGCAGCGGCGATGGGATTTGGTGCAGGATGTTGAGCAGGAAGTACATCACCACAATCAGCGTGGTGGCATGCGGGTCGAGGAAGTAGAACCCGCTGGAGAAAATCGCCAGGACGATGTTGGTCCAGAAGAACACTTTCAGTTTGCAGATGCGGTCGGTCAGCACTTTCGCCAGCATACTGCCGCCCATCATGCCGACTACGCCGAGGCTGATAAACAAGGTGGCGAAGCTGGTGCTTTGCCCCATGACCCAGGTGACGTAGTACATGGTTGCCGCCATACGGATAAAACCAGGGCAGACGTTGCACAGCGTCAGAAGCAGGATGCGCACCCACTGATCGTTTTTCCACACATCTTTCAGATCAGCTTTCAGATCGTCATTGCTTGGTACTGCCGGACGAACACGCTCTCTGACGGTGGAGAAGCAGAACAGGAACATACACATGCCCAGTACCGCCAGAACGCCCATTGCCATCTGATAACCTTTGGCTTTGTCGCCGCCGCCAAACCAATCAACCATCGGCAACAGGGAAAGCGAAAGAATCAGCGTCGCAATGCCAACCATCACAAAGCGATACGACTGGCAGGCCACGCGTTCTTTTGGATCGTTGGTAATCACGCTTCCCAGCGAGCAATAGGGAATGTTGATTGCGGTATAGGTTAATGAGAGCAGGAAGTAAGTGACGAAGGCATAGATAACTTTGCTGCTGTAAGCCCAGTCAGGTGTGGTAAACATCAGGTAACTGAAGAAGGCAAAGGGTGCCGCCATCCATAAAATCCATGGACGAAAACGCCCCCATCGGGTCTGAGTTCTATCCGCAATAGCGCCCATAATAGGGTCGGTTATCGCATCAATCACCCTGATGGAAAGTAGCATAACCCCCACTAGCGCTGGGGCAAGTCCAAAAATATCGGTATAAAAATAGTTAACAAACAACATAATGGCGCCAAAGATGATGTTGCATCCGGCATCACCCATCCCGTAGCCAATCTTTTCTTTAATTGATAATTTGCCGCTTTCCATTGGAAATGCTCCTGACCAGTATATGGACAAGAGTATTGGCAGAATAAGTCGGAATTGCACAGCAGAGAACCGTCACAGAGATGGACGATCCTGCCGTCGAGGGTGAAATGTGAGGCAGATAACAAAGCGCCCCGATGAGCGAAGGCTCGATCGGGGCGCTTTTAGCAGAAGAGATAATTACACTTTAACGCTTTTCAGGTTCTTCTGCTTGATGAAGTAACCAATGCCGAGGATCACAACCCAAACCGGAATCAGCCATACGGAGATGGCCATGCCTGGGGTGATTGCCATGATAACCAGCACTGCTGCCATAAACAGCAGGCAGAGGTAGTTACCCATCGGGTAGAACAGCGCTGGGAAGCGAGTTTTCACGCCTTGTTGCTGTTTTGCACGACGGAACTTGATGTGCGCAAGGCTAATCATCGCCCAGTTAATCACCAGTGCAGAGACAACCAGCGCCATCAGCAGGCCAAAGGCTTCTGCTGGTGCCAGGTAGTTGATCAATACACACAACGCGGTGAACAGCGCAGAAACCAGGATGGTGTTAACTGGAACGCCACGCTTATCGACTTTCTGGAATGCTTTCGGCGCATTGCCTTGTTGAGCCAGGCCAAACAGCATACGGCTGTTGCAGTAAACACAGCTGTTATAAACGGACAGTGCGGCGGTCAGCACGACCACGTTGAGCGCGTTTGCGACAAAAGTATCACCCAGTTCATGGAAGATCAGTACGAACGGGCTGGTATCAGCGGTAACGCGAGTCCACGGCATCAGAGACAGCAGAACGGCCAGGGAGCCCACATAGAAAATCAGAATACGGTAGATAACCTGATTGGTCGCTTTAGGAATACTGACCTGCGGGTTATCGGCTTCGGCAGCAGTAATGCCCACCAGTTCCAGTCCACCGAAGGAGAACATGATAATGGCCATCATCATTACCAGCCCGGTCCAGCCATGTGGCAAGAACCCGCCTTGTTCCCAAAGGTTACGCACGGTCGCTTGTGGGCCAGCATGGCCGCCAAACAGCAACCAGGCACCAAACACAATCATGGCAACAACAGCGATGACTTTAATGATGGCAAACCAAAACTCCATCTCACCAAACACTTTTACGTTAGTCAGGTTAATGGCGTTGATCACGACAAAGAAGACAGCAGCAGAAGCCCAGGTTGGGATTTCCGGATACCAGAATTGAATGTATTTACCGACGGCGGTCAATTCTGCCATGGCAACTAATATATACAGCACCCAGTAGTTCCAGCCAGAAGCGAAACCGGCGAAACCACCCCAATATTTGTAAGCAAAGTGGCTAAATGAACCTGCCACAGGCTCTTCAACGACCATTTCGCCTAACTGGCGCATGATCAAGAAGGCAATAAAGCCTGCAATCGCATAACCAAGAATAATCCCTGGTCCGGCGGACTGGATAACAGACGCACTGCCAAGAAACAGGCCTGTCCCAATTGCTCCACCCAGCGCGATGAGCTGTATATGGCGGTTTTTAAGGCCGCGTTTAAGCGTGTCGCCTTGTTCCATCGTTTAACCTCATGTGGTCATATTCAGGGCGCTGAACGCGCCTCTGTAAGTTTGTGATTCCGTAATGTGTAGTCTTTATTTTACGGTTTTTAATTCCAGTATTTTGCAAACCAGACTTCCGCAGCGCAAAGAATAGTGGTAAGCGCCAGTGTTTGCACCTGCTTTCTATTCTTGTCGTGACGAGTTGAATAAAAAGAAATCAATCGTCAGATCGATCACGTTATTTATTTCGCATGTTATTTCTTCAATTTAAGCGAGATCGTTGAATTAATATTCATATTTTAAACTGATGAATCGGTTCAATTTGCAAGAAAAGGCACTTTTTGCTGTTTCGTAAAAGTTAAATGCGTCTGCATGTGAGTAAATGTGACATTTGTGCAAGGTTACAACTTTGAAACGTCATTTCTGTAATGTTGTTAAAATGTGCCGGGTTTAATGATTTCAATCAAAACCAATATGGACAGAAGGTGAATACTTTGTTACTTTAGCGTCAAGAATGTGAAATTGGTCATACCAATTGACTTTGCCCGAATAATTTCAAGTTTGAAGGGCATAAGCGCTAATGGCAGAAACAGGGAACACATGGCCTACAGCAAAATCCGCCAACCAAAATTATCCGATGTGATTGAGCAGCAGTTGGAGTTTCTCATCCTCGAGGGAACCTTGCGTCCCGGCGAAAAACTCCCACCAGAACGCGAATTGGCGAAACAATTCGACGTTTCTCGTCCTTCACTGCGCGAGGCCATTCAGCGTCTCGAAGCGAAAGGACTCCTGCTTCGTCGTCAGGGCGGCGGTACTTTTGTCCAGAACAGTCTTTGGCAAAGTTTAAGCGACCCGCTGGTCGAACTGCTGTCTGACCATCCTGAATCCCAGTTTGATCTGCTCGAAACCCGCCACGCACTTGAAGGTATCGCGGCGTATTACGCGGCATTGCGTGGTACGGACGAAGATCTCAAACGTATTGGCGACTGCCATTTTGCTATTCAACAAGCGCAAGAATCTGGTGACCTGGACGCTGAGTCCGATGCGGTTATGCAGTATCAAATCGCCGTGACGGAAGCCGCCCACAACGTTGTGCTACTACACTTGTTGCGCTGCATGTCACCGATGCTCGAACAAAACGTTCGTCAGAATTTTGAATTGCTCTATGCGCGCCGTGAAATGCTGGCGCAAGTGAGCAGCCATCGCGCCAGCATTTTTGCGGCGATTATGGCTCGCCAGCCGGAGCAGGCGCGCGAAGCGTCGCACCGTCACCTGGCATTTATCGAAGAAATATTGCTGGATCGCAGCCGCGAACAGAGTCGTCGAGAACGTTCTCTGCGGCGCTTACAGCAACGTAAGGAATAAGAGTCTGAAATTTCAGGTTCTCAAAAGCGCCAATTTTTAGAGCGCGGCAACTAAACGCAGAACCTGTCTTATTGTGTTTTTCCAAGGAAAGCACAATGGGACAGGTTCCAGATAATCAACGTATTAGACACAGATAAGGAATACCACCCATGTCAGAACGTTTCCCAAATGACGTGGATCCGATCGAAACTCGCGACTGGCAACAGGCGATCGAATCGGTCATCCGTGAAGAAGGTGTTGAGCGCGCACAGTACCTGATTGATCAGTTACTGAGCGAAGCCCGTAAAGGTGGAGTTAAAATCGCAGCAGGTTCTGCAGCCCGCCAGTACGTAAACTCCATCGCCGTTGAAGATGAACCGGAATACCCGGGGAATCTGGAGCTGGAACGCCGTATTCGTTCTGCTATCCGTTGGAACGCCATCATGACCGTCCTGCGTGCGTCTAAAAAAGACCTCGATCTGGGCGGCCATATGTCCTCTTTCCAGTCTTCTGCAACCGTGTATGACGTGTGTTTCAACCACTTCTTCCGCGCACGCAATGCGAAAGATGGCGGCGATCTGGTGTACTTCCAGGGCCACATCTCCCCAGGCGTTTACGCACGTGCTTTCCTTGAAGGCCGCCTGACCGAAGACCAGATGAACAATTTCCGTCAGGAAGTTCACGGTAATGGTCTGTCCTCTTATCCGCACCCGAAATTGATGCCTGAATTCTGGCAGTTCCCGACCGTATCTATGGGGCTGGGTCCAATCGGTGCAATCTATCAGGCTAAATTCCAGAAATACCTGGAACACCGTGGCCTGAAAGACACCTCCGCACAGCGCGTTTATGCGTTCCTGGGCGACGGTGAAATGGATGAGCCAGAATCTAAAGGTGCGATCACCATCGCTACCCGTGAAAAACTGGACAACCTGTGCTTCATCATCAACTGTAACTTGCAGCGTCTTGATGGCCCAGTAACCGGTAACGGCAAAATCATTAACGAACTGGAAGGTATCTTTGCGGGTGCTGGCTGGAACGTGATTAAAGTGATTTGGGGCTCTCGTTGGGACGAACTGCTGCGTAAAGATACCAGCGGCAAACTGTTGCAACTGATGGGCGAAACCGTTGACGGTGACTACCAGACCTTCAAATCCAAAAACGGTGCATACGTTCGCGAGCACTTCTTCGGTCGTTATCCAGAAACTGCTGCACTGGTTAAAGATATGTCCGACGATGAGATTTGGGCACTGAACCGTGGCGGCCACGATCCGAAGAAAATCTACGCTGCACTGCGAAATGCACAAGAAACCAAAGGCAAAGCAACTGTAATCCTTGCTCATACCGTTAAAGGTTATGGCATGGGTGAAACTGCCGAAGGTAAAAACATCGCGCACCAGGTTAAGAAAATGAACATGGACGGCGTGCGTTATGTCCGCGACCGTTTCAATGTGCCTGTTGCTGATGCTGATATCGAAAAACTGCCATACATTAAGTTCGAAGAAGGCAGCGAAGAGTACAAATATCTGCATGGTCAGCGCGAAAAACTGAACGGCTACCTGCCGACTCGTCTGCCTAAATTCACCGAGAAACTGGAACTGCCAACACTTGCAGACTTCAGCTCTCTGTTAGATGAGCAGAACAAAGAAATCTCCACCACTATCGCTTTCGTTCGTGCCCTGAACGTAATGCTGAAGAACCCGTCTATCAAAGACCGTTTGGTTCCAATCATTGCCGATGAAGCGCGTACTTTCGGTATGGAAGGTCTGTTCCGTCAGATTGGTATTTACAGCCCGAACGGCCAGCAGTACACCCCGCAGGACCGTGAGCAGGTTGCTTACTATAAAGAAGACGAGAAAGGCCAGATCCTGCAAGAAGGTATCAACGAGCTGGGCGCAGGTTCTTCCTGGCTGGCTGCTGCGACCTCTTACAGCACCAACGATCTGCCAATGATCCCGTTCTACATCTACTACTCCATGTTCGGTTTCCAGCGTATCGGCGACCTGTGCTGGGCAGCGGGTGACCAACAGGCGCGTGGCTTCCTGGTCGGCGGGACTTCCGGTCGTACGACTCTGAACGGTGAAGGTCTGCAGCATGAAGATGGCCACAGCCATATTCAGTCTCTGACTATCCCTAACTGTATCTCTTACGATCCAGCTTACGCTTACGAAGTTGCAGTCATCATGCATGACGGCCTGGTGCGTATGTATGGTGAAGCGCAAGAGAACATTTACTACTACATCACTACGCTGAACGAAAACTACCACATGCCAGCCATGCCAGAAGGCGCGGAAGAAGGCATCCGTAAAGGTATCTACAAACTGGAAACAGTTGAAGGTAGCAAAGGTAAAGTTCAGCTGATGGGCTCCGGTTCTATCCTGCGTCACGTACGTGAAGCAGCACAGATCCTGGCTAAAGATTACGGCGTTGGCTCTGATGTGTTCAGCGTAACTTCCTTCACTGAACTGGCGCGTGATGGCCAGGACTGTGAGCGCTGGAACATGTTGCACCCAACTGCAGAACCACGTGTACCGTACGTTGCTCAGATTCTGAGTGATGCACCAGCAGTGGCATCTACTGACTATATGAAACTGTTCGCTGAGCAGATCCGTAACTTCATCCCGGCAAGCGATTACCGCGTACTGGGTACTGATGGCTTCGGTCGTTCAGACAGCCGCGAAAACCTGCGTCACCACTTTGAAGTGGACGCATCTTATGTGGTTGTTGCGGCACTTGGCGAACTGGCTAAACGTGGCGAAATCGATAAGAAAGTGGTGGCAGACGCTATCACCAAATTCAACATCGATGCAGATAAAGTCAACCCGCGTCTGGCATAAGAGGTAAAGAATAAAATGGCTATCGAAATCAAGGTACCGGACATCGGTGCAGACGAAGTTGAAGTGACCGAAATCATGGTGAAAGTGGGCGACAAGGTTGAAGTTGACCAGTCCATCATCTCCGTGGAAGGTGACAAGGCTTCAATGGAAGTCCCTTCTCCGCAAGCAGGCGTGGTCAAAGAGATCAAAGTTGCGGTTGGTGACAAAGTTGAAACCGGCAAACTGGTTATGATTTTCGAATCCGCCGAAGGTGCAGCGCAAGCTGCACCAGCTCCGGCTGAAGAGAAGAAAGAAGCAGCGCCAGCGGCCGCTCCGGCAGCAGCTGCGGCTAAAGAAGTGAACGTGCCAGACATCGGCGGTGACGAAGTAGAAGTTACCGAGATTATGGTTAAAGTTGGCGACAAAGTAGAAGCAGAGCAATCTCTTATCACCGTTGAAGGTGACAAAGCTTCTATGGAAGTCCCGGCACCGTTCGCAGGCGTTGTAAAAGAAATCAAAATCAACACTGGCGACAAAGTGTCTACCGGTTCTTTGATTATGGTCTTCGAAGTAGCGGGTGCTGCACCGGCTGCTACAGAAACTAAAGCTGAAGCGGCTCCGGCTGCTGCACCTGCGGCTTCTGGCTCAAAAGAAGTTAACGTGCCAGACATCGGCGGTGACGAAGTTGAAGTGACTGAAGTGATGGTTAAAGTGGGCGACAAAGTTGCCGCTGAACAGTCACTGATCACCGTAGAAGGCGATAAAGCCTCTATGGAAGTCCCGGCTCCGTTCGCAGGCGTTGTAAAAGAAATCAAAATCAACACGGGCGACAAAGTGTCTACCGGTTCTCTGATTATGGTCTTTGAAGTGGAAGGCGCTGCACCAGCAGCTCCTGCCGCTAAGCAAGAAGCAGCAGCTCCGGCTCCTGCGGCAGCAGCTCAGAAACCAACTGCGGCACCAGCGCAGGCCTCCGGCAAAACTGAATTCGCTGAAAACGACGCATACGTTCATGCCACCCCACTGATTCGCCGTCTGGCGCGTGAGTTCGGTGTGAACCTGGCGAAAGTGAAAGGGACTGGCCGTAAAGGTCGTATCCTGCGCGAAGACGTTCAGACTTACGTGAAAGATGCTGTTAAGCGTGCAGAAACTGCACCGGCTGCGGCAACGGGCGGCGGTCTGCCTGGCATGCTGCCATGGCCGAAAGTTGACTTCAGCAAGTTTGGCGAAATCGAAGAAGTTGAACTGGGCCGTATCCAGAAAATCTCTGGTGCGAACCTGAGCCGTAACTGGGTGATGATCCCGCACGTTACGCACTTCGACAAAACGGATATCACCGATCTGGAAGCGTTCCGTAAACAGCAGAATGACGAAGCTGCCAAGCGCAAGCTGGACGTGAAGTTCACGCCTGTCGTGTTCATCATGAAAGCGGTAGCTGCTGCTCTTGAGCAAATGCCTCGCTTCAACAGCTCCCTGTCAGAAGACGGCCAGAAGCTGACGCTGAAGAAATACATCAACATCGGTGTGGCGGTTGATACGCCAAACGGTCTGGTTGTTCCGGTCTTCAAAGATGTGAACAAGAAGAGCATCTCTGAGCTGTCCCGCGAACTGATGGCTATTTCTAAGAAAGCTCGCGATGGCAAGCTGACTGCTGGCGAAATGCAGGGCGGTTGCTTCACTATCTCTAGCCTGGGCGGTATCGGGACGACTCACTTCGCGCCAATCGTTAATGCGCCGGAAGTGGCCATCCTGGGTGTCTCCAAGTCTGCTATCGAGCCGGTCTGGAATGGTAAAGAGTTCACTCCGCGTCTGATGATGCCGATGTCTCTTTCCTTCGACCACCGCGTGATTGACGGTGCTGATGGTGCACGCTTTATCACCATCATCAACAACACGCTGGCCGATATTCGCCGCCTGGTGATGTAAGCCAAAAAGCCGACCCTTCGGTCGGCTTTTTTCTGGTAATCTCGTGATGCAGTTCGAGATTATCTGATGCAAAGGACAATTCGCTTGCCGTTTTTGTTTCAAAATTGTTAACAATTTTGTAGACTGCAGGCGGAGAATAATAAAGAGGTCATGATGAGTACTGAAATCAAAACTCAGGTCGTCGTACTTGGGGCAGGCCCGGCAGGTTACTCTGCTGCTTTCCGTTGCGCTGATTTAGGTCTGGAGACCGTCATTGTAGAACGTTACAGCACCCTCGGCGGTGTTTGTCTGAACGTTGGCTGTATCCCTTCTAAAGCCCTGCTGCACGTTGCTAAAGTTATCGAAGAAGCAAAAGCTTTGGCTGAGCACGGCATTGTTTTCGGCGAACCGAAAACTGACATCGACAAAATCCGTACCTGGAAAGAAAAGGTTATCAACCAGTTGACTGGTGGCCTGTCTGGTATGGCGAAAGGTCGTAAAGTTAAAGTGGTGAATGGCCTGGGTAAATTTACCGGCGCTAACACCCTGGTTGTTGAAGGTGAAAATGGTCCAACGACTATCACTTTCGACAACGCAATTATCGCGGCGGGTTCTCGTCCGATTCAGTTGCCATTTATTCCGCATGAAGATCCACGCGTATGGGATTCTACCGACGCACTGGAACTGAAAGCCGTACCAAAACGCATGCTGGTTATGGGTGGCGGTATCATCGGTCTGGAAATGGGTACTGTGTACCATGCGCTGGGTTCAGAGATTGACGTGGTTGAAATGTTCGACCAGGTTATCCCGGCTGCCGACAAAGACGTGGTGAAAGTCTTCACTAAACGTATCAGCAAGCAATTCAACCTGATGCTGGAAACCAAAGTGACTGCCGTTGAAGCCAAAGAAGATGGCATCTACGTCACAATGGAAGGCAAAAAAGCTCCAGCTGAACCACAGCGTTACGACGCGGTTCTGGTTGCAATCGGTCGCGTACCTAACGGTAAGCTGCTGGATGCGGGTGCTGCTGGCGTTGAAGTTGACGACCGTGGTTTCATCCGTACTGACAAGCAAATGCGCACTAACGTGCCGCACATCTACGCTATCGGCGATATCGTCGGCCAGCCAATGCTTGCTCATAAAGGTGTTCACGAAGGCCACGTTGCCGCTGAAGTTATCGCGGGCATGAAGCACTACTTCGACCCGAAAGTGATTCCTTCAATCGCGTACACTGAGCCAGAAGTTGCATGGGTTGGTTTGACCGAGAAAGAAGCGAAAGAAAAAGGCATCAGCTACGAAACCGCCACCTTCCCGTGGGCTGCTTCTGGCCGTGCTATCGCTTCCGATTGCGCAGACGGTATGACCAAACTGATTTTCGACAAAGAAACTCACCGTGTTATCGGTGGTGCGATTGTCGGGACTAACGGCGGCGAGCTGTTGGGCGAAATCGGTCTGGCTATCGAAATGGGTTGTGACGCTGAAGACATCGCGCTCACCATCCACGCGCACCCGACTCTGCACGAGTCTGTAGGTCTGGCTGCTGAGATCTTTGAAGGTAGCATCACCGACCTGCCAAACCCGAAAGCGAAAAAGAAGTAATCGCCTGATGGTAAAAAACCCGCCGAGGCGGGTTTTTTATTGGGTTACTGTTGCTCTTCCTGCCAGCTTTTATCCGGATTGAATTCTTTTATTTCCTGCACTTTCTCAGCCGTCTCTTCCCCTAAATCTTTTTGATAAACCACGCCCTGGTTATTCACCATAAAGGTTGCGACGCCAGTTTCCCCATATTCAACAGGCCAGGCGATTAACGCAAAACCTTCCGTCATTTTTCCGTCGCTAATATAGTTCTTAGCACCACCCGGAGCGTCAGCCCCCTGAGCCGTCAGGATCCGGAAATGGTAGCCGTGATAGCCCATGCCAGGTTGTACCGGGCTGAAGCTTGGGCCGAGAGGGCTGGGCGCTTCACCTGGCACTGCGGGCCAGTACAATCCATCTTTCTTGCCTTCGGTGCTGACAAACTTCTGCGCGTACTGCTGGTCTAGCTGATAATAATCCTGCTGCGCCGCAACGTAGGCTTGTACGGCCTGAATGGCAGAAAGTTCGTTCAGACCGATAGTGCGGGTAAGAATTTCATCTGCCGCTCGCTGCATGTCGAAATGCCAGCCCGCCTGTGTTTTCACCATCGGAATCGGCAACTGCCAGTTTTCTTGTCCGACATTCAAATGCGCGGTTTCACCTTGTTCCTCAATGTTGTGGCTGACTTTCCAGTCACGAACAAAACGGGCGACGGCTTCAGGATCGGCTTTTTCATCGGGCAGATATTGCCGCCAGTTATCACCCAGCACTTCCGTCAGCGCCGCTTCATCCTGGCTTATCACTGCCGTGGCAAATGATTGGGCCGCTAACTCAGGTGTGTTGAATAACTGCTGTGCCTGAACGAAAGCAGGCAGCATAAGCATTACTAACGCACTTAACTTCATACGATTTTTCATGATGCCTCCTTTTAGCGGCGATTAAATTCACGATGACCGGAACTGTGTTCTCTTGACGGGCTACGTTGCTCACGATGAGCCGATGAGCGATTCAGACTTTGCTGCCCACGCTGGTTTTGCGCCTGCCAGGAAGGAGAGCGGCTGTCATTCCCACTAAACGCATTCGGACGCGATACCGCACGTTGTGTCTGGCCGAGATTGTTACTGCTGCGGTGTTGCTGAGCCGTTTCGCGACGCTGTTGTTGCTGCGGTGAAGTCTGACGATGTTCTTGCGATTTCACATTATCGCGACGCTGTTGTTGCTGTGCTGTCGGGTTGTGCAACTGAGTTTTAGCCGTGTCCCGGCGTTGCTGCTGATTCGCGGATTGGTTGAACTGTTGCTTCGCAGTATTGCGGCGTGAATCCGCATTTTGCGAATCATATCCACGGTAATTATTGCGCTGGGCAATCTGATTCAATTGTTGCGATGAAGCCTTACGTTGGGCATCACGAGAAGCTAATTGCGGCGCTGCCGCATCAATTCTCCCCTTGTTTTGCTGCAACTGTGTGGCTGCAGCTTGTCGTTGGGCATCACGGTTAACGGGCGCTCTTTGAGTGGAACTCAAACCGCCTGCGACGTTGGTCTGATGGTAGCGCTGGGCAACATTGCTGTTGTTATATGGCACACCATTTCGATAAGCCGGGTTATGTTGCCAGGCAATATTATTGCGATCCTGAATATTTTGCCCGGAGATACGGTTGAAGTTATTAACGTTGTTAATATTGATGTTATTGCCGTTGCCGCCACCATGGTAATCATCATGATGGTGATAATCGTCATCATCCCAGTCGATATTGCTGAATATCGCATAGGTGGTTGCAATACCCAGGCTGAACCCAAGGCCATTCACAAAGCTGTTGCTGAATTGTTCCCCTGGAGGTGGTGGGAGATACGTCGGCGGATAAGCGGTATTCGGCCAGGTGCCATATACCGTGGATGGATTGTAGGTCGGGACATACACCACTTGCGGGTCAGTCGGCTCGATTTTAATCACCGTCTGCGCTGGAGCTGCTGCGACGGTTTTTGATGAAGACGAAGAGGAGCCGGAACTCGCAGGCGCTGCGACCGTTGTATTCTGGTTCACCGTGACAGGCGTACTCGTGACCGTTTGTTGTGGCGTAGTTTTTAAAGCGCCGGTTTGCTGCGCCAGCAAACGCAACTTCTGCACTGAATCCATCAAATCTTGCGGCTGGGCTAAAAATGCATCCCCCAGATTTTGTACCCATTCCGGATTTTCACCCATCGAGGCCATTAACTGTGGGAAGGCGACAAGAGATTTTACGCTCGGATCCCATGGTTGATTTGCCACGGCCTGAATCGCGGCATCCCCCTCAAGTTTTGGGTTATCACGCGACCATTGCACCGCCTGAACCACGTTCGCAGGGTAAGTTGCCGCCATTAATACCTGAGACAAAAGTGGGTCAGGGTAAAGCGCTACAGGTGCAACCCATTGGTCGAGTTGAGCCGTGCTGTAGGCCGGTTGCGCGACTGCCGCTGCGGTTGGTGCAGGCGTTGTAGCTGGAGCCGTTGGTGCCGCTGGAGCCGGTTGTGTGGTCTGTGCCGCGGGTGTTGTTACAGGCGATGTCTGGCTTTTCACATACACAACGCCAGATGCCGCTAAAATTCCGACACTGCAAATGAGAGCAAGAATATGGGGCTTAAAGGGCAACTTCATTTAACTTCTCCTGGTATTCAGAAGTAGAGAGCTATGCCGTAAGGCGGCTGTGTCTGGCGAGTATAGGGAGCTGATAGTTTAATTTTTGACTTAAACGGTGATTCTTGCCGTAAATGTTGTCCGAAACCGTGAAATATTATTTCTGGCTATACAAATTCTGTACAAAACCCCGTGTCTGAACGTCGTTTTTTTGCGTCATTAGGTCATATCGAAAAGTAATGTTTTGTCCTTAACGATTCAGCAAGTATTTAATGTTGCTTTTTTGTAAACACATTCACCCCCCCTGAAAATCCTGCTATGCTGCCCGTCGCGGTACCGGGCATTTATCCTACAAACTGCTGTCTCACAGGAGCGTGAAGAGAATAGCCGGAACCGAAATGACAATGAGAGCGAGGAGAACCGTCGTGCTAGAAGAATACCGTAAGCACGTAGCCGAACGTGCTGCAGATGGGATTGTTCCAAAACCTTTAGAAGCATCCCAAATGGCCGCACTGGTCGAGCTGCTGAAATCCCCGCCAGCGGGTGAAGAAGAATTCCTTTTAGATCTTATTACCAATCGTGTTCCGCCAGGCGTTGATGAAGCCGCCTATGTTAAAGCCGGTTTCCTGGCTGCCCTCACTAAAGGTGAGGCGACCTCCCCGTTAATCTCCCCAGAGAAAGCTGTAGAACTGCTTGGCACTATGCAAGGTGGCTACAACATTCATCCGCTGATTGATGCGCTGGATAACGAAAAGCTGGCACCGATTGCCGCTAAAGCACTGTCCCACACGTTGCTGATGTTCGATAACTTCTACGATGTGGAAGAAAAAGCAAAAGCAGGTAATGCCCACGCGCAACAAGTGCTGAAATCCTGGGCTGACGCCGAATGGTTCCTGTCTCGTCCAAAACTGGCTGAGAAAATCACTGTTACCGTATTTAAAGTCACCGGCGAAACGAATACCGATGACTTGTCTCCAGCGCCTGATGCCTGGTCACGTCCGGACATTCCTCTGCACGCATTAGCGATGCTGAAAAATGCCCGTGAAGGTATCGAACCGGATCAGCCTGGAAGCGTTGGCCCGATCAAACAGATCGAAGCGTTAAACAAAAAAGGTTTCCCGCTGGCTTATGTGGGCGACGTAGTGGGTACCGGTTCTTCGCGTAAATCTGCGACTAACTCCGTGCTGTGGTTCATGGGCGATGACATCCCGAACGTGCCGAACAAGCGCGGCGGCGGTGTGGTGCTCGGCGGCAAAATTGCGCCAATCTTCTTTAACACCATGGAAGATGCGGGTGCGCTGCCAATCGAAGTTGACGTAAACGACCTGAACATGGGCGATGTCATTGATATCTATCCATACAAAGGCGAAGTGCGTAACCACGAAACCAACGACGTTATCGCAAACTTCGAGTTGAAAACTGACGTGTTGCTGGACGAAGTTCGTGCCGGTGGCCGTATTCCGCTGATCATCGGTCGCGGTCTTACGACTAAAGCACGTGAAGCGTTGGATCTGCCACGCAGCGAAGTCTTCGTGCAGGCGAAAGATGTTGTCGCCAGTACTCGCGGCTTCTCTCTGGCGCAGAAAATGGTTGGCCGCGCCTGTGGCGTGGACGGCATTCGCCCGAACCAGTACTGCGAACCAAAAATGACGTCTGTCGGTTCTCAGGACACCACCGGTCCAATGACCCGTGATGAGCTGAAAGACCTCGCGTGCCTGGGCTTCTCGGCTGACCTGGTGATGCAGTCCTTCTGCCACACTGCCGCTTATCCTAAGCCTGTGGATGTGAATACTCACCACACACTGCCTGACTTCATCATGAACCGTGGCGGCGTCTCGCTGCGTCCGGGCGATGGTGTTATCCACTCCTGGCTGAACCGTATGCTGCTGCCGGATACCGTTGGGACTGGCGGTGACTCCCACACCCGTTTCCCAATTGGTATTTCCTTCCCGGCGGGCTCTGGTCTGGTTGCGTTTGCTGCGGCAACTGGCGTGATGCCACTGGATATGCCTGAATCTGTGCTGGTGCGCTTCAAAGGCAAAATGCAGCCGGGGATTACTCTGCGCGACCTGGTTCACGCGATCCCGCTGTATGCCATTAAACAAGGCCTGCTGACCGTTGAGAAGAAAGGTAAGAAAAACATCTTCTCTGGTCGCATCCTGGAAATCGAAGGCCTGCCAACGCTGAAAGTCGAGCAGGCGTTTGAGCTGACCGATGCTTCCGCTGAACGTTCTGCTGCCGGCTGTACCATTAAGTTGGATCGCGAGCCGATCGAAGAATACCTGAGCTCTAACATTGTGCTGCTGAAGTGGATGATCGCAGAAGGTTACGGCGATCGTCGTACGCTTGAGCGCCGTATTCAGGGCATGGAAAAATGGCTGGCGGATCCTCAGTTGCTGGAAGCCGATGCCGATGCGGAATACGCAGAGATCATCGAAATTGATCTGAACGATATCAAAGAGCCAATTCTGTGTGCGCCAAACGATCCTGACGATGCACGTCTGCTGTCTGATGTTCAGGGCGAGAAAATCGACGAAGTGTTTATCGGTTCTTGCATGACTAACATCGGCCACTTCCGTGCGGCAGGTAAACTGCTCGATAGCCACAAAGGCCAGCTGCCGACTCGTCTGTGGGTTGCGCCACCAACGCGTATGGATGCCGCTCAGTTGACTGAGGAAGGCTACTACAGCGTGTTTGGTAAGAGCGGTGCGCGTATCGAAATCCCTGGCTGTTCACTGTGCATGGGTAACCAGGCGCGTGTGGCAGATGGTTCAACCGTGGTTTCAACGTCTACGCGTAATTTCCCTAACCGTTTAGGTACTGGCGCTAACGTCTACCTGGCATCCGCAGAGCTGGCCGCAGTGGCTTCACTGCTGGGCAAACTGCCAACTCCTGACGAATACCAGACCTTTATGGCGCAGGTTGATAAGACGGCTGTTGATACTTACCGTTACCTGAACTTTGACAAACTTTCTCAGTACACCGAGAAAGCAGACGGTGTGATTTTCCAGACTGCGGTATAACATTTACCCAATCTGCGACAAGGGAGGCTTAGGCCTCCCTTTTTATTTGCCACCCATGGACCTGAACGCTGTTTTTCGCCGACTTTGCTGCGATACTTACTCTATACGCTAAGGGGGACTGCATTTCCCCAGGCAAGGTAGAGGAAAACACCATGGAATATGAATTTTTGCGTGATGTCACCGGGTTGGTGAAAGTGCGTATGTCGATGGGGCACGAAGTGGTGGGCCATTGGTTTAATGAAGAAGTAAAAGACAATCTCGGGCTGCTCGACGAAGTCGAAGAGGCGGTAAATTCAGTCAAAGGTAGCGAACGCCAGTGGCAACGTGTCGGGCATGAATACACAGTGTTGCTCGATGGTGAAGAAGTGATGATTCGTGCCAATCAACTGGAAATTTCAGGTGATGAAATGGAAGAGGGGATGAACTACTACGATGAAGAAAGCTTGTCCTTCTGCGGCGTTGAAGATTTTATGCAAGTCATAGTGGCCTATCGCGAGTTTTTGAGCCAGCGATAAAAAAGCAGGCCCTTGCGGGCCTGAATGCTGAACAGTATTACTTGGTTTTTTTAATCACATCAACGACCCGGATGCTGTAAGTCATGGTGGCACCCGGTGGGATTTTCGGCGGTAATCCTTTACTGCCATAGGCAAGATCCGGTGGGACGACAACGGTAATACTACCGTGGTTGCCCAGACGTTTAAGCGGGCCGCTAAAAATTGGCGGGTAAGCGCTCAATGGCTGTGACCAGACTTTGCCTGCCGCATCCATATCGGTAATGACCGTACCGTCTGTTAGCGTCTCTTTCATTACGATAACCACGGTATCTTCTGGTTCAATCGCTTCCTGGCCTGCGTAATCAATCTTGCTGTAGACGCCTTCTTTGAACTCAACGCCTTTTTGTTTAGCAAATTTCTGCTGGTACAGTTTCCCTTCTTTAATCGACTGGCTCTCTGCTTTAGACAGGTTTTCGTACAAAGCCTGAGAGGCCGCGGCGAGAGATTTATTCCGCGTGCTTTCATCAAGTGCCAGCGTGCCTTTAAACACATCGCTTATGCCCAATAGGGCGGCATCCCGATCAACCTTCACACCCTGTGCTTCACGGGTATTTAGCTCCTGTAGAACATCATTCCCAAGCGAGACACCAATAGAGTAAGCCTGTTGTTGAGGCACGAGCTTTAAATCCACCACGGCGGATTTTTTTGCGGCTTCATCTTTGAACTGACTAAAATCGCTGGTGATTTTTGCCAGTTCGGCTTCCTTCGCTTTCACCGCCAGGCTTTCTTGATTCAACTGCTCTTGCAGGGCGCTAACTTGCGTTGAATGCTGTTGCTGATTGTCGTTGAGTTTTTGGGTCAGGGTATCAAGCTGAGTGCCTTTTTCTTTGAGTTGCGCCTCGAGTAATGCTGATTGTTTCTGCACATCTGCAAGTTCAGTATTTTGCAGCTTTTGGGCGCCAAGCTGCGTTTGTAAGGCTTTAATCTGTGTCGTCAGCTCTTCTTCTTTTTGTGAGAACGTTTCCTCTTGCGCATTTTTATCCGCAAGTTGCATCTGAAGTTGACGAATGGTGGCATCTTTTTGCGTTAGCCAACCTTGTTGCTGGGAATATTTGGTATCAAGCGAACTTTTCTTATCGCTTGCCTGGACCCGTTTCTGGGTTTTCGGAGCAACCTGGACAGATCCAGAAGAGGGTTTGCCCTGTTCTTGCTGAGCATAATTCAGAATGGCCGGGACAGAATTATCGAAATTAGAACTCGCCGTAATAACAGCTAACGGATCTTCTTCCGCATTGGCGGGGTGACTTAACCCGTACAGGAAAGTAATTGCCAACGGTACATGCAATATTAAAGAATGACGTTTCATCGGATAGCACTCTCACCGCGTTGCACTAAGCTGTCCATTAATTCCTTATCAATATCGGCACACAATTTCACACTCTTAAAGTGATACATAGAGTCAATGGCCTGGCGTGTGGTATCACCAACTTGCCCGCGCACTGCATTATATTGTGAGGCGGCGCTTACAAGGGAATTAAAGTCATTACTTAATTTACGCGCACGGTTTGGATTCACTTTCTGTAATGAATCAAGTGCCATGCGACAAAAGGTGATTTGTTCTTGTTGAGGTGTTTTCACCGTAGGCTGAGTGATGCTTTCAATATTCGGCGCGGGCTGAATAGTCTGTATTGCTTGTGTTTTTGCAATGGGCTTTGCTTGCTGTGAGGGCGAGGCACTACAACCGCTGACCAACATGAGAACCATAGTTGCAATCGCCGGGCAAAAAACGTTGATGGCGTTTTTAATTGTCATGGTCACGTCTATCCATCCTTAGGTATTATTATAAAAATTATGCAGATTCCCATAGCAGTTAATAAACTCTGGCGATGAGTTTAAATGACATGGTTTTTTATATGAATAAATAGCCTGGTGTAGGTTAGGAATGTCTTCACCTAATTAATAATTAAAAAGCACTCTGTAATATTACTCTTATTAAAATTGTCTTCAATTAACTACTTGCAAGAACAAGGATAACTCTTTTTTATTTTTACGCAATTGGCTGCATGTTTTTTAGGAAATTGTTATATATCGACGTACGGAATTGACAAAAATAGCCGCTTTAGAGCGGCTATAATTTCCTGATGCGTTTTAAAAAGACGGGTTACTTCACGTAGGCGAGCAAACTTAACGAGTCACGGGCAAGGGATTTACATTTGTTCGCGGTAGGGATGGCAATACCACTTAAGTCACGATAACTATCTTCACCGAGCGCCTTCATATTAAAGGTGTCGTAATTGCTCAAATCCCACTGGTTTTGCTGGGCAAAAAAGACCAGTGCACGACGAATTTGTCCGTTCGGCAGATTTTGGTAGCCACAATCGTTTTTCAGGAACACAAACACAGCAGTAAGATCGGCCATATCTTCTGCTTCAGACTCGCTAAGTGCCTGACTGCTGGTGGAAAAAGCCATCAACAAGCCCAGGATTAATGCCCTAACTCCCATCTTCATCACATCTACCACTTTTTATCAGATACGAAACGTTAACACAGTTAAATATGGTGCGACGAGATTTATTATCTGCCCTGCAACCCGTATAAAACTTGACCTTCCCCTAAGGGCAGAGTTTATGCTCACTATCACGCCTGCTAATGAAAGGAACTGAATATGCAACGCCGTGATTTTCTAAAATATTCTGCTGCTATTGGCGCTTTTAGCGCGCTGCCGCTCTGGAGTAAAGCGGCACTGGCTGCCGACAGACCCGCATTACCGATCCCCGGAATTCTCGCCCCTGATGCAAAGAATAGCATCCGTTTAGCCGTGCAAGCGGGCAAAAGCACTTTTAATGGCAAGACGGCCACCACGTGGGGCTATAACGGCAATTTACTTGGGCCGGCTTTGCAACTGACGCAGGGCGAAGAAGTCACGGTCGAGATTAATAACCAACTTGCTGAAGAAACTACGGTTCACTGGCATGGATTGGAAGTTCCTGGTGATGTCGATGGTGGGCCACAAGGCGTGATCGCCGCTGGTGGCAAACGCACCGTGAAATTCACTCCGCAGCAACGTGCCGCCACTTGCTGGTTCCACCCGCATCAACATGGCAAAACTGGCCATCAGGTGGCTATGGGGCTGGCGGGGCTGGTGCTGATTGACGATCCTGAAAGCCGTGCGCTGCGTTTGCCAAAACAGTGGGGCATTGACGATGTGCCATTAATTATTCAGGACAAACGTTTTGCGGCTGACGGCCAAATTGACTACCAACTGGACGTAATGAGTGCTGCGGTCGGTTGGTTTGGCGATACGTTGCTGTGCAACGGCGCGGTGTATCCGCAACATGCTAACCCGCGCGGCTGGCTGCGTTTACGTCTGCTCAATGGCTGTAATGCCCGTTCTCTGAATATTGCCGCCAGCGACAATCGCCCACTGTATGTGATTGGCAGCGACGGTGGCTTACTGGCGGAGCCGGTAAAAGTGACCGAACTGCCAATGCTGATGGGCGAGCGTTTCGAAGTGCTGGTCGATACCCGCGACGGCAAAGCGTTCGATATCGTCACACTCCCGGTTAAACAAATGGGTATGACGGTTGCGCCGTTCGACAAACCGCAGCCTGTGGTGCGTATTCAACCGCTGATTATTGCCGCATCCGGCGATATGCCTGACAAGCTGGCTAACGTTCCCGCAATTCCTGCTACGGATGGTATTACCGAGCGTTGGTTACAGCTGATGATGGACCCGATGCTGGACATGATGGGGATGCAAGCGCTGATGGACAAATATGGCCAGCAGGCGATGGCGGGCATGAACATGGCAGGGCATGGCAGCATGATGGGCAATATGGACCACGGAAAGATGGACCATGGCAAAATGAATCATGGTGGTATGAATCACGGCCAGCAGGGCTTTGACTTCCATAATGCCAATAAGATTAACGGCAAAGCATTTGATATGAACACGCCTGCGTTTGCGGTCGAGAAAGGCAAGTACGAGAAATGGACGATTTCCGGTGAAGGCGACATGATGCTGCACCCGTTCCATATTCACGGCACGCAGTTCCGCATTCTGAGCGAAAATGGTAAGTCGGTTGAGGCTCACCGTCAGGGCTGGAAAGACACGGTTCGTGTGGAAGGCGGGCGTAGTGAAGTGTTAGTGCGCTTTGAACATGCGGCTGCGAAAGAGCAGGCCTATATGGCGCATTGCCATCTGCTGGAACATGAAGATACCGGCATGATGCTTGGGTTTACGGTGGCGTAGCGATTACGCCCTCACCCTAACCCTCTCCCACAGGAGAGGGAATTGGTTTCTCCTTCTCCAGGGGGAGAAGGACGGGATGAGGGCGTAACCCACTAAATTACTTCGCGTCCGGCAAAGCGTAAGCGACGATGTAATCGCCCATCTTCGTTCCAAACGAACCATGGCCGCCCGCAGAAATGACCACGTACTGTTTGCCATTCACTTCATAAGTCATCGGCGTTGCCTGTCCACCAGCTGGCAGACGTGCTTCCCACAGCTTGTCACCGTTGCTCATATTGTACGCACGCAGGTAGTTATCTGCGGTTGCGCCAATAAACAACACGTTCCCGGCGGTAGAAATTGGGCCGCCAAGCATCGGCATCCCCATTTTAAACGGCAGTGGGAGCGGTGAGCTGTCGCGAACAGTACCGATACGTTTCTTCCACACCACTTCGTTGGTTTTCAAATCTACCGCAGAAATGTAGCCCCATGCCGGTTGCTTACACGGCAAACCAAACGGAGAGAGGAACGGATTCAGCGTCACGCCATATGGTACGCCGTACTGTGGCTGGATGCCCGTTTCAGTGCCTGAACCCTTGGCATCTTTCGGCGGCTCCATCGGGTTGCCAGGGCCGCGAGGCATCAGCCTGGAAACAAACGGCAGCGCCATTGGGTTGGCAATCGCAACCTGACGATTCGGGTCAACCGAAATCCCACCCCATTCGAACATCCCCAGGTTACCTGGGAACACAAGTGTGCCTTGCTCAGACGGTGGTGTGAAAATGCCTTCATAGCGCAGCTTGTGGAAGATAATGCGGCAGACCATCTGGTCGTACAGCGTGGCACCCCACATATCCGCACCGCTCAGGTCTTTCTTCGGACGGAAACTCAAATCCGAGAACGGCTGAGTTGGCGTCACGTAATCGCCTTTTGCAGCACCTTGTGGCACTGGTTTTTCCGGAGCTGGAACCACCAGTTTGCCGTCACGGCGGTCGAGCACAAAAATATTACCGGTTTTCGCAGGCGCGTAGATAACCGGAACGGTTTCGCCTTTAACGGTAATATCCGCAAGCGTTGGCTGCGATGGCATGTCCATATCCCACAAGTCATGGTGAACTGTTTGATAAGACCAGGCCAGTTTGCCGGTGGTGGCGTTCAGCGCCAGAATGCTGCTGGCATAACGCTCCTGTTCCGGTGTGCGGTTCCCGCCCCAGATATCTGGCGTGGTAACACCCATCGGCAGGTACACCAAATCAAGCTTCGCGTCGTAGGCCGCAGGTGCCCAGGAGTTTGGCGAGTTAATGGTGAAGTGGTGTTCATCGCCCGGAACGGTATTCGGGTCTTTCGCACCCGGGTCGAATGCCCACAGCAGCTTGCCGCTGTTCACATCAAAGCCACGAATCACACCAGACGGCTCGCGCGTCGAGTAGTTATCCGTCACAGCACCTGCAATCACGATCACTTTATCGGTGATGATTGGCGGCGAAGTCGGCTCATACATACCCGGCGTGGTGACCGGCATGTTGGTTTGCAGATTCAGAATGCCTTTGTTAGCAAAGCTTTCGCACAGCTGACCGTTATCGGCATTAATCGCAAACAGGCGGCCATCATTCACCGGAAGAATGATTCGACGTGGGCAGTCTGAAACCAAATCCGGGCTTGAGTTAGCCGCTGTCGCTTCGTGATAAGAAACGCCACGGCAGGTCACGTGCTGGAACGAAGGGTTGGTATCCAGACGCGGATCGAACTTCCACTTCTGCTTACCGGTGGCGGCATCCAGTGCAAATAATTGCTGGTGCGCAGTACACAGGTACAGCGTGTCGCGGATTTTAATCGGGGTCACTTCGTTCGTGATTTCACCCGGATCGGTAGGGCGCTTCACATCACCGGTCTGGAAGGTCCACGCTTCTTTAAGCTCACCGACGTTTTTATCGTTGATCTGCTTTAAAGGGGAGTAGCGTTGGCCTTCCTGGTTGCGACCATACGCAGGCCAGTCGGCATCCGGAATGGTGGCGCTCGCCGCCGGAGGCGTTTGAGCATCAGCACTGAGCGTGCCGTTGATCTCTTGCGGGTCGTTAAATACCGCCCAGACCAGCCCAATCACGGTGATGACTAATACCGCGCCCAATGCCGGAGCCGCACCCGCTGATGGCTTAATCAGCTGACGGTACACAAACGGCAGCAGTAGCCACACGCCGAAGAAGAACAGAACGTCTAAACGCGGGGTTAATGCCCAGAAATCGAAACCGACTTCCCAGACAGACCACGCGACGGTGCAAAGCAGTAATACGGCATAAATCCAAAGTGCCAGAGCTTTACGTTGCCAAAGTAACCATGCGGTGATGAGCATCACCGCGCCTGCAATTGGGTAGTACCAGGACCCACCAATTGCCACTAACCATATCCCGCCAATTAATAAATACAGTCCGCTCAGTACCGCAAACAGGACTGTTAAGGTTGCGATGACTCGCGAACCACTGTTATTTGTTTTCACAATTATCACGCTCTTAAAAGTTTGATAGCAATTCATTATAGTTATTAACAAGTGTGATATTCATCACATAAATGGCTTTTTTACCAATTGGGCACGGGAATGGGTTTTGCTGTTATACTGCTGGCCTGAATATTTTGTGTTGGCTGATATTTGACCGACATCGAATGATTTATTTTTAAATCATATGGTTATAACTATGAAACATACTGTTGAAGTGATGATCCCCGAAGCGGAGATCAAAGCCCGTATCGCTGAACTGGGTCGTGAGATCACTGAACATTATCGTGATAGCGGTAGTGATATGGTGCTGGTTGGCCTGCTGCGTGGCTCATTTATGTTCATGGCGGATTTGTGCCGTGAAGTGCAAGTGCCCCACGAAGTCGATTTTATGACCGCATCGAGTTACGGCAGCGGCATGTCTACCACCCGTGATGTGAAAATCCTGAAAGACCTTGATGAGGATATTCGCGGTAAAGACGTGCTGATCGTCGAAGATATTATCGACTCCGGTAATACCTTGAGCAAAGTGCGTGAGATCCTGAGCCTGCGTGAGCCAAAATCACTGGCTATTTGTACGCTGCTGGATAAACCGGAACGCCGCGAAGTAGACGTGAACGTGGAGTGGGTTGGTTTCGCCATTCCTGACGAGTTCGTAGTGGGTTATGGTATTGATTACGCTCAGCGTTATCGCCATCTGCCGTACGTCGGCAAAGTGGTTCTGCTGGACGAATAAGTCGATAGCATCCATTAAAAAAGGGCCATTAAGGCCCTTTTTGCTATCTGACTTACTGCGAAGGTGTTCTATTCTTATGGCTGATATGGGAGTTTTGCAGGTTTGAAATCCCGCTGCGGTAACCTTGCTCCAGCGATTCACGGCTGGTAGCGGTGACTTCTAAATCGCGCAGGCGACCATCGTGAATACCGTAAGCCCAACCGTGAACTGTCACTTTTTGCCCGCGTTTCCACGCGGACTGCATAATGGTGGAATGACCGAGGTTATAAACCTGTTCCATCACATTCAGCTCGCAAAGTGTGTCCAGGCGCTGCTCCGGTGGGAGTTCTCCCAGCAGCGAGCTATGCTTGAACCAGATATCGCGAATGTGCAGCAACCAGTTGTTGATAAGCCCTAAGTCCGGGTTCTCAACCGCCGCTTGTACACCGCCACATCCGTAGTGACCGCAAATAATAATGTGTTCAACTTCAAGAACATCAACCGCATACTGCACAACGGAAAGGCAATTCAAGTCCGTATGAATAACCAGGTTTGCGACATTACGGTGAACAAACAACTCGCCAGGCTCAAGCCCGGTCAGACGCTCTGCGGGTACACGACTATCAGAACAGCCAATCCATAAGAAGCGAGGCTTTTGGGCTTGAGACAAACGTTCGAAAAAGCCCGGGTCTTCGTCCTCCATCAGTTTTGACCAGACCTGGTTATTGCTGATGAGGGTATCTATGTCTTTCATGGAAGTTAACAACCTGTAACGGAAGAAGTGCGTTGAGGTAATATAGGGCAACTGATAGTGCAACTGAAATAATTTTTAAACAGCTTAACTTTTTTGTACCGGACAAGGTAACCGTATATCCATGACAATTGCATTAGAACTGGAACAGTTAACGAAAACCTATCCCGGCGGTGTTCAGGCGCTGCGTGGCATAGATCTTCGTGTTGAAGCAGGTGATTTTTATGCGCTGCTGGGGCCCAATGGCGCAGGGAAATCCACCACCATCGGTATCATCAGTTCGCTGGTTAACAAAACTTCTGGCCGGGTTCGTGTGTTTGGTTACGACCTGGAAAAAGACGTGGTTAACGCTAAACGTCAGCTCGGACTGGTGCCACAAGAATTTAACTTCAACCCGTTTGAAACCGTGCAGCAAATTGTGGTGCATCAGGCGGGTTATTACGGCGTCGAACGTGCGGATGCCATCGCGCGTAGCGAAAAGTACCTGAAACAGCTCGATCTGTGGGAAAAACGCAACGAACGTGCGCGTATGTTATCCGGCGGCATGAAGCGCCGTTTGATGATTGCCCGCGCCTTAATGCACGAGCCAAAACTGCTGATCCTCGATGAGCCAACTGCGGGTGTTGATATCGAACTTCGCCGCTCGATGTGGGGCTTCCTGAAGGATCTGAATGATAAAGGCACCACCATAATTCTGACCACTCACTATCTTGAAGAAGCAGAAATGCTGTGCCGCAATATCGGTATTATTCAAAACGGCGAGCTGGTAGAAAACACCTCGATGAAGTCATTACTTTCAAAGCTGAAATCAGAAACGTTTATTCTCGATCTTGCGCCGAAAAGCCCGTTGCCAAAACTCGATGGCTACCAGTATCGCCTGGTGGACACCTCAACACTTGAAGTGGAAGTGCTGCGTGAGCAAGGGATTAATAGCGTATTCAGCCAGTTAAGCTCGCAGGGAGTTCAGGTGTTAAGTATGCGTAACAAAGCTAACCGTCTGGAAGAGTTGTTCGTCACGCTGGTTAACGGCCCGAAAGGAGGAAAGGCATGATGCATCTCTATTGGGTCGCGTTAAAAAGTATCTGGACCAAAGAAATTCACCGTTTTACGCGTATCTGGATTCAAACTTTAGTGCCGCCAGTTATCACCATGACGTTGTATTTTATTATCTTTGGTAATCTGATTGGCTCGCAGATCGGCTCCATGCATGGTTTCACCTACATGCAATTTATCGTGCCGGGTCTGATCATGATGGCGGTGATCACCAACTCTTATGCCAACGTGGCTTCTTCATTCTTTAGCGCCAAATTCCAGCGCAATATTGAAGAGTTGCTGGTGGCTCCGGTTCCAACGCATATTATCATCGCGGGCTACGTTGGCGGTGGTGTGGCGCGTGGCCTGTGTGTCGGCATTCTGGTGACGGCTGTTTCATTGTTCTTCGTGCCATTCCAGGTTCACTCGTGGCTGTTTGTCGCGTTGACGCTGTTACTGACCGCCATTTTGTTCTCGCTGGCCGGTTTGCTTAACGCCGTGTTTGCCAAAACCTTTGACGACATCAGCCTGATTCCCACCTTCGTGCTGACTCCGCTGACCTATTTAGGCGGCGTGTTCTACTCTCTTTCATTGCTGCCACCTTTCTGGAAAGCGCTGTCTCACCTTAACCCGGTGGTGTATATGATTAGCGGCTTCCGTTATGGTTTCCTCGGCATCAATGACGTGCCGCTGTTGTTTACCGTTGCGGTGCTGGTGGGCTTTATCCTGGCCTTCTACATTCTGTGCTGGTATCTGATTCAACGCGGTCGCGGCCTGCGCAGCTAACATCTATACCCCCCGAAATGGGGGGTTATCGAAGAATTTTCTTACTCAGTTTTGATTAGCATCAGGGAGCTTACTTTTCGCTCTGGCACACTTGCGCTCTGCGAAAAGGAGAACGCCATGTTAGGTTGGGTTATTGCCGGTCATGACTACTATGCTCAGGATATGCTGGATGCAATCGAGCGACGCTTTGGCCCACAGCCGCAATGCTGCGCGGTGAATTACTGGAAAGGGCTGAGCACCAATATGCTGAGCCGGATGATGTGCGATGCGTTGTATAACTGCGATTCTGGCGACGGCGTTGTTTTTCTGACCGATCAAACCGGTGCGGCGCCATACCGTACTGCGGCACTGATGAGCCACCAACATTCTCATTGCGAGGTGATTTCTGGCGTCACGCTTCCCACGTTATTTGCGATGCGCGCCCAGCGCGAAACGCTAACCAGCGAACAATTTCGCGACCGCATTGTTGAGCAGGGTGGCGGTGATATCACCAGTCTTTGGCATCAACAACAAAAGAATCCCCCGTTCGTCCTACTCCACCAATATTGATTTGAGAGGTTGGTATTGAGTGAGCTTTTGTTAGAATGGCGACTCTTTCCGCCATTGAAACACTCAGTGCAATCAAACTCGTTATGCTAACTCGCCTTCTTTTTTCCGTGTTGATGCTAATTTGTGGCAGCAGTGCGAATGCCAGCCTGCTCAGCAGCCATCACACCCCCGCGCAATACATGCAGACCACCGAAGACGCCGATATCTGGGCGCAGGTTGGGGACAAAGTTATTTCTGTTGGCACAATTGAGGAAGGGCAGATACTGGCCGTCGTGCCAATTGCCGCGGATTATTATGAGTTTAGTTTCGGTTTTGGTACCGGTTTTATTGATAAAACCCATCTGGAACCGGTGACGGGTAAACAGCGCGTCGAAGACCGACTGGGTGATTTGAACAAGCCACTCAGTAATCAAAATCTGGTCACTTTCCGCGATGTCACCGTATACAACGCGCCCGACAACGGCAGCGCACCGTTTGGCACGCTGGCAGATAATTTGCGTTACCCGATTATTGCTAAACTGAAAGACAGGTTGAACCAGACCTGGTTTCAAATCCGAATTGGCAACCGTCTGGGGTATGTCAGCAGCCTTGATGCGCAGCCCGATAACGGCATTCCAGTGCTGACCTATCACCACATCTTGCGCGATGAAGAGAACACCCGCTTCCGTCATACCTCAACCACTACCTCGGTTGTTGCATTCAGCAACCAAATGACCTGGCTGCGCGATACGGGTTACACCACGCTCACGATGTACCAGCTTGAAGGCTATGTGCGTAACCGTATGAACCTGCCAGCGCGGGCGGTGGTGATTACGTTTGATGATGGCCTGAAATCGGTTTATCGCTACGCTTACCCGATTCTTAAAGAGTACGGCTTTAAAGCGACGTCCTTTATTATCTCGTCGCGCATAAAAGCGCACCCGCAACCCTGGAATCCAAAATCGCTGCAATTTATGAGCCTCTCGGAATTGCAGGCCAGTCAGGATGTGTTTGATATCCAGTCGCATACGCATTTTTTGCATCGCGTTGACGCCAACCGCCAGCCGACACTTCTACGCCGAACCTATCGCAATATTCTGCTCGATTTTGAGCATTCAAGACGCGCGCTGGCCCAGTTTAATCCGCATGTTTTATACCTGTCGTATCCGTTTGGCGGCTACAACGATAAAGCGGTACAAGCCGCGAATGATGCGGGTTTCCATATGGCGGTGACAACGGTGCGCGGGAAGGTGAAACCGGGAGATAATCCGTTTTTGCTAAAACGGCTTTATATTCTGCGTACTGATTCGCTGGAAACGATGTCGCGGTTGATTAGTAACGAGACGAAATAAAGGTAACGCCCTCATCCCGGCCCTCACCCTGGCCCTCTCCCTGAGGGAGAGGGCCAGGGTGAGGGCGTTTTGACGCCGATTACGCCACCTGAACCGGTACGGCTTTCGCCAGGCGTTTCATTTCGTTATCGCCATCGAAATAGGCCACTTTTGGCTGCCAGCTACGCGCTTGCTCATCCGGCATGGTGACGTAAGTCGCGATAATCAGAATGTCACCAACATCGGCACAATGTGCCGCTGCGCCATTTACCGAAATGATTTTAGAACCACGTTCGCCAGCAATAGCGTAAGTTGAAAAACGCTTACCGTTGGTGACGTTATAAATATCAATGGCTTCATATTCCAGAATGCCTGCCGCCTCAAGGAAGTCCTGATCGATGGCGCAGGAGCCTTCATAGTGCAAATCCGCCTGCGTCACTTTGACACGGTGAAGTTTGCCTTGCAGCATGGTGCGTATCATAGCTTAAACCTTCATCACTAGAGTTACGTAAGCAGCAAGCCAGAATGCTTGCCACCGGAATTTAGTCGGGCAGTATTGCCCGATTTTATGACGCTGTCTACTGCGCCAGCTCGACCTGAATATTATCAATCAAACGCGCCTGGCCCAGCCACGCGGCCATAAGCACAACCGCGCGTTTGCTCTCAACATTCAGCTCCAGCAGGGTATCGGCATCGCGAATTTGCAGGTCGTCAGAACGGAAACCTTTTTCGTTAAGCTCGGTTGCGGCGATCGCCAGCATCTCTTCGGTATCACGTTCACCGGCACGCAGTTTATCGGCAAGTGTTTGCATCACCTTATGCAAACCCGGCGCGATTTTGCGCTGCTCGGCGGTCAGATAGCCATTACGTGAACTCAGCGCCAGGCCGTCTTTTGCACGCACCGTGGGTACACCGATGATTTCAATGTCGTAGCCCATGTCCGTCACCATTTTGCGAATCACGGCGACTTGCTGGAAGTCTTTTTCGCCGAAGCAAGCGATGTCAGGCTGCACCATATTAAACAGCTTGCTGACGATGGTCGAAACGCCACGGAAATGCCCAGGGCGGCTTGCGCCTTCAAGCATTGTCGAAAGGCCAGGCACTTCGACAAAGGTCTGAGAATCCAGGCCTTGCGGGTAAATATCGGCAGGAGCAGGTGCAAATACCAAATCCACTTTGCGACGATTGAGCTTTTCGCAATCTTCCTGCAAGGTGCGCGGATACCGGGTTAAATCATCCGGACGGTCAAACTGCATCGGATTAACAAAAATAGTGGTGACCACCACATCGGCGCGGCTTTTGGCATCATCGACCAGCTTCATATGCCCGTCGTGCAGGTTGCCCATCGTCGGCACCAGCGCGATGCGTTTGCCTTCCTGGCGCCAGCGGCGAATTTGCTGACGTAACAGCGGTATGGTTTCGATAATCAACACAACCCTTCTCCTGTCAGTGGAAACTGTGTTCTTCACCTGGATAGGTGCCGGACTCAACTTCGGAAATGTACTGTCGCACCGCAGCGCGCATATCACCGGTTCCGGTGAGAAAGTTCTTCGCAAACTTTGGAATATGGCCGCCGGTAATGCCAAATGCATCATGCATCACCAGAATCTGCCCGTCAGTGACATTGCCTGCACCGATGCCGATAACCGGAATGGTCAGCGCCTCGGTGATGCGTTTCGCCAGTGCGACCGGCACACACTCAAGCACTAACAATTGTGCACCTGCGGCTTCGAGAGCAACGGCGTCATCAAACAGCGTTTGCGCAGCGGCTTCATCACGCCCCTGAATTTTATAGCCACCGAAGATGTTGACCGATTGCGGCGTCAGACCCAAATGTCCGCAAACGGGAACGGCACGCTCGGTCAGCATTTTGACAGTGTCAGCCAGCCAACGACCGCCTTCAAGCTTGACCATATTGGCACCGGCGCGCATCAGTTCGGCGGAGTTGGCAAAGGTTTGTTCAGGCGTGGCGTAAGACATAAACGGCAGATCGGCCAGCAGCAGGCAATTTGGCGCACCACGGCGCACGGCGCGTGTGTGGTAGGCAATATCTTCGACGGTGACGGGCAGAGTGGAGTCGTGGCCCTGAACGGTCATCCCTAATGAATCGCCAACCAGCAGCACGCCAATGCCTTCATCGGCAAACAGTTTTGCAAAGCTGAAATCGTAGGCGGTGATTGTCGCGAATTTGCGTTGAGCCTGTTTCCACTGGCGCAACTGAGACATAGTGGTTGGTTTCATGGCAGTCCCGGAATGATATTAATTAAATGAACACGTCCCTGGTTACCAAAAACTAATCCCATCCTGGGAGAGGTGTTTTAAAACGTCAGCCACGCGCTGTCCACCAGGGAACGCGCAATCAGGCGCAATTTCCAGCAGCGGAACCAGCATAAATGCGCGGTTTTTCATATCGTAATGCGGCACGGTAAGCGTAGGTGTTGCGATAGTCAGATTACCGAACAGCATAATATCGAGATCGAGCGTACGCGGCCCCCAACGTTCTGCTTTGCGCACACGACCATGCTCTAACTCAATACGTTGAGTATGAGTCAGTAAGTCTTCCGCAGACAGTTCAGTTTCCAGAGCGACGGCAGCATTTAAGTAATCAGGTTGGTCTTGCGGGCCGAGTGGCGGGGTGCGGTAGAAAGAGGAAATCGCAACCACCCGGCTTTGCGGAATGGTTGCAATGGCGTCAAGCGCGTGAGTCACTTGCTCAAGCGGAGACGCCTGGTTGCTGCCTAGCGCGATGTACGCAAGCGTCATGCACTTCCACCGCTGCGTGGTGCACGCTTACGCGGGCGACGATGACGGCGGCGGACGGCTGGCTCATCACCTAACACATCGAGCATATCTTTTTGCGCAGGAGGAGCCGCGACCTGGAATTCACCCCACCACTTGGTCAGGCGTTGTAATTCCTGGTTATTTTCTACTTCTGCACGCAGCGCCAGTAAATCGTACGCCGCACGGAACTTAGGATGCTCCATCAGTTTCCATGCGCGTTTGCCCTGGCGGCGCGACAGGCGAAGTTGCAAGCCCCAGATATCACGCACCAGTGTGGTAATGCGTTTTGGAATCGCCAGCGCACGGCAGGCTTCATCCAGCACTTCATTCATTGCCAGTGCGAATGCGTCCATATAAGCAAGGCCGCTTTCCTGAGTCAGCTTCTGAGCCATCTCAAGCTGCGGATACCAGAACATGGCAGAGAACAAGAAGGCCGGATTAACGCGCATATCGTTATGAATACGGTTATCGGTGTTCTTCAGCACCTGGTCGATCATGCGTTCCATCGGGCTGTCACCCTGCTCGGTAAAGTAGCGGGTGATGGATGGGAATAACGGCTGGAACAACTGGTATTCGCGCAGTAATTCGTAGGTCGCGTAACCGTGGCCAGCTTGCAGAAGTTTCAGGGATTCTTCAAACAAGCGGGCAGGGGGCACGTCATTAATCAGGGTAGCTAAACGCGGAATCGGCTCACCGGTTTCCGGGCTAATCGTCATATTCAGCTTGGCGGCGAAACGCACAGCACGCAGCATACGCACCGGGTCTTCGCGATAGCGGGTTTCAGGGTCGCCAATTAAGCGGATAACGCCGTTGCGTAAATCACGCAGGCCACCGACATAATCACGCACTGAGAAATCAGCCACGCTGTAATAGAGGCTATTGATAGTGAAATCGCGGCGCTGGGCATCTTCTTCGATAGAACCAAAGATGTTGTCGCGCAGCAGCATACCGTTCTGGCCGGTCTGGGAAGTCTGTTTATCAGACTTCTGCTCTTCGTGGTGCCCACGGAAAGTGGCGACTTCAATGATTTCCGGCCCAAACATGACGTGAGCCAGACGGAAGCGGCGGCCAACCAGGCGGCAGTTGCGGAACAGTTTACGAACCTGATCCGGTGTTGCGCTGGTGGTGACGTCAAAGTCTTTCGGGCGTTTGCCAAGCAAAAGGTCACGAACACCACCACCCACGAGGTAAGCCTCATAGCCTGCTTTGTTCAGACGATAGAGCACCTTGAGGGCATTTTCACTGATATCTTTGCGGGACAGAGCGTGCTGGTCACGCGGAATTACCGTGATTAGCGGGAGATCTTCATTCTCCTCGACCACGACATCATCGCGGTTAAGCACCTTGCGGCAAAAATTAGCGACTCGGGTAAAAATAGTACACCTCGGCAGTGTCAATCATAGGGACAAAAAAAACAGCGGCTAATCATAGCTCAGTGTGTGGCATTTGAGAACGACGTATTCACGACGAGCCTGGCACAATGGCTTTCAGCGACCAGGTTTGTACCGCTTGAGTGAGTAACTCACTCAACGTCAAATCTTGCCAATGAGCGATTTCCGGCTGATTCAAAAATGTTAGCGCAGCATGGATTACGGGACGCGGATCGCCTTGTGGAAGGGCTGGCGCGTGATTTTGCTTCGATAATTTTGCACCATGTTCATTAAGCACCAAAGGCAAATGAACGTAATCTGGAACCTTCCAGCCAAATTGTTGATACAGCGAAATTTGTCGAACGGTTGGCTCAATTAAATCGGCACCGCGCACAATTTCGCTCACGCCCTGGAAATTATCATCCACCACTACAGCAAGATTATACGCAAATAACCCATCACGACGGTGAATGATAAAATCTTCACGCGCCAGGGATTCATCAGCAATTAACGTTCCGTATAGTTTATCTTCAAAACTTAATACCGGATGGCGTTGCACAAAACGCAGTGCCGCATTATCTGACCCGTGATTTAGCGTGCGGCAATGGCCATCGTAAAACCCGCCGATTTGTTGAATTCGGCTGCGAGTACAGGTGCAGTAATAACTCAAACCTTGTTTTTGTAAAAACGAAAGGGCTTCACGATAAGCCTCATGGCGTTGTGATTGCCATAAAACCTCGCCATCCCAATGCAAACCGTAATGGTCTAATTGCTGCAATATGGTGGTCGCGGCTCCAGGCACTTCGCGCGGCGGGTCGATATCTTCGATACGCACCAGCCACTGGCCGTGTTGAGAGCGAGCTTGCAGGTAACTGCCGAGTGCGGCAATCAACGAACCGAAGTGGAGTTCACCCGAAGGCGAGGGTGCAAAGCGCCCGATGTAGTGAGATGTGGTCATTTTTCAGGGAGCTAGAAATGAATAAGGCGGGAGAGACTCCCGCCTTTGAAAGTGATGAAATCGCGAGCTGTTAGCCAGCCATTTGTTTTTCGCGGATTTCTGCCAACGTTTTGCAATCAATGCACAAATCAGCTGTCGGGCGAGCTTCGAGGCGGCGGATGCCGATTTCAACGCCACAAGATTCGCAGTAGCCGAAATCTTCGTCTTCTACTTTCTTGAGAGTCTTCTCGATTTTCTTGATCAGTTTACGTTCCCTGTCACGGTTACGCAGTTCGAGGCTGAACTCTTCTTCCTGGGCTGCACGGTCTACCGGGTCCGGGAAGTTTGCTGCTTCGTCTTGCATATGCGTCACCGTGCGATCAACTTCATCCATAAGTTGGCTACGCCAGGCTTCAAGAATAAGCTTGAAGTGCGACAGCTGGGCTTCGTTCATATACTCTTCGCCCGCTTTCTCCTGATATGGCTCCACCCCAGCGATGGCGAGGATACTCAGGGACGATGTTTTACGCTTTTGCCCTTCTTGCATGTTGTTTCTCCTTAACACGCACTATCGGTCCCCTGTTCGGGGGAAAATCAGGCCGCTATAAATAGCAGATGCTTTTCAGGATGGCAATTATATAAATTCCTCTCTTGACAACCCTGTGAAGAAAAGCGTATTTACGCGAACCGCCAGCACACAAAACAGACAAACGTTAACTGCTCTTTATTAAGAAATTATAAACAGACAGGCAACGGCGAAATTAGAGTAAGCCCTCGGGCAGAAAGTTCGGCCTTATAAGCAATTATTTCAACTCCGCACTGTTGCGCCTCGTATAACAGTTGCGCGTATTTTGCGTCGATGTGGCGTGCCGGGGAAACTTGAGTGATAGCAGAATGCAATACTGCAAACAGCAATACCGCGCGTTCGCCCTGCAAAACCACGCTCATCAATTCCCGCAAATGCTTCTGGCCACGAAGGCTGACAGCGTCTGGGAAATAGCCACATCCTTGTTGTGATAACGTGACTGATTTCACTTCAATATAGCAGTTAACCTTGCAATCTGCTTGTAACATAAAATCAATGCGGCTGCGTTCAGCGCCGTACTTTACTTCACTTTTAATTGCTGTATAGCCCATTAATTCTGAAATGCTTTCTGCATTCAACGCTTCTTTCACCACGGTATTGGCACGTAACGTATTCACACAAATAAACTCACCATTTTGCGTCTGCGTGATTTCCCAGGTGTGAGGATATTTACGTGTCGGGCTATCAGACGTGGAATACCAAACAGTGTCGCCGGGCGTTGCACAGCCGGTCATTGCCCCGGTGTTTGGGCAATGGAGCGTCAACTCTTCACCAGACGGAGTCACCACATCGGCCAGAAAACGTTTGTATCGTTTGATCAGCGTGGCCTGCTGCAACGGCGGGGTAAATTCCATTCACTCTTCCTTATTACTTAGTGTCCAGCGTTGTAATTCCTGGTAACGAGTGCGGCCCTGTCTGAATACAGACTCATACAGGGCAAATTCATCGACCTTAAACTGCCAGCGAAAATTAGGGGGTGGGATGGTGACCGCTCGCGGCGTGTTGCGATAAAGCGTGATATGCGGATGAAACGGCTGCGGGCTTTGGTAACAGCCATTACGCGCCGCCTGGGAACGTAACATATTCGCCAGTTGAATTAATCCTAAAGGTGCGTGACGTGGGCCAATCCACACAACGTTTGAGCGCAGCCATTGCCCGGCATCGTCTATCGCCAGGGTAAAACCTTTCTGTCGAATGCGCCCGGCGAGTTGGCTCAACGCTTTTTGTTTATCCGCGCTGATATCACCCAAAAAGGCCAGCGTCAGATGCAAGTTTTCGGCGGCCACCGCGCGTCCGGTATCTTCAGGGAACTGTGTGGCGCGCCAGTGGATAATCTGTTGTTGCACCTCTTTGGGTAGCTCGAGGGCAAAAAACAGACGGCGAGTCTCAGCCATATTGGTTCTCTCAATAATGTCTTGTCGTAATGCTACAATAGCGAACTTCGCATCATACCCGTTTGGAGCCGTCTGTGTCGTCATTACCGGTTGCCGCAGTGCTACCCGATATTCTTAACGCCTTACAAAACGCGCCGCAGGTTTTACTGAGCGCGCCAACGGGTGCCGGTAAATCAACCTGGTTGCCGTTGCAGATTTTACAGCAGGCAAACTTAGGTGGACGCATTTTACTGCTGGAACCTCGTCGCCTGGCGGCACGTAATGTTGCACAGCGTCTGGCAGAATTATTGGGTGAAAAGCCCGGTGAAACAGTCGGCTATCGGATGCGTGCCGAAACCTGTGTTGGGCCAAATACGCAGCTTGAAGTCGTGACCGAAGGTATTTTG
Organism: Buttiauxella sp. AC142; assembly: GCF_979253435.1. Classification (NCBI taxonomy): domain Bacteria; kingdom Pseudomonadati; phylum Pseudomonadota; class Gammaproteobacteria; order Enterobacterales; family Enterobacteriaceae; genus Buttiauxella; species Buttiauxella sp. AC142. The sequence continues at coordinate 639,162 of NZ_CEEDCH010000001.1, forward strand.
ACGCGCATGATTCAGCACGATCCTGAACTCACCGGGGTGGCGCTGGTTATCCTCGATGAATTCCACGAACGCAGTCTGCAAGCCGATCTGGCGCTGGCGCTGTTACTCGACGTGCAACAAGGGTTACGTGATGACCTCAAGTTGCTGATTATGTCGGCAACGCTTGATAACTCACGCTTGCAGCAATGTTTACCTCAGGCGCCGGTTATCAGTTCTGAAGGGCGGGCATTTCCAGTTGAACGCCGCTACAGCCCGCTTTCGACTCACCAACGTTTTGATGAAGCCGTCGCCATAGCGGTGGCGAATTTGCTGCGTGAAGAGTCAGGCTCGATGTTGCTGTTTTTGCCCGGTGTGAGTGAAATTCAGCGTGTTGCGCAACAACTGCAAGAGCGCGTCGCAAGCGATGTTCAGCTTTGCCCGTTATACGGCGCATTGCCTTTGGGCGAGCAGCGCAAAGCGATTTTGCCTGCGCAGAACGGCATGCGCAAAGTGGTGCTGGCGACCAATATCGCCGAAACCAGTCTGACCATCGAAGGCATTCGCCTGGTCGTGGACTGCGCGCAAGAGCGTGTCGCTCGTTTTGATGTGCGCACCGGGTTAACGCGCCTTGTCACTCAGCGCATTAGCCAGGCGTCGATGATTCAGCGTGCCGGGCGAGCAGGGCGTCTGGAGCCAGGGATTTGTTTGCATCTTATCAGCGCGGAGCAGGCTGAGCGTGCGAGCACTCAAAGCGAGCCGGAAATCCTGCAAAGTGACCTCTCCGGTTTGCTGCTCGATTTACTGCAATGGGGCTGCTCTGACCTGAATCAACTGACGTGGCTTGATACGCCGCCTGTCGCCAATATTGCGGCTGCACGCACTTTATTACGCCAGCTCAACGCGCTTGATGAGCAAAACCGGCTCACGCCCACAGGCCAGAAAATGGCGAGTCTCGGTAACGACCCGCGTTTTGCCGCCATGTTAGTCAATGCGAAAACGGCAGATGAACAGGTAACGGCTGCCCGTCTGACGGCGATTCTTGAAGAACCTCCGCGAGGCCAGGATAGCGATTTGCGGAACGCGTTTAGCCGTCGTCAGGAAAACTGGCAGCAGCGCAGCGGGCAATTGCTAAAAAGGTTGAACAGCCGTGGCGGCGAAGCCGATTTCTCTCTTGCCGCACAGTTAATGGCGCAGGCTTTCCCCGACAGAATCGCTCGCCGTCGGGGTCTGGATGGTCGTTACCAGTTAGCCAACGGCATGGGGGCGATGCTCAACCAGGACGATCCGTTAACGCGTTACGAATGGCTATTAGCACCGCTATTGTTGCAGGGAAGCAATACGCCCGACGCCCGTATTTTGCAGGCCATTCCTCTGGACATCGACGCGCTTGCGGCGCAGTGTCCGGCACTGCTAACCCAAAGCGACTCCGTGGAATGGGATGAAACGCAAGGCACGCTGAAAGCGTTTCGTCGCACGCAAATTGGCAAACTGGTGTTGAAAGTTCAGCCACTGGCAAAACCATCCGAAGACGAGCTGCATCAGGCGATGCTTAACGGCATTCGTGATAAAGGTTTGGCCGTTTTGAATTGGTCGTCTCAGGCGCAACAGTTCAGAACACGTCTGGCCTGTGCGGCAAAATGGCTGCCCGAACTGCAATGGCCTGAAGTTTCAGATAACGCCTTGCTCGGAGCGCTAGATCGCTGGTTATTACCTGAACTGCATGGTGTACACTCGCTGCGGGCATTAAAAAACATTGATGTCACACGTGCGTTACAGAACTTGCTCGACTGGAACGCGCGCGTACGTCTGGATAGTGCGCTGCCAACTCATTACACTGTGCCGACCGGAAGCCAGATAGCGATTCGCTATGACGATGAAAACCCGCCTGTTCTTGCGGTTCGTATGCAAGAAATGTTTGGCGAGGCACAAACACCGGTGATTGCCGATGGTCGTGTGCCGTTGGTTCTGGAACTGCTCTCCCCGGCGCAGCGCCCTTTGCAGATAACGCGTGATTTAACCGCATTCTGGAACGGTGCATACCGGGAAGTGCAAAAAGAGATGAAAGGACGTTATCCAAAGCACGTCTGGCCGGATTCGCCAGCAGATGCGCTGCCAACGCGGCGCACTAAAAAGTACCAATAACTTTGAGAGATTTCCTCTTTTGCGTTTAGCGAAAGAAAGGAAAATCAGGCCGTGCGCCTTATTTTGGTGGAGAAAGCAATGGCGGGGAATGACCGCGAACCTATTGGACGTAAAGGCAAACCTTCACGTCCCGCAAAAGAGAAAGTCAGCCGTCGTCGAGTCCGGGAAGAGGAATACGACGCGGATTATGACGATGATTACGATGACGAGGAACCGATGCCGCCACGTAAAGGAAAAGGCAGCGGCAATGGCCGTCCGCCACGTAAAAAGCGCCGCTGGTTGTGGTTCTTAGTAAAACTGTTTGTGGTCTTCGTGGTGCTGTTTGTGATTTACGGCGTCTACCTTGACCAGAAGATTCGCACGCGCATTGATGGCAAAGTCTGGCAGCTCCCGGCGGCAGTTTATGGCCGTATGGTGAACCTTGAGCCGGATATGCCGTACAGCAAAAAAGAGATGGTCAACCTACTGGAAGCGACTCAGTACCGTCAGGTAACTAAAATGACGCGTCCTGGTGAGTTTACGGTGCAGGGCAATAGCATCGAGATGATCCGTCGTCCGTTCGATTTCCCTGATAGTAAAGAAGGGCAGATCCGCGCACGTCTGGTGTTTGATGGCGACCATCTGGATTCTATCCAGAATATGGATAACAACCGTAGCTTCGGTTTCTTCCGTCTGGATCCGCGCCTGATCACTATGTTGTCTTCGCCGAATGGCGAGCAGCGTCTGTTTGTGCCGCGCACCGGTTTCCCGGAGCTGTTGGTTGATACCCTGATTGCCACTGAAGACCGTCATTTCTATGAGCACGATGGCATCAGCTTCTACTCTATTGGTCGTGCGGTGCTGGCTAACCTCACTGCCGGTCGTACCGTGCAGGGCGCGAGTACGCTGACGCAGCAGTTGGTTAAGAACCTGTTCCTGTCGAGCGAACGCTCTTACTGGCGTAAAGCGAACGAAGCGTACATGGCGCTGATCATGGATGCGCGTTACGGCAAAGATCGCATTCTTGAGCTGTACCTGAACGAAGTGTATCTCGGTCAGAGCGGCGATAACGAAATTCGCGGCTTCCCACTGGCGAGCCTGTACTACTTCGGTCGCCCGGTTGAAGAACTGAGCCTTGACCAGCAAGCGTTGCTGGTGGGGATGGTGAAAGGGGCGTCGATTTACAACCCATGGCGTAACCCAAAACTGGCGCTGGAACGACGTAACCTTGTGTTGCGCCTGCTGCAAGAGCAGAAGGTGATCGACCAGGAATTGTACGACATGCTGAGTGCTCGCCCGCTGGGTGTGCAACCGCGTGGTGGTGTGATTTCGCCACAGCCTGCGTTTATGCAGATGGTGCGTAACGAACTCCAGACAAAACTTGGCGATAAAGTTAAAGATCTGTCTGGCGTGAAGATCTTTACTACGTTTGACTCCGTTTCCCAGGATGCGGCAGAAAAAGCGGTGAGCGAAGGGGTTCCGGTACTGCGTGCCTCCCGTAAGCTCAAAGATCTCGAAGCGGCCATGGTGATTGTTGACCGCTCTACCGGCGAAGTTCGTGCCATGGTGGGCGGGGCAGAAACGCAATTCGCAGGCTTTAACCGTGCGATGCAGGCGCGTCGTTCCATTGGTTCTCTGGCGAAACCAGCGACGTATCTGACGGCTCTAAGCCAGCCGGATGCGTACCGACTGAATACCTGGATTGCCGATGCGCCAATCGCGTTGAAACAGCCAAACGGGCAAGTGTGGTCGCCGCAAAACGATGACCGTCGTTACAGTGAGAGTGGCAAGGTCATGCTCGTGGACGCGCTGACGCGTTCGATGAACGTGCCAACCGTCAACCTGGGTATGGCGCTGGGCTTGCCAGCGGTAACCGATACCTGGGTTAAACTTGGCGTGCCGCAGAACCAGTTGCACCCGGTTCCGGCTATGTTGCTGGGGGCGCTGAACCTGACGCCAATCGAAGTGGCTCAGGCGTTCCAGACCATTGCCAGCGGCGGTAATCGCGCAACGCTGTCGGCGTTACGCTCGGTGATTGCTGAAGACGGTACCGTGTTGTATCAAAGCTTCCCGCAGGCGGAACAAGCTGTTCCACCTCAGGCGGCGTACATGACGCTGTTTACCATGCAGCAGGTTATGGCTCGCGGTACAGGGCGTGCGTTGGGTGGCAAATATCCGAACCTGCATCTGGCAGGTAAAACGGGGACGACCAACGATAACGTCGATACCTGGTTTGCCGGTATTGATGGCAAAGAAGTGGCGATTACCTGGGTTGGGCGTGATAACAACCAGCCGACCAAGCTGTATGGCGCAAGCGGTGCGATGTCGTTGTATCAGCGCTATCTTGCTAACCAGACGCCAATTCCGTTGGTGCTCAATCCACCGGAAGATATTGTCGATATGAGTGTGGATAGCGCGGGTTACTTCCAGTGCGGCGGTGGTGGCGATCGTACGTTGCCAGTGTGGACGACGAATCCAGACGGTTTGTGTCAGCAAAGCCAGCAGGCTGAGCAAAACAACAATCCGTTTAGCCAGTCGCAGGGGCAGCCTCAACAGCAGCAGCCGCAGCAACAACAGCAACAACAACCACAGCAACAGCCAGAAAAAAGTGATGGCGTTGCTGGGTGGATTAAGGACATGTTCGGCGGTAACTAATCCTCGCTGTATTCTGAAAAAGCCTCCGTTTGTAACGGGGGCTTTTCTTTTTTGTTAAGTCCATGCAATTACTCTGGTTAATTATTATTCCCTCGCACTCGTTAGGGGTGTGATCTGCTTGCTATGCACTTTCCGTTTCGTCTATTATTCTGCGGGCATAATAATAATTATCGTTTACGTTATCATTCGTCACTTCATCAGAGAAACCATAATGGCGCGTTTAAGAACTGGACAACCAGTCAACACCTCTCTCCGTAAACTTGCATTTTTTGTTGCGGCCACCGTGAGCGGTGTGAGTGCATCAAGTTTTGCAGCAGACAACACAACAACTAAAGAAGACACCATCACGGTTTCCGCAAACGCTGCGGCTGATGAAAGCGCGTGGGGCCCGTCACCAACTATCGCGGCTAAACGCAGCGCGACCGCGACCAAAACAGATACCCCAATCGAAAAGACGCCGCAGTCTATTTCGGTTGTGACCAACGAAGAGATGCAGATGCATCAATTCCAGTCGGTGAAAGAAGCCTTAGGTTACACCCCCGGCGTGACAGTAAGCAGCCGTGGTGCTTCGAACACCTATGATTTCGTTATCATTCGTGGCTTTTCCTCTGTTGGCCTGAACCAGAACAACTATCTGGATGGCCTGAAAATGCAGGGCGATTTCTATAATGATGCTGTCATCGACCCTTATATGCTGGAACGTGTAGAACTGATGCGCGGCCCGACTTCCGTGTTGTACGGAAAAAGTAGCCCGGGCGGTATCGTTTCTATGGTCAGCAAGCGCCCGACCACAGAACCGCTTCATGAAGTTCAGTTCAAAATGGGCACAGACAGCCTGTTCCAGACGGGTTTTGATTTCAGCGACGCGCTGGACGACGATGGCGTGTATTCCTACCGCCTTACCGGTGTTGCGCGTTCTGGTAACGAACAGCAGCAGGGTGCAGAATCGCAGCGTTATGCTATCGCGCCTTCTTTCTCATGGCGTCCGGATGACAAGACTAATTTCACCTTCTTGTCCTATTTCCAGAATGAACCAGAAACCGGTTATTACGGCTGGTTGCCAAAAGAAGGGACGGTTGAACCACTGCCAGGCGGCGGTCACCTGCCAACTGATTTCAATGAAGGTGCCACGAACAACAGCTATTCCCGTAACCAGAAAATGGTCGGTTACAGCTTCGAACACGGCTTTAACGACACCTTTACCGTGCGTCAGAACCTGCGTTTCGCTGAGATGAAAGTTGATCAGCAAAGCGCATACGGCACCGGGCTGTGTAACAACAGCATGAATGCCTTCAACGTTTACTGTCAGGCAATGTCACCAGAGCAGCAGGCGCATTATTTGGGTCGTGGCACTGTTGTTGATAAAGAACGTCTGCAAAACTTTAGCGTTGATACCCAACTGCAAAGCAATTTCGCGACTGGCGCGGTTGAACACACTCTGTTAACAGGTGTGGATTACTCGCGTATGCGTAACGATATCAGCGCCTTGTTTGGTAATGCTCCTCCGCTGGATTTGAATAATCTGCCGCCAATGGAACCGGTTGATTTCGGCGAAGCTGTGCCTTATCAGATGAACGAAAGCGAGCAAACCGGTCTTTACGTTCAGGATCAGGCTGAGTGGGACAAATGGGTGCTTACACTGGGCGGCCGTTACGACTGGTCTAAGCAAGCGACCACAGTGCGCAGCGACAACGGTTACATCGAGCGTAACGACAAACAATTTACCTGGCGTGGCGGTGTGAACTACCTGTTTGATAACGGTATTTCACCATACATCAGCTACAGCCAGTCTTTCGAGCCTAACGCCTTTAGCCTGTACAGTACGCCGCGTGTCGCTTATGAACCTTCCAAAGGTGAGCAATACGAAGCGGGCGTGAAGTATGTGCCGAAAGATATGCCGGTGGTGATTACCGGTGCGGTCTATCAGCTGACCAAGTCTGATACGCTGATGACTGACCCAACGAATGCTTTCAACCAGGTTCCTGCGGGTGAAGTTCGTGCGCGTGGTGTGGAACTGGAAGCGAAAGCCGCTCTCAATGCCAACATCAACGTCACCGCGTCTTATACCTATACCGATGCGGAGTACACCAAAGACACTACTTTGCAAGGCAATACGCCTGCGCAAGTGCCAGAACACATGGCTTCGCTGTGGGGTGATTACACCTTCAACGATGGCGTGCTGAGTGGTCTGACTCTGGGGACGGGCGGCCGCTTCATTGGTTCAAGCTACGGCGATCCGGCTAACACCTTCAAAGTCGGTAGCGCAGCGGTGCTGGACGCAGTGGTCAAATATGACCTCGGTCGTTTCGGTCTGAATGGTTCAAGCATTGCGGTAAACGTGAACAACCTGCTTGACCGTGAATACGTTGCCAGCTGCTTTGAAACCTATGGTTGCTTCTGGGGCGCAGAGCGCCAGGTTGTTGCGACTGCAACATTCCGCTTCTAAGTGTATTCGGGCACGGTTCGCCGTGCCCATCAACAAAGATGGCTCCCATGCAGGACAAACACCTTCATCCCGATACCACGTTTAGCCTCACTGACGTTACTTTCCGCGTACCCGGTCGCACGCTTCTCCATCCTCTGTCGATTACCTTTCCCGTTGGAAAAGTGACGGGTCTGATTGGGCATAACGGCTCGGGGAAATCGACGCTGCTGAAAATGCTGGGCCGTCATCAGAAATCTTCTGCCGGGGAAATTAATCTTAACGACCAACCGCTGGATAGCTGGAGCAGCAAAGAATTTGCGCGCAAAGTCGCTTATTTACCGCAGCAACTTCCGGCCGCAGAAGGCATGACCGTACGTGAGCTAGTGGCGATTGGTCGCTATCCGTGGCACGGCGCGCTGGGTCGTTTTGGCGTGGCGGACAGGGAACTGGTTGAAGAGGCGATTACGCTGGTTGGCCTGAAGCCTTTTGCTCATCGCCTGGTTGATAGCCTTTCCGGCGGCGAACGCCAGCGGGCATGGATTGCGATGTTAGTCGCGCAAGACAGCCGCTGCCTGTTGTTGGATGAACCAACGTCGGCGCTGGATATTGCCCATCAGGTTGACGTCCTCGCGCTTATCCATCGCCTGAGCCAGGAACGCGGCCTGACGGTGATTGCCGTTCTGCACGATATTAATATGGCCGCCCGCTATTGCGATAACCTTGTAGCGCTGCGTGGCGGTGAAATGATTGCTCAGGGAACCCCTGCCGAATTAATGCAAAGCGAAACGCTGGAGAAGATTTACGGTATTCCTATGGGGATTCTGCCACATCCTGCGGGTGCGGCTCCCGTGAGCTTTGTTTACTAATGAGTGAATTGATTAATCCTTCAATGAGCCGTCGCCAGCTACTGGCGGCACTCGCGCTCTCGCCGTTACTGCTCAAAATGGGCAATGCTCACGCGGCTTCAATTGACCCTCATCGCATTGTGGCGCTGGAATGGTTGCCCGTTGAACTGATGCTGGCGCTGGGTGTAAAACCCTATGCGATGGCCGATATCGCCAATTATCAAGCCTGGGTCGGCGAGCCCAAATTGCCTGCTGGCATTATCGACGTTGGGCTGCGAACTGAACCCAATCTTGAGCTTCTCACCCAGCTAAAACCGTCGCTGATTCTCTATTCCGCAGGCTACGGCCCGGCACCTGAAAAAATGGCGCGCATCGCACCCGGTCTGGGTTTTAGTTTTAACGATGGCTCAGGCAAACCGCTGACCGTCGCTCGCAAGTCTCTGACAGAACTGGGCGAAAAACTGGGGATGCAGCAGGCAGCAAAAGATCACTTACTGAAATTTGACCAGTTTATCGAGCAGATGAAACCCCGCTTTGCCGGGCGTGGTGATAAACCCGTTTTACTGATGACATTATTAGATTCCCGCCATGCGCTGATTATCGGCAAAAATAGCTTGTTCCAACAGGTGATGGATTTGCTCGGAGTGAAAAATGCCTGGTCTGGTGAAACTAACTTCTGGGGCAGCGCGGTGGTTGGCCTGGAGCGTTTAGCCGAAGTGAAAGACGCCGACGTCATCTGTTTTGATCACAATAATGATGCGGAAATGGCCCGCGTGACCGCCACTCCGTTGTGGAATTCGATGCCTTTCGTGCGCCAGAATCGTTTCCAACGAGTCCCTCCGGTCTGGCTTTATGGCGCGACGCTTTCAGCTATGAGCTTCACGAACACGCTGGCGAAAGCCATAGGGAGCCAGGCGTGAAGCATCGTCATGCTTTGTTCCCGGCGATCTTGCTATCGCTGCTGTTTGTGATTGCCTGCGCGTTGACGCTGCACAATCTCAAGGCTCAGCTTCCATCTGCCCTGTGGGTATCCGCCTGGTGGCAGCCAAATATCGATGACATCAATCAGATGTTATTCCACTACAGCTTGTTGCCTCGCCTGGCCATTTCCTTATTGGTCGGGGCAGGGTTGGGGCTTGTGGGCGTGCTATTCCAACAAGTTCTGCGAAACCCGCTTGCGGAACCCACCACGCTTGGCGTGGCGAGTGGTGCGCAGCTCGGCGTTACTGTCGCTACGCTGTGGGCGCTGCCCGGTGGATTCGCGACGCAACAATTTGCGGCCTTAGTGGGCGCGGGCGTGGTCGGTTTGCTGGTGTTCGGCGTGGCGTGGGGTAAGCGTTTATCGCCGGTCACGCTGATTCTGGCCGGTCTGGTACTGAGCCTGTATTGCGGCGCGGTGAATCAATTACTCGCCATTTTCCATCACGACCAGTTGCAGAATATGTTCCTGTGGAGCACCGGTTCCTTGAACCAGCAGGACTGGGATATCGTGAATGGCCTGTGGCCGCGTCTGGTTGGCGGATTGTTATTAACGCTGTTGCTGTTGCGCCCGCTAACGCTGATGGGCCTCGACGATGGCGTGGCGCGTAATCTTGGCCTGGCGCTTTCCATGGTGCGCCTCGCGACGCTGGTTTTGGCGATTGCCATTAGCGCACTGCTGGTCAATGCGGTGGGGATTATCGGTTTTATCGGTTTGTTTGCACCGCTTCTGGCGAAAATGCTAGGGGCGCGTCGCCTGGTGGCTCGGCTATTCCTCGCGCCGCTTATCGGGGCCTTAATTCTCTGGCTGTCGGATCAATCCGTTATCTGGCTCACCAGCGCATGGCGTGAAATTTCTACCGGCACCGTGACGGCTTTGATTGGTGCGCCATTGCTGCTGTGGCTTTTGCCGCGCCTGCGAACGGTGGGTACGCCTGCCATGAATCAGGGCGATAACGTTCCGGTTGAGCGTCAGCATCTGCTCTGGTGGGTGTTGATTGGCAGCGGCGTGTTAGCGTTGGTTATCGCCACCGCATTGACGATGGGGCGCGATGTACAGGGTTGGAATTGGGTGAGTGGTTCGTTATTCCATGACCTGTTGCAGTGGCGCTGGCCGCGCGTTCTGGCCGCTCTGACTGCGGGCATGATGTTGGCCGTCGCCGGGAGCGTGATTCAGCGTTTAACCGGCAACGCAATGGCAAGTCCGGAAGTCCTGGGCATCAGTTCTGGTGCGGCATTTGGTGTGGTGGTGATGCTGTTTATTGTACCTGGAAATGCCTTTGGCTGGTTATTCCCGGCGGGCAGTCTGGGTGCTGCGGTGACGCTTCTGGTGATTATGGTCACAGCCAGTCGTGGCGGTTTTTCCCCTCAGCGCATGTTGCTGGCCGGAATGGCGCTGAGTACCGCTTTTACCATGTTGCTGATGCTGTTGATGGCAAGCGGCGATCCGCGTATGGCGGGAATACTCACCTGGATTTCCGGTTCAACGTACAACGTGACCGGCGACCAGGCTGTCAGAACGCTGATCCTGATGGTTATCTTATTCGCGCTCACGCCACTTTGTCGCCGTTGGTTGATGATTCTGCCATTAGGTGGCGCGACCGCACGGGCAATTGGTATGGCGCTGACGCCATCGCGTTTTGCTTTGCTTTTGCTGGCTGCAACGCTGACCGCAGCCGCAACGATGACCGTTGGGCCTCTGAGTTTTGTCGGTTTAATGGCACCACATATCGCACGGATGTTAGGTTTCCGGCGTGCAATGCCGCAACTGATTATGTCGGCGTTATTCGGTGGGATGCTGATGGTCGCGGCGGACTGGTGTGGGAGAATGATTTTGTTCCCGGATCAGGTTCCAGCCGGGTTGTTGGCGACGTTTATCGGTGCGCCGTATTTTGTTTATTTGCTGCGTAAACAGACCCGGTGATTTGTGTTCACCCTAACCCTAACCCTCTCCCTGAGGGAGAGGGGACGGATCGTTTTTCCCCTCTCCTGGGGGAGAGGGCCGGGGTGAGGGGCAAAAGATTACAGCTTCGCAAACACCCGACGCGCGGCGTCAATCGTCTTCTGAATATCTTCTTTCGAATGCGCAACTGACATAAAGCCTGCTTCAAATGCAGACGGTGCCAGGTAAACGCCTTCTTCCAGCATCAAATGGAAGAACTTCTTAAAGCGCTCAACGTCACACGCCATCACATCCTTATAGCTCGTCACAGACTCTGCATCGGTGAAGAACAAGCCGAACATGCCGCCGACGTTATTGACGACCAACGAAATGTTTTCTTCTTTTGCGGCTTTCAACAGCCCATGCGCCAGCATTTCAGTCAGCTCAGTCAACGTCTGGTGAATGCCAGGTTGAGAGACTTCTGTCAGGCATGCGTAACCTGCGGCCATCGCGATTGGATTACCAGAAAGCGTACCCGCCTGATAAACCGGGCCGGTTGGTGCCAGTGCGTCCATGATTTCACGGCGGCCACCGAACGCACCGACTGGCATTCCGCCACCGATGATTTTACCCAGGCACGTTAAGTCAGGTTCCACGTCGTAGTAAGACTGCGCGCCCGCCAGGGCAACACGGAAGCCAGTCATCACTTCGTCGATGATAAACAGGGCGCCAAACTCATCACATAGGGCGCGTAAGCCCGGCAGGAAATCGGCGTTTGGTGGAATGCAGTTCATGTTGCCCGCGACCGGCTCAACGATGATACAAGCGATATCCTGCGGATACTGCTCGAATGCCGCACGCACGCTGGCGAGATCGTTATAGGTGCAGGTGAGGGTGTGTTTGGCGAAATCAGCCGGAACGCCCGGTGAGTTTGGCTGGCCGAGGGTAAGTGCACCAGAACCCGCTTTGACCAGCAGGCAGTCAGCGTGGCCGTGGTAGCAGCCTTCAAATTTGATGATTTTATCGCGACCGGTGAAACCGCGAGCCAGGCGAATGGCGCTCATGGTGGCTTCAGTGCCGGAGTTCACCATGCGAACCATATCCATGGTTGGAACCAGTTCAGTCACCAGCTCTGCCATTTTCACTTCCATCTCGGTTGGCGCGCCGAAGCTCAGGCCACGTTCTACCGCTTCAATCACCGCGTTGCGGATAGCCGGATGGTTATGACCCAAAACCATTGGTCCCCATGAACCGACGTAATCGATATAGGCTTTGCCGTCAGCATCAAACAGGTAAGCCCCGTCAGCGCGTTCGATAAACAGCGGTACACCGCCGACTCCGGTAAAGGCACGAACCGGTGAGTTCACCCCGCCAGGGATGACTTTGCGTGCGGCAGCGTACAGGTTTTCAGACTTACTCATGAATCGGCTCCTGATTCGTGGAAATAGTGGCAACACGCTATTCTAAGGGAAACTCTCGAAGTTATGAAAGTTTTGCCCAAACGCGTCGAGAGAGTAGAATGCCCCCTCGATTTGTATTACCAATAAATGATTAGCCTAATGAATCACTCCCACCCCTCTTTCGAAGCACAGCAAGTTGTGCGCTTACGCAGGGGCGACATGGTGCGTCGCCTTATGAGACAGGACAAAACGCCTGTCGCTATTCTTTTCATGGCCGCGATAGTAGGGACGTTAGCCGGTTTAGTGGGGGTCGCGTTTGAAAAATCAGTGACCTGGGTACAACAGAATCGCCTTGCGATGCTGGCGCATGTGGCGGATTACAGCCTGATTGTCTGGCCGCTGGCATTCATCAGTTCAATGCTTTTGGCGATGCTCGGTTATTATCTGGTGCGTCGTTATGCACCTGAAGCGGGCGGCTCGGGTATCCCTGAAATTGAAGGTGCGCTCGAGGAGTTACGCCCGGTGCGCTGGTGGCGCGTTATCCCGGTGAAATTCATCGGCGGTATGGGAACGCTGGGCGCGGGCATGGTTTTGGGGCGCGAAGGGCCAACGGTGCAGTTGGGCGGGAATATCGGCCGCATGGTGCTGGATATTTTCCGACTGCGCGGTGCCGAAGCGCGCCATTCACTGTTGGCGACGGGTGCCGCAGCGGGTTTATCTGCCGCGTTTAACGCACCGCTGGCGGGAATTTTGTTCATCATCGAAGAGATGCGTCCGCAGTTCCGTTACAACCTGATTTCGATAAAAGCCGTGTTTATCGGCGTGATTATGTCGAGCGTGGTGTTCCGTATTTTCAACGGTGAAAGTGCCGTCATTGAAGTCGGGAAACTGGCTAGTGCACCGGTTAACACATTATGGCTATATCTGGTGTTGGGAATGGTCTTTGGCATTGTTGGCGTGTTCTTTAACGCAATGGTGTTCCGTACTCAGGATATGTTTCAGCGCTTCCACGGCGGCAATCTTAAAAAATGGGTGATTATCGGCGGCCTGTTAGGTGGGATTTGTGGCGTTTTAGGGCTGATTCAACCGGCTGCTGCTGGCGGTGGTTTCAACCTGATACCTATCGCGGCGGCGGGTAACTACACCATCGGTATGCTGCTATTTATTTTTATTGCCCGCGTGATTACTACTTTGTTGTGTTTCGCATCCGGTGCACCGGGCGGGATCTTCGCCCCCATGTTGGCATTGGGGACGTTGCTGGGAACGGCTTTCGGAGCCGCCAGTGTCGCCTGGTTCCCGGCGTATCACCTTGAAGTTGGGACATTTGCAATTGCTGGAATGGGCGCGTTGTTTGCGGCATCGGTACGTGCGCCGCTGACAGGAATTGTGCTGGTTCTGGAAATGACAGACAATTATCAGCTCATTCTGCCAATGATTATTACCTGCCTTGGCGCGACACTATTGGCACAATTTCTCGGTGGGAAACCGCTATACTCCTCGATTCTTGAGCGCACGCTGGCAAAACAAGAAGCCGAACAGCGGGCGAAAGAGCAGCAAACCCCAGCCGGGGAGAATACTTGAACGATTTACTCGGGTATTAGATAATGGCCCTAAAGATCGGGTTAAACTTTACCCGACTTCTTATTTCGTTGGGAGCAAATGATGAGTGATGACGTAGCAGTGCTGCCGTTGCAGTTTACCGAAGCAGCAGCCAATAAAGTAAAACACCTGATCGCGGATGAAGAGAACCCGAATCTGAAACTGCGCGTTTACATCACCGGTGGTGGTTGCAGCGGCTTCCAGTATGGTTTTACCTTTGACGATCAGATTAACGACGGCGATATGACTATCGAGAAGCAAGGTGTTGCTTTGGTTGTTGACCCGATGAGCCTGCAATATTTGGTTGGTGGCGCGGTGGATTACACCGAAGGTCTGGAAGGTTCGCGCTTTGTGGTGACTAACCCGAATGCGAAAAGCACCTGCGGGTGTGGTTCTTCCTTCAGCGTTTAAACCTTCATACTTCAAGCTGCAGGTGCGTTGACTGCACCCGTTCACCCCAGTCACATAGTTACCTATGCTCCTGGGGATTTACGGCTTTGTCGCGTTACTCGGCAAAGCCTCGCCCTTTCAGGGCCAGCGCAAGCGCTGTTCAAAAGACTTAAGCCTTTTGTCCTGCAGCTCGAATTATTTGGTTTAAATAGTAAAAAGATTTGTAGGCCGGATAAGCGAAAGCGTCATCCGGCTTTTTTATTTTCTATTGTCTGTCATCGAGCGCAAATGTTGGCAGTTTAAGATGCCAGCGAATCGCGGCCAGACGTATCGCCAGCGTGACGACCATGCCAATCATACTCGCTTGTTCAAGCGGCACGTGGAAGGTGTAATACGCGGTGGCGTGGACAATACCGCCGGCAATGCAGGCCGTGGCGTAGATTTCCGTACGCAGGATCATTGGGATTTCACGCGCTAAAACATCACGAATAATCCCGCCGCCAACGCCGGTCAGCACGCCCATGCAGATGGCAATCAGCGGGCTGGCACCGGCCAGAAATGCCTTGTTCACCCCAATCCCGACAAACACCGCAAGACCGACGGCATCCAATACGGGCAAAATCCATTTCGGCAGACGACGCGGCTGGCGCACCAGCACAATGGTCAGCAGACAAGTGACCATCGCCACCACTAAGTCTGTGGGATCTTTAACCCAAAATACCGGGCCATTATCCAGTGCCATATCGCGAATGGTTCCGCCGCCCACGGCGGTCACCACGCCCAGCACCAGCACGCCGAACGGGTCCATTCGAAGTTTTCCTGCCAGCAGCACGCCGGATATTGCAAAGACGGCTGTGCCAATGATGTCCAGCCAATAGACGAGCATGTGGGTGTTATCCTCATAAAAAAGGTTATTTTTCTGCCAGCTCCTCACAGAGCTGTTTTGCGGCGAGGATAATACGTGGGCCTGAGCGACTAAACCAGTCATCATTCACTGCAATAACCGGAATTTTTAGCTGGGTATTCCAAAATTGTTCAACGGGAGGAATTTGGGTGTCATCGCCGGTGATAATAATAGCCTGGGGACGGCGACTGAGCACCTGTTCACGGCTGACTTGCGGCCAGGGAACGCGGCTATCCGCGAAGATATTTTGCCCGCCACACACTTCCAGAATTTCGTTCTGAATCGAACCGCGTCCTGAGGTAAACAGCGGTTGCTGGCCGAATTGCAAAAACACTTTTTTCGGTGCGCGATGGGCGTATTTCGCTTTCAAATCTGCAAATTCTTTCGCCAGCTGATCGGCTGCGTTTTGGGCGGTTTGCGGAGTTGGGCTGTACTGGCTCAGTTGACGCAGGGCGGCAACCACACCTTCAACCGTCGTCGGGTCAAGCCAGACAACTTTTATCCCCAGCGCCTGCATCTGATTGACTTGTCGTTCTGCATTCCCACCACGCCACGCCAGCACCACATCGGGTTTCAGCGCCACGATGCGCTCAAGGTTCATCCCTTGCCAGTTTGAAACTTGCTCAATCTTTTTGGCGGCGTCCGGATAATTCGACCATGCACTGACGGCGACCGGCGTGATCCCTGCGGCGAATGCCAGTTCGGTATTGCTCGGTGACAGTGAAATCACCCGCGGCGCGGCAATGAGCAGCGCCGGGATGCAAAACAGTAGCGCGGTGAACCCGCGCCAGAGTTTCTTATTAACCAAAAGTTTCTTATTAACCACGGGCCAGTTTCTGCACCAGGTTTTCAACCATCAGCGTGGACTGTT
Organism: Buttiauxella sp. AC142; assembly: GCF_979253435.1. NCBI lineage: Bacteria > Pseudomonadati > Pseudomonadota > Gammaproteobacteria > Enterobacterales > Enterobacteriaceae > Buttiauxella > Buttiauxella sp. AC142. Next base: position 655,211 of record NZ_CEEDCH010000001.1, read on the forward strand.
TCGCCGCAACCGCCAGGAACTCTTCAAAGCTCAGGTGAGATTGTTGGTCAGCCACATCAGAAATAGCGCGAACCACAACAAACGGCGTGCCGAAGTTATGGCAAACATGTGCAACCGCAGTTGCTTCCATTTCTACAGCAACAGCTTGTGGGAAGTTATGGCGGATTTTTGCCAATGCCACAGAACCGTTAATGAACGCATCACCACTGACAACCAGGCCGCGTACCGCATTCAGGTTCAGCTCGGCAATGCACTCTTCAGCAGCAGCAATCAGTTTTGCATCAGCAGCAAAGCCTGCCGGGCAGCCTGGCAGTTGGCCAAATTCATAGCCAAAAGCGGTGACGTCCGCATCGTGATAACGCACTTCATCAGAAACCACGATATCACCCACTGTCAGCGTCGGCGCGAGGCCGCCTGCGGAACCGGTGTTGATAATAAAATCAGGCTTGCAGTGTTCCAGCAAAAGCGTTGCGCCCATTGCCGCAGCCACTTTACCGATGCCAGATTTCAACAACGCCACTTCAACGCCATTGAGCGTGCCGGTGTAAATTTCGCATCCGGCCAGGGTCAGAGTTTGACGGTTTTCAATTTTGTCACGCAGCAGCGTAACTTCTTCTTCCATTGCACCAATAATGCCTGCTTTCATAGTGATACTCGCTAAAGTGTTAAATCAGATGCATAGTCTATCATGGCAGGCATTAAGGATTAATCCGCTCTTAATCTGGGCGAAGGAGAAGGCATGAGTGAAATAGATTTCCGTAAGAAAATTAATTGGCACCGCCGTTTCCGTTCGCCCGAAGGGCAAAAGAATGAACATGAGATCCTGCGCATTTTTGAAAGCGATCGTGGGCGGATCGTCAATTCCCCGGCGATCCGCCGGTTACAGCAGAAAACCCAGGTCTTCCCGTTGGAGCGAAATGCCTCTGTCCGCACGCGTTTAACGCATTCCATGGAAGTGCAGCAGGTGGGGCGTTATATCGCCAAAGAAGTGTTGAGCCGCCTGAAAGAGCAGCAAGATCTCGAACGATATGGCTTGCATGAACTCACCGGTCCGTTTGAAAGTATCGTTGAAATGGCGTGTCTGATGCATGACATCGGCAACCCGCCGTTTGGTCACTTTGGGGAATCAGCTATCAATGACTGGTTTCGCCAGCGTTTGTTTCCTGGGGATGCAGGAAGCCAGCCGCGCAGTGACGATCGCTGCAAGGTAGCAGCGCTGTGTCTGCATGAAGGAGAAGATCAGTTAAATGGTTTGCGCCGTAAAGTGCGCCAGGATCTTTGCCAGTTTGAGGGCAATGCGCAGGGTATTCGTCTGGTACACAGCCTGTTGCGGATGAATCTGACCTGGGCGCAAGTGGGCTGCATTCTCAAGTATACCCGTCCTGCCTGGTTTGTTGGCGAGCCGCCTGAAAGCCACGCTTATCTGATGAAAAAGCCCGGTTACTATCTTTCTGAAGCGTCGTATATCGCTCGCTTGCGTTCAGAACTGCAACTTGGCGAGCACAGCCGTTTTCCGTTGACCTGGATTATGGAAGCGGCGGACGATATTTCTTACTGCGTGGCGGATCTGGAAGACGCTGTCGAGAAAAGTATATTCAGCGTTGAGCAGCTTTATCAGCACTTATGCGACGCCTGGGGCGAGCATTGTGACGGCGATCTTTTTGCGCAAGTGGTGAATGAAGCCTGGGAAAAATCCCGTACTAATCAGATGCGCCGCAGTACAGAAGATCAGTTCTTTATGTATTTGCGCGTCAATACGCTAAACCAATTAGTCCCCTACGCTGCCCAGCGTTTCATCGACAATATTGCTGAGATGTATAGCGGCGAGTTCAATCACGCATTGCTTGAAGATGACAGCCCTTTTGCGCGTTTGCTGGAGCTTTATAAGCAAGTGGCGTTTAAGCACGTATTTAGTCACCCGGAGGTCGAACAGCTCGAGCTACAGGGGTATCGTGTAATCAGTGGCTTACTTGATATTTACAGTCCCTTACTCCATATATCAAATGAGGATTTTGCTGAACTGGTGGAGAAAGAAAGTTTACGTCGTCTGCCAATTGAGACACGTTTATTCCATAAATTATCGACAAAACATCGGCTTGCGTACATTGAAGCTGTCAATGATTTGGATAAGTCAGCCGGTGATTATGGTGTGTGGGAATATTACTACCGCTGCCGCCTGATTCAGGATTATATCAGTGGAATGACGGACTTGTTCGCATGGGATGAGTATCGACGCCTGATGGCTGTGGAATAAGTGACTCGTTGAGTTTTGTAAAGACGGACAATAAATTTTTACTTTTTCCAGTGACTTATCGGCGGAACTTAGCGCCTCAATTGTCACTCTATATTGGCCTACACAGCAATTTTGCGTGACTTATTAACTTGAGACTTAAATCGATGAAAAAAACAACTTTAGCAATGAGCGCGCTGGCTCTTAGCCTGGGTTTGGCGCTGGGTCCTGTATCTGCAATTGCAGCTGAAACAGCGTCTTCTGCAACCGCTGCACAGCCGCTTCCAAGCCTTGCACCGATGCTGGAAAAAGTGATGCCTTCCGTGGTGAGCATTAACGTTGAAGGTAGCACCACCGTGAATACGCCGCGTATGGGGCGTAACTTCCAGCAATTCTTTGGTGATAATTCGCCATTCTGTCAGGAAGGCTCTCCGTTCCAGAGTTCTCCATTCTGCCAGGGCGGCGGCGGGGCTGATGATGGCTCTCAGGGCGGCGGCCAACAACAGAAGTTTGCCGCTCTTGGTTCCGGCGTAATTATTGACGCAGCGAAAGGCTACGTGGTGACAAACAACCACGTTGTTGATAACGCAACCAAAATTCAGGTTTCCCTGAGCGATGGCCGTAAATTTGATGCGAAAGTCGTGGGTAAAGATCCGCGCTCTGACATCGCTTTGTTGCAGTTGCAGGATCCTAAAAATCTGACCGCGATTAAAATGGCGGACTCTGACGCGCTGCGCGTCGGTGATTACACCGTGGCAATCGGCAACCCGTATGGCCTGGGTGAAACCGTGACTTCCGGTATTGTTTCGGCGTTGGGTCGTAGCGGCCTGAACATCGAAAACTATGAAAACTTTATCCAGACCGATGCGGCAATCAACCGGGGTAACTCCGGTGGCGCACTGGTTAACCTCAACGGTGAACTGATCGGGATTAACACCGCGATTCTGGCACCAGATGGCGGCAACATTGGTATCGGCTTTGCCATCCCGAGCAACATGGTGAAAAACCTCACCGCGCAAATGGTGGAGTTCGGCCAGGTTAAACGTGGCGAGCTGGGCATTATGGGTACTGAGCTGAACTCTGAGCTGGCGAAAGCGATGAAAGTCGATGCGCAACGCGGCGCATTCGTAAGCCAGGTGATGCCGAACTCTTCTGCTGCAAAAGCGGGTGTCAAAGCCGGTGATGTGGTGGTTTCGATGAACGGTAAAGCGATCAGCAGCTTCGCAGCATTGCGTGCAGAAGTCGGTTCTATGCCGGTGGGTAGCAAATTGACTCTCGGCCTGCTGCGTGATGGCAAACCGGTTTCAGTAAACCTGGAACTGCAACAGAGCAGCCAGACTCAGGTTGATTCTGCAACCATCTTTACCGGTATCGAAGGGGCTGAAATGAGCAACCGCAGCGGTAAAGGTGAGAAGGGCGTTATCGTCAATAACGTGAAAGGGAATACGCCAGCGGCGCGAATTGGCCTGAAAAAAGGTGACATCATTATCGGTGTGAACCAACAGCAGGTGAATAACATCGCTGAACTGCGCAAAATTCTTGATACTAAACCATCAGTAATGGCGCTGAACATTCAGCGTGGTGATACCACCATCTACCTGCTGATGCAGTAATCGTTACCGAGTTCATCTCAACACTATCAGGGCCGCTATTGCGGCCCTTTTTTGTGAGCCTTTCCACAACTCCATACACTTCATCCGCGCTTTGTGCATTCGCACAATGCTGAGGGGATTCATCTCGCCTATGCTAGGCCATTAGCACGATTCAGGAGGAAGCATGGCTGGCTGGCATCTTGATACCAAAATGGCGCAGGACATTGTGGCGCGTACCATGACCATCATTGATACCAACATCAACGTGATGGATGCGCGTGGGCGGATTATTGGCAGCGGCGATAAAGAACGTATTGGTGAATTGCACGAAGGTGCGCTGCTGGTGCTCTCTCAGGGACGGGTTGTAGATATTGATGATGCGGTAGCGCGACATCTTCACGGCGTGCGCCAGGGGATTAACCTGCCATTGCGCATTGAAGGGGAAATTGTCGGCGTTATTGGTTTGACCGGCGAGCCGGGATCGCTGCGTAAATATGGTGAGCTGGTGTGTATGACGGCTGAGATGATGCTTGAGCAATCACGCCTGATGCATTTACTCGCACAGGACACACGTCTGCGCGAAGAACTGGTAATGAACTTGATTCAGGCGGAAGAACAAACGCCTGCATTGAGTGAGTGGGCGCAGCGTTTGGGGATTGATCTCAACCAGCCGCGAGTCGTGGCGGTGGTGGAAGTCGATAGCGGCCAGCTTGGCGTAGACAGCGCCATGGAAGAGCTGCAACAGCTGCAAACCGCACTGACAACTCCGGAGCGCAATAATCTGATAGCGATTATTTCGTTAACGGAAATGGTGGTCCTGAAACCTGCGCTCAACCAGTTTGGCCGTTGGGATGCAGAAGATCATCGTAAACGCGTAGAGCAGCTTATTCTGCGCATGAAAGAGAATGGTCAATTACGTTTTCGTGTCGCACTCGGCAACTATTTCACCGGGCCTGGCAGTATTGCACGCTCGTATCGCACCGCTCGTACCACCATGATGGTCGGCAAACAGCGTATGCCGGAAAGTCGGGGTTATTTTTACCAGGATTTGATGTTGCCGGTATTGCTGGATAGTTTGCGCGGCGGCTGGCAGGCCAATGAGCTGGCTCGTCCGCTCGCTCGTTTAAAATCAATGGATAACAATGGCTTATTGCGTCGCACCCTTAGCGCATGGTTTCGCCATAATGTGCAACCGTTGGCAACGTCTAAGGCGTTGTTTATTCATCGCAACACGCTGGAGTACCGCCTGAATCGAATTTCAGAATTAACAGGTTTAGATTTAGGGAATTTTGACGACAGATTGCTACTGTATGTCGCGTTGCAGTTAGATGAGCAGAGATAAGAAAAGGGCCGGAGATTCCGGCCCTTTGGCATTATTTACCGCGGGTTAGTTTATCAAGATCGGATTCAATTTCACTGATCTTATGAGCAACCACAGATTCCAGATGGCGAAGATCGTCGAGGATTTTGCGTTTCAGATCGACTTCAGTGCGATCGCGCTGACACAGTTGATCCAGTTCATCAATTACATAGCGCAGATTTGGGCTGATTTCCTGCACTTCTTTGTAACCCTGGCCGACGCCATCGGCAACGACAGTTTTGCGCTGGCGTGGGTATTTAAACTTCACGCTTTTAGCGAAAAACTCGCCTTTATCCTTCTGGAAATAGATTTTCAGGATATCGTTGTTGGCTTCCTGCCGGAGGCTATAACGATCGATTTCATCAGGATTGGTAATACCCAGACTTTTCAAGTTATCGTACATAGTGTTACCTTTTTCGATACCATTAACCTATAGATAATTAACGGAAAAATCCTTTCCCGCTAGCCCGAAATGCTAAAAAGGCGGGGTGAACCGCCTTTTACACATTTTATTAATCGATAGTGCGAAGCAGCTCGTTGATTCCAACTTTGCCGCGCGTTTTCGCGTCGACTTTTTTCACGATAACAGCGCAGTACAGGCTGTATTTACCATCTTTAGACGGCAGGTTACCGGAAACGACAACCGAGCCTGCTGGTACACGGCCGTAATGGACTTCACCGGTTTCACGGTCATAAATACGCGTGCTTTGGCCGATGTAAACGCCCATGGAAATCACGGAACCTTCTTCAACGATAACGCCTTCAACCACTTCGGAACGTGCGCCGATGAAGCAGTTATCTTCGATGATAGTTGGGTTTGCCTGTAATGGCTCCAGAACACCACCGATACCGACGCCGCCAGACAGGTGAACGTTTTTACCAATCTGCGCGCAAGAGCCGACTGTTGCCCAGGTATCAACCATAGAGCCTTCATCAACGTATGCGCCGATGTTGACGTAAGAAGGCATCAGCACGGTGTTACGTGCGATGTATGCACCCTGGCGTACTGCCGCAGGTGGTACCACGCGGAAGCCTTCTTTCTGGAAACGTGCTTCGTCGTAGTTAGCGAATTTCATCGGTACTTTGTCGAAGTAGCGGCTTTCAGCGCCATCAATAACCTGGTTGTCATTGATACGGAAAGAGAGCAAAACAGCTTTCTTCAGCCACTGGTGAGTCACCCACTGGCCATCAATTTTTTCGGCAACGCGCAGCGCACCGCTGTCGAGCAGGGAGATGACCTGGTTTACCGCTTCACGAGTAACGGTATCAGCATTTGCCGGAGTGATTTCGGCGCGGCGCTCGAAAGCGGTTTCAATTACATTTTGTAGCTGCTGCATTGTTAAAGTTTTCCTGATTGTGACGAAATTAACAGACTGTTATTTATCGTTTGGATTAAGGGCCGCTGTCAACCGTTGCTGTACTTCCTGTTGCAACTCATCATTAAGAGCACGCCGGTCGGCGGTGGCTATTATAAATAAATCTTCTACTCGCTCACCAATTGTCGTAATTCTTGCCCCATAAAGCGAGATCCCAAGGTCAGCGAACACTTCCCCGACTCGTGCCAATAAGCCTGGCTGATCTAGTGCAATCAGCTCAAGGAATGTGCGCCTGTCAGTGTGAGTGGGCAGGAAATTCACTTCGGTATCGACAGTAAAATGGCGAAGTTTGGCTGACTGGCGGCGCGGTTGAGGCGTCTGCCAGCTCACCTGCGTTATGGCTTGTTCAATGCTATGGCGGATAAGATCATGCCGGTCGGCGGAAAGAGGGCTACCGTCCGGTTCGAGTACGATAAAGGTGTCCATTGCCATGCCGTCACGCGTGGTAAAGATTTGCGCGTCGTGAACACTGAGGTTGCGCCTGTCGAGTTCAGCACAAACAGCCGCGAACAGGTGAGGGCGGTCCGGGCTCCAGATAAAGATTTCAGTACCGCCGCGCGTGGCCTGCGGACTAAGCAAAATCATCGGCTTGCTGAGATCGTGTTTTAGCAAATGACGCGCATGCCAGGCGATTTGATTTGGCGTGTGGCGGACAAAATAGTTTGCCCGGCAGCGGCGCCAGATATTATGCAGCGCTTCTTCATTGATGTTATCCATACGCAGTAACGCCAGCGCCTGTAGCTGGTGGTGGCGCACGCGTTCGCGCATATCCGGGCTGTTCTGCATTCCGCGTCGCAGCTGTTTTTCAGTGGCGAAGTACAGCTCACGCAACAGGCTCTGTTTCCAGCTATTCCACAGGGTTTCGTTGGTGGCGCAGATATCGGCAACCGTCAGGCAAACCAGATAACGCAGGCGGTTTTCCGTTTGCACTTCTTCGGCAAACTGTTTAATGACTTCCGGGTCCTGAATGTCACGACGCTGTGCCGTGACAGACATCAGTAAGTGCTGACGTACCAGCCAGGCGACGAGCTGCGTTTCGCGTGAGTTCAGCCCGTGAAGCTCGGCAAATTTTAAAACGTCCTGCGCACCGAGCACCGAGTGATCGCCACCGCGACCTTTGGCGATGTCGTGGAACAGTGCGGCGATCAGGATCAGCTCCGGATGCGACAGACGCGGCCAGAGATCGACACATAATGGATGCTTTGGACGAGTTTCTTCTTTCGCGAAGCTTTCCAGTTTTTGCAGCACGCGAATGGTGTGTTCATCAACGGTATAGGCGTGGAAGAGATCGAACTGCATCTGGCCGACAATATGCGACCACTGCGGCATATATGCCCACAAAACGCTATGGCGGTGCATTGGCAGTAAAGCGCGGCTCACGGCACCGGGGTGACGTAATATCGTGAGGAACAGATCGCGCGCTTCCGGAATGTAACAGAGCGGCTGTACAAGATGGCGACGCGCATGACGCAGATGGCGTAATGTGGTCGAGTAAATTCCGCTGATGTCGCGGTTACGCACCATCATGTAAAACATGCGCAGAATTGCCTGGGGTTCGCGCATAAACAGCGTTTCGTCGCGCAGGTCAATCAAGGTGCCGCGCAGCTGGAAATCATCGTCGAGTGGACGGGGTTTTTCACTGGCGTCGAGCGCAAGAATCGCTTCGTCAAATAGTTGTAACAGCATCTGGTTAAGTTCGCCGACGCGGCGGGTCACACGATAAAAATCTTTCATCATGTGTTCCACTGGCTGATTACCTTCTCCGCTGTAATTCAGGCGCTGTGCTACGCTGAGCTGTCGGTCAAATAATAGACGATTATCGTAGCGGTTTACTTCAAGGTGCAGAGCAAAACGGATGCGCCATAACAGATGCTGGCATTCGTCCAGTTCGTTGCGTTCAGCCTCGGTTAAAAAACCAAAGCCGACCATTTCACTCATCGACGTGGCACCAAAGTGGCGACGTGCAACCCATTGCAGCGTGTGGATGTCGCGTAAACCGCCCGGGCTGCTTTTTATGTCCGGCTCGAGGTTGTAGCTGGTGCCGTGATAGCGTTGATGGCGCTCGTTTTGCTCATCAATTTTGGCGGCAAAGAATTTGGCTGATGGCCAGAAACCGTCGCTAAAAATGTGTTTCTGCAGTTCGAGGAAGAGGGCGACATCGCCAATTAATAAGCGCGATTCAATCAGGTTGGTCGCGACGGTTAAATCTGACAGGCCTTCGAGTAAACACTCTTCCAGCGTGCGTACGCTGTGGCCTACTTCCAGCTTTACGTCCCACAATAATGTGAGCAGCTCGCCAATTTTCTGTGCCTGGATTTCGGTTAAGCGCTTACGGCTCAGAATCAGCAAATCAATATCAGACAAGGGATGCAATTCGCCGCGCCCGTAGCCCCCGACAGCAACCAGTGCGGTTTCGGCGACATCTCCAAAGCCATAGCTGAGCCATAAACGTTGCAGGAGCTGGTCGATAAATTCAGTGCGCGCGTCTATCAGCTTTTCGGCGGAAATACCGTCATCAAATGCTGTTCCAAGCCATTGCTGGAACAGGTCGATACGGGCTTTTATCTGGGCACAGTTAAGATCCGAATCAGACCAGTTGACGGGGTAGTCAGGTTGCCCGGAAATCTCAGGAAGCACCGTGGTCGCGTACTGCTCGGGTAAACTCTGTGTCATGTCGCCATCCATAAAAAAAGCCGGCAATATGCCGGCTTCGATTGCTGACTTGCGCCAGGCGAATCACTCGTTATGCGAAATCACATTCGGGATGGTGTCATCTTTACGCAATGTGAGAATTTCGCAGCCGTTATCTGTCACCACAATAGTATGCTCGTATTGTGCAGACAAGCTGCGATCTTTGGTTTTCACCGTCCAACCGTCTTTCATGGTGCGAATGCGGTAATCACCGGCGTTAACCATTGGCTCAATGGTGAACGTCATACCCGGTTGCAGCACCACGCCGCCGTCATCAGCGTCATAATGCAGAACTTGCGGTTCTTCGTGGAATACACGGCCGATTCCGTGTCCACAATACTCGCGAACCACGGAAAAACCTTCTGCTTCAACGAACTTCTGGATAGCCGCGCCGAGGGTACGCAGACGGATGCCTGGTTTAACCATGCGCAGTGACAAATACAGGCTTTCCTGGGTCACACGGCACAGACGCTCACCGAGGATTGTCGGCTTGCCCACGATGAACATTTTTGACGTGTCACCATGGTATTCGTCTTTAATTACGGTGACGTCGATGTTGACGATATCACCATCTTTCAGCACTTTAGCGTCATCAGGAATACCGTGACAGACGACTTCGTTAATTGAGATGCACACGGATTTTGGGAAGCCGTGGTAGCCCAGACAAGCAGAAACAGCCTGCTGTTGGTTAACGATGTAATCATTACAAATACGGTCGAGTTCGCCAGTGGTGACGCCCGGTTTTACGTGGGATTCGATCATTTCCAGCACTTCAGCGGCAAGTCTGCCCGCAACGCGCATTTTTTCGATTTCTTCAGGTGTTTTAATTGAAATAGCCATTAATTCTGTCCGCAGGTGTCGTGATAATCGACAATAATTGAGCAGTGAGTCGGACAATGTTATCAGGGCGTACGATCGGTGCCAAATCGAGAATCAATGTCCGCACAATCTACCAACAACTATTGGAGTCCTGGTGTGTTTTATGGTATAAAGCGCGCCGGACTTGTATTCCGATTTTTCGGATACAGCCAACACTCTCACTTTGTGTAAATAACACACACGTATCGACACATATTCCGGGGTGCCCTTTGGGGTCGGTAATATGGGATACGTGGAGGCTTAACCCCATACTTTTATATAGAGGTTTTAATCATGGCAACTGTTTCCATGCGCGACATGCTCAAGGCTGGTGTTCACTTTGGTCACCAAACCCGTTACTGGAACCCGAAAATGAAGCCTTTCATCTTCGGCGCACGTAACAAAGTTCACATCATCAACCTTGAAAAAACTGTACCTATGTTCAACGAAGCTTTGGCTGAACTGAGCAAGATTTCTTCTCGTAAAGGCAAAATCCTTTTCGTTGGTACTAAGCGCGCAGCAAGCGAACCAGTAAAAGACGCTGCTCTGAGCTGCGATCAGTTCTTCGTGAACCATCGCTGGTTGGGCGGCATGCTGACTAACTGGAAAACAGTTCGTCAGTCCATCAAACGTTTGAAAGATCTGGAAATCCAGTCTCAAGACGGTACCTTCGACAAACTGACCAAGAAAGAAGCACTGATGCGTACCCGTGAGCTGGCGAAGTTGGAAAACAGCCTGGGTGGTATCAAGGATATGGGCGGTCTGCCGGATGCTCTGTTTGTAATCGACGCCGATCACGAACACATTGCAATCAAAGAAGCGAACAACCTGGGTATCCCAGTATTCTCTATCGTTGATACTAACTCCGATCCAGATGGCGTTGATTTCGTTATCCCTGGTAACGACGATGCAATCCGTGCTGTAACCCTGTACCTGGGTGCTGTAGCTGCTACCGTTCGTGAAGGCCGTTCTCAGGATCTGGCTTCTCAGGCAGAAGAAAGCTTCGTAGAAGCTGAATAATAAGGTTCGCTCTTATTTGAGCCCTTATTAACCAGGTATTGAATAGTTTGGTTAGGGGGCCTGTCTCAGGCCCCCTTTTTATTTTGAGCCAGGGTTCGTCTTTACGGTGAACCAGGGCTTATCTCTCTCTACGAGATAACCGAGGATTTTAGAATGGCTGATATTACTGCTGCTCTGGTAAAAGAACTGCGTGAACGTACTGGCGCAGGCATGATGGATTGCAAAAAAGCCCTGACTGAAGCTAATGGCGACATCGAGCTGGCAATCGAAAACATGCGTAAATCTGGTGCGATCAAAGCGGCTAAGAAAGCAGGTAACGTTGCTGCTGACGGCGTGATCAAAACTAAGATTGCTGACGGCTACGCTGTGATTCTGGAAGTTAACTGCCAGACTGACTTCGTTGCTAAAGATGCTGGTTTCCAGGCATTCGCTGACAAAGTACTGGACGCAGCTGCTGCTGGTAAAGTGACTGACGTTGAAGTTCTGAAAGCACAGTTCGAAGAAGAACGTGTTGCTCTGGTTGCTAAAATCGGTGAGAACATCAACATCCGTCGCGTTTCAGTACTTGAAGGCGACGTATTGGGTAGCTACCTGCACGGTGCTCGCATCGGCGTTCTGGTGGCAGCTAAAGGCGCTGATGAAGATCTGGTTAAGCAAATTGCAATGCACATCGCTGCAAGCAAGCCAGAATTCGTTAAACCAGAAGACGTGTCTGCTGAAGTGGTAGAGAAAGAATACCAGGTTCAGTTGGACATCGCTATGCAGTCTGGCAAGCCAAAAGAAATCGCAGAGAAAATGGTTGAAGGCCGTATGAAGAAATTCACCGGTGAAGTTTCTCTGACTGGTCAGCCTTTCGTCATCGACCCAAGCAAAACTGTTGGTCAGATTCTGAAAGAGCACAATGCCGACGTGAATGGCTTCATCCGCTTTGAAGTGGGCGAAGGCATCCAGAAAGTTGAGACTGACTTCGCAGCAGAAGTTGCTGCAATGTCCAAGCAGTCTTAATTTTTAAGGGAGCCGCCAATTGGCGGTTCCTTTTTATCTGGCTTTAAAAATCAGTCTGCTCTGATACAGAACTTGCTGATATGCGACATGATGTCGTCTGAATTAACCATCCCCATTCGTTGACTGTTCCCAGGAAAGAATCATGGCTACCAATGCAAAACCTGTCTACAAACGCATTCTGCTCAAGCTAAGCGGCGAAGCGCTGCAAGGTACCGAAGGCTTCGGTATTGATGCAAGCATCCTTGATCGTATGGCTCAGGAAATTAAAGAACTGGTTGAATTAGGTATTCAGGTCGGGGTGGTGATTGGTGGTGGCAACTTATTCCGCGGTGCGGGCCTGGCAAAAGCCGGTATGAACCGTGTTGTGGGCGACCACATGGGCATGTTGGCCACCGTCATGAACGGCCTGGCAATGCGTGATGCGCTTCATCGCGCCTATGTGAACGCCCGCTTGATGTCCGCTATTCCATTGAATGGCGTGTGTGATAACTACAGCTGGGCAGAAGCTATCAGCCTGCTGCGCAATAACCGCGTCGTTATCCTGGCGGCCGGTACCGGTAATCCATTCTTTACTACTGACTCTGCTGCGTGTTTGCGTGGTATTGAGATTGAAGCGGACGTAGTACTGAAAGCCACGAAAGTTGATGGCGTGTTTACTGCGGATCCGGTTCAAGATCCTACCGCCACGCTTTGTGAGCAACTGACCTATACCGAAGTGCTGGAAAAAGAACTGAAAGTGATGGATCTTGCGGCCTTCACCCTGGCCCGCGATCATAAAATCCCGATTCGTGTTTTCAACATGAACAAACCAGGTGCGCTTCGCCGTGTTGTGATGGGTGAAAAAGAAGGCACATTGATCACTGAATAATTTCAGTCGATGCTAAATCAGGGTAAGATTCGATTTTACTTACTCTGATTAATTGAGTAGCAGGCAACCCCAACGGGCGCCATGAATAAACAGGGCTATACTTAGCTCGCAGCGTCTGCATCGCAGCGTGAAGTGTGGTCTGCCCTAAACCAGTTTTCAAGGATTCGTAACGTGATAAGTGATATCAGAAAAGATGCCGAAGTGCGTATGGAAAAATGCGTAGAAGCATTCAAAACTCAAATCAGTAAAATCCGCACCGGCCGCGCCTCTCCATCTCTGCTGGACGGTATCATTGTGGAGTATTACGGGACACCAACTCCGCTGCGCCAGCTGGCGAGCGTAACAGTTGAAGATTCTCGCACACTGAAGATCAACGTGTTTGATCGCTCCCTGAGCCAGGCCGTTGAGAAAGCGATCATGACTTCCGACCTCGGTCTGAACCCAAGCTCTGCCGGCACTGACATTCGTGTTCCACTGCCTGCACTGACTGAAGAACGTCGTAAAGATCTGATCAAAATTGTACGTGGCGAAGCTGAAGGCGCGCGTGTTGCGGTTCGTAACGTTCGCCGTGATGCTAACGACAAAGTTAAAGCGCTGCTGAAAGATAAAGAAATCAGCGAAGATGACGATCGTCGTTCCCAGGATGACGTTCAGAAACTGACTGATGCTGCTATCAAAAAAGTAGACGCGGCTCTGGCTGAGAAAGAAGCTGAGTTGATGCAGTTCTAATCCGTTGATATGACGGGTCAAACGCCGTATGCAAGCCGTGGCTCACGCCACGATTATTGTTTACGGCGTTTTTTATTTGATTATTCATACTAAAACTCCAGAGCGCCCCATGAAGCAACTGACCATTCTTGGCTCTACCGGATCTATCGGTACCAGTACCCTTAGCGTTGTGCGTCATAACCCTGAAAAATTCTCCGTCGTGGCATTAGTTGCCGGGAAGAATGTCACGCGAATGGCTGAACAATGTCTGGAGTTCAAGCCACGTTGGGCGGTGATGGACGATGAGGTTTCTGCGAGCCAATTGCGTCGTCTGCTAAAAGAGCAGGGGAGTGCTACCGAAGTTCTGTCCGGGCAGCATGCAGCATGCGAAATGGCCGCACTGGATGACGTGAATCAAGTGATGGCCGCGATTGTTGGGGCTGCAGGGCTGTTACCTACGCTTGCTGCGATTGCTGCCGGTAAACAAGTCCTGCTGGCAAATAAAGAGTCACTGGTGACGTGTGGGCGTTTGTTTATGGACGCGGTGCAACGCAGTAAAGCTCAGTTGCTACCTATCGACAGTGAACACAACGCGATTTTTCAGAGTTTACCGGAAACAATCCAGCAAAACCTCGGGTACGCTGAACTTGAGAGTAATGGCGTTTCGTCGATTATTCTTACCGGATCAGGTGGCCCGTTCCGTGAGACGCTTTTGAGCGAGCTTGCGGGAATGACGCCGGAGCAGGCTTGTAGCCATCCGAACTGGTCGATGGGACGTAAAATCTCCGTCGACTCGGCCACCATGATGAACAAAGGTCTCGAATATATTGAAGCCCGCTGGCTATTCAATGCATCAGCTAAACAAATGGAAGTACTGATCCATCCACAGTCGGTCATCCATTCGATGGTGCGCTATCGTGATGGAAGCGTTCTGGCACAGTTAGGCGCGCCAGATATGCGTACTCCAATTGCACACGCCATGGCGTTTCCAGAGCGCGTGCAGTCAGGTGTGGAACCGCTCGATTTTTGTAAGATTGGGACTTTCACCTTCATGGAACCAGACTATCACCGCTATCCTTGTTTGAAGCTGGCGATGGAAGCGTTTGAGCAAGGACAGGCCGCGACAACCGTGCTCAATGCAGCCAATGAAGTTGTTGTTGAGGCCTTCTTGCAAGAGCAATTGCGATTCACAGACATTGCTTCCTTAAATCGTGCTGTTCTTGATAGTGTGGAACTGACGGAGCCAAAGAGCGTAGAAGAAGTGCTGGCAGTGGATGCAAAAGCGCGCGAGGTTGCCCGAAATCTGGTGACACGTATCGCAACCCGATGATTATTCATTCGGCTGATGTACCTGTATTTGTTAGCTCTGTGCTTCAGTGATATAGTCTGCGCCATCTTTCAGTCAGGAAAAACTGGCTGAATGATTGGTAAGCCGTGTTATAGCACGGCTTTTTTATGTAAAAGCTGAAATCATTTTGAGTACCGCTTAATCCATATCTGGGAATAATTACGCGTTATGTTGTCTGCAAACCAACAAATAAGCGAAACACAATCCGAGCATGGCGCGCGTCATGTTGCCATTATCATGGATGGCAATGGTCGTTGGGCAAAGCGTCAAGGGAAGATGCGAGTTTCCGGTCACAAAGCGGGAGCTAAGTCTGTTCGCCGGGCTGTGAGTTTTGCCGCAAATAATGGTATTGATGCGCTGACACTTTATGCTTTCAGTAGTGAAAACTGGAATCGCCCGGCTCAGGAAGTGAGCGCGCTGATGGAGTTGTTTGTGTGGGCTTTAGATAGCGAAGTCAAAAGCTTGCATCGTCACAATGTCCGTCTGCGCATTATCGGCGACACCAGCCGGTTCAATGCTCGCCTGCAAGAACGTATTAATAAAGCCGAAGCCTTAACCAGTACCAATACAGGTTTGACTCTCAATATCGCCGCGAACTATGGCGGACGTTGGGATATTATTCAGGGAGTGCGGCATCTCGCCGAACAGGTTCAGGAAGGTTTATTGCGTCCTGATCAGATTGATGAAGAGTTGCTGAGCAAGCAAATCTGCATGAATGAACTGGCTCCCGTAGATTTGGTAATTAGGACAGGGGGAGAACATCGTATCAGTAACTTTCTGATTTGGCAGATTGCCTACGCAGAACTTTATTTCACTGATGTTCTTTGGCCTGATTTCGATGAACAAGACTTTGAAGGTGCGCTAAATGCTTTTGCAAATCGAGAGCGTCGTTTTGGTGGCACGGCACCTGGTGGTGAGTAAGCCTGTTGGGGGTCACTTTTGCTGAAGTATCGCCTGCTTTCTGCGTTTATTTTAATCCCGGTGGTCATAGCCGCGTTATTCTGGCTTCCACCAGTAGGATTTGCCATTACAACCCTAGTGGTTTGTATGCTCGCAGCCTGGGAATGGGGACAACTAGCAGGTTTTAAAGCTCGCTCTCAGCGCGTGTGGCTTGCTGTTTTATGTGGGTTGTTATTGGCTCTGATGCTATTTGCATTACCCGAATATCAGCGTACGGTCCATATCCCGCTCATTGAAGCATCACTCTGGGCGTCTTTAGCCTGGTGGTTTGCTGCATTGCTTTTGGTGCTTTTCTATCCTGGCTCTGCATCAATCTGGCGTAACTCTAAAACGCTACGTCTGATATTCGGTGTTTTAACGATTGTGCCGTTCTTTTGGGGCATGATTGTACTGCGTAACTGGCATTATGATATCAACCATTACACTGGCTCAATCTGGCTGTTATATGTGATGGTTTTGGTCTGGGGTGCTGACTCCGGTGCATATATGTTTGGCAAAATGTTTGGTAAACATAAACTCGCGCCGAAAGTCTCACCAGGCAAAACCTGGCAGGGCTTTTTTGGCGGTCTGTTCACTTCTGCGATAATCTCACTGCTGTTTGGCATGTGGGCAAATCTGGATGTGGCGCCAGTTATCCTGTTGACTTGTTCGGTCATCGCCGCTCTGGCATCAGTGCTGGGTGATTTAACCGAAAGCATGTTTAAGCGTGAAGCAGGGATTAAAGATAGCGGTCACTTGATCCCCGGTCATGGTGGTATCCTTGACCGCATAGATAGCCTTACAGCAGCAGTACCGGTATTTGCCTGTCTGTTATTGCTGGTATTCAGGACGATTTAACGGAAGGTTATATGCTGAGCTTACTCTGGAATTTGGCTGCATTTATCGTTGCACTGGGTGTATTAATTACCGTGCATGAGTTCGGCCATTTTTGGGTTGCTCGCCGCTGTGGCGTTAAAGTAGAGCGCTTTTCCATTGGTTTTGGTAAAGCGCTCTGGCGCCGTTCTGACCGCCATGGTACAGAATTTGTCATCGCTCTGATCCCTCTGGGCGGTTATGTCAAAATGCTTGATGAACGCGTCGAGGCAGTCGCCCCGGAATTGCGTCACCAGGCCTTCAATAACAAAACCGTTTCTCAACGAGCCGCAATTATTGCTGCTGGTCCGATTGCTAACTTTATCTTCGCTGTGTTTGCCTATTGGCTTGTGTTTATTATTGGTGTCCCTGGTGTTCGTCCGGTTGTTGGTGAAATTACGCCCAACTCGATAGCGGCAGAAGCACAAATTGCACCAGGCATGGAACTTAAAGCGATAGATGGTATCGAAACGCCTGATTGGGAATCAGTTCAGCTCGCGTTGATGGCGAAGATTGGCGATGACAGTGTCAAGGTGTCAATGGCCCCGCTGGGTTCGAATTTGCGCAGTGAAAAAACTCTGGATTTGCGCCACTGGCAGTTTGAGCCAGAAAAGCAGAATCCGATTACTTCACTGGGCATCGGGCCACGCCGTCCGCAAATTGAAACGGTTTTACAAGAAGTGCAGCCAAATTCCGCTGCGAATAAAGCAGGTTTGCAAGCCGGGGACAGGATCGTTAAAGTCAACGGTGCGACTCTGAAGCAGTGGACAGAATTTGTTAGTCAGGTGCGTGACAATCCAGGTCACCCACTGGAGCTAGAAATAGAAAGACAAGGGGCGCTCTTGTCTTTAACGCTGATACCGGATACAAAACCGGGTAATGCGAAGCCTGAAGGGTTTGCGGGTGTGGTTCCAAAAGTTATCCCGCTGCCTGATGAGTATAAAACAGTACGCCAGTATGGGCCGTTTGCCGCAGTTGCAGAAGCCACGGATAAAACCTGGCAACTCATGAAGCTTACGGTCAATATGCTGGGGAAATTAATAACCGGTGACATCAAGCTAAATAACCTCAGTGGGCCAATCTCCATAGCTCAAGGTGCAGGTATGTCGGCGGAATCTGGGTTGATTTACTATCTGATGTTCCTGGCGCTGATTAGCGTCAATCTGGGGATTATCAACCTGTTTCCGTTACCCGTCCTCGACGGGGGGCACCTGCTCTTTTTGGCGATTGAAAAACTGAAAGGTGGGCCGGTTTCCGAGCGAGTTCAAGACTTTAGTTACCGCATTGGCTCTATATTGCTGGTGCTGTTGATGGGGCTTGCACTTTTCAATGATTTCTCTCGGTTTTAGAGAGAATAGGTTAGGAAGAACGCATAACAACGATGGCGATGAAAAAGTTGCTCATAGCGTCGCTGCTGTTTAGCAGCGCCACCGTATACGGTGCAGACGGGTTCGTAGTGAAGGATATTCATTTCGAAGGCCTGCAGCGAGTCGCCGTCGGTGCGGCCCTCCTCAGCATGCCGGTTCGCGTAGGCGATACCGTCTCTGACGAGGATATCAGTAATACTATTCGTTCACTGTTTGCTACCGGGAACTTCGAAGATGTCCGGGTACTTCGTGATGGCGAAACGTTAGTTGTTCAGGTGAAAGAACGCCCGACAATCGCGAGTATTACCTTCTCTGGTAACAAGTCCGTGAAGGACGACATGCTGAAACAGAACCTTGAGGCTTCTGGTGTGCGTGTCGGTGAATCTCTGGACCGAACAACCCTTGCCGATATTGAAAAAGGCCTGGAAGATTTCTACTACAGCGTTGGTAAGTACAGTGCCAGCGTTAAAGCCGTTGTTACGCCATTGCCGCGTAACCGTGTTGACCTGAAACTGGTATTCCAGGAAGGCGTTTCAGCCAAAATTCAGCAAATCAACATCGTTGGCAACCATGCGTTTACGACCGATGAACTGATCTCGCACTTCCAGTTGCGTGATGAAGTGCCTTGGTGGAACGTGGTGGGCGATCGTAAATACCAGAAGCAAAAACTAGCGGGCGATTTAGAAACCCTGCGCAGTTACTATCTGGATCGCGGTTATGCTCGCTTTAATATTGATTCTACTCAGGTAAGTCTGACTCCTGATAAGAAAAATATTTACGTTACTATCAACATCACAGAAGGCGATCAGTACAAGATTGCTGGTGTGACGGTGAATGGTAATTTGGCTGGGCATTCAGCAGAAATTGAAACGCTGACTAAACTAAAACCCGGCGAGCTTTATAACGGCACCAAAGTGACCAAAATGGAAGACGACATCAAGAAATTGTTGGGTCGTTATGGTTACGCCTACCCGCGTGTACAAACGCAGCCTGAAATCAATGATGCAGATAAGACTGTAAAACTGCATGTTAACGTTGATTCCGGTAACCGTTACTACGTGCGTAAAATTCGCTTTGAAGGTAACGACACCAGTAAAGATGCCGTTCTGCGTCGCGAAATGCGTCAGATGGAAGGCACCTGGCTTGGTAGCGACCTTGTCGATTCAGGCAAAGATCGTCTGAACCGTCTTGGCTACTTCGAAACGGTAGACGTTGATACACAGCGTGTACCAGGTAGCCCTGACCAGGTTGATGTTGTCTACAAAGTTAAAGAACGAAACACCGGTAGCTTCAACTTTGGTATCGGTTACGGTACAGAAAGTGGTATCAGCTTCCAGGTCGGTGTTCAGCAGGATAACTGGTTAGGTACGGGTTACTCTGTTGGCATCAACGGGACTAAAAACGATTATCAGACATATGCTGAATTGTCGTTAACCGACCCGTACTTTACAGTTGATGGGGTTAGCCTTGGCGGCCGTATCTTCTACAACGACTTTAAAGCAGACGATGCGGACCTTTCTGACTACACCAACACAAGTTACGGTGTGGATGGAACGCTTGGCTTCCCGGTTAACGAAAACAACACACTGCGTCTGGGCTTAGGTTATGTTCATAACGACCTGTCCAATATGCAGCCGCAGGTTGCGATGTGGCGTTATCTGGATTCTGTTGGTCAAACGGCCAGTACGAGCTCTGATGATAACGGTTTTGCCGCAGATGACTTCACGCTGAACTACGGCTGGACGTACAACAAGCTTGACCGTGGTTACTTCCCAACTGAAGGCTCCCGCGTCAACCTAAACGGTAAAGTGACCGTTCCTGGCTCTGATAACGAGTTCTATAAGGTTACGCTGGATACGGCGAGCTACTTCCCAATTGATGAAGATCATACCTGGGTAATGTTAGGTCGTACTCGCGTCGGCTACGGTGATGGCCTGGGCGGCAAAGAGATGCCGTTCTATGAAAACTTCTACGCCGGTGGTTCGAGCACCGTGCGTGGCTTCCAGTCCAACAACATCGGCCCGAAAGCGGTCTATATTGGTGGGCCAGGAAATGACAACTGTAACCAGTCTGGCGGCTATTGCTCATCTGATGATGCAGTCGGTGGTAACGCAATGGCAGTGGCAAGTTTCGAACTTATCACACCAACGCCGTTCCTGAGCGAGAAATACGCGAACTCAGTCCGTACTTCCGTGTTCATGGACATGGGTACAGTCTGGGATACAAACTGGGATAACAATACGGCTATGCAGAATGCAGGGGTACCTGATTACAGTGACCCAAGCAACATTCGTATGTCCGCAGGTATCGCATTGCAATGGATGTCGCCTCTGGGGCCGTTGGTGTTCTCTTATGCTCAACCGTTCAAGAAATACGAAGGCGACAAAGCGGAACAGTTCCAGTTTAACATTGGTAAAACCTGGTAATTGTTCTGTGCAAAGGACTGCATAAAGCAGTAAACGTTGACGCCAGTTCGCAATATGCAGAACTGGCGCACGTAAAAAAGAGTGTCTCAGGACACATACGGGATGGTAAGGAGTTTATTGTGAAAAAGTGGTTATTTGCCGCAGGTCTTGGCCTCGCTATGGCTGCATCAGCCAGCGTTCAAGCAGCTGACAGCATTGCTGTAGTAAACATGGGTAATCTGTTCCAACAGGTTGCGCAGAGCACCGGTGTGTCCAAAACTCTGGAAAATGAGTTTAAAGGCCGCGCGAGCGAATTGCAGAATATGGAAGGCGATCTGCAGTCCAAAATGCAAAAGCTGCAACGTGATGGTTCTACCATGAAAGCTGCTGACCGTAGCAAAATGGAAAAAGACCTGATGGCTCAACGTCAACAGTTCCAGACCAAAGCTCAGGCATTCGAACAAGACCGTGGTCGTCGTTCTAACGAAGAACGCGCCAAACTGGTTACTCGTATTCAGAGTGCTGTGAAGAAAGTTGCTGACGATAAAGGCTACGACGTAGTTCTGGATGCTAACACCGTTGCTTATGCTGGCAGCAGTGTTAAAGACATCACTTCAGATGTTCTGAAACAGGTTAAATAAGTAATGTCTTCAATTCGACTGGCTGATTTAGCCCAGCAGTTGGATGCAGAATTGCACGGTGATGGCGAAATTGTCATCACCGGCGTTGCATCTATGCAAACGGCCCAGGCTGGCCAAATTACGTTTATGGTTAACCCTCGTTACCGTGAGCAATTGGCTGTTTGCCAGGCTTCTGCCGTCGTAATGACTGAAGCCGATCTCCCTTTCGCACATAGCGCTGCATTGGTAGTGAAGAATCCCTACCTGACCTACGCTCGCATGGCGCAAATTCTTGATTCCACGCCGCA
Organism: Buttiauxella sp. AC142; assembly: GCF_979253435.1. Classification (NCBI taxonomy): domain Bacteria; kingdom Pseudomonadati; phylum Pseudomonadota; class Gammaproteobacteria; order Enterobacterales; family Enterobacteriaceae; genus Buttiauxella; species Buttiauxella sp. AC142. The sequence continues at coordinate 676,779 of NZ_CEEDCH010000001.1, forward strand.
GCCAGCTCAAAACATCGCACCAAGTGCGGTGGTTGATGCGACAGCGATGTTGGGTACTAACGTGGCTATTGGTGCCAATGCGGTTATTGAATCTGGTGTCGTGCTGGGTGATAACGTCGTCATTGGTGCAGGCTGCTTCGTTGGTAAAAACACCAAAATTGGTTCTGGTACTCGCTTGTGGGCGAATGTGTCGATTTACCACGAAATCCAGATGGGTGAAGAGTGCCTGGTTCAATCCGGCACCGTCATTGGTTCTGACGGATTTGGTTATGCCAACGATCGCGGTAATTGGGTGAAGATCCCCCAACTCGGCCGAGTGATCATTGGCGATCGTGTTGAAATCGGTGCCTGTACCACTATCGACCGTGGTGCGCTGGACGACACGATTATCGGTAATGGTGTTATCATTGATAATCAATGCCAGATTGCACATAACGTTGTGATTGGCGACAATACTGCCGTTGCTGGTGGTGTGATTATGGCTGGTAGCCTGAAAATTGGTCGCTACTGTATGATTGGTGGTGCCAGTGTTATCAATGGTCATATGGAAATCTGCGATAAAGTCACCGTAACGGGAATGGGCATGGTCATGCGCCCAATCACAGAGCCGGGGGTTTACTCTTCAGGTATTCCGTTACAGCCGAACAAAGTGTGGCGTAAAACAGCCGCGTTGGTGATGAATATCGACGAGATCAGCAAACGCTTGAAATCCGTTGAGAAAAAAATCAATCAACAAGACTAAAAGTCACCCGCCCAAGACGCGTTAGTGCTTACTGATTTGCGGCCTGCTAGCTATCCCGAGATAGTCGCAGGCCGTGTTATTATTGTCATTTGGTACATTTAGACAGGAAGAGTATCTTGACTACCGACACTCATACTCTGCACATCGAAGAGATTTTAGAACTTCTGCCGCACCGTTACCCGTTCTTACTGGTTGATCGTGTGCTGGATTTTGAAGAAGGGCGTTTTTTACGTGCAGTAAAAAATGTCACAGTAAATGAGCCGTTTTTCCAGGGCCACTTCCCTGGTAAACCGATTTTCCCAGGTGTGCTGATTCTTGAAGCGATGGCGCAAGCCACCGGTATTCTTGCGTTTAAAAGCGTGGGCAAACTGGAACCTGGTGAGCTTTACTACTTTGCTGGTATTGATGAAGCTCGTTTCAAACGTCCAGTCGTGCCAGGCGACCAGATGATTATGGAAGTGACTTTCGAGAAAACCCGCCGTGGTCTGACGCGCTTCAAAGGCGTGGCGACCGTTGACGGTAAAATTGTCTGCGAAGCAACTATGATGTGTGCCCGCAGCCGGGAGAGCTAATACGTGATTGATAAATCCGCCTTTATTCATCCATCTGCCATTGTGGAAGACGGTGCCGTCATTGGTGCTAACGCCCATATTGGTCCGTTTTGTATTGTTGGTCCGCATGTTGAGATCGGTGAAGGTACCGTCCTGAAGTCTCATGTTGTGGTAAATGGTCATACGACTATTGGCCGTGACAACGAGATTTACCAGTTCGCGTCCATTGGTGAAGTTAACCAGGATCTTAAATATGCTGGTGAACCGACCCGTGTGGAAATTGGCGATCGCAACCGCATTCGCGAAAGCGTTACCATCCATCGCGGAACAGAGCAGGGCGGTGGTTTGACGAAGGTGGGTAGTGATAACTTGCTGATGGTTAATGCGCATGTGGCGCACGACTGCACAGTAGGTAATCGCTGTATCCTCGCAAATAACGCAACGCTTGCTGGTCACGTTTCTGTCGATGATTTCGCTATCATCGGTGGCATGACGGCGGTGCACCAGTTCTGCATTATTGGTGCACACGTTATGGTGGGCGGTTGTTCCGGCGTGGCGCAAGACGTTCCGCCATATGTTATTGCGCAGGGCAACCACGCAACGCCGTTTGGCGTGAACATCGAAGGTCTGAAGCGCCGGGGTTTCAGTAGAGAAGCCATCCACGCAGTGCGTAATGCGTACAAGATTCTCTACCGCAGCGGTAAAACCTTCGAAGAAGCCAAACCTGAGATTGCTCAAATTGCCGAGCAACATCCAGAAGTGAAAGCATTTGTTGAATTCTTCGCTCGTTCAACACGTGGTTTGATTCGCTAGATGAAATCAGGTCGCCCGCTTACGATTGCCCTGGTCGCCGGAGAAACCTCCGGCGATATTCTTGGTGCAGGTCTGATTCGTGCTCTCAAAGCCCGGATTCCTGATGCCCGCTTCGTGGGTGTCGCTGGGCCTTTGATGCAAGCTGAAGGCTGCGAAGCCTGGTACGAAATGGAAGAACTGGCAGTGATGGGCATTGTTGAAGTGCTCGGTCGTCTGCGTCGTTTACTTCACATTCGTGCGGATCTCACGCGCCGTTTCACTGAATTGCAGCCAGACGTTTTTGTCGGTATTGATGCGCCTGATTTCAATATCACCCTGGAAGGTAATCTTAAAAAGCAGGGTATTCGTACCATTCACTACGTCAGTCCATCTGTTTGGGCGTGGCGCCAAAAACGTGTTTTCAAAATTGGCAGAGCAACGGATCTGGTGCTCGCATTTCTGCCTTTCGAAAAAGCGTTTTACGATAGATTTAATGTCCCGTGCCGCTTTATCGGTCATACCATGGCTGATGCCATGCCGATTGATCCCGATAAAAATGCCGCACGCATGACACTCGGTATTTCGCCTGATGCTAAATGCCTGGCATTGTTGCCTGGTAGCCGTGGTGCAGAAGTTGAAATGCTAAGTGCTGATTTCCTTAAAACAGCGTTATTGCTACGCGAGCGTTTTCCAGGGCTTGAGATTGTGGTGCCGCTGGTTAATGCCAAACGGCGTGAACAGTTTGAGCGTATCAAAGCAGAAGTGGCACCCGATCTGACGATGCACCTGCTCAATGGGCAAGGGCGAGAAGCGATGGTTGCGAGTGATGCTGCATTGCTGGCTTCTGGCACCGCTGCACTTGAGTGCATGTTGGCAAAATGCCCGATGGTCGTGGGCTATCGCATGAAGCCGTTTACCTTCTGGCTGGCGAAGCGCCTGGTAAAAACCGATTACGTTTCACTGCCTAACTTGTTGGCAGGCCGTGAGTTGGTCAAAGAATTGTTGCAAGAAGAGTGTGAGCCGCACGCGTTGGCGAAAGCTCTGGAACCGTTGCTTGAAGACGGTGCGCAGAGCCATCAAATGCACGATACATTCCGCGACCTGCATCTGCAGATTCGTTGTAATGCTGATGAACAAGCCGCGGATGCTGTATTGGAGCTTGCCCAATGATTGAATTTATTTATCCTCACACGCGCCTGGTGGCTGGTGTTGATGAAGTTGGGCGCGGCCCTCTTGTTGGTGCGGTTGTCACTGCTGCGGTGATTCTGGATCCTACAAAACCTATTATTGGTCTTGCAGACTCCAAGAAACTCTCTGAAAAACGCCGCAACGCGCTTTACGAAGAAATCATCGAAAAAGCGCTGTCCTGGAGTCTTGGTCGTGCGGAGCCGGAAGAGATTGACCAATTAAACATTCTTCATGCCACTATGTTAGCGATGCAGCGTGCCGTTGCAGGCCTTCATGTGGTTCCTGAGTATGTATTGATTGATGGCAACCGCTGCCCTGCATTACCTATGCCTTCGCTGGCTGTGGTAAAAGGCGATAGCCGGGTTGCAGAAATTAGCGCGGCATCAATAATTGCCAAAGTGACGCGCGATCGTGAAATGGCAGAGCTTGATCTCTCCTTCCCGCAATATGGTTTTGCCCAACATAAGGGCTACCCTACCGCTTTCCATCTGGAAAAGCTGGCAGAGCATGGTGCGACTGAGCACCATCGCCGTAGTTTTGCTCCGGTCAAACGCGCTCTCGGACTGGCGTCCTGATTTGCGGACGTACGTTATACATCTAAACGGAATGAGAAATGGCTGAACCACGTTTCGTACACCTCAGGGTGCACAGTGACTATTCCATGGTTGATGGCCTGGCGAAAACCGCTCCGCTGGTAAAGAAAGCCGCGGAAATGGGGATGCCAGCTATTGCTATCACCGATTTCACCAACCTTTGCGGGCTGGTGAAGTTCTATGGTGCTGCGCATGGCGTGGGCCTCAAGCCCATTATTGGTGCTGACTTTAACGTGGCAAACGAATTGCTGGGTGATGAACTCAGCCATTTAACCGTGCTCGCTGTTGATAATGTCGGTTATCAAAATCTGACTTTGCTCATCTCAAAAGCCTATCAACGTGGTTATGGTGCTGCGGGACCGGTTATCGACCGCACCTGGCTTGCCGAGTTAAACGAAGGGCTGATCCTGCTTTCTGGCGGGCGTATGGGGGATATTGGCAAAAACTTGTTGCGTGGGAATACGGCACAGCTTGATTTGTGTCTGGAATTCTACCAGCAGTATTTTGCCGATCGCTTCTATCTGGAACTGATTCGTACCGGTCGTCCTGATGAAGAAACTTATTTGCACGCCGCCGTTGCTCTGGCGGATGAACGTGGCTTACCGGTTGTTGCAACCAACGACGTAAGGTTCATTGAGTCCACAGACTTTGACGCCCATGAAATCCGCGTGGCTATCCACGACGGGTTTACGCTGGATGACCCTAAGCGCCCCCGCAATTACTCTTCACAGCAGTACCTGCGTACCGAAGAGGAGATGTGCGAGCTGTTCTCCGATATTCCGGAAGCGTTGGAAAACAGTGTAGAAATCGCCAAGCGTTGTAACGTCACGGTGCGTCTGGGCGAATACTTCCTGCCGCAATTCCCGACGGGCGAAATGTCTACCGAAGACTTCCTGGTCATGAAATCGAAGGAAGGGCTGGAAGATCGTCTGGAGTTCTTGTTCAAAGATCCTGAAGAGCGTGCGGAAAAAAGAGTGCCGTACGATGAGCGTCTGGATATTGAGCTTAAAGTTATCAACCAGATGGGCTTTCCGGGCTACTTCCTGATCGTTATGGAATTTATCCAGTGGTCGAAAGACAACGGCGTGCCTGTTGGCCCTGGTCGTGGTTCTGGTGCCGGTTCTTTGGTGGCTTATGCCCTGAAGATCACCGACCTTGATCCCCTGGAGTTTGATCTACTTTTCGAACGTTTCCTTAACCCGGAACGTGTTTCGATGCCGGACTTCGATATCGATTTCTGTATGGAAAAACGAGATCGCGTTATCGATCACGTGGCAGAAATGTACGGGCGCGAAGCGGTATCTCAGATTATTACCTTTGGTACGATGGCGGCAAAAGCGGTTATCCGTGATGTGGGCCGTGTACTGGGGCACCCGTACGGCTTCGTCGATCGTATTTCTAAGCTTATCCCGCCCGATCCGGGTATGACGCTGGCAAAAGCATTCGAGGCCGAACCGCAGCTTCCTGAAATCTACGAAGCGGACGAAGAAGTTAAAGCGCTGATCGACATGGCGCGCAAGCTTGAAGGCGTAACACGTAACGCCGGTAAGCATGCCGGTGGTGTGGTTATTGCACCGACCAAAATTACCGATTTTGCACCGCTTTATTGTGATGACCAGGGGCAAAACCCGGTCACCCAGTTTGATAAAAACGATGTGGAATATGCAGGGCTGGTGAAGTTTGACTTCCTTGGCCTGCGTACGCTCACCATCATCGACTGGGCGCTGAAGATGATCAACCCGCGTCGGGCGAAGCAGGGTTTAGAGCCGATAGATATCGCTGCTATCCCGCTCGAGGATAAGAAAAGCTTCGACATGCTGCAACGCTCGGAAACCACTGCGGTGTTCCAGCTTGAATCTCGCGGCATGAAAGATTTGATCAAGCGTCTGCAACCCGACTGCTTCGAAGATATGATTGCATTGGTAGCGCTGTTCCGCCCTGGGCCGTTGCAATCAGGCATGGTTGATAACTTTATTGACCGTAAGCACGGGCGCGAAGCTATCTCCTATCCGGATATTCAGTGGCAGCATGAAAGCCTGAAACCGGTGCTGGAACCGACCTACGGCATTATTCTGTATCAAGAACAGGTTATGCAGATTGCACAGGTGCTGGCGGGGTACTCGCTGGGCGGTGCGGACATGTTGCGTCGTGCGATGGGTAAAAAGAACCCGGTCGAGATGGCGAAGCAGCGTGGCGGTTTTGAAGATGGCGCGAAGTCTCGTGGCATTGACGGTGAGCTGGCGATTAAAATCTTCGACCTGGTAGAAAAATTTGCCGGTTACGGATTTAACAAATCTCACTCCGCTGCGTATGCGCTGGTTTCTTACCAGACTCTATGGTTAAAAGCGCACTATCCGGCAGAATTCATGGCCGCGGTGATGACTGCGGATATGGATAACACCGAGAAAATCGTCGGCCTGGTGGATGAATGCTGGCGCATGGGCCTGAAAATCTTGCCACCGGATATTAACTCCGGGCTATACCACTTCCACGTCAATGACGACGGGGAAATTGTTTACGGCATTGGTGCGATTAAAGGTGTGGGTGAAGGCCCGATTGAAGCGATAATTGAGGCGCGTAACGAAGGCGGTTATTTCCGCGAATTGTTCGATCTCTGTGCGCGTGCTGACGTTAAAAAACTCAATAAACGTATCCTTGAAAAATTAGTGATGTCCGGGGCGTTTGACCGCCTTGGGCCGCATCGAGCAGCCCTTATGAATGCGCTGCCCGATGCGCTGAAAGCTGCCGATCAGCACGCGAAAGCCGAAGCTATCGGCCAGGTGGATATGTTCGGTGTGCTGGCTGATGAGCCGGAGCAAGTTGAACAATCCTACGCCAGCGTGACTCCGTGGCCTGAACAAGTGGTGCTGGATGGTGAACGTGAAACGTTAGGTTTATACCTGACCGGCCACCCAATCACTCAGTATCTAAAAGAAATCGAGCGCTATGTCGGTGGCATGCGCCTAAAAGAGATGCACCCGACAGAACGTGGTAAAATGACCACGGCTGCGGGTCTGGTGATTGCTTCGCGGGTGATGGTTACCAAACGTGGCAATCGCATTGGCATCTGCACTCTGGATGACCGTTCTGGTCGCCTGGAAGTGATGCTATTCACAGATGCGTTAGAAAAGTACCAGCATCTGTTGGAAAAAGACCGTATCCTGATCGTCAGCGGACAGGTCAGCTTTGATGACTTCAGCGGTGGCCTTAAAATGACCGCTCGCGAAGTTATGGACATAGACGAGGCCCGCGAAAAGTATGCGCGTGGGCTTGCTATCTCGCTGACGGACAGGCAAATTGATGACCAGCTTTTGAACCGTCTCCGTCAGTCTCTGGAACCCCATCGTTCGGGGACCATTCCAGTACATCTCTACTATCAGAGAGCGGATGCACGAGCACGTTTGCGTTTTGGCGCAGCATGGCGTGTATCTCCTAGCGATCGTTTGCTCAATGAGCTTCGCTCGCTGATAGGCCCGGAGCAGGTGGAACTGGAGTTTGACTAATACAGGAATATTATGAGTCTGAATTTCCTCGATTTTGAACAGCCGATTGCAGAGCTGGAAGCGAAAATTGATTCCCTGACTGCAGTTAGCCGTCAGGACGAAAAGTTAGATATTAATCTGGACGAAGAAGTGCAGCGTCTGCGTGAAAAAAGCGTAGAACTCACACGTAAGATCTTCTCTGATTTAGGAGCATGGCAAATTGCTCAACTGGCGCGTCACCCGCAGCGCCCGTATACGCTTGATTACCTGCGTCTCGCTTTTGATGAGTTCGATGAACTTGCAGGTGACCGTGCGTATGCTGACGATAAAGCTATTGTTGGTGGGATTGCGCGTCTCGATGGTCGTCCGGTGATGGTTATTGGCCATCAGAAAGGTCGTGAAACCAAAGAGAAGATTCGCCGTAACTTCGGTATGCCAGCACCAGAAGGCTATCGTAAAGCACTGCGTTTGATGGAAATGGCTGAGCGTTTCAATATGCCAATCATTACCTTCATCGATACCCCAGGTGCTTATCCTGGTGTGGGCGCGGAAGAGCGCGGTCAGTCAGAAGCCATCGCGCGTAACTTGCGTGAAATGTCTGGTCTGAAAGTGCCAGTCATCTGTACCGTCATCGGTGAAGGTGGTTCTGGTGGTGCTCTGGCAATTGGTGTGGGCGATAAAGTGAATATGCTGCAATACAGCACTTATTCCGTTATCTCGCCGGAAGGCTGTGCGTCGATTCTGTGGAAAAGTGCTGACAAAGCACCGATTGCCGCAGAAGCGATGGGCATCATTGCTCCACGCCTGAAAGAGCTGAAGCTGATTGATTCCGTTATCCCTGAACCTCTGGGCGGCGCACACCGTAATGTGGAAGCGATGGCTGCTTCTTTGAAAGCGCAACTGCTGGCTGACCTGGCTGATCTGGACGTGTTGAATACCGAAGAGCTGTTGGCTCGTCGTTATCATCGTCTGATGAGTTACGGCTACGCATGATAGCGTGATGCATTACGAAGAAAGGTCAGAAGAGATTCTGGCCTTTTTTATTGTCTGTGAATCATCCTTAATAGCGCACTTTAAGAAACCTTACACCTCCGCACTTGTTCTCCACCCCATTTCAATAAACTATGCTTACCTGAAGGTTTTTTGCCAGGAGGTGAGTATTGAATATTATTGCAATCATGGGAGCGCATGGCGTTTTCTATAAAGATGAGCCAATCAAAGAGCTGCATCAGGCGTTGGAAGTACAAGGTTTTCGGCTTATTTATCCCACCAACAGCAACGACTTGCTTAAACTCATCGAACATAATCCGCGTATCTGTGGAGTCATTTTTGACTGGGACGAGTACAGCCTGGATTTATGCAGTGAAATTAACGCGCTGAATGAATATTTGCCGCTGTATGCATTTATCAATACGCATTCCTCGCTGGATGTCAGTGTCAACGAAATGCGCATGGCGCTGTGGTTCTTTGAATATGCACTCAGTGCCGCCGACGATATCGCCCTGCGCATCCGCCAATACACCAATGAATATCTGGATAACATCACACCGCCGCTAACTAAAGCGTTGTTCAATTATGTCAACGAAGGGAAATATACCTTCTGCACGCCAGGCCATATGGCGGGTACTGCCTACCTGAAAAGCCCGGTAGGCTGCTTGTTCTACGACTTCTTTGGGGCGAACACGCTGAAAGCGGATGTTTCTATTTCGGTGACTGAGCTGGGATCGTTGCTGGATCACACCGGGCCGCATCTTGAAGCCGAAGAGTATATCGCCCGCACGTTCGGTGCAGAACAGAGTTACATGGTGACCAACGGGACATCCACGTCGAATAAAATCGTTGGCATGTACGCGGCTCCTTCCGGTAGCACAGTCATTATCGACCGTAACTGCCATAAATCGCTGACCCATTTGTTAATGATGACGGATCTGGTCCCAATCTGGCTCAAGCCAACGCGCAACGCGCTGGGGATTTTGGGCGGCATCCCGAAGCGTGAATTTATGCGCGCGAGTATTGAGGAGAAAGTCGCTGCGACGGAAAATGCGCAGTGGCCGGTGCATGCGGTGATCACCAACTCGACTTATGACGGTTTGCTTTATAACACCGAGTTCATCAAACAAACCCTCGATGTGCCTTCGATTCACTTCGATTCTGCCTGGGTACCCTATACCAACTTCCATCCTATTTATCAGGGGAAAAGTGGCATGAGCGGCGATCGCGTGCCGGGTAAAGTCATTTATGAAACTCAGTCCACACACAAACTTCTGGCGGCGCTGTCGCAAGCCTCTCTAATCCATATCAAAGGAGATTACGACGAGGAGACGTTCAACGAAGCCTACATGATGCACACCACCACTTCGCCTAGCTATCCGCTAGTGGCGTCTATCGAAACAGCTGCAGCCATGCTTCGGGGAAATCCGGGAAAGCGTTTGATAAACCGTTCAGTGGAGCGAGCGCTGCATTTCCGCCGTGAAGTTCAACGCTTGCGTGAAGAATCTGAGGATTGGTTCTTCGATATCTGGCAGCCGGAATATATCGACGAAGCGGCCTGCTGGCCGATTTCTCCTGGCGAAGAAGACTGGCATGGATTCAAAGATGCTGACGCCGATCATATGTATCTCGACCCGATTAAAGTCACCATTCTGACTCCGGGGATGGATGAGCTGGGTAGCATGGCAGAAGAGGGGATACCGGCGGCGCTGGTGGCAAAATTCCTCGATGAGCGTGGCGTCGTGGTCGAAAAAACGGGGCCGTATAACCTGCTGTTCCTGTTCAGTATTGGTATCGACAAAACCAAAGCATTGAGCTTACTTCGTGGTTTGACAGAGTTTAAACGCTCCTACGATCTCAACCTGCGTGTGAAAAATATGCTGCCGGATTTATACGCTGAAGACCCTGATTTTTATCGCAATATGCGTATTCAGGATTTAGCGCAGGGTATTCACAAGCTGATTAAACAGCACAATCTTTCTGACCTGATGTTGCGTGCTTTTGATGTGCTGCCGGAAATGAAAATGACCCCGCATAAAGCCTATCAGCAGCAAGTGAAAGGTAATGTTGAAACCGTTGAAATTGAACAGTTGTTGAATCGAGTGTCAGCCAACATGATTCTGCCGTATCCACCAGGCGTGCCGGTGGTCATGCCGGGTGAGATGATCACCAATGAAAGCCGCGCAGTACTCGATTTCTTGTTAATGCTGTGTTCGGTGGGTGAGCATTACCCAGGCTTTGAAACTGACATTCACGGAGCCAAACTGGGTGAGGATGGGGTTTACCGTGTACGAGTCTTAAAAACGGTTTAACGTCTTGATTTAGCGAATCCTGATAGTTACCGTGCAGAAAAGATTAAGGAGCATTTATGCTGGGTTTAAAGCAAGTTCACCATATCGCAATCATCGCGTCGGACTACCCAACCAGTAAGCATTTTTACTGTGATGTTCTCGGTTTTACGCTGCAAGCGGAAGCGTACCGTGAAGAACGAGACTCGTGGAAAGGGGATTTGGCGTTAAATGGACAATATGTCATTGAGCTGTTCTCATTTCCTTTCCCGCCAGCGCGGCCAAGTCGCCCGGAAGCTTGCGGGCTGCGTCACCTGGCGTTTAGTGTTGATGATATCGACAGTGCCATCGCGCATCTGGAAAAGCATGGCGTGAAATGTGAGCCGGTGCGTATCGATTCTTTCACGGATAAGCGTTTTACTTTCTTTAATGACCCCGATGGGCTGCCGTTAGAACTTTACCAACAGTAACGCTTGCCTCACTTCATGTTGCCCGGTAACGTTCCGGGCAAATCCTTATTTTAATTACTGACTATGCCACTTCCTTTTCTCATCAAATTACTGCAACCGCACACACATTTGCTGGTGGCGTTTAGTGGTGGCCTGGACTCCACGGTTTTGCTTCATCAACTGGTCACGCTTCGCGAGACTCATGGTGCGAATTTTCATATTCGAGCCATGCATATTCATCACGGGTTAAGCTCAAATGCCGATGAATGGGCATTGCATTGTCAGAATGTTTGCACGCAATGGAACGTGCCGCTTGAGGTAAAACACGTAAAGCTGGCTGATGACGGATTAGGGATTGAAGCCCATGCACGGGCAGCGCGTTACCAGGCATTGGCCGACACCCTACGTCCGCATGAAGTATTGCTGACTGCACAGCATCTGGACGATCAGTGCGAAACATTTTTGCTTGCCCTGAAACGGGGCAGTGGGCCAGCCGGTTTAGCGGCCATGCCAGAGCGTTTGCCTTTTGGCGAGACGGAATTGATTCGGCCTTTGTTGGGGCAAACTCGCAAAGAGCTGGAAGCGTGGGCGCAAGAACATCAGTTAACGTGGATTGAAGACGAAAGTAACCTGGACGACAGCTACGATCGCAATTTCTTGCGCCTGCAAATCCTCCCTGGAATTCAGCAGCGATGGCCGCATTTCCCACAAAGCGTAGCCCGCAGCGCGCAGTTGTGTGGTGAGCAAGAGCAACTTCTCGATGAGCTATTGGCGGAGCAACTTAATGACCTGGTTCGGGCTGACGGAGCATTACTCATTGAACCTATGCAGGCGCTCAGTGATATTCGGCGTGCAGCCTTACTGCGGCGCTGGTTTGCCCGGCAAAAGGCGCTTATGCCCTCGCGGGCCGCGTTGGTTCGTTTGTGGGATGAGGTGGCAACGAGCCGTGAAGATGCGAATCCACGCCTGAAATTTGGTGACCATGAAGTTCGTCGTTACCAGGGCGCATTATACTGGCTGCCTGTCATGCAGGGTTTAGGAGATGAAACTCTCCCGTGGCCTGCGCCTTTTAAGCCATTAACGTTGCCAGAAGGTTTAGGCATTCTGCAATTAGGTGTTGATGGGATTGAAGTGCGAGCACCGCTTGAAAACGAACCGGTAAGCGTGCGCTTTAAAGCATCCGGGCAGTTTCATATTGTGGGGCGTGATCGTGGCCGAAGCCTGAAAAAAATCTGGCAAGAATCAGGCATTCCACCCTGGGCGCGAGAAAGAACACCTCTGTTATTTTATGGCGATAAATTGATTGCCGCCCTGGGTGTTTTTGTCACTCAGGATGGAAAAGCAACGGAAAACTCATGCTGGCGTATCGACTGGCAAAAGGAGAATAAGCAATGAAGAGGATGATTATTTTAGCGGGCGTTTTATTGTGTGCCCAACCGGTACTGGCTAAGGGGGATGCCACCGCGGGTGAGCAAAAGGCCATGATGTGCGTGGCATGTCACGGTGTGGCAGGAAAAGTTTCAGTGCCAATGTACCCGAATCTTGCGGGGCAAAACGAGGCGTATCTGGAGCACTCTTTGCACGCCTATAAAAAGGGTGAGCGCAGTGGTGGCCAGGCGGAAATCATGAAAGCCTACGTTAGCGGTTTGTCAGATGAAGACATCAGCAATCTTGCTGCTTATTACGCCACAATGAAGCCATAAAAAAGGGCAGCCCAAGGCTGCCCACTTATGCGGATACTTTGCGTATCAAGACTCGCTAACTACGACAGTGCCAATTTCAGGATGGCTGAAGCTGGCTATTTTATCGAGGCGAACTTCGCGTGTGGCACCGGCGTCATCGAGAATCAAATATTCGATGTTTTTACGAGACACCAAGTCACTGGCTTTCGCCTTGAAAACTTCTCCGCTCTTTAACTCCAGCGTCAATAATAAGTGATGCTGGCAGGCGAGCTCGAGATTGTCATAATCATCACAATTGATGGGTTGATAGGCATCATTCATTGACATAATCGCTCACCAGTAAGTTCGCGGCAGCATACGCCGCCTGTTCCCTAATAGATTCTGGTTGTGCTTCGTTGGAAGCCACTTCGTTCAGCACCTTCAGGACGCAACCCAGTGCATCGGGAATGTAACCCAAATCTCCGCTGGCTATTTCCGCATAGCGCCGCCGTACTAATTCACAATACTTTTCCACACGCCCTCCTTTCAGAGTCCCGACCTCAGACTTAACTGTGGGATGCAGTTAAGCCTACGAAGATAAACTCTGTTTAGCAAGGTGACTATACCACAGGGATGAAACCGATATCAGCAGTGCAACTCTCTGGTTGAGTGAATAGATAACAGCGTTTTAGCGAGGTTTTCGTTACAATGAGCGCCTAATTGAGTTCGGAGAAGTGTGATGGCGTTAAAAGCGACAATTTATAAAGCGATGGTGAATGTTGCCGATCTCGATCGCAATCAATTCCTGGATAGCAACCTGACGCTTGCGCGCCATCCTTCGGAAACTCAGGAACGTATGATGCTGCGTTTACTGGCGTGGATTAAATATGCCAACGAGCGGCTGCAATTCAGCCGGGGTTTAAGTGCGGAAGATGAGCCAGAAATCTGGCAGCGTAACGATCACATGGGTATCGACCTGTGGATTGAGCTTGGTCTGCCAGATGAAAAACGCCTGAAAAAAGCCTGTAGCCAGTCAGGTGAAGTTGCGTTGTTTACCTATAATAGCCGCGCGGCTGAAATCTGGTGGCAGCAGCATCAAAATAAACTCAAACAATATCAGAACCTTTCAATCTGGTATCTCGATGATGAACAACTGGCAAAACTGTGTGAGTTCGGTACGCGTTCGATGAACTTACAGGCCACCATCCAGGATGGTGCTATATGGTTGTCTGATGCTGAGAATAATCTCGAAATTCACTTTACGGCCTGGCAACATCATTGATGATAGAAGTCTCCCGGGCGGTAGCAATACCGGACAATGAAGTCACTATTACGGCAATCCGCGCGCAAGGAGCGGGCGGCCAGCATGTGAATAAAACCTCAACGGCTATCCATTTACGTTTTGACATTCGAGCCTCCAGCCTGCCAGAGTATTATAAAGAGCGCTTACTGGCAGCGAGTCATCACCTGATTACGCCTGATGGCGTGGTGGTGATAAAGGCGCAGGAATATCGCAGCCAGGAAATGAATCGTGAAGCCGCAGTAGCGAGATTAGTTTCGTTGATTCAGGAATTAACCGTTGAGCAGAAAAGCCGACGAGCGACGCGCCCTACGCGAGCGTCAAAAGAGCGCCGCCTGGCCTCTAAATCCCAAAAATCCACGACGAAATCGCTTCGTGGAAAAGTTCGTCGTCCCGAATAATTAACGACAAAGAAATTGACCAGCAGAAGGAAGAGATGGTGAAAAAGATTCTATTGTCAGCTATAGCCGTGTGCAGCTTGTTCGCACTTTTTGGCTGTAATAACCGGGCTGAAGTTCAAACTTTGCAGCCAACACAAGCCGCAGAACTACAACCGATGCAGCAAAGCTATCGAGGTGTACTCCCTTGTGCGGATTGTTCAGGAATTGAAACGTCGCTGTTTTTAGAAAAAGATGGCTCGTGGGTCATGAATCAGCGCTACGAGGGCGCGAAAGAGCCAGCGGTATTAGCCTCATATGGCACCTGGGCGCGTACGGCAGATAAATTAGTGTTGACCGAAAGCAACGGTGAAAAGCTCTACTTCCGTCCGAAAGGTGATGATCTGGAAATGTTGGATCGTTCCGGCAATTCTATTGAGTCCCAACTCAATTACACCTTGAAGCCAATGAAAGCGGCGTTGCCTGCAACCCCAATGGCCATGAAAGGCATGTATAAATACATGGCTGATGCGGCGATTTTCCAGGATTGTGCCACGGGTAAAACGTTTGATGTAGCCAGCAACGCGGAACTTGAGCGTGGTTACGCAGCAGCTCGCGGTGAAGATTACCAGCCGGTGTTGCTGGTGGTAGAAGCGCACTTTACTTTGCAGGCCTCGCCAGACAGTGGGGAACTGAGAAAAACAGTTGTTACTGACCGGGCTGCAAAGTTCGAGCCGAAGAAAACCTGCCACGACTGATAAAATCTTCATAAAAAAAGCCCCGCCAGGTGACTAGCGGGGCTTTTTATTTGGTACTGCTTAAATTTTAGCGCTGGATCTGGGCCAACAGGAAATCAATGATTTCGCTGGTTTTGATCATCTGCTTCTCACCTTCACGGCGATTTTTGTATTCAACTTCTTCGCTATCGAGATTGCGATCGCCGATAACAACAGTGTGTGGAATACCAATCAGTTCCATGTCAGCAAACATCACTCCAGGACGCTCTTTACGGTCGTCCATCAGCACTTCAATGCCTTTAGCACGCAGAGTGGAGTACAGCTCTTCAGCCAGTTCTTTCACGCGGAAAGATTTGTGCATATTCATCGGCAGAATAGCAACCTGGAACGGTGCAATAGCGTCTGGCCACAGGATGCCGCGCTCGTCGTTGTTCTGCTCAATGGCTGCTGCCACTACGCGAGTCACACCGATACCGTAGCAACCCATGGTCAGTGTCTGGTTACGACCATCTTCACCCTGAACAGAGGCTTTCATTGCTTCTGAATATTTGGTACCGAGCTGGAAGATGTGGCCAACTTCGATACCGCGTTTAATCAGCAGCGTACCTTTACCGTCCGGGCTTGGATCGCCTTCGACAACATTACGGATATCAGCAACTTCTGGCAGCGCAACGTCGCGTTCCCAGTTAATACCGACGAAGTGTTTGCCATCGATATTTGCGCCAGCGGCGAAATCACTCATCGCAGCAACGGTACGGTCAACAACCACAGGGATTGGTAGATTAACTGGGCCAAGTGAACCTGGACCGGCTTTAACTACCGCACGAATTTCTTCTTCGGTTGCGAAAGTCAGCGGGGCAGCAACTTGCGGCAGTTTTTCGGCTTTAACTTCGTTCAGCTCGTGATCGCCGCGAACCAGCAAAGCAACCAGTGGGTAAGCGCTACCTTCAGCCGCTTTAACCATCAGAGTTTTGACTGTTTTATCAACTGGTAGGTTGAACTGCTCAACCAACTCAGCGATGGTTTTCGCATTCGGGGTATCAATCTGTGTCATTTCAACGGCTGGTGCTGCACGACCGCCAGCCGGAGCAACTGCTTCTGCAAACTCGATATTCGCTGCGTAATCAGATTCGGTCGAGAAGATGACATCATCTTCACCGCTTTGTGCCAGCACCTGGAATTCATGGGAAGCGCTGCCACCAATAGAACCGGTATCCGCTTCTACCGCGCGGAAATCCAGACCCATACGGGTGAAGATTTTGCTGTAGGCCTGATACATCGCATCGTAAGTTTCCTGCAAGGATTCCTGAGAAGTATGGAAAGAGTAAGCGTCTTTCATCAGGAATTCACGAGAACGCATCACGCCGAAACGCGGGCGAACTTCGTCACGGAACTTAGTCTGAATCTGGAAGAAGTTCAGTGGCAGTTGTTTGTAAGAGCTGAGTTCATTACGAATCAAGTCAGTGATGACTTCTTCGTGAGTTGGGCCGAGGACAAATGGACGATCGCCACGGTCAACAAAACGCAGCAGCTCTGGGCCATACTGTTCCCAACGACCACTTTCTTGCCACAAATCTGCGGGCTGAACCACGGGCATGCACATCTCGATGGCACCGGCGTTGTTCATCTCTTCACGCACGATGTTTTCGACTTTTTTCAGGACGCGCAGACCGGTTGGCAACCAGGTATACAAACCAGAAGCGAGTTTGCGGATCATCCCGGCACGCAGCATCAGTTGGTGGCTGATGACCTCAGCGTCGGCTGGTGTCTCCTTCAGTGTGGAGAGCAGATATTGGCTAGTACGCATGTTGTTACGGTTCCATTTGAACGGCAGATAACTGGCTACCTGAGTAGCCTGATGCAAAATAAGTGTTTTAGTTTACCAGTGTGGCAGGAATGTCAAAAGAGAAGGGCGATAAATTAACGGTTCTCAACGGCAAACACTTCCGAGCCGTGCTCTGTTACACGCCAGCGAACATTAAAATCTAGCAATAAAACGGCGTAGCTTTTACCAGGGTCTTCTGCTTTACGATAGGCCGGGCGTGGGTCTTGTGCCAGCACCTGGCGGATAAAACGCTCAATGTACGGATAATGTTTATCGAGTAACGATAATCGCTGTTGTACTTCTGGCGTGAAATAAACCGACATATCGGCAACGGGAGCATTTTGCGCGTAACCCGCAACGGCTTCTGGTATCGCTTCGGCAAATGGTAAATAAGGTTTGATATCAACGACCGGCGTACCATCGACTAAATCCAGACTGCCCAACTGCAAAATGACCTGATCTTTTTGGCAACGAATCCCTTTCAGCTCGACCAAAGACATGCCGATGGGATTCGGGCGAAAGGTGGAACGCGTAGCAAATACGCCCATCCTCGCGTTTCCACCGAGCCGTGGCGGACGTACCGTGGGCCGCCAGCCACCTTCCATCGTTTGGTGGAAGACAAAAAGCAGCCATAGATGGCTAAAGCCTTCAAGGCCGCGAACGGCATCTGCCACATTATACGGGGGCAGTAAATGCAATTCGCCACCGCCATCAGTGACTAAACCGGGTTGGCGGGGAACGGCAAACTTCTCTTTATAAGGAGAGTGAATAACGCCAATTTGCTCAAAACCAAATGCTGTCATTTTGCGGAGACGTTTAACGCAGACCCAACACAAACGGCCTGACGGTAGCAACCTGGCGTGCCGCTAGTCACATCACAACTATGCAACAGCACCGCGTTTGCTTTCATTTTTGATGCGTTAACTTGCAAGCGTTTACGAGCTGTCGGGATATTGGGTGGAGAGTCCTGATTGCTAACCTGGCATGAATCGCCACTGACTTCACCGAGATCGCGGAATGGCTTACCGACTAACTCTTCAGCATTGGTATAGATTTTTACGGGTGCTGGTTTCACGGCCTTAGGTTTTGCAGGCTCGGCTTTCGGCGGTGTTGCAGTGCTTTTGATAGGTTCAACGGGGGATCTGCTTAGCATCGTACAGCCGCTGAGCATGACTGCTAATAAACAGATCGGTAAAGCACGCATAATTTTTCCTCAATGAATGATAAAACGCGATTATTGAACCAAGCTCTCGTACAAATAACAAGACGGGCATAAGCCCGTCTTAGATTATTTACGCAAAAATAGAAGAATGGAAACTTACCAGCCTTTTACTGCGCCGCCGTTGAAGACTTTGTTTGCTGCATCGTAAACTTCATCAGACTGATAAGCCTGAACGAATTTCTTCACGTTTTCAGCGTCTTTGTTGTCTTCGCGGGAAACGATCAGGTTTACGTATGGAGAGTCTTTATCTTCAACGAAGATACCGTCTTTCGCTGGAGTCAGGCCAATCTGGCTTGCATAGGTGGTGTTGATGATAGCCAGTGCAATCTGAGCATCGTCCAAAGAACGTGGCAACTGTGGTGCTTCCAGTTCAACCAGTTTCAGATTTTTAGGGTTCTCAGTTACATCCAGAACAGTTGGCAGCAGACCGACACCATCTTTCAGTTTGATCAGACCTTGTTTTTGCAGCAGCAGCAGGGAACGGCCAAGGTTAGTTGGGTCGTTTGGCAGGGCAATTTGCGCGCCAGTTTGCAGCTCATCTATAGATTTGATCTTTTTGGAGTAGCCAGCGATTGGGTAAACAAAGGTATTACCCACACCAACCAGTTTGTAGCCACGATCTTTGATCTGCTGGTCCAGGTATGGTTTATGCTGGAAGGCGTTAGCGTCGATGTCGCCTTTGCTCAGCGCTTCGTTAGGCAGAACGTAATCGTTGAAAGTCACTAGCTCAACATCCAGGCCATATTTTTCTTTTGCGACTTTCACTGCAACTTCTGCAACTTGTTGTTCAGCACCAACGATGACGCCAACTTTAATATGGTTTGGATCTTTCTCGTCTTGACCACAACCCACGAGTGCCAGAGACCCAATCAGAGCACCAACTGCTGCAAAGGTTTTAAATTTAAAAGACATATCCCTTCCTTACTATGTGTAAAAAACGATGTTGTGTTGAACGTATTATTTGTGAGTTACAGCCCGGACGATACGATCGCCTGAGAATTGAATTAAATACACTAATACCACCAATAACACTAATACCGTATTCATCACGGTAGCGTTATAACCGATATAACCGTATTGATAACCAATTTGACCTAAACCGCCAGCGCCCACGGCGCCGCCCATTGCAGAATAGCCAACCAGAGTAATCAGTGTGATGGTCGCCGCATTCACCAAACCTGGCAGTGCTTCAGGCAGCAATACTTTGCGGATAATTTGCATTGGCGTCGCGCCCATCGCACGTGAGGCTTCAATCAGGCCTGATGGAATTTCCAACAGGGCGTTTTCTACCATACGAGCAATAAATGGTGCTGCGCCTACTGTTAACGGCACGATTGCAGCTTGTAGACCAATCGAGGTTCCGACAATCATCCGGGTAAATGGAATCATCCATACCAGTAATATAATGAACGGAATGGAACGGAAGATATTTACCAGCGCTGACAGGCTGTTATAAAGCTTCGCGTTCGCGCTGATTTGGCCTGGGCGGGTAATATAAAGAAGCACGCCCACAGGAAGTCCCAGAACAAAGCCAAAGAAGCCGGACACAAACGTCATCGCCAGCGTTTCATACACTCCTTTAAGGAGTAACCACATCATTGGCTCAGACATAACCCAGCACCTCTACTTTTACATGTTGCTGCTGCAAGTATGCGATTGCAGCGTCCATATCCTGATGTTCTCCATGCAGCTCGCACAGCATAATGCCGAACTTCACACCACCGGCGTAATCCATCTGCGCGCTGATGATATTGCTGTTCACATTAAAGCGGCGTGCGGTTTCGGAAAGAAGCGGCGCATCAACAGACTGGCCGGTAAATTCCAGGCGAAGCAGCGGAACGGTAGTCTCGTTTTTCTTTGTGCTTAAACGCTGGGCGTAATCTTCCGGGATATCCAGATGCAAAGTTGATTGAATAAATTGCTGCGCAAGAGGTGTTTTCGGATGAGAGAACACTTCGCTTACAGTGTCTTGCTCTATTAACTCACCGTCACTAATGACTGCGACGCAATCACAGATGCGTTTTACAACATCCATTTCATGAGTAATTAAGAGAATCGTCAGGCCAAGACGGCGGTTTATATCTTTCAGCAATTCCAGAATCGAACGTGTTGTTGCTGGATCAAGTGCGCTGGTGGCTTCATCACACAAAAGCACTTTAGGGTTGCTTGCCAGCGCACGCGCAATCGCTACGCGCTGTTTTTGCCCGCCGGACAAGTTGGCTGGATAAGCATCGTGCTTTTCGCTCAGCCCGACCAGGTCGAGCAACTCTGATACCCGACGTTTGATTTCTTCGCGCGGCGTATTATCCAGCTCCAACGGTAATGCAACATTGCCGTAAACCGTACGGGAAGAGAGCAAGTTAAAATGCTGAAAAATCATGCCAATCTGACGGCGTGCCTTGGTCAGTTGGCTTTCAGAAAGCGTGGTCAGTTCCTGGCCATCAACCAGGACTGAACCTTGCGTTGGACGCTCAAGCAGGTTTACGCAACGGATAAGTGTGCTTTTCCCAGCACCTGATGCGCCAATCACGCCATAAATTTGCCCGGCAGGAACATGCAAACTGACATTATTCAATGCCTGGATGCTGCGATTCCCTTGCTGGAACACTTTGGTGATATTCGAAAGTTTAATCATTAGGTTATTTATTATCGTATGAGTGTAAGCCGTGGCATTTTCTGCTGCCGACAACGGGCGATGACCGTTATCGATATGGATGTTAAGGCATCCAGACGTCTAAATCAATCTGCGAATGATTGTCTATTCCCGCCAGGATAAGAAATCATGCGATACTACCGCTAATAATCCCAGTTTCAGGAGTTTCCAAGTGGCACAGTCTGTTCCCGCTATTTTTCTCGATCGTGATGGCACCATTAATGTTGATCATGGCTATGTCCATGAAGTTGATCAGTTTGAGTTCATTGATGGTGTAATTGATGCAATGCGTGAGTTAAAAGCAATGGGCTATGCGTTAGTGCTTGTCACCAATCAGTCAGGTATCGCCCGCGGCATGTTTACTGAAGCGGATTTTGAAAATCTTACAGAATGGATGGACTGGTCTTTAGCAGACCGTGGTGTTGATCTTGATGGCATCTATTATTGTCCGCATCATCCAGAGGCAATAGTAGAAGAGTTTCGCCAAACCTGTGATTGCCGCAAACCGCAACCGGGTATGTTGCTTTCCGCTCAAGAGTTTCTACATATAGATATGGCCTCTTCTTATATGGTTGGCGACAAACTAGAAGACATGCAGGCGGCATCAGCGGCACAAGTAGGGACAAAAGTGCTGGTTCGCAGCGGTAAGCCAGTGACTGAAGAAAGCGAAGCGGCGGCAGATTTGGTAATTAATAGCCTCAGCGACCTGCCAAAAGCGATTAAAGCGCGTCAAAAATAGACGTGGCGCTCGAAAAATAAGCGTTCGGTCATGATTTTGAAATTAGGGGTTGTCAGCTCCCAGAAAATCCCTATACTGCGCCTCCACTGACACGGCACAACGGCTTACAAACCGGCCCGTCAGCCAGATGAAAAGCGAAAATAAACGCTTGACTCTGAAAGAGGAAGGCGTAATATACGCCACCTCGAGTTAGCAAGCGAAAGCGCGTAACTCACTGCTCTTTAACAATTTATCAGACAATCTGTGTGGGCACTCGCAGGATTGATATCTCAGATACCCTCGGGTATCAAAAAAATATCAAGTCTTGAAGAGTGACCAAGCAGTAATTCATTTAGTTGAATTATTACGAAAGTTAATTTTTGAGCACCGCTTCACGAGTTGAAGCAAATCAAGCTTTTAATTGAAGAGTTTGATCATGGCTCAGATTGAACGCTGGCGGCAGGCCTAACACATGCAAGTCGAGCGGTAGCACAGGGAGCTTGCTCCTGGGTGACGAGCGGCGGACGGGTGAGTAATGTCTGGGAAACTGCCTGATGGAGGGGGATAACTACTGGAAACGGTAGCTAATACCGCATAACGTCTTCGGACCAAAGAGGGGGACCTTCGGGCCTCTTGCCATCAGATGTGCCCAGATGGGATTAGCTAGTAGGTGAGGTAATGGCTCACCTAGGCGACGATCCCTAGCTGGTCTGAGAGGATGACCAGCCACACTGGAACTGAGACACGGTCCAGACTCCTACGGGAGGCAGCAGTGGGGAATATTGCACAATGGGCGCAAGCCTGATGCAGCCATGCCGCGTGTATGAAGAAGGCCTTCGGGTTGTAAAGTACTTTCAGCGAGGAGGAAGGCATTGTGGTTAATAACCGCAGTGATTGACGTTACTCGCAGAAGAAGCACCGGCTAACTCCGTGCCAGCAGCCGCGGTAATACGGAGGGTGCAAGCGTTAATCGGAATTACTGGGCGTAAAGCGCACGCAGGCGGTCTGTCAAGTCGGATGTGAAATCCCCGGGCTCAACCTGGGAACTGCATTCGAAACTGGCAGGCTAGAGTCTTGTAGAGGGGGGTAGAATTCCAGGTGTAGCGGTGAAATGCGTAGAGATCTGGAGGAATACCGGTGGCGAAGGCGGCCCCCTGGACAAAGACTGACGCTCAGGTGCGAAAGCGTGGGGAGCAAACAGGATTAGATACCCTGGTAGTCCACGCCGTAAACGATGTCGACTTGGAGGTTGTTCCCTTGAGGAGTGGCTTCCGGAGCTAACGCGTTAAGTCGACCGCCTGGGGAGTACGGCCGCAAGGTTAAAACTCAAATGAATTGACGGGGGCCCGCACAAGCGGTGGAGCATGTGGTTTAATTCGATGCAACGCGAAGAACCTTACCTACTCTTGACATCCACGGAATTCGGCAGAGATGCCTTAGTGCCTTCGGGAACCGTGAGACAGGTGCTGCATGGCTGTCGTCAGCTCGTGTTGTGAAATGTTGGGTTAAGTCCCGCAACGAGCGCAACCCTTATCCTTTGTTGCCAGCGGTTCGGCCGGGAACTCAAAGGAGACTGCCAGTGATAAACTGGAGGAAGGTGGGGATGACGTCAAGTCATCATGGCCCTTACGAGTAGGGCTACACACGTGCTACAATGGCGCATACAAAGAGAAGCGACCTCGCGAGAGCAAGCGGACCTCATAAAGTGCGTCGTAGTCCGGATCGGAGTCTGCAACTCGACTCCGTGAAGTCGGAATCGCTAGTAATCGTAGATCAGAATGCTACGGTGAATACGTTCCCGGGCCTTGTACACACCGCCCGTCACACCATGGGAGTGGGTTGCAAAAGAAGTAGGTAGCTTAACCTTCGGGAGGGCGCTTACCACTTTGTGATTCATGACTGGGGTGAAGTCGTAACAAGGTAACCGTAGGGGAACCTGCGGTTGGATCACCTCCTTACCTGAAAGATACGAACTTGCGTAGTGCTCACACAGATTGTCTGATAGAAGTAAATGAGCAAAAAGCGATATCCTGCAAAGGATCATTCGTGTCCCCATCGTCTAGAGGCCCAGGACACTGCCCTTTCACGGCTGTAACAGGGGTTCGAATCCCCTTGGGGACGCCATCTTCGATAATGATGTGAAAGACATTATCAATAAATATCTCAAAACTGACTTTCGAGTCACGTTTGAGATATTGCTCTTTAAAAATCCGGAACAAGCTGAAAATTGAAACGACATGTCGTCTCATTCCTCCGTAATAAGGAATGGGAATACGATATGTTCGAGTCTCTCAAATTTTCACAACATCGATTGTGTCTCACGAGACATCTTCGGGTTGTGAGGTTAAGCGACTAAGCGTACACGGTGGATGCCCTGGCAGTCAGAGGCGATGAAGGACGTGCTAATCTGCGATAAGCGTCGGTAAGGTGATATGAACCGTTATAACCGACGATTTCCGAATGGGGAAACCCAGTGCAATTCGTTGCACTATCGTTAAGTGAATACATAGCTTAACGAAGCGAACCGGGGGAACTGAAACATCTAAGTACCCCGAGGAAAAGAAATCAACCGAGATTCCCCCAGTAGCGGCGAGCGAACGGGGAGCAGCCCAGAGTCTGAATCAGTTTGTGTATTAGTGGAAGCGTCTGGAAAGTCGCAGGGTACAGGGTGATACTCCCGTACACAAAAATGCACATGCTGTGAACTCGAAGAGTAGGGCGGGACACGTGGTATCCTGTCTGAATATGGGGGGACCATCCTCCAAGGCTAAATACTCCTGACTGACCGATAGTGAACCAGTACCGTGAGGGAAAGGCGAAAAGAACCCCGGCGAGGGGAGTGAAACAGAACCTGAAACCGTGTACGTACAAGCAGTGGGAGCCTCTTTTATGG
This sequence comes from Buttiauxella sp. AC142, assembly GCF_979253435.1. Lineage (NCBI taxonomy): Bacteria > Pseudomonadati > Pseudomonadota > Gammaproteobacteria > Enterobacterales > Enterobacteriaceae > Buttiauxella > Buttiauxella sp. AC142. Next base: position 701,240 of record NZ_CEEDCH010000001.1, read on the forward strand.
GGTGACTGCGTACCTTTTGTATAATGGGTCAGCGACTTATATTCTGTAGCAAGGTTAACCGTATAGGGGAGCCGCAGGGAAACCGAGTCTTAACTGGGCGTTAAGTTGCAGGGTATAGACCCGAAACCCGGTGATCTAGCCATGGGCAGGTTGAAGGTTGGGTAACACTAACTGGAGGACCGAACCGACTAATGTTGAAAAATTAGCGGATGACTTGTGGCTGGGGGTGAAAGGCCAATCAAACCGGGAGATAGCTGGTTCTCCCCGAAAGCTATTTAGGTAGCGCCTCGTGAACTCATCTTCGGGGGTAGAGCACTGTTTCGGCTAGGGGGCCATCCCGGCTTACCAACCCGATGCAAACTACGAATACCGAAGAATGTTATCACGGGAGACACACGGCGGGTGCTAACGTCCGTCGTGAAGAGGGAAACAACCCAGACCGCCAGCTAAGGTCCCAAAGTCATGGTTAAGTGGGAAACGATGTGGGAAGGCACAGACAGCCAGGATGTTGGCTTAGAAGCAGCCATCATTTAAAGAAAGCGTAATAGCTCACTGGTCGAGTCGGCCTGCGCGGAAGATGTAACGGGGCTAAACCATGCACCGAAGCTGCGGCAGCGACGCTTATGCGTTGTTGGGTAGGGGAGCGTTCTGTAAGCCGTTGAAGCTGGACTGTGAGGTCTGGTGGAGGTATCAGAAGTGCGAATGCTGACATAAGTAACGATAAAGCGGGTGAAAAACCCGCTCGCCGGAAGACCAAGGGTTCCTGTCCAACGTTAATCGGGGCAGGGTGAGTCGACCCCTAAGGCGAGGCCGAAAGGCGTAGTCGATGGGAAACAGGTTAATATTCCTGTACTCGGTGTTACTGCGAAGGGGGGACGGAGAGGGCTATGTTAGCCGGGCGACGGTTGTCCCGGTTTAAGCATGTAGGCGGAGAGTTTAGGTAAATCCGGACTCTTATCTAACGCTGAGGTGTGATGACGAGGCACTACGGTGCTGAAGTAACAAATGCCGCACTTCCAGGAAAAGCCTCTAAGCATCAGGTAACAACGAATCGTACCCCAAACCGACACAGGTGGTCAGGTAGAGAATACCAAGGCGCTTGAGAGAACTCGGGTGAAGGAACTAGGCAAAATGGTGCCGTAACTTCGGGAGAAGGCACGCTGTCGGTAGGTGAAGTCCCTCGCGGATGGAGCTGAAGGCAGTCGAAGATACCAGCTGGCTGCAACTGTTTATTAAAAACACAGCACTGTGCAAACACGAAAGTGGACGTATACGGTGTGACGCCTGCCCGGTGCCGGAAGGTTAATTGATGGGGTTAAGCGCAAGCTGAAGCTCTTGATCGAAGCCCCGGTAAACGGCGGCCGTAACTATAACGGTCCTAAGGTAGCGAAATTCCTTGTCGGGTAAGTTCCGACCTGCACGAATGGCGTAATGATGGCCAGGCTGTCTCCACCCGAGACTCAGTGAAATTGAAATCGCTGTGAAGATGCAGTGTACCCGCGGCAAGACGGAAAGACCCCGTGAACCTTTACTATAGCTTGACACTGAACATTGAGCCTTGATGTGTAGGATAGGTGGGAGGCTTTGAAGTGTGGACGCCAGTCTGCATGGAGCCAACCTTGAAATACCACCCTTTAATGTTTGATGTTCTAACGTAGACCCGTGATCCGGGTTGCGGACAGTGTCTGGTGGGTAGTTTGACTGGGGCGGTCTCCTCCTAAAGCGTAACGGAGGAGCACGAAGGTTAGCTAATCACGGTCGGACATCGTGAGGTTAGTGCAAAGGCATAAGCTAGCTTGACTGCGAGAGTGACGGCTCGAGCAGGTGCGAAAGCAGGTCTTAGTGATCCGGTGGTTCTGAATGGAAGGGCCATCGCTCAACGGATAAAAGGTACTCCGGGGATAACAGGCTGATACCGCCCAAGAGTTCATATCGACGGCGGTGTTTGGCACCTCGATGTCGGCTCATCACATCCTGGGGCTGAAGTAGGTCCCAAGGGTATGGCTGTTCGCCATTTAAAGTGGTACGCGAGCTGGGTTTAGAACGTCGTGAGACAGTTCGGTCCCTATCTGCCGTGGGCGCTGGAGAATTGAGGGGGGCTGCTCCTAGTACGAGAGGACCGGAGTGGACGCATCACTGGTGTTCGGGTTGTCATGCCAATGGCATTGCCCGGTAGCTAAATGCGGAAAAGATAAGCGCTGAAAGCATCTAAGCGCGAAACTTGCCCCGAGATGAGTTCTCCCTGACCCTTTAAGGGTCCTGAAGGAACGTTGAAGACTACGACGTTGATAGGCTGGGTGTGTAAGCGTAGCGATACGTTGAGCTAACCAGTACTAATGATCCGTGAGGCTTAACCTTACAACACCGAAGGTGTTTTGGTTGAGAGACTAAGCATTTGATTTTCAGCTTGAACCGAGATTTTAAGTCGATGGTTGTGTGAACAGCATAACGGTTGATGAAACAGAATATGCCTGGCGGCAGTAGCGCGGTGGTCCCACCTGACCCCATGCCGAACTCAGAAGTGAAACGCCGTAGCGCCGATGGTAGTGTGGGGTCTCCCCATGCGAGAGTAGGGAACTGCCAGGCTCCAAATTCAAAGCAGTAAAAGCCAGAATGTGACATCTGGTGGTAGTAAGAAAGAAATTCGGTGGAGCGGTAGTTCAGTCGGTTAGAATACCTGCCTGTCACGCAGGGGGTCGCGGGTTCGAGTCCCGTCCGTTCCGCCACTTATTTAAGCCCTGAGTCTTTTAGACTCAGGGCTTTTTTATGCATAAAATTCAGCATGTCTCTCTATTATTGTGTTTAACGCAAATATCTTCTGCAATTATCTGACTTTGTTAGCAAAGTTATCCGCTGCATAATCCTCGTATAACAAACATATATCCCCAACGAGGTAAAAAATGACAATTCCTGCATTTGGTTTAGGTACATTTCGTTTAAAAGACGATGTAGTGATCGCATCAGTAAAAACAGCGCTTGAATTAGGTTACCGCGCGGTCGATACAGCACAAATTTATGAGAATGAAGCTGCTGTAGGGCAGGCTATTGAAGAAAGTGGTGTTGCACGTAGTGAGCTTTTTATCACCACTAAAATCTGGATTGAGAATCTAAGCAAAGAAAAATTAATCCCAAGCCTGAAAGAAAGTCTACGCAAATTGCGTACAGATTATGTCGATTTGACTCTAATTCACTGGTCATCATCCAATGATGCTGTGCCAGTCGCAGAGTTTATGCAGGCGTTACTTGAAGCGAAAAAAGAAGGACTAACGCGCAATATTGGTGTTTCTAACTTCACTATCGACCTGATGCAGCAGGCAATTGAAGCGGTGGGGGCTGAAAATATAGCGACCAACCAAATTGAGCTTTCACCGTATTTGCACAACCGCAAAGTCGTTGATTGGGCACATGAACATAATATCCATATCACCTCATATATGACTCTTGCCTATGGTAAGGCACTGAAAGATGAAGTCATTAGAAGAATTGCGCAGAAATATAATGCAACTCCGGCTCAGGTTATTTTGGCATGGGCAATGAAGTTGGGTTATGCGGTTATTCCTTCTTCAACAAAACGCGAGAATCTGCAAAGTAATCTACGATCGCAGACTCTCATGCTCGATGAGGAAGATATGATGGCCATTACTGAACTGGACTGTAACGATCGACTGGTTAGCCCGGAAGGTCTGGCTCCACTCTGGGATTAATCTTCCATTACAGCCCCTGCGGGGGCTGTTGCACATGCTCACTTAGAAAATCAATAAATGCTCTAATCCGGCTGCTGACGGCACGATCGCTGTAATACACCGCACTGAATGGCATTTCTACGGGGAGCAGTTTGTCTGCAAGTAATTCCACAAACTTCCCTTCAGCTATTTCTTTATTAATCATGTAGTCAGACAGGCAGGCAATACCATTCCCGGTCAGGCAAAGTTGCTTGAGTGTTTCACCGCTATTGGAGGTTATTCCCGGTGTAATGTCATACTGTAATCCATCAGTTTGGGCAACCGGCCATTTGTTCAAACTTTCTGTTTCAGAGAAACCCAGGCAGATATGATCCTGAAGATCCTCTGCACTTAGCGGTATTCCGTTTTGTGCTAAATATTCAGGAGAAGCAATAATTTTACGCTGGCTGGTGAAAAAGGGTCTGGCCCGAAGTGTTGAATCCGTCAACGTTCCTGCGCGAATGGCAACATCGACTTTACGTTCAATCAGGTTAATAAATGTCTCTGAGGAAATTAGCGAAAGCGTTATCTCTGGATAGCGTTCACGGAAAGGTTTAATGAGCGGCATCAAGAGGTGGAGCATCACAGGGGTCGCGGCGTCAATGCGCAGTAAACCCCGAGGTCTTTGTCGCGTTTCCATTAGCTCATTTTCAGCCGCTGCCATCTCTTGCAAGATCTGTTGTACGCGACGGAAATAGCGTTCCCCTTCCTCTGTAAGGCTCAGCTGGCGCGTTGTGCGATTTAGAAGTGTTACCCCTAGCTTCATCTCTAATTTTTTCACCGAGCGGCTCACAGCTGAATTAGCCAGTTCGAGCTGTATCGCTGCACGACTAAAACTTCCACTTTCCACAACGGCGACAAAGATCGTCAGTTCTTCAGAGGTGGCCTTCATTATTGCTCCTGAGACAAAATTGTATTGAGATTTTGCATGTTTTTGTTATTTAACCATCACGCCATACTGCGTGTCATCAAAAGACACCTGCTATGGAGTAAATTATGCCTCTGGCACTATGGGCGCTGACTATCAGTGCATTTGCAATCGGTACTACAGAATTTGTCATTGTTGGGCTGGTACCAACAATCGCTGACCAACTTTCAATTTCATTACCTTCTGCTGGATTGTTAGTCTCTATTTACGCGTTGGGCGTCGCTGTGGGCGCTCCTGTTTTGACGGCATTAACCGGGAGATTGCCTCGTAAGCAATTACTGATTGGTCTGATGGCATTATTTACCGCGGGTAATCTGTTAGCCTGGCTTTCGCCAAACTATGAAACCCTCGTTATTGCTCGTCTTCTGACAGGACTTGCGCATGGCGTGTTCTTCTCAATTGGCTCAACCATCGCAACCAGTCTGGTCCCTAAAGAGAAAGCGGCATCTGCCATTGCGATTATGTTTGGTGGTTTAACCGTTGCTTTGGTTACTGGCGTACCTCTCGGGACGTTCATTGGTCAGCATTTTGGTTGGCGCGAAACGTTCCTCGCAGTGTCGGCTATCGGTGTAATCGCATTAATTAGCAGCACAATTTTGGTGCCTAAAGATATTCCAACTCGAGTGGTTGCCAGTATTAAAGATCAACTGAAAGTGATGACTCACCCGCGTTTGTTGATCATTTATGCGATAACAGCTTTGGGGTACGGTGGCGTGTTTACGGCATTTACCTTCCTGGCTCCGATGATGCAGGACCTTGCAGGTTATTCGCCAGCAGCAGTGAGCTGGATTTTATTAGGCTATGGCATCTCCGTAGCAATAGGGAATATCTGGGGCGGAAAACTTGCTGACCGTCATGGTGCTGTGCCTGCCTTGAAATTCATTTTTGCAGCACTTGCCGCATTACTCCTGGTGTTCCAGTTTACGGCTAGTTCACATATTGGTGCTTTAGTGACGGTGTTAATCATGGGGATTTTCGCCTTCGGCAATGTACCTGGTTTGCAGGTGTATGTTGTGCAGAAGGCTGAGCTTTACACGCCAAATGCGGTAGATGTTGCTTCTGGTCTGAATATCGCGGCTTTTAACGTTGGGATCGCATTAGGTTCTGTTATTGGCGGTCAAACGGTTCAAAGCTTTGGTTTGGCGCAAACTCCCTGGATTGGCGCGGTGATTGTTGTTGGTGCATTACTTTTAATTACGTTAAGTGGCCGACTTGATTCCCGCCGAGAAATTGCTGTCGGGTAACTCATTTAAACAAGATCGTTAGCAATTGCATACGGTCTTGTTCATCAATGGTTTGAATTGGTCGTTGAAACTCTGCACTAAAGTCCCTATAACTGAAAGACAGCCTTCGATATGGAGGCTTCTTTGGTTACAGAGGTCATTAGTAAAAAAGTGCGCAAAAATACTTATGCCATGAGATATGTTGCCGGTCAGCCAGCAGAACGCATTCTGCCTCCTGGCTCCTTTGCAACTATTGGTCAGGCATTGCCACCCGGGGAACCTTTGCCGAGCGAGGCTTCCTTAAAAGTATTGGTATGGAATATTTTCAAGCAGCAACGAGCTGAGTGGCTTTCGGTGCTGCAAAATTTTGGTAAAGATGCTCACCTCGTCTTGTTGCAGGAAGCGCAAGCCACTCCTGAACTGGTAAAATTTGCGACCAGTAATTATCTGGCCGCAGATCAGGTTCCGGCGTTTGTATTGCCTCAACACCCCTCTGGCGTGATGACGTTGTCTGCCGCACATCCTGTCTACTGTTGCCCACTGCGCGAACGTGAACCGATTCTACGTTTGTCTAAATCCGCGTTAGTAACAGTTTACCCGCTGCCTGATGGCCGTTTATTAATGGTCGTGAATATTCATGCCGTGAATTTCAGCCTGGGTGTGGATGTTTACAGTAAGCAACTTGGGCCAATTGGTGATCAAATTGGCCATCATAATGGGCCGATTATTATGGCAGGCGATTTTAATGCCTGGAGTCGCCCTCGCATGAATGCACTCTACCGCTTTGCTCGCGAGATGACTCTGCGTGAGGTGCGCTTTACTGACGATCATCGCCGTCGGGCTTTTGGTCGTCCTCTCGATTTCGTTTTTTATCGTGGATTAAATGTTACGGAAGCCTCTGTTCTGGTTACCCGCGCGTCTGACCACAACCCTCTACTAGTCGAATTCCGTCCCGGCAAACCTGATTGAAGTAAGGTTAGTCAGGTCTGCCACTGGGCAGACCTGTGTGCTGCCCTTACTTATAATCAACTGCAAGGACAATACAATGACAACACAAACTCACCATGACAAAGTCAGCCAACAATTTAGCTCTCAGGCAGGGGCGTATCTGAGTAGCGCTGTACACGCTTCAGGAAGAGACCTGGAGCGCTTGAACGCGCGTCTGGCCGATTTTCCTGAGGCCCAACTGCTTGATATGGGATGTGGGGCAGGGCATGCGAGTTTTATTGCCGCGTCACAGGTGAAAGATGTTGTTGCTTACGATCTCTCTGAACAAATGCTCACGGTGGTCAGTGAAGCCGCTAAAACTCGTAATATTTCCAATATAAAGACGCAGCAGGGTTATGCGGAAGCTTTACCATTTGAAGATGAATCATTTGATGTTGTGATCAGCCGTTATTCAGCTCATCACTGGCACGACGTTGGCAAAGCGTTACGGGAAGTAAGGCGCGTACTGAAACCTGGCGGCGTGGTGGTGTTTATGGATGTTATGTCACCTGGCCATCCTGTTCTGGATATCTGGTTACAAACTGTTGAAGCATTGCGGGATACTTCGCATGTTCATAACTATTCCAGCGGAGAGTTACTGGGCATGTTTAACGAGGCAGGTTTAGTGACGCAAAACTTATTGTGCGACCAATTGGTTCTGGAATTTTCAAGTTGGATTGCACGTATGCGAACACCCAAGGTAATGGCTGATGCTATCCGTGCTTATCAACAAAGCGCATCAGACGAAGTACAACGCTATTTTGATCTGCAGGCTGATGGGACGTTTACCAGCGACATTGTGATGGTCGAAGCCAGGAAAGTCTGACATTGCGAAGCAGGAATAAAAAAGGCACCTAAATAGGTGCCTTTTCTTCGAATAAACAATCATGTATCAGGTGTAGAGTTGTTGCTTACAAACAGCGTCAACTGATCGCCAGGTTTCAGATTGTCCGTATCATCGTTCCAGCGTAGAACATCTTTGATATTCACACCGTGACGTTTAGCGATACTCGACAACGAATCACCCTTGCGCACCTTATACGTGATGCTATCGTTCTTAGCTAAGCTCTGAGCGCCATTTTTGACACTGAGTGTTTGACCAACTTTGATATGCGCGCCACGTATGCCGTTCCAGCTTTGCAAATCTTTTGAGCTAACACCTAAGCGTGAAGCGATGCTCGACAGGGTATCACCCGAGCGAACACGATAAGATTTGCTGCCACCTGCGCTGATACGGTTATCTGCGACAAGCGTTGGCTGCACTGCTGCAATTTCACCGGAAGCCAAAGAGGCTTTCAGCTGATCGGCATGCTTTTTAGGCACCATCACATAACGCTGATTTTTGCCAACCGTCGAGGTTTTAACCCCAGCGTTGAACGTTTTAAGCGTACTTAATGGTATTCCCGCCATTTCAGCCACTTGTGTCAGTTCCACCGGATCGCTCACTTCAACTCGCGCTAAAGCACGACTTTCGTCAGTCGTCGGCAGGCGTACACCGTATTTTTGGCTGTTCTTGAGAATGTCACTCAGCGCCAGCATTTTTGGCACGTAAATCTTGGTTTCCCGTGGCAGTGAAAGCGACCAAAAATCCGTAGGTAAACCACGAGCTTTATTCGCTTTCATTGCCTTCAGTACACGACCTTCGCCGCTGTTGTACGCCGCCACGGTTAACAACCAGTCGCCGTCAAACATCTTATTCAGACGCTGCATCATATCGAGTGCGGCAGTGGTAGAAGCCACTACATCACGACGTGCATCGTATGCTTTGGTCTGTTTTAAACCATAATTTCGACCCGTACTCGGTACAATCTGCCAGATGCCAGCGGCATTCGCAGAAGAGGTAGCGTGGGGGTCAAAAGCGCTCTCCACTATGGGTAGTAGTACTAGTTCCATTGGCATGTTACGTTTCTTAACTTGCCCGGCAATCCAGTACATATACGGCTCTGCCCGTAATGTTACATCGTGGAGATAGCTCTTATTCTTCAGGTACTTCTGTTTCTGTTCGCGGATCCGGGTATTCTCCGGTATCCCCATCTTTAGCTCGTCGCCAATGAAGTTCCACAAGTTTTGATTATCTGCGAGGTATGTCCCATCGTCCATCCATCGCTTACCTGTGTACTTTCCTGCTTCACCTTGACCAGCTGCAGACAGACTCTGTGCGTGCTGTTGGATGTTGCCGTCATGCTTCGACGCCTGGCACCCCACTAGCAGGACAGAGGCGAGTAATATCGCTTTTGCCTTCATGTATGTGTCAATAGTTGCTTAAAAGACGAGCAAGAATACCTTCCACTTCCAAACAACACAACCAGAAAATTCAGAATGTATCTTTCTTTGTCCGTAACCATGCAAAAATCTGGCGTGGTTGTTGCAAGTTTGTTTCTTCTTTTATTTTATCTATTAAATCAACGTCATGCGTTCTAAGGAATAAATTTATTTTGCGTTCATTTTCCAAAGAACTAGGTAACGTTGATTGGTTTTTTGCACGTAACTCCTTAACTTTTCGAAAGTATCGGTTTAACTCATCATCGTTGGGAAGGATCGATAAGGAAAACTTAATGTTTGAAAGTGTGTACTCGTGGGCACAACAAATTAACGTTTCAGCGGGGAGTTTGTTAAGCTTTTGAAAAGAATCAAACATATTTCTCGCTGTGCCTTCAAAAAGCCTGCCGCAACCACCAGAAAATAGAGTATCGCCGCAAAATAGATAAGGTGCGCAGTAGAAACAGATATGTCCTAAAGTGTGACCGGGAGTGGCAATAACACTAAATTCATACTTTAAAATATTGACCTTATCACCCTCTCTGACTACCCGGTTCGTTCCCTTATCTTGTGTCTCTTCGGGGCCATATACCACAAGGTCTGGATACTTTTTCACAAGTTCTTTTACGCCGCCAACGTGATCATTGTGATGGTGAGTCAGTAAAATTGCCTCTGGTGTCCATTGGTTGGTTTCAAGAGCTTTAAGCACTGGTTCAGCTTCACCAGGATCGACGATGATACATTTACCCTGTTCGTCGTTCAGAACCCAGATGTAGTTATCCTGGAATGCAGAAATACTGTTAAGATTCATAATTCAACCTCTCTGAATTGCGTTAAGAAGGTAGTGATGAAACCGGCAAGGATACCTGATAATTTCATTTCACCGCATCATTGGGGAGAGCTGCCCTGGGGCGAATATTACCGCGAAGCTCTGGAAGTCCAACTCCAGCCCTGGCTTGCTAAGATGTTCGGTTTTCATCTTCTGAAGATTGGTAACTTAAGCACAGAAATTAACACCGAAGCATGTGCTATTTCACACCAGGTGAATGTCGCACTACAAGGCGAGCGGCTTCAGGTTAATGCCGATCCGCTGTATTTACCCTTTGCTGCTAAATCGGTCGATGCCTGTATGTTGGCTCATACATTACCCTGGAGCCAGGATCCGCACGGATTACTCCGAGAAGTGGACCGAGTATTGATTGATGACGGTTGGCTAATTTTAAGCAGTTTTAACCCGGTGAGTTTGCTCGGCTTGGGTAAAACTGTTCCGTTTTTACGCAAACGCACGCCGTATCATTGCCGAATGTTCACACCAATGAGGATGTTTGACTGGTTAGCGTTACTGAATTTTGAAGTGATGCACCAACGCAGTTTCCAGGTTTTACCCTGGAGTAAACAAGGTGGGAAGATGCTCAGCACCCACCTTCCTGCGTTGGGATGTATGCATGTCATTGTGGCACGTAAGCGCACATTACCGCTGACGCTCAATCCAATGAAAAATCGGAAAGCGAAAACACAAATTCGATCAGCGGTCGGGGCGACAAGGCAGTTTAGGGAGACAACTAAAGCTTCGTCTCTGGTTGATAACCCACGTCCTCAAGAGTTGGATTAGAAGCCGCTTCACGCGCAAGTTCATCGCAACGTTCGTTCTCGGGGTGACCGGCATGGCCCTTCACCCACTCCCAACTAATTTTATGCTCGCTTAATGCGGCATCCAGTCGTTTCCACAAATCGACATTCTTTACTGGTTTTTTATCGGCGGTTTTCCAGCCACGTTTTTTCCAGTTATGAATCCATTGGGTAATGCCCTGGCGAACATATTGGCTATCAGTGCTAAGCACCACGTCGCAAGGTTCGACTAACGCTTCAAGTGCGACGATCGCAGCCATCATTTCCATGCGATTATTTGTCGTTAAACGAAAGCCAACGCTGAAAATTTTTTCGTGCTGCTTGTACCGTAAAATGGCGCCATAACCGCCCGGGCCTGGATTACCGAGGCAAGAGCCATCGGTGAAAATTTCTACCTGTTTGCGCATCTCTGGTAGACTTCCTGTGATTAAAAAACCAAGTCTGACATAAACGAGCGACATGAGCACACCAATTACACGACAGATAGTCCTTGATACTGAAACCACCGGTATGAACCAAATCGGTGCTCACTACGAAGGGCATCGCATTATTGAAATCGGTGCGGTTGAAGTGATTAACCGCCGGTTGACGGGTAATAACTTCCACGTTTACCTGAAGCCTGACAGGCTGGTGGACCCGGAAGCCTTTGGCGTTCACGGAATTGCCGATGAGTTTCTGGCAGACAAACCCACTTTTGATCAGGTTGCTGATTCGTTCATGGATTACATTCGCGGCGCAGAGCTGGTTATCCATAACGCGTCGTTTGATATTGGGTTTATGGACTATGAGTTCGGGAAGCTTAAACGCGATATCCCGAAAACCAATACCTTCTGCAAAGTTACCGATAGTCTGGCACTTGCTCGTAAAATGTTCCCGGGCAAGCGTAATAGCCTTGATGCACTTTGCAATCGTTATGAAATAGACAACAGCAAACGAACACTACACGGCGCGTTGCTCGATGCCCAGATTCTGGCTGACGTCTATTTGATGATGACGGGCGGCCAAACCTCTTTGAAGTTTGCCATGGAAGGGGACGTTCAGCAGCGTACCGGAGATAGCGGTATACAGCGTGTTGTGCGTCATGATTCAGGTATACGTGTCATTCGAGCCAGTGATGTGGAACTGGAAGCGCATGAATCGCGGCTTGATCTTGTGGAAAAGAAAGGTGGAAGTTGCCTGTGGCGGGTATAAAAGCAGCATCAATGGATTAAAAATCACCGGTTGGGTTAAATTAACGGCAACCGATTAGATTTTTTAGAAAAAACGTTGACGCTTACCGGCCCAATACGTAATATCTGCCTCGTTCCCGACGGGGAACAAAACGCGGAGCGGTAGTTCAGTCGGTTAGAATACCTGCCTGTCACGCAGGGGGTCGCGGGTTCGAGTCCCGTCCGTTCCGCCACAATCAGAAAGCCTGAATCAGAAATGATTCAGGCTTTCGTCGTTTCTGCAGAATGAAAAAATCACCACTCTAACCAAACCCATTACTACATCTCTCTTCGCTCAGCTTGAACCTGTTAATCATTTCTGTGTCAATATACTAAAAACATACAAAAAATATAATAAATAGCAGGCATTCATATTCTTAATGCATGAGTGTTTTGTTTGCATTTAAATATTTATTATCAAACTTTGGTATGGGTCAATATAAAAATAGAAATCTAAATAAACTTCGTGTAATTATATATAGCACTCACTGACACGGATATTTAAAATTATTGAGGCTCTAATGGAAGCATGGAAAGAATACCTAGAGACAAACCCTGATATCAAATACCATCTTGATATAGATTCTGATGTTGAACGTACGAATATAGAAACATTTTTAAATAAGCAAAATGAACTCATTCAGGTGATGAATGACGTTGCACGTAAGTTTATACAATGGAGTATGGCAAAAGATCATTTTGTTAGCGAAGTCATTGCTTACTCATCAGAGATAAATGCAAAAATTAATAATGGTGAAATGACTGTCACTGAAGCAATAGTAACTATTAATAATGAAATATTATCTTTGAAGAAACAAGGTGATGAACTGAGCAGAAATGATCGCAGACAAGTCATTATTGTTAAGCCAATTTTAGATGATTCGAAACAGAGGCGAAAGCAAGAAAATATTGATTTAGTGGTTGCTGGCATTGGTTTTGTTGCTGGTGGCTTGCAAATAGCATCTGGTGCTGCACTGATTGGTAGTGGCGTCGGGATAATTCCTGGTACATTATTACTTGCTCACGGAATAAATAATATCATAGAAAGTGGCTATTTTTTAATTTATCGAGAAGGAATTACTGGGCCAGTAAGATTTATTTACGAAGGTATTGGCGAGTTTTTTGGCTTAAGTAAACGTAATTCGGATGTTGTTTATACATTGGTTGATGTTGGGCTTTCCTTGAATGGGCTGCTTACATACAGACTGGCTGAGGATGCTGTACGATTGTATCGCTATATAAATGCAGATTTGCTATGGGGTATGAAGCAAATAGGAATTAAATTGATGTCACGAAATGAATTGGTTTCAGAGTTTGCTGGAGACGTTAATACGATTTATGGACAATATAAGGCATATTAGATGAGCTTGTTAAGCGTTATTGTATTATATGTCTTATGTACATTGATTTCGCTGTTTCCATTTTATTATATAGTAAGTCATTTATTATACTCTAATAGCATTTATTTGAATTTGCTTTCGATAGTACTACTGGCGTGTTGTTCATTATTTCATTTTGTTGTTTTTAGAACGGGTGTTATCCCTCTGCTCAATATTGATATTAGCGGTGATGGGAGTATGTTTTTTGTCTTAATTCCTTTTGCTTGTGCATATTCTTATGTTATTCCATTTAATAAAGCCAGGACAAAATACTATCTAAATAGATGATTGTTGAAGATGTCGTATTAGAAAAAGATGCTGATCTAAATATTGAGTTTTCATCAGCACCTTTAATATAACATTATGCTTTATTTTATTTGTCAGTAGACCCTGTCAGTCCACAAGCTATAAGCACTCGTTCCTGCAGTAATATGCTCCCAGGTTATTGTTTCATACACCAGTGATAATTTTTCTTGTGGTAGGCCTTTGTTATTGTGCACTGAATGAGGCAGCATAAGATGGATGTCCACCAGCCTTGCTTGGGTGAGCTTTATTTTATAATAAAGCTCATTTATCCCAAATCTGTTAGTCTGGTGAACATCAAAGTCACAAGTCAATATCTCATTCTCAGAAATGGCCTTTCCTAATAAAGGTGAAGATTTGTCGATCGGTTTTGTGATTATTACTGGATTATGGTTTGCATTCTGTTGTCGCGTAATTGCATGTGAAAGCTCATAAACCATTATCTGATCCAGATGCGCAATCTGTGCCTTATTCCCGATTGAATCCAGAGAGCAGCAGCCCGCTGAGATGTTTCCCTGTTTTTGTCCGGTCAGACTTAAATAGATTAAATTTGCCATGGTGATTTTCCCTTACTGGTGTTTATTATAGACAGGAAATATAGGTTCATTTTCTGCATTTAAATTACGAATTAACTGGTAACGGCTCGACAAGGCACTTATTCGTTCATCGATCTGCTTCTCTAGCGTTTGTGTGCCCAGGTGTTGTCTCTTCGCATCCTCTAATTGGGTGATCAATACCTCCAGTGGTGTTTCCTGCTTCAATAAAGTCTCAACCTGATAAGCCACTGTTTTGAGATACGAAAGAGTCATACCTTCTTTATTTTTTTCACGTTCCACGAGTAGGGCTGCAAATGCATGTATATCCTGTTGTGCCTGCATATAGCTCCTTAGTGATGGGCTATTTTCAGCGCGCGATTTTAGGGTTGCTTGCCATTTCGCACTAGCTAACTGTTGTTGAGTACTTTCCGGCCAGGTGGCCTGCGCGGTACGTATGAGGTGCTCACCGGTATCGAGGGGTTGTAGCGGTGAGGCAGCAAGTAACTGGTCCAGTCGGTCGGTATAATCTTCCAGACCAGGTGAGGCAAGCCAAAGTGTTGCGCTGCCTTGTGGGGTGTCGTTCACCTGAGTTATCTGTTGCTGCATAGGAAGTACATGCCACCACCATATACCGGCCGCAATAATCGCACTACAGATGGCACCTGATAGAAAACCGCGCAAAGTTAATGGTGGACAGGGGCGGGGGGTATTTTCTGATCCTGGAAAATGCACTTCAATTTTCGGTGACTGAGGGTTTGAATCTGTCATTGGTGGTGTGTAATTCATCGCATCCGTAAAGTCCGACTGCGCGGGCATATAAACTAATGTCGGTGATGAGTACGTTGGTGTAGAAAGTGCAAGTTGTTCACTCTCCACTCGCTTACGGATGTTCTGCACGAAATAAAGCAGGTTTTCGACGCGAGGAATACGTTTTAATTCTACCTGCTGAAGCTTATCGCATATCAGTTGCAGAGTTCTTTCCGTACGCAGCAAAAGGTTTGTATCGGCGGTGAGGAGGGAAGGGTTCTGGCGCAAGATACTACCGACACGGCTATTAAACCATTCCAGCATATCTGAGCGTGCCTGATAGTTTTGAGGCCAAAAGTGTTCCCATTCCGCAGTAATTAACCCTGCCAGTAATTCGCATCCTTCGCAAAAACCCGCCAGCCCGTTAATCCTCGTGCGTGCCAGGGTGTAATAGGTGGCGCTATGCAGGTCAACTCCATTGCTTTTAAAGAGTGTCAGTGCCAGAGATTCGACGAGCCGCCAGTTCACTTCTGGGTGAGCGGGATGATTGGCTTTATTTACCTCTTCCCGAATAGCACTAAACTCAGGCAAGCTACGTGGATCTTCACCCAGTTTGATGATCAATTTTGTGTCGCTCATACTGTCATTCCCTGAATATCCCCGGCGCTGCCACCGGGGAATAACCATTAATACAAAGTATCCGGAAGGGTGAAATCGCTAAAAAGCCCGCCGGTAAATGGATTGTCCTGAGTGTCTACGTGAATCCGATAGATCATATGGCCACCGTCAACATTAAACCGAACATCAAACGAGCCATCTTCAACGTTGGTTAGTTGGCCTGCATCTATCAGGCGGAATTGTGCCCATGGCCCGCTAAAGATGATGCTACGAGGTGCGCCACCACCCGTTCCAATGAGCGTGAGCTTACTTTCAGACCCTTCTCGCATGGTGTTTGGCCACACCAGATGAGCTGTGAAATTGTGCCCATGGCTGTAGTCCAATAACTGCCCATCCATATTCAGAACGCTGCGGCGCTTATTGGCGGACAACTCAACGGTTTCTGCGGCATATTGCGTCCCTAAACCACTTTGTTGCGTGAAGAAGGTGTCGCGAATTTTTTGTGCAGTTTCAAGTTGTTGCTGTACGTCCTGACGGATCAAGACCTGTCCGTCTTCGCCCAACGTCAGTTTGCTTTCAATAAACAGTTTGAGGTTTTCCTGGTAGAAGCTATCGAGGATCCCGGCTGGTTTGAAGAAGCGATCGAAAGCATCCAGCGATGCATC
The DNA here is from genome assembly GCF_979253435.1 of Buttiauxella sp. AC142. Lineage (NCBI taxonomy): Bacteria > Pseudomonadati > Pseudomonadota > Gammaproteobacteria > Enterobacterales > Enterobacteriaceae > Buttiauxella > Buttiauxella sp. AC142. The sequence continues at coordinate 717,444 of NZ_CEEDCH010000001.1, forward strand.
TTGTTCGGCTTGTGGATCAAATGGATAGCGATCGGCTAATGTCTGCTGCCATGCTTTCACCACTTTTTCGTTCCACTCGACCTCCATGTAATGAACCGCTTCTATCATCACAACATGCCAGGCCTGATCGGCAAGTTTGCCCACCCATCTGTTCAATGGGGCTGGAAGCGTTTTTGCTAACTGGCGTGTCGCAAAGATGGGATCGCTGCTGTTTTGATCAAGGCGAAGCTGCACAGCTTTAAGTGCAGATTTACCCGGCACCGGCGAGTTATGGATGGCGAGCAGATAGCGATGCAACTCGGTTAATTGCTGGTACACCGTCTGCAATGTGCTGTCTTTGTCTTTCCCCTCGGCTAGCACGCTGTTTTCAGGAGCAAATTCGCGTCCAAGACGTGTCAGCAACTGGAAGTCCAACGCAGACATCATCGCTTCGCGAGTTTTATCCGGCAGGTTGGCTGGTGGAGGTGGTGATTGAGTATTGTCACGGAGCGCTTGCAGAGCGCGGTAAAAAGGCTGATCGCCACTAATTATCTGCTCGAGCGCATCAATCACCTGTTGCATATCCTCATACTCCCGAAGATCGAGATTGTTCAGAGCTGCCTGCCAGGTCGCGGTATAGTCGCTGATATATTGCTCAGTAATATGCCGCTGAATCTCTTCACGATCGGCGGCACTGTAGGTCACATCTTTGGTGATATTCAGTACCCAGCTATCCAGCGCGGTAAGTTCAACCAGGCTGTCGCGCTGCTTAACGAAATAGCTTTGCAACCCGTAACGCGTCAGGAATTGAGGAACGGAGAGATCTTCTTCTTTATTGGCAACAAACACTTTGTCAAAGCTCGGCCCAATTTGATCGCGCAGGTTCAGGTCTGCAGGCAACGCGCCTAATGCTCTGGTGCGCAAACTCTGGTAAACGCGCTGATAAATTGAGAGTTTACTGAGCTCTTTCTGTGCCGCCGCAATAGGTTTCGCATAGGGTAGAAAACGATTAATTGAATCGCTATCACCTGCCATGCGTTGCGCCTGCCAGTTTGTATGTTCAAGGGCATAATCCAGATGCGCCATAAGTTGCCCCTGCAAGCCTCGCTGACCATGGAAATTATCACTCCAGCGTTGCCCCATATATTGCTCCACCACTTTGTTATCGCGGCCACTTTTATCTTCGAGCATGCGGATAACCCTCAGTACCGCGAGTTTTTTCTCACTTTCAGGCTCCGCATTGTTCAGATCCCGAATCAATCCGTTTAGCAGTGCCGGTAAATAGCGTTGCTCAAGCAGTTGCAAGTAAGTTCTCTCGACATAGGGGCCAATCCTTCTTCCTTGATAAAGAGCCATATCGGTGAGGGCGTTATGTTCACGATAATCACCGTATGCAAGCGTGGCGTCTCGAATAGGGTTGAGCAGTGGTAATTGCAGATTGCCAAGCTCATCAATGCCCTGCGGTGGTGGGATATCCATAAAGGATTTTGCCTGCGCAAGAACGGTGACACCCGAGCGGTAATTCGATTTGTAATAGTGATGCCAGCCAGCAATACACGCGATTGCCGCAACCGCTCCAATAGCGGAAAAGACAGTGAGTTGACGTTTGTTTTTCCCAAGCCACACGCTGTTTTCGCTTGCCAGATTAGGTTCTGCCAGCAACGTTTGAGGGAACAGCCTGCGGGTAAAATAAGGCTGTGTTTCGACCATTGGCCAGGAGGTCAGTGCATTTTGTCCCAGTCGGTATTGCGCTGCGGCTGACTGAATAAACATGTCGTCAACCTGACCACGTTGCAGCGACGAAGTGAGATAAACCCCGCGCAACATCACTGCCATATTGTCACCTGCCAGCAAACCTGAAATAAGGGCTTCCAGATGCTCGATAATTCCCTGAACCTGACGACTAAAGCTAAATAAAGTACTTCGCTGGCTGCTTTCTACATGATTGAGTGACAAATTCGGTAGCGCCTGATTAAAACGCTCCATCCACTCTTGCCAGAAAGCATGCAACTCCTCGCGCCAGCGCTCATTTTCGTGAGCACCTGCGGTAAAAGTGACGCCCAACGTTGCATCCCGCTCTTGCTTATCAAGCGGTTGGAAAAGTGGGGCGAATCCAAAAAGCAGATCAAGTTTTGTTAAGGTGATATAGACCGGCAGTTCGCAATGAAGCTGCTGGCGAATATCCTGAAGACGTTGGCGCAATATCGTGAGTTGACGCTCACGTTGATTTTTATTTGCCGTTAATAGCTCGGGCAAATCCACGGTCAGAATAATGCCGTTAAGGGGCTGACGATGACGCTTCTGGTTTAGCCAGTCCAGCCAATGTACCCATAATCTCGCGTTAGAATTCGTTTCTTCCTGCTCACTAACCGGCTGCTCGATAAGCGCCCCATCGATATCGAAAATAACTGCATGAGCACCGACCCGAGGTGAAATATGCCAGGTTGAGTTATTCTCGCCGCGAACTTTTTCCGGCGCGTAAATGCTATCGGCAGAATAGCCCTCTCCTAAAAGCGTACTTTTCCCGCTTCCAGAAGTGCCAATGATCATATACCAGGGTAAATGGTAGAGATAATTACGCCGTGCCAGATGGCGTTGCAGGCGTAACAACCAATGGTCTAGATGGCGCTGTTGCTGGTGGATCTCCAGGCTAATCGGATCCTTTTCATGCTGGCGTTGCTGCTGTTGCAGAGTTTCAAGAAACTGCAATCGTTTAACGATACGTAATGTTAGCCATGTCAGTGCAATCAGTACCCAAACGGCCGTTGCCAGCCATCGGTTAGCCTGCGGAGCGAGTGGATGTTGGTCGCCCAGCATCCAGGTTGGCCCCTTCCACCAAACCCAGACCAGTGATAATACCCAGCCTACAATCAGCAAAATCATTGCGGAGATTTTTAACCTCGGCATTGCTGGTTTAAGTGTCGGTCTTAGCGCTCTTAAAAAGCCGGGTTTAGAAACTTTGAACACAATAAAACTCCTGTTTAAACATCACTGTCCGTCGTGATTTTTTCTTCTAATTGTTTAAGTAAGACGGGTTCCCACTGAGATAACGTCATCTGGCATGCTGTTTGATGCAGCATTTTGTATTGCTGACGTGCAGAGGTGACCAATCCGGCTTGTTCAAAAAGCTGGGCGCCAAAAAATTGTCGGTAAAATTGATCTCGTGGTTCGTGAACTTGTTGCTGGTATTGATCGAGCAATTGCAATGCAGGGGTAAGGCCTTGCTCTGAAAAGCATTGCCAAAGAGTTTCTGTATCGCTATTACTGCTCAGTGAAGAAGTAGAAGCCGTTTTTGCTGCATGCGTATCAAGCCAATGCTGTGTCGTTTGTGACAAATACGGGGAATAATCGTTGAACAGTAATGTTTTTAGCGCCGGAATTCGGTTTAAGAAATAATTAAGCTCATCACGTATCGCTTCTGCGGTATCTGAATACCCTAGCTGCATTGCAATTCGGGCTGACAGACAGTGTCCGTCGAACCAGTAAGGCGTCAGCAGAAGGCTCTTCTCAACCTGTTCCCAGAGTTCACTATTTGCGGGTGTCAGACGAGCCTGGTAATCCTCCATTAAATCGACAGAGAATGCCGCCAGCTGCGTTCTTCCATCAACTTCCGCCTGTGGGGCGCTGGTGATAGTTTGCCAGATAGCGTAGCGACGCAGACGATATCCAACTGGGCATTGAGGATTGCGCTCGCATAGCAAATCCGCGACTTTTAAAAGCGTTTGTCTCCAGGCTTTATCGTCATGGTTTTCAATGGGAATAGTGGGGAGAGGCGCACTGATAGCCGTTGATAAATTGGCTGGTGTAGTCGCTAATACATTTTCAACTGGTGCAGAAGCATGTTCGAGAATATGACGCTGATAAAGCGCAATTAACTCATGTGCGGTCGCGGCAAGTTGCTCGCAGCCAGCCTTTTGCCAGAACGTTGAGAGTTGAGCAAATTCATCCAACATCGTTGTATGCTGGGTCTGGTTTGAATCACTCGCAAAGCCTGCCGCAGCAGCCTCAAAACGAGAGAGTATCTGCTGCGCGAAGCGGTTTTTATGAGCTTCTTTATGCGGCCATGACGGCTTCCAGAATCGCCGTAAATATTGATTGAGCAGTTGAACGGAAAGTATCAACTCAACCGCTTTCCCGGAATGTTGCAGTGTTCGTAGCAGATGGACTATTACGCGAAAATCTTTGCTTTCGTTCGCCAGTAATTTCAGGGAACGCTGCTGTATTTCAGCAATATCCAGCTGTGAGTGATTAAGCGACCCAAGCTTAACCATTTCCCTGTCAATGTATTCCCAGTCGGCATTACTTTCGCTGAGCACAGAACTGATTTGTTCTTCTGATAGAGAAGCGACAACGTGTGCAACCCATGTTTGCGATGTTGAAATATCCATATTAGCTTCCTTGTAAAACTAGCTTGCCCAATGGCAGGCAGCCCGCATTGGTTCAAGTGTTTTTTCCAGATCGGTAATGGCAAATGTCATCGCATGCAGGGAAGGTTGCGACTGGCCTGTAATGTCTACCGTCAGCGTCAGCGTCTGCGCAGCGAAGAGTTGTTTGATTTCATCGATCCCTGCCAGGCCTCGGCTGGACTCAAGAAGTGAATCGCTTTCACGTAAAAACCAATGGACGTTAAGGTGCATTTTTTCCGTAGTAATCGACAGATTTGGTGCACTTTTAAGGGGTTCAGGTAAAGCAATTTGCATTCGAGTGATGTTATCAATGCAACTGAACATCAATACCGGGCGAGGGGGCACGCTTCCCAGCGCAGGGGTGGTAATCACCACTGAAGGGCGCTCACCCTCCGTTTGCCGGGTTATAAAAGTGGTGGAGTGATCGTCGCGCTGCAGCTCCTGGTTATAGGCTCGCATCCAGGCGTCGCCCTGCAATTGGGCTTTTTTTAGCGCGCCGGCAAATCCAGGATGCTCTGGTGCCAGAGCATGGTCGTAACAGTCCAGTCGCACCAGCGAAGCCGGTTCGGCGCGACAGGTTAGCATCGCTTTTAGCGTGGCTTCTGTGGGGAAATTATCGAACTGAGTCGAGGCACAACTGGCTTGTAGCGGTATTAAAGCCAGCAATATGCTGGCTAATGTCGATCCCTTCATCAGATGCCTTGCGCCTCAGTTGCCGCATCTTCAATCTCTGCGGTGAAACGGTGCTCATCAACCGCGATGTGCACACGCTGGATGACTGAACCCGCTGCCATTTTTTGCAGCAGCAGTAACGAAAGCGGCGGCAATACTTCGCCATCAATGACAGATTCGAGCATGCGGGCACCGTTTTCGGACCGCGTGACACGAAGCATGATTTCTTCACTGACTTGCTCTGTAATTATTGTTTCGGCACTGAATCGCTGGTGTAGCAAAGTAATGAGCCTTTCCAGCTTAGCGGCGATAATGGTTTTTAAAGTCTCATCTGAGAGGGGCAGGAAAGGAATAATTTCCATACGCGCCAGCAGGGCCGGCTTGAAGAATTCGGCCAGTACCGGATAAAGTTCTTCATGAAGTTGCTCTGGGTTTTGCGCATGTTCGACGATGACCTGATAACCCAGGTTTGAGGTAAGGAAAAAGACCACGTTTTTGCAGTCGATCAGGCGTCCTTCGCCGTCGGCCATTTCGCCTTTGTCGAAAGCCTGATAGAAGAGATTAAGCACATCCGGGTGCGCTTTTTCGACTTCATCAAGCAAAACGACGGAATAAGGTTTCTGGCGAATCGCTTCTGTCAGCACACCACCTTCGCCGTAGCCGACATACCCTGGCGGCGAGCCAATCAAGCGTGAAACGGTATGTTTTTCCTGGAATTCCGACATATTGATCGTGGTGAGATACTGGCGGCCGCCGAACAACAACTCGGCAAGTTGCAAAACGGTCTCTGTTTTGCCGACGCCGCTTGGGCCTGCCAGCAAAAATGCACCCAATGGGCGCCCCGGGCGGCGCAGGTCAGCTCTCGCCGTCAGAAGATGTTTATGTAACTGTGCAATGGCTAGCGTTTGGCCTTTAATTTTGTCGCCGAGCCATGTCGGAAGCTCAGTAATTAATGTCATTTCGCTTTGCGACAAGCGGTTAAGCGGTACGCCTGTCCACTCTGCAATCACCGAGGCAATCTGGCGCTTATCGACATGCGGGGAAACCAGCAATTGCTGCTGATGCAACGTATCCAACTCGACCATAAGCGACTGAAGTGTTTCGCGTTTTTCGGGCCGTGTTGTTGCAAAATTTTCTTCACTGGTCATCAGTAGTTCATGACGCAGCGCCACAATGCGCTGCACCAAATCCTGCTGGTGGTGCCAGCTTTCATCCAGTTCGCCGAGCTGTGCGTTCGCCTGTTGATTAAGCTGATGCAATTCAAGCAGGCGAGCATCGTTTTGCGGCAAACCAATTTTCTGCTCGCGCTCTAACTGATGGATTTCTGCCTGGTACTGATGGCTTTGTGTTGTGAGTGCCGAGATTTGGCGCGGAGGGGAGGAAATATTAATTGCCACGCGGGCGCAGGCGGTATCAAGGACATCAATCGCTTTATCCGGAAGCTGACGGCCAGAAAGATATCGCTCGCTGAGTGTCGCGGCGGCCTGCAATGCTTCATCATCAATTAACACGCCGTGTGCCTGCTCGTAGACAGAGGCCAGTCCGCGCAAAATAATAGTCGCTTCAGCGGCGGTGGGTTCGTTTACCTTAACGGGCTGAAAACGCCGCGAAAGTGCAGCATCTTTCTCAAAATACTTTTTGTATTCACTCCAGGTTGTCGCCGCGATGGTTTTCAGTTCACCACGAGCCAGCGCGGGTTTAAGTAGGTTGGAAATATCCAACCCGCCCTGTTGGTTGCCTGCACCAATAAGCGTATGCGCCTCATCGATAAATAAAATCACCGGAGTTGTGGCCTCACGCACTTCCGTCATGATCCCTTTGAAACGTTTTTCGAACTCGCCTTTAACGGATGCTCCAGCCTGAAGCGCGCCTAAATCGAGGGTCACGAGTTCTGTATTCAACAGCTTTTCCGGGACCTGACCATGGATGATACGTAGAGCAAGCCCTTCAATTAGCGCACTTTTACCTACACCGGCCTCGCCAACCACAATGGGATTGTTTTTCCGTCGGCGACACAGAATGTCGATCATCAGATCAATTTCGGCATCGCGACACAGTACGGGGTCGAGTTTGCCGTTGCGCGCATCATTCGTCACATTGGTGGAGTAGCGAGCGAGCAGGCTCTCTTCGTTGTGTGCTATCGCCGATGTTTTGGCATTGTCATCAAGAATGACGGACTCCGCAGAGTCTTTGGTGCATGAGGTAAAATTCAGCCGGAGCAAGTCGCGGTTTATCTGCGCCAGTAATTGTGCTGCGGCTGGCGGTACGTAGCGCAAAGGCGTATGAAGCAGGGCAAGCAGTAAGATTCCGCCGCGTAATTGTCCAAGCTGCATCTCGGCAGAAGCCAGCAGCCATGCATCTTTTAGCCATTCCACCAGTAATGGTGAAAAGCTTGGGTAGCTATCAACGGATTGACCTTTATATTCACCGACGAGAGTCAGTGCGTCGCGTAGCTCCCCGAGGTCAATCCCGGAATATTCGGCGATAACACGGACATCGCTACGTGGCGTTGCCAGCATTTGTACCAGGACTTGCGCGACGGTAATTTCTGATGCTTGCTGGTTGACGCATTCAGCCGCTGCCATCTCCAACGCTTGTTTTGACAAAAGATTCAGCCGGTTAACCAGCGTAGGTAAATCAATCTGGATCATCTCAATATCCTTATTGTTATCTCAGCAAGCCACTTAGCTGCTGCAAAATGTCCTGGGTCTGCGCGTTCAGGCGCAGTAGATAAAATAAATAGGTCGCGAGGAGTAGGGTGATACCGCCTACGAGCAAATGCTTAATGCCCAGGCGTTTTACTAAGCGGTACGGCGAATGCTGGTTTCTTTTATCCAGATGCAATAGCGGGAAGGGACCATCCCCACGCAACTGGTGGAGTACGTGGTGTAAGCGGCGAAATATATGTTCGAATTCATCGTTGTTTTGCATACTGACTTTATAGCGGCCACGGAATCCGAGCGAAAAACATAAGTACAGAAACTCAAGTAGATCGCGATATCGCTTCGGTTCGCCAATCAGCCTTTCAAGCAGAATATAAATCTTCTCACCGCCCCAGGTTTCATTATGAAAATGCACCAGCAGTGATTGTTTTACCCATTCGTTCTGGCTTGACCAGCCCTGGCCCAACGCCGCTTCATCAATGAAAGTACAAAGAACATAACGAAACGAAATGATGGTCCCCGGCTCGTAGCCATGGTTCTGCAGTAATTGCTCAATCGCACGAATATCGGTAACAACCTGACCAAAAAGATGGTCCGGTAACCCACGACTGCTCATGGTTTTCAGACGCAACACCATGCCAAGAAGAGGGGTTGCTCCATCAATCATTGGATTCAGACTATTGCCGCGAAGCGCCAGTCGATACTGGCGTTGGTTATCGTCATTGGTTTCATCAGTGAAAACCGATGCTTCAGAGATTTCGCTCATAGCGTTATCCTCTTATTGCCCAAAGCTGTAGCTCGAGTTCCGGGAAGTTCCCGGAGACGTGCAAAGCGATGCCGTTGTGACGCACAATTTCCGCCCAGGCCAGGCTGTTTTTATCCAGGGTGAAGTAGACATAATTGGCGTGATAAGGGATCTGGCGTGGTGCGGTGGAAAGCGGCACCAACTGAACCCCCGGAACTTGAACGCTTACCACATTGCGGATTTTTTCCACGGAGCTGATTTTGGATTGCTGCACAAATTGGCGATGTAATGTTTCGTGTGGCATTTGCGATTTCACCGCCAGCACAAAGGTTGCGGATTGCAAAAGGGTTGAATCATTAACGATGGCGGCATAAATGCCATCCATATAAGTAAATGGCAGATTCATCGCGCGTGGAGCTAATACCGTACTTAGCGCTTTGCGTAATCGAGGCATTATCTGATTAAACGTTTCGGTCAGATTTTCCTGCTGATAGAAACCAAGCTTTTCAGACAGGCGACTCTCTTCTGTGAATGTCACAAGCTCGCCATACAATGAAATCAAATCGAGATAAAAAACCTCAGGGTGTAAGCGAGCCAGCGCAGAGCGATGAGCGAATTTTGTCTGATTGCGGTTAAACATCTGCAACATCATAAATTCGGCAACGTCGGCAATACCTTGTTGCGAAGGCGCGCCAATACGTTTTGCCAGCTCTTCGGCACGGTTAGTGACAGAGGAGGTCACTTCTCCCAGATAACGCGTCAAGGCGGTACTGGAATGAGTCGTCATAACGCTGGGAATAAATTCGGGATCTAGCTCCAGCATTCCATTGGGATGGCGTTCTTTAATGCGACATAAAGGGATCGTCACCCAGGAACTTAAATCTTCGGCTCCGCTCATCAGGCAAGGAAGTAATTGACCCAGAGCGAGAGCGCTTGCATCGCCTTCATTGGTGTGAAGATCGCGAACATCGCTGTAGTTAATACGGTAACGCCCCGAAGATTGTCCTGCACTATGCATCCCTTCAACTTCATTAATCACATCGCTAATGATTGGCAGAGCCAGATAAATTTCGCGGCTGGCCGAAGTCTTCAGCTCATTAATTAGCAGCGGTGCGGGGATAATATCCTGGTCTGGGATGCTAAATACTGTTCCATCGGACATACATCCGATCGCTTTATTAATACTGATTTTGCCATGCTTAAGTTGAGTTTCATCAATATCCAGATCGGTAAAACCCCAGTTGATATTACTCAGCGCCAGCAGACGATTCTGTAGGACATAATCGTTATGTCGTTGCTGTTGCTGAAAATGCTGGGGTTTAACAAATAAACCTTCCTGCCAGATAACTTTATTTTTCATGGTTGCCACGATTGTTATTCCTCTTTTTTTAATTCGATACTGCTGTCGCGCACATGTACCAGCAGGTGATAGGTATGTCCGATACCTTCAACAGATGTTATTTGCTTCCATTCTGTAATTTGATCATCAGCGAAATAGGCCACTACGCCGATATAACGTGTTACCGGATTCATTTTTATCAGTGGTAGCGTTTTAATGGTGTTGGGCAGTAAGCTGAAATCCTGGTTGTCGATATAGTTTTTACCCAATACCTCATCAAGCTTGGCACCCGCAATAAGATCAAAATCAGCATCTTGCAGCCTGGAGTCTTCACTCATATAAATAAGCTGAATACTTACCGGCAAACCCTCGCCACTTTCGTTGGCATTAGCGTCCGGCTCGGTCAAAAGTGTGACGACCAGTTCAGAAGGCTGCTCAGCGGCTTCGCCCACTTTAATATTTGGGTCAGCGATCACCTGGCCTAACTTTTTTGCCGTTTCGCATCCGCTAAGTATTCCTGTGATGAGACACAGAATTGCCATCGCCAGGGGCCATCTCCACTTCATAGTGCATCCGACTCCCGGTCTGACCGACGCAATACGCGGTCGTAGACCTGCGCGTAAACCTCATTAAATAATCTTTCGAAACCAAGCTGCCGGCTCGAAGCCAGCTCATCGTAATAGTTGCAGTACATGTTCCATGCCCAGGCATCGTTCATTTCCAGACGTTGTTCGTGGCTGCGGCGGTACTGTGCAAAACGCGTCATTAATTGATTGGGAGAGAAGGCATCAAGCATCATGCGAAGCGCTTCAACGATGGCAGTTTGATTCGCCTGGTTGTGCAGTTTCATATTGCGCAGGCTTTCAGCGACAGCGGCTGGAGCAGACAAATGTACTGGGCTTTTTCCATCGGCAAAGAGTACGTTCAGCGCACTTTCATAGCTCAAATTCAGACGTAACGGGTTATCCTCAAGCGGGCGTAAATGCTTATCAGAAAGGCTATTTTGCTGGTGTTGCAGATCTAACAACCCTTTCACCGCTGCTTGCAAAGTGCGGCCAATCTCTTCCAGAAAATCATCTGCACTTTGCGAGTTGTGCAGTGGAAGTGCATGACCCAAGCCACGCATAAGTGGTGAAACGGCGACATGGTGGTAAGTTAGATCTTTGGCATCGTTGTGGTGTGTCCCTTCATTTTCTTTAGCGCGTAAACTACTGATATCGGGCAAATCCATGAAGTGGTTATCGATGCCACCTTTTCGAGGCGCATCCGAACCCGGCGCGGTAAGCGGGACTTGATGGCTGTACTGCATAAGAGAAGGTTCATCAAAAGCCGAGAATGTTGAATGGTGAGTTGTCAGACTCTCTTTTTGTAGGGCTGCAAGCGGGTCCGAAGAAAAACCATTCACAATCGAAGGCGCGATTTCCCGGTAAGGCAGGGTGCTTTGGTAGCTTGGTTGCCCTTCTGTGGTCAGTAACGTTTCGGTTAACCGATCCTGGTTCATCACAATGGTTTCTGGTGTCGTATTTTGCAGATCTAAATCGTCGCCTTCGCCCAGATGAAATTGTGCTTTTATACGCAGGGTGCCGATGCCGATTTCATCTCCCTGACGCAAACGAATTAAACCCGCGCTCTGAGTTACAGGCGCCTGATTTAGCTGTAAATTTCGCGTGTGTATTTGCAAACAAAAAATGCCGTCTCGCCAGACAACGGAACAGGCTTTCTCATTAATACTTTGCTTGTTGTCCTGTACAGACCAGTAACACATTTCGGTATGGCCAATATCACCGCCTTCTGTCGTAAACAGGCATTTTGCTGCCCGGCCACTTTCCAGTTCATTACCATTCATAATCTGTAATGAAAGTGACGGCTGCTGTTTATCCTCTGCCATATTGCGCTCCGTTTTTAAGGCTCTGGTTACGTTCTCACCGTGATTGTCACGTGAGGATACTGATTGGGTTGGCCGAGAAAACTCGTCCATCCCAGAAGTGAATTTTGTTCATTGCCAAGCGTCATGCCGCCCACTTGTTGCGGGGCAATTCCTAGCCGTAGATCCCAGGCAAATTGGTCACGTAATACAAAGGCAACAAATAGTGTTAATGGCAGGAAATTTTTACCGTTGGGTAAAAAGGAAAGAAATCGTTCACGAGAGAGATTGTTTAGACATAACAAAAATTTGCCACCTCGATCGGGAATATGACCGCCGATAGAGAAGTTCTTACCCAGCACCGATTTTTCCTGATATTTACTACTACCGCACATGACACGGCTTCCCAATCTGTTTTGTTGGTCGGGAGCAATATTGACTTTACGTAATTGCCAGCCGTGTAATGTCACTTCTTCATGATCAAAGCAGTGAGATATCAGGCTGCAAATAACTTCAGGCGAGCGACCTGGGTTTGCCAGCGCTCCAGCGTAAGCCAGCATTTTGCTGTGATTAATCGCCAGGCGGCTGCGAATAGTTTCGCTGCCCAATCCAACAAGTGAATACATTCGTTGAGAAAAGGCATCCACACCACCATTACGGAAACAGGCGTAGTAACGATATTTACGCCAGATATGGTAAATAAATTGAGTCCAGCGGTGAGAAAACATATCGAGAAAATCACCCAGTTTTTTTTCGCCTTGAGCAGAGCCCCAGGCAAGATTATCAAGGTAATAACCCGGTAATGGCGATTGACTGCCATGCAATCCCAGAAAGGTGGTGGTCATAATAAACTGGTCGATTTTATTACGGGTAAGCGCTTGAACATCGCTTTTAGGAAAAGCAATGCTCGCATCAGCTTCAAATCGCAATACTTCATCCTGAGGTTCAGTCTGAAGGGAAATGACCTGATATTTGTCGGTCTGCTTATAAATTGCTTCAACTAAAGCATAAAAATTATAACGACAGACGTCGTGAAAGGGATTGTTCACTTCTAAATCAGCGCGTGCTGACCCATTCTCTCCGGCCATTCGTAACACTCCTGATTATCTATATTGACGACTTTTAATTCGTGGAAGCTATTCACGCTGGCATAGAGCGAAAAAAAGTGGGAAAGTACAGTGCCCAATAAATAAAGTTCACCCTCACAAATGAATGGGGTTTGACGGATATAGATTGTTGACGCTAAACCTCTGATTGGTACACCTTTAAAAAGGTGATCCACGGGTTTGGTTTCAATCTGCTCAATGGCGTCTAGTTTTTGTTGAGATAACCTTGCTGCCTGCGGGTGCTGGATACCCGGCAAATCATAAGTACGAAGTATCTGCTTCAAGGCATCCAGATCCAATAATGAGAGATAGTTAAGACTCATATTCGACAACAGCGACCAATGCAGACTGCCATCAAGAACAGGATATAAAGGCAGTGAGGGACGTGTGACATTACGGAAGGAGGATACCGCGGGGTTTTTTCCCATTGCGCGTTTGATATCACCCGTTTTGAGTTGTGCAGGTAACTCTCTGTTGGTACAAGTTAATTCTGCTGAAACAACCTCATATCCGTCACCACTGTATTCTCTTTCAGATAAGGTACCGTCACCGTGGACAAAGGAAATAAAGTGCTCAAGCCCATGATAGGAAATCGATGTTTTGGATTTAACCCGATAATATAATGCTTCCCGTTGCTGAGAATATTCCACCTGATGCTGAAAACTTTCGAAAGAAGAATAGGTACGTATTGTCGTATCGACTGCTTTTCCTCTATGATTATTATCATAACACCAACCACTTTCGACGCTATTCACTGAGAATATGTCGTAGCACTCAGATAGTCGATGGTTTGCTTTGAGCAAATAATCAGTAGTGGTGTTATTCAACTCAATAGGCTCTGCACTTTGTGAAAAAAGATTCACTGCGGGTGTGCAATATAATCTGACTGAGTCCTGTCTTAACTTTAGATCGGGAGGTAATGGTTTTGAAAAATGCAATCGAAGAGTGAATTTATCCGTGATTGTCTCTGAAGGTAATGAATGAATACCTTTCGCATCGAAAAAGAAAAAGCTATCTAAATAGCATAAGTATTCTTGTAATATACGATATCCGCTATAAACATTCTTTGGATAGGGAAGTATTGCATCCTGTTTTTCAAAACCTACCGGAGTCAGCCTGAAATCAGGCAGACGAATAGTATTTTCACCTACAACTAATTCTGCGTCTGTCATGTACTCGCAGAACCACAGATAGAGTTGATAGCGAGTATAATTATCATCATTACCTAACCAGACGCGTATTTTGTCGAAGTCCAGCGTGCTGATATCCTGCGCTTTACCCAGCACAAATGTTATATCAATCATGCCATGCTTGTGACTGCTATTGGTTGTGACATCATCAATACTGATGGGTAATAACCAAACGTCACGACTTAGCGTGAATATGCATGCAGGTAACGATTCTTCAGAGTGTTGATCGGGTGTTATTCCAGCGGAGTCATTTGATGCACTCATGACCTGCGAATCAGCACTCACTAAAAATGCAGTGGTTACTGTTTTCGGATTGGGTGTGTATTCAATGATTGTCATACTCGGTGTTGGCCGTAGGTAATTTGGCCACAATAAATTGAGCAGACTATGAGTCAATTCAGGAAATTCATCTTCAATTCTGGATCGTAAATTACCCGATAAAAAAGCAAACCCCTCTAACAGGCGTTCAACGTCAGGGTCAGCTTCTTTTTCTGCCAGAAAGGGAGCTAAATGGGGTTTTTCTTTAGCCAGTAGCTTTCCTAACTGACGAAGATAATCCAGTTCTTCTCGAAAATACCTTTCCTCAAATGACATATAACTTAATCCAGATGGTAGTGATATTGGTTGTCTAATTGCATATTAAATTCCACGACATCCTTACGGCCGTTAAAGTCTAAATGCGCCACAATATGAAAATTAAGATCCATGGGGTCATATCCATCACTGCTTACAGCATGGACATCTGCTTGCTTTATACGAGGTTCGTAATCTTCAATACATTTCTTGATGGCTTCTTCGACCGTTTTTCGAAAATCTGCTGTTGAGGCCGTTGCGTCGTTTAAATCGATGACACCTAATTGCAGTGTGCTTTGAGAACTGCCAGGCCTGGAATTAAGGATGCTGCGCAAGTTACGTTTAATCGATAATTGTAAACTCTCGATTTGCATTGAACGTGAATGACCTGATGAACCATTTTCAATACGCTCAAATAAACTGGCTGATGCTTCTCTTTTCCGGCCTGGCGTTATCATAATTATTCCTTGTCAAGCCTGCCAACAAGAGACAATTCAAAGTTGGCACCCATATATTTAAAGTGAGGGCGAACTGAAATAGCGACCTGATACCAACCCGGCTCACCGTCAACATCTAATACATCAATTTTGGCTGCGCGCAGAGGTTTGCGACTGCGGACATCTGCTGGCGGATTCTCCTGATCGGCAATGTACTGCTTAATCCAGTTATTCAGTTCACGTTCCAGATCATTACGAACCTTCCATGAACCGATTTGCTCGCGCTGTAGCACTTTAATGTAGTGAGCCAGACGGTTGATGATGAACATATAAGGTAATTGCGTACCCAGCTTATAGTTGGTTTGCGCAACTTTTCCTTCAGGGGTGCCAGGGAATTTCCTTGGTTTTTGTACCGAGTTTGCTGAGAAAAACGCGGCGTTATTGCTGCCTTTACGCATGGTTAACGTAATAAAACCTTCCTCGGCAAGTTCAAATTCACGGCGGTCTGTGACGAGAATTTCGGTAGGGATTTTTGCCTGAGTCTGCCCAAGAGCGTCAAACATATGTACGGGTAAATCGTTCACCGCACCGCCACTTTGAGGGCCAATGATATTTGGACACCAACGATATTTAGCAAAGCTATCTGTCAGGCTGCTCGCCAGTAAGAAGGCGGTATTACCCCATAAGTAATCTTCGTGGTGATGGCTAACATCTTCTTGAAAATTAAAGTTTTTAATAGGGTTTTCGATTGGTGAGTAGGGCAGGCGTAACAAGAAACGTGGCGCCGTTAGTCCCAGATATCGGGCATCTTCAGATTCCCGTAATGCACGCCATTTTGTATAAGACGGGCCTTCAAAAATGGAGGCAACATCTTTGATTGTTGGCAGTTCAGTAAAGGATTTTAGACCAAAGAAATCAGGCGATACGGATGTCAGGAACGGGGCGTGAGCCATTGCGCCAACAGCGCTGACATAATTCAGTAGCTTCATGTCTTGAGCGTTATTGTTAAACGCGTAGCTACCGATAATCGAAGCAATTGGTTCACCGCCGAACTGACCATAACCTGATGAATAAACGTGCTTATAAAATCCGGATTGAACAATCTCAGGAGCGAATTCAAAATCTTCCAACAACTCTTCTTTAGTTGC
The DNA here is from genome assembly GCF_979253435.1 of Buttiauxella sp. AC142. NCBI lineage: Bacteria > Pseudomonadati > Pseudomonadota > Gammaproteobacteria > Enterobacterales > Enterobacteriaceae > Buttiauxella > Buttiauxella sp. AC142. The sequence continues at coordinate 733,566 of NZ_CEEDCH010000001.1, forward strand.
ATGCAGGATATTGATTTTTATGTTTTCTTTAAAATCTGTCCGGTCAACCAGCAACTTCATCGAACGCCAAAATGACTCAACTTGCTGGAATGGCTCAGCATGCAAAATGTGATTCATTTGCTTACTTATTTTGCCATCCAGTTCAGCAATCATGCGATCAACTGCAAGTTTATTAACAGGATCCTGGTGATTACCCGTTTGCAGAATACTGGTTACGAAAGCGGCAATACCCTGGCGCGCGACATCATAACCGTCAGACTCTGGCTGAATACGGGTTTGCGCCATAATCTCATCCAGAAGTGATGTTGATTTAGTAGCAGCTCCCGCTAAGGGCGAGGAAAGTTCTTCCTGTAACGACATGTTCAAAATCCTTCTTAAAATTATGCCTTATTGACGATATCTAGCTCTTTAAGGAGTTGGGCACGCGATTCTTCCTGATCCAGCAATGCCTGTAACTGGGTACGGAAAGCAGGAACATTCCCCATTGGCCCTTTTAACGCGACCAAAGCTTCACGTAACTCCAGCAATTTTCTGAGTTCAGGAACTTGTCTGGCGATATTATCCGGGGAGAAATCTTCGAGTGATTTCACGTCAAGCTCGACCTGAAGTTCTTCACCTTTCTTCGTGCTCAGGGCGTTCCCTACGCTAAAGTTCAGGTTGATTCCCGTTTCGCTCATTACTGCGTTAAAATTATTTTTATTGATAGAAACTGTATTGCGTTCATCCAGCTGTGAATCTTCTTCACGGCCTTTCATATCGCCAACGACTAATAAATTTAGCGGTAATTCAATTTCTGAATTTAACCCATCAGCTTTGGGAACATAACGAATGTTGATCCGTTCTTTAGGCGCGACGCTGCCGTCTTTATTGTTACTCATATTTACTTACCCTTGTGTTACGCACTTATTGGTATGCCTGGCATTGGTTGACTGGCGTTAGTTAATAAATAGTTAGGGCTGATTTGTTATTTGTCAGAGTAATAGTTTCTGAATGGTGGCTACGTTAGCACTATAAGCCAGCGTTTTGTACAGATACAAAAGTACAGAAACCGACTTCTAATTATGTTTTTTTTGTTGTGGTTTTATGTTTGCAGTTGGAGTGTAATGAGAGAACGCTCCTTTATTTGTCACTGTATTATTTTTTCGTATGCTTGAGAGTGTACTCATAATTTTTATAACTCCTTAAGGTAGGGATACGGACATTGCTCTGTATTTTTGTTCTTTCGCCTTTTTGCTGGTGTTATTTTGTCGCCTGGTTTCGTTTTGTTTTGTTTGCCAGTTTAAAATTTTAAATGATGTAAATCACTCTAGTTCATTCATATTACTGATGTGTATGACGTAGTTGGCAAACCAAATGAATGTTAAGAAATCATCGTTGATTAATAGTGATGTTTATTACTTACAGGAGTTTTTCAATGCCAACCCCATGTTATATATCAATGAATGGTCAGACTCAGGGCAATATTACTGCTGGGGCTTTCACCGCTGAATCCGTCGGAAATATTTATGTTCAGGGGCATGAAGATGAAATGCTGGTGCAAGAGTTCCAGCATATCGTTACCGTACCTACCGACCCACAATCAGGCCAGCCTGCTGGGCAGCGTGCTCATAAGCCTTTCATTTTCACTGTAGCGCTTAATAAAGCCGTACCACTGCTTTATAACGCGCTGGCATCAGGCGAAATGTTGCCAACAACAGAGCTGAAATGGTTCCGTACTTCTGTAGAGGGTAAGCAAGAACATTTCTTTACTACCCGCCTGACAGATTCAACCATTGTGGATATCAATTGCCATATGCCACATTGCCAGGACGCTACCAAGCGTGAATTCACCCAATTAATCCAGGTTTCACTGGCTTATCGCAAAATTGAGTGGGAACACACTTCTGCGGGTACTTCTGGCGCTGACGACTGGCGTGCACCACTGGAATCTTAATTCCGGGTTAAAGGTAATAACGTCCTGCATGCAGGACGTTATTTTACTGTATCCCTGAAGGAGTATTTTATGGCTTCAGACGGCACCCGCTTTACCTTCACCGCGGGGCGCACTCCGGCGGACACCTTTGCGGTGGTGGGCTTTAAATTAAAGCAGTCTCTCTCTTCGCTATTCACTCTGGATATCACCGTGGCCTGCAATGACCCGGCGATTGGCTTTAAAGCCATTCTCGACGAATACGCGTTGCTCACCATCTGGCAGGGTGACGTGATTAAGCGCCGGGTGCGGGGTATTGTCACCTTCTGCGAACAGGGTGACAGTGGCAAGCACCAGACGCTCTACCGCATGACGGTACGCCCGGAGTTCTGGCGCAGTTCACAGCGGCAGAACTGCCGCAGTTTTCAGAACTACGACATCCAGTACATCTTCGCAAAGTTGCTGAAAGAAATGCGTATCCGCACGCATGACGCGCTGTTTCGCCGCCCGCATCCGGCGCGCGAATTCTGCGTGCAGTTTATGGAGTCGGATTACGATTTCATCGCCCGTCTCGCCGCCGAAGAAGGCATTTTTTTCTTCGAGGATGAATATCTCGATGACAGCGACCAGAAACTGACTTTCACCGATGACCGCTGCAACCTGCGCGGCCTCGGGGCGTTCCCCTATAACCCGAATGCCGCCTCTGAATCGTCCACCTACTGCATCAACACCTTTTGCCGCAGCGCGCAAATCCGCCCGGCGAAAGTCACTACCCAGGATTACACCTTCACCGCGCCCGGCTGGCAGGCGCAGTACCAGGAAGAAGGCGCGGACCTGTCTTATCAGCGCCCGGACTATGAGATTTTTGACTATCCGGGGCGTTTTAAGGATGAACAGCACGGGGCTGATTTTGCGAAATATCAGATGGACGGCTGGCGTAATAACGTCGATTTTGCCAGCGGCACCAGCAACTCCCCGCAGCTCCAGCCGGGGCGCTGGTTCACCCTTACCGACCATCCGCGTGAAGATTTAAACAGCCCGTGGCAGGTGGTGTCGAGCGAGATTTCCGGCAACCAGCCGCAGGCGCAAATCGGCAGTTCAGGCCAGGGCACCACGCTCACCAACCGCTTTTATGTTATTCCGGCCACCCAGACCTGGCGCCCGACACCGTTGCCGAAACCGCTGGTGGACGGCCCGCAAATCGGCATTGTCACCGGTCCTGCCGGGGAAGAAATCTACTGCGACGAACACGGTCGCGTGACGGTGAAATTTGCCTGGGACCGCTACAACAAAACCAACGAGGAAAGCTCGTGCTGGGTGCGCGTCTCGCAGGCATGGGCGGGCACCGGATTCGGCAACATCGCCATCCCCCGCGTCGGCCAGGAAGTGATTGTCGATTTCCTCAACGGCGACCCGGACCAGCCGATTATCACCGGGCGCACCTATCACGCTGCCAACCGCGCACCGGGCGACCTGCCGGGCACCAAAACCCAGATGGCGATACGCTCGCAGACGTATAAGGGTGCCGGGTACAACGAACTGATGTTTGAGGACCAGACAGGCCAGGAGCTGCTGTCGATGCATGCCCAGAAGGACATGAAGACGGTGGTGCTCAATAACCGCGACACCAATGTGAAAGTCGACCACCGCGAAACCATCGGCAATAACCAGCAGGTGACGGTCGGGCTGGGGCAGACGGTGATTGTAGGTAAGGAGAATGCCGGAGGTCATGACCAGAGTGTTACGGTGACTCACGATCAAAACGTGAGTGTCGGGAATAATCAGACGTTGAAAGTGACTAAAGATCGTAAGAAAGATGTAGGTAATAATCAGGACAGCAAGGTGATCGGATACGATACCGAAAAAGTGGATAAATCCCAGAATATTACGATAGGGAAAGATTACACCCTCACGGTTACTGATAGCTTGACCATCAAAGTTGGAGAGTGTGAGCTGAAAATGAACAAGGACGGTACCATCATGATGAACGGTGTGAAGATCCAGTTTAAGGCAGATGACAGTATTAAAGGCGTCGCCAGTACTGTGCATTTCAACTGATACTACAGAGGCTACACTATGTTGACCCGGACACTACGTCCCCGGCTTGCTGAACAATACACCGATATGCTGGCCCAAGATTATCGCCTGCGGAATGTGCTGTTGTCGTCATACCATCATGATTTTAGCGATCTAATGCAATTTGACCAGCGAATGCAGACGTATCTGGACGGTATGTTGTTGCTGAAAGATGAAACAGCAGAGTACTTGCGGGGGCTATTACAGGGGGTGTTATCAACGGGGGAGTTGTTCGCTGTGGCGCTTTTTGCAGCAAATACGAATGATGAATTGCTTCTCTCCGGATGTATGGGATTAGTTCAGGCAATGCCCCGTCTGTTACCTGCTCTCTGTTCCGTAATTAACTGGATGCCTGCCCGATCCAATATATGGCCAATGGTATTGTCACTTCCGGTTTGCAGGGCTTACGCAACAGCTACCCTAAATGACAATGTCCATACAGCATCTGTAATGTTCAATCAACAGGATATCCAGGGACTTATTGAGCAGGGCTGGTGTGTTGATTTCCTGCTAAATATTCTGCGAAGGACTGCTTCACCATTATTTGTTCCTACCATGGAAACCGTATTTTCCTCCGGTCGGGATAATCTTATATTACAGGGATGCAGGGCAATTTTATGTTCAAGTTTGCCACCGGATGAACACACCAATGCAGCCACCGCACACCTTCACTTGCTGACTCACAGTAAAAAAGCCGATATTCGGGCCTCCGCTGTCAAATATCTATTAACACACCGTGCTGGAAATTCCCAGACTCTGATAAGTCGGCTAGACGAAGAAAGCATTGATACCCGATTACTGATACAGGCTATGGGCTGGTCTGGGAAGGCAGACTTTATTCCTTCCCTGATGACTTACTTTGATATACCTGAATATGCCCGACTAAGTGCGTTATCCGTCATTACCATTACCGGATCGTTACCTGAACAGGACGGCTGGCAGTATAAGAAAGAAGAAATACACCCCAGAGTAATATCTGAGTCAGCTGACATTCCAGAGAGTGATCCGGAGCAGGGTGTGTGCTGGCCAGCGAGAAAAGCTTTTGATTGCTGGTGGGAAACTCATCAGGGCAGTTTTTCATCGGATACACAGTATCTGTGTGGGCAACCTACAACATCGGAAGGATTGAGCGCGGTTCTGAAGAAAGGTTATTTGAACTTACGTCCTCTGGCGTTGCTACGGATGTGCGAATTTTCTGATCGAGCCACTCTGCCTGCTTTAAGCCAGTTATAACTACTGAAAATTGAGGGAGCACTAATGCAACAAACATTAATAAAGGCCGCCGCGCATGATGACAGAAAAGAAGAAACCGATAAAAAATCAGTGGTGCCGGAAGAATTGATTTTCACGGCACAGCAAAAAATCACTCTTAGTTGCGGCAAATCATGTATCACGCTTTACCCCAACGGTAAGGTCGTAATCAAAGGTGAATACATCCTAAGCGATGCAGAAGGTGTAAACCGTCTTTCTGGTGCACGCATTGAGGTTAACTAATCCATTTTCCTGAGACTATATAACCATAGAACATTAATTTCGCGTGGGAACACAGACAGGACGCATCGGCTAACCGGAGTAGCAACATGTGGCAAGTAAAAAATCAGACCCCCTATGCAGTAAAAGGAAGCTGGATAAGAAACAGGTATGGCGAAGAGGTCTGGACCATCGTACTGAAGGCGACCTGGGATATATTGCCAGATGGCACAACAATGCTGTCCGCCATCCAGCCACCGATTAATACCGGGCCAGTATTTCAGGATGACGGCAGGACATTATTATATGACACTGATTTTGGCCCCACAAAAACAGCAACCGATATTGTGCTGAATGGGCACGCCCATTCGCCAGATGGGAAAGTGGTCAGTGTTCTACCCGCCGGACTAAAAGTTGGAAATGTGACCCGGCTTGCTCGTGTTTATGGTGAGCGGATATGGGACGGTAGTCAGTACAGCCCTCCGGTCCCTTTCAGAAAAATGCCTCTCAGTTATAACAAAATGAGCAGGGGAAGCTATTTACCTGCATGTATGAGTGATTTTAATCCTGTGGGTGTTTCTGTCGAGGCTGTTTCTGAAAAAGGAATCTCAGTCTTACCTAATATTGAGTTTTATGGTGACGAGGATGCCCCCGGATTTGGTGCGCTGTCGCGGCAATGGCCTGGTCGCTCACAGTTTGCCGGGACCTATGATGAAAACTGGCAACGACATCGTGCCCCATTACAGCCGGACGACCTGGATGAACGCTACTGGCAATGTGCGCCACCACCGCTGTATGCAGGAGGGCGACTGAAAGGTGGTGAAGTGGTCTGCTTGGGGAACCTTACACCGCCCAACTACGGTTGTAACGGGCTGCTGATTTTTAACCTCCCCCGCATTGTTCCTGCATTCAGAACGCAGTTTTATGATGGCAGTGTACGTTTCCACCAAGCCACTTTGCATATGGTCATTATTGAGTCCGATTTTCCACGCGTCAGTTTGGTCTGGCACAGCGCACTACTCTGCCATCACCTGGTTAATCAGCTTGAATCCACTACCATTTCAGAAAAACGCCGTATATTTGTCAGAACAAAAGTGCCCCCTACACGATTTCCTGAATGGGAGATGTTACTGTGACAGCCATTATTGCTGCGGCCTGTACTCACCCTTCCGGTCCTGAGCTAGCGCTTGCCGACATTGCTCACCGCCTCCGGTTTGCTCTGATACGTAAACATCCCTTGTGGACCGACCGCTGCCATGTACCGGTAAAGGCCTGCTATTTCCCGGAAATAGCCTCTGCCTCTCTGGTTGAACGTTTTCAGCGGTTGTTCCGGCAAATATTAGCGGAACTGACGACTAACCTGCCTGAACTGAAACACTCCCCGCCAGGAGTGGTAGGGGTGCTCCTCCCTCCACTGAACAGGCCTGGGGTCACATCAGTATTGACAGCCACAGCAAAAGAAGCTGTGCTGGAATGTACCGGTTGGCATAACACACCCGTTCTTATTCTGCATGGTGGGCGGGCCGACACCGTCGCTCTGATGAACTTGCTCGTTGATCAACCGCTACAGCAAGGAGTAACCCGTGTCCTGCTGGCGGTGGATTCATGGCTGTCTCCTCCCTCTCTGATGTGGCTGGATGATGAAAATTTGCTCCACGGCGCACATCGGCTATTCCACCGGGACGTGCGCGTCAATCCTTATGGGCGTGTGCCATCGGAAGGAGCAGCAGCACTGGTTCTGGCATCCACGTCCACAGATCTCCAGCCCTGGTGTCACATTCGTGGTGCGGGGCAGGCTATTGAGGACGTGCTGTATTCAGACAACGGTGTATGTCTGGCCAGAGGGTTGCGCATGGCGGCATTACGCGCGCTGAAGTCAGCAAATATTCCCTCAGTACGCCATATCGTCAGCGATTTTAACGGTGAGCCTTATCGTGCAGACGAACTGGGTTTTACCTTGCCCATGCTGCGGGATTACACTGGCAATACACTCATACGGGAAATTCCTGTGCTGGCGTCAGGTGACTTGGGGTGTGCCAGTTTACTGGCACATATGGCACTAACTGCTTGGCGGATGCATTCATCGGAACAATCCGGCGATACGCTGCTGCTCTCTTCTTCGGATGATGGGCAGCGTGGTGCGGTGGTGATGTCGAAGAAGCCAGGAATCTTGATATGTTAACTATTAATATTAACGGAATAACGCTGTGCCACAAAGGCAGTGAGGGTGTGAGCCACAACACGTTACCGGATGTGTGCAAAACCCCGCCTTTTGGCATTCCGATCCCTTATGAGAATGAAGCGTATTCCGCAGATCTGGTCAAAGGTACGGTCAGTGTTTTTGCGGATGGTGGTAACATAATAGCCAACATGGGCTCGCAGTTTGCCCGCAGCGTATTTGACGAACCCGGCAGCATGGGGGGAGTGATATCCGGTACCAACAAAGCCGAAACAGACTGGATATCTCATTCATTCGATGTCTTTTTTGAGAAAAAACCTGCATGTCGTTTAACCGATAAGCTGTTCATGAACCATGGGAACACTGTCAATATGGCGGGGTTAATACAGGCTCCTCTACCTCCCGTTTCTGAGTTGGATGATGATACATTTTCGAAAGTTGCCTCACCAGAGCCCTTAGAGGCTTCGTTTACTCCTTATACTTCGGATACAACAGATACTGCAGATCTGGACGACAGCGCGCCACCGGAATCGCCTGAGATCAAACAGTACAAACCTGTTATTCGGTTACAGGATGCGCCAGGTGTGAACGGCCTGCCATTCATCGCAAAAAACTGGTATATCGTTATTGCGAAATCATATTTACAGGCGATTATGACCGACCAGTCTGTTATGGCGGGAACTAGCGATAGTTCAGGATATTTGCTCAGCACGGAAGAACAGGAGCACGAATTAATGCAGTTATATCATAAAACGCCATCTCAACTGTGGCTGGTTGAAGGGGGGCGCGCGCATCAAATATCATTTTACCGGGTAGGAACCAAACAGTCTGAATTTGTTCGTGATTACTACGCACAGGATACGATGGGATATCACCTCAGTTTTAATCAGGTTATTGCAAGCCGACCGGGAATGAGGCTATGGGACTGCGTCAGGCGTGAGTCGGATGTAACAGGTGGTGGTTCATTGCTTGATTTACTCATGGAGGAAAAATAATCATGGCATCGACGACTCTTGATGACGGTATGAATCATTGCAGTATCTATTTTACTGAAGATAAAGAGAAGAGTTATAGGGCCGCTGCAACTCACAGTCACTGGGTGAATTATTCCCTTGGTAACGGTTCTTCGTCTCAAAACTTTGCAGATTTCACTGAAGGCAACAAAGTAGAGTATTTTCTCGGTGGTAAAGCTTATTTTGCAGAACTCCTGGTAGCTTTTAAGCAGGCGACTAAAAGCATTTACATCACAGGCTGGCAGGTAAATTGGGATGCACAACTGGCAGAAGGAATTCGCCTGATAGATGCACTCCTTGACGCTGCGAAGAATTCTCCACAACTTAAAATATATCTCATGCCTTGGGCAAACCCAGCTCAGGTTGAAACCTATGCCGCAGCCACAGAACGGGTCTTTGCGGCCATGAACAGCCACCGCGAAATTAAACGCAGTGCTTTCCATGTTCAGCGTGCAGACTCCAAATCTGGCCTATTCTTTTCCCATCATCAGAAATGCGTGATCATTGATGAGAAGCGAGCATTTGTCGGTGGCATAGACCTGGCCTACGGGCGTTATGATGGCCATTACGGACTAATTGCAGATGCAGATGGCCGCCAGGGGCTGAATATGTATAACCCTTGCCTCCCGCCGATTGCTTCTGGTAAGGGTTATAATCCGATGGAAGAAGATGTATTTCACGGACCACTACGGGATGAAACGAGTGCAGTAGATGAAATCAGCGTGGAACATATCATTGATGCGGTTTTAAAACATCAATATGGGCAGTCACCGGGCCCTTCACGGCAGACTCTTTACACAGATCCTACCATCCAACCACGGATGCCTTGGCAGGATTACCAGGTACAGATTGACGGCCCGGCGGTTGATGACCTAGTACGTAACTTTGTGCTGCGCTGGAACAGTTACCCACACTTCAAACCAGATAATGCGTTAAAAACAGATGTTCCTGAGCTGGCGATGCCCTCAATACCGTCAGAGAAAAAAGGCACTTGCCAGGTACAGGTTCTGCGCAGTGCCTCTCTGAAGATGCGCGAGGATGAATATGTATGTATGCCACAAGTAGCCCCAGAGCCGGGACTGAAACAGGATGATATTCTGCGTAGCATTCACCTACTTATCAGTAAAGCCGAGCACTATATCTATATTGAGAATCAGTTCTTTGTGTCGGCATTCGGTGAGTCGTCTGTTGAGGATAAAACACTTTTAAGTCCTGTGGCGGACAGCCTTAATCCCTCCACCAGCGCCTGGGCCACCCGGATGATGCCTGATGATGATGCGCCGCAGAATCCGGTGGCAGAATGGCTGGGGGACAGGTTAAAAAGGATAATCTTCAGCAATATGCCTCAGCCGTTCCATATATACATTGTGTTGCCGGTTCACCCTGAAGGGAAACTAAACGACCCGACCATTGTGGCGCAAATCCATTTAACTCGGCAGTCGTTGGTCTCCGGCTCACATAGCCTACTGAACCGAATTCGCCGCAATCTTTGGATAAAACAGCAGCTTGAGACGCAGGGGATACCGCGTGTTGCGTGGGAAGGCCGGATACGGCAGTTGGAGCGGACATGTGGTGATGAATACCTGAAAATCGATTTATCTGAATGTAACCAGTATGTCACGCTGCTGAACCTCCGCGACCATGCTCAATTAAACAGCATGGCGGTGACCGAACAGATTTACGTGCACAGTAAGCTGATGATTGTTGATGACCGCTATGTGCTGGTGGGCAGCGCCAATATTAACGATCGAAGTCTGATGGGCGACAGGGACTCGGAGCTGGCGGTACTGATATCAGACACCGCTCACGGTTCTACCGACCTGGACGGTACGGGCATTGCTTCACCGTACCGTAATTTTGCGCGGGAGTTGCGGCAAAACGCCTGGCGTAAATGGCTGGGCAGTGCTGCGGGAGAGTGTGCGGAAGCATTGGATAAACCGGCAACAGGCTGGGGGGGAATTCAGGAGTTAGCGCGGAAAAATGCCAGAGCTTATGAGGATGTTTTTAATTTTATCCCGAAAAGTTACGTGAGTACTGGTATTGACTCATCTGAAAAACCAGATTCTGTTCCCGCCGAAAAAATGGTTGAGGAATCACCAGCATCACTCTGGTCAATGATGAAATCTAATACAATGCCTGATGATAATGCCATGTATATGCCCTTCACCGAGACCTTCTGGCAGCATTATAAATACCTGGATAATGGGTCATTAAAGGCGAAAGTTAAAGGCTATTTTACTGCTCTGCCAATGCGGTGGACTGAGGGTGAGAATAATTTAATTCCATATAATATGCGGCTAATTGCCAGTAATAATATACCAGAGGGTAAGGATAACCAGACTGTATAATAGCGATGAACATGACAACTAGGGCGGTTTAACATGAAGATATCACCATTACATGCATTTTTTGGATGTTTATTTTTCCCATGTTCTGCTACTGCTCAGTCGTGGGAAAATGAATGTATTAGTTATTACCAATTACAGTTGCCGGATAATCTTGAGGTGGCTTTATATCCAGTGAATTTAATTATCACCCCGCGTAAAGATCCTGCCTGGACAAAGAATGACCCTGGCTATCGTTATCTATTTCCAAAAATATCTTTTGGTGAAGATATTTACCAGAACAACAATGACAGGACTCAGGCACAATTCTCTGAATTTTCTTATGATAATTATGACATAAACATTTCATCTGAAAACGAATCAATTGATATATTGAAAGTTGAAGAGGGATTGAAAGACAGAATTGATGTTTATATGCAGGACTACTGGAATAGAAGAGATGACCGACTATCAATGAATCTTTCCGTCTTGTCAAAAGAATTAGTTAAACAATCGATGGCATATCATATAGATAATTATGATAATGCATTTTCAGCCTCAGATTCTAATAAGTATTCGCTATTCATAAACCAAAACAATCGACTGTATATTTTTAATAAATCCAATGAAGCACCATCACTGGATGAGCAATTGAAGAGAAGTAAACCCGAAGTCCTCTCACTACTAAACCGGTTCCGTCCTCGTAAACTCTTTGAAGTTCCTACTGAGCAGGGGTTCTGTTTACCCTATGGCTTTATTGCCGGGGACTCGGGGCACGAAAAGCGCAATATGGGTGTGACATACCGCCTGAAAGACCATCCGGATGTGACCATCTTTTTCCAGGATTTTGGGATAAATGGTGAAATACCGACAGACAAAGGTAGTGTGAAAGAAGCGATTACTCGTATGTGGAGCAGTCGTTATTTAATGGGGGCAAAGAAAAAAGAGTTACTTCCACCCAAATGGCAGAATATTAAAATGGATAGGCGTGAGGGGATGACCACCTTCGTTAAGGCAATTTACAGTAATGTTCCAGTATATGACTATGAAGGACATGTATCTGAATATCTTAATTATACTGACTATGGCTACTTGGCTTATATTAGAGGTGATAAAGAGGCCAGAAACATAGAGCCGGATTTATTACTCTATGTCTCACAAGATAGTGAGCAGGCGAAAGGCCGCCCACCCATGGATAAAAATGAACTGAAAAAAATGGCAGAGCACATTGTCAGTTCAGTAAAGCGAAGGTAAGCAGAAAGGCGAGATTGGAGGAGACTCATAACTCGTCTATTAGTGGTTGAGGAAACCTGAAACAGGTAATTTTAAGCAACGGTATATTCCTTAATTGGCCAGCCCTCACTGGCCAATCCCTATCAACCCCTACTTTTCCCCAGGCTAAACCGTGAATAAATCTCCTGAGCATTTGCCTGATAGGTTTGCTGTTTCGATGTTTTGACCACATCCTCCAGGTCTTTCGCTTTAGTCGTACTGGCTGGCGTGATAGGAATCGCTGTCTCGATACTCGCTGGTGAATACATTTCCCAGTTACCCGTTTTGACATCAATAACGGCATAGCGGGTCAAATAGCGTAGTGAACTAATTTGATTGTTATTATTAACAGGTTGATAGTCCTGCCACACAACAGAGTTAGCTTGTTTATCAAATATCCCCATCTGCAATGTTGGCCAGTAAACAATCACTGTGCTTTGTCTACCCCTTGCTCCGAAATAACGTAGAGTCAACATGTAACTGTTGGTGGCAGTGGAGGGTTCTTTATTTGTAGTGATTTTTTTGGAAGGTGAAATCCCAGAGAATGTCGCGACTTTGTAGTGTTTTTCCAGCTCTTTTTGCATGTCAGTATCAGGGGTTTTCTCTCCTGACTGCACCAAAATAATTGAAGCATTGCGTGGGATGCTTATTTCATCTTCTGCCTGGGCAATAGCGTCCTGGATATCCTCTTCTGTGATCTCCGCAGAAGGATCCCAACCGAAAAGTTCTTGCTCAGTTAATTGAGGTGATACCACGGGGCGTGGTTTATATGTCGATTTTTGAGCATCAATGAATTTTCCTTGTTGACCGCACCCAGTTAGCGACAGGCAAAAAATAGCAGACGTGATTCCAACAATGATCTTTTTAGTTTCCATTCTAATCATGCACCTTATCAGCAGCTTGCAATGGTTCGGGCTAACTGAAAATAATAAGGTACAGAAGGGGAAATGGCTCTTTGATAACGTGTCGGATTTCGTACTAATTAATTTGAAAAGGCCTGAGTCTGCAACAACTCAGGCCTTTATCGTGTGCAAGATTACTCTTTTGAAACCGCAACCTGCCCATTAAAGTCAGCAACTTCATTCACTTTCTCGGCACGAGCCAGCCAGCGGTAGCAACCTGCGCTCATGAATGCGCCGATAAACCAGCTAAAGTTTGCCACTTCATGAAGTGAAGGAGTAAAGCTAATTGTCAGACAAACTGCGACGGATGGCACCAGAGCAAGAATCGCTTTTGGGTTGAAGCCCCCTTTGTACCAGTAGCGTCCTTTAGGAGTGGCATCAAACAGATCGTCGACATAAATTTTGCTGCGTTTGATGATGTAGAAATCAGTCAGCAAAATCCCGAACAGCGGCCCAATAAACGATCCCAGCACGTCCAGCGTGTAGTGAATGAGTTCAGGGGACTGGAACAGGTTCCACGGCGTCAGTAATACAGAGCCCACGGCCGCAATCATCCCGCCTGTGCGGAAGCTAATCTTCTGCGGTGAGCAGTTCGAGAAGTCGAAAGCGGGTGATACGAAGTTCGCGACGATATTAATGCCGATAGTGGCGGTAATCATGGTCAGCAAACCAATTGCCATCGCGAGGCTGTTGCCAACATGACTGACTGTTTCGATTGGGTCTGTAATCATTTTTCCAAACAGCGATTGCGTGCCGGAAACGATAACCACGGTCACAATCGAGAACAGCAGGAAGTTGAACGGAAGTCCCCAGCGGTTGCCACGGCGGATCTCTTTCATGCTTTTACCGTAGCGCGAGAAGTCACCGAAGTTCAGTAACGGGCCGGAGAAGTATGAAACCACCAGTGCAGTTGCGGTCAGCATTTGCCATGCTTGTTCGCCAGAAGTGAGTTGTTTACTGGCAAGAGTAAACGAAATTCCATCAAATCCTGTTTGATACAAAATCCAGCCAGCCAGGGCCATCATCACCACATAAACCGCAGGTCCGGCGATATCAATGAAGCGTTTAATCGCATTCATGCCATGCCAGAACACCATCGCCTGTAGCACCCACATGATGCCAAAGCAGACCCACCCGAGATGCGAAAGACCGAGAAAGTGCCCGGTGGTCATTGGCGCAAGTGACGGCCAGAACTTGAGCATAACGAGCATCAGGGCGTTGGCCGCCAGCCAGGTCTGAATGCCGTACCAGGCGAATGCGATAAGACCGCGAATCACAGCCGGAATATTGGCCCCAAATACGCCAAATGCCTGGCGGCAAATGACGGCATAAGGCACACCCGCCATCTGGCTTGGTTTAGCGACCAGGTTTGCACACAGTTGCACGATGCAAATTCCGACCAACAGGCAAAGCAAAACCTGCCAACTCGCCAGCCCTAAAGTGAAGAAACTGGCTGCGACCACATAGCCGCCCATACTGTGCACGTCGGACATCCAGAAAGAAAAAATATTGTACCAGGACCATGTCTGGTTGCGTGTCGGCGCCAGATCATCATTACACAGGCGCGGGCTGTACCCGGCATTGGCGCTATCGGTCAAAACTGATGACGTGTTTTCATTGTTTGGCATGAAATCTGCTCCTTTAAAAACAGATGCTGACGGAATGTCTGCAACTTTCGTTGCATTAACCGGGCCAGGTTTCATGTTTTGTGGAACAAATGGATTATTCAGGCTTTTTGGTGCATTAATAAGGCCGCGCGGTTAATCGCTGCGCTTTGCCATGGTGCAATTGAACATTTTGTTGCCCGGATCTGGTGCTAAACCCCGGGAAAAATACAGAGGACTCAATATGACGAAACATTTGATCCAGGTGATCAACCCAAATACTAATGTTGCGATGACACACACCATCGCGCAGGCGGCGCGAAGCGTTGCTGCACCTTCCAGCGAAATTATTGCCGTTTGCCCAACGCAAGGTGTGGAATCTATTGAAGGGCATTTTGATGAAGCCATTGCCGCCATTGGTGTGCTTGAGCAAATCAAGCGCGGCAAGGAGCAGGGAGTGAGCGGCCATGTTATTGCCTGTTTTGGCGATCCGGGTTTGCTGGCCGCGCGTGAACTCGCCAGTGGGCCGGTTATCGGCATCGCAGAAGCGGCAATGCACGCTGCAACGATGGTTGCGACACGTTTCTCCATTGTGACCACCTTGCCGCGCACCGTGATTATTGCGCGTCATTTATTACGCCAGTATGGCTTCGAGCACCACTGCGCGGCGTTGCATGCGATTGATCTCCCGGTGCTGGCTTTGGAAGATGGCACGGGTCTTGCTCAGACGAAGGTACGCGAGCGTTGTATACAAGCCATGAAAGAAGATAACAGCGGAGCTATTGTGCTCGGTTGTGGCGGGATGGCTAATCTTGCGCGGGAACTGACTGCTGAGTTGGGTATTCCCGTAATTGATGGCGTCACGGCTGCGGTGAAAATGGTCGAATCCCTCATCGCACTTGGCCTTGGAACCAGTAAACACGGTGATCTCGCGTATCCGAATAAAAAGCCGTTATCCGGCTGTTTTGACATGCTGAGTTGATTTTCTGGCTCGGCTCATAAGGACCGAACCATGAATGAAGCACCAAAAAATAAAAACTATCACTTTACCGAGAACTACCCGCGCGACATGAAAGGTTATGCGGGTAAGCCGCCACACGCGCAGTGGCCGAATAACGCCCGAGTTGCCGTGCAATTTGTCCTCAATTTTGAAGAGGGTGGTGAAAACCACGTACTGCACGGCGATGCCGGTTCCGAGCAATTTCTTTCGGATATTATCGGCGCCGCGAGTTTTCCCGACCGCCATATGTCGATGGACTCACTCTATGAATATGGCTCGCGCGCCGGGTTCTGGCGCATCCACAATGAATTCCAGAAACGCGGCCTCACCATGAGTATTTTTGGTGTCGCAATGGCTCTGGCGCGAAACCCTGAAATCGTCGCCGCAATAAAAGCCGCTGATTATGACGTGGTGAGCCATGGCTGGCGCTGGATCCACTATCAAAACCTCGACGAAGCCACAGAGCGTCAGCACATGCACCAGGCGATAGAAATCCTCGAAGATTTGTTCGGCAACAAACCGCTGGGTTGGTACACCGGGCGCGACAGCCCTAATACGCGTCGTCTGGTGGCGGAGAATGGCGGTTTTCTTTATGACAGCGATTATTACGGCGATGATTTGCCATTCTGGAGCAAAGTCACCTGTAGCGACGGCAGCGTAAAACCTCATCTGGTGGTGCCGTATACTCTCGATGCTAACGACATGCGCTTCGCCACCGCGCAGGGTTTTAACACCGCCGAGCAGTTTTATACCTATCTTAAAGACAGTTTTGATGTGTTGTATGAGGAAGGGGAAACCGAGCCGAAAATGATGTCGATTGGTATGCATTGCCGCTTGTTGGGGCGCCCTGGTCGCTTCAAAGCGCTACAACGTTTTCTGGATTATGTGCAGCAACATGACGATGTGTGGATTTGCCGTCGTCAGGATATTGCCGAGCATTGGGTGAAGACGCATCCATTTAAGGAATGACTTGAGTGGCGGGTGCATTGACCCGCCATTCTCTTTAACTCATCAAGCTGACATGGGCTGCCACAATACGCCAGCCATAAGGGAATTTGACCCAGGTCTGCATCTGGCGGCCAATTTTATCGCAACCTTCGCGGGTAAATTCGGTACTGGCAACGGCCATATCATCGCCGTAGGTGGTGATCGTTGTGTTCTGTAAAAGCCGCTCTAACCCCTGTGATGAACGGGTATTTCGGAACGCTCTGATCTCATCGATCCCGTACAGGTTTTCACTGGCTCCGTAGCGCACGGTGCGCGGATCGGACCAGAATAACTCATCCAACACTGCAACATCGTTGCTGATCAACGCCTGTTCGTAGCGGTAAAAAGCGGCACTCACCTCATTGACGATTGCCGGGCGATCAATATTATCTCGCATCATAGTATTTACCTTACCTGGTGATTTTCCCTGCCAGCATACCCTGTATTTCAAGCCGATGGGCGGCTCTCAGGCAGATATCTTCTCGCCAGGGCGGCGCAATGAGCTGCACGCCAATAGGAGTGCCACTTGCGGTCATTAACGGCACCGTCACCACTGGTAAGCCGAGGAAAGAAATTGGCTGTGTCAGCATTCCCATGCTGGCTTTTACAGGAAGGTCTGTGCCGTTGATTCGCATGGTCTGCTGGCCGATAAGTGTTGCGCTGCATGGCGTAGCCGGGGCAATCAACACATCAAAATCGTCAAATATCGGTAGCATCTTATCGCGAAACCAGGTGCGGAAACGTTGCGCCTGCGTGTACCAGGCGGATGGCGTCATTGCGCCTGCCAATAAACGTTCGCGAGAATTAATCTCAAAACGTTCGGCCTGTTCGCGTAGTGCGGGAAGATAATGATTTCCTCCTTCAGCGGCAGAGAGTAAAAATGCCGCGGAGCGTGCTAATTCGGCTTGTGGCAGCGTGATGCATTCCAGCGCCTCGAGCGTGTGAGCCACTTGCGTCACGGCATTTTTGGCATCCACATCGCACCACTCCTCAAAAAAACCGCCGAGCACCGCGCAACGTAAATGTGTGGCTTGCTCTAGTTGATTGGCGACGGGTTCCATGCTTCGTGCAGACTGGAAATGATCGGCAGGATCAATACCCTGGAGCGCATCATATACCTGCGCCAGATCGTCCACGCTGCGTGCAAGGGGGCCGATATGATCGAGGCTGGCAACAAAAGGCTGGCTGCCGCTGCGTGAAAGACGCCCGAAGGTCGGCTTCAGGCCAAACACGCCGCACAGCGAAGCCGGGACGCGAATCGAGCCGTTGGTGTCGGTTCCAAGCGTAAAATTTACCATTCCAGCCGCGACGGCAGCGGCAGAACCGCCGGATGATCCCCCCGCAATGCGGGCAAAATCATGTGGATTTCGGGTCGCGCCGTAATGGCTATTTTCCGTGGTAAAACCGTAGGCGTAGGCATCCATATTCAGCGCGCCAGAAAGCATGGCTCCGGCGGCGCTTAATTGTTTGATGGCGAAGGCATCCACACTGGCAGGAGGTTGTGTGCTAAAAAGCTCGGCACCGGCAAGAGTTGTCACACCTTTAATATCAAAAAGGTTTTTTACCGCATAAGGCACGCCAGCTAACGGTGGCAGCGTTTCCCCGCGGGCGCGACGTTCGTCAATGTTCGCTGCTTCTTGCAGTAAACGCGGGGCGGTTATTTCAGTGAAAGCGTTAATATCAGGATTCGATTGCTCTATTTTTGCAAGCGTAAGGCGCGCCAGTTCCTGGGCTGAAAACTCACCGCTTGCTAATCCTTGCTGAATATCGCGAATGGAAAGCGCGTTCATAGTTTATAAACCCCCGCGACTTCCTGGCGTTCAGGCAAGGGAAAATCCATTAACGGCTCTGCCAGTTTCTCCATGCGAGTCAATTGCACTTCAAGTTCCTGGCGGCGTGGCTCATCAACGGGAACGTCGAGCAGTTGCTCCATGACTTTGATGTACGCGGGCCAGTCGATAGAATTTAATAGCATTTTGTTCTCCTTAGAATCCTGTGGCGCTGCCGTTACTGCGTGGGTCATATGCGCCTTCAAGCATGCCATTGATGTGGCGCACAATGGCTCCGGCGTGGCCGACGGCCTCACTAAAATCAGGCAACGCTTCCACGTCATGTCCCAATTCGCGTAGTGCTTTGAACGTTTCCGGGCTGTATCGGCCTTCTAATTTCAGGCTGTCGGAGGCTTGCCCCCAGGTTCTGCCTAATAACCAGCGTGGCGCGGTCACGGCTTCTTGTAATGGCATCCCCTGAATAACGTGGCGGGTAAAAATGGCGGCCTGAGTCTGCGGTTGCCCATCGCCGCCCATTGAGCCATAAACCATCGTGCGCCCGTCAGCCAGCCGTGCGGCGGCTGGGTTCAGCGTGTGGAACGGCTGTTTCCCAGGAGCCAGACTCAGCAAGCTTTCAGGTTGGAGGCTGAACGCCGCGCCGCGGTTTTGCCACAAAATGCCGCTTTTTGGCAGCACAACGCCGCTGCCAAACTCGTGATAAATGCTCTGAATAAATGACACCGCCAGTCCGCTGCTATCAATCACACCCATCCACACCGTGTCGCCTGGGCCTTTGCCGGTTCCCCATTCTGCGGCTTTATTGTCGTCAATTTCTGCGGCCAGTGCGGCAAGGGGTTCTGGCTCGAGCAGGCTTTGGATTGAGGTGGTAATGTGGCGAGGATCGGTAATGTATTTGTCTCGCAGAGCAAAGGCTTTTTTGGTCGCTTCAACGATGCGATGAACGGTTTGAGTTTCATCGGCTTGCGCCATATCCAGATTCTCGGTGATCCCAAGGATTGCCAACGACACCAGGCCCTGAGTCGGTGGCGTCATATTATAAACATCACCCAACTCATGGCTCAGATGCAGCGGAATGCGGCGTTTCGCACGTTGGGCGGCGAGATCTTGTAATGTGATGGGCATGCCTAAATCAGCAAGTTCTTTGGTAATCAGCGCGGCTAACGGGCCGCGATAAAAACTATCGAGTCCTTCAACGGTCAGGCGCGTCAATGTTTCAGCCAGGCGGGGTTGAGTGAAACGGCTACCTGCGCGCGGAATTTCACCCCGGTCCAAAAACGTCTCGGCAAACCCCGCGATATTGACCAGTTCGTCATATTTGCTGTGCGTCGCCTGCGCCTGGGATTGCGTGACCGGAATACCATCTGCCGCATAGCGAATGGCGTCGGCCAGTAAACGCGAAAGCGGTAATTGCCCGCCCCCAAGTTGTGCCGCAATCTTCAGCGCTTCATCCCAGCCGCTAAGGGTTCCAGGAACGGTCAGCGCCGCTTTGGGGCCACGATGCGGGATTGAGGAAGCGCCTGCATAAAATTCTAAAGATGCGAGAGAACCCGCAGCACCGCTGGCATCAATCGCAATCGGTTCGCCCTCTGGCGGAACAATCAGCCAGAAACCGTCACCGCCAATACCATTCATATGGGGATAAACAACGGCAATGGTTGCCGCTGCAGCCACCATCGCTTCGATAGCGTCACCACCATGGCGCAGCACGGATAACGCAGTTTCACTGGCTAAATGATGTGGAGTGACCGCCATACCGGAAGGAGCCATATTGCTTTGCATCATCGTTTTATCTCTCAGAATGGAAGCTCAGGGATCTCTCTAGCAAGAGATGTTCCAGGTTGACTCTGTTCGTTTCACTGTGCCAGGCTCGAGTGAAACAAAAGTTACAGAGGTCATAATGAAACAATTAGATGAGCGCTTAAGGGCGACATATGAACAGCTTTCCCCACAAGAACAGCGAGTTGCTGCATTTATTGTCGATCATTTTGATGACCTGATTAGCTACAACAGCGCCGAGTTAGCCCGCCTGTCAGGGGTATCCAAAGCGACGGTTAGCCGCTTATTCAAACGTCTTGGCTATGACCGCTACAAAGATATGCGCGAAGAGTTGCGTAACCTACGCCAGAGCGGGATGCCGCTCACCGAAAATCGCGATGCGGTACAGGGTAACACTTTACTTGCGCGTCATTACAAGCAGGAAATGGCCAATCTAACGCAGTGGGTTAGCCTGCTCGACACGCAGCAATTTGCCGACGTAGTCACAGCTCTCACGACGGCAAAACGTATTTTTATTATTGGGTTAAGAAACTCATGGCCGGTTGCGATGCACTTGCGCCAGCAGCTATTGCAGGTTCGTAGTGACGTCTGGCTATTGCCGCAGCCAGGGCAGACGCTGGCCGAAGAGGTGGTGGATATCAGTGAACAAGATTGTGTTATCGCCATCGCGTTTCGTCGACGCCCGCGCATTATCAAACCGCTGCTGGCAAATTTGCATCAACGCCAGGTGCCGCTGCTGGTGATGAGCGAAGCGCAGGGATCAGGCCTCACACCTTATTGCCGCTGGCATTTTGCCGCGCCGCTCGACAGTGTTTCGGCCTTTGATAGCTACAGCAGTGCGATGAGTCTGGTGAATCTATTATCCAACGCTGTACTCCACGAAGCGTTAACCACAGGCCGTCAGCGTATTCACCATATTGCTGAATTGTATTCTGAGTTTGATGAACTGGAACAACGTTAATGCACTTTAGTGGTGCGTTTGCACGCATCATGGGAACCATTCTGGTTCAGAGATGAAGAGTCAGTGAACGGGTTTTGTAGGGTGGATAAGTGGCAGCGTCATCCACCATTTTCGCCGCTTTTGTCGGATGACGCTGCTGCTTATCCGACCTACGAAGAGGTATGTCATCTGTCTCGTTTTCTTCTTTGTCTTTCGCGAAAATTGGTGGCACATTAGTTGCAGAATATTTTAATTAAGAATCTTTTGTTTCACGCAGAATAAAAGGAAATACCATGTTTGATATTCAGCACTTCTCACAAATCAATCCACCGCATCGCTTGTTAATGGGGCCGGGGCCAATCAATGCAGATCCCCGCGTATTACGCGCGATGGCGAGTCAGTTGATTGGGCAGTATGACCCGGTTATGACCGGTTATATGAACGAAGTGATGGTGCTGTATCGCGAACTTTTCCGCACGCAAAACCGCTGGACGATGCTGGTGGATGGGACTTCCCGCTCCGGTATCGAAGCGATTTTGCTGTCTGCCATTCGTCCCGGTGACAAAGTCCTGGTCCCGGTGTTTGGGCGCTTCGGCCATCTGCTGTGTGAAATTGCCCGTCGTTGTCGCGCAGAAGTTCACACCATAGAAGTGCCGTGGGGTGAGGTTTTCACGCCCGACCAAATCGAAGATGCTATTAAAACGGTGAAACCGCGTTTGCTGCTAACCGTTCAGGGCGACACGTCTACCACCATGCTACAACCGCTGGAAGAATTGGGTGACATCTGCCGTCGCCACGGCGTGTTGTTTTATACCGATGCCACAGCTTCATTTGGCGGCAACAAACTGGAAACCGACACCTGGGGTTTAGATGCGGTTTCTGCCGGTTTGCAAAAATGCCTCGGCGGCCCGTCGGGCAGCTCACCGATAACCTTGAGTGCGCAAATGGAAGAGGTTATTCGCCGTCGCAAATGTGTTGAAGAAGGGATCCGAACCACAGCCCATCAGGATGGCGATGACGAAATGATCTACTCGAATTATTTCGATCTCGGCATGGTGATGGATTACTGGGGACCGGAGCGACTCAACCACCATACTGAAGCCACCAGCATGTTGTTCGCCGCCCGGGAGTGCGCACGCATTATTCTCGAAGAGGGGCTGGACGTGGGCATCGCGCGCCACGAATTGCATGGCCGTGCGCTGGTGGCCGGAATTCAGGGCATGGGGCTGGAAACTTTCGGCAATCTACAACACAAAATGAACAACGTACTTGGCGTTGCGATCCCGTCCGCTGTTCACGGTGAAGAGGTGCGCAAAATGCTGCTCGAAGATTTCCATATCGAAATTGGCACCTCATTTGGCCCGCTACAAGGCAAAATCTGGCGCATCGGCACCATGGGCTATAACGCGCGTAAAGATTGCGTACTGCAAACCCTAACGGCGCTTGAAGCGGTGCTTAACCGCCTCGGTTTTAAATCGACGCAAGGGGCTGCAATGCAGGCCGCGTGGGATGTTTATGCGCAGGAAAGTCGCTGATGGTTAAACATGTCATGAACGCCATGCAGGCGAGTTTTGCCGCTCGCCGAATTATGCAGCGAGCAGATGAACTGGCGCAGGTTAGCGAAACGCCGGAACAACTTACTCGAGTCTATCTTTCACCTGAGCATCTGCGCGCCAATTATCTGGTGGCAAGCTGGATGGAACAGGTGGGAATGACCACCTGGCAAGATGCGGCGGGCAACATTTGCGGACGCTATGAAGGCGCAAGAGAAGGCGCTCAGGCTGTTTTACTTGGCTCACATCTTGATACCGTACGCAATGCCGGGCGTTACGATGGCATGTTGGGTGTCTTAACCGCGCTGGAAGTTGTCGCTTTTCTCCATGAACATAATCTTCAATTAGAGCAGGCGATTGAAATCGTTGGCTTTGGGGATGAAGAAGGTACGCGTTTTGGCATCACATTATTAGGCAGTCGTGGCGTGACCGGGACGTGGCCGGATAACTGGCTGGCGTGTGAAGATGCCGCAGGTATCAGCGTTGGGCAAGCACTGGTGAATGCCGGTTTTGACCCTTCGCGTATTCAGAGTGCGGCGCGTGGCGCGGAAGAGTTCAGTGCTTATCTGGAACTGCATATCGAACAAGGGCCGGTGCTGGAGCGCGAAAATCTGGCGCTCGGCGTGGTGACTGCCATAAACGGCGCTCGTCGTCTGAAATGCCGCTTTGTTGGCGAAGCAGGGCATGCAGGTACGGTGCCGATGACCATTCGTAAAGATGCGCTAGCAGCCGCCGCGAATTGGATGACTTACATCGAAAGCACGACTGCCAGTTACGCCCCAGATATTGTTGCGACTGTCGGCTCGCTGCAATGTTTACCGGGCGCGGCGAATGTGATTCCGGGGGAAGTCCTGCTCACGCTGGATATCCGCAGTCCGCGAGATTCAGATATCGAAGCGCTGCTTGAAAAACTCTTAAGCGAAGCGCTGCAAATCGCCGCTCAACGAGGTGTGGCGTTCGACTCTGAAATCTATTATTCGATTCCCGCCACGCCATGTGACGCGAGTTTGCAGCGCCAGTTAACATCAGCCATCACTTCGGTGCAGGGGCGTAGTTTATCGCTGCCAAGTGGCGCAGGGCATGATGCGATTGCCATCGCTGAACTCTGGCCGGTGGGCATGATGTTTGTGCGTTGCGATCGTGGGATTAGCCACCATCCGGCAGAATCTGTCACTGAGGCTGATGTGATGCAAGCGGTGCAGGCATATACACAAACGGTGGTGAATTTGGCTTCAATGAATCCACTGGCAGAGTTTAACCATGCAACGGAAAGCGAAGCGCTAAGCCTGATAACACCCTGTGTTGCGATACCCGCATGGGTTGAAAATCTGGTTGCCGCCCGGCCTTATGCGACCGTCAATGTGTTGCAGCATTATGCCTCGCAACTGACACTGGATTGGGGGCGCAATGAACTGAACCAGGCGCTTAGCGCGCATCCACGGATTGGTGAAAAAGCGCAGGGCAGCAGCAAAGAGGCGGCGTTGTCAAAAGGTGAACAGTCTGCTGTCGATACGCAAAACAGCGCGTTAACGCTCGCGCTGGCGCAGGGGAATGCTGATTATGAAGCGCGGTTTGGACGAGTATTTCTTATTCGAGCCAAAGGGCGCAGTGGCGAAGACATTCTCGGGGAGCTTAAGCGTCGCCTGAATAATTCGCCAGCCGAGGAAGAAGCTGAAGCGCTGGAGCAATTACGCCAAATCACGTTGTTACGCCTGGAAGGAGTGTTTGCATCATGAGCCAGTTGAGTACACATGTTCTTGATACTGCGCTCGGGAAACCGGCGACAGGTGTGGCGGTTTGCCTTGAACAGCAGCTTGGTGACACCTGGGAAACGGTGGCGCAGGGGGTCACTGACTCTGACGGGCGGCTGAAAGATTTCACACCTGCGGCATTGGCGGCGGGGCGGTATCGTCTGACGGCAGAAATCGGGCTTTATTTTGCCGCAACACACAGAGAAACACTGTATCCCACCGCGCAAATTGATTTTGTGATACCGCAAAACGGCGGGCACTATCACCTGCCGTTTTTGATTTCCCCGTGGTCGTGGTCGACCTATCGGGGAAGTTGATTACAAACTGAAGGGATCGGCATCCTGCCAGGCGGGGAATTTCTCGCGATATTCCTGTAATGCAATCAATGACAAATCGGCATCGAGGCGCATCGCCTGATGGGCTTCGCCATTCGCCAGGATTTCACCCTGTGGGTTAATAATTTTGCTGTCGCCACGGTAATGATGCCCGTTACCGTCGGTGCCGACGCGGTTGCAGCCTGCGACATACGCCTGGTTTTCAATGGCTCGAGCGACCAGCAGGCTTTGCCAGTGCAAGGAACGCGGTGCAGGCCAATTCGCAACGTATAGCGCCAAATCGTAATCGTTGCGGTTGCGCGAAAACACCGGGAAGCGTAAGTCGTAACACACCTGCGGCAGAATGCGCCAGCCACGCCATTCAACGATCACTCGTTCATTGCCTGCCTGATAATGATGATGTTCATCCGCCATGCGGAACAGATGACGTTTATCGTAGAAATGAACTTTGCCATCTGGCTGTACCAGCAAGAACCGGTTTACCGGCCCGCGATCGGTCTGGAGTGCGGCACTTCCGGCTATCATGGCCTGAGTTTGCTGGGCTTTAAACTGCATCCAGTCAATCACTTCTTCTTCAGCAAGCGATTGAATGGCGGCTTCCATCGCGAAACCGGTGGTGAACATTTCCGGCAAGACAATCAGATCGCGGCCATGAATAGCGTCCAACTGTACATCGAAATGGCGCAAGTTTGCCGCGCCGTCCATCCAGACCAGCGGTTGTTGTAGAACGGTAATTTTCAAACCAGACACAATCGGAAGCCTCGTGATAAGCAGTGTTCCATTCACTTTAGCATGAGTTCGCTGGCTTTTGTTGGGCAATAAAAAACCCCGCGAGCGGGGTTTTTAGAGCATAACTTGCTTATGCAGCTTCAATCTTACGATGCTTTTCCGGCACCTTTACTGGCATGGTTGCCAGCTCCTCCGGTTCAAACTCATCGACGTTGATACTGCGCAGACGGCTTGCTTCAGCTTTGGTCAAAATCGCCGCTTCTTCTGCGTTGATTTTCCCTTCAGCCAGCCACTGTTTCGCTTGCTCATCAAGTCGAGTGAACGACAGGTTACGCCCGGTTTCTTTGCAGATGCGCAGATGAATTGGCTCGGCGGCCATAACATCCATCAATGCTTCTTCCAACAGGCCCGCAGGGTTGAACTCGCTTGGCGTCAGATACTGACCACGGCCAATGCGTGAACGAGTCGCTGATGGGATCTGCATGATCTTCGCCAGTTTATGATCCAGCTTGTCTGATGGCGCGTCGTAGCGGCGGCCCAGCGGGAAGATCACCACACGTAACATGCCAGCCACAAACGCATTCGGGAAGTTACGCAGCAGGTCGTCAATCGCCTGTTCAGCCTGATACAGCGCATCCTGAACGCCCCAGTGAACCAGGGGTAAATCGGCTTCGTTACGACCTTCGTCGTCGTAGCGTTTCAGCACCGAAGACGCCAGGTACAGCTGGCTCAGAATGTCACCCAGACGCGCAGAGATACGTTCGCGACGCTTGAGACTGCCACCCAGAACCGCCATGGAAACGTCTGACAGCAATGCCAGGTTGGCGCTCAGGCGGTTCATATATTGGTAGTAACGTTTGGTTGAATCTTTGGTCGGTGTGGCGCTGGTCAAACCGTTGGTCAGACCGAGCCACAGGCTGCGCATTTTGTTGCTGCCGACGTGGCCGATATGCTTGAACAGCAGCTTATCAAAGGCGTTAACGTCATTGTTTTGCGCCGCATTCATTTCGTCGAGAACATACGGATGGCAACGAATAGCGCCCTGGCCGAAGATAATCATGCTGCGGGTCAGGATATTTGCGCCTTCAACGGTGATAGCAATTGGTGCACCCTGATACGCTCGCGCCACAAAGTTAGAATTACCCAGCATAATGCCTTTACCACCGACAATATCCATCGCATCCAGAATGGCGCGCTGGCCGCGGTGGGTACAGTGGTACTTCACGATGGCGGACAGAACAGCGGGTTTTTCGCCAAGCATAATCCCGTAAGTCACCAGTGATGCAGCTGCGTCCATTACATAAGCGTTACCGGCAATACGCGCCAGTGGTTCTTCAATCCCTTCCATTTTACCGATAGAGATTCTGAACTGACGACGGATATGAGCATAAGCGCCCGTAGCCATTGCGACAGATTTCAAACCACCGGTTGCGTTCGATGGCAGGGTAATACCACGACCAACTGACAGACATTCCACCAGCATACGCCAGCCCTGACCGGCCATTTTCGGGCCACCGATGATGTAATCAATCGGGACGAAAATATCTTTACCGCGAGTTGGGCCGTTCTGGAATGGTACGTTAAGCGGGAAGTGGCGTTTGCCGATTTCCACACCCGGCGTGTGTGTTGGGATCAACGCACAGGTAATACCGAGATCTTCTTCATCGCCCAGCAGTTTATCCGGGTCAGACAGTTTGAATGCCAGACCTAAAACGGTAGCGATTGGTGCCAGCGTTATGTAGCGCTTGTTCCAGGTCAGACGCATCCCAAGAACTTGCTGGCCCTGCCATTCGCCCATACACACGACGCCAGTATCAGGAATCGCACCCGCATCGGAGCCTGCTTCAGGACTTGTCAGAGCAAAGCATGGGATCTCTTGCCCACGAGCCAGGCGCGGCAGGTAATGATCTTTCTGTTCTTCTGTACCGTAATGTTGCAGCAATTCGCCTGGGCCTAATGAGTTAGGCACACCGACGGTAATGGCCAGAATCCCGGAAACACCCGACAGCTTTTGCAACACACGAGCCTGAGCGTACGCAGAGAACTCCAGGCCGCCGTACTCTTTCTTGATGATCATCGCGAAGAAGCGATGCTCTTTTAAATAGGCCCACAGCTCTGGCGGCAAATCTGCCATTTCGTGTGTGATTTGGAAGTCATTTGCCAGGCGACAAGCTTCTTCAACCGGGCCGTCGATAAAGGCTTGTTCTTCTTCAGTCAGTTTTGGCTGCGGATAGTTGTGCAGCTTTTCCCAGTCTGGTTTACCGCGGAACAAATCACCTTCCCACCACGTTGTCCCCGCGTCGATAGCTTCTTTTTCAGTACGCGACATTGGCGGCATGACTTTGCGGAAGCTGCGGAATACCGGGGCGGAAATCAAAGATTTGCGAATCGGGGTGAAGACAAACGGCACCAGAATAATCGCCAGTGGAACCAGTACCCAGATAGACCAGATACCAGCAAAACCAAGCGCGGCTGTCCACGCCAGTAGAATTGCGCTACTGAGCAGCAAATTGACCTGGTGATAGAAAAGCACACCGAGGAGAACAACGGTTGCGACAATACTCAAAATCAACATAAAGGAAACTCCCTTGCTTGTAGGAGGTCTGACCACTTGGATGTATTGGTTTTAGTTCATGTGGTTTTTTTTAGCAATATATTCACAAAATAATTACAACTCAGCTCACATTGTTACCGCACAGAACAGCAAAAGCAGGAGGATATGGCGCTTCTCGCGCTATCCGGTAAACTGCTTGGGTTAATCAATCAAAAAATGCTGAAGGACATCCTCATGTACCAGGATCTTATTCGTAACGAATTGAATGAAGCGGCAGAAACGCTGGCTAACTTCCTGAAAGATGACGCTAACATTCACGCAATCCAGCGTGCAGCGGTGCTGTTGGCTGATAGCTTTAAAGCAGGCGGTAAAGTACTTTCTTGCGGTAACGGTGGCTCACATTGCGATGCAATGCACTTTGCTGAAGAACTGACAGGCCGTTATCGCGAAAACCGCCCGGGCTACCCGGCGATTGCGATTTCTGACGTGAGCCATATCTCTTGCGTCGGCAATGATTTTGGTTACGACCACATTTTCTCTCGTTACGTTGAAGCGGTTGGCCGTGATGGCGACGTGTTACTGGGCATCTCCACTTCGGGTAATTCCGGCAACGTCATCAAAGCGATTGAAGCCGCTCGCGCGAAAGGCATGAAAGTCATCACTCTGACCGGGAAAGACGGCGGCAAAATGGACGGTAGCGCCGATGTAGAAATTCGTGTGCCGCACTTTGGTTATGCTGACCGCATTCAGGAAATTCACATCAAAGTGATTCACATCCTGATCCAGCTTATCGAAAAAGAGATGGTTAAAGCTTAAGTTTTGCCTGAACTTGTATCCTCTCCCTCAGGGAGAGGATTAGGGTGAGGGTGGTTAAAAGTGGTGGGAGGTTAATATGTGCGAACTGCTCGGGATGAGCGCCAACGTACCAACGGATATTTGCTTTAGTTTTACCGGTTTGGTGCAGCGTGGCGGGGGAACGGGGCCGCATAAAGACGGCTGGGGCATTACCTTTTATGAAGGTAAGGGCTGTCGTACGTTCAAAGATCCGCAACCCAGCTTTAACTCACCCATCGCTAAATTAGTGCAGGATTACCCCATCAAATCTTGCTCTGTGGTCGCCCATATTCGCCAGGCGAACCGCGGAAAAGTCGCACTTGAAAATACGCACCCGTTTACCCGTGAGTTGTGGGGGCGCAACTGGACTTATGCGCACAACGGGCAGCTTAAAGGCCATCGTTCATTAGATACCGGCCCGTTTCGCCCGATTGGTGAAACCGACAGCGAACAAGCATTTTGTTGGCTGCTGCATAAGCTGACTCAACGCTATCCGCGAACCCCTGGCAACATGCAGGCGGTGTTTCGCTACATCACCGAGCTTGCGGTGCAATTGCGTGAGAAGGGCGTGTTCAATATGTTGCTGTCCGATGGGCGTTACGTGATGGCGTTCTGTTCCACCAATTTATACTGGATTACCCGACGGGCACCGTTTGGTGTGGCAAAACTGTTGGACCAGGATGTGGAAATTGATTTTCAGGAAGAGACCACACTGAACGATGTGGTCACTGTCATTGCGACACAACCCCTGACCGGAAATGAAACCTGGCACAAAATTGCGCCAGGTGAGTCGGAATTATTTTGTCTCGGAGAGCGTGTAGTTTGACGCCAGTTGCGGTTGTGTCGTTGGCACAACCGGCTGACTAATCACATAATTACCGCTAATGACCGAAACGCCCGGCGGCTGATGATTCGCCATGAAGTAGTCATAACCCGGCTTCAGTTGTTTCCAGAAATTGATGTAGTAAGAGTACTTGTGGCGTTGCATGTTCGCGTCTGTCATCCGGAACGGATAGATACTGACTTGTACACTTGGCTGGCCAAATACCAACGCGCCGGTCACAAACTGGAAAATCTCATCAATATTGGTGTCAGTCATGGCATAGCAGCCAACAGACACGCAAGCACCGTGAATCATCAAATACTGGCCTTGATAACCGTGTTGGCGATCAAACTCGTTCGGGAAGCCAATATTAATGGCTTTATAGAAACGGCTATCAGGTTTTAGCTGGCTACGGGTCACATTGTAGAAGCCTTCAGGACTCTTAAAATCACCCTGACGCTGTTTGGGACCTAACCCACCGGAATAGTTACAGATGCTATAGCTGTCGAGCAGTTGGAACTTTTCGCCCATCTTGACATATAGCTCTAGCGTGCGCTCTTCCTTAAATATTTGAATATAAACAGGAGAGCCCATGAGTTGTTGCTTGAATTCTTTGCTGACAGGCGTGGTTGACGAATTGCTGCTTAACAAGCTGGCAAACGAAAAGCACGGGATCAGAAGCATCGCAATAACGAGTGCGATCTTACGCATACTGCTTTATTCCTTGATAAAACTTATATCGAATGCCAGGACGGCAAAATAGGGACCCGAAATCAGATTACTCTGGATTAGGAGCGCTCACATTATCATCGTTATGATTTTTCGCAAGCCCAAAGCAGGGGATGCAAAGTTATAAATTTGGACTTT
Source organism: Buttiauxella sp. AC142 (assembly GCF_979253435.1). NCBI lineage: Bacteria > Pseudomonadati > Pseudomonadota > Gammaproteobacteria > Enterobacterales > Enterobacteriaceae > Buttiauxella > Buttiauxella sp. AC142. The sequence continues at coordinate 764,254 of NZ_CEEDCH010000001.1, forward strand.
ATACAATACTTTTGGAAAGGGGAAGGATTAGCTTTTTGCGTAACAGCTCCCATAGCTGCATATCTATGTGTTGTTTTGTGCCCCTTCCAGCCTCTAATGATGCTAAAATCCCCGCCGAATGTTGACCTGCGGATATGAACGGAAACTATCCATAAGTCAGTTGTCCCGGTTGTCCGGGCGGCTTATACCTCCCTCTCGCAATAGTGAATGGATGCGTTTCCTGTTTTCACCGCTTTATGTGTCGCATCGGTTGAACGTTAATTCAACCCATCCGTTGTCGGCTACAGTTTTTTGTCGGTATGTTTAAGCCAATTTTAAACGTGATAACCTTATGATAAAAATCAAAAAAGGTCTGGATTTGCCTATTGCCGGTTTGCCGGAACAGCAAATCTATGACGGCCCAGCGATACCTTTCGTGGCCCTGCTCGGTGAAGAGTATGTCGGCATGCGCCCCTCCATGCTGGTGCAGGAAGGCGACAAGGTATTGAAAGGCCAGCCTCTCTTCGAAGATAAAAAGAACCCAGGCGTTCTCTTTACCGCTCCTGCGAGTGGAACGGTATCAGCGATTAATCGTGGTGAGCGTCGAGTACTGCAATCTCTGGTTATTGAAGTCCAGGGTGACGAGCAAGTTGTTTTTGAGCGTTTTGCTCCTGAAAGCCTTGCCACACTGCCGCGTGAAACCGTCCAGGCGCAATTGCTGTCGTCTGGTTTATGGACTGCGCTGCGTACACGCCCGTTTAGCAAAACACCGCAACCAGCAACAGTTCCAGCCGCCATTTTTGTTACTGCCATTGATACCAACCCGCTGGCAGCGGACCCGCAGCCCATTATTCGTGCGCATCGCGAAATGTTTGATGCAGGCTTAACCGTATTGTCCCGACTGACCGATGGCAAAGTCCATGTCTGCCAGGCAGGCGGCGGTAAGCTGGGCGGTCATCCTGCCGGGCAAGTGACTTTTAATGAATTCGCAGGCCCGCATCCGGCAGGGTTAGTGGGTACACACATTCATTTCCTGGAGCCGGTCAGCCTGCAAAAAATGGTCTGGCATCTTAATTACCAGGATGTCATCGCCATCGGCAAATTGTTCGTGGAAGGCGATTTGTGGGCCGAGCGTGTTATCGCGCTTGCGGGGCCACAAGTGGAAAAGCCACGTCTGATTCGCACACGCCTTGGTGCTTCACTGGAAGTGCTGACGGCGGGTGAACTTGCCGAAGGTGAAAACCGCATTATTTCAGGTTCTGTTTTAAGCGGGACTATCGGGGCGGGGCCTCGCGCCTGGCTGGGGCGTTTCCATCTGCAAGTTACGGTTCTGAAAGAAGGTCGTGAAAAAGAACTGTTTGGATGGGTGATGCCGGGGGCCGATAAATATTCGATTACCCGCACCACTGTTGGCCACTTCCTGAAACGCAAACTGTTTAGCTTCTCGACAGATACCAATGGCGGTGAACGTTCCATGGTGCCCATTGGCAACTATGAGCGTGTTATGCCGCTGGATATTCTGCCGACGATGCTGTTGCGTGATTTGCTGGCAGGAGATACAGACAGCGCACAGGCGCTGGGGTGTCTTGAGCTGGATGAAGAAGATTTGGCGCTTTGTACCTATGTGTGCCCGGGTAAATATGAGTACGGCCCGGTACTACGCGAGGTATTAACCCGCATCGAGCAGGAAGGATAAGTCATGGGCTTGAAGCATTTATTTGAAAAACTAGAGCCGCACTTCACGCAAGGCGGAAAGCTAGAAAAGTACTACCCGCTCTTTGAAGCGACGGCGACACTGTTTTATACACCCGGTATCGTTACGCCTGGTGCTTCCCACGTTCGTGATGCAATCGATCTGAAACGCATGATGATCCTGGTGTGGTTTGCGGTGTTCCCGGCCATGTTTTGGGGTATGTACAACGTCGGGCTACAAACGATTCCGGCCCTGAACAAAATGTACGGCGCGGAACAACTCCAGCAGGTGATTTCATCTGACTGGCATTATGTTGTCGCGCAGTGGCTGGGGGTGAACTTCACGCCGGATGCTGGCTGGTTAAGCATGATGACCCTTGGGGCCGTGTTCTTCCTGCCAATTTACATCACGGTATTCCTGGTAGGTGGTTTCTGGGAAGTGCTGTTTGCCATCATCCGTAAACATGAAGTTAACGAAGGTTTCTTCGTGACCTCCATCCTGTTTGCGCTGGTGGTTCCTCCGACGTTACCTCTCTGGCAAGCCGCGCTCGGTATCAGTTTTGGCGTGGTGATTGCGAAAGAGATCTTCGGTGGCACGGGGCGTAACTTCCTCAACCCGGCACTGGCGGGGCGCGCGTTCCTGTTCTTCGCTTACCCTGCGCAAATCTCCGGTGATTTGGTGTGGACGGCGGCAGATGGTTTCTCCGGCGCGACCCCACTTTCACAGTGGTCACATGGCGGCGGTGAAGCGCTGGTTAATGTTGTCTCTGGCCAGCCTGTAACCTGGATGGATGCTTTCCTCGGTAACATTCCGGGTTCCATTGGTGAAGTTTCCACGCTGATGATCCTGATTGGTGGCGCGATAATCCTGTTTGGCCGCGTCGCTTCCTGGCGCATCGTGGCGGGTGTTTTGCTTGGCATGATTGCCACTGCCACTTTGTTTAACTTCATTGGTTCTGAAACCAACCCGCTATTTGCGATGCCGTGGTACTGGCATCTCGTGCTGGGTGGTTTTGCTTTCGGCATGATGTTCATGGCAACCGACCCGGTTTCAGCCTCGTTTACCAATAAAGGTAAATGGTGGTATGGGGCGCTTATCGGTGTGATGTGTGTCCTGATTCGAGTTGTAAACCCGGCCTATCCAGAAGGGATGATGCTGGCGATCTTGTTCGCCAACCTCTTTGCACCGCTGTTCGATTATCTGGTGGTGCAAGCCAATATCAAGCGGAGGAAGTCGCGTGGCTGAAGTAAAAAGTAACGATAGCATTGGCAGAACGCTGCTGGTGGTGCTGGTGCTTTGCCTGGTGTGTTCCGTTGTGGTGGCTGGCTCTGCTGTGGGGCTGAAAGCTCGCCAGCAGGAGCAAAAAGCGCTCGATAAGCAGCGTAACATCCTGGATGTTGCTGGCTTAGCAACGCCAAAAATGACCGGCGAAGATGTCAAAACAATCTACGAATCACGTATTACACCGCGTTTGCTCGATCTGAAAAGTGGTGAGCTGCTGGATAAAGACTCGTCTAAATTTGACCAGGCTGCGGCGCTGCGTGACCCTGAACAAAGCGTCACGCTCTCTTCAAGCGAAGACCGCGCCGGGATAAAACATCGCAGCAATATCGTTGAAATTTATCTGGTGCGTGATGAGCAAAACAAAGTGAAGGAAGTCGTGTTGCCAGTTTATGGCAAAGGCTTGTGGTCGATGATGTATGCCTTTGTTTCGCTGCAAACTGATGGCCGGACGGTGAAAGGCATCACTTACTACGACCAGGGCGAAACCCCAGGGTTGGGTGGTGAGGTTGAAAACCCGAACTGGCGTGCGCAATGGATTGGCAAGAAATTGCTGGATGATAACGGTCAGCCTGCGCTACGCGTGGTGAAAGGCGGAGCGCGTCAGGGCGATGAATATAGTGTGGATGGTTTGTCTGGCGCGACGCTGACGGCAAACGGGGTACAACATACTTTTGATTTCTGGATGGGTGAACTTGGTTTTGGTCCTTTCCTGAAACAAGTACGTGAAGGAGCGCTCAATAATGGCTGATATTTCAGACATGAAAGAGGTCAAACGGGTTCTGGTTAGTCCTCTTGTGGATAACAACCCAATTGCCTTGCAAATACTCGGTGTCTGTTCGGCGCTGGCGGTCACGACTAAGCTGGAAACGGCATTCGTAATGACCATCGCGGTAACAGTGGTGACGGCATTCTCCAGCATGTTCATCTCAATGATCCGTAACCTGATCCCTAACAGTGTGCGAATCATTGTGCAGATGGCGATCATTGCTTCGTTAGTTATCGTCGTGGATCAGATCCTGCGTGCTTATGCTTACGAGATTTCCAAACAGCTTTCCGTCTTCGTCGGCCTGATCATCACTAACTGTATCGTGATGGGACGTGCTGAAGCCTACGCCATGAAGTCACCGCCGCTGGCGAGCTTTATGGATGGTATTGGCAACGGTCTGGGCTATGGCGTGATTCTGTTGCTGGTTGGCTTCCTGCGTGAGCTTATCGGCAGCGGTAAACTCTTTGGTATCACGGTGCTGGAAACGGTTCAGAACGGTGGCTGGTATCAGCCAAACGGGATGTTCCTGTTAGCGCCGAGTGCGTTCTTTATTATCGGCCTGCTGATTTGGGCCTTGCGTACGCTTAAGCCTGCGCAGCAGGAAAAGGACTAACTGACTATGGAACATATGATTAGTCTGTTTGTGCGCGCAGTGTTTATTGAAAACATGGCGCTCGCGTTCTTCCTTGGTATGTGTACCTTCCTTGCAGTTTCCAAAAAGGTTTCCACTGCATTTGGATTGGGTATCGCAGTGACCGTGGTGTTAGGGATTGCTGTACCTGCGAACAACCTGGTTTATAACCTGGTGCTTCGTGACGGCGCACTGGTTGAAGGCGTTGATCTCAGCTTCCTCAACTTCATCACCTTTATCGGTGTGATTGCGGCGTTAGTTCAGATTCTTGAGATGATCCTCGATCGTTTCTTCCCGGCACTTTATAACGCGTTGGGTATCTTCCTGCCGCTCATTACCGTTAACTGCGCTATCTTCGGTGGCGTGTCGTTTATGGTGCAGCGTGATTACAGCTTCGGTGAATCCATTGTCTACGGCGTGGGCTCAGGAGTGGGCTGGATGCTGGCCATCGTTGCGATGGCGGGGATCCGCGAAAAGATGAAATATGCCAATGTGCCCGCAGGATTGCGTGGCTTAGGAATTACCTTTATCACCACTGGATTGATGGCGCTGGGCTTTATGTCATTCTCCGGTGTGCAGCTATAAGGGCATAAACGTATGGAAATTATTCTTGGCGTGGTGATGTTCACGCTAATTGTTTTGGCTCTGGCGTTGTTGATTTTGTTTGCCAAGTCAAAGCTTGTTAACTCCGGCGATGTGCTGATTGAGATTAACAACGAAGCAGACAAACAGTTCCATGCTCCGGCTGGCGACAAGCTGCTGAATACGCTTTCAAACCAAGGGATTTTCATCTCTTCGGCTTGTGGTGGCGGCGGTTCATGTGGGCAATGCCGTGTGACCATTAAAGAGGGGGGCGGTGATATTCTGCCGACCGAGCTTTCGCACATCACCAAGCGTGAAGCGAAAGAGGGTTGCCGTCTTGCGTGTCAGGTCGCTGTGAAACAGGACATGAAAATTGAGCTGCCGGAAGAAATATTCGGCGTGAAAAAGTGGGAGTGTGAAGTTATCTCTAACGATAACAAAGCAACTTTCATCAAAGAGCTCAAGCTGCGTATTCCTGATGGCGAAGTTGTGCCGTTCCGTGCCGGTGGGTATATCCAGATTGAAAGCCCGCCTCATGAAGTTAACTATCAGCACTTCGATGTGCCGCAGGAATATCGCGGTGACTGGGATAAGTTTAACCTTTTCCGTTTCAAATCAGTGGTGAAAGAGCCGTGTGTCCGCGCTTACTCGATGGCGAACTATCCGGATGAAGCAGGCATCATCATGCTGAACGTACGTATTGCTACGCCACCGCCGAATGTACCAGATGCTCCTCCAGGCATAATGTCCTCGTACATCTGGTCGCTGAAAGCGGGCGATAAAGTGACAATTTCCGGGCCGTTCGGTGAGTTCTTTGCCAAGGAAACGGATGCGGAAATGGTGTTTATTGGCGGTGGGGCCGGTATGGCGCCAATGCGTTCACACATCTTCGATCAGCTCAAACGCCTTCATAGCACCCGCAAAATCAGCTTCTGGTACGGCGCTCGTTCTCTGCGTGAAATGTTCTACGAAGATGAGTTTGAAAAACTGGCGCAGGAAAACCCGAACTTTACCTTCAATGTGGCACTTTCTGATCCGCAACCAGAAGATAACTGGACGGGCTACACTGGCTTCATCCACAACGTATTATTGGAAAACTATCTTCGTAGCCATCCAGCTCCAGAAGACTGCGAATTCTATATGTGTGGGCCGCCAATGATGAATGCTGCGGTTATCAAAATGCTCAAAGACCTGGGTGTCGAGGATGAGAACATCATGCTTGATGACTTTGGCGGCTGACGGGAGCCATTATGCTGACAGTATTTTTAGCCACCTTTACCATTTTTATTCTGGTGATTTTCGGCATGTCGCTGGGCGTGATCGTAAAGCGTAAAACGCTTCAGGGTAGCTGTGGTGGTATTGCCGCGCTAGGCATGGACAAAGTCTGCAATTGCCCTGAACCTTGCGATGCACGTAAGAAACGAATCGCAAAAGCGGAGCGGCAGGCAAAACTTCAGCAAAACCGCATTATTTAAACCTTCTGAAACCTCCTGCATCTGCGGGAGGTTTTCTTTCTGTCTTTCCTCAATCATAGTTTAACTGTATACTTATCCAGTATAAAAACTGGTGTGAAAAAGTATGCGTAAAATCATTCATGTTGATATGGACTGCTTTTTTGCAGCCGTTGAGATGCGTGATAACCCGAGCTTGCGGGATATTCCATTGGCTATCGGTGGTAGTGCGCAGCGGCGTGGGGTTATCAGCACAGCAAATTATCCAGCGCGTAAATTTGGCGTGCACAGCGCAATGTCGACTGCCATGGCACTCAAATTGTGCCCACATCTGACACTTTTACCTGGGCGTTTTGACGCATATAAAGAAGCTTCCAACCATATCCGCGAAATATTTAGCCGCTACACCTCGCTTATTGAACCTCTGTCTCTGGATGAAGCATATCTGGATGTGACCGCAAGCATGAACTGCCACGGTTCGGCCACTCTCATGGCGAAAGAAATTCGCCAGACCATTTCAGATGAACTTAATCTCACAGCTTCAGCGGGGATCGCTCCGGTCAAATTTCTCGCGAAAATAGCGTCAGACCTTAATAAGCCAGACGGGCAATACGTCATCACTCCAGAAGAAATTCCTGCGTTTTTGCAAACTTTGCCGCTTGGCAAAATTCCAGGCGTTGGCAAAGTGACTGCGGGTAAACTGGAAAGCCTCGGCTTGCGGACGTGTGCCGATGTGCAGAAAACGGATTTAGCGTCTTTGCTCAAACGCTTTGGTAAGTTCGGGCGGATACTTTGGGAGCTAAGCCAGGGTATTGATGAGCGCGAAATTAACAATGAGCGTCAGCGCAAATCGGTAGGTGTTGAGAAAACATTGGCCGAAGACATCCATGATTGGCAGGAGTGTGAAGCCATCATTGAACAACTTTATGCTGAACTTGAGCGACGTCTGAAAAAGGTGAAACCAGATTTATTGATTGCTCGTCAGGGAGTCAAACTCAAGTTTAATGATTTCCAGCAAACCACTCAGGAACATGTCTGGCCCCAGCTCAATAAAGCCGATTTAATCGCTACCGCGAAGCAAACTTGGGAAGAGCGGCGGGGAGGGCGAGGCATAAGGCTAGTGGGGCTGCATGTCACGTTACTGGACCCGCAGTTGGAGCGCCAACTGGTTCTGGGAATATAAAAAAACCCTCTCAATGAAAGGGTTTTTATCTACACGTATTTGGCTTACTTAGCTGGAATTGCTTTTAGCAACTCAGTCAGCAGGATCCAGTACTGGCCTACGCTTGCGATATGAACTTGTTCATCCGGGGAGTGTGGACCCGTAATGGTCGGCCCAATAGAAACCATGTCCATCTCAGGATAAGGTTTTTTGAACAGCCCACATTCCAGACCGGCATGGATAACCATGATGTTTGGCGTTTTGTTGAACAGCTTCTGGTAAGTTTCACGTACCAGCCCCATCACCGGGGAGTCAGCGTCGGGCTGCCAGCCTGGGTAGCTGCCTTTGGCAACACTTTGTGCGCCAGCCAACTGACCCAATGCCTCGAGCATGCCGACCACATAGTCTTTGCCGCTATCAATCAGGGAGCGAATCAGGCAGATAATTTCTGCGCTTTCATCAGTCATTGAGACCACACCCACGTTCAGTGAGGTTTCCACTACACCTTTAACCGCGTCTGAATTACGGATAACGCCGTTTGGCATGGCATTGAGCAGGTTAATGAAAGCATCACGGCTTTTTGCTGTTAGCGCAGCTTTGTCGGTGGTGGTTGCTTCAACCAGGACGGTGGTATTTTTCTCAACGGCACCCAATTCATTTTGCAGAATTGACAGGAACTTAGCTGCCAGATCTTTGAACTGTGCTGCTTTGTCGGCAGGGACTGCGACAATTGCAGAGCCTTCGCGCGAAATAGCGTTACGCAGCGTGCCACCGTTCAAATCAATCAAACGAGCGTCCAGTTCAGCCGCATGTGCAAACAGGAAGCGCGCCAGCAATTTGTTGGCATTGCCCAGACCCAGGTGAATTTCAGCACCTGAGTGACCGCCTTTCAGGCCTTTGATGGTCAGCTTGTAGGTTTCGTAACCCGCAGGAACTGCTTCGCGTTGCAGCGGCAGCGTGGAGATAAAATCAATCCCGCCCGCGCAACCCATATAGATCTCACCTTCTTCTTCAGAATCGGTGTTGATCAGAATATCAGCTTGCAACCAGCCCGCTTGCAGGCCAAATGCGCCATCCATACCGGCTTCTTCGGTCATGGTCAGCAGAACTTCTAATGGACCATGAGCGACAGTCTCATCAGCCAGCACTGCGAGTGCAGAGGCCATACCGATGCCGTTATCGGCACCCAGTGTCGTACCGCGCGCTTTAACCCATTCACCATCAATATATGGCTGAATCGGGTCTTTGGTGAAATCATGGACAGTGTCGTTGTTTTTCTGCGGCACCATATCAAGGTGAGCTTGCAGGACGACCGCTTTACGGTTTTCCATACCCGCTGTTGCAGGTTTACGGATCAGGATATTGCCAACCTGGTCGCGCTCAACATGCAGGCCTTTTTCTTTTGCCCAGGACAGAATATGTTCCGCGAGTTGCTCTTCATGATAAGAAGGGTGCGGAATAGAACAGATTTTGGCAAAAATATCCCACAGTGGTTGCGGAGATAATTGAGACAATTCAGACACGATAAGTCTCCTTGACATCGACTCTGCTGACATTTTTTATTCGTGCAGAGCGGGATTGAACTTAATGAAATACAACACAAGTAAGCATTGTGCGCTGGCTTGAGAATACCACTATAACTGAGGTTGTGACGACCTAAAGCACGTAAAAACCAGAAGGACAGGCCTGCAGCACTGGTTTTTAGTGCGCCAGATCTCTATAATCTCGCGCAACCAAAACCCCTTTGAACATTTTTAAGCCGTTAATAACTGGCTGGGATAATTTCACATGAGCGAAAAATACATCGTCACCTGGGACATGTTGCAGATTCACGCACGTAAGCTTGCAAGCCGTCTGCTTCCTGCTGAACAGTGGAAAGGCATTATTGCTGTTAGCCGTGGCGGCCTGGTTCCTGGCGCATTGCTGGCACGTGAACTGGGGATTCGTCATGTTGATACCGTTTGTATCTCCAGCTATGACCACGACAACCAGCGCGAGCTGACCGTTCTGAAACGTGCTGAAGGTGATGGCGAAGGCTTCATCGTGATTGATGACCTGGTAGACACCGGCGGTACCGCCGTTGCTATTCGTGAAATGTATCCAAAAGCGCATTTCGTGACTATCTTCGCCAAGCCTGCTGGCCAGCCTTTGGTTGACGATTATGTTATCGATATCCCGCAAGATACCTGGATTGAACAGCCATGGGATATGGGCGTTGCATTTATTCCGCCTTTAGCCGGTCGTTAATAGCCTGAGAATTTGCACTGATTTACGCCCGGCATTGCCGGGCGTTTGTGTTATTTAGCCACCGACAGAGTACAATAGCCCCATTCCTGACGTTTGTATGGAGGCAGAAACGATGTCGCAGGCCAATCTTAGCGAAACGCTATTTAAACCCCGATTTAAGCATCCCGAGACGTCGACTTTAGTTCGTCGCGCTCATCATCAAACTGCCCCTGTTATCCAGTCTGCGCTGGACGGCGCAACAGTGCCTCACTGGTATCGCATGATTAACCGCCTGCTTTGGGTCTGGCGTGGCGTCGATGCGCGTGAAATTCTTGAAGTGCAGGCCAGAATTGCAGCCAACTCGGGTGAGCGAACCAATGATGATTTGTATGATACGGTGATCGGCTATCGCGGCGGCAACTGGATCTATGAATGGTCGAAGCAGGCCATGATGTGGCAACAGCGTGCCAATCAGGAAACGGATAAAGTAAAAAGCGGCAAATACTGGTTACAGGCTGCCAATCTTTATAGCATCGCGGCGTACCCACATCTGAAAGGCGATATGCTCGCGGAACAGGCTCAAGTTCTGGCAAATCGCGCATACGAAGAAGCGGCTCCGCGGCTTTCTGGTGGTTTACGTGAGCTGGAGTTTACCATTCCTGGTGGTGGGGCGATTACTGGCTTCCTCCATGTTCCAAAAGAAGGGCAAGGGCCATTCCCGACGGTACTCATTTGTGGTGGCCTGGACGCATTACAAAGCGACTATTACACCTTGTTTGAGAAATATTTTGCGCCTCAGGGCATAGCGATGCTGACCATCGATATGCCATCGGTCGGGTTCTCATCAAAATGGAAATTGACTCAGGACTCTAGCCTTTTACACCAGCATGTTCTCAAAGCGTTGCCGAACATTCCCTGGGTTGATCACACTCGCGTCGCGGCGTTTGGTTTCCGTTTTGGCGCGAATGTTGCGGTACGATTAGGTTATATCGAAGCGCCTCGCCTGAAGGCGGTCGCGTGTTTAGGCCCCGTCGTTCATAGCTTATTGAGCGATGCATCACGCCAGGCACAGGTACCAGAGATGTATATTGATGTGCTGGCAAGCCGTTTGGGAATGAATGATGCGTCTGACAGCGCATTGCGCGTGGAATTGAACCGCTATTCGCTCAAAACTCAGGGGCTATTAGGGCGTCATTGCCCAACGCCAATGTTATCTGGTTACTGGGAAAACGATCCGTTCAGTCCAGAGATTGATTCGCGATTAATCACTTCGTCATCATCGGATGGTAAGTTATTGGCGATCCCGTTTAATCCGGTGTATCGCAACTTTGACAAAGCGTTGAAAGAAATTACCAGTTGGATCAAGCAGAGATTACGTTAATGATTTGCTAAATTTCATTGGTTTGGTAAAACAGTTGCTTCACAACAGGAGATCGCAATGACGTTACCGAGTGGACACCCGAAAAGTAGATTGATTAAAAAATTCGCCTCGCTTGGCCCATATATCAGGGAAGAGCAATGTGAAGATAACCGTTTCTTCTTCGATTGCCTGGCTGTGTGCGTCAATGTGAAGCCTGCACCAGAGAAACGTGAGTTCTGGGGCTGGTGGATGGAATTAGAAGCGCAGGAAAAGCAATTTACCTACACCTACCACTTTGGTCTTTTCGATAAAGAAGGTAAGTGGACCCAAACGGCAGCAAAAGACAAAGAAGTGGATGAAAGACTTGAGCAAACACTGCGTGGTTTCCACGAACGTTTACGAGAGTTACTCAGCACGCTAGGTCTTAATTTGGTGCCAGCGGAAAATTTTGCAGAAAAGCCGGTTAAGCTTTCTGCATAAACAAAAAAAAGCCCTTCTCTAATGAGAAGGGCTTTTTATTTACAGACTAGAACTGATAAACCATGCCTAATGCGACGATATCATCGCTGCTAATACCCAGCGGGTTATTATCATCCAGTTGGTTGATTTTATAATCAACGAAAGCAGACATGTTTTTATTGAAGTAGTAGGTTGCGCCAACATCAATGTATTTAACTAAATCAGCATCGCCAATTCCTTCGATTTCTTTGCCTTTCTGCTGCACGTAACCCAATGATGGGCGCAGGCCAAAATCAAATTGATATTGAATCACAGCTTCAAAACTTTGCGTTTTATTTGCAAAGCCGCCTGAAATTGGCGTCATATTACGTGTTTCAGAATACATTGATGCGACGTAAATATTATTCGCATCATATTTTACACCAGTGGCCCAGGAATCAGCTTTATTGCCTTGACCACGAGCCATAGCCTGTTGTGCGTCAGTACGGTCTGACGTGGTATATGCGCCGCCCAGTTGGAAATCACTGCCGCCAAAATCGTAAGTCAGGGCGGTGCCGAAACCATCACCGTTCTGTTTAGAAACGTCACGGTTTTCGTTTTTGCCCTGATATTGCAGAGTCATGTTCAGGCCATCTACTGCACCAAAGAAATCAGTGCTGCGAAACGTTGCCAGGCCTGATGCTCGCTTAGTCATAAAGTTATCTGTTCTGGCTGAAGAGTCTCCGCCAAATTCAGGGAACATATCAGTCCAGGCTTCCACGTCGTACAACGCACCAAGGCTACGACCATAATCAAATGAACCGAAATTAGCATATTTCACACCAGCAAAAGCATAACGCGTTTTCGTGGTGGAACTGCCTTCGTCTTTATTTCCTGAAAACTCAGCTTCCCATTGACCATAACCTGTTAATTGATCATTAATCTGAGTTTCCCCTTTAAAACCGAAGCGAACATAGGTCTGGTCGCCATCCTTAGTGTTGTCATCGCTTAAATAATGCATCGCTTTGACTTTTCCATAGACATTAAGCTTGTTGCCATCTTTATTATATATTTCCGCAGCCTGAGAAGATGCTGATGCAACAATGCCCAATACCATTAATGCCAGAGTGGTCTTTTTCATTTTTCATCCCAATAGTGTTTACGCGCTAAATTTAATCGGGAAATATCCCGTTAAAAAACGCAGAGAGTTTTATCGTTTTGAGATGAAAGATTTATGACAGAGTAAGATAAAGTTTAAATAAAAGTAATAAATTTTAATTGTCATAAATATGTCAAATTTTGCCGCTACGTTACTCAGTCCATTACGCAAACTTCGCTGTTTTCCTTGCCGGGACGGTTGGCAAGCCGCATGACTCCTGTTACAACGTCATCTGACATTTTACTCGTCATGCTTCAAGCTACAGGGTCGTTGGCTGCATTCTTTCACCCCAGTCACTTACTTTAGTAAGCTCCAGGGGATTCAATCTCTTGCCGCCTACCTGTAACTCGAAGTATTTAGAGTATAATTTTTCCAATTTCGTTTAAACGGCAGAGAATCATGAGTGACAGCCAGACGCTGGTGGTTAAACTAGGCACTAGCGTATTAACCGGTGGCTCGCGCCGCCTGAATCGGGCTCATATCGTTGAGCTGGTGCGTCAGTGCGCACAACTCCATGCCTCAGGGCATCGTATTGTTATTGTCACCTCCGGGGCGATTGCCGCGGGGCGCGAGCATTTGGGATACCCCGAACTCCCCGCAACCATCGCCTCTAAGCAACTGCTTGCGGCGGTAGGGCAAAGCAGGCTGATTCAACTTTGGGAACAGCTGTTTTCTATCTACGGCATTCATGTTGGGCAAATGCTCCTGACACGTGCTGATATGGAAGATCGCGAACGCTTCCTGAACGCTCGTGACACCCTTCGTGCGCTGCTAGATAACAATATTGTGCCGATAATCAACGAAAACGACGCTGTCGCAACAGCAGAAATAAAAGTCGGTGATAACGATAACCTTTCCGCGCTGGCCGCGATCCTGGCGGGCGCTGATAAACTATTGTTGTTGACGGATCAACAAGGTCTGTTTACTGCTGACCCGCGCAATAATCCTGCTGCTGAATTAATCAAAGAAGTCCACGGTATTGATGACGCATTGCGTGCCATCGCTGGCGACAGTGTTTCCGGCCTCGGAACTGGTGGAATGGGTACGAAACTGCAAGCGGCGGATGTTGCTTGCCGTGCGGGTATCGATGTTGTGATTGCAGCAGGCAGTAAACCCGGTGTTATTGGTGATGTGATGGCAGGCGTTTCTGTCGGAACCCGTTTCCATGCGCAGCAATCACCGCTTGAGAACCGTAAGCGTTGGATTTTTGGTGCGCCTCCTGCGGGTGAAATTACTGTTGATGACGGAGCTCTGGCCGCGATTCTTGAGCGAGGTAGTTCTTTACTGCCAAAAGGCATCAAGAGTGTAAAAGGCAACTTCTCGCGTGGGGAAGTTATCCGTATCCGCAGCCTGGAAGGGCGCGATATTGCCCACGGTGTATGCCGCTATAATAGCGATGCTTTGCGTCGTATTGCGGGTCACCACTCTCAACAAATCGATGAAATCCTGGGTTATGAATATGGCCCGGTTGCCGTTCATCGTGATGACATGATTGTTAACTAAGGAGCTGGCAATGCTGGAACAAATGGGCAAAGCAGCCAAAGCAGCCTCTTATCAGATGGCACTGCTCTCGAGCCGCGAAAAAAACCGTGCGCTGGAAAAAATCGCAGATTATTTGGAAGAACAAGCAGAGAGCATTTTAACTGCCAATGAGCAGGATTTGGTGGAAGCAAAAGCGAGCGGCTTAAGTGAAGCAATGCTTGATCGCCTGCAACTGACACCGGCGCGTTTAAAAAGTATTGCTGATGATGTTCGCCAGGTATGCAATTTAGCTGACCCTGTAGGCCAGGTTATTGATGGTGGTCTACTGGACAGCGGCTTGCGCCTCGAGCGTCGTCGCGTGCCTTTAGGCGTGATTGGTGTGATTTATGAAGCTCGCCCTAACGTCACTGTTGATGTTGCCTCTCTGTGCCTGAAAACAGGTAATGCGGCGATCCTACGTGGTGGGAAGGAAACGTGGCGCACAAATGCCGCGACGGTAAAAGTGATTCAGCAAGCGCTGACGGAATGTGGATTACCCGCAGCTGCAGTGCAGGCGATTGAAAGCCCGGATCGTGCTCTGGTGAACGAATTGCTGCGTATGGATAAGTACATCGATATGCTGATTCCGCGCGGTGGGGCGGGTCTGCATAAACTCTGCCGCGAGCAATCCACTATTCCTGTTATCACCGGTGGAATAGGCGTTTGCCATATTTTTGTTGATGGAAGCGCTGAATTTACTCCAGCACTCAATATCATCGTTAATGCGAAAACACAGCGGCCGAGTACCTGTAATACGGTTGAAACGATTTTGGTACATCAGGGCATTGCCGGGGCTTTCTTACCGGTATTTAGTCAGCAAATGGCAAAATCCGGTGTCACGCTACATGCGGATGAAAAATCTTTGCCTGTTTTGCAAAATGGCCCTGCAGAAGTGGTACCGGTGAAAGCAGAAAATTATGACGACGAATGGTTGTCGTTGCATCTGAATGTGAAAGTTGTTGCAGATATAGATGGCGCGATTGAACATATTCGCGAGCATGGCACACAGCATTCCGATGCGATCCTGACGCGTACGTTAAGCCATGCAAATCGTTTTGTGAATGAGGTTGATTCTTCAGCAGTGTATGTGAACGCTTCAACTCGTTTCACCGATGGTGGCCAGTTTGGACTGGGTGCGGAAGTGGCAGTGAGTACACAGAAACTTCATGCTCGTGGCCCGATGGGACTTGAAGCTTTGACGACATACAAATGGATCGGCTTCGGCGACGATACTATCCGCGTTTAATCTATATAAAGGTAATACATCTAAATCTGGAAATTATAAGATGATGTATTACCTCTTTTGATTTCAGTCATCACTTTTACTCACTATTCTTCTTGAAGTTAGGATGTTTTTTTAAAACATACCTCTCAATTAACATTCTATTTTTTCCAGTTAATTAAATTGCTATATTAAATAATTGGTTATTTATATTTTCGAAGTTGTGGGAAAAGAGGGTTTGTTATTTGTGTGGTTTATGTTTTTATTTTTGTTGGTCACGTTGTGTTATTAGTCTGTTTCCGTACTTAATCAAGAAACTAATTGAACGAATTGCTTTAGGAACATAATAATCCTCCTGGCTAATACAATTACACGTATTGGTGTTAACTGCTTACTGCATTGACTATTGATGGACCAACATAAGATTAAGTCCCTTGGGAGGGATGACAAATGCATTCTTGGAAAAAGAAACTCGTTGTATCTCAACTAGCAGTGGCCTGCACTTTGGCAATTGCCTCTCAGGCAAGTGCTGCAAGTAATGATGTCTCCGGTACGACATACAATACTTTCGTTCACTACAATGATTCTACTTATACCGATGGTGTTTACTATCAGGGATATACCGGCTGGAATAACTATGATACTGATAGCTTCTACAATGGTGATATTTATCCGGTAATCACTAACTCTACTGTAAATGGTGTTATTTCCACGTACTATCTGGATGATGGTATTTCTACCAACACCAATGATAATAGCCTGACAATCAAAAACAGTACCATTCACGGTATGATCACTTCTGAGTGTATGACCACGGACTGTGCCGATGGTCGTACAGCGGATTATAACTATGACCGACTAGCATTGACCGTTGATAATTCAACAATTGATGACAACTACGAATATTACACCTACAACGGCACGTATAATGACGCAGCAGATACGCATGTTGTAGATGTATACGATATGGGTACGGCGATCACTCTGAATCAGGAAGTTGATCTTGTCATTCAAAATAACTCACACGTCGCGGGCATAACCCTGACTCAGGGCTATGAGTGGGAAGATATTGATGACAATACTGTTAGCACTGGCGTAAACAGTGGTGAGGTGTTCAATAACACAATTACTGTCGCTGATTCTACCGTGACTTCCGGTTCCTGGACGGATGAAGGTTCATCTGGGTGGTTTGGAAACACTGGCAATGCAAGTGATTATAGTAACACTCCTACTGCTGATGATGTTGCGATCGCAGCTATTGCGAGCCCGTATGCTGACAATGCCATGCAGACAACCGTAAACCTCAGCAATTCTACGCTGATGGGTGATGTTTTCTTCTCAAGCAACTTTGATGAGAACTTCTTCCCGAACGGTGCTGATTCTTATCGTGATACCGATGCCAATGTTGATACTAACGGTTGGGATGGCACTGATCGCATGGATGTTACCCTGAATAACGGTAGCAAATGGGTTGGCGCAGCCATATCTGTACATCAGGTTGAAATTGATACTGATGAAGATGGTGTCAATGACTCTTATACTTATGCACCAGGCACTGATGCAACTGCAACACTAATCGATATCGCAGCTAATAGCCTGTGGCCATCATCAACTTACGGTATCGATAACGCTGATACTGCATATGATGAAGGTCATGTTGCTGGTAACGAAGTTTATCAGAGCGGCCTGTTCAACGTAACGCTGAACGGTGGTTCAGAATGGGATACTACCAAAGCATCTCTGATTGATACGCTGAATATTAACAGCGGTTCTCTGGTAAATGTGGCTGATTCCTCTTTGGTTTCTGACTCGATTACTCTGACCGGCGGTTCTGCTCTGAAAATCGGGGAAGATGGTCATGTTGCAACTGACTCTTTGACTATCGACAACAGTACCGTATCTCTGGCTAATGATGTTTCTGCTGGCTGGAATGTGAGTGATGCTGCTTTGTATGCAAACACCATCACTGTAACCAACGATGGTCTGTTTGATGTGAATACCGATCAGTCAAGCTCAAGCTCATTCCGTACTGATGTACTGAACGTGACCAGCACTACTGATGCTTCCGGTAATATCCACGCGGGTACTTTCGACATTCACAGCAACCGTTATGTGCTGGATGCTGACTTGAGCAATGACCGTACCAACGACACTTCTCAGTCTAACTACGGCTACGGTGTTATTGCCATGAATTCTGATGGTCACTTGACCATTAACGGTAATGGCGACGCTTATGATGTTGATCAGTCAGAAGCAGGTCAGAACGAAGTCGATAATGTTGGTGACAACGTTGCTGCCGCAACCGGTAACTATAAAGTGCGTATTGACAACGCAACTGGTAAGGGCTCAGTCGGTGACTATAACGGTAATGAGCTGATCTATGTGAACGACAACAACAGCACTGCGACCTTCTCTGCGGCCAACAAAGCAGACCTGGGTGCTTACACTTATCAAGCTGAGCAGAACGGTAACAGCGTTGTTCTGAAGCAGGATCGATTGACTGACTACGCCAACATGGCGTTAAGTATCCCTTCTGCAAATACTAACATCTGGAACCTGGAGCAAGATGCTCTGGCAACACGCCTGGCAAATGGTCGCCATACGCCAACAGCTGATGCTGGCGGTGCATGGGTCACTTACATCGGTGGTAGTT
Source organism: Buttiauxella sp. AC142 (assembly GCF_979253435.1). Lineage (NCBI taxonomy): Bacteria > Pseudomonadati > Pseudomonadota > Gammaproteobacteria > Enterobacterales > Enterobacteriaceae > Buttiauxella > Buttiauxella sp. AC142. Next base: position 782,381 of record NZ_CEEDCH010000001.1, read on the forward strand.
TCTCCGGCGATACTAACGTCTTGAACTATGACCAGGATGTTAATGGCATCATGGTTGGCCTGGATACTGTGGTTGAAGGTAACAGTGCTAAGTGGACTGTTGGTGCTGCGGCAGGTTTTGCTAAAGGCGATATCAGTGATAACAGCGGCCAGGTTGATCAGGACAGCCAGTCTGCCCGTATCTATTCCTCTGCTCGCTTCCAGAACAACATCTTCCTTGATTCAACGTTGAGCTATAGCCATTACAGCAATGATTTATCGGCTACCATGAGCAACGGTGCTGCGGTTAGCGGAGATGCTTCTTCTGATGCCTGGGGCTTTGGTATGAAGCTGGGCTACGATCTGCAACTTGATCAGCACGGCTATTTGACTCCATATGCTTCTATCTCTGGCCTGTTCCAGGATGGTGACAACTACCAACTTAGCAATGATATGAAAGTGGGTAGCCAGTCTTACGATAGCATGCGTTATGAGTTAGGTATGGATGCTGGTTATACCTTCGACTATGGTGATCAGGCTCTGACCCCGTACTTCAAACTGGCTTATGTCTATGACGATTCAAACAGCAATAGTGCTGATGTGAATGGTGATAGCATAGACAATGGAGTTGAAGGTTCTGCCGTTCGTGTAGGATTAGGTACTCAGTTTAGCTTCACCAAAAACTTCGCTGCTTATGCTGACACTAACTACCTGGGTGGTGGTGATGTTGATCAAGACTGGTCTGCGAATGTGGGTGTGAAGTACACCTGGTAATAATATAGAAATAGCTTAGTTCAGAGATATAATTTCTTGCGCCTCATTAATATTATATCTAATCCGAGTTAAATGTTTATAATAAATGCCTGTCTCTAATAGTGACGGGCATTTTATTAACCTCCCCCCAAGATAAAGGAATATCTATTATGTATACAAAACCATTGACCCAGCTCGAAAGTATTCGCAGCAGGTTGGTGGGGGTTGGCAAGATGTTTACCGTGCCAGCGGACAGTGAATTTAGTATGTTCAATGAAAAAGGCGAGGCATTAATATTGTTTTTTAGTGAGGGGAGTATTCTATTACACAGAGAAAAAAATGATGTTTTGATGGAGCTTGTTTCTTCACCAACATTAATCGGCATGGCGAATGTATTTCATAAGTCTCATATTGAATATCGCATAACAACTCAAACCGATTGTCAGGGCTTTTCTCTTCCAGTAAGTCAGGCTTTTGAGGTCATAGAAAAAAATAAATTATGGCAACAAGCATGTCACTGGACAACATATCTTTTACGCAGTTTTGAGCAGCGTGATGCTAACTTCGTCGGAGCCACTACTTATTCACAAATTCGGGCCACTTTACTTTTGATGGACTCATGGAGTCCCGATCTTCGAGCCCGTACAGGCGTGATTAATTTTATACAAAAAAGAACAAAAATATCACGCTCAGTCATTGCGGAAATATTGTCCGCGCTTCGCAAAGGAAACTATATTGAGATGGAAAAAGGCAAGCTGAAATCAGTGAGTCATTTACCAAGTAGTTATTAAAAAAGCAGGTCGATTTATCGACCTGCTCAGTTATTAAGATGCTGGATTTACTTGTGGTATGAAACCGCTTAATTCTGAAACTAAATCATTCACACCGTCACTCATATTCACAAAACGAGTTAATGGTGAGCGAGTGACAACGACAAAAACACCCACATTACTTTCTGGAACCATCGCCATATAGGTGATAAAACCGCCTCCGCCGCCAGTTTTCTGCACAATACCCGGACGACCCTTTTTAGGTGCCATATACACCCAACCCAGTCCTAAAGCATCTGCTTTTCCCGGTACATCCATACCAATAACTTTAGTCAATTGCGCACGTTGATAGATAAGAGTCTGCATTCTGTCGGCTTGGGTATTGCGACGGTGGAAGTCAGAAGTCAGGAATTGTTGCATCCAACGCATCATATCGTCTGGCGTGGAATAAACTCCGCCGCTACCAATGGCTGCGAGAGTGTTATCACAAGGGCTGGCTCCTTTTTCCGCCACCATCAAGCGTTTGCACTGATCGGGCGAGGGCGTGAATGTGGTGTCCTTCATGCCGAGGGGACGGGTAATCTGTTCTTCAAATAAAGCGGGATAAGGCTTCCCGGCTGCACGTGCCAACGCGTCCGCAAGCAAATCAAAAGCTAAATTTGAATAAGAGGCGATAGTTCCAGGAGCACTTTTTAAACTCGCAGTGGCAAGCCAATTCCAACGTTGATCGCGCGTGGGCCAAGTAAACACGGTGCGATGAGCGGCACCGCCGGGCTGTTCGCGAGGTAAAGCACTGGTATGTGTTGCCAGATTCACCAGAGTGATAGGTTTACCGTTGTATGTGGGAACTCTGGCACCTGCGGGAGCGTATTTGCTCAACGGATCATTCAGTTGAACTTTGCCCTGATCTAACATTTTGACCAACATTTCGCTGGTCATTAGCTTGCTCAGGGAAGCAATGCGGATAACCGAGTCCAGTTGCGGGCGAACGTTATTGCCAGGCCTGGTTTCACCGAAGCTTCTGAAAACGCGCTGATTACCATCGATCACCACCATCGCCATACCAGTCGCACCAGTACCGTAATAAATATGATTGGCATAACGGTCTGTAATATCTGAAGCAAAAACAGGATCGGGTGAAGTTTGTGCAAAGCTCAAAATTGGCAGCGCGGCAATAACGAGCGCAGCTAAGCGCGGGAGACGAATTTTCAACGCAGGTAACCCATTAGACGAAGTGGAGCGATATTGATTGATCGTATTTATACTACTCTACAGCGCTGCGCAAACGTGGAAAATGAGGAATGTGATGAGAAAAAACGTAACGTGGCATTTCAGCGAGTTTTTTGTGCGTTAATTCGCCTGCGCTGCCAACAAAGTAAAAGATAAAATCAGACATTCTTAGGTTCTTTTATGAGCGACAAACAGCTTATAACTCCTATAACTGACGGAATAGGACGAAATTCGCAAAAAAACTGACAACATCTATACATGGCTTGATTAGAAAATGCGTATCATCAGAGCCACTATAATGACCGTGCTGCAACTATTACCGCCGGGTGGCGTCTTAGTCATGGCAATCGCTGTACCGCTAATGATTCAGTTCCTTATGCGATACACACTAATCACGCATACAGAAGTTGATAATGTCTAGCAAACAGTTTTTCCGAAAAGATCTCCTTCACCCCCGCTATTGGCTGACGTGGTTTGGTCTGGCTATTTTGTGGCTTTGGGTACAACTACCCTATCCCGTATTACTGAAAATGGGTGACGTAATTGGCCGGGCGTCAATGCGTTTCCTTAAACGCCGGGTTTCCATTGCCCGCCAGAACCTCAAACTTTGCTTCCCACACTACAGCGACGAGCAAATTGATAAACTCGTAAAGCAGAATTTCTCCTCGCTGGGGATGGGGTTGATTGAAACGGGTATGGCCTGGTTCTGGTCTGATGCGCGGGTTCGCAAATGGTTTGATGTCAGCGGGCTTGAGCATATCACCGCCGCTTGCGACAAAGGGAAAGGCGTGCTGGCTATCGGCGTGCATTTTATGTCGCTGGAACTAGGGGGCCGTGTGATGGGTCTTTGCCGTCCAATGATGGCGATGTATCGCCCGCATAACAATAAAGCGATGGAATATGTTCAAACCCGTGGGCGTTCGCGTTCCAATAAAGCCATGATCGACAGACGCAACTTAAAAGGCATGGTGAAGGCGCTGAAATCCGGTGAAGCGGTGTGGTTTGCACCCGATCAGGATTACGGCCCGAAAGGCAGTTCATTTGCACCCTTCTTCGCCGTACCGCAGGCTGCAACGACCAACGGGACTTACACCATTGCCCGTCTGGCAAAGCCCGCACTTCTCACGATTGTGCTATACCGCAAATCTGATGGCTCAGGCTATCAGCTGGTTATTGGGGCGGAAATGGACGATTACCCGCTTGATGATGAACAAGCTGCCGCTGAGTACATGAACCGTAAAATTGAACACGAAATCATGCGTGCACCTGAACAGTACCTGTGGTTGCATCGTCGTTTCAAAACCCGACCACCTGGCGCACCTAAACTTTATACCGTTTAATGCTCAAACCGGGTTGTGCTACGCTCTTTCCTTCTGAGACGAAGAGAGCGAAATCATGGCAGCCCTACGTGTACTAATGGTTATTGATATGCAAAATGGGGTGTTTGATGCCCCTCGTCATAATCGTGAAATGTGTACAAAACGTATTAACCAGCTGATCAACGCCGCCGATAAAGTCATTTTTATCCAGCATACTGAACAAGGGCTGGAACAAGGGACAGCGGCATTTGCTTTGTTGCCCGAACTTCATCAACCTGCTGATGCGCTTTATGTCACCAAAACTGCATGCGATGCGTTTTATCGCACAGACCTTGAAGAAGTTCTCACCCGTCATCAAATAAACGAATTTGTGGTGTGTGGTTGTGCAACGGATTATTGCGTTGACGCTACTATTAAAAATGGAGCCAGCCGTGGTTATGCTATGACTGTCGCCCTTGATGCCCATACCACAGCAAATCGTCCGGCGGCTCTTGCCGAAGTGTTGATCGAGCATTACAACGATGTCTGGCGCAACTTTACGATTCCGGGAAATACTCTGCGAGTAAAAACGACCGCAGATATCCTCACCGACTGGTAAAGCACCCTTAGCCTGACATCTCTTGATACAACATTGAGCGAGCCTTATCGCGCCCGGGTGGTCATAACAATAAGAGTTTGTTTTCAGGAGTGTTGTAGATGTTTAAATCGTTTTTCCCTCGTCCGACAGCCTTTTTTCTGTCGGCTTTTATTTGGGCGATGATCGCCGTTGTTTTCTGGCAAGCTGGCGGAGGCAATTGGCTTCAACGTTTGGGTGGAGCCTCAAATGAGGATCCTATTAGTGCTGCGCGTTTTTGGTCATTAAAATCGCTGGTTTTCTACGGTTTCTATGCTGTTAGTGTGGGCTTGTTTTATCTATTTTGGTCTATTTATTCCCCGCATCGTTGGCAGCGCTGGTCGATACTTGGTTCAGCACTCATTGTGTTCGTCACCTGGTTTTTAGTGGAAGTGAGCGTTGCCATTAACGCCTGGTATGCGCCATTTTACGATCTGATTCAGCAGGCGCTCAGTGCTCCTCATAAAGTCACTATCAGCCAGTTTTACAGTGAGCTAGGTATTTTTCTCGGCATTGCGTTAATTTCAGTGACCGTTGCGGTGTTAAATAACTTCTTTATTAGCCACTATATTTTCCGCTGGCGTACGGCAATGAACGAATATTATATGGAGCATTGGCAACGCCTTCGACATATTGAAGGTGCTGCGCAGCGTGTGCAGGAAGACACCATGCGCTTTGCTTCTACGCTCGAAGATATGGGGGTCAGCTTATTGCAGTCGATCATGACCCTGATAGCCTTTCTTCCTGTGCTTGTCGCGCTTTCTCCGCACGTGCCAGAACTGCCGCTCGTAGGGCATTTACCGTATGGGCTGGTTATTGCGGCGATTGTCTGGTCTGTGATGGGAACCGGCCTGTTGGCGGTTGTGGGGATTAAATTACCTGGATTGCAGTTCAATAATCAGCGTGTTGAAGCTGCTTATCGTAAAGAGCTGGTTTATGGCGAAGATGATCCATCACGCGCAGCGCCTCCGACGATTAAAGCTCTCTATAATGCGGTGAGAGAGAATTATTTTCGCCTTTATTTCCATTACACCTACTTTAATATTGCCCGTATTCTCTATCTGCAAGTCGATAATATTTTCGGGCTCATTTTGCTGTTCCCGTCTATTGTGGCCGGAACGATTACCCTCGGTCTAATGACGCAAATAACCAATGTGTTCGACCGCGTGCGCAGTGCATTCCAGTATCTAATTAACTCGTGGACTACGCTGGTGGAACTGATGTCCATCTACAAGCGTCTGCGCAGTTTCGAGCGCACTTTGCACGATATACCTGTCGAAGAAGCGGGTGAGATAGTCTAAAAGAAAACGGGCGGATAAATTCCGCCAGTTTGATTTAATGCCCTGCAGATGGTGCGCTCGGTGCGCCCGAACGAACAAACGGCGGCCGGGCAAACCAAATCACGATAATCAGCGCCATAAACCCCCAACCTAAAATCCAGAAGTAGTCGATGGTCGACATCATGTAGGCCTGCTGCTCAATGGTTTTGTCTATAAACGCCATGTGTTGCTGCGTTGCTCCACCCATTTTATCCAGATAATCCACCGCTGCTGGATTGTAGTTGGAGACGCTCTCAGTAAGGTTCGCATGGTGGAAGACTTCACGGCGCGACCAAATCCAGGTCGTCAATGACGAAGCGAAAGAACCACCCAGCACGCGGAAGAACGTTGCAAGGCCTGAACCTTCCGCGACTTCTGCACCGTTCAGATTCGACAGCACAATGGTGGTAATCGGCATAAAGAAGAACGCCACGCCAATCCCCATAAACAGCTGCACTTCAGCGATGGTGCGGAAATCCACGTCGGTATTAAACTGCGCGCGAATCAGGCACGAAGCCCCCATTGTCAGGAATGACAGCGAGGCCAGAATACGCAGGTCGAACTTGGTTGCGTAACGCCCGATGATCGGCGTCATGATAAGCGGCAGCACACCCATTGGTGCGGCAGCAAGACCAGCCCAAATCGCTGTGTAACCCATCTGCGTTTGTAACCACTGCGGCAGAATAATGTTGATGGCGAAGAACGCCGCATAGCCCAATGTCAGTGAAAGCGTACCGATAGCAAAGTTCCGATCTTTGAACAGGCGCAGGTTCACAATCGGGTGCCGCTCGCCCAGCTCCCACATAACAAACGACACCAGCGAAATCGCCGAAATCACCGACATAATGATGATGTGCGTCGAGGAGAACCAGTCCAGATCGTTGCCTTTATCCAGCACCACCTGCAACAGCCCCACGCCCAGAACCAATAGCGCGATACCGATATAGTCGATTGGCGCGTGAGTCGTGGTTTCTTCGCGAGCACGCATCTGCGTCCAGACCACAATCGAAGCAAATATCCCAATCGGTACGTTGATATAGAAAATCCATGGCCACGAGTAGTTATCGGTAATCCAGCCGCCGGTAATCGGGCCGACAATAGGCGCAACGACCGTCACCATCGACAGCAACGCCAGCGCCATACTGCGTTTGCTGGAAGGGAAGATCACCAGCAATAACGTCTGGCACATTGGAAACATCGGCCCGGCGAAGAAACCTTGCAGAGCACGAAAGAAAATCAGCTCGGTCATACTGTGGGCAAAGCCACACAGGAACGAGGTGAGGGTGAACATCACCACCGAGCCGATAAACAGCTTCAGTTGCCCGAAGCGACGGGTAAACCAGCCGGTTAACGGCAGAGCGATGGCGTTACATACCGCAAACGAGGTGATGACCCATGTGCCTTGATCCGCACTCACACCGAGATTACCGGCAATAGTGGGCAACGCCACGTTTGCGATGGTGGAGTCCAGCACCTGCATAAATGTTGCCAGCGATAGCGCGAGCACCGCCAGCCACATATTGGGAGGCGTGAATGCAGCCTTATCTTGCATAACGTCTCTCTTAATGGGCGCTTGATGCTACCGCATTACTGTTGTCATGAAGGATTTTCGTCACCAGTTTGTCAGCCGCTTCCAGCGAATCTTGATAGACATCCGTGGTGAAACGAGGCGTGCTAACCGTTTGCTGTGGCAGCAAATGACCCTCTTCATTATTGCGAATATCTACGCGGACATTCATCGACAAACCCACACGCAGCGGATGCTTCTGCATATCATGCGGATCTAGCGTAATACGCACTGGTAAACGCTGAACAATCTTGATCCAGTTGCCGCTGGCATTCTGAGCTGGCAGCAGGGAAAACGCGCTGCCGGTACCAATGCCCAGGCTCTCAATGGTGCCGTGATATTCCACGTCATCACCGTATAAATCGGCGTTGATCGTGACTTTTTGCCCCAGACGCATCGTGTTCATCTGACTTTCTTTGAAGTTGGCGTCCACCCAAACTTCATTAAGCGGCACGATGGCCAGCAGCGTTGTGCCTGAAGTGACGCGCATACCCAGTTGCACCGCGCGTTTAGCGACGTAACCGCTAACAGGGGCCACAATCGTGGTACGTGCATTATCAAGGTAACGCTGGCGAAGCGTTGCAACGGCGGTTTTGATTTCCGGGTGGGTATCAATCACGGTATCGTCGACCATCGCAAGGTTGGTCCGCAATGTCTGTTGCGCGGCGGCTAAATCACTTTGTGCGCTGGTAACTGCATCGCGGTAATGCGAAAGATCTTCTGCAGCAATTGCGCCAGTTGAGAAAATTTTCTGACGACGCGCATAGTCATTTTGAGCGGTTTGCAGGGCCACCTGTTTCGCGGCAACTTGCGCCCGGTAGTTATCCGCGGTGCTGTATAAACCACGAACCTGCCGTACAGTATTTGCCAGACTGGCTTCCGCTTGTTGCAGTGCTATTTTGGTATCGCTGGGATCAAGCAAAACGAGCGGTTGGCCTTTCTCAACGTAATCCCCTTCGTCAGCCGTCACTTGCGTCACCGTGCCGTTAATTTGCGGAGTGAGCATGACCTGATTGCCGTTTACATAGGCATCGTCTGTCGACTCGTAGTAACGCGCATATAACAGATACCAGGCCAGACAACCCGCGGCTGCCAGCACTAGAATCAGGATAAAAATAATAAAATTACGTTTGCGCTTGCTGGAACGCTTAACGTGCACTTCTGGATTGGTTTCCATCTTTTGGCCTTTATACGGTGTTATCGATGTGGCGCAGTAATGTCATCTGGCAGCATTTTTGTAATCAATGCGACCAGTTGCTGGGATTCATCCTGCGTCAGGCGTGCGGTAAGGTCACTGATGATTGAGGCAAGCGCTTCATTTTGAAAACGATCGCAGATCAGCTGGCCTTTATCGGTTAGAGCCAGAATCACCTGGCGCTTATCCTGCGGATTTGGGTAACGAACAATCAGTTCACGCTTGACCATACGCTCAATCATGCGGCTCATGGCACCAGCATCCATCACCAGGTTTTTGCTGATAATAACGGGGCTGGTTACGCCTTTATAGATACTAATCAACACCTTAAATTGTGCCGCAGTAATATCCATGCCGGAGAAATACTGGCTGATAAGCTGATCTTTAAATTGATTTGCGAGATGAATGAGTAAACCGAGGTGGAATTTGTTGTCGATTTTATCGTCGCTAAAATTCAGATTGTTGCTCATGAATTAGTTGCCTGGTCAGTAATTACATTTGAAATTACTGACCAGGCAACTAATTGTCAAGTTTGTGTCAAGAAAAGCGCACATTTTGTCAGTGCCAGGAGGTTTATTAACTATAAGCCAAACTCTGATAAACGCCTTGCCGCATAACTGTTATTGTTTCGTCTGACTCGATAAAAACAATCAAAATGGAACGATATGAGTATGTTAAACAGGCAACATGGTCTTTTTGCTTTAAGCCTTAGCGCGCTTTTCGTGCTGGCGGGTTGTACCACTAAAACTGCGCCTTCCGTTTCGGAAACCACTAAACCGGTTGATGTCGAAACAGTGGTAAAGCAAAAAATCCCTGTCAGCGTAAAAGACAGAAATAGCTGGGCGAAAGATTTAGCAACCACGTTTAAGAGCCAGGATATCGCCCCAAGCGAAGAGAATATCTGCTCTGTGCTGGCGGTGGCGCAGCAGGAGTCTAATCTCGTGGCTGACCCGGCAGTCCCCAATTTGAGTAAAATTGCCTGGAAGGAAATTGACCGCCGTGCTGAAAAAATGCATATCCCAGCGTTTCTGGTTCACACCGCGTTACTCATCAAATCACCCAACGGCAAGAGCTACAGCGAACGACTGGATAACGTTAAAACCGAGGGGCAACTGAGCGCAATTTTTGATGATTTCATCGATATGGTGCCGATGGGGCAAAAACTGTTTGGTAATCTCAATCCGGTTCATACCGGTGGCCCTATGCAAGTCAGCATCGCGTTTGCCGAACAACACACCAGCGGCTACCCGTGGAAAATGGAAGGAACCGTGCGGCAGGAAGTGTTTACTCGTCGCGGCGGGTTGTGGTTCGGCACTTACCATCTGCTGAACTACCCGGCGAATTACACTCAGCCACTATATCGCTTTGCAGATTTCAATGCGGGATGGTACGCCAGTCGCAACGCGGCGTTCCAGAATGCCGTCAGCAAGGCAACCGGTGTAAAACTGGCGTTAGATGGCGATTTAATTTTGTATAACACCGACAAAGCGGGCAGCACTGAGCTGGCGGTCAGGAAGCTGGCAAGCAAGCTTGATATGAGCGAAAGCCAAATTCACCGGGCTTTGCAAAAAGGCGACAGCATAGACTTTGAAAAAACGGATTTATATCAGCAGGTTTATGCGATAGCAGAGAAGAAATCCGGTAAGAAATTGCCGCGAGAAATGTTGCCGGGAATTACGCTGGAAAGTCCGAAAATCACCCGTAATCTGACGACGGCATGGTTTGCAAAGCGGGTCGATGAACGACGGGCAGCGTGTATGAAACGTTGATATTTGACTGCGCAGGGCAGATAGCCCTGCGTATATTCATTGATTTAACTATGGATTGATTTAAAAGTGAAAACGATGGTGGAACTTCAGCACCAGGCTCACCACACCCAGTAGTGCACAACCGGCGAGAAACGGCACTACACCAAATACAGTGCTGACGATGAACCCCATTTCAATGCGTGGGCGGGTAGTATCATTACCTTGGGCAAGGTGCTCAAGCACGCCCGGGGCGTGAGCCATCAGACTCAGAATCTGCATTCCAACCCAAAAGCACAGCAAAATGAACGCAGCGTATGCCAGATTACTCCGGGTAGATCTCTCTGTTTTGGTTGTTGAAATCGTGGTTATTACAGGAACAACCTGTTTCGACAAACTCATATCAGCCATCACGACCTCCCATGCAACAGTAAAACGATTCAGGCTGCGGCCTGATACTTCAATTGCGTTGAGTTTGGCAGGTCATATGCATTGTCAATATCAGATTGTTGGTAATTTAACGTGCGGAATGCTCCTGGTTTGTGAATGTATGTCTGAGATCACATATCTGTAACTTATGTGAAATTCACGTAACAAAATCCTGTTTAACCCGCATTTACGTGCGGTTTCTCGCCGTGGGCTATGCCACAATAAGCCCTCTCTTTATCCTGACGGGTTGCATCATGTCTGCTAAAACATTGTCTTCAAAAATGCGCCGTGACTGGCACTACTATGCCGTGGCGATTGGTCTCATCTTTATTTTGAACGGTGTGATTGGCTTGTTGGGGTTTAAAACCGAAGGCTGGCAGAATTATGCAGTCGGGTTGGTAACCTGGGTGATTTGCTTCTGGTTGGCGGGATTTATTATTCGCCGCCGCCCGGAACCTGAAGAACCGACGACGGCGAAAGAGTAAGCCTTAGGCGGTAATTGAACTTTTCAACGCGCAATCTTGCAGGTTTCGCTCGAGAGCCAGTTCAATCAAACGTGTAATCAGCGTTTGATAATCTAAGCCGCTCGCCTGCCAGAGTTTTGGATACATACTGATATTCGTAAACCCTGGCAGCGTATTGATCTCATTGATAATAACTTCATTATCGTCAGTCAGGAATACGTCAACACGCGCCATTCCACTGCATTCCAGCGTCTGATAAGCACGCACCGCAATGTCACGAATTTTATCGTTGATGTCGGCTGAAATCGCCGCCGGCACAACAACTTGTGCGCCTTTATCATCAATATATTTAGTGTCATACGAATAAAAATCGCTGCTTACCACGACTTCGCCGCAGGTACTTGCTTGCGGTTCGTCATTGCCTAATACCGCGCATTCAATTTCACGGCCTTTAATCCCGGTTTCAACCACAACTTTATGGTCGAACTCGAAAGCTAAGGCGACAGCTGTTTCATATTGTGCCGCGTTATTCACTTTGCTGACGCCGACGGATGAACCCTGGTTGGCAGGTTTGATAAACAGTGGCAGGCCCAGTTTCGCATCAATTTCTGCGAAGCTAATCTTGTTGCGGTTGGCGCGGGTCAGCGTGATAAACGGAGCGATATTCAGCCCGGCATCGCGTAGCAGACGCTTGGTCACGTCTTTATCCATGCTTACGGCTGAACCTAACACGCCAGAACCGATAAACGGAAGGTTCGCCATGCGTAGCATCCCTTGCAGGGAGCCATCTTCGCCCAACGTGCCGTGAACTATCGGGAAAATAACGTCTACAGGCGCTACAAACTGTGCGGAGGAGGACTCAATCAGCTGATTTTCTGTTTGGCCTGGCACCACGGCAACATTGGTTCCTGAGCGATTCAGGGCAATCAATGCTGGGTTTTCTGCATTTAACAGATAGTTGGACGCATCATTGACATGCCACTGGCCTTTTTTATCAATGCCCAGTAACACCACCTCAAACTTTGATTTATCAATGGCGTCGACAATATTCTTCGCCGACTGTAGCGATACTTCGTGTTCAGCTGACTTGCCCCCAAACACAATCCCAACCCGCAGTTTTGCCATGCCCAAACCCATCCTTAAACAGTACAAAGGCGGACAACATACCACGCTCATTACGAGGATTCATGTGCTTCCTGACGCTTAAAACGGCTCAACTTCTATAATGATTATTCCGTAAACAATATCAGGTGATGGGATGGTGAAAGGAGTGACGATTGTTATTGGCATGGTCATCGTGGCCGCGACAGGCTTTTGGCTCTATGAGCGTTTGCCTGCGCAGTACAATCCCTTTGCTCCGCTTTCTATTGACGACCCGCCGACGCTTGTCACACGCTACAAACTCCGGGCTTTGGCTAACCATCCGCAGGCCTGTCTCGCCCTGTTACAACAGGCGAAACAACGCGGGCAACTCAATTTCCGTAGCGTGTCCGATACCACAGGAAATTGCCCGCTGACCGATACCGTACGCGTGCAAAATTTTGGCAGTGTTGCGCTCAGTAGTAGTTTTCTGGCCAGTTGCCCATTGGCACTGAGCAGCACGATGTTTGTTCATCAACGCGCCGTACCGTTAGCGCAGAGTGAATTTGGCAGCCGACTCACTCATATCAATCATTTAGGGAGTTTTGCCTGCCGCAACATTTACAATCGTGAAGGCGCGCGTTTGAGCGAGCATGCTACGGCGGATGCGCTCGATATCAGCGGATTTGGCTTTGCCAACCAGCAACAAATCAGCATTCTGAAAGGCTGGCGTTCAGATGGGAAAGGGCGGGAATATCTTCACGCTGCGTTTGAAAACGGCTGCCCATATTTTGGCAACTCACTCGGCCCGGAATACAATGCGGCACATGCTGACCATTTCCACCTGGGTATGCGGGGTTATGGCCTTTGTAGATAACAACTATTTGTATGATAAACTTCACAGTATTCAGCCTGGCTTTTTTTACCCCACTAATTAAGCGTGCCCCGTATGGAATCCTGGAAGGTCAATATTATCTCGGTGTGGTTCGGTTGTTTTTTTACCGGCCTCGCCATTAGCCAAATTCTTCCTTTTTTACCGCTCTATGTTGAGCAGCTCGGCGTGACTTCTCACGAAGCGTTATCCATGTGGTCCGGGCTTACATTTAGCGTAACCTTTCTGGTCTCAGCGATAGTGTCGCCGATGTGGGGCAGCCTTGCCGATCGTAAAGGTCGAAAACTGATGTTACTGCGAGCCTCGCTGGGTATGGCGGTGGCTATTTTATTGCAGGCGTTTGCGACCAACGTCTGGCAATTGTTTATTTTACGCGCCGTGATGGGGCTGACTTCCGGATATATTCCCAATGCCATGGCATTAGTGGCTTCTCAAGTTCCGCGTGAGCGCAGCGGCTGGGCTTTGAGCACACTTTCTACGGCGCAAATCAGTGGGGTGATTGTCGGCCCACTTTTGGGAGGCTATATGGCCGACACCCTTGGTTTGCGGATGGTGTTTTACGTCACCGCGGCATTGTTGATGGTCAGCTTTTTAGTGACATTATTTCTGATCAAAGAAGGGGGGCGTCCTAATATCAGCAAAGCAAACCGTTTATCCGGCAAAGCAGTATTCGCTTCCTTACCCTATCCCAAATTAATGATTAGCCTGTTTGTCACCACCATGGTCATACAACTTTGTAATGGCTCTATTGGCCCGATACTCGCGCTTTTTATCAAACATCTGTCTCCGGAAAGTAACAACATCGCGTTTATTAGTGGATTTATTGCCGCAGTGCCGGGTATATCCGCGCTTATTTCTGCCCCCCGACTCGGAAAGTTAGGCGACAGAATCGGTACAGCTCGAGTATTAATGGCGACGCTAATTTTTTCAGTGATATTATTTTTTGCTATGTCATGGGTGACATCCCCGATGCAGCTAGCTGTATTACGCTTTTTACTTGGTTTTGCTGATGGGGCTATGTTACCGGCTGTGCAAACCTTGTTGGTGAAATATTCAAGCGATCAGGTGACAGGCCGGATATTTGGTTATAATCAATCGTTTATGTATCTTGGTAATGTTGTCGGGCCATTAATTGGGGCCGGTGTTTCTGCGATGGCCGGTTTTCGATGGGTATTTATTGCAACGGCAGTGGTGGTATTGCTCAACGTTTGGCAATTAGCTGTAATGTTGCAGCGTAAAAAGCAACAAGACGAAAAAAGAAATGAGATCGCGCCATGATTTCAGAGTTATTTTTAGATGCTAAATAACGGGTAATACTATTTTTTTTGCTCTCTGACACATATTTGCAGAGCCGTATAAAAATAGTCTCGCCTCCCTCTATGCAACATGAAATCAGAATGTTAACGTCATGCTTCGTATCCCTTTGGGCAATAAATATGAAGAATCTCATCTCTGAGTTACTGTCTAAACTCGCCGAAAAAGAAGAAGAGTCAAAAGAGTTTGTCGCACAAATTGAAGCCCTGGAAATAGTTGTTACTGCCATGCTTTGCCGAATGGATAAGAATGATCGGCAGGCCATGGTCACCCATATTCAAAGCGCGCTAAATGAAGTCCGACCTACCGAAGCGGTAACGGAGCGTGATACTGACCTTCTGAAGCAATATTTAGATAAGCTGTTAACCCAACCGCGTAATTGATTGCCTGCGTCACTATCTCTGAATTTTTTTATTATTAAGGGAAGTTAAAGTAAAACGACAGTTCATGGTTTTATTCTTTAACTAAACCCATTTAATTTCCCTTATAGCGTTGGGATATTCGCCTTTTCGGAAACCTCGACCCAAAATTAAAGCACCACAATAAAAAGGATGGTGCTATGAAAACAGTATTAATGATGGTGTTACTGGCAGGTGTTGTTGGGGCCGCAACCGCAGCAGATAAAGCAATGACTCCGCAACAGCAACGCATGACTTCATGTAACCAGCAAGCCACATCACAAACCCTGAAAGGTGATGAACGCAAAACTTACATGAGCAACTGCCTGAAGAACAGCCAGTCAGAGCCAGCAGATAAGAGTCTGACTCCGCAGCAGCAGAAAATGAAAGATTGTAATGCTCAGGCGGGCAAACGGACATTATCAGGCGATGCGCGAAAAACTTTCATGAGTAATTGCCTGAAAAAACAAATCAAATAACCTAAATGGGTGAGTCGGTTCGCTGACTCACCCGAAAAATCATACTTCCCCCCTGGCTCGAGTTTCTATAATTACGGCAAATGTTTCAGAATATTCCTAAATATCATGAATGATGAATTCAGCTCTGGTAGATGGCTTCCTGGGGGAATTATGGAAAGCTCAACGTACCTTGACGAAGACAGGCACCGCTCGGGTCGACGGTTCGCCCGCCGCCTGTACATCCCAAGAATCATTGGCTTAGCGACAGGTTTTTTCTGTGTCTCTTCGGTATTAGTTTTGCAGCCAGTGTCCGGTTGGTGGTGGTTGTTATTGGTTGCTTATGGCTTTATCTGGCCGCATTTTGCCTGGCAAACTGCCGATCGCTCGAGCGACCCGGCCCGGGCAGAAATCCGCAATTTAATGGTTGATTCATTAATGGGTGGCGTGTGGATTGCCGTCATGGGGCTGAATGCGCTTCCTTCGGCATTGATTTTCACCATGTTGTGCATGAACAACGTGGGCTGTGGTGGGGTAAAATTGTTTGGGATGGGGCTTGGGGTGATCTTGCTGAGTTGCCTGTTAACGCTAGGGTTGGCACGCATTCCTCTTAATCTGGAAACCATGCCATCACAGGTATGGATTTGCCTGCCGTTTCTGCTTGTTTATCCCGTTTACTTTGGCCTCGTCAGTTACCGCACCGCGCTCAAACTTTCGGAACATAAACGCAGGTTGATGCAAATGAGCACTCGCGATGGTATGACTGGGGTATATAACCGCCGTCACTGGGAGCATTTGCTGCACGGCGAGTATGACAACTGCCAACGTTATCAACGTAGTGCGACGCTATTGCTCATTGATATCGACCACTTCAAATCGATTAACGACTCATTTGGACATGATGTGGGTGATGAAGCCATTCTCGCCATTACTGAACATTTGCAGCTTAGCCTGCGAATTACCGATGTGATAGGGCGGTTCGGTGGCGATGAGTTTGGGGTCATTATGTCAGGGACACCGCAAGAAAGTGCAATCCAGGCGATGGCTCGCGTTCGTGACTATCTCGACGAGTTTCGTTTACCGCGAGCACCTCATGTACCGCTGCGCATAAGCGTGGGCGTTGCGGAGTTCAATAAGCACATGGTGAACTATCGAGAATGGTTAAAAGCGGCAGATGTGGCGTTGTATAAAGCTAAAAAACTTGGACGAAGCCGTACTGAAGTGGCTGATATAGCAGCATAAAGCCCTCACCTGAAAGCAGGAGAGGGCATAAGGATTACGATTTACCTAAATGCTCAGACTTCGCCATACACTTCACCACGGCTTCCATCACAGCAGCTCTGAACCCTTTTTCTTCCAGAACTTTTACCGCTTCAATCGTTGTTCCGCCGGGTGAGCAGACCATATCCTTCAACTCGCCCGGATGCTGGCCGGTTTCCAGAACCATTTTCGCCGAACCCATAACCGCTTGTGCCGCGAACTGATAAGCCTGCTTACGCGGCATTCCGCCCAGTACCGCAGCATCAGCCATCGCTTCAATAAACATAAACACATATGCCGGGGCGGAACCGCTCACGCCCACAACCGGGTGAATCATGGTTTCCGACACCACCTCAGCAAGACCAAAGCTGCGGAAAATATTCACCGCATCGGCAATATCTTCAGAGGTGACTAACGCGTTTGGCGTAATTGATGTCATCCCGGCATTCACCAGGGCTGGCGTATTGGGCATGGCACGGATAATTTTACGGTCGTGTCCCAGGGCTTTTGCCAGCGAATCCAACGTGATGCCTGCGGCAATGGAAATCACCACCGTATCTTTATTCAGGCTGGAATTGACTTCACCCAGCACTTTTAGCATCACATTGGGCTTCACCGCACCGAAAACGATATCGGCAATTTGAGCAACTTCCTGTGCACTTTGCGCGGCATTAATACCGTATTGCTCGCGCAAGGCATCGACTTTATCGGGCGATGGCGTATAGACCCAGATGTTGCCTGGAAGCACTTGCCCACTGGCTATCAGACCACCAAGAATGGCTTTTCCCATATTGCCGCAACCGATAAATCCAATTTTCTTATCCAAAGTCTCACTCCATCGTTTTGAGTTGTGTGATGAGCATAGCTTAACGTGATTTCACTGGCTTCGGCTAACAGCAGGCAAAGATAAAGTTTGCGATTCTGAAAAAGCACGGCAAGATCCCTCCATTAGCGTCGGCAATCAGGAGTCGTGATGCAAATTTGGGTGGATGCAGATGCGTGTCCAAAAGTGATAAAAGAAGTGTTGTTTCGTGCCGCTGAGCGCACGCAAACCATGGTAACTCTGGTGGCAAACCAGGGAATGAAAACGCCGCCTTCGCGTTTTATCCGTAGCCTGCAAGTGGCATCGGGTTTTGATGTAGCTGATAACGAAATTGTCAGGCGCTGTGAAAAAGGCGATTTAGTGGTGACGGCGGATATTCCTTTGGCTGCCGATGTGCTGGAAAAGGGCGCGATTGCACTCAATCCTCGCGGCGAACTTTACACTCCTGCCACCATTCGAGAACGCCTTACGATGCGTGATTTTATGGATACATTAAGAGCCAGTGGTGTGCAGACCGGCGGGCCTGACAGCCTTAATCAGCGTGACCGTCAGTTATTTGCGAACGAACTCGAAAAGTGGCTGCTTGTTGCCAGTCGCTCTAAAAGCGCTTAATACCGATGTAATTCTACACCGCGTACTAGCTTGCTGGTATGATGACACTCTTTGGCGGACTTCTAAGGATTAGCCACCGATGACTCAACCCATTTATTTAGTCGGCGCACGAGGTTGTGGCAAAACAACCGTGGGTGTTGCATTAGCGCAGGCATTGGGCTGTAACTTTGTTGATACCGACCATTACCTTTTAACGACCACCAAAATGAGCGTTGCCGATATCGTCGCACAAGAAGGGTGGGACGGTTTTCGTCGCCGTGAGTCTGGTGCGCTGCAAAGCGTTACGGCGCCAGGTACGGTTATTGCGACCGGGGGCGGCATGGTGCTGGCCGAAAGCAATCGTCAGTTTATGCGCGAGCACGGCGTGGTTATCTACCTGCGTGCACCGGCGCAAATCCTGGCCTCACGCTTAGAAGCCTTCCCGGAAGAAGGCCAGCGTCCTACGCTTACCGGTAGGCCGATTACCGATGAAATCGTCGAAGTGCTTGCGGCCCGTGAAGCGCTCTATAACCAGGCCGCACACCATATTGTTGATGCCACGCGTTCCCCTGAAGAAATTGTCGCCGCGGTGCTGGCGGCATTGCATACGGCTCATGCCAGCTAATCATTGTCTATACTTAACGCTCATCCATAACCTAAGGAAGAGCGATGGCGAGCAATCCTCCATATCCACGGGAAGCGCGAATTGTTGCCGTTGAAAAAGGCGCAACGGACCAAACAGTGACCTGGTATCAACTTCGTGCCGACCATCCCCATCCTGACACGCTAATTAGCGAGCATGAAACAGAATAAGAAGCGCGGGATGCTAAGCGGCGTTACGAAGATCCGCAAAAAACCTAGTGTCACTGGCAAGGATGCCGCATCTTCTCCCTCTTTTGAATTAACTCAATGACCTGCGATAAATCACATCTTTCAGTTAATCCATTTGTTAAAAAATAATTATCGTGATGTTGTACTAATGTCGTTGGCGTTTCGTTGAATATTCCGGCAGATGCTCTGCAATTATGCTGCTACGCTTTGTGGTTAATTATTGAACGACCTTCAGCAGAGTATCATTCACAGGAAAGATACCAGCGCAGCAGTGAGGGGCTGATATGGGACAAGGGCGGAACGAAACATGAAACAAACATTGGCAATTATCACCATCGGCGTTGTTCCGGTCAGTGAAATCCTGCCGCTACTCACGGATCACATTTCTGCTGATCAAATCAAACTATTCAGCTTGCTTGGTAATCTTTCGCATGACGAAGTGATGGCGGAATATGCTCCGGAGGCAGGTGAAGAACCTTTACTCACTCTTTTATCCGGTAATCTTCTGATTTCTTTGGGGAAGCAGAAAGTAGAGCGTGCGTTACAGGACGTGCTTGAAGTGCTGGATAACCAGGGTTTCGATGTCATTTTACTCATGAGTTCACACCGTTTTGCCAATCTAACGGTACGCAAAGGTATTTTGCTGGAGCCAGAGCGCATCATCCCGCCGCTGGTAGCCTCGATTGTCGTCGGGCATCAGGTCGGGATTATTATCCCGGTGCCTGAAATGCTTAAATTCCAGAGCCAAAAATGGCAACTTTTAGAGAGTGAACCGCTGTATGAATTGGCGAATCCGATTCATGGAACGGAACAGGATTTAATCGATGCAGGTAAGAAACTGGTAGCAGATGGTGCGGATGTACTGCTTCTGGATTGCCTGGGCTTTCATCAAAAACATCGTGATTTGCTGCAAAAATCATTGGATGTTCCGGTATTGTTATCGAACGTGCTGATTGCTCGGCTGGCGTCGGAATTGCTCGCTTAACGGCAGGCAATAATTTGCGTGACAGGCTCTTAAGTTCCCCTCTATATTGTTTTTTCAACTATTTTTAAAAGGGCCTGGTCATGCTTCAAAGTAATGAGTACTTTTCCGGTAAAGTGAAATCTATTGGGTTTACCAGCAGCAGCACTGGCCGCGCAAGTGTTGGGGTCATGGCTGAAGGTGAATATACTTTTGGCACAGCTCAACCAGAAGAAATGACAGTGGTGAGTGGGGCATTGCATGTTTTACTGCCGGGCGAAACCGAATGGAAAACGTATGCTGCGGGCACCGTGTTCCATGTTCCCGGACACAGTGAATTCCATTTACAAGTCGCTGAACCGACTTCCTATCTTTGCCGTTATCTGTCTGATAAATAATGTATTTATTTCCCTCTTCCCCATAGGGAAGAGGGAACGGACTTTAGCGCTGGGCTTCGCCGCCTAACGCTTCAACCAGATTCTTAATCAACGCCGCTAATTCCCCTGTCATCAGAATAAAATCAGCATCAAAACGTTGGCCAAAATCTTCGCGGTCGATGTCATCGTTCTGTTCACGAATGGTGTCCGCAAATTTCAAACGCTTAATCGAACCGTCGTCAGCAATTAAAAACTGAATACGTTCTTGCCAGTCAAGAGCCAGTTTAGTGACCACTTTATCGGCTTCGATATGTGCGGCAATTTCGTCGCAAACCAGGTCCTGCTGCTTGCAACGAATCACACCGCCGCCTTCAAGAATGGCTTTCAGCTCGGCTTCATCCATTAGTGCAAAGCCGGGAGGTACGTCGCCAGAGCGAACCCATTCGGTCAGTGTCAGCTCAATTGGGTTTTCGAGCGCAAGCGGCACGACTGGCAACGAACCAAGACTTTTACGCAGCAACGCCAGAGTATCTTCTGCTTTCTTGGCACTGGCACAATCCACCATGATTAAACCGTTTACGGTATCAATCCACATCATGGTTTGATTGAAACGACTAAAAGCGCGTGGCAGCAAAGAATGCAGCACTTCATCTTTCAGGGAATCTTTCTCGGTTTTTTTCAGCTTACGAGCTTGTTCGGCTTCAAGGCGGCTGATCTTCGCTTCCAGTTCTTGTTTAATCACCGGAGCCGGGAGAATTTTTTCTTCTTTACGGGCGCAAATCACAATCTGCCCGTTGGCAACATGGGTTAATGCATCGCTGTGCGAACCCATCGGCGACACCCAGCCGGTCTTGGCCATATCCTGGCTACCGCAAGGGGTGAAAGTAAACGCGGCCAACTGTTTTTCCATGTCATCCGCTGAAAGCGTGATGTCACGGCTTAAACGGTAAACCATTAAATTTTTGAACCACACCATGATTATTTCCCGGACTGTCAGTTAAACGCAGCGGGCATGATAACGAATCGGGCGCTGTGTTTCATTGCCTTTACGGGGCTGCACTTCTATTCTATTGATAACAATAATTAAATGAGGGCATCGCCGTGCGTATTGGTATCGACTTAGGTGGAACAAAAACAGAAGTTATCGCTCTGGCCAACGACGGGAAACAACTTTTCCGCCATCGCTTGCCAACGCCGAAAAACGATTACCAGCAGACTATCGGCACGATTGTTGAGCTGGTGCGCCTGGCAGAAGAGGCCACTGGTGAGACTGGAACCGTAGGTATCGGTATACCCGGTTCGATCTCGCCTTATACCCGCGTGGTCAAAAATGCCAACTCAACCTGGCTTAACGGCCAACCTTTCGATAAAGATCTGTGTGATGCTCTGCAGCGTGAAGTTCGTCTTGCTAATGATGCTAACTGTCTGGCGGTTTCTGAAGCAACCGACGGGGCTGCAGCCGGTGCGGCAATGGTTTTCGCGGTGATCATCGGTACAGGCTGTGGATCGGGCATCGCCATTAACGGGCGTAGCCTGATTGGCGGCAACGGTACGGCGGGTGAGTGGGGCCATAACCCTTTACCATGGATGGATGAAGACGAATTGCGTTTTCGCGAGGAAGTGCCTTGCTACTGCGGCAAACAAGGCTGTATCGAAACCTTTATTTCCGGCACGGGCTTCGGTACAGATTACCTTCGTTTGAGTGGTCATGCCCTTAAGGGTAATGAGATCATGCATTTAGTCGAGCAACAGGATCCGGTTGCAGAACTGGCGATCGCTCGCTACGAAATGCGCCTGGCAAAATCACTGGCCCACATTGTCAATATTATTGATCCCGATGTGATCGTGCTCGGCGGCGGTATGAGTAACAACGAACGTTTGTACAAAACAGTGCCGCAGCTAGTGAAGCCGTGGGTCTTTGGCGGTGAATGCGAAACCCCGATTCGCAAAGCGGTTCATGGCGACTCCAGCGGCGTACGCGGTGCGGCGTGGTTGTGGCCGCTGGAGAAGTAAAAGCTGGTGGATGACGCTGCGTTAATCCGTCCTGTGAGATCTCATACTTAGGTCGGATTAGCGTTAGCGACATCCGGCAAAAAATAATCTATTGAACGCCTGAACCATTTGTAGGTTTCCCTATTTTCTTTTATGTGACACCTGTCACAGTCATCTCGCTCTTCCAATCTTATCTTTCACGTCCATTATATTGTTGATTTTATTATATTTATCAGGGTAATGATTCAGTTTCGACTATGTGCTCTGGTCAATAACTCCACGGACAGGAAAGGACTTCCCTCATGGCCTCAGACGGCACCCGCTTTACCTTCACCGCGGGGCGCACTCCGGCGGACACCTTTGCGGTGGTGGGCTTTAAATTAAAGCAGTCTCTCTCTTCGCTATTCACTCTGGATATCTCCGTCGCCTGCAATGACCCGGCGATTGGCTTTAAAGCCATTCTCGACGAATACGGGGTTCTCACCATCTGGCAGGGCGAGGTGATTAAGCGCCGGGTGCGAGGTATCGTCACCTTCTGCGAGCAGGGCGATTCCGGCAAACACCAGACGATTTACCGCATGACGGTACGCCCGGAGTTCTGGCGCAGCTCCCAGCGTCAGAACTGCCGCAGTTTTCAGAATTACGACATCCAGTATATTTTTGCCAAACTGCTCAAAGAAATGCGTATCCGCACGCATGACGCACTGTTCCGCCGCCCGCATCCGGCGCGGGAATTCTGCGTGCAGTTTATGGAGTCGGATTACGATTTCATCGCCCGTCTTGCCGCCGAAGAGGGGATTTTTTTCTTCGAGGATGAATATCTCGATGACAGCGACCAGAAACTGAGCTTCACCGATGACCGCTGCAACCTGCGCGGCCTCGGGGCTTTCCCGTACAACCCGAATGCTGCCTCGGAATCGTCCACGTACTGCATCAACACCTTTTGCCGCAGCGCGCAAATCCGCCCGGCCAAAGTCACCACAAAGGACTACACGTTCACCGCCCCCGGCTGGCAGGCGCAGTACCAGGAAGAAGGGGCAGACCTGTCGTATCAACGCCCGGACTATGAAATATTTGATTATCCGGGGCGTTTTAAGGATGAACAGCACGGTGCGGATTTTGCGAAATATCAGGTGGAAGGCTGGCGCAATAACGTCGATTTTGCCAGTGGCACCAGTAATTGCCCGCAGCTCCAGCCGGGGCGCTGGTTCACCCTCACTGACCATCCGCGGGAAGATTTAAACAGCCCGTGGCAGGTGGTGTCATGCGAGATGAACGGTAGCCAGCCGCAGGCGCATATCGGCAGCGCCGGCCAGGGCACCACGCTCACCAACCGCTTTTATGTTATTCCGGCCACCCAGACCTGGCGCCCGACACCGTTGCCGAAACCGCTGGTGGACGGCCCGCAAATCGGCATTGTCACCGGTCCGGCCGGGGAAGAAATCTACTGCGACGAGCACGGGCGCGTGACGGTGAAATTTGCCTGGGACCGCTACAACAAAACCAACGAAGAAAGCTCGTGCTGGGTGCGCGTCTCCCAGGCATGGGCAGGCACCGGATTCGGCAACATCGCCATTCCGCGTGTCGGCCAGGAAGTGATTGTCGATTTCCTGAATGGCGACCCCGACCAGCCGATTATCACCGGGCGCACCTATCACGCCGCTAACCGCGCACCGGGCGACCTGCCGGGGACGAAAACCCAGATGGCGATACGCTCGCAGACGTATAAGGGTAATGGATACAACGAACTGATGTTCGACGACCAGACAGGCCAGGAGCTGCTGTCGATGCATGCCCAGAAGGACATGAAAACGGTGGTGCTGAATAACCGTGATACGAATGTGAAAATCGACCATACGGAAACCATCGGCAACAACCAGAAGGTCACGGTCGGGCTGGGGCAGACGGTGAAAATCGGCAAGGAGAACGCCGCCGGGCACGACCAGAACATCACCGTGGCGCACGACCGCAGCATCACCGTCCGCAATGACCAGACGCTGAAAGTCACCCGCGACCGAGCGGTAAACAGCGGGCGCGATGACAATCTGTATGTGGAGCGCGACCGTAAAGTCACGGTAAAAGGCAGCAAGCAGCACAGCACGACAAAAGACCATATCAGCCTGGTGAAGGGCCATCACAGCCTGGAAGTGAAAGGCGACCTGGCACAGAAAGTGGCGGGTGCGCTGGGTATGGATGCGCAGGGCGATATTGTGCTGCAGAGTGGGAGCAAAATCACGCTGAAAATGGGCAGCTCATTCATTGTCATCCACCCCGGCGGCGTGGACATCACCGGGCTGAAAATCAATCTCAACGGCGGGGGGAGCCCGGGGACAGCGGTGAAAACCCTGGAGGCGGCGGTACTGAGCCGTCTGGGCGATGAGGATGATTCGGCAGATGAGTCGCCGGAGGATAGTGACGAAGGTGGTGGTGGAGATTCCGGTGGCGATAACTCAGGTGAGCAGGATGAGCCAAAAGATGAGGATGAACCTGATGAATATAAGATCTTGTTTAACTTTAAAGATACTGATGGGTCTCCTTATATCGACATAAAATATATTGCTTATTTCGCTGATGGATCACAGAAGGAAGGAGTAACAGATAAAGAGGGTAATACGGAATTATTTATACAAGATGATGACAACGAGATAGAAATTAAACTGTTTAGTCCGGACTTTGATACATTTTGGGGAGATGAAAATGAGTAATACAACAAAAGGAAAACCATCAAAGAAAACAACAATCATTAATCAATGTAAAATTAATGATTTCAATGCAATGATGAAAGAGGCTGGCGAAGCCATGGATAGAGTGCTGGCGCGAAGGAAAAAAGATCTTGAAAACTGGGGTAATGACGAGCAAGAGGAATTTTACGCTATATTTGGCTCCAAAGGTGAACGATTGGTTCATGTAAACATGCCGATAAAAGGAGTCGAAAATATTGTTGAAATAAAAGCATTAGATGTTATGAAAGATTGCATCAGAAGGCTTTGCGAGATTAAGAAAAAATTAACAACCGATAGTTATATCAATTTAATCTATGATCCTGATAACCCTGAGGCTCCAACCAATTCTAAAATCCCCCGAGACCCCAATCTTCCGGATACATTTTGTGCTTATGTAAATCCAGAACAACAAGATAACTACAAAGTAAATATAGGGATAAATTTTACTGGGAGAATAAATGCTAAAAATATGAGGGCTTGTGGAGAGGTAATGGGAGAGAGTTCTCGTGTATCTACACTGTGCCATGAAATAAGTCATTTTAAGAAGAAATTTGTCGATTCTTCCTTAGGAGGAATGGGTACAGTTGATTACGATGTTGATGGTCACAGAAGGGAGCCAACAGAAGAGGATAAGTGGACCCTTATAGAGCACCAGTCCGGGGCGATGAAACTTATAGATAAGGGAAGCGAGAATGTTTTTGATAATTCTTATAACATTGAAAAATATTTTGAAATAATAGTATAACCCTTTGATAGTTTGACAACCAAACACGATCATATAAGGACAAGGGAATGTTACATATCGTTAAAAATAAATCATTAAGTATTCCGCTTATAGGGGTATTTTTTTTATTATCATTTCAGTTGGTTGCCGGTGATTTAACAGTTATGAAATATGGGTATGGTAAGCGAGGGTTCAATGGTACAGACTATGAAAAGGCGGAGGTTCATTTTCTGAACGAAAAATATGATGAATATACTGTTTTTGATTTTAAAAAAATATATAAAAACACAAAATTTAATGCCGATATTGGCCTTTCGATTGAACAAAAGAACAATGATGTTTTAGCAACGGTTACCATTAAAAATCTCGGTACTAAAACTTTTTATATTCGGAAAATAGAATTCCCTTTGTATTTATCATCTGAGAAACCTAACAAACACGGTGTAGCTAAATCCATGTCATGTGGCTCAGGTTTTTTCGTAACTACCAGCAATATATTACTGGATTATTTAGGTTCAATGTGTGATTACGGTGGTAATTTTGATAAGGAAGACTGGGCTGAATTTCAAGCAGGAGAGACCTTTTCATATACAGTAATGCTCAATGATAGTTTTGTATTTTTTCACGATAAAAAAAATTATGAGATTGGAACTGCAGAGTATAATTTAGTTAATGATGAGTGGTTCCTGGATCGTGATATATATAACTATTTGTTTTCTATATTTGATGTAGAATTATATGATTGTTATTTAAAAGGTAACGTTAAATATATTTATAAGAAAAATAAAATATGTCAAAGGTATTATTTTAGGGATAAAGGAATGGAGAAAACATTCGATATGATAAATTTTGACGGCATAAATAATGATAATGAAATTAACATAATGTCTAATCAGGTTAGTGTGGAAATTGATGGAAGAAAAATCAAGTCTCTGTTTGATGAAGACTGATTTGATAGAGTTAATATATTTCTATATTAATATTTTGATGTGAAACCATTAAACAATCCCGGAGATAGAATATGCCCTTCGCCGCAAAACTCAATGACAAAGGCTCCCAACATGATGGCTACCGCGAAACTGTCATAACAGCGGGTTCACCAACCGTATCCATTGACGGGTTACCGGCAGCCCGAATGGGGGATCCGTTGACACCCCATGACAAACCTAAACATCCGCCTCACCCGCGTAAAATAGCGAGTGGTTCAGGCACCGTATTTATTGATGGTCTTCCCGCAGCGAGAGCCGGTGATGCTATTGATTGTGGTGGCGTTGTTATTGGTGGTAGTACGGTTAATATTGGCTGAGCATCAGGCGGTGCTATCAGAATACGGCTTCTTAGATGGAAGCCGTCCATTCCAGAAAGTTAGAGGGATCACCCGACCGCAAACTCTTTCGCCAGCCGACTTACGCCTAATCCGTTAATCTTCTTCACCTTAATCTGCACCGGAATACGCTCTTTCATCGCTTCGACGTGGCTAATAACCCCGATGGTTTTACCGCTGGCGTTAAGCGTGTCGAGCGCATCCAGCGCGGTATCCAGCGTTTCTGCATCCAGTGTGCCAAAACCTTCATCAAGGAATAGCGAGTCGATTCGTGTTTTATGGCTGACCAGGTCTGAAAGTGCCAGCGCGAGTGCAAGACTGACCAGGAAACTCTCTCCGCCAGAAAGCGTGCGAGTGTCGCGCACCGCATCGGCCTGCCAGGTATCGACCACCTGCAATTCCAGCGCTTCGCTGTCTTTGCGTTGCAGCAAATAGCGCCCGTGTAAACGGTTGAGCTGGTTGTTTGCCAGCCACACTAAGTTATCGAGCGTCAGTCCCTGGGCAAATTTACGGAATTTGTCACCTTCCTTCGAACCAATCAGCGCATTGAGATAGCCCCAGTCTTCAACTTGCTGCTGGCACTCAACAATAGACTGCATCAACCCTTGCTGGCGCTGGCGGTTTTCTGCGTCATGGCGGAGCTGTTGCTGAATTTGCCCCTGCTGTGTCGTGTTGTCGCGCAGCTGCTGATTGCATTGCGTCAGTTGGTCTTGCAGGGCATTAAGCTCGACATCGGCAACCAGCGTTTCCGGGCGTGCAGATTTGTGTTCTGCCAATGCTTTTTCAACCTGCCCGAAGAGCACGGTCTGCTGCTGAAGTTGTTGCTCAAGCTGTTGTTTTTTAAGTTCGAGTCTTTGGCATTCGGCTTCATCCAGCAACGCTGCCTGGAATGTTTGCGCATCAGCAAACGGGCTGGCGGCGAGTGCTGCGAGAAATTGCTCGCTTGCCTGAGCAACGCGCGTTTCTTCTTGCTTTTGTTGCTGTTGCAGCGTCCGCCACTGGCTTTCCAGCGCAATACAATCACTGTGCAGGCTATGCCAGTTCTGTAACGCCGCATTTTGTTCGTTTTCCGCTAGCGGTGCAGGCGTGGTGCCATCGTCAACAAATGTGCTGAGAATATTTTCCAGCAACGTCAGTTGCTGTTGCACGCGGGGAAGCTGTTCATGGCGCTGTTGCCACTGTTGTAATTCCTGCTGACGCTCCGCCAGCCAGTTATTCTCTTCGCCAGGAGTCGGGTATTGCAGCCCAGCGTTATTAAGCGCGGTAGTGATTGCTTCGCGCTGTATAGCAATTTCAGCGACAAGTTTAGCGTGTTGAGCACGTGTCTGAGCAAGCTGCTCTTCCAGCACAATGCGCTGGCTTAAGTGATGTAACTGTTGTTCGCGCTGTTCTTCGCTTTCCAGCCACTGCTGGAGGTCGTCTTCCGGCGCGAGAGTCAGTTGCAGATTTGCGCACAGTTGTTGCCAGCGTAAGCGCAATCCGTTTTCTTCTTCGTTCAGCGCAGTGATAGCCGCCAGCAGGTTTTCGCGCTGTTTACGCTGCGTATCAAGCTGGCCTTTCATCGCAAAGCCCGCTTCCGCAAGAATGGCGACTTCACGTTTAAGCTCGGTTAGCCGCTGCTGATTTTCTCCGGGCTGAATCGCCTGATAATCAGAGACCGCCGGATGTTGCGTCGAGCCGCACAGAGGGCAAGGTTGATGAGGCTGTAAACGAGCGCGCTCGGCTTCAAGGCTGACGATACGCAGTTCAAGCTCACACACTTTCTCGAGATCACTCTCATGCTGGCGGCGTTCTTTATATTGCTGGCGCTTTAAAACCAGCTCCGCATCACCCTCGGAAATTTGTTTTTCGAGGGCGGCAATCTCTTGTTGTTGCTGCGATTTGCGTTTGAGAAGCGATGAAAATTGAGGCTGTAATGTGGCGAGCTGCTGGCGCTGCGGACGTGCAGCCATCGTTGCTTGTAAGTAGGCACTTACTTCATCAGCACTGATAGACATTTCAGCGACTGGCAGAAGTTCGAGCTTCTTCTGGCTTGAATCGATATTACGCTGCAATTCCTGTAGTTTTTCAGCCTCACGCTGCTGCTGACCAAACCCCATGCGCCAGCCCGCCAGCTCAGTCCCCCATTGGCTGTATCGGTCGTGAGATTTCAGCCATTCCTGGAGTTGCGTGCTTTCCTGCGTGAGTTTTGCAGCCATGCTTGCGGCAGCCTGCCGTGTCTGCTGGCGTCGTACTGTCGCCTGATGTAAGCGAGCATTCACTTCTTCACACTGAGCATGTGTGTTTTGCAACGTTGCCTGCAACTCCTGCAAACGTTGCCAGTCAGGGCGCAGTTTTTCTGCCGGTTGTGCGCGAGTCAGTTTATCTAATTCTGGGGCGGCAGCTTCTATTGCCCGGTTCGCCGCATTCAACGATTGTTCTGCCTGCGCATGTTTTTGCGTGAACTGCGTCAGTTGGCCTAGCCATTGCTGATGCTGCTGGAGTTTCATTTGTTCTGCGAGTAGCGCTTTTTCTTCAGCGCTCAAGGTCTGCAAACTCTCAGAAAGCCGCTGGTGCTGCTCTTCACTTAACAACGCTACGCCAGCGGCCTGCGCTTGTAGGTTCTCAAGCTGGCTGCGCACATTTTTATGATTCTCGAACACCGCCGCAGAAACGGTGCCGTAAATTTCAGTTCCGGTCAGCTCTTCGAGCAAAGAGGCGCGGTCATTGGCATTGGCATTTAAGAACGCGGCAAACTGACCCTGGGATAGCATCATTGAGCGGGTGAAACGGTCGTAATCCAGACCGGTAAGTTTGGCCGTAACCTCAAGTTTGTCTTTCACTTTATCGGCAATAATCCTGCCACTTGCCACTTCTGCAAGCTCGACACGCGGGGCTTGTAGATTGCCGTTGGCCGCATTGCGCGCCCGGTTCTGGCTCCAGAAGGCACGATAGGCAACTCCTTTTACTTCAAATTCCACTTCCGCCAGGCATTCGGCGGTATCGCGCGTCATGAGATCATTTTGCGATTGCGTGACGGTATTGAGGCGCGGTGTCTGGTGGTAAAGCGCGAGACAAATCGCATCGAGCAGCGTGGTTTTCCCTGCTCCTGTTGGCCCGGTTATGGCAAACAAACCGTTGCTGGCGAACGGTTCGCGGGTGAAATCGACTTTCCATTCCCCTTTCAGGGAGTTGAGATTTTTTAGGCGCAGGCTAAGGATTTTCATGCTTCTTCCTCCACGTCATGCAGGCTCGCCACCGTTTGGGCAAATAGCGTTCGCAAACGTTGCGCTCGTTCTTCGGAGGTGTCTTCCTGAACCAGGCGGCGCTCAAAAACCTCTTCAACCGTCAGTTCACTCAGCGTTTCTTTATGTTGCTGGGCGATAACGCGCTCGCGCTGTTCGCGGCTGCGGCGCAGCAACACCACTTCGACGGGGAGCGTTTCGGTTAATTGCTGAATATGGCGTTGCATATCATGCAGATATTCTTCGGTAGCGATTTCAATATCCAGCCAAACTTTGGGTTCTGCTGGTGCATCGCACCACTGCGCGAGTTGCTGTTCGATTTCACTCAGAGAACCTTTGATGACCGCTAAAGGCTGGCTGACAGGCACCGTCAGCGGAGTCACTTCATGAAGCACGCCTTCGGCAAACTCAACCAGATAAACACTTTTGTTCTTGCCCGTTTCGTCAAAACTTAACGGGATGGGCGAGCCGCTATAGCGAATATGTTCAGTGCCACCAATGAGTTGGGCGCGATGGATATGGCCGAGTGCGATGTAGTCGGCAGCAGGGAAATGCTGCGCCGGGAAAGCATCCAGCGTGCCGATGTAAATATCGCGCACCGCATCGCTTTTGGTTACACCCACGGTGGTTAAATGGCCGGTAGCGATAATCGGCAGCTTCGCATCAGCGCGTAATTCGCAGGCGGCGGTGTAACACTGCTGGTAATGTTCGCTGATGGCTTCCATCAACGAACGCTGCTTTTCGTGGCCGGAAAGTCCCGCCTGGCTGTTTTGAATATCCCGGGGGCGCAGGAACGGAATCGGACAAAGAATGGCACCCGGTTCGCCCGATTTAGTGTTGAGTACGATAGCTTGCTGGCTGGCATCATGCCGCGCACTGGCGATGACATAAGTATTCAGGCACGCCATTAATTCACGAGATTCATTCAGCGTGGCAACGGAATCGTGGTTTCCCGCCAGCACCACAAGGGAGCAGCCGGTTTGCTGCAGTTGCACCACAAAACGGTTATACAATTCGCGCGCGTAACTCGGCGGCGAGCCGGTATCAAAAATATCGCCTGCGACAATTATCGCATCCACATCATGCTCGACTGCGGCTTGCAGCAACCATTCAAGAAACGCCTGGTGCTCTGGCCCACGGCTTTTGGTATAAAAATTTTGACCAAGATGCCAGTCTGATGTGTGAATAATGCGCATTGGTTGTCCCTTGGCATAAAAAAGCGTGGCGGGATTATAAAGCGGATGAGCAAGAACGACACAATTGAGTGTCATAATTCATTGTGATGAGTCGCCAGGCATTTATGTTTTTCATAAATCTGTCATAAATCTGACGCATAATGGCACCGCATTGAAACAACAATAATTATTCCTTGAGCAGGGCGAATCATGGCGAAGCGTATTTTAGTCGTAGAAGATGAAGCTCCAATCCGTGAAATGGTGAGCTTTGTGCTCGAACAAAACGGTTTTCATCCTGTAGAAGCGGAAGATTATGACAGTGCAGTGAATCTGCTTATCGAACCCTTTCCGGATTTAATTTTACTGGACTGGATGTTACCGGGTGGTTCAGGTATTCAATTCATTAAGCATCTGAAACGTGAAGCATTAACACGTGAAATCCCTGTCATGATGCTGACGGCGCGTGGCGAAGAAGAAGACCGCGTGCGAGGGCTTGAAGTTGGAGCCGATGACTATATTACCAAACCGTTTTCCCCGAAGGAGCTGGTGGCACGCATTAAAGCTGTGATGCGCCGCATCTCTCCGATGGCGGTGGAAGAGGTGATTGAGATGCACGGACTGAGCCTTGATCCGTCATCGCACCGCGTCATGACTGGTGAGAACCCGTTGGATATGGGGCCAACAGAATTTAAATTATTACACTTCTTTATGACACACCCGGAACGGGTGTATAGCCGTGAGCAACTGCTTAATCATGTATGGGGCACCAATGTTTATGTCGAAGACCGAACGGTGGACGTACATATTCGGCGGTTACGCAAAGCGCTTGAACATAGTGGACATGACAGAATGGTACAAACAGTACGCGGTACGGGTTATCGGTTCTCAACCCGCTTTTAATTCCTTGTCAGGAGAATGACGCGTGCTGGAAAGGTTATCATGGAAAAGGTTAGTGATGGAGCTGGTGCTCTGTTGCATACCCGCCGCCATCTTAGGTCTTATTTTCGGCCATTTACCGTGGTTTTTATTACTGGCAGTTACCGGACTGCTGGTTTGGCATTTCTGGAATTTACTGCGTTTATCGTGGTGGCTGTGGGTGGATCGCAGTATGACGCCGCCGCCAGGCCGCGGGAGTTGGGATCCCCTGTTGTACGGTCTTCATCAGATGCAGTTGCGTAACAAAAAGCGCCGCAAAGAGTTAGGTAATCTGATTAAGCGTTTTCGTAGCGGAGCCGAATCGCTGCCCGATGCGGTAGTTCTGACCACGGAAGAAGGGACGATTTTTTGGTGTAACGGTCTGGCGCAACAATTGCTGGGGTTACGCTGGCCGGACGATAACGGGCAGAACATCCTTAACTTATTGCGCTACCCGGAATTTACTCGCTATCTGTCGCAAAAAGAGTTTTCACGTCCGTTAACTTTGGTACTCAATACGGGACGCCATCTGGAGTTCCGTGTGATGCCCTACAGCGATGAGCAGTGGCTGCTGGTGGCTCGCGATGTGACTCAGATGCACCAGCTCGAAGGGGCGCGACGTAATTTCTTTGCTAACGTCAGCCACGAACTGCGAACGCCGCTCACGGTGCTGCAAGGTTATCTGGAGATGATGCAGGACCAGACGCTTGAAGGGCCGCTGCGTGAGAAAGCATTAGGCACGATGCGCGAGCAAACTTCGCGCATGGAAGGGTTGGTTAAGCAGCTTCTGACGCTTTCAAAAATAGAAGCCGCTCCGGCCATGGTGCTCAATGAAAAGATTGATGTGCCGCTGATGCTGCGTGTTGTAGAGCGTGAGGCGCAAAC
The DNA here is from genome assembly GCF_979253435.1 of Buttiauxella sp. AC142. NCBI lineage: Bacteria > Pseudomonadati > Pseudomonadota > Gammaproteobacteria > Enterobacterales > Enterobacteriaceae > Buttiauxella > Buttiauxella sp. AC142. Next base: position 815,707 of record NZ_CEEDCH010000001.1, read on the forward strand.
TCTCAGCCATGAACGGCAGACGATACAATTTGATATCGACCCCACGCTGAAAGTCTTTGGCAATGACGAGCAACTCAGGAGTGCGATTTCCAATCTTGTTTATAACTCGGTCAACCATACGCCAGAAGGCACGCATATTACGGTGAGCTGGAAACGCGTGGCGGGTGGGGCAAGTTTTAGCGTGACTGATAATGGTCCGGGGATTTCAGCAGAACACCTTCCGCGCCTGACGGAGCGTTTTTACCGCGTCGACAAAGCGCGTTCGCGTCAGACGGGCGGCAGCGGGCTTGGGCTGGCGATAGTCAAACACGCTTTAAGTCACCATGACGCACGCCTGAATATTGAAAGCCAGCCGGGCAAAGGTTCGACGTTTTCCTTTGTTTTGCCCGAGCGTTTAATCGTTAGCGAGAAATAGACTGATAATCAGTTTTCGTCGCCTGGATAAGCGAAGCGTCATCCGACATTAGCGCAATAAGTGTCAAAATAACTTTCCACAGGCCAGTTTTCTGGCCTGTGTTTTTTTTGCCCACATGTTAATAAAAAATCCTCGATTGTTTATAATTTAACCACACAAAAGACCATAATCTTTTCTTATGATTAATCAGATTCACTAAATATGTTGTTAATTAAAGGATATCAATCTGGTTTCTGGATCCGTTCTTGCCTTCAAACGCTATAAGCGTTTTAATTGCCGCCCTGTGATTGGCAGACCGACTGGATATGAGTGGTAATTCAAACAACTATTCTTCTCCACCGATCCCGGAAAGGATTTTCCGCTGTCGAGTCTACTGATTGCCGCTTTTATGCCGAGTTAACAGGTATAAAAATTTGAATACTTTCAACACCACACATCCACAGGCTGCAAATATTTTATGACCCATCATTTGAAATCTCGAGACATCCTCGCACTGGGCTTTATGACCTTTGCGCTGTTTGTCGGCGCAGGCAATATCATTTTCCCTCCTATGGTGGGGCTACAAGCGGGTGAACACGTTTGGATTGCGTCACTTGGCTTCCTGGTGACGGCTGTAGGCCTGCCAGTGCTGACTATTGTCGCCATCGCTCGTGTCGGTGGGGGCATTGATAGCCTCAGTTCGCCAATTGGCCGCCGTGCTGGTGTGTTGTTAGCCACTATCTGCTATCTGGCTGTTGGGCCGCTGTTCGCCACGCCGCGTACTGCTACCGTTTCTTTTGAAGTGGGAATTGCCCCGCTGGTCGGTACCGGTGAGTTACCGCTGTTTATCTACAGCCTGGTTTACTTTGCGATTGTGATCGGCGTTTCGCTGTATCCGGGCAAACTTTTAGACACCGTTGGCCATGTGCTGGCCCCGGTAAAAATTGTCGCGCTGCTGGCATTGGCTGCGGGCGCAATGTTGTGGCCTGCGGGTGGTATCAGCACGGCGACTGAAGCGTATCAGAATGCTGCGTTCTCAAACGGCTTCGTGAATGGTTATCTCACCATGGATACCTTGGCATCGCTGGTATTCGGCATAGTGATTGTCAACGCCGCGCGTTCTCGTGGGGTGACTGAATCCCGCCTGCTGACGCGCTATACCATTTGGGCTGGCTTGATTGCCGGTGTTGGCTTAACGCTGATTTATCTGGCTCTGTTCCGCCTGGGTTCTGACAGCGCAACATTGGTTGCCGATCAAAACGCGAACGGTGCCGCAATTCTGCATGCGTATGTGGCTCATACTTTCGGCGGTGCGGGTAGCTTCTTCCTGGCAGCCTTGATTTTCCTGGCTTGCATGGTCACGGCAATTGGCTTGACATGTGCGTGTGCTGAATTCTTCAGCCAGTATTTGCCACTGTCTTATCGCTCGTTGGTATTTATCCTGGGCCTGTTCTCAATGGTGGTTTCCAACCTGGGTTTAAGCCATCTGATTCAGGTTTCCATTCCAGTGCTGACGGCAATTTACCCGCCGTGTATCGCGTTGGTGGTGTTGAGTTTTACCCGTCCGTGGTGGCATAACTCAACCCGCGTGATTGCTCCAGCGATGCTCATCAGCACCTTGTTTGGTATTCTCGATGGGATTAAATCATCGGCAATCAGTGATATTTTGCCCGCGTGGGCCGCGCGTTTGCCGCTGGCCGATCAGGGGCTGGCATGGTTAGCGCCAACGGTGATTATGGTGGTTCTCGCCATCATTTGGGACCGCGCCGCAGGGCGACAGGTGGCTTCAACCGCCCACTAAAATTTTTGATTTTCTTTAACCACGGGGCTTTGCTCCGTGGTTTTTTTATTGTTAAGCAGGGTGTGGAATCAATGGAAAACGCTAATAAGCTCAAGCGCGGCTTGAGTACCCGGCACATACGCTTTATGGCGTTGGGTTCGGCAATTGGCACCGGGCTGTTTTATGGCTCGGCAGACGCTATCAAAATGGCTGGTCCAAGTGTGTTGCTGGCTTACATCATCGGTGGTGTGGCGGCATATATTATTATGCGCGCGCTGGGCGAGATGTCGGTTCATAACCCATCAGCGAGTTCTTTTTCTCGCTATGCGCAAGATAACCTCGGCCCGCTGGCAGGCTATATCACCGGCTGGACCTACTGTTTCGAAATCCTGATTGTGGCAATTGCGGATGTCACCGCGTTTGGCATCTACATGGGGCTGTGGTTCCCGGCGGTGCCGCATTGGGTCTGGGTGTTGAGCGTGGTGTTAATCATTTGCGCCATCAACCTGATGAGCGTGAAGGTGTTCGGCGAGCTTGAATTCTGGTTCTCGTTCTTCAAAGTTGCCACCATCATCATCATGATTGCTGCCGGTATTGGCATCATCGTGTGGGGTATTGGCAACGGCGGCCAGGCAACGGGGATCCACAATCTGTGGACCAACGGCGGCTTCTTCAGCAATGGCTGGATAGGCATGATTATGTCGTTGCAGATGGTGATGTTTGCCTATGGCGGCATTGAAATCATCGGTATTACGGCTGGCGAAGCGAAAGATCCGCAAAAATCTATCCCGCGCGCTATCAACTCCGTACCACTGCGTATCCTGGTGTTCTACGTGGGTACGCTGTTTGTCATCATGTCCATTTACCCGTGGAACCTGGTGGGAACAGAAGGTAGCCCGTTTGTGCTGACTTTCCAGCATATGGGGATTAACGCTGCGGCAGGTATTCTGAACTTCGTGGTGATTACCGCGTCCCTTTCAGCGATTAACAGCGATGTGTTTGGTGTGGGTCGTATGTTGCACGGTATGGCGGAGCAGGGCAGCGCACCGAAAGTGTTCGCTAAAACTTCACGTCATGGCATCCCTTGGGTGACGGTATTAGTGATGTGCTTTGCGCTGTTACTGGCGGTGGTACTGAACTATCTGATTCCAGAAAACGTCTTCCTGGTGATTGCATCGCTGGCAACTTTTGCCACGGTATGGGTATGGATAATGATTCTGCTGTCGCAAATCGCTTTCCGTCGCAAGCTTTCACCAGAAGAAACCAAAGCGCTGAAATTCCCGGTTCCGGGTGGGATTGCAACCACCATCGTTGGCCTGATCTTCCTGGTGTTTATCATTGGGTTAATTGGCTGGCATCCAGACACTCGCATCTCACTATATGTGGGCTGCGTATGGATTGTGATGCTGCTGGTGGGCTGGATGTTTAAACGCCGCCAGATATTGGCCGCGAGCGAAAGCAACAGCTGAGTTTAAGCACCGATAAACGGTGGATGGCGTAAAACGTCATCCGCCGTATCACTACATCTCCGGGCACTCGACCTTACTTATCGCATCCCAGTAGTTTTTCTCGTTATTGCGTTCCAGAGCAATCCTCGCATCACGGATATACCGCTTATTATCTCCGTTGGAGAGGATTTTGTTCCCCCACGCTTCATCCGACATTTTCTTTTGTGGATGGCAGGTCTTTTTTAAGTCAACCGTAATCTGTTGTTTATACTTGCCAAATTCCAGACCTTCGTACGGCGAGCTGGCGAGTGTATTGGCCGAGTAAATGACGAAAAGAAACAGGGTGAGGTTGCGGGCGATAGACATTTCAATTTCCTCAGGCAGTGAGAATGTTCTCACTATAGGTAGCGCTAACTTATTAAGCAAACGGCTTAATTTCTCCACCCCCGTATTCCTCCCCCAATAAAAATAGCAATGATGAGTGATCCCCAGCTACGCTGTGGCAAGGTGGCGCAAATTAATTATCTGGGGACACGATTATGTTGAATGCCTGGCACCTCCCGGTGCCCCCTTTCATACAAACACGTAAAGATAAGCTGCACATCACGTTATGGGTTTCCGGCACCGACTTACCGCAGCGCGTCGTTTTGCGCTATGAAAAAGATAACGAAGAAACCTCGCTTCAAATGACTCGTCAGAAAGCGGCTCCTGAAAGTGGGGTGGTCGCCTGGCGTGGAGTAATTGATTTATCCGAAGGCCAGCCGCGCCGCCGCTACAGCTTTAAGCTGTTGTGGCTGGATAAACAGCGCTGGTTTACGCCGCAAGGTTTGAGTTCTATTCCTCCAGCGCGCCTCGAGCAATTTGCGGTCGATCTTCCGGATGATGGCCCGCAATGGGTGCAGGATCAGGTTTTCTATCAGATTTTCCCCGATCGTTTCGCCCGCAGCGAGCAACGCACGCCGGAGCAGGATCAGGTTTATTATCACCACGCCGCCAAACGCGACATTATCTTGCGTGACTGGGATGAACCGTTGATCGCGGACGCGGGTGGATCAACGTTCTATGGCGGCGATCTGGACGGTATCAGCGAAAACCTGCCGTATCTCAAGATGCTGGGCATCACCGCGCTGTATCTCAATCCGATCTTTACCGCGCCGAGCGTCCATAAATACGATACGCAGGATTACCGCCACGTTGATGTCCAGTTTGGCGGCGACCATGCATACCTGCGGCTGCGGAAAAATACGCAGCGTTACGGTATGCGTCTGATGCTCGATGGTGTATTCAACCATAGCGGCGACACTCATCAATGGTTTGATCGCCAGCAAACGCATAGCACTGGGGCCAGCCACAATCCACAATCACCCTGGCGGGATTTTTACAGTTATAACCAAGACGGGCGCGCGCTCGACTGGCTCGGCTATTCCAGTTTGCCCAAGCTCGATTACCAGTCAGCTTCGCTGGTTGACGAGATTTACCAGGGCGAAGACAGTATCGTGCGCCACTGGTTGCGGGAACCATGGGGCATCGACGGTTGGCGGCTTGATGTGGTGCACATGCTCGGCGAAGCGGGTGGCGCGAAGAATAATCTGCTGCATGTCAGCGGTATCACCAAAGCGGCAAAAGAAACCCAACCAGAAGCGTATATTTTGGGCGAGCATTTTGGCGATGCGCGTCAGTGGTTGCAGACCGATGCCGAAGATGCGGCGATGAACTATCGTGGTTTTACTTTCCCTATCTGGGGATTCCTTGCGAACACGGATATTTCCTACGATCCGCAATATATCGACGCCGAAACCTGCATGATGTGGATGGATGAGTATCGCGCCGGGCTTTCTCATCAGCAGCAACTGCGGATGTTTAACCAGCTCGATAGCCATGATACGGCGCGCTTCAAATCGATCCTTGGCAAAGATGCTGCGCGCTTGCCGTTGGCCGTGGTGTGGCTGTATTGCTGGCCTGGTGTTCCTTGCGTTTATTATGGCGATGAAGTGGGCCTGGATGGCAACAACGATCCCTTCTGTCGTAAGCCTTTCCCGTGGAACCCGGATCATCAGGATCTGGATTTGCTCGCACTTTACCAACGTCTTGGAAAGCTACGCCACAAAAGTCGCGCTTTGCGCCACGGTGGTTGCCAGGTCATTTATGCTCAGGGTGATGTGGTGGTATTTGTTCGTGTCTATCAGGGCGAGCGGGTACTGGTGGCAATCAACCGGGGTGAAGAAACGGCGGTTAACTTGCCGTGGGAGCCATTGCTAAACAACAAAGCCTGGACTCAGCTTGAAGGTGAAGCGAGTTTTGAAAATCACCAGCTTTCGTTGCCTGAGGTTTCTGTTGCGGTGTGGCGTTGCCAGTGATTCTGTAACCGGTTTCCCCTTTTGCCAGGCGGAGGGGGAAACCGGTGCTATTCTTATTCTTCGTCTCCCTGCTTAAGACCCGATTAAGTTAGACATTTCCAGATCTCATGCCAATTGGGAGGTAGCACTGCGTGCTTTCTCCTTAATTATTCTGATGAAATTTAAGGAAACCTGATGTCTATACGTGAACTTCTCGACCCAACTAACTCCACACTGATCTTTATCGATCACCAACCACAAATGTCGTTTGGTGTTGCTAATATCGATCGCCAGACCTTGAAAAACAACACGGTAGCGCTCGCCAAAGCTGGCAAAATCTTTAACGTTCCCACTATTTTTACCTCGGTTGAAACCAAAAGCTTTAGCGGCTACATCTGGCCTGAACTGCTGGCGGTACATCCTGAAATTACGCCCATCGAACGCACTTCCATGAACTCATGGGAGGACGCTGCTTTTGTCGCGGCAGTGAAAGCGACCGGGCGCAAAAAACTGGTGATCTCTGCATTGTGGACAGAAGTGTGCCTGACTTTCCCTGCATTAATGGCGCTGGAAGAAGGATTTGAGGTTTACGTCGTTACGGATACCTCTGGCGGGACTTCTGTGGACGCGCACGAGCGCTCTATTGACCGTATGGTGCAAGCCGGCGCTGTGCCCGTCACCTGGCAGCAAGTGTTGCTCGAATATCAACGTGATTGGGCACGCCGCGATACCTACGATGCGGTGATGGACCTGGTGCGCGAGCACAGCGGCGCATATGGCATGGGGGTCGATTACGCCTACACCATGGTTCATGGCGCACCGGAACGGAAAGCCTGACAGATGGCTGACAACAACACTGTCACGCTGGTGATTACTCACGCCCTGATACCGGGACAGTCTACGCGCTACGAAGAGTGGCTCGCGAAAATCATGCCTGCGGCGGCGCGCTATCCTGGGCATCTTGGCGTACATGTTATTCGCCCAACCACTGGAAATGATATTTACAACATCGTTATCCGCTTCGACACCCTGGAAAATCTCACCGCCTGGACGAAATCGGCGGAGCGGGAAGCGCTCGTCGATGAGATCAAACCGATCCTGAGTCAGGACGATCATCTGGAGGTACGCACCGAAAACGTTTTTTGGTTTACCCCGGAAACGCCGACCGTAAAACGTCCGGCAAAGTGGAAGCAATTCCTGATAACGCTGGCGGTGATCTTCCCCAGCACCAATGTTGTCCCGCGAATCACCGCTGTGATTTTTCCGTCCTGGCATGGCTCGCTTTTGTTGCACCTCATTAACGATGCGCTGGTTGTCGCGCTGGTGGTCTGGCTTTGGATGCCAGGTATGACGCGGCTGTTTGCGGGCTGGTTGAAAAAATAACGTTTCACTGCGGAGAACAGGTTATGTCGCAATCTGCTTCATTAATTCTCACGAACGGACAATTTCACACGCTTGATAGCGAAGCGCCGTTGGCGCAAGCGGTGGCGATAAAAGACGGCAAAATTATCGCTGTGGGTAACGAATCATGGGTAATGAGTTTTGCTGACAATCAAACACAACGGATCGATCTCAAAGGTCATACCGTCATTCCCGGCCTCAATGATTCGCATCTGCATCTGATTCGCGGTGGATTGAACTACAACCTCGAATTACGTTGGGAAGGCGTGCCTTCCCTTGCTGATGCACTGCGTATGTTGAAAGAGCAGGCGTTACGCACGCCATTTCCGCAATGGGTACGCGTGGTCGGCGGCTGGACGGAATTTCAGTTTGCCGAGCGCCGGATGCCAACGCTTGAAGAACTCAATGAGGCTGCACCGGATACGCCCGTTTTTGTGTTGCATCTCTACGACCGCGCACTGTTAAACCAGGCCGCGTTAAAAGCAGTGGGATACACCAAAGAGACGCCAAATCCGCCGGGTGGCGAAATCATGCGCGACCGCAATGGCAATCCAACCGGAATGTTAATAGCCAAACCGAATGCGATGATTCTGTACTCAACGCTGGCAAAAGGGCCGAAATTACCACTGGAAATGCAGGTAAATTCGACGCGCCAGTTTATGCGCGAACTCAACCGGTTGGGCATCACCAGCGCGATTGATGCCGGGGGCGGGTTCCAGAATTACCCGGAGGATTACCAGATAATCGACCAGCTTCATGCGCAAAAACAGATGACGGTGCGTATCGCCTATAACCTTTTTACTCAGCGTCCGCAGCATGAGCTGGAGGATTTTGAAAAATGGACGGATATGCTCAAACCGGGGCAGGGGACGGATTTCTATCGCGCCAATGGCGCCGGAGAAATGCTGGTCTTTTCCGCCGCCGACTTTGAGGATTTCTTGCAGCCGCGCCCGGATTTGCCCGACGGGATGGAACAAGAGCTGGAACGTGTGGTGCGCCATCTGGTTGAGCATCGCTGGCCGTTCCGTCTACATGCGACTTATAACGAGTCCATCAGCCGCATGTTGGATGTGTTTGAGAGGGTGAATCGCGATATTCCGTTTGACGGTTTGCACTGGCTTTTTGACCACGCAGAAACCATCACTGAAAAGAATATCGAGCGTGTTAAGGCGTTAGGCGGCGGGATTGCCGTTCAGCATCGCATGGCATTTCAGGGGGAATATTACGCCGCACGGTACGGAGCAGAAGCGGTTAAACAGACACCGCCGATAGCCAAAATGCTGGCTGCGGAACTACCTGTCGGCCTTGGCACTGATGCCACGCGTGTGGCGAGCTATAACCCATGGACGGCGCTGTACTGGCTGGTTTCCGGGCGTACCGTGGGTGGAATGCAAATGTATGACGACAATAACCGTCTGTCGCGTGATGTGGCGCTTGAATTATGGACGGCGGGCAGTGCGTGGTTTTCCAGCGAACAAGGCAAAAAAGGGCGTATTAAAGCCGGGCAACTGGCCGATTTAGTCGTCCTTTCAAAAGATTATTTCAAAGTGACAGAAGAGGAAATTAAAGTCATCGAGTCGGTGTTGACGCTGGTGGATGGCAAAGTGGTTTATGCCGCAGGCATGTTTACCTCCCTGGCTCCTCCTCCGATTCCCGTGTTACCCGAATGGTCGCCCGTCGTAAATGTGCCTGGGCACTATCGAGCCGAACCGCCCGCAGCGGCAAAAGTGGGCATGAACGCGCAAGTTCATCAATGTTGTGGGAGCTGTAATGTGCATGGTCATCAACATGACGCAGCGCGTAAATCGGCGATACCGGTTTCTGATGAAGGGGCATTCTGGGGCGTGATGGGCTGTTCTTGTTTTGCGTTTTGAGCAGAAAAAACCATTAAAAAAGGCCGCTTGCGCGGCCTTTTTGGCAAAAACATTTAGCGATTACAGGCTAGAAACGTTTTCGCTCAGGTATTTAGCAACGCCGTCTGGAGACGCGTTCATGCCTTCTTTCCCTTTTTCCCACTGAGCAGGGCACACTTCGCCGTGCTCTTCGTGGAATTGCAGCGCGTCAACCATACGCAGCATTTCATCAACATTACGGCCCAGCGGCAGGTCGTTAACAACCTGGTGACGCACGATACCGTTTGTGTCGATCAGGAAAGAACCACGCAGCGCAACGCCTGCGTCTGGATGTTCGATGCCATAAGCTTTCTGAATTTCACGCTTAATGTCAGCAACCATCGCGTATTTCACTTCGCCGATACCGCCGTTTTCAACAGGGGTTTTACGCCATGCGTTGTGAACGAATTCGGAGTCAAAAGATACACCAACGACTTCTACGCCACGTTTCTGGAATTCTTCGTAACGCTTGTCGAACGCAATCAGTTCAGACGGGCACACGAAAGTGAAGTCCATTGGCCAGAAGAACACAACGGTGGTTTTACCATTGGTGTGTGCTTTGAAGTTGAAGTTTTCAACGATTTCGCCACTGCCGAGAACGGCTGCAGCGGTAAAGTCAGGGGCTGGACGAGTAACCAGGACCATATGTACTCCTGTTAATTTTGTTAAAGTGAGTGTTAACGCAACGGGGGGAGTATAGGGGTGGCAATCCCTCTAACTCAAGCATACTGCGCCAATTAATCAGATAGGATTTACCTATCAAAAAATGAATATTCACATAGCGGCGATCCAAAATAGCCCTTTTTAGTAAAAGGGCAAGTATTTAATCGTGGTGCTGCGACAGGCTACAAATTCTTTCGTTCGGCCAGTTCCATCATGCGTGGGTAAAACTGCCAGAACAGCTCCTCAAGTTCGTTATAATGGGTATCGAGATCCTGCCAGGAGGCTCGCAAAGCATCGAGTTTTGGTCTACGCGACGCCATCCCATTGAGAACATTCGCAATAAACGCCATGTCGCTGTAACGCTCGAGCCAGCGCTCGTCCCACAAGTACTGATTAAGATTGATAAAGCGGGGCGGGGTATCTGACAGGAAGGGTTCGATCCTGGCGCGTGCATAAGCGACAAATTCCGGCAGAGGGATCGCTGGGTTCAGGGTTTGCCAGTGGCGTGACACAAAATGATCCCACATCACATCAAGCGTTATTGGTGCGACGCGTCGGGTTTCCGGGCGGAACCATTGCCGCGCAATCGCCACTTCCGGTAAACCATCAGTCAGAACATCCACACGGCGGTGCATTCGGATGCCAGCCACTACATCGCCTGGGAAACTTTCATCCGGGTTTCCACGCACAAAATCAGCCAGCAGATTTCCGAGAAGGGAACTGTCAGCAAGACTTGCGAGATGTAAATGGGCGAGAAAATTCATAGTAACCTTATTCGTAAATGGCGTAAGGGGAGGCTTATTCCTTGCAGGGAAAGCCCCCTGGCACTAGACTGTAGCGCCACTTTTTAAGTCTTGAGTTCTAAACCATGCGTGTTGCCGATTTTTCCTTTGAATTACCTGAATCCTTGATTGCCCATTATCCACAAGCACAGCGTAGTGGGTGTCGTTTGCTGTCGCTGGAAGGGCTGACAGGTAATTTAACGCATGGCACTTTCACCGATCTGCTCGACAAGCTCAACCCTGGAGATTTGCTGGTCTTTAATAATACCCGCGTCATCCCGGCACGCCTTTTTGGCCGTAAAGCGAGCGGCGGTAAGATTGAAGTGCTGGTCGAGCGTATGCTGGATGACAAACGCATTCTCGCGCATATCCGCGCCTCTAAAGCACCGAAACCAGGCGCTGAATTGTTGCTGGGCGATGATGAAAGCGTACATGCCACCATGGTTGCGCGCCACGATGCGCTGTTTGAAGTGCAGTTTGAAGATGAGCGCAGCGTGCTTGATATCTTAAACAGCATCGGCCATATGCCGCTGCCGCCGTATATCGACCGCCCGGATGAAGAGTCTGACCGCGAACTTTATCAAACCGTGTACAGCCAGAAACCGGGGGCTGTAGCCGCACCGACCGCTGGCCTGCATTTTGATGAACCACTTCTGGAAGCGCTGCGCAATAAAGGTATTGAGCAGGCGTTTGTCACGCTGCACGTAGGAGCCGGGACATTCCAGCCAGTGCGCGTTGATAGCATCGAAGACCACATCATGCATTCCGAATATGCGGAAGTGCCTCAAGATGTCGTTGATGCTGTATTGGCTTGTAAAGCACGTGGTAATCGCGTTATCGCGGTTGGCACCACATCCGTTCGTTCGTTAGAAAGCGCGGCTCAGGCAGCAAAAAATGACCTGATCGAACCTTTCTTTGGCGACACACAAATTTTCATCTATCCAGGTTATCAATACAAAGTGATTGATGCGCTGGTGACCAATTTCCACCTGCCGGAATCGACGCTGATCATGCTTGTTTCCGCGTTTGCTGGTTATAAAAACACCATGAACGCCTATAAAGAAGCCGTAAGTTCCGAATATCGCTTTTTTAGTTACGGGGATGCCATGTTCATCACGTACAATCCGCAGGCGATTAATGAGCGCCCTGGCGCTTAATCATTGAATTTTGCGCCGCTGGCTATCGCCAACGGCGTATTGGCTTAATCATCAGACTGTTTATCTGATGCAGGAGAAAATGTGAAATTTGAATTAGATACCACCGATGGACGCGCCCGCCGTGGCCGCCTGGTGTTTGACCGTGGCGTAGTAGAAACGCCAGCTTTTATGCCAGTTGGCACTTACGGCACCGTAAAAGGGATGACGCCGGAAGAAGTTGAAGCCACTGGTGCGCAAATTATTCTGGGCAACACTTTCCATCTGTGGCTGCGTCCTGGCCAGGAAATCATGAAGTTGCACGGTGACTTACATGATTTCATGCAGTGGAAAGGCCCAATCCTGACTGACTCTGGCGGTTTCCAGGTGTTCAGCCTGGGCGATATCCGTAAGATTACCGAAGCTGGTGTGCACTTCCGCAACCCAATCAACGGCGATGCGATTTTCCTCGATCCTGAAAAATCTATGGAAATTCAATACGATCTCGGTTCTGACATCGTCATGATCTTTGATGAATGTACGCCTTACCCGGCTGACTGGGATTACGCTAAGCGTTCAATGGAGATGTCTCTGCGTTGGGCACAGCGCAGTCGCGATCGCTTTGATTCTCTTGAGAATAAAAATGCGTTGTTTGGCATTATTCAGGGCAGCGTTTACGAAGATTTACGAGATATCTCGGTAAAAGGTCTGGTAGAGATTGGCTTTGATGGCTACGCTGTCGGCGGCCTTGCAGTAGGTGAGCCGAAGGAAGACATGCACCGTATTCTGGAGCATGTTTGCCCACAAATCCCTGCGGACAAGCCTCGTTACCTTATGGGCGTAGGTAAACCGGAAGATTTGGTTGAAGGTGTTCGTCGCGGTATTGATATGTTCGACTGCGTGATGCCAACCCGTAATGCACGTAATGGCCATCTATTCGTCACCGAGGGCGTGGTGAAAATCCGTAATGCGAAGCATAAAGATGACACTTCGACGCTGGATTCTGAGTGTGATTGCTATACGTGTCGCAATTATTCACGTGCCTACTTGTATCATCTTGACCGTTGTAACGAAATACTCGGCGCGCGGCTCAACACGATTCATAACTTGCGCTACTACCAGCGTTTAATGGCTGGTTTACGCAAGGCCATTGAAGAGGGTAAATTAGAGCACTTCGTGAGTGATTTTTACGAGCGAATCGGTAAACCAGTTCCACCTTTGAATGTTGATTAATTTAATAATGAGGGATTTTTAATGAGCTTTTTTATTTCTGATGCGGTAGCCGCAGGTGCTTCACCTGCGCAAGGTAGCCCGTACTCTTTGATTCTTATGCTGGTGGTATTTGGTCTGATCTTCTATTTCATGATCCTGCGCCCACAGCAAAAACGTACTAAAGAGCATAAAAAGCTGATGGACTCCATCTCTAAAGGGGATGAAGTGCTGACTACCGGTGGTCTGGTTGGTCGCGTAGTGAAAGTAGCTGAAACTGGCTATATCTCTATCGCACTGAACGACACTACCGAAGTCGTTATCAAGCGTGATTTCGTAGCTGCCGTTCTGCCGAAAGGCACTATGAAGGCGCTGTAATATTCGTTTTTCCCTAAGGGAACTACCGTGCTAAACCGCTATCCTTTGTGGAAGTACATCATGCTGATCGTCGTCTTTGCCGTCGGTCTGCTATACGCACTTCCCAACCTATATGGTGAGGATCCGGCAGTTCAGATCACTGGCGCGCGCGGCGTCGCCGCCAGTGAGCAAACGCTGATCCAGGTCCAGAACACCTTAAACGCAGAAAAAATAACCGCTAAGTCTGTGGCGCTGGAAGAAGGTGCGATCCTTGCACGCTTTGATACCACTGACACGCAACTGCGTGCTCGTGAAGCGCTCATGGGCGTCCTTGGCGATAAATACGTTGTCGCTCTTAACCTTGCTCCAGCTACTCCTCGCTGGTTATCTGCCATTTCCGCAGAACCGATGAAACTCGGTCTTGATCTGCGTGGTGGCGTGCACTTCCTGATGGAAGTTGATATGGATACCGCCCTGAGTAAACTCCAGGAGCAGACCATTGATAACTTGCGCACCGATTTGCGCGACAAGAGCATTGCTTACACCAACGTGCGTAAAGCCGATAACTATGGTGTTAATGTTGTCTTCCGTGACAGCAAAACGCGCGATGACGCTATCTCTTATTTAACTCCACGCCATCGTGATCTGGTGATTTCTGCTCAGGGCAGCAACGCAATGCGTGCTGTAATGACAGATGCTCGCCTGAGCGAAGCGCGTGAATATGCCGTTCAGCAGAACATTAATATTCTGCGTAACCGTGTAAACCAACTGGGTGTGGCTGAACCTCTGGTACAGCGTCAGGGTGCGGACCGCATCGTCGTTGAACTGCCAGGTATTCAGGATACAGCACGTGCAAAAGAGATTCTTGGCGCGACTGCAACGCTTGAATTCCGTCTGGTTAACACTAACGTAGATGCTTCCGCTGCGGCTTCTGGCCGTGTGCCGGGCGATTCCGAAGTGAAAGATACCCGTGAAGGTCAGCCGGTTGTCCTGTACAAGCGTGTGATTCTGACCGGTGACCACATCACTGACTCGACTTCCAGCACCGATGAATACAACCAGGCTCAGGTGAATATTTCACTCGATAGTGCTGGCGGTAACATCATGTCTAACTTCACCAAAGACAACATCGGCAAACCGATGGCGACTCTGTTTGTGGAGTACAAAGACAGCGGAAAGAAAGATGCAACCGGTCGTGCGATTCTGGCGAAACAAGAAGAAGTTATTAACGTGGCAAACATTCAGTCACGTCTGGGTAACAGCTTCCGTATCACCGGCATCAGCAACCCGAACGAAGCGCGTCAGCTTTCTCTGCTGCTGCGTGCTGGTGCGTTGATTGCGCCTATTCAGATTGTTGAAGAGCGTACCATCGGCCCAACTTTGGGTATGGAAAACATCAAGCAAGGTCTGGAAGCATGTCTGGCAGGTCTGGCCGTTTCAATCATCTTTATGCTGTTCTTCTATAAGAAGTTTGGCCTGATTGCGACCTCAGCGCTGTTGGTTAACCTGGTGATGATTGTTGGGATTATGTCCCTGTTACCAGGGGCGACGCTCACTATGCCAGGTATTGCGGGTATCGTGTTAACCCTTGCGGTGGCGGTGGATGCCAACGTACTGATAAACGAACGTATTAAGGAAGAACTTAGTAACGGGCGCTCGGTACAACAGGCTATCCACGAAGGCTACCAGGGCGCGTTCAGCTCTATCTTCGATGCCAACATTACGACGCTTATCAAGGTCATCATCCTGTATGCCGTAGGCACCGGGGCAATTAAAGGCTTTGCAATCACAACCGGTATTGGTGTGGCGACGTCCATGTTTACCGCCATTGTCGGTACCCGTGCCATCGTAAACCTGTTGTACGGCGGCAAACGCATCAACAAGCTGTCTATCTGAGGAGTGCGTTGTGGCACAGGAATATACTGTTGAACAATTAAACTACGGCCGTAGAGTCCATGACTTTATGCGCTGGGATTTCTGGGCTTTCGGTATCTCCGGGTTCCTGTTAATCCTTTCTATCGCCATTATCGGTGTGAAAGGTTTTAACTGGGGTCTGGATTTCACTGGCGGTACGGTTATCGAAATCTCGCTGGAAAAACCAGCAGATTTAGACCAGATGCGCGAAGCACTGCAAAAAGCGGGCTTTGCGGAGCCGCTGGTTCAGAACTTCGGTAGCAGCCGTGACATCATGGTGCGCATGCCACCTGCCCAAGGGGAAACCGGTGGGCAAGTGCTGGGCAGCAAGGTTGTTCAGGTTATTAACGAAGCGACTAACCAGAATGCTGGCGTAAAACGTATCGAATTTGTCGGCCCAAGTGTGGGTGCGGATCTGGCTCAGAATGGGGCACTGGCGTTGTTAGCCGCGCTTATCTCAATTCTGGTTTATGTCGGCTTCCGCTTTGAATGGCGTCTGGCTGCGGGTGTGGTAATTGCGTTGATGCACGACGTGGTGATTACTCTGGGCGTGCTGTCGCTATTCCACATTGAGATTGACCTGACAATTGTCGCATCGTTGATGTCGGTTATCGGTTACTCACTGAACGACAGTATCGTAGTATCGGACCGTATTCGTGAGAACTTCCGTAAGATTCGTCGCGGTACACCGTATGAAATCTTCAACGTTTCTTTGACGCAAACGCTGCATCGTACGTTGATTACTTCTGGTACTACCTTAGTCGTGATTCTGATGCTGTATCTCTTCGGTGGAGCAATGCTGAAAGGCTTCTCACTGACGATGCTCATCGGTGTTTCTATCGGTACGGTTTCTTCTATCTACGTCGCGTCTGCACTGGCGTTGAAACTGGGCATGAAGCGTGAGCACATGCTACAGCAGAAAGTAGAGAAAGAAGGTGCGGATCAGCCGTCGATTCTGCCTTAATCATCAGGTCGTTCACTGATAGTAAAACCGCAGCCCTGGTGCTGCGGTTTTTTTTCGCCTGAGCAAAAGTCTCCTGACAGTAGGCTGTCAGGAGGGGCTGGGTAGACTCAATGTTGAACATCACCATTGAGGAGTTAAAAATGAACACTATCATCAATTGGTTTGAAATCCCTGTGCAGGATCTTGAACGGGCTACAGCATTTTATGAGGCTGTTTTTACAGCTAAATTTCATCGCGAATCGATGCCTGGAATGGAAATGGCCATATTCCCACACGATAAACCCAATCCTGGCGGTGCATTACTGAAGGCGGATGCGTTTAAACCTTCCGCGCAAGGGTCTGTGGTTTACCTGCATGCTTCTGATTTAACGACCATGCTTGAACGAGTCGCAAAAGCTGGCGGGGAATGTGTTTTTGGTCCGCAAGTTTTGCCTGATGATATTGGTACTTTTGCGCTGATTTTAGATAGTGAAGGGAATCGAGTTGGGTTACATCAACCCGCGTAAGGACAGATATACTCAATGAGCAATGCCTGCTGATTAATCGGCAGGCATAACCATCACCAGGGAGGCCTATGAGCCGAAGAGCTGACCGCCTTTTTCAGATAGTCCAGATCCTGCGTGGGCGGCGTTTGTCTACGGCAGCCATGCTTGCGGAGCGGCTCGAAGTTTCTGAGCGCACCATTTATCGTGATATTCGCGATCTTTCCCTTTCAGGCGTTCCTGTTGAAGGGGAGGCGGGTTGCGGCTACCGGTTATTGCCCGGTTACGATTTACCACCGCTGATGTTTACTCCCGGCGAAGTGGAAGCCTTAGTGGCGGCTATTCGTTTAGTTCAAACGTGGAGCGGTGAAACTCTGGCGCAAAATGCCGGAACAGCGGAAGAAAAGCTGTTGGGGATACTGACGCCACAACGACGCGCAGTGGCGGAGCGATGCCGGATTATCTCGCCGGATTTTAATAAGTATCCGCAGGTAAAAATTTGGTTTGACGTTTTTCATGCCGCTATCGGCAAACTGCAGATGGTGAATCTGAGCTACCGGGATGAAAAGGGAAATGCGTCGAGCAGAAAAGTACATCCGCTCGGACTGACCTTCTGGGGCGAAGTTTGGTTGTTGGTGGCCTGGTGTGAAACGCGTGAAGATTACCGCAGTTTCCGGTTGGACAGGTGCCTTTCGGTGACGCTCACTGGTGAGTACTTTGCTGAGCGGCCCGATCGTTCTCTGGCTGACTTCATTAATTTGCAGCATAGCGAAGGCTGTTTACCAGACACAAAAAAGCCGATCGGCAAATAGCGGATCGGCTTTTCGATGATTCAGACGGTTATCAGAAGTTGTAACCTACAACCAGGTAACCACCCCAACCGGTAGAACGCACATTGAAATCACCATCACCGAAGTTCAGGCTGGCGTTATCTGCCCACTGACCACCGTTGTGCCAGTAACGAGCAACCACAGAGTAATGCCAGTGATCGTAGTTCAGCGCAAGGATATGGCTGGAAGCGATGGAGTTGCTGGTACGGGCGTGTTTGCCCTTATTGTCGATGAAGTTGTCATCGCCCAGATCTGAACCCCAGTCGAAGTTGGTGAAGCCGATGTAGCTCAGGTTACCGCCCCACAGGGAAGTAATCGGCACAAAGTATTTCACTTTGAAACGGTAGCCATCCCACTCGTTTTCGTTGGACGCGCCATAGTTCTGCCACTGGTATTTTGCATACACGTTCAGAGACAGGCTCATCGGCAGACCGGTGTCGATGTCGGTACCCAGACCCATATACCAGGTGTTTTGTTTGCTGGCATCGTCGCCGTGAGCACCCATATCGTAGATATAGTTGTTCGCGATGTACCATTCTTTAAATGGACCAAATGCCAGGCTAGTGCCGGTCAGCTTGTCGATAGAGAAGCGGGGTTCAATCTCCATAAACATACGAGAACCGTCATCCCAGATGCCCTTATCGTTGCCGTTGCCCCACTCGAAGGTTTTTGGAATATCGATGTAGCCATAAAAATCTAACCAATCTTTTTTGGCAAACGCTTCATATTCCAGGTAGACGTCGTTAGTGATTTTTGGTCCGAAACGCGTGTGGTAGCTACCTACAACGTTAACGCTTTGGTGCCACCAGTCGGAAACGTACTCAGAGTTTTTAGTATCGTCGGCGTGCGCCGTGAAAGAGCTTGAAAGCGCCAGGGCGGTGCTAGCCGCCAAAATAATTTTTTTCATAATTTTATATGCCACTGTTTTTTCATGATTCCCGTGAGGGCAGGAGGCGAGTCATCACCTAAAGTCATCAACCATTCAGCTGGTTTCTTATTGACGCGCCTATTATAGAAATCCCTGCTCACAAAAATATGTTTCATTTCACATTATCGCCACATGCGTAATCGATTGCGTTCACGTTTGCGCACATTAAAAACGGGCGATATTCTACCTGCTTCGTAAATTTAAGCAAATGCATGAGGCAAAGTTACAAATATATGTGATTCAGATCACTGGATTTATTGGCGGTACGGTAGGCCATTTGTCACACTTTCTCTGGCAAGATGTAACAAAAAACGCAGATGTTACTGAGGTTTACCCCCACTGGCGTGAGGGTTGCGGAGATTATTGCGCGGGCAATGCCTGTGAAGGGTCTACCGGCTGAATGTCATGAATACGCACGAAACCGGGTTGATTTGGTGAAAGCCCTGAAAGTTGCAATGGAATGCTGACATCGCTCGGCGCTAAGACGCTGGCAGGTGCGCTGAATTGTTGCGACTGAACGTTCACTTCCTGGTAGTTATCGGTCGTGCCCTGAATCTGCCCCCATTCTACTTTGCCAGTGAAAGCAGGCAGCGGATCGTTCGACTCGCCCTTAATGATGAGCATCACCCGGCTGCCGTTGGCTTCAGGCGTGATGCTGCTCAGAGACATTTGCAAATTGCCCAATTGGCTGTTCAGGCGAGCGGGCGTTTTGGAGCCGGGTAGCAAATAAACGCCAGTTGTTGATTTGGCATTGAGCGAATTTTGTTGCGTCAGCTTGACGGTCTGGTCGGTGAGTTGGGTCATTTCTTTATTTAACGAACCCACTTCATTCTTCATCTGGCGGACTTCAGTTTGTTGGGCGCAGGCGCTGAGGCTTACCAGGCTGCTAACCAGGAGAATTCTTAGGTAACTCTTTGTCATCGCTAATTTTTCCTTAAAGTTTCGTCCTGATTTAAGCGTAGTCTGGCAGGAATGAAAAGTCATATTTCTTAGCATTACGTGGCGTTGCCTTTGTACTACCGCTACTTCGCGGTAAACTATTCTTCATTTGAAAAATCATTCAGGACGCGCCATGCATTGCCCATTCTGTTTCGCAGTAGACACCAAAGTGATTGATTCCCGGCTTGTCGGCGAAGGGTCTTCCGTGCGTCGTCGCCGTCAGTGCCTGGTTTGTAATGAACGTTTCACGACGTTTGAAGTGGCAGAACTTGTTATGCCGCGCGTGGTGAAAAGTAATGATGTTCGTGAGCCGTTTAATGAAGACAAACTGCGCAGCGGTTTTTTAAAAGCGCTGGAAAAGCGCCCTGTCAGTTCCGATGACGTAGAAATGGCGATAAACCATATCAAATCCCAATTACGTGGCACCGGCGAGCGTGAAGTACCGAGCAAAATGATCGGTAATCTGGTGATGGAGCAGCTCAAAAAACTCGATAAAGTGGCCTATATCCGCTTTGCTTCGGTTTATCGCAGCTTTGAAGATATCCGTGAATTTGGCGAAGAAATTGCCCGCTTACAGGATTAATGCTGATGTCGCTTGATGAAAAATTTATGGCGCGTGCTCTGCAACTGGCAAAGCGCGGACGTTTCACCACCATGCCAAACCCGAATGTTGGCTGTGTGATTGCCAAAGATGGCGAAATCGTTGGCGAAGGTTTTCATTTTCGTGCGGGCGAACCTCATGCAGAAGTTCACGCGTTGCGTATGGCGGGCGACAAAGCACAAGGTGCGACGGCGTATGTCACTCTGGAACCCTGCAGCCACCATGGGCGCACACCGCCTTGCTGCGATGCTTTAATTGCTGCGGGGGTGAAGCGAGTGGTTGCCGCGATGCAGGATCCGAATCCGCAAGTTGCCGGGCGAGGTTTGTACCGTCTGCAACAGGCTGGCATTGATGTCAGTCACGGCTTGATGATGAATGAAGCCGAGGCCATTAACCGCGGTTTCCTGAAGCGTATGCGTACTGGCTTCCCTTATATTCAACTTAAACTTGGTGCATCGCTGGACGGACGTACCGCCATGGCGAGCGGCGAAAGTCAGTGGATCACTTCGCCTGAATCACGCCGCGATGTGCAGCGTCTGCGTGCGCAAAGTGCCGCGATTCTTAGCAGCAGTGCCACGGTTCTGGCGGATAACCCTTCATTAACCGTACGCTGGAATGAATTAGATAGCGCCACACAGGCGGTTTATCACGAAGAAAACCTGCGTCAGCCAACACGCATTATTCTGGACCGTGAAAATCGAGTGACGCTAGAGCATAAAATTATCACGCAAGCAGGAGAGACCTGGCTTGCCCGATGCAATGCAGACCAGCAAACGTGGCCCGAAGGGGTTGAGCAGTTTATCGTGCCGGAGCATAACGGCCATCTGGATCTGGTGGTGATGATGATGCTGCTGGGCAAGCGCCAGATAAACTCTATTTGGGTAGAGGCGGGCGCCACCCTCGGCGGCGCGCTGCTGCAGGCAGGTCTTGTTGATGAACTGATTGTCTACGTTGCGCCAAAATTATTAGGCAATGATGCGCGTGGCCTGTGTAACCTGCCAGGGCTTGAAAAACTCGCTGATGCGCCCGAATTTAGCTTTAGCGAAGTTCGTCAGGTCGGCCCAGATTTGTGCCTGCATTTGACACCGCGATACGCGCGTTAGTAAAACGTAAGCAGCCGCGAAAAGATTATGATAAAATCCGCCCCCCTAACGGGGCTAAACAGAACCGGAAAGGAAGAATATGAACATCATTGAAGCAGCCGTTGCTACTCCAGACGCTCGCGTCGCCATCACCATCGCGCGTTTTAATAACTTCATCAATGACAGCCTGCTTGACGGTGCGATTGACGCCCTGAAACGTATTGGCCAGGTTAAAGATGAAAATATCACCGTGGTCTGGGTTCCGGGTGCTTATGAGTTGCCACTGGCGGCAGACGCACTGGCGAAAACCAAGCGTTATGACGCAGTGATTGCGCTGGGTACGGTTATCCGTGGCGGCACAGCTCACTTTGAATACGTTGCTGGTGGTGCCAGCAACGGCCTGGCGCATGTTGCTCAGGAAACGGGTATTCCAGTCGCCTTTGGCGTGCTGACCACTGAAAGTATTGAACAAGCCATCGAACGCGCTGGCACAAAAGCCGGTAACAAAGGTGCAGAAGCTGCACTGACCGCGCTTGAAATGATTAATGTATTGAAAGCCATCAAGGCCTGATTTTTTGTAAGGGGAAATCTGTGAAACCTGCTGCTCGTCGCCGTGCCCGTGAGTGTGCCGTTCAGGCGCTTTACTCCTGGCAGTTATCTCGAAATGACATCGCTGATGTCGAATACCAGTTCCTGGCGGAACAGGACGTCAAAGACGTTGACGTTAACTACTTCCGCGAACTGTTGGTCGGGGTGGCTACTAACAGCGCGTATCTGGATGGGCTAATGAAGCCTTATCTGTCCCGTCAGCTCGAAGAGTTGGGTCAGGTAGAAAAAGCGGTTCTGCGTATCGCACTGTTTGAACTGGCTAAGCGTGATGACGTGCCGTACAAAGTGGCGATTAACGAAGCCATCGATCTTGCGAAAACCTTCGGCGCCGAAGACAGCCACAAGTTCGTGAATGGTGTACTTGATAAAGCTGCTCCGCAAATTCGTCCCCGCAAGAAATAATCTCCAGGCCGGTTAACCCCGGCCTATTTTTCATTCCTTTATTAAACTCAGAGGCATTACGCATGGCATGCGGTGAGTTTTCTCTGATTGCCCGTTATTTTGATCGCGTAAGCAGTTCCCGTCGCGATGTGGAAACCGGAATCGGCGATGATTGTGCATTGCTGACGATAGCCGAGAAGCAAGTCCTCGCGATCAGCACCGATACGCTAGTCTCAGGCATCCACTTCCTGCCGGATATTGACCCTCGTGATTTAGGCTACAAAGCGCTGGCGGTTAATTTGAGCGATTTGGCTGCTATGGGCGCCGATCCGGCCTGGCTGACGTTGGCTATTACCCTTCCTGAAGTCGATGAAAGCTGGCTTGAAGCCTTCAGCGACAGCCTGTTTGAACAACTCGATTACTACGATATGCAGCTGATTGGCGGCGACACCACGCGTGGCCCACTCGCGATGACGCTCGGCATTCATGGCCTCGTGCCAGCGGGGCGTGCTTTAAAACGCAGCGGCGCACGTCCTGGCGACTGGATTTACGTGACGGGTACACCGGGCGATAGCGCCGCAGGTCTGGCTATTTTGCAGGACCGTTTAGCGGTTAAAGAGGCTACACAATCTGCTTATCTGAAAAAGCGCCATTTGCGACCGACGCCGCGAATCCTGCATGGTCAGGCATTACGTGATTTAGCGAGCAGCGCCATTGACCTGTCTGACGGGCTAATTTCCGATTTAGGTCATATCCTTAAAGCCAGCGAGTGCGGGGCGCGTATCGATCTCGACGCTCTGCCATATTCGACCGCCTTAAAAGAAAACGTCAGCGCAGAACGTGCGTTGCAGTGGGCGCTTTCGGGTGGCGAAGATTACGAGTTATGCTTTACGGTCCCGGAAATGAACCGTGGCGCACTGGATGTTGCGATAGGCAATCTGGGTATTCCATTTACCTGTATCGGTCAGGTTGGGCCTGAGTCTGAAGGGCTACAGTTTTTACAAAATGGCAAACCGGTTACGCTGGACTTAAAAGGATACGATCACTTTGCTCCGCTCTAAAGATGTAGCTAAAAGCCGTCTCAAGCTCAGCAATCCGTGGCATTTACTTGCTACCGGTTTTGGCAGTGGATTAAGCCCGATTATGCCTGGCACAGTGGGGTCGCTTGCGGCGATCCCGTTCTGGTATTTGATGACTTTCCTGCCGTGGCAGGTCTATTCCATGGTCATCATGCTGGGTATTTGTATCGGTGTTTATCTTTGCCATCAGACCGCACGCGACATGGGCGTTCATGACCACGGCAGCATCGTGTGGGATGAGTTTATTGGCATGTGGATTACCCTGATGGCGCTGCCTGTTAACGACTGGCGCTGGGTGGCCGCAGGATTTTTAGCTTTCCGTATTCTTGATATCTGGAAGCCATGGCCCATCCGTTGGTTCGATCGCAACGTTCACGGCGGCATGGGGATTATGGTGGATGATATTGTCGCAGGCGTGGTTGCTGCGGGGATTATTTACCTGATTGGTCACCATTGGCCGATTGGTTTGTTCTGATTTGAACTAACCCTCACCCCGGCCCTCTCCCTGAGGGAGAGGGAGAGGGAGAAAACCGAAGTTCCCTCTCCCACAGAGAGGGCGAGGGGGTTACTTAAATCCAACCCTCTCATGTGGTTGATAAACCGTTTCCAGCTCGGCAATCTCTTCTGGCTTCAGCGTTAAATCCACCGCTCCAAGCAAATCATCCAACTGATGTTCGCGAGAAACGCCAATAATTGGCGCGGCAATACCTCGTTTACTCAGCAACCATGCCAGTGCAACCTGCGCACGCGACACGCCTTTATCATCAGCGACATTCGCCAGGCGTTCGGCAATCATGGCATCGTTATCTTTACTGCCGTCATAGAGATTTTTACCAACCTCATCGGACACTGAACGTGCCGTGGTATCGCCCCACGGACGAGTCAATTTACCGCGAGCCAGTGGACTCCACGGGATCACCGCGATCCCTTGTTCGTAGCACAGCGGCAGCATATCGAGTTCTTCTTCACGATAGATCAGATTGTAGTGATCCTGCATGGTGGCGAAACGCGCCCATCCATGTTGATCCTGTAAGGCCAGCGCCTGCGCGAGTTGTGAACTGTGCATCGAGGACGCGCCGATATAACGCGCTTTACCCGCTTTCACCACGTCATTGAGCGCTTCAAGCGTCTCTTCAATGGGCGTGTTGTAATCCCAGCGGTGGATTTGCAGCAGATCGACATAATCGGTGCCGAGGCGGCGCAGGCTGTCGTCTATCGAACGCATAATTTGTGGACGCGAAAGGCCTTCCGCTAAATCACCGACCGGGAAGTACACTTTGGTGGCGAGAACGGCATCTTCGCGACGCATGAAATCTTTAAGAGCGCGCCCGACAATCTCTTCGCTGCTACCGTCGGAATAACTATTGGCGGTATCAAAGAAATTAATGCCGTTATCGATGGCGTGCTTGATGATGAGGCGGCTGCTCTCTTCGGGAAGCGTCCAGGCGTGATTGCCACGGTCTGGCTCACCAAAGGTCATGCAACCCAGGCAAAGACGGGAAACCTTGAGGTCTGTTTTTCCTAACGTGTTGTATTGCATGGTTCCACTCCGGCTATTCAGGTTCTTTAAGCATAGCAGGAGTGGAGCAGGGGATTATTTGAGCCAGTCGCGGATCTTGGTTTCCATACCAATTGCATCAAGACCGATGGCGGCGCGCGCTTCTTCCTGCGTGCCTTGCGGAATAAAGTAATCCGGCAGACCGATATTGAGAACCGGAACCACTTTACGATTAGCCATCAGCACTTCATTCACGCCACTGCCAGCCCCACCGATAATGGCATTCTCTTCAATGGTCACTAACGATTCGTGGCAGCCTGCCAGTTCAAGAATCAGCGCTTCATCGAGCGGCTTCACAAAGCGCATATCGACCAGCGTTGCGTTAAGTGACTGCGCAACGGCCTCGGCTTCTGGCAACAAAGTGCCGAAGTTCAGCAGCGCGACTTTTTCACCTGCGCGTTTCTTCACGCCTTTGCCGATTGGCAGTGATTCCAAAGGTTGCAACTCAGCGCCCGTCCCGGTTCCACGCGGATAACGCACGGCAGATGGGCCGTCGTTGTAGTGGTAACCCGTATGTAGCATCAGGCGGCATTCGTTTTCATCGCTTGGCGTCATGATGACCATTTCCGGAATGCAGCGCAGGAAGGAGATATCAAACGCGCCCTGGTGGGTTTGCCCGTCAGCACCGACAATTCCGGCGCGGTCGATGGCAAACAACACCGGCAGTTTCTGGATAGCGACGTCGTGAATCACCTGATCGTAAGCACGTTGCAGGAAGGTCGAATAAATGGCGACAACCGGCTTGTAACCGCCAATCGCCAAACCTGCGGCGAATGTTACGGCGTGCTGTTCGGCGATGGCGACATCAAAATATTGCGACGGGTACTGGCGTGAAAATTCAACCATGCCCGAGCCTTCGCGCATTGCTGGCGTCACGGCCATGAGTTTGTCGTCATGGGCGGCGGTTTCGCACAGCCAGTTACCAAAGATTTTTGAATAGCTCGGCAGGCCACCAGATGCTTTTGGCAGCGTGCCGCTTTGCGGGTCAAACTTAGGCACCGCATGGAAGCTGATAGGGTCTTTTTCCGCTGGCGCGTAACCACGACCTTTTTTGGTCATGATGTGCAGGAATTGCGGGCCGTTCAGGTCACGCATGTTTTTGAGCGTGTTAACCAGCCCGACCACATCGTGTCCGTCAACCGGGCCAATATAGTTAAAGCCTAACTCTTCAAACAACGTACCCGGAACGACCATGCCTTTCAGGTGTTCTTCGGTGCGTTTGAGCAGTTCTTTAATTGGCGGTACGCCAGAGAAGACTTTCTTGCCGCCTTCGCGCAGAGATGAATAGAGTTTGCCTGAAAGCAGTTGTGCGAGGTGGTTGTTCAAGGCCCCGACATTCTCGGAAATCGACATTTCGTTGTCGTTGAGTATCACCAGCATGTTCGGGCGAATATCACCGGCGTGGTTCATCGCTTCAAAAGCCATGCCTGCCGTAATCGCGCCATCACCAATCACGCACACGGTGCGGCGGTCTTTGCCTTCTTTCTGAGCGGCAACAGCGATACCGATTCCGGCGCTGATGGAGGTGGACGAGTGACCCACACTCAGAACGTCATATTCACTTTCGGCACGCCATGGGAACGGATGCAGGCCGCCTTTCTGGCGGATGGTGCCAATTTTGTCACGACGTCCAGTAATGATTTTGTGTGGATATGCCTGATGACCGACATCCCAGATCAGCTGGTCGAACGGTGTGTTATACACATAGTGAAGCGCCACGGTCAGTTCTACCGTGCCAAGACCAGAGGCAAAGTGCCCGCTGGAGCGGCTTACGCTATCGAGCAGGTAACGACGCAGCTCGTCACAAAGTTTCGGCAAGCTCTCTTTTGGCAACAGGCGTAGCTCAGGGGCTGACTCCACCAGTGCGAGGGTCGGGTATTTGGCAATATCAAAACTCATTAGAAACTCATCGTGGTTTTTACCCTTCATCCTTCAAGCCTGCGCCTGAATGCCAAAGAGTAAGTTAATAATTATTTATCACGTTGGATGATGTAGCTCGCTAACGCTTCCAGTGCGGTAGTGTCTAACGACTGGCGAGCCAAGCCTTCCAGCGCCCTCAGAGAATCCTGGTAAAGATCCCACGCTTTAGTTTTGGCATTTTCTAGCCCCAGCAATGCCGGATAAGTGCTTTTACCCAATTGCTGGTCGGCGCCCTGGCGCTTACCCAATGTTGCGGTATCACCGATAACGTCGAGAATATCGTCCTGAACCTGGAATGCCAGGCCGATGCTTTCTGCATAACGGTCCAGCAATGGCAGTGCGTTACGGCCAGCTTCACCGGCACTCAACGCGCCCAGGCGAACAGCGGCACGAATTAACGCTCCGGTTTTATGACGATGAATACGCTCGAGGCTTTGCAAATCGACATGCTTGCCTTCGGCTTCAAGATCCAACGCCTGGCCGCCACACATTCCCGCCACACCGCTAGCCACAGCCAACTCTTTTACCATCGCTAATCGATCAGCAATAGCAACACCAGGCATAGGGGCATCACTGAGTATAGAAAACGCCAGCGTTTGCAGAGCGTCTCCGGCTAATATCGCGCTGGCTTCACCAAATTTAATGTGACAGGTGGGCTGCCCACGACGCAGATCGTCATCATCCATGGCGGGTAAATCGTCATGAATCAAAGAATATGCATGGATGCACTCAACTGCCGCAGCAGGCGCATCCAGTGTTTCTTGCGCTATGCCGAACATTTCTCCGGTCGCATAGACCAGAAAAGGGCGGAGTCTCTTCCCACCAAATAATGCGCCATAATGCATTGCCTCAACCAGAGGAGTGTTCTGAAACGGTAGCGGTGCCAGAAAACGCAGCAGCGCATCGTTGGCCCGTTCTGCGTGGGCCTGCAACTGATGGTTAAAATCCATTTACTCGTTATCCGGGGTAAAAGGCTTGAGTGGGGCGTCTTCGCTATCGTTTAGCAGGATTTGTACGCGTTGTTCTGCCTGTTGCAGTTTCACCTGACCCTGGCGCGCAAGTTGCACACCACGTTCAAATTCATTTAACGCCTCTTCGAGCGCTAAATCTCCGCTCTCCAGACGAGTAACAATCTGCTCAAGCTCCACAAGCGCAGTTTCAAAACTGGCCGGGACTTCGGTTTTTTTCGGCATAGTGAATGTCTGACTCTAATAATTTTTGCGACTCTGCAATGGTAGCGGAAACTGACAAGCAAGTAACCATGAGCATGTTGGTTAGCAGAGGTTAGTGATATACTTGCGCGCCTCGGATGCAGCGGCAACTCGCCGTTGCAGTTCTTTAAGTCTTCCAGCCCGCATGATTAGTCATGCCTGGCTCATCAACGAATCTAAGCCGCCATGAAGTTTATCATTAAATTGTTCCCGGAAATCACCATCAAGAGTCAATCTGTGCGCATACGCTTTATTAAGATGCTCACCGGGAACATTCGCAACGTTTTAAAGCACTACGATGAAGACCTGGCGGTTGTTCGCCATTGGGACAACATTGAAGTTCGCGCTAAAGATGAAAATCAGCGCATCGCCATTCGTGAAGCGCTGACCCGCATTCCTGGTATCCACCACATTCTTGAAGTTGAAGATGTGCCATTTACCGATTTGCATAATATCTTCGAACAGGCGCTGGAGCTTTATCGCGAGCAACTGGAAGGCAAAACCTTCTGCGTGCGAGTGAAACGTCGTGGTAAGCATGAGTTTAGTTCGATTGAAGTTGAACGCTATGTCGGCGGTGGCCTGAATCAGCACATTGAATCGGCGCGTGTAAAACTGACTAAGCCTGATGTGACCGTTAATCTGGAAATTGAAAACGATCGCCTGCTGCTGGTGAAAGGCCGTTATGAAGGTATCGGCGGCTTCCCGATTGGTACCCAGGAAGATGTGTTATCGCTGATTTCCGGTGGTTTCGACTCCGGTGTTTCCAGCTACATGCTGATGCGTCGCGGTTGCCGCGTGCATTACTGCTTCTTTAACCTGGGTGGTGCAGCGCACGAAATCGGCGTCAAACAAGTCGCGCATTACCTGTGGAACCGTTTCGGCAGCTCCCACCGCGTGCGTTTCGTGGCGATCAACTTTGAGCCTGTGGTGGGTGAAATCCTCGAGAAAGTCGAAGACGGCCAGATGGGCGTGGTGCTTAAACGTATGTTCGTGCGTGCGGCTTCCCGTGTTGCAGAGCGCTACGGCGTGCAGGCACTGGTTACTGGCGAAGCGCTGGGCCAGGTTTCCAGCCAGACGCTGACCAACCTGCGTTTAATCGACAACGTTTCCGATACGCTGATTCTGCGCCCGCTTATTTCTCACGACAAAGAGCACATCATCGATCTGGCGCGTGAAATCGGTACCGCTGATTTCGCTCGTACCATGCCGGAATATTGCGGTGTTATCTCGAAAAGCCCAACCGTCAAAGCGGTGAAGGCGAAGATTGAAGCAGAAGAAGCCAACTTCGATTTCTCGGTCCTCGATCGCGTGATTGAAGAAGCGACCAACATCGACATCCGTGAAATTGCCAATCAGAGCAAAGAAGTGGTAACGGAAGTTGAAACCGTTGGCGAATTTGGCCCGAATGACGTGTTGCTGGATATTCGTTCTATCGACGAACAAGACGATAAGCCATTTAAGCCAGAAGGCGTGGAAGTGGCGTCGCTGCCGTTCTATAAACTGAGCACCGCATTTGGCGATTTGGATCAGAGCAAAACATATTTGCTGTGGTGCGATCGTGGTGTGATGAGCCGTTTGCAGGCGCTGTATCTGCGTGAGCAAGGTTTTGAGAACGTGAAGGTTTATCGCGCTTAATTCCACACCCTCATCCCAGCCTTCTCCCCCAGGAGAAGGAGAAGAACGGTTTTTCCCCTCTCCCTCAGGGAGAGGGCCAGGGTGAGGGTGGTTTAGTAATCTCTGTAACTGTAAATTCCCGCCGCCATCACCAATTGCTGTGAAACCTCATGAGCTTTTTCACGGCTCACCAGCAAATCAATAATCTTCAGCGCGAAATCTATTGCCGTACCCGGCCCCTGGCTGGTCAGCAGATTGACGCGTGGGTCCCAGACGATACGTTTATCCTGCCATTGTGCTTCTGGAATCGTCTCTTTCAGCCCCGGAAAACCAGTCATATTGGCGATTGGGAAAAGCTCATGCGGAACCAATACCGTACCGGCTGCGGCACATATCGCGGCAACGATGCGCCCCGAAAGATGGAACTGGCGTACGGTTTCCACTAACAGCGGGCTGTCACGGAAACATTCGGCCCCTTTCAAACCACCGGGCAAGACAATGACATCAAACTCGCCGTCTGCCACTTCAACCAGCGGGGCATCTGCCAGCAGTTTTACCCCTCGTGAACAGACAATCGTGAGATTTCCGTCACTGGCAACGCTGGCGGTCGTCACGCTGATTCCGGCTCGCACCAGAAGATCGATGGTGGTAACGGCTTCCGTTTCTTCAGTTCCAGGAGCCAGGCAAACCAGTGCTCGTGCGCTCATACTCATTCTCCTTACGCTTAATCAGCTCATACAAGCGGCTGTTCACCGGCACTGAAAGGCCATGGGCGCGCGCGCGTTGCAGTAAATAACCGGTAATGTAATCAATCTCGGTGTGACGTTGCACCCGAACATCCTGAAGCATCGAAGAGATGTTCGCAGCGGTGCTTTCGATAACTTCTTCGACATAAAAAAGCAGCGCTTCGGCTGATGTATGGTGGCCTTCACGTTCCATCACCATCGCGACTTCATTGCAAATTTGGCTCACTTCGCCAGGGTAGTGACGTAATTCCCCATTAGGGCAATTGTAGAGCGCGGTGAGCGGGTTAACCACGCAGTTCACCGCCAGCTTCTTCCAGTTAGCCGCCATAATATTGTTGTGCCAGGCTATTTCCGGTAAAGCGTGGTGCAGCATATCGGCCAGAAAACTAAAATCGTTGCCTGCTGCATTGCCGGGACCAATATGCGTGATGCCGTTAGCAACGTGAATAATCATATTGCCATCATGACGTGCTGCGTGCGTAGTGACTCCAGTCAATAACGGTTGAGAGAGTGTGGCGAGTTCCTCAAGCGTACCCATTCCATTGTGCAAAAGCAGAATAGGGCAGGTGACGGGAAGCCGCGCTGCGAGTGTTTTCACCGCAGTGGAAACCTGCCAGGCTTTAAGTGTGACCAGCAATAATTCGCTGCTGGCGAGAAAATCAGGATCGTTGGCCGTCAGCGTTTGGTTAAACACGCTACCGTCGGTTTCGAGTACATTGACATGGCAAAAAGGCTGCGGCACACGCAACCATCCCTGAACCTCATGTCCTTGCTTATAAAGTGATGCCAGCCAAAGTTGGCCAAGTGCACCGCAACCCAGTACGGTGATTTTCATTTTGCCTCCTGCCAGCAGATGTTTGTCTTAATCTATATTATACAGAGCTCTCTACTGCTTTAACGGGTTGTTTTGCGTGGCCCAGCAGGTATTATGCAACGCAACAAAAAGAGAGGGAGAAGAAAGCATGCCATCTTTTGACATTGTGTCTGAAATTGATATCCAGGAAGTGCGTAACGCGATTGAAAACGCGGAGCGTGAGGTTGCTACTCGTTTTGACTTCCGCAATGTACCGGCGACATTTGAACTGAATGAGAAAAATCAGTCCATTAAAGTAGCCAGTGAGTCTGACTTCCAGGTCAACCAGCTGTTGGATATTCTTCGTGCCAAGCTGCTTAAGCGCGGTATCGAAGGGGCTTCAATTGATGTGCCGGAAGAGTTCGTGCACAGCGGTAAAACCTGGAGCGTTGAAGCGAAGCTCAAGCAGGGCATTGAATCGACTATCGCCAAGAAAATTGTGAAGCTGATTAAAGACAGCAAAACCAAGGTTCAGGTGCAGATTCAGGGCGAAGAGTTGCGTGTAACGGGCAAATCTCGCGACGATTTACAGGCCGCAATGGCGCTGGTTCGTGGTGGTGATTTGGGGCAGCCGTTCCAGTTTAAAAACTTCCGCGACTGATTTACGCCCTCACCCCGGCCCTCTCCCCCAGGAGAGGGGGAAAACCTATCAAATGCCCTCTCCCTGTGGGAGAGGGGTAGGGTGAGGGTTGTTTTTACCCTTTTACCAACTGCTCAATCTCAAACCGATTCGTCAGTTTGCTGTCTATCTTCACGTAAGCACTGCGTTCCTGCGCAATAATATTCACATCACTCACGCCATTTTGAGCAAGTATTCGTTGCTTCAGCGTTTCGTCATCCGCCACATCTTCCGGTAATTCAATACGCAAGCTTGCGACATACGGTGGCTCAGTCATCGTGCTGCTTACCAGCAACCAAATCATTGCCAGCAATGCGCCCGCGAGGAAAACGGTTTGCGAATCAAATAATCCGTCAATCCAGCCGCCAAATGAACCGCCAATCGCCACACCCAGGAACTGGCTGGTGGAGTAAATTCCCATCGCTGTGCCTTTATAACCGGCTGGCGATTCTTTGCTGATAAGTGACGGTAAGATGGCTTCCATCAGGTTAAAGGCGAGGAAGAACAACTGCACGCCTAACACCAGTTCCCAGAAATGCGGGCCGGAACCCCACAGCACAATCTCAGCAATCAGCAGTAGCGCAACGCAGCCAACAAAAACGCGTTTCATGCGGCGTTTTACTTCCGCATAAATGATAAAGGGAACGACCGATGCGAAAGCAATGAGCATCGTGCACAGATAGATTTTCCAGTGCTCGGAGGCCGGGAAACCCGCCTGTTCGAGTTGACCGGGTAGGGCGACAAACGTCGACATCAACATGATGTGCAGGCACATGATGCCGAAGTTCAGCTTGAGTAATTTCGGTTCTGCCAGCACTTTGCTAAAGCAGCCTTTCACCATGCCGGACTCACGGTTTAGCACGTGGCTTTTAGAATTCGGCACCACCCAAAGGGTGATTAAAATGCCGCAGGTCGCCAGAATCGCAATCATCCAGAACAGCGCATTTAAGCCCAGGTTATGAGTGATTATTGGGCCGAGCACCATGGCAATGGCGAAAGTGACGCCAAAGCTGACGCCGATAAACGCCATGGCTTTGGTGCGATTCTGTTCGCGGGTTAAGTCTGAAAGTAGGGCCATAACCGCAGCGGCAATCGCGCCGGAGCCTTGCAATGCGCGGCCGAGGATCACGCCCCAGATGGAATCAGAAAGTGCGGCAATAACGCTGCCCAGCACGAAAATTAAGAGTCCGCCGATAATCAGCGGCTTGCGCCCAATTCGGTCGGAAAGTAGACCAAAAGGAATCTGGAAGATAGCCTGTGCGAGGCCATAAATACCGATGGCGATACCAATCAGCGCTTCGCTCGCGCCCTGGAGTGCCATGCCATAAGTGGTAAGAACCGGGAGCACCATAAACATGCCGAGCATGCGTAGTGAAAATACCGTGCCTAAACCCCACGTCGCACGTAACTCGACGGGCGTCATTTTATAATCGTTCATTACCACCTCTGATAAAAAGCCGGCCTTAGTGTAGTGCGTGGGAAAAGGAGGGTAAATGGATAGATTGTTAACACAAATAAAAAAGGGCGCAAATGCGCCCTTTTAAGAGGTTCACGACTTACCAGACGTAAGTCATCAGATTTTGTGAATCTGGCACCATAAAGTCGACTGACATCATTACGCTGAGTGAAGTGATGGCAACGATTGAAAAGACGAACAGTTTGCGCGCCCAGACTTTATCGTCTTCGACTTTATACCCACGCAATGCCATGCCTAACCACCAGACGCTTACTGCGGCGGCTACAACCAGATATTTCCATCCGGCATAACCGCCCAGTGACAGCATCAACGTTGCGACGGCAAAGGCGATGATATAAACCGTAATGTGGTTTTTTGCGACCGAAATTCCTTTAACCACCGGCAACACCGGAATGTTAGCGGCCTGGTAATCTTTAAAGCGGAAGATGGCAATCGCATAGGAATGCGGCATCTGCCACAGGCTAAAGATAGCCAGCAGGATCAAAGCACCGGCATCAAATTCATTGGTGACAGCGCAGTAACCAATAACCGGCGGTGCGGCACCGGACAGGCTACCGATCAGCGTGCCGTAGACGGAGTGGCGCTTCATGTACAGGCTATAAACGCCGACATAAACCACAAAGCCCATCACGCCTAACCACATGGCCAGCGGGTTAGCACCAAACCACAGCAGCATGAAGCCAGCAATACCCAACAAGGTGGCGTATACCAGCGAGGTTTTCGGCGCAATCAGGCCTTTGACCAGAACCCTGTTCTTGGTTCTCTCCATTTTGCGGTCGATGTCGCGGTCAATGAAGTTGTTATAAACACAACCCGATGCCACGACCAACGACACCCCAACCAGGGTGGAGATAAACAGGGTGTAATCAATACTGCCCTTTGAGGCCAGTAAAAATCCGCCAATGACAGAAATTAAATTGCCGAAAATAATTCCTGGTTTAGTGACTTGTAGGTACCGCTTCATCATATAGGCTGCTCTTAGTGAACCATCATGTTCTGGTTGAGGTTCCACATAATCCAGATAGAGCCGACCACCAGAATGGCAATTATTAGCGCAGTAAAGGCAAAGGCTACCAGGTTCCAACGTTCCTCAGAAGAGGTGTTCATGTGCAGGAAGCACACCAGGTGAACCAAAATCTGTACTACCGCACTGCCCAGCACCACGCCAAGAATCACGGCGTGGGAGGCGGTACCTGTCATGACCATCCAGAACGGAATTGCCGTCAGGATGATCGACAGGATAAAACCTGTCATGTAGGTTTTAACGCTACCGTGGTGGGCGCCAGCGTGTTCATTTGAATGGCTCATTACATCGCCCCCATCAGATAAACAACCGAGAATACGCAGATCCATACTACGTCCAGGAAGTGCCAGAACAGGCTCAGGCACATCAGGCGAGTGCGGTTAGCACTGGTCAAGCCGCGGCGATAGACATGGAACATCATCAACGCCATCCAGACCAGGCCAGAAGTTACGTGCAGACCGTGCGTACCGACCAGGGCAAAGAAGCCTGACAGGAAGCCGCTACGATCCGGCCCGAAACCTTCCACAATCAGATGATGGAATTCATAGATTTCCATCGCGACGAAGCCCGCACCGAACAGGAAGGTCATC
Source organism: Buttiauxella sp. AC142 (assembly GCF_979253435.1). NCBI lineage: Bacteria > Pseudomonadati > Pseudomonadota > Gammaproteobacteria > Enterobacterales > Enterobacteriaceae > Buttiauxella > Buttiauxella sp. AC142. The sequence goes on from NZ_CEEDCH010000001.1 coordinate 850,523, forward strand.
GCAAGCCAGGAAATAACCTGGCTCTTGTTGCCTTTGTTCATGGCGATAATCGCCATGCCGTAGGTGATGGAGCTGAATAGCAGCAGGGCAGTTTCAACCAGCACAAATGGCAGTTCGAAAATGTCTTTCCCTGTCGGACCGCCGGCAGTGCCGTTCACCAGAACGGCATAGGTAGCAAACAAGCAACAGAACAGAATGCAGTCGCTCATCAGGTAGATCCAGAAACCAAAGACTTTGTTGGTTCCTGCATCGTGATGCCCATGCTCCGCAGCGTGGGCGTTAGCGTGAGTGAGAGTTTCAGTTGACATTTTTCAGCCCTGCTTTGGTAATTTCATCGAAGTGCTGGTTTTCCAGTTTTTCGACTTCCGCAACCGGAACGTAGTAATCCACATCTTCGTCGAAGCTTTTCGCAATCCAGGTGATGATGATGCCTGCGAATGCCGCAATCGCCATCCACCAGATGTGCCAGATCATCGCGAAACCAAACACGGTAGCGAACGCGGCAATGACGATGCCCGCAGCGCTGTTACGTGGCATATGAATTTCTTCATAATGCGTTGGCTGTTTGTACGCTTCGCCTTTCTCTTTCATTTCCCAGAATGCATCACGTTCATGAACGTGCGGCAAGTGAGCAAAGTTGTAGAACGGAGGAGGGGAAGAAGTTGACCACTCCAGCGTACGGCCACCCCACGGGTCACCTGTCAGGTCACGGTTCTGCTCGCGGTCACGAATAGAGACGTAGAACTGAATCAACTGAGACAGAATACCCAGAGCAATCAGACCCGCACCACAAGCTGCAACAACCAGCAGAGTGTGGAACTGTGGATCAATCTGTTGGCTCAGGCGACGGGTCATACCCATGAAGCCCAATACGTACAGCGGCATAAATGCGACGAAGAAGCCGATGATCCAGAACCAGAAGGCACGTTTACCCCAGGTTTCGTTCAGGGTGAAGCCGAAGGCTTTTGGCCACCAGTAAGTCAGGCCAGCGAAGCAACCGAATACCACACCACCGATAATCACGTTATGGAAGTGAGCAATCAGGAACAGGCTGTTGTGCAGTACGAAGTCAGCACCCGGAACCGCTAACAGAACACCGGTCATGCCACCAATAGAGAAGGTGACGATGAAGCCAATGGTCCACAGCATCGCGGAGTTGAACTCGATACGACCCTGATACATGGTGAACAGCCAGTTGAAGATCTTCACCCCTGTTGGGATGGCGATGATCATTGTGGCGATACCGAAGAAGGCGTTGACGTTCGCGCCGCTGCCCATGGTGAAGAAGTGGTGCAGCCAAACGATGAACGACAGTACCGTAATCGCGATGGTCGCCCACACCAGAGAGGTGTAACCGAACAGGCGTTTTTTCGAGAATGTCGCAACCACTTCGGAGAACACACCAAACACAGGCAGTACCAGGATATAAACTTCCGGGTGGCCCCATGCCCAGATGAGGTTGATATACATCATCATGTTGCCACCCATATCATTGGTAAAGAAATGGGTGCCAAGGTAGCGGTCAAGGGTTAACAGTGCGACGGTCACGGTAAAGATTGGGAATGCCGCGATAATCAGTACGTTGGTACACAGCGAAGCCCAGGTAAACACCGGCATTTTGAACATAGTCATGCCAGGCGTACGCATATTCAGGATAGTCACGAAGAAGTTAATACCCGTTAATGTCGTACCGATCCCCGAGAGCTGGAGTGCCCATATCCAGTAGTCGACGCCGACCCCCGGACTGTACTCTATGCCCGATAGCGGCGGATAAGCCACCCAACCGGTCTGTGCGAATTCACCCACCCCAAGAGACAGGTTAACCAACACCACACCTACAACAGTGAACCAGAAGCTCAGGTTGTTCAGGAATGGGAAGGCAACGTCACGCGCACCAATCTGCAACGGCACGACGATGTTCATCAGGCCGATAACAAATGGCATCGCCACGAAGAAGATCATGATTACGCCGTGGGCAGTAAAGATCTGGTCGTAGTGATGAGGTGGCAGGAAGCCTGCTTCTCCGGCGGAAGCCAGAACCTGCTGGCTACGCATCATGATGGCGTCAGCAAAGCCACGCAGAAGCATGACGATTGCGACAATCACGTACATTATGCCGAGGCGTTTGTGGTCAACCGAGGTGAACCACTCTTTCCATAAATATTCCCACTTACCGAAGTAAGTGATAGCTGCAACTAGCGCCAGTCCCCCGACGATAATTGCTGCCACCGTAACCATGACAATGGGTTCATGGTATGGGATTGCATCCAGTGTAAGTTTTCCGAACATCGTATTATTCCTCGGCCCCTTAGTGAGAGGTTTCCGCGTGACTCATGTCCATGCCTTCCATTCCTTCGTGCGCTGCATGCTCGCCTTCAGGTTGGGTCATGTCCATGCTCTTCCCGTGCCCCATGAATTTGCTAATAACGTCTTTAAACAAATCTGGCTTAACAGCGGAGAAGTATTCGACTTTGTTGTATTCGCTAGGCTGTGCCAGTTTCTCGTAAGTTGCCATATCGTTCATGACTTCCGGAGACTGTTTGGCTTTAGCTACCCACTGGTTAAAGGTGTCCATATCTGGGGTGGCGATTGCCTTGAACTTCATCCCAGAGAAACCTTTACCGCTGTAGTTAGACGAAATACCGTCGTAGGTGCCTGCTTCGTCTGCAATCAGGTGCAATTTAGTTTGCATACCTGCCATTGCGTAGATTTGGCTGCCCAGGCGCGGAATAAAGAAGGAGTTCATCACTGAGTTAGAGGTGATTTTGAATTCCACCGGGGTGTTGGCCGGGAAGGCAATTTCATTGACCGTAGCAATACCTTGCTCTGGGTAGATGAAGAACCATTTCCAGTCCATAGCGATAACTTCGATGGTCACCGGCTTCGCATCGTGAACAAGCGGTTTGCTTGGCTCAAGAGCGTGCGTGGTTTTCCAGGTTAGTACCGCGAGGAAGATGACGATAAGGATAGGAATCGTCCAGACCACAGCTTCAACTTTGTTCGAGTGCGACCAGTTGGGGCTGTATTTGGCGTTTTTGTTTGATGCACGATATTTCCAGGCAAAACCGATAGCCATTGCGATAGCGGGTATAACGACTATCAACATCAGCCCGATCGCTGTCAGTATCAATGAACGTTGTTCCAGTCCAATTTGTCCTTTGGGGTCCAGAAGTGCAGAATCACAGCCACTCAGTAAAAAAGTGCCTGTAATTAATGCCAACCATCCCAAACTTTTATTGTATTTCCTGAGTCTCATTTAACGACCTCAATTCCGGGGAGCTCTAATTGTCGTTTAAAGTGTGGAGGCATTTTACGGGAAGGTTACATTACTGTAAACATGAATGGCATAGTGTCAGTGTGGTGTTACTGGGTTCTGCCAACAATGTCACATAGAATGCAACAAACTGTAAAATCTCGAGATAGGCCGCGGCCCGGCAAGGTTATAACGAAAACCTATGTTGCCATTAATAGTACAGGTTAATTGGTATAACCAATCATTTTGTTAAACATAAATTTAACAAGTTAGCATCAATTGACAAACGAATTGATCTACAAATTTAATTAACCAAAAGCTGAATCGGTTAAAGGCAGGGTGAAAATAATTTCTCTGCTAATTATGTAAAAAAAGAGTCTTGCTTTCGGGAAATAATTCACTCAACTTATTGTCTGCGTATTAATTGAACAATATAGTCACGCGTCGAAACTTATTATTAATATTTATCTGGCGGTTTTAGACCAACGCCGTTTTTCGTAAAGCCAGATAATCAAGCAGCCCACCAAACAAAATCCCCCCAATTGCAAATAATGCCCCCCATTCGAGGAACTGAATGTTGAAGGCCCAGTTTGTGAGGCCGATGGCATTGGTAATCAACACAACCAACCACACCGCGAGAAGTGCGCAGCCCAGCATTAATGCGCGAAGCGCAATGCGATAGGCCGATGAAAATTCACTGCGTGGAATGAAGCTATCGTTATTTTGCGTATATTCCAGCGTCGTTTTGCAAACTAAAAGCAGCAAGATGCCGGGTACCGCGGCGACCACGGAAAATAAGTAAAACGTAGGCCAACCCTGGGCTTCAACAAACCAACCGGCTATTGGCCCGACATAAACACGACCTACAGCCGAAAGAGCCGATAACAAAGCGAATTGGGTCGCGGAAAAAGATTTATTACACAGTGTCATCAGAAGGGCGACAAATGCTGCCGTACCCATCCCGCCGCAGAGATTTTCAAAGAAGACAGCGCTCGCCATGCTGATCATGTTTTTGTCGGTGACCGAGAGAATCCAGTAACCCGCATTGGACACCGCCTGCAAAATGCCAAAGATCAGCAACGCGCGGAACAGCGACAGGCGTTGCATCAAAATGCCGCCGTACAATGCGCCAATAATGGTGGCAATCAGCCCCAGCGATTTATTCACGACGCCGACTTCACCGGCATCAAAACCCACACCACGAATCAAAAATGTAGTCGTTAAACTCATGGCAAACGCATCGCCGAGTTTGTACAACACAATTAGCAGTAGGATAAGCCAGGCATTGTTGCGCCCAAAGAAATCACGCAAAGGGGCGACAACGGCTTGTTCAAGGCTTTTTGGAACGGGGATCGCATCAGTCGGTTCAGGCGCAAACAAAGTGGCAATGATACAAGGCAGCATTAATGCGGCCATCAGCCAATACATGCCTTGCCAGCCGAGGTATCTATCCGCAAGCCAGAGCGCCAAACCACCAGAAACCAGCATCGCCAGGCGATAACCCAACACACTGATTGCTGCGCCCGTGCCGCGTTCTTCTGCCGGAAGAATATCGGTTTTCCAGGCGTCAAAGACAATATCTTGTGAAGCCGAGCAGAAAGCAATGATGACCGCTAGCGCCGCCATCCAACGCAACTGCGAGCCGGGTTCAAGGAAGCCCATGCCCGCAATAGCAATCAATAACAAGACTTGGGTAATCAGCAGCCAACCACGACGACGCCCCAGCAGCGGCGGCGTATATCTGTCCATAATCGGCGACCACAGAAACTTAAACACATAGGCTTGCCCGACGAGCGAGAAGAAACCAATGGTTTTAAGATCGATGTTTTCCACCGTCATCCATGCTTGTAGCGTGCCGGAGGTGAGGGCGAGAGGGAGGCCGGACGCAAAGCCTAAAATCAGAAGAATGGCTGATTTAGGTTGCTGGAAGAGACGCAGATAATGGTTGGGCATACTTTGCTCTACAGCCAGCCCGCATGACACGGGCTGGTGGGGTATTGATTAACGAGCGTTCTGCTTAATAAAGTCGTGAACGCTGGTGTCCTGAGCCATATCAGCAATGGTATCAGTCAATACGGAGTTCACCGCGTTGGCGATATTCTTGTTGGTAGCCTGGAACGCCCCTTCTACGTTATAGCTAGAACGGTAGTTTTTGGTCATCTTGTTGCCATTTTTTGCTGTCGCAATGATCACGATGTCAGCTTTAGTGGCGATGTTGTAGCGCACGCTGCCCTGAGACACGTCAGCAAATAACTGGTTTACGATGATTTGCAGATCAACCGGGCTGTTTGGCCCAACCATGTAACCACGTGCAGTCATCTGTTTTTCCAGCACTTCTTGCAGCAAGAAGCGCAGGTCACGAGATGGAGTCAGCGTAACCAGTTGGTTATCACGGGTGACTTTCGCCAGCGCCTGGTCTTTACGTTGATCAGCACCGTTGATGCTTACAGTTACGCCCATCAGGCTTGGGTCTTGCTGTGGCAAGCTGATCGTCGGAGAAACATCAATGGTCGTTGGTGGTGTTGCGCAGCTGGCCAGCATAAATACGGCGACCAACGGGAATAATAATTTTTTTAACATGTTCGCTATCTCAATGTACTCAAGGGGCAGGCAGATAAAAAATCACGCCATCATAACACTGCGGTTGCCCAGTGGAAGTAGCTAACGCACGTAATTTCATCGCGTTGCGCTTTTTCTGAGCGGTTGCAAAGCTATCTGACCACTTTGCCCCCAATTAGTGCCGTAATCACATTAAGCTACAGGGGCTTGGCTCAGAAAATAGGACGAAAGCTAAATAATTGTTGGAATTCCGTTAATAAAACGGCTAAAAGCGGCTAACATTTAAAGGGATGAGTGGCATCTCTACGTAGTCGAGGAGAAAGTTCATGATGATGCGCGAGCAAATAGAATCAAAATTAAGGGCAGCGTTTGAACCCGTGATCCTGGAAGTCGCGGATGAAAGCTATCGTCACAATGTCCCGGCGGGTTCAGAGAGTCATTTTAAAGTGGTTCTGGTCAGCGATCGTTTTGTGGGTGAGCGTTTTTTAAATCGTCATCGTATGATTTATGGCACTTTAAGTGCGGAACTCTCGTCCACAGTGCATGCGCTGGCCCTGCACACCTATACCATTAAGGAATGGGAAGGATTGCATGACACTATTCTCGCCTCCCCACCTTGTCGTGGAGCAGGTTCAATCGCCTGAAGTTAACCTTCAGGCTTGCAACTAAGGGAACTTTTCCTTTATGTTGCGGTATATGAATCGTGTTTTACAAAACGGCCTGCGGGCCGTTTTGTTTTGTCTGAAATAACCCTTGTTTTTCCAGGGGCAGGACAATAAATCCAAAAGAACTGTGAAAAGGGCCGCAGCAACACTGTGTTGCCGTTCTCGACTCACCTTGGTGATGCCGCTATAATGCTGCGTCTTATTTTTCGGAATGTCTTCGGGACGATTCTGACGACAGGGAATGTGATTCTGATTCAGAAGGCATCCCGGTTCTGTGGAGCGCAAATGAGCACTTCCAGAGTTGACCGAGCACTGTGATTTTTTGAGGTAACAAGATGCAAGTTTCAGTTGAAACCACTCAGGGCCTTGGCCGCCGTCTCACGATTACTATCGCTGCAGACAGCATCGAAACCGCTGTAAAAAGCGAGCTGGTCAACGTGGCAAAGAAAGCCCGTATCGACGGTTTCCGTAAAGGAAAAGTGCCGATGACTGTTATCGCACAACGCTATGGCGCTTCTGTTCGCCAGGACGTGTTGGGCGAACTGATGAGCCGCAACTTCGTTGACGCGATCATCAAAGAAAAAATTAATCCAGCTGGCGCACCAAACTACGTTCCAGGCGAATACAAACTGGGCGAAGACTTCACCTACGCGGTTGAGTTTGAAGTGTACCCAGAAGTTGAGCTGCAAGGTCTGGAAGCAATCGAAGTTGAAAAACCGGTTGTTGAAGTGACTGACGAAGACGTTGATGCAATGCTGGACACCCTGCGTAAGCAGCAGGCGACCTGGAAAGATTCTGACGCTGCTGTAACTGCAGAAGACCGCGTTACCATCGACTTCACCGGTTCTGTAGACGGCGAAGTATTCGAAGGCGGCAAAGCGTCTGACTTCGTACTGGCAATGGGCCAGGGTCGTATGATCCCTGGTTTCGAAGAAGGTCTGGTTGGTCACAAAGCTGGCGAAGAGTTCACTATCGAAGTGACCTTCCCGGAAGACTACCACGCTGAAAACCTGAAAGGTAAAGCGGCTAAGTTCGAGATCGTTCTGAAGAAAGTTGAAGAGCGTGAACTGCCAGAATTTACTGAAGAATTCATCAAACGTTTTGGCGTTGAAGATGGTTCAGTTGCGGGTCTGCGTACCGAAGTTCGTAAAAACATGGATCGTGAGCTGAAAGGCGCAGTGCGTAACCGCATCAAGTCTCAAGCAATCGACGGTCTGGTTAACGCGAACAACATCGACGTTCCAGCTGCACTGATCGACAGCGAAATCGACGTTCTGCGTCGCCAGGCTGCTCAGCGTTTTGGTGGCAACGAGAAACAAGCGCTGGAACTGCCACGTGAACTGTTCGAAGAACAAGCTAAACGTCGCGTAGTTGTTGGCCTGCTGTTGGGCGAAGTGATTCGTACCCACGAGCTGAAAGCTGACGAAGAACGCGTTAAAGGTCTGATCGAAGAAATGGCTTCTGCCTACGAAGATCCGACTGAAGTTATCGAGTTCTACGGCAAAAACAAAGAACTGATGGACAACATGCGTAATGTTGCTCTGGAAGAACAAGCTGTTGAAGCAGTACTGTCTAAAGCGAAAGTGTCTGAAAAAGCGACTACCTTTAGCGAACTGATGAACCAACAAGCGTAAGCATAATTTTTGGCATCATCGCCAAAATATTGCTGCATCAAGCCCGTCACCCAATGGTGGCGGGCTTTTTTTATCAGTGACTCCCTGAAAACACATCAATAAAACGCAGTTTCAGGGTTAGCGTAACAAGAAAAGGTTGTTATGCTTGAAACAGGGTAAGCTCATCCCCATAAATACGGGTATGGCTAGAAAACAGAACCCCTGACTGATAATCCGTCCATTTAAGGTTGGAGACGCAAGGAGCTTAGTCTTCTTTTAAGGAGCGTAGTCTTCTTTTATCGTCTCAAGTAGAATCAGTGCAGCAGGTATCGAAGGCTCAATTATTCCAGGAGACGGAAATGTCATACAGTGGCGAAAGAGATCAATTTGCACCCCATATGGCCCTGGTGCCGATGGTTGTTGAACAGACATCGCGTGGCGAGCGTTCATACGATATCTATTCCCGCTTGCTCAAGGAACGTGTCATCTTTATGACAGGCCAGGTCGAAGACCATATGGCTAACCTTATCGTGGCGCAGATGCTGTTCCTGGAAGCAGAAAACCCAGAAAAAGACATCTATCTCTATATCAACTCACCAGGTGGCGTCATTACCGCTGGGATGTCTATCTACGATACGATGCAATTTATTAAGCCGGATGTCAGCACTATCTGTATGGGACAGGCCTGTTCTATGGGGGCTTTCCTGCTGACCGCTGGTGCTAAAGGTAAGCGTTTCTGCTTGCCGAACTCACGAGTCATGATTCACCAGCCGCTGGGTGGCTATCAGGGGCAGGCAACGGATATCGAAATCCATGCGCGTGAAATCCTGAAAGTCAAAGCGCGTATGAACGAACTTATGGCGCAACACACGGGCAAATCTCTTGAAGAAATAGAGAGAGACACAGAGCGTGACCGTTTCCTCGCAGCAAGTGAGGCGGTAGAGTACGGCTTAGTTGACTCAATCCTGACTCACCGTAGCTAATGCCCGATAACAGTGAGCCGTATACTATAGTTACTGTAGTGGCTCATAGTGCGCTTACGATTGGCTGCGCCGTAGAATGGCACTTGCACCGTCTCGTACGGTGCAAAGAAACAGAAAAGAGGTTTTACCGATGACAGATAAGCGCAAAGACGGTTCAGGCAAACTGCTTTACTGCTCTTTTTGCGGCAAAAGCCAGCATGAAGTGCGTAAACTGATTGCCGGGCCGTCAGTGTATATCTGCGATGAGTGTGTCGACTTATGTAACGACATTATTCGCGAAGAGATTAAAGAGGTCGCACCGCACCGCGAGCGTAGTGCGCTGCCGACTCCGCATGAAATCCGTCACCATCTCGATGATTACGTCATCGGTCAGGAACAGGCTAAAAAAGTCCTGGCGGTTGCGGTTTATAACCATTACAAACGTCTGCGTAACGGCGACAGCACCAACGGTATCGAACTGGGCAAAAGTAATATTCTGCTCATCGGGCCGACGGGTAGCGGGAAAACCCTGCTGGCTGAAACCCTGGCGCGTTTGCTGGATGTTCCATTCACCATGGCAGATGCCACAACGTTAACCGAAGCGGGTTACGTGGGTGAAGACGTTGAAAACATCATCCAGAAACTGCTGCAAAAATGTGATTACGATGTGCAAAAAGCACAGCGCGGTATCGTGTATATCGATGAGATCGACAAAATCTCCCGCAAATCTGATAACCCGTCCATCACTCGTGATGTGTCTGGTGAAGGTGTGCAGCAGGCGTTGCTGAAACTTATCGAAGGTACCGTTGCAGCGGTTCCACCGCAGGGTGGACGTAAACATCCACAGCAAGAATTCTTGCAGGTTGATACCTCCAAGATTCTGTTTATCTGTGGTGGTGCATTCGCAGGCCTCGATAAAGTTATCGCTAACCGTGTCGAAACCGGTTCTGGTATCGGCTTTGGTGCGACCGTAAAAGGTAAGTCTCAGAAGGCGACTGAAGGGCAGTTACTGGGCCAGGTTGAGCCGGAAGATCTGATCAAATTTGGTCTGATCCCTGAGTTTATCGGCCGTCTGCCAGTTGTTGCTACGCTGACTGAACTGAGCGAAGAAGCACTGATCCAAATCCTGAAAGAACCGAAAAACGCCCTGACTAAGCAATATCAGGCGTTGTTCAATCTGGAAGGTGTGGATCTGGAATTCCGCGACGAAGCGCTGGATGCGATTGCCAAGAAAGCAATGGCACGTAAAACCGGTGCTCGTGGTCTGCGCTCCATCGTTGAAGGTGCACTGCTCGATACCATGTACGACCTTCCTTCCATGGAAGACGTCGAGAAAGTGGTGATTGACGAGTCCGTCATCGACGGTCAAAGCAAACCATTATTAATTTATGGTAAGCCAGAAGCGCAACAAGCATCCGGTGAATAATTCGCCAAAATAACCAGTCAGTTAGTATAAAAAGGGGGATTTATATCCCCCTTTTGCTTTTCCTTCATTCCTGCCATTGAATGTGCGGGAAACATCCCAATATACTGACTTACTTGTTGGTGATGCCATAAAAGCGGAGGCATTGCCCCATCACCAGGCGGACCTTAACTAAGAGAGAGCTCTATGAATCCTGAGCGTTCTGAACGCATTGAAATCCCCGTATTGCCATTGCGCGATGTGGTGGTTTATCCGCACATGGTAATTCCACTGTTTGTCGGGCGAGAAAAATCCATTCGTTGCCTGGAAGCGGCCATGGATCATGATAAAAAAATCATGCTGGTGGCGCAGAAAGAAGCCTCGACAGATGAGCCAGGTGTTAATGACCTGTTCTCAGTGGGAACCGTCGCATCCATTTTGCAAATGCTGAAACTGCCAGACGGCACGGTAAAAGTGCTGGTTGAAGGTTTACAGCGTGCGCGTATCACCACGCTTTCTGACAACGGTGACCATTTCTCAGCGCAGGCTGAGTACCTGAATTCGCCAGCTATCGAAGAGCGCGAACAGGAAGTGCTGGTGCGCACCGCAATTGGTCAGTTTGAAGGCTACATCAAGCTGAACAAAAAAATCCCGCCAGAAGTGCTGACATCGCTGAATAGCATTGATGATCCTGCTCGTCTGGCTGACACCATTGCGGCCCATATGCCATTGAAACTGACTGATAAACAGTCCGTTCTTGAGATGTCCGATATTAACGAACGTCTTGAATATCTGATGGCCATGATGGAGTCGGAAATCGATCTGCTGCAGGTTGAGAAGCGCATTCGCAACCGCGTTAAAAAGCAGATGGAAAAGAGCCAGCGTGAGTACTATCTGAACGAGCAAATGAAAGCCATTCAGAAAGAACTCGGCGAAATGGACGACACGCCAGATGAAAACGAAGCGCTAAAACGCAAAATCGACGCGGCTAAAATGCCGAAAGAAGCGCGTGAAAAAACCGAAGCGGAACTGCAAAAACTGAAAATGATGTCGCCAATGTCTGCGGAAGCTACCGTGGTTCGTGGTTACATTGATTGGATGGTGCAGGTTCCATGGAATGCGCGCAGTAAAGTGAAAAAAGATCTGCGTCAGGCGCAGGAAGTCCTCGATACCGATCACTACGGCCTTGAGCGCGTGAAAGATCGTATCCTGGAATACCTCGCAGTCCAGAGCCGCGTTAACAAGCTCAAAGGGCCAATCTTGTGCCTGGTAGGGCCTCCAGGTGTAGGTAAAACCTCACTGGGTCAGTCCATCGCACGTGCGACAGGACGTAAATATGTGCGCATGGCTTTGGGTGGCGTACGTGACGAAGCTGAAATTCGTGGGCACCGTCGTACTTACATCGGTTCCATGCCGGGAAAACTGATTCAGAAAATGGCGAAAGTGGGCGTTAAAAACCCATTATTCCTGTTGGATGAAATCGACAAAATGTCTTCTGATATGCGTGGCGATCCGGCATCTGCTCTGCTTGAAGTGCTTGATCCAGAACAGAACGTGGCGTTCAACGACCATTATCTGGAAGTGGATTACGATCTCAGCGATGTGATGTTTGTAGCAACGTCCAACTCCATGAATATTCCGGCGCCATTGCTGGATCGTATGGAAGTGATTCGTCTGTCCGGTTACACCGAAGATGAAAAACTGAATATTGCTAAACAACACCTGCTGACCAAGCAAATTGAACGCAACGCGCTGAAAAAAGGCGAAATTACCGTTCACGATAGCGCTATTACCGGCATCATTCGTTACTACACGCGTGAAGCAGGTGTGCGTAGTCTGGAACGTGAAATTTCCAAACTGTGTCGTAAAGCGGTTAAACAGTTGCTGCTGGATAAAACGCTCAAACACATCGAAATCGACGGCGATAACCTGAAAGATTTCCTTGGCGTGCAGCGCTTTGACTATGGTCGTGCAGACAGCGAAAACCGCGTAGGTCAGGTAACAGGCCTTGCGTGGACCGAAGTTGGCGGTGATTTGCTGACTATCGAAACCGCCTGTGTGCCGGGCAAAGGCAAGCTGACTTACACCGGTTCTTTGGGTGAAGTTATGCAGGAGTCTATCCAGGCTGCACTGACCGTGGTGCGCGCGCGTGCAGAGAAATTAGGCATCAATGCTGATTTCTATGAAAAACGCGACATCCACGTTCACGTACCGGAAGGTGCGACACCGAAAGATGGCCCAAGCGCGGGTATTGCGATGTGTACCGCGCTGGTATCTTGCCTGACAGGTAATCCTGTTCGTGCAGATGTGGCGATGACCGGCGAAATCACGCTGCGTGGTCAGGTTCTGCCAATCGGCGGTTTGAAAGAAAAACTGCTGGCGGCACACCGTGGCGGCATTAAAACTGTTCTGATTCCGGATGAAAATAAACGTGATCTGGAAGAGATTCCTGACAACGTTCTCGCCGACCTGGATATCCATCCGGTGAAGCGAATCGAGGAAGTTTTGGCTCTTGCCTTGCAGAATGAGCCTTACGGAATGCAGGTCGTCACCGCAAAATAGTGACCTGACGCATATTCAGTGCATAAAATCAGAGCTGGCTGGTGAATTGTCACTTGCCAGCTTTTTTTGTATCGCTACTTTAGACTGCTGGTGATGCGTGCCATTAACAACGGGTGTTGTAAGGGCATGACAGGCCTGATATAACTGCTGCGCGGTCGCACTTTGAAGGATACTGGTGCGATATAAATTATAAAGAGAGGAAGAGAAGAGTGAATAAATCTCAACTGATAGACAAAATTGCCGCAGGTGCTGATATTTCTAAAGCCGCGGCTGGACGTGCATTAGACGCTGTGATTGCTTCTGTTACCGAATCTCTGCAATCTGGGGAAGACGTGGCATTGGTTGGCTTTGGTACCTTTGCTGTTAAAGAGCGTGCTGCCCGTACAGGCCGTAACCCTCAGACCGGTAAAGAAATCACTATCGCTGCTGCAAAAGTCCCAGGGTTCCGTGCTGGTAAAGCGCTGAAAGAAGCGGTTAACTGATTTATCGTCCGCTTCAGGGCAAGGTTAATCTAGTAAAGTTAGGTCAGGGCGCATCGTTAGATGTGCCTTTTTTTATGCATGGCTGTTAATTTTGCGCATGTTTGATGATTTGAACCTGTTTTCTTGTCACAATACCCGCTTGCACGCAGCGGCACAGCAGTACGCGTATTCAGGGATGCCCATTTAGCGACTGCGCTGGGTTTACCATTCACACTACAGTGGAGTGTTGTTACACCATGATGGACAATTTACGTACGGCGGCCAACAGCCTCGTAATCAAGATAATTTTCGGGATCATTATCGTGTCATTCATTTTGACTGGCGTGAGTGGATACCTGATTGGCGGAAGTGCCAACTACGCCGCAAAAGTGAATGGCCAGGAAATCAGCCGTGGTCAGTTTGAAAATGCCGTTGCCAGCGAACGTAATCGCCAACAGCAGCAACTTGGCGAACAATTCTCTGTACTGGCTGGCAATGAAGGCTACATCAAGCAGATGCGCCAGCAAGTGCTGTCACGCCTGATTGATGAAGCGTTAATGGATCAATACGCCAAACATCTTGGTCTTGGCATTAGCGACGAACAAATCAAACTCGCTATCTTCAAAGAGCCCGCTTTCCAGAATAACGGTAAATTTGATAACGCCCGTTATACCGCAATCATCAACAACATGGGGATGACTGCTGACCAATATGCACAAGCGCTGCGTAACCAGCTAACGACGCAGCAGTTGATCAACGCCGTTGTCGGTACTGATTTCATGCTGGCAGGTGAAACTGACGAGCTGGCAGCCCTGGTATCACAGCAACGTGTTGTTCGTGAAGCGACCATTGATGTGAATGCTCTGGCAGCGAAGCAAGAAGTGACCGAGCAGGAAATCAACACCAGCTACGAGCAAAACAAAAACCAATACATCGCCCCTGAACAGTTCAAAGTAAGCTACATCATGCTTGATGCCGCTTCTCAGAAAGTTGAAGTGGCGGATACAGATATTCAGTCCTACTACGACCAGCATCAGGACGAGTTCACTCAACCTCAACGTAACCGTTACAGCGTGATTCAGACCAAAACTGAAGCAGAAGCTAAAGCGGTTCTGGATGAACTGAATAAAGGCGGTGATTTCGCGGCCCTGGCAAAAGAAAAATCTGCTGACATCATCTCTGCCCGTAACGGCGGTGACATGGGTTGGCTGGAGTCAGGTACCACTCCTGATGAGCTGAAAAATGCCGGTCTGAAAGACAAAGGCCAGTTGTCCGGTGTTATCAAATCTTCAGTCGGTTTCCTGGTTGTGCGTCTTGATGACATCCAGCCTGCGCAAACCAAACCGCTGTCTGAAGTTAAAGACGCGATTGCAGCGAAAGTGAAGCAAGATAAAGCAGTTGATGCTTATTACGCGCTGCAACAAAAAGTGAGCGACGCGGCAAGCAACGATAACGAATCTCTGGCAAGTGCTGAAAAAGTGGCTGGCGTTAAAGCGGTTGAGACTGGCTGGTTCGGTCACGATAACTTACCGGCAGAGCTGAACTTCAAGCCTGTTTCCGATGCCATTTTCAATGGTGGTCTGGTGGGTGCGAACGGAACTCCGGGTATGAACTCTGACATCATCACTGTTGATGGTGATCGTGCGTTCGTTATTCGTATCGCTGAACATAAAGCCGAAGCCATTAAACCGTTAGCGGAAGTTCGTGACCAGGTTATCGCGAAGGTTAAATTCCAGAAAGCGGAACAACAAGCGAAACTGGATGCTGACAAAACGCTGAATGCTCTGAAAATGGGCAAAGGCGATGAAGCGATGAAAGCTGCGGGCTTGAGCTTCGGTACGGCAAAAACTGTCGTGCGTACTGGCCAGGATCCTATCAGCCAGGCGGCCTTCTCACTGCCGTTACCTGCCAAGGACAAACCTTCTTATGGCGTGGCTAACGACATGCAGGGCAACGTCGTTCTGCTGGCTGTGGATGAAGTGAAAGCCGGTGATATGCCAGCTGAGCAGAAAAAAGCCATGGTTCAGGGGATTACCCAGAACAATGCGCAAATCTCTTTCGAAGCGCTGATGACCAGTCTGCGCAAAGAAGCGAAAATTAAGATGGGCGACAGCATCGAACAGCAGTAACACTCTTCGAGGTTACTCGCAGTAAACTGCAACGCTCTGCAACAATCAAAGGCCGCTTTCGCGGCCTTTTCCACATTTGAAGATTGCCAATTGTTCCTGTTTTTTTCCCCGAGTAAGGTGGCCTCGCTGTCAACACACAAGGAGAAACAGCATGAAAACAGGATTCAAAACCGGACTTAAAGCAATGTGTATTGCCGTGGCACTTATTGGCGCAAGCACATGTACCCCGGCTGCAGCCGCACCGGCTGTCGTTAAAAATGACACAGCACAACAGCACACTGATAAAACCACAGCCACTCCCGTAACGGTTGCTAAACCCGGCGATGCTGACGATGGCGTAGTGAGTATTAACACCGCCAGTGCGGAAGTGCTGGCGCAGGCAATGAACGGTGTCGGCTTGAAAAAGGCGCAGTCTATTGTGAGCTACCGCGAAGAATATGGTCCATTCAAAGCGCTCGAACAGCTTCAGGAGGTGCCAGGGATTGGCAGTGCGTTGGTAGAACGCAATCTGTCTCACATTAAGCTTTAACGCTTAGTGCTGAACGTTCGCGTAGCGTAGAAATTTTGCTATGCTAAAAACAGGTCATACCAGTTTCGTATGGCCTGTTTACCTCACCTGACTATTAAAATTAGAGATAGGGTTTTAGCGCTATGCAGACACATATCAAAGTCCGTGGTTATCACATGGATGTTTACCAGCACGTAAACAACGCCCGCTACCTTGAGTTCCTTGAAGAGGCTCGTTGGGAAGGGTTGGAAAATACGGCTGGTTTCCAGTGGATGACGGAACACAACATCGCGTTCATCGTGGTCAATATCAATATTAACTATCGCCGCCCTGCGGTATTGGGTGATTTGCTACGCATCGAAAGTAGCTTGCAGCAACTCAACGGCAAAAGCGGCGTATTGAGTCAGGTTGTGAAGCTGGAACCAGAAGGTGAGATAGTGGCAGATGCGCTGCTGACTTTCGTCTGCATTGATTTGAAAACACAGAAGTCAGTTCCGCTGGAAGGGGAATTGCGCGAGAAACTCGTGCAAATGATGGAATAGCAGAAACAGGAAAGGCGTGGTAAACACCACGCCCATTGAATTATTTGAGACCGGTTTTCTTTTTCATCGCCGCCATTACCGCGGGTTTATCCGCCAGATAGTGGTTCAGGCCGTTAGCCCGTAAGTGACAGGCCGCACATTCACCACATCCGTCGCCCTGAATCCCGTTGTAGCAGGTCAGCGTGTCGTTACGCACCAGTTCCAGTTGCTGCCAGTAATCAGCCAGCGCCCAGGTTTCTGCTTTATCAAGCCACATCAGTGGAGTTTCAAAACGGATATCACGAGCCATACCGAGGCTGACAGCATGGTTCAGCGCTTTCACAAACTCATCGCGACAATCCGGGTAGCCAGAGAAATCTGTTTCACAAACGCCCGTAATAACCGCTTCGGCTTCAACCTGATACGCATAAATTGCGGTCAGCGTCAGGAACAAAATATTGCGCCCTGGAACGAAGGTGCTGGGAATGCCGCTTTCTTGCGGGTCGTAATCAGGCACAGGAATGTTATCGCGCGTCAGGCTGCTGACAGCCAGTTCGTTCAGCAATGTGACATCCAGAACTTTGTGGGCACGAGCGCCTAATTTCAGCGCTAATTCGCGGGCAACGTCAATCTCAGCGCGGTGGCGTTGGCCATAATCAAACGTCACACAATGGACTTCATCATATTGCTGTAAGGCCTGAATCAGGCAGGTTGTGGAATCCTGGCCACCACTAAAGACGACAACTGCACGTTTCATGAGTAATCCTGTTAATCACTTAAAAATATATGGTAACGCGTGGACGTATTGGCTGCCCAGCTTCTTCACACCATTGTCGGCGGTGGCAACCATGCTTGCGTAAAATCGAACCAGCCCCAGGCATTCAACTCAATGCCGTTAACGCCTGGCGGCGCGCTGATTTGGTAGCGGTAATTAAACAGCGGCGACACTATCGCATCGCGCATTAACGCGCTGAACACTTCCTGCAACCCGACATGACGGGCGCTCTCTTCAGGGTGAACTTGTACGGCATCAAGCGTGGCTTGCAGATGGGTGTACTGAGTTTCCGTGAGAATAGCAGGCCAGATAACATCGCTGCGTAACCACTGCTCCAGCGTGTAAACCGGAGCTTCGCCAATCAAGCGGTCGCCCATCATTAAATCGGCCTGTACCAGGGCTTCGCAACCCGTCCAGTTTTTGGCGTCGTGAAAGACCAGATTCAGTTCGCAGCCTAAATCAGCCAGATGGGTTTTCAACTGTTGCGCCATAACATGTAACTCAACCGGCAAATGATACAGCAGTGTCAATCGCGGTGGCAGGGGGACGGTTTTACATGAGTCCCACTCGGGGATCTTCCAGCCGGGGATCATCTCAACGCTTGGGGTGATCAGCGATTCATCTACCGGCAGGCTGGCGATCAACTGCTGCTGGTGAATTATCTGCATCAGGAAACGTGCCTGCTCCGGAGACAAATTGCTGTTTTGTTTGACCGCCAGATAGCAAAACCCAAGGCTGATACTGTTGCTGACGGGCCTTAGATGTACCAGTTCATCTTGCTGCCCGATGGCGATTTGCACCGGATGGCGGCAACTGGTGCCCAGTTCAGTATCGAAAAGCTGTGGGGTAATCCAGTATTCCACGGCTTTAAGCAGCGGATGGCAGAGATGGTAGGACTCGAAACTTTCAATGCGCACCAGATTTTCTTTAAAGCTGCTGAGTCGAAATGGCCCGCATCCCATTTGGTTATCTTCAGGATGTGCCAGACGGCTGCAATAACTTGCCAGTCGGTGAGCCAGCCAGTAATCAGGGGTATGCAGAATAAAACGGATGCACTGTGTATGGGTCAGTTCGATGCTTCTTACGCTGACAAACAGGCGTCGCATTGCCGGAAGTGTCAAAAGCATCATCAACCGTTGCTGTAATTGCGTCGTTTCCACCGGCTCCCCATTGTGCCAGTGCAATGTGGAGCGTATGAAGAAATACCAATTCAAACCATCTTCCGATACTTGCCAGTGATGGGCGAGATCGGGCTGCGGAACCGGGCTATTTGAGGTGAATCGGGTCAGTCCGGCAAAGATTTGCCCGGCTAAATGTTGTTCGGCGCGGCCAGGCAGAAACCCCGGCTGCAAGGGTTCCAGTGGCCGGTAATACGGAATACGCAGCGTTGGAGTATCGTTTTGCCACTGCCCGCCGAGAAACGGTTGCAGCAGCTGGCGTAACTGTTCAGGCGCAATTTGTGCCAGCTCCAGCGCATTCTGATGTTGTTCCTTGTGCAGAACCTGTTCCATCATGCCTGAGCGCACGCTTTCAGGCGTGACCAGGAAACTCAGCGTGCCGCGTTTTCCTCTCCCTGACTGTGCATGCCACGTCAGCCAGCCCGCGTCCTGCAACTGGTTAAGCAAAGTCCGCACATGACGCTCGCTGCAAAAACAGCGCGCCGCCAGTTCAGCCACCGTAACTTGTTGAGGTTCTCCCGCCGAGGGTTGCCACAAACGTTGAAACTGATTGAGTCGATTTAACAAGCGCATGAGAAAAACCCGGAACAATTTTTAAAAAGTATTCACTATTAGTTCCGTATATGCCAGGTGATACTGCCAGCAGTGTTTTAGATGTCACAAATCGGAGTAAACATGGCTCGTCTGGCTGCATTTGATATGGATGGTACGTTGTTAATGCCCAATCACCATTTGGGTGATGAAACGCTACGCACCCTGAACCGACTGCGGGAAGAACGCCAAATGACTCTCGCGTTTGCTACCGGTCGCCATGTGCTGGAAATGCGCCATATTCTGGGCACGTTATCACTCGAGGCATTTTTAATTACCGGAAACGGGACGCGCATCCATTCGACGGAAGGAGAGTTGTTGCACAGGCAAGATCTTGCCCCGGAAGCGGCAGAAATTGTCCTGCACAGCCATTGGGAAACCCTGGCGAGCATGCATGTATTTAACGATACCGGGTGGATGACGCAAAACGAGATCCCTGAATTACTGCGAGCGCATGTCTACAGCGGTTTCAAATACCGCCTGACGGATCTTAAGCGTTTACCTTCACATCAGGTGACGAAGATCTGTTTCTGCGGCGATCACGACGATCTGCACCGTTTGAAAATCCAGTTGAATGAAGCACTAGGCGATAAAGCGTTTCTTTGTTTCTCGGCAGTAGATTGCCTGGAAGTGTTACCGACAGGCTGCAATAAAGGCTCGGCGCTGAATGTATTAAGTCAGCATCTTGGCCTGACGATGAAAGATTGTATGGCGTTTGGCGATGCGATGAACGACCGCGAAATGCTCTCAAGCGTGGGTCATGGTTTGATCATGGGCAACGCGATGGCGCAACTGAAAGCAGATTTACCGCATTTACCTGTTATTGGTCACTGTAACAAGCAGGCAGTTTCTCATTATTTGACTCATTGGCTGGATACACCAAATCTCACTTATTCCCCCGAATGACGAGACCTTGCAGCAGGCCGGGCATATACCCGGCCTCTTTTTCCCCGTCATACTTCAAGCTACAGCTGTGTTGGCTGCGCTCGCTCACCCGAATCACTTACTCATGTAAGTTCATCGGTATGAACTCTCTTGCCGCCTTGCTGTAACTCGAATTATTTAGGGGAAGGGGCAGTTAATAGTTTTTCCATCTCCGCTTGAGCTGGTCGCAAATCCCCGATATTCGCCTTCACCCATTCCGCGTTGTAATAGGTTTCCAGATAACGTTCGCCGCTATCACAAAGCAGCGTCACAATCGAACCGGTACGTCCTTCGTCACGCATACGCGCAGCCAGTTGCAGTACGCCCCACATATTCGTCCCGGTGGAGGCGCCAACTTTACGACCCAGAATAGTTTCCAGCCATTGCATGGTGGCAATACTGGCGGCATCTGGCACGCGCATCATGTCGTCAATCACATCCGGAATAAACGAAGGCTCGCAGCGCGGGCGACCAATCCCTTCGATTTTGCTACCCACGGCGCTGCGTAAGCTGCAATCCCGGTTCTGCCAGTAATCCATAAACACTGAATTTTGTGGGTCCACAACGGTCAGTTTTGTTGGATAACCCTGGTAACGTAAATAGCGACCGATAGTGGCCGATGTGCCGCCTGTTCCCGCGCTCATCACCACGTATTCCGGGACCGGATGCGGTTCATGTTCCATCTGGCGGAAAATACTGTCGGCAATGTTATTATTGCCGCGCCAGTCGGTGGCACGTTCAGCGTAAGTAAACTGGTCCATATAATGGCCGTTCAGTTCGCGCTCCAGCATTTCAGATGCGGCGTAGATTTCACACGCGCTCTCCACGAAATGGCAACGACCACCATAAAACTCGATTTGTTCCACTTTGCGTTTTGCGGTGCAGGCTGGCATGACCGCGATAAACGGCAGACCTAGCAGACGGGCAAAATAGGCCTCGGACACAGCAGTTGAACCGGAAGACGCTTCAATAATCGTGGTGCCTTCTTTAATCCAGCCGTTACACAGACCGTACAAAAACAGCGAGCGCGCCAGGCGATGTTTCAGGCTGCCGGTCGGGTGTGTGCTTTCATCTTTCAGGTATAGCTGAATACCGGGGAAACCAGGCAGCGCAAGGCGAATCAAATGTGTATCGGCGGAGCGTTGGTAATCGGCGTTAATTTCGCTAATAGCGTGGTTTACCCAGTTGCTGGTCATGGTCGTATCCGTTTGTCTATTTGTGCTTAGAGTAATGCAAAAACAGGATAAAAAAGTTGCCTTTTAGCCTTCCCAGGGAATTAAATGGAGAAAAAATTTCTCCCTGAGGTCGCCATGTTAGATAAAATTGACCGTAAGCTGCTATCCTTGCTGCAAATCGACTGCACCCTTTCTTTGCAGGCTCTCGCTGATGCCGTTAATCTGACCACCACCCCCTGCTGGAAACGCCTGAAACGGCTTGAAGACGACGGTGTTATCCGGGCGAAAGTCGCATTACTCGATCCAGAAAAACTGGGCCTTGGGTTGACCGCTTTTGTGCTCATTAAAACCCAGCATCACAGCAGTGAGTGGTACTGCAAATTTGTATCAGTGGTTGCCGAAATGCCCGAAGTGCTGGGTTTCTGGCGGATGGCAGGGGAGTATGACTACCTGATGCGTGTGCAGGTAGAAGACATGAAACGATACGACGATTTTTACAAACGGCTGGTGAACGGTATTCCTGGTTTAAGCGATGTCACTTCGAGTTTTGCCATGGAACAGATAAAATACACCACGGCTTTGCCATTAGAGCGTTGAAACCCGCGCTCCCGGCCTTCAATAGCATTTCACTAGTATTTCTCAGGAATCTGACTGCGTGCGATTATTTGCTCAACTAAGCTGGTACTTCACCCGCGAATGGCGACGCTATCTCGGGGCGGTTGCCTTGCTGATTATCATTGCCATCCTGCAACTTGTGCCGCCTAAACTTGTGGGCGTGATTGTTGATGGCGTCACCCAACACACACTTTCAGGCAGCGACGTGCTGATGTGGATTGGCGTCATGCTGGTCATCGCGGTCGTTGTCTACATGTTGCGTTACGTCTGGCGCGTGCTGCTATTCGGCGCGTCTTACCAACTCGCGGTGGAACTTCGCGAAGATTATTACCGCCAGTTAAGCCGCCAGCATCCCGAGTTTTACCTGCGCCACCGCACTGGGGATTTAATGGCGCGAGCCACCAACGATGTCGATCGCGTGGTGTTTGCCGCAGGCGAGGGCGTATTAACGCTGGTGGATTCGCTGGTGATGGGCTGCGCGGTGTTGATTGTTATGTCGACGCAAATCAGCTGGGAATTGACGCTGCTGGCGCTGCTGCCGATGCCCATTATGGCGCTGGTGATTAAGCGTTATGGCGATCAGTTACATCACCGTTTCAAACTCGCACAGGCCGCATTCTCAACGCTCAACGACCGCACGCAAGAAAGTTTATCCAGTATCCGTATGATCAAAGCATTTGGTCTGGAAGACCGCCAGTCCGCGCTGTTTGCCGCCGAAGCCAAAGATGCCGGAGCGAAAAACATGAAAGTCGCACGCGTGGATGCGCGTTTCGATCCGACGATTTACATCACTATCGGCACGGCAAACCTGCTGGCGATTGGCGGCGGAAGTTGGATGGTTATTCAGGGCACGCTGACACTCGGCCAATTGACCAGTTTCGTGATGTATCTTGGGCTGATGATCTGGCCAATGCTGGCGCTGGCGTGGATGTTCAATATCGTTGAGCGCGGCAGCGCGGCGTACAGCCGTATCCGCAGCATGTTAGCCGAAGCGCCGTCAGTGGTTGATGGTGAGCAAGAAGCTCCGGCGGGGCGCGGCATGGTAGAAGCGAATATTCAGGCGTTCCATTACCCACAAACCACGCGCCCGACGCTTGAAAACGTCTCTTTCACCTTGAAGCCGGGCGAAATGCTTGGCCTTTGCGGGCCGACAGGCGCCGGGAAAAGTACTATTCTCTCGCTCCTCCAGCGCCATTTTGATATCGATCAGGGCGAAATTTGCTTCCACGGCATTGCATTGCCACAGATGAAGCTTGATTCCTGGCGCAGCCGTCTGGCCGTTGTGAACCAAACGCCGTTCCTGTTCTCCGATACCGTTGCCAGCAATATTGCGCTTGGCAAACCGGGCGCGACGCAGGAAGAAATTGAACACGTCGCCAGGCTTGCCAGCGTGCATGACGATATTCTGCGTCTGCCGCAAGGTTACGAAACGGAAGTTGGCGAGCGCGGTGTGATGCTCTCTGGCGGCCAGAAACAGCGTATCTCTATTGCGCGGGCGTTATTACTCGATGCGGAAATTTTGATTCTTGACGATGCCCTTTCGGCGGTCGATGGGCGTACCGAACACCAAATCCTGCACAATTTGCGCCAGTGGGGTGAAAACCGCACGGTGATCATCAGCGCACATCGTTTGTCGGCGCTGACCGAAGCCTCGGAAATTCTGGTGATGCAGTACGGGCATATCGTGCAGCGCGGGAATCACGATGCGCTGGTGGGAATGCCGGGTTGGTATCGCGACATGTATCGTTATCAACAGCTCGAAGCGGCGCTGGATGATGCGTCAGAAAATACGGCCGATGAGGAACCCGCCAATGCGTAAGGCAATCAAGCAGTGGCCAACCATAAAACGCCTGCTGGCTTATGGCTCTCCTTGGCGTAAACCGCTTGCGGGGGCTGTGGTTATGTTGTGGATTGCCGCAGCAGCCGAAGTGACAGGCCCCATTCTGGTGAGTTACTTCATCGACAACATGGTGTCTGAACATCGCCTGCCGATTGCGGCAGTGGCCGGGCTGGCCACGGCGTATTTATTTTTATCTATTTCAGCCGCGGGTCTGCATTACTGGCAGGCACTGTTATTTAACCAGGCCGCTGTGGGCGTGGTGCAAAAGCTGCGTACCGACGTAATGGATGCCGCACTGCGCCAGCCGCTCAGCACCTTTGATACTCAGCCGGTTGGGCAGTTGATCTCTCGCGTTACCAACGATACTGAAGTGATCCGTGATTTGTACGTCACCGTCGTTGCGACTGTTTTGCGCAGTGCAGCGCTGATTGGCGCGATGCTGGTGGCGATGTTCACTCTCGACTGGCGCATGGCGACGGTGGCTATCACTATCTTCCCAGCAGTGATTATCGTGATGTTTATTTATCAGCGCTACAGCACGCCAATTGTGCGCCGCGTGCGCAGCTATCTGGCTGATATCAACGATGGCTTTAACGAAGTCATCTCCGGCATGAGCGTTATCCAGCAATTCCGCCAGCAGGCGCGTTTTGGCGAGCGCATGAATGCCGCCAGCCGCTCACATTATCTGGCACGGATGCAAACCCTGCGCCTCGATGGCTTTTTACTGCGCCCGTTGCTGAGTCTTTTCTCCGCGATGGTTCTTTGCGGCCTGCTGATGCTGTTCGGTTTTACTTCTGTCGGCACGATTGAAGTTGGCGTGCTGTATGCCTTTATCAACTATCTGGGGCGTCTTAACGAACCGTTAATCGAACTCACCACCCAACAATCCATGCTGCAACAGGCGGTGGTTGCTGGTGAGCGTGTGTTTGAGTTAATGGACGGCAAGCGTCAGGATTACGGCAACGACAATCGCCCGCTGGAAAGTGGTCGCATCGAAGTGGATAACGTGTCGTTTTCATACCGTGGCGATCGCCTGGTATTGCAGGACATTAATCTGGATGTTCCAGCGCGTAGTTTTGTGGCGCTCGTCGGGCACACCGGAAGCGGGAAAAGTACTCTCGCCAACTTATTGATGGGCTATTACCCGCTGACAAAAGGCGAAGTTCGTCTTGATGGCCGCCCACTCGATACCTTAAGCCACAGCGTTTTGCGCCAGGGTGTGGCAATGGTGCAACAAGATCCGGTGGTGCTGGCGGACTCATTCTTTGCAAACGTCACGCTTGGGCGCGACATCAGCGAAGCGGCAGTCTGGCAGGCACTTGAAACCGTGCAGCTTGCGGAACTGGCGCGCACCATGAGCGAAGGCATTCACACGCGTCTGGGTGAGCAGGGCAATAATTTGTCCGTTGGCCAAAAGCAGTTACTGGCGCTGGCGCGAGTGCTGGTGGATGCACCGCAGATCCTGATCCTCGATGAAGCCACAGCTAATATTGACTCCGGCACCGAGCAGGCTATTCAACAGGCGCTGGCGGTTGTCCGCGAACACACCACACTAGTGGTGATTGCGCACCGTTTATCGACGATAACCGATGCCGATACCATTATGGTGCTGCATCGTGGGCAGGCTGTTGAGCGCGGCACACACCGTGAATTACTGGCTGCGCAAGGGCGATACTGGCAAATGTACCAGCTGCAACTGGCTGGCGAAGAATTAGCCGCCGCTACGCGCGAAGAACCCGCCACTGCGTGATGCACCAAAATCACGCATAAAACCAATGGTTATCGCCGTTGGTGCAGAACTGAAACGCACCATGCACTTAAATGGTGCGTTTTTATTTCCTAAGAACTTTCTTAATCCCAGTCATCGTTATTTCTCTCCTTAAAATCCCCATCTGGCGCAGCTCAACGCGCTGAAAAAACTGTTTTTCAATTTTGGCATGACCTTTGCTTTATCTAAATCGTGTCGTTTGCCAATTCTCACTGGAGAGGATCTATGAAGCTAGTTACCGTGGTGATTAAACCGTTCAAACTCGAAGATGTGCGTGAAGCGCTGTCTTCAATCGGTATTCAAGGGCTGACTGTCACCGAAGTGAAAGGCTTTGGTCGCCAGAAAGGTCACGCTGAGTTGTACCGCGGTGCTGAATACAGCGTCAATTTCCTGCCTAAAGTGAAAATTGATGTAGCAATTGCCGACGATCAGCTCGATGAAGTAATTGATGTTATTAGCAAAGCTGCCTACACCGGCAAAATTGGCGATGGAAAAATTTTCGTTGCCGAACTGCAACGCGTCATCCGCATTCGTACCGGCGAAGCCGACGAAGCCGCACTGTAATCGTCTTAGCCACTCGTGAAAGGGATGGAAAAATGAAGAAATTAGCCTCTATCTTAGGCGTTGTAGCCCTGGCACTTGCGCCATCAATCGCTCTGGCGGCACCCGCTGTGGCCGATAAAGCAGACAACGCCTTTATGATGATTAGCACCGCATTGGTGCTGTTTATGACAATTCCTGGGTTGGCGCTGTTTTACGGCGGCCTGATTCGTTCCAAAAACGTGCTGTCGATGCTGACGCAAATTACGGTCACATTTGCACTGGTTTGTGTGCTGTGGGTGGTTTACGGCTACTCATTAACCTTCGGCACGGGCGGAAGTTTCTTCGGTAACTTCGACTGGGTGATGCTCAAAAACATCCAGCTCACCGCGCTGACCGGTTCTTTCTACCAGTATATTCACGTTGCGTTCCAGGGCTCTTTCGCCTGTATCACCGTTGGACTGATTGTCGGTGCGCTGGCTGAACGTATTCGTTTCTCTGCGGTGCTTATCTTTGTGGTGATTTGGCTGACGCTGTCTTACCTGCCAATCGCACACATGGTGTGGGGCGGCGGTTTACTGGCAACGCACGGCGCGATGGACTTCGCAGGCGGTACAGTGGTTCACATCAACGCCGCGGTTGCAGGCCTGGTGGGCGCTTACCTGATTGGCAAACGTGTGGGTTACGGTAAAGAAGCCTTCAAACCGCACAACTTGCCGATGGTGTTTACCGGTACGGCAATCCTGTACTTCGGTTGGTTCGGTTTCAACGCCGGTTCAGCCAGTGCTGCAAACGAAATCGCAGCCCTGGCGTTCGTGAACACGGTTGTTGCAACAGCGGCTGCGGTGCTGGGCTGGGTCTTCGGCGAGTGGGCATTGCGTGGCAAACCTTCTCTGTTGGGCGCGTGTTCCGGTGCCATTGCAGGCCTGGTCGGTATCACCCCAGCGTGTGGTTATGTTGGCGTCGGAGGCGCACTGATTATCGGTATCGTGGCGGGTCTGGCGGGCTTGTGGGGCGTGACGCTGCTGAAGAAATGGCTGCGTGTTGATGACCCTTGCGATGTGTTCGGTGTCCACGGCGTGTGCGGTATTGTTGGCTGCATCATGACCGGTATCTTCGCCTCTCCATCCCTTGGCGGTGTGGGCTACGCAGAAGGCGTGACCATGGGCCATCAAGTTCTGGTGCAGTTGGAAAGTATCGGTGTGACGATTCTGTGGTCTGCGGTAGTCGCCTTCATCGGCTTCAAGGTTGCTGACCTGACTGTCGGCCTGCGCGTGCCAGAAGAGCATGAGCGCGAAGGTCTGGACGTTAATAGCCACGGCGAGAATGCTTACAACGCATAAGTAACGCGTCAATAAAAAAGCGGAGCACAGGCTCCGCTTTTTTTATGCTTTCAGGATTAACCCCGCTTGCGCATCACTCCTTCCTGCACCGTCGATGCCACTAACACCCCGTCACGAGAATAAAACTCCCCGCGCACAAAGCCACGAGCACTCGAGGCGGAGGTACTTTCCACGCTATACAGCAGCCAATCGTTCATATCGAACGGGCGATGGAACCACATTGAGTGATCGATGGTGGCGACCTGCATTCCCGGTTCGAGGAAACCGACGCCATGCGGCTGAAGGGCGACAGGCAGGAAGTTAAAGTCCGACGCATATCCGAGCAAATACTGATGTACATGCAAATCGGCAGGCATTTTACCGTTAGCTTTCATCCACACCTGGCGTACCGGCTCATCAACATGGCCCTGCATTGGGTTATGGAAAACCACCGGGCGAATCTCCAGCGGTTTCTCACACAGAAACTTTTCTTTCAGCGTCTGAGGCAGAAGTTTCTCAAATGCCATCGCAATTTCAGTTTCTGATTTCAGATTTTCAGGTGCCGGGGCAGCAGGCATGGTTTTTTGATGTTCAAAGCCCGGCTCTGGCGCCTGGAAAGACGCGGTCATGTAGAAAATCGGTTTGCCATTTTGAATCGCAGCCACGCGGCGGGCGCTGAAACTATTCCCGTCGCGCAGGGTTTCAACGTCATAAACGATAGGTTTCTGGCTATCGCCGGGACGCAAAAAATAGCTGTGAAATGAGTGCACCAGACGGTCAACCGGCACGGTTTCTTTGGCGGCATACAACGCCTGGCCAACTACCTGCCCACCGAACACCTGACGTAAACCTAAGTCTTCGCTCTGGCCACGAAAAATACCTTCTTCAATCTTTTCCAGATTGAGTAATGCCAATAAATTGCTGAGCGCCTGACTCATAAAAGGTCCTCAATAAAATAAATAAAATCGTGCAATTGGCCTGATTATAACAGGTTTCCTGCAATCGCCACGTAGTGGCCCGACCTGACGATCGGTTTCGCTTTTGGGCAAAAACCAGTTATATGTGCCACACTTAGCGTGATAAGTAAGTTTAACCACTCATTACTCGTGGGCCTACGGCCTGCTGGTGCATTGATAATAAGGAGAACAAATCAATGAAACTTGTGCACACGTTAAGTGGTTTAGCCATTGCCGTAGCGATGGCGGGATGCGCGCAGAAAAGCGCTGATATCCCAACGCCTGCACCTGCCGCTACAACTACTTCGGCAGCAGCAACTGCGCAGTCTGATATTGCACAGCCTAATGTTTCCGGTACGGTATGGATTCGTCAGAAAGTCGCTTTACCACCGGATGCGGTACTCACTGTCACGCTGTCTGATGCCTCTATGGCTGATGCGCCGTCACGAGTATTGTCACAGAAAGCCGTTCGCACGGAAGGGAAGCAGTCACCGTTCAGCTTTGTGCTGCCGTTTAACCCAGCCGATATTCAGCCGAATGCGCGAATTATCCTGAGTGCGGCGATTACCGTGAACGATAAACTGATGTTTATCACCGATACTATTCAGCCGGTGATTAACCAGGGCGGGAAAAAAGTCGATCTGACGCTGGTGCCGGTCCAGCAAACGGCGGTTCCTGTTCAGGCCAGTGGCGGTGCGATGACAACGGTTCCATCAACTTCACCGACTCAGGTGAATCCTTCTGCAGCGGTTCCTGCGCCAACGCAGTTCTGATCTTCACCGTAATGCGAAGCGCCTCGCCCGAGGCGCTTTTCAGTAATTCCAGCGATAACGTTCCATATCAATTTTCCCATCGCCAGAAACCATAATGCCTTCTGAAAGCAGGGCTTGCCGTTGGCGTTGTAAATCCTGGCCGGTCAGGGAGATATGCCCGTGGCGATTCACCACTCGGTGCCACGGCAGTTTGCTGCCTTCGGGTAAACGCTTGAGAACGCCGCCGACTTGTCTTGCCGCACGCGGAGATCCCGCCAGACGTGCGACATCGCCATAAGTTGTGACGCAACCTTCTGGAATAGCAGCAATAATCTGGAAAACCCGCATCGGGAATGAATCATTGTTATCCATAGCAAACCTCGTAAACGCCTGCTGTACAGGATAATCGCCGGCCATCAAACAAGGAAGCAAAACGCAGGCTGCGCAAGAAACCAACACCTGACCGCTCGTTGCTTGCAATTGCATAGGGCAACATGGATAATGCGCCAGCGCGTTAGGTAACTAGCGCTCTCAATGGGGGCCCTGTTGGTTCTCCCGCAATGCTAATTTGTGAATTCGGTCAGGTCCGGAAGGAAGCAGCCGCAGCAGATGACGCGTGTGCCGGGATGTAGCTGGCAGGGCCCCCACCCAATTCTGGCGCATGTAAAACTCCAACATACTTAAGCCTGTCTCTGCATTATTCTGTTTTAACTTCATCCCCTTAAAGCGCAAACCGATAAAGCAATAAAAATGCCCCGCAACTGACGTCACAGGGCATTCAAGTTATAGACTACTTATTTTGGTGGAACGGTTAAGGCGTTACAATATTGAACCAGAAATCAAACTTGTCCATATAACCCAGTACTTCATCCAGTTTTCCTGCATCCCCAGTGATTTTTACATCACCTTTCTCTTTCGCCTGTTGCAATGTTTCTTCTTTCAACACAATGCGATTGAGCGTATCGCGGGAAACATTAATTGTGGCGTCAGCATTAGTGGCTGCTGAATTTGGCGTGTGGTTAAGCACACCGTTTTCCAGTTCCAGTTTGTACTTCCCGCCCTGGTCGCCGAAGTTAAAGTTCAGCACCGCGTGGGCATTAGCCGCTTTCTCACCGTTGATATGCACAGCCATATAATCGAAGAACATTTCTGGCGTCATGGCGCGAACGGTATCCGGGCTTGCGGTATTTGGTGTTGCAGCTTTGACCACACCATTACGCAGTTCCTGTGCCCCCGACAAATAGAAGTTACGCCATGGGCCGGATTCTGCCTGATACCCCATTTGCTCCAGCGCATCCGCTTCCAGTTCACGCGCAGCCTTGTTATCGGGATCGGCAAATACGACTTTACTCACGACCTGAGCCACCCAGCGGTAATTACCCTGGCGGTAATCAGACTTCGCTTTTTGCAGAATGCTGTCTGCTCCGCCCATATATTCGACGAATTTCTTCGCTGATTGCTCTGGCGGCAGTTCATCAAGTGTTGCCGGGTTGCCATCGAACCAGCCGAGGTAGAACACATAGGTGGCTTTCACGTCGTGGCTGACGGAGCCGTAATAGCCACGGCTAGCCCAGGTTTTCTCGAGGCTCGGTGGGAGTTTGAAGTTGGCTGCGATTTCATCGCGGGTCAGGCCTTCGTTCGCCATACGCAACGTCTGGTCATTGATGTAGCGATACATATCGCGCTGGCCTTTCATCAGGTTGACGACATTTTCCTGACCCCAGGTTGGCCAGTGGTGCTGAGCGATAATGATTTCAGCATCGCTGCCCCAGCGATCAATGGCTGCATTAATATATTTAGACCATGCCAGCGGATCGCGGATTTTCGCCCCGCGAAGAGAATACGTGTTGTGCAGCGTATGGGTGACATCTTCCGCTGCTTCTATCATCTTCTTCTCTTTGACATACCACAGCATTTCTGACGGCGCTTCCGAACCAGGCGCCATCATAAAGTCGTAAGTCAAACCATCGATCACTTCTTCCTGGCCGGTGTGAGTGATGTAGTTTGTTGGCGCCAGTAATGTCACTGTACCGGCAGAAGTGGTGGTACCCAAGCCCGCACCGACCTGGCCTTTTGCATCGGCAGGTAAAAGATTGCCATACATATAGCTCGCACGGCGGCTCATGGCATTACCCGCCATAATGTTCTCGTCAACTGCGGCACCCATAAAGCCTTGCGGAGCATAAAGTTTCACTTTACCCGCTTTGACATCAGCTTCATCTACCACACCCCGCACACCACCGTAGTGGTCAACGTGGCTGTGGGTGAAAATAACCGCGACAACGGGTTTTTTGCCGCGATTTTTGTAATACAGATCCATTGCCGTTTTAGCTGTTTCGGCAGAAACCAGCGGGTCGACAACGGTAATCCCGGTTTTACCTTCAATAATGGTCATATTGGAAAGGTCGAGGTTACGGATCTGGTAAACACCGTCTGTCACTTGAAATAGACCGCTAATATTAATTAGCTGGGACTGACGCCACAGGCTCGGGTTAACCGTCGCTGGTGCTTTGTCGCCCTCTTTAATAAAAGCGTACTGCTGCGGGTTCCAGATAACATTGCCTTTCTCGCCCTTTATAGCCTCTTGCGGGAGGGCGGCGATAAAGCCTTTATGCGCATTGGCAAAATCAGTTTTATCAGCAAAAGGCAGCTGATTGTAAAGTGCTTCATTCGCTTGCTGAGTTGCAGCAGTTGCATCTTTTGTTGGCGCTGGCGTTGCAGCGCTGACTGACAGCGATGTCAGTAAACCTGCAGCAATCAGGCTTGTGGCTATTAGATTCAGTCTCATTAATTCAACCTCTAAACTTAATAAAGTCTAAAAGATAAGAAATATTTTTTAGACTTCACTTTATTTTGAATAAACTGGTTTGAAAAACCTGTATGTTTACCACTTCGTCAACTTTAATCGATTACATAATGATGAAGTAGTACCATATGGGACTACAGTTTATTTTGCTATTTAGATGGAATTACGCCTTTCATTTTGTACAGACATTTTGATTTGATGGCGCTATACTATAATTACTGATGATATATATTGGATATGTTATGGCAGCTAGCTTCGAAAATATTCATCGTTATTATAAATCGCTGAACATGGAGGGTCAGGTTAATGATATCTGCAAAAGTGGAGAGCCATTGATTTTTGCCGTAACTAAAAAATTAGATCTGACGCCAGGTTTTATTTATGTTCCGGTTGAAGGTTCTGTTGCTATTCTACATGCAGAAAGTGAACTCACTATTGGCAATGCGATTGACTTTATGCCCATTGGTTTGATGGAGCGCTATTGTCCGCTACTGAGTTTTGAATATAAATGCATGACACCAGTGAAAGTCGTTAAAATTTCTTACGAGAACTTTGATAATATTTTCTTTCAAAGCACTGAAAATATGCAGGTATTATCAAATATTTTGATTTTCATGACCATTTTCTCACTTGAATTACACGCTGAGAGAAAGCAACTCACCAGCTATCAAACAATCAAACCCATGTTGTACCGTTATCTCTACAGAGCTAAAACCTACCCCAAAGAAAGTGAAGGTCTGGCGAATTTTATTATACGTCGCACCAAATTATCTCGTACTCATGTATTCAGAGTGCTGGCTGATTTAAAAGAGGGTGGATATATTACGATGAAGAATGGAAAGCTGGTATCAATAAACAAAGTCTTGCCGGATGGATACTAATGATTGTAATAAATCACATGGCTATCTGTATTATCTGGACGCTCAAACCACCACTCTTCTTATATATTCATTCCCAGTTTGCGCCAGGTTATCCCAAAGCGGTTTTAATCGTTCCAGGGCTGCACGCATTTGCGTCGGTTCAAGCGTAAACGGCAAACGTAAATATCGCTCAAATGCGCCGTCAGTTCCAAAGCGAGGCCCTGCGCCAATGCGTATCCCGATTGACTCTGCACTTGCCGCGAATACTGTTGCCAGCGGTTTGGGTAATTCAATCCACCAGGACAGACCGCCTTGCGGCACGACGGTAATTTTCCACTCCGGGTACAGCTCTTTAATGGTTTGCGCACAGGCATCCCTGCGTTCTCGCAATAATGCGCGGCGTTGAGGCAGGAAGGTTTCGGCTTCACTGAACAAGTGAATGGCGGCAAGTTGCTCAAGAACCGGTGAGCCTAAATCTAATGAATCGCGGATTTGAATCAGAGACGCAATGGTTCGCGTGCTGGCGCGTATCCAGCCCAGGCGCAAACCGCCCCAGAAACTTTTTCCGGCAGAACCCAACGTGATCACCCGGTCTGCATCGTCGAAAGCGGCGAGCGGTGGCGGCGGAGGGGCGTCGTACCACAGGTCGACCATGGTTTCATCGGCCACAATGGTGGTGCGCGTTCGGGCGGCAATCTCAGCGATAGCGGCACGTGTGTCAGCATTCATACAACGCCCGCTCGGGTTATGGAAATCGGCCAGCAAATAGGCCAGGCGCGGCGATGTTTGTGCGATGGTTGCCGCCAGCCCATCCGTATCCCAACCGTCTTCGGTCAGGCTGACGGGAACGGCCCGGCACGATGCGCCCTTAATGGCTGAAAGCGCCATCGGGTACGTGGGATTGTCGATAACTACACGGTCGCCAGGCCCGGTCAGCAAGCGCAGAATCAGGCCAAAACCACTTAACGCACCGTTGACGATCATAATCTGATCGGCTGTTGTCGGTAGCCCGCGTGCAGCGTAGCGTTGCGCGATAACGTCGCGCAGTTCAGGCAAGCCTTGCTGATTGTAACCGGTGCTGCCGAGATGTTCTGGCAGCGCAATCAGGGCATTAGCATAGGCCTGATGAATCTCCGGCCCGGCGCTGAGTGCGGCTGTCGATAAATCCAGTGTTGCGGCACGTCCTGGCAGCGGTGAAACAGTTTGCCCGCTTTCTGGCAGCATCGTGATCGAACCCGAACCCTGGCGGCTTGCCAGATAACCTTCATCACGCAGTTGCGCCAGAGCCGTTGCTACCGTCGTGCGGCTAATCCCCAGCGCTGTAGCCAGCTCGCGCTCCCCTGGCAGGCGGCTATCCAACGGCAGGCGACCATCCAGAATCAACAGCCGTAGCCCGTCCGCCAGTTGCCGATAAACGGGCGTACGCGGTAAATCCTGATGCCAGTTCCCCAGCAATTTTACCAGTGATGACGATCCCGTTCTGCGCTGTGCCATAGCAATCCACTTTTTGATAACTGGACCTTAATTTCATATCCATTTTGTATAAAAGTAAAGCCATAACAGATTTCTGAGGTAAAGATCATGATCGCTCGTCGCTTGCTGCAACTGTATACCGGACTGGTGTTGTACGGAGTTTCCACGGCTATGTTCGTGCGGGCAAATTTGGGGGCCGATCCCTGGAACGTATTCCACCTTGGCGTGGCGCGGATCTTTTCTTTAAATATTGGCATGGTGATGATCGTGGTTGGGGCGCTGGTGTTGCTGCTGTGGATCCCGCTGCGCCAGAAACCGGGCCTGGGGACAGTCAGCAACGTGATCGTTCTCGGTCTTGCTGCGGATGCCGCGTTAGCACTGATGCCACCGGTTGAATCGTTAGTGGCACGCAGTGTTTTACTGCTGGCGGCCATCCTGGTCAATGCGATAGCGACCGGTATGTACATTGGCGCCGGGTTTGGTTCCGGCCCACGCGATGGTCTGATGACCGGGATTAACGCCCGTACCGGCTGGTCGGTGCGCAGTGTGCGAACGGCGATTGAGTTAACGGTTTTACTGGCGGGATGGCTGATGGGTGGCACATTTGGCGTCGGCACCGTGTTATATGCGCTGGCCATTGGCCCGCTTATTCAACTCTGTTTGCCGTGGTTTCGCATTCATATTCAGCGGGAAAAAAGCCTGGTCGAACCGACTGTTGTGCCCTAATGTGGATGAAAAACACACCATCTGATGAGGTAGCAATGCACAACAAGGTCATGAGTAACGCGGCGGCGAACTGGAATAGCTATCAATTGGCTGAAATTCTTTCTCATTGTTTTGAAGGATATTTAGTCCCTTTTACCATCGATGGTGAAACTTTCGCGTCGCGTTTTAGTGCCGAAGATATCAGTTTTAACGACAGCAGAGTCTGGACACAAGACGGTGAACCGAAAGCGCAGGCAATCATCACTCGCCGTGGGCAAACCAGCCGCCTGGCGGCATTTGCACTTCGCCCTGAATTACGCGGTCAGGGTTTTGGCAAACAGTTCATGCAGCAATTAATCAATGAAGCGCGTGCGCGTGGCGATAAAAAGATGTGGCTGGAGGTGATTGTCGGTAACGACGGGGGGCTGGCGCTGTATGAACGCATGGGGTTCGTGCGCCAGCAGACGCTGGTGGGGTTCAATGCGGTGAATTCGACGCTGTTTACCGAAACGGGCGAGCTGCAAGAAATCGACCCGATGGTCATGGCGAAAAAAATGATGACGGATTCCGGTCAGCGTTTGCCGTGGCTGACCGCCCCCGAGACGCTCTATAAATTACCCGGCAAAGCCTATGTGCTGAACGACGTGGCTTACGCGATGGTCGCGACTTCTCCCCAGCCGCCACGAGTGCGTATGCTTTATGTTGAACCAACAGCACGTGGCCAGGGGCAGGCCAAAAAATTGCTGACGCTTTTACGCGAGCGTTTTCCGGGGATTTTTACCGCCACGGCCATCCCGGAATCTTTCGCCCCACTTTTCGAAAGCAGCGGTTTCCGTCAGGATCCCTGTACGCAATATGAAATGCTGCTCAATCTTTAAGCAGGAAGCATTCATTCTTAACGACTAAACTTATCAATCGTAATCATCACGGGTAGAAATTATCTACCCGTATGGTCTGCCGTACTTCCCACACCGTGGAGGTTCACAATGAGTTATGTTGATGGTTTCGTAGTTGCTGTACCCGCAGCAAAGAAGGATGAATACAAGCAGTTAGCCGCAAAAGCCGCACCGTTATTTAAAGAATTTGGTGCATTACGCGTTGTTGAATGCTGGGCTGACGATGTGCCCGATGGCAAGATCACTGATTTTCGTATGGCAGTGAAAGCCGAAGAGAGCGAAGAAGTGGTGTTTAGCTGGATTGAGTACCCATCCAAAGAAGTACGTGATGCCGCGAATGCGAAAATGATGTCTGACCCACGGATGAAAGAGTTTGGTGAGTCGATGCCGTTTGATGGCAAGCGTATGATTTATGGTGGCTTTGCGCCAATTCTTGACGAGTAGACTTTTCAATAAGTCAGGAAAGGGGTGACGCAGATATTATCCGCCTCACGCAGGAAGCCTGCGTCACCCGTATGATTACCCGCTAAATCTGTAATTCCCGCAATAATCCAAACGCCAGTTTCATATGCGCTTCGCTGACAATAAACGCCCGTAACTGTTGCGCCTCATCATACCCTTTGGCGATAAGACCCTGTGGCTCGGCGGTGATTTGCCAGGTCAAATCACTGCGTTGCGTTTCCCCTGCCAGATGTAAAGGTAGCTCCGGCGTTTTCACCTTCACCAGCATTGCAGGAAGGGCCAGGCCGTCTGTTGCTCCCAGTAGATTTTTGGCAAGGGTCATCGCACTAAACTGAATCGGTTGCAGGAATGGCAGCACTTTTCCGTCGATTTCCGCACAATCACCGAGGGCGTAAATATTCTCATTTGACGTCTGCAACTGGCGGTTTACCTCAATCCCCCGGTTCACCGCCAGCCCGGCATGCTGCGCCAGACCAACGTTTGGACGCAGGCCGATCGCGGCCACTACGGCATCCACGCAGATAGTCCGCCCGTTGCTCAATGCCGCATTGATTCCCTGTGATGTTTGCTTCAGCGACTCAAGGCGCTGATTAAACAGCAGTTCGACGCCCATCTGGTTCAGTCGCTGCTGCAAACGGCTACTGACTTCCGCAGGTATCAGCGAGGCGAGCAGGTTGGAGGCGTTATCCAGCAAAATAACCTGCTTCCCGGCGCGGCAAAAATCCATCGCCAGCTCTGTGCCAATCAAACCGCCGCCCAGAATCATCACGCGCTTCGCCTCGCGTAATGACGATTCGCAGGCCAGATATTCTTGTTGGCTATTGAGCGTGAGCATCAGCTCTTTGCCTTCAATCGGCGGGAGCAGGGCGCTCGAGCCGGTTGCCAGCACCAGTTTGTCGTACGGCCATTGCTGGTCGCCACATTTTACCAGGCGCTCGCGAGTATTAATTTCGGACACCCAACTGTTGGCATTGAGCGTTAAATTAAACTGCTCGGCAAACTCCCCGGCACGCTGCCGGGTGAGGTCGTCTGCACGTTGATTCAGACTGATGACATGGCTGAGATCGGGTTTGTTGTACTCGTCCATGCTGTCGGCGGCAATCATGCGGACAGGGATCTGCGCGTCATGCTTACGGATATTTTTGACCAGTTGACGGGCTGCAAAGCCCGAACCGACGATCACAATGCCATGTTTCATTTTGCCTCCGTTGCCAGCACATCAAAGACGTCTTTCCCCAATGAACATTCCGGACACAGGAAGCTATCTGGTACATCGGCCCACGGCGTTCCCGGTGCTACATCCTGCATCGGTTCCCCGGTTTGCGGACAGTAAATCCACTGGCAGACACTGCACTGCATTCGTGGGCCTGAATCAGCGCAGGTAGTCGCTTCAACCACGCTTTCCTGCGGTACGGAAGCGGGGGCAGAAACAAGCGGAGTTAATGCCCACTGACGGGCGATTTCGCGGCCATGCTCACGGCAGATTTCCAGCGCATCAATATCCGGACGCCATTTCGCTTTCAAACTGAGCGACATTTCAAAACCGGCATCCTGCAAACGGGTGGAAAGACGGTCTACCGCGCCGCCGCTCCAGCCGTGGGAGCCGAAGGCGCTGCCACGTTTATTACGAAAACGCAGCCCGGTCATCTCTTCTACCAGACCGGCAATTTTTGGCATCATTACGTTATTCATCGTGGATGTTCCGGCCAGCACGCCTTTGGAGCGGAACACGTTTGTCAGAACTTCATTTTTATCATGTCGGGCGACATTGAAAATTTTCACCGCCACGCGTGGGTCTACTTCCGTAATGCCTTGCGCAATCGCATCCGCCATCATGCGAGTGTTGTTGGACATGGTGTCGTAGAAAATCGTGATGCGATCTTCCTGATAATCCGCTGCCCACTTCAAATACAGCTCCACAATTTGTGTTGGGTTGTCGCGCCACACCACGCCATGGGATGTCGCAATCATATCCACCGGCAAATTGAAGCCGAGGATTTCAGTGATTTTCGGCGTCACCAGGCGGCTGAACGGGGTAAGAATGTTGGCGTAATAACGTTGGCATTGTTCGAACAATTCACCCTGATCAACTTCATCGTTAAACAGATGTTCATCACAGTAATGCTGACCAAAGGCATCGTTACTGAACAGCACTGCATCGCCCGTCATGTAGGTCATCATGCTGTCTGGCCAGTGCAACATGGGGGTTTCAACGAAGATGAGTTGTTTGCCGTTGCCGATATGCAGACTGTCACCGGTTTTTACCACATTGAAATTCCATTCAGGATGATGGTGATGCCCGTTGATAGAGTCCACGCCGTTGGCAGTACAGTAAATTGGCGTGTTCGGTATCCGCGACATCAGCTCAGTCAGTGCGCCTGCGTGGTCTTCTTCCGCATGGTTAATGATGATGAAATCAAGCGTATTCAGGTCAATTTCAGCCGCCAGATTTTGCACAAACTCACGGCTGAACTTGTGGTCAACGGTATCAATCAGCACGGTTTTTTCTTCACGAATCAGGTAGCTGTTATAGCTGCTGCCTTTCAGTGTTTTATATTCGGTGCCATGAAAATCACGCACTTCCCAGTCACGTTGACCTACCCATTGGATGTTGTTTTTAACCTGAATCGCCATTGAAAATACCCTCAAAAATAATTAAAAAATGATGCTCGTATTTGATGTATTACAATCGGCGTGCCAACTTTTTAATTGTTTGATTTTTATTGTTATTTATGAAAATACTTAAAATTTTGTTGTCATAAAGACAGTGCTTGAAATTGTCTTTATGACAATGGTTTTGTCATTTTGACCATTACGCGGTAACGTTAATCTTTCCCAATCTGGAGCCGCTAATGAGCCTGTCTATTACTTCCCTTGCCAATATCGCCATCGACCTGCAAAGCGGCATTTCTCACCAGGATCGTTTTGCCCGTTTGATTCGCACTTTGCGCCAGCTTTTAGGCGGGGATGCCACGGCATTATTGCGTTACGAAGCGCGGCAGTTTCGCCCGCTGGCGATTGATGGACTGGCGCAGGATGTGCTCGGCCGGCGTTTTGATTTGGACGCACATCCGCGCCTTGAGGCGATTGCTCGCGCGGGTGATGTGGTGCGTTTTCCGGCGGATAGCGAATTACCTGACCCTTACGATGGGCTGATTCCCGACCATACAGATTTAAAAGTGCATGCTTGCCTGGGGCTGCCGCTGTTTGCCGATCAAAATTTGATTGGTGCGTTAACGGTTGACGGTATGGACCCGCTGCAATTCGACCATTTCAGTGATGAAGAGTTACGGTTAATTAGCGTGCTCGCTGCGGGAGCACTGAATAACGCATTGCTGATGGAACAACTTGAAAATCAAACGCCTGCTGCGACGAGCGCCCCCATCAGCACGAAAAGCAGAAGCGCTGAAATGGTTGGTTTATCTACGGGAATGTTGCAACTCAAGAAAGAGATCGAAATCGTTGCTGGCTCTGATTTGAATGTGCTGATCACCGGGGAAACTGGCGTTGGGAAAGAGCTGGTGGCGCGTGCTATTCACAGTGGCTCGGCGCGTGCGGCGAATCCACTGGTGTATCTCAACTGTGCGGCACTGCCGGAAAGCGTGGCGGAAAGTGAATTATTCGGCCATGTAAAAGGGGCGTTTACCGGAGCCATTCATCATCGAACCGGCAAGTTTGAAATGGCAGACAACGGCACGCTGTTCCTGGATGAAATCGGCGAGTTGCCATTAACGCTTCAGGCGAAATTGCTGCGGGTTTTACAATATGGCGATATTCAGCGCGTGGGCGATGACAGCAGCCAAAGAGTGAACGTGCGAGTGTTGGCGGCGACCAATCGTGACCTTAAACAGCATGTTCTGGCAGGAGCGTTTCGGGCCGATTTATTCCACCGTTTGAGCGTGTTTCCGCTGCATGTGCCGCCACTGCGCGAGCGTGGCGATGATATCACTTTGCTGGCAGGGTTTTTCTGCGAGCAAAGCCGCGTGAAAATGGGACTCAAGCAGGTGGCTTTGAGCGATGCTGCCCGTAATCTGCTCCGCCGATATGACTGGCCGGGGAATATTCGCGAACTGGAACATGCGCTTTATCGAGCCACGGTACTGGCGCGTTCAGGTAAGCCGGACGGTGAAATTTGGTTGCAACCGCAGCATTTCCAGTTAGCCGATAGTGAACCCAAATCCGTGAGTAAGCCTGCTGTTTCAGCGCCGCTGGTGGATAATTTGCGCACCGCAACGGATGATTTCCAGCGTCAGATTATTATCAGCACTCTGGCGTCCTGCGCGGGGAATTGGGCGGCATGCGCCCGCCAGTTACAGTTGGACGTGGCGAATTTACACCGGCTGGCTAAACGCCTGTGGGTTAAATAACCGGCTTATTTCGCCACTTTGGCGCGATAACTCTCAACCCATTGGATAAATTCATCTTTTGCCAGGGCTTTACTGAACAGCCAGCCCTGGCCGTACTGCACGCCTTGTTCGCGTAACCAGGTGGCCTGGCGCGGGGTTTCAATCCCTTCGGCTACCATCAAAATACCCAATGCATTGGCCATTTCAATAATATGCGGTGTGACGTTTTTATATTCGAGGGCATCAACAAATGACTTGTCGATTTTAAGAATATCGACGTCAAGATCTTGCAAGTAACTCAGGCTTGAGTATCCCGTCCCGAAATCATCAATGTAGATGGCGTGTCCGGCTTGACGATATTGCGCAACGATCGGCGCAGTTATTTTGGGATCAGCAAAACCACGCTCGGTAATTTCAAATGCGATTTGTCCCGGCTTGACAGAATACCGAACCAAATAAGGCTGAATAACCTCCAGAATATGCAGGCTACGAATATCGCGTACACCTAAATTAACCGAAATATGGTGGTCAGGATGCTGGCAAAGCCACTCCCCCAGCTCGATAAATATTAACTCAATGACTTGTTCGGTTAATTGCGTCACTAACCCAGTCTGCTCTGCCAGGGGAATAAATGCATCCGGGTTAAGCATAGAACCATCTTGTTGCTGCCAGCGAATCAGGGCTTCAGCGCCAACACTTTCACCACTTTGCAGATGGACAATAGGCTGATACACCACACTGATTTCATGATTTTTAATGGCATCCATCAGTCGATTGCGCGGCGATAATAAACGTCGCAGGATGCTAATCAGGAATATCCCCGCAGCAAGACTAATGACCAGACCAATAGGGAGCCAGATGAAAAGCTGTTCATACCAGACGCCGTTCATCGGCTCTCGCGATGCCCAGGTAATCATTGCCAGCCCAAGATCGTTATCGCGGCGGATAATGTAAAAATCGTCGTCAGTCTGAAACTCATCGAGGCCCTGGGCAAGCGGAATGCGCCATTCATCAGGCACATAGTGGCTATTGCTGGCAATAAGCAGGTTTTGACCCAAACCCACCATGGCGATATTTAAGGTATATTTTCCGAACGGCAGGATATCAATAAACGACATCGGATCGATAAGCGCCAGATGTGGCAGTTTCCCGATATACACCATTTTCCGTTTAAATCCCGGTGCGGGTGGGGTGGTGTAC
The DNA here is from genome assembly GCF_979253435.1 of Buttiauxella sp. AC142. Taxonomy (NCBI): domain Bacteria; kingdom Pseudomonadati; phylum Pseudomonadota; class Gammaproteobacteria; order Enterobacterales; family Enterobacteriaceae; genus Buttiauxella; species Buttiauxella sp. AC142. The sequence goes on from NZ_CEEDCH010000001.1 coordinate 892,342, forward strand.
CAGGCATTAAAACCATTGGGGCCAATACGATCCGGTCTGCCAATTAAAGTGCTATCACCGTAAGGCACCAGCGACGTGCAGAGAATATGGTTATTATCCTGAAACATGACTTCTTGCACGTAGCGATATTTAAGCGCGATGCGATGCATGGCATCTGTATGGGTTTTTGAACACGTATTATCATTGACCAGGTTGATTTCATCTACGGCCGCCACTGCCTGATCGATGACTTTGCCGGTGCGATACATGGCGTGATCGGCAAATTCGGCTAATTCCTCGTGGAAAACCTCTTCAGCATTACGATGTGCGAAATAGACACTGAGAAGAATAGGGGACAGAACTGCCAGAATCAGTACACCGCTTACCAGGCTTATGAGCTTGCGAGATGTCATTCTTTAAGCTCCGTTAAGAGATTAGTTTTTATAATGGTTTCCATAGACGAGGTTAGTCTATCTCAGCTCAATACGGGATGTTATGTTTTACTTCAAACTGGGCTATTTAAACATCATGCAAATCAGCGGCTGGTGAATCGGACATGAAGAAAAAAGAGTTTGTTATCCAGGATCTGTTAAGCAAAATTTACCAGCACAACGACAATCAGCGGCGCAAATTACCGCCCGAGCGCCAGCTTGCCGCAGAATATGATGTTTCGCGTTTCACTATTCGCAAAGCGCTGGAAAAATTGGTCAGCATTGGCGTCGTCGAAATTATTCAGGGTTCCGGTATCTGGATTAATCCACAGGCACGTAATAATCCGCTGGTTTATAACTCCATCACTGAAAAGCGTTTCGACCAGATGGCTTTTCGGATGGTGAATCTGCATAAAAAATTACCCGGTCTTGAGGAGCAGCAGGTATTTGGCCTGGGTGCCGATGAGTATATCTGGCAGTTTTGCCGCCTGCGCTATGTCGATAACCAGAAAATACAAATTGAAATATCACGCATGCCGGTAAAGGATTTTCCTGATTTGAATCAGAAGGTTATTGAACGGTCGATTCAACAATATGTGCTGAGTAAAGGTTTTCGGATCTCTCATTTATTAACCAGTTATCAGGCTGTGGCAATTAACAAAGAACAGTCAGCATTGCTGGAGTGTAAAAAGGGCAGCCCGGCGATGCGTATCATCAACCGGGGAATTCTTGAAGGGGGACGCGTGTTCGAAATTAGCGATATCGTTGATATCAATTATTCTTGCACCTACGTCACCCCCTATAACCACGATAATTTAGCTTATCGCCGGGGAACTCAAGGCGTGTGAATCGCGCCATTGGGTAAGCGGCTTTGCGTCCACTCGTGCGGGCGATATTCCACCGGGAAGGCTTCTGCTTTTTGCTGGTCGAACCCGACACCAATACCCGGTTTTTCCAACGGATAAATATATCCTCGCTCCGCAACGGGGGCGCCCGGGAACACGGATTCAGTATTTGGCTTGTTCGGAATGAATTCCTGAATAGCGGCATTATGCAGATGAATATTTAAATGGGTATTCACGGCAACACCAATCGGCGTCATGTCTGACGGGCCATGCCAGGCGAGGCGCACGCCAAATGCCTGGCAAAGAACCGCGAGCTTCAGCGCAGGCGTAATCCCACCAATTTGCGAAACGTGGCAGCGAATAAAATCGATGCGTCGATTCACAATCAAATCATGCCATTCAGCCGGGTTATTGAATAGCTCGCCCATTGCCAGCGGAACGGAGGAATGCGCACGAACCTGTTCTAACCAGGCACTTTGCTGAGGCGGCAGAATATCTTCGATAAACCACGGCTGATAGGGTTCCAGCGCTTTTGCCAGTTGCACCGCTTGTTGTGGGAACAGGCGTTCATGCACATCATGAAGAATATGGAATTGGTTGCCGTATTTCTCACGCAGCGCTTTAAACATCGCCACCGTGTTGGCCATGTATTCATCCTGGTCATAATAGGCGCCTGGCGTCGGGGATTTCGTGGCATGTAAACCCTGCGGTGTGCCGCCATAAAACCCAAGCTGGCAGCGGATGTAGCGATAACCTTGCGCCAGCAGTTTGTCCACTTCGAGATATAAACCTTCCAGCGTTTCACTCGCGGCGTGGCTATAAGCTGCAATAGCGTCCTTCGATTTTCCACCAAATAGCTGATACAGCGGCATATTGGCGAGCTGGCCCTTGATATCCCACAGGGCCATATCAACACCTGCCATTGCGTTGTTGATGACCGGGCCATTGCGCCAGTAGGCGTTGACCGTCATCATTTGCCACAGCTCTTCGATGTTATTGGCATCGCGGCCGATGAGCAGCGGTTTGAGGTACTCATCAACCATGGTTTTTACCGCAAGTGGGCGCTGCTGGAAAGTGGCACAGCCCAGGCCGGTGACGCCTTTATTGGTCGTCACGCGCACAGTTACCAGGTTATGACGATCGGGGCGGGTAATAAAGCATTCGATATTTTCAATAATGGTTGGTAGCACGAGATTACTCCAAACGCGTTTTAATAACGGTCAATTGCTCATCAGATTTAAGGCTTCTGTTTATTACTATCACCTTATTTTTGAGTGCCGGTAAATCATTTTTTTTGCTTATTTTTATTGGTCAGGAAAAGGGGCGTGATTTGTAATAAAACCATACCAATTTGTTCTGTAACGCTGTTTTATGCCTTTCATGGCGGCTAAGTGTGACAGTGGTCAAAGTTTATTGGTTTGTTTTCATGGTTGTGATTCCCTAACATCAATGGCATTCAACACATAACAATAAGCAATTCTTTGGGAGTGACAGATGGGGACTCGTGATGCCATTAATAATATTATTCACCTGATTGGCGGTGCGGATAATATTAGTAAGGCCTGGCACTGTATGACGCGCTTGCGCTTCTCTCTGGTCGATGAAAATAAAATTGATCAGTCAGCAATTAAAAAAATACCGGGTGTTTTGGGGGCGCAAATCCAGAGCGACCAATTTCAGATAATCATTGGCCCGCAGGTCAATACCTGGTACGAACAACTGACCGCGGCGCTCGGTTCATCGCCTGAACAAACCGCTCAGGCTGGCGAGAAGAGAACGCGCAAAAGTCTGGTGTCGATGTTTATGGATACCGTGTCGGGCGTGTTTGGCCCGATTGTCCCCGCTATCGCTGGCGCCGGGATGATCAAAGGCCTGCTGGCAGGATTGATTGCGCTTAAAATGGTTTCGGCAAAAAGCGATACGGTTATCGTCATCGATTTGATTGCCAGCGGGGTGTTCTATTTTTTACCGTTCTTCCTCGCCATTTCCGCCGCGCGTATCTTCAAAACCAACGAGTACCTGGCCGCTGCGGTAGCCGCCTGTTTGATGTATCCGTCGCTGATTGAAGCGGCAAAATCGCTGGCAAGCCATGCACCGAATGCCGTTGATGCGTTCTACTTTTTGAACGTGGTGCCAATTTCAGTCTTTAACTACGCATCGAGTGTGATTCCGGTAATTTTCTCAGTGCTTGCATTGAGTTACATCCACCGTTGGGTGGATAGATTTATGCCGGACGTGCTAAAAACCGTCTTTACGCCAACACTCACGTTGTTCCTGGCCGCCCTGGTTGCGCTGGTGGTGATCGGGCCGATGGGGATTTATCTGGGTAAAGCACTCGCGTGGTTTATTGAAGGGCTGTTTGGGGTTTCGGCAAGTTTTGCCGGACTGGTGGTGGGGGCTATTCGCCCGGTGGCGATTTTAACCGGTATGCATCACGCGATGACGCCTATTGCGCTGCAAAACTTCACCGACCGTGGTTATGACATGCTGATGCCGATGATGTTTATGGCAAATATGGCGATTGCCGGGGCGACGTTTGCTATCTGGATGCAAAGTAAATCACGTGAAGAGCGGGCCGTAGTGTTACCTGCGGCGATTTCTGCCCTGCTGGGGATTACCGAACCTGCGTTATTTGGCGTGCTGACACGCTATAAGAAAGCGTTTATTGCCGCCACTGTGGCAAGCTCCATCGCCTCGGCATTCATTGCTTTCTTCGGTGTTCGCTTGTATGGCTATATTTTATCGAGCATTTTTAGCCTGCCCGCGTATATCGGCCCGTATTTTATCTTTGCTTTAATGGGCGTGGCGCTGGCATTGGGATTATCGTTTACGTTGACCACCTTGCTGGTGCGCGAGAAAGCCTGAAAAACTGGCGGATGACGCTTGCGCTTATCCGCCCTACGAAAAATTGCTCATCCATCCTACTGGACGCTTTAACGCCGGTGCGCGAGTTGGCGCACCAGGCGGTCACCCATACTTTGCACAAGCTGAACCATTATCACCAGAATCACCACGGTGCCAATCATCACCTGGTCATTAAAACGCTGATAACCGTAACGAATCGCAAGGTCGCCCAAGCCGCCCCCGCCAATAACTCCCGCCATAGAAGAAAAACCAATCAGCATCACAACGGTGAGTGTGATACCGGCCAACAATGCGGGCAATGCTTCGGGCAACAGCACTTTGCCGATGATATGCCACACATTGCCGCCCATTGATAAAATGGCTTCGATGCGGCCTTTATCGACTTCATCTAAGGCGTTTTCAACCACACGCGCAAAGAAAGGGAATGCGCCAATGGTAATCGGCACCACCGCTGCGGTGCTGCCCAGAGTGGTGCCGACGATTAATCGCGTAAAGGGGATCAGAGCAATCAGCAGCACAATAAAGGGCAGCGAACGCCCGACATTCACCACGCTACCGATAACCTGATTCAGTTTTGGTGTGGGTAATACGCCATCGCGACGAGTGAGAAATAACAGTACGCCCAACGGCAAACCGATAATCACCGTAAACAGAGCCGCTAGTCCCACCATGTAAAGCGTGTCGAGTGTGCCGTCGAGCAGCAATGGCCATAAATCTTCCCAGGCTAAGCGACTTCGCATAACACTCTCCCTGAAACGCCGAGTCGGCGTAAAAATGCTTTTTCTGCCGCGTCGCCAGGGAGCAATGCCTGGCGCAGGCGGGAATAGGGGCTAACCAGTAAATCAGACAGCGAGCCGCTTTCGACTAACTTGCCGTTCTCAAGTAATGCCGCGTGATCGCAGATCGCCTTCACCACTTCTAGTTGATGGGTAATCAGCACGATAGTGACGCCCAGTTTGCGATTAATGTCCATCAGCAGCGCCAGCACAGACGCGGTGGTTTCGCTATCTAACGCGCTGGTTGCCTCATCGCAAAGCAGCACATCGGGGTGAGCGGCAAGGGCACGTGCAATTCCCACGCGCTGTTTTTGCCCGCCAGACAGTTGCGACGGGAAAGCGTGGGCTTTATCACTCAGACCCACTAATTCGAGCAACTCATGAACCCGTTGCTGGCGTATTTCACGCGGCTGCCCGGCGATTTCCAGCGGGACGGAAATATTGTCCGCCACGTTTCGGGCATGAATTAAATTAAAATGCTGGAACACCATTCCTGTGCGCTGGCGATGAGCGCGCAGCTCGCGATTATTCAGCGTAGTGATATCCACATCGTGCATCAGAATGCGGCCCGACGTGGGCCGCTCCAGCAAGTTCAAACAGCGAATCAAGGTGCTTTTCCCCGCGCCACTACGCCCGAGAATGCCGTAGATTGCGCCATCTGGCACAGTCAGTGAGACATCATCCAGTGCCGGTTGGCCTCCTCCGGCATACACTTTGCTCAGCCGTTCAAGCGTAATCATGACTGTGGCGTGGCAACCGGGATAACAGACCCGTTGAACTGCGTACGAATAAATTCAGCAACCTGCGGTGATTGCAGATCTTTCGCCAGTTCTTTGATGCGCGGATCGTTGGCTAAATTCGGGTTAGTCACCAGAATATTGGCATACGGATTATGGGTCGCACTTTCCAGTCCCAGCGCGTCTTTTGACGGCGTTAAACCGGCTTCCAGCGCGTAGTTACCGTTGATCACCGCCAGATCCACATCATCAAGTGAACGCGGTAATTGCGGGGCTTCGATTTCAACAATCTTCAGATGTTTTGGGTTACTGGCGATGTCACGCGGCGTGGCCTGGTTTTGCGCAGCATCTTTAAATTCCGGCTTCAGGGTGATTAACCCTTTGTCTTGCAACAAATAAAGAGCGCGGCTCAGGTTAGTGACGTTATTAGGCAGCGCGAGGGTGGCATTATCCGGCACGGATTTCAGGTCTTTGTATTTGTGCGAGTAAATCCCCAGTGGTTCAATATGAACGGTAGCGGCAACGGCGAATTTTTTACCCAGCGCTTTTTCCTGGTCGCGTAAGTACGGCACATGCTGGAAGTAGTTAGCATCGACATCGCCATTCGCCAGCAATTCGTTGGCATTCACGCCATTACTCAGCTCCACCACTTTGAGTTTTAAATTAGGATCGAGTTTTTGCACGAAGGCCAGAATTTCTGCATGTGGCACAGCATCTGCGGCAATGCGTAAGGTTTCTGCGGCGTGAGCGTTGAAAGCCAGAGTCAAAGACAGCGCGACCCCTGCCAGTTTAAAAGCGGCATTTTTCATGGTGTTTTCCTTTATTGTTTAAGCGATGAGTTCAGTGCTGTTACGCAAGACATCCGGGTAATAACGTTCTGCCACGTCAGGGTGCGAACGCAGGCGGCCTTTTAAATAGTTCCAGCCGACGTCACGGAGCAATGGATTATGTGGATCGCTCTCCGGCCCTAAAGCCTGTTGCGCCAGTTCAGGCGGCAGGGCGTAAACCGGCACAACGGCGTCGAGTTGAGCGCCGAGGAAAAAGGCAATGGACTGGCGTTCTTGCCCCGGTGGCGGCGATATCACACGGTGAACCGTGGCTCGTAAATAGCCGTTAGTCGCAAGCTCCAGCAACTCACCAATATTCACCACAAAACTACCGGGCAGTGGCGCGGCATCTATCCAGTTATCAGGCGTGACTTCTACCTGTAAACCTGGCTGCTGGTCTTGCAGTAAAAAGCTCAGGAAACCAGAATCTTTATGCGCCCCCACACCCTGATTGCTATCAGTGGCGGATTTGCCTGGATAGCGAATCAGCTTGATGTGTTCGTTGGGCTTGTTGCCATAGAGATTGTCGAAGCTGTCAGCCGGTAATTTCAGCGCTTGTGCAAAGGTGCGCAACAGTTTGAGCGCGACGGCAGTCATCTCGCGTTGAAACTGCAAAAGGGTTGGTTTCAGGGTTGGTTGCGATTCCGGCCACAGGTTTGGCCCTTGTAGCCGCAGCCAGCCGGGTTGGGATTCATTGATGGAAAGTGCCAGGCGCTCAGCGCCGATATCAAACTGTTCGCGCCAGTCAGGTTTGCCACGTGTTAATTCACTGGCGGCGCGGTTATAACCGCGAAAGTGAGGAGAGTGGATCATCGCCACTTTCTGCTTTTCAGCTTCTGGCAAAGTGAAAAACTGTTGTGCTTCATCCTGAACGGCTTGTTGCAGTTCGGGGCTAATGCCGTGGTTAATTAAATAGAAGAAACCGATATCACGAGCCGCCAGGCGCAGTTGTTCAAGAAAAGCAGCGCGGTCAGTGGCTGTGCCCTCAAGGGCTAAGAGATCGAGTATTGGCAATGTCTGGATCGTTGTTTTGCTCATCATGGACTCCGCTTATTTCAGATGTTTTCTTGATACGTTCTGATTTTCTCGCCCGACAACAACAATACTGATTCATGATTTATCCCTTCTGAAACGATGTGGTGTTCATGAAAGTTACATTGCCGCAAGCATGTCACGCCGCCCAATATTGTTATCTTCTAAGATATTGTCGCGCGGGGTTCTAAGCTTTTGCGGGATTTAGCTATGGCGGGTTTTGCAGACAAACTGGCTTGCGTTTTGGTCGCTCATCTTTTATCTTGTTGTTATGTTATAAAGTAACAATAAAAGGGTGTGGACATGAAGGTTTTAAATTCGTTACGCAGTGCTAAGCAGCGCCATCCGGATTGCCAGATAGTGAAGCGCAAAGGGCGGTTGTATGTGATTTGCAAAAGTAATCCGCGTTTTAAAGCGGTGCAGGGCAGGAAGAAGCGGCGTTAAGACAAGGGGCTTTGGCCCCTTGTTTTCAGGAACGGGCGAGCGAAAAGATATCGTAAAAAGAGAGTTCGCCTTTGGTGGAAACCATTTTATGCAGTAGCGATTTTTTCTGTTCGTCAACACCAGGGGATTGCAGGATTTTATCAATCAACGTTGGCGGCACATTGCGCGTGTTATACCACTCGCCGTTGTAGCAAACGCGAAGGTCAAGCACATCAATATCGTCGTACCGATAGCGCGGATTCACATCAAAAAAGAAAAAGCCGTTTAGCAGCGCAAACAACACCACCAATAACCAGACCGATCCTGACAGAGTGTCCGATTCCAGCATCACCCACAGTGTGGCAAACCAACCTATCCACATGCCGATAAACAAACCTGGATGTTTGCGAATAAAGCTGATGCTAAAACGTGGGCGATTATCGCGTTTTTCATCGGTGTTGAGTTGCTCAATGGTGTCGGTGAGCAGACGCTGAATTTCAGTCATGATGGGCCTTTTGAACAGAAACGCTACAGGCAGAGAACTGTTATTCTAAGAATCCCACCTGGGGTAAAAAAGTAACAGTTCTGCCAAAAAAAAGCATAACAGTTAGTCGACCATTTTAATTACCCGCGCTGGGTTCCCGGCGACGACTGCGTTTGCTGGAATATCTTTCGTTACCACGGAGCCTGAGCCAACCACCACGTTATCGCCAATGGTCACGCCAGGGTTGATCACTGCGCGTCCGCCAATCCAGACATTATGCCCAATGGTGACGGGTTTACCGAACTCAACACCGCTGTTGCGGGTTTCGGCATCCAGTGGATGCGTGGCGGTGTATATATGGACGCCAGGGGCCAGCATGCAATTGTCGCCAATGTGAACCGGACAAACGTCGAGGATTACGCAGTCGAAATTAGCGTAGAAGTTTTTGCCGAGGAAAATATTGTAACCATAATCACATCGAAACGACGGTTCAATATAAGCATCGAGGCTTTGACCAAGCAATTGACCCAGTAATTCGGCGCGAACAGCTTGCTCATCAGGGGCAGTGTGATTAAAGCGGTGAATCAAGTGACGAGCATTAACACGATCGGCACGAAGTTGCGTGTCAGCAGGGCGATAAAGCTCGCCTGCTATCATTTTCTGTTTTTCTTCACTCACGGAGATGCCTTTAATAAATAGTTGGGACATCGGTTAACGTAAGCGATTAGTTTGTTATTTATGAGAGCGCTCTTTCATTTTGTGACTGTAATCACACAGTTAAATGTGAATCTTAACAATCAAAGATAAAGGAAAGCTGCAGACGCATTGCTCCAGCAGGCCTTACAGGTAAAGCGAGGAATATCGAGCCTTGAGCATAACGATACTGTCCAGAATCATATTGCTACTTAGCCACGCCAGGCGTTGCTAACCAGGATATAACTTCTGCTGGCCGATGGTGTAACAGCATGTCAATCTAAATGCCTAAACGTAATAACGATTCAGAAGTATTAACGAATAAATGACCATACAGAAGGCGGTATTTTATCGTAAAGCTTATTCATGGTCAGTTCTGCCAGACGGTGGTCTGCGGCTGAATAAAATACTGCCAATTCATTATCTGATAATTCGTATTTATTCTTTTCAATCACTCGTTCTAATGTATCAATTGTTTGGCAGCGTCGCAGGCGCATCAAATAATCGGTCTTTGTTAATGGTTTTGTAGTCATGAAGTCACCTTGTACATCTTGTAATAGTTTAAAAGGAGAGGCTTACTGGGTTTGCGCGGCTCTCAGTAACGAAGCATCGGAATAATCGGTTTCCAGACTTTCTCCATTTCTGAAGATCCTGGGCATTGATACCGTAGTTACTGAACAGCATAAATGTATCGTCCAAATATTCATCAATTTGTTCAATCAATTTACTCTCATCATCGTACTTAATTTTGTAATTAAGTGCGAATGCCGCAATGTGCTCAATCAATTCATTCAACTGCAAGTTAATGGCCGAAGTAGGATCATTAACCCAACCATGATTACTCTCGCCAAGGTTGGTAAGGCAGTCATGATACATGTTTTCGCAGAGAAACTTAAGCTGCGCGATATCATGCCGTTTTGGTGAGTATTCGTCCATAATGCAGCCCCTTTTATCGAACAAAAATTTGATAAACATAACGCGTTGGGGTGGACACACCTGGATGAGGTGGGGATCAATTACAACGATTATTCCATATACTTTTACTATAAATCAATCTGTACCAGATTTCCTTTCGGTATTACGAAAAATTACATTTGCTGAAAAGCCGTTTACCCTAACGCAATGTTTATTAAGACTTTCACGTTTTTTAAAAGCTTTTTCCTATAAATGAACCAAAAAGACCACTTCAAGAAATAGTTTATTTTCAAGAGGTTAATTTTATGTTGCTCGATGTGAATCTTAAGCGATGTATATTAGTTATCGCTTAAGATTTATCCTAATAAATAAGTATGATTCGATTTTGCTGGTTTTGCAGAAAAATTAAGTAATATCATGCCACAGACTCAGGATTTGCAGGGTTTATATTGCAACATTTTGAAACTTATCGTCGGAAAAACCGACGACGCTAATTATTAATTAATATGACAAATAAGACTCAACATAAATAAAAAAGGCCGCTTGCGCGGCCTTTTAGATGCAGAACTTAGTCTTACTTGTGATGCTCAACTGCGTGAGTGTGTTCAACATCTTCAGCCTTGCTGCTGAAGCGGCGGCGTACCACCACGAAGAACACCGGCACGAAGAAGATAGCCAGGACAGTTGCTGTCACCATCCCGCCCATTACACCCGTACCTACCGCGTTCTGTGCGCCGGAGCCAGCACCGGAGCTGATTACCAGCGGCATTACACCGAGGATAAACGCAAGTGAGGTCATCAGAATCGGACGCAGACGCATACGTACAGCTTCGAGTGTCGCTTCAATCAGGCCTTTACCTTCTTTTTCCATCAAGTCTTTGGCGAATTCCACGATAAGTATCGCGTTCTTCGCCGACAAGCCAATGGTTGTCAGCAGGCCTACCTGGAAGTACACGTCGTTAGTCAGACCACGTAAGGTTGCGGCAAGTAATGCCCCCACAACACCCAGCGGAACAACCAGCATAACCGAGAATGGAATCGACCAACTCTCGTACAATGCAGCCAGACACAGGAATACCACAATCAGGGAAATCGCATACAGGGCAGGGGCCTGGTTACCAGACAAACGCTCCTGATAAGACATACCCGTCCAGTCGTAGCCGATACCGGTTGGCAACTTGCTCGCCAGTTCCTGCATCAGATCCATCGCTTCACCGGTACTTTTACCCGGTGCTGCCTGACCCAGGATTTCCATGGATGGCAAACCGTTGTAACGTTCCAGACGCGGTGAACCGTATTCCCAGTGCGCGGTTGAGAACGCAGAGAATGGCACCATCTGGCCGGTAGAACCGCGAACATACCAGCTGTTGATATCGCTTGGCAGCATACGGAATGGCGCATCAGCCATCAGGTAAACTTTCTTCACACGACCACGGTCGATGAAGTCGTTCACGTAGCTACCACCCCATGCTGCACCCAGCGTGGTGTTGATATCACTGATAGAAACGCCCAATGCCTGTGCTTTTTCCTGGTCGATATCGACTTTGAACTGCGGCGTATCTTCCAGACCGTTTGGACGTACGCCCACTAACAGGTCAGGATGTTTTGCCACTTCGCCAAACAACTGGTTACGTGCCTGAGTCAGTTTTTCGTGTCCAAGGTTTGCCTGGTCAATCAACTGGAAGTCGAAGCCCGTTGCAGTACCCAGTTCTACGATAGCTGGCAGGTTAAATGCGAACACGATGGCATCTTTGATTTTCGAGAATTCGGCGCTTGCGCGACCAGCAATCGCTGGAACCTTATTCTCTTCACCCGGACGCTCGTCCCAGTCTTTCAAGGATACGAATGCCAGACCGGTGTTCTGTCCTTGTCCTGAGAAGCCAAAGCCGTTAACGGTAAATACAGAGTTAACGTTGTCTTTCTCTTTTTCAAGGTAGTACTTGGTCACATCATCAAGAACGGCTTGTGTACGTTCTTGCGTTGCACCCGCAGGCAACTGCGCCATGGTCAGGAACACGCCCTGGTCTTCGTCTGGCAAGAAGGAACTTGGCAGGCGAATAAACAGGAAGGCCATGCCAACCACAATCAGCAGATACAACACCAGGTAACGACCGGTGCTACGCAAAATGTTACCGACGCTGTCGGTATAGTGATGCGTGCTCTTGTCGAACATGTTGTTAAACCAGCCGAAGAAGCCTTTCTTCTCGTGGTGTTCGCCTTTCGCAATCGGCTTGAGCAGAGTGGCGCAAAGTGCTGGTGTCAGGATCATTGCTACCAGTACAGAAAGCACCATTGCCGATACGATGGTAATAGAGAACTGACGATAGATTGCCCCTGTGGAACCGCCGAAGAACGCCATCGGTATAAATACCGCTGACAGAACCATCGCGATGCCGACCAGAGCGCCCTGAATCTGTTCCATTGATTTGCGCGTGGCTTCTTTTGGTGGCAATCCTTCCTCCACCATCACACGCTCAACGTTTTCTACTACGACGATGGCGTCATCTACCAACAGGCCTATCGCAAGCACCATCCCGAACATCGTTAGGGTGTTTATCGAATAGCCAAAGATGGCAAGGATGGCAAACGTCCCCAGCAGTACCACTGGTACCGCAATCGTTGGAATCAATGTGGCGCGGAAGTTCTGCAAGAACAGATACATTACCAGGAACACCAGCACGATGGCTTCAACGAGGGTTTTGACTACCTCTTTGATAGAAATTTTAACGAACGGCGTGGTGTCGTATGGGTAGACGACTTTCAAGCCTGCCGGGAAGAACGGTTGCAGTTTTTCTACGGTGGCACGTACCGCATTGGCAGTATCCAGGGCGTTAGCACCGGTTGCCAGTTTGATACCTAAACCAGACGCAGGCTGACCGTTGAAACGCGCGACAACGTTATAGTTCTCGCCGCCCAACTCAACTTTTGCCACATCTCTGAGCAGAACACGTGAGCCATCTTGATTCACTTTCAGCAAAATTTTGCTGAACTCATCGGCAGATTTCAAACGGGTCTGAGCAATGATTGAGGCGTTAAGTTGCTGGCCTTTAACCGGCGGAGTACCGCCTAACTGACCTGCTGCTACCTGGGCGTTCTGCGCTTTGATAGCGTTAATAATATCTACCGGCGTGAGCTGGTAATTGTTCAGTTTGTTCGGGTCCATCCAGATACGCATCGCGTACTGTGCACCAAACAGCTGAACGTCACCCACACCACGAGTACGGCTGATTGGGTCTTTAATGGTTGCGCCAACGTAGTCCGAAATATCTTCCTGTGTCATGGAACCGTCGGTATTGATCATACCCAGAACCATCAGGAAGCTACTTGAGGACTTCTCAACGCTTACACCTTGCTGCTGGACTTCTTGTGGAAGCAGCGGCATTGCCAGTTGCAATTTGTTCTGCACCTGAACCTGCGCGATATCGGCATCAGTGCCGGAATCGAAGGTAATGGTGATGGTGACAGAACCCGAGGAATCACTGGAAGAGGACATGTACAACAGGTTATCGATACCGTTCATGTTCTGTTCGATAACCTGAGTCACAGTATCCTGTACCGTTTTCGCATCAGCACCTGGATAGTTTGCAGAGATAGAAATTGCCGGTGGCGCAATGGTTGGATATTGCGCGATAGGCAATTTCATGATCGCAAGCCCACCCGCCAACATAATAATGATGGCGATTACCCAGGCGAAAATAGGGCGATCGATAAAAAACTTAGCCATGTCTTAACGGCTCCTGTTTAAGTTAAGACTTCGTTTGTTCAGACTGTGCGCCAGCGGCTGCTTGATCCTGGCCTTTATTCTCTGCCGCCACTTCCTGCGCCTTCACCTGAACACCGGGTTTCACTTTTTGCAAACCGGTTACAATAACGCGATCGCCATCCTTCAACCCTTCAGTAACCAGCCATTTGTCGCCGATAGCCTGAGATGCAGTGATATTGCGCACTTCCACTTTGTCATCTTTACCAATAACCATTGCTGAAGCATCGCCACGCGGTGTACGAGTCACACCTTGTTGCGGAACTAACAGTGCATTTGGATTAGTACCTTCTTCCAGTTGTGCGCGAACAAACATGCCCGGCAGTAACGTTTTATCTGGATTCGGGAAGATGGCACGCAAAGTGATAGAACCGGTGGTTTGGTCAACCGTCACGTCAGAAAACTCTAAAGAGCCTTCCTGCGGGAAAGTGATACCGTCATTGGTGACTAATTTGACTTTAGCTTTACCGTTTTCTTGTTTCAGTTTGCCGTCAGCTAACTCTTGCTTAAGGCGCAAGAAATCGTTGCTGGATTGGGTCACATCAACATAGATAGGGTCGAGCTGTTGTACGGTTGCTAACGCAGCAGATTGTCCGCTGGTAACCAGTGCGCCTTCTGTTACAGAAGATTTGCCAATGCGACCACTAATAGGTGAAGTCACTTTGGTGTAAGCAAGGTTGATACGAGCAGATTCAACGGCGGCTTTAGCCGCAACGACGGATGCATTTGCCTGTTGAGAATCGGCAAGCGCGGTGTCGTAATCTTGTTGACTGATGTACTTAGTACCCAAAAGTTTCTGATAACGTTTAAGCGTCAGCTGAGCAATGTTTGCACTTGCCTGTGCTTTCGCGAGGTCGCCTTTTGCACTGTCATACGCAGCTTGATATGTTGCAGGGTCAATCTGATACAGCGAAACGCCAGCCTTGATTTCACTTCCTTCTTCGAAGTTACGTTTCAGGATGATGCCACTGACCTGTGGACGGACTTCTGCAATACGGTAAGCGCTGGTACGGCCCGGTAGCTCTGTTGTTATCTGCAAAGGAGCACTTTTCAAAGTCACCACACCCACTTCTGGGGTATGCGGGGCACTCTGTTGTGTCTCTTTGTCATTACATCCTGTAAGCACTAAGCTGCCTGAGAGCATCAGAACGGCCGCCAGAGGCGTAAACCCTCTGTTTTTGTTCATATGTAAACCTCGAGTGTCCGATTTCAAAGTTGTTCAATGGATCAAGTGTCCACAAACCCATTGCTGCGTTTATATTATCGTCGTGCTATGGTACATACATTCACAAATGTATGTAAATCTAACTACCTTAATTTCACCCACTTATGGCACGAAAAACCAAACAACAAGCACTAGAGACCCGCCAACATCTTCTGGATGTTGCAATCCGCTTGTTTTCCCAACACGGTGTTTCCGCAACTTCGCTGGCGGATATCGCAAAGGCAGCTGGTGTCACCCGTGGTGCAATCTACTGGCATTTCAAAAATAAGTCGGATTTGTTTAATGAAATCTGGGAGCTAACGGAATCCAGTATTGGTGACTTAGAAACTGAGTATCAGGCAAAATTTCCTGACGATCCACTTTCTGTTGTCAGAGAGTTACTTATTTACATATTACAAGCAACTGTCGCCGATGAACGCCGTCGCCTGATGACTGAAATCATCTTCCATAAATGTGAATTTGTCGGGGAACTGGCTGTTTTACAACAGGCCAGGCGCGAACTTTATATGGAAGGTAATGAAAGAATCGAGAGCAGTTTACAGCGTTGCATTGATGCAGAGATGTTACCAAAAAACCTACGCCTATCCCACGCTGTTATCCTTCTTCGTAGTTACATTACCGGGCTGATTGAAAACTGGTTAGTTGCGCCCGACAGCTTCGATCTTCACGGTCAGGCGGAAGACTACGTGGCTATATTATTGGAAATGTTCCAAAACTGCCCAACCCTGCGATCAAGTCCACACTAAAAATAGGATTAATAGGGTAATTCTGAACATAGTTGCCCAAGGTTTTTCCGAAAAGACGTGCTAATCTTGCGGCTCGTATTTCGTCTCTAACTCGCCAACCTTTTCGGCCAGTTTTTAAACACTGTCAAACTATGCCGCAACTCATGAGTTCACTGTATTCACGTCGTGTTTCCGCGCGGTTTTTACTCATCGCTTTGGTTAGCCTGTTTTGTATATTGGCGCAGCCAGTCTGGGCGAAAAGTAATTCCAGCGATCTCCCAAGCCGCGAAGAAATTCAAAACCAGCTCAACGCGCTGAATAAGCAAAAAACGCTGTCGCCAAATGACAAACTCACCCAGCAAGATCTTAATGAAACGCTTGAAGCGTTGGACAAAATTGATCGGGTCAAGGATGAAACAGCAAAACTTCATCAGCAGGTAACCGAAGCGCCAAAAGCGCTGCGCAAAGCCACCGAGGCGTTGAACGAACTCAAAAACCAGCGTGAAAATCAGGCTGCGGAAGAGGCCGAAATTGAATCGTTAAATTTGCGTCAGCTTGAATCGCGTCTGAATGATTTGATGACGGATTTACAGAATTCGCAAAGCGATTTAGCCACCTGGAACAGCCAGCTTATATCCCTGCAAACGCAGCCTGAGCGTGTGCAAAATGCGATGATGACGGTCTCGGCCCAACTTGAAACCATCCGTAACCGTCTGAACGGCGTCACACCCGGTGCGGTAGAGCTGCGCCCAAGCCAGCAAACCTTGTTACTGACTCAACAGGCGTTGCTTAATGCGCAACTCGATCAACAGCGCGACAGCCTGAAAGGCAACACCATCTTGCAGGATGCGCTGCAAAAACAACGCGACTACACCAACGCCCATATCAATCAGCTGGAGCACACGCTGCAACTGCTGCAAAAAGCGGTCAGCAGCAAGCGTTTAACGCTGACACAGCAGACAGCGCAGGAAGCGATAGACTCTGAAGATACGGTTAAAATTCAGCAAAACCCGTTGGTGAAACAAGAGCTGGATATCAACCACCAGTTAAGCCAGCGTTTGATTGATGCCACTCAGCACGCCAATGAAATGGTGCCGCCGAGCATCCGCATCAAAAATACCCTCGACCGGGCGCTGCAATCTGAACGTAACCTCAAAGAGCAAATTGCCGTCCTGAAAGGCAGCCTGCTGTTGTCACGTATCCTTTACCAACAACAGCAGCAAAACTTGCCGTCAGCGGAAGACACCGAAGACCTGACCAACCGTATTGCGGATATTCGTCTCGAACAGTTTGATGTCAACCAGCAGCGTGATGCCCTTTTTCAACCAGACGAACTGGTGCAGAAAATTGAAGACGGGCACATCGATGAAGTGACGCCTGACGTTCATGAAGCGTTATTACAAGTTCTGGATACGCGTCGCGAATTGCTCGACCAACTGAACAAACAGCTCGGCATGCAACTCATGCTGGCTATCAATCTGCAAAACAATAAGCAGCAACTGCAAAACGTCACGAAATCGCTCGATCAAATTCTGACCGAGCAGATTTTCTGGGTGACCAGTAATAAGCCAATGGATTGGGACTGGCTGAAATCATTGCCTTTATCAATACGCGATCAGTTTAAAAGCGCCCGCATTAACCTGAAGGGGCCAGAAAGCTCGTTAAAAATCATCGCCATCTTGTTGCTGATGATTCCGGCATTATTACTGGCCGGTATCATTCGCTGGAAATTTAAAGCGATTGATCGCTACCTGGAAAAACAGGCGAGTCGGGTAGGACAACTGCGCAACGACAGCCAGATGCTGACGCCAAAAGCTATTGCACTCACCCTTGTGAAAGTCCTGCCCGGTGCGCTGGTTATTTACTCCATCGGGCTGGTATTTGCTGGTATGGAGATGAATATCAGTGAATCCATGCTGGCGTTCTGCAAACAGCTTTCTCTGTCCTGGTTAGTGTTCGGCTTAACGTATCAAGTGCTTTCTACCAACGGTGTGGCCGTGAGCCACTTTAATATGGCGCCGCAATTGTGCAGCCACTATCGTCGCCAGCTAGTGCGTATTGGTTGTGCGTTACTACCGTTATTATTCTGGTCGGTGTTGGGTGAGCGTTCTCCGCTGCACCTGGTGGAAGATGCGCTTGGGCAGTTAATTATCTTCTTCAACCTGCTGCTCATTGCCGCCCTGGTGTTCCCAATGTGCCGTGAAAACTGGCGCAACAAAAACAACCACACCATTCAATTGTTTACCGTCACGATGATGGGCGTGGTACCCGTGGTGTTAATGGTGCTGACGGCGATGGGGTATTTCTATACCACCTTACGCCTGGCGGGCCGCTGGATTGAAACCATCTACCTGATCCTTATCTGGAATCTGGTTTACCAGACCGTACTGCGCGGGCTGAGCGTTGCGGCACGCCGCATGGCCTATCGCCGCGCGGTATTACGCCGTGAAAACCTGGTGAAAGAGGGCGCAGAAGGCGGTGAGCCGGTAGAAGAGCCTCCGTTGGCACTCGACCAAATCAACCAGCAAACCATGCGTCTGGCCATCATTGCGCTGTTCGCACTGTTTGCCATCGTGTTCTACACCATTTGGTCAGATTTGTTCGGGGTATTCGGTTATCTCGATAGCATCCAGCTCTGGAGCTACAACGGGACTGAAGCCGGTGCCGCCATCGTGAAGCACGTCACCATGGGCAGTCTGTTATTTGCGGTGATTGCCTTTGCCATTGCGTGGGTGCTGATTCGCAACTTACCCGGCCTGTTGGAAGTGCTGGTGCTCTCGCGTCTGCAAATGCGCCAGGGCGCGTCGTACGCCATTACCACGATTCTGAACTATGTGATTATTGCCGTCGGGGCGATGACCATCTTTGGTTCTCTCGGTGTGTCGTGGGATAAATTGCAATGGCTGGCGGCGGCATTGTCGGTCGGCCTCGGTTTTGGCTTGCAGGAGATATTCGGTAACTTCGTTTCCGGTCTGATTATTCTCTTCGAGCGCCCGGTGCGTATCGGCGATACCGTCACCATCGGCACTTTCTCCGGTAGCGTCAGCAAAATCCGTATTCGCGCCACAACGATTACCGATTTCGACCGTAAAGAAGTGATCATTCCGAACAAAGCGTTTGTCACGGAGCGCCTGATCAACTGGTCGCTGACCGATACCATCACGCGCGTGGTGATTCGCCTGGGCGTTGCGTATGGATCCGATCTGGATAAAGTGCGCGAGATCTTACTCAAAGCGGCTCATGATCATCCAAAGGTCATGCACGATCCTGAGCCAACCGTGTTCTTCACCACCTTTGGTGCCAGCACACTCGATCATGAATTACGTCTGTATGTGCGTGAACTGCGCGACCGCAGTTATACCGTCGATGAGCTGAACCGGAGCATTGATCGTCTGTGCCGTGAGAACGGAATTAACATCGCCTTCAACCAGTTGGAAGTGCATCTGCGTAATGATAAAGGCGATGAACTGACTGAGGTGAAGCGCGATAACAACGGGAAATGAGATGCTGTGCCGGATGACGCTGCGCTTATCCGGCCTACGGTAAAGCTTTTGTAGGGTGGATAACGCTTACGCTTATCCACCGATTTTCTTTTTGTTCTTCCCGCTTACGCAAAAAATCCTGACGGACAATCTCAAGTGCTGCGAGCGCGGTTTCCGTCGGGATTTCATGTTGTTCCAGCAGCATAATCAAATCGACCGCAAGTTTGACTTCTTCTGGTGCGTTATCCAGCGACATATCGTTAATCTCGTTAATGTGTATTTTGGGTATTAGCTTAGCCCACGCTCTCGCCTTTCGATGGCACGCTCTATACGAGTCAGTGCCTGACGGCAGCGCTGCAAACGCCCCTCGAGCGCGGCCAATTCCTTCTGGAGTTTTTGCTGTCCGGCAAGCGTTGCCTGCAACGAAAGCTGGCTTTCGCGATCGCTAATCATAATCTGGATACGACGTTCGTAATCCTGATGTGTCGAGAGCTTTTCATATAAATTCTCGGCAACCACGGGTTGTGGATCGTTTTTTCGCATTTTGACGGTCGCCAGTTCACGCTGTAACGCAGCGATTTGCGCCACCAGTTTTTCAGCAAGATAGGCAACTTGCTCCGTTCGGCCCACTTTCACGCTAAGCTGTAACTGTTCAAGATTTGCCTGAACTTCGCTGAGATAATCTTTAAGTTGCGTGCTGTGGGTCGAAAACAGCTTACTATCGAAACGGGCTTGCGAGGCGCGTTGTAATGAGACGGGCGCTATGGCTTGCGCGAGTTCCGCGACGCGAGTATTCAAAGCTTGTAACAGCGAAGCGGTTTTCACAAAATGACTCTCCAGTGGTGTACGTGTTTAAGCGCCAGGTTATCGATGGAATACTGAATGAAACGGACAATATTAATCATCATTGGTTGGCTGGCGGTAGTCCTTGCGACGTTGGGTGTTGTCTTGCCTTTACTTCCCACAACCCCATTTCTACTGCTGGCGGCCTGGTGCTTCGCTCGTTCATCGCCGCGTTTCCACCACTGGCTATTGTATCGCTCATGGTTTGGCAGTTATATCCACCATTGGCAAAATCATCGTGCACTGCCGCCGGGAGCAAAACCCAGGGCATTGATTTTCATCGTGTTAACTTTTGCGGTATCCCTTTACCTGGTCAACATTCTTTGGGTCAGGCTACTATTATTGTTGATGATGTGTGCGCTGCTGTTCTTTATGTGGCGCATGCCGGTAATTGACGAAAAGCAACAAAAGCCATAAACCGCATTTGCGGTGGTTGCAATTGTTGGTGCCAGCCAGTAAATTCGACCGTTTTCGAGCACGGTATGACTGATTAATAAGCAGTCTCGTGCTTTGTTAGAATCATGTTTTTAGCAGGCATTAATTATGACCGCGACTGCGCAGCAGCTTGAATATCTGAAAAACAGCATCAAAAGCATTCCAGACTATCCAAAACCTGGGATCTTATTCCGTGACGTTACCAGCTTGCTTGAAGATCCGAAAGCCTACGCCACCAGCATTGAATTATTAGTTTCACGCTTTAAAGACGCCGGTATCACCAAAGTGGTGGGTACTGAAGCGCGTGGCTTCTTGTTTGGTGCACCGGTTGCGCTGGAATTAGGTGTCGGCTTCGTGCCGGTTCGTAAGCCTGGTAAACTGCCACGCGAAACTATCGCTGAAAACTACGAGCTGGAATACGGCACCGATCAACTGGAAATCCACGTTGATGCAATCCAGCCTGGCGACAAAGTTCTGGTGGTGGATGATCTGCTGGCAACCGGCGGCACTATTGAAGCAACCGTCAAACTTATCCGCCGTTTGGGTGGGGAAGTGACTGACGCGGCGTTTATCATCAATTTGTTTGATATTGGTGGTGAGCAGCGCCTGGAAAAAATGGGCGTGAAAAGCTACAGCCTCGTACTGTTCCCTGGCCACTAAGTTCAGCCTCCATATTCCCCAAACTATACCCGTTAGCATTCGAGTTGCAGGTAGGCGGCAAGGACGAGAATCCCATGGAGCTTACTTGAGTAAGTGACTGGGATGAGCGTATGCAGCCAACACACCTGCAGCTTGAAGGATGACGGGTATAGAAGCCTCGCCCGATGGGGGAGGCTTATGTTAGCATTACCCCCTGAATTCACACCCGCGATGTAGAGCCTATCTCGTATGAGCTACCAGGTCTTAGCCCGCAAATGGCGGCCACAAACTTTTGCTGATGTTGTCGGCCAGCAACACGTTCTGACTGCGCTGGCTAATGGCTTATCCATGGGCCGAATCCACCACGCTTATCTCTTTTCCGGGACGCGCGGCGTGGGGAAAACCTCCATCGCTCGCTTGCTGGCGAAAGGGTTAAATTGCGAAACCGGCATTACTGCCACTCCTTGCGGCGTGTGCGATAACTGCCGTGAAATAGAACAAGGTCGCTTTGTTGACCTGATTGAAATTGACGCCGCTTCGCGCACCAAAGTAGAAGACACCCGTGATTTGCTGGACAACGTTCAGTACGCCCCGGCGCGTGGCCGCTTTAAAGTCTATCTCATCGATGAAGTGCACATGCTCTCCCGCCACAGTTTCAACGCCTTGTTGAAGACGCTGGAAGAGCCGCCATCACACGTTAAATTCTTGCTGGCGACTACCGATCCACAAAAGCTGCCGGTCACTATTCTTTCTCGCTGCCTGCAATTCCACCTGAAAGCGCTGGATGTCGAACAAATCCGCCATCAGTTGGAACATATTCTTGGCGAAGAGAAAATCCCATGTGAAACGCGTGCGCTACAATTGCTCTCCCGTGCCGCAGATGGCAGCCTGCGTGATGCGTTAAGCCTCACCGACCAGGCCATTGCCAGCGGTGACGGGCATGTGACCACCGCCGCGGTGAGCGCGATGCTCGGCACGCTCGACGATGACCAGGCGCTGTCGTTAATTGAAGCGATGATTCATGCCGATGGCGAGCGCGTCATGAGCTTGCTGAATGATGCCGCCGGGCGGGGTGTTGAGTGGGAAGCACTGCTGGTGGAAATGCTGAGTCTGCTGCATCGCGTGGCGATGGTTCAGCTTTCACCTGCCGCGTTAGGCACAGACATGGCTGCCATTGAACAACGTATGCGTGAGCTGGCTCGCGTTGTGCCGCCTGCCGAAGTGCAGCTTTATTACCAGACTTTGCTGATTGGGCGCAAAGAGTTGTCCTGGGCACCTGACCGCCGTATGGGCGTTGAAATGACGTTGCTGCGTGCGCTGGCGTTCCATCCGCGCAAACCTTTACCCGAACCTGAACAACCGCGACAGGCACCGAGTATTCCGGTGATAAACCCTGTTCCGGTA
Organism: Buttiauxella sp. AC142; assembly: GCF_979253435.1. Taxonomy (NCBI): domain Bacteria; kingdom Pseudomonadati; phylum Pseudomonadota; class Gammaproteobacteria; order Enterobacterales; family Enterobacteriaceae; genus Buttiauxella; species Buttiauxella sp. AC142. The sequence continues at coordinate 914,862 of NZ_CEEDCH010000001.1, forward strand.
CGCCAACAAACATCGGCCCCGCCGCCACGGCAAAGTGAAACGACGCTGCCAGACACCACAAGTCAGGTGCTGCAAGCGCGAACACAGCTAATGCGCCAGCAGGGAGCCAACAAAGCAAAAAAGAATGAGCCGGCAGCGCAAAATGTAGCGCGGCCGGCGAAGAATACCGCACTGGAACGTTTAGCCTCGGTCACCGAGCGCATTCAGTCCCGGCCCGCAACAGTTGAAGAAAAACCCGCGCCGAAGCCAGAGGCTTATCGCTGGGTATCGCAGAACGTTTCTGATGTCGTCGAAGAACCGGTCGCGACACCAAAAGCATTGAAGCGGGCGCTCGAGCATGAGAAAACCCCGGAACTTGCGCAGAAACTGGCACTCGAAGCCATAGAACGCGACGGTTGGGCAGCTGAAATTAGCCAACTTGTGTTGCCGAAGTTAGTGCAACAACTGGCGCTAAATGCCTGGAAAGAACAGGACGGCAACCGCGTTTGTCTGCATCTGCGCCCGGCGTTACGTCACCTCAATTCGCCGTCGGCTATGAAAACGCTGGCCGATGCGATGAGTGATTTTAGTGGCGAAACAGTTGAGCTGACTATTATTGAAGATGATAATCTCGCACAACGCACCCCGCTGGAGTGGCGTCAGGCCATCTACGAAGAGAAGCTGGCGCAGGCACGGGAATCAATGAGTGCTGACAACAACATCCAGACGCTGCGTCGTTTCTTTGATGCGGAACTGGATGAAGACAGTATTCGACCAATTTGACAAACCGGCTCACCCGGTTTGTTGTAAACCCTGATAGCCGATAATCGTACTCTGCGGTTAGTCGGCCCGAGCAAAAGAGAGAAGACTATGTTTGGAAAAGGCGGTCTGGGCAACATCATGAAGCAAGCCCAGCAGATGCAGGAAAAAATGGCCCAGGTTCAGGAAGAAATCGCCCAAATGGAAGTCACAGGCGAATCTGGCGCGGGTCTGGTTAAAGTCACTATCAACGGTGCTCACAACTGCCGTCGTGTCGAAATCGATCCAAGCCTGATGGAAGACGACAAAGAAATGGTTGAAGACCTGGTTGCTGCAGCCTTCAACGATGCAGCGCGTCGTATTGGCGAAGCGCAGAAAGAGAAAATGGCTGGCGTTTCCAGCGGGATGCAGTTGCCACCAGGCTTCAAAATGCCATTCTGATTTTGTTTTTCTCCCTCTCCTGCGGGAGAGGGCTGGGGTGAGGGCGTTTCGCGTTCTCACTCTTCCTCGAACGCCGCATAACTCTCCACCAGAAAATCAATCAGCGCCCTGACCGCCGGTAACTGACCGCGCCGGGAAGGAAACACCAGATGAATCACCTCTCGCCTTGCTCGCCACTCCGGTAACAGTCGCACCAGACTCCCGTCGGCAATCTGTTTGTTAAGCATCAACATCGGCAACTGAACAATCCCCACACCCGCCAGAGCCGCCGCTCTCAGTGCAATCATATCGGTGGTCACGAAGCGCGGTTTATGGTGCAGCGTCACTTCCTGATTATCAGGGCCAAACAGGCACCAGCGGTAAACTTGCTGCGGTTTTGACAGCGCAAGGCTCGGCCAGTGCTGAAGATCGGCAGGGGACTGAGGTTTTGAAAAACGCGCCACCAGTTCAGGGCTGGCAACCAGGCACATCCCGCGATCCGCCAGTTTACGCATCACCAGATCGCTATCGTCGAGTGGCAATGGGCGCACCCGCACCGCTAAATCGACGTTTTCATTTAGCACATCAACCTGGCGGTTAGTTTCTTCGAGTTGCACGGTGACCTGCGGATACAACGTCATAAATCGCGCCAGCATGTCGCCGATATGCACATGCAGCAGCGTAATCGGGCAGGTCAGGCGAATCAGCCCGCGAGGTTCGGCACGCAGCGTGTTAATCGCTTCCTGTGCGGCCTCGGCTTCAATAATCATCGCCTTGCAATGACGATAAAAAATCTGCCCGGCCTCCGTCACGGTAAAGCTGCGCGTTGAACGCTGAATCAGACGGGTCTCCAGACTTTCTTCCAGTAGCGCGATACGGCGACTCAAGCGTGATTTCGGAATACCAATAACGCGGCTTGCCGGAGAAAACCCTCCGTTATCTACCACTTGCACGAAATACCACAGGTCGTTGAGATCTTGCATTGCCATTGTCCTATATATGGAACGCTGAGTTCATTTTCAGAGTCTACCGGGGAATTCGTCTTATGAGTAAGCTTTATCTCAACAGAAATCGACACTCAATGGAGATAACGATGAAATCAATTCTTGGCGTTTATTCAGCACCAGCGTCCCACTGGGTGGGCGATGGATTCCCGGTTCGCTCACTGTTTTCTTATTCAAAATTTGAAAAACAGCTCAGTCCGTTCTTGCTGCTGGACTACGCAGGCCCGGCTGATTTTAAACCGAGCAACAAAGGCCAGCGCGGTGTTGATGTCCACCCGCATCGCGGTTTTGAAACCGTCACCATCGTCTACAAAGGCGAAGTGGCTCACCGCGATTCCACCGGTAGCGGTGGGGTGATTGGCCCCGGCGACGTGCAGTGGATGACGGCAGGTAGTGGCATTTTGCATGAAGAGTTCCACTCACCGGCTTTCAGCGAGAAGGGCGGTCGGCTTGAAATGGTTCAGCTGTGGGTCAATTTGCCAGCCAAAGACAAGTCAACACCGCCGAACTATCAGTCGATTACCGACGCGGATATTCCGGTCGTGACGCTGCCAGACAACGCAGGCCAGGCGCGAGTTATCGCCGGTGAAATGGATGGCGCAAAAGGCCCGGCACGCACGTTTTCTCCACTGCGTGTACTGGATATGCGCCTGAATGCACAAAGTACCACGCATTTAACGCTGCCAGACGGCTGGAACACTGCACTGGTGGTGCTCAAAGGCACCGTGCTGGTCAACGGACTGGAGGTGGCTCGTGAGGCGCAATTGGTGGTGCTGGATGCCAAAGGCGAAACCGTCACGCTTGAAGCCAATACCGATGCGGTTGTGCTGGTGTTGAGCGGTGAGCCGCTGAATGAGCCAGTGGTGGGATACGGGCCGTTTGTCATGAACACCCGTGAAGAAATCAAAGAGGCCATTGATGACTTTAACCAGGGCAAATTTGGCCAGAAAGTTTAACTAACCTAAGCGGCTACCGTTTTGGTAGCCGTTTTTTCAACACGATGATTGAACCCTAAGAGGATCTGAACATGACACCTGCAAACTTTAACGGACAAATCCCTACAATTGATGCAAACGACGCGGTAATGCTGCTTATCGACCACCAGAGCGGTCTTTTCCAACTGGTGCACGACATGCCGATGCCAACTTTACGCACCCATGCAACCGTGTTGGCTAAAATAGCCACGCTGGCCAATATTCCGGTTATCACCACCGCTTCTGTGCCGCAAGGCCCGAACGGCCCGCTGATTCCTGAGATTCACCAGTACGCTCCACACGCTCAGTACGTCCCGCGTAAAGGCGAAATTAACGCCTGGGACAACCCTGATTTCGTGGCAGCAGTCAAAGCCACAGGGCGCAAAACCTTGATTATTGCCGGTACAGTGACCAGCGTATGCATGGCTTTCCCGGCGATAAGTGCGGTGGCAGAAGGCTTCAAAGTCTTCGCGGTGATTGATGCCTCAGGCACCTACTCCAAAATGGCGCAGGAAGTGACGTTGGCGCGTGTCGTTCAGGCCGGTGTCGTGCCAATGGATACCGCAGCCGTCGTGGCTGAAATCCAGCACACCTGGAATCGGGATGATGCAATGGAATGGGCAAACCTGTGGGGTGGCGTATTTATTGAGTACGGTTTGCTGATGGAAAGCTACCAGAAAGCACAAGATGTGGTGACGAATCAAGAGCAACTGGACTCGCAGCGCGGTTAAATAATTTCCCCCTTTGCGAGACATCGCGCAGGGGGAATATCTTTTCCTATGCCCTCGCGCGGGGCTAATGTTAGGCTATGGTCCACTCTTTTTTCAGAAGTCTGAGCGATGCAAACCAGTCCTTTACTTACCACCCTTATGGAATCCCTGCGCTGCCTGCCAGGCGTCGGCCCAAAGTCTGCCCAACGTATGGCGTTCGCGCTTTTGCAACGTGACCGCAGTGGTGGCATGCGTCTTGCTCAAGCATTAACTCGTGCGATGTCAGAAATTGGCCATTGTTCTGATTGCCGTACTTTTACCGAACAAGAAGTTTGCGCCATTTGCGCCAACCCTCGCCGCCAGGAAAACGGCCAAATTTGCGTGGTAGAAACGCCCGCGGATATTCATGCCATTGAAGCGACAGGCCAGTTTTCCGGCCGCTATTTTGTGCTGATGGGCCATCTTTCTCCGCTTGACGGAATTGGCCCGCAGGACATTGGTCTCGACAGGCTTGAGCAACGCCTGGAAACCGAAACCATCAAAGAGCTGATCCTCGCCACCAACCCGACGGTAGAAGGAGAAGCCACTGCAAACTATATCGCCGAACTTTGCGGGCAATATGGTGTTGATGCCAGCCGTATCGCGCACGGTGTGCCGGTCGGCGGCGAGCTGGAAATGGTCGATGGCACGACTTTGTCGCATTCTCTGGCAGGGCGTCACAAGATTAATTTCTAACCACTTGCGGGGAGTTTCTTATACTTCCCGCTTGAAAACCTCCGCTTCTATCCTCATATCACCCTCAGCGTTTTAAACCCCTGCGTATTTTGATTTTGTTGAGGTATCAATGACCATGAAAGGACAAGAGACTCGTGGCTTCCAGTCTGAAGTGAAACAACTTCTGCACCTGATGATCCACTCCCTCTACTCAAATAAAGAAATTTTCCTGCGTGAGCTGATCTCCAACGCCTCTGATGCGGCAGACAAATTGCGCTTCCGCGCATTGTCTCAGACAGACCTGTATGAAGGTGACGGCGAGCTGCGCGTGCGTGTCTCTTTTGATAAAGAAAAACGCACTTTGACCATTGCCGACAACGGCATCGGTATGACGCGCGACGAAGCGATCGATCACCTCGGGACGATTGCAAAATCGGGTACCAAAGCGTTCCTCGAATCCATGGGTTCTGACCAGGCGAAAGATAGCCAGCTTATCGGCCAGTTCGGTGTGGGTTTCTACTCGGCATTCATCGTGGCGGATAAAGTCACCGTGCGCACCCGTGCGGCAGGCGTTCCTGCTGATCAAGCGGTGTTCTGGGAATCTGAAGGCGCGGGCGAATATACCGTTGCAGACATCACCAAAGCCGATCGCGGGACTGAAATTACCCTGCATCTGCGCGAAGGTGAAGATGAGTTCTTAGACGACTGGCGCGTGCGTTCGACCATCAGCAAATACTCTGACCACATCGCCTTGCCGGTTGAGATCGAAACCCGCGAAGAAAAAGACGGCGAAACCATCATCAGTTGGGAAAAAATCAACAAAGCCCAGGCGCTGTGGACCCGTAGCAAGTCTGAAATTAAAGACGAAGAATACAACGAGTTCTACAAACATGTGGCGCATGACTTCACCGACCCGCTGACTTATAGCCATAACCGCGTGGAAGGGAAGCAAGAGTACACCAGCCTGTTGTACATCCCGTCTCAGGCACCTTGGGATATGTGGAACCGTGACCACAAACACGGCCTGAAACTCTACGTCCAGCGCGTGTTCATCATGGATGACGCTGAACAGTTTATGCCGAACTACCTGCGTTTCGTGCGCGGTCTGATAGATTCCAACGACCTGCCGCTGAACGTGTCGCGTGAAATTCTGCAAGACAGCCGTGTGACGCAAAACCTGCGTAGTGCGCTGACTAAACGCGTATTGCAGATGCTGGAAAAACTGGCGAAAGACGACAGCGAAAAATACCAGACCTTCTGGAAAAACTTCGGCCTGGTGCTGAAAGAAGGCCCTGCTGAAGACAACGCAAACCAGGAGGCTATCGCTAAACTGCTGCGCTTTGCTTCAACTCACACGGACACTTCGGCGCAAACCGTTTCGCTGGAAGAGTACGTGTCGCGCATGAAAGAAGGGCAGGAGAAGATTTACTACATCACTGCCGACAGCTACGCCGCCGCGAAGAGCAGCCCGCATCTGGAATTGCTGCGTAAGAAAGGCATCGAAGTGTTGCTGCTTTCTGACCGCATCGACGAGTGGATGATGAGCTATCTGACCGAATTCGACGGCAAAATGTTCCAGTCAGTCAGCAAAACTGACGAGTCGCTGGAAAAAATGGCCGACGAAGAAACACCAGAAGCGAAAGAAGCTGAAAAAGCCCTTGAGCCGTTTGTTGACCGTGTGAAAACCTTGCTCGGTGAGCGCGTGAAAGAAGTGCGTCTGACGCACCGTCTGACCGACACACCAGCCATCGTCACCACCGACAGCAACGACATGAGCACGCAAATGGCGAAATTGTTTGCCGCTGCGGGCCAGGAAGTGCCGGAAGTGAAGTACATTTTTGAGCTGAACCCGGATCACGGGCTGGTGAAACGCGTCGCGGATACCCAGGACGAAGCGCAGTTCGGCGAGTGGGTCGAATTATTGCTCGACCAGGCACTGTTAGCAGAACGCGGTACGCTGGAAGATCCAAACCAGTTTATCCGTCGTATGAATCAGCTATTAGTTTCGTAATATTTACTCCTCACTCTGGTTTTCGCCCTCTCCTGAGGGAGAGGGCCGGGGTGAGGGCATTTCCAATCAACTAACAGCGCTCACAAGCCCCGCTATTCTTGAGGTGAATACGCCTTTAATGGTAAGGTCATCGCCTCTGCTTTAAATAATCAAAAATCCAAACGAATGGGGAATTACGCAATGCGTATTATTCTGCTTGGCGCTCCGGGCGCAGGTAAAGGAACTCAGGCTCAGTTCATCATGGAGAAATATGGCATTCCGCAAATCTCCACCGGTGACATGCTGCGTGCTGCAGTGAAATCTGGCTCAGAGCTGGGCAAACAAGCAAAAGACATCATGGATGCCGGTAAACTGGTTACAGATGAACTGGTTATCGCTCTGGTTAAAGAACGTATTACCCAGGAAGATTGCCGCAACGGTTTCCTGCTTGATGGTTTCCCACGCACTATTCCACAAGCTGATGCCATGAAAGAAGCGGGCATCAATGTAGATGTGGTTCTGGAATTCGCAGTACCTGACGAACTGATTGTTGAGCGTATCGTTGGTCGTCGCGTACATGCGCCGTCTGGCCGCGTTTATCACGTCACCTTCAATCCACCAAAAGTGGAAGGTAAAGACGACGCAACAGGCGAAGAGCTGACTACCCGTAAAGACGATCAGGAAGAGACTGTGCGTAAGCGCCTGGTGGAATACCATCAGATGACCGCTCCGCTGATCTCCTACTACAGCAAAGAAGCTGAAGCCGGTAACACCAAATACGTGAAAATCGACGGCACCCGTAAAGTGACCGAAGTGAGCGCAGAGCTGGCAAAAATCCTCGGCTAATTCGTTGCTGAGATAAAAATACCAGGACTTGTTCCTGGTATTTTTTTAACCAAATTTTGCCCTTTCGCTGTAATCGGTTCTCCTGCGCCGCTTTTACGTTACAATTATCAGTAATTTGTTGATAAGGAGCGGAAATGAATCAGGAAAAAGTGGGTATTTTACTGGCAAACCTGGGTACGCCTGATGCACCGACTCCCGCTGCGGTGAAGCGCTATTTACGCCAGTTTCTCAGCGATAAGCGCGTTGTCGATACTCCACGTTTACTCTGGTGGCCGCTGCTGCGCGGCGTGATTTTACCGCTGCGTTCTTCACGTGTTGCCAAACTTTATCAGTCAGTATGGATGGATGAAGGCTCGCCGCTGCTGGTTTATAGCCGTCGTCAGCAGGTTGCACTTGCCGCGCAATTGCCAGATGTCCCCGTCGCACTCGGTATGAGTTATGGCACGCCGTCGCTGAAAAGTGCGGTGGAAGAGTTGATGTCGCATCACGTCGATCACATTGTGGTGCTGCCGCTGTATCCGCAATTTTCTTGCTCGACGGTCGCCGCGGTTTGGGATGAATTAGGGCGCATTTTTGCCGACTATCGCTCGCTGCCGTCGATTTCCCTGATTCGCGATTATGCTGATAATGAATCTTATATCAACGCGCTGGTGGCATCGGTCAGGGAATCTTTTGCCAAACACGGTGAGCCGGATGTTTTGCTGCTTTCCTACCACGGCATTCCGCAGCGTTATGCCAACGAAGGGGACGATTACCCGCAACGTTGCCGCGACACCACGCGCGAATTGCTTTCAGCCCTCGAACTGCCGCCAGAAAAAGTGATGATGACTTACCAGTCGCGTTTTGGTCGTGAGCCATGGCTGATGCCTTATACCGACGAAACCCTGAAAATGTTGCCTGAGAAAGGGATAAAACATATTCAGGTTATGTGTCCTGGTTTTTCTGCTGACTGCCTGGAAACGCTCGAAGAAATGGCGGTACAAAACCGCGAAGTGTTCCTCGAAGCAGGCGGCACCAAATATGAATATATTCCTGCTCTGAATGACGACCCGGCCCACATTGCAATGATGATGAACCTGGTGCAGAAATATCGCTGATCTCGCTTAGGGCCGTTAATGTGCTACCATTTCCGGCCTGATTAGCGACTTTGAACAACATCATGAAATTTCCCGGCAAACGTAAATCCAAACACTACTTCCCTGTCAGCGCACGCGATCCTTTATTGCAACAGGCTCAACCTGAACATGAAACTGGCACTTCCTGGATTGTTGGGATTGACCAAACGCTGGTGGATATCGAAGCCAAAGTTGACGACGAATTTGTTCATCGTTACGGTTTGAGTTTCGGGCACTCGCTGGTGATTGAAGACGAAATTGCAGAAGCGCTGTATCAGGAACTGGTGCAAAAAGATCTGATTACTCATCAGTTTGCCGGTGGCACCATCGGTAACACCATGCACAACTATTCGGTATTAGCCGACGACCGCTCCGTTTTACTGGGCGTGATGTGCAGCAATATCGAAATTGGTAGCTATGCCTACCGCTACCTGTGCAACACCTCCAGCCGAACCGATCTCAACTATCTGCAAGGCGTGAATGGCGCGATTGGTCGTTGCTTCACGTTGATTGGCGAGCAGGGCGAACGGACATTTGCGATAAGCCCGGGCCACATGAACCAGCTTCGCGCTGAGAGCATTCCGGAAGAGGTTATTGCGGGCGCGTCTGCCCTGGTTCTGACTTCCTATCTGGTGCGCTGCAAAGATGGCGAGCCGATGCCGGAAGCCACCATGCAGGCCATCGCGTATGCGAAAAAGTACAACGTTCCGGTGGTGCTGACGCTCGGCACAAAATACGTTATCGCGGAAAACCCGGAGTGGTGGCAGGCGTTCCTCAAAGAACACGTCTCCATTCTGGCGATGAACGAAGAAGAAGGGCTGGCGCTTACGGGCGAAAACGACCCGCTGCTGGCGGCGGATAAAGCGCTGGATTGGGTTGATTTAGTGCTCTGTACTGCCGGGCCAGTAGGTTTGTATATGGCGGCCTTTACTGAAGAATCAGCAAAACGCACCACCCAGCATCCATTGCTGCCGGGCGCGATTGCTGAGTTTAACCAGTACGAATTTAGCCGTGCGATGCGCCATAAAGATTGCCAGAACCCGATGCGTATTTTCTCGCACATCGCGCCATACATGGGCGGGCCTGAGAAAATCATGAACACCAATGGCGCGGGCGACGGCGCACTGGCGGCACTGCTGCATGATATTACGGCGAACAACTATCACCGCTCCAACGTGCCGAACTCCAGCAAACACCAGTTTACGTGGCTGACGTATTCGTCTTTGGCTCAGGTGTGTAAATACGCGAATCGCGTGAGTTATCAGGTGCTGAATCAGCACTCTCCGCGCCTGACGCGTGGCTTGCCAGAGCGCGAAGATAGCTTAGAAGAGTCTTACTGGGAGCGTTAATTCCTTAGTCTGGAAGGTGGATGACGCGTGCGCTTATCCACCCTACAACACTCTTTCGTAGGTCGGATAAGCGAAGCGCCATCCGACACGGCTTCATCAAAAATTATCCCGACACGGTTTCCTGCACGACAGGTTTCTCCAACAACCCCATCATCGTATTCGCGATTTCACGCTCACCCATAACCACCCGATTGGCGCCGCGTTCGGTAATGTAATCCACTTCGTCGTCATAATGCGCGCGGGCAATAATCTCGATGTCCGGGCATTTGGTGCGTGCGGTCGCGACGATTTCACCGGCTTCGTAACCGTTGGGGATCGTCAGCAATAACCAGCGAGCGCAATCAAGATGCGCAAGATTCATGATCTCTTCGTTGGCCGCATTTCCCAGCACCGCCCGAATCCCACGCTCGCGCAGTTCATCAACGCGGCTGCGGGAGGTTTCAATCACCACCAGTGGAATGCCCTGCGCCATTAATTTCTCACCCAGCAAACTCCCCACGCGCCCAAACCCAACCAACAGGGCATGATTGCAAATATCGACCGGAATTTGCTTCTCGTCTTCGATAGCTTCTTCCAGCGTCTGCTCTTCCAGCGTTTCGGTTTTAGCCAGGTAGCGCTCAAGAATCGCAAACAAAATCGGGTTGAGCATAATCGACAGAATCGCCCCGGCCAGCACCAGATTTTGCCCGGTTTGCGGCAGCAGATTCAGCGCCATGCCCAGCCCTGCAAGAATAAAGGCGAATTCACCAATCTGCGCAAGGCTAGTAGCGATGGTTAATGCAGTCCGTTGCGAGTGGCCGAACAGGCGCACCAGGAAGAATGCCGCGAGGGATTTACCAAATACGATAATCGCCACGGTGCCCAGCACGGCGAGCGGTTCCTGAATCAAAATCATCGGGTCGAATAACATCCCGACCGAAACAAAGAACAACACCGCAAACGCGTCGCGCAGGGGTAAAGTGTCGTGGGCCGCACGGTGGCTGAGTTCAGATTCGTTGAGCACCATACCGGCGAAGAATGCGCCGAGTGCAAACGACACATCAAACAGTTCAACAGCGCCAAACGCGATACCCAGCGCCAGCGCCAGAACCGCAAGTGTGAACAACTCGCGCGAACCGGTTGCCGCACTTCGCGCCAGAATCCACGGCACCAGGCGGCGGCCAACAATCAACATAATCGCAATAAACGCCACCACTTTGCCGATGGTAAACGCCATATCCAGCGACAAAGAGGCGAGGCCCACGTCGCCTTTTTCCATCATCCCGGCAACGGCTGGCAGCAGAACCAGAGTCAGCACCATCACCAGATCTTCAACAATCAGCCAGCCAATAGCGATTTGACCGCGCTGGCTGTCGATTAACTGCCGTTCTTCAAGGGCGCGTAGCAGCACCACGGTACTGGCGGTGGAAAGACACAGGCCAAACACGATGCCGGTCATCAGCGACCAACCCATCAGCGATGAAAGCGCCATACCCAGTAGCGTCGCCACAGCAATTTGGGCGATAGCGCCGGGAATGGCGATGGCCTTTACCGCCATCAAATCCTTCAGAGAGAAATGCAAACCGACGCCAAACATCAGCAAGATAACGCCCAGTTCAGCTAATTCGGGCGCCAGTTTAGTATCTGCGACAAAGCCTGGCGTAAAAGGGCCGGCCAGTACCCCAGCTAATAAATAGCCCACCAAGGGTGATATACGTAGTTTGTTGGCGAGCATACCGAGCAAAAAGGCCAGTACAAGGCCGCCGACAATGGTGGTGATAAGCGGGGTGGCGTGATGCATTCCGTCTCCTTTCGTGGTTAATCAGATCCAATATGTCCAAAATATAACATTTAGTTTATGACAATTTTTTAAACGATGTGTGTGCTAAATAGATAGTTTCTTTAGAAAAGGCGCATTTAGACAAAAATAAGTGCCTGATGGGTATTTTGTACGTTTAATTTAGGAAAGGTCTGGCGGAATGTGGAAGTGGTGAAGGGCCAGAGAGTTTCTCCGGCCCTTATAACTATGACTTATGGCGATAGTCAGGCAGGAATATGGTCAATATGCCGAGAAGTGGCAGGAAAGCACATATTTTATAGACTAATTCGATACTTGTATGGTCGGCAACCAGACCCAGTACCGCGGCCCCCAAGCCACCCATACCAAACGCAAAGCCGAAGAACAGCCCGGAAACCATGCCGATACGTCCAGGCATCAGCTCTTGCGCATAAACCAGAATGGCCGAAAATGCAGAGGCAAGAATAAAGCCGATGATCACCGTCAGAATCCCCGTCCATTCCAGGGAGACATACGGCAAGAACAGGGTGAATGGCGCGACGCCAAGAATCGAACCCCAAATCACGTATTTACGGCCAATCTTATCCCCAACCGGCCCGCCAATGACCGTCCCCGCCGCTACCGCAAACAGGAAGGCAAACAGATGGAACTGGGCATTTTGCACCGACAAACCAAATTTGTGCATCAGGTAGAAGGTGTAATAGCTGCTGATACTCGCCATATAAAAATACTTAGAGAAAATCAGCACCAGTAAAACAGATACCGCCTGAATCACTTTCTTGCGCGGTAGCGGGTTCACCACCGGAGCGGCAGTTTTGCCCTTCGTCATACGATGCTGGGCGGCGTACCAACGGCTGATTTGCAACAACACGATAATCGCCAGTAAGGCCGCGAGCACGAACCAGCCGACGTTGCCTTTACCGTACGGCGCGATAATCAACGCTGCCAGCAGTGGCCCTAACGAGCTACCAAAGTTGCCGCCCACCTGGAAGAGTGACTGCGCAAGACCATGACGGCCACCGGAGGCCATGCGAGCCACGCGTGAAGATTCCGGGTGGAATACCGATGAGCCTGTGCCAACAAGGCCCGCAGCCAGCAGCACCATCGGGAAACTGCCCGCCATGGCGAGGATAACCAGGCCGCAAAGTGTGAAGCACATACCAATCGGCAACGACCACGGCATCGGGTATTTGTCGGTGTAGTATCCTACTACCGGCTGGAGTAGCGATGATGTCACCTGGAAAGTGAGCGTGATCATCCCAATTTGCACAAAGCTTAGCGAAAACTCGCTTTGTAGCAGCGGGTAGAGCGCCAGAATCAGCGACTGAATCATATCGTTGAGCAAATGGGAGAGGCTAATTGCCCCCAGAATGCCAAACGCGGTGCGAGCCTTTTGCGGCTCCGTTGACGCGAGAGTTTGTTCCGAGATTGCCATAAATACCTGTAATTATTGAATTGATTGTTTTTTAACCCAGTTCACTGATGGAACCGTAGGAAATCATTACCCAGCTAACATACCTGCAGGAAAGGGACGAAGAAAGTCACAAGAGTGAAAAGTTATTTGTCTATGCTAGTAGGGTTCTGCTATTGGTGCGAAAGCATTTATTAAATATGGAGATTTGCGATGAAGTTCGTAGTGAAAGGGGTGACCACCGCGCTGCTAATGGCAGTCAGCTTAACCAGCGCATCTGCACTGGCCTGGGAAAAAGATAAAACTTATAACATCACCATTTTGCACACCAACGATCACCACGGTCATTTCTGGCGTAATGAACACGCTGAATATGGCCTGGCAGCACAAAAAACTCTGGTGGATAGCATTCGTAAAGAGGTGGCGGAACAGGGCGGCAGCGTGCTGTTGCTGTCCGGCGGTGATATTAATACCGGCGTTCCTGAGTCCGATTTGCAAGATGCAGAACCTGATTTTCGTGGCATGAACCTGATTGGTTACGATGCGATGGCTATCGGCAACCACGAATTCGACAAGCCGCTGACGGTATTACGCCAGCAGGAAAAATGGGCAAAATTCCCGCTGCTTTCGGCCAACATTTACCAGAAAAGCACCGGCGAGCGTCTGTTTAAACCGTGGGCTATTTTCAAGCCGCAGGGCATTAAAATCGCGGTTATAGGTTTAACCACCGACGACACGGCAAAAATTGGTAACCCGGAAAACTTCACCGATATCGAATTCCGTAAACCGGCTGACGAAGCAAAACTGGTGATTCAGGAACTGCAAACCACTGAAAAGCCAGATGTGCTGATCGCCGCAACGCACATGGGTCACTACGATAATGGCGATCATGGTTCAAACGCGCCAGGCGATGTCGAGATGGCTCGTAGCCTGCCTGCGGGTGCGCTGACGATGATTGTCGGCGGGCATTCGCAAAACCCGGTCTGTATGGCAGCGGAAAACAAAAAGCAGGTTGATTACGTGCCGGGTACGCCATGTGCACCAGACCAGCAAAACGGCATCTGGATTGTTCAGGCGCATGAGTGGGGCAAATACGTGGGCCGCGCGGATTTCGAATTCCGTAACGGCGAGATGAAACTGGTGCATTACCAGCTGATCCCTATCAACCTGAAAAAGAAAATCACCTACGATAACGGGGAAAGTGAGCGCGTGCTCTACACGCCACAAATCCCGGAAAACCAGCAAATGCTCTCCTTGTTGACGCCATTCCAGAATAAAGGTCAGGCGCAACTGAACGTAAAAGTGGGTAGCGTAAACGGCCACCTGGAAGGGGATCGCAGCAAAGTGCGTTTCGTGCAAACTAACCTGGCGCGTCTGCTGCTGGCGGCACAAATGGACCGTACCGGTGCTGATTTCGCGGTAATGAGCGGCGGTGGTATTCGCGATTCGATTGAAGCGGGCGACATCACTTATAAAGACGTCCTCAAGGTTCAGCCGTTTGGTAACACTGTGGTTTATACCGATATGACCGGTAAAGAAGCGACGGATTATTTGAGTGCGGTGTCGCAGAAAAAACCTGATTCGGGCGCTTATCCTCAGTTCGCAAATGTCAGCTTTGTGGCAACTGCTACGGGTCTGCAAGATTTGAAAATCAAAGGTGAACCGATCGACCCGGCAAAAACCTACCGTATGGCGACGCTAAACTTTAACGCCTCCGGCGGGGATGGTTATCCGGCTATTGATAAAAAACCAGGTTACGTAAATACCGGTTTTGTGGATGCAGAAGTGCTGAAACAGTACATCGAGAAGCATTCTCCGCTCGATGTTAATGCTTTCGAGCCGAAAGGCGAGGTGAGCTGGAAGTAACTTTTCCCCTCACCCTAACCCTCTCCTTGGGGAGAGGGCCGGGGTGAGGGCGCTATTTCAACGGCAACAAAATATCGGTCTGCTGCGCATGTTCCGGGTGGTTTTTATCCAGCTCCAGGTAGCGGAAATAGACCGGAAAATCACGTAACTCCTCACCGCTATTGGGCAACCATTGGCGATAAAGATAGTAAACGCTATCGCTGATTCGCTCATAAGCGCCAACATGCCGAACCACCGCGCAACGCCCGCCGGGCAGCTTTTTGCTGATAACGCCCTGTGGATTTTCAGGCACCAGACCGTTCGCCTCCGGGATTAGCTCGCCACACACATCAAAACGAAACTCCTCACCTGGCGTGGTGGCGGGATCGCTGTAAGGCACACCGTACGTTCCTTGCGTGATGTAGTCCGAAAGTCCTGATTCTTTGCGCCATTCGATAAAACTTGCGACCGTATTATTGACGCGCATCGGGTCGCCAAGATGTTCCAGCACCGCGACATCCATCGGTTCGACAGTAATAATTTTCACGTCCATATTTTCTAACCTCTGCTGATTTTCCCGTCCGGGAAATTGAAAATGTACTTGCCAGTCAACCCACACGGGATCTTTGCGAAACTCGCCGGGGGTCAGGCCGAAAGTGTTTTTGAAGGCACGGGAAAATGATTCAGGATTTTCAAATCCGGCATCCAGGGCAATATTAATCACTCTTTCCTGCGGATGGCTCACCAACCGGAAAGAGGCCCGTTTCAGCCGCATTAACGTGATGTAACGGCTAATACTGATGCCACAGAATTGACTGAATTGCCGATGGAAATGAAAACGCGAAAAACAGGCCACTTCGCTCAGTTGCTCGACGGTTAACGGGCTATCAAGATGCTGTTCAATATAGGCAAATACTTGCTCAAAACGTCGGGCGTAAAGCTGGTGTCTGGATTTTTTCATTATTCCTCCCTCAAGGCGTTCACTTTGCCAGTCACTCGTTGCGCCGTCCTGACTGAAATTGCTCTTTTAGGAGAAATAAACCACTAATCGCGGCGGGCTATTTCGGCAAAAGTAGCCTTCAGCAGTTTTGCCAGATCGGCCGCGGCCAGTTCGATATCCAGCCCACGCTTGCCGCCTGAAACATAGATAGACGAAAACTCCTGAGCAGCGGCGTCAATAACTGTAGGCAGCAGTTTTTTCTGCCCCAGCGGGCTGATGCCGCCAACCAGATAACCGGTAATCCGCTGTGCCACCATGGGGTCAGCCATATCCACTTTTTTTGCGCCCAACGCTTTAGCAGCTTTTTTTAAGTCGAGCTGCCCGGAAACCGGGGTTACAGCGACCGCCAGATGCTTCATATCACCGTTAATAGCCACGAGCAGCGTTTTGTACACTTGCTCTGCATTGAGGCTGAGTTTACGCACCACCTCATCGCCAAAATTGGTTTCGCTCGGGTCATGATCGTAAGCATGTAACTGAAATGGAACACGGTTTTTTTCGAGAAGTTTTACTGCGGGTGTCATGTCACCTTCTTAGTGCTTTTGTCTGAAAAGCGCACGAATTATTAAGCTGCGTGATATATGTTTTAATTACTATAATCTCACTCAATAGTGATAGCGTTAATGGTCACATTGAGCGACAATTATTCATCTGGTCGTTTATTCGACCAGCATAATTACAACAATATAGAAATTCCTCTTTGACGGGCCGATAGCGATATTGGCCGTTTTTTTATCTGGTTTTCAAGAGCTCAGGCAGATTTCCCTTCCCATAAAGATGTAGCGCACCGACGGCGACGACGTAGCGTCCGGCAGGTAACTGCTGCAAAAAATGTTGCCACTCAAGATTACGCCGATGCATAAGAACATCGTATAGCTCATCGCCAAACGTATTGGGCAGCGCCACATTCCCACGCTGCGGCGGAGTTTCCAGCCACCAGCTAATCATCATTTGCAGCAGCCGGGCATTGGTGTGCCAGTGGGTCAACGTATCGGTTAGCAGCGGCATTCCGCCATTGGGTAAACGGGTGAGAATATCAATCTGGTGTTCAGCGCCCTCAAGCTCGATAACTGGGATCGCCATGGTTTTTGCCGCCTCCAGCATCTGAAAATCTATCCCGTAATTCGCCCGTAACCCCAGTCGCTGCGCCTGATGAGCTTGCAGCACCAGCGCAATTTGCCAGGCGGGCTGGGTTTCAATCTGGCTCAGGGGGATATCCAGTTCCTGAATTAACGACACGACTTGCGCCCAGTTTTCGGCAGACAAGCGCTGTTCGAGAGGAAGCTCGTTGGATTGTTGCGGGAAAGGAGAACCACTTTGGGTGATATCTGCTTCGACAATCAGCGCATCCGCGTCTCTGAGCTTGTCGATGAGCTTTTCGGACAGCGGCGACATATCGCGCGTGCCCATGTGAATACTGCCAACCAGATGCAGATGGCGATCTCCGGGCAGAACAATATCCAGAGCAGGCCAGGGATAGTGGGGAGTTGAAAGGCTTGAAAACAATGCGGTAATTCGCGATAGCAGACCCATTTGCAGATTCCCTGGCTAAAAAGTCATGCTACCGCTGCGATGAGTCGGGTGCAAATTTCCCCACGGTTTTTACACCGTGGGGAAGGTCATTGCGTTTTCGTCGCCCGGATAGGCGCAGCGCCATCCGACATTCAGTCCTTCGGCTTAAAGCGCAACAGGCGGTTAGCGTTACTGACTACCGTAATCGACGACAGTGCCATCGCCGCGCCTGCCACTACCGGGTTGAGCAACGTTCCGGTCAGCGGATACAAAATCCCGGCGGCAATTGGGATCCCCAGCGTGTTGTAGATAAACGCGCCTACCAGATTCTGCTTCATGTTGCGCAGCGTGGCTTTGGAAATCACCAGCGCATCGGCGACACCCACCAGGCTGTGGCGCATCAGCGTGATTGCAGCGGTTTCGATAGCCACATCGCTGCCGCCGCCCATGGCAATCCCCACTTCGGCTTGCGCAAGCGCAGGCGCATCGTTTATCCCGTCACCGACCATAGCGACCTGGCGGCCCTGTTGTTGCAGCTTTTTAATCGCTTCGGCTTTGCCATCCGGCAATACGCCTGCGATCACTTCGTCGATGCCTGCTTCTTTAGCGATGGCGTGAGCGGTGGTTGGGTTATCGCCAGTCAACATCACCAGGCGATAACCGTTACGATGTAAGCGTTGCAGCGCGCTGACGCTATCGGCACGAAGCGGGTCACGAATCGCAAACAGTGCCGCGAGTTTGCCGTCGACTGCCAACAGAACCGGTGTGGCGCCACGGCTTGCCTGGGCTTCAATCTCTGCGTCCAAAGCTGTGGTATCGACGTTTTGTTCAACCAGCAGCGCTTTGTTCCCGAGTAATAACTGACGCCCTTCGATTTCACCGCTAACACCCAGCCCGCGCAAAGTGCGGAACGCATTCACCTGCGGCAATTCCACGCCTACGGTTTTATCGAGAATCGCACGTGCCAGCGGGTGGCTTGAGCCTTGCTCCAGTGCGCCCGCCAGTCTTAATGCATCACTCTCTGACCAGCCGTTGTCAGTGCTCATCGCGACAACCTGCGGCTTGCCTTCGGTCAGCGTACCGGTTTTGTCAAACACGATGGTATCGAGCGTGCTGGCGCGTTGCAGGGCATCGGCATCACGTACCAACACGCCAAACTCCGCGGCACGACCCACACCAGAAATAATCGACATCGGCGTTGCCAGACCGAGCGCACAAGGACAGGCAATAATCAGCACCGTCGTGGCAATCACCAGCGTATAAACAATTTGCGGAGCCGGGCCGAAGAAGTACCAGATGGCGGCGCTAAACAGCGCAATCAGTACCACAACCGGAACAAATACCGCCGAGATTTTATCCGCCAGTTGGCCGATTTCCGGCTTGCTGCTTTGCGCCTGGCGCACCATACGAATGATGCGTGAAAGCGTTGTATGGTTGCCGGTGGCGGTGGCGCGGAACAATACGCTGCCGTCTTGCACCACCGTGCCCGCATGAATCGGTTCGTCGTTCGATTTTTGCTGCGGCACCGGTTCGCCGGTCAGCATCGCTTCATCAAACCACGCCTCGCCCTGGGTGATTTCCCCATCAACCGGCACGCGATCACCCGTGGTTAAACGCAGAATCATGCCTGCGGTCACTTCTGCCAGCGGCAGCGTCTTTTCGCCTTCTTCGGTGACGACGCGCGCCGTCGGCGGGGTTAAATCCAGCAGGCGTTCCAGCGCTTTAGATGAGCGTTGGCGTGCGCGTTGCTCCAGCATATGCCCGAGGTTTATCAGGCCGATAATCATGGCGCTGGCTTCGTAATAAAGGTGGCGAGCTTCCATCGGGAAGTGCTGCGGCCAGATATTCACGGTAATGGAATAAATCCATGCCGCGCCGGTTCCCAGCGCTACCAGCGTGTCCATGGTGGCGGTTTTATTGAGCAAACTGCGCCATGCGCTGCGGTAGAAGTGCCCACCGGCGAAGACCATCACGCCTAAAGTGACCAGGCCGATTGCCAACCATATTGAACGGTTGTCATCGGTGACCATCATATTGTCGCCAAACATTCCCCAAATCATGACCGGGATGCCGACGGCCAGCGCCAGAATCGCCTGCCAGCGGAAGCGTTTAACGGCGGCGTTGGCAGTTTCTTGCTGGCGTTCGCGGCGTTTCGCATCGTCTTCGATGGCTTCAGCGCCATAGCCAACACTTTCTACCGCTTTAACTAAAGATTCGGCGGAGGCAGTGCCCATAATCAGGGCGCTGCGCTCGGCAAGGTTTACCCGCGCAAGGCTGACACCAGGGACGTTTTGCAACGCACTTTGTACCCGGGTCACGCAACTTGCACAGCTCATCCCGTTGATCAACAACTGTTGGCTATCGTCGTTATCTTCGGTGGCTGCCGGAAGCGAGGGATTAGCCGCTGTCAGTGCTTCCGACGGGATTGATGACTCTGTCAGCGGATCAGACTTTGGGTGGCTGGCCGCTGTCGCTTCGTACCCGGCTTGTTTCACCGTGTTGATAAGCTCATCAACGGATGCCGTTCCGGTCACGCTGGCGTGAGTTTGTGTGACATCAGCCTGCTCAACGTCAGGGCGCTGCTCCAGGCTTTCTTTAACGCGTTTGACGCAGTGGCCACAGGTCAAACCATCAAGGTTTAGATCGATAACATGAGACATTTTCAGACTCCTTTTTTGAAAGTAAGGTAAGCGTAAACCTTCCCCTCAGGGGAAGGTCAAGCGATGCAGTTTAATATTTCTGGTTATTTCCCGTGTCATGCCTTGATAAATAACCGTTACCCGCTTTCGGACATCTATTTGCATCATATTTTCAAAGCATTATGTGAGGCAGTATGAGTTAAGTAATACTTTTTCTCCTGCCAGCTTTTCATTGCACCGCCATGTACTACTGTTACTTAAAGTATTTCGACACGTGTTTGTCGTTGTCTTTATGTTTCAGCGCGTTATTACTTTTGTGGCCATGCAGAGATTGCTTATGAATAATATATATCGATTAGTCTGGAGCCATGTTGCCAACAGCTATATTGCCGTTGCAGAAATATCCCGGGGTGGGAAAAAAGGGAGCAAAACGGGGCGGGGTGGGAAAAAGTTATTAGCAGCGGCGCTCGTGCTAACCGGGAGTTATACAAGCTACGCCATTGCGGACGATGTGACATGGATAACCGCGTATCCCACTTATTTATTCCCGGAAAATCAGGGGATTAATTACGATACCGTTCGTGATACCGGATTTGCCTTCACGATTGATAATCAAGTTCAGCCAAACCACTATATTCCAGGTACCGTCCTGAATATCAATGGCCCAATACCGTTTATTGCCGCCGGTTCTAACGGTGCGAGCACTGGCGTCACCGTGCTCAATGCGCTGCCGGGCGGCACAGGGACTGACCCTGACCGCATCACCGTTATTGAGGCAACAGATTCGACAGGTGCTGCCACCACGATAACTGAAGCCAATATTAGCCAGTACACCTATTCCCCATCTCCGGCTGTTCCACAAGAAAGTCAGGAACTGAATGTTGAAGTTCCGGGCCTGGACGGCAGCTACCAGGTGGTCAGTGTTTATGATTCATCGACTTTTATTTCCGCCGATGACACCGCCGTAAGCGCAATGGTTTTACCCGTTTATGATCATAATTCTATTCGTATCTTTAATAATTTTGGTATTGCCTCAGTAGCGTCAACGGGCGGGCAGGCCAATATCAATGTCGGTTCGAGCGATACCACCACGCCTATTTCAGCCGCTGCGAATACCATTAATTTACTGACCAAAAACTCTGTGCTGGCGAAAGCCGATGGCAGCGCGGGTGTTGCCAGCAGCACGCAGTGGCTTTCGGATAACTATATTGTTTTCCGTCCGGCGATTGTGCTTCAAAGCGATACACAACAGCTTGGTGCGCAAAGTGCAAAATACGATTTCACTATCACGCTGCCCAACTACGAGCAAATTGGGCCGCGAGTAGTTTTGCTGGGAAATAAAACATTCACCATTAACTCATCGTCTGATATCGCAGAGGTGAATGATTTCCTGGTAGGCCAGGGGGATTATGCCGGCAAGCCGCAAATCCAGTACTGGCTGACGGCGGGGGCCTCGGTCAACGGCGAAGTCATTGACTCAACGGTTGAAGCGCAAAATACCTACGACGCGATTATTACCGGAATGCTGGCGCAAGAGGAAAACACCAGCATCAATCTGACCTATCACGTTTGGGATGACAAAAGCGGGCACACCAATAACGCAACGCTTGGCTCCGGGGATTTAAACGTAATTTATGCCACCGGAGGCAATGCTTCAGGGCTGGTCACGGCTGATGGCAGCCTCGCCGTGGATGGTGCCTCAGCGGTCATGCGCGCCGATACGAACGCGATTATCACTAACGACGGTGCGATCAACGCATGGCGCAGCAGTGGCAGCAGCCCAACGTCAGTCGGCATGTTGACCACTAATGCCCGCGCAATCAACAACGGCACATTGAACGCCGGGTTGTTTATTGAAAAAGACGGCAACAATCAAAATGTCTCTAACGCGGGCAGCGTGGGGATGCAGGGCAGCGGTACCAGTACATTAACCAACAATGGTCATATTAATGTCGCGATAACAGACACCACCACCAACAATGCGCGCGGGATCAGCGCATCGGGTACGACGGCTGTCACCAACGCTGCCGACGCCACCATTGCGCTGGTGGGCAATAGCAAGAATGCAGGCGGGAGAGCGGGCGGGTACGGCATCTTCCTGCAAGATGGCGCGACATTGACGAACGCGGGGAATATCTACCTCGGCGTGACGCCTGTTTTCGATGCCACCGCGCCAACGCCAGTTCCGATGACGGGCGGCGATCTTTCTGCGGGTATTCACACGCAAAGTTCCGGGGCGGTAAATAACACCGGCACTATCACGCTGGAAGAAAATATCCGTAACGCTGCCGGGATTTCCGTGCAGGGTGCGACCGGGGCGATAACCAACAACGGCACAATTAATGTTTTAGGGAAGCTGACTAACGGTTCGGCGGCGGCAAACTATGGCCTGAATGTTGCCGACAACACCGGCACCGTGACGCACAACGGCGATATTAACGTTGATGGTGATAACAACATCGCCATTAACGTGCTGGCGCAAAAAGCAGGGGCGACAGTCAGTTCGACGGATGGTAGCACTATTACAGTGGGAACCGCCGGGGACACCGGGGGGAGCGACGGGCAACCGTATACTTATCGCAATTATGCGGTTTACGCCGAAGGGCTGAATACACAACATGCCCAGGTTAACCTGAACTCCACCATTCGTTTGTTATCGGCCGGGGCAATTGGTGTTCACGCGCGCGGAGATGCGCAAATTGATATTAATGCTGACTCAACGCTCACCTTTGAAAACACCCAACAGATGGGCTACTACGCCTGGGGTAATGAAGCGCAAATTAATATCGGCAGCGCGGCTATCAATGATAACGGCCAGAAAGATTCGATATTATTCGCGGTAGACCATGGCGCGACGTTTGCTGGCAGCGGGTCGGCGGCGGGTTATCAACTGACCGTTTCCGGCGAAAATGCGACCGGGATATTCGCCAACGGTCTGGATGAAAACAGCGGGACTAAAACGACACTCGATACCGGTACGGCGAAAATTAACGTCAACGGTAATGGTGCCATCGGGGTAAAAGTCACCGGTGGCGCGCAAGGGACAATTAGTGATGGCGGCATTGTATTAGGTGGGAATAACACCACAGCCGTTGTGCTTGATGGGCGTAATTACAATATCGACAGTACCATCGACCCCGAAGAATTAATTACGCTCGTTACATCGAATGCGGCGACGACAACGCTTTCTTCGCAAAGCGGTATTACCGGTTACAACGTTTCGCACCTCGGGCAATTAACTCTTAATGGCACGGGGATTGCGTTAAACGGAACGAACAGTACCGGGATCCTTCTGCACGATAATGGCTCGGCGATTGTGAACGCGCCGGTCAGCGTTTTGGGTACCAATAATATTGGCGTCAATATCCAGAACAACGGAGTGCTGACCAATAACAATACGATTAGCGTGAGCGGCGCGACCGGAAGCGGCAATGTTGGGTTGCGCGTCGGTGGGGCGAATGCGGTGGTGAACCGTCTTGGCACCGTTAATGCCACTGGCGGGTTGGCGGCAGTACAGTTAATTGGTACGGGTGCGAATCTGACGGTCAACGGAACGGGCAATCATATCACCGCCTCCGGTGGCGCCGATGGCGTGAGAATGGACTCCGGCGCGACATCATTTACCGCGACCGATACGGTTATTGATATTTCTGGCAGCGGTGCCGGGATTAATAACAACGCTGACACCTCGAACATCAACCTTAATGGCGTAACGATTAACGCCTCCAATGGCCCGGCGATCCGCACGGCGGTCACGTTTAGTGCGGCGGGTGCCGGTAACTCGCTAAACGTTTCCGGAAACGGCCAGGGCTTTGCCTTTATGAATGCGAACGGCGACCCAACGACCGGGAATCTCACCATTGATAACGGCTACACCATTAACGGTGATGGCGCGGGCAGCGTCGGGATTCTGGCAAGAACATCAGATAACGTGACGTCTGGCGCGACCATCAATATGGCGGCGGGCGCAGGGTCAGCAATTGTCGCAACGGATGGTGTGGCGGGCGCCAGCCGTACCATCACGAACACCGGTAATATTACCAGTCTGGGCGCGGGCGCCCCTGTCATTGATGCGTCAGGCAGCGGCAATACCACCGTGAATAACAGCGGCTCGTTGTTGGCGGCTGATGCCACGGCGCAGGCGATTTTGACCGGGGATGGCAACGATGTAGTGGCATTGAGCGGTGCGGGTGCGAATACCCGTGGCGAAATTGTGTTAGGCAGCGGTAACGACCAGTTTAGCTGGACGGCGGGCGCGTATACCGGCGGCGTCACCTTTACCGGTGGGGATGGTAACGACAGCGCCACGCTTGGCGATGTGTCGCTGGCAAACGTCACGCACATTCTCAGCGAAGGCGGCACGAATAATACGTTGACGCTCAACGGTACGCATCAGGGAACCGCCCCTGCGTTATTGGGAAGTTTTACCGCGGACGACCTGGTAAAAGGCACCAATATTGGCACCGGCTGGAGCACCTTGACCCTGGATGGCGATGCCACCGATGCGCGTATTGTTGATGACCTGACGCTCTCGGGCGCTCAGGCAATCAACATCAACAACGGCGCAACGCTGCGCTCGGGCGACAGCGCATCGACACCCGGTGACGCTACCCTTCATAACTACAATGTTTCTACTTCCGGCGCGACGAGCCTGCTCTCTTTTGATGGCGCTGGCGACCAGATTTACAGCGGTATTATCAGCGGCAGCGGCGGAATGGAACGCATCGGCGCGGGTAAAACCACGCTGCTTGGCGAGAACACTTACACCGGAAATACCTGGATCGGCGCAGGGGCAGAATTGGCGCTCGGTGACGGCGGAACGGTGGGGAGTTTGTCCCAAACAACTAACATCACCGACGACGGTATTCTGACTATTGATCGTTCTGACGATATTCTTCTTAACGGTGTGATTTCGGGTAGCGGTGCGTTCCATCAGGATGGAGCAGGCACGACGCGTCTTGGTGGAGCCAACGCCTGGACGGGTGCTACCGAAGTAAACCAGGGCACGTTGTTGGTTAAGGGCAATCAAAGCCTGGCAACTGGCCTGACAACCGTTCACACCAATGCGACACTCGGTGGGACGGGAACTATCGGCGGCGATGTCGTCTTTGAAGAAAATTCAATCCTGACGCCGGGCGATAGCGGCGTCGGCACCTTAACCATCAATAAAAATCTCACATTATCAAACACGACGAACAGCCAGTTTGAACTCGGCCAGGCCTATGTGCCGGGCGGTGCGCTTAACGATCTGGTGAACGTGGGTGGCAGCCTTATTCTTGATGGTGTCGTCAACGTCACGCTGGCCGCGGGAGGTGCATTCATTCCGGGTGTCTATCGCTTGTTTAACTACCAGACTGGCGGCCTGACTGATAACAATATGATTTTGGGTACGTTACCGACTGCCGATCGGGCGAATTATTATATCCAGACCGCTATTCCTGGGCAGGTTAACCTTATCTTAAACTTCCCCAACCCCGCTTCCGAATTGCAATTCTGGGATGGCGACGATCCTTTGAACCACGGCGACGGGTCGAGTGGGAACCTGCAAGTTAACGGTGGCGATGGGACGTGGCGTACTAATCTGGTCGGGCAAACCAATAACTGGACAGAACAAGATGGATTGGGCAACGAGCCATGGGCGCAGACTGCCTTCGCCATTTTTGAAGGTGAAAAAGGCACCGTCACCATCAGCGATATTAATGGCCGCGTTATCACTTCGGGTATGCAATTTCTGACAGATGGCTATGTTTTGCAACAGCTCAACCCAGCCTCACAATTGCACTACATCAGCACCGTCACCAGTTCATTTGATATCCCGGTTCCCGTACCGACTAACCGCTTCCAGACTGAAGGTGAAACTGACGCCGATTCATTCTTCGTGATTCGTGTTGGTGCAGCTGGCGACCCGGCAGTGACGACGACCATCAACGCAGATCTGGTGCAGGACGAACTGGACAGCAATGTCGTCCGACTGCTGAAAACCGATCCGGGCCGCTTGATCCTTAACGGCAATAACGATTTCAGCGGCGGGGTGGAAGTCTGGGGCGGGACGCTTCAGGTGTCCAAAGACCAAAGTCTTGGCGATGCGGGAACTTCCGTGACGCTGAGAAACGGCTCTGCGTTACAGGCAGGGGCGAGCTTCACCACCGATCGCAATATCTTCCTCGATGGTGCAACCGGCGGTGCATTCGATCTCTACGGCAACACCTTCACCCCATCAGGCCTGATTGGCGGCGATGGGCAACTGAACATTTATGACACGTCTGCCAGTGGCAACAACAGCTTCCTCGAGCTGAACCGGCAAAATATTTATCTCGGAGACACCAACATTGTTGGCAATGCCGGAAATGGACAGTTGGCGGTTAATGCCAACGCAACTGGCGTATTTGGCAAGGCTGACAGCCAGATTTCTCTTTCAAACCTTTCAATACTGAATCTCAACAATTCTGCTTCTGGAGAGACGCACACCTTTGCCGTCAACAATTCCACGCTGGCGTTTAACGACGCAGCCGGAGCGGGGCAAAGCACCATTAATCTGACCAACAGCGGTAACGCGGAATTTAACGGCAACAGCCAGGGCAACAATACCAACGTCACGGTCGATGCCACTTCGCGCCTGGCGCTGAACGAAAACGCAGATGCAGGCTCCGCGACCGTCACCAACAGCGGACAAGTCACATTTGCTGACAGCGCCCAGGGCGCAGGGGCGGTAATCTCCAACCTTGCTGGCGGGCTGGTGGATATCAGCGCGGCGCTGGCAAGCACCTCGGTCGGTTCGTTATCGGGTGCGGGTAACGTGGTTCTTGGCGCGGCAACACTGGTCGAAGGGGCGTTAAGTCGTAACGACACCATCAGCGGCATTATCAGCGGCAGCGGAAATCTGGTGAAAACCGGCAGCGGCACGCTAAATCTCACCGCCGACAATACCTGGACTGGCACCGCCAACGCGCAACAGGGCGTGCTGCTGATAAACGGTAATCAAGCCGCAGCAACCGGAAAAACCACCGTCAACAGTGGCGCAACTCTCGGCGGTGCGGGCGTGCTGGGTGGCAGCGTAGAAGTTGATAACGGCGGCCATCTGACGGCGGGCCAGGATCTCGCAAGCGTTGGCGTACTGGAGATGGGCGCATTAACACTCAACCAGGATTCGCAGGTCGACTTCCAGTTCGGCAGGCCGTTTACCGTTGGCGGCTCACTTAACGATCTGATTAATATCAATGGCGATCTTAACCTTAACGGCAAACTGAATATCACCCAGACACCGGGCGGATCCTTTGATGTCGGTGTTTATCGCGTCTTCAACTACACCGGTGCGCTGACCGACAACATCCTGGATATTGGCACAGCACCTGCGGCGGCAGACGATCTCTACGTGCAAACATCCATTGATGGCCAGGTTAACCTGGTGAACCGTACGGGAGCGGTCATGCGCTTCTGGGACGGGGCGGGCGGAACAGGCGGCGCGCTTAAAAACAACGGCGTGATTAACGGCGGCGATGGTATCTGGCAAAACAACACCGGCAACGACAACTGGACCACCGATGTCACCACGCCAGATGGCCGCTTTAATACGCCATACAGCAACGGATCGTTTGCGGTGTTTGGCGGCGAGGCGGGGAATGTCACGGTTGACGCCAGCCTTGGTGAAGTGGCCATCAGCGGGGCGCAATTTACCACCAACGGCTATGTGATTGGTGGCGATAACATCACCACGCATACCGCCGACACGGTGATTCGCGTTGGCGACGGTACGCTTCTGGGTGCGCGTTACACCGCGACCATTAACTCCGTTATCGACGGCGAAGGCGGTATCAATAAAGCCGATCTCGGTACGTTAATCCTGGGCGGCAACAACCAATACCAGGGCGGAACGCAGGTCAGCGGCGGGGTACTGCAAGTTTCTGCCGACAATAATCTGGGTGCCGCGGGAACGGGAATTGGCCTGAGCGGCGGGACATTACGCTACGGCGCGGCGTTCGATACCGCGCGGGTGGTCACGCTTTCAAACGGTGGCGGGGCGGTTGATACCAACGGTAATTCAGTTTCGCTGCTCAGTGCAGTCGCCGGCAGCGGCACCTTAACCAAACAGGGCGACGGTAAACTGACGCTGACGCAAGACAGCACATTTGACGGGCAAACGACTATCCGCAATGGCACATTGCAATTGGGCAACGGCGGAACCGGGGGCAGCGTCGGCGGTGATATTGTCGATGACGCGACTTTGGCGATTAACCGCTCTGATAACGTAACTCTCAACGGCAATATTTCTGGTAGCGGGAAAGTCTTGCAGCAAGGCAGCGGCACGACTTTCCTCAATGGCAGAAATACCTGGAGCGGCATTACGCTGGTAGAAAGCGGCACATTAGCGGCAGCGAGCCGCAATAGCTTTAGCCGTCAATCAGCACATATTGTCAGCAGCGGGGCGACGCTTGATACCGGCGGCCACAACCAGACCGTTGCTAATCTGGTGAACCAGGGCACGGTAAATCTGCGTGGCGGTGATGTCGGTTCAACATTGACCGTCAACGGCGATTACGTCGGGCTGAATGGCACGTTGAAAATTGCCGCACAGCAACACAGCCCTGGCGTTGCCGACCATCTGGTGATCAACGGCGGTACGGCTACAGGCAGCACGCTGCTGGATATTGACGTCAGTCAGCTCGGCGAACCGACCACGGGCGACGGTATCCTGGTGGTCGAAGCGGTGAATGGCGCGACGACGACGGCGCAAACCACCAAAGATGCCTTTAATATCGGCGGCGGTGTGCTCACCGCCGGAGCCTGGGAATACCAGCTGTTTGCCGGAAACCAACAGGGCGCGGGTGAAGACTGGTTCTTACGCGCCGGTTATCGCCCGGATGTTCCTGGGTTCGACACGCTCGGGGCGATTATCCGCCAGGCTGATTTGGCCGTGCTTGGCACACTTCACCAGCGTGTCGGCGACGAGCAACCGTGGCAGGCAGGAGTCCCTGAAGATCAGGACGGCCGATTCTGGGCGCGTTACATCGTGAAATCGGTCGATCAGAAACATGACGATCCGACCCAATCCCAGAGCAGCACTAACTATAACGGTATGCAAATGGGGCTGGATCTTTATCAGGACGATAAATGGCGTGCCGGTTTGTACACCACCTTTATGGATATCGACAGCTCCATCAATGGCATTACCGGGATGAGCGGCGGTGCGGCGTACAACTCGACCTTCTCGTCTTATTTGGGCGGTTACGGTACCTGGACGGATACCAACGGTTTCTATGTCGATAACGTCTTGCAGTATGGTTATCACTCCGTTGACCTGAAAAATATGAACGACCGGGAGACTTACAACCCTGACGGCAATTCGTTTGTGGCGTCGGTCGAAGTCGGCAAACCGTGGCAGCTTTGGAACAGCAACTGGCTGATTGAACCGCAGGCGCAGCTCATCTATCAATACAGCGATTTTGATGACGTGACGCTAAAAGACCCGGCAAGAACCAAAGTGTCGGTTGATGCTGACGGTGCGGTGATCGGTCGTCTCGGCGTGCGTCTGGCGGCGGATTACGACACCGATTACGGCAAAGTGAAACCGTATATTCGCGTCAACTACTGGCAGGAATTGTCGGACGGACAAGATACCGTGACGTATCGCAATACGGCAAACAGCGCGGGTGCTACGAAAATTGATGCCAACCAGCGCTTCCAGACCACCGAAGCCGCAGTGGGAGCGACCTGGGCCGTGACCGCGGAAGTGCAGACTTATACTGAAGTGGGTAAAACCTGGGACAACGGCGGCGATACTCAAGTGGACTCTGATATTTCCGCATCGGTCGGTATAAAAATTCGCTTCTGATAAAACCCCCTGCGCCCAACCGGGGGCAGGGGTTATACTTCTGTCGACGGGAATTCAGGTGTCGACGGAAATTCGGGAGGAAACATGAACATCAGTGATGTTGCGAAAAAAACCGGCTTAACCAGCAAAGCGATTCGTTTTTACGAAGAGAAAGGTCTGGTTACAGCGCCGCTGCGTTCTGACAACGGCTACCGGAGCTATACGCAAAAGCATCTGGATGAGCTGACGTTACTGCGCCAGGCCCGCCAGGTGGGCTTTAATCTTGAAGAATGCCGCGAGCTGGTGAATTTGTTCAACGATCCGGCGCGTCATAGTGCCGACGTAAAAGCGCGTACTTTGCAGAAAGTCGCGGACATCGAAAAGGTGATTTCTGAGCTACAGGGAATGCGCCAACAGTTGATGGCGCTGGCGGATTCATGCCCTGGTGACGACAGCGCGGATTGCCCGATTATTAATAATCTTGCGGGCTGCTGCCATAAACAATAGATGGTTGTAGGCGGTGTAGCAGTTGTAGGTCGGATAAGCGTAGCGTCATCCGACAAAGCCCGACCTAAAGCGCCTGTATTTTCAACGTAATACCTTCAACTGCGGTCACAATCACTTCTGTGCCTGCCGTTAAATCGCTGTCTGCCATGACTGGCCATGAGCTATCTGCAACGCGGATATGGCCGCGGCCATTCACCAGCGTATTTTCCAGCCGCAAACGGCGGCCAACTAACTGATAGCCGCGCTGATTGAGCACTTCGCCGGGTTCTTGCTGTTTACGCGTCGAGAGCCAGCGCCACCACAGAAAGGCCGCAACCAGTGTGAGAATCGCAAAGCACACGCCTTGCCATTCCCAACCGAGCGGCACAATCCACACCAGTAAACCGGTGAGTACAGCCGCCACTCCGCTCCACAGCAAATAACCGCTGGCGCCGAGCATTTCAGCCGCCAGCAGCAAACCGCCCAGCGTGAGCCAGAAGATATGCGCGTGGGTAAACAGCAGGGCTATCATTTTTTACGCTCGGTACCGCTTTGTGCGATAAGTTCACTGATACCGGCAATTGAGCCCATCAGGCTGGTGGCGTCGAGCGGCATCAACACCACTTTGCTGTTATTGGCCGAACCAATCTGTTGCAGCGCGTCGGTATATTTCTGCGCGACGAAGTAGTTAATCGCCTGAATATCACCCGCAGCAATAGCTTCAGAAACCATTTTCGTCGCCGCTGCTTCTGCTTCAGCACTACGCTCACGGGCTTCCGCCTGCAAGAACGCGGACTGGCGTTCACCTTCCGCTTTCAGAATCTTCGACTGCTTATCACCTTCGGCCTTCACGATTTCAGCCTGACGGATCCCTTCGGCTTCCAGAATATAAGCACGCTTGGTTCGTTCGGCTTTCATCTGCGCATTCATCGCATCAATCAATTCAGCCGGTGGGCGAACATCGCGAATCTCGATACGGGTAATTTTGATGCCCCATGGATTGGTCGCTTCATCCACGATATGCAGCAGACGGGTGTTGATGTTGTCGCGCTGCGACAGCATTTCGTCCAGTTCCATCGAACCCAGCACGGTACGAATGTTAGTCATGGTGAGGTTCATGATTGCCAGCTCAAGATTACTGACTTCATACGCCGCGCGCGGGGCATCGACAACCTGAATAAAGCACACCGCGTCAATGGCGACGTTGGCGTTATCTTTGGAAATGATTTCCTGGGAAGGGATATCCAGCACTTGCTCCATCATATTGATTTTGCGGCCAATGCGGTCCATAAACGGCACCACAAGGCTTAAGCCTGGCATCAGAGTTTTGGTATAACGGCCAAAGCGTTCTACGGTCCATTGGTAGCCCTGCGGCACGATTTTTACCCCGGCGCCGACGATAATCAGCGCGACGAGGATCAGTACGGGAATGACGATTAACATCAAAAAAACCTCCATTGTTTATTTGATGTAAGTCTAACCCCTAACGCAGAAACATTCAGCGACTTCCTGGTCTGAATTAACCCAACGGTTTTTTCAGCGTCTTCCGACTAATTAATACAGCAGCGAATACATCTGGCGGCGATATTTTGATGCCAGCGCATCACCGGTGCCTAATGCCGCCAGAATCTCCATCAGCATTTTGCGTACTTGCCCATCGGCCGCACCTAAATCTTTCTTCAGATGGGTATACAACAATTCCAGCGCTTCTTCGTTACGCCCAACCTGATGCAGTTGCAACGCCAGTTGGCTGGCAAGATGTGCGTTTTCAGGATCTTGATCCACTTGCTGCTGCAACAACTGAATTTCCGGCGTGTCAGCCGCTTGTTTCATCAAATCAATCTGCGCGACCAGGCCCTGATAACGCGTGTCTTGATCCTGCAACGGAATAGTTTTCAGCACCGCTTCTGCGTCTTCGCTACGGTTCAGCGCAATCTGCACTTCCGCCAGCATCAGGCCAATTTCGCTGTTCTGATTTGAGAGCTGCCACGCATCTTTCAGCAGCGGCAGCGCTTCGGCGTGTTTGCCTTCTTGCATCAACAACATCGCTTCTTGCGCTTTCAGCTCTTCTTCACGCGGCAGAACCTTTTCCAGCAACGCACGAATCGCTTCTTCTGGCTGTGGCCCCTGGAAACCGTCTACCGGCTGGCCATTCTGGAACAGATAAACGGTTGGAATGCTGCGCAAACCAAACTGTGAAGCGACCATTTGCTCGGCATCGCAGTCCACTTTGGCAAGAATAAACTGGCCCTGATACTGCGCGGCAAGTTTATCCAGAACCGGCGTGAGCTGTTCACAATGCTGACTACGAGCAGACCAGAAATAGAAAAGAACAGGCGTAGTAACAGACTGTTCCAGCACCTGGTGCATGTTCGCTTCGGTAATGTCGATGTTGTAAGACATAAATCAATTCCTTATAAAGATTTGCTTTTACATGGGGGTTGGCGGCAAACGCTTCAACTAACCACGTAAAATTTTATCTAACATGCGGGCCGGCAACAGGCGGCGCAACCACGTTAAAGCGTGGGCGACCAGCGTCACCGGATAGCGCAATTTCGGCTTCGGGTTTTCAAAAGCATGGCGCACTTTTTCCACTACCGCTTCCGGGCCGAGCGTAAAGCGTGCGGCAATCCCAGGGTTTTCTACCGGGTGGTCAGATTGCGTTTGATTCACATTTTGCGTGAACTGAGTGCGGATAGGGCCAGGTTCAATCAAACTGACTTTAATCCCGCTGTGATGCAGTTCCATTCGCAGCGCATCAGACCAGGCTTCCAGCGCGTATTTGCTGGCGGCATAGGCACCACGCCCAGGCGTTGCAACTAGCCCCATCACCGAACTGGTCATCACAATGCGCCCTTCACGGTGCGGCAACATCGCCGGAAGCAGCAGCATGGTGAGCTGATGGGTGCCAAAAAAGTTGGTCGAAAACTGTTGCTCAAGCTGTTCGCGGGAAAGGGTTTGTAGCGGGCCGTAAACGCCGTAACCGCCATTATTAAACAGCCCGTACAGACGATTCCCGGTGAGTTCAATAACCTTAGCCGCCGCTGCTTGCACACTTTCAGGCGAGTCGAGATCGAGCTGCACGCCGGTAAACCCGGCCTGGTTCATGCGCTCAACATCTTCGGGTTTTCGGCAGGCGGCCAGAATGCGAAACCCCTGCTTGTGTAATTCATGGGCGCAGGCGAGGCCAATTCCGCTGGAACAACCTGTAATTAAAACTGATTTTTGCATAACTTTACCCGATGAACGTCCCGATTGTTTATGAGTCGTGGTTAACTAAAGGTGCCAGACGAGAAGACATCCAGTCGGCGATAAACGGCTGCGCATCGCTATTCGGGTGAATACCGTCATCCTGCATCCATTGCGGTTTCAGATAGACCTCCTCCATAAAAAATGGCAGCAGAGGAATCGAAAACTCTTTGGCAAGTTGCGGATAAATAGCGCTAAACGACTCATTATAACGACGACCGTAGTTTGCCGGCAGACGTATTTGCATCAGCAATGGTTGAGCGTTCGCCGCTTTTACATCGTTGATAATCTGGCGCAGACTTTTTTCGATGGCTTGCGGTTGAAAACCGCGCAAACCATCGTTGCCGCCCAGTTCGATTAATACCCAGCGAGGCTGATGTTGCTTCAGCAGTGCCGGTAATCGTGCCAGCCCTTGCGGCGCGGTGTCGCCACTGATACTGGCATTCACGACTTTAGTATTTTGCTGGTTCCATTTCTTATCCAGCAAGGCAGGCCAGGCCGCCGTCGCCGACATCCGGTAACCCGCGCTCAGGCTATCACCTAATATCAACAACGTGTCCGCATGCGCGGCGCGAAAGGCCATCAAAGCCAGAAACAGGAAGGGCAAATGCCAGCGGAAAACATTGTTGAAGTTCATCATCTTAGTAAGTCCGTAGGTCTGGGGGAGCATCAGCTTTCCATCCTTACCGGAGTTGAGCTGGTTGTCAAACCGGCGCAGACCATTGCCTTAATTGGTGAGTCAGGTTCCGGGAAGTCTACACTACTGGCGATTCTCGCCGGGCTTGATGATGGCAGCGAAGGGGAAGTTCACCTGTGCGGCCAGCCGTTACACAGCATGGATGAAGAAGCACGCGCGGCGCTGCGGGCGAAAAACGTCGGCTTTGTCTTCCAGTCATTCATGTTAGTGCCGACCCTTAACGCGCTGGAAAACGTCGAACTTCCGGCGCTGCTACGCGGTGAAAAAGATTCTTCCAGCCGCGCGCAGGCGAAAGCATTGCTCGAACAACTTGGTCTTGGCAAACGTCTTGATCACCTTCCGGCACAGCTTTCCGGTGGCGAGCAACAGCGCGTGGCTTTGGCTCGCGCCTTTAACGGGCGGCCTGCGGTGTTGTTTGCCGATGAACCGACCGGCAACCTCGACCGCCAGACCGGCGACAGAATTGCTGATCTCCTCTTTTCACTGAATCGAGATTTTGCCACCACGCTGATTCTGGTCACCCACGATGAACAACTTGCAGCCCGTTGCGACCGCCGTTTGCGCCTGCGCGAAGGTAAATTGTGGGAGGAAGCATGATTGCCCGCTGGTTCTGGCGTGAATGGCGTTCGCCATCACTACTGATTGTCTGGCTGGCTTTAAGCCTCGCGGTGGCGTGTGTGCTGGCGCTGGGCAATATCAGCGACCGCATGGAGCAAGGGCTAAACCAGCAAAGCCGTGACTTTATGGCGGGCGACCGTGCATTGCGTAGCGCACGCGAAGTGCCGCAAGAATGGCTGGAAAGGGCGCAAAAAGAGGGGCTGAAAGTTGGCAAGCAGCTGACTTTTGCGACCATGACGTTTGCCAAAGACACACCGCAACTGGCATCTGTTAAAGCCGTCGATGATGTTTATCCGATGTATGGCGAGCTGGATACCAATCCGCCTGGGCTGAAACCCGAGCCGGGAAGCGTGCTGCTGGCGCCGCGTCTGATGGCATTGCTCAATCTCAAAGTTGGGGATTCACTGGAGGTCGGCGACACCACTTTGCTTATTGCGGGCGAAGTGATTCAGGAGCCGGACTTGGGCTTTAATCCGTTCCAGATGGCACCGCGTTTAATGATGAACCTCGCGGATGTGGAAAAAACCGGCGCGGTTCAGCCGGGAAGCCGCATCACCTGGCGCTATAAATTTGGTGGCACGCCGCAGCAACTCGATAAGTTTGAAAAGTTTGTTGTGCCGCTCCTGAAACCGGAACAGCGTTGGTACGGCATGGAGCAAGATGACGGAGCGCTGGGCAAATCCCTTGAGCGCTCACAACAATTCTTGCTGCTTTCCGCACTCCTGACGCTGCTGCTGGCGGTGGCTGCTGTCGCTGTGGCGATGAACCATTACTGCCGCAGCCGTTACGATTTAGTCGCGATCCTGAAAACGCTTGGGGCAGGGCGTGCGGCACTGCGCAAATTGATTATCGGCCAGTGGTTAATGGTTCTCGCCCTGGCGGCGATGGCCGGAGGTGTTGCCGGGTTGGTGTTTGAAGCGGTGCTGATGCGCCTGCTCAAGCCGGTTTTACCGGCGGCATTACCGCCAGCGAGCCTCTGGCCGTGGGTGTGGGCAATCGGTTCGATGGTGGTCATTTCGTTGCTCGTAGGTTTGCGTCCTTATCGCCTGTTGCTGGCAACACAGCCGCTGCGGGTTTTGCGCCGGGATGCCGTGGCAAATGTCTGGCCGCTGAAAATCTACCTGCCGATTATCACTCTCGTGGTGGTGGCGTTACTGGCATTGCTGATGGGCGGCAGCACGCTTTTGTGGGCGGTGCTGGCGGGTACGGTCGTTCTGGCGGCGCTATGCGGTATTGTCGGTTGGGGCGTGCTGCGCCTGCTCAAAAAGCTGACGCTAAAAAATCTCGCGCTGCGCCTGGCTGTGAACCGATTGCTGCGCCAGCCGTGGGCGACACTCAGCCAACTGGCGGCGTTCTCACTGTCGTTTATGTTGCTGGCGTTACTGTTGGTGCTACGAGGCGATCTGCTCGATCGCTGGCAGCAACAACTGCCGCCGGAAAGCCCGAACTATTTCCTGCTCAACATCGCCACCGAGCAGGTGCAGCCGGTGAAAGAATTTTTGGCTGAACACCAGATTATCCCTGAGTCGTTCTACCCGATTGTGCGCGTGCGTATGACGGCGATTAACGGTAAATCCACCGAAGGCAACCCTGACGAAGCGCTTAACCGCGAGCTAAACCTGACGTGGCAAAGCCAGAAGCCGACGCATAACCCAATTCTTGCGGGGAGTTGGCCGCCAAAAGCGGGCGAAGTTTCCATGGATGAAGGCGTGGCTAAACGCCTGAAGATCAAACTTGGCGATACCGTCACCTTTATGGGCGATACCCAGGACTTCTCCGCCAAAGTTTCCAGCCTGCGTAAAGTTGACTGGGAAAGCCTGCGGCCTAACTTCTACTTTATCTTCCCGCCGGGTGCGTTAGATAACCAGCCGCAAACCTGGCTGACCAGCTTCCGTCTGGAGGGTAAAAATGGCGTGCTAACCCAGCTCAACCGTGAGTTCCCGACACTCAGTTTGCTGGATATCGGGGCGATTCTGCGCCAGGTTGGGCAAGTGCTGGAACAGGTGAGTCGGGCGCTGGAAGTGATGGTGGTGCTGGTGACGGCTTGTGGCGTGCTGCTGTTGCTCGCACAAGTGCAGGTGGGCATGCGCCAGCGGCATCAGGAACTGGTGGTTTATCGCACGTTAGGGGCGGGGAAAAGCCTGCTGCGCACCACGTTATGGTGTGAATTTGCGGTATTAGGACTGGTTTCCGGGCTGGTGGCCGCTATTGGCGCTGAAACCGCGCTCGGCCTGCTGCAAACCCGCGTGTTTGATTTCCCATGGGAACCGGACTGGCGGTTGTGGGTCATTCTGCCTCTGACCGGTGCGCTGTTACTTTCGGTGTGTGGCGGCTGGCTGGGCGTGCGATTGCTAAAAGGCAAAGCGTTATTCCGCCAGTTTGTTGCATGAGTTTAATGGCGTTAAAAAGCCCTGAATGGTGCTGGATTTTTCCTCAAACAAACGGACAATTTCCAGCGCCGCTTTCCCGGCCTGCGCATGATGCCAGGCCAGGCCGAGCGGGGAAGGCGGGCGCATCGCCGGAATGGTGCGCGTCACCAGTTCGCCGCTATCGAGATAGCGCTGGCACAATTTTCTGGGCAAAAATCCAATTCCCACTCCTGCCACGTGCGCGGCAATTTTAGTGCTCAAATCTGAAACCTGAATCTCTTTTTGCCCGGTCAGTCGCCATGCCACGCGTTTGGTGATGTGACGTGCGCTGTCTTCAATATTAATCGCCGGATACTGGCGCAGTTTAGCCTCGTTTAACGGCCCTGTTTCGTGAGCTAACGGATGGTGTGCCGCCAGCACAAACACCCAGTCGATCTCCCCAAGCGGCAGCAGGCTGATGGTTTCGGACAGCGTTTCAGTTCCCGACACGCCAATCGCCAGCGAAAAATCTCCATGCAATAACGCATCCCAGACACCCATATAAATCTGGCGTGAAAGGGTGAATTGCGTCAGCGGAAAACGCGCTACTAAATGTGCAAGCAGAGTAGCAATCGCCGCAGGTTCATACAGTAAGTTATTGATAACAATATTGACCTGACGTTCTACGCCATCATTGATTTGCTTAAGCTCACCGGGCATGGCATCGAGCCACGCCAGCCACTCTTTCGAACGCTCCAGCAAGTGAATGCCCGCCGTGGTCAGCAGAACGCTGCGCGTCGTTCGCTGAAACAACGGCACACCCGTACTTTCTTCAAGCAACTTAATGCGATAGCTGATCGTCGCCGTGGTTTTGTGTAAACGCTCAGCCGCTTTAGAAAAGCTGGCGGTTTCGGCCACGGTGAGAAAGGTGCGGATGGTTTCCTGGTCAAGCATTATCAGACCTTTATATATCAATGATTTTTAATGATATTTGCATATTGACCTTAAAAATGATGTGGTGTAAATCTCATTGTTGGAAAAATATTCCAATTTAATATTGCATCAAGCGAGGTTAGGTTTTAGATTGCTGTCAGCGGTGCCATTTTGATCAACATAAATGGCAAAAGGATCAACAGGAGCAGGAACACGGAATGAAACTCAAGTTGTTACCTCTGACTCAAGAGGCTTTTTCGCCTTATGGCGACGTTATCGGAACCGAAGGAAAGGAATTTTTCCATATCAATAACGGGCAAACCGAGCGCTATCACGATTTGGCGTTGGTTGAGATCCTCCAGCAGGATCGTGCCCTCGTCAGCATCAACCGCGCCCAGCCGCTGGAAATGCCAATAACCGTCACGCAGCTCGAACGCCATCCACTTGGCTCGCAGGCGTTTATTCCCCTTAACGGCGAGCGTTTTATCGTGGTGGTAGCACTGGGAGATGAGCAGCCAGATCCTGAAACTATGCTCGGGTTTATCACCGATGGCCGTCAGGGCGTGAACTATCATCGCAACGTCTGGCATCACCCGTTGTTTGCATGGCAAAAAGTGACGGATTTTTTAACGGTGGATCGCGGCGGTAGCGATAATTGCGATTTAGTGAATGTTGCGCCAAAAGAACTGGTATTGAGCTGATTCTATCCCGTTTTATTTAGGATAAATCCCGTGACGCTTCAAAGTATCTTTCATAAGATGGCGCGTTAAATTCATTGACGTAGCACGCTTCCCGTAAAGTTTCTGGGGTGGGAGATAATAGAAGAATGACTGAATTAAGACGTCGCGGCCGACCAAGCCAACCGGAGTCCGGCTCGCAGAAAGGCGCGCAGGCACTGGAACGCGGCATCGCCATTTTGCAGTATCTGGCGCAGGCGGGTGGCAGCTCTTCGGTTACTGATATCGCCGAAAACCTCGAATTGCCTCTATCCACCACTTTTCGCTTACTTAAAGTGCTGGAGAATGCCGATTTTATCTATCAGGACAGCCAGTTAGGCTGGTGGCATATCGGTCTTGGCGTGTTTAACGTCGGTTCGGCCTATATCCACAACCGGGATGTGTTATCCGTTGCGGCACCTTTCATGCGCCGCCTGATGGTGCATTCAGGGGAGACGGTCAACGTTGCGATTCGTAACGGTGGCGAAGCGGTGCTGATTGGCCAACTCGAATGCCAGTCAATGGTGCGCATGTGTGCGCCACTGGGTAGCCGCCTGCCGCTTCATGCGTCCGGTGCGGGTAAAGCATTACTCTATCCGCTGATGGAAGATGAGCTGATGGACCTGATAGTGAAAACCGGGCTTAAGAGTTTTACGCCGGGAACGCTTGCAGACCTGCATCAGCTGAAGAAGGATTTGCAGCTTTCCAGTGAACGTGGTTATGTCGTTGATAAAGAAGAGCATGTTCTGGGGCTAAATTGCATAGCCTCACCGATATACGACAGTACCGGCAACGTAGTCGCGGCCATTTCCATCTCTGGCCCAAGCTCCAGATTAACGCCGGAAAGATTTTTAAACCTGGGCGAATTAGTTCGCGATACGGCAACTGATATTAGTGCGGCGCTGGGTCTGAATACTCCGGCACGCTAGAAACAAAATTCCCGTCAGTCTGTGTGCGGGATTTTTTTGAACTCACTTAAAGTTGGAAAAAGTTTCCAACAATGAAATCAAAAAAGGAAAAGTACCATGGCCCGAATGAAAGCCGTCGATGCGGCAATGTATGTCCTGGAAAAAGAAGGTGTGAATACCGCATTTGGCGTACCCGGTGCGGCGATTAACCCATTCTATTCGGCAATGCGTCAGCATGGCGGCATTCGCCATGTCCTTGCTCGCCATGTTGAAGGAGCATCCCATATGGCGGAAGGGTATACCCGCGCTAAAGCCGGTAACATCGGCGTGTGCCTTGGTACTTCAGGCCCGGCGGGTACGGATATGATTACCGCACTTTATTCCGCTTCTGCTGACTCTATTCCAATTCTTTGCATCACCGGCCAGGCTCCGCGTGCGCGTTTGCACAAAGAGGATTTCCAGGCGGTGGATATCGAATCTATCGCCAAGCCTGTCACCAAAATGGCCGTGACGGTTCTGGAACCTGCGCTGGTGCCACGTGTATTGCAACAGGCATTCCACTTAATGCGCTCTGGTCGTCCAGGCCCTGTGCTGGTGGACTTACCGTTTGACGTGCAGGTTGCGGAAATCGAATTCGATCCAGATTCCTATGAGCCGCTGCCAGTCTACAAACCTGAAGCTTCGCGCAAGCAAATCGTCAAAGCACTTGAGATGCTGATGCAGGCCGAACGCCCGGTTATCGTTTCTGGTGGTGGCGTTATCAACGCGGATGCGGCGGCATTGTTGCAACGGTTTGCGGAGATTACCCAGGTTCCGGTCATTCCTACGCTGATGGGCTGGGGCACGATTCCGGACGATCACGAACTGATGGCGGGCATGGTTGGGCTGCAAACTGCGCACCGTTATGGCAACGCCACTCTGCTGGCTTCTGACCTGGTGTTTGGTATCGGCAACCGCTTTGCGAACCGTCACACCGGTTCGGTTGAGAAATACACTGCCGGTCGCAAAATCGTGCATATCGACATTGAGCCAACGCAAATTGGCCGCGTGTTATGCCCGGATCTCGGCATTGTTTCTGACGCAAAAGCGGCTCTCACCTTGTTGGTCGACGTCGCAGAAGAGCTGAAAAAAGCAGGGCGCTTACCGGATCGCAAAGCATGGATTGCCGATTGCCAGCAGCGCAAACGTACCCTGCTGCGCAAGACTCACTTCGACAATGTGCCGGTCAAACCGCAGCGCGTTTATGAAGAGATGAACAAAGCATTTGGCCGCGAGGCGTGCTACGTCACCACCATCGGCCTGTCGCAAATTGCCGCGGCGCAGATGCTGCATGTTTTCCACGATCGCCACTGGATTAATGCCGGGCAGGCAGGTCCGCTGGGTTGGACAATTCCGGCCGCGCTGGGTGTTTGTGTCGCCGATCCAAAACGTAGTGTCGTTGCACTTTCCGGCGATTACGACTTCCAGTTCTTAATTGAAGAGTTGGCTGTCGGTGCGCAATTCAATATTCCCTATATCCACGTTGTGGTGAATAACGCCTATTTAGGTCTTATTCGCCAGTCGCAGCGCGCCTTCGATATGGATTATTGCGTCCAGTTAGCCTTCGAAAATATTAACTCTGAAGAAGTTAATGGATACGGTGTTGACCACGTCAAAGTCGCTGAAGGTTTAGGTTGTAAAGCGATTCGCGTATTTAAACCGGAAGATATTGCTCCGGCATTTG
This sequence comes from Buttiauxella sp. AC142, assembly GCF_979253435.1. Classification (NCBI taxonomy): domain Bacteria; kingdom Pseudomonadati; phylum Pseudomonadota; class Gammaproteobacteria; order Enterobacterales; family Enterobacteriaceae; genus Buttiauxella; species Buttiauxella sp. AC142. Next base: position 956,392 of record NZ_CEEDCH010000001.1, read on the forward strand.
AGCAAGCAAAAGAGTTAATGGCGAAATACCGCGTGCCGGTTGTGGTGGAAGTTATTCTTGAGCGCGTCACCAATATTTCAATGGGAAGCGAGTTGGATAACGTTAATGAATTTGAAGCCACTGCTGAAAGTGCCGCGGACGCACCGACTGAAACCTGCTTTATGAAATATGAATAACGGAGAATATCATGCTACGTTTTTCGGCTAATTTATCGATGCTGTTTCTGGAATATGATTTTCTTGACCGTTTTGAACGCGCCGCAGCGGCAGGGTTTAAAGCCGTAGAATTTATGTTCCCGTATGGATACAGCGTTGCGGTGTTGCAGGAAAAGTTAAAATCTAACGGACTTGAACACACGCTACATAACTTACCGGCGGGTGATTGGGATAAAGGCGAGCGTGGTATTGCCTGTATTCCGGGGCGTGAAGCTGAGTTTCGCAGTGGTGTACAAGCTGCAATCTTGTATGCCAAAGCGCTGGGCAACAGCAAAATCAATTGCCTGGTCGGGAAAACGCCAGCAGGGGTAAGTGCTGAAAAAGTCCGCGAGACTCTGGTTGAAAACTTGCGTTACGCCGGAAGTGAACTGGCAAAAGAAGGCATTCTGTTAGTGATTGAACCGCTCAATCATTTCGATATGCCAGGTTTTTACCTCACCGGAACCCAGCAGGCTATCGACCTTATTGATGAAATTGGTTGCGATAACATACGCGTGCAATATGACATTTATCATATGCAACGTATGGAAGGGGAGTTAGCCAATACGCTAACGGGGAAATCAGCAAAAATTGGCCATATACAATTAGCGGATAATCCTGGGCGTGGTGAGCCAGGAACCGGTGAAATTAATTATGATTACCTTTTTTCGATAATTAATAAATTAGATTATGACGGGTGGGTGGGGTGTGAATATAAACCGAAAACCACCACCGAAGAAGGTATATCCTGGATTAATCCGTACCGTTAATCCTAATTAAATAAACAGGCAATAAGAATATGACCACTTTTGTGGCAGGGAAACTTATTGCCTGAAATAACCTGAAAGGAATGAAACAATGAATCTTGGTTTTATTGGTCTGGGTATTATGGGCACGCCGATGGCACAGCGCCTGGCGCAAGTGGGGCATAAGCTTCGCGTTTGCACTATTGGCCCCGTTTCAGACAAACTCTATTCATTAGGGGCTGAAAACTGCGAAACGGCGCGCAACGTAACAGAAAAATCAGACATCATTTTTATCATGGTGCCAGATACACCGCAGGTCGAAGAGGTGCTGTTTGGGCCTGAAGGTTGTGCCCAGGCTTCACTGAAGGGCAAAACCATTGTTGATATGAGTTCAATTTCGCCTATCGAAACCAAACGCTTTGCTCAAAAGGTGATTGAACGCGGTGGCGAATACCTTGATGCACCGGTTTCTGGCGGCGAGGTGGGAGCTAAAGAAGGCACGCTTTCCATCATGGTGGGTGGCAAGCCAGAAGTGTTTGAACGTGTGCAGCCGTTGTTCGAAGTGATGGGCAAAAACATTACGTTGGTGGGTGGGAATGGCGACGGTCAAACCTGCAAAGTGGCAAACCAGATTATCGTGGCGTTAAATATTGAAGCGGTTTCTGAAGCCTTACTGTTTGCCTCTAAAGCCGGAGCTGACCCTGCACGCGTTCGCCAGGCATTAATGGGGGGATTTGCGTCTTCACGTATTCTCGAAGTTCACGGCGAGCGCATGATCAAACGGACGTTTGCGCCTGGTTTTAAAATTGCACTACACCAGAAAGATTTAAATCTGGCGCTACAAAGTGCCAAAGCCCTGGCGATTACATTGCCAAATACAGCCACCTGCCAGGAATTATTTAATACCTGTGCGGCGAATGGCGGTAGCCAGCTAGACCATTCTGCATTAATTGAGTCGTTGGAATTAATGGCGAATCACAAAATTTCCTGATTGTTGAAATATAAGCACTGCGCACAAAGAGGCGCAGTGCCAATAGAGTTAACTTTTTTCTTTTTGTTTTATATGTGTTTCCGAAAAGCTAAGCCCATAGCGTTTTATTACGTGATTAGTAGAGGGATATATGGAAAGACAGGAACAGCAGCAAAGAGAGCTTTATCGGGCCAGGGGTTATAGTGACGATCTTCTTCCAAAAGAAAAAGAGAAACAAACCTGGAAAGCATTTAACTATTTCACCCTATGGATGGGGTCAGTTCATAATGTTCCAAACTATGTCATGGTCGGCGGCTTCTTTATATTAGGGTTGTCCACATTAAGTATTATGTTGGCAATTATTCTGAGCGCGTTTTTTATTGCTTTTGTCATGGTAATGAACGGCGCAGCAGGAACCAAATACGGCGTGCCGTTTGCCATGATTTTACGTGCTTCCTATGGCGTGCGCGGTTCACTGTTCCCCGGCATTTTACGTGGTGGGGTTGCAGCGATTATGTGGTTCGGCCTGCAATGCTATGCCGGTTCGCTCGCCTTCTTAATTCTGATTGGCAAAATCTGGCCAGGCTTCCTCTCCCTCGGCGGCGATTTCAATATTCTCGGTCTTAATTTGCCGGGCCTGATTGCCTTCCTGTTCTTCTGGGCAATCAACGTCGCCATTGGTTTTGGCGGTGGTGGAGTGCTCAATAAATTCACTGCGGTTCTCAACCCTTGTATTTACATTGTCTTCGGCGGCATGGCTATCTGGGCTATTTCCCTGGTGGGGATTCAACCTATTCTGGACTACGTCCCCGCAGGTGTTCAGAAAGCAGAAAATAGTGGCTTCCTGTTCCTGGTGGTGATTAACGCCGTAGTGGCGGTTTGGGCGGCACCAGCAGTGAGTGCATCTGACTTTACCCAGAATGCGCAAAGCTTCCGTCAGCAGGCACTGGGGCAAACTTTAGGGTTATTGGTGGCCTACATTCTGTTCGCGGTGGCCGGTGTGTGTATCATCGCTGGGGCGAGTATTCACTACGGCGTGGATACCTGGAACGTGCTGGATATCGTGCAGAAGTGGGACAGCCTGTTTGCCTCATTCTTCGCGGTGTTAGTGATTCTGATGACCACGATTTCAACCAATGCCACGGGTAATATCATCCCTGCGGGATACCAGATTGCGGCCATTGCTCCAACCAAACTGACCTATAAAAACGGTGTGCTCATTGCCAGTATTATCAGCCTGCTGATTTGCCCATGGAAGTTAATGGAAAACCAAAGCAGCATCTATTTATTCCTCGATATCATCGGTGGAATGTTAGGGCCGGTCATCGGCGTGATGATGGCACATTACTTTATTGTCATGCGTTCGCAAATTGACCTTGATACTTTATATACCAAGGCCGGTGATTATAAGTTTTACGATAATGGTTTTAACGTCACGGCGTTCTCCGTCACTTTAATTGCGGTTGTGCTTTCGTTAGGCGGGAAATTTATTCCCCTGTTTGAGCCATTGTCACGCGTATCATGGTTTGTGGGTGTGATTACCGCTTTCGTTTTATACGTATTGCTGAAAAAACGCGACGCACCAGGAATATCTACCGAACATAAAGCAGCTTGATATAAATATAACGTCTTACCCCTGTACTTAATAAAAATCTGTACCCTTACAAGGAGAAGTATATGTCTTACGATCTGATTATTAAAAACGGCACCGTCATTTTAGACAACGAAGCATTAGTTACCGATATTGCCGTTAAAGACGGCAAAATAGCCGCCATCGGCAATGGTCTGAACGGCGCAGCGAAGGTGATGGATGCTACCGGTCTGATAGTTGCACCTGGCATGGTCGATGCTCACACCCATATTTCTGAACCAGGCCGCAGCCATTGGGAAGGCTACGCCACTGGCACACGTGCTGCGGCTAAAGGCGGCATCACCACGATGATCGAAATGCCGCTCAACCAGCTCCCTGCTACGGTTGACCGTTCCAGCATTGAAATGAAATTCGATGCCGCCGCAGGCAAATTGACTATTGATGCTGCGCAGCTCGGTGGCCTGGTTTCTTACAACATCGACCGTCTGCATGAACTGGACGAAGTCGGCGTGGTTGGCTTCAAATGCTTCGTGGCAACCTGTGGCGATCGCGGTATCGACAACGACTTCCGCGACGTGAACGACTTCCAGTTCTTCAAAGGCGCTCAGAAGCTCGGAAAATTGGGTCAGCCAGTATTAGTGCACTGCGAAAACGCGCTGATTTGTGACGAATTGGGTGACGAAGCAAAACGCGAAGGCCGTGTTACTGCCCATGACTATGTGGCCTCACGCCCGGTCTTCACCGAAGTCGAAGCGATTCGCCGCATTTTGTACCTGGCAAAAGTTGCCGGTTGCCGCCTGCACGTTTGCCACGTCAGCAGCCCGGAAGGCGTGGCTGAAGTGACTCGCGCACGTCAGGAAGGCCAGGATGTTACCTGCGAATCCTGCCCGCATTACTTTGTGCTCGATACCGATCAGTTTGAAGAAATCGGCACCCTGGCAAAATGCTCGCCGCCAATTCGCGATGCGCAAAACCAGAAAGGGATGTGGGAAAAACTGTTCAACGGTGAAATCGACTGCCTGGTTTCTGACCACTCACCATGCCCGCCGGATATGAAAGCAGGCAACATCATGCAGGCCTGGGGCGGTATTGCTGGTCTGCAAAGCTGTATGGATGTGATGTTTGATGAAGCGGTGCAAAAGCGCGGCATGTCGCTGCCAACGTTCGCCAAACTAATGTCGGGCAATGCGGCAGATATCTTTGGTTTGCAAAATAAAGGCCATATCGCGCCGGGCAAAGATGCGGATCTGGTGTTCATCCAGCCGAACTCGTCTTACGTGCTGAAAAACGAAGATCTGGAATATCGCCACAAAGTTAGCCCTTACGTCGGTCGCACCATCGGCGCACGTATCCTGAAAACTATTCTGCGTGGTGAGGTGATTTACGACATTGAAAGCGGATTTGGCGCGAAACCAATCGGTAAATTCATTCTGAAACACCAGCAGTAATCGTTTACTTGCAGCTGCGCTCGTTGAGCCCGGGCGCGGCTTTTTTGTCATTTTACAGGGTGGAATTATGGAAGCTGTGCGTCTTAGCCGGGACACCTGGCTGTCTGGTTTTCAGTGGTTCTTCTTTATTTTCTGCAATACGGTGGTTATCCCGCCGACGTTGCAATCCGCATTTCATCTCACTTCCGCCACGACATTTGTGCTGACGCAGTATTCTTTTGTGACGACCGCGCTGGCTTGTCTGCTTCAGGCTTTTTTTGGCCATCGTCGTGCATTGATGGAAGGGCCGGGCGGACTGTGGTGGGGCACGATTTTAACTCTCACGCTGGCTGAGTCCGCGCAAGGAACGCCGCTGGCTTCGATTGGCGGCAGCCTCGCTTTGGGCATTGCGCTGGCGGGGGTTCTGACGATGGTGATTGGGTTTAGCGGATTAGGGCCGTGGCTTGCCAGGCTTTTTCGCCCGGCAGTGATGATTGTGTTTATGTTCTTACTCGGCGCGCAGCTTACCACCATCTTTTTTAAAGGCATGCTTGGGCTGCCGTTTGGTGCGGTGAACGGGCCGGTTGATCTCAACGGATCGGCATTTTCCCTCGCCGTGGCGGTGGTGATTTTTATCGTCACCTTTATTGTGATTCTCCCGCAGCGCATCGGGAAATTTGCCGTTTTGCTCGGCACCATTCTGGGCTGGGGCATTTACGTTTGCTGGTTTGGGAATACTCACGTCATCACACAAAACCAGAGCTGGCAGTGGTTCCCGCTCGGGCATTCGCTGGATATCAAACCCGGCATTGTGATCACCGCTGTGCTGACGGGGCTGGTGAATATCTCCAACACGTTTGGCGCGATCCGTGGCAGCGACACTTTCTATGGCAACACGCCTGCCATGCCTGCGCTATACCGGCGCAGTTTTGTTGTTTCCGGCGCGATGACATTAATGGGGGCACCGCTGGGTGTGATTCCTTTCTCGCCCTTCGTCTCCTCAATTGGCCTGATAACTCAAACCCAGGATGCGACGCGCCGCGCATTTGTTGTTGGCAGCCTGCTGTTTTTGTTGATTGGTCTTTTTCCACCGCTGACGCGTTTTTTCTGCGCTATTCCGCTCACGATTAGCAGTGCCGTGATGTTGGTAGCGTACCTGCCGTTGCTGTGGTCGTCGTTGCTGTTTGTAAATCTCACCACGCTGAACTCACGCAACATTTATCGCATCGCTATTCCGCTGTTCTGCGGCGTGTTTTTGATGGGCGTCCCGGGGGCGTATTTGCAGCAGCTTCCGTTATTGGTGCGTCCGTTACTCAGCAACGGCCTGTTGATGGGTGTGCTGCTTGCTGTGGCGCTGGAAAACCTCTTCCCCTGGGATCGCGTGAAATAACGCCCCACATTGTTAAGGAATAAATAATGAAAATTGTGATTGCACCGGATTCATTTAAAGAAAGCCTGAGCGCGGAACGCACGGCGCAGGCCATTAAAAAAGGGTTTGAGGAAATCTTCCCGGAGGCCCAATACGTCTGCCTGCCCATTGCCGACGGCGGGGAGGGGACGGTAGAAGCGATGATTGCGGCCACTCGCGGCAAACTTGTGACGCTGACCGTGAGCGGGCCAATGAGCCAACCGGTAGAGGCATTCTATGGCGTCACCGGGGACGGGCACACGGCGGTGATTGAAATGGCGGCGGCCAGTGGATTAATGCTGGTGGAACCCGAACTGCGTAACCCGATGTCTGCCACCAGTTTTGGTACCGGGGAGCTTATCAAACACGCGCTTAATGCGGGTATCCGCCACATTATTCTCGGCATTGGCGGCAGCGCGACCGTTGACGGAGGTATCGGCATGGCGCAGGCGTTGGGCGTGCATTTTTACGATGCTGATGGCAACGAACTGGCCGCGGGCGGCGGTGCATTGAGTTCTCTTTCCCATATCGACCAGCAACAAATCGACCCACGAGTCAAAGAATGTCATTTTGAAATCGCCTGCGATGTGGATAACCCGCTCACCGGGCCGCGAGGGGCGGCTGCGGTCTTCGGCCCACAAAAAGGGGCGACGCCGGAAATGGTCATCCAGCTTGATAATGGGCTGGCAAATCTGGCTGAAATTCTGGGAGCGCAGACGGGGCGTGATATTAACGCGATTGTCGGCGGCGGAGCGGCTGGCGGCATGGGCGTTGCGGCAGAGATTTTCCTCGGCGGCAAATTGAAACCGGGCATCGACATCATCATGAATGCGGTCAACCTTGAACAGGTACTCGAAGGCGCTGATTTAGTGATCACCGGCGAAGGGCGCATCGACAGCCAGACCGTCGGCGGCAAAGCGCCAATCGGTGTTGCGCGAGTGGCTCACCGCCTCGGTGTACCCGTTATCGGCATGGCCGGTGTACTTGGGGAAGGTGTAGAAGTGGTGCATCAGCATGGTATCGACGCTGTATTCAGCATCCTCCCGCGCCTTGCTCCGCTAGCCACCGTGTTATTGCAGGGGGAAATTAACCTGCAACATTGCGCGCGGAATATCGCTCAGGCGATGAAGTTGGGGCAGGCGATTCCGGCATAAAAAAAGGCCACGGTATTATCCGTGGCCAAACCGACAAGCTAAGAAAAATCATATAAAATCAGTTTTTCGTAGGTCGGATAAGCGCAGCGTCATCCGACATTCAAATCCGACAAAAACCTTAAATCTCTACATCACGGTTACAGTCTTTTGAATAGATATAACTAAATGCTTCACCGCGTCCCACGCCATAACCCGCCTGCAATGAATAAGCGCCCATAAAAATGTAATCGCCCTGTTTTACCGGTATCCATTCGTTATCGAGGTTGTAAACGCCCTGACCGCTGAGGATATAGGCACCGTGTTCCTGAACGTGGGTTTCGATATAGCCGTGGGATGCGCCCGGAGTAAATGACAGAATGTGCATGTTCATATCGAAGCCGAGATCTTTCGGCAGCAGATCCTGCAAAATCACGTCGCTCATGCCTTCATATTCAATACGCTCAAGCTGATTCACATTCCCGCTGACGATATGAGCTTTGTGCCCGTTAGCTGGAATATAGCGGCGTTTATATAAAAACAGGCGACTGTCTTGCGAGTGATTATTAATAAAAGTCATTGCGGTATCAGGCGGGCAATATAAATAACCCCCTTGTGTGAGTGTGAAGCTCTGTTCGCCAGCGCGGGCTTTGATAGCGCCGTCGATAACATAAACAAAGGTTTCAACGCCGTCGCCGCCAAAGCCGATATTGTTCCCGCCATCCTGATGTAGCGTCACCAGGTAATCGACAAAGGTCGCACCCAGTTTAGGCGTTGATAAAATGGTTACGTCGCAGTTTTCAAAACCGGGAATAATATTTTTCACCAAACCGTCGGGCGTAATTAACGCGTAGTTGCCACGTTTAATAATGGAGCGCGAAGCCAGTAAATCGCTGATGTAACCCGTGTTGTTATTAAGATAACCCATTTCTTTTTCTTCCTTATTCTTTATAAGCCAGTTCGTAAAGCATTAACGCCAGGGTTTTCACCCCTGCGGCCAAATCTTTTATATGTGTTGCTTCTGCGGGGTTATGGCTAATACCGCCAATGCTCGGCATGAAAATTAAACAGGTCGGTACCTGTGGGGCGAAAATTTGTGAATCGTGCCCGGCTCCGCTGTGCATCAGGCGATAATTCAGCTTTTCGGACTGGCAAATGGTTTCCAGTTTATCCACCAAATGCGTATCCATTGGCACCGGGGCTTCGTCCATCCACAAATCAATATCAATACCGATATTCATCTCATCACAAATACGGCGCATATCGGCCTCAAGCTCCCCGGTAAAGGCTTTGAGCAGGGCGGCATCGGTATGGCGGCAATCAATGGTGAAACAGGTTTTTCCTGGCACTACGTTCACGGTATTGGGCTGCGGTTCCACTTTGCCGAAGGTCAGCACCAGCGGGTCGCCCATCGCTTGTGCTTTTGCAATGCTTTCACAGCAGATGCGGCTAAAGGCATGAACCGTGTCGCGGCGATAACTCATCGGCGTACTGCCCGCGTGGTTTGACTCACCGCTCAACATCACGGTGTAGCGACGTTGGCCGACAATCGCGGTAACTACACCAATCTCTTGTTGATGGGTTTCCAGAATACGCCCTTGCTCAATATGCAATTCCACAAAGGTTTTGATATCAGCCCGTGGTTTTAGTGGGGCGGCGGCAAGGGTGAAGCCGCATTCACTCATCGCCTGAGTGAAAGGAATACCTTTGGCGTCTGCAATGTGGCGCACATCTTCAGGATCGGCCTGGCCGAAGATATTTTTACTGCCCCAGAATACATAAGGGAAACGGCTCCCTTCTTCTTCTGCCAGCGCCACCATTTCCAGGGTGCGTAGCGGTGCGCCGTAGGTTTTATAAAGCCTGCGAATCGCAAGCCACGCCGCTAAAGCACCAAACTGCCCATCCAGATTGCCGCCGTTAACCACGGAGTCAATATGAGAACCGCTCAGAATCACCTCTTCGGGGTAACGCGTGCCATTGATGCGGCCATATAAATTGCCGACTTCATCAAAACGTGTTTGCAGACCATCTTGCTGCATGCGCGATTTAAACTGCTGTTGCGCTTCAAGCCACTGCGGGGAATAAAGCAAACGCGTTATTCCGCCGTCAGGTGTGGCACCAAAAGACGAAAGCCAGGGCAATGTTTCTTCTATGTCAGACTGAAACGAAGTCATGATGATTATCCTTAATTATTGCGCGAAAGGATTTTTGGTTTCATAAGAACGGGTATATAACGCATCGGAAATTAAATACTCGTAAATTTCTTCAACGATCTCGATGCCTTCACGCGCTGTCGTTTTCTCGTAAATATCCAGATTTTGACCAGGATAATAAACTTGTGAGAATCCCGGAGCGGGTTTAACCGCATTTAATTGCTGCATGGTTTGCGTTATTGCTCTGCGGAAATAATCACTGCCACCAAAATAGTCAGGGTTAATCACAATATGTAATTGACCAAGATTACGCCCGGCACTTAAATCGTCATACATTGAGCTGACCTGTTTGCCAAACGGCAGGCCAAGCAAAATGCCGGAAAGCACATCAATCATCATCATTAGCCCGTAGCCCTTCGGCCCAGCGGCGGGCAATAAAGCATGAACGGCAAACGGATCGGTGGTCGGCTGGCCATTTTTATCCACCGCCCAGCTGTCCGGAATTGGCGTATTACGCGCCCGCGAGTCGAGAATTTTGCCCCATGCCTGCACGGTCGTTGCCATATCAAACGTGACAACATCATCGTTTTCACCGGGGGCCGCAAACGCCAGAGGATTCGTCCCGTAATAGATTTCTGCGCCACCAAACGGCACCACCATCGGGTCGGACTGACAAACTGAAACCCCTACCAGACCGGCTTTTGCAGCCTGTTGCACAAAGTACGAAAGCGCCCCGCTGTGGCCCATACTACGAATACCAACCACCGCCACGCCGTTCTCTTTCGCCATGCTGATGGCGTGTTCCATACCCAGTTTTGCCATCACCTGGCCGGCACCGTTGTCACCATGCAAAATGGCGGAGCATGGGCCAGTCTGTTCAAAGCGGATCTGCGGATTACAGTTTGTTCCACCCTGCGAGATGCGCTGTGCGTAGTATTCAACACGTACCGCCCCGTGAGAGTGAATCCCACGAGCATCGGCATAGACCAGCACTTCTGCCACGGTAGCCGCATGGTCTTTCTTGAGTCCGGCCGCGGATAATTTGTTTATGATGAGCTGCTGGAGTGTTTCCCGACTGATTTTCATCTGTCTTCCTTTCTGTTACCCATAGAGCTTAATTCCGCCATAACATACCCGCTGGAATGATAAAAATTGTGATCTCAACAGGGTTATTTTTATTGTTAGAATTAATTTGAAGATGGCTGTGTTTTCTGTAATTAATTTTAATTAATAGATATGCAGATAATATTAAACAATTCCCGTGTGACTATTTGAATAACTTTGCTAATAAATTTGTTGTGATATTTGTCACCTTAATTAATTCATTGAGGAAATAACCTGCAAGCCATTCAACAGGCTTTTCGGTGATGAGGAATTATCAATGATTCACGCCTTTATTAAGAAAGGATGTTTTCAGGATTCGGTCAGCTTAATGCTTATTTCCCGCAAGCTGAGCGAAACCGAAGATGTCGATGATGTTTCGGTAATGATGGGCACGCCTGCTAATAAGACGCTGCTCGAAAACACAGGCTTCTGGCATAAAGATTTTACTGGAGCAACGCCTAACGATATTTGTGTGGCCATTCGCAGTGAGAATGAAGATGCTGCGATTGTGCAACTCATTTGCCAGCAGCTTGATTCTGCTCTGGAAAGCGCCGGGCAGGCTGGCGGCAACGGGCAAAAACTGGTGCAGGCAAGGCGTTGGGAAAGTGCCTGCCAGAAGCTGCCTAAAGCCAATCTGGCACTGATTTCTATCGCCGGGGAATATGCGGCACAACTCGCAAACCAGGCGTTGGACAGCGACAAGAACGTGATGATCTTCTCCGATAACGTCTCGCTTGAAGATGAAATCGCGCTGAAAACCAAAGCCCGCGAGAAAGGTTTGATTGTGATGGGGCCAGATTGTGGCACCACCATTGTGGCGGGTACGCCGTTGGCGTTCGCCAACGTGATGCCACAGGGCAACATCGGCGTGATTGGCGCATCCGGCACCGGTATTCAGGAGTTGATTTCGCAGATTGCACTCGGCGGCGAAGGGATCACCCACGCCCTGGGGCTGGGCGGGCGAGATTTATCGGCACAGGTGGGCGGCATTAGCGCGTTAACCGCGTTAGAGATGCTGAGTCACGATGCGCAAAGTCAGGTGCTGGCCTTTGTCTCAAAACCCCCTGCAGAAGCGATTCGTAAAAAGGTCATTGCGGCGATGCAGGCGCAAAGCAAGCCGGTGGTAGCGCTGTTTCTCGGCCATAAATCTGCCACTAAACGCGATGGCAATATCTGGTTTGCTGACACCATCGACGAAGCAGCGCGTATTGCATGCTTGCTCGGCAGCGTTGAACGTGCGCGGGCGCTTTCACCCAATGTGGTCGGCGGCAAAATCAGCGGCTTGTTTACCGGCGGCACGCTGGCTGCGGAAACCGCGATGTTGCTGGCCGAACAGCTGGGTGTGGAGGCCGACGACGCGCACCATCACGGCACCATGCTTGATGCTGACGGGCACCGGGTCATCGATCTGGGGGATGATTTCTACACCGTCGGCAAACCGCATCCGATGATTGACCCGTCCACGCGTAATCAAATGATCAAAGACCTGGCGAACCAGCCGGAAGTCGGCGTGTTATTGCTCGATGTGGTGATCGGTTACGGCGCTCAGGAAAACCCCGCCGCTACGCTTGCAGAAGCGATTTGCGCGCTAAAAGCCAAACGCGCTACGCCACTGGCGATTATCGCTACTGTCACGGGAACGGAACAAGATCCGCAGTGCCGCTCTGGGCAACGCGCAATTTTGCGTGATGCGGGCGTGATGGTGATGGACACCTTGCCGCAGGCCACGCAGCTTGCGAGTTCGCTTATCGCTTCCGCTCCCGCGCAAGCCGAGCAATCCGCACCTTCACTGCTCGATGGCGTGGCGGTGATCAATGCCGGGCTGCGCAGCTTTGCTCAGGATTTACAGGCGACATCTACCGCCGTGGTGCATTTCCAGTGGGCGCCGATTGCCGGTGGCAATCCTCATCTGGCCCGTTTATTAGCTCGTTTACACTAAGAGGTTGTTATGACGACATCTGTGGCGCAAGCCAACACCGCAGTGATTGAACGTATTCGCAAAGCCCGCCCACACTGGCTGGATGTTAAACCTGCCGCATCGCTGATTAGCGTGCTAAATCGCGGCATGACGCTGCTGCACGCCGGGCCGCCCATGGTATGGGAAAACATGACCGGGCCGATGAAAGGAGCCTGCATCGGCGCATGCCTGTTCGAAGGCTGGGCAAAAGATGAAGCGCAGGCGCTGCAATTGCTGGAGGGGGGGGATGTCACTTTTGTGCCTTGCCACCACGTTAATGCCGTTGGCCCGATGGGCGGGATTACTTCGGCACATATGCCGATGCTGGTGGTGGAAAATATCACTGACGGCAATCGCGCCTACTGCAATCTCAACGAAGGCATCGGCAAAGTAATGCGTTTTGGTGCCTATGGAGAAGACGTACAGGCGCGCCATCGCTGGATGCATGATGTGCTGGCTCCGGTATTGAGCGCCGCACTTTCGCAAATGGAACGTGGGGTTGACCTCACCGCCATGATGGCGCAGGGCATCACGATGGGGGATGAGTTTCACCAGCGTAATATCGCGACCTCCGCATTGCTGATGCGCACGCTGGCACCGCACATTATCCGCCTGAATCACGATAAAGCCGAGCTTGCGCAAGTGATGGATTTCCTGAGTGTCACCGATCAGTTCTTCCTGAACCTGGCGATGGCGTACTGCAAAGCGGCAATGGATGCCGGAGCGGAAATCAAAGCGGGCAGCATTGTGACTGCGATGACGCGCAATGGGCATGAGTTCGGTATTCGCGTGAGCGGGCTGGGTGACCGCTGGTTCACCGCTCCCGTCAATACGCCGCAGGGTTTGTTCTTCACTGGATATTCCCAGGAGCAGGCGAACCCGGATATGGGTGATAGTGCCATTACCGAAACCTTCGGCATCGGCGGCGCGGCAATGATTGCAGCACCCGGCGTGACGCGCTTTGTGGGCGCGGGCGGTATGGACGCGGCACAGACCGTATCCGAAGAAATGGCGGAGATTTTCCTCGAGCGCAATATGCAGCTCACTATTCCAGGCTGGGATTTCCAGGGCGCGTGTCTGGGGCTGGATATTCGTCGCATCGTCGAAACGGGGATTACGCCGCTAATCAACACCGGTATCGCCCATAAAGACGCGGGCGTCGGGCAGATTGGCGCGGGTACGGTGCGTGCGCCTCTGGCTTGTTTTGAGCAGGCGCTTGAGGCGCTGGCTGAATCTTTGGGTGTGGAATAAAAGTGAGCGAGTGCTTATTACCGTTGCTGCGGAGTCGTCAGGCTCCCGCATTCCGCCAGCTTTGGCGGGTCGCGGGGGTCTACCCGCGCACCATTAATCTGGCCGCCAACGACGGCGCATTATTAACGCTGCACCGCGCCGGAGAAGGGGTCAGCCCGATGGGATGGGTGCTGCGCCATGACGATCACCAGCGCCTGCGGCTGGCTATTAAGCGTGATACCCCAATCAGCGTTACCGAGAAGGGGCTGAATTTAGCCGGATATCATCTGGTTGCGCCGCAACGTGAGTGCTCGCTTCGCCTGCCGGATAACCCGGCTGTACCCTGTTTGCAAACCTCGCTGTTGTATTGCAATGCGGAAACCGGGCTTTATGGCCCGCTTTCTACGATTGCCAGCCAGCCGTTACCCGTGGAGTTACGCCAGTTTCAACGTAGTTTCCGCACGTCGCTTGCAGGCAAGGTGGTGAACTGGTGTCGGATGCTCGGGAAAGGGCCAGGTTTAACGCCGACCCACGACGATATTCTGGTCGGCATGTTGCTGGCAGGGTGGTATCACCGCCGGTTAAGTGCAGAATGCGGCGCCCGTTTTTTTGACGCCTCCGTTGATTTACGCGCGACGACAACGCAAGTGAGCGTTAACTATCTGCGCTTTGCCGCACAGGGCGTGTTCTCCTCGCCATTACTGCATTTTGCACATTCATTAACTTCACCGGCTCGCCTGCCGTTTGCCACCCGGCAATTGTTATCACTGGGACACACTTCGGGCGCGGATACTTTGCTGGGTTTTTGGTTAGGGCAGCGGGTCGTACTGTAACGTTTACAAGGATATGTGATGAAAACTTTAGTCGTAGCTCTTGGCGGGAACGCGCTGCTACAGCGTGGTGAAGCGCTGAGCGTGGAAAATCAGTACCGCAATATTGATAAAGTGGCGAGTGCGCTGGCGCGGCTGGCGAAAGATTTTCGCGTCGCAGTGGTGCATGGCAACGGCCCGCAGGTAGGGCTGCTGGCACTGCAAAACCAGGCGTATAAAGAGGTCGCGGCTTATCCGCTCGATGTTCTGGTGGCCGAAAGCCAGGGCATGATTGGCTATATGCTGGCGCAGCGTATGGCGCAGCAACCGCATATGCCGCCAGTTACCGCCGTGTTGACGCGTATGCTGGTGGACCGCCATGATCCGGCGTTTACATCACCCGAAAAGTTCATCGGCCCGGTTTATTCCCCGGAGCAACAACCCGTCCTTGAAGCACAACACGGTTGGCTGATGAAAGCCGATGGCCGTTATATTCGCCGCGTCGTGGCGTCACCGGCGCCGCTTAAAATTATCGACAGCGAAGCCATCGAGCTGCTTTTAAAACATAACCATATGGTGGTGTGCAGCGGTGGCGGCGGGGTGGCGATGGTCGAAGGCAAAAATGGGCTGGATGGTGTGGAAGCGGTGATTGATAAAGATCTGGCGGCGGCGTTACTGGCGCAACAGATTGACGCGGACGGGCTACTGATTCTGACCGATGCCGATGCGGTGTATGAAAACTGGGGCACGCCACAGCAACGGGCAATTCGCCGGGCGACACCCGACGCGCTGGCACCGTTTGCGAAATCAGATGGTTCAATGGGGCCAAAAGTTGCGGCGGTCAGCAGTTTTGTTCGCCAACACCACAAACCAGCATGGATTGGGGCGTTGGATCAAATCGAACAGATTCTGGCGGGTGAAGCCGGAACCTGCATCGCAATGTAAGTTTTATGGCGGATGACGCAAGTTGTCCGCGTTACGTCCGGCTGCGCAGCCAGGATTCGACCTGGCTGTAGTCGCCACGAAACACAATATTTCCCGCTTTTTTGCTGAGCTGGTAACGATACATCGGGTCGTAATACTCTTCGAGCAGTGGCGCAAGCCAGGCCAGATGCCCCTCAACGGAACCGGTTTTACGTTGCAATTCCAGCGCGTTATCCAGATGTTTGCTGAACTGAGCAAAACGCTCCAGCCCCAAACGACGGCGTATAGCAAACAGGCCATGATGCAAATATTCGCCATAGTTTTGCCAGGCCGTTTCTTCGTCATGAATCGACAAAAACGCACTGCTCATTTGCTGGAAATATTCGGTTTTCAGGCGCTCTAAACGCTGCTCAAACGGGTCTTCAATCACCACAATCGGTGAACGCAGCATCTGCTCTCTGAAGCATTCCGGAATATGGCGCGAGCCAATCATGCGGCCTTCATCTTCAATAACCCAGGTGACTTCGCCACCGTCACTTTTCTTCAGCAGGGTAACAGCAAGGTTATTTTCAAAGTTCGTTTGCGAGGGCTGTTCCACAATCGTGCGGCCAAATGAGGAACCACGATGGTGCGCCAACCCTTCAAGGTCAACGCCGGTTGGCAATGAGCGAATCAGAATGGTTTTGCCCCCGCCAGTGTTACCGCTGACCAAAATCATCGGCCAGCGCGAGCGGGTTTCGATCACGTCCATTGCGTAATGGCGCAGTGCTTTATAGCCGCCTTCGACCAGCGGATAGTCAACACCCGCTTCGCGTAACCATTGCTGAACCAGATGCGAACGCATCCCGCCGCGTGCGCAACACAGATAACCCTGCGGATTTTCGCGGCATGCGGCAAGCCACTTTTGCAAACGCGCCTCACGGATTTTGCCATGAACCAGACTATGCCCTAATTTCACCGCCGCCTGCTGCCCATGCTGCTTATAGCAAGTGCCTACGGCTGCACGCTCTTCATCGGTCATCAGCGGTAAATTCAGCGCGCCAGGCATCGCCCCCTGGCTGAATTCAACCGGCGCGCGCACGTCGATAAGCGCCGTACCGTTGCGCAGCAGATGGTCATAATTTTGAGTATCAGGACGAGCGTTTTGCATATAAAACCTTAGAGCGAGTGAGGCCAGAAACGCCGTGGATTGTGCGCTTTCGCGTATAGAAAAGAAAGGCTGGGGAAATTGAGGGGCAGAGCGGGTGAGTAAAAAAGCCACCCGCTACTGTGATTAGAACTTACTTTGCGCCCAGGCAATGCCGCTGGCGTATTCCGCTGGAAGCAACGGTACCAGTGCCTCGAGAGAAGCGCTCAGTCTGCCGGTATCGCTGTCGTTCAGGTTAAGATGGCCGACTTTGCGGCCCTCGCGCACTTCTTTATCGTACCAGTGTAAATGGACCAGCGGCAGTTTCAGCCAGTCGTAATTCAGGTCGGTGCCGATAAGATTGACCATCACTGAAGGTGAGTTCACCACCGGTTGCGGCAGTGGCAGTTCCACAATCGCCCGCAGATGCAGTTCAAACTGGCTGATGGATGCGCCATTTTGCGTCCAGTGCCCGCTGTTATGTACGCGCGGCGCAAGCTCGTTAATCAGCAACCCGGCGGGAGTGATAAAGCACTCCATCGCCATCACGCCAACATAATTCAGCTCGTGCAAAATCGCCGAAAGCATGGCTTCCGCCTGTTGCTGCTGCTCAATGTTGGCCTGTGGGAACACCACGCTGGTGCGCAGAATGCCGTCCTGATGCAGATTGTGCGTCAGCGGATAGAACACGGTTGTGCCATCGTGACCGCGAGCGCCTACTAACGAAACTTCACCCGAGAAGTTAATCCCTTGCTCAACGATGCACTCGCCATAGCAATCGTCAGGCAACTGATCGGTTTCATGGCTGTGTAAACGCCACTGCCCGCGCCCGTCGTAACCGCCAACGCGGCGTTTCACAATGGCTAATTCACCCAGATTTTGGAAAACACCTGCCCATTCATCACGGCCAGAGAGCAGTTGCCACGGTGCGGTAGCCAGTTCGAGCTTATCGAATAGCTGCTTTTGTGTCAGACGGTCGGCGATAATCGGGAAAACATCGCGATTCACAAACGCGTTATGACGCGCTAATTCGCGGGTGAGGGCGGTTTCAGGCCAGCGCTCGATTTCTGCGGTAATAACACTTTGTGCAAATGGCACAGCTTCAGGTTCGGCATCAAGGCCAACCGGATAAACGGCGATGCCCAGCGGTTCACCCGCCTGGCGCAGCATTCTGCCTAACTGACCATTACCTAATACGCAGACGCGTTTCATGCATCACCCCGTGGATCCGGGTTTTCCAGCACTTCGTCAGTCTGACTTTGACGCCACGCTTGCAGGCGCTGATGCAAGCCGCTGTCATGCAGGGCAAGAATTTGAGCGGCCAGCAGCGCGGCATTCGCAGCACCTGCTTTGCCAATCGCCAGCGTGCCGACGGGAATACCACGCGGCATTTGCACAATAGAATAGAGACTGTCTACGCCGCTTAATGCCGCACTTTGAACGGGCACGCCCAGCACGGGGACTAGAGTTTTCGCCGCAATCATGCCCGGCAAATGTGCCGCTCCGCCTGCACCCGCAATAATCACCTGCAAACCGTTGTCGCTTGCTTGTTCGGCAAAACTGAACAGTTTATCGGGAGTGCGGTGTGCGGAAACCACTTCTACATGGTGCGGGACTTCAAGGGCGGTGAGGATTTCTGCGGCAAACTGCATGGTAGCCCAGTCACTTTTGGAACCCATGACAATGGCGATACGCGCTGGGGTCTGGTTGGAGGACATGCGTCTCAAAACTCCTGTGGGTATGCAAACATCACCGAACGTGGCTCGGTCGGTCAGAAGGGCTCAGAGAATACCATGAACATAGAGCAAGGAAAACGGTTGCGTGGTTAACAAAACGGCAAAAAGAGGTGATTTTATTTAAAAGGAGAAAGGAATTAACTCTACGTCTTCGGCAGTGACTTTAATCATCGATCCCTGCGTGTGCCATGCGCCAAGCACGCAGCGAAACGCGGGTTTACCATTGGCTGAAATCGGATGAATTTCCGGGCGATGGGTATGACCGTGGATCATCCATTGCACCTGATGACGTTCGAGGGCGTCGATAACCGCGTGCGGGTTCACATCCATAATCGCCATAGATTTACTGCTATTTGAGGCTTTGCTGTCAGCACGCATTTTGGCGGCGACGCGTTTGCGGATAAACAGCGGTAGGGCGAGGAATAACCATTGCAGCCAGGGCTGGTGGACTTTTTTGCGGAACGCCTGATAACCGTGGTCGTCAGTACATAGCGTGTCGCCGTGCAGCAGCAATATTTTGCGGCCATACAGTTCAACGATTTTTTCTTCTGGCAGCAGCGTCATACCGCTTAAGCGGGCAAAACGTTTGCCAAGCAGGAAATCCCGGTTGCCATGAATAAAGAAGCAAGGCACGCCAGAATCCACCAGGTCTTTGATGGCTAGCGCGATTTGGCGGTGCAGCAGCTCCGGATCGTCGTCGCCAATCCAGGCTTCAAAGAGATCGCCAAGGATATAAAGCGCGTCTGCTTCCCGAGCGCGGCCTGCCAGAAAACGCAGAAAACCGGCGGTGATCGCCGGTTCTTCTGAACACAGATGTAAATCTGCGATAAAAAGCGTCATCGCCATCGGGCGAATTATTCGCTTACGGTTACGCTAGTGATAACCACGTCTTCTTTAGGAACGTCCTGGTGCATACCGCTGCGACCCGTGGACACGCCTTTGATTTTCTCTACTACGTCCATGCCTTCAACGACTTCGGCAAATACGCAATAACCCCAACCTTGCATGCTTTCGCTGCTGAAGTTCAGGAAATCGTTATCCGCTACGTTAATGAAGAACTGGGAGCTTGCAGAATGTGGCGCCTGGGTACGAGCCATTGCCAGCGTGCCCTTGGTATTTTTCAGGCCGTTATTCGCTTCGTTTTGAATGGTGTCTTTGGTTTCTTTCTGCTTCATACCCGGTTCAAAACCGCCGCCCTGGATCATAAAACCGTTGATCACACGGTGGAAAATGGTGTTGGCGTAGAAACCTTCGCGGCAGTACTCGAGGAAGTTTTTAACAGTTTCAGGCGCTTTATCATCAAAAGTTTTGATTACGATATCGCCGTGATTAGTATGAAAAGTAACCATGCTGTGCATCCTATATTTAGTCAGACAGTGTTCCGGCAGACGGTGCCGCCACACAAGGTGGTTGTTATAGCATAACTGTACACTGTGAGTCAGTAAGCTATATCCTCGCAAAGCACACTGCCTCTGGGTAAAATTATGGTTTAATATAGCCAATTGCACCGTTTCGACACACTTACATGGAATCCCCTGATGTTAAAAATCTTCAATACAATGAGTCGCCAAAAAGAGGAATTCAAACCTATTCATGCCGGAGAGGTTGGCATGTACGTGTGTGGTATCACCGTTTACGATTTGTGTCATATCGGACATGGCCGTACTTTTGTTGCCTTCGATGTGGTTGCGCGTTACCTGCGTTTTATCGGCTATAAGCTGAAATACGTGCGCAACATTACTGATATCGACGACAAAATTATCAAACGCGCTAACGAAAACGGCGAAGATTTTGTGGCGCTGGTTGATCGTATGGTGGCTGAAATGCATACCGATTTCGACGCGCTGAACATTTTGCGCCCGGACAGCGAGCCTCGCGCCACTAAACATATCCCAGACATCATCGAAATTGTTGAACAGCTTATCGAGCGTAATCACGCCTATGTTGCCAGCAATGGCGATGTGATGTTCTCCGTGGAAACCGACGCGGATTACGGCAAGCTTTCGCGTCAGGATCTGGATCAACTGCAAGCTGGCGCTCGTGTTGAAGTTGAAGCGAACGTTAAGCGCAGCCCAATGGATTTCGTGCTGTGGAAGATGTCTAAACCGGGTGAGCCAAGCTGGCAGTCGCCGTGGGGCGAGGGCCGTCCAGGCTGGCACATCGAATGTTCGGCGATGAACTGCAAACAGCTCGGCAACCATTTTGATATTCACGGTGGTGGTTCAGATTTGATGTTCCCGCACCACGAAAACGAAATCGCGCAGTCCACCTGTGCGCACGGCGGCGAATACGTTAATACCTGGATGCACTCAGGCATGGTGATGGTCGATCGCGAGAAAATGTCCAAATCACTGGGTAACTTCTTTACCGTGCGCGACGTGCTGAAATATTACGACGCGGAAACCATTCGCTACTTCCTGATGTCCGGTCACTATCGTAGCCAGTTGAACTACAGCGAAGAAAACCTGAAACAGGCGCGTGCTTCTCTGGAGCGTTTGTACACTGCACTGCGCGGCACAGATTCAAATGTTCAGCCTGCCGGTGGCGAAGCGTTTGAAGCACGTTTCCGTGAAGCGATGGATGATGACTTTAATACGCCGGAAGCCTATTCCGTACTGTTTGATATGGCGCGTGAAGTGAACCGCTTGAAAACAGAAGATTTGGCTGCGGCAAATGGCCTGGCGGCGGCGTTACGCCAGCTTTCGGGCGTGCTGGGCTTGCTTGAGCAAGATCCAGAAACGTTCCTGCAAGGCGGGGCGCAGTCCGATGACAGCGAAGTGGCTGAAATCGAAGCGCTTATCAAACAGCGTAACGATGCGCGTCAATCTAAAGACTGGGCGCTGGCAGACCAGGCTCGTGACCGCCTCAATGAAATGGGTATCGTGCTGGAAGACGGTGCGCAGGGTACCACCTGGCGTCGCAAGTAATTTTTATTCCCTCAATAATACAGAAAGCGGCTTAGGCCGCTTTTTTTATCAGCTATTATATTGGAGATAAGAATTAAAAAAGGTCTATTCATGGATACGGTAAATAATCAAAACAGCGGCCACAGCTATCCATCGTTTTATCCCCCTCGTCCAGTCACTGAAATAGCGTTGTTGCGTCAGGCGCTTAGCGCGGTGGGAACCGATCAAATTTTTCATTCTCGGGATGAGATTTACGCTATTCGGGAAAATGAAAAATCCCTCTATTTATTTGCCGACGGGCATTTCAGCGCTATTCGTAGCGTTGACGGTTTGGTGCTTTCTTCGGTTCGCGGAGAGCTGATTTTTGGCATTGCAGAATGTATGAGGCCGCGGGGTGGCTGGTTTTTAAAGGTTGAAGAAACGTGTACGGCGCGCGTTGTGCCAGCCGATCAGGCATTTGCCATTTTTACGCAACAACAGTTATGGGAGCCGGTCGCGAGCATTCTTTCCTGGTTTTTGCAGATTTACTCCCTGCGTGAAGAGCATCTGGTAGGTGTGTCGGCGTATGTCATGGTGCGCAATAAATTAATTGAGCTTTATACCCTTGCGCCTGAGATGCGCTGCAATATTAATGTGGCGGACTTTATTCAGGAACGTACGCAACTTGCCCGAAGCACCATCATGGCGATTCTGGGTGAGTTACGCCGTGGGGATTATGTTGAGATAAAGCGCGGAAAGCTGGTGACGGTAAAATATTTGCCAAAAGAATATTAAAAAAGCGGCCCATCGAATGATGAGCCGCTTTTTATTATGAATGGCGAATCAGATAATCAAACGCGCTTAGAGAGGCTTTGGCACCTTCGCCGGTGGCGATAATAATCTGTTTGTATGGGACGGTAGTGCAGTCACCCGCCGCAAATACGCCTTTCACCGTGGTTTCGCACTTCGCATCAATGATGATTTCACCCATGCGGTTACGTTCAACGCTGCCTTCCAGCCAGTTGGTGTTTGGCAACAGACCGATTTGCACGAAAATACCTGCCAGCTCAATATCATGCACTTCTTGTGTCACACGATCCTGATACTTCAGTCCAGTCACTTTGCTGCCGTCGCCTTTCACTTCCAGCGTTTGGGCATTCAAAATAATATCGACGTTTTTCAGGCTGCGAAGTTTCTTCTGCAAGACCTGGTCGGCCTTCATTTCCGGGGCAAATTCCAACAGCGTAACGTGTTCAACAAGACCCGCCAGGTCAATCGCCGCTTCCACGCCGGAGTTGCCGCCGCCAATCACCGCCACGCGTTTGCCTTTAAACAGTGGGCCGTCGCAGTGCGGGCAGTACGTCACGCCTTTAGTGCGGTACTGTTCTTCGCCCGGCACATTCATGTTGCGCCATTTTGCACCCGTCGCAATGATGATGCTGCGTGCGCTCAGTGTGGCGCCCGAGGCCGTTTGAATCTGGTGTAATCCGCCTTCGGTTTGCGCCGGGATCAGTTTACTGGCGCTTTGCGTGTCGATAACGTCAACGTCGTAATCATCAACGTGCGCTTTCAGTGCGCCAGCCAGTTTCTGGCCTTCAGTTTTTGGCACTGAAATGTAGTTTTCAATATCAACGGTATCTAAAACCTGGCCGCCGAAACGCTCGCCCATCAGACCGGTGCGAATGCCTTTACGCGCGGAGTACACTGCCGCCGCCGCACCTGCCGGGCCACTGCCGACGATCAGCACATCGTAGGCCTCGCGTTTATTCAACGCTTCGGCAGCACGTTTTTCAGCCCCGGTATCAATTTTGCTGACGATTTCAGCCAGCGTCATGCGCCCCTGTCCGAACTCTTTACCGTTCAGGAATACCGCGGGTACGCCCATGACATTGCGATCCGTAATCTCATTCTGGTAAACGCCGCCATCAATCGCCGTGTGGCTGATACGCGGGTTCAACACGCTCATCAGGTTCAGCGCCTGCACCACGTCCGGGCAGTTGTGGCAGGAGAGCGAGTAATAGGTTTCAAAATGGAAATCGCCGTCGATTTCACGAATTTGCTCCAGCAAATCCTGCGACTCTTTCGACGGGTGTCCCCCGGTTTGCAGCAAAGCTAAAACCAGAGACGTAAATTCGTGGCCGAGTGGGGAACCGGCAAAACGCGGGCCTTTATCGGAGCCTGGATTGGTAATCAAAAATGACGGTTTGCGCACCGGCAAATCGTTATTAATGGTGAACGTAATCTTGTCGGACAATCCCGCAATATCCGCCAACAGAGCGCCTAATTCAGAAGACTTGACGCTGTTATCAAGTGTTGCAATCAACTCAACAGGTTTGGTGAGCTTCTCAAGATAAGTTTTGAGTTGAGTTTTCATATTAATATCGAGCATGTGTGTCTCCCTGTTGTATTGGCGAGAAAAAGCAGGGTGGACAGGCTTGCGCGCTGCCCACCACTAAGTTGCTTATTGCAGGTGTTTATTGTCTTATTATTTTTTAGATCTTACCGACGAGATCTAAGGACGGAGACAGAGTCGCTTCGCCTTCTTTCCATTTGGCCGGGCAAACTTCACCCGGGTGAGAAGCCACATACTGAGCGGCTTTCACTTTGCGCAGCAGGTCAGATGCGTCACGGCCAATGCCTTCCGCAGTCACTTCGATAGCCTGAATGATGCCCTGTGGGTCAACAATAAAGGTGCCGCGGTCAGCCAGACCCTGGTCTTCACGCATGATTTCGAAGTTACGAGTCAGTGCGCCAGTTGGGTCGCCGATCATCGCGTATTTGATTTTCGCGATAGTGTCAGAGCTGCTGTGCCATGCTTTGTGAGTGAAATGGGTGTCGGTGGAAACAGAGTAGATATCCACGCCCAGTTTCTGGAATTCTTCATAGTGGTCAGCAACATCACCCAATTCAGTTGGGCAAACAAAAGTAAAGTCAGCTGGATAGAAGAAGAAAACGCTCCAGCGACCTTCTACATCCTGCTCGGTAACTTCAACGAATTCACCGTTTTTAAAAGCGCTGTTTTTGAATGGTTTGATTTTTGTATTAATTAAAGACATCTGTACTTCCTCCGTTTTGCGATGGGAGAAAGGTACCGAATATAAGCATTTGGTTCTAATGGGTAGGCTGTATCGAATCAAAAGGTATAACCTAACAACCTGAGCGACAGGCAAAAAAAAACCACCCGTTGCCGGGTGGCCTATATTTGTTGCGCGTTACAATTCCACTTTAAAAAATCATAACAGCGGCGGGATTAAATCATTGATGCCGCGTATCGGTCAATCGACCTAATCGTTGTATTAACGATGATTGTAATAGCTGCCAGCTATTGATCATTGACTCATCTTGCCAACAGAACCCGAACAATTCCGAAATGCAGCACACTTTCATGTCATGGAAATTGCAGGAACGTGACAACAACGTTAGATTTAGCCTTCAGAAATGACTGAATACAGCTTTGCGCCAGTGAGCGCGTTTATTTCGAGGGTCAGGCGTTGTCGGAAATGCTTTCAATTGTGTTGTTTGTTGCAGCCATCGCCGTGTATGCCGCTAAAGCTGGACGCAATATCTGGTGGTTTAGCGCCATCCTTCTTATTTTGGGTCTTTATATTGTCCTGAACGTCACTTTTGTTGCCAGTAATTACTTTACCGGTGAAGGGATTAACGACGCGGTACTGTACACGCTGACCAGCAGCATGACAGGAGCCGGAATTGGTAAATACATTCTGCCGGGCGTGGGGGTGTTTGTTGCGCTGGTGGCGGTTTTTGGCGCGTTGACCTGGGTTTTACGCCGCCGAAAAGGTTATCCGCATCATTTTGGCTACAGCTTGCTGGCGCTGGTTTTGGCGCTGGCCTCGGTGGATGCGTCACCGGCTTTTCGTCAGGTGACTGAGCTGGTGAAATCACAAACGCGTTCGGGTGATTCCGACTTCGCTGTGTATTATCAGGTTCCGCAGGGAGTAATTAAAAATCCAAAACTCAACCTGGTTTATATTTATGGTGAAAGTCTTGAGCGCACCTATTTCGAACCTGAATTATTCCCTGATTTAGCACCGGAATTAACCGGGCTTAAAAATGAAGGAATAGATTTCAGCCATACCGTGCAATTACCGGGCACCGATTATACGATTGCCGGAATGGTCGCTTCGCAATGCGGCATTCCATTATTTGCGCCATTCGAAGGGAATTCATCGGCTTCAATGTCGAGCTTCTTCCCGAAGAATATTTGCCTCGGCGATATCTTGAAAGCCTCCGGCTACGAAAACTATTTTATGCAGGGCGCAGATTTACGCTTTGCAGGCAAAGACGTCTTTTTACAATCTCACGGCTTTGACCACATGTACGGCGCGCAAGAGCTGAAAACCATGGTTGCTGACCCGCAGTACCGCAACAACTGGGGTTTTTATGACGATACAGTACTGGATGAAGTCTTTGAGAAATATGTGGAATTGTCGAAAGCGAATAAGCGTTTCTCGCTGTTTACGCTCACGGTTGATACTCATCACCCGGACGGTTTTATCTCAAAAACCTGTAAACGCCGCAGCTATAATTTTGACGGCAAAGAAAACCAGTCATTTAGCGCAGTGGCCTGTAGCCAGGAACATATTGCCGCTCTTATCGAAAAAATAAAGGCCTCACCATATTTTAAAAATACCGTGATTGTGGTGAGTTCTGACCATCTGGCAATGAACAATACTGCATATAAATACCTCAATCAGCACGAGCGTAATAACCTGTTCTTTATTCTCCGTGGTGATAAACCGCAGGCTGATTTGGTGCCCGTTAAACGCAGCACTCTGGATAACGGAGCGACGGTGTTGGATGTTCTGGGCGGTGATAATTACCTTGGGTTAGGGCGCAGCAGTTTATCCGGGCAGTCGATTGCATCTGTCTTCCTTAACGTCAAAGAAAAAGTGATGGAGTGGAAACCGGACGTTATCGATCTGTGGAATTTCCCGAAAACCATTACTCAGTATGAAATTGACCAGAAGAAAAATACCTTCAGCTACTCTGGCGCACATTTCAAAATGCCTTTGTTGCTGCGTATTCTGGATAAAAAAATCGAGCCGTTGCCTGAAAGCGAATATTCCGCGCCGCTGCGTTATCAACTGGCTGACTTTAAAGAAAACGATAAATTCATTTGGGTCGATCGCTGTTTTAAAATGGCGCGTTTGTGGGATTCAAAACTGGCACTTTCCACCGGGCTGTGCGTGGCTCAGGGGCAAATGGGCGGTCAACCTACGGTGCGTTTAATCGAACAGCAGCAGGAACAACATGCGGTTGAATTCGCCAGACAGGATCTCGACAAAACACGCTTTAAAAAGAATGTCGCGTTACTCAAAGTGGATGAAAATGCCATTCGCTACCAGGCCGATAGCTTTATTTTCAACGTGCCGGGTGCGCCAGATAACGTCAAAGAGTTTAGCGGGATTTCGCGCCCGGAAGAGTGGGGGCGCTGGTCAAATGCTAATCTGGCACCGGAAGTGAAAATTGAATATGCCGAACCGCTGCCAGAGAAATTTGACCTGGTCATTACGGCTAAAGCGTTCGGCCCGAATATTGGCCAGCCAGTGCCGGTGAAAGTCGGAAACCAGCAGCAGACACTCACGCTTGGCGAAGAATTAAGTACCACTACCTTGCATTTTGATAACCCGGAGGGCAGTAATCTGCTGGAAATTATTCCGCCGCAGCCGAAGTTATCCAATGAAGGCAATATTCTTGGCCATGAACCGCGTAAGCTGGGGATTGGTATGGAAGATATTAAAGTCGTGCCCGCCACGTAGTTGTCGGATGACGCTTGCGCTTATCCGACCTACGCAAAGAAACGTAGGGTGGATAAGCGCAGCGTCATCCACCATTTACATCAAATACTTATAAAACGCCCTGGCCTAACATCGCGTCGGCCACTTTTACAAAGCCCGCAATATTCGCGCCGCGAACATAATGCGTTTGTTTCTCTTCGCCGCCGTAGTTCACGCAGGCTTCGTGAATATCAAGCATGATGTGGTGCAGGCGAATATCCACTTTCTCCGCTTTCCAGCCCAGGCGTGCCGCATTCTGCGCCATTTCCAGGCCTGATGTCGCCACGCCACCGGCGTTGGCTGCTTTACCCGGTGCAAACAATACGCCCGCATCAAGGAACAGATTCGTCGCCTCAATAGTGGTGGGCATATTTGCGCCTTCAGCCACCGCTTTCACGCCGTTGGCGATAAGCGTGCGTGCCGCTTCGGTATCCAGCTCATTTTGCGTGGCACATGGCAGCGCGATATCAACCGGAACGCTCCACGGTTGCTGGCCTTCGAGATATTTCAGACCAAATTCGCGGGCGTAATCGGCCACGCGTCCGTCGCGGCTGGATTTAATCTCTGTCAAACGCGCCAGTTTTTCGGTGGTAAAGCCCGCTTCATCGACGACGGTACCGTTGGAGTCAGACGCCGTTACGACCCGAGCGCCCAATGACAGCGCTTTTTCGATAGCGTATTGCGCAACGTTGCCGGAGCCGGAAACCGCCACGCGCATGCCTTCAAAGCCCAGCCCGTGGCGTTGCAACATTGCATCGGTGAAATAAATCAGCCCGTAACCGGTGGCTTCCGGGCGAATCAGGCTGCCGCCGAATGACAAACCCTTGCCGGTAAACACGCAGGCAGTATTGTTGGAGAGCTTTTTCATCATTCCCGCCATAAAGCCCACTTCACGCCCGCCAACGCCGATATCGCCTGCCGGTACGTCAGTGTCTGGCCCCAGATGGCGATACAACTCCATCATCAGTGCCTGGCAAAAACGCATCACTTCGCCTTCGCTTTTGCCTTTCGGGTTAAAGTCGCTGCCGCCTTTACCGCCGCCCATTGGCAGCGTGGTCAGGGCATTTTTGAAGGTTTGCTCAAAGCCTAAGAATTTCAGAATCGAGAGGTTAACGGAGGGGTGGAAACGCATTCCTCCTTTAAATGGGCCAATGGCTGAGCTGAACTGCACACGCCAGGCGCGGTTTACCTGCACTTGATTCTTATCATCAACCCAGGTCACGCGGAACTGAATCACGCGTTCAGGTTCCACAAGGCGCTCTAAAAGTGCCGAATGGCGGTATTGCGGATTTTGCTCCAGGAACGGCCAGAGCGTGGTCATGACTTCGCGTACTGCCTGGGCAAATTCGGGTTGGTTTGGATCGCGTTGTTGAACAGAGGTCAGGAATGATTCGAGGGAAAGCGTGTTTTCCATAGTCCAAAAAGTCCTTGTAATAATAGATGTTATATATGCGTTGTGTTCTTCGAATATAACATTCACTTATTACTTAACCGCAAGCGATTTCTTTTTATTGCCGCCCGAGCTGTATTAGTGTTATTAATTTCCCTGCGTCATTATTCCATATAATCATGAATTTATTGCCTTTTTTGTATGGCCCAAGTGAATGGTTGAGGGTCAGAATCAATTGCGTGTCATCTATTTTACTTATTGATGCATAAGAGAAATCAAAGTAACGACCCACATGGCGGAACATAGCTTTGAATAAACTTTCTTTTGCGCAAAAGGCCATGGTTAATGCGTAATGGAAAGGGTAAGGGGATTGGCGCAACAGTTCTTTTTCTGCGCAATCTATAATCCCGCCATGAATTTCTTCGGCGATGTTTGGGGCAATAATTTCTTCATAGTCGATACCGATGCCTTCGCGCATATCCGCAGAATCAGCCACCACCGTCGCGAATGCCACATTGCCGCTGTGCGTAATGCTGCCGGTGAATCCGGGCGGCCAGCAGGGTTCACGGTGCAAGCCAATTCCCGGCACATAGTCATTTACGCCATGAAAACGTAGTGCTTCAGATGCCGCAATCCTTCCTGCCAGATGCTCGGCTTTGCGCTTAATAACGGCGTTGGATAAGCGAGGGTGGTGCGGCAGCCATAACAGGTCGTCGGGCTGAAAGGTTGTGGCGTCAAAATCCACGCGGACGATTCGTTGCCCAGTATTGGGGAAGCTGAAATTTGTGAGCTGGGTTTTCATGAGATGTTTCTCCCTCACCCTAACCCTCTCCCTGAGGGAGAGGGTTAGGGTACTCTCAGGAGAGGTAATTAGAAGTGCGTGTTCAAACTGACGTAGTAAGTACGGCCTGACTCGTTATAGGTCGCGGCACCTGCGCCGTACATATAACCATTGTCACCACCCGTCGTCTGGGCATTGCCCGCACGCCAGTGGCGCTCGTCAAACAGGTTGTCTATACCCGCCGTCAGGCTCACATTCTTCGTCGCATCCCAGGTTCCGCTCAGGCCAACGATGCTGTAAGGGCTAACTTCGTTAGTTTCTGGGCCCGTTGCTGGCTGGCCTTTGTAGTTGTATTTCTTCGGCTGTTGTTTGCCGTACCACGTAAAGGTGGATTGCACAGAAACGTCCTGGCGAATCTGCCAGCTCAGCGTTGAGTTGAGCGTGTATTCCGGGATAACAGAAAGACGCTCGCCGGTTTCTTTGTTCTTACTTTCCAGCATATAGGTGACGTTGTTCGTCCAGCTTACCGTGGTGGAAACTGGAACGTTTAACGTTCCTTCAAGCCCTTCTACCAGTGCTTTAGGAATGTTTTCCCACTGGTAAATATCGGTCTTGGTTTTGCCGGAAGAGGTCTGGCCGATAGGAGCATAGCCCGCTTCGATTTTGTCTTTGTAATCGTTACGGAACCAGGTCACACCTGCGAGCCAGCCGTCTTTTTTGAACTCAAGGCCAATCTCTTTGTTAACGCTGGTTTCAGCCTTAAGGTCTTCGTTACCCATCATGTAACAGCCCACGCCAGTGCTGCTTGCGTAGCAACCCTGTCCCTTGCTGTACAGAATGTAGTTCGGGTTAGTTTGATACAGGCTCGGCGCTTTATACGCCTGGGCGATACCCATTTTCAGCGTGAAATAATCCCCTAAACCTTGCGACAGGTTGAGTGACGGACTCCAGTTGCTGCCAACAATGCTGTGGTGATCAAAACGCACGCCCGGCGTCAGCATGGTGCTGTCCGTCAGCTCCATATTGTCTTCGGCAAACAGCGAGAAGATTTCAGCCTGGGAATACGGGCTACGACCAGTGCTGGATGAACCTGGAACCGGCCCGCCCATGAAGGTCTGGTTGTTTGAAGACAAATCTTTCATCTTCTGCTGGTTCCATTCGGTGCCCAGCGTCAGGTTCTGATTCACGATAAAATCAATCGGGATATTCACATCGCTGTGCAGCAGCACGTCGCTCAAATCGATATCGCTGAATTGATCGCTGGAGAAAATCCCTTCGGTGCCACCGGCCAGGCCTTCTTGCATACGCGAGTTGCGCGTATGTTCGTACTGCACCCAGTTGCTGGTGGTCAGGCCGTTATCCCAACCGCCATTCCAGGTCAAAGAGTAGCTCTGGCGGTACAGACGGTTTGTCTCTTCGCCATAGTTATCTTTAACGATTTTGTTGGTGTTGGTGTTTTGGGTATCGCCGGAATACAGGTTGCCCTGGCGGCTGTAGCCCGCTTCCAGTTCCAAAGATTGCATCGGCGCAAAGTCCCAACGCACCACGCCGTTGATGTCTTTGTTAATCACACCCTCGCGCCCGGCGGGCAGCGTATCGGCGTAAATACCAGTACGTTCAGACTGGTGACCCTGGTTGATATCCCATGCATCGGCCTGGGTTTTATCGAGGTTGCCGTACAGGCGGAAGCTGAAATCCCCGCCCAGCGGGCCATTCAGACTAAAGTTGGTGCGCTTGGTGGAACCTTCGTCTTTGTGTTCCGGCGCATTCAGATAGGTGTTCCAGGAACCGTGCCATTCGTTGGTGCCTTTTTTGGTGATGATATTCACCACGCCGCCAGCCGCGCCGTTGCCGTAACGTGCGGCGGCTGGGCCACGAATAACTTCAATACGTTCAACCATTTCTGGCGGAACCCAGCTTGCATCACCGCGAGTATCACGCTCGCCACGCCAGCCCAGACGCACAGAGTTACGGCTGGTCACGGGTTTTCCATCAATAAGAATCAGCGTGTTTTCCGGGCCCATGCCGCGAATATCAATCTGGCGACCGTTGCCGCGCTGGCCGCTGGTGGAGTTACCCGTCAGGTTAACGCCCGGCATAGTACGAACGATTTCGGAAATATCACGCGCCGGTGGGCGCTTTTTGAGTTCTTCTGCTGTGATGGTCGAAACGCCTGGTGCCTGCAAATTTTGCTCGGCAGCGGTAACAACCAAAGTGTCTTCATGAGTGAGCGAGTCGTCGTTGCTGGGTGCCGCGGCTTGCGCCGTTGCCGGTGCCGCTTGATCTGCCGCAAAGGCAGGTTGGGCGACCCCGTAAATCCCCAGTTTGATCAGCATCGCGAGGGAATAGTTAATTTTATTATTCATTATGGCGGCCTGCTTTTCCGCTTCGCCCGGTGTCATTCCATTCCCATAGGGATCGGGCGCAGCATGGTTTTCACTTAGTCATACCGGGATCTGTCCAGCATTCGCCCTGAAATGAGGGAATCGTGCCTTCAAGTTCGGCAATTTATTGTTTTTGCACTCGGAAGCTGGTAGCTCAAAGCGCGGAAATACGCTATTGCAAATGAAAATAATTATCAATAGTATTATCAATATATTTCAGGTTTATTGATCGTTTGCATTGATTTCATAGGGTTGTGTTCAAGTGGCGAATTTACAGACAGGAAGTAAGAGCTGGTGGCAGGAAAAACAGGCGCAAGGGATCCCCGCCGTTACCTGTAAAAGTGACAATCAGTGTGAGGTGCGTTTTTTGTGGCGTGATCCGCAAGGCTGCGAGAAAACCTCACCGATAAAGCGAGTCTGGATTTACATCACCGGCGTGACCGACCATCACCAAAAATCTCGCCCGCAAACTCTTGAACGCGTGCCGGGGACGGATGTCTGGCAGTGGCAAACTCGCCTCGGCAGCACATGGCGCGGAAGTTATTGTTTTATCCCGTCGGTCTGCGAAGAGGATTTCCCCGCGCAAGCGTTCGAGGGTATCGAACCGGCGCGTATGGCGCTGCGTGAAGGCTGGCGCAAACTGCTGCCGCGAGCCATTGCCGATCCGCTGAACCCGGAAAGTTGGCTGGGCGGCCGCGGGCATCCGATGTCCGCACTCCATCTTCCTGACGCGCCACCGCAGCCTGGTTGGGATAAGCCCAACACGCCGCATTGCGCAGTGCAATGCATCACATGGGACAGCCTGCGTCTGAAAAATCAGCGCAAAGTGTGGATTTTTGCGACCGGTGACGCACAACCCGAAGAGCGCCCACTGGCGATTTTGCTCGACGGCCAATTCTGGGCCGAAAGCATGCCGGTGTGGCCTGCGCTTCAGGCACAAACTGACGCCGGAGCGCTGCCGCCTGCGGTTTACGTGCTGATTGATGTTATCGACAACAACACCCGCAGCAACGAACTGCCGTGCAATGCGCAGTTTTGGCAGGCGTTGCAGGAAGAGTTATTACCGCATCTGCGCACCCTCACTCGCTGGAATGAGACCCCCGAAACCACCGTGGTGGCTGGGCAAAGTTTTGGCGGGCTTTCCTCGCTTTATGCGGCACTTCACTGGCCGGAAGAATTTGGCTGCGTGTTGAGCCAATCCGGGTCGTACTGGTGGCCTAACCGAGGAAGCAACCCGCAGGGCGGGCAGTTAATACAGCGACTCGAAGGTGGGCTGGTCTGTGACAAACCGCTGCGAATTTACCTTGAGGCAGGGGTCAGAGAACCTCTTATCCATCAGGTTAATCAACGAATTTATCCCTTACTACAACAAACACAGCGAGCAGTTTTCTACCGTCAGGTTGACGGTGGACACGATGCGCTTTGCTGGCGGGGCGGGCTGATCAACGGCTTAGCCTGGCTCTGGAAAGCGTCTCTTTGACAGGAGTGGAATGAAGTATGGAATTCAGTAATCCCTTCGACTCGCCGCAGAGTCGTTTTTTCATCCTTGAAAATGCCGCGAGCCAGTTCAGCTTATGGCCTGAACACTGTGCCTTGCCCGATGGCTGGCAGGTAGTTTGTGAACCGGCATCGAACGAAGAGTGCAATCAGTGGCTGCTCGCTAACTGGACCCAATTACAACCGGCAAACTTTGCGAAAGCAGAGGTGAAAGGTGAGTGAATTAATCATGGCGCCGATACTCGCACCCACCGAAACCCTGCCGCTGGTGGCGGCGCAACCCGGCATCTGGATGGCCGATCAGCTTTCGCCCCAGGCCAACGCGTGGAGCGTTGCGCACTATATTGAATTAAACTGCGGAGACGAACTTAACGGTGAGCTTAATGAAGCGCTGCTGTGCAAGGCGATAGTGGCGGGCATGAGCGAGGCGGATACGCTGAAAATGCGTTTTAGTGAAGTGGACGGCGAGGCGCGTCAGTGGGTCGATCCTGATGCAACATTTACAGCCCCGTTTTGCCGTGATTTACGCGGCGTCGCTGAACCTGAAACGGCTGCCCTGGCACTGATGCGTGAGGATCTTGAGCAGGATTTGCGTATCAGCAGCGGTAAACCGCTTTATCATCATCAGCTCATGCGTATCAGCGAAACGCGCTGGTTCTGGTATCAACGTTTTCACCATTTGGTGGTTGATGGCTTCAGTTTCACCGCAATTACCCGCCGTATTGCCAATATTTACAGTGCGTATTGTCAAAATCAAAATCCTGAACCCAGCCCATTTACCCCGTTTAGTGATGTTGTTGCAGAATACGAGCATTACCGCAAAACCGACGTCAGAATGCGTGATGCGGCATTTTGGGCTGATAAAACTCGCCAGCTACCGCCGCCTGCCACGCTTTCGGCAAAACCACTCACAGATTTGGGCTCCTCCACCCAACTGATTCGCCAGTCGCTGAGTTTTGAGAGCGCAGATTTCCACCTGCTGATGGATAACGCCCGCCAGAAAAACCTGACGGCCGCCGATATGGCATTAGGGCTGGTGGCGCTGTGGCTCGGGCGTTTAAGCGGGCGGGCTGATTACTCCGCGGGCTTTATCTTTATGCGCCGCATGGGGTCTGCTGCTTTGTGTGCAACCGGGCCAGTGCTGAATGTGTTGCCGTTTGGTGTACGCATCGAACCCGATTTTACCCTGCCGGAATTCGCCGCAAACCTTGCTAAAGAACTCAAAAGCCTGCGTCGTTATCAGCGCTACGATGCTGAACAAATCCTGCGTGATTCAGGGAAAGTGACCAGCGGTGAGCCGTTGTATGGCCCGGTGCTGAACCTGAAAATGTTCGATTACCGCCTTGATTTCAACGGCATCGAAGGCATTACGCATCAATTGGCTTCCGGCCCGGTGCGTGATTTAGAAATTGCGCTGTATATCAGCGAACAGGGTGAGTTCTCCCTCGAACTGCTGGCAAATGCGCAGCGCTACGATGCTGCCACGTTGCAACAGCACATCGCCCGCTTGCCGCTTCTTTTACGCCAGTTTGCGGCCAGTCCCGCATTACGTTGTGTGGATGCGCAATTGCTGCACCCTTGCGAAATCGAACGGCTGGAAGGCATCAACGCGACGCAAACTCCGGTTCCGGTCACGACGTTAAGCCAGTTAATTGCTGAGCAGGCCGCAAGAACTCCCCATGCGCCCGCGCTGGCTGACGAAAACACTCAGTTCGACTATCGCCAGATGCGCGAACAGGTGCAGGCGCTGGCCGCAGAACTCATTTCACGCGGCGTGAAACCGGGGGATGTCGTGGCTGTCGCGCTACCGCGCTCGGTGTTTTTATCACTCGCATTGCAGGCGATTGTTGAAGTCGGGGCGGCCTGGCTGCCGCTTGATACCGGTTATCCCGACGATCGTTTGCAGATGATGCTTGAAGATGCCGCTCCGCGTCTACTGCTGACTTCTGACTCTCAATTACCGCGGTTTAGTGCCATAAATGGTCTGAAAACCTTCTGCTATCAAAGCATTATGGATACGGCTAATGTGCCGGAAATCCCTAATCTCTCACGCCCGGAACACACCGCGTATGTAATCTTCACATCCGGTTCGACAGGGCGACCAAAAGGGGTCATGGTCGGGCAGCAGGCTATCGTTAACCGTCTTTTGTGGATGCAAAATCACTATCCGCTCAATGGCGAGGACGTGGTTTTACAGAAAACGCCGTGCAGTTTTGACGTCTCCGTGTGGGAATTTTTCTGGCCGTATATCGTTGGCGCGCAACTGGTGATGGCTCCGCCAGAAGCGCATCGTGACCCGGAAGCGTTACAGCAACTTTTTGCCCGTTACAGCGTGACCACCACGCACTTTGTACCGTCAATGTTAGCGGCGTTTGTCGCGGCACTAACCAATGATGACGCGAGAGCAAAATGCGCCACTCTGCGCCGGGTGTTTTGTAGCGGGGAAGCGCTACCGGCCGAACTTTGCCGCCAGTGGGAACAACTCACTCACGCACCATTGCATAATC
The DNA here is from genome assembly GCF_979253435.1 of Buttiauxella sp. AC142. Lineage (NCBI taxonomy): Bacteria > Pseudomonadati > Pseudomonadota > Gammaproteobacteria > Enterobacterales > Enterobacteriaceae > Buttiauxella > Buttiauxella sp. AC142. The sequence continues at coordinate 992,139 of NZ_CEEDCH010000001.1, forward strand.
TGTATGGCCCAACCGAAGCCGCCGTTGATGTCAGCTGGTATCCGGCGTTTGGCGAAGAGCTGGCGCGGGTTTCAGGCAGCAGCGTGCCGATTGGCTGGCCGGTATGGAATACCGGATTACGCATTCTGGACTCAGCGATGCGCCCCGTACCTCCGGGGATCGCCGGCGATCTGTATCTCACCGGAATCCAGTTGGCGCAGGGTTATTTATCGCGCCCGGATCTCACCGCCAGCCGCTTTGTGGCCGATCCCTTTGAGGCAGGCGAACGTATGTATCGCACAGGTGATGTCGCGCGTTGGCTGGATGACGGGGCTGTGGAATATCTCGGGCGCAGTGACGATCAGCTGAAAATTCGCGGCCAGCGTATCGAACTGGGTGATATCGACCGGGCGATGCTGGCGCTGCCGGGCGTTGCTCAGGCGGTGACGCACGCTTGCGTGTTGAATAAAGATGCCGTCAGCGGCGGCGATGCCCGTCAACTGGTGGGGTATCTGGTGTCAGCCTCCGGCGAGGCTTTGGCTCTCGACACCCTGCGCGAACGCCTGGCTGCCGTGCTGCCTGCACACATGGTTCCGGTGGCGTTCATTCAACTGGATGATTTCCCCCTCAGCGCGAATGGCAAGCTGGACAGAAAAGCGCTGCCTTTGCCGGAACTGGCGCTACGCGGCAGCGGGCGTGCTCCTGAATCGAGTCTGGAAATCGCCATCGCCGACGCATTTTCACAGCTTTTAAACTGCGATATTCACTCGGTTAATGATGACTTCTTTGCCCTCGGCGGGCACTCGCTGCTGGCGATGCGCCTGGCGGCACAGTTACGCGAAAAACTCGCAAGGCCAGTCACGGTCGGGCAGGTGATGGTGGCGTCAACCGTCGGCCAGCTTGCGGAAATTCTGGGGCAGCTTCAGAGCGAAGAAGAAGCCAGCCGCGCGGGTTTTGATACGGTGCTGCCGTTGCGTAAAGGCAGTGGGCCGACGCTCTATTGCTTCCATCCAGCGTCGGGCTTTGCCTGGCAATTTAGCGTATTACAGCGTTATCTCGACCCGCGCTGGTCGATTACGGGCATTCAATCTCCGCGCCCGAATGGCCCGATGCAGCAAGCTGAAAACCTGGCGCAAGTTTGCGAAACGCACTTGCAAACCCTGCGCGAGCTTCAACCCCATGGCCCGTATTATCTGATGGGCTATTCGCTCGGCGGCACGCTGGCGCAAGGCATTGCGGCACGTCTCGAAGCGGCAGGGGAAGAAGTCGCGTTCCTCGGCCTGCTGGATACCTGGCCACCAGAAACCCAGAACTGGACGGAAAAGGCGGCAAACGAACTCGATCCGGCGGTGCTGGATGAAATCAACCGCGAACGTGAGGCTTTTGTCGCCGCACAACGTGGACAAACTTCAGATGCTTTATTCCAGGCTATTGAAGGGAATTACGCCGATGCGGTGCGCCTGCTGACGACCGCAAACAGTGTGCCGTTTGGCGGGAAAGCGACGTTGTTTGTGGCCCAGAGAACGTTACCCGAAGGAATGGACCTGCAAAAAACCTGGGCACCGTGGATTGCCGAGCTTGAAGTCTTCCGCCTCGACTGCGCCCACGTCGATATTATTTCCCCAAAATCTTTTGAGGAAATAGGGCCGGTATTGCAGCGAGTGTTGGCGTAAGCGCCGGATGACGCTGCGCTTATCCTGATTTTGTTGGGGGAATAAGCGACAGCGTCATCCACCGTTCATTTCATGCTGCACGAGTTTTACGTTTGAGCATTTCGCTGAGCGTTACGATGCGGCTGATTTCTTCCTGAGTACGGGGATCATTCTGGATCTCCCAGATATCCACATTCGTTTGCAGATTGAGCCAAAACTCCACTGAGGTTTCAAATACCTTTGCGAGTCTGAAAGCCATGTCAGTGGTGAGTTTACTGTTGTTATTTAAAAGTTTACTGACCGTGTTGCGATGGACCTGAAGCATATCAGCCAGATCGTTAATTCGCAGGCCTGTTGGTTCGAGATACTCATAAAGAAGCACGTCGCCGACAGAGGTTGGTTTACGTTGTGCCTGGACCATACTTAATCCTTATTGTGCGGTTATCGACCGATTCAACTGTGCCATCTGTAACTGTGATCATCGAGGTAAATATCGTGCGCTTTACTCTCTTGCCAGATGAAGATCAGTCTGTACTTGTTGTTGACTCGTATGGAAGAGTAGCCATTGAGCGGTGGCCTGAGATCTTCATAACGGTTGGCAGGAGGCGATCGTAAATCCTGCCTGGTCGCGGCGGCATTAATCAAATCTAGTTTTCGCGCCAGAACGCTGACGAGATCAGGAGGAATCTTTCTGTGTTGCCTGGTGAAAAGAAAGAAATCCTCAAGCCACGAGTCCCTGAAACTAACTATGGTGCGCATCTTTTCCATGATGCTAATTCCATCTGAGAAATCAGTGGGGCATTGAAACACGGATTGCATGCTTGCACAGTGCTAGTGTGCATCTTTGCGAGATGCTACGCAAACATTTTAACTATATTGATTTTCACCCACGCCCGAGCGGCACGACCAGCGGTGTATGCGCTACCGGATCTTCGATAATCATGCAGCGCAGGCCGTAAATCGCTTCGATAAGCTCGGGCGTGACAATCTCTGTCGGCGCGCCTTCAGCGATAATTTTGCCATCTCGCAGCGCGATTAAGTGAGTCGCGTAGCGGCAGGCCTGGTTCAAATCATGCAGCACCGCGGCAAGGGTAAAACCTTGCTTTTGGTTCAGGTCGCGCAGCAGTTCAAGCAAATCAATTTGATGGCTGATATCAAGCCAGGTGGTAGGTTCATCCAGCAACAGAATGGACGTTTCCTGCGCCAGCACCATCGCAATCCAGGCGCGCTGGCGCTGGCCGCCGGAAAGCGTATCAACGGGTTGGTCAGCCAAATCCTCAATATTCGTCGCTTTTAACGCCCGTTCTACCGCCTGTTTGTCTTCTTCTCGCCAGCGAGAAAACATCGGCTGATGTGGATATCGCCCACGCGCCACCAGTTCCGCTACGCTGATATCGCCCGGTGCGCTGGAGTTTTGCGCCAGCAAACCCACGCGGCGCGCCACTTCTTTGGTCGCAAAACGGTGGATTTCATTGCCATCGAGCCACACCTGGCCGTGCATTGGTTTCATCAGGCGGCTAAGGGTGCGCAGCAGCGTGGATTTCCCGCAGCCGTTGGGGCCAATAATGGCGGTGAATTTCCCGTCAGGAATGGCAACGGTCAGACCGTCGGCGACCACATGATTGCCATATCCCAATGTGAGCTGTTCGCCATGCAGGCGCGGTGGAGCGGAAATCTGGCTCATTTTTTACGGGACTCCTGAATCAACAAGGCAATTAAATAGATACCGCCGAGGCTTACCGTGACCACGCCAACCGGCAACTGATACGGCATGAAAAGATGTTGAGCGCACAAATCTGCCGCCAGTAATAACGCCGAACCACAGAGCGCTGATTGCAGTAAACCCCAACGCGAAGTGCCACTCAGGCGACGCGCAATGTGTGGGGCGACCAGGGCGACAAACGAAATCGGCCCGGCAAGTGCGGTGGCGGCGGCAGTCAGAATCACGCCGGTTAACATCAGCATCAGGCGCGAACGCTCAACTGAAACGCCAAGCGCACAGGCGCTGTCATCGCCCATCTCCAACAAGCGCATCCGCCGGACCAACAATCCACCAACGACCAACGCCAACAGCATTAATGGTGCGGCCGGGAAGATTTTCCCCCAGGTTAAACCATTGAGCGAACCGGCATTCCACAGCCCGGCGGAGATGGCCGTTTCAAGCGAGGCGTGCAGCAGTAACCAGGTATTAAACGCGACCAGCATCGCCCGAACGCCGATACCAATAATGATCAGGCGGAAAGTTTCGATGCCGTTACGCCACGCGAGCAGCCAGACCACCAGTGCGGTAACAACGCCGCCGACCATCGCAGAGGTAGCAATAGCGGTTTGATGCTGGCCGAATAGCACCATGGCCACCAGCACGCCACTCCAGGCTCCGGTGTTAAAGCCCATCACATCCGGGCTGCCGAGCGGGTTGCGCATCAGCGACTGGAAAATGGCACCGCTCACGCCTAATGCCGCGCCAATGAGTAGCGCCATCACCACGCGGGGCAAGCGCCATTCGACAACGACGAGTGAAACATTACGCGGTGCGGAACCGGCCAGCGCGTCAATCACCTGGCCTACCGAAAGCGGTAAAACGCCGCTGCCCAGGCTCCACACGCCTAACGCGCAACTGAACAGCAATAGCGCCAGGCTGACGAACAGTAAGCGAGGAGAGAGACGGGTCATGCATTCGCTCCTTTGCGTTGGCGGCGCACCAGATAAATCAGCATCGGCGCGCCAATAAACGCGCTAACCACCGACACCCGCAGTTCACCCGGCACCAGCAGGCGACCAACAATATCGGCGAACAGCAATAGCGCAGGCGTGGCAATCAGAGTGACGGGGAGCGACCAGCGGTGATCGGCTCCGACCAGCCAGCGCGAAAGATGCGGCATCATCAGGCCGATAAACGCAATCGGGCCAACGGCTGCCGTCGCGCTGCCACACAATAACGTGATGGCGATTAAACCGAGCAATTGAGTGCGTGCAACTTTGCTACCCAGCGCGGTGGCGGTGTCGGTTCCCATGCTCAGGCTGTTGAGTGAACGGCTTATAAACAGGGCAATGGCGCAGCCTGCCAGCACGGGCAACACGATGATTTTCAGCGTTTCGAGGGTGCGAATATCCAGCGTTCCGGCCTGCCAGAAACGTAACTGGTCGTAAACCACCGGGTTAAGCAGTGCGATGCCGTTGCTGAGGCCTTCCAGCACGGCGGCAAGCGCAACGCCCGCCAGTGTTAAACGAACCGGGCTGAGTTGCCCGCCGCCCTGGCTTCCGGTAAATGCCACCACCAGGGCTGCGCACAGCGCACCAGCAAAGGCCATGCCGAGCAGGGCAATCGGTGAAGAAAAACTCCAGACCGCCGCGCCTAATACAATGGCAAAACTGGCCCCGGCATTGACGCCAAGCAGGCCGGGGTCGGCAAGGGGATTACGTGTCAGAGTTTGCATCAGCGCCCCGGCAAGGCCGAGTGCGCCACCTGCCAGAATGCCTGCCAGCGTGCGCGGAAGGCGAGCGTCGAGCACGATAGTGCAATCAGCACTTCGGCATTGACCGCTGAACGCATTGATAACGACCTCAACAGGCAGAGATTTTGCCCCAATAAGCAGACTCATCACCGCCATTAAGAGCAACAGCAAAAACAGAATCAGCAGCGTCACAACGCGTGTTGATGGCCGTGGAAATAACATAAATCCCTTTCATGAAAATTAATGATAGTTATTATCATTATCACTCTTATTTGTTTATGTTAGCATGAGCCGCCTCGCACCCGGAAAGAAAAATTCGCTTTAAGGCCCTGTAATGAACCGCAATTCTTTGCTGCTAAATCTCAGTTTGCTCAAGACTCATCCCGCTTTTCGCGCCGTCTTCCTTGCTCGCTTTATTTCCATTGTCTCACTGGGGTTACTCGGCGTTGCCGTTCCGGTACAAATCCAGACGCTGACCGGCTCCTCGCTGCAAGTCGGCCTCGCGGTGACGCTCACCGGCAGTGCGATGTTTATCGGCCTGATGATGGGCGGGGTGCTGGCTGACCGTCATGAACGCCGCCGTCTGATTTTGCTCGCCCGCTCCACGTGTGGCGTCGGTTTTATTGGCCTGACGATTAACGCCGCGTTGCCGGAACCTTCGCTGGCGGCGATTTACTTGCTTGGCGTGTGGGATGGATTCTTTGGCGCACTGGGCGTGACGGCACTTCTGGCGGCGACTCCTGCGCTGGTTGGGCGTGAAAATTTAATGCAGGCGAGCGCGATAACCATGCTCACCGTGCGCCTGGGTTCAGTGATTTCACCCATGATTGGCGGACTGCTTCTGGCGTCAGGCGGTGTGGTATGGAACTACGCGCTGGCTTCCGTCGGCACGTTTATCACGTTATTGCCGCTGCTGAGTTTGCCGAAGCTGGCACCGCCGCCGCAGGCGCGTGAAAACCCGCTGCTCTCGTTGTGGAACGGGCTGCGTTTCCTGGTCGGCCATCCGGTTATCGGCGGCATTGCGTTAGTCGGCGCGCTGCTGACGATGGCGAGTGCGGTGCGCGTGTTGTATCCGGCACTCGCCGGGCACTGGAATATGAGTGCGGCGCAAATCGGCCTGATGTACGCCGCCGTTCCGCTGGGGGCGGCAATCGGCGCGTTGACCAGCGGGCGTATCGCGCATCACGTTCGCCCGGGCATGATTATGCTGGGGACGGGAATCGTGTCGTTTATCTCCATTGGGGTCTTTAGCCTGATGCCGGTTTGGGGGCTTGGGCTGGCGTGCCTCACGCTGTTTGGCTATCTCAGCGCTATCAGCTCATTACTGCAATACACCTTAATTCAGACGCTGACGCCGGACGGGATGTTAGGGCGCATCAACGGTTTATGGACGGCGCAGAATGTGACGGGCGATGCGATAGGGGCGGCGATTTTAGGCGGGATGACGGTGGCGTTAACGCCAGTCGCAGCAGCGAGTTACGGCGGTTTAGCATTGACGTTGTGCGGCGTGGTATTGGCGATTGTGTTGGTGCAATTGCGCGGTTATTTGCAAGCCGCCCCGGAGCAAACCGAAGCGGCAACCGTCAAATAGCTACTTACTGGCAAACAACTGGCTCATCCGCTCCAGAATTTGCGTGGCGCTGTAATAATCCAGGCGGAAGGTTTCGGTGCCCAGCGCGTACACACGCTTATTCTGCACGGCAGGAATGTGTGAAAGCAGCGGGTTAGTTTCAAGCGCGGTGGCGTCTTTCTCATCGCTGGCGAACAGGAACAGGCTTTCACCGTTCAAACCGGCAGCCAGATTTTCACCACCCAATTGCACGATATCGTGACGTTTCCCCATGCTTTGGCTGGCATGAACCGCCACCGGCAAAGTGGATAACGTGAAGCCAAGCTGCTGGAGCAATTTCCCTTGCGCAGATTCTTGCGTCCAGAGGTTTGCCGAGCGTGAAGCTGGGGTGTAAACGAGTGCTGTGACGGGCTGCGGTGGCAGCGTCATATGCATTTTGGACTCGCTCAATTGCTTGTCAAAACTGGCAATTCTTGCGGCGGCTTGCTTTTCATGCCCGGTGATTCCGCCCAACTGCGTGAGCAACTGCTGCCAGCTTTTATCGTCGTAATTGATGACCAGCGTTGGGGCAATGGCAGAGAGTTGATCGTAAAGGGCGAGGGCAGAATCACCGCCGGTGGCGCTAATTAAAATCAGATCCGGCATTTGCGCGGCCACCGCTTCGGCGCTTGCTTCACCAATGTACAAACGCTGAACATTGCGTGCTTTCGCGACATCGCCCCACTGGCGCAGGAAACCTTGTGAATCCGCCATGCGATTTCCAGGCGTGGTTGCACCGCTTGCGACCACAGGCGCGTCAATCGCCAGCAGCGAGCCGGTTAACGTCACGCTGGTTGACACAATGCGCACTGGTGCTTGTTCAAATGTGTGCGAGCCGTGGCTGTCGGTAATGGTTCTTGGCCAGTCGGCGGAATGGGCGAGGTGACTCAAACTCAATAATACGAGTGTGGGAATTGTTAAAAAAAATTTAGCCTTTGTTGACAGCATGTCCTTTTCTCTTTAGGTTACGACACCGAAAAGCAAATGATAATCATTATTACTATCTTTTGTCATGTTTTTACGGAGGATGCATGGAAACGTCAATGGCGAAGCCGCCACAAGAAAAGCAGCTTACATCCACGCCAGGGCAAGCGGTGAAGCATTGTGCAGACAGTTTTTTCTTTATGTCGCCTTACCGCAGTTTTTCCACAAGCGGCTGCTTTACCCGTCTGGATACCCCGGCGCTAGACGGCGCACATTCCCATGGTCATCTGCAAACTCAGTTGCGCGAAGCATTCGACAACGCCCGCAAGCACGGCATCGAAAAGCCTGTTGTCGTAGGGGCTATCCCATTTGACCCGCGCCAGCCTTCCGCATTATTCATCCCCGAAAGCTGGCAGCCGTTTTCACGCGCACAGCATCAGGATGCGGCTTGCCAAAAACGCGGCGGCCAGGCGCTGAATATTGCCTCGCGCCAGGCGATTCCTGAACAAGAAAAATTTATGGAAATGGTAGCCCATGCCGCCACCGCTACCGCCCAGCCGGATATTGATAAAGTGGTGCTCTCGCGCCTGATTGATATTGAAACCGATGCGGTTGTTGATCTCGACGTGCTGCTTAATCGCCTGATAAGCCAGAACCCGACCAGCTATAACTTCCACGTGCCGTTGCCGGATGGCAGTTCGCTGGTCGGCGCCAGCCCGGAATTGCTGTTACGCAAATCAGGCAAGAATTTCAGCTCCTTGCCACTCGCGGGTTCGGCGCGTCGTGATAAAGATAATATCCAGCGCGACAGCGAAATTGGCGCGCAGTTACTGCGTTCCACCAAAGACCGCCACGAACACGGCCTGGTAACGCAAGCGATGCATGATGTTTTGCTGCCGCGTAGCCAGTATTTAACGCTTTCCGACACGCCTGAATTAATCACCACGCCGACCTTATGGCACCTCGCCACGCCGATTTACGGCCAAATTAAAGACAGCCAGGACAACGCACTTTCTCTGGCTTGCCTGTTGCACCCGACGCCTGCGTTAAGTGGCTTCCCGCATGAAGCAGCACAAAAACTCATTGCCGAGCTTGAGCCGTTTGACCGTGAACTGTTTGGCGGGATTGTCGGCTGGAGCGACGCCGAGGGGAATGGTGAGTGGGTGGTGACGATTCGCTGCGCGCGCGTCGGCGGTAAGCAAGTGCGACTGTTTGCAGGCGCAGGCATCGTTCCTGCGTCATCGCCCGAATCAGAATGGCGCGAAACCGGCGTCAAACTTTCCACCATGCTCAACGTTTTTGGAATTAAATAAATGGCTATCGAATTTACCCGCTGGCCGGATGACCTGGCTGCCCGCTACCGCGAAAAAGGCTACTGGGCGGATTTACCGCTGACCGATATTCTCACCCGCCAGGCCAAAAATGACGCGATTGCGTTAATTGAAGGTGAGCGCCATTACAGCTACCGCGAGCTGGAACTGGCCGCTACTCGCCTGGCGTGTGCGCTAAAACGACGCGGCCTGAGCAATGGCGAAACCGCGCTGGTGCAGTTGGGCAACGTGGCGGAGTTATATATCACGCTGTTTGCGCTGCTGAAAATTGGCGTGGCTCCGGTGAACGCGCTGTTCAGCCATCAGCGCACTGAAATGGAAGCATATGCCCGCCAAATTGAACCGGCGGTGGTGATTGCCGATCGCAAACACAATTTGTTCGCCCACGATGATTTCCTTGATGCGCTGTGCCAACAAAATCCCTCGCTGCGCATGGCGGTATTGCTTAATGAAAACGATCGCGAACGTTCGCTGAGCGCATTGATCGGCGAGCCGGAAGAGAACTTTGTCGCCACCCCATCGGCGGCTGACGAAGTGGCTTTCTTCCAGCTTTCCGGCGGCAGCACCGGCACGCCAAAACTGATTCCACGCACGCACAACGATTACTACTACAGCATTCGCCGCAGCGTGGAAATCTGCCGTTTTGATGCCAATACCCGTTTCCTGTGCGCGATTCCCGCGGCGCATAACTACGCGCTGAGTTCGCCGGGTTCGCTGGGCGTATTTTACGGCGGTGGGCGCGTGGTGCTGGCAAACGACCCAAGCGCGACGCTCTGCTTCCCGCTGATTGAACGCCACCAGATAAACGTCACCGCGCTGGTGCCGCCTGCTGTCAGCCTCTGGCTGCAAGCGATTGGCGAGTGGGGCAGCAATAAATCCCTCGCATCTTTAGAACTGTTGCAAGTGGGCGGCGCACGTTTAAGCGAAGCGCTGGCTGCACGCATTCCGGCAGAAATTGGCTGCCAGCTACAGCAAGTTTTCGGCATGGCTGAAGGGCTGGTGAACTACACGCGCCTGGATGACGACAATGAGCACATCTTCAAAACCCAGGGTGTACCGATGTGCCCGGACGATGAAGTTTGGGTGGCAGATGAAAATGGTAATGCGTTGCCGCACGGTGAAGTGGGCCGCCTGATGACGCGCGGGCCGTACACCTTCCGTGGCTATTACCGCAGCCCGGAACACAACGCCAGTGCCTTTGATGCCAACGGTTTCTACTGCTCGGGCGACCTGATTTCTATTGCCGAAGACGGTTACATCACGGTTCAGGGGCGCGAGAAAGATCAGATCAACCGTGGCGGAGAAAAGATCGCCGCTGAAGAGATCGAAAACCTGTTACTGCGCCACGAAGAGATCGTTCATGCCGCGCTGGTTTCGATGGAAGACAGCCTGCTGGGCGAGAAAAGCTGCGCGTTTATCGTCGGCCTGCGTCCGTTCCGCGCCGTAGAGATTCGCCGTTATCTGCGTGAACTCGGCATTGCGGACTTCAAACTGCCCGATCGCATTGAAATCGTTGAAAACCTGCCGCTGACTGCGGTGGGAAAAGTGGACAAAAAACGTTTGCGCCAGTTGATTGCTGATAAGCAACTGGCTTCCTGATAGACGGAGAATTTATGGCTATTCCAAAACTGAACGCATACACCTTACCGACGGCTGCCGACATCCCGGAAAACAAAGTGAATTGGGCGTTTGAGCCTGAGCGTGCGGCGCTGCTGATTCACGATATGCAGGAATATTTCATTGATTTCTGGGGCGATAATTGCCCGATGATCCAGCAGGTTATCGCTAACATCGCTGCGCTGCGCGATTACTGCAAACGCCACAACATTCCGGTCTATTACACCGCGCAACCTAACGCTCAAAGCGATGAAGATCGTGCGCTGCTGAACGACATGTGGGGACCGGGTTTAAACAAACATCCTGAGCGTCAGAAAGTGGTCGCGGAACTTGCGCCAGACGAGCACGACACTGTGCTGACCAAATGGCGCTACAGCGCGTTTATCCGCTCGCCGCTGGAACAAGTGTTAAAAGAAACGGGCCGCAATCAGCTGATTATTTGCGGCGTGTACGCCCATATCGGCTGCATGACGACGGCAACCGACGCGTTTATGCGTGATATCAAACCGTTTATGGTGGCCGATGCGCTGGCAGATTTCAGCCGCGAAGAACACATGATGGCGCTCAAATACACCGCAGGCCGTTCCGGGCGCGTGGTGATGACGCGTGATTTATTGCCGGAAGCGGCACCGCAGAATAAAGAGCAACTGCGTGAACTCGTGCTGCCATTGCTTGATGAATCCGACATTCCGCAAGATGACGAAAACCTGATTGATTACGGTCTGGATTCGGTGCGCATGATGGCGCTGGCGGCTCGTTGGCGCAAAATTCACACGGATATTGATTTCGTGATGCTGGCGAAAAACCCGACGATCGACGCCTGGTGGGCGCTGCTGTCGCGGGGTTCCTGAGCATGAACATCGACTTTAGTGGCAAAACCGTTTGGGTAACTGGCGCGGGAAAAGGCATCGGCTATCACACCGCAAGGGCGTTTAGCGACGCCGGGGCGACCGTCGTCGGCCTCGATCTGGCCTTCCCGCTGGAAGTCTATCCATTTGAAACTGAAGTGTTAAACGTGGCGGATGCCGAACAGGTTGCCGCCGTTACGCAGCGTTTATTGAGCAACGAGCCACAGCTTGATGTACTGGTGAATGCGGCAGGAATTTTACGCATGGGGGCGACGGACGCGCTGGCGTTGCAGGACTGGCAGGATACTTTTGCCGTAAACGTAGGCGGGGCGTTTAATTTGTTCCGCGCCGTCATGCCGCGTTTGCGCGAACAGCAAAGTGGGGCGATTGTCACCGTCGCATCGGACGCGGCCCACACGCCGCGCACCGGAATGTCGGCGTATGGCGCATCAAAAGCGGCGCTGAAAAGCCTGGCGTTAACGGTCGGCCTGGAGCTGGCACCGTTCGGCGTGCGTTGTAATGTGGTGTCGCCCGGTTCGACCGATACCGATATGCAGCGCACGCTGTGGAAAACGCCGGATGCCGAGCAGCAGCGCATTCAGGGATTCCCGGATCAGTTCAAACTGGGCATTCCGTTGGGCAAAATCGCGCGTCCGCAGGAAATCGCCAGCACCATTCTGTTCCTCGCCTCATCGCACGCCAGCCACATTACATTGCAGGATATTGTGATTGACGGCGGCGCTACGCTGGGAGCCTGAATGAGTCTCTGGAAACGGCAGTTATCGCTCGACGAGCTAAACCAAACCAGCGCCGGAACGATGGTTGAGCATCTCGGTATTGTTTACACACGCATGGACGACGAAAGCCTGGAAGCGGAAATGCCGGTCGATAACCGCACCCAGCAGCCGTTTGGTTTGCTGCACGGCGGCGCGTCGGTGGTGCTGGCGGAAACCCTCGGGTCGATGGCGGGATTTATGACGACCACTGACGGGCAGTGCGTGGTGGGAACGGAGATAAACGCCAGCCATCATCGCGCTGTTGCATCCGGGTCAGTGCGCGGCGTATGCAAACCGCTGCATCTTGGGAAGACTTCCCAGGTGTGGGAAATTGCCATCTTCGACGCGCGCGGCAAGCGGTGTTGCACGAGTCGGTTGACGACGGCGACGATAGGGTGAATTTGTGGTGGATGACGTCTGGCGGCTTATCCACCCTACAAAACCGCATGTCATTCGTAGGTCGGATAAGCGCAGCGTCATCCGGCAGCTTTTCTCCCCCGCCGCACCCCGCATCGTGATCTCCTTAACAAGCTGATGTAAAGACCTGGTCAAACCACTCCATTCTCTCGTTTCAATATTGTTAAATCCACGTGCTTGATCTAGAACAAATCGGTAACACCTCTGCTTCTGGTCTACACATGGAAAACAAAGATGAATAATCCAGGGAAACACCTCATATGGGCTGTGCTTGCACTGATCGGTGCATTCGCGCTCGGCTATATCGCACTCAATCGTGGCGAACAGATAAACGCATTATGGATTGTGGTTGCTGCAATCTGCGTCTACCTCATCGCTTATCGTTACTACGGCTTGTTTATCGCTAAACGAGTATTAACCGTTGATGCCACTCGTATGACGCCAGCCGTGCGCCATAACGACGGGCTGGACTATGTTCCGACCGACAAGAAAGTGCTGTTCGGTCACCATTTTGCTGCGATTGCGGGGGCGGGGCCGCTCGTCGGGCCGGTGCTTGCCGCGCAAATGGGGTATTTGCCAGGCATGCTTTGGCTGTTGGCGGGTGTGGTGTTGGCCGGCGCAGTACAAGATTTTATGGTGCTGTTTGTCTCGACGCGCCGCGATGGGCGTTCGCTGGGCGAACTGGTCAAAGAAGAGATGGGCAACACTGCGGGCGTCATCGCGCTGGTGGCCTGTTTCATGATTATGGTCATCATCCTCGCGGTGCTGGCGATGATCGTGGTGAAAGCGCTGACTCACAGCCCGTGGGGCACCTACACCGTGGCGTTTACCATCCCGCTGGCGCTGTTTATGGGGGTCTACATCCGTTACCTGCGCCCAGGCCGCATTGGCGAAGTGTCGGTAATTGGCCTGGTGATGCTGGTCTTCGCGATTATCTCCGGCGGTTGGGTAGCCGAAAGTCCAACCTGGGCGCCGTACTTCGACTATACCGGCGTGCAACTGACCTGGATGCTGGTGGGTTACGGTTTTGTGGCGGCGGTATTGCCGGTCTGGCTACTGCTTGCGCCGCGTGATTACCTCTCTACCTTCCTGAAAATCGGCACCATTATCGGCCTGGCGATTGGCATTTTGATCATGCGTCCAACGCTGCAAATGCCTTCGTTGACCAAGTTCATTGATGGCACCGGCCCGGTCTGGACCGGCGACCTGTTCCCGTTCCTGTTTATCACGATTGCGTGCGGCGCGGTTTCTGGCTTCCACGCGCTGATTGCTTCTGGCACCACGCCGAAGATGCTGGCTAATGAAAACCAGGCTTGCTTCATCGGTTACGGCGGCATGTTGATGGAATCGTTTGTGGCGATTATGGCGCTGGTGGCGGCTTGTGTTATCGACCCAGGCGTGTACTTCGCGATGAACAGCCCGCTGGCGGTTCTGGCTCCGGCGGGCACCACAGACGTGGTGGTTTCTGCTGCAAGCGTAGTCAGCAGTTGGGGCTTCCAGATTACCCCGGAAACCTTGACTCAAATTGCCAACGACGTGGGCGAGCAGAGCATTATTTCACGTGCGGGTGGCGCACCAACGCTTGCGGTCGGGATGGCGTACATTCTGCACGGGGCGCTGGGCGGCCTGATGGATGTGTCGTTCTGGTATCACTTCGCCATTCTGTTTGAAGCGCTGTTTATTCTGACGGCGGTCGATGCGGGTACACGTGCGGCGCGCTTTATGCTGCAAGACTTGCTGGGCGTGATCTCGCCGGGACTTAAACGGACTGACTCGCTGCCGGCAAACTTGCTGGCGACGGCACTTTGCGTAATGGCGTGGGGTTACTTCCTGCACCAGGGCGTGGTTGATCCGCTCGGCGGGATTAACACCCTGTGGCCGCTGTTTGGTATCGCCAACCAGATGCTGGCGGGTATGGCGTTGATGCTGTGCGCGGTAGTGCTATTCAAGATGAAGAAGCAGAAATACGCCTGGGTGGCGCTGGTGCCAACCGCGTGGTTGCTGATCTGTACCTTGACGGCGGGCTGGCAAAAAGCGTTCAGCCCGGATGCAAAAGTAGGCTTCCTGGCGATTGCTAACAAGTTCCAGGCCATGATCGACAGCGGCAATATTCCGGCGCAATACACCAAATCGCAGCTTTCGCAGTTGGTGTTTAACAACCGTCTGGATGCCGGGTTGACCATCTTCTTTATGGTGGTTGTGGTGGTGATTGGTCTGTTTGCGATTAAAACCGCAATGCAGGCGCTGAAGTCAGACCTGCCAACCGCGAAAGAAACGCCTTACGAGAAGATGCCGGAAGACGTTGAGCAGATTGTTGCGCAGGCGAAGAGCGCGCATTAAGTCAGTATTTCCCTCACCCCGGCCCTCTCCCAAAGGAGAGGGAGAAAACCGGATAGTACCCTCTCCCTGTGGGAGAGGGGTAGGGTGAGGGCACCCAACAACACTGGAGCCAAACATGTTCGACACACTCGCCAAAGCAGGCAAATATCTCGGCCAGGCCGCGAAGCTAATGGTTGGCGTGCCTGATTACGACAACTATGTACAACACGTGCGCCTGACGCATCCTGAACAGACGCCGATGACCTACGAAGAGTTTTTCCGCGAGCGTCAGGATGCACGCTACGGCGGCAAAGGCGGCGCTCGCTGCTGTTAATCTAAGGAATATGACATGAATCAAGCGGTATCTGTCACTCTGTTAACGGGCTTTCTTGGCTCAGGGAAAACCACACTTCTTAACTACTTTCTCGCCCACAACGACAACCAACCTGTTGCGATTCTGGAAAATGAATTCGGTGCGGTAAACATCGACGGCGCGCTGCTCAAAGGCGGGGATAACGTCAACGTGGTGGAGTTAAGTAACGGCTGCGTGTGTTGTAGCGTTCGCGGGGAATTCACTGCCGCATTACGAGAAATGTTGGCAAAACGCGCGGCGGGACAACTCAATTTTGAACGCCTGATTGTGGAAACCACCGGCCTTGCCGACCCCGCGCCCATCGTCCAGACCTTCTTTGTTGATGAATATCTGCGTGAAGCGTTGCGCCTTGATGCCGTGATCGCGTTGGCCGATGCGGAACATATTTCGCGCCAGTTAGATGAACATGCGGTGGCGGCCTCGCAGCTCGGTTTTGCCGATCGAATTTTACTGACCAAAGCGGATCGTGTTGACGAAGACACCAAACTCCAGGCGCTGGAAAGGATTCATCGGATCAACAACAAAGCGGATCTTTTTGAGATAGTGAACGGCGAATGCCCGGCCGATTTATGGCTCGATCTCGATGCATTTGAGCTTACGGATAGCATTGAAACGACCGCCGGATTTCGGGTTATCCGTGCCGACGCCGACCATCCCGTTAGCTTCCAGCCATTTCGTAAAGCGTCTGCAAAACGCTCCTGGGACGACGCTATTCAGGCTCACGTCTTTGATGCGGGATTGTTGGATGTGAAGAAAATAGGCGCATTTATGGAAAGCTGCATCGCACGTTTTGGCAACGACATGTTGCGCTATAAAGGCGTGCTGGCAATTGACGGCAACCCGCAACGGCTGATTGTGCAAGGCGTCCACAAAGTCGTGGGTTTTGATTATGGTTCGGTCTGGCACCCTACTGAACAGCGGGTTTCAAGGCTGGTCATCATCGGACGTTATCTGCCGATTGACGAATTAAAACGTGAATTCGCTGCAACGGCTATTTAAGTGCTGTGATCTGGTGCACGTTTTTTTGCTGAGACAAATAAAGCTGTTGTGTGAAACGAGGCTGTGTGGTTGTATAAATTTCGACGTTAAAAACGCACAACACATATTCAGGACCCTAATGACTACATTCACTCGCAACACTGGCCTACTACTAACCGCGCTACCAGCCGCGGTGGTCGTCGTGTGTGTGGTGGTGGTCGCAGGCTTAGCGCCGTAGGGTCTGAATCAACGTATCGATTCCAAAACCCCGCCGGCGCAAACCGGGCGGGGTTTCTTGTTTTAGTCCCCCGGCCAAAAGCGAAACGGCATAAGAAGAAGGACTGGAGCAATGGCAATATCGGAAAACCCACCGCAAGCAAACCGCATTACGGGCGCACAGTTGATTGTGCAATTGCTTGAACATCATGGCATTACCACCATCAGCGGTATTCCCGGTGGCACAGTCCTGCCGCTTTATAATGCACTGAGCCAAAGCCAAAAAATTCGTCATATTCTGGCGCGTCACGAACAAGGCGCAGGCTTTATGGCACAAGGCATGGCACGAACCCAGGGCAAAGCCGCGGTGTGTATCGCGTGTAGTGGCCCGGGTGCTACAAACCTGGTTACCGCCATCGCCGATGCGCGCCTCGATTCCATCCCGCTGGTCTGCATCACTGGGCAAGTGCCGAAATCCATGATTGGCACCGATGCATTCCAGGAAGTCGACACCTACGGCATCTCCATTCCCATTACCAAACACAACTATTTAGTACGCGATATCGCCGAACTGCCGCAGGTGATTTGCGAGGCGTTCCGCATTGCTGAGTCAGGCCGCCCAGGGCCGGTATGGATTGATATTCCAAAAGACGTACAGACCGCTGAAATCGACATCAGCGAGTTGCCAGCGGTGTGTGCGCCGACCCCTGCGCCACAATTTGATGCTCAACAAATTTCTGATGCCGCCGCGATGATTAACCAGGCGCAGCGCCCGGTGCTGTATCTCGGTGGCGGGGTGATTAATGCTCATGCGGATGCGCGTGCGCTTGCTGAGAAAGCGAATTTGCCCACCACGATGACGCTCATGGCGCTCGGCACGATCCCGGCTAAACACCCATTATCTCTGGGCATGTTGGGGATGCATGGCGCACGCAGCACCAATTTTATTTTGCAGGAAGCGGACTTGCTGATTGTTCTGGGCGCGCGTTTTGACGACCGGGCAATTGGTAAAACCGAAGAATTCTGCCCGAATGCGAAAATCATTCACGTCGATATCGACCGCGCCGAGTTGGGCAAAATCAAACAAGCGCATATCGCTATTCGCGCCGATGTGGGCGAAGTGCTGGAACAATTACTGCCAAAAGTTAACGCGCAACTGCGCCAGCAGTGGCTGCAACAGGTCGCTGGTTTGCAGCAGGAATTTCCATTCAACATGCCGGGCGCTGACAACCCGTTGACGCCATACGGCCTGATCAACGCGGCGGCGGCGTGTGTGGATGATGAAGCGATTATCACAACCGACGTTGGGCAGCACCAAATGTGGGTGGCACAGGCTTATCCGCTGAACCGTCCACGCCAGTGGCTGACTTCCGGTGGTTTAGGGACGATGGGCTTTGGCCTGCCAGCGGCAGTTGGCGCGGCGCTGGCGGAACCCAATCGCAAAGTGCTGTGTTTTACCGGCGATGGCAGCATCATGATGAATATTCAGGAAATGGCGACCGCTGCCGAACATAACCTGGATGTGAAAATTATCCTGCTGAACAACCAGGCACTGGGACTGGTACATCAACAACAAACGCTGTTCTATCAACAAAATGTCTTTGCCGCGACCTATTCCGGCCAAACTAACTTCCTGAAAATTGCCGAAGGTTTTGGGCTGCAAACCTGCGATTTGAACGCCGCCGAAAACCCACAAGCTGCGTTACAAGAAGCTATTTCGCGCCCAGGCCCATGCCTGATTCACGTGCGCATTGATGCCAGCGAAAAAGTATTCCCGATGGTGCCGCCAGGCGCTGCCAATATTGAGATGATTGGAGAGTAAGCCATGCAACAACTAACTGTTATTCTTGAACTTACTGTGCGCAACCATCCGGGCGTGATGTCTCACATTTGCGGCTTGTTTGCCCGCCGCGCTTTTAACGTTGAAGGGATCCTCTGTCTTCCGCTCCCGCAGGGCGACCAGAGCCGTATCTGGCTACAGGTGGCAGACGACCAGCGTCTTGAGCAAATGATCAGCCAAATCGACAAACTTGAAGATGTGGTGCAAATCAAACGTGACGCAGACGGTGCACAAGTGTTTGGCAAACTGACGGCTTTAGTGCAATAACCTGGCGGCTGGCGGAGAGATTTTTCCCTCCGCCAACATGCTAAATTGCGAGATCCCTTCAATTAATTTTGGTCTAAATGTACGTGTTTCATTTCCTGCGGAAACCTCCT
This sequence comes from Buttiauxella sp. AC142, assembly GCF_979253435.1. NCBI lineage: Bacteria > Pseudomonadati > Pseudomonadota > Gammaproteobacteria > Enterobacterales > Enterobacteriaceae > Buttiauxella > Buttiauxella sp. AC142. The sequence continues at coordinate 1,010,850 of NZ_CEEDCH010000001.1, forward strand.
GGCACAATCAAAATCTACTCTGAAAAAAAACAGGCAAGTGTCGCTGAAACGCGTTAGTTTTTGCCTGTCGTTTATTCTTTCTTCTTACGAATCCCTGTTGGCTAAAATCAGCAGAAGGCATATGCTTTGGCATAGGCTATATTTTGTAGGGAGAAGGGAATGGAACGTATCGCGAAGATTTTTAAAAATGGCAGGAACCAGGCGGTGAGGTTACCGGTGGAATTCGAATTCGATACCGACAGGGTTTATATCCGACAAGACAAGGAAGGCAATGTGATTCTTTCAAAAAGACCAGCAAAACCAGATAACTGGGATAACGTTATCTCTCTGATTGCAAAAGCGCGTGTGCCAGATAACTTCCTGGATGCAGAAGAACGCAATCAGCCTCCTGCGGACAGAGATCCTTTTGCAGGAATTAAGTAATGGTCTGGATGCTGGATACCAATACGGTCAGTTATTTTTTACGCCGACATCCACAGGTCATGGCGAAGATTTCAAACATTCCGCCTTCCAGAATTGTGATTTCAAGTATTACGGAGGCGGAGCTGCTTTTTGGCGTGGCAAAACGGCAAAATAAAACCCTGAAGGCAGCAGTTATGGGCTTTCTTGATACTGTATCGGTGTACCCATGGGACAGCGCAGCGGCTGAAACGTACGGTAAACTCAGGGCGAGTCTGGAGAAAAAAGGCCAGGTGATGGGCACGTTAGACATGTTGATTGCGGCTCACGCATTCAGTGAAAAAACCACTATTGTGACCAGCGACCGCGCATTCCATAGTGTGGTAGGGCTACGCGCGGAAGACTGGACTGTCTAACGTTGATTTCCCGGACGTAAAAGCACGCGAATCAGGTGCCGATACCGTGCTGCAACCGTTCGGCAATTTCGCTCATTTTTGCAGGTGTTTCGTGGCCAATCACCATAAACTGGTGTGACTGACTCGCCCAGTAAACAATATTCATGTCCAGACGTTGTTCGCTTTGTGCATTTATCGCGTTTCCGGTTTGCCGGGTAATACACAGTGCCAGCGGGCCAGTACTTTCAAGCCAGGTAATTTGCGCGATGCGCCGATCTTCGTAGGCCAGAACACGAGCGTTTTTCAGCGTGGCATTGGGCAGAGCAAGGCTTGCGGCGGCGAGCGTAACGCCGAGCTGCGTTTCGGTAACTTTCAACTGCGCATCGAGAGCCTGCGGAGTTGGCGTTTCAGCCAGTGTTTCTGGGGTGTAAAGCGCCATATATTGCGCCACTAATTCGCGCCAGTTTTCCTCCGGTTGCGAAAAGTGCAGAAACACCCGATCGCCAATTACGCCTAACGCCAGGAAGCTTACGGCGGCGGCAATTAAATTGCGTCTTGAGACGTTGTGATTTTTGCGAAATTCTGCAGAAAACTGCTGTTGTAAGTGTTCATCAGGAGCCAGCTCCAGCAAAGGCTCAAAAGCGGATTTGAAAGGAAGATTGCTGCGTTCGAGCAGCGCCAACCGCTGCGCCAGCGCGTCGTCTGCGATTAGCTGGTTTTCCAGATCTTTGCGCTGCGTTTCACTTAGCTCATTATCCAGATATGCCACCAGCATTTCGTCCGTGTTGAGGGGAAGACTCATTGTTTCTCTCCTTTGAATTGCGGCGAACTGGCCTGGAGCGCGGTGTCCTGCGCGAGGGTGAGGCGAGCGGTGGCAAGACGGCTCATCACCGTCCCGACAGGGACATTCAGTACGACGGCAGCCTCCCGGTAAGACAACTCTTCCACGTAGACCAAAAACACGGTATTGCGCTGGGCTTCGGGTAGGCGATTCACCCGCTTCATCACATCATTTGACCAGATGGGGTCGTCGCTGTGTTCTTCACCGACCAGTTCATCCACATCGACAAAACCTTGCCCACGGCGAATTTGCTGCGCCCTAACTTCATTAATCCAGATCGAATGCAATATCGAAAACAGCCAGCGGTCCATACGACTGCCAGCAATAAATTGCGGGGCGCGTTCCAGCGCCCGCACACAGGTAGCCTGCACCAAATCATCCGCCACATCCCGCCGGTGGGAAAGCACCAGGCCATAGCGCCACAAGCGGGAAAGGTATTGGGCAATTTCTTTGCGTATCGTTTCGCTGCTGATTTTTGCCTCCACAGGCGAATATCAGGACTCCGGATGACCGTCGATGGCGGCTGCCAGGTCACGATATTCTTCGCAGCCTGTACCGCATAAGGTTTTGATGGTCGCCAGTTGTTCACGCGCCAGGTCAGGACGGTTTTTTATCATGTAGGCTTCACCCAGATACTCACGAACTTTTGGATATTTGGGATCAAGCGCGACAGATTTTAAATAATAGCTGATGCCTTCATCGGTGCGGCCCAGCTTGCGGGTGGCATATCCCCGATAATTCAGCGCTTCGGCTGTATTCGGGTCTTGCAGGGTGTTGAGCATCTCCAGAGCCTCTTGATAACGACCCGCTTTTGCCAGCGCGTAAGCGTAATCAGTACGGGCTTCGTCACCTATCATCCCGCCCTTATCGACCATGCAAGTTTTGGTTTTTTGATCGTAAATTTGCCCTTTGGGGCAGGTTGGTGGCGTGGGTTCATCGCTGCTGCCACCCATGGCCTGGGCGTAGCCTGAAAGTAAAAATACGCTGCTTACAACAGCGGGTAACAAAAAACGAGAAAAATGGTTCATGGCAAAATCCTCATCGTGTTCGGTATGCAGTGAACATTCGAGAGCGATGATTTATTCGATTTATTTTTACGTTACGAAAGGATTGCTCTTAGTTACCAGGCGAAGACGTATCCAACTCCTATACTTGTGGTTTGTGTCAATAAAACAGGAGCGCAGATATGACGATTCATAAGAAAGGGCAAGCACACTGGGAAGGCGACATTAAACGCGGTAAGGGCACCGTGTCCACCGAAAGCGGGGCGCTAAAGCAGCAACCCTATGGTTTTAATACCCGTTTTGAGGGTGTACCCGGAACCAATCCAGAAGAGCTAATCGGTGCAGCGCACGCGGCATGTTTCTCCATGGCGCTGTCGTTGATGTTGGGCGAAGAGGGTTACACCGCAGAAAGCATTGATACCACCGCTGATGTTTCACTGGATAAAACCGACGGCGGTTTTGCTATCACCAAAATTGCGCTAACCAGCACAGTAAAAGTGCCAGGTGCCGATAGCGCCAAATTCGACCAAATCATTCAAAAAGCCAAAGCCGGTTGCCCGGTATCACAACTGATGAAAGCTGAAATCACGTTGGACTACAAACTTAACTGATAATCAATATGTGTTGCCTTCGGTAAATTCTGGAGGCAACACCATGCCATTTTTCTCCATGCTGGAAGGCATGCCGCAAAGCTGAAACTCCCTCTCGAACATCCCTGCCAATTTTCCTTTCTATGCCATAGCCTGCATCCCCAAGCGATTATTTTGCTCAAAATAAAGTCATTGACTGATGTGGTATAAAAGCTACACTCGAGAGGTTTCAAGGATGAATATCATTAAGTACTTCAAACTGCAAAACGGTAAGACGCCCTTTAATGAGTGGTTAAGAGCATTAAAGGATGCGCGGGCGAAATTTAAAATTGTGCGGCGTATCGACCAGTTGGCGCTCAATAACCCTGGCGACCATAGGCATTGCAGGCAAGGTGTATGGGAAATGCGAATTGATGAAGGTCCTGGTTATCGGATTTATTACGCACATGAGGGCAAGGACACTTACCTGTTATTGCTCGGTGGCGATAAACGCAGGCAGCAAGCGGATATCGATCAGGCAGTGGTATGGTGGCAAGAACATCTGGAGTCAGAAAATGAAATTTAACGAGTTCGACCAAACAGTGATTGAAATGCTTCAAGAAGACCCCGCCTTTGCCGTTGAATATATCAAAGGGGCATTTGCGGGTCTGGATGAACAGAACGGTGAAGTGTTATTCCTGCTGGCTTTACGTCGTCTCGTTGAAGCTCGAGGTGGGGTGAGCAAAATTGCAGCCGAAACCAAACTGAACCGCGAAACTCTCTACAGAACGCTTTCCGCACGCGGCAACCCGACTATTAGCACCACCAAAAAAATCATTAATGCAGCTGGGATCCACTTTGCTGAATTAACGGGGTAAACAAAAAGCTCGCCACATTGTGCAATGGTGCGAGCACTTTTCTTTCTCTAAAAACCAACCGCCATGCCTTGCGGCGAAAGGATATCTTTCAGACCTTCGCGCACCAGCATCTCCTGGCTGATTTCGGCGATGGATTTTGCACCCGTTAGCGTCATGGCCACGCGCATCTCTTTCTCGATCAAGTTCAGTAAATTGGTAACGCCAGCCTGGCCGTGAGTCGCCAGCGCATAGAGATAGGCGCGGCCTAACAGACAAGTATCGGCACCCAGAGCAATCATGCGCACCACGTCCAGACCGCTGCGGATCCCGCTGTCAGCGAGGATCGCGATATCGCCTTTTACCGCGTCGGCAATAGCAGGCAGGGCGCGGCAAGACGAGAGCACGCCGTCGAGCTGGCGGCCTCCGTGGTTGGAAACCACAATGCCATCGGCACCAAATCGCACGGCATCTTTGGCGTCTTCAGGGTCGAGAATACCTTTAATGATCATCGGGCCGTCCCAGAACTCACGGATCCACTCCAGGTCACTCCAGGAAATTGACGGATCGAAGTTATTCGCCAGCCAGCCAATGTAATCTTCCAGCCCGGTCGGTTTGCCCAGGTAAGTCGAGATGTTGCCTAAATCATGCGGGCGACCATTCAGACCCACATCCCACGCCCACTGCGGGTGCGTCACCGCTTGCCAGTAGCGGCGCAGGGCGGCGTGTTGCCCGCTCATGCCGGAGTGGGCGTCGCGGTAACGAGCGCCTGGCGTTGGCATATCGACGGTAAACACCAGTGTCGAACAGCCCGCCGCTTTGGCTCTTTCCAGCGCATTACGCATAAAGCCACGGTCTTTCAAAACATAAAGCTGGAACCACATTGGGCGGTCAATGGCCGGAGCGACTTCTTCAATCGGGCAGACGGAAACGGTGGAAAGCGTAAAAGGAATGCCTTTTGCCGCCGCCGCTTTTGCCGCCTGGACTTCACCACGACGGGCGTACATCCCACATAGCCCAACGGGAGCCAGTGCGACCGGCATCGACAACGTTTCGTTAAACAGTTTGGTTTCAAGGCTCAGTGCCGACATATTTTTTAAAACGCGCTGCTTTAACGCCACTTCTGCCAGGTCATCAACGTTACGTCGCAGCGTGTGTTCGGCATACGCCCCACCGTCGATATAATGGAACAGGAAGGGTGGCAGGATGCGCTTTGCAGCGGCACGGTAGTCACTTGCAGCAGAAATAATCATGGATTTTCGTCCCTTATTACGTCGGTGTCTTCATCAGGCAGGCGGCTGATTCGCGCCTGTCGGGCTTCGTCTTCATGCAGGGTTTTTATCGTGGTATGGACAAACCCGAGGTGCGTTTTTGCAGCCAGGCGTGCGCGCTCGGGGTCGCCTGCCAGAATGGCCTGCAACAGTTCGTTATGTTGTTCGGTGAGTCCGGCAAAAATAGTCGGCACGGTGTACATGCGTTGGCGGCTGTGCATCACGGAGGATTGCAGCAGGTCAAAAAATCCACGCATCGTCTGGAGCAGCACGATGTTGTGCGAGGCCTCGGCAATCGCCAGGTGAAAACGCACATCCGCCTGCGCGGCCAGATCCGGATCGTCGCTTTCTTTGAACTTCACCGTGGCATCAAAGCAGGCGATGAGTTTCTCTTTGTCGGCGGGGGTGGCACGCTGAGCGGCATACCAGGCGGTGCTGGCTTCTATCGCATGGCGGGCTTCCAAAATGTCGTAGCGATAGTTCGGATCGTTCTCAACCAACGTTTTGAGTGGCTGAACAATGCGTTGCTCGGACCAGGCCTGAACTTCGTAACGTACAAAAGTCCCGCCGCCGCGACGGCTAATCAAAATGCCTTCGCTGATCAGTTTTTGAATCGCCTCGCGAAGAGAGGAGCGCGAAACGCCCATCTCGGTGGCAAGCTGGCGTTCGGCGGGCAACCGCATGCCCGCCTCCAGTTTACGTTCACTAATTAAGGCTTTTACGCGCTCAACTAAATGGTCAGCCAGGCGCGGTTGAGTCGTCATTAAGGGATCATCCAGGTTAAGACATAGGCCTGAAGCGTGGTGATGACGCCGACCATGCAGGTGAAAATTAAGCTGTGTTTGACGGTGAAGCGGAACAAGTCCGATTCCCGGCCCACTAAACCTACCGCGGCGCAGGCAATCGCAATCGACTGCGGTGAAATCATCTTCCCGGTCACGCCCCCGGTGGTGTTAGCGGCAACCAGCAACAAATCTGACACGCCAATTTGTTGTGCTGTCGTGGCCTGTAAGGCGGCGAACAAAGCGTTTGATGATGTATCGGACCCGGTCAGGAATACGCCCAGCCAACCGAGGAATGGCGAGAAGAAAGTAAATGCGTGGCCGGTGTGCGCCAGTGCCAGCGCAAGCGTTGCCGAAAGGCCGGAATAGTTCGAGATAAAGGCGAAGGCCAGCACCATGCCGATGGAGTAAATCGGCAGCGCTAATTCTTTGAGCGTTTCACCGAAGGTTTCGATGGCGGCTTTCGGTTTCATGCGCAGATAAACGATGGAGATAAGTGCGGCAACCAGAATTGCGGTGCCGGTTGCGGAGAACCAGTCAAATTTATACACCGCCGCGTAGGCCATGCTTTCGGCGACAACCGGTGGCATTTTGGCGACCATTTTGTCCAGATATGGCACCGAGACGTTAAATACCCAATCGGCCATTGCACCGCCCGGTGCGAACAGCGCTTTAAACGGTGGAATGCTCCACAGCGTTACGGTTGCTGTCAGGAAAATAAACGGCATCCAGGCACGAACCACCTGGCCTGCGGTGTAATTTTTGCGAGCCAGCGTCTGGTCTGTGACTGATGCGCCGACATCGCCAAAGCGGAAGATGCGAACCGGCTTCCAGACGCGCAAGAAAGCCGTCAAGCAAACCAAAGAAACCAGTGAAGAGATGATATCCGGCAGTTCCGGGCCTAAGAAGTTGGAGCTGAGAAATTGCGCGATGGCAAACGAGCCGCCCGCCACGATAACCGCAGGCCAGGTTTCTTTCACGCCGCGCCAGCCATCCATGATAGCCATAATCCAGAACAGCACGATCATCGTCAGGAACGGTAGCTGGCGGCCAACCATCTGCCCGATTTCAAAACTGTCCAGCCCGGTCACCTGGCCTGCAACAATAATCGGGATCCCCATCGCGCCAAATGCGACGGGCGCGGTGTTGACGATCAGGCATAATCCTGCTGCGTACAGCGGGTTAAAACCCAGCCCAACCAGCAAGGCGGCGGTGATGGCGACCGGAGCGCCAAATCCCGCAGCCCCTTCCAGAAACGCGCCAAACGAGAAACCGACAATCAGCATTTGCAGGCGCTGGTCTGGCGTAATGGAGAGAATCGACGAGCGGATAATATCGAATTGCCCGGTCTTCACCGAAATTTTGTAGACGAATACCGCAGCGATAATAATCCACGCAATCGGCCATAAGCCGTAGAAGAAGCCGTAAACCACTGACGACAATGCGCGGTCAACCGGCATGCGATAGAAAAAGAGCGCCACGAGTAACGCCAGGCCCACGGTAATCGTGGCGGCGGTGTAGCCCTTCATCCGCAGTTTTATCAGTGCGAAGAAGAAGAAAATAATCGGAATTGCAGCGATGAGACTTGATAGCCAAATGTTACCTGCGGGGTCGTAAACTTGTTGCCAGGCTTGCATGCAGGACTCTCCAGAACGTGATGTGCTTATTATTTTTTGCCTGATTGGTAGGACCAATGCGGCAATGTAGGGTAGTTAATGCGTAAAGGTTAATCTTTTGTTAATCATTAGCAATGGTTGTGTTGTGCATTTTGTCAGTAAGCGTGAGGTGGTCACGTTTTGGAAGGGATTGGTAGGACCAATATTTTGGCGGGCCCTCACCCCGGCCCTCTCCCCCAGGAGAGGGGGAAAACCGGACAATCCCCTCTCCCTTAGGGAGAGGGTTAGGGTGAGGGGGAAAACTACGAAACCTGCAATTTCAATGTGCTCTTGCGCCAGCGCACGACATCCGCAGCAATAAACAGAAGCAGACTCACACCCATGACGGGCAAGCAGTAGCCAAATACCGCCGCGATTAACACCATGGCTGCACGCCAGAAGCCAGGTAGCGCCAGCCACGCCTCGCTCAGCGTTTGTGCGGGATTGCTCGCAGAAGTCGCCGGGCGTTTTAACCACCACATCCGGTATCCGAGAAGAATCATCGCGCACAGACCAAAGCCGAAGGCGGCGAGTAACAGCTGGTTTGCCAGGCCAAACAGCACGCCCATATGCGCATCAATTCCCCAGCGTGTGAGTTTTGCAACCAGCGGAAAATCGGCGAAAAACGTTCTGTCGATGACTTTAAAACTGTGGGGATCGACCGCTGCGGTATCGACATGCGTTGGCCAGGTGCGGTCAATTTCAGTCACCGTCCAGGCTTTATCGGCGGCACGAGGAGGGCGAATTTCTATTTTGTGCGACTCGATTCCTGCTGCGCGAGCGGCAAGCAGAACGCGATCCCAACTGTCATCTGCGGCATCGGGCATCACCATTCCCGGCATCATGCCGTGATGTTCGGCATGGGGATCGTGGTGCTGATGGCCGGTTTGCGGTGCCAGGGACGTATTCACCTGCGGCGTCATCCAGCCCAGCGAACTGCGCATTTTGTCGATATTGCCACCTGCCCACTGCGACCAGGTCAGCCCGGTCGCGGAGAAAAATAACAGGCCAAGCAGTAACGTTGCACCGAGGGTGATGTGCCAATGGCGTGCTTTGCGTTGCGGGGTGTGTCGCACTTTTAGCTTTCGTTTCGGACGTGAAGTCAGCCACAGCACCACACCACCCAGGGCGGCAACCCACAGCCAGGATGCTGCCAGTTCGCTGTAAATTCGCCCAATATCTCCGAGCAATAATCCACGGTGGAATTGATCAATCCAGGTACGTAACGGTAGCACGCCGCTGGTGCCGTACACCGTCATATCGCCCTGAATGGCCAGTGTGGAAGGAGAGACAAAAATGGCTCTGGACTCAGATTCTCCCAAAGCAGAATCGGCAAATTGCACGCGGGTGGTGTCTCCGGGTTCAGGTGCCGGGCGTATCGCGTAAATAGTCGCTTCTTCGCCAATATAGTGACGAGCCGCCGCTATTTGCTGCGAAAGCGAGTAGTTTTGACCTGAGTCCTGAGTGTGGAGCGCGTCATGATAAAGCGCGTTCTCAATTTGCGGCGTTAAAACGTATAACGTGCCGGTGAGGGCCGCGACGAAAATAAACGGGCCGACAAACAGGCCAATATAGAAATGCAGGCGACGCAAAAGCGTCAGCAGCGCGCCACGGTAGGCGAGCTGAGATTGATTCACAGACATGATAATCCTCTGTCGTTAAAAGAAGTGTGTATTAACGAAGCAGGGCGACAGGAGGGGCGCGTGGCAGCGCTTCGGCGTCATCATGTTGGGCAAGAAGTGGGGCAATAACGGGTGGCGGAGGAATACGAGAAATGCGCCAGATTAACCAAATAAACGGAATAAATAACCAGACAATCAACGGAATATGCAGCAGCAACTGGCAATAACCGCAGGCGATATCATCCATCAACGATGCGCCTATGCCTGGCATCAGATGCGAAGGCGAGGGCATTTTCTCGCCAGCCATTTCCATCATCATGCCGCCTGAGTGGCTCATCATATGATGCTCGCTATTCATCGCAACGCGCCGGTGCTCCAGTGATTTTGAGATCACCGGGGCGATAAAAAGCATCAGCATCGCAAGTATGGCGAGTGCTGCAGGCAGTTTATGGCGTGATAAAGAGAAAAGTGATGGCAACCGGGCTATCCGTAGTACAACCGTTTTGTTGCGCGATTGTACACGGATTGATGGGGAATGTTAAAACCCTCCCAGTTTGCAGAGAGGTGGAAAAGAATCAGGCTTTCAGCGTCGCCATATCGATCACGAAGCGGTACTTCACATCGCTTTTCAGCATCCGTTCGTAGGCTTCGTTGATATCCGGCATATTGATCATCTCGATATCGGAAACAATCCCGTGTTCACCACAGAAATCCAGCATTTCCTGGGTCTCTTTGATACCGCCAATGCAGGAACCTGCAACGGAACGACGGCCCAGAATCAATGGCAGCGTACTGACAGGCGGCTCAATTTTGCCCAGTAAACCCACGTACACCAGCGTGCCATTCAGCGTGAGGGTTGGCATATACGGGTTGATGTCATGGTCGTAAGGTACGGTGTCGATAATTAAATCGAACTGGTTGGCGACCGACGCCATTTGCGATTCATCGGTTGAAAGTACAATGTGATGCGCACCTAAACGGCGGGCATCTTCTTCTTTGCTGGCGGAACGGGTGAATAGCGTGACTTCGGCACCCATCGCGTTAGCCAGTTTTAGCGCCATATGGCCCAGGCCTCCCAGGCCGACAACCGCCACTTTACTGCCTTTACCCACATTCCAGTGGCGCAGCGGAGACCAGGTTGTGATACCCGCGCAAAGCAGTGGTGCGGCACCTTTCAAGTCCATTCCATCAGGCATTTTCAGCACGAAATCTTCTGAGGCAACAATGGCCTGGGAATAGCCACCGTAGGTGGGTTGGTGATCGTGGCGGTCCACACCGTTATAAGTCTGGGTGTTGCCTTCTTCGCAATACTGCTCCAGCCCTTCTTGACACGGATGGCAGGTGCGACACGAGTCGACCATGCATCCTATTCCTGCGTAATCGCCCGGTTTAAATTTTGTGACGTTGCTACCCACTGAGGCCACGCGCCCCACAACTTCATGGCCTGGCACCACAGGATACTGGCTGAAACCCCAGTCGTTACGTGCCTGGTGCAGGTCTGAGTGGCAAACTCCGCAGTACATCACTTCAATCACTACGTCATCCGGACGCGGTTCGCGTCGCATAAACTCGAAGGGAGCAAGTGGAACTTCTGCGGACTGAGCCGCATAACCGAGCACTTTCATCGTCATGTTAATTCTCCGGATTGAGAGTCTATACCCAAAATAATTGAATTTGCTTCAAGGCGGCAAACTCGAGAATCCCCGGGAGCTTACTCAAGTAAGTGACTGGGGTGAGTGAGTGCAGCCAACGCAGAAGCAACTTCAAGAATGAAGGGTATCTTTTTTGTATTGATCGTCGCTGACGTGTTCCATCCACTCGACCGGGCTGCCGTTGAGTGATTCAGCAATGGCGATATGTGTCATCGCGTTGTCGGGTGTCGCACCATGCCAATGCTTCACGCCCTCGGGGATCCAGACAATATCGCCTTGATTCATTTCACGGATGGCACCTCCCCATTCCTGCAACCAGCCATGACCATGAGTGATAATCAGCGTTTGCCCTAACGGATGTGTGTGCCATGCGGTGCGTGCGCCCGGTTCAAAAGTGACGGTGGCACCGCCGGTACGGGCGGGTGGCGTGGTCTGGAAAGGTGCATCAATACGGACTCTACCTGTGAAGTAACTTTCTGGGCCCGATTGAGAAGGCTGAGATCCCGCCTGGATAATTTTCATTTTTTCTTCCATTTTTTCCTCGATTCGACGTTTATAGTCGGAGTTAGATGGACAACAGTGACTCTGAAGTATAGGAAACTCACCCAGGCTTGCCGTGTTATCCGAAAATGAAACTCTATCACCGCGCCCGCAAGGGGATTAGCTCACCTGATACGGCAGGGTCTATGAGCTGAATTCATGAATGGGAATTGCGGCTAAAGGAGGGGGCTTCCTCTTTTGCAAGAGGAAACAAATTGTTAGTGGCTCTGGATCAGCGGGTGAATCGAAAGATTACGCATGTAATATTCGTTGAAATTTGAAAAGCCACTTTTTCTGATCGCGACTTGCTTATGATGGCTGACAGTTTTAATCGAAATACCTAACTTATCGGCAATGCTTTTATGTGGCATTCCTTCGAGTAGCAACGAAACGATTTCTACTTCGCGATGAGAATGCGTATTGCGATAATAAAAATTTGAGTTGAGTTCATTTGTGCTTTTGTTGGGTTTTAATAAAATGGACTGTAATTCACTAATTGATATCGTAGGAGGAATAAGGACTCCACGCGGCGAAAAGTTGTGTGATTTTAAAATATAAAAAACATGTCGTTCAGCAATAAAGTAGTTAAACGTGTGAGGGTCATTTTTCTGATCGCTAAGCTGGGTTAACAGGCCGAGAAGCTGGCTGTTAGGGATTTGCCTGACCGTGAGTACAGCATTTGGCTCATGAAAATTAGAAAGGGCCTTTTCGACACCCGGCAACAAAAAGCGGTTGTCACTAAGAATATAAATAACCTTGTTTGATAATACAGTCACAATATAAATCCTTTTAATAAGATGTATTACTGGTTAAAGTTAGAGGAGAGTGTAGTTTGCGGCTGAAATAAAATGTTACCAGTCACTTTATCATGTTTTTTGTGTTAATAAATGGCTGGCATCATTAGTTATAATTAAGGGGGTATTTAGCAATGCTAAATACATTGAAATGTCATAGGCTTCGATGAGTGCAAGAATATTCTCAATCCTATTTTGGACAAAATAATTTATTCATTCGCCCATATTTCAGAATGTTCACGCATCAATTCGGTTAAAAGACCTCCATCGGCGATAAACTGTCGAATGCGTCGGGTATCACTCTCGTTATTACGCACATAGCGCTCAATGGACTCTAACGCTGAAAACCCCTTAAGTTGCGTGGCGTACGGTGCAAGGGTATCAAGCAGCGGTAAAATATCTTCCGCCATCGTGCGTTGTTCACCGGTGCGCACATCCGTCAGCACACCTTCAAACCCAAAACGGCAGGCTTGAAAACGATTGAAGCGGTAGAGCAGATAATCTTCTGAACGCGGTACGAATGGTCGTTCGGTTAACAACCAGTGAGCCAGTGCCTGAAGAAACCCGGCAATATTCACCGCGCGAGTGATGGTCAGGGGAGTGTCCATGACGCGCACTTCAACCGTGCCAAATTTTGGGCTGGGGCGAATATCCCAATGCAGGTCTTTCATGGATTGCACAATGCTGCTGGACTCAAGGCGTTGATACATCCATTTGAATTCGTTCCAGTCACTCACAAATGGCGCGGGGCCGTTATCCGGGAATGCGGAGAAGATATTCAGGCGTGACGAAGCGTAAGTGGTGTCAGCCCCCTGGATATAGGGCGATGATGCGGACAGCGCAATCACATGCGGTACAAACCGCGACAACCCATGCAGCAAATAAATGGCATCTTCTTCGTTATCACAGCCGATATGCACATGCTGACCAAACACGGTCGCCTGCTTCATTAAATAACCGTAAAGCTCCAGAGTCTGGTTATATCGTTCACTCTGGCAAACTTCCTGGCGCTGCCATTTCTGGAAGGGGTGAGTGCCACCACCGCAAATAGCCACATGATGTTGGCTTGCTGATTGCAAAACCTGCGTGCGTAAACCGGAAAGTTGGGCATAAGCCTCTGTGATATCACCGCACACTCCGGTGGCAATTTCGAGCATGCTTTCAGTGATGTCATGTTTGACTTCACCCTCAGTCACCGCCTCTTTCAGTGAACTAATCAGCAGGGAAGAATCCTGGCTCAGATCGTTTCCTGGCGGATTGATTATCTGCAATTCCAGCTCCACCCCGAGGGTGTACGGGTCGGAATGAACAAAATCTCCTAAAGGCATGCTGTCTTCTCGCAACTGAACCCTACGTGAATTCAGTATAGCCAGCAGCAGGAGAAATGTTTGTGGTATTAGCTGATTTTATCTCATTATTCTTGTTGAGAATTATCCAATACCCATTATTGCAACGAAAATATTGTAAAGAATATTCAGGATATTAAAAATGCCTTAATAGTTGCACATGAATTCATCAGCCATCATTATATGCGCTGATTCGGAAGGAGATGTTATGAAAGATTTGGTTTCACTTTTTAGCAAATTTGGAATTGTCATTGACCAGACAACTTCCATATTTGTGGTTCTGTGTATTATTTTTGTATTTTCATTAATAGTCCATTTTATTCTGCACAAAGTTGTTCTGCGCACCTTTGAAAAACGTGCAAACTCAAGCCAGCATTTGTGGCTGCAAATTATCACGGAAAACAAGTTATTTCATCGGGTTGCGTTAACGCTGCAAGGTATCATCGTTAATGTTCAGGCGGTCCTGTGGTTGCAGAAGGGTACGGATGTCAGCACAATTCTGATTATCTGCGCGCAGCTATGGATTATGCTCTATTCCTTGCTGTCGTTATTTTCCTTGTTGGATGTTATTTATAACTTCTCACAGAAATTTACCGTTGCCTCAAATATTCCGCTTAAAGGCATATTCCAGGGAGTGAAATTAATCAGCTCGATAATCATTGGTATCATGATGATTTCGAGAGTCATCGGCCAATCGCCAGCGATTCTTATCAGCGGCCTGGGTGCGATGGCGGCGGTATTAATGTTGGTATTTAAAGACCCTATTCTGGGGCTGGTGGCGGGGATTCAGCTTTCGGCAAACCGCATGTTAAAGCTAGGTGACTGGTTGGAAATGCCAAAGTTCGGCGCAGATGGTGCCGTTACCGATATCGGCCTGACCACCGTTAAAGTACGCAACTGGGATAACACCATTACCACTATCCCAACCTACGCGCTGGTTTCAGATGCCTTTAAAAACTGGAGCGGGATGTCGCAATCTGGCGGCCGTCGTATTAAGCGCAGCATTAATATTGATACCACCAGTATTCATTTTCTCTCAGAGGATGAAATTCAGCGTTTAACCCATGCGCGTTTATTAAAACCGTATATAGATTCACGCAGTAAAGAAATTGAAGACTATAACCGTACGCATAATAGCGACGGGACTTCAGTGCTTAACGGACGCAGAATGACGAATGTTGGCACGTTCCGTGTTTATCTGACTGAATATCTGCAAAACCATCCGCGTATTCGCAAAGACATGACCTTAATGGTTCGCCAGCTTGCGCCTGGTGCTGAAGGATTACCGATAGAGATTTATGCCTTTACCAATACCGTGGCATGGCTGGAATATGAAGCCATTCAGGCTGATATTTTCGAGCATATTTTCGCGGTCGTTGACGAGTTTGGTTTGCGTATTCACCAGGCACCAACCGGCAATGATATTCGTTCGATTGTGTTGCAGAAGGCTTTGTAGGTCGGTTACGCGTAGCGTCAACCGACACAAATAACCTTATCAATCACGGTCAATCGAAAACCAACGCTTCCAGATAAAGCGAATCACGAAGTATTCAATTGCACCCAACGCCAGGAACCACAGGCAGAAAATAATGGTGTAGAGCTGGTTCATATCCAGCAGGTGAAACATCGTGATGAGCTTTTGCGCCAGTTCAATCGTCAGCGCCGGAGCCGGAAGCAGCAGGCAGGAGAAAAAGGCCAGCAGCAAAATACTGCCAGCGCTCATCAGGGTTTCAAGGGGGTGTTTCATCATTATTGTTACGCCGGAAGTCAGGTGAAAATAGCCAAAAAGGCTATTGTCCGGGAAAATAACGGCTGATACAAATCCCCGGCGCAAACGCCGGGGACAGCAGGGCGAATCCACTACAACCCTTCAGTGCTCTCTTTCTTCGCTTCTTTCGCCAGAACCGCCCGATACCAGCGCGGATGGTGTTTCTGCGCCCAGCGGCGGCTAACTTTGCCGACGACCATGCCTTTAATCGAACCTTTCACCCAGAACGCCATGTACATATGAATCAGGATGGCGTGAATCAAAATAATGGCGACAGTGGCGTGAATCAGCAGGCTGTAGCGCACCAGTTTGATGGGAAAGTACGAGGCAAAATAAGGCCGCCAGATAATCACGCCGGTCACCAGCAGCACGAAAATCATGCTCATAATGGTCCAGAACATCATCTTCTGCCCGGCGTTATATTTGCCGACATCCGCCACTTTATGCTCGTTGCCTTTCAGCACTTCGACAATATTTTTCACCCACGGCCAGTCCTGCTTTTCCGGGATATTGTGATGTACGAAACGCGCAAACATAAACATCAGCGCCACGAAAATCAGCACCCCAAAGAACGGGTGCAGAATACGGCCCATTTGCGGTGTGCCGAAAGTTTCGGTCAGCCATTGCAGCGTCGGGAAGAACAGCGCAATACCCGAGAGCGATACCAGGAAGAAGCAAATCACTACCGTCCAGTGGCAAGCGCGGTCGATAAACTTCGTCCTGACAATTGATTTGCTCTGCTTAATCATGATGTTCGTCCTCGTCTTCATCCACTTCTTCATTCGGCCCGATGCCAATGTAATGGAAAATCAGCCCGGCGAAGGTGGCGATAAAACCTGCCGCCGACAGCGGTTTGAGGATCCCTTTCCACAGGTTGATTGGCGTGTCGATTTGCGGATCTTTCGGCAGATTGTGATACAGCTCCGGCTGATCGGCATGATGCAGCACATACATCACGTGCGTGCCGCCCACAGCCTGCGGATTGTAAAGCCCGGCGTGCGGATAGCCGCGCTTTTGCAGCTTCGCCACGCGCTCGTCGGCCACGTCTAACATCTCCTTTTTGGTGCCGAAATGAATGGCACCCGTCGGGCAGGTTTTCACGCAGGCCGGCTCCTGGCCGACGCTGACGCGATCGACACACAGCGTGCATTTGTAGACGCGGTTATCGTCTTTATTCAGGCGCGGAATATTGAACGGGCACCCGGCGATGCAATACCCACAGCCAATACAATGTTCCGACTGAAAATCGACGATCCCGTTAGCGTACTGAATAATGGCGCCCGCCGACGGACAGGCCTTCAGGCAGCCCGGATCTTCACAGTGCATGCAGCCATCCTTGCGGATAAGCCACTCCAGCTTGCCGTTTTGCGTGGTTTCGCTAAAGCGCATTAACGTCCAGGATTTGGCGCTCAAATCGGCGGGGTTATCGTAAACCCCGACGCAATGATCGACTTCATCGCGGATGTCGTTCCACTCCGAACAGGCGACCTGGCAGGCTTTGCAGCCAATACAGCTTGAGACGTCAATCAGCTTGGCGACTTCTTCTTTGAAGTCACGAGCCTGCGGCGGCGGCGTCATGGCGTTGGTAGCCGAACGCTTGATAATATCCTGAGATTGCATGGACATGAGTTCGCTCCTTACGCCTTCTCAATGTTGACCAGAAACGCCTTGTACTCTGGCGTTTGCGAGTTAGCGTCACCGACGGACGGCGTTAGCGTATTGGCGAGATAGCCTTTACGCGCCGCGCCTTCAAAGCCCCAGTGCAGCGGAATACCGACGGTTTCCACTTCCTGCCCGCCAGCGTTCAGCGTTTGCAGGCGCTGCGTGACC
This sequence comes from Buttiauxella sp. AC142, assembly GCF_979253435.1. Lineage (NCBI taxonomy): Bacteria > Pseudomonadati > Pseudomonadota > Gammaproteobacteria > Enterobacterales > Enterobacteriaceae > Buttiauxella > Buttiauxella sp. AC142. The sequence goes on from NZ_CEEDCH010000001.1 coordinate 1,028,172, forward strand.
ACCGCAACGGCGCGAATAAACCCGCGTTTGCTGCTGACTTTCACGTGGTCGCCGTTGGCAATACCTTTGCTTTTCGCAAGCACCACGCTGATTTCCACAAACTGCTCGGGCTGCGCAATCGCGTTAAGCCGCGAGTGTTTAGTCCAGGTATGGAAATGCTCGGTCAGGCGATACGTGGTGCCGACATACGGGAACTCATTGCGTTTGCCCATGCGTTTAGCGTCAGCTTCATACAGGCGAGCTGCCGGATTCGACACCACATTTGGGTGCAGCGGGTTGGTGCCCAGCGGCGTTTCAAACGGCTCGTAATGCTCAGGGAACGGGCCTTCCGCCATTTTGTCGATGGCAAACAGGCGGCCTAAACCTTCCGGCTGCATGATAAACGGCCCCACGCCGCTGCCCGGTGCGGCAGTGTTGTAGTCCGGTATATCGTTGCCGACCCACTTCGCCCCGTTCCATTGAATCAACATGCGTTTCGGGTCCCACGGCTTGCCCTGTGGGTCAGCTGACGCGCGGTTGTAGATAATGCGGCGGTTGAGTGGCCACGCCCAGGCCCAGCCCAGCGTGTTGCCGAGGCCTGACGGATCGGCGTTATCGCGGTTCGCCATCTGGTTGCCTTTCGCCGTCCAGCTCCCGGCATAAACCCAGCAGGCAGACGCGGTGGTGCCGTCGTCACGTAACAGCGCAAACGAGTCCAGAAGCTGACCTTTTTTCGCCAGCAAATTCCCAGCCGGATCATAGAGATCTTCCAGCGCGTAGCCGTTGTTCTCTTTGGCGACTTCTTCCGATTCAGGATGGTCAGGCTGCTCGTAATGCCAGCCCATTTTCAGTAGTGGCTCGGCACCTTTACCGCCTTCGGCGCGATAAAGCTCGCGGATCTGGTGGTAAATCCCAGCCAGAATTTCTCCGTCGTTACGCGCTTCTCCCGGTGCGTCAGCCCCTTTCCAGTGCCACTGCAACCAGCGCCCGGAGTTGGCAATCGAACCGTCTTCTTCAGCAAAACAGGTGGACGGCAGGCGGAACACTTCGGTCTGAATCGCCGCCGGGTTCACGTCGTTCATCTCGCCGTGGTTCTGCCAGAAGTTAGACGTTTCGGTGACGAGCGGGTCGATGATCACCAGGTATTTCAGCTTGCTAAGGCTTGCGACAATTTTGTTTTTGTCCGGGAATGAGGCCACCGGGTTAAAGCCCTGGCAGATGTAACCCGTGACTTTATTGCGGTCCATCATGTCGAAATACTTCAGCACGTCGTACGCCTGGTCCCACTTCGGCAACCAGTCAAAACCCCAGTTGTTTTCCGACTGCGCATCATCGCCATAGAACGCTTTCATCAGGCTGACGAAGAACTTCGGATAGTTGCCCCAATAGTTCACCTGGCCCGGCAGCGTGGCTTTTGGCGTGTTTGCCGTCAGATAAGTTTGCAGGTCGGTGTGCTTTTCAGAAGGCAGCGTCAGATAACCCGGGAGGCTTGTGGACAGCAGGCCGAGATCGGTCAACCCCTGAATGTTGGAGTGCCCGCGCAAGGCGTTCACACCGCCGCCCGCCATGCCCATATTGCCGAGCAATAACTGGATTATCGCCATGGTGCGAATGTTCTGCGCGCCCACGGTGTGTTGCGTCCAGCCCAGGGCGTACAAGAAAGTGGTGGTGCGATCGGCGGCACTGGTGGAAGCCAGCACTTCACACACTTTCAGGAAATCGGCCTGCGGCGTGCCGCAAATATGCTCGACCATTTCCGGCGTATAGCGGGAAACGTGCTCTTTGAGCAGGTTCCACACGCAGCGCGGGTCGGTGAGCGTATCGTCGCGTTTCGCATAACCGTTTTCGTCGAACTGATAGTTCCAGCTGGTTTTGTCGTACTGGCGTTTTTGCTCGTCATAGCCGCTAAACAGGCCATCATCGAAGCTAAAATCGTCACGCACCAAAAGGCTGGCATTGGTGTAATGCTTAACGTATTCGGCGTTGATTTTGTTATTGGAAATCAGGTACAGCAGAACGCCCGACAGGAAAGTAATGTCGGTGCCGGAGCGGATTGGCGCATAAATATCCGCCACCGATGCGGTGCGGGTAAAGCGCGGATCGACCACAATCAGCGTGGCGTCGTTGTTGTTTTTGGCTTCCATCGCCCAGCGGAAACCCACCGGATGCGCTTCTGCGGCGTTGCCGCCCATCACCATCACAACGTTGGCGTTTTTGATATCAACCCAGTGGTTGGTCATCGCACCGCGACCAAATGTTGGAGCAAGACTTGCTACCGTTGGTCCGTGTCAGACGCGCGCCTGGTTGTCTACCGCTAACATGCCCAGCGAGCGGACAAATTTTTGAGTCAGCATGCCGGTTTCGTTGCTGGCCGCCGACGCACATAACATGCCGGTGGAGAGCCAACGGTTTACCGTGACGTTTTGCTCATTCTTCTCAACGAAATTGGCATCGCGGTCGTCTTTCATCAGGCGAGAAATACGCGCGAACGCATCTTCCCAACTAATACGCTGCCATTTATCGGAGCCTGGCGCGCGGTATTCCGGGTAACGCAGGCGGCTTTCGCTGTGGATATAATCCAGCAGACCCGCGCCTTTTGGGCATAATGCCCCACGGTTTACCGGGTGATCCGGGTCACCTTCAATATGGAAAATGCTGGATTTAGCGTTTTTCGAGCCATCGCCCAGGCTGTACATCAACAAACCACAGCCTACTGAGCAGTATGTACAGGTATTGCGGGTTTCTTTGGCACGCAAAAGCTTAAAGTTGCGCACCTCGGCAAGTGCCGCTTTGGGAGAAAATCCCAGAACTGCGGCGGTAGTCCCTGCCATCCCGCCGGCACAGATCTTGAAAAATTTTCTGCGACTGACGTCCATCGTAACCTCACTGTTATGACGTTTGAATGGTCGCGAAAATACCCATATTTACCGGTTGGTTATTGAGCAAAATCAAGTCGCTAAACATTGGATAGCCAATTACCCCTTCATGAGTAGGGGTAATTGCGGGGGGATTAACCATAACGAGATAATGATTGGCGATATTTAGCGCAGATTCCCTCGCCACTGCTCATCCGTGGCAAACCACTCCACCAGATAATCCAGCATCGCGCGCAGCGTGGCGGGCATCTGTTTGCGGGTGGTGTAAATGCCGTAGATGCCCATCGCCTGCGGTTGGTAGCCTGGCAATAGTTCTACAAGTTCACCTTTTTCCAGTAGCGGGGCGGCAGAATAGTACGGCTGGAGCGAAATCCCCGCGCCCTGTAGCGTCCCCGCCAGCAGCACCACCGATTCATTGGCGCTGAGATTGCCGCTCACCGCCACGGCAGATTTTTCTCCTGCACGGTCAAAATGCCACAGGCTTTTGCCGAACCAGTTGTAAGTCAGGCAATTATGGCTGGCGAGATCTTCAGGATGATTCGGAGTACCGTTTGCCGCCAGATAAGCAGGAGCGGCACATACCACCGAGGCGCAGGTGGAAAGCGGGCGGGCAATCAAATTCGGGTCCAGTTCATTGGTGATGCGCAGTGCCAGATCGATCCGTTCTTCCACCAGATTTACCGTCCGGTTGTTCATTTGCAGATCGACGCTCACTAGCGGGTGGCGTTTCAGAAACTGCGTTACGGCACCTGCAAGGGCAGTTTGCCCCAGTGACTGGGAGCAGGTGATGCGCAGCAGGCCGCGTATTTCCTCGGTCTGATTATCCTCGACCAGATCGATGGCTTCGGCGACCGCGAGCATTTTGCGTGACAGGCTCAGGGTTCTTTCGCCCGCATCGGTCAGGCTCAGTTTGCGAGTGGTGCGGTGCAGCAGGCGTGCGCCCGTCCACTCTTCCATCTGCGCCAGATAACGCGTCACCATGGCTCGCGACATATCAAGATGGTCTGCGGCGGCAATCATACTGCCCAGATCGACAATGGTGACAAACACCCTTGCGGCGGTAATGCGATCCATTATTCGTCCGATTTATGCAATGAATAGTTGCTCATTATCCGGTTTTTGTATCAATTTATGCAACGTAAGATGTGCCCATCATTAAGACAATTAGGGACATCTGCTATGTTTAAAAAATCTGTACTTACTCTGACTCTCGCAAGCATTACGACTCTGGCGCACGCCGCCAGTCCGTTAACGATGGAAGTTTACAATCCCGGTGAGAAAAGCGTGTTCCCGGTGTCATCCGAGATAGTCAGCGGCGAGAAAGAAGTGGTGCTCATTGATGCGCAATTCCAGGGTAACGACGCCGAGCAGCTGATTCAGAAGATCAAAGCGACCGGCAAAACGCTGACCACCGTTTACATCAGCCATTCTGACCCGGACTTCTACTTCGGTCTGGACAAAATTAAGGCCGCGTTCCCGCAGGCAAAAATCGTCGCCACGCCGGAAACCATTGCGGCGATTAATGCCTCGAAAGAGGGCAAACTGGCTTACTGGGGACCGATCCTCAAAGAGAACGCGCCACAGTCAGTAGTGGTGCCGCAGCCGCTTCAGGGCAACAGCTTCATGGTTGACGGCCAGAAAATCGAAGTAAAAGGCCCAACGCCAGACCGCACCTATGTGTGGATCCCCGCGCTAAAAGCGGTGGTGGGCGGGGTGCCAGTGGCGGGCAATAATATTCATCTGTGGGTGGCTGATACTCAAACGCCGCAATCGCGTGCCGACTGGCAGCAAACGCTGGAAAGCATCAAAGCCCTGAAACCGGAAGTGGTGGTTCCAGGCCATTTCCTGCCGGGCGCACCGCAAACGCTTGAGTCGGTCACGTTTACGCAAAACTATCTGACGAGGCTGGAAAACGCGTTGCCGAAAGCCAAAGATTCAGCTCAACTGATTGCGGCGATGAAAAAGCAGTATCCGGGCCTAAAAGATGAGTCGAGCCTTGAGCTAAGTGCGAAAGTGCTGAAAGGTGAGATGAACTGGCCGCAGTAACCAGGAGGCAAAATGACAACTCACACTCTGCATTACATTTTCGACCCGCTCTGTGGCTGGTGCTACGGCGTGGCACCGCTGGTGAAGGCAGCTCGTGCGATCAAAGGTATTTCGATTGATCTGCATGGCGGCGGCATGATGGTGGGCAACCACCGTCGCACCATAGACGCGCAGTGGCGCGGGCATGTTATCGAGCATGATGCGCGGATTGCCGCCATGACCGGGCAACCGTTCGGTGATGCGTATATCAATGGCTTGCTGTTGGATACCACAGCAGTGATGGACTCGGCCCCGCCCACCTGCGCGATTCTTGCGGCGCAAAAGCTGGCCGGGCGCGGGCTGGATATGCTCCATCTTATTCAGGTGGCGCACTACCAGCATGGCAAGCGTGTGGCAGATTTACCGGTTCTGGAAGCGTTGGCCCTGGAACTTGGCTTATCGGCCCCGGCTTTTAGCGCAGAAATGCAGGCCATCGACGGTGAAATCCTGAATCAGCATATTGCTGAAAGCCGGGCGCTACTGGCGCAGCTTGGTGGCCGTGGTTTCCCCACTTTTGCGCTTGAGAATAACGTCGGGCAGTTACAGGTGCTGGATGCCGGACATTACCTGGGCGATGTTCCAGCCTGGCAGGAGATGTTGCTGCGAAGCGTGACTAGGGCTTAACCCCGAACCAACAAATCCCCATAAATTTCAGCCAGCAACCCACCTGCGGCGAACTGTTTTTTAATCCACTGCGTGACCTGCCCGGTGGCGGCGTGTTGAGTTGCTAACAGCATGCGCGAATCCTGGCGCGGGTTGTTAATCTGGCGCGTCACCAGCAGGCCGCTTTCCTGGGCCTCGCGCACCATGTAATCCGGTAAAAAACCGACGCCTTCGCCCAAAATCTGACACTGACATTTGGTGTTGAAATCCGGCACCAGAATCGCTTCCTGCCCGTGCAGCAACCATCCCACTTTTTTATTCAGCGTCAGCGCCGTGTCTTCCACCATGATGTTGGGATACAGGCGCAGTTGGCTCTCGGAAATCGGCTCCGGCATGAATGCCAGCGGGTGCGTCGGGGCGATGGCAAATTCCCAGCGAATCGCGCCAATTTCGGTGTAATCAATACCGCCGCCGTCGAGCAGCGTATCCGGCGCACCAATCGCGATATTGGCCTGGTTATTAATAATGGCGTCCCACACGCCGTTATACACCTCGGTGGTGACGGTTATCAGGCAGGTGGGAAACTGTTTTTTGAGGATTTGCAGGAGCTTCGCGGTATGGCGCGGCGTGTAAAGCAGCTGATTGATACAGATACGTACTTTAACTTCAATGCCTTGCGAGATGGTATCCACGCCGCGTTTAATGGCATGGAAGTCGTTCAGCAGTTCAGTCGCTTTGCGATAGAAGTAGTAGCCAGATTCGGTCAATTCGATGCTGCGCGTGTTGCGTACAAACAGCACCACATCGAGGTACGTCTCGATTCTTTTGATGGTGTAGCTGACGGCAGAGGTGGTGATCCCCAGTTCGACAGCAGCCTTACTAAAACTTGAAAGCCGCGCCGTGGTGGTGAAGGCCAGCAGGTTCTCTTCGGTAAAAATAGAATTCATGTGCCTCTCCCGTCAGTCCTTTCGTTGGATGTTTTTTGGTGGATGACGCCTGCGGCTTATCCACCCTACAAATCCCATAACCAACCGTAACGCCATTCGACGCTATTGTTGAATGTATTTGTATTCCTTATGATCCGCGACTTTGTCTTGAGCCATATTTAACACTGCCGTTACAAGTGATTTGAAGAGTATCACACTTCTTGAATCCCATTTTCCCCGCGTTCCGCAAGGCCTCGTGGCATGCTCGCCAGTGGGTACTAAAGCCTGCTGAAAGCGGTTCTATCATAGGTAAAATATTGCGCTGACCCACATTTTTCTCACATTGTTGAATACTATTCAACAATGCTGTCATTAACGATGAATGATTTTTAAACGGATGTTAAAGCATCGACAGTGTTGCTATTCTCAATTCATCGGAAATAGCAAAGTATGGGAGTATGGATATGTCTCAGAAAGAACTCATTGCAGAATTTCTAAATGCAGCAGAACTTGGGCATCTGGAAAATCTAAAACAATGCCTCAGTGATGGCGCGGATATTAACGCCACCAATCGCCAGGGTCGCACTGCAATTACTCTCGCCAGCCTGCACAAAAAATATGACTGTGTGGAATATTTAATTAAGGCCGGAGCCGACGTTAATAAGCAAGATCAAACCTGTTTTAACCCTTTCTTACTCAGTTGCCTGAATAACGACCTGACATTATTACGCCTGATATTACCGGCAAATCCGGATCTAAATTGTTTATCCCGTTTTGGTGGCGTGGGTATTACTCCGGCGAGCGAAAAAGGCCATGTCGAAATTGTTCGAGAATTGGTGACGCAGACCGATATTAACGTCAATCACACCAATTTCGTTGGCTGGACGCCGCTACTCGAAGCCATCGTGTTGAACGACGGTGGGGCGAAACAGCAGGAGATTGTCAAACTGCTGCTCGACCATGGTGCTAACCCGCACATGACCGATAAATACGGTAAATCGCCGCTGACGCTGGCACGCGAAAAAGGGTATCACGAGATTGCCGAGCTGCTGGTCAAAGCCGGAGCTTAAAACACAGGAGATGCACTATCGCCGGATATCAGCTGCGGCAGTGCCTCCTGGCAAAAACGGCAGACAGCGCGTTTTATGCGCCAGAATTACAAGTTGATACAGTTGGTTATATCGAGCAGGTGTTTTCCAGAGCGGTGAATATTCACCTCCCTGAAAAAGAACAGATTTTAACCCTGCTCAGTGCCGACTGTGATAACGCACCCAACAGCTGCCGTTTAGCCCTTGAGCATTGCCTGAATATTTTTAAGCCTGGTGAACAGGTGAGTTTTAAACACAGCGGCATCGAGATTGGCACCGATAAACGTATTGATTTCTCAAGTTGCACTCGCTGGCAACCTGATGCGCTGTTTATCACGCAACAACAAATAAACCAGACCGACTGGCAAAACCTTGCCCGAATTATTCAGGCATCGGTCGAGCAAAGTTCGTCATTATTTTATTTTTGCGGTGACAACATTTTTTATCAGGAAATGAGTCGCCAGCTTCAACACCATCGCCGGGAGCTAATTTCAGCATTATGCGCAGGGAACGGCAGTGCGATTAAAAATGAAATTAACGGTTTATTGGGTTTAGGAATTGGCTTAACCCCTACCGGGGATGATTATCTCGCCGGGTTAAGTGTGGTTTTATTTATAGCCGGGCATCCGGCAGTGAAGTATTGCGAAATATTTAAATCTACGCTGGAAGCGGGTAAGCATAAAACCACATTATTAAGTGTAATTACGCTGCGCGAAGCGATTAATCAGCGTTATCGCGAAAGTATTTATGATTTTATTCATCAGATACTGATGGGTGATGTAGAGAATATTCATCCATTTATAAATGAAATTAAAAAAATAGGGTCAAGTTCGGGTTGCGACATGCTTTGCGGCATGGCGGACGCCTTCGCTTTGACCAAAATTAACGGAGGAAATTATGTCGACCAGGATTGTAATTAAAAAGAACACCTATTTTGATTCGGTCTCACTGATGTCCATTTCAACCAAAGCTAACCAGCTTGAAGGCGTTGAACAGGCGTTTGTCGCGATGGCGACCGAAATGAACAAAGGGGTGTTAAAAAACCTCGGCCTGTTAAACGACGAATTCGAACAGGCCAAAAATGGCGACCTGATGATTGTTATCAAAGGTGCGAGCGATACGGCGAACGACGCCACGCTTGAAGCCATTGAAGGTCTGTTCACCCGCAAAGACAGTGGCAATGCACGCCACGAAGCGCGTTACGCAACCCTTGCCAGCGCACATAACAATATCCCGGAAACTAACCTTGCGGTGATTTCCGTCAACGGCGCTTTCGCGGCCCGTGAAGCGCGTCAGGCGTTGGAAAACAACCTGAATGTGATGCTGTTTTCCGATAACGTTTCTCTTGATGATGAACTGGCACTCAAGCAACTCGCCCACAGCAAAGGGTTGCTGATGATGGGCCCGGATTGCGGCACCGCGATTATCAACGGCGCAGGGCTGTGTTTTGCCAATGAAGTGCGCCGCGGCTCCATCGGAATTGTTGGCGCATCCGGCACTGGCAGCCAGGAATTAAGCGTGCGCATTCACGAATTTGGCGGCGGTATTTCCCAGCTTATCGGAACTGGCGGGCGTGATTTAAGCGAGAAAATCGGCGGCATTATGATGCTCGATGCCATCCAGATGCTGGAAAATGACGCACAAACTGAAGTGATTGTGCTGGTTTCTAAACCGCCTGCTGAAATCGTGGCGCGTAAAGTGCTGGAACGTGCGCAGGCTTGCCGCAAACCCGTCGTGGTTTGCTTCCTCGGTAACGGCGAAACACATGCCGACGAACCGGGTTTGCAGTTTGCCCGTGCCACTAAAGAAGCGGCGCTGAAAGCCGTGCTGCTGACCGGCATCAAAAAAGAGTCGCTGGATTTACATCCGCTCAACTGGCCGCTGATTGAAGAAGTGCGTGCGCGCCTGAAGCCTGAGCAGAAGTACATCCGTGCGCTGTTCTGCGGCGGCACCCTTTGCGATGAAGCGATGTTTGCAGCGCTGGAAAAATACCCGGACGTCTACAGCAATATCCAGCCGAATCCTGAATACCGCCTCAAAGACGTGAATGTCAGCATCGCACACACCTTCCTCGATTTCGGCGACGACGATTTCACCAACGGCAAACCGCACCCAATGATTGACCCGACCAACCGCATCAGCCGCCTGCTGCAAGAAGCGCGTGATCCGGAAGTCGGCGTGATCGTGATGGATTTTGTGCTGGGCTACGGCTCGCACGAAAACCCGGTTGGCGTGATGCTGGATGCCATCAAAGAAGCCAAAGCCATTGCCGCCCGCGACTCGCGCAACCTGGAAATTCTGGGCTACGTGCTCGGCACCGATTTGGACACGCCATCACTTGAAGCGCAGTGCCAGATGTTGACCGATGCCGGGGTGATTTGGGCAAGCAGCAGCACCAACACCGGGCTGCTGGCGCGTGAGTTTGTCTGCAAGGAGAAAGCACAATGAGTCTGTTTAACCAACCGCTGAATGTGATTAACGTCGGCATTGCGATGTTTAGCGATGATTTGAAAAAGCAGAGCGTTCCCGTTACGCAACTGGACTGGACGCCACCGGGGCAGGGCAATCTGGCTGTGGTGAATGCACTGGATGCGATTGCCGCCCCAGAGCTTGCCGAAAAAGTAACCGCTGCCAATAAACTGGCCGTTGAGCGCATCATTCAGTCGCAGCCGGTTTTAGTGGGTTATGACCAGGCGATTAACGTGGTGCCGGGCATGACGCGCAATACCATTTTGCACGCCGGGCCGCCTGTCGCCTGGGAAAATATGTGCGGCGCGATGAAAGGTGCCGTCACCGGGGCGCTGGTGTTTGAAGGGCTGGCGGCGAATATTGATGAGGCCGCGCAGCTTGCCGCTTCCGGCGAAATCATCTTCTCGCCATGCCATGAGCACGACTGCGTGGGGTCTATGGCGGGCGTGACGTCGGCCTCGATGTTTATGCATATCGTCGAAAACAAAACCTACGGCAACCGGGCTTACACCAACCTCAGCGAGCAAATGGCGAAAATCCTGCGCATGGGAGCGAACGACCAGAGCGTGATCGACCGCCTTATCTGGATGCGCGACGTGCTCGGCCCAATGCTGCGTGATGCGATGAAGCTCGCAGGCGAAATTGATTTACGTTTGATGCTGGCGCAGGCGCTGCATATGGGCGACGAGTGCCACAACCGCAACAACGCAGGCACCACGTTACTGATTCAGGCGCTGACGCCGTGGATTATTCAGACCCACTTCACCGTCGCGCAGCAAAAAGAAGTGTTCGATTTTGTCGCCAGCAGCGACTACTTCTCCGGCCCAACGTGGATGGCGATGTGCAAAGCGGCAATGGACGCGGCGCACGGCATCGAATATAGCACCGTCGTCACCACCATGGCGCGTAACGGCGTGGAGTTTGGCCTGCGCGTCAGCGGCCTGCCGGGGCAGTGGTTTACCGGTCCGGCGCAGCAGGTCATCGGCCCGATGTTTGCCGGTTACAAACCGGCAGATTCCGGCTTGGATATCGGCGACAGCGCGATTACTGAAACCTACGGCATCGGCGGTTTTGCGATGGCGACGGCTCCGGCGATTGTTGCGCTGGTGGGCGGTACCGTGGACGAGGCGATTGATTTCTCACGCCAGATGCGCGAAATCACGCTCGGTGAAAACCCGAACGTCACCATTCCGCTGCTGTCGTTTATGGGCATCCCGACCGCCATCGACATCACGCGCGTCGGCGACAGCGGCATTTTGCCGGTGATCAACACGGCTATTGCCCACAAAGACGCGGGTATTGGCATGATTGGCGCCGGGATTGTGCATCCGCCGTTTGAATGTTTTGAGAAGGCTCTGCTCGCCTTTGGTGAGCGTTACTCTTTCTGAGGGATACCCCGATGACAAACGTTAAGCTTGAGTGGAAACGCGGTGACTGGGCGGCATATTTCGGGTTGATGACCAATAACCTGACTAACTTGCTGACCATGATGGGGTTACTCATTTTTGTGGTGGGTATTCCGACGGAGATTGTTTACGGGCGCATTGCGCCAGCCTTCGGGTTGGCGGTGCTGGTGGCGAGTATTTGCTACGCGTGGTTCGGCCTGCAACTGGCAAAAGAGACAGGGCGCAAAGATGTGACCGCGCTGCCTTCCGGGCCAAGTGCGCCGTCCATCTTTACCGTGACGTTTTTGGTATTGATGCCGGTCTACCAGCAAACCGGCGACGCTGAGTTTGCGATTCAGATTGGCCTGGTGTGGTGTTTTGTTGAAGCGATGATTCTGGTGGGCGGTTCGTTCCTGGGCGAAACCATCCGCAAGATGATCCCGCGTACCGTGCTGCTGTCGTGTTTGTCGGGCTTAGGTTTGTTGCTGCTGGCGATGAACCCGATGCTACAGGCATTTGAAGCGCCGACGGTTTCCTTCATTGTGCTGCTGCTTATCTTCATTAACTGGTTTGGTAAAAAACCGATGTTTGCGCGCATTCCAACCGGCTTATTGCTGCTGGTTGCGGGTACGGCGCTGGCGTGGATTTCTGGCCTGCAAAGCCCGGAAGCCATCAAAGCGTCGATGTCCTCGTTCGGTTTTAACCCGCCATCAATTCATGTTGATAGCTTCCTGCAAGGCTTGCCGCATGCGCTGCCTTACCTGGCATCCGCGGTTCCGTTGGGGTTGGCGAACTACATTTTCGACCTGGAAAACATCGAAAGCGCCCACGCAGCGGGTGATGAATACAACACCCGTAAAGTGATGCTGACCAACGGGCTGGCCTCAACGCTCGGTTGCCTGATGGGGAACCCGTTCCCGGTCACGGTCTATGTTGGACACGCGGGCTGGAAAGCGATGGGCGCGAGCATCGGTTACACGCTGGCGTCTGGCGTCACCATGTTTATCGTGCCGCTGTTTGGCCTTGGGGCGTTCATGCTCGCCATTATTCCGATGACCGCGATTGTGCCGATTCTGGTGTTTATCGGCGTGGTGACGGCAAACCAGGTGGTGCGCGAAACGCCGAAAATAGAGGTACCGGTTATCTTCATCTGCCTGTTCCCATGGATAGCCAACTGGGCGCTGACCATGGTGAATAGCGTGATGGCCGCAGCGGGCACAACGGCGGCGAAAATCGGCCCGGAAGCGCTGGCGCACAAAGGGGTGTTTTATCAAGGCCTGGTGCATCTGGGGAATGGCGCACCGCTTGCCAGTATGTTGTGGGGTTGCGTGGCGATTTTCGCGATTATCAACAAGCCATTACGCGGCGCGGTGGCGGCGGTGGTCGGTGCATTGCTGGCGCTGTTTGGCGTGATTCACGCGCCGATGGTCGGCTTTGCGCAGGGCAGTTCGCTGATGTTCGTTACCGCTTATTTGATGATGGGCGCGATGTTTGTGGTGAAGCATGTGCTCGACCGTCGTGAAGCGGCATCCGAGGTTGTGACTTCGGTATAAAAAATGGCGGATGACGCGTACTTATCCGCCCTACGGTTTTGTAGGGTGGATAAGCCGCAGGCGTCATCCACCGGCCCTTGCCCTACAAGGATAAAAATAATGAAACAACTCGTCGTAGTGGCGATTGGCGGCAACAGCATCATCAAAGATAACGCCAGCCAGTCAGTTGAACATCAGCAAATCGCGGTAAAAGAAGTCGCCGAAACGGTGCTGGAAATGCTCTCGTCGGACTACGACATCGTGCTCACTCACGGCAACGGCCCGCAGGTTGGTCTTGATTTACGCCGGGCGGAAATCGCCCATGAGAAAGAAGGGCTGCCGCTTACGCCGCTGGCAAACTGCGTGGCGGATACCCAGGGCGGCATCGGCTATTTAATCCAGCAGGCACTCAATAACCGCCTCGGGAAATGCGGCGACAAAAAAGCCGTGACCGTGATTACTCAGGTGGAAGTGGACAAAAACGATCCTAATTTCACCCATCCGACCAAACCGATTGGCGCATTCTTTAGCGCGCAGCAGTGCGAAGCGCTGAAAGTCGCGCACCCGGACTGGCGATTTGTTGAAGACTCCGGGCGCGGATACCGCCGCGTGGTGGCCTCGCCGGAACCTAAACGTATTGTCGAAGCGGATGCCATCAGCGCGTTAATCAAACAAGGTTTTGTGGTGATTGGCGCAGGCGGCGGCGGGATTCCGGTAGTTCGCAGCGAACAGGGCGATTACCAGAGTGTGGATGCGGTTATCGACAAAGATCTTTCCACCGCGCTGCTGGCTCGCGAAGTGAATGCTGACATTCTGGTGATCACCACTGGTGTGGAGAAAGTGTGTATTCACTTTGGCAAACCGGAACAACGCGCCCTCGATGAAGTCACCGTCGAACAAATGGCCCGTTTTAGCGAAGAAGGGCATTTCCCGCCGGGCAGCATGTTGCCGAAAATTACCGCCAGTCTGGCGTTCCTGCGCAACGGCGGCAAACGCGTGATTATCACCACCCCTGAAAAATTACCCGCCGCACTGCGCGGCGAAACTGGCACGCATATTGTTAATGATTAAGAGTGGGAGAACTCGATGAATAATGCAGAAAAAAGCCGCCGTGAATTTCTGAGCGGCGGTGGCAAAGTGGCGGCGGCTTGTGCGCTCTTTGGCGCGACCGGTTCGATGGCGTATGCTGCTAAACCAGCTTCCATCGCCTGTGAAACGGACAATCGTATGAGCGCTATCAAAGAATCCCATTACTATCTCGATAACGTGTTGCTAGAAGCCGGTTTTGCACGCGACGGGCAGACGATTGTCGGCACGCAAACCGAGCTGAAAACGCTGGAAATTAAAGACGGCAAAATTGCGGCATTGCTCGCAAATAAACAACACCCGGACGCCACGCTCGCCCATTACGATGCGTCGGGAAAACTGTTGCTGCCAGCGATGCGCGATATGCATATTCATCTCGACAAAACCTTCTACGGTGGCCCGTGGCGCGTGCATAACCGCCCGGCGGGAACCACCATTCTCGACATGATTGCCCTGGAGCAAAAACTGCTGCCTGAGCTGCAACCGGTCACGCAGGAACGTGCCGAAAAGCTGATTGATTTGATTCAGTCGAAAGGCTCGACTATCGCCCGCAGCCATTGCAACGTGGAGCCGGTTTCCGGCCTGAAAAACCTCGAGAATCTGCAAGCAGTTCTGGAACGCCGTAAGTCTGGTTTTAGCTGTGAAATCGTTGCGTTTCCGCAGCACGGTTTGCTGCACTCGAACTCCGTTGCGTTGATGCGCGATGCGATGCAAGCGGGCGCTCACTACGTCGGCGGGCTTGACCCGACGAACGTCGATGGCGCGATGGAAAAATCCTTAGATACCATGTTCCAGATAGCCATCGACTACAAAAAAGGTGTTGATATTCACCTGCATGAAACCAGCCCAGCCGGGATTGCGGCGGTGAATTACATGGTTGAAACAGTGGAGAAAACCCCGGAGCTGAAAGGCAAAGTCACCATCAGCCACGCGTTTGCGCTGGCGATGATGAACGAACAAGAAGTGGATGCCATCGCCACGCGCATGGCGGCACAGCAAATCACCATCGCCTCCACGGTGCCGATTGGCACCCTGCATATGCCGCTCAAGCAGTTACAAGACAAGGGTGTGTTTGTGATGACCGGTACCGATAGCGTGATTGACCACTGGTCGCCGTATGGCCTGGGCGACATGCTGGAAAAAGCTAACTTGTATGCGCAACTTTATATGCGGGTGAGCGAGCTGAATCTTTCACGATCCCTTGCGATTGCCACCGGCAACGTGCTGCCGCTGAACGACAAAGGCGAGCGCGTATGGCCAAAAGCGCAGGATGACGCGAGCTTTGTGCTGGTGGATGCTTCATGTTCTGCCGAAGCGGTGGCGCGTATTTCGCCTCGTACCGCCACGTTCCATAAAGGCAATTTGGTGTGGGGTGCGCTTAGCGCGTAGTTTTTTGTTTTAGTAAGAAACATCCTGCATGATGCTCATGCCGTGCAGGTATGTTTTATGTTGAACGAATAAATAGTTGCAATAATTCATCTAATTCAGTATTCATTAATTGCTCTACAGAGTCCTCCTTTTTTGTTCCCCTCTAAATACCTTTGATTAACCAGAGTTTTTCTTGAAGTTTGATTATATCAATATTTTATATAATCAAACCTGGATGATAACTAAAAATAAACAATCATAATCAATTCCTGTAACGCTAATAATAATCTTACCACCCTACAAACCGCACAGAGGATCTCCTCTTATGTCTACAGAACTCGAAACACGGGTACTGCGAAAAATAACGCTTCGCATTATTCCCTTTATCATGCTGCTCTATTTTATTGCTTTTCTGGATAGAGTAAATATTGGCTTTGCGGCATTAACAATGAATCAGGAATTAGGTTTTTCACCCACTGTTTTTGGTATCGGTGCGGGGATATTTTTCCTCGGTTATTTTTTGTTTGAGGTTCCGTCTAATCTAATTCTCAATAAAGTGGGAGCCAGGATCTGGATTGCTCGCGTCATGATTACATGGGGACTGGTTTCTGGGGGAATGGCTTTTGTTCAGGGCACGACAAGTTTCTATATTTTACGATTCTTGTTGGGTGTAGCGGAAGCTGGATTTTTCCCTGGTATTATTCTGTATTTAAGCTTTTGGTTCCCCATGAAACGCCGCGCTCAAGTGACGGCTATCTTCATGGCTGCGGCACCGCTATCGACAGCTCTGGGTTCACCCATTTCCGGAGCATTGCTTGAATTACACGGCTTTCTTGGTTGGTCGGGCTGGAAATGGATGTTTGTGCTGGAGGCGATTCCCGCAGTGATTTTGGGCTGTGTGGTGTTGTTCTGGCTCACCGATCGCCCTGCTAAAGCAAAGTGGTTAACTGATGAAGAACGTGACTGGCTTATGCAGACACTTGCTGCCGAACAAAATACCAAAGCGGGTTCCTCTCACGTGAGCGTCTGGAAAGGGCTGGCAGATAAACGCGTTATTGCCTTATCACTCGTTTATTTCGGGACTTCTGCCGGTTTATATACTCTGGGGATTTGGTCACCACAGATAATAAAAGCATTTGGCATGAGTTCCTTGCAGGTCGGCTTATTAAACGCTATCCCAGCTATTATTGCCGTAGTTGCAATGGTACTTTGGGCAAGGCATTCCGATAAAAAAGTGGAGCGCACCTGGCATATTATCGGTGCTTGTATGCTGGCGGCAGTAGGGTTGATTTATGCTGGTATGGTTACCACCGTAGTGACAGCAATTATCGCCTTAACTCTGGTTAACGTGGGTATCAGTGCCTCCAAGCCGCCACTGTGGAGTATGCCGACGATGTTCTTATCAGGATCTGCGGCAGCGGCGGGGATTGCCACCATAAATTCTATCGGCAATCTGGGTGGGTTTGTTGGGCCGGTAATGATTGGTGTTATAAAAGAACACACTGGAAGTTTTACGGGCGGGCTGCTCTTTGTCGCCGCGTTACTGTGTTTGTCGTCGATTCTTGTATGGTTACTTTCAAAAAGTGCAAACCGACAAAATAGCGCTTACCGGGCTTCTCATTCGAAGTCTTCCTGAAAGTGAAACGGTTACCGATTCAGGTAGCCGTTCTTAGTCATCGAGTAAATGCCTGATATTTGAAGCACATCACAAATACCATTTTCAGTTCCCCACTTAATCTCCATACATTCATACTGGCTTTTAACGCAGTGCCCATGTTCCTTTTGTGTCTAGCCCGCTAGCTACATGATCTGTCACGTTTTTTTAACGAAACTTTTCCCTTGAGAACATTATTGCATTTTTTTATATAATCACGACTTGATGACTCATCCTGAACGACAGCGCATATTTCAATGACTGGCCTGATGCTATTTCGAACGATAACAACAGGCGGCCGATTATTTATTAAAATAATGGAAATATGCTATGACTCATTCAATAGAACATCTTACCCTCAAAAAAATAACCTGGCGAATTGTCCCGTTTGTCATGTTTGCCTATTTTATTGCTTTCTTTGATCGAATTAATATTGGTTTTGCAGCGTTAACCATGAATCAAGATTTGGGATTTTCTTCAACGGTATTTGGTATTGGCGCGGGCATGTTTTTTATAGGTTATTTTCTTACTGATATTCCTTCTAATATTATTTTGCAAAAAGTGGGGCCACGGATTTGGCTGGCACGTATTATGGTGAGTTGGGGGGCGATTGCTGCCTGTATGATGTTTGTAGAAACCGCAACTGGGTTCTACATTTTGCGTTTTCTGCTGGGCGTTGCAGAGGCGGGCTTTTTCTCAGGGATTATTCTCTATTTAAGTACCTGGTTTCCTGTTAAGCGTCGTGCACAAGTTATCGCATTTTTCATGGCGGCGGCGCCAATATCGGCAATGTTGGGTTCGCCGCTTGCTGGGACTATTTTGAGTTTACATGGCGCATTGGGTTTGAAAGGCTGGCAATTAATGTTCCTGATTGACGCCGTCGCTGCCATTATATTGGGTGTTTTCACCCTTTTTTATTTAAACGATAGGCCTGAAAAGAATCGCTGGCTCTCTCAAAAAGAGACGGAATGGCTTATCACTACGCTTGCGCAAGAACGCAGCGGGCAGGGCCATCAGGCAAAAACCAGCATCTGGAAAGGGCTGACTGATGCGCGCGTGTTAACGCTGGCCGTTGTCTATTTCGGAACCTCGGCAGGTTTGTATTCACTCAATATTTGGTCGCCGCAGTTTATAAAATCGTTTGGCTTAAGCACATTTCAAATTGGTTTTGTGAATGCGATTCCGGCAGCGCTTTCAGTGGTTGCGATGATCCTGTGGGCGAAGCATTCTGATAAAACTAAAGAAAGAACCTGGCACGTCGTTAGCGCCTGTTTATTAGCGTGTGTTGGGTTTATTCTTGCCGGTTCAGTTCATTCGTTGCCGCTGGCTATATTTGCCCTGATTTTGGCGAATATTGGTATCTCCTCTTGCAAGCCACCGCTGTGGAGTATTCCGTCGCTATTCCTTAACGGCCCTGCCGCTGCCGCAGGACTTGCAGCAATAAATTCTATCGGCAACTTAGGTGGTTTTGCTGGGCCAGCGGTGATTGGCTGGTTGAAAGAGACCACGGGCGATTTTTCACTGGCGCTCTATTGTGTTGCGGGGATGCTGGTGGTTTCGGCATTGCTTACGTTATCTATTGAGATTAACCGCAAACGTAGGGAGTTGAAAAACTCTTTGGCGTAAATGTGGGCAAAACAGCGCCTGGTTAATGGCGCTGTTTTAGTATTGCTGAGAAATAACCTCTAATTCCTGCATGACAACTGCCATCATATTATCGCGAGTCTCATCACGTGAATCTTTTACCCATACCGCAGACAAGGGCAGTTTTTGCCTGATATTAATATATTCCTTCGCCAGCGGTATAAATTTTACATTTAACGCAGACATCCTGGTTACCCACTTGGGCATAATGGCTGCACCTAATTCCGCGGCAACCATATTAATAATGGTTTGTTTCTCATCCGCAATTTGAACTAGTCGCGGTTTAAAACTGGCGTTATCAAATAGGTCTAATGTTAAATCATAACTATGTGGCCGAACTCGTCTTTCGGGTACGATCATCGGCACATTTTCTAGATCGCTGACAACTATTTCACCGCATTGAGCAAGGCGATGTTTATCCGATATTGCCAACACAACATCTTCATAAAAAAGGAATTGGTTTTCCAGAACATCATCCATTTGATCTGTCGGGCGGATAAAGATTAAATCCAGACGACCCGACTTTAATTTTGGCAGCAACTTTGATGACTTATCTTCCACAATCTGGATGTCAACTTCAGGCCATCTCTCACGGAAAATATGCAGGACATGCGGGACCAAATTGATAGTTGCACTATCGATAGCACCTATGCGCAAACGCCCAGAGTTTTGCCGAGCCAGCTTCTTAAAACGCTGTTGGAGTTGATCGGCTTTGGCGACAATTTCTTTTGCATCACCAAGGAATAAAGCCCCGTGAGCCGTTAGAGAAACGTTACGTGTAGAGCGCGATAGTAACCGTGTGCCAAGATCTTCTTCCAGCAATTTGATGTATCGACCTAATGCCGAGGGGAGCATATCCAGCTTTTGTGCAGCATGCCCAAAGTGCAGTTCTTCGGCCACGGCAATGAAACATCTCAGCTGATTAAGTTCCACATTTCCCTCTCAGGATTATATCAATTTTTTGCATAAACAGATGCGAGTGATAGTAATGAGTTTCTGTGCATAATGATAGTTGTCCGGCGTTAATAATTAATGGAAATCCACTAGATTGTGACGCACATAAAATAATTAAAATATAAACCTGCGAATTTTTATTTTTTGAATAATAGGTCATTAGAAAACTAATGACGCCAATGAACTGACCAAAAATATAATCATTGTAAGGAGTCTTACCCATGCGTAACTACAAAATTGCTGCAATTCCTGCTGACGGTATTGGTACTGAAGTTATTTCAGCAGGCGTCAGTGTTCTTGAATGTTTGCAAAAGAAAGTGGGCGATGTGACCTTCCAAATTGAACATTTTGACTGGGGATCTGATTATTACAAAAAGAACGGTGTGATGATGCCTGAAAATGGTTTGGAAAAACTGAAATCATTTGATGCTATTTATTTTGGCGCGGTGGGTGCACCAGATGTGCCGGATCATATTACACTTTGGGGGCTGCGTTTGCCTATTTGTCAGGGTTTTGACCAATACGCTAATGTGCGCCCTACAAAAATTATGGCCGGTATTCAGTCGCCGCTGCGTAATGCTGGTCCAGGCGATTTGGATTGGGTGATTGTGCGTGAGAACTCCGAAGGCGAATACTCAGGACACGGCGGGCGGGCGCACCGTGGTTTACCGGAGGAAGTCGGTACTGAAGTGGCTATTTTCACTCGTGCCGGTGTCACTCGCATCATGCGTTATGCTTTCAAGCTAGCACAGTCACGCCCACGTAAACTATTGACTGTGGTAACAAAATCCAACGCTCAACGCCACGGGATGGTTATGTGGGATGAGATTGCTGCCGAAGTGGCAACTGAGTTTCCTGATGTGAGCTGGGATAAAATGCTGGTTGATGCTATGACGGTGCGCATGACGCTGCATCCAAAATCACTGGATACCATCGTGGCGACTAACCTCCATGCTGACATTCTCTCAGACCTTGCTGGCGCACTCGCCGGGAGCCTGGGTGTCGCGCCTACGGCAAATATCGATCCGGAGCGTCGCTTCCCTTCAATGTTTGAACCTATTCATGGGTCCGCATTTGATATCACAGGTAAAGGTATCGCCAACCCTGTTGCGAGCTTCTGGACGGCGGCACAAATGCTGGATCACCTGGGTGAACATGATGCTTCAGCTTTGCTGATGTCGGCAGTAGAAGAAGTGTGCGCAACCGGTGTCAAAACGCCAGATGTCGGTGGTAGAGCAACAACTCGTGAAGTCACCGATGCAGTTATTGCTGCCATCATGAAGCGCTAAAAATCAGGGGGAATAATGGCTACGTGGACGAACGAAACAGCGAAAAGTGCGTTGCTTGAAATGTTCAGTGCGGCGATTAAAAGTGCAGACCCTCATGCTGCATTGCTTGATGCGTTGCCAGAAAAACCCCCTGGCCGATGTATTGTGGTGGGAGCCGGTAAGGCTTCCGCTGCAATGGCGGCAGCATTGGAAGCCGCATGGCCCGATGTGCCGCTTTCAGGTGTCGTGGTCACTCGCTACGGTCATGCGGTTCCCACTCGGAAAGTACGAATTATTGAGGCGGCGCACCCGGTGTCAGATTCCATGAGCGAAGTGGCATCGATGTTGATTCTGGAATCACTCAAGAACCTGACTCCTGATGATTTAGTGATTGCCCTGATTTCAGGTGGCGGTTCGGCTCTGATGGCATTGCCACGCACCGGCATTACGCTTGCGGATAAGCAAGCCGTGAATAAAGCACTGCTGCGAAGTGGAGCCACGATTCAAGAAATGAATGCCGTTCGGAAGCACTTCTCGGATATTAAAGGTGGCCGCCTGGCACTGGCGGCACTTCCGGCAAAAGTGGTGACGTTAGTTATTAGCGATGTGCCAGGAGACAACCCTGAAGATATTGCTTCAGGGCCAACTCTTCCTGATAACAGTACTATCGAGCAGGTCAGAGAAATACTGCATCGCTATCAAATTGAATTACCTGAACATGTGTCACAAGTGCTTGCTGAAAAAAGAGAAACTGTAAGTGCTAAAGCTATTCAAGTTGATGTACGCATGATTGCCACACCGTCAAAAGCATTACTCAGTGCGGCAGCTGTCGCGAGGAAAATGGGGATAGCCCCTGTGATTCTTGGGGATGCGCTTGAGGGGGAAAGTGCGCAACTTGGGATAGTCATGGCAGGCATTGCGCGTTCCGTTAAGCACCATGGACTGCCAGTCAAAACGCCAGCAGTATTGCTCTCCGGCGGCGAAACCACGGTAACTATCGGGAGCTGTTCTGCAAAACGTGGGGGGCGCAATACTGAGTTTTTGTTAAGCCTGGTGAACGCCCTGGCAGGGGAAACACATATTTGGGGCATGGCGGGAGATAGCGACGGTATCGATGGTACTGAGGATGCTGCTGGGGCATTTATTTGTCCTGATACTCTCAGCCGCGCGCAGGAAAAAGGCGTAAGTGGAAAACAGATGTTGGAAGAGCATGACAGTTATAGCTTCTTTGCGGCGCTAAATGACCTCATTAAAACGGGACCTACGCTGACGAACGTTAATGATATTCGGGCGATTTTAATCGTTTAATAAAGAACGCAATCCCGGCGATTCACCGCCGGGGTATTTGTTTTTAACTCCTCCAGAACGTCCTCGAGAATAAAATCAGCACCGGATATATCTCAAGTCGCCCCAATAACATCGCGGCGCACATCAAATATTTAGCGCTATCACTTAACGTGCCAAAACCTGCCGCAGTCTCGCCAAAGCCTAATCCCATATTGTTAATACAGGCTGCAACGGTGGCGAAAGAGGTTAATAAGTCATAACCCTGCAAGTTGAGCATCCAGATAAAGAAACAGGTGCACACCACGTAGAGGAAGAAAAAGCTCCACACCGAGCGCAGCACTCTGTCGTTTATCGGCGAATTTCCGACGCGAATACTCATCACCGCGCGGGGGTGGGCGAGCTGGTGTACTTCATGACGTGTCTGCTTAAATAGTACCAGGAAACGCAGCGCTTTGATCCCACCACAGGTTGAACCTACGCAGCCGCCAAAGAAGCTGGCTGAAAGCAGCAGTACGATGGTGTGTACCGGCCACGAGGCGTAATCGCCGGGAGAAAGCCCGTTGTCGGTAATCATTGAGCTGGTGAGGAAAAAGGCATGCACGAACGAGGCCGGAAGGGCGTACATTCCGGCTCGCCAGACTTCGAGAGTGATGATTAAAATCACCACACTGGCGACCAGCAGGAAGAATCGCAGCTCGGCACTTTTGAGGAAAGGTTTAATGCTGCGGCGTGCGATGGCGACAAAATAGAGCGTGAAGTTAATGGCTGAGAGCAAGGAGAATGCCCCCGCAACCAGCTCTATCGCGTAGCTATCATAAAAGCCGATGCTTTCTGTGCGGGTCGAAAATCCACCTAATGACACAGTAGACAGGCCGTGGCACAGCGCGTCGAAAAATGGCATTCCTGCGAGCTTGTACGCAAGAGTACATGCGCCGCCCAGCAGTAAATAAGTTAACCACAGGCTTTTGGCGGTATCCGCAAGGCGTGGGGTGAGTCTCTCTTCTTTAAAAGGCCCAGGCATTTCGGACTGATAAAGTTTCATCCCCCCAATACCGAGCAGCGGAAGCACCGCAACCGCGAGCACGATAACACCGAGACCGCCGACGAAATTTAGCTGCGCCCGGTAATAAAGTATCGACTTGGGGAGAAGGGAAACATCATTGAAAACGGTCGCTCCGGTGGTGGTAATCCCTGAAACGCCTTCAAATATCGCATCAGCTAAAGAGACGTTGTAGCTGTCATCAAGCCACAGCGGCATGGCGCTGATTACTGAAAAAAGTAACCAAAACAATACGATGATGATAAAACCATCGCGCGTTTCGAGCTGAATATTCGACCGCCCGGTCACCGCCCAGCACACACTTCCGAGAGTAAAAGTGATGATAAAGGTATAAAGAAACCCAAACAGGCTGCGTTCTTTTTCGACTAAAGCCAACAACATTGGCGGGATCATGGTCAAACTGTACAGAACGACCAGAAACGAACAAAGGTGAAGAACAATTCGGAATCGTGTTGATATATACATCAGAGGTACCCAGATACCTGCGTTATTCAGGGTTATCAATCACCCAGGACGACGAAGTATAGGGTATTTATGCCGATCAGAACATGGGAAGCGTTGGAAGAGGGCAGAATGGGCAACGCACAGGTTGCCCATTTTTGATTAACTGATGTGTCGCTTATTTCTTGTTGTATACATCTGCGGTGCCGTGAATTTTATTCTCGGTATCAGCAGAGGTCACAACGTAAAACTTGCCGCCAAGCTCATCGGCTTTCTTAGAAAGTTCTTCTTTTGCATCACTCGGTGACGTTTCGCCACTGGTGGTGATAGTGCCGACTTTCACATATTCATCTTTGTGGTCGTTGTAAGCTTCCTTCGTCAACAGCTCAGCAGAGAACGCACCAAACGATACTGCACCCAACGTTAATGCTACCAACATGCCCTTAACTATCTTCATGACGAACCTCATCTTTGATTATGGAAGATAAATGTTTTCCTTACCCATAGACTATGGTTCAAAGAACTGTTTCTTGCCACTTTAGGGAAGGGAGCATTTGTGCTTTTTTTTTGTCATTAATCAGTCACAAACAATAAGGCTGCACCCGTTCTGCCCTTGTAAGTTGGCATGGTTATATAAAAATTATGTTTTTTTATAAATAAAAAATAAATTGCGTTGATATAGGCTACGCGTTGAATATGCGCTGAGATTTCTGTTGCTATCTGTTTATTGAATCGGTTTTTTAGCTTTATGGTGAATATTTAACTGTTGATCGTTGTTGCCGTAAGTCGCGCGTATTGCAATAACCCTTGTTTATTCTATCCTCAATTAACGGATGGCATTCAATAAACATCTCATGCTTTTATATTACTGAAGTTGTTGAAACTTATTCTAACGGAGTACGAGTTAATTCGCGGGCTTAGTATTTATGCTGCCCACGGATACGTGCGATTGTCACCATCACCTGGAATAACGTCATCATGGAAATTAATGATACCTCGAATGCCGAGAAAAGGCTGGTTGCCCGATTTCTCGATATGTTCATCAAGTTTGGATTAATCCTCGCCCTGGGTTCTTTCTGTTTTACCGTCATCTCACCTTTTATGAATATGCTGCTGTGGGCGCTTATTCTGGCGGTAACGTTATATCCATTGCATCAACGTTTTGCTTCACGCATGGGGAATAAGCAGGGGCTGGCGGCAACAGTGCTGGTTCTGCTGGGCGTGCTCCTTATCGTACTCCCGACCATCGCTATGATCACCTCGTTGGGAGATAGCGTGAGTGCGCTGATTACCCGGGTGAGCAGCGATAGCCTGGTTATCCCGCCGCCTTCTGACCGCGTGATGGTGATTCCTGTTGTCGGTGAAAAAATATATGTCGTGTGGATGAAAGCCTCGACGGATTTGCCCGGCTTAGTGAAAAGCTACGGCCCGCAATTAGGGGAAATCACTCGCCACGTGCTGACCATTCTCGCCAGTATGAGCGGCGGCCTGATTGGCTTTGTGTTCTCGTTTATTGTGGCGGGAATCATGATGGCCTGGGGCGCAGCCGGTGCGGTGAGTGCTACCAATATCGCCACACGTATCACTGATGAAAGAAAAGGCCCGGCGTTAACTCGCCTGTGTACCAGCACGATTCGAGCGGTGGCAATGGGGGTTATCGGCGTTGCGTTCATTCAGGCATTGTTAGCGGGTATCGTGATGGCGATTGCGGGTATTCCTGCCGTAGGGATTTTCTTCGTCCTCGCGCTGATTCTGGGTATTGCCCAGGTGCCGGTCATCCTCGTTACCGCTCCGGCAATCGCCATTATGTGGATGACAGGCGACCACGGAACGGCAATGAATATCGTCTTCACCATTTTGCTGATTATCGCGGGTATGGCGGACAACGTGCTCAAACCTGTTCTGCTGGGACGCGGTGTGGATGTGCCCATGCCTGTGGTGCTGTTGGGTGCTCTGGGCGGTATGGCAACCAACGGGATTCTCGGTATGTTTATCGGTGCGACGCTGCTTTCGATCGGTTATCGAATCTTCATGGCATGGGTCAATGAAGGCCCCTCTGGCCCAACGTTGAGCGGACAAGATGCTCTGTGAGGAGAGAATCAGGCGTCTTCTGTTAACAGGAGGCGCCAGTCTGGTTTTAACCGCTTGTACTACTTTGGGGCCAGACTATAAAACACCGCAAGTTCCTGAAATCACTCAATGGCAGCCGACGACGAAAACCATGTCTGCCCAGGTTTCTGCGCAAAATTATGACCAGTGGTGGAGGCAACTTAACGATCCGACATTAACGATGCTGATCAATGAAGCCTTGCGCAAAAATCCCGACGTCAAAATTGCCGGGCTGCGTCTGTTGGAGTCGCGGGCGCAATTAGGCATTGCGGAGAGTTTACGCAGCCCGCAGGCCACCATCGGGAACGGCGAAGTGCTCACCGGCGGGCAGCAGCGCAACGGCAAATATATCGCCAGCACCACTTATGGCGCGGGTTTCAATCTGGGCTGGGAAATTGATTTCTGGGGTAAATTCGAGCGTGGCGTGGAGTCGGCAGATGCGAGCTATTTCGCAACGCTTGCCCAGTACGACGATATTCAGGTGTTGATGGCGGCACAGGTTGCGCAAATTTATATGAACATCCGCACCCTGGAAGCCCGGCTGGCGATCACCGACAGCAACGCCAGAATCCAGCGCCGGAGCCTGCAAATCACGGAACGCCTGTTCCTGAGTGGCAACAGCGCGGAGCTGGATGTGCAGCAGGCGAAAACACAATATCTTTCAACCCTTTCCAGTATTCCACAGCTTGAAACCACGCTGCGGCAAAACCAAAACGCACTTAGCGTGATTCTGGCGCGAAAGCCGGGCCCATTGCCAGAAATGGCAGGCAATACCGGCGTGTTGCCGAAAGCGAATCTCGCTCTGGTTTCTGAATTACCCGCGGATTTACTACGCCGTCGGCCAGATGTGCGAGTAGCCGAGCGGCAACTGGCTGCTCAGTCAGCGCTGATCGGTGTGGCGGAAACTGAGCTTTATCCTTCGATTTCACTTATTGGCAGCGTTGGCATCAGCGGGCGCAACGGCGACAGCAGCACGTTGTCCTGGGTTGCAGGGCCAACGTTTAGCTGGAATTTGCTCGACCAGGGGCGTCTTGGGAACCAGGTGTTAGTGCAGGATGCGCGTTTCCTGCAACTGCATGAACGCTATCGGGATACGGTGTTTCAGGCCGCGCGCGATGTTGATGACGCCGCCGTCGCTTATGCCAATGATAAGCAGGAAATCGAGCTGCTGACGCAAACCGGCGAGGCCGCGAGCCGCTCACTTGAGATTGCCAACACACAATATCGCGAAGGTATGGCTGATTTTCAGCGCGTGCTGGACTCTCAAAGGGCTTTGTTTAATCAACAGGAAAGGCTGGTTAACAGCCAGGGCGCCTTGATGCGCGATTTGATCACCCTCTACAAAGCACTCGGTGGCGGCTGGGAGAAAGGGCGAGAGCGCCCGCTGGTTGACCCGCAAACCGAGGCTCATTTACGCCAGCGAGAAGACTGGGTGCCTTTGCTGGACGAACCTTTGCCGCCTGCAACGCGTCCACCAGAAACGCATCCCCCAAAAACCATGCCTACAGAAGGTAAACAGCAATGACCGAATCCTCATCCCCGGCAGGGCAAGCTAGCCGTCGTGGCGTGATCACTCTGCTGGTGGCGATTGTGGTGTTGTTCTGCTGGTATTTAGCGGCGGACCGGCTCACGCCCTACACTTCGCAGGCCAGAATCCAGGCATTTGTCATCCCGATTTCTGCTGAGGTGGCGGGGCAAATTCAGAAGGTCTACGTGGTTGATAATCAGGAAGTCGCCCCGGGCGACCCGCTGTTTGAACTTGACCCGGAACCGTACGACATCGCGCTGGCAAAAGCGCGGTCGGATTATGAAACGGTGCTCAGTTCCGTCAACGCGAATAAAGAGACGATTATGGCGGCTAAAGCTGGGCTACAGGCCGCCACTGCCGCCTACCAAAATGCCGCGAAAGATGCTGAACGCCAGGAGCGTTTGTATCGTGAAGATCCCGGTACCATTTCCGTTCGTCGCCTCGAGGTGGCGCAAGCGACACGCGAAACCGCACGCAGCCAAATGGCGGCGGCAGCGGCAGATGTGCGTCGGGCGACTGAAGCGGCGGGCGTTGCCGGGGACAATAACTCGCAGTTGCTGAGTGCGCGTTCTGCGGTACATAAAGCGGAACTCGACCGCAAAAATACCGTCGTTGTGGCGACCAACCGCGGCCTGGTCACGGATTTAAACACCGATATCGGCCAGTTTCTTGGGGCTGGAGCACCAGTGATGACGCTGGTTGCGATGAGTGATGTCTGGATTAGCGCGGATATGACTGAAAATAACATCGGCAATATTAATGCCGGTGATGAAGTGGCGATTTTGCTCGACAGCCTGCCCGGTCACATTTTCAAAGGACAGGTGCGCAGTATCGGCTATGGCGTGAGTACGGCTCCAGGCCAGCCCGCAGGCGTTTTACCGACGGTGGACAATAACCGTGACTGGCTGCGTCAGGCCCAGCGTTTCCCGGTCAAGATTGCCTTTGTGAAAGACGATTTCCCTCCGGTCAAAAACCTTCGCGTTGGCGGACAGGCTGATGTGCTGGTTTACGCCAACGGCGGCGGTTTGATGAGCTTCTTCGGTAGCATTTACATACGGTTAATGAGCTGGTTCTCGTATATCTACTGAGGTGGGCCATGCATAACGCAGACCGTGCGGTACTGAGAATTGGGTTTGGCATCGGCATCACCACGTTTGCGTGTTACGGCCTCGCTCTGCCCATGCCCCATCTGGGCTGCATCATGGCGTGGATTGTGCTTTGCCAGGGCAAACCGTTACCCATCAAAAAAGGGGTGATCGTCGGCTTAATGCTGATGGCGACCATGATTGGCGGGGTATTGATGGTGCCGCTGCTGACACATTACCCGTTACCCGCAATGTTGTTTACGGCGCTGCTGCTCTATTGGCTGATGCTGATGGGGCTGCGTGGGAAGTCAACGCAGGCCATGCTTTTGATAGTCGCAGTAACCATTATTCCGATTGCCGGGCTTATCGAGCAGTCGCTGGCGATAGGCATCGCCCAAATGATGGGGCTGGGAATTATTATCGGCTCCGTCGTTAATCGCCTGGCGCTGGTGTTATTCCCGCCGCAAGTCACGCCTGCCGGGAGCGCGAAAGTGGCTCTTGCGCCTGAGTCGCCGCACAGGTTAGCCCTGCGTGCGGTGGTTATTGTGTTGCCGGTGTGGCTGCTGGCACTCAGCAACCCGGCGTTTTATATCCCGGCGGTGATGAAAACCGTGATGCTGGCTCAACAGGCCAACACGCTGGTGGCAAAGCAAGCCGGGCGAGAATTAGTGTTTTCGACGGTGATGGGCGCGTTACTCGCAGCGGTGCTCTGGTTGGCGCTGAGTATCTGGCCTTCACTATTAATGCTGGTATTACTGACGGCGCTGATGACTCTGTGGGTGGCGCGGCGCCTGGTGCGGCTGGTTATCAGTCGATTTACACCTTCTTTCTGGAGTAACGCCTGGATTACCTGCCTGATTCTGTTTGGCCCCGCCATTCAGGACAGCGCTTCGGGTAAAGATGTCTGGCTGGCGTCGGCGATGCGTTGCTCTTTATACATTGCGGTTGCCCTCTACGGTTGGGCGTGTGTGGTGGTTCTTGAACGCTGGCACTTGCGTAGTCGTCCAGCCGTCGAAACCTGGTCTGGAGATTAAAATGTTACTGGTTTTGCTCACGGGAATGCCGGTCATTCTGTGTAATATGCTGCTGCAATCGGTGGTGTCAGTTTGGTGTATTCGTTTTTATATCAAACACTTTCACCAGCGCGAAGGCATGCTGGTGGGTGTATTGGCGCTCTTCGGAATTATCATTATCGTGCTGATGGGCAATTTGCTGCAAATCATGCTCTGGGGAATATTGTTCCTCTGGCTGGGTGAATTTTCCAATCTGCAAGAGGCGGTTTATCACTCGGGCGTCAACTTTGCCACGCTGGGTTACGGCGATATCGTGATGAGCGCGAAATGGAAACTGCTTGGCCCGCTGGAAGCCGTCAATGGCGCATTGATGATTGGTTTATCCGGGGCGAGTATGCTGGCGGTGTTACAGCACCATATTCGCAAGCAGGTAGGCAAAATAAATTAACATTTTCCCTGTGCGAACCAACTGAATATATTGACGTTTGTGCTGACAATTCCATTTGCCGGGTGCGCTAATTTCATTATTTCTCTAAATGTGATTTAACAACCTCACCAACCTGTGAGGAATTTTTGATGCGCGCATTTAACAAAATGGTCAGCGGTGAAAGCTACAATATTAATGACCCGGAATTAATTGAAATTCGCTACCGAACCCGCGATAACGTGGATGAATTCAATGCGTTGAGCGCTCGCGACGTAACGGAAAAAGATCGCCTGGTTCGCACGATATTTGGCCGCGTCGGCGAAAATGTGCATTTCGAAAAAGGGATGCGCATTGATTACGGATGCAACACGCATATCGGCAATAACGTGTTTATCAATTTCAATTTTGTCTTACTCGACTGCGCTCGAGTGACTATCGGTAATAACGTCTTTATTGGCCCGTATGTTCAGGTTTATACCGCGCAGCATCCGCTCGACCCTGAAACCCGCAATCGACATATCGGCAGCGCACGTCCGGTCACGATTGGGAATGATGTCTGGATTGGCGGGGGCTGCATTATTTTGCCCGGCGTGACCATTGGCGATGGCTCAACGATTGGTGCGGGCAGCGTGGTGAAGCACGATATTCCCGCAGGCGTCATCGCGGCAGGGAATCCATGCCAGGTAAAACGACTTTGTGCAGCAGATAAGTTGCCAGAAATCATCGAGTGAACCTAATCTCAAAGTAGGAATGTGTGTGGGATAAAAGGGTGAGGATTGATGAGAAAGGTTGCCATTATCGGTGCAGGGCCAACGGGGATTTATACCTTTTACTCCCTTCTTAAACATAACGAACCGCTGTCTATTGCTGTCTACGAACAGGCCCGTGAAGCCGGTGTGGGCATGCCTTACAGCGATGAAGAGAACTCGCGAATGATGCTGGCCAATATCGCCAGTATCGAAATCCCGCCCATTTTTTCGACCTACATTGACTGGCTCAGAAGCCGAAGTGAAAGCTATCTGGCTCGATATGGTGTGGAGCATTCTTCCCTGCATATTCGGCAATTTTTGCCGCGTATTTTGCTGGGGGAATATTTCCGCGACCAGTTTTTGCAGTTGGTCGAGCAAGCCAGAAAACAGGGTTTTGATATCCATGTGCATGAGTCTTGCCAGGTCACGGACCTTGAAGTGGCGGCAGATGGCGTCAGATTGTGGGCGCAAAACAGCCCGGAATCAGCACTCTTTGAACATGTTGTGATTGCCACTGGCCACGTCTGGCCTGAAGAAGACCCGACGGTGCGCACTTTCTTCCCCAGTCCGTGGTCCGGGCTGATGGAGGCCAAAATTCCGGCGTGCAAAGTGGGCATTATGGGCACCTCTCTTAGCGGCATTGATGCGGCAATGGCGGTGGTGATTCAGCATGGTGATTTCGTAGAAACCGACGACGAAAAGATTGAATTCAGGCCAGACCAGGGATGCGAGGGGCTTAAGATTGTATTGATGTCGCGCTCGGGCATTCTGCCGGAGGCTGATTTCTACTGTCCGATTCCTTATGAACCGCTGGCTATTGTGACTGAACAGGCGATTAAACAAGAAATTGCCAACGGCGAAAATGGCCTGCTCGACCGGGTTTTTGAGCTGGTGAAAAAAGAAATTGAACAGGCCGACCCGGCATGGAGTGCGCATATTTCGCTGGAAACGCTCGATGCGGATAGTTTTACCGAGGCCTGGTTTGCCGATCGCCATGAGAACGGCCCGTTTCGCTGGGCGGAGTCCAACCTGCAAGAAGTTGAACGCAACAAACGCGATCGCAAGACCGTGCCCTGGCGGTACGCCATCCTGCGTTTGCATGAAGCCGTTCAGGAAATTGTGCCGCATCTTAATGAGCGGGATAGCGAAAGGTTCAATGCCGGGCTGGCGCGCGTGTTTATTGATAATTATGCGGCGATCCCCTCGCAATCTATTCGTCGATTACTGGCATTGCGCGAAGCCGGGATTATCAGCATTCTCGCTCTCGGGCAGGATTATAAGCTGGACATTAAAGAGCGCCAGACGGTGATTTCGACCGATGAAAATGTGTATGAGTTTGACGTTTTTATCGACGCGCGCGGACAGAAAGCATTAAAAACGAAAGACCTGCCGTTTCCTTCGCTACGCAAGCAACTTGAAACCACTGGCGATGACATTCCTGAGGTCGGGGACGACTACACGTTACTGGAACCTGCCAGTGTGCGGGGGCGCATTGCGTTTGGCGCGTTGCCTTATCTTATGCACGACAAGCCTTTCGTTCAGGGGCTGACGGTATCGGCAGAAATGGGGGAGGCGATGGCGAAGGCAATTTTAAAGCCCGTGAGACAGCCCACGAGCTTTTAGTAGGTCGGATAAGCGTAGCGTCATCCGGCAGCTGGCACATCTTTGGTGGATGACGCTGTCGCTTATCCCCCCTACGAAACTATTTTACTAAGACGTGATCTGCTCAGTAACCGGTGTAACCGTCGCTTCTTTCTGTGATTTACTCGCCTGCTCTTCGCGGTATTTCAGGTTATCCCAGATGCGGAAGAACGGGTAATACATCACCAGCGAAATCCCGAGGTTCACAATTTGCAGTATCGAACCTGAAATATGCCCGCCGGTTGCAAGGTATCCGCTGACCACAATTGGCGTGGTAAACGGCAGGGCGATCCCCACAGGTTTTGCCACCAGTCCAGTGGTCATCGCGATGTAAGAAACAATCACCAATACCACTGGCGTCAGAATAAACGGCACCACCAGATACGGGTTCATGACGATTGGAATGCCGAACACCATCGGTTCGCTGATGTTAAACAGGCTGCCAGGGGCTGCGATTTTACCGAGCTGTTTCATCTGCGCACTGCGGCTGCGGATAAGCATAAATATCACCAGACCTAACAACGCGCCAGTGCCGCCAGGGGCAATCCACAAGTCGTAAAATTGCTGCGTGATAATGTGCGGAATCGGCAGGCCGTTCTGAAACGCTTCCAGGTTTTCAGACATATTGCTCAACCAGACCGGGCGGATAAAG
This sequence comes from Buttiauxella sp. AC142, assembly GCF_979253435.1. Lineage (NCBI taxonomy): Bacteria > Pseudomonadati > Pseudomonadota > Gammaproteobacteria > Enterobacterales > Enterobacteriaceae > Buttiauxella > Buttiauxella sp. AC142. The sequence goes on from NZ_CEEDCH010000001.1 coordinate 1,061,081, forward strand.
ACCAGCACGATAGTGTCGCCGTGCAGGCCCAGCATCCACAAAATCCCAATCAGCAATACCGAGATAATCATGCCAGGCAAGGAGCCGCCAACATGGCTCATCGGAATGCCAACCAGATCGGTAATCATGGTGTTGATGTCGCCAAACGGGGTGGCTTCAACCAACAGGCGCAGCGCCAGAACCACCGCCAAAACGCAGAAGCCAGGAATCAGTGCCAGGAACGATTTTGCCACCGCAGGCGGCACGCCTTCCGGCATACGGATAACCAGGTTGCGGTTGTGAATAAAACGATAAATTTCGGTGGAGAGCAGGGCGATAATAATCGCCACGAACAGCCCCTGGCTGCCAATCTGGCCCATAGGCATCACGCCTTTCACCAGTTGCGCCGCGCCACCCGCTGCCGGAGTAAACATAATATGCTGCGGAATGGTCATCACAAACGCCACCAGCGACACTGCGCCTGCCGTTAGCGGGTCGATAGTGCGATATTTTTCTGCCAGGCGATACGCGATACCAAAGGCGGAGATGAGCGCCATGATGTCGTAAGTCGCTTTAACCGGGTAGAGCACCTTTTCCTGCCACGTTGGGCCGAAAAGGTTGGTCATCATCTGCCCGTATCCGGGCACCGGAAGATAGGCAAAAATCAGGAAAAACGAGCCGATAAGCATAAACGGCATATTCAGAATGATACCGTCACGCACCGACAGCACGTGCTTTTGCCCGGCGATTTTAAGCGCGGTTGGCAGCACGTATTTTTCGATAATAGATTTACTCACAGACACAGACACCCCCTTTCCGGCGCAGGATTTAGCGCCGGGTATTGTTTTTATATTTGGTGAAAAGCCATTACTGATTGAACTGCGGTAACCACGCTTTGTTAATGCTTAATACTTCTTCGACCAACGTTTGTGCCAGATTGACATCAGCTACCAGCGGGTTTGCGACCAACGCTAGCAGCGCTTTTTGCTTATCGCCGTGAACCGCGGCTTCTATGGTCAGGCGTTCAAAATCTTTCACTTGCTGCGTCAGGCCATTCATCAGCAGCGGCAATTTGCCAAAGGCCAGCGGATGCGCGCCCAGGGCATCAATCAGGCAATTGGTTTCGATTACTGCGTCGTCCGGCAAGCCCTGAATCGCCCCGTTATTGGCGGTGTTGACCACCATTTCAACGCCGAGATTATTGTGCAGCGCATTGATCAATTGCACCGCGACTTCGGAATAGAACGATCCGCCGCGCTGGCTGAGTTCTTCTGGCTTTTTATCCAGATTCGGGTCGGCGTACAGCTTAAACAGCGACTCTTCCACCTTCATCACCAGCTCGGCACGCGTGCCTTTGGTGTCTGCATCTGCCAGTTCGTCTTCGAGCATGGTGCGGGTTTGCCAGAAATAGCGGTGATACGGGCAGGGAATAGCACGCAGGGCGCGCAGCAAATCCGCAGGCCACGGAATCGCTTTAATATTGTTCATGGAAAGCTGCTCGCCGTCGCACAGCATTTCGATCACTTCGTCGGTGGCATCGCGTCCGTCGGCCAACACTTTATGTACCCAAACCATATGATTCAGGCCCGCAAAACGTAGCGACACTTTGTCGTGAGGCAGTTTCAGCATATCGGCAATCATGTGATGCATGGTGACGGGCACATTGCACAGGCCGATAATTTTGGCCTTGCTGTAGCGCGAAACCGCTTCGGTCACAATGCCAGCCGGATTGGTGAAGTTGATAATCCATGCGTCGGGAGCCAGGCGCTCCACGCGTTTCGCAATATCCATCATCACCGGAATGGTACGCAGCGCTTTGGCAAAACCGCCCACACCCGTGGTTTCCTGGCCGAGCAGCTTGTGGCTTAAACCGAGACGTTCATCGGCGGCGCGCGCGGGAAGTTGCCCGACGCGCAATTGCGTTAAGACAAAACTGGAGCCTTTTATCGCCTCGTCAGCATCAAAATGCACCGAGACTTTTACCGCTTCCAGGCCATTACGATCCAGCATACGGCGGGCGAGGGCGGCGATAATATCAACTTTATGGCGACCGGCTTCGACATCCACCAGTGCCAGCTCCGCCATTGGCAGTGAAACGTGGCGCTCAATCAAACCTTCAATCAATTCCGGGGTGTAACTGCTTCCCCCGCCAACAACGGTAATTTTCATGCTGTTCTCCGCGGGCCTCAGGCCATCAGTTGAATGGCTTTATCCAGCACGCGGTCACCGCGCATGGTGCCGTAATCCATCATGTCTATCACCGCCACAGGCAAGCCTCGCGGGGTGGAAAGTTCTGTCAGGCGTTGTAATTCAAACTGCACTTGCGGGCCAAGCAGCACCACATCGGCGTGGTGAAGTTGGTTTTCAATTTCAGCCACCGGAAACGCTTCGATTTCAACGTCCATTGACCGCTTTGCCGCTTCGGCACGCATTTTCTGCACCAGCATGCTGGTGGACATTCCCGCAGCGCAACACAACATGATTTTTTTCATTACAACAATCCTCTCGTTTGAAAACATATTTCATACATTAGCCGTTTTAATTAGCATGTATGAAAATTATTTTCATGAGTGTGATCGCAGTTGGATAATTGCTCAGGCAAGGCACAACAGGGTGAAAATGTGATCTGTATAAGAAAAATGGAACTCACTGATAATTAAAACGATGAAAAGAAGCTCATCTGGCTGGATGGATTGAAAAATAATTTCAATAATTTATGATGCCTTTAACGAGCAGAAAATGCCGACATTAGGACACCTCCTGTTATGGATATTGTTTACCAACTGGTGCATGGGTTATCGGGTCTGCCCGCGCAAGAATCACGGCTTGCGCGCTTTTTCCTCGACAATTTTGCGCAGATCCCAGACGCGACGATGGAAGAGCTGGCGGCCAAAGCGGGTGTCAGCCCGGCAACATTGCAGCACTTCGCCCGGAGCATTGGCTGTGACAATATCAATGATTTTATCGGCCAGGTGCGCCACCAACAGCAGGAGAGCAGCCAGCAAACGCCAGCCGCGCCGATGCTGGGTGATGCGGCCTGGATGGATCCCAGCACTCTGCAAGCGCTGGCTAAAAATGCCGGAGTGGGTAGCGAAATACTCAAGCGCTTTTCGCACTCCATCGGGCGCGAAAGTAGCAGCGATATTCTCGGCCAGATCCGCCATCGCCTGAATGACTTCAGCCAGCAGGAATCGCGCGTCGCGCAGACCATTCTTGAAGATGTCTCGTTTGCGGCTTCTGCAACCATCGATCAACTCGCGACGGCGGCAGGCGTCAGCCCGGCTACCATCACTCGTTTTGCTCGCGCCGCTGGCTGCGACGATATTCGTGATTTGCGCATGAAACTGGCGCAAGCCAGCACGCCGGTTTCTGCGGGCGATATGCCTGCTCCGTGGCGCGAAAAACTGGGCAATGTGCAACATGCGTTAAATTCCCAGTTGTGCGAACTGCTGCCCTCCGCGATGAACCAGGCGATTGCACGGTTAAAACAGGCGAAGGCGGTGCATATTTTTAGCGCCAGCGCGGCCGATACGCCCTTTGCCAGCCTGTTGCAATATCGCCTGCTGACTCAGGGTTATCCGGCCAATATTTGCCAGGATGGAGCGATGATGAGTATCACTGCTTCGATGCTGGGGAAAGGGCAGGTGTTGGTTATTTTCGCCGCAAGTGCGCCAGAAAACTCGCTGATTGCGGCGTCGCATCAGGCGCGTCGGCTGGGGGCTGAGTTAGTGATTATCGGCCAGGAAGTGGGTGCGTTTATCCATCGCGAAGATATTCATCTGCCGCTTAAAGACACGCGGTACGGCGCATTGTTAGTGATTGATTTGCTGTGCGAAGGGATTGATAGCTGAGTTATTGGCAAAATTGTCGGATGTCGCTGACGCTAATCCGACATTTGTTCTGATGGATCAGAACGCCGTTTCTAAGGTTTCCAGAACCTGATAGCCATCATCCACCAGATACAGCGCTTTCCATTTGTCGAATGTCAGACACGGATGCGAGGTGCTGAAGACCAGAATATCCCCCACCTGCACATCGGCACCTGGTTTGAGTTTCAGCATCGTGTGCTGGTCCATAATTCCGGTCGTTTCGATAGTATCAGCGGCATTTTCCAGCGCTTTACCGGCACGATAATGGGCGATGGGTTGCGGTAATCCGGCATCAAAGGCGCTGTCGCGCTTGCCGAAATTCACAATCGCGCGGTCGCTCTCCGGCACCGATTGCACCATGGCGACTAGTTCCAGCGCGGAAGCCAAATCCCCGCCTAGATCACAGGCCGTTTTGTCGCGTGCCATTAATTCGTCCTGCGCTTCCTGATAAATCCCCGCATCATGCGTGATGTAGCAGCCGGGGCGAATGACCACACGGCAGTTCGCTGGCTTCTTCGCTTCCAGCCAGACATTGCAGACCACGTCATACCAGACGGAACCCGCGCCGGTGAGGATAAATTCCCCGTCGACATAGTGCTCGAGTTTGCAGGCCAGCGCAGCGGCTTCACGCAGCAGTGCTTCGACTTTTGGCTGTGGGTTTTCGCCATGCAGCACGCCTTCGTACAGTTCCAGCCCGCGTAAACGTAGCGCCGGAAGCGCAGAGATTTCTTCGGCTAACGCCAGCGCTTGTTCCGCCGTGCGGCAACCGCAGCGCCCACCGGGCACGCCCAGTTCCAGCAAAATATCGAGTTGTTGGTTTTGTGCGGCAAAGAAGGCGGAAAGAGTTTTTGCGTTCTCAACGCTATCAACACAACACAAATAATCGACGTCGGGATAGTGTGCTTTGAGCTGCGAAACCAACTGCATATTCGCTTTGCCAACCAGTTGGTTAACCATCAATACGCGCTTGATTCCGCTGACCATTGCAATGCTCGCTTGCCAGGCGCTACCCACGCCAATCGCCCAGGCTCCCGCTTGCTGTTGTTGCTGGAAGATCCACGGCGTCATGGTCGTTTTGCCGTGCGGGGCCAGCGACACGCCGCGGGTATCAGCGTAACGCTGCATCCACTGAATATTGTTCTCAAGAGCCGTTTTTTTGACAATCGCAGCGGGCAGGCAAACGTCTTCATTGAGGATGTTAGCCGGGGAAAATAGCGTGGCAGATTTGTGTGGGACGATGTTACTTTTATGGTATTTCATAACATTATTCCTTAGGGGTTAACTTTTCTTTCAGACTCGGTATCAATTTTAAGTTGTTGATTAATTTATTAATTAACTTGATGGTGTATTTGTATTGAATAAAAGTATCATAAATTCATATGCATTTTGCGTAGTCTTCCACTGTTTTTTACGCTTGTAAATGGTTAACTTTAATCCAGAACACAACGGGGGTCAGGAAGCCATGAAGTTCGACTATTTGTTTAAAAATGTCACCGTCATCGATGGAAGCGGGGGCGCGGAGTATCGCGCTGATGTGGCGGTGCAGGGCGAAAGGATTGCACAAATCGCGCCGTCGATTAGCGAATCGGCGCATCATGAAATCGACGGCACAGGCCGCGTGTTGGCTCCCGGTTTTATCGACGTCCACACTCACGATGACATCAACGTGATCCGTATGCCGGAGTACTTGCCGAAAATCAGCCAGGGCATCACCACGGTGATTGTCGGCAACTGCGGAATCAGTGCCGCAACAGCGACCATGAAAGGCAGTGTGCCGGACCCGATGAACTTACTCGGTGACGCGGCACAATTTATCTACCCAACGGTTGCCGCCTACGCAGAGGCGGTGGAGCAGGCGAAACCCGCTGTTAACGTCGGCACGCTGATTGGTCACACCGCACTGCGCAATAACCATATGGACAATTTGTTCCGCGAAGCCACGCGTGAGGAAATTAGCGCGATGCGAGAACAGCTCCGTCTGGCCTTGCAACAAGGCGGGCTGGGATTGAGCACCGGCCTTGCCTACGCCAGCGCATTCCATTCCACCACCGAAGAAGTGATGGTGCTGGCGGAAGAATTGGCCGCGGGCAACGGGATTTACACCACTCACTTGCGCTCTGAGTTTGAACCGATTCTCGAGGCGCTCGACGAGGCGTTCCGCATTGGCCGCCACGGTAAAGTGCCGGTGGTGGTTTCGCACCATAAATGTGCCGGGGCGAAGAACTGGGGGCGCACAGTCGAAACGCTGAAATTATTCGATAAAGTTCGCCAGCAGCAGGATGTTTCCTGCGATTGTTACCCGTATTCCGCCAGCTCATCGACGCTGGATGTGAAACAAATTACCGAAGATTTCGACATCATCATTACCTGGTCGCAGACGCATCCTGAAGTCGCCGGACAGTCGCTGAAGCAAATTGCGGAAAGCTGGGAGATGACGCTGGTTGAGGCAGGGAAACGGCTGATGCCCGCAGGGGCGATTTACTACAACATGGACGAGCAGGACGTGCGACGCGTGTTGAGTTACCCGGTGACGATGGTCGGTTCTGATGGATTGCCAAACGATCCGATGCCGCACCCGCGCCTGTGGGGCGCGTTCCCTCGCGTGCTCGGCCATTACAGCCGTGACGAGAAATTATTCCCATTGACGGTGGCGGTGCATAAGATGACGGGCATGTCGGCGGCACGTTTCCAGCTTGCCGAGCGCGGCCTGGTAAAATGCGGCTATTATGCTGATTTAGTGATGTTTGATCCTGAAACCGTGCGCGATGTGGCGAGCTTTAGCCATCCACAGCAGCCAGCAGCGGGGATTGAAGCCGTGATGGTTAACGGTGTCATGAGCTATGGTCGGGATAAGAAAGTGATTGGGCGTGCCGGGCGTTTTTTACGTCGGTAAACAATTAAGGAGCAACAATGAGCATTAAACGTTATGGAGTCGGTGGCAGTACCGGGACGGGCGGGCAGAAACTGCCTTTTGCGAAAGCCGTAGAGGCGGGCGGTTGGCTGTATGTATCCGGCCAGACGCCGATGAAAGATGGCGAAGTTGTCGAAGGCGGGATTATCGAGCAGTCGCGCCTGGCGATTCAGAACTGTGTCGACATCATGCAGGACGCGGGTTACATCCTGGCCGATGTGGTTCACGTAAAAGTTTTCCTGACGGATGCGCGTTATTTCCAGTCGTTTAACAAAGTGTTCGCTGAATTTTTTTCTGACCATCCGCCAGCACGCGTTTGTTGCGTGGCGGATTTGGTTGTTGATTGCAAAGTGGAAGTGGATTTGACCTGTTATCGGGCCGATCGGGCTTAATCCCCCAACGGCTGCCTGTCCACGCCACCCCGGTGGCTATTGAGCGCAAGCTTAATACGGCGCAGGCGGTCTTTGGCCTGGTTTTTATTCGCCATCGCCAGCTCCGTTGCCAACACATCAACCATCGCTAACATCGCGTAGCGCGAGGTGCTCGGCTTAAAGATGTAGTCGTTTTCGCGCACAATCAGGGGCAGCACGATATCGGCCGTTTGTGCGAGCGGTGTTTCAGCGGGCGTGATGGCGATAACCTTTGCCCCGTACTGGCGGGCAATCGCCGCGCTTTCAATAATTTCTGGCGTATAACCCCCCAGTGAAAGCGCCAGCACGGCATCGCCTGGGACCACGGCAGAACACATCATTCTCACCAGCAAACCATCGCTCTGGCTGACAACAGGCAGGCCGAGTCGAAACAAGCGAAATTGGACTTCCTGGGCGCAAATCGTTGACCCGCCGCCCATGCCTATGGCGAGGATCTGCCGGGAATTGCTCAACCATTCCACTGCTTTTTTCAGCGACTCAGGATTGAGTGCGCGACGGTTAATATCCAGCACATTAATGATAGTTTCATAAATCCCCTGCACGCCTTCGAGGTCTGGTACATCGAGAATAAAGCGTTGCCCAACCGCCAGCGACTGGGCCAGTTTCACCTTCAGTTCACGCACATCCTTACAGCCAATCGCGCGCGCAAAGCGAGTAATCGACGCCTGGCTGGTCTCGGTAAGTCTTGCCATCTGGGCAATGGGCAAGGTTGCGGCGGATTGCACGTCATCAAGAATGAACTGCGCGATACGTTTTTCTGTGGCGGTCAGTTCCACAAAACGGTCAGTGATACAGGAGATAATGTCGATGGAAACAGGCATGCGCGTCCCTGAAAATGGTAAATAAATGGCTGGTACTTTGTACCATAGAACGCGTTATTTGTGGCAGACAATAGCCAGGTGTTTTTGAGTTAAACGGTCGTGAATTCCAGTGCCAGGCCAAGGAGAGTCATATTTTGCACCGAAGGCTCTCCGGTCGCTGCTATCAATGTCCCTTGAAATTTCAGCTTCTTAAATGGCCCATTGATGATGAGCCTTGCGCGCAAACTTGGCATGCTCAGAGAATTGACGGGATAGACAATTCGCCCTTTGATGGCGACAGGGATTTTTCGCAGATCGATGCACTGGCGCACGCCAACCGTGGAGTAGAGGACGGCAACCGGTGTGACAGAGGCCAGAGGCTGTTCGGATACGCTGATAAAATCCAGCAGTAACTCAGGTTGCAGAAAATGCAGGCCACCATGTGGGACGGTCACGCCTGGGATCTCAGGCATCGGGAATGTTTGAGGAAGGTGGAGTGAATCAGTCATTTTTCATCATCCATTAAAAGGGAAACTCAGCGAAATCGCCCACGTTCTGCCCTGGTACATCTGATAAAGGTAGTCCAGTTTAGTGATATGCTCGGCGTGGTTCTGGGTTGTTGTTCACGAAGAATTTACGTTCCTCATCTCAATACAGTGAATATATGGCGACAATGAAAGAGGTGGCGCTGTTGGCGGGTGTGTCAACGGCGACGGTATCCCGAGTAATTAATCAAACTTCATACGTTGAACCTGTTACGCAGGAACGTGTGGAAAAAGCGATGCGTGAGCTGAACTATCGGCGCAATGCTGCGGCGTTGGCTCTCGCCAAACGCAGCGGCAACATGCTGGGTTTGTTAACCGGCAATCTTGCCGACCCATTCTTTGCAAGGCTTGCCAGAGGTGTTGAAGAAATTGCCCGTCATCAGGGTTTTCGCTTAATGGTGTGCAGTGGCGGGCATCAGGCAGAGCTTGAAAAGTCTGGATTAGACTTTTTGATTAACCAGGGGTGCGAAGCCATTGTTGTTCACGCCACCCGTTTGCCCGATCAAGATTTGATTCGCTACAGCGCTCATACCCCGGCCATGATTATTGTTAACCGCTACATTCCTTCGATAGCGCCACGCTGTGTATGGCTCGATAACCAAAGTGCTGCGCACAAAGCGACGCGGCATTTGCTGGAAAATGGTCATCGTTGCATTGCCTGTATTACCTCCGATTTACCGATTGATGATCGGCGGCAGCGTCTGGACGGTTATCGTTCAGCGCTGGCTGAATATGGAATTACGCCTGAGAAAAGTTGGATTATTAGCGTGCCGTTTAACGAAGAGGGCGGGGAAAGCGCCGCGCGAAAGTTGCTCGACAGTGGTGTTCCTTTTACTGCGGCATTTACCTTCAATGATGTGATGGCGGCCGGTATGATGCGCGCCCTTCATCAGCGTGGGATTAAGCTCCCTGAGCAATTGTCGCTGGTGGGGTTTGATGATGTCGTTCTTGCGCGTTACCTGTTCCCGGCGTTAACCACCATGCACTATCCCATTGAACGGATGGCCCGGCGTGCGGCACTGCTCGCTATTCAGTTGTATCAGCAACATACGCCGCCGCCGCGCTCATTACGCTTTGATGCCGAACTTATCGAACGAGATTCAGTGATTAAGAATCGAAAGTGAAATCAGATCGTCAACGGCATTTTTGTGATGTATGTCGTAATTTCATATGCCATGTATGCGGTTACATGGCAGCATCCCGCCCGTCACATTTGCCTCGCACTGTTCCCCCTATTCTGAGCGTACCAACAATACCTGGAACACAATCATGAAAGCGAATGAACGACACAGCGATAAAAAAACGCTCTCTTTTGGACTGGCTTTGCTCCCCATCGTCATGATGCTGGGTTTGCTTATCGTCGGCTACGGCGTGATGGGCTTACGCATTGAACCGCTGCTGCTTTGTTCTGCGGCCATTGCCGCAGGTCTTGCCTGGTGGCAGGGATACAGCTGGGACGATGTGATTACGTCCATCGTGGCAAAACTGGCTAAAGCGATGCCCGTCATTATGATTTTGATTTGCGTCGGTGGGCTTATCAGCACCTGGATGTTCAGTGGCACCATTCCTTATATGGTGTATTGGGGGCTTAAACTGATAAGTCCCCAATACATTCTGATTGCGGCGTTTTTCCTGACAAGCGTGGTTTCAGTGTGTACCGGAACGTCATGGGGATCGGCCGGAACGGTAGGGGTGGCGCTGATGGGGGTTGCTGCAGGGCTTGATGTTCCGCTGGCTGCTGCCGCAGGTGCCGTCGTTTCCGGTGCCTACTTCGGAGATAAAATATCTCCACTTTCAGACTCAACCAACTTTGCAGCGATTGTTGCGGATACGACGCTGTTCGAGCATATCCAGCATTTGATGTACACCACCATCCCGAGTTTCATTCTGGCCACGATTGTTTACCTTGTGGCAGGACACAGCAGCATGATGGGTGAAGTTGCCACTCCGCAGCGTGTAACAGATATCATCAGCGCGTTAGATGGCCTCTATAATTTCAATATCGTCTTGATTTTGCCGCCGATTATTGTGCTTTGGGGGGCTATCAGCAAAAAGCCAGTGATCCCATTGATGCTGATTGCCTGTGTCTTAGCCATTATTTTGGGCATCTTGTTGCAGGGTTTAAGCCTGAAGCAAGGGCTGGATGCGTTTATGGACGGCTTTAACATCAGCATGTTCCCGCAAGGGACTGACGGGATTATCGCGGATGTCCCACGTCTGCTGAATCGCGGTGGTTTGTTCTCGATGATGAGCACAATCTTGCTGGTTTTCTGTGCCTTCTCTTTTGCCGGAGCGCTCACGCTCACGGGCGCACTCACCATTATTATCAACCGCTTATTGACGGTGATTCATAGTGTAGGGCAACTGATCGCGGCCACTATCGGCACGACGATTCTGGTTACAGCGGCAACGAGCGACGGCAAACTGGCGCTGTTGGTTCCTGCTGAGCTTTATCAAGATGCCTATCGCCGCATGGGGTTAGATACCAAAAACTTGTCCCGTACCATCGAGGATGCCGGCACCGTTATTGAACCACTGATTCCGTGGACAGCGGCTGGTGTCTATATGGCATCCACGCTTGGCGTGAGCACTCTGGATTTTTTACCGTGGGCTGTTCAGTGCTACTCCGCCATTTTCTTTGCGCTGATTTACGGTTTTACCGGATTTGGAATCGCAAAAGCACCGGTTCTGGCAACCGCGCCAGTAGAGAGTTCTGAGCAGGGAGTCGCACGATGAAAACAAACTTTGACCAGGTAATTAACCGCCATGCGACCGGCTCGGTAAAATGGGATTTTATCGACCGTTATCAGAATATGGACACTGAAAACTTACTCCCGATGTGGGTTTCTGATTACGATTTTGCATGCCCACCTAATGTACTGGAAGCACTCCACAAACGTGTTGACCACGGTGTGTTTGGTTACAGCGAACGGGACGAAAAATACTACTCGGCGCTGACCGGCTGGTTTGAGCGCCGCCACCAACTTACGATTAAACCTGAATGGATTTGCAGTATTGAAGGCGTGGTGCCTGGGCTTTCGCTGCTAGTGCAGATGCTGAGTCAGGTGGGGGACAACGTCGTTGTTCAGGGGCCGTATTACGGATCGTTTGCCAAAATAATCCAGCTCAATCAGCGAAAGCTACTCGAAAACCCGCTGCAAGAAGATTTGGAAGCGGGATATGTGATGGATCTCGCGCAGCTTGAAATGCTTTTTAGTGAATATCGCCCGCCACTGTTTATTTTGTGCAATCCCCACAATCCTACTGGGCGTTGCTGGAGTAAAGAAGAGCTAACCCAGCTTTTGGCATTGTGCGAAAAGTACGATGTCATGGTGCTTTCAGACGAGATTTGGGCTGATTTGCTATTACCTGGCTCAACGTTTACCTCCGTTTTGCATCTTGACGCTCGCTGGCATTCAAGAGTGATTGCAGCCACATCTGCCAGTAAAACCTTTGGCCTTTCATCGCTGCGGATTTCAAATTTCCTGATTCCCAATTCAGGTTTAAAAGGACAATTTGTTGATCGTTTAAATGCCCATGGTCTGGATGTATTTAATGCGCTGTCAATGGAGGCGGCAACTGCGGCATATAACGGGGCAGAACAATGGCTTGATGAATTACTGGCTTATCTGGCCGCTAACCGTGACTGGTTTGTTTCAAGGGTAGAACGTGATTTGCCATGGTTGCGGATTGTTCCTGCGCAAGGCACATATTTGGTATGGATTGATTGCCGGGCGCTGGGGTTAGACGATGAACAATTAAAACATGTCATGACTGATATCGCCGGAATCGCGCCTTCCATGGGCAGCGGATTTGGCCCTTATGGTTCTGGTTTTATCCGTATCAATCTGGGGTGCCCGCGCAGCTATCTTGAACAAGCAATTAACGGGTTGTTGAGGATTGGGGCGCAATAATTGTTGCTGTGAATTTCAGACATAAAAAAAGACGCCTTCGGGCGTCTTTTCTCTTCGAATCGAAATGGTACGCCCTACAGGGCTCGAACCTGTGACCTACGGCTTAGAAGGCCGTTGCTCTATCCAACTGAGCTAAGGGCGCACTGTATTCCTTTCGGAAGCATTGCGGACTCGGATTATACGGTCAGTACCTTTTGAGTCAATGGCTTTTCAATCACCTGCCGGACATTTGAGCATAAAGGCTTAACAATGCCTGACAGCGGGCCTGGCTTCTGACAAAATAGAAACAATCCCCCTCCTTTTTGATTACAGACGGAATCCTCTGACTGATGGCAGCAAAGATTATTGACGGTAAAACGATTGCGCAGCAGGTACGGCTTGAAGTTGCTGAAAAAGTAAAAGCCCGAATTGCCGCTGGAAAACGTGCTCCTGGACTCGCTGTTGTACTGGTTGGCGAGAACCCTGCATCGCAAATTTATGTGGGTAGCAAACGTAAGGCTTGTGAAGAAGTGGGCTTTATTTCCCGCTCTTACGATTTGCCGGATTCCACCTCCGAAGCAGAACTTCTGGAATTGATTGATACGCTTAACGCGGATAACGAAATCGACGGCATTCTGGTGCAGCTGCCGTTGCCTGCGGGTATCGACAACGTAAAAGTGCTGGAGCGTATTGACCCGGATAAAGACGTGGATGGTTTCCATCCGTACAACGTAGGCCGCCTGTGCCAGCGTGCGCCGCGTCTGCGTCCTTGTACGCCGCGCGGTATCGTGACGCTGCTTGAGCGTTACGGCATTGATACTTACGGCCTGAACGCCGTGGTGATTGGCGCATCCAACATTGTCGGTCGCCCGATGAGCATGGAACTGCTACTGGCGGGTTGCACTACAACCGTCACGCACCGCTTCACCAAAAACCTGCGTCAACACGTCGAGAACGCCGATTTAGTCATCGTCGCGGTTGGCAAACCTGGCTTTATTCCGGGTGAGTGGATCAAGGAAGGGGCGATTGTCGTGGACGTCGGTATTAACCGTCTGGAGAGCGGCAAGGTGGTTGGCGACGTAAATTATGATGAAGCCGCCGTCAAAGCCTCGTATATTACGCCGGTTCCGGGTGGCGTTGGCCCAATGACCGTCGCCACTCTTATCCAGAATACCTTGCAGGCTTGCGAGGAATATCATGATGTCGATGGAGAGTAATATGACGACCTTCTCATTAGGTAAACACCCACACGTTGAATTATGCGATCTGCTGAAGCTGGAAGGCTGGTGTGAAAGCGGCGCACAGGCGAAAGCGGTGATTGCCGAAGGTCTGGTGAAAGTTGACGGTGTTGTTGAAACCCGCAAACGCTGCAAAATCGTTGCAGGTCAGACGGTAGTTTTTGAAAGTCTGAGCATTACGGTTCAAGCGTAATTTCTCACCGAAACCGGCCCTTCACGGGCCGTTTCTTTTTGGCAAATCTGATCTATTCTCCATTTCTCACTCACAAACCTACGCAACTTATGCCAACCATAATTACCCACGCAGCCGTTCCCATTTGTTTAGGATTGGGGTTTGGCAAAAAAATTATTCCACCTCGTTTGTTGCTCGGCGGTATTGTGCTGTCGATGTTGCCTGATGCCGACGTACTGGCGTTCAAATTTGGGGTGGCATATGGCAATGCTTTTGGGCATCGAGGTTTCACTCATTCATTATTGTTTGCGTTCGTGGTGCCTTTGCTGTGTTTATTCGGTTATCGCTGGTTCCGGGCGGGCATTTTGCGTGTCTGGTTATTCCTGACCGTTTCGCTGCTTTCGCATAGCTTGCTGGACTCGGTAACGACCGGTGGCAAAGGTGTTGGCTGGTTGTGGCCGTGGTCAGATGAACGCTTTTTTGCCCCCTGGCAGGTGATTCGTGTCGCACCTTTTGCGCTTTCACGCTATCTCCAGCCGAGCGGGCAGGCCGTCATCTGGTCAGAAATACAGTGGGTCTGGCTGCCGGGCTTGTTGATGGCATTTTTAATTTTCGTTCTGCGTAAAAATCTTCGCTAAATCCCCACAACTGCGCAGGTTAAAACCTGCGCAACTTCAAATATTCGATAACAGTATGGCTACAACTCAGATTTTAGTTGCCGGACAAAAAACGTTTCGCCAGTATAGGTAGAACGTTATAGTAGAACGTTCTACCTAGCATAAAAACGCGTAAATTCAGAAAACGCGATAGCGGCGTCAACACCGGGGGATTGTCTATGAGTTTGTTATCCAGCATTACAAAATCGTTATCTAAGTTGTCGATGATAGGCCGTGCATTAATGTTGCCTATCTCATTGCTACCGGCTGCGGGTCTGTTGCTGGCCTTTGGCGATAAATTCCATTTACCGTTAATGATGAACGCGGGCGGGGTGATTTTCGACAACCTGCCGATGCTGTTTGCCATTGGTTCGGCGGTCGGTCTGGCGGCGGAATCTGGTATTGCTGCGCTTTCGGCGGCGGTGTCGGTGTTTATCATTAACGTGACTATTGGCACTGTTTTACACATCACGCCGGAAATGGCGGCGGCGGGTGGAAAATACGCCATGGTGGTCGGTATTCCGACCTTGCAGATGGGCGTATTTGGCGGCCTGATTTCCGGCATTCTGGCGGCGTGGTGCTACAACAAATTCCACACCATGCAGTTGCCTGAATTCCTCGGCTTCTTCTCGGGTAAGCGCTTTGTGGCTATTGCGACCGCATTCTTGTCGTTCCTACTGGGTATGGCGCTGCCGTGGGTCTGGTCATACATTCAGTCGGGGATTGATTCGCTGTCGGTAATTGTCAACGGAGACAATCAGGCACTTTCCACGTTTATCTTTGGGCTGGTTGAACGCGCGCTGATCCCGCTGGGTTTGCACCATATCTGGTATCCGTCATTCTGGTATTCGTTTGGTGAATACACCACAAACGCAGGCCAGGTCATTCACGGCGATCAGACAATCTGGTTCAAAATGTTGGAGGAGGGTGTGAAATCCTTTAGCAGCGATAGCTACCACAACGCCGGTAAATTCATGCAAGGTGAGTTCCCGTTGATGTTGTTCGCGCTGCCGGCGGCATGTCTGGCGATGTACCATGAAGCGAACACCAAAAATAAGAAAATTGCCTCCGGTATTTTGTTCTCTGCGGCGCTGACCTGTTTCCTGACGGGCATCACCGAACCGGTAGAATTTACCTTTATCTTCGTTGCGCCAATTCTGTATGTGTTCAACGCGATTATGGCCGGGCTGTCTTATATGTGTATGTATTTGCTGCATGCGCATATCGCCAAGTCGTTCTCCGCAGGGATGATTGACTACATTTCCTTTGGTATTTTGCCTTCGTTCAACGGTTATCAGACTAACTTCCTGTCGGCTGTGATTGTCGGTATCCCAATGGCGTTGATTTACTACTTCACATTCCGCTACGTGATTCGCCGTTTCGACGTGAAAACGCCGGGCCGTGCGGATGTTACCGCTAACGCGAATGACAAAACGGACACCGAACTGGCGGGGGATATTATCGGCCTGCTGGGGGGCGCGGAGAACATTAACTCCGTCGGTTCTTGCATCACACGTCTGCGTCTGGAAGTGGAAAAAAGCGAGCATGTCGATAAAGACGGCCTGAATAGTCTCGGTGCGCGCGGCGTGGTGTTTGTCGGTGATTCGGGTATTCAGGTGATATTTGGTGCTCGAGCGCAGTTTATCGCACAGACGATGTCCACAATGATTGGCAAATAATTTCCCCGTCATCCTTCAAGCCGCCGATATGTTTATGGGCGGCTTTATGGTATTGATAACAAGGATATTTGGTGCAAAGGAACGGGATGAAAAAGGTCAATATTATTGATGTAGCACAACTGGCTGGAGTTTCTGTCTCCACCGTTTCTTTAGTGCTGCGCCAAAAAGGGAAGATCTCCGAGGCGACTATCGAAAAGGTCAATGCGGCGATTAAACAGCTTGGCTATGTTCATAACGTCGCGGCGGCGAATCTGCGTTCCAGCACCTCCAATCTCATCGGCCTGATCATCCGCGATTTTAACGATTCTTTCTGCGTTAATGTGATGGCGAGTGTGGTTCATTACCTTGAGAAACAAGGTTATATGGTGTTTCTCGGCCATCCGCAGGATGACACTCAACAGCTACAGCAATGCTTAACGTCGTTCACGCAACAAGGTGTGGCTGGGGTGATTTACCTGGATGCCAACCACCGTTTAGCCTCGATTCCGTCACTTATTTCTGAATGCCCGTTGCCGACGGTGATTATCGCGGAGTCCACGGTGAGCAGCCATCGCGACGTGATTGGGCGAGACAATCGACAGGCCGGGAACCAGGCGACGCGCTATCTGATCGACCGCGGCCACCGCAATATCGCTTATCTGGGCGGTACGGCGGCAAATCTCATGCGCGAGGAGCGCTTGCTCGGTTATCGCAACGCGCTGGCGCAGTACGATTTACCATTCCGTGAAGAGTGGGCGCCAGTTTGTGAAAATGATACGGAAGCGGCGGCCCGTTTAACGCGCCAGTTGCTTGAGAACAACAGCAAAATCACCGCCATGTTGTGCCATTCTCCTTCGGCCATTATTGGCTGCCTGAATGGGATTGCGCAGGTTGGGCGAACGGTTGGCAAAGATGTGTTTTTGACGCAGCAGGTTTCGTTGATTGGTTTTGAAGACATGATGAACATTAATCTTACTTCGCCACGGTTTACCTATGTTTCGGCATCCAGTGAAGAAGCGGGAAGACAAGCCGCAACGCTGATTGTGAACAAGATTAAAGAGCCGACGTTACCGTCGCAGAAGATTATTATTTCAGGGGAGTTGGTTCAGCGAGACTCCGCGTAAACCCGTCATACTTCAAGTTGCAGCAGTGTTGGCTACACTCGCAAACCCCAGTCACTTACTTGTGTAAGCTCCTGGGGATTCGCTCCCTTGCCGCAACTCGAATTATTCGGGTTTAGTCTTGGGCTAAAAGGAACTTAACGGTGATATTCACCCGCCGCTTCTGGCTGGTACTGCACCTCTAGCACTTCGAGATGTGTCTGGTTGCCGTTTGGCAACGTCCAGTTAATTGTCGCACCGGCACGTAAACCCAAAAGCGCTGCTCCAACGGGCGCCATCACTGAAAGCTGGTTATCGCTGTCTGTCAGGTTTGCCGGGTAAACCAGTGTGCGCACATGCTCTTCTTTCGAGGACAAATCGCGGAATTTCACGCGGCTGTTCATCGTCACAACATCAGCCGGAATATCTTCAGGCTTACGCATTTCCGCTCTGTCCAGTTCGGCATTCAGCACGGTTGCTACCGGCTGGTTGGCAAATTGTGGCTGCTCCAGCAAACGGTCAATACGCTCGGCATCGAGTTCATTAATGATAATGGCTGGTCTGGACATAATTCTCGTTTCTCTCCGTGTAAATAGCAGGCAGTCATATGCCTGATGAGGACCTTACAAAAGAAAACCCTCACCGGTAAGAGTGAGGGTTTGGTCTGTAGTGATGATACTTAGCTTAGCCCATAGTTTAAAGTGACATCAGTCACAAACTACCGTTTACAGAATAATGCTGCCGACCAAAGCGAACAGGAAGGCGATAGTCCCGATAAGCGTTTCCATCACGGTCCAGGTCTTCAGCGTGGTTTTCTCGTCCATTTCAAGGAAACGGCCGACCAGCCAGAAACCGGAGTCGTTCACGTGAGACAACACGGTTGCACCGCCGGCAATCGCCACCACGATAAAGCACAGGTCGAACTGGCTAAGGCCAGGAGTTGCTGCGACCATCGGGGAAATCAGTGCCGCAGTGGTGGTCAGCGCAACCGTTGCCGAACCTTGTGCCACACGCAGAGCGGTAGAGATAACGAATGCGGCAACAATCACCGGCATACCGGTATCAGACAAAATACCTGCCAGCGCATCGCCAATGCCGCTTGCACGCAGAACGCCGCCGAACATACCACCCGCACCGGTTACCAGAATGATGCCGCAGATTGGGCCAAGCGCGCCATCACACACTTTTTCCAGATGCTGACGGCTATGGCGGCCGCTAAACACTGCCAGGGCGAAGAACACGGTAATCAGCAAGGCGATAGGGGTTTTACCTAACATACGCAGGAACTGAACCACGGTGTTATCGGCAGTTACCCAACCGAGCACGGTCGCGGTGTTCAGGCCGGTATCGAGGAAGATCAGAACCAGTGGCAGCATCAGGATGGATAAAACGGTACCAAACGCTGGCGGCTGGTGGTTAGGATCGGCTTCAACGCTTCCGAGGAAAGAAGAAGGCAGAGGAACTTCGAATTTTTTACCCGCGTACAGGCCAAACAGGTAAGCACCGAGATACCAGGTTGGGAGC
Organism: Buttiauxella sp. AC142; assembly: GCF_979253435.1. NCBI lineage: Bacteria > Pseudomonadati > Pseudomonadota > Gammaproteobacteria > Enterobacterales > Enterobacteriaceae > Buttiauxella > Buttiauxella sp. AC142. The sequence continues at coordinate 1,079,857 of NZ_CEEDCH010000001.1, forward strand.
GCGATCACCAGACCGACAATCACCAGCAGGCCGATGTTTGCACCCAGTAATTCACTGGCAGCAACCGGACCCGGATGCGGTGGCAGCAAGGCGTGCATGACGGCAAACGCACCCGCAGCAGGCAGCGCATATTTAAGCGTGGAACCACCAAACTGTTTTGCCACGCTGAAGATAATCGGCAGCATGACGACCAGACCCGCATCGAAGAAGATAGGGAAGCCAAACAGCAATGAGGCCACGCCAAGCGCCAACGGAGCGCGGTGCGAACCAAATTTACCGACCAGCGTGTCAGCCAGTACTTTTGCGCCGCCGGAAATTTCCAGCAGACGGCCAATCATTGCTCCGAGGCCAACCAGCAGTGCAACGCCCGCCAGCGTGCTACCAAAACCGCCCAAAATAGTCGGGACAATTTTGTCGAATGGCACGCCAGTGACCAGGGCTACGACAACGCTCACCAGTGTTAATGCTAAGAATGCATGCACCTTGAAGCGCATGATGAGAAGAAGCAGGAGTAGAACTGCACAGGCTGCGATCCCTAGCAGGGTTCCTGCACCGTAATGGGCTGTAAGTTCGGTCATATGTTTTCCTCTGCGCCGACTTTATAAGTGAAAAAGGCTTTAAGCATAATTCACCAGATTGCTGATACCGGTAACATGATATCGGTAACATGACGCTGTCGGGAATGGACTACCTCATGTTTATTAACATTTTGGGAGCAAGGTCAAACTATCGAAATAAACCCTCACAAGCCGCAGTAGAACAATTGCTGACCGTAAATAAACCTGCCTGGTGAGAAAATTGAATTACGCTGTATATGCACCTTTCAATTGGGCACATCGTACGACCATCACCTGAACAGGAGTTATCATGAGCCATTTCGACAAACTCAAGTTAAAGGACGGCAGTTCTCTTTATTTTAAGGATTGGGGAGAAGGGCAACCGGTAGTATTCAGCCACGGCTGGCCATTAACGGCGGATGCGTTTGAAGATCAGATGTTTTTCCTTGGGCAGAAAGGATTTCGGGTCATCGCTCATGACCGGCGCGGGCATGGTCGCTCGTCGCAAACCTGGGACGGTAATCATATGGATCAATATGCTGACGACCTGGCCGAACTGACGGCGCACTTAAATTTGAAAGATGCGATTCATGTCGGGCATTCAACCGGCGGCGGTGAAGTTGCGCGTTACATTGGGCGTCACGGTACGAGTCGCGTGGCGAAAGCGGTTTTGATCAGCGCCGTTCCGCCGATTATGGTGAAAACCGATTTTAATCCCAACGGGGTGCCCATTGACGTTTTTGATGGTATCCGTGAAGGCGTGCGTGCCAACCGCGCAGATTTCTTCAAAGAGCTGACGCTGCCGTTTTACGGTTACAATCGTTCAGGGGCAGAAATCTCGGAAGGGGTCAGAGAGAGTTTTGTAGAACAAGGCATGCAGGGCGGGATTAAAGCGCTTTACGACTGCATTAAAGCGTTTTCTGAAACCGACCTGCGCGAAGATTTAAAGAAAATGACCATCCCGACGCTGGTGATTCATGGTGATGACGATCAAATAGTGCCGTTTGAGACCTGCGGCAAGGTCACGGCGGCGACATTGCCAGACTCTATCTTCAAGGTTTATGAAGGCGGTTCGCACGGTATTTGCACCACGGAGAAAGACCGGGTCAATGCGGATTTGCTGGAGTTTCTGAAAGGCTAGCGTCATACGGCGGGTAAATCAGTTTTACCCGCCGTTCAGTTATTTTCATTTCGCCGCGACCGGCAACATAATTTCTTTCAAAATTTCATAACGTTGCTGTGGTGAAAGCCAAATCAAACCTAACAATTTGTGCGCCTGGTCTTCGCGTTCGAACTGCGTTTTTAACTGCATTAAAAAACGTTTTGTCGTGTTCATAAGCACCTCCGTATTGGATAGACCCAGCATAGGCTGGCAAACCCGGAACTAATAGTGAACTGATTATTTTTTGTGTTCAGTGTTTGTTGGTACCATTACGTCATTATTCATCGACGCTAAACTTAATGTTAAGTTATTGATTTTGTGAGATTGATCGGAATCAGGGAAAAATAGAGGTGTAAGATTTTGTCCGGAATCGAACATAAAATCTTATTTTCAAGGATCATCTTGCATGAAATGGAATGCATTTTTTGGTTTGATCATGGCTGTAGTTATGGCATTTGGCATGGTGACTTCCGTCAATGCCAGCCAAAACAAAGACGACATCAAACAGCAAATTATCGACGCTTCAATAGAAGACTATCCCGGCAATTGCCCTTGCCCTTACAACAGCATGAGAAATGGTCGCCAGTGCGGAGGCCGTAGCGCATGGAGCAAAGAGGGCGGTTATTCTCCGATTTGCTACAAAAAAGAAGTGACGGATGAAATGGTGGAGGAATGGGAGGCGGAGCATTCTTGAATGTCGGATAGCGCTGGCGCTTATCCGAACTACGAAAGAGACCAGTGAGTTTTGTAGGGTGGATAAGCCGCAGGCGTCATCCACCGCTTTGGTGATTAATAACCTACCGCATCCAGGCGGAATTGCTTCGCGCAGTTGCCCGGGTTTTTCTGTTTAGCGAATGAATCTTCGTTTAAAGGGCCGTTAATTTTTGCTGCATCCAGAGAGATTTGCATTTCAGTCAGGTAAGCCGGATTCCCGTTGCAGGTTAGTTTTACCGCTTTTACCGCATCGTCTCCCCAGCTTTTTTCCAGCGCTTTATTGAAGGCTTTTCGCGTCACGATTTTGCCGTAGTTTTCAGCCAAAAAGTTTCCAAAAGCGCTTTGTTTAAATTCACTATTCAGGCGCACCATGGTGCCGAAATAGGCATTAGGGTTGAAGCCAAAACAGACGCCATGTTTGGCAAATTCATAACGATCCAGGCATGACTGGCCGCCTGCGCCCGGCATGACTCCGGCGAGCTGGCTGGCGATATCTGGGGTTAATGCAGGCGCAGGTGCCTGGCATTTTTGCGAGCCGCGTACCTCGGCCATGTTAGGAACCGGGCGTGTAGAGCAGCCGTAACGCATCCAGCGCTTTTCATCTACACCCCTTGCTGCCACTGACTTTGGCAAACCAGGCCACAGACCATGCACCGTCAAAAAGGCACGTTTATCATTTTGTTCTTGCTGCGTTTTACACTCGGCAGGCTCATTGCGATTGCGTTCATGCATGCTTTGGCAAAAGCCCGTTTGCCAGGATAGCGCCAGGACATAACGATCAAAATCGCCATATTGCCTGGCGGTCAGCGGCTGCGCTTGCAGCAGGGAGCTGGTGGACAGTAAAGAGGTCAGAATTAGCGTGTTTTGCCACGTCATTTTCATGCGTTTTCTCGCTCGGGCTTCCAGAAGTCATCATATTTAACCATAAAAAAAGCGCCTCACAGAGACGCTTGTTTCCAGAATGACTGACCGTTAGCTCCAGAGGGCCAGAATCGGCCAGCCGACGCACAACAACAGGCTGATATAGATCACGCCAAAAATGGCACCTAATCGCCAGTAATCTTTGGATTTCACATAACCGCAGCCATAGATAATCACGCCAGGGCCGGTGGCATAAGGCGTCAGGCAGCCCATTATGCCGATGGACAGCACCAGAAGGATGCACAAGTGCTCCATGGGTACGCCCGGAATACCTTTACCTACGGCGAGGATCATCGGCAGCATAGTAGCCGTGTGGGCCGAAAGGCTGGCGAACAGATAGTGCGCAAAGTAGAACACCAGAACCAGCACGATCACCGTGGCGTTAGGCGAGAATCCTTCAAGGTGAGAGCTCATGGTATTGGCAAACCAGTCGATGAAACCAGACCGGCTCAGGCCGCTTGCCATTACAACCAGCGTGGCGAGGTTCACTAGCGTGTTCCAGGCACTGTGATATTTGGTGATGTCTTTCCACGGCACGACGTGCAGCGCCAGCATCAGCGACACCGCCAGTAAACCCACCGCGGTGGCATCAATGATTTCACCGCCGAACACCCATAACCCGAGGCTCAGTAACACTAAACAGATTAAAATCATCTCTTTGCGTGTTAACGCGCCCATCTCTTTTAATGCGCTGCTGGCCCAGCCAGACACCTCCGCGCTGTGCGTCACTTCTGGTTTATACAGCACATAAGAAAGCCATGGGGCGACAATCAGCAAGATGATTCCCACGGGCAGGAAACTTAAAAACCACTGCATCCAGCTTATCTGGATACCGGCAATTTTGCTGACGAACTCCAACCCCAGCACGTTAGGTGCTGCCCCGGTGATAAACATCGAGGAGCTAAGACTGGTACTGATCACCATCATCCACATCAGGTAACTCCCGATGCGGCGCGATGAAGGATCGTTTGGGAAGGACTGGAACAGCGGCGGCAGGTTTTTGATTACCGGGAATACGGTGCCGCCGGTTCGTGCGGTGTTTGACGGGGTAAACGGTGCCAGCAGCACGTCGATGATGACAATCGCGTAGCCGAGCGTCAGCGTCCGCTTGCCCATAAATTTCACCATAAACAGCGCGATACGGCGACCCAGCCCGGTGACTTCATAACCCAGCGCGAAGATAAACGCCCCGAATACCAGCCAGACCGTGGTGCTTGAGAAGCCTGCCAGCCCCCATTTCAGCGCCTGTTTTCCGGCGTCGAATGCAGGGTCTGCCAGTTCTTTAGCGTCGAACAGCAGGTAATCGCTGCCGATGACGCAAATCGTCACGGCGATAAAGCTAATTGCCGTTGCTGGAATCGGCTCCAGAATCATGCCGACAATCATGGCGACAAAGATTGCAAAGTAGTGCCACGCCTGCGGAGGCATGCCGTCGGGCACTGGAATAAGCAGCATCACGGCCATCACCACTAGCGGGGCCAGTAACTTCCATATTTTATCTTTTGAAACAGACATAACTGATTCTCCAGTAAGGATTTTTATTAATTTGTGTTGAGTGTGTAAGGCATTAGTTCGCTTAAAAAATGGGTGACGATCAGCAGATCTGCGCTGCCGCCAGGGCTGAGATTGCGTTCGATACATTGCTGGTTAAATTCGTGCAGGTGGCTCAGATCGGCGGGTTGACGAATACCACCCCGGCGTAACAGTGTTTGGGCGTGTTGTTGCAACCATTGAAGGCCAGCACTTCCGCCGCGCGAGGCGACGTTGGTGTCGTTGTTGACAGACATCAGCACCAGCAAAGTGTCGAGCAACGCGAGTTCGGGGTCACTTCCTGCCGCCAGGCGTGTGCGGTAATGGGGAAGGGCGAGTGTGAGCACCAGCGGATAGCCCGCTTCGGCTTCTCCGCGTGCCCCTGTTAGCCCCATCTGGCGGTAAAGGCGTTGCCCGGCGGTGTGTTGGGCGTTGCCATTTTGCAGTTCGCGACCGGTTAAACCCTGGCAATAATTAGCGACGGTTTTACCGACAGCTTCTGGCGAAATAACCTGCCGCTGCTGATACAAGCGCCCGATGGCGGCACACAGCAATCCCAGGGAAAAAATGGTGCCTTTATGGGTGTTGACGCCAGCCGTTGCGCGGAACATATCGGCTTCACAACCCATGCCAATCACGCGCAGGTCCGCGAGCGCTTCATGTGCTGGACAGTTGGCGTGACGGGCACCTGACGCCATAAAACGCGGCAACCAGTGGCGGATGGCTTCGGCGCTGCGATGAAAATCCTCCAGCGCCATGTCTTTGTGCGCCCCGCAGTTAAAGCTGTCGACCAGGCCTGGTTTTGGGGAGAGGTTGACTTCAGTCAGCATCGCGCGCCATGCGAGGTCACAGCAGCCCGCGACGATATCGGCATCAAGCGTGGGCAGCGTTTTCGGCAGCATCTAACAGTGCCTCCATGCGGGTGTGCAGCTCAGAAAGCGAGTGGGTTTGCTCCCGAGCACACAGGCTGGCATTACGCTGGCAAATCAGGCAATCGCGTGGCGGCTGGTCAAAGTCGCTACGCGAAAGAATTTGCCCGTGCGCAGTGAGCACATCCAGATCCCAAAGCCTGCCCAGCGGGTGCGACTGCTCAAGCCCGATGGTCGCCAGTTTCACACTCATGGCTGGCGCATCTATTGCCAGTAATCCTTCCGGCCCGGTGGCTAAAGGCAGGCAAGTCTGTTTTTTGATTTCCCAGCCGGAAAGCTCTGCCAGGTGGCGTAACTCCCTAAGACCATGATTAAAGATACGTCGCGTCAGTTCTGTGTCTTTTACAGGCCCAGGCGCAACGATGGTAAACGAAACCAGCGTTACACCATGGCGTTCCAGCCAGGACTGTTGGCGGGTCTGGCGTGCATCACGGCTGGCGATGATTTCCGGCACCGTAACAACGGCGTGGGTTGCAGAGGTAAGATACAGCGGCATCGTTTACTCCTTTACCTGGCGAACGACGTCGATAACCGAGCCGTCGCGGTAGCGCACCACCGCAATCACGCGGTCGGTAAATTCAATCGGCTGCGGTTTTCCGGTGAGGAGTCCGGCGCGTTCGCGTAACCATTCGATGGAGACGACTTTCATTCCCGCTTCTTTGAGGGTTTCCGCCAGTTCCGGGCGCGCCGGGTTGACGGCGATACCGTGGTCTGTGACCAGAATATCGACGCTTGAGCCAGGCGTAACGCAGGTTGTCACTTCATCTACCAGAGTAGGAATGCGTCCACGAACCAGCGGCGCGACGATAATCGACAGCGCGGCGGCCACGGCAGTGTCGCAGTGGCCGCCGGAGGCGCCGCGTAGCACGCCGTCCGAACCGGTCAGCACGTTGACGTTAAAACGCGTGTCCACTTCCAGCGCGCTGAGCACGACGACATCCAGTCGGTCTACAGATGCACCTTTCGAACCCCAGTTGGCATACTGGTTGGCGCTAATTTCGATGTGGTTCGGGTTGTGCGCCAGCGATTCGGCTGCGATGCGGTCAAAGCTCTGCACGTCGAGTAACTTTTTGATTAACCCTTTTTCATGCAGATCAACCATTGTGGAGGTGATGCCCCCCAGCGCGTAAGCCGCGTGAATGCCACGGCTGCGCATTTTGTCTTCCAGAAAACGGGTGACGGCAAGGGATGCGCCGCCGGTGCCGGTTTGCAGGGAAAAGCCTTCTTTGAAATAACCGGAGTTAACCACCACATCGGCCGCACTTCGGGCAATCAACAACTCGCGAGGATTGGAGGTCATGCGGGTGGCGTCTGCGCCGATCTTGTCGGCATCGCCGACGCGGTCGATCTGAACGATCAAATCCACATGATCCTGCGGGATGCTGGCGGGATTGTGCGGGTAGGGCTGCAGGGCTTCGGTCAGCAAAACCACCTGGCGGGCATTTTCTGCGTCTACTTTCGCGTAACCCAGCGAGCCGCAGCAGGCTTTGCCGGTGTAGCCGTTGGCGTTACCGAAGGGATCGCAGGAAGGAACACCGAGAAATGCGACGTCAATTTTCAGCTCGCCGCTTTTGATCAGTTGCACGCGGCCACCGTGGGAGTGGATTTGCACCGGTTCGGCCAACAATCCGCGAGAGATCTCTTCAGCAAGCTCGCCTCGCAGCCCGGAGGTGTAAATACGGCTGACGACGTTGTTGCGGATATGCTCGACCAGCGGCGCATGGCAGTCGCTTAACGAGCTGGAAGCCAGCGTCAGATTTTTAAAGCCCATCCGGCCGATAGCTTCCATCACTGTGTTCAGCGTCAGATCGCCGCCGCGAAACGCGTGGTGAAAGGAGATGGTCATCCCGTCGTGTAGCCCGGAACGGCGAATGGCTTCATCAAGCGAGGTGCACAGTTTTTTGTCGCGTGGTTTTTGCGTTTGCTGGTTTAGTTTGGACGCGTTCTGGAAAGCCTGGATATCGCTGTCGCTGCGGCGTTGCCAGGCGTTGAGGCGTTCCTGTCGTTGAGTGTGAGTCATTGTGATTCCTTATTCTTCACGAAGGCCAGAAAGCGCTGCCCGGGCGAGTACCAGACGCGCCCGTTCGATTACCGGGCTGTCTACCATTTTGCCGTTGAGCGAAACCACGCCGCGCCCTTCGCGAGCTGAGGCTTCGGCGGCTTCCACGACGCGTTGTGCATGGTCAACTTCTTTGCGAGTCGGGGCATAAAGGTTGTGCAGTAGCTCAATCTGGCGCGGGTTGATCAGTGATTTGCCGTCAAATCCCAACTGTTTGATGTGGGCCGCTTCATGTAAAAATCCGGCTTCGTTATTGGCATCGGAATAGACGGTATCGAACGCCTGAATCCCTGCTGCGCGCGCCGCCTGAAGGATTGAACAGCGAGCGAACAGCAGTTCAACGCCCTCAGGTGAACGTTCGGTGCGCAGGTTGCGCACATAGTCTTCTGCGCCTAACGCAATACCGATAAGCCGGGGCGAGGAATGGGCAATGGCCACCGCCTGCGTAATGCCCTGTGCGGATTCAATTGCCGCCAGCAGACCTGTGCTACCGGCTTCGCGACCGCACTGGGTTTCAATGCGCGCAATTTCAGTTTCGATGTCGATAACATCCTGAGCAGAGTCGGTTTTCGGCAGACGAACAATATCGGCACCACCGCGCACGACCGCTTCCAGGTCAGCCAGACCGTATTCAGAGTCCAGCGCGTTAACGCGTACGATGGTTTCGATTTCCTGATACAGCGGGTGCTGTAGGGCGTGGTAGACGAGACGGCGCGCTGCGTCTTTCTCGCGCAAAATCACCGAGTCTTCGAGATCAAACATCAGCGCGTCGGCGCGGTAGATAAAGGCGTTGCTGACCATGGCAGCATTCGCGCCGGGGACGAACAACATGCTGCGGCGGGTGCGGGTTTTCCGCTGCTGGGCGATAGGGGCAATCACTGGCATTCCTCCCACGGCAGAGCACCAACGTCGCTGGCACGAACCAGTAACGTTTCAAGACGTGCGCGAAGAATGCAGTCCAGCGCGCCTTTATCATCCACGTTCAGTTGAACGCCACGCACGTCATAGCGCGTGAGAATTTCCATCAGCGTGGCGCGGAGCGTGGCGCCAAACTGCTTTTCAACGCTGCTGTTGATTTGCAGGTCAATTTCCTGGGTATCGAGCGGGATAATGCGAATCATCACATCTCCCGACTCAAGCGTGCCGGCGACGGCGGGGCGGGTAATTTTCATTTTTCACCTGTTTGTAATGCGGGTTCCGGTTGCCTGTCAGCGGCGCTTTCTGATCGCGTGGCAAGCAGGTTTTGCAAATATTCTCGGGTCGCTTCCGGGACGAGGTGCTCAATGGCTGCGAAATCTTTTTTCACCAGCAATTGCCGCACGAGGGAGGCGGAAATGGATACGCCGCGATAGCGCAGGCGCTCAATTTCCACCAGTTCAATGGGCGGGGAGCTGTCGGCTGGCGAGGTCAGGCGTTGGCACATATCGGCGTTGTATCCGGCGGTGACTTTGCAGAAGGGTTCGGTGCCAACAAATCGGTGCGTGATACCCAATGCGGGAGCGAGGTGTTGGCGGAAAATCTGTAAGTCGATTTCGGTGTAGCAGTGGTTAATCACGCTCTGCTCTTTGATGAAGTAGCAGGGGAAAGTGGCGCGAGAAATCATGTACTCCGAGCCACGATGAACGGTGATTTTGGCGATGTCGGCGGTGCCAGCTCGCACCAGTGCGAGGCGGTCTTCGTAAGGGAAGCGCGAGGTGTCTTCTTTCACCATAAATACATGCAGCCAGTCGCATTGTGCGGCCGCTTTTTGAATCAGATAGCGGTGGCCGAGAGTGAACGGGTTGGCGTTCATCACGATGCAGCCGATTTTATTGCCGTCATGGCGCAGTGTGGTGAGGTAACTGGCGTAACGTTGCAGGCGCGTGGCGCTATTTTCCATCAGCACCATGACGCCAGGCACGCTGGCGAGAGTATAAAAGCCGCACTGTTTAAATAGCGCTTCGTTGTGACTTTTGGTGTAGATGAAAAGATGGGTACTTTGTCGCTCAAAGGCTAAATTGATTAATTCAGTTGCGAGCGTCAGGGCTAAACCTTCACCGCGTGCAGATTCACTGATGGCGACACACTTAATGATATTTCCGGCAATTCCCCCGCAGGCAATAAGCTGTTCGTCACGGGTTAGGGTAATAAAGATTTCTACCGTGGTATCGATGCTCAGCGAGTTGGCACGGAGAAAACGCGTAATCTCAGCCATCTTTTTATTTTCTGCGCGTTTAACCCGGGCTAATACGGTATTACTGAACATGAAAATCCTTTTGCCACGCGAATAATTGAGTGGGTGGAAATTTGTTGAAATAAATGTGTTGCCGATTGTCGCAAATGAATAACATTTTGTTTTCAATCATTCCCATCGCGACATTGTTAAGGCTGCTGTGCGAATTTAACGATCGTACGGATAAATTGATTTTTTAATTTTGATATATTTCACAAAGGGTTAAGTGGTTTAAATAGACTTAATGGTTTTTATTTTCTTAATTATTTTCACTGTGAGTTGAGTAGCGGTTTTTATTTGTTTAATTGATTTAATGTACGGAATCTGTAACGATTTGAGCCGTTTTGATGGGCGCGTTTGAAAACAAATTGGTTACATTCGCCTGCTATTTAAGGTGCTAATAAAGGAATGGCAATGTTTGGCAAAACCCCCGCGAAAGAGTTTCGATTTCTACGTCACATTGCCTTTCCGCTACGCATTTTTTTATTACTCCTCCTGATTTCCCTTCTGTTAATGGCGGCACTTGGCCAGTATTTATCCGCCAGTTTTGAAGATTATCTAACCAACCATGTGCGTGATATGGCGATGCATCAGGCGAAAATTATTGCGTCTAATGACAGCCTGGTTGAGGCGGTAAAAAACAGAGACAGTCAGCGTCTGTCCGAAATTGTCGGCAAGATGGCAACGGGTTCTGATTTTGATTATGTGGTCATTGGCGACCGCAACTCCATCCGGCTTTATCATCCCAATCCTCAACAAATCGGCCGGCCGATGCAGTGGACAAAACCCGGAGCGCTGGAAAAGGGTGAAAGCTACTTTATTACCGGCAAAGGCTCGATTGGCCTGGCGATGCGTGCCAAAACGCCAATTTTTGACGAGCAGGGGAAAGTCATCGGGGTGGTGTCGCTGGGGTATCTGGTCAGCAAAATAGATAGCTGGCGACTTGATTTTCTCCTGCCGCTGGTTGGGGTGTTTGTCCTGATTCTGGTGATTTTGCTGCTGTTGTCGTGGTTTTTTGCCGCCCATATTCGCAGGCAGATGTTAGGCATGGAACCGCAGCAGATTGCTCAGGTGGTTCGCCAGCAGGAGGCGCTATTCGGCTCGGTATTTGAAGGGTTGATCGCCGTCGATCCCGACGGTGTTATCACGGCGATTAATCGCAACGCGCGTAAAATGCTGGGGTTAAGCTCACCGGGCAGACAGTGGCTGGCAAAACCTATCGCCGAAGTGGTGCACCCTGCATCCTTTTTCACGGAACACATCGAACAAGAACGGCGGGATGTGCTGTGTACTTTTAACGGTTTGAATGTGATTGCCAATCGCGGGGTGATTTGGTCTGGCGAAGAACTGTTAGGCGCGATTATCAGCTTTCGCAGTAAAGATGAAATCAGCGCACTCAATGCGCAATTGACGCAGGTTAAACAATACGTTGATAGCTTGCGCGCCCTAAGGCACGAACACCTGAACTGGATGTCTACGCTCAGTGGTCTGCTGCAAATGAAAGAGTACGACCAGGTGCTGGCGATGGTGAAAGGCGAGTCGCAGGCACAGCAGGAATTAATTGATTTCCTGCGCGGTTCCTTTGATGACCGACAGGTCGCGGGGCTGCTGTTCGGTAAGTGGCAGCGTGCCAGGGAGTTGGGACTGATCCTCAACATTACCCCAGGCAGCCAGCTTCGCCATTTGCCGGAAGGGCTGGACAGCACCGAGTTTGCCGCCGTAGTGGGTAATCTGCTGGATAACGCTTTTGAAGCCTGCCTGAATTATCCCGAGAGTGATAAGGGCATTGAGCTTTGGTTAAGTGATGAAGGCAATGAAGTGATTATTGAGGTGGCTGACAGCGGTTGCGGGGTGCCTGAAGCCTTGCGCGAAGTGATTTTTGACCAGGGCGTCAGCACCAAAACTGATGCGCCCGGAGAACACGGCATCGGGCTGTATCTTATTGCCAGCTATGTGGAGCGGTGCGGCGGTATTATTACGATTGAAGATAATGAACCGTCCGGCTCTTTATTTACTGTTTTTATTCCGAAAGTGAAGATCATTTATGGCTCAAGCTCTAACGATTCTGATTGTTGAAGATGAAACTCCACTGGCAGAAATGCATGCCGAGTTTATTCGTCGATTCCACGGTTGTGGGCAGGTGTGGCTTGCGGGGAATTTAGCGCAGGCACGAATGATGATTGAGCGTTTTAAACCTGCACTGATTCTGCTGGATAATTATTTACCCGATGGCAAAGGCATCACGCTTTTGCACGAGCTGACCCAGGCGCGTTTTGCTGGTGGCGTGGTGTTTACTACGGCTGCAAGCGATATGGAAACTGTCGCGGAGGCGGTGCGTGGGGGTGTCTTTGATTATCTGGTGAAGCCGATTGCTTATGAGCGCCTGAGCCAAACGCTCGAACGTTATCAGCAGCGAATGCAATTGCTCGTCAGCCATGCGAGCGCCAGCCAGCGGCAGATTGACGACATGTTTAATGCTTATGCGCGTGGCGAGCGCAAAGAGGAATTGCCCGCGGGTATTGATGCGTTAACTCTGGCCAAAGTGCAGCTGTTATTTGCTGACCCGGATGCGCGGCATACCGCAGAAACCGTGGCCCAGGAGTTGAAACTGAGTCGTACTACGGCGAGACGTTATCTTGAGTTTGCCGCAGGGAGACAGCAGATTATGGCGGAGATTGTTTATGGAAAAGTAGGACGCCCACAGCGCACATATAGATCGCTGTGAGCGGGTATGCGAACGGGTTTAACCGGCAACAACTGCCGCGGCAGAAGGCACCAGGATTTCGGTGGCAATAATCACCACAATCAGCCCGACAGCAACCGGCACTGACGTGCGTTTCACGACTTCAAATGGTGAGATTTTTGCCATACCTGCCACCGCGACGACCACACCGGATACCGGAGAAATGGTACGGCCAAGGTTTGAGGCTTGCAGCATGGGAATCGCCAGATACGCCGGGTTAATGCCCGAGGAATGAGCCAGTTTCGGGATCATCTCCACAAAGGCATAGAACGGCGCGTTACCGGAACCGGTGGTCATTGCAGCCAGCATGGTCAGCACGACCAGCACCAGCATCAGAATGATGCTTGCGGAACCGAACGACGTCGCAATGGAAATCAGGCTCTGGATAAAGCCAATGGTGCTCAGTCCTTGTGCGAATACGCCTGCGGCAACCAACAGCATGACCACGTTAGCAAAGGCATCAGCCATGCCGCGGTAGCAGACTTCCAGACCGGAGAAGACGGTTTGTGCTTTGAAACTACGGAAGAACTCAATGACCGCAGCAATCAGAATACAGATAACCAAAATGGCGATGATATGCAGCTGCGGACCCCATTTACCGTCGAAAATCAGCACGCCAATAATGGGTGTAAACGGCAGAATGGCATAGAAAGACGGTGCGGTAGTCTGGATTTCGCTGACATCGAGCATTTCATGGCTGACGTTTTCTTTTTTATCCAGGTAACGTTGCCAGAAGAAGTGGGCAATCGCCATGGCAATAATGGCAGCGATAGAAATTGGCACGGTGGTTTTAAAGGCAAAATCAACCAATGACATTTCCGCAGCTTTCGCGGCTAACACCACGTCACCTGAAGTTGGGGAGAGGATGATTGCAGCAGGGGAGGCGCAAATTGCAGCCGCCGCACCACGGCTAATACCCACGTTGACCATGACCGGGAACAGGGTCGCCATCAACAACACGCCCAGGCCAGTCGCTGAGGAAACTGCCAGAGACATCAGACACGCCACAAAATAGGCGGCAATCATCAGAATGTACGGTGAGTTAATTAACTTCAGTGGCTTAGAGGCAAGCTTAACCACCATATCGTTAGCGCCGATGTGCGTCATGTACGATGCGAAACCGCAAAGCATCATGATCATCATGCCGAGATCGCCACCACGGCTCATCAGCAGGATTTTGACATATTCGACGATGTCAGTTGCGGTATAGCCGGTGCTTTCAGCGCTGGCAGGTAAAACTTTGTGGCCCATCAAGGCACTAATAATCAGTAACGTTAAGCCGCCGACGAATAACACGCCGGTAGCGGAGTAGCCTTTGATGATGTAGCGAGCTACACCAACAATAACCACAACCCCAATAAGTAATTCAATAGTTGTCAGCATTAAAGCCCCCTGTTGCGTTCAGGTATCTCAACGCAACGCCATGCCAGAAATAAAATAATAAGACGCTTTGCAGTCGTCAGCGAAAACGGTGCCAATCTGCCTGAATCATTGGCGCAGATTTCTGATGAGCATCAAATTTAGTCAGCTTCGTACTGCCGTCATGACACTTTTGTCGACAGCATTGCAATTATGACATTTACTTATTGATTAGCGGTATATATTTATATCGCTTATTGCTTTGTTAATAATCATTTGGAGGGTGTTTAATTAAGATTATATTACGTAATTGTTAATTATTTAGCTAAATGTAAAACAACTAAAAATCCCTTTAAATTAAAAAGCTATGATGCTTATACTGCCGCCTCGCATATTTCAGGGGCAATACCTTGCAATCCACGTTCTGGTCGACAAGCCGTTTACGCTTTTTCAGGAAGCATCTTTTGATGCTGCTGTTTGCGTTTGGCTGGCTGTTTGTCAACAGCCAGGTCGCGGTGGCATCGCACGACTGCCCGGTAGAAATTAGCGCGTCCTCACTTTCTGTTCAGCATAGCGAACATATGCTGATGGAAAACCAGTGGGATAGGGTGAAAGCAAAAGGAACACTGTGTGATAAGCACTGCATTCCGGACGTGATGCAAAAAGATAATGGCTATAGTTCGTTGGTCGCATTGCCGGTCACTGACACTCTGGCCTTAGTCATCCCTGAATGTCAGGAAGTGGTCACTTCCGTTGCGCTGTTAACCCCACCTGCAACCGGCCCTCCCGCCACAATACGGTTTTGTCGTTTTAGAGAATAACTCCAGCACTGTCTTGGTTCATCCCTTACGGATTTCATCCTTTGACTTTGGTTCTGGAGATTTTTTATGTCTGCTATTTTTGCACGTTCCTTTGCAGCCGCTGCGCTGTCCGTTTTTGCTTTCTTTTCTGTGGCTCACGCCGCTTCCCACGAGATGTCTCATGAGATGTCGATGACTCCGGCTGGGGCCGCCGAAATTTATCACGGTCACGGTGTCATAAAGAAAGTGACCGCCGATTCCATTTCTATCGCCCACAAACCTATCGCTGCTCTTAACTGGCCCGCAATGACGATGACCTTCAGCCTGCCTGATGCGGGTTCATTGCCGACGGTGAAAGCAGGTGACACGGTTGATTTCACCTTTAGCCAGCAGGCTGAAGGGTACCAACTCGCCTCCGTTACGCCGACTAAGTAACCGAGGCCGCCATGAAACAACATTCCCTGAGCTTATGGCTCGGCGGGGTGCTGGTTGCTGCGTCTGTCTCTGCCGCTCATGCGGCAGAGTTCAGCCTGCAACAGACCCTGGCCGCGGCCGTTCACTATTCCGCAGAACTTTCTGCTAACCGTAATCAGAGTAATGCCCTGAATGCGATGGCGGATTCTGCTCGCCAGTTACCCGACCCAAAACTGAAATTTGGCATTGAAAACGTCCCGGTACAGGGCAGCAACAGCCACCGTTTTACCCGAGAAGGCATGACCATGCAGCGTATCGGTATCATGCAAGATTACGTCAGCGAGGATAAACGCGACCGCAAAGCAGAAACGATTCTGGCTCAGTCAGCCAGCAGTGTCGCAAAAGCTGAGGTGATTCGCGCGACGCTGCAAAGATCGGCCGCCCAGGCGTGGCTGGATTTAGCGTTGTCACAAAAGGTCCTGACGGCTGCACAAAAACTGGTCGCAGAAACCGAGCGCCAGATTGGCGTGCAAAAAGCCACGGTGGCCAGCGGCAGTTCACCGGCATCCAGCGTCATGGATATTCGTATGACGCTTTTAGGCATGCAGGACAAAGTCACCCTCGCACAGCGTGATGTGACGCTGGCTCAGACTCGTTTACTGCAATTAACCGGCGAACAAATTGATAACGCACGTGGCTCGTTACCCCGTTATCAGCGCCTGCCTGCGGACCCTGCTGTTCTTGAGCAAAGCGTCGGGCTGCATCCTGAAGTGATTGAAGCAGCGCGCGAGGCTGATGTTGCCAAAGCGCGTTCGGCTCAGTCTGCGGTAGCCGCGAAGCCGAATGTTGGCGTTGAGGTGTACTACGCTCATCGCGCTGATGATTACGACGACATGGCGGGCGTGATGTTTACCGTTGATTTACCGATGTTTAAATCTCAACGCCAGGACAAAGATCTGGCGGCTGATATGTCGCGATCAATGGAGGCTAACGATCAATTGGCTTTAGCGAAACGCGAGCGCGTGGCTCTGGTTCGTACGCTGGTGGCGCAATATCAGGCCGCTCAAACCCTCTGGCAGCGCCAGCAAGAAGAAATTCTACCTCTGCAACGCCAGCGCCTTTCACTGATTGAAGCGCAATACCGCTCCGGGCAATCCACGCTTTCCGATTTGCTCAATGCCCGCCGCACGCTACTTGATACCGAACTGACCGCGAATAGCGCGGAGAAATCCGTGGCTGAAACCTGGGCCGCTATTCGCTATCTGACGCCACAGGATGAAAACCAATAATGAAAACAATAACGAAGCTCTCTTTAGTCGCACTCGCCATTGCGGGCGCACTCGGCGCGGGGTATTACGCGGGCAAGCAAAGCCACGGCACCCTCGCTCCAGCGGCTCAATCTGAACGGAAAGTTCTCTATTGGTATGACCCGATGACGCCCGGTCAGCGTTTTGATAAACCCGGAAAATCACCGTTTATGGATATGGACCTTGTGCCGCGTTACGCGGATGAAGCCACGGAAGAAGGCGGGGTGACAGTAAGCGCTCGCCAACAGCAGAATCTGGGTATTAAAACGGCGCAGGTTGAGAAGAAAGTGCTGGATTATCAGTTTGATGCATTTGCTACGGTTTCAACAGACGAACGCAGCGTGCAGATAATCCCGGCCAGTGCTAATGGCGTGGTTGAGAAGCTGTTTGTCAATGCGCCACAGCAATTCGTTAAGGCGGGTGAGCCGTTGGCTCAATTATGGATACCAGAGTGGACGGCGGCTCAACAGGAGTATCTGGCCGTGCTCCAGTTGGGCGACAGCGCGTTAACGTCTGCCGCGCGTGAACGCCTGCAACTCCAGTTTATGCCTGCGGAGATTATTCGTCTGGTGGAGAAAACGGGAAAGCCGCAGACGCGTGTCACCGTGCGGGCAAAACAGGCGGGTTATATCAATAAGCTGGATACGCGAGAAGGCGCGCAAGTTGCGGCTACTGCGCCGCTATTTGAAATTGCCAGCCTCAAGTCGGTGTGGATTGTGATTGATTACCCACAAACTCAGGCACAGGTGCTGCAAGTGGGAAGCGAAATTCAGGCTTCATCGGATAGCTGGCCGGGAGAGACTTTCCACGGGCGTGTGAGTGAGTTGCTCCCCAATATGGAAACCACTACACGCACGCTGAAAGCGCGCATTGTGTTGGAAAATTCGCAAATGAAACTCAAGCCGGGCATGTACCTCAATGTCACGCTGGCGAACTCGCCTGTCCTGCCGCCGGTGTTGGCGATTCCTGAAGAAGCACTGATTGAAACCGGAAGTGCCAGCCGGGTATTAGTGACACAGAATGACGGCCATTTTAACCCGGTTAACGTGGTGGTGGGTACGGCTCAAAATGGCTGGGTGGAGATTAAACAGGGGCTGAAAGAGGGCGACAAAGTTGTGACTTCTGGGCAGTTCCTGATTGATTCCGAAGCCAGCTTGCGCAGTGCTTTACCAGAGGAAAAAGCGGCATCCTCTACCGCGCAGGAATACGAGGGAGAGGCTGTGGTGAAAGGGATCGCTGATGACGCAATCACGCTTTCGCATAAGCCTATTCCAGCGCTCAAATGGAGTGCAATGACGATGGATTTTGCGTTGAAATCCGCAACGGATGCTAAGGGCATTAAAGTCGGCGATAACGTGATGTTTAGTTTCACCATGGATGACGAAAATGGTGCAGTTATCACTCATCTGATGCCAATGGCGGGGGCGATGAAATGATTGCTACCGTGATTCGTTGGTCACTCAAAAACCGGCTGCTGGTTTTACTGGCGGCAATCATGATGGCGGCGTGGGGGATTTGGTCACTGCAACGCGCGACGCTTGATGCGCTGCCTGATCTCTCTGATGTGCAGGTGATTATTCGTATCAACTACCCAGGTAAAGCGCCGCAAGTCGTTGAAGATCAGGTTACTTATCCACTCACCACCACCATGCTTTCAGTCCCCGGGGCTAAAACGGTACGTGGCTTTTCGATGTTTGGAGATTCGTATGTTTACATTTTATTTGAAGATGGCACCGACCCTTACTGGGCGCGTTCACGGGTGCTCGAATATTTAAGCCAGGTGCAATCGCAGCTTCCCGCAGAGGCCAAAGCGTCGTTGGGACCAGATGCCACGGGCGTTGGCTGGGTGTATGAATACGCGCTGGTGGACCGAAGCGGGAAACACAGTTTGGCAGATTTACGGGCGCTGCAAGATTGGACGCTTAAGTTCGAGCTAAAAACGGTTCCGAACGTGTCGGAGGTCGCAAGTGTTGGCGGCATGGTGCGGCAATACCAGATAGTGCTCGACCCACAACGGATGCGGGCGCTGAATATCACGCATCAACAGGTGATAGATGCGGTGCAAAGTGCCAACCAGGAAGGGGGCGGTTCGGTCATCGAAATGGGCGAAGCTGAATACATGGTTCGCACCGCAGGATATTTAAAAAACCTCAATGACTTCAAACAAGTCGTTATTACCACACGTGAAGGCATCCCTGTGTTACTGAGCGATGTGGCCACGTTGCGTATGGGGCCGGAAATACGCCGGGGTGTAGCTGAGTTTAACGGTGAAGGTGAAGTCGCTGGCGGCATTATTGTCATGCGCTATGGCAAAAATGCGCTGGATACCATCAATGCGGTAAAAGCCAAACTTCAGAAAATCCAGAAAAGTTTGCCCACGGGTGTCGAAATTGTTCCGGTCTACGACCGCTCGCATCTGATTGAAAACGCAATTGAAACGCTTTCCCATAAGCTTCTGGAAGAGTTTATCGTGGTAGCGATTATTTGTGCCTTGTTCTTATTCCACTTCCGCTCAGCGCTGGTGGCGATGATAACGTTGCCGCTGGGCATATTGGGTGCATTTATTGTCATGCATTACCAGGGCGTGAATGCCAACATCATGTCGCTGGGGGGGATCGCGATTGCCATAGGCGCAATGGTCGATGCGGCCATCGTGATGATCGAAAACATGCACAAAGTGCTGGAGCAGTGGCGGCACGACAACCCGGATAAACAGCCAACAGGCGCTGATTACTGGCGTCTGTCTGAACAGGCTGCAGTGGAAGTCGGGCCTGCGCTGTTTTGTAGTTTGCTGATTATCACGCTGTCGTTTATTCCGGTGTTTTCCCTTGAGGCGCAGGAAGGGCGAATGTTCTCGCCGCTGGCGTTTACTAAAACCTACGCCATGGCGGTGGCCGCAGGCCTGGGGATCACTCTGGTACCAGTTCTGATGGGCTATTTTATCCGTGGAAAAATCCCGGATGAAAAGGCGAACCCTATTAACCGCTGGCTGATTGCGGCTTATGAACCGCTTCTCGACAAAGTGCTAGTGCGCCCAAAAACTACGTTGGTCATTGCCGGGTTAGTGCTGGTGGCGACGCTATGGCCGCTCAGTCGACTCGGCAGCGAATTTATGCCGCCGCTTGATGAAGGTGATTTGCTGTACATGCCTTCGACATTACCTGGTATCTCTGCCCGTGAAGCCGGACATTTACTGCAACAAACCGACAGGCTCATCAAAACGGTGCCCGAAGTGGCGACGGTTTTTGGTAAAGCAGGGCGGGCAGATACTGCGACCGATCCCGCACCGCTAACGATGATTGAAACGACGATTCGTTTTAAACCGCGTGACCAATGGCGACCAGGAATGACGATGGACAAACTGGTGAGTGAACTCGATAGCGTGGTGAAAGTACCGGGCATCGCCAACGTTTGGGTGCCACCGATCCGTAACCGCCTGGATATGCTGGCAACGGGCATCAAAAGCCCGGTGGGTATCAAAGTTAATGGCAACAATATCGCTGCTATTGAGCAAGTTGCCGAGCAAATCGAACGGGTGGTGAAACAGGTTCCGGGTGTGACTTCCGCGCTTGCGGAAAGATTAGGTGGCGGACGCTATGTGGATATCAATATCGACAGACTGAAAGCGGCTCGTTATGGCGTGTCGGTCAAAGAGTTGCAGTCGTTAGTGGCGACGGTGATTGGCGGGCAAAACATTGGTGAAACAATAGAAGGACGTGAGCGCTATCCCATCAATGTTCGTTACCCTCGAGAAATGCGTGATAACGTCCAAAAACTGAAAAACCTACCTGTTATTACGGCAAATGGCAGCCAGATTGCACTCTCTGAACTGGCCGATATCAGCATTACCGACGGACCGCCAATGCTGAAAAGTGAAAACGCGCGTTTATCTAATTGGGTTTATGTCGACCTGCGCGGGCGAGATTTAAAATCGGCGGTGGAAGATATGCAACGTGCCGTTT
Organism: Buttiauxella sp. AC142; assembly: GCF_979253435.1. Classification (NCBI taxonomy): domain Bacteria; kingdom Pseudomonadati; phylum Pseudomonadota; class Gammaproteobacteria; order Enterobacterales; family Enterobacteriaceae; genus Buttiauxella; species Buttiauxella sp. AC142. The sequence continues at coordinate 1,100,526 of NZ_CEEDCH010000001.1, forward strand.
CACAACAAGTTAAATTACCGGAAGGTGTTTCATTATCCTGGTCAGGGCAATTTGAATATTTAGAACGAGCGAGCGCTAAATTAAGAATAGTCCTACCATTTACGCTTGTTATTATTTTTGTCTTACTTTACGTGACATTCTCGCGCGTGAGCGATGCATTATTAATAATGGGTACCTTACCATTCTCACTTATCGGCGGAGTCTGGTTGCTTTATTTACTGGGATATAATTTGTCGGTCGCGGGCGCTGTAGGGTTTATTGCTTTGGCGGGAGTCGCCGCTGAATTTGGTGTCATTATGGTGCTTTATTTGAATCAGGCGATTGCACGGCATAAAGCACTGGACCCTTTGGGTGGCAAGCCGATGTTAATGCGGGCATTGCATGAAGGTGCGGTGCTGCGCGTAAGGCCAAAAGTGATGACGGTGGCGACGATCATGGCGGGTTTACTGCCTATCATGTGGGGTGACGGTACTGGTTCTGAAGTGATGCGCCGAATTGCTGCGCCGATGATTGGCGGAATGATCACGGCACCGCTATTGTCGATGCTGGTGATTCCTGCAATGTATGTTTTATTAAAAAGAGATAAATAATAGTAAGTTACCCCACCATCTTTTGATTTTCAGATAATGGCTGGGGTAATGTTTTTATCGGCCATTAATTCGACGAAGTTAAACATCTTTAGGAATTTACTACGCGTTTATTTAACTATTGTTCATATATAATTTGTTAGGTTGTATATTGATTTTTGAAGTGGAAATTAATGTGACTCTAACAAAAAGAATTGTCATTTCCTGTATTGTTTTCTTTTCATCGCTAATGATAATGCCAGTCGCACTGGCTAATCAAAGTAGCGTTTTAGGTGATGCCTGGAATACTTTAACGGATAACGTTTCACAAACGTGGAATGAACCGCAACATTATGATTTATACGTGCCTGCCATCACCTGGCATGCGCGATTTGCCTACGATAAAGAAAAAACCGATCGCTATAACGAGCGCCCGTGGGGGATTGGTTTTGGTCAGGACCGTTGGGACGATAGCGGAAATTGGCACGGTTTGTATCTGATGGTATTTAAAGATTCCTATAACAAATGGGAACCGATTGGCGGCTACGGCTGGGAGAAAATCTGGCGTCCGCTGGCTGATGATAACTTCCGTTTGGGACTCGGCTACACGCTGGGCGCCACCGCGCGCGATAACTGGAATTACATTCCGATCCCAGTGATATTGCCGCTGGCCTCTGTGGGTTATGGCCCGGCGACGTTCCAGATGACCTATATCCCAGGAACCTACAACAACGGTAACGTTTACTTTGCCTGGTTACGCTTCCAATTCTGATGCGCGGTAATGGCTGAAATCATGCACAACATGTATCGCTATTATCTGACTTTCAAAAATAAGGGCTACTGCACAGTTTTTAAAAGAGGTAGCAATTTTTAGCACTTTTTCTCAAATCGGGACTGGACAAAATCCACCACAATTGGTGTACTGATGTCCGACACAGCATTTGTGTCGTTTTTCATGTAAAGGTAATTTAGATGTCTAAGATTAAAGGTAACGTTAAGTGGTTTAACGAGTCAAAAGGCTTTGGCTTCATTACTCCGGAAGATGGTAGCAAAGACGTGTTCGTACACTTCTCTGCAATCCAGAGCAATGGTTTCAAAACCCTGGCTGAAGGTCAGCGCGTTGAGTTTGAAATCACTAACGGTGCCAAAGGCCCATCTGCTGCAAACGTAATGCCTATCTAAGGCTTTACCAGTAGAATATAAAAACCCGCTAAGGCGGGTTTTTTTTGTTTTAAATTCAGGAAAATAGATAAATTTTCACAAAGCACATCACGATCATCGTGCTCATCAGCACAGCCGTCCACCCTGCAACACGTTCTTTCATTATTATGCCCCACGCTAATTTTCAACCAGAGTGGCAGACATAAATTAAGCTAACCTTAACGCGAGGTTAATTATTGGCCGTATGCGAGAGAAACTATCCAAAATGCGAGAGCGGTCATGGTGAGTGAGCCTGCGAGATTTAGCAGTATGTTTAGCGCAGCCCATGCAAGTCGACCATCCTGAAGCAAGAAAACCACTTCTGCGGAGAAGGTCGAAAAGGTGGTCAAACCGCCACAAAAGCCGGTAGTGATTAACAATTTCCAGACGGGATCGAGGTGTGTCATGCGAGTAAACAGCGCCAGACCCAATCCGATAATAAATGCGCCCACCAGGTTTGCGGTCAAAGTTCCAACCGGAAGGGCAGCATGCACAGGGTTAAGTCTCATACTCAAAAGCCAGCGCACAACGCTCCCCGTTCCGCCGCCAATGAATACGGCTAATAGCATTTGCAACACAGTAGTTTCCTGTTCGTTCTTATTAAAGTGTTTGAGTGTAACGTCAGCACGGAAAATTTCACACTGGGTATAATGATTTATTCGCAGCCTGGAGAGAAACCACATGAAAGTTGCAATAGGGCAATTTGCCGTGAGTCACCTTTGGCAGGAAAACGTGCAAACATGTCTTCACTATATGGATGCAGCTCATGCTGACGGGGCAGATTTACTTGTTTTACCTGAGGCGGTACTGGCGCGTGACGATAACGACCCCGATTTGTCGGTGAAATCTGCGCAGGCAGTCCATCATGAGTTTATTCAGCCACTTTGCGAGCAAAGCCGCAATAATCAATTGACGACGATTCTGACTCTGCACGTCAAAACGACAGCAGGGCGGGCTGCAAACACCTTACTGGCGATTCGTAAGGGCGAAGTCATTGCCCGTTATCAGAAACTTCATCTTTATGATGCGTTTAATGTACAGGAATCGCGTCTTGTTGATGCCGGTGATACGTTGCCACCGTTGATTGAAGTTGCAGGATTTAAAGTGGGATTGATGACCTGCTACGATCTGCGTTTTCCAGAGATGGCATTAAACCTGGCGTTGGCGGGGGCGGAGGTTTTAGTCCTACCCGCAGCCTGGTTGCGAGGGCCTAATAAAGAAATGCACTGGTCAACGCTTCTGGCAGCACGCGCGCTCGATACAACATGCTATGTTGTGGCCTCTGGCGAGTGCGGTAATAAGAATATCGGGCACAGCCAAATTGTTGATCCGCTTGGTGTGGTGATGGCGGCAGCCAATCAGCGACCCGCTTTGTTTTATGCTGAACTGGAAAGCCAATATTTAAGTGAAGTACGAGCTATGTTGCCGGTGCTAAAAAATCGGCGTTTTGCTTTACCGCATTTGTTATGAGTGATTTTTAACCTGATCTTGATCCAACTTGTTACAGGTTGCTATTGTATCGCACGAGAAAATGACCGTTAATTGTCTCAGTGTATTATTCGCCGTATTCACGGCACGCATGATTAAGAAGGTTGTTATGGGCGAGATTAGTATTACAAAGTTGTTGGTTGTCGGTGCGCTGATTGTTTTGTTATTTGGCACCAAGAAGTTGCGCACCCTCGGTGGTGATCTTGGCGCGGCAATCAAGGGCTTTAAGAAAGCGATGAATGAAGACGAAGCAGGTGCAAAGTCTGCCACCAATACTGATGCAGTCTCTGATCGTATTACGCATAAAGACTGATCAAAACACAGCTTTCGAACAGATATAAAAAAACCGGCATCTCAAATGCCGGTTTTTTTTGCGAGCTGCAAATTAAAAGTAACGATTTGTTACATCGTTATTTTACTTCCATCCCCTTTGCCTGCAGATCCGCATGGTAAGAAGAGCGAACAAACGGGCCACAAGCTGCGTGAGTGAAGCCCATCGCCAGCGCTTCGGCTTTCATCTCTTCAAACTCGTCAGGGCTGACATAACGCTGAACAGGTAAGTGGTGACGGCTTGGCTGCAAATACTGCCCCAGCGTCAACATGGTGACGCCGTGGCGGCGTAAATCACGCATGACTTCTACGATTTCAGCATTTGTTTCGCCTAAACCGACCATCAAGCCTGATTTAGTCGGGATATCCGGATGCGCTTCTTTAAAACGCTCCAGTAGCTTCAGCGACCAGTTATAGTCAGCGCCAGGACGAACCTTACGATAGATGCGAGGTACGTTTTCCAGGTTGTGGTTGAACACATCTGGCGGCGTAGCGGTCAGAATTTCCAGAGCTTTGTCCATCCGTCCACGGAAATCCGGGACTAATGTTTCAATTTTAATGCTCGGATTTTTTTCACGGATTGCGCTGATGCAATCAGCAAAGTGTTGCGCGCCACCGTCGCGTAAATCATCACGGTCAACAGACGTGATAACCACATAGCGTAACGCCATGTCAGCGATAGTTTGAGCAAGCTTGCCGGGTTCGTTGGCATCGGGTGCGACAGGGCGACCATGAGCAACATCGCAAAACGGGCAGCGACGGGTACAGATTGCGCCAAGGATCATAAAGGTCGCGGTGCCGTGGTTGAAACATTCTGCCAGGTTAGGGCAGGAAGCCTCTTCACACACCGAATGCAGACCATTCTTGCGCATTGCCGCTTTGATACCCTGAATTCGGGTCGAATCAGATGGAAGTTTGATCTTCATCCATTCTGGTTTTCTTAACAGCTCCTGGCGCTCAGTCACCACGTTTTTAACCGGGATCAGAGCCATTTTATCGGCGTCGCGGTACTTGACGCCGCGCTCCATTACAATGGGTTTACTCATATCGTACGTGTTCCAGTTGCTGAAAAAAAATCAGGCTAATCGAATGTTTTATTTATCAACTATTTTTTAATAGCGCGCGCAGTATATCATCACTGGAGGGGATAAATCAGCCTGACTGAGCAGTAAACGGGGAAAGAATTGTAAATGAGTTGTTGGTTTGTGCGCTTTTCTACGTTAACGAACTGAATGTCGACCTCATGCCGGAAGGCGAGAGGTCGATTTCCTATGCTTGCTCAAACTCATCAATGATAGTGTCTATAACTTCCTGCAACACCGCATCACGTGAACTGAGTTTATTGATATGCATGGTAGTCGTGACACTGATTCTGGTAAGCGCTTCACATTCAATCTTCTGAAGCTCGAAGATGTGAGAGTACATTTCATAAATTTTCATTGGCATGAAACCAATGAGGTCACTGGTACTTAACATTGAAGCAATGGTTAAGAAATTATAACTGCTAAAAGTGATGTGACGATTCGGTAAAATTTCGTTAATTAACTGGCGTAAATCTATTAATAGAGCATCCTGCATAATTAAAAAACTGTAATTCATGTTGTGAATATCACCACCTTTAACTATTGACGAAGCAGTAGGGTGATTCTGACGGCAAACCGCCACAATTGAATCGGTATAAAGTTTATAACTGCTAATACCAGAGCTGTGATGGGAATGCGTATCGATGGCTATATCAGCCTGAAATTGTGATAATTGAAGCTCTGTTACAGGGACATTGCGAATGGTTAATTTAGGATTGACTTTCAGAATAGCGGAATAAATTCTCGGCATGAGCAGTGCGCCTACTGACGGGGTGCTCGCGATGGTGATGGTGCGCTCTTTATTGTAGTTATTGTTCACATCTAACGCGCACAGAATCGATTCAAACCCCTGGCTGATGTATTCATGCAAATGAGCCGCGTATGCAGTCGGCGTGACGCCTTGCCCTTTACGGATAAATAATGGGTCAGGAAACGTTGATCTCAGTTTCTGGATAGACTGGCTAATAGCGGAAGGTGTTAAATTTAACACCCTGGCCGCATTAACAATCCCTTTATGGATGTAGACTGCTTCGAAGACGGTCAACAAATTAAGATCGATATTGCGTAATGCTTTGAATGTTGGGTAATTGTCTTCTTGATTTCTTTCCATGATACAAAACTCCATAGCCAGCAAATAACCAGTAAAACTGAATATATATATTCAAAATTTGATGTATATTTATCCGAGTGAAATTATACAAAAGAAGAAATAAAGTAAAGAAATGTTAGCCAGATTAGCATTAAATAACTGCACCTAAAAAGATGCAGTCATCAATAAAATATATATTAAACTTGAATGTATTTGATTGGTGGATTGTTCAATAATTCAATGAATTTATCAATAAGGAGTGGTTGAACATCACTCAGTGAAACCCCCGATCGTAACGAGCTGACTTGCGTCATTTCCAGACCGGCATAGCCGCAAGGATTGATGCGTAAGAATGGACTGAGATCCATATCGATATTCAATGCTAATCCGTGGAATGAGCAACCTTTGCGGATGCGCAAACCGAGCGAGCAAATTTTACGCCCGTCAACATAGACACCGGGGGCATCCGCGCGCGGATAAGCATTGATATTTAATTCCGCCAGAGTGTTAACCACGGTTTGCTCAAGAATAGTCACCAGTTCCCGAACCCCGAGTTTACGGCGCTTGAGGTTGAGCAGCACGTACATCACTTGCTGGCCTGGCCCGTGATAAGTCACCTGGCCGCCTCTGTCGCTCTGAATAACGGGGATATCACCGGGCACCAGAACATGTTCAGCTTTCCCTGCCTGGCCCTGGGTAAATACGCGTTCATGCTCCACTAACCAGATTTCATCTAGAGTGGTTTCATCGCGGGTATCGGTGAATTCATGCATCGCCTGCGAAACAGGTTCGTAGGGTTGCAGGCCAAGTTGGCGGATTTGAATAGTATCTTGAGACAAAACATCGTCTCCGGCAGGTTGAAAAGTGAAGGGAATATATCACATGCCCGACCAGAAGGCCGGGCGTGGTGTGAATTACAGCACCATACGAACGATTTCGATGTTACCCAGTTCTTGATACAGGGTTTCAACTTGCTCGATATGGGTCGCATTAATGGTAATAGAGACAGAATGGTAGTTACCTTTGCTGCTCGGTTTTACCTGAGGGGTGTAGTCACCGGGTGCGTGGCGCTGCACCACCTCGACGACCAAATCAACCAGCTCGGGTTTCGCCAGACCCATCACTTTGTAAGTAAAGGAAGTCGGGAATTCGAGCAATTCTTTCAGATTGGTTTGCATGGTAGCTCCAGCGTTACGGCATTAAAAATAATAACTCCCGCTGAGCGGGAGTTGCTTTGATTCTTAGTATATGGGGATGGCTTCCACTCTTTCAAGTGTTCAATTATTAACCAAACCAATGATGGAACATCAATTTGATATAATCAATGATTCGGCTGAAGAAGTTACCCTCTGGCATTTCCTGAAGCACGACCAGCGGACGCTGTTCAATAGTCTTGCCATCCAGCTGGAAGTTGATGGTGCCGACCACCTGGTTTTTCTGCAATGGAGCGTGCAGTTCAGTGGTGTTAAGCACATAGCTGGCTTTCAAATCTTTCATACGACCACGCGGGATCGTCAGGTAAACGTCTTTATCCACACCCAGCGATGCACGGTCGTTGTCGCCAAACCAGGCTGGCTCTGAAGCAAATTCTTTACCGGCTTTTAGCGGCGATACAGTTTCAAAGAAACGGAAGCCCCAGGTCAGCAGTTTTTTACTTTCGGTTTCGCGGCCTTTATAGGTGCGTCCGCCAAGTACGGCAGAAATCAGGCGCATTTGCCCTTCGGTTGCCGAAGCTACCAGGTTGTAACCCGCAGCGTCGGTATGACCGGTTTTGATGCCGTCAACTTGCAGGCTGGTATCCCACAGCAAGCCGTTACGGTTTGTCTGGCGAATATTGTTAAAGGTAAATTCTTTTTCTTTATAGATAGAGTATTCGTTCGGTACATCACGAATTAATGCCTGACCAATTAAGGCCATATCGCGCGCTGAGCTGTACTGACCTTCAGCATCCAGGCCGTGCACAGTCTGGAAGTGCGTGTTTTTCAGGCCAAGAGCGGAAACATAGCTGTTCATTAGGCCAACGAACGAATCCTGGCTACCCGCTACGAAATCGGCCATTGCCACGCAAGCATCGTTGCCGGATTGCAGGTTGATACCACGAATCAGCTGAGAGACAGGAACTTGCATACCTGGCTTCAGGAACATCAAAGAGGAGCCTTTAAATACCGGATTACCGGTTGCCCATGCATCCTGACCAACAGTCACAATCGAGCTTTCGTTAAATTTACCGGCTTTCATGGCCTGGCCGATGACGTAGCTAGTCATCATTTTGGTCAGGCTGGCAGGATCACGGCGGGTGTCAGCGTTGGACTCAGCCAAAACCTTACCTGAGTTGTAATCAATCAGGATATACGCTTCTGCGTCAATCTGCGGCACACCTGGAATCATAGTTTTGATATTCAGGTCGTCAGCGTGTGCGGCGGTTATTGCCGTAAGGGTCAGGGCCGTAGTAAGCGCCAGGCGTTTAACAAAACGAAAAGAAGGGGCTGTATTCATGATTAGAACAACGACATCCGTGATGGGAATAAAAAAAGTGCCTTACTATAGCAAAAGCGGTTTTTACTGGCATCCGTCTTTGCGCATCATTTGTTAATGAAATTGACATTAACTGACGCAGAGAGGATGCCAGACACAACCGCTTACATAGCGGTTGCGTTAGTGATGAAGGATTGCTGTTGGGCTTCACTCATCAGGCGTTGTTGAAGCGCGCTTGCTTCAGTTTTGCTGGTAAATGGCCCAAGCTGAACACGGTACATCGTCCCATTACTGGAAACCTTGCCCGGTACACCAAATTGCTGGCTCAGTTTTTGCTGCCACTGCGCGGCACGAGCCTGGTCGCTTACGGCTCCAACTTGCACCACATAGCGCCCGGAGGCGGCTGCGGCTGGTGCGGTAACAGGAGCGCTTTGCTGCACAGGAGTTGCGACAACAGCAGGAGTTGGCGCAACTGCTGGAGGGTCATTTTCAATCACGCCCGGAGCCAGTGGCGTTGCTGCACCTAAGAAGCCGCTGCTGCTGACAGGCGCTCCCGTGGTGTCTTCGCTTTGCAAAGTTGAATTGCTAATCGCGCGAACATCACCCTGCGGTGCATCAACGGGGGCGGATGTTGCGCCTCCCATTCCGGTGTTTAAATCCGGACGGGCGGGCAGGGCGTAGGTTTGCTTCGCGATGGTGGTACACACTGTACCAGGCCCGGACATTGTTCCATCCTGCGCCACAATAATCGGGTCGATACGCACTTTGGTGTTGTTGGAATTGTTCAGGCGATCGGCGGCGGCGCGAGACAGTGAAATCACACGGTCATTGCCGTACGGGCCACGGTCGTTGATGCGCACCACAATCATGCGGCCATTCGCGAGGTTTGTGATTCGCGCATAGCTTGGAATAGGCAGCGTAGGGTGCGCCGCGGTTAAAGCATTAGGATCGAATGTTTCGCCAGAGGCCGTCAGGTTGCTACCCGGTTCGGCATCGTAAATCGCAGCAAGACCCGCCTGGCTGAAGTTCGCCGGGTTTTGCACGATTTTGTAGCTCTTACCGTTATTTTCGTAATCCTGGTTAACCGAAGGATTTAACGGTTCAAAGCGCGGGTCTGCGCCGCTTATTTCAACCACCGGGCCATTACACACCGCCGGTTGCGGTTGCTGGTTTACCTGCTGTTGGTCGCCGTCATCAGACGAGCAGCCAGCCAGTATTGCAGCCACTACACAGATCCCTAGCCAACGCTTAACCATTACGCACCTCATCCACTTACACGCTTTTTGATAACATTTTTCTGTGGGTATGTATCGACATGACGATACCAAACCCAGCCATTAGAACGATTAAGGCCGAGCCACCGTAACTTACCAGCGGCAAAGGTACGCCGACCACCGGTAAGATACCACTAACCATGCCAATGTTAACAAACACATATACGAATAAAATCAACATTAGCCCACCAGCCATCACTCGGCCAAATGTGGTTTGCGCACGAGCCGCAATCACCAGGCCACGCATAATCAGCAGCAGATAGAGCGCCAGTAACACCAGAACCCCTACCAGGCCGAGTTCTTCGGCAAGTACCGCAAAGATAAAGTCCGTATGACGTTCGGGTAAAAACTCAAGTTGCGACTGCGTACCATGCAGCCAACCTTTGCCGCGTAAACCACCAGACCCAATCGCAATTTTAGACTGAATAATGTGATAACCCGCACCGAGTGGGTCAGTTTCGGGATCAAGCAGCATCATTACGCGTGCACGTTGGTAATCGTGCATCAGGAAGAACCACAAAATCGGAATGAAGGCGGCGACCAGTAAAACGGCAATACCGATTAGCTTCCAGCTCATACCCGACAAGAACAGCACAAACAGGCCGGATGCAGCGATAAGAATCGACGTACCCAAATCGGGCTGAGCGGCAACCAGCAGAGTCGGCATGAAAATGAGTATCAGCGCGATACCGGTATTTTTCAGCGTTGGAGGACAAACATCGCGGTTGATGAAGCGCGCAACCATCAATGGCACCGCGATTTTGGCGATTTCAGAGGGCTGGAAACGTACGATACCGAGGTCGAGCCAGCGCTGCGCACCTTTGGATATCGCCCCAAACGCATCCACCGCTACCAGTAATATGATGCAAACGATGTACAAATACGGCGCCCAGCCTTCATAAACGCGAGGCGGAATCTGCGCCATTACGATCATCACGACCAGGCCCATCAGGATCTGGCCAATCTTACGCTCCATCATGTCCATATCCTGGCCACTGGCGCTCCAGATAACCAGCGCACTAAAGATAAGCAGCGCCAGGATGGTCACGAGGAAGATTGGGTCGATATGGATTTTGTCCCAAAACGACTTTTTATTTGGATTATCAGTCATGGTTATTGATCCTCTGCACCTGCTGGTGCCGGCGCTTCAGTAGGCAGTACCGTATTGTCATCCCCGAGCATAATGTGGTCGAGGATTTGGCGCATGATGGTGCCTACAGCGGGGCCTGCACCGCCGTTTTCCAGAATCATGGTGACGGAAACCTTTGGATTATCGTAAGGGGCAAACGCGGTCATCAATTTATGATCGCGCAAGCGTTCAGCGATTTTGTGGGCGTTGTAGGTTTCGTTGGCTTTCAGGCCAAAGACCTGCGCGGTCCCTGATTTCGCTGCGACTTTGTACGGTGCGTTGGCAAAGTATTTGTGCGCGGTACCGTTAGGGCGGTTGGCAACGCCGTACATGCCGTCTTTGGCAATTTCCCAGAAACCAGAGTGGATATCGCCAACAGGTGGCTGTACAGGTTGCTGCCACGGAACCTGCTTACCATTCTCAACGGTGCTCATCAGGAAATGAGGAACGCGAACGATGCCGTCGTTAATCAGGATCATCATCGCCTTGCTCATCTGAATCGGTGTTGCGGTCCAGTAGCCCTGGCCGATGCCCACAGGAATGGTGTCACCCTGATACCACGGCTTTTTAAAGCGTTTCAGCTTCCATTCACGCGTCGGCATGTTCCCGGCTCGCTCTTCGGAAAGATCGATACCCGTATAATGCCCGTAGCCAAACTTGCGCATCCATTCGCCCATGCGGTCAATACCCATGTCATAGGCGACCTGGTAGAAGTAGGTATCCGCAGATTCTTCAAGCGCTTTGGTGACATTCAGGCGGCCATGGCCCCATTTTTTCCAGTCACGATACCGTTTTTCTGAGCCTGGTAATTGCCACCAGCCTGGGTCAAACAATGAAGTGTTTTTGGTGATAACACCTGCGCTCAACGCCGAAACGGCCATATACGGTTTCACCGTCGAAGCCGGAGGATATACCCCCTGGGTCGCACGGTTGATAAGCGGCGTATTCGGGTCGTTAAGTAAACCGGAATAGTCTTTGCTTGAGATACCGTCGACGAACAGGTTCGGGTTATAACTCGGCATTGAAACCAGCGCCAGAATGCCACCCGTGCGCGGATCAGTCACTACGACTGCGGCGCGACTACCCGCCAGTAAAGTTTCAATATAATTCTGTAGCTTAAGGTCGATAGTCAGATAAATATCGTGCCCGGCCTGCGGAGGAACTTCTTTGAGCTGACGAATCACGCGGCCACGGTTGTTGACTTCAACTTCCTCATAACCGGTTTGACCGTGTAGAACTTCTTCGTAGTAGCGTTCGATTCCCAGCTTGCCAATGTCGTGCGTGGACGCGTAGTTTGCCAGTTTGCCGTCTTTATCCAGACGCTCAACGTCTTTATCGTTGATTTTGGAAACGTAGCCAATAACGTGGGTCAACGCCGAGCCGTATGGGTAGAAACGGCGTTTATAGCCTTTCACTTCAACGCCGGGGAAGTGGTACTGATTCACGGCAAAACGCGCAACCTGCACTTCTGTGAGGTTAGTTTTGACCGGAATGGAGGTGAAGCGATGGGAACGCGCGCGTTCTTTCTTAAAGTTAACAATATCTTCGTCGGTTAAATCAACCACCGAGCGCAGGGCTTCAAGCGTAGCCTGAACGTCATCCACCTTTTCCGGCATCATTTCCACCTGGTATATGGTGCGATTGAGTGCCAGTGGTGTGCCATTGCGGTCGTAGATAATACCGCGGCTAGGTGGGATTGGGACCAGTTTGATTCGGTTTTCGTTGGAGCGAGTCTGGTAGTCGGTGTAACGGACGATTTGCAAATTATAAAGGTTGGCGACCAGCACACCGCTTAGCGCCAAAATACCAAGAAACGCGACTAACGCCCGGCGCACAAATAGCGCAGACTCAGCTGAATAGTCGCGAAAAGAATTCTGTAATTTCATCCGCAGCTTTGTTCTACCTGACGATATCTACTCACGGTGATAGGGATGGTTGGTCGTAATGCTCCACGCGCGGTACAGGCTTTCGGCAACCAGCACCCGCACTAAAGGGTGAGGCATTGTCAGATTCGAAAGCGACCAACTTTGTTCTGCGGCAGCTTTGCATGCCGGGGCAAGACCTTCCGGGCCGCCAATCAGCAGGCTGACATCTCGACCATCCTGTTTCCAACGTTCAAGCTGCACGGCAAGGTGCGGCGTATCCCAAGGTTGACCTGGGATATCCAGCGTGACAATACGGTTGCCCTTGCCGGCGGCAGCCAACATCATTTCGCCTTCTTTTTCGAGAATGCGTTTGATATCGGCATTTTTGCTACGTTTGCCCGCAGGAATTTCTACCAATTCAAATGGCATATCCTTTGGAAAACGACGCAGGTACTCGGTAAAGCCGGTTTGTACCCAGTCAGGCATTTTAGTGCCGACTGCGACTAGTTGCAGCTTCACGCATTAACCCCAGAGCTTTTCCAGTTCGTACAGTTGACGGCTTTCTTCTTGCATCACATGAACGATAACTTCGCCAAGATCAACAACTACCCAGTCAGTCGCGTTAATGCCTTTCACACCCAGCGCGTCAAAACCTGCTTTGCGGGATGATTCTACGACGTGTTCTGCGATAGACATAACGTGGCGATTAGAAGTACCGGTACAGATAATCATGCAATCAGTGATGCTTGATTTACCCTGAACATCCAGAGCAACGATGTCCTGGCCTTTGAGGTCGTCGATTTTATCGACGATGAAATCTTGAAATTCTTTACCCTGCAAGTGTTCCCCCTGGGAGAAGTAGAGTGTGTTCGATGGTGCCCGCATAAAAACCCATTGAATAGGGCAGTTTTACTGATAAGTCGGCAATGCGGCGCTCAAAGCGGGGTATCATCCCACCGAGTGGCCTGGTTTGCATCGCCATTTTTGTAAAACTATTTTGGAAAGTCATGCTTGCGGGCAGGAAATTATGGCAGCGGAGCATAACAGCCTGGACTGTAGTGTCAATGGTTGACGACAACTGTAACCCATTCAACTCACGATGATGGGTAATAAACAGCACGATTATTAAGGGTTCTGAGCGTCGTGAAGCTATCGTTAATCTCTATGCAACTCCATGCTCCTTGCTCAATGACAAAATGCCACAGGGAGGCAGGCGGCATGTTGAGCAACGTCGCGATAAACAAACTTAGCACGCCCTGATGGCTCACAATCAGAACATTCTCTTCTGTTGGCTGCACTAAAAGAGAGGATGCGAATCCGCAAACACGCTGCGAGAAACGCTGGAAACCTTCGCCATTATTTGGCACCACGTTCTGCCAGTCATTGCACCATGCGGCGTAGTTTTCTGCATCCAGGCGTTGTAAATCGCGATGGTGGCGCATTTCCCAATCGCCAAAATTCATCTCATTGAGTCGAGGTTCGGTAATGACGGGGAGTTCGCGCTGCTGGAGAATCAACTGTGTCGTATGTTGTGCGCGGCAAAGTTCACTGCAAAGCACTTTATCGAACGCAACATCATTTAACATATTGCCGACGGCTTCAGCTTGCGAGATGCCTCTCTCCGTCAGCGGAGTTTCGGAAATACCGCTGTATAAACCCTCTAAATTTGCCTGGGTTTGCCCATGGCGCACTAACCATAATTTCATCTCATCCTCCGCAGGCATCAGTGTATCATTGCGTTTCTTGTTTTGAGGTCAGTTTTATTGGGGGATATATGGCATTGAGTAGCCAGCACGGTGGCAATATTATACAAGCGGCTGCCGCGATTGGCGTGGATGCAAACTCGCTCACTGACTTTAGTGCGAATATCAATCCGTTAGGTATGCCTGATTCCTTAAAACGGGCGATTACCGAAAACCTGGCATTGGCTGAGCGCTACCCCGACGTTGAGTACCGTGCTCTGCATCAGGCGTTGGCTCATCATCATAAAATCCCGGCAGAATGGGTGCTGGCAGGAAATGGTGAAACGGAGCTGATTTTTAATCTGGTTCAGCAACTTTCTCCACGCACAGCATTATTGTTGACGCCCGGATTTGCCGAATATCGCCGGGCGTTAACTCGGGTCGGCTGCGAGATAGTCGATTTTCAGCTTTCTGAAGAACAGGGCTGGCAGCCTGATGAATCCTTACTCAGCGCATTAACGCCCGATCTCGATTGCCTGTTTCTGTGCACGCCTAATAACCCAACCGGACTTTTGCTCGATAACGTTTTGCTTCTGGCTATCGCGCAGCGTTGCCGTGAAAACAGTATTGCGCTGATCGTTGACGAGGCCTTTCTCGACTTTTTGCCTGATGAACCCGGTTTAATTCCCCAGCTTTCAAACTTCCCTCAGCTTTACGTTTTGCGTTCGCTCACCAAATTCTTTGCCATCGCCGGGCTGCGTCTTGGTTACCTGGTCAGCGCGGATACCGTAACCGTTGGGCGGATTCGTACACTCAGAGAACCCTGGACGATTAATGCGTTTGCCGCATTGGCCGGAGAGGTGATCCTCAACGATCGTGATTACATTGAAGCGAGTTATCGCTGGTTGAGTGCTGAACAACCCCGGCTGTATAACGGGTTGAGTGAATTACAGGGGATTACGGTCTGGCCGCCAAGGGCGAATTATATCTTCCTGCGTTGCGATATTGACGGGTTAGAGTTGCAACGGGTGTTGCTGGAAAAGAATATTTTGATTCGCCATTGCGCAAATTACCCTGGACTGGATGCACGTTATTACCGGGTGGCAATTAAAAGCCAGTTGGATAACGATAAGTTACTGGATGCGTTGCGGCGCATACTTAGCGATAAAGCTGGTGCTGGCGAATAAATTCAGCCACGGCCGGGGGGAGGAGGTCATCGCAGGGAAGGTGCTGCTCAAGGCGCTGGCGAATGGCAGTCGCAGAAATATCCACCATTGGCGTCTGCGCGAGGTAAATTTTACCTGCAGGATGGCTGTGGAGTTGTTCAACGGACGTGGTCTGATGTTCATCCAGCCATTGTTGTTCTGCGGGAGTCTTCATCGACAAAGAATATCCCGGACGCTGGCAAACTAATAAATGGCATAACGTCAGCAAAGTTTCCCAGCGGTGCCAGCGTTGCAGACTTAGCAACGAATCCTGACCCACAATAAATGCCAGCGGCTGCTCAGCGCCAATTTCTGCGCGCAGTTGTTCGAGCGTTTCTACTGTGTACGAGGGAGTTTCACGCCTGAGTTCGCGGTCATCGAGCCTGAAAAGGGGATTTCCCTCGATGGCGAGTTCGACCATTTTTTTGCGCTGTTGGCTGTTTGCCAGCGGCTGCGGGCGATGTGGCGGCACGTTGTTTGGCATGATGGTCACTTGCTGTAACACGACCTGTTTTGCCAGTGCTTCAACCGGTTTTAAATGCCCGTAATGAATGGGATCGAAAGTCCCGCCATACAGGGCAGATAAACGCGATTCATTGTTAGCCATCAATAAAAATTTCCGGCAAAGCTTTATGACAAAGCAGCAGGGAAAGCCCTTCAAGCTCAGCCCAGACGGATTGCCCGTAATCTTTTTTCAGCGTCATTTCGATTTGGCTGAGCAAGCGCACAGCCTGGAAAAGCTGCTCTGCCGATAAACGATTGAGTGCTTCGGTAACGAGTGCGCGGCGGTTTTGCCATACACGTTGCTGATCAAACAAAGTCCGCAGCGGTGTCTGCGCCGACTGGCGTTTAAGATTAACCAGTTGCAGCAATTCACGCTGGATAGTGCGCAGCAAAATGACCGGCTCACTGGCTTCGAGGCGCAACTGTTGCAGGATATGCAACGCACGCTTACTTTTACCCGCAAGAATCGCATCTACCCAATGGAACGGGGTGAAATGCGCGGCATCATTAACAGCCTGCTCGACGCGAGGCAGTGTCAACGTTCCATCCGGCCAAATTAATGACAGGCGTTCCAGTGCCTGTGACAGCGCCAGTAAGTTGCCTTCATAGCAGTAGCAAAGTAGCTGGTTGGCAGCCTCATCCAGATTCAGGTTCATCTGTTTGGCTCGTTGGGCAACCCAACGCGGCAATTGTGCTTGTTCAGGCGTCTGACAAGTGACTATCACACTACGGTCAGCCAGTTTCGTCAGCCACGCGGCATTTTCCTGCGCTTTGGTGAGTTTGTTACCGCGCACCATCAGCAATATGTCGTCGTGCAGCAGGGAAACCAGCATTTCGAGTTGTGTGTTGATAGCCGCGTTGGGGCCATTTTCTGGCAACAAAAGCAGGAGTGTTTGACGGCTGGCAAACAGGCTTAACGCCTGGCAAATGGAGAACAGATCTTGCCAGTCGGTACTGGCATCAATCTGAACAGTATGATGTTCTTCAAAAGCCTGAGTACTTGCCGTTTGACGAATAGCATCCTGGCTTTCCTGAAGTAATAGCGGATCGTTACCGAGCAGCAGATACGCCGCGCGCAGCCCTTCGTTGAGCTGCGCGCGGAGTTGTTCAGGGTACAACCGAATCATTTGCTACCAGATGTGGCCGGAAGCGTTGCCGACGTACGCCCGGTGGATGCTGCAGGAGTTGAAGTTGTATCTTTAACCGGTTTTTCGGCCTCTTCAGTCTCAGCAACATCAGCCACGCGCACGCTCATCAGCTTACGGATCAGCTGTTGCGCGGCAGTGGTATACATCTCTTTGATAAGCAAATCTTGCTCAGCATCTTTTGCCAGAGCAGTCAGTGGGTTATCGAAGAATGATTTATACACTTTGGCACTGATCGGATAAATGTCGTGGCCCGGGATCAACACTTGTGCTGAAACCGTCATGACCATTTGATACTCCGCAGTACGCCCATCCTGGAAGATAGATGCGGTATCCTGGCCAATCCCACTGCCCAGCAAACGCAGCGATGGAATATCCTTGCGAACACCCGTACCGGTATCTTCCACAATCGTGACGCCGTTCAGGCGTAACTGAGAGCGAACTTCACGTGCCAATGGGCCGTTGGGATCACCTGAGTTCAGGATCAATGTTTTCATTTGATCCGGAACCTGCGTGCTGCCACGCAGATGAAAACCACACCCGGCGGTGACAAGCACCGCCAAAGTAACTAACAAGCTGACAAAGGGATGTCGCACGGTTCCTCCTGCGCTTAGCCCACAACCAGATTGAGCAGTTTGCCCGGAACGTAAATCACTTTACGTACGGTCACACCCTCAAGATATTTCGCAACCAGATGTTCCTGACCTGCGCGCTCCTGCACTTGTTCCTGCGTAGCATCTGCTGGAACAGTGATTTTGCCGCGAACTTTACCATTCACTTGCACCACAACCAGCAGTGAGTCTTCAACCATTGCTGATTCATCAGCCTGCGGCCACGGTGCATTGTCGATATCGCCTTCACCACCCAGAGATTGCCACATATCGAAGCAAACGTGCGGGGTGAACGGATAAAGCATGCGAACGACCGCTAACAGAGCTTCGTTCAGCAATGCACGATCCTGATCGCCATCCTGCGGTGCTTTCGCCAGTTTGTTCATCAATTCCATGATGGCAGCGATAGCGGTGTTAAAGGTCTGACGACGACCGATATCATCGGTCACTTTTGCGATAGTTTTGTGAACATCGCGGCGCAATGCTTTTTGATCTTCGCTCAGTGCTGCAACGTCAAGCGTTGGAGAAGCACCACGGCTAGTGTGTTCATATGCCAGTCTCCAGACACGTTTCAGGAAGCGGTTTGCCCCTTCAACGCCGGATTCTTGCCATTCCAGAGTCATATCAGCTGGTGATGCAAACATCATGAACAAGCGAACAGTATCGGCGCCGTAACGTTCAACCATGACCTGCGGGTCGATGCCGTTGTTTTTCGACTTCGACATTTTGCTCATGCCAGCATAGACCAGTTCATTGCCCTGCGCGTCAGAGGCTTTGATAATACGGCCTTTCTCATCACGTTCTACAATCGCATCAACCGGGGAAACCCAGTTCCGCTCACCGTTAACACCGGTGTAATAGAAGGCGTCAGCCAGTACCATACCCTGACACAGCAGCTGTTTGGCAGGCTCGTTAGACGTCACCATGCCCGCATCGCGCATCAGTTTGTGGAAGAAGCGGAAGTAGAGCAGGTGCATGATGGCGTGTTCGATGCCACCAATATAGATATCAACTGGCAGCCAGTAGTTAGCCGCTTTCGAGTCCAGCATGCCTTTGTCGTACTGCGGGCAGGTATAACGCGCGTAGTACCAGGAAGATTCCATAAAGGTATCGAAGGTATCGGTTTCACGCAGCGCAGGTTTGCCATCAACGGTGGTTTTAGCCCACTCAGGATCCGCTTTAATTGGGCTGGTGATGCCGTCCATCACAACATCTTCAGGTAGGATAACCGGCAGTTGATCTGCAGGCGTTGGCATTACGGTGCCGTCTTCCAGAGTCACCATTGGAATTGGTGCGCCCCAGTAACGCTGACGGGAAACACCCCAGTCGCGCAGACGATAGTTAACTTTACGCTCACCCACACCTTTAGCTGCCAGTTTATCGGCAATTGCGTTAAAACCGTTCTGGAAGTCCAGACCGTCAAACTCGCCAGAGTTGAACAGCACGCCTTTTTCGGTCATTGCAGCAGCGGTCAGGTCCGGCTCGCTGCCGTCAGCATTCAGAATAACCGGTTTGATTTGCAGCCCGTATTTGGTTGCAAATTCCCAGTCGCGCTGGTCGTGGCCTGGAACTGCCATTACCGCGCCTGTGCCGTATTCCATCAAGACGAAGTTAGCGACCCAAACTGGAACAGCTTCGCCAGTCAATGGGTGAATAGCGTTAACGCCAGTCGCTACGCCTTTCTTCTCCATGGTTGCCATTTCAGCTTCGGCAACCTTGGTGTTACGGCATTCATCAACGAATTCAGCCAGTTCAGGGTTGTTCAACGCCGCTTGTTGCGCGATGGGATGACCCGCAGCCACAGCCAGGTAAGTCACACCCATGAAGGTGTCCGGGCGGGTGGTGTAAACAGTCAGTTTTTCAGCACTATTTTCAACGTCGAAAGTAATTTCAACGCCTTCAGAACGGCCAATCCAGTTACGTTGCATGGTTTTGACCTGATCAGGCCAATGGTCCAGCGTATCCAGATCGTTTAACAGTTCGTCTGCGTAGGCAGTGATTTTGATAAACCACTGTGGGATTTCTTTGCGTTCAACTTTGGAGTCACAACGCCAGCAGCACCCGTCGATAACCTGTTCGTTTGCCAGAACAGTCTGGTCGTTCGGGCACCAGTTAACCGCGGAGGTTTTTTTGTAAACCAGGCCTTTGTTGTAAAGCTGAGTGAAGAATTGCTGTTCCCAACGGTAATATTCCGGGGTACAGGTCGCCAGCTCGCGGCTCCAGTCATAACCAAAGCCCAGCGTTTTGAGCTGGTTCTTCATGTAATTGATGTTGTCGTAAGTCCACGGCGCAGGTGCGGTGTTATTTTTTACCGCCGCCCCTTCAGCGGGCAGACCGAACGCATCCCAGCCGATTGGCTGCAGAACGTTTTTGCCCAGCATGCGCTGATAACGCGCGATAACGTCACCGATGGTGTAGTTACGAACGTGGCCCATGTGTAGTCGACCAGAAGGATAGGGGAGCATCGAGAGGCAGTAATACTTCTCTTTGCCTTCGTCTTCGGTTACTTCAAAAGTACGCTTCTCTTGCCAGTGAAGCTGTACGTTGGATTCTATCTCTTCCGGGCGATATTGCTCTTGCATGGCAGCCAGTGGTCCTGTGATGAAAGACAGCTACAGGTTGTAGCTTTAACTATTAAATTTCAGATCGGCATAGCATAGCCGATAAGACAGCGGCAAAACAGCCTTTCGACAGCCTGTGTGGGCATTTCTCATTTGCAGTTATTTACCTTGCTTGTGGGCAAACTAACAAAGTGTCAGCCGATTAAGGTCTACTATTAGAGTAGGTTACACGACACTGAACGCAGGAATCTCTTCAAGGAGGCAGGCAGACGATGAACAAGGTTGCTCAATTTTACCGTGAACTGGTGGCCTCACTCACCGAACGGTTACGTAATGGAGAGCGCGATATTGACGAACTGGTCGCCAGCGCGCGTAAACGCATGAACGAAACCGGGGAGTTGACCCGTACCGAAGTTGATGAAGTAACGCGCGCAGTACGCCGTGATTTAGAAGAATTTGCTCGTAGTTACAATGAAAGCCAGGGTGAATTTACCGACAGCGTTTTTATGCGCGTCATTAAAGAAAGTCTGTGGCAGGAACTGGCGGATATCACCGACAAAACGCAGCTTGAGTGGCGTGAGGTTTTTCAGGATCTGAATCATCACGGTGTTTATCACAGCGGTGAAGTGGTGGGATTGGGGAACCTGGTCTGCGAAAACTGCCATTTCCATCTGGCGATTTATACTCCCGATGTTTTGCCCGTTTGCCCGAAATGCGGGCATAACCAGTTCAGCCGTCGGCCATTCGAGCCTTAATTCTCACGAACCAGCGAAGGAACCGCAATGCAACGTCCGTTTCTGGCCAGAAAAATACTGGCCCTTTTCCTCACCACGCTGCTGATGCCAACGACGGTATCAGCAGTTCAAATCCTCAAATACTCCGATCACGAACCGCTGGGCGGAATGCGCACCAGCTTCATTAAAGATGTGTTCTTTGCCGAAATTGAGAAGGAATCGCAGGGCCGCCTGAAAGTTGACGCTCACTGGAACAGTGAACTGGCTCGTAGTTATGATGCTCTGGGCGTTGTAAAAGAAGGGACGGTTGCTGATATGGCAATCGTGGTGCCTGAATACACGCCGAAAGAATTCCCCTTGCAGCAGATATTCAAAAGTTTCCCCGTTGGGCCAACGGGCGCTCGTCAGGTTGAATTTTTCCGCAAGGCTTATGCCACCATTCCTGCCTTTCAGGCGGAAGTTGCCCGGCAAAATGTGGTTAATCTCTTTTTGGCAACCGGCTATCCCGTCGCATTCTTTAGCACTAAACCGCTGAATAAACTCGACGATATTACCGGTCAAAAGTGGCGCTCTGCTAGTTTCTGGCATCAGGACTTCCTGAAAAATAGCGGTGCAATTCCCGTTTCTATGCCGTGGGGTGAGGGGATTTATGATGCGCTTAAAGCGGGGAGCCTGGATGGGCTAATGGTCAACGTAGACAGTGGATATGAACTCAACGTCCATAAAACGGCGCCAAATGTTTTGATCTCTAAAGATCTGTGGCTTGGGCACGTTTATATGCTGGTGATGAATAAAGATACGTGGAACAAGCTTGTCGACGAGGATAAACAAGCGATTCAGCGAGCAGCGTCCAAAGCTTATCAAACCCTGGGCTCGGTAATGGACAGCAGTTTCGACAGTATGGTGGGTGAACTTGCTCACAATGGAGTGAAAATCCGTCAACTGAGTTCAACTGAAGTCGCTCATTGGGAGAGTGCAACCCAATACCAGCAAGTGCAGGAAAAGTGGGTTAAAGAACAAGAGAGCAAGGGCGTGAAAGAAGCTGGTCCGACGATGGATAAAGTCACTGCGCTACTGAAAGAATCGATGAAATAAAAGTGCTTTACGCAATGCCTGCACAATCACAAAAGGGTTGTGCAGGCATTTCTATGATTAGTGCAGGATTTTCGCCAGGAAGTCTTTCGCACGTTCGGACTGTGGATTATTGAAGAAATCCTCTTTGTTAGAGTCTTCGACAATTTTCCCTTCATCCATAAAGATCACGCGATTCGCCACTTTACGGGCAAAGCCCATCTCGTGCGTCACCACCATCATTGTCATCCCTTCGTGTGCCAGCTCTACCATAACGTCCAACACTTCGTTGATCATCTCAGGGTCAAGTGCTGAGGTTGGTTCATCAAACAACATCGCTACCGGGTCCATACACAACGCACGGGCAATGGCGACACGCTGCTGCTGGCCGCCGGATAGCTGTGCCGGGAACTTATCGGCATGAGCCGTCAGCCCAACACGCTCCAGCAGTTTCAGACCTTTTTTACGTGATTCATCTTTGTTGCGTTTCAGCACTTTCACCTGCGCTAACGTCAGGTTTTCAATAATCGACAAATGTGGGAACAGCTCAAAGTGTTGGAACACCATACCGACGTGCGAGCGTAACTCAGCCAGATTGGTTTTCTTATTATTCACCTGGGTGCCGTTCACCACAATTTCGCCTTTCTGCACAGGCTCCAGCCCATTCACAGTTTTAATCAGCGTTGATTTACCTGAGCCAGACGGTCCGCAAACCACCACGACTTCGCCCTTTTTCACTTCTGTTGAGCAGTCGGTTAGCACCTGAAAGTGGCCATACCATTTAGAAACATTTTTCAGGGAGATCATTACACTGTCCTTTTCTTCAAATAGCTGACCAAAAGCGAAGCGCTCAAACTGATTGCGAAATACACGGCACCGGCGAACAAGATCATTTCAACCTGGGTCCCGTCGCGCTCGCCAATCGTCGATGCGGTACGGAAGAAATCAGCCAGGCTCAACACATAAACCAGCGACGTATCCTGGAACAGTACGATGCCTTGAGTAAGCAGCAACGGCACCATGGCGCGGAACGCTTGCGGCAGGATGATCAATTTCATTGACTGCCAGTGCGTCATTCCCAAAGCCAGCGCGGCGTTGGACTGCCCACGCGAAACGCTCTGAATACCCGCGCGGATAATCTCTGAATAGTAAGCGGCTTCAAACATAGAAAACGCCACCATCGCGGAAATTAAGCGAATGTCGGTTTGAGGTGAAAGCCCCAATACTTTCTGCAAGAATCCAGGCACCACCAGGTAGAACCACAGCAAAACCATGACGAGCGGAATAGAACGGAAAACGTTGACGTAAGCACTGGCAAACCAGGCTACTGGCTTAATCGGAGACAGGCGCATCACCGCGAGAAGCGTTCCCCACACAATACCGAAGATAACCGCCGTCACCGTGATTTTCAGGGTGATGATCAGCCCCTGCATCAGGTAAGGCATGGCGGGAAGAATGGACGTCCAGTCAAAATCGTACATTATTATTTGCCTCCCATATTGCCAGGCAGGCGAACTTTGCGTTCAACCACATACATCACCAACATAATCACGGCGTTAATCAGTACATACGCCAGCGTGATGGCAGTAAAGGATTCATAGGCGTGCGCGGAATAATCCAGCAATTTACCCGCCTGAGCGGCCATGTCGACCAGACCAATAGTTGAAGCGATGGCCGAGTTTTTCACCAGGTTCATCATTTCAGATGTCATTGGCGGCACAATCACGCGGTAGGCATTCGGCAACAGAACATAACGATAGGCTTGCGGCAACGTGAGGCCCATCGCCAGTGCAGCATTTTTCTGCCCGCGTGGTAGCGATTGAATCGCGGCGCGAACCTGTTCGCAAACACGAGCGGCGGTAAACAAGCCAAGGCAAATCATCGACGACAAGAAGAATTGGACATTCGGGTCGAGTTCAGACTTAAACCACATGCCGAGATTTTCGGGCAGTAACTCAGGCACCACTAAGTACCAGGTAAAGAACTGCACGATAAGCGGCACGTTACGGAAGAGTTCAACATACAGCGTGCCAATCCCCGACAACCATTTATTCGGGACAGTACGCAAGATGCCGAATAATGATCCGACGAGGAAAGCGATGATCCATGCGCAGATGGACAGGGCGACAGTGACCTGGAAACCATTCCAGATCCAGCCCAAATAGGTGGTGTTGCCGAACGGGGCGGGCTGTAAAAATATTCCCCAGTTCCAGTCTATAGACATAACGTACTCCGAGAAAAAATTGAGGGTAGCGAGTTACGCTACCCTCGAAGATTGATGAGAAGCTTGTACCCGTATTTCAGGTCGTTGCCTGAAATTTTTGGGTACTTTCACGCCGGATGGGGAACGGCCATCCGACGCATAGTCTGTCCGAGCTTCAGTTCGTCAATCGGGAGGGCTGGGTCATCCCGGCCCCTGGTTCTAGTTAGTTTAGGGCTTTATCGTTTGGTGCTTTGAACAGAGCTTTCATGTCGTCAGAAAGTGCAAAGTTCATGTTGATGTTTTTCGGTGGAATTGGATTCATAAACCACTTATCAAACCATTTCGCCGCTTCACCAGAAGTCTGTGCCTGAGCGATGGTGTCATCCATCAACTTCTTAAACTCTGCGTCGTCTTTACGCAGCATACAGCCGTATGCTTCGCGGGATTGCGGAGTGCCTAGAATTTCCCAGTTATCCTGTTTCTTCGCTTTAGCACGTTCACCCGCCAGCAGAGCATCGTCCATCATAAAGGCAACGGCGCGACCGCTTTCCAGAGTACGGAACGAGTCACCGTGGTCTTTGGCGCTGATAATGCGCATGTCCATTTTCTTCTCTTCGTTCAGCTTGTTGAGCAGAACTTCAGAAGTGGTACCGGAAGTCACAACGACCGCTTTACCTTTCAGGTCAGCGAAATCTTTGATCGGGCCGCCTTTCTTAACCAGCAAACGCGTACCGACGACGAAGATAGTGTCAGAGAATGAGGCTTGTTTCTGGCGCTCGAGGTTGTTAGTGGTGGAACCACACTCAAAATCAAAGGTGCCGTTTTGCAGCAATGGAATACGGTTCTGAGAAGTAATCGGGATCAACTTAACGTGCAGGTCAGGCTTGTTGAGCTTTTTCTTTACGGCTTCAACGATAGCGTTGGAGTAATCCTGAGAATAGCCGACCACTTTCTGTTGGTTATCGTAGTAGGAGAAAGGAACGGAAGACTCACGGTGGCCGACCACAATAACGCCGTTAGCAGCGATTTTCTCAAGCGTACCTTGTTGAGCCGCCGGTTTAGCATCTTCGGCATGTGCGATACCTGCACCTAAACCTAATACCAGCAACGCTGAGGTTAGTTTACGTAATTGCATTACCAACTCCTTTTTTATGCCACAGGGCATTGATACCTGATGTGTGTTGTTTGTTGTTGTGTGTTACTAAAACAGGGTGAAACTTGTTCTTTTGTTAACATTTAACCTAGCTGAATGTAAAGATTTTGCTATCCAGATGTTTGTTTTTGCGAAGCGTGCCGCACCGTTTAAAGGCAAAAATGTTCCGTTGCACTACTTTGGTGCTCGTAATGTCATTGTTTGGTGCAGCTCAATGCTTCGTGCTGTCCATAGGGCGCAGGCTCAGCATTTTGTAGGCTTCTGAGGGATAATTATTTGCAAAGGTTGTGCCAGAAATGAAAAAGGCCAGCAATGGCTGGCCTTTTTAGGTGATGCAGAATCAGGATTTACGACGGGTACGAAGTGCCAGTAAAACAGAGGCAAAGCCAAATATTAACGTCAGTCCCCACAGCGGCCAGTCGCCAAAGCGTGCATATGGCGTAATACCGCGCGTTGGCGTGACCTTCGCTTCCAGAACCTGACGAGTAAACTGCGGGATCATCGCATCAATGTCGCCATTAGCGTTAATGACCGCAGTAATACCATTATTTGTACTACGCAACAGTGGGCGACCCAATTCCAGCGAACGCATACGCGCCATCTGGAAATGCTGCCACGGGCCAATAGACTTACCAAACCATGCATCGTTTGAAATGGTCAGTAGGAAATCGGTGTCCGGGCGGAAATTATCGCGCACCTGTTCGCCAAGAATAATTTCATAGCAAATTGCTGGCGTGAGCTTGATTCCGTTGGATGAAAGCTGCGGCTGTAAATATGGTCCACGGCTGAACGACGACATCGGCAAATCAAAGAATGGAGCAAGTGGGCGCAGGATAGATTCCAGCGGAACAAACTCGCCAAACGGCACAAGGTGATTCTTGTTGTAACGGTCAGCGCTGTTGTAGCTGTACTGATTCCCTTCGCCGAGCGTGATAATGGTGTTGTAAGTATCGTAACGGTTCTGCTTATTCAAACGTGCGTCGACAATACCGGTGATCAATGAGCTGTGCTTAGAGCGCAGCAGATCGTCCATCATCGTCAGGAATTGCTGCTGGTTTATCTCGAGATCCGGAATGGCGGATTCAGGCCAGATAATCAGCTGGGAATTACCCATCTGCGGCTGAGTTTTATCGAGATAAATTTTCAGCGTATTCAGTAGCTGGTTTTCATCCCATTTCAACGATTGAGGAATGTCACCCTGAACCATCGCCACGTCTACGGTGCGCTCAGTTTGTGGTTGATACCATTGAATTGAGCGCAACGGCCATGGGAGCAGCAGCAGGGCAGCGGCAATCACCGCCGGGCGCCAGTTACGTTCGTGCAGCGCAAACACCAACAGACCGCTAATAATCATCAGCAGGAAGGTGACGCTTTCGACGCCCAGAATCGGCGCGATGCCTTTCAGCGGGCCATCAATCTGGCTATAGCCAAACTGCAACCACGGGAAGCCGGTTAACACCCAACCGCGCAGGAACTCGGTGAGTTGCCATAACATCGGAGCGGCAATGGCGACGCGCCACCACGTTGTTTTTGGGCAAAGCTTACTGAGAAATCCGCCAAACAAACCGGTATATAACGAGAGATAAGCGGCAAGTAAGACGACTAAAAAGACGTTAATCGGGCCTGGCATACCGCCAAACTGCGCGATACTGACATATACCCAGTTAATGCCTGAGCCAAATAGCCCCAGTCCCCAGAAGAAACCAATCCACGCACTTTGAATCGCACGACGATTAAGAGTCAGCCCCTGAAGCCCTGCTAAAGAAACTATCGCAGCAGGCCAAAAATCGTAAGGGGAGAAAGCCAGCGTTCCGCAGGCACCAAAAAGCAGCGCCAGCAGCAGACGCACGCGCTGGCGTTGAAGGAGTAGGGCTATAGCCATCTTTGAATTAATCTTCCAGTTTCGGTTGCGGCGAGTCGTCCGGAATTCTGACATGAACCTGAATCACGCGGCGGCTATCTGCCATCGCGACTTTGAACTGATAACCATCTATTTCAATGGTTTCGCCACGAGCAGGTAGGTGGCCAAAGGCCTGCATAACGAGTCCACCAATGGTGTCCACTTCGTCATCATTGAAATGGGTAGCAAAGGTGTCGTTGAAATCTTCGATTGAGGCCAGTGCGCGAACCGTCCAGGTATGGCGGCTTAGCTGGCGGAAATCGCCGTCTTCTTCGTCGTCGTACTCATCTTCGATTTCCCCGACAATCAGTTCGAGAATATCTTCGATGGTGACAAGCCCGGAGACGCCGCCAAACTCATCAATCACTATCGCCATATGGTAGCGCTGCTGACGAAACTCTTTGAGCATCCGGTCAACACGCTTACTTTCCGGCACAACAACTGCCTGTCGTAACACTTTTTCCATGCTAAATGGCTCAGTATCGCTGCGCATAAACGGCAGCAGATCTTTAGCCATCAGAATCCCTTCGATATGATCTTTGTCTTCACTGATCACCGGGAAGCGGGAGTGTGCCGATTCGATGATCACATCGAGGCATTCGTCCAGCGTCTGGTTGTGTTTGAGCGTTACCATTTGAGAGCGAGGGATCATGATGTCGCGGACGCGTTGGTCGGCGATATCCATGACGCCTTCGAGCATGTCGCGGGTATCTTGATCGATAAGATCGTTTTGCTCAGAATCACGGATGAGTGTCAGCAGATCGTCACGGTTTTTAGGTTCACCGTGGAATAGCTGGTTGAGAATCAGGGAAAAGAATCCCTTCTTACTGGCAGGTGTGTCACTGTTTTGGGAATTGTCGTCGCTCATGGCGTTAGGTTTGTGGCCCCTCGGTTAATTAATAGATAGCAGGCAGTTAATGGCTCGCTGCCTGCACTTGATGCGTTACGGTAATCATTTACTGTAGCGACTATTCTTTCTCGGCAATGTACGGATCAGCATACCCAAGAGCAAGCATTATCTCTGTTTCCAGGGATTCCATCTCTTCGGCTTCTTCATCTTCAATGTGATCGTAGCCAAGCAGATGCAGACTGCCGTGGATAACCATATGCGCCCAATGCGCATCCAACGGTTTTTGTTGTTCTTTCGCTTCTTGTTCCACGACTTGACGACAAATAATCAGATCGCCCAGTAACGGAAGTTCAATACCTGGAGGGGCTTCAAACGGGAACGAAAGCACATTTGTGGATTTATCTTTCCCACGGTAAGTGAGGTTCAAATCGTGGCTTTCAGCGTCGTCAACCAGGCGAATCGTGACTTCTGATTCTTCCTGGAATTGCGGAATGACCGCATCAAGCCATGTCTGAAATTGCACTTCTGTAGGCAGGCCGCTTGCTTCTTCACATGCGACCTGTAAATCCAGTATTACCTGACTCATTTACTCTCCTGGGCGGCGGCGTTTATCGCCATCGCTTCTCGCTTGCGTTCTGCCGCGAGTTCATCTTTACGCACCTGTTCAGCGTTTTCCCACGCTTCATAGGCATTAACAATACGTGCCACAACCGGGTGGCGCACAACGTCTTCACTATTAAGGAAGTTAAAGCTGATTTCATCGACTTCAGCCAGCACCTCAATGGCGTGGCGCAGGCCTGATTTAAGATTTTTTGGCAAGTCGATTTGGGTTACGTCGCCGGTAATTACCGCTTTGGAGTTAAAACCAATACGCGTCAGGAACATCTTCATCTGTTCGATGGTGGTGTTCTGGCTTTCATCCAGAATGATGAACGCGTCGTTGAGCGTACGGCCACGCATATAAGCCAGCGGGGCGACTTCAATCACGTTACGTTCTATCAGCTTCTCAACGCGCTCAAAGCCGAGCATTTCAAACAAAGCGTCATATAACGGGCGCAAATAAGGGTCAACTTTCTGGCTTAAATCACCCGGTAGGAAACCAAGTTTTTCACCGGCTTCAACCGCTGGACGAGTTAGCAAAATACGGCGAATATCCTGACGCTCCAGCGCATCCACAGCGGCTGCAACCGCGAGGTAAGTTTTACCCGTCCCCGCAGGGCCAACGCCGAAAGTTATGTCGTGGTCCAGAATGTTCGCGATGTATTGCGCCTGGTTCGGCGTACGCGGCTTGATAACACCACGTTTAGTTTTGATATTTACCGCTTTACCGTATTCAGGAACACTTTCAGCAGACTGTTCAAGAACGCGTATTTCTTTTATGGCGAGGTGAATTTGCTCAGGCGTGATGTCCAGAATTTCGCCACGCATTGGCGCGGTATCAACATACAGATTGCGCAGAATATCTGCGGCTGCATTGACCAGAATCGGGCGACCCGTGAGCTTGAATTGATAGTCACGACGGTTGATCTCGATCCCCAGACGACGTTCAAGCTGCTTGATGTTGTCATCAAATGGGCCACACAGGCTTAGCAGACGCGCATTGTCTGCGGGTTCTAGCGTAATTTCACGTGTTTCGATATTCAAACTTATCCTCGGGGTCGCAAAGGGCCAGTTGAAGGTGTCGCTGCAAGAGTGCAGGCCATAAAAAGATTATTTACGGCGAGGGCTGATGGCGCAAGCCTGCTTTTCGATATTTGGGTGGATGCTTCCGAATGCAAGTGAAAACTATGAAAATGCCCATCGGGTCACGGCGTTAGCGAACCCGCGGGCATTAAGGGGAACTACGGCTGATAAATCCCGACGCCGATTTCGTTCTCTTTACGTGTGCGGGCAATCACTGACTCTGGAGATTGCGCAATACGCAGCCCCATCTCATCTTCGGTGCGAACCACTTTCCCGCGTAGGGAGTTGTTCGTCGCAACCTCAGTGATTTCCACATCAACAAATTTACCGATCATATCCGGGGAGCCTTCAAAGTTCACGCCGCGGTTGTGTTCGGAACGTCCGGTCAGCTCCATAATGTTTCTGCGTGAGGTACCTTCGACAAGGACACGCTGGATAGTGCCAACCATCTTACGGCTATATTCCATGGCCTGTTGGTTGATACGCTCTTGCAGAATATAGAGGCGCTGCAATTTCTCTTTTTCTGGCACGTCATCCACCATATCGGCGGCTGGTGTGCCCGGGCGAGAAGAAAAGACGAAGCTGTAGCTCACGTCAAAATTCACATCGCCAATAACCTTCATAGTTTGCTCGAAGTCCTGCTGGGTTTCGCCAGGGAAGCCGACGATAAAGTCAGAGCTAATCTGGATGTCAGGACGAACCGCCCGCAGCTTGCGGATAATCGATTTGTATTCCAGTGCTGTATGGGTACGCCCCATCAGATTTAATACGCGATCGGAGCCACATTGAATAGGCAGGTGCAGGAAGCTCACCAGCTCAGGCGTATCACGATAAACTTCGATGATATCGTCAGTGAATTCAATTGGATGGCTGGTGGTGAAACGAATGCGGTCAATACCGTCAATCGCAGCCACCAGGCGCAACAATTCAGCGAAGGAACAGATGCCGCCATCAAAAGATGGGCCACGATAAGCATTCACATTCTGGCCGAGTAAGTTAACTTCACGTACACCTTGTGCGGCGAGTTGCGCGATTTCAAACAACACATCATCACATGGGCGGTTCACTTCCTCACCGCGCGTATAAGGCACCACGCAGTAAGTACAATACTTGTTACAGCCTTCCATAATAGAAACGAATGCTGTCGGGCCGTCAGCTTTGGGTTCTGGCAGGCGGTCAAACTTCTCGATTTCCGGGAAGCTAACATCAACAATTGGGCTGCGGTTGCCGCTCACTTTATTGATCATTTCCGGCAGGCGGTGCAGTGTCTGCGGCCCGAAAACGATATCAACATAGTGCGCACGGCTACGAATCAGCTTGCCTTCCTGGGAAGCAACGCAGCCGCCAACGCCAATAATGATATTGGGATTTTTGCGCTTTAAGAGTTTCCAACGGCCAAGCAGATGGAACACTTTTTCCTGGGCTTTTTCACGGATAGAGCAGGTATTGAGCAGCAATACATCTGCTTCTTTTGGGTTATCCGTAAGCGTATAGCCATGCGTGCTATTCAGCAGATCGGCCATCTTCGATGAATCGTATTCGTTCATCTGACAGCCCCAGGTTTTGATATGGAGTTTTTTTGTCATCGACTTGCCATTGCTCAGTTAAAGCCAGGAATTCAGGCGGCGTATTGTAATGCTTTGGCCTTGATGTGACCAGCCTACGAAACTTGCGTAAAAATCCGGTAGAATCAGCATAGACAATTTAAGGACTAAATCATCATGTTGAACCAGTCAATCGACGTCGCGATAGTCGGCGGAGGCATGGTCGGTGCGGCCGCAGCTCTTGGTCTCGCGCAAAATGGTTTCCGGGTCGCGGTGATTGAGCATCAGGCTCCGGCAGCCTTTGACGCAACAAGCCAACCCGATGTGCGTATTTCGGCTATCAGTAGTGCCTCGGTCGGGTTGTTGAAATCACTTGGCGTTTGGGATGTGATTCGCTCAATGCGCAGTCATGCTTATCGCCAGCTCGAAACCTGGGAATGGGAAAGCGCTCATGTGAGCTTTAATGCGCAGGAGCTTGGGTTGCCGGAACTTGGCTATATGGTGGAGAACTCGGTGCTGCAACTCGCGCTGTGGCAGGCGCTGGAGGCACATTCTAACGTCACATTACTCTGCCCGGCGCAACTGGCCGGTATGCACGGCGAGGCGGGGCAGTGGACGCTACAGTTCGCTGATGAACAGACTTTGACGGTGCCGATGGTGATTGGCGCAGATGGCGCGAATTCGCAGGTTCGTCGCTGGGCGGGAATCGGTATTCATGCCTGGGAATATCGGCAGTCTTGCATGTTGATTACCGTGAAATGCGAGCAATCTCCAGGCGACAGTACCTGGCAGCATTTTACGCCGAGCGGGCCGCATGCGTTTTTACCGTTATTTGATCATTGGGCTTCGCTGGTGTGGTATGACTCGCCGGCCCGAATTCGCCAGTTGCAGAATATGACGATGCCGCAATTGCAAAAAGCGATTGAAACGAGCTTCCCTCAACGTTTAGGAAAAGTCACTCCGGTTGCCTGCGGCGCATTCCCGCTGACGCGCCGCCATGCATTGCAGTATACGCAGCAAGGTCTGGCGTTGATTGGTGATGCCGCTCATACCATTCACCCGTTAGCCGGTCAGGGCGTTAATCTCGGTTATCGTGATGTGGAAGCATTGCTTGATGTGATGATTAATGCGCGTAGTTATGGCGAAAACTGGGCGCAAGCGCGTGTATTAAAACGCTACCAGACACGTAGGCAGGCAGATAATTTCCTGATGCAAAGCGGCATGGATCTTTTCTATGCGGGATTCAGCAACAGTTTAGGGCCGCTGCGAGTGATTCGTAATCTGGGACTTATGGCCGCCGAGCGCGGTGGTGTTCTTAAACGTCAGGCGTTGAAGTATGCGTTAGGGTTATGAGTTAGCGGCTGTATAGTTTTACCCAGGTCGGATTAGCGCAGCGACATCCGACGTATCTATATTTACCAAACGCAGAAAAGCAAAAAGCTCGCCGAAGCGAGCTTTTCATTTTTGGCTGGGGTACGAGGATTCGAACCTCGGAATGCTGGTATCAGAAACCAGAGCCTTACCGCTTGGCGATACCCCAAAAATATGGTGGCTACTACGGGAATCGAACCTGTGACCCCATCATTATGAGTGATGTGCTCTAACCAGCTGAGCTAAGTAGCCTAATTTTAAAACTATTTCTTCGACTGAATGCTTTTTCGACTGGCTGGGGTACCTGGATTCGAACCAGGGAATGCCGGTATCAAAAACCGGTGCCTTACCGCTTGGCGATACCCCAACTTAGGGCGCACAAAACTAACGTGCTATGTCGAAAACTGCTATATCAAAAAAATTGGCTGGGGTACCTGGATTCGAACCAGGGAATGCCGGTATCAAAAACCGGTGCCTTACCGCTTGGCGATACCCCATCCGTGCAACGCGTTAAAATGGTGCGGGAGGCGAGACTTGAACTCGCACACCTTGCGGCGCCAGAACCTAAATCTGGTGCGTCTACCAATTTCGCCACTCCCGCGCTAAAAAAAGAATAATGGTGGCTACTACGGGAATCGAACCTGTGACCCCATCATTATGAGTGATGTGCTCTAACCAGCTGAGCTAAGTAGCCTTCTTTTTTCTGCGTAACCTTATCGGCGTTGCGGGGCGCATTATGCGTAGTTGGCCTTCTAGCGTCAACAATTTTTTCCCGAAAATTGGTGTAAATTGTCTGTTTGATTAGCTTACGAACAGCTTGGTGCAATATTCGTCAATTATCGGTTATTTCGTGGTTTTATCTGAGGGAAAAGCCCGGATAAGCGGTGAGGAATCTTGCAGAAACAAAAACGGGCCCGCAGGCCCGTGTCGTTAATTTTGTTTGCTTATTTGTAAGCTGACTGGTGAACACCCACCGCACGGCCTGATGGATCATTCATTGTTTTGAAGGCTTCATCCCATTCAATGGCCTTAGCAGAAGAACAGGCAACAGATGGGCCACCAGGAACGCAATGGGCAGCACTTGGCAGCGGGAATAATTCTTCAAAGATTTCACGATACAAATACGCTTCTTTAGAACCTGGCGTGTTGTACGGGAAACGGTAGCTTGCGGTTTCCAGTTGTTGATCGGTGACCTGAGCCGCAGCCACTTCTTTTAACGTGTCAATCCAGCTGTAACCTACACCATCAGAGAATTGCTCTTTCTGACGCCATGCAACGCTTGCTGGCAGATAAGATTCAAAACATTCACGCAGGATATGTTTTTCCATTTTGCCGTTGCCGCACATTTTGTCTTTCGGGTTGATGCGCATTGCAACATCGAGGAATTTCTTATCCAGGAACGGTACGCGAGCTTCCACGCCCCAGGCTGACATCGCTTTGTTGGCACGAGCGCAGTCAAACATATGCAGCGATTGCAGCTTACGTACGGTTTCTTCGTGCAGCTCTTTATCGTTTGGCGCTTTATGGAAGTACAGGTAGCCGCCAAACACTTCGTCAGAACCTTCACCAGACAGCACCATTTTAATGCCCATTGCTTTGATTTTACGGGACATCAAATACATTGGAGTCGAGGCGCGAATAGTGGTCACATCGTAAGTTTCGATGTGATAGATAACGTCACGAATTGCATCCAGACCTTCTTGCACTGTGAAATGGATTTCGTGGTGAACGGTACCCAGATGGTTTGCCACCTCTTGCGCAGCTATCAGATCAGGCGAACCGACCAGACCGACCGCAAAGGAGTGCAGCTGCGGCCACCAGGCTTCAGAGCGTTCTTCATCTTCTACACGGCGGGCGGCAAATTTCTTGGTGATAGCGGAGATAACAGATGAATCCAGACCACCAGAAAGCAAAACGCCGTACGGTACGTCAGACATCAGATGGCTTTTTACGGAATCTTCCAGCGCCTGACGCAATTCGTTTTTGTCAGTAACGTTGTCTTTGACCGCATCATATTCAAACCAGTCACGCTGATAATAACTGCGGATTTCACCGTCTTTGCTCCACAGGTAACTACCTGCAGGGAATTCTTTGATGGTACGACAAACCGGCACCAGCGCTTTCATTTCAGAAGCCACATACATGTTGCCGTGTTCGTCATGGCCCATATACAACGGGATGATGCCGATATGGTCGCGGCCAATCAGATAAGCGTCCTGCACTTCGTCATACAGAACGAAAGCAAACATACCTTGCAGGTCATCCAGAAACTCTGGGCCTTTCTCCTGATAAAGCGCCAGGATAACTTCGCAGTCAGAACCGGTCTGGAATTCGTAACGGTCGCCGTATTCCGCGCGCAGGGCCTGATGGTTGTAGATTTCGCCGTTAACCGCTAATGCGTGAGTTTTTGCTTTGTTGTAAAGCGGCTGAGCGCCTGCGTTTACATCAACAATAGAGAGACGTTCGTGAGAAAGGATGGCTTTTTCATGTGCATAAACACCGGACCAGTCTGGCCCACGGTGGCGCATCAGGCGTGATAACTCGAGCGCTTTCTTACGCAATTCGACCGCATCGGTCTTGATATCCAGAACACCAAAAATTGAACACATAGAACTCTCTCCGTAATGCTTCTTTGAGCCATTAAATTGTTTTTACCCTTCATACTTCAAGTTGCAGATGCGTTGTCTGCATTCAGTCACCCGAATCACTTACTCCAGTAAGCTCATCGGGATTCCTTCACTTGCCGCCTTCCTGTAACTCGAATTATTTTGGGTAATAGCTGCGTTGCATGAATATGAAAATGCGCAATCATTGACGGGAATGCAAGCCCTTTAGTCTTTATGGGATAAATAGTTCAATGGCGATTGTTGATTACTGAAAAATGATGATGAAATAAGCGAAATTATTAGTGGATCGACAATTTTTGGTGAAATCGTCAGGCTGGCATTCAGAGAAGGGGAAAAAGATTGTTGAATCGGCAAAACGCCCGGCGAAAACCGGGCGAATCATTAATTAGATGATATCGACTTCTGCAACCGACGGGTAAATCCAGGAAGGGCGGAACGGCATAGCATCAATGTCGTTGAGCGTCGAAACACCAGACAGCACCAGAATGGTTTCTAAACCCGCCTGGAAGCCAGCAAGAATATCGGTACGCAGATTATCGCCAACAATCACGGTATGTTCCGAATGCGCCTGCATTTTATTGAGGGCAGCGCGAATGATCCATGGGCTTGGCTTGCCCACGCAGAACGGTTTGCGGCCGGAAATTTTCTCTATACCGGCGCAGAGCGCACCACAAGCCGGATAATAACCACGGCCATGGGTGTCGGGGTTAGTCGCAATAAAGCGTGCGCCATTCGCCACAAAATAAGCGGCTTTGTGCATCATTTCCCAATTATAGGAACGTGTCTCGCCAACAATAACAAAGTCTGGGTTGATGTCGGTGATAGTGAAACCGGCTTTATACAGCTCATGAATCAATGCACCTTCACCTACCACGTAGGCTTTTTTCCCTTCCTGGCGACGCAAGAAATCGGCAGTTGCCATTGCTGAGGTATAAAAAACGCTATCCGGGACATCAATACCGGCAGAAGCAAAACGGTTTGCCAGATCCTGCCCTGTTTGCGACGGGTAATTCGTCAGCAGGACGAGCGGCATACCCTTTTCCATGATGCGGCCCAGGAATTCATTCGCACCGGGTACGGCAACGTTGTCGTGCATCAGCACGCCGTCAATATCACAAATTACATTCTGAATGGTCATTGATTACTCTGGCTCAAATTTCTGGCTCACATTTCAGGAAGGCGTAACTATAGCGCAAAAAGCACAGCGACTGGATTAACTCTCCAGCAACCGCTGAAGCAACACGCCATTGAGCATTGAGCGTTTTACCAGCGCAAAGGCACCAATGGCAGAACGGTCATCCAATTTTGAGCACACAACAGGCAGGTTTTTGCGGAAGGCTTTCAACACCTGCGTATTAATGCAGCCTTCAATAGCCGGGAGAAGCACTTTTTCGGCTTCAATGATTTCCCCGGCAATTACGACTTTCTGCGGGTTGAACAGGTTAATCGCAATTGAAATGGCTTTACCCAGGTGACGGCCAACATGTTCAATCACTTCACAGGCCAGCGCATCGCCTTTATTAGCGGCTTTGCAAATCGCCTTAATGTCACACTCTTCAAGCGTCAGGCGGCTGTTATAGCCTTGTTCAAGCAAATGGCGCACACGATGTTCAATCGCAGCATTGGCGGCAATGGTTTCCAGGCAGCCAAAGTTCCCGCAATGGCAACGTTCACCTAAAGGATCGACCTGGATGTGACCAATTTCGCCGACGTTACCGTTACGACCAATAAAAATGCGACCGTTTGAAAGAATACCGGCTCCCGTACCACGGTGAACACGCACCAAAATGGAGTCATCGCAGTCGTGAGTTGCACCAAAGTAGTGCTCTGCAAGCGCCAGGCTGCGGATATCGTGGCCGACGTAACAGGTGACTTTGAACTGTTTTTCAAGGCTATCGACTAACGACCAGTTATTGACCTCGATATGCGGCATATAGCGAATCACGCCGCTATCAGGATCCACCAGGCCCGGCAGAATCACGGAGATAGCAATCAGTTCACGCATTTTGCGCTGATATATTTCGATAAACTGAGAAATGGCGTTCAGTAGCGCGTGCTCGAGCGTTTCCTGGGTGCGTTCTGGCAGAGCATAATGCTCTTCGGCCAACGGTTTTGCGCTGAGGTCGAACAGGGTGATGGTGGCATCATGGCGGCCAAGGCGCACGCCAATCGCATTGAAATTGCGGGTTTCGGTGATAATGGAGATAGCGCGGCGGCCCCCGGTGGAAGCCTGTTGATCCACTTCTTTGATCAGTCCGCGCTCAATTAACTGGCGAGTAATTTTTGTGACGCTGGCCGGTGCAAGCTGGCTCTGCTCGGCAATCTGAATACGAGAGATTGGCCCATGTTGGTCAATCAGGCGATATACCGCCGCGCTATTCAGCTGTTTTACCAGATCGACATTACCAATTTGAGCCTGTCCGCCAGTCGTCATGCCTTAATTACTCAGTTACGACCTCGTTACCATTAACAAAGGTCTTGGTGATTTTAAAATCGCGGGTAAATGTCGTCAGGTTGGCGACTTTCCCAGCTTCGATAGTCCCTAATTGCTGGTCTACACCCATCGCACGGGCAGGGTAGAGCGTCGCCATCCGCAAGACTTCGTCTAAGGCGATGCCGGCATGCTCGACCAGGTTACGTACCCCTTCAATCATCGTCAGGGCAGAACCGCTCAGCGTACCGTTCTCATCTACACATAAACCATCACGGTAGTATATTGTTTTTCCTGCGAAAATGAACTCATCTATATTTGCGCCCGCCGGAGCGGTGGCATCAGTCACCAGGCACAGCTTGTCGCCTTTGACCTTTTTCGCAGTACGAATGTTCGCATAATCCACATGTAAACCATCGGCAATGATACCGCAGTAAACATCTGGCTCATCAAAAATTGCACCTGCAAGCCCGGGTTCGCGGCCAGTAATGTACGGCATGGCATTGAAAAGGTGGGTTGCGAAGGTGATACCTGCACGGAAACCGACTTTGGCTTCTTTAACCGTCGCATTGGAGTGCCCGGCGGAAACGATAATGCCGGATGCAACCAGTTTACTGATGACTTCTGGCGCAACCATTTCGGGTGCCAGAGTCACTTTGGTGATGACGTCTGCATTCTCGCAGAGGAAATCGACCAGTTCTGC
Organism: Buttiauxella sp. AC142; assembly: GCF_979253435.1. Classification (NCBI taxonomy): domain Bacteria; kingdom Pseudomonadati; phylum Pseudomonadota; class Gammaproteobacteria; order Enterobacterales; family Enterobacteriaceae; genus Buttiauxella; species Buttiauxella sp. AC142. Next base: position 1,139,003 of record NZ_CEEDCH010000001.1, read on the forward strand.
ATCTGGTTTACGCACGAAACTTGGGTTGTGCGTGCCTTTTTTCACCATGTTCAGCCATGGGCCTTCAAGATGCAGACCGAGCGCCTGGTTCTGATACTTAGCCAGGTATTCGCGCATGACTTTCACGCCTTGCTTCATCAGGTCATCGCTGGCCGTGATAAGTGTTGGCAGGTAGCTGGTGCAGCCAGAACGCTCGTTGGCTTTCTGCATGATTTCCAGCGTGTCAACCGTCACCGCATCAGCGGAATCGTTGAACTGCACACCACCGCAGCCATTCAATTGCACATCAATAAAACCGGGGGCGATGATTGCACCACCCACATCACGAGTCTCTATACCCGCTGGGAGATCTGAGCGCGGGCAAACGCGTTCAATCAGGCCGTTCGCGATAACAATCGCGTGATCATCAAGAATTTCATGGCCGGTATGAATCCGACCGTGAGTTAATGCAAACATAGTTACCCCCGGTTATGACTATTACTTAAAGATCTTTGATATTTTCTGCTTCAAGTTCATTGAAGTACTTCAGCGTTTTCACTTTGAGTTCCATCGTGGATGGCTCATCACAAACAACCACTGCTTTAGGGTGCAGTTGCAGACAGCTAATGGTCCACATGTGATTCACGTTACCTTCCACAGCCGCTTGCAGCGCTTGCGCTTTCAAATGGCCCAGAACCAAAATCATCACTTCTTCGGCGTCGAGCAGAGTACCTACGCCAACGGTCAGTGCGTATTTTGGAACTTGAGAAACATCACCATCAAAGAAACGGGAGTTTGCTACACGAGTGTCATGAGTCAGGGTTTTGATACGGGTACGAGATGCCAGAGAAGAAGCAGGTTCGTTGAATGCGATATGACCGTCGTTGCCCACACCACCCATGAACAGGTGAATTTTGCCGTATGAACGAATTTTCTCTTCATAACGACGGCATTCTGCGTCAACATCTTCGGCGTTGCCATTCAGCAGATTGATGTTTTCTGCTGGGATATCAACGTGGTCAAAGAAGTTGCGGTGCATAAAGGTGTGATAGCTTTCTGGATGCTCTTTTGGCAAGCCAACGTATTCATCCATGTTAAAGGTGACGACGTTTTTAAAGCTAACCTGGCCCGCTTTGTGCATCTCTACCAGCGCTTTATACGCTTCAAGAGGCGTACCGCCAGTTGGCAGGCCCAGCAGGAAAGGACGATCTGCGGTTGGGTTAAACGCATTGATACGTTTAACGATATGGCGCGCTGCCCATTTGCCAACTTGAGCTGGGGTAGCCAGGGGAATCAGTCTCATCATTCACCTCATAAGTTAATAAAAACGATATTAGCCAAATTGATTGCCCGAACCCTTAAAGGGTAACTCAGTTTCAAACCTGCGATGACGGGATCAATCTGTCTTGATTTTTCGGATGATAAAATAAGTTTTAGTCGATAGCTAGCCAAAGGGGAGTGCAATAACAATATTTGGTGATTTTAATCACAAAAAAAGGGTGTTTAATTTGCGATACGAATTAATTTTTCACACACTCAGAAGGTTGGTGAATCTTCGCCATGCTTTCAAGGTTTGTTAAACAATAATAAAACTGCTTTGAACGAGCCTTAACGGGGTCTCATAGGGGGAATTGACGTGAGTATTCTAGGTTATATGCAAAAGGTTGGCCGTGCGCTGATGGTGCCGGTAGCCACGCTACCAGCCGCAGCCATATTAATGGGTGTTGGTTACTGGATTGACCCGGTTAGCTGGGGTGGTGATAGCGCATTAGCTGCGTTGTTCATCAAATCTGGTGCTGCAATTATTGATAACATGGGTGTGCTGTTTGCCATTGGTGTGGCTTACGGTATGTCTAAAGATAAAGATGGTGCTGCTGCACTAACCGGCTTTGTCGGTTTCCTGGTTTTGACAACGCTCTGCTCTCCAGCCGCTGTTTCCATGATCAAACATATTCCGTTAGATCAGGTGCCGTTTGCGTTCTCTAAAATCCAAAACCAATTTGTCGGTATTCTGGTCGGGATTATTTCCGCCGAGTTGTACAACCGCTTTAGCAGCGTTGAGCTGCCGAAAGCATTGTCCTTCTTCAGCGGACGTCGCCTGGTGCCGATCATCACTTCCTTTGTGATGATCGCGGTTGCCTTCATCATGATGTTTATCTGGCCGGTCGTGTTTAGTGGCCTGGTGAACTTCGGTGAGCACATCCAGAAAATGGGTTCTATCGGCGCAGGTGTGTATGCGTTCTTTAACCGTTTACTGATTCCAGTTGGTCTGCACCACGCCCTGAACTCCGTGTTCTGGTTCGATGTTGCCGGTATCAACGACATTCCTAAGTTCCTTGGCGGTGCTAAATCTATCGCTGAAGGTACGGGTATTGTTGGTATTACTGGTCGTTACCAGGCTGGTTTCTTCCCAATCATGATGTTCGGTCTTCCAGGTGCTGCGCTGGCAATTTACCACTGCGCGCGTCCTGAAAATAAAGCCAAAGTATTGGGTATCATGATGGCAGGTGCGTTTGCTGCCTTCTTTACTGGTATCACTGAACCGTTGGAATTCTCCTTCATGTTCGTGGCTCCCGTTCTGTATCTGATTCACGCAGTGCTGACCGGTATTTCCGTATTCATCGCAGCAAGCATGCATTGGATTGCAGGTTTCGGCTTCAGTGCGGGTCTGGTGGATATGGTGCTTTCTTCCCGTAACCCACTGGCAACTCACTGGTACATGCTGATTCCGCAAGGCCTTGTGTTCTTCGTGATTTACTACGTTGTGTTCCGCTTTACTATCAACAAATTCAATCTGTTGACTCCAGGTCGTGAACTGGCTGTTGCAGGTGATGAAGCTGATGGTCAGGACGTGAATGTCAGCACCAACACCAATCAGGATGTTTCTGAGCTGGCTCGTCAGTACATTGCGGCTGTAGGTGGTTCTGCAAACCTGACAGGTATCGACGCGTGTATCACTCGTCTGCGCCTGAACGTGAAAGACTCTTCACTGGTGAACGAATCTCTGGCTAAACGCCTGGGTGCCACCGGTGTTATCCGTCTGAACAAAACCAGCGTGCAAATCATCGTCGGCTTTGTGGCTGAGAAAATTGCTAACGCAATGAAAACAGTAGGCGACGTTGCTGCTGCTCCGGCTGCCGCTTCTGCGACCGCTGCGCCAGTCGCTGCTGCAAAACCACAGGCAGTTCCAAACGCTGTAACCATCGCGGCACTGGTTTCACCAGTAACGGGTGATGTGGTAGCGCTGGAGCAGGTTCCTGATGAAGCTTTCGCCAGCAAAGCGGTAGGTGATGGTGTTGCTGTTAAGCCAACTGAGAAAACAGTTGTCGCACCAGCTGCCGGTACTATCGTGAAAATCTTCAATACTAACCATGCGTTCTGTCTGGAAACCGAAAAGGGTGCTGAGATCGTTGTCCATATGGGCATTGATACCGTCGCGCTGAACGGACAAGGCTTTACTCGCCTGGTAGAAGAGGGTGCTGAAGTGGTTGCAGGCCAGCCGATTCTGGAAATGGATCTTGATTTCCTGAACGCCAATGCTCGCTCCATGATTAGCCCGGTTGTTTGCAGCAATATCGACGACTACAGCGGTCTGGTTATCCAGGCGCAAGGTTCCGTCGTTGCAGGCCAAACGCCTCTGTATGAAATTAAAGGCAAATAATCGCTCCTGAGTTATGTACCCAAAATAATGCGAGTTGCATCGCGGCGGCAAGAGAACGAGTCCCGATGAGCTTAGTGTACTAAGTGATTCGGGTGAGTGAACATAACCAACAAAGATGCAACTTGAAGTATGAAGGGTAAGATTGTGCCTTTAGCGGCTGGGGAGTCTTTTCTCCAGCCGCTTTTTTATGGCTTCCGCCGACCCTTCCCAATCCCCTTATTTATTCAACAAAAGGTTGTTTCCGACGCTTGCTTATAAGATCATGGGCGGATAACTAAAGTTTTTGCACAGAGGAACCCGCGATGAGTGAGGCCGAAGCCCGCCCAACTAACTTTATTCGCCAGATTATTGATGAAGATTTGGCCAATGGTAAGCACACCAGCATTTGCACCCGTTTCCCGCCAGAGCCAAACGGCTATCTGCACATCGGCCATGCAAAATCCATCTGCCTGAATTTTGGTATCGCGCAAGATTATCAAGGCCAGTGCAACCTGCGTTTCGATGACACCAACCCGGTAAAAGAAGACATCGAATACGTTGATTCCATTAAGCACGATGTTGAATGGCTCGGTTTCCAGTGGTCCGGCAACATCCGTTATTCCTCTGATTATTTCGACCAGCTGTTTAACTACGCGGTTGAGCTTATCAATAAAGGTCTGGCGTATGTCGATGAACTGACTCCGGAACAAATCCGTGAATATCGCGGCTCATTGACCTCTCCTGGCAAAAACAGCCCATATCGCGACCGCACCGTTGAAGAAAACCTCGCGCTGTTTGAGAAAATGCGTAACGGTGAGTTTGCTGAAGGGACTGCGTGCCTGCGTGCGAAAATCGACATGGCTTCGCCGTTTATCGTCATGCGCGATCCGGTTATTTACCGTATCAAGTTTGCCGACCACCACCAGACCGGCAGCAAGTGGTGCATCTACCCGATGTACGACTTCACCCACTGCATTTCCGATGCGCTGGAAGGCATTACGCACTCCCTGTGTACGCTGGAATTCCAGGACAACCGTCGCCTGTACGACTGGGTGTTGGATAACATCACTATTCCTGCGCACCCGCGTCAGTACGAGTTCTCACGCCTGAATCTCGAATACTCCATCATGTCCAAGCGCAAGCTGAACCTGCTGGTGACTGAGAAGGTTGTAGAGGGTTGGGATGACCCACGTATGCCGACCATCTCTGGTCTGCGTCGTCGTGGTTACACTGCCGCTTCTATTCGTGAATTCTGTAAGCGCATTGGTGTGACCAAGCAAGACAACACCGTTGAAATGGCTGCCCTGGAATCTTGTATCCGTGACGACCTGAACGAGAACGCGCCGCGTGCGATGGCGGTTCTGGATCCGGTAAAAGTTATCATTGAAAACTTCCCGCAGGGCGAAGTTGAAATGGTCACGATGCCTAACCATCCTAACAAACCAGAGATGGGTAGCCGTCAGGTGCCGTTTAGCCGTGAAATCTACATCGACCGCGCTGACTTCCGTGAAGAAGCCAACAAACAGTACAAGCGTCTGGTGCTGGGCAAAGAAGTTCGTCTGCGTAATGCATATGTGATTAAAGCCGATCGTGTTGAGAAAGATGAAGCAGGGAACATCACCGTGCTGCATTGCTCCTACGATCCGGACACATTAAGCAAAGACCCTGCTGATGGACGTAAAGTGAAAGGTGTAATTCATTGGGTCAGTGCTGAACATGCATTGCCGGTTGAAATCCGTCTTTACGACCGTTTGTTCAGCGTGGCGAACCCTGGGGCTGCTGAAGATTTCTTGGCCACAATTAACCCGGAATCTCTGGTCATCAAGCAAGGTTTTGTCGAGCCAAGCCTGAAAAATGCCGAAATCAGCAAAGCGTATCAGTTCGAGCGCGAAGGTTATTTCTGCCTGGATAGCCGTTATACAACAGCTGAAAAACTGGTGTTTAACCGTACCGTCGGGCTGCGTGATACCTGGGCCAAAATGGGCGAATAACCCTAAGGTTACATGGTCAATGTATGACAAAAACGCCGCAAATCGCGGCGTTTTTTTTTCGCTTTAGAATCATCTGGTTAAACATTTCTTCACATTCGCGTTGCGAATTAATGTTATTTGCGCTCCTCACTGCAAAATTTTCACGGTCAATATCGGAACATTAATAATTCTTTGTTTAATTATGTGAGCGCTCTCATGTAGAGTTTTGTATGTTAATAATTTCAATTATCCAGATAAAACTCTTGAGTCGTCATTTGTTACAAATACTCATAAATTATGTGCTCTCTGTCATAATATCGGAATGAACTCTTACAAAGTCGTTGATAATTCGCGTCGCGAAAAATAGTCTTAAGGAAGCAGTAATGCGGGCAAATATTCATAACCGCTTTAGCCGTTAGGCATTTTTACTTTTTTCGCTACATGACGTCTTTTAACGTCCAGCGATTATTTATTCGTCAAAGAGGAATTTTCTATGCGTACGTTTAGTGGCAAACGTAGTGCGCTGGCGCTTGCAATCGCAGGTGTTACGGCTCTTTCAGGATTAGTGGTCATCCCTCAGGCAACGGCAGCAGGTTTTATTGATGATTCAACGCTGACCGGCGGCGTTTATTACTGGCAGCGTGAGCGTGACCGTAAAGACGTCACAACGGGTAAATACGAAACTAACCTTGCGCACTCCACATGGAACGCAAACCTGGACTTCCAGTCAGGTTATGCCGCAGACATGTTTGGTCTGGACGTTGCGGCCTTTACTGCTATCGAAATGGCAGAAAACGCTAACAGCGGTCACCCAAACGAAATCGCATTCTCCTCTTCTAACAAAGCTTATGACGAAGATTATTCCGGCGATAAGAGCGGCATCAGCCTCTATAAAGCAGCGGCTAAATTCAAATACGGCCCGGTATGGGCGCGTGGTGGTTACATTCAGCCAACCGGTCAAACTCTGTTAGCACCACACTGGAGCTTCATGCCTGGTACTTACCAGGGCGCAGAAGCTGGTGCAAACTTTGACTATGGCGATTCTGGTGCGTTGAGCTTCTCCTACATGTGGACCAACGAGTATAAAGCTCCGTGGCACCTGGAAATGGACAAGTTCTATCAGAACGATAAGAACACCAAAGTTGAATACTTACATTCACTTGGCGCGAAATATGACTTCAAAAATAACCTGATTCTTGAGGCCGCATTTGGCCAGGCTGAAGGTTATGTTGATCAGTATTTCACTAAGGCGAGCTACAAATTTGATATCGCGGGCAGCCCGTTAACCACCAGCTACCAGTTCTACGGCACGCGTGACAAAGTTTCTGACGGTAGTGTGAACGATCTGTACGACGGCACCGCATGGTTGCAGGCATTGACTCTCGGATACAGAGTCGGCCAGGTTGATTTGCGCCTTGAAGGAACCATGGTTAAGGCTGATGGCCAACAGGGCTACTTCCTACAGCGTATGACGCCAACCTACGCCTCTTCCAACGGTCGTCTTGATGTGTGGTGGGATAACCGCTCTGACTTCAACGCCAACGGTGAAAAAGCGGTATTTGCAGGCGCGATGTATGACCTGAGCAACTGGAATCTTGCGGGTTGGGCGGTGGGCGCTTCTTATGTTTACGCATGGGATGCCAAACCAAGCTCCAAACCAACCACAGACGGTTACTACGATGCGGATAACCGCCTGAAAGAATCTGCGTACAGCCTTGATGCGTTGTATACCGTTCAGGATGGCCGTGCGAAAGGCACTCTGTTCAAACTGCACTTCACTCAGTACGACAACCATTCCGACATCCCAAGCTGGGGCGGTGGTTACGGCAACATCTTCCAGGATGAGCGTGACGTGAAATTCATTGTTATCGCACCGTTCACCATCTTCTGATTCGAATCCGGGCGTGAAAACGCCCGGTTTTCTTAAGGATATCAAGCATGAAAAAAATCGTTCTGACAGTGGTGATGGCGTTAGGTTTGAGTGCGTGTGCGCAGCAACAACCTAAAACGGCTCCGGAAGATACGAAACTAAAACAAGCGTATAGCGCCTGTATTAACACCGCAGAAGGTAATCCGGATAAAATTCAGGCCTGCCAAAGCGTGTTGAATGTACTGGCTCAGGAAAAAGAGCATCAGGATTTCGCGAAGAAAGAAACGGTTCGTACCCTGGATTACCAGAACTGTATTCAGGCGACCCGCACGGGTAATGATCAGGCGGTAAAAGCTAAATGCGATAAAATCTGGCAAGAGATTCGCGCTAACAACAAATAATGGTAGTGCGTAAGCCATAAAAAAACCGGTGAGTGTCCTCACCGGTTTTTTTATGCATGGCTCCTGAATCAGAAGCCAGAATATACGGATTACCTTTCGCTGATTTCGTGTGCGTTTTCATCAGTACGGCAATCACCTTCAGCGCAGTGACCGTAAAGGTACAGGCTGTGGTTAGTCAGACGAATGCCATGACGTGTTGCGATTTCGCGCTGGCGGGCTTCGATTGAATCATCACTGAATTCAATAACCTTGCCGCAATCCAGACAGATCAGATGGTCATGGTGATGCTGCTGCGTCAGTTCGAATACGGATTTGCCGCCTTCGAAATTATGACGAGTCACAATGCCTGCATCATCAAACTGGTTGAGTACACGATATACGGTGGCGAGACCAATCTCTTCACCCATATCAATCAGACGTTTATAGAGGTCTTCCGCACTGACGTGGTGGTTCACCGGCCCCTGCAACACTTCAAGGATTTTTAATCGCGGAAGCGTGACTTTCAAGCCGGCTTTCTTTAATGCGGTATTATTGTCAGTCATGCGGAAATTGTCCTGTTGCTTAACGATTCGCTCGGACTCAGGGTGAGCGTTAAGATGAATGCGTCTCATTATAGAACTGCCACTTCTAAATGGGAACCGCAAGTATTATGCATAATCAAGCTAAAAAATGGCGGCTGAGTCGCGATTTGTTTGCCTTGCTAGCTTTTTGATCAGGAGGTCATTGTACAGGGACAAACTGAAAAGTTAAAAATTTGTAGCAATTATTTTAATCGATAATATCTATCAATGTGACGCAACCCGTTTAAAAGCTGCGTCACATCCAGAATCAGGCGTTGATGATATCAGCCAGGTTCAGCTCGTCAGAAACTTGCTTGACCCATTTCTGAACGCGTTCAGCCGTCAGTTCTGGTTGACGATCTTCATCGATAGCCAGACCGACAAAGTGATCGTCGTCAGCCAGGCCTTTAGAGGCTTCGAAATGGTAGCCCGCAGTTGGCCAGTGACCGACGATAGCTGCGCCGCGTGGCTCAATGATGTCGCGGATAGTACCTAACGCGTCACAGAAGTATTCTGCGTAATCTTCCTGGTCGCCACAGCCGAACAGAGCAACCAGTTTGCCATTGAAATCAACTTCTTCCAGCGTCGGGAAGAAATCATCCCAGTCGCATTGTGCTTCACCGTAATACCACGTTGGGATGCCGAGAAGCAGAATATCGAAGCCTTCCAGGTCTTCTTTGCTGCTCTTAGCAATGTCATGCACCTCAGCAACTTCTTTACCGAGCTGTTTTTGAATCATTTTCGCGATATTTTCGGTGTTACCAGTGTCGCTGCCGAAAAAAATGCCTACGATTGCCATGAGTAAAATAACCTCTTGATACTTAATGGTATGGTGGCTGCTATTTGGCCACAGATAGGGCAATCATAGCAGAACACTTCGTGGTGCGGAAACTGCTATCGCCCCGGTGTGCACAGACTGCAACATTGCATACCAGGACATAGCACTAAAACTAACTGAGATGCTGCTTCAGTTGTGCGAGTAGTATCTCTTCAATCAGCTCACTACGGCTGATATTGCGCGCTTCAGCCAGTTGGTTGAGAGCATCTACCGCATCGTTATTGAGCTTTAGCTCCACTCGCTTCAGGCCGCGTACTTTATCGCGCTTGAGTTGATTGCGTTTGTTGATACGCAATTGCTCATCACGCGTTAGCGGATTTGTTTTTGGTCGCCCCGGGCGACGCTCGTCCGCGAACAGATCTAATGTAGTACGGTCCGTTTGTTCTTTTGCCATGATTAGACTACTGACAGGGAATTCAGGTGGCACTGAGCGGGGTGCTCTGGCGCAATTTAGCGCGCAATCATACATCAGCATGGCTTGCGCGCCAACGCGTTAGCCGCAACTTGCGGCCAGTCGGTTTGTTTTTAATCAGTTTGCTGCGGATTCATCAATATAACGATGAATTGCGCGCAAAACAGCATCAGGTTTTTCGGCGTGAACCCAATGACCAGCACCGGCAACCACATGCGCACGGGCCTGTGGGAACTGCGAAAGCAGCTGTTCGCGGTGAGATTCGTCAACATAAGGAGATGCACCCCCGCGAATAAACAGCGCCGGTTCGTTCCAGGCAGGGATGTTTTTCCATCCGACAATATTCTCATATTGCTCCCACAGCACCGGCACATTGAATTTCCATTCGCCATCGGCAAAGGATTTCAGCAAAAACTGAATCACGCCCTCTTCATCAAGATGCTCGCGCATAATGACGGCGGCTTGCTGGCGAGTTTTAACGTCTGCCTCGGTAACTGCATTAATCGCTGCAAAAATCTCATCGTGGCGACGCACTTGATAATCCACCGGGGCGATATCAATCAGCACTAATTTATCAACACGTTCCGGGGCGATGGCGGTTAACGCCATTGCCACTTTCCCGCCCATAGAATGGCCGATAATAATGGCTTTCTTAATGCCATATTCATCAAGTGTTTCAACCACATCCTGCGCCATCGCAGAGTAGTTCATTTCTTCGCTACGCGGCGATAACCCATGATTGCGCAGATCAATCTGCAATAGCGAATGATCCTGTCCAAGGTCACGGGCCAGCACGCCGAGGTTATCAAGGCTACCAAAAAGACCGTGAATAAGGACGATGGGAGAATTACTAGTCAATTGTTGCGCAGTTTGCAGGCGAGCATTCAATTTCATGGCAAAGTTCTTTTTTTTTACTTCGTGAGGTTAGGGTATCATAACGGCATTCTGCCGCACTGCCGCAAATTTCCAGTTTAGTCTGACTTTGTGGGGTGACAAAAGCTTGGCGCTACCCGAGGTTGGGATTTGTCCTTATAATCCCAACAACTTGTATTCAGAAAAGATATCGCACTGGATTAAGATGAAAACAATTGAAGTTGATGACGAGCTCTATCGCTACATTGCCAGCCACACGCAGCACATTGGTGAAAGCGCGTCCGATATTTTACGGCGCATGTTGAAATTTACCGCCGGTCAAACTCCTGCTACACCTGCATCTACCGGCCAGACGGCGGCAACTGCTGCACCTGCCCCGGAAGCCAAACCTGTAAACAAAGCACGCGATCGTGTTCGTGCGGTGCGTGAATTGCTGCTGTCTGATGAATATGCGGAGCAAAAGAAAGCCGTTAACCGTTTCATGATGGTGCTTTCGACTCTGTATACCTTAGATGCTCATGCTTTTGGTGAAGCGACCGAGTCGCTTCACGGTCGCACCCGTGTCTACTTTGCAGGTAACGAGCAAACGCTGCTGCAAAACGGTAACCAGACCAAACCTAAGCATGTCCCAGGTACGCCATACTGGGTTATCACCAATACCAATACAGGCCGTAAATGCAGCATGATCGAACACATCATGCAATCAATGCAATTCCCGGCGGAATTGATTGAAAAGGTTTGCGGCACAATTTAACACCTCGCGTCAGAAGGAAAGGCCAATGGCTAACCACCCTCGTGCAGGACAACCGGCACAACAGAGCGATTTGATTAACGTAGCCCAACTGACGGCCCAGTATTACGTGCTGAAGCCTGAAGTGGGGAATAGCGAACACGCGGTGAAGTTCGGAACTTCCGGCCACCGTGGTAGTGCGGCACGTCATAGTTTCAATGAACCTCACATTCTGGCGATTGCTCAGGCGATTGCTGAAGATCGTGCAAAAAATGGCATTACCGGGCCGTGCTACGTTGGCAAAGATACCCACGCGTTATCTGAACCTGCGTTTATCTCCGTGCTCGAAGTGTTGGCTGCAAACGGTGTGGATGTCATTGTGCAACAGGCAAATGGCTACACGCCAACGCCTGCCATCTCGCACGCTATTCTGACGCATAACAAAAACGGTGGCGCACTGGCCGATGGTATTGTCATCACGCCTTCGCACAACCCGCCGGAAGATGGTGGTATCAAATACAATCCGCCAAATGGTGGTCCGGCTGATACCAACGTCACCAAAGTGGTTGAAGATCGCGCCAACGCATTGTTGGCCGCGGGTCTGAAAGATGTAAAACGCATCTCTCTGGATAAAGCCTGGGCAAGCGGTCACGTACAAGAACAAGATCTGGTGCAGCCGTTTATCGAAGGGCTGGTGGACATCGTTGATATGGCCGCCATCCAGAAATCGGGTCTGAAATTGGGTGTTGATCCGCTCGGCGGTTCCGGTATCGAATACTGGCAGCGCATAGCGAAACACTACAATCTGGATCTGACGATTGTTAACGATCATGTCGATCAAACCTTCCGCTTTATGCATCTGGATAAAGATGGCGCTATCCGCATGGATTGCTCCTCCGAATGCGCAATGGCGGGTTTGCTGGCGCTGCGTGACAAATTCGATCTGGCATTTGCTAACGACCCGGATTACGACCGCCACGGTATCGTCACGCCTGCTGGTCTGATGAATCCGAACCATTATCTTGCAGTTGCGATTAACTACCTGTTCCAGCATCGCCCACAGTGGGGCAAAGACGTTGCAGTCGGTAAAACGCTGGTTTCTTCAGCAATGATTGACCGCGTGGTCAACGATTTAGGCCGTAAACTGGTAGAAGTACCGGTTGGTTTCAAATGGTTTGTTGATGGTTTGTTTGATGGCAGCTTCGGTTTTGGCGGCGAAGAGAGCGCCGGGGCATCATTCCTGCGTTTCGACGGCACTCCGTGGTCTACCGACAAAGACGGCATCATCATGTGCTTGCTGGCGGCCGAAATCACTGCCGTTACCGGCAAAAATCCGCAGCAGCATTATGACGAACTGGCAGCCCGTTTCGGCGCGCCTAGCTACAACCGTCTGCAAGCTTCTGCCACTTCTGCGCAGAAAGCGGCGTTGTCTAAACTCTCCCCAGAAATGGTGAGCGCCAGCACCCTGGCAGGCGACCCGATTACCGCACGCTTAACGGCAGCTCCGGGTAACGGCGCATCCATTGGCGGTTTGAAAGTGATGACCGACAACGGCTGGTTTGCAGCCCGTCCGTCTGGTACTGAAGATGCCTACAAAATCTATTGCGAAAGTTTCTTAGGCGCGGAACACCGCCTGCAAATTGAGAAAGAAGCGGTAGAGATTGTCAGCGAAGTGCTGAAAAACGCGAAGTAATTCGTAGAACTGAAAAAGGCGCCGTTGAGGTGCCTTTATTGTTTGTAGAATCTACAACATAAACCGATAACCAATCCCCGTTTCCGTCAACAAATGCGCCGGGCGCGCCGGATCGCTTTCCAGCTTCTGGCGCAAATGTCCCATATAAATGCGCAAATAGTGACTGTGTTCCACGGCATTTGGCCCCCAAACCTGGTTGAGCAACTGGCGCTGTGTCAGCACTTTTCCATGGTTATTGAGCAGGGTAGCAAGCAGGCGAAATTCGATAGGTGTGAGGTGGATTTCGGTGCCATCGCGGGTAATGCGACGGTTGGCGAGATCAACGCTGATATTTGAAAACTGATAAACCGGATCGGGCTGCGCAAGGCTTGCATGGCGACGTAGGACGACACGCAGTCGCGCTTGCAGTTCACCGATCCCAAACGGTTTGCTGAGATAGTCATCAGCTCCGGCATCCAGCGCGTCAATCTTCACTTGCTCATCGCTACGCGCGGAAAGCACCACAATCGGCGTCTGGCTCCACTGGCGGAAATCACGGATAAAATCAATGCCGTCGCCATCGGGTAAACCGAGGTCGAGAATCACTAAATCAGGCTTGCGTGTCGCGGCCTCAAGCAAACCGCGTTGCAGCGTCTCGGCTTCGTGGACGCGTAATGATTCCGCCTCCAGCGCGGTGCGCAAGAAACGGCGGATCTCTTTTTCGTCTTCAACTATCAGAACGGATATCACAGCGTCTCATTCATCTCAGCAAGTTCGGGCGGCGGGGGAAGGGGTAAAATAACATGGAAACTGGCTCCGCCTTCCACCCGATTAGCCGCAATAATTTTTCCGTCGTGGACTTCAACAATCGCCTGGCAAATTGCCAGCCCTAAACCTACGCCTGGGATTGCCGACTCTTTGTTACCCCTGGAGAATTTATCAAAAATCTTTTGTTCCTGGCCAACAGGAATACCCGGCCCGCTGTCCCAGACTTCAACGTCCAGCTTATCAGCCAGAGCTTGCGCGCGAATGCCAATTTTGGCCTGGTAGCCTGCGTATTTTGCCGCATTCTCAAGCAGGTTTATCAGCACCCGTTCAAAGAGCGGGCCATCAACATGAATCAATAGCAGAGGTTCAGGCAAGTCCAAATCAATATGTCGCCCGCCCAGTCCAGGCTCCAGCATTTTTAACGCGCTGCCGACCACCTCTTCCAGCGTTAACCACTCTTTGCGCAGATTAAATCCACCGGACTGAATCCGCGCCATATCCAGCAAATTGTTGACCAGGCGCGTGGTATTGAGCACATGCTGGCGAATATCGTTGGCTTGCGGCGCATGTTTAGAGCCTTCAGATGCCAGATCCAGAGTCAGAATTTCCGCCTGCCCAAACAACACTGTCAGAGGTGTACGCAAATCGTGCGAAAGGGCGGCGAGCAGCGAGTTACGAATTTGCTCGCGTTCGCTCGAAAGCCGGGCTTGTTCTTCACTTGCGGTCAGCAAAAATCTTTCCAGCGCTGTCGCCGTCAGCAGGGTGAAAGTTTCCAGCAGCCGCTGCTGCTCAGGAATCATCAACTGGCGTAAATTATTGGGTTCGACGATAAGCAAGCCGAGTGTTTTTTCCGGCGTTTTCAGCGGCAGAATTTGATACGGCACGCCGGGTAAAGTATCGGTCCCAGCACCTGCGGGCTGGCCTTTATCAAAGCTCCAGCGGGCAATGGCTTCGTCCCAGTTTTGCGGTTCACTCTGCCCATTAGCACGCACTAAAACGCCGGTCTCATCCGGCAGTAAAAGTTGGGCGCGGGCGTGAAAACTATTTTTGATAAACAGTTCGCTGGTCGCGGCTATATCTTGCGGCGTACGTTCTGCGGCGAGGGCTTTAGACATCTCATAAAGATGGCGTGTGCGCTGCTCGCGATAACGAGCGATGCGCGCCTGATAGCGCACGCCCGCCGTGAGATTCCCGATAACCAGGCCAACGGTCAGCATAACGGCGAACGTTAACAGGTACTGGATATCAGAAACCGCTAGTGTGCCGTGAGGAGCAATAAAGAATAAATCGAAACTCAGTACGCTAATAACGGTGGCCAGTACCGAAGGCCAGCGGCCATAAAACAGCGCCACAATCACCACACCCAGCAAATAAAGCATCACCAGGTTAGCGGCATCGAAACCCATCAGCCATTGATTCGCGATAAACGTCGTTACCGCGCAAAGGGCGACGGCGACGCCACAGCCGCGCAATTGCGCACGCCATTTTTCGCTAAAGCTGCGAGTGTCCTGGGCGGAAGGAGAGACGGCAGAGGGTTTATCGTCAAGGGCGACAATCACCAGATCAAGGTCTGGCGCACGGCGGGCTAAACGATCGGCAAAGGATTCCCGGCTCCAGAAGCGTCGTGTTGTGCGTCTGCCGATAATAATCTTGCCGAGATTATGCTCGCGCGCGTAACGCAAAATCGCTTTATCTTCTGCCGGATCGGCAAGCGTGGTGGTTTCTGCCCCCAACTCTTGCGCCAGGCGAAGCGAGGCCAAAATAGCGCGACGTTGATGTTCAGGTAACCGATGAAGCTGCGGGGTTTCGACGTAAACGGCGTGCCAGACGCTGCCTAGTTTTGCCGCCAGGCGCGCGGCGGTGCGCACCAGTTTTTCATTGCCGGAACTGTGGCCGATACACAGCAAAATGGCATCTCGCGTGTGCCAGACTTTTTCCTCGCCCTGGTTATCACGCCAGGCACGCATTTGATCATCAACGCGGTCGGCGGTGCGGCGCAGGGCCAGTTCGCGTAAGGCAATCAAATTCCCCTTACGGAAGAAGTGCTCGATGGCGCGTTCGGCCTGGCCTGAAATATACACTTTCCCTTCGTGCAGGCGCTGGCGTAAATCATCAGGCGGCAAATCGACCAGCACGATTTCATCGGCGGCGTCAAAAATCGGGTCGGGTACCGTTTCGCGCACCTGAATTCCCGTCACGCCACCAACAATATCGTTCAGGCTTTCAAGATGCTGAACGTTGACGGTGGTGAACACATCAATTCCGGCGTCGAGCAACTCTTCCACATCTTGCCAGCGTTTAGGGTGGCGCGAACCGGGCGCATTGCTGTGCGCCAATTCGTCCATCAGGATCAGCGCCGGGTTACGTGCAAGCGCCGCGTCGAGATCAAACTCCTGAACCCAGCGCCCACGATGGTGTATCCGCTTTGCAGGCAGAATATTCAGCCCGTTCAGCAGCGCGGCAGTTTCCTGGCGGCCGTGAGTTTCTACCACGCCAATCAGGATATTTAGCCCTTGTCCTCGCAACCGCTGCGCTTCCTGAAGCATGGCGTAAGTTTTCCCTACGCCGGCACACGCGCCGAAGAAAATCTTTAACTTGCCGCGCGATGGGCGGTTGACCTGCTCCAGCAATTTATCTGGATTAGGGCGCAGCGGTTCCTGAGACATATCAAATCCTTTTTGGTGGATGACGCTGGCGCTTGCTCGCGACCGGGTAGGTCAGATAAGCGCAGCGTCATCCGGCAGTTTTCTCTTATGGTGCCTGGAGAGCATCCAGCGCCAGGTTAACCAACAACACATTCACCACTGGTTTACCGATAAAACCAACCAGCGGGTGAGTGGTATTTTCTGCTACCAGGCGCGCCACTTGTTGAACGGGCAAATTGCGCGCATTAGCGATACGAGGAATTTGCCAGGCTGCGGCTTCTGGTGAAATTTGCCCGTCCAGACCACTGGCCGACGCAGTAACCAGCTCAACGGGAACCGCCGGGTTGGCTTGCGGATTTGCCTGTCTTAATGCCGCGACACGTTCGGTAATTTGTTTATCTAATTCTGGATTGCTTCCTGCCAAATTACTGCCGCCAGAGGCCATTGGATTATAAGGTGTTTCTGCGGTTGCAGAAGGGCGACCTTGCAAATACTTAGCCTCGGTGAAGTTTTGCCCAATCAGCCTGGAGCCGCGTACTTCGTTGGCCTGAATAATCAACGAACCATTGGCCTGCTCATGGAACCACCACTGGCCTAAAAGTGTGGTCAAAAGCGGGTAAAGTCCGCCTGTAATCAGGGTCAGCAAAATCAGTAACAGTATAGCGGGACGTAAAATAGTCATTTGTTTTTCCTCTTAAACCAGGCCACACACGGTCAGCACCAGGTCGATAGCTTTGATGCCAATAAACGGCACAATTAAGCCGCCGAGCCCGTAAATCCACAGATTGCGGCGCAACATGGCAGCGGCACTTAGCGGTTTGTAGCTCACGCCACGTAATGCCAGTGGAATCAAAAAGATGATGATCAGGGCGTTGAAAATCACCGCGCTTAAAATCGCCGAAGTCGGGGAGTGCAGGTGCATCACGTTCAGCGCATTCAACTGCGGGTAAGTCGCGGCAAACGCGGCGGGAATGATCGCGAAATACTTCGCTACATCGTTGGCGATACTGAATGTGGTCAGCGAGCCACGGGTCATCAGCATCTGTTTGCCGATATGCACCACTTCAATCAATTTGGTAGGGTTGGAGTCCAGGTCCACCATGTTGCCGGCTTCTTTCGCCGCCTGGGTGCCGGAATTCATCGCCACCGCCACATCTGCTTGCGCCAGCGCCGGGGCATCGTTGGTGCCGTCGCCGGTCATCGCCACTAAACGACCTTCCGCCTGATACTGACGAATCAGTGCCAGTTTGGCTTCCGGTGTCGCTTCCGCGAGAAAATCATCGACACCCGCTTCGGCGGCAATCGCAGCTGCGGTCAGACGGTTATCACCGGTAATCATCACGGTTTTAATCCCCATCTGGCGTAACTGCGCAAAGCGCTCTTTAATGCCACCTTTAACAATATCTTTCAGGGCAATCACACCGAGTACGTTGGCGCCTTCCGCGACAACCAGCGGCGTACCGCCAGCGCGGGCAACACCTTCGACGAGATTATCCACCTGCGGCGGGAAATGACCACCGTTGGCCTCAACGTGGCGACGAATTGCATCGACAGAACCTTTGCGAATCATGCGGTCCTGAATATCAATGCCGCTCATCCGGGTCTGCGCGGTGAATGGTACAAAGGTGGCATGCAGGTTTTGTACATCACGTTCGCGCAGGTTAAAGCGCTGTTTTGCCAGCACCACAATGCTGCGGCCTTCAGGTGTTTCATCGGCAAGCGACGAAAGCTGCGCCGCATCGGCCAATGTTTTTTCATCAATACCGGGAGCCGGAAGGAAATCTGAAGCCTGGCGGTTGCCAAGCGTAATGGTGCCGGTTTTATCCAGCAGCAAAACATCTACGTCGCCAGCCGCTTCTACGGCACGCCCGCTGGTGGCAATCACGTTTGCACCCAACATACGGCTCATACCCGCCACGCCAATGGCTGAAAGCAGCCCGCCGATAGTGGTCGGAATCAGGCAAACCAGCAGGGCAATCAGCACCGTGACGCTCACCGCCACGCCGCCATATTGCGAGAATGGCCAAAGCGTTGCCGTTGCCAGTAAAAAGACGATAGTGAGTGCGACCAGTAAAATCGTCAGCGCGATTTCGTTCGGCGTTTTACGGCGCTGGGCGCTTTCCACCATCGCTATCATGCGGTCGAGGAAGGTTTCGCCAGGGTTCACACTGCACTGAATCACCAGCCAGTCGGAAAGAATGCGCGTCCCGCCAGTCACGGAGGCAAAGTCACCGCCTGACTCACGAATCACCGGCGCGGACTCACCGGTAATCGCGCTTTCATCCACCGATGCGCCGCCTTCCAGCACCTCGCCATCACACGGGATAATATCGCCCGCTTCAACCAGCACGATATCGCCTTTGCGTAAATCTGCGGCAGGCACATGGTCTATCTGCGCGTCATGATGCGGGGCGCGTAACTTACGAGCAAAACTGGTTTTCTTCACCCCTTTCAGGCTATTAGCCTGGGCCTTGCTACGGCCTTCAGCCAGCGCTTCGGCAAAGTTTGCGAACAGCACCGTAAACCAAAGCCATACGCTAATGGCGGCGGTGAATGGCGCATCGCCGGGAAGTTTTCCACTGAACATGGCAATCGCCAGAGCGGTAGTCATCACGCTCCCCACCCAAACAATAAACATCACCGGGTTGCGCCATTGCACTTGTGGTGTGAGCTTTTTAACGGAATCTATCAGCGCCTGACGAATCAGCGATGGTTCAAATAGCGCCTGTTGCTTGCGACTCATGGAAGCCTCTTAATCACAAATTCACAAAGGAAAGGTGTTCCGCAACCGGGCCTAAAGCGAGGGCGGGAATAAAGGTCAGCGCACCGACTAACAGCACCGTGCCAATCAGCAAGCCGATAAACAGCGGGCCGTGGGTGGGTAAGGTGCCGATGCCTGCCGCCTGCGACTTTTTAGTGACAAGCGAACCCGCAATAGCCAGCACCGGGATAATCACCGCAAAGCGGCCAAACCACATGCACACCGCCAGCAGCACGTTCCAGAAAGGCGTATTGGCGCTTAGACCGGCAAACGCGCTGCCGTTGTTATTGGCCGCAGACGAGACGGCATACAACACTTCGCTAAAGCCATGAATGCCGGGGTTGAGCATTCCCGCGCGACCGGCGTCCGTCATCATCGCCAGTGCGGTGCCGAGCAGCACTAAAGTGGGCGTAACCAAAATCGCCATGGCGGTCATTTTCATCTCGGCAACGTCAATTTTTTTACCGAGATATTCAGGCGTGCGGCCAATCATCAACCCGGCGATAAACACCGTCAGTAAGACGAACAGCAACATGCCGTACAGACCGGAGCCAACGCCGCCGAACACTACTTCGCCAATTTGCATCAGCCACATTGGGATCATGCCGCCAAGTGCCGTGAAGGAGTCATGCATCGCGTTAACGGCACCACAGGAAGCAGCGGTGGTAATCACAGAAAACAGGCTACTGACCAATATCCCGAAGCGGCTTTCTTTGCCCTCCATGTTGATATTGCTGTCCGCGCCGAGCAGCGTGAAATGCGTATTCCCGCTAGTTTCGGCCCACATCACCACCACTACGCAAATCACAAAAATTACCGCCATCGCCCATAAAATGGCGCGTCCCTGGCGTTTGTCGCTGACGGCTTCGCCAAAGGCAAAACACAGCGCGGTGGGGATCAGGAAGATCGCCAGCATCTGCACAAAGTTGGTCAGGGCGGTTGGGTTCTCGAACGGGTGCGAAGAGTTGGCATTAAAGAACCCGCCGCCGTTGGTGCCGAGCATTTTGATAGCCTCTTGCGAAGCGACCGGGCCCATCGGCAACACGTGCTGCACGCCTTCAAGCGAGGTGAACGGCTGATACGCCGCGATGTTTTGCAATGTGCCCTGGCTGATAAAGAACAGCGCAATCAGCAGTGAAATCGGCAGCAAAATGTAAAGCGTGATGCGAGTCAAATCGACCCAGCCGTTACCGAGCGTGTGAGTGCTTTGACGGGAAAATGCGCGGATCAGCGCAAATACCACGGCAATACCGGTGGCCGCGGATAAGAAGTTTTGCACCGTCAAACCGACCATCTGGCTGAAATAGCTCAGCGTGGTTTCACCGCTGTAGGACTGCCAGTTCGTGTTGGAGACAAAACTGACGGCGGTGTTTAACGCCAGATGCCAGGAAAGCCCAGGCAATTGCTGCGGGTTAAGCGGCAAACTCCCTTGCGTTAGCAAAATGACGAACAGCAGCACCAGACCAAAAACGTTAAAGGCAAGGATCGCCGCCAGATACCGCTTCCAACTCATCTCCTGGCTGGCGTCGGCTCCCAGTAGTTTTATGAACAGCGAGTCCATTTTCCCCAGAACAGGCAACGGCTCGCCATTAATGAAGCGCGTCAGCACTCTACCCAGAGGTTTTGCCAGGGCAAAAAGCACCAACAGGAAACTGGCAATCAGTAAAAATGCGGAAGCGGCCATCAGAACGCCTCCGCATTGATCAGGGCATAAATTAAATATCCCAACAGCATAAAGACCAGCACCACACCGGCTATCAGACCTGCACTCACAATCCACCTCGGTAGTTATAAGGAATTGGAATCAGTGTGAAAGTTTCAGTGCAAAGATGTCGTAAAAGTCGCAGGGCAGGGTGTAAAAAAAGTATAAAAATGGCGAAAGCCATTAATTAACCAATGGTTAGTATTTATTTAACCTTTTTGTAACTTAATTACAGCCGGGATTGTAAATTAGTGGCAAAAAGTGACTTTAAGTGGTCGGAGGAGTAGTAAACTTTCAGGCAATGCGATACTATTTTAGCCAGATGACAAGTTCTATTTTCCCGGTGTTTGCTACCGGTCACAATTTAAGGGAGGCATTATGAGCTTATACAAAGACTATCCACTGCATCAGGTCTTCCTGCGTCGCACTTTCGTGGTTCTGGCAGGTGTCCTGGCGTTGCCAGTGATGCTGTTCTGGAAAGATCGTTCCCGCTTTTACAGCTACCTGCATCGCGTATGGTCAAAAACCAGTGAAAAACCAGTCTGGATGGCGCAAGCCGAAGCCGCATCCGGTGATTTTTACTGAGTTTGCCGAAATGAGAAGAAACCGCCACTTGTTGGCGGTTTTTTTATGGCTGAAGATAAGTTGGAGTCGGCATCGGCATTACACATCCATGTTTAGCGAATCATGAATCAATGAGCGAAAAGCATTAGCATTGTCTATAGTTAGCGGACGAGCATTTTTTAAACACGGAGAACAGTAATGCAACCGTATGAATCTCGTCTTGATGATGATTTAACTTTGCTGAGTGAAACGTTAGAAGAAGTGCTGCGTTCCTCAGGTGATCCGGCAGACCAAAAGTACATTGAGTTGAAAGAACGAGCCGAACAGGCGCTCAGTGAGGTCAAAGCGCGGGTGAGTAGTGCTTCTGATAATTACTACTATCGTGCAAAAAAAGCTGTTTATCGCGCTGATGATTATGTCCATGAAAAACCATGGCAAGGAGTGGGTGTGGGGGCGGCGGCAGGCCTGGTACTAGGGCTTTTATTAGCCAGGCGCTAGTTTAGAATCGGCGCATAATTTCACCGTGTGCCGATTAAAGAAAATCTTACCCATTGGGTGGGATTTTTTTTTGCCGCCATGACCACGTATAATCAGGGGTTTTCAGGGAAGGTGAGGTAAACGTGAATTCAGTTGTCGTCGCGCTGCAACAGTTACAGCTTGCATTGAACGCAGAATTTGCGGATGCGCCGGGCTTAGAACAACTCTCCGTTGCTATAAGTCTGAGTGATGCCTCGGATGCTCTCGCGTGGTTGACCAGCCAACGCCTGTATCCCCAATTTTACTGGCAACAGCGCAATGGTGATGATGAAATTGCGGCACTTGGCGCGTTGCGAAACTTCGAAACCTTAGATGCTGCCAGCGCATTTCTCAACGATTATGCTGACCAGCCCACACTTCGTATCACTGGCGTAAATGCGTTTTCGCCCACGACAAGCTGTTTATTCCTCCCACGTCTTGAGTGGCGACGCATTGGTGGCAGTGCTTATCTTTATCTTCATTTGTATAGTGAAACTTCCTTACAAGATGATGCACGTGAGGCGCGACACTTCCTCGAACAACTGTTGCCTGCCAAACTGCTGCCTTCGCAGCGTTTAAACTGCGTGGGCGAACAACACATTCCGACTCAGCCCGAATGGCATCAGCTTATCGAGCGAGCGACGACGGCGATAGAACAGCACGAACTCGATAAAGTGGTGCTGGCGAGAGTCACCGATTTGCAATTTACCTCGGCAGTTTCTGCGGCGGGTTTTATGGCGGCGAGTCGGCGGGTAAACCTGAACTGCTATCATTTTCTGATGGTATTTGATGCCAGCCATGCGTTCCTCGGCTCAAGCCCGGAGCGGCTTTGGCGGCGAATCGATTGCGCATTACGTACCGAAGCATTAGCGGGAACCGTCTCTAACCATCCGGATGAACATCGCGCCTGGTCGCTCGGGCAATGGCTGTTAAAAGACGATAAAAATCAGCGTGAAAACATGCTGGTTGTGGAAGATATTTGCCAGCGCCTGCAAAAATCCGTGGGCGCGATTGATGTTCTCCCCCGCAAATTGTGCGGCTGCGAAAGGTGCAGCATTTGCGTCGCTGCATCTGGACAGAACTTGCGAAGCCTGACGATGCGCAATGCCTGGCTTTGTTGCAACCCACCGCCGCCGTTGCAGGTTTGCCTCGGGATGTGGCGCATCAATTCATTACCCAATACGAACCGTTTGAACGTGAATGGTATGCAGGATCCGCCGGGTATATATCTCAGCGCCAGGCGGAATTCTGTGTCGCCTTACGCTCGGCAAAAGTCACCAATAACATGGTGCGATTATACGCCGGAGCGGGCATTGTCGCGGGTTCAGACGCAGCGGAAGAATGGCAGGAAATAGAAAATAAAGCGGCTGGATTACGAACGCTACTGACGAAGACAACGTTCTAAATGCTATTACCGACCCACATCAAAATATTCATCTCAACAATAATTATAATGAGTCAGCAAAATTGACTCAGGACTGAACTATGTCGATAAGCTCGTTTAACCGCCGTTGGGCTACGGTAATCCTTGAAGCGCTAACTCGCCACGGCGTGCGCCATGTATGCATCGCGCCGGGTTCGCGTTCTACGCCGCTGACGCTTGGCGCGGCCGAAAACAGGGCTTTTATTTGCCATACGCACTTTGATGAGCGGGGTTTAGGGCATCTGGCATTAGGCCTGGCAAAAGCCAGTCAGGCTCCCGTCGCCATCATTGTGACCTCCGGCACGGCAGTTGCAAACCTCTATCCGGCCATCATTGAAGCCGGTTTGACGGGTGAAAAACTGGTGGTTCTCACCGCCGATCGTCCACCGGAACTTATTGATTGCGGTGCTAATCAGGCCATCCGCCAGCCTGGAATTTTTAGCTCCCATCCCACTGACTCGATTAACTTACCGCGTCCAACGCAGGATATTCCCGCTCGCTGGTTGGTTTCGACGATAGATCACGCACTCGGCCAGCAAACGGGCGGTGCCGTTCACATCAATTGTCCCTTTGCCGAACCGTTATACGGCGAACCTGATGAAACCGGCATGAGCTGGCAACAGGCGCTGGGTGACTGGTGGCAAAGTGATAAACCCTGGCTGCGCACCGGCTCCGCACAAGAAGCGGTGAAACAACGCGACTGGTTTTTCTGGCGGCAAAAACGCGGTGTGGTCGTAGCTGGGCGTTTGAATGCCGAAGAAGGAAAACACGTTGCCGCATGGGCAAAAATGCTCGGCTGGCCACTGATTGGCGATGTGCTCTCGCAAACGGGTCAACCGTTGCCCTGTGCGGATTTATGGTTAAGCAACAGCCAGGCGGTGACTGAACTTGCCGAAGCACAAATTATTATCCAGTTCGGCAGCAGCCTGACCGGAAAACGCGTGCTGCAATGGCAAGCGACCTGTGAGCCTGAAGAATACTGGCTGGTGGATAATCTACCCGGCCGACTCGACGCGGCAAACCATCGTGGCCGCCGCTTATCGTGTGATATTAGCGAGTGGCTGGAGCTGCATCCGGCTGAGAAACGCATGGCGTGGGATGAAAAATTAACCACGCTGGCAAAAATCGCGCAGCAGGCGGTGAAGAAAGGCACGACTGAATTTGGCGAAGCGCAAGTCGCCGCGCGCCTGCCTGAATTGTTACCGGATGCCGGGCAACTATTTGTCGGCAATAGCCTGATTGTTCGCCTGGTGGATTCTTTCGCACAATTGCCTGCGGGGTATCCGGTTTACAGCAACCGTGGCGCAAGCGGTATTGATGGTTTGCTCTCAACGGCGGCGGGGGTGCAACGCGCGACGGCACGCTCGACGATGGCCATTGTGGGCGATCTCTCAGCGCTTTACGACATGAACTCGCTGGCACTTTTACGTGAAGTCTCCGCGCCGTTTGTGCTGCTGATTGTGAATAACAATGGTGGGCAAATTTTCTCATTGTTGCCAACGCCTGCCGCTGAGCGCGAGCGCTTCTACTGCATGCCGCAAAACGTCAACTTTGCCCACGCCGCGGCAATGTTTAGTCTCAGTTACCATAACCCGGCAAGTTGGGACGAATTACAAACTGCCGTAGACCATGCCTGGCGTATGCCTCACGCGACAGTTATCGAGCTGACGGTGGGTGAAACTGACGGTGCGCAAACGTTGCAGCATTTGCTGGCGCAGGTCAGCCAGGCATGATTTTACATGCGGTTTTTCGTGAAGGGCGAGATGCAAATTTGCCATGCCTGGTCTGGCTGCACGGCTTTTTAGGCTGCCAGCAAGAGTGGCAACCTCTCAGTGACAACTTCACCGACTGGCCGCAACTGCACATTGATTTACCCGGTCACGGAAAATCTGCGGATATTTCGGTCGAAAACTTTCAACACGTTGATGAATTACTGCGTAAAACCCTTATTAGTTACAACATCCTAAAATACTGGCTGATTGGCTATTCACTTGGCGGGCGAGTGGGAATTTACCACGCCTGTCAGGGTGAAAATGCGGGTTTGCAGGGTTTGATTGTTGAAGGGAGTCACCCCGGCCTTGCGGATGAAAATGCGCGTGCTGAAAGGCAATCCAGCGACCAGCGTTGGGCGCAGCGATTGCGTACCGCCCCCCTAAAAGACGTGCTTGCAGACTGGTATCAACAGCCGGTATTTCATTCGCTCAATGATGAGCAGCGTCGCGAACTCATTGCTGTTCGCAGCCAGAATAATGCGTTAAGTCTCGCTGCTATGCTTGAAGCAACGTCATTAGGAAATCAGCCCAATTTGCAGGCCGCGCTACAACAATTACCGCAGCCTTTTTACTACATCTGTGGTGAGTGGGACGACAAGTTCCGTGCCGTGGCGCAAAGCTCAGGCCAGACACCACATCTTATTACTGCCGCAGGCCACAATGCGCACCGGGAAAACCCGGCCGCATTCAGTGCTTGCCTGCTCAACTTATTGCGAAAACCTGGCGAGGAAACACCATGATTTATCCAGATGAACAAATGCTCTATGCCCCAATTGAATGGCAGGATTGCTCGGAAGGTTACACCGATATTCGTTATCACAAATCTACCGATGGCATTGCGAAAATCACCATCAACCGCCCGGAAGTCCGCAACGCATTCCGTCCGCTGACCGTGAAAGAAATGATCAATGCGCTGGCTGATGCTCGATATGACGACAATATCGGCACCATCATTCTGACCGGCGAAGGCGAAAAAGCCTTCTGCGCAGGCGGCGACCAGAAAGTACGTGGCGATTACGGCGGCTATCAGGATGCAAGCGGCACTCACCACCTGAACGTGCTCGATTTCCAGCGCCAGATTCGTACCTGTCCAAAACCGGTTGTGGCGATGGTTGCTGGTTACTCCATCGGTGGCGGTCACGTGCTGCACATGATGTGCGACCTGACTATTGCCGCTGAAAACGCGGTCTTCGGCCAGACTGGCCCGAAAGTCGGTTCGTTCGATGGCGGTTGGGGTGCCTCTTACATGGCGCGTATCGTCGGCCAGAAAAAAGCCCGTGAAATTTGGTTCCTGTGCCGCCAGTACGACGCGAAAGAAGCGCTGGATATGGGCCTGGTCAACACTGTGGTGCCGAATGCCGACCTGGAAAAAGAGACCGTGCGCTGGTGTCGTGAAATGTTGCAAAACAGCCCAATGGCGCTGCGTTGCCTGAAGGCTGCGCTGAATGCCGATTGCGACGGCCAGGCGGGTCTGCAAGAACTGGCGGGTAACGCCACTATGCTGTTCTACATGACCGAAGAAGGTCAGGAAGGCCGCAACGCGTTCAACCAAAAACGCCAGCCGGACTTCAGCAAATTTAAACGGAATCCGTAATGCGTCGCGTCGAACTGTGGCGCTTTCAGGTGCCGATGGATGCGGGTGTGGTGCTGCGTGATCGGCGTCTGAAAACGCGTGACGGTCTGCTGGTGCGCCTGACAGACGGCGACAAACAAGGCTGCGGTGAGATTTCACCGTTGCCGGGTTTTAGCGCAGAAACGCTCGAAGAGGCGCAAAGCGTGGCGCAGGCCTGGCTACAGACCTGGCAAACGGGCCACAATGACGAATTGCCTGAAATGCCGTCGGTGGCATTTGGTCTGAGTTGCGCGCTGGCGGAAATCAGCGGTGAATTGCCACAGCAGGCGGATTACCGCGCCGCGCCGCTGTGTACCGGCGATCCAGACGAACTGTTTGCCATGCTTGCCGCTATTCCCGGCGAGAAAATCGCCAAGGTGAAAGTCGGTCTGTACGAAGCTGTGCGCGATGGCATGGTGGTCAATTTGTTGCTCGAAGCGATGCCTGATTTGCGTTTGCGTCTTGATGCGAACCGTGGATGGACACCGCTCAAAGCGCAGCAGTTCGCCAAATATGTGAACCCGGATTTCCGCCCGCGCATCGCGTTTATCGAAGAACCGTGCAAAACACGCGAGCAGTCGCGCGAATTTGCTCGTGAAACCGGTATCGCCATCGCCTGGGATGAAAGCCTGCGTGAACCTGATTTTGAATTTGCCGCCGAACCGGGGCTGAGTGCGGTCGTTATCAAGCCCACTTTAACCGGCAGCCTGGCGAAAGTTCGTCAACAGGTCGAGCAAGCCCATGCGCTGGGGTTGACGGCGGTCATCAGTTCGTCGATTGAATCAAGCCTCGGCCTGACACAACTGGCGAGAATTGCCGCGTGGTTAACGCCGCAAACTTTACCCGGCCTGGATACGCTGTCGTTGATGCAGGCGCAGTTAGTGCGCGAATGGCCAAATAGCCCGCTTCCGTGCTGGTCACTGGAATCCCTTGAGCGAGTGTTATGAGTTTTCAAGATTTTCCGTGGCAACACTGGGCGCAAATTCACGGTAGTCAACTCGCGCTGACGTTAGGGCATGAAAGCCTGACCTGGCGCGAGTTGTGCCAGCGTGTTGATCGGCTGGCAGGCGGTTTCCAGCAACAAGGTTTGCGTGCGGATCAAGGCGTCGTGCTGCGCTCGAAAAACAGCCCGGAAATGGTGCTGGCGTTCCTCGCGTTATTGCAATGTGGGGCGCGTGTTTTACCGCTTAATCCGCAATTACCAGATTCATTACTTGAGCAATTACTTCCTGAGCTGACCATTAGCCATGCGCTTACTTTCGGCTCACCGCTCACCGTTGCGCATATAAATACGTTAACGTGGGTGGAAGGCGAGGATTATCATGCCGAGTGGCAGCCCTCGCGATTTGCCTCGATGACGCTGACCTCTGGCTCCACGGGTTTGCCAAAAGCCGCGGTGCATACCGTTGCGGCGCATCTTGCCAGCGCCGCTGGGGTGTTGGCGGTAATGAACTATGGTGCGAGCGATAGCTGGTTGCTTTCATTGCCGCTGTTCCATGTCTCCGGGCAGGGTATTTTGTGGCGCTGGTTGTTGGCAGGCGGTTGCATGGTGGTGCGTGATTTACACCCGTTGGATGAAGCGCTGCAAGGCTGCACTCACGCCTCTCTCGTCCCGACGCAACTCTGGCGTTTGCTGGAGCGCTCATCTCGCCTGGCGTTGCGCGAAGTGTTACTGGGTGGGGCGGCTATTCCCGTTGAACTCACTCAGGCGGCACAGGAAAAAGGGATCAATTGCTGGTGTGGTTATGGCTTAACGGAGCTGGCATCAACGGTGTGCGCTAAACGCGCTGACGGGTTGCCGGATGTTGGCGAAGCATTGCCGGGTCGCGAAGTTAAAGTCGTTGATGAAGAAGTGTGGATTCGTGCCAGCAGCCTGGCTTCAGGTTACTGGAAATCAGGCGTTGTGCAGCCGCTGGTGAATGCGGAAGGCTGGTTTGCCACCCGCGATCGTGGCGTTTTACATGGCCGTCGGCTGACAATTATTGGCCGTCTCGACAACCTGTTTTTCAGCGGTGGAGAAGGGATCCAGCCGGAAGAAATTGAAAGCGTTATCGCGCAGCACCCGGCAGTCAGACTGGCGTTTGTCGTCCCGGTTGATGATCCCGAATTCGGCCATCGCCCGGTGGCGGTCGTTGAAGCCGATGAAGATTTTGATATATCGCTGCTGACCGAATGGCTACAGGGCAAAGTGGCGCGTTTTCAGCAGCCCGTGCGCTGGCTGCGTTTGCCGGATGAGATGAAGCAGGGCGGGATTAAGATTTCGCGTTTGCAATTAACGTTATGGGTAAAGCGG
This sequence comes from Buttiauxella sp. AC142, assembly GCF_979253435.1. Lineage (NCBI taxonomy): Bacteria > Pseudomonadati > Pseudomonadota > Gammaproteobacteria > Enterobacterales > Enterobacteriaceae > Buttiauxella > Buttiauxella sp. AC142. The sequence goes on from NZ_CEEDCH010000001.1 coordinate 1,168,004, forward strand.
GTGGCTAAAATTTAGACCCACCCGCTTGATTTAATGTCGGGGACGCTGCGTTTGCCCGACCTACAAACCTGATTCTAATACTGATTTATTACGATGGCGGCGAATCAAACGCAGAACCGGCGGCACAACGATAACCACAATCGCCATAATCAACAGGCTTTTCGCCACGCCACTTTCCCACAGAATGCTCAACCCGCCGTTGCTGATAGACAGCGCGCGACGCAGGTTTTGCTCGAGCATTTCCCCGAGAACAAAACCCAGAATCAGCGGCGACATCGGGAAGTGCATCTTCCGCAGGATATAACCCAGCACACCCAGCCCGACCATCAACAGCAAGTCGAAAGTGGTGCTGTGTACCGCATAAACGCCCACCGCAGAAACGGCAGCAATTGCAGGCACCAGGAACCACAGTGGAATACTCAACATCTTCGTAAAGAAGCCAATGAGCGGGATATTCATAATCAGCAGCATCACGTTGGCAATCAGCAGTGACGCAATCAATCCCCAAACGATATCCGGCTGCTCGGTAAACATGGCCGGGCCTGGCGTGATGTTGTAAAGCGTCAGCGCGCCCATCATCACCGCCGTGGTGCCGGAACCTGGAACACCCAGCGTTAACATCGGGATAAACGAACCGCAGGCCGAAGCATTGTTTGCCGCTTCCGGCGCGGCCACGCCGCGAATATCGCCTTTACCAAAGGTTTCGCTATTACCGCTGATTTTCTTCTCGGTCATATAGGCAATGGCACTGGCGATGGTGGCTCCCGCGCCCGGCAGAATGCCGACGAAGAAACCGATAACCGAAGAACGCAACGTTGCCCCGGTGCATTGTGCGGCTTCCTTCATGTTAAACATCATGCGCCCGGTTTTGCGGACCAGAACCTGCCCACTGCTGGTGCTCTCGAGCATTAACAGGATTTCTGAAACCGAGAACAGGCCAATAACCACCACAATAAATTGCACACCGTCGGAGAGGTGAACGCTATCAAATGTGAAGCGATATACCCCGGTGTTGGCATCCACTCCGACGGTGGCAAGACCCAGACCAATCAACGCTGCAAGGAACGACTTCAGCGGATTTTGCGCCATCATGCTGCCAAGGCAGGCAATGGCAAAAACCATTAAGGCAAAGTATTCCGCAGGGCCAAATGCCAGCGACCACTGCGCCAGTGCTGGAGCAAAAAGGATGATGCCGGTGATGGCCAGCAATGAACCGATAAACGAACTCACTGCAGAAATGGACAACGCCACGCCACCGCGACCTTCTTTTGCCATCGGGTAGCCATCGAGCGCGGTCATGATGGCAGCCGCATCCCCCGGCACGTTAAGCAGTATTGATGAGATACGCCCTCCGTATTCGCATCCAATGTAGACCGTAGCCAGCAGAATCAGCGCGGACTCCGGTGGTAATTTCAGAGCGAACGCCAGCGGCAGCAAAATCGCTACGCCGTTAATTGGGCCGAGGCCCGGCAGCAGCCCGACGATGGTGCCGACAAAGCAGCCAATCAGGGCAATCATCAGGTTTTCCGGCGTCAGGGCAACGGCAAAACCCTGCGATAAATAGAACCAAGTGTCCATGGGTAAATTCTCCGCTAGTTCAGCCAAACGCCGAGAGGAAGGGTCACATCTAACAGGCGGTCGAACGAGTAAAACAACACGCCGCCCATCACCACGCCGGAAATTAATGCCGCCGGAATTGTCGCGCCAAACAACATGCCGAAACAGGCGGTGAGGAGCGTCGTTGCCAGTGGGAAACCGAGCCATTCAAACGTCCAGGCATACAGCGCCAGGCTGATGACCATAATCACCAGGCGTTGCAACGTTCGGCGATGCGGCCATTCCACAACATCCGGGTGGCGTAAAATTAACAGCACCGCGCACATCAACATCAGGCCGAGAATAGCCATGGGAAACGGGCGTGGCCCGACGGGTTCGTAGCTGTATTCGCTCTGAATTTGCCAGCCGACAAACAGGCCGCCAATGCACAGAACAATCCAGATCCCGGCAAAAATACGATCGCTCATCATCGCCTCCGGTTACTTAGCAAGCCCAAACGCTTTGGCTTGTTCGCGATAACCCGTCACTTGTTTCTTCACGTAGTCATCCAGTTCTTTGCCGCTCATGTTGAACTCGAACAGGCCGCGCAAGTCACGTTGCTTTTTGAAATCTTCGGTTTGCTGGAGCTTGTTAAAGGTGTCGACCCACCACTGATATTCCGCATCAGTCACTTTCGGGCCGACGTAGAAGCCGCGAATAATCGGCCATACCAGGTCAAAACCTTGCTCTTTTGCGGTAGGGATTTTTGCCAGTTCGCCAGGCAGACGCTCTTCAGAGAACACTGCCAGCACGCGCAGTTTGTCGCCGTTGAGATATGGCACCATTTCGCTCAAATCGCCCGATACCGCTTGCACATGGTTGCCCATCAACGCGGTAACCGGCTCGCCGCCGCCCTCGAAGGCGACGTAACGCATCTTGTGCGGATCGACATGGGCTTTTTGCGCAAGCAGCGCGGTTTTCATCCAGTCCTGGCTGCCGATAGATGCACCCGCACCAATCACCACGCTGTTAGGATCTTTTTCCATCGCCGCGAGCAGCGATTTCAAATCTTTCCATGGCGAGTCAGCACGCACCGCAATCATGCCGTAATCGGTGCCAACACTTGCCAGCCAGCGCACATCATCCACGCCATAACGGCCAAACTTACCTTGCGACAGGTTCAGCAGAGAGCCGCCGGAAAATGCGACCACCGTTCCCGCTTCGGCAGGGCGCTGGGCAACAATCGCGTTATAGGCCACCGCGCCAACGCCGCCTGGCATATAAGTGACGCGCATCGGTTTTTCAAGCACGCCGGTTTCTTGCAGGCTGACCTGAATCAGTTTGCAGGTCAGGTCAAAACCGCCGCCGGGTTTAGCAGGAGCGATACATTCGGTGCGGGATGGGACTTCTGCTGCCAGCGTATTAAAAGCAGTTAACAACAAAACTGAAGCGGTAAGGGCAGAGAGTAGGGTTCGTTTCATTTTCATCCTCACGTTAAACCGGTAGATGTTTCTCATTATGTGAGCCGCCTTGCAGTAGCTCGGTTGCGTGATTGTTAAGTCATTAACCTTTCATTTACCTTTCATGCATGCCGAAACTTTACAGGATGTGATATGCGTCTCTTACTGGCGGAAGATAACCGTGAGCTGGCTCACTGGCTGGAGAAAGCCCTGATACAAGCGGGCTTTGCCGTAGATTGTGTGTTTGACGGCCACGCCGCCGACCATCTATTACAAAACGAACGTTATGCGGTCGCGGTGATGGATATCGGGATGCCGAGAATGGATGGTCTTGAGGTTTTACAGCGTTTGCGCAAGCGCGGGCAGACGCTGCCGGTACTGTTGCTGACGGCGCACAGCGCGGTGAGTGACCGAGTGAAAGGATTGAATACCGGAGCAGACGATTATTTGCCGAAACCGTTTGAATTAGAGGAACTCGATGCGCGACTGCGGGCGCTGGTGCGGCGCAGCGAAGGACAAATCCATGAGCAGCAGCAATTGGGGCAGCTCGGTTTACATGATGACGGCTATTTTCTGCTGGAGAATAAACCGCTGGCATTAACCCCGCGTGAACACGCCATTTTGACGGTGCTGATGTACCGCCGCACGCGCCCGGTTCCCAAACAGCAACTGTTTGAACAGGTGTTTAGTTTGAGCGATGAAGCCAGCCCGGAAAGTATCGAGCTATATATTCATCGGCTACGTAAGAAATTGGCCAGCAGTAATGTGCAAATCACCACGCTGCGCGGGCTTGGCTACGTGCTGGAGTGCAGCGATGCAAACCATTAAGCCGCAATCGTTATTCGGACAATTGCTGCTTTTTCTCGGTTTACCGCTGTTTATTTTGTGGGGGTTTTCTGCGGTCAGCAGTTATTTGAGCGCGATGAATGCCGCGACTCAAGCCTACGACCGCACTTTGCTGGCCTCGACCCGCACCGTCGCAGAACAACTTGTGGTCAATGACGGGAAGCTTGTCGTTGATGTGCCGTGGGTGGTGCTCGACAGCTTTGAGCGCAACATGAATGACCGGCTGTATTACAAAGTCACCGACACGCAAGGCAAGGTGATTTCAGGTTATGACGATCTCCCCGACATGCCTGAAAACACGCCCGGCACTGAACTTTACCCGGCATTGGCGTGGTTCTATAACGCCACCTATCGCGGGCAAGAATTGCGCGTGGCACGTCTGCTCCAGCCGGTTAACGAGGGTGGGGTAAACGGTATGGCGCAAATTATCGTTGCCGAAACCGTTCAATCAAGGTACTACCTGGCGGTACGTTTATTGGCTTCTGCCACGCTCACTCAGGGCGGCCTGGTGTTACTGACGTTAACGCTTGCCTGGCTATTATTACGACGCGTACTCAAGCCGATGCGCCAGCTTTCGGTGCAAATGGTGCGCCGTGACCCAGGCGATTTAACGCCATTGCCCGATTTATTGCCCTGGTCGGAAACCCGCTTATTGATTGTTTCGTTTAACCGCTACATCGAAAGCCTGCGCGGCGTACTGGCCCGGCAATCGCGGTTCAGCGCAGATGCTTCTCACCAGTTGCGAACGCCATTAACCGTGCTAAAAACCCAGGCCGCCGTTGCGCTCAGTAGCCCTGATCCGATGCAGTGGCGCGAAAGCCTGGTCGCGATGCAAACTACGCTCGATAGCACCATCCACTTAACCGAACGTTTATTACAGCTTTCACGTTTAAGCCGCCTTGACCAGACAGAGAGGCAGGCTATGGAGCTGGTGGATTTGGTGAAAATCGCCCAGGCGTGCTGTTTCTCGAGCATGGCGCAGGCGAGAAGTAAAAATATCGATCTGGGGTATGAAGGATTAGACGAGGTATGGATAACGGGCGAGCCTGTTTTGCTGGCTGAGATGTGCATTAACCTGCTGGATAACGCGCTGAAATATACGCCCGAAAATGGCGTGGTGACGATTCGGGTAACTCGTGATGAAACGCAATTTGCCTGGCTGGAAATCGAGGATAGCGGCCCAGGCATTGAGAGCGGGCTGGTTCGCCATGCGCTGATGCCGTTCCATCGTTTAGATAATAGTGCTGCGCAAAGCGGGGCGGGAATTGGACTGGCGCTGGTGAATGATATCGCACGTTATCACCGGACAAAACCTGAGTTATTGCGCGCAGAATCGGGCGGATTGCTGGTGAAAATTAAACTGGCTGCGGTTTAACAACAGCCGGGGGAAAAATCCATCGACTCTCGCCTTGGCCTTTCATTTTCATTTTCTTACAAACGAAAGACAAAAAGCATTTCTAACAGATTGATTACATCAATACTGGCTGTAAAATCGGCCTCTTTTCAGGGACATCCCTTTTTACTGCTTAGGATTGAAAGCATGAACAAATTATTAATAGCAACTGTTGCCGGTTTGGCTCTCGTTTCAGCATCAGCAAGCGCGATTAGCATCAGTGGCCAGGCGGGTGAAAAATACACCAACGTGGCAGTTGGCTTTGGTCAAGATTCTGCAGGCCTGACGATGAACGGCAACTACGCACATAACGATGACGACGGCGATACCGCTGGTTTAGGCCTGGGTCTGAATGTGCCATTGGGTCCATTTATGGGTACCGTGGGTGGCCGTGCGGTATATCTGAATCCAAAAGATGGCGATGAAGGTTACGCCGTTGCCGTCGGCGGCGGTTTGAGCTGGAAAATCTTCGACAGCTTCTCCGTGTTTGGTGATTACTACTACTCCCCAGACTCTCTCTCAAGCGGCGTAAAAGATTATCAAGAAGCTAGCGCTGGCGCACGCTGGACCATTATACGTCCAATTACCGTCGAAGCCGGTTATCGCTATATTGGCGTTGATGGCAAAGATGGCAACCGCGATAACGCCATTGCAGACGGCCCGTACGTCGGCGTTTCCGCCGGTTTTTAATTTATCCAGGCCGCAGCAGCTCTGCTGCGGCTTACTCATTTCCCGCCGATCTTCATCCGCTTGAGTTATAGTAATTCGTTCCCTTCCCGCGGAGTTTAACAATGATAAAAGTGGAAATGCTGTCTACCGGCGACGAAGTGCTGCATGGTCAAATTATTGATACCAACGCAGCCTGGCTTGCTGATTACTTTTTTAACCAGGGTTTACCGTTGTCGCGCCGTAACACGGTGGGTGACAGTCTTGACGATCTCATTGCAGTGCTCAAAGAGCGCAGCGAGCAGGCCGATATTCTGATTGTGAACGGTGGACTTGGGCCAACCAGCGACGATCTCAGTGCGCTTGCCGCCGCCACTGCCGCAGGTGTGGAACTGGTGATGCATCAGGAATGGCTTGCGCAAATGGAGCGTTTCTTTGCCGAGCGTGGGCGTGAAATGGCACCGAGCAATCGCAAACAAGCGCTGATTCCTGCAACCAGCGAAATGGTGGATAACCCGGTCGGCACCGCGTGTGGTTTTGCGCTGCAACTCAACCGCTGCCTGATGTTTTTCACTCCCGGCGTGCCTTCTGAATTTAAAGTGATGGTCGAGCAACAAATCATGCCGCGCTTGCGCGAACGCTTTGTTCTGCCTGAACCTCCAGTTTGCCTGCGTCTGACGACGTTTGGGCGCTCTGAAAGTGAACTGGCACAAAGCCTTGAACCGATCCCGTTGCCGGAAGGCGCAGTGATGGGCTATCGCTCATCCATGCCAATTATCGAGCTAAAACTGACCGGCCCTGCCACGCAGCGCGCAGCAATGGAAGCCATCTGGCCTGAAGTTCAGCGCGTGGCCGGTGAAAGCACCATTTTTGAAGGGACTGAGGGTTTGCCTGCGCAGTTGGCGCAACGTCTGCGCGACCAATCGCTCAACGTGGCGGTCAGCGAGCAATTCACCGCCGGGCTGCTGTGTTTGCAACTCTCCAGCGCACAAGCGCCGCTGGGTAACAGTGAAGTGCTTTCCGCGCGCCCTGAAACCCTGATGCAAATCACTGAGCGTGCAAAGGCCTTCGCGCTGCAAGCGGGGAGTGCGGTGGCGCTGGTGGTCGGGTGCCTCGATGACGAGCATCTGAATTTCGCCCTGCACACGCCAAAAGGCACTTACGGTCTGCAAGTGAAGTTTAGCGTGACCCGCCACGCCTTGCGCACCCGCCAGGAAGTCTGCGCGATGATGGCATTAAACATGCTGCGCCGCTGGCTCAATGGGCAGGATGTTGCCGCCGAGCATGGCTGGGTTAACGTTGTTGACTCACTAGAAATCTAAAAGCTAAGCGAGCGCTCGGGCTAATAGCGTAATCGGGTGCTCGCATTTTTTACTGGTAGACATCTCAATCTGCCATTTACAAGTTTCGCAATCCGTCACGACTAAATCGACCCTGCTTTCTTCTATTTGCTGGAATAACGTCGCTCCAATGCTTTGCGACGTATTATAGTTTTCCTTTTTAAATCCATAGGTTCCGGCAATCCCGCAGCATTGAGACTCCAGTATTATCAGCTCCACGCCTGGCAGACGGCGTAATAAATCGAGCGTATATAACGACCAACCCATTTTCTCCATGTGGCATGGCGTGTGGTAGGCGATTCGTAACGGCAATGCTTTAAGCTTTAGCTCTTTCCCGCTTTCCAGCTGCTTCCAGATAAAACGTGTCGCCAGTTCTATATGGTCGCGCATCGGGCGAGTATCGATGTCCAACACCTGCGGGTATTCGTCACGTAAAGTAAACGTGCAGGTGGAAGACGTGGCAATGACCGGAAGCCCTTGCTCAATCACCGCTTTCTCCAGAGAGGCGGCATTAATCGCGGCCTGTTTTTTAGCTTTGTCGATAAAACCGTTGGCAATCAATGGCACGCCACAGCATTTTTCCCGCTCCAGCAATTGCACACCAAATCCCATGGCGTTCATCACGCGGACTAAATCTTTGCCGAGATCGGAGTGGTTGTAATTAACGTAGCAGCCGTGGAAAAACGCGACCTGTTCCGCAAAAGCTTTTTGAGCGGCGGCTTGTTTGCGATACCAGCCGCGAAACGTGCCGGAAGAGTATTTGGGTAATTCGCGATGACCGTCAATGCCGAGGGTTTTATCGAGCAAATTGCGCACCGGTTTGAGCGACGTCGCAGTGTTGACCAGCGGTGCAAACGGCGTCGAGAGCGTGCCCATTAAATCGGTATGGCTGAGAATGGCATCTCTTAGATTGAACCTGGATTTACCGTAGCGAGCCTTAGCGCGTTGAATAATATCGCCAATTTTCACATCAGACGGACAGGCCACTTCGCAACGTTTGCAGTTGGTGCAATATTTCAATGCATCATCGTAAAGCGCTGCATCTTTCAGGCGCAGGCGTTCGCCATCTGGCCCGGATTGCTTCGGGCCTGGATAATCAGGATTGACCCGGCTCACCGGGCAAACGGTGGTACAAACGGTGCATTTAATACAGTTTTCGAAACTCTTTTCATCAAGCAGATTCATTGGTTTCTCCCCTGAATCTCAAGAATTTGCCGGGCGACATGCAGAGCGCCCATCATTGAAACACCTGCGCCACATCCTTGTTCGATGGGGTCGAAGCCCGCGAGCACCGAGCCGATAGCAAACAGATTTTCAATACGCTGCCCGTCACGAGAAGGGTGAAAGTGTTCATCAACGATAACGCCCGCCTGCAAATAAGGTTGCGGGCTGAAAAAATCCTCTTTGCTCCAGCCTTCACGCTGCGCCGGGGCACGAACATCAAGACCAAAAATAGCTTCGCGGATGCCGTCAAATTTCGCTTGCAGGCCATTACTGAAAAAGCTGCCGCTGGCGAGCACAACATGCCTGGCTCGTAGAGGGACTTCACCGTGATTGCGGGTGAACAGTGCGCGGACGTTATTATTCTCTACTTCCGTGTTCACGACGGCATCACCGGGCATGATGATTCCGCCCAGTTGCTGGAAACGGCGGCGCAATTGTTGGGACATGCGCATGCCGAGCACTGACGGTGGGAGTGTGGGCAGCAGGTGCAGTGGGCAGGATAACTGGCGGCTGATATTCTGCCAGGCGAGTGAGTTTTCGCTTCCCAGACAAGCCGGAAGGAAGAGGGCGTCGGTGTTGTTCGCCAGCGCTTTTAACTCCTCAATAAGCAGGCGCTGCTGCTCTGGCATATCCAACACGCGGGCGATGTTGGCGGCGCGAAATTCGCTGGAGTTGTTACGCAGCGTGTCTAAGGCAGGAAGCGTCAGCTCGGCTACTTGAACCTCAATATTATTATCAGCAAGCGAACCGGCGACCAGCTCAGGCTGGAAATCAAGAAAACCGGCAATCCCGACCACCGTAATGCGCTGCCACGCGAGGGGAGCCACAGGAATTTCTTCCGGGCTTAACCACGTCGCACGTTGTGTTCCCAGCGGTGTGATGCGCTGATGATTTTGCTGATAACTTCCTGTGAGCGTGATATTACACCGGGCAAGCAGGGCCTCGCTTTCGGTCGCATAACGGCAGACGTTATCTGCACCCATCAGGCTGTAAGGGTGTTCAGGGGCTTGTTGTTTCAGGGCTTCGAGTGCGTTTAAAGGTGAGTTTACCGGGCTGCCGTCGGGCAATTGCGCCAGCAAATCCAGCGAACCTGACGAAAAATGCAATGCGCTTTGCCCCCGGCTGACGATAGCGCAATGAAGACCCGCCTCCGCCAGACGAATCCCGCATACCAGTCCGGCTAAACCACCGCCAATAATCAGGCTGTCGAATTTCATTGTGGTGATCCTTTTTTTAGCCCGCACAACCCCTGGTACACCCAGGCGGTGAACTCGCTTTCCCTCAGTGCATCATCCCAGGCTATCGGGCGAATACCTTTCCAGCGTTCATTGAGAAAAGTGGACAGCTGCTCGAGCGATTGCGCGGGTGTTGAGGTGCCAAAACGTTGTAATAAACCCGCGGCGCGACAGGCGCAAAGTTCCCCCTGGCAAGTCCCCATTCCCACGCGGGTGCGGCGGCGCAAATCACCAAGATTACTGACGGCCAGATTGTTAACCGCGTAACGGACTTCGCCTGCGGTGACCGCTTCACACTCACAAACCAGACTGTTGCTCAGACGATCCCCAGCCAACAACTGCCCGGCGCGGTCGCCATGACGCCAGACCGCCGATCGCCGGATAGTGAGGGGTAAAGAAATGACTTTGCTCAGGGTTTCTTCCGGAGAACTTCCTGAGCCTGGAAGCGGCTCCGTTGCGGTGGAGCAAGCCTGGGTATTACCGAGCTTTTCACAAACTGCGTTCGTCGCCCATTCTGCCATCAGGCGATATGTCATCAGTTTGCCGCCGGTGATGGTGATAAACCCGTCCATCCCGTCGCGCTTTGCGTGATCAAGCAGCACGATCCCTCGGCTGGCGTTGCGCCCGGTCGGATCGTTGTCGCTTGCTACCAGCGGGCGCACTCCTGCGTAAGCGCGCAGAATACGAGTCGCCGCGAGTTTTGGCGCCAGTTTCGAGCCTTCACGAATCAGGATATCGACCTCTTGCGGCGTGACGCGCATATTGTCGATTTGGTCATATTCAATGGGCGTGGAAGTGGTGCCAATCAGTGAAATAGTATCGCCGGGCACCAGAATATCGGCGTCAGCAGGTTTGCGGCAGCGGTTGATCACCATGTTATTGATGCGATGGCCAAGAATGAGCAGCGAGCCTTTTGCGGGCAGCATTCGTACCCGCAAATCAGCATATTCCGCGATGCGCTGGCCCCAAATCCCGGCCGCATTCACCACTACACTTGCGTATAAATCGTGCTGTTGTTGGGTTTGGTGGTTATAGACGCGCACCCCACAAACCCGATCGCTGTTGCGAATCAGGCCAGTGACTTCCTGGCCGGTGAGAATTTCAGCGCCGTGCTCTCTGGCATCCAGCATATTGGCGGCGGTCAGGCGGAAGGGGTCGACGGTGCCATCAGGCACGCGAACAGCACCAATCAACTCAGGGTTTGCGGCCGGTTCCAGGCGTAATGCTTCTTTGGGTTCGATACGCTGAGCATCAATTCCCGCGTCCTGGCAGGAGGCGATGAATATACTCTGGAGGGATAAATCATCTTCGGGAAGGGTGATAAACAGGCCGTCTGTGCGTTCGATACAATGGCGAGCGATGCGTTTAAGGATGCGGTTTTCTTCAATGCATTCTCTGGCCGATTCGCTGTCCGTCATGGCGTACCGCGCGCCGCTGTGGAGTAAGCCGTGGTTTCGCCCCGTCGCCCCGGTGGCGATATCGTGTCTTTCGAGCAGCAGCGTTTGCAACCCGCGACGGGCGCAGTCGCGGGCAATTCCCGCACCGGTTGCGCCACCGCCGATAATAATGACATCCCTCTCTTTGCGTCCCGTCGCCATGCTCTGCTCCTGAAAAATTCTCTTGAACACAATTGAGCCACAAATCAATTTTCAAATGTTTGATATCGAGCAAATTCGAGCATAAATCGAAAGTAAAGTGTGATGTTATGCACCTTTTCGACAGTTTGTAATAAAAATGTAATATGTTGTGGGGTGTTTCACACTAACTCACCCCGATAATCCTTAACATGCGCTCGCAAATGAACATGGCTTATAAACCCTGCCACGGAGGCATTTATGCTAAGCATTTTCAAACCTGCCGCACACCAGCCCCGGCTAAAGAGCGAGCACATTGACCCAACTTATAAACGCCTGCGCTGGCAAATTTTTATGGGGATTTTCTTCGGTTACGCCGCCTATTACCTGGTGCGTAAAAACTTCACGCTGGCGATGCCGTACTTGATTGAGCAAGGTTTCTCGCGCGGGGATTTAGGATTCGCGCTTTCCGGTATTTCTATCGCCTACGGCTTTTCAAAATTCATCATGGGGTCAGTCTCTGACCGCTCGAACCCACGCGTTTTCTTACCTGCCGGTTTGATTCTGGCGGCAGCCGTGATGCTATTTATGGGGTTTGTGCCATGGGCGACATCCAGCATCGCGGTGATGTTCGTGCTGCTGTTCCTCTGTGGTTGGTTCCAGGGCATGGGCTGGCCGCCGTGCGGGCGCACCATGGTTCACTGGTGGTCGAAGAAAGAGCGTGGCGGAATTGTTTCTGTCTGGAACTGCGCCCATAACGTAGGCGGTGGCTTGCCGCCGTTGCTGTTCTTACTTGGGATGGCGTGGTTTAACGACTGGCACGCAGCTCTTTATATGCCAGCCTTTGCAGCGATTCTGGTGGCGCTGATTGCTTTTGCATTAATGCGCGACACCCCGCAATCCTGCGGCTTGCCGCCCATTGAAGAGTACAAAAACGATTACCCAGACGACTACAATGAAAAAACGGAAGAAGAGCTGACGGCGAAGCAAATCTTCATGCAGTACGTTTTCCCTAACCGCCTGCTGTGGTACATCGCCATTGCGAACGTTTTTGTCTACTTGCTGCGTTACGGCATTCTCGACTGGTCGCCAACGTATCTGAAAGAAGTGAAGCACTTCGCGCTGGATAAATCTTCCTGGGCTTATTTCCTTTATGAATACGCCGGGATCCCAGGGACGCTGCTGTGTGGCTGGATGTCGGATAAAGTGTTCCGCGGCAACCGTGGCGCAACCGGTGTGTTCTTTATGATTCTGGTGACGATTGCGACCATTGTTTACTGGCTGAACCCGCCGGGAAATCCGGGTGTGGATATGGCATGTATGATTGTGATTGGCTTCCTGATCTACGGCCCGGTGATGCTGATTGGCCTACATGCGCTGGAACTGGCACCGAAAAAAGCAGCGGGAACGGCTGCGGGCTTCACTGGCTTGTTCGGCTATCTCGGTGGGTCGGTCGCAGCGAGCGCCATTGTGGGTTATACCGTTGATTTCTTCGGCTGGGATGGCGGCTTTATGGTGATGATCGGCGGCAGTATTATGGCCGTGATTCTGCTGCTGGTGGTGATGGTGGGTGAAAACAAACATCACCAGGAAATGAAAGCGCGGGAAGAGAAAGGCTAAAAACGTCAAAGGAATGCCGGATGACGCTGCGCTTATCCGACCTACAACAGAGGTTGTAGGCTGGATAAGCGTTACATCTCGATTTCAATATCGCCATGCGCCTGGCAGCAACAGGGAAGTATTTCACCGGGCTGGATAAACGCCAGCGGTTCGGTAAGCCACTTAACCTGACCCGCAATTAAGCGAGTCCGGCAGGAGCCGCAATAACCTTCCCGACACTGATACTCAACAGTGACCTGATGTGATTCAAGCGTCGCCAGCAGGGAAGGGTGTTCTTCCCCACATAACAGTTGTGCGCCGGATTTGCGTAATGTAATGCGGCTCATGGCTTAAAGCTGGAAATTGCTCAGGTCGTCAGCATCGACATTAGAGTCAATCTGGCCAACAAGATAAGAGCTGACTTCCACTTCCTGCGGTGCCACTTGCACGTTATCCGACACCAGCCACGCGTTGATCCATGGGATTGGATTTGAACGTGTCTTGAATGGCAAATCCAGGCCGACTGCCTGCATACGGATGTTGGTAATGTAATCAACATACTGGCAAAGAATGTCTTTGTTCAGGCCGATCATCGAACCGTCGCGGAACAGATAGCTTGCCCACTCTTTTTCTTGCTCGGCGGCCAGTACAAACAGGTCGTAACATTCCTGGCGGCATTCCACGGCGATTTCTGCCATTTCCGGGTCGTCTTCGCCGGAACGCATCAGGTTCAGCATATGCTGAGTCCCGGTTAAATGCAGCGCTTCGTCACGGGCAATCAGTTTGATGATTTTGGCGTTGCCTTCCATCAGTTCGCGCTCGGCGAAAGCGAAGGAGCAGGCGAAGCTGACATAGAAGCGAATTGCTTCCAGCGCGTTCACGCTCATCAGGCACAGATAAAGTTGGCGTTTCAGGGCGCGCAGATTCACGGTCACGGTTTTTCCGTTGACGTTGTGCGTGCCTTCACCCAGCAGATGCCAGTAGCTGGTCATTTCAATCAAGGTATCGTAGTAACCGGAGATATCTTTCGCACGCTTTAAGATTTCCTGGTTGGTCACGATATCGTCAAACACAATCGCCGGATCGTTAACGATGTTGCGGATGATATGGGTGTAAGAACGCGAGTGGATCGTTTCGGAAAACGCCCACGTTTCAACCCAGGTTTCCAGCTCAGGGATGGAAATCAGCGGCAGCAGCGCCACGTTCGGACTACGGCCCTGAATGGAGTCCAGCAGCGTCTGGTACTTCAGGTTGCTGATGAAGATGTGTTTTTCATGATCCGGCAGCGCCTGGTAGTCGATACGATCGCGTGAAACGTCAACTTCTTCCGGACGCCAGAAGAAAGAAAGTTGCTTTTCGATCAGCTTTTCGAAGATGTCATATTTTTGCTGATCGTAGCGTGCCACGTTAACCGGCTGGCCAAAGAACATTGGCTCAGCGAGTTGATCGTTTTTCGTCTGTGAGAAAGTGGTGTATGCCATGAAATCAAATCCTGTAATGCGTCGAAAAAATCCCCTCAACAAGGTGAGGGGATTTTAAGTTAGATTTTACATGCGCCGCTTTCGCAGCCATCGTCCTGGATAGAAGGTGCCAGGTCGTCTTGCGCATCTTCTGCGCCGTCTCGGGTGTTCTGATAGTAAAGCGTTTTGACACCGAATTTATAGGCGGTGAGCAAATCTTTGAGCAATTGCTGCATCGGCACTTTGCCTGACGGGAAGCGCGATGGGTCATAGTTGGTGTTAGCAGAGATCGACTGGTCGATAAATTTCTGCATCAAACCCACTAATTGCAGGTAGCCGTCGTTGTTTGGCAGATCCCACAGCAGCTCATAATTATCTTTCAGCTTTTCATAATCCGGAACGACCTGGCGCAGAATACCGTCCTTCGACGCTTTAATGCTGATATGGCCGCGTGGTGGCTCGATACCGTTAGTCGCGTTGGAAATCTGCGATGAGGTTTCAGACGGCATCAATGCAGAAAGCGTTGAGTTACGCAGGCCGTGGGTCTTGATTGACTCGCGCAGTGCTTCCCAATCCAGATGCAGCGGCTCATTGCTGATCACATCCAGATCTTTCTTATATGTGTCGATTGGCAGAATGCCTTGTGCATAGGTGGTTTCGTTGAACCACAAGCATGGGCCTTGCTCTTTCGCCAGTTCGTTCGACGCTTTCAGCAGGTAATACTGAATGGCTTCGAAGGTTTTGTGCGTCAGGTTGTTGGCGCTACCGTCGGAGTAACGAACGCCATTTTTCGCCAGGTAGTAGGCGAAGTTAATCACGCCTACGCCCAGAGTACGGCGGCCCATCGCACCACGTTTCGCGGCAACAATTGGGTAATCCTGGTAATCAAGCAGCGCATCCAGAGCGCGTACTGCCAGAATCGCCAGCTCTTCGAGTTCATCGAGGCTTTCGATGGCGCCAAGATTGAATGCCGACAGCGTACACAGTGCAATTTCACCGTCTTCGTCGTTGATGTCATTCATTGGTTTGGTCGGCAGCGCGATTTCCAGGCACAGGTTAGACTGGCGAACTGGCGCGATAGCCGGATCAAACGGGCTGTGGGTGTTGCAGTGGTCGACGTTCTGAATATAGATACGGCCCGTTGACGCACGTTCTTGCATCATCAGCGAGAACAGCTCAACGGCTTTCACGCGCTGTTTGCGGATGCTGTTGTCTTTCTCGTATTTGGTGTACAGCTGCTCGAATTTTTCCTGGTCGGCAAAGAATGCGTCGTACAGGCCTGGGACGTCAGACGGGCTGAACAGGGTGATGTCTTCGCCTTTCAACAAACGGGTGTACATCAGTTTGTTGATTTGCACGCCGTAATCCATATGGCGCACGCGGTTGCCTTCAACACCACGGTTGTTTTTCAGTACCAGCAGGCTTTCAACTTCCAGATGCCACATTGGGTAGAACAGTGTCGCAGCACCGCCACGCACGCCGCCCTGAGAGCAGGATTTCACTGCGGTCTGGAAGTGTTTGTAGAACGGGATACAGCCGGTGTGGAACGCTTCACCGCCGCGAATCGGGCTACCCAGCGCACGGATACGACCGGCGTTGATACCGATGCCTGCACGTTGGGAAACGTATTTCACAATCGCGCTGGAAGTGGCGTTGATGGAATCCAGGCTGTCGCCGCACTCGATCAGGACACAAGAGCTGAACTGGCGAGTTGGGGTACGCACGCCAGACATAATTGGCGTCGGCAGAGAGATTTTGAACAGGGAAACCGCATCGTAAAAACGCTTCACATAGCTCAGACGCGTTTCACGCGGATAACCAGAGAACAGGCACGCTGCAACCAGAATGTAGAGGAACTGGGCGCTCTCGTAGATTTCACCGGTGACACGGTTTTGAACCAGGTATTTACCTTCAAGCTGTTTCACCGCGGCGTATGAGAAGCTCATGTCGCGATCGTGGTCGAGGTAATCGTCCATCTGCTTGAACTCTTCTTCCGTGTAGTCTTCCAGCAGATGTCTATCGTATTTGCCCATCTCAACCATTTTTACAACATGGCTGTACAGTTTTGGCGGCTCAAACTCACCGTAAGCTTTTTTACGCAGATGGAAAACCGCCAGGCGTGCAGCCAGATACTGGTAATCAGGTGCTTCACGAGAGATTAAATCGGCAGCGGCTTTGATAATGGTTTCATGAATATCAGAAGTTTTGATGCCGTCATAAAACTGAATGTGTGAGCGCAGTTCAACTTGCGATACGGATACGTTGTTTAAGCCTTCGGCGGCCCAATCCAGAACTCGGTGGATTTTATCCAGATCGATGCGCTCAGTGCGACCGTCACGTTTTGTAACCAGCAGACTCTGATTCATGTGAGTGTGTACCTGTCCGTGAAATGAAAAATACCCCGGTTATCCACAGTTAGCGACTTGTGGCTAACCTTGTGGATAAATACTATATGTAGGGGGTTATGGATTACTTGATCACTATATGGTGAGTATTCTAGTAACTAATCGGCTGAGAACAAGTATTGATTTCGAGATGAATTTAAGGTTGTGACAAGCAGAATTTCGCTAAGTCCACGTCACATAAGGCCTGTGACAATTGTCAATGGGATGCAAAAAAAATGATATTTTTGATCGAGTGCTGATTTCTTAAACTTAATGGATAATTGCGCAACTTGATGTTGCGCAAAAACCATAAGATTCACCTATGAGAAAGCAGGTTTATGCTTCGGTATGCAGCATGTAGTTAACATCAACACCTGGCGCGAGTTTGAAGGTGTTGGTCAGCGGGTTGTAATGTAACCCGGTCATGTGACGTTCGCGCAGTTGAGTCTCATCAACCCAGGACAGCAATTCCGCAGGTTTGATAAACTTTTTAATATCATGCGTGCCTTTTGGCACCATGCGTAGAATGTATTCCGCGCCAACGACCGCCATCAGCCAGGATTTGCCATTACGGTTGAGGGTCGAGAAAAAGACATGGCCGCCTGGTTTGACGAGTTTTGCACAGGCCGCAACGACCGATTTCGGATCGGGCACATGTTCCAGCATTTCCATGCAGGTCACAACGTCGTACTTTCCAGCAAATTTTTCGGCGTGCTGTTCAACAGTTTCCTGAACGTAATCCACCTGAATACCGCTTTCCAGGGCATGAAGTTTAGCCACTTGTAACGGTTCGAATCCCATATCCAGGCCAGTCACATTCGCCCCTTCGCGCGCCATGCTTTCTGCCAGAATTCCGCCGCCGCAGCCAACATCAAGCACCGTTTTACCGAATAACCCACCCGCACGCTGGCTGATATAGCCCAAACGCAGCGGATTAATACGGTGAAGCGGTTTAAATTCGCCTTCTAAATCCCACCAGCGTGAGGCAACGGCTTCGAATTTAGCGATTTCATCATGGTCGACGTTCTGGATTACCGGTTGGTTTTCGGCATTCATGGGCTGCTTACTCCTTGCTTGTTTCGTGGCGGAAGTATACGAATTATTTAGGGTAGATGTGTAGTTCTTCTGGTTTCCCCACAGTCGGGCGATTGTGTTATAATTTGCGACCTTTGAATCCGGGACACAGTAGAGGGATAGCGGATACATGAGCGACCTTGCCAGAGAAATTACACCGGTCAACATTGAGGAAGAGCTTAAGAGCTCATATCTGGATTACGCGATGTCGGTTATTGTCGGCCGCGCACTGCCAGATGTCCGCGATGGACTCAAGCCGGTACACCGTCGCGTACTTTACGCCATGAACGTATTGGGCAATGACTGGAATAAAGCGTACAAAAAATCCGCCCGTGTTGTTGGTGACGTAATCGGTAAGTATCACCCTCATGGTGATACCGCTGTTTATGACACTATCGTGCGTATGGCGCAGCCATTCTCATTGCGTTACATGCTGGTAGATGGCCAGGGTAACTTCGGCTCTGTAGATGGTGACTCCGCCGCGGCGATGCGTTATACGGAAATCCGTATGTCGAAAATCGCCCACGAGCTGATGGCCGATCTCGAAAAAGACACGGTAGACTTCGTCGATAACTACGACGGCACCGAGCGAATTCCTGATGTTATGCCAACCAAAATACCTAACCTGCTGGTAAACGGTTCATCCGGTATCGCAGTCGGTATGGCAACTAACATCCCGCCTCATAACATTACGGAAGTGATCAACGGTTGCCTCGCGTTTATTGAAGACGAAGACATTACCGTTGAAGGGCTGATGGAACACATCCCAGGCCCGGACTTCCCAACTGCTGCAATCATCAATGGCCGTCGTGGCATTGAAGAAGCGTACCGTACTGGCCGTGGCAAGATTTACATCCGCGCTCGCGCAGAAGTAGAAGCTGATGCTAAAACCGGTCGCGAAACCATCATCGTTCATGAAATTCCATACCAGGTTAACAAAGCACGCCTGATTGAGAAAATCGCTGAACTGGTGAAAGACAAACGCGTTGAGGGCATTAGCGCTCTGCGTGACGAGTCTGATAAAGACGGCATGCGCATTGTCATCGAAATCAAACGCGATGCAGTGGGCGAAGTGGTTCTGAATAATCTTTATTCTCAGACTCAGCTTCAGACTTCCTTCGGGATCAACATGGTTGCGCTGCACCAGGGCCAACCGAAGATCATGAACCTGAAAGACATTCTTTCTGCGTTCGTGCGTCACCGTCGTGAAGTTGTTACGCGTCGTACTATTTTCGAACTGCGTAAAGCACGCGATCGTGCGCACATCCTTGAAGGTCTGGCGATCGCTCTGGCGAACATCGACCCAATCATCGAACTGATCCGTCATTCTCCAAATGCGGCAGAAGCGAAAGCAGGCCTGATCGCCCGTTCATGGGATCTGGGCAATGTTTCCGCGATGCTGGAACGTGCAGGCGATGACGCTGCGCGCCCTGAATGGCTGGAACCAGAGTTCGGTATTCGTGATGGTCAATATTTCCTGACCGAGCAACAAGCACAGGCGATTCTGGATCTGCGTTTGCAGAAACTGACTGGCCTTGAGCACGAAAAACTGCTCGACGAATACAAAGAGCTGCTGGAGCAGATCGCTGAGTTGCTGCACATTCTGGGCAGCGCTGAACGTCTGATGGAAGTGATCACTGAAGAGCTGGTTGCGATGCGCGATCAGTTTGGCGACAAGCGTCGTACAGAGATCACTGCGAATACCTCTGATATCAACATTGAAGATTTGATCAACCGCGAAGATGTGGTTGTGACGCTGTCCCATCAGGGCTATGTGAAATATCAGCCGCTGACCGACTACGAAGCACAACGTCGTGGTGGTAAAGGTAAATCCGCAGCACGTATTAAAGAAGAAGACTTCATCGACCGCCTGTTGGTTGCCAATACCCACGATACCATTCTGCTGTTCTCCAGCCGTGGTCGTCTGTACTGGATGAAGGTTTATCAGTTGCCGGAAGCGAGCCGTGGTGCGCGTGGCCGTCCAATTGTTAACCTGCTGCCACTGGAAGCAAACGAACGTATCACCGCGATTCTGCCGGTTCGTGAGTATGCCGAAGGCATTAACGTATTCATGGCGACCGCAAGCGGCACCGTGAAGAAAACTGCGTTGACCGACTTCAGCCGTCCACGTTCAGCAGGCATCATTGCCGTTAACCTCAACGAGGGTGACGAGCTGATTGGTGTTGATTTGACCGACGGTAGCAACGAAGCCATGTTGTTCTCGGCTGCGGGTAAAGTGGTGCGCTTCAAAGAAGACGCCGTTCGTACCATGGGTCGTACTGCAACAGGTGTTCGCGGTATTAAACTGGCGGGCGAAGACAAAGTCGTTTCCCTGATTATTCCGCGCGGTGAAGGTTCAATCCTGACCGTGACGCAGAATGGTTACGGTAAGCGTACTGCGGCTGAAGAATATCCGACCAAGTCGCGTGCGACTCAGGGCGTGATCTCCATCAAAGTGACCGAGCGCAACGGCAGCGTTGTGGGCGCGGTGCAGGTGGAAGATACCGACCAGATTATGATGATCACCGATGCCGGTACTCTGGTTCGTACTCGCGTTTCTGAAGTGAGTGTCGTTGGCCGTAACACCCAGGGCGTTATCCTCATCCGTACCGCGGACGATGAACACGTAGTGGGCCTGCAACGTGTTGCAGAACCGGTAGACGAAGAAGAGCTGGATGCTATCGACGGCTCAGTTGCCGAAGGTGATGATGAAATCGCACCAGAAGCAGACACTGATGAAGCTGTTGATGATGAAGCCTCCGACGACGCGGACGAATAATCCGAAATTTGTCGTTTGATGTGACTTAAAACGCCTGATGCATTCTGTGCATCGGGCGTTTTGTATTTTAATACCATGTATTATTCTAATGAATTGATGGCTCAATTAATAAGGTGAAGCAATGGCTATTCCTGAAAAGTATGAAGACATAGAACGTTGGGCATTCGGTGATACCGAAAAGCAGGCGGATGAACTTGCCAGACTGGTGCTGGATGGCGTGAAAACGGCCACCTGTTCTAACCTGGACGGCGAGGGCATTGCCCAACCTGGTGATATCTTCGTGGTGGTAGATGGCAAGAATGAGCCGGTTTGTGCGATTGAACTGACGACCGTTGAGATGACCACTTATGAGCAGGTCAATGAAGCTCATGCTCTGGCTGAAGGCGAAGGCGATAAATCGCTGGCTTACTGGCGTAAAGAGCATAAACGCTTTTTTGAAGAATATGACTTATTCTCACCGGATATGACCCTGGTGCTGATGCATTTCAAGGTTATCGAGAAGTTCTGACAGTAATCCTTTGTGGTCAGTGTCATCCACGCTGTTTGCCGTTGCGGGCTACCATTTTTGCGACTACCTTAACGGCATCTAAAGTTTTGTTATTTCCACGACCAGGCTCAATTTGAAATATCTTGTCTCCTTTCGTACCACACTCAAAGTCTCCCGCTACATGTTTCGGGCGCTGGCTTTATTGCTCTGGCTGCTGATTGCGCTCTTTTCGGTGTTCTACATCGTGAATGCATTACACGAAAAAGAGTCAGAAATTCGTCAGGAATTTAATATCAGCTTCGATCAGGCGCAGCGTTACATTCAACGCACCTCTGATGTGGTGAAAGAACTCAAGTACATCGCCGAGAATCGCCTGACTGCGTCGAATGGCGTGTTGCCGGTCGTGGAAAATGATGACAACAAAGTTGATCCGCCGAATTTCATGCCGTTATTCCCCGACTCTGACTGCTCCGCCGTCAGTGCCTCCTGGCGTTCTTCGTTGCAATCGCTGGCGTGGTTCTTGCGCTACTGGCGCGATAATTTTTCTGCAGCTTACGATCTCAACCGCGTCTTTTTGATTGGCGGTGATAATCTGTGCATGGCCGATTTCGGCCTGCGTGAAATGCCGCTTGAGCGCGAAAAAGCGCTGAAAACGTTGCACGAACGTATCATGAAATATCGTAATGCCCCGCAAGATGAGCGTAGCAACAGTATTTACTGGATTGGGCAGGGGTCGCGTCCGGGTGTTGGTTACTTTTATACGCTGACGCCGGTGTATCTTGCTAACCGCTTGCAGGCGCTGCTGGGTGTTGAACAAACCATCCGCATGGAAAATTTCCTGTCACCGGGTTCTATGCCCATTGGCGTGACCATTCTGGATGAAAATAGCCGACCGTTGATTTCACTGACCGGCCCGGAAACACGTATCGAGCCTGAAAGTAAATGGGTGCAGGAACGTTCGTGGTTTGGTTACACCTCAGGTTTCAAACAATTCATTCTCAAGAAAAACTTGCCGCCATCGTCAATGAGCGTGGTGTACTCCGTCCCGGTGGATATGGTGCTGGAGCGGATCCGGATGCTGATCCTCAACTCGGTGCTGTTGAATATCCTGGTGGGCGTCGTGCTGTTTACGCTGGCTCGGATGTACGAGAAACGGATATTTATCCCGGCGGAAAACGATGCCCAGCGTCTGGAAGAACACGAACAGTTCAACCGTAAAATTGTGGCTTCGGCCCCGGTAGGGATTTGTATTCTGCGTACTCAGGACGGCACAAATATTCTGAGCAACGAACTGGCGCACAATTATCTCAACATGCTGACTCACGAAGACCGGCAACGGCTGACGCAAATCATTTGCGGGCAGCAGGTTAATTTTGTCGATGTGCTGACCAGCAGCCATACCAACTTGCAGATAAGCTTTGTCCATTCGCGCTATCGTAATGAAAACGTGGCGATTTGCGTGCTGGTGGATGTGAGTGCGCGTGTGAAAATGGAAGAGTCACTCCAGGAAATGGCGCAGGCGTCTGAGCAAGCAAGCCAGTCAAAATCCATGTTCCTTGCCACCGTCAGCCATGAACTGCGTACGCCGCTGTACGGCATTATCGGCAACCTGGATTTATTGCAAACCAAAGAGTTGCCGAAAGGCGTTGATCGCCTGGTGACGGCGATGAATAACTCTTCCAGTCTGCTGCTGAAAATTATCAGCGATATTCTCGACTTCTCAAAAATTGAATCTGAACAGCTCAAAATCGAGCCGCGTGAGTTCTCTCCGCGTGAAGTCATGAGCCACATCACCGCCAACTATTTACCGCTGGTGGTGCGCAAACAGCTCGGCCTGTACTGTTTCATCGAGCCCGATGTGCCGCTGACGCTGCAAGGCGACCCGATGCGTTTGCAGCAGGTGATTTCCAACTTGCTGAGCAACGCCATTAAATTTACCGATGTGGGCTGCATTGTTTTGCATGTCAGCGTGGAAGGGGATTATCTCTCGTTGCGAGTGCGTGACACGGGCGTGGGCATTCCTGCAAAAGAGGTCACGCGCCTGTTCGACCCGTTCTTCCAGGTGGGCACTGGCGTGCAGCATAATTTCCAGGGCACCGGGCTGGGTCTGGCCATCTGTGAGAAATTAATCAGCATGATGGATGGCGATATTTCGGTTGATACCGAAGTCGGCATGGGCAGCCAGTTTACGATTCGCATCCCTTTATACAGTGCCAATTATGCCGGGCAATCTGAGGTAGAAGGCTTGCTGAGCAAGCGCTGCTGGCTGGCGGTGCGCAACGCGTCACTGAGCCAGTATCTGGAATCGATGCTTGCCAAAAACCATATCGACGTTCGGCAGCATCAGGGTGAAATGCCCGGCAGCGACGATATTTTGATTACTGACGATGAGCTGGAAAACGAGTGGGAAGGGCGTGCCGCGATTATTTTCTGCCGTCGTCATATCGGTATTCCAATTGAGATGTCACCGGGTTGCTGGTTGCACAGCCTTGCCGCCCCGCATGATTTATTGCTGCTGTTGGGCCGTATTTACAGCGTTACCGTGACGTTACCGGGTACGGATGTGGAACTCCCGGCGCTCACTGGCAACAATGAACGAAACGATGACATGATGATCCTGGTAGTTGACGATCATCCTATCAACCGACGTTTGCTGGCCGATCAGTTGGGATCTCTCGGGTATCAATGCAAAACGGCGAATGACGGCGTGGACGCACTCAATGTACTGAGTAAAAATCATATTGATATCGTGCTGAGCGACGTCAACATGCCGAACATGGATGGATACCGTCTGACGCAACGTATTCGACAGTTAGGTTTAACGCTGCCTGTTGTGGGGGTCACGGCGAATGCGCTGGCTGAAGAGAAGCAGCGTTGTATTGAATCGGGAATGGATAGTTGCCTGTCGAAACCGGTGACGCTGGATATTCTTAAAAAGACTGTCGATCTCTATGCCGCAAGGGTGCGCAGCAGTAGGGAGTTGTAGTTCTGCAAAGCAGGATTAGGGTTTATGCCCGAATAATTCGAGTTACAGCCAGGCGGCAAGAGAACTCATCCCCAGGAGCTTACTAAAGTAAGTGACTGGGGTGAGTGAGTGCAGCCAACACAGCTGCAACTTGAAGTATGACGGGTAGAAATTATTCTTTGTCAGCCGGGGACAGGCTCACTGACGAAAGATAGTTCAGCAACGCAATGTCATTTTCCACACCCAGTTTCATCATCGCTGATTTTTTCTGGCTACTGATGGTTTTGATGCTGCGGTTCAGTTTGCGGGCAATTTCAGTCACCAGGAAACCTTCCGCGAACAGGCGCAATACTTCGCTCTCTTTTGGAGACAAACGTTTGTCGCCGTAACCGCCCGCGCTGATTTTTTCCAGCAGGCGTGAAACGCTTTCCGGGGTGAATTTTTTGCCTTTCTGCAATGCGGCCAGGGCTTTTGGTAAGTCGGTTGGCGCGCCTTGCTTCAATACAATTCCTTCGATATCAAGTTCTAATACTGCACTTAAAATCGCCGGGTTGTTATTCATCGTCAGAACGATGATGGAGATATTCGGGAAATGGCGCTTAATGTATTTGATAAGCGTAATGCCATCGCCGTATTTGTCGCCAGGCATTGAGAGATCGGTTATCAAAACATGAGCATCAAGTTTTGGCAGATTATTGATAAGCGCTGTGGAGTCTTCAAATTCACCGACAACATTCACCCACTCGATCTGCTCGAGAGATTTACGAATGCCGAACAGGACAATCGGATGGTCGTCGGCAATAATTACGTTCATACTGTTCATGTAATAGGCTACCTTGCTACAGCAAACTCTTGACGTAAGCGTCAATATCGCTGGTATATTTTTGTATGTTGGTAGCATCACTTTCGCGAATGTGATGCTCTAACGTTTCACATAACTGCTTGCCGGGTACCAGATTGAGCATTGCAAACACCCCCTTTAAGCGGTGAGCTGTCTGCGCTAACGCTGCGAAATCGTGCGCCGCAGATTCAGTATACAATCTCCTAACATCTTCCGGTACTGTGTCAACAAACAGCGCGTAATAGCCGCTGGCATGAAGTTGCGCATTTTCGTCACCCCCTAACGGGGATTCAGATGCACCTTCTTGCGCCAGTTGCTCCTCTATCAGTTGTAGCACCGCATCCTGCATGGCATTGCTGATATTAAAATTAACGCGGAATTGGCCTGGCCCTATTTTCCGCATTCCGTTCTCATCATCGCTTAAAAGCAAACCAGAAGATGTAAGATTAGACGGATTATCTGTCAGGAAGATATCAAACTCTTGACTTGCCAGTCTTTCATCAGGGGTGATGCATTGTGCTCCCCAATTCTCCAGCAGACGAGTGACGATATTTCGCACTTCGTTCGAGGTGATATCAATCATCGCCACGACATCATCGAGCAATTTCTCTTCCTGTTCTTCGTGCTGCGGCTCTGCCGTCATTTTGATGTGCAGGTTATAGCGCGTACCAATCCCCTCACGGGTTTTAATATTCAGATGCCCGCCTAATTTGCGTGACAGCTGGTTGCACAAATAGAACGTTAAACCGTTGGCTTGCCCGTAACGATCCTCGCTGGTTTCGTTAAGGAAAGGGAAGTGGAGATTATCGACTTCGCCGTGACTAATACCTTCGCCGGTGTCCAGAATACGGAACAACAAACGGTCAGGACCGGATTCTTCTTCGGTGATATCCAGGGTGATTTTACCAATCTGCGTCGTCGTCACCGAGTAATTGAGCAGTAATTGTAAGGCTTTGCGCAACGCTTCGCGGTCGCCATGGCGTTCTTCATCGGTTGTCAGGTGATTATTTATCAGCAGCTGCAAGCCCTTGCGTTTGATAATCGGCAGCATTTCCAGCGCGACTTCATCAATCAAAGGTTGGATGGCAAACTTTGTTGCATTGGTTTTCCATGCGTCGGTTTCGAGCATATTCAGCAACTGAATTTCATCCACCAGACGCGCAATACTTTGCGCTTCATTAGCGACGACACGCGCCTCTGGAGTGTTTAACGCGCTGGCGTGCTCGGCAATGCTTTTCACCGGAAGCTGTAACGCCTCTCCGATATTGCGCATGAACGCGATGCGGCCTTGCTGATTTTTCTCATATAAACGTTGCGCTTGTTTGAGCTTTTTATTCACCAGAATTTCGCGGTCCTGATCGCGAATCACAAAAATCTGCGTGCGCGGAGCAATTTGACTACGGAACTGCCGGATTTCATACAGTTCGTTATTGATCGTGGCTTGAATCACACCCTGATGCTGATCGGCCATCGCAATAATGTTTTGCAGATTCAGGTGCGGCAGCAGATGGTCGGCAATTTTGTTGCTGATAACCGTACGGTTAGAGTCCAGATCATGCACCAGCAGGCCAAGTGGCAGTTGCGCGACAATCTCTTCATTTAAGGCCCGCAGGATTTGTAACTCGCCATTGCCGCTTTGAGTTTCGACAGGACGCGCAGCCTGTTGGCGGAAAGTCGTAAAGCCAAACAGTGCGAGTGCCAGCAGGCCGATATTAAGCAGCAGTGGCAGCAAAATATTTTGCAAGGTGTCCATCAACAACGTGCCAAGTGGAACCTGCCACACCAGACGCAAATCGGTAGTGGCAAGCGGTGAAGCAATTTCGATTTTCGCGCCGTTAAAGTTAATGGTGATGCTATCTGGTCCCTCTTTATCGGCACTCTTGGCCGGAAGCTGGGCATCATTATTTTCCAGACGGAAACTATCCAGTGACATCGTTGGCGGAATTAAATCGTTAATCGGCAAATCAAACGCGACGACGGTTGCCAGATGCCCCGGCTGGTTAAAGGTCGTGCGCAGGGTGAAGTAGTGGCCGTTTTGCCAGGCCAGATGGCGTAATGAAGAAAAACTCTCACGTTCATCAAGCGCGTTTGCTTGTTGCAACATCTCAGCGCGACGTGAATCGACAATTGAGCCTACGCCACTTTCCTTCAGGCCGGATGAGAGATCTTTAAGCGGCAGGGTGGAAACCAGGATCATGCTGTTGTCCTGGCCGTTTAAATAATACATCGACCACGGGCTATTTTCGGCACCCCACAGCGTATCGAGATAGGTCGAAATACGTTGGGTCATGTCCAGGGTGGAGCTGTCGTGGGAGCCAAAAATCAGGGCTTCGGTTTTGCGGCGAGGTTTCTCTAAATAATAAACGTCCTGGCGCAGACGCGTTTCTTGCAGGCCTTCACTTGCCGGAGATGTCGACACGGCAATGTTGTCATAGATTTGCCAGGTGGCGTAACGGTAGGTATCGATGCGTTTATGCAGCGCATGCGTGATATCTACAATTTGATAGCTCTTATCTTTCAGCCAGGTATTGACGGCACTTTGCACCATGACGCCCATGGCAATGAGCAATATCACGATCAATAGCAGAAAGAAGCGCGTGATATTGCCGGGGATAAGCGAAAATTTATTAGGGATCATACTGTCTGACTGACTCATTGTTAGCGCGCAACCCGGCGAGCATTCGCCACTTTAATAAAAACCACTGTTCTGTTCTACCCGCAGACATAAGCCTGACAGGCGGTAGAACTGTCACCAAAAAACCAGCGCTAAGAATACCTTTATCAGGCACTGGCGTCATCGACTCTCTTTGAAACCCAACGAGTATAATTCCAAATGGGTACATTTCCAGGTTACTGAAAATTAGCCAGAATGGGAACGGCAAACGGAGCGTATTTTGTACGATTGAGATGGGGTGTTTTTGTACAAAATGATTTCATCTGTACAAATATTATATTTGAAATGACATTTTATTTAGATTTTCTTCTTTGAAAAAATTCCGGTTAAGCGAAGCGGCATTAATCGTGTTGAGGGCGGATTTCTTAATAGTCATTACATTTTTGAAGGGAGTAGCACAGAATGATTAAAGTTACGTAAAGAAGCGTAAAAAAAACCGGATGCAAGCATCCGGTCCAAAATAGGGGTAAACAGACATTCAGAGATGAATGACGGTAATAAATAAAGTTAATGATGATAGCGGGAGTTATTTTATATATAAATCAGCAGTATGTTTTATCATTCAGTGCTACTGATTTTATTTTGCATTAAGTGATTGATTTTACTTTGTGTTTTATTTGTTTTAACTTTTAGTGCTTATATAATTGTCTTTTCGTGCTGAAAAAAGTTCCGTCATATTTACATTTTGAAACACCTATATGGATAAATGAAACATCTCTATGGTTTTAGTATCATATTCGGATTGGATTAATCTGTATTTGTTTTGGACAATGGGTTCGCCGACTGATTGGAAAAACAATCAGTAAGCAGTGGCATATAAAAAGGCATATAACAGAGGGTTAATAACATGAAAGTTAAAGTACTGTCCCTCCTGGTTCCAGCATTGCTGGTAGCAGGCACCGCTCATGCGGCCGAAATTTATAACAAAGACGGCAACAAATTAGATCTGTACGGTAAAGTAGATGGCTTACATTACTTTTCTGACAACGATGGTCAAGACGGTGACCAGTCTTATGTTCGTATCGGTTTCAAAGGCGAAACTCAGATTAATGACCAACTGACCGGTTACGGCCAGTGGGAATACAACGTTCAAGCAAACAACACCGAAGGCAGCAGCGATCAGGCGTGGACTCGTCTGGGCTTCGCAGGTGTGCGTTTTGCTGACTACGGTTCATTCGACTACGGTCGTAACTACGGCGTTGTATACGACGTAACTTCATGGACCGACGTTCTGCCAGAATTTGGCGGCGACACTTATGGTTCTGATAACTTCATGCAATCTCGTGCAAACGGCGTTGCAACTTACCGTAACACCGACTTCTTCGGTCTGGTTGACGGCCTGAACTTTGCTCTGCAATACCAGGGTAAAAACGGCAGCGTTTCTGGTGAAGGTTCTACCGCTAACGGCCGTGGCGCTCTGAAACAGAACGGTGACGGCTTCGGCGGTTCCCTGACTTATGATCTGGGCGAAGGCTTCAGCCTGGGTTCAGCTATCTCTAGCTCCAAGCGTACCTCTGACCAGAACAGTGCTGCATACCTGGGTGACGGCGATCGTGCTACTACCTACAGCGGCGGCATGAAATATGATGCTAACAACATCTACCTGGCAGCGCAGTACACCCAGACTTACAACGCGACTCGCTTCGGTGGCGGTGACTCCCTGGTTTCTGGCTTTGCTAACAAAGCACAGAACTTTGAAGTTGTAGCACAGTACCAGTTCGACTTCGGTCTGCGTCCTTCCGTTGCTTACCTGCAGTCCAAAGGTAAAGACATCAACGGTTACGGCGACCAGGATCTGGTTAAATATGTTGATGTTGGCGCGACTTACTACTTCAACAAAAACATGTCTACCTACGTTGATTACAAAATCAACCTGATGGATGACAACAACTTCACCCGTGATGCCGGTGTTAATACCGATGACATCGTAGGTGTTGGTCTGGTTTACCAGTTCTAATACCTGCCTACGCAGTGTTAGTTGTAAAAGGTGCCTTTAGGGCGCCTTTTTTACGTCTGAACCCTCAACAACCTTTACTTTTAAGCCAATTTTTTTGCCAGTTGGTGTACCCTTTTGCGCTCAAACAGGAGAGAGAAACAATGGACTTACGATTACTACGCTATGGCCTGTTTGCCATAGTTCTGGGCGCTTTAGCAGGCTGTGATAACCCAACGGTCAAAGGTAATTCCGGTATGGTGCTGGAAGGCAAAACCATGGGCACCTACTGGCGTGCCAGTGTTGCGGGAGTGGACAACGCCCGTCAGACGGAACTGCGTGAAAAAATCCAGGCGCAGTTAGACGGTGATGACCGCCTATTGTCGACCTATAAAAAAGATTCTGCGCTCTCGCTTTTCAATCAGTCGGTATCAACCCAACCCTATCCGGTTGCCGAAGCGATGAGCGATATTGTGACCATGGCCTTGCGAATCGGGGCGAAAACGGACGGCGCGATGGACATTACCGTTGGGCCGCTGGTAAATCTGTGGGGATTTGGCCCGGATAAACAACCCGTCAAAACGCCGGATCAGGCACAAATTGACGCCGCCAGAGCGCTAACCGGTTTGCATCATCTGAAGGTGATTAACCAGGCCGGGAATCAGTTCCTGCAAAAAGATCTGCCTGGCTTGTATGTGGATCTTTCCACGATGGGCGAAGGTTACGCGGCCGATCATCTGGCGCGTTTAATGGAACAAAACGGTATTAGCCGTTATCTGGTTTCCGTCGGTGGCGCCGTGGTAACGCGTGGCACTAACGCTGATGGCAAAGCCTGGCGAGTCGCTATCCAGAAACCTACCGACCGTGAAAACGCGGTACAGGCGGTGGTTGATCTCAATGGCCACGGAATCAGCACATCCGGAAGCTATCGCAATTATTACGAACTCGACGGCAAGCGCCTGTCGCACGTGATTGATCCCAAAACCGGCCAGCCAATTCAGCACAAACTCGTTTCGGCAACCGTGATTTCCCCGACCGCCATGGAGGCTGATGGATGGGACACCGGCCTGATGGTGCTCGGTACGGAAAAAGCGAAACAGGTCGCAGAAAAAGAGGGGCTGGCAGTCTATTTGATTACCAAAGAGGGCGATAGTTTTACTACGTGGATGTCGCCGCAGTTTAAAACCTTCTTACTCAACGAGTAAAATTAGAAAGCAAGATTGCGGGTTTCTCAGCACACCTATGCTGTCAAAGTCATACCATGACAGCAAAAACAGGAGCCAGTCATGAAACAATTTTTTGACGAAGTCAGCGATGAAAGCCGCTGGCAGGCCGTGGAAACCCGCGATAATCGCGCCGATGAGCAGTTTGTTTTTGCCGTGAAAACGACAGGAATTTGCTGCCGTCCCTCTTGCAGCGCACGCCACCCATTACGCAAAAACGTCCTGTTCTTTGAAAATGTTGCCGCTGCAGTCGATGCTGGTTTTCGGCCATGCAAACGCTGCCAGCCTGATAAACCGGCGCCAGAGCAGCAGCGTATTGACCGTATCACCGAGGCTTGCCGAATTCTCGAAGCCAGCAGCGAGCCGATTGTGCTGGCTGAACTTGCGGCACGTGTGGCTATGAGCCCATTCCACTTTCACCGCCTTTTCAAAAAGGTCACTGGCTTAACGCCCCACGCCTGGCAAAAAGCGCTTCGTGCCAAACGCCTGCGCGAGCAACTTAATGAAGGTGAAGGAGTGACTCGCGCTGTTTTCGAGGCGGGCTATCAGTCCGGGAGCAATTTTTATCAGCAGGCAAATGAGGTTCTCGGGATGACGGCAAAGCAATATCGTCGGGGGGAGCGCGCGCTACCATTCAATTTGTCGTCGGTTCTTGCCGATTGGGCGAATTCCTGGTTGCCCAGAGTGAGCGCGGGATTTGCGCCATACTGTTAGGTAACGATGGACAAAGTTTGATTCACGAGCTGGAAACGTTGTTCCCGAATTCTTCACTTGATGTGGGCGATGAATCATTTGCCCGACGAGTGGCGCAGGTGGTGAGCGTGCTTGAACATCCGGGCCAGCAGGTTGCTTTACCGCTGGATATTCAGGGTACCGCATTCCAGCAACAAGTCTGGCAAGCGTTGCGTCAAATCCCGGCGGGGCAAACGGCGAGTTATAGCGATATCGCCCAGCGCATCGGTAAACCGCAGGCCGTTCGTGCCGTTGCTGGAGCGTGCGCGGCCAACAAACTGGCGGTTGTCATTCCTTGCCATCGTGTAGTGCGTAACGACGGAGCGCTTTCCGGGTACCGTTGGGGTGTGGAACGTAAGCGTCAATTACTTGAGATTGAAGCCAAACAGCGGGAGGAGTGATGCTTGATTTATTTGCCGATGAAGCGCCGTGGCAGGAGCCACTGGCGGAAGGGGCGGTGATTCTGCGCCGCTTTGCCTGTGCCGATGCGCGACAGCTTCTCGGGCAAATTTCTCTGTTGGCTGACCGTTCTCCGTTTCGCCAGATGGTCACGCCCGGCGGATACACCATGTCCGTGGCGATGACCAACTGCGGGGATGTTGGCTGGACAACCGACAGCCACGGCTATCTCTATTCACCCATTGACCCACTCACTTCGCAGCCCTGGCCCGCCATACCAACGATTTTTCGTGAGCTATCTGATGCCGCGTCAAAAGCGGCTGGATATCCTGGTTTTGCGCCTGATGCCTGCCTGATTAACCGCTATGCCGTGGGGGCTAAACTTTCGCTGCATCAGGATAAAGACGAGTTGAACTTGCAACAGCCGATAGTTTCCGTCTCGCTTGGTCTCCCGGCTGTGTTTCAGTTTGGTGGCCTTAAACGCAATGACCCACTTAAGCGTGTGATGCTCGAACACGGCGATGTAGTGGTGTGGGGCGGCGCTTCCCGCCTTTTTTACCACGGTATTTTGCCGCTTAAAGCTGGCCAACACAGCGCCACTGGCGAGTTTCGTTACAACATTACTTTCCGCCATACCCGTTAACACGAATATTAATAAGAATTATTCTTGCTGTTGGATGCCAGCCGTTTAAACTGCTCGCTGTTTTCGTTTTACGGGTTGTGAGTAATGGAACTTTTGCGTGTGGTTTTCCGGCAGTATCGCTGGCCTTTCTTGATAGTCATGGCGCTGAGTTTGCTCAGCGCGGCGCTTGGTATTGGCTTAATTGCTTTTATCAACCTGCGCTTGATTGAAACGCCTGATATTTCCCTTTCGGTCTTGCCTGAATTTCTGGGTCTGTTACTGCTATTAATGGCGGTGACGTTAGGCTCACAATTAGCGCTGACCACACTCGGCCACCATTTCGTTTTCCGTCTGCGCAGCGAATTTATCAAACGCCTGATGGACACTCACGTTGAACGCGTTGAACAACTCGGTAATGCGGCGCTGCTCGCAGGTTTAACCAGCGATGTACGCAACATTACCATTGCTTTTGTGCGTCTGCCGGAACTGGTTCAGGGGATCATATTAACCTTCGGTTCAGCGGCTTATCTGGCGTGGCTGTCGCCAAAAATGCTCGGTGTCACGGCGATTTGGGTGGCGGTGACTATCTATGGCGGCTATGTACTGGTGGCGCGGGTTTACAAACACCTGGCGCAACTGCGTGAAATTGAAGACCAGCTTTATAACGATTATCAGACCGTTATTGAAGGACGCAAAGAACTGGCGTTAAACCGTGAGCGTGCGGAACGCGTCTATGAAGACACCTATATTCCTCATGCCAACGATTATCGCAGCCATATTATTCGCGCTGATACCTACCATCTGAGCGCGGTGAACTGGTCGAATATTATGATGCTCGGCGTTATTGGCCTGGTGTTCTGGATGGCAAACAGCCTCGGCTGGTCTGATACCAACGTGGCGGCAACATTCTCCCTGACGCTGCTTTTCTTACGCACGCCTATGCTTTCGGCGGTTGGCGCATTGCCAACATTATTAACGGCACAAGTCGCGTTCAACAAACTCAACAAATTCCACCTGGCGCCTT
This sequence comes from Buttiauxella sp. AC142, assembly GCF_979253435.1. NCBI lineage: Bacteria > Pseudomonadati > Pseudomonadota > Gammaproteobacteria > Enterobacterales > Enterobacteriaceae > Buttiauxella > Buttiauxella sp. AC142. The sequence goes on from NZ_CEEDCH010000001.1 coordinate 1,201,474, forward strand.
ACGATGCGGCATTCCCGCGCAGCAAAGAGCCGGTTCGCTGGCAAACCCTGGAAATGCGCGATGTGGTGTTCCAGTACGGCGACAATACTTTCTCTGTCGGGCCGCTGAACCTGAAAATTGAACGTGGCGAACTGCTGTTCCTGATTGGTGGCAATGGTAGCGGTAAATCCACCATGGCGATGCTGCTGACCGGACTTTACCAGCCGGTGTCTGGCGCAATCTATCTGGATGGGCAAAAGATTGATGCCAGCAATCAGGATGATTATCGCAAACTCTTTTCAGCGGTATTTACGGATGTGTGGCTGTTTGACCGCCTGCTTGGCCCACAGGGCGAACAGGCGAATCCTGAGCTGGTGGCGACCTGGCTTGAGCGCCTGCAAATGAGCCACAAGCTGGAGTTGGATAACGGCACAATCCTTAATCTGAAACTCTCGAAAGGGCAGAAAAAACGCGTGGCGTTACTGCTGGCGTTAGCAGAAGAGCGTGACATCATTCTGCTCGATGAATGGGCCGCCGATCAGGATCCTCATTTCCGCCGCGAGTTCTACCAGACGCTGTTGCCACTTATGCAGCAAATGGGTAAAACCATTTTTGCTATCAGCCATGACGATCACTACTTTATCCATGCCGATCGTTTGCTGGAGATGCGCCAGGGTCAGTTGAGCGAGTTAACCGGTCACGATCGTGATAACGCTTCGCGAGATGCCGTCGCCCGAACCGGTAACTGATCTTTTCCAATGGGTGGATGACGCTATCGCATATCCACCCCACAACACCGAACCCGTAGGTCGGATAAGCGCAAGCGTCATCCGACAAAATCTGGTTATCTGTTCCCCGACAGGCTATAACTTAGCTCGTCGTTCACAGGGAAAAACTGCCAGATGTCTGTCACTCCAAAGTACAGCACAAAACAGCGTGCGCAAGACCGAGCCAGAATCCTCCAGATTCTGTTAACCAATAAAGCCGTTGCTACCGGCATTCTCGATAAAATCCCACAGCCGGACGCTCATACCCCCGAGCAGGATATTGCCGAAATCGTGACCCTGGTGGCGCGATTGCCCGCCGCCGATCTCGCCGATGTGCTCGAAGCGTTACCGACGGAAGAGCGCCACGCATTGTGGAGCCTGGTGAAGGAAGAGAAGCGCGGCAAAGTGCTGATCGAAGCCTCGGAAACCGTCTGGGATGACCTGATTGAAGATATGAGCGACAAAGCGTTGCTCAATATTATTCGCCCGCTGGATATCGACGACCAAATTTACCTCGCGCAATATCTTCCCCGCGACTTGATGGGCCGCTTGCTGGCGACATTGCCGCAAGAACAGCGCACTCGCGTCAGACAAGTGCTGCATTACGAAAAGCACAGCGTCGGCGCAATTATGGATTTCGAAGTGATCACTGTGCGGGCCGATGTCACGCTCGCCGTGGTGCAACGTTTTCTGCGTTTGCGTGGCAAAGTGCCGCAAAACACCGATAAAGTTTTCGTCACCACGCGGGATAAAACCTTGTTGGGCGAACTCGGTCTTACCACCATTTTGCTGCATGCGCCGCAAACGCTGGTGATTAACGTCATGGACGACAACCCGACCTGTTTTGCCCCGGAAGATAATGATGAAGTTGCGGCGCGAACGTTTGAGCGTGATGACTTAGTCAGTGCGGCGGTTATCGACAGCAGCGGCAAACTGATTGGTCGCCTGACTATCGACGAAATCGTCGATGTGGTTTACGAAGAAACCGATAACGATTTGCGCCGTATGGGTGGTTTGAGCGCCGAAGAAGATGTGTTTGCCCCCGTCAGCAAAGCGGTTAAAGCGCGTTGGGCGTGGCTGGCGTTAAATTTGTGTACCGCCTTTGTCGCCTCACGCGTTATCGGCCTGTTTGAACATACCATTTCGCAACTGGTGGCGTTGGCGTCGCTGATGCCGATTGTTGCGGGAATTGGCGGTAACACGGGCAACCAGACCATCACCATGATTGTGCGTGCGCTGGCGCTGCAACATATCCAGCCGGGCAACTTCTCGTTTCTGGTGTTGCGTGAACTGGGCGTCGCCCTGATTAACGGCATTATCTGGGGCGGCGTGATGGGGGGCGTAACGTGGCTTCTCTATGACGATCTCGCATTGGGCGGGGTCATGACGCTGGCGATGGTGCTCAACCTGCTGGTGGCATCTCTGATGGGCGTGTTGATCCCTATTTTCATGATTCGGATGGGCAAAGACCCGGCAGTCGGTTCCAGCGTGATGATTACTGCGATTACCGACACCGGCGGTTTCTTTATTTTCCTCGGCCTCGCGACGATATTTTTGCTTTAGCCAGAGCGACTTGCATGCAGTTCGTGAATCAACTTTCCGCCAAATGTGCCGATAAGTTCTGTAATTTCTTTGCTTGCATCGTTATATTACGCACTACATAACGAAACTCAGTGGAGTAAAACATGGCTAAGCAGTGGGTACGTCTCGCATTAGGCGCGGCATTGAGCGTCACATTGGTCGGGCAGGCATTTGCCGATAACAGCAAAATTACCGTCTTTGCAGCGGCGTCATTAACTAACGCAATGCAGGATATTGCCACGCAATATCAGAAAGGCACCACGGTTCAGATCGCGTCTTCTTTTGCGTCATCTTCAACGCTTGCACGCCAGATTGAAGCCGGTGCTCCTGCGGATTTATTCATTTCTGCCGACCAGAAATGGATGGATTACGCCGTCAGCAAAGACGCAATTAAAACCGATTCTCGCGAAACGCTGCTCGGCAACAGCCTGGTTGTTGTTGCTCCGAAAGCCAGCAAAATTGGCGATGTTGCTATTGACGCTAAAACTGACTGGGCGTCATTGCTCAACGGTGGCCGTCTGGCCGTTGGCGACCCGGACCACGTTCCAGCAGGCATTTATGCCAAAGAAGCGCTGCAAAAATTAGGCGCATGGGATACGCTCTCACCAAAATTAGCTCCGGCAGAAGATGTGCGTGGCGCACTGGCTTTGGTTGAACGTGATGAAGCGCCGATGGGTATCGTTTACGGTTCCGATGCGGTGGCGAGTAAAGGCGTGAAAGTGGTTGGCACATTCCCGGAGGATTCCCACCAGAAAGTGGAATATCCGATTGCGATTGTCAAAGGCCACGACAACCCGACCGTTAGCGCGTTTTACACTTATCTGAAAGGACCGGAAGCGGCAGCTATCTTCCAACGTTACGGATTTACGACTAAATAATGATATTGACCGATCCCGAATGGCAGGCGGTACTGCTGAGCCTGAAAGTCTCGACCCTTGCGGTGCTATTTAGCCTCCCTTTTGGGATCTTCTTTGCCTGGGTGCTGGTGCGTTGCCGGTTCCCCGGCAAAGCCCTGCTCGACAGTATCATCCATCTCCCATTAGTTCTCCCCCCTGTAGTCGTTGGTTATTTATTGCTGATTGCGATGGGCAGACGTGGCGTAATTGGTGCCTGGATCTACGACGTTTTTGGAATTACCTTTGCGTTTAGCTGGCGCGGCGCAGTATTGGCGGCGGCGGTGATGTCCTTCCCGCTGATGGTGCGAGCGATTCGCCTTGCGCTCGAAGGTGTGGATATGAAACTCGAACAGGCTGCACGCACGCTCGGTGCCGGGCGCTGGCGAGTGTTCTGCACCATCACCTTACCGCTCACGTTGCCGGGAATTATTGCCGGCACCGTGCTGGCATTTGCCCGCTCGCTCGGTGAATTCGGCGCCACAATCACCTTCGTTTCCAATATTCCTGGCGAAACCCGCACCATTCCTTCGGCGATGTACACCCTGATTCAAACCCCTGGCGGCGAAAGTGCGGCAGCGCGTTTGTGCGTGATTTCCATTGTGCTGGCGTTGGCGTCTTTGCTGGTGGCGGAATGGCTGGCCCGCCAGAGCCGTAAACGGATAGGGGCACTCTGATGCTGGAGCTAAATTTCGTTCAGACGCTGGGAGAGCATCGTTTAGCCATAAATGAAACATTGCCGGGGCAGGGGATTACTGCGGTATTTGGCGTTTCTGGTGCAGGAAAGACCTCGCTTATTAACGCGATAAGTGGCCTGACGCATCCGCAGCAAGGGCGAATTGTCCTGAACGATCGCGTATTGAGCGATGCCGAAAACAAGCGTTTCCTGGCCCCTGAAAAACGCCGAATTGGCTATGTGTTTCAGGATGCGCGCCTGTTCCCACACTACCGCGTGCGCGGCAATCTAAAATACGGTATGCCGCGATCCGCTGCCGGGCAGTTCGATAAACTGGTGGCGCTGTTAGGTATTGAGCCGCTGTTAGAACGTTTCCCATGGAGTTTGTCCGGTGGGGAAAAACAGCGCGTGGCGATTGGTCGCGCTTTATTAACTTCGCCTGAACTGCTGCTGTTAGATGAACCGCTCGCCTCGCTGGATATCCCCCGCAAGCGCGAACTGCTGCCGTATCTGCAACGTCTGGCGCGGGAAATTAATATCCCGATGCTTTACGTCAGCCACTCGCTGGAAGAAATTCTGCATCTGGCGGATAAAGTGCTGGTGCTCGATGGCGGTGAAGTCAAAGCTTTTGGCAATCTGGAAGAGGTTTGGGGCAGCAGTGTGATGCATCCGTGGTTGCCTAAAGAGCAGCAAAGTAGCGTGCTGAAAGTGACGGTGCTGGAGCATCATCCACATTACGCCATGACGGCACTTGCGCTCGGCGATCAGCATTTATGGGTCAACAAACTCGATAAACCGTTGCAGGCGTCGTTGCGTATTCGCATTCAGGCATCAGACGTTTCGTTGATTCTCCAGCCGCCGGTCAACAGCAGTATTCGTAACGTGCTGCGTGCCAAAGTGGCTCAGTGTTATGACGATGAAGGGCAGGTAGAAGTGCAACTGGAAGTGGGTTCGCGAACGCTGTGGGCGCGGATTAGCCCGTGGGCAAGAGATGAGCTAATGATAAAACCTGGCCAGTGGTTGTACGCGCAAATCAAAAGCGTGTCGATAACGGCATAGCGGGATCGGTAGGGTGGATAAGCACAGCGTCATCCACCATTTTCACCGTTTTAAATCAGATGCTTATAAATCGTCTCAGCGATACCGGTTTCCAGATTGGTGCCAATCACCAAATCGGCACGTGCTTTAATGGCGTCATCGGCATTACCCATCGCCACGCCAAGTCCGGCACTTTCCAGCATACTTAAATCGTTAAAGTTATCGCCGAAAGCCATCACATCGCTCATAGATAAGCCTTGCGATTCAACCCAACGCGCCAGACGCATGCCTTTGCTGTTACCGCTTTGCGCAACATCAACCTGATCATGCCATGACCATTCGCACGCCAGTCCCAATTCATGTTCAACCACCTGGGTGAAGTTTTTCAGCTTCACGGTGTCTTCATCCGTCAGCGCAAACTTCCAGATAGACTCGACATCATGCGCCGCTTCACGCAGCGAGTTCACATGGCGGAACACCGGACGCTGGGATTCCGGCAGCGACTTCGCCCAGTTTTCGGTACGTAAAACGTGCCCGGTGGTTTCCTGATACAGCATTGCTTCATCGACATACATCAGCCCATGAACATTGTGGGCATCCAGTAAATCAAGCAGCTGGTTTGCTTGCGCGGGCTGCAACGGATCGGACTCAAGCACCTTTTTCGCATGATAATCATACAAATAAGTCCCATTACAGCAAATTGCAGGTGTTTCTAAAGCCAGTGCCTGATAAAAAGGATGAATGGCAACGTGATGACGTCCCGTCACAATGACAACTTTCACGCCAGCGTCACGTGCGCGTTGTAAAGCTGTCAGTGATTCAGGAAGAATAGTTTTTTGCGGCGTGAGTAACGTGCCGTCGAGATCAAGGGCGATTACGCGATAAGTCATTTAGGGTTCCAGTCAAATTCAGAATCATAAGGCCTGTGCCGATGTTACACCGCTTGCGGCGTTGTTCAAAATGACAACACGAGTCGGTAAAACGCACTACCCTTGTGACTATTACTCAAGACGTTGGGAGGAGAGAGATTTCATGAAACAAACAGTCTATACCGCCAGCCCGGAAAGCCAGCAAATTCACGTCTGGCAACTTAACCAAAATGGTGAACTGACTCTGGTGCAGGTTGTTGATGCCCCAGGCCAGGTTCAGCCAATGGTGATTAGCCCGGACAAACGTTACCTGTATGTGGGCGTGCGCCCTGAGTTTCGCGTTATTGCATACCGCATTACGCCGGATGACGGCACGCTAACGGAAGCGGGTGTGACGGCAATACCGGGAAGCCCAACGCATATCTCTACCGACCATCAGGGCCGTTTCCTGTTCAGCGCGTCTTATAATGCCGGAAGTGTCAGTGTTGTGAGTCTGGCTAACGACGGCCTGCCGGGTGATGTTGTGGATGTGGTTGAAGGCCTGGAAGGTTGCCATTCCGCTAACATTTCGCCTGATAACCGCACGCTATGGGTGCCTGCGCTCAAGCAAGACCGCATTTGCCAGTTCACCTTGTCTGACGACGGTCATCTGGTCGCTCAAACCCCAGCGGAAGTGACCACCGTTGAAGGGGCTGGCCCGCGCCATATGGCATTCCACCCGAATCAGCAATACGGTTACTGCGTCAACGAACTGAACGGCTCTGTGGATGTCTGGGAGCTGAAAAATGCTTACGGCAAAATTGAATGCGTGCAAACGCTGGATATCATGCCTCCAGGTTTCTCGGACACCCGTTGGGCGGCAGATATTCACATCACGCCGGATGGCCGTCATCTGTATACCTGCGACCGTACCGCTAGCATCATCACCGTATTTAGCGTTTCGGAAGACGGCAGCGTGCTTGCGGTGGAAGGCTACCAGCCAACGGAAACTCAACCACGCGGCTTTAACGTTGACCACAGTGGTAAATATCTGATTGCCGCAGGGCAGAAATCGCACCATATCGCGGTTTATCAGATCACCGGTGAGCAAGGTTTACTCGAAGAGAAAGGCCGTTATGCCGTAGGGCAAGGCCCGATGTGGGTTGTTGTTAACGCCCATTGATTTTTAAGCATAAAAAAACCTCGCCTGGGCGAGGTTTTTTGTTTTGTTGCGATGTAGGGTGGATAAGCGTAAGCGTCATCCACCGTTTCGACGCTGATTTTACTCAGTAACCACAGAACTACCTACACCGCGGTTGTTGAATTCCCACATGCGGTTCGCGTTGGCATCATTCAGATCGCGCTGAATTTCGCCTTTCTCGCCTTTGGTTCCGGTATTGCCGGTAAACGGACGCTTAGAACCTGCGGCATCGCCCCACGGTTTGGCATTGTTGAAGCCTTCGTTAATCACGCTGTCACGGATAACAACCTGGCCGTTAGACGTCTGGCCTGCGCTGTAACCGTTTTCGCTCGCTTCCACATCCCAGGCGCGACCCAATTGTGCGGTGTTATCGCCAGCAGCGCTAAAGCGGCTGTTGATGGCCAGGAAACCGTAATAAATATTCGGCAGAGTGGCAGGCGCGAACACCGAACCTTCTGGAGTACGGCTATTGACCAGACGGAAATCAGTGTTATCAAACACCACCGCGCCACGGCCGGCCACCACATCCACATCACCCTCGATATAGCTGTTCGTCACCAGAGTACGCGGCTGGCGATCGGTCAACAGGCGGTTTTGCACATCGCTGTTGGTCACGAAGAAAGTATTCTGACGGCCCAGCAGGTGAACATTGTTCAACTGAACTTTATCGCCATCGGTACGCAGCGCCACGGCCTGGTGATTAGACGCATCAACGCTGTCACCCAGGGTGTTGGCGATAGTCAGGTTTTGCATCTGCAAGCCATTGTTCTGTGACCACACTACCGCAGAACACATGATGCCAACGGTCGCGCTACGCTTGCTCTGGCAATTATCGAACATGTACCAGGCGGGTTTACCCGGCATATATTTTCCTGATGGGTTGACCGCACGACGCCAGGTATTCACGTCAATTTCAGAGTCCAGCGGCATCGTGATTTTGACATCACTTGCGTTATCAGTGGTGCCGTACAGCGTGACGCTACCGGAGCCTGCTGGCACATAAACGGTACCGGCATATTCGCCCGGCTGAATAGCAATGTACTGGCGTGCGTTGCTGTGCTTGATCATGGCTGCATCGACGGCGGCCTGAATCGAAGTATGCGTCACACCTTCGCCACCAGCGGCACCCACAACAAAGTCAGGTTGCGCAGGAATGCGAATAGAAGACGGTGTCCACGGGGCTTCATCTTTATTCTTAGACGAGAAGTAGCGCGCCTGAACAAAGTTCTGCGCTTCATCCCCAGAAAGAACCGGACGGGATTGAGTGCCAGGTGCCACTTGTGTTGAAGGGCGGTCTTCCGGAGGCGTTGAGCTACAGGCAGACAAAGCCATAGCAAAAGCGAGCACGGCTGCCCGACGAGTAACCGAAATTGTGTTCAAGGCTTGCTCCTTGCAGTGCAAATTAAAAAGAATGCAATTTTAAAAGGGGATCTGAAAGCCTGCTTTTTTATACTAAGTTGAGCAAAACAGGAAGCCGATTGTGCAAATCGGCTTCATAAAAAGTGGATTAACTGAACATCGCGGTAATCGAGGCACTGCCTAAAGAGTGGAAGTGAACGTTAAAACCGACCATCGCCCCTGATGCATTCTCATCAACTTCAAGGGTTTCAGCATCAATGGCGTGAACGGTAAAGATATAGCGATGCGTCTCACCTTTTGGTGGTGCGGCACCGCCGTAGCCCGCTTGTCCGAAATCGGTTCGCGTCTGAACGGCGGGTTCTGGCAGGGCGGCTAACCCCGAACCAGCACCTTGCGGCAATACGCGCGTATCGGCAGGTAAATTCGCTACAACCCAGTGCCACCAGCCGGAACCTGTCGGTGCGTCCGGGTCATAACAAGTCACGACAAAACTTTTGGTTCCCGCAGGAACATCATCCCAGGCCAGATGCGGCGAAAGGTTATCGCCTTCGTAACCCATGCCATTAAACACGTGGCGGGCGGGGAGTTTGTCACCTTCTTTAATATCCTGACTAATGAGTTTCATGACCGCTCCCTTTAACTATAGATCGAGTAGTTTTAGCAATTCCTGGGCAGCAATAGCCGAAGACGCTGGGTTTTGCCCTGTGACTAAATGCCCGTCAACCACCGCATATTCGCCCCAGTCGTCGGTGCGCTCATATAACCCCCCGGCATTTTTCAGCTCATCTTCCACCAGGAAAGGCACGACAGCGGTTAAACCCACGCCATCTTCTTCGCTATTGGTAAAACCGGTCACCCGTTTACCTTTGACCAGCGGCGTGCCGTCGGGTTTTGAAACTTTGCGCAAAACGCCCGGTGCATGGCAGACCGCGCCGACAGGTTTACCCGCAGCCCAGAATTGCTCAATCAGTTTGATGGAGTTTTGATCTTCGGCCAGATCCCACAACGGCCCGTGGCCGCCGGGATAAAACACAGCGTCAAAATCATCAGCGTTGATGCTCTCAAGTTTTTGGGTATTTGCTAATAATTTCTGTGTGGCGGAATCGCCACGGAAACGGCGGGTGTCGTCAGTTTGTGCATCCGGCTCATCACTTTTGGGATCAAGCGGCGGTTGGCCGCCTTTTGGCGAAGCGAGTATCACGTCCAGACCGGCGTCATGGAAAACATAATAAGGCGCGGCAAACTCCTCAAGCCAGAAGCCTGTGGGTTTGCCGGTGTTGCCGAGTTTATCGTGCGAAGTTAAAACCATGAGAATTTTCATCTAAATCTCCCTGTTGGGCGCATGAAAAGATCCTCGAAGTGTAGTGCAAACTCGCGCGGCTTGCTGGTGCTCAGCTCTTGAAAAACGCCGGGTTTTCTACCGCAAGTGCTACGGCGTTAATCAATTTTGCCAGTTGTTCATGGCTGATAACGTACGGTGGCATCAGGTAAATCAGGCGGCCAAATGGACGAATCCACACGCCTTGCTCGACAAAAAATGCCTGAAGGGCGGCCATATTCACCGGTTGGTGAGTTTCGACCACGCCAATTGCACCCAGCACGCGCACATCAGCCACTTGCTCGCTTTGAAGCAACGGTTTCAGCCCCGCAGACAACTGCTGCTCCAGGGCGCTAACTTGTTGTTGCCACTGACCTTCTTCCAGCAAGGCGAGGCTTTCTGTTGCGACGGCACAAGCCAGCGGATTCCCCATAAACGTCGGGCCGTGCATAAAGCAACCGGCTTCGCCATCGCTGATGGTTTCGGCGACCAGGCGCGTGGTCAGCGTGGCGGAAAGCGTCATCGTGCCGCCGGTCAGTGCTTTGCCGAGGCACAAAATATCGGGTGAGATTCCCGCGTGTTCGCAGGCAAAGAGTTTCCCGGTGCGCCCAAAGCCCGTCGCGATTTCATCAGCAATTAGCAAAATACCTTCGCGGTCACACATGCGGCGAATGCGCTTAAGCCATTCAGGATGATAAAAACGCATTCCACCAGCGCCCTGAACAATCGGCTCAAGAATAATTGCGGCAATTTCATGGCGATGCGCGGCCATTAAACGGGCAAATGGCACGATGTCCATCTCGTCCCATTCATCGCCGAAACGGCAATTTGGTGCGGGTGCGAATAGATGCTCCGGAAGATACCCCTGCCACAAACTGTGCATGGAATTATCCGGGTCACAGACCGACATCGCGCCGAAGGTATCGCCATGATACCCATGACGGAAGGTGAGGAAACGCTGGCGCGGCTCGCCTTTTGCGTGCCAGTACTGCAACGCCATTTTCATTGCCACTTCAACGGCAACAGAACCGGAGTCGGCGAGAAACACGCACTCAAGGTTTTCTGGCGTCATGGCAACTAATTTACGGCACAGCGCGACCGCAGGTGGATGCGCGATACCGCCAAACATCACGTGCGACATCTGGTCAATCTGGTCTTTCATCGCCTGATTTAAGCGCGGATGATTGTAGCCATGAATTGCCGCCCACCAGGACGACATCCCGTCAACAAGGGCTTTACCATCAGCAAGTTGTAGTTCGCAGCCCGACGCCGAAACCACCGGATAAACCGGTAACGGTTGGGTCAAGGAAGTATACGGGTGCCAGATATGTTGTCGGTCGAACGCTAAATCAGCAGGGGTCATAGGGTGACTTGTAAACCATTTAAAAAAGATTTAGGTTTACAAGTATAACGTCAATCAATGCCTAACAACACCCTTTTTGGAGACGCCCAATGGCTCACCACGCACGCTGGTCAATGTCGCAGGTTACTGCTTTATTTGAAAAACCTTTCCTCGAACTGATGTTTGAGGCCCAACAGGTGCATCGCCAGCACTTCGATCCTCGCCATGTTCAGGTCAGCACGCTGCTGTCGATTAAAACCGGCGCTTGCCCGGAAGACTGCAAGTATTGCCCGCAAAGTGCGCGTTATAAAACCGGGCTGGCATCTGAACGTCTGATGGAAGTGGAGCAGGTACTCGACTCGGCGCGTAAAGCGTTGAATGCCGGTTCGACCCGTTTTTGCATGGGCGCTGCCTGGAAAAACCCTAACGATCGCGATATGCCGTACCTCGAGCAAATGGTGCAGGGTGTGCGCGAAATGGGGCTGGAAACCTGCATGACGCTCGGCACATTAACCGGTGCGCAAGCCGAACGTTTAGCGGCGGCGGGGCTTGATTATTACAACCATAACCTCGATACCTCGCCAGAATTTTACGGCAATATTATTACCACCCGCACCTATCAGGAACGCCTTGATACGCTCGACAAAGTGCGCGGCGCAGGCATTAAAGTCTGCTCCGGCGGCATTGTCGGTTTGGGCGAAACGGTGACAGATCGCGCCGGATTATTGCTGCAACTGGCTAACTTGCCGACCCCTCCAGAAAGTGTGCCCATCAACATGCTGGTGAAGGTAAAAGGCACCCCGATGGCCGATAACGAAGATGTCGATGCGTTTGATTTTATTCGCACCATTGCCGTTGCGCGTATCATGATGCCAGGGTCTTTTGTGCGTCTTTCCGCCGGGCGCGAACAGATGAGCGAACAAACTCAGGCCATGTGTTTCATGGCGGGGGCGAACTCCATTTTCTACGGCTGCAAACTGCTGACCACGCCAAATCCAGAAGAGGACAAAGACCTGCAATTGTTCCGCAAACTGGGGCTTAACCCGCAGCAAACCACCACCCATGCGGGCGATAACGAACAGCAGCAGCAACTCACCGATCAACTGCTCAACGCGGATACGGAGACTTACTACAACGCGGCGGCTGTATGACCTGGCAGCAACGCATCGACGGCGCGCTTGAACAACGGCGTGCCAGCGGCAGTTTCCGAACCCGTCAGGCTAACGAGCACGGCAGTGGCCGTTATCTGGTGCAAGACGCCCATCGCTATCTGAATTTTTCCAGTAATGATTATCTGGGAATAAGCCAACACGCCAGAGTCATAACCGCCTGGCAGCATGGGGCAGAAATTTACGGTGTTGGCAGCGGCGGTTCCGGGCATGTCACCGGCTACAACGAAGCCCATCAGCAATTTGAAGAACAACTGGCAGATTGGCTCGGTTATCCGCGTGCGCTGCTGTTTATTTCAGGGTTTGCGGCTAATCAGGCGGTGATTGCGGCGCTGAGTGAAAAACCAGACCGTATTCTTGCGGATAAACTCAGCCACGCGTCGCTTCTGGAAGCAGCGATGCATAGCCCGGCACAACTTCGGCGCTTTGCCCATAACGATGCCACTTCTCTGCAAAAACTGCTGACGCAGCCAACAGAAGGGCAGCAATTGGTGGTGACGGAAGGCGTATTCAGCATGGACGGTGATGAAGCACCGCTGGCTGATATTGCACAAACCACCCGGCACGCCGGAGGCTTGTTGATGGTTGACGATGCTCACGGCATCGGCGTAATCGGCGATGAAGGGCGGGGCAGTTGTGATCAGCAAAACGTTAAGCCCGATTTGCTGGTGGTGACGTTTGGTAAGGCGTTTGGTGCAAGTGGTGCCGCTGTGTTGTGCAGTGAATCAATGGCAGATTATTTGCTGCAATTCGCTCGCCATCTTATTTACAGCACCGCCATGCCGCCCGCGCAGGCATATGCGTTAACGGCGGCATTAAATGTCATTCGCGAGGATGATTCCAGGCGTTCGCAATTACACGCCAACATCGCCCGGTTTCGTATGGGGGCAGCACGCTTGCCGCTGGAGTTAAGGGCCTCGCAAACGGCCATTCAACCGCTAATTGTGGGCGAAAATCAGGCGGCGATTCAGCTTGCTGCCACTTTGCGTGAGCGGGGATTCTGGCTGACTGCGATTCGCCCTCCCACTGTACCGCAGGGTACTGCGCGGCTGCGTATTACGCTTACCGCCAGCCACACCTTTGAGGACATCGACAGGCTGCTGGAGGCTTTGCATGACGCGACTTGTTAACAAAACGGCTATCGCTTCTGCATTTGGCCGTGCAGCAACTACCTACGACAGCCACGCGCAATTACAGCGTGAGAGTGGAACATTGCTCGCAAAAATGATTGAAGGCCGGGAAATCTCAACCGTGCTGGATGCCGGTTGTGGCACCGGTTGGTACAGCCGCGTATGGCGTGAAAAAGGCTGCCATGTGACGGCCCTGGATCTCTCACCTGCAATGTTGAAACATGCCGCACTCAATGGTTGCGCTGATTGCTATCTCGAAGGCGATATCGAAGCCATAGCGCTTTCGCAAAAGCAGGTTTCCCTCGCCTGGAGTAACCTTGCTGTGCAGTGGTGTAGCGACTTACGAAGTGGTTTGAGCGAGCTTTACCGCGTCACGCGTGTGGGCGGGTGTGTGGCATTCACCACCCTTGCAGCCGGTTCATTAAGTGAATTGCACACGGCCTGGCAGGCGGTGGATGAACAATCCCATGCCAACCATTTCCTGCCTTTTACGCAGATTCAGGAAGCGTGTCATGGCTGGCGGTGTTCTCTGCAAATTCATGAGATTACCCAGTATTACGACAGCGTGATAAGTGCCATGCAATCGCTGAAGGGCACTGGCGCTACGCATCTTCATGACGGGCGCAAAACATCGTTGATGACCCGTCAACAATTGCAAAAATTAAGTCTCGCCTGGCCACAAAAAGAGGGGCAATTCCCTCTGACCTGGCAACTCGTTTGTGGAGTTATTGAACGTGATTAAAAAATGGTTTGTCACCGGAACCGATACAGAAGTAGGCAAAACTGTTGCCAGTTGCGCACTGCTACAGGCGGCTACAGCGGCGGGTTATCGTGCCGTGGGATATAAGCCGGTAGCGTCGGGAAGCGAGATGACGGCGCAGGGCATTCGTAATAGCGATGCGCTGGCCCTTCAGCGCAATAGCAGCGTTGAATTAGGCTATGAACAAGTCAATCCGTTTGCATTTCTGGAACCCACGTCGCCGCATATCGTGAGCGCGCAGGAACAACGGCCTATTGATTTTTCGCAAATGTCGGCGGGGCTTGAGGCACTTTCAACGAAGGCAGACTGGTTGCAGGTCGAGGGCGCAGGAGGTTGGTTCACACCACTTTCAACAACCACAACTTTTGCTGACTGGGTGATACAAGAACAACTGCCGGTAATTCTGGTGGTCGGGGTGAAACTGGGTTGTATCAACCACGCCATGTTGACGGCACTGGCAATTCAGAACTCCGGCTTAAAGTTCGCAGGCTGGATTGCCAATGACGTTCAGCCAACGGGCAAACGGCATGAAGAATACATCGCGACGCTGCGTGATGTTTTAAAAGCACCGATGCTGGGTGAAATTCCTTTCTGCCCGGAAATCAGCGATCAAACGGCATTGGGTAGCCACCTGAATATTTCCCTTCTTTCGGCATAGCTCGCATTTCCCTCGCACATTTTTGCAACGCCCGATAAATCTTTCGGGCGCTCTTCCTGTTGCTATTAATCGTTTGAATTTCTTGTTGTAGAAAACCAGGCCAGGAGTAAATTGCCTCTCAATTTATGTTGTCATGTGACAACTTTTTTGAGAGTATCGACTGGAGGTTTTATGACGTGGCGGTTACACCCGAATAAAGATATCGAGGCAGCATTGACCTATGCCGAATGTCAGGGCTGGAAAGTGCGGCCTGGCGGTTCGCACTGTTGGGGAAAGATGTATTGCCCATGGAATGATAAAGCCTGCCGCTGCGGTGAGTTTTGTATTAGCTGCATCTGGAGTACACCGCGTAGTGCGTATAACCACGCGCGGCAAATCCGCCGTGTTGTCGATAACTGTAGTCAACAGGGTACGCCACCTATCATCAGGCATTGAGTTGCAAGGAGAAGGACATGTCAGAGTTTAGTTTTACAGTGATTTTCACGCTGCCAGAAAAGAGCCAGAATCCGGAGCAATGGGTTGAAGCCTTAGGGGCTCAGGGGTGTGATGACGCGCTCGTTGGCGTGGGAGTGACCGGGCGCATTGCATTGAATTTTATTCGCGAAGCGCAAGATGCAAAGCAGGCGGTGGTTTCAGCGATTAAAGACGTTAAGCGCATTATTCCAGGGGCGGCATTGGTCGAAGTGATGCCCGACCTGGTGGGGCTTACTGATATCGCTGAACTGCTGGGGTTTTCACGCCAGTATATGCGCAAAGTGATGGTGAGCCGGGATGCATTTCCTCAGCCTGTGCATGACGGTAAAACAGCCATCTGGCACCTGGAGCCTGTGCTGCGTTGGATGCGTGAAGCGGGTGTGTCGAAAGTCCCTTTGCCGCTGGTGGAATTATCAGCCATCACCCGCCAATGTAATTTGCAGAGGGAACTGGCAGATGTTGATGCAAACATACAGAAGCAACTGGGCCAGTTGTGACGGCAGAACTTGTGTTCTGTTCTTGCCGTCGAAGGGCACACCATCATGGATCTATCCAACTGGAAACCAGTTTGTCATCCAGTAAAGCCACGTTCCCCTGGGCCACATTTCGCCCACGATGAAGCAAACAGAAGCGGTCTGCGACACGGCGAATAAACGACAACCGTTGTTCTACCAACAGGATAGTCAGCCCAAAGTCACGGCTTAGCCTGCGGATGATATTTCCCAGATCGTTGATAAAACGCTGGCCGCTGCCAAAAGTCGGTTCATCAAGAATCAACAGTTTCGGTTCAGTCACTAGCGCCCGTGCCAGAGCTAACTGCTGCTGAAGGTAGTCAGAAAGCTCTCCGCCCCGCATGTGGCGCAAGCTGTAAAGTTCAGGGAAAAGCTCATAGATCATATTGGGTATCGCGCGTGACGGTATACGAGCTGCTAAAAGCGCAATTTGGAGGTTCTCCTCAACGCTTAATTGAGAAAATATTCGTCTGTCCTGCGCAACGTAGCTCATTCCTAGCGCAGCCCGGCCTTCAATGGGTTGAGTCAGTAAATCTTGCGGAGGATGGCCTGCTTCAAGCCAGGTCATACTGCCACTTTGCACTGGCAGATAACCCGTGATGCAGTTGACCAGAGTCGTTTTACCCATTCCTGGTGCGCCCAGAACGCAGGTGCATTCGCCTGGCGCGAGTTCGAGATCCAGATTCCACAGCACATGGCTTTCGCCATAAAACTGATTAACAGCACGAAGACTCAACATCGATACTCTCCTTCTGGCAGGCTGAACAACGTAGGCTACTTCAGCGATTTGAAGCATGGCGTCTATCATCACTGCAATTCTCCTGCCATGAACCGATGTCGGAGCCAGAACAATGCAACTTTGAGAAAAGACTCATAAAAAAGGGTGAATAAGTGTTCGGCTTCTACGACTTTAAAAAGGGCATGCACTTTGTCAGTGCCTGGCTGTTTACGTGTTTGGTGCAAGTCTGTGACACTATTTTCTCAAATGCGTAATCCGTGAGCAGGATCAAAAGAAATATCGACCTCAGGACGAGCAAAAAAAAGCCAAAAATAATCTGGAAAAATATTTTTAGCCTCCCGCACATAGAATTTAGGGTTTTTTGCGGTCTGCGCTGCAAAAGGCCTGAGAGCAGTTATCCACTATTCCTGTGGATAACCATGTGCATTAGAGTTAGAAAACTTACGGTAAGCGAGAGCGGACGCGGGTTGCGCATGAATTGGCGCGAAACCAGACTTTCTTAAATAATCTTTAAAAATTAACGAGTTGAATAAAATCAATTGCTGCAATAAAAGTGCCACAGATGTTCCTTACGCTTTTATGACACTGCTTGACAAATGTTAAAAGGTAAAAAAATCTGGGGATAACCATTTTGGTCAGCGTAAACCGCTAAGAGTTGTATGTTTTAGATGCAAACCTGGCGGTAAATCGTGTCGGTATCATAAACGTGACGGCAAGTAACTGGTTTTTCATCCAGTATCTTTTTCTGGCAAAATTTCCTGTGCCGAGTAAAATTATCCTCCGGCCCGCTCGTTTCTTCATCAGGTAGCCTCTTCATGAGTAAAGCGTTCAAATTAAATTCAGCATTCAAACCTTCTGGCGATCAGCCTGATGCCATTCGTCGCCTGAAAGAGGGGCTGGAAGACGGACTTGCGCACCAGACTTTGTTAGGTGTAACCGGGTCCGGTAAAACCTTCACCGTGGCAAATGTGATTGCTGATTTACAACGCCCCACTATGGTGCTGGCTCCAAACAAAACGCTGGCGGCGCAGTTGTATGGCGAGATGAAAGAGTTCTTCCCGGATAACGCTGTGGAGTTCTTCGTTTCTTATTACGACTACTACCAACCCGAAGCTTATGTGCCAAGCTCTGATACTTTTATCGAAAAAGATTCCTCAGTGAACGAACACATCGAGCAAATGCGTCTGTCAGCAACCAAGGCTTTGCTCGAGCGGCGTGATGTCATTGTGGTGGCGTCGGTGTCGGCGATTTACGGTCTGGGCGACCCGGATTTATATCTGAAGATGATGCTTCACCTGACCAAAGGGATGATCATCGATCAGCGTTCTATAATACGGCGCCTGACGGAGCTGCAATATACCCGCAACGACCAGGCATTCCAGCGCGGTACTTTCCGCGTGCGCGGTGAAGTGGTTGATATCTTCCCGGCCGAGTCGGACGACCTCGCATTACGCGTTGAGCTTTTCGATGAAGAAGTTGAACGGCTTTCGCTGTTTGACCCGCTGACAGGGCAAGTTGACCAGGCTATCCAGCGTTTCACTGTCTACCCTAAATCGCACTACGTCACACCGCGCGAACGTATTCTGCAAGCGATGGAAGAGATCAAAGTTGAACTGGCTGACCGCAGAAAAGTGCTGCTCGCCAACAACAAATTGCTTGAAGAGCAGCGCCTCACGCAGCGAACTCAGTTTGATTTAGAAATGATGAACGAATTGGGCTATTGCTCTGGCGTTGAAAACTACTCGCGCTTCCTTTCTGGCCGTGGGCCTGGCGAGCCGCCGCCGACGCTATTCGATTATCTGCCCGCCGACGGCTTGCTGGTGGTTGACGAATCCCACGTCACTATTCCGCAAATCGGTGGAATGTACAAAGGTGACCGTTCGCGTAAAGAAACACTGGTGGAATATGGCTTCCGTCTACCTTCGGCGCTTGATAACCGCCCTTTGAGATTTGAAGAGTTTGAAGCACTCGCGCCGCAGACTATTTATGTTTCGGCAACACCGAGCAATTACGAATTAGAAAAATCGGGTGGTGATGTTATCGATCAGGTCGTCAGGCCGACCGGCTTGCTGGATCCGATCATCGAAGTTCGCCCGGTGGGGACGCAGGTCGATGATCTGCTTTCTGAAATCCGTAAACGTGTCGAAATTAACGAGCGCGTGTTGGTGACTACGCTGACCAAACGAATGGCCGAAGATTTGACGGAGTATCTCGAAGAGCATGGCGAGAGGGTGCGCTATCTGCACTCGGACATTGATACCGTCGAGCGTATGGAAATCATTCGTGATTTACGCCTTGGTGAGTTTGATGTGCTGGTGGGTATCAACTTGCTACGTGAAGGCCTGGATATGCCTGAAGTGTCGCTGGTGGCGATTCTGGACGCCGATAAAGAGGGCTTCCTGCGCTCCGAACGTTCACTGATTCAGACTATTGGCCGCGCGGCACGTAACATTAACGGTAAAGCGATTCTGTATGGGGACAAAATCACCCCGTCGATGGCGAAAGCGATTGGTGAAACGGAGCGCCGCCGTGAGAAACAGCAGCGTTACAACGAAGAAAACGGGATTACGCCGCAAGGGCTCAATAAGAAAGTGGTGGATGTCCTTCAGCTTGGCGAAGGCATGGCAAAAACCAAAGGCCGGATGAAGAGCAAAGCGCGTAGCGTGATTGAAGATGATGAAATCATCCTGACGCCAAAAGCGTTGCAGCAGAAAATCCATCAACTCGAAGGGAAGATGCTGGAGCACGCGCAAAATCTGGAATTTGAAGAAGCCGCGCAAATTCGTGACCAGCTCCATCAGTTACGGCAATTGTTTATAGCAGCGTCATAATGAAAACGCCTTCATTAAGAAGGCGTTGTTTTATCCGAGTTGCTGAATAGCTTTTTCAAGTGCCTGGCGAAGCAGATGCCTGTCGTGGCGATACCGAACGTCACTCGCCTCCAGCGGTTCCTGAATCACCACGCGGTCGGTAATCTCAGAAACATCTGTCTGCGGGCCAACCACTACCGCATCCACAATACGTTTCCCGATTCGCTGTTCCATGATGTCCAGCGTCTGTGCAAGTGACAGGCTGGCTGCGGCGGTGCTCAATTCCTTGCCCAGATTGCCAATGAAAACGACCGGGGCCGGAGTGCGGCGTAGGGCCTGGTCCATATCCTCAAGCAAAAGTATCGGCATCAAGCTGGTGTAAAAACTGCCGGGGCCAATCAAAATCAGGTCGGCTTCTGCAATCGCTTGCACTGCTTCACGCGTGGCGTGGGCTTTCGGATATAACGACAGCTCCTGCGGCGGCGAAGAAAGCTGGTCAATATTCACTTCACCATAAATAAAATGGCCATCTGCATCCGTTGCCATCAAATCTACTGGCTGCTCGGACATTGGAATCAGAAATGCGTCCACTTTAAGCAGGTTGCGAATAAGATTGATGGCTTCCAGAGGCCGCACACTCAGGTGATCCAGCGCCTTTAACATCAAATTTCCGAGGTTATGACCTGAAAGTTCGCCATTACCGCCAAAACGATACTCAAACATTGCTGAAGCAACGCTTTGTTCGGTAATTAATTGATTTAAACAGTTGCGCATGTCACCCCAGGCGATGCCTCCTTCAGAGCGTCGAATGCGCCCCGTAGAACCGCCGTTATCGGTAGTGGTAACAATGCCGGTTAAACGTGAACCCAAAGAGGAGAGGGACGACATGACCCTGCCCAGACCGTGCCCACCGCCAAGGGCGACCACCCGGTCCAAATCCGCAAACGTGCGATTGCGCATAGCTATTCCTTATGACGAACTATCGAAATAAGGTAGCGCAAATGCAGTCAAAATACGATTCAGCTCCGGTTGTTAATGATGTATATCAAAGCAAAAGTTCACTTTTCGCGTAGTCTGTGGCGAAATTGAACGATTAGCTCGCTATGTATATACTTATATAGCGAAAGCTGTTATGGCGAATAATACCATCACGCGCTACTATCGCCGTAGTCGTTAGCATTCAAGGGGCAGGTAGACGGCAAGGGAGTGAGTCCCCTGGAGCTTACTAAAGTAAGTGACCGGGGTGAACGACCGAAGCCAACACCCTGCAGCTTGAATGATGGCGGATATAAAACACACTAAGCCTCTGGACCTAAGTCGAAAGATACGGTGCTTTGGCCGTGACCTTGAGTCACCAGGGTGCAGTAAGAAATGACTGCATCTCCCGTATTTGGAAGGTGTACATGGCTACCCAACTTACCGATGCATTCGCGCGTAAGTTTTTTTACCTGCGTTTGTCAGTTACCGACGTTTGCAATTTCCGTTGCAACTATTGCCTGCCGGATGGCTACAAGCCTCACGGTGTGGCGAACAAAAGTTTCCTCAACGTTGATGAAATTCGCCGCGTCACGCGCGCATTTGCTGCCCTGGGTACTGAAAAAGTACGCCTGACCGGTGGCGAACCCTCTTTGCGTAAAGATTTTACCGACATCATTGCCGCCGTGCATGAAAACGCCAGTATTCGCCAGATTGCGGTGACGACTAACGGCTATCGTCTGGCGCGTGATATCCAGCAATGGCGTGACGCCGGGCTGACCGCGGTGAATGTCAGCGTCGATAGCCTTGATGCTCGCCAGTTCCACGCGATTACCGGGCAGGATAAATTTCGCCAGGTAATGGATGGCATCGATGCTGCTTTTGCCGCCGGTTTTGAGCGCGTAAAAGTGAACACCGTCCTGATGCGTGGCGTAAACCACCATGAACTCGATACCTTCCTTGCGTGGATCAAACCGCGCCCGATTCAGCTGCGTTTCATTGAACTGATGGAAACCGGCGACGGCGGCGAGTTATTCCGCAAACATCATATCTCCGGCAAAACCATCCGCGACCAGCTAC
The DNA here is from genome assembly GCF_979253435.1 of Buttiauxella sp. AC142. Taxonomy (NCBI): domain Bacteria; kingdom Pseudomonadati; phylum Pseudomonadota; class Gammaproteobacteria; order Enterobacterales; family Enterobacteriaceae; genus Buttiauxella; species Buttiauxella sp. AC142. The sequence goes on from NZ_CEEDCH010000001.1 coordinate 1,222,783, forward strand.
TGGCCCGTGGTTGGGTGCATCAGCTGCGTAGCCGCAGCGACGGCCCGGCGCAGGTCTTCTGTCACCCTGATTACGCGGGTGAAATCGGCCTTATCATGCCGTATGAAAAAGACTTCTGCGCCAGCTGCAACCGCCTGCGTGTCTCATCGGTTGGAAATCTGCATCTATGCTTATTTGGCGAACAGGGCATTTCCCTGCGTGATTTGCTGGCAAGCGACGAGCAAATTGACGAACTTGAAGCGCGCATAGCCGAAGCCTTAACGCATAAAAAACAGACCCATTTCCTGCATGACGGTGATACCGGAATCACTCAAAACCTGTCTTATATTGGCGGGTAAACCAGATAAAATCAGACCAAAAGGAAGAATTTCATGAGCCAGGTAAGCAGTGAATTTATCCCGGTACATATTGCTATTCTGACCGTTTCAAGTCGTCGCGGTGAAGAAGACGACACTTCAGGGCACTATCTGCGCGAAGCCGCCACTGAAGCGGGTCATCATGTGGTAGCCAAAGCTATCGTCAAAGAAAATCGCTACGCCATTCGTGCTCAGGTTTCCCAATGGATTGCTGATGATGAAGTCCAGGTTGTGTTGATTAACGGTGGCACAGGCTTCACCGAAGGCGACCAGACTCCCGAAGCGTTACTCCCGTTGTTTGACCGGGAAATCGAAGGTTTTGGTGAAGTGTTCCGGATGCTCTCGTTTGAAGAGATCGGCACTTCTACGCTGCAATCACGCGCCCTTGCGGGAATGGCAAACAAAACACTGATTTTTGCCATGCCCGGTTCCACCAAAGCATGTCATACCGCGTGGGACAACATCATTGCGCCGCAACTGGATGCCCGCGTGCGCCCTTGCAATTTTCACCCTCATCTCAAGAAATAAACTATGTCGCAACTCACTCATATTAATGCCGCTGGCGAAGCGCACATGGTGGATGTTTCTGCCAAAGCAGAAACGGTGCGCGAGGCGCGAGCAGAAGCGTTTATCACCATGGAAGCCGCTACGCTTGCCATGATTATTGAAGGCAGCCATCACAAAGGTGATGTGTTCGCCACGGCGCGTATTGCAGGTATTCAGGCGGCAAAACGCACCTGGGATTTGATTCCCCTTTGCCACCCGCTGATGCTCAGTAAAGTCGAAGTCAATTTAGCTGCCGAACCCGAGCACAACCGCGTGCGCATCGAATCTATCTGCCGTCTGACCGGTAAAACCGGCGTGGAAATGGAAGCGCTGACTGCCGCATCGGTCGCAGCATTAACCATTTACGACATGTGCAAAGCGGTGCAGAAAGATATGGTGATTGGCCCGGTGCGTTTGCTGGCGAAAAGCGGCGGTAAGTCTGGCGACTTTAAGGTGGAAAGTAAGGCGCAGAGCAAGGTGGTTGAGCATGATTAACGTTCTTTTTTTTGCTCAGGTGCGTGAGCTGGTCGATTGTGACCGTCTGCAACTGGACGCTACTTTCAGTGATGTCGAAGAGTTGCGTGCTGAACTGGCAAACAGAAGCGAGCGCTGGGCGCTGGCGCTGGAGTCTGGCAAATTGCTGGCTGCGGTAAACCAGACGCTGGTGAGTTTTGATAGCCCACTGACTGACGGTGACGAAGTCGCTTTCTTCCCGCCGGTTACCGGAGGCTAAAATGGAAAATACCCGAATTCGTGTTAGCCACGAAAACTTCAACGTTGGCGAAGAATACCAGTGGCTTGCGCAGTGTGATGAAGACGGTGCAGTAGTGACATTTACGGGCAAAGTTCGTAATCACAACCTTGGTGACAGTGTCAGCGCCTTAACGCTTGAGCACTACCCGGGGATGACGGAAAAAGCACTGGCGGAAATTATCGAAGAAGCTCGCCAGCGCTGGCCGCTGCAACGCGTTAGCGTGATTCATCGCATCGGTGAGTTGTGGCCTGGTGACGAAATTGTTTTTGTCGGCGTAACCGGCGCGCACCGCAGTTCTGCGTTTGAATCCGCACAATTCATCATGGATTATCTGAAAACGCGTGCGCCATTCTGGAAGCGTGAAGCCACGGCTGACGGGGATCGCTGGGTCGAAGCACGCGAAACAGATAAGCAAGCTGCGAAACGCTGGTAACAGGCACCTTCATGTAGTTGTGTTAATCTTAAGGTACAGGCCTTTGAGCCTGATATTCGGTCAACGTAATTCACTTAAGGAAGCATCATGGATCGATTCCCACGTTCCAATGACACCATCGTGCAGCAGGCCCGTACCGGTTTGCAGGCATACATGGCACAAGTTTATGGCTGGATGACCTGCGGCCTGTTACTGACGGCATTTATCGCATGGTACGCCGCAAATACGCCAGCGGTGATGGAATTTGTCTTTTCCAGCAAGATCACCTTCTTTGGGCTGATCATCGTGCAATTGGGGCTGGTGTTTGTGCTCTCTGGCATGGTGCATAAGCTCAGTGCGGGTATGGCAACCAGCCTGTTCATGCTCTATTCGGCACTGACGGGTCTGACGCTTTCCAGTATTTTTATCGTTTACACCTATTCGTCTATCGCCAGCACGTTTGTAGTGGCAGGCGGGATGTTTGGCGCGATGAGCCTCTACGGCTACACCACCAAACGCGACCTGAGCGGCTTTGGCAATATGCTGTTTATGGCGCTAATCGGTATTGTTTTAGCTTCACTGGTCAATATGTGGCTGAAAAGCACCGCGTTGATGTGGGCGGTGACGTACATCGGCGTCATCGTGTTTGTCGGTCTGACGGCCTACGACACGCAGAAGCTGAAAAACATCGGCGAGCAAATTGATACTCGCGATACGCAAACCATGCGCAAGTATTCGATTCTTGGCGCGTTGACGTTGTATCTCGACTTCATCAACTTGTTCTTGATGTTGCTGCGTATTTTCGGCAACCGCCGCTAAGTTCTTTCGCCCTCATCCCGGCCTTCTCCTCCTGGAGAAGGGGAAAAGCTTGCACCCTCTCCCTCAGGGAGAGGGCTGGGGTGAGGGTTGTTTAGCTTCTTCTCGTTCTTCACTCGTATTTTCTTCGCCCGACTCTCAAGCCCCAAATAGCACACAATCGCCAGCAGCAGCGGGGCGATAAAATAAAGCATTCGGTAGGCAATCAGTGCCGCAATAATGGTGCCGTTGCTGGCATGCTCCCCGGCAAGCAGTGCGATAAATACGGCTTCCAGCACGCCGATTCCGGCAGGAATATGCACAATCACCCCGGCGATACTGCTCACTAACAGCACGCCCAGCACGAAGAAATAATTCACCTGCTGACCCAATAACAGCCAAATAATTGCGCCCATCACCATCCAGTTACTGCTGGAAATGACGAGCTGCATCAGCGCAAATTTGAACGATGGCAACACCAGACGCTGGCCTCTAATCGTCATATGGCGATGTTTGGCAAACGCGCAGAACCACAGATAAACCGCAATAATCGCCAGCAATACGGCACCTAAAATCCGCAGCGTGGTTTCGTCGATGTACCAGTGATCCGGTAACTGCACCACACCCACGGTAAAAATCACCCCGGCCAGCAGAATGTAACCCAGCCAGTTTGTTGAAATACTCAGGGAAAAGATGCGCGTAATAGTGGCGCTGGGTAGCCCAAGCCGTGAATAAAGCCGATAGCGCATGCCAATGCCACCCACCCAGGTACTGAGCGTAAGGTTGAATGCATAGCAGATAAACGACACTAGCATCACCTGTCGTTTTGCGAGTTTGTGCCCACAATACGAGCGCGCCAGCAGGTCATAACAGCCGTAAATCAGATAGCTCAGGATAACCAGTCCGACCGCGCTAAACAGCGCCAGGCGGTTATAGTTGCTAATAACCTTCCAGACCTCCTGCCAGTCAACCTTTGTGGCATACACCACCAGCAATACGATAACGGCGATAAAAAATAACCATGTGAGGATTTTCTTTGCTTTGCGCCATTTAGGATGAGAGTACGACATCAGTATTTCACTCCCTGGTTTTCCGTTTCAGCGTCGCTCTCAATACCGGCGGAAGCCGGATTACCCATATCAACTCTGTCCTGAGTTTCCATATGTGGCTGCGCCGGGGGCATGACTTGCGCAAGTTTTGGCGTGTGAGCGGGCAACCAGCCGACCATGGCCGGGAAGTGGCGCAAAAAGTGGAATGCCAGCACGCTTTTACCCAAATTCCACCAGGTTCGTTTTGGCAGCATTGACTCAACGACTGGATGGCAGTCTTTGGCAATCAACGAGGTCAGATTGGCACGCAGCGTGTCATTAAACGTGCGGTCATAAATAATCAGATTCGCTTCGAGGTTTAGCGAGAGACTCAGCGGGTCAAGATTACTGGAGCCGACGGTGGCCCAGTGGTCATCCATAATAGCGACTTTGCCGTGCAGCGGGCGGCGGTGGTATTCGTAGATTTTCACCCCGGAGCGCACCAGGTAGTTGTACAGCAGACGAGCACCGACTTTGACTATCGGCATATCCGGCTCGCCTTGCACGATGAGCTTCACCGAAACCCCACGCCGCGATGCGTTACGCATCGCGTGTAGCAACCTGTAACCAGGGAAGAAATACGCGTTAGCAATAATCACTTCGCGTTTGGCTTTACTGAGCATTTTCAAATAATAACGCTCAATATCATCGCGATGCTGGTCGTTATCACGCCAGACGAACAATGCCTGCGCTTCACCAGGTGTGAGGTTTTCTTGTGCAGGATTCCTGCGGCGTCGCCACCACTGGCGCTTGTGGTCATTGCCCGGCAAGTTAGAAATCACATACTGACAAATATCGTCCACCACCGGGCCTTCGACTTTTACCGAATAATCCTGCTTGGCTTCCGGGCCGTAATCGCTCATCTGTTCTGCGGAATAGTTAATCCCGCCGACAAACGCCACGGAACCGTCAACCACCACGATTTTTCGGTGCATACGGCGGAATAAATTCGTGCGCATCCCGAACACCAATGGGCGAGGGTCGTAATAGCGGAATAGCACCCCAGCCGTTGTCAGCTGTTCAACGAATTCGTCGCTTAAATCGGGTGAACCGTAGCCATCAAGCAGAACTTCGATGCTAACGCCGCGCTGTGCCGCGTCGAGTAAGACTTTATGTAACTGCTTGCCAACATCGTCCTCAAACCAGATAAATGTCTCGAGGAGCACTTTACTGCGCGCATGTTCAATGGCTTTGAATACCGCAGGGAAAAACTGATCACCGTTTTCAAGTAATGAAATCCGGTTCCCGTCGCGCCAGTTATTTTTCATAGATGAATCTCCACGGCGAGTGGCGCATGGTCCGAGAGATGCCGCCATTGCTGCAACGGCAGGGCTGTTGGTGCGCTTGCGGAAGCGTTTTTCACATAAATTCGGTCAAGGCGCAGCAGTGGGAAGCGGGCAGGGAAGGTGCGAGCCGGGCGGCCAGATGCGCGAGTAAACACCTCATCCAAACCCGTTTGCTTTAATTGCCGGTTGGCGCGTTGCTGCCAGTCATTGAAATCCCCGGCAACCACCACCGGCTCGCCTTCCGGAAGATTATTCACCAGCTGACACAGCATATTGAGCTGCGCCTGACGGTGTGCATCACGCAAACCGAGATGCACGCAAATCACGTGTACACGCACATTTTTGTCCGGCACATTCATCTGGCAATGCAGCATGCCGCGCTTTTCGTGGCCTTCGACCGAGATATCACGATTTTCGAAATGATGGATAGGGAAGCGAGACAGCACCGCGTTCCCGTGATGCCCTTCGGGATAAACCGCGTTGCGGCCATAGGCGAAATCGCTCCACATCGTATCGGCGAGGAACTCGTAATGACTGGTTTCCGGCCAGTTTTCAAAACGCACCGAATGCGCTTCGTGGGCACCCATGACCTCTTGCAAGCAGACGATATCGGCGGAAACCGCGCGCACCGCATCACGCAACTCCGGCAAAATAAAGCGCCGGTTGAGTGCGGTGAAACCTTTGTGTGTATTAATTGTGAGCACTTTGAAGGAAAAGTGCTGAGACTTGTTACCCATGCTTCTCCCGGCATTGTTAACATCCTGATGAAAATAAAGTGTAGTCTCTGTCACAAATAGGTGCCGCGTTACGGAATTTTCCGCATACTGCGGTACTCTGAAAGACAGGAAATAGCGGCCAGGAGAGAAATAATGAAATGGCAACAACGTGTACAAGTGACGACAGGCCTAAGCTGCTGGCAGATAATGCTGCATCTGGGTGTGGTCTGTGCGCTGCTCGTTGGCTGGAAAACTGCCACCCTCATACCGGTCGGCATAGGGCTATGTTTGCTGTATGCAGCAACAGTAATTTTGATGTTCGCCCTGCACCGTGTGCGGACAGGGCGGTTACGTGATATCGGAGATTTTCTTGAAGAGCTGACCACCACCTGGTATTTCGGCAACGCGATGATTGCCCTGTGGCTGTTGTCACGCGTCGTCGAAAACAAGTTTCTGCTCGTTGGTGCGGGTATTGCGATGATTGCCGGGCCGATTATTTATTCGCTGCTCGCCAAAGATAAAACCTCAGGCAATTTTGCGGCGAAACATCCAGTACGCCGCTGAACCCGTGGTGGCCGCGATAACCAATAGCGGCCACACACTTCCCCAGACAATATCAAAACTCGCGTTCTTCAAATAAATCTGCTTGGTGATATCGGTGAAATGCCGAATCGGATTCGCCCACGTCAGGTTTTGCAGCCACACCGGCATATTCTCTACGGGTGAAACATACCCCGAGAGCAAAATCGCGGGCATCATAAAGACGAACACGCCGATAAACGCCTGCTGTTGCGTTGAGCACAGCGCTGAAATCAACAAACCAAATCCCACCAGCGACAACCCGTAAATCAGCATCGTGAAGTAAAACAGCAAAAGCGAGCCGGAAAACGGAATGTGATAACCCCAGATCCCCACGCCCAGCACAATGGTTGCCTGGCCAATCGCCACAATTTGCGCAGGCACTGCTTTGCCCACAAAGATTTGCCAGGTTGCCAGCGGAGAAACCAGTAGCTGATCAAGCGTACCTTGCTCGCGTTCACGGGCGACCGAAAGTGACGTCACAATCATCACGCCGATAGTGGTGATCATTGCAATCAATGACGGCACTACGAACCATTTGTAATCCAGATTCGGGTTATACCAGTTGCGCACCACCAGTTCGCTGTTATTCGGTTTTGGCTGCCCGGACACCAGTTCCTGCTGGTAATTCTTCACAATCTGTTGCAGGTAATTTGCGGCAATTTGCGCACTGTTTGAATTACGCCCATCGAGAATAATTTGCAGTTTGGCTTGCTGCTGGCTTGCGATATCACGTGAGAAATCGGCCGGGAAGCGAATCAGCAGCAGTGCTTTTTGGTTGTCGATGGTCGGCTGGATTTCCTGGGGGCTTTTTAGCAGCAACACATGGCTAAACGCTTTGGCGCGTGCAAAACGCTGAGTCAGTTCAACCGAATGGCTGCCGTTATCTTCGTTATAAATCGCGATAGTGGCGTTGGTAACTTCAAGTGTGGCGGCAAATGGGAATAGCACCACCTGCAACACCACGGGCAGAATCAAAATCGCGCGGGTTTGCGGCTCGCGCAGCAGGGATTGCAGCTCTTTGCGAATTAAAGTCCAGAGTCGATAAAACATCGCGTTCCCCTAGTCGAGACGGCGTTTAGTTTTTAGCGCCGTCAGGCCGATAAACATCACCGCCGAAGCAATTAAAAACAGCACGTTGATAATCAATACAGTCGAAATATTCCCCGCCAGAAACAGGCTTTGTAGCGTGCTGACAAAATAACGGGCAGGAATCACGTAAGTCACCGCGCGGATAATCGCCGGCATACTGTCAATCTGGAAGATAAAGCCGGACAGCATGATAGACGGCAAGAATGCGGCGTTGAGAGCCACCTGGGCGGCATTAAACTGGTTGCGAGTAATCGTCGAAATCAACAGCCCCATACCCAATGTGCTGAGTAAAAACAGGCTGGTTACCAGAAACAGAATCAGCAGAGAGCCGCGATAGGGCACGCCGAGAATAAATACCGACACCAGCATACACAGCAGCATCGCCAGCATTCCGAGCACGTAATAGGGCAGAAGTTTGCACAGCAGCAGTTCGGTGCGCGTGACTTGTGTCGAGAGTAACGCTTCCATGGTGCCGCGCTCCCATTCCCGCGCCACCACCAGGGACGTCAGAATCGCGCCAATCACCGTCATAATGATGGTGACTGCGCCGGGGATAATAAAATGCTGGCTGATAGCCGCCGGGTTAAACCAATAACGGAGCTGCACGTCGATCAGCGGTTCAAATTTTTCGCCCCGGTCTTCCGCGCGTTGCTGCTGCCATATTTGCCAGATACCCTCCATGTAACCTTGCACAAAGTTGGCGGTGTTCGGCTCGCTGCCATCGGTAATAACCTGCACCGGAGCCGTCGCGCCTGCTCGTGCCATGTTTTGCGAGAAGTCGGTTGGGATCACCACCAGACCGCGAATCTTACCCGCCTGCATCAACTGAATAAGATGCTGACGATTATCGCTAATGGTTGGGTCGATGTAAGGCGATGCGGTAATGGTATGGGCGAAATCCAGCGCTTCCTCGCTTTGCTGTTCCAGTAACACGCCTACGCGCAGGCGGCTGGAGTCCAGGTTGATGCCGTAGCCAAAAATAAACAGCAGCAGTAACGGAATTACCACCGCAATCAACCAACTGCTGGGGTCGCGTACAATCTGGCGAGTTTCTTTCACGCACAGGGCGCGCACGCGCCGCCAGGAAACGGCCTGATTATGTTCGCTCATGCTCGTGATCCTTATCCCATTGATGAATCAGCGTAATAAACGCCTGTTCCATCGTCGGGTCAGTTTGCTCGTCATCGGCCGCTTGCTCTTTCAGGTCGTCTGGCGTGCCGCTGGCAATCAGTTTGCCGCGATACACCAGCCCAATACGGTCGCAGTATTCCGCTTCATCCATAAAGTGCGTCGTCACCATCACCGTGACGCCTTTTTCCACCATGCTATTGATGTGCAACCAAAATTCGCGGCGTGTAATCGGGTCAACGCCTGAAGTCGGTTCATCGAGGAACAAAATGTCTGGCTCATGCATTAACGAGCACGCCAGCGCCAGGCGTTGTTTAAAACCGAGCGGCAGTGCATCCGTAGCGCTGTTCATAATCGGTTGCAGGCTGAAGGCTTCGCTCATGCGATTGATTTTCTCCTCCTGCGCTTTGCCACGCAGGCCGTACACGCCGGAGAAAAATCGCAGGTTTTGCGCCACGGTTAAGTTGCCGTAGAGCGAAAATTTTTGCGCCATGTAACCCAGATGCTGGCGTGCCTTGCCGGAACTGGTTTTTAAGTCCATATCCAGCACCAGCGCTTTGCCAGAAGTGGGCACCAGCAAGCCGCACATCATTTTAAAGGTGGTGGATTTCCCGGCGCCGTTCGGCCCCAGCAGGCCGAAGATCTCACCGCGCTGGACGGTAAAATCCACGTTGTCCGTCGCCGCAAAATCGCCGAATTTTTTGGTTAATGATTCCGCCCGGATAACCGTTTCGCCTGGCGTACCTTCTACCGTATGCAGGATTTTCCCCAGCGGCGATTCCTGAGTGGCGGCACCGCCGAGCAGGTCGATAAAGGCATCTTCAAAACGGGGCTCGGTTTGTGAAATGCTGTCGGGTGGCACATCAAGCGCGTGGCTGAGATCTTCAAGAGAGGCGTCTTTGGCGAGGATCAGGCGCACCGAGCGCCCCTGAATCACACCATCGCTGACCTGCGGCAACTTCAACGCACGTTGCAACAGCTTGCGATTATTTTCCTCACCGTGACTCACCAGCAGCGATCGCCCGGCCATTTGCTGCGTCAGCTCTTTCGGCGCGCCATGGTAGAGCAGTTCGCCTTCGTTCATCAGCAACACGTCGCGGCACTGCTCGGCTTCATCGAGATACGACGTGCTCCACAGAATCAGCATGCCGTCACCGGCCAGTTCGTGCACCATTTGCCACAGTTCGCGGCGCGAAATCGGGTCGACGCCGACACCGGGTTCATCAAGCAGCAGCACTTTTGGCTGGCCGACCAGGGTGCAGGCGAGGCCGAGCTTTTGCTTCATGCCGCCGGAGAGCTTCCCGGCAAGCCGGGTGGTAAACGGCCCAAGGGCGGTGAATTCCAGCAGGCGCTTAAAGGTGTTTTTGCGTTCCTCGCCCGTTACGCCACGTAAATCGGCGTACAAATTCAGGTTTTCCATTACCGTTAAATCTTCATACAGGCCAAATTTTTGCGGCATGTATCCCAGAACGGCGTGCAGAGCGCGGTCGTCTTCTACCGGATCAAGCCCAATCACGCTGGACGTGCCTTCTGTAGGTTTTAATAAACCTGCCAACATGCGCATTAGCGTGGTTTTTCCGGCACCGTCAGGGCCGACCAGACCAGTAACCGAGCCGGTATGAATCTCGCATTCAAGGCGTGCGACCGCAGGCTTTTCCTGCCCCGGAAATTGTTTCATTAACCCGTGCAGGGCAATGATGCCGTCCTGGCTACTCATGCGCGTTCTCATCGTTGAATTTCACCGTGACCGGCATTCCCTGGCGCAGAGAATCATCGGCATCGGTGACGATAATGCGCAGGCGATACACGAGATCGGTGCGCAAATCCGGCGTTTCGACGGTTTTCGGCGTGAACTCAGCGGTTGGTGAAACGAAACCGATTTTGCCGTGATACGGCTTATCCGGTCGGCCATCGGTGTAAACCAGCAACTCGGTGCCGGGTTTCGCCTGATTCAGACTCACTTCGCTGACGTAAGCTCGCACCCAAACCGGGCGAGTCAGAGAAAGCGTTAGCACGGTGCTTCCGGCGTTCAGCATGCTGCCAGGTTCAACCGCGCGGGTCAGCAATGTGCCGTCGGAGGGCGCAACCAACGTGGTGTCCTGTAAATCTAATTGTGCCTGAGCAAGTTGGGCTTTCGCCTGTTGCAGGCTGGCCTGCGCCTGGGCAATTTCTTGCGGACGGTTCCCGGTGCGGTACTGGCTTAATTTGTCGCGCGCCGCTTTCAGCGTGGCTTTAGCCTGGTCACTGGATGAACGCGCATTTTCCAGTTCGTTGGCAGAAATAACCCGGCGTGCCCATAAACCCTGCTGGCGCTGATAAAAGTTCTGCGCGTAATCAAATGCCGCCTGGGCTTGATTAACCTGCGCTGCGGCCTGGGCAATTTCTTCATCGCGATATCCGGCGATGATCAAATCAAACTTAGCCTGTGACGCGGCGACGTTAGCTTGTGCCTGAAGCAGGGCATTTTGGTATGGCCCCTGGTCCAGCTCACCCAGCGGTTCGCCAGCTTTAATCGCATCACCTTCGTCAACCTGTAACGCCGCAAGACGCCCGCCAACGCGGAAACTCAAATTGACGGTGCGAATATCCACGTTGCCGTATAGCGTCAGCCCTTGCTCTTGTTGGCTTTTGTACCACATCCAACCGCCTGTCCCTGCGGCGATAAGCGCGATAACCACCACGGCGATAACGATCGGCTTTTTACTTTTCATTGCTGGCATTTCCTCGTTGGCTCGATAACCCCTGCAAAATGAAATCGATATGGCTACGCACCACATCGCTGATTTGTTTCACGCTTTCTTGATCAAACGTTGTCCACCCGGCACGCAGCAAAATGGTTTCCCGCCCGAGACGAAATGCCAGCACCTGCCCAAGCAGCGCATGGGTATGAAGAATCGTGGCGGTGTCATCGGGGCTGCGACCCGTATAGCGGCCGACGAGCGTGGTGAGATGCGTGTGCATCGGCGCAATCACTTGCTGGTGAATCAGCTGATAGGCCGGAGTGGGCGAAAGCTGTTCGCGGGATATAAATTTGCTCAGGTTCAGCGTTTCATCGGCGGTCAGCAGGATAATCATGTGCTCGCACGCGGTATGAATCAGCTCGCGTATCTGCTGTTTGTCTGGATTTTCCTGGCTGAGAATAGCTTCGGCACGTTTGACGTGAGGCTGGAAATTGTGGGTGATGAAATCAGCAATCCATTGCGCGGACGCCATATACAGCTCTTCTTTTGAGCCGAAGTAGTAGGTGATGGCGGCAATGTTTTGCCCGGCGAGTGCGGCGATATCGCGGGTCGTGGCGTGCAAGCCATATTCACCAAATTGCGCGATGGCGGCTGTAATTAGCGTGTTTTTTGCCTGCTCACCACGGGAAGTGACCGGCGTCGGTGTCGCGTTCATACCGACCTCTTAAAAAGTTAATCAATCGATTGATTAAGAGTAGGCTCTCGATATCGCAGTGTCCAGTTCCAAACATTTATCTTGTGAATGCATCGAAAAATAGAATTTGTGCGCAAAGTCACAAAACCTGTTACACTGCGCGGCTTACGGCACCGTGGTTTGTGCCCCTCTCTTGCGCCAGAATGACTGGCGTCATACGAACCCCTGGAAACTACACCGCACCTCGCGGTCAGGGCGATTCTGGAGTTCCAAATGTCTTTTGATTCTCTCGGCCTGAACGCCGATATTCTGCGTGCAGTGGAAGAGCAGGGCTATCGTGAGCCTACCCCTATTCAACGTCAGGCGATCCCGGTTGTTTTAGCTGGTCGTGACCTGATGGCCAGTGCCCAAACCGGCACCGGAAAAACCGCTGGTTTTACCTTGCCGCTGTTGCAGCGCCTGGTAGACAAACAGCCGCATGCGAAAGGCCGTCGCCCAGTGCGCGCCCTGATCCTGACGCCAACCCGTGAGCTTGCTGCTCAGATTGGTGAAAACGTCAGCGACTACAGCAAATATTTAGATATCCGTTCGCTGGTGGTTTTCGGCGGCGTGAGCATAAACCCACAGATGATGAAACTGCGTAGCGGTGTCGATGTGCTGGTGGCAACACCGGGCCGTCTGCTGGATTTAGAACACCAGAACGCAGTTAAACTCGACCAGGTAGAAATCCTGGTACTGGATGAAGCTGACCGCATGCTGGACATGGGCTTTATCCACGATATCCGTCGCGTGCTGGCAAAACTGCCAGCTCGTCGCCAGAACCTGCTGTTCTCCGCGACCTTCTCTGACGATATTAAAGGCCTGGCTGAAAAGCTGTTGCACAACCCGGAAGAAGTTTCCGTGGCGCGTCGCAACACCGCTTCTGAGCAAGTGACTCAGCACGTTCATTTCGTTGATAAAAAACGTAAAAGAGAACTGCTGTCACAGATGATTGGCGAAGGTAACTGGCAGCAAGTGCTGGTGTTTACCCGTACCAAACATGGTGCAAACCACCTGGCAGAACAGCTGGGCAAAGACGGTATCACTGCTGCGGCCATCCACGGTAACAAGAGCCAGGGTGCGCGTACTCGTGCATTGGCTGACTTCAAAAACGGTGGCATCCGTGTGCTGGTAGCAACGGACATCGCCGCGCGTGGCCTTGATATCGAAGAACTGCCACACGTTGTGAACTACGAATTGCCAAACGTACCGGAAGACTACGTGCACCGTATCGGCCGTACTGGCCGTGCCGCGGCAACGGGTGAAGCGCTGTCTCTGGTGTGTGTTGATGAACACAAACTGCTGCGTGACATTGAACGCGTGCTTAAACGTGAAGTGCCACGTATGGCGATTCCAGGGTACGAAGTGGACCCATCCATTCCTGCTGAGCCTATCGTTAACGGTCGCCAGCAGCAGCGTGGCGGCGGTCGTGGCAACGGCGGTGGTCAGGGCCAGGGTCAACGTCGTGGCGGCAATGGCGGCGCATCATCAGATCGCAGCAGCGCTCCACGTCGCCCATCACGCCCACAGGGTGATGGTGCCGCTAAACCTGCTGGTGCAAACGGCCGTCGCCGCCCAGCTCGTAAGCCTGCATCCGCATAATTAATTAGGCTTTGCCAACTCATACAGAGGCGCTAACATAGCGCCTCTTTTTTTACCGGAAAAACGCTATGCGTGTACTGCTCGCGCCGATGGAAGGGGTTCTCGACTCGTTGGTTCGTGAACTGCTGACAGAGGTCAATGACTACGACTTGTGTATCACCGAGTTCTTGCGCGTGGTCGACCAGCTTTTGCCGGCAAAATCCTTCCATAAACTTTGCCCGGAACTTCATCAGGCGAGCCGTACATCGTCCGGTACGTTAGTCCGTATTCAACTCCTGGGGCAACATCCACAATGGCTGGCTGAAAACGCGGCCCGCGCGGTGGAACTTGGCTCCTGGGGGGTAGATCTCAACTGCGGTTGTCCCTCTAAACTGGTGAACGGCAGCGGCGGCGGAGCCACTCTACTCAAAGATCCCGACTTAATTTACCGTGGCGCGAAAGCGATGCGTGAAGCGGTGCCTGCGCATTTACCTGTCACCGTTAAAATCAGGCTGGGTTGGGACAGCGATTCCCGGCAGTTTGAAATTGCTGACGCAGTACAGCAGGCTGGTGCAACCGAACTTGTCGTTCATGGGCGCACCAAAGAAGACGGTTATAAAGCCGAGCGGATAAACTGGGCGGCGATTGGCGAAATCCGCCAGCGTTTGTCGATTCCGGTGATTGCTAATGGCGAAATCTGGGACTGGCAAAGCGCGCAAGATTGCATGGCGGCAACAGGCTGTGATGCGGTAATGATTGGCCGTGGCGCGCTTAATGTGCCGAATTTAAGCCGCGTGATTAAATACAATGAGCCGCGGATGCCATGGCCGGATGTAGTGAAATTGCTGCAAAAATATAGCCAGCTCGAAAAGCAGGGCGACACGGGGATGTATCACGTGGCGCGTATCAAACAGTGGCTGGGGTATTTGCGTAAAGAATATGTTGAGGCAACGGACTTGTTTACTGAGATTCGTACACTTAAGCATTCTGCGGACATTGCCCGCGTGATTTGTAACCCGGTACGTTAAGCCGCGATCTTCGTCACGATTTTCAATTCATTCGTTTGAGTGATGTTTCGAAGCTGATAGAGTGTCATTGTTGGATTGTTACTGCTGCGGCAGGCAAAACCTGATTTTCTGGCTTCTGCCGGAGGTCAGGTTTTTTTGTTTCTGGGGTACTGATGAAAATCGCCAAAATACTCAATAACAATGTCGTGGTGATTATTGACGAACATGGACGTGAACAAGTGGTTATGGGGCGTGGCCTGGGCTTTCAGAAGCATATTGGCGACACCCTGGAAAACGACAAGATTGAGAAAGTGTTTGCCCTGAAAAGTGACGAACTGGTTGCGCGGTTAAGCGAATTACTTAGCCAAATCCCGCTGGAAGTGATGACCACCTGCGATCGTATTATTGAGCTTTCGCGTCAGCGCCTGGGTAAGTTACAAGAAAGCCTGTACATCACGCTGACCGATCACTGCCATTTTGCTATAGAGCGGCAAAAGAAGGGAGTGGTGATTCGCAACGTCTTGCTGTGGGAAATTAAGCGTCTTTACCCTAAAGAGTTTTTGCTCGGCCAGGAAGCGTTGACCATCATCGAAAAGCGCCTGAATGTTCAATTAGCGGAAGATGAGGCCGGGTTTATTGCTTTGCATCTGGTGACTGCGCAGTTGAATAGCGAAATGCCGGAAGTGATGCACGTGACCCGGGTGATGCAGGAAATCTTGCAGATCGTGAAGTATCAACTGCGGTTTGAGTATGACGAAGAGAGTCTGAGTTATCAGCGCTTTGTTACGCATCTGAAGTTTTTTGCCCAACGAATGCTGAGCCGCAACGTGGTGGCAGATGACGATGTCACGCTACATGCGGCAGTGAAAGATAATTACCCGCAAGCCTGGCGTTGTGCTGAAAAACTCAGTCGCCATCTGATGACGGAATATCAACGAGAGCTAACGACAGAAGAAATTATGTTCCTCGCAATTCACATTGAGCGGGTGCGCAAAGAGAGTCTTAAAGTTTCATAACGACGTGCCGAAAGGCCGACGAAAACAAAAACGGATTGTTACTGCTGCGGCAGGCAAAACCTGAGCACTGGCTTCTCCTTGAGGGAAGTCGGTCTCAGGTTTTTTTTTACTTTACTCAGTCATATATGCCGAAAGGTGAAAGGAAAGAATGATGGGATATCAAGATGTTGCGAGAGATATTCTGACCCATGTCGGTGGGAGAGAAAATATTATCAGTCTGGTTCACTGCGCCACGCGCTTACGTTTTAAGCTCAAAGATCAGAAACAGCCTGATGCACAGGCGCTGAAAAATAATCCTGGCGTGATTATGGTGGTGGAAAGCGGCGGGCAGTTCCAAGTGGTGATTGGTAATCATGTTCACGATGTTTACAACGCGGTGTGTGCTGAGGCCGGAATTGTTGAAGATGGCGTTCAGCCAGCGTCTGAACCGGGTGAAAAGGTTAATATTCTCAGCCGCTTGATTGATATTGTGTCAGCAGTATTTACGCCGTTTATCGGTGTGATGGCGGCTTCCGGTATTCTCAAAGGTTTGCTCGCCGTGGCGGTGGTTTTTGGCTGGCTAACGACCGAAAGCGGGACATATAAACTGTGGTTCGCCGCCAGTGATTCGCTGTTTTACTTCTTCCCTCTGGCGCTGGGTTACACGGCAGGTAAAAAATTTGGCGGGAATCCATTCGTTACCATGGCTATCGGTGGGGCGCTGACGCATCCGGTGGTGATGCAGGCCTTAGAGGCCAGTAGCCAGGCGGGGGCCGCCACCGAATACTTCCTCGGTATTCCGGTCACTTTTATTAACTACAGTTCTTCAGTTATCCCGATTATTTTCGCCGCGTGGGTGAGTTGCTGGCTGGAAAAACAGGGCAACAAACTATTGCCCTCTGCGATGCGTAACTTCTTCTCCCCGCTGTTTTGTCTTGCCATCACGGTTCCACTGACCTTTCTGTTGATTGGGCCTGTCGCGACATGGCTAAGCCAGATGTTAGCTCATGGGTATCAGGCAATTTATGCTCTGGCACCATGGCTTGCAGGCGGTGTGATGGGGGCTATCTGGCAGGTGTGCGTCATCTTCGGACTGCACTGGGGATTAGTCCCGCTGATGATTAACAACCTGAGCGTGCTCGGTCACGACACGATGATGCCGCTGTTATTGCCCGCCGTTATGGGACAAGTGGGCGCGACCTTAGGTGTATTCATTCGTACCCGCGATAAGAAGCTTAAAGTGCTGGCAGGCTCCGCGTTCACCGCAGGGATCTTCGGTATAACTGAACCTGCTGTGTATGGGGTGACGCTGCCTAATCGCCGTCCGTTTATCTTCGGCTGCGTTGCCGGTGCCGTTGGCGGCGTGATTGTTGGGTTCAGCCAGACAAACGTTTATTCGTTTGGCTTCGCCAATATTTTTTCCTTCGCGCAAATGATTCCGCCAGGCGGCGTGGATGCAACCGTGTGGGGCGCTGTTTTCGGAACGCTGTTGTCGCTGGTATTAGCCTGCGTTCTGACATGCATCGCGGGTTTACCCCGTACAGAAGTTAACGCGCCTGTTGTGACGAAAGCGCGCGCGAACGACATCCTTGCGCCGATGAGCGGAACGGTACTGGCGATGGATCAGGTTCCAGATTCCACTTTCGCCAGTGGTTTGCTTGGCGAAGGGGCAGCGATAATCCCGCTGACCGGCAAAGTTATCGCACCGTTTTATGGTCAAGTCGCCTCGTTATTCCAGACCCGCCACGCCATTGGTTTGCTTAGCGATAGCGGCATCGAAGTGCTGATTCATATTGGTATTGATACGGTAAAACTGAATGGTCAGTACTTCACCACCCATGTGAAAGTGGGGGACAAAATTAAGCCCGGCGATTTGCTGATTGAGTTCGACAGGCAAGCGATTCTGGATGCCGGATACGACCTCGCAACCCCCGTCATTATCAGCAATAGCGACGAGTACGCGAGTGTGATGCGAAATACTAATGACCATGTAATTGATTCAGGTATGCCGTTCATGACGGTTCTAAACAAAGGAGAAGTAAATGAAAGCATTTCCTAAAACGTTTCTGTGGGGCGGCGCGATCGCTGCAAATCAGGTAGAAGGCGCATGGCTTGAGGATGGGAAGGGTGTTTCCACTTCTGACCTGCAACCGAATGGCGTATTAAGCGACACCGTTGAGCGCAAGCCGGGTGATTTTGGCCTTAAAGATATCGCGATCGATTTCTACCATCGCTACCCGGAAGACATCGCGTTGTTTGCGGAAATGGGGTTTAGCTGCCTGCGCGTGTCCATTGCCTGGACACGTATCTTCCCGAACGGTGACGAAACTCAGCCTAACGAAGCGGGTCTTGCATACTATGACCGTCTGTTCGATGAGCTGGCGAAACACAACATCACGCCGATGGTCACGCTTTCGCATTACGAAATGCCGTGGGGCCTGGTGAAAAACTACGGTGGCTGGGGCAACCGTGAAACCATCACCTTCTTTGAGCGTTATGCGCGTACCGTATTCACACGTTTCAAAAGTAAAGTGAAGCTGTGGCTGACGTTCAACGAAATCAACATGGCGCTGCACGCGCCGATGACGGGCGTTGGGATCTCTGAAACCAGCAGTAAAGCTGAAATTTACCAGGCGATTCACCACCAACTCGTTGCCAGTGCGCTGGCGGTAAAAGCCTGCCACGAAATCATTCCTGATGCGCGTATCGGCAACATGTTGCTGGGCGGCCTGGTGTATCCGTTGAGCTGCAAGCCAGAAGATGTGCTGGAAACCATGCAGGAAAATCGCAACTGGTTGTTCTTTGGCGACGTGCAATGTCGCGGTGAATATCCGGGTTATATGCTGCGCTATTTCCGCGACAACGGCATCAAGCTGGAAATCTCTGAGAGCGACCGCGAAGCGCTGAAGGCGACCATCGACTTTATCTCCTTTAGTTACTACATGTCCGGATGCGTCACTGCTGATGAAGAACTCAATGAGAAAGCGCGTGGCAATATTCTAAACATGGTGCCAAACCCGCACCTGGCGAGTTCCGAATGGGGCTGGCAAATCGACCCAATCGGCCTGCGTATTTTGCTCAACAAGCTGTGGGATCGTTATCAGAAGCCATTGTTTATTGTTGAAAACGGCTTAGGGGCGAAGGATAAACTCGAAGACGATGGGACGGTGCATGATGATTATCGCATCAGCTATCTCAACGACCACTTAGTTCAGGTGCGCGAAGCGATTGAAGATGGTGTTGAGGTGCTGGGTTACACCTGCTGGGGACCGATCGACCTGGTGAGTGCATCGAAGGCGGAGTTGTCTAAGCGCTACGGGTTTATCTATGTGGATCGTGATGACAAAGGTAACGGTACGCTTGCACGTTCACGCAAGAAAAGCTTCAACTGGTATAAAGAAGTGATTGCGACCAATGGCGCGAGTTTGAAAGGATAATTGTTGGGGCGGGGGTTAACCCCGCTCACTCACCATTCGCTTAATAAACCCGCGCACCCACATCAGCGCCGCATCACTGTTATGGCGCTGATGCCACAACAACGCCACTTCAAATGGCGCAATATCCAGCGGCACCGGGCTGCTGCACAGTCCCCAGGTTTTCTGCCAATTTTCACACAACCCCTGCGGCACAGTTGCCAGTATCGGCATCATGCTTAATAGTCCCGGCAGCGCGGAAAAGTGCGGGGTGGTGTAGTTAATCTCACGTTTCAAATTTTGCCGGGCTAACACGGTGTCGATATGGCTGCTGGTCGCTTCGCGGTAGCTCACCAAAACATGCTGTTGCGCAGCATAAATCTCCGCAGAAAGCGGGGCGGCGAGTTGCAATTGCGACGGATGCCAGAGCGTCACGAACTCCATCGGCGTCAGAAGTTCGCGTTCCATCCACCGTGCGGACTGGTTTGCCACGCTGATGGCCATATCCAAATCCCCACCTTCCAGGCGCTGCGCGTCCGTAAAAGAGTCACTGGCGACGACATTCAGGCGCACGCCTGGCGCCTGCGCGCGCAGCGCTGGCAGCAGTTGTGGCATCAGCCACATTTCTACCCAGTCAGTCATGCCGATGGTGATTGTCGCTTTTGCTGAAGCGGGGTGAAACTCCGCCTGCTGGAACAATGCGCTTTGCAATTGCTCGAGCAGCGGCATCAATTCTGTATGCAGCTCCGTTGCACGCGCCGTGGGCTGCATGCGATGGCCGCTGCGAATAAAAAGCGGGTCATCAAACATTTCACGCAAACGTGCCAGCGAACCGCTGACTGCGGGCTGGCCGAGATGTAGCTTATCCGCCGCCAGAGACACGCTCTGTTCGCGAAATAAAACCGCAAACGCAATCAATAAGTTGAGGTCTATTTTGCGAAAATCACTTTCTTTGATAGTCATTATTTCTCCAATCAATTGGAGTGATAATAAAGCTTCGCGGACAGTGTCTGCAAGGTGAACTCGATTTTGACTGGAAATGAATACACAAGAGGAAGCGAGGGGACGACGCTAACAAAGGGGTGCCGCCATTGTGGTGGCACCCGCTGTTTTCAGAAAATCATCTTAAACACGCCAGTAACGACCAATAAGCCAATAATAAAGATAATCAAAATTGCCCAAAGAATAATTTTCATCACGACTCCCTATCTTATGGCTAGTGTTTAAACAGTATAGGCAAGGAAGTGCGGGGCGGGGGGAGTTGCCTCCCCATAAACGCAAATTGAGATAAATTGAAGTGAATTAGATTAGAGGCTTACGCGCAGCAAGCAGGAAAATCATCGGGCGTTCTTTTTCTTCATCAAGCGCCGGGTTCTGGGCGATTTGTTCAGCGTCTGGCCCCCATTCATCGAGTTTTTCGATAATAAAACCGCTGGCAATCAGCGCGTTTATCCAGCTCGAAAGTTTGCGATGTTGTTTCTTCACGCCGTCCGCAAACCAGTTGCTGATACGCACGCCTTCCTGCTGATAATGATTCACCGGCCAGGATTTTTGCCCGGTCTGATCGGTCATCCAGCCTTGTTGCAACGGGGCGGTATAAATCGGATGCTCTGCCGAAAACACCAGCATGCCACCGGGAACCAGCGCCTGATAAAGCGTGTTGAAAAGTGCCGGAATATTTTCCAGATAATGCAGCGCCAGCGAGCTGTAAAACAGGTCAACACTTTGTACTTCCGGCTGTAACTGCTCCAGATCTTCACGGCGATAAACAATGCCCGCGCCCGTGGTCATTTCCTGTGCTTTTTCGAGCATTTTCAACGAGACATCCAGGCCCAACACATTTGCTGCACCCTGGTCACGTGCGTAGCGGCAAAACCAACCGTATCCGCAGCCTAAGTCCACCACCGTTTTACCTTGTAACGGTGGTAAAAATGTTTGTATGGTTGCCCATTCCGGTGCGCCATCTAACCCTTTAATGGAGCGGTCAAGAGTGGCGTATCCTTCAAAAAATGCCGGGTTATCATAGATATTTTGTGTCATTGCAACTCCTGTTCGCAAAGCCGTGATTGGCAGAAGAAGTCTAATGAAGTTATTAACCTGGGGAAAGGGTTCCCCAGGTTAAGGGTGGAGCTTTTCCTGTCAGAACCAAATTTCCGTCTGTACGCCGAAGTTCCAGTTCCCGCCTGCGGTGAAGCCCGTGCTGCCGAAATCATCATTGATGGCATAATGATCCAGCTCTTTTGACCAGTTCATATACGTGGCAAAGAAGCGAATTTCTGGGCGAGCTTTAATATCGAAGACATTGCCGACTTTAAAGGTTGGTGCGAAGGTCAGCTTGTAGAAGTCCCCTTTTACCGCCTGATAGTTATAGGTTGATCCGTCCGAGGTGTAGCTTCGGCCATTCGGATCTAAATCCATATATTGCCAGGAGGCCTCATAAAGCAGGGCGAAGTTTTGCGTAATGGCCTGTGAAGCGCGCAGGTTAAAGGTCGCCCAATCGTAACGATCGCCATCGCGATAACGGTCCTCACTGTGCTGGGCAATAACCGATGGAGCCAGTTCCCAGTTTTTACTCACCGGTACGATGCCGTAAGAGGCAAAGCGTAAGGATTTCGCATTCTCGGTTAAATCCCCGTCGCTACCAGGCTGGCGTGCTTCTGCGCCCAAGCCACCGCCATACTGTAGCGCTGTCTCAGAAACACCCGGGGCCAGGCCATAGAACCTGGATTTATCATGGTAGGCCAACATCGCGTAATAGCCATTTTTGGCGGTATTATCGCTGCGCAAAGCGTAGCTTCCGGTGGTTGAGGTGTTGTCTTTTAAGTCGTCATTTCCTTGCGCTGTCATGCCGGTTAACATCAATTGCCAGTTGTTGTAGAAGTTATTGGCCGTAAACATCAGGTTCTGAATGTCATTGTCGTTGTAATTATCGCTGCCGAGGTCGCCAAAATTACGCCCGTAAACGTTA
This sequence comes from Buttiauxella sp. AC142, assembly GCF_979253435.1. Lineage (NCBI taxonomy): Bacteria > Pseudomonadati > Pseudomonadota > Gammaproteobacteria > Enterobacterales > Enterobacteriaceae > Buttiauxella > Buttiauxella sp. AC142. The sequence continues at coordinate 1,244,913 of NZ_CEEDCH010000001.1, forward strand.
AAGTCAGATTTTAATTTATCCGTCCACTGCACATCATTTATTCCTCCCCCGGTTCCACCGAGGAACATAATATCGCTATCCGTAAAGTGAATGTCGAAATTATCACGGTCAAAGCGCTTGCCTGCCCATAATATGGCGTGTTCCGCGACGCCACCGAAGCTTGCCAGATCACCCATTTCGACATAAAGCTGGCGAATATTGATATGATGGCTGTCATTATCCTGAACCCATGGATCAGGGTTATTAGCCCCATCGGCCAACATGGTTTTGAAATGTGCCCATGAACCGTCATCAAAACTCATTTTCTTATTGAAACTTAATTCTACGTAATTATCTTTTTCATTGCCGAGGCGCCCGACATGCGCGTCCCCATTTAATGAACTTGCGGGTGAAACACCTGGTCCACCGCGACCACCTTTCCCATGCTCATTAATCAGCAGCCCTGAACGGGCGTAAGCGGAAAACTCAAAGCCATCATCACGTTTATTTTTTTCCACCATTTCGATCTGTTGCGTTTGTTTTTCTTGTTTCTTCGTTACCTGCGCAAGCTGTTGTTCGGCGGCGAGGGTGCGCTTTTCTGCTTTATCAGCCCGGAGCTTGGCTTCACTCGCTTCTCGTTCGGCCAGATTTAATCTCGACTCCAACAATGTCAGTCTTTGTTCTATTGATAAGGGAGTTGAAGCCTGAGCTGAGGAGTAATAGCCCAGCCCAAAAAAGGCGCAGAGAATCCCTGCGCGAATCTTTGTGATACGCATGAGTTAATTCCTTGTAAAAACCAGAGGTATTTTTTTAATTAAACTTCCTGATTACATCGCACGACTCTTATTTAAATTAAATGCAGGGTCTGAATTGGCTGCGTTAATACCAGAATCTAAATCGGCACGGATTTGTTCGTAATGGTCATCGAGGCGATAAAATTTACCTATCCATAACATTGAGACGACAATTAGCGTCGCAGGAATATAGAGGTAACAGGCTTTGATCGCGAATAAAGCATCAACACTTTGTGCGTGATTAGCCACATAACCGCTGGCGGAGAGCATAATTCCGGTAATAGCGCCCGCACCGGCCATCGCCACTTTGCCCAGGAAACCATTAATGGAGGTTAAAATTCCGGCGGTATTAATTCCGGTTTTCCAGACGCCGTAATCAACCGGGTCCGCCTGCATTGAGAAATAAATCGCGGTACGTTGCCCGGCGCCGAGTGACAAAATAACAGCCCCTGCAACCAGTGCCATCACGTTCACGCCTGCGAAAATCATCACCGCCATACCCGCCAGGTTTATAGCAGAGGCGACAAGATAGACGTGGCGTTTTTTCATGCGTTTTGCCAGCAACGGAACCGTCAGCGTACCCAATAATGGTACGAAGGTGGAGATCCCGGCCACCAGCGCGGTTAATTCGCTATTGCCGACGTAGTAATTAAAGAAGTACACCAGTGCGCCCGTCTGGAAGAAAAAGGCACCCCACATCAGGAAGATATTCACTGCAAAAACAAACCACGGCGGGTTATTGCGCAGGCTGACCCAGGCACGTTTTAAGGTCATCTTTTCTGAGGTGATATTGATTTTCTCTTCGACATTGCGAAAGCTAATCAGCAAAAAGAAGGTCGCAATCACGCCAAATACCATCGCGGTATATAAGAAACCGTGCTCCTGATTGCCCTGGCCCAGCGCTTTTACCAGCGGCAATGTGGCGACGGCGACAATCGTCGAACCTAGCGAGCCCAGCAAGATGCGTACCGTTGAAAGTGTGGTGCGCTCTTTGGATTCACTGGTCAGGAAGGGCAGCATCGCGCAGAACGGGATGTTGACGATGGTATAGAGAAACGACAGACACAAGTAGGTGATGAAGGCGTAAATCAGCCGGCCTGTGGTGCCAAAATCGGGTACGTAAAACGCCAGCACGCACAGCAAGCCGAAAGGCACCGCACCAATCAGCAGGTAAGGGCGGCAGCGGCCCCAACGGGTGCTGGTGTTATCAATCACCAGCCCCATCAGTACATCCGCGACGCCATCCACCAGACGTGCCACAAGGAACATCAGGCCAACATAATAGGCGGGTAGTCCCATCACATCGGTATAAAAGTACATCAGGTACAACGAGATCATTTGCCACACGAGGTTGCAGGACAAGTCCGCAATGCCGTAGCCGAAGCGTTGCCGCCATACAGTAGAGGTAGACATAAGTAGGTTCTCGACGTTGTTGTTTTACAGTAGGTACTTTCTAATGAACCACGAAGGAGTGCAGCTCCAGGCGTGGCAATAGCTGTTGATGAGCTTGCTGCCATAAGGGGAAAAATCAGGCCGTAGCGGATCAAAAAGCTCCCAGAAGGTATCGGCTCCGTGTTCCACCATCGCCCCCCAGTAGCGTTTGATCTCGTGAGTGGCTTGCTCTGGTTCATTCACCTGCAACAACGCCGCGACGTAATGATGCATCATGTAGGGCGTGTTCATCTGAATTTCCGGTGGATGAGTTAACAGATGGGCTAACAACTGGCGTTGGCTTTCCGGCGTACCGACATCTGCCAACACCAGCCAGACCTGCGAAGCGCAGGAAATTTGTCGCGATTCACCACTGACGAAAAAGCCGCTTTGTGGATCCCAAAGTTCGCGAAGTGCCGCACTTTTCAGCGTCGTAATCTGTGCTTCAAGCCATGTGACTTTGCTGCTGTCATAAGTACGCGCCAGCATTAATGCTTTGTTGAGGCAGTAGATCAGCACCCCCTGAGACGCCGCTTGCTTGTTGAGGTCTTCGTGCCAGTCAATAAATGACCACCAGTCGCTGCTGTCGCGCACGATACCGTTTCCAGCGACTCGCTCCATGGCCAGCTCGATTTGCCGCCAGGCGAGCGGCCAAAGCTGCGCCAGTGTTTCGCTGTCATCAGTCACCGCGACGTACTCTTGCAGCACATCGACAAAAAACAGTGCGTAATCGAACAGGAAAGTATCGTCAGAAATTACTTGCGGCTTAACAAAAATATTCGCCGACACCATGCCATCTTCCCGCGTCATGGCTGCGAAAAGATAAAGACAGCGTTTGACCAGGGAGTAATTTTGCACCGTGACATCATTCACCAGCGCTTGCAGGCGCAAATCACCGAGCCACAAGCGGCGGTCGCGTTTGGGTCCGTCTTCAAACACGTCGTGCATGCAGTTTTTCAGGGTGTTAACGGCCACCTCATCAATGCGTTTTAACTGAAGATCCACGGTCTCGCAGGCGGGTAGGGTGGCAAGCGACGCGGAAGTGACGGTATCGAGCTTCAGAGAGGTAAAACGCAGCTGGAATTTGCGTGACAGCGCCAGAACATTAATGCGCAGATAGCGGCAGCAGTAACGACGTGAAAGTCGCGTATGGCCTGGCAATTCATCCAGATAACAGTCCTGTTGCTGGAGCCAACTGCTGCTCAACCAACCGTTATATTCAGAAAAAGGCTCAACCACTTCTGCGAGCGTTTCACCAAAGATAAATTGCAGATGCGCTGGAGCATCTGGCGGGCTGCCGACCGCTTCGCAGGTAAACTCCAGGTAACCGACGCAATGCTTGCCGAAATCAATAATGACGTGCTCGCCCTGCGCGAAATCGTATTGGAAGAAATCTTCTGCGCTGTTCACTACATCCGCTCGCCAACCGTGAATTTGCTGCGCATCCGGCTGCGCGCTAATCATCGCCTGGGGGAGAACATCATGGTGATAGAGTTCAGGAATGAGTTCCTGTGCTTTGGCCAACATATGTGGATGACGAACCATCTTTAGATGACCATTTTTCTGCAATGCCTGTGACATACCGAGCCCTTAATGATGAAGCAATGAGCCGAGTTTAGAGGGCAACTCTGTTTTTCATCTATTCTCAGGCTGCCAGTAATTGTTAGTGAATGGCATTTTCAGTGGGGTGCAGTGGTTGGTTGTCACAATTTAAAAAATCGGGATCGTTATTTAGGCCGGAGTGTTTTATTTTTCCCACAGTCCAGAGTGGTGGGTTTTGCGAGAACGTAATGATTAATAAGTTAGAAGTCAGTAAGTATTTTCCCGATGAGCAGACCAAGCTTTCTCTTTATGCCAGCGACCCGGAAGACAACAACTGCGAGCATAGCCATAGCTTTCAGGAACTGGTGATTGTTGAGGAAGGGCACGGCCTGCATGTGATTAATGGCAAGCCGATTTTTATCCAGCAGGGCGATGTATTTTTTATTGGCGAGAACGATGTTCATTTTTACGATGAATTGGGCACCTTAAAGCTCATCAATATTTTAATTAATCCGCAGCTGGAGTTTGTTTATTTAACCGGAATAGAACAATTATTGAACCGTATTGCGGGCAACACGGCGGCAAATTACGGCTGGCTTACGCCGGAGACTAAAGCACACTGCAAACGGTTGATTAACGACATTTTCCATCAGCAGAGTTCGGGCGTTGAAAATCAGGCTTTAAAAGAGTCGCTGTTTTTTACCTTAGTGACGCAAATCATTTATGCGCAGTCGCAGGCTGAATACAGCAATACCCGCTACAAACTGCATAAGTTACTCAGCTATTTGCAAGAAAACTGCTTTAACGAGATTGACTGGCAGCAACTGGCAAATCAGTTTCACCTGACTCAACGTACCACGTCACGACATATTAAAGAGGTGACGGGGCTGACGCCGGAAAACTATCTGAAACGCCTGCGCCTGGTCTCGGCGCGAGTCAAGCTCAAAGAAACCGACATGACGATTACCGAAGTGGCTTTTTTGTGTGGCTTTGCCAACAGCAACCATTTCACCACCTCGTATAAGAAAGTTTTTGGCGTAACGCCGAGTGCTGAGCGCAAACGGGTGGAAAGGTGAAGCTATGTCAAAATTTAATCACCATAGTGATATTTGATTGTGATATTTTTATCACGGTAATAGTAATGTAGATAAACTAGTTTCAAATTGTATCCCTTATTAACCTCGTGTGTATTGCCACTGATACCTAAACTTTTGCGTAACGGAATGCGTAACCTGAGCACTTTCTTTTACTCTGTGGTTAATTATGACTTCCTCACGTTTCCCTCTCGCGGCGACAGGCGTCGCGTTAATGCTCGTTTTGTCCGGCTGTGCGCCAATGCACAATAACGATGCACCTCTCGCACAAAAAACTCCTCCACAACAGTTGGATACCAAACTACCTCCTGAACTGGCGCACGGTTGGCCGGGCAGTGACTGGTGGCGTGATTATCATGACAGCCAGATTAATACGCTGGTTGAACGTTCGCTGAAAGACTCTCCGGATCTGGCCGTCGTGCAGCAGCGCATTAAACTTGCGCAGGCGCAGACGCAAATGCAGGAGGCCAGTGACGGCCCGCAAATGGATTTCTCCGCCAATATTGAGCGTCAGAAAATGTCTCAGGAAGGGGTGATGGGTCCGTTTGCATTGACTGACCCGGCAGCTGGCACCACCGGCCCGTATTACACCAACGGTACCTTTGGGCTGACGGCAAGCTGGGATCTGGATTTGTGGGGAAAAAATCGCTCGGAAGTGGAAGCGAAAGTGGGCGTCATGAGAGCGAAACAGGCTGAACTTGCCCAAGCCAAACAGGTGATTTCGGCAAACGTCGTGCGCTTGTACTGGGATATGCAAACGCTGCTGGCGTTAAAAGATGTCAAACAGCAAACCCTCGCAGCACAGAAAAATATTGTTGATGTCGAGACAAAACTTTATGCGCGAGGGATCAATTCATCGGTTGATAATGTTGAACCCAATATTGATTACGTGAAAACTCAGCAGCAACTCGATGACATCGAAGGGCGCATCAATATTGCTAAAGCGCAGCTTGCTGCAATTACCGGCGATGCGCATGCGGCTTCCAATATCCGACGTGTCGAACTGCCGAAAGTGAAATCGAGCGTGCCTGAAAATATGGGGTATGAACTGCTGGCTCGCCGCCCGGACCTTCAGGAAGCGCACTGGTATATCGAATCCTCATTGAGCAGTGTTGATGCCGCAAAAGCTGCGTTTTACCCGGATGTGAACCTGGGGGCGTTCCTGCAAAATGATGCACTGCACCTGAGTGATTTGTTCCGTGGCTCGGCTCAGCAAATGGGTATTATCGGCGGCTTCACGCTGCCTATCTTCGACAGTGGCCGACTGAACGCGAATCTCGATATTGTTCGCGCAGAAAGTAATTTGTCGATTGCCAGCTACAACAAAGCGGTGGTCGGTGCGGTGAATGACGTTGAAAAAGCGGCCAGCCAGTTGAATGCCGTAGCGGCTGAAAACCAGCATCAGAAGACGGTATTGCAAGCCACTCATAAACTCACAACTCTTGCTCAGGCGCGTTATAAAGCAGGTGTGATTTCAGGAGCCAGATTCAGTGCTGCAACCTTGCCGGAGCTGTCAGAACAGGCGAAAGCCATTCAACTCCACGGGCAGTGGCTCAATGCTGACGTGCAGTTAATCTCTGCGCTCGGTGGCGGTTATCATCAATCTGGTAAGGCATAACAGACGCGATTCTCTCGCCACCTCCTATAATTAAAAGCTGATTGAACTTAGCCTGGAGGTGGTGATGAGTACGGCGAATAAAGTGGTTATCGTCACGGCGTCGGATTCCGGTATCGGCAAAAAATGTGCGTTGATACTGGCTGAGCAAGGGTTCGATGTGGGCATCACCTGGCATTCTGATGAACAAGGCGCGCAAGAAACTGCGCGTCAGGTCAGAGGGTTTGGCAGGCGAGCGGAAACAATTCAACTCGATTTAGCCCATCTGCCAGACGGTGCTGCGGGTATTGATGAGCTGATTGCTCGCTTCGGGCGCGTCGATGCGCTGGTGAATAATGCCGGGGCGATGAGTAAAAATGCGTTTCTTGATGTCACTCTCGAAGAGTGGCGAGAGCTGTTTACTGTGGACGTGGACGGCGCATTTTTATGTTCACAAAAAGTCGCGCGGGCGATGGTTTCGCAGGGGCAGGGTGGGCGGATTGTGAATATCACCTCCGTTCACGAGCACACCCCGCTGCCGGATGCCTGCGCTTATACTGCCGCCAAACATGCACTGGGCGGGCTGACTAAATCAATGGCAATGGAACTGGTTCATCACAAGATTCTGGTGAATGCAGTGGCGCCAGGCGCTGTCGCCACGCCGATGAATAACATGAGCGAAGGCGACGGAGCCAAAAGCAGAATCCCTGAAATCCCGCTTGGGCGAGCAGGGGAAACGGAAGAAATTGCCAGCCTGGTCGCATGGCTATGTTCAGATAGCGCCAGTTACACCACCGGGCAATCGTTTATCGTAGATGGCGGTTTTATGTTCGCCAACCCTCATTTCAAACCCAAAGGCTAATCTTGCTGTTTGCTCTCGCGATGTTTAAACCAGTAACGCGCCAGCCAGACCACGGCAACCACGCCCAGTAGCCAAATCCAGTGCTTAATATGTTGGTCCAGGTTATGTAGCCATGGGCCAACCACTTCTCCTCCGACATACCCCAGTGTTGTAAACAGCATTGCCCAAAGAATGGCACCCAGAATGTTGAGCGGCAGAAATATCTTTGGCGGCAGGCGGCTGGCCCCAATCAAAATGGGACCAATCACACGAAAACCGTACATAAAGCGCGAGCCAATCACGAACCAATATGGATGGCGGTTGATCAGCCGCTGCGCCTTATTGATTTTCTTTTGATGTTTTTTGAAACGCTCTTTAATCGAGCCGCCGAAGCGGCGGCCAATCAGATACAACAATTGGTCGCCAATCATTCCGCCGAGCGCCACAGACAGCACCACCAGTGGGAATTTCAGCAGCCCCTGGTGAGCCGCAACGCCGCCTAGCAGCGTCACGGTTTCCCCTTCTGCCATACTGCCAATGATCAGTGCGGCATAACCGTAATGCTCAATCAGATTATTAATATCCACAGTGAATTATGTAACTCCTTGTTGTTGTTCAACAACAGTATAGCGCTTGCTGCTGTGTTCCTCCGTATTTGCTATTCAATCCTTAACGCGGCGGACTTTTGTTTTAACCAATGCCCGCTGAACGACAGCACAACAATCAGTGCAAATCCCGCCCCGCTGAACAAATAAAGTGCGTACACCACGCCAAAATATTGGGCGCTGTAACCTGCGCCAACGGAAACCACAGACGTGACGATCATCTGCCAGCGATAGCTTTTGGCTATGGCTCCGGGAACCAGATCTTCATTAAATTTTCTCAGTAGGGCATAAACCGCCAGTGAGGCAACGACATTCGAGAAAATGTGGGCGGTAAATACCAGTATCAGCGCCGGATATTGTGACGGCATGAAAGGAACCAGCCCGTAACAGGCGATAAAAATGAACAGGCATCCGAGCATCAGCAGATTGCTGTTGCTGTATTTTTCGAATTTTTCCGGATTCAGAATTAACGGTCCCACTAATTGCCCAAGACTGCGCGCGAAAAGTAAGGCCAGCGCCAGGCTTTGTGCTTCACGGGCAGAAAAAGTTGCTGGAACCAAACTCGGTAACAGCGCCATTGCCGGTGCTCCGGCACAAGCCAGCAGTGGTAAAAGCAAAATTGCCCGTCGCTGTGTGCCGGAAATCGATCGCCAACGGACTTTTGCCGCTGATACGGATACGACAGAAAAACTCTGGTGAAACTGTGACTTAGTCAAACCCAGCAGTATCAGTGCAACAGCGAAGCTTCCCAGGTCGATGAACAATAATGTGATAACGCTGATATGCCCCAGCAATATCAGCCCCAGCCCAACGCCAAAGATGACATTGCAGGCAAAAATTAGCGTTTCGAGTGCGGTCGCCGCCGGAAGCTCTTTCTCGCTAAGGCCCGTTTTAAATATTTTGCTGATGGCCGGGAAGGTCATGCCGATGGTAAATGCAGAGATGCTCTGTGCGACAAAAAATAGCGCAACAGAGCCATTCATCACCGCAATAAAAGGGGCTGCAAGCCCTAAAAGCCCGAGGCATTCACCGGCAATCAGAATTTGAAATGGGTTTGCCTTGCTGCAAAACCGTTCCCCAATTTTACTGCCGATTAAACCGGGTGCGGTGGATAGCACATAGGCGATAGCCAGCGATGCGGGTGGCACAGAAAGACGAATTAATTCACTGAAAATAACGATATAGGTCAGGCCGTTCCCGATAGAGGACACAATAAAAGACCAGCCGAGTAATTGCAGCCATGGCTTTCCAGCCAGCGCCTGGTGAAGTGCTTTTAACATGATGTTTTCCGTAAATTCCAATAAGTGTGCGTTTCTCACCAAGGGTGAGAAACAACAAGGTCATCTTGTGACGACAGGCTCATTGGTTACGGCACTACATCGGGAACAATCCTGGAAGGAATAAGTCGGTAGGTTATTTAAATATGACGCTTTTGCCGTTTCGTCAACGTAACGGTATTAAATTCGCTAACCCTCTCACCTTGGTTATTTTCAACTGATTAAAAAACAATCAAGCCGCTGTGCATTATACTTTGACTGTGCTCACTCGTTTGTCAGGAGGCGTTATGAGTCATGTCTGGGGATTATTCTCCCACCCGAATCGTGAAATGCAGACCATAAAACGCGAGAACGAAACGGTATCGCATCACTACACTCACCATGTGCTAATCATGGCGGCCATTCCGGTTATCTGTGCATTTATTGGCACAACCCAAATTGGCTGGAACTTTGGTGACGGTACGTTCGTTCAATTGTCGATGTTTACCGGATTCTATTTAGGCGTACTGTTTTATGCACTGATGTTGGCAGGCGTTGCCGTGATGGGGCGCGTTATCTGGTGGATGGCGCGAAATTATCCGCATCGCCCGTCACTGGCTCGTTGCATGGTGTTTGCGGGCTATGTCGCAACCCCGCTGTTTTTAAGTGGCCTGGTGGCACTTTATCCGCTGGTGTGGTTGTGTGTGCTGGTAGGGGCGGCAGCTTTGATTTATACCGGTTATCTGCTGTATGTCGGCGTACCTGAGTTCCTGGGCATCAATAAAGAAGAGGGGATGAGCTTTTCTAGCTCAACGCTCGCCATTGGTGTGCTGGTGCTGGAGGTGCTGTTAGCGCTCAGTGTGATTCTCTGGGGTTATGGATATCGCCTGTTCTGATAATTGTTACGAATCAATTGTGGCAGTTTTCCGGGGCGTCAGCGTATTATGCTGGCGCCTCATCTATTCATACGCGCTGTGAAGAGATTCGAAGGACACATTATTTTTTTGAATAATTACAGAAGTGTCACCATGCCGACAAAAATCCGTCTCTCATTGCTCAGCCTTGCGCTGATGATTGCCGTACCATTCGCATCTCAGGCCGCGAATAAAGCTTCCGTATCATCGACCGTACAACAGTCTGCCGGGCAGGAAATTGCTTCCGGTAGCGCCATGATTGTCGATTTGCAAACCAACAAAGTTCTCTATTCCAGCCATCCGGATTTGGTCCGTCCCATCGCATCCATTACCAAATTGATGACGGCGATGGTGGTGCTGGATGCCAAATTGCCAATGGATGAAATGCTGAGTATCGACATCAGCCAGACGCCTGAAATGAAAGGGATTTATTCTCGCGTTCGTCTGAACAGCAAAATTAATCGCAAAGATATGATGCTCCTGGCGCTGATGTCATCGGAAAACCGTGCAGCGGCGAGTCTCGCGCACCATTATCCTGGTGGCTATAACGCATTTATTCGGGCGATGAATGCGAAAGCGAAATCTCTGGGCATGACGCACACACGTTATGTTGAGCCAACGGGGTTATCGATTCAAAACGTTTCCACGGCGCGTGACTTGTCCAAACTGCTGATTGCTTCGAAGCAATACCCGCTGCTTGGCCAGTTGAGTACCACCAAAGAAGATATGGCGACCTTCGCCAACCCGCCGTACACGCTGCCGTTCCGTAATACCAACCATTTGGTTTACAACAACAAATGGAATATTCAGCTGACTAAAACCGGTTTTACGAACAACGCGGGCCATTGCTTAGTGATGCGCACCATGATTAACAATCGTCCGGTGGCGTTAGTGGTGCTGGACGCATTCGGGAAATATACGCACTTTGCGGATGCAAACCGTCTGCGTAATTACCTGGAAAGCGGCAAAGTGACGCCAGTTCCAGGTTCCGCTCTGGCTTATAAAAAGCAAAAAGCGGCGCAAATGGCGAGCAATAGCACGCAGGGCAATGCCTTAGACGATTAAGGCAAATCAAACGAGACCCTAAATAATTCGAGTTACAGCAAGGCGGCAAGTGAATGAGTCCCGATGAGCTTAGTGAACTAAGTGATTCGGGCGAATGAGCGTAGCCAACAAAGCTGCAACTTGAAGTATGACGGGTATCAGGGAAGCGTCCGGTCGCCATCATTGAGCGGACGCTGCATAATCAACGTATCGCGCCATGCGCCAAGCTTAAACCCAACACTTCGCAACTGCCCGGCCACTTCAAAACCTAACTGCCTATGCAGACGACATGAACCCGTGTTGTTTTCACCGTCGCCAATAATGGCCACCATTTGTCGCCATGGGCCTTGCTCACAGATAGCGATCAATTGGGTTAATAACTCGCGCCCGACACCTCGCCCGGTCATGCTGGCATCAATGTAAACGGATTCTTCCAGGGTAAAACGGTACGCCGGACGCGGGCGATAAGCGGTTGCGTAGCTATAACCCACCACAATGCCGCTATGCAAGGCGACCAACCAGGGAAGTTCCTGGGAACGAACGGCTTGCAAGCGTTCAGACATTTGAGCCTGCGTGGGCGGCGTTTCCTCAAAAGATCCACGGCCATGCAACACATGCCATTCATAAATAGCGGTGATGGCCGGGATATCATCAGGCGTTGCGTCACGAACCTGCAACCGTGCTATTGGCAATGTTTCGAGCACTGACATTTCTCGCTCCTGTACGCAAAGAACCAAAGTGGCATGTGGTCACACCACTTTGCGATAGTCTAATCTAGTACGAAAAGTAAGCGAGGAATAGCCCCCGATCTGGTGGTTGACACCCAAACTTAATGGGGATCGTGGTGATGAGTATGGCTACAGGTTTGCTCCTCCCACCATTTATGCTTCGTGGTTTTGCCAATGCCTGGGTTCATACTGTTTGTAGGGTCATTTGCCTTATAAAACTGTTTTAAGCTGTCTGGGGCTTCGTATAAATGTCCGACGTTATGTTCCGCCGGATATTGCGCACCCCGGGTGCGGAGCAGTTCGAGCATCTGCTCCTTCAACGCGTGAACATCCACCCCTTTTTTGACAATGTAATCCTGATGGAATACATGACACATAAAGTGGCCGTAATACAGGCTGTGACTAATCTGGTTGCTGATTTCCGCTGGTAATTGCTCGAACCATTCCTGGTCATTACGACGCAAGGCAATATCGAGCGCCAGAATATCTTCCACTTCATTGGCATGAACGGAGTGATAACGTACAGCGGCTCCGGCTGCGGCGAAACGGTGTAAAAACGCTTTCGCGCCTTCGGTTGGGGTACAGACGAAAAAGTCCCCTTCGGCCTGTTGGAAATAGCTTTCCAGCCAGTTGCGCGCCTCAGCAATCCCTTCGCCGGACATTTTCAGCAGCAGATGATGCTCGTATTTGCTGCGCCACTCTTTCATGCGTGGAGGCAAATGGCTCGGACACCAGCCGCTCACGCGCTGTAGCACACGGTCAGTAAAGTGAGGTTTAACAAACGGGACTTTTTCAAACCAGGCGTCAGTGCGGCCTTTCAGTGTGAAAAACAGCGGCATTTTGTCGGTGCCGAGTTTGTCGATCATCATGAAAGTGTCTTTGCCATACACTTCAGCAATATCGTAAATATCGCGGTGCATGTATTCGCCCGCCACCGGCAGGTTTTCAAAATTAGCCAGAATATGACGGCGGATTTCCGTCAGCACATCTGGTTGATTGGTGCCGATGTAAAAGACTTCATTTTGCTTTTCGGCGACAAACGTATCGAGGCGTACCGCAAAAACAGCCAGTTTCCCGGCACAACCTGAGGCTTCAAACAGGCGGCTTGGATCAGCGTTAAAGCGTGATGGTGTGTCGGCATCCACATCGCGTACACGTTCAGCATAATCTTTATCAGATGCCTGGCGCTGATCATGTAGCACGTTTTCAGGTTTGACGCGTTCATCATCGAGCTTGCCGAGAATTTGTTCCGGCGTAACACCAAGATCAATACCCAGATGGTTCACCAGCGTTAACTTACCTTGCTCATCAATGCGCGCATACAGCGCCATCTCGGTATACGCCGGGCCACGTTTCACCAGCGAGCCGCCGGAGTTATTACAGATCCCGCCGATCACCGACGCGCCAATGCACGACGAACCAATCACCGAATGGGGTTCACGTCCCAGTGGTTTCAGCGTTTTTTCCAGTTGATACAACGTGCTGCCAGGGAAGGCCAGCACCTGCTTGCCGCCATCCAGCAGCTGCAATTTATCCAGACGCAGGGTGCTGATAATGACAATTTCACGGTCATAATCGTTGCCGTTCGGCGTCGAACCTTCGGTCAGTCCGGTATTGGCGGCCTGCATCAAAATGATTTTGTCGGTGCTGACGCAGACGCTCAGTACGCGCCATAACTCAAGCAGCGTGCCGGGGAAAACCACGGCTAACGCGTCGCCCTGGCCGGAGCGGAAACCTTTACGATAGCGCGCGGTTTTAGCCGCATCCGTTAACACATGCTGGCTGCCCACCAGACGGTTCAGTTCGTTTATAAATGTTTGTTTTTGGGATGGGGTAGGGTTAGGCATTTATCCGCTCCTTGGGAAAATATTGACGACTACAAGCATAGCTCGCAAATCGATAATGAATCTTCTTAAACGTTCGGAAAATCAGCATATAACACCGGGGCGACTCTTCTTACCGCTTTAACCTTGTGGCACACTGCACGTCTTATCACTTCGTGCTGCCCACTGCGGCGGCCTGAGCAAGAGAGTAATGTCGATGAAATGGCTCTGTTCTGTAAGTATCGCAGTTAGCCTTGCGCTGCAACCTGCGCTGGCGAACGAAATGTTTGGCCCGCACCCGCTAACGCCAGAAGCGCGTGACGCCTTCGTCACTGATTTGCTGAAGAAAATGACCACCGATGAGAAAATCGGCCAGTTGCGTTTAATCAGTGTCGGTCCGGATAACCCGAAAGAAGCCATTCGCGAGATGATTAAAGACGGGCAGGTGGGCGCGATTTTTAATACCGTCACCCGCCACGACATTCGTACTATGCAAGATCAGGTGATGAGCCTTAACCGCCTGAAAATCCCATTGTTCTTTGCTTATGACGTGGTTCATGGTCAACGTACCGTGTTCCCAATCAGCCTCGGTTTAGCCTCTTCATTCAACCTCGATGCGGTGAAAACGGTAGGGCGCGTTTCGGCTTATGAAGCCGCAGACGATGGACTGAACATGACCTGGGCGCCGATGGTTGATGTCTCGCGTGACCCGCGCTGGGGCCGAGTTTCCGAAGGCTTTGGTGAAGATACTTATCTGACTTCAATTATGGGGCGCACCATGGTTGAAGCGATGCAGGGCAAAAGCCCGGCAGATCGCTATTCCGTGATGACCAGCGTGAAACACTTCGCGGCCTATGGCGCAGTCGAAGGTGGCAAAGAGTACAACACCGTTGATATGAGCCCGCAGCGTTTGTTCAACGACTACATGCCGCCGTACAAAGCCGCTCTGGATGCGGGCAGCGGAGGCGTGATGGTGGCGCTGAACTCGCTGAACGGCACGCCAGCTTCTTCTGATTCATGGCTGTTGAAAGATCTGCTGCGCGATGAATGGAAATTTAAAGGCATCACTATTTCCGATCACGGTGCCATTAAAGAGCTGATCAAGCATGGTGTGGCAAGTGACCCGAAAGATGCGGTGCGTATCGCGCTGAACTCCGGCATCAACATGAGTATGAGCGACGAGTATTACAGCAAATACTTGCCGGAACTGGTGAAAAGCGGTGCAGTGCCGATGGCGGAATTGGATGATGCAACCCGCCACGTGCTGAACGTGAAATACGATATGGGCCTGTTTAACGATCCATACAGCCACTTAGGCCCAAAAGAATCAGACCCGGAAGACACCAACGCCGAAAGCCGTCTGCATCGTAAAGAAGCGCGTGAAGTGGCGCGTGAAAGCATGGTGCTGCTTAAAAACCGCCTGCAAACGTTGCCACTTAAAAAATCCGGCACCATTGCCGTGGTTGGCCCACTGGCTGACAGCAAACGCGACATGATGGGCAGTTGGTCTGCCGCAGGGGTTGCCGACCAGACTGTTACTGTATTGCAGGGCATTAAAACCGCGGTGGGTGCCAACGCTAAAATCGTGGTCGCCAAAGGCGCTAACGTCACCGACGATAAAGGCATTGTTGAATTCCTCAACCAGTACGAACCTGCGGTTTCCGTGGATACACGTTCTGCAAAAGAGATGATCGACGAAGCGGTTAACACCGCAAAATCTGCTGATGTGGTTGTGGCGGTAGTGGGTGAAGCACAAGGTATGGCGCACGAAGCATCAAGCCGTACCGACCTGGTTCTGCCGCAGAGCCAGCGCGATTTAATCAGCGCGTTAAAAGCCACCGGCAAACCGTTGGTGTTGGTATTAATGAACGGTCGTCCGCTGGCGTTGGTGAAAGAAAACCAACAGGCCGACGCGCTGCTGGAAGCCTGGTATAGCGGGACTGAAGGCGGTAATGCGGTGGCCGATATCCTGTTTGGCGATTACAACCCGTCAGGCAAACTGCCGATGTCCTTCCCGCGCTCTGTGGGTCAAATCCCGACGTACTACAGCCACCTGAACACTGGTCGCCCGTACAATCCGGAAAAACCGAACAAATATACTTCGCGTTACTTTGATGAAGCTAACGGGCCGCTGTTCCCGTTCGGTTACGGCCTGAGCTACACCACGTTCACCGTTTCTGATGTGAAAATGTCGGCACCTTCCATGAAAGCGGACGGCAAAGTAGAAGCCTCGGTTGAAGTGAAAAACACGGGTGATCGTGCAGGCGAAACCGTGGTGCAGATGTATTTGCAGGATGTGACGGCTTCTATGAGTCGCCCGGTTAAGGAGCTGAAAGGCTTTAAGAAAGTGACGCTGAAACCTGGCGAAACCCAGACCGTGAGCTTCCCGATTGACGTAGAAGCGCTGAAATTCTGGAACGCGCAGATGAAGCACGTCGCCGAACCCGGCAAGTTTAACGTGTTCATCGGGCTGGATTCTGCGCGCGTTAAGCAGGGTGAGTTTGAACTGAAGTAACTTTAAAGCCGTGATTATTTTAAAAGGCAGTCTGAGGGTTGTAATGCCGATCCGTTAAGGATCGGTTGACCGATCCAGTGGCGGTGCAAGAATCCGGAAATGCTCACCCGTTGCCTTGCTGAATTCTGCACTGTCACTCTGCGTCTGGCATACAATCTGGTGCGTTATCAGATGATAAAGATAGTGGTCAGCCTGAAAGGTTACTGGCCGAATCAACTGAGCTTCTCAGAATCTTGCGGGAAGTTGATGACGCGGCGGGGAGTTTTGCCGGGTCGGATCCCGGAACTGATGCGTGATATGGAGAGCATGGCGCAGATGGTGAAGTTACCAATAAGAAGGGAAAGAGCCTTCCCAAGAGTGGTAAAGGAGAGGCCGTATAAATATGGCAAAGCTAGTTAAAAAAAAGCCAGTCAGTTGTTTAACAGACTGGCATTACACATGAGGGTGGTTTTTTTAAATTCCTCCAGTTATGCCAGGAGACTTATTCATGTATATTGATTTTTTAATGGATAATAAGAGGGATGTTCCATTTCAATAGTGCCAGGCATCATTATGTTTTGTTCTGGCAGTAAGGGCATCGTCACTCCTCTTTCCATCTCTGCGGATATATTTTTTAAGTAATTTATCTGATTACTTCCAAATGCAATCTGAAAGCTCGTTGTTATATGCTTCTAAATTTTCGTTCAAGTGTAATGATTTTCCATTGCGATCTTTGTAGGCGAAGTCATAATATCTAGCTCCTTGTGAAACAACTGTATATTGACCGTTGATTTTGCCATCTATAAACTCAATCCACGTAGTTGCCACCTCTGCAGGACGTCCCTCTCTGGTATCGGTTATACTCGTATCAGAAAATAACAGAGGTATCGCTGTTTTGGAGTTTTTATATTTCACATAACTCATAACGACGTCATCATCATAAATGATGGCGAATTTCACATTGACTTTTTTTGCATCAGATGAAAAACATGCAATGTTTTTTTCCAGAGCTGCTATTGCACTTGATGAAAAAAGAATAAATAATAAAAAATTAAACTTGCTCATTGATTTCTCTCCAGTGTATCTATTCTATTATTAATATAAGACAGTAAATATCCGTACTCAACTCCATAAATCTTTTTGTGCCTCTGACTTTCAGGGAATGGGGATTCTATTAATAAGTCTCGTGACCTTCTGTACCCTTTTAACGCTTCTTCTTTACTTTTTACAATACCAGATTTTGTGCTTGTTGGGTCATGCCATATTCCCCAACCAAATGAGTAAATTTTGCTTTGGAAAATAGCACTGCTCTCTAAAGAGAATGACTCATCTACCATAAGCTTGTTAAAATGCTGAGAATTTAATGCTTGGACTGCTTTGTTAAAAATACTAAGGCGGTCATTATAACCATTAAATCCACCATTAATAATGGCTGTGATTTTATTAAAATCATCATCGTCTGCTGGGGTGTCAAGTGATTTATATATTTTGTAAAACCAAAATGCGGATAAAACACTATGTGGAAGGGTTGTAAGTTTATCTCTATTGGTCGCGGAAGAGCTAACATCCTCTCCAATATAATTTCCATATGCGATATAGTTTGTTTCCAGCGTTACTTGAATTAACCCCCTGCCATACCATGGCTGATAAAATGCATTTCTACCTCCAATTTCACTGGTAAATCTGAAATATCCACTTTCGTGTAAAACTTGAGCGAGAAAATGGGTTTTACCTCGACAAGTATTTATTCCAAATTGTCTAAATCCTTGATTTAATTGTTCAAGATTGCTTATAAGAACGGTATCGCTGACACCTGGTGCGATAGTTTTGATTTCATCAAATGTAATATCCCTATTACAAGCACACACACTCTTGATACTCATTGCATCCAAAAACACCACCGGATGCATATGCCACAAGGCTTCACTGCTGCGGATTTCTTGCACATCCTTCATCCACACCAGCTTGTTAATATACTCATAGTTATACAGCGCCAGCTCCGGGTAGCTTCCTGCCTGTTCATTCAGCGCCGTCTGCCATAGGGTCGTCATACCATCTTTCAGCCATTCGCTGTGATGCTTCACCACCAGACGTTGTACCTGATACTGTATATGCGGCTGATTATTATGCAGATACCGCCATAGCTCGTTTGCATCAATCAAACCGTCTTGGTTGGTATCCATTTCCTGAAGTAACTTCTGATAACCTTCAGCGTCACCCGACGAGTATGTGTCACTGCTTTCACTTCGGGTCAGCTCTTCCAGCCGGCCAAACGTCTGACGCAGCCATCCTTCTCGCGGGGTCTGGAAAATGCTCTGAGGCTCCTCATTTTGCTCCAGCCGGATAAAACCCCGTTTTTCAAGGTCAAACTGATTGACCTTCTCTACATCATCAGCTGACATCCATGCCGATTCTGCGGGAATTTCATACCAGGTTTTTCCGTCTGATATTTTATTCTGGCAGTCGCTTTCAGATGTGAATCGTTCCGCAGTCGATAAAGAGGGAGCTCCACCCACTTCTGCTGCTACAAATGTCTCGGTGTCTGCGATGTACTTCCATAGCGTCTTATTCGCCAGCGTATGCAAATGTGTTGCACCCTTCGTCACGCCTGCTTTATTCGCCAGAAAATCCTCCATACGTTGATCCTGGCTGAAGACCTCCAGATGACAGAAATGCTGTGGGGCACTCTCCGGACGCTCGTGGTAGCTCAGATGACCGATCAGGTCACCGGCTTTTACCTCAACAGTTTTGCCTGATACGACCTGGTTAAATACCCCAGGCTCACGGGCCTTTTGCATCCAGTTTGGCAGATTACTGGCCTTGCGCTTGACGTATGTATCCAGTCCGGAAATCCATCCAGACTCGCCTGCTGACAGCCCAGACACCTTACCGTCTGGCACAGATTTCACCCGCACAAACATGAAGGGGGCAGGTTGACCATTAAGTAGAAACGTTGCTTCCTCTTCAATCTCTACCACTGTGTCTTTTGGCAAAGTGGTATGGGTGTCCAGAGGAGCCTCATAGCAGTGGCTGGCATCAGGAACATTTCCGACCGACAGACCTGTACGCCCCCAACCTTGAGCCGGATTATCCTGGCGAACTTTAAGTGAACTGGCGGTGACAGTAGCAGTGGGTGTATCAGTCCCGTATTCAGAAAGCGGGGCTATCTGCATCCACAGGGTATAAAACTCCAGAGCGTTTGCGGATTTATCTTCGTCCGGGACGCAGGTGGATTTAATGAGCACAAAAGTTGAGCTAAATTTCAGTAAGTTATTATCATAAGTTGCCGTCTGGTAATTATCATTCAGGCGCCAGGCCACTGCGTGTCCATCTGTCATGCATTTCAGTCCATGACTTTCCGGTCTGTAGAAAGCGTTACTCGCGAAATTCTCGTACAAGTGAACACCACCATGCCAGAATTCACCGGGTTTCAGCAGCCAGTAGGCGTCACTTGCCGTACCCTGCATGGCCTCCATGAAGTCCGTGGCTGAACGGTATCCATCAACGGGTAATACCATTTTCATCTATTTCTCCCTGCGTTTATGCAATGATGAAAATCAATGGGATCGGACTGTGGAAGAGTCCTGAATTTGTACACCACTGCAATTGCTGTGGTATGTTTGCTGCCAGGATAAGACTCCGGTTATGAAAATAAGAACCAAATGCCGGATTCTTCACTTTCCGGCTCGTCTTGTTTCCCTGAACCGTCGCTACTGCTGGAACTATTTCCGACGCTGCTCCCGCTTTCATCCTCCAGCGGTTCATCTTCCGAACCCTCCTTATCACCCAGACGGCTCAGTACCGCCGCATGCAGGGTCTTAACCGGAGTCCCCGGACTTCCCCCACCGTTAAGGTTGATTTTCAGCCCGGTAATGTCGATACCGCCGGGATGGATGACCACAAACGAACTCCCCACTTGCAGCGTGATTTTGCTCCCGCTCTGCAGCACGATATCGCCCTGCGCATCCACACCCAGCGCCCCCGCCACTTTCTGGGCCAGGTCGCCTTTCACTTCCAGGCTGTGATGGCCCTTCACCAGGCTGATATGGTCTTTTGTGGTGTTGTGTTCCTGATTGCCTTTTACCGTCACTTTAAGGTCGCGCTCCACATACAGATTGTCATCGCGGCCGCTGTTTACCGTCCGGTCGCGGGTGACTTTCAGCGTCTGGTCATTGCGCACGGTGATGCTGCGGTCGTGCACCACGGTGATGTTCTGGCCATGTCCGGCGGCGTTCTCCTTGCCGATTTTCACCGTCTGCCCCAGCCCGACCGTGACCTTCTGGTTATGGCCGATGGTTTCGCTGTGGTCGACTTTCACATTGGTGTCGCGGTTGTTCAAAACCATCGTCTTCATGTCCTTCTGGGCATGCATCGACAGCAGCTCCTGTCCGGTCTGGTCCTCAAACATCAGTTCGTTGTATCCATTACCCTTATACGTCTGCGAACGTATCGCCATCTGGGTTTTCGTCCCCGGCAGGTCGCCCGGTGCACGGTTGGCAGCGTGATAGGTTCGCCCGGTGATAATCGGCTGGTCCGGGTCGCCGTTGAGGAAATCGACAATCACTTCCTGGCCGACGCGCGGGATGGCGATGTTGCCGAATCCGGTGCCTGCCCACGCCTGCGAGACACGCACCCAGCACGAGCTTTCTTCGTTGGTTTTGTTATACCGGTCCCAGGCAAATTTCACCGTCACACGCCCGTGTTCGTCGCAGTAGATTTCTTCCCCGGACGGACCGGTGACAATGCCTATTTGCGGGCCGTCCACCCGCGGTTTCGGTAGCGGTGCCGGTCGCCAGGTCTGGGTGGCAGGGATAACATGAAAACTGTTGGTGAGCGTGGTGCCCTGGCCGGAGCTGCCGATATGCGCCTGCGGCTGGCTGCCGGTCATCTCGCTCGACACCACCTGCCACGGGCTGTTTAAATCCTCGCGCGGATGGTCAGTGAGGGTGAACCAGCGCCCCGGCTGGAGCTGGGGGCAATTACTGGTGCCGCGGGCAAAATCGACGTTATTGCGCCAGCCGTCCATCTGATATTTCGCAAAATCGGCACCGTGCTGTTCGTCTTTAAAACGCCCCGGATAGTCAAAGATTTCATAGTCCGGGCGCTGATACGACAGGTCTGCGCCTTCTTCCTGGTACTGCGCCTGCCAGTTCGGGGCGGTGAAGGTGTAGTCCTTTGTGGTGACTTTTGCCGGGCGGATTTGCGCGCTGCGACAAAAGGTGTTGATGCAGTAGGTGGACGATTCAGAGGCGGCATTCGGGTTGTAGGGGAACGCCCCGAGGCCGCGCAGGTTGCTGCGGTCATCGGTGAAGGTCAGTTTCTGGTCGCTGTCGTCGAGATATTCATCCTCGAAGAAAAAAATGCCTTCTTCGGCGGCGAGGCGGGCGATGAAGTCGTAATCCGATTCCATAAACTGCACGCAGAATTCCCGCGCCGGATGCGCGCGGCGGAACAGCGCGTCATGCGTGCGGATACGCATCTCTTTGAGCAGTTTGGCAAAGATGTACTGGATGTCGTAGTTCTGAAAGCTGCGGCAGTTCTGCCGCTGGGAGCTGCGCCAGAACTCCGGGCGCACCGTCATGCGGTAGAGCGTCTGGTGTTTACCGGAATCGCCCTGTTCGCAGAAGGTGACGATACCGCGTACCCGGCGCTTAATCACCTCGCCCTGCCAGATGGTGAGAACCCCGTATTCATCGAGGAGTTTTTGAAAGCCAATCGCCGGGTCATTGCAGGCGACGGTGATCTCCAGGCTGAACAGAAAAGAAAGGGATTGTTTAAGCTTAAAGTTCACCACCGCAAAGGTATCCGCCGGAGTGCGCCCCGCGATGAAGGTAAAGCGGGTGCCGTCTGAGGCCATGATGGAAGTCCTTTCCTGTCCGTGGAGTTATTGACCAGAGCCTATTACTAAGAATGAATTATAATTCTGATAAATATAATAAAATCAATGCAATAGAGGTTGGTGAAGATAAGGCTAGAATAAGAGAGTGACAGTGATCAAGATCACATAACTAAAAAGTGGAAAACGGACATAGTAACCAGAGTGCTTAAGAAACAATCTTGCAGTAGCAGATCGGGTTTAGGGAGCTATGGCCAACTCATTCCTTTATATGCGAATGGTCGCGAATGCATGCAATGATTTTACCGGTAGCTTAATTCTCAGCTAAACTTTTGCGACTCCATGATTTTTAAGCAAAGAAAAACAGTGAGGAAGCACGATGAACTTAGCAGCGCGTTGGAGCATGGCAGGGTTAGCATTGTTAGCCGCAGGGGCGCAGGCCGCAGAGCCAGTCAAAGTCGGCTCTAAGATTGATACCGAAGGGTCGTTGCTCGGTAATATCATTTTGCAGGTACTGGATAGCCACGGCGTTAAAACCGTCAATAAAGTGCAATTAGGAACCACTCCCGTTGTGCGTGGAGCGATAACCGCAGGCGAGCTGGATATTTACCCGGAATACACCGGTAACGGTGCGTTTTTCTTCAAAGATGAAAAAGATGCGGCGTGGAAAAATGCGCAGCAGGGCTACGAGAAAGTCAAAAAACTCGATGCCGAAAAAAATCACCTGGTGTGGCTAACACCCGCGCCCGCAAACAATACCTGGACCATTGCGGTGCGCAAAGACCTGGCTGAAAAAAACAAACTCACCTCGCTTGACGATCTCAGCGCGTATCTGAAAAAAGGCGGTGAATTCAAACTGGCGGCTTCCGCTGAATTTATCGAACGCTCCGATGCGCTTCCTGCCTTTGAAAAAGCCTACGGATTTAAACTCGAACAGCCGCAATTATTATCGCTGGCAGGTGGCGATACGGCGGTCACCATTAAAGCGGCAGCGCAGCAAACTTCTGGCGTGAACGCGGCAATGGCCTATGGAACGGATGGCCCGGTTGCGGCACTCGGTTTGCAAACGCTGAGCGATCCGAAAGGGGTGCAGCCAATCTACGCGCCAACGCCGGTTGTGCGTGAAGCGGTGTTAAAAGCCTACCCGGAAATGGACGCCTGGTTAAAACCTGTGTTTGCATCTCTGGATGAAAAAACGTTACAACAGCTTAACGCCAGTATCGCGGTGGAAGGGTTAGATGCCAAAAAAGTGGCGGCTGCCTACCTGAAACAAAAAGGCTTCGTGAAATAGCTTTTGTGGAACAGGTTTTGTGAAATAAAAAAACAGGACGTTCGTTTGCCCAAAATTCATAATCGCGTCCTGCTACTGCTGGTTTTTTTGCTGGTAGTGGCGGGCGCAGTATTACCGTTTATCAACTTTGCGCCCAACCGCCTGGTTTCCGGGGAGCCTATCGCGCTCAGCCAACTCCCGGCGCAAACCTGGTTGCTGTTCTCTGTCCCGGTATTCGTTCTGGCAATCCTCGTGCTGACACCATGTCGGCCACTCCCATTGTTGCTGACTCTCATGGTGGGCGAGTTCCTGTTCATCGCCATTTTGTGGCGGCTTGGACAAACGGCGACGCAATTTGCTCAGCAAGGCAGCATGCTTGCGCGGACATCGCCCGGCAGCGGATTGTGGATGTCGTTAACGCTGTGCTTGCTACTGTGTGCCGATGTTATCAACCGCCTGTCGGCAAAAGCGCTGTGGCGATTGCTGCTGAATCTGCAAATCTGGATTGTGCCTTTTGGTTTGTTACTCAGCGGCTACTTTGCCGATCTTTCTTTGCTAAAAGAGTATGCCAACCGCCAGGAAGTTTTTGACGATGCTTTATTGCGCCACCTGGCTTTGCTGGTCGGAACGTTGTTGCCCGCATTACTGATTGGCGTGCCGTTAGGTGTGTTTTGTTATACCCGTTCGGCCTGGCAATCCTCGGTGTTTTCGGTGCTCAACGTCATTCAAACCGTGCCGTCGGTAGCCTTATTTGGTTTGTTGATTGCGCCACTGGCGGGATTAGTCAAACTGGCGCCATGGTTGGCTTCGCTCGGCGTGAGTGGGATTGGCATCGCTCCAGCGTTAATCGCCCTGGTGTTGTACGCGCTATTGCCCCTGGTGCGTGGTGTGGTCGCCGGGTTGCAGCAAGTCCCGCGCAATATCATTGAAAGTGCCGAAGGCATGGGCATGTCGCGCTGGCAGATATTCTGGCAGGCCGAAGTGCCACTGGCGCTGCCGGTTTTGTTGAGAAGCCTGCGCGTCGTCTGCGTGCAAACCATCGGTATGACGGTGATTGCCGCGCTGATTGGGGCCGGTGGTTTCGGGGCGATCATTTTCCAGGGGCTGCTCAGTAGCGCGCTGGATTTGGTGTTGCTCGGCGTGATTCCGGTTATTGCATTGGCGGTTGTTTTTGACGCACTTTTTAAACTGTTTATCTCATTGCTTGAGGAAAAACAGCCATGATTGAATTTGAAAATGTCAGCAAGTTTTTCCAGGGCGAGGCGGCGGTCAGTGATTTGTCGTTGAACATCAAAGAAGGGCAGTTCACGGTGCTGATTGGCACTTCCGGCTCGGGCAAGTCCACCACGCTGAAAATGATTAACCGCCTGGTGGAGCACGATACCGGGCGAATCCGCTTTGCCGGAGAAGAAATCCGTAATTTTGATGCGAAAACGCTGCGCCGCCGGATGGGGTACGCGATTCAATCTATCGGCCTGTTCCCGCACTGGAATGTGGCGCAGAACATTGCCACTGTGCCGCAATTGCTAAAGTGGCCGAAAGCGCGAATCAACGCGCGTATCGACGAATTGCTGGACTTACTCGGCCTTGAAGCCGCGCAGTTTCGTGACCGCTATCCGCATCAGCTTTCTGGTGGGCAACAGCAGCGCGTCGGCGTGGCACGGGCGCTGGCGGCTGACCCGGAAGTGCTGCTGATGGATGAGCCATTCGGCGCGCTCGATCCCGTCACCCGTGGGGCGCTACAGCAGGAAATTATCCGTATTCACCAGTTGCTCGGGCGCACCATTGTGCTGGTCACGCACGATATCGACGAAGCGCTGACCCTTGCCGACCGTATTGTGCTGATGGACAACGGGCAGGTGATTCAACAAGGCACGCCGTTGGAACTTTTAACCCGCCCGGCGACAGATTTTGTGCGTGATTTCTTCGGTCGTAGCGAGCTGGGCGTGCGGCTGCTTTCGCTGCGCCATGTTGCCGACCGGGTGAGAACTCATGAGCGAATAGAAGGTGAGCCGATAAGCGAATCCGTCACGTTACGTGAAGCGCTGTCATTGTTTGTCCATCGCCAGTGCCGGCAGTTGCCGGTGGTGAATCAGCACGGCGAACCCTGCGGCGTACTGCATTTTAGTGATTTGGTTGAGGGTGAAAATGCGCCTGCTACGTGACCCCTTATTGTGGCTGATTGCGGTATTCATCGCATTATTGGCGGTGATGCCATCCAGCAGCACGTTGTTCAGCTGGCTGTTTCCAGAACTGGAAAGGCCGGTTTATCTGCAAGACAGTTTTATGGCGCTGGCATTTAAACATTTGATGCTGGTCGGTGTTTCCAGCGTGGTGGCGATTGTGATTGGCGTCGGGTTGGGCGTTGCGGTAACGCGCCCGGCGGGGCTGGAGTTTCGTTCACTAGTTGAAACTATTACCGCTGCCGGGCAAACCTTCCCGCCGGTGGCAGTGTTGGCGATTGCCGTTCCGGTGATGGGTTTTGGCCAACAGCCTGCCATTATTGCGCTCGTGCTTTACGGTTTATTGCCCATTTTACAAGGGACGTTGGCGGGAATAGGGGCGGTGCCGGAAGCGACAAAAGAGATTGCGATGGGGGCCGGGATGAGCCGTTGGCAAATGCTGCGAAAAGTGGAGTTGCCACTGGCAGCACCGCTGATTCTGGCGGGCATCCGAACATCGGTGATTATTAATATTGGTACTGCGGCGATTGCGTCAACCGTGGGTGCCAGCACTTTAGGTTCACCGATAATCATTGGCCTGAGCGGTTTTAACACCGCATACGTGATTCAGGGCGCTCTACTGGTTGCGCTGGCGGCAATTGTTGTCGACCGCCTGTTTGAGCGCGTTTTGCGTCATATCACGCGCCATGCAGAATAACGATATAACCTACCAGCATCACGCCGCCAATTCCGCCGATAGCCATGACCAGCATGCCGCCCACGAGGGCAATTTTACTCAGTTTCATCTTCGCTCCTTATATTGCGGGGGAGATTATAAGATGAAGCCGGCTTGTTAATGAACCTTTAAATTTATCTTATGCGTGCTCAGTCGAATGGCCGTTGCTCATCAGCGGGAAAATTTGCAGGCCCGCGCAGCGCCAAAGTTCCAGTTGGTCGAGCTGATGAGTGGTCGGCGTATCGCCACACCATACCAATAATGTCTGTTGGGCGAATATTTCCGGACGAAGCTGATGCAGCGGGTGCGCCAGCACATCAATCCGCCAGCCTTGTTGGATTGCCATCCATGCTGCCATCCACAAACGCGTGGTATCTGGCGTATCCCAGCCCACCAACAACGCATCTTTACCGCTACGCTTACGTGCCGATGAGAGGCATAACGCGATGTAATTAATCAGTGCGCCGTCCAGCAGGCTTAACAGGGTATTGAGGGTGACTTGTTGGCATTGAAGGCGACGACGCAGAGGGATGTAGAGTTGTTGAACAAGAGTTTCAGCCGGATAATCACGGCCCACATCCGCAATCCAGGCGCGAAGACGAGAAGGGTTACCGCTTTGCAAATGGTGAAGTAACAATTCCTGGCGTTCTCGCCAGCCACTTTCCATATCCTGAAGTTCGCCGCTCAGAAGGGCTTTCACCTTGCTGACCTGAACCCCATTTTCAATCCAGTGTTTGATTTCACGGATACGTTCGATGTCGGCATCATCAAACAGCCGATGGCCGCCATCCGTTCGCTGCGGTTTCAGTAGCCCGTAACGCCGTTGCCAGGCACGCAACGTTACGGGGTTGATATCACAAAGCACAGCCACTTCACCAATGGTAAAAAGTGCCATGTTATCCCCACAGTCTGCCCGGGAAGCCCCCGTATAACTGTAGTCAGTCGCATACACTCTGTGTAATTTTTACTTAACAATGTAACTAAAAATTAATCATCAAAGTACCAGTAGCCCTGATTAACCAGTTCGGTCAATACGTTAACAAACTCGGGGTTTTGCAGCGCATCGCCCAATTCGTTTTGGCTTACCGTGGTGTAACGGCACAATGCATCAGCAGCCTCTGGAACGGGAGCTTCCATAGGTTCGCTATTAACGAAGAACTGACCATCAACATTGAGAACACGTAAACCACTTAAGCGCGTCAGACATTCGCCCCCGAGCAACGCATCGACGAGTTCGTCTTGCTGATAGGGCGGTTCAGCCGGGGCGACATCGAGTTCGTGACGCGGAGTGGTGACGAAGCGGCCGAACCACTGTTTGAAATCTTCAGGCTGGCTGATGACTTCCATCATCATGTCGCGCAGGCGGTTGAGCTCATAGCTTTCAACTTTGCCAGGATGCTCGCGAACCGTTAAATCCGGGTCGCTGTAGTGCTCGCCGCCCAGATCGTTTTCCAGTGCGTAATCGGCAAAGCTGCTGATCAAATCGCGGCCATTTGGCCCACGGAAACCGACGGAATAATTGAGCGCCGTTTCATGCGTGAAGCCATCGTGTGGGAAACCAGGCGGAATATACAGAATGTCGCCAGGCTCCAGATCTTCATCAATAATCGGCTCGAACGGATCAACGTGCAGCAAGGCCGGATGCGGGCAGAACTGGCGCATTGGCAGTTTATCGCCCACACGCCAGCGACGGCTGCCCATCCCCTGAATGATAAACACATCGTATTGGTCGATATGCGGACCCACACCGCCACCCGGCACCGAGAAGGAGATCATCAGGTCGTCTAAACGCCAGTCAGGCAAAACGCGGAATGGGCGCACCAGTTCCGCAGACGGCGCATGCCAATGGTTTACGGCTTGAGCCAGCAGCGACCAACCGGTATCACCTAAATTGTCAAAATGCTCAAATGGCCCGTTAGCGGCTTGCCATTGGCCATTGGTATGACTGACCAGGCGGCTGTCCACTTCTGCTTCCATAGCAAGACCGGCTAATTCGTCCGGGGTAATCGGATCGACAAAATCAGGAAACGCATTTTTTAAAACGACTGGCTTTTTCTGCCAGTATTTCGCCATAAATTCAGGCCAGTCTAAATTGAGTTGATAATCCATTTTTTGATACCAGTGGAGGATAAACGGGCTCGATTATAGAGACGCTCGCCCACAGGCCGCCTTGTTGTGTATCAAGGCTTGCTCACAGTAGCGGCGAAAAAACAATACAGCCCTACAGCAAAAAGTGGGACAATAGTGGCTGTTTATACAGTAGAAGTGGTTCCCATGGCTTTGTCCTCCGCGCAAAAAGAGCAAATCGCCGCCTGGTATAAGGCGCTACAACAGCAGATCCCGGACTTTATTCCGCGCCCACCGCAACGGCAGATGATTGCAGAAGTGGCAAAAACACTGGCGGGTGAAGCGGGGCGTCATCTGGCGATTGAAGCACCGACTGGCGTGGGGAAAACCCTTTCCTACCTGATTCCGGGCATTGCGATTGCCCGCGGCGAACAAAAAACGCTGGTGGTCAGTACCGCTAACGTCGCATTGCAGGATCAAATATTTAGCAAGGATCTGCCCTTGCTCCGCAAAATTATCCCTGACTTAAAATTCACCGCCGCCTTCGGGCGCGGGCGTTATGTATGCCCGCGTAATCTTGCTGCACTGGCGACGGACAACCTGGCGCAGGGCGACTTGTTGGCGTTCCTCGAAGATGAAATGGCTCCGACCAGCAAAGACGAACAACAGCGCTGCGGCAAGCTGAAAACCGATCTTGATGCGTACAAGTGGGACGGACTGCGTGACCATGCATCACAAAATATTGAAGATGATTTATGGCGGCGTCTGAGCACCGACAAAGCCAGTTGTCTGGGGCGAAATTGCCACTGGTATCGCGAATGCCCATTCTTTGTGGCGCGGCGTGAAATAGACGATGCCGAGGTGGTGGTCGCGAATCATGCGCTGGTAATGGCGGCAATGGAAAGTGATGCTGTGCTACCGGAAGCCAAAAACCTGCTGTTGATTTTAGATGAAGGCCACCATCTGCCGGATGTGGCACGTGACGCGCTGGAAATGAGTGCCGAAGTCACGCCGGGTTATAGCCGTTTGCAGTTCGATCTCTTTACCAAACTGGTGGAAACCTGCATGGCGCAGTTCCGCCCAAAAAGTCCGCCGCCGCTGACCAATCCAGAGCGTTTGACCAACCATTGCGATGAAATTTACGAACTCTTAAGCTCGTTTAGCAGCATTGTGTCGTTATGGCTGGCGGGTGAACAAGAAGCCGAACATCGCTTTGAAATGGGCATTCTTCCTGAAGAACTGATGGTGATTTGCAAACGGCTGGCGAAGCTGATGGAAGGGCTGCGCAGCCTGTCAGAAGCGTTGCTTAACGATCTTGGCGAAAAAACCGGTAGCCACGATATTGTGCGTTTGCACCGCGCGTTACTACACATGAACCGCGCGCTGGGTTATTTCGAGACGCAGAGCAAACTGTGGCGGCTGTCAGCGATGGAACAGGCATCTGGTGCGCCGGTTTCAAAATGGGTGACGCGGGAAATCCGCGAAGGCCAGCCGCATCTGTTCTTCCATTGCGTCGGCATTCGCGTCAGCGATCAGCTCGAAAAACTGGTGTGGCGCAATGTGCCGCATGTCATCGTCACTTCCGCCACGCTGCGTTCATTAAATAAATTCGACCGCCTGAAAGAGATGAGCGGGTTAGACGAACATGCGGGTGACCGGTTTGTCGCGCTGGACTCGCCGTTTAATCATGTCGAGCAAGGCAAACTGGTCATCCCACAGTTAACCGTCGAACCAACGATGGAAAACGAAGCCCGGCATCTGGCTGAAATGGCAGCGTTTTTCCGCGCTGAACTGGCGAAAGGTGAACATAAAGGCATGCTGGTGCTGTTTGCCAGCAACCGTGCGATGCAGGTGTTTTTAACCCATGTCACCGATTTGCGTCTGACGTTGTTAGTGCAAGGCGATCAGCCACGTTATCGGCTGGTGGAGATGCACCGCAAACGCGTCGAACAGGGCGAAACCAGCGTGCTGGTTGGCCTGCAATCTTTTGCAGAAGGCCTCGATTTAAAAGGCGATTTACTCAGCCAGGTGCATATCCATAAAATCGCTTTCCCACCGATTGATAGCCCGGTTGTGCTTACCGAGGGCGAGTGGCTAAAAACCCTGAAACGCTATCCTTTTGAAGTACAGAGTTTACCGAGTGCTTCGTTTAATCTTATTCAGCAGGTTGGTCGCTTGATTCGTAGCCACGGTTGTTACGGCGAAGTGGTGATTTATGATCGCCGCCTGTTGACCAAAAATTATGGGCAGCGTTTACTGGGTGCATTGCCGGTGTTTCCGATCAGTCAGCCTGAAGCGCCATCAGCTAAACCGATTGATACCAAACCTAAAAAAACGGTGCGGCGCAAACGTGTGAGCAAAAAATAGAAAGGAGAGTCTGAATGGATTACCGTAAAATAATCAAAGAAATAGGGCGAGGTAAAAACCATGCCCGCTCCCTGGATTTTGATACCGCTCGTGGCTTATATGCCCATATGCTCAGAGGCGAAGTACCTGAACTTGAACTCGGTGGCGTGTTGATTGCGTTGCGCATCAAAGGCGAAGGCGAGGAGGAAATGCTCGGCTTTTATAATGCGATGAAGCACCATGTCATCTCCCTGACGCCTCCGGTCAACAAGCCGATGCCGATTGTGATCCCTTCTTATAACGGCGCGCGTAAACAAGCCAACCTCACGCCATTATTAGCGATGTTACTCAACCGCCTCGGTTTTCCGGTGGTGGTGCATGGCGTCAGCCACGATCCCACTCGGGTATTAACCGAAACCATTTTTACGTTGATGGGCATTGAACCCACGCTTCATGCGGGCCAGGCGCAAGCCAAACTGGACTCGCATCATCCGGTCTATATCCCGATCGGTGCGCTTTGCCCGCCGATGGAAGATCAGCTCGCCATGCGCTGGCGTATGGGGGTGCGTAACAGTGCGCATACGCTCGCCAAACTGGCGACACCGTTTGATGAAGATGCCGCACTTCGTCTTGCCAGCGTTTCCCATCCTGAATATGTCCCGAAAGTGGCGAAGTTCTTTGCTGATATTGGCGGGCGTGGCCTGCTGATGCACGGAACAGAAGGGGAAGTTTATGCTAACCCTCAACGCTGCCCGCAGATTACGCTTATTGATAGTTTAGGATCACGTGTTGTGAGCGAACGTCAGACAGACGTCAATGAAGATGAAATCGTGTTGCCAGCGGGTAAAGATCCCGACGTGACCGCCCGTTGGATTGAGCGCTGTGTGGCGGGTGTTGAACCTATTCCGCAATCATTGAAAATACAAATGGCATGCTGTCTGGTGGCGACGGGTGAAGTGGCTACGTTTGAAGACGGTTTACTTCGCGTTAATCAGTCATTCTGAATAGCTGAATGCAAAGCAAAAAAAAGCCCGCGGTAAATGGCCGCGGGCAACAAGGGTTAAAACAGGGTCAAGCAGGGTGGAGCATCGCTCCAAATGTATGAGGGTAAATCAGGGCAATACCGCAGGGTTATTTATAGATAACCGCAGTACCGCTCATTTTGCCGTTGGTGTTAGCAGAAGTAATTGAGTACGCTTTTGCGCCAGCTTGTTCTGCTTTAGAAGCCAGTTGCGCTTCCAGGCCATCCAGAGTCGTTGCGTTATCAGCAGAAACCACACCGATTTTGTTCATGTTCTGTGCTTCAGATGGGCTAATAGATTGTGCAGCGAATGCGCCGAAAGAAAGAGTGGTCAGGGCGATAGCGGCTACAGCATATTTGATGGTTTTCATAGTATATTTCTCGCAGGTTATTCTGTTTAAGGTGACGTTGTTCCGTCGATGTGATTATGGTCACACTTTTGAGCAGAATAATAAATCGAATAGAATTGACTGGCTTGTTCAAATTTTTTGAATTTAAGTTAAATCATTGAAATAAGTGATGATTAGCACGCGAATCATCATTCCGGGTTGTGTGATCCAGATCCCGCTTCGCTTTCCGCATTTTTTGCTACTTTTTTTCATAAGATAGAACTGGTCTGGCCTGCAATCGCTTGCGCACTCTTTTTACGATAATGTGTGGATTTGCTCTTTCCGCTGCGACACTTACTTTTATAATGAAGACCTTACTTAACTCATGACTCAAGAGGTTCGATGGAGATCAAGCTGCACTCCAACGCCACTACCACGCCGCGTACCCGCAAATATATTCAAAGCTCTGACAAAACCGACAGTGAACTGGCGGAGGAGTTGAATATTTCTGTGGATACCGTCAGGCGCTGGCGTAAGCGAGATGACTGTTATGACAAATCTCATCGGCCTAATACCATTCATCGTGCGTTGAGCCATGAGCAGGAGGCGATGCTGGTCTTTCTGCGAGTACGTTTATCACTTTCCCTGGATGAGCTTGTGGAAGCCGCGCAATTGCTGGTCCAGCAGGGTATTTCGCGCGCCAGTGTCAGCAGAACATTGCAAAACTGGCAGCAATCCCGGCTCGCTAAACCTGATTTAAAGCAGCCGGTCGGACATTTGCGCCTTGATGTGTTTTCGCTTCCTGAAAGCATTAGCCATAAACACGGCTCGTTGCTGGCCTTTAGTTGTCCGGTTTCTGGGTTTTTGGCGGTGGCATTGCGTGAACGAGGCGAACAACAATCCCTTGATGCGCTGGTCGGTTTTTTGCAGCAGGGTTTACTATTGAAAGTGCGGTCATTAACGGCCTGTTCTACCACGCTGACCCAACAACTGGCGCAACAACTTGGGGTTCCCTTGCATGAAGCCCAGCCGGAAGCCTGGCTTGAAAGAGCCGCAAGCGGTGAGTGGACGCAAACGCTGGAACAGTTACTTAACGGTGAGCGTTACGATAGGCGTTTGGGTTTTGGCGCGGTGTTGCTGGAATTTGAAGATTTGCTGAATAAGAGGATTATCCGCAGCCGACTTAAAAATCTCACCCCGGCTGCGTGGCTAAAAACTCGTTAATTAATCAGGCTCAACGCATGGTCAAGAATCTTCTCCCCGTTGACCATACCGTAATCCATCATATTAATGGTTTCCACTCGCTTATTAAGCGGCGCGGCAATCTGTTTGCAGTCTGCGAGCTTATAGGCGATTTGCGGGCCAAGCAGTGCGCAGTCAAAAGCAGTAATCGCGTTTTTAAAATCGCTCATTCCTTTCGCCTGAATCTCGACTTCAAGCTGGCGTTTCACCGCCGCTTCCTGCATGCGTTTGACGACCAGACTGGTCGACATGCCTAAATCACATACCAGTAGAATCTTTTTCATTTGTCTTTCCTTTGCAGATGTCGAGTAAGAATTGCGTCAGTAACAGTGCGGGGCGGCCGCTGGCCTGGGTGAATTTACCCCGACTCAACGCGGTGCCGCTGACATCTAAATGCGCCCAAGGCGACTGGTGGCAAAACTTACTTAAGAATTGGGCGGCGGATACCGCGATGGCCGCGTTATTGGGCGGTGTGTTCGTGAGGTCGGCAATATGGCTTTTGACTTGCGAATCAAAGCTTTCGTCGAGCGGCAGCGGCCAGATTCGGTCCTGGGTTAAATCGGCTGCCTGCTGCAATTGGTGGCTAAGGGGGGAATCATTACTCATCAGCCCGGAGATGTCATACCCCAGGGCTTTGACTACGGCCCCGGTTAGGGTGGCGACATCAATTAACGCTGCCGGATTAAAGCGCGTTGAGGCGTAGCTCAGCGCATCCGCTAAAACCAGGCGACCTTCAGCATCGGTATTTATAATTTCGACGCTATGACCGGCGTGCGATTTCACCACATCACCCGGCAGCATGGCGTTAACGCCAGGCATGTTTTCGGCCAACGCCATCACGGCGACAACATTGAGCGGGAGTTGCAGCGTTTTGACGATTTCCATCAGCCCGAACACCACGGCAGCACCACACATATCGTATTTCATGGTGCGCATTCCTTCGCCTTCTTTCAGCCACATCCCGCCGGTATCGAAGGTAATGCCTTTGCCGACAAACGCGTAATACGGTGCGTTTTCCGTGCCACCTTGCCAGCGCAGCGTCACCAACCGGGGCGGGTTGTCGCTGCCTTTTCCTGTGGCATCAAGACAACCTAAACCCTGCTTGCGAATGGCGTTTTCATCAAGGATTTCACAGTGCGTTTGCGGATGCTCGCGCGCCCAGCTTTCAGCTTGTTGGGCCACATCATGCGGGCGGCAGTCATTTGCCGGAGTGTCGGCCAGTTTGCGCGAAAGCAGCATACCTTGAGCAACTGCCTGCGTTTGCGCAGCCAGTTCTGACGATTGCGGATTGTGTTCTGCCACCAGCAATAGCAGTTGCCCGTGACTTTGCGCTTGCTGGGCGCGATATCCCAACTGCGGCAACTGATAGAAACGGTTCATCACTGCCACCAGGAAGGTGCGCAGGCGTGCAAAAACGACACGGTTTGCCAGGTCAAAACCTGAGATATCGACGGCGACAGGGTGTGAAAGCGGGCCTGGCAAAACGCTATTCAGGTATTCTGTTAACTGGCGCAGCACTTCAGGACGCTCAATTTTTGCCGCAGATAAAAGCGTCAGTTGCAGGCATTTGCTGCTTAAACCGAAAGTGGTGGTTTGCGATTCACTGGAGAGCGCCATTTCATCCAGCAGCGGGCGCAGCGTTTGCGGCCACGCGTTGGCGTGAGCTTTCCACAGTATTAAATGCGCATCAGCCGGACATTGCGTAAGGGGGGTTAACTGACATTTCATACGATTACCTCGGCGGTAATACGTTCGATATAGGCATCAAGCCACGCCTGGTCTGCCGGGCGAATCAGCGTGTGTTTTCCTTCGCGGGTGGTCAAAAATACCGCTGGCGTTTGTGCGGTCGTGGCGACTGAAAACGAGAAGTTATCAATGGTCGTGGCTGCACCGTATTCACCGCGGTTATTCATACACACCACCGACAAATCACCGGCGCGACCATAGCGGGCAATCAATTGGCTTTCGAGGTCGTAAACCGCTGATTCAGCCGCCTGTTGTGGCGACATTCCGCGCCCCATGCGGCTGACGATTTCGTAGCTGATGCAGCCTTTCATCAAGTCTTCGCCAAGGCCAGTGGCGGTGGCGGCACCAATCTGGCTGTCGGCATAAAAACCGGAACCCGATACCGGTGAATCGCCCACGCGCCCAGGGCGTTTCATAAACAAGCCGCTGGTGGAGGTGGCGACGCACATCTGCTGATTTTGATCGAGCGTAATCACGCCAACGGTATCGTGGCCGGTATACGGGCTGAGGCCGCGATCCAGCGTTTCACGTTTACGCTTGAGATAATGCTGATGGGCGCGATCGGTCAGCATGTTTTTGCGCTCAAAACCTTGCGCGAGCGCCCAGGTTTGCGCGCCTTCGCCGACCATAAAACTGTTGAAGCGCTCGCGGCTTAAGGCTTGCGCCACCAGAATCGGGTTAGCGATATCACGGATACTGGCAACCGCGCCGATGGCGAGCGTTGAACCGTCCATAAACGCAGCGTCCAGTTCAACCACACCTTGTTCGTTAGGCAAACCGCCGTAACCAACCGATTTATAAAATGGATAATCTTCAACGCACGTTACTGCACGAACCGCTGCGCCACTGGCGTCGTTGTTCCCTTGCAATAACTGCGCGGCTTCACTGACCCCTTCCCAGGCCATACGCCAGGTCGCTATCACGCCCCAGTTTTTCGATAACGTCATGTTTTACTTACTCCGTGGCGGGTTTAGTGGTGGCAGAAATTTCCGGGGTTTCATTCGCCCGGTATTGCTTGTCCACGACTTTAAGGAACGGCAGATAGATGATGGCGCCAATCAACAGATTGATGAGCTGAATTACAGCACCGCTGAGATGCCCGGTAACGATAAACCCGCTTAATACTGGCGGCAGCGTCCACGGGATATAGACCCCAGTGGTGGTGGCGACCCAACCTATCGACATGGTGATGTATTGCACCGTTACGAGCACCAGCGGTACCAGGTTAAATGGGATAAGCATTATCGGGTTCATGATGACTGGCAGGCCAAACAGCACCGGCTCGTTAATGTTGAAGATGGAAGAACCGGCAGCGAGACGCGAAACATTTTTAATATGCTGGCTGCGGGCAAATAACAGCATAGCAATCACCAGAGACAAGGTGGCTCCCGCGCCGCCCATCCAAATCATGTCGTAGAACTGCTCGGTGACAACATGCGGAGGCAGCAAACCTGCCTGCGTTGCGGTCAGGTTCTCCATCTGGTTTTCCATCCAGAATGGACGCAGGATGCCGTTGACCATCGAGCCTGAGTTAATCCCTACTGACCACAGACTGGTGATGCTAAAGCAAGTAAATAACGCGCCAACATAGGAAGTCCCGAAGTGGCGAATTGGCGTAGCCAGCACTTCATAAACAAACTGGTGAATAGTGTGGTAATCCGTGCGGGCGAACAGCACGCGAATCGCAAGCGCAATCACCAGAATCAGCAGCGATGGAATCAAAGCCGCGAACGATTTTTGTACCGCGGGTGGTACGCCATCCGGCATACGGATCACCCAATTGCGGCTTAGCATCCAGGCAAATAATTCAGTGCTGGCAATTGCACCGAGCATCGCGACAAACAAACCCTTTGAACCCAACCATTCCATC
The DNA here is from genome assembly GCF_979253435.1 of Buttiauxella sp. AC142. Classification (NCBI taxonomy): domain Bacteria; kingdom Pseudomonadati; phylum Pseudomonadota; class Gammaproteobacteria; order Enterobacterales; family Enterobacteriaceae; genus Buttiauxella; species Buttiauxella sp. AC142. The sequence continues at coordinate 1,281,677 of NZ_CEEDCH010000001.1, forward strand.
GGAATGAGATTGCCAATTTCCTGGGTTTTAGCGAAGGGGGTAAGAATCAGGAAGCAGGAGAGAGACAAAATCCCGGCGGACATTTTGTCGATGTCATAGCGCTCCGCCAGGCGATAAGCGACCAGGAAACTAATGAACACCGCCATGGTCGAGAAGATGGCATTAAACGGGATTTCGATAGTGGCAGACCAACCTTCACCAAAAATCGACGCCATAAACTGTTGATAGGCAGTGCTTGGGAAAGAGGAGATAACCAGCAGGATTGAACCGACAATAATAAAAGGCATAAACGAGATATACGCATCGCGAATGGCCCCGAGGTGGCGTTGTTGCGCCATTCTTCCGGCAAGTGGCATCAGCTTTGCTTCTATTGCGGCCATCAGGTTTTTCATTGTTACCGCTCCGTAAGGAATCACAAGAGACAATTCTTGTGTTGTATACAGTAGACATTGTTAGCGGCGAATAAAGTGAGTTAATTCACAGATGGTTAATAAAAGTATCAAGTGATTACTTATGGTGAGGTTAGCTGTCGGATGACGCTGGCGCTTATCCGACCTACGCCGTTCCTGAAGGGTTTGTAGGGTGGATAAGCGCCAGCGTCATCCACCATAAGGCAGGATTTACATCAGTCCCAACAGCCGAGGAATGAAGAGGGAAATCTCAGGAATGTAGGTAATCATCATCAGTGAGACAAACAGCGCGGCATAGAAGGGCAGCAACGGTTTGATCAGATTCTGAATTTTAACGCCTGTGATGGAGCAGCCGACAAACAGTGCGCTGCCAACCGGAGGAGTCAGCAAGCCGACGCACAAGTTAGCCACCATCATGATGCCGAAGTGAACCGGATCCATCCCCAAATCTTGCGCGATAGGCAGGAAGATTGGCGTGAAGATAAGTACCGCTGGCGTCATATCCATAAAGATGCCGACAATGAGCAGCACGATGTTGATAAGCAACAGAATCACCAGCGGGTTATCTGAGACACCCATCAGCGCATCGCTAATCATGTAGGGAATATCCGCGTTGGTCATGGCCCAGGACATGCCAACCGAGAAACCAATGAGCAGCAGAACAATCGAGGTTGTCACCACCGAATCAAGGATGAGCTTTGGCAAATCACGCCATTTCACTTCGCGATAGATAAGCACCGAAAGGACGAAGGTGTAAACCACCGCGATGGCTGAGGCTTCCGTTGCGGTGAATACGCCGCCCAGAATCCCGCCCATGACGATAATCACCAGCAACAGGCTTGGCAACGCGTCGAGAAACGCTTTTGCCGCTTGTGCGCAGGTTGGACGTGCAGATACCGGATAGCCGCGGCGCCGGGAGATAATCCAACACACCAGCATGATTGACAGGCCCATTAAGATGCCCGGCAAATAACCGGCCATAAATAACGATGCCACCGATACGCCACCCGCCGTCAGCGAGAACACAATCAGCACGTTAGAAGGCGGAATCAGCAGCCCGGTAATGCACGATGAAACGTTCACCGCCGTTGAAAACGCCGGGTCATAACCTTCTTTATTTTGAATCGGGGAAAGTGTTCCCCCTACGGCTGCGGCAGCGGCAACAGCCGAACCGGAGATGGAGCCAAACATCATATTCGCCAGGACGTTGACGTGGCCCAGAGAACCGGGAATACGGCCCACCATAATTTGCGCGAGATTAATTAAGCGTATGGCTATTCCGCCGCTGTTCATTAGCGTTCCGGCAAAAATAAAGAACGGAATCGCCAGCAGCGCAAAGTTATCCAGGCCATTGGCGAGACGCTGCGAAACAGTGATGACCGCCACATCCCACGGGAACATCAGCAACATAGAGGAAACGGTGGCAATCCCAATCGCAAACGAAATAGGCACCCCGATAAACACCAGAACGAAGAACGCACCAAATAAGGTGAGGGCGATATAAGTTTCCATTATTTCCCTTCCTTGCTGACCAAAGTGTGAGCGTCGGTCAGGATAAAATAGAGTGAGTAAAACATCATAATTGCCCCGCTTAATGGCAGCACAATGTAGACATAACCCATCGGGATTTGTAACGCCGCTGAGAGCTGCGAAGTGGCTAATGTTTTTTCAATCAGCTTCAGGCCACCGTTGACGATAACCGTCGCCGAAAACAGCAATATCAGCGAGTTGATAACGATGTTAAGCAGCGGTTTTTTATTATCTGGCAGCATCATCGAAAGGAAATCGATGGAAAGATGGCGTTGTGCGCCAACGGTATAAGATGCGCCCAGCAGTCCCACCCAGATCATCAGAAAACGTGCCAGTTCATCAGTGAGGGTACTGGGTTGATTGAGGACGTAGCGGCTAAAAACCTGCCACACCACGCAGACGACCAGAGCAACCATCACCAGTACGGAAAAAGTGGCAATAGTCCGGTCTACCGCAAGCTTTATGGGCTTAAGTATCATGTTTGCATACCTGAAATTTAACCTGGAAGAGCGGGCGATGACTGATCACCCGCTGAAACTTACCGCTCTAAATCACTCAGCAGCGGATTCAAATTTAGCCAGCAACGCAGCCTGTTTAGGATCTTTGGCGAAGTCGTCATACAGCGGTTTTACTGCGGCGCGGAATGGGGCTTTATCAACGCTGACGATAGTCGCGCCCATGGCTTTAGCCTGAGCACGTGAGTCAGCATCGACTTTCTCCCAAAGCTTTTGTTGATACGCTTCGGAGTTTTTCGCCGCTTTCATCAGGATTTGCTGCTGTTCAGGTGACAGCTTTTGCCAGGTTTTCGTGGAGATAACGAGGAAGTCAGGGATGGAAGTATGTTCATCTTCGGAGAACACTTTAGCGATTTCGATATGGCGAGTCTGAACCCATGACGGCACGTTATTTTCTGCACCATCAACCACGCCTTGTTGCATTGCGGTATACACTTCACCGAATGAAATAGGAGTGGGTGAACCGCCCATCAATTCAACCATTTTTAATGTTGTAGGGCTTGCCTGGACACGAATTTTAAGCCCTTTTAAATCTTCTGGTTTGGTAATCGGTTTTTTAGCATAGAAACTACGGGTGCCGGCAACATAGGCAGAAATACCGAAGAACCCTTTATCTTTTGTTGATTCCATAATTTCTTTGCCGACTTCACCAAACACCACGCGATTAAAATGCTGCTGGTCTTTAAATAAATACGGCAAATTATAAATAGCGTAAGTATTGTCAAAAGATTCCAAATCACTGGCCGAACCTTTCGTCATATCCAGCGCACCGTTTTGCAAAAGCTCCAGTGTTTCGCGCGCGCTGCCCATTTGGCTGCTTGGGTAAATACGAATACGCATATTACCATCAGAAAGTTGTTGTACCTCTTTGGCTAATTCTTCAAATGCCAGATGCACAACATGGCTACGCTCCAGGTTATGTGCCAGTTTTAAGGTGATTTTATCTGCGGCATTTGCGCCAGTGGCACATAAAGTCATCAGTGAGGCACAGAGTATTTGGCGAGGTAGAGTTAAAAATTTCATAAATAATGCTCCCTGCATAAAATATTAAGTGAGGATGAGAGATTGTTATTGCTGTATGACAGCTTATTGTATTTGTCCGATAACCAGGGTGTGTCGAGGTCACATTTTTAATCGAATGGGATTGGTTTAGATCTTTTTTGTGCCCTTGCTCACCTTTCTGAATTTATTAATAAATGCAATTTTGATTGCGGGAGTGATTAATTTTCGGATTAAAGCGCTGAATACAAGGAAATACCGATGTTTTAATGCGGAATTACTATGGCTTTTTATTAATATGTTAATTAGAACTTAAACTTAACAATAAAATAACGGTCTCCTGTTGTGGAAACCGTTATTATTGGAACCCCTCAGTGGATTTCTTGAGACTATTTATAAATAGTCGCGGTGCCGAACATACGTTCATTACCGCTAGCCGAGTTAACAATAAAACCTTTTGCTCCTTCTTCTTTCGCTTTCTCTCCAAGTTTGGCTTGCAGATCATCAAGGCTTGAAGCGCCAGTGACAGAAACGGTTCCTGCCGGACGTAGTTGGCCTGTGTTCATATCACTCATTTCTTGGGCCGCCATGGTAGCAAACGGTAATGCCGCAAGGGTGACAACCGCAGAAAAATACAGCAATTTTTTCATAATCACATCCTCATCGCTTTTAGGGGTCGATTAAAAAAACATCAACACTGAAAGTGTAGGTCTAATGTGATAATTAAAGGACGCAAAAAATTGATGAACTCATGCTCATTTTTTGAACGACATTGCTTGACGAAATTCTTACAAATCATACAGATACAGGCTCATGATTTTGTTGGTTTTATCGTGCGTCCGGGCGAATCAGATCGAAGCGCTGCGTTTCATCAATGGTGTAATAAGCTGACGGGCCACCCGCGCGCAGCACAGGTTTCGCCAGCGCAGTCTGATAAATACCGTCTATCAGCAAGGCTTCATCAATATGCACCGCGACAACTTCGCCCAGCACCAGCCAGCTATCAATCGCCGTACCGTCGGCACTCGTTAACTGAATGCATTGCGACAAACGACATTCAAAGTTAACCGGGCTTTCTGCGACCCGGCTGGCTTTAACTTTTTGACCAGGAACGGCAGTTAATCCGGCGCGGGTAAATTCATCTTCACCGTGTGGAATTGACGCTGAGGTTTCATTCATCTGCTCCGCCAGTTCGCGTGTCGCAAGGTTCCAGACGAACTCTTTAGTGTCGAGAATATTTTGCACGCTGTCTTTCCAGCCGCTGCTGGCAAAACCAATAATCGGTGGGCGATAATTAAAACAATTAAAGAAGCTATACGGGGCCAGATTACGGTTCCCGTGGCTGTCATATGAAGCAATCCAGCCGATAGGGCGAGGGCCGACGATCGCGTTAAGCGGATCATGTGGTAAACCGTGGCCATCGGCAGGTTCATAGTAATAGCGTTTCGCGGACATAAAACCTCTGCTTGCGTGATGAAATTGACGTGGCGTGTTTACGCCGCTGGCTTCACAGAGTATCTTACGCGCCCACACAAGGAGAAGCCGCAATGAAAACCTCTGACACTACCAAACCGGGTCTGCACCCTCGCAACCGTCATCGTAACCGTTATGATTTCCCGGCGCTGACGCAAAGTAGCCCGGCGCTGAGCGCGTTTTTACGCCCTGGCCCACACGGCGATACGACGGTTGATTTTGCCGATCCGCTGGCGGTGAAAGCATTGAACCAGGCGCTGCTGGCCCATTTCTACGGTGTGAAACATTGGGATATTCCAGAAGGTTTTCTCTGCCCGCCAGTGCCAGGTCGCGCTGACTATATTCACCATCTAGCCGATTTGCTGGCAGAAGGGAATGGCGGCGTGGTGCCTTCTCAGGCTTCTGTGTTGGATGTGGGCGTGGGCGCGAACTGTATTTATCCGCTTATCGGGCAGCATGAATACGGCTGGCGTTTTACCGGGACGGATGTTGACCCGGAAGCGATGCGCAGTGCGACCGCTATTATTGACGCCAATCCGGGGCTTTCGCGCCTGATTCGTGTGCGTCGCCAGAAAACCCCGACCGCGATTCTGCCAGGCGTGATCCACAAGAATGAAATGTTCGATGCCACGCTGTGCAACCCGCCGTTCCATGATTCAGCGCAGGCGGCACGCAGCGGCAGCGAGCGTAAACGCGTTAACCTCGGCCAGGCTAAAGACGGCGCCCTGAATTTTGGTGGTCGTGAGCAAGAGCTGTGGTGTGAAGGTGGCGAAGTCGCATTCGTCAGCCAGATGGCGAAAGAGAGTAAAGAATTTGGGCGTCAGGTGCAGTGGTTCACTTCACTCGTATCACGTGGCGAAAACCTGCCGCTGATTTATCGCGCATTGCAGGAAGCGGGCGTGGAAAAAGTGGTGAAGAAAGAGATGGCCCAGGGGCAGAAACAGAGTCGTTTCATTGCCTGGACCTTTATGAACGACGCACAGCGCGCTCGTTGGGCCGCTACGCGTTATAAATAGTCACACCGTAGGATTTGCTGGTGGCAGCGTTCCCGCTGCTGCCTGCGTATCCTGTAGCGCCTGAGTGGCATCGGCACCCGGTTGCATCACTTGCACTGTTTGCACTGGCGGGCGAATGCCTGCCGCATCAAAGTGCTTTTTCACCATCCCATCTAATGCAAATCGCACCGACCACTGCTTCAGCGGCTGGGTTGTGAACGACACACGCACTGTAAATGCCTGATTAGTCAGCCCGACAATCCCGGCAAACGACGGTTCGCCAATCACCAGTTTGCGAATATCTTCCTGCTCCATCAGTTCATGCACCGCTTCTTTCAGAATACGGTTGGCTTTGTCGACATCCTCCTGTCGGTCTACGTCATAGTTGGCAACAAACGAACCAATGCCGCGCACAAAGTTGGCGAACGTGGTGATCGATGACCACGGAATGATGTGATACGCCCCGGTGTCCTGGCGCACCCCAACCGAACGAATCGACATGCGCTCAACGCTGCCGGTAATCGGCCCGATAGTGACTAAATCTCCAGTGTTCATCCCATTTTCAAACTGAATAAACACCCCGGTAATAATGTCTTTGACCAGCGTTTGCGCCCCGAAACTGATGGCTAACCCCAGAGCGCCAGCCCCGGCGAGTAGCGGCGCGATATTCACCCCAATTTCTGACAATAAAATCATAATGGTTATGGTGCTGATAACGACCGCCAGCGCGTTACGGAACAAGGTAAGCAGCGTGCGGGTACGTGCGCTGGGCATCGGGCGACCATGAATATCAGACGCCAGGCGGTTTTCAATCAGGCTTGCCAGCAGCGTCCAGCCAACGGCTGAGAACAGCAAAATCAGCACAATGCGGATGAGAATGTCGATAGTTTTCTCACCGGCACCGTTGGTGAGCCATGCCCACATATCAAACAGTCCCCAGGCATTGAACAGCATCATCACGGCAACGCACACGGTCAGAATACGCGCCAGTTTTAGCAGCGCTGAAATCCAGCCATTCAGCCGTTTTTGCAGTTCCGGGTAATTGCGCTGAACCTGTGGTGAAAGCGAGATGGTTTTCGCCAGCCAGCGTGACAGCATTCCTGAGATAAACGCCGCAATACTGATAATCGCCAGGCTATGCAGAGAAGCCGCCATCATCCATTTAAGGCTGTTACCAGGATCGAATAGCGAGAAGAAGAACAACACCACAAAGTAAGCGCTCGCCAGCCAGTGCCAGACCAGCGCGAAGGCGCGAATAAACAGGCTGAAAAACGCCATCGAGCGGTCAGCCAGTTGAATCAGGCTTTGTTGAATATGGCGTTTATTGGTGAATATCAGATACAACGCCCAAAGCATGATGCACAGCATAATCAAAACATTGGTTATCGCGCCGACCTGCACGTTGACCTGGTTGGAGATAATCGGCACCGCGACCAGAATGCCGTAGCCAATCAGGCTGCTTAAACCAGCAAGGCGGATATTCCAGTATCGCGCGTTTTGGTCAGTGACCGGGAAGGGGCGTAAATCGGGGAAACGCGGGCAGAATATTAAACGCAATATCGCTTTGAAGAATTCTATTAACGCAAAGGCATTCAGGAACAGCCCCTGCTGGCGGGCGATGGTGCGACTGCCTGCGTTCATCATGTCGCTAAATATTTGCCCGACGAAAATCGTTAATGCCAGGAGCAGCAAGTCGATGATAAATGCGCCAATGATCATCAGCGGCAGATGGAACCAGCTCGAGCGGTCGCGGTTCTTTTTGCGCCCCCATTTACCCATGCGCGTCCAGACCGGCGTCATACAGGTGCGGATCAACAAATAGAAAGCGAAAACGCTGACGGCGAGCATCGTAAAATGCGTGAGTGCGTTATAGAAAGTTTGTGGATTAAACGACTTATGCGGAGCACCGGTAATATTGCGGTGCAGTTGAGCAAAACGCTGGGCTAATTCACCGCCGTAATGGCGACTGACATCGGTGACATTTTCGAGCACCGTTTTGTCCTCGCTCAGTTGCTCAGGCGGCACAATGGCGGGAACCGGCTCTGGCGGTGGCGTGGCAGCCACTTTGCGTAGTTGTTCAATTAACTCATTGCGCGATTGCGAGTTATCCAGCACATCGGCCAGCGCGGAATAGGCTTTCTTTTTTTCTTCAAGATTAGGTTCGGCGGGTGGGGCGGTAGTGTTCTGTTGAGAGGAAGCCGCAGCCGCAGCGGGGAGGCTGACAGCCTGAGTTTGAAAGCTAAACATGCACAGCAGGAGCAAGAGTAGCGGCACGGCGTTCCTCCGGACTGAAAGTCAGACAAAGGAATAATTATAGAGGGGAGGGAGAAGGCGGCGAGAAAACGGGAATTATCTGGTGTGAACGTTGGACTGATGTCGGATGACGCTGCGCTTATCCGACCTACGCCGGGATTGGTTTTGTAGGGGGGATAAGCCGTAGGCGTCATCCACCAACTTTAAAGCGGCGGGGTCGCATTCGCTTACCCGCCCTGGACGTTATTTTAAGAAACGTGCTGCAAGAATTCCTGTAAACGCTGGCTTGGCGGGTTCTCAATCAACTCTAGCGGGTTGCCATCTTCAGCAATGCGGCCCTTATCAATAAAGATCAGGCGCGATGCGACTTTGGCAGCAAAACCAACTTCGTGAGTCACGATAACCATCGTCATGCCTTCTTCGGCCAGATCCTGCATAACCTTCAGAACTTCATGGCGCAGTTCCGGGTCAAGTGCAGACGTTGGCTCATCGAACAGCATCATTTTCGGCTTAACCGCCAGCGCACGGGCAATGGCCACACGTTGTTGCTGACCGCCGGAAAGCTCTGAAGGATAGTGATGCGCACGCTCGGCGAGGCCCACTTTTGCCAGCAGTTCTTTAGCCAATTTATCGGCCGCGTCTTTTTTCAAACCACGGACACGAATCGGGCCAAAGGCGACGTTTTCCAGCGCAGTCAGGTGTGGGAACAGATAAAACTGCTGGAACACCATGCCGGCTTCCTGACGAATCAGGCGCTCATCAACTTTCGGATCGTTTACTTTCAGACCATCAACGAACAGGTCGCCGCTGGTGATATCTTCAAGTTTGTTAATGCAGCGCAGCAGCGTGGATTTACCCGAACCAGACGGCCCGATAATAACGACGACTTCACCTTGTTTAATATCGAGATCGATATTGTGCAGCACCTGGGTTTTGCCAAAGTGCTTAGAAACATTTTTAAATTCAATCACAGGATTTTCATCCTTCTTTCAAGGCGACGCAGCACGAAGCTCAGCACCAAAGTAATAATCAGATAGCAGACCGCAACGGCGCTCCAGATCTCCAGCGCACGGAAGTTTCCGGCAATAATTTCTTGCCCCTGACGGGTCAATTCAGCCACACCGATAACGATGAACAGCGACGTATCTTTGATACTGATAATCCACTGGTTGCCCAATGGCGGCAGCATACGACGCAGCGCCAGCGGCATAATCACGTGGCGAATAGTTTCACGCTTAGACAAGCCCAATGCCAGGCCTGCTTCCTGAAAACCTTTATGAATTGACAGCACCGCACCACGGGTAATTTCCGCAATGTACGCGCCGGAGTTGATCATAATCGTCACGACGGCGGCGCTGAACGGGTCAATGCGCAGGTCGTTAAAGGCCATTGGCAGGGCAAAGTAAATAAACATGACCTGCACCACAATTGGCGTACCGCGAATCACTTCAATGAATACTAATGCGATGTGGTTGGCAATCCAGCCGCCGTAAGTACGGGCGAAGCCTGCGACCAGACCAATTATCAGACCGCCGCAAAGCCCGAGGACCGAAATCCACAAGGTCATTTTGGCGCCTTCAATTAAAAGCGGGATTGCAGGCCAAATGGCACTCCAGTCGAACTCCATGATTAATTCCTATATGTTACCGTGGTTCAAAAATAGCAGGGGCGAAAGTCGCCCCTGAGGTCTTACTTAAATCATTTTAGAGTTATTATTTTGGCTCAGTGCCGAACCATTTTTTGTAGATTTCGTTGTATTTGCCGTTCTCTTTCAGGGTTTTCAGCGCGCCGTTAACTTTAGTGCGCAGGTCGTCGCTGCCTTTAGGGAAGGCGATACCGTACTGCTGTGCTTCAAGAGAATCGCCCACGGCTTTGAATTTGCCCTGGCCCGCAGTCTTGATGAAGTACAGGATGTTTGGTGTGTCGTGCAGAACAGCGTCAGCACGGTTAGTGCCCAGTTCCATGTAGGCGTTGTCGATGTTCGGGAACTGACGCAGGTCTTTAGTTTTGATATTCGCTTTCGCGTAATCAACAGAACCGGTGCCGCCCTTAACTGCAACAACTTTACCATCAAGGTCTTTCACGCTTTTTACGCTGTCGTTGTCGGCTTTAACCATCACCAACAGGCCGCTTTTGTAGTAGCCATCAGAGAATTCGATCGCTTTTTTACGTTCTTCGGTGATGGTGATACCCGCCAGCGCGAGGTCAATGTTTTTGGTTTGCAGCGCAGGAATGATGCCGCTGAAATCCATAGGCTTAAGGGTATATTCCAGTTTTAATTCTTTTGCTACGGCATCCCACAAATCGATATCAAAGCCGACGTACTTATCGCCTTGTTTAAACTCGAAAGGAACAAATGCGGTATCGGTCGCAACGACCAGTTTCTTATCAGCGGCGTGGGAAGAAACCGCAAAAGCCAGAGTGAGTGCAGCCAGTGAAACTTTCAAAATCGACTTCATAGCATTTCCTTGTTTATCCATGGGGCAATCCCCTGCATCAGTAAGCCGCAGCATGGAAGAATCGTGCCAGATCTACAACATACTGTTTTGCAAGGATGTGAATTTGTAACATTGCACAAAAATGGTTGCAAGCCAGCTGCGGCGCACTGTTGTGGTGCCCAGTTTTGGTGCGAGATTGCGTGAGCAAGACCGATGTTTAGTTTTACCGCAGTTTAAGGTGGTAAAACAATCATCCGTTAACGATTGTGTGAAGTGATTATTACAAATGAGTAACTTATGCGGCGAGGATAAACAATTACGTGCGCTAAAATGGTGCAGGCATCCTCCCGAAAACGGGAGGATGAGATAACAATTTAATCCCCAGACAGGGATTTAAATGGCCATTAATCGATATTTGATTCGATAAACCACAGGAATTTATCCAGATCGCGTGAAGCGGCTGTCAGGATGTCTGCGGTATCTTCATCTTTAGCTTCGCTGATAGCTTTACGCACGTCGTTTGCCACAATCGCGTAACGATCGGCCAACTCTTTCAGGTGATCCTGAACGCTGTGGATGTCCAGCGGATAGCTTTTTAATGGTGTTTTGCTGTTAATGACTTGGGTGGTACCGAGAGCCACGCCTCCGAGTTGAACGGCGCGTTCTGCCATGGTGTCAAGATGGTCGGTAAGAGCTGTGCGGAACCCGTCCAGCATTTCATGAATGGCAATAAAGTTTGCACCACGCATGTTCCAGTGCGCTTGCTTGGTAATCAACGACAAATCAATGAACTGAATAACCTGGCGATTAAGCAGCTCAACGGTGGCTTTCTTTTCGCTGTCTGCAACATCATTACGGGTATGCAGTAAGGTAGTAGATTTGGTTTTTACCAGTTTAGCGGTAGTCATAATCTTTCGTCCTCTTGATGTTATGTCCAATGAATTACCGGAAATAAGTATAGCACCGGTTTTAATTCTTGTTGGAGCAGATAATACCTATCAGATTAATAGCAGAGGCCGGATGGATTTTAGTAACTCATTGTTAGTAAATTACTTTATATTATTTATGACGAGGTGTAACGATAATAAACAGAAGATGTGCTGTGAATGGGAATTATTTTTATTTAAATCTAAGAGTAATCCTGAATATAAAGTCTTGAACGGTGATGAATATTTACCGTGATCGCAATAACCACGGTAAATAATGAAGAGAATTAATTTACGTCAACGCTGGTAATCTGCGGTTCGCGCTTAATCGTCAGGGTTGAGCCGATGGAAGCCGCGATGATGGAGAGCAGCGCCAGCCATTGCACCAGGGTCAGATGCTCACCGAGGAACAACATGCCAGACAACGCTGCAAGCCCCGGCTCCATGCTCATTAATGTGCCAAATGTGCGTGTTGGTAAGCGGGTCAATGCAATCATTTCAAGCGAGTAGGGAAGTGCTGTAGACAAAATCGCTACACCCAGGCCGAGCGGTAAAAGCGACCAATGCCAGAGCGCTTCACCAGCTTGCCATGCTCCAATCGGTACAAAAATAACGGCAGCAATCAGTGAACCGAAGGCAACCGTTGCTGGGCCATGGTCAGCACCTGCCTTTTGGCCAAACAGAATATAAATCGCCCAGCAAGCCCCGGCGCCCAGTGCAAAAGCGGCACCGGTTAAATCGACGCTCGAAATAGATTGCCCCAGAGGCAGCAAGAACCACAGTCCCAGCACGGCCAGAATCACCCACACAAAATCCACTGCGCGTCGGGAAGAGAACAACGCGACGGCAAGCGGGCCTGTGAATTCCAGGGCAACGGCAATGCCCAACGGCACCGTCTGAATAGACAAATAGAAGAGGTAGTTCATCCCACCGAGCGCCAGTCCATACATTAATAATGGGAAGCGTTGTTCGGCTTTAAAGCGTAATCGCCAGGGTTTAAAAATCACTACCAGAATCAACGTACCCAAAGTCAGACGCAGTGCCGTCACACCGGGTGCGCCGACGAGCGGGAAGAGTGATTTTGCAAGTGATGCGCCACTCTGAATGGAAGTCATGGCAATCAAAAGAACAACAATGGGTAACCATACTGGGGTTTTACGGGGGGATAACGGCATCCTGCGTCCTGTCAGTCAGAGTCTGGTTTGGTCAAGAAATTAAAAGTAACCCCAGTGTAAATGATTAACTTATGGCTGGTTGAGAATTCATTGAAAAAAATAATAGTCTGATGCAGTAACATAACTGCGTGATTGCATAAGATTTGTTCGAATCTGTTTAAGAATTATCTGGATGACGATGTTGCGTTTCATGACAATAATTGCTGCGGTTTATGGCAAGAAGTCCATGAATTGAAGGGATTATGATGTAATGGAAATGTTCTGTTACATGAAAGGATTCTTTAGACAACGTAAATGTCGAAGAGTTTCTTACACAATTTTGATATATTAAAAACTTAGAAGTTACTTGAAGCACATTTGAGGTGGTTTATGAAAAAAATTGCATGTCTTTCAGCATTAGCTTGTGTTCTGGCCGTTTCCGTTGGTACCGCATCTGCAACTAGCACCGTAACCGGTGGCTACGCACAAAGCGATATGCAGGGCGTTGCTAACAAAGCTGGCGGTTTCAACTTGAAATACCGTTACGAAAACGACACTCAGCTGGGTTACATCGCTTCTTTCACTCACACTGAGAAAAGCCGTACCGAAGATGGCGTTTACAACAAAGGTCAATACTACGGCATCACTGCTGGTCCAGCTTTCCGCATCAACGACTGGGCAAGCATCTACGGTGTAGTCGGTGTTGGTTACGGTAAAGCACTGGCAACCGCATACCCAGATCACGATTCAACTAGCGACTACGGTTTCTCTTACGGCGCTGGTCTGCAGTTCAACCCAATCGAAAACGTTGCTCTTGACGTTTCCTACGAGCAGAGCCGCATCCGTAACGTTGATGTTGGCACCTGGATCGCAGGCGTGGGTTACCGCTTCTAATTTCACTCTTTAATTGAGTGAAAAAAAATCCGCCTCTCGGGGCGGATTTTTTATGCGCTGAATTTGAGTTAACGCGTTTGCGTTTCAAACACATCCGTCTGCAAATGAGTATAGTCCACCTTCTTGAGCTTAAAGTTGGTGATATAGATTGGCCCCGCTTTTTGCTCAGAGATGAACTTGTATTTCGGCGTTAACTCTTTGGTTTTAATCCCGGTCCACGCTGAGAAGAAGTTCAGGAAATCATTGGCTGAACGGCGCGCTTTAATCTGACGATGCGCGGTATCATCGCTTGAAAGCACCATAAACGGCACCTGGAAGTTTTGCTGGAACTCGTCATCATGTGCCAGATATTGCACATCGGTGCCACGTTCTTTGAACGCCAGTCCGTGGTCTGAAAAGTAAACCATCGAGAAACTGTCACCGGTATTTTGCAGTTGCTGATAGAGCTGTTTGAGCAAGTCGTCGGTCTGCGTCATGGTATACAGATAACAAGATGTCTCTTTCGACTGCACAAAATCTTTGTATTTGCCCTGAGTCCGGTCGCAGGCCTGGGGATGTGAACCCATCAAGTGCAGCACAATTAATTGCGGGGTAGTGTGCTGGGTGGCAAACACCTGCGCCGTCATCTTTAATAATGCTTCGTCACGGGTATTTTTATCCGCTTCAAAATCACCATTTTTCAAAAAATGCACTTCATCCGCACGCTTGGCGATGCTGGCAATGGCGGTATCGTATTCACCGATTTGCCCCTGGTTTGAGAACCACCATGTCTGGAAACCAGCACGGTTGGCGAGGGTGATAATGCTGTCCTGATATTGCGGTTTGCCATCAATAACCCGGTTGAGCGTCATCCCCAATGATTTCTGCGTTGAACCACTGGCGGCAACATAATCCATAAACAAGTTGCCATTGACCTGGCTGGCGAAAGGCGTGTTATCCCAGTGACCACCGAAAGCCCCCAGCGCATCACGCCGTGCGCTCTCACCAATCACCACCACATAAGTGTGATACTTCGGTTTAACCGCCAGCACATTCCAGGTGTCCTTCATCTGAGCGAAGGCCTGCATCCGCGTCTGTTCGTCGATCACTTCCTGGTTATTGACTACCACATCTTTGACGAACCGGAACACCGGATAACCGGAATCTTTGAATTTAAATACGCCACCGTAAGCCAGATTTTGCACCGGAGCCACAAAGAAACAAACCACGCTGACAACCAGACATAAACTGTCGAAATGACACCAGTTTCTTTTCTTCGGCGCGACTTTACGACGCACGGCAATAATGCCAAGCGCCAGAATAAATACCGACACCAAATAGCTGTACCACGGGAAGATAGTCATCAATTCCGTGGATTCTTCGAAGTTGGTCGAATGCAGGGCCAGCAAGGTATTAAAGTTGGGAGAACCGTAGGCCTGACCAAACGGGAAATACATCGCGGCTATCAAACTGCAAATTGCCAGCAAACCTTTCTGGAATTTAGGCGCGCTGCGCCAAAGCAGCAGCAATACGCAGCTAAAAGCCACCGCATACAGAATGCTAAATTCATAACCGAGAGCGAAGTTAATCAGCAAAGACTGAAGGAAATAAAAGCCAGTCCACGGATTGAGCGCAATTGCGCGGGTCGTCAGGGTTTCTTTAACCGTTAAATTCATGTTTACCGAGATCTACTAAACGCCATGCGAAAACCCTGGCGACGAGGGTAAGAACCTGCCTGACAGACGGAAAAGAAGGGGGAACTGGACCGCATCTGCGAGCCGCTTCATGTGCAGGGCTGCAAGAAGATAGAGCGGTACGATAAGAAGATCAACTGATAAGAGAAATGTGTTTTGCGAAGCAGGTAACAAAACCGACAAATGGTAGGGTTAAAGTGCGACTAAACGGTAATTTCAGGGAATCTAATGAAAGGAAAAACTAACAGCTGGGATAGCCGACGTGAGTCAGACTACTGGTGAAGAAGGCAGGGCGGCTGCCTATGACTTCGGTTTTTCGCCCTGCTGTGGTTTGCCGGAAACCCAATCACATAACATATTGAGCAGCATCAGCCGCACTTGAAACGGGGAATGTGTAAACACGCTCATGCACCTCTTAAATTCATTCATCTTGTCCTCCTAATAACATCTGCTGCCTTCAATTCCTTTTAAGGCTGACTGCATTACATACAGATATAGCACAGGCTATATTGTATAGCTATTGCTAATTCGTTAAATTTTTGTGCTTGGGTGATGCTGGTTTACAATGGGGCCAAAGCTCGTCATCGGACGATGCCGCACCCCTGCATGAGGAAGCATCATGAGCCGTACGCCAGGCCAAAAAAATAAACCAAAAATGACGCAGTTGGTAAACGTTGAAGAGCATGTCGAAGGCTTTCGGCAGGTGCGTGAAGCGCATCGCCGTGAATTGATTGATGACTACGTTGAGCTGATTTCTGATTTGATTCGTGAAGTGGGGGAAGTGCGCCAGGTTGATATGGCGGCAAGGCTTGGCGTCTCTCAGCCAACTGTTGCTAAAATGTTAAAAAGGCTGGCCTCGGTGGGGCTTATTGAACAAATTCCATGGCGCGGCGTATTTCTGACGGCAGAAGGCGAGAAGCTGGCGCAAATGAGCCGTGAGCGTCATCAAATCGTTGAAAACTTTTTTCTCGCACTCGGCATCAGCCCTGAAACGGCCAGAATTGACGCCGAAGGTGTTGAGCACCACGTGAGTGAAGAAACGCTGGAAGCCTTCCGCTTGTTTAGCGAGCAGCGGGGATTTAAGTAGCAATGTTACTGAACCTGGTGCGCCCGTTTGCTCGCGATCGCTTTCTTCATCTATTGCTTATCGTGGGCGTTATTCTGAGTTTTGCCGCGCCTTTTCAGCCGCAGCATTGGGTTCATGCCATTGACTGGCACACTATCATTACGCTTGCGGGCTTAATGATGTTGACCAAAGGCGTGGAACTGAGCGGTTATTTCGATGTGCTGGGCCGCCGCATGGTGAAGCGGTTTGATAATGAACGAACGCTGGCGATATTTCTCGTCAGCGCAGCGGCATTACTTTCAACGTTTCTGACTAACGACGTCGCGCTGTTTATTATCGTGCCGCTGACTATCACGCTGAAAAAATTGTGTGCGATACCGATTAATCGTCTCATCATATTTGAGGCATTAGCGGTCAACGCAGGCTCGATGCTCACGCCCATTGGCAACCCGCAGAATATTTTGCTGTGGGGACGCTCGGGCTTATCGTTCGGTGAATTTACCTGGCAAATGGTGCCGCTGGCGCTGGCGATAATGTTCAGCTTGTTGGTGCTGTGCTGGTTCTGTTTTCCGCATAAAAAGCTCACGTATCACGCTCACGATAAACTTCATGACTGGCAGCCGCGTCTGGTGATGAGTTGCGTCGCGTTCTACATTATCTTTATCGTCGCGCTGGAATTAAAGCAGGAAATATGGGGACTGGCCGTGGTGGCTGTGGGTTTTTTACTGCTGGCAAGGCGCGTATTGCTGAGTATCGACTGGAGTCTATTGCTGGTATTTATGGTGATGTTTATCGACGTCTACCTGATTACGCAGCTTCCGGTATTACAACAGACTTTGTCAGGAATAAATCAACTCCCGGCCGGTGGATTGTTTGCGTTAGGAATAGGTCTCTCACAGTTTATCAGTAATGTTCCATCGACCATTTTATTACTGAATTACGTTCCTGCTTCCCTGTTACTCGCCTTTGCAGTCAACATCGGTGGTTTTGGGTTATTGCCGGGATCGCTGGCGAATTTGATTGCATTACGCATGGCAAATGACCGCCGCATCTGGATTCGCTTTCACTATTATTCACTGCCAATGCTGTTATGGTCGGCCCTGCTGGGCTACGGTATTTTGCTGTTGCTTAAGCAATTATAAAATAAGGGGCTTTTCAGCCCCTTATTCAAGATTACGCGTTAAACGGCGCTTCTTTTTTCAGCGCTCGCTCAATCACATTCAACACACCTTGCTCATTGCAGTGCCCGGTCTGATAAGCGGCGATTTGCTTAATTTTTTCCGGCGCATTCGCCATCGCAAAACCATATTTTGCCTGGCGTAGCATTTCGATATCGTTCCCGCCATCGCCAAACGTCACCACTTCGCTGTCATCAATGCCCCATTTTTCCTGCAATATTCGCAAGCCATTCGCTTTGTGAACACCGGGAATAATCAGGTCAATTGAGCCATGACCGCTGGTGACTGGCACCATAATTCCGTCGAATTGCGCAGCCAGAGAATCCATGGTGTCGTCTAATAAATTATCTGGCAGATTCAGGGCAAATTTAAAGAACACGTCATCCAGATTTGAGAAGTTTTCGACCACTTCCAGACGGTGATAATAACTGCGCGCCATTTTGATAAACGCGTCGTCATAGCTTTTCAGGGTATAACCGTTGTGTTTGCCGCAAGCGATGATATCCACATGCGGCAACGTCAAAAGATGATCGATGACGGTGTTGAATTCCTGCTTTGTCAGCTCACCGTTAAAGGTATCTTTGCCTTCGCTGACTACCCAACCGCCATTATCGGCCACGAAGGAAATCTCGTGGGCGATCTCCGGGAAGAATGAAATGAGCTGGTAATATTGGTTGCCGCTGGCGACCACAAATCGAATGCCTTGTTCTTTCATCTGCGCATAAAGCTCCGCAAAACGCGCACGGTTGTACTCTTTATTATCGTCCAGGAACGTACCATCCATGTCGACGGCAATTAATTTCACACTCATCGAACTCTCCCTTCAAGCGAATTGGTCACAAGATCGGTTGGTTTAGCGACGGCTTTCGCAACCAGTGCGGCGACCACCATTAAACTCAATACCACTAACATAGCCAGGCGCAGGCCGTAATGTTCGCCTAAGAAGCCTAACAACGGCGGGCCAACTAAAAAAGCGATATAGCCGGAAGCCGCCACCACACTGACGCGAGTTGCCGGATCCGGGCCGGTATCGCCTGCTGCGGAAATCGTTAATGGGAAACCGAGAGAGGTTCCCAGTCCCCATAAAATAACGGAAATACCCGCCACAAAGGTGTTATCCACAAAGATGATTAAGCCGATGCCTAAGATCCCCATCATTGCGCAGGCGCGAACCACGGCTACACGGCTGTAGCGATCGATAAACCAGCCGCCGGTAAAACGCCCTACGGTCATGCCCAGCGTGAAACCGACATAAATCATTGAACCTGAGGTTGGGCTAAAACCATGGCCATCGACCATCAGTAGTGGCAGCCAGTCGTTGGCAGAACCTTCAGCAAACGCCATTGCCAGTACAATCGTGCCAATTAAAATCAGCTGTAAATCTTTATAAAATGGCGGATGAGGTTCGTGCCCATTATCAGTATTAGCATCGGCATTATTTTTCCCGACACCGTGTGGGATTGCAGTAATGGCAATAATAATCGGCGTGATAACCACCAGGCCAATCACTAAAAGATGCCCATACGCGGTGACGTTAAGGGCGGTCAGACTCATGCCAATTCCCGCGCCTGCTAATGTGCCGAGGCTATAAAAGCCGTGCATCATGGGTAATACGGTCTTTTTTAGCAGCCCTTCAACAATTGCGCCTTCGACGTTCATTGCCACTTCAGCCGAACCCAGTCCAGCCCCGAGGATTGCCAGGCCAGTTGCGAACAGAACAGGAGACGCCAGGAACAACGCGGCGCCCATCACCAGCATGCCAGTGACCATCAGCGTCATGCCGCTGCGAATAATATTGCGCGTACCAAACCGCTTAACCAGCCAGCCGGAACATAAAATGCCGCTCATCGAACCAATCGACAGGCCAAATAGCACGATACCCATACCGGCAGTTGAAACGCTGAGTGTGTCACGAATGGCTGGAGTACGGGTGGCCCAGGAGGCCATGACGAGGCCGGGCAGGAAGAAAAAGGCGAACAGCGCCCAGGTGCGATGTTGAGTCGCTTTGCGATGACTAATGGCGGCAGACATGGAAGTACCGGTTGGCGGCGAATGGAAATTACACTAGCAAGTTTGTGTACATTTGTACACATTGCCTGGTAAACTCTTTTGCGTCTGTTTTTACCGAGCGAAAATGATGACTAAAGCACCGCGACGCAATGACCCCGACCGCCGTTCACGTATTTTGCACGCCACGCTGGATATGCTGGTGGAACATGGAATTAGCCATATCACGCACCGCAAAATTGCCGAAGCGGCAGGTGTCTCGCTGGGATCGATGACCTACTATTTCGACGGCATCGAATCGCTTTTGAGCGAAGCCTTTACACAGTTTGCGCACCAGATGTCTGACGATTATCGTTGTCGCATTGAGCAGGCCCGTAATCGCGATGAAGCCTGCGAAGCGATAGTCGACATGATTTGCGGTGAGAAAATCGCCACGTCATACAACCTGCAAGTGATGTATCAACTCTATGCATACGCAAATCGCAATCCTGAACTAAAAATCATCATGCAGGATTGGATGTGTCGCAGCCAGCAAGCGCTCGAGGCGTTTTTTGACCCGATAACCGCTCGCATGCTGGATGCTTTTATCGAAGGTATGACACTGCATTATGTGACGGACAGGCATCCGTTGAGTCGTGAGGACTTGAGCAGGATGCTGGCAAAAATTGCCGGTTAGATTGGACAGGGTATTCTTATCAGTCAATCGTCGTACCCGCACTCATATTGACCACAGTTGCCGTCATCGCCCCTGCGTTTTCTGACGCCAGAAATGTCATTAACTCTGCAATCTGCGAAAGCGTGGGCAGACGTTTTAACATCGTACTTTGTGCCGCCCCTCCTACCCACTGTTCCACGCTCAAACCCATCGCTTGTGCCTTTGGCTCGAAAACTTCTCTGGTATAGGAACCAGCCTGAACGGCATCAGAAATAGCATGTGATCGGACGCAGACGACGCGAATATTCTTCGGGGCGAGTTCGCTGGCGAGCGCTTTAATGAAGGCTTCTGTGCCAGCGTGCTACCGATAGCGCCGCTGCCCCCGAAGATCACCACGATTTTATCTTTAAGTAACATCACGAATCCTCGCTCACTAGCTCTCAGTATTCAAATTATGAAGGATGGGTTTAGATTTGGTGGTGATTAAGGCGTGACTGGAGCAGAGATGGGCAAGAGTTTGATTTGAAAGGGAACACGAATTTCAGGCAATAAAAAACCCATCAACCTTGAACCAAAGAGGCGGGGTTGATGGGCTCCACAAATTGGGGACATCAAAGAAAAGCAGTGGCACTAATTAAGACTTTGTCTTGGGTAAAAAGTTCGCACTGCCATAAAAAAATCTTTTTTCTTTGTCTGCGGTACGGATCACAAACCAGGCCATATGATTACGATAAGCGTCCCCGCCAACGTTAACAACACGTTAGCGATAGCGTAGGTTCCGGCGTAGCCAAGGGCTGGAATATTACTGCGCGCGGTGTCGCTGATGATTTCCATCGCCGGTGCACAAGTTCGTGCGCCCATCATCGCCCCGAACAACAGTGCGCGGTTCATACGTAAAACATATGCACCGAACAGGAAGCAGATCACTACGGGTACCAGGCTAACGATAAGGCCGGCGATCAACATTTGCCCGCCGACTGCACCTAAACCATTGCCAATGCCGCTACCGGCACTTAACCCGACGCCCGCCATAAATACCATCAGGCCGAATTCTTTCACCATGTTCAACGCCCCTTGCGGGATGTAGCCGAACGTTGGGTGGTTGGCGCGCAAGAAGCCCAACATGATTCCGGCAAACAGCAAGCCTGCGGCGTTACCGACACCGAAACTAAACGAGCTGAACTGGAAGGTGATCATGCCGATCATCAGGCCGATAATGAAGAAGGCGCAAAAAGCGAGCAGGTCGGTAATCTGGCTATGAATCGAGATAAAACCGATGCGCTCTGCCACGGTTTTCACGCGTCGAGCGTCACCGCTAACCTGTAAAACGTCGCCTTTGTTCAGCACGATATTGTCGTCGATAGGCATTTCAATCTGGCTGCGGATAACGCGGTTCAGGAAGCAACCGTGATCGGTCAGCTTTAATTGCCCCAGGCGGCGACCTACGGCATTGTGGTTTTTCACCACAATTTCTTCGGTGACGATG
Source organism: Buttiauxella sp. AC142 (assembly GCF_979253435.1). NCBI lineage: Bacteria > Pseudomonadati > Pseudomonadota > Gammaproteobacteria > Enterobacterales > Enterobacteriaceae > Buttiauxella > Buttiauxella sp. AC142. Next base: position 1,303,329 of record NZ_CEEDCH010000001.1, read on the forward strand.
CGCATGTCCAGCAGGTCACGGTCAAAAACTTCTTTACCATTACGGAAGCTTGGGTCGAGACGAGAGTGTGCGTCCGGGTAACCGACCAGCGCGATTTCATCCCCTTTTTGCAGTACAGCGTCACCATCAGGGTTTGCCAGAATACCGTTACGGCGAATACGTTCGATATAGCAACCGGTCTGGCGATAAATACCCAGTTCGCGCAGATTTTTGCCATCCGCCCAGGCAACAAGTTCAGAACCGACGCGATAGGCGCGGATAACGGGCAGGTAAACTTTGCGTGCGGCATCGGTATCCAGACCGCGTTCACGAGCGATTTGTTGAGCGCTGGTTTGCAAATCCTGGTGCTGAAGTTTTGGCAGATAACGCGCACCAACAATTAAACTCACCAGGCCGATTAGATAAGTCAGCGCGTAGCCGAGGCTCAGATTATCAAGAGAGGCGGCAAGTTCGGTTCCCGCTATGCCGGAATGGCGCAAGGTATCACCTGCACCGACCAACACGGGGGTAGAGGTCATCGAACCGGCGAGCATACCGGCGGTGAGGCCAATATCCCAGCCAAAGAGTTTCCCCAATCCGAGTGCAAGAAGCATGGCGCTGCCGACCATCACCAGTGCCAGCATTAAATAATTTTTGCCGTCGCGGAAGAAAATTGAAAAAAAGTTTGGCCCAGCTTCCACGCCAACACAAAAAATGAACAGCATGAAACCCAGATTTAGGGCGTCTGTGTTAATGGAAAAATGTTGTTGTCCGAGTAATAAAGAGACCACTAAAACACCAATGGAATTACCCAGTTGGACAGAACCGAGGCGTAATTTACCCAGACATAAGCCTAAGGTCAGAACAACAAATAATAACAGGATGTAATTCCCGCTTAACAAATCTGCGACGTTTATATTCACGAAGGATAACTTCTTGTTTACTAGTAAGCTGTTGAAAGAAATGGTTTTTTGGGTTAGGGTTTCTACTAATTACAACGCAATTTAATGTATTTTTATTGCATTAAAATATCCAGTGCACAGACCTGATAATAGCCGCTAGTTTAATCTTTATGTAGTTTTACGGCTAGTAAGAATATTGTGCGAATTGCGCGACTTATTTTTTAGCAGGGATTGCTGAAACTTATCTGACCCGGGCTGTTCTGCGTGCAGAACTGTAATTTTAAGTTCGATACAAGCGATCGTCAGGAGGATGTGTGTTCATGCGTGGACAACGTTGGTTTGGAGTCATTTGTTGCTTCGTGTTGTTTGTTGGCGTGTTTTTGTCTCAGAAGTTGAGTGCCGCCAATAGCTACCCGGGTGATAGACATTCAGAGTGGGGATTGCTGTTTTTTATCCTTCCGGGTGTTATTGCTAGCGTGTTTTCACGCCATGGCCGAGTGATCAAACCGCTGATGGGCGCAGTACTGGCTTCACCGCTTTGTCTGTTAATCATTCACTTTTGGCTTTCGCCAACGCGAACGTTCTGGCAGGAAATGGCCTGGATGTTTAGTGCTGTGTTTTGGTGTGCTCTTGGAGCATTGAGCTACTTATTTGTTCGTACATTGCTCCGCCGTCAGCGGCGATAAAAAAACCGGCTCAGTTATACAACGGAGCCGGTTTTTTTAGTTTGAGTATTTATTCCGCGTTCTGGAACAAGCTCAGGTGTTCTTTAGCGTAAGCTTCAAAATCAGTGCAACCACCGATGTGTTTCTGGTCGAGGAAAATCTGCGGTACAGTTTCAACAGGTTTACCTACGGTTTTTTCCAGATCGGCTTTGCTGATGCCTTCTGCGTGAATATCAACGTAACGGAAGTTGAAGTCATCACGCTCAGCGGTCAATTTCTCAGCCAACTCTTTAGCACGAACACAATATGGGCAGCCTGGGCGACCAAAGATTACTGCAAACATAGAATCTCCTTTATTTTTTGCGGCCGAACGAGCCGGCGAATGGCAACTATAATGCCGCTAACCGGGGGGAATGGAAAGAAGGTCTTGCCTCTTACATTGATATTCATCGTCTATATTGCAACGTAAGAGTCAGGCGCAACCAGGTTATACTCAAGTGATAATTGCCTGTGGAGACAAGCGGATGCGTTCACTCGGAGCCTTACCGAAACCTGTATTAATCCTCGAAGTTATCGGTATCGCCTTTTTATTGCTTTCTTATCTTTCCCTGAACGGTTATGTGGCATTACCCGCACCCTTTGGGAATGCGACGGCGGCCATCATCATGGTATTTTTAGGGATTGCACTCATGATCCCGGCAGCGGCATTCATGGTGTGGGCGATGGCTCAAAACGTTGCGCCGCTGCTGACCAAAGGGCAATCGCCCGTTAAGAAATCTCTTTCAGACAAGCCAAAGGATAAACACGATGACGCCGACCATTGATCTGCTGCGTTCACACCGTTCCGTTCGTCGCTACACCGACGAGCCAATTACTGACGAACAGCGTGCAGCGATTGTTGCCAGTGCCCAGGCGGCCTCAAGTTCCAGTTTTTTACAATGCACCTCGATTATCCGTATCACGGACAAATCCCTGCGTGAGCAGCTGGTTCCGCTCACCGGCGGGCAGAAGCATGTCGCGCAAGCCGCTGAATTTTGGGTGTTCTGCGCCGACTTTAACCGTCATTTGCAAATTTGCCCGGAAGCGCAGTTAGGTCTGGCCGAACAGTTGCTCCTTGGCGTGGTCGATACGGCTATTCTTGCGCAAAACGCCTTTACCGCAGCGGAGTCACTGGGATTGGGTGGCGTGTACATCGGCGGGCTGCGTAACAACATTGAAGCGGTGACGGAACTACTGAATATCCCAAAACACGTGCTACCTCTGTTTGGTTTATGCTTGGGTTGGCCCGATGAAGACCACGGTATTAAACCGCGCATCCCGGCGGCCATGATCATGCATGAAAATAGCTATCAGCCGGTCGATGAAAACGTGCTGGAGCAATACGACGAAGAGATGGCGCAATACTATCTTTCCCGTGGCAGCAATACGCGCCGCGACACGTGGAGCGATCATATTCGTCGCACAATCATCAAAGAAAACCGTCCATTTATTCTCGATTATTTGCACAAACAGGGCTGGGCTACCCGATAACAACCTCTGGCGGTGGCGCTCGCCGCCGCTGATCAATACATTTTCGCTATCAATCACCCGCCTAAACGGTATTGGTTCTGCACTATTGTCAGTCGGTATAACAGAGTTAACGCAAATTCTGATTATTCGACTCATGACAAGGAGCACCTGATGCCGATGACTACTCTTGATAACTCTCCGTATTACGCCGCAGATATTATCCGTTCCCGTATTAATGGCCTGGTGCCGCGCGTGGCTTTCATTTTGGGGTCTGGCCTGGGCGAACTGGCTGAGAAAATCGAACAACCTATTGTTTTCCCTTACGACGAACTGCCAGGCTTTCCGGTCAGCACGGTACACGGCCATGCCGGTGAGCTGGTGGTAGGGACGCTTGCGGGTGTTCCTGTCGCTTGCATGAAAGGGCGCGGTCACTTCTACGAAGGGCGCGGTATGTCAGTGATGACTAACGCGATTCGCACGTTTAAATTGCTCGGCTGTGAAATCCTGTTCTCCACAAACGCCGCGGGTTCATTGCGTCCTGAAGTGGGTCCTGGCAGCCTGGTAGCGTTGAACGACCATATTAATACCATGCCGGGTACGCCAACGGTCGGCCCTAACGATGACCGTTTCGGTGAGCGTTTCTTCTCTTTGGCAAATGCTTATGACGCCGATTACCGTGGCGTATTACAGCAAGTCGCAAAAGAGCAGGGCTTCCCACTCACCGAAGGTGTGTTTGTTTCCTATCCTGGCCCCAACTTTGAAACCGCAGCTGAGATTCGCATGATGCAAATCATCGGCGGCGATGTGGTGGGTATGTCTGTTGTGCCCGAGGTGATCAGCGCTCGCCATTGCGGCCTGAAAGTGGTGGCGGTTTCGGCGATTACCAATCTTGCTGAAGGCCTGGGAAGCGTGCAGCTTTCTCATGCGCAAACGCTGGCGGCAGCGGCACTTTCGCGCCAGAACTTTATTAATCTGATTTGCGGTTTCCTGGGCAAACTCGCCTGAGGCACTACCAACACACCGGGTAAAACACATGGCGATTAACGTTTTGGCGATTAAACCTCGCTTGAAAATCATGTTGTTTTTGCAGTATTTCATTTGGGGCGCATGGCTGGTCACACTAGGCTCATACATGATTAACACCCTCGGTTTCCGGGGGGCTGATGTCGGTATGGTCTACAGTACCAAAGGACTTGCGGCGTTATTAATGCCGGGGATCGTCGGCATTATTGCCGACAAATGGCTGCCTGCGAATCGTGTCTATGCACTCTGCCACCTGGTGTGCGCCGCAATGCTGGCCTGGGCTGCCAGCATTAATCAGCCGGGGCTGATGTTTTGGGTGATGCTGGGTAACGCGATGGCATTTATGCCAACCATTGCCCTGTCGAATACCATCTCATATGCCAGCCTCGAAAAAGCCGGGCTGGATACCGTCAGCCATTTCCCACCGATCCGCGTTTTCGGCACTATCGGTTTTATCGCCGCGATGTGGACAGTAAGCCTGATGCGATTTGAGCTGAGTAATCTCCAGCTTTATATTGCAGCGGGAGCCTCGCTGGCGCTGGCGTTGTATTCCCTGACTCTGCCAACCATTCCGGTGGCGAAAGGCGGCGTGTCGCGCTCGTGGGTGAGCCGTCTGGGTCTGGATGCGTTTGTATTATTCAAAAATCCGCGCATGGCTGTTTTCTTCTTATTCGCCATGCTGTTAGGCGCGGTTTTGCAAATAACCAATACTTTCGGCAACCCGTTCCTGCATGATTTTGCGCGTAACCCTGAATTTGCCGACAGCTTCGTGGTTCAGTACCCGTCGATTCTGCTGTCTGTTTCTCAGATGTCGGAAGTGGCGTTTATCCTGACCATTCCATTCTTCTTACGTCGCTTTGGGATTAAACAAGTGATGTTGATGAGCATGGTGGCCTGGGTGCTGCGATTCGCCTTGTTTGCCTGGGGGGACCCGTCTGCATTTGGTTTCGTATTACTGCTACTTTCGATGGTGGTTTATGGCTGCGCGTTCGATTTCTTTAATATCTCAGGTTCTGTTTTTGTGGAGCAAGAAGTCGATAAACGTATCCGGGCTAGTGCACAAGGGCTATTCATGACGATGGTTAACGGGATTGGCGCTTATCTTGGGGCGATTCTCAGTGGCTATGTGGTGGATTACTTTAGCGTTGATGGCGTCAAAGACTGGACGACGATTTGGTTGGTGTTTGCCGGATATGCATTAGTGCTGGCGGTTATTTTCCACTTCAGTTTCCAGTATCGACACAATCCTTCGCTCAAGGCTTCGGCACCGGTCGCACATTAACAGTCGGCTGGATTACAGCGAGCGGCAGGAGTGATAGTTTATGGGGCTGCCAGAACAAAGGGAGCCTCATGAGCATTTCACAGCGAGTTTATCGTACCGATTTAAAACTATTGCGCTATTTCCAGGCTGTGGCAGAAGAGCTGCATTTTGGCAAAGCTGCGGCGCGCTTAAATATGTCCCAGCCGCCGCTGAGTTTTCATATCAAAGAATTAGAGTCCCAGCTCGGCACCGTTCTGTTTATTCGCCATTCACGTAGCGTCGCGCTTACTTATGCGGGTGAAATTCTACTCGAAGAAACCCGGCGTTTGCTCGACAGCGCAAACCTTGCCCTGGCCCGAGTCGAACAAATAGGTCGTGGCGAAGGTGGGCGAATTCACCTGGGCATTGTCGGCACCGCTATCTGGGGCGGGTTGCGTCTGGGGCTGCAACAATTTATCGCTGATTATCCCGCGATTGATATTTTATTCCGCGAAAAGTCACCTGGCGTCCAGCTTTCTTTAATTGAACGCCATGACATCGACGCCGGGATCTGGCGTATGGAAACCAATCCACCTCCCGGTTTACGCAGCGAAAAACTTCACGACGCGACGTTTTTAGTGGCCTTGCCAGAAAAGCACCCCCTCACAAAACAAACCGCCATTGATATCGAGCAGTTGCGTCACGAGGCTTTTGTCACCATGACGGCGGTGCATTCTGACTGGACCTTTTTGCAGGGGGTCTGTCGGGAGGCGGGGTTCACGCCGCGTATAGTCAGGGAAGCCGTCGAGCCGCAAACGGTGCTGGCATTGGTGAGCATCGGTATCGGATTAACCATCATGGCCGACAGCTACGCGCAAATGAACTGGCCGGGCGTGACCTTCCGCCCGCTCACAAAAGCGATCCCGGCGGATCTCTATGTGGTCTACGATCCGCATCATCTGGCCTCCACAACACGCCATTTAATTGACGTGTTAAAACAGTCCCCAGATACATTGCCCGTTCGTTGAAACAACATGGCAGTGCTATGATATCCGCGCTGTCATTATTAGAGACTATCCCATTAGGCTATTTTATTTGTTAGTTTTGCCCTGGGCTGTGCTCAAAATCCTCACGTACTTCGTGTACGCTCCGGTTTTTCCGCGCAGTCCGAGCCCAAACTAACTGCATCAATCACGCCTACTGAGATTGCCTCATAGACTGGAAATGCTGAGGTGCAGGGTGAAAATCGCCATTTTGTCCCGGGATGGAACGCTTTATTCTTGTAAACGGCTTCGTGAAGCGGCATCGCGCCGGGGTCACGCCGTCGAAATTATCGATCCCCTTTCTTGCTATATGAACATCAATCCGGCAGCACCCTCTGTGCATTATAAAGGCCGCCAGCTTCCGCATTATGATGCAGTTATTCCACGTATCGGCTCGGCAATCACATTTTATGGCACTGCCGTTTTGCGCCAGTTTGAAATGCTGGGCAGCTATCCACTCAATGAATCCGTCGCGATTACCCGTGCGCGCGACAAACTGCGTTCCTTGCAGTTGATGGCGAGGCAGGGCATTGATTTGCCCGTTACCGGTTTTGCTCACTCACCTGATGACACCAGTGATTTAATCGACATGGTAGGCGGTGCTCCGCTGGTGGTAAAACTGGTGGAAGGTACACAAGGGATTGGCGTTGTGTTGGCTGAAACCCGGCAGGCGGCAGAAAGCGTGATTGATGCCTTCCGGGGTCTTAACGCTCATATTCTGGTGCAGGAATATATAAAAGAAGCGCAGGGCAGGGATATCCGCTGTCTTGTGGTCGGCAACAAAGTGGTGGCGGCAATCGAACGCCAGGCAAAACCCGGTGATTTTCGCTCCAACCTGCATCGCGGAGGCGTGGCAAATCAGGTTGAAATCACTGAACGTGAACGCGAAATCGCCCTGCATGCGGCTGCTACGCTCGGGTTGGATGTGGCGGGCGTTGATATTTTGCGCGCCGAACGCGGCCCACTGGTTATGGAAGTCAACGCGTCGCCAGGTCTGGAAGGCATTGAAAAAACAAGCGGTGTGGATATTGCGACGCTGATGATTAAATGGATTGAACAGCAAGCGCAGCCGGGATATTGCCTGAAAACAGGCGGCTAAATTCGAACGCATGAGCCATTGGGCGCATAATATTAGTATGAGGCGTTATTTTTGCGTAAGCTATGGCGCGACTTACTCACCCTTATTTAAGAGGCTACGGCATTTATGGATTCACTCGTTGTCCCGACTCTGGACATCTTACGCCGCTGGCTTGACGAAATCGGCGTGACCATTTTCGAGTGCGACACTTGCCAGGCGCTCCATCTGCCCCATATGCAGAATTTTGATGGTGTCTACGATGCGAAAATCGATCTGGTCGATAATATCGTCTTGTTCTCAGCGCTGGCCGAAGTAAAACCTTCCGCTTTGCTGCCACTGGCATCTGATTTGTCCTCTATCAACGCCAGTTCGTTAACCGTGAAAGCGTTCCTGGATATCCAGGATGACAATTTACCAAAACTTGTGGTTTGCCAGTCGCTGCAAGCGTCAGTCGGCATTACCCGTGAGCAGTTTGCTGCCTTTGTAAAACAGAGTGAAGAGCAAATCTCTATGGTGATTCTGGAAGCGTGTGCCAACCAGCTGCTCTTTATCTCTGAAGGAGAAGAAGAGCAAGATGACGGCACAATTATTCAAACCCACTTCCTGCACTAATCGTTTCTTTCCTGACCGCAGCGGCTGCCATACCCGCTGCGTTCCATGTTTTTTTATTCTGCCTTAATAGCCTCCCACCAGAATTATTCTCGCCACTCCTGCCCGTTTTGCGCCACACCATAGATGTTTTATGCTTAAAAAATTGATAAAAGTCACTTTTCTGCGTGGGCTATAGTCTCTAAGTCTGGCTACAGTTATTCTTGCGGGACGCGTAAAGCGTGCAATGTCTGCTGGGGAGGCGTCAGTCTTTTTTCACAGCAGTTTGAATAGAGATGCATGATTCTTGCATGGCCTGTGTGCGAGAAAAAAATGCGTGAAAGGTTGATTGAGTAAATTATGCTCGCGAAAGCGAGATTTACCCTTTATTCAGAAGGAATGATAACTATGTTCGCCCAACGTAAAAAATTGCTATCGGGTATGGTGGCGGGTTTGCTGATGGCCGTTTCTGCCACCACATTTGCTGCTGAACAAAAGACGCTGCACGTTTATAACTGGTCTGATTATATTGCGCCGGATACGCTGGCAAACTTCACCAAAGAAACCGGTATTAAAGTCGTTTATGACGTCTTCGACTCCAACGAAGTGTTGGAAGGGAAGTTGATGGCGGGCAGTACGGGCTACGACCTGGTTGTGCCTTCTTCGCAATTCCTCGAACGTCAGGCTCAGGCCGGGATTTTCCAGCCGCTGGATAAAAGTAAACTCCCGAACTACAAAAACCTCGATCCGGAAATGCTCAAGCTGGTCGCGCACAACGACCACGACAATAAATACGGCATTCCGTACATGATGGTCACAACCGGTATCGGTTACAACGTCGAAAAAGTCAAAGCGGCACTGGGCAAAGACGCGCCAGTGGATAGCTGGGATCTTATCCTGAAACCCGAAAACCTCGAGAAGCTGAAAAGCTGCGGTGTCTCCTTCCTTGACGCACCAAGCGAAGTCTATGCCTCCGTGTTGCACTATCTGGGCAAAGATCCTAACAGCACCGACCCGAAAGATTACACCGGGGCGGCGAACGATCTGCTGTTGAAACTGCGCCCGTCTATCCGTTATTTCCATTCTTCTCAATATATCAATGACCTGGCAAACGGCGACATCTGCGTCGCGATTGGTTGGTCAGGCGATATTCTCCAGGCAGCGAATCGCGCCAAAGAAGCAAAAAATGGCGTGAATATTGCTTATACCATTCCTAAAGAAGGGGCGATGGTGTACTTCGATATGTTCGCCATGACCGCAGATGCGAAAAACAAAGACGAAGCCTATCAGTTCCTGAATTACCTGATGCGCCCGGATGTCGTGGCGAATATCAGTAACCACGTTTATTACGCGAACGCGAACAAAGACTCCACGCCGCTGCTGAACGCAGAAATTCGCGATAACCCAGGTATTTATCCGCCAGCTGATGTGCGTGCCAAATTGTTCACACAAAGTGTGCAATCGCCAAAAGTTGACCGCGTAATTACCCGGGCGTGGACTAAAGTTAAAACAGGCAAATAAGTAAACCTGTTAGCGACTTAACAAGGTTTGCAACGGAGTGGTGCACCGAAACAGTGCATGCGCTCCAACACGAGCAGAGGCCCAGGCCTCTGTATCGTCATTAGTACGGCAACCGGGTCGTACATCTATTTCGTTTTTGCCGGAGAGCAACATATTGAACGACGCAACTCCTCGTCCACACGCGAAAACTCGCAAAGCGCTCACCCCGCTGCTTGAAGTACGCAACCTCACAAAATCCTTCGACGGGCAACACGCCGTTGATGATGTGAATCTCACCATTTATAAAGGCGAAATTTTTGCGCTGCTCGGGCCATCCGGCTGTGGTAAATCAACACTTTTACGTATGTTGGCAGGCTTTGAGCAACCGAGTGCCGGGCAGATCGTGCTTGATGGCGTCGATTTGTCGCATGTGCCGCCGTATCAGCGCCCGATCAATATGATGTTCCAGTCGTATGCACTTTTCCCGCATATGACGGTTGAACAAAATATCGCCTTCGGCCTCAAGCAAGACAAACTGCCGAAAAGTGAAATCACTCAGCGTGTGCAGGAAATGCTAACTCTTGTGCATATGCAGGAGTACGCGAAACGTAAGCCGCACCAGCTTTCTGGCGGGCAGCGCCAACGTGTCGCGCTGGCACGAAGCCTCGCGAAACGGCCAAAACTGTTGCTGCTCGATGAGCCAATGGGCGCGCTGGATAAAAAGCTGCGTGACCGTATGCAACTTGAAGTCGTCGATATTCTTGAGCGCGTGGGCGCGACCTGCGTGATGGTGACGCACGACCAGGAAGAAGCGATGACTATGGCGGGGCGCATCGCCATCATGAATCGCGGTAAATTCGAGCAAATCGGCGAGCCGGAAGAAGTCTATGAATACCCGGCAACGCGCTACAGCGCTGAATTTATCGGTTCGGTAAACGTCTTTGAAGGTCTGTTGAAAGAGCGTCAGGAAGATGGCCTGGTGATTGACAGTCCAGGGCTTGTGCATCCATTGAAAGTAGACCCGGATATTTCAGTGGTCGACGGTGTGCCGGTCTACGTTGCATTGCGCCCGGAAAAAGTGATGCTTTGTGACGAACCCCCTGCCGATGGCTACAACTTTGCGGTGGGTGAAGTGGTGCACATTGCTTACCTTGGCGACTTGTCGATATATCACGTCCGCCTGAAAAGTGGCCAGATGATCAGCGCGCAGTTGCAGAACGAGAACCGCAATCGTAAAGGAATGCCGACATGGGGCGACGAAGTGCGCCTGTGTTGGGATGCTGAAAGTTGTGTGGTGTTGACGGTTTAAGGGGGCGAAATGAGCACGATGACTGAACGCCCGGCGGAGCCACCGGCAAGCAGTTTTAAATTGTGGCTGGGAAAAATGCAAATGCGCCATGGCCGCAAGCTGGTGATCGCTTTGCCTTATCTGTGGCTAATTTTGCTGTTTATGCTGCCATTCTTGATTGTCTTTAAGATAAGTTTTGCAGAAATAGCGCGATCCATTCCACCTTACACCGATCTCGTCACCTGGGCAGACGATCAGATTTCGCTGGCGCTGAATCTGGCTAACTATCTTCAGCTAACTGACGATCCGTTATATGCCGAAGCCTATCTGCAATCGCTGCAAATGGCGGGCGTTTCTACAATTTGCTGTTTGCTGCTGGGCTATCCGTTGGCCTGGGCGGTGGCTCACAGTAAATCCTCAACACGTAATATTCTGTTGTTATTGGTTATTTTACCTTCATGGACCTCGTTCCTGATTCGCGTGTATGCGTGGATGGGGATCCTCAAAAATAACGGTGTGCTTAATAATGTGCTGATATGGTTGGGTGTTATCGATCAACCGCTGGTGATTTTACATACCAATCTCGCGGTTTATATCGGTATTGTTTATGCCTATTTACCCTTTATGGTGCTGCCGATTTATACCGCGCTGACCCGAATTGATTACTCGCTGGTGGAGGCCTCTCTGGATTTAGGTGCCCGGCCGCTGAAAACGTTCTTTAGCGTTATCGTGCCACTCACCAAAGGCGGGATTATTGCCGGCTCGATGCTGGTGTTTATTCCGGCGGTAGGAGAGTTTGTTATCCCGGAATTGCTCGGCGGGCCAGATAGCATCATGATTGGCCGCGTATTGTGGCAGGAGTTCTTCAATAACCGCGACTGGCCTGTGGCCTCAGCGGTGGCTATCACTATGCTTATCCTACTGATTGTGCCGATTATGTGGTTCCACAAATACCAGAACAAAGCGGCGGAGGACCACGCATGAACAATTTACCGGTAGTTCGTTCGCCGTGGCGTATTTTGATTTTGGTGATTGGTTTCACCTTCCTGTACGCCCCAATGTTAATGCTGGTGATTTACTCATTTAACAGCTCAAAACTGGTAACAGTATGGGCGGGGTGGTCTACACGTTGGTATGTCGAGCTATTCCACGACTCGGCGATGATGAGCGCGGTGGGGCTGAGTTTGGCCATTGCGGCTGCGGCTGCAACAGCCGCGGTTATCCTCGGCACCATTGCTGCTATGGTGATGGTGCGTTTTGGTAAGTTTCGGGGCTCCACAGGTTTTGCCTTTATGCTCACCGCACCGCTGGTTATGCCTGATGTCATTACTGGCCTGTCGTTGCTGTTGCTGTTCGTCGCGCTTGGGCATGCCATTGGCTGGCCAAGTGACCGCGGCATGTTGACCATCTGGCTTGCGCACGTCACTTTTTGTACTGCGTATGTGTCGGTTGTGATTAGCTCACGCTTGCGCGAGTTAGACCACTCAATCGAAGAAGCGGCAATGGATTTAGGCGCCACGCCGCTAAAGGTGTTTTTTGTGATCACCGTTCCGATGATTGCTCCGGCGATCGTTTCCGGCTGGTTACTGGCGTTTACCTTATCGCTCGATGATTTGGTTATTGCGAGCTTCGTCTCAGGGCCTGGGGCGACAACCTTACCGATGCTGGTATTCTCGAGTGTCAGAATGGGGGTCAACCCGGAAATTAACGCTCTGGCATCCATCATTTTGGGTGTCGTCGGGGTTATTGGATTAATTGCATGGTGGTTTATGGCGCGGGCAGAAAAGCAGCGCCTGCGCGATATCCAACGTGCAAGGCGTAGCTGAAAGGTTTAAAATCTGATAAAACCCTCAGTGCCGCGCCAGACGCGGCACTGTGACGTATGGAACACGAGGTTTGCGGAAATTTTCAGGAAACGAAGTCAAACTCAAGCCAAATTGAATGCCCCCACACTCGTTCTGGTGGCGGCAATCGCTATTCTTACTACGCGGATGCTCGATCTTATGTTGCTGTTCAACATGCTCGGGTTGCGTGGAGTGATTGATTTTGTTCATCGCAGTGTGCAAACCTGGAACCTGACGCTGATTTTCCTTGGTAGCCTGGTGATGCTTTGCATCGAGTTACGTTGTGCGTTTGTCATCATGAAAGGGCGCAACTGGGGGCGCTGGGTATTCCTTGCCACGCAGGTTATTGCGGTCTCATATTTATGGGCGGCGTCGCTGGGTTGGGGTTATCCCGAACTTTTTAGTATTCCCGGCGAGTCAAAACGTGAGATATTCCGCTCGTTAATGATGCAGAAACTCCCCGATTTACTGGTGTTGTTCCTGCTGTTTGCCCCTTCGCGCAGTCGGCTTTTTTTCAAACTTCAATAACCGCGTAGTGTTTTGCTCTGCGCCCTTCAGGATTTAATTATGCATTGCGCGCTATACCAGACTAATCGTTGCCGTTCTTGTCAGTGGATTGAACAGCAGATTTCTGAACAGCTCACCGCCAAAATGAACGAACTTCAGCAATTACTGGAGGGAGTTGCGGTGCAAGACTGGCGCGCGCCAATCAGTGGCCCTGAACACGCTTTTCGTAATAAAGCTAAAATGGTGGTCAGCGGTAGCGTAGAAAAGCCGTTGCTTGGCATGCTGCACCGCGATGGGACGCCTGAAGATTTAACCGAATGCCCGCTTTATCCAGCCTCTTTCCAGGCGGTTTTTGCCGTACTGAAACCTTTTATTGCTCGTGCGGGTTTGACGCCCTATAACGTGGCGCGTAAACGTGGCGAACTGAAATATCTTTTGCTGACGGAAAGCCAGTTAGATGGCGACATGATGCTGCGTTTTGTATTGCGTTCCGATGCAAAAATCGAGCAGCTGCGTGCGGCCCTGCCATGGCTGCAACAACAACTCCCACAGCTCAAAGTGATTTCCGCCAACATCCAGCCAGTGCATATGGCGATTATGGAAGGCGAGCAGGAGATTCCGTTCACCGAACAACAATGGCTTGAAGAAAATTTTAACGGCGTGCCGTTATATATCCGCCCGCAAAGTTTCTTCCAGACCAACCCAACGGTTGCTGCGTCGTTGTATGCCACCGCTCGCGGATGGGTGCGAGAAATGCCCGTCAAACATATGTGGGATTTATTCTGTGGAGTTGGCGGCTTTGGGCTGCACTGCGCCACACCGGATATGAAACTGACTGGAATTGAAATTGCCCCAGAAGCGATTGCTTCAGCTCGCCAATCAGCCGAAAAACTCGGCTTAACCGATATTCACTTCCAGGCGCTGGATTCCACGAAATTTGCTACTGAGCAGGTAGATATTCCTGACCTGGTTTTAGTGAATCCGCCAAGACGTGGCATCGGCCAGGCGCTGTGTTATTTCCTGAACAACATGGCTCCGAAATACATCATCTATTCAAGTTGTAATGCGCAGACGATGGCACAGGATATTGCTTCGCTGGCGGAATACCGGGTTGAGAGAGTACAGCTGTTTGATATGTTCCCGCATACGGCGCATTACGAGGTATTGGCGTTGTTGGTGCGGCTGCCTTCACCTTAATCTCCAAAACCTGGATAGAAGGAAATCGACTCGTGTGACATCTATCCAGGTAAAGAAAATAATATGACTAATCAATTCTCTGCATTTGGAAATGGCACTGCTGGAGTATAAGAATCCTGCTGCTCGGGCTGGGTATAGATTGAATTCTCATACTCTTCCATTATAGGGAATGTTAAGGTAGCACAGATAAGAGGTGTAATCAGGCCACACCAGAAAATAGTATGATTACTCTTGGTCATATTATCCCTTTTCCAATAATAAACAGGGGAGAAAAATATCCATATCCAATGTGGTAATTTTGTATATCCGGCCGCGGTTAAATTGATTCGGTCTTTAATAAATAATGTCATAGGTAGGGCGTAACCTATAAATTTAAGTGAAATAAAAATCACAGGGCTTGAATGTAGCTGCAAATATGTTATTGGAATGAAAGATATCGGACAAAAAACCAGTAACCAAATATAAAGGTTATTCAAAGGAGGGCGAGAGGAATTAGATTGTAGAACACTATTATTTTCCATTTAAATCATCCATGTAAAATTCAGTCATGTATTTTACATAATAATTTATCTAGTGCAAAAACGTCACCGCCATCCTTAATTAGATGTAATTTAAGTAAAAATGCGTGTTTTGTTCATTATTCAAATGTACGAATTCAGATTGTACATTTATACTTTAAATGATTGGGTCTATTTCATCAGAACGATACTTGTGAGAATATCGGCCAGAAGGTAAAAACACAATCTGACCTGGATGTTTAGAATATGTAAATAATTACTGCGGGAACCACTGGTCGCTAATCTTCTTATACGTCCCGTCAGCTTTAATCGCTGCCAGCGCGGTATTCAGTTTGGTCAGCAATGCCTTGTTATCCGGGCGAACCGCAATCCCCAGGCCCGTACCGAAGTATTCTGCATCAGTCACGTGCTCGCCCACCGCCCCTAACTGCGGGTTGGTTTTCAACCATTCGTTCACGACAGCCGTGTCGCCAAATACGCCATCAATACGCCCATTTTTCAGGTCGATAATCGCATTCTGGTAGCTATCGTAAGAAACGGTTTTAATTTCCGGGTGTTTATCCTGGAGATATTTCTGATGTGTGGTGCCGTTTTCCATGCCGATACGTTTGCCTTTCAGTTCGTCAAAAGACTTAAAGGCCCCTTTTTTGGCAATCACCACCGCTGAGTTGGCATAGTACGGTGCAGTGAAGGAAACTTGTTTGCTGCGTTCAGGGGTAATATCCATGCCGGAAATTACGGCATCGTATTTACGGAATTTAAGCGACGGGATCAGGCTGTCAAATGCATGGTTAGTGAATGTGCATTCAGCTTGCATTTGTTTGCATAAAGCTTTTGCCAGGTCGATATCAAAGCCGACAATCTGATTATTGGCATCCAGCGATTCAAATGGCGGATAAGTCGCCGAAGAACCAAAGTTGATTTTGTCGGCCGCGGCCACGTTGAATGCGGCTGTGGCGAACAGTGCGGCCAAAATAAACTTCTTCATGTGTGTAGCTCCTGTCTGTCGTGTTTTATTGTATTCACCGTTTTCCGGCGTCAAAAAATCATGCCAGCATATGAATTTATATGCAAATAAAATGTATAATTATATTTTTACGGGCGTAAAAAAGGCGGGGGATTCCCCGCCGTTTTCTGTGATTCGCTATCGTTTAATTTCGACGTTCAAATGCCAGAGCGCGACGTTCTACCACACGCATTATGAGCGTCAGTAAACCGTTCACGACCAGATAAACCAGGCCTGCGGCACCGAACACCATCACATCGTAAGTCCGTCCATACAGCAACTGCCCGTGGCCCATCACTTCCATCAGCGTAATGGTGTACGCCAGCGAAGTACTTTTAAACACTAAAACCACTTCGTTTGAGTAAGACGAGAGGGCGCGTTTAAATGCATAAGGAAGCAAAATGGCGAGCGTATCCTTTTTGCTCATTCCCAATGCGCCACAAGATTGCCACTGTCCCTCAGGAATCGCGCGAATCGCCCCGTAAAACAGTTGCGTGGTATAAGCCGCACTGTTTAACGAAAGGGCAATCAATGCACACAACCACGGCTCAGAAAGCAGATGCCACAACACCGGGTAATTTTGGATTGACGGGAATTGACCAGGGCCGTAGTAAATCAGGAAGATTTGCACCAGCAAAGGCGTACCAGTAAACAGGGTGATGTAGGCACGTACAATATGAACCAATACCGGTGTTTTCAGCGTCAAAACGATGGTGAAAAACAGCGATAAAATCAACGCGACCACAATTGACGCTACGGTCAGAGTCAGGCTGGTATGCAGGCCTTTAAACAGTTCCGGTAAATACTCAAGCATCAGCCGGGTCTCCGTTCAAAACGAGTCGCTCTCTGGTCAATACGTTTGAGCACGTACTGGCTGATGAGGGTGATCACGAGGTAGATCGCGGCAGCGACCACATACCAGGTAAATGGCTCCTGGGTACGGGTGGCGATACTCTTGGTTTGTAACATCAAATCGTTAACGCTTATCAGCGAAACCAGTGCGGTATCTTTAAGCAAAACTAACCACTGGTTGCCTAAACCAGGCAGCGCATGGCGCCACATTTGCGGCATCACCAGACGGAAGAAAATCGCTGCTTTCGATAAACCTAATGCCTGGCCGGACTCCCATTGCCCAATTGGTACGGCTTTGAGTGCGCCACGCAAAGTTTGCGAAGCATAAGCCGAGTAGAGCAAGGAAAGTGCAATGACACCGCACAGGAACGGGCTGACATCGAAATTCTCGATCTGTAATTGGATGGGGATCTGCGCAAAACCAAGATTGAGCGTGAAGCCATCTGAGAGGATAAGCAGTAACTGTGAGGAGCCGAAATAAATAAACAGCACCACCAGAATTTCAGGTAAGCCGCGCAGCACCGTCACCCAAGCTGAACCCAGCCAGGCTATCGGACGCCATTTTGCAGACTCCCATACGGCAAAAATCATCGCCAGAGCCAGGCCGATGATTAGCGCACAAACGGCAAGGCCGACGGTCATCCCGGCGGCGCTTGCTAAAGTAAACATTTCGTTCATTCAGATTACTTCTGGAACCATTTTTCGTAGATGGTTTTGTAGGTACCATCTTGCTTCACTTTTTCAAGTGCAGTGTTGAACTTCGCCTGCAGGTCAGTGTTGCCCTGACGAACAGCGATGCCCAGGCCTGTACCGAAGTAGTCTTTATCCGTCACTTTATCGCCAATGGCGGCTAGTTTAGGATCGGCTTTCAGCCATTCGGTAACGACAGCAGTGTCACCAAATACCGCGTCAATACGGCCACTTTCCATATCCAGCTTGGCATTCATGTAGCTGTCGTAAGGAACGGTGGTGATTTCTGGATGTTTATCCATGATAAATTTCTGGTGCGTGGAGCCGTTCTGCATACCCACTTTTTTGCCTTTCAGCGCACTGATATCAGCAATTTTGCCTTTCTGGCCGACAAACAGCGCAGAGTTTTCATAGTATGGGGTGCTGAAAAGTACCTGTTTTTCACGCTCTGGAGTGATGTCCATGCCTGAGATTACCGCGTCGATACGGCGGAATTTCAAACTTGGGATCAGACTATCAAATGCTTGATTGCTAAAGGTACAGGTTGCATCGATCTCTTTACACAACGCATTGGCTAAATCGACATCAAAACCAACAATCTTGTTGCTGGCATCCATCGATTCAAACGGAGGGTAAGACGCTTCCATAGCAAAACGAATAGTTTGTGCAGCCGACGCGGAAAGGCTCAGGCTGGCTAATAATGTGGCAAGCAGAACTTTTTTCATGGTTATTTTCCCGGATACATCAGTGTGACAGATAGAATTTAAACGCTTCGGTCTGTGGTTTTGCGAAGCAACTCGCATCACCTTGCTCGACGATGTGGCCATTTTCCATGTAAACCACACGGCTTGCGGTTTTACGCGCAACTTCCACTTCGTGGGTCACGATGACCTGAGTGATGTTGGTTTCTGCCAACTCACGTATGATGCTGACGATCTGCGCGGTGATTTCCGGATCCAGTGCTGCGGTGGGTTCATCGAACAGCAGGATCTGTGGTTCCATCATCAAGGCACGTGCAATCGCGACACGCTGCTGCTGGCCACCGGAAAGGTGCAGCGGATAGCGGTCCATATACGGTTTCAGGCGTAAACGCTCAAGCAGTTTGTCGGCACGCTGACGCGCTTCATCTTTGCTGATCCCCAGAACGCGACAAGGCGCTTCCATCAGGTTTTGCAGCACAGTGAGATGAGGCCAAAGATTATATTGCTGGAACACCATGCCAACATTGCGACGCAATTCACGAATGGCTTTATCGCCAGGCGCTTTTGCAAAGTCAAAATGGTTATCCGCAATGGTGAGTTGCCCGGAGCGCGGCATCTCAAGCAGATTGAGTACGCGCAGAAGCGAGCTTTTACCTGCGCCGCTTGGACCAAGCAGCACCAGCGTTTCGCCCTGTGGGCAACTAAGGGTGATATCGAACAGCGCCTGGTGTGCGCCGTAAAAACAATTAATGCCGTTTAGTTGAATACTCATGCGCATATGTTGAATAGCAATTGAAGCCGCAAAGGGTACCTTTAACAGAATAGTTATGCAATCTTTGTGCGTTAAAACCTAAAAATAACTACTCACATGCATTAAAGGTAGCACAATATAGCGGGGCGGGGTGAAGGCAAGAATAAATGTCGGAGTTATGTCAAAACTCCAGACTATTTACATGGGTTATGAATTTCACCCCGCCGATTGCGTGAATATTAGACAGTTGTTAGTTGGTTTCTATTGCCTGACGCAGGCTACCTGAAGGTGCATGGCTGTTTTCGCCTAAATAACGCACGTCATCCACTGCCCAGCACTGACCCTCACGAATCATCAATACTTCATCGTTCCAGCTTTGACTGCCTTTAGTCAGTTTCACACGCAACGGAATATTCCGTGCGTCGGTGTTGGGAATGGTTGATGCAGAAGCCACTTCGGCGGTGTCTGCGCCGTCTGCATTGCTGGTAAACATATTGCTGCGCATAAATTCATTCTGCGCGTTTGGCGAAGCGCTGGCTTTCTGGAGTTGCTGCGCCAGAGAATCGCTCATATAAGGACGTAAGCCGGTAATGGCGCTGCTGCCCTGGGTTTTATGGGTTAATTGATAATCGTAAAATTTCTGTGCCACGCTATCCGGGCCGCCCTCAATACAAGGGCCGCTGCGGGTGCCAATATCTTTAAAAGCGGGAGTAACGGGAGTAGTGCAGGCCGTGAGGAGCAGAGCGCACGGAAGAAGAACCAAAACTGAGCTGCGCATTTTTATTTCCTTATTTTCTCAGGAGGACTCACTTAGCATAGCGTATCGCTGTCAAAACCCGTCATACTTCGAGCTGCCTCTTTGTTGGCTGCGCGAACTCACCCGAATCACTTAGTTTACTAAGCTCGTCGGGATTCGTTTACTTGCCGCCGCGATGCCGCTCGAATTATTTAGGGTTTAATATGTTGATTCAAAAAAGAGAGAGGGAAGCGAATGCAGTGGCGAATTAGCCTGATCATTTTCGTAGCTTTGCTGGTGGGGTGCTCCAGTAAGCCTGAAGTTGCTGAAAAAACCGTTGTCGATAAAGGCGATTTTAAAGTCGACACCAGCCACACCGCGAGGAATGCCTATCCACGTGTAAAAGTGTTGGTTATTCACTACACCGCCGATGACTTTGCCGGTTCGCTAACCACTTTAACTGAACAAAATGTCAGTTCACATTATCTCATTCCTGACACCCCTCCGGTATCTGGCGGCAAGCCTGTTATCTGGCAATTAGTGCCTGAGAGCGAATTGGCGTGGCACGCAGGAGTGAGTTTTTGGCGTGGCGCAACGCGGATTAATGACACCTCGATTGGTATCGAGCTTGAGAATAAAGGTTTTACGCGTCAGGGCCGTGGAAAGCAGTTTTATCCCTTCAATGCGGCGCAGATCTCGGTGCTGGAGAAACTGGCGAAAGTGATTATCGCGCGTTACAACATCGAGCCGCAAAACGTCGTCGCCCATGCGGATATTGCCCCGCAACGTAAAGTTGACCCAGGTCCGCTATTCCCGTGGCAGCAACTGGCTCAACAGGGCGTGGGTGCCTGGCCGGATGCGCACCGAGTCGCGTTTTATCTCGATGGCCGTGGGCCTTACCAGCCGGTGGACAGGCGAGGTTTGCTCGAGTTGTTATCGCGTTATGGTTATCAGGTCACGCCTGATATGGCGTGGGAGCAGCAAAAGAGAGTGATCCAGGCTTTCCAGATGCACTTCCGCCCAACGAAATATTCCGGTGATGCGGATGCGCAAACTGAGGCAATAGCGGAAGCGCTACTTGAAAAATACGGGCAAGGTTGATTAGCGATGCAATAACGTACCGTGGTCACGCAGCCAGAGCGCGGTACGCCGGATACCTTCATCAAGCGTAACAACAGGCTGATAACCTAATTCTGTTTCAGCGCGTGTCGTATCGAGCGTTAAATCAAAATTAAGCTTCGACACGCCGTAGTGAGTGAGCACAGGTTCTTTGGCTGATTTACTGCCAAAACGCTCCATGCTTCGGGCAATCATATCCAGCATCGGATACGGTACCGAACGGATCCTGCATTGAATGTCTAATTCATCAATCAGCTTTTGCACGATAACCCGCAGCGGGCGAGCTTCCATGTTGGTGATGTTATAGGCACGCCCAGATGGCTGTGATTCGCACTGAGTTGCGAGCCACATCGCATGTACGGCATTTTCGATATAAGTCATATCGACCATCGCATCACCACCGCGCGGTAACAGCACGCTGCCGTAATGGCGCATCATCTGTACCAGACGTGGGAAGAAAACTTTGTCGTGCGGGCCGAACAAACTTTGCGGACGCAGAATCGTAAAGCGCGTGTGCGGATTCGATTGTGCCAGCAGCTGAATCACTTCTTCGCTGGCGGCTTTGCTGCGGGCAAATTCGTTGGCAAAGCGCACAGGACGGAAGTCCTCGCTGATATTGCGATGATGGTGATAATCAAAATAGAGTGAAGGTGAGGAAATATGCACAAAGTTGCGCACCCCCCACGCCACTGCCCATTCACCTAAGCGGCGAGTTGCGCGAACATTGGCGAGATCAAATGCTTCCTGTGTTCCCCACGGGGAAGTAAAGCTTGAGCAATGCCAGAGCGTGTCAACATCGGCCAGCATCACTTTGGCCTGCGAGGAAACCAGTTCCGTCAGGTCGGCATGGACGAACTCGGCACCCATTTTTTCCAGCAGTTTGCCCATGGCTTCATTGCGCCCGGTTGCCCGTACGCTGATGCCTTTAGCGCGAAGAAATTCGACCGCGTTTCGGCCTAAACCGCTGGTGGCGCCCGTTACCAGTACCTTCATGTCGACCAACTCATGGTAATTGAGATTTACGCTGCGCATTTTTCCGTGAAATGGCAGCGCTTGCAATGGGGAAAGCTAAAGATTAGGACTCTTAACGGACTTTATGTGCAGATTGTTCGGTAATCTGGCAAATCCGTCGGGCCATGCCACGGAAAATGAACAGATGCGCGGGTATCATGACCAACCAGTAGAACAAACCTGCTGTTCCATGCGGATGCCACCAGGCGCGAACATCCAGCGTGCGATGTTGGCCGTGGTCACGCAAAGTGAAAGAAAGTCGCCCAAGTCCGGGGGCTTTCATGCCAAACAATAGCGTCAGCTCTTTCTCGGGTTCGACAATAATCACTTTCCAGCTATCAACCCGATCTCCAACTTGCAGCATTTCCCGCTCCGGGCGTCCTTTCGCCAGTCTGTGACCGACCAGCAAATCCATATATCCTCGGGTTTGCCACAGAATGTTGCCGAAGAAATATCCTTCTTTGCCGCCAATCTGATTCACCACTTGCCACAAATCTGCCAGCTCAGCGGAGGTCGTTAACGTACAACCTGCCTGTTTGGGGAAGAAGCCATATTCCGGACGCCAGCGTGCGTAGGCCTGTGCGTCGTAACCCCAGTCCTGCGAGTTTGCCAGCTTGTGTTCATCTTCAAGGGTTAGGCGGACGGCGTCGTCAAAGGTGAGCAGGGGTTGTGGGATCAGTGCGCGTAATTCGCGATCGTCCGCCAGAAGATCGTGCTTTAGCCCCTGGATCAACGCCTTGGCAATCGTCGGCGGTACGGAGGTGATCATGTTGAGGAACCACACCGAGATCCAACTTGTCGGCAGCGGAATGGGAATCAGCGGGCGGCGTTTACCGCTTATCGCCATAAATCGTTCGAACTGCTGCTGATAACTCAGCACGTCAGGTCCGGCAGCCTCAAATACACGGTTCTCCTGCGCAGGATGTTTCAGCAATTCAACCAGATAATAGAGCAGGTTTTTCAGCGCAATCGGCGTGGTGCGCGAACGCACCCAGCGCGGTGGCGTAAGTACCGGCAGGTTATAAACCATGTCGCGCATCACCTCAAAGGCAGCGGAACCGGCACCAACAATAATACCGGCACGAATTTCGGTAACGGGAACGCCTGCATCACACAGAATATCCGCTGTTAGCTGGCGAGCGCGTAAATGCTCGGAGTCGCCATCACCTTCAGCGGCTTGCAGAGAACTGAGGAATATCAGCTGTTTTACCGGATGCACACGCAGCGCATCGCGCAAATTCAGGGCCGTCTGGCGTTCATGGGCCACGAAATCGGCTCCGTCACCCATGCTGTGCACCAGATAATAAAGCGTATCGACGTTTTCCAGCAGTTGAGGTAGCGTTGACGGCCACTGTAAATCGACGTGACGGCAGTCAACGCCCGGCCAGGGTTGTTTTTCCAGCCACTCAACGCGTCTTGCGGCCGCCGTGACATGATGCCCGGCAGCGGTAAGTTCCGGCACAAGGTGTTGCCCGATATAGCCGCTTGCGCCAAGTACCAGAATATTTTGTGGCTGTGTCATCTTCCCTGACCCTCCGGTTAGCGTTGTAAAAATGCCTGCCAGTGGGAAACAACTTCGGTCAGTTGCTGGCGATTCACATCAAGATGAACAACCAGACGAGTGACTGGCCCTGCGCTCATCAGCACACCGCGTTCTTTCATAAATTTGCCGAGGCTTTCAGCCTGCTCAACCGGCACGCGAGCAAACACCATATTA
Organism: Buttiauxella sp. AC142; assembly: GCF_979253435.1. NCBI lineage: Bacteria > Pseudomonadati > Pseudomonadota > Gammaproteobacteria > Enterobacterales > Enterobacteriaceae > Buttiauxella > Buttiauxella sp. AC142. The sequence continues at coordinate 1,326,793 of NZ_CEEDCH010000001.1, forward strand.
GTGTCCTGACGTGTCACATCGACGCCAATTTCACGTAACTCACCCGACAGCCAATGCGCGTTGTCGTGGTCTTCTTTAAGGCGCTGCACGTTATTCTCAAGGGCGTACAAACCTGCGGCTGCCAGAATACCGGCCTGGCGCATACCGCCGCCGACCATTTTGCGCCAGCGCGTGGCTCGTTTAATGTATTCGTGGCTACCAACTAACAAAGAACCAACTGGCGTTCCCAGGCCTTTTGAGAGGCAAATGGTGAAGGTATCGCAGTAACGCACCACTTCTTCCAGCGTGCAGCCATATTCCACCACGGCGTTGAAGATGCGCGCACCATCAAGGTGTAATGCCAGATTATGATTGCGGCTAAATTCCCACGCCTGCTTGAGATACTCGCGCGGCAAAACTTTGCCGTTATGGGTATTTTCGAGACTCAGTAATTTCGTGCGTGCGAAGTGGATATCATCAGGTTTGATTTTTGCCGCGACTTTATCGAGAGGCAGCGAACCATCGGGATTGGCGTCAATAGGTTGCGGCTGGATGCTACCTAACACCGCAGCACCACCCGCTTCATAGAGATAATTGTGCGCCAGTTGCCCCACAATATACTCTTCGCCACGTTCGCAATGGCTTAAAAGGGCCACCAGGTTAGCCTGGGTGCCCGTTGGCAGGAAGAGCGCGGCTTCTTTGCCGCTGATTTTGGCCGCGTATTCTTGTAATTCATTGACCGTTGGGTCATCGCCATAGACGTCATCGCCGGTTGGCGCTGCCATCATACGCTTGAGCATTTCTTCACTCGGCCGGGTTACTGTGTCGCTGCGCAAATCAATCACGGTGGTTCCTTATTATTATCCTCAATTAAAGGAATGTTTTACCGGAACCAGTTCGTTTTCGCCAGTTCGATAACTTCATCGCCGCGCCCGCTAATGATGGCGCGAAGCATATACAGGCTGAATCCTTTGGCTTGTTCGAGTTTAATTTGCGGTGGGATCGCCAGCTCATCTTTGGCAACGACCACATCTACCAAAACCGGGCCGTCGATGCTAAAAGCACGTTGCAGAGCGGTGTCTAACTCTTCCGCTTTCTCAACGCGGATGCCGGTAATGCCGCAGGCGTTAGCGATATTGGCAAAGTTAGTGTCGTGCAATTCGGTACCGTCCGTCAGGTAACCGCCGGCTTTCATTTCCATTGCCACAAAGCCCAGCACGCTGTTGTTAAACACCACGATTTTGATGGGTAATTTCATTTGCACGACCGACAAAAAATCCCCCATCAACATGCTAAAACCCCCGTCGCCACACATCGCGATCACTTGTCTGTCAGGAGCTGTAGCTTTTGCACCGAGTGCTTGCGGCATGGCGTTGGCCATTGAACCGTGAGTAAACGAACCCAGCAAACGGCGTTTGCCGTTCATTTTCAGATATCGTGCGGCCCAGACTGTCGGCGTGCCTACGTCACAGGTGAAAATGGCGTCATCATCAGCGTAATGGCTGATTTGTTGCGCGACATATTGCGGATGGATGACTTTGCCATCGCCCTGTTGCGCGAGTTCGTCCAGGCTTTCGCGGGCCTCGCGATAGTTATCCAGCGCTTTATCCAGGAAGCTGCGGTCTGTCTTTTCTTCCAGAAGCGGAATCAATGCCGCAAGTGTGGCTTTAATATCCCCGACCAGCGCCATATCCACTTTACTGTGCGCTCCGATGCTGCCAGGGTTGATATCAATCTGAATGATTTTCGCGTCAGTCGGATAGAAAGCACGATAAGGGAATTGGGTGCCGAGCAGAATCAGCGTGTCAGCATTCATCATGGTGTGGAAGCCTGAAGAAAAACCAATTAGCCCGGTCATGCCTACGTCATAGGGGTTGTCATATTCAACATGCTCTTTACCGCGCAGGGCATGGACAATGGGCGCTTTAAGCGTGGCGGCAAACTGCACCAGTTCTTCATGCGCACCGGCACAACCGCTGCCGCACATCAGGGCAATGTTGTCGTTGTAGCGTAATAACTGAGCGAGTTTTTTGAGTTCTTCGTGAGCGGGAACAACCACGGGTTGCGGCGCAGAATACCAATGGGTGCTGGCGCTTTCAGGGGCGGGTTTAAGCGCCACATCACCGGGCAGCACTACGACGGAAACGCCACGGTTAAGAACCGCTTTGCGCATTGCAATGGCTAAAACCTGGGGAATTTGTTCCGGGGATGACACCAGCTCGCAATAATGGCTGCATTCGCGGAATAACTCTTCGGGGTGGGTTTCCTGGAAATAGCCGCTGCCAATTTCACTCGATGGAATATGCGCAGCAATCGCCAGGACCGGAACCCGGTTGCGATGGCAGTCGAACAGGCCGTTAATTAAATGCAGATTACCAGGGCCGCAGGAACCGGCACATACCGCCAGCTCACCGGAAAGATGGGCTTCTGCACCCGCAGCAAATGCGGCGACTTCTTCATGGCGGGTGGGCATCCATTCAATTGTGCCCATGCGGTTCAGGCTATCGGACAGTCCGTTGAGGGAATCACCGGTGACGCCCCAGATGCGTTTCACGCCTGCACTTTCGAGAGTTTTTGCCACATAAGCGGCGACGGTCTGTTTCATTGCTTCTCCTTGTCACGATTCAGTTAACGTAAACAAGCTTAGTCAAGGAAACAGAAGAGGCGGGGCAGAAAGTGCCACTCAGAGTCTGAGTGGCACGCGTGGATCAAGCGAGAACTAAGTCCCCTTGCGGATGACAACAGCAAGCCAGCACATAACCGTTGGTAATTTCTGCCTCGGTCAACGTCATGGAACTGCTGACCGTGTAATCACCGGACTCGACTTTGGTTTTACAGCTACCACAAACTCCGGCGCGACATGCCGCGTTGACGGGTACGCTATTGCTCTCCATTGCCGCCAGCAACGTGCTGCCAACGGGTGCATAGAACTCGCGCAGCGGTTTTAGCGTGGTAAATTTCAAACCACTTTCGACAGGAGCGGCGACGGGTGTGAAGAATTTCTCAGAATAAAACTCAGTCACCCCCAGGGCTTTGACTTCTGTTTCGACCAGTTCCATATACGGTGCTGGACCACAGGTCATCACGGTGCGCGAGGCAATATCCGGCACGGTTGCCAGAATTTCGCGGGTTAATCGCCCGGCGATAAAGCCGTGCGTCGCGTTATTCTCGGCAATCATGGCTACCGAATAATTGCGCCATTCGTCGGCAAAAATCACATCTTCGGGCGAACGAACGTTGTAAATAACCTGTACGTCGGCCAGCGGACGATGCTTTGCCAGCCAACGGCGCATCGCCATAATCGGCGTCACACCACAACCTGCCGCGATTAACAAATAGCGATCGGTGTTCAGATTTTCACAGGTGAATTCCCCCTGGCCTTCAGATAGCCACAGGTAGTCACCTGGTTTCACATCCTGCGTCAGCCATTGGGAACCAACGCCATTCTCGATACGACGAATCGTCAGCGTGATAAACGGGCTGAGTCCCGGCGTGGAAGAGATCGTATAAGCGCGTAGTGTCTCATCGCTATTACGAATACTCACCAGGGCGTATTGCCCGGCTTTGTATGGATAGAAATCGTGATTAATCAGCGATAGCGTCCAGACATCCGGCGTTTCCTGATGAATATGATGCACCTGCATACGATGCGGGCACAGTGGCGTTGGCATAGTCATGGCGTCTCCTTATGCACTAATCAGCTGTTGAATGTCTTGCTCAACGGTAGTGATGGCGCGCAGGCCAAATTTCTCGTTCAGCACAGCCAGCAGATTTGGCGTCAGGAAGGCCGGTGTGGTTGGGCCAGCAACGATATTGGTCACGCCCAGCGACAGTAAGGTCAGCAGGATGACAATCGCTTTTTGCTCGAACCAGGAAAGCACCAGACTTAGCGGCAGATCGTTCACACCGCAGCCGAGTTTCTCAGCAAGCGTGACGGCGAGAATGATCGCAGAGTAAGCATCGTTACACTGGCCCGCATCGACCAGACGCGGCAGGCCTTCGATATCGCCGAAGTCCAGCTTGTTGAAGCGATATTTACCGCAAGCTAGGGTCAGGATCAGGCAGTCTTTTGGCACGCTGGTGGCAAAATCAGTGAAGTAGCTGCGCTCGCCACGCTCACCGTCACAGCCGCCGACCAGGAAGATGTGGCGCAGTTTTTCACGGCTGACCAAATCAATTAGCGTATCGGCAGCGCCCAACAGAGTCTGGCGACCAAAGCCTACAGTGATCAGGTGCTCGATTTCGCTGTACGGGAAGCCAGCCATTTGTTGCGCCTGAGTAATTACGGGGGCGAAATCATCACCTTCGAGATGGCTCACGCCCGGCCAGCCAACAATGCTGCGTGTCCAGATACGGTCAGTATATGAACCCACCTCCGGGTTGATGATGCAGTTGGAGGTCATCACCACGGGGCCTGGGAAACGGGCGAACTCGGTCTGCTGGTTTTGCCAGCCGCTGCCGTAGTTACCCACCAGATGCTTGAATTTACGCAGCTCAGGGTAACCGTGGGCTGGCAGCATTTCACCGTGAGTAAAGACGTTAACGCCAGTGCCTTCGGTTTGTTCCAGCAGGTTGTAGAGATCTTTAAGATCGTGGCCGGAAATCAAAACACATTTGCCCGCTACCGGGCGCACGTTAACTTGCGTCGGGGTCGGGTGACCGTATTTTTCGGTTTCGCCGAGATCCAGAATGCTCATCACTTTGAAGTTCATCTGGCCGATTTCCATGGAGCACTCAAGCAGTGCGCCCATGTCAGCAGGCCAGGTTCCGAGCCACGCCATAATTTTGTGGTATTGCGCGTAGATATCGTTGTCGTATTGGCCGAGTACGTGAGCGTGTTCCATATAGGCCGCCGCACCTTTCAGGCCGTACAGACACAGCAGACGCAGGCCAAGAATATCTTCGCCAATTTCTGCTTTATCGCGGTTTGGCGCGAATTCAGCCGCCTGGCGTTGTAAATCACCCAAATCTTTGCTGACCAATTGCAGCTCGGCCATTGGATTAGCGACGGTAATATTTGGATTAATTGCGAGGCTGCGCGCCTTCAGGCTTTCGCGCAGCGTAATAGCTTCCTGCGCGTAGCCCACAATGCGCGGGGAGTCGAAGTTAACGTTAGTCAGGGTAGAGAAGAAAGCGCGTGGCGCAAAGTTGTCGATGTCATGGTCGATGATGCCAACTTCACGAGCAGCGATTGCCCATGCAGACAGCCCTTGCAGCGTGGCAATCAGCAGGTCCTGGAGATCGGAAGTTTCGGCAGTTTTGCCACACATCCCCTGAGCATAAGAGCAGCCGTTGCCTGCCGGGGTGCGGATTGTTTGTTCACATTGCACACAAAACATGATCGTACCTTTTAAAGTTATATTTAATATACATGTTTGAGATTATGCTCAGTGCGACACAGGGAAAAGGGATTTTTAATGCAACTTAGAGGGAGATTGATTTAGCGCAATTTTGGCGGTAGAAACCTACCGCCAATGAGGTATCAGGAGGCGAAAAAGGCCATGAGTAAAGGCGTCAGCAAGCTGAGAATAAAGCCGTGAACGATTGCCGCGGGAACAATTTCTAAACCGCCGCTGCGTTGCAGAACCGGAAGCGTGAAGTCCATCGACGTTGCGCCAGATAACCCAAGTGCGGTTGAGCGACTGCGACGAACGAGACCGGGAATCAACATGATTGCCACCAATTCACGCGCCAGATCGTTGAAGAACGAGGCACTACCAATCGCCGGGCCGTATGATTCGGTCATTAAAATACCGGAAAGTGAATACCAGCCGAATCCTGAGGCCATCGCCAGCCCGGTCTTAATCGGCAGGTCGAGAATAAAGGCATTGATAACGCCACCGGCGAGGGAACTGAGTGCGACGACCACGGCGACAATCATGCCCCTTCGGTTCAGCACGATCTGTTTTAGCGTCATGCCGCTATTGCGCAATTGGATACCGACTAACAGCAGCAGGAAGATTAATGTGTATTCGCTGGCATCGGTTGCGTGCTGCAAAATAGGCCATCCTGCCAGACCTAGCAGAAAACCGGCTACCACTACGCCGCATAATTTGAGCGATTCCAGTGCCATTGCAATACGTGAAGGGAGTTTTTCTTGCTCGTGGTTATGTCGCCACGGCATCGAACGCTCCAGCCAGAGCAGTGCCGCAGCATTGCACAGCAATAACACCACCACGGTGACCGCCGCGTAATGAAAAATTGCCAGCAGATTACTTGCCAGGTTGTCGAGAAATGCGAGGCTGATGCCCATGAAAAACAAAATAACGTACACAATCCAGCTTAATAAGCGATTGATTAGCTTTAGCAGACTGGTTTGTTTTAATGGAATGAGATAACCGATAATCAGCGGCACTAAGATAATTAACAATCCCGAAAACATGGTGCGGACAATCCTTGCAATAAAAGTAACGACATGTGTCACACTACCCAAAGTTCGGGAATGAGTAAAGCTACGAAAAAAAAGGATTTTTATGCAGGGGGAAGATTGGCGAAGAGCGGTGGGAAAGCCGCGTCACTTGCCAATATTCGGCAGGTGACGCGAAAGTTTGATTAGTGACGTTTTTCCAGCAACGTACGGTAAATAATGCCACCCAGGATACCGCCAATAATTGGCATTACCCAGAACAGCCAGAGCTGCTGAAGTGCCCAACCGCCCTGGAAGATGGCGACCGCAGTACTGCGCGCTGGGTTCACAGAGGTGTTAGTCACAGGAATACTGATTAAGTGAATCAGCGTCAGCGCCAGGCCAATGGCAATAGGAGCGAAACCGGCTGGAGCAAGCTTGTCTGTTGCGCCATGAATAACAATCAAGAAGCCACAGGTTAATACGATTTCAATAATGATTGCGGAGAGCATGGAATAATGGTCCGGCGAATGCTCGCCATATCCATTCGATGCAAAGCCGCTAGCCGCAGCATCAAAACCGCTTTTCCCGCTGGCAATTAAATAGAGAATACCTGCCGCAACAATACCGCCAATGACTTGCGCAACAACATAGCCAATCACTTCTTTTGCCGGGAAACGTCCGCCTGCCCATAAACCCAGAGTCACAGCCGGGTTAAAGTGGCCGCCGGAAATATGCCCGACGGCATAAGCCATCGTTAATACGGTTAAACCAAATGCTAATGCGACGCCTGCAAAACCTATCCCCAATTCAGGATACGCTGCGGCAAGAACCGCACTGCCACAACCACCAAATACTAACCAGAACGTACCAAAGAATTCTGCTGCTAATTTCCTGAACATAACCACCTCTGCGTTTCATAATTTTAACTGCGGGTAGGGTAAATAAACGCACCCATCCGATTATTTTTTGTCACAACTATTTAAGGCGTAACGTAAATAATAAAAGAGCAGTAATGTTAATGAGATCACTAAGTCAGAACCAGCCTATAAAATCCTAAAAAATTGATTTAGGGCAATGAGATGGCATTCCTTACAAGAATAAACACGTAGAAAGTATAGAAGACTTTTTAATAAAGTAAGAATCTTCTGCTATTCAATGTATTTTCTGATTACCCTGATTTTATCAAGGATTAAATGCAAGGATTTCGGCTTTTATTAAATAAAATAAAAATTGAAATTTAGATAATCCCTGCTACTTCATAAATAACCCGTAATGCTCACCTGCAACCTGAGGCACGAAGGGTATATACTCAGGTTATGCGTTGAGCCGTGCGGCTAATGGAAAGCATCAACCAATCTGGAGGGATTATGTTTCTCGAGCGAGTAGAAATTGTCGGATTCAGGGGTATTAACCGTCTTTCGTTAATGCTTGAGCAAAATAACGTGCTGATTGGCGAGAACGCATGGGGTAAATCGAGCCTGCTGGATGCCTTAACCCTGTTGTTGTCGCCGCACGAAACGCTTTACCATTTTAATCGTGATGATTTTTACTTTCCGCCGGGCGACGTACAAGGCCGGGAACACCATTTACACATTGTTCTGACATTTCGGGAGACTGCTCCAGGGCACCATCTTGGGCGGCGTTACCGTTCACTTGCGCCGGTGTGGGTAGAAGGTAACGACGGCTTTCAGCGCATTATGTACCGTCTGGTGGGCGAGCTGGCGCCAGACAATTCGATTTTGACGCTTCGCAGTTTTCTCGACGAGAAAGGCCGCGCAATCGATCTTGATGATATTGATGACGTGGCAAAACAAATTACCCGCCTCAATCCTGTTTTGCGCTTACGTGACGCGCGTTTTATGCGTCGATTACGCAATGACAGCATACCCACTATGCCAGAAACCGAAATGACGGCTCGCCAGCTTGATTTTCTTTCGCGTGAGCTGGTGTCGCGCCCGCAAAATCTTACGGATGCGCAGTTACGTCAGGGGCTGTCGGCGATGGTGCAATTGCTCGAGCACTATTTTTCTGAGCAGGGGGCAGTAGCTCACCAACGTTTATTACGCCGTCGATCCCACGATGAACAACGCAGTTGGCGTTATCTGGATATCATCAACCGAATGATAGATAAGCCAAATAGCCGAGCGCATCGGATGATTTTATTGGGGATGTTCTCCACGCTTTTGCAAGCGAAAGGCAGCGTGGCGCTGGATAAAAATGCGCGGCCTTTATTGCTGGTTGAAGATCCCGAAACCCGACTGCATCCCATTATGTTATCGGTGGCCTGGCATTTACTAAACTTGTTACCGCTGCAAAAAATCACCACCACCAATTCCGGTGAATTGTTATCCCTCACGCCTGTCGAGAATGTCTGCCGCCTGGTGCGTGAATCCTCTAAAGTCGCAGCCTGGCGGCTCGGCCCGGGTGGAATGAACGCCGAAGACAGTCGCCGTATTGCATTTCATATCCGCTTTAACCGTGCTTCTTCGCTGTTTGCCCGCTGCTGGCTATTGGTTGAAGGGGAAACCGAAGTGTGGGTGATGAACGAACTGGCGCGCCAGTGTGGGCATCATTTCGACGCCGAAGGGGTGAAGGTTATTGAGTTTGCCCAGTCGGGGCTGCGGCCATTGATTAAGTTTGCTCGACGTATGGGTATTGAATGGCATGTGCTGGTGGATGGTGACGAAGCCGGTAAGAAATATGCCTCCGTCGTGCGCGGCATTCTTGAAAATGACCGTGACCAGGAACGCGATCATTTAACCGCATTACCTGCGATGGATATGGAACATTTCATGTATCGGCAAGGGTTTTCCGATGTCTATCATCGGGTGGCGCAACTCCCTGAAAACGTGCCGATGAATATGCGCCGCGTTATCATCAAAGCAATTCATCGCTCCTCAAAACCCGATTTAGCTATTGAAGTGGCAATGGAAGCCGGAAGGCGGGGCGTGGATGCGGTACCGTCGCTGCTGCGAAAGATGTTCTCACGGGTGCTCTGGCTTGCACGTGGCCGGGCTGACTAACCCGGCCGTTGGACTAAAGCTGCTGCTCAATTTGTTCCATCATCTTATCTAACAAACTGTAGCGGCGGCGATACTCAGCACGTTTTTTGCTGGCGATATCCTCAATGGGTTTGCGTGACACATTAAGTGGCAGTTCAAAGAAACCTTCAGGCGTTAATTCCCCGCTCATTGATTCCCAGAAGCTATCGTAATCTGCATGGATTTTGTCTTTCTTCTTTTTCGCATAACGCCATGAACGGTAAATATGCGCGTTGTTGCTCACTGCCAGAATCTGGCTCATGCCTAAATGATGCGCCAGCAGGCAGGCCGCTTCCAGCACCAGACGCTTCGGGAATAAGCCATGACAGGCTTTTGTCGCAATCTGAATGTATTCATGCGGGATATCACTTTTAGCGCCCTGTAGCCCGCCGATGAACAAAGTCGGCTTCTCATGATGCTGGCATAGTGTGAAAGTTAACCCGGCGAGTGCAACCCCGTCATCACGGCTCAGGGTTATTGTCGCTTCACCTTCTTTATCCACATTGGCGATAGCGCATAAATCAAGATGGTAGAAGTTCTCATCTTTACCCGTTATTGTTGCCAGGCGCACACCACTGGCTGAATAGTGCTGCTGTAACAAGTGCTCAGGCAGTACGTGAGTTAAAGCGTGATAGTGGAAAGACAATGCATTAACGGCATCCTTACGGTTAAAATTTGCCGTTAAATAGGGGCGGTGGGCACGACATGGTAGACCCGGCTGCACGGCGAGCAGTTTTTCCAAAAAAGGTTGGTGGGCCAAATCGGCCAGTAAACGAGCCGTCGCGAGCGGAGTAGTCAGTGAACGCAGGACGAATTTCCGACGATAAACCGGATTTTGCCAGGCGCTTCCAGGCATCCATTGTCCGGTGGCTAAAGAGAGAAATAACTGCCAGCCATTGCGTTGAGTGGCGGGTATAAATTCGTTTACGGCAGCTGGATACATGGTTGAGGCCTGGTTGAAGGGTTATGGCGTAATTTCACCATTTGTTTGCTCAACGAATGTTCAATCGCCACATAGGTCGATAAGACCATATGGTTTTTGTTGATACTTCGTTTAATTTGCCAGTTTGTTTGTAGGATACCTATGAGATTCAAGGGAAAAATTAAAAAGCGTTATTGGCTTCTGGGCCTGCTGGTATTACTCCTGGTGATCTGGCTGTGGCAGTTTTTAAATGCGCCAGCGCCGGTCTATCAGACGATGATTGTGCGTAAAGGCGAGCTGCAACAAAGCGTGTTGGCGACCGGCAAACTGGATGCTCTACGCAAAGTGGACGTCGGTGCTCAGGTCAGCGGGCAGCTCAAAACGCTGTCGGTGAATATCGGCGATAAAGTGAAAAAAGATCAGCTGTTGGGGGTAATTGACCCGGAACAGGCGCAAAACCAAATCAAAGAAGTTGAAGCGACACTCATGGAATTGCGCGCGCAACGGCGACAGGCTGTGGCTCAGGCAAAACTCGCGCAAGTGACGTTAAATCGCCAACGTGCGCTGGCAAAAACTCAGGCAGTTTCGCAGCAAGATTTGGATACCGCATCGACCGATCTGGAAGTCAGGCAGGCGCAAATTGGCACCATAGACGCGCAGATTAAACGCAATCAGGCCTCGCTGGACACGGCAAAAACAAACCTCGATTACACTCAGATAGTGGCTCCAATGGCGGGTGAAGTGACAGAAATCACCACCAAACAAGGCCAAACGGTGATTGCCGCGCAGCAAGCGCCAAACATTCTGACGCTTGCCGATCTCGGGACCATGTTGGTGAAAGCGCAGGTTTCTGAAGCGGACGTGATTCACCTTAAACCAGGCCAAAAAGCCTGGTTCACGGTGCTGGGAGATCCATTAACGCGTTATGAAGGCGTGCTCATTGATATTTTACCGACGCCGGAAAAAGTGAACGACGCGATTTTCTATAACGCCCGTTTTGAAGTGCCGAACCCAAATGGCGTGCTGCGTCTTGAAATGACAGCGCAAGTACATATCCAACTTGGCGGCGTAAAAGACGTGCTCACTATTCCACTGGCTGCACTGGGCGAGCCTGTTGGCGATAACCGCTACAAAGTTTCGGTATTGCGTAACGGTGAAACGCGTGACCGTGAAATCACCATCGGGATGCGTAATGACACGATAGTGCAAGTCGCCAATGGACTGACTGAAGGTGAAGAAGTGGTGATTGGGAAAAGCACCGCCGGGAGCGCACCATGACGGCACTGCTTGAGCTACGGGATATTCGCCGTAGCTATCCGTCGGGAGACGAACAAGTTGAAGTGCTTAAAGGCATTAACATCACCATTGAAGCTGGCGAAATGGTGGCGATTGTCGGGGCGTCTGGCTCCGGTAAATCGACGCTGATGAATATTCTCGGCTGCCTGGATAAACCCACCAGCGGGAGCTACAAAGTCGCAGGCCAGGATGTTGCGTTGCTGGATAGCGACGCGCTCGCCACATTACGCCGCGAGCATTTCGGTTTTATCTTCCAGCGTTACCACTTGCTTTCTCATCTTAATGCGACGCAAAACGTTGAAGTCCCGGCGGTATATGCCGGGACAGCGCGGGTCTTTCGCCAGCAGCGGGCGCGGGCATTATTAATGCGTCTTGGGCTTGCAGAACGCGTGGACTACCTGCCTTCACAGCTATCAGGCGGCCAGCAGCAGCGTGTGAGTATCGCCCGCGCTCTGATGAATGGCGGGCAGGTGATTCTTGCGGATGAACCGACAGGTGCGTTGGATAGCCATTCCGGTGAAGAAGTGATGGCCACGCTTAAGCAACTGCGTGAGCAGGGGCATACCGTCATTATTGTGACGCATGATCCTTCCATTGCTGCGCAGGCGCAGCGTGTGATTGAAATTCGTGACGGTGAAATTATCAGCAATCCTCCCTCGGTGGCGCAAGAATCTGCCGCACAGAAAGAGGTGAAAACTCAGCCGATAAATTCTGCGTTTCAGCAAACTATCAGCAGCTTTCGTGAAGCATTCGCCATGGCCTGGCTGGCGCTGGCGGCGAATAAAATGCGCACTTTGCTGACCATGTTGGGGATTATTATCGGTATCGCATCCGTGGTGTCGATTGTGATTGTTGGCGACGCGGCGAAACAGTTGGTATTACAGGACATTCGCTCGATTGGCACCAATACGATTGATATTTATCCGGGTAAGGATTTCGGCGATGACGATCCGCAGTATCAACAGGCGCTAAAATATGACGACCTGGCGGCTATCAGCCAGCAGCCGTGGGTCAGTTCAGCCACCCCGGCGCTCTCGAGCAATTTACGTGTGCGTTACGGCAACGTTGATGCGGCGGCAAGCGTGAATGGTGTCAGCAGCCAATATTTTAACGTTTACGGCATGAGCTTTAGTGAAGGCAATACCTTCAACGAGGAGCAATTGGCCGGGCGTGCACAAGTGGTGGTGCTCGATAGCAACACCAAACGCCAGCTCTTCCCGAACAAAGCCAACGTGGTCGGTGAAATCATTCTGGTGGGGAACATGCCTGCAACGGTGATTGGCGTGGCGCAAGAAAAGCAGTCGATGTTTGGCAGCAGCAAAATTCTGCGTGTCTGGTTGCCTTATAACACCATGGCCGGGCGAGTGATGGGGCAAAGCTGGCTTAACTCGATTACGGTGCGGGTCAACGAGGGTTACAACAGCCACGAAGCCGAACAGCAGCTCAATCGGTTGTTGCAGTTACGTCACGGTAAGAAAGATTTCTTCACCTACAATATGGACGGGCTGTTGAAAACGGCGGAAAAGACCACACGTACTCTTCAGATGTTCCTGACATTAGTGGCGGTGATTTCGTTACTGGTGGGTGGGATAGGCGTGATGAATATTATGCTGGTTTCGGTGACAGAACGTACCAAAGAGATTGGCATTCGTATGGCCGTGGGAGCCAGAGCCAGTGATGTATTGCAGCAGTTTTTAATTGAAGCAGTGCTGGTGTGTCTGGTGGGCGGTGCGTTGGGGATTTCGTTATCCTTGTTGATTGCCTTCACGCTGCAACTGGTTTTACCCGGCTGGGAAATCGGTTTTTCACCGATGGCGTTACTGACTGCATTTGCATGTTCGACCGCTACGGGGATTATATTTGGTTGGCTACCGGCAAGAAATGCCGCGCGATTAAATCCAATTGATGCGCTAGCGCGTGAATGATTTTAATCTTTGGTATTACGTTTGGTTATAAAAATGCCAGCGTACAAGCTGGCATTTTGATTTAGTGATGTACACAATGAAACAAAAGGTCAGGCGACCGCAGCTTCGAGTTCAAGAGGCACAATCAAACTAGCGTGATTGCCTTTTGGCCCCTGGTGCACATCAAACCTGACAGTTTGTCCGGCTTTAAGCGTTCTGTAACCATCCATCTGAATGGTGGAGTAGTGAGCGAAGATATCTTCGCCGCCGCCCTCAGGGCAGATAAAACCGAACCCTTTGGCGTTATTGAACCATTTAACTGTACCCGTCTCCATGCTTCTACATCCTTCGTAAATCTTATAAGTGAGATGGAATGAACCGGTGGGTGAGGGCGGGCTGTTCAAAACCTCGCCAACTCACGCTTGTACAATGTAGATAATTTAACCATGTCGTCAAGCGTTGCACGGGGGGGTAAGAATGAAAATGAATCAAAAATTTGAAGCAGTTAACGCTATTGTGATTAATGTGACGAAGCTCTCGATTGCGATTTACCGTCCCTTTTAAACACAATGAATCACGTTAACTGAAAGCGTATTACACTCAACCTATGGGCTTCGCCTTCATGACAAAGGGCGATTAAACATGATGACGATTTGCAATGGGTAAGACGAACGATTGGTTGGATTTCGACCAGCTGGTGGGCGACAAACTGCGCGAAGCGCTCAAACCACCGTCGATGTATAAAGTGATGTTAATGAACGATGACTACACGCCGATGGAATTTGTTATTGACGTGCTGCAAAAGTTCTTTTCTTATGATGTAGAACGTGCAACGCAATTGATGCTCACTGTGCACTATCAGGGTAAAGCTATCTGTGGCATTTTTACTGCAGAGGTAGCGGAAACCAAAGTCGCGTTAGTGAACCAGTATGCAAGGGAGCATGAGCATCCGCTGCTGTGTACGCTAGAAAAAGCCTGAAGAAGGCAAAATTTGGGGGAGGTGCCTATGCTCAATCAAGAACTGGAACTCAGTTTAAACATGGCTTTCGCCAGAGCGCGCGAGCACCGACATGAGTTTATGACTGTCGAGCATCTGTTGCTGGCTTTACTCAGCAACCCATCAGCTCGTGAAGCGCTGGAAGCGTGTAGCGTAGATCTGGTGGCGCTGCGACAGGAACTCGAGGCCTTCATCGAACAAACCACACCGGTTCTGCCAGCCAGTGAAGAAGAGCGCGATACTCAACCGACGCTCAGCTTCCAGCGTGTGCTGCAACGTGCGGTGTTCCACGTCCAGTCTTCTGGTCGCAGTGAAGTGACTGGCGCAAACGTGCTGGTGGCTATTTTCAGCGAACAGGAATCCCAGGCAGCGTACTTGCTGCGCAAACATGAAGTCAGCCGCCTTGATGTGGTGAACTTCATCTCTCACGGTACACGTAAAGACGAACCAAATCAGGCTCCGGGAGCAGAAAACCCGGTCAATGAAGAGCAAGCAGGCGGGGAGGAACGTATGGAAAACTTCACCACCAATCTCAACCAGCTTGCACGCGTGGGAGGGATAGACCCCTTAATTGGCCGCGATAAAGAGCTTGAGCGCGCCATTCAGGTTCTGTGTCGTCGCCGTAAAAACAACCCGCTGCTAGTGGGTGAATCCGGGGTGGGTAAAACCGCCATTGCCGAAGGACTTGCCTGGCGTATCGTGCAGGGCGACGTTCCGGAAGTGATTGCCGATTGCACGATTTACTCGCTGGATATTGGTTCGTTGCTGGCGGGCACTAAATACCGTGGTGATTTTGAGAAACGTTTCAAAGCGCTGCTTAAACAGCTTGAGCAGGATCAGAACAGCATCCTGTTTATTGATGAAATTCATACCATTATTGGTGCGGGTGCCGCATCTGGTGGGCAAGTTGATGCTGCAAACCTGATTAAGCCGCTGCTATCGAGCGGCAAGATTCGGGTTATCGGTTCAACTACGTACCAGGAATTCAGCAATATTTTCGAAAAAGACCGTGCTCTGGCGCGTCGCTTCCAGAAGATTGATATTACTGAGCCAAGCGTTGAAGAAACCGTTCAGATTATTAACGGCCTGAAACCGAAGTACGAAGCGCACCATGACGTGCGTTACACTGCGAAAGCGATTCGTGCCGCGGTGGAGTTGGCGGTGAAATACATCAACGATCGCCATTTGCCAGATAAAGCGATTGACGTTATCGACGAAGCGGGCGCTCGTAGCCGCCTGATGCCGGTGAGCAAGCGTAAGAAAACGGTCAATGTCTCTGACATCGAAACCGTGGTTGCGCGTATTGCGCGTATCCCGGAGAAAAGTGTTTCAGCAAGCGACCGCGATACGCTGCGCAGCCTGGATGACCGCCTGAAAATGCTGGTGTTTGGCCAGGATAAAGCCATCGAGGCGTTAACCGAAGCCATCAAAATGAGCCGCGCCGGTTTAGGGCACGATCATAAGCCAGTGGGTTCCTTCCTGTTTGCCGGGCCAACTGGTGTAGGTAAAACAGAAGTGACCGTGCAATTGGCGAAATCGCTGGGCATTGAGCTGCTGCGTTTTGATATGTCCGAATACATGGAACGCCACACCGTGAGCCGTTTGATTGGCGCACCTCCAGGCTACGTTGGTTTCGACCAGGGCGGGCTGTTGACGGATGCGGTGATTAAACATCCTCACTCAGTTTTGCTGCTTGATGAAATCGAAAAAGCGCACCCGGATGTCTTCAACCTGTTACTGCAGGTTATGGATAACGGTACGCTGACCGACAACAACGGGCGCAAAGCCGATTTCCGTAATGTGATTCTGGTGATGACCACTAACGCCGGCGTGCGTGAAACCGAGCGTAAGTCTATTGGCCTGATTCGTCAGGACAACAGTACCGATGCGATGGAAGAGATCAAAAAGATCTTTACTCCAGAGTTCCGCAACCGTTTGGACAACATCATTTGGTTCAACCATCTGTCTACGGATGTGATTCACCAGGTTGTCGACAAATTTATCGTCGAGCTTCAGGTGCAGTTGGATCAGAAAGGTGTGTCTCTGGAAGTGAGCCAGGAAGCCCGTGATTGGCTGGCGGAAAAAGGCTATGACCGTGCAATGGGTGCTCGCCCAATGACGCGTGTCATTCAGGACAGCCTGAAAAAACCGCTCGCTAACGAACTGCTGTTTGGTTCATTGGTGGACGGCGGCCAGGTGACTGTGGCTCTGGATAAAGAGAACCAGAAACTGACTTATGACTTCCATAGCGCTCAGAAGCATAAACCGGAAGCAGCACACTAATTCATTCGTATTGCCATAAAAAAAGGCCAGGTTATTAACCTGGCCTTTTCATTACTAAACTGTCTGCGCCGCATGTATCTATGCAGCGCTAAATAAAACTATCAGCGACTACGGAAGACAATGCGGCCTTTGCTCAGGTCGTACGGGGTCAGCTCTACAGTGACTTTGTCACCCGTCAGGATGCGGATATAGTTTTTACGCATTTTACCGGAGATATGAGCGGTTACCACGTGCCCGTTTTCCAGCTCAACGCGGAACATGGTGTTAGGTAACGTATCAAGAACGGTACCCTGCATTTCAATATTGTCTTCTTTGGCCATCTAATCCTCGAGGGTATCACTACCATAGTTTTGAACCGGCAAGATAATGCCCAAGTTCACGTATCATGTAAAGAATTGTTGGTGAAATCACCAGCGAAAGTGCAATTTGCACATTACCCAAAACCCACTCAAAAGCTGCACGGATTGTGCCTGCGATGAGGGCTGCGAAGAGATAAACGATGGGTTGTCCCTGTTAAAGCTAATCCCAAACGGCGGCGGGGTAATGAGCAGAGCTCACTCTGCGGGGCTAATTATAACACTCTTAACAGTAATGTGCCGTAAACATTATCGTTACGACAGGATTTGTGGCACCCAACAATACGATGCCAGATGTTGTGGACGAAATATCGACAAATGTTCCAGATATTCCCGACGCGGAATTTCAATTGCACCTAAAGATGCGGTATGTGCGTTAAGAACCTGGCAATCAATCAATTTCCCGCCATAGCTTAGAAAGTGTTGGCAGAATACCAGTAACGCAGTTTTGGATGCATTTTCCCGGCGGCTGAACATCGACTCACCGCAAAACAATGCACCTTGCGCCACACCGTACATTCCGCCAACCAGTTCATCCCCTTCCCAGACTTCAATAGAATGAGCGTGGCCTAATTCGTGCAGTCGTGTGTAGGCGTCGATAATTTCGGGTGTAATCCATGTGCCTTCTTCACGGTCATCTGCGCAGTCGCTGATGACACGCTCAAAAGCATGGTTGAGCGTGACACGATAGGGCGAGTCGCGATGGAAGCGCTTCATACTGCGACTCAGATGAAACTGTTCCGGGAAAAGCACCGCACGCGGATCGGGCGACCACCATAAAATCGGGTCGCCAGGTGAGAACCACGGGAAGATGCCGCGTTGATAAGCCATCAACAAACGAGCTGGACTTAAATCACCGCCAAGTGCCAGTAACCCATTAGGTTCACGCAACGCGCCTTCCGGGGAAGGGAAGGCGATTGAGTCACGAGAGAGCTGAATAAGGCGCATGACGACACGGCTCCACGGCTAGCAATAATTATTGATAATAGACCAATTACAAAGGCTACAAACGCTGATGAAAATGATAATAACGACCCGCGCTAGCCATCAAATCTGCGTGATTACCTTGCTCAATAATTTGCCCGTTGTCCATCACAATTATGTTGTCGAAATCAGCCAATCCGCGCAGGCGATGAGTGACCATTAAGACGGTTTTCTCTTTGGTCACTTCTGCCAGTAAATCAAGTATTTGACGCTCAGTTTCTGCATCCAGACCTTCGGTCGGTTCATCGAGCAAGAACAGCGGAGCATCATGTAATAACGCACGGGCAATGGCCAGGCGGCGCAGTTCGCCACCAGAAAGCTGGCGGCCACCTTCACCCAACCAACTATTAAGACCTGAATCGTCTAACAACTTCTCCAGACCCACGCGGATCAGAACCTGCTTCAGCTCATCATCGCCGGCGTCAGGTGCGGCGAGTAGAAGATTGTCGCGCAGTGTGGCGCTGAACAAATGCACACGCTGTGACACGACGCTGGTTGAAGTACGTAAAGCCGTTTCATCGAATTGGCTGAGCGCTTCACCATTAAGACGAATTTCGCCCTGCTGGGGTTCCCAGGCGCGGGTCAGCAACTGTAGCAGTGTCGATTTTCCGCACCCGGTTCGACCCAAAATAGCGACGTGTTGACCGGCTTCAACCTGCAACGAAATATCACGCAGCGCCATTTGTGACTGTTCGGGATAAGTGAAGCTGAGGTTGTGAATCTCCAGTGCCACACGCTCAGGTACGGCATGAGTTTTCTCGGTGAAAATGACCTCGGGTTTCTGGCTGGTAATTTCAGTCACGCGCAAGGCCGAAGCAATCACTTGCCCCAAATGCTGAAACGACCCGGTGACGGGAGCCAGTGCTTCAAACGAGGCGAGTGCACAGAACACAAACAATGCTATCAGCGCACCTGGCGTAGTATTTCCACCCACACCTGCGGCGGCCATCCACAGCATCAGAATGACGGCGATTCCGCTAACCAGTAGCATAACTGCCTGCGACAATGCCGTAAGTTCAGCCTGGCGGCGTTGCGCTTCTTGCCAGTTGTCTTCGCTCGCTTCAAGCTGCTGGCGATAACGTTGTGTCGCACCGAAAATGGTCAGTTCCGCGTGGCCCTGTAGCCAGGCTGTAAGCTGCTGGCGATATTGCCCCCGTTGTACGGTAATCGCTTCACCGGTTTTTCTGCCCGCAAAATAGAACACGGGTGGCAGCAGAACTAATGTAGCCAATAAAATGCCGCCGAGCGTGAGCGCCAGGTGCACATCCAGCCAGCTTAATCCGAACGTGACGACCACAATCACGACAAATGCACCGACAAGAGGTGAAATTACGCGCAGATAGAGGTGGTCTAAGGTATCAACATCGGCGACCAGACGGTTAAGCAACTCACCCTGGCGAAAACGAGCCAACCCGGCAGGGGAGAGTGGTAGCAATTTGCTAAAGGTGGAAACTCGTAAGTGCTGGAGAACGCGGAAAGTCGCATCGTGGCTCACCAGTCGCTCAAAATAACGGCCCGCGGTACGGGTAATCGCGCCGCCGCGAACACCTGCGGCAGGCAACATGTAGTTGAAGCTATAAATGCCGGCCACGCCGACTACCGATGCGGCGGAGAGGAACCAGCCTGATAGTGTCAGCAGCCCGATACTGGCTAAGAGAGTAATAATCGCCAGCACAACGCCCAGCATCAGTAACCATTTATGGCGGCAATAAAGCGCAAGATAGGGGAGTAGCGCGCGCATTAAATTTCCTCCTGGCGATGAGTCAGTAACGTTGCAAACGGGCCTTCCTGAGAGGCCAGCGTTGCGTAATTTCCTTGTTGCACGATACGTCCATCACGCATCACCCAAACCTCGTCCCAATCGTTGATGTAATCTAACTGGTGCGTCACCATCAGGGTGGTTTGCTGTCGGGAGGCATTGCCCAACGCTTCCATTACACGCTGTTCGCTATGGGCGTCCAGGCTTGCGGCAGGTTCATCGAGCAATAACAATCCACATGGCATTAATAAGGCGCGCGCGACGGCAACTCGTTGTGCTTGTCCGACGGATAAGCGTGCTGCTGATTCACCTAATGGTGTATCAATCCCTTGCGGTAACAGTGGCAGGAATTCATTGACTGAGGCTTTTTCTAACGCAGCGGCTAGTTGTTCGGCGTTGGCATCAGGCATCGCTAAAAGCACGTTCTCACGAATAGTGGGGGCGGGGAGTTGCGGGTTTTGTCCGACCCAACTCAGTTGTTCGCGCCACCATTTTGGGTCCAGCTCTGAAAGCTCAACCCCGTTGACCAAAAGCTGACCCTGGTAAGGTAAAAATCCAGATATCACATTAAGCAGAGAGCTTTTCCCTGCACCACTTTGCCCCACCAGCACCACGCGCTGCCCGGCAGAAAGGGTGAAGTTCAGCGGGCCGGCGAGTGCTTTCTCTTCGGTCGAAAGAATCACCAAATCACGCGCTTCGATGCTGACAGGTTCGTTATTGTTGAACCGTGCACAACCTTGTTTACGCTGTTGTAGCGGGGCATCAAGGAAAGTCATCAGGCTATCCGCTGCACCGACGGCCTGCGCTTTTGCATGATAAAAAGTGCCTAAATCGCGTAACGGTTGGAAAAATTCAGGAGCCAGAATCAAAGCCAGGAAACCAGCAAATAGGGTTACGCCAGTGCTGTAATGGCCAAAATTCAACTCGCCTAAATAAGAGAAGCCGAAGTAAACCGCGACGACTGCGATGGATAGCGAGGCAAAGAATTCCAATACGCCTGAAGACAGAAATGCGAGGCGCAAGACTTCCATTGTCCGCTGGCGGAAATCCTGAGAAGCCGCACGAATATTCTCGGTTTCGGCATTTCCACGATTGAACAAGCGCAACGTTTCCATGCCGCGCAGACGGTCAAGGAAATGGCCGCTCAGACGCGCCAGTGCCTGGAAGTTACGACGGTTAGCATCTGCGGCTCCCATCCCTACCATCGCCATAAACAGCGGGATCAGTGGTGCTGTACACAGCAGAATCAGCGCGGCAACCCAATTAGACGGGAAAATCACGATCAAAATCAGCACCGGAACCATCACCGCAAGCGACATTTGCGGCAGATAGCGGGCATAGTAATCGTGCATATCTTCAATTTGTTCCAGCACAAGCGTAGCCCAACTGCCCACAGGCTTGCCCTGAATCCAGGCGGGGCCAGCCTCATGAACGCGGTCGAGCACTTTGCGCCGAATTTCTTGCCGTATGTGCAACCCGGCGTAGAAACCCGCTTTTTCACGCAGCCAAACCACCCATGCGCGCAATACAAAAATCAGTATCAGGATGACAAAAAGCAGAAGCAGCGCTTCGCGAGGAATGTTTTCCATGATCATGTGCTGCAACATCCGGGCTAAAAGCCAGGCTTGAGCAACAATTAAAAGTCCACTGATCAAACCCAAAACGCGGGAAAGCCCTAACCAGCGGCGCGAAATAATGCTTTGTTGTTTTAGCCAACGGCTAAGTTCTTGTTGACGGGTTTTATTCATGGTTGCCAGTGCAGGTAAATGATGAATTATCAGGCAAAATTTGCGGGCAATGTTACAACGCAGACAAAAGAAAGGCGACTTATTCAGTCGCCTTTACGTATCTTCAAACTGTCGCTATGGATTACGAGAGTTACTTATTCTGTTCGGCCAGACCGTCCAGGTAGCGCTCGGCATCCAGTGCAGCCATACAACCCGTGCCTGCAGAGGTAATCGCCTGGCGATAGATATGATCCATGACGTCGCCTGCCGCGAACACGCCAGGGATGCTGGTTTGTGTTGCGTTGCCGTGAATACCGGACTGCACTTTGATGTAGCCGTTTTCCAGCTCGAGCTGGTCGGCGAAAATTCCGGTGTTCGGGCTGTGTCCGATTGCGACGAACAGACCTGCAACTTCTAACTCTTCAGTCTGGTCAGTATTGTGTGCATCGCGCAGACGCAGACCGCTCACACCCATCTGGTCACCGGTTACTTCATCGAGCGTGCGGTTAGTGTGCAGCACGATATTGCCGTTCTTCACTTTCTCCATCAAACGATTGATGAGGATTTTCTCGGCGCGGAAGCTATCGCGGCGGTGAATCAGGTGCACCTCAGAGGCAATATTTGCCAGATAAAGTGCTTCTTCAACCGCAGTGTTACCCCCGCCGATAACCGCAACTTTTTGATTGCGATAGAAGAAACCGTCACACGTTGCGCAGGCAGAAACGCCACGGCCTTTGAACGCCTCTTCGGAAGGCAGACCCAAATAACGAGCAGAAGCACCCGTGGCGATAATTAACGCGTCACAGGTGTATTCGCCGCTGTCGCCTGTCAGACGGAACGGACGGTTTTGCAAATCCACTTTAGAAATGTGATCGAACAGAATTTCTGTTTCGAATTTGGTCGCATGTTCGTGCATGCGCTCCATCAACGCTGGGCCTGTCAGGTCATTAGGATCGCCAGGCCAGTTCTCAACTTCAGTTGTTGTGGTCAACTGGCCACCTTTTTCCATCCCGGTAATCAAAACGGGCTTGAGGTTAGCGCGAGCCGCGTAGACTGCAGCGGTATAGCCCGCAGGGCCGGAGCCAAGAATTAGCAATTTACTGTGTTTAGCGGTGCCCATGAGATCCTCATTGTTCGTTGGCAGTCAATCGAGGGATTGTAGGGAATTTGGCGGGTTAAAAAAAGGGTACAACGGTGGTGATGGGTAATAGTGTTAACGATATGTGCAATAGTCGTGTTCAATCAATCTATGCAAATGAATAGAAAGCGCATAGAAATCCATCAGAACAGGGTAATTAGTCACGCCACTAAAGTGATGAATAATCGTCAAGTCGCCGGGATATATGGCACGTTCCACTAATTTTCGATGTTTTGCTTTGACAATCCGCTAAGCATTTGCGAAAACATTCGAGGAAGAAAAACATTTGGTGTGAGAGCAGTAAAATAATCACGCATACCTGATGCAATTTTACCGGGTTATTGAAATCTACTCATGGCGTGGACAGACGCCATGAGTGATGTCGATAGCGGCCATTGGGCACCGGTCTTCTCACGTACACTCGGAACATTGACGTTGACCGGGTTATGGCAGGTGAAGGAAGGAACAAAGAGAGACAATAATAATGGTAGATAGTAAGAAGCGCCCTGGCAAAGATCTCGACCGCATCGATCGTAACATTCTGAATGAACTGCAGAAGGACGGACGTATTTCCAACGTCGAGCTTTCGAAGCGAGTAGGGCTTTCACCGACTCCGTGCCTTGAGCGCGTGCGTCGTCTGGAACGACAGGGTTTCATTCAGGGCTACACCGCTCTGTTGAACCCGCATTATCTGGATGCATCACTTCTGGTTTTTGTTGAGATTACTCTGAATCGTGGCGCCCCGGATGTGTTTGAGCAATTTAACGCCGCAGTTCAGAAACTTGAAGAAATTCAAGAATGTCATTTGGTATCCGGCGATTTCGACTACCTGTTGAAAACCCGTGTACCTGATATGTCTGCGTACCGCAAATTACTAGGCGAAACCTTGTTGCGACTGCCGGGTGTGAACGATACCCGTACGTATGTAGTGATGGAAGAGGTCAAACAGAGCAATCGTCTGGTTATTAAGACCCGTTAACACGGGCCAGGTGCAAAATCTGCGTATTTTGGTTACACTCCTGGTAATTCATACAGCAACAGTGCCGGGAATGCCCGGCACTGTTGCTCTCCATATTTTTTAAGGACCTGGAGAGTCTTACTTGAGCCAGGAATACACCGAAGAAAAAGAAGTTACATTGAGGAAACTCAGCAGCGGGCGTCGTGCATTAGAGGCGTTACTGCTTCTTGTTGCCATTTTTGCCGTCTATTTGATGGTGGCGTTGCTCAGTTTTAATCCTTCCGATCCGAGTTGGTCACAAACCGCATGGCACGAACCTATCCATAACCTGGGTGGAATGCCAGGTGCGTGGCTGGCCGATACTCTGCTATTCATCTTTGGCGTGATGGCCTACACCATCCCGGTAATCATTATTGGTGCGTGTTGGTTCACCTTCCGTAACCGTGATAGCGAAGAGTTTGTTGATTACTTTGCCGTTTCCTTACGCCTGATTGGTGTATTGGCAATGGTACTTACGGCCTGTGGCCTGGCGGCGATAAACGCAGATGATATTTGGTACTTTGCCTCAGGTGGCGTGATAGGGAGTTTGCTCAGCACCGCGATGATGCCTTTGCTTAATAGTAGCGGCGGCACAATTGCCTTGTTGTGCGTTTGGGCGGCAGGTTTAACCCTGTTTACCGGCTGGTCCTGGGTCAGTATTGCAGAGAAAATTGGCAGTGCGACATTAAGCGTGCTGACTTTTGCCAGTAACCGTACGCGCCGGGATAACACCTGGCAAGACGATGATTACGACTACGAAGATGAAGAGCATGGTGATGAGCACGCTCCGGAAGTGGAAAAGCGTGAGTCTCGTCGTGCGCGTATTTTGCGTGGTGCATTAGCACGTAAGCAGCGTATATCTGAGAAATTCTCCAATCCTAACGCGCGTAAAACAGACACTGCGCTGTTTTCTGGTAAGCGTATGGATGATGCGGAAGATGACGTTTTATTCTCGGGAAATAAAGCGACGCTGCCTGAGGACGACGTTTTGTTCTCAGGGAATAAAGCAACACTACCTGAAAGCGACGAATACGATCCGTTATTACACGGGCAGTCTATCGTTGCCCCGGTTGCGGCAACTGCCGCCGCTGCAATGGCGAACCCTGCCTATGCCGCTCCCGTTATGCCAACCGCGACCGTATCACCAGTAGCTGCTCCGGCACCAGAAGTGGATCACCATCCCGCTATTGCCTGGGAACCTGCGCCTACTACGATGACGCCTGAACCCGTTATTGCGCCTGCGCCTGAAAGTTACGACGCGCCTCGCGCGACGGATCAATATCATCCGCAATATTCTGCGCAACAAAATCCGCAGCAGCATCCGCAGCAAGTCACCAGCCATTGGTCAGAACCGGCTGCGGAGCAACCTTTTGTTGAACCGGCTTACTATGAACCAGAGGCTCCAGAGCCTGTTGTTCAGCCTGAGCCTGTTGAAGAATTCAAACCCGCCGTTCGCCCGCCGCTGTACCATTTCGAAGAAGTCGAAGAGCGTCGTGCGCGTGAACGTGAGCAACTGGCAGCCTGGTATCAGCCGGTAAACGAACCTAAGCCTGACCCTTATGGCTATGACAGTTCTCCAGCTTTTGCATCAACAAGTTCTACGGACGCTTCGCGGATTGAACCACCGGCTATGCCTCAGGGGATGTCCAGCGTAATGCCGGAAATTCCGATCGTGCCAGCCCCGGATATTCCGCAAGGTGTTAAAGATGCTGCAAAAGTCGCAGGTGTTGCGGCAGCGTTTAGCCCGGTGTTTAGTATTGCCAGCGACGCGCCTCGTCCTCAGGTTAAAGAGGGGATTGGCCCGCAGTTGCCACGTCCAAATCGTGTGCGCGTACCGACTCGTCGTGAGCTTGCGTCCTATGGCATCAAGTTGCCTTCTCAGCGAATGGCTGAAGAAGAAGCGCGTCGCCAGGGCGGGATGGATATCGAAGACGACTATGCTGACGATGCCGAGGAAATGGAACAGCAGGAACTCGCTCGCCAGTTCGCGGCCCAGCAACAGCGGCGTTATGGTGAAGAGTATGAAGACGATGCGACACAGCAAGATGAAGCAGAGGCTGAACAGGCAGAATTAGCTCGCCAGTTTGCAGCGCAGCAGCAACAGCGTTACTCCGCGGAACAACAGCAACCAACACAGCAACAGCCAAATAATGTGCCGTTCTCACTGGATGATTTTGATTTCTCACCAATGAAAACGTTAGTCGATGATGGCCCGAGCGAGCCATTATTTACGCCGAGTCCGGTTGAAGCACCAGCTCCTGTTCAGCAACCGCAAAGTTGGCAAGCCGCGCCGCAGTCGCATGTGCAGCAGCAACCGCCAGCACCTGCTCCTGTTGCAGCACCTCCGGTACAAGAAAGTTTGATTCATCCATTCCTGATGCGTAATGGGGACGATCGTCCACGGCAGCGTCCAACAACGCCATTGCCATCGCTGGACTTGTTGACCTCACCGCCAGCAGAAGTGGAGCCGATTGACACCTTCGCGTTAGAGCAAATGGCTCGCCTGGTGGAAGCTCGTCTTGCCGATTACCGGATTAAAGCCGATGTGGTGGATTACTCTCCAGGCCCGGTTATCACCCGTTTCGAGCTGGATTTAGCGCCAGGTGTTAAAGCCGCTCGCATTTCTAACTTGTCTCGCGACCTCGCGCGCTCGTTATCAACGGTTGCGGTGCGTGTCGTTGAAGTTATTCCAGGCAAACCCTATGTGGGCCTTGAGTTACCAAACAAAAAACGCCAGACCGTTTACCTGCGCGAAGTTCTCGACTGCGCTAAGTTCCGCGAAAGTGCTTCTCCGTTAACGGTCGTCCTGGGTAAAGATATCGGTGGCGAACCGGTGATTGCCGATCTGGCGAAAATGCCACACTTGCTGGTTGCGGGTACAACCGGGTCCGGTAAGTCTGTTGGCGTGAACGCCATGATCCTCAGCATGTTGTATAAAGCGACGCCTGAAGAAGTGCGCTTTATTATGATCGACCCGAAAATGCTTGAGTTGTCAGTGTATGAAGGCATCCCACATCTGTTAACGGAAGTCGTAACGGATATGAAAGATGCGGCCAATGCATTGCGCTGGAGCGTGAACGAAATGGAACGCCGCTACAAACTGATGTCTGCTCTGGGCGTTCGAAATCTGGCAGGTTACAACGAACGTGTGCTGGAAGCTGAACGCATGGGTCGTCCAATTCCAGATCCATTCTGGAAACCCGGCGACAGCATGGAAGTTTCCCATCCAATGCTTGAAAAGCTGCCGTATATCGTTGTGTTGGTTGATGAATTTGCTGATCTGATGATGACGGTCGGTAAGAAAGTGGAAGAGTTGATTGCTCGCCTGGCACAGAAAGCGCGTGCTGCGGGTATTCACCTGGTGCTGGCCACTCAGCGCCCATCCGTTGACGTTATTACAGGGTTGATCAAAGCGAACATCCCGACGCGTGTGGCGTTTACCGTCTCAAGCAAAATCGACTCGCGAACCATTCTTGACCAAGGTGGCGCTGAGTCGCTGCTGGGAATGGGTGACATGCTTTATTCCGGGCCGAACTCGACGCTGCCGGTACGTGTTCATGGCGCGTTTGTCCGTGACCAGGAGGTCCATGCTGTGGTTCAGGACTGGAAAGCGCGTGGTCGTCCACAATACATAACGGGTATCACTTCCGATAGCGAAAGTGAAGGCGGCGCAGGTGGCGGGATTGACGGTGATGAAGAGCTTGATCCGCTGTTTGATCAGGCAGTTTCCTTCGTGGTTGAAAAACGTAAAGCGTCTATTTCCGGTGTTCAGCGTCAGTTCCGCATTGGCTATAACCGTGCAGCCCGTATTGTTGAACAGATGGAAGCGCAGGGGATCGTGAGTCCGCAAGGTCACAACGGTAATCGCGAAGTGCTTGCACCACCGCCATTTGAGTAACTTTTTGCATTAGAGCCGCCGTTGCGGCTTTTATGCAAAGAAGGGTAAATTAGCGGAAAATCAGCTTTTTCTTCTGTTGCTCCCAAGCAATTCTCCACTAGAGTGGGCAACAGAAATGCCACAGTGCAGTCGCTATGTGGCGCATGAATTTAAGGGATCGTAATGAAGAAAATCGCTATTACTTGTGCTTTATTGACTGCTCTGACCGCAACTGCTGCCTGGGCTGACGCCGCGGGCGACCTGAAAACGCGTCTGGATAAAGTCAGTAGCTTCCACGCAAGTTTCACACAGAAAGTCACCGACGGTGGCGGCGCTGCAGTGCAAGAAGGTCAGGGTGATCTGTGGGTTAAGCGCCCGAATTTATTCAACTGGCACATGACTCAGCCAGACGAAAGCGTCCTGGTTTCCGATGGGAAAACATTGTGGTTCTACAACCCATTTGTTGAGCAAGTGAGTGCCACCTGGCTGAAAGATGCGACTGGTAACACTCCGTTTATGCTGATTGCGCGCAACCAAAGCAGTGACTGGCAGCAGTACAACATCAAACAAAACGGTGATGATTTTATTCTGACGCCTAAAACCAGCGCCGGTAATCTCAAGCAATTCACCATTAACGTTGGACGTGATGGAACCATCCATCAGTTCAGTGCTATTGAGCAAGACGATCAGCGCAGCAGCTACGCGTTGAAATCTCAGCAAAATGGCTCGGTGGATATGAGCAAGTTTACGTTTACCCCGCCTAAAGGCGTGACGGTGGACGACCAACGTAAGTAGAGGTATGAGTGAGCAACTTGTCGCTCGATTTTTCTGAAAATACCTTCCAGCCTCTGGCCGCGCGTATGCGGCCGGAGAACCTCGCGCAGTATATCGGCCAGCAGCATCTTCTCGCTCCGGGTAAACCTCTTCCTAAAGCTATCGAAGCCGGGCATCTCCATTCGATGATTTTATGGGGCCCCCCAGGCACCGGTAAAACCACGCTTGCGGAAGTCATTGCGCATTATGCGGACGCAGATGTAGAACGAATCTCTGCTGTTACTTCCGGTGTAAAAGAAATCCGCGAGGCTATTGAGCGTGCGCGTCAGAGTCGTAATGCTGGGCGACGTACGATTCTGTTTGTTGACGAAGTCCATCGCTTTAACAAAAGCCAGCAAGATGCTTTCTTGCCGCATATTGAAGATGGCACGATAACCTTTATTGGCGCGACCACTGAAAATCCCTCATTCGAGTTAAACTCCGCTTTACTTTCACGCGCCCGGGTTTATTTGCTCAAATCGCTGACGACTGAAGATATTGAAAAAGTCCTCGATCAGGCGATGAACGACACGGCTCGCGGCTACGGAGGGCAGAATATTGTCCTGCCGGACGAAACTCGTCTGGCTATCGCTCAACTGGTCAACGGTGATGCTCGCCGCGCACTGAACACGCTGGAAATGATGGCTGATATGGCCGAAATTGATGCGAGTGGAAATCGTGTGCTACAGATTGCGCTGTTGACCGAAATTGCAGGTGAACGTAGTGCGCGATTTGATAACAAGGGCGACCGTTTCTACGATCTGATTTCCGCGCTGCATAAGTCAGTACGCGGTTCCTCGCCGGATGCTGCACTTTACTGGTATGCGCGCATTATTACTGCAGGCGGCGATCCTTTATATGTTGCCCGGCGTTTGTTAGCGATTGCGTCCGAAGATGTAGGCAATGCCGATCCACGTGGTATGCAGGTCGCTATCGCTGCCTGGGATTGCTTCACGCGGGTTGGCCCTGCAGAAGGGGAGCGCGCCATTGCACAAGCTATTGTTTATCTTGCTTGCGCGCCAAAAAGTAATGCAGTTTACAAAGCTTTCAAGGCAGCAATGGCTGATGCCCGTGAGCGCCCGGATTACGACGTTCCCGTTCATCTTCGTAATGCGCCAACCAAACTGATGAAAGAAATGGGGTATGGTCAGGAGTATCGCTACGCTCATGACGAACCCAATGCTTATGCTTCCGGAGAAGTTTACTTCCCGCAGGAAATGGCACAAACACGCTATTATCAGCCTACAAACAGAGGTCTTGAGGGCAAGATTGGTGAAAAGCTCGCCTGGCTTGCTGAACAGGATCAAAATAGCCCGACAAAACGCTACCGATAATTCAGGCGTTGCGGTAAGGTTAGCAAGACTATCATTCATTGCGGTTGCAGGCTGTGACCGCTATCCCCTTCATTTAATTCGATAAGCACAGGATAAGCATGCTCGATCCCAATCTACTGCGTACAGAGCCAGACGCAGTCGCTGAAAAACTGGCACGCCGAGGCTTCAAGCTGGATGTAGAAACGCTGCGCTCCCTTGAAGAGCGTCGTAAAGTATTGCAGGTTAAAACAGAAAATCTGCAGGCTGAGCGTAACTCGCGATCGAAATCCATCGGCCAGGCGAAAGCGCGCGGGGAGGACATCGAGCCATTGCGTCAGGAAGTTAACCAACTCGGTGAAGAACTTGATGCGGCGAAAACTGAACTTGATGCCCTGCAGGCAGAAATCCGTGATATCTCGCTGACTCTGCCTAACATCCCGGACGATTGCGTACCGATGGGTAAAGACGACAGCGAAAACGTTGAAATCAGTCGCTGGGGTGAGCCACGTAAATTCGATTTTGAAGTGCGTGACCATGTGACGCTGGGTGAAATGGCTAAAGGCCTGGATTTCGCTTCTGCGGTTAAACTGACCGGCTCTCGTTTTGTTGTGATGCAAGGGCAAATTGCTCGCCTGCATCGCGCACTGAGCCAGTTCATGCTCGATTTGCACACCGAACAGCATGGTTACATTGAAAACTATGTCCCGTACCTGGTGAACCAAGAAACGTTGTACGGTACGGGTCAGTTGCCAAAATTTGGCGGCGACTTGTTCCATACTCGTCCATTGGATGAAGAGGCTGACAGCAGCAACTATGCGTTGATCCCAACCGCTGAAGTGCCGTTGACCAACCTGGTGCGTGACGAGATTATTGATGAAGAATCTCTGCCGCTGAAAATGACCGCTCATACGCCATGCTTCCGTTCAGAAGCGGGTTCTTACGGTCGTGATACCCGCGGTCTGATTCGTCAGCACCAGTTCGATAAAGTCGAAATGGTTCAGATTGTGCGCCCTGAAGATTCTATGGATGCACTGGAAGAACTGACAGGACACGCAGAGAAAGTGCTGCAATTGTTGGGCCTGCCATACCGTAAAGTGCTGCTGTGCAGTGGTGATATCGGTTTCGGCTCGGCTAAAACCTACGATCTCGAAGTCTGGTTGCCGGCGCAGGACACTTACCGTGAAATCTCTTCTTGTTCAAACATGTGGGATTTCCAGGCGCGTCGTCTACAGGCTCGTTGCCGTAGCAAAGCAGACAAGAAAACCCGTCTGGTACACACCCTGAACGGTTCTGGTTTGGCTGTAGGTCGTACTTTGGTTGCGGTACTGGAAAACTACCAACAAGCTGATGGACGTATCGAAATTCCAGAAGTGCTACGTCCGTACATGAAAGGTCTTGAGTACATCGGCTAATCATTGCGACTAATACATTAGTACTGTTTTACTCTCTGAAAAGCGCCTAAGGGCGCTTTTTTTATGCCGTAATTATTCTCATTCCCACAGATAATCTGCCTTTATTGATACCAGGCAATAACAAATACCCCTATATGAGTATCATTGCCTCCAGAAAGAGAGTGATGATGACGAATACAACTCATTCAGTTCCCTTATCATTTCGCCGTTTGAAGTTACATGATGTAACCGGGCAGCCAATCGTGGGACTGACATAAATTAAGACACTCCTTTCTCTTTTTGGCTGAGCAACGGAAACGCGGGCCTATTTCCCTGAGTAACCTTTGCCAGCTTGTTCAAACGTGAGCACGATACAAGTGGGTCATTATGAAAGAGAAAACTTCTAATGCGGTTCTGAGCGCACAAGTTAGCCGCCGTAAGCTGGTGAAAACCACGGCTATCGGTGGGCTTGCAGCTGCGAGCGGTGCATTAACACACCCCTTTAGCCGTACGGCTTTCGCACAAACTGCCGCTGATACGGTCAGTGCCGCTGAAAATGTGGTGTGGAGCGCTTGCACAGTAAACTGTGGCAGCCGCTGCCCATTGCGCATGCATGTGGTCGATGGCGAAATCAAATACGTTGAGACCGACAACACCGGCAATGATGATTATGAAGGTCTACACCAGGTGCGCGCTTGCCTGCGAGGCCGTTCAATGCGTCGCCGCGTCTATAATGCCGATCGCCTGAAATACCCGATGAAACGCGTTGGTGCTCGTGGAGAAGGGAAGTTTGAGCGAATCAGTTGGGATGAAGCCTTCGATACCATTGCCAACAGCATGAAAGGCATTATCAAAGAACACGGCAACGAAGCTATTTATCTGAACTACGGCACAGGGACGTTGGGCGGCACGATGACTCGCTCCTGGCCACCGGGTTCCACGCTTATTGCTCGCCTCATGAACTGCTGCGGTGGCTATCTAAATCATTATGGTGATTACTCTACCGCGCAGATTGCCGCAGGCCTGAACTATACCTATGGCGGCTGGGCGGATGGCAATAGCCCGTCTGATATTGAAAACAGCAAACTTGTTGTGTTGTTTGGGAATAACCCGGGCGAAACGCGTATGAGTGGCGGCGGGGTGACTTATTACCTCGAGCAAGCGCGTGAAAAATCTAATGCTCGTATGATTATCATTGACCCGCGTTATACCGACACCGGTGCAGGTCGTGAAGATGAATGGATTCCAATTCGTCCAGGTACAGATACCGCTCTTATCTCCGCCCTGGCTTGGGTGATGATCACTGAAAATCTCGTTGACCAGCCTTTCCTCGATAAATACTGCGTCGGTTATGACGAAAAAACGCTACCAAAAACGGCTCCGGCGAATGGCCATTACAAGGCTTATATCCTCGGCGAAGGGGCTGATGGTGTAGCGAAAACCCCGCAGTGGGCAGCAAAAATCACGGGTATTCCTGCTGAGCGCATCGTGCAACTGGCTCGTGAAATCGCCACGGCTAAACCCGCGTTTATCAGCCAGGGATGGGGGCCTCAGCGCCACTCAAACGGCGAGCTGGTATCGCGCGCAATCGCCATGTTATCGATCCTGACGGGTAATGTGGGAGTCAACGGTGGTAACAGCGGTGCACGCGAAGGTTCTTACAGCCTGCCATTTGTGCGTATGCCGACCCTGGAAAACCCGGTGCAAACCAGTATTTCGATGTTCTTGTGGACGGATGCTATAGAACGCGGCCCAGAAATGACTGCGACCCGCGATGGTGTGCGCGGTAAAGATAAGCTCGATGTGCCGATTAAAATGGTCTGGAACTATGCCAGTAACTGTCTGATTAACCAGCATTCTGAAATTAACCGCACCCATGACATCCTTCAGGATGACAAAAAATGCGAGATGATTGTGGTTATCGACAACCACATGACTTCTTCTGCGAAATATGCGGATATCTTGCTCCCAGATTGCACCGCTTCTGAACAGATGGATTTCTGTCTTGATGCATCTTGCGGCAACATGGCTTACGTGATTTTTGCAGGTCAGGCCATCAAGCCACGCTTTGAGTGCAAAACCATATATGAGATGACCAGCGAAATCGCCAAACGTATGGGGGTTGAGCAGCAATTTACCGAAGGTCGCAACCAGGAAGAATGGATGCGTCATTTGTACAAACAATCGCAAGAAGCTATTCCTGAACTCCCGAGTTTCGAAGAATTCAGCAAGCAAGGCATCTTCAAGAAACGTGACCCGGAAGGGCATCACGTTGCCTATAAAGCTTTCCGTGAAGATCCGGCGGCCAACCCACT
The DNA here is from genome assembly GCF_979253435.1 of Buttiauxella sp. AC142. Classification (NCBI taxonomy): domain Bacteria; kingdom Pseudomonadati; phylum Pseudomonadota; class Gammaproteobacteria; order Enterobacterales; family Enterobacteriaceae; genus Buttiauxella; species Buttiauxella sp. AC142. The sequence continues at coordinate 1,360,234 of NZ_CEEDCH010000001.1, forward strand.
GACGACCCCTTCCGGGAAAATCGAAATTTACTCTGAGCAACTGGCTGAGATTGCCGCGACCTGGCAACTTAACGAAGGAGATGTCATCGATCCTTTGCCGGTTTACAGCGCTGGCTTTGAAAACTACGGCGATCCTTTGGCAGAGAAATGGCCATTACAGATGACCGGTTTCCACTATAAAGCGCGTACTCACTCAACCTACGGCAACGTGGAAGTGTTGAAGGCCGCCTGCCGCCAGGAAATGTGGATCAACCCGATTGACGCCCAACAGCGTGGGATCAAAAACGGCGACATGATCCGCATTTTCAACGGACGTGGTGAAGTTCATATCAACGCGAAAGTGACACCGCGCATCATCCCCGGTGTTGTCGCGATGGGGGAAGGGGCGTGGTATAGCCCTGATGCCAATAAAGTGGACCATGCTGGTTGCATTAACGTGCTGACTACCCAGCGACCATCGCCACTGGCGAAAGGCAACCCATCCCACAGTAACCTCGTCCAGGTCGAGAAGGCGTAAGGAATAGCTGATGACAACCCAATACGGATTTTATATAGATTCCAGCCGTTGCACCGGTTGCAAGACCTGCGAGCTGGCTTGCAAAGATTACAAAAACTTAGGCCCGGACGTCAGTTTCCGCCGCATTTATGAATACGCGGGTGGCGACTGGCAGGAAGACAACGGTGTATGGCAGCAAAACGTCTTTGCCTATTATCTTTCGATTGCGTGCAATCATTGCGAAGACCCGGCTTGCACCAAGGTTTGCCCGAGTGGCGCGATGCACAAGCGCGAAGACGGATTTGTCGTCGTTAACGAAGACGTGTGCATTGGTTGCCGCTACTGCCATATGGCTTGCCCGTATGGCGCGCCACAGTACAACGCAGAAAAAGGGCACATGACGAAATGCGATGGTTGCTACTCGCGTATTGCTGAAGGGAAGAAACCTATTTGTGTTGAATCTTGCCCGCTGCGTGCGCTGGATATGGCTCCGATTGCAGAATTACGTGAGAAATATGGCGAACAGGCAGCGATAGCTCCGTTACCGTCAGCACATTTCACCAAACCAAATATCGTCATTAAACCCAACGCCAACAGCCGCCCTTGTGGGGATAAAACCGGCTATCTGGCAAACCCGAAGGAGGTGTGAGATGGGTAACGGATGGCATGAATGGCCGTTAATGGTCTTTACGGTTTTGGGGCAGTGCGTCGCAGGTGGTTTCATAGTGATGGCGCTGGCGTTGCTGACTGGCATCTCAGACCGCGTACTACAAAAGCGCGTGCACTGGGCGATGATTGTACTTTGGGTTCTGATGGGCATTGGCTTTATGGCCTCTGTTCTGCACCTTGGTTCACCGCTGCGCGCATTTAACTCGCTTAATCGTATCGGTAATTCTGCATTAAGTAATGAAATTGCCAGCGGCTCGGTGTTCTTTGCGGTGGGTGGTTTCTGGTGGTTGGTTACCGTGCTGGGCAAAATGCCTCAGGCATTGGGCAAAATCTGGATGGTGCTGACCATGATTCTGGGCGTGTTTTTCGTCTGGATGATGTGCAAGGTTTACCTGATTGATACCGTGCCAACGTGGTATAGCGTTTATACGCCGCTCACTTTCTTCCTGACGATGTTTATAGGTGGCCCGCTTCTTGGTTATTTACTGCTGCGTGTTGCGGGCGTAACGGGCTGGGGAATGCGTCTTCTTCCCGCTATTTCGCTCTTAGCGATTGTGGCGAGTGCAGTCGTTATGATGTTACAGAGCACGGAACTGGCAACTATTCACAGTTCTATTGCGCAGGCATCAGCACTCGTGCCGCAATACGGTGCGTTGATGTCGTGGCGATTGCTGCTGCTTTCTGCTGCACTAATTTGCTGGATTGTTCCACAATTAAAAGGTGGGCTGGCAAGCCCGGCAGTCCTGACGTTTGCATTCGTGCTGATGATTGCTGGAGAGCTTATCGGACGCGGAGTTTTCTATGGCTTGCATATGACTGTCGGCATGGCGATAGCCAGTTAATCAACTTCTAATATTAAATGCGCCTCCGGGCGCATTTTTTTTACCCTCGTATAAGAAAATGTCATCTGAATCACCATGAAATTTTTCATCTAATCCGCTTCGATTCACAGTTGCAGATGCTATCAAAAACAGAGACATAGCATTTTGGCGCTGTACTTCGCTTGTCACTTGGATAAGTTTTTCAAATCGACGGCTTTCAAATCGTGCCAGGCCCCGTCAGCGCTGGATTGACAATCATTTTTCCAGTGGCATGATGCGCACAAATTATTCTCTTCCTCGCGGTTTTTTACATGTCCACCTATACCCGACCAGTGATGCTTTTGCTCTGTGGTCTGATGCTTTTGACCCTGGCGATAGCAGTTTTAAATACACTGGTTCCACTCTGGTTAGCTCACGGAAATCTTCCTACCTGGCAAGTTGGGATGGTGGGTTCATCGTATTTTACCGGAAACTTATTGGGTACATTGATTACCGGGTGGCTGATTAAACGCTACGGATTCAACCGTAGCTATTATCTTGCGTCACTGATTTTTGCCACAGGCTGTGTCGGTCTGGGTTTAATGACCGGTTTCTGGAGTTGGATGATGTGGCGTTTCATCGCCGGTATTGGCTGTGCGATGATTTGGGTGGTAGTTGAAAGTGCTCTCATGTGCAGCGGGACTTCACGTAATCGTGGACGCCTGCTGGCGGCATATATGATGGTTTATTACGTTGGCACCGTGCTGGGCCAATTGCTGATAAGCAAAATGCCGACGGATTTAGCCAGCGTTCTGCCATGGGTAACCGCGCTTATTCTGACCGCCATTCTTCCGCTGTTGTTCACTCGTATTGTTAACGATCGCAGTGAAAACCAGGAGGCGACATCCGTCTGGCCGATGCTTCGCCTGCGCCATGCCCGCCTTGGAGTGAACGGCTGCATTATTTCCGGGATTGTTCTCGGTTCGCTTTACGGATTAATGCCGTTATACCTGAACCATCAGGGGGTGAGTGATGCTGGCATTGGTTTCTGGATGGCAGTCATGGTCAGTGCAGGCATTGTGGGCCAGTGGCCGGTAGGGCGCCTGGCCGATCGTTTCGGTCGTTTGTTGGTGCTGCGAGTTCAGGTGTTTGTGGTGATTTTGGGTTGCATGGCAATGCTGACTCATGCCGCAATGGGGCCAACATTATTTGTACTGGGCGCGGCTGGGTTTACACTTTATCCGGTAGCAATGGCCTGGGCTTGTGAAAAAGTTGAGCACCATCAACTGGTGGCAATGAACCAGGCTCTGTTATTAAGTTATACCGTTGGCAGTTTGCTTGGCCCAACATTTACCTCAATGCTGATGCAAAGCTACTCGGACAACCTGTTGTTTGTGATGATTGCCGGAGTGGCGTTTGTTTACTTACTGATGCTGCTGCGCAAAGCGGGGCCACATTCCACACCTATTGCCCACGCCTGATACAAAAATGGCCCTCGTTGAGGGCCATTTTTGTTGGTGCATCAAGATCAGTACATCACTTTGTGACCGTACTGCTCCAGAATCCCTTTGACGCGTTCCATGGTTTCTTTCTTCGGTGGATGTACGCCATCAAGTTTGTACTCTTCACCCATAGCGACCCATTTGTGTTTGCCCAGTTCATGATAAGGCAAAAGCTCAATCTTCTCGACGTTGCCCATATCACGGGTGAATTCGCCGAGGCGATGTGCAGAGTCATCATCATCAGACCAGCCTGGAACGACAACGTAGCGAATCCAGACGTTAACGTTTTTATCTGAAAGATAACGGGCAAATTCCAGGGTGCGATGGTTTGAAACACCGACCAGATTCTGGTGAATCTCGTCGTTCATTTGCTTCAAATCCAGCATCACCAGGTCAGTCACTTCCAGCAATTCATCAATGACCGGGTCGTAGCGACGCACAAAGCCGTTAGTATCAAGACAGGTATGAATACCTTCTTTACGGCAGGCACGGAACCAGTCACGCACAAACTCAGCTTGAAGAATGGCTTCGCCACCTGATGCTGTTACACCACCACCTGATGCGTTCATAAAGTGGCGATAGGTCACCACTTCTTTCATCAATTCTTCTACAGTAATCTCTTTGCCGCCGTGAGTATCCCAGGTATCACGGTTGTGGCAATACAGGCAGCGCATCAGGCAGCCCTGGAAGAAGGTAATAAAACGAATACCGGGACCATCCACGGTACCGCAGGATTCAAAGGAATGAATTCGGCCAATTACTGACATTGCGGTGTTCTCTCCAGTATTGGTCCAGGCTTTACAGCAAGAACCAGGTTGAGCGCGGTCTTTAAACAGAATGCCGCGTCGAATCAATTTTGCAAGATACCCTAAACTTAGCAGCTATCTTGCAAAATCGGTTCTGACATAAGAAAAGGCCCCACCGAGGTGGAGCCTTTATTCTACGCCTTTTCAGACAAACCGTGAATTACATGGTTTGAGTGAAGGTACGGGTAATAACGTCCTGCTGCTGTTCTTTAGTCAGGGAGTTAAAACGTACAGCGTAACCAGATACACGAATGGTCAACTGAGGATATTTCTCAGGGTGTTCCATCGCATCCAGCAGCATTTCACGGTTCATTACGTTCACGTTCAGGTGTTGACCACCTTCGATGGACGCTTCGTGGTGGAAGTAACCATCCATCAGACCCGCGAGGTTAGTTTTACGAACTTCGTCGTCTTTACCCAGTGCGTTAGGAACGATAGAGAAGGTATAAGAAATACCATCTTTAGCGTAAGCAAACGGCAGTTTAGCAACGGAAGTCAGAGAGGCAACAGCACCTTTCTGGTCACGACCGTGCATTGGGTTAGCACCTGGACCGAATGGAGCGCCAGCGCGACGACCGTCTGGGGTGTTACCGGTTTTCTTACCATAAACCACGTTAGAGGTGATGGTCAGAACAGACTGAGTCGGGATAGCGTTACGGTAAGTAGTCAGTTTCTGAATTTTCTTCATGAAACGTTCTACCAGGTCAACAGCGATGTCATCTACGCGAGAATCGTTGTTACCGAACATTGGGTATTCGCCTTCGATTTCGAAGTCTACAGCCAGGCCGTCTTCGTCACGAACAGGTTTAACTTTCGCGTATTTGATTGCAGACAGTGAGTCAGCTGCAACAGACAGACCCGCGATACCACAAGCCATGGTGCGAACAACGTCACGGTCATGCAGAGCCATCAGAGACGCTTCGTAGCTATACTTATCATGCATGTAGTGAATGATGTTCAGCGCGGTGACGTACTGTTTAGCCAGCCAATCCATGAAGTGGTCAAGACGATCCAGAACGTTATCGTAGTCCAGAACATCTGCCATGATTGGTGCTTCTTTAGGACCGATCTGCAGTTTCAGTTTTTCATCAACGCCGCCGTTGATTGCATACAGCATGGTTTTCGCGAGGTTAGCACGAGCACCGAAGAACTGCATTTGCTTACCAACGATCATTGGGCTTACGCAGCATGCGATTGCGTAGTCATCGTTGTTAAAGTCAGGGCGCATCAGATCATCGTTCTCGTATTGCAGAGAAGAGGTATCGATGGAAACTTTAGCTGCGAACTTCTTGAAGTTCAGTGGCAGTTTTTCAGACCACAGAATAGTGATGTTCGGCTCCGGAGACGGCCCCATGGTGTACAGGGTGTTCAGGAAACGGAAGCTAGATTTGGTAACCAGAGTACGACCATCTACACCCATACCGGCGATAGATTCAGTTGCCCAGATTGGGTCACCAGAGAACAGCTCATCATACTCAGGGGTACGCAGGAAGCGAACCATACGCAGTTTCATGACCAGGTGGTCAATCATTTCCTGTGCTTCAAGCTCAGTAATTTTGCCTGCTTTCAGGTCACGTTCGATGAATGCATCCAGGAAGGTGGATACGCGACCGAAGGACATTGCAGCGCCGTTCTGAGATTTAACCGCAGCCAGGTAGCCGAAGTAAGTCCACTGAATAGCTTCTTGAGCATTTTTAGCAGGACCAGAGATATCGCAGCCATATTTAGCAGCCATTTCTTTGATCTGACCCAGAGCACGGTGTTGCTCGGAGATTTCTTCACGCAGACGGATTGTTGCTTCCAGATCTTCGCCGTTTTCCAGTTTGGATTGCAGAGAGTTGAACTGAGCAAATTTGTCTTTCATCAGGAAGTCGATACCGTACAGCGCTACGCGACGGTAGTCACCAATGATACGACCACGACCGTAGGCATCCGGCAGACCGGTGATTACGCCTGATTTACGGCAGTTCAGGATGTCTTTGGTATAAACGTCAAACACACCCTGGTTGTGGGTTTTGCGGTATTCGGTGAAGATCTTTTTAAGCATTGGGTCAAGTTCGCGACCGTATACTTTGCAAGAACCTTCAACCATTTTGATGCCACCAAACGGAATAATTGCACGTTTCAGTGGAGCGTCAGTCTGCAAGCCAACGATAGTTTCGAGGGACTTGTTGATGTAACCAGCATCATGGGAGGTGATGGTGGAAGCGAGGTCAGTATCGAAGTCAACAGGCGCGTGAGTGCGGTTTTCCTGTTTAACGCCTTCCATGACGTTGTCCCACAGTGTGGTAGTTGCTTCAGTAGCACCTGCCAGGAAGGACTCGTCACCCTCGTAAGGGGTGTAGTTTTTCTGAATAAAGTCACGCACGTTGACTTCATTCTGCCAGTCGCCTTTGGCAAAACCTTCCCAGGCTGTGGCTAACTTCTCATTAAGCTCGGACATTTAACACCTACCTTCTAATGTGGATTTCTTATTCCCTGAACAATGGTTAGCACATTAGTGCTTATCGCCACCGCGCAGATAAATTACCCAGTACGTCAACCCAACCAGTACACCGCCACCAATGATGTTCCCGATAGTCACGGGGATTAAGTTATCAGTGATGAAGTTCAATACGGTCAAGTGTGTGAAATTGTCCGGAGACGACCCAACTGCGGTCCAGAATTCCGGGCTTGCAAAGTTGCGTACTACGATACCCAAAGGGATCATGAACATGTTTGCGATACTGTGCTCAAAACCACAAGCAACAAACATGGCGACCGGGAGGATCATAGCAAACATCTTGTCCATCAAACTGCGGCCCGAGTAGCTCATCCAGACAGCCAGACAGACCATCAGGTTAGCCAAAATACCGAGGCATACAGCTTCAATAAAGGTGTGATGCATTTTGTGGTCTGCAGTTTGAAGTACATTCAGACCCCACGCACCATTTGCTGTCATATACATGCCTGACAACCAAATCAACACCACGAATAGCAACGCACCAACCAAGTTTCCGACATAGACGTTAATCCAGTTCTTGGCTAGCTGACCCCAGGTGATTCGCCCGCTGGCTTTCGCAACAACGATTAACACCGTAGAGGTGAAAAGGTCGGCACCGCAGATGACACAAAGGATTAGCCCTAAGGAGAAGCAAGTACCACCAATCAGTTTTGCAATCCCAAATGGAATGGTTGCAGTACCGGTGGTAGCAGTGATGTAAAAGACAAAGGCAATCGAGATGAACATGCCCGCAGTGATCGCTAAATAAAACGTGGTCAGCGGGTGTTTTGTTGCTTTATAGACGCCAGCATCTTCGGCGACTTTCGCCATAGCGGCTGGGAGCAATAGATCAAAAGGGTTGTCAGCTTTCACACTAACTCTCTCTTATTTAATTCGGCGACGAGATACTAACAAAGCATTATAGAGTAAAAATTGATATGGATCATATCTCGCCAAGCTTATAGGCCTGTTAAAAGCAGGTGTTTACCTGATTTTCAGCGTAAGTAATTGATATTAATTATAAAAATAAAGTTTAAAATTTATAACGTAATTTGATATTTACCCTCGAAGCCCAGGTGAATGGTTAATTAGAAATGAGTATTTCAATAATTTTGCAACAATATTTATAGCTTAAAATAATATTATTTCACCAATATTTAACTATTGGGTCACAAATGAAATTATTGCGGTGACAATAAAAACACGGGGCAATAAAAATCGCCCCGTAATATAGCGTAAACCTGATGATTTACGCACCTTTACTCATATTTTATTACTTTATTTCCAGAAAGCCGCTTTTGCGCGTTGCAGTTTTTCATACGCGCCTAACAATGCCTGGTGTGCAGGGAAAGCTTTCAGATCGCTGTCTACAGCTTGCAAGCCATAGAATGGCGCTTCACCGCTCAGAGCAGCACTTGCTGCTTCTACTGTTTCTGCGCCGTACATACGGACGAAGGCATTCAGATATTGCAGTGGTTGGCGGTCTTCTTCCATCGCCAGTAACAGCAGGGTTTGCAGGCAGCGATAGTAGTTCGCACGCTCAGGGCTGAAAATAGAGGCGTTGAACTCCATCGTCCATTCAGTCCAGATAAGCGCCTGTTCGGTATCACCACCCGCCAACGCCAGCATGGCTTTCAGCTCGCCAATACGTAGCGTGTACCAACCGTTGTCTTTACCGGTAGCCAGGCCGAGCAGTTCACGCACACGGGTGAAATCATCATGACCTTCTTCATCTAACTGCGAGATCAGACCCAGATAATCCTGCTTTTCCCACTCACTTCCTGGCAGCGCCAGAATGGTGTCGCGCAGGTGATAACCCATATTGTTATTGGCAAGCAGCAAATCTTCTGCAGGATAGATATCGGACATTCCAGGCACGATGATACGGCAAGCGTAAACATCCAGATGTTGGTAATCGGCGATGTATACTTCTTGATCTTCTGCGTCAAAGATGGCCATCAAAGTGGCGAATTCTTCTTCTGTTGTGCCGGAGAAACTCCAGTCAACAAACGGATAGTCAGCATCCTGCTTGAACATATCCCATGAAATCAGGCCGCTTGAGTCAATGAAGTGAGTTTCCAGGTTCGCATGTTCGGCCACTTCTTCGTCATCAAAAGTAGGCGGAGTGAACACGTCCAGGTCTTTTAAACCACGGCCCTGAAGCAGTTCAGTCACTGTACGCTCTAGCGCAACACCAAAATCAGGATGCGCGCCGAAGGAAGCAAAACAGGTCCCGTTTGCTGGGTTGAATAACACAACGCAGATAACCGGATATTTGCCGCCTAATGAACCGTCGTAAGCGAAGATTGGGAAACCTTCAGCTTCCAGCGTGGCAATGGATTCAACCACGCCAGGATAGCGAGCCAACACTTCCTGTGGGATTTCCGGCAGACTGATGCTTTCCGCGATAATGCGGTTTTTAATGTAACGCTCAAAAACTTCTGAAAGCCCCTGAACACGGGCTTCGTTTGCGGTGTTCCCTGCAGACATCCCATTAGAAACATACAAATTCCCGATGATGTTCATCGGAATATAGACGGTTTCTTGATCGGATTGGCGGGTAAATGGCAGAGCGCAGATCCCGCGCTCTTCATTACCTGATTGCAGGTCAATAAGCATGCCTGCGGTGACTTCGTTTTCAGGATCGTAGAACGCACGCAGACGCTCGTCGAGAATACCTTCTGGCAACTGCTCGTCTTCAGGAATCGGGAACCACTTCTCGTTTGGATAATGCACAAACGGGCCATTGGCAATGGTTTTGCCCAACCAGAAATCAGCGAAGAAGTAATTGGTCGACAGGCGTTCGAAATATTCGCCCAACGCAGATGCTAACGCTGCTTTTTTAGTCGCACCCTTACCGTTGGTGAAGCACAGTGCGCTGTCTTTATCACGAATATGAACGGACCAGACGTTAGGGACCGGATTTAACCAGGAGGCTTCTTCTATATTAAAGCCAAGATCGGCAAGCTTGGTCTGGAAGCGAGCGATGGAATCTTCCAGGGCGGCATCTTTGCCAGGAATAAAGGTTTGAGTCATGAGGTTTCACTTTTGTCGTACGCAAAGCGCGCAATGATACGGGTTTTAGCCAACTGACGCTATCGTCAGCGGCAAGCAGGCGGCCTTAGCATAACAGGCTATGCTTATTGCTAGTAACCTACTGTTATGGCGGTATAAATGAAGAGTTTTGATCTCCAGCGGATGGCGCTAGACAAAGTCCCTTTAGATTTTCTGTGGGAAGTGGCTTTTCGTAGCCTTTACACCTTTGTGCTCGTGTTCCTGTTTTTAAAGATAACCGGGCGGCGTGGCGTAAGGCAGATGTCGTTGTTTGAAGTGTTGATAATCCTGACTCTTGGCTCAGCGGCAGGTGATGTGGCGTTTTATGACGATGTGCCGATGCTGCCTGTTTTCGTCGTATTCATGACGCTCGCTTGCTTATATCGTTTGGCGATGTGGTTGATGAGCCACAGTGAAAAACTTGAAAATCTGATGGAAGGAAAACCCGCGGTAATAATAGAAGAAGGTGAGTTTGCCTGGGAAAAAATGAAGGCTCAAAACATGACCGAATTTGAGTTCTTCATGGAACTACGCCTGCATGGTGTAGAGCATTTGGGGCAGGTTCGGCTGGCAATATTAGAAACCAACGGGCAGATTAGCGTCTATTACTTCCCCGATGATTTGGTCAGGCCGGGTTTATCTATATTGCCTGAGTATTGTAGCGAGCGTTTCGAGAGGGTTCCGGAGGATGGGGATTACGCCTGCATTCGATGTAGTGAAGTGTTGACGTTAAACGCAGGAGCAAAAATTCTTTGTCCACGCTGTAAACATCATCAATGGGTCAAAGCCAGCACGGCAACACGAGTCACCTGACGGGCGTTTATCGGGTGTTTAATTCAGCGATTAGTTGATTCTGTTGTGTGATTTTGCGCACATTACCGCAGCATGCCGTATTAACCATTGCAGCCTCAGCATCTCAATGATAAAACCGAATATGTGGTAAAACTTATGACTCTAAGCGTGGTGAGGGGAAATGACTCAGGTATACAATTTTAGTTCCGGCCCGGCGATGCTACCGGCTGACGTACTTCGTCGTGCACAAAATGAACTCTGTGACTGGCAAGGTTTAGGCACCTCCGTAATGGAGATAAGCCACCGCAGTAAAGAGTTTATTCAGGTTGCTGAAGAAGCTGAAAAAGATTTTCGCGATCTGCTGCAAATCCCCTCGAACTACAAAGTTTTATTCTGTCACGGTGGTGGTCGCGGACAATTCGCGGGCGTTCCGCTCAATATTCTGGGTGACAAAACTACCGCTGACTACGTTGACGGAGGCTACTGGGCGAGCAGTGCAGTAAAAGAAGCACATAAATACTGCAACCCCAATGTTATTGATGCCAAAGTCACTGTTGACGGTCTGCGCGCCATCAAACCGATGAGCGAATGGCAAGTTTTTGAAAACAGTGCTTATCTGCATTTCTGCCCAAACGAAACCATTGATGGCATTGCTATTCATGAAGCGCCAGATTTTGGCGACACCGTTGTTGTTGCTGACTACTCATCCTCTATCTTGTCGCATCCGATGGACGTTAGCCGCTTTGGCGTAATTTACGCTGGCGCGCAGAAGAACATCGGCCCGGCGGGTCTGACGCTGGTCATCGTGCGTGAAGATTTGCTCGGTAAGGCGCATAAAGCGTGCCCGTCGATTCTTGATTACACCGTGCTTAATGACAATGATTCTATGTTTAACACCCCGCCAACCTTCGCCTGGTATCTTTCAGGTCTGGTGTTTAAATGGCTGAAAGAGCAGGGCGGCGTTGAAGCGATGGACAAAATCAATCGGGCGAAAGCAGAACTGTTGTACGGCGTGATTGATAAAAGCGATTTCTATCGTAACGATGTTGCTTCGGCGAACCGTTCACGCATGAACGTGCCATTCCAGTTGGCTGACAGCGCACTCGACAAACTGTTCCTCGAAGAGTCCTTTGCTGCGGGTCTGCATGCGCTGAAAGGCCACCGCGTTGTCGGTGGGATGCGTGCCTCCATCTATAACGCCATGCCGCTTGAAGGCGTTAAAGCATTAACCAACTTTATGGTCGATTTTGAACGTCGCCACGGTTAATTGCTGTTAGTTGTGATTATCCCCGCGACATGCTTCGCGGGGTTTTTATTCTGTTTTGAGTTGAGAGTATTTTCCCCATGCTGGAATCCCTGACGTTACAACCCATCGCATTGGTCGACGGCACAATTAACCTCCCAGGTTCAAAAAGTGTTTCTAACCGAGCACTGCTACTTGCAGCGCTGGCTAATGGCACTACCGAACTGACTAATTTGCTGGATAGTGACGATGTGCGTCACATGCTTAACGCGCTGAAAGCCTTGGGAGTGAGTTATACACTTTCCGCCGATCGTACGCGTTGTGAAGTCACAGGAATGGGTGGCCCATTACAAGCCTCAGGTGAGCTTGAACTGTTTTTAGGTAACGCGGGTACGGCAATGCGCCCACTGGCGGCGGCATTATGTCTGGGCAGTAACAACATCGTGCTGACGGGTGAACCTCGCATGAAAGAACGTCCAATCGGCCATTTGGTTGATGCTTTACGCCAGGGCGGCGCGCAGATTGATTACCTGGAGCAAGAAAACTATCCGCCGTTGCGTCTGCGTGGTGGTTTTAGTGGCGGGCAGGTTTCTGTCGATGGCAGTGTCTCCAGCCAGTTCTTGACTGCACTTTTAATGACGGCACCACTGGCAGCAAACGACACCGAAATCACTATCAAAGGTGAGTTGGTATCGAAACCTTATATCGACATCACACTGCACCTGATGAAAACCTTCGGTGTAGAAGTGGAAAACCGGGATTACCGTAGTTTTGTGATTCGTGGCAGCCAACAGTACACTTCACCAGGCGCTTATCTGGTGGAAGGTGATGCTTCATCAGCGTCCTATTTCCTCGCAGCTGGTGCCATTAAAGGTGGTACGGTAAAAGTGACCGGTATCGGGCGCAATAGCGTCCAGGGTGATATTCGCTTTGCAGATGTGCTCGAAGCAATGGGTGCAAAAGTGACGTGGGGAGAGGATTTTATCGCCTGCGAGCGCGGAGAACTCAACGCTATTGATATGGATATGAACCATATTCCTGATGCAGCGATGACCATTGCAACTGCGGCTTTGTTTGCTAAAGGCACCACTACATTGCGCAATATTTATAACTGGCGCGTGAAAGAGACTGACCGCCTGAGTGCAATGGCTACAGAGTTGCGCAAAGTTGGAGCGGTGGTGGAAGAGGGCGAAGATTACATCACTGTGACTCCCCCCGCTCAGCTACAAGTTGCAGAAATCGGGACTTATAACGATCACCGCATGGCGATGTGTTTCTCGCTGGTGGCATTGTCGGACACACCGGTCACGATTCTTGATCCGAAATGTACAGCCAAAACCTTCCCTGACTACTTTGAACAATTAGCACGCATCAGCACTCTCGCGTAGCGTACAACATTATGCTCCGGTCATTGCGTGTACCGGAGCCTATTTTAACTACACCGCTTAGTATCAATCCCGCGCTTAATATCAACTCCGTTTTCATACCCTTGCTTTTATTGCACCAGCGTGTACCGCTGTTAATCTCATTTCCTATTTGATCGACAAATCAATGATTTGTTTCATGTATAGCTCATCAATGGAAGATAACTATGAAGACGTTAAAAATGGCACCCCTGTTAATTACAAAGTGTATTTGACCAGTGATGTAAATGCCTGGGCAATGGCTAACGGTTGTGTGCGTGTGTATAGCGGCCTGATGGATATGATGACTGATAACGAAGTGGAAGGCGTTTTGGGCCATGAAATGGGACACGTTGCGCTGGGTCACACTCGAGAAAAAATGCAAACGGCGTATGCGACAATGGCCGCTCGTGATGCAGTCTCAGCAACCAGTGGTGTCGCTTCGCAGCTACCTCAATCGCAACTTGGTGATTTGGTCGAAGGGGTCATCAATGCAACATTCTCGCGTAGTGAAGAATCTGAAGCGGATGATTTCTCATATGATTTGCTGAAAAAACGCGGTATCAGCACCCAAGGTCTTGCCAGCAGTTTTGATAAACTGGCAACGCTGAGCGGAACAGCAAAATCTATGTTTGATTCACATCCACCTTCAACGGAACGTGCGCAGCATATTCGCGAACGCATAGCAGCTGATAAAAAATAATCTACCTCTCTGATTTTAGGGCTGGTTTTTCCCAGCCCTGTCTCAATTCGCGCAATTCTTCTACACTCAGCCCTATTAACGACGATAATTGGCACGAAAGATAACGGTCAGGGTTCTGGCGGCGTATAATACGTGGCGTTTCTATTTCAGGTCCGCAATTCCAGCGAGAGGAGAGTAAGATGACGGCACCCGCCCCGGTAATAACAATTGATGGCCCAAGCGGCGCAGGTAAAGGCACGCTTTGTAAAGCCATGGCGGAAGCGTTGCAATGGCATCTGCTTGATTCCGGCGCGATTTACCGCGTTCTGGCATTAGCGGCTCTACATCACCAGGTAGATGTGACCTCTGAAGATGCATTGGTTCCGTTGGCCGCTCACCTTGATGTGCGCTTTGTTGCCAATAATGGCAATCTGGAAGTCATCCTCGAAGGCGAAGATGTCAGCGCTGAAATCCGTACCCAGGAAGTTGCCAACGCTGCTTCTCAAGTCGCTGCTTTCCCGCGTGTCCGCGAAGCCTTGTTGCGTCGCCAGCGTGCTTTCAGAGAAGCGCCAGGCTTGATTGCTGATGGACGTGATATGGGGACGGTTGTTTTCCCTGATGCCCCAGTAAAAATATTCCTCGATGCGTCTTCCGAAGAGCGTGCGCACAGACGTATGCTACAGTTGCAGGAAAAGGGCTTTAGTGTTAACTTTGAGCGCCTTTTGGCAGAAATTAAAGAACGTGATGACCGTGACCGTAACCGTGCAGTAGCACCGTTAGTGCCAGCCGCAGATGCGTTGGTGCTGGACTCAACCAGCATGTCCATTGAAGACGTCATCAAACAAGCGCTGAGTTATGCGCAGAAAATTTTAACACCAGCACAATAGTCAATATTGTGCTGGTGTGTGTTTTGTCATATTTGTCATGATATTGCCATAGTGGTATCCTGACATATCGGGTAGTTTTTTACCCCTGTAACCTAAACCCTGTCGGCATGGAGCCAATGGCGGGGTATGTGAAACAACCCCATTCGGCGGGATGCTAAATGGACGTTAAACTAAAGAACCTTGAAGATTAACAACATGACTGAATCTTTCGCTCAACTCTTTGAAGAATCCCTGAAAACAATCGAAACCCGTCCGGGTTCCATCGTTCGTGGCGTAGTAGTTGCTATCGACAAAGATATCGTACTGGTTGACGCTGGTCTGAAATCTGAGTCTGCAATTCCTGTAGAGCAGTTCAAAAATGCTGCTGGCGAACTGGAAATCCAGGTTGGTGACGAAGTTGATGTTGCTCTGGACGCTGTTGAAGATGGCTTTGGCGAAACTCTGCTGTCCCGTGAAAAAGCTAAGCGTCACGAAGCTTGGATCACGCTGGAAAAAGCTTACGAAGAAGCTGAGACTGTGGTCGGTATCATCAACGGCAAAGTTAAGGGTGGCTTCACTGTAGAGCTGAACGGTATTCGTGCGTTCCTGCCAGGTTCACTGGTAGATGTTCGTCCGGTACGTGACACTCTGCACCTGGAAGGCAAAGAGCTTGAGTTCAAAGTCATCAAGCTGGACCAGAAGCGTAACAACGTTGTTGTTTCTCGTCGTGCAGTTATCGAATCTGAAAACAGCGCAGAACGTGATCAACTGCTGGAAAACCTGCAAGAAGGCATGGAAGTTAAAGGTATCGTTAAGAACCTTACTGACTACGGTGCATTCGTTGATCTGGGCGGCGTTGACGGCCTGCTGCACATCACTGATATGGCATGGAAACGCGTTAAGCATCCAAGCGAAATCGTGAATGTTGGCGATGAAATTACCGTTAAAGTACTGAAGTTCGACCGTGAGCGTACTCGTGTGTCTCTGGGTCTGAAGCAACTGGGCGAAGATCCATGGGTCGCTATCGCTAAGCGTTATCCAGAAGGTACCAAACTGACTGGTCGCGTGACTAACCTGACTGATTACGGCTGCTTCGTAGAAATCGAAGAAGGCGTTGAAGGCCTGGTTCACGTTTCCGAAATGGATTGGACCAACAAAAACATCCACCCATCCAAAGTTGTTAACGTTGGTGATGTAGTGGAAGTTATGGTTCTGGATATCGACGAAGAACGTCGTCGTATCTCCCTGGGTCTGAAGCAGTGCAAATCTAACCCATGGCAGCTGTTCGCTGAAACCCACAACAAGGGCGACCGCGTTGAAGGTAAAATCAAGTCAATCACTGACTTCGGTATCTTCATCGGCCTGGACGGTGGCATCGACGGCCTGGTTCACCTGTCTGATATCTCCTGGAACGTTGCAGGCGAAGAAGCAGTACGTGAATACAAGAAAGGCGACGAAATCGCGGCTGTGGTTCTGCAAGTTGACGCAGAGCGTGAGCGTATCTCCTTGGGTGTTAAACAACTCGCAGAAGATCCGTTCAACAACTACGTTGCACTGAACAAGAAAGGTACTATCGTTACTGGTAAAGTAACAGCAGTTGACGCGAAAGGTGCTACAGTTGAATTAGCAGATGGCGTAGAAGGCTACCTGCGTGCTTCTGAAGCTTCCCGTGACCGCGTTGAAGATGCAACTCTGGTTCTGAGCGTAGGCGACGACGTTGAAGCTAAATTCACCGGTGTTGACCGTAAAAACCGTGTTGTGAGCCTGTCTGTTCGTGCTAAGGACGAAGCTGACGAGAAAGATGCAATCGCTACTGTTAACAACAAACAGGAAGATGCACCGAACTTCTCTAACGCTATGGCTGAAGCATTCAAAGCAGCTAAAGGCGAGTAATCGTCTGAGCACTAAATCAGGGCGGCTACGGCCGCCCTTGTTCGATTGATAGCTGTAAGTTAATTTTCCTGAAAGGAAACCGGAGGAATCATGACCAAGTCAGAATTGATAGAAAGACTTGCAACTTCGCAATCTCACATCCCGGCGAAAGCTGTAGAAGATGCAGTGAAAGAGATGCTGGAGCATATGGCCTCTACTCTCGCCCAAGGTGAGCGTATTGAAATCCGGGGTTTCGGCAGTTTTTCCTTACACTATCGCGCACCTCGCACCGGACGTAATCCAAAAACTGGCGATAAAGTGGATCTGGAAGGCAAATACGTTCCGCACTTTAAACCAGGTAAAGAATTGCGTGACCGCGCCAACATTTACGGTAATTAAGTCTTCGGACTTGATCCTCAAGAGCGGCACCTTAGGGTGCCGTTTTTTTATACTCAAAATCTGTCTTTTCGAGCAGACTCGCAAAATTCATGAGCGTTACTTTTTAGAGCGTAAAACCCTGGAACCCTCATCGGAAAGTCAATAAAACCTGACTGACTCTAATGATTAGATATCTCAGACTGCCCTCAACAAGGAGGTTCTGTGAACAATCTAATCGGTATGTGTTTTTGCATAATTATTGGCATTATCCCCTTAATGGTGCTGCCTGCTATTCCTGCTGGCAACGTCATAGCCGCACTGCTTGTTATCGCCCTGTGCCTGGCTTTTATTCCATTCCGATTGATGCGTTTCGCTGCAATTATTGTGATTTGTTTTGGCTGGGCGCTTTTCAGTGCAAGGCAGAGTCTTATGCCCTTCGAAAGGTGGGCGGCGAAACCCGTTGTCGTCGAAGCGACGGTTACTCGCACTGATGGAAAACAGAATCATGAGCTGCAAATAATCTCGGTAGAAGGCAAATCCATTTTCCCAACCTTTGGTATCAGAAGTCAGGGAGCTTACCTGGCAGAAAGTGTGTGCGCAGGGCAGCGCTGGCGCATGAAAGTCCTGCTTCGCCCGGTTCATGGCCAACTTAATGAGGGCGGTTTTGATAGCCAAAGATACGCACTTGCACAGCATCAGCCTTTTAGTGCACGTATTATTTCGGCTCAACAAATCTCTGAAAAATGCAGCCTGCGAGCACACTGGCTTACTGCAGTGGAGGGAGTGACCGAATCATTGCCTTATCAGGGAGTCATTCTGGCGTTGGCTTTTGGTGAACGTTCTGGCGTGAGCGATGAACAAAAGAACTTACTGCGCCAGAGTGGCACTGCTCATTTGATGGCGATTTCCGGGATGCATATTTCACTGGCGGCCATGGTCGGTTGGTTACTGGCGCGTTTGTTGCAACTGAGTTTTCCGACCCATCGAATTCATTACAGGATGCCCTTAATAGCCAGTGTCATAGCTGCGGGTGTATATACCTGGCTTGCTGGCGGAAATCCTCCGGCAGTAAGAGCATTGATTGGTTTGAACATCTGGTTATTACTTAAGTTACAAGGCCGAAGCTGGTCGGGATGGGAAGTCTGGTTGTGTTGTATTGCCGGTATCCTGATTTACGATCCGCTAGCGGTATTATCAGACAGTTTTTGGTTATCGATACTTGCCGTGGCGGCACTTATTTTTTGGTATCAATGGATGCCGCTTCCGCGCAGTGTGGCAACGGCGCGATGGTTCTGTCGATATCCGCTTTATTTATTACACCTACAAATTGGCATTATGCTTTTACTGATGCCGCTCCAAATTTTTATCTTTCACGGAATCAGCCTCAGTGCGCTGTTTGCCAACGTGTTTGCGGTCCCGCTGATTTCATTTATCGTTGTCCCATTGCTACTTGCCGGATTAGTATTGACCCACGCTCCGTGGCTCGGTGAACACTTATGGTGGGCAGTTGACCGCTTTTTAGCACTGTTATTTAACGTTTTATCTCTGTTACCAGACGGTTGGCTGACTGTGGACAGGCGCTTCCAGGCATTGAGCCTGAGCGGTTGGTTAATTGTCGTTATCCATCGTTTATCACTTTGGCGGAGCTCATTTGTATCAGTAGTGGCTCTGATGTTGTCTCTGGCTGCTTCTACAATGCGAGTAGATAAAAAAGATGATTCATGGCAGGTGGTTATGCTGGATGTGGGGCATGGGCTAGCTATCGCGCTGATCAGGCAAGGAAAAGTGTTTTTATATGACACCGGGAATGCCTGGCCTGGCGGTGACGCTGCGCAACAAGTCATTATTCCATGGTTGCGTTGGCATCATTTGTCACTCGAGCAAGTTGTCATAAGCCATGAACATCTTGACCATAGAGGGGGGTTAAACAGCCTACAACGTGAATGGCCTGCTATAAAAGTTCGTAGCCCTTTACGCTGGGCGGGGCATAATCCTTGTTTTCAAGGTGAGAAATGGCAGTGGCAGAAATTACAATTTACCGTGCTCTGGCCACCCGTTTCACCCACTTCGACCGGTAATAATGGCTCATGTGTTGTGATGGTGAGCGACGGACATTTTCGTATTTTATTAACCGGGGATGTGGAAGCTGAAGCAGAATTGGCTATGCTGAAGAGGCGATGGGGCATATTACATGCTGATATTATTCAGGTACCTCATCATGGCAGCCGTACATCATCTGGTGCTCCCTTACTACGAGCAGTCGCTGGAACTGCGGCACTTGCCTCAACATCGCGCTATAACGCATGGCATTTACCTTCTGGAAAAGTAGTCAAACGCTATCAGTCGCAGGGGTACACCTGGTACGACACTGCGCAATCAGGCCAACTTACTATCGATATAAATAGTGATAAATGGCAAATCAATAGCCTCAGAGCTCAAATTTCACCCCGTTGGTATCATCAGTGGTTTGGTGTATCCCGGGATAATGGGTAGAATATGCGGCTATTTCATCTAATGCTGGTTTACTGAATGCATAACGATAAAGATCTTTCCACATGGCAGACCTTCCGCCGCCTTTGGCCGATGATTGCTCCTTTTAAGCCAGGTCTGATTGTGGCTGGTATTGCGTTAATCCTCAACGCTGCCAGTGATACCTATATGCTGTCTTTACTCAAACCGTTACTGGATGATGGTTTTGGAAAAACCGATAAATCGGTTTTGCTCTGGATGCCTTTAGTTGTTATCGCACTGATGGTGCTGCGTGGCGTGACAAGCTATGTTTCCAGCTACTGTATCTCCTGGGTTTCAGGGCACGTGGTTATGAACATGCGTCGTCGTTTGTTCAGTCATATGATGGGGATGCCTGTTGCATTCTTTGACCAACAGTCAACGGGGACTCTGCTCTCGCGTATCACTTATGACTCCGAACAAGTTGCCTCGTCTTCTTCCAGCGCATTAATAACAGTTGTCCGTGAAGGTGCTTCAATCATCGGCCTGTTTGTATTGATGTTCTGGTATAGCTGGCAGCTTTCGCTGATTCTGATTGTGCTGGCACCTATCGTTTCTTTTGCTATCCGCTTTGTTTCAAAGCGTTTTCGTAATATCAGCAAAAATATGCAGAACACGATGGGCCAAGTGACAACCAGTGCTGAGCAAATGCTGAAAGGTCATAAAGAAGTGTTGATCTTCGGCGGTCAGGATGTTGAAACCGAACGTTTCAACAAGGTCAGTAACCGTATGCGTCTTCAAGGCATGAAACTGGTGTCTGCATCGTCTATCTCTGATCCGATCATTCAGCTCATCGCTTCTCTGGCTCTGGCTTTCGTCATTTATGCGGCAAGCTTCCCAAGTGTTATGGAAACACTGACTGCTGGTACTATCACGGTTGTGTTCTCTTCCATGATTGCACTGATGCGTCCGTTGAAATCATTAACCAACGTCAACGCACAGTTCCAACGCGGTATGGCCGCATGCCAGACGCTGTTCTCTATTCTCGATACTGAGCAAGAGAAAGACACCGGGACTCGCGTGATTGAGCGTGCTAAAGGTGATGTTGAATTCCGTGATGTGACCTTTACTTACCCTGGCCGCGATGTGCCTGCACTGCGCAGCATCAACCTGAATATTCCAGCAGGGAAAACGGTAGCGCTTGTCGGGCGTTCGGGGTCGGGGAAATCCACCATCGCAAGCCTGATGACGCGTTTTTACGATATTCAGGAAGGCAACATTACGATTGATGGTGTGGATATTCGTGAATACACACTGTCTTCTCTGCGTAATCAGGTAGCTCTTGTTTCGCAAAATGTTCATTTATTCAATGACACTATTGCGAACAACATTGCCTATGCGCGCAATGAACAGTATTCGCGTGCAGATATCGAAAAAGCTGCGCAAATGGCTTATGCCATGGACTTTATCAGTAAGATGGATAATGGCCTGGATACCGTCATTGGTGAAAATGGCGTGCTTCTTTCAGGCGGCCAACGTCAGCGTATCGCCATTGCCCGCGCACTGTTACGCGACAGTCCAATTCTGATTCTTGATGAAGCAACATCTGCTTTGGATACCGAGTCAGAACGTGCAATTCAGGCTGCACTGGATGAACTGCAGAAAAACCGTACCTCTCTGGTCATCGCTCACCGTTTATCAACTATTGAACAGGCTGATGAAATTGTCGTGGTAGAGGACGGTCGCATTGTGGAACGTGGTGCTCACGTCGAACTGCTTGAACACCGTGGGGTCTATGCGCAACTGCATCGGATGCAATTCGGTTCATGATTGAACGCATTTGGTCGGGAAAATCTCCCCTCTATCTTTTGCTATTACCGCTCTCCTGGCTTTATGGCCTGGTGAGCGGTGCTATTCGTCTTAGCTATAAAATAGGGTTACAAAAAAGCTGGCGCGCTCCTGTGCCAGTGGTGGTGGTCGGGAATCTGACTGCGGGTGGTAACGGCAAAACTCCGGTTGTTATCTGGCTGGTTGAGCAACTACAGCAGCGTGGTATTCGTGTTGGCGTGGTCTCGCGGGGTTATGGCGGTAAAGCAGAATCCTACCCATTGTTGTTGAACCCGGATACCACTACTACCCAGGCGGGTGATGAACCCGTACTTATCTATCAGCGCACTGGTGCCGCAGTCGCTGTGGCACCCCGTCGTAGTGATGCGGTAAAAATACTGGTGGAAAAAGTACAACCGCAATTGATTATTACCGATGACGGTTTGCAGCATTACGCGCTGGCCCGTGATAAAGAAATTGTGGTTGTTGACGGCATCAGGCGATTTGGTAACGGCTGGTGGTTACCGGCAGGGCCAATGCGTGAACGCACAGGCCGTCTGGCGTCTGTGGATGCCGTTATCACAAATGGTGGTGTGGCAAAAGCGGGAGAAATCTCGATGGCGCTCTATCCCGGTGATGCAGTCAATTTGTTGACCGGAGAAAAGCGCCCGGTACATCTGTTGACAAATGTGGTTGCAATGGCTGGCATTGGACATCCACCACGCTTTTTTGCCACGTTGCAGCAATGTGGTGTAAATCCGGTTCACACAGTCAGTCTTAGCGATCACCAGGCACTGAGCGAAAGTGATGTGGAAAAACTCGTTCAGACGGGGCAAACCTTGTTAATGACCGAGAAAGATGCGGTGAAGTGTCGTGCTTTCGTTAACGGTCATGATAACTGGTGGTACTTACCGGTCGATGCGCATCTGGCGCAACCTCAGGCCGATGAATTATTGCACTCATTATTGGCGCTGGTGCGCTAAACAAAAGTTCGCGCACCAGAATTCAAGTTTGCTGACGACAGGTATTCTTTCATGTCTGTACCGCAACTGACTTTACGTGCAGCCCGCAACCTTCATCTGGCAGCACAGGGCTTATTACAAAAACCTCGCCGTCGTCCTAAACCTTCCGATGTTACCGCTGCGATTTCTCGCATGTCACTGCTTCAGATTGACACGATCAATATTGTTGCTCGTAGCCCTTACCTGGTTTTATTCAGCCGCTTAGGCAGCTATCCGCAAAGCTGGTTAGATGATGCTCTGCTTGGTGGTGAGTTAATGGAATATTGGGCGCATGAAGCCTGCTTTTTGCCGCGAAAAGATTTCGCGTTGATACGCCACCGGATGCTGAATCCAGAAAAGATGGGCTGGAAATATCGCCCTGAATGGATGGTAGAACATGCCGCAGAAATCGAAAAACTTTTAGCCCATATCGAATGCAACGGCCCTGTTAGATCTGCTGATTTTGAACACCCGCGCAAAGGTGCTAGTGGGTGGTGGGAATGGAAGCCACATAAAAAGCATCTTGAAGGTTTGTTCACCGCCGGAAAAGTTATGGTGGTTGAACGACGTAATTTTCAAAGGGTGTACGATCTCACCTCACGTGTTATGCCGCACTGGAATGATGATTTGCATCTCATTCATCAGCAAGATGCGGAACAACAAATGCTTGCAAACAGTGCCCGTAGTCTGGGGATTTTCCGTCCCGAATGGCTAGCTGATTATTACCGACTAAAGAATATCTCGCTCAAACCCCTGCTTGCACAATGGCAAGAGAACGGCATCGTGACTCGGGTCGATGTGGAGGGGATTGGTGAAATGTGGCTACATCATGAACAGTTGCCATTAATGGAAAAAGCCGAGAAAAATACCCTACGCGCCACGCATAGTGCGGTGCTTTCTCCTTTCGATCCGGTGGTATGGGATCGCAAACGTGCTGAAGTGTTGTTCGGATTCTCATATCGCCTTGAATGCTACACGCCTGCTGAAAAGCGCAAATACGGTTACTTTGTGCTTCCATTATTGCATCAAGGGGCTTTAGTCGGTCGTATTGATGCAAAAATGCATCGTAAAACCGGTGAGCTGGAAATTATCAGCCTCTATCTTGAAGACGGCGTTAAACCGGGTCAGGTATTGATCAATGGCTTGCACTCGGCACTGACAGATTTTGCGCAATGGCAAAATGCGAGCCGGATTCTTCTTGGAAATATTCCCGCCGTTTTAGCTTCATCCTGGGGTGAAGGCTGGGAAATTAGCCCGGAAAGCCCGTGAATTATGTTATTCTGCTGCCTTTGATGGCAGCCATTCTGGAGTAACCATGGATCATCGATTACTTGAAATCATTGCTTGCCCGGTATGTAACGGCAAGTTGTACTTTAATCAGGAAAAGCAGGAGCTTATCTGCAAACCTGATCACCTGGCGTTTCCCCTGCGCGATGGTATTCCAGTGCTGCTGGAGACTGAAGCTCGAGTATTGACTTCTGACGAGACGAATCCATGAGTTTTGTGGCAATTATTCCTGCTCGCTATGCTTCGACACGTTTGCCGGGCAAACCTCTGAAAGACATCAACGGTAAACCGATGGTGGTGCATGTTCTGGAGCGCGCCCGCGAATCGGGTGCCGATCGCATCATCGTTGCAACCGACCATGAAGATGTTGCACGTGCGGTTGAAGCGGCTGGTGGTGAAGTTTGTATGACCCGCGCCGATCACCATTCTGGCACCGAACGTCTTGCTGAAGTTATTGAAAAATATAATTTTAGTGATGATACTGTGATTGTGAATGTGCAGGGCGATGAGCCGATGATCCCTCCGGTTATCATTCGCCAGGTCGCGCTCAATCTGGCAAACAGTCAGGCAGGAATGGCGACACTGGCTGTGCCAATCGACTCTGCGGAAGAAGCCTTCAATCCCAACGCAGTAAAAGTCGTGATGGATGCGCAGGGTTATGCACTTTATTTCTCCCGTGCGACGATTCCATGGGATAGAGATCGCTTTGCCCAGTCGCGTGAAACAATTGGTGATTCTCTGCTGCGCCACATCGGTATCTACGGCTACCGCGCCGGTTTTATCCGCCGCTATGTGACTTGGGAACCTAGCCAGCTCGAACAAATCGAAATGCTCGAACAGTTACGCGTTTTGTGGAATGGTGAAAAAATCCATGTTGCTGTCGCTAAAGAAATCCCGAGTATTGGCGTTGATACGCCGGAAGATTTGGAACGAGTTCGTCAGGCAATGCGCTAATCCTTCTTCTCTAATAAAAAACCGGCGCTCAGCGCCGGTTTTTTATTATCGTCAGTCAATTTGATCTGAATGGATGACATCCTGCGTTCTCAAGCTCATTATAAAAACACCAGTGTTGTAAGGGGTAATGAGTCATGGAGTTGCTACGCAAGGAATTGAGTCATCTGCTGGGTGAAAAACTAAGCCGGATTGAGTGCATCAATGAACAGCCAAACACCGCTCTGTGGTCGCTATATGATAGCGACGGGAATGCGATGTCTCTGCTGGCAAAAAGTTTTAGCACCCCCGGCATTGCTGCTCAGTTAGCCTGGAAAATGTCGATGCTTGCACGATCCGGCACAGTGCGTATGCCTGTGGTTTACGGCGTTGTGACTCACGATGACACTCCTGGGCCGGATGTACTATTAATGGAGCGTTTACGTGGCGTACCCGTTGAAGCTCCCACCCGCACGCCAGATCGTTGGGAGCATCTCAAAGATCAAATTGTAGAAGGCCTGCTAGCCTGGCACCGGGTTGATAGCCGTGGCTGCGTCGGGAATGTCGACAACACTCAAGAGAATATCTGGCCTTCATGGTATCGGCAGCGCGTCGAAACGCTTTGGGCCACCATCAATCAATATCCGAATAATGGCCTGACTATGCAGGACCGGCGCATCCTGTTCCGCACACGGGAATGTTTGCCGCGTCTGTTCGAAGACTTCAACGACAATTGCGTGTTGATCCACGGCAACTTTACCCTCAGCAGCATGCTAAAAGATGGTCGTAGCGATCAGTTACTGGCAATGGTAAATCCGGGTATGACGCTTTGGGCACCGCGGGAATATGAAATATTCCGCCTGTATGAAGCAGGGCAGTCTGAAAGTTTGTTGTGGCATTATTTGCAGCGTGCGCCCGTGTCAGAGTCATTCTTGTGGCGGCGTTGGCTATATGTTCTGTGGGATGGTGTCGATCAACTGCTACAGACGGGCCGCTTAAATCGACCCGCCTTTGATGTGGCTGCGAAAAATTTACTTCCCTGGATCTCCTGAGGATCCTTTCATCCACTGCCAGATGCGTCCCAGAGTTTCATAACCAGCCCGGTCGCTGTGCATTAGCCACACTGGAGAAGGGATGATTCGCTCCCAGGGATTTAACGGAGACTCAATCGCCAGTTGGTTCGCGGGTGCCGGAAGGGGATGTAAACCTGCATTGTGGAAGAAAACCATCGCCCTCGGTAAGTGAGAGGCGGAAGTCACCAGCAAGAACGGTTGCTGCCCGATGGCTTTCTCCACCGCAGCCGCTTCCTCTTCGGTATCTTTTGGCGAGTCCAGAGTGATTATCTCGGAGCGTGGAACGCCCAGACTCTCAGCCACTCTGGCACCGGCTTCAGCGGTACTGACCGGATTTGTCATCGCTCTTGCCCCGGTAAAAATGAGCTTCGAACCAGGGTTTTCCTGCCATAACCGAATGCCTTCAGTCACGCGTGGCAAACTATTATTGATGAGATTGGAACTCGGCGCCCATTCTGGGTTCCACGTATAGCCACCGCCTAAAATCACGATGTAATCCACTTTCTCGCTTCCGCGCCAGGTCGGGTAGGTATTTTCGATAGGCTTGAGCATTTTGTCGGCTACGGGCTGTAAGCTAATCAGCAGCAAAACTAACCAACTCACGCTTAACAGCGCTTTTGCGCTTTTTTGCCAACGGGTGAACCACAACAAGCAAAGTGCCACGCCCATCATCAATAATAAAAAAGGTAAGGGCAGAAGCAGTCCCCCGATAAATTTTTTCAGGATAAAAAGCATGAATTATGGGTCCTTTTTTAGCCATACAGCAGGTAAACGCAGGTGATCTTACACCAGACGGGTTCATTCCTGGCGCAGCTGTGCCAAAATACCCACCGATCTCGGATAATCCCTTTTCCCCCATGGAGCCGTACCCGTGCGTGACCGCAATTTTGACGATATTGCTGAGAAGTTCTCACGCAACATTTACGGTACAACCAAAGGACAACTTCGCCAGGCCATCTTATGGCAAGATCTTGATGCTTTGCTCTCCACCATGCCTGAGAAATTACGGGTTCTGGATGCAGGCGGCGGCGAAGGACAAACTGCCTGCGGTCTTGCGCAGCGGGGTCATGAAGTTCTGCTCTGTGATGTTTCCGCTGAGATGATTTCTCGCGCTCAGGCACAAGCCTGTGAGAAAGGTGTGAGCGAGAACATGCATTTCGTACATTCCTCCGCCCAGGATATTGGTCAACATTTGGAAAAGCCGGTTGATCTGATATTGTTTCACGCTGTGCTGGAATGGGTCGTAGATCCTCAGGCCGTACTGAAAACATTGTGGGATTGTCTGGCACCCGGCGGTGCTTTATCCCTGATGTTCTACAATGCTAACGGCTTACTGATGAGAAATATGTTTGTCGGTAACTTCGAATATGTTCTCCAGGGCATGAAAAAGAATAAGCGAAAGACTCTGTCGCCTGACAATCCGCTACAGCCAGAACAGGTGTACCACTGGCTGGAGCAAATTGGCTGGCAGATAACCGGGAAAACCGGTGTGCGAGTGTTCCACGATTACTTACGCGATAAGCACAAACAACGCGATGGTTTTGAGAATTTGCTTGAACTGGAAACGCGTTATTGCCGCCAGGAACCTTTTGTGAGCCTCGGCCGCTATATCCACGTGACAGCTATCAAGCCGCTTGAGCCAAGGAAAAATTATGAGTGATGTTTCCCAGACAGTGCCGGAGCTGGTTGCCTGGGCCAGGAAAAATGACTACTCGATTTCACTTCCAACAGAGCGCCTGACGTTCCTGTTGGCTATCGCCACTCTAAACGGTGAGCGCCTGGACGGTGAGATGAGTGAAGGCGAGCTGATAGATGCTTTCCGCCACGTCAGCGAAGGTTTTGACCAAACCAGCGAAACCATTAACGTTCGCGCCAATAACGCCATCAATGACATGGTGCGCCAGCGTTTAATCAACCGTTTTGTCAGCGAAATCAATGAAGGCAATGCGATTTATCGCCTGACGCCGCTCGGCATTGGTATTACTGATTACTACATTCGTCAGCGCGAGTTTTCGACGTTGCGTTTATCCATGCAGCTGTCGATTGTCGGGGGCGAATTGAAGCGCGCGGCGGATTCAGCGGATGAAGATGGTGACGAGTTCCACTGGCATCGCAACGTTTTTGCGCCACTGAAATACTCGGTCGCCGAGATTTTTGACAGCATCGATCTCACCCAACGCATCATGGATGAGCACCAACAACAGGTTAAAGATGACATCGCGCAACTGCTGAACAAAGACTGGCGTGCGGCCATTTCCAGTTGCGAAATGTTGTTATCCGAAACTTCCGGTACGTTGCGTGAATTGCAGGACACCCTTGAAGCCGCAGGTGACAAGCTTCAGGCAAATCTATTACGCATCCAGGATGCCATTTTGGGGCGTGATGATCTGCATTTTGTTGACCGCCTGGTGTTTGATTTGCAAAGCAAACTGGACCGCATCGTTAGCTGGGGCCAACAGGCCATTGACCTGTGGATCGGCTATGACCGTCACGTTCATAAATTCATTCGTACCGCTATCGACATGGATAAAAACCGTGTTTTTGCGCAGCGTCTGCGCGTTTCGGTACAAAACTATTTCGATGCCCCTTGGGCACTGACCTACGCCAACGCCGATCGTCTGCTGGATATGCGTGATGAAGAAATGACGCTGCGTGACGATGAAGTCATGGGCGAGCTGCCAAGTGACCTGGAATTCGAAGAGTTTAATGAAATCCGCGAACAGCTTGCTGCCATGATTGAAGCTGCACTTCAGGTCTATAAAACCAGACAAGTGCCGCTGGATTTAGGTGTGGTAATGCGGGACTATCTGGCGCAATACCCACGCGCCCGCCATTTCGATGTGGCGAGAATCGTAGTCGACCAGGCTGTTCGTCTGGGTGTGGCTGAAGCAGACTTTACTGGCTTGCCGCCACAGTGGCAGGCAATTAACGATTACGGAGCCAAGGTACAGGCGCATGTCATCAACAAATATTGAAAAAGTGATGCCAGTAAAACTGGCACAGGCGTTGGCCAATCCGTTATTTCCAGCACTCGATAGCCAATTACGCTCCGGAAGGCACGTCGGGCTTGATGAACTGGATAATCATGCCTATTTGATGGACTTCCAGGATGAACTGGAAGAGTTTTACACCCGCTATAATGTGGAGTTAATTCGCGCGCCGGAAGGTTTCTTCTATTTGCGTCCGCGCTCCACCACGCTGATTCCGCGCTCTGTGTTATCCGAGCTGGACATGATGGTCGGGAAAATCCTTTGTTACCTGTATCTCAGCCCGGAACGCCTGGCTAACGAAGGTATCTTTACTCAGGCTGAACTCTACGACGAGTTATTGACGCTGGCGGATGAAAGTAAGCTGCTCAAGCTGGTGAATAACCGTTCTACTGGCTCCGATCTGGACCGCCAGAAGCTGCAAGAAAAAGTGCGTGCCTCGCTAACCCGTCTTCGCCGTCTCGGCATGATCTGGTTTATGGGGCATGACAGCAGCAAATTCCGTATTACCGAATCCGTATTCCGCTTTGGTGCCGATGTGCGCGCCGGTGACGATGCGCGTGAAGCGCAGTTACGCATGATCCGTGATGGAGAAGCGATGCCGGTAGAAACTCGTTTGCAACTCAATGATGAAACAGAAGAGTCGCAAATTGTTCAGGACAACGCGGAGGATGAACAGGAATGATTGAACGCGGAAAGTTTCGCTCACTAACGCTGATTAACTGGAACGGTTTCTTCGCGCGTACTTTTGATTTAGATGAGCTGGTTACCACGCTTTCAGGCGGTAACGGTGCCGGTAAATCCACCACAATGGCGGCGTTTGTCACCGCGTTAATCCCCGATTTAACGCTGCTGCACTTCCGTAATACCACCGAAGCAGGGGCCACATCTGGCTCACGCGATAAAGGTCTGCACGGTAAATTAAAAGCCGGTGTCTGTTATTCCTTGTTGGACGTGGTTAACTCCCGCAATCAACGTGTCGTGGTCGGTGTGCGTCTGCAACAAGTCGCAGGCCGCGACCGCAAAGTCGACATCAAACCGTTCGCCATTCAGGGTCTGCCGACGTCTATTCAGCCAACACAATTGCTGACGGAAGCGCTCAACGAACGCCAGGCGCGCGTACTAAGCCTGCAAGAGTTGAAAGATAAAGTGGAAGCCATCGACGGCGTTCAGTTTAAACAGTTCAACTCGATTACCGATTACCACTCGCTGATGTTTGATTTGGGCATTGTGGCGCGTCGTCTACGCAGTGCGTCAGATCGTAGCAAGTACTACCGTCTGATCGAAGCCTCGCTTTACGGCGGGATTTCCAGCGCGATCACCCGTTCACTGCGCGACTATTTATTGCCTGAAAACGGCGGCGTGCGTAAAGCCTTCCAGGATATGGAAGCGGCTTTGCGTGAAAACCGCATGACGCTTGAAGCGATTCGCGTCACTCAATCAGACCGTGACCTGTTTAAGCATTTGATTTCTGAAGCCACCAATTACGTGGCCGCAGACTACATGCGTCATGCCAACGAACGCCGCATTCATCTGGATAAAGCGCTCGAATTCCGTCGTGAATTGTTGACCAGCCGTAAGCAACTGGCTGCGGAACAATACAAACATGTCGAAATGGCACGCGAGCTTGGCGAACACAGCGGTGCGGAAGGGGATCTGGAAACAGATTACCAGGCGGCCAGTGACCACCTGAACCTGGTGCAAACGGCGATTCGCCAGCAGGAAAAAATCGAGCGCTATGAAGCCGACCTCGATGAACTGCAAATGCGCCTCGAAGAACAAAATGAAATTGTTGCTGAAGCCTCTGAGCAACAAGAAGAAAACGAAGCCCGCGCCGAAGCCGCAGAGCTGGAAGTTGATGAACTGAAAAGTCAGCTTGCCGACTACCAGCAAGCGCTTGATGTGCAGCAAACTCGCGCGATTCAGTACCAACAAGCGTTGCAGGCGCTCGAGCGTGCGCGTTCACTGTGCCATCTGCCAGATTTAACCGCTGAAAGTGCGGAAGAATGGCTGGAAACCTTCCAGGCTAAAGAGCAGGAAAGCACTGAGAATCTGCTCAATCTTGAGCAGAAAATGAGTGTGGCGCAAACCGCGCACAGCCAGTTTGAGCATGCTTATCAGCTGGTGACGGCCATCAATGGCCCGGTGAGTCGTAGTGATGCCTGGAACGTTGCGCGTGAATTACTGCGTGACAGCAATAATCAGCGCCACCTGATGGAACAAGTTCAGCCATTGCGTGCTCGTCTTAACGAACTCGAGCAGCGCCTTCGCGAGCAGCAAGAAGCTGAACGGATGTTTGCTGAGTTCTGCAAACGTCAGGGTAAACACTTCGATCCCGAAGATCTGGAAGTGTTGCATGACGAGCTTTCTGAACGCATCGAAACCTTGCAGCAACGCGTTGCTGATGCCAGCGATCAGCGTGCCAATTTGCGTCAGGAACAAGAGCAAATTCAGGCGCGTATTAAACGCCTGCAACAGCGCGCACCGATTTGGCTGGCAGCGCAAACCAGCCTGACTCAGCTTTGTGAGCAAAGCCATGAGCAGTTCGAGAGCAGTCAGCAAGTTACTGAATATATGCAGCAACTGCTTGAGCGCGAGCGTGAAGTCACCGTTGAACGTGATGAAGTCGGCGCCCGTAAGCGTGCCATCGATGAAGAAATCGAACGTCTCAGCCAACCAGGCGGTGCTGAAGACTCACGTTTAAATGCGCTGGCTGAACGGTTTGGCGGCGTACTGTTGTCGGAAATTTATGACGACATCAGCCTCGACGACGCACCGTACTTCTCTGCGTTGTATGGCCCATCGCGTCACGCCATTGTGGTGCCAGACTTATCGTTAGTGCGCGATCAACTCGATAATCTCGAAGATTGCCCGGAAGACTTGTACTTAATTGAAGGGGACCCGGCTTCCTTCGATGACAGCGTTTTCACCGTTGAAGAGCTAAATGCCGCGGTTCTGGTCAAAACCGCCGAACGCCAGTGGCGCTATTCGCGTTTGCCTCAGCTGCCATTGTTTGGTCGCGCGGCCCGTGAAAACCGTCTCGAAAAGCTGCATGCGGAGCGTGAAACTCTGGCGGAACGTTTCGCAACGTTGTCATTTGATGTTCAGAAATCTCAGCGTTTGCACCAGTCATTCAGCCGCTTCATCGGCCAGCATTTGGGCGTGGCATTTGACGATGATCCGGAAGCGGAAATTCGTCAGCTAAACACCCGTCGTGGCGAAGTTGAACGTGCTATCAACAGCCATGAAAACGACAATCAGCAACAGCGCCAGCAATACGATCAGGCTAAAGAAGGCGTTGATCAACTTAACCGCCTGTTGCCGCGCATTAGTTTGTTAAATGATGAAACACTGGCTGACCGTTGTGATGAAATCCGTGAGCGTCTTGACGAAGCGGAAGAAGCGGCTCGTTTCCTTCATCAGTTTGGTAATCCGCTGGCGAAACTCGAAGCAGTGGCGTCAGTACTGCAAAGCGATCCGGAACAGTTCGAGCAGTTAAAAGAAGACTATCAATACGCGCAGCAAGTGCAGCGTGACGCGCGTCAGCAGGCGTTTGCGTTGACTGAAGTTGTGCAGCGTCGCGCACACTTTAGCTACTCAGATTCCGCCGCAATGCTAGATGGCAATAGCGATTTAAATGAAAAATTGCGTAACCGTCTTGAGCAGGCCGAAGCAGAACGTACTCGTTCACGTGAAGCGCTGCGCAGCCATGCTCAGCAATTGAGTCAGTTCAGCCAGTTAATGGCGTCGCTGAAAAGCTCCTTTGACACTAAAAAAGAGCTGCTGACCGACCTCCATAAAGAGTTACAGGATATTGGTGTTCGTGCCGATCTCGGTGCGGAAGAGCGCGCACGTGCGCGTCGCGACGAACTGCATACTGCGCTAAGTAACAACCGCTCTCGCCGTAATCAGCTTGAAAAAGCGCTGACGATGTGTGAAGCGGAAATGAGCAACCTGACGCGTAAACTGAAGCAACTGGAGCGCAGCTATTTTGAAATGCGCGAACAGGTTGTGACAGCGAAAGCGGGTTGGTGTGCCGTCATGCGCATGGTGAAAGAGAATGGGGTTGAGCGCCGTCTGCATCGCCGCGAACTGGCGTATGTTACGGGCGACGAGCTGCGTTCTATTTCGGATAAAGCATTGGGTGCTTTGCGACTGGCCGTGGCAGATAACGAGCATCTGCGTGATGTCCTGCGTATGTCTGAAGATCCTAAACGTCCTGAACGTAAAATTCAGTTCTTTGTGGCTGTCTACCAGCATCTTCGCGAGCGTATCCGCCAGGATATCATCCGTACTGACGACCCAGTTGAAGCCATCGAACAGATGGAGATTGAACTGAGCCGTCTGACTGAAGAATTGACCTCACGCGAGCAGAAACTGGCGATCAGTTCCCGCAGCGTGGCGAATATTATTCGCAAGACGATTCAGCGCGAGCAGAACCGTATTCGGATGCTCAATCAGGGTCTGCAAAGCGTTTCATTCGGCCAGGTAAACAGCGTTCGCCTGAATGTGAACGTGCGTGAAACCCATGCGATGTTGCTGGATGTGCTTTCAGAACAGCATGAACAGCATCAGGATTTGTTCAACAGTAACCGCCTGAGCTTCTCTGAAGCATTAGCGAAACTGTATCAACGCCTGAATCCGCAAATCGATATGGGCCAGCGCACGCCGCAGACCATTGGCGAAGAACTGCTGGATTATCGCAACTATCTTGAAATGGAAGTTGAAGTTAACCGTGGTTCAGATGGCTGGTTGCGTGCGGAAAGTGGCGCGTTATCTACCGGGGAAGCCATCGGTACCGGGATGTCAATTCTGGTTATGGTCGTTCAAAGCTGGGAAGAAGAGTCGCGCCGCCTGCGCGGAAAAGACATTTCCCCATGCCGTTTGCTGTTCCTTGATGAAGCGGCACGACTGGATGCCAAGTCCATTGCGACACTATTTGAGCTGTGTGAACGACTCGAAATGCAACTGATCATTGCGGCACCAGAGAACATCAGCCCGGAAAAAGGCACTACTTATAAGCTGGTACGTAAGGTTGTTCAGAACCATGAACACGTACACGTAGTCGGGCTGCGAGGCTTTGCACCGCCGCTTCCCGAACCGGTTGCCGGAACAATAGATGCGTCATAAATAATCGCGGGCTACGGCCCGCGTTTTCTTTTCTCGATAGTTCTTAATCTTTAATTTTATTTACATTTATACGGGCAAATAATATTCGCTGTTTATATACTGAGTTTAAAACCCAGCGCTAAAAGCTGGGGAATGTAATGTGTATAAACAGGGGGCAAAGGATGTTGCTAAAAAAAACGCACGGTTTTCGACTGTCAGCGCTCGGTTACGGGCTGGCACTCAGTTTCGCTCCACTGTTTATGGCGCAGGCCGATGAGCCAGCGGTAGTTCCATCTGACAGCTCTGCTGTGAGCATTGAACCAGCCAGCTCACCTGACCAGCCATTACCACAATCAACCGCTACCGCCACGATGGTGGGCGTGCTCCCGCTTAATTCTACCGGTATGTCAGCCGCGCAAAGCCGCTCGCAGCTCGTGGCGCATCTGCCTGCAGGTTACACACCGGTTTATTTGAATGCGCTATCAGCCTTCTATGCCGCACGTGAAATGAAGCCGATGTGGGAAAATCGCGATGCCGTTAAGGCCTTCCAGCAACAGCTCGCGGAACTTGCCATAGCGGGTATTCAGCCTCAGTTTACGACTTGGGTTGAGTTGCTGACCGACCCCTCCGTTACCGGTATGAGCCGCGACATCGTTTTATCTGATGCGATGATGGGCTATTTGCAATTTGTGTATGGTATTCCGACCGAAGGCAACCGCTGGCTTTACAGCACCAAGCCGTACAAGATGCAGACCCCGCCAATTTCCGTAATTAACCAGTGGCAGGTGGCTGTCGATCAAGGAACGCTGGTGAGTTTTGTTGAGACCTTAGCGCCTCAGCATCCGCAATATGCCAAATTACATCAATCGCTCGTGCACTTGCTGAGCGACTCGCGCCCCTGGCCTCAATTGACCGGGAGTGAAACACTGCGCCCTGGCCAGTGGAGCAATGACGTGCCAGCCCTGCGTGAAATTCTTGCGCGTACCGGTATGCTGCAAGCTGAGCCATCTATTCCTCTGCCTGACCGCTCGGGCAGAGGCGATACCATTGCGGCGGTTAGCCCGTCAGCGATTCAGTTAGACAGTGACCAGACCGCGCAACAGGTTCCAGATGCCGTCGCCGGGAAGAAAAAGAAATCAGCACCTGCTGTTCGCAGTTCCTATAGCAAAGAGCTGATTGAAGGGGTTAAGCGCTTTCAGAAATGGCAGGGACTGGGTGTTGATGGCGCAATTGGTGCACTAACACGCGACTGGCTGAATGTGACACCACAGCAGCGTGCATCGCTGGTGGCGTTAAATATTCAGCGTTTGCGCTTGCTGCCGAAGAAACTTGATACCGGCATTATGGTTAACATTCCTAACTATTCCCTGAGCTATTACCTTAACGGCAGTGAAGTATTGGCTTCGCGTGTGATTGTTGGGCGCCCGGATCGTAAAACTCCGATGATGAGCAGTGCGCTCAATAATGTGGTGGTTAACCCGCCATGGAACGTGCCACCAACGCTTGCGCGGAATGACATTCTGCCAAAAGTGCGCCAGGACCCGGGCTATCTCGAAAGACACGGCTATAGCGTACTGCGTGGCTGGAGTAACAATGCCGAATCTATCGACCCGTGGCGCGTTGACTGGGAAACCATCACGGCCAGCAATTTGCCTTTCCGCTTCCAGCAAAAACCGGGAACCCAGAACTCGTTAGGCCGATACAAATTTAATATGCCAAGTTCTGATGCGATTTATTTGCATGACACGCCAAATCACAACTTGTTCCAGAAAGACGCAAGAGCGCTGAGTTCGGGCTGCGTGAGGGTAAACAAAGCTTCTGAACTGGCAAATATGCTGTTACAGGATGCGGGCTGGAACGATGCGCGGATTTCGAGTCAGCTTAAAGACGGCAGTACGAAGTATGTAAACATTCGTCAGACCATCCCGGTGAACCTTTACTACCTGACTGCTTTCGTTGGTGAAGATGGGCGCACCCAATACCGTACAGATATTTACAATTATGATCTCACCGCGCGATCTGGCGCACAAATTCTTCCAAAAGCTGAACTATTGATCCGGTAAATGCAGTAATTCTAATGAATTAGCGGTCGTAATAATTGCGTAACCCAATCGGGGCCTCTACAGGCCCCGGTTTTACTGGGTTTAGCGCGCCTTGACTCGCATTGTTTTGGCAGTTAAGGTTCCCGGCAGTGCGCCTGAAGTGCATATTATTCGATCGTTTTTTACCTGTAGACCTGGACATCATGGACAAATTTGACGCAAACCGCCGCAAGCTGCTGGCGATGGGTGGCGTGGCTTTAGGTGCCGCTCTGCTTCCGTCGCAAGCGTTTGCCACACTCTCAACACCGCGCCCGCGCATTCTGACTCTCAATAACCTGCATACAGGTGAGTCATTGAAAGCCGAATTTTTCGATGGTAAAGGCTATATTCAGGACGAATTAGCAAGGCTTAATCATTTCTTCCGTGATTATCGCGCGAACAAAATGAAATCCATCGACCCTAAATTGTTTGATCAGCTTTATCGTTTGCAGGGTTTGTTGGGGACCAACAAACCGGTGCAATTGGTATCAGGCTATCGTTCGCTCGACACCAATAATGAATTACGTGCCCACAGCCGCGGTGTTGCTAAAAAGAGCTATCACACCAAAGGCCAGGCCATGGATTTCCATATTGAAGGGATTTCGTTAAGCAATGTTCGCAAAGCAGCATTATCTATGCGCGCTGGTGGTGTAGGATACTACCCACGCAGCAACTTTGTGCATATTGATACGGGGCCACTAAGGCACTGGTAAAACAACGGAATCCGGCGATTGCTGCCGGTATTGGAGTGTCATGAACTATCACATTATCCCGGTCACTGCATTCGGCCAAAACTGTTCACTGATTTGGTGTGAAGAAACTCAACAGGCAGCGTTGGTTGATCCCGGTGGTGAAGCCGAAAAGATCAAACAGCAAGTTGCAGCGAAAGGGGTGAAACTCACGCAAATCCTGCTAACGCATGGTCATCTTGACCACGTTGGTGCGGCTGCTGAACTGGCCGAGTTTTATGGCGTTCCTGTTGTCGGGCCGGAAAAAGAAGACGAATTTTGGTTGCAGGGATTACCTGCACAAAGCCAAATGTTTGGTCTGGAAGAATGCCTGCCGCTGACCCCCGATCGTTGGTTAAATGAAGGGGATAGCGTGTCAGTGGGAAATGTAACCTTACAGGTGTTGCATTGCCCAGGGCACACGCCTGGTCACGTTGTATTCTTTGATGCGCAATCTCAGTTGCTGATTTCCGGTGATGTGATTTTCAAAGGCGGAGTGGGGCGCAGTGATTTCCCGCAGGGCAATCATGCCGCGTTAATTGACTCCATTAAGCGTAAGTTACTGCCGCTGGGTGATGATGTGACGTTTATCCCAGGGCACGGCCCGCTTTCAACGCTCGGTTACGAGCGCCTGCACAACCCGTTCCTGCAAGACGAATTACCGGTCTGGTAAAGTCTGGTGAAATAAAAAAAGCCGCTTTAATCAGCGGCTTTTTTGTCTCTGCTATTTGTTTACAGCACAGCGACGATGGCCTCGCACAGCGGTGCCATGTTATCTGGCGTCATACCTGCAACGTTCACACGCCCGGATGCAACCGCATACACACCAAACTCTTCACGTAAACGCAGCACCTGCTCTTTGGTCAGGCCGCTGAACGAGAACATGCCGTTCTGGTTGATGATAAAGCTAAAGTCGCGGTCAGCGCCTTTCTCTTGCAGAGTATTCACAAACAGCTGGCGCATGCGATGAATACGCTGGCGCATGTCAGACAGTTCCTGCTCCCAGATAGTACGCAGCGCTTCGTTGCTCAAAATGGTAGCAACAACAGATGCGCCGTGTGCTGGCGGGTTAGAGTAGTTAGCGCGAATCACTGACTTCATCTGGCTGAATGCACGGTCAACGGTATCGGCATTGGCGGCAACCAGCGTACAAGCACCTACGCGCTCATTGTACAGGCCAAAGTTCTTGGAGTACGAACTGGCAACAATCAGTTCCTGGTGGCTTGCAGCAAAGATACGCAGGCCTTCTGCATCTTCTTCCAGACCACGAGCAAAGCCCTGGTAGGCGAAGTCAAACAGTGGTAGCCAGCCTTTAGCCTGAGACATCTCAGCCAGGACCTTCCACTGTTCAGCCGTTGGGTCGATACCGGTTGGGTTGTGGCAGCAGCCATGGAACAACACGACGTCGCCAGCTTGTGCCGCTTGCAGACTGCTAACCAGGCCATCAAAATTCAGAGAATGGTTTTGCGCGTCGTAATAGTCATATTCGCAAACTTCCAGACCCGCTGAATTAAATACGCTTTTGTGGTTCGGCCAGCTTGGATTGCTCACCCACACACGTTTAGCCGTGGTGTTTTTAGCGAGGAAATCAGCGGCAACACGCAATGCACCTGTGCCACCTGGGGTTTGTGCGGTGCGGGCGCGTTTGGCCGCGCTCAGTGCGTTGCCTTTCCCGAACAGCAATTCCTGGGTGCAATGACCGAATTCAGGAATACCGTCGATACCGAGGTAATTCTTGGTGTTCTCATTCTCAAGAAGATACAGCTCTGCTTTTTTAACGCTGGTCAGAACCGGAGTTTTACCCGTTTCATCTTTATAAACACCAATGCCGAGGTTAATTTTTGTCGGACGGTCATCGGCGCGAAACAGATCGGCCAAACCAAGAATTGGATCAGCAGGGGCTGCGGTAATGTTCTCAAACATGACGGGTTTCCATTTTGATATCGAGGGAGTAACGCTCTCAGGTTAACTGCTGTTTTAGCAAATGCCAACCGTTTGCAACAAAAAGAA
Source organism: Buttiauxella sp. AC142 (assembly GCF_979253435.1). Taxonomy (NCBI): domain Bacteria; kingdom Pseudomonadati; phylum Pseudomonadota; class Gammaproteobacteria; order Enterobacterales; family Enterobacteriaceae; genus Buttiauxella; species Buttiauxella sp. AC142. The sequence goes on from NZ_CEEDCH010000001.1 coordinate 1,398,760, forward strand.
ACAGGCTCCGTCACAAGTAATTTTTTTCATCTTTTCAGGCATAAAAAAACAGGGCCGAAGCCCTGTTTTTAAATCATCCTTGCAACAAAGTTGCGGGATAATTAGAACTGGTAAACGATACCAACTGTGGTCTGGTCGTCAGTTTCCAGACCAGTAGCAGCGCTGTATGCGTTATCATCCAACAGGTTGAATTTATACGCAGCGTATACGTTCATGTTTTTGTTGAAGTAGTACCAGGTACCCACTTCGACGTATTTAACCAGGTCAGCATTGCCGCCGTTGAAGCCATTACGTGCAACCAGGTCTTTACCTTTAGACTGAACGTAACCAATGGATGGACGCAGGCCGAAATCGAACTGGTACTGAACTACAGCTTCGAAGTTCTGAGTTTTGTTCGCGAAGTTAGCATCTGCTTCGCGAGTCATGTTGGTAGTCTCTGCATACTGGATAGCTGCGTAGACGTTGTTTGCATCGTATTTAGCAGCAGTAGACCATGCTTCAGCTTGATCACCGCTCGCGCCGCCGTTGTAAGCAACACCGGCTGGAGTCGAAGCTGTTAATGCATTTTTCTGTGCATCGGTACGGTCAGAGTTCGCATAACCCGCAGCAACGCTGAAGCCTTCTGCAAAATCATAAGTTACAGCCGTGCTGTAGCCTTCGCCGTTGGCTTTAGCGCCGTTACCGCTCAGGGAAATTGACGTTGGAGTACCGGTAGTGTTGTCGTATTCAACTGTCACTGGGCTGTTACGATCGTTTTTACCCTGGTATTGCAGAGCAAAGTTCAGACCATCAACCAGGCCGAAGAAGTTGCTGTTACGGTAGGTCAGAACGCCATTGGTACGGCCAGTCATGAAGTTGTCAGTAGCAACCCAAGAATCGCCACCCCAAACAACCAGCATATCGGTATAAGCCGCTACGTCGTAGATTGCGCCGTAGTTACGACCGTAATCCAGGGAGCCTGCATCGCCAAATTTCAGACCAGCAAATGCCAGACGAGTGTTTTGGCTCTGAGCGCCTTCCGGATTGGAAGCGGTCATGTTGTATTCCCACTGACCGTAACCAGTCATCTGGTCATTGATCTGGGTCTCACCCTTGAAGCCAATACGAGCATAGGTAGAGTCAGCGTTGGTGCTGTTGCCGTTAGTTGTCCAGCCATGCTCACCTACAGCTTTACCGTAGAAGTCCAGTTTGTTGCCGTTTTTGTTGTAGATTTCTGCAGCGTTAGCTGCACCGGCTACCAGCAGAGCAGGGATTAACACTGCCAGAATATTGCGCTTCATCATTATTTATTACCCTCATTAGGTTTTTTTGTAACACCTGCCACTGCCGTCAATAATTCTGTACGGAACTATTGATGAGAGTTTGGTGTCTTTCTGTATCTGTCAGGCATCTTTCCATCCATGAAACCGTTTCGCTAGCCTGAAAGTGCTACAAACATCGAGAGTGAGTTACAAGAAGAAACTATGTGTAACTAAATGTGTATTTTACGGAACTTTGTGAACTATCTCAAACTTCCTGGCCGCTTCGTCTAAAATTCCACCTTTCTTATCCTATATATATGAAATACTTATGTTTAATTGGCATAAGTTAAACTTCAGTGAATATTTCGCTTACATTTGTACATTCTTTGAGTGATTTTTGGATGTCCAGACTTCTGTGTGAAAATTATCCAAATGTGCTAAGTCAATTCTCGGAATGAGGATGCAAGCCAAAAGTAGGGTTATTTTGTGTTTGTCTGTTTCGCAGACACAATTGGTAACGGGGAAGTGGCGAAATGGGGTTGAAATTGACGTTTGTTTAACTTTCGTTGAAGAAAAAAGACGAATTTGTTTCAGGTAGAAAAAAGGCCAGCAATGCTGGCCTGAGTAAAAATCAAATCTTAGAAGTTTGCATTACGCGGTGTACGTGGGAACGGAATCACGTCACGAACGTTTTGAACGCCGGTTACATAGGCAATCAGACGCTCAAAACCAAGGCCGAAACCTGAGTGCGGCACGGTGCCGTAACGACGCAGGTCGCGATACCACCAGTAATCTTCTTTATTCAGACCCATCTCGGCCATGCGCGCATCAAGCACATCCAGACGTTCTTCACGCTGAGAACCACCGATGATTTCACCAATGCCTGGCGCTAACACATCCATTGCAGCAACGGTTTTACCGTCTTCGTTAAGGCGCATATAGAAGGCCTTAATGTCTTTCGGATAGTTTTTCACAACAACCGGAGCTTTGAAGTGTTGTTCAGCAAGATAGCGTTCATGCTCGGAAGAAAGGTCAACGCCCCAGTAAACTGGGTTTTCGAATTTCTGACCGCAGTTTTCCAGAATTGTAACTGCATCGGTGTAATCCACCTGCGCAAAGTCAGCTTCGATGAAGCGCTGTAAACGTTCCACTGCATCTTTGTCAACGCGCTCGGCAAAGAACTCCATGTCATCCATGCGCTCATCAAGCACTGCTTTAAAGACATATTTCAGCATCGCTTCAGCCAGACCCGCAACGTCGTCGAGGTTGGCGAAAGCAACTTCCGGTTCCAGCATCCAGAACTCAGCCAGGTGGCGGCTGGTGTTGGAGTTTTCAGCGCGGAAAGTTGGCCCGAAGGTATAAACTTTGGACAGAGCACAGGCGTAAGTTTCGCCATTCAACTGGCCGGATACGGTCAGGAACGCTTCTTTACCGAAGAAGTCTTTATCGAAATCGATTTTGCCAGCTTCAGTACGCGGCAGGTTTTCCATATCCAGCGTAGATACGCGGAACATCTCGCCTGCACCTTCGGTATCAGATGCAGTAATCAGCGGGGTAGACACCCAGAAATAACCCTGCTCATGGAAGAAACGATGCAACGCCTGAGCCAGAGTATGACGAACGCGAGCCACAGCGCCGATCATGTTGGTGCGCGGACGCAGGTGAGCCACTTCACGCAGATATTCAATACTGTGGCGTTTTGCCGCCATCGGGTAAGTATCAGGATCATCAACCCAGCCGGTAACTTCGACTTCGGTCGCCTGGATTTCAAAGCTCTGGCCCTGACCAAGAGATTCAACCACTTTACCGGTGACAACAACGGAGCAACCGGTTGTCAGGCGCAGTACATCTTCATTGTAATTAGGCAGAGAATTATTAATGACGGCCTGTACAGGAGAGAAGCAGGAACCGTCATAGACGGCGAGGAATGAGATACCAGCTTTTGAATCTCTTCGAGTACGCACCCACCCGCGAACGGTGACTTCTTGGTCAACGGCTACACGGCCCTGGAGTACGTCGGCTACAGGCACAACGCTCATAGTTTTCTCTCTATTAAATGGTCAGTGACAAAAAAATAATTACCCACAATTGGGGGTTATCTATGTTACCTGTCGCGAGCTTTCAGACAAGCAGAAAAATCAAAGGAAATGAAGAAATACAATTAAAGAAGAGAACCCATGAACAAGTTGGATATTGTTTATGGGTTTTATCAGGATCAGCTGGCTTTTTTAATCTGCGGTAAATCGAAGGCTTTACGCAGCGCCCGAACGAAGGCTTTATCGTGGCAAATGGTTTTGCCTGGGCTATCAGAAAGTTTAGCGACCGGCTTGCCGTTACACTCCACCAGTTTGATTACAATATTAAGCGGTTTAACCTGTGGAATATCGCAGGTCAGACGCGTACCAATACCAAAACTCAAATTAACGCGGGTGCAGAAATGACGATACAGCTCAATCGCCTTTGGCAAATCGAGGTTGTCTGAGAACACCAATACCTTAGTTTTGGGATCAATACCCAGCTTCTCGTAATGCGCGATAGCTTTCTCACCCCATTCAACCGGATCCCCGGAATCATGACGCAGCCCCTGGTATTGGCTGGCAAACGAGTGATCAAAATCACGTAAGAAAGCATCCATTGTGATGCAGTCGGTCAGCGCAATGCCGAGTTGGTCAGGATACTCGTCAAGCCAGGCCTGAAGTGCTGCGCGTTGGCTGTTTGCCAGAACCGGGCTGATTTGTTGGTGTGCCTGGAACCATTCATGAGCTTGAGTGCCCATTGGAGTTAAATCCAGGCGGCGCGCCAGGTCATAATTGCTGGTGCCGACAAACCACGATTCTTGTTGCAGACGGGTAACGATAGCCTCTTGCACTTCACGCGAGAAGCGGCGGCGGGTGCCGAAATCCATCAGGCGGAATGCGGAGAGATCGACCTGCGCCGTCAGTTCGTTGAACTGAACCAGTTTGCTTTCCAGGCTGTCGAGTGCCATTTGCGGGGTCACGCCCGGCGAACGATGTTGATGCACCACCTCGCTGATAACCGCCAGCAATGGCACTTCCCACATAATCACTTCCAGCCACGAACCGGTCAGACGAATGTCTAAATGACCATTATTATTGCTGATGTGAACTTGCGTGGGGTCGTAGCGGAAAGTACGCAGCCATGCGAGATAATCTGCTTCAAAAAACGGCAGACTTTCAAGGAATGCGAACTCCTCATCGTTGAGCGTGAGGTGGCGCATGAAATCCACCTGTTCACGGATGGCATCGGCATAGACACCCAGCAGGTCGTCACCACGGCAACGGAACTCGGCGGCGACGCTCACGTCGTGATAACGGTGGAATACCGCCTGCTGCATATGAAGCTTATAGGCATCAGTATCCAGAAGCGTTTGCAAAATCGGGGAAGCGTGTCGTGTCATGGCGCGTTGCAGCATCCTCTCACAGGAGCGTTTCCATCAAGGGCTAAGCAGATAAAAGACGCAGGAGTATACCCTGATTATCTGTTTATTAAACCCGGATCACAACACACGGACACTTTCTGGTCGATGGCAATTCGTGCCGCTTGTTATAAAAATGTAGCAATTCGCGTGAGAAGCCCAGAAAAGATGATGATTCTGCGTGGCAACATTAGGGCAACAGGAATAGACTGAACCCCGAAAACTTACGGATGATATATAAGGTTTTTTATGACACAACAGCCACAAGCCAAATATCGCCACGACTACCGTGCGCCGGATTATACGATTACCGATATCGATTTGACCTTTGACCTTGATGCCACAAAAACCCTGGTCACTGCTATTAGTCAGATTAACCGCCAGGGCGCAGCAGGTGCGCCACTTCGTCTTGACGGCGAAGACCTGACGCTGGTTTCAATTGATGTGAATGGTGCCGCCTGGGAAGATTACCGCCAGGAAGAGGGCGCATTGATTATTGAATCACTGCCAGAAGCCTTCACGCTGACCATCGTTAATGAAATCAGCCCGGCGACCAACACCGCGCTGGAAGGGCTTTACCTTTCCGGCGATGCGCTTTGCACCCAGTGTGAAGCAGAAGGTTTCCGCCATATTACCTGGTATCTTGACCGACCGGATGTTCTGGCGCGTTTCACCACCAAAATCATTGCCGACAAATCCAAATATCCTTTCCTGTTATCTAACGGCAACCGCATTGCCGAAGGTGAGTTGGATAACGGCCGTCATTGGGTACAGTGGCAAGACCCGTTCCCGAAACCTTGCTACCTGTTTGCGCTGGTGGCAGGTGATTTCGACGTCCTGCGTGATACTTTCAAAACGCGTTCCGGCCGCGATGTGGCGCTGGAATTGTTCGTTGACCGTGGCAATCTCGACCGCGCAAGCTGGGCGATGACCTCTTTGAAAGCCTCGATGAAATGGGATGAAACCCGTTTCGGTCTCGAATACGACCTCGACATCTACATGATTGTCGCCGTTGATTTCTTCAATATGGGCGCGATGGAGAACAAAGGGCTTAACGTCTTTAACTCCAAATACGTGCTGGCGCGTGCTGAAACGGCGACTGACAAAGATTATCTCGATATTGAACGTGTTATCGGCCACGAATATTTCCATAACTGGACCGGCAACCGCGTGACTTGTCGCGACTGGTTCCAGTTAAGCCTGAAAGAAGGGCTGACCGTGTTCCGCGACCAGGAATTTAGCTCCGACCTCGGTTCACGTGCGGTCAACCGCATTCAGAACGTGCGCACTATGCGTGCCGCACAGTTTGCAGAAGACGCAAGCCCGATGGCGCACCCTATTCGTCCGGATAAAGTTATCGAAATGAACAACTTCTACACGCTGACCGTGTATGAAAAGGGTTCTGAAGTTATTCGTATGCTGCACACCTTGCTGGGTGAAGAGAATTTCCAGAAAGGGATGCAACTTTACTTTGAACGCCATGACGGCAGTGCGGCGACCTGTGATGATTTCGTGCAGGCGATGGAAGATGCGTCAAACGTTGACTTGTCTCACTTCCGCCGTTGGTACAGCCAGGCCGGTACGCCTGTCGTCACCGTGCGTGATGACTACGACCCGGAAACAGAGTTGTACACGCTGACCATCAGCCAGCACACACCGCCTACCGCCGAGCAACAGGAAAAGCATCCGTTACACATCCCGTTCGATATTGAACTGTATGATAACGAAGGCAAAGTGATTCCATTGCAGAAAAACGGCCACCCGATTCACCACGTGCTGAATGTGACGCAGGCAGAGCAGACGTTTGTTTTCGATAACGTTTATTTCCAGCCGGTTCCGTCATTGCTGCGTGAATTCTCAGCGCCGGTGAAACTGGAATATAAATGGAGCGATCAGCAACTGACGTTCCTTATGCGTCATGCGCGTAACGATTTCTCCCGTTGGGATGCGGCGCAAAGCCTGCTGGCAACCTACATCAAGCTGAACGTCAACCGCAGCCAACAGGGCCAACCGTTGTCGCTGCCGCTGCATGTGGCTGATGCGTTCCGCGCGATTCTGCTGGATGAGAAAATCGACCCGGCGCTGGCGGCAGAAATCCTGACGCTGCCTTCGCAGAACGAAATTGCCGAACTTTTCCAGAAAATCGATCCGCAAGCGATCGCCGCCGTGCATGAAGCCTTAACGCGCACGCTGGCAAACGAGCTGGCGGATGAATTCCTGGCAGTTTACAACGCCAACAAACTTGATGCTTATCGTGTTGAGCATGCGGATATCGGCAAACGTGCGCTGCGCAATACTTGCCTGCGTTATCTGGCCTTTGGCGAGAAAAAGCTTGCTGAACAACTGGTGCGTAACCAGTTCGAAAGCGCTGATAACATGACCGATTCTATCGCTGCCCTGGCCTCGTCTGTTGCTGCGCAGTTACCATGTCGCGCAGAACTGCTGGCCGAATTTGACGAGAAATGGCACCAGGATGGACTGGTGATGGACAAGTGGTTTGTGTTGCAAGCCACCAGCCCAGCAGCTGACACCTTGAGCAAAGTGCGTGAGCTACTGAACCATCGTTCATTTAGCATGGGCAATCCGAACCGTGTGCGTTCGCTGATTGGTGCTTTTGCGGCGGGTAATCCGGCGGCGTTCCACGCACTCGACGGCAGCGGTTATCAGTTTATGGTGGAAATGCTCAGTGAGCTAAACCACCGTAACCCGCAGGTGGCTTCACGTCTGATTGAGCCGTTGATTCGACTTAAGCGTTACGATGCGAAACGTCAGGAAATGATGCGTGCGGCGCTGGAACAGCTGAAAGGGCTGGAAAACTTGTCGGGTGATTTGTTCGAGAAGATTTCTAAAGCGTTGGCTTAAAAACCACCCTCACCCTAACCCTCTCCCTGAGGGAGAGGGGATTATTCGGAGTTCTCCCTCTCCCGGGGGAGAGGGCTGGGGTGAGGGCGAACAAACTTAACCGGTGCGCACCACGCGTGCCGGTTCTTCAACAACCTGCCGCTTCATCACACGCTCTAACACCTGCGCTTCCAGTTCAGCCAGCCGGACAGAGCCGAGCTTACGTGGGCGAGGCAAATCCACCGTCAGATCCAAACCGATCTTTCCTTCTTCAATCAGTAACACGCGATCCGCCATTGCAACGGCTTCGCTAACATCGTGTGTCACCAGCAGCACCGTAAAGCCATGTTCCTGCCATAAAGAGACAATCAATTCCTGCATTTCAATGCGCGTCAGGGCATCGAGCGCACCTAATGGTTCATCCAGCAACAGCAGTCGTGGGCGATGAATCAGCGCCCGAGCCAGCGCCACACGTTGTTTCTGGCCACCGGACAGGGCGGCCGGCCATTCATTAGCACGATTGGCAAGCCCAACCGCTTCCAGCGCTTTCATCGCCGATTCTTTCCAGTTCCCTTTCAGCCCCAGGCCGACATTATTAATCACTGACTTCCATGGCAGCAGGCGTGCATCCTGGAACATCAAACGCGTTTCATCCTGACTCTCGCGTAGCGGGGCATTTCCGGCAATTAACGAACCACCGTTAGGGTTTTCCAGCCCTGCCAGCAAACGCAGCAACGTACTTTTACCCCCGCCGCTGCGTCCAACAACCGCAACAAACTGCCCGGCGGGAATATGCAATTCGAGTTCATCAAGAATCGTTTTATCGCCGTAACGTTTAGTCACGCTGTTCAGTAGGAGGGGAGTACCCTGATTTAAACGAGCGGTATTCATGCGTTCTCCTCCTGTAACTGATAAGCCGGGTGCCAGCGCAGCCAGACACGTTCAAGTAATTGCGCGCTGATATCGGCAAGTTTGCCGAGCAGGGCATACAGAATAATGGCGACAACGACGACATCGGTTTGCAAGAATTCGCGGGCGTTCATCGCCAGGTAGCCAATTCCCGAATTGGCCGAAATAGTTTCGGCCACGATTAACGTCAGCCACATCAGACCAAGTGCAAAGCGAATCCCGACCATAATTGAAGGCAGCGCACCGGGGAGAATGACCTGGGCAAACAGGCTAAAACCAGACAGCCCATAGCTGCGTGCCATTTCCAGCAGACCCTGGTCGATATTACGGATACCGTGCCAGGTATTGATGTAAATCGGGAACAACGTGCCAAGTGCGACCAGGAAAATCTTCGCTGACTCATCAATGCCGAACCATAAAATCACCAGCGGGATAAGCGCGAGGTGCGGAACGTTACGTAGCATCTGAATCGAACTGTCCAGCAAACGTTCCCCCCAGCGTGACAGGCCACTTATCAGCCCGAGCACTAACCCAAGAGAGCCACCAATACTGAAACCGATCACCGCACGCCAAGAGCTAATCGCCAGGTGTTGCCACAATTCACCGCTTGCTGAAAGATTCCAGAAAGCGAGAACCACCCCTTCCGGAGAAGGGAGGATGCGCGAGGATAGCCAGCCTGCGCTTGAAGAGAGTTGCCAGATGACGATAACCGCAACGGGCAGCACCCAGGGTGCCAGTCTCAACAACAGTTTGTGCGTTGATGGGGTCATTGGCGGCTCCTTAGCTTTGCGCGACTTTGCGCGGGATGAAGTCATTCGCCACCACTTCACCTTTTTCCTGAATCTGGCGCGGCTGGGGAATTTGTGGGATCGCAACATCAAGATGTGGGAACAGCAGTTCGCCGACCCGATAGGCTTCTTCCAGATGCGGATAACCGGAGAAAATAAAGCTGTCGATACCGAGTGCCGCGTATTCATTAATACGTGCCGCCACCGTCGGGCCATCTCCTACCAGCGCGGTGCCTGCGCCACCACGCACCAGACCAACGCCCGCCCACAAGTTCGGGCTGATTTCCAGATTGTCGCGCTTGCCACCGTGCAACGCCGCCATGCGGTGTTGGCCGACGGAATCCGTGCGTGCAAAAGCAGCCTGCGCTTTGGCGATCGTTTCGTCATCAAGTTGGGAAATCAGGCGATTAGCGGCTTCCCACGCTTCTTCATTTGTTTCACGCACTATCACATGCAGACGAATACCGAAACGAACGGTGCGCCCATGTGCTGCGGCTTTAGCACGAACCTGCTCAATTTTCTCTTTGACTAAATGCGGTGGCTCGCCCCAGGTGAGATAAAGATCAACTTGTTCGGCAGCCAAATCCTGCGCCACATCTGAAGAGCCGCCAAAGTAGAGCGGTGGACGCGGTTGTTGTACCGGCGGGAACAGCAGTTTCGCGCCTTTAACCTGAATGTGTTTGCCTTCGTGATCGACCGTTTCGCCTTCCAGCAAGCGCCGCCAGATTTGGGTAAATTCTGCGGAAGCTTCGTAACGTTCCTGATGATTAAGGAACACGCCGTCTGCCGCTAACTCTTCCGGATCGCTACCCGTGACCAGGTTAAATAAAGCGCGACCGTTGGAAAGCCGATCAAGTGTTGCGGCCTGGCGTGCTGCTACGGTTGGTGAGGTTACGCTTGGGCGCAGTGCCACCAGGAATTTCAAACGCTGCGTCACCGGAATCATGGAGGCGGCAACCAGCCAGGCATCTTCGCAAGAACGCCCTGTTGGGATCAGTACACCAGTAAAGCCGATTCTGTCTGCCGCCTGGGCAATTTGTTGCAGGTAGCCATGGTCAACCGGGCGTGCGGAGTCGTTGCTGCCTAAGTAATGGCCATCGCCATGGGTAGGTAAGAACCAGAACATATTCAGACTCATGATTTATCTCCTTTAGCGGGTTGCCAGATGCGGGTGCGAATATCGACTTTCTTAGGCACTAAGTGGTTGTCGTAAAATAGATCTGCGGTTTGCTGTTGTTTTGCCGCAGTCTCGGCGCTGACAGGTGTAATCACCGTTGGTGGGCGATGATCGAAATAGGTGGCAATCACGTTTTCCGGCAGTCCCATGGTTTTTGCCAGCAGCGCAACGCTTGCGTCACGTTGGGTGCGAGTTAACGCATCGGCATCACTAAAGGTCTTCAGAACGTGTTGCAGGAACGGACCGTTTTGTTCGGCATAAGGGCGTGATGCAAGATAGAAAGAACCCGTCTGATTCAGCTCGCTGCCGTCGGTTAACACGCGTACGCCACCGTTCAATAGTGCTGCGGAGTAATACGGATCCCAAATTGCCCAGGCATCAACGTTGCCTTGTTGGAATGCGGCGCGAGCATCGGCTGGTGTTAAATAAGCAGGCTGGACATCGGTAAATTTCAGCCCGGCTTTTTGTAGCGCTCTCAATACCAGGTTGTGGGAACTGGAGCCTTTCTGGAAAGCGATTTTATGCCCTTTCAGGTCGGCCACGGTTTTAAGCGGGCTGTTCTCTGGCACCAGAATCACTTCAGCTTTTGGTTTTGCCGGTTCAGAACCGACATACACAAGATCTGCGCCTGCCGCCTGGGCGAAAATTGGTGGAATGTCACCGGTGCTGCCCAGATCGATACTGCCAATATTCAACGCTTCCAGCATTTGCGGGCCAGCCGGGAATTCAATCCACTGGAATTTGGTTTGCGGATACTCTTTTTCCAGCAGCTGATGGCTTTTTGCCAGCACCATGCTCACAGAACCTTTTTGATATCCGATGCGTAACTGTTCTGGCCCGGTTTCTGCGGCGTGCAGGGTGGCGCTGAGGCTCAGAGCGCCAGTCAGCATCAGCCAGGGCGCGGTTCGTTTTAGCAGATTAAACATGGGCAACTCCTTGCGCCTTAAAAGGGGAGGTGACGATAAAATCCCGGCGGTGCAGTGCCTGCCAGAACGTTTCCAGCGAGCTATCAAGACGCTGTTGTAAGTTATTGCTGAACACCGGTTTGTGCTGGTAATCCGCAATTTGGCTGTCGTCGGCAAATACGCCATGAAGGATTTCCTGAGCTTTCAGGGCGTTAAGCACAGGCTTTAAGGCGTAATCGACCGCCAACATATGTGCCACGGTGCCGCCCGTTGCCAAAGGCAGAACGACTTTTTTATCCAGCGCACGCTCAGGCAGCAGATCGAGCAAGGTTTTCAGCGCACCGGAAAACGAAGCTTTATAGACAGGAGTTGCGATGATCACCCCATCGGCTTGCTGTAATTGTTCAATTAACGCGAGCAGTGCCGGGCTGTCGAAACGGGCGTACAGCAAATCTTCTGGAGCGAAGTTATGTAGATGCCAGTGACATACCTCGATATCCAAAGCGCTTAATTTTTCGCGGGCATATTCCAGCAGCGCACTGGAACGAGAGGGGAAGCGCGGGCTTCCAGCCAGGGTTATCACACGCATATTGTTTCCTTATAACTAAATGTTTGCTTTTAGGTAACATTGATAACAATTGAGTGTGATATTCGCGCAGAAGTGTTATTCCACTAAATGATTTATCTGGTTTTCATTTGCCAGAAATCGCATAAAGGACAAAGAGAAGAAAACGTTTGCGTTGATTCGGTGTTTTTTGTTGCAGGTCAATTCCATTCAGGGGCGTTATCGTTAATAATACTGCCCCGGTTTGCATACCGGGAATCCAGGAGAGTTCATGTACTACCCCTTCGTTCGTAAAGCCCTATTCAAGCTCGATCCAGAGCGCGCTCATGAAGTGACATTTCAGCAATTGCGTCGTGTAACAGGTACACCTCTCGAATGGCTGGTGCGGCAAAATGTGCCGTCAAAACCTGTGACTTGCATGGGACTGACATTTAAGAACCCATTGGGTCTGGCCGCAGGCCTGGACAAAAACGGTGAGTGCATTGATGCGTTGGGTGCCATGGGCTTTGGCTCCATTGAAATTGGCACTGTCACGCCTCGCCCACAGCCTGGAAATGATAAGCCACGCATTTTTCGTCTGGTTGAAGCTGAAGGTTTAATTAACCGCATGGGGTTCAATAACCTCGGGGTTGATAACCTGGTTGAGAATGTCAAAAAATCTCATTTCGATGGGGTATTGGGCATCAATATCGGCAAGAATAAAGACACTCCAGTTGAGCAAGGCAAAGACGATTATTTGATCTGCATGGATAAAATTTATCCGTATGCGGGTTATATCGCGATCAATATTTCTTCGCCAAATACCCCTGGATTACGTACGCTGCAATACGGCGAAGCCTTAGACGATCTTTTAATTGCGATTAAAAATAAGCAGCAGGAACTTCAGACATTGCACCATAAATATGTGCCGGTCGCCGTGAAGATCGCGCCGGATCTTTCTGAAGAAGAATTGATCCAGGTGGCTGATAGTTTAGTTCGCCATAATATTGATGGGGTAATTGCCACCAATACCACATTGGATCGTAGCCTGGTTCAGGGCATGAAATATTGCGATGAAATGGGTGGATTAAGTGGTCGTCCGGTTCAGTTAAAAAGTACCGAAATTATTCGCCGCCTGTCGCAAGAATTAAATGGTCGCTTGCCGATTATTGGCGTAGGTGGGATTGATTCAGTGATTGCCGCGCGTGAGAAGATGGCGGCTGGCGCTTCACTGGTTCAAATATATTCCGGCTTCATATTTAAAGGCCCGCCGCTGATTAAAGAAATCATTTCAGGTCTGTAATCATTTTACTTTCCAGACAACCGGAGCTTTATTTCCTGCTCCGGTTGTTTTATATTCCATTACTGTTGCTAATTTGAACATATTGGTCTTTTATTAATGTGTTCATTTACGAAGCGGCGATAAGGATATTTTTAATCGCGGGAAGAAGAGAGAAGGTAATAATTATGCGGATTAAACCGGACGATAATTGGCGTTGGTATTATGACGAAGAGCACGATCGTATGATGCTCGATTTAGCCAATGGTATGCTTTTCCGTTCGCGTTTCCCACGTAAAATGCTTACTCCTGATGCCTTTGAAAATACTGGATTTTGTGTCGACGATGCCGCGCTTTTTTTCTCTTTTGAAGAAAAATGTCGCGACCTGGTTTTAAGTAAAGAACAACGCGCGGAACTGGTATTAAATGCGCTGGTGGCGATTCGTTACCTCAAGCCGCAAATGCCAAAAAGCTGGCACTTTATGTCTCACGGTGATTGCTGGCAGCCGATTCCTGGCGACGCCGCTTGTGTATGGTTAAGCGATGATATGCAGCAAGTGAATCTGCTGGTGGTCGAAACGGGTGACAACGCGGCACTCTGCTTACTGGCGCAACCGGGTCTACAACTGGCTGGCCGCACGATGCAGTTGGGTGATGCAATAAAAGTGATGAATGACAGATTAAGGCCGCAACCGTTAAGCAACGACCTTAACCTCGATCAGGCTGTTTAATTTCCCGCTAATTCCACATCGCCCGCCGGTATACAGCTGCAGCACAGAATTGTTCCGTCGTCATTGATAGCGCTTTTCTTCAACGCTTTGACTTCTCCGCTAACCAACTTAATTCGGCAACTTCCACAAATTCCTGCCCGGCAAGAATAGGGCACACGAATGCCTTGTTGTTCTAGCTGTTCGAGCAAAATTTGCTGATTGTTACCGCGAAACTGTTGGCCCTGCCAGTCAATGGCGACCATGCTCTCTTGCTGCTCGAAAGGTTCGAGTGACTCTGCCAGCGCCCCGGCGCCATATATTTTGGCGGGCTTAGTCGCTAACACCTGAAGTTCATCCCCGACACGAATCACGCCGCTGTTACGAGCAATGAGATTCTGGCCAAAATCAACATCGCCATTATCCAGCGCTGTACGGAATTTTTGCAACGTCGCCAGTGGTTCGCTACTCGGATGCTTGCGCCCACGTTCCGGGCTGACGGTTGTCAAAATACAACGGCTGCAAGGCTTGGCGACATCAAACGTCACACCACCCATTCGCACCACTTGCCAGGTGTCTTCTTCCCAGGCTTGCGCACCCGTCACCACAATGTTCGGGCGAAACTGTGTCATTTTGACGCTTGCCGGGCAGCGGTTCTGTAAATCACGCAGTGACGCTTCGTTAGCCAGTAGGAAAGGGTAGCCGTCGGCAAAAGATAACGGGACTTCTTGATGACGTTTTACGCGGCGCGTTAAGGATTCGCCCAACCAGCGTAATTGAACCGGGCGAGAAAAAAAACCGCTCAACCATTGATTGATTTCATCAGGCGCTATTTGCGCGGTGAAGTGATTTCCCCAGACTTCGGTCGGTTCAGCCTGAGGCTGAAAATCCGCAAAACGCACGGTGGCGGAGCTGCCGTCTGGTGCGCTCAGGAACAAACCATCGTGAGTAATTGCCGGAGTAAACAGCACCATTTCCGGTGAAGTACGTGCGGTAATAAAAGTGCCGTCAGGTTCTGTCACCATAAAGATGCGATCAAAGGCCAAACCGCTTGGGGTTACCTGCGCATGAGAGAGGGCAAGACCGCGCATTGATTTCACCGGGTGAATAAAAAGTTGAGACAGGCTAATCATGGCGTCCTCCTTGCCCGTAAAAAAATAATAAGAAGCCAACTTTATGACATGCGTGGCGGATTGGCTATAATGCGCCACAATTTTCTTTTTACACCTGATAAGTGACGATATGAATTCTCTGTTTGCCAGTACGGCGCGTGGGCTTGAAGAGCTATTAAAAACTGAACTGGAGGGCCTTGGTGCGCAAGCATGCCAGGTGGTTCAGGGCGGCGTACATTACCAGGGGGACTCACGTCTGCTCTATCAAAGCCTGATGTGGAGCCGCCTTGCGTCCCGCATTTTGCTGCCTTTAAACGAATGCAGTGTTTATAGCGATCTGGATTTGTACCTCGGCGTACAGACTATCGACTGGCCTGCGCTGTTTGGCCCGGATGCGACCTTTGCGGTGCATTTCAGCGGTCTGAACGACGTTATCCGTAATAGCCAGTACGGTGCGCTAAAAGTGAAAGATGCGATTGTTGACTCCTTCACGCGCAAAAACCTGCCACGTCCAAACGTCGAACGTGAACAGCCAGACCTGCGTATTAACGTCTGGTTGAATAGAGACACCGCCAGCATTGCACTTGATTTAAGTGGCGAAGGCCTGCATCAACGCGGCTACCGCGATAGCACCGGCGCCGCGCCTATTAAAGAAACGCTGGCATCCGCCATTGTGATGCGTTCTGGCTGGCAGCCGGGTACTCCGTTGCTCGATCCGATGTGCGGTTCCGGCACGCTGTTGATTGAAGCGGCAATGATCGCCACCGATCGCGCTCCGGGTCTGCATCGCAAGCACTGGGGTTTCCTGGGCTGGGCGAATCACGATGTCGATTTGTGGAAAGAGATCACCACCGAAGCGCAGGTTCGTGCGCGTAAAGGTCTGGGTGAATACACTTCGCGTTTCTATGGTTCGGATAATGACTCACGTGTTATCGAACGCGCGCGCGCCAATACCCGTCGTGCGGGTCTGGGCGATATCATCAGCTATGAAGTCAAAGACGTGGCTAAATTGACCAACCCGCTGCCAGAAGGTCCGGTTGGTACGGTTGTTAGTAACCCGCCGTACGGTGAGCGTCTGGACAGTGAGCCTGCGCTGATTGCGTTGCACAGTTTGCTTGGCCGCAACATGAAGAACCATTTTGGCGGCTGGAATTTTTCGCTGTTTAGCGCATCCCCAGATTTGCTAAGCTGCCTGCAACTGCGTGCCGAACGTCAGTTTAAAGCGAAGAACGGCCCGCTGGATTGTGTGCAGAAAAACTATCAATTATCGGCTACCAGCACGGGTGCGCAATCAGGCCAGATTGCTGATGATTACGCAAACCGCCTGCGCAAAAATATCAAAAAACTCGACAAATGGGCGCGCCAGGAAGGCATCGAATGCTACCGAATTTATGATGCCGATTTGCCCGATTATAACGTTGCTGTTGACCGCTACGGCGAGTGGGTTGTGGTTCAAGAATATGCGCCGCCGAAAACGGTGGATGCCAACAAAGCGCGCCAGCGTCTGTTTGATGTGATTGCTGCAACAATGTCTGTACTGGAATTGCCATCCAACCGACTGATCCTGAAAACCCGTGAGCGTCAGAAAGGGAAAAGTCAGTATCAGAAAATGGATGAGAAGGGCGACTTCATGGAAGTGAGCGAATATAACGCTCGCTTGTGGGTCAACCTGACGGATTACCTTGATACCGGTTTGTTCCTCGACCACCGTATCGCGCGTCAAATGCTGGGCAAAATGAGCAAAGGGAAAGATTTCCTTAACCTGTTTGCTTATACCGGCAGCGCGACAGTTCACGCAGGGTTAGGTGGTGCTAAAACGACGACCACCGTCGATATGTCTCGTACTTACCTGGAGTGGGCTGAGCGTAACTTGCGTCTTAACGGTTTGAGTGGCCGTGCACACCGCCTGGTTCAGGCTGATTGCCTGGGCTGGTTGCGTGAAACCGATGAACAGTTTGATCTGATTTTTATCGATCCTCCGACGTTCTCAAACTCAAAACGTATGGAAGAATCTTTTGATGTCCAGCGCGACCACATCGTGCTGATGAAAGACCTTAAGCGCCTGTTGCGCCAGGGCGGCACCATTATGTTCTCCAACAACAAACGTGGCTTCAAAATGGACTTTGACGGGTTAGCTAACCTGGGCCTTAGCGCTCAGGAAATCACGCAGAAAACCCTGTCGCAAGACTTTGCCCGTAATCGCCAAATTCATAACTGCTGGCTCGTTACTCACGTAGCCAAGGATTAATTGTCATGTCATTAATTAGTATGCACGG
Organism: Buttiauxella sp. AC142; assembly: GCF_979253435.1. NCBI lineage: Bacteria > Pseudomonadati > Pseudomonadota > Gammaproteobacteria > Enterobacterales > Enterobacteriaceae > Buttiauxella > Buttiauxella sp. AC142. Next base: position 1,415,975 of record NZ_CEEDCH010000001.1, read on the forward strand.
TGCCTGGTTGTCGTTTAGCGACGCACCGTTATTAGATAACACCGAACTTCATATCGAAGAAAACGAACGTGTTTGTTTAGTTGGCCGTAACGGCGCGGGTAAATCCACGCTGATGAAAATCCTCAACCGTGAAGTGCCTCTCGATGATGGCCGCATGGTTTACGAACAGGATTTAATCGTCGCGCGTTTGCAGCAAGATCCGCCGCGTAATGTTGCCGGCACGGTTTATGACTTCGTTGCTGAAGGCGTTGAAGAACAAGCGGAACATCTGAAGGCTTATCACGATATTTCCCATAAAGTGATGACCGATCCGAGCGATAAAAACCTCAATGAGATGGCGCGTATCCAGGAGATTTTGGATCACCAGAACCTCTGGCAACTGGATAGCCGCATTAATGAAGTGCTCGAACAATTAGGTCTGGAAGCTGATACTGAACTGTCGGCACTTTCTGGCGGCTGGTTGCGTAAAGCGGCACTAGGCCGTGCGCTGGTGAGTTCTCCACGTGTTCTATTGCTTGATGAGCCAACCAACCACCTGGATATCGAAGCTATCGACTGGCTGGAAGGTTTCCTGAAAGAGTTCCAGGGCAGCATTATTTTCATCTCGCACGACCGTTCATTTATTCGCAATATGGCTACGCGTATCGTCGACCTTGATCGCGGCAAACTGGTTTCTTACCCTGGCGATTACGATCAGTATCTGCTGGCCAAAGAAGAAGCTCTACGTGTTGAAGATCTGCAAAACGCCGAGTTTGATCGCAAACTTGCTCAAGAAGAAGTGTGGATCCGTCAGGGCATTAAAGCACGCCGTACGCGTAACGAAGGCCGCGTGCGTGCCTTGAAAGCGATGCGTAACGAACGTAGTGCTCGTCGTGAAGTGTTGGGCAGCGCCAAAATGCAAGTTGGTGAAGCGGCGCGTTCCGGCAAGATCGTCTTTGAAATGGAAAACGTGTTTTACCAGATCGCTAACAAAAACCTGGTGTCGGATTTCTCAGCCCAGGTGCAGCGCAGCGACAAAATCGCGCTGGTGGGGCCAAACGGCTGTGGCAAAACCACATTACTGAAACTGATGTTAGATCAGCTGAAAGCGGATAGCGGGCGCGTGCATTGCGGTACCAAGCTTGAAGTGGCGTACTTTGACCAGCACCGTGCCGAGCTTGATCCTGATCGTACGGTAATGGACAACCTGGCGGAAGGTAAGCAAGAAGTGATGGTGAATGGTAAGCCACGCCATGTACTGGGCTACTTGCAGGACTTCCTTTTCCACCCGAAACGCGCCATGACTCCGGTTCGTGCGTTGTCTGGTGGTGAGCGTAACCGCCTTTTACTGGCGAAGTTATTCCTAAAACCAAGCAACTTGATGATTCTCGATGAACCGACGAATGACCTGGATGTCGAAACGCTCGAATTACTTGAAGAGTTGATTGATGGTTATCAGGGAACGGTCATGTTGGTGAGCCACGATCGTCAATTCGTTGATAACACAGTGACCGAATGCTGGATTTTTGAAGGTGAAGGTAAAATCGGTCGCTATGTGGGCGGTTATCATGATGCTAAAGGTCAGCAAGCTTCTGCTCAATCTTTACGCCACTCTGTGGCAGATAAAGCGCAAAACAACCAGCCTGCTAAGGCGGAAGTTGTTAAACGCGCAAGTAGCAAGCTAAGCTATAACCTGCAACGTGAATTAGAGCAATTACCGCAACGTCTTGAACAACTTGAGGCGGAGCTGGAAGCCCTACAAGCGAAGGTCGGGGATGCTGAGTTCTTTAACCAGCCACACGATGTGACGCAAAAAACATTGAGTGATATGTCCAACGCAGAAAAAGCACTGGAAGAGGCTTTTGAGCGCTGGGAATATCTGGAAGCTCTGAAAAACGGCGCGTAACCCAAGGAGACCCGATATGTGTGCCACGCATCATCATCGTTCACACATATTGTGTTCACAATGTGACCTACTAGTTGCGCTACCGGTATTGGAGGACGGCCATAAGGCCGTCTGTCCACGTTGCGGTACAACACTTCTCACTCAGTGGTCCTCACCACGCCAACGTCCTACAGCTTATGCGCTAGCAGCTCTGTTTATGTTGCTGCTCGCCAACCTATTTCCCTTCATCAACATGAAAGTAGCAGGACTCAGCAGTGAAGTTTCGCTGCTTGAAATTCCAGGCGTCATGTTCAACGAAGACTACGCAAGCCTTGGCACTTTCTTTATGGTCTTTGTGCAGGCAGTGCCTACGTTCTGTTTAATTACGATTTTGTTATTGGTTAATCAGGTGGCATTACCACTGACGTTTAAAAAGCGTCTGGCACGAATCCTGTTCCAGCTAAAGTCCTGGGGTATGGCCGAAATTTTTCTCGCGGGCGTTTTGGTCAGTTTCGTCAAATTAATGGCTTACGGCGACATTGGCGTCGGGAGCAGTTTTATTCCGTGGTGCCTGTTCTGTGTGTTGCAACTGCGGGCATTCCAGTGTGTGGACCGGCGTTGGCTTTGGGATGATATTGCGCCTGAACCGGCGATTTCGGTACCGCTTAAAGTCGGTGTATCAGGCCTTCACCAGGGGTTGCGTTCTTGTTCATGCTGCACAGCAATCGTGCCAGAGGAGCAGGAAATTTGTCCACGCTGTGAAACCAAAGGATATGTTCGTCGCCGTCATAGCTTGCAATGGACACTCGCTCTGCTGTTGACTTCAATTATGCTGTACCTACCCGCAAATATATTGCCCATCATGATAACCGAAGTGTTGGGCAGCAAAATCCCGTCGACGATTATTGCCGGGGTTATCTTGTTGTGGAGCGAAGGCTCTTATCCGGTTGCTGGCGTTATTTTTATCGCCAGTATTTTGGTTCCGACACTGAAAATGTTAGCGATTGCCTGGTTGTGCTGGGATGCTAAAGGCCACGGTCAGCGTGACAGTGAAAGAATGCATTTGATCTACGAGGTGGTCGAATTTGTCGGGCGTTGGTCAATGATCGATGTGTTCGTTATAGCGGTATTATCGGCCCTGGTGCGTATGGGAGGATTGATGAGTATCTACCCGGCGATCGGTGCCGTGATGTTTGCATTAGTAGTGATTTTGACAATGTTTGCAGCGATGACCTTTGACCCTCGCTTGTCCTGGGATCGCGCACCGGATTCAACTCATGAGGAGTCGTCTGAGCATGGAAAATAAAAGCGGGGAAGCAAAAGTCGCAAAGGTGAAAAATTGGTCCCCGGTATGGATTTTCCCTATCGTAACCGTGCTAATCGGCGCGTGGATCTTATTTTATCACTACAGCCATCAAGGCCCGGAAGTGACGCTGATTACCACGAATGCCGAAGGTATTGAAGGTGGGAAAACCATGATTAAAAGCCGAAGCGTTAATGTCGGTGTCGTGGAAAGCGCTGTCCTGTCCGATGATTTGCTGCATGTCGAAATTACGGCACGTTTAAATTCCGGTATGGAAAAACTTCTGCACAAAGACTCAGTGTTTTGGGTGGTGAAACCGCAGGTCGGTCGCGAAGGTATTTCTGGCCTGGGTACGTTACTCTCGGGTGCCTATATCGAACTGCAGCCGGGGACGAAAGGCTCAAAAGTCGAACGTTATGATTTACTGGATGCTCCGCCGCTGGCACCGCCGGATGCAAAAGGCATTCGTATTACGCTCGATAGCAATAAAGCAGGGCAGCTCTCTCCTGGCGACCCGGTTCTGTTCCGGGGTTATCGCGTCGGTTCAGTTGAAACCAGCACTTTTGATGCTGCAAAACGTAGCATCAGCTATCAGCTGTTTATCAGCGCGCCAAACGATCGTCTGGTCACCAGTAATGTGCGTTTCTGGAAAGACAGTGGGATCGCCGTGGATATGTCATCCCAGGGGATGCGTGTCGAAATGGGTTCTCTCACCACGCTGTTTAGCGGCGGTGTGAGTTTTGACGTGCCGGAAGGTTGGGATCTTGGCAAACCTGTGAAAGCAGGCAGCGAATTCAATCTGTTTGATGATCAGAAAAGTATTCAGGACTCCTTGTATACCGATCACATTGATTACCTGATGTTCTTTAAAGATTCCGTGCGTGGTCTGCAACCAGGGGCACCTGTTGAATTCCGTGGTATCCGCCTCGGGACAGTGGCGAAGGTGCCATTCTTCACCGAAGGCATGCGTCAGAAAATCAACGATGATTTCCGTATCCCGGTTCTGATCCGTCTTGAACCTGAACGTTTGCAGAATCTTGTTGGTGATGACATCCATATTCAGGACAACATGACCTCGTTAATCAAACGTGGTTTGCGGGCTTCGATGAAAACCGGCAGCCTGGTGACTGGGGCACTGTTTATCGATCTTGATTTCAACCCTAAAGCGCCGCCTGTTACCGATTTGCCGACCTTTAACGGTTATCCAATTATCCCAACGATGAGCGGAGGCCTGGCGCAAATCCAACAGCGCTTGCTGGAAACTCTGGATAAGATTAATAACTTGCCATTGAATCCGATGATTGAGCAAACCACCAATTCGCTTGCCGAAAGTCAGCGAACCATGAAGCACTTGCAGCAGACCCTCGATAATCTGAACAAGATTACGTCGAACAAGTCGATGCAATCATTGCCTGAGGATATGCAGTCAACGCTTCGTGAGCTCAATCGCAGCATGCAAGGCTTCCAGCCAGGCTCTGCTGCTTATAACAAGATGGTGGCGGATATGCAGCGTCTTGACCAGGTTCTGCGTGAATTGCAGCCGGTGCTACGAACGCTGAACGATAAGAGTAATTCGCTTATCTTTGAAGCGAAGGATAAAAAAGATCCCCAGCCGAAGAGGGCAAAAGAATGAAAAGATGGCTTCCATTGATTGCTGCATTAGCCTTAACGGCCTGTAGCAGCAGCGACGAAGGAAAAACGTATTACCAACTGCCTCAAAGCTCAACGCCTGCTGTGCAGGCTGTGAGCCAGCCTGGCACCCACTTGTTATGGGTGGAACAAGTGGCGGTTCCTGATTACCTCGCCGGAAACGGCGTGGTTTATCAAACCAGTGATGTTCAGTATGTCATCGCTACCAGCAACTTGTGGGCGAGTCCTTTAGATCAGCAACTACGTAATACGCTGGTGAGCAATCTGAGCAGTGCATTACCCGGTTGGGTGGTGGCTTCACAACCGTTGGGCAGCCTTCAGGATACTCTGAATGTTAATGTGACGGGTTTCCACGGACGCTATGACGGCAAGGTGATTGTGAGCGGTGAATGGTTGCTCAATCATCAGGGGCAATTGATTAAACGCCCGTTCCATGTGGAACTTAAGCAGCAAGAAGATGGTTATGATGCAATGGTGAAAACCTTAGCGCAGGCCTGGCAGCAAGAGGCGCAAAGCATTGCCAGCCAGTTAAACCGTATTAATTAATTTTCTTAAGTAGCACAAAAAAGCTGCGTCTTTCCGCTGTAAAGCGGGGCGCAGCTTTTCTTTTGGCATTAACCTATTACCCGACCCATCTCACATTTTTATCTCAAATATCATCACGTGTAGCTCACATTTATGACATTGGCGTGAATTTTGCGCATTGACGATGGCTGTTTTTGGAGGTATTCGTTATATGTGCTTGCACATTTTGCAGGCACTGTTTTCTTTCCACCAGATTACAGAAATGAGGGAAACGAGGCATGAAGAGACAAAAACGAGATCGCCTGGAACGGGCTCATCAACGTGGTTATCAAGCAGGTATTGTCGGACGTTCCAAAGAGATGTGTCCTTATCAGACACTGAATCAAAGGTCGTACTGGATGGGAGGCTGGCGAGAAGCCATGGAAGACAGGGCGGTTACCGCGTAATCACTGTCTCTTTAGAAAAAGAAACCTCCGCATGGCGGAGGTTTCGCGTTTCAGAGCTTTATACAATCAGGCTTAGAAAGCAGTAGTGTCTTTGAACAGACCTACTTTCAGGTCGGTAGCGGTGTAAATTACACGGCCGTCAACCAACACTTCACCATCTGCCAGGCCCATAATCAGGCGGCGATTAATAACGCGTTTGAAGTGAATACGGTAGCTGACTTTTTTCGCAGTTGGCAGGATCTGACCCGCGAGTTTAACTTCACCCACGCCCAGCGCACGGCCTTTGCCTTCGCCGCCTAACCAGCCCAGATAGAAGCCTACCAACTGCCACATCGCATCCAGACCCAGGCAACCAGGCATTACCGGATCGCCGATAAAGTGGCAACCAAAGAACCACAGGTCAGGATTGATATCCAGTTCTGCTTCAACGTAACCTTTATCGAAGTTACCGCCGTCTTCAGTCATCTTGACTACGCGGTCCATCATCAGCATGGATGGCGCAGGCAAACGTGGGCCTTCAGCACCAAACAGTTCGCCACGACCAGAGGCAAGAAGATCTTCTTTTGTATAGGATTCGCGTTTATCTACCATGTTTACAGTAAGCCTTTTTATAATGAAGCACGCATGTTAGCTAACACGTGTACGCTCAACAAGTCCGATCAGTTTTGATTGAACCAGTTAAGCCAACGTAATGGCCATGGATAACGGTGCCGAATATCTTGCGCAGATGCCTGAGCGATTCGCTCTTGCACCGCACGCAACAGCGTATTTTGCCCTTCGCCATCCCAGGGCAGGTTTGTTAATAAGGGTAGTGCATCCGTGACATCGTCGATGGCCCAAATCGTGAATTGCCCTTGTTCTACGGCATCCAGAACATCCTGGTGCAGACAAAGGTGACGCACATTAGAAACCGGGATAATCACGCCTTGCTTGCCGTTAAACTCACGTTGCTGGCAAATACGGAAGAAGCCTTCGATTTTCTCATTCAGGCCACCAACAGGTTGCACACGACCAAACTGATCGACTGAACCTGTCACCGCGATATGCTGATAAATAGGCACATTAGCCAGCGCACTGATTAACGCGCACAGTTCGGCCATTGAAGCGCTATCACCGTCGACTTCGCTGTAAGACTGCTCGAAAGTCAGCGAGGCGGAGAAGGGGATTTGCTGATCAAGCTGCAATTCTGACATCAAAAATGCCTGCATGATCATCATGCCTTTCGCATGAATATTACCGCCCAACTCAGCTTTGCGCTCAACGTCGGTAAATTCACCATCACCCACATGCACAACACAACTAATGCGCGAAGGTTCGCCGAATGCACGTGGATGACCAGGGAATTCAATGACCGACAAGGCGTTGATCTGGCCAACCATTTCACCTTCGGTTTCGATCAGGATCTGCTCAAGCAGGATTTCGTCCTGCATGCGTTCAGCCAGATAACCTTCACGCCATTCGCGCTGCGCTAGCATTTGCGTCAGCTCTTCGGCACCAAAGCTTTCATTTTCAGTGAATGCGGCAACTTCACGTAGCTGGCGGCTAATCCATGACGGGCACAGCGGCAGAGTTTCCTGGTCGCCGGTATAACGCACGGCTTCACGGATGAGTGGCTGCCAGGCATCCGCTGCAGGAACTGGCAGGGATTTTGATTGCGCAACGGCATAAATCCACTGGCACCACAACGCCATATCATCGGCAGAGGCGATCTGCAGATTCTCTTCAAACTCGCTGTAAATGGCCGAAGTCGCCAGTTCAGGTTCCATGTCCTGGAAATCAGCCAACGATTCACGTTCACCCACCAGCACCAGTTTCAGGCTTAATGGCAGTGATGGAATGTTAACGGGCAATGGACGAGTTTCATCCTGGGAAATCCAGTCGAAACGGCCTTGAATGACCATTTGTTTAAGGCGCAACCACAGTAGCGGTTGTGCTAAAACACTGCGCAATGAAAGCACCAGAATGCCACCATTTGCGCGGTGAACCAGACCCGGTGTCAGCGTGATTTCACCCGCGAACTGACGCACGCAACCGAAAAGTTGTTCCGCTTCAATCCAGTCAGCGGCAACGACTTCAGACTGGCCTGCAAAATTGTCTTCAGCTGTTTCGGCAGGGCGTAGCATGATGCGCGAGCCTTCAATCAGGTAATGTCCGCCTGTCAGAGCGTTATCCTGCGACCAGCATTCACGTGCTGCTGCGGTAATGAGATTAAGGTACTCGGCTTCTTCAGCGGCTTTTACCAGCATCAGATCGGCCGAGGCTACCGGTTGGCTTAGCTGCACAAGTCCATAAGACAGACGAGGTTGTACAGCGGAGAAAGGGGCAGTTTCGGAATCATAAGGCTGTGCAAAGATTTCCTGATAGCTTTCGGTATCAGGTACAAGAGCACGCCATTCAAGTCGATTAGTCGTCAAAGTCGCTATTTATTAATTAGATGTCAAAGGCGCGATTATACAAGAATAGCCAGGGCAGCACACGGTTTATGCGGAGCGGCAAGTTTACTTAGCTCACAGCTTTCATTTTTCAGGTAAGCGAAAATAGAAAAAACTGTTATTCTGAAGTGAGTTACACGGTCACACTGAGACAACAATGAAATATCAACAGTTGGAAAATCTCGAGAGCGGCTGGAAGTGGAAGTATCTGGTTAAAAAACACCGCGAAGGCGAGCTAATCACACGTTATATCGAGGCGAGTGCAGCGAAAGAAGCTGTTGATGAGTTGTTACGCTTAGAGAATGAACCGGTGCGTGTGTTGAGCTGGATAGAGCAGCATATGAATCCAGAACTTCACAACCGCATGAAACAAACTATCCGTGCGCGTCGTAAACGGCACTTTAATGCCGAGCATCAGCATACGCGTAAAAAATCCATCGACCTGGAATATCTGGTCTGGCAGCGTTTAGCTGGCCTTGCTCATCGGCGTGGATGCACACTGTCGGAAACGATTGTACAGTTGATTGAAGATGCGGAGCGTAAAGAACAATACGCCAATCAGATGTCATCTCTCAAACAAGATCTGCAGGCATTGCTGGGCAAAGAATAAGAGCAGTTGTTGTGACGCTGTGCTTCTCTATTCCTGGTTACTTAGAATTCAGAAACAAAAAACCCCGCCGAAGCGGGGTTTTTTTATAACGGTAACTTATGCCGCAGGCTGAGTTACAACGTCTTTGATACCTTTAACTTCGATCTCAACGCGACGATCTGGAGCCAGGCAATCAATCAGTTTAGCTTTAGGAGCTACGTTATCACAGGTGTTGCCAGTAACTGGGTTAGATTCGCCCATACCGCGTGGGGAGATCTTGTTAGCTGGGATACCTTTAGAGATCAGGTAATCAACAACAGACTGTGCACGTTTGTCAGACAGTTTCTGGTTGTATTCATCAGAACCGATACGGTCTGTGAAGCCCAGAACAACTACTGAACCATCTTTCGGATCAAGGTTGCTCAGCTGAGTATACAGCTGATCCAGAGCTTGTTGACCTTCTGGCTTCAGAGTTGCTTTGTTGAAGTTGAACAGAACGTCAGACTTCAGGGTGAAGTGCTTGGTCTGTACTTCTGGAGCTGGAGCTGGAGCTGGAGCTACAACTGGAGCTGCATCGTACTGGCCGAAACGGTAAGAAACACCCAGGCTCAGCATGCCGTTGTCTGGACGAGTACCAACTGTTTGTGCGTCACCGATGTTGCTAACCCACTGGTAATCCAGACGAGTTGCGATATCACGGGTGATTGCGTATTCAAGACCAACTGCCGCCAACGGGGAAACACCAGTGTCGTGGTTGCTCACACGAGTAGTGCCGTTGTCGTAGTTGCCTTTGGAGTCTGCACGCCAAACCATACCACCCAGACGAGTGTAGATGTCCAGTTCGTCAGTGATTGGGTAGCTCAGTTTAGCAGCCAGTTGAACGCCTTGCGCTTTGAAAGCACCGTTATCAACGCTGCCGGTATAAGCCATACGGCCCAACCAGTCATAACCCATTTCCAGACCAACGTACGGGTTAACCTGGTAACCACCGAAGGCACCAGCACCCAGTTGGCTGTTGTGAGTTGAACCATTGTTGTTCTGATAGCCGTTTCCGTAGAAACCGGTGTCATGGAACTGGGACCAACCCAACTTACCACCTGCATACCAGGTGTTATCTTTCGGTGCGGCCTGCGCTACGGTAGCGAAGCCAGCCAGTGCCACTGCAATCGCGATAGCTGTCTTTTTCATTTTTTGCGCCTCATTATCATCCAAAAAGGCCATGAGCTTTAAAATCGCTCTAAAGCCCAGGGTTAAATCCTTCGCCCGAGTTTATGCTCACTTGTTACTCTACCGATCAATCGGTGTTATGGAAGAGCAACCCTGGCGAGCTAAAGTCTACAACGTAGTTGAAAACTTACAAGTGTGATGTCCGTCAGGCATATGAAAAAAAACGACTTGTGTACACATTTTCTAACAAGTTCGCGCAGGATTTATACTCAAAGATTTCTGGAGAATGCCGCTACAAGCGGCTTGAGACGCGGTTCCACTATGAATCATAAAGATTTGTCAGGAGCTGAAGAAAAGTTCCAGGATTTCTCTTAAATTTACTTAATGATACAAACTAGAATGAATTTTTAGGCCAGTTCGTGGTCGACACCCTGTTTTGGAGGTGTGCATCGGACGCATTATGAAGCCGATCGCATTACCCATTTCAGCTGCTGATGATAGCTGCAAATGTTCTTCATCTGTTAATTCTTTAGGCAACCAACCGATGACCACGCTGTAATTTCCAGTCTGCAATGCTTTTACCATAGCATCTACGGTGAAAAGTGGATCTAACTGGCTCACCTGCATGACTTTTGTAAGTGGAAGACCTGCCGATTTAACCCATTGACGACTCAATTTTTGCTGTGGCGTTAGCCAAAGCTGCCAACGTGACTGTTGACCAAGTTGCTGGAGCAGGGGCAACAGCACCAGTTGCGTAACCCATGGCTGATCTTCGCTATAGATCACTTCACTAATCAACCCTTTAGTATTGTTACCTGCTGATGACTGAGTCAAAGAAGAAAGAGGGGCAACGTGAGTTAGAACGTTATGTGATTGCATAGTTAATCCCGCCTGATGGGTTACTGTATGAATATACAGTAATGCCTGTCAGGCCAAAGATCAATCTAAATTTCGGAAAGCATATCGCAATTTCTTCACGTAAATCTGCGGAATGCGAAAATGTGATTGCCGTCTGTCATCAGGTTACCTATTTTCGTGTTACTGGAAACAGTAACAAGCCGTAGTGGTGTGTTATAGCATGATATTTAAGGATATATTCATGAAAAAGCGATCTTATACAAGGATTCATCAATCGAAAGAATGCTTATCCCCGCTAGGGGATATCAGCCATCGTTCATTATTTGGAGGCTATAGTCTGACGGTCGATAATGTCGTGTTTGCCATGGTTTCTGAAGGGGAACTTTACTTAAGAGCTTGTGAGCAGTCAGAGGTTTATTTTGTTAAGAGGGCGGCAGCGCCATTGCTCTATAACAAACGTGGGCGGACGATTGAACTTAATTACTTCCGTGTTGATGAAGGGTTGTGGAACGATCAAGAAACGCTTTTAAAACTCTCATCGGATGCATTGTTTAGCGCCCGCCGTGAAAAATCTCGCCATAAATCTCATCAACGACTCAAGGATCTCCCGAATTTAACCCACAGTCTGGAGATGATGCTGTGGGAAGCCGGTATTGCGGATGTCAGAACGCTACATGCTTACGGTGCGAAGCGGTCATGGATAAAGTTGAGGAGCGTGAATAAAGGGCTGGGAGTCAGAGTACTACTGGCCCTGGCGGGGGCGATTTGCGGTATTCATGAAGCAGCACTCCCGGCGACGACGCGCCAGGAGTTAGTTGAGTGGGGGCAGCTATATGAACAACGGCATGCGGGTTAATCGTACTGCTGTGTGACAAGCTGCTGGAGGCGCGAGATTTCTGGTAAAAGTGCAACCAACAGGCCAATTTGCTGAAGGACTAACGGCTCTTTGGTCTCTGGTTGCGGCTCCAGTGAAGTTATCCGCTCGGACAACCCTTGCAAGGCTTTTTGAACGCGTTCTTCATCGGCAGGCAGATGATGCAGTGCATCATCGACGTAACAGACGGCATCATCAAGCAGCAACAAAATATCTTCATTGGTCAGCATTTCGCGGTGCGCGCCCAACGCCGAAATATAACTGTTAAATGTATGATTGAGGCACAATAAGCGAAATGCCGTTTCTCGCGCTTCCGGCGTGACTCTGGGCTCTGAGGACATGTTCGATACCACAGATGCCAGCTCCGCATCCTTGTTGTGTGCATCCCGGCGCGCAATACGATACTCCAGTCGGTTATCACGGCCTTGATGATATTGCTCGAGAATGGCATCCAGATAGCGGCAATTGGCATTGAATGCCCGCTCTACAACTAATGGCAGCCGACGGAATCGCCAGTCAGGCCAGATGAAACTCACCGCCGCCCATGCGATCCCACATCCCAAAAGGGTGTCGAAAATTCGCGGCATTGCGACTTCAAAACCTTCGCCCAACAAGTTGAAACACAGCAACACCAGCAACGTGATGAACATAGTGGCGTGAGCGTATTGCACGTTGCGGAAGGCAAAAAACAGCACGCCGGTGATAACAATTAAAACCAGTTGCCCTTCGAGCGACGGCACAAAATAGAGAACCGGTAAACCAACTGCCACGCCGACTAACGTGCCAATTATACGAAGCGCTAAGCGGCGACGAGTGGCACTGTAGTTAGGCTGGCAAACAAACAGGCTGGTCAGAAGTATCCAGTAGCCATGTTTTAGCCCGGTTAACTGAATAAACGCGTAGCCTACGCACAGCACCACAGACATGCGTACCGCATGGCGGAATAAAGCCGACTCCGGCGTCAGATTTCGCTTCAGCCGTTGCCACATATCACCAAAGCCGGTCAAACGGTCATCAAGCAGGCGGTTTTCGATATTATTTTCCGGTGCTGCCAGCGCCTGCTCAGACTCAATCGTCGCCAGTTGAGCGTCAATTGCGCGCAAGTTACTCACCAGATAACCCAGTGCTTTTAATTCGCTCGCCAGCGCCGGGTCAGTTTTCAGCCTTTCAATCGCAGCGTCCAGATGTGTAAATGCACGCTCAAAGCGTGGATCGTGTTGGTATTTCAACCGCAGTAAAACAGATCGCGAGAGCTGCAAACAGGCTTGAGATTGCAGGGACAGCAGGCGTTGAAAGCGAAACATAATATCGCTGTAGCGGAATTTGTCGCGCAGAGCCTGGTATTGAATATGTGATGAACTTGCGCGTTCATGAATATCCTGGGCGACAAAATAGTAGTGCAGCGTTCGGCGTGTGCCGCGCTGCCCACGATCGCCACGTAAACGCGTCAATAAAGAACCTTTGGTCTGATTTAACGTTGTCACCAACTGGCTGTTAGCCATGGCAAGCTCAAGCATTGGAGCCTGGCTTTCTTCTTCGATATCGGGGTCAAAAAGCGTAGCTTTAACTTCCAGATAACGAGCGAGGCTTTCATAACAACGCGCCAGGTTATCTTGCAGCGGGCGGATGGGGAAAATCAGATGGCCTGCCAGAGTCAGCAAGTTGTACCAGATTGCACCTGCCAGCAGCAGAATCGGTTGTTGATACCAGTGGTCATATAAAGAAATACCCAACATGGTATAGATGGCAATGAGCAGCGCGCCAAAGGCGATGGTGGCATAACGCTGGCCTAAACCGCCCAGCAGAATAAATCCGCTGGTGGAAATCATCAATCCAATGCCAAACAGCAGCGGCCACGGGTACAGCAACTCCACAGACGCCGAAGCAATAAAGAAACTCACCAGGGTTATCAGTAGATTTCGCAAGCGCCCGGCCAGCCGGTCATCTAAATCGGCAAGGGCTGCGGCAACCACACCCAGGGTCAGTGGAATAGTGAGCTTAACTTCACCTAACCACCAGGGCAGGGCAGCAGTGCCAGTGAGCGCAATAAAGATGCGCAAGTTATACAGCCAGGCACTGTTCCAGGTATAACGACGCAGAATTGGACTAAGCATTAATACTCACTATTCTTGTCAGAATTACTGGAAACGACGGCGGGCGTTAGCTTCACGCGCAGCCTGTGCGACTTCGACAGAAACGACACGGCGGCCCACAGGCCAAAGCGCGATAACAGCGATTTTGAAATTAGCGATCCCCACAGGGATACCGATAATGGTGATGCATTGGGCAATACCAGTGGCGATATGAAGTAAGCATAACCACCAGCCGAAAAATATCAGCCAAATAATGTTCAGCAATGTGCCGCCGGTATTCAGAATGGCGCTTTTCCCTTGAGGGTTGAGTTCGTCGACATGCACCGCTTCGTTACCGTATGGTACGAAAGAGAGTTTAGTAATCTCCCAGCAGGATCGTGTCAGGGGCAACGTGAAAATAAAAATGATACTGACAAGCGTGGCCAGCAACCAGGATAGGGTGGTCAGAAAACCGCCGAGTACAAAGTTCAAGACATTTAGGACTGTACGCATAATCACTCTTATTTAGGGTGTAAATAAATAACCACAACAATTGTAACGCGTTTTTACTCTGGAGCGTCATTCCTTCGCCGGGTAAACTTAACCACAATCACCATTCTGGATCAGGCAAAGCGTAATGGAATTAAAAGCGACCTCTCTTGGCAAACATTTAGCACAGCACCCATACAATCGTGTGAAATTACTGGCTGCGGGTGTAGAGGTGAAAGGAGAACGTCACGAATACCTTATTCCATTCAATCAGTTAATTGCTATCAATTGCAAGCGCGGTCTGGTCTGGGGCGAGCTGGAATTTGTGTTGCCGGATGACAAAGTGGTGCGTTTGCATGGTACAGAATGGAATGAAACCCAGCGCTTTTATCATCATCTTGATCAGTTATGGCAGAGCTGGAGTGTCGAGATGAGTGAAGTTGCGGCGCAGGTGCTTCAACAGCAGTATGCCGAGATTACGCGCCGCATCCAGCAGGAAAAATGGTTCAAACGCAGCGATATGCAGGCATTGCAGCAAAATGTACGCGTCGCTTTTTCTGCATTGCCACTCCCGCAGGCAAGGCTGGAGGATTTCGATAATTGCCGCGAATTATGGATGCATTGCAAAGCCTGGCTTGAACAAGGTGAGACTCGTCGCCATCAGCGTAATACCGCGTATACCAATCATATGCTTGAAAAGCATGCTGATTTTTTCCAGAAAATAGAAAGCTCGCCGCTCAATCATTCTCAGGCACGCGCCGTGGTCAACGGCGAAGACTCACTTTTGGTGTTAGCGGGAGCCGGGAGTGGCAAAACTTCGGTATTGGTGGCTCGTGCGGGGTGGTTACTGCAACGTGGCGAGGCCAGCGAAGATCAAATCTTGTTATTGGCATTTGGTCGCAAAGCCGCTCAGGAGATGGACGAGCGTATCGCTGAACGTCTCCATACCGACGCGATTTCAGCTCGTACCTTCCATGCTCTGGCGTTGCATATTATCCAGCAAGGCAGCAAAAAAGCGCCGCGCGTCAGCGAACTTGAATCCGATACCAACGCACGCCACCAACTACTGATTGAAAGCTGGCAGCAGCAATGTCGAGAGAAAAAAGCGCAGGCGAAAGGCTGGCGTGAATGGTTGCGCGACGAGTTGCAGTGGGACGTGCCGGAAGGCGAATACTGGAAAGACGAGCGTCTGGCGAAACGTCTGGCCAGTCGATTAGATCGTTGGCTTGGCCTTATGCGAATGCACGGCGGCTCGCAGGCTGACATGATTGCCTCAACGCCAGAAGACATTCGAGATCTCTTCGCTAAACGCGTCAAGCTCATGGCGCCGTTATTAAAAACCTGGAAGACGGCACTGAAAGCCGAAGAGGCTGTCGATTTCTCAGGGCTGATTCATCAGGCCATTAATGTGCTGGAAAAAGGGCGATTTATCAGTCCGTGGAAGCATATTTTAGTTGATGAATTTCAGGATATTTCGCCTCAACGGGCAGCATTACTGGCGGCGCTGAGAAAACAAAACTCGCATACTTCGCTGTACGCGGTGGGCGATGACTGGCAGGCAATTTATCGTTTCAGCGGTGCAGAAATGTCGCTGACAACCGCATTCGCTCAAAACTTTGGCGATGCAGATCAATGTGCGCTGGATACGACGTACCGCTTCAATGATCGCATCGGCGAGATTGCTAATCGTTTTGTGCAGCAGAATCCACATCAACTTGCTAAGCCGCTGAACAGCCTGTCAAAAGGTGATAAAAAAGCCGTAACGTTATTGGCCGACGATCAACTCGAAGCGCTGCTCGACAAAATGAGTGGTTATGTTCAGCCTCAAGAACGCATTCTGGTGCTGGCGCGTTACCATCATTTACGCCCGGCGATTCTGGAAAAAGCCGCAACGCGTTGGCCTAAACTGGCCGTCGATTTTATGACGATTCATGCCAGCAAAGGGCAGCAAGCAGACTATGTTGTGGTTCTGGGATTGCAGCAGGGGAAAGATGGTTTCCCGGCAGTGGCACGCGAATCTGTCATGGAAGAGGCGTTGTTGCCGCAACCTGAAGACTATCCTGATGCGGAAGAGCGGCGGTTGTTGTACGTGGCGATGACGCGGGCCCGTCATCGTGTCTGGCTGTTATTCAACAAACACGAACCGTCCAGTTTTGTCGATATTCTTAAACAGCTTGGCGTGCCCGCAACCAATCGACCGTAATTATTTCAGTCGATCTGCCAGATAGCGTGGGTAATCCGGGATTAGAATTTCAACTGACTGGTCAAAGCCTGGCGATTGAATAATAAAATCAGCGGTCGATAAATTGGTCGCAACCGGGATGTTCCACACTGTCGCCAGGCGCAGTAACGCTTTAACGTCCGGGTCATGTGGAACGGCGTTAAGCGGGTCCCAGAAGAAAATCAGCACATCAATTTTCCCTTCAGAGATCAGTGCCCCAACTTGCTGATCGCCGCCCATCGGGCCGCTTAGCATGGCGTTGACATCCAGACCGCTGCCACGCTGAATCAGATTTCCTGTGGTGCCGGTTGCGTACAACACATGATGGGTGAGAGTGGCTTTATGGCGCTCAACCCATTTCAGCAGCGCGTCTTTGCAGTGATCGTGCGCAACCAGCGCAATATGTTTTTGTTCCGCCAGCGTGCGGGTCGTTAATTCCATTGCTTAATCCTGATTGATTAAAATTGCCTACAGCTTACTGAAAGCCACTGATGCTGCAAGAGAAGGGTGTCAAAAATGCAGGATTAGCAAAGCAATTATTGCGTTGGGTTATCTTTTACCCATTGTAAGAAACGCTCACGAGTCGATTTGTCTGCCTGTAAAAACCAGTATCGCAGGCGTTGCTCAGTTAGTGTTTCTGACTGCCGGGGTGGAGTATCAAGTTCGGATGATTTCGAGAGCAACTCGCTATCATCCGCCATCATTGTAGCGAAACCTTTTATCGACGCCGTTTTTCCCGCCTTGTTGTAAAACTGAGTATCTCGCTCGTAATCAATTCCCTGAGATGTGGCTTTGACCGGCAAAATATCAATTTTCAAGGGGATCACGGCGGCGTCACCATCCAATAATTGCAGATGCGGAGCGTGGTCGAATTCATCACTTTCTTTATCATTCTCTAAACGGGGCAGATTAAAATTAACCTGGCTAACTTCTTTGGTATCGAAGCTCACCACCAACGGTGGCGAGATATAAAGCCGTTGTTCACGCGTGCTGGTACGAATATTTTTTTCAACCCGAAACACCAGTTGATGCGGGCCATTATCCAGCTCAAGACTATCCGCGCCTCGCAGTAAAGAACTGGAAACTTTTTTCCCATCAAGCACCAGCAAATCGATATCCGTAGACAAACGTAACGTTGTTGACCACGCTTCAGGCGGTAACATAAGCAAACAACATATCGCTATGAAGAACCAGGTTCTCATCAATGACTCCTGCCTCAAGTAAATTGGGCTATCCGTAGCTGAATGTATCAAAATTTTTCACATCGCCCGCTCATTAACATATAGACATATTTCCAGGATTTGCTCTACTACGTCCGTATGGGAAAGATGGTGAGTCAGGAAGGGATGGCATACACTTTTAATTACTGAGTCCCAGCGGAGAGTGTGATGAAACAGGCAGATATCGAAACTATTCTAAAAAGCACCCGAACAATTGCTCTGGTTGGGGCGAGTGATAAGCCCGACCGGCCAAGCTATCGTGTGATGGCGTATTTGCTCGACCAGGGTTATGAAGTGATTCCTGTGTCGCCGAAAGTGGCAGGTAAAACGCTTTTAGGCCAGCAGGGTTATGGCACGTTGGCTGAAATTCCTAAAAAAATCGATATGGTGGATGTATTCCGCAATTCTGAAGCTGCGTGGGAAGTGGCGCGAGAAGCGATTGCCATTGGCGCAAAAACGTTGTGGATGCAATTGGGCGTCATCAATGAACAAGCCGCCGTACTGGCGCAAGATGCCGGGCTGAACGTGGTCATGGATAAATGCCCGGCGATAGAAATTCCGAGATTGGGTCTGGCTAAATAATTAAATAATAAAAAACCCCACAGCGTGGGGTTTTTGCTAATTACGTAGGCGAGGTGCCTGAAGTTGCTGCCGTATCGAAGCCGCCAATTCATCCATCGACGGTTGTTCGGGATGCTCGTCTTGTGACTCCCCACTTAACTGGGCTTCAGCAAGATAGGTATGCACCGCCTGGCCATCATCATCTTCCATCACTACATGATACCAGGGGGCACTACGGAGGACATCGTTGTCGGCCAGATCATCTTCCGCAGGTTCATCCAGAGAATATTCCGGGTCGATATCGACCACCACCCCCAGATAACCCAGCAAAGAATGTCGTACTTGCTGGCCAATGCCGAATTTGCTGGCAATCATAGTCACCTCCTGAGAAACATTACCTGCCATTAATGTGCGGGCAACATTCCATTTTTCAAGTTACATGATGCGACAGGCAAACCCTTTCAGATACAGCCCTTCCGGGTAGGTCGCGATCACTGGGTGATCGGCGGCCTGACGGAACTGCTCTATAAATTGTACATCACGCCCGGCATCAACGGCGGCATCAGCAATGATTTTCTGGAATAAATCTGTCGTCATCAGTCCAGAACAAGAGAACGTCATCAGAATGCCACCCGGATTCAACAGCTGGATGGCCAGCATGTTGATATCTTTATAGCCGCGGCAAGCACCCATCAATTGGCTCTTGTTTTCGACAAACTTCGGTGGGTCCATCACGATAACGTCGAACTTCTCACCCTGGTCGCGATACTTGCGCAGCAGTTTAAATACATCATCACGCAAGAACTCAGCTTTGCTCAAATCGAGTTTGTTCAGCTCAACGTTTTGCTTCGCAACATCAAGCGCATCCTGAGAGGTGTCCACGCTGACAACCTGGCTACATCCGCCCATCAAAGCAGAAACCGCAAAACCACCGGTATAAGAGAAACAGTTCAGCACACGCTTATCTTTCACATACTGGCGAGTGGCAAAACGGCTATCACGCTGGTCAAGGTAATAGCCGGTTTTGTGGCCGCCTTTGATATCGACCAGCAACTTCATGCCGTGCTCTTCAATTGGCAATAAATCAGGTGGCAGTTCACCGCTGACCGGGCCTTGCGTTAATTCCATACCTTCTTTCTTACGCACCGCTACGTCAGAACGGTCGTAAATCGCGCATTCTGGGTAGAGGTTTTGCAAAGCAGCAACCACTGCCGGGCGCTGATATTCCGCACCGGCTGAAAGCAATTGCAGCACTAAAAAATTGCCGAAACGATCGATAGTGACGCCTGGCATTCCATCGGACTCGCCTGCAATCAGGCGATAGCTGTCCAGCCCGTCACGCGCGGCGAGCCATTCGCGCCAAAGTTGCGCCTGCTTTAAACGACGAATGAAGAATTCAATATCAATGCTTTCGTTGGCATCAAATGTCCAGACGCGAGCACGAATTTGCGACGATGGGGAATAAGCGGCGCGGGCTAACCATTTGCCCTGGCTATCCACGACATCAATCGTTTCACCAAGGTTGGCTTTGCCTTCCATGCGTGCAACGGCACCAGAAAACACCCACGGATGACGGCGCAATAACGATTTTTCGCGCCCTTTGGTTAACACTAAACGTACACTCATAATTTGCTATGCTTTCTTGCTAATAATTGGGCGTCATTTTCCGGCTTACACCGGCTAAATGCAACGCAAGAACCCGAAACGGAGGAAGTTATGGCCACAGTATGCACACTTGCCTGGGTCCACGGCCTGGTTCAGGGCGTCGGTTTTCGTTACAGCACCCAGCGCGAGGGGTTAAAACTGGGGTTAACCGGTTATGCCCGCAATATGGATGACGGTAGCGTTGAGGTATTGGCCTGCGGTGAAGCGCAACAGGTTGAGGCGCTCATCGCATGGCTAAAAGCTGGGGGGCCGCGCAGTGCCAGGGTGGATAAAGTGCTGACAGAACCTCACCAACCTGACCGCCAATGGACAGACTTTAGTATTCGCTACTAAATGCATTTCACCGGCTTTGGTAGGCCAGCAATTTTCGTTGCCTGCTTAGCCGGCCCTTTTGGAAACAATCGGTACAGATAGCGGCTATTGCCTTTCTCTTCTCCGAATTTGTTTGCCATGGCTTTAACCAGCATCCGAATTGCCGGGGAAGTATTAAATTCGAGATAAAACTCGCGCACGAATCTCACCACTTCCCAGTGCTCTACGGCAAGCGTAATGCCTTCTTTGGCGGCAATCGCTTCGGCAAGCGGTTCGCTCCACTCCTGGCTATTTTTAAGATAACCATCAGCATCGGTTTCTATCTCACGGCCTTCAAACATCAACATCATTATTCTTTGCTCCAGACAAACTGGGCGCAGTGTAGCAAATTTACCGGGCCAGAAAAAACAAAGCCCCGCAGATGCGAGGCTTGGGTGTGAGGTGCTCTGTGCGATTAATCGCGGCTTGCGAAGCCCAGAATGCTCAACAGGCTGATGAAGATATTGTACAGAGAAACGTACAAGCTCACCGTTGCGCGAATGTAGTTGGTTTCGCCACCACGGATGATATTGCTGGTTTCAAACAAAATCGCACCGGATGAAATCAGAATAAACACCGCGCTTATTGCCAGATGCAGAGCAGGCAATTGCAGGAAGATGTTTGCCACCATACCGATAAGCACGACAACCACGCCCGCCATCAGCATACCGCCGAGGAAGGACATGTCTTTTTTGGTGGTCAGCACATAAGCAGAGCAGCTGAAGAACACCAGTGCGGTGCCGCCCAGCGCCATGCCAATGACATCGCCCATACCGGCAGAGATGTAGGAATTCAGCATTGGCCCAAGGATATACCCCAGGAATCCCGTAAAGGCGAACGCAGCCAGAATACCGGTCGGCTTATCCGCCAGGCGATAGGTTAAAAACATCAGGCCATACATGCCGACCAGCGTCAGAATCAAACCTGGGGATGGCAGCATCAGCACGGTGCTGGCGGTTGCGGTAATCGCAGAAAACGCCAGCGTCAGGCTGAGCAGGAAATAGGTATTACGCAGTACCTTGTGGGTACTCAGCAGTGACGAACGGTCACGCGAGGAAGTAATTATGCGATCCATTCAGAAACTCTCTCTTATAGCAGTGGTTATAGTGACTGAGAGTAATGGCCTCCTTTATTGCAATAAAGTCCTTTTACCCATCTTTACCTTGCCGGGCATTATTTCACAGACCAGACTTCCGTCATAAAACTCACTTATATGTGGCTGAAATTTATTGCTTTATCTATTTCGGCTGCTAAGAGTGTTAACCGTACCGTCGTTAATAACTCAAATAAGGCGTGTTATGAAAACAAATAACCACATCACATTTATGAAATCGTTTATCGCAATTGGACTGGCTAGTGCAATTTCAGGTGCCTGGGCGGCTAATGTGCCAGCAGGAACCGAACTGGCTGCGAAACAGGAACTAGTACGCAACAATGGCAGCGAACCGGCTTCACTTGATCCTCATAAAGTAGAAAGTAGTGTGGAGTCGGCAATTATCAGTGATTTTTTTGAAGGGCTGGTAGAGGTACGCAACGATGGTTCCATCGAGCCAAGACTGGCCGACAAGTGGGAACAAAAAAGCAGCACGGAATGGGTTTTCCATCTTCGCCCAGGTATTAAATGGTCCAACGGTGAGCCGATCACTGCTGAAGATGTGGTCTGGAGTTGGCAGCGACTGGTTGATCCTAAAATAGGATCACCTTATGCGAGTTATCTCGGCAATATGCATGTGGAAAATGCGGCGGATATTGCAGAGGGTAAAAAATCTCCTGATACGTTAGGTGTGAAAGCGTTAGATGCAACCACGCTACAAGTTACGCTGACTCAACCTACTGCCGCCTTCCTCGCAATGCTCGCTCACACCTCGCTGGTGGTGGTTGATAAAGCCGTCGTTGAGAAGTTTGGCGACAAATGGACGCAACCGGCCAATTTTGTCAGCAGTGGGCCATACACACTTTCTGATTGGGTAGTAAACGAAAAAGTCATCGGGGTGCGTAATAAAAACTATTGGGACGATAGCCACACCGTAATTAACAAAGTGACTTATTTACCCATTGCTTCTGAAACCTCAGACATCAACCGCTATAAAGCCGGTGAAATTGATATTGTTTTGACTGTGCCGCAAACGCTGTACGCTTCACTGAAGAAATCTATACCCGATCAAGTCCATGTGACGCCTAAGCTGGCGACCTACTACTACCAATTTAATACCACTAAAGCGCCATTTAACGACCCGCGTGTGCGGCGTGCGCTGAACATGGCACTGGATAAAGACATCATCGCTGAAAAAGTGCTGGGGCAGGGGCAAATCCCGGCCTGGGTCATCAGCCAGAAAGATATTGGTGGTGTTGAACTCAAATCACCTGATTACGCCAGTTGGAGCCATGAGAAGCGTGTAGCGGAAGCGAAAAAGCTTCTGGAAGAAGCGGGGTTTAATGCCACCCATCCGTTGAAATTCAATCTGTTGTACAACACCTCTGAATCGCATCAACGCATTGCCATTGCCGCCAGTTCAATGTGGAGCAAAAACCTGGGTGTAGAAGCGAAGCTGCAAAACCAGGAATGGAAAACCATGCTTGATACCATGCACAGCGGGACTTTTGACGTGGTGCGTTATGCGTGGATTGCTGATTACGACGATGCAGCGACATTCCTGAATAACTTCCGCACTGGCGATAGCGAAAATACCTCGAAGTACAGCAATGCCGCTTTTGATGACGCACTAAAAAATGCAGCCAAAGCAGACAATGTGGAACAGCGCGGTAAGTTTTACCAACAAGCCGAAGATAAACTGGCGGAAGATGTGCCAGCCATTCCGGTTTATCACTATGTGCTGGTCCAGTTAGTGAAACCTTATGTCGGCGGATACGCGCCAAACAACCTTGGTTTCTACTACACCAAAGATATGTACATCAAAAAACATTGATAGTCGGCGCGTTGCAGGCGGCAAAAATTGCAACAAATTCTGATGTTAAATTACTCAAGTTGTTGGCGTTTCACTCAAACAGCGCGAGTTTGGTGATTTATCAGGCGAACGAACAAAATCGTGCTTTACAGGAAGTATGGGGATGTTTATAGTTCGCCTCGTTGGAAGCGTGGCCGAGTGGTTGAAGGCACCGGTCTTGAAAACCGGCGATCCGAAAGGGTTCTAGAGTTCGAATCTCTACGCTTCCACCAACATTCAAGCCCTAGCTTAGAAATAAGCTGGGGCTTTTTCGTTTTAACTTTTTGATGTTTCAATTAAATAACACGATTTTGGTTATTTTTAAGGCGAACGAACAAAGTCAGGCTTTACAGGAAGTTCGGAGATGTTTATAGTTCGCCTCGTTGGAAGCGTGGCCGAGTGGTTGAAGGCACCGGTCTTGAAAACCGGCGATCCGAAAGGGTTCTAGAGTTCGAATCTCTACGCTTCCACCAACATTCAAGCCCCAGCTTAGAAATAAGCTGGGGCTTTTTCGTTTTTACTTCTGGTAACGCGGTGCCGGAACGCCCGTCAGGCAGCTTTCAAAAACAGCCAGTCGCGCTGATTCATAGGCTTCCCATTTCGCCAGGTCATGCAGAGGCGGAATCGTCACCGCTTCGCCTTGATCCAGGCCCGCTAACGCCGCATCGACCAGATTCTCCGTGGTCATGATGGCGGCGGGTGGCAGATTTTCCATAGAAACACCGGACACCTCCCAGATTTCTGTCGCCGTCATGGCGGGCAATACCGCCTGAATCTTCACGTTGGTACCCGCCACTTCCTCCTGCAAACCTCTTGTGAAATTCAGCACATAACCCTTGGTGCCGCTGTACACCGAACTTCCTGCGCGCGCATGCAGCGAAACGACCGAGGCAACGTTAATCAGCGTGCCGCTGTTTTGTGCCTGAAAACGGGTGAGGGCGGCAAGGCTCAGGCGTGTCAGCGCGGTGATATTAAGCGCTATATCGGCCTGATGTAACTCAGCGCTGCCTGCCGTAAACGGCGCAAGGT
Organism: Buttiauxella sp. AC142; assembly: GCF_979253435.1. Taxonomy (NCBI): domain Bacteria; kingdom Pseudomonadati; phylum Pseudomonadota; class Gammaproteobacteria; order Enterobacterales; family Enterobacteriaceae; genus Buttiauxella; species Buttiauxella sp. AC142. Next base: position 1,440,236 of record NZ_CEEDCH010000001.1, read on the forward strand.
GTGCGACACCGGCATTATTGACCAACACACTTATCCGTTCATTGCTGCGAAGTGACTTTTCCACCGCCTGCATGCCGCTCTCCTTTGCGAGATCGGCGGTTAATGTCTGAACGTTGATACCGTGCAGAGATTCCAGTTTTGCTGCCAGTTCACGCAGGCGATCTTCGCGACGCGCAACCAACAGCAAATCGTATCCGCGAGCGGCGAAGCGCTCTGCATAAACCGCGCCAATGCCTGAAGATGCGCCGGTAATTACTGCAACAGAAGGGGAAGTGGTCATGGTCAAGCCTCGTCGGTGAAAGTGATTTTTAGGTTTCATGATGAAACTAAATTAAAAATAGAATTAATGGTTTTATAATGCAACCAAATTATGCGGAATTTTTTCTTTCTGCGTTTGTTGGAGAGGGATGGATGGGGCGGATAAACCGATCTTTTATCCACCCTTCAACAGGTTACTCGACGGGAATAGCTGGGATTTGTGCGACCACTTCTTCAGGGGCGAGAGTGCGTCCGTCCTGTGCTTGTAACGTGAGTTTACGCAGTGGTTGATGCAGTTCGTCGTCAACCAGCACGCTGCACTTTTCGTGGCTATCAAACAGATAATCGCCACCCCATTGCGCCAGCGCAACCAGCACTGTTTGCAGGGCTCGGCCTTTTTCGGTCAACACATATTCATTCCATGCGCTGCCGTCGGTTGCGGGGCGAACCGTCAAAATGTCTTGCTCAACCAGTTGTTTTAAGCGCTGAGTCAGCATGTTTTTGGCGATGCCGAGGTTTTTTTGGAACTCACCAAAACGCGTCAGGCCGTTCAGTGCATCGCGCACAATCAGCAACGACCACCAGTCACCGATGATATCAAGCGACCGGGCTACCGGGCAGATACTGCCTTCCATACTTTTGCGTTTCATTTGACCTCCACAGCACATCATTTGGTTTTATTATAAAACCCATTATCCATATTGAATAGTTTTCCTTCTTCCTCTGTTTTTGCGACAGGCTCAAAAGGCGGTTGCGCTATTTTCTGCCAAACTGAATGCGGCACTTCATTCGTGCAATAACCTCTTGAGGATAAAGGGATGAATAAAAAAACGATTGCAACATTATTGGCTATGGCTTGCTTCGCACCTGCAATGGCGCACGCCGAAACCGCGCCACAGGGTTACAAACTTGAACAAGTGTTGCTGATGAGTCGCCATAACCTGCGCGCCCCGCTGGCTAACAATGGCAGCGTACTGGAACAATCCACGGCTCAGTCATGGCCTGAATGGGATGTGCCGGGTGGGCAGCTCACCACTAAAGGCGGCGTGCTGGAAGTGTATATGGGCCATTACTTACGTGAATGGCTTGCCGAACAAGGGCTGGTCAAAAGTGGTGAATGCCCAACGCCACAAAGCGTTTACGCCTACGCTAACAGCTTGCAACGCACCGTCGCTACGGCGCAGTTCTTTATCACCGGGGCGTTTCCTGGATGTGATGTTCCTGTCCATCATCAGGAAAAAATGGGCACCATGGACCCAACCTTCAACCCGGTCATCACCAATGATTCGCCTGAGTTTAAGCAAGCCGCTCTGAAGGCGATGGAAACCCAGCGCGAGCACTTCAAACTGGACGACAGCTACCAGCTACTGGAGCAAATTGTCGCATTCAAAGATTCGCCAGGTTGCAAAGAAAAACAGGTGTGTAACCTGACCGCGCAGAAAGACAAATTTAGCGCCAATGCCACAGAAGAACCTGGCGTGAGTGGCCCGCTCAAAGTCGGTAACTCGCTGGTGGATGCGTTTACGCTGCAATATTACGAAGGCTTCCCGGTAGATAACGTCGCCTGGGGGAAAATCAAAACCGACCAGCAGTGGAAGGTATTATCCCAGTTGAAAAATAGTTATCAGGACACGCTGTTTACCTCGCCACAAGTGGCGCGAAATGTCGCCGCACCGCTGATCAAATACATTCAGAATGCGTTGGCGGGCAATGATAATAAAGGGCCAAAAATCACGTTGCTGGTTGGGCATGACTCCAACATTGCATCGCTGCTGACGGCACTGGATTTCAAACCTTATCAATTGCCTGAGCAATATGAACGTACGCCAATTGGCGGGAAAATCATGTTCCAGCGCTGGCATGATGCGGATAACAATCGTGAATTGATGAAGGTGGAGTACGTCTATCAAAGCACCGAGCAGTTGCGTAAGGCGGATGTATTAAGCCTGCAACAACCGCCGCAGCGTGTGACGCTCCAGCTTAACGGTTGCCCGACCGATGCGAATGGTTTTTGCCCGTGGGATAAATTTACCGAAGTGTTAGCGCAATCGGTGAGTCAGGCGAAGTAAAAGAAAGGGGATCCCCCGCCGTGAGCGGGGGAAATCAGGTTACACGTTTTTCCGCTCGATGGTTTGCTCGCCCCAAAATAGCGAATCTTTATCCGTTTTTTCAAATGCCAACGTTAAGACTTCGTCGTTGCCATCTTCCCAAATTTTCTCAGCTAATTTTTCGTCGTATTTTGCCACTTCAAAAATAGCCTCTGCTATTTCAGGAGAAGTGTTTCTCAAACTCGCCCATTCACCAACATGATGAACTTTTGATTGTTGATTCTGCATGCTCTCCTCCGTAATGAATTTAACCGTTCAGTTTAACCGCCAGTCGCGCGACGTGTTCGCCCTGGAAGCGCGCAATCGACAGCTCTTCCTGGCTCGGCTGGCGCGAACCGTCTGCTCCGGCAATCGTTGTTGCACCGTAAGGCGTCCCACCACGAACCTGTGAAACATCAAACAATTCTTGTGCCGCGTAACCGATAGGGACAATCACCATGCCGTGGTGGGCAAGTGTGGTCCAGGTTGAAGAGATGGTATGTTCCTGGCCGCCGCCAGTGCCGGTTGAACTAAACACGCTGGCAAGTTTGCCGTGTAAAGCGCCAGATGCCCATAAGCCACCCGTTTGATCGAGGAAGGTGCGCATCTGCCCGGACATATTGCCAAAGCGGGTTGGAGTGCCAAAAATAATTGCGTCGTAATCGGCAAGCTCTTGTGGTGTGGCTTGCGGGGCATTTTGCGTCTTACCCCCGGCTTTTAAGAATGCATCGGCGGGCATGGTTTCCGGGACGCGTTTCACCGTTACCTCTACGCCATCAACCTTCTGTGCACCTTCTGCCACAGCGTGTGCCATGGTTTCGATGTGTCCGTACATTGAATAATAAAGCACCAGAACTTTAGCCATTTCGCTTCACTCCTTACCTGTGTCGCAGCGTTTGCTGCCGTACTCTAAAGATAAGTGCTGTGGCTCAGACTGCAACCTTGAGTGCCGATTCCTTGATCCTTCACAATCTGGTAGGCATTTGGGGAGAAATGTCGCATTACGTCACATTTTCCTGAGGTGACTATTTCACTAAAAATAAGAAAGTCTTATGGATTAAGCGGCAAAAAAATCACCCATTCTGGCGATTACATGTTGCAAGATATTACGATTAACTGGTCAATTACCCTCACTGCACTAAACTTACTTCCACGCGGCAACGTTAATACTCGTCATATTTCAAGCCGCAGGGGTGTTGGCTTCACTCACTTACCCGAATCACTTACTTATGTAAGCTCATCGGGATTAGTTCCCTTGCCGCCTTCCTGCGACTCGAATTATTTAGAGTATGTTTTGTTCGCGCGGTGAAAGAATCTTCTTTGACCGAATGCAATATGATCTCTTAACTATTTCGCAATCCAATCTGGAGGTTAGAAATGGCAAACCATCGTGGTGGGTCAGGTAATTTTGCTGAAGACCGTGAAAGAGCATCAGAAGCAGGTCGCAAAGGTGGCCAGCATAGTGGCGGGAACTTCAAAAATGACCCGCAACGTGCCTCAGAAGCAGGCCAGAAAGGGGGCAAAAATAGCCACGGCAAAGGTAGCAGTAAGTAATCGTACGCAGCCTGGTTAACCCCAACCGCCGGTGAAAGCCGGCGGTTTTATTTTGTCTGTCCCATTGCGCGGCCCCCCGTCGCACAGCACACTATCCGGCTTGCTTATTCCGCTTCGGTATTTCCATGTCAGCCCTATTGCGCCGTTACCAATTTGCCATAAAACCCCAGGAAGCCATCCTGATCCTCATTACCATGTTTTGGGGTGGGACATTCCTTGCCGTGTCATATGCGATGACGATGAGCGGGCCGTTCTTTTTCGTCGGATTACGCTTTGCCACCGCCGCGCTGGCGGTGGGTTTGCTGTCACTAAAAACACTGCGCGGCCTGACCTGGCTTGAGGTCAAAGCTGGTGTGTTTATCGGGGTGTCGATTGCGATAGGTTACAGCATGCAAACCTGGGGTTTGCAGACCATTCCCAGTAGTAAATCCGCATTTATTACTGCGATGTACGTGCCGCTGGTGCCCGTGCTGCAATGGATTTGTCTGGGCAGAATGCCGGGTGTGATGTCGTGGATTGGCGTAGCACTCGCATTTATCGGCCTGATTTTTCTTGCCGGGCCGGACGGCACCTCGTTAACGCTTGGCGCGGGTGAAATTATCACGCTGATTAGCGCCCTGGCGATTGCCGCAGAAATCATTCTTATCAGCGCCTGGGCGGGGAAAGTGGATATTAAACGCGTCACGATTGTGCAGCTTGCAACCGCCTCGATTGTTGCGTTTGCCACCATGATTCCGGCTGGCGAAAGTGTTCCTGCATTTACTCCTGATTTGCTGGCTATTGCGTTAGGTCTAGGGATTTTCAGCGCCATTATTCAAGTGACGATGAACTGGGCGCAACGCAGCGTTTCCCCGACGCGAGCGACGGTGATTTACACCGGAGAACCGGTTTGGGCAGGTATTTTCGGGCGTATTGCCGGGGAGCGATTACCCGTGTTGGCGCTACTGGGTGGCGCGTTGATTGTGCTGGGCGTGTTGGTCAGCGAGCTAAAACTCAAACGCAAAAAGAAGCAGGAATCACTCTCAGCATTGTAGAGACCGGATATGTCTGTTCTGTCGGGGGTCGCTACGCTAGCCCGACCTACAACGACTTACTGTAGGTCGGATAAGCGAAGCGTCATCCGACTTATGGAACGACTGCGCCGTCGGCAATAACCACCGGGCGGCGGCTCAAAATAGAGTTCAGTATAATCGCGCCAAAAGTAGCCGTCCCAATCCCGCCGAGCGTGAAACCACCGATCGTTAAGGCGAAATCACCCGCCCCCAATACCAGCGTTACCGCCACCATAATCAGGTTGCCGTTCTGGCTTAAATCAACATTGTGCTGCACCCAAATCCGTGCCCCCGCTACGGCTATCAAGCCAAACACCACAATAGATGCGCCGCCAATCACTGGCCCCGGAATAGTATGGATAAGCGCGCCAAATTTTGGTGAAAAACCCAATAACATAGCGATGCCGGAGGCGGCGACAAACACGAGTGTTGAATAGACTTTTGTCACCGCCATCACACCGATATTTTCCGCGTAAGTCGTCACGCCGCTGCCGCCGACCGAGCCTGAAAGCATGGTTGCCAGGCCATCGCCGACAAACGCTTTGCCGATGTACGGGTCCATATTTTTACCCGTCATCCCGGCAACGGCTTTTAAATGTCCGAGGTTTTCTGCCACCAGAATCACCGCCACGGGCGCTATCAGCATCATCGCCTGCACGTTAAACGTCGGTGAAGTCATTTGCGGAATACCGAACCATGCCGCAGCACCAATCAGCGCAAAATCCACCGGTTTACCGAAGCCAAAACCATTTGCCAGCACCGCGTAAATGGCGCAGGCGAGAATGAGGCCAATCAGAATTAACAAGCGTTGGATCATGCCTCGGGTAAACACCGCAATCAGCCCGATACACATCACCGTCATGACCGCCATCCAGCTATCGAAGCTGCTGGCGGAAACGCCCCGCACCGCAATGGGTGCCAGATTCAGGCCGATGGCCATCACCACTGCACCGGTCACTACGGGAGGCATCAGCCGTTCAATCCAGCGCGTTCCGGCCTTCATCACCACAAACCCAATCAGCGTATACACCAGGCCACAGGCGATAATTCCGCCGAGCGCCACGCTTAAATGCGGGTTTAAGCCTTGCCCGTTAAAACCAGTAACAGCAATCACCACGCCGACAAACGCGGCACTCGAGCCTAAGTAACTCGGCACGCGCCCTCCGGTGACCAGGAAGAATAGCAGCGTCCCAACCCCCGACATTAATATCGACAAATTAGGATCAAGCCCCATCAAAAGCGGCATCAGTACCGTTGCGCCAAACATTGCCACCGCATGCTGCACGCCCATCACCAGCGTTTGACCGAGCGGCAGCGTTTCATCCGGGGCGATGACTCCGCCTTCCGTTATCGCAGATTTTTTACGCCATTGTGGAAACCAGGAATTCGCCATATTCATCTCCAGAGGGAACACGTTTCGGCTAACAGGCAGGCCGCATCAGTTGGTGATAGCCACGGTCAAACCACACCAGACCGTGGGACTCGTCGTTACGTTCAAGAGCCACTAATTCACAGAATAAAATGTCATGCGTGCCCACACTGACGACCTGGCTGATACGGCAATCAAAAGAGACAATGGCCCCTTCAAGTTGCGGACAACCTGTCGCACCGTTTCGCCAGCGCGCGGCGGAAAAGCGCTCGGTCATGGCGGTTTTTCCGCCAAACAGATTGGATAACGCTTCGTGTCCGGCGGCCAGAGTGTTGACACATAGCGCCTCGTTGCGGCTAAAAATTGGCCACACCGACGCGCTACGATTCAGGCAAACCAGCAGGGTTGGCGGGTCGTCGGTGACGCTGCACACCGCTGATGCGGTAAAGCCTGCGCGTCCGGCAGGGCCGTCGGTGGTGACGATATTCACCGCCGCCCCCAGGCACGACATCGCATCGCGGAAGATTTGTTTCTCAATCATCTTTGCTCCTTAAGCCACGCGGCAAGCGGCTTCAAACGCTAAACGTGGCAGACGCGTATGGGCTTTTGCCGGGTCGCCATAACCGATGTTTATCAGCAAATTACTTTTCCAGCCGTTGGCGCTGAAAAACTCCGTATCGACTTTTTCACGGTCAAACCCGGACATCGGCCCGGTGTCGAAACCGAGCGCCCGACAGGCCGCAATCAGATAGGCCGCTTGCATGGAGCTGTTGCGAAATGCCGTTTCTTCTGCCAGCTCCGGGCTTGAGGTAAACCAGGCGCGGGCGTCGGCGTAAGGGAACAACGTCGGCAATTGTTCAAAGAAAGCAGGATCCCAGGCCACGATGGCGGTTACGGGCGCGCTCATGGTTTTGTCGATATTGCCCGATGACAGTGCGGGTTTAAGACGTGCTTTTGCCTCCGGGCTGCGGACAAATAAAAAGCGTGCAGGCGAACAGTTGGCGGAGGTTGGGCCAAGGCGCATCAGGTTATAAATCTCGGCAAGCTGGGTATCACTCACCGGTTTATCCAGCCACGCGCTGTGGGTTCGAGCGCCGGTAAACAGCGTTTCCAGCGCCTCGCTTGAGAGGGCATGACTCATACATTTTCCTTCTGAAAAGAGAGTTCGATTTGCTGCAAAGTGCTCATTGCGCTCAGAAACCGTTGATTAAAATTGTTCGCGTCAGTGACGTTGCAGGCGTGTCCACCCCATGGCATCACTTCAAGCCTGCTTTCAGGCAGCGCTTCATGTAATTCCACAGAACAATTCCACGGCACCAGCAGATCGTCGCGGGAGCAAATCAGCAGCACCGGCTGGTGAATATGTGCGGCTGTGTCGTGGAAATCAGCCGCTTTCAGCGCATTCAGGCGGCGAGTCAGATTTTCAGCTCCCTGAAAGTGCGCATTGTGCATCGCTTCTTCGGCCTCGAGGCACGGCTGATTCGCCGCCATCCAGTCTGCCGGGTAGAGAAAAAGCGGTTGAGCCTGCAAATAGGCGGTTGGGCCACTATCGCGTAGCAGCGTTTCACGCACCGCAAAACAGCGCCGCGTATGGGCATTGAGCTGTAACCAGCCATTAATTATCGCAATGCGATCAATAGACGCCGGGTAGTCCAGCGCCAGTTGCAGGGCGACCAGCCCGCCGAGCGCATGTCCGAGCACGCTGTAATGCGTAATGCCCTGTTGCAACACGGCGCTGTGGATTTCATAAGCCATATCGGCAAGCGAGTAATCATTGGGTAGCGGCTCGCGGTTCACGCCAGTTCCGCGCTGGTCGTACATCATCAGTTGGTAATGTTCGCTCAGTGCCGCTCGTTGTGGCAGCCAGTAATTGCCAGTTCCTCCAAGCCCCGCAATCAAGAGCAGAACGGGGGCGTCGGGGAAGGGCGCTGGAGTCAGCTCAATTTGCATAAGCTATTTCCCGATATGCGCGACGCTGGCGATTTCAACCAACGCGTCGGGTTTTACCAGCCCGCACTGAATGCAGAAGCGGGCCGGTTTTTCGCCGGGGAAAAACTCGGCGTACACTTCGTTGATGGCGGCGTAGTTGCTCCAGTCGGTGATGAAAATCGAGTTAAACGTCACGTCATCCATGGTGCCGCCTGCGGTTTCAATCACCGATTTTATGGTTTCCAGCACATGGCGCGTCTGGGCTTTGGCGTCTCCGACATACACCACATTGTTTTGCTTATCGAACGGCAACGTGCCGGAGACATACACCACTCCATCGGCCAGGGTGCCCGGTACAAATGGCGCAATAGGGGTTGTGGTTCCCGGCGGAATAATCACAGATTTCGGCATCGGCATTCTCCTGTTCAGGCAATTCGGGCAAGGGATGGCGGCTGTAACGCCTGGCAAAACGTGCCGACGTCGCTCACCCAACCAAAGAAGGTTTCGATATTGAAAAGTGCGGCTTGCTGCGCAAACGCAGGCCCGGCCTGATGCGTGGCGTCGGCTAAAACCACGCCAAAATATTCGAGGAAAAAGCCATCGCGCAGTGTCGATTCCACGCAAACGTTGGTGGCGATACCGGTAAACACCAGGTGGCGAATACCCCGCGACCGCAAAATGCTATCCAGCGGCGTGTTAAAGAAACCGCTGTAACGAGGTTTGGGCAGCACGATATCACCCGGCTGCGGCACCAGTTCGTCCACCAGTTGGTAATCCCAGCTGCCTTTTGCCAGCAGTTTTCCCTGTAATTCCGGCTGCTTGCGCATGGTTTTGAGAGCGTTGGACTTGTGGAAATTCGGCGAGCCAGGCCCGCCAGCTTCGACATAATCGCTGTCCCAACCGTTCTGGAACCAGACAATCAACATGCCAGCTTCCCGAGCGGCGGCCACCGCTGTTTTAATGTTTTCGATAACCGGTTTGGTTGCTGAAACATCAAAGCCCGCAAGGTCCAGATAACCGCCCTGGCTTGCGTAAGCATTTTGCATATCGACGACGATCAGCGCCGTTTGTTCAGCGGCAAAAGTGATGGCTTCGGGGCGAGCATCAAGAGTGATTTGTTTCATCACGCCACCTCGCGAGCAGAAGGGGAAAGATGCGTACGCGACTGCATTAGCGGTTGGATTTTTTCGCCGAAAGCTTCAATGCCAGCGAGGAAATCATCAAAGGTGAGCAGTACGCCTTCGGCACCGGGAACGGTGGCGACTTCATCCAGCAGACGGGCGACGGTGGCGTAAGAGCCCACCAGGGTGCCCATGTTGATATTCACGGCTGAAGTGGGGTCCGCCATCTGGCGCACGTTGGTATCGGAACCGGAACGCGTGTCTTTTTGACTTTGTTCGGTCAACCACGCCAGCGCTTCTTCATCGGCACCCGCTTTGTAGTGCTCCCATTTGGCGCGTGCGGCCTCGTCGGTTTCATCGGCGATAATCATAAACAGCACGTAGGAACCGACATCGCGCCCGGTTATTTGCGCCGCTTCAACCATGCGCGCGGCAGTGGGAGCGAAGGCGGTTGGCGTGTTAACGCCTTTGCCAAAGCAGAAGTTGTAATCGGCATATTCGGCAGAAAACGCCATGCCCGCATCGCTCTGCCCGGCGCAAATCATTTTCACCGGCTGAGAGGGGCGCGGGCTTAAGCGGCAATCGTTCATGGTGAAAAAATCACCTTTTAAATCACTTTGCCCGGTTCCCCACAAATCGCGCAGCACCGTGGCGTATTCAGAAAGGTAGTCGTAGCGGCGAGCGAAATATTCATCGCCCGGCCAGATGCCCATTTGTTCGTATTCCGGTTTCTGCCAGCCGGTCACCAGATTCACCCCAAAGCGCCCCGGTGCGATGGAATCAATGGTCGACGCCATTCGCGCCACGATGGCAGGCGGCAATGTGAGCGTGGCCGCTGTCGCGTAAATCTGAATTTTGGATGTCACCGCCGCAAGCCCTGCCATCAGACTGAATGACTCGAGGTTATGATCCCAAAATTCAGTTTTGCCGCCAAAGCCGCGCAGTTTGATCATCGAGAGGGCAAAGTCGAAATCGTAATATTCAGCTTTTTGCACAATCGCTTTGTTCAGCTCAAACGTGGGCATGTATTGCGGCGCGTTAGTAGAAATTAACCAGCCGTTGTTGCCGATAGGAACAAATACGCCAATTTTCATCACAAGCCTCTCTGGAAATGGTTTCTTTCAGTTGAGTCTTTGCAAGCCGGATGCCAGGTTGGAAAACTGGTTTGTTATCATCATGTTGATAATTGGTTTCTATTTTTGATGTATTAAAATCAGACTGTTTGGTCAAAATGAATGCACAAAAAACAGGCGTCAGTGCGCGTTCAGGGTGCAAAGGGGCGCAAACAGATCGTTGTCGCCAGGCGCTTTTGCTATGCTGTTGGGCAAAACCGAATAAAGAGAAATGGCATGGCACAAGGTGGCGCAGCAACCAAAGAAACCGGACGGCGCGTGCGTGCGGTCGCAGCGAAAAAGCAGGCAATTCTGGCTGCGGGACTGGAGTTTTTCTCCCAGTTTGGCATTCATGGCACCAGCATCGAGCAGGTCGCTGAGCGTGCCGAAGTGTCGAAAACCAATCTTCTCTATTATTACCCTTCCAAAGAAGCGCTCTACGTCGCGGTGCTCAAACAAATTCTGGATATCTGGCTGGCGCCGTTGCGTGCTTTTCGTGAAGATTTACAGCCGCTGGTGGCGATAGGCGAATACATCCGTTTGAAACTTGAAGTTTCCCGTGATTACCCGCAGGCCTCGCGCTTGTTCTGTCTCGAAATGCTGCAAGGCGCACCGTTGCTGAAAGAAGAATTAACCGGGGATTTAAAAACGCTGGTGGATGAAAAATCGGCCATTATTGCCGGTTGGGTCGAGAGCGGAAAACTGGCGGCGGTAGACCCGCACCATTTGATTTTTATGCTGTGGGCAACCACTCAGCACTACGCTGACTTCGCAAGCCAGGTTGAAGCGGTGGCGGGCAGCAATCTTCAGGACGAGGCGTTTTTCCGCCGCACGGTAGAAAACGTGCAGCGGATGATTATTGAAGGTATTCGGGTGCGTTAATTCGAGCCTGGATGGAAAACACAGCTTACGTCGCCTTCTTCGCAATTGAGCGTGCTTTTCAGCAGCTCCGTGCGCTCACGGGTTTTGTCTGTCATACATTGTGCGTGCACCATTGGGGCGACGGATGCGCCGTCAGCGCCAGAGGTTAAGAATGCACAGTCGGCATCGCGAAAAGCAATCCACGCATTTTGCGCCGCTTTGAGCTGGGTTTTCTGATTATCCGTGGCGAGCTTCATTGCCTTCTGATAAGTCTGATTGAGCAAATCATCCTGCTTTTTATATTCTTTGCCGTAACACTCATTCAGTCCAGCCTGCGATGTCTCGTTATCGCAACTGTCGGCAAGCACATTGGCGCTTAATAACAGGCAAGAAATAAGTAAACAAACGCGTTTCATCATCATTCCTCGAAGAAAAAAGGCTCCCAAAATGGAGCCTTTTTAGCGTAGTGAAAACTTAGCCGATTGTCATCAAACTGGCGTTGCCGCCTGCGGCTGCGGTGTTCACACTCAGCGAACGCTCAACGTACAAACGCTCCAGCAACAGGTTGGTTTCACCGCGAGCAAAGCCCTGCACCGAAACAATCGCACCGTCGCGTGCCGCCACTTTCTCACACAGCAAACGTAGTTGGTCGGAATCGCCGTGGTAAATCACTGCATCAAACGACTGGCTTAACAGCGCATCTTCTTTGGCGAAGTCGATGTGTTTTTGTACCAGTGTCGGCAGCGATTTTGCCAGTTCACGATGCAGTTTATCGTCAGCCCACAGCGCACGGCTGCCAACACTGGTGACTGCCGCCAGTTGCACCAGCGCGTCTTGCTCGTTATCGGCGATACATAACACGCGTTCACGCGGCATTAACGCGTAGGTATTGCGCTCGCCCGTTGGCCCCGGTAGTTGGCGTAAAGTGCCGCTTTGTGCCAGCTGTGCGAAACGTTCGCAAATTGCAGGTAATTCGCCTTTCTTCACTGCCCACTGCGTCAGCACCTGGTGGGCTTCCTGAAGGCGGGCTTTCAGCGTGGTATCTACAGGCAGCTCCGCATCCTGACGGCTAAAGGTGGTTTGCAGCGCGCTATCCGGGCGGTTAGCCAGCAGGCGATACAAATACAGCGGGCCACCGGCTTTCGGACCTGTACCGGATAAACCTTCGCCGCCAAACGGCTGCACGCCGACGACTGCACCGACCATATTGCGGTTCACATACATATTGCCGACATGGGCTGAACCGGTCACTTGCGCGATGGTCTCGTCGATACGGGTATGTACACCCAGCGTCAGGCCGTATCCGGCGGCGTTGATTTGGTTAATCAATGCTTCCAGGTTGTTGCGGTTGTAGCGCACCACGTGCAGCACCGGGCCAAACACCTCTTTTTGCATTTCATCGAAGCTTTCCAGCTCAATCAGCGTCGGTGTGACAAAAGTGCCACTCTGCCACTCTTTTGCATCCACGCTGTTTTCGCGCGCGGCCTGGAATACTTTGCGGCCTTTACCACGCAGCGTCTGGATGTGTTTCTCGATATTCTCTTTGGCCTCGCTGTCAATCACCGGGCCGATGTCGGTGGTCAGGCGGCCTGGGTTGCCCATGCGGCATTCCGCCATCGCGCCGCGCAGCATTTGCAGCGTGTGCTCGGCGACATCTTCCTGAATACACAGGACGCGCAGAGCAGAACAACGCTGGCCCGCGCTATCAAAGGCGGAGGCAAGCACATCAACTACCACTTGTTCGGTGAGCGCGGAAGAATCGACGATCATCGCGTTCAGACCACCCGTTTCGGCAATCAGCGGAGTCGGGCGGCCTTGCGCGTCAAGACGGTCAGCGATATTGCGTTGCAGTAAAGTGGCGACCTCGGTGGAGCCGGTAAACATCACGCCACGCACGCGGGCATCACCGGTCAGCTGCGCGCCGACGGTTTCACCCCGGCCAGGCAGCAGTTGCAGCACGCCCGCAGGCACACCAGCTTCGAGCAAAATAGCGATACCCTGCGCGGCAATCAGCGGAGTTTGTTCGGCCGGTTTTGCCAGCACGCTGTTACCCGCAGCAAGGGCGGCGGCAATTTGACCGCTAAAGATAGCCAGCGGGAAGTTCCACGGGCTGATACACACTACCGGGCCGAGCGGGCGATGGGTTTCGTTATCGAAATCATCGCGTACCTGGCCTGCGTAGTAATGCAGGAAATCGACCGCTTCACGCACTTCGGCAATCGCATTGCTGAAGGTTTTACCGGCTTCGCGCACCAGAATGCCAATCAACTGCTGCATCTGACCTTCCATGATCACCGCTGCACGCTCAAGAATCGCGGCGCGTTCTTGCGGCGGCGTGGCGAACCAGATTGGCGCGTTGTTTACCGCGCTTTCCAGCGCCTTTGAAACTTCATCGGCTGTCGCTTCACGGGTAAAGCCCACGATATCGGTGGGTTCCGCCGGGTTCTTCACCGCAATCATATCGCCTGGTGCAACAGGGTTTTCCAGAATCGGCAGCGCCTGCCATTTTTGTGCCGCACTGTTCAGCAGGGCAGAAGAGAGCGAGGCCAGGCGGTGTTCGTTCGCCAGATCCAGCCCGCCGGAGTTGGTACGACCGCTGCCGTATAGCTCTTTTGGTAAGGGGATTTTTGGATGCGGCAGGCCAAGTTGACCTTCTTTGCCTGCAATGCCTTCGATGGCGGTGACAGGGTCAGCGACTAATTCGTCAAGCGGCAGCGTGTTATCGGCGATACGGTTAACAAACGAGGTGTTCGCGCCGTTTTCCAGCAGGCGGCGCACCAGGTACGCCAGCAGCGTTTCGTGGGTGCCGACCGGGGCATAAATGCGGCAAGGGCGGTTCAGTTTTCCGTCGGCAATTTTGCCCACAACTTGATCATAAAGCGGCTCGCCCATGCCGTGCAGGCACTGGAATTCGTACTGGCCCGGGTAGTAGTTTTGCCCGGCGAGGTTGTAAATGGCCGCCAGTGTGTGGGCGTTGTGGGTCGCAAACTGCGGGTAAATCAGGTTCGGTACGGCCAGCAGTTTTTTGGCGCAGGCCAGATATGAGATATCGGTGTATACCTTGCGTGTGTAAACCGGGTAGCCTTCCAGGCCGTCCATTTGCGCACGTTTGATTTCACTGTCCCAATATGCACCTTTCACCAGGCGAATCATCAGGCGGCGACGACTGCGGGAGGCGAGGTCAACCAGGTAATCAATCACGAACGGGCAGCGTTTTTGGTACGCCTGAATCACGAAGCCAATACCGTTCCAGCCCGCCAGTTCTGGCTCAAAGCAGAGTTTTTCCAGCAGATCGAGGGAGATCTCCAGGCGATCGGCTTCTTCGGCGTCAATGTTGATGCCCACGTCGTACTGGCGTGCCAGCAGCGTCAAAGATTTCAGGCGCGGATATAACTCTTCCATCACGCGGTCGTACTGCGCGCGGCTGTAACGCGGATGCAGCGCAGAAAGTTTAATGGAAATCCCTGGGCCTTCGTAAATACCGCGCCCGTTTGAGGCTTTACCAATCGCGTGAATTGCCTGCTGATAAGAAACCATGTACGCCTGCGCGTCGGCGGCGGTCAGTGCCGCTTCACCCAGCATATCGTAGGAGTAGCGGAAACCTTTTTCTTCCAGTTTGCGGGCGTTGGCGAGCGCCTCGGCGATGGTTTCGCCGGTCACAAACTGCTCGCCCATCAGGCGCATTGCCATATCCACGCCTTTGCGGATTAACGGCTCGCCACTCTTGCTGATAATACGGTTCAGCGAGTGGGACAAACTGGCTTCGTTGTGGGTGGAAACCAGACGGCCAGTAAACAACAAGCCCCAGGTCGCCGCGTTCACAAATAGCGACGGGCTGCGGCCAATATGCGAGTGCCAGTTGCCGTTGCTGATCTTGTCGCGGATTAACGCATCACGCGTGGCTTTGTCCGGAATGCGCAATAAAGCCTCAGCCAGGCACATTAATGCCACGCCTTCTTGCGAAGAAAGTGAAAATTCCTGCAATAAACCCTGTACCATGCCCGCCCGGCCTGTTGCGCTCTTCTGATTACGCAATTTATCGGCGAGCTGATAAGCCAGTTTGTGGGTTTGTTCGGCGATCACCGGGGAGAGGCGAGCTTGCTCGAGGATCATGGGCACCGCGTCGGTTTCCGGGCGACGCCAGGCGGCGGTAATTGCGGCGCGCGTGACCGACTGCGGAAGAATTTGCTCAGCGAAATCAAGGAACGGCTGGTGCGTTTCTTCAACGTGCGGTACGGCTTCTTCACTTTCGTTGGCGGCACCCGCCAGCAGAGCCGGGAGTTCTGGCAATTCGTCGTTGTTTTCCAGGCGTTCAAGATAGTTAAAAATCGCCTGTTTAATTAGCCAGTGCGGTGTGCGGTCAATGCGTGAAGCGGCTTCTTTAATGCGCTCGCGAGTCGATTCGTCGAGCTTAACACCCATGGTAGTGCTGCCCATGCCTGTCACTCCTTTATACCCGTTGTCCTTCAAGCCGAAGGAAGGGAATTAAATGGGGGGATTGATAAAAGTTACCCGGCAATATCTATCATGTTGCAACTTTGTGCAACCTTGTTAAATGTGAGCTGGATAGCAAGCTGGGAAATAGATTGAATTGTTAAATTTGGCCTAAGAAAGCGAGCGGGCTAATTATTCGCAGACAGGGTGAATTTACCGACACAGTTAACAGTTTAAGAGGGTGCAACCGTGAAAAGCGTGAGCGAGTGCAACCTCCAGGAAAAAGCTATTTTTTGTACGGTGAATTTATTGTGAATAACGTGTTAAAACGCTTGCGAGATGAAATTAATAAAAACCTGTGCTGCGTTCCGGCATGGCAAAAATCTGGAGAACTTGCATGACTATGAGTACACCAATGCTGGTGACTTTCTTTATCTACATCTTCGGCATGATATTGATAGGGTTTATCGCCTGGCGTTCAACCAAAAACTTCGATGACTATATTCTGGGCGGTCGCAGCCTGGGAAGTCTGGTCACCGCATTATCAGCAGGCGCATCCGACATGAGCGGCTGGTTGCTGATGGGCTTGCCCGGCGCGATCTTCCTTTCCGGTATTTCGGAAAGCTGGATTGCCATCGGCCTGACCGTGGGCGCCTACATCAACTGGAAACTGGTTGCAGGCCGTCTGCGTGTTCACACTGAAGTGAACAACAATGCGTTGACGCTGCCGGATTATTTCACCGGACGTTTTGAAGATAAGAGTCGCATCCTGCGTATTATCTCGGCGTTGGTGATTTTGCTGTTCTTCACCATTTATTGTGCGTCTGGCATCGTGGCGGGGGCGCGTCTGTTCGAAAGCACCTTTGGCATGAGCTACGAAACCGCACTGTGGGCGGGTGCTGCAGCCACAATCATTTATACCTTCGTTGGCGGGTTCCTGGCGGTGAGCTGGACCGACACAGTACAAGCAAGCCTGATGATTTTCGCCCTGATCCTGACTCCAATCATGGTAGTGATTGCCGTCGGCGGGTTTGACGATTCCATGGCGGTTATCAAGCAAAAAAGCATCGAAAACGTTGATATGCTTAAGGGCCTGAACTTCGTGGCGATTATCTCGCTGATGGGCTGGGGTCTGGGCTACTTTGGTCAGCCGCATATTCTGGCGCGTTTCATGGCGGCAGACTCGCATCACACCATCGTTAAAGCGCGTCGCATCAGTATGACGTGGATGGTTTTGTGCCTGGCGGGCGCGTGTGCCGTGGGCTTCTTCGGTATCGCGTATTTCAACAACAACCCGGCGCTTGCGGGCGCGGTGAACCAGAATGGCGAGCGTGTGTTCATTGAACTGGCGCAGCTGCTGTTCAACCCATGGATTGCCGGTATCTTGCTGTCGGCCATTCTGGCGGCGGTAATGTCCACTCTGAGCTGCCAGTTACTGGTGTGTTCAAGTGCAATCACTGAGGACTTGTACAAAGCCTTCTTCCGCAAAGACGCCGGGCAGAAAGAGTTGGTGTGGGTAGGGCGTTTCATGGTGTTGGTGGTGGCGTTGATCGCCATCGCGCTGGCGGCAAACCCAGAAAACCGTGTGCTGGGCCTGGTGAGTTATGCCTGGGCAGGCTTTGGTGCCGCGTTTGGCCCGGTTGTGCTGTTCTCGGTAATGTGGTCACGCATGACGCGCAACGGCGCACTGGCGGGGATGATCATCGGGGCAGTGACGGTCATCGTCTGGAAACAGTTCGGTTGGTTGGGTCTGTACGAAATCATCCCTGGTTTCGTCTTCGGCAGCATCGGCATTGTGGTTGTTAGCCTGCTGGGTAAGGCGCCAAGTGCCACCATGCAAAAACGCTTTGAACAAGCGGATGAGATTTACCACACCGCGCCACCAACAAAGTTACAGCCTGAGTAAAATTCAGGGACTGCTCATTCTCTCAAAGGCCGCATTCAGCGGCCTTTTTTACAAGTGTACATAAATAACCAAATTATCTTCTTGTGTTTATTTTTGCCGTAATGATAATCACAATCGTTTTGGTTTACTTTTCTTTACGTCTTTTGACCTGAGTTCACAGTTGGGGTGTCAGGAATGTTTGTTCCGTTTCTCATAATGTTACGCGAAGGCCTGGAGGCCGCGCTGATTGTTAGCTTGATTGCAAGCTATCTCAAGCGTACACAACGCGGCCAGTGGATTGGTGTGATGTGGATTGGCGTTGTGGCGGCAGCCGCGCTCTGCCTGGGCCTGGGTATTTTCATTAATGAAACCACCGGTGAATTTCCGCAAAAAGAACAGGAGCTGTTCGAAGGCATCGTGGCGGTTATCGCTGTCTTCATTTTGACCTGGATGGTGTTCTGGATGCGCAAAGTGTCGCGCAATGTGAAAGGGCAGCTAGAACAGAAAGTTGACGAAGCACTGCACAGCAAAGGCAACCACGGCTGGGCGCTGATTTTAATGGTGTTCTTCGCCGTCGCCCGTGAAGGCCTCGAGTCTGTATTCTTCTTGCTGGCAGCGTTCCAGCAGGATGTCGGCATCATGCCGCCGCTTGGCGCAATGCTCGGTTTGGGCACCGCTATCGTGCTGGGTTTCTTGCTTTACTGGGGCGGTATTCGCCTGAATCTGGCCGTGTTCTTTAAATGGACGAGCCTGTTTATTTTGCTGGTTGCGGCAGGGCTTGCGGCGGGAGCGGTTCGTGCGTTCCACGAAGCGGGGCTCTGGAACCACTTCCAGGATATTGCATTTGATCTCAGTAATGTTCTTTCAACGCATTCCCTGACCGGAACGCTGCTCGAAGGTATTTTTGGTTACCAGGAGACGCCGACAGTTAGCGAAGTGGCGATGTACTTTATTTACCTGATTCCGGCGCTGGTGCTGTTCTGCATTCCTCCGCGCATGAACACTCAGGCGACAAATAACGTTCGTTAGTTACAACATACTAATTTTTGAAAGGGATTGGCCATGACTACACATTTTCGCCTTAAAGCCTTGCACGCAGCGCTGTTCGCGTTCGCTTCTTCTACTTTCGCGGTACAAGCCGCTGATGTTCCTCAGGTAAAAGTGACTGTCACCGATAAACAGTGCGAGCCGATGAACATTACGGTTAATGCCGGGAAAACCCAGTTCATCATTCAGAACAACAGCCAGAAAGCGCTGGAGTGGGAAATCCTGAAAGGTGTGATGGTGGTTGAAGAGCGCGAAAACATCGCCCCTGGTTTCTCGCAGAAAATGACCGCTAACCTGCAAGCGGGCGAATACGATATGACCTGCGGCTTGTTAAGCAACCCGAAAGGCAAACTTATTGTTAAAGCGGCAGGGGAGCAGACAGCACCGAAGAACGATCTGATGGCACTGGCAGGCCCGATCACCGAATACAAAGCGTATGTCACCGCACAAGTTGCCGAGCTAGTGAAAGGCACCAAAGCGTTTACTGACGCAGTAAAAGCGGGCGATGTCGAAAAAGCCAAATCCTTGTATGCGCCAACGCGCCAGTACTACGAGCGTATCGAACCGATTGCAGAACTGTTCTCAGATCTGGACGGCAGCATTGACGCCCGTGAAGATGATTACGAGCAGAAAGCCAATGATCCAAAATTCACCGGTTTCCACCGTCTTGAAAAAGCGCTGTTTGCGGATAACACCACCAAAGGCATGGAAAAATATGCCGAGCAGCTGAATACCGACGTGCTGGATTTACAGACGCGCATCTCTGAGCTCGCATTCCCGCCGAGTAAAGTGGTGGGTGGCGCGGCTGGCCTGATTGAAGAAGTTGCGGCGAGCAAAATCAGCGGTGAAGAAGACCGTTACAGTCACACCGACCTGTGGGACTTCCAGGCAAACGTCGATGGCGCACAGAAAATCGTTAGTCTTCTGCGTCCGTTGCTGACCAAAGATAACGCGCCGTTGCTGGCGAAAGTGGATGCCAACTTCAAGAAAGTGGACACCATTCTGGCAAAATATCGCACCAAAGATGGCTTCGAGACTTACGACAAACTGACTGATGCCGATCGTAATGCTCTGAAAGGGCCGGTAACCGCACTGGCGGAAGACCTGTCTCAACTGCGCGGCGTTCTGGGTCTGGACTAGGTTTCGGGATAACGTTTTATGGAAGATAAAAACAAAAACGGCGGGCATATTCCGGCTCGCCGTCGGTTGCTGAAAGGTTTGGGCGCGCTCGGTGGCGCCCTCGCCGTTGCGGGCGGTTGCCCGGTGGCGCACGCTGCAAAACAAGAAACATCGCCAGGCACTTTGCCGCCAGACGCTCGCATGGAAAAACAGCCGTTTTACGGTGTGCATCAGGCGGGCGTGTTAACACCTCAACAAGCGGCCATGATGCTGGTGGCGTTTGATGTGCTTGCCAGCGACAAGGCAGATCTCGAACGTCTGTTTAAATTACTGACGGCGCGGTTTGATTTCCTCACCACCGGAGGCCCGGCACCGGATACACCCAATCCGCGCATGCCACCGATGGACTCCGGGATTCTGGGGGCGGAAATTTACCCTGATAACCTGACGATTACGTTGGCCACAGGCACTTCATTGTTTGACGAGCGCTTCGGTTTGCAGGGGCAAAAGCCTGCAAAACTGCAAAAAATGGAACGCTTCGCAAACGACTCGCTGGATGCCAGCCTGTGCCACGGTGATTTGCTGCTCCAGATTTGTGCTAATACCGCCGACACAGTGATTCATGCGTTGCGTGACATTATCAAACACACGCCTGATTTGCTTAGCGTGCGCTGGAAGCGGGAAGGATTTATCTCTAACCACGCGGCACGTTCGCGCGGCAAAGAGACGCCTATCAACCTGTTGGGCTTTAAAGATGGTACGGCGAACCCAAACAGCGAAGATAAACCGCTGATGGATGAAGTGGTTTGGGTGACGGAAAATCAACAAGAACCCGCATGGACAGTGGGCGGCAGCTATCAGGCCGTGCGCATTATCCAGTTCCATGTTGAGTCCTGGGATCGGACGCCACTCAAAGAGCAACAGACTATTTTTGGCCGCGATAAACACTCTGGCGCGCCGCTTGGTATGAAGAATGAGCACGACGAGCCGGATTATGCAGCCGATCCTGACGGCAACGTGATTGCGCTGGATGCTCATATTCGCCTGGCAAACCCGCGCACCAAAGAGACGCAATCCAATCTGATGATGCGCCGGGGCTATAGCTATTCGCTGGGTGTTTCCAAATCCGGGCAACTGGATATGGGGCTGTTGTTTGTCTGCTTCCAGCATGATCTTGAGAAAGGTTTTCTGGCGGTGCAGCAACGGTTAAACGGCGAGGCGCTGGAGGAGTATGTGAAGCCCATTGGCGGCGGGTATTTCTTCGTGATGCCAGGCGCTCGGGATAAGCAGCACTATTTAGGGCAGGGGCTGATTGAGGCGTAGTTTATTGATGTCGAAACCACCCTCATCCTAACCTTCTCCCTGAGGGAGAAGGGATTGACCGGTTTCTCCCTCTCCTGGGGGAAAGGGCCGGGGTGAGAGCAATCCTTCCCCTGCTAATTTTTTATTTGCTAACAATTTGCCTGCCTATAATTCAATCAATTTTTATCTACCTATATCATTGAAATAAAAATGACATTTTTTTATGTCATAACTTTGAATAGAAGGTGACGAAACGCGAATGTTGAATTAAAGTAAAATAAGTGTTGCATTTAAGATAAAAATTGATGTACTTAAAGCACGAGCGGTAGTTCCCGGCTGTGAATTTAAATCACATTGGAGATCGCGAATGGTAGGGTCCAGTACCGGACGATTGAACAAACTTCTTACCCGCACTATCCAGCGCGGAGGTGTCTCCTCCGGCTTCGCTATCTTCACCGCTAAAAAACCTAATCCTTTAACAACTCAATGTATTAACGATGCGCTAAGCGGCGTAACTCGTCTAACTGGTGCATCCTCTCAACCGGCAGTTCCTGGCTTAAAAGGAAGCCAAACCTCATCCGTTAGTGAACATAATCGCGCCCAATGTCGTGACGCGGGAAATGAAACCAACTGTAAGGTGCCATCCATGGGAAGACAGAAAGCAGTGATCAAAGCTCGTCGTGAAGCAAAACGTGTGCTGAGACGGGATTCGCGTAGCCACAAGCAACGCGAAGAGGAATCGGTCACATCGCTTGTGCAGATGAGCGGCGTTGAATCTATCGGCATGGCCAGGGATTGCCGTGATAATTCACCAATAGCGGCGCGAAATGAGGCTCAACAGCACTATCTTAATGCCATCGAGCAAAAGCAGCTGATCTTTGCCACGGGCGAAGCCGGTTGCGGCAAGACATATATCAGTGCGGCGAAAGCCGCTGAGGCCCTGATACATAAGGATGTCGACAGGATAATTGTTACCCGCCCGGTCCTGCAAGCTGACGAAGATCTCGGCTTCTTACCCGGGGATATTTCGGAAAAATTCGCCCCTTATTTCCGCCCGGTGTATGACATCCTGGTGCGACGTTTAGGGTCGTCTTTCATGCAGTACTGCCTGCGTCCCGAAATCGGCAAAGTAGAGATTGCGCCGTTCGCCTATATGCGCGGACGTACCTTCGAAAATGCGGTGGTTATTCTTGATGAGGCGCAGAACGTCACCGCAGCGCAAATGAAAATGTTTTTAACGCGCCTTGGGGAAAACGTGACGGTGATCGTCAATGGCGATATCACGCAATGTGATTTGCCACGGGGTGTTCAGTCCGGTCTGAGCGACGCTCTGCAACGTTTTGAAGAAGATGAAATGGTTGGTGTGATTCGTTTTGGCAAGCAAGATTGTGTACGCTCAGCCCTTTGCCAGCGCACGTTGAATGCCTACGACTGATTTCTGGTGTCATTGAATTGTAAAGCCCAAACCCTGTTTGGGCTTTTTTCTTTGCGCGAATTATTTACCCAAAATGTGAAGGGTATCAAAACGGATGGTCAAGGAGAGACAATTTCAAGTCCTGCGTTATTATTCCCCGCCAGATTGTTGCCGTATACTTCTTTCAACCAGAAACAATCAGAACTTTCCAATCAGTCCCTTTTGCAGGCGTGGGTTGTGCTGATATCCGACATGCAGGCTGTTGCAACGTGAGGAATTTATTATGACGACTAAAAGACGTATCTACCTATTTTGTTCTGCCGGAATGTCCACCTCATTACTGGTATCAAAAATGAAGGCGCAGGCAGAGAAGTATGAAGTACCGGTGATTATCGAAGCCTGGCCTGAAACGCTGGCTGCTGAAAAGGGCAAAGATGCGGATCTGGTATTACTTGGACCGCAAATCGCTTACATGCTGCCAGAAATTCAAAAAGTATTACCCGGCAAGCCGGTAGAAGTTATTGATTCGGCAATGTACGGCAAAATTGATGGGTTAGGCGTGCTGAAAGCAGCCGTCGCATCGATCAAGAAAGCAGCAAGCAACTAACTTTTTATTTTGTTTTATTTTTCCGTCAAAGAACGACCTTACACAACCTGGCCGCAAGACTCTTGCGGCAATAAAGGAAATTACAAATGAGTAAAGTCATTGATTCACTTGAAAAGATATTGCTTCCTTTCGCAGTGAAAATTGGGAAGCAACCGCACGTCAACGCAATTAAAAATGGTTTCATCAAATTAATGCCATTGACACTTGCCGGTGCCATGTTCGTATTAATTAATAACGTGTTTCTGAGTTTTGGCGCAGGTTCATTTTTCTATTCTTTAGGTATTCGTTTAGACCCCTCGACCATTGAAACCCTTAATGGGTTAAAAGCCATTGGCGGCAACGTATATAACGGTACGTTAGGTATTATGTCGCTAATGGCTCCTTTTTTCATTGGTATGGCACTTGCTGAAGAACGTAAAGTTGACCCACTGGCAGCCGGTTTATTATCCGTAGCGGCATTTATGACTGTTACCCCATATAGTGTTGGCGAAGCTTACGCTGTCGGCGCTAACTGGTTAGGTGGTCAGAATATTATTTCCGGTATTGTTATTGGTCTGGTCGTCGCGGAATTATTTACTTTTGTTATCCGCCGCAATTGGGTTATTACTTTGCCAGATAGCGTACCGACTTCGGTTTCGCGTTCCTTCTCTGCATTAATTCCAGGTTTTATTATCCTGTCTATTTTTGGGATTATTTCCTGGCTGCTGGCAAACCACGGTAGCAACTTCCACCAGATCATTATGGACTCCATCTCTACGCCGCTGGCGTCGATGGGTGCGGTAGTGGGTTGGGCGTACGTTATCTTCAACTCCCTGCTGTGGTTCTTCGGTGTGCATGGTTCGCTGGCGCTGACCGCGCTGGACAACGGCATCATGACTCCGTGGGCGCTGGAAAACATTGCAATCTACAACCAGTACGGCTCTGTACAAGCGGCACTTGACGCGGGTAAACAGTTCCACTTCTGGGCGAAACCAATGCTCGACTCCTACATCCTGTTGGGTGGTTCTGGTGCGACGCTTGGCTTGATTATCGCAATCTTCATGGTTTCACGTCGTGCAGATCACCGTCAGGTGGCGAAACTGGCACTGCCTTCAGGCATCTTCCAGATTAACGAACCTATCCTGTTCGGTCTGCCAATCATCATGAACCCGGTTATGTTTATCCCGTTCGTACTGGTTCAGCCGATTCTGGCAGCCATCACGCTTGCGGCTTACTCTCTGGGGATTATTCCTCCGGTCACAAACCTGGCTCCGTGGACTATGCCGACCGGCCTGGGCGCCTTCTTTAACAGTAACGGCAGTATCGCAGCTCTGTTAGTTGCGCTGTTCAACCTGGGTGTCGCGACATGTGTCTACATCCCGTTCGTTATCCTGTCTAACAAAGCGCAGGCTGTCATCGAAGAAGAAGAAAGCGAAGAAGATATTGCTAACGCACTGAAATTCTGATCTTAATTTTTGGTTGGGGATGACCCCCTGTCCCCAACCACTTTAAATTTACCGGGAGAGAATTTGATGTTTGATTTAGAAAACGTAGTCGATAACGAAGTCGATACTAACGATCTTGAAGAAGTGGTTATGGGTTTAATCATCAACTCAGGTCAGGCTCGCAGCCTTGCATACGGCGCACTGAAAATCGCTAAAACTGGCGATTTTGAAAAAGCCTGGGAGTTGATGGCCCAGTCGCGCGAAGCACTGAATGAAGCACACCTTGTGCAAACCAAACTGATTGAAGGTGACCAGGGCGAAGGCAAAACCAAAGTCAGCTTGGTGCTGGTCCATGCGCAAGACCATCTGATGACTTCTATGCTGGCGCGCGAGCTGGTGACAGAACTTATTGAGCTTCACGAAAAAATAAAATAAGTTGGAGTCCCTATGCAGCCACCGGTAATCAGTATGGAAATCAATACCGCTCGCGAGAGTCAACTTTTTGATGGTCAACATTTCCACATGTTCATCCACAACAAAGTCGAAAGTGTCTCCGGGCTGCACCAGCATGATTATTACGAATTCACGGTGGTGCTGACAGGACGTTATTACCAGGAAATCAACGGTAAACGTGTGCTGCTGGAAAGAGGGAGTTTTGTTTTCATCCCGCTCGGTTCTTACCATCAAAGTTTTTATGATTTTGGTGCGACCAGAATCCTGAATGTCGGTATCAGCAAGGCTTTCTTTGAACAGCATTATTTACCGTTATTTCCCGCTTGTTTTATTGCTTCACAGGTTTATCAGATTAAGAATGAATTTCTGACATATATCGAATCTGTGACAGCCTCATTAAATTTCCGCCAGGGCGAATTTAGTGAATTTCTTGAAATGGTGACGTTTTATATTGTGAATCGTCTGCGCCATCATAAAGAATCAGAGTCAGGCGGAGATATTCCGGTCTGGCTAAAAAACACCGTTGAGCAGATGCATGGCAAGTCGATGTTTGGTGATAAAGCCTTAGTGAATATGGTGGAGCTATCCGGTAAGTCGCAAGAGTATTTAACGCGCGCCACGCAACGCCATTACAGCAAAACACCGATGCAAATTATCAATGAGATAAGAATTGATTTTGCCAAGAAACAACTGGAGATCACGAACTATTCTGTTACCGATATTGCTTTCGAGTCTGGTTACAGCAGTGCCAGTATGTTTATTAAAAACTTTAAGAAGTTAACTTCTTTTACGCCGCAGCATTATCGGAAGCAGTTATACAGCATTAAGTGAGTTATTAAATATTCTGTAAATGTATTAGTGAGGGTTAAATATAATCCTCAATAATACATCTATATCGCTGTCTTAATTTACAGTGCAATAAACTTGTACCGGAGTCCTCATGAGTAAAAAATTGAAAGTCGTCACAATCGGTGGTGGTAGCAGCTATACACCTGAATTACTCGAAGGTTTTATTAAACGTTACGAAGAGTTGCCGATCACTGAATTATGGCTGGTTGATGTTGAAGCTGGAAAAGAGAAGCAAGATATTATCTTTGATCTTTGCTTACGCATGATTGAACGCGCGGCTGTGCCGATTGCGCTGTATAAAACCCTCGATCGTCGCGAAGCACTGGTTGATGCCGATTTCGTTACCACGCAATTGCGTGTCGGGCAGTTGAAAGCTCGTGAACTCGATGAACGTATCCCGTTAAGCTACGGCTATTTGGGCCAGGAAACTAACGGTGCTGGCGGCTTATTCAAAGGCCTGCGTACTATTCCGGTAATTTTCGACATCATTAATGATGTGAAAGAAATCTGCCCAGACGCGTGGGTCATCAACTTCACCAACCCGGCCGGTATGGTCACCGAGGCGGTTTATCGCCACACAGATTTTAAGAAGTTCATTGGCGTTTGTAACATCCCTGTGGGCATGAAAATGTTCATTAAAGATGTGCTGAAACTAGCCCCGACTGATGAACTGAATATTGACCTGTTCGGCCTGAACCACATGGTGTTCATCAAAGATGTCATCGTTAACGGAACCTCTCGTTTCGACGAGCTACTTGATGGCGTTGCATCCGGCACGCTGACTGCGGGTTCGGTCAAAAACATCTTTGACTTGCCGTTCAGTGAAGGCTTGATCCGTTCCCTGCGTTTGCTGCCGTGCTCTTATTTGCTCTACTACTTCAAGCAAAAAGAGATGCTGGCTATCGAAATGGGCGAGTTCTATAAAGGTGGCGCGCGTGCCACGGTTGTTCAGAAAGTTGAGAAACAATTGTTCGAGCTTTACAAAGATCCGGCTTTGAACGTGAAACCAAAAGAGCTGGAACTGCGTGGCGGTGCTTACTACTCTGACGCAGCTTGCGAAGTCATCAGCGATATCTACAACGACAAGCAAAGCGAGCATTACGTTAACGTGCCGCATCATGGTCATGTAGATAATATTCCGGCAGACTGGGCGGTTGAAATGACCTGTACAATCGGTCGCGATGGTGCAACGCCAACTCCGCGCATTACCCATTTTGACGAAAAAGTGCTGGGCCTGATTTACACCATCAAAGGCTTTGAAGTTGCGGCAAGTGAAGCGGCTCTGAGCGGTAACTTTAACGATGTTCTGCTGGCGCTCAACTTAAGCCCGCTGATTCATTCTGATAAAGACGCAGAAAAAATTGCCCGTGACTTGCTGCTGGCACACGAAGCGAATCTGCCAAACTTCGCACAGGCGATTGCTGCACTTAAATAACCGGAAGCCTTCCCTGCAAAGGGAAGGCACCTCGCGAGGCGACAATGGACAAGCTATTAATTGTTAACGCGGATGATTTTGGGCTATGTAAGGCACAGAATTACGGGATTATTGACGCATTTACCCACGGGGTTGTGACTTCGACCACCGCTATGGTTAACGCCTCAGGTATTGAACATGCGGTGGCGCTGAGTGCGAAACATCCAGGTTTGGCGATTGGCATGCACTTTGTGTTGACGCTGGGCCGGCCTTTATCTGCTATGCCAGGCCTGGTGGATGATAAGGGTGAACTGGGCAAATGGATTTGGCAGCGCGCCGAAGAAGGCTCCCTGGTGCTGGCAGAAATTGAGCATGAGCTGGAATGCCAGTTTGCGAGATTTATCGAGTTGTTTGGCCGTATGCCAACCCATCTCGACAGCCATCACCACGTGCATATGATCCCGCAGATTTACCCTATCGTTGAAGCGTTTGCCAGAGAGAAGGGCGTGGCAATTCGTTTCGACTACGATGCCGCGTTACCAACTGAGCTTGAATGTGTGGGTGTGAAGACAGCCGAAGGTTTCGATAGCGGCTTTTATGGCGATGCCATTTCCGAAACGCTTTTCCTCGAAACCCTGGAAAGGTCAACAGCGCGCGGCGAGCAGTCACTCGAGATTATGTGTCACCCTTCATTTATTGATAACACGATACTCGCCAGCAAGTACTGTTACCCGCGTCTGGCGGAACTGGATGTGCTGACCTCGCCTTCGCTTAAATACGCGATTGCAGAGCGTGGATATCGCCTGGGAACGTTCAAAGATTTGTAATATTTGCATGGTGGATGACGCCTGCGGCTTATCCACCACGCAACATTCCCTGAAACGGGTAGGTCGGATAAGCGCAGCGTCATCCGACACTTATCACAGACTCACGCAGATTTCGTGAGCATCGCAATAAGGCTATCGACAACGTCCGGAGCCTGCTCGTAAAGATTGAGATTTTCTGGCTGCATCAGCCAGTTTTTGACTATCCCACTCAGGTAACCGTGAATAATGGTTATCGCCAATTCGACATTGGTGTTAACAGGAATTTGCCCTTTTGAAATACAATTGCGCAATAATTTTCTCATTCTTTCCCGATTAAACCAGTAACGCTCTCTTATTTCCCTCTCAGAATACATTTCCCCATTGAATTCGCACGTATGGTAAAGAATTTGTAGAAGTTCATGTTGGCGGCGATCTGTCGAAATGAATTTTAATGTCTCGATTATGATTTCACGTAATAGTTTTAAATCATTATCTGGGTTCTGGATTTTGAGTTTTCGCCTTATTTCCAATGCGATACACGACTGAATATTCCAGATTTCATTAAACAGTGAAACCTTGCTGTCAAAGTGCCAATAAATCGCGCCGCGGGTCATCCCCGCTGCATCAGCGATGTCTGCAAGGGTCGTTGTGGAGACGCCATTTTTAGCAAATAGTGTGATTGCGACATCAAGAAGATGCTGACGCGTTTTTAACGCATCGGCTTTTGTTTTTCGGGCCATAGGTAATTAACTCTTTATGGATATTAGTTACAAGAATTAACAGGTTTAAATATTATTTTTCTATTCTTGGTTCGATTGATAAAACTAAGAATTATTGTGTTCTTTAAAGTTTTTGATGTCCAGCCCTGGAATATAACTTTATACATACACGCATGAATCATTAATCCATAAAGCCTCTGTTAAGCTCGCCTGTTATATATCCGAAAACAGAGTTCGAGCTCTAACAGGGAAATCTTCACATGGCGAAGTTTTTTATCGAGCGCCCCATATTTGCCTGGGTGCTGGCCATCATTTTGATGTTGGCGGGGGTTCTGTCCATCATCAATTTGCCAGTGGCGCAGTACCCAACAATAGCCCCGCCAGCGGTAGCTATTAACGCAACTTATCCCGGTGCGGATGCCAGTACCGTCCAGGATACGGTGACGCAGGTTATCGAGCAAAATATGAATGGCCTCGATAACTTGATGTACATGTCCTCTACAAGCGATGCCTCAGGTAGTGTGACGGTCACGCTGACCTTTAAATCCGGCACCGATCCGGATATCGCTCAGGTTCAGGTGCAAAATAAACTTCAACTCGCGATGCCTTTATTGCCTCAGGAAGTTCAGCAGCAGGGGATCAGTGTTAAGAAATCCTCCAGCAGTTTCCTGATGGTTGCCGGGTTTATCTCGCAAGATGGCAGCATGAGTCAGGAGGATATTGCCGACTATATTTCCTCGAATATCAAAGATCCTATCAGCCGGACGGCTGGCGTAGGTGATGTGCAGCTTTTTGGTGCGCAGTATTCAATGCGTATCTGGCTTGATCCTCACCAACTGAACAAATATCAGCTCACAACGCTTGATGTCATTAACCAGATTAAAACTCAAAACGCGCAGGTTGCCGCCGGGCAACTTGGCGGTACTCCGGCCATACCAGGCCAGCAACTCAACGCATCTATTATTGCGCAGACGCGCTTGCGTGACCCCGAGCAATTTGGTCACATCCAGCTAAAAGTGAAACCAGACGGTGCGAAAGTCGAATTACGCGATGTCGGGCGAATCGAGTTGGGCGGTGAAAACTACAACGTTATTGCGCGCTACAACGGCAAACCCGCTGCTGGCCTGGGGATTAAATTAGCCACCGGTGCGAATGCGCTGGATACCGCCAAAGCGGTGCAGGCGCAGATGGCCAAACTCGAACCCTATTTCCCACACGAATTGACCGTGGTTTATACCTACGACACCACGCCGTTTGTCAAAATCTCTATTCGCGAAGTCTTCAAAACATTGCTTGAGGCCATCGTGCTGGTTTTCCTGGTGATGTATCTGTTTTTACAGAACTTCCGCGCTACGTTAATTCCAACGATTGCCGTACCGGTAGTGTTACTGGGCACTTTCTCGATCCTCGCCGCCTTCGGCTATTCCATCAACACGCTCACGATGTTCGGCATGGTGCTGGCGATAGGCTTGCTGGTGGACGATGCCATTGTGGTGGTGGAAAACGTTGAGCGCGTGATGGTGGAGGAGGGGCTGCCGCCGAAAGAAGCCACGCAAAAATCAATGGGGCAAATTCAGGGGGCATTAGTCGGAATTGCGATGGTGCTGTCGGCGGTGTTTATTCCGATGGCATTTTTTGGCGGTTCTACTGGCGTAATCTACCGCCAGTTCTCAATAACTATCGTTTCTGCGATGGCGCTGTCGGTGCTGGTTGCACTGATTCTGACGCCTGCACTTTGCGCGACCTTGCTCAAACCGGTGGCTAAAGGTAGCCACGGGAAAACTACCGGGCTGTTCGGCTGGTTTAACGCACGTTTCGAGCAAAGCACTCAGCATTACACTGACAGCGTGAAGCAAATTCTGCGTCGCACTGGCCGTTATATGGTGCTTTACGTGCTGATTGTGGGCGGAATGGTAGCCCTGTTCCTTCATTTACCCACCTCATTTTTACCGGAAGAAGATCAGGGCGTGTTCCTGACGATGGTCACGCTGCCTGCGGGAGCGACTCAGGCCAGAACTGAAAAAATCATGGACCAGATTACCGATTACTATCTGACCCATGAGTCGGCAAACGTCGAGTCCGTGTTTACCGTTAACGGCTTTAGCTTTAGTGGAAAGGGTCAGAATAACGGCCTGGCGTTTGTGCGACTGAAAGACTGGGACAAGCGTCCGGGGAAAGAAAATGAAGTGACCGCGATTGTAGGGCGTGCCACCCGCGCGTTTAGCAAAATTCATGATGGCATGGTCTTCGCGTTCAACCTGCCTGCCATTACCGAGCTGGGCACGGCAACGGGCTTTGATTTTGAGTTAATCGACCAGGCGAGCCTTGGGCACAATGCCCTGACAAAGGCGAGAAATCAGTTACTGGGGATGATTTCAAAACGCCCGGATATGCTGGTGCGGGTGCGTCCGAACGGTCTCGAAGACACACCGCAATTCAAGCTGGAAGTTGATCAGGAAAAAGCTCAGTCACTGGGCGTGAGCATTTCTGATATTAACCAGACTATTGCTACCGGCCTGGGTAGCACCTACGTCAACGACTTCATTGACCACGGACGAGTGAAAAAAGTCTATCTGCAGGGCCGGGCGTCCAGCCGCATGTTGCCGCAGGATATTAACAGTTGGTATGTGCGCGGGAGTAGCGGGCAAATGGTGCCGTTTTCATCCTTTGCCAGTGCTCGTTGGATTTACGGTTCCCCTCGTCTGGAGCGTTACAACGGCCTGCCGTCCATGGAAATCCTCGGTGAAGCGACGCCGGGTAAAAGTACTGGTGAAGCCATGTTGTTGATGGAGGATCTGGCGACGAAATTGCCGAGCGGAATTGGCTTCGACTGGACAGGCATGTCTTATCAGGAGCGCTTATCCGGCAACCAGGCTCCAGCCCTTTACGCCATCTCTTTGCTGGTCGTTTTCTTATGTCTGGCGGCCCTTTATGAAAGCTGGTCCATTCCTTTCTCGGTCATGCTGGTGGTGCCGCTTGGCGTCATCGGAGCGCTGCTTGCCGCCACATTGCGCGGATTAAATAACGACGTTTATTTCCAGGTTGGACTCCTGACCACCATTGGCCTGTCGGCCAAAAACGCCATTTTGATTGTCGAGTTCGCCAAAGACCTGATGGACAAAGAAGGCAAAGGGTTAATTGAGGCAACGCTCGACGCGGTGCGCATGCGTTTGCGCCCAATTCTGATGACTTCCCTGGCCTTCATTCTTGGCGTAATGCCGTTAGTCATCAGCAGCGGAGCGGGGAGTGGCGCGCAAAATGCCGTGGGTACGGGCGTGATGGGCGGGATGGTTTCCGCCACGCTACTGGCGGTTTTTTTTGTTCCGGTGTTCTTTGTGGTCATCAGCCGCCGTTTTGGAAAGTCGAAATAACAGGAATTCGCCGCCGGTGGAATGCGTCTGACGGCGACAAATCTTTACTTTAAGAATCAAGCTTTAAGGAATAGTAATGAAGAAATATGGTGAGTTCATCCTGCTGCCTTCCGTGCTGTTGTTAGCGGCGGGTGTATTAACGGGTTGTAATGATAAAGGCGACGAAAAGGCAGCAATGCCTGCGCCTCAGGTCAATGTGTATACCGTTACAGCCGCGCCTTTAGCGGTGACGACTGAACTTCCAGGACGCACCGATGCCTTCCGTGTGGCAGAAGTTCGCCCACAGGTCAGCGGTATTATTCTGAAGCGCAATTTTGTTGAAGGCAGCGATATTCAAGCGGGAAGTTCGCTCTATCAAATTGACCCGGCACCTTATCAGGCCGCATGGAACAATGCGCAAGGCACACTTGCTAAAGCAAAAGCGGCTGCAAATATCGCGCATTTAACGGTGAAACGTTACGTACCGCTGCTCGGGACAAATTACATCAGCAAACAAGAATACGACCAGGCCGTTGCGAATGCCCAGCAGGCTGATGCAGAAGTCACCGCGGCAAAAGCTGAAGTGGAAAATGCGCGAATTAATTTGGCCTACACCAAAGTCAGCTCGCCAATCGACGGGCGTATCGGGAAATCGAATGTCACCGAAGGGGCGTTAGTGACTAACGGCCAGACTTCATCAATGGCAACGGTGCAACAGCTCGACCCGATTTACGTCGATGTCACCCAATCCAGCAATGATTTTATGCAACTCAAACAGTCGGTTGAGCAGGGAAGTCTGAAAAAGGCGAATGGCAAAACCGCAGTGCAACTGATGATGGAAGATGGCAAGCCTTACGCATTAAACGGTGAGCTGGAGTTCTCTGATGTGACGGTCGATCAGACAACCGGTTCTATCACTT
Organism: Buttiauxella sp. AC142; assembly: GCF_979253435.1. NCBI lineage: Bacteria > Pseudomonadati > Pseudomonadota > Gammaproteobacteria > Enterobacterales > Enterobacteriaceae > Buttiauxella > Buttiauxella sp. AC142. Next base: position 1,473,322 of record NZ_CEEDCH010000001.1, read on the forward strand.
TGCGTGCCGTGTTCCCCAACCCGCAGCACCAGTTGCTGCCGGGGATGTATGTGCGCGCGAAAATTGACGAAGGCATTCAACCTGAAGCGATTTTAGTGCCGCAGCAAGGTGTGACGCGTAATCCACGTGGAGATGCAACGGTGATGGTGGTTGACCAAAACAACAAAGCCGAAGTCCGTGAAGTGACTGCACCGCAGGCGATTGGCGATAAATGGCTGGTGACTAAAGGCGTTAAACCGGGTGACAAAGTGATTGTCAGCGGGCTTCAACGCGTTCGTCCTGGGGTTGCTGTACAGATAGTGCCGGATAGCGCTGCCGCTCAAACCCGCTAAGGTATCCTGGATAATGGCTAAGTTCTTTATTGAAAGACCTATCTTTGCCTGGGTGTTGGCGATCATCCTGATGATTGCCGGTGCGCTGGCAATCCTGCAACTTCCTGTCGCACAGTATCCGACTATTGCACCGCCTGCCGTCGCAGTGACGGCAACGTACCCTGGTGCAGATGCGCAGACGGTTCAGGACACCGTGACGCAGGTTATCGAACAGAACATGAACGGCATCGATAACCTGATGTATATGTCTTCCACCAGTGATTCCGCCGGAGGCGTGACCATCACTTTGACCTTTAAATCAGGCACCAGCCCGGATATTGCTCAGGTTCAGGTGCAGAACAAACTGCAACTGGCGATGCCGCTATTACCGCAAGAGGTGCAGCAGCAGGGGATTAGCGTTGAAAAGTCCTCCAGTAGTTTCTTACTGGTTGCCGGATTTATCTCCGATAACCCGGCGCTGACGCAGGATGATATTTCCGATTATGTGGCATCAAATATTAAAGATTCCATTAGCCGTACCAACGGCGTGGGGGATGTTCAACTGTTCGGTGCGCAGTACGCGATGCGTATCTGGCTGAATGCGGATGCGTTGAACAAGTATCAACTTAATCCGGGCGATGTCATTACGCAGCTAAAAATGCAGAACGACCAGGTCGCTGCTGGCCAACTCGGCGGTACGCCAGCGGTTAAAAACCAGCAGCTTAACGCTTCGATCATTGCCCAGACGCGTTTACGCGACCCCGCAGAATTTGGCAAAGTGACGCTGAAAGTGAACCCCGATGGCTCCGTGGTGCATTTAAGCGACGTGGCGCGTATTGAGTTAGGGGGGAAAACTACAATACGGTGGCGAAAATCAATGGTCAGGCCGCAGCAGGTCTGGGGATTAAGCTTGCCACTGGCGCAAACGCGCTGGATACCGCAGCAGGTATCAAGGCAAAACTGGCCTCGTTGCAACCTTATTTCCCGCAGGGAATGAAGGTGGTTTATCCGTACGACACCACGCCGTTTGTCAAAATATCGATTCATGAAGTGGTGAAAACGCTGTTTGAGGCCATCATCCTGGTGTTCCTGGTGATGTACCTGTTCTTGCAGAATTTCCGTGCGACGCTGATCCCAACCATTGCGGTGCCAGTGGTTTTGCTTGGAACCTTTGCCGTACTTTCTGCGTTTGGCTATTCGATCAACACATTAACCATGTTTGGCATGGTGCTGGCGATAGGCCTGCTGGTTGATGATGCGATTGTGGTGGTGGAAAACGTTGAACGTGTGATGGCCGAAGATCATCTCTCGCCAAAAGAAGCCACCAAAAAATCCATGGGCCAAATTCAGGGTGCCTTAGTGGGCATCGCCATGGTGCTCTCGGCGGTATTTATACCGATGGCCTTCTTTGGCGGCTCGACAGGGGCCATTTACCGCCAATTCTCGATAACCATCGTTTCGGCGATGGCGCTCTCGGTGCTGGTGGCGTTGATCCTGACTCCCGCGCTGTGTGCGACGTTGCTAAAACCTGTCGATCCGCAGGCCCATGAAAAAACCGGTTTCTTTGGCTGGTTTAACACAAAATTCAACCAAAGCGCGCATCACTATACAGACAGCGTCAGCAATATTTTGCGTAGTACTGGGCGTTACTTGCTGCTGTATCTGATCATTGTGGTCGGAATGGCGGTGCTATTTTTGCGTTTACCGACCTCATTCCTGCCGGAAGAAGATCAGGGTGTGTTTATGACTATGGTGCAACTGCCTGCGGGTGCGACGCAGGAACGGACGCAAAAAGTGCTCGACGAGATATCGCATTACTATCTCAACACCGAAAAAGCGAATGTCGAATCGGTATTTACGGTCAACGGCTTTAGTTATAGCGGGCAGGGGCAAAACTCCGGGATTGCCTTTATTAGCTTGAAACCGTGGGAAGAGCGCGCAGGCAAGGAGAATGGCGTCGGTGCCATTGTTGAGCGAGCAACTAAAGCTTTCGGTAAAATTCGCGATGGGCTGATATTCCCGTTTAACTTACCGGCGATTATCGAGTTAGGGACGGCTACTGGCTTCGACTTTGAATTAATCGACCAGGCAAACCTGGGGCATCAACAATTGACCCTCGCACGTAATCAACTGATGGGAATGGTGGCAAAACACCCTGATATGTTGACGCGTGTGCGCCCCAATGGTCTGGAAGACACGCCGCAGTACAAGCTCGAAATCGACCAGGAAAAAGCGCAATCCCTTGGTATTAGCCTTGCTGATATCAACCAGACGATTGCCAGCGCATTGGGCGGCACTTACGTGAACGACTTTATCGATCACGGCCGTGTGAAGAAAGTGTATGTCCAGGCGGATGCGCGTTTCCGCATGTTACCGCAGGATATTGATAATCTGTTTGTTCGCGGTAGCAATGGGCAAATGGCACCGCTTTCAGCATTTTCATCGTCACACTGGATGTACGGTTCGCCACGTCTCGAACGCTATAACGGTTTGCCATCTATGGAACTGTTGGGCGAAGCGGCGCCGGGGAAAAGTACCGGTGAGGCGATGGTGCTGATGGAACAGCTGGCGTCGAAACTGCCGTCCGGGATTGGTTACGACTGGACGGGAATGTCCTATCAGGAACGGCTTTCGGGGAACCAGGCGCCTGCACTGTACGCTATCTCTTTAGTTGTGGTGTTCTTGTGTCTGGCAGCGCTGTATGAAAGCTGGTCGATACCGTTCTCGGTCATGCTGGTGGTGCCACTCGGCGTGGTCGGTGCGCTATTAGCGGCGGCGATGCGTGGAATGAACAATGACGTTTACTTCCAGGTGGGGCTGCTGACGACCATCGGCTTATCGGCTAAAAACGCGATACTGATCGTCGAATTTGCCAAAGATCTGATGGAGAAAGAAGGCAAAGGCTTGATTGAAGCCACGCTCGATGCGGTGCGTATGCGCTTGCGCCCAATACTGATGACTTCACTGGCATTTATTCTGGGTGTCATGCCGCTGGTTTTAAGCAGTGGGGCAGGCAGTGGCGCGCAGAACGCAGTGGGAACCGGTGTAATGGGTGGGATGCTCTCGGCAACCTTACTCGCTATCTTCTTTGTGCCGGTCTTCTTTGTGGTGATACGAGAGCGATTTAGCAAACATAAGCCAGAATAAATCTGACAAGCCCGAACTTAGGTTCGGGTTTTTTTTTGCAGATCGTGGATACAGATAGCGTCATCCAACAAGAAGTACACAAATTACAGACGAAAAAAAAGTCTGAACGTGAGTTCAGACTTTCTCTTTAAATATGGCGGTGAGAGAGGGGTTCGAACCCTCGATACGTTGCCGTATACACACTTTCCAGGCGTGCTCCTTCAGCCACTCGGACACCTCACCGTATTGTTTTTGTTGCCAACTTCAGGGGGCAACGGGGCGCTACTATAGGGATTGAACCGCATTCGGTCAAGTTTAATCTTCTGTTTGCGTACCGTTTGGTCAAGCTATGAACGATGCCAGATTTAAGGCAAAAAAAAGTCTGAACGTGAATTCAGACTTTCTCTTGGAATGTGGCGGTGAGAGAGGGGTTCGAACCCTCGATACGTTGCCGTATACACACTTTCCAGGCGTGCTCCTTCAGCCACTCGGACACCTCACCGTTTTGTTGTTCCTTGACTGCTGGAACGGGCGCTAATGTAGGGAAAACAATTGTCGGCGTCAATCCACTTTTTAGTTATTCTGGTGCGTTTAGCCAAACTTCAAACAACTTGTTTCTTAAAGCGCCAGAACGTGATGGTTTTTTATTACATTCATCTTATGTATTGTTAAGTACTTGCTGATAAGTCTAAGAAATAACGGAGAAAGCATGGATATTATTTTTCACCATCCGACCTTTAATGCTCAACAGTGGATTGAAGGCCTACATCAAAAACTTCCAGAAGCAACGGTTCGCCAGTGGTTGCCTGGCGATAACCAGACTGCGGATTATGCGCTGGTCTGGCATCCCCCGGTTGAAATGCTCAGCGGCCGTTCGACACTGAAAGGCGTATTTGCGTTGGGGGCGGGTGTGGACTCCATTCTTAGTCAACTCCAGAAGCACCCTGAGATGCTACCAAAAGGTGTACCGCTATTTCGCCTTGAAGATACCGGTATGGCGCTTCAAATGCAGGAATATGCCGTCAGCCAGGTGTTGCACTGGTTCCGCCGCTTTGACGATTACCAGGCATTAAAACAGCAGGCGAAATGGGAGCCGCTGGAAGATTATCGCCGCGAAGATTTCACCATTGGTGTGCTCGGTGCGGGGGTTTTGGGTGGCAAAGTCGCCGAAAGTCTTGCTGCCTGGGGCTTCCCGGTGCGCTGCTGGAGCCGCAGTAAAAAAGATTATCTGGGTATCACAAGTTACGCGGGCGCAGAACAGCTGGGTCAATTCCTCTCCGGCACTCGCGTGCTGATTAACCTGTTACCAAACACACCGCAAACCGTGGGCATCATTAACAGCGAGTTGCTTAATAAACTTGCTGATAATTCTTACGTGATGAACCTTGCGCGTGGCGTGCATTTGGTTGAAGACGATCTGCTGGCGGCGCTTGATAGCGGTAAAGTAAAAGGTGCGATGCTCGATGTGTTTGCCAAAGAGCCACTTCCTCAGAACAGTCTGTTGTGGAAACATCCTTGCATTGCAATTACCCCGCACCTTGCGGCGGTCACGCGTCCTGAAGAAGCGATGACGTATATCGCGAAAACGATTCGCCAAATTGAAAACAAGGAATCTCCGAGCGGACAGGTTTCTTTGGACAACGGCTACTAAACCAATGCCCGGCCTGGTCCGGGCTAAAAAACAACGGCGATAACTGCTATCCTTGCGGGAAAGAGATAAAAGGAGAGAGCCATGTATCCCGTTGACCTGCACATGCACACCGTCGCCAGCACCCACGCCTATAGCACCCTTCATGACTACATCGCGATTGCTAAAAGCAAAGGCATCAAACTGTTTGCGATTACCGACCACGGCCCGGATATGGCTGATGCACCGCATTACTGGCATTTTGTGAATATGCGCATATGGCCAAGAGTGGTCGGTGGCGTAGGCATCTTGCGTGGCATTGAAGCCAACATTAAAAATACTGCCGGGGACATCGACTGCACCGGCCCGATGCTGGACTCACTCGACCTGATTATCGCCGGTTTCCATGAGCCTGTTTTCCCGCCACAAGATAGTGCCACGCACACCGAAGCTATGATCGCAGCGATGGCGAGTGGGAATGTCCACATTATCAGCCACCCGGGCAATCCAAAATTCCCGGTTGATATCGAAGCCATTGCGCAGGCGGCAGCCAAATACAACGTGGCGCTGGAGCTGAATAACTCCTCATTTACGCATTCGCGCAAGGGCAGTGGCCCTAACTGCCGGGCGATTGCCGCCGCAGTGCGAGACGCCGGGGGCTGGCTATCATTGGGTTCTGACTCACATACCGCCTTTACGCTTGGGGATTTCGATGAATGCCGCAAAATTTTGGCAGAAGTTGAGTTCCCGGAAGATCGTATACTTAATGTTTCCGTTCGCCGTATGCTCGGATTCCTTGAATCCCGCGGCATGGAACCTATCGACGAATTTGCCGCACTTTGATTATCACTGACTGAATTTCTACTAAATGGACCGTTAGCATGAATGAGTTTTCAATTATTTGTCGCATCTTAGGATCACTGTATTACCGCCAGCCTCAGGATCCTCTGTTGGTTCCGCTGCTGACGATGATCCGCGATGGCAAACTGGCTGAGCATTGGCCGCTGGAGCAAGACGAGTTGCTGGCTCGACTGCAACAAAGCTGCGATCCTCAACTATTGGCTGCTGATTATAATGCGCTGTTTGTTGGCGAAGAGTGCAGCGTGCCGCCGTACCGTTCAGCATGGGAAGCGGGCAGCAACGAAGGTGAAGTGCGTGAGTTCCTCAAACAGCGCGGTATGCCGCTGGCCGACACCCCAGCCGATCATTTTGGCACCTTATTGTTAGCGGCTTCGTGGTTGGAAGATCAGTCACAAGAAGATGAGTTTGAAGCGCAGGTTCGCTTATTTGACGATTACCTGTTGCCATGGGCGGGGACGTTCCTTGGCAAAGTTGAAGCGCACTCCACAACTCCGTTCTATCGCACCCTGGCCCTGCTGAGCCGCGAAGCTATTCAGGCGATGCGTGATGAGTTAGAAGAAGAAAACGAAGAGTAACTTCATGTGATTTAAATCACATTTAGAATGCAACATATCAGTAGGATCTACAAAAAATGTGCGGTAGATCGTGGTCGAACCATAAGGCTCTGCTATGATACGCCGCTATGAACATACTTATTTCTCTGGCATTGACCACCGGTATTCTCTCAGGCCTCTGGGGTTGGGTTGCGGTGAGTCTCGGTCTACTCAGTTGGGCAGGTTTCCTCGGTTGTACCGCGTATTTCGCGTGTCCTCAGGGTGGTCTCAAAGGGCTTTTCATTTCTGCATGCACTTTATGCAGCGGTGTTCTTTGGGCGCAGGTGATTATTCACGGTAGCGCGCTGGCTCCGCATCTGGAAATTCTGGGATACATGGTCACAGGTGTGGTGGCGTTTCTGATGTGCGTGCAGGCAAAACATATGTTGCTATCGTTTGTGCCTGGAACGTTTATCGGGGCTTGCGCCACCTTTGCAAACCAGGGCGAATGGCGAATTGTGGTGCCTTCGTTGCTGCTTGGACTGGTCTTTGGGTTTGCTATGAAGAACAGCGGCCTTTGGCTGGCAGCGCGAAGAGCCAAACCTGAATCTCAAGTTATTGCCGAATAGAATTAGACGCATAAATAAAAAAAACCAGCCGCGGCTGGTTTTTTTCTATCTGCTGAATATCAGGATTCAGGAGGGACCGACATTTCTCTGTATTTAGCGAGTATCGGATTATTAATGTCTTGCGGATTTTGTAGATCCCACAAGCCGCGATTAATACCATCATTAACCAGATAAATAACGCCTGTTTCAATGGCCGACATCAGACACATCATCACCGGTTCGTTAGTCGTATAGCCGATTTCACCTTCCAGCAACCGTTGGTAATCTACGAAGCGGAATACCCCGGCCTGAACTTCATAAGACAAAATCGTTTTACTGGTGTTTACCGACGACAATACTTCACCGGTACTGACGTTAACGACACGCAAGTTAACTGCAATTTGATCCAGCTGATATTGTGTTTCGCCGCCGATACCAAAATAGCGTGCGCCCACACCACCAGATTTCACGTTACTTTCATACCCAATAATTGAACCTTCAACCATCACGTTTGCGGCAATAAGAGAATCAAGTGGTCTGCGGTTATTCTCGGCAACCGTGCCATTTTCCTGTGCTGCACGAATGATCTTACGTTCGTTTAACAGGTTTTGCAGGCCCTGACGCTCCAATGGTACAAACCAGCGTGAATCTTTCAGCGCTGTTACCAGCATTGAAGTCGCACTCTGTGGAACAGCAGTTGAGAAGTTACTTGCTGGATAAGGTTTAAATTGCCCGGTTTCATCCTGAATATTATAAACCGAGACAAACAGTTTCCCTTTTGATTCCGGCAAATGGGTTAAATCACGATAACTTTGCGCCCGAGGCATAAGTGTAGGTTTCGCAGCTTCTTTTGGTGGCGCCGTCAAACAACCACTTAATAAACACACCGCTACGATGAGAAGTAAACGCTGCATGATGTTTATCCTTAAATACTTTTTCATTATTTAAGAGCCACTAGAAATCAGTAGATGAGTTCTGTAAGCCAGCAACCTGAATAGTTGATGTCTTCCCTGTTTTACGGTCAGTCACGTTTAACTGCAACTGCCCATCAGAGTTGGCGATATCAACGATAAAATCATTGGTTACCATGCGCCCTGGTTTGCCCGTATTAATATTGCTAAGCAAACCGCCCAATAACTGTGACTGAATGGCCTGAGTAAAGTTATCCAGTGCAGACGGAGTTTCAATACCAAAGTTGTCATCGAAACTGGGGTCTTTGTAAGAGTTTTGTGCTTGTGCAGAATTAAGTAAAAACGACCCGTTATTAGGGTTCCCGCCAAAATTTGGGTTCGTAAATTGGAACGTCATACTTCCCGCCCACGACAGGGGCGATATTAGCAGTAAAGACAAAACTGCATGAGTGATACGCATGGCAGCCTCCTAAAATTCGTCGGTGGTTAAATCGCCGGTGCTCAACAATGTCTTGTCAATTTGCCGGCGATTAATCGCTTCTTCGGTTTGAACCAGTGCGATAGTGACGTTGCGGTCAAAATCACGTTTTGAGGGGAATAAAAAGGACTGAAAAATAACGTCCTGATCGACTGTAATGGTAATCCAGCTTCCCCAACGGGCACTGGGTCGCTCATTTATAGTTAAATTCCCGGTAAAACTGCTTTCCCACCTGTCACTGAAGGCTCGATAAAAGTCATGGCCCACGGAAGAAACGGTGTGATCCGTTAACAATCCGGGGATTTCAACTTCCACGGCGCGAACGCCCCCGGAGGCGCAGAGTAAAGCTGACGCCAGCAGTAAAGCAGCAGATAATTTCATCGCCTTATCGCCTGAGGTTGTCGTTTGCCCAGGAAACCGCCTGAGTGCGGTTTTTTACAGATATTTTCTTGAAAAGATTATAGAGATGAGTTTTTACCGTGTTTTCACTTATAAATAACGACTGAGCGATTTCAATATTCGAAGCGCCAATACGCAATTTATTAAGTATTTCCTTTTCACGGTGAGTCAATAGAGATGACTCGACATTATTGAAACGATAATTCCCTGAGTGATTAATAAGATAGCTTGCTAACTTTTGCGAGAAGTAGCACTCTCCGGCCATCACACCACGAATTCCTTCTACCACACGCGGTTCTTCCTCAGACATATAAAACACACCATTAATATGCGGCCAGTTTTCTATGTCACGGAATTGATACTCTTCAGGGGTATTTAATAACAACAACTTAATGCTGTTATGTTTGCGACCTAAGTTATCCTGCCAATAGTTAATCAGCTTTTTATCGGCTTCAACCATATCGAAAAGCACCACAACATTACCGACGACATCTTCAAGAGAGCGTTGAATGTTATGAAGTTTCCCATTAATAGAGAGTGAAGACTTTAGATGCTGTAATAACGCAGTCGCCTGTAGCGAGGGTTTCGTGATCAACAATAAAGTTTGAGCATTTAACGCCTGACTATTCATTGTATGGACTTCATTAAACATGATGAAACTCCATCCGAGTTTGCGCATCAATCAGCTGGATTAACAGAAAGTTAATCCACCAGAAGTACTGATAGGTGCTGCACTGCTGTGTTTGAAATTAATGTAACACTGTCAAATAACGCTAAGTTGCGCCCTGACTTATTGTGTTAAACAAAATGTTACTGCTGATTTCAATCTAGCGGTTACTAATCTTAAAGCAAGTGTTAAAGCTGTTACAGAATGTAACTGTAGATATTAAAATGTTGCAACATAATGTTTTTGATATTTAGTTTTAATACTAAAGTTGTACACGTATTATAAATTGCACAGTTTTAAAAATCATACAAATGATTGTAGTGCGTTGATTTTAATAAAATAATTGATTTTTACTGTCTGCGTATTGAAACTTAACATATGTAAATGGTGAAGGTTACACTCTCCATTGAATACTCTCTTAAGAAAACTCATCTTCGTGACGGGGTCTGCTAAAAATTGCCAAAATTGACTCTGAAAACTCAGCCGGGCGGCAAAGTCAGGCTTGATTAACGAGGGTATTTTAAATGCTTGCAGGCTAATTAAAATTGTCTTTCAGGAAGCCTTTGTTGTGTCTGGTGTTTTTTATTTGTCTCATGCTTTGTAATGAGTGGAAATATCAAAATACAACGTGCGGGTGAGATATTTTAAATGTTTCGACAGACATACTCATTTCCGTAACGCAGCAATAACCTTTCATCGTTAGCGTTAACAAGTAGGCAGCAGTTTAAATTGGAAGAAGTATTTCAATGGCTGCATCCAGACTCAGGGTGACAACATGAAAAACAGATCGTTATTTATGATGTTAGCATTGCTGGGTGCGCCTGGTTATGTATTTGCGAATAATCCTGACCTCGCAAAATCGGAATATAACTTTGCTAGAAATGAATTAAGCAAAAGTTCATTCAATCAGGCAGCAATAGTCGGTCAATATGGGAACAATAATAATTCACATGTTGACCAAAATGGAACCCGGCAGTTAGCGGTGGTAAATCAGACAGGTGCTGGAAACCGCGCGAACGTCGATCAATCAGGGAGTTACAACGTTGCTTATATTGCGCAAACAGGCTACGGCAATGACGCGGATATTCAGCAACAATCGTCGGGTAATGCCGCACTTATTATTCAGAAAGGTACTGCTAATAGGGCAAGCATTATTCAACAGGGCACGCAAAAATCAGCAGTTGTTGTACAGAAACAGTCTCAAATGGCGGTACGCGTAATTCAACGCTAATACATGACTATTTAGACTAACATTCTCAATACAATGGGGGTTTCACCATGAACTTTTTCAAAATCGCAGCAATCGCAGTAGTGGTGGTTTCAAGCAGTGCAATGGCATCAGGCCTTCAATTCCCTTGGAATCCAGGTCACGGTGGTGGTAATAACAATGGCCCAGAATCAGAAATGAAAGTGTACCAACACGGTGCAAATAACAACGTAACTGCGCTGCAAGCTGATGCGAAAAAATCTACTGTAGATATTAAACAATATGGTGTTGGCAACGGTGCTGATGTTGGCCAGGGTGCTGATAACGCCTCTATTGACCTGCTGCAAAAAGGTTCTAATAACAACGCAACAATTGATCAATGGGAAGCTAAAGGCTCAACCATTGATGTTAGCCAATATGGTTCAAGAAACGGTGCAACTGTTAACCAAACAGCCGCTGGCTCTTCCATTGAGTTGACCCAGGTTGGCTACCGCAACGGTGCAAATCTTCAACAGCATTAATTGAGATTTTGCACTATATAAAAACAGGGCCATGGCCCTGTTTTTTTATATGAGAGGGAAATATAAATGCACACTTTATTATTGCTTGCGGCCCTCGGTAATCAGCTGAGTTTTGACACTCAGCAGCAGGGAAATATCTATACCATTGTACCCGTCGCGACATTAACTCAGGACTGCCAGTGCCAATTCAAGCTCACGGCACAACGTTCGGGTACCGCCGGACAAAGTAACAGTAGCCAAAGCAGCCAGGTCTTTATCAAAGCCAACGAACCCGCCAAATTATCCCGTTTGAGTCTCAATATTTCGCAAGGAGACAACGTTACCATCACGGTGACAGTGACCGACGGAAAAGATATTCATCTGGAAAAACAATGGGCCCCACCGGGCCACGTTTAATTTTATTGCCTATAGGTTAAATTATTGTTGCGCATGTGTGGCATTTATTTCTTATTTGAACCAGGTTTGATCTGTAGTTCGCGTGTTTTTTGCCGATAACCCTCATACCACTTAATTGAGGAGTCCATAGTGTGAAAACATCAAGCCTTAGACGTTCAATGCTGTTGCCATTAGCCATATTTGCATTCCCGTTATTTAACGCACACGCAGACGGCGGTGTGATTCACTTTCAGGGCTCAATAGTCGAAGATGGATGTCGTTTATCGCCGCAGGAACAATCTGTTCAGTTCTCTTGTTCGCAAAATGGAAAGCCAGTCGTGCAAACTGTTGCATTTAATAAACTCAATGATTTCTCTGTGGGCGCGGATACCCCGGTTTCTACCAACATTCGCTATCTCGATTCCGCACGAAAACTGGCTATTCTGGAAGTTACCTATCGTTAAAACTAAAGGCCCGGAAACTATGGGCCTTTAGATTTATCTTAGCAGTATTTATTTCATGGCTATTTTTGTTACTATTCCCGCCGCTTGTTAATTAATAAAGCTCGAAATATAAGCGCCTTGAGAAAAATCTTTATAATTTAAGATTCTTATCGTTGTCTTGATGCTTTGCGCGGGATATATCTGGCTGGTCGTTGAAGACGGGAAATGGTACTGAGCATGAAGTTAGCGTTTAATATTGTCGACTGGCAGGCTAGTGCCCCTGGTTTATCTGAAAACGAGCAGTGGCAGGTGTGGAGCAACGGCCCGGCTGTCATCGCATCGGACGCGGCGGTGGCTAAATGTCGCCATTTACCGATGATGACCGCGCGTCGTCTGGCTTCGGGCAGCCGCCTTGCGGTGGATTGTGCGCTGGCAATACTGTCTCGCCATCAGGTTGATGCCCTGGTTTTCTCCAGTCGCCATGGAGAACTGGAACGCAACTTTCGAATTTTGACGGCTCTTGCCGAAGGTGAAAGCCTGTCGCCCACAGATTTTGCCATGTCAGTTCATAACTCAGCGGTGGGTAATACCACCATTGCAGCCCGCCAGGCACTGGTCTCCTCTTCGGTTTCCGCGGGATACGACAGCTTTGCGCAAGCATTAGTCGAAGTGGCTGCTCTGCATCATGCGGGTTACAAACGGGTATTGCTGGTGGATTTTGACGGACTTATACCCGAATTTTACCGCCCGCACCTTGCCGGAGAAGCGGTAGATATCCCGTTCTCCGTCGCGCTATTACTGGAATCAGGCTCACAAATTTGCTGTGAAGCGACACCTTGTCGAATGAGCGAACCACAAAATTTGCCGCAGGGTCTGGCGTTTTTGCATGGCTGGCTGAGTAAAAAGGCTGCATTCACTCTTGCAGGTGAGCGTATGGGCTGGCGCTGGAGTCGTCATTAATGTGGCTGCGCATTAAATGGTACTGGCGCGTGCTGATGACCGGCTGGTTATTCGTGTTATTTGGTAGCGGTGGTCTGCTACTTACGCTGGTCTGGTTTAATTTTCTGTTGCTGTGTGTGCGCGATAAACCTAAACGCCGCGAGATTGCGCGTCGTAGCATTGCTGCCAGTTTCCGGTTATTTTTACGCATCGGACGCGGGCTTGGCGTATTCGATTACCGTTTTGAGGGTTTCGAACAGCTCACAAACGATCGCGGATGTTTGATTGTTGCGAACCACCCGACACTGTTGGATTACGTATTTATCGCCTCCCAGGCACCCCACATTGGTTGTCTGGTGAAAGCGAGCCTGATTCACAATCCCTGCTTCCGTGGTGTCATAAAGGCTGCGGATTACCTGGTAAACAGTCAGGGCGAAACATTACTCCCTGAGAGCCAAAAGCGGCTGGCAGAAGGGGAGGCGATATTGATTTTCCCCGAAGGAACGCGCACGAAACCTGGAGAACCATTGGTGCTTCAGCGCGGTGCGGCCAATATTGCGGTGCGCAGTGGCTGTCCGTTACGAATCGTCCATATTTATTGTGACCAACGTTATTTGGATAAACATAGCCGCTGGTATCAGATACCCAAGCGTAAACCTATGATCACTGTGAGTGTAAAGCAGCGGATCGAAAGCCAGGGGTTTATGGCGAATCATGACGAAGCCTCCGCACTTGCGGCCCGTCGTCTGAACCAATATTTGTGTCAGGAACTGGTACCTGATCCTCATTAAAACTCGGATGTAACTATGGAATCCTTAGAGACCGATATTAAACAACTCATTATCGACACTCTGAATCTGGAAGAGCTCAGTGTTGATGAGATTGAAAGTCAGGCCGCCTTATTTGGTCAGGATGGCCTTGGACTTGATTCCATTGATGCACTGGAATTGGGCCTTGCGGTTAAAAAACGTTTCGGCGTGGTGTTATCCGCTGAAAATGAAGCGATGCGCGAACATTTTTATTCCGTCGCCAATCTCGCTGCCTTTATTAAGAGTCAAAACCCTGCGCACAGCGCCTGAATGAAACCACGAGTACGTTATGAATAAAGACGATATTTATCAGGAAGTCACTGGGTTACTGGTGAAGTTATTTGAACTGTCTCCTGAACAAATTACCCCGCAGGCTCGTTTATATGAAGACCTGGATCTCGACAGCATTGATGCGGTCGATATGGTCGTTCATTTGCAAAAGCGCACCGGTAAAAAAATCAAGCCGGAAGATTTCAAAACGGTTCGCACCGTACAGGATGTCGTAGACGCGGTAGAGCGTTTGCATAGCGAGTCTTAATCGCGTGCTGGCAAAACGTGCACTCAGTATTGTTGGAGGGCTGGCCGTCATCGGTTGGCCCTTTGCCGTCTGGTTAGTCATCTCATATCCCCAATTACACATTTTGCTGCCAATTCTGGCGCTGTGTTTTGTGCTGCGTTTGTGTACCTTACGGGGCAAAACCGGAGCCTTAAGCCGCGCCTTTAAAGGCCTGGCGATTGCGGGCGCGGTGTTGTCCGTTGCCAGCATCTGGATGCGTGAAGCGCAACTGTTGTTGTGGTATCCGGTGGTCGTTAATGGCGTCATGCTGGCGTTATTTGGCTCGTCGCTGTTTAGCAGCATGTCGATAGTCGAGCGCCTGGCACGCTTGCACGAAGGGAACCTCCCGCCAGCAGGCGTGCGTTATACCCGCCGTGTGACTCAAGTCTGGTGTGTGTTCTTCATCATTAATGGCAGCGTGTCGCTGTTTACCTGCCTTGCGGGGAACGTTCATTGGTGGACGCTGTGGAACGGAATGATTAGCTATCTATTGATGGGGCTATTATTTGCCTGTGAATGGCTGATCCGGATACGGGTGAAACGACGTTATGAATAACCCTTTGCCGTTGGCGCAGTGGCTTTGTACAAATCGTCACCCGCAACATGTTGTGGCGTTTGCAGGGCAGAAGCTCTGGACTCAGGCCGATTTAATCAATGACGTGCAGCGCATTTACGGCTGGTTGAAGACACAGCCTGGCGAGCATTGGGCGCTCTGTTTTGACAACAGTTACGATTTTCTTGCCGCGCTATTAGCCACGCTTCACGCAGGAAAAACGCCGGTTATTCCCGGTCATCGTCGTGAAGCACAACTGCGCGAGCAGCAAAACCATTTCTACGGTGTGATGAGCGATACGGCACTCAATCTCAGTTGCCCGGTGATAAACCCGCAAGATTTAATCTGCATGCCGGTTCAACCGTTTGAGCCAGTTCCTGCCAATGCAGGCGTGGTGCTGTTCACTTCCGGCTCAACGGGTGAACCCGCGCAAATATTCAAATCATTACAAGCGCTGGATGAAGAAATTGCCTGGCTTGCCGCTCTGTGGGGCGACAGTTTACGCAACTGCCGCGTGGTCGGGTCGGTTTCGCACCAGCATCTCTACGGCTTTACCTTCCGCATCATGCTGCCCATGGCGCTCGGTTTGCCGGGCGATGCGGCGATGATCCACTTCCCGGAACAACTCGCCGCTCACTCTTCACACCCGCTGCTGTTCATCAGCAGCCCGGCATTTTTAAAGCGCCTTGATGTCAATCTGACGCCACCTGATGTGAAAAGAGTGATTTCCGCGGCTGGAAAGCTGGATGACGACACGGCGAAAATGGCACGAGCCTGGCTTAAACAGCCTGTCTCAGAAATTTATGGCACCACTGAAACGGGCGTGCTGGCGTGGCGGGAACATTCGCAATCGGCACCTGTTTGGCAGCCATTCCCGTTAGTGAATTTTATTGCGCAAGAGCATGGCTGGCAGGTTGCGTCGCCATTAACGGATAATAATCCGGTGCAACTGGACGACATTCTCGAATTTACGCCGCAGGGGCATTTTCGTTTATCGGGTCGCCGCGATCGCATTGTAAAAATTGAAGAAAAGCGTATTTCACTCAGTGAAATTGAACGCCGTTTGCTGACGCTGCCGGGGATTGAAGATGCGGCAGTGGTTCCAATTATGCGCGCAAACCGCATTGCTCTGGGGGCGGTAGTGGTCGTTGGTGAGCAAGGCGGAGATAAGCAGCGCTGGCGAGACGCGCTCCGCGCCTGGCTTGAGCCGGTCGCTATTCCACGTTACTGGCGTATCGTCGAACGCATTCCGCTCAATAGCCAAAGCAAACGCGCTTGGACGCAACTACAGGAATTATTTGATGAAACCCGTTGAGTTAAATCGTTCGCAACCCGAGGCGCACCAACTGCGTTTACAGCTGGACGTACCGGCAACATTAGGCTGGTTTTCGGGGCATTTCCCCACGCAGCCGATTTTGCCTGGCGTCGCCCAGTTGGATTGGGTGATGGCTTACGGTCTGGAGCTGGCGCCGGGAATGCGCTTTAGCGCGATTGATTGCGTTAAATTCCAGCAGCCAATTGTGCCGGGCAGCAAGCTGGAACTGAATCTGCAATGGGACGCGCAACGCAACGTGCTGAGTTTTTCTTACACCTTGTTGACTGAACAAGGCGAGATCCCGGCCAGCAGCGGGAAGATCAAACTATGCCCGTAACGCCTTCGGCTTTTCGCCCCTGTGTGGTGATCCCCTGTTACAACCACGGCGCCACGATAGCCGCTGTGGTGGCTCGGCTGCAACCGTATGATCTGCCTTGCATTATTGTTGATGACGGCAGCGAGCGTGCGACTAAACAGCAACTGGCACAATTAACTGGCGTCACCTTGATTGAGCTTGAGTCCAACCAGGGTAAAGGCGAGGCGGTGATGACCGGGCTTAAAGCGGCGGCGCAGGCAGGGTTCACTCACGCCATTCAGCTTGATGCCGACGGGCAGCATTGTATTGAAGATGTGCCGCGTTTTTTAGATGAAGCTCGCGCACATCCTGCCAGCCTGATATCCGGCACCCCGGAATACGATGAATCCGTACCGAAATCGCGCCTTTACGGGCGTTACATCACCCACGTCTGGGTATGGATTGAAACGTTATCCCTGTCGTTAAAAGACAGTATGTGCGGCTTTCGCGTCTATCCGCTGGCGGCTACCCTTGAGGTAATTGCCCGCCACGGCCCCGGCAAACGAATGGATTTCGACACCGAAATCATGGTGCGATTGTATTGGGCAGGGACCGATAGTCGTTTCTTGCACACCCGGGTGATTTATCCGCCAGATGGCGTTTCACATTTCGATGCGCTGCGCGATAACGTGCGTATTTCCTGGATGCATACGCGATTGTTCTTCGGTATGTTGCCGCGCATTCCGACGCTGCTGACCCGCCGCCGTCATCAAAGCGCCCACTGGGCTCAAGTCCCGGAGCGTAAAGGGCTGGCGGGAATGCGCCTGATGCTCAATATCTACCAGCGCTTAGGGCGACGTGCATTTAACGCTCTGCTTTATCCGGTTGTGGCGTGGATGTGGCTCACGGGAAGCACGCAGCGAAAAGCCTCGCAACAATGGCTGGCACGCGTTCGTGAGCAAGCGCAAACCCAGCAAATCACGTTGCCGAATGGCTTAAATAGCTATCGCCATTTCTTACGTTTTGGTGATGCGATGCTCAACAAAATTGCTGCCTGGCGTGGGGATATTATCTGGGGGCGCGACATTGAATTCGCGCCTGGCAGCCGCGAAGTGTTACAGCCGCAGGCCGGGCAGGGGAAGCTCATTCTCGCGGCTCACCTCGGCGATATCGAAGCCAGCCGCGCTCTGGCGCAGGTTGAAGCCGGGCTGGTGATTAATGCGCTAGTCTTTACCGAACACGCCCAGCGTTTTCGCCAGATTATTGAAGAAATCGCCCCTCAGGCTGGCGTGAATTTATTGCCGGTAAGCCACATTGGCCCGGAAACAGCCATGATGCTGCAAGAAAAGCTCGAAGCCGGAGAATGGGTGGCTATCGTCGGAGACAGAATTGCGGTAAATCCACAGCGCGGCGGCGAGCGACGCGTGTGCTGGAGCGAGTTTATGGGGCGTCCAGCTCCTTTTCCGCAAGGGCCGTTTATTCTTGCCGCAGCATTAAGATGCCCGGTCATTCTGATGATGGTCTTGCGTGAACAAGGCAAGCTGCGCATTCATGCAGAACATTTTGCCGATCCGCTATTGCTGCCGCGCGCCACGCGCCAACAAGCGTTACAAGAGCACATTGATTATTACGCGCTGCGTCTTGAGTTTTACGCGCTGCGCTCGCCACTCGACTGGTTTAATTTTTATGATTTCTGGCAATTGCCGCCGGAAAAGGAGTCTGGATGTTAAATTCCCCACGTTTTACCGTGGAGATCGGTATCAAAGTCCCATTCCATGATGTCGATGCGATGGGCGTTGTGTGGCACGGTAACTATTTTCGCTACTTTGAAGTGGCGCGTGAAGCGCTGCTCGGGCAGTTTGATTACGGTTATCGCGCCATGCAGGAGTCGGGTTACGTCTGGCCGGTCGTCGATACACGGGTGAAATACCGTGATGTTGTGAAATTTGAACAGCAAATACTGGTGCGGGCCACGGTGCTGGAATACGAAAACCGCCTGAAAATTGGCTACGAAATTGTCGATGCCGCAAGCGGAAAACGCACCACTACCGGTTACACCATTCAGGTTGCCGTTGAAGCAACAACGGGTGAGATGTGTTTTGTCTCCCCTCAGATCCTTTTTGAACGCATGGGCTTGAGTTATGAATAGAATCATTTTTTTGGCCTTGCTGTTTATCAGCTGTACGGCGAGCGCCATTACGCTTGATGACGTGCAACGCAGCTTTGCTTCGCAGCCAGTTGTGCGGGCGAAGTTCCAGCAGGACCGCCAGATTAGCGGCATGGCACAACCGCTGCATTCCAGCGGAGAAGTGCTTATCGCAAAAAGCAAAGGGCTGTGGTGGCAACAACAGCATCCTTTCCCGATGACGCTGGTGCTTGATGATAGCCACATGGCGCAAATCATGGGCAATCAGGCACCGCAGATCATCACCGCGGACAGCAACCCGCAAATGTTCCAGTTCAACCATTTATTGCGGGCGTTATTTCAGGCCGACCGCAAAGTGCTTGATGAAAACTTTTCCAGCGTGTTTACCGACCAGGGCAAAGGCCAATGGCAACTGGTCTTAACGCCAATCACCACGCCGCTCGACAAGCTTTTCAGCACCATTACGTTGCAGGGCGACAAACATCTTAATCGCATTGCGTTAAACGATTTGCAGGGCGATTTCACCGAAATCACCTTCAGTAACCACCGTCTGGAACCGCGAAAATTGACTCATGAAGAGCAGCAACGCTTCACCTTCTGACGTGCATCGCCGCCTGGCATGGGGCTGGCTGGCGGTCGTCACGCTGCTGGTGGCGTTACTCGCCGTGACGCTACCCAAAGCCAGGCTCGACAGCAGCGTGCTTTCACTCCTGCCTGCCAGCAGCCTGGGGAAAATCCCGCCGCAAATCGAGAACGGTTTTTTGCAACGTCTCGACAGACAAATGATGTGGATGGTTAGCCCTGGCGATAAGCCGAATGACGAGGCGGCAGCATGGTGGCAAACACAACTGCAACAGCAGCCGTTTTTGCAAGGCGTGCAAGGCCCGATGGATGCCAAAGGCCAGCAGGAGTGGGGGGAATTCTACTTCGAGCACCGTAATGGCCTGGTGGATACCCAGACCCGCAGCCGTTTACAAAACGGTGGGGAAGCGCAGGCGCAATGGGTATTAGCGCAACTCTATTCGGCGTTTTCCGGCGTCAGCGGTAAAGAGCTGACCAACGACCCGCTGATGCTGACGCGTGGTTCGCAACTGGCGCTGCAACAAACGGCCAGCCAGATGAGGCTGATGAACGGCTGGCTGGTGGCGCGTGATAAACAAGGGCGTTACTGGTATTTGCTGCACGGCGAACTCAAAGGTTCTTCCTTCGATATGCAGCAAGGGCGCGAAGCGGTTGAACAACTGCGAGCCTTGCAGCAAAAGCTGAAACAGCAGTTCCCGCAGGCACAAGTGATGTCACGCGGCACGCTGTTTTATAGCGATTACGCCAGCCAGCAGGCCAAACACGATGTTTCTACGCTGGGTCTTGCCACGGTTATTGGCGTGCTGTTGTTGATATTGCTGGTGTTCCGCTCGGTGCGCCCGCTCATTTTATGTGTCACTTCTGTCGGCATCGGCGCATTGGCGGGCACTGCCATCACGCTGTTGTGTTTTGGCGAACTGCACCTGATGACGCTGGTGATGAGTATGAGTATCGTCGGCGTTTCGGCAGATTACACCCTGTATTACCTCACCGAACGCATGGTTCACGGTGGGCAAAATTCGCCGATTGCCAGTTTGCGCAAAGTGCTTCCGGCATTGCTGCTGGCGTTGGCGACGACCGCCATTGCTTATCTGATTATGATCCTCGCGCCTTTCCCCGGTATTCGCCAGCTCGCGGTATTTGCCGCCAGCGGTTTGATTGCGTCCTGCCTGACGGTGGTGTGTTGGTATCCGTTTGCGGTGCGCGGTTTGCCCGTCCGCCAGGTGCCTTGTCGCCATTGGCTCAACGCCTGGCTTGACGCATGGCAACACAACAACGCGGTGCGTTTTGGAATACCACTCGCATTGTTGGTTATCAGCCTCGGTGGAATAGCATCATTAAAAATCAATGACGATATCGCCAGCTTCCAGGCACTCCCGCAGGATTTGCTTCGTGAAGAACAGGCAATAACCACCTTAACCGGGCAGGGGATGGATCAGAAATGGTTCGTGGTTTACGGCGACAGCGCCGAGCAAACCCTACAACGACTGGAAAAACTCGCCCCCGCGTTGGCTAAGTTGAAAGCCGATAAAGCCATCGACAGCTATCGCCTGATCCCACTCGCCTCCCTTGAACAACAGCAGGCCGATTTGCAATTGCTGCGCGAAGCGGCACCGTTACTACAAAAACGCCTCGCGCAAAGCGGGATTACGGTGAGTGCGCCAAATTTGCAACAAATGGCGGTGACGCCGGATGTCTGGCAAAAAAGTGTGATCAGCAGCGGCTGGCGTTTGCTGTGGCTGTCGTTACCAGATGGCAAAAGCGGTGCGCTGGTGCCTGTTAGTGGCGTTCACGACAGTCAGCAACTCGGCCAGATTGCGGCAAAAATTCCGGGCGTCAGTTGGGTTGACCGTAAAGTCATGTTCAACGAATTATTCAGCCATTTCCGTAGTTTACTGGCCACTCTGTTAGCTGCGGCGGTAGTGGCGATTGCGCTCAGTTACGTGCTGCGTCTGGGCGTGAAACGGGGCTTGCTCAGTGTTGTGCCTTCGCTGTTATCGCTGGGCGGTGGCCTTGCGGCACTCGCCTTGAGCGGGCACGCACTCAATTTGTTCTCGTTATTAGCGCTGATGCTGGTGCTGGGAATTGGCATTAATTACACCCTGTTCTTTAGCAACCCGCGCGGAACACCGCTGACGTCATTGCTGGCCATTAGTGTTGCTTTGCTGACCACACTTTTCACCTTAGGCATGCTGGTCTTTAGCCAGACGCAAGCCATCGCAAGCTTTGGCATTGTGTTGAGTTGCGGGATCTTCTGTGCATTTTTAACCGCACCATTAGCCTTACCTCCATCCACCCAGGGAAAGGGAAAGAGAGAATCATGAAAAAAATACCGACATTGGCCATCGTGTTTGGCGCGTTTTTACTGAGTGCTTGCAGTGCCCCAAAACCGGATAACACTCGCCCGCAGGCGTGGTTAAAACCAGGTACGTTAGTGACGTTACCCGCGCCTGGCATTTCTCCGTCCATCACCGAACAGCAGCTATTAAGCGCCCAGGTTAAGGGAAAAACGCAATCGCTGATGGTGCTGCTCAATGCCGATCAGCAGAAAGTGATGCTGGCGGGTTTGTCCCCGCTGGGGATTCGTTTATTCCGTTTGACCTACGATCAGAGCGGGATTAAAACCGAACAATCCATCACGCTTCCCGAATTGCCTCCAGCCAGCCAGGTGCTTGCCGATATTATGTTGAGCTACTGGCCGATAAGCGCCTGGCAGAAGCAATTGCCAGCGGGGTGGACGCTAAAAGATATTGATTCACGTCGTGAATTGCGCGACGACCAGGGTGAGCTGATTGAAACAATCCACTATCTGATGCGTGATGGAATCCGCCAGCCTGTGAGTGTTCACCATCTTCGTTTCGGCTATGTCATCCGTATTCAGCACCTGGAAAGCTAATCATGATTACTTTTTCGGCAGTGGGCATGGTTAATGCGTTGGGCAACAACCTTGAAGATATCGCGGCAAATTTGCAGGCAGGCGTTGCGCCAGGCATGGGACCAGATACTGAAGGCTGGCTGCAACAAGGCGAGTGTTGGGTCGGACGCGTCACGGGTGAATTGCCTGAAATCCCAGAAGAAATGGCGCGGTACAACAGCCGCAACAATCGTCTGTTGTTGGCGGCGCTGGCGCAAATTCGCCCGCAGGTGGATGAAGCAATAGCGAAATACGGCGATTCTCGTGTGGCGGTGATTCTCGGGACCAGCACTTCCGGGTTGGATGAGGGCGACCGAATGGTGAGCGGCAGCCACGGCGGGAATCCCCCCGAATCTTATCGTTACGGTCAGCAAGAATTGGGTGATCCATCGCGTTTTCTCAGTGACTATCTGCAATTATTTGGTCCCGCATTAACGATTTCTACCGCCTGTTCCTCCAGTGCGCGGGCGATTATCACCGGTAAACGCTTGATTGAGTCGGGCATGGTTGACGCGGCTATTGTTGGCGGTGCGGACACATTAAGCCGAATGCCAATTAACGGCTTTAGCAGCCTCGAGTCACTAAGCAACGTGCGGTGTAAACCCTTTAGCGCCGAGCGCAACGGGATCACCATCGGCGAAGCAGGTGTCTTGATTTTACTCACCCAGCAGCCGGGGAAAGTGCAGTTGCTGGGTGTTGGGGAATCGACGGATGCCTGGCATATGTCGGCTCCGCACCCGGAAGGTGTCGGGGCGATTCGCGCCATTGAAATGGCGCTGCGGGAAGCAAAACTCGCGGCGGATGAGATTGGCTATATTAATATGCACGGCACCGCCACCCGTCTGAATGACGAAATCGAAGCCAAAGTGGTGAATCAACTTTTTGGTGAGCGTATCCCTTGCAGCTCGACGAAACACCTGACCGGCCACACGTTAGGTGCAGCAGGCGCTTGTGAAGCCGCACTGTGTTATTTATTGCTGGCAGGTGATTTGCCGTTACCCGCGCAGGATTTCAGTGATACGCATCAAGACTTGACCCTGGCGGGCTGTGGTTTACTCACCGCGCCGCAGACATTCTCTAAACCCATCATGTTGTCGAACTCATTCGCTTTTGGCGGCAACAATGCCAGTCTGATTTTAGGAGTTTCCGATGACTGATTTTCTTGCCCCTCACCACTATTTGCCGCACGAAGCGCCAATGTGTTTGCTCGAATCGGTCGTGGCGGTGGAACAAGAAAGCGCACAGTGTCGCGTGACGGTCAGCCACAGCGGCGTGCTGGCTCCGTTTCTGGATGCGAAAGGGGATTTGCCCGGGTGGTTTGCCATTGAGCTGATGGCACAAACCGTCGGTGTCTGGTCTGGGTGGCATTCCAACAACAACGGCGAAGAAGCAAGCCGTGTGGGTATGCTGCTCGGCGGGCGGGGTTTGCGTTGCCCGGAAGGTGTTTTTGCCCACGGTGCGGTGCTGGATTGTCACGTTACGCTGCTCATGCGTGATGACAAAATTGGATGTTTTGAAGGACAAATTCTTGCAGACGGAAACGTACTGGCGAGCGGGCGAGTCAACACGTATCAGCCTGATAATAATGAATTAGAACAATTATTTTAAAGGAAAGCTGTTGTAGGTCGGGCAAGCGCAGCGCCCCCGACACCACGGGCGAAAACGGTGGATGACGCTGACGCTTATCCACCCTACAAAAAGAATTAATCTGATAATAAATAAAGAAATTATTTTAATGGGATGGCAGCAAGATGACACAAACGGTATTAATCACCGGGGCCAGTAAGGGAATTGGCAAGGCTATTGCTTTGGGGCTTGCCGCCGATGGATTTGCGGTAGTGGTGCATTACCATCGCGACGCAGCGGGCGCACAGCAAACGCTTGAAGAGATTAACGCTCAGGGCGGAACAGGTCGCGTCATGCAATTTGACAGCTCCGAGCGTGAACAATGCCGCAGCGTCATCGAAGCTGATATTGAAAAACACGGTGCATATTGGGGCGTGGTGAACAATGCGGGTATCACTCGTGATGGCGCGTTCCCGGCACTCAGCGATGACGATTGGGATGGCGTCATTCGCACCAATCTCGACAGCTTCTATAACGTTATCCAGCCGTGCGTCATGCCGATGATCGGCCTGCGAGCGGGTGGTCGAATTATCACACTCTCGTCGGTTTCAGGTCTGATGGGCAACCGTGGGCAGGTGAATTACAGCGCCGCAAAAGCGGGCATTATTGGTGCCAGCAAAGCGCTGGCCATTGAGCTTGCGAAGCGCAAAATCACGGTGAACTGCATCGCGCCTGGCTTGATTGACACCGGCATGATTGAAATGGAAGAGGCCGCGTTAACCGAAGCGATGCGCCTGATTCCATTGCAGCGTATGGGCCAGCCGGAAGAAGTCGCTGGGCTTGCGCGTTATTTGATGTCACCCGTGGCGGGTTATGTGACGCGCCAGGTTATCTCCATCAATGGAGGTATGTTGTGATTAAGCGTGTTGTAGTGACTGGAATGGGCGGTGTCACTGCGTTTGGTGAAAGCTGGCAGGATGTGGCGACGGGCTTGAAGTCGGGTAAAAACGCTGTACGCCAGATGCCGGAATGGCAAATTTATGACGGGCTGAACACGATGCTCGGCGCTCCTGTCGATAATTTTGTTTTGCCTGAGCACTACACCCGCAAGCGCATCCGGGCGATGGGCCGCGTTTCATTGCTTGCCACACGTGCAACCGAGCTTGCGCTCATCCAGGCCGGTTTGCTGGATGACCCGATTTTAACCGGCGGCGAAACCGGTATTGCCTACGGTTCTTCTACCGGCAGTACCGGCCCGGTGAGCGAATTTGCCACCATGCTGACCGAGAAACACACGCGCAATATCACCGGCACCACTTACGTGCAGATGATGCCGCACACGGCTGCGGTGAACACCGGGCTATTCTTTGGTTTGCGCGGGCGCGTGATCCCCACTTCAAGTGCGTGTACATCAGGCAGCCAGGCGATTGGTTATGCGTGGGAAGCGATTCGTCACGGCTACCAGACCGTGATGGTGGCGGGCGGTGCAGAAGAGTTATGCCCATCGGAAGCGGCGGTTTTCGATACGCTATTTGCGACAAGCCAGCGCAACGAGCGGCCAAAAAGCACGCCATCTCCTTTCGATGTGCAGCGTGATGGGCTGGTGATTGGCGAAGGTGCTGGCACATTGATCCTTGAGGATCTGGATCACGCGCTGGCGCGTGGCGCGACGATCTACGCCGAGATTGTGGGTTTCCACACCAACTGTGATGCGGCACATATCACTCAGCCGCAGAAAGAAACCATGCAAATCTGCATTGAGCGCGGCCTGCGTTCAGCCGGACTCACGGCCAGTGATATTGGCTACATTAATGCTCACGGCACTGCCACCGATCGCGGCGACATTGCCGAAAGCCACGCCACGGCGGCGGTTTTCGGCGCTCGTACGCCAATCTCATCGCTTAAAAGTTACCTCGGCCATACGCTGGGGGCTTGTGGCGCGCTGGAAGCGTGGATGAGTATCGAAATGATGCGCGAAGGCTGGTTTGCTGAAACGCTGAATTTAACTTCACCTGATGAAGCCTGCGGTGAACTGGATTACATCATCGGCGAAGCGCGCAAAATCGACACTGAATTTGTGCAAAGCAATAACTTCGCCTTCGGTGGTATCAACACTTCACTGGTGCTGCGCCGTTGGCAGTAAACGGTTATCACCTTGCGGTGGGTGACGTTGCCCAACTGAAAGATGATGCGCTGGCTACGCGCTGGCTGGCGGCTGAATTGCTACAGGACGCACCTGGCGGGCGTCGCCGGGATGAGTGGATCGCGGCCAGAGTGTTATTGGCAATGCTGCTCAATAATGGCCCGTTACCTCAGCTGGAACGCAGCGCGCAAGGTAAACCGCATCACCCGCAATTGCCTGCATTTAATATCAGCAATAGCGGCAAAAGTGTCGCTGTGCTGGTGGGGGAAGGGGATGTCGGCTGTGATCTTGAAATAATCCGCCCGCGCGCGCGTTTTATGGCGATTGCCCGCCACAGCTTTGACGCAAACCTGTGCGACTGGCTGGAATTTTTGCCAGAAGTGGAACACATCCCGCAATTCTGGCGACTGTGGACGGCGCATGAAGCGGTGCTTAAACAGCGCGGGGGAACGGTCTGGCAAATGGAGCAGCTCCGTTTGCCGCTCCAGACGTTATGCCCGCCAGACCGCTTTTTACATCACGTTACCGTTGAAGACCGGCTTATCGCTTGTTGCGGTGAGCAGCCATTTCCCGCGAATTTTGGCGCGGAGTTGGTGATTTTGTCGGATGACGCCTGCGGCTAATCCGACCTACGTGATTAGGTGATTTTGTAGGGTGGATAAGCGCCGCGTCATCCACCGGTTTTTAAAGCATTTTTACTGCTTCAATGCCCAAATGTGATAAACCCCGTCAATCAGTTCGGCCCCTTCCAGTTCTTTCTCAAAACCGGGGAATTTTTCGCCCCATTGCGCGATGCTGCTTATGTATTTCAGCCATGGGCCATCTGCATCGCCGAAGCTTTCACCCGGCATCACAATCGGTATTCCCGGTGGATAAGGAATCACGCCCACTGCCGAAATACGGTTGGGTAACTGGTCGATAGGTAAATGGTCGGCTTTGCCCGCCATATGCTGTTGGAAGGCGATGCGCGGGCGTGTCACCGGAACGGGAATATTGCCAAACGCCTCGGCTTGCAGTTTGTCCATCTGGCTGGTTTTCATGTAGTTAAACATTTCGTCGCACAAGTCTTGCAGCCCCATTCCTGCGTAACGTGCAGCGTCGGCGCTGATTAAGTCCGGCAGGCAGCGTTTGAGCGGCGTGTTGTTGTCGTAGTCGGTTTTGAACTCCAGCAACACGTTGATTAATGTCCCCCATTTCCCCTTAGTGACGCCGATGGAGAACAGGCACAACACCATAAAATCGGTGGTGCGCGACGGCACAATCCCGTGCTCGCCAAGATACGCCGTGACCATTGCCGCCGGAATGCCGGACTCCAGAAGGTTGCCATCATCGCCCATTCCAGGGGCTAAAATCCCGGCTTTGATAGGGTCGAGCAAACACCAGTCGTCTTCGAGTTGATCAAATCCGTGCCATTTATCACCCGGTTTTAGCGTCCAGCAAGCGGGGTCGGTAGTGAGCTGCTCGCGTGACGCTTTGACAAACGGCACTTCATTTCCCGCAGTATCGGTGATGGTCGGTGCGTTCCACGGTGAGAAGAACCAGTCGTTGTTTTTGGCAAATGCTGCATGCACTTTTGCCAGCGCTAGGCGGAAATCGACCGCTTCGACAATCACCTCTTGCGTCAACGCTTCGCCCTGGCCGCCATCCATCATCGCCGCGCCAATTTCGTTGGAGGCGATGATCGCATACAGCGGTGAGGTGGTGGCCTGCAGCATATACGACTCATTAAAGCGCGAGTGCTCAACCGGTTTTTTGCCGTTACGAATGTGGATGTAGGAAGATTGCGACAGAGCCGCCAGCAGCTTGTGCGTGGAGTGAGTGGCAAAAACGGTTGGCCCAGTGCTATCGAAATCTTTCGGGTCGCCACGCATCGCAAAGCGGCCTTTGTACATCGGATTGAAGCGGGCGTAGGCGTACCAGGCTTCATCAAAGTGAATCTGATCGACGCTTTGCGCCAGTAGCTCTTGCGCCGCTTCGGCGTGATAACACATGCCGTCGTAAGTACAGTTGGTGACGACCGCGTAAACCGGTTTATCACTCACCACTTCGTGTTTCAGCGGGTTGGCGTCAATCGCCGCCCGAATACTTTCTGGCGTGAATTGCCGTTTTGGAATGGGGCCGATAATGCCGAAGCGGTTGCGCGTTGGCACGAAATAAACCGGCAGCGCCCCGGTCATCACTAAGCCTTGTTCAATAGACTTATGGCAGTTACGGTCGCAGAGCGCGATTTCAAACTCGCCTACTACCGCCTGCATAATGGCGCGGTTGGAGCCGGAAGTACCGTTTAATACTGAATAGCTTTTGTGCGCCCCAAACACTTCGGCAGCGTAGGTTTCTGAGGCTTTGATCGGCCCGCTGTGGTCGAGCAATGACCCCATGGCGGCGCGTTCGATACCGGTATCGGTGCGGAATAAATTCTCGCCGAAGAAGTCGAGAAATTCACGCCCGACCGCCGATTTGGTAAACGCCACGCCGCCCTGGTGGCCCGGTGCGGCCCATGAATATTCCGGATTTTCCAGCGTGTAATTAAACAATGCGCGAGTAAACGGCGGCAGCAGTTGCTGGTAATAGCGCTGAATCAGAGAGCGGGCGCGCGCGGCAATAAATTCGGCAGTGTCTTCGTGCATCCAGACAAATTCATTCACCAGCCGCATGGAGTCGAGCGTTAACGTATCGACGCACGAATGTTCCGCCATTAACAGCACCGGAACACTTTTATTGCGCCGCCGAATGGTTTGCAGCAGCGCAAAGGCCTGGCTGTGGGATTCGTCGTCATTGCCGCCGGAGGTCCAGTCAACAAAGATGCAGCACAGCGAGGCGTCGGACGTCACCGTCGCGATGCCATCGTCAAAGGTCGCCGCTGAAATCACGGCAAAGTTATTTTCTTCCAGCGCCTCGATAAGCTCTGCCACAGCGCGTCCATTGGCGGTGTTAACGTCCTGAATACTGCTGTCGACCACCAGAATTTTGCGTTTTTGATGCGTGCCTAAATCAAGCATATCCAGCTCCAGTTAATCGTTAGCCACGGGTTTATCCAGCGGGTAGGGGTTTTTATGGCGACGGTTATAGTTAACGGTGTACATCGCGGTAATCACCATGATGGCAACGAACGACCACATAACTTCTGTCGCGCCCGAACCGACCACCGCCCAAATGCAGTAAACAAAAGCAATCAGCGTAATAAACAGGAACGGGAGGCGTTGATTACCCATATGCCCCTGACCGACGAGCATTAACGCCGCACAGGTATAAATGTAGGGCACCAGGGTAAAGATGACTGAGACCGAGGAAACCACGGCGAACTGCGAAGTGGCATCAGGGGAGATACTGGCGAGCTGGAAGATAGTCATCAGCACGCCGACGATGAGCAGGCCCGCAACGGGCGTTTGGTCTTTATTCACTTTGGCAAAAATGGGTGGGAATAATCCGTCATCGGCAGCGGCTTTTGCCGTTTGGCCTGCCAGTAATGTCCACCCGCCGAGGCTACCTAAACAACCGGCTGCGGCACAAAACGAAACAATTGCGCCTGCCAATGGCCCCATCGCCATGCGCGCGGCGTCACCGAATGGCGATGCGGACGCTTTCAGGTCAACGTTGGGGATCATGCCCATGATGGCGGTGCTGGAGAGCACGTAACAAATTGCGGCGATGAGTACGCCGCCGATGGTGGCAATCGGGACGTTGCGTTTAGGGTTTTTGACTACAGCGGCGGCGACTGACGCACTTTCAACACCAATAAATGACCACAGCGTGACGCTCAAAGTACTTTGAATCGCACCAAAAGTGCCTTTGCCGCTGACGTTCCACGCTTCCATGTAGGTATCACTTTTAAACCAGAACCACCCCAGAACGGCGACGGCTACAATCGGAATTAATGCCAGAATCGTGGCGACCGCCTGCACGCGGGTGATCATTTTCGGGCCAATAATATTCAGCCCGACAAACAGCCACAAAATAGCGATACAGGTGACGGTCAACGGCCACGGCTGGTTTAACATCGGGAAGAAGTAACTGAGATAGCCGACACCAATCACCACCATCGCGACGTTACCAATCCAGCACGCCAGCCAGTAAAGCAGGTTGGTTTGATAGCCGAGGAAGGGGCCAAACGCCCGACGCGCGTAGGCGTAAGAACCGCCGGGGCTGTCATCGAGCGAGGACATTTTGGCGTACACCATTGATAACGATATTGCGCCGACTATCGTCACCATCCAGCCAAAAATAGCAATCCCACCGGTGGCGGCGAGGTTTGCCGGGAGTAAGAAAACACCCGACCCCATAATATTTCCCGCAACCATTAACATCACCGGGACTAGCCCGACTTTTTGCGCTTCACTAGCCATAGAATCTCTCCTGCATGAGTGAGCTTTCTGAAAGTTAGCCTGCTTGCTAAAACGCTATAGGTGGTCTTTTTAGAAATACTGGAGAGGCAAAAACCTTTAGGAGGTGGCCTGTGAAGGAAAGTCGTGAAAGCTTTATAGGGTAGTTGTTGGATTAGTTTAGACTACTTTTGTCAGCAATCAGAACGGGGCAAGATTTTGCCCCGTTCTGGCTAGCTTTGATGAGTGCATACTACTTTAGTGAATTATATGGTTAGATCAGTTTCCACTGTGACCATTCGCCAGTGAATTCTGGATTGCCTGGCTCGTTGTTTTGAGTCCAGTAGTTAGCGTAATAATCGTGGCCTTTATGGCTGACTTTATCGCCCGTGTTGTAAATTTTGGTGGCAATCCATTCCGCATATTTACCTGCAGGTTCTGGAGTAGGTGTTGGCTCCGGTTCCGGAGTAGGTTCCGGGGTCGGTTCTGGATCTGGAGTCGGCTGTGGATCTGGCACAGGTTCTGGATCAACCGTGGTTTCCCCAAAGACGGTGAGCACAAATTCTTTCTTCACCGAGGTGGCACCATGGCTGTCAGTTACAACCAACGTAAAGTCAAAATTCGCTTTGCTGACAACGGCCGGTGCGGTGAAGGTGATAGTCGACGTAGTAGTGCTGCTCAGTGCAATACCTGCAGGTGCGACCCATTTGTAGGTCAAGGTATCGTCATCGGCATCGCTTGATTCTGTCCCACTCAGACGAACCCTGGAACCACTGACGACCTGGAGCTGGATATCGGCAACCGGTGCAGTGTTGGTTTCAGGCTGTTCATCATCAGGTACGCTTCCGCCGATATTAATCCCTTCAAAGTAGAAAGGTTTCATATCGACAACCTGGTTGACAATTGGGCAACCCAACCCTTCGCGCGCAGCATTCACCAGCACACCGTTATCCTGGTCGATAGTCCAGGTAAACAGCGCTCCCAGACCTTTTTCCACAACATATTCACCCTTCGCTTTAACGCTGCGCGGTGTGTCTATGGACATATAAAGTTTGGTGTTTTTGTTATACAGGTAATCGGCGTCAGCAATCTTATCGGTATAAACATCAAAACCATTGCGGCCTTTCTGATTTTCCAGGTCCAGATAGCAGTTGATCACGTCATACCATTCACTGCATCCGCTTTCGAATGAGCCAGTGGTTGTTGCGTTTTCGACCGGTGCATAGGAGCCTGCCAGCGGGGAGAAACTGTCAATTTTGGCATTCTGGCCATTGCGGGAATAAGCCGCGTAACCCACGTTGATGCGATCTGCCGGGAAACCTTTCGCCAGGAGATAGTTAACAATGGTATCGATACCCCAGCCACCTTCAACCAGTGCGTGCAGGTTAGTGTGGTGAGACAGTTCGGTTGCCCATGGGGTGCCGAAGAAGTCATACGTCATGACGTTAATGCTATACAGACCATTTTTCAGCAGGGATGGAACATCGGATTTTTCAAGGATGGCGACGACTGCGGAGCTGGCGATACTGATTTTCACATCTGAGCGGTTAATCGCTTTCAGTTGTTTGCTAATTTCAGCCAGCAGGAGCGCGTAGTTGGCACCGTCCGTATCGTCATAAGCATTATTGTTTCCCGCATTACCAGGATATTCCCAGTCGATATCTACTTCAGAGAACATCGGGAAACGCGTGAACAAACTGGCGACGCTTTTCGCAAATGTAGTGCGGCTTGCCGCAGTTTTGGCCATATTGTGGAAGCCACTGCTCATCGTCCACCCACCGATGCTCATCGAGAGCGCCAGGTCATGACCCTGTGCTTTTGCTTTAGCTTGCAAATCGCGCAGACCGCCAACGATACCTTTGACATTGGCTTGGGTTGCTGTTTCTACAGAAAGCTCAGCCCAACCAGGATCGTTCAGGCCGCAGTTTTCGCTGCTCTGGAAATCACCCCACGGATCAAGGAATGTTGCCTGGTCATTTTTCTTGTTCAGATTGCTTGCCGCACGAGCGATGGTGTCAGCTTTTTCACCTGTGGTATCACCCACAATTCCAAGGAAACCGAAGATGATTTTGTCATACGCGGTTGGGCTGACATTGGCTAAGTCGTAACCACGGCCACGGTCTTCAGGGGAGGCGCTGGCAGATTGCAGACGCCCATCATATTGTGACCAGTCAGTGTAATAACCGAAAACTTTAGGTTTGTTGGTCGTGTTATATTTATTGTATACCGGCTTGGTAACGCGAGCTGAGGTATAACTGTATTTCACTGTTTCTGTTGCCGGGTTAAAACCATCCGCGTCATAAGATGACTGGGTTAGCGCATCTTTCTGAATTAATTTACTAGTAGCCATAATATTATCCTGATTAACAATTAATTGGGTAACAGCGGCTTGCTGTTGGCTAACATAATTGGTGAAGACTGGTTTCCAGGCAAATAACACTCAAGCATTCATTTTTATTTATAATGCCTGGTGCGTAAAAGAGATTTATTGATTTAATAATTCTGATAGGTGATAAATATATTAGAAATACAAATGACATTTATTCTATTTTGTTGATCAATAATTAACTTTAAGAGATTCAGATAGTTATCTGTGCAGTACATTTCAAGTAAAACTCAACAGCTATTTGAGTCTTACTTGAAATGGTCCATTAATTTATAAATTCATCACATTCCATGCAAAATCAGAAATAATACATAGCCTGGCTGTGGTGAAAAATAGAAAACCGGATACGCTTTAACCAAAAGATGAATCGTTTTTTATCTGTGATATTGAACACATCCCCTGGAGTGGTGAAAATGATGACTGTCTATCTAATTAACAATGAATTTATCTTTAATGAAGAAACGAAAGAATTAAAAAAACTGCGTAGCAATATTACTATCAAGCTGACCTTCATGCGTGCACGGTGTCTCGCGTATATCATTCAGCATGCAGCCGATGAAGTTATTGATAAAGTGGCGATAGCACAGGCATTGTGGGGTGAGCGAAGTAAATTCACCAGTGATGCAAGTCTTACCCAAACGTTATATTTAATTCGACGCGATTTGAAAACCCTGGGGATTGATGAATTCTTTATCACTGTACCTAAATCAGGTATTAGGGTGAGTTCTAGTATTCATATTGAAGTGGTAGAGAAAAAGAAAAAAAGGTACCTCCTGAATCGCTGGGTTTATGCGGGGGTATTTATCGGCATACTACTCATTATTGCCAGTACATTCTTAATCTAACTTCTGTTTACACAATGGAAATATAAATATCAATTTATATTGCTATTCGCCATTCCGTTATCTGGGGAGGTTTATCATGTCTGTTAATCCGGTTATCAATGCGGTTTTAGAGAAAGAAGGTAATTATGTCAACCATCCAAACGATCCTGGAGGTGCGACACGTTGGGGTATTACCGAAAAAACAGCGCGAGATTTTGGATATAGTGGTGATATGAAGAATTTTTCTCGTGAGGATGCCTATACGATTCTGGAGAAAAATTATTGGTACCTGCCCGGATTTAATAAGATAGAGAAAATATCACCAGCTCTAGCCCATGAGCTGTGTGATACAGGCACTAATATGGGGCCGGTAGTAGGGATTAAGTGGTTACAACGCTGGTTAAATGCCTATAACAACCAAGGCGCTTATTATCCAGATATTATTGTTGATGGCAATATTGGGCCAGCAACCTTAAGTGCGCTCAATGCTTTTTTGCTAAAAAGAGGCAAAGAGGGTGAAGGCGTTATGCTGCTTTCTCTAAATTGTTCACAAGGGCAACACTATCTGGAGTTAGCTGAAAGCAGAGAGAAAAATGAATCATTTATTTATGGGTGGATGAAAGAACGAGTGAGTTTAGCTGAACCGTGAAATGGAGGGTATAACTTACTTTAATAATACTAATCATTTTTTGTGATAAGAAATAAAATTTTATTTTTATTGCTCATCTGGTTGGTGGCCGTCAATCAGATGAGTCTTAATGCATTGGCATTGCTGCTTTTAGATTTAATAATTGAAGAGTTGTAAATAAATATTTCACTTTATCTAATTTTAAAACGTCTAGAAAATTAGTGCTCATTCATCATATGTGGAGTTCACGATGGCAGGTAATAAATCAACGGGATTTGATTATAATTTGATCAAAGTTATGAATGAAGTCATAATCTCAGGAAGTTTGTCAAGGGCAGCTAAAAATTTAAATATCTCAGTTTCTGCGGTAAGTTTGTTAATTAATAAACTTAAACTTCATTTAGGTGACGATCTTTTTTATCGCACCACGCAGGGTTTAAAACCTACCCCGATGGCGCTGGAAATCCACGATTCATTTGTGAAAGCGATCACGATTATCGAGGATGTGATGCACTGCAATAAAATCGGCCAGCGCAATGATTCACCGCTGCGAATCATTTGTTCAGATGTCACAGAAGATTATTACTTCAACGAGCTATCGCAGTTCGAAGACGAGTTGGTTTGTCCATTTGAATTTGCCAACCATCTTGTGTTTAGCGATGAAGATCTCACCCAATATTTGTTGCAATCAAAAATTGATGTTGTCGTCGGGCAGACATGTTTAGCAGATGATAGAGTGGTGAATCAAAAAATAGATTCAGTTGATGATTTTGTGATTATCTGCGGTGCTAATAGTCTGCTTGCTCATCAAAAAGAGATCACCTTAACTCATTATTATTCATTTCCTCATGTGGAATATAATTGCCGTCTTGCGCAGAAAAATAAAGAGACTTTTAGCCAGGTGCACAGCGTTGATGTACCTTATAGCGGCGTGGTTAAAAAACGTTATAGCTCATCTTCTATCGATAGCGTTATTAAAGCAGTAGAAAACAGCGATATGTTAGCTTTGTTTCCACGAAAATTTGCAGAGCACTTCATCAAAAACCGTGGTCGGTGTATTGTTATTGCTGAACTTCCTTCTGGTTTAATAGCACGGAAAACAGATCTATATATAAATTATTTGTCTTCGAATGTTAAAGAAGATGAAATCAAGAAGATTGCATCCTATCTGATGCAAATGAGTTGTTGTAAGTGATTTTCTTTAAAAGACATGAGCGTTTAAACGAGGGCGCTAATTACCCCCTGATGATGTTTATCTATATAAAATGTTTTGTAGTGATATCTGAATATAAATTTTATTAACCATAATGATTGCTTTTTATTGATCGTAAAAGTTAGCAGGATGTTATCGTTATTATGCCAGAGTGATGTCAGGTAATATTTTTGTTCCTTCAATTACTTTGTCCTGGCACCCGCCTCTGCATTTCTCGCTGAAAGTGAAAGGTTGCTGGGTTGAGAAATAATGAGGGCTTTTACTTTCAAATTAAATAAGGTGAAGTTATGCGTAAAATCAAACCGGTTTTTATGCTTAATATGATTACGTTAGGGTGTTTAATGGTTAGTATTAATACAGCAATGGCTGCTGATACCACTGAACCCTATATCATAAAAGAAAGTGATATTGTCAAAAAAGAAACCTCACTGACACAAGACCCATTAATGCAGGAGGTTAAAGCCTCTATTCGTACACTGGATAATAATTCCGTAGAAAAAATAGCCCCTGGGCTTGCTTCTAATCCCGCCAACGTAAAGCGTGTTGAAAGTATTCTGAATAGCGAAAAATGGGATTATATTTTTCCATTACGCGACTCACAGTATAGTTACATCAATTTTATAAAAGCGATCGGTAAATTCCCTGCGGTGTGCGGCACATATACAGATGGTCGTGATTCGGATGCTATTTGCCGTAAAGTGCTGGCGACGATGTTTGCCCACTTCGCCCAGGAGACGGGGGGGCACGAAGACTGGCGGCCTGAGGCCGTGTGGCGCCAGGGTCTGGTCTATCTGCGCGAAATGGGCTGGGTTGAAGGACAAAAGGGTGGTTATAACGGCGAATGTAACCCGGATGTATGGCAAGGGCAGACGTGGCCATGCGGTAAAGATAAAGACGGTGATTTCGTCAGTTATTTTGGCCGAGGCGCAAAACAACTTTCGTATAACTACAACTACGGCCCGTTCTCTGACGCCATGTTCGGCACTGTCCGCACGCTGTTGGATAAACCTGAATTGGTCGCCGATACCTGGCTGAACCTTGCCAGCGCAGTCTTCTTCTTTGTTACTCCTCAGGCTCCAAAACCGAGCATGCTGCACGTTATCGACGGCACCTGGAAACCTAACGAGCACGACAAACAAAACGGCCTGGTCCCAGGGTTTGGGGTGACGATTCAAATCATTAATGGTGGTGTTGAATGTGGCGGCCCAACTGAGATTGCGCAAGGTGAAAACCGCATCTCTTACTACAAAAGCGAAGCGGAGTATCTGAAAGTGCCAATCGCCGCTGATGAAGTGCTGGGTTGTAAAAACATGAAGCAGTTCGATGAAGGCGGTTCCGGTGCTCTGCCTCAATACTGGGAACAGGATTGGGGATGGAATCCTGACACGCCATCTGGGCAGACCTACTCTTGCCAGTTAGTCGGCTACCAGACGCCATTCTCCGCATTCAAAGAGGGTGACTATAAACGCTGTGTACAGCACTTCTTTAACGTGAAAATTGTCGATGACAACGGTAAAGAAGAACCGGTAACGCCACCAGAGCCAGTCACACCGCCAGAACCTGTCAATCCGGATGAACCGACCCAACCGACCGACACGAATGTTGCACCTGTCGCGAAGTTAGTCGGGCCAATCGGTGAAGTAGAAAGCCAGGCGAATGTGACGCTGAATGCCAAAGATTCCAGTGATGCGAACGGTGACAAACTCACCTACAGCTGGTTGTTACCCAATGGCTCAACCCTTGGCACCACAAATCAGGATTCACTGAACTTTGTTGCACCTGTGGTAACGAAAAAGCAGGATTATGAATTTACGTTAACCGTTTCCGATGGCAAGAAAAGCAGTGTGGCAAGTTATACCCTGACAGTCATACCAAAAGTTCAACCGCTCCCGGATGAAGGCACAACAACCACTTGTGCTAATAACTGGAACGCTTCCAAAATTTATTATGGCGGTGAGCAGGTTAACTGGAAAGGTAAGACATATCTCGCGAATTACTGGACACAAAATAATGAACCAGGGAATCCTGAATTTACTGGGGAATGGTCACAGTGGAAAGAACTGAAGGCTTGTAAATAATAGAGTTTGCTGGTGGGTTAATGACCGGTAAAATTAAGTGGGCACTCATTGAGTGCCCACTTTTTTTGTCGCTAAAGGTGATTATGATTTCTTCACGGTTGGGCTTAGATTTTCTATTAAGGTATTAATTTTTTTGCTAATTATAGTCAATATTGGCCCGGAAAAAACACCACCTAAACCAGCAACAATTAATACTCTGTCATCAGAGGCATTTCTGGACAGGACGATGATACTTAATATTAAACCACTGAAAATGGATACCACCATTTGCTGTAGGTAAACCTTAATACCTACTCGCGAGTTTTTTTTCTGAGTGATCATAATACGTTTTACGATACCCCCCCAGGCTGCCATCCCAATAATGGCGAAGAAAATGAAAGGTTCGATAAAAATAACATCGCGGGCATGGGCTGTACTGATCATAAAGTACTCTCTTAAATTAGCGTTAAATTCTGGGAAAATTCAATGCGCTCAAAATATCACCCGTGGCGGTTTGTGGATAATCATCAGAGATAACATATTATCATTTTCGAGCTTGCGGCATGCGAGAGGAAATAATCCAGAAAAATGGCATGGAATTTATCTGTATCATCAGATTAATTTATGGGGAGTTTTTCCTGGCAACAAAAGGGCTCTTAGAGTGCAAGCAGGAAATCAATGATTAAGTGATATACGTCTGCTGTTCGGTAAGTTTAGACTACTATCAAAGACTAACTGGAGGTTTCCCAATGAGTGAAAGAATGTCGGTGATACAAGGTGATATCACCCGCGCCGAGGTTGATGTGATTGTCAATGCGGCGAATTCATCCCTGATGGGGGGCGGCGGCGTGGATGGTGCGATTCATCGTGCAGCGGGGCCTGCGATACTTGAAGCGTGTAAAGTGATTGTGCGCCAACAGGGCGAATGTGCGCCTGGACATGCGGTGATTACTGAAGCCGGAAATATTCCTGTTAAAGCCGTCATTCATGCCGTTGGCCCGGTGTGGCAGGGCGGCGAAAAGCACGAAGCCCAATTGCTTGAGCAAACCTATCGCAACTGCCTGGACTTAGCGGCTGCCAATGGTTATCGCACGATTGCGTTTCCGGCAATTAGCTCGGGGGCTTACGGTTATCCAAAAGATGAGGCCGCAAAAATAGCCATTGATACTGTTTATCGTTATATCGGCCTGCGTCCGTTACCGGAACAGGTGATTTTTGTCTGTTTTGACGACGAAAATACGCAAATATATCAACAGCTTCTTGCCCAACTCTAATTTGAAAAACCATCACGCTACACGCCTGGGAAAGGCGATCACCCCCACGCTTGCTGAGCACCCAGGTCTGAGTGGTATCCATCCGCTTGCTGATAGCCTCGACGCATTTGCAGCACGTTATTTACTGTGCGGCATGGCGGAGAAAACGCTCGATATTCAGTACTACATCTGGCAGGACGATATGTCGGGGCGGCTGTTATTTAGCGCGTTACTGGCGGCGGCAGAGCGCGGCGTGGAGGTTCGCCTGTTGCTCGACGATAACAACACCAATGGTCTGGATGACATTTTAAAATTACTCAATTCTCATCCGCAGATTGAAGTCCGGCTGTTTAATCCCTTTTCATTTCGCCTGTTTCGCGCCATCGGTTATCTGACTGATTTTGCCCGGCTCAACCGCCGAATGCACAATAAGTCGTTCACCGTTGATGGCGAAACGACGATTATCGGTGGTCGTAACGTGGGTGATGCCTACTTCGGCGTGGGTAAACAACCGCTATTTTCAGATTTAGACGTGTTGGCGATCGGCCCGGTCGTCGGCGAAGTGAGCCAGGATTTTGAACGCTACTGGAACAGTCAGTGTGTCTCGACGCTGGAAAAAGTGTTGGATGTTGACCCCGATGTTTTGCATAACCGTGTGCAGCTGCCTGACGACTGGCGTGATGATCCGAAGGCGCGACGCTATCTTGATCGACTCACAACCAGCCAGTTTGCGACTAACCTGGTTTCCCGAACCCTCGAAATGTACTGGGCAAAGACGCGTTTACTGAGCGATGACCCGCGTAAAGGGCAGGGAAGGGCGCGTAACCACACGCTATTACCCCAGCGCCTGATGAATGTGATAGGTATGCCGGAGCAGGAAATAGACATTATTTCCGCCTATTTCGTGCCAACTCGCGCCGGTGTAGCGCAAATATTAGGCCTGGTGCGTAAAGGAGTGAAAATCGCGATTCTGACGAACTCGCTGGCTGCCAATGATGTTGCGGTTGTTCATGCGGGATATGCACGCTGGCGGAAAAAGCTCCTGCGCCATGGCGTCGAGCTTTATGAATTAAAACCTGAAAATGATAATCCTCGCAGGCTGCGTGACCGTGGCTTGACCGGTAATTCAGGTTCCAGCCTGCATGCCAAAACCTTCAGCGTCGATAAGCAAAAAGTGTTTATTGGCTCGTTCAATTTTGACCCGCGCTCCGCGATGCTTAATACCGAAATGGGTTTTGTGATTGAAAGTGAGGCGCTGGCGAAAAATATTCATCAACGCTTTACGCAGAGCCAGAAAGAAGCTGCATGGGCGCTGCGTTTAGACCGTTGGGGGCGAGTGAATTGGGTTGAAACTAGCGATGACAAAGAGTTTGTCTGGAAGAAAGAACCGCACACCCGCTTTTGGCAGCGGGTGTTGGTGAGATTGGTTTACAGGTTGCCGATTGAGTGGCTACTGTGAAATTTGTGTCGGATGACGCTGGCGCTTATCCGACCTACGAAACTTTCACCGCCACATTCTGCGGTTTGCCGGAGAACAAGAAGCGCAGCAAGGGAATTCGCAGGTGGATTTCATAAAGCGCGACTGCAATTCCCACGACAAAAATGAGCCCGGTTATAAAGCCCAACGCGTTTGAATGAATGTGCGGCGTGATGTATGCGCCGAAAAACAGCGTTAACGGATGGTGCACCAGATAAATAAAAAGCGAGGCATTGACGAAATAGGTGACGCGCTTTGACTGGAAGTTAAGCAATTTATGGCCAAGTGAAAACACCACATTAACCATCCACAAGCCCATCACCATCGTAATCACGCTTTCTGTTTCATACATCCACGCATCGCCGCTGCCATAACGCTGATTGAGCAAATAGGCGGCAA
Organism: Buttiauxella sp. AC142; assembly: GCF_979253435.1. Taxonomy (NCBI): domain Bacteria; kingdom Pseudomonadati; phylum Pseudomonadota; class Gammaproteobacteria; order Enterobacterales; family Enterobacteriaceae; genus Buttiauxella; species Buttiauxella sp. AC142. The sequence goes on from NZ_CEEDCH010000001.1 coordinate 1,513,763, forward strand.
AGGTGAGGGCTGCACCCACTGCGCACCATCGCGAAGGGGTCGTAAACAGCGCTTTTAGCTGGGGGCGAACAAACACTAACGCACCGAGCATGAAGAATGGCAGGTAAAACAGCGTTTGCATGACCACGAAATTAAATAAACCATCGCTTAAAATTGGCGAATAAATAATAAAAATCGTGCGGCGAATGGCGCCGTATAAAATACCGAATCCCAGAAACGCGATTGAGAGCTTTCCTAAAGTGATTGCGGATTGATTATTTTCTGAGGTATCAGCCAGACGTTTTTTCATTTGTTGAAACAAAAATAAACAAACGGTAGTCAGCACGACCATCACTAATAAAAACCACAGGTGAGAAACCAGTTCCCACACCAGCGTGTTGTACTTTTCGTAAGGGGTCAGGCCGGGCCAATTTTTGGCTTTATCATTCACCTGTTGCAGCATTAAAAATTGCGGCAGAGTGAGCAGCGGAATGGCGGTTAACATCGGGATACCGACACGCTCCACGCGCACTTTCCACCAGCGTTTAAGCGGATAGCGCAAAAAAAGCATGTAAGAGAAATAGCCTGAAATGACGAAAAACACCTGCATGCGGAAGGCGTGAATAAAGTCATTGAAAAGGGTTAATCCCCATGAGGCTTCGGCGCTGTTGACGTGCCATTGGTGGCTTGAATAGATGAGCGAGATGTGGAACGGGATGCCTAAAAGCATTAACCAGGCCCGAATTGAATCCAGGAAAAACTCGCGTTGCTGTGGTGCTTTACTCATAATACTCCAGACATTATCGGACGAATCGCCTTATCCTTAAGAACATATCCCAATAGGCTTGAAGTCCCGAACGGTATCAATTCCGTGGCAACCCTACACTAACCGTGACATCCTGTCTCCTGGATGCACTCTGAAAGCGTAAGCAGTTGTCTTTTTTTGCTTAAAGGCTGAGCCGCCGCGCTGAACAATGCGGGTAATTGGTTGTCGGAAAGCAGAAGTTTCCATTAAAATGGATTGGATTGATTTAAGCACACAAAGGGGGATGTGCTGGTTAATATGAAACATAAACTAAAAATGATGAAAATGTGTGGGCTTGGTGCCGCTGTAATGCTGTCACTTTATACCACCTCGGTTTGGGCCTTCACCATCGATGATGTCGCAAAACAAGCGAAAACATTAGCGGGCAAAAGCTACGAAGCACCGAAAAGCAATCTGCCATCGCTCTTCCGCGACATGAAATATGCGGACTATCAGCAGATCCAGTTCAATCATGACAAAGCCTACTGGAGCAAGTTAAAGACCCCATTTAAGCTTGAATTTTATCATCAGGGTATGTACTTCGACACCCCGGTTGCTATCAATGAAGTGACAGCAACAGCGGTTCATAAGATCAAGTACAACCCGGATTACTTTAATTTCGGTAATGTAAAACACGATAAAGACACCGTGAAAGATCTCGGCTTTGCCGGGTTCAAAGTGCTCTATCCGATCAACAGCAAAGATAAGAACGACGAAATTGTCAGCATGCTCGGGGCGAGTTATTTCCGTGTGATTGGCTCAGGTCAGGTTTATGGCCTGTCTGCTCGTGGTTTGGCTATCGATACGGCTTTGCCTTCTGGCGAAGAGTTCCCACGTTTCCGTGAATACTGGATTGAACGCCCAAAAGCTGGCGATAAAACGCTGACCCTTTATGCGTTGCTCGACTCCCCACGTGCAACGGGTGCGTATCGCTTTGTGATTACCCCTGGGCGTGACACCGTCGTTAACGTGCAGTCGAAAGTTTATCTGCGCGATAAAGTCGGCAAACTGGGCGTGGCACCACTGACCAGTATGTTCCTGTTTGGGCCAAACCAGCCTTCACCTGCTACAAATTTCCGTCCTGAATTGCATGACTCTAACGGTCTGTCTATTCATGCCGGGAACGGTGAGTGGATTTGGCGTCCGCTGAACAACCCGAAACACCTGGCTGTTAGCTCGTTTGCGACAGAAAACCCAGTTGGATTCGGTTTGCTGCAACGTGGCCGTCAGTTCTCTCGCTTTGAAGATTTAGACGATCGTTACGATCAGCGCCCAAGTGCCTGGGTTGCGCCACAAGGTGATTGGGGTAAAGGTCGCGTCGAACTGGTGGAAATCCCTACCAATGACGAAACCAACGACAACATCGTTGCTTACTGGACACCGGATCAACTGCCGGAACCAGGCAAAGAGATGAACTTTAAGTACACCATTACCTTTAGTCGTGATGAAGACAAAATGCATGCGCCTGATAACGCATACGTTGCGCAGACTCGTCGCTCAACAGGTGATGTGAAACAGTCAAATCTGATTCGTCAGCCTGACGGCACGATTGCGTTTGTTGTGGATTATATCGGTGCGGACATGAAAAAACTGCCGCAAGACACACCGGTTACTGCGCAAACCAGCATTGGTGACAACGGTGAAATCGTTGACAGCCAGGTACGTTATAACCCGGTCACTAAAGGCTGGCGTTTGACCGTACGTGTGAAAGTCAAAGACGACAAGAAGCCGACTGAAATGCGTGCAGCGCTGGTCAATGGTGACCAAACGTTGAGCGAAACCTGGAGCTACCAGCTACCTGCCAATGAATAAGATTACTGATACTGCGTCTGATTACATTGATGCACTTGCGCTTTCTGCTGAGCAGAAGGCGGCGCTTCCTGCATCGAGTCTGCAAGCGGTGCACGAGGCGCTCGACGCGCAAGGGCACCACTATGACAGAGCTGATGATTCCCCTTTAGCTTCGGTAAAGGCCCGGCTCGAAATGAGCTGGCCTGGATCGCTCGGTGGTGAACAGCTGATCGAGGATGAAGAAGGGCGTACTCAGTTGCAGGCGATGCCAAAAGCAACGCGTTCTTCTATGTTCCCCGATCCGTGGCGCACCAACCCGATTGGTCGTTTCTGGGACCGTTTACGTGGGCGTGAAGTTAACCCTCGCTACATGTCGAAAGAAGAGGCTGAAGCCGAGCAGAAATGGCGTACCGTCGGGACCATCCGTCGATACATCCTGTTGCTGCTGACCATTTCTCAGACTGTGGTCGCAACCTGGTACATGAAGACCATTCTTCCGTACCAGGGTTGGGCGCTGATTAATCCTTCCGATATGATCGGCCAGGATTTGTGGGTGTCCTTCATGCAACTGCTGCCGTATGTCTTGCAAACCGGCATCTTGATCCTGTTTGCGATTTTGTTCTGTTGGGTATCAGCCGGTTTCTGGACCGCGCTGATGGGCTTCCTGCAACTGCTGATGGGCAAAGATAAATACAGTATCTCTGCGTCAACCGTCGGCGATGAGCCTATTGATCCGGCGAACCGTACCGCGCTTATCATGCCAATCTGTAACGAAGACGTAGACCGTGTTTTTGCGGGTCTGCGTGCGACGTGGGAATCGGTCAAAGCAACGGGCCAACAGCAGCACTTTGACGTTTACATCCTGAGCGATAGCTACAACCCGGATATCTGCGTTGCCGAGCAAAAAGCCTGGATGGAGCTGATTAACGAAGTGCAGGGCGAAGGGCAGATTTTCTATCGCCGCCGTCGCCGCCGCGTGAAGCGTAAAAGTGGCAACATTGATGACTTCTGTCGTCGTTGGGGCAACCAATATAGCTACATGGTGGTGTTGGATGCTGACTCCGTAATGAGCGGTGATTGCCTGACCAACCTGGTGCGCCTGATGAATGCTAACCCAAATGCGGGCATCATTCAGTCTTCACCAAAAGCGTCTGGAATGGACACCCTGTATGCGCGTTGCCAGCAGTTTGCAACACGCGTTTACGGGCCGCTGTTTACGGCGGGTCTGCACTTCTGGCAGTTGGGAGAATCCCACTACTGGGGTCACAATGCGATCATCCGCGTAAAACCGTTCATCGAGCACTGTGCGTTAGCGCCACTGCCAGGTGAAGGTTCATTCGCCGGTTCAATTCTGTCGCATGACTTCGTAGAAGCCGCTTTGATGCGCCGTGCGGGTTGGGGCGTGTGGATTGCCTATGACTTGCCGGGTTCTTATGAAGAACTGCCACCGAACTTGTTGGATGAACTCAAGCGTGACCGTCGTTGGTGCCACGGTAACTTGATGAACTTCCGTCTGTTCCTGGTAAAAGGTATGCATCCGGTTCACCGTGCGGTATTCCTGACAGGCGTCATGTCATATCTGTCCGCGCCGTTGTGGTTTATGTTCCTCGCGTTATCGACTGCCTTGCAGGTGGTGCATGCGTTGACGGAACCGCAATACTTCCTGCAACCGCGCCAGCTGTTCCCGGTGTGGCCGCAGTGGCGTCCGGAGTTGGCGATCGCGTTGTTTGCCTCCACCATGGTGTTGCTGTTCCTGCCGAAGCTTCTGAGCATCATTTTGATTTGGTGCAAAGGCTCGAAAGAGTTCGGTGGATTCTTCCGCGTAACGGCTTCTCTGTTGCTTGAAGTGCTGTTCTCAGTGCTGCTGGCTCCGGTGCGCATGCTGTTCCACACCGTATTTGTGGTCAGCGCGTTCCTCGGTTGGGAAGTGGTATGGAATTCACCGCAGCGTGATGATGACTCCACACCATGGGGCGAAGCGTTTATGCGCCACGGTTCTCAGCTTCTGTTGGGGCTGGTATGGGCAGTGGGGATGGCATGGCTGGATTTACGCTTCCTGTTCTGGCTCGCGCCAATCGTGTTCTCGCTGATTCTGTCGCCGTTTGTGTCGGTGATTTCGAGTCGTGCAACCATGGGTTTGCGTACCAAACGCTGGAAACTGTTCCTGATCCCGGAAGAGTATTCTCCTCCGCAGGTGCTGGTGGATACCGACAACTACCTGAAGCTCAACCGCAGCCGTACGCTGGATGATGGCTTTATGCACGCGGTGTTTAACCCGTCGTTTAACGCCCTGGCAACCGCCATGGCTACTGCGCGTCACCGTGCAAGCCAGGTGCTGGAAATCGCCCGTGACCGTCACGTTGAGCAGGCGCTGAACGAAACGCCTGATAAACTCAATCGCGATCGTCGTCTGGTGCTGTTAAGCGACCCGGTAACGATGTCTCGTCTGCATTATCGTGTGTGGTCGAACCCGGAGCGATATTCCTCCTGGGTGGATAGCTACAAAACGGTGAGCCTGAACCCTGAGGCTCTGCCGACGAAATAATGCGAAATACGCGTTATCAATGCCGACCTTCGGGTCGGCATTTTTTTGCGCTCAGGCAACCGGCGGTTATACTCAGCCGGAAAAACAGGAGAGACAATTTGTTAAGAGTGATGGTTGTGATAGCGATGGCGTGCGTGCTGAGCGGGTGTGGCAGTATTATCAGCCGTGCAGTTCCGGGGCAGGGACATGGTAATCAGTATTACCCCGGTGTGCAGTGGGATGTGCGTGACAGCGCATGGCGCTATATTACCGTGCTCGATTTACCGTTTTCTCTGGTATTCGACACGCTATTATTGCCCATTGATGCCAGCCACGGGCCTTACGAATAGGTGTTATCTTTCATCCCATTCATCAGCCGCCGTCTGCCCTTCCTCGGTATCCAGAGGCGGCTCAAGTTGAAATTCACCTTCATCCCATTCATGTAGCGTATTTTCTTCAATCCATTCCTGACGTAACTCGATTTCATCGTAGTCACCGTCGAAGACACTTTGCGCAGCCTCACCGCTGACCATCGGCAAACATTCCCCGTCCTCGCTGTCATCAGCGAAGAACTCGGCCTGCCACATAATATCGCCGTCCTGAAGAATGTATTTCTGAATGTTCAGCTGCGAAACGCTGGCACTCTCTTCATCAAGTTCAGGGTTGTCTACAAGGAAAAGCTCGCGTGCGGCATCAATCGCCTCTTCTAGCGTCGCATACAGACTCATACTCATCTCCTTTTGTTACAGGTCAGGGAGCGCGCTACAGCGCATTTTCAAGTTAATTGTTGACGCTCTTAGCAAAGTTGCAAGTATGAGATTTAATCCTCGTCGAACTTCGAGTTGTCTCTTTGTTGGCTGCGTTCACTCACCCCAGTCACTTACTTTAGTAAGCTCCTGGAGATTCTTTCACTTGCCGCCGCGATACAACTCGAATTACTTAGAGGATTAGGGCGTTAATCTTCCAAAACACGAGCGCGATCGGTTGGGCGGCGCAGGCTAATCCATGAGTAAAGCGCATTGAAGAGGACGACGCAGGCGGTGACTAAAAACACCGTCCGGAAGCCGTAGCTGGCTGAAACAGCTGCCCCGATTAACGGCCCGGTGACGTTGCCAATATCGCGGAAGGACTGGTTGTAGCTAAAGATACGTCCGGCAATTTGGTTGCTGGAGTTGTAAATAAGCAGGGTTTGAACGGCTGGAAGCAGTGCGCCATCAGCCGCACCGAGCAGGAAACGCAATATGCCCAATTGCAAAGGCGTTTGTACCATCGACATTGGGATCAGCAGCAGCACTGAAATCACCAGCGCACAAATTAAAATTCTCTCCGGGCCAATTCTGTCACCCAGTTTCCCCAGTCGCGGTGCGCTAATCAATGCTGCAACACCCGGCACCGAGGCAATCATGCCGCTGATAAAGGCCAGGTTGCTGACATTCCCCGCCAGCTCACGCACATATAGCGTCAGAATTGGCGCAATCGAACCGGTCGCCACCTGAATAATCATCGTGGTAACAAACAGACTCAGCACCAGTTTTGGGTTTTTCAGCGAGGTGAGCACCTGGCGTGCGTGCAGCATGTCTTTCTTATGAACCGGAGTAAATTGCTCACGAATACAAAAAAGTGTGAAAACGAAGCAGGTAAATAGCACGGCTGCCGTAATGAAAAATACCGGTCGAAGACCGTAGGTATCCGCCAGAAAACCGCCGATCATTGGCCCGAGTAATGCACCGCTTACGCCACCCGTTGAAAGTGTGCCGAGTGCCCAACCGCTTTTATGACGGGGAACCTGGGTAGCAATCAGCGCGTTCGCATTAGGGACAAATCCACCTAACAAACCGAGCAAGGCGCGCAGAGCTAAAAATTGCCAGATATTGCTCGCAAAGCCCATTAACACCATCACGATAGACATACCCAATGCGGAACGCAGCAGCATTATTTTGCGCCCTTTGCGGTCGGCAAGCCCTCCCCAAAACGGTGACGCTATCGCAGAGAACAGAAAGGTAATGCTGAAAACGATGCCCGACCACATATTCAGGGCGCTGTGGCCTGTCACACCGAGGTGTTCGACATACAGGGGAAGAAAAGGCATAACCAGGCTGAATGCGACGCCGGTCAGAAAACACCCAAGCCATGCGACGGTAAGATTTCGTTTCCAGTTGATAGTGCTAGTGCTAGTGCTCTCGGGGAGAGTCATAAAACTCCAGTTCGGTGCAAAGAAGATGTGCTGAGGAATTATTACCTTGCTAATTATGCGCCTGTAAGCGGCAGGGAGGCAACGTTTCTGAAACCGTATTTTAGAACGAATTAGGGCGACCTGGCGTCGCCCTATGACTTAATCGAATAGAGAGAGATTAGTAGCGCGCAGGCACACCCTCAGGGCGTGTTTTGAAGCGGCGGTGTAGCCACATATATTGCTCTGGGGCCATCATGATGCATTGCTCGATGATTTGGTTCATCCAGATTGCCGTACCTTCCGGGGTTTCCAGCGGTGGGGAAAACTCTGCGGGGAGAATAATAAGCTCATACCCTTTGCCGTCCGGTTTACGGCGCGGAACCATCGGGACAATCGCGGCACCTGACATACGTGCAAGAGTGTATGTCCCCATGGTGGTTGCCGCCTCATCGACGCCAAAGAACGGGACGAAAACACTGCCGCGCGGGCCGTAGTCGTGATCTGGCGCGTACCAGATGATTTCGCCCTGTTTGAGCGCACGAATCATCCCTTTAAGATCTTTGCGGTCAATCATGCTTTTGTTTGAGCGCATCCGGCCCCAGGTTTGTAGCCAGTCAAGAAGGGGGTTGTCATTGGGGCGGTATACACCGATGCCAGGCGTATTCATACCAAACATTCGCGCACCAAGTTCAAGCGTCAGGAAATGAATACCGATGAGCAGCACGCCGCGTTTGGCCTCTTGCACCGCATGGATTTGATCTACGCCGCTGACGTCGCACCAGCGCTGAATACGCCAGGTTGGCCAGAACCAGGCAATGCCGGTTTCCATCAGGCCAAGACCCACAGACTCAAAGTTTTTATCCAGATAGACCTCGCGCTCTTCCGCCGTTTTATGGGGGAAGGCGAGCTCAAGATTGCGACGGGTAATTCTGACGCGGCGTTTCATAAAACGCCTGGCGAGTTTGCCGAGGCCACGCCCAAGTCGGTAAATCACTGGGTAGGGGAGCAGGGTAATTAAATAAAGTAAGCCAATCCCAAACCAGATTCCCCAGTACCGGGGATGAAGTAAAGCGCGCGAGAATTGCGGTAAGTTCGTCATGTAAAACCTATAGTGACGGCAAATGCCGGATCTTCTTGAGTAAGTCTATTGTGACATTAAATATGAGGCAGCCAAAATTAACAGTAGCAGAGTGTTTGATATTGCACCGTTTGTTGTTTCGGTTGCGGATAAATGAGGAAAATGTAGCGTAAAATACAGGGATGTAAATTAACGTTAATTGCTTTATGATGCAGCCCACTTTTTTCCTGTCAACGATTGCCGAGCGAACACCATGCCAGTGTTACACAACCGCATATCGAATGATGAATTGCGCGTGCGCATGTTGGCTGAAACCGAGCCACGCACCACAATCTCATTCTATAAATATTTCACTATCGAAGAGCCGCAAGCTACGCGCGACGCGCTTTATCTGGCGTTTACCGCGCTGAATGTTTTTGGCCGCGTGTATCTCGCGCATGAAGGGATCAATGCGCAAATTAGCGTTCCGCAAAGTCGGGTCGATGCCTTCCGCGAAACACTTTACGGATTCCATCCTGCGCTCAATGGCGTGCGTCTGAATATCGCCCTTGAAGACGATGGAAAATCATTTTGGGTACTGCGCATGAAAGTGCGTGACCGTATCGTTGCCGATGGCATTGAGGACGCGTCATTTGATGCCAGCAATGTCGGCGCTTATCTGAAGGCCGCGGATGTTAACGCGATGCTCGACGACCCGGATGCTGTGTTTATCGACATGCGTAACCATTACGAATATGAAGTGGGCCATTTCCAGGATGCTATGGAAATTCCTGCGGACACATTTCGTGAACAGTTACCGAAAGCGGTCGATATGTTGCAGGACGACAAAGACAAAAAAATCGTCATGTATTGCACCGGTGGGATTCGTTGTGAAAAAGCCAGCGCCTGGATGCTGCATAATGGCTTCAAAAATGTTTATCACATCGAAGGTGGGATTATCGAATATGCGCGCCGAGCGCGTGAGCAAGGTATCCCGGTGCGTTTTGTCGGCAAAAACTTTGTCTTCGACGAGCGTATGGGCGAGCGCATTTCTGATGATGTGATTGCCCACTGCCATCAGTGTGGGACAGCTTGCGATAGCCACACCAACTGCAAAAACGACGGCTGCCATCTGCTGTTTATTCAGTGCCCAGCTTGCGCTGAGAAGTTTGCTGGCTGCTGTAGTGACATTTGCCGCGAAGAGTTGGCGCTTACGCCAGAGGAACAACGTCGCCGACGTGCAGGCCGTGAGAATGGCAATAAGATTTTCAATAAATCCCGTGGGGTTTTGAACACCACATTAGGGATCCCGGATCCTGAGTGATCTGTGTGGGTGGATACAAACGTATCCACCCATGTTTCTTATTTCAATGAATTAAAGCGTGAAAGGGAAAACGGCTTAAGGTCGAAGTTCGACTCGTTGCCCAGCGCAAACTGACAGGCGATTTCCCCCAGTACCGAAGCGAATTTAAAACCATGCCCGCTTAAGCCCGTGATGATCATCGTGTTGTCATGATCCGGAAGGGTATCAATAATAAAATCTTCATCCGGCGACATATCATATGTGCAGGCCGCGCCATGCATACAAACCCCGACGCCTGGCATTATCTGGCGTAAGAAGCTGAACACTTCACTACCGTCAGTGGCAACGGCGCCAAATGGTTTGCGTTGCTGTGGCTCGCTAATAATCTGCCCGCCATCATGTTTGCCCAGTTTGAGTTCGTTATCCTCACCTGCCGGGAACCCGTAATACTGGCTGCCATCAGGCAATTGGGCGGTAAATGCGGGGAAGTTATTGCTCTCGCTATAGCGTCCATCAGCCTGGTGCCAGCTAAAGATTTTACGCACCGGCGTCACCGGCAAATCTGGCAGCAATTTTGTGACCCAGGTTCCGGCACTGACCAACAGTTTATCAGCGGTAAATTCACCTTCTGGCGTCTGAACCGCGACACCTTCAGCGGTATGGCGAATGTCCGTCACCGGGCAGTTAAATAGTTGTGCGCAACCGCCCTGATTTGCCAGACGGATATAGGTCTTCACCGCCAGCTCGCTACGCAATACGCCAGAATCTGGCTCAAACAGGCCTAGATACTGTTCCGGGACCGTGATTTGCGGCCAGCGCGTCATCACTTCCTGGGCTGTGAGCGTCTCAAGCGGCAATGACCAGTTTTGCGCGCTGCTTTGTACCGTGGAGATAAACGCTGAATCTTTTGGCCCGAGATTAATCACGCCCGTGCGATGGAACACTTTCTCACCGCTGATCTCCTGCAACGCATCCCAAAGCTTTTGTGCACGTAACACCAGCGGGACATATTTTTCCCCTTCACCATAAGCGTGGCGCATCAGACGTGTATCGCCATGATGGCTACCTTGCTGGTGGGGAGGATGGTGGCTATCAATCATTAACACGTTTAAACCGGAGTGAGTGACATAGCACCCGGCGGCTGCGCCGACAGAACCACTACCGACAATGATAAGGTCATAATGCATGGTGCTTTTTCTTCCCTCTGGCAAAAATTAAATTATATAGCAGAGTAATTAATTCCTCGCGGGCTGACAATTAAGCGAGGCCTGAATAATAAAAAAGGCACCTCAACGGTGCCTTGCGTTATTTGGGTAGCATCGGCAATCAATGCTTACGATAATCGTTTACCTGGTAATCACTAGATTCAATCTTAGCAATGCCGGCTTCTAAAATAGAAATAAATTGCCGGGCAACATCCGTGGTCAGCCATAAAGTTTGACCGATTTCAGTTTCGTCGTTCTTTTGCGTATTCGAGGTCAGGTAGTGCAGGCGAAGCATCAGCGCGTCATAGCTATCTACGGTGCTGATGTCCCATCCGACTAAGGGATGGGTCTGGATAACATCACTATTTTTTTCCATCATAACCCCTTTTATACGTGTGTTTAAGACAACGGTTCGCGAGGTTTAATGCTTGTTTAATGTGAAGCCAATTAAGTATATCAATGATTAAGCTAATTCGACGGAGAAATAAATACCTTGCAACACATTTTTTACATAAAAGCGTGTATTTGGACAATTTTTAAGCAGGCGGATGTTTGTTGATATCAGTCAAATCTGAGTTGTGAGCGGGAAGGGAAATATTTAAAGAGTGAAATTTAAACAATAAAAAAACCGGATGGCGACACCCGGCATAAAAAATAACGAGGGAAAATTATTTTGGTGATGGTATGAAAGCAGCGGTACAACATTGAATTTGCCACTTCCAGGATGGTTTTTAATCCGCAGCAAACCAGTCGTCGGCGCTTTCCCAGGTTTCTTGCAATATTTCGCTAATACGATCGCGAGTTTCTTTGCTGGCCCCTAACACTGAAAGGTTGTTAGCAGCGGCATAACGCACCTGAACATGGCTTTCGTCTTCAGGATAATACTGGGTAATACGGCGTGAGAGTTCATTGGCAAGCGCATCAACAGCGCCTGGCGGCAGAGATGTAGTTTTGGCAATAGTGACTTCAATACGCATAATAGCCCCCTGTATAATATACTGGATATTTATACAGTCATATTCTCAGGTATGCAACAGGGGGCATTAAATTTTATTATTTTACTGACCAGTTGACTTGTTCGCCGGCAAGGAAAGGTACGATGCTATCGTCAGAAGTCTCAATGATTTCTGGGATTTGTACCGGAGTACGCACCAGTTCAATGGTTTCTTCGTTAACCGGTAAACCGTAGAAACGTGGGCCATTCAGTGAAGTAAACGCTTCGAAATGCTGCATTGCATTCATTTCTTCAAAGACGGTCGCATAAGCGCCCAGTGCCGAAGGAGCGTTAAAGCAGCCTGCACAACCACAACTCGCTTCTTTACGGTGACGTGCGTGCGGGGCTGAATCCGTGCCAAGGAACACGCGGTCGCATCCGCTGGCAACCAGCTCACGTAACGCTTCCTGATGAACGCTGCGCTTCAAAATTGGCAGGCAGTACAGGTGAGGGCGAACGCCGCCAACCAGCATATGGTTGCGGTTAAACATCAGGTGTTGTGGTGTGATGGTCGCGCCCAACAAGGAGTTTCCTTCCTTCACATACTGTGCCGCGTCTTTGGTGGTGATGTGTTCAAACACCACTTTCAGTTCAGGTAGTTGCTTACGCAGCGGTTCCATCACGGTTTCGATAAAGCGTGCTTCACGGTCGAAAATGTCGATGTCTGCATGAGTCACTTCGCCGTGAATAAGCAAAGGCATGCCGATTTTTTGCATACGCTCAAGCACCGGTAAAATCGCGGCGGTGCTGGTCACGCCGTGGCTTGAGTTGGTTGTTGCGTTGGCAGGATAGAGTTTTGCAGCAGTAAACACGCCTTCGTTGAATCCGCGCTCAACTTCGTTCGGGTCAAGGGAGTCAGTCAGGTAGCAGGTCATCAACGGCTCAAAATTATGCCCTTGAGGCACCGCATCCAGAATGCGTTGACGATAAGCAATGGCGGCTTCAACCGTTGTCACAGGCGGCACCAGATTTGGCATGACAATCGCGCGACCATAAATTTCGCTGGTATAAGGCACCACCGTTTTTAACATCTCACCATCACGAAGGTGAACATGCCAGTCGTCTGGGCGGCGAATTTTTAATACCTGAGGTAGTACGGTCATGAAAGTGCTCCGGCGTAGGAAGGAAATAACGATGATTTATGCCGGGCACAAAGGATAAGCGCAAACGTTTCGCTTTGCACCCATTTCGTTGAGATTTTCACGGGGAGAAGGTGTTCTCCCCGCAGGAAAGCCGATTACTCAGTGAAAGGAATCACAATCTCGCCAGGTTTAACTTCAATCCCTTTAGCGTATTTCTTAGCCAGTTTTTCGCCTGTGCTGTTGTCTTCACTCAAAATATAAGCGGGCTGCTGGTTAAAGTAATTCCGTAACGACTGATTCAGATAGGGAATCAGAGTCTGAACAATCGTCTTCATTTTTTCTGGCTCGACGGTGGCGTCTACCACTTCCATTTCCTGCAAATAAATAGCGCCTTGCTCTTTATTGAAGGTCGGTAAAGCCTTTAATTTCAGTTTGATATTGGCTTTTTGGTTACCGAATAGCGACGTCATATCCAGATTAGCATCGCCCGTCAGCGTGATTTTGTTTGGCTCTTCACGGCCAATCGCACTGGCTAAATTGGTCAAAACAATATGAGCATCGGCAACACCTGGCAGGCCAATGTCTTTAGAAAAATTATTACGTTTATGCAGCGCCTGGTTGATTTCCTGCTCGCTGATGGTGTATTGCGTTAGCTGGTTACAACCCACCACTAATCCGCTCAGCATCAATGCTGCGGCTAACACTATCTTTTTCATGGAGTTCCTTAACATGCTGCTTTGGTCACAGATCCTGACATAAAGCATGATGTTCTACCAGCGCAGGCAGTGCTACAGGAAAAGCCTTAATTTTTTATTCAGCACAATGTGTTTATGAACCAGAAGTTGAAGGCGGGTGGAATTACCCGCCGTAGAACCATGAACAATCTTTAGATCGCATGAGATGACAGCAGATTAATTTGCGTCTGTTTGGCCATATTATCGCGATAGGCAGCAACCCGGCTTGGCCACTCAATTCCGGCAACCAGCGTCAGATTACGCAGCAGCGGGAACAGATGAATATCATCTTCTGACAGCTCGCCGTTAACCGCATTGGGCTGAACAATCAGCTTATCGAGCTTGCGCAAATCATCGCTGATTTTCTTGATAAGACCGGGTGAGTGCGTCAGAAGATCGGCAAAGGAACCGATCATCGCCTCTTTCTTTTTGGTGAAATAAGCACGCGCTTCGGGTGTGGCAAATTCATCGAATGGCGCTTTCGCAATGCGGGGTATCGTCAGTTGCTGAACATAGCTCTGCACATGGCGCAGCCACTCGGAAATCGCGGCGTTAGTGCTGCCAGTAATTAACGGTTCGCCATCGAGTTTATCGACGTAATACACGATATCCATGCTTTCGGGTAGATAACGACTATCGTCTTTTTGCAGGATTGGCGCCATTTTCTTGCCAATCATTTTTGTCGGGGTAGCTTCATCGTCGTTTAACAAGACTTTTAACTCGATGGGGATGTTCTTTAAGCCAAAAATCATGCGTGCTTTAAGGCAGAAAGGGCAGTGATCGTAAATATAAAGCTTCACGTTACTCCTCCATATCAATCGTCAGGAAAAATCCGTCAATTTTTGAGTATGGAGGAGAATACCAGGGGCTGCAAACTAGTTGCCCGGTTCAAGCATCGAGGGTTCAACAGGTTTCGTGCTGAACTGCCACCACAGCGCGAAAAGCGTAATGATGCCAATAATCCCCAGCATCACCCACGGAAGTTCCGGCTGATTAATGCTTTTCCCTGCGTCATAAAGCCACCCGCCGCCCGCATAACCGAATGCGCCACCGATGGCCAGGCCCAGCCGACTGAACCCCATATAACTGCCGCGAGCGCGTGAATCAGCGAGCGATGCACTCAGCGTTTCGCGAGCCGGTTCGGCAATAATGGAGCCAATGTAAAACACGCAAATCAGGGTAAACAGCTGCTGAAGATTGCTGCTTAAACCCATCGGCAACATCGCCAGCGACATCAGCAACAAACCGGCCATCAAACGTTGCTCAAGACGAAAGCGTTTTTCGCTCCAGCGAGCAATTGGGTACAGCAGCGTTAACGAGAGCGCCGCTTCAATGGCGTACATCCATTTCACTGCGGCAGGCGTCCCGGCAATTTCGTTGACCATAATCGGCAGCATCAACATTACCTGCACCGCTAACATGTAATAACCGGCTAGCGTCAGAACATAAGTGATGAAGCGTTTGTCACGCAGCACACGCCCCATGCCTTCGAGCATCGGTGTGCGAATAGTGGAAAGTTTATAAGCAGGCAGCAGCCAGGCATTGACGCCTGCGCAAATGACAAACATCACGGCGCCTACAGCACACACCAGACGGAAATCATATTGCAGCAACCAGCTTCCAAGCAGGGCGCCAATCACCGCCCCGGCGCTGTCTTGCATCATCAATATTGAGAAGAAACGGCCACGCTGATGTGGGCGCACCAGTTTTACCACCAGGGCTGCGCGTGGAGGGTCAAACAACGTCCCGCCAATTGCGGAGATAAAACACGACAACCACAACACCCACGGCTCCTGCGCGATACCCATCAGCGCAAAACCGACGGCGCGCAGCAGCATTCCGGTGACGATCATTGGTTTGGCGCCAAGTTTATCGGCGATAGCCCCGCCAAATATTCCCAGCCCTTGCTGTGTTAATTGGCGCAGGCCGAGCGCAATGCCCACCATTAATGCGGCCCAACCCATTTGGTCAACAAAGCGAATAGAAATAAGAGGGAAAACCACGAAGAAGCCTAATACCACTAGCATATTATCGAGCAATAAGAAGTATTTACCCAGGCTCCTGGCCTGCGCGACCCGCGCCATCTCCCCTCCAGGGAACTTTAAAAGTGTGACAAACTTCTATTCTCTACTGCTCTCAGGGTTTTTGACAGGTAGCCACGTGACAATATTTTTTTATCAATCTGGCGCTTTGATTGAACTCATTAATCGAAAAAAGTATGACCTGATGAAAAATCTGCATGTTGTTGTTTTCCTTCCGTCGCCAGGCGCAGGTATAGTAATTAAGTTGCCTAAGAAAAATGTGGGATGTGAGGAGTAGGGTGAACATGTTTGGCTACCGCAGTAACCTGCCCAAAGTACGCTTAACAACCGACCGCCTGGTGGTGCGTCTGGTGTATGAGCGCGATGCCTGGCGTCTGGCTGATTATTACGCTGAAAACCGCCAGTTCCTGAAACCGTGGGAGCCGATTCGTGACGACAGCCATTGCTACCCTTCCGGTTGGCAGGCGCGGTTGGGCATGATTGGTGAGATGCACAAAACGGGCAGCGCTTATTACTTTGCGCTGCTTGATCCAGAAGAAAAGGAAATACGTGGCGTTGCCAATTTCTCCAACGTGGTGCGTGGCTCTTTTCATGCTTGTTATCTCGGCTATTCGCTGGGCGAGAAATGGCAGGGGCAGGGCATGATGTTTGAAGCGTTGACTACAGCAATACGTTACATGCAACGCAGCCAAAATATTCACCGCATCATGGCGAACTACATGCCGCACAACCAGCGCAGCGGCGACCTCCTTGCCCGCCTCGGTTTTGAAAAAGAAGGCTATGCCAAAGAGTATTTACTGATTGATGGAGTCTGGCGCGACCATGTGTTGACTGCATTGACTACCAAAGAATGGACCCCTGGCCGTTAAGGAAGAGAAATGAAATATCAGTTAACTGCGGTTGAAGCGCGAGTTGTGGGTAGCCTGATGGAAAAGCAGGTGACCACTCCCGAACAATATCCGATGTCGGTGAACGGCGTGGTGACGGCATGTAACCAGAAAACCAACCGCGAACCCGTTATGGAATTAAAAGAACATGACGTTCAGGACACTCTGGATTCGCTGGTAAAACGCCACTTTCTGCGCACCCTCAGCGGGTTTGGCAACCGTGTCACCAAATACGAGCAACGTTTCTGCAATTCTGAATTTGGCAATCTCAAACTCTCGGCTGCTGAAGTCGCCGTTGTGACCACTTTGCTGCTGCGCGGGGCGCAAACGCCAGGTGAATTACGCACACGCGCCGCCAGAATGTTTGAATTTGCCGATATGGCACAGGTTGAAGCGACGCTCGAAAATCTGGCTAATCGCGAAGATGGCCCGTTTGTGGTGCGTTTGCCGCGCGAGCCTGGCAAGCGTGAAAGTCGCTATATGCATCTTTTCAGTGGCGAGGTTGACGCCTCTGAACTGGCAGCGCCCCAAAGTTCTGCGCAGCCCGCAGAAGATTTAACGGCCCGCGTCGAACAACTTGAAAGTGAAGTTGCCGAGCTTAAGCAACGCCTGGATTCACTGCTCGCGCATCTTGGGGATTAATGAATGACTAAACTTCGCGTCGGCGTGGTCGGCTTGGGCGGGATTGCGCAAAAAGCGTGGCTGCCGGTATTAACTCAAGCGGGTGACTGGATATTTCAGGGGGCGTTTTCTCCAACCCAGGCTAAAGCGCAAAAGGTTTGCGATGCGTATCGCATTCCCTATGTTTCCTCTATTTCAGAGCTGGCCGCGCAGTGTGACGCGGTGTTCGTTCACAGCGCAACCAGCAGCCATTTCGCGGTCGTCAGCGAACTATTGCAGGCAGGCGTTAACGTTTGTGTCGATAAGCCTCTGGCTGAAAATCTTGCTGATGCGGAACGCCTGGTAGAAATGGCACATCGCCAGAAACGCACATTAATGGTCGGTTTTAACCGCCGTTTCTCTCCGCTGTATCAGGATCTGAAAGCTAAACTGGCGACTGGCGCGTCGTTGCGAATGGACAAACACCGTGCGGATAGCGTCGGGCCAAACGATCTGCGTTTCACGTTGCTGGATGATTACCTGCACGTCGTTGATACGGCCTTGTGGCTCGGTGGGCGTGAAGCACAATTGCAAAGCGGCACCTTGCAGACTAACGACCAGGGGCAAATGCTGTTTGCTGAACATCACTTTGCCAGCGGTAATCTGCAAATCACTACCAGTATGCATCGCCGTGCGGGAAGTCAGCGCGAGTGGGTTCAGGCGGTGACAGACGGTGGTTTATATGATGTGACTGATATGCGCGAATGGCGTGAAGAGTGCGGCAGTGGCGTGGTACATCGCCCAATCCCTGGCTGGCAAAGCACTCTTGAGCAGCGAGGATTTGTCGGTTGCGCGCATCATTTCCTTGAAAGTGTGGCAAATCAGACGGTTCCTGAAACCGCAGGCGAGCAAGCGTTGATGGCGCAGCGCGTGGTTGAGAAACTGTGGCGTGATGCGATGAGCGAATAACACGAGTGCTATTTAAATAGAGTATCGGTAGACTACGCGCCTACGAAATGTCCCTTAACAACGCCTGCCCAGCAGGCGTTGATGTTTGTGGAACCATATAATAAATGAATCTTTTAAAATCGCTGGCAGCTGTCAGCTCGATGACGATGTTTTCTCGCGTGCTCGGATTTGCACGTGACGCCATTGTGGCAAGGGTTTTTGGGGCAGGAATGGCGACGGATGCCTTTTTTGTCGCGTTTAAATTACCAAACTTATTGCGCCGTATTTTCGCTGAAGGCGCATTCTCGCAAGCCTTTGTCCCGATTCTGGCTGAGTACAAAAGCAAACAGGGTGAAGATGCCACTCGCGTGTTTGTCTCGTATGTTTCCGGGTTACTGACCCTGGCGCTGGCCGTCGTGACGGTTATCGGGATGATTGCCGCGCCTTGGGTGATCCTGGTAACGGCGCCCGGTTTTGCCGACACCGCCGATAAATTTGCGTTGACCTCCAGCTTGTTGCGCATCACGTTCCCGTATATCTTCCTGATTTCACTGGCGTCTTTATGTGGTGCGATTCTTAACACCTGGAACCGTTTCTCGGTGCCTGCGTTTGCGCCAACTTTCTTAAACCTCAGCATGATTGGTTTTGCACTGTTTGCCGCGCCGCATTTTAACCCGCCGATTCTGGCGCTGGCCTGGGCAGTTACCGTCGGTGGCGTCTTGCAACTGGCCTATCAGCTCCCGCATCTGAAAAAGATTGGCATGCTGGTTTTACCGCGTGTGAATCTGAAAGATGCCGGTGCGATGCGCGTCATTAAGCAGATGGGACCGGCCATTCTTGGGGTTTCCGTCAGCCAGATTTCATTGATCATCAACACCATTTTTGCCTCGTTCCTCGCGTCGGGTTCCGTTTCCTGGATGTACTACGCAGACCGCTTGATGGAGTTCCCCTCTGGCGTACTGGGTGTGGCGCTAGGGACTATCTTGTTACCGTCACTGGCGAGAAGTTTTGCCAGCGGCAATCACGACGAATACTCGCGCCTGATGGACTGGGGGCTGCGTTTATGTTTCCTGCTGGCGCTACCCAGTGCCGTGGCTCTGGGTATTCTGGCAAAACCGCTGACCGTTTCTCTGTTCCAGTACGGTAAATTCACTGCTTTCGATGCGGCCATGACGCAACGTGCGCTGGTGGCGTATTCCGTCGGGTTGATGGGGCTGATTGTGGTGAAAGTGCTGGCACCCGGTTTTTACTCGCGCCAGGACATCAAAACGCCGGTCAAAATTGCCATCGTGACGCTTATCATGACCCAGGTAATGAACCTGGCGTTTATCGGCCCGCTCAAGCACGCCGGGCTGTCGCTGTCGATTGGTCTCGGGGCTTGCCTGAATGCCAGCCTGCTATACTGGCAACTGCGTAAACGTGATATTTTCCACCCACAACCGGGTTGGAGTGGCTTCTTGTGGCGTCTGTTTGCCGGTGTGATTGTCATGGCTGCGGTGTTATTTGGCGTGATGCATATTATGCCTGCGTGGGATATTGGCACTATGCCGTACCGTTTATTGCGTCTGATGGCTGTGGTTGTCGCGGGTATTGCGGCGTATTTTGCCACGCTCACGGTGTTGGGATTCCGCGTGAAAGATTTTGCGCGACGGACCCTGTAGTAAACGGACTTTGTAGCCAACGCATTGTGCATTAAACTGCGCGCTGCAAAATTTGACATATTGAACGATTAATTAGGCGGTAATAGCGATGCACGGAACAATCACAACCTGGTTTGAAGACAAAGGTTTCGGTTTTATCAAAGATGAAAATGGCGACAACCGTTATTTTCATGTGATTAAGGTCGCCAATCCAGATCTGATTAAGAAAGATGCTTCGGTGACTTTCGAGCCAACGACCAACAATAAAGGTTTGTCGGCGTATGCGGTAAAAGTAGAACCTGATAGCAAATACATCTATATCGCGGGCGAGCGCATTAAAATCACTGCGATCAAATCTTTCCTGGTCTATAGCGAAGAAGTCCCAGCCGAAACCAAGATTGATAAAGAGAATGCGGTGTTGTCTGTTGGCGCTCTGATGAACAGCATTCGCCCGAAAGCTGACCCTAAACCGGGTGAAATGCGCACGCTGAAAAAACTGGCTGTCACCACGTTCCAGGGTTCGACGTTGATTTTCTCGGAAGATGAAATTGATGTTGAAGCGACGATGAAGATTTTGAAGGCGTTGCCTCGCTAAATTTGCTGGAAGGCGCTTGCGCTTGTCGACCTTACGATGCAAAAGTTCATCGTAGGTCGGATAAGCGTAAGCGCCATCCGACAGCAAATTAAGACTAAATCGTTATTTTTTTATTCCCGCCGCGACTCACCGTCGTCGCCTGCCCGTCAGCACCGTAAAGATTCGGTTCCTGATGCGGCTTGAGCACTGCCAGCGCTTCTTCATTACGCGCCAACTGATCTTCTAATAGCCAACCATTGTGCTGATTGATATCACGTAAATGCTGCGTTTTTTGCGTAATCGTCTGCCAACGCTGGCTGATATCCGTGCTGCTTGTGTTATGTGCATTCTGTTCGGCACGGCGAAGCTGCTCAAGATAATCAAGCGTTGCCAGCAACGAGCTTTTATCTTCGGTAATGCGCTGTAATGCACTGCCATTTACATGGCCTGCGGATAATTGTTGCTGCTCGGCGTCCATCACCTCTTTGAGAGAGTTGAGCACCACAGTCATTTGATCCATCACTTCTAACAGACGATTCATGCAATTATTTACTCAATATATAGCTCTGAGCTTCCTGGATGAGTGCATCGGCGATTTTGCCGGTATCCATTTTTAGCTCACCATTGCGGATAGCAGTTTTGAGTGCTTCAACGCGTTCCATATTGATATCACCGCTGCCCGGCTGAACTAACTTAGCCTGCGCATCGCTGAGTGTCACATTGGTGCTGTTTGGGGTCGTGCTCTTTTCCAGACGGCTCTTTTGGACCGGAGCTTCTGACGTTTCACGCGGTTGTACGGTACTTACCGGTTTCAAAGGAGATGTGCGATCAATACTCATTATTCTATCCTCATCGAGGTGGCCCACTGCACGAGAGCCTGCCAATATCTATCATCTGTTAACACACTATCGGCAGTCGCCGCAGATTCTTTATAGCCTTCTTAATCGCCCGTTGAATATTACAAGTTAATCAGAATATTCCCATCAACATCGACTGTCCCACTCACAATCTGACCCGAATCCATTCGTACACGCGCATTCTGCGCCACCGCCGCATTATTCAACGCTTTGCCTTCGCTATTTACGCTAAAACCTTCACCTGCTGCGACGACTTGTACTCGCTGTCCGGCTTTCACACGCCAGGACTGGCGTACCATGGACAACATAATGGGCTGATTGGGTGCGATATCACGCAGCGTTACTGCACTGCTGGCCTGGTTGATATCCAGCATTGCACGCGGAGGTAATTGGTCTAAACGCCCACGCTTGAGCTGCACCTGAGTTTCGTTGATCACCGTGCCACGCGGCAGTGCAAGCGCTGCCACCACGTAGTTCCCGGTAGCCTGAACTTCTGCCTGAATATAGCGTTTCTCGTTTCCGCATCGTGCCAGAACGCTCACATTGCCCCATAAACGACCATTGCCCGGCATCGAAAAATCGGGAAGTGGGCAGGGAGGCAATTGTGCATCTGGCGTTTTTACAATCACCGACACTTCATCGCTTATACCCACCAGACGTTGCTGGAAAAACTGGGTCAATGGTGCGTCCAGAATACTGGCAAAAGCCTGCGGGCAGGCCAGTAAAAGGGCAATTGTGCTCCAGGTTTTTAGTCCAGCCATCTCGCTTCTCCTTGTTCAGGTTGCAGTGATTTTAACCGCACACCGAATTGATCAAGGCGACAAATAGCGACGCATTTTGTGTCTATTCCAACGATAACGCACGCGTAAGGAGATTTAAGCTGTCAGACAAATCCTAATTATGCGGAGGGAACATGCTAGACAAACTGGATGCCTCACTGCGATTTCAGCAAGAAGCGATTAATTTGCGTGCCCAGCGTCAGGAAATTCTGGCAGCAAATATCGCCAATGCGGATACCCCGGGCTATCAGGCCCGCGATATTGATTTTGCCAGTGAAATGAAAAAAGTGATGGAAAGAGGCCGTGCCGAAGGCAGCGGTGTTGCGCTTGCGCTCACCTCCGCACGCCATATTCCGGCGGCGACACAAACCACTCCTTCGCTTGATCTCCTCTACCGCGTTCCTGATCAGCCATCTATGGATGGCAACACCGTCGATATGGACCGCGAACGTACGCAATTTGCCGATAACAGCCTGAAATATCAATCCGATCTCACGGTCCTCGGCGGCCAAATCAAGGGCATGATGTCTGTGCTGCAACAGGGTGGCTAATAGATGGCATTACTGAATATTTTTGATATTGCCGGTTCGGCAATGACGGCGCAGTCCAAGCGGATGAACGTGGCGGCGAGTAACCTGGCTAACGCAGATAGCGCCACTGGCCCGGACGGCCAACCTTATCGCGCTAAGCAGGTTATTTTCCAGGTTGATGCCGCTCCGGGTGCTGAAACGGGTGGCGTAAAGGTGACGGGTATTCAAGAAAGCCAGGAGCCGGACAAACTGGTGTTCCAGCCGGGGAACCCGCTGGCTGATGCCAAAGGTTATGTGCGGATGCCAAACGTGGACGTCGTAGGTGAGATGGTCAACAGCATGTCGGCGTCACGCAGCTACCAGGCCAACGTTGAAGTGCTCAACACCGTGAAAAGCATGATGTTGAAAACCCTGACTTTGGGTCAGTAAAGGAGTGACTGATGGGCATCGCCGTTAATATGAACGACACCACGACCAGTGGTGTTAATACTTTATCGGGTAATAGCAGCATTACCGGGAACAATGCTGCCGATCTACAGAGTAGCTTTTTGACGCTGCTCGTTGCGCAGCTGAAAAACCAGGACCCGACCAACCCTCTGCAAAACAACGAACTGACCACCCAACTGGCGCAAATCAGCACCGTGAGCGGCATTGAAAAACTCAATACCACGCTCGGTTCTGTGTCTGGTCAGTTGACTAACAACCAGTCTGTGCAGGCCAGCGCTCTGATTGGCCATGGCGTAATGATCCCTGGCTCGAAAATTTTGGCGGGCAGTGAAGCGACCACGCCGTTCGGTGTTGAGTTGCAACAGGGGGCGGATAAAGTCACCGCAACCATCACCGATAACACCGGCAAAGTGGTTCGTACGCTCGATATTGGTGCACTTAGTGCAGGGGTTCATACCTTCACGTGGGATGGCACCGCGACCGATGGGACGACAGTGCCGGACGGCGCTTATAACGTTGCCATCAATGCCAGTAATGGCGGGACACAACTGGTTGCTCAACCGCTGAATTTTGCGTTGGTCAACGGTGTCACGCTCAGTAACGGCAAGACCTTGCTCGACCTCGGTACTTACGGCACCTCAACCCTCGACGATATCAGGCAGATTATCTAAGCCTCCCACCCTTTGCAGGAGTAAAACATGGGCTTTTCTCAAGCGGTCAGCGGCCTGAATGCTGCGGCCACCAACCTGGATGTGATTGGTAACAATATTGCCAACTCCGCCACCTACGGTTTTAAGTCCGGCAGCGTTTCGTTTGCCGATATGTTTGCAGGCTCGAAAGTGGGTCTGGGCGTGAAAGTTGCGGGTATCACCCAGGACTTTAACGACGGTACCACAACCAATACCGGGCGCGGCCTGGATGTGGCTATCAGCCAGAATGGTTTCTTCCGCCTGGTCGATACCAACGGTTCTGTTTATTACAGCCGTAACGGCCAGTTCAAACTGGATGAAAACCGTAATCTGGTGAACATGCAGGGGATGCAGCTGACGGGTTACCCGGCAACCGGCACGCCGCCAACCATTCAGGAAGGGGCAAACCCGGTAGGGCTTGCTGTTCCAAATACCCTGATGGCGGCGAAAACCACCACTACGGCATCGATGCAGATCAACCTGAACTCTACCGATCCCACGCCGACGAAAACGCCTTTCAGTGCGACAGATTCAGATACCTACAACAAAAAAGGTTCTATCACTGTCTTTGACAGCCAGGGTAACGCCCATGATATGAACGTGTTCTTTGTGAAATCCACTACTGCGAACACCTGGGATGTTTATACCCAGGACAGCAGCGTGGCGGGTAGTCCTGTGACAAAAGGCGCGTCGATGGTGTTTAGCCCAAATGGCACGCTGACTTCGGGTGGCACTAACACCCTCACCACCGGGGCTATTAATGGTGCGACACCGGCGACATTTGATCTGAGCTTCCTGAACTCCATGCAGCAGAACACCGGCTCCAACAACATCGTGGCGGCAAACCAGGATGGCTATAAGCCAGGCGACCTGGTGAGCTACCAGATCAACGAAGACGGCAGCATCGTGGGTAATTACTCCAATGAGCAAACCCAGCTGTTAGGCCAGATTGTTCTGTCCAACTTTGCAAACCCGGAAGGTCTGTCTTCTGAGGGCAACAACGTGTGGTCTGCGTCTAATGCTTCAGGTGTTGCCCTGTTGGGGACGGCGGGTTCTGGCAACTTCGGCACGCTGACCAACGGTGCGCTGGAGTCCTCGAACGTCGATCTGAGTAAAGAACTGGTCAATATGATTGTCGCGCAGCGTAACTATCAGTCCAACGCACAGACCATCAAAACCCAGGACCAGATCCTCAACACCCTGGTTAACCTGCGCTAATCACTGACGGAATAGCTTAATGGATCACGCAATTTATACCGCCATGGGCGCGGCCAGTCAGACGCTGAACCAACAAGCGGTGACGGCCAGCAACCTGGCAAACGCTTCAACGCCGGGCTTTCGCGCACAGCTTACCGCTTTGCGTGCGGTTCCGGTGGAAGGGCTATCTTTGCCGACGCGCACCCTGGTGACAGCTTCAACGCCAGGCGTGGATATGTCGCAAGGTCAGCTTGATTACACCCAACGCCCGCTGGATGTTGCGCTGCAACAAGACGGTTGGCTGGCGGTACAAAGTGCTGATGGTACTGAAGCTTATACCCGCAACGGCAATATGCAGGTGAGTCCTGCCGGGCAACTCACCATCGGCGGGCAACCGGTGATGGGCGAAGGCGGCCCGATTGCCGTACCTCAGGGTTCAGAGCTGACTATCGCGGCTGATGGCACCATTTCTGCTCTTAACGCAGGTGACCAGCCTAATACCGTGGCACCGATTGGCCGTCTGAAACTGGTGAAAGCCACCGGGCTTGAAGTGGTGCGCGGTGATGACGGGTTTTTCCGACCAAGTGCTGCCGCTCAGGCCACGCGTGGCGCGACGTTGCAAGCTGACGCATCCATCACGTTGATGCCTGGCGTGCTGGAAGGCAGCAACGTTAAGCCAGTAGAAGCCATGGCTGACATGATTTCCAATGCTCGTCGTTTTGAGATGCAGATGAAAATTATTTCAAGCGTGGATGAAAACGAGCAGCGGGCGAATCAGCTGTTGTCGATGACATGATAATCAGCCGCGAAACTAACAGGAATTCAAAATGATCAGTTCTTTATGGATCGCAAAAACTGGCCTTGATGCCCAGCAAACCAACATGGATGTGATTGCCAACAACCTGGCAAACGTCTCCACCAATGGTTTTAAGCGTCAACGTGCGGTGTTTGAAGATCTTCTTTATCAAACCATTCGCCAGCCTGGTGCGCAATCGTCCGAACAGACGACGCTGCCGTCCGGTTTGCAGATTGGTACCGGTGTGCGCCCCGTAGCCACCGAGCGTTTGCACAGCCAGGGCAACCTGTCGCAAACCAATAACAGCAAAGATGTGGCGATTAAAGGCCAGGGGTTCTTCCAGGTTCAGCTTCCGGATGGCACCAGTGCCTATACGCGCGATGGCTCTTTCCAGGTGGATCAAAACGGCCAGTTAGTCACCGCGGGTGGTTTCCAGGTTCAGCCTGCAATAACCATTCCGGCGAATGCCCTGACGATCACCATTGGACGTGATGGCATTGTGAGTGTGACTCAGCAGGGGCAAGCGCAGCCGGTGCAGGTGGGGCAGCTTAATTTGACCACCTTTATGAACGATACCGGCCTGGAAAGCCTGGGTGAAAACCTGTACGCCGAAACCCAGTCTTCCGGTACGCCGAACGAAAGCACGCCAGGCCTTAACGGCGCGGGCTTGCTGTATCAGGGGTATGTTGAAACCTCTAACGTGAACGTTGCCGAAGAACTGGTGAATATGATCCAGGTTCAGCGCGCCTACGAAATCAACTCTAAAGCCGTTTCTACAACCGATCAGATGCTGCAAAAACTGACGCAACTGTAAGGCGTTTGCCGGTGCGTTTTGCGCGCCGGCTGTCTTTATCTGAATGACCTGAAGATGAAAGCAATGCAAAACCCAATGGTTCTTCGTCCTATCGTGATGTGTCTGGTGCTCGCCACAAGTGGCTGTGCGCTGATACCAACTAAACCGCTGGTGGAAGGTGCGACGACCGCACAGCCAGTGCCTGGCCCTGCACCGGTAATCAATGGTTCTATTTTCCAGACGGTGCAACCGGTGAACTATGGGTATCAACCGCTGTTTGAAGACCGCCGCCCACGTAACGTTGGTGACACGTTGACCATTGTGCTCCAGGAAAATGTCAGCGCCAGTAAGAGTTCTTCGGCAAATGCCAGCCGTGATGGCAAAACAAACTTTGGATTTGATGTCACGCCGCGCTATCTCGAAGGCCTGTTCGGTAACAACCGTGCGGATGTCGATGCCGGTGGCGGCAACAGCTTTAACGGTAAAGGTGGGGCAAATGCCAGTAACACCTTTAGCGGAACGTTGACCGTGACGGTGGATCAGGTGCTGGCGAACGGCAACCTGCACGTCGTGGGTGAAAAACAGATTGCCATCAACCAGGGCACCGAATTTATTCGTTTCTCCGGCGTGGTGAATCCTCGCACCATCAGTGGTACCAATACCGTGTCATCAACCCAAGTGGCGGATGCGCGTATCGAGTATGTCGGCAACGGCTACATCAACGAAGCGCAAAACATGGGCTGGTTGCAACGCTTCTTCCTTAATTTATCGCCGATGTAAGCGAGGAACACATGACCAAATATTTATTCGGATTGCTGATGCTGGTGGCGACACTGGCACAGGCCGATCGTATCCGCGACCTGACGACGGTTCAGGGCGTGCGTGAAAACTCCCTGATTGGCTATGGTCTTGTCGTCGGCCTTGATGGAACGGGCGATCAGACGACCCAGACGCCTTTCACCACTCAGACGTTAAACAACATGCTTTCGCAGTTGGGGATTACCGTTCCCGCGGGCACCAACATGCAGCTTAAGAACGTTGCGGCGGTCATGGTCACGGCGAAGTACCCGGCGTTTGCGCGCTCAGGGCAGAACATTGACGTCGTCGTTTCTTCGATGGGTAACGCTAAAAGTCTGCGTGGCGGCACACTGTTAATGACGCCATTAAAAGGCGTTGATAACCAGGTTTATGCGCTGGCGCAGGGTAACATTTTAGTCGGCGGCGCTGGAGCTTCTGCAGGAGGCAGCAGCGTTCAGGTGAACCAACTTAATGGCGGGCGCATCACCAACGGCGCGGTTATTGAGCGTGAATTACCGGGCACCTTTGGCTCCGGTAATATGATCAGCCTGCAACTGAACAACGACGATTTCACTCTGGCGCAGCAAATCACGGACACCATCAATCGCTCGCGTGGCTATGGCAGTGCGTCGGCGCTTGACGCTCGCACCATTCAAATTCGCGTGCCAACCGGTAACAGTTCGCAGGTGCGTCTGCTGGCCGATATTCAGAATCTCGAAGTCAACATGCCTGCACAGGATGCGAAAGTGATTATCAACTCTCGCACCGGTTCGGTGGTGATGAACCAGGAAGTGACGCTCGATACATGCGCCGTGGCGCAGGGGAACTTGTCTGTTACGGTGAATCGCCAGGCACAAGTGAGCCAACCGGATACGCCATTTGGTGGCGGTCAAACGGTGGTTACGCCGCAAACGCAAATCGACCTGCGTCAGAATGGCGGGGCGCTGCAACGGGTTAACGCCAGCGCAAACCTGAATAACGTTGTTCGGGCATTGAACACGCTGGGCGCATCGCCAATGGAATTGATGTCGATTCTTCAATCTATGCAAACCGCGGGCTGCCTGCGTGCCAAAGTGGAAATCATCTGATGCTTAACGATACCCAGTCACTGGCGAATGCGGCATGGGATGCTAACTCTCTTAACGAGTTGAAAGCGAAAACCGGGCAAGATCCTAAAGGTAATATGAAGTCGGTTGCTCGCCAGGTGGAAGGGATGTTCGTGCAGATGATGCTGAAAAGCATGCGTGAAGCGCTGCCAAAAGATGGCTTATTTAGCAGCGAGCAGACGCGCATGTACACCAGCATCTATGACCAGCAAATCGCGCAGCAGCTCAGTGCCAAAGGCCTTGGGCTGGCCGACATGATGGTTGAGCAAATGGGCGGCAATGCTGACCCGCAGGAAGATGCAGGTAAGGTGCCGATGAAGTTTGATATGCAAACGGTTACCAGCTTCCAGAACCAGGCGTTAACGCAAATGGTGCGCCAGGCCATCCCGAAAGCGCCTTCTAACGAAGAGCCGCTAACAGGGGATAGCAAAGACTTCCTGGCGCAGCTTTCATTACCGGCACGCCTGGCCAGTGAGCAAAGCGGTATTCCGCACCACCTGATTCTGGCGCAGGCTGCGCTGGAGTCAGGCTGGGGGCAGCGTCAAATCCTTACGGAAAAAGGCGAGCCGAGCTTTAACCTGTTTGGCGTGAAAGCCAGCAGCAACTGGAAAGGGCCGGTGACTGAAATCACCACCACCGAATATGAAAACGGTGAGGCGAAAAAGGTGAAGGCCAAATTCCGCGTTTACAGCTCTTATCTGGAAGCGCTTTCTGATTACGTCGGCTTGCTGACACGCAACCCGCGTTACGCCGCCGTGACCAATGCCAACAGCGCAGAGCAGGGCGCGCAAGCCTTGCAGAATGCGGGTTACGCTACGGATCCAAACTATGCCCGCAAATTGACGGGCATGATTCAGCAGATGAAAGCGATGGGTGAGAAGGTCGCAAAAGCGTACAGCAATGACTTATCCAATTTGTTCTAAATAGCCTTCATTAAACCCTCAAGTGTCGCCAGCAGCTGCCGATACTAACTGACAGGAATCGTGATAAACGCGTTAAGGAAATTTCATGTCCAGTAGCCTGATTAACAGTGCCATGAGTGGCCTGGGTGCAGCCCAGGCGGCACTGAATACCGTCAGTAATAACATTTCTAACTATAACGTCACAGGCTATACCCGCCAGACGACCGTGTTGTCGCAGTCGCAAAGTACGCTGGGCGCAGGTGGCTGGATTGGTAATGGCGTGCAAGTCAGCGGTGTGCAACGTGAATATGATGCGTTCATCACTAACCAACTGCGTGCGGCGCAAACCCAAAGCAGTGGTCTGAATACTCAGTACCAGCAAATGTCGAAAATCGACAATATTTTGTCTGGCACCACCAATACGCTGGCGACCACCATGCAGAGTTTCTTCACCGGTTTGCAGACGCTGGTCAGTAACTCAGAAGATCCGGCGGCAAGACAGGCATTGATTGGCAATGCCAATGGCCTGGTAAACCAATTTAAGGTGACGGATCAGTATCTGCGCGATCAGGATAAGCAGGTGAATACCGCTATCCAGAGCAGCGTGGAACAAATCAACAACTACGCCAGCCAGATTGCGAATCTGAATAACCAGATTTCGCGCTTGACCGGCGTGGGTGCGGGTGCCACACCAAACGACTTGCTTGATCAACGTGATCAGCTGGTGAGCGAGCTGAACCAGATTGTTGGCGTGGAAGTCAGCGTTCAGGATGGCGGCACTTATAACGTATCTATCGCCAACGGTCTGTCTCTGGTTCAGGGTGATAAAACCAATAAGCTGGCGGCGGTTTCATCCAGCGCTGACCCTTCGCGCACTACAGTTGCGTATGTTGATTCTGTTTCCGGCACCACAGAAATCCCAGAGAATCAGCTGAAAAACGGCACGCTGGGTGGCATGTTAACTTTCCGCTCGCAAGATCTGGACAGCGCACGTAACCGCCTGGGGCAGCTGGCGCTGGCGTTTTCTGATGCGATTAACCAGCAGCACGGTAAGGGTTTTGATGCTAACGGTGATAAAGGCGAAGATTTCTTTAACATCGGCGGCCCGTCGGTATTAAGCAACGCCAGGAACACGACTAAGACCGAGTTAACGACGACAGTTGCTGATAGCAGCAAAGTTCAGGCCAGCGACTACAACGTTGTTTTCGATGGCACCGACTGGCAGGTAACGCGCTTATCCGATAACGCGAAAATCGATCCAAAGCCAACAAAAGATGCCAACGGTAATGTGACCGGGCTGGCATTTGATGGTTTGGATATCACGGTGAAAGGCGCACCTCAACCGGCGAAGAATGACTCCTTTACCGTGAAGCCTGTGTCTAACGTGGTGGTAAATATGGAAGTCGCGATTACTGATGAAAGCAAACTGGCGTTAGCCGGTGCCGATGATGCAGGTGAAAGCGATAACCGTAACGCCCAGGCTCTGCTGGATTTGCAAAAAAGTAAAGTCGTGGGTGGCAATAAATCGTTTAACGATGCCTACGCAAGTCTGGTCAGCGATGTGGGTAACAAAACCAGCACGCTGAAAGTCACCAGCACGACACAAAATAACGTGGTCACGCAGCTAAGTAATCAACAACAGTCAATCTCTGGCGTCAACCTTGACGAAGAGTACGGCAACTTACAGCGTTTCCAACAATATTACCTGGCGAATGCCCAGGTGCTTCAGACGGCATCAACTCTGTTTGATGCGTTACTGTCCATCCGTTAATTAAGGAATCTGGCGTATGCGTATCAGTACCGCAATGATGTACCAGCAGAATATGCGTGGCGTGACCAACTCACAAAGTGAATGGTTGCGTTATGGCGAGCAGATGTCTACCGGTAAACGTGTGACTAAGCCGTCTGACGATCCGATTGCTGCTTCGCAAGCCGTGGTGCTGTCTCAGGCTCAGGCGCAAAATAGCCAGTATGCTTTAGCGCGTACTTTTGCGACGCAAAAAGTCTCGCTGGAAGAAAACGTGCTGGGGCAGGTGACAACAGCGATTCAGTCAGCGCAGGAAAAAATCGTTTATGCCAATAACGGCACATTAAGCGATGATGACCGTGCGTCTCTTGCGACCGATCTGGAAGGCATCCGTAACCAAATAATGAACCTGGCCAACAGCACTGATGGTAACGGGCGCTATATTTTTGCCGGGTACAAAACCGAAGCCGCACCGTTTAGCGGTACAGCCGGAAATGTCACTTATAAAGGTGGCGATACGCCTGTGTCTCAAAGTGTTGATGCGGCGCGTACCATGACCATTGGCCATACCGGAACCCAAATTTTCAACTCCATCACCAGCAATGCGGTGCCAGAGCCAGGAAATGGCACGTCGGAAACCAACTTGTTCAATATGCTGGACTCCGCCGTCAAAACCCTGAGAACACCAACCGAAGGTTTAGATGATGCAGGCAAAGCAGATTTAACTGCGGCCATTGATAAAACCAGCCGTGGATTGAAAAACTCTCTGAACAACGTGCTGACGGTCCGTGCAGAATTGGGTACGCAACTCAGTGAGTTAGATAAGCTTGACGAGTTAGGCAATGACCGTGCCCTGGGCCAGGCACAACAAATGAGCGATCTGGTTGACGTGGACTGGAACTCAGCGATTTCTTCTTATGTGATGCAGCAGGCAGCGCTTCAGGCATCTTACAAAGCCTTTAGCGATATGCAGGGTATGTCGCTGTTCCAACTCAATAAATAATTTTACCTTTTTGGGCGTGCTTTGAAACTGAGTACGCTTTATATGCCCACTTCAGCACCCCGAAGTGGGCTTTTTTTTGTCTTAAATTCAGGTGATGCGGCGTAACAAATAAAAAAGCCGACTGGTTTCCCAGTCGGCTTTTTCGCAACGCTTAGCGATTATTCAGCGCTTTGCGGGCGTGTAGCAGGAGCAGTTGCCTGGTGAGTAGCGCTGTTAGCGCCAGCAGAGCCACGGCCACTGAACTCATACGTTGGGCGAACCCAATCGCTCTGGCGTGGTGCTTCCGGGTTGTAATCCGGCGCTGGAGCTTTCGTCATTGGTGCCGTTGCATGTTTAATCACATGTGTAACAACCGGCTGTGCTGGCGCAGTTTCCACCTGAGGAACAGGCTGAACAGGAGCCAGTTTAGGCTCAGGCTGCACATCAACAATGGACTCCTGAGCGACAGGCTGTTGAGCTTCAACCACTTCTACTGGTTTCACTTCTTCAACCGGCGCTTCAGGTGCAGTTTCTTCAACGACTACCGGGGCAACCTGAGCAAGTTCTGCTGCCTGTTGCTGATGAGTTTCGACAGCAACAGCTTCTTGTGCAGGCTCAACTTCATCAATCACTTGTTCAGCAACAACTTCATCTTGCGCTGCAATCAGATGCGGCTGCTCGTTAACGGGAGCGGCAATCACTTCCGGATGCGTCGTTTCAACGTGTGGTGCTTCAACCTTAACTTGTTCAGCTTGTACGCTTTCAACTTTTACATCTTCAACAACAGTCTGCGCTGCAACAAATTCCTGCGCGGTTGGCTGTGCGTTGTGAACGTATGCAGTCTCTTGCTCGTGAGCAACAAAGGCAGGTACATGATCAACGTTGTTTTCGTACTGCGACTCTTCATGAGTACGAGCAACCGGATAATTAATCCAGGCTTTACCCGATGCCAATTCTGGAGAGGCACAAGCTACGGTCATCGGCATTGGTGATTGCGTTGGGTAACGCTCATCACGATAGCGGCGACGACGCTGACCACTCACGCGCAGATGGCGTGGAGAGCGGCGAGAACGACGTGGCATACCGTTAGAATCGTTACGAGAGTCGTTGTTGTCATCTTGCTCAACATTCGACTTTTCAGCCTTCTCAACAGGCTTATCGATAACGGCTGGTAACGGGATAGTCGCCAGTTCGGTACGCGCAGCCGGTGCTTGAGCCACTACCGGCGTTGCCACAACTTCAGCCGCAGAATCTTGTTCAGATTCAAAGCGAACTTTCTGGCTCAACTGGCGTTGCTTACGACGCGGCATAACCTGGACGCGTTCTTCCTGCTCTGCATCTACTTCAACTTCTGCTACCGCGTCATCACGTTGCAGAACTTTAACTTCCTGCTGTGCCTGGCGTTTGTCATCGCTGCGGCGACGGTTACGTTCGCGGCGTGGTTGCTGCTCGTCACGGGCTTTTGGCTTTTCAGCTTCTTCAACAGCCACGTTCGGGCGATTTTCACGCACTTCAGTATTTTGCTGCTGACCCTGGCGGCGATTACGGCGGTTATCATCGCGATCACGGTTTTCACGTGGCTCACGGTTGTCACGATTTTCGCTACGGTTATCACGGCCTTCGCCACGATTATCACGGTCGCGGTTGTTGCGATCGCCACGATCGTTACGGTCACGACGGTTATTCGGACGACGGTTATTACGACGTTCCTGGCCTTGACGCTGGCTTTCAGTTTCAGCAGGTTTTGCTTCCTGAACTTCTTTGCTTTCAGTTGCCGTCTCGCCTGCAAACAGGTTTTTCAATGCACCGAAGAAGCGGCTCAGAAGCCCTGGCTGTTCTGGGGTCGCTGTTTTGGCAACGGCAGCTTTAACTGCTGGAGCCGGTGTGGCAGCCACAGGTGCAGATTCTGGCGGAGCTGGCGGCGCGTCTGGCATGACAAAGGTCGCGAGCGCAGGTTGCTCTGGGCGCTTACGCTCGGCGTACTCTTCTTCAGACGGCATTGCCATTTCTTCTTCATGCAGCTTAGGCAGCATGTAGCTCAGCGTTTTGGTTTCTTCGCCTTTACGGACGCGCAGAACGGAATAGTGTGGAGTTTCCATCTGATCGTTAGGAACGATGATGGCTTTCACACCGCCCTGACGGGTTTCAATCGCACTCACCGCATCACGTTTTTCGTTCAGCAGGTAGGAAGCAATCGGTACCGGAACAATCGCGTGAACTTCCTGGGTATTCTCTTTCAGCGCTTCTTCTTCAATCAGACGCAGAATGGAGAGTGCCATGGATTCGTTGTCACGCACCGTACCTGTGCCGCTACAACGCGGGCAGACGTGGTGGCTGGACTCGCCCAGAGAAGGGGAGAGACGCTGACGAGACATTTCCAGCAGGCCAAAGCGAGAGATATGGCTAATCTGGATACGAGCCCTGTCCTGACGGACAGCTTCACGCAGACGGTTTTCAACTGCACGCTGGTGGCGCACAGGCGTCATATCAATGAAGTCGATAACAATCAAACCGCCGAGGTCACGCAAACGTAGTTGGCGCGCGATTTCATCAGCCGCTTCAAGGTTGGTATTAAATGCCGTTTCTTCGATGTCGCCACCGCGAGTTGCGCGCGCGGAGTTGATGTCGATGGCGGTTAACGCTTCGGTGGAGTCGATAACAATCGAGCCACCGGACGGCAGACGGACTTCACGCTGGAAAGCGGATTCAATCTGCGATTCAATCTGGTAGTGGCTAAACAGCGGGATTTCACCGGTGTAGAGCTTAATTTTGCTGCTGAAATCAGGGCGACCCAGAGCACCGATATGCTGGCGAGCCAGCTCAAGCACTTTCGGGTTATCGATAAGAATCTCACCGATGTCCTGACGCAGGTAATCACGGAAAGCACGCACAATAACGTTGCTTTCCTGGTGAATAAGGAATGGAGCCGGGCGATTTTCTGCCGCTTTTTGAATCGCTTCCCAATGCTTCAGGCGGAAGCTTAAATCCCATTGCAGTGCTTCAGCGGATTTACCCACGCCAGCAGTACGTACAATCAGACCCATGCCATCTGGCAGTTCCAGAGAGGAAAGGGCTTCTTTCAGTTCGGTACGGTCGTCACCTTCGATACGGCGGGAAATACCACCAGCACGTGGGTTGTTCGGCATCAGCACCAAATAACTACCGGCCAGACTAATAAAGGTGGTTAAGGCTGCGCCTTTATTACCACGTTCTTCTTTATCAATCTGAACAATCACTTCCTGGCCTTCGCGCAAAACATCTTTAATGTTCGGACGACCATGTGATGAATAATTAGACGGGAAATACTCGCGGGCAATTTCTTTAAGAGGAAGGAAACCATGACGTTCCGCGCCGTAATCTACAAATGCCGCTTCCAGACTTGGTTCAATACGGGTGATTTTGCCTTTATAGATGTTAGCTTTTTTCTGTTCGTGTCCAGGACTTTCAATATCCAGATCGTACAGGCGTTGCCCATCTACAAGGGCGACACGCAACTCTTCTTGCTGAGTCGCGTTTATTAGCATTCTTTTCATCGTAACTTACTCATTATTCTTACATTGGTGACAAAGCTACGGGCATGGTGACGCTGACCGGGAGTGAACCGATGGCCTCGTGACTAAACGCTAAGTCGCCAACCTCACGGTTGTCGCTTGCTGAGAGGCGCAAAGTGTCGGTAGCCTGTATTTCATACGGAAATACAGCGCAATTATCGTGGGAATAACCTTAGAATATATCTTAAGAGTTGATTCCAATTTACCGGTCAGGCTGCAACCCGCAGCCCGCTAACTGCCTGAAGGTACAATACGTCTTACGCCATTGCTGCGTGGATGGACGTTCAGGCAAAACTGGTAATTCCGCAAAATTCCTTGTTCTAACAAGTATCAACACGGAAAACCGCAACATTATTCCATTGCTAACCTTATTATAGCAAGATGACTTTTGCCTTTGATGCCTCGTTTCTTACAGTTTTTTAACTCACTTTTTCGCTGCATGTCGCAGAAAACTGAAAAATGGGAGTCAGGCGACTTAAAACCAGGCAGATTCTCAGTTAAGCACATAAAAATGAGTGGCGCTATGCGCGCACGCTATTTAGAATCGCCGACCATGAAAACTCCGACACCTTCAGTACAAATCGTTGCCATTTCTTCTGACGAAGCTGGGCAGCGTATCGATAACTTTTTGCTCGCCCGCTTGAAAGGCGTGCCGAAAAGTATGATTTATCGCATTTTGCGTAAAGGCGAAGTGCGCGTGAATAAAAAACGCATTAAGCCTGAATATAAAATCCAGGACGGCGACGAAATTCGTATTCCGCCGGTTCGCGTAGCCGAACGTGAAGAAGAAGCCGTTTCACCACATCTACAAAAAGTGGCGGCGCTGACTGACGCGATTATTTATGAAGATGACCATATTCTGGTGCTCAACAAGCCGTCTGGCACGGCGGTTCACGGCGGCAGTGGTTTAAGCTTTGGTGTGATTGAAGGCTTGCGTGCTTTGCGTCCTGAAGCTCGTTTCCTCGAGCTTGTGCACCGCCTTGACCGTGACACTTCCGGAATCTTGCTGGTGGCGAAGAAGCGTTCCGCGCTGCGTTCATTGCATGAGCAACTGCGTGAAAAAGGGATGCAGAAGGATTACCTTGCGCTGGTGCGTGGCCAATGGCAATCGCACGTCAAAGCTGTGCAGGCACCGCTACTGAAGAATATTCTGCAAAGCGGTGAGCGTATCGTGCGGGTTAACAGCGAAGGCAAACCTTCTGAAACGCGTTTCAAAGTTGAAGAGCGCTATGCGTTCGCCACGCTTGTGCGTTGTAGCCCGATTACCGGACGAACTCACCAGATTCGTGTGCATACATTGCATGCCGGTCATCCTATTGCTTTTGACGATCGTTATGGTGACCGTGAGTTTGATAAGCAACTTGCCGGAACCGGTTTGAACCGTTTGTTCTTGCACGCAGCGGCATTACGCTTCACTCACCCTAACACCGGCGAGATTATGCGGGTAGAAGCGCCACTGGATGAGCAGTTGAAGCGTTGCCTTACTGTGTTACGCAACAACGCGCGCTAGTTATCTACGGGAGGGTGGAGCTATCCACCCTCTGTCATTTACATCAGCAGCGGGTTAACGCCTTCGTTGCGCAGCATTTCGCACAAGCTAATTAACGGTAGGCCTACCAGGGCGTTCGGATCCTTTCCTGAAAGCCGTTCGAAAAGCGTAATTCCCAGTCCCTCACTTTTAAAACTTCCGGCACAATGTAGCGGCTGCTCTTTACGCACGTAATGGCGAATTTCCTGTTCGCTTAAATGACGGAAATGCACATCAAAAGGCTCGCAAACCACCTGTAAATTCCCGGAAGCTGAATGATAAAGCGCCAGACCAGTATAAAAAGTAACGATACTATTGCGGGCAAGCATTAATTGCTCCACGGCTTTTTCTTCGCTATGCGGTTTACCGGTTATTTTTCCATCTAAAACACAAACTTGATCCGAGCCGATAATCATATGATTCGGATATTCACGGCTCAATGCCTGAGCTTTGGCTTGTGCCAGGCGTGTGACTAAGTGGCGAGCATCTTCACCGGGAATAGGGGTTTCATCCACCTGCGGAGCCGCGGTAATAAAGGGGATACCCAGTTTTTCAAGTAGCTCCCGGCGCCATGGGGAAGTTGAGGCGAGAACAATTTGCGTCATATTTTTTTCATTAATGATAGCGATTCGGGGAAAGGCATTTTAAACTATGCCACCGCAATGTGTGCGAATAAGTAGAAAAGGCGCTGTTTCCAGGCCATTTTCTTTGACTCTATGACGTTACAAAGTTAATATGCGCGCCCTATGCAAAAAGTAAAATTACCCCTGACTCTCGACCCGGTTCGTACGGCTCAAAAACGCCTTGATTACAAGGGTGTTTACACCCCTATTCAGGTAGAGCGTGTCGCCGAGTTTGTAGTCAGTGTAGACAGTGATGTGGAATGCGATATGTCATTCGCCATCGATAACCAGCGCCTCGCGGTTCTTACCGGTGATGCGAAGGTGTCGCTGACGCTTGAATGTCAGCGTTGCGGAAAGCCATTTGCCCATCAGGTCTACACACAGTATTGTTTTAGCCCGATCGTCAAAGACGAGCAGGTTGAAGCACTCCCGGAAGGATATGAACCAGTTCAGGTCAACGAATTTGGTGAAATTGATCTTCTGGCGTTGGTAGAAGATGAAATTATCCTCTCCTTGCCAGTCGTTCCGGTGCATGAATCTGAACACTGTGAAGTGTCCGAGGCGGACATGGTCTTTGGCAAACTGCCTTCCGAGGCGGAGAAACCAAACCCATTTGCCGTATTAGCCAGTTTAAAGCGTAAGTAATTGAGGAGTAAGGTCCATGGCCGTACAACAGAATAAACCAACCCGTTCCAAACGTGGCATGCGTCGTTCCCATGACGCGCTGACCACAGCAGCAGTATCCGTGGACAAAGTTTCTGGCGAAACTCATCTGCGTCACCACATCACCGCCGACGGTTTCTACCGCGGTCGCAAGGTTATCTCCAAGTAATTGGCGATTCCTTGAGACGTCTAACCCTTGCGTTAGATGCCATGGGTGGGGACTTCGGTCCTTCCGTGACAGTGCCTGCAGCATTGCAGGCACTGGACTCTAATTCCGAGTTAAATCTTCTATTAGTCGGTGACCCCGACGCCATCACGCCATTACTTGCCAAAGCTGATTTTGAAAAACGCTCACGTGCGCAGATTGTGCCTGCGGAGTCGGTTATTGCCAGTGATGCAAGGCCTTCGCAAGCGATCCGCAATAGTCGTGGATCCTCAATGCGAGTGGCGCTTGAGTTAGTGAAAGAAGGGCGAGCGCAAGCTTGCGTAAGCGCAGGAAATACCGGCGCTCTAATGGGTCTGGCTAAATTATTGCTCAAGCCGATCGAAGGAATTGAGCGTCCGGCGCTGATGACGGTTTTACCGCATCAGCAAAAAGGTAAAACTGTCGTGCTGGATCTCGGTGCGAACGTTGAATGTGACAGTAATATGTTGGTGCAGTTTGCGATTATGGGTTCTGTGATGGCAGAGGAACTTCTCGGCATCAGTTCCCCCAGAGTCGCGTTATTGAACATTGGCGAAGAAGAGACAAAAGGTCTCGATAGCATTCGCGATGCATCAGCATTATTAAAAACAATGCCTTCTATCAACTATATTGGTTATCTTGAAGCGAATGAGTTGTTGACGGGAAAAACCGACGTATTGGTGTGTGATGGCTTTGTCGGTAACGTCACCCTTAAGACGATGGAAGGGGTTGCAAGAATGTTCCTCTCGCTTTTGAAATCTCAGGGCGAAGGGAAAAAAAGGTCGTGGTGGCTAATTATATTGAAACATTGGTTACAAAAAAGCCTGAGCAGGCGATTCAGTCACCTCAACCCCGACCAGTATAATGGCGCCTGTCTGTTAGGATTGCGCGGCACAGTGATTAAGAGTCACGGAGCGGCCAATCAGCGAGCGTTTGTTGTCGCGATTGAACAGGCAGTGCAGGCGGTGGCGCGGCAAGTCCCTACCCGGATTGCTGCCCGCCTGGAATCAGTATTACCCAAGAGTGACTGACGTACATGTATACGAAGATTATTGGTACGGGCAGCTATCTGCCTGAACAAGTGCGTACCAACGCCGACCTGGAAAAAATGGTGGATACTTCTGACGAGTGGATTGTCACCCGTACAGGTATTCGTGAACGCCATATCGCAGCGCCAAACGAAACCGTGGCAACGATGGGGTTCGCGGCAGCAACTCGCGCCCTGGAAATGGCCGGTATTGATAAATCCGAAATTGGCTTAATCATTGTTGCCACCACGTCCTCAACACACGCTTTCCCAAGCGCGGCTTGCCAGGTGCAGGCAATGTTGGAGATTAAAGGTTGCCCGGCGTTTGATGTCGCAGCGGCTTGCGCAGGTTTCACCTATGCATTGAGCGTTGCTGATCTTTACGTGAAGTCAGGTGCAGTAAAACACGCATTGGTGATTGGATCTGACGTGTTGGCGCGTACTTGCGATCCAACCGATCGTGGAACGATTATTATTTTTGGTGATGGTGCGGGTGCTGTTGTGCTTGGCGCTTCTGAAGAACAGGGCATCATCTCCACCCATCTGCATGCAGATGGTCGTTACGGTGAGCTGTTAATGCTACCAAACGTCGATCGCGTGAATCCTGAAAATTCAATTCACCTGACCATGGCGGGTAACGAAGTCTTTAAAGTCGCGGTGACTGAGCTTGCTCACATCGTTGATGAAACCCTGGCTGCCAATAACCTCGACCGCTCGGCGCTCGACTGGTTAGTGCCACATCAGGCGAACCTGCGCATTATTAGCGCGACGGCGAAAAAGCTGGGCATGTCGATGGATAACGTGGTTGTTACGCTCGACAGACACGGAAATACTTCGGCGGCTTCCGTACCGGCAGCGCTGGACGAAGCGGTTCGTGATGGACGGATTCAACGTGGCCAACTGGTATTGCTCGAAGCCTTCGGTGGCGGCTTTACCTGGGGTTCAGCACTGGTTCGTTTTTGATTATTAGGGATTTAACCATGACTCAATTTGCTTTTGTATTCCCAGGCCAGGGTTCGCAAGCAGTAGGTATGCTGGCAGAAATTGCAGCAGCAAACCCTGTTGTAGAAGCCACTTTCCGTGAAGCTTCTGACGCGCTGGGCTATGATTTGTGGGCATTGACCCAACAAGGGCCAGCGGAAGAGCTGAACAAGACCTGGCAGACACAACCTGCGCTGCTGACAGCTTCTGTTGCATTGTGGCGTGTCTGGCAGCAGCAGGGCGGCAAAAAGCCAGTGTTGATGGCTGGGCATAGCCTGGGCGAATATTCAGCTCTGGTTTGTGCAGGTGTGATTGATTTCGCCGACGCAGTGCGTCTGGTGGAATTGCGCGGCAAATTGATGCAAGAAGCGGTTCCTGCGGGCACTGGCGCAATGTATGCCATCATCGGTCTAGATGATGCGTCTATTGCTAAAGCCTGCGAAGAAGCCGCTCAAGGTGAAGTGGTTTCTCCGGTGAACTTCAACTCTCCAGGTCAGGTAGTGATTGCGGGCAATAAAGACGCTGTTGAGCGTGCAGGTGCAGCTTGTAAAGCCGCCGGCGCAAAACGCGCTCTGCCACTGCCTGTCAGTGTGCCTTCTCACTGCGCACTGATGAAACCCGCAGCGGATAAACTTGCCGTCGCGCTGGAAAATATTACTTTCAACGCGCCAACTGTTCCGGTTGTGAATAATGTGGACGTGAAGTGCGAAACATCACCAGAAGCTATTCGTAGCGCGCTGGTGCGTCAACTGTACAGCCCAGTCCAGTGGACAAAATCTGTTGAATTTATGGCAGCGCAGGGTGTGACCCAGTTGCTGGAAGTAGGGCCTGGTAAAGTTTTGACTGGCCTGACAAAACGTATTGTTGACACACTGACTGCTTCGGCCATTAACGAGCCGGTCGCATTGTCAGCGGCGCTCGAGCAATAAGACGAGGGAAACCCATGAGTTTTGAAGGAAAAATTGCGCTGGTAACCGGCGCTAGCCGCGGTATCGGCCGCGCAATCGCGGAAACCCTGGTGGCCCGTGGTGCGAAAGTTATCGGCACTGCGACCAGCGAAAGCGGTGCGCAGGCGATCAGTGATTATCTGGGCGATAACGGCAAAGGTTATATGCTGAATGTAACCGATCCGGCTTCAATTGAAGCTGTTTTGGGAAATATTCGTGCAGAATTTGGCGAAGTCGATATTCTGGTTAATAATGCCGGTATCACTCGTGATAACCTGTTAATGCGCATGAAAGATGACGAGTGGAACGATATCATCGAAACCAACCTGTCATCAGTATTCCGTCTGTCAAAAGCGGTAATGCGCGCTATGATGAAAAAGCGTCATGGTCGTATTATCACTATTGGTTCTGTGGTTGGTACCATGGGAAATGCTGGTCAGGCTAACTACGCTGCGGCGAAAGCGGGTCTGATTGGTTTCAGTAAATCACTAGCACGTGAAGTTGCGTCTCGTGGTATTACTGTAAACGTTGTTGCTCCGGGCTTTATTGAAACGGACATGACGCGTGCGCTTTCTGATGAACAGCGTGCGGGTATACTGGCGGAAGTTCCAGCGGGTCGTTTAGGCGACGCAAAAGAAATCGCCAGTGCTGTTGCATTTTTAGCCTCTGACGAGGCAGGTTACATCTCTGGTGAAACTCTGCACGTCAATGGCGGAATGTATATGGTTTAACCACGATACAAAATATTTGCGTTATTTGGGCGAATGCCCGCAAAATAGCGTAAAATCGTGGTATGACCTGCCGGGATTTAGTTGCATCTTTTTCAACATTTTATACACTACGAAAACCATCGCGAAAGCGAGTTTTGATAGGAAATTTAAGAGTATGAGCACTATCGAAGAACGCGTTAAGAAAATTATCGGCGAACAACTGGGCGTTAAGCAGGAAGAAGTTATCAACTCCGCTTCCTTCGTAGAGGACCTGGGCGCTGATTCTCTTGACACCGTTGAGCTGGTAATGGCTCTGGAAGAAGAGTTTGATACTGAGATTCCGGACGAAGAAGCTGAGAAAATCACCACCGTTCAGGCTGCCATTGATTACATCAACGGTCACCAGGCGTAAGTGAACATCTCCAGGCGGTCATTCGACCGCCTGAGTTTTATCTAAGTGTCCCACTAGTATTATTTTTTCCCTCCCTGGAGGACAAACGTGTCTAAGCGTCGTGTAGTTGTGACCGGACTGGGCATGTTGTCTCCTGTCGGCAATACCGTAGAGTCTACCTGGAAAGCTCTCCTTGCCGGTCAGAGTGGCATCAGCCTAATCGACCATTTCGATACTACCGCCTATGCAACGAAATTTGCTGGCTTAGTAAAGGATTTTAACTGTGATGACATCATTTCGCGCAAAGAACAGCGCAAAATGGATGCCTTCATTCAATATGGAATTGTTGCTGGCCACCAGGCCATGCTGGATTCTGGTCTGGAAGTAACGGAAGAGAATGCAATCCGTATCGGCGCCGCAATCGGTTCTGGTATCGGTGGTCTGGGTCTTATCGAAGAGAACCACTCCTCGCTGGTGAACGGTGGTCCACGTAAGATCAGCCCATTCTTTGTGCCGTCGACTATCGTGAATATGGTGGCAGGTCATCTGACCATTATGTTCGGCCTGCGTGGTCCAAGCATTTCCATTGCTACAGCGTGTACTTCTGGTGTGCATAACATCGGCCAGGCTGCGCGTATGATCGCTTATGGCGATGCAGACGCAATGCTGGCAGGTGGTGCAGAAAAAGCCAGCACTCCGTTGGGCGTGGGTGGCTTTGGTGCTGCGCGTGCGCTTTCTACCCGTAATGACAACCCGCAAGCGGCAAGCCGCCCGTGGGATAAAGACCGTGATGGTTTTGTGTTGGGTGATGGCGCGGGCATGATGGTACTCGAAGAGTACGAACATGCTAAAAAGCGTGGCGCGAAAATCTACGCAGAAGTCGTTGGTTTTGGTATGAGCAGCGATGCTTACCACATGACTTCACCGCCAGAAAACGGTGCAGGTGCTGCACTGGCAATGGAAAACGCACTGCGTGACGCAGGTATTACGCCAG
The DNA here is from genome assembly GCF_979253435.1 of Buttiauxella sp. AC142. Lineage (NCBI taxonomy): Bacteria > Pseudomonadati > Pseudomonadota > Gammaproteobacteria > Enterobacterales > Enterobacteriaceae > Buttiauxella > Buttiauxella sp. AC142. The sequence continues at coordinate 1,557,323 of NZ_CEEDCH010000001.1, forward strand.
CTATGGTAGGTTATGTGAACGCGCATGGCACTTCCACACCAGCTGGCGATAAAGCTGAAACGCAAGCGGTTAAGACTATTTTTGGCGAAGATGCCTACCGTGTTCTGGTAAGCTCAACCAAGTCTATGACCGGTCACCTGTTAGGCGCTGCTGGGGCCGTAGAGTCAATCTACTCCATCCTTGCGCTGCGCGATCAGGCGATTCCACCGACCATTAACCTTGATAACCCTGACGAAGGTTGCGATCTGGACTTTGTTCCTCATGTTGCACGCCAGGTAAAAGGAATGGAATACACTCTGTGTAACTCCTTCGGGTTTGGTGGTACAAACGGTTCTCTGATCTTCAAGAAGATCTAAACCGTCTCCATAAAGGGCTCGCTTGCGGGCCCTTTATGCATCTCAAATATTCCCCTCTTGCTGCATTCTTCCCGCACTGGCACTCTTAACTCACAACACATTGAGGAGTTGTTATGTATTTAATCAATGGTGAGCTAACCGAAACTTTAGCGGCGAACGATCGCGCAGTGCAGTTTGGCGACGGTTGTTTTACGACATCTCGCGTTAGTGACGGTCAGGTCAGATTTTTAGAACAACACCTCATCCGTTTGCAGCAAGCCTGCGAAAAACTCCTTATTTCGTTTGCCGACTGGTCACTGCTAAAAAGCGAAATGCAGAAGCTCGCTTCAACACAACAGCAGGCCGTTTTAAAAGTCGTCATTACTCGCGGCAGTGGTGGACGAGGCTACAGCGCGGCAAATTGCCAGCAACCGACACGTATATTATCCGTTTCCGCCTATCCTTCGTTTTATCCGCAGTGGCGCGAGGAGGGGATTAGCCTTGCGCTAAGCCCGATTCAGTTAGGAATTAATCCGCACCTGGCAGGCATTAAGCACCTTAATCGCCTCGAACAAGTGCTGATTCGTACGCATCTTGAACAGACGCAAGCCCAGGAAGCCCTGGTTCTTGACAGTGATGGGTGGCTTACGGAATGCTGTGCCGCGAATTTATTCTGGCGTAAAGGCACGCAGGTATTTACACCGTATGTAGATAAATCTGGTGTAAACGGCACTATGCGCCAGCATATTATCTCCTGTCTTGCCGGTTCTGCCTGGCAGCTCACGCAAGTTCGGGAAAGAGTAGACACGCTGGCCCAGGCCGACGAAGTGCTAATTTGCAACGCATTAATGCCGGTTGTCCCTGTTAAACAGGCTGAATCCTGGCAATTTGAATCTCGTGAGCTTTATCAATTTTTAGCACCACTTTGTGAGTAACCGATTAACAATGAAAAAGATGCTACGTTTCTTTCTGCTGCTGTTAGTGGTGTTAGGTGTGGCGGCGGGCGTTGGCTTGTACAAAGTCCGCCAGCTTGCTAATAGCCATCTGACTATTGAACAAGAAACCATATTCACCCTTAAGGCGGGTACGGGTCGTCTGGCGTTGGGTAAACAGCTGTACGAAGAAAAACTGCTCAATCGCCCACGCGTGTTCCAGTGGCTACTGAAAATTGAGCCGGACCTCGCCAATTTCAAAGCAGGGACTTATCGCTTTACGCCGCAAATGACTGTGCGCGAAATGCTTAAACTTTTAGCCAGCGGTAAAGAAGCGCAATTCCCCATCCGTTTTGTGGAAGGGACGCGCCTGAGCGACTGGCTGAAACAACTGCGCGAAGCGCCATACATTCAGCACACGCTCAAAGATGACAGCTATTCAACGGTTGCCGAAGCCTTAAAATTTGAACATCCAGAATGGGTGGAAGGCTGGTTCTTCCCGGATACGTGGTTATATACCGCGAATACAACGGATGTTGCGTTACTCAAACGTGCGCATGAGCGCATGGTTAAAGCGGTACAAGCAGCGTGGGATGGCAAAAAAGACGGTCTGCCGTACAAAACGCAAAATGATTTAGTTACCATGGCTTCGATTATCGAGAAAGAAACTGCGGTTGCAGCAGAACGTGATCAGGTCGCTTCGGTGTTTATTAACCGCCTGCGTATCGGTATGCGTTTACAAACCGATCCGACGGTAATTTACGGCATGGGTGAAAGCTATAATGGTAAGCTGTCACGCAAAGATCTGGAAACCCCGACGCCGTACAACACCTATGTCATAAGCGGAATGCCGCCTGGCCCAATTGCCATCCCTGGTGATGCGTCGTTACAGGCTGCGGCGCATCCGGCGAAAACGCCTTATCTTTATTTCGTCGCAGATGGAAAAGGCGGGCACACATTTAATACTAACCTTGCCAGCCACAATCAGGCTGTGCAGGTCTATATCAAAGCGTTGAAGGACAAGAATGGTCAGTAAATTTATCGTCATCGAAGGGCTCGAAGGAGCAGGGAAAACTAACGCGCATAACGTGGTGGTTGCGACCTTAAAAGAGCTGGGCATCACCGATCTGGTGTTCACGCGTGAACCCGGCGGAACTCCGCTGGCAGAAAGATTGCGCGAGCTGACGCTGAATAACAAAGGTATCGGCGATGAGATAGTGACGGATAAAGCCGAAGTACTGATGTTCTACGCTGCGCGTGTGCAGCTAGTAGAAACCGTCATCAAACCGGCACTGGAGCGGGGAGCATGGGTGATTGGCGATCGTCATGACCTCTCGACGCAAGCCTATCAGGGCGGCGGTCGTTGTATAGATCAGCAATTACTCATGGCGCTGCGTAATACCGTACTCGGCGATTTCTATCCGGATCTGACGATTTATCTTGATGTGACACCTGAAGTTGGCCTGAAGCGTGCGCGTGCGCGTGGCGAACTGGATCGCATCGAACAGGAATCTTTCGACTTCTTTAACCGTACCCGTGCGCGTTACCTCGAACTTGCCGCAACCGACAGCCGTATTCGTACGATTGATGCGACACAATCGCTTGAAGACGTTTCGCAGGCTGTTCGTCACGCCGTGCTTGAGTGGGCTAAGGAGCTGGCGTAATGAAATGGTATCCATGGTTACGCGCACCGTTTGAGCAAATCCTCAGTCAGTACCAGTCAGGTCGCGGGCACCATGCATTACTGCTTCATTCATTATCCGGCATGGGCGATGATGCGTTAATTTACGCTCTCACGCGCTGGATAATGTGCCAAACGCCGCAAGGTAATAAAAGCTGCGGTCAATGCCGCAGCTGTCAGTTGATGCAGGCGGGTACGCATCCGGACAGCTATGTAATTGCCCCGGAGAAAGGTAAATCGAGCCTCGGCATTGATGCTATCCGCGAAATGACTGAGAAGCTTTACAGTCATGCGCAGCAGGGCGGGGCAAAAGTCGTCTGGCTGGAAGACGCCGGGCTTCTCACTGAAGCTGCGGCAAACGCATTATTGAAAACACTCGAAGAGCCGCCAGCTAAAACCTGGTTTTTCCTCGGCTGCCGCGAACCGGCCCGTTTGCCAGCAACCTTACGTAGTCGTTGCCTTTACTGGTATTTAACACCCCCTGATGAAACTTTCGCGTTGGCCTGGCTTGCGCGAGAAATCACGCTGGATAGCGCACAATTGCGAGCGGCATTGCGTTTAAGCTCCGGCGCTCCGGCAGGCGCGCTGGCATTGCTGCAACCTGAGTCATGGAAACACCGTCAGGCGTTGTGTGACAAACTTAGCGAATGTTGTGCGACGAAAAACATGCTGGCTTTGTTGCCTGCTTTAAACAGCGACGACGCCGCGGTTCGACTTCACTGGTTATCTTCGCTGCTGGTTGATGCACTAAAATGGCAGCAAGGTGCAACCGCCTGGCTGACCAATGACGATCAGCAAGCTTTAGTCGCCAATCTTGCCAATAGTGCGACACCTGCGATGTTGCAAGCCATACTTCATAACTGGTTTGCCTGTCGTGAATCACTGCTCAGTGTGGTGGGCGTGAACAGAGAATTATTACTGACTGAACAATTACTCACCTGGGAGCGCTTGATGCAGCCTGGTGCAGTCCTTCCTACATTCCATCTTTAAGAGTATCTGTATGTTCCTGGTTGACTCACATTGCCATCTCGATGGCCTCGATTACCAATCCCTGCATAAAAGCGTTGATGACGTTCTGGAAAAAGCGGCCGCGCGCGATGTGAAATTCTGCCTTGCCGTTGCCACCACGCTTGAGGGTTATCGCAATATGCGCCAACTGGTGGGCGAGCGTAATAACGTGGCGTATTCGTGTGGCGTCCATCCACTCAATCAAGCCGAAGATTATGACGTTGAAGAACTTCGCCGTCTTGCCGCCGATCCGGGCGTGGTCGCAATGGGTGAAACGGGGCTGGATTATTTCTATACCCCGGAAACCAAGCCGCGCCAGCAGGAGTCATTCCGTCATCACATTCAAATTGGACGTGAACTCAATAAACCGGTGATTGTGCACACGCGTGACGCCCGCGCCGATACGCTCTCGATTCTGCATGAAGAGAAAGTGACAGACTGCGGTGGGGTACTACACTGTTTTACAGAAGACACAGAAACTGCTGGAAAATTGCTCGACATGGGCTTTTATATCTCTTTTTCCGGCATTGTGACCTTCCGCAATGCTGAACAACTCAGGGAAGCGGCGCGTTATGTACCACTGGATCGCATACTCGTGGAAACTGATTCACCTTATCTTGCTCCAGTGCCACATCGTGGCAAGGAAAACCAGCCTGCAATGACGCGTGACGTGGCGGAATATATGGCGGTGCTGAAAGGGGTTTCACTTGAGGAATTGGCCGTTGCGACGACAAAAAACTTCGCTACGTTGTTCCATATTCCTGACTCCCGCTTGCAATCTGCCTGATAAATCAGACTTATTTTAAAGCTCGTAATTAATGATCGAAGCGAGTAAAGTGCACCGCCACAAAAAGGGCGGTGCAGGCCGTTTTTGTAACATTCAGAAACGCGTTTTGTAAATTTATGAAAGTTTTTCATATGGCTTTTAGAGAAACGTGATAGCCGTCAAACAAACTTTCATGGATTTATTTTACTCTGCGTAATAAATCAAAAGGCACTTAGATGCCTGTTTATGGACCGGATCTCCCCCCAGTCCGATGCGCATAACGCGTAAAAAAAAGCACAAATACTCAGGAGCACTCTCAATTATGTTTAAGAATGCATTTGCTAACCTGCAAAAGGTGGGTAAATCGCTGATGTTGCCAGTATCCGTACTGCCAATCGCAGGTATTCTGCTTGGCGTCGGTTCTGCAAACTTCAGCTGGCTGCCAGCAGTGGTTTCTCATGTTATGGCGGAAGCGGGCGGTTCAGTCTTCGCCAACATGCCGCTGATTTTTGCTATCGGTGTTGCATTAGGCTTCACAAATAACGATGGCGTTTCTGCATTAGCCTCTGTGGTTGCATACGGCATCATGGTTAAAACCATGGCAGTTGTTGCGCCATTGGTTCTGCATATTCCTGCGGAAGAGATCGCGACAAAACACCTGGCTGATACCGGTGTTCTGGGCGGGATCATCTCGGGTGCCATTGCAGCCTACATGTTTAACCGTTTCTATCGCATCAAGCTTCCAGAATATCTGGGCTTCTTCGCGGGCAAACGTTTCGTGCCGATCATCTCTGGTCTGGCTGCGATCTTCATGGGCGTTGTGCTGTCCTTCATCTGGCCTCCAATCGGTACGGCTATTCAGACCTTCTCTCAGTGGGCTGCATACCAGAACCCGGTTGTGGCATTCGGCATCTACGGTTTCGTAGAGCGCTGCCTGGTACCATTTGGTCTGCACCATATCTGGAACGTTCCATTCCAGATGCAGATTGGTGAATACACCAACGCTGCGGGCCAGGTATTCCACGGCGATATCCCACGTTACATGGCAGGTGACCCAACTGCTGGCAAACTGTCTGGTGGCTTCCTGTTCAAAATGTACGGTCTGCCTGCTGCGGCTATCGCAATCTGGCACTCAGCTAAACCTGAGAACCGTGCAAAAGTCGGCGGCATCATGATCTCCGCTGCGTTGACCTCGTTCCTGACCGGTATCACCGAGCCAATCGAGTTCTCCTTCATGTTCGTTGCTCCAATCCTGTACATCATCCACGCGGTGTTGGCAGGCCTGGCGTTCCCAATCTGTATCCTTCTGGGTATGCGTGACGGTACTTCCTTCTCTCACGGTCTGATTGACTTCATCGTGCTGAGCGGAAACAGCAGCAAACTGTGGTTGTTCCCAATCGTTGGCCTGTGCTACGCAGCGATTTACTACACCGTGTTCCGCGTGCTGATCAAAGCACTTGACCTGAAAACTCCAGGTCGTGAAGACGCAACTGCCGAGACTTCTACCACTTCCACAAGCGAAATGGCACCTGCTCTGGTTAGCGCGTTCGGCGGTAAAGAAAACATCACTAACCTGGATGCGTGTATTACCCGTCTGCGTGTTAGCGTGGCCGACATCTCTAAAGTCGACCAGGCTGGCCTGAAGAAATTGGGTGCGGCAGGTGTAGTGGTAGCTGGTTCAGGTGTTCAGGCAATCTTCGGTACTAAATCCGATAACCTGAAAACTGAAATGGATGAGTGGATCCGTAACAGCTAAAAAGTAGTTGGGGAGAACTGAGGGAGGCCAGTCAAATGGCCTCCCTTTTTTATTGGCGTCTTTAGGTCTTGTAGGACGGATAAGCTTGTGTCATCCGCCAGGGTGTGAATCAGAAGGTGTAATTCGCGCTAACGGAGAAGTTACGCGGCGCGCCGTAGACAATCCCACGACTATCAACGTTGGTGTCGTAAGATTTATCAAACAGGTTATCGACGTTCGCCTGTACTGAGAACGCTTTCGTCACGTTATAGCGGGCGAATAAATCAACCAATGCGAAGCTGCCTTGCTCTGAACGATACGTGCCACCCGGAACAGGAACGTCGGACCAGACATGGTCTTGCCAGTTTACGCCACCGCCCACAGCCAGAGCCTGGAGCATTGGCAGGCGATAACTGGTAAACAGCTTGACGCTGGTACGAGGCAGATTTGGGTTAACCGCATTTCCATCGCTATCCTCAGCAACATAACGCGTTGCGCCAAACGACATCTGCCAGTTATCCGTCAGTGCGCCATTCACTTCAAATTCAACCCCACGGCTCACCGTGCCGTCAGCTTCACGATAAGCTGTTTCGCCATTGGTGCCAGGAATAACCAGACCGGTGGATTGCGCCAGATGATCTTGTTCGATGCGGAAGGCGGCCAAAGATGTCGTCAAACGGCCACTCATCCAGTCAGCTTTTAAACCCGCTTCATAGTTATTGCCGGTAATTGGCGACAGATACTTTTGCTCGCTATTGCGCTGGGTCTGCGGCTTAAACACCGAGGTGTAACTTGCGTAAGTGGACCAGGTGTCATTGATATCAAAGACGATGCCCGCATACGGAGAGGTATTATTCTTCTCCAGTTTCTGGTTTAGCGTATCAAGATTGTACTTGGTGTAACGCGCCCCAAGAATAACGTGTAGCGGATCGGCAAGGGTCACGCGCGTCGCCATGTAGGCCGATTTTTGATGAATCGTATCTTTCTGCGCGAGGCTTAATGGGCTCCAGTCAGTTTCAGGGAAGTCACCATTGTAGTTGTTGTAATTGCCAAATTCGGTGTCGCTGATATTGGCCCACGAGCTGTAATAGGTATTGTTCTGGCGCGAATAGCTGGTGCCGATCATCAGTTCATGCTGGCGACCAAACAGCTCATATGAACCATTGGCAAAGGTATCTAACGCATCGACTTTACGCTTCCCGGTGTTGTAACCCGTGCCTCCAACGTAAGGATATGACGGGCCATACGGGCTAACCAACATGCCGGTGGATTTATCGACCAGGCCATCAAGATAAAGTTGTTGGCTATCCAGCGTCGTTTCCGTATGTGTCGCATTGACCGTCAGTTGCCAGTCATAGCCCAGCATTTGTTTGATAGTGGCAAAGGTACGCTTCGTTTCTTTGTCGTTGTAGGCCCAGTCAGGTGCGGTGCTGTAGCTACGGTGTGGATGGGTTTTGCTACCATCGGTGTACCAACGCGGAATACCGCCCCAGGTTGGGTTATTGACGTTGGTTTCCTGGTAGTCATAGCCAACAGATAAGCTGGTCGCGTCGGTCAGGTCCGCATCCACAACACCATAGAAGAATTTCTTCTTCTGGTTATAGCGGTCAACCCAACTGTCGTTGTCCTGATAACCCGCGACCATCCGACCGCGAATATTGCCGTTGTCGGTCAAAGGGGTGGACAAATCTGCGACGTAGCGCTGTTTGTCCCAGCTGCCGTATTCAGCAGAAACGCTGGTGGTGAATTCACGACTGTCAGCGTGTTTACGCACCATATTGATGGCCGCTGACGGGTTACCCGAGCCTGTTGTCAGGCCGTTCGCGCCACGCACCACTTCAATGCGTTCATAGATTGCAGTATCAGAAAGCGCATCGCCGAGATTCCAGTTGGACTCGAACAGTGTCGGAATACCATCCACCATAAAGTTATCAATGGCGAAACCGCGTGCGTAATAGGTCGCGCGGTCAGAATCAGCGTAAGTCTCGCTGATCCCCACAGTGTTATTGAGCACATCGCCCAGGGATTCCAGCTTCTGATCCTTCATCCGCTGTTCACTGATAATGCTGACGGATTGAGGAATATCTCGTGGAACCAACAACATTTTTGTGCCGCTGGTGGTGGCTTTGACACTGTAATCTTGTGCATCTTCAGCATCGCTGGCGTTCGCCTGCGTGCTTTCTACAATCAGTGTATCTTCGCTCTTTTTCTCCGCCGCGAAAGCAGCAGAGGGCATCAGTGCGAAAGCGATACAGGATGCAAGAAGAGAGATTGTACTGGCGGGTGCGAGCCTGCCATCCCTGGTAGAAGTAGTGAAAGACATCATAAACCCTTAATGGATGTTGGAAGTTGTGTCCCTGTGCCAGTGGAATCCGGTCACGGAGTACAGCGTTTTTCGCATAGAACATATGAATGAAAATGCAAATGAGAAATATACGCATTCATATGAATGGTGTAAACATTTGTTACCCTACAAATGAAATGTTGTTTTAAACCTGTATTGAAGAGGGATTTACGGCGTGTAAGGCAGGTTCGTGACCTGAAGTGTGATAAAGAATTACTGGCTTATGGTTGAAAGAGAGTGAGTAACTCGCTCATACTCTTACGTTATGCCCGTCACACAATGAATAAATAAAGGTAACGTCATGGCCGAAGAAACCATTTTCAGCAAAATTATCCGCCGCGAAATTCCGGCAGATATCGTTTATCAAGATGAACTAGTGACTGCATTCCGGGATATATCACCGCAGGCACCTACCCACATCCTTATTATTCCTAATATCCTGATCCCAACGGTAAATGATGTCACCGCAGAACATGAGCTGGCTTTAGGGCGCATGTTAACGGTTGCAGCTAAAATTGCAGAGCAGGAAGGGATTGCCGAAGACGGTTATCGTCTCATCATGAATTGTAATCGTCACGGCGGGCAAGAGGTTTACCACATACATATGCACCTGCTTGGTGGCCGCGTGCTTGGGCCAATGCTGGCGCATAAAGGATAATTTAATGAAAACTAACCCGCTGTTAATGCTTCTTCCCTTTGTGCTGATGGTGGGATGTAGCTCCAAACCCGCCATTCCTGTCAACGACAGACAAACACTGGTGATGGAAGCGTCGGTGTTGGCAGCGGGTATCAGTGCTGAAAGTCCTGAAATTTCAAATGACAACGGCGCCACTGTTTCACGCAGTCAGTTATATAATGAGCAGTCGAAGCCGGTCATTATCAACTATCGTTTTTATTGGTATGACGCGAAGGGGTTGGAGATTCATCCTCTGGAACAACCGCGCACGATAACGCTGCCTGCGAAATCCAGCGTTTCGGTGTCATCTATAGCCAGTTATCCAGACGCACGTAAAGTCCGTCTTTATCTCTCTTTATAAGGGGTGAATTTTGATTAAGGGAATCTATCGATATCTGGTTATTCTCGCTGCGGCGATGATTTTATCCGGGTGTATTAACCGTGGTGAAGCTCCTGCTCCTGTGGAAGAAGTTAAACCGGGTCCACAGCAGCCGATCGAGCCGGTGCCAACAGTCCCAACAGTGCCAACAGTACCGACTCAACCAGGGCCGATTGAGCAACCACAGCCGACCATTCCTGCAACGCCAAAAGTCCGTACTTACGACTGGGGCAGCGCTATGCAGCCGATGGTGGGCAAAATGCTGCAAGCCGATGGCGTTACCGCAGGCGGCGTTCTGCTGGTGGATAGTGTAAACAATCACACCAATGGCTCGCTGCAAACCAGTAAAGCGACAGAAGCTTTACGCGGCGCATTGGCGAACAACGCTAAATTCACCCTTGTTTCTGCTCAACAGCTTTCAATAGCGAAACAGGAACTGGGGTTATCGCCACAGGACAGCCTGGGTTCGCGCAGTAAAGCGATTGGTATTGCCCGTAAAGTGGGTGCTCAATATGTGCTTTACAGCAATGCCAGCGGTAATGTGAATGCTCCAACGCTGAAAATGCAGTTGATGCTAGTACAGACGGGTGAAATTATTTGGTCAGGAAACGGTGCGGTACAACAGACCCAATAATCCCACGCTGCAAAGTGTGATTGCTCAGTATCTTCCGGCGGCTCAGGCCGCCGGTTGCTTTTCTGCACTCGAAGGATTGAGTGGTGGCAGCGTGCATTTCAACGCGGGAGGGCGCGAGTACGTTGCTCGTCACCAGCTTGCGTCTCCGCAGCCGGGCGTTTCGCTCTCACGACACTTTCGCGCGCTGAACCGAATGCCTCAGCGCATCGCGCCGCGGCCCGTTTGTCTGGCTGACGGTTGGTTAATCGTCGAATGGCAAACTGGCGAGGTAAAATCCCAACTTCCCTCACTGCAATCGCTCAGTGCCTTGCTGTATGATTTACATCAACAAAACTGTTTTGGCTGGCGAATCAGTCTGTTGCCGTTGCTTGAACACTACTGGTTAATGGCTGCCCCTGAGCGCAAACGTGTGAGCTGGTTGCGGTTGCTTAAAAAAATGAAGCGTCAAGGCGAACCTAAGCCGCTGCGCCTGGCACCACTGCATATGGATGTTCATGCCGGGAACCTTGTGCTCCAACCGCAGGGGCTTAAACTCATTGACTGGGAATATGCGGGTGATGGCGATGTTGCGCTGGAACTTGCGGCAACAATGGCGGCCAATAATATCTGTGATGATTCACTGATACGCGCCTATGCACAATGGAGCCATATTCCGCTGGAAACATTAACCCGGCAGGCAGCGCGATGGCGGCCATGGGTAATGATACTGATGGCATCGTGGTACGAATGCCGCTGGCGGCAAACACAAGACAGAACATTTATAACTCTTGCAGATGAGGCCTGGAGCCAACTGCGGGAAAAGAACTAATTAAGAGAGGTAGATGTGGGTCCGGTAATGTTAGATGTGGCAGGCTTTGAGCTGGATGCCGAAGAGCGCGAAATTCTGAAACACCCGCTGGTCGGTGGGCTGATTCTGTTTACCCGCAACTATCACGACCCCGAGCAATTGCGTGAACTGGTGCGCCAAATCCGCGAAGCCTCGCGCAATCGTCTGGTGGTGGCCGTTGACCAGGAAGGCGGGCGCGTTCAGCGTTTCCGCGAAGGCTTTACGCTTCTTCCTGCCGCGCAATCTATTGCTGCCATAAACGGTCTGGAGAACGGCGGTAAACTGGCTGAGGAAGCAGGTTGGTTGATGGCGAGTGAAATGATTGCCATGGATATCGACATCAGTTTCGCACCCGTTTTGGACATTGGCCATATTAGCGCTGCCATTGGCGAGCGTTCGTACCATGAAGATCCGCGAAAAGCGTTGGCGATGGCAACCCGTTTTATCGACGGTATGCATGCGGCTGGCATGAAAACGACCGGTAAGCATTTCCCCGGTCACGGTGCAGTCACCGCCGATTCGCACAAAGAAACCCCTCGCGACCCGCGTGATGAAGCGTTGATTCGTGAACACGATATGCAGATTTTCCGTACACTGATTACCGATAACAAACTCGATGCCATCATGCCCGCGCATGTTATCTACACCGATGTTGACCCGCGTCCGGCCAGCGGTTCCCCGCACTGGCTGAAAACCGTTTTGCGTGGCGAACTTGGCTTTAATGGCGTTATCTTCTCTGACGATTTGTCGATGGAAGGTGCGGCGATTATGGGCAGTTACGCTGAACGTGGGCAGGCGTCACTGGATGCAGGTTGCGATATGATCCTCGTCTGCAATAATCGTAATGGCGCGGTTAGCGTGTTAGATAACCTGTCGCCGGTCAAAGCAGAGCGTGTTACAGGTTTGTATCATAAAGGTTCATTTACCCGTCAGGAGCTGAGGTCATCAGCGCGCTGGAAGGAAGCAAACCAGCAACTTGAGGCGCTGCATGAGCAGTGGCAAGCCCACAAGGCGGGTCTTTAACTCTCGGGCCGAATGGCCTGAATTCGTGTGGTGAGGATGCAATGATTATCTATTTACACGGTTTCGACTCCAACAGTCCCGGTAACCATGAAAAGGTGCTGCAACTCCAGTTTATCGACCCGGACGTGCGGCTTATCAGTTACAGCACGCGACATCCGAAACACGACATGCAGCATCTGCTCAAAGAAGTCGACAAGATGCTGCAACTCAGTGCCGATGAGCGCCCGCTGATTTGCGGCGTTGGGCTGGGCGGTTTTTGGGCAGAACGTATCGGTTTCCTGTGTGATATTCGCCAGGTGATCTTCAACCCAAATTTGTTCCCGCAAGAGAACATGGAAGGGAAAATCGATCGTCCTGAGGAATACACCGATATTTCGACCAAGTGTGTGCAAAATTTCCGTGAGAAAAACCGCGATCGTTGCCTGGCGATTTTGTCACGCAATGACGAGGCGCTGGATAATGCCCGTGCCGCAGAATTGCTGCATCATTACTATGAAATTGTATGGGATCAGGAACAGACCCATAAATTCAAAAATATCTCGCCACATTTGCAACGCATAAAAGCTTTCAAAACCCTCGGCTAGTCGGGGCTTAAAGGCGTAAAAGTGAAAGGGTCAGCCATGTGCTGGCCCTTTTTGTTTATCTTTTCGGCATAAAAATTTGATGCATATCAATTTTGGTATGACCAATACACCATCCATGTTATTCTTTGGTCACATTAGTGAGTTTGTTTAGGTAACTTGTTGTTAATTAAATGCTATTTCCATAACCTTTAATTAACAATTGGTTAATATTTTAAGGGGGTCACTTTGACTACGCCATTAAGAAAGATTGTCATTGTCGGTGGTGGTGCTGGCGGACTTGAACTGGCCACTCAGTTAGGTAAAAAACTGGGTCGTGGTAAGAAAGCGAAGATTACGCTTATCGACCGTAACCACAGCCATTTATGGAAACCACTGCTGCACGAAGTGGCTACCGGTTCACTGGATGAAGGTGTGGATGCTCTGAGCTACCTGGCTCATGCGCGTAATCATCACTTCCAGTTCCAGCTTGGCTCAGTGGTTGATATTAACCGCGAAAGCAAAACGCTGACGTTGTCAGAACTGCGTGACGACAAAGGCGAGCTGTTGGTTCCCGAGCGTAAGATCCCTTACGACACCCTGGTGATGGCGCTGGGTAGTACTTCCAACGACTTCAACACGCCGGGCGTGAAAGATAATTGCATCTTCCTCGATAACCCGCATCAGGCGCGTCGTTTCCACTCTGAGATGCTGAATCTGTTCCTCAAGTATTCCGCGAACCTGGGCGCCAGCGGCAAAGTGAATATTGCTATCGTGGGTGGCGGGGCGACAGGTGTTGAGTTGTCCGCTGAACTGCATAACGCAGTCAAACAGCTGCACAGCTACGGTTATAAAGGGCTGACTAACGAAGCGCTGAACGTGACGCTGGTTGAAGCGGGCGAGCGTATTCTGCCTGCATTGCCTCCGCGTATTTCAGCGGCAGCGCACAGCGAGCTGACCAAACTGGGCGTGCGTGTTCTGACGCAAACTATGGTGACTTCTGCTGATGCGGGCGGCCTGAATACTAAAGACGGCGAATATATCGCAGCGGATCTGATGGTTTGGGCGGCAGGTATCAAAGCGCCAGACTTTATGAAAGATATCGGCGGACTGGAAACTAACCGTATTAACCAGTTAGTGACCGAGCCTACGCTGCAAACCACGCGTGACCCTGATATTTATGCCATTGGTGACTGTGCTTCTTGCGCACGTCCTGAAGGCGGCTTTGTGCCACCTCGTGCACAGGCTGCACACCAGATGGCTTCTTTGGTGCTGACCAATATTCTTGCGCAAATGAAAGATAAACCGCTGAAATCTTATGTTTACAAAGATCACGGTTCTCTGGTTTCGCTGTCTAAGTTCTCTACCGTCGGTAGCCTGATGGGCAACCTGATGCGCGGTTCGATGATGGTAGAAGGGCGTATGGCGCGTTTCGTTTATATCTCCCTGTACCGTATGCACCAGGTCGCGCTTCACGGTTATTTCAAAACCGGCCTGATGATGCTGGTAGGCAGTATCAACCGCGTGATTCGTCCGCGTTTAAAACTGCACTAATCTCAGTTCAGCATTGACTCTCAAACCCGGCCAGCGTGCCGGGTTTTTTATTTGACATTTCAGCATAAAAATCCATAAATGAACATTTCATGCTTAGGATTTCTCTCAAACACATAGTTTCAGCCTATGAATCAGCACTTTTCATCCGTTGTCTGATTTGTCTTATACGCCCTCTGGTTGCAAAATTGTAAGCAATTGCACAGTCAGGAGGATGTCCTGTGAATAAATCAATGTTAGCGGGTATAGGTATCGGTGTGGCCGCAGCACTGGGTGTGGCGGCGGTTGCCAGCATGAATGTTTTTGACCGTGGCCCTCAGTACGCACAGGTGGTGTCAGCGACACCTATCAAGGAAACGGTAAAAACACCACGTCAGGAATGCCGTAATGTCGCGGTGACTCATCGTCGTCCGGTTCAGGATGAAAACCGTATTCTCGGTTCAGCGTTAGGTGCCGTTGCAGGTGGCGTGATTGGCCATCAGTTTGGTGGCGGGCGTGGTAAAGATGTGGCGACGGTAGCCGGTGCTCTGGGCGGTGGTTACGCGGGTAATCAGGTTCAAGGTGCGATGCAAGACCGCGACACCTACACCACCACGCAGCAGAAATGTAAAACCGTTTACGACAAGTCAGAAAAAATGCTGGGCTACGACGTGACGTACCGCATTGGCGACCAGCAGGGCAAAATCCGTATGGATAAAGACCCTGGCACGCAGATCCCACTGGATAATAATGGCCAGCTAGTTTTGAATAAAATCTAATGGTTATAAATCAAGGCCCATCTTGTGAGATGGGCTTTTGATCAATGACTACCGCGTAACTGCTGTTGCAACTGCAGCAGCGCAGTAACTTCTGCTATGCGGCGCTGAGTGTAGGCGGGTATTTCGTCAGGCGTGCGCAAAAACAGCCTTTGTTCGCCAAAAACCACATCGTGTAAACAACGGTCGTAAAGCGGCCCGGCGAGGGTACTGCGTTCGCTGCCCTGTTCAGAGATCCGTTCCACTACCTCATTCAAACCCTGACGATCGATATTGATCATTTGCCCGTCATGAAGATGAATCCGCATCCCTTTTTGCCCGCCAGCAGGCCCGGCATATTTGTTGAGATGGAGCGTAAAGGGAATACCACTGAGAGTCCCGGTTAACAGCGCTACACCTTCCGCTGTAGTGAAATCACCCGCTGCTATCGCGTTCCTGAGGCGATCGCGTGCGTAGTTGAGTTCAACGGTGAGCTGGTCATTGCCACCTAACTGATGAACAGTTTCACGCATCATGGCAAGAGTATGAGTGCCGATATCAACAATTACGCCGTCAGGGTGACGCAACTGGCGAGTGTCTGCTTCACCCGTGGCAAAGTTGAGGGCAGCAGGCTCACCCGCGGCGTTAAAACCACTTGGCTCCAGTAAAAAACCTTCGATGCACTTTATTTCATTGATGTTGTGAATGTGATTGCAGGCTTGAGTACGAACCATCCAGTGATCCAAAGCCAGAACACGGGCGGCATTTTGCGGCTTCGCGAGCAGAGTTTTAAGTGTCTCAAGTTGCGCAAGCGTGGCTGCGACGGGTTTTTCTACCACAATAGCAGGCACGTCACTTTGCAAGACGCGCTCCAGAACAGGAAGATGATGCAGAGAAGAAGTCGTGATTAGCACCACATCGAGCGGCATTGCTAGCAGTGCGTCCAGGGAATTACAACGGTTAATCCCGTCAATCTGACGCGTGGGGTTAGCGTCAAAACCGTAACATTCGAGCAAGGGAAGAGAGAGGCGGCGTAGTGCCGGGAGATATGCTGTTTCGATGACTGAACCTAAACCTATTAAACCTGCCAACATAAGCTAATCCTACCAAATATAAGCCGTACCTATCATTAGAGTCCCTATGTTTTAAATGACTACTGGATTTTGGTCGAGAGGGATTTTGTGTATGAGAGTAAAAAGCAGGCTGGTTTTTCGCCAGCCTGCTGTGAGGAACTTTAGAATTGCAGGGAGTAATTCACGCCGTAAGTGCGCCCACGACCTTTGTATTCGTACAGCGATGGGCTGCCGTAAGTTGGGCTGTAGAGTAGAGGCGCGCGCTGACCCCACACGGTGGTGTAGTCTTTATCCAGCAAGTTTTCGATGCTGAAGCTCAGCTTACCTAGTGGCAGAGCGTAACTACCGATAAAGTCGATGGTGTTGTAACCATTGATTTTATTGTCGCTGGCATCGGTTAAATCAAAGGTCTGCTGGCTCTGGACACGCAGGCTCCATGGTTCTGGCGCCCAGCCCACATATGCCGTGGCTTTCGACGGGCTGGCATAAATCACGTCCCATTTCTGCCATTTTCCATCCACTTTGGTTTCGGATTTCAGCACGTTGAAGTTAACACCGGTGCTCCAGTCTGAGTCTGGAATAAAGTAATCCACGGCACCTTCAACGCCGTAAATACGGCGTTTGTCATCTTCAACATTGATGGTCATATCTGCACGGTTGATGGAGATAGACTTGTCAGACAGTGAGTAGTAAGCCGCAACCTGCGTGCGCAGGCTATCGCCCGAGTAGCGCCAGCCTAACTCATACGAATCGACCTTGATCCCCTGAAGTTTTGACTGTGCAACGTTCACACTGTTCACCAGTTGATAATGGCCATTGACCAGGCGGTAAGTCCCGTTACCGTAATATTTTCCTGGATCAGGTAATTCAACGCCTTGCGAGAAGTTAAACCACGCTTGCTGGCGCTCGGTGATGTGCATTAACACGCCAGCATTGAACAAAGCATTGTCGTAATCAGTGGTGCCACCAGGGATAGAATCCGCTGATTGAGCGATACCATTTGCAATGCCTTGTTGCTGAGTAAAGCCAACAAAATCATCAACTTTGTTTTCAGTCCACTGGTAACGGACGCCGCCGCTTAGCGTAAACATGTCGGTGATGTCATAGCTGGTTTGCATGAATGGCGCGAAGTTGGTAATGCTGTAGCCAGGGTAGCGCCCGGTGGTGTAAATGCTTTGGTTATTCAACCCACCTGAGGCATTCGCTTTCGCTAAATCAAAGAATTTTTGGTTTGAGGTAAAGCTTTCGTGGTCGGCATCCACACCGTAGGTAATTTGCCAGCCATCAACGGGCTGGCTGGTCAGTGCGAGTTTTGCACCGTACTGATCGGTATCTTGCTGCGAGGCAGAGAAACTGGTGACTGCGCCACGCGTCAGGGTCGGGAACGGATAGAACGTCAGGGATTCATCGCGATAATAAACCTGCCCAACCAGCTCCTGGCCGAGGAAATCGCTGTTGGAATATTGCAGGCTAATCAGATGACGCTCGGTGCCAGGAATACGGTCTGAATTGAGTTGGTCGCTGACGTAAGCATTACCATTTCCGGTAACAGCCGAGAAATTCTCGCCCAGATTTAGCCCGTAATCGTCATCGCCCTGGCTCTTGTAATATTGCGTGACTAACTGTAATTGCTGAGTTTCATCAATATTGAGAGTGCCGGTTCCCATCACATCCAGACGGTCAGAATACTGCAAGCCGGTTTGCGTGTTATCAAGCAGAGTCTGGTCGCCATTGCCATCGAACCAGCCACCGAACTTCTGATAGGCCACCGACATTCGTCCGGACGCATGTTCGTTGCCGCCAGAAATTGCCCCTGCGATACGCTCATCGTGATCTTTGCTGCTGTTAAAGCCTGATTTAATGCCCGATTCAAATTCCATCTGGGTTTCAGGCTGGCCTTTTTTGGTGACAATGTTAATCAAACCGCCGGTACTACCGCCGCCGTACAAAGAGGTCGCGCCGGAAATCACTTCAATATGCTCGATGTTGAACGGGTCAATGGAATCAAGCTGGCGGCTATCGGTACGGGAAGAATTCAGACGAACACCATCTACTAACACCACGATAGAGCGGCCGCGCATGTTCATGCCGTAGTTGGTGCGGCTTTGACTGCTGACATCAAGCCCTGGAATTAACTGTGCAAGTGCATCTTTCAGCTCCTTGCCACCCTGGATTTGTTGTTCGAGTTCAGTGCCTTCGATAACCCAGGTCGTCTGCGCCATTTCTGCCACGGTACGGTGCATACGGTTCGCAGAAACCAGAATATCTTCTTCTGAAGTTTGCTGCGCAAAAGCTGGAGCCATCATCGCCAGAAGCAGCGGGTTAAGCACCCAGCGTGCATTTTTATGCATCATCATCATTCCTTAGATGGAAAAGATTAACATTTGAAAATATTTTGAAATAAGAACGGACTGGATTTTGCCGATAACGGTTCTCATTATCAATCTCAATTGATAGTATTTCTTAAATTAATCTTATGAATAATCACATGATTTATGTGGTTTACTTTTTCTGGATGTTGGCCTGATGCGGCAAAGGAGTCGAAATGGCAGGAGTGCAAGGGTATCGCTTGTTTAATGTCCAGTTAGTGCATAAATCGCAAGTTTCACCTTCGCTATTGAGTCTGGTGTTTGGCGGTCCGGATGTTGCACATATGAAATGTGACTCGCCCGATCAGCGAATCAAAATGTTATTCCCCTCTGAAGATGGCTCTATTCCTGCTCTGCCGGAGCAAGGCGAGTGGTATCAATTGCTGCAACAATTGCCCAGAGAAAAGCGACCCGTGGTGCGCACTTATACCTTGCGCAAGGTTGATCGCGAGCGCCAGGAAGTCACCGTTGAATTTGTCAGCCACGGTACGGAAGGGCCGGCCTCAGCATGGGCAATTAACTCGCGACCTGGCGACCAGATTCAAATCGTTGCGCCTAATGCCGAATATACTCAAGACAGCGGTGGATACGAATGGACTCCGCCGAGCGGTTTACGCCATGGGCTAATCATCGCCGACGAAACGGCATTGCCCGCAGCGAAAGGTATTCTTGAATTGCTGGCTGCGGGGCAGAACCCGCCACAAATTCAGGCATTTTTTGAAGTGCCAGACGAAGGTGACTGTGTCGATTTGAGCGAGTTCAGTTTCGCGCAAATTCACTGGTTAGCGCGTAAAACAGCGAATGCCTCGCATGGAGAATGCCTGCTCAAATCCGTCAGAGAAAATGTGCAGCTACCTGAAGCCGCAGGCGTGACGGAGGAACTTAATGAAGAAGCGGAAGGCGAACTGCTGTGGGATAAAGCGACTACGGTAAGCAATGATTTTTACGGCTGGGTCGCGGCAGAATCCACGGTGGTGAAACTCCTGCGCCGCCATTTGATTGGTGAATGCGGTGTGAACCATGACACCATCAACTTTATGGCGTACTGGAGTAAAGGGCGGGAGCGTTAAAAGAGCAGGGCGGCAAACGCCGCCCTGTATTAGATTTTTTTAAGTTCTGGCATCAGCCGCATCGTCGTATTCACGATTTGCATCAGCTCTTCATAGCTGGCGTTTTCGCGCGCGCTCACTGACATCCCCTGAATAATACAGCACAGGTACTTAGCCAATTTACGGATACAACTGGTCGCAGGCATTTCGCCTTGTTCCTGGCGCTTGGCCAGAAAACGCACCAGCGTTTCTTCCTGCATCGACTGACGCGTTTTTATCACTGCCGCGATATCTTCCGAAGATGCGGCCAGCACGGAGGAAGTACAGATGATAAAGCAACCTGTTGGCGTGTCTTTCTCAGTAAAGAGCTTCGCAATCAGCGAAAAATAATCTTCCAGTGCTTGCTCGAGCGTGCGTTCTTCGCAGAACAGGCAATTCTCACGCATTTGCGAGAAACGTTCGATATAGCGGTCCAGAACGGCTTTGAATAACCCTTCTTTGTTGGTGAACTCTGCGTACAGCGTCGGAGCTTTTGCGCCCGTCGCTTCGACCAGATGCGCCAATGAAGTGGCTTCATAACCGTGTTGCCAGAACAAAGCCATGGCCTTGTCGAGTGCTGCTTCCCTGTCAAACACTTTCGGTCGGCCACGGCTTTTTTTAATGCAAGTCGTATCAGATGACATATGCGCCGTTTAACCTTTGTCTGTTTATTGAACGATCATTATAAAAATAATATCACGCGGTAGCTATAGGGAAGAGTGGAAAAATAATTATTTCCTATGCTTATGAAAATATAAGCTTTTATAAAATAATTAACGGTCATTATAAAATTAATTTGACGTGTGATGCAGATCACGTTTATGATTTAGTTATCGAACGTTAAGTAAATAAATTTAACGGCCTTATAAATGTTTATCCAAGGTAACTATCATGAAAAACGTAAAAAATCTTATTGCTGCTGTTGTTCTTAGCTCAATTTCATTTGCAAGCTTTGCAGCTGTTGAAGTTCAGGCTGCCCCAGTTGGCGAGCAGAAAGTAGGAACGATCAGCGCATCCGCCGGGACTAACCTGGGTTCTCTGGAAGACCAACTGGCGCAGAAAGCTGAAGCAATGGGCGCAAGTTCATTCCGCATTACTTCAGTCACTGGACCAAATACATTGCACGGTACTGCGGTAATTTATAAATAAGCCTGTGCCCTCTAAGTAAAAACTCTCTCCATAAGAAAGGCCCTGTTGAAAAACAGGGCCTTTTTCTATTGCTGAAAAGGGCGGCAGGCGCCGCCGAGGGTTAGATTTTTTTCAGCTCCGGTAACAAGCGAAGTGTCGTGTTGACGATCTGCTTTAATTCCTCGTGGCTTGCATCTTCCCGCGCGCTGACTGACATGCCCTGAACAATGCAACACAGGTATTTAGCCAAATTTCGAACGCAGGTTGTGGCCGGGATTTCACCTTTCTGTTGGTGCTGCTCGAGGAATTTAAGCAGCGTAGCTTCGAGCAGAGACTGACGAGCCTTGATCATTTCAGAGATATCGTGCGATGAAACTGCCAGAACGGATGAAGTACAAATCATAAAGCAGCCCGTTGGGGTTTCTTTATCGGTAAACAGTTTCGCCACCAGATAAAGATAATCCTCAAGCGCCTCTTCAAGCGTTCGATTGTCACAACGCAGGCAGGTCTCTCGCAGTTTCGTCACACGAGCCAGATAGCGGTCTAAGACGGCCTTGAACAAACCCTCTTTATTGGTGAATTCGGCATATAACGTTGGGGCTTTTGCCCCTGTTGCCTCAACCAGATGTGCCATTGAAGTGGCTTCGTAGCCGTGTTGCCAGAACAAAACCATGGCCTTATCGAGTGCGGATTCTTTGTCGAACACTTTTGGTCGGCCACGGCTTTTTTTGGTATCGCAGGTGTCGGTAGACATAATTAGCCGTTTTAACCTTTTCTATTTTATGAGCGATCATTATAAAAATAATATCTCATGGCTTCTACTGCTAGTTTGTCCAAAAATAAATCATGGCTATCTGTATGAAAAGTAAGTCATTAATAAAATAATTAACGGTCGTTATAAAAATAATTTGACGTGTGATGTAGATCACGTTTATTATTTACTTATCGAACGTTAAGTAAATAAATTAACGGGCTTACAAATCATCTGCTTAAGGTCAAAAATCATGAAAAACGTCAAAACTCTTATCGCTGCTGTTGTTCTTAGCTCAATCTCTTTCGCAAGCTTCGCGGCTGTTGAAGTTCAGGCAACGCCAGCAGGCCAACAGAAAGTAGGCACTATCACTGCAACCGCCGGGACTAACCTGGGTTCTCTTGAAGACCAACTGGCTCAGAAAGCTGATGAAATGGGTGCGAGTTCATTCCGTATTACTTCAGTCACTGGCCCGAATACATTGCACGGTACTGCGGTAATTTATAAATAAGATTCACGGTAAATCAGTTTCATAAAAAAAGGCCCTGTTAAAAAACAGGGCCTTTTTGCATCTCAAAACAATTAAATCTCGGTGCTGGCAATACCGTACGCGTTCACTTCAATCGGCATCCCGGAGCGGTGCTGCATGGCTTGCTCCATGACGCTAGCATCTGTTTCCGGTGCAGACTGGAACTGTTTCATCTGCTCCGTTAACACAATCGGAAGCACTTTCGGATCGTCATCAATGTGTTTAGACAGAGGCTGATGGACTTCAACTAAACGCCTGCCATCGGGCTCCACTGAGGTTTTAATCGCGGTGTTGATGATGCGCACTGGCGTACCAACAGGCATCTCTTTGTACAACGCTTTAATATCGTCATCACGCAGTCGAATACAGCCAGAACTCACGCGCATTCCAATCCCAAAGTCCGCATTTGTTCCGTGCAGCAGATAAACGCCGCCATAGGCTGCGAGGCGAATGGCATGGTGGCCCATTGGGTTTTCCGGCCCGGCTGGGACGACCGCCGGAAGTTTGATTCCGTTCGCCAGATAGCGCGCGCGAATATTGGCCGTTGGCGTCCAGGTCGGGTTGGCGCGTTTATCTGAAACGCTTGTGACCATAGTTGGTGTCACGGTGTCGCCACCGAGTTGGCCAATGCCTATCGGGTAAACGGTTACGCTATTTTTCCCTGCGGGATAGTAATAAACACGCAGTTCGGCAAGATTCATTACCAGCCCCTGACGCGGCGCATCTGGCAATAGCATCTGGCGCGGAATAGTCAGCACGCTACCCGCACGTGGCACATACGGATCAACACCTGGATTTGCCTGAAGCAGGGCAAGGAAGCCGACATTGTATTTTTTGGCGATGGCTTCAAGCGAGCCGCCGTTATCCTCGACAACATGGAAAAAGTTCTGACCGATAAGGCGACTGCCTTCAGGAGGCAGAGGGTAGGAATTAGCGCTTGCCGGGAAAGCGGCAAGGCTTGCGCTGACCAGCATCAGCGATGCCAACCAACGTACAGGTAAAGAGAGAAATCGCGACGACTGCATTAAGCAAAACCTCATTATTATTAAGGTTAATGTTATTAAAAAGTTAATCGTGAATTATGGCGGGGGAAGATGTAGGGAAACCTTCGTGGTTTGAAAAGAATGTGTAAATGTTACAAAAGTGCCTTAGGGGTAACTAAGGCACGTTAAGCAAATTAAGATACGACTTAAGCCGCTGCGTTCTGGGCTAACTGATGCATAAAGTTACGCACCCATTCCATTCGCGCTTTGCGGTCAGCCAGATCTTCAATAAATTTAAGACGCGTTGGCCCATCCAGGCGGAAATGCTGCGGTTGCTTTTGCAATAAGCCAATCAGCCAAACCGGATTAACATTGTTCTTCTCGGCAAACTCAATCACTCCGCCTTTTTCATTGCCTTCTATTTTACGCACACCCAGTTTCTGAGCCTGCTGACGCAATGCCGCGATATCCAACAGATTACGCGCCGGATCCGGTAGCAATCCAAAGCGGTCAATCAGTTCGACTTTCAATTCATCAAGCTCATGCGCCGTTTTGGCGCTGGCAATCCGCTTGTAGAATGACAGGCGCGTGTTCACATCCGGGATAAAATCATCTGGCAGTAGGGCAGGCATGCGCAATTCAACTTCGGTCTGGCTGCTGGTTAAATCTTCAAGCGATGGCTCGCGACCTTCTTTGAGCGCATCGACCGCGTTTTCCAGCATTTCCATATACAGAGAAAAACCGATCGTTTCCATTGAGCCGCTCTGGCCTTCACCGAGCAATTCGCCAGCACCTCGGATTTCCAGATCGTGCGTTGCCAGCGCAAAACCCGCCCCTAAATCTTCGAGAGAAGCGATAGCTTCGAGGCGCTTCTGCGCATCGGTAGTCATGGCTTTCGGGTGAGGCGTTAGCAGCCACGCATAAGCCTGGTGATGGGAACGCCCAACGCGGCCACGGAGCTGGTGCAGCTGCGCGAGGCCGAAATGGTCTGCACGTTCAATGATAATGGTGTTGGCTGTCGGAATATCGATACCGGTTTCGATAATCGTGGTGCACACCAGCACGTTAAAACGCTGGTGGTGGAAATCGTTCATCACCCGTTCCAGCTCACGCTCACGCATTTGGCCGTGGCCGATGGTGATACGTGCTTCCGGAACTAACTCCGCAAGTTTGTCTGCCGCTTTCTGGATGTTTTCGACATCGTTGTAAAGATAGTAAACCTGGCCGCCACGCAACACTTCGCGCAGGATGGCTTCGCGAACCACCAGGCTATCGTATTCACGCACGAAGGTTTTCACTGCCAGGCGGCGGGCCGGCGGAGTGGCGATAATCGACAAATCGCGCATTCCGCTCATCGCCATATTCAAGGTGCGCGGAATCGGGGTGGCGGTCAGCGTCAGGATATCCACATCGGCACGCATCGCCTTGATACGCTCTTTGTGGCGCACCCCAAAGCGGTGCTCTTCATCGACAATCAGCAGGCCGAGATCTTTCATCTTCACATCATTTTGTAGCAGCTTGTGGGTGCCGATAAGAATGTCGACTTTCCCTTCACGCGCCTCTTCCAGAATTTGTGCTTGCTCTTTAGCGGTACGAAAACGCGACAGCATTTCGATACGCACCGGCCAGTTAGCAAAACGGTCGCGGAAGTTGTCGAGGTGCTGTTGGGCCAGCAGCGTCGTTGGCACGAGTACCGCAACTTGTTTGTTGTTTTCCACCGCGAGGAATGCGGCACGCATCGCAACTTCGGTTTTACCAAAGCCGACGTCGCCACACACCAGGCGATCCATGGCCAATGGCTGGCACATGTCGCTTAATACCGCGTTGATGGCCTGAGCCTGGTCCGGTGTGGTTTCAAACGGGAAAGCATCGCAGAACATTTGGTACTGTTCACGGTCATGCTTGAAGGCGAAACCCTGTTTGGCGGCACGTTGGGCGTAAATATCCAGCAGCTCTGCCGCCACATCGCGTACTTTCTCAGCCGCTTTTTGACGCGCGCGCGACCAGGCATCGCTGCCAAGCTTATGCAATGGTGCATTTTCTTCGGCACCGCCCGCATAACGGCTAATTAAATGGAGCGACGAAACCGGGACATAGAGTTTGGCGTCCCCTGCGTACGTCAGCATCAGGTATTCAGCTGTAATGCCGCCCGCTTCAAGAGTGGTGAGGCCGGCATAACGCCCGACGCCATGCTCGAGGTGCACAACAGGCTGCCCGGTATGCAACTCGGCCAGGTTGCGAATCAACGTATCCGGGTTAATGGTGCGACGGCTATCCTGACGGCGGCGGCTGACGCGCTCACCCAGCAGGTCACTTTCACAAATTAACGCCCGGTTGCGCAGCGTGTCGATAAAACCGTGTTCGCTGGAACCCAGCATTAAATAGCGGCCTTTATCGGCTGCTTCATCGAGCCGATAAATACGTTTCGGGGCAACTTTAATTCGCGCTAACAGTTCGCCTAATGCTTCGCGGCGGCCTTCACTTTCGACGGAAAACACCACGGGGCCATCGAAAGATTCAAGGAATTTTCGCAGGTTATCGAGCGGCGCTTTTTGTTGCGCCTGAACGGATAGATCGGGCAGGGCGTGATAACCCAGGTTGGTAAACGCAGCTTTGTCGGCTAACGATTCTGTTTTGAGCTGAATGCGCGGCCAGTTTTTGAGTTCGCTGAACAGTTCGTCAACGCGTAACCACAGGCTTTCTGGCGGAAGCAGCGGGCGCATTGGGTCAACGCCACGATTTTCGAAACGGGCAAACGTATCCTGCCAGAAACGCTCGGCGTTGGTTTCAATATCACCGGTATTAATCAGCAGCGTATTTTTTGGGAAATAGCTAAAAAGTGGCGGTAATGGTTCGCTGAAGAACAGCGGCTGCCAGTATTCAATCCCCGCCGGGAGCATGCCTTTACTGACCTGCTGGTAAATATGCTCAGGCTCGCGCTTTACATCAAACTTGTCGCGCCACTGGCTGCGGAACAGTTCGATGGCTATTTTATCGGTCGGGAATTCGTGCGCAGGTAGTAGGTTAATGGCATCGACTTCTTCGAGCGTGCGCTGCGTATCAACGTCAAATACGCGCAGGCTGTCGATTTCATCATCGAAAAAGTCGATGCGATAGGGCTGGTCGCTGCCCATCGGATACAAATCCAACAATGCGCCACGGGTGGCAAATTCACCGTGCTCCATGACTTGATCAACGCTGCGATAACCGGCTTGTTCCAGCTGGCTGCGCAGGTTATCACGCGACAAACGCTGGCCTTTCTTCATCACTAACGCGTGGCCGTGTAAATAGCTGTGCGGACACACGCGTTGCATCAGAGTATTCACCGGCAGGATTAACACGCCGCGCTGCATGGTTGGTAGCTGATATAGTGTTGATAAACGTGAAGAGATGATTTCCTGATGCGGCGAGAAACTGTCGTAAGGCAGGGTTTCCCAGTCGGCAAGATTCATCACCATGCTTTCCGTAAACTGGCTGATTTCGTCATGCAGACGCAGCGCATTCTGCATATCAGGGGCGATCAACACCACCGGGCCATTATGGCGCTCTGTGATTTCGGCAACTTCAGTCGCGCACGCAGAGCCGGTGAGTTCACCAAGCTGGCGCTGATCGCCAGCTTTTACAGGTAAGGAGTAGCGATAATTTTCAGGCATATCGGATGTCAGAATCTCTCAGGTTGCGCCGTGCTTTGTGGGCAAATGACCACCAGACGCGTCAAGAAGTTGCTTATTATTATCCGCGATCGTTTTGTATTAGCAACACAATCGCACCGCAACCTGGGATTCATCGTCCACAGAGCGTGACTTAACGCGCTTGCGTTGCGGTCACTAATTTGGCTGGCGGCGAAAAGAACATGTCACCAAACGCAGCACGCGATAATTTCCTGAAACCTAACCCTAATACCGTGCAAATCGCCAGGCTGACAAACGGGTAAACCATCAGAATGGCGAGCAAAAGGTTATCGGAAATTCGTCCGGCGCTAATCTGCCCAAGAGTGAACAAACTGAGTGCTTCGATAACGATGCGGTGAGTGGTGTAGATAGCAATCGTATTGGTACCGACGATATTGAGGAACGCATCGGCGCGGCTTTCTCGCCAGTTATCGAGCACATAAAACAGCTTCATGATGACAAAAATCGAGACTAGCGAAATCACGAGTGGGACATTGACCAGATACAACGCCACTGAAACCAGTGCAGCAGCGGCACACAACAGCGGATGCTGAAGAAGGTTAAATTCTTTCATTGCCGTCATTAATTGCGTACCGAACCACGCTCCCAGCCCGTAATAACACATATTACGCACCACGCTGTTCATGCCCCACCACGGCAGCGGAATAAAGCTAATCACCACGTTGATTGCCAACAACATCAATATGACCGGGACTCTGAATTGACGCAGGCTTTTGAACACCAGGAAATAAAGTACTAACGCATAAAGATACCAAAGGCTGGTGCTGGCTTTTGCCATGCTGGTAGCAAACTGGATTAGGGTTTCTGAATATGCCGCGTTAGAGGTCGGGTTGCGTACCAGATCCGGCGCCAGCCACTGGTTGATTAACGAAATTCCCAGCCACTGCAAAACTCCCCACAACAGCAGAACGTAAAAAATATTCCACAGACGCTTATCAACACAATCACGCCATTGCACGGCGTCGATATAACGGGTTATCAAAAAGCCTGAGATAAAGAAGAACACCGGCATCCGGAAGGGCGCCAGATACAAGTTAAGGTAAATCCAGCTCTTAGCGACGTTTTCCGGGAATCCGCTCTGGAACTGAACCAGGTGAGGATAAAAGGTGATCACCGAATGGTAAATTACGACCAGGCAAATGCACAGCCCTTTGATATGGTTTATCCACAATTGTTTGTTTTTCATGCGCCAGTAGTTTCTTCTGTTGCCCTGTATTGGCCTTCAGGGTGGAAGATTGCCCGGCATTTTTTTACCTGAATTGTCTGTTTTTGTAAGAATCTGGCGCATTTAGGAAATTCCGCAGGAACAATTTATCTCCGTTTTATTGCAGCTTTGACTTCGAAAACAAGATGTTATGAGTTTGATTTAACAGGGATTTCGCATGTTCTGAAATATCAAAAAAACGTTACGTTTCATTTACTTGATACGGTATCGCTTATATACTTCTCGCCAACTTTGCATCCGCAACTGCAACAAGACGGAATACATGTATCAACCTGTCGCGTTATTTATAGGCCTGCGCTACATGCGTGGGCGAGCATCTGACCGTTTCGGTCGTTTCGTCTCATGGCTGTCGACTATCGGCATTACGCTTGGCGTAATGGCGCTGGTGACGGTGCTTTCAGTGATGAACGGCTTCGAACGTGAGCTGCAAAACAACATTCTTGGGCTAATGCCACAAGCGATCATCACTTCGCCTGGCGGCTCGATTAACCCCGAAACACTGCCTGCTAAAGATCTCAAACTCGAAGGTGTCACGCGTATTGCGCCCGTGACAACGGGCGATGTGGTGCTGCAAAGCGCGCGCAGTGTCGCGGTCGGCGTGATGTTGGGCGTGAAGCCGGAAGAAAAAGATCCCCTTTCGCCGTTCCTGGTGAACGTGAAACAAACTGACCTGGTCGCCGGGAAATACAACATTATTCTCGGTGAACAACTTGCCGGGCAACTGGGTATTAAACGTGGTGACAGCATCCGTGTGATGGTGCCGTCTGCCAGCCAGTTCACGCCGATGGGCCGTTTGCCAAGCCAGCGTCTGTTTACGGTCATTGGTACATTTGCGGCTAACAGTGAAGTCGACGGCTACCAGATGTTGGTGAACCAGCAAGATGCCTCGCGTCTGATGCGCTATCCGGCAGGCAATATCACCGGCTGGCGTTTGTGGCTGGCTGAACCGCTGAAAGTAGACGTTTTAAGCCAACAAACGTTGCCGCCAGGCACCGAATGGAAGGACTGGCGCGAACGTAAAGGCGAGTTGTTCCAGGCCGTGCGCATGGAGAAAAACATGATGGGCCTGCTGTTGAGCCTGATTGTGGCCGTCGCTGCTTTTAATATCATCACTTCTCTTGGCCTGCTGGTTATGGAAAAGCAGGGCGAAGTCGCCATTCTTCAAACCCAGGGATTAACACGTCGCCAAATCATGGCGGTGTTTATGGTGCAAGGGGCGAGCGCAGGTGTGATTGGCGCTCTGTTGGGCGCATTATTAGGCGCTTTGCTTGCCAGCCAACTGAACAATTTGATGCCGATTATTGGCGCGTTGCTGGATGGCGCCGCGCTGCCTGTCGCTATTGACCCTGTACAAGTTATTGTGATTGCGATTATTGCTATGGCTGTCGCACTGTTATCCACGCTTTACCCGTCGTGGCGTGCTGCCGCGACACTTCCCGCTGAGGCTTTACGTTATGAGTAATTCTGTCCTGTTGCAGTGTGACAAGCTGTGCAAACGCTATCAGGAAGGCAAAGTGCAAACGGACGTACTGCATGATGTCAGCTTCAGCATTAATACCGGTGAGTTAATGGCGATTGTCGGCAGCTCCGGCTCCGGCAAAAGTACTTTGCTGCATCTGCTGGGCGGGCTGGATACGCCAACCTCTGGCGATGTGATTTTCAACGGTAAGGCGATGAGTTCTATGTCGTCTGCCGCTAAAGCCGAACTGCGTAACCGCGAACTGGGCTTTATCTACCAGTTCCACCATTTGCTACCTGATTTCACCGCGATGGAAAACGTCGCCATGCCGCTGTTAATTGGCAAAAACAATACTGATGACACCAGGCAACGCGCGCTGGAAATGCTTAAAGCGGTAGGGCTTGATCACCGTAGTAATCACCGTCCGTCTGAGCTTTCGGGCGGCGAGCGTCAGCGTGTGGCGATTGCCCGTGCGCTGGTGAATAACCCGCGCCTGGTGCTGGCAGATGAGCCAACCGGTAATCTTGATGCGCGTAACGCTGACAGCATCTTCGAGTTATTGGGCGAGCTGAATGTGCGTCAGGGAACCGCGTTTTTAGTGGTCACTCACGACCTGAAACTGGCTAAGCGCATGTCTCGCCAGTTAGAAATGCAAGATGGTCGCCTGAGTCATGAGCTGACTTTGATGGGAGCCGATTAATGGCGTCGCCTCTGTCACTGCTGATTGGTTTACGTTTTAGCCGCGGGCGTCGCCGTAGCGGCATGGTGTCACTGATATCGGTTATTTCAACGTTAGGCATCGCGCTGGGTGTTGCGGTGTTGATTGTCGGCCTGAGTGCGATGAACGGCTTCGAGCGCGAGCTGAATAACCGTATTCTGGCGGTGGTTCCGCACGGTGAAATCGAGCCGGTGAATCAGCCTTTCCACGACTGGAGCGGTGTTTTACAACGCGTTGAGAAGGTAAAGGGTATTGCCGCCGCAGCGCCGTACATCAACTTTACCGGGCTGGTGGAAAGCGGACCTAATCTGCGTGCCATTCAGGTGAAGGGTGTTGATCCTGCTCAGGAAGTTCGCCTGAGCGCGTTACCGCAATATGTGCAAAACAATGCGTGGCAGAACTTTAAAGCCGGGCAGCAACAAATCATTATCGGTAAAGGCGTTGCCGACGCCCTGAAAGTGAAGCAGGGCGACTGGATCTCCATCATGATCCCGAACAGCGATGGCGGCACTAAACTCTTGCAGCCGAAGCGCGTTCGCCTACAGGTTGAAGGTATTCTGGCCTTAAGCGGGCAGCTCGATCATAGCTTTGCAATGGTGCCAATGGCGGACGCCCAGAGTTATTTAGACATGGGCGACAGTGTCACGGGTATCGCCATTAAAGTTCACGATGTCTTTAATGCTAACCAGCTGGTGCGCGATGCGGGTGAAGTCACTAACGCATACGTTTATATCAAAAGCTGGATTGGCACTTACGGCTATATGTACCGCGACATTCAAATGATTCGCGCCATCATGTATCTGGCGATGGTGCTGGTGATTGGCGTGGCCTGTTTTAACATTGTCTCCACGCTGGTGATGGCGGTGAAAGACAAGAGCAGCGACATTGCGGTGTTGCGTACGCTTGGGGCCAAAGACGGTTTGATTCGCGCAATTTTCGTCTGGTACGGTTTGCTGGCGGGGCTATTTGGCAGCGTGAGTGGCGTGATTGTCGGCGTGCTGGCTTCATGGCAATTGACCAACATCATTCGTGTGATTGAAAAGCTCATCGGCCACCAGTTCCTGTCCGGCGACATCTACTTTATTGATTTCCTGCCATCAGAACTTCATTGGCTGGACGTATTTTATGTCTTGATCACAGCGTTGTTACTGAGTTTACTCGCCAGTTGGTATCCGGCTCGCCGAGCCAGTAATATCGATCCGGCGCGAGTATTAAGCGGACAATAAACTCTAAAAATTTAGGGGAGCAGCAAAGCAATGTATTACGGATTTGACATTGGCGGCAGCAAGATGGCTCTTGGGGTTTACGATAGTGAACGTCGTCTGCAATGGGAGAAACGCCTTCCCACCCCGCATGACAGTTATGAGAACTTTTTAACCACCATCGCTTCCATGGTTGAAGAAGCGGATACCCGTTTCGGTCTTAAAGGCTCGGTGGGCATTGGTATTCCTGGTATGCCGGTCACGGACGATGGCACGTTGTATGCGGCGAATGTTCCCGCAGCCAGCGGCAAGCCGGTGCAGGCCGACCTGAGCGCGATGCTTGGGCGTGAAGTGCGTATGGATAACGACGCTAACTGTTTCGCGCTCTCTGAAGCCTGGGATGATGAGTTCCGCGAATACCCTTTGGTGATGGGGCTGATTCTCGGCACTGGCGTCGGTGGCGGAATTATCGTTAACGGTAAATCGATCACCGGGCGTAACTACATTACTGGCGAATTTGGCCATACACGTTTGCCTGTAGACGCGCTGAATGTGCTGGGCCGTGACATCCCCCTGACACGCTGTGGTTGCGGCCAGCATGGCTGTATCGAAAACTATCTTTCAGGCCGTGGATTTGCATGGGTTTACCAACACTTCTACGCTGAACCACTGGATTCCAAAGAAATCGTTGCTCGTTATCGTGCGGGTGATGATAAAGCGATTGCCCACGTTGACCGTTTTGTTGAGCTATTGGCCTGTTGCCTCGGCAGCTTGCTGACTGCCATTGACGCGCATCTGGTGGTCATTGGTGGTGGGTTGTCTAACTTTACTGAGATGTACCAGCAACTGCCTGAGCGTTTGCCTAAGTATTTATTACCTGTGGCAAAAGTCCCTCGCATTGAACCTGCACGGCATGGCGATGCTGGCGGTATGCGTGGTGCGGCTTTCCTCCATCTCACGGAGTAAATTATGCTATCGCGTCGTCAACATCGGCTAAGCCGGTTTCGCAAAACCAAACGATTGCTCCGCCAGCGCTTGCGTCAGCGTGCTTTTTTCAGAGACAGTCCTGGACCCGAAGCGATGGAAAAACCTCGAGTTGTGGTGCTGACCGGTGCGGGGATTTCCGCCGAGTCAGGAATCCGTACTTTTCGTGCAACAGATGGCTTGTGGGAAGAGCATCGCGTTGAAGATGTGGCGACGCCAGAGGGTTTTGCTCGTGACCCTGAACTGGTGCAGGCATTTTATAATGCGCGCCGTCGACAACTCCAGCAGGCAGAAATTAAGCCTAACGCCGCTCATCTGGCGCTGGCTCGCCTTGAAGAAGAATTGGGTGATCACTTTCTGTTGGTGACGCAAAATATTGATAATCTGCATGAACGTGCCGGGAATAAAAATATTATCCATATGCATGGCGAGCTGCTAAAAGTTCGCTGTGCGCAGAGTGGACAAGTGATTGAGTGGAAAGGGGATGTCACCCCACAAGATCGCTGCCATTGTTGCCAGCTTTCCTCACCCTTGCGCCCGCATGTGGTGTGGTTTGGCGAAATGCCGCTGGGTATGGATGAGATTTACCAGGCGCTGGCAACAGCCGATTACTTTATTGCCATCGGCACATCAGGCCACGTTTACCCGGCTGCCGGGTTCGTGCACGAAGCCCGTTTACAAGGCGCACATACCGTTGAGCTAAATCTTGAACCAAGCCAGGTTGGTAGTGAGTTCGAGGAAAAGTTCTACGGTTTAGCCAGCGAAGTGGTGCCGGAGTATGTGGAACGGTTGTTGAAAGGTCTTTAAAAACAGTGGGTGAGGAATAGTCTCACCCATTCTTGAATCTTCAAATTCTCAGTTTGATTCTTTGAACAGCTTATTTTCCCGCGCAAACACTAACTAACACACTCAATTTAAAAAGGAGGTTTTTCACTCTCGCTGTTCATTTTCAAACCTTTCTTTACCCCTGCATATGTGACTCTGTTCACAGTTAATTCATTCAGTTCAGATTACCTTCAACCTCCTTAATCATTGATTTAATTATATTTATCAAGCTTATAGTTCAGTTTTAACTATAAGCTCTGGTCAATAACTCCACGGACAGGAAAGGACTTCCCTCATGGCCTCAGACGGCACCCGCTTTACCTTCACCGCGGGGCGCGCTCCGGCGGACACCTTTGCGGTGGTGGGCTTTAAATTAAAGCAGTCTCTCTCTTCGCTATTCACTCTGGATATCACCGTGGCCTGCAATGACCCGGCGATTGGCTTTCAAAAAATCCTCGATGAATACGGGGTTCTCACCATCTGGCAGGGCGAGGTGATTAAGCGCCGGGTGCGCGGCCTGGTGACCTTCTGCGAACAGGGTGACAGTGGCAAGCACCAGACGCTCTACCGCATGACGGTGCGTCCGGAGTTCTGGCGCAGCTCCCAGCGGCAGAACTGCCGCAGTTTTCAGAACTACGACATCGAGTACATCTTTGCAAAGCTGCTGAAAGAAATGCGTATCCGCACGCATGACGCGCTGTTCCGTCGTCCGCATCCGGCGCGGGAATTCTGCGTGCAGTTTATGGAGTCGGATTACGATTTTATCGCCCGCCTCGCCGCCGAAGAGGGGATTTTTTTCTTCGAGGATGAATATCTCGACGACCGTGACCAGAAGCTGACCTTCACCGATGACCGCTGCAAGCTGCGCGGCCTCGGGGCGTTTCCGTATAACCCCAATGCCGCCTCTGAATCGTCCACCTACTGCATCAACACCTTTTGCCGCAGCGCGCAAATCCGCCCGGCGAAAGTCACTACCCAGGATTACACCTTCACTGCCCCCGGCTGGCAGGCGCAGTACCAGGAAGAAGGCGCAGACCTGTCATATCAGCGCCCGGACTATGAAATTTTTGACTATCCGGGGCGTTTTAAGGATGAACAGCACGGTGCGGACTTTGCGAAATATCAGATGGACGGCTGGCGTAATAACGTCGATTTTGCCCGCGGCACCAGTAATTGCCCCGCAGCTCCAGCCGGGGCGCTGGTTCACCCTCACCGACCATCCGCGAGAGGATTTAAACAGCCCGTGGCAGGTGGTGTCGAGCGAGATGACCGGCAGCCAGCCGCAGGCGCAAATCGGCAGCGCCGGCCAGGGCACCACGCTCACCAACAGTTTTCATGTTATCCCGGCCACGCAAACCTGGCGCCCGGCGCCGCTACCGAAACCGCTGGTGGACGGCCCGCAAATCGGCATTGTCACCGGTCCGGCCGGGGAAGAAATATACTGCGACGAACACGGACGTGTGACGGTGAAATTTGCCTGGGACCGCTACAACAAAACCAACGAAGAAAGCTCGTGCTGGGTGCGCGTCTCCCAGGCGTGGGCAGGCACCGGATTCGGCAACATCGCCATTCCGCGCGTCGGCCAGGAAGTGATTGTCGATTTCCTCAACGGCGACCCGGACCAGCCCATCATTACCGGGCGCACCTATCACGCCGCTAACCGCTCCCCGGGCGACCTGCCGGGAACCAAAACCCAGATGGCGATACGTTCGCAGACGTATAAGGGTAATGGATACAACGAACTGATGTTTGAGGACCAGACCGGACAGGAACTGCTGTCGATGCATGCCCAGAAGGACATGAAGACGATGGTTTTGAACAACCGCGACACCAATGTGAAAGTCGACCACAGCGAAACCATCGGCCATAACCAGCAGGTCACGGTCGGGCTGGGGCAGACGGTAAAAGTCGGCAAGGAGAGCGCCGCCGGGCACGACCAGACAATCACCGTAGCGCATGACCGCAGCATCACCGTACGCAATGACCAGACGCTGAAAGTCACCCGTGACCGGACGGTAAACAGCGGCCGTGATGACAACCTGTACGTCGAGCGCGACCGTAAAGTCACGGTGAAAGGCAATCAGGAATACAACACCACAAAAGACCATATCAGCCTGGTGAAGGGCAGTCACAGCCTGGAAGTGAAAGGCGACCAGGCGCAGAAAGTGGCGGGGGCGCTGGGTGTGGATGCACAGGGCGATATCGTGCTGCAGAGCGGGAGCAAAATCACGCTGCAAGTGGGGAGTTCGTTTGTGGTCATCCATCCCGGCGGTATCGACATTACCGGGCTGAAAATCAATCTTAACGGTGGGGGAAGTCCGGGGACAGCGGTGAAAACCCTGGAGGCGGCGGTACTGAGCCGTCTGGGCGATGGGGATGATTCAGGATCTGAGCCGCCGGAAGATGAGGATGGGAGTGGTGGCGATGGTTCAGGGGAGCAGGATGAGCCGAAAGATGAGGATGAATCAAGGGAATATAATATGAAATTTCATTTTACAGATGATGATGGAGTGCCATATGCAAGTACTCGTTATATTGCTCAATTTGAGGATGGAACGCAGTTTCAAGGTATTACTGACAAAGATGGATATACAGAAAATTATATTACTGATGTCAGAAAGAAAATAACCATTGAGTTATTAATGGCAGAAGGTGATGATTTTAACCCTAGAGAGCATTATGGACGATAAAAAAACTACAAGTGCATATACAAGTAATATTCCAGTCGAGTGTGTAACACATCAGGAGATTACAGATAAATTTAAAATAATGATTCGTAAAGCACTTAAAGCAACAAAAATGGTTTTGTTAGAGAGATGTGATGATCTTTTACATT
This sequence comes from Buttiauxella sp. AC142, assembly GCF_979253435.1. Taxonomy (NCBI): domain Bacteria; kingdom Pseudomonadati; phylum Pseudomonadota; class Gammaproteobacteria; order Enterobacterales; family Enterobacteriaceae; genus Buttiauxella; species Buttiauxella sp. AC142. The sequence continues at coordinate 1,593,369 of NZ_CEEDCH010000001.1, forward strand.
GGAGTAAGGAGGATAAGAATGAATTCCGTACAATATTTGGATTTGATGGAGATAACTATGTAAATGTCAAGAAGTATGGAGAGAATACAGGAAGACAGATAAAAGCAAGGTTTTTAATGGCTGATGGCATTAGGCGTCTAATGGTAATAACAAATGAGCTCAATCTGGATAGTTTTAAGAATTATACTAAATGTGAGCGTTTTGCTGCTTTTGTTAGTCCGGATCTTAATCCCCCCTACATTATCAACATAGGTGCACACTTTGAATCAAGAAAAGGGAGTAAAATTCTTGTTACAGGTAACGATTCTCATGTAAGTACAATTTGTCATGAAATATCACATATTATTAAATATTGGAAGGATAATTCTAAAGGAGGAATGTGGACTCAAGATTATACGGCTGCTAATAAATTTTCAACAAGTGATAAAGATGAGGTTAGTTATGAGAAGCATGTATTAGTAGCGCAACAACTAGTAGATGCTAAGGAGGAACAGTTATTTGAAAATGCTTATAATATTGAAAGATACTTCTACATAAAATTAAATGATAATGATATAGATGCAAAGGATGAAGACTTATTGAATAGTGATATGGTTTCAAGAATAGGATTGCTGGAGGAATATGTGGGGTCAATATTGTAGAAAGTAAAAATCTGGTAAGTTGAATTTCATTCCTATGTTGGGGTTTTTAAATGGTTATTTTAGTTCGCGTAGTAATCTACATTATTTTTTTCTCATTGTCGTATCAGTCCTTCGCTAGTGAAAGTATTTATGCCAAAAGTTACAGGTTTGGTTCTGAACGAAGAAGTGGCGATGGAAAACCGTTCATCTACCCCTCCTCTAATTTACCTGAGTATGATGTGTCGGCTAAAAATCTTGAGCAGGATATAAATGTAAAATTATTTGTTAAACAACTATCTGATAGTGTTTTGGCTACACTTGTTTTTCACAACAATAGCGTTCAATCATATTTTATTCCGAAATTATATTACCCAATGCAGTTGGAGGACGGGAAAGGAAGGACGCGTGATGCTTTATGTGGTGAAAAATTCATCGTGACAAGTAAGAATATCAGACTGGATTATTTAAGTGGATCTTGCCCATTTGATTTTAGCCCGAAAATTTCTGACTGGATAGAAATCCAGCCGACACAAAGTATCTCTATAGAGATTAACCTAAGTGATATGTATGCATTTTTGCCAAATGATAATAGTTACGCTATAAAAACTTTTGATTATAAAATAGTTAACAGGAATTGGTTCGTATTACAAAATATTAACGAGATTTTTTTATCATTAACAGAAAAAAAAGTGGAGTGTATGTTTGATATAGAGTCAAACAGTGATGGTATGTGCGAGAGGAATTATTCTGAAGGTGAAATGTATTCATTTTTAATAAATTCAATAAGTGTTGACAATAATGATTCAGCTTATGTTAGCTCTGGTGAAGTCAGGGTTCATATAGATGGACACACTGTACGCTCACCTTATTGATGAGATAAACTGCAGGATGATCATGGAAATGAACTCGTTCATAAAATTAAAATTGAACGGTCAATATTGGGTAAATAAAACGCTTTCGAAGAACCATCTTCACTCTAAAACCAGCTCACGGCTGGGATTAGAGTGAAGGGATAGATCAAGGCAGAACTCAGCGTCCCGCTTTCAATTTCTGATAGTAATTCTCATAAATTGTGCTGGCGTCGCCAACATCGTTTTGCCACTCACCATTTTTCAGCACCGTTTCATCTGGATAAAGCGTCTTATCGCCGGAGACTTCTTTTGGCAGCAATTTGCGTGCTTCAAGGTTTGGCGTCGGGTAGCCTATGGTTTCAGCCACCTGCTTTGCCACATCCGGGCGCAACAGGAAGTTAATCAGTTTCAGCGCGCCATCAACGTTTTTGGCATTTGCCGGAATAGACAAGTTATCCATCCAGAAAATCCCGCCTTCTTTCGGCCAGACAATATCCAGCGGAGTGCCAGCCTGGCGGGCAACATACGCCGAGCCATTCCACACCATACCGAGATTCACTTCGCCTTCCATATACGGGTTGGCTGGGTTATCCGAGTTGAATGCCGCGACGTTTGGCATCAGCTTTTGAAGTTCGTGATAAGCCGCTTCAATCTCTTTCGGATCAGTAGTGTTACCGGAATAACCGAGCTTACGCAGCGCGATCTGGAATACTTCGCGCGCATCATCGGTCAGCAACAGGCTTTGTTTATATTCTGGTTTCCACAAATCGGCCCAACTGGTCACCGTTTTTGGGTCGATAGCATCACTGTTTACGCCAATGGCTGTCGCACCCCAGATGTAGGGAATGGAGTAGTCGTTATTCGGGTCAAAGGGCTTATTAAGCATTTCAGGATCGAGGTTTTTGAAATTGCTCAGTTTGCTTTTATCGATCTTCTGGATCATGCCTTCTTTGCGCATTTTCGCCACAAAGTAAGTTGATGGCACCACTAAATCATAGGCACCGTCTTTATACGTTTTGAGCTTGGCATACATGGTTTCATTCGATTCGTAAGTCGAATAAATCACTTTGATGCCGGTTTCTTTGGTGAACTGTTCAAGCAGGCCTGGCGGCACATACTCGGTCCAGTTATAGAAGTAGAGCGTTTTGCTGTCGTCGGCATGTGCAGCGCCCATACCGAGCGTCAGAACGCCAGCAGCGAGCAAGTGGCGTGGCCATTTAGTCATTTTAATGTCCCCTGGTTTTATCACGAAGAATAAGCTGACTGGCAATGACCAGGACCAGCGAGAGTACTAACAAAATGGTGGCAAGTGCGTTCACCTCTGGTGAAACACCCACCTTCACCATTGAGTAAATCTTCAACGGCAAAATTTCATAACTTGGGCCGGTCACAAAAGATGAAACCACCACGTCGTCCATCGAGAGCGTAAAACTGAGTAACCAGCCAGCGGCGACGGCTGGCATCGCAAGTGGCAGCAGGATCTTGCGCAGAATAGTTAATTCGCTGGCACCCAGATCTTTCGCCGCTTCTAACATGCGCACATCAAACCCTTTCAGCCGAGAATAGACGGTAACGACCACAAACGGCAGACAGAAGGTGATGTGTGAGAATAACAACGACCAGAATCCGAGCGACACCCCGAGCAGCATAAACAGCACCAGCAGTGAAATCGCCATCACGATATCGGGCGACATCATCACCACAAACAGCATGCCGCTGACGAATGGCTTGCCACGAAAACGGTAGCGATAGAGTGCCACAGCGGTCAGCGAACCAATCAGCGTTGCTGCGGTGGCAGAAAACACCGCCATGGTCAGCGAATGTTGCGCGGCCTGTAGCAGGCTGTCGTTATTCATCAGCAAGCTATACCACTTTCCGGTAAAGCCCTGCCAGTTAATGCCGAAACGCGAACTGTTAAACGAGTTAACGATCAAAATGATGATGGGAATATACAGATACGCGTAGATAGCGGTCATAAAGCCGCCACGAAGCAGGCGACCTATCATTCTAATTCCACCTTTTTATTCAATAAGCTGGCGACACGCCAGTAAATCAGCAGCATCAGGCCCATCACTAACGTAAGTGTAATGCTGGTTGCCGCCCCAAACGGCCAGTCGCGGATGTTCAGGAACTGGCTCTTAATCACGTTGCCAATTAACAAGTTTTTCGCCCCGCCCATTAAGTCGGAGACGTAAAACAGCCCCATCGCAGGCAGCATCACTAATAAGCAGCCAGCAATAATGCCTGGCATGGTGAGCGGAATAATAATGCGGATAAAGGTCTGAAGTTTACTGGCCCCTAAATCCCGCGCAGCCTCCAGCAGCGGCTTATCAAGCTTTTCAATGCTCGAGTACAGCGGCATTACCATAAATGGCAGCAGGATATACACGAGGCCAAGAATGACGGCGCTTTCGGTATACATAATACGAATCGGTGTATCAATCACCCCCAACCACAACAAAAACGCATTCATATACCCTTTGGTGCTGAGAAAGATTTTCAGTCCATAAATGCGAATTAACGAGTTGGTCCAGAAGGGGACAATCAGTAAAAACAGCAGCAGCGGGCGCACCCGTTCGGGTAAACGCGCGAGGAACCACGCAAACGGATAGCCCAATACCAGGCAGGCGAGGGTGGCAATCACCGCCATATTTAGCGAGTGCAGCAAAACCTGCGCGTACAAAGGGTCTGCAAGCCGGGTGTAGTTATCCAGCGTGAAAACCATGCTGACGAAATTAGCGTCATCACGCGTCAGGAAACTGGTTCCGATGATCATCAGATTGGGCAGGAACACGAACAGTATCAGCCAACCGACAATAGTGGCGATCACAAGGTTCTGGAATTTACGCGAGCTCTTCATCTGCCAGCACGACCTCCCAACTTTCAACCCAGTTAATCGACATTTTCTGGTCGAGCGTGTGGTCAAAATCAGGGTCATCTTCATTAAAGAATTCGCTGACCATCACCATTTTGCCGTTTTCCAGCTCGACATTAGATTCCAGCGTCATGCCTTTGTAGTTACGCTCCCGCACATAACCGATTAAACCCTCGGCCACATGAGTATCGTTGATTTCTTCAACGCGTAAATCTTCCGGGCGCAGCAGCACTTTCAGATGCTGACCTGTCGTAACCGGCATACTCGCGTAAATATGGCACTCGCGGCCTTCGACGCTCGCCAGCACGCGCTGTTCATCAACACGTTCGATAACGATCGCATCAAAGATATTGATTTCACCGATAAAGCTCGCCACAAACAGGTTTTTAGGTTCTTCGTAAATTTCGCGCGGCGTGCCGTCTTGCTCAATTCGTCCATCTCGCATCACCACAATCCTGTCGGACATGGTCAACGCTTCTTCCTGGTCGTGAGTGACGAATACAAAGGTAATGCCGAGTTTGCGCTGGAGGGCTTTAAGTTCGTTCTGCATCTGCTTGCGCAATTTGTAGTCAAGCGCAGAAAGCGACTCATCAAGCAGTAATAATCGCGGTTTATTGACCACCGCCCGCGCAATTGCCACACGCTGCTGCTGGCCGCCAGAAAGCTGATGCGGTTTCCGTTGGGCAAATTCCTCTAACTGCACCATTTTTAACGCTTCAGTTACGCGAGGCGTGATCTGCGCGGCAGGTGTTTTCTGCATTCTTAAACCGAACGCGACGTTTTCAAAAACGGACATATGAGGAAACAGAGCATAGCTCTGGAAGACGGTATTGACGTGGCGATGCTCCGCGGGATGCTGCGTAATATCCTGGCTATCAAGAATAATATTGCCAGAATCCACACTTTCCAGTCCGGCGATTAAGCGCAGTACGGTGGTTTTCCCACAGCCGGAAGGACCCAGGAGTGTGAGGAATTCACCATGATTGATGGTGAGAGATAAATCAGAAATTACGGTTTTGCCATCAAAGCTCTTACCTACTCCCGCCAGTTCTACCAGCGGTGAAAGCGAACGTTGCTGTTTATTCAATTTTTTACGCTGTCCCATATAAAACGCATCAAATTGCGGGCTGATGCGGGGTTTGTGAGTAACCACCTTGCGGTTTTGCACGTTAAGTAAGGGCAGGCATTCTACGGCAAAGCATTGAAATCGCCAATCCTTGATACCTTAGTGTGGCCTGGATTTGAATACCAATGGGCAACAGTTCCCCATTTCACGACTATTTTTAACTCTGGCAGGCTAAAAGTGACCTAACGCAATATTTGCATTTGTGGCTTACTGATAATGAAGTCACAAAAATTGAGGGTAGCGACATGGATAAATTACTTGAGCGTTTCTTACATTATGTCTCTTTAGATACACAGTCCAAGCCGGGCGTAAAACAAGTTCCGAGCACAGAAGGGCAGTGGAAGTTGTTGCGGTTGCTGAGAGAGCAAATGGAAGAGATGGGTTTGGTGAATGTGACGCTTGGCGATCATGGTACCGTGATGGGCACACTTCCTTCCAACGTCGATAAAAAAGTCCCGGCCATTGGTTTCATTTCCCACGTCGATACCGCACCTGATTTCACAGGTAAAAATGTGAATCCGCAGATTGTCGAAAACTATCGCGGTGGTGATATTGCGTTGGGTATCGGCGATGAGGTGCTCTCTCCGGTGATGTTCCCTGTTTTGCATCAGTTGCTTGGGCAAACCCTGATTACCACCGATGGTAAAACGCTGCTCGGCGCGGATGATAAAGCCGGTATCGCCGAAATTATGACGGCGATGACTGTGCTCAAAGAGAAAAACATCCCCCACGGCGATATCCGCGTTGCTTTCACTCCTGACGAAGAAGTCGGTAAAGGCGCAAAACATTTTGATGTTGAAGCATTTGATGCACGCTGGGCCTACACTGTTGATGGCGGCGGCGTCGGCGAACTGGAGTGCGAGAACTTCAATGCGGCGTCTGTGACCATTAAAATTGTCGGCAACAATGTTCACCCGGGGTCTGCAAAAGGGGTGATGGTTAATGCGCTGTCACTCGCTGCACGTATTCATGCCGAAGTGCCGGCCAACGAAAGCCCGGAATGCACTGAAGGCTACAAAGGTTTTTATCATTTGCACGGAATTAAAGGCTCGGTCGATAAAGCGGAGATGCACTACATCATTCGTGATTTTGACCGCGAACAGTTTGAAGCACGCAAGCGCAAAATGATGGATATCGCCAAAAAAGTGGGCAAAGGCCTGCACCCGGATTGCTATATCGAGCTGATTATCGACGATAGCTATTACAACATGCGCGAGAAAGTGGCCGAGCATCCATACATTGTGGAAGTGGCGCAGCAGGCGATGCGCGACTGCGACATCGAGCCCATCATGAAACCGATTCGCGGCGGTACCGATGGCGCGCAACTGTCATTTAAAGGTTTGCCTTGCCCGAACCTGTTCACCGGCGGCTATAACTACCACGGCAAACACGAGTTTGTGACGCTGGAAGGGATGGAGAAAGCAGTGGCGGTGATTGTCAGGATTGCTGAGTTGACGGCGAAGCAGGGTTAAAAATGCGGGTGGCAAATATGCCACCCGCAACGACTTTTTAATCTTCGAAATACCAGTAACCGCTGTTAACCAGTGCGGCCAGCATCGCGAGGAACGATGGGTCTTCCAGCGCATCACCAAACATTTCTGCTTTCAGTGTGATGTTGCTCGCCAGTGCCTCAAGAGCCGGGCGATGCGGGCTGTCAATTTTCTCGCCGTTAACGTAAATCTCATCGGCAATACGCAGCACGCGTAAGCCACCCAGGCGAGTAATGGCATCACCTTGTTTCAGGGCGTCGTAAATCTCATCAGGCTGATAGGGCGGTTCTGGCGGAGCGACGTCAAGTTCGTGGCGTGATTGGGAAACAAACTCACCGAACCAGGTTTTGAAGTGCTCAGGCTGCTTGATAAGATCCAGCATCATTTCGCGTAATGTATCCATTTCCTGCGGCAGAACATCAGCCGGGTGCTGGCGCACAGGCACATCAGGGTCGGTATAACGCTGGCTGCCCAGTTCACGTTGCAGCACATAATCGGCAAAACCACTGATCAGCTCGCGGCCACTTGGGGCGCGGAAACCGACAGAGTAGTTCATCGAGTTTTCTAGCGAGTAGCCTTCATGCGGGAAACCAGGCGGGATATAGAGAATATCACCCGGCTCCATTTCTTCGTCGATGATGGCGTCGAACGGTTCAACTTGCAGCAAATCAGGATGCGGACAGTGCTGTTTCAGGGCGACTTTTTCCCCAACACGCCAGCGACGGCGGCCAACACCCTGAATGATAAACACGTCGTACTGGTCGTAATGCGGGCCAACGCCGCCGCCTGGTACCGAGAAAGAGATCATCAGATCGTCAATTCGCCAGTCCGGTAGTGCGCGGAAGGGGCGCATTAGGCGTGCGCTTTGTTCATGCCAGTGGTTAACGGCCTGAACCAGCAAAGACCAGTTGTTTTCGCCCAGGTGATCATAGCTCTGGAATGGACCGTGGCTGACTTGCCATCTGCCTTCGTTATGGCTGACCAGGCGGCTGTCCACCTCGTTTTCCATGGCAAGGCCTGCGAGTTCATCCGGGGAGATGGGGTCGATGAAGTTTTTGAAGCCGCGTTTTAGAACGACCGGGCGTTTTTGCCAGTAGTTCGCGATGAAATCGGGCCAGTTTAGGTCGAGTTGATAGTCCATATTATTATCCGGCAGGTGAAGGAGCCTGCGAGGATTATAACGGATGGTGCTGCCGGTTACGGGAGTATTTTCAATCTTCTTCTCGGTCTGGACGCTGGCGCGCAAAAATTACTTCCATACGCGTGCCACCCAGCTCGCAGCCCGAGGCCTTGATTTGACCATCGTACTGTTCGACGATTTCCCGAGCGACCGATAAGCCCACGCCCTGGCCTGGCCGCAGGGTGTCGGCGCGTTGTCCGCGGTCAAACACTAACGCGCGTTTACTCTCCGGGATCCCCGGCCCGTCGTCATCAACGAATAAATGCAGTGTGTCGTCCAACTGGCGGCCTGAAATCTCAACAAACTCAAGACAATATTTGCAGGCATTATCAAGCACGTTGCCCATCACTTCCATAAAGTCATTCTTCTCGCCGACAAAGGTAATTTCCGGGGAAATATCGAGAGTGATATTCACACCTTTGCGTTGATAAACCTTATTTAACGCGGAACAAAGGCTGTCGAGCAACGGGGCGACGGGATGAAGTTCACGACTAATCAATGCGTTGTCACCGCGCATGCTGGCGCGATGCAGATAGTAGCCAATTTGCTGAGAGATGCGGCTAATTTGCTCAAGCATCACCGGTTCTGCGTTCTCAATATCCAACTTGTTGGTGCGTAACGATCGCAGCGTGCTTTGCAATACGGCGAGTGGTGTTTTCAGGCTGTGTGTGAGATCGGTGAGGGTGGTGCGATATTTTTGGTAACGGTCACGCTCGGTGCGCAGCAGTCGGTTGAGGTTTTGTACGAGGCTGGTTAGCTCACGTGTCGTTTCCGGGTTTAGCGCGTCACGGTCATGTTTTTCCAGTTCGCGTACTTCGCGGGCCAGGGCTTCAATGGGGCGCAGGCTCCAGCGTGCAGCAAACCAAAGCAATGGTATGACTAACAATAAGTTGGCGATGAATACACAGGCAAACATGCTCAGTACCGTGTATTGGCGTTTTAATTCGAGCGGAATTGTGTCCACAACCACAATGGTTAGAGCAGGCATTTTCCCCATGGCAGGGTATTTATTGACCGCGACGGAGTGAGTGACATCATCACTGTAGTCATCGTCATAAAAATTTTTTAGCTCAGTCTGTAGTTTTTCATCGTTTGCCAGCAAGGCGTGGGTGGTATCGAAGTTTGCTTCAAGCTCGTGAAAACCGTTACTGGTGAGCCACTCTTTTTTAATTTGCTGCACGATAAGCGGCACATTGTGCTGGGTCCAGAGCAAGTGACCTTTATCGTCATAGATAAGTGCCATGGTCGGCGTTTTCAGATTCAGGTTGTCTGGCAGGACAACATCCACATGGCCATTTTCAATGCTGGCAAATGTATAAAAAAGATTGCTCTCACCGCGCAGTAAACGGAAAGAGGTTTTATCAACACTGATGCTGTAGCCCACTAATGCCACGAAGCCATAGGCCAGTGACAGCACCATGACTACCACGGCGGTCGCCAATAAAAAGCGAACGCGAAGTGATAACGGTAAAATACGGCCGAAGAATTTCATGGTTAACGCAGATCGAGGCGGTAGCCCTGACCACGCACGGTGGTGATAGCTTCATGGGGATATTCAGCCAGAATTTTTTTACGCAAACGGCCCATTAATACATCAATGGTGTGGCTTTCGCGCAGTTCGGCATCAGGGTAAAGCTGGAGCATTAATGAATCTTTGCTGACCACTTTGCCATTGTTACGAATCAGCGTTTCCATGATGGTGTATTCAAAGGCGGTGAGCTTTATCTGGTTGTCGTTGATCAGCAACTCGCGGCGCGATAAATCGACCTGGAAAGGGGGCAGGGAAATAACCTGTGACGCCAGGCCACTGTTGCGGCGCATCAATACCTGCATACGAGCGACAACTTCTTCAAGATGAAACGGTTTAGTCACGTAATCATCAGCGCCCGCGCCCAGCACTTCGACTTTATCCTGCCAGCCTTCACGTGCAGTCAAAACCAGGATAGGCAAGGTGACATCATGGCTGCGCCAGCGACGGATAAGACTCAGGCCGTCTTCGTCAGGCAGGCCCAAATCGACAACGGCAATATCGGGAGTGTGTTCATTCAGGAAATAGTCGGCTTCTTTGGCATCTTCTGCAGCATCAACCTGATGACCGGCTTCACGCAACTGAACCTGGAGATGGTGGCGTAAAAGAGCATTATCTTCCACAACGAGTACACGCATTCGATTTTCCCAGTAAATAGATGGCATTGATAGTTTAACGCTAATTATCAGCCAGGGGGCATAAACCGTGAGTAAACCAGGCGGGAATGTGAAAACGCCACCGCAGCGGGTGGCGTTCAGGTGTTACTTCAACTCATCAACCATAGTGATGGCGCGGCCAATATAGTTAGCTGGAGTCATCTCCTTCAAACGAGTTTTCTCATCTTCTGGCAGCTCAAGGCTGTCGATAAACTGTTTCATGCCTTCAGCATCTACACGCTTACCGCGAGTCAGCTCTTTCAGCTTTTCGTAAGGTTTTTCGATGCCGTAGCGGCGCATCACGGTCTGGATTGGTTCAGCCAGAACTTCCCAGTTGAGGTCCAGCTCCGCAAGCAGACGGTCACGGTTGACTTCCAGTTTGCTCACGCCTTTCAGTGTGGACTGGTAGGCGATCAGTGCATAGCCAATACCCACGCCCAGGTTACGCAGCACGGTGGAGTCAGTCAGGTCGCGCTGCCAGCGGGAAACAGGCAGTTTGCTTGCGAGGTGTTGCAGCATCGCGTTAGACAGGCCCAGGTTGCCTTCGGAGTTTTCGAAGTCGATTGGGTTAACTTTATGCGGCATGGTAGAAGAACCGATCTCGCCTGCGATAGTTTTCTGCTTGAAGTGGTTCAGCGCGATGTAACCCCACACGTCACGATCGAAGTCGATAAGAATAGTGTTAAAGCGTGCGATGCAATCGAACAGCTCAGCGATGTAATCGTGTGGTTCAATTTGCGTGGTGTACGGGTTCCACTGAATGCCCAGTGAAGTTACGAACTCTTCGCTGAACTGGTGCCAGTCAACTTCCGGGTAAGCGACCATGTGGGCGTTATAGTTACCCACCGCACCGTTGATTTTGCCCAGAATGTCTACTTTCTCTAGCTGACGGAACTGGCGCTCCATACGGTAAGCCACGTTTGCCATTTCTTTACCCATCGTTGATGGGGTAGCAGGCTGGCCGTGGGTACGGGAAAGCAGAGGAATATCACGGTACTGAACTGACAGGTCTTTCACCGCGTCGATGACTTTACGCCAGTACGGCAGCACCACGTCTTTACGTGCGGTTTGCAGCATCAACGCATGAGACAAGTTGTTAATATCTTCAGAAGTACAGGCGAAGTGAATAAATTCATTCACCGCATGCAGGGCAGGAACCGCTGCCACTTTTTCTTTCAGGAAGTATTCAACCGCTTTTACGTCGTGGTTGGTGGTGCGCTCAATGGTTTTAATGCGTGCAGCATCTTCTTCACTGAACTCGGCGACAATTTTATCAAGGTAATCGTTTGCGTTTGCGTCAAAAGCCGGAACTTCCTTGATCGCTGTGTGCGTGGCCAGTTTTTGTAGCCAACGTACTTCGACTTGTACGCGGAATTTCAGCAGACCAAATTCGCTGAAAATAGCGCGCAGAGCGCTGACTTTGTCGCCGTAACGTCCATCAATTGGGGAAACGGCGGTCAGTGAGGATAATTCCATAAGTTACAACTCCAGAGAGGTTAACATTGAGCAAGAATTTGTTTGGCCTGAGCACACAGGCGACTACGAGAAAACATTAACTGCAGGCGGCCACCGCCAACCTGGTGCCATAATACGGCGGCGCGGATACCGGCTAACAACGAGGCACGGACTTTGCTTTGCACCTGCGGGCTTTGCAGCACGGCAGGGGAGCCAGTGACCTGAATACGTGGGCCTAGCGGGCTAATTACATCAACATAAATCCCGGCCATAGCGCTAAGTAACGTTTCGGACTCAAGGTCAAAATGTTCTAATTGACGCTGCAAACCGGCGATGCTCGACCCGAGTTTATCCATCGCACCTTTATTGGCGTAAAGTTTACGCTCAAGAACCATCAGGCTTAAGGTATAACGCGTTAATTCAGCGTTCAGACCCTGACGATTACTTGCGTTCAACACACCCAGCAACGTTTCCAGGCCCAATTTCAGGTTGGCTTCATTGCCACCGAAAACGTCCAGCGTGGAACCTGGATTTTGATCAATAACGCTATTTAACGAGACATGCAGCGCCTCGTTATCGCAATGCCCCTGATGCGCCAATTGCTGAACCAGACGAGCAGACTGGCAGATCCCTGCCAGCGCGATAGTGATGTCATAGTAATTTTTAGCCACCAGGTTATTCGTCCTTGTTTGCGATTAAACTTTATTTTATTCAGTTACGAGCGGCAGACGCTGCTCAATAACACCACCACCGAGGCACACTTCACCGAGGTAGAACACGGCAGACTGGCCTGGGGTGACGGCGGCAACTGGCTCTTCAAAACGCACTTCAATACGATCGGCATCCAGCGGCGTGATGGTGCAAGGAAGATCGGTCTGGCGATAACGCGTTTTCACCGTGCATTTCAGCGGTTCGGTCAACGTTTCGCGGTCAACCCAATGCAGTTGCTGAGCAATTAAGCCAACGGACATCAAACGTGGATGCTCACTACCTTGAGCCACAACCAGGATATTGTTCTCTACGTCTTTATCGACCACATACCAAGGATCTTCGCTACCTTCTTTGGTGCCACCGATGCCCAGCCCTTTACGTTGGCCGAGTGTGTGGTACATCAAACCCTGGTGTTCACCAATGGTTTCGCCATCAACAGTAACGATGATACCCGGCTGTGCAGGCAGGTAGCGGCCAAGGAATTCGCGGAATTTGCGCTCGCCGATAAAGCAGATACCGGTGGAGTCTTTTTTCTTCGCGGTGATCAAATCTAACTCTTCGGCGATGCGGCGCACTTCTGGTTTTTCGAGTTCACCAACAGGGAACAGGCTTTGCGCGATTTGCTCATGGCCGAGCGTGTAAAGGAAGTAGCTTTGATCTTTATTATTGTCTAAACCACGCAGTAGGCGGCTTTTACCGTCCACGTCTTCGCGACGCACGTAGTGACCCGTTGCGATGTAATCAGCACCTAAATCTTCGGCGGCAAATTCGAGGAAGGCTTTAAATTTGATTTCTTTGTTACACAGAATATCCGGGTTTGGCGTGCGCCCGGCTTTGTACTCTTCCAGGAAGTGTTCAAACACGTTATCCCAGTATTCTGCGGCAAAGTTTACGGTGTGCAGTTCAATGCCGAGCTTATCGCAAACGGCCTGTGCATCAGCTAAATCAGCCGCTGCGGTGCAATACTCCTCGCCATCGTCCTCTTCCCAGTTCTTCATGAACAGGCCTTCCACCTTGTAACCTTGTTGTTGCAACAGGTAAGCGGAAACGGAGGAATCGACACCGCCGGACATCCCGACGATCACTTTTTTCTGGCTGTTATCAGACATGGAGTAACTCACGACATTGAACTTAAAGGCGGCATATTCTATCACGCATCACCGGGCCTGGCACCCCTAACTCAACGGCCAGTTAAATGCACCGATCATGCTGAGCGGATAACGTTCAGCACGCTGATAGCAGCGGATACTTTCCGCCACTAATGGCGAGCGTAAATTACCTGCGTTAACAATTTGTTGCGCATCCAACCATAAGCAGCGATCGATGTCGCTATCATGCGGAGTAGTGGGGAGTTGCTCTTCAAGATCGATACAGAATAAGAAACGCAGGAACGGCGTGTTATCTGGCGCAATCCATTGGTGCAAGCGGATGAATGTTTGCGGCTGCGCGCAAATACCCGTTTCTTCATACAATTCACGTTGAGCAGCTTCAACCAGCGTTTCATCAGCTTCAAGATGGCCAGCAGGCTGATTCCATAAGGCTTTGCCATTGATTGTTTCTTCAACAACCAAAAATTTCCCCTGCGCCTGAACCACGCAGGCGACAGTAACGTGCGGTTTAAACATCGTTATTTTTCCTGTCTCAAATTCGTTAGTACGATCATTATAAAGTGATCTGGATCACATATTTTTCTGTGGCCTATACTCTGTTGGATTTCAAAAATCCCACGAGGGCACCATCATGCAGCTTACCACGCGTATTATGCCGCAACAGAAACGTATCGCTTTAGTGGCTCACGATCCTTGTAAACCCGACCTGCTGAACTGGGCGGTTGATAACCAGGCAGCACTCAGTAACCACATTATTTACGCAACCGGCACTACCGGAAATCTCTTGCAGGTTCATACCCGTTTATCCGTACTGGCTTTGATGAGTGGCTCGATAGGGGGCGATCAACAGCTAGGGTATTTGATTGCTTCAGGTCAGATTGATGTGCTGGTTTTCTTCTGGGATCCGCTTAGTGCGGTGCCACATCACTCCGATGTAAAAGCCCTGATGCGGCTGGCAACGGCATGGAACATCCCTATTGCCAGCAACGCCTGTAGCGCCAATTTCTTGATTAACTCTTCTCTATTTGAGCAAGCGCTGGAAATCACCGTGCCTGATAGTGACGCGTTCCTCAGCAGTCGCGTTTCACACGTCACACAACACGGCGTCAATACTCAGAACCTTTTATAAAGTCTCTATCGGGATTTCGCGCCATTCGCCCGGTGCCAAATCGCTCAGTTCCAGTGCCCCCATTGCATAGCGAATCAGGCGTAGAGTTGGATAACCCACATGCGCCGTCATACGCCGTACCTGGCGGTTACGCCCTTCGTACAAGGTGATTTTCAACCAGCTGGTAGGAATTGCCTTGCGTTCACGAATCGGCGGGTTACGCGCCCAAATCCATGCAGGCTCGTCAACCCGTTCAGCTCCTGCGGGCAGAGTGGGGCCATCGTTTAGGGTGACGCCGTTACGCAGAGATTCCAGCGCTTCTGCTGTTACTGCACCTTCAACCTGCACAAAATAGACCTTCCCGGTACGTTTGCCCGGTTGGGTGAGTTGCGCCTGTAAAGCGCCGTCATTGGTTAACACCAGCAGACCTTCGCTGTCGCGATCCAGACGGCCCGCCGCGTAAATTCCTTGTAACGGTATGTAATCTTTCAGCGTGCTGCGGCCAGATTCGTCGGTGAACTGCGGTAGCACATCGTAGGGTTTATTGAAGATAACCAGCCGCTTCGGTCCGCTATGCTGTGGTTTTTTGGCAGGTCGTTGCGTGCTGAATCGTTTAACTTGCTGGTTTCTAAAAGAAGTTTTATTCATAGTGTTTTCAGACGTTAGGTATTAACGCATTATAACGGAAATCACCAGTGATTGGCGCGGGCCTGATATTCAAGTAGTATTGACACGCACATTACAAATCATTAACAAAAAGAATCGCTCGAAGGAGAAGGTTAATGGAAAGCAAAGTAGTTGTTCCGGCGGAAGGTAAAAAGATCACCCTGCAAGATGGCAAACTGAATGTTCCTCACAACCCAATCATTCCTTTCATTGAAGGTGATGGTATCGGTGTGGACGTGACGCCAGCTATGATCAAAGTGGTTGATGCCGCCGTGCAGAAGGCCTACAAAGGCGAGCGGAAAATTTCCTGGATGGAAATCTATACCGGCGAAAAATCTACCCAACTTTATGGCCAGGACGTCTGGCTGCCAGAAGAAACTCTGGACCTGATTCGTGATTACCGTGTGGCGATTAAAGGCCCACTGACCACGCCAGTTGGCGGCGGCATTCGTTCCCTGAACGTTGCGCTGCGTCAGCAGCTTGACCTGTACGTGTGCCTGCGTCCGGTGCGTTACTACCAGGGCACGCCAAGCCCGGTTAAACACCCAGAACTGACCAACATGGTTATCTTCCGTGAAAACTCAGAAGATATTTATGCGGGCATCGAGTGGAAGGCTGACAGCGCTGAAGCTGAAAAAGTCATCAAATTCCTGCGTGATGAAATGGGCGTGACGAAAATTCGTTTCCCAGAACATTGCGGTATCGGCATCAAGCCGTGCTCTGAAGAAGGCACCAAACGCCTGGTTCGTGCAGCCATCGAATACGCAATCACTAACGACCGTGATTCTGTGACCCTGGTTCACAAAGGCAACATCATGAAATTCACCGAAGGTGCTTTCAAAGACTGGGGCTACCAGCTGGCGCGTGAAGAATTCGGCGGCGAGCTGATCGACGGCGGCCCATGGGTGAAACTGAAAAACCCTAACACCGGCAAAGAAATCGTTGTTAAAGACGTGATCGCGGATGCGTTCCTGCAACAGATCCTGCTGCGTCCTGCTGAATATGACGTTATTGCTTGTATGAACCTGAACGGTGACTACATCTCCGACGCCCTGGCCGCTCAGGTTGGCGGTATCGGTATCGCACCAGGCGCTAACATCGGTGACGAATGTGCACTGTTCGAAGCGACCCACGGCACTGCACCAAAATATGCTGGCCAGGACAAAGTGAACCCAGGTTCAATTATCCTTTCCGCAGAAATGATGCTGCGTCATATGGAATGGTTCGAAGCGGCTGACTTAATTGTTAAAGGTATGGAAGGCGCGATTAACGCCAAAACTGTAACTTACGATTTCGAACGCCTGATGGAAGGCGCTAAGCTGCTGAAATGTTCAGAGTTTGGCGACGCAATGATCGAACATATGTAATTAGCAAATTCGCTAATGATAAAAGGGGGAGCCAATGGCTCCCTTTTTTTATTGTTTTTCTGAAATCGTGAGCTACTACCCTTTACCAAAACTCTGGACGTGATTAATAGATGAATCGACCGAATTCAGGTTCAATCAAAGAGGATGTGGAATGGAAAATTACTCCAACAAAAGTGGTGATTCACAAGTTGTCAGTTTCCAGATTGATGCAAATTCGATGAAAGTCCGGTTCAAGAATAATCACGTGTATCTATACGATATCCGCCACCCAGGGCCAGAGCATCTGGAAAAAATGAAAGAACTGGCGCGTGCCGGATGGGGTTTGAACACTTATATAGAAAGCGAAGTCAAAAACGATTTCTCATCAAAAGTGTTTTAAATCGCAGTAACCGGGTTATGAGAAGTGCAATTTTTACACAAAATACAGATTTTTCGCTCGTGACTGGTTGATTTTATAACAATAAGTTGAATTTTTAAGCGAACGGTTCGCAAGGAATTGCATCGTAGATCGAGTTTATGTACTATGCATTCCACGCCGACTTAGCTCAGTAGGTAGAGCAACTGACTTGTAATCAGTAGGTCACCAGTTCGATTCCGGTAGTCGGCACCATATTTAAGAAAACCACCTTTCAGGTGGTTTTTTTTCGTCTGTATGAAATCAAATTGAAGGAAGGCTAGCTTTCGATAGCGCTTCCTCAGTCGTGCGTTAAATCCAACCCTGCTGACTTGCAAGCCAGACAAGGATAGCGACGACAATTAAAACTACGGTTGTTTTTCTCATTGTTATGCGACCTGTTGTTAGTCTTCGCAAACCAGCCAGAAATCCGCTTCATCAAACATCTCTTCAACCAGACGGTTGATTTTCTCTTTCTCATTTTTCGTGCAATCACTGTGAACCGCATTCATCTGCATGGGTTTCACTCTGACGTCAGCATCTGGAAAAATGGTCTGAACTCTTCGGGTAAGCTCGGCAAGGATTTTTTCATTTGCACCGGGAAGACCCGCTACATTTCGTTTGTCGTAAACCAGTTCCACGAACATTGATACGTCTCTTTTAAGGCTGTGTTTATATACAGTAATAAATCTCGACATTCAAGGCAAGGGATGTTATTGAAAAAGAATGCTGGAGCTTTCACAGGTAGAGCTATTCTGCGGTACTGGCCGCAACAGGTAACTCTGCTTTCCGCGCTTTTATTTGTTCCATGATGAGCTGATAAGCAACGTAATACTTAAAGATGTTGCTCACGTATTGCACCGTTTCGTTACCTATACGCAGCTGCGCAATTCTTTCAACATTGTTAAACCAGATATTGGGGTCAAGGCCATTTTTGGTCGCTTCTTTACGTAACCGGGCAATTTTAGCCGGTCCCGCGTTATAAGATGCGAAAGTGAATAGCATTTTGTTCATGTCACTCATGGGTTCATCAGCAAAATAACGGTCGCGCATGAAGCGGATGTATTTCACTCCTGCATTAATGTTCGGGTCGATTAAACTGATATCGCCTACCTTTAACTCTTTACCGGTGGTAGGAAGAACCTGCATCACGCCAATCGCGCCGCTTTTGCTTCGCACAGACTGATCGAGTCGTGACTCCTGGTAGCCTTGAGCTGCCATTAGTAACCAATCGACATTATATTGCGCACCATATTTGCGAAATATTTCAGTGACCTGATTAAATTTATTTATCTCTTCTTCCGAACGCGCATCTTTTACCCACTTCGTATTGCGTAAATATTTATAAACCTGCTGATTGCCGAATGACGTGCCGATTTTATGGCTAGCCGTGAATTTATCGAGCTGGGCTTTAAGCAAAGGGGAGTTTTTACGCATAGCAAGCGCGATAGAACCGTCATCCCGCAGCGTAATATTTTCGTAAACCACAATGTTGGGGTAAATCTGTTTCCACAAGATTGCCAGGTATCTGTCCACCACGGTGTAGTCGGCGAGGTTCGCATTTACCATTTCCAGAATATCTTCGGGTTCAAAATTGCCGGGGGCTTTGATCACTATCGCGGGTGGAAGTTGTTTCTCGGTCAGGCTTTTATTAAGCGTATCAATACTCGAAATATAGCTGGTGGAAGGGTTAACAAACAGAGATTTACCAGACAGCGATTCTGCTGTTGTGAGTTCGGGAGCCTTGCCGCTGGCAATCACTACTTCACGGACATTTTTTGCTAAGGGAACGCTGAAATCGACTAACTTTTCGCGTTCTGGAGTCATCGTTAAATTGGCAGCAATGATATCGCCACGGCCAGCAATTAGCTGTGGGATGAGCTGATCACGTGCGGTTGGAATAAAAAGGAGATGTGTTTTTTTTGAGGGTTTAAGGCCTTTATTGATTTGTTTGTCAAACTGTTGCATCAACTCAACCATGATGCCGCGCTGCGTACCCCGGTTGTCAATAAAGTAGAAAGTTTTGCTGTAAGGGATTAAAACGCGTATCACGCGCCGCTCTTTCATCACATCATAATCACCCAGGACGGTGTTAACCTGGGTATCGAATTTCAACGGCTGTTCGTCGGTGGCTGCATGCGTCATCGGCAAAAACGTAGACATCAAGAGAAGTACCAACAACAAACGGGCCATCGCGACACCATCTACACATTCATCCGGCTACCGTTTAACTATAGCTCGCACACAGATGCTTTGATTAAAAAACACACACTCGTATTCGAGGGTTGTGTAGAAGGGCGGCGGGGCGGCAATCCTTGATGAGAAAATTATTATTTGAAAATAATTCTTGCTTCCAAAGCGCAGGCATGAGTAAATGCGTCATCGGTTTGGAAGACAGACCTTATGAAAGCAGTTTTAGTAAAGCAGTCCTCAGTTCAAGCGCTATCAAGTCATCAGATACCCTTCTTCGTGAGTCTCCTCCTAAGTGCCTAAATAAGAAACGTTCTGCAATACAGACCACGTTCGCCATACTAAATGGCTGTAAAATAATGAGGAAGTATCTATGTCTAAAATGACTGGTTTAGTAAAATGGTTTAACCCAGAAAAAGGTTTCGGTTTCATCACTCCTGACAATGGTAGCAAAGATGTGTTCGTTCACTTCTCTGCCATTCAGAGCAATGATTTCAAAACTCTGGACGAAGGCCAGAAAGTTGAGTTCTCTGTTGAGAACGGCGCTAAAGGTCCATCAGCAACTAACGTTGTTGCTCTGTAAGACTGCTAACGCATACTGAGACTTACGCATGCGAAGACGGTGAATAACCCGAGCCGTTAAGTCAAAGAGAATAAACCCGCCATTGTGCGGGTTTTTTGTTATCTCAAATCCGCTAACGCCCATCTTTTATACCTTTAAATCAAAGACATAATACTGCAGTGGTTATGCCCGCTATTTACATTAAATCACGATACACCGTCTGTAGGTTTACGCTCATTAGACTATGCTTATAGTGAAATATGCTTTTTTCAGTGTAGTTAGCATTAATAACTGGAGTTTTTTTATGGGCTTTTGGCGTATTGTTTTTACGATTATTTTACCCCCATTGGGTGTGTTGCTAGGTAAGGGATTCGGCTGGGCATTTATTCTGAACATTGTACTGACGCTGCTAGGCTACATCCCTGGGTTAATTCATGCTTTCTGGGTACAAACCCGCAATTAGTCAAATAAAACCGTGTCGCTGGTTTTAAGTCACGCGGTGTAAGCAGAAAATATCCACGGCGTGTTTTTTGGAACGCGCTCTTGACGCTACAGGCTACGAGGTAAAACTCGTGGCCTGTTTACATTTTCATCTAAGAATGTTCTGATATAGTCAATTTTTAAGGTGCTACAGAGTCTTTTTATGTTTCAGTTAAAACCGGGCATGCTGGCAATGATTATCGGTTCCCGTACCGCCGCCGGGCGTGTGAATGTCGGTAAATCAGTCGAACTTTTTGGTCTTTGCGAGCCGGGCGAAAGCTTTGTAAACCCGGTTACAGGCGTTGTGACGCAACTTCCACACGATGCTAATCATCCATTGTGGCTGGTGACAGGCAATGTTATTGCCTTTGATGGTCGTGAAGGTTATACCTTTGTCCGGGCTGAATATTTGTTGCCGTTAGATAAGTCATTATTGCCAGAAGTTGATGAAACGCTCGCGGTGCATTGATTGGCTTGTGGGGCAGAGCGGGTAATTGAATGTCATTGATTACCCGTCTAACTCGGCGACGCGAGCGATTAGCGCAGAAATCTCTCTATCTGCGTAAACTTCGATACCGTGCTGGCGCAGTAACGCCGTGGCAACCCCCATTCTCGGCAGCGTTCTTCCCTGAAATGTCCCGTCATAAATCTTCAAACTGCCACAGGTAGGACTGCCGTCCGTCATTAATGCCAGGCGACATCCGGATTCTTGCGCGGTTTTTAACGCAAGACATGCAGCTAACAAATAATGTTGGCTCACATCCGTACCGTCGCTTTCCAGAATGTTTGCTGATCCATTAAGTGCAGCCAGACCACCACCACCCACAAGTTCTGCGGGCAGACGAGGCGTGCTCAATCCCGCCGCCAGTTCCGGGCAATGAATGACCAACCGATTCTCTTGTTGCCAACGCGTCAGCACATCGGCCAGCAGAGGTTTATCCTGCCCGTTATAACGAACTTTAAAGCCCATCAAACAAGCACTGACCAGTATTTTTGTTTTCATTGCGTCACAGTGATTGAGGAGAAAAAGACACGCTACACCAGTGTATCCACGTTTTACTACCCTGCTAAATATGGGCGTTGCCAGGCAAAAAATATCGGCATATCCTATCATTCCTTATGTGCCAGAAGCTGTTAAACATAAGGATATTCAAATAAATGCCTCCATTACCTCTGAAACAAACTCTTCGTATTGCGCTGGTGGGTGACTTTAATCCTGCGGTTATCGCGCATCAGGCGATTCCCCTGGCTTTAGACAATGCAGCTGAATATGTTGGTGTCACCGCTGACTATGACTGGTTATCGACACCTGACGTGACAAGCCAGGAAGATCTCGTGGGATACGACGCAATTTGGTGCGTCCCGGCAAGTCCGTATCAAAATGAAGACGGTGCTTTTCTGGCCATCCGCTTTGCGCGTGAAAACCAGATCCCATTTCTGGGAACCTGTGGTGGGTTTCAGCATGCGGTAATTGAATACGCGCGGAATGTTATCGGATGGCACGATGCCGGACACGCTGAAACTGATAGTGAGGGAAGGTTAGTTATCGCGCCGCTGAGTTGCTCGCTGGTGGAGAAATCTGACGCGATAAAATTAAAGCCCGGCTCAATCATTGCTGAAGCTTATGGCCGGACGCAGATTGAAGAAGGCTATCACTGTAACTATGGGATTGCTGACAGTTTTGCCGACCAGATTCGCCAATCGCAACTACAGGTGACTGGCTGGGATAATCAAGGTGAAATCCGTGTCGTCGAGTTAAGTGGCCACCCATTTTTTGTCGGTACACTGTTTCAGCACGAGCGTAACGCATTGAAAAACAGACCTGCGCCGCTGGTTGAAGCATTGCTCAAAGCGGCGCAGCGTTAATCACGAAGACTGATGCGGGCGCGTTGGAGTTATCTCTGCATCACGCCCGGCAAAGCCCCCAAATACAGCCATGATACAGGCCAGCAGCGCGCATCCCATCAGTGGAAGGCTCCACTGGCCTGAAATATCATGAACTTTGCCCATCAACGGCGGTCCGAAAGCGGCTAATAAATAACCCACACATTGTGCCATACCCGAAAGCGCTGCCGCCTGGTGTGCACTGTTCGCCCGAAGGCCAATGAACGTGAGTCCTAAAATCATGGTCGCACCGGAACCAAAACCAAAGATCACCACCCAAACACTGGCTAAATCCGGCACCAATAGCAAGCCGACGGCGCTTATGGCGCACAGCAATGCCATCAGAATAGCGATCCCTCGTTGATCTTTGAGTCGGCTTAAGATCAAACCCACCAACAGGCCAGGAACGGCGGTCGCCAGTTGCATTAGTCCATGTAGCGAACCCGCTTGCGCCTCACTATAACCGTGACTTATCAGTATCGAAGGCAACCAGCCAATCACGACGTAATAAATAAGCGAGTTAATACCCAGGAATAATGTCACTTGCCATGCCAGTGCCGAAGTCCAGATACCGCGGTTGTGCAGTGCTTTGCTGGTGCTTAATGTTGATGAGGTATGATTTGATAGCTGCGGCAACCAGACCAGCAATGCCGCAGCCGGGAAAATCATCAAGGCTAATAGCGCGCCAGGCCAGCCGTATCCGTGTTGTGCAACAGGTACCACAAACATGGAACCGATGGCCGCTGCAACGCCCATCGTAAGTGAATAGGCACCAGTAAGACGTGCAACGTGGCCAGGAAAATCCCGCTTAATCAGGCCGGGCAATAGCACATTCCCGATAGCAATCCCGCAGCCAATGATTGCCGTACCAAAATACAATAATGCGGTATTTCCCGCAGATCGCAGCGCAATTCCAGCGCAGATAATCAACATGGCAGCAAACAGGGTGCGTTCAATCCCAAACCGGCGTGCAATACCAGCCGCTAATGGGGAAACTACCGCAAAAGCCAATAATGGCAACGTGGTGAGTATGCCCGTTTGCGCCGTCGTCAGGCCGAATGTCTCGCGAATCATATCCAACAAGGGGGCCGCACCGGTAAACGTGACGCGCAGCGTAGTGGCAATCATCAAAATACCGGCCAGCAGTAAGCCATGTTTTTTCAAACGTGTAGCAGTCATTGAACTCATAAAAAGATCTCTAAAAAACGATGCGCTCAAGATACACGCTTTGGGTATGGATGAAATCAACGTAAAATGACAGATTATCCCTAAAACCGGACAACTTAATGGAACGTGGCTTAGCCCTGGAAGGGTTCAATCCCGACAGTAATTGCCAGCCAGCTCAGGCATTTCGCATTCTGGTATCGGAAAGCGAAAACGAAATTCCTTTCCACCAGCATCGCAAAGGCCAATTGATTCTTGCGCTGCACGGCGGGATCACCTGTGAAGTTGAACCCGCATTGTGGATGGTGCCAACTCAGCATGCCGTCTGGATCCCAGGGGAAATGCCGCACAGCAACCGAGCCACCGCTAATGCACGGTTGTGCTTTCTGTTTATCGAACCGGGCGCGGTAGAGATGCCTGCGCAATGCTGCACGCTAAGAATTTCACCGCTGGTACGTGAGCTTATAGTGCATCTCACCGAGAAAAACGAAGGGGATTTATCTCAGCCCGAGACGCAAAGGTTGGTTCAGGTATTATTCGACGAACTGCCGCGCCAGGCGGTAGAACAGCTGCATTTACCTATGTCACGACACCCGAAAATTCGGTTTATTGCCGACCAACTGGTGCAACATCCACAGCAACGTTTAACTCTCGAACAATGGGCTTCGCAACTGGCGATGAGCGAGCGCAATCTCGCCCGCCTGGTGGTAAAAGAAACAGGGCTGAGTTTCCGGCGCTGGCGTCAGCAGTTGCAGTTAATCATCGCCTTGCAGCTGCTGATTGGCGGAGTATCAGTCCAACAAATTGCGAGCGAACTGGGATATGACTCAACCAACGCTTTTATAACGATGTTCAAAAAAGCACTCGGCAATACGCCGGGACGCTATCTGGCATCGCTTGAGCCTTAGGTTTTTCCGACAATTAACGAGACAAGTCCGGCGGCAATAAGTGGTCCGACAGGAACGCCGCGAAATAAGGCTACACCTAAAACCGTTCCCACCAGCAAACCGGCCACCAAACTTGGCTGGCTGCTCATTAATGTCACGCCGCGCCCGCCAAGCCAGGAAACAAATACCCCAACGACGATGGCAACCAGTGATTTCCAGTTGGTAAAGGAGTGAAGAAGGGTACTGGCGGGTAATGTTCCGCTGGCGATGGGAGCCATCACGCCAATGGTCAAAATGATTATCCCGACCGTTAAACCTTGTTTTTCAATCCACGGAAAGAACTGGCTCAGCGGCGTGACACGCACAATGATGAGTACCAGAATGGATACCGCAACGGTGGTGTTATGGCTGACAAAACCTAGTCCAGCCAGTGCCAGAAGTATTAAGAGGGTTGAGTCGAAGATCATTTTCATTCCTTGCGAAAAATAAAGTTGAGGCTTTTTTATTGTTAACACCCACTTTACGCGCAGGAATGTCTGGTCGTCAGCTTTTTTAAACGTTAGCCAGATTTTTCGTGCAGTTGCATGATAATAATTAAACATAAAATTGATTTTAACGATCAATAAGGCTTTTTTGATCTGTAAAAACTATTTGAATAGTAAGGGTATTACCTCGTATCTTTTCTCAAATTATCTGGAGGGTTTTAACTTCTCCACTTAAATAATTATAGATTTATCTCAGGTCATTAACCCTATTTTTTAATCAGGAATGAAAGATTAGCGTGAAGTCAATTTCCCCGTATTTTAACCGGCATGACTTTTCTTGCCCCTGTGGCTGTGGCTTTGCTGACGTGAGCAAAGAATTAGTCGAACTTTTGGACGCCGTACAGCAGCATTTTGAACAGTCAGTTGTCATACAGAAAGGCTGTTGTTGTACGCAATATAGTAAGGAATGCGGGGATATATACGCGAGCCAACATTTATTGGGTACTGCCGCAGATATTACTGTGAATAATATCCCAGCAAATAGAGTTTCTGATTATCTGGAAACCCAGTATCGGCAACAATATGGGATTGGGCGTAGCGAGAATTACACGCATATTGATATCCGCGCATCCGCAGCTCGCTGGCAGGAATAAATAACCTCAGGCCAAACGAGCTATTCGCAAGCTATGTTGCTAGCAATGTTTTCCGGCTTTATTGATGTATAGCGCAGCATCAGCGGCTTTATACATATCATCAAGAGTATCTCCGGGTTTCATTGCTACAGCACCCCAGGAGAAGTGGATACGACCAGTATCATCATGTTTTCTGATATGATCTTCTATACGCTCAATGAGCTTTTGGCTCTCTGCGAGGGAAAAATCCAGCAAGATAATCAGGAACTCATCCCCGCCTAAGCGAACAGGATAATCACTCACCCGCACGGCATCTTTAATTGCATTAGCCAGCGTAATGATTGCTCTATCGCCTTCTTTATGCCCCCAGGTGTCATTGAGCATTTTTAGCTTGTCACAATCTAGCGCGATGAAAGTGACGGCAGAGTTTACTGCCAGGATACGTTGCAGACGAGATTCGAGTACGCCTGTAAGTAGTTTTCGGTTGTATAAACCCGTCATCGTATCGCTGATGTTTTCACGGCTGACGTCATGATAGTGTCGGAAATGCATACGAACTAAATGCAATAACACTGCGGTAGAAAATACATAAAATAGAATGATTTTCCATAGCGAGAGAATAAAATAGAGCACATCGAGGGAAAGCAGAATTTGCAACCTTGATTCCACGTTATGCGAGTAATTCACATAATTGAAAATAGATTTTTTACTGCGCAAGACAATTATTTCATCGTTGGTTTGGGTATCCAAAATAGTGATATCCAGGTTGCGGGAAACCAGTGGGCGGTCATAAGGATAGAAAATATCTTTTAGATTGCTAAGGGTGTATTCAGTTACGACAATCCCTTTTAATTCTCCAGCCACATAAACAGGAGACATAATGCTCATGATGTTTTTATTATTGAAGGTATCATGTTGAATCTCAGATGTGGTTTTTTTAATAGATTCAAAGCCGCTAAGAACAGTAGCATTCATCTTTATTTTATCATATTTCTGGAAGTCCTGATTGCTCAGGTTGAAATTAGCCAAATCAATATCTGAGGTGGTATAGATGTATTTATATTTTAGATCAACATAATATGTAAATAGGTCGACATCAAACGTGGGTTTTTTATCATTGCGATTTTGAATATCTACTGATTCGATGGCTTTATCGAACACGGCGAGTTGAGGGATATCCTGTGTCCAGCCAGAGCAGTCCGAATCAAGTGTGATAAGGGTTCCCATCAACAGGGAATGGAGTTGTTGAGGGGGATAAATACCGTTGGAGGAACCATGGTTTTCAACATTGGTGCAGATGTTTTTCTGCTCACTTACGGGCGGCTTTGGCGCGCTAAAACTGCGCGTTAAGAAACTGGCTATGCTCTGATTTTGATATTTATCATAGAGTAATGTGGATTCGGCTTTCTCAATAATATAATGCATGTAGGCATTCATTGAGCGGTAGCTATTCATCATTTCGAAGATAAAAAATGTTGAAGTGAAGGCAATAACACCAAGAGAAATTAAACCGCGTAGCATCTTGTGCTTTAAGGTCATGATAATAAAACTCGAGCAAGAGTCCATGATGATTTATGGCGAATTTTATCACAGGCAAGAAAGGATGTTTGATATATGGTGCAAAGAATTAGCCGGGTAATATTACTTACCAGGCTAATTTTTGCAGAGTTATCAGAGCTAATTGTAAGAGTGGCTAGACTGTTTCTGGAATAGCTCACGGAAGACAGGATAGATATCATCCTGGTCGCGAATATGCTGCATTGCGAAGTTATCAAACGTTGATTGCAAATCCTCATATTCGCGCCACAGCGTCTGGTGGGCGCGGCGAGTTATTTCGATGTAGCTATAATAACGCACCATCGGCAGTATTTTTTTCGCCAGTAGTTCGTGACATAGCGGTGAATCATCTGCCCAGTTATCACCATCAGACGCTTGCGCAGCGTAGATATTCCACAGCGCCGGGTCATAACGTTCTTTTACCACTTCATCCATTAATTTCAGAGCACTAGAGACAATCGTGCCACCCGTTTCCTGGGAGTAAAAGAACTCATGTTCATCCACTTCTTTGGCCTGGGTGTGGTGGCGAATATAAACCACCTCCACGTTCTTGTAGGTTCGGCTCAGGAAAAGATAGAGCAAGATGTAAAAACGTTTTGCCATATCTTTGGTTGCCTGATCCATCGAGCCAGAAACGTCCATTAAACAAAACATGACAGCCTGGCTCGAAGGCTCCGGGCGTTTTTCGTAATTTTTGTAGCGTAAATCGAAGGTGTCAAT
This sequence comes from Buttiauxella sp. AC142, assembly GCF_979253435.1. Lineage (NCBI taxonomy): Bacteria > Pseudomonadati > Pseudomonadota > Gammaproteobacteria > Enterobacterales > Enterobacteriaceae > Buttiauxella > Buttiauxella sp. AC142. The sequence goes on from NZ_CEEDCH010000001.1 coordinate 1,621,066, forward strand.
AAACGGCACGCGGGCAATTTTCTCGCGCAGTTCGGCGATCTCTTTGCGCAAGCGCTCCTCTTCAAGCAACTGAGCGGGTTCGCTGTTGCTCACGGTTTCAAGACTGTCTTCCAGCTCATGCAACTGGCGACGTTTTCCGGCGGTCATCGCAGTGCGACGAGCCAGAGAGTTTTGTAGCGAACGGACTACGCTGATATTGGCCGGTACGCCATTCGAGGTGTAGCCAGCGCGATGTGATTTAAACTCGGTAATCTGGCGATGCTGATTCTTTTTCAGATTCGGCAAGGCCAGGTCTTCAAACAGTAAGTCGAGATATTCGTCTTTTGAGATTTGGAAAACGAATTCGTCCTGGCCTTCACCATCCTGACTTGCCTGGCCCTGGCCGCCACCTGAACCACCGCCGCCGCCCTGTGGGCGCTCGATACGGTCATTCTGCACAAAGTGATCGTTACCTGGGTGAACACGATGACGCAGCCCGCCACGCCCTTGATGAAACATCGGTTCGCTGATGTCTTCACTTGGGATAGAGACGGACTCACCGCTGTCCACGTCGGTTACCGAACGCTTGTTGATGGCCTCGGAAATCGACTGTTTAATCTGTGCTTTATAACGGCGCAAAAAGCGCTGGCGATTGACCGCGCTTTTGTTTTTGCCGTTCAGTCGCCTGTCAATAAAATAGGCCATAGTTCCCCCAAACTTCTTTGCCAACTGCGCAGGGGGGCCACTGAGTGTGGCCCCATCTTTGACTCAGACGTTATGAAGACTTGCGTACCCGCAGATACCATTCGCACAGCAGGCGAACTTGTTTACGGGTGTAGCCTTTCTCCATCATACGATCGACAAAGTCATCGTGTTTTTTCTGCTCGTCGGTCGAGGTTTTGGCATTGAACGAGATAACGGGCAGCAACTCTTCGGTATTCGAGAACATTTTCTTCTCGATAACCGTGCGCAGCTTCTCGTAGCTGGTCCAGTTAGGGTTACGACCATTATTGTTGGCACGGGCACGCAATACGAAGTTGACGATTTCATTACGGAAATCTTTCGGATTGCTGATGCCAGCCGGTTTTTCAATTTTTTCCAGTTCCGCATTCAGTGATTCGCGGTCAAACAACTGACCGGTATCCGGATCGCGGTACTCCTGATCCTGAATCCAGAAGTCAGCGTAGGTAACATAACGGTCGAAAATGTTTTGCCCGTACTCTGAGTAAGATTCGAGATACGCTGTTTGAATCTCTTTCCCGATAAATTCAGCATATTTCGGGATCAGGTAGCCTTTCAAATGCTCGAGGTATTTCTCTGCCACATCTTGCGGGAACTGCTCGCGCTCGATTTGCTGTTCCAGAACATAGAACAGGTGCACCGGGTTTGCCGCCACTTCCACATGGTCAAAGTTGAACACGCGGGAGAGGATTTTGAACGCAAAACGTGTCGATAGCCCGTTCATGCCTTCGTCCACACCGGCGTAATCACGATACTCCTGGTAGGATTTCGCTTTCGGATCGGTATCCTTCAGACTTTCGCCGTCGTAGACCCGCATTTTGGAGTAAATGCTGGAGTTTTCTGGCTCTTTCAGGCGCGACAAAATCGAGAATCGCGACAGCGTTTCCAATGTGCCTGGGGCACATGGCGCGTGTAACAATTCGCTGTGGGTGAGCAGTTTTTCGTAGATTTTGATCTCTTCGGAAATCCGCAGGCAATAAGGCACTTTGACGATGTAAACACGGTCAAGGAACGCCTCATTGTTTTTGTTGTTACGGAACGTCACCCATTCGGATTCGTTCGAGTGCGCCAGAATTATACCGTTAAATGGCAGGGCGGAAATGCCTTCGGTCCCGTTATAGTTCCCCTCCTGGGTTGCGGTCAGCAACGGGTGGAGCACTTTAATTGGGGCTTTGAACATCTCCACGAATTCCATGATGCCCTGGTTTGCACGGCACAGTGCGCCGGAATAACCGTAAGCATCCGGATCGTTTTGCGCATGGTTTTCCAGTTTGCGGATATCCACTTTACCGACCAGCGCCGAGATATCCTGGTTGTTCTCATCACCGGGTTCAGTTTTGGCAATCGCGATTTGCGCCAGAATCGACGGCCAGACTTTCACCACGCGGAACTTGGTGATGTCGCCACCAAATTCATGCAGACGTTTTGCCGCCCACGGCGACATAATCGTGCCGAGATAGCGGGTTGGGACGCCGTACTCTTTTTCAAGAATAGAGGCATCTTCTTGCGGATTGAAAAGACACAGCGGGTGGTCATTCACCGGGCTGCGTTCACCATTGGCACTGAGCGTGTAAATAGGCACGCGCTGCATCAACGCTTTCAGGCGTTCAGCGAGCGAGGATTTACCGCCACCGACAGGCCCCAGTAAATAGAGAATCTGTTTCTTCTCTTCCAGGCCCTGGGCTGCATGTTTGAGATAGGCAACAATTTGTTCAATGGCTTCTTCCATGCCATAGAACTCTTCAAAGGCCGGATAACGGGAAATCACCCGGTTCGAAAAGAGACGGGACAGCCGTGGCTCAGTGGCAGTATCCACCATTACGGGGTCACCAATGGCCATCAATAGCCTTTCTGCCGCATTAGCATAGGCACTGCGATCTTGCTTACAGACAGCAAGAAACTCCTGCAGTGTGAACTCTTCGTCCTTGGCAGCTTCATAACGCTGGCGATAGTGATCGAATATATTCATGGCATGCCGTCCTTTCGTTTTTAGCACAGGTTAGAGAGCCGTTCGTATGAGTAATGGAGGCCCCCGGAAGACGTCTCCTGAATCTCGAGCAACCCTCATGCCAACTTCATTAGTGGCATTTTCATTGCCTCGTTCAGCGTATTTCATCTTCCTAAAATAAAGCGTAGATGGCATTTGCAAAACTTGCATACGGCCGCAAGCCAATTTCAATGACATATCAATAACTCATCCAATTATTTCTCCTTTTGTTGTAAAGAGAAGCAGCGGGTTTCACCTGCGATTCATAAAACTGAAAAATCAGTGAAACCTGTTTGAGAGATGTTGAATGGTTAATCGGAGGTTTCTGGAACGTAAAAAATTTGGGGTGAATGGAAAGGAAGGTTACACTCTCATCGCTGATTATTTGATTAAAGGACTTAATGGATTGTGAGCAAATTCAAAATTCTTACATTGGGGGCGCTAATTGCCTCATCTTTTTCTGCTGTTCACGCCGCTGACGGCCCATGGTCTTTAGGGGCGGCAGCCCTGGTCACACCGAACTTGTACAAAGGCGATCAGGACCGTGTTTATCCTGTGCCGATGGTGGGTTATGAAGGGGATAATTTCTATCTGCGTGGCCTGACTGCGGGTTATTACCTGTGGAATGACCAGACCGACAAGCTGTCTATCACGGCATACTATTCACCGCTCTTTTTCCGCGCGAAAGACAGCAATCTTCATAGTATGCGCCAGTTGAGTAACCGCTACGCGACACTGATGGCGGGACTTTCTTACGCCCATTACACGCAATATGGTTTCTTGCGCACGGTACTCGCGGGTGACACGCTGGATAACAGCAATGGTGTGACGTGGGACACCGCATGGTTGTATCGCTACACTACCGACCGATTGACCTTAACGCCGGGTATCGGGATTACGTGGAGCAGTGAAAACCAGAACGAATACTATTACGGTATCAGCAAGAATGAATCCGCGCGCAGCGGCTTAAATTCTTATGATCCAGATGATAGTTGGGCGCCGTATGTTGAGTTATCTGTTAACTACAAACTGACAGATAACTGGAACGTGTTTGGTATGGGTCGCTACATTCGCCTGGCGGATGAAGTCACGAACAGCCCAATGGTTGATAAAGAGTGGACCGGCGTTTTAATGACCGGAATCACGTATAGTTTCTGATAGTGCAGTTAATGTATTGATGCGGGGCGCTTGCGCCCCGTTTGCATTATTGTGGTGCAACAGTTTTGGAGGGATGTCATGGCAAAACAAATTCTCTTTTCTGATTCACAACTCTTACCCGCAATCGGGCAGGGAACCTGGTACATGGGTGAGCACGCCGCGCACCATACAGATGAGGTGAATGCACTGCGAGCGGGGATAGATCTCGGGTTAACGCTAATCGACACCGCTGAGATGTATGCCAATGGCAGCGCCGAGAAAGTGGTTGGAGAGGCCATCAGCGGCAGGCGAGATGAGGTTTTCCTGGCCTCGAAAGTATACCCGTGGAATGCAGGAGAGCAGAGCGCCATCACTGCCTGCGAAAATAGCCTCAAACGGTTGAAAACCAATTATCTCGATCTCTATTTATTGCACTGGCGTGGGGATATCCCGCTTGAAGAAACCGTCAGTGTGATGCAACACCTTGTGGCTCAGGGCAAAATTCGCCGTTGGGGTGTATCCAACCTCGACTACAGCGATATGCAGGAACTGTGCAATGTGGCTGGCGGGCACGAGTGCGCCACCAATCAGGTGCTTTACCATCTTGCTTCGCGCGGCATTGAATATGACTTATTGCCGTGGAGCCAGCAGCAACGTATGCCGGTTATGGCATATTGCCCATTAGCGCAGGCCGGGCGTTTGCGTAGCGGGTTGATGAATCATCCGGTACTTAACCAACTCGCGAATCATAAAGGCGCGACGGTTGCGCAACTGCTCTTAGCCTGGGTCATTCACCATGATAGTGTTATCGCGATTCCAAAAGCGGGAACTGTGGCGCATGTAAAAGAAAATGCTGCAGCGCTGGAGATTGAGTTGAGTCAGGAAGAGATTGAGCTGATGGAAAAGGCGTTTCCGGCACCGGGCCGCAAAACGCCTTTAGATATGGTTTAAGCTTTTTTCGCTACACGCAGTGTTGCCGCTAAACGCGCTGGCTTATCTGCCGTTGCTTTTTGCGGTGCACTGGCGCATGCCGTTTCGACGCAAACGAAAGTCTTATAGCCATCGTCTGGCATATCAGCCATAGAGACAGACAGAGCCGGGCCTGGGTTCCAGCCAACGACGTTGATATGGTGATGATGAATCACATCAATGCTGCGGTTCAGGCTCGCATCGTGAATTACGCTGCACTCTTCTGGCTCCAGATAGACGCGGTCGGTACGGTCCGGGAAAGTTTGCACGCCGTCGGTTAACTGGCCGAGAGAAGCATTCAGCACTTTATCGATATATTTGTTGCCCAACCCGCTCACTTTCACATCAGCAATATCGCCAACATTGAAGTAAGTGTGCAGTGCAGAGTTCACTTCAAACTCGCCGTGTGCTTCCAGTTCCATCTCACAGGTTTTACCCAGCTTGTAACGTGCATACAGGGTAAAGTCATGTGGCCAGTATTTGCGAGTGGCATCGCTGCTTTGCAGTTCGAAAGTCAGTGAAACACCGCTTTCATCTTCATTATGTGCAGTCAATGCCCATGGCAGATTACGCGCAAAACCGTGTGCTGGCAGATCGGCTTGTGCGCCTGGGCCAAACCATGGCCAGCAGATTGGCACGCCACCGCGAATAGCTTTGCCGTTCTGGAAAGGCGTATTGTCGCTCAACCACAGTACTTCTTCTTCACCAGCAGGCTTCCACGACAAAAGGTGTGCGCCTTGTAAAGTAAAGGAACCGCGAGCTTGTGGATGGTCGACCACGATAGCTTCCAGCTCGTCAATCTTGCGAAGAGACACGGACGGAGTAATTTGTTCAATAACCGGAAGGGCAAAAATTTTATTAATCATTTGTTCAACCTATCGATCAAAGGCGAAAAAAAAGGGCGACCACAGTCGCCCTTCAGGATTAATGACTCATCTCAACTTATTTGGAGATGTGAGCAATCAGATCCAGTACTTTGTGAGAGTAGCCAGTTTCGTTGTCGTACCAGGAAACCAGTTTCACAAATTTGTCGTTCAGTGCGATACCCGCTTTAGCATCGAACACAGAAGTACAGATTTCGCCGTTGAAGTCAGTAGAAACAACGTCGTCTTCGGTGTAACCCAGAACGCCTTTCATCGCGCCTTCAGAAGCCGCTTTCATTGCTTTCTTGATTTCTTCGTAGGTCGCAGCTTTTTCCAGACGAACGGTCAGGTCAACAACAGACACGTTTGGAGTTGGAACGCGGAACGCCATACCAGTGATTTTACCGTTCAGCTCTGGCAGTACAACGCCTACAGCTTTAGCAGCACCGGTAGAAGAAGGGATGATGTTCTGAGCTGCGCCACGGCCGCCGCGCCAGTCTTTGTGAGACGGGCCATCAACAGTTTTCTGAGTAGCGGTAGTTGCGTGAACAGTGGTCATCAGGCCTTCAACGATACCGAAGTTGTCGTTGATAACTTTAGCCAGTGGAGCCAGGCAGTTAGTGGTGCAAGATGCGTTAGAAACGATATCCTGGCCAGCATATTTTTCGAAGTTAGCACCACGAACGAACATAGGAGTGCTGTCTTTAGAAGGACCAGTCAGAACAACCTTTTTCGCGCCAGCGGTGATGTGCTTACGAGCGGTCTCATCTGTCAGGAACAGACCAGTTGCTTCAGCAACTACGTCAACGTTAACTTCGTTCCATTTCAGGTTAGCCGGGTCACGTTCTGCGGTAACACGGATAGTTTTGCCGTTAACAACCAGGTGGCCGTCTTTGACTTCTACAGTGCCGTTGAAACGACCGTGAGTTGAGTCGTACTTCAGCATGTAAGCCATGTATTCAGCGTCTAACAGGTCGTTGATTGCAACGATCTCGATGTCAGAACGTTCCTGAGCAGCACGGAAAACAATACGGCCGATACGGCCAAAACCGTTGATACCTACTTTGATAGTCATATATTCCACCAGCTATTTGTTAGTGAATAAAAGGTTGCCTGTAAAATTACAAAAACCTTACTCAGCGTCAAGCGGAATCGTGTCAATCATTGCGACAAATCAATCCTATGGACATCATTTGAACGACTGAACCGCCTCGCGCTTCCCTTTTGGCTCTTTATCCAAATGGGGACGATGCGAGGAATTTTAAAGATCAATTCCAACAAGAATGTGACGGCGATCACAATTGACGCTGCGTTAGAAATTCAGGGCTAAGTTTAGAACAAAAAAGAGCACGGCGTTGTTAATTTTTTGTTAGAATCATGCTGTTATCAGTTACAGTACCCACGGCACGAGATGTACGCATATGGCTAATCAATTACCTCCTGATTCATCTAAAAAAAAACTGTCTGAAATGCAGTTCTATGTCACGCAGAAACATGGCACTGAGCCACCGTTTTCTGGGCGTTTACTGCATAACAAACGTGATGGTGTCTATCATTGCCTGGTCTGTGATGCACCGCTCTTTATGTCAGAGTCCAAATATGACTCAGGCTGCGGCTGGCCTAGCTTCTACGAGCCAGTGAGCGACGACGCTATCCGCTATATCAAAGATTTTTCACATGGTATGGAACGTGTTGAGATCCGTTGCAGCAACTGTGAGGCGCATTTAGGACATGTTTTCCCCGACGGTCCGCAGCCTACCGGTGAGCGCTACTGCGTAAACTCAGCCTCGTTAAACTTCACTGATGATAAAAACGGTGAACAAACTGAAGGTTGAAAAATCGATTCAGCAAATTATTCCACAGGAACTTGCCGCATGATGAACCTGGACGAAATGTTAGACACAATGACACCGGAAGTTTATCAACGTCTGGTGACCGCTGTTGAGCTGGGAAAATGGCCTGACGGTGTGGCGCTGACTCCTGACCAAAAAGAGAACAGCCTGCAACTGGTGATGATGTGGCAGACCCGCCACAACACTGACCCGCAACATATGACCATTGGCACCGATGGCAATATCGTGATGAAGAGTAAGCAGCAACTTAAAGCAGAGTTTGGCATTGAGCCTGCACCGATTGTGACAGTGAAGCTCTGAATTTGAAAAGGCGAGTAACATTGCGTTGCCCGCCATACACGCTGATTTATTAATGCTCGGTTTTAATGCCTAAATCTTTGGCTAACTCTTTCGCTAATTTATTGTTGTCATCCGCGCCGTACTCCCAGAACATCGCGCCGCCTAATCCTTTCGCTTTGATGTACTCCGCCTTGATTGCGACAGAACGTGGGTTCTCATACGAAATAGCGAACAGATCTTTGCCTTCAGCAGACTTAATGGTCAGATACGGAACATGCGCATCGTTATCCCAGTTTTCCGTAAAGCGCTTTTGGGGATCGTTAAGCAGTTTGCTAACAATGTCGTTGTATTTCATATAACTGTCTTTTGTCAGGTCAACGCCCATAGACATAAACAAGGCTTTCTCGGCATCGCCGAAATAGGGCTGTGTCACCGGGTTTTTGGCGGCGTCTGGTTTATCCCAATCAATGCCTGGTTCGGTTGCACGTTTAGGGATTCGCCCGTAGAAGCCAATTCCCAGGTTCATCTGCGCAGGTTTCAAACCGGCTTTAATGTAGTTATCAACGACAAAGTTAACGTTGTAGTTATCCGCGGCGGCCACGGTTGGCCAGGTTTTTGAATCATAAAGATTGGCGTTAAAATATTGCGTGCCATACGCCATGTCGTAGGTCATCAGATTGATGTAATCCAGCGCTGGCGCAATGGCTTTTACATCCACCCACTCGGTTGGACTTTTCACGTTAGCGCCCACGGCGATGGTCAGGAGTTTTTCTTTACCTAACGCGGCCCGCAGTTCGTTGAGTAGCGCAGTGAAGTTCGCTTTATCCTCCGGCAGGCTATTCACCAAACCCCACGCCCCATTCACCGGATACTCCCAGTCAAGATCGATGCCATCCAGCCCGTAGCGTTTAATCACTTCCTGCGCCGAGCGGATAAATATCGCACGGTTTTCTGGTGTCGCCGCAGCACCTGAGAAGCCACGCGCGCCCCAACCGCCAACCGATAGCAGCACTTTCAGGGAAGGGTTCTGTTTACGCAGATCGGGGATCTTTTCCAGATCGGCCATCACTTTCGGTGACAGCCAAATCTGATGCAGTTTCGACGCATCCTTCAGGGCAGGGTTTGTTTCGTCTTTTTCATCGTTATAAATCAGACCGAACGAATAGTTGAGGTGCGTTATCTGGCGCACATCGAGTTTATCTATATCGCCGCCCGGTCCGGCTGTGACGTCGCCTCCACCGTTGAAATAACCGACTGAGAGGTAAGAGCTTGCCTGAGCCACACCGGCACAAGCGATCTGTATCACTGCCAGTAACGGCAGCAGTTTACGCGTGAAGACCATAGGGTAGTTCCTCTTTGACGAGCAAGCCTTCAGTAACCAGAGGGAACGGAAGGCAAAATAAACGCAGCTAAGTTGCTGCATTAATAAACAAATTCATTATGAGAGCGCTCTCAGAAATGAGCGAGCAATAAAAGTTAAGAATGAGAGCGGAATCGAATAAAGAAAGGAGGGCGCTTTCACGCCCTGGGGAGCCGGGTCAGTAATTTAGTAAGTAAAATCAGCCAGTGTCATTAGCGTTGCGCCAGCGGCAGACATATCCTGATACGCTCGCAGACCATCCTGAGGATGCAAATTCACCGCGCGGCAGCCATCTGTAATCACTGTGACTTCATAACCGAGAGACAGGGCGTCGAGTACGGTGAACTTCACACAATAGTCTGTCGCCAGGCCAATCACCACGAGCTGTTTAATCTCATTGCGGTAGAGCCAGTCATCGAGCTGAGTTTTCTGACGATGCCCGTTATCGAAAAACGCGCTGTAGCTATCAATTTGCGGGTTTTCACCTTTTTGAAAAACAGCCTCTATTTCATGAGTATTGAGCAAAGGATGGAGCTTTGCCCCTTCGCTGTTCTGCACGCAATGATCCGGCCACCAGGTTTGGCGAAGTCCATCGAGTTTCCCCTGTGAAAACGGTTCGGTTCGCTGAACGCTGGCAAAACTCCCATGATTGGCGGGGTGCCAGTCCTGGGTTGCAACCACGACATCACCCTTTGCTTTGCAGTAGCTTATCAAGGTGTTAGCGAGATCAATCGTGCTATCACCTTCCGGGACTGCGAGTGCGCCACCGGCACAAAAATCATTTTGTAAATCAACCAATAACAAAGCACGTTTCATGGTTTCTCCTTACTCATCTGGAGTGAGTTCGCCACGTAAGTTAAGCGACATCGCTTCGCGTATGGCCTGCACGTCGAGATTCTGGCTAAGCAAATAATGAAGTTTAGTCAGCGTGGCCTCTACCGTCATATCATAGCCACTGATAACGCCTGCCTGAGCCAGCGCATTACCTGTGGCATAACCCCCCATATTCACTTTCCCGGACATACATTGCGTGAGATTTACCACCACAATGCCGCGTGAAGAGGCTTCTTGTAACTCCTTGAGGAACGCGCCGTGCTGTGGCGCATTGCCCACGCCATAGGAACGCAATATCAACGCTTTTACCGGCTGGCGTAAGAAGTTACCGACCACATCTGCCGAAATGCCCGGATAAATCGTTACCACGCCAATCGGCTGCGGTGTAATCGGGTGAACGATCAGTTCTCCTTCACCGTGCGGCGCAGGTGGCGTATTCAGGCGGCGAATGTGAATTCCCGCTTCAAGCAACGGTGCCAAATTGGGTGAGGCAAAAGCATCGAAACCGTCAGCGTGCGCTTTGGTGGTGCGGTTGCCGCGATACAGACGATTATTAAAGAACAATGTGACTTCATTAATCGGGAAATTTGCCGCCACATATAAAGAGTTGAGCAGGTTAATCTGCCCATCCGAGCGCAATTCAGCTAATGGGATTTGTGAGCCGGTCACAATCACGGGCTTGCTGAGATTTTCCAGCATGAACGACAGCGCTGAGGCGGTGAATGCCATCGTGTCAGTGCCGTGCAAAATCACGAAACCGTCGTATTCGTCGTAATGCGCTTTGATGTCATCGGCGATGTGCTGCCAGTCCTCGGGGGTCATATCCGAGGAGTCCATCAGCGGCTGATATTCATGAATGGTGAAATCAGGCATTTCCTGGCGGTGGAATTCTGGCATCAACGCCAACTGGCGTTGCAGGTGCCCGGAAACGGGAATGTAACCGTGTTCAGATCGTTGCATACCGATAGTACCGCCGGTATAGGCAACGTAGATGGATTTCTTTTGCATGGAATGGTTTCACATCAGCAATATAGGGCGGGTAAACGAAGTGTCACCCGCCTTAAAAAGCGGTGGACGGCGCGACGCTCATCCACCCGGGAAGTTATGAATTATCGCACATCGCCACAAGTGAGGCAGAAAGCGTAACGGTTTTGCGGGTCATTCATGGTGCCAAACTTATCGTTTTGCGCTTTAACGGCTAACGCAGCATCAGCCAGCGGCGCGGGCAAATATGCCTGCAACGCTTGCGGCAACATGGCACGCACGGAACCGCTCATGCTATCGAACACCATATCGATAAAGCTCGGGTCATCCTGCCAGAAATCCAGGTGCCAGGTTTTCAGCTTCGCCAGTTCTGCCGCTTTCGCTACGGCATCATCGAAATCACCGAGGCTATCGACGAGACCGTTCGCTTTTGCATCCTGGCCGGTCCAGACATGACCTTGTGCGATGGCATCAATTTGCTCTGGAGTCTTCTTACGCGAATCCGCCACCAGATTAACAAAGCGCTTATAGCCATTTTCGATGGTCAACTGCATCATCTGCTGAACTTCCGGTGGTAACGATTTCGTCACCGCCACATCCGCTAATGGCGAAGTTGCCACGCCATCGGTATGAACGCCAATCGAATCAAGACTATTTTCAACGGTATTGATCACGCCAAAAATACCAATCGAGCCGGTCAGGGTGTTCGGGCTGGCGACGATATAATTGGCTGGAGTTGAAATCCAGTAGCCGCCTGATGCTGCCATTCCGCCCATCGAAACCACGAGAGGTTTGCCCGCCGCACGCGCGGCTTCCAGTTCATCACGAATCACTTCTGACGCCGTAACGCTGCCACCAGGGCTGTTTACACGCAGCACAATTGCCTTCACTTTAGGGTCAAGACGCGCTTCGCGAATTTGCATTGCAGTGGTATCACCGCCGACCTGGCCTGGCGTTTCTTCACCATCCATAATTGCGCCATTGGCGATGATGACAGCAATGGCATCGCCGGTATCAGCCGGTTTTTTCACCACGTAGTCATACATACTGGTGTAGCTGAAATCTTTGTTTTCTTTGTTCCAGCCAAACTGTTTCACCATGGCTTTATCCATGGTGGCGCTGCTGGCCAGTTCATCTACCAGCTTGTTATCCAGCGCGTATTTTGCTGTATCACCACCGAGTTTTTGCAGGCTATCAAGCAGACCTTGCGCACCAGGGAATACCTGAGCAGGCGTTATCTGGCGGTTAGCGGCAATCGTTGCGAGATAGTTTTGCCACAGCTCACCAATCCAGCGGCTATCGGCTTCACGCGCAGCAGGGGACATATCGTCACGAATATACGGTTCCACGGCAGACTTATAGGTGCCGACGCGGAAGATGTGCGTGGAGACTTTCAGCTTATCCAGCAGCGTTTTGTAATACAGGGAGTTTGTTGCAAAACCGTGTAAATCCACCATGCCTTGCGGTGAGAGCCAGATTTTATTGGCGAAACTTGCCAGGTAATATTGCCCCTGGTTATAGCTGTCACCCACGGCGTAAACCGGTTTGCCGCTGTCGCGGAATTCACGCAGTGCTTTGCCGATATATTGCATCGAAGGCTGATCACCACCCGCGAACTCTTTTAAGTCCAGCACAATCCCGGTGATGTTGCGGTCATCTTTAGCCTGGCGAATGGTATCGACCACATCAAACAGCGAGTTTTCCTGCAAGCGGTCAGAACTGGCACCCAGCAACTGGCGGCCAATCACGCCCAGCTTATTACTTACCGAAGGTTTATCGACAACCACACCGGTAATATCCAGCAGCAACGCACCCCGCGCAGGTTCGGCAGGGGCGCTGTTAAGCTGCATCCAGATGCCAACGCCGACCAGAACCAACAGCACTAAAAACAGGTTGAGAATAAACTCTCGAATAAAGTTAAGCAGACGCCAGGTCCACTTAAAAAAACCGGCAACAAATCGCCCAATGGTGCGCATGAATACTCCGTTATTTCTGGCAAGCTGCGTGTGACAGCTAAAGTTACCGCTATCCTAAATACCTCCAGGGCGAAAGTCAGTAGGAAATCTGCCCTGCGCTGTAACAAATTCACCTGCTGTGTTAGTTTTGCCGTTAAAAATCATGACAGGAGTTTTCAAATGGATGCACTCGAACTACTACTTAACCGTCGCAGCGCTTCCCGCCTGGTAGAACCTGCTCCCGCAGGTGATGTCCTGGAAAACATTATTCGTGCGGGTATGCGTGCGCCGGACCACGGGACATTACAGCCGTGGCGTTTCACCGTCATCGAAGGCGAAGGGCGTGAGCGCTTTAGCAAAGTGATGGAACAGGCTGCCATCGCTGAAGAGCAGGACGAAAAGGGCATTGAAAAAGCACGCACCGCTCCGTTCCGCGCACCAATGATTATCGCGGTCGTCGCGCATTGCGATGACAATCACAAAGTCCCGGTCTGGGAGCAGGTGGTCTCTGCGGGTTGCGCCGTTATGGCGATGCAGATGGCGGCAGTGGCGCAGGGTTACAACGGAATCTGGCGCACAGGAATCTGGACTGAAAGTGAAGCCGTGCGTGACGCGCTCAAGTGCCGTGAGCAAGACGAAGTGGTGGGTTTCCTCTATCTGGGAACGCCGCAGCTTAAAGCGTCTACCACCGTCAGCGTGCCGGACATCGCTCCATTTGTGCACAGATTCTAAGCAATCACGCAAAAGCTGTCTGGATTGTGACCAGCAATGGCGCAATTCAGACACTGATACTTACTACTCCCTGGCCGAAGAGTTACCATAGCGGCATTGCCAATGACAGGAGTAGTCCATGAGTGAGCAAACCGTTCGTTTGACGCAGTACAGCCACGGAGCTGGTTGCGGCTGCAAAATTTCCCCGAAAGTCCTGCAAACTATTCTGCAATCCGAGCAGGCTAAATTTGTCGACCCTAACTTACTGGTAGGAAACGAAACCAGTGATGACGCGGCGGTATACGATCTGGGCAACGGCACTTGTGTCATCAGCACCACCGACTTCTTTATGCCGATCGTCGACGATCCTTTCGATTTTGGGCGCATTGCTGCCACCAACGCGATCAGTGATATCTATGCGATGGGCGGCAAACCTATTATGGCTATCGCCATTCTTGGGTGGCCGATTAACACCCTGGCACCAGAAATCGCGCGTAAAGTCATTGAAGGTGGGCGTTTTGTATGCCAGCAGGCCGGAATTTCTCTGGCCGGTGGTCACTCCATTGACGCACCAGAGCCTATTTTTGGCCTCGCCGTGACCGGGATTGTGCCTACCGACCGCGTGAAGAAAAACAGCTCGGCCACCGCAGGTTGCAAACTGTTCCTTACTAAGCCGCTCGGTATTGGTGTGCTGACCACCGCTGAGAAAAAATCCCTGCTCAAACCAGAACACTACGGCCTTGCCGCAGAAGTCATGTGCCAGCTCAACAAACCTGGCGCTGAATTTGCCGATATCGAAGGCGTCACCGCCATGACGGATGTCACCGGTTTTGGTCTGCTCGGCCATCTCAGCGAAATGTGCCAGGGCGCAGGCATTCAGGCCGAAGTCTGGTTCGATAAAGTCCCTAAATTACCGAGTGTCGAAGACTACATCGCACAGGGCTGCGTGCCAGGCGGTACTTCGCGCAACTTTGCCAGCTACGGATATCTGATGGGTGAAATGACCCAGGCGCAGCGTGATTTGCTCTGTGACCCGCAAACCTCAGGCGGCTTGCTGCTGGCCGTTGAAGAGAGCGCAGAAGCTGCCGTTGCCGCCGTCGCCGAAAAAAATGGCATCAAACTGACCGCGATTGGCGAGCTAAAAACCGCACGCGCGGGCCGCCCGATGATTGAGATTCGTTAGTCGGATGCGTTTGTTTATTGCCGAAAAACCGAGTCTCGCTCGCGCTATTGCTGACGTGCTACCCAAGCCCCATCGCCGTGGCGATGGGTTCATTGAGTGTGGTAATGGGCAAGTCGTTACCTGGTGTATCGGCCACTTGCTCGAACAGGCCCAGCCGGATGCTTACGATGCGCGTTTCGCGCGTTGGAACCTTGCCGATTTGCCGATTGTGCCGGAAAAATGGCAGTTGCAGCCGCGCCCGTCGGTGACTAAACAGCTTAACGCCATCAAAAAACTCCTCGTCCAGGCTGACGAAGTGGTTCATGCAGGTGACCCGGATCGCGAAGGGCAACTGCTGGTGGACGAAGTTCTCGACTATCTGGAACTGGCACCGGAGAAGCGTCAGCAGGTTCAACGCTGCCTGATAAACGATCTCAACCCGCAGGCGGTAGAACGTGCAATCAGTCGCCTGCGTGCCAACAGTGAATTTATTCCGCTGTGTGTTTCAGCTCTGGCTCGTGCCCGTGCCGACTGGCTTTACGGCATCAACATGACCCGCGCTTACACCATTCTTGGGCGTAATGCGGGTTATCAGGGTGTGCTCTCCGTCGGGCGCGTGCAAACGCCGGTACTCGGGCTGGTGGTGCGTCGCGACGAAGAAATTGAGAATTTCGTCGCTAAAGATTTCTTCGAAGTCAAAGCGCACATCGTTACACCTGCCGATGAACGTTTTGTCGCAACGTGGCAACCAAGCGAATCTTGCGAACCGTATCAGGACGAAGAAGGGCGCTTGCTGCATCGCCCGCTGGCTGAACATGTGGTGAACCGTATCGGCGGGCAACCGGCGATAGTCACTGCCTATAATGATAAACGGGAATCAGAAGTCGCCCCGCTGCCGTTTTCGCTCTCCAGTCTGCAAATCGAGGCGGCTAAACGTTTTGGGCTAAGTGCGCAGAACGTGCTGGATATTTGCCAGAAATTGTACGAAACCCACAAACTTATCACTTACCCGCGCTCGGATAGCCGTTACTTACCGGATGAACATTTTGCCGGGCGTCACGCGGTACTGAATGCGATTAGCATCCACCAGCCTGATTTATTCCCGCAGCCTGCGCTGAATACCGATCTGCGCAACCGCTGTTGGGATGACAAAAAAGTTGATGCTCACCACGCGATTATCCCGACCGCGCGTAGCTCCAAAATTTCGCTTTCTGAAAATGAATCTAAAGTTTACAACCTGATCGCCCGACAATACTTAATGCAGTTCTGTGCCGATGCGGTGTTCCGCAAATGCACCATCGATCTTGATATTGCTGGCGGTAAATTTAACGCCAAAGCCCGTTTCCTGGCCGAAGCTGGCTGGCGCACGCTGTTGGGCGGCAAAGAGCGCGATGAAGAAAACGATGGTACGCCGCTGCCGGTGGTTGCCAAAGGTGATGAATTGCTGTGTGAAAAAGGTGAGGTGATTGAACGCCAGACCCAACCGCCACGCCATTTCACTGATGCAACGCTGCTTTCGGCAATGACCGGGATTGCCCGCTTCGTGCAGGATAAAGATCTGAAAAAGATCCTGCGTGCAACGGACGGATTAGGCACAGAAGCGACTCGCGCCGGCATCATTGAACTGTTGTTCAAACGAACGTTTCTGGTGAAAAAAGGGCGCTATATTCACTCGTCAGATGCCGGGCGGGCGTTAATTCACTCGCTGCCAGAACTGGCTGCAAGGCCAGATATGACGGCGCAGTGGGAATCGACGCTGACGCAAATCAGTGAAAAGCAGTGCCGTTATCAGGATTTCATGCAGCCGCTGGTGCAAACGTTATATGACCTGATTCACCAGGCGCGAACCAAGCCGGTTCATCATGCTTTCAAAGGCGTCAAAGCGCCTGACGAGCAGAAAAAACCGCGTAAGCAATGGGCGAAAAAAGAGGGAAGTGAAGATGCGACTAAAAAGCCTGCTCGCCGCCGCCGTGGCGCTGATGATAAGCCTGCCGGGGATGGCGCAGCGTCTTGATCCCCAGGTAGATATTTCCGTGCCGCCGGAAGTGTTCAGCACGCAGGGGCAAAGAGCTGCACCGTGCAGCCAGTGTTGTATCTATCAGGATCAAAATTACACCGAAGGGGCGGTTGTGAAAGCCGATGGCGGAATTTTGTTGCAATGCCAGCGCGACGAAAAGACGCTTAGTACAAATCCTTTAGTCTGGCGGCGTGTAAAACCATAAACGCTTCCAGCAAGGGAATATCTGCCGGGGCAAGGTTGTACTCAAATGCCCCGGCCGGTAAACACCAGGCCAGTTCACTGTGGCAAAGTGCCGTTAATTCGCCGCTAAACTCACTGACATGCCAGGCGTGCAGATGAATAATTCGCCCGGAAACTTCCCGCCGATGACTGGCAACGTAATTCCCAACCACCGCGTTAATCGCCAGCTCTTCTTCTAACTCCCGCGCCAGGGCTTCAGGTTGTGATTCACCCGCGTCGACTTTGCCGCCGGGAAATTCCCACAAACCCGCCTGATCGCCATCTTCCGGGCGTCGGGCGAGTAAAATCTTACCGTTACGCTCAATAATTGCCGCAACGACATCAATGGTTTTCATGATACTCATCCGCTCTTTCCCCATGGGCGTGGCATAATACGCGCCATCAAAGGTTTTCTGAAGATTTTCCCGAATGACGAATAAAAACAGCGCTCCCTGGGTGGCTCCGCTTGAAAAATTGCCTGCCAGTTTACGGCCCATTGTTTCGATGCAACAAAAGCATTTCGGCTCGGTGCTAAACCCAACGCGATGGTGGGGGCGCTTTCCGTTTTTATTCTGGCTGGTGGCATTGTTCGTGGGCTTTCTCGAAAGACGGCGGGCGAAAATCGACCCGGTGGTGCGCTCCCTGGTGATGACGCGTGTTTCCCAACAATGCTGCTGCGAATTTTGCATTGATGCCAATAGCTTGCGGCTGGCAGAGCGTAGCGGTTCGATGGATAAAGTCCTGGCCGTCGCGAACTGGCGCGACGAGACGCTGTTCACCGCCAAAGAACAAGCGGCACTCGCTTATGCTGATGCAATGACAGCGACGCCTCCGCAAATCAGTGATGCGCTAAAAGCCGAACTGAAAACCCATTATGATGACAAAGCCATCACCGAATTAACCGCATTGATTGCCTTCCAGAATCTCTCCGCCCGCTTTAATGCCGCACTGGATATTCCGGCGCAAGGGCTATGCGTCAGCGCAACCGGGAAACAGACTCATGTTTGATAGTTACCTCCATCCACGGATTAAACCGTCTCTCGAACGCCTTGCGGCGACGCTGGATAAACCGTCTATCTCCCCCGATGGGCTGACGCTAATTGGCTTTGCCATCGGAGTGCTGGCGCTGCCGTTTTTAGCGCTGCAATGGTATGGCGCGGCCCTGGTTGCGATAGTGTTGAACCGGCTGTTTGATGGTTTAGATGGCGCGCTGGCGCGGCGGCGCGGCCTGACCGATGCCGGGGGTTTTCTCGATATTTCGTTAGATTTTTTGTTTTACGCCCTGGTGCCATTTGGTTTTATTCTCGCCGACCCGGCGCAAAATGCATTAGCCGGTGGCTGGCTCCTGTTTGCGTTTATCGGGACCGGCAGCAGTTTCCTGGCATTTGCTGCGGTGGCGCAAAAGCATCAGCTTGATAATCCCGGCTACGCGCACAAATCGTTTTACTATCTCGGTGGCTTGACGGAAGGCACGGAAACTATCGCGCTCTTTGTCCTGAGTTGCCTGTTCCCGCAGTGGTTTGTCTGGTTTGCGTGGGTGTTTGGTGCGCTGTGCTGGATGACGACATTTACGCGAGTGTGGAGTGGATATGAGACGTTAAAGCGCGTGGGTGGTTGAAGAACAGCCCTCACCCCGCCCCTCTCCTGAGGGAGAGGGGCGGGGTGAGGGGAAAACTTAAAACATCTTACAGAGGCTTACGTTCCCCAGTCGCCACCGGGTTCTTCGGATTACTGCTCCACTCATACCAGCCGCCATCGTACACGCCAACATTCTGCCAGCCCATCGCACGGGCATACATGAAGGTTTCAGACGCGCGCCAGCCGGTGCCGCAATAAAACGCAACGTGCTGATCCGGCGTAATGTTCCAGCTTTTCCACATCGCGGCGATATCATCAGCCGAACGCATAGTGCCATCTGGATTATGGAAATCTTCCATATGCGTGGAGTCGGAACCCGCGTGGCCCCAACGCGCCCCGGCAATTTCACCTTTTGGCTTAATGTAGCTATAGCCGCTGGTGATGCCGATAAATTCCGGCCAGGAACGGATGCTCACTAAAGACGCGTCTTTACGACCTAACAGGCCGCGAGCCTGCTCGGTGTCGAGCATCAGTTGTGGCTGGCCTGGAATGGTTGCGCCGAAATCAGGTGCGGGTTTCACATCGTTTGGCAAGCCACGCTCGACCGGCAATTTGGCATCAGACCAACTCTGCCAGCCGCCATCAAGCAAACGCACATCTTTCACACCTGCATACAGCAGAATTTGTGCGACACGTGCCGCAGCGTAGACATCACGCCCGTACATAATCACGGTGGTATCGTGACGAATGCCGTGTTTTGCGATCAATGCTTTCAGCTTGTCGTCAGAAACTTTGTTCCATAACGGCTCGCTTTCGATGTCATTGGTATCAATGTAATCCGCACCTGGAATGTGACTCAGCAGGTATTGCTTTGGCGCGCCCCAGGCGGCTTCAATGATTTTCACTTCACCCGCTGGTTTTGCCACGACAGCTTTATTCTGCATCAGATTGTGCAGCCACTGCGGGTAAACCAACTGCTCGAAGTGAGCCATTTTCTGCAAACGAGCGGGTTGCTGGAGAGCATCGGAAAGCAATGCAACATGCTGATAGCCCAGCTTAGACAAGCGTGTTTTCACCACTTTTGTCTCATCATCATTGCCATACAGAGCAATCAGGCTGTCAGGTTTAATCGCGTGCTGTTTTGCCCACAATTGCAGTTGCTCGTCATTCATCATGTCTAACCAACTGGCCGATAAATTCAGAGCGGCAGGCTCATGGCCACCGACGCTGGAAATGGTTTGTGGCCAGCCGTTATAAAAGGCACTTAGACGTGTATCAATAACCACGCCGTGCTGCGCTTGAAGAGTGGATAAAGTCATCTGGGATGGCATATCTGCCGCGGTTGCCATGTGCGCCAACCCGGATAACATCAAGGCGGCGGTTAGTTGAGAAACACGTTTCATCTTATAACCTGAAAGAGAGAAAAAAAGAGCCGCTATTTTTGCCTAATAGCGACGGCTATTCTTTGCGGTAACGCATGAATATGTATGACGAATTAGCTGGGGAACTATTGATCGTGATTATTTTTCCGCCAACGGGAATATCCTGCGGGTCATGGGTGACCAGCACCACCGGAATGTCCATTTGCTCGACTTGTTGCCAGACAAACTGGCGAAATTGCTCACGCAAGGTCTGATCTAAACGTGAAAAAGGTTCGTCGAGCAGCAGTGCTTCTGGTTTTGCCAGCAACGCCCGCAGCACGCTAATGCGCGCACGTTCCCCACCGGAAAGCGTTGCCGGGTCGCGCCGGGCAAAGTTCGCGAGTTGCGCGTTGGCCAGCGCTTCTTCAACGCAATGCTGGCGCAGCTTACGATCTTTAATTGCCTCAGGAATCGCCATCGCCAGGTTCTGCCCCACGTTCAGATGAGCAAACAGCAAGGAATCCTGAAACAGAATGCCCATGTTTCGCCGTTCAGTGGGTAAAGTATCGCGGCGTTTTTGGTTAAGCCAAAGCTCACCGGACACGTGAAATTCAGCCGACAATGCGCCAATCATCCAGCTTAAAAACGTTGATTTCCCCGCGCCCGACGGCCCCATTAGCGTCAGCACTTCGCCCGGAGAAACGGTAAAATTCAGCTCACTAATCAGCGAGTGCGATGCATTAGAAATCGAACAGTTCTGAACATTAAGCATCAGCGTAACCCTTGTCGATAATGACTCACCAGGCGGCTAACCTGGAGTGTAGCGATAAACATCATTGCCGGAAGCAGCATTTGCAGCAACGCCTGAATCGCCTGCTGCTGTGGGTCGCCGCCGCTGCTTAAGGCCAC
Organism: Buttiauxella sp. AC142; assembly: GCF_979253435.1. NCBI lineage: Bacteria > Pseudomonadati > Pseudomonadota > Gammaproteobacteria > Enterobacterales > Enterobacteriaceae > Buttiauxella > Buttiauxella sp. AC142. Next base: position 1,641,967 of record NZ_CEEDCH010000001.1, read on the forward strand.
CGCCTGTGTGGTGACGGTGGAAAAACGCCCGGCGCCAGCATACAGCGTGGGTAAATACTGCGCGACACTGACTGAGAACCCAACGGCAAAAGCGGCCAGCATCGGGCGAATTAAAATCGGCAGTTTAACCCGGCATAAAATCTTCCATCTCGACCAGCCAAAAGTCTGCGCGGTGATAAGCAACCGCCTGTCAAACTGCTGCCAGGCGGGGCGTGCCACTAATAACATATACGGCACCACCCACAGCAAATGACTCCAGATAACACCGGGCCAATGACCATCTTGATCAAGCACTAACAACATTCGGTATTGCCCGGCGACCAGCGGCAGCGCGGGTAAAAACAACGGTAGAACCAGCCACATATCAAAGCGCGAGTTGCCACCTTCCAGCCAAAGAACAACCACCAGCAAACCGAGTAAGCTACTCGCCAGCGCGATTAGCAGTGTGGTAGTTAACGACGATAACTCAGCGGTTTGCCAGCCGGAAAACGCAAGTCCATCGGGAAATAGCGAAGGGTAGAACCAGCCGTCGGCGAATGACCAAAGTACCAGCATTGCGATGGCCGCCATGCCCGTTGCGCTCATCATAAGGCCTGCACCCGACGCCAGCGGCTGAATACCAGATTGATGGCGCCTGCCAGAAAACTGCTCTAAAGCGTGGCGAATGAACATCCAGAGTCCGTAGCCAACAGCAATAAAAACGATCAACATCACCAGCAATAGTAGCGACGTTAACATCCCCATCGCCACGCGCTGCGGGTCGGCATCGTTAAGCCACTGCCAGGCAAGAACCGCGAGCGTTGGCGGGTTTGCCGGGCCAAGAATCATCGCGACATCAACCACCGAAAGGCTGTAGGCCACAACCGCTAATAACGCCCACTTCAGGCGCGGCAAAAGCTGCGGAACTATAACCCGAATGCGGCTTTGCAGCGGGCCATAACCCAGGCTTTGCGCCACGGTGAGTTGTTGGGAAAGCGCCGTATGATGGAGCTGCGTGCTGGCAATCCATAACAAAAACCAGCTCTCTTTGAGCGCCAACAATATGCCCAGCCCTACACCCAATTCATCAAGATGAAATGACACTCCACACAATCGTGCCAGCCAGCCGTTATCGGTAAACAGCGACAGAAAACCACTGGCGAAGGCAACGTGAGGCAAAGCTAACAGGAGCGGCAACTGCGCGGTATAGCGTTGCCAGCGGACGCCAGGCCAAAGCCCACAAAGCAGAACCAAACACAGCGCCAACGCCCCAACGACGCTAATCAGGGTTGAATTTAGCGTCGCCAGCAGCGCCTGCGGCCATTGGTTATCCGTCCACAACGCCTGCCATATTTCGGGCATCAGCAGCGGCTTTGTCATCATAGCTAAGCCCGGTAGCAGCGGTGCAAAAACGCACGCCACAGCAAGGATTGCTAAGAGACGATGGCTCATTTAGCCCCGTAACGCTGCAACCACTCTTTTTCCAGAGCCTCTACCCAGGCGGCATGCGGTTCAGCCAGATAAGGTACGTTTTGCTGGTGGACAGGCTTTTGAGCATCGAGTTGTTCACGCAACGGTTGTGGCAGTGTCGAACTATCAAGCACCGTTGCATCGCCCCAGATTGCCGGGTTGGCTTTACGAATTTGCGCCTCTGGTGACATAAGGAAGTTAGCCAGCACTTGCGCTCCCGCCAGCGCATTGGCATTAGCTGGGATCGTCACAAAATGGACGTTCCCCAACATGCCTTGCTCAAATCCAAATGCCTGGGCTGTTTTCGGCAGTTGTTTACGGTCGATTAAGTTGTCGACATGCGAGGGGTTGAACGTCACGGAGAACAGCAGTTCGCCGTCGGCCAGCATGCGGTCCATGCGGGCAGGTGTTGGCGGGAACGTTTTGCCCTCGCGCCATAACAGCGGATGCAGCTTATCCAGGTAATCCCACAGCGGAGCCGTTACCTGCTGGAAAGTCGCAGCGTCCGGCGGGGTACGCAACGCTTGCCGATCGCGAGTCAGCACAATGAATAGCTGTTCGATAAATGCGGTGCCGGTGAAATCGGGCGGGCGAGGGTAACTCAGTTTACCCGGGTGCGCTTTGGCAAATGCCAGCAGTTCATCAGCGCTGCGCGGGAATTTAACGTTGGGTTGCACATTGCCAATGAGCATTAACTGCGCGCTGCCCCACGGCGCTTCGGCTCCGTCAGTCGGTTGTGAAAAATCTTCGCGCACGGGTTTATTCTGATCGACGTAGCGCCAGTTGGGCAACGCCCACGCCCAGCCTTCTTTCAGTAATCCAGCCTGTTTCAGGGTGCGGAAGTTTTCGCCATTCACCCACAGTAAATCGACCGAACCCCTGGTTTTGCGCCCGGCTGCATCTTCGCTCTGAATACGCTTTACCGCATCAGCAGCATCGGCAAGGCGCACCACTTTTACCGTCACGCCGTACTGCTGTTTCATTTCACCGGTAACCCAGTCGAGATAACTGTTTACCGCCGGGTCACCGCCCCAGGCGTTGAAATAAACGGTCTGGCCATTGGCTTGCTGACGCAGACTGTTCCAGTTGTCAGGCTGTGCAAAGGCCGCAAAGCTGACCGCAACCAGCGACAGCAAAAGAGTTAAAAGACGCAAAATGGGATCCTTATGATTTTCGGAGCAGGCGGACTATCCGGCGTGAAACCAGCGGCAATAAACCCAGTAAAATAAACATCAGCATCATGCCGGGGGAAAGAATATCGCTCAGGGTTCTAAGCTGGCTCAGTTCGCGTCCGGCGTTGAGATAAACCACAATCGCTGGCAGCATCCCAACAAGGCTAACGGCAAAATAACGCAGAGTGTTGACCGACGTCAGGCCCATCAGCAAATTGATCAAAAAGAACGGGAAAACCGGCGTCAGACGTAAAGCAAAAAGATAGTACAAACCTTCGCGTTCCATCCCACGATTTATGGCCGACATGGGAGCCGCAAAACGTTGCTCTACCCAATGACGCAACAGATAACGGCTAATCAGCATGGCAAGTGTTGCGCCACAGGTCGCCGCCAAAGCAACCAGAACCGTGCCCTGAATCAAACCAAATTGCGAGCCAGCCAGCAGCGTTAACAGCGTGGCACCGGGAATCGAAAGTGTGGTGACGAGGAGATAAATCACGAAGAAGGCAAACGCTGTTTGCAGCGGATGCTGATGATGCCAGGCAGAGAATTGCGCTTGATAGTGTTGCAGGGCCGCCAGACTTCCCGGCGGCAAATAGATGATGAGGAGAACGAAAACCACAACCAGCGTGGCAAACAGTAACTTACGCATGGGATGTGGTGTTCTTCCTTATAGCTTAAATTCAGCCCACACCGGCGCATGGTCGGATGGCTTTTCCATGCTACGAATATCGTAATCAATGCCGGTTGCAACACAGCGTTCAGCCAGCGGTTGGCTTGCCAGCAGCAAATCTATGCGCAGGCCACGGTTGTCATCAAAACCTTTCGAGCGGTAATCAAACCACGAGAACTTGTCTTGCGTTTCAGGGTTTGCGTGGCGGAAAGTATCGACCAGGCCCCAGCTAATCAGGCGGTCCATCCATTCACGTTCTTCCGGCAGGAAGGAACATTTACCGGTACGCAACCAGCGTTTGCGGTTGTCTTCGCCAATGCCAATATCCAGATCGGTCGGGCTGATGTTCACATCACCCATAATCAGCACCGGATTATCTTTCTTCAGTTCGGTATCCAGGTAGTTTTGCAGATCCTGATAGAACTTCATTTTGGCCGGGAATTTGGTCGGATGGTCGCGGCTTTCACCCTGCGGGAAGTAACCGTTTATCACCGTCAGATTGCCTAATGGGGAAGGAATTTCCGCCATGATAATACGGCGCTGAGCTTCTTCATCGTCGCCAGGGAAACCACGACGCACCGAAATTGGCGTCTCTTTGGTGAGCAACGCCACACCGTAATGGCCTTTCTGACCGTGATAAAAGACGTTGTAACCCAGCTTTGCAACCTCTTCGAGCGGGAACATGTCATCGTGGACTTTTGTTTCCTGCAAACCGATAACGTCAGGTTGATGCTGTTCAACAATGGCTTGAAGTTGGTGCGGACGAGCGCGCAGGCCGTTGATATTAAAAGAGACGAATTTCATAAGTCGCTGCCGTGGTGACGAGTCAATGTTGCAGGATGTTAGCAGAAAATGGCAAAAATGCCGAGGGATCACCGCTTTGTAGAGGGGATAAGCGCCAGCTTCATCCACCATAACCGCTGCTTTTTCGGTTGACGCTACGCTTAACCGACCTACGAGTATGACGTTCGTTCACATACAAAATCTGCACCAAAGTCAGTCACGCCGCCCCGTTTTGGGGCGTAATAGCTGTGCAAACCCCATCATCGATCACAAATCCAGTATTAAATTTTACGGTTGCATAATATTTCTTGTTTTCGTGCGGCGATCCATACGGCACCATAAAACTATGCACTATCTATTCATTTTTAGTGAATACGCCTGGTTTGTAACTCCTTGATTTTCCATTATCAACCCTCCGCTATGCATTTATATCGCTGGCTGGCACGAAGCGTGCAATCTACATTTACAGCGCAAACACTCAATTATTTAACATATAAATAACTTTTTATTTACCCGGAGAGGTCTCTATGTCGCAGTCAATTACCCGCCAAAATTTCGACGAATGGATGATGCCCGTTTATGCCCCAGCTTCTTTTATTCCTGTGCGCGGTGAAGGGTCGACATTGTGGGACCAGCAAGGCAAAGACTATATCGATTTCGCCGGGGGTATTGCGGTCAACGCGCTGGGCCACGCCAACCCTGATTTACGCAAAGCGTTAGAAGAGCAGGCGGCAAAATTCTGGCATACCGGCAATGGCTACACCAACGAGCCGATTCTGCGCCTGGCAAAACAACTGATCGATGCCACTTTTGCTGACAAAGTGTTCTTCTGTAACTCGGGTGCGGAAGCCAACGAAGCGGCGCTGAAGCTGGCGCGTAAATACGCCCACGATAATTTTGGTCCGAACAAAAGTGGCATCGTTGCATTCAAAAATGCGTTTCACGGTCGCACGCTGTTTACTGTTTCGGCAGGCGGACAACCGGCTTATTCGCAGGATTTTGCGCCGCTGCCGCCGCAAATTAGCCACGCCATTTATAACGATCTGCAATCTGCCAGCGAACTGATCAACGAAAATACCTGCGCGGTGATTGTGGAGCCGATGCAGGGCGAAGGCGGCGTGGTGCCCGCCGATCCTACTTTCCTGCAAGGTTTGCGTGAATTGTGCGACCGCCATAACGCGGTGTTGATTTTCGATGAAGTGCAAACGGGTGTTGGCCGCACCGGCGAGCTTTACGCCTATATGCACTATGGCATCACGCCGGATGTCCTTTCTACCGCTAAAGCGTTGGGTGGTGGCTTCCCGATTGGTGCGATGCTGACTACCGATAAGTTCTCAAAAGTGATGGTCGTCGGCACTCACGGCACGACATACGGTGGTAACCCGTTAGCAGGAGCCGTTGCCGGGCGCGTGATGGAAATCATTAACACCCCAGAAGTGCTCAACGGCGTTAAGCAGCGCCACGCCTGGTTTGTGGAGCGTTTAAACAAAATTAACCAGAAGCATCAACTGTTCAGCGAAGTGCGCGGTTTGGGGCTGTTAATTGGTTGTGTCCTTCAACCGGAATACAGCGGAAAAGCTAAACTTATTTTACAGGCTGCGGCTCAGGAAGGCTTGATGATGCTTATCGCCGGGGCAAATGTGGTCCGTTTCGCACCGGCATTAATTGTCAGTGAAGCCGAAGTGCAAAAAGGGCTGGATCGTTTTGAGCGCGCCTGTGAACGCTTTTTAGCGGGAGAGCAATCATGATGATTATCCGTCCGGTTGAGCGCGGTGATATATCCGGGCTGCTGGCGTTGGCGGGTAAAACGGGCGGCGGGTTGACCTCGCTGCCTGCGGATGAAAAAACGCTGTCGGCACGTATCGAACGCTCCATTCAAACCTGGCAGGGCGACCTGCCAGAAGGCGACCAGGGTTATGTGTTTGTGCTGGAAGATTCCACGACAGAGCGCGTCGTCGGCATTTGCGCCATTGAAGTGGCGGTGGGATTAAACGACCCCTGGTACAACTATCACGTTGGCACCCATGTTCATGCCTCCAAAGAGCTGAACATTTACAACGCGTTACCGACACTGTTCCTGAGCCACGATCACACCGGCAGCAGCGAACTCTGCACGCTTTTCCTTGATGCCGACTGGCGCAAAGAAGGCAACGGCTACCTGCTTTCCAAATCACGCTTTCTCTTTATGGCGGCGTTTCGCGACCGCTTTAATGAAAAAGTGGTCGCTGAGATGCGCGGAGTGATTGACGAACACGGCCATTCGCCATTCTGGGAAAGCCTCGGCAATCGCTTTTTCTCAATGGAATTTAGCCGCGCCGATTACCTGTGCGGTACCGGTCAGAAAGCGTTTATTGCGGAACTGATGCCGAAGCATCCGATTTATACCGATTTCCTGTCTGCCGAGGCGCGGGCGGTGATTGGCAAAGTCCATCCGCAAACTGCGCCTGCGCGTGCGGTTCTTGAAGCCGAAGGTTTCCGCTATCGTAATTACGTCGATATTTTCGACGGCGGCCCAACGCTTGAATGTGATATCGACCGCGTGCGTGCGATCCGTAAAAGCCGCCTCGTTGAAGTGGTGATTGGGCAACCGGCAACCGAAGAGTTACCTATGTGCCTGGTCGCCAACGAAAAATACAACAATTTCCGCGCCATGTTGATTAAGGCGAACCCAAAAGGCGACAGGCTGATTATTGATGCCAAAACCGCTGATGCCCTGAAATGCAGCACTGGCGATAACGTCCGTCTGGTGCGTTTGTGCCCCGAGGAGAAAAAAGTATGACTCAGTGGATTAATGGACAATGGCTTTCAGGCCTGGGCGAAACGCTGCAAAAGCACAATCCGGTGAATGGCGATTTGCTGTGGGAAGGGGCGGCGGCAAATGAGCCGCAAGTTGAGCAAGCGTGTCAGGCGGCGCGTGCCGCATTTCCGGCCTGGGCGAAACGCCCGTTTGCCGAGCGTCAGGCTATCGTTGAAAAATTTGCCACCTTGCTCGAAGCCAACAAAGAGTCGCTGACGGTGACGATTTCCCAGGAAACCGGCAAACCACGCTGGGAGGCGGCGACCGAAATCACCGCGATGATCAATAAAATCGCCATTTCGATTAAGGCTTACCACACCCGTACCGGCGAAACGCACACCGAAATGCCGGATGGTGCGGCCACGTTGCGCCATCGTCCACACGGTGTGTTAGCGGTATTTGGCCCGTATAACTTCCCCGGACATCTGCCAAACGGGCATATTGTTCCGGGGTTGCTGGCAGGTAACACGCTGGTGTTTAAACCGAGCGAACTGACGCCGCTGATTGGCGAGCAAGTGATGAAATTGTGGGAGCAGGCGGGTGTTCCCGCAGGCGTGCTGAATCTGGTGCAGGGCGGACGTGAAACGGGCCAGGCTCTGGCACAGCAGCCGACACTTGATGGCCTGTTATTTACCGGTAGTGCAAACACCGGCTACCTGCTACATCGCCAGTTTGCCGGCCAGCCGGAGAAAATTCTGGCGCTGGAGATGGGCGGCAACAACCCGCTGATTGTGGAAGATCCGCAGGATATTGATGGCGCGGTGCATCTGGTGATTCAGTCGGCGTTTGTGACTGCGGGGCAGCGCTGTACCTGTGCGCGTCGCTTGCTGGTGAAACACGGTGCGCAGGGCGATGCATTTTTACAACGGCTGGTGGAAGTGGCGGGGCGTATTCGCCCGGCTGCGTGGGATGCAACACCGCAGCCGTTTATCGGCGGATTAATTTCGGTCCAGGCCGCAGAACGCGTGCTGACCGGCTGGCAGGAGCATATCGCTCGTGGCGGGAAAGCATTGCTTGAACCCAAACTGGTCAAAGCGGGAACGTCGTTGCTGACGCCAGGTATTGTCGAATTAACCGGCGTGGCAAACGTACCGGACGAAGAAATCTTCGGGCCGCTGCTGACGGTTTATCGTTATAGCGATTTTGATGAAGCCATCGCCATGGCAAACGACACGCGCTACGGCCTGGCAAGCGGGCTGATTTCTCCGCATCGCGAGCAATTCGACCAGTTGTTACTCGAAGCCCGCGCCGGGATTGTGAACTGGAATAAACCGCTGACGGGCGCATCGAGCGCGGCTCCGTTTGGTGGCGTGGGCGCATCCGGTAACCATCGCGCCAGTGCGTGGTACGCGGCAGACTATTGCGCGTGGCCGATGGCAACGCTTGAAAGCCCGACCTTCCCGCTGCCTGCGACCCTGAGTCCGGGGCTTGATTTCAGCCGTGAGGAATAGCCATGAAAGCGCGTGAAGTTAACTTTGATGGACTGGTGGGGTTAACCCACCATTACGCCGGGCTTTCTTTCGGTAACGAAGCGTCGACTAAGCACCAGTTCCGCGTCTCGAACCCTAAGCTTGCCGCTAAACAAGGCTTGCTGAAAATGAAAGCGCTGGCGGATGCTGGTTTCGCGCAGGGGGTGATCCCTCCGCAAGAGCGGCCTAATATTCCGCTGCTGCGCCAGTTAGGTTTCAGTGGAACGGATGCGCAAGTTATTGAGCGTGTCGCCAAAGATGCACCGCAGCTTTTGTCGGCTGTCAGTTCGGCTTCTTCTATGTGGGTGGCTAATGCCGCGACCGTTTGCCCATCGGCAGACAGTCTGGATGGCAAAGTGCATTTCTCGGTGGCGAATCTGAACAACAAATTCCACCGCGCCAGTGAAGCGCCAATCACAGAAAACACATTGCGAGCCATCTTCCGTAATGAGCAGTATTTTTCTGTTCACGGCGCATTGCCGCAGGTCGCTATGTTTGGTGACGAAGGGGCGGCGAACCATAACCGTCTGGGCGGAGCCTATGGCGAGCCGTCGACACAACTGTTTGTTTATGGGCGTGAAGAAGCCAAAGCCGGACTCATTCCGGCGCGCTACCCGGCACGTCAGACATTAGAAGCAAGCCAGGCGGTAGCGCGACTCAACCAGGTCAAACCGGATTTACTGGTGTTCGCGCAACAAAACCCGATGGTTATCGACCAGGGCGTATTCCACAACGATGTGATTGCGGTTTCCAACCGCCAGGTGCTGTTCTGCCACGAACAGGCGTTCCTGCATCAGCACGCGCTTTACGAGCAGTTACGTGAAAGAGTGCCTGGTTTTACCGCCATTGAAGTGCCAGCGGATAAAGTGAGTGTGGCTGATGCGGTCGGAACGTATTTATTTAACAGTCAGTTACTGAGCCGTGAAGATGGTAGTATGACGCTTATCTTGCCCGAAGAGTCACGCCAACACGCGGGCGTGTGGCGTTATCTTAATGAGGTTCTGGCGGCAGATAACCCGATTAGCGATTTGCAGGTCTTCGACCTGCGCGAAAGCATGGCTAACGGCGGCGGCCCGGCGTGTTTACGTCTGCGTGTGGTTCTCAATGATGCAGAACTCAAAGCGGTAAACCCGGCGGTGATGATGAACGACAAGTTGTTTATCACCCTTAACAACTGGGTCGATCGCTGGTATCGCGACCAGTTAACTCAGGCTGATTTAGCTGACCCTCAACTGTTGCGTGAAGGGCGCGAAGCACTCGACGAACTGACGCGTATACTAGACTTAGGTTTTGTTTATCCGTTTCAGCACTAATTTCAGTCCTAACCGGAGGCTCAATGTTGGATTTTTTGGCGCAAACCCTGGCGGGTAAAGTGCCAACGCAGACCGCAGGAAAAAACACTCACCTACGTTGGCAGTGGTGGGATGAGGGGATTTTGGCATTGACTCCGCATCAATCTGTGGAAAAGACGCTGGTGTTGTCGGCGGGTATCCACGGTAACGAAACTGCGCCAGTAGAAATACTCGCCCAGCTCGTTGATAGTCTTCTCGCGGGTGAGCTGGCGTTGCAATGGCGGTTGCTGGTGATTCTGGGTAATCCAGAGGCATTGCGCAGCAACCAGCGTTACCAACACAGCGACATGAACCGCATGTTCGGCGGGGGCTGGCAGCAGTTCCCGGAAAGCATTGAAACCCAGCGCGCCTGTCGCCTTGAACACGCGTTGGATTTGTTCCTCGCCCAAAGCGAAGAGACCATTTGCTGGCATCTCGATATGCACACCGCCATTCGTAGCTCATACCATCCACGTTTTGGGGTGTTACCTTCACGCACCACGCCGTACGATGAGGCGTTTCTCTCGTGGTTGGGTTGCGCGGGGTTACAGGCACTGGTGTTCCACCAGTCACCGGGCGGGACTTTCACTCATTTCAGCAGTGAGCATTTCAATGCGTTGAGCTGCACGCTGGAATTGGGCAAGGCGCAACCCTTTGGTGAAAATGATCTCAGCCAGTTTGAACAAACCAAACAGGCGTTGCAGGCTTTGCTGAGTGGTGAAACTCCGCCAGCAGCGGAAGGTGAGCCGCTACGCTATAAAGTTGCGCAACAGATCACTCGCCTCAGCGATGACTTTGTGTTGCACATGTCGGCGAAAACGCAGAACTTCACCGCGTTTCCTAAAGACACATTACTGGCAGAAGATGGCGACACGCGTTACGTGGTGAAAGAAGATATTGAATATGTATTATTCCCTAATCCTAATGTAGCGGTGGGATTACGTGCTGGATTAATGCTACGCGAACTTTAATAAGCATCGGCCTCAGTAATGGGGCCGGAAAATAATCTCCGGTCAAACAACAATATACAGATAAATCTTAATAGATGCTTTCTTCGACATTCCAGTTACTATACACTCTCTTCATAATTCCTTTAAAATCATCGCCTTGTTATATTCTGTTGCAATTCAGCGACGTTTTATCCTTATTCTCTTCATAATTGCCGCAATTTTGTTTTTTATCCTTTCAATGCTTTACCGATGCGCACTATTACTTGACGCACAACCCCGTAAACTTAATTTCGTCAACGCGGCAGACCTTGTCGTAATAGAAATCAGAACAGGAATAAACAATATGCGTAAATTAACAGCTCTCTTTGTTGCTTCAACTCTGGCTCTGGGCGCGGCGAACCTGGCTCATGCAGCTGACACCACCACGACCACGGCGGCAAAAACCGATGCGCCGATGATGCACCATAAAGGTATGCGTGGCGGCCATCACGATATGATGTTCAAAGATTTGAATTTGACGGATGCGCAGAAGCAGCAAGTGCGCGACATCATGAAAGACCAGCGCGGCAAAATGGAGCGTCCTTCAGTAGAAGAACGTCGTGCGGCACATAATATTATCGCCAGCGACAGCTTCGACAAAGCGAAAGCTCAGGCGCAAGTCGACAAAATGGCCGAGCAAAACAAAACTCGTATGATGGCTCATATGGAAACGCAGAATAAAATCTACAACATTCTGACGCCTGAGCAGAAAAAACAATTTAATACCAATTTTGAGAAGCGTCTGACAGAACGTCCTCAGCATGAAGGTAAAATGCCTGCTGATCAGGAATAACTGATCGACTGACTTAAGACCGCCGGTTTTGTCCACAATCGCTTTATTGCAGTGGACAGAACCGGCGGTTTTCTTTTTACCCGTCATCCACCGTTTTAAATCTCAGGCAATCTGCTGGGCGCTACTCAACATCGAACGAATAAACTGTTCAAGCAGTGGTTGCAGTTTTTCTGCTCGCTCTGCCCGCCATGCGAACGGCGGTTGCTCATCCATATAATTACACTGCGCAAGTTCTAACTGCACCGCGTGAACGCCTTGCGACGGTTGCCCGTAAGCGCGGGTGATATACCCACCTTTAAAGCGCCCGTTTGCCACCCAGCTAAACTGGTTTTGCGAGGCTGCACAGGCCACCAGATGTTCTTCAATCAGCTCATCGCAACTTTTACCGCCGTTGGTGCCGAAATTCAGATCCGGTAATTTGCCGTCGAACAGACGCGGAATATGGCTGGCGATGGAATGCGCATCGAACAAAAGCGCGTAGCCGTGTTCGGCTTTCATTCTCTCCAGCTCGCTCTGCAATTGCTGATGGTACGGCTGCCAGATAGTGTCCAGCGCGGCTTTACGTTGCTGCGTATTGGGTTCTTTGCCGGGAATAAAAACGGCTGTGCCATCGAACAAAGTTTCGGGATACAGGCCAGTGGTCGCCGTGGTGTAGAGCGGTTTATCATCGGCGGGGCGGTTAAGGTCGATAACCATCCGCGAATAATTACCGACAATCACACTCGCGCCGAGTGCCTGGGCAAATTCATATAGCTTCGGGATATGCCAGTCGGTATCCGGCAATGGGCGGGCCGCATCGCTCAGGGCCGACTCAACTTCTGGCGTTAATGCGGTGCCTGCGTGAGGGATGCTGACCAATAGCGGCAGTTTCCCACGGCTGAAATTAAAAGGTGCTGTCACGTTTCTCTCCCTGATAAATCACGGTGCAGGGCAATTGCCCCCCTAACCAATAGACCAGTTCAGCCGGACGTGCCACAGGCCAGTGCACAAAGTTGGCAACTTTCCCGCATTCAAGACTGCCGTGGCTTTCTCGAATTCCCAGCGCCTGTGCCGCGTGAAGCGTCACGCCCGCCAGCGCTTCTTCTGGCGTCAGGCCAAACAACGTACACGCCATATTCAGCATTAATCGCAGCGAAAGTACCGGGGACGTGCCAGGGTTTGCGTCACTGGCGACGGCCATCGGCACGCCATGTTCGCGGAACGCAGCGACCGGCGGCTGCTGTTTTTCGCGCAACAGATAAAACGCACCCGGTAGCAGAACGGCCACGGTATTCGCTGCGGCCATCGCTTGTGCATCGGCATTGGTGGCGTACTCAAGATGATCGGCAGATAACGCCTGGAAACGTGCCGCCAGGCTGCTACCCGCCAGCGCGGAGAGTTGTTCGGCATGAAGTTTGACCGGCAATCCCAAACCGCGAGCAGCAGCAAAAACTTTTTCAGTTTGTGCCGGACTGAAAGCCAGATGTTCGCAAAAGGCATCAACCGCATCGGCCAGTTTTTCTTGCGCCACACGAGGGAGTAACTGCTCGCAAACCACATCGACCCACTTATCGCCATCGCCGCTAAATTCTGGCGGTATGGCGTGCGCGGCCAGGCAGGTGGCATACACTTCAACCGGAAGCGTTTCTCCGAGTTGACGAATCACACGCAGCATTTTGATTTCGTTGTCGATATCCAGGCCATAGCCCGATTTAATTTCGACGGTGGTCACGCCTTCTTTTAACAAGTGTTGCAGGCGCTGATGTGCGGAGTTCAGCAGCTCGTTTTCGTCAGCTTCGCGCGTGTGGCGAACAGTGGAAATAATCCCGCCGCCCTGTGCTGCTATTTCCGCGTAGCTCATACCGTTTAAGCGCATTTCAAATTCAGCGCTGCGATCGCCGCCAAAAACTAAATGCGTATGACAATCGATAAAGCCTGGCGTCACGATTCCGCCGTCAAAATGGTGATGTTCAGCGGCGGTGATTTCAGGAAGCTGCGCCCGCGCACCGAGCCAGACGATCTTCCCCTGATGCACCGCGATAACGCCATCTTCAATCAAGTGGTAAAGACCGTCTTTCATCGTGACCAGGGTTGCGCCACTCCACAGGCTGTCGCAGGCGCGAGGATAAGTCATGACATTCTCCACATCAGGTTGTATAGACAATTGACTACAAGCTAGCGCAGCATGATGAGTTGAGCAACCTGGTTGCCGCTAAAGCAGCAGGCAACCCCGCGTTTTGTTGTCCGTCACACAATTTTTTAGCAAACGACGGATTTGGTTTGCGTCGGCACGAAATAATCGCTAAATCATTGGCATCGCAAAAGAAGGAATCAAATCTATGCCAGCATTTTTTGCACCAGTTGTTATGCTCCCGCAAGGCTGGGGACACAATGTGCGCATTACCGTCAATGAACAAGGGACGATAACTCATGTTGAGGCTGGCGCTACAAGCGAGGAGGCCACGCTGCTTCCCGGTGTAGTGATTCCTTCGATCCCGAATTTGCATTCGCATGCTTTCCAGCGGGTGATGGCGGGGCTGACGGAGGTCGCGGGGAATCCGCAAGACAGCTTCTGGACGTGGCGCGATGTGATGTATCGCATGGTGCAAAAACTGTCGCCTGAACAAGTTGGCGCTATTGCCACACGCTTGTATATCGACATGCTCAAGGGCGGCTATACCCAGGTTGCAGAATTTCATTATTTGCATCATGACGTTAACGGAAAACCGTATGCATCTGGCGATTTGATGCTACAGCAACTGCTGCTTGCTGCCGATAACAGTGGGATAGGGCAAACATTGTTGCCTGTGCTCTATAGCCATGCGGGATTTGGCGCACAGCCTCCTGCCGTCGGGCAGAAAAGATTTATTCAGGATGTCGACCGTTACTTGCGCCAGCAACAGGCGCTGGGCAATGCGCTGCGTCGCTATCCGTTGATTAATCATGGCCTGTGTTTCCACTCATTAAGAGCGGTGACGCAGGAGCAAATGGAAGATGTGCTGGAAGCCAGCGACTACCGAATGCCGGTGCATATCCATATTGCCGAGCAGGAAAAAGAGGTCGATGACTGCCTTGCCTGGAGTGGCGAGCGCCCGGTTGAGTGGCTGTATAACCGCTTTGCAGTGGATGACCGTTGGTGCCTGGTTCACGCCACGCATTTGTCGCCGGAAGAGTTAACCCAAATTGTTGAGAGCCGCTCCGTGGCGGGGTTGTGTCCCACTACCGAAGCGAATCTCGGTGACGGTATTTTCCCAGCCACGAATTTCATTGCGCAGGGCGGGCACTGGGGGATTGGCTCCGACAGCCATGTTTCGGTGAATGCGCTCGAAGAGCTGCGTTGGCTCGAGTATGCGCAGCGTCTGCGTGACAAGCGCCGCAATCGGATCGTGCTGCCAGAATTGCCGCAGGTGGGTGAAGTGTTATGGCGACAGGCGGCAGTGGGGGGCGCGCAAGCGTGCGGCGTCACTATGGGCATGATAGCGCCGGGGCAACGTGCCGACTGGCTGGTGCTCGAGCGTGATTCCTGGCTTGCGCACATAGAAGATTATGCGTTGCTCAACCGTTGGATATTTGGTGGGAGCCGTGAACAAATCAGAGACGTGTGGGTTGCCGGGAAGCAGGTAATCAGCGACAGGCAGCACCCGCTAGATGAACAAAGCAACACACAGTTTGCGCAGGTGATGCGCACCCTTCAGGAGTGGTGATGGAATTTTTTGATATACGGAAAGTGCCCGTCAGTTTGTGGCGTAACGGGGCTGGAGAAACCCGCGAAATTTGCTGCTTTCCACCCGCAACGCGTGATTTTAACTGGCGTGCCAGTATCGCTTCGATCGCCAGTAGCGGTGAGTTTTCGGCGTTCCCACAGGTTGACCGCGTCATCACTTTGCTCGAAGGGGGCGAAGTGGTGCTGGATGCAGGAAAGGCGTTTCGCCATACTCTGAAACACTTCCAGCCGTTTGCTTTTGCTGGTGATTATACGGTAAAAGCCGAGCTGAAACAGGGGATGTCGATGGATTTTAATATCATGACGCACCGTGACCGTTGCCGCGCCAAAGTGCGTGTGGCGGACCGCTCGTTTACCACTTTCGCGCCACGCGGCGGCATTGTGTACGTGCTAAGTGGCGAGTGGCAACTGGGTGACAAACTGCTCAAGGCGGAGCAGGGCGCGTGGTGGCAAGATGGCCGCCACACTTTGCGCTTGCTGAAATCGGAAGGGAAACTGCTGTTTAGTGAAATCACTTACCTGTAAAACTGCCTACCAACTGATAACGTGAGCCTGGATACAACAGCCGGGCCACCGTCACCACCTGAGAATGATGCCAGGTGCGGCGCTGAATCAACAGACAAGGCTGGCTAGCGGTCACTTCAAGCAATCCTTGTTGCGTTTCGTCGGCGAGCACCGCTTCCACAACATGTTCACCTGAGGTTAACGGCGCAACTTTGCTCAGGTAGTGGTGCGGCGTGAACAGGCGAAAATCCTGGTGAAGATAATCAGCAGCGAGCGCCGGATTGACGTAGCGTGTTTCCAGTTGCACCGCCATATCGTTATCGTAATGAACCAGTTGCGAGTAAAACAGCGGCTCGCCGATGTTAATTGAAAAAGCATGCGCCAGCTTTTCATCCGCGTTGACTTGCTCAAGGGCAACCACCTGGTTGCGATAATGATGGCCACGGGCGGTAATTTCTTCGGCAATGCTGCCCACTTCCAGCATAGCGGTATGGCCTTTTTGCTCGGCGACAAATGTTCCGACCCCCTGCATTCGCACCAGCCAGCCTTCCCCCGTCAGTTCCCGCAACGCGCGGTTAATCGTCATTCTGCTGACATTAAGCGCATTAACCAATTCAGTTTCCGAAGGCACTCGCTGGTGGGCAACCCAGTTACCGCTGCGTATCTGGGTGATAATTCCCTGCTTCACCCGCAAATAAATGGGCGCGGGTAAATCACTGATGGCGGCGCGTAATTGGGCGAGAGTCTCAGACATTAGCGGTTCCTTGATTATTTCATTTTGCGGTGAAAGCGCGATCCCGCTCACTGTTCAATAAAAATTACCTATGACGTGCTGGCGGTCATTTGGGTTTATTAGTTAGGTTGTCTATACAACTCTATACGTTCATACGAATTGATGCCATCAGGATGTCGCTATGTCCCTGCAAAAAAAGCTGTGCTGTCTCACTCCAGGGCGTGTAACGCTCGCCACGCTGCGTGAAATCTACCATGGAACCGTCACTCTGAGCCTTGATTCGCAGGCTGTTGAGGCAGTCGCTAAGTCACAAAAAACCGTTGAGGATATCGTGAATCACGGCGATGTGGTTTACGGCATTAACACGGGTTTTGGCAAACTGGCGCAAACCACGATTGCAAAAGAGCATCTCGCTGAGTTGCAACGCAATCTGGTGCTTTCCCACAGCGTCGGCCTTGGGCAACCTCTGCCGGATGATGTTGTGCGCCTGGTGATGGCGAGCAAAATCATCAGTCTCGCCCGTGGTCATTCTGGCGTGCGTATGAAGGTTATCGACAGTTTGCTGACCTTGTTTAACGCGGGCGTGATGCCGGTGATCCCTGAAAAAGGGTCTGTGGGTGCCTCGGGTGATTTAGCGCCGCTGGCGCATCTTTCCCTGATGCTGCTGGGCGAAGGCAACGTGCGTATCAACGGCGAAGAACTGCCTGCGATTGCCGGGCTGAAAATTGCCGGTGTCGAGCCATTAGTGCTCGGGCCAAAAGAAGGGTTGGCGTTGCTCAACGGCACCCAGGTTTCTACTGCACTGGCGCTGCGCGGTTTGTTTGAAGGCGAGAAAGTCTTTGGTGCCGGGCTGGTGGCGGGCGCGTTATCCCTTGAAGCCATCAAAGGCTCGGTGAAACCGTTCGATGCCCGTATTCATGAAGCGCGCGGGCAAACCGGGCAAATTGACGTCGCGGCAGCGGTCAGAGCGTTGCTGGACTGCAGTGAAATCGTTGATTCCCATCAGCATTGTGGGCGCGTGCAAGACCCGTATTCGATTCGCTGCGTGCCGCAAGTGATGGGCGCATGTCTCGATAACCTGCGCCACGCGGCTCGCGTGCTGCAAATTGAAGCCAACGCTGCATCCGATAACCCGCTGGTGTTTAGCGAAACGGGCGAGGTGATTTCTGGTGGTAATTTCCATGCTGAACCCGTCGCGTTCGCCGCAGATATTATCGCGCTGGCGGTGGCAGAAATTGGTGCGATTTCCGAGCGCCGCCTGGCGTTGTTGTTGGATACCGGACTTTCTGGCCTGCCGCCATTCCTGGTGAAAGAGGGCGGGATTAACTCAGGCTTTATGATTGCTCAGGTCACTGCCGCCGCTCTGGCGTCTGAAAACAAATCGCTGGCGCATCCTGGCAGCGTTGACAGCCTGCCAACGTCGGCAAACCAGGAAGATCACGTTTCGATGGCGACCTACGCGGCTCGCCGCCTCGGTGATATGTGCTTCAACACCTCCGCAGTGGTGGGAATTGAAGCGATGGCGGCAGCTCAGGGGATTGAATTTTCACGCCCGCTGCGCAGTTCACCGCTTATGGAGCAGGTATTCAGCGGCGTGCGTGAGCGCGTGGCATTCCTCGATAAAGACCGTTTACTGGCACCCGATATTGAAAGCATGCGCCAGTGGGGTGCCAGCGGCGAACTGCCTGCGGTGATTACTCAACTCTTTCCTTCTACATCGGCGTGATGCCGGGAGCCACTACAATGACTGAATCTGTAAAACAGGCGGTAGCCCGCACGGTACGCGCTCCACATGGCACCACACTGCACTGCGAAAACTGGTTGATCGAAGCGGCTTACCGCATGATCCAAAACAACCTCGATCCGGATGTCGCCGAGCGCCCGGAGGATCTGGTGGTGTACGGTGGGATAGGCAAAGCAGCGCGCAACTGGGAATGCTTCGAGCAGATCCTTGCCTCGCTGCGCACGCTTAAAGCCGATGAAACACTGCTGGTGCAATCCGGTAAACCGGTGGGTATTTTCCGCACTCACGCGGATGCGCCGAGGGTATTGATTGCCAACTCAAACCTCGTCCCGCATTGGGCTAACTGGGATCATTTCCATGAGCTGGATAAAGCGGGGCTGATGATGTACGGCCAGATGACCGCCGGCTCGTGGATTTACATCGGCGCGCAGGGCATTGTGCAGGGCACATTTGAAACCTTTGCCGAAGCAGGCCGCCAGCATTACGGTGGTGATTTACGCGGCAAATGGATTCTGACTGCGGGCCTGGGTGGAATGGGCGGCGCACAACCGCTGGCGGGTGTTCTGGCGGGAGCTTCTGTTTTAGCTATCGAGTGCCAGGAGTCGCGTATTGATTTCCGCCTGCGTACCCGTTATCTGGATTATAAAGCGACGAATCTGGATGAAGCCCTGGCGATGATTGAGCAGGCTAATGCGGAGAAAAAAGCCATCTCTGTGGGCCTGCTGGGTAACGCGGCAGAAATTTTGCCTGAACTGGTCAAACGCGCGAAAGCGGGTGGGATCAAGCCTGATATCGTGACCGACCAAACGTCGGCACACGATCCGGTCAACGGGTATTTGCCGTTGGGCTGGACGGTGGATCGCTGGCAGAGTGAAAGATCCACGCAACCTAAAGCAGTAGAAAAAGCGGCGCGTGAGTCAATGGCCGTACACGTTCGTGCGATGCTTGATTTCTGGGAAATGGGCGTCCCGACGGTGGATTATGGCAATAATATTCGCCAGGTGGCTTTCGATGAAGGCGTGGTAAATGCCTTTGATTTCCCGGGCTTCGTTCCGGCCTATATTCGCCCGCTCTTCTGCGAAGGCAAGGGGCCATTCCGCTGGGTGGCGCTGTCGGGCGATGTGGAAGATATTGCGAAAACCGACGCCAAACTGAAAGAGTTATTCCCGGATAACCAGAATTTGCATCGTTGGCTGGATATGGCGCAAGAACGTATTGCTTTCCAGGGATTACCGGCGCGTATTTGCTGGCTGGGTCTGGGAGAGCGCCATCTTGCAGGGCTGGCGTTTAACGAAATGGTACGCAATGGCGAGCTGAAAGCACCGGTGGTTATCGGGCGCGACCATCTGGATTGTGGTTCGGTGGCATCACCAAACCGTGAAACGGAATCCATGAAAGATGGTTCTGATGCGGTTTCCGACTGGCCATTGCTAAACGCGCTGTTAAATACCGCAGGCGGTGCCACCTGGGTGAGTTTGCATCACGGTGGCGGCGTGGGGATGGGCTTCTCACAACATGCCGGAGTGGTGATTGTGGCCGATGGCACACCGGAAGCGGACGTGCGTTTGGGGCGCGTATTGTGGAATGACCCGGCAACTGGCGTGATGCGCCACGCCGATGCGGGTTATGAGAGCGCCATTGAATGCGCGCAGCAGCATGATCTTGAACTACCGATGGTGAAATAACGCCTTAACTGTAACGGCGGGTCGCTAACCAGCATAACAATGACCCGCCGACGACCATCATCACCCCTTGCCAGAATCCCCAGCCTGGATGCAAACCTAACCACAAACTCGCCATTAACGCCGAAAGCACCGGCGTGAAATAAGATGCTGTAGCCAGCAACGTCATATTCCCGCGTTGAATGCCGTGGTTCCAGGCCGAATAGGCTATTGCCGTGGAAGCCCCCATAAACAACAATTGCAGCGTTGC
This sequence comes from Buttiauxella sp. AC142, assembly GCF_979253435.1. Classification (NCBI taxonomy): domain Bacteria; kingdom Pseudomonadati; phylum Pseudomonadota; class Gammaproteobacteria; order Enterobacterales; family Enterobacteriaceae; genus Buttiauxella; species Buttiauxella sp. AC142. Next base: position 1,662,039 of record NZ_CEEDCH010000001.1, read on the forward strand.
AGGCAGCGTAAAGTGAATCGGCGCTTCGCTCACGAAGGCAAATTTTACCCACAGCACAGCGGCGGTGGCGCAGAAAAACAGTGAAACGCCGTTCTTCCCGCCGCTCCAGCGGCGCGTAATATTGCAGTACAGCGCCCAAATGAGTGCTGCGGCAAACGCCAGGCCGTAAGCCAGCGGGTTATCGAGAATGTTGTGCCACATTTGCAGCGGCGACCAGTCACCGTCGCCTTTCATCACCTGCACAATACCCGCAAGCGAAAGTGCAAGCCCCGGCCATAACCACAAGCTGCTACGTTGCTGGTTGATTAATAACGCCAGTAAGATAGTCAGACTCGGCCACAGATAATTAATCATCCCGAGTTCTAAAGATTGCGTGCGGGTGTGTGCCAGGCCAATCGCTAAGGCGAGGAAAATTTCATAAGTGACAAATAATGCGCCGCCAATCCATAAATATCGCTGAGGGATTTCACGGACTTTGGGTAAACCGCGAGCCAGGCACAGGCAAATGGCGCTGACGGTATAAATCAGCGCCGCGCCGCCAACCGGGCCAAAATGTTCGCTGATACTTCGCAGTAAACCAACCGAGGTACTCCAGAGGAGAATAGCCAGCAGGCCAAAGGCCGTGGCGCGTTTTACAGAGGTGTCCATGTATTTCCAGAGAGGTATTGTCGGATGACGCTTTGCTTATCCGACCTACACGCGAGAACGGGTTTTCGTAGGTCGGATAAGCGAAGCGCCATCCGACGCTATTTACAGAAAAAGTTATTTCCAGAAATCATCAAACACAGTGATCGGCGTGCGACGTTTGTGTTCGGTTTTCAGATACCAGCCTTCAATGATTTTGCTGGTGCCTTCATCAAGCGTTTTGCCTTCAAGGTAATCATCAATCTGCTCGTAAGTCACACCCAGTGCGGCTTCGTCCGGCAGGGAAGGGCGATCGTCTTCGAGGTCAGCCGTCGGCGCTTTCTGGTATAAATGCTCCGGGCAGCCCAGGGTTTTAAGCAACGCTTTACCCTGACGTTTATTCAGACGGAAGATTGGGTTGATATCGGTGCCACCATCGCCGTATTTGGTGAAGAAACCTGTTACCGCTTCTGCGCCATGGTCGGTCCCGACCACCACGCCTTTGGTCATTCCGGCAATGCTGTATTGCGCTTTCATACGCTCGCGGGCTTTTTCGTTGCCGCGAATAAAATCGCTCAGTTCAATACCCGCTTCGCGCAGCGCTTGTTCGCTCGCAAGCACAGCACCTTTGATGTTCACGGTTAATACGCGGTCGGGCTGGATAAAGGTGATGGCGTCCTGACAATCTTGCTCATCGGCCTGCACGCCAAACGGCAAGCGCACCGCAATGAACTGGTAGCTCTCGTCACCGGTTTCTTCGCGCAGTTCGCTGATGGCGGTCTGGCACAGTTTGCCGGTCAAGGTTGAATCTTGACCGCCGCTGATGCCCAGCACCAGAGATTTAATAAAGGGATATTTTTTCAGATAGGTCTTCAAAAAATCGACGCTGACACGAATTTCTTGTGCAGGATCGATCTGCGGTTTAACCCCTAGTGCCTGGATAATCTCTTGTTGCAGAGCCATTTAAACCCTCCGGTTACCGTTTACCTGCACGCGCAGGCAGCAAAAGCTATTTTTGTTAAAACTACCCTTTTGTCGTTGAAACGACAAGGCTCATGCCGTTGCGATGGAATCATTTGGTGTTATTTAACTCTATTTGACACCATTTAGCGCTAACATGGTGTTTTGTATAATAATCCTAAAATTTGTTCATTTGGTCTGCTTAGTTGATAAAACCTCTTTTATATTCCAGGCTTATCTAACACGCATGAGCAATACCCTGAAAAACGAGGATAAAATATGAACAAGACTTTTGCAGGAATTTTAGGTGCAGCAGCGGTGATGACTATGCTTGCGGGTTGTACGGCATATGACCGCACAAAAGATCAGGTCGCGACGCCCGTCGTGAAAGATGTGAAAAAAGGCATGAGCCGTGAGCAAGTGCAGCAGGTTGCCGGTAAGCCTTCTTCTGAAGTGACCATGATTCACGCGCGCGGAACTTGCCAGACGTATATTCTTGGCCAGCGCGATGGCAAAACAGAAACTTATTTCGTCGCACTTGATGACACCGGGCATGTGATGAATTCGGGTTATCAGACTTGTGCTGAATACGATACCGATCCGCAGACTAAGAAATAATTCCCGTTATTTCTGAAAAAGCCGTCACTGATGTGACGGCTTTTTTTATGGCTTATGCCGGGATATGAGCGATTTTGTTATGCCGTGACCAGACGCGGTGGGCGGCTAAAGATTTCAGGAAATCATCGGTAAATGATTTTGTGACGGCGTCACCTTCCACAACACCTTCTTCACCCTGCGCATCAATCGCCAGTTTAGATTTGAACTGGCGGGCATCCCCTGCGAGACCAATCACTTTTAAGTGCTTATAGGCTTCGAGTAAATAGTAAGCCGCATCACCATTATCGAGAATTGAACTCAGGTCGCCTCCCGGCACAATGACCGCATCGACTGTGACCGAAGGTGAACCCGCAAAGGTTGCGCCGATGGGCAATAGAGAACCATCATCAGCAGCCACTTCACCCATACGGGCAAACAGCAATTTGGTGTGCACGCCCTCGCTTTTTAACGCTTTCATGGCCGCCAGCACATCCGCTGCATTCGCTTTTTCACTGAGCAAAATCGCTACTACACGGCCTTTTACGGAACCACTCGGCACCGCATACAGGCTGAGGCTCGGGTCTTTCTTTAATCCGTTGACGTCTTTCGGCGGTGCGACATGCATTTGCTCGTGTGACAGTTCGATGCCCAGGTTTTCCGCAACCGGCTGAGCGAGGGAAATATCTATACGCGTGAGGTGATCGAGCACGCGTTCACGAATATAGGGTCTGGCGACCTTGGATAATTCAAAGCTAAACGCGCTGATAATATGCTGTTGTTCAACAGGCGTCTGGCTTTGCCAGAACAGGCGCGGATGGGAGTAATATTCGCCAAACGATGGACTGCGCTCACGGATTTTATGCCCTTCAACGCGCGTCTGGTAGCTTTCGAAACCTCCGCGTTTCGGGCCAGGAGGCGTTTCACGCGGCCAGTTATCGTTAATTGAATTCGGCTCGTAGTTTGCCGGATTACTGTCGATATCCATGCGGTGCATGCCGTCACGCTGGAAGTTGTGATACGGGCAGGTTGGGCGGTTAATCGGGATTTCGTGGAAGTTTGGCCCACCCAGACGGCTGATTTGTGTATCGGTGTAGGAGAACAAGCGCCCCTGCAACAGCGGGTCATTACTGAAATCGAGTCCAGGAACAATATGGCCCGGATGGAACGCCGCCTGTTCGTTTTCGGCAAAGAAATTATCCGGGTTGCGATTAAGCGTCATTTTGCCCACCAGGTGAACCGGGACCAGTTCTTCAGGGATCAGTTTAGTGGGGTCCAACAGGTCAAAGTCATACTTGAATTCGTCTTCTTCTGGAATTAATTGCAGCCCCAGTTCGTATTCCGGGAAATCGCCAGCCTCGATAGATTCCCAGAGATCGCGGCGGTGGAAGTCCGGGTCACGGCCCGTCAGTTTTTGTGATTCATCCCAGATAAGAGAGGCTTTACCGGCGGTCGGTTTCCAGTGGAAGCGCACGAATGTGGCTTTGCCCTCGGCGTTAATCATGCGGAAGGTGTGGATCCCAAAACCTTCCATGGTGCGATAACTGCGCGGTAAGCCACGGTCAGACATCGCCCAGATGACGTTATGCAATGTTTCGGGTTGTAGCGAAACATAATCCCAGAAGGTGTCGTGGGCGCTCCCGCCTTGCGGAATAGCCCAGTGCGGCTCGGGTTTAACGGCATGGACAAAATCCGGGAATTTATGCGCGTCCTGAATGAAAAACACCGGCGTGTTGTTACCAACTAAATCGAAAATCCCTTCTTCGGTGTAGAACTTGGTGGCAAACCCACGGATATCACGCACGGTATCGGCGGAGCCAGCGCCGCCCTGGACGGTAGAAAATCGAACGAATACCGGGGTGATTTTGTCAGGGTCGGATAAGAAATCGGCTTTGGTGACATCCGATAAATTTTTATACGGCTGGAAATAGCCGTGGGCGGCTGAACCGCGGGCGTGAACGATACGCTCGGGAATACGCTCATGGTCAAAATGGGTGATTTTTTCCCGCAGGATAAAATCTTCCAGAAGCGTAGGCCCACGCGTACCTGCGCGCAGTGAATTTTGGTCGTCGGCGATGCGCACGCCCTGGTTGGTGGTGAGCGGGAAGTTTTCACCGTCTTTGCGATGCACATCGAGCGATTTCAGCTTTTCATTGGACGTGTCCGGGCTTTTGAAACTCCCCGCAGCGGTCGGCTGGGCACCGGGTGGCGTGGGTTCTGCGGAGGGGCGGTGTGAGCCGTCTTCGGGTGCCAGCGAGTCCATTCCGGGTTTTGATTCATTGGCGTCATGTATCGGGGCATTGTGGCTAAGCGGATGTTTATCGTTCGTCGACATTGAACACTTCTCCTGATTTAGTCTTGTTATAAAGATGCTTGGTATGATCAAAACATCTTTAACTATAGGACAAGGTCATCTCAACGCGAGACGAGAAGGGCAGTTCTCCGCTATCATAGTGAAGTTGTTCATCAATTTAGTTTTGATTCCATTGCCTATGAAACCTTTGCGCCAACCGAATACTCGTCCCGTTATTACGTATCAACCGCGTGTTGAACCCGTGCCGCCAGCCCATGCCTGGCGTGTAGAAGGATTTAAGGATGTGTGGATGCTACGCAATCGCTATGTGGCATTTGTGCTGGTGGGGAACGCGTTCCGCCAGTCACCGCCATTTACCTTACCAGAGGCGGCTCAACGTTGGGCGATGCAAGTCAGACATGAAAACGAGATTTCCTGAGGGATTATCGGATTTGCTATTGCAGTAATGGCGGGGTTACCCGCCGTTACTGATTGTCTCAAACTCTTCACAGCCGGTATCAAAACCTTCCGTACAGCTCAGGTTTAGCCACTGCAATGCGCGTTGCTTATTGGCAGCAATAAACCCTTTCTCACCGTTTAAAAACAACATGCCTGCCCAGTATTCGGCATAACCGGTGCGGGAGAGTGCCGAGCTGCGCTTGAACCAGAATGTGGCTTGCTCATCGTCCTGGGCAATGCCCACGCCATTGGCATAAAGCAAACCTAAGAACATCTGAGCATCCACAGCGGAGTCACTTTCAAGGTCCTGCGATGCGCTTTCCAGCAGTTTTATGGCGGCAGGGTAATCAGGTTTACCGGCTTGTGTGTTTACCAGAAGGCGTGCGAGCGTGACTTCGCCGGTTTTGCTGCCTCGTTGTACTGCCTGCTCAGCTAATGATTTAGCCTGTTGGTAATCCGCCGTTGCCGGGTTATGAATTTTTAGCTGTGCCTGAAGGGCGAGAGCATCAGCATCGCCTTGCGCCGCAGATTTTGCAGCCCAGTCTTCAGCCTGCTGGTATTCGCCTGCGCTAAAAAGGGTATCGGCAAGATAGAACTGAGCGCGGCTATCGCCTGCTTGCGCCTGCTTTAAATAGGGGCTGTCGGGCGTTTCGGCCCAGGCGGTTGATAAACAAAAGAACATCAGAATGCACAATCGTTTCATGAAAGAAATTCCGTAGGCGGCAATTGGGTTTGGCTCCCTATGCGGGCGCTCTAAGTTATAAATAAAAAAACGGCCCCCTGTTTCGGGAGCCGTTTGATTGTCGCAGATTCTGCGGTGATTTAGCTACTGGTTAGCGATGCGCCAGTTCTGCTTCTTCATCACTATTCATGACTTCTTTATCGGTTTGTTTCATCAACTGACTGGTGATAGTACCGGCAGTCATGGAGCCGCTGACGTTCAGGGCGGTACGGCCCATGTCGATAAGCGGTTCAACAGAAATCAGCAACGCGACCAATGTAACCGGCAAGCCCATCGCTGGCAGTACAATCAGCGCGGCGAAGGTTGCACCGCCGCCCACACCGGCAACGCCTGCGGAGCTAACGGTCACAATACCAACTAACGTTGCAATCCATACCGGATCCAGCGGGTTGATACCCACGGTAGGCGCTACCATGACTGCCAACATTGCCGGATACAGACCCGCACAACCGTTCTGACCGATGGTCGCACCAAAGGATGCAGCAAAGCTTGCGATAGATTCAGGAACACCCAGACGACGCGTTTGCGCTTCAACGTTTAATGGGATACTTGCAGCACTTGAGCGGCTGGTGAAGGCAAAGGTCAGCACTGGCCACACTTTACGGAAGTATTTCAGTGGGCTAACGCCATTAACCGCCAGCAGAATCGCATGTACACCGAACATGATCGCCAGGCCGAGGTAGGACGCGACCACGAAGCTGCCAAGTTTGATGATGTCTTGCAGGTTTGAACCGGCAACGACTTTGGTCATCAGGGCGAGCACGCCGTATGGCGTCAGTTGCATGACCAGACGAACCAGCTTCATCACCCAGCTTTGCAGCGTATCAATTGCTACCAGGACTCGCTCACCTTTCGGGGCGTCATCTTTCAGCAATTTCAGTGCAGCAACACCCAGGAAGGCGGCGAAAATCACCACGCTAATAATGGAAGTTGGATTCGCACCGGTCAGGTCAGCAAACGGGTTTTTCGGTACGAAGGACAGAATCAGCTGTGGCACATTCAGGTCGGCCACTTTGCCCACGTATGTGGTTTCGATGGCGCTCAGGCGTGCAGTTTCCGCAGTCCCTTGAACCAGGCCTTCAGCAGTCAAACCAAACAGGTTGGTGACTAACACGCCGACCAGCGCTGAAATCAGCGTGGTAAACAGCAAAGTGCCAATGGTCAGGAAACTGATTTTTCCCAAAGATGATGCGTTATGCAGACGTGCAACCGCGCTCAGAATTGAGGCGAACACTAATGGCATCACGATCATTTGCAGTAGTTGTACATAGCCGTTACCGACGATGTTGAACCATTGGATAGATTGCTTCAGTACTGGGCTGTCTTCGCCATAAATGGTGTGCAGTGCAAGGCCAAAGACCACACCAATCACTAAACCAAGCAGTACTTTCTTCGCCAGACTCCACTGTTTGTGGCGAGTTTGCGCCAGCAACAGCAGCAGAATAACGAACACGATAACGTTCGCTATAAGTGGAAAGTTCATCCCGTATCTCCTGAGTGTTTTACCAATAGATGGACTGTTTGCCATCTTTATTGGGTAAATCGTACCAGAAGCTCAGAACGAGTCTTATATTCAAAAGGAATTGATTATTACGTTTTGAGTTATTTCGCCTAATTATTGTTCCAGGTGGTTATTTAAAAAACTATTAAAGGTCATTTGCAGCGAAATTATCATATGTGATGACCAGCGCACTGCACTGTTATCGGGCACGCTTTGTGGCATCCATACAGCCAGCCCGAATAACACCATGCATAAGGCGCGTTCAAGCTGATTGCCTTTTTGCGGCCTGATTATCGGGAAACGAAAGCGCCAGCGGCATGGCCAGAGCAGTGGAACGCCAGCAGGGGTCAGCATGTCCGCCAGAATATGGCTTAAATAGCCCAATACCATGCCTTGCAGCGCATCGGCGGGGATCAGCCAGGTTTCAGGAACCTTGAGATAGAACAACGCAAGGCCTGCAAACACCGCGAACAAACTGTGTGTAAAACCACGATGGCCGCAGGCGCGGGCTATCGGTTTGGAAATCCAGGGTAAGCGTTGGCCGAGGAAGGACTTGGGATGGTCGATATCCGGTAGTAAACAGGTCAAAATTGCTGACGGCACAATATGCCACCAGTCGCCCTGAGCGAGCACTGGCGTGAGTTCAGCATTTTTAGCAAATACTGCACAGGCAATGGAAAAAAGAAGGTGGCCTTCCGCCGTCATGATACTACCTGGATGAAAACTGTCGATTCATACAGTATAGGGTTTTTATACAGTAGACGGAAGAGGTGACGGCGTAACATTTTGCAACCGCCGATTGCCCCGGCGGCGGCATGTTTAGCGGGCTAGCCAGCCTCCATCGACGGCAACGGTGTAACCATTCACGTAATCAGAAGCGCTGGATGCGAGAAACACAATCGGGCCTTGCAGGTCGGCAGGAAGCCCCCAGCGGCCAGCGGGAATACGGTCGAGAATTTCCTGGCTGCGTTGTTCATCATCGCGGAGCTGTTGAGTATTGTTGGTCGCCATGTATCCCGGCGCGATGGCATTCACATTAATGTTGTGTTGCGCCCATTCGTTTGCCAGCAGACGCGTGACACCCAGGACTGCGCTTTTCGATGCCGTATAAGAGGGGACGCGGATACCACCCTGGAACGAAAGCATGGACGCGATGTTAATGATTTTGCCGCCGCCTCCTTGCTTAATGAACTGCTTTGCTACCGCCTGTGAGAGAAAGAACACTGATTTAATATTCAGGTTCATCACGTCATCCCAATTCTTCTCGCTAAATTCAAGGGCATCTTCACGGCGAATAGTGCCGGCGTTGTTGACCAGGATATCTATTTTCCCCATACCTGCGACGGCTTGTTCTACGATACTCGCTATGGCGTCTTGCTGGCTCAAATCTGCCTGGATGGCCATAAACCGTCGGCCCAATGCCTGCACTTTTTGCGCTGTCTCTTGCGGGACTTTGCGATTCACACTGACAATATCGCAGCCGGCCTCGGCAAGGCCAATCGCCATTCCCTGGCCAAGCCCGGTATCACAACCCGTGACGATAGCGACTTTGCCTTGCAGATTAAAAGCATCGAGAATCATAGTTACCCCGGTATCCGGAAATGCGCATTTGCGCGTGTAAATTAAGGATAGGTAGGGGATTGCAGAAACTCAAACTTAATTGAAATGACGTTTCAATAATTTTGACGCAGGTAGCGTTTTGAGAAAGATGCGGGGTAGCCCCGCATCTTAAAATGATTAACCCAGCAGATGTTCAGCGCGTAATTCAGCCAGCGAGGAGAGTTTGGCATTCGCCAGACACCAGCGCTCATCACTACGGTTTTCTTCGGCTGGAACCACAATTGACCGCATGCGGGCCGCTTTGGTGGCAATCATGCCGTTCACCGAATCTTCTAGCGTGACACACGTCAGCGGATCAACTCCCAGTTTTGCGGCAGCATCGAGATAAACTTGCGGATGTGGCTTGCTATACGGCAGATGTTCAGCGGATGCAATGGCATCAAATTGGTCACGCAGGTCAAACATTTCGAGGACTCGTTCAAGCATATGCAGCGGCGATGCCGAAGCCAGACCGACTTTCAGGCCCTGCGCTTTACATAACGCAATGGCTTCGCGAACGCCGGGTAAAATGGGGCGCTTTTCATCAACCAGGGTAATCGCCCGGGTAATAACGCGTTGGGTGACTTCTTCGCGATCTGGACCATTCCAGGGTTGTTGGGCAAACCATAAATCGACCACCAGATCGATACGCAGACCGAGCGTATCGGGCAGTTCGCAACGGCGCGAAATATCCACACCCAGGCTCGCCATCACTTCCAGCTCAGCCTCGTCCCATAATGGTTCTGAATCAATCAGCAAACCGTCCATATCAAAAATTGCAGCTAAAATCTGGCGCGTTGCAGCCATTTATGACTCCTGTCTTTGTGCATTACCAATAAGATCCCTTATGAATAGCTGGAATTACGCATTGATGCCACCGCTTTGTGAAAATCGCCCGCAAAGCTCAGGCGAAATCACACCAGACGAGGTAAACTTTGTGCGTACAAGTTGCGTCTTAACCAAAGGGGAACGAATGACGTATCAACAAGCTGGACGCATTGCCGTACTCAAACGTGTGGCTGGCTGGGTAATTTTCATCCCGGCAGTGATTTCAACACTGATTTCAATTTTGAAGTTCATGTATGAACATAGCGAAAAACAGGCGGGCATTAATGCCGTGATGCTGGATTTCGCGCACGTCATGATTGAGATGATGCGTTTTAATACGCCATTTTTGAATTTCTTCTGGTACAACTCGCCCCAGCCGGAGTTCCATCAACAAGCTAATGTGCTGTTTTGGGTGATCTACGCGCTGATATTTGTGGGTCTTGCGTTACAGGCATCGGGTGCACGCATGAGCCGCCAGGCGAAGTTTCTGCGCGAAGGTGTGCAGGATCAGTTGATTCTGGAACAGGCAAAAGGGCCGGAGGGATTAACCAAAGAGCAAATCGACAGCAAAATTGTGGTGCCACGACACACGATATTCCTGCAAATTTTCCCGCTCTATATTTTACCTGTCATTATCATCGTCATCGGTTACTTCTTCTTTTCTGTATTGGGTTTTATCTAGAAAAACGCCACTCCTGATGCGCGGGAGTGGCGAGTTTTTTACGCGGCCAGAACTCTATCAAGCGCTTTTTGCGCGACCACTAAATGCTGACCGCCGAACAAAATTGCACGATTGAGCAGGGTATAGAGTTGGTAAATCGGCTGGCGTAAGAGGAAATCGGAAGGAAGGGGACAAACTGACTGATAACCATCATAAATTTGTGGGGGTTGATCCGGGTGCAAAGGCAACATGGCTAAATCGCACTCTCTGTCACCCCAGTAGCAGGCCGGATCATAGATAAATGGCCCATCCGGTCCCATCGCGCAGTTCCCCGACCACAAATCACCGTGTAATAAAGAAGGCTGCGGCTGGTGGGAGGCAAGGGCTTGATGAACAAACTCGACAATTAAGTCGATATCACCAAACTGGATCCCTTTTTCTGCGGCGAGTTCAAGCTGCCAGCCGATACGTTGTTCGGCAAAGAATGTGGACCAGCGTCGTTGCCAGGCATTCGGCTGCGGCGTGGTAGAAAGATCGTTATCAAAATCTAGCCCAAACTGCGGTTGGTCACTCCATTCATGCAAACGTGCCAGCTGTTGCCCCAGCAAAAAGGCGTTATGCGCATCCAGCGGTTTAGCGGGCATGTATTCGAGCAGCAGGAAGCTGTAATCTCGATCGCTGCCGAGAGCCCAGACTTTGGGGACTCGCACCGTGTTACTGCGCGACAGTAACTCAAGCTGATCGGCTTCGGCGGTGAAAATGGGTAACATCTCGCGAGCGTCGCTTTTGACAAAGATCTCATGACCGGCATAGTGAATACGCCAGGCGGCATGAATTTCTCCGCCGGGTAATTCTGTACGATGTTCGATTTCAGCGGTGCCGAGTTGTTCACTTAACAGACGACTAATGGCTTGCCACATGATACTTCTCCCCAGGTTTTCTGGTAGATCATTAGCTTATCGCTGTTAACCGGGTCAAACTTCGAACTAACGCACATCCCCGGTCATGATATTTGAAACAAAGCTATTTACTTTCTTGTTGCCAGGCATCCCAGGTCGTGACAGAAACTTCTGGCTCCACGCCCAATGCCAGTTTGCCAAGACCTCGGGCTAACTCTTCCACTTCTTTCGGGCTTAAAGGGCTAATTAAACCGAAGGTGTTGATACCTAATTCGTGTACCTTGCCTTCGTCATCAGACAGTGTGAGCAAAAAACCGCCGCGCGTCAGATGGTTATTTAACTCATTAAGGTCGGTGAGGTTATGTTCCTGAAATTTTAATGTGATGACATAGCGTTCAATGTCTCCGTTACTCATGATTCACCTCGTTGTTATCCCGAAGGTTTTAGCATAGCCTTTCTGCGCAAAATGGCGACTTTTGACGAAACGACAAGCCGCCTGGCGAATACCCGACTCGTTAACTTCGCAAGTAATCGTAGATTTTTTGGGTGTTTTCCAGCGAGCACAAACGTGTTCCCTGGTTAAGCGTTGCGGCACTACCTGCGGCGACACCAAAACGAACCATATCTAATAGCGGCGCATTTTCAGCAAGTTTCAGGGTCATCGCTCCAACCATGCTATCACCCGCGCCAACGGTGCTTTGGCTTTTCACCGGCGGCGGAACGACCTGCACACATCCGCTGGCATCAACGCCCAGCGCACCTTGTGGGCCAAGTGAGACCACGACACATTTGGCTTTGCCGCTATCGACAATTTCTTGTGCTGCTTTGCGGACATCATCAGGTTGCGTGAGGTCGCGATTCACCAGCGCACTCAGCTCTTTTTGATTGGGTTTGACCAGTTCGATACCTCCTATTTCAAGCGTGGCTTTTAACGCCTCACCAGAGCTATCGACAATGCAGCGTATTCCGGATTTTTGCGCGGTTTTGACTAATGCGCAGAGTTCAGCGACATCTATCCCTGGCGGCAGGCTGCCGCTTATGACCAGAATGGAGCCGGATTCTATGGTCAGCACTTTTTCTTCAAGAAGGCGAAATTCGTGATCGCTCAGTGCGGCGCCTGGCATGACGAAACGGTATTGCTCACCTGTTGATTGCGCGTGAACATGCAGGTTTTGCCGCGTCCAGTTATGTGCGTCAACAGTATCAATAGCAACGTGTTCATCTAAAAGCAGCTTGCAAAGGTGTTCTCCGGTGGCACCTCCTGACGGGAAAATGGCGGTTGCCTGCCCGCCAAGATGAGCAATCGCCCGCGCAACGTTAATGCCACCACCGCCTGGTTCAAAAACGGGTGCGGTACAACGTAGTTTCCCTTCGGGATAAATTTGTGCGGTGAGTGTTGCGCTATCGAGAGAAGGGGCGAGAGTCAAAGTGTAAATGCGTGTCATATATCCTCCTTAATTTAGCATTGGGATAAAGCGTAGCACTGTTTCAGGATGTCGAATGTCGATTAACATCATGATTTATCAAATGATTTGTAAAAAGCAACCGATCTCTATGTTTATGAAAATAAACATGTTTTAAGAGCTCTCTTATTCAAAAAATGAAAGAAGAATTCATTGCTATGTTATTCGGGCTTTTTTATAATTTGTAACCTTTCTTGGCTCATAAATATTTGATCCACAGAAAAGATTCCGGAACCTTGATGGTTTCTTTTTATGTTGTACGGACGATTAAATGAATTTTGTTAAGACAGTACCGGCTGCTATTTTGCTGACCGGAAGTGCGCTATTGAGTCACTTTGCAATTGCAGATAATTCGGTTTTCACTGTCATGGATGACCCATCCACCGCCAAAAAACCTTTCGAAGGTAATCTGAACGCGGGTTACCTTGCGCAATCAGGTAACACAACAAGCTCCTCATTGACGGCGAACTCCAACCTGACCTGGTATAACACCTCTACCGCATGGTCTCTGTGGGGCAACGCAAACAATACCTCTGCTAACGATCAGCGCTCTTCTGAGACTTATGCACTGGGCGGTCGTAGCCGTTACAACATGACAGACAGCGATTACTTGTTTGGCCAGGGAAGCTGGTTGACGGACCGTTTCAACGGTTATCAAGCCAGGGATGTCCTCACCGCGGGTTACGGTCGTCAGTTCCTTAGCGGGCCGGTGCACAGTTTGCGTGTGGAATTCGGTCCTGGCGTTCGTTACGACGAATACGCAGATGGCGACCACAAGACTCAGGCGCTGGGTTATGCATCCGGTATCTATAACTGGCAATTGACCGACAATGCTAAATTTATCCAGGGCGTTTCTGTGCTGGGTAGTGAAGATACGACGGTCAACTCTGAAACGGCGCTCGAAGTTGCTATCAATGAGCACTTCGGTTTGCGGGTGGGTTATAACGTCACCTGGAACTCCAATCCGCCAGATTCTGCACCTGAGCACACCGACAGACGCACTGCAGTGACGCTTGGTTATAAGATGTAATTGGCAAAGCCGGGTCATGCCCGGCTTTATTGTTTTAAATTATCAATATGTGCTAATATTATTTTGGTCCGGAGTTTTATTTTAAATAAAAAACAAACCTAACTAATTTTCTCCATAATTTCTCCTTAATCATCTGTTTAGTCATATCTTCTATATATTTGACACGAATTGATAAATCATTAGCCTTGTCAAAAGTGTGATCTGGATCTACTCTTGTTTTGTAGCGAGATAATAACTTGCTGGCCCACAAATAAATAAGAGAATAAAGATTATGAAAAATATTAAATATGCCACTGTAGCTATTGCACTTTCGATGCTTTCATTTGGCGCTTTTGCTGCAGCACCAGTTACGACCACAACAACAGAAACCGCTCCTGCTGCCGTATGGCATGCAACCGATATTGAAGCTGGTTCCAATATTCAACCTGGCGCACAATCTACAGGGCAATCTATGGATGATGCTTTTAATGTCCATACTCTGGTTGCAGGTGAGTGGTCTTAACAAGTAAGTTTTATTATCCCTTTGTGCGGAATACATAATTGATTACTCCATTTTAATTCTGCATAAAATAAAAAGCCGAGCATGAAGCCCGGTTTTTTTATGTCTGGAACATCGCTTGTGCATCATGAAAATCATTTGATTTAAAACGTTAGAAAAACTTATTAATGGTAAGCCACATGTTTTCGTTGAATTAATAAGCATCCTTAGCAACGGCCCCTAAAATGAAGATAAAACAGGTGGTTATTCTTATTGTCAGACGAGACCTTCCGGTCGCGAAGCGCGACATTCCCTCTTGAAAGTGATAATATTCCCAACCGTCGCGAAGCTGTGAACCGCACGCTCGCGCATAAATTGTGCAGTCGGCCTTGCAATTGTAGGCGAGATGGCTGAACAACTAATTGAAACTAAAGCAAAATAAACGTTGCATGTGATCTTACGTGTGGGTCACCACTGCGAATAAGGACTTATAATGCCTGTTATTACTCTTCCTGATGGCAGCCAACGCCATTACGATCATGCTGTTAGCCCGCTGGATGTTGCTCTGGATATTGGTCCAGGCCTTGCAAAAGCGTGTATCGCTGGCCGTGTTGATGGTGAATTGGTTGATGCATCTGATGTTATTGAGCACGATGCCAAACTTGCGATTATCACTGTAAAAGATGAAGCTGGCCTGGAGATTCTCCGCCACTCATGCGCCCACTTATTGGGTCATGCTATCAAGCAGTTGTGGCCGCACACCAAAATGGCGATTGGCCCGGTGATTGACAACGGTTTTTACTATGACGTTGATATCGACCACACGCTGACGCAGGAAGATCTTGAGCTGCTCGAAAAGCGTATGCATGAGCTGGCTGAGAAAGATTACGATGTCATTAAGAAGAAAGTGAGCTGGCATGAAGCTCGTGAAACTTTCGTGAACCGTGGTGAGAGCTACAAAGTCGCGATCCTTGATGAAAACATCAGCCATGATGATAAGCCTGGTCTCTATCATCATGAAGAATATGTTGATATGTGCCGTGGCCCGCATGTACCGAATATGCGTTTCTGTCATCATTTCAAATTGCAGAAAACGTCCGGTGCTTACTGGCGTGGCGATAGCAACAACAAGATGCTGCAACGTATCTACGGCACTGCATGGGCTGATAAAAAACAACTGAATGCCTATCTGCAACGTCTGGAAGAAGCGTCCAAGCGTGACCATCGCAAAATTGGTAAGCAACTCGACCTGTATCATATGCAGGAAGAAGCGCCTGGTATGGTGTTCTGGCACAACGATGGCTGGACTATCTTCCGTGAGTTAGAAGTGTTTGTTCGCTCCAAACTCAAAGAGTACCAGTACCAGGAAGTGAAAGGCCCTTTCATGATGGACCGTGTGCTGTGGGAAAAAACCGGCCACTGGGACAACTATAAAGATGCGATGTTTACGACTTCTTCCGAGAACCGTGAATACTGCATCAAGCCAATGAACTGCCCTGGTCATGTTCAGATCTTTAATCAAGGCCTGAAATCCTACCGCGACTTGCCATTACGTATGGCTGAGTTTGGTAGCTGCCACCGTAACGAACCGTCAGGTGCGTTGCATGGTCTGATGCGCGTTCGCGGTTTTACTCAAGACGATGCGCACATTTTCTGTACTGAAAGCCAGGTTCGTGATGAAGTAAACAGCTGTATCCGCATGGTTTATGACATGTACAGCACCTTCGGTTTTGAAAAAATCGTTGTGAAACTGTCTACTCGTCCTGAAAAACGCATCGGTACTGACGAAATGTGGGACCGTGCAGAAGCAGATTTGGCTGTTGCACTGCAAGAAAATAACATTCCGTTTGATTATCAACCGGGTGAGGGTGCATTCTATGGCCCTAAAATTGAATTTACCCTGTACGACTGCCTGGACCGTGCATGGCAGTGCGGTACTGTACAGCTAGACTTCTCATTACCATCACGTTTGAACGCTTCGTTTATTGGTGAAAATAACGAACGCCTGGTTCCGGTAATGATTCACCGTGCAATTCTCGGGTCAATGGAACGTTTTATTGGTATCCTGACTGAAGAGTTCGCGGGTTTCTTCCCAACTTGGCTTGCGCCAGTACAAGCAGTGGTCATGAATATCACTGATGGACAGTCTGATTACGTTAACGAATTGACCCGTAAACTGCAAAATGCAGGCATTCGTGTAAAAGCAGACTTGAGAAATGAGAAGATTGGCTTTAAAATCCGTGAACACACGTTGCGTCGTGTCCCATACATGTTAGTTTGTGGCGATAAAGAGGTCGAAGCAGGCAAAGTAGCCGTTCGTACTCGTCGTGGCAAAGATTTGGGCAGCATGGACGTAAACGAATTGATTGAAAAGCTGCAAAATGAAATTCGCAGTCGCAATCTTAACCAACTAGAGGAATAGAGTTATTAAAGGCGGAAAAAGAGTTCAACCGGCGCGTCCTAATCGCATAAACAAAGAAATTCGTGCCACAGAAGTTCGTCTGACAGGCTTAGAAGGCGAACCTATTGGTATTGTCAGTCTGAATGAAGCTTTGGAAAAAGCCGAAGAGGCAGGAGTTGATTTAGTCGAAATCAGTCCTAATGCTGAACCGCCTGTTTGCCGCATTATGGACTACGGCAAGTTTCTCTATGAAAAAAGCAAATCTTCTAAGGAACAGAAGAAGAAGCAAAAAGTTATTCAGGTCAAGGAAATCAAATTCCGACCTGGTACCGATGATGGCGACTATCAGGTAAAACTCCGCAGCCTGGTTCGCTTTCTGGAAGAGGGTGATAAAGCTAAAATCACACTGCGTTTCCGCGGTCGTGAAATGGCTCACCAACAGATTGGTATGGAAGTGCTTAACCGCGTCCGTGACGATCTGAGTGAACTGGCAGTCGTCGAATCCTTCCCATCGAAGATCGAAGGCCGCCAGATGATCATGGTGCTCGCTCCGAAGAAGAAACAGTAAGGCCATCAAGTAACAGTTCTCGCGAGGTTTCGGTCTCGTGAGATTTGTTCGCCTTCTGGTTCGTTTTATTAACAATGCGAAGTGGAAAGTTATTAAATGCCAAAGATTAAAACTGTACGCGGCGCCGCTAAGCGCTTCAAAAAGACCGCCGGTGGTGGTTTTAAGCGTAAGCACGCTAACCTGCGTCATATTCTGACTAAAAAGTCTACTAAGCGTAAACGTCACCTGCGTCCGAAAGGTATGGTCTCCAAAGGGGATCTGGGCCTGGTCATCGCTTGCCTGCCGTACGCATAAGTAGCACTTTTTAATTAATTCAGAATATAGAACAGGAGAGCTAATATGGCTCGCGTAAAACGTGGTGTTATCGCACGTGCTCGTCACAAAAAAATCCTTAAACAAGCCAAAGGCTACTACGGTGCGCGTTCACGCGTTTACCGCGTTGCTTTCCAGGCTGTTATCAAAGCTGGCCAATACGCTTACCGTGACCGTCGTCAACGTAAACGTCAATTCCGTCAGCTGTGGATTGCACGTATCAACGCTGCAGCTCGTCAGAACGGGATCTCTTACAGCAAATTCATCAACGGCTTGAAAAAAGCTTCTGTTGAAATCGACCGTAAGATCCTGGCTGACATCGCCGTATTCGACAAAGTGGCATTTACTGCACTGGTTGAGAAAGCGAAAGCAGCTCTGGCGTAAGCCGGTTATTAGAGGGAGCTTGTCTCCCTCTTTTAATTTCTAATGGTAATTTTTAACACTGATCAATAAGGTAACTGCAAGCATGAATGCTGCTATTTTCCGTTTCTTTTTTTACTTTAGCACCTGAATCAGGGGGCTTTGCGCGTAAGAAAAGAAACGAAAAATAGCGCCGAAAGCCTCCACTATGGAGGCTTTTTTTTTGCTTCTGTATACGGATCAACTACCCCGGCAATTGTGCCGGCATAAGAGGAATACCATGCCACATCTCGCAGAGCTGGTTGCCAATGCAACGGCCGCCATAAACGAGGCCCATGATGTTGCCGCGTTGGACAACGTACGCGTCGAGTATTTAGGGAAGAAAGGGCATCTGACCCTCCAGATGACAACCCTGCGTGAATTGCCACCAGAAGAGCGTCCAGCCGCTGGTGCGGTAATCAATGAAGCGAAAGAGAAAGTGCAGGAAGCATTGAATGCACGCAAACACGCTCTCGAAAGTGCCGCGCTGAATGCGCGTCTGGCAGAAGAGACCATTGATATTTCCCTGCCTGGCCGTCGCATTGAAAATGGCGGCTTGCATCCGGTGACTCGCACCATTGACCGTATTGAAAGCTTCTTTGGTGAACTTGGTTTTACTGTGGCAACTGGCCCGGAAATCGAAGACGATTATCATAACTTTGATGCGCTGAATATCCCAGGGCACCACCCAGCTCGCGCTGACCACGATACTTTCTGGTTCGATGCAACTCGTCTGCTGCGCACCCAAACGTCTGGCGTACAGATTCGTACCATGAAAGACAAGCAGCCGCCGATTCGTATTATCGCGCCTGGCCGCGTTTATCGTAACGATTACGATCAGACTCACACCCCGATGTTCCACCAGATGGAAGGTTTAATTGTTGATACCAACATCAACTTCACCAACCTGAAAGGAACCATCCACGACTTCCTGAACAACTTCTTCGAAGCGGATCTGCAGATTCGTTTCCGTCCATCCTATTTCCCGTTCACTGAACCGTCCGCAGAAGTTGATGTGATGGGTAAAAACGGCAAGTGGCTGGAAGTATTAGGTTGTGGCATGGTGCACCCGAACGTTCTGCGTAACGTCGGTATTGACCCAGAAGTTTATTCAGGCTTTGCGTTCGGCATGGGCATGGAGCGTCTGACCATGTTGCGCTACGGCGTGACCGATCTGCGTGCATTCTTCGAAAATGATTTACGTTTCCTCAAACAGTTCAAATAAGGGCGGGATATCCAATGAAATTCAGTGAACTCTGGTTACGCGAATGGGTAAACCCAGCCAACAGCAGTGAAGAGCTTTCAAACCAAATCACTATGGCTGGCCTGGAAGTTGATGGCGTTGACGCCGTTGCCGGTGCATTCAATGGCGTGGTGGTGGGTGAAGTGGTTGAGTGCGGTCAACATCCAAACGCGGACAAACTGCGTGTAACGAAAGTGAATGTCGGTGGCGAGCGCCTGTTAGACATCGTTTGTGGTGCGCCAAATTGCCGTCAGGGCCTGAAAGTTGCGGTGGCAACCGTTGGTGCTGTTCTGCCAGGTGATTTCAAAATCAAAGCCGCCAAACTGCGTGGCGAGCCATCTGAAGGGATGCTGTGCTCGTTCTCCGAGCTGGGTATTTCCGACGATCATAACGGTATTATTGAGTTGCCGCTGGATGCGTCAATTGGCACTGATATCCGCGAATACCTGAAGCTCGATGACAATACTATCGAAATCAGCGTTACGCCAAACCGTGCCGATTGCCTTGGCATCATCGGTGTTGCGCGTGATGTAGCGGTTGTGAACCAACTGCCGCTGCACGAACCAGAAATGCCCGCAGTAGCGGCGACCATTACCGACACGTTGCCCATTCGTGTGGATGCGCCTGAAGCGTGCCCGCGTTACCTTGGCCGTGTGGTTAAAGGCATCAACGTTAAAGCGCCAACTCCACTGTGGATGAAAGAGAAACTGCGCCGTTGTGGTATTCGTTCTATCGATGCAGTCGTTGACGTGACCAACTATGTGCTTCTCGAACTTGGCCAACCGATGCACGCATTCGATCTGAGTCGCATCGAAGGTGGCATTGTTGTGCGTATGGCAGAAGAGGGCGAAGCGCTGACTCTGCTTGATGGTAACGAAGTGAAGCTGAAAGCTGACACGCTGGTTATTGCTGACCACAATAAAGCGCTGGCAATGGGCGGTATTTTTGGTGGTGAACATTCTGGCGTGAATGATGAAACCCAGGACGTGCTGCTGGAGTGCGCATTCTTCAGCCCGCTGTCTATTACAGGCCGCGCTCGTCGCCATGGTCTGCATACCGATGCTTCCCATCGTTATGAGCGTGGTGTGGATTCAGCTCTGCAATATAAAGCGATGGAACGTGCAACTCGCCTGTTGACTGATATCTGCGGTGGCGAAGTGGGTCCAGTTATTGACGTGACTAATGAAGCACATCTGCCAAAAGCTGCCACAATTACTCTGCGTCGCAGCAAACTGGATCGCCTGATTGGTCATCACATTGAAGATGCACAGGTTAGCGACATCCTGCGCCGCTTAGGCTGTGAAGTAACTGAAGGCGACAACCAGTGGACGGCAGTGGCACCAAGCTGGCGCTTTGATATGCAGATTGAAGAAGATCTGGTTGAAGAAGTGGCTCGCGTTTATGGTTATAACAGCATCCCGAATGAGCCTGTTCAAGCAGGTCTGATTATGGGCAGCCATCGCGAAGCAGACTTATCGCTCAAGCGTGTGAAAACCATGCTGGTCGATAAAGGCTACCAGGAAGTTATCACCTACAGCTTTGTTGATCCTAAAGTTCAGCAATTGCTGCACCCAGGTGAAGAAAATCTGATTCTGCCGAGCCCAATTTCCAGCGAAATGTCAGCGATGCGTTTATCTTTGCTGCCAGGCCTGCTTAATACCGTGGTTTATAACCAAAACCGCCAGCAGGCACGCGTACGTATCTTTGAATCAGGTTTACGCTTTGTTCCTGATACTCAGGCAGACCTGGGTATCCGTCAGGATCTTATGCTGGCTGGTGCCATCTGTGGTAATCGCTACGAAGAGCATTGGGATCTGGCGCGTAATACCGTCGACTTCTATGATTTGAAGGGCGATCTGGAAGCAGTATTAGATCTTACTGGTAAACTTTCTGACATCGAATTCAAAGCTGCAAGCAACCCAGCTTTGCATCCAGGCCAAAGCGCTGCCATTTATTTAGGCGGGGAATACGTTGGTTTCATTGGTGTTGTGCATCCAGAGCTCGAGCGCAAGCTGTCACTCAATGGCCGCACGCTGGTGTTCGAAGTGCTGTGGAGCAAGCTTGCAGACCGCGCTGTGCCTGAGTCGGCTGAGATTTCTCGCTATCCTGCGAACCGCCGTGACATTGCTGTTGTAGTCGCTGAAAACGTTCCCGCAGCAGATATTTTGGCCGAGTGTAAGAAAGTTGGCGCAAATCAGGTAGTTGGCGTAAACTTATTTGATGTGTACCGTGGCAAAGGCGTAGCCGAAGGCTATAAGAGCCTTGCCATAAGCCTTATCCTGCAGGATACGGGCCGTACACTCGAAGAAGAGGAGATGGCCGCTACCGTTGCAAAATGCGTAGAGGCATTAAAAGAGCGATTCCAGGCATCATTGAGGGATTGAACGTATGGCGCTTACAAAAGCTGAAATGTCAGAATATCTGTTTGATAAGCTAGGGCTTAGCAAACGTGATGCTAAAGAGTTGGTAGAGCTGTTTTTCGAAGAGATCCGTCGCGCTCTGGAGAACGGCGAGCAGGTTAAGCTATCAGGCTTTGGTAATTTTGACTTACGCGATAAAAACCAACGTCCCGGGCGTAACCCGAAGACTGGTGAAGATATTCCTATCACGGCTCGCCGTGTTGTGACTTTCCGACCTGGTCAGAAGTTGAAAAGTAGGGTTGAAAACGCGTCGCCAAAAGACGAGTAACCTGAATTAACCAAAAAGGCCGCCTGAAGCGGCCTTTTTCTTTTCTTCTTGTCCTGCGCGGAAAATCCCCCGTAAAATCAAGTTTATGAATTGTTACTAATTGGATCTTATTATCCAGATGCACACTTTTGTTGCGCGACAGCGCTTTCTCGAACACCGCTGGTTGCTAGCATTGTTCGCCACAATGCTAGGCATGGTGGTGTTGAGCCTGAGCGCAGGGGATCAATGGTTTGCCCCACAACACTGGATGCGTGAGGATGCGCAGTTGTTTATCTGGCAAATTCGACTGCCTCGTACAGTAGCGGTGTTACTGGTTGGAGCGGCACTGGCGATTTCTGGCACTATCATGCAGGCACTTTTTGAAAACCCACTGGCAGAACCCGGTCTATTAGGGGTTTCCAATGGCGCGGGTGTGGCCTTAGTGGCGGCTGTTTTACTTGGGCAGGGCATGCTGCCGGGTTGGGTTTTGGGTATCTGTGCCATTGCTGGTGCGCTTATCATCACATTTATCCTGCTGCGTTTTTCACGACGTCATCTTTCGAATAGCCGCTTGCTGCTCGCCGGTGTGGCGCTGGGCATCATCTGTAGCGCACTGATGACCTGGGCAATTTATTTCAGCAGCAGCCTCGACCTGCGCCAGTTAATGTACTGGATGATGGGCGGGTTTGGTGGCGTGGACTGGCGGCAATGGTGGCTCATGGTCACGTTATTGCCCGTGATGCTGTGGTTATGCCGCAACTACGCCCCATTGAATCTCATGGCGCTTGGCGAAATATCCGCACGTCAGCTCGGTTTGCCCGTCTGGGTATGGCGCAACATTCTGGTGATAGCGACAGGCTGGCTGGTGGGCGTGAGCGTTGCGCTTGCTGGCGCAATTGGTTTTATCGGCCTGGTTATCCCTCATATGTTACGTCTGAAAGGCTTAACCGATCATCGTATTTTACTGCCCGCGAGCGCGTTGGCAGGTGCCACAGTGTTATTGGGGGCCGATGTGATTGCTCGCCTGGCTCTGGCTTCCGCAGAATTACCAATAGGCGTCGTGACAGCAACGTTAGGCGCACCTGTATTTATCTGGCTATTATTAAAAGCTGGGAAATAATCAAACGCTATTCAATTCAGGGGTAAACAATGCAAGACATTCTGAACACTCAAGTTACTACCATTGATGGTGAAGCCACAACGCTCGAAAAGTGGAAAGGTAAAGTGCTGCTGATGGTGAACGTTGCCTCTAAATGCGGCCTGACAGTGCAATACGAGCAACTAGAAAACCTGCAGAAAGAATATGAGCAGCAAGGCTTCTCAGTGCTCGGTTTTCCGTGCAACCAATTCCTGGGGCAAGAGCCGGGTAGTGAAGAAGAGATCAAAACTTTCTGCAGCACCACTTACGGCGTGACTTTCCCGATGTTCAGCAAGCTGGACGTGAACGGTGAAAATCGTCACCCGCTATATGAAAAACTGGTCGCCGCTGCACCGAATGCCGTCGCGCCCGAAGGCAGCGGCTTTCTGGAGCGCATGAGCAGCAAAGGCCGCGCTCCAGCTCATCCTGGCGATATTCTGTGGAACTTCGAAAAATTCCTGATTGGTCGTGATGGTCAGGTCATTCAACGCTTTTCACCAGACATGACGCCTGACGACGCAATCATTGTTGATGCAATTAAGTCGGCACTGGCAAAATAATGCCGTTGTTGCAACTCAATGATGTCGCCGTGGCGGAACGGCTTGGGCCGATTTCCGCTACGGTGCACGCTGGTGAACTGATACACCTTGTCGGGCCAAATGGGGCCGGGAAAAGCACCTTGTTAACACGGGCTGCGGGTTTAAGCTCCGGTGGCGGGCAAATCACTTTTGTTGAACGTGAACTGAATGACTGGCAACCGACGCAGCTGGCACGTCATCGGGCTTATTTATCTCAACAACAGATGCCGCCATTTTCCATGCCCGTCTGGCACTATTTACAGCTTCATCAAACGATTGGCCCTACAGACACCATTATGCTAGACCTTGTGGAAACGCTCGGTCTGACCGACAAACTCACCCGCAGCGTGAATCAGCTTTCGGGTGGGGAATGGCAACGCGTTCGTCTGGCCGCTGTCGTTCTGCAAATTCATCCTGAAATCAATCCGCAAGGGCGTTTACTCTTGTTGGATGAGCCAATGAATAGCCTCGATGTCGCGCAACAGACTGCGCTGGACAGGATCCTGGTGGCATTGTGTGAAGCGGGTATTGCGGTGGTGATGAGCAGCCATGATTTAAACCATAGTTTGCGCCATGCGCACACCGTCTGGTTATTGCGGGCAGGTAAAATGATTGCACAAGGAAATCGGGATGAAGTGCTGTCGCCGCAACATTTAGCGACAGCTTATAACATGCACTTCCGCCGATTACAGATTGAAGGGCACAGTATGCTAATAGCCCCGCTTTAGATGATGTTAAAAACTTGCACCAAATCATAGGTAAGCGCTAAATTACTGGAAATTATAAACGGGTGAGGATTAGCCTGAAATGCGTGTATGGATTCTTCTTGTAGCATGTCTGGTACTCGCAGGGTGTAGCCATCATGCGCCACCGCCAAATTCTCGTTTGTCGGACTCGATAACGGTCATCGCTAAACTCAACGATCAGCTCAGTGGCTGGCATGGCACGCCTTACCGTTATGGGGGAATGAGCCGCCGTGGCGTTGATTGTTCAGGCTTTGTCTCTCTTACTTTCCGCGACAGGTTCGAGTTACAACTCCCGCGTGAAACAAAACAGCAGGCGAAGATCGGCACGCAAATAGACAAAGACGATTTGCTGCCGGGTGACCTGGTATTCTTTAAAACCGGTTCTGGTGAAAGCGGTTTGCACGTCGGTATTTACGATACGGATAACCAGTTTATTCATGCCTCGACCAGCCGTGGCGTGATGCGTTCGTCGCTTGATAACGTCTACTGGAGCAAAAAATTCTGGCAGGCTCGCCGCATCTAGTTTTACGCGTCAGGGCCAGCAAATGGCCCTAAACGTGACTCCCTTCCGCAATTCCGTGGTTAACCCAGGCGCTAATGATAATTTCAGGTAATATCTGGGTGCATTTCGCCCCCTTGAAAGGATAGTTCATGGTTACTCTGGAAGATGTTGCCGCCAGCGCAGGTGTATCCCGGGCAACCGTTTCACGCGTCGTGAATGGCGATACTAAAGTTAAATCGCAGACGCGTATCAAAGTTGAAGCCGCCATTGTTGAGTTGGGTTACTCCCCAAATCCCGCCGCTCGTGCGTTAGCGTCGAGCCAAAGTCATACACTCGGTTTAGTCACCACGTCGTATCGCGGCGGATTCTTTGGTGCCTTAATGGACACCGTACAAAGTGAAGCTGAACTAAATGGTAAGCAATTGTTGGTAACGCAAGGGCGAGATACGGCTGAGAAAGAACTCAATGCCATTCAGCGGCTGTTTAATCTGCGCTGCGACGGGCTGGTATTACACGTTCGCGCCATCAGCGATGAAACGCTGAATCAACTGGCGGAACAAGAAAAGAAATTTATCATATTAGACCGGGACGTTCCAGGCCTCGAACCGCGTTGCGTGGTGTTTGATCATCGTGCCGCGAGTGCCTGCGCCACCCAGGTATTTATTGATGCTGGGCATACTAAAATTGCCTGTCTGCACGGGCCGGTAAGCCGTTCTTCAAGTTTACTGCGCAGGCAAGGTTTTATTGATGTCATGGACCGGTCAAACATCGAACCTGTTGCGATTCTGGGGGGCGAGTATGATATGCCCAGCGGCTATCAACTGGCCGCGCAACTGCTTGAAAATACGCAGCCGACGGCAATATATTGTTGTAACGAAGAACTGGCGATTGGCGCGATGCTGGCTATCACCGAACGCGGGTTGCGAATTCCCCAGGATATCTCACTTATATGTTATGACAGTGGGGAACGAGCCGCATTTGTCCGCCCTGCAATTACCAGCGTCCATTTTCCGATAAGTGAAATGGCCCGCTTCGCTATCCGTAAATTATTGGACTCTCATTGTGAGAATGAATCTTTTTCTCCCGAGATAATCCATCGCGATTCAGTTCGTGTTATTCGCTAAAACTGGCGATAGTCAGATAACCAGGATAATATAAAATAAATTCAAAGATAATTCTGATACAGACTCAGGGACGAACTTGCGCTTAATACTTTTAAAATCAATCCAGTTAATGCTGGATGATCATCGTGCTGCGATGCCATCCACTCCTTTAGATACGCGGCTGGTATCATGATCCTGGAACTCGAAATACTGTATCGCTCAGACTTTTATTTTCAACCCGTTTACTTGCCTGATGGTAAGGTTTTAGGTATTGAATTATTACTTAATTTTGTTGGTGTTGACGCTCCAGTGCGTATTCCAACTGAATTAGTGAACTCGACAATTACACCAGAACAGCAATTACAATTATTCAAAGAACAAATAGAATTACTCGAAAACTATCAAGAATTCTTTAAGGCTCAAAATATAGTTGTCTGGGTGAATATAAGCGTGGTAATTGTTGATGCGGTTTTAGCCAGTACCGTGCTGCATTCCCGGTTGATGCAGCTTTCATTCATTGAATTCTCTATCAATGAGAACTTTCCCGAGTTAAATCTTGGCAATGAAAATGCCAGGCTAATGGCAATGACTAAGCATTTTCCATTAGCGTTGGCTAATTTTGGTGCTGGAATTGCGACCACTAAACCGATTTTCGACGGTTTATTTAAGCGTGTGTTTTTGGATAAAGTGTTTATTCATAAACAAATTAAACAACGTTCTTTTGAGCCTTTTATGATGGCATTACTGGCGCAGCTTTCGCCGTTTTGCCAGACTCTGGTGATTAACGGTGTTGATGAAGATACTGCTCGCCAGAAAGTGCTTTCATTATCGGACTTTGCTATGCAGGGGAATTACTGGCCCGCTATTCCCTCAAACGCGCTGATAGACTGGCTTCATCCTTATTCTCTGCATTAAGAGAATACCCCTGCCAATGTGCCGTGTTTAAAACTTCACACAAGCACTACACTATCGGCAGGAGGTTCCATGACCAATAAACCTGTATTCAACAATAGCTGGCACGATGAATTGCCCGGCTTCTATACGGCTCTTAAGCCAACACCGCTGCATAATGCGCGTTTGTTTTACCATAACCGCCCTCTGGCCGATGATCTGGGTCTGGATGATTCATTGTTTGATGCAGCCCACACGGGTATCTGGAGCGGTGAAACCCTGTTGCCGGGAATGCAGCCTTTGGCACAAGTGTACAGCGGGCACCAGTTTGGCGTCTGGGCGGGACAGCTTGGCGACGGACGCGGTATTTTGCTCGGCGAACAGCAGTTAGCGGACGGGCGTAAATTCGACTGGCACCTTAAAGGGGCGGGATTAACGCCTTATTCGCGCATGGGCGATGGCCGCGCGGTGCTGCGTTCAACGGTTCGCGAGTTCCTTGCGAGTGAAGCCATGCACGGGTTAGGCGTTCCGACCACGCGTGCGCTCAGTATTGTCACCAGCGAAACGCCGGTACAACGTGAAACTACCGAACAAGGTGCGATGATGATTCGCGTGGCGCAAAGTCATGCTCGCTTCGGCCACTTTGAGCATTTCTACTATCGTCGGGAACCGCAAAAAGTCCAGCAACTGGCGGATTACGTGATTGCCCATCACTGGCCGCATCTGGTTGATGAAGCCGATAAATACCCGCTTTGGTTCCGTGATGTTGTCGAACGTACAGCGCAAATGATTGCCCACTGGCAAACTATTGGTTTCGCTCATGGCGTAATGAATACCGACAATATGTCGATTCTTGGACTGACGATGGATTACGGCCCGTATGGTTTCCTCGATGATTATCAGCCCGATTTTATCTGCAACCATTCTGACCATCAGGGGCGTTACGCTTTTGATAATCAACCTGCGGTTGGGCTGTGGAATCTGCAACGTCTCGCGCAAACGCTGTCACCGTTTATTTCTGTGGAGTGGTTAAACGAGTTGCTCGATCATTATCAATTCGCGCTAATGAAAGCTTTCGGTGAGTTAATGCGTGGGAAACTGGGGCTGTTAACCGAGCAAACGGCGGATAACGAAATTCTCACCGAGCTATTCGGGCTGATGGCCAAAGAAGGGAGTGATTACACGCGCACATTCCGCATGTTAAGCCTGACCGAACAAAACTCTGCCAGCTCTCCGCTGCGTGATGAATTTATCGACCGCGCAAGTTTTGATAACTGGTTTACTCGTTATCGCACCCGTTTGCAGGCCGAACAGGTCAGTGACGAACAGCGTCAACAAGCGATGAAAGCCGCAAACCCTTCAATCGTGTTGCGTAACTGGTTGGCACAACGGGCAATTGATGCCGCAGATAAAGGGGATGTGAGTGTGCTGGCACAACTGCATGAAGCACTGCGCCAGCCATTTGCTGAACATTCTGCTGATTTGACCCAACGCCCGCCGGACTGGGGCAAGCGGTTAGAAGTGAGTTGCTCAAGCTAACCGTTTTTGTCGGTCGTACAGCAGCGTCATCCGACAAAACGATCACTGCTGCAACCAAACCTGCGGCACCGGGTGTTCAGGATGACTGAACACCCGTAAATCGGCCTGATACCAGTGTTGTAAGATAGCCTCGTTCAACACTTCTTGCGGCGAACCACTCGCAACCAGTCGTCCTTCGTGCAACAGCACAATCCGGTCAGCCCACAGTGCGGCCAGGTTCAAATCATGCAGCACCACGCAAACCGATAATGTCCCCATCAACGATAACCGGCGCAGCAAACGCAGGATGTGTTGCTGATGATAGAGATCGAGTGCAGAAGTCGGTTCATCTAAAAACAGCCAGCCGTGGGGTTGACCGTTCTGCCACAATTGCGCCAGGGCGCGTGCGAGCTGGACGCGTTGTTGTTCACCGCCGGAAAGCTGGCAAAAATCGCGCCCGGCGAGCGTATCGCATCCCGTCAGCGCCATCACTTCCTGAATGACCGCTTTTGTCTCTTTTTCCGGCCACGGCGCACGTCCCATGGCGATGACATCTTCGACCGCCCAACTAAACGCCATGCCGCCGCGCTGGCGCATCACCGCGCGTTTGCGCGATAACGCATCGCCAGACCATTCATGTAACGGGCGTCCGTCCAGGGAAATATAGCCGCTTTCCGGCAGTTGAAAACCGGTAAGCACACGGAGTAGCGTGGATTTCCCTGCACCATTTGGGCCGATTAGCGCGACCACTTCGCCCGCCGCCAGCGTCAGATTAATATCATCAAGCAGCTTTCTAACGCCTGAGCGTAGCGTGACGTTTCGCGCCAGGAGTAAATCAGCCATCTGTTTCTCTCCGTTGGCGGAAAATTAATGCCAGGAACCACGGGCCGCCGAGCAGGCTGGTCAGCAAACCTACCGGCATTTCCGCAGGGGCAACCAGTGTGCGGGCGAGGGTGTCCGCCACCAGTAATAACATTGCTCCTGCCAGTACAGAACCCGGGATCAGCCAGCGATGATCGGCCCCGAGCCACATCCGCATCAGATGCGGAACCACCAGGCCAACGAAACCAATCACGCCACTCACGGCAACCGCTGCCGCCACCAGCAATGCGCTTAGAATCAGCAACTGACGCTGCGTTTTTTTGACGTCCACGCCCAGGTAATGGGCTTCTTCGTCACCCAGTTGCAAAAGATTAAGGCGTCTGGACGTAAACGCGATAGCCACTGAAGCCGGAAGAATAAACGAAGCGGTGGCCAGTAACGTTGACCACTGTGCCTGCCCAAGACTGCCCATCCCCCAAAGCGACAACTGGCGCAGCTGCGCATCGTTGCTTATCCAGGAAAGAACTCCCACCGCCGCACCGCATAACGCATTAATCGCGATACCGACTAACAGCAGGCGCGAAAGGCTATTGTTGCCCTGGCGGCTCAGGAAGAAAATCACCAAAGTGACGGCGAGGCTACCCAAAAATGCGGCAAGCATCGGAACATACAACGCCAATACAACGGGCAAGGCGAAGGGCATGACGACCGAAAAACCGACCGCCAGTGCCGCACCGCTGCTTATCCCGAGCAAGCCAGGGTCCGCAAGCGGGTTACGAAACAGTCCCTGCATCACGCAACCTGAAAGCGCCAGTGCGCCGCCTACCAGCGTTGCCAGCAGCACGCGAGGCAGGCGAATATTGAGCCAGATATGGCGCAATGCGTCGTCCTGGACTTGCCACAAAACGGCAATGGAAAGCCGCATGGCACCTAAATTGGCGGCAACTAAAGACAGCGCTAACAACGCCAAAACCATGGCGAACAGGGCGCGTTGAGGCAGGGGCCGACGTATCAAGGCAATTGCTCCGCTTTATGACGTAATGCAAGAATCGCATCCGGTGTTTGCAGGCCAAAACCCAGCAGTGCCATATCATCCACCACTAATAGCTGGCGGTTTTTCCCGGCAGGGGTTTGCGCAAGCCCCGGTAACTTCCAGACGTTATCTTCACCGCCCAGTGTTTTCACGCCGTCGGCAGTGACCAGCACCAGTTGTGGCTGGCTGGCAATCACACCTTCCTGCGACATGGGCTGGTAACGTTTGAAACCTTGCATCGCATTTTGCAAACCAGCGGCATGAATTGCGGCATCTGCCGCAGTTTCTTGCCCGGCAGCCATCGCAGTCATGCCGCCATGACTCATGATAAACAGCACTTTTACCGGCAGTGGTTTTTCAGGAATCGCCGCCAGCCTGGTATGGACTTGCTGGCGCAAAGCGTCGCCCTGGGCCGTTTTTCCCATGGCCTGCGCGACCGCAGAAATCTTGTCATCAATCCCATCCAGCGAATTTGCGGCGGGAATCGTCACGACTTTGACGTGGCTGCTGGCAACCTGCTCCAGCGCAAGTGAGGGTTTCGCCTGCGCGCTCGCCAGCACCAACGTTGGGCGCATGGCCAAAATCCCCTCGGCATTAAGCTGACGCATATAGCCAACGTCAGGCAGTTTGGTTGCCGCAGCCGGATGCAGACTGGTGCTGTCACGAGCGACTAACTGGTCGCTCGCACCTAATGCATAGGCAATTTCTGTCACGTCACCGCCAATTGCTACCACCCGTTCACTGGCGGTGACAACCACAGGCATTGCAAGCAGGGCAATTAGCCAGCGTTTCATGCGGCCAGCCCTTTACTTACCAGCGCCTCAAGCTGAGTGCGCCACTGTTGTTGCTCCGGTTCGCCTTCAGTACGTTGGCCGTAAAGTTGAGCGATTTGCGTGCCATCGGCGGCAAACAATTCAAGGCTGGTAACAAAACCGTCGCCGCTTGGCTTACGTGTGATCCAGCTTTCAGCGATGGTGTCAGCCAGCAAGTGCAGCGTGAATTGTGGGTTGAAAATGTTAATCCAGTTCTCCATCGGCACGACTTTTTCAACCACGCCGGTGAAAATCTGCACGCTGCCCTTGTTACCAACAAACACCATGATTTCGTTTTTGTCTTGCTTAGCCATCGCCAGCAGTTGTGAAAGTGCGCTGTTATCAACCTGGCACGCCAGGTCTTCTGCGACCAGTCGGAACGCTTGTTGGCGCGTAAGCTGGTGGCGTTTGAGCAGCCCGAAGAACTGATGCACGTCACGCATGGCGCGCCATTCGTCTTCAACCAGGCGGCCATCAACAGCTGGCGTTATGACACTTTCTTCCGCCGCTTGCAGTTCAAGCTCCGGGTTGTCAGCATAAATATACGTCGCGAGAACCTGGCCCCAGGCTGCAAAATCCGTGTTGTCAGTGGTGTAAACCTTCAGCAGTGCATCGCCCTGATGGTCAAAGAATTGAATGCTTTGACGTTCACCGCGGGCAGTTTCCTCGCGAACGTGGAAGGCGAAAGCCCACTGATTCAGGAACAGGCGCAAGTCCAGCGCTCGAGGGTTAAGAACCAGCCCGGCGTGACCGTGCAATTGCTGGTTTTCGAAGCGCCCGATGTGCTCATGTACCGCATATTCATTCCGGCAGATGGACTTAATTTCACCCACGCTCTCCAGAGAGGTGAGGATGTCGCGCACTTCGCCTTTCAAGCGCCAGGCATCATGCCCGACGCGGGCATGAGTTAATTCGGCTTCGCTGATATTCATCAGTTTTGCTATGTCGCGAGCATATTTTTTAGGGTTCTGTTGTTTTAGCTGCAACCAGTTTTCATAACGCTGAGTCATATTGCTTCCTTACCATTGATAACTAACGAAGATTTTGCCATTACGGCCATCTTGAGGGAGCCCCTGTGGCGACCAGTATTCCTTATCAAAGGCGTTACCCAGTACCAGGGAAGTGGTTAGCCCGCGCAACTGCTGCTGGCCGGTATAACTGATATAGAAATCATTCACGCCATAGCCAGGCTGCGGGCTATAGCTGCTGCTGATATGCGTGGAACTTTCAGCAAATGTGCCAACCCAGCCCACGGAAAAGCCGCTTTGTGCAACGGGAACGTCAAGAATGCTGGTGACGGTGTCCGGATTCAGACTTGAAATCCACTCGCCGGTGTCGGTGTCTTTCCCGCGGGTGCGGTTATAAGCCAGATCCAGGCTGAACCAGGCGCTAGTGTATTTCGCTGTCATATCCCAGCCCCAAATTTTTGCGTTAGGGACGTTGTAAGACATGGTGGTCGCGCGGGCGAAATCGACGGTAGTTGAAATATAGTCTTCCGCTTTGGTATCGAAGTAGCTGGCTTTGAATTCAATGCCGTCGTCAGCCAGCATTAAATCGTCGAAGCGCAGGCCGAAACCGTATTCCTGAGTTTCGTTGGTTTCAGGGCGCAGGTTAGGGTTCGGCACCCAATAGTTGGTGTAACGGGAACCAATCGAGAAGTGTTTCGCATCGTTATACATTTCGCCCATCGTCGGGGCGCGGAAGGCTTGTGCGTAAGAACCGAACAACATCAGCCAGTCGGTTGGCGTTATGGACAGTGCGCCGCGAGATGACCATTCGTCAGCATTCACATCCTGATAGCCGTCGCTGCTGCCGCTGTAATCGTCATAACGCGTACCCGCGAGAATAGAAACAGGCAGGTCACGCAGGGTGATTTCATCCTGCAACCAGCCAGAGCCGAAGTCGATATTGGCCTGTGGGAAGCCGGTTGCGTTGCCGCCTGGTTTTTGATCCTGGCGGTAATATTCACCACCATAAGTCAGCAAATGTGCGGCGAAGCTGTCGGTAAACAGGCGGCTGCGGTTTTCAAGTTTGCCGCCCGTTGTGGTCTGTTTGCGGAATTCAGACTCATCGGTTTGACCCTGGGCATTAATACGCGCTTCGGACCAGTAAGCGGTGGCATCAGTATTCAGCCAGTCACTTTGCTCCGGCCCGATATGGTATTTCACCTGCGCGTCACGCTGGATGGTTGAGCGATCAACCATCGGATTGCTTGGGTCAGCAGTCGTCGTTTGCGGGTTTTTGGGTTCACGAGCGGCATTGTTGTAGTAACGCAGAGAGCCACCCAGAGATTGCGCCGGGTCGATATACCACGTGCCTTTGGTCAGGAAGTTGCTGATGCTTTCATCGTTAGGGGCCGTTTCACCGTCGCTCTGGCGAATATCACCCCGATCGCGGCTTGACCAGGCCACCAGGCCGTCAAGATTGTCGGTGCGGCCAAATGCACTGGCACCCATGCCAACGCTGTGGTCGCCAGTGGCTCCTGTTCCAAATACGCGGTATCCGCTGTTTTGGCCTTCGTACAGCAAATCGCTGGCATCAGCGGTTTCATATGAGATTACCCCGCCTAACGCACCGCTGCCGTAGAGCAGAGCAGAAGGGCCACGCACCACTTCGATACGTTTGATCAACGCAGGATCGATAAACGTGCTGTTGAGGTGCCCGGTGTCAGTTCCCTGACGGACGCCGTCAACCAGCATCAACACACCACGGCGGTCATAACCACGCATATTGATGTCCTGACCGTTGGTGCGACCGGAGCCGGAAACGGTAATCCCCGGGACTTTACGCAACATATCAGCGGCAGAAGAGGCGGTCTGGCCTTCAGGAGTATCGCCATCAATGACGGTAACCATCATTGGCGCTTCGAACGTGCTGCGTTGGTTTCCCGTGGCGACAACGGTCATTTGATCGTCTTTTGCACTGGCGGGCAGGGCAGAAAATACCGCAACAGTCAGTAATGACAGACGGAATCCGACTGTGTGTAAAGCAGGCATGCGCAAATCTCCATAAGAAAATTAAAAGCGCTGGCTGCCTGGGGATGGTGAAAAACCTGGGTGGCTTGCGTAGTCGTAAGGCTATTTTTTTGTTTACTTGGTCAGGATTAACTTTCCTGCCTGGGTCTGACGTAATTGATATTGTTGGCCTTCGTGGACAATTACCACACGCCCGTCAGGGCCGAGCAAGGCTTTACTGTCTATCTGACGGGGAACGGTCGCAGATTGCGAATTCGTAGGGGCGAATGTTTTATCCATGTTTCACTCTGTATACAAATGACAATCAATGTAACAATGATAATCATTATCAATAAACTGTGTTTCATCATCAAGTGTTATTTGTAAGAAATTTGTGAATGGATCAATTTTGGGGAAGGATTGCTTTTCTCCTTCTCCTGGGGGATGAGGGGATCAGAGAAAATGTTCAGGTATCGGACGCCCTCACCCTGGCCCTCTCCCCCAGGAGAGGGGACTCGAAAAATCAGAAGCGACTGTCTGTTGCGTCAGCCAGCATATCAAGCAATGTCTCAGTATCTTCCCAGCTCAGACAAGGGTCGGTAATCGACTGACCATAAACCAATGGCTGCCCGGCAACGATTTTCTGTGTGCCTTCGCGAATAAAACTTTCAGCCATAACACCGGCAATCGCGCGGGAACCATTGCGAATTTGGTTACACACGTTTTCGCACACTTCTAGCTGGCGACGGTGCTGTTTCTGGCAGTTGCCGTGGCTGAAATCAATGACCAATTGTTCTGGTAAATCAAACTCATGCAGGCTATCGCAAGCGGCGGCAATATCGGCTGCGTGGTAGTTCGGCTGCTTGCCGCCGCGCATAATGATATGGCCGTACGGATTACCGCTGGTCTGGTAAATGGTCATCTGACCGTTTTTATCCGGCGACAGGAACATGTGGCTGGCGCGTGCAGCACGAATGGCATCAACAGCAATACGCGTATTGCCATCGGTGCCATTTTTGAAGCCAACCGGGCAGGAAAGTGCTGAGGCCATTTCACGGTGAATCTGGCTTTCAGTGGTTCGCGCACCAATCGCGCCCCAGCTAATTAAATCGGCAATATATTGGCCTGTGACCATATCGAGGAATTCGGTGGCGGTCGGCACGCCCAGCTCGTTCACTTGCAGCAGTAAACGGCGAGCCTGCTCAATGCCGTGATTCACACGATAGCTGCCGTTTAAATCAGGATCGGAAATCAAACCTTTCCAGCCAACCACGGTGCGCGGCTTCTCGAAATATGTCCGCATGACAATTTCAAGGCGATGCTGGTGTTTTTCACGCGCAGTTTGCAGGCGTTGCGCGTAATCCATCGCCGCATCCAGGTCGTGGATTGAGCAAGGGCCAACAATCACCAGTAAGCGATTGTCTTCGCCATTGAGGATTTTTTCGATACGACGACGCGCGGCAGTCACATTTTGCGCAACGTCCTGGGAAACCGTCAGGCGCTGTGCCAGTTCCGCAGGTGTTACCAGACTGTCGATGCGCGCGGTGCGCAATTCATCTGTTTTGTTCATTGGGTGTCTCAGAAAATTTGTCTTCAGCTCGGCAGGAATACCGGGAAGTGATGGCAGTCACGATAAACCAATTTATGTTGAATTCAACCGTAAAACTGAATCGTAACCACCAGATTGCGTACACCCTACCATACAAAATTGCACCTTTGAACTAGTTTGTTAGTACATGCGACGATTCAATCCCATGATATCGAGGATCTTAGTTGCCATCTCTTCCACCGAATAATTGGTGCTGTTGAGATAGCGAATCTGGTTTTTGCGAAACAGCGCTTCAACTTCGGCAACTTCAAGACGGCACTGGCGCATGGAGGCGTAACGGCTATTTTCACGGCGTTCTTCGCGAATCGCCGCGAGGCGCTCAGGATTGATTGTCAGGCCGAAAAGCTTATGTTGCAGCGGCTTAAGCACAGCAGGGAGTTGAATATTATCCATATCATCGGCAATAAACGGATAGTTTGCCGCCCGGATACCAAATTGCATTGCGAGGTACAAACTGGTCGGGGTTTTGCCGCAGCGCGAAACGCCGAGCAAAATCACTTGTGCCTGGTCGAGGTTGCGCATCGAAATGCCGTCATCATGCGCGAGTGTGTAATCAATCGCGGCGATACGCGCATCGTATTTAATTAAGTTGCCCGGATTCAGGCCGTGAGTACGGTGGGCAATGGGCGTCGGTTCAAGCTTCAATTCTTGCTGCAAAGGGGCGACTAACGCTTGCACGATATCCTGACAAAAACCTTCACTTTGCAAAATAATGTCGCGAATTTCCGGGATGACGATGGAGTAAAACACCAGCGGACGAACACCAGATTTTAGGTAAAGGGCATTGATTTGCTCCTTCACGGCATTCGCCCGGCTTTCGTTTTCGACAAACGGCAGCGTAATACTGTTAATCGCAACCGGAAACTGCGACATCACCGCATGTCCGAGCACTTCGGCGGTAATGGCGGTGCCATCGGAGATATAAAAAACTTGTCTGTCTGCCGCGTTATCCATTTATTGTCCCTGATATTTATTCGTCAATTTCCTAAAGCATAAATTAAAACAACACACTTCGGGATCATACTCATCTCAAAATTAAAAATGAAACGTAGTTTTTATTTTTAATGAAATGCACGGTTCATTTTTACTCTTTCTTTAAACCATTATTAATATAGGGATTAAATTAAGAATCAAGGGTTTATGCAAAATGTAAATATATCTGAAAAATTCAAATTTTTATTTTGCTTGAACGATTCACCTGTTTTATTCCCTCATCTAATTATGCCAATCTAAAAAGGATGTAATGTATTTCTCATTCATATATCACAAAAGGATTGTTTCGATGTCCAACTCGTCACCGCTGGTGCTTTGGTACAACCAACTCGGCATGAATGATGTAGACAGGGTCGGGGGCAAAAATGCCTCTCTGGGTGAAATGATTACTAACCTTTCTGGTATGGGTGTTTCCGTGCCGAATGGTTTTGCCACCACGGCCGAAGCGTTTAACTTGTTTCTTGACCAAAGTGGGGTGAACCAGCGTATTTATGAGCTGCTGGATAAAACGGATATTGATGATGTCACTGAGCTTGCAAAAGCAGGTGCGCAAATCCGCCAATGGATAATCGACACGCCTTTCCAGCCTGAGCTGGAAAAAGCCATTCACGATGCCTACGAACAACTTTCCTCTGACGATGCTGATGCTTCTTTCGCCGTGCGTTCCTCAGCGACAGCCGAAGATATGCCGGATGCATCGTTTGCCGGACAACAAGAAACTTTCCTCAATGTGCAAGGATATGACGCGGTATTGATTGCCGTGAAACACGTCTTTGCTTCGTTGTTTAACGACCGCGCTATCTCTTATCGCGTTCACCAGGGTTATGACCACCGTGGTGTGGCGCTTTCCGCTGGTGTGCAACGCATGGTGCGTTCAGATCTCGCGTCTTCCGGCGTGCTGTTCTCCATCGACACTGAATCTGGTTTCGACCAGGTGGTGTTTATCACCTCCGCTTATGGCCTGGGTGAAATGGTGGTGCAGGGCGCAGTCAACCCGGACGAATTCTACGTTCACAAACCGACACTTGCGGCGGGTAAACCGTCGATTGTGCGTCGTAATATGGGTTCTAAAAAAATCCGGATGGTGTACGCGCCAAGTCAGGAGCATGGCAAGCAGGTGCGTATCGAAGATGTGCCGCAGGCCGATCGCGATAAGTTCTCTATCACACCGGAAGAAGTGCAGGAACTGGCGAAGCAAGCGGTGCAAATCGAGAAGCACTACGGCCGCCCGATGGATATCGAGTGGGCTAAAGATGGGCATACGGGCAAGCTGTTTATCGTCCAGGCTCGTCCGGAAACCGTGCGTTCTCAGGGCCAGGTGATGGAGCGTTATCAGCTTCATTCTCAAGGCAAAATCATTGCTGAAGGACGTGCCATCGGCCAT
This sequence comes from Buttiauxella sp. AC142, assembly GCF_979253435.1. NCBI lineage: Bacteria > Pseudomonadati > Pseudomonadota > Gammaproteobacteria > Enterobacterales > Enterobacteriaceae > Buttiauxella > Buttiauxella sp. AC142. Next base: position 1,699,843 of record NZ_CEEDCH010000001.1, read on the forward strand.
CGCATTGGTGCGGGTCCGGTGAAAGTGATTCACGACATCAGCGAGATGAATCGCATCCAGCCAGGCGACGTGCTGGTGACCGACATGACTGACCCGGACTGGGAACCTATCATGAAAAAGGCCGCCGCGATTGTCACCAACCGGGGCGGGCGTACCTGCCATGCGGCGATTATTGCCCGTGAACTGGGAATTCCTGCGGTAGTGGGTTGCGGCGACGCGACAGAACGCATGGCCGACGACCAGAATGTGACCGTTTCCTGCGCCGAGGGCGACACCGGCTATGTTTACCAGGAATTGCTGGATTTCAGCATCAAAAGTTCCACCGTCGATACCATGCCGGACCTGCCGCTGAAAATCATGATGAACGTCGGCAACCCTGACCGTGCATTTGATTTTGCCTGCCTGCCGAACGAAGGCGTGGGTCTTGCGCGTCTGGAGTTCATCATCAACCGTATGATTGGCGTGCATCCACGTGCGTTGCTGGAATTTGATCAGCAAGAACCTGCTTTGCAAAACGAAATCCGTGAAATGATGAAAGGCTATGACGATCCGGGTGAGTTTTATGTCGGTCGCCTGACCGAAGGGATTGCCACATTGGGCGCGGCTTTCTGGCCGAAGCGCGTGATTGTGCGTCTTTCTGATTTCAAATCTAACGAATACGCCAACCTGGTCGGCGGCGAGCGTTATGAGCCGGAAGAAGAGAACCCAATGCTCGGTTTCCGTGGCGCAGGCCGTTATATTGCCGACAGCTTCCGTGAGTGCTTCGCGCTGGAATGTGCGGCGATGAAACGCGTGCGCAACGAAATGGGCCTGACTAACGTTGAAGTGATGGTGCCGTTCGTGCGCACCGTGGCGCAGGCCAAAGCCGTGGTTGAAGAGCTGGAGCGTCAGGGACTGAAACGTGGAGAAAACGGACTGAAAATCATCATGATGTGTGAGATCCCATCGAACGCTTTGTTGGCTGATGAGTTCTTGCAATACTTCGATGGTTTCTCAATCGGTTCAAACGACATGACTCAGTTGGCTCTCGGTCTGGATCGCGACTCCGGCGTGGTTTCCGAGCTGTTTGATGAGCGTAACGACGCGGTGAAAGCGCTGCTGTCGATGGCGATCAAAGCGGCGAAGAAACAGGGTAAATACGTTGGGATTTGTGGTCAGGGTCCATCGGACCATGAAGATTTTGCCGCGTGGTTGATGGAAGAGGGGATAGACAGTCTTTCTCTGAACCCGGATACCGTGGTGCAAACCTGGCTGAGTCTGGCGGAAGCGAATAAGTAAAAAAAGGCTCCTCATCATTGAGGAGCCTTTAATATTCGTAGGTCGGATAAGTTGCAGGGTGGCTAAGCGCCAGCGTCATCCACCATTGTCGTCGATTATGTCGAGGGCGCTGCGCTTGCCGACCTACCAATCGTTTATTACAAAGCTCCTGGCGTCATCACTCCAGTGACTTTACTTTCGGTCTGGAATTTCCCTTCACGCAGATCGCTGACTACAATATTCATTCTTTCTTCGGTTAATTTATAATAACGAATCGAGATTGCGGTAATTAAGTAGAAAATAGCCGGTAACACCGTAAACAGAATCAACACGCCCTGTACGGCTTCAGCAGATTGCTGTTCTACGCCCGCCTGATACCCAAACGCCGCCAGACCCCAACCCGTTAATGCGCCACCAATTGCCACGCCCAATTTAATAATGAAGATATTCGCGGCGACGTTCATGCCTGTAATACGGCGCTGGGTTTTCCATTCGCCATAGTTATTGGCATCGGTAATCATCGACCATTGCAGAGGGGCATTAATGCCTTGCAAAATATTAAGGAAAATATGCACCAGGAAGGCTGGAATCCAGTAGTTAGTCGGTAATACCAGGAATAATAACCCTACTAATGCGCTAAGGACGTTAATCCAGATAGAAGCCCGGATTTTACACATCCAGCCGCCGAGGTGTTTGGCAAATAAGCTGCCAAATACAGCGGCTATTGTGGTGGCGAGCATAAACATAGAAATAATGCCACTGCCCTGATTAAGGATATATTGCACGAAGTAAACTAACAGGCTACCGCGCACGACAACACCGCACAGCATTGCAAGGTTATAAACCGACAAAATACGCCACTGATCGTTTTTCAATAAAACTTTCACGTCGCGCATAATATTCAGGTTTTCTTCTTTGACTGGCGTAATACGCTCGCGGGTCGTCAAGAAGCAAACCAGGAACATTATGCAGCCAATCACGCCAAAGATACCCATTGCCCACTGCATCCCCGCCGCTCTGTCTGTTGGAGAAATAAAATCAGCCAGCGGAAGAATCAGTGCAGTACCCATCGCACCGCCGATTGGCGCGATAGCGAAACGCCAGGACTGCAAAGAGAGGTTCTCTTGTGGGTCAGAAGTAATGGCGGCACCCAGCGAGCAATAGGGAATATTAATCGCTGTGTACATTAGCGTCATAAATATATATGCGAGGACGGCATAAACAATTTTACCGGTTTGTTCAAAGTCTGGTGTTGAATAAACCAGCACGCAACTGACAGCGAAGGGTACGCAGATAATCAATAACCATGGGCGGAAACGCCCCCAACGGCTTTTGGTTTGATCGGCAATGGCACCCATAATAGGGTCGGTAATCGCATCCAGGACTCTGACCACTAAAAACAATGTCCCCATTACTGCCGGGGGCAAGCCATAAATATTGGTATAAAAATAAGCCAGGATAGCGACGGAGGAATCAAAAACGATGTGACTTGCCGCATCGCCAAGGCCAAACCCCAGTTTTTCTTTGTTGGTAATCTTTTCTGCCAGTACCGACATACATTCACCTTTATTAAAATCCCGAATATGCCAGTAGTTATATGTTGTGAATGTTGTCAGGAGTATTGTAATTTTTCATTTGTGTTTTATGTTTCTTATCAAATGTGACGGAGTTATCTCTTATCCCCCTCGCTTTGCACTGAAATAGATTTGTGCTCACTATATTTTTGAATCCCGTCACAGTTATGGCTAAAAACTAAAAAACGTAATCTGGCTGGTTATTCTGGCAATTGTTCCCTGTGCTATTCATCACTCATATTGATGATTAGATATCATATCCGCGACAGTCGCGCGGATGACCGAACTTGAAAGGGGAATATGATGCCAGCCATTTATAAGGACGCTCACCGCAAAATAAATGAACGTGTCAGCGATTTGCTGTCGCGTATGACGCCGGAAGAAAAATTTGCGCAAATGCATGCGTACTGGCTGATTTTACAAAGCGACGGTAATCATCGTGAACGTACCGATTTGAGCGATGAGTTTTCCGGTGTCACAGAACAAGCGGCATTGACTGAGCGCCTTAAACTTGGCATCGGGCAGATTACCAGGCCGTTAGGCACGCATATTGTGGAGGCGAAAGAGGGCGTGCGTGCGGCCAACCGCTTACAGAAAACGCTGGTGGAAGAGACTCGCCTGGGTATTCCAGCGTTGTTTCATGAAGAGTGTTTAGTCGGTTTATTGTGCAAAGACGCGACGTTATTTCCCTCATCGCTAAATTATGGTTCGACCTGGGATTTAGACCTTGTTGAGCGCGCCGCTGCCGCGATTGGTGAAGAAGCCCGTTCAACGGGTTGCCACCAGGGGCTTGCGCCCGTGCTTGATGTTTCGCGCGATGTGCGTTGGGGGCGTACCGAAGAGACTTTAGGTGAAGACCCATGGCTGGTGGGGATGATGGCGACGCATTATGTCAACGGTTTGCAGGGCAAAAAACGTGACCTGCTGGCGACGCTCAAACATTACGTTGGCCATTCATTTAGCGAAGGCGCGCGTAATCATGCCCCGGTGCATCTGGGTTTTTGCGAGCTGAATGACATCTTCTTGCTACCGTTTGAAATGGCAGTGAAGCTGGCAAATGCCGGTTCGGTCATGCCGGCCTATCACGATATTGATAACCAGCCGGGGCATTCTGATGAATTCCTGATGACCACCGTTTTGCGTGAGCAGTGGGGCTTTGACGGGCTGATAGTGGCGGATTACGGCGGTGTGAGTTTGTTGCACCAGCATCATGGGATTTCGCACGATGCGGCAGAATCCGCGGCGCTGGCGTTTAACGCTGGCCTGGATGTGGAGTTGCCGAAAGATGACTGTGCCCGCCACCTCGCGCAAGCGGTGGAACGTGGCCTGATAACCATGGAAAAGATTGATGAAATTGTTAGTCGCGTACTGAAAGAGAAATTCCGCCTTGGCTTGTTTGAGCAGCCTTACCGGGATGAAAATGGCGTTGTGCTGCAAACGGAATCGACACGAAAAATTGCCCGCGACGTAGCAACGCGTTCCATGACTATGCTGGAAAACAACGGCGTTTTGCCTTTGCACGGCAAACCCCGCGTGGCAGTTATTGGCCCGACGGCTGATGACCCGCTGGCATTGCTGAGCGGTTATAGCTTCCCGGTGCATCTGATCATCAGCGATATGCTTGAGCAAACGTCGCAAGTGACCACGCCATTGCAAGCGCTGCGCGAGCAACTGGGCAGCGACAATGTTCACTACAGCAAAGGCTGCCATATTATCGAAAAACGCATGGCTGGCGCTCCGGTGTTCCCTGGCGACAGTGGCGGAAAACCGATGCAGTCATCGCCCGTTTCACACGATATTTCTTTGATTCCTGATGCGGTGAAAACAGCCGAACAAAGTGATGTAGTGGTGTTATGCGTGGGGGATTTATCCGGTTTGTTCCAGAGTGGCACCGTTGGCGAAGGCTCCGATACCGATAGCCTGGCGCTACCTGGCGTACAGCAACAATTACTCGATCAACTCATCGCGACAGGCAAACCGGTGGTCGTCGTGATGACCGGCGGGCGTCCGTATAATTTAGGTGGGCAGGAAGACAACGTTGCGGCATTGCTGATGGCCTGGGCACCGGGGCAAGAGGGCGGATACGCGATCGCCGATGTGCTTACCGGGCGCGCAGAACCCGGCGGGCGACTGGTGGTGTCCATCCCGAAAAGTGCCGGTGCCGTGCCGTATTACTACAACCATAAACTCAAAAGCGGCGGTACACCGTTCGCGTTCCATTTTGGCTCACGCTATCCGTTTGGCTTCGGTAAGACGTGGACGGAATTCGACTACAGCCCGCTACAAATTGAAAGCGATAGTGTCCCCAGCGACAGTGGCGTGGTGACGGTTAGCGTCATCGTTCGCAACAGCGGGACCGTCGCGGGCAGCGAAGTGGTGCAGCTTTATGTTCACGATAAAGTGGCGTCAATGGTGCGCCCGGTGCAAGAGTTGAAAGCCTTCCAGCGTGTTCATCTTGAACCTGGTGCCAGCGCTCGACTCACGTTCAGCATCCCAACCGATATGCTCAATTTCACTCGCCGTAATGGTGAACGCGTGGTGGAACCGGGCGAGTTTGAAATTCGTGTTGGTGCGTCGAGTGCGGATATCCGAAGCGCGGGTGTCGTACGGGTCACAGGTGAAACGCGGGTCATTACCGGTAAATGGCGGATGGTGAGTCATTGCGAGGTCGAAGACTGATCTACAAAAAAAAGCCCATCGTAGAGATGGGCAAAGACTACACACAGCAATTCGTTGTTTCACTCAGGGGATTTCCATGCTTATAAATCAATGCGTTGATTCATAGCCGTGAACTAATAGTAGGCATCTCCCCCTGGAGCGTCACTCGGATTCGTCTCAATAGTTAATAAGAAGTTAACGGTTGAGATCACATTACTGCATGGTTATAGAATCAAAGGCTTAAACAGAAGATAAAATGCGGGGAATTGATAAGCGTTGTTAATCAATGTGCTTGTGTTGCTCCCATTCCAGGCGAGCAACACAAGTATTAGCGTGGTTTATTCCTGCTCTTCCAGAATCTCTACCACTTCATTCGGGTCATCTTGCGGGGCTGGAGCTTCGTGCATCCACACTGAAATTAAACGGTAAGAGACCGCCAACAGAACTGGCCCGATAAACAAACCAATCATCCCGAAGGCAATTAACCCCCCAATAACCCCGGAGAGAATCAGGATCATTGGTAAGTCTGCACCCATACGAATCAGAACCGGGCGGATAACGTTATCCATCGTACCTACCACGCAACTCCACACCAGCAGCACCGTGCCCCAGGTCGTGTCACCGGTCCAGTACAACCAGGCAATTGATGGGACCAACACCAGCAACGGACCGATTTGCACCAGGCAGCACAGCATCATCACCACGGTGAGTAGCGTTGCGTTAGGAATGCCTGCAATAGCTAAACCCACGCCACCGAGGACTGACTGAACCAGCGCCGTAACCACAACACCCAACGCGACGGCGCGAATGGCTTGTCCTGCCAGCAATACCGCCGCATCACCACGTTTACCCGCCAGGCGGAACGCAAAGTGTCGAATGCCGTTACCCAGCGTTTCACCTTTCGCATACAGCAGCACGCTGAACAACAGCATCAGGCCGCAATGCATCAGGAAGCTACCAACGTGAATGGCCTGGCCGAGGAACCAGGTCGTCGTTGTGCCGATATAAGGGCGAATTTTTGCCATAATAGCGCTGCCGCCGCTATCAACCAGAGCATTCCAGCCAGCGTAAAGTTTGTCGCCCACCAATGGAATAGTGTTAAGCCAATCGAACTTTGGCAGCTCCATATTGCCTTTCGTCGCCCAATCGATAACCGGGCCGCTGTTATCCACCAGGCTGTTCACCAACAGCGCAACGGGGATCACGAATAACATTAGCAGCAACAGCGTCATCACCAGAACGGCAAGGGAGCGTTTCCCCCACAGCAATTTCTGTACCTTAAGCATCAGAGGCCATGTCGCGAGCACGATGGTACCTGCCCAGGCAAAACCGAGTACGAACGGACGGACAACCCATAAGCAGGCGATGATCATCACCGAGATAAACAACACCGACAGCAGAATCTGTAGCAGATCCTTCGGCTGACTGACTTTAACCATAGATAAAATCACCTTAATAACTGATAACGGGCAAAGTGCCTTCGTTAAAGCCGCGAAGCGGATGTGTTAATGATGATGTATTTCCTCAGTTTTTGACAGGAACAAAACGTACGCGCATGTCCTAAAAAAATGTGTTAAAAAATGAAAGGAAGCAAACGCAAACGATAACTCACAACTAATAACGTTAGGCAGGGTCGACCCTTCAATGATCCCACAAATATCTCAGGCGCCAGGTCTTGTTCAATTGGTGCTCAATTTTTTACAGGCACTGGAACAACAAGGTTTCACCGGCGATACCGCCACCAGCTACGCTGACAGACTCACGATGGCGACCGATAACAGCATTTATCAGCTGTTACCGGATGCGGTGTTATTCCCGCGTTCTACGGCAGATGTGGCGTTGCTGGCCAGACTCGCCTCCGAAGAACGCTTCAAATCTCTGGTCTTCACGCCGCGCGGCGGTGGAACGGGAACCAACGGTCAGTCGCTCAATACGGGCATTGTCGTTGATATGTCGCGCTACATGAATCGCATCATTGAAATCAATCCTGAGCAGGGTTGGGTGCGGGTGGAAGCCGGGGTAATCAAAGACCAGCTGAACCAATACCTCAAGCCTTACGGTTATTTCTTCGCGCCTGAGCTTTCTACCAGCAACCGCGCAACGCTCGGTGGAATGATCAACACCGACGCCTCCGGGCAAGGCTCGTTGGTGTATGGCAAAACCTCTGACCACGTGATGGGCGTGCGGGCTGTTCTATTGAACGGCGATATTCTTGACACTCATCCTATGTCTATAGCCCTCGCGGAAGATTTAGGGCGCGATGACAGCCCGACCGGAAAGATTTATCGCACCGTACTCGAACGTTGCCGTGAGCAGCGCCAGTTGATTATCGATAAATTCCCGAAACTTAACCGTTTCCTGACCGGTTACGATCTACGCCACGTTTACAACGACTCCCTTTCGCAATTCGATTTGACGCGCATTCTCTGCGGTTCGGAAGGCACGCTGGCGTTTATCACTGAGGCGAAGCTGGACATCACGCGCCTGCCGAAAGTGCGCCGTCTGGTGAATATCAAGTACGACTCTTTTGATTCGGCGCTGCGTAATGCACCGTTTATGGTGGAGGCGCGTGCGCTGTCCGTCGAAACTGTCGATTCAAAAGTCCTGAACCTGGCGCGAGAAGATATCGTCTGGCATTCGGTCAGTGAATTAATCACCGATGTTCCCGGCAAAGAAATGCTCGGCCTGAATATCGTTGAATTTGCAGGCGACGACCTGGAATTAATTGAAGGGCAGGTGGCTTCATTGTGCGAGCGCCTCGATTCATTGATTTCGCAAGGTGAGGGTGGCGTTATCGGCTGGCAGGTTTGTACAGAGCTGGCAGGCATTGAACGCATTTATAACATGCGCAAAAAAGCCGTTGGCCTGCTGGGTAACGCGAAAGGGCAGGCGAAACCAATCCCGTTTGCGGAAGATACCTGTGTACCGCCGCAACATCTGGCCGATTACATCACTGAGTTCCGCGCTTTGCTCGACAGCCACAATCTCAGTTATGGCATGTTCGGCCATGTTGATGCTGGCGTTTTACACGTGCGCCCTGCGCTGGATATGACCGATCCGCATCAGGAAGTGCTGATGAAGCGCATTTCTGATGATGTGGTTGCCCTCACCGCGAAGTACGGCGGTCTGCTTTGGGGCGAACACGGAAAAGGTTTCCGTGCTGAATACAGCCCGGCGTTCTTTGGTGAAACGCTGTATGAAGAACTGCGTCGCATCAAAGCGGTATTCGACCCCGACAACCGCCTGAACCCTGGGAAAATCTGCCCGCCGTTAGGTGTGGATGACCCGATGATGCAGGTTGATGCGGTGAAGCGCGGCACTTTCGACAGGCAAATCCCCATTGCGGTGCGAACCTCGTGGCGCGGGGCGATGGAATGTAACGGGAACGGTTTGTGCTTTAACTTCGATGTGAAAAGCCCGATGTGTCCGTCGATGAAAATCACCAGCAATCGTATTCACTCGCCGAAAGGGCGGGCAACATTAACGCGCGAATGGTTGCGTTTGCTGGCCGATCGCGGGGTTGATCCGGATGCACTTGAAAAACAGATGCCAGAAAAGCGCGCCAGCCTGCGCACTTTAATCGAGCGCACGCGCAACTCCTGGCATGCTCGCAAAGGTGAATACGATTTCTCTCATGAAGTGAAAGAAGCAATGTCCGGGTGCCTGGCCTGCAAAGCGTGTTCAACGCAATGCCCAATCAAAATCGACGTGCCGGAATTCCGCTCGCGCTTCTTGCAGCTTTATCACACCCGCTATTTACGCCCGATGCGCGATCATCTGGTGGCAACCGTAGAAAGTTACGCCCCTCTTATGGCTCGTGCGCCGAAGACGTTTAACTTCTTTATGAGTCAGCCGTGGGTGCGTAATTTGTCTGCCAGACACATTGGCATGATTGATTTGCCGATGCTCTCTACCCCCTCGTTGCAACAGCAATTGGTCGGGCATACTTCGGCAAATACCACACTTGAACAGCTGGAAAGCTATTCCGCTGAACAGAAAGCCAGAACGGTGCTGGTGGTACAAGACCCGTTCACCAGTTACTACGATGCGCAAGTGGTGGCCGATTTTGTGCGTCTGGTTGAAAAACTGGGACTGGAGCCGGTGGTACTGCCATTTTCACCCAACGGTAAAGCGCAGCACATTAAAGGATTCCTGCAAAAGTTCGCCAGGACGGCACGTAAAACATCTGACTTCCTCAACCGCGTTGCGAAACTCGGAATGCCGATGGTAGGTGTCGACCCTGCGCTGGTGCTGTGTTATCGCGACGAATACAAACAAACGTTGGGTGAAGATCGTGGGGAGTTTCACGTTCAATTAGTTCATGAATGGTTGCCTGGTGTGCTTGCAAACCGTGAAGCCGCTGCGGTTGGTGGAGAATCCTGGTATCTGTTTGGCCATTGTACCGAAGTCACCGCATTGCCTACGGCGCCAAACCAATGGTCGGCAATTTTTGCGCGCTTAGGTGCGAAGCTTGAAAATGTTAGCGTCGGCTGCTGCGGCATGGCTGGAACCTACGGGCATGAGGTAAAAAACCATGCTAACTCACTGGGGATTTACGAGCTGTCGTGGCACCAGGCAATGCAGCGCCTGCCGCGCCAACGCTGCCTGGCAACCGGCTATTCGTGCCGCAGTCAGGTCAAACGTGTGGAAGGCAACGGTGTTCGCCATCCGCTACAGGCATTACTGGAGATTATGGGATGATCTGGCGACGTGAAGTGAATCTGGAAGCGCTCAATAAAATGGGCGCGGACAACATGGTGGAACACGTGGGAATCGTATTTACCCGCATCGACGATAATGAACTGGAAGCCACTATGCCCGTGGATAACCGCACGCGCCAGCCATTTGGCTTGCTTCACGGAGGCGCATCGGTGGTGTTGGCTGAAACGCTCGGTTCGGTAGCCGGATATTTATGTACCGAAGGCGAGCAGAAAATCGTTGGTCTGGAAGTTAACGCTAACCATCTGCGATCGGCGCGAGAAGGCATTGTGCGCGGTGTTTGCAAAGCAGTGCATGTCGGGCGCAGGCACCAGGTCTGGCAAATAGAAATCAGCGATGAACAAGGGCGGCTTTGTTGCACATCGCGACTGACCACAGCGGTGGTCTAATTAAATAGCCAGCAGAACCTTAATAAGCGCCGGATTATGTTCGAGCATCAACAGTATTTTTAGCGATGACCCGGATGGGATGCGGCGCTTTTGCTCCCAACTTTGCACCAGTGAAGGGCTAACCCCCACAGCCTGAGCAAACTCTTCCTGTTTTAGACCGATTGATTCACGCAATGCTTTTACATCTGGTAAAGGGTAGCGATGAACGCGGCCTGGCTGCATTTCCCCTTTTTCGATGGCAACCATCTCTTCCATGCTTTGCACCAGATCGTTGAAAAGTTGCTTATCCATATTGGTTTCCTTGAGTTTTCATTGTGAAAAATAGTCAATGCCAGATCCAGATGATGCGCCAACCGTTTGAGTACAGATTTCTCCGCTTCGGTCATATCGTCTTTGACGTTTTTTGCGTAAATCGTCAGCAGATAGAGTTTACCTTTTTGAGTTACCGCATAATAAATAACCCTTACACCGCCACGTTTGCCCGTTCCAGGCCGGTTCCAGCGCAGCTTTTTACAGCCACCGGAGTTTCGTATGGTGTCTCCATCGACATGCTGCCTGAGCAGATATTCCTGAAGCTGTTGGAAGGTATCATCATCTAACAAGCTTTCACGCTGCCTGACAAAAGTCGGCGTCTCTATAAACTCAAAATGTTCCATCATCTGTTTTGTCCTTGTGTTGTATTTTTAGTCGTACGATGTGCGAGTGTCAATGTTTTTTTCGTACTAAGTACGATTTTTGCGATGATTAATTGAACGGGTTATGCCATGAGTTCGTCACTTTAGATTCATTGCCAGCGTAATAAAATCTGCACGAATGAATTGCGGAAAGCGCCTCGCAAATAATTAATTATCAGCGTCATAAGCGTGACTTCCCGTGAGACTCACGGGCGCATTTCTGCTAACGTTTGCAAAATTAAAGACAGCAGGAGGTCGTATGCGTCAGAGAGTTATTGTTTGCCCGATTATTGAAAATAATGGTGAAGTTCTGTTGTGCAAGATGGCCGACGATCGCGGTGTGTTCCCCGGACAATGGGCGTTATCCGGCGGTGGAATGGAGCCGGGTGAACAAATGGAAGAAGCGTTGCTGCGAGAGATCGCTGAAGAGCTAGGAACTGAGCTGCAAATTACCAGTATTAAACCCTGGACCTTCGCTGACGATGTGCGCGTGAAGACTTACGCTGACGGTTCAAAAGAAGAAATTTATATGATTTACCTGATATTTGACTGTGTGAGCGCCAACCGTAATGTCGCCTTTAACGAAGAGTTTCAGGATATTGCCTGGGTTAAACATTCTGAGTTGAGCAACTACGATTTGAATGAAGCGACGAAAGTGACATTCAGTAAAAAAGGCTGGATTTGATTCTCCAACAACCCTTCCCACATTAAGGAATGCGATGCGTAAAGCACTCATCTGGCTGATTCTCACCGTGCTGTCGGGCGGTGGCGTCGTGGTTTATGCGCTGCATCAGCAGTATGAGGAGCAAAGTGCGGAGTTCCGCATTTTGTATCGCGACATCACCGTTAAACTTTCGCAAAACGATGTGATTCTTGCATTGCTTTCTAACAGCAGCGATCCTGCCGTGGTGCAGCAAAAATTTCCTTATATTCTGCGCTGGCAAACCCAACCCCATGAGCCACCGCGCCCGGATATAAACCCTGCGCGTGCAGGCACATACTGGATAAACTCGCCGCAGGGGTCTTTGCTGATTGATTTGCCAACGTTGCTCGCCGATTTTGTTCGCACCCAGAAATTCCGCCATTTCAGCCTGAGCTGGAAAGATACGCCGCTTATCACGCAGGGCGCGGAAGGCAAGGGGGACTGGTGGCGTTGGGAAAAGGACATTGCCAGCCCTTCACAGCCTTTGAATTTACTGGTGACGAATAATCCGGACTGGCGAAGTTTGCCCTGGTTGGTTTTGCTGCTGGTAGGAGTTTTTTGGGCGGTCGATATCTACTTTTATAATCAGTATCAGATGACTAAACGACAGCGCAACATTGCCAATTTACGCGCCCATTTTTCAGAGTTGGCGCGTTTGAATGCGATGGGAGAAATCGCTGCAGGCATGGTGCATGAACTGAATCAACCCCTCACTGCAATTTTGAGCTATTCGCAAACGGCACAGCGTTTAATTAAGCAGCAACAGGCGGAAAAAGCACAACCGCTGCTGGATGCGTCGGTCATGCAAACTAAACGCATCAGCGCTCTGCTACTGGCATTCCGTGAAAAATTGCACAGTGACGAACAGGCGCTACAACCGGTCAATTTGCGCCAGATATGGGAACGAGTGGTGATGCTGCTGGGGAACGAAATCGAGCGCGGCAAAGTCAGTGTCATTAACCAGGTTCCTGACTTTCTGCCTTCTCTCATCGCCTCGCCATTGGGCATTGAGCAAATCTTCCATAATCTGCTCAATAACGCGATTCAGGCGCAGCAGAAAACGGAAACAGCCTGGGTCACAATCCATGCATCCCAGACGGCGGACAGCATTATTTTGACCGTCACTGATGGTGGGCAGGGGTTATCTGAACAGGCATTAGAGCAAGTTTTTATGCCTTTCTTTACCACGCGTAAAGATGGGCTTGGGCTAGGAATGGCGCTGACGGAAACGCTGGTGCAGCGGTTGAATGGCAGTATTCAGGCGCAAAACAGCGCCACTGGCGGCGCGTGTTTCACTCTGGTTTTCCCTCTCACACAGCAGGAGGCGTGATGGCGCAACGAATCTACTTAATTGACGACGACGAAGCAATCCGCATTTCATTAAGCGCTCTTCTGGCGACGATGGGCTGGGAAACGCAGGCCTATGACAGTGTACAAAGTTTTCTGGCGTCTCAGCCTGAGTTGCAACATCTGAACGGGTGTTTGCTTTTGGATATTCGTATGCCTGGTAAATCAGGCATTACGTTGCTTGAAAGCTGGGAACAACGGGGAAGTACCTTGCCGATTATCATGATGACCGGCCATGGCAGTATCGATCTTTGCCGTCGAGCGTTTAAAAACGGGGCTTTTGAGTTTCTCACCAAACCTATTGATGCGGATTTGTTGATTGAAACGGTCGGGGCGGCATTTGAGCAGCAGAAACTGACCCAGCAACAACGTGAAAGCCAGGCCGATTTACAGGCGAAGCTGGCCACGCTTTCTGCCCGAGAACAGGAAGTGATGGCGCTTATCATGCAGGGCAAATCAAATAAAGAAATGGCGCGCGATCTTTCGTTATCACCACGAACCGTGGAGGCGCATCGAGCCAGTTTATTTGCCAGACTGGAAATTAATTCTCTGGCGAAGCTGATTAAAGTTTACGGCGGTTTAAAAGGAACTACGTAAAATTACCTGGTTTGCCAGGTATTCACCCGAATGGTTTCGATTTGCGCAGTTGGTTACCTTAACTCTTGTCAATTAATCACTCCGAGTTGAGGGAAGAAACCATGAAAAAATCCATCCTGTTAGCGGCTGCTCTGTTCAGTACCATGGCGGTAATGCCTGCATTTGCCAGTAATGTTTTGACTGAAAAGAATCTCTCTCTCGAGTTTGCTGACAAGCTTGCCCAAAGCGCCATCCAGGCTTGTAGTGCCAAAAACTACAACGTGGCGGTGACGATTGTTGACCGTGCGGGCGTGGTGAAAGTGGTTAAGCGCATGGATAACGCAGGCCCGCATACCGTTGAAGCTAGCCGTATGAAAGCGTATACCGCACTGACCACAAAAAATACCACTGGTGATGTGATGAAAAGTGCGCAGGATAACGCCGGTGCACAGAATATGCGCGATATTCCAGGCTTCTTATTATTGGGCGGTGGAGTTCCTGTGAAAGTCGATAACCAGACTATTGGCGCTATTGGTATTGGCGGCGCACCAGGCGGGCATCTGGACCAGCAATGTGCGGTTGATGCGCTCGAAGCAAATAAATCACTGCTCATTACTTCCGCATAATAATCCATCCATTCTGTTTAAGTTGCAGGTCTATTATATAGTCTGCAACTTAAATTATTTCAGCTATAAGCTGTATCTCACTCGCTATATAAAACAGACTTGAATCCAGCGCACCTTGCCCATGAACTCATTTTTTGTCAAAATAATGGCGTAAGCGTCAAATACTTTAAGTATTACACGGACGTTATTTATACAGAAATGATTTTATGGAGCTAAAATGAAGTATGTACTTGCACTTATGTTGGGCGTGGTATTATCCGGTTGTACAGCTAATGACTGGGTAGATGCTGCTGGTGGCATAATGCAGGCTAAAGATAGCCATGAAAAAGAGAGCAGGAATAAGCGTATAAAAGCGGCTAATAAGGCTGCAGGTTACTAATATTTAGAGAAATTCACATATCCCTCTTCTGACTATATAGAGTGAGAAGAGGAATGATCTTTTATGATGACTTACTGGCTAAATATTCCTTTGGCTCTCGCCTGTTGGCAGGAGATATAGCCATAATGTTTGCGGTTTCCATTCTCATCGAATGCCACATAAAAAGGCATTGTCTCAGCATCTTTTTTTAGCGTGTAATTGATGCAAGTCCCATTGATTTCAGGAACATTCATCTCACTGTCTGGTTTCCCACCCGCTGCAATAACGGAGCTTTTTGTCGCATTAGTCGCGTACGTCGCTTGTACTAACGGATCATTATCAAACTTCATAAAACTGAAACTACAGGCACTTAATAAAGGCACAATTATAAAAGGTGTATAGCGCATTAAATATCCTTCCGTAGAATATAATTACCAACAAATTTAACGAACGGATTTTTCTTGCTCGTCAAAGCTACTTTCTCATATATATTAAGCGTATGAAGGACTCAGTACAATTACCGGGCTAATGGTCACGGTATTTAACAAAATGAAGAACAGGGATATTGTCGCTGGGCATAAAAAAGCCCCGCAGATGCGAGGCTCTCGGATAGGGGAGTATGTTAATCGAACACACCGTTAATGACGGAGGTCACAATGGCTGTGCTTAAAGCAATAAGCACCAAATCATTACCCACCGCTTGCCATTCGTAACCAGGATAATATGGCAGATCGTTAATCATGGATGCAGGTAAAGTTTTCTTAGCAATTCCCGGAGGCAACGGTTTACCTCGTGCTAAATTTTTAGCGATTCCAGGGGGGAGTGCCTGATATCCAACAAGGCCATAATTCACGGCTAGAGAGCGTGCATGAGAAAAGTTGATATCCGCGTCAACATGGTCTGGTTTACCGTAGTTTTTGCGGTTGCCATGATCCTCATTCGACTTTCCGTTACCCTGGCCTTTGTTGCCCTGGTCCCCGCTTTTAGCGCTATTGCCACTGTTACCGCTATTACCACTGTTACCGTGATTACCGCCACCATTGCCGTTGCCCGGGTTTGCATAAACGGGGGCGGCAAGGACAGTCAGAGAAAAAACCGCCGCAAGTGCAGTTTTGAGGGTGCGACGCTTAATCATGATGCTTATTCCTTGAGGGTAAATACACACTTAGAAGATATGACAAGGTTATAACCTTAACAATCTCATGTTTTCTTATTTTTAAATACAGCTGCATGAATGACCTAACCATCAGATTTAAGTTGAGAAAAATTTACTCGAGCTATGAGTTAGAATGGTTCACATGCCTGTCGCATTCACTGACTTACACGATAAGGAAGTAAGGAAAATATTATGGACATTAGCGAGTTCGCACTCTGGTTAGATCGCTGGAACCTCATTCCAGATGGTACACCGTTCACAACCCATACCTCCAAACTCTTGCCTGTTGAGACAATAACAGGAGGTATGAAAGCCATGCTTAAAATCACAGATGATGCGGATGAGCAATCCGGTAGTGCTCTAATGTCATGGTGGGAAGGAAATGGCGCAGCACAGGTTATTGCATATGAAAATGAAGCCATTCTTCTTGCACGCGCAATGGGGGAGGCATCACTCTCCTCTATGTCCCGGGAAGGTCAGGATGCTGAGGCATGTCGGATTTTATGCTTTACAGCAAACAGACTTCACACCACCCCAAAACGGCCTTTACCACAACTTCCGACTCTGGCTGAGTGGTTTTGCCCTCTTCAATCAGCAGGCCAGCGGTATGGAGGCATCCTGTCACGTAGTGCTGAAATAGCAGAAGAGTTGTTATCGACACCACAAGAGTTGGTCGTATTACATGGCGACTTACATCATGAGAACGTTCTTGATTTCGGTGCCTCAGGCTGGTTGGCCATTGATCCAAAAGGAATCCTCGGTGAACGAGGTTTCGACTTTGCCAATATTTTTACCAATCCGGATCTTGGCAATCCCATACCCCGGGTTGCTACTGTCCAAGGAATATTTAAACAACGACTGAATCTCGTTAGCGAAATGGCGGGCCTTGATAGAGAGCGTCTACTCAAATGGATCATTGCGTGGTGCGGACTCTCAACAACATGGTCACTCGAGAGCAACGAAACAGCATCCGTAACATTAGAAGTTGCAGCGCTGGCAATGTCCGAACTGAATCAGTGAACATGCAGTCTCGAGTTAAATGCCCATAGGCCACCTGTCTGGATCTTGCAACAACAAGTGTTGAGGCAATTTTCACGTCACCAGATTAAGCAGAAATAGTTAAACTGTTGATGTTGCAGTAAATCGTTGTTTTCAGGCATTTTAGGTTACCTATCACTTAAATCGGTATTCTCTATACATCTTTTACTTTCTATCACCTAATCATTCGCCCGGTATTTAAATCCTTCTCAATTCAGTGGCTTAAATAGCTCTTTTCACCACCTGCAAGAGTTTCAGCAGGGTCTATCCTTAGTAAATACGCCTAAAAATACAGCATTTCATGAATACCCCTGTTATCAGGATGTTGTATTGATAATTGTTATCATTAACATAGGGTATTGGCCTTTAGGCGGCAAAACATAAAAGAGGTGAACTATGACTAAGGATGTGCAAACCGGTAGCTTCGATCCCACTGATTTCGCCTGGAAGGGGCTAACCCTCACGTCTGAAGCGTGCTCACATATTCGCAAACTGGCAAGTCAACAGCCGGGGTTTTTGGGCGTGCGTCTGGGTATCAAACAAACTGGATGCGCGGGCTTTGGCTACGTGCTGGACACCGTAAAAGAGCCCAACCCTGACGACCTACTTTTTGAGACGGACGGCGCGAAGTTGTGGGTTCCGCTTTCAGCTATGCCGTTTATCGACGGAACGGAAGTCGATTATGTGCATGAAGGATTAAACGAAATATTCAAATTTAACAACCCGAAAGCACAACACGAATGTGGTTGTGGTGAAAGCTTTGGGGTGTAGGCGGGATTATGTCACGTAATACTGAAACGTCTGAAGAAGTGCAAACCTGGGCGGGCAGCCATTCTTATAAAGAAGGCTTTTTCACCCAGTTGAAAACCGACGAAATGGCGCACGGCATCAACGAAGATGTGGTGCGGGCAATCTCTGCGCGGCGTAATGAGCCCGAGTGGATGCTGGAATTTCGCCTGAATGCTTATCGTGCCTGGCTTGAAATGGAAGAGCCACACTGGCTGAAAGCCAACTACGAAAAGCTGAACTATCAGGATTACAGCTATTACTCTGCGCCGTCGTGCGGCAGTTGTGACGATAACTGCGAGTCGCAACCGGGTGCGGTTCAGCAACCCGGCAGCAATGCGTATTTGACGGGCGAAGTAGAAGAGGCTTTTAAACAGCTTGGTGTCCCGGTGCATGAAGGCTCGAATATCGCCATGGATGCCATTTTTGACTCCGTTTCTGTGGCGACCACTTACCGTGAAAAACTCTCCGAACAGGGCATTATTTTCTGCTCCTTTGGCGAAGCGATTCATGAGTTCCCTGAACTGGTGCAAAAATATCTCGGCACAGTGGTTCCCAGCAACGACAACTTCTTTGCCGCGTTAAATGCAGCTGTGGCCTCCGACGGCACATTTATTTATGTGCCGAAAGGCGTGCGTTGCCCGATGGAGCTTTCAACTTATTTCCGCATCAATGCCGAAAAAACCGGCCAGTTCGAACGCACTATTTTAGTCGCCGACGAAGGAAGTTATGTCAGTTATATCGAAGGCTGCTCGGCTCCCGTGCGCGACAGCTACCAGCTTCACGCAGCGGTAGTGGAGGTCATCATCCATAAAGATGCTGAAGTGAAATACTCGACCGTACAGAACTGGTTCCCGGGCGATGGCAACACCGGCGGCATTCTTAACTTCGTGACCAAGCGTGCATTGTGCGAAGGGGCGAACAGCAAGATGTCCTGGACGCAGTCTGAAACGGGTTCAGCAATCACCTGGAAATACCCGAGCGTGATCCTGCGCGGCGATAACTCCATTGGCGAATTCTTCTCGGTGGCGCTGACGGCAGGGCATCAGCAAGCTGACACCGGCACCAAAATGATCCACATCGGCAAAAACACCAAATCGACCATTATCTCGAAAGGGATCTCTGCCGGGCATAGCCAGAACAGCTACCGTGGACTGGTGAAAATCATGCCTACGGCGACCAACGCCCGTAACTTTACGCAGTGCGATTCGATGCTTATCGGCCCGGACAGCGGCGCGCACACTTTCCCGTATGTTGAGTGCCGCAATAATACTGCTCAGCTTGAGCACGAAGCGACGACATCGCGCATCGGTGAAGACCAGTTGTTCTATTGCTTGCAACGTGGGATAGCCCAGGACGATGCGATTTCAATGATCGTCAACGGCTTCTGTAAAGACGTGTTCTCGGAATTACCGCTGGAGTTCGCAGTGGAAGCACAAAAATTATTAGCGATTAGCCTCGAACACAGTGTCGGATAAGAATTAAGGGAAAATTATGCTGAGCATTAAAGATTTACAGGTAAGCGTTGAGGACAAAGAGATCCTGCGCGGCTTAAGCCTTGAAGTAAAACCGGGTGAAGTGCATGCCATCATGGGGCCGAACGGCTCCGGGAAAAGCACGCTGTCCGCAACGCTTGCCGGACGTGAAGATTACGAAGTCACCGGCGGGCAGGTGCATTTCAAAGGCAAGGATTTACTGGAATTATCGCCGGAAGACCGAGCGGGCGAAGGCATTTTCATGGCATTTCAGTATCCGGTAGAAATTCCCGGCGTCAGCAACCAATTCTTCCTGCAAACCGCATTGAATGCGGTGCGCGAATATCGGGGCAAAGAAGAACTCGACCGCTTTGATTTCCAGGATTTGATGGAAGAGAAAATCAAATTACTGAAAATGCCAGAAGATTTACTGACGCGTTCGGTGAACGTTGGTTTCTCTGGTGGTGAGAAAAAACGTAACGACATTCTGCAAATGGCGGTGCTGGAACCTGAACTTTGTATTCTCGATGAAACCGACTCAGGGCTGGATATTGATGCGCTGAAAATTGTCGCAGAAGGGGTCAATTCCCTGCGTGATGGCAACCGTTCATTCATTATCGTCACTCACTATCAGCGTATCCTTGACTATATCAAACCTGATTTTGTTCATGTGCTGTATCAGGGCCGAATCGTGAAATCGGGTGATTTCAGTCTGGTGAAACAACTGGAGGAGCAGGGTTATGGCTGGCTTACCGAACAGCAGTAACGGCAATGCCCTGCAGCAATGGCATCATTTGTTTGAAACGCAGGGTGATAAACGCAGCAAAGAAGCTCAGGAACATATGCAGCAAATGCTGCGCCTGGGGCTGCCGACGCGTAAACATGAAAACTGGAAATACACGCCCCTGGAAGGGTTGCTGAATAATCAGTTTGTTCTGCCTGTGCAAGAATCGTTGAGTGAAGTTCAGCGCGATAAACTGGCATTGCCGGTAGACGCATGGCGGCTGGTGTTTGTTGATGGGCGATTCAGCCGTGAACTGAGCGACGATATTACCCATAGCGGTTTTGATGTGACCGTCGATGAACAACGGGATTCGCTGCCCGCCGCAGTGCAGGGCGAAGTATTCCTGCATCTTACCGAGAGTCTCGCCGAAACGGTGACGCATATTCGCGTAGCGCGTAATCACAGCCCGGCAAGAGCGTTGCTGCTAATGCACGTCAGCCGGGGGAGTGCGCTGGGTGAGATGAATACGGCACATTATCGCCACCACTTGTCTCTGGGCGAAGGCGCAAACGCGACGGTTATCGAGCACTACGTGAGTTTTGACGAGCACCCACATTTTACTGGCGCGCGCTTTACCGCAGAAATCGGTGCGAACAGCCAGCTTCACCATGACAAAATGGCGTTTGAAAATGCACAGAGCTATCACTTCGCTCATAACGATTTAGTGGTCGGCCAGGATGCGACGGTTGAGAGTAATAGCTTCTTGCTGGGTGCAGCGGTGTTGCGCCACAACACCAGTACGCAACTTAACGGCGAGAACACGCAACTACGCATGAACAGCCTGGCGTTGCCGATAAATAACGAAGTGTGCGACACGCGAACTTGGCTTGAGCACAACAAGGGTTATTGCAACAGCCGTCAGCTGCACAAAACTATCGTGCGTGATAAAGGTCGTGCGGTGTTTAACGGCATGATTAAAGTGGCTCAACATGCCATTAAAACCGATGGACAGATGACCAACAATAACCTGTTGCTCGGGCGTCTGGCGGAAGTGGACACCAAACCACAGCTGGAAATTTATGCCGATGACGTGAAATGTAGTCATGGCGCGACGATCGGTCGCATCGACGACGAACAGATGTTCTATCTACGTTCGCGCGGCATTAAAGAAGAGGCCGCCAGACAGATGATTATTTATGCCTTTGCCGCAGAGCTTACGGAAAGTATTCGCGACGAAGCATTAAAACAGCAGGTTCTGGCGCGGATCGGCCAGCGCTTTGCGGGAGGCGATGCATGAGTTTTTCCATCGAACGGGTGCGGGCTGATTTCCCCATTCTAAGCCGCGAAGTCAACGGTCAGCCGCTGGCCTATTTAGACAGCGCGGCCAGTGCGCAAAAGCCGCAGGCGGTTATCGGCGCTGAACTGGACTTTTACAGCCACGGTTACGCGGCGGTGCATCGCGGGATACACACGCTGAGCGCGGAAGCGACGCAGCTCATGGAAAACGTGCGCAATCAGGTTTCGCGCTTCATTAATGCGCGATCGCCAGAAGAAATTGTCTTTGTGCGAGGCACCACTGAGGGGATCAATCTGGTTGCCAACAGCTGGGGGCGAGCCAATATTCAGCGCGGAGATAATATTATTATTTCCGCGATGGAACACCACGCCAATATCGTGCCATGGCAAATTCTGTGCGAACACACGGGAGCGACGTTGCGCGTTATCCCGCTCAATCAGGACGGCACGTTACAACTCGAAGTGTTCCCGACGCTGATTGATGAGCACACAAAACTGCTGGCGATTACGCATGTTTCAAACGTACTGGGCACCGAAAACCCGGTACAACAAATGATTGCGACTGCGCATCAGGCCGGCGTAAAGGTGCTGGTGGACGGCGCGCAGGCCATCATGCATCACGCTATTGATGTGCAGGCACTGGATTGCGATTTCTACCTTTTCTCCGGTCATAAAATTTACGGCCCGACGGGAATTGGCGTGCTGTATGCGCGTGAAGAAATCCTGCAAAACATGCCGCCGTGGGAAGGGGGCGGGTCGATGATTGCCAGTGTGAGTCTCACAGAAGGCACGACTTACGCCGCCGCTCCGTGGCGTTTTGAGGCGGGCACGCCAAATACAGCCGGGATTATTGGGCTGGGTGCCGCTTTGCGATATGTTGAAAACCTTGGCCTGGCGGAAGTGGGCGAGTACGAGCAATCGCTTATGCGCTACGCGCAGCAGGCGTTGAAGGCTGTGCCGGATTTAACGATTTATGGCCCTGAGCAGCGGCTCGGTGTTATCGCGTTCAACCTCGGTAAACATCATGCTTATGATGTCGGCAGCTTCCTTGATAACTACGGTATTGCGGTACGAACCGGGCACCACTGCGCGATGCCGTTGATGGCGTTCTACAAGGTTCCGGCAATGTGTCGTGCTTCTTTTGCGATGTACAATACCGAAGAAGAGGTGGACCGCCTGGTTACGGGATTACAACGCATCCATCGCCTGCTGGGCTAACACGGAGAAAGCCATGGCTACGTTGCCAGACAAAGAAAAACTGCTGAAGAATTTCAGCCGCTGTAGTAATTGGGAAGAGAAATATCTCTATATCATTGAGCTTGGTGGGCGGTTACCTGAACTACCACCGGCTGAACATAGAGCGGAAAATACCATTCAGGGCTGCCAAAGCCAGGTGTGGATTGTGATGCATCAGCAGCCGGATGGCGTGATTACGCTTGAGGGTGACAGTGACGCCGCAATTGTCAAAGGGCTGATTGCTATCGTTTTTATTCTCTACCAACAGATGACTGCGCAGGATATTGTCGCGTTTGATGTACGCCCATGGTTTGAGAAACTTGAACTTGCTCAACATCTTACGCCGTCTCGCTCTCAGGGGCTTGAGGCAATGATCCGCGCAATCCGCACCAAAGCCACCAATCTTAGCTAAACTCTTAGAACAGCTTTCATCCTGTTAACGCGAGGTAATTTTATTGCCTCGCATGGCTTTCAGCATTCCGGCATTCAGCCGGTGAATACAGGAATTCAGTATGAAACGCGCGTTCTCTCAAATAACACTTATTTTGGTAAGCGCCCTGGCTGCAAGCCAGTCGGCATGGGCTGTTGATTATTTACTCCCGCCCCCGGGCAGCCGGATTATTGGCGTGAATCAAACTTATATAGTTCCGAATGATGGTAAAAACCTCGAAGCGGTAGCCGCGAAATATAATACCGGCGTGTTATTACTTCTGGAGGCAAATAATACTGTCGATCCTTTCCTGCCAAAACCGGGCAGTGAATTGACCATTCCTTCTCAAATGATCCTGCCGGATACGCCGCGAGTCGGTATTGTGATTAATCTTGCTGAACTGCGGCTGTATTACTATCCGCCAGGGCAGAATCGTGTCGAAGTCTATCCATTGGGAATTGGCCAGCTTGGGCGTGAAACACCGGTTATGGTGACGCGTATCAGCCAGAAAATCCCTAATCCGACCTGGACGCCGACGGCCAATATTCGTGCTCGTTCTGCCGCGCAAGGAATTACGTTGCCCGCAGTGGTCCCTGCCGGGCCGAATAACCCGCTTGGCCGCTATGCGCTGCGTCTTGAACAGGGCGGGGGTGAATATCTGATTCATGGTACCAACGCACGTAACAGCATTGGGCTGCGCGTAAGTTCTGGCTGCATGCGGATGCGGGCGCCAGATATTAAGGCGCTGTTTAGCCAGGTGGCCTGGGGCACACGCGTGCAAATCATTAATGAGCCGGTGAAATTTACGATTGAGCCGGACGGCAGGCGATTTGTGGAAGTGCATCAACCGCTGTCGCGAAACGATTGGGAAAACCCACAGACCGTGCCGATTGCGATTAATGCCTCTTTTGCATCGTTTATCGATAACTCAATGAGCGATAAGGCGCAGGTTGATAGCGCTATTGTACGGCGAGCGGGTTATCCGGTGCTGGTGAATGCGCCGCAGGGAGTGCCATCGCAACCGGTTAATATCACGCCAATACAGAGCGTCAAAGCGTCCACTGGCGGCACGATAGCGCCGAACGGTAGCGGAAGTTTGGTGAGTGGACAAAACAGCGTGGTGATGAACTAGCGGAGTTTTTACGGGAACAGGAATGACAGGCAAAAAAAATGGCGCACAATGTGCGCCATTTTAATACAAGTACTCTTACTTACGGTAAGAGTGAGCTTGGTTGTCCAGACGCTGGTTAGCGCGAGCTGCGTCGTCTTTAGCAGCTTGAACGTCAGAACGCATTGCGTTCACGTCGTTGCTCAGCTGATCAACTTTAGCGTTCAGAGTCTGAACGTCAGAAGACAGTTGATCGATTTTAGCGTTAGAAGAACAACCTGCCAGCATAGTAGAAGCCAGGATTACCGCGCCCAGTACCAGTTTAGTACGATTCATTATTAATACCCTCTAGATTGAGTTAATCTCCATGTAGCGTTACAAGTATTACACAAAGTTTTTTATCTTGAGAATAAATTTTTGATGGGAATGCACTTAAATTTGATCGTTCGCTCAAAGAACCAGCGAACCGGGGCTGAAAACTAAAAAAAATAGAAAAAACAGAGGATTTTAATCGGATTCATCTTACTAAATTGCATCTTAAATAGAGCAAGCCGATTTGATTTTTATTTCAGACCGTCTATTAAACCCCATAAAAAAAGCGCCCGAAGGCGCTTTTTTAGCAAATTATTCGTTCACAGGAAATTTACAGTACGTGAACGGACGCAGTATTGGTGGTGCCACTTGGTACTAATGCACCAGAAACCATCACTACGATGTCGCCTTTACGAGCTAAACCGCTCTCCAGCGCAACTTCTTTGCCCAGACGGTAGAAATCATCAGTAGAAGCGATTTCTTTAACCAGCTGTGGAATCACGCCTTTGCTCAGAACTAACTGACGAGCAGTGAGTTCATTGGTGGTCAGCGCCAGGATAGTTGCGTTCGGGAAGTATTTACGCACAGCTTTAGCTGATTTGCCGCCCTGGGTTGCAACAACAATGATTGGAGCTGCCAGGTTTTCAGCAGTTTCAACTGCACCACGGCAAACTGCTTCGGTGATACGCAGTTTACGGCTGTCATGGTTGTTATCCAGACGGCTGGTCATCACGCGGTCAGTACGCTCACAGATAGTAGCCATGATGGTCACAGCTTCCAGTGGGTATTTACCTTTAGCAGACTCACCAGACAGCATTACTGCGTCGGTACCGTCGATGATGGCGTTAGCCACGTCACCCGCTTCTGCGCGAGTAGGGCGTGGGTTTTTGATCATGGAGTCGAGCATCTGAGTTGCAGTGATAACAACTTTACGAGCGCGAACACATTTCTCAATCATCATCTTCTGCGCGAAGATAACTTCTTCAACCGGGATTTCAACGCCCAGGTCACCACGAGCAACCATGATGCCGTCAGAAGCTTCGAGGATTTCGTCGAAGTTGTTCAGGCCTTCCTGGTTTTCGATTTTGGAGATGATCTGGATGTTCTCGCCGCCATGCGCTTTTAAGTGCTCACGGATTTCAACAACGTCAGAACGTTTACGGATGAAGGAAGCCGCTACGAAATCAACGCCTTGCTCGCAACCGAACACCAGGTCTTGTTTGTCTTTTTCAGCCAAAGCTGGCAGCGCGATGGAAACGCCCGGCAGGTTAACGCCTTTGTTTTCGCCCAGGTCGCCGTTGTTCAGTACTTTACAAACAACGTTTTTGCCTTCAATTGCAGTGACTTCCATACCGATCAGACCATCGTCAACCAGTACGGTGTTACCAACGCTCAGGTCGCTGGTGAAACCTTCGTAAGTGACAGCAACGATATCGCTGTTACCCACAACAGTTTTGTCGGTGGTGAAAGTAAAGGTCTGACCCGCTTTCAGAGAGACGTCGTTGCCGCCTTCCAGTTTGATTGTGCGGATTTCAGGACCTTTGGTGTCCAGCAGGATTGCTGCTTTCTTACCGGTTTTTTCCATTACGTTGCGCAGGTTCTTGATACGCTGACCGTGTTCTTCGTAGTCACCGTGGGAGAAGTTCAGACGCATTACGTTCATGCCAGCATCAAGCATTTTGCTCAGCATTTCTTCGGATTCGGTTTTCGGACCGATGGTGCAAACAATTTTAGTCTTTTTCATGACAGTCTTATCTGTAAGTTGAGAAGGATTGTGAAAATTCGGTTCCGGTCGATACGGGCGCCGGAGCGCAAACTAAAGCTGGTATTGTTCATGTGCCACCCGGTAAGGATAGGTGACAGAAATAAAGCGTGCAGAGGAAAGTGTGCTTGCGGTTCAGCCTGCCGGGGATATTGATTGCTTTCTAGTGTATTAGGACAGTTCAATGCGCTGAAACCATTCAAGTCAAGACGCGCCCATTATAGAGGTAACTTGCTCCGAAAGGAATTGAAAACGCTGTTTCAAATACGGAATGCGCAGAAATACGGCGAAGTGTTATCAGTGCGTTAAGTGGTTATTAACAAACTTGGCGTCGCAAAAGGTTGGGGAGGCTTATTCCTGGTCTCAGCGACCCTGGGCGCGACTTTGCAACTTTTTTAGTCATTTATAATAAATATGAGTTATTCCTTAAAATATAATTGCGGAATATAATATTTTTTTGAATGACAGGATCGATGAGCATTAACGTCCTGTTGACGGCTTTTATATTAATGAAGAATTTTTGTCATGATTAAGTGGTTTATCCCCGGTGTTGTGGTTGTCGCTTTCCTGTTGATATGCGGGAATGCTCCGGCAAAAAGAATTGCGCAATGTGAAAACCAGGGCGGCAGTGATGGGGTTTGTGCCGCACACGAATGGGATTTTGCGATGGAAAGTCCATTTCCCGATAACAACCTTTCCGCACTGGCAAGCCGCGTAAACACTCAGAAATAAGCGCATTACGCGGCAATGTTTCGCCCCGCGTGCCGTCCCTGCAAAAAGTGAGAATCTCGCTCTGAGCTCGCCTATAAGGCGCGAGCTATTTTCTCACCCGCCCGACGCGCGGTGGCAGGCAGGATACTTGCCGTTGCCACGTAGCCATCGGGATCGAGACAGCGATCCCGCTCCAGCGCTTGCTCAATAACTTCCGCATCCCAGTAAATCTTTTTACGATGATCGCCCTGAGTGGTCAGCGTGGCTTCCATCACGCCATTAAGCGCCCGGTACTGACGCCAGCTATTGGCAGGAACTGAAATCACCGAACCTTCTTCAGCCACAATCGTGACTTCTTCTCCTGGTCTATTCCACGTGATTTCCAGCGTTCCTTTAAACACCATCAGCACCTGAACATCCGGGCAGGAATGCAAACCAACGCGATGCTGGTCCTGAATGCGCAGCCACTCCACAGAGAAACCATGCGGATTCAGAATTGGCGGCGCGTTATGCAGGTCTTGTGATATTCCATAGCCAATCACCGGTGCCAGTTCGCCACCGTGTCCTGGCAAAACAGAATCCAGCAGAGCGTTCTTCGACCATGTCCGCTGCTCGCCCGTCACGGCGCGCTGGCTCATTTCCTCTATCGGATAATCGCGCAACGCGGCGATATGTTCAGCCCCCAGCGGCTGTAACAACTCGGATTGCGCGGGCAGTTTGTCGCCGGCCTCGACATCAATCAGCATATTGTCGCGACTCAGATACAAACCATATTCGCTTGCGGCCTCTAGTATCGACGGATGCCAGATAATCCCGCCGGTGTTATTGCCCCCTAAAACGGTGAACACCATGCCGCAGGTATCATTCGGGCTGACGTTAGTAAAACCGCGGAAAATCCACGTCGGGATAGACAAAATAGCCGGTGCGCTAAATTCCGCCTGATGCTCACCATTAGCACCCCAACGGAAACGCCAGCTCCCTTCATGAATCAAAAACACTTCGGCGGTGAAATGCAGATGCAGATTATTGGTGACGCCTTTTGGCATCGCCGCCGCACCAATGTTAAACCCGTGCGGCTCGGGAATATTCACCACTTGCGAAGCCGACTGCGTCACGCCTGGGCCAATAAAGGAATAGTTTTGTTTGAGGTGCGAGCCGGGTAGTTTGCAGTCGATAAACGCCACGCTACAGGACACGCGGTCTTCCGGGCGAACCAGGCGACGCTGGGCTTCTTCTTGGGTCAGAGTAATATTTTGCATAATGTCCTCTATTAATATCCAGATGCGCCACTGGTTGGCGCGGCTTCGCCCCGCGCGGCGGCGATTGCGGTGCGTGACGCACTGCCCAGTTGCATAACGTCATTGGCCGGGGTCACAAAGTTAAAGCCTTGCGCAATTCGATTTGCGGCGGCGTGGCCTGATGTACAAAATATTCCGGCGAGTTTGTTATGTGCTTTGCAACGACTCAGCACTAACTCTATCGCGGCCAACATTTCAGGGTGTTGCGACTCGGCGCTGGCACTTCCCGTGAGCGTTAAAGAAAGATCGTTTGGCCCGATAAATACGCCGTCCAGCCCGACGGTATCCAGAATCGCGTCGAGATTTTCCAGCCCTTCGCGGGTTTCAATCATCGCCAGCGTCAGGATCTCTTCATTGGCATACTGCGGGTAATCTTTGCCGCCGTATAAAAGGGCGCGCGCCGGGCCAAAAGAGCGGTTACCGAGTGGCGGGTAGCGGCAGGCTGAAACAAACTGCCGCGCTTGTTCCGCCGTCGAAATCATCGGGCAGATGATTCCCCAGGCTCCGGCATCAAGCAAGCGCATAATTTGCGCCGGTTCGTTGGTGTTCACGCGGGCCAGCGGCGTGGCAGGCGTCGCCGAAATGGCCTGCAGCATCGACAGCGCGCTGGCGAAATCAATCATGCCGTGCTGCATATCGACGGTGACGGAATCATAGCCCTGATGCCCGACGATTTCGGCGCTGTAGCCCGAAGGTATCGCCAGCCAACCATTAATGATGGGTTGCTGCTGGCGAAAGGCCGCTTTGAGCGGATTTTTTCTCATGGTTGTGACTCCTGTATCCAGTTGCGCATGGCGATTGCCACCAGTTTCGGTTCTTCAAGCGGTAAGAAATGGCCGCTTTCAGGAAGCGTTATCCAGCGGGCATGAGCAGCGACAGCGGCAACCGACTGGTGATGTGAATGGGTACAAATGACGTCATACGCGCCGTTGATGATGAGTATCGGAGAGGAGAACGTGGCCAGAGCCGCGCGATGGTCATCGCGTGAAATCGCCACCTCAGTCTGGTCTGCAAAAACCGCAATGCCGCACTCTTCAGCCATTTGTACGATTGTCTGGTGAAGCGACGCGTTATCCAGACGATGCGGGGCAACGTATTTCGGCCAGAGAGTTTTCGTGAGCCACGGCGCGACTCCCAGGCGCGCAGCTTCTTTCACCGCCGCACGTCGCCCGGCCGCGTTACCGGGTAAATCCCGCAGCGGGTTCACGGACAGCAGCGCCAGACCGGCAATTCGATGCGGAGCCAAAGCTACCATTTGCAGAGCCACCATTGCCCCGAGTGAAAAACCCGCCAGGCAAAAGCGCGGCGGCAAAACCTCGAGCAACTGAGTTGCCAGTTCATGCGCTGATTTGCCCGCGGTGAGCGTGATGCAGCTAAAAGAGGTCACATTTAACTGTTCGCTTAACTGCTGCCATAGCCGCCCGTTGCACAGCGTTCCGCCGATCAGAATCAGTGGCGCGTGATGGTTTTCCAGCAAAGGCATCGTATTCATGTTGCTGTCCACCCGCCATCGACCATTAATGCCGTGCCGGTAATCAGGGCAGAAGCAGGCGAGGCGAGAAACACCACCGGCCCCATCACATCTTCCAGCGTCCCCAGCCGCTTCAGCTTTATGTTGTCCAACACATAGCGACTAAATGCCGGGTTTGCGAGATTCGCACGCGACAGCTCGGTTTCAATAAACGTCGGGCACAGGGTATTCACCCGAATACCCGACTCGCCCAACTCCAGCGCCATTGTTTTCGTCAAACCCTCTAGGGCAAACTTAGACGCACAATAAACGCTGCGTTGCGGGCCGCCGACATGCCCCATTTGCGAGGAGATGTGAATAATTGAACCGGGGACCTGGCGGATTTTCATACTGCGTGCAACTAACTGGCTAATAAAGAAGGTTGCCCGCAGATTGAGCGCCATGACCGCATCAAAATTTTCTTCACTCACTTCAAGAAATGGCTGATGACGCGCAAGCCCGGCACTGTTTACCAGAATGTCGAACCCCGGCAGTGCTGCCAACGCAGCACCCGCCTGAGCGGTATCGGTAATATCCAGCGCCAGGCTGTTTAATTGCAGGCCTTCTGCGGCAGCACTTTTAACCGCCTCCTCAAGCTGCTGCGCCTGGCGGGCAATAATCCACACCTGCGCCCCGGCGCGTGCCAGGGCGATGGCCGCCGCAAAACCGATACCACGAGAACCGCCCGTCACTAAAGCCCGCTGATTATCGAGCCGGAATTCTGGTGTGCGAGGAAGCGCTATCATTACGATGCCTTCTCAATATCCGCCGCCGGAACCGAGCCTGCGTATGGCACATCCTGGTTGCCGTAACGACGCACGCGAATATTGGCTTGCTCCGCATGGCCCGAGAAACCTTCGAGTTGGCACAAGCGTGAGCAATAGCTGCCAATTTCTGTAGAGGCTTCGTCACTCAGCACTTTCTGCCAGGTGCAGGTTTTCATAAACTTACCGACCCAAAGTCCGCCGGTATAACGCGCTGCTTTCTGCGTTGGCAGGGTATGGTTGGTGCCGATGACTTTATCGCCGTAAGCCACATTGGTGCGCGGGCCAAGGAACAGCGCACCAAAGTTGGTCATGTTGGCGAGGAACCAGTCGTCGCGATTGGTCATCACCTGCACGTGCTCAGAAGCGATGCGGTCTGCTTCCTGCAACATTTCCTCGTAACTGTCGCAAACAATCACCTCGCCGTAATCGCGCCATGCCTGGCGGGCAATTTCTGCGGTTGGCAATTGCGTCAGCAGGCGCTCAACTTCACGTATCGTTTCTTGTGCCAGTTTCAGCGAGTTGGTGAGCAGGATCGCAGGTGTGGTTACGCCGTGTTCGGCCTGACCCAGCAGGTCGGTGGCGCAGATTTCCGCGTCTACCGTTTCGTCGGCAATCACCAGCGTTTCCGTTGGCCCGGCGAACAAGTCGATGCCGACGCGGCCAAATAACTGGCGTTTAGCTTCTGCAACGAAGGCGTTACCTGGGCCGACCAGCATATCCACCGGCGCGATAGTGTCGGTGCCGAGCGCCATCGCGCCAATCGCCTGAATACCGCCTAACGCGTAAATCTCCGTTGCACCCGCCATCGCCTGCGCGGCAACAATCGCCGGGGCAGGGCGACCATTAAACGGCGGCGCACAGCTCACAATGCGCGAACACCCCGCTACGTTTGCCGTAATAATCGACATATGCGCTGAAGCCAGCAGCGGATATTTCCCACCGGGGACATAACAACCGACGGCATTAATCGGAATGTTTTTATGACCAAGAATTACGCCGGGACGGGTTTCGATTTCAAGATCGGTCAGGCAACCTTTTTGCGCCGTGGCAAAATTAAAAACTTGCTGCTGGGCAAACTCGATATCTTTAATATCCTGGCGGCTTAATTGTTTGATGCAGGCATTAATTTCACTCTGCGATAAACGATAATCCTGGCGATCGTAATTATCGAACTTAATGGATAACTCACGAATAGCCTGATTACCGCGTTGTTCAATATCGGCCAGCGTATTTTCCACCACAATACTGACCTGTTTATTGGCCTGCTGGCGTTCAGATAATGATTTACTGGTTTTTAAATATTGCGCCATGACGCTCTCCTTTGATTTTTAATACGTGTTTATCCCGCCCGGCATTGCGGGTGAATGGGGTGAATCGGATTAAATAAACGATTAAGGTTTAAATTTACTGGCTGGTTTTATTAGCATATTCCTGTGCCGAAGAAACGTTCGGCAGATTCTTTTGCGCCGCTTTTATCTGGCGCTGCTCCACACTGCGTGCCGCCATGGGTGTGAGGAAAGCCGCAATCACGCACAACACGCCAATCATCAGATACCCGGAAGACAAATTAATATGCTGCAACATCAAACCCATCGCGACCGGGCCGACAAACATGCCGACAGAATAAATGGTCTGGAATAAGCCCATGCGCGTTGATTGTTCATCCTCCACCGTATTCACCACGCTTAACGACATAAACACGGCGAATGCCATACCAAACGAGAAACCCGCCATCGCCTGTAAGAAATAGATGAGATACATATTGCTGGTGAAAGGAATGCCGATACTGGAAATCACTTGCAGGATAATGCCAATAACGGCGGTGTTCACCAGTCCCAGGCGTTTATAAAACACCGAACTACACATCGCTATCGCCAGCGCGTAGAAGATCAAATGGATATTACTCAGCAAGGTCAAAATACCGGCTTTCGCGCCGAGCTGTTGGGCATAAATAGGGGTCAGCGTATCGCGGGTGGCGAAAGGCACCAGGATGACAATGGTGGCCAGCAGGCCAATAAACCATACGGAAGGGTCCGCGAGCTGGCGCTTCGCACTATTAATACAGGCTTTAAGCGTGGGTGCGCGGGCAGCATCATGAAATTCTTTAATGCGAAACGTCAGAATCAATGCCAGCAGCGCCGATACGCTTGAGACAAAATAGCCGATGTTCTTGTCAAAAAAGTGGATTAACGCGCCACCAATACAGTTGCCGAGGAAAACCCCTAATGGCCCGGCAAGTGCCAGTAATGCCACAGCGGCAGGCGCATCTTTTTTATCAAAATAGCGAATAAACAGGATGTTATACAAAACCCAGGTCGCCGCAGTGAATCCATCGGCGGCCTTCGCCAGGTACAATGTCACGGCGGTGGGTTCCAGGTAGGCTATCGGCCAGGTCACCATCGGTAACAGCAGGCTGACCTGGATAAATATTTTTCGGCTCTTCACCACGTCCGACAAAATGCCAATCGGGAAACGGATAAATAACGTGGCTAATCCACTGGCGCCCATAATCATTCCCACCACTTCTGGCTGCATTCCTTCGCTGATTAACATCGGGGCGAGAAATGCATCGATACTGTGGATGCAAATGAAGAACAACACGCTAATGGTAAAAAACAATCTGACTTCGGATCGACTAAAGAGTGCACGAAACATGTGGTGAACCTCTTAAATATTAATGGGTTATAACCAATCAAGTACGGCATTAACCGGTGCAATCCTTTGTCGCTAACTTGCGTCACCGGTAAAACTGACGGCGTATTTTTTGTTTTCTGCATACGTATTCAAAAGTTGAAGTTACGAAAAGGTTTCAATTTTGTAAAGGCAGATAATGTAAATGTGAAAAAAATAATTTTGTCTGTTGCATACGCATGCAAAGATGGTGTAAGTATAAAAAACAGGCATTCCAGAGGGATGTGGATAAGGACTACCAAATCATGAAACGTAAGACTTTTGGCCCCGTGACTTCTCAGCAAGTGGCGCAAATAGCGGGAGTATCACAATCGGCGGTATCGCGCACTTTCACGCCAGGAGCGAGCATTTCTCCGGCAACGCGTGAAAAGGTGCTGAAGGCGGCGCGCGAACTGGGCTATCGGCCAAATGCCATTGCCCGATCCCTAAACACCGCCCGCTCAAGGATTGTGGGTGTGGTGATGTCCTATTTTGATAACCAGTTCTACCCGCAGGTTCTGGAAGCACTGGCGCAAAAGCTCGATGAGCTGAATTACCACCTGCTGCTGTTTGTGGGCGACCGCGATGGTAACGTCGACCGGATTTTCGACCAGATCATGCAATACCGGGTTGACGGGATTGTGCTGGCTTCGGTTTCGCTGTCGGTCGAGCTTTCCGAAGAGTGTGTCGCTGCCGGGATCCCGGTGGTGCTGTTTAATCGCAGCGAAGAAAATGCCACGGCGTCGAGCGTGAATACCGATAACGAAGCGGCAGCCAAACAGATTGCAGAATTTCTGCTCGCCGGGGAGCACCAGCACTTTGCGTATGTGGCCGGGCTTTCTGACTCTTCGGTTAACCTGGCGCGGCAGAGTGGGTATATCAATACGCTTAATCACCACGGAATTAAGGATGTCCGCGTGGTGCAGGGGGATTACGATGCCAGAAAAACCGCAAAAGCGGCCTGGGAACTGTTTTCCTCGCCACAGCCACCGGATGCCATTTTTGCTGCCAATGATCATATGGCGCTTACCGTGATGGATGTTGCCCGGTTCGAATTTGGCCTGCGGATTCCAGAAGATCTTTCGGTCATCGGTTATGACGATACCGGCCCTTCAGGTTGGCCGTCTTACGCTCTGACGTCGGCATCTCAGCCTGTTGATGCCATGGTCGGGGCCACCATAGCGCTACTGATGAAACAGATTGAAAGTGAAAACATTGAACCGGAACAGGTTGTGGTTCCTGGTGTGCTGGTGGTGCGTCATTCCGCAAGGCGGCCACAATTTGGCGTTATCGAAAAAGATGGGCTGTCATTGTTCCAGCCGCAGGAGGTTGAATGACCAGGTTGCCGGGCTTTAGCCCTCAGTTTGATTCTATCCAGCAGTTTATTTTGACGCTGACCCATGTGGTATGGGAGCAAAAAGATATCGGCCAACTGGCAGATTTCTACGCCACTCCGGTGGTATTTAACACCCCGGAAAAACAGCTCAATGACCTGTCGCAATTTATGCGGCTCACGCTTGAAGCGATGCACAGTTTCCCGCAGCGCACGGTGCTAACCGAAGATATTCTTTGTACCCATTCGCCGCAGTTTGAATATTACGCCGCGCAACGCACGGTGGCCTGTATCCAGCATCAGGGCGAGGGGTTCTTTGGGAAACCGAGCGGAAAATCGATTTGGGTGCGCACCTGGGCGGATCGCGTTTGCGCTGAAGGCGCAGTGCGTCAGGAGTGGTTATTGCAAGACCGCGCAGCCATCATTTTGCAAACGGGAATGGAAGTGCGTGATTTTGCGAGGCAACTCGCAGATTCACGTCGTGAAGCCGGGCTGGAAAATATCAGTGCCGAAGAGATGGACGCGCGCTGGGCGGGCGGCCCTGAAGGGGATGACGTTGATGGCCCACTTGCCGGACTGATTGAACGCTATTTGTCGATGTGGGCAGGTGGCAACAGCGGTGTGGTGCCAGGGTTATATCATCCTGCCGCAACGCTGCATGGGCCGGGCCACGTGTTGTGCACGGGCGAGCAGGATATCGGCGGTTTTCTTTCGGGATACCGGGCGTCGTTTGCCGACAGCGAAACGCATCTCCATCACCTGGTGGTGCGCCGTGATGCCAATGAACCGGTGCGCCTTTCGTTGCGCTGGTCGCTGTTAACCTGGCACGACGGTTACGGGAAATTCGGTACCCCGACCCGTCGCCCGGTTTCTATTACCGGTATTAGCCAACTGGAATTACGCGATGGGTTAATTATCCGGGAATATCTGGGTGTCGATGAATTAGCGATATGGTCACAGATTTTTAATTAATTACATTTATTGGCGAGGATAACCTCCTCGCCAAATAGCTAACCCAGAAAATAAATATTATCGCCATTTGCAGGTGAGGGATATTCCTATCCCTGAATAATGTGCGCTGACAATACCAATAGCGCAATCAAATAACGCAGGAGGTCATATGTCTTCAACTGAAACAACCAATAAAACGCCGGTAGCTTCGGAAAAAACCAATGTAAAATCCACGCGCGATGAACCGGTATTACAAGTGGAACGCCGTGACTTTATTGATTTGGTTCCGGAGAAACGTCCGCGAGTGCAATCATTGCGGGGCTTTGATGATTGTTATACGGATATTGTCGATTACATTGTGCGTTGCACCCATAAAATATGGGACGAGCGTGACGTTGGTTTAATTTACACCCACTATACCCACAACTGTGTTTTATACAATGCGCTCGGTACCATGTATAACCGCGAGCAGGTTGTGCAGGATACGTTGCAGCGCTTAATTGCCTTCCCTGAACGCCGCGGTATGGCAACGCAAGTTATCTGGAATGGTAACGACGTTGACGGTTTTTACACCTCCCACCTGGTAACCGGCACTGGCCGTCACACTCAGTACAGTCATCTGGGTAAACCGACTAACCGCACGTTTGTGACCCGTACCGTGGCGGACTGCATGATCCACGAAAACAAGATTTATCGCGAGTGGGTGGTCAGCGACAACATGGCGATGATGCGTCAGCTGGGTCTGGATACCGACGCGATAGCCTACGGCATGGCAAAAGAGCAGTTCGATAAGGGCTTCCGTGTCACCGATATCGGCGAAAACCGCCGCATGGTCGGGCAGTATCCGCCAGAAATGGAATGCGATGTCTCCATTGCGCATACCGATACCGAAGAGCAGTGCCTGCGCTGGCTGCACGAAATTTATAACCGTCGCATGCTCGGCAAAATCAAAGATGTGTATGCCCCGAATGTACAGTGGCATGGTCCGCTGATGAAAGAGTTGTACGGTCAGGCGGCGGTTATCCACCAGACGCTGGCGCTGATTGGCATGATCCCGGACGGGGCGTGGATGCCGCAGCATGTCTGCTCCAACCCTTGCGAAGAAGGCGGTACCAAAGTGGCGGTGCGTTGGATCATGGAAGGCCACCACCTGGGTTACGGCGAGCTGGGTAAACCGACCGGTGAGCGCCTGTTCGTTATGGGGATGTCCCACTATCACATCGTCAACGGCAAAATCGTTGATGAATGGGTGGTCTACGACCATCTGGCTCTGCTGGCACAAATTAAACTGGGACAAATGGAGGAGTAAGAAATGGGTACGATTTCTGAGGCTGATGTAGAGTTTATTAAACGTCCGCAGGGACAAGATGTTCAGGCTGACCGCACGCTAACCGAGACGGTGCAGAATATTATCGACCAGGTGCGCGAGCGTGGCGATGCCGCGCTGCGTGACTACTCGGCAAAGTTTGATAAAACCACACCGGACAAATTTGAAGTTTCGGAACATGAAATTGCCAGTGCACTGGCGGATCTCGACCCGCAAACGCGTAAGGACAGCGAGTTTGCCATTGCGCAGGTTAAACGCTTTGCGCAGGCGCAACTGGCAACCATGCAGCCGCTGGATATCGAAACGCTGCCGGGCGTGCATCTCGGGCACCGCATTATCCCTATTCAGACTGTGGGCTGTTATGTGCCAGGTGGGCGTTACCCCATTTTATCCGCGCCGGTAATGTCAATTGTCCCGGCGGTAGTGGCAGGATGTGACCAGATTATTGCCTGCCTGCCGCCGGGGGCGCATCCGGCGATGATAGCCATTTGCCACCTTGCGGGGGCGCACCGCATCTTTAAGGTTGGTGGCGCACAGGCGATTGCCGCCATGGCCTGGGGGACAGAATCTATCCCGGTAGTGGATAAAGTTGTCGGGCCGGGCAATGCCTTTGTTAACGAAGCTAAACGCCAGGTGTTCGGTAAAGTCGGCATCGACGCCCTGGCTGGGCCAAGTGAGATTTATGTGATTGCTGATGACAGCGCAGACCCGCGAATTCTTGCGGCGGACCTGTTGGCTCAGGCTGAACATGATGTGCATACCCGCGTCGGGATGGCGACCACCAGTCCACAAATCGCCCGCGCGACGCTGGCTGAAATTGAACGCCAGCTGTCGAATTTACCCACGGCAGTAACCGCAGGTGAAGCTTGGAAACGACAGGGCGAAATTGTGATTTGTAGCGACGAGGAACAGCTCATCGCCTGGGCAGACCATATGGCCACGGAACATCTGCAAGTGCACACCCGTGACCCCCATGCGACGGCCAGCAAAATCCGTAATTATGGTTCGTTGTTCATCGGACAAAATGCCAGCGTTGTGTTCTCTGACAAGTGTTGCGGAACCAACCATACACTGCCAACGATGGCTGCGGCTCGCTATACCGGCGGTTTATGGGTTGGCGCGTATGTGAAAATTTGCACCCACCAGTGGATTGATGAGCATGGAATTGCAGCCGTCGCGCAACCTGCTGTCCGCCAAAGTCGCACTGAAGGAATGCAGGCTCATCGCCGCGCGGCGGAAATTCGTTTGTTACCAGAAAGTATTGATGCAATAACAAATGGAGAGCGTGATTAATTATTTTTTATGGGTGAACAATATAGCGCCAATTCACCTGAAATATTTTCAACTTAAGTTTTATTAATGTTTATTGTCTTGCTTAGGTTGTTTCTTGACGACATTATTATCCTGAAAGGGATGGGCGGTAAATGAATTACCCCCAGGTGTTATAATTAATCATGGATTTGGATTATGCTGTCACTGGAAATGGAAGAAGATGTTGTCCTGCGGGTAAAAGGCATGGAAAAAATGCTTGAAGGAATTGTCCGCGAACTCAAAGCCAACAAAGGCGTTGTCGATGAGTTTATAAGGGATGACATCGCAAGGTTCCGGCACTGTTCAAAAGATGTCATAACACACCATACACAGGTTTCGCGCAACGTTCGTAAAAGACTGGAAGACGTTACCATTCATTCTCAAAAACGTGTGCGTAAAACGGCGCAGAGCAATTTGTTATATGGTGTATTGTGCGGAATGTCTTTCTGCATGTTGCTTCAACTGATGTAATTAATATCGCGTATTAGGGGAGAAAGTTTACTTTCTCCCTTTTTTATTGCGCGGGTTATAGTTTTAAAATCAGGTGTTCTGTGCAATGTATTTATACATTTCAGCTGTTAGAGGAAGATGCAGGTTGAAGTTTTTATCGGGTAAGATGCTATTAAACCATTGATCATAAAATGACTTAAAATCATGGCGCTTGAACCGATCTGCCAGAGAGGCATCTACTATTTTTTTGAATTCTTGATCGTCATAACGGAGCATGATTCCCAGATTTTGTGGCGTACCCAGCGTTAGATCTGACATCTGATAATCTTCAGGATGTTCACTACTTTCAATCAGTTCCTTAAGCGACACCTCATTCGTTGCTGTCGCAAAACTCTTATGCTGACTCATTGTAATAAAAGCATCTTTCATTGTCGGTTGAGTCAAAACAAATAGATTAAGATTCTGTACCCGATTGAGGGTATTAGCA
Organism: Buttiauxella sp. AC142; assembly: GCF_979253435.1. Taxonomy (NCBI): domain Bacteria; kingdom Pseudomonadati; phylum Pseudomonadota; class Gammaproteobacteria; order Enterobacterales; family Enterobacteriaceae; genus Buttiauxella; species Buttiauxella sp. AC142. Next base: position 1,738,862 of record NZ_CEEDCH010000001.1, read on the forward strand.
CTAATTAAGTCTGCCGTTCCCTTGGTTACACTGATTGTTCTGCCCGCTAAGTCTAAAAAAGTATGAATATTTGTACCGACAGGGGTACCGAATCGTGTTTGAACTAACAGATAATGGCGGGAGAATGAAACGACGCTTCGGCGTTTTACGGTATCCGTATTAACCGAACAATCCATATCAATCACATTATGTTTTAGCATCGAGATGCGCATGGATATGGGTACAGGAATATAGTTAACTTCCAGATGATTAATGTGCAGATTCTTTTTGAGACTTTCCGTCACGTTTTTGCACAATTCAATGACATACCCAACAACTTGACCATCACGAGTTTTGTAGGAATAGGGCGGCGCATCCCGATAGCCAATATTGATGATTTTATGGCTGGAAATTCTTTCCAGCGTAGACATATTCGGTTCTGCCTTCACCGCAGTCACGGTAATTAGCATAAACAAACTTAATATATAACTCAGGTACGGTTTCTGTTTCATTGATAGGCTTTTATCGTTTGTCGTTATCTTCGGGTGCTCACCGGAAAAATATTTAATAAGCATACGGGGTTTGCGAAGAAATACGCTTCTTCAATTCTGGCGATAATGGCAAGTTGAGAGTCACTCCTTCAGGCATTATCGGCCGCATAAACCATTTATTATAAATAGTCATGAAATCTGGACTTTGTAGCAGACGTTTCATCGAGGTATTGATCAGCGCGGTAAATTTCGGATTCCCTTTCTTAATCGGCATGGCGATGGGCAATCGCGGGCTGAGGGTTTGTGCAGAAATCCTGAATGCCTGCGGGTGCCCTGAAAGCGCTGCTTGCGCAAGCAGTAACACGTCGCTGGAAACAATCACCGGCGTTCTGCCACTTTCCAGCTCGGAAAAAGCCTTCGTATTGTCGGTGCCGAGATCAATATTCAATGACAGTTGGTGCTGGGCGTTCGCTTCCTGGATATGTCTGACGAACACCGTACCGCTTTTCACGATAACCGTATGGCCGTTCAGCTCTTCAATATCCGTAATATCATCTTCCATACGCGACACAAAGCGGGTCGCTGAGAAGAAATACGGTTCAGAAAAGGTCACGATTTTTTGCCTTTCTGCCGTGTAAATCGTGGGGATGCAGCCCATATCGATGCTTTTATTTTTGACGGTTAAAAACTGTGTGGCGGTGGTGACGGGAACCCATTTGATGCGAAGCTCAGGAAGCTTTAACTCCTGTTTAATCATGTCGATCAGTTTATGGCAGATATCAATGGAATAACCTTGTGGCTTATTATTTTCGAAATAAGAATAAGGAAATACATCTGTCTGATAACTCAGAGTGATGGTTTTGCTTTGGGTGATACGAGCCAAAATGTCTTCCGCGTGGCCGCTCGAAGGAATGAGCATACCAAGGGAAAATAGTAATGCTGCGGCCGCAGAAATTGATGCTTGATATAAGTGATTGATTAAAAGTGACATTGTTGCTCCATTTTCTCTTGCTCCAGTTCTGCCACTACATTTGAATTTTCTACGGCTCTGCCAAAGTAAAATCCTTGTGCCGTCATTTTTACGCCCCCGATTGTGAGCAAAAATTCATACTGTTGCTGGGTTTCAACGCCTTCAGCGGTCACTTTCAGCCCACGCTGTAGCGCGTAACGAACCAACATACTCACTAGCGCCTGCCTGTCCTCGCACTTATCAAGCATATCAATCAGTGGGCGGGCAATTTTGATATGGCTGAACGGGAAAATAATTAAGTAATCGAGCGTGGCAAAGCCAGTGCCGAATCCATCGAGAACAATTCCGATTCCCAGCGCCTGAATGGCATTGAGAATAGGAAGGATAATTTCTTTGTCCAACGGCTCAGAACCGGTAATTTCTATTTCCAGACGGGCAGGATCCAGGCCGCTGTCACGCAAGGCGTTCCGAATGGTATCTAAAATTCGTGGATGACGAAGCTGGTGCGGGGAAACATTCACTGAAACGGTTTTCGCCACGGGCCAATTAGCCGCATCTATGCAGGCACTGCGTATCAGCCACTCGCCAAGCCTGGCAATCAGCCCTATATCTTCAGAAACCGAAATAAAATGATGGGGTTGCAGTTGTCCGCGAACCGGGTGTTGCCAGCGAACTAGCGCTTCATAGCCTTCGCTGCGGCAGTTATCGAGGCTGACAATTTTTTGGTAGTGCAGGAAGAACTCATTATTTCTGATGCCGTTCTCAATTTCCTGGCTAAAGAGCAGGTTATTGGAAGGGTTCATCGTCATGCCCGGAGAATAAAAATGGAAACAATTGCGGCCGAAACTTTTAGAGGTGTACAACGCAAGATCGGCATGGGCGAATAAATCTTCACGCGTGTTTCCATGTTGCGGAGCACAGGAAATCCCGATGCTGCCACTGATAGAAAACGTATTCCCGCTACAGGTGAACGGTTCGTTCAGCGTCGCCAGCACTTTTCTTGCCAGCGTTTGTGCTTCAATAATTGAGTCGCGTTGCACTTCCTGAAGAATGGCAAATTCATCGCCGCCCAGGCGAATAGCCATATCTTTTTCACCGATAATTGCGCACAGACGTACCGACGATTCAATAAGGAGTTCGTCGCCAACTACGTGGCCGTAAGTATCATTAACCGGTTTGAAATTATCTAAATCGATGAGCAACAGATTGAAAATTCGGCCCTCGGTTCTCAATTTTATCAGTCGTTCGTCGATAGAATTTCGATAAGAAACCCTGTTAGGCAGCAGTGTCAAAGAGTCATGATGCGCCATGTACTCCATTTTTTGCGCCATTTCCTGCATCCGTTGCAGATAACCCCGGTCAACCATAGCCACACGAAGTTTTTCAATGGCTTTCGCCAGCTCACCAATTTCATCATCCTGGGTCTGGAAAGGAGTGACCTGGTCGGTTTTTTCATCCGCGATAAGTGAGACGGCTTGAATCAGACGTGGAACGGGGCGAAAGAGGTTACGCACCAGCCAATTAACCACCACAACCGTAATACCGAGGATTAAAATCAGCATCAGTAGCGTATTTTTCAGCAGTGCATTGTGGGTGGCAAATAGCGCGTCCCGTTCTCCGATACTGCTTACTACGGCACCGAGTAATTTTCCTGAGGGGTCTACGATAGGAATCGAACCGACGAAATACTCTTTGCCGCCAATATCCGCGAAGCCGCGATAATAGGCCGTTAACGCTGATCTATTGGCGGTATCCGTAGCGGTGGTGATTTTTTGCGAGATGTCGTCCGTGTTATTGAGGTCGGTAAAACCGTGTTTCTTGTCATACAACAATAACCAGGTTGGATTATGAGTTTGTGTTGATACCAGGGTGAGCATATCGGCCGGGTTAAATCCGGTCTGGATAATGGTTTCATCATCACTGAGCGGTCGTTCGGATTCAATAGAAACCACTTGTCCTTCGTGGTTGGATTTAACCGTGGTGGAGGTATAAATATTACGAATAATATAACTGGTGATTTGAGAATTGGTGGCGGCTTGTTTGTACCATTGTTCGTGCGAAATACGGTTTACTTCAAAAACTCCAGCGCCTGAACCAATGCCATAGGCAATTAAAACCCCTAGCATCAGATAGATAGCAACTTTCCCGGTAATTGAATGATACCAATGATAACCCCCACGCAGCTGGGGTTCCTGTTCGCAGACAGGCACAACTTCATGTTGAATGAGTTCTTTAACAACCATTTTTTCTATTCGTACTCTTTTATAAGCGATTAAAGAAGGCTCGAAAGGAATTCTCAATGAGATAAATTATCGTTTTTATTTGTTGTTTGTATACTGCTGTACTTTAATATGTTGTTTAACTGATGTTAGCGCAATGTAGGTTTTTATCGACTTGTTCGATTTATGAGAAATGCGCTTTCATTTAATTAACAGGATTATAAAGTTGGCTAATTAAAGCGTCAACGATAAATATTAACGCAACCGTGTTGCTGTTCGTGTATTTTTACTCAACTATTTTATTAGGGCTGGACAATCCACTCCTGTGTTTTATGCATAAAATAGGCGCCATGTCCGGCTAAGTATTTGTTTCTAAAAGTTCGCATAATTGGTTTAAAGGTTGTGGGCGGTGAAACAAGAAACCTTGTGCTAAATGGATTCCACAATTTTGTACAATTTGATGTTCTTCTTCGGTTTCCACCCCTTCAATCAACACAATGCTGCCGGAGGTTTTGCATAACTGCACAACATGATGGAGAAACGCTTCGCCTCCTTCTCGGGCCAGGCCCAGCACCAAAGTACGATCCAGCTTAATTTTATCCAGTTCATATTGTGTCAAATAGGATAAGGTTGAATAACCTGAACCAAAATCATCCAGTGCTATTTTGATACCAAACTGGCGTAACACTGCCAGAACCTCAATCACTTGCTGGGGTTCTTTCACTTTTTGTGATTCGGTAATTTCCATTTCCAACTGCCAGCCGGAAGGCAACGGGTTACGGAGCAATTTACTCACCACGCTCAGGAAATTAGGTTCAAGCAACGTTTGCGGCGAAATATTTACCGAAAGTGTCATGCCAGGAAAGCGAGAAAATTCGTGATGAATCACTTCAACGGCATTTTCCAGTACCCAAAAATCAACTTCGGGCATCATGCCAATACGTTCATAATATTTTAGAAAATACGGTGGGGTAATTTTACCATCATCACTTTGATGACGAAGTAAAACCTCCATTGCCACTATTTTCCGCTCATCGAGTGTAATTTGAGGTTGAAACCACAAAACAAAATTACCGCTATTTTGCAGAGCGTTAATATGACGTCTTGCTTCTATATATTCATTTACTTCAGAAAGGTAATGATGCGGCGATTCTGCCTCTCGATGACCCGGCACCGTCAATTGGAACTGATTACCTTTTAGCGGAACAAATCGCTTTTTGCCGCACGGCAAGGCGATTTCTTTATAGTCACGCTTTTCCATATAGCGCAGGAAAGGCCAGTAAATACCAATTCCCGCGCAAATGAGCAATACCTGGAAGAAGACCGCGCTGAATGCGCCATTGGTGGCCAGCCATGTATTAATGATGGCCGGTGTTGCCCAACCCACCAGTTGCTGCGCGGGCGGGATGATGTGCCACAGCGTAGCATAGTAAGCGAGGATGTAATCTACCGCTGGAGTCATCAGAAAAGGGACGAACATCACGGGATTGAGCACCACGGGCACGCCAAAAATCAGCGGTTCATTGATGTTAAATATCGCCAGTGGCAATGAGACATTAATAAGATGACGGTTAGACGGGTTGCGACTGATTAATAAGCAGATTAACAGGCTTAACGTACCGCCGCATCCGCCGGACGCACACCACATCTCATAAAAAGTGATGCTCAGGATATTTAAAGACCCATGACCGGCTTTCCAGGCGTCCATGTTAGATATCGTATTGTTCATGAATCTGAACCCGATATCCTGGAAAATATAAAACCCGTGGATACCAAAGAACCAGGTAAATTCACGGATCATTTCATACAGCAAACCATGAAAAAAACCATCAGGGTAAATGGCAATTGAAATATCTTTTGTTAACCAACTGCAGGCACTTAATATAATATGCCCAACAACAATTAGCGAAGTTAGCCTGGCAATGAAAAAAGATAATATTTTTGCCGACTTCCAGTTTGATTGAATCTTATTGGTTCTAAATAAGGTGATGTTTTTTTCAAGTATTAAATTTGTGAAAATAGCGGAGAGTAAGGCGACGGGCAGGCTCACGCCAAAAAGAAAATTAGCTTCATGATTGTTTTCAAGGCCAGCAATTCCAAACAGTACCGTCAGACTAAGAGAAATACTGAGCATGATTGAAAGGCGATATCTGACGGCCCATTGTAATGAAAAGATAATATTTAACAAAACAGGCAAGAAAATAAGCATGTTTTGTTGCAAATCACCTAACCATTGTGAAATTTTTACCCAATGAAAATTCAGGGATAACGTACCTGCAACAATAACGACCCCGCGTAAAACTGAAAATGGCATAATAGCCATGGTGCAACTCAGAACCGCTTGCGAAATACGATTGTTAATAAAAGCTATTTTTAATTGATGAATGATGCTTTTCGTGTTTCTTATGATTATATTGTGATTCATTCGTTGCTTAGTTGTGGGTTGAGTTGTAATCGGTGTGGCAAGAACAAACTCTACTATATCACTATAATTAATGCGGAGGTAATGCTAATCAGTTTGTTTTATAATAGCACCGCCAACCAATATCCATTTTTACACATTATTTGTGGCTGCTAATGTCCATATATTTATAGCTGATTAATGAGCAATTTCAGCTGCGCCACAATATCTGTCGGTGTCTCATTGTGTGGAAAGGGATAAGTTGACTCGCGAATGATAAGACGGGTAGGAAGGAGTTTCAGTATTTTTTGTGGTGACGACGATTGTGCCATCAGCGATGTCACGATTTCCACCGCACGTTTGCCGAGCAAATCGAAATCCTGCGCAACCGTTGTTAACGCGGGCTGGAAGAAGAGGCTGTCTGCGGTATCGTCATAACCCGTCACTGAAACCGCATTTGCGCCGCTGCGTTTAAGTTGCGCCAACGCGCTTAATACACCTAAGGCCATCTGATCGTTGGCGACGATAATGGCGCTGATGCGAGGATTGGCATGAATCAACTCGAAGGTTTTTGCCCAGCCGCTGCTGGCACTCCAGTCTCCCCAGGCTGTTATGGCATTGCTGACGCCAAATCGATGAAGTGTTTCACGCCAGCAACCCAGGCGCAGACGAGCAGAAATCGACTCTGCCGGGCCTGCTAACAAACCAAATTGTCGGTGTCCCAGTTCCCACAAATGCTTTACGCAAGCACCAGAACCGTCCTGGTGATCGAAGCGCACACAAGAAACGTCAGTCTCTGGCGGAACATCCAGAAATAAACAAGCCAGATCGTCATTTTCCCGCGCCAGTTGTTCAGCGAGCGTGCTCTCGAGCGGCAGATTCGCAATCACGCCGCGAATGTTTTGCGCCCGAAATTCGTTAAGCACTGCTTGCAATGCTTCGTACTCCGCCCCTTTTGGCATCGCGACAGAAACCTGCAATTGCTGTTCTTCGGCATGACTTTTTATGGCCGCTGCAATTTGTGACGGCGCGTGGTAGGTGAGAGAAGAGGTGATGAGCCCGAGCGCAGGCATCGTTTTACCCGCCAGTAACTGAGCGGAACGGTTCGGCACATAGTGCAGCACGTTCATCGCATGCAGCACTTTTTCACGGGTACGGGACGACACCAAATCCGGGCTATTCAACACCCGTGAAACCGTTTGCTGCGACACGCCCGCTTCACGTGCTACATCATTTAATGTTGCCTGCCGAGTGCTCATCGCGTACCCCTTTTTTGTTCGCATAATGCGGGGCAGATGTGGCTGCGTCAAGCCAGCATGCATGAAATGTATAGCGCTAACATTTATTGTCATGCTCACGACAGAAATGCTGATTAATCGACCGCTTTTGCGATCGTGCTTAGAATTGATAAAACCTGTGTTTGCCAGTGATGCTGATTCTCTGCCTAAATTTGCTCAATTGTATTGCGCATAACATTTTAACGACTACAGGTGAATCAGCATGACGCAAAGTTCGGGCGCTTTCTGCCCAGAAGCAGAGTTTGCAGCAATTCTTAACCGCCGTGACTGGCAGCAACAGGCGGTGACGCAGATTAACCGTTTACCGGCGCACCCGCAGTTCAGGGCCTGGCGGGATATTGCTGCAGCGCGTGACGAGCATGTGTCGCCACAGCATCGAACGCTTGATGGTGACTGGCAATTTAGCTGGCGGGCTCAACCGCAGGCTGTTGACGCCAGTTGGTTGCAGCGCGATTTGGCGGATGCACGTCCCGTTACCGTGCCATCGAACTGGCAAATGACCGGCGACGATGCGCCGATTTACACCAACGTGCGCTATCCCATCGAAACCACGCCGCCGTTTGTGCCGGAGGAAAATGCCACCGGATGTTACACCCGCACGGTGGATATTTCCGACCAGTGGCTGGCATCCGGGCAGACACGCATTATTTTTGACGGTGTGAATTCCGCTTTTCATTTGTGGTGTAACGGCAAATGGGTGGGGTATTCGGTCGATAGCCGTTTGCCAGCCGAGTTCGATTTGACTCCGTTTTTACACGGCGGGGAAAATCGCCTTTGTGTAATGGTGTTGCGCTGGAGTGCCGGGACCTGGCTTGAAGATCAGGATATGTGGCGCATGAGCGGTATTTTCCGCTCGGTTTCACTGATGAATTTGCCCGAAATTCATCTGACCGATATGCAGATCACCCCCGAACTGGATGCGTTGTATCGCGATGCGGAGCTAAATATCCACATCGCGGTTGCGGCTCCCACAGCCTGTTTATCCGAACTGGAAGTGGAAACGACTCTCTGGCAGGGAAACCAGCAAATTGCCGCCATTCGCCAGTCCCTTGGCACGCCGATGATCGACGACCGGGGCAATTACGCCGAGCGTGCCTATCTCAGGTTGCCGGTTGAGCGCCCACTGTTGTGGAGCGCGGAAACGCCGCACTGTTATCGCGCCGTTGTGGCGGTGTGGAAGGGTGATGAGCTGATTCAGGCCGAAGCGTGCGACGTGGGTTTCCGCCAAGTCGAGATCATAAACGGGCTGCTGCGGGTGAATGGCAAGCCGTTGTTGATTCGCGGCGTTAACCGCCATGAACACCATCATCTTCGCGGCCAGGTCGTGACCGAGGCCGATATGGTGCAGGACATTTTGCTGATGAAGCAGAATAACTTTAATGCCGTCCGCTGCTCTCATTATCCGAATACCGCGCTCTGGTATCAGCTTTGTAACCGCTATGGCTTGTATGTGGTTGATGAGGCAAACATCGAAACCCACGGCATGGTGCCGATGAACCGTCTTTCTGATGATGCCAGTTGGCTGCCTGCCTACAGCGCACGCGTCACGCGCATGGTTCAGACTAACCGCAACCATCCGTGCATTATTATCTGGTCTTTGGGCAATGAGTCCGGCTACGGCGCAAATCACGATGCGGTTTACCACTGGCTGAAAAAAAATGATCCATCGCGCCCGGTGCAATATGAAGGCGGCGGCGGGGATACGGCAGTCACCGATATTATTTGTCCGATGTATTCCCGCGTTGAAACGGATTTGATTATTCCGGCGGTGCCGAAATGGGCGATTAAAAAGTGGATCAGCCTGCCCGGTGAGCAGCGTCCGCTCATTTTGTGTGAATATTCCCACGCGATGGGCAACAGCCTGGGTAACTTCTCTGATTACTGGCAGGCATTCCGTGAATATCCTCGTTTGCAGGGCGGGTTCATTTGGGACTGGGCGGATCAGGCCATCATGAAAACCTTCGACGATGGCACGCAGGGCTGGGCCTATGGCGGAGATTTTGGCGACACGCCTAACGACCGCCAGTTCTGCATGAATGGCCTGGTTTTCACTGACCGGACGCCACATCCGGCACTGTTTGAAGCCAAACAAGCGCAGCAATACTTCCAGTTTGAGTTGATTAGCCAGCAGCCGCTCAGAGTGCGAGTTCACAGTGAGTATTTGTTCCGCGATACCGATAACGAAACGCTGCAATGGCGTATCGAGGCGGCGGGGTTGCCGGTGCTAAACGGGCGTGAAACGCTGACTCTGGCAGCCGAAGCCAGTGTTGAGCTGACATTGACCGAAAACCTGATTCTCCCGGCCGATGCAAAAGACGTCTGGCTGACGCTTGAAGTGATTCAGCCTCATGAAACGCCGTGGTCAGCCGCCGGGCATCGCGTGGCGTGGCAGCAGTTTTCCATCGCCGCACCGCTGGTTTTAACTACCAAACCTACGGCGGCTAACCCGCCGGTTCTCACCACCTCAGCAAGCCGATTTACCGTGCAGGCCGCAGGCCAGCAGTGGCAAGTCGATCGCGCCAACGGCTTACTTTGCAGCTGGTTGAAGGGCAGCGATGAGCAGTTGCTGCAACCGCTGCGTGACAACTTTGTCCGCGCCCCTATCGACAACGATATCGGCGTCAGCGAAGTGACGCGTATCGATCCTAATGCGTGGGCGGAACGCTGGAAAAGTGCAGGGCTTTATCAACTGGAAAGGGAGTGCGTGCGTTGCGAAGCGACACAATTTGGCGACGATATTGTGGTGGTCAGCGAATGGCGATATCACAATCATCAAGGTGTGGCGATCGTGAGCTGCTGGCAGATGCGCTTTGATGGCCTTGGGCAATTGCATCTTACCGTGACCGGCGAACGCGCAGAAACCCTGCCGCCGCTGCCTCGTGTCGGCGTGGTTTTCAAAGTGAAACCGCAGAACGAAGAGGTTAGCTGGTTGGGACTCGGGCCGCATGAAAACTACCCTGACCGCCGTAATAGCGCGATTTTCTCGCGTTGGGCATTACCGCTAGATGAGATGAGCACGCCGTATATCTTCCCGACGGAAAATGGTTTACGTGGCGGAACAAAATCGCTCGACTGGGGAATCTGGCAGGCGCGCGGGAATTTCCATTTCTCTGTTCAACCCTGGAGTATCGAACAACTGATGACGGTTACGCACTGGCACAAAATGGTGCCAGAAGACGGGGTCACTATTTCGCTTGATGCCCAGCATATGGGCGTTGGAGGTGATGATTCCTGGACGCCGTCCGTGCTGAAGAAATGGTTGTTACTGGATACACAATGGCATTACCAACTGACTCTTAGACTTATGTAGGTCGTACAGCAGCGTCATCCGACACCACTGATGCAAATGGTGGATGACGCTAAGGCTTGTCCCCCTACAAAAAACGTTTATCAGCCTTTGCCCCTCAATCCATAAATAATAATAAGTGGAAATACCCTATGAAACTGTCAGCGTTGAGTCGTCGGGAACAACATAATTTCATCTATTTTATGCTGTTCTTCTTTTTCTACTATTTCATTATGTCTGCCTACTTTCCGTTCTTCCCGGTATGGCTTGCAGATGTAAATCATCTGACCAAAACCGAAACCGGCGTGGTGTTCTCGTCGATCTCGCTATTCGCCATTATCTTTCAGATTGCTTTTGGCTTAATTTCCGACAAGCTAGGGTTGCGGAAGCATTTACTGTGGTTCATCGTCGTGCTGTTGGTTCTGTTTGCGCCATTCTTTATCTACGTGTTATCGCCGCTATTACAATTCAATATTTATCTGGGGGCGATGGCAGGCGGGATCTATCTCGGATGTGTTTTTTCCGGCGGTTCCGGTGCGGTGGAAGCGTATATAGAACGTGTGAGCCGTAATAACCGTTTCGAATACGGCCAGGTGCGCGTATCAGGCTGTGTGGGCTGGGCCATTTGCGCCTCGTTGACCGGCATCTTATTTAGCATTAACCCGAATATTACCTTCTGGATAGCCTCCGGTTTCGCTCTGGTGCTGGCGGTACTTTTACTGCTCTCAAAGCCCGATCCTAAAATGGAATCTGAACTTGCCGAGCTGGGCGTAAATAAAAAGCAGGAATTCTCACTGCATATGGTGGTGGAATTGCTGAAGATGCCGCGCTTCTGGGCATTCTTGTTGTATGTGATTGGCGTGGCCAGTATTTACGATGTGTTCGATCAGCAGTTTGCCAACTTCTTTAAAGGCTTTTTCTCATCGCCGCAGCGGGGGACTGAAATATTTGGTTTTGTCACCACCGGCGGAGAATTACTGAACGCCACGATTATGTTCTTTGCACCTTTCATTATTAATCGCATAGGGGCTAAAAATGCTTTGTTGGTGGCGGGCGTGATTATGTCTGTGAGGATCATTGGCTCCTCGTTTGCCACGACCGGCACTGAAGTCATTATTCTGAAAATGCTGCATATGTTTGAATTGCCATTCTTGCTGGTGGGAACGTTTAAATATATCTCTTCGGTATTTGATCCTCGCCTGTCGGCGACGCTCTTCCTGATTGGTTTTAACTTATCCAAACAGCTTTCTGGCGTTGTGCTCTCTACGTGGGCGGGGTCAATGTATGACTCGGTGGGCTTTAGCCAGGCTTATCTGACGTTAGGATTGATCACAGCCTGCTTCACTGCTATCTCATTCTTTACATTGCGTAATTCGCCGCGCAGCCAGTTTTTGACGCCGGAAGTGAGTAAAGCCTGATAGCGGTTTTATTTCCCCCGCACTCGGGCGTGCGGGGAAAGCGTTTAAACGGGGAGGTTACTCCAGTGCCAACATGGCAAAACTGGCTAACCAGTGTCCGCCGCTGTAATGGCTGCCGACCACATGATCAAGACTGGCGTCAAGATGGCGGGTTATCGCCTGTTGTAAGGCTTGCTGGGCAGGGTGTTCAGCCGGTAGTGCCGCCGCAATACGTTTAAAGCACCATGTGCGGCTGAGATTCAGGCCATCGAGATGCGCGATTTTTGGGTCGGAGCGGTCACTGACAACGGCCGGATGCATCAGCGCATTGATACTGGCGACCTCTGGCAGATAACGGTCAAACCAGCCAGGGAAGTCCGCGCTGACCTGGCTCATCAGCAATGCTTCGCAGAGCGCACCTGAAACGTACTCATCGCCGCCCGGTTCATAGTGAGCCGGATAATTGACATCGTGCTGATAGAAGCGATTTGCTCCATCAATGATAGCCGTCTCGAGTTCCGCATCGTGGCGCGAACGGGCGTAGTCCAGCCCTAACGCCAGGGCAAAAGCGGTGTTGTAATGCGTACCGACGCGAATCGGGTAGGTGAGTTTTTCCAGGTAGCCTATCAGGCGCGCACGAATATCCTGTGTCAGCGGCTCAAGCAGAGCAGACCAACGTTTTGCCTGCGGCAGAGTCGATTCCGCCAGTTCTTGCGCCAGCGCAAGCAGCCAACCGTATCCGTAAGGGCGCTCGAACGACGCGCGGAACGGGGCAGTAAAATAGGCCAGTTCGCGGGTTACATTGGCTTCGGTAAAGTGTTCATCAAACAGGCTAATGATCGCCTCGCGGGAAGGCAGTTCCGGGAAACGGCGCAAACAACGCAGCAGCAACCAGTAACCGTGAACCGCTGAGTGCCAGTCAAAACAGCCGTAAAAAATCGGGTGTAATTCCCGGGGTGGCAACACGTCACCATCATCATTGAGCAAATGCATGATGTGATTTGGATATTCCTGGCGTAAAAACGTCAGCGGCATGTTGGCAAATGCTTCAGCCTGAATCGGGCTTAATGACATAAAAACTCCTTTGAGATTCATCGTTTTTCAGTGCTTTAGCGGAATGACAGGAAGTACATCAAGAACACGTTCGCCAGCAATATGGCCAGAGCACTCGGGATCTGAATCTTGATGACCTGGTATTTATCTTTAAGCTCGAGCAACGCGGCCGGGACAATGTTGAAGTTCGCGGCCATCGGCGTCATTAACGTGCCGCAATAGCCTGCGTACATCCCAATCGCCAGCAACGGCGCGGGGTCAGCGTTATGGTGAATGACAAGAAACGGCATCGCGATACCTGCCGTTAAAACAGGGAATGCAGCAAAAGCGTTACCCATAATCATGGTAAATACCGCCATGCCCACGCAGTAAATAACGACCAGCATGAAGCGGTTTTCCGGGTCAACAAACAACTCGACCACTTTGCGTACCGACTCACCGGTGTTGGCGACGATAAACACCCCGCCAAGCATCGCTAACATTTGAGGTAAAATAATTGCCCAGCCCACGGTGTCAACAATTCGGCGCGACTGCGCAATGGCCTGCACCGGTGAACCTTTGGTTATCCACCATCCCGTTAAGATTGCCGCGACACTTGCCACACACAAGGAGGCCAACGTGAGTTGCTTCTGGTCTAGCAGGTAAACGCCGCCAATCGACACGTTTTTCATGAATAGGGTGCAGATGACGGTGATGACGGGAATCAGTAGCGCGGGCAGAAATAACCAGTTTTTGATGCGCGAGGCAGAGGCTTCTCGTTGCTCGTCTGTCGCCATGGCGTAATGCCCTTTGCCTACTAATCCAAAGCCTGCCAGGAGCGCAATGACAATCACGCTTCCGCCTATGATCCGGTAAGCCAGGGATTTTCCGAGGGTGTCCACCATCAGGTCGCCAAACAGGAAAATCGCGCCAAATAAGAACCAGAAGAGAGCCGTGGTCAGGCGTTTAGGGTTGCCGCGATCGCGCAGTGTCATCACCACCAGAATCATGACGATGATGCCAATCAGGTAATAAACGCGGTTAATGGTTAGCAGAGTGCTCATTTTGTCACCTCTTTCATTTCAGGTTCTTGTTGAGCACGCCAGGCCATCACATCGCGGTGGAGGCTCGCATCAAGTCGCGTGAGGCGGAACATATGGATGATCAGCGCGGCAATCGCTGTGGGAATAGCCCAAAGGCCAATATGCAGCGGTTCAATATTCGTAATGCCGTTTTCTTTCAAAAACGCATCAATTAGCAGAACCGCACCGAAGGCGATGAAAATGTCTTCGCCAAAAAAGACGGCGATGTTGTCACAGGCTGCGGCGTGGGCTTTTATTTTATCGCGAATGTGCAGAGGAAGTTCGCCGTACTTGTTCAGGGCCGCACCTTCCGCCATTGGCGCTAACAGCGGGCGAACAGTTTGCGCGTGGCCGCCAAGAGACATCAGCCCAAGTGCGGCGGTTCCTTCGCGGCCAATAAAGTAAATCATCAGTATGCGTGCGGACGTGGCGCTGGCTATTTTGGCAATCCAGGCCTGAGCGCGTTCTTTCAAACCGTAATATTCCAACAGGCCAATCACGGGCAGAATCAGAATAAAGGTGGCGAGCGAGCGGCTATTGAAAAATTTCTCGCCAAAGGTTTCCAGTAGCATTCCGAAATCCATTCCTACGGCGAGTCCAGTTGTTAATCCTGCAATAACGACAACAATCAGCGGATTGAATCGGAGTGCAAAACCAATAACAACAACGGGTATTCCGATGAGCGGTAAAAGGGTGGCACTATCCATTATTTTTACCCTGTCTATGTGTGTTGTGTTTTTTTAGAATGACGAAGAGGTAAAAACATATAGCAAAACGAAGACAAAATGAAAATAAATTATCATTAATTTATTGGTGTTTTATTCTTATTCAATTATGTTTTATGGATATCATATTAAGGGGCAGCCAATGGCGTCTGAGAAAGAAAGACTCGATTCAGCAGTAGGAACAATCGCTAATAGCGCAGGGTTAAAAGATCCCATTGTCTCTTCTCACCATCTGGTTTCTGAAAGATGTGCGGAATTGTCGGAGCTGGAATACGCATTAATCATGACCAGCAATGCGTTTAACAAATGGATGGTACGTTGCATGACGGCAGCCGGAGAGCCAGATATGGGGCCGCTCGACGTATCGTTACTGCATCATATCAATCACCGCGATCGGCAAAAAAAACTGGCGGATATTTGTTTTGTTCTGAACGTCGAAGACACCCATATCGTTGCCTACGCATTAAAGAAAATGGTTAAGTCGGGTTACGTTAAAAGTGAAAAGCAGGGCAAGGAACTTTACTTTTCCGCTACTGAAAAAGGTAAAGTGCTGTGTGCTAAATATCGTGAGGTCCGCGAGACATGTCTTATTGGTTTGCAGGTTGAGACAGGCATTTCTGCTAAATCTATTGGAGAAAATGCACAATTATTACGTGCCATTTCGGCGCTCTATGATAATGCGGCCCGAACCGCTGCATCACTATAATTAAATCTTATGGAAGAATATTTAAGTTAACTCGCGATATTAACCTTTCGAATGGTCTGGATATTGGTTTGTTGAATGACTCGTTCACTAATTAAAACGGTTAATAAGTAAATAGTGACCGGGGACGCTTTCTGAAAGCGTTGTAATATGAACAAAAAAGCCACGCAATTGCGTGGCTTTTTAGATTATACCAGGGTCAGATGTTCGGTTTGGCAGGATACCTCACCATCAATCGGATTTAGATTTTTGAATATCATTATCCCCTGGAGCAATCCGGGCGGAATCCTCTTAGCGCAACTCCATTTTCACCGTCACATTTCCCTCAAACTTACCGGCCTCTGGCCTTTTAGAGGTTGTGCTGACCGGCGCTGCGGTCATCATAATACTGCCATTTCCTTGTTCATCCAGCGTCACTGGTAAATCCAGCGATCCATCCAGCACGACGTTATTGTTGTCTTGATCATACATACGTACTCCAATGTCATCCCGACCGATCATGCTGGCAATGAGATTGTTGCTCCCCGGTACAACCCCTTGATCGGCACTGAGGCTGAATTTAATTTTTCCAGCGTTACCCGCAGCCGGATCGTCACAATGGTAGCTGATATCAACGTCTTTGAGCGTATAGCTCGCCGGGGGTTGGCCTTGCGTGACAAACTGAGAGGTAACGATATTCCCAAGTTCAACCTCAATGGTGCTGCCTGCGTTTATCGTGCAAGTAAGCGGGGCGGTGATCCTGCCACTGAGAAATATTTCTGATACCAGGGTGCTATCTGACGTTTGGCTACAGTAGTTATTGGTCGACAGGCATGAATAGTTTTGTACGATGACTGTCGAGGGAATGATTTCTTCGCCCAGGATCGATTTCTTCACATACAACTTGAAACGAGACATATTCCACTTGAACTGGCGTTTAGGGGTCTGGTCAGTAATCCCACCAGGGTAAAAATTTTCGCCGCAGACATTGTTGGTTCCTATTGAGAGCTTAGATAATTCATTATATTTGGTCAAACTCCCCATGGGAGTGGGATAGGTGTCAATCATCAATTCATTAAGATTGTCGCCGGTAGGAGAGTTGATGGCATCAGCATAACCACTCACATCAATATCCAAGTTCTCAGTCAGGTAGGCATACCCGCTTGTCCCCGCCGGAAGTGGGCTACCGGCGGCAGTCATTTCATAGATATTGGTGCTGGCGGTAAGGTTTTTCGGGCAATCGCAGTTCGCCGTAACAATAGGTCCATCTCCTGCCAGCAGTGTCCCGGTTTCAACGGCATGCCCATCTTTATTATCCCCGGAGGGGAGCTCAGCATCCACCGTACTCATATATGTGGTCATTCCAGAGAAACAATTTTGTAGCACCACGTTTGTTGCGCAGTGACCAGTGAGCGGCAAAATTAAGAGCTCAACCAGAAGTATCCTGTTAAAGAACTGAGTCTTTGCTGAATGCACTGCGGTATTATTTCGCATAATTGATCTCGGGGTTACACAAAGCGGTTGCCTGGCGAATACCGCCGGCGGCGAGACTTTCGGTTGAGGGGGAAAGTGTTACGACAGCATTGCAGCGCTGCGTAGCCGAGTTACCCCACTTGACTGTAAGAGGGATGTTTTCGCTGACCCCAGCGAGATAAAGCACGCCTTCGTCATTCACAATTCCACTGATGGCTGTACTGTCCACGGTGCCCATAGCCCCGAAAGGTACCTTTTGACCATTGGGGCGGGTCAGTGTGATGAGCACGCGATACCCAACGTGCGCAGAGAAATGGGTACTCACGGCGGCGTTACGGCTTGGGATCACGGTCATTGCTGTCTCGTCGGTATCGACATCATTCGGCAGGCTGGTCGTGTCGATGCGAATGACGTTTTCCTGATAGGGACTCAGGGACGGGATAACGGCATTGCCGAATATATCAGTCTGCACCCCGCGCTGATTGCTGAAATGTATCCCGGATGCTCCCTTTGCCGTCACGATAGCAAACTGATCGCCCAAGGGTTGCGATAGCGTGACACCAGCAGGATGGGCAACAACGCCACCGCTCATGCCATAGGTTATTTGTTTTGAACCATCAGATGACGAATAGTAGCCCGCATTGAGATTGGCATACTGCGAACGATACGTACCATAAAGGCTGCTACTGTCTTCGCCATCATGGTTGGCCATACTCTGTTGCAGCGAGTAGCTCATGCGATCATCCTGGAACAGAGTGCCGCCCAACCCGATATTCTGGTTGGTATAACCATTTTTGCTATTGCTAACGTTGTAGTTGGCCCAGCTTTTCGGAAGCCAGCGTGATAAAGGGATGCTGAAGCCGAAGGACATCGACTGATCGCTCTGTTCTTCATCTGTTTTACTGTAGGTGTAGGCCAGATGATAACTGATGCCGCTAATCACACTGTTGATACCCGATGAAATGCTGGTCTCTTTGCGATTGGTGTTCCAGTAATCTTGCTGATAACCCGTGAGATATAAACTACTACCCAACAACGTTTGATTGATGCTGGCCTGAAGACGGCTACGTTTGTTGTATTCATAGGACCAGTCGTCATCAGGATCGTATTTTTGGTTTGCATCGGCAAAACTGTAATAGCCGCTTGTGGAATAACGGTAGCTAGCCAGCGTCAGGTTGGTGTCTGTTGCTTCTATATTCTTGGTATACATCGCCCGTAAGGACTGTCCGTCGTACTGTTCGCCATTATCCAAATGGGCCCGGGCGGCGGTTATATCCGTGGAGAGGGCACCGATTTCACCCAGCGCCATTCCGATACCAACATCTACTGACTGATAATTGGAAGAGGATGTTATTCCACCGAACAGCGTCAGATAATTATTCAGGCCAAAGATGGCACTGCCCTGAGCGAATAGAGGCTCATTGGCCTGCTGATTGTTATCTGCCCGGTAGCGGGCCAGAGTGGCCTCATAGCGCAAATTGCCCGGACGTTGCATCACCGCGACGCTCGAAAAGGGCTGAACAGAATGAAACTCTGTGCCGTCGGCTTCTTTTATGGTGATATCCAGATCGGCACTGTTGGTGGTGGAGTAGATATCGGTAATTTCAAAGGCGCCGGGGGCAACAGTGGCTTGATAGATAATATAACCATTCTGCCGGATGGTAACTTCGGCATTAGAATGGGCGATACCCCGGATGACGGGGGCGAAACCGCGCTGACTGTATGGAAGCATTTGTTCATCAGAGGTGATGTTGACGCCATTGTATTGAATGCTGTCAAAAACCTCACCGCGAGTACTGTTTTCCCCAGCGGTAAGCTGTGCCTTCAGGAAATCAATATCATGCTGTATCCACGTGTTAATCGTGTCCCATGACTGTGTTTCGGCGGTTTTATTCCAGACTGAATAACTGCGCAGCCGCCAGCCGCCCAGATTGGCGCCACTGCGAAGATTAAGATACTGGCTGCTGTCGTTGTTATGATCTCCATTTTCCCGCTGTGAGCCAGAGAAAGAATAGTCAGCAAACAACACGGGGACGCCATCATTCCAGCGCGACGGATCAATGAAATTCCTGCTGTGTGCGTCAATAGCAGCCTGCGGCATGCTTATATGCAGCGTCATGGAATTGAAATCAAACCTGGCGGTGGCAAAGGGAATATAGTGCCCCAATGGATCGCTGAGGGGATTGTTGGCGGGCTGTTTTGCCAGTTCGGGATACGCATCGACGCGGATACCCCATTTGCGCAATAACTGAGGCGTTAATAGGGGATGCAGTTCGCCCTTTTCGTCATTGACGTAGCCAATGGATTCGTCATCCAGAGTCTGCTTATTGAGACGAACGTTTGTTTTATATACACCGGGTAACTGACCATTTTCCTTTGAAAATAACGATAAATCGATATTTTGCTGCGACAGGCCAACGCCCTCAAGTGTGGAAGGGGCAAAGTAAAATTCACGGGCATGGGTGCTGCTGGCGAGAACCAGCAATAAACTACCAAAACCATACCATATAGGCTGTAGACGCCCGAAGAGGCCGCAGGGATACTGGCTCAGTCCATTAGCCATTAGGCACCATTATTCTCAGGTTAAACTAGCAGTGAATTTTTCTGTGGCACTGCCGTAATCTGAGATGCAATGCCAACTGACCTGTTGTCCGCTGACGCCTGCGGGCAAGTTAAACTGAGCTGTCTGCTGCGGGGCAACCATATCTGCTTGAGGTAAGGCTTTGCCCCCCAGGCGCAAGCTGTCGAATACGCTGTAAAATGCGCCATTGTTAGTGATCAATAGTTGGTCAGCATGGCGGCTGAAGTGCAGATTTTTACACGCTTCTAAAGGGCTACCTTGTAACCCACTCGGGCGCCAGAACAGTTTCAAACGCGTTTTGTATATAAGCCGCAACACATTTTGATTCTCTTGTTCTTTTGCCTGGGCTGGAATGGTGCGGATATTCAGATAAAACAGCGATTCTCGATCTTGCGGCAGTGCTTGCCCGGACCAGGTAATACGCAAGTTCTGTTCTTTTTGCGGGTCTAACCGGAACAGGGGAGGCGTAATAATAAATGGCCCGCGGGTTTTACCATCGCCGGTATCTGTCCATGACTGAATGAGCCACGGGAGTTCTGTTTCTTTATTGGTTAGCGGCAGTGCTACTTCTTTCTTATTTGCATCATAAATTACGCGTGTTCGCCCTACCTGAATACCCGAAGCCAGGTTAAATTCGGAATAAAGAACTGTAATGCCAATTAGTATTAGCACAGAAATACGCATGAGAATTAACTCCAGAAGCTATTGGCAAACGCGGTAAACCCATTATGTTATCGGGTTTACCGATAGAAATACTTGCCGTGTGGTGTATGTGTTTCAAATACATTAATCTGTTATAAATACAGCATCACCGATATAAAATATTGATGGTTAAATCTGCATCGGCTGGCCCGGCGGTGACAGTATCAGCAAACGATACATAACGAGCAGTAAAATTAACTGGAATAGAAGTTGTTGTTATTGTGGTTGGTAACGGGACGTACACCAAACCATCTGAACCATCGAATTTAATAACAGTGTCATCAGAATCGGCTGTGACTTTAATCCCAATACCTGTAGCTGCAGTTGTACCGGCTGTTTCTGTCGATATATAGCTTACATCCAGGAGTTCTACCGATTTGGTGAGAGCCGTTGCGCCAGTAAAGGTTAACTGAACATTTTCCAGCCCTTCACTGGACAGAGGGCAATCCTTTAGACTGATTGAAAAATTAGCCGGATCCCCCTCTACGCCTGATTCGGTAAAATGAGACGCGGGGTATGAGCCTAAATTAACGGTATAATCTGTACCTCCACCCTCTCCATCAATGACGCAACTTGGTGTAATGATTTCGCCGGTGAAGTGGATTGTTCCGGCATTGTCTTCCGCCGCCCACGCACTTGCGGTTGACAAGGCAATAAGCAAGCAAACAAAACTATTCCTTTTCATATATTCTCCAAGTGAATGAATACTGGGTAACTAATTAATTAAATAGTGTCTTCTATATTGTAATTGCAGAGGTACGGCAATTATACACACAAAATGGGTATTAGAAAGTGCGTATACATTTTAGTTAAATGAGTAATAAGATGACAGAATTAAAAGTGAGTTTTCTGATGTGTGTGCCAACATCAAATTGATAGCTTTTATGTTTCCTTTTTTTGTTGTTTAAGATTGTATTATTTTGTATCGGCCATTCTTTGAAGCAAATCAAATTCACTCAATTGCATGTGCAGGTATATTATTTTTTTGAATGTTTTAATAATACATATTGATTTGAATGATCATTCTGCTTCAGGATATGCATCGCAAAAATTAATCTATTAAATTATATTTCCCGTACACCGGTTGGCTGGGTGATGTTATTTTTCCCGGACTCAGCACTGATAGCGAAAGCGCTGTCCCTGACCTGGGAAGCACGAGCAAAGCCCGCTAGCTTGATGCATTCTTGGATCAAGGTGGCCATAATACCAGCAGATATTTCACACAATTATTGTGGAGATATCAGATAAAGCAAAGCCTGAGTCGCCGTGGCCCCCTGGATTGCGATCAAATAGCTGTACTCACTTTCATGTGCGCAGCGATGAGACTATTTGAATGCTACAGATAAAAAAATCCACGCAACTGCGTGGATTTTAAGTTTATTTCGTATTCGCCGAGACAGTGAGGGCCCCTGCGAAACAAAGGTTTTCGTTTATTTAGACGTTAAACAGGAAGTTCATTACATCACCATCTTTAACGATGTAGTCTTTACCTTCTGCACGCATCTTACCGGCTTCTTTCGCGCCTTGCTCACCCTTGTAGGTGATGAAATCTTCATACGCGATAGTCTGAGCGCGGATAAAGCCTTTTTCGAAGTCGGTGTGGATTTTACCCGCTGCTTGCGGAGCCGTCGCGCCAACAGGGATAGTCCATGCACGCACTTCTTTCACACCAGCGGTGAAGTAAGTTTGCAGATTCAACAGCTCATAACCTGCGCGGATAACGCGGTTCAGACCAGGTTCTTCCAGGCCCATTTCTGCCATGAACTCGTCACGGTCAGCATCGTCAAGTTCAGCAATATCTGACTCAACGGCGGCACAGACAGCAACAACCACAGAACCTTCGGCAGCGGCGATTTCGCGCACTTTGTCGAGATATGGGTTGTTTTCGTAACCGTCTTCATTGACGTTCGCGATATACATCGTTGGTTTCAGCGTCAGGAAGCTCAGGTATTTGATAGCCGCTTTGTCTTCGTCGGTCAGAGGAAGTGCACGCAACATACCGGCGTTCTCAAGCTGTGGCAGACATTTTTCCAGCGCAGCCAGTTCAGCTTTTGCGTCTTTATCGCCGCCTTTAGCTTTCTTCTGCACACGGTGAATCGCACGCTCACAGGTATCGAGGTCAGAAAGCGCCAGCTCGGTATTAATGACTTCGATGTCATCGGCTGGATCAACTTTATTGTTCACGTGAATGATGTTGTCGTTTTCAAAACAACGCACAACGTGGCCGATAGCTTCGGTTTCACGGATGTTGGTCAGGAACTGGTTACCCAGGCCTTCACCTTTGGATGCGCCTTTCACCAGACCGGCGATATCAACGAATTCCATGGTGGTAGGCAAAATGCGCTGTGGTTTAACGATTTCGGCTAGTTTATCCAGACGTGGGTCCGGCATTGGCACCACACCAGTGTTCGGCTCAATGGTACAGAACGGGAAGTTTGCTGCTTCGATTCCCGCTTTGGTGAGCGCGTTGAACAGGGTTGATTTACCAACGTTCGGCAAGCCGACGATACCGCATTTGAATCCCATGGTTTAATTCACCTTAATTACTTGATATTCAATGAGTTGATGTTGTCTCATTGATAAAATGATCATAACTTTCCCCATTATACACGCAAACGGCATATAACGGGCGCAGAAATCCTTGCTGACTGCCGCGTAGACCTTTATTGCGCCTTAAAGGTGTGCAGGCGATTAGTGGCTTTAGTCAAACCTTCTTTCAGCCAAACCTCGGTGCAACGCGCCGCTTCGTCTACTGCATCATCAATCAGCTTCTGTTCGCTAAGGGGCGGTTTGCCCAGCACAAAGCCAACAACTTTGTTTTTATCGCCCGGATGGCCGATTCCGACACGTAAGCGGTGAAAGTTGGGGTTATTGCCCAATTTGCTGATGATGTCTTTCAGGCCATTATGCCCGCCGTGGCCGCCACCGAGTTTGAATTTTGCCACACCAGGCGGCAAGTCCAGTTCATCATGCGCGACGAGGATTTCCTCAGGCGCAATGCGGAAAAATGTCGCCATCGCTCCGACCGCTTTACCGCTGAGGTTCATAAACGTGGTTGGCACCAGCAGGCGAACATCTTCTCCGGCAAGGTTTATGCGCGCGGTGTAACCGAAGAATTTGCTTTCTTCTTTCAGCGACTGATTATGGCGCACAGCAAGCAGATCCACATACCAGGCACCTGCGTTATGACGCGTTGCCGCATATTCCGCACCTGGGTTTGCCAGGCCAACAATTAATTTGATACTCACGTTTAATATCCTGAAAACAGACCAGAGCCGCGTAGTTTACTGCGCTCCCGTCGCGATGACAAAGAAGCAATGCATTACCCATTCAACAGTTGAATAATTCAGTGCGTGAACCATTAGAATTTCATGCTATTCAGCGTGTTATTTGTAAATATTTGTAGGCCTTTCATTCGTAATTGTGATCGCCCACGCACATAATCCGAAGCGGTGTTGTCTATACTTTACACACAAGGAATGGGGATTTCCCCCGCCGACCCAGGAACACCCGGAGGTGACACATGAAACGCAAAAACGCTTCATTACTCGGTAATATTTTCATGGGCTTGGGGCTTGTCGTCATGGTGGGTGGTGTTGGTTATTCTATTTTAAACCAGCTCCCTCAATTCAATTTCCCGCAATATTTCGCCCACGGTGCCGTTTTGAGCATTTTCGTTGGTGCGGTACTTTGGCTAGCCGGCGCGCGCGTAGGCGGTCACGAACAAGTCGGTGATCGTTATTGGTGGGTACGACACTTTGATAAACGTTGTCGTCGAAATGATAGCCACAAGCACAGCTAGTCAATTCACGACAAGAAAACGGTTCTCTTCAGAACCGTTTTTTTTGGCAAAAATTTATCCGGCCAGCGCGGCCTGAACGTCAGGATAAAAAGCAAGGCGACCAGGAATGGGCTGCACACGTGCTCGCGCCAGGGTTTTCAGCGGCTGAAATTCCAGATTTGTGACACGTAATTCGCAACCTTCCGGTAGTTTTTCTACAAAACGTTGAAATGCCTCCAGCCCCCCCGCGTCCAGCACCGGTACAGCATCCCATTGCAGAATAATCAGATGGTTTTGTTCAATGCGTTGGGTGAGGTCGTTAAACAAGCCTTCAGCGGCGGCAAAAAATAACGGCCCGGTAACCCGTAATGCGAGAACACCTTCTGGCGTGGTGATATTCACCGGGGCCAGACGCGTCATTCGTGCGATACGTCGCATAAACAGCAGCGACGCCAGCACGATACCCACACTTATGGCGATAACCATATCGAACAGCACCGTCAACGACATGCAGATGAGCATCACGATAATGTCGTCTTTTGGCGCGTGGCGCAGCAGGCTCACCACTTTGTGCGCCTCACTCATATTCCACGCCACCATCAGCAGCAGGGCAGCCATTGCCGAAAGCGGCAGCCATGAAAGCAGCGGCGCCAGCACCAGCAAGGCCATAATCACCAATAATGCGTGAATCACGGCGGCGATCGGTGAGGTCGCTCCGGCACGCACGTTAGCGGCAGAACGCGCAATGGCGGCGGTGGCGGTAATCCCGCCAAAGAATGGCGCAATAATATTGCCCAGTCCCTGGCCGATAAGTTCGCTATTCGCATTATGTTTGGTGCCGGTCATGCCATCTAACACCACCGCGCACAGCAGCGATTCGATTGCGCCAAGCATTGCCATCGAAAATGCTGCCGGAAGCAGGGCGCTGAGCGAATCCCAACTGAGCGTGAAATTAGATGCAGGGATGTTCCACGGCAGCATTAATTGCGGCAATAACTGGGGGATGCCGTTGCCCTGCGTGCCATCTGCCAGCACATAGTGGAAACGTGAGCCGATAGTTGCCACGTCAAATCCCATGGCATGAACCGCAGCCATCACCCCGCAGCCCGCTAACAGCGCCGGTAAATGCCCCGGCAAACGAATGCCCAGGCGCGGCCAGAGGATCAGCACGGCCAGGGTGACAACACCAATTGCGGCGTCACCCATATTGATGGTCGGCATTGCCATCGCCAGTGCCGCGACTTTATTCAGATAATGTTCGGGGACATGGGCGAGCGTCAGGCCAAAGAAATCTTTCACCTGCATGGTAGCGATAGTAATCCCAATCCCGGAGGTAAAACCGAGCGTCACGGAAACGGGAATGTATTCAATCAGGCGGCCAAATCGCGCCAAACCAAACAAAATAAGAAACACGCCTGACATCAGCGTCGCTATCAATAATCCCGCCAGGCCAAACTGCTGGGCGACCGGGTAGAGAATAACGACAAATGCGGCGGTAGGCCCGGAAACGCTAAAGCGTGAACCTCCGCTTAAAGCGATAACAATGCCGGCAATCGCGGAAGTATAAAGGCCGTACTGAGGGGCTACACCGCTGCCAATCGCCAGGGCCATCGCCAGAGGGATAGCAATAATCCCCACGGTGATACCGGCAATAACATCGCGGCTAAAACGGGAAACGGTGTATTTCTCACGCCAACAAGCGTCTACCAGAGCGCGGAAAGGTAATACAGAAGAAGATACGTTTTTCACTTTGATTCCATCCGTGAGCGCATCAACTGTCATTTATGGCAGTTAGGAAGCCTGTAAAAGAAAAAACCCGCCGTGGCGGGTTTTTTAAGCGAGTTCGATTAGTGCTCGAACATCGCAGAGATTGATTCTTCGTTACTGATACGGCGAATTGCTTCAGCCAGCATTCCTGACAGAGTCAGGGTGCGGACGTTTGGCAGTGCTTTGATTTCTTCAGACAGTGGGATGGTGTCACATACGATAACTTCGTCGATCACGGAGTTACGCAGGTTGTGAACCGCATTGCCGGAGAAAATCGGGTGAGTTGCGTAAGCAAACACACGTTTAGCACCACGTTCTTTCAGCGCTTCAGCTGCTTTGCACAGAGTGCCGCCGGTGTCGATCATATCGTCAACCAGTACACAGTCACGGCCAGAAACATCACCGATGATATGCATAACCTGGGAAACGTTAGCGCGAGGACGACGTTTGTCGATGATAGCCATGTCGGTATCGTTGAGCAGTTTCGCGATAGCACGAGCACGCACAACACCACCGATATCCGGAGAAACCACGATTGGATTTTCCAGGCCGATTTGCAGCATATCTTCAAGCAGGATTGGGCTGCCGAAGACGTTATCTACAGGAACATCGAAGAAGCCCTGAATCTGTTCTGCGTGCAAGTCCACGGTAAGAACACGGTCAACCCCAACACTTGAGAGGAAGTCAGCAACCACTTTCGCGGTGATTGGCACACGGGCGGAACGTACACGACGATCCTGACGAGCATAACCAAAGTAAGGGATAACAGCGGTAATACGACCTGCAGAAGCACGGCGCAGGGCGTCGACCATAACAACCAATTCCATCAGGTTGTCATTGGTTGGTGCACAGGTGGACTGGATGATGAAAATATCACCACCGCGTACATTTTCGTTGATTTGTACGCTTACTTCGCCGTCGCTAAAACGACCGACGGCGGCGTCACCAAGGGAGGTGTACAGGCGGTTGGCAATACGTTGTGCTAGTTCCGGGGTGGCGTTACCAGCAAAAAGCTTCATATCAGGCACGAGAAAAACCTCAGGCATGCGTCCAGTGGCGGATGGTACTACCGCAGCTTATGCGGGCGGGGTAGCGCCATCCAGGCGGTGTATAAAGAGCTTGATGCAACGTCTGAAACAAGGTGACGTTGTCACCAATACTCAGCTTGCCCGGATATGGCCTGATGCAGCGGGGAGACATTAACGCCTCGCGCAACAAACCCATGCAGCCATTCCGGGGCTTGCTTAAGCACCTGGCGGGCAGCGTTCTCGGTGTCAAATTCTGCAAACACACAAGCGCCGGTGCCGGTCAGGCGCGACGGCGCGTATTCTAACAGCCAGGAAAGCAGCTCATCAACCTTACGAAAACGTTTTCTTGCGATAACCTCACAATCATTACCAAATTCACAGTTTAATAACGTGTCAATTGATCTAATCGGGGTATTTCGTGGTAGCTCTGGATCCTGGAAAATAACCGGGGTGGGGATACTGACACCAGGATGCGCCACCAGGTACCATTTCTCCGGCACAGAAACCGGCGTGAGCTTCTCGCCAACACCTTCCGCAAACGCAGCAAAACCGCGCACGAAGACCGGAACATCAGCACCCAGCGTAACGCCAATGGCCGCAAGCTGATCTTCAGTCAGGCCGGTGTTCCAGATATGGTTGAGGGCCACTAACACGGTTGCCGCGTTGGAGGAACCACCGCCTAAACCACCGCCCATCGGTAACTTTTTCTCAACGCTGATTTTAGCCCCGGCACCCTGAGGTAACGAACCCATCAGCAGAGCGGTGTCTTGCAATAAACGTGCGGCACGAACAATTAAATTTTCTTCATCTGGCACACCTGCAATGGATGTCGCGAGATGAATTTGACCATCATTTCTCGGCTCAATGGTCAGTGTGTCGCCATAATCGAGGAACTGAAATAAAGTTTGTAAATTATGGTAGCCGTCTTCACGACGCCCAGTGATATACAAAAAAAGATTCAGTTTTGCCGGTGATGGCCAACGTTTTCTCATTATTTAACCGTCCAGCTGTCCATTTTGAGTTTGATTCGCTGCGAACCTTCACGCAATTCCATGTTTGATGGCAGCGCAGGTTGCACCTTGTCATCATAATCACTGTAAACCACTTTCCAGGTTTTGCCGTCCTGGGTGTAGTTGATTTCGCTCAGGCGGTACTTATCATCCAGTTTGTAATCTGTGGCTTCACCCGGCAGGCCGAGGATCCATTGACGCAGGCTATTGAGCGGAATCGGCATGCCTGTCAGTTTGCCTACCATTTCTTCAGCGTTATCAGAAACGTACTTTTTGCCGTTGCGGTCAGTCAGTTGCACAACGCCTGGCTGGGCATTCAGCTCCAGTTCGGTGCTGCCTAATGGATTGGTCAGCAGCAGGCGGTAACGGTCTGGTGAGGTTTGCTGCCAGTTATAACGCGCATAAACTTTTTGGCTATCGGAGAGATAGGCAAAAGCACCACGCGTCTGGTATTGGGTGATTTTTTGAACTTGTTGCTGGTGTTGTAACCATTGCGGGGAGTCAGGACTTTTACCAGGGCCTGTTGACTGAGGAGTCACACAAGCAGTTAAAACAAGGCTTGCCAGTGGCGCAAGGCACAGCAGACGGGGTTTCGTCATAAACATAGTGGCGGCGGATCCTTCTCATTAATTTTAGTTGTTAACTGTTTATGCTAGCGGTGCCAGGCCAGGTCGTCTACGGTCAAGTTATCTTAAATCATTAATTGCAGTGATACTCCACAAGGGGTGACTCTCTTTTATTGACTGCCCGCATCCTGTATGATGCGCCGAGTTAATCCTTATCAACATCGGTATTACTCAGACCGCTCAATGACCCTGTTAGCACTTGGCATCAACCACAAAACAGCTCCAGTCTCGTTGCGAGAACGTGTTACGTTTTCGCCGGACACGCTCGACCTCGCTTTGAAGAGCCTGCTCGAACAGCCGATGGTGCAGGGCGGAGTGGTGCTTTCAACGTGCAACCGCACCGAGTTGTACCTGAGTGTTGAAGAACAAGAAAACCTGCACGAGCAACTGGTGCACTGGCTGTGTAACTACCACAATCTCAACGAAGATGAAGTGCGTAACAGCCTGTACTGGCATCACGATAACGAAGCGGTCACGCATTTAATGCGCGTCGCAAGTGGTCTGGATTCCCTGGTGCTTGGCGAGCCGCAAATCTTAGGGCAGGTCAAAAAAGCCTACGCAGATTCCCTGAAAGGGCACTCGCACTCCAGCGAGCTGGAACGTATGTTCCAGAAATCCTTCTCCGTTGCGAAGCGTGTCAGAACTGAAACCGATATTGGTGCCAGCGCCGTTTCCGTGGCGTTTGCGGCCTGTACGCTGGCGCGGCAAATCTTCGAATCCTTATCGACCGTGACGGTGCTTCTGGTCGGTGCGGGTGAAACTATCGAGTTGGCAGCGCGTCATTTACGTGAACACAACGTGCAGAAAATGATTATCGCCAACCGCACACGTGAACGCGCTCAGGTGCTGGCTGATGAAGTCGGCGCAGAAGTTATCAGCCTCAGCGACATCGATTCACGCTTGCAGGAAGCCGACATTATTATCAGTTCCACCGCCAGTCCGCTGCCGATTATCGGCAAAGGCATGGTTGAGCGCGCCCTGAAAGCTCGCCGCAACCAACCGCTATTGCTGGTGGATATCGCCGTTCCGCGCGACGTTGAACCCGAAGTGGGTAAACTGGCGAACGCCTATTTATATAGCGTTGACGATTTGCAGGCGATTATTCAAAGCAACCTCGCGCAGCGCAAAGCCGCCGCGGTTGAAGCCGAAACCATTGTCGCGCAAGAATGCAGCGAATTTATGGCCTGGTTGCGCGCGCAAAGTGCCACCGAAACCATCCGCGAATATCGTAGTCAGGCTGAACAGGTGCGTGATGACCTGGCAGCCAAAGCGCTCGCCGCCCTCAAGCAGGGTGGCGATGCCGAAACCGTTCTTCAGGATCTGGCGTGGAAATTAACCAATCGCCTGATCCACGCACCAACCAAATCTCTCCAGCAGGCTGCCCGTGACGGGGATGACGAACGCCTGCAGATTCTGCGTAACAGCCTCGGGCTGGATTAGCAAATAAACTCTTATTACAAGGTGAAACACCGCCCATGAAGTCTTCTATCGTTGCCAAACTAGAAGCCCTGCAAGAGCGCCATGAAGAAGTTCAGGCCCTGCTTGGTGATGCTTCCACAATTGCCGACCAGGACCGTTTCCGCGCGCTGTCGCGTGAATACGCTCAATTAAGCGACGTTTCCCGTTGCTTCCTGCAATGGCGCCAGGTTCAGGAAGATATTGAAACCGCGCAGAGCATGCTTGATGACCCGGAAATGCGCGAGATGGCGCAAGAAGAATTAAACCAGGCAAAAAGTGATAGCGAAGAATTAGAACAACAACTGCAAGTGCTGTTACTGCCGAAAGATCCGGATGACGAACGCAATGCCTTTGTTGAAGTTCGCGCCGGAACGGGTGGCGATGAAGCGGCTATCTTCGCAGGCGATCTGTTCCGCATGTACAGTCGTTATGCGGAATCACGTCGTTGGAAAGTTGAAATCCTCAGCGCCAACGAAGGCGAACACGGCGGCTTTAAAGAAGTTATCGCTAAAATCAGCGGCGATGGGGTTTATGGGCGTCTGAAATTCGAGTCCGGAGGCCATCGCGTGCAGCGTGTTCCTGCGACTGAATCCCAGGGCCGTATCCACACTTCAGCGTGCACCGTTGCGGTGATGCCAGAAATTCCAGAAGCGGAACTGCCGGATATCAACCCTGGTGATTTGCGTATCGACACCTTCCGTTCTTCGGGCGCGGGCGGTCAGCACGTTAACACCACCGACTCCGCAATTCGTATTACCCACTTGCCTACCGGTATCGTTGTTGAGTGCCAGGACGAACGTTCGCAGCACAAAAACAAAGCCAAAGCGCTTTCTGTGTTGGGTTCGCGTATTCGTGCCGCTGAAATAGCTAAGCGTCAGCAAGAAGAAGCGTCAACGCGCCGTAACCTGCTGGGCAGTGGCGACCGTTCAGACCGCAACCGTACCTATAATTTCCCGCAAGGCCGTGTGACCGATCACCGCATCAACGTGACGTTATATCGTCTTGATGAAGTGATGGAAGGTAAGCTCGACGGGCTTATCGAACCCATCGTGCAAGAATTCCAGGCAGACCAGTTAGCGGCGCTGTCTGAGCAGGATTAATGGATTTTAAATACTGGCTACAACATGCCATCGCCCAGCTTCAGGAAAGTGAAAGTCCGCGTCGTGACGCGGAAATCCTGCTCGGTTTCGTCACTGGAAAAGCGCGAACCTTCATTCTGGCCTTTGGTGAAACCGAACTGACCGCCGAACAGTTACAGCGGTTGGACGGTTTGCTGGCACGCCGAGTGAAGGGTGAGCCTATCGCTCACCTGGTGGGCGAGCGTGAGTTTTGGTCGCTGCCGCTGCGAGTTTCGCCGGTGACGTTAATCCCGCGTCCAGATACTGAATGCCTGGTTGAACAAGCCCTCGCCAGAATGCCTGAAACGCCATGTTCCGTGTTGGACTTAGGCACCGGAACCGGGGCAATTGCCCTGGCGATTGCCAGCGAACGCCCGGATTGTTGCGTCACCGCCCTCGACCTTATCCCTGATGCTGTAGAACTTGCTCGCGATAATGCGAGTCGCCTCGGAATTCCCAATGTTGAGGTCTTGCAAAGCGATTGGTTTAGTGCGCTCAATACACAACGTTTTAGCGTGATTGTCAGTAACCCGCCGTACATTGATGCGCAAGATCCGCACCTTTCACAGGGCGACGTGCGTTTTGAACCTCGTAGCGCGTTGGTAGCTGAAAACCACGGTTTAGCCGATTTACGCACGTTGGTAGAGACTGCGCGAAATTTCCTTGAGCCAGGTGGCTGGGTGCTGCTCGAACATGGTTGGCAGCAGGCGGCGCAGGTGCGTGAACTGTTTAATGATGCTGGATATACCGAGATACAGAGCTGTCAGGATTACGGTGGGAACGACCGTCTGACAGTGGGACGCTATTTTTACATAAGGAACTGAGCAAAATGGCAACTTACTTCGCGCTCAAGCATTTGCATATTCTGACGGTCTTTATTTCCATCAGTCTGTTCGTTTTACGCTATTGGTGGCAATACCGTCATTCAGCGATGTCAAACAAGCGCTGGGTGCGCATTGTGCCGCATATCAACGACACAGTATTGCTTGTCAGTGGCGCCGCATTAGTGATGATTACGCATTTCTATCCCTTCACGCCGCAAGGTGCATGGCTGACTGAGAAGCTATTTGGCGTTATTATCTATATCGTTTTAGGGTTTATCGTGCTGGGCAAACGCCCGCGCAGCCAGCAAATTCGGCTGTTTGCCTTTTTGTTGGCCCTGGTGGTGCTTTACATCATCATTAAACTCGCCACCACAAAAATACCATTATTGGGGTAAGTCATGAGGTCGTTGGCCGATTTTGAATTCAATCAGGCGCCGTTGTGCGAGGGTATGGTTTTAGTCTCGCAGCTGATCCGTGATGATTTCCCGGCGCAAGAAGTACGTGCACAACTGGAAAGCCTGGCCCGTCAGGCGCGTGAAGAGATCTGCGAGGGTCTGCACCAGGATGTGCAACTCGAAAAATTAATCGAACTGTTTTATGGCACCTGGGGTTTTAAAGACGCCAGTGGCGTTTACCGTTTATCTGATGCGTTGTGGCTCGATAAAGTGCTGGCAAAACGCCAGGGCAGTGCGGTGTCATTGGGCGCCATACTGTTGTGGATTGCCGAACGCCTTGATATTCCATTAAATCCGGTCATTTTCCCGACGCAGTTAATTTTACGCGGCGACTGGATGGACGGTGAAATGTGGCTTATCAACCCGTTTAACGGTGACACACTCAACGAACACACGCTGGAAGTGTGGCTGAAAGGTAACGTTGGGCCGACTGCCGAGCTGTTCGATGAAGATTTAGACGAAGCCGATAACGCGGAAGTGGTGCGTAAGTTGCTCGACACCCTGAAATCGGCATTGATGGAAGAGCGTCAAATGGAGCTGGCACTGCGTGCAAGCCAGGTTCTGCTCCAGTTTAATCCGGAAGATCCGTACGAAATCCGCGACCGTGGTTTGATTTATGCTCAACTCGATTGCGAACACGTAGCACTGACAGACCTCAGCTATTTTGTTGAGCAGTGCCCGGAAGACCCGATAAGCGAGATGATCAAAGCGCAAATTAACTCGATTTCGCAAAAGCAGATCACCTTGCACTGATGCCAAATTTTTAAATATTTTCCAACAAGGCGAGATAAAGATGGAACAAAAAGTAGTTAAGATTGGTGACATCAAGGTCGCAAACGACCTGCCATTCGTGCTGTTTGGCGGCATGAACGTGCTGGAATCCCGCGATCTGGCGATGCGGATTTGTGAGCATTACGTCACCGTCACTCAGAAACTGGGTATTCCTTACGTCTTCAAAGCGTCTTTCGATAAAGCCAACCGTTCATCCATCAACTCTTACCGTGGCCCTGGCCTGGAAGAAGGGATGAAGATTTTCCAGGAACTGAAGCAAACCTTCGGCGTGAAAATCATTACTGATGTTCATGAAGCAAGCCAGGCGCAACCTGTTGCCGATGTGGTTGATGTGATTCAGTTGCCTGCGTTCCTTGCTCGTCAGACCGATCTCGTTGAAGCGATGGCTAAAACCGGCGCGGTAATCAACGTTAAGAAACCACAGTTCGTTAGCCCTGGCCAAATGGGTAATATCGTTGATAAATTCCATGAAGGCGGCAACGATCAAATCATTCTGTGCGACCGTGGCGCTAACTTCGGTTACGACAACTTAGTCGTCGACATGCTGGGCTTCAGCGTGATGAAGCAGGTTTCCAACGGTTCACCGGTCATCTTCGACGTGACTCACGCCCTGCAATGCCGTGATCCGTTTGGCTCCGCATCTGGCGGCCGTCGTGCTCAGGTCACTGAACTGGCTCGTGCTGGCATGGCTACGGGTCTGGCTGGCCTGTTTATCGAAGCACACCCGGATCCAGACAACGCACGTTGCGATGGTCCATCTGCATTGCCACTGGCGAAACTTGAGCCATTCCTCAAGCAGATTAAAGCGATTGACGATCTGGTGAAGAATTTCGAACCGCTGGACACCAGCAAGTAATTTTCTGAATCAGAAAATAAAAAGCCCTTATCTCGCGATAAGGGCTTTTTTTATACCTTTGTATTATCAGGCAAAGATCGTCATCAAATAGGCGGCAAACAACGCAAGGTGCGCCGTACCATTAAGCACATTGGTTCGCCCGGTTGAGAACGAAATCTGGCACAACACCAGCGACGTGAGCATCACCACCAACTCCGGCATCCCTAAACCAAAGGTCAGATCGTTGCCAGTTAGCATGGCAATCAATGTCACCGCCGGCACCGTCAGTGAAATAGTTGCCAGCACTGAGCCAAAGAACAGGTTCATTGCGCGCTGCACCTGGTTACTCAGCACCGCTCTCAACGCCCCTAAACCTTCAGGGGAGAGAATCAATAGCGCCACCAGGAAGCCCGTAAATTGCGCTGGCGCATTCAGCGTCGTGAGCAGCGATTCCAGTGGCCCCGCATTCATCTTAGTCACCGCAATGACCGCAACCAAATGCACAATCAGCCAGATGGCGTGCCAGGTGTTGCTGTGCGCTGACGGTTTACCATGATGTGGGTCGTCGTCATCAGACTCATCTTCATGTTCATAGACAAACAGACTCTGGTGCGTTTTGGTCTGAATCAACAAGAACACGCCATACATTGCCGCTGAAATAGCGGCCGCCATTAACGCCTGGCCGGTACTAAAATTACCTTCCGGAAGTGCTGTGGGTAACACCAGCACAATCACTGCAAGGGGAAACAGGGCAATCAAATACTGTTTGATGCCAAACAGGTTCATGTACTGTGTGGCGAATTTATTTCCACCCAGCAGAAGCGAGAAACCGACCAGCCCCCCCGTCACAATCATGATGATCGAATAGAGCGTGTCGCGCATCAGTGTCGGCGCGGCATCACCGGTCGCCATTAATGCAGAAATTAAGCTAACTTCTAGAATAACCACCGAAAGACTAAGAATCAGGGAACCATAGGGTTCACCTAAACGGTGCGCAAGCACGTCAGCATGACGCACCACGCTAAAAGCACTACTTAAAATGCCCACCAGGGCCAGAATATTAATCCCTACAACCGCCGGTAAAGACTGGCTTCCTCCCCACACAGCCAGTACGACCAGCGCTAATACCGGGAAAATGAGGGAACTCTCCTTATGACGGGTTTTCACCGCCTCATGTTGTGTTTTGGTCAAAATACTTCTCCAGTTGCATAGGTATTAAGCAATTTAGTTATTATAGTCGGACATTAAAACCCCGCTAAAATAGCAAACTAAGGCGTTTTTATGGGGAAATTTACTCAGTTTTACCGCTTATATAGCCATAGTATTTCTGATGAATAAAAATCACAGTTTACTGATTTTAAGCAATACTAAACATAGAGATAGGATTTCTATAAAAGCAATAATCCCGATTCCTGGCAAAATCACACATGTTGTTTCACACTTTAGTTTTCCCTGACTGAGGATGGTGTGATGCCTTACAACAGCCGAAGTGACCTCCCTGACAATGTTCAAAACGTTCTTCCCGCCCATGCCCAGGATATCTACAAAGAGGCATTTAATAGCGCCTGGGATGAATATAAAGATAAAGATGACCGTCGCGATGATGCCAGTCGCGAAGAAACAGCCCATAAGGTCGCCTGGGCGGCAGTGAAACACGGGTATCAAAAAGGGGATGACGACAAATGGCACAAGAAAAAGTAAACCCTACATAATGTATTGATATCCATGTTCAAACGCCGCAACACACATCAGTATGGCAAGTTAATATGACATTTTTGTTGTTTTGTGATCGACATCAAACTTGCCAGCGCCCCGCTAATTGCTTATGTTCAGATATATGTTGTTTTAATATTAAGCAGTAACTAAAAAGCCCGGAAGGCGCATCTGACGTAGTCACACGGAAGTTTGCAGTGGCGGAGGTGTATGGTGTTAACGCGTGATTTCTTAATGAAAGCGGATTGTAAGACAGCTTTTGGTTCCATTGAGGAATCGTTGTTGTGGAGTCCTGAGCAGCGCTCGGCATCACTCGCCGCGACAATTGCTTGTCGTCCCGATAACAGCCCCGTATGGATTTTCGGCTATGGTTCGCTGATGTGGAACCCGGCATTTGAATATGAAGAGTCAGCTGCAGGAACGCTAGTTGGCTGGCACCGTGCTTTTTGCCTGCGTTTGACGGCAGGGCGCGGAACCGCTTGTCAGCCTGGGCGCATGCTGGCGCTCAAAGAAGGCGGGCGCACCACGGGTCTGGCTTACCGCCTTCCCGAAGCCATGCTTGAAGATGAGCTGACGCTGGTGTGGAAACGGGAAATGATCACCGGCTGCTATTTGCCGACGTGGTGTAAACTCGAACTTGATGATGGTCGCGTCGTTAACGCGCTGGTATTTATCATGGATCCGCGTCATCCGCTTTACGAAGCCGATACGCGAGCTGAAATTATCGCGCCGTTAATTGCCGCCGCCAGTGGCCCACTGGGCACCAATGCGCAGTATCTCTTCTCGCTGGAACAAGAGTTGATCAATCGGGGAATGCATGACGATTGCCTGGATGAGCTGGTCAATAAAGTCAGAGACTGGCTACAACCGAAGGGCGATGAAGGGGATTTGCAAACTCACTTCGCATAAAATTCATTCCGGCTCTTAGTCATAAGAGCCGGAATAATGCTTTTAAGCAGGGACATAACTAATTGAATGCTCAAGCGATTTGCTGTGGCTATCAATCAGCACCTTCCACTTCCCGCTGTACGGTACCGTCAAATAAGCAGACTGCTTATCTTCCACACTCAAAATATCCGCCTGCGGTTTGCCCGCAGAACTGTTGTCGCTCATCAAATGAATATGGCTTTTATTTGAACAGTGAACCACCACGGTATCACCGCCGAAAAGATGCAGACTGGCTTTCACTACAGGCATTTTTATACTCCGCTATCACAACAAAGTTAGACATCCGCGCCGCTGGTTTTGCTGGCAATCAGTGATGTTGTTCACAAATCGCACTTAACGCATAACACCAGACCCCGGCGTCACAAATGCTGACTTTGATCAAAAAATGCTGTAACGAATCAACTTTAGTGTACATGTACCTGAAACCATTCAGCAGATGAATTTTTATGCGGAAAATTAGCCTCTGGTCATCATTAAATCTGGTATCAGAAGGTTAAGACTTTATCTGCGGCCAGCGTCCACTCAGCCAGTTCAACCAACGTGCCAATCTCAACCCCCTCAACCAAAGGCAAAGCCGTGACGCCGCGCCCGTCGGTGCAGGTCTTGCACAGTTTTACCGGCACATTCTGCGCAGTCAAAATCTCCAGCATTTGCTGAATGTTGTAGCCTTCAGACGGTTTCTGGCCGCGTAAACCCGCAGTCACTGCGTCAGACATCAAAAACAGTTTCACTTCCGGTTGCGGCTGTTGGTCGCATAACGCGATAGCCAGGCGCAGGCTGTTAAACAGAGATTCGCTGCCGTAAGCAGCTCCGTTGGCAATAATTACTATTTTTTGCATGTATTCTCCTGTGCACCCTTCGGCACGACTTTTGCTTATCTATAGCAATACATGCCGTTCAGGAGCGTTTTATGAAGGCTATCGTCGCCGTGAATCCCACTGCTCGTGACTTTTTAATGGCGGCCCAAACTCGTGGGCGTGAGCAGTTGCAGGATATTTTGCAAATCGGTGAACTCACCGGCTGCATAGCCAGGCTCGCCCATATGCTACAACGCGAACGCGGGGCTTCCAACATTTGGCTGTGCTCCTCCGGTCGGATGTTTGGTGATGAACATCTGCGTTGTATCGCCGGGGTTGATCGTGAGCTGGCGCTTTTCCGCCAGGCTATCGCCGAACCGGATTACCTGCCGGGAAGCGCGCTACTTGTCAGTCTTGCCTGCGCGCTGCATTACCTTGAACGATTACCCTCGCTGCGCACACAGATTACCGCTCAACAGATTCAGCCGTTGCAGGCCATGGAGCAGTTCAATATTACCCTGCGTCATCTGCTGAGTATTGTTCCCGAAACCAGCAATGTGGTTGAGGATGCCGGTGTGGCTCGCGCGCTGGCGGCGTTATTCAGTTTTATGCAGGGTAAAGAACTTGCCGGGCAAGAGCGGGCAATTGGTGCGCTCGGGTTTACTCTGGGGGAGTTTAGCGACACATTGCGCCAGCAACTGGTCGACAGAATCGACAGCCAGCAACACTGTTTTGAGGCTTTTTGCAGCATGACGGACTCGCAACTGCGCCAGCAATTTCAGACCTGTGGTGAACCGTGTCGCGAAACCGAACAACTCCGTCGCATGGCCTGCACCCGACTGCAACACGACGGCGATGAACCACAACGCGCGCTACGCTGGTTTGCACTGTTAACGACGCGAATTGATGCGCTCAAAGAGGTGGAAGATGCGCTAATCGAGACTGTTATGGCGCAGGCACAGCAAGCGCTCGGGCAGGTTTTGCAGCAAAGAGATCCAGACGAGCTTGAAATTGCCCGTTGGGTGGCAGGGCACGGCAGCCACGACGCAGAACGTTATTTTGACCGTCATCTTTTGCCGTTGGTGCGTCAACAGGCGCGGCAACTCGAAGCCATGGCTCAACAATTGGCCTCGCTCCAGGCAACGCTTGAGGAACGCAAAGTGATCGATCAGGCCAAAGCGCTACTCATTCGCCATCAGGGGTACAGCGAAGAACAGGCGTGGCAGACCCTGCGCAAGATGGCAATGAACCAGAACAAGCGCATGGTGGATGTCGCCAGCGCGATGGTGTCTGTGGCGGATATCTGGCAGATACCCACTAAGGAGTAGCTGCACAAACAGTGGGCGTAAACTGCGTGTTTATGGTGCGAGTCACACCCTGTTTTCCATCAGAACCCATGTATTACAGCCTTCAAAAACTGGCACGCGAGTTGCAACACTCATTATGAAAATTATTTTGACCCGAATTGCGCCAATGGCGGTGTGGTTCGGGTTGGACAAAGGCGTCCTTCAATGTGCTGACCACACATTGTCGGGCGCTTTTTTTTTACCTTTTTATCAGGAAGAAGCCGATGAGCAATAAAACCATAACCCTCTCGCGCCGCCGATTTCTACAGGCGGGTGCGGCACTAGGCGGTGCATATTTGCTGCCGGGCATGATGAATTCTGTGTGGGCTGCGGGGAGCGACAAACCGGAGCAAACCACGGTGAAAGTCGGTTTTATTCCGCTTACCGATTGCGCCTCGGTCGTCATGGCCGCGGTCAAAGGCTTCGATAAAAAATACGGTATTTCGATTGTGCCGAGTAAAGAGGCGAGCTGGGCTGCCGTGCGCGACAAAATGGTTTCCGGCGAACTTGATGCCGCCCATGTTTTATACGGGCTGGTCTACGGGCTGGAAATGGGTATCGCCGGTAAGCAACAGTCAATGGCCAATCTGATGACGCTCAACAATAACGGCCAGGCGATCTCTCTTTCGATGGATCTTGCAAAGCAGGGCGTGACGGATGCGGAAAGCCTGAAAAAACTCGTGGCCAGCAAAGCGCCGGGCAGTTTTACCTTCGCGCATACCTTCCCGACGGGCACACACGCGATGTGGCTGTATTACTGGCTGGCACAGGCGGGAATCAACCCGTTTACCGATGTGCGAACCGTTGTGGTTCCTCCTCCGCAAATGGTGATGAACATGCGCATCGGCAACATGCACGGTTTTTGTGTCGGTGAACCCTGGAACCAAAGAGCCATTAGCGACGGGGTCGGTTTTACCGCCGCAACCTCGCAATCCATCTGGCCGGATCATCCGGAAAAAATTCTTGGCACGCGCAGTGCCTGGGTCGAACAAAACCCGAATACCGCCCGTGCGCTGGTGGCGGCCATTCTTGAAGCGTCGCGCTGGATTGACGCCAGTGACGACAATCGCCGTGAAACCGCAAGTGTCCTTGCCGGACGCGCTTATCTGAACACTAAAGCGGACTATCTGACCGGGCGCATGCTCGGACAATACGACAACGGCATCGGCAAAAAATGGCAGGACGACCATGCCATGCATTTCTTCCGCGAGGGTGAAGTGACCTTCCCGTGGCTTTCTGACGGCATGTGGTTCCTGACACAACACCGTCGTTGGGGCCTGCTGGATAGCGACCCGGATTACCTTGCCGTCGCCAAACGTATCAACCGCATTGATATCTATCAGCAAGCCGCGACCGCCGTGGGCAACATTTCCATACCAGCCACCCCGATGCGCACCAGCACCCTGATGGATGGAAGCACCTGGAACGGCAGCGATCCGGCTGCCTACGCCGCAAGTTTTGCCATTAACAAACGCTAAGGGGAATGACATGAATCAGCCTGCACAGAAACCGCCGACCACAGCACTTAGCGC
Source organism: Buttiauxella sp. AC142 (assembly GCF_979253435.1). Taxonomy (NCBI): domain Bacteria; kingdom Pseudomonadati; phylum Pseudomonadota; class Gammaproteobacteria; order Enterobacterales; family Enterobacteriaceae; genus Buttiauxella; species Buttiauxella sp. AC142. The sequence continues at coordinate 1,779,210 of NZ_CEEDCH010000001.1, forward strand.
CACGCCAGGGGAAGTCATTACTCTGCCGCCGGTCACCGTTCGCCGCCGTAAATCGCCGTGGCGCGCATATAGCCTGAGTTTTTTCCAGCGCCTGGTGCCTGCTGTTTTGGGGATGGGGTTGTTGATTGTCGCCTGGCAAATCGCCGCGCTAAATAGCCAGGGTTTTCCCACGCCGCTCAGTACGCTGCAATCAGCGATTACGCTGTTTTCAGACCCGTTCTATAACGCCGGGCCAAACGATCAGGGTATCGGCTGGAATGTGCTTGCCTCGCTCCAGCGCGTAGCGGTTGGGTTTGGCCTCGCGGCCATTGTCGGTATTCCGGCGGGTTTCCTGATTGGCCGCTTTACCTTCTTGGCCCGCATGTTCAACCCGATTATTTCGTTATTGCGCCCGGTCAGCCCGTTGGCCTGGCTACCGATTGGCCTGCTGTTGTTCCAGAAAGCAGAACCGGCATCGAGTTGGACCATTTTTATCTGCTCTATCTGGCCGATGGTGATTAACACCGCCGAGGGCGTCAAACGCATCCCGGATGATTACCTCAACGTGGCGCGGGTGCTGAAACTTTCCGAATGGACGGTGATGCGCAAGATTTTGTTCCCGGCGGTTTTACCCGCGGTATTAACCGGCGTGCGTTTATCCATTGGCATTGCATGGTTGGTGATTGTCGCCGCTGAAATGCTCACCGGCGGGTTGGGGATCGGTTTCTGGATCTGGAATGAGTGGAACAACCTCAACGTCGAAAACATTCTTATTGCGATTGTGATTATCGGCGTCGTCGGGCTGCTGCTCGAGCAGGGTTTGATGTTGCTGGCGCGTCGCTTCAGCTGGGAGAAATAATCATGAAGAAAATTATTCAGGTTCAAAATGTTAGCCAGCGTTTTTCCACTGCCAGCGGCGAGTTTTTAGCGCTGAGCAACGTCAGTTTTGATATTGAAGAAGGCGAAACCATCAGCCTGATTGGTCACTCAGGATGCGGCAAATCCACGCTGCTGAATTTGATTGCTGGAATAACGTTGCCCTCCGAAGGCGGCCTGCTGTGCGACAACCGCGAAATCGCCGGGCCGGGGCCTGAGCGCGCCGTGGTGTTTCAGAACCACTCTTTGCTGCCGTGGATGACCTGTTTTGAAAACGTGGCGCTGGCGGTGGATCAAGTCTTTCGCCACACCATGAACCGCGCCGAACGCCGCGAATGGATTATTCACAACCTTGAGCGCGTGCAAATGGGGCATGCCATCAATCAGCGTCCTGGCGAAATTTCCGGCGGCATGAAACAGCGTGTTGGCATTGCCCGCGCGCTGGCGATGAAACCGAAAGTGTTGCTGATGGACGAACCATTTGGCGCCCTCGATGCCTTGACCCGCGCCCATTTGCAAGATGCCGTGATGCACATTCAACAAGAACTGCACACCACCATTGTGCTGATTACTCATGACGTCGATGAAGCGGTGCTGCTTTCTGACCGCGTATTAATGATGACCAACGGCCCGGCGGCCACCGTGGGTGAAACGCTATTGGTTGATTTACCACGTCCGCGTCATCGCGTGGAACTGGCGGAAGACAACCGCTATCACCATCTGCGCCAGCAGGTGCTGCGCTTCCTCTACGAAAAGCAGCCTAAGGCTGCCTGAGGAGCCGCTCATGATGCGACGTCTGATTGTGATCGGCAACGGCATGTCCGCTATCCGCCTGGTGGAGCAAATCGTGGCGCGAGCGGCGGGACGTTTTGCCATTACTGTTTTTGGTGAAGAGCCGGTGCTGAGTTACAACCGCATTTTGCTCTCGCCGGTGTTGGCGGGGGAACAAACCGCCCAGGCGACGCAGTTACACGACGCTGCGTGGTACGTTTCCCACGGCATTGAGTTGCTCACGGGAGAGGCGGTCCTGGAGGTGGACACGCAGCGCCAGACGGTTCGCTCTGATAGTCGCACGCTCGAATATGACGAACTGGTTTTTGCCACCGGCTCATACCCGTTTATTCCGCCGATTGACGGCCATCAACAGCCTCATGTGCATGGTTTTCGCACCCTGGCAGATGTCGATGCAATTCTTGGCGGCGAAGGCAATGTTGTGGTACTTGGCGGAGGTTTACTGGGGGTGGAAGCCGCGGCGGCACTGTGTGCGCGGGGCATTTCCGTCACTCTGATTCACCGTCAGCCATGGCTCATGGATATTCAACTCAACCCGCAGGCTGGTGCTTTGCTTGCGGAGCATCTCGCACAACGGGGGATTTGCTGCCAGCTCAATTGCGGCATTGAGCGCATTTCTGAAACTAGCGTGACGTTAAGCAATGGCGATGTTTTACCCGCCGGGCGAGTGATTATCGCCACCGGCGTAAAACCCAATATCCGGCTTGCGCAGCAGGCGAGTATTTCTTGCCAGCGCGGCATCAGCGTTGATGCACAACTGCGTAGCACGACGCCCTGCGTCAGCGCATTGGGCGAATGCTGCGAAATAGACGGGCAAACCTGGGGGCTGGTGGCACCTTGTCTGCAACAGGCCGACGTTTTAGCCGCCCGTTTATGTGGTAGCGCTTTAAACGACTTCCACTATCAGGATCGCGGCACGCGCCTGAAAGTCAGCGGTATCCCGCTATTTTCCGCAGGCGACATTCGCAGCCAACCGGACACACGCGTGCTCACCGCCTTTGATCCCATCACCCGACATTATCGCTGCCTGCATTTGCGGGACGGCAAGCTGGTGGGCGCACTGTTAATGGGTGATATCACCCCTGCTAATACACTCACCGATATTTTACTCAGCGCGGCGCCCGTTACGCCTGACGTGCTGTTTGATGAATACCACTCTGATGAGCAGCCGTTGGCTGCCGGAAATGACGACATGACAAAAGCAACGCTGGTAGTAATTGGTCACGGCATGGTCGGACACCACTTTCTGGAACAGTGCGTGGCGCAGAAACTGCATCACAGCCATCACATTGTGGTGTTTGGCGAAGAACGCCACCCGGCATATGACCGTGTGCATCTGTCGGAATATTTTGCGGGACGCAGCGCCCAGTCGCTCTCAATGGTGCAGGGCGATTTCTTTGCAGAGAACGGTATTGAGCTGCGTTGCAACAGTAAAATCGTTGAAATTGACCGCCAGCAACGGGTGGTGCGTGACCATGAAGGACGTGAAACCTGGTACGACAAACTGGTGCTGGCGACCGGGTCGTTTCCGTTTGTGCCACCGGTTCCGGGTCACGACCTGCCAGGCTGTTTTGTTTACCGCACGCTTGATGACCTGGACGCCATTGCCGAACGGGCCCGCAATGCCACTCGCGGCGTCGTGATTGGCGGTGGTTTGCTGGGGCTGGAAGCGGCAAATGCGCTCAAACAGCTGGGTCTGGAAACGCATGTTGTGGAGTTCGCGCCCAATCTCATGGCGGTGCAACTCGATAACGCGGGTGCGGCGATGCTGCGCGAAAAAATCAGCGATATTGGCGTGCAGGTGCATACCAGCAAATCTACAACAGCGATTACCGACGTTGACGGTTTGCAGCTTAATTTCGCCGATGGCGAGACGCTCAATACCGATCTCATCGTCTTCTCTGCGGGTATCCGTCCGCAAGATGCGCTGGCACGTAGCAGTGAACTCGCACTTGGCGAACGCGGTGGGATTGTGATTAACGACCGTTGCCAAACCAGCGACAGTGCAATTTATGCCATCGGCGAATGCGCACTTTGGGAAGGGAAAATTTTCGGTCTGGTCGCGCCGGGTTATCAAATGGCACGTGTAACGGCTGCAACCCTTGCCGGGCAGGAATCAGCATTCCTGGGTGCCGATATGAGCACCAAACTGAAATTGCTCGGCGTGGAAGTGGCCTCATTTGGTGACGCTCACGGGCGCACGCCAGGCTGCCAGAGTTACCAGTGGACCCACGGCCCACAGCAAATCTACAAAAAAATCGTGGTCTCTGCCGATAACAAAACCCTGCTCGGTGGCGTACTGGTGGGCGACAGCCAGGAATACGCCACGCTGCTGCAAATGATGCTCAACGGCATGGCGCTACCTGCACAACCGGAAAGCCTGATTTTGCCAACAATGGCAGGCGGCGCGCCAAAAGGGTTGGGTGTCGCGGCATTACCGGAAAGCGCACAAATTTGCTCGTGCCATAACGTCAGCAAAGCGGATATTTGCGCCGCGGTAAGCAACGGCGCGGGAGACATGGGCGCGATTAAGGCATGCACCAAAGCGGCAACAGGCTGCGGCGGCTGTTCGGCACTGGTGAAACAGGTGATGGAATACCAGTTACAAGAGCAGGGCGTGGAGGTGAAAAAGGACATCTGCGAACACTTCCCGTACTCGCGCCAGGAAATCTACCATCTGGTGCGCGTTAACCATATCCGCAGTTTTGAACAGCTGATAAGCCGTTACGGTCATGGTCACGGCTGTGAGATTTGCAAGCCACTGGCGGCGTCGGTGCTGGCGTCGTGCTGGAACGAGTATTTACTCAAACCTGCCCATCTACCGTTACAGGACACCAATGACCGTTATTTCGCTAACATCCAGAAAGATGGCACCTACTCCATTGTGCCGCGTGTACCGGCAGGCGAAATCACACCCGATGGTTTAATTGCGATTGGTCAGGTGGCAAAACGCTACCAGCTATACAGCAAAATTACCGGCGGCCAGCGAATCGACCTGTTTGGCGCTCGCCTGGAAGAGCTACCGGCGATTTGGGAAGAGCTGGTCGCGGCGGGCTTTGAAACCGGACACGCCTACGGTAAATCACTGCGCACCGTGAAATCCTGCGTTGGTTCGACCTGGTGCCGTTACGGCGTACAAGATTCAACGGGGCTGGCGATTGAACTCGAGAACCGCTACAAGGGCCTGCGTTCGCCGCACAAAATCAAAATGGCAGTCTCCGGTTGCACCAGGGAATGTGCCGAAGCACAGAGTAAAGATATCGGTGTGATTGCGACAGACAAGGGCTGGAACCTTTATGTTTGCGGAAATGGCGGCATGAAACCGCGCCATGCGGACTTGTTCGCCAGCGATCTCGACCGGGAAACGCTAATCCGCACCATCGACTGTTTGCTGATGTTTTACATCCGCACCGCCGACCGTCTGCAACGCACCAGCACCTGGATGGATAACCTTGAGGGCGGAATCGACTATCTGCGCGAGGTGATTTTGCACGACAGCCTCGGCCTTGCTGACGAGCTGGAAAAAGAGATGGTCAGCGTAGTCGATACCTTCCAGTGCGAATGGCAAACCACGCTCAACAGCCCGGATCGCCTGGCATTGTTCCGCTCTTACGTGAACAGCGAACAACCGGACGAAGCGGTGCAGCGTCAGACTCTGCGCGGCCAGTTACAACCGGTCAGCGAAGTTGTCCATCTGCCCCCCACGACGCCAGCCAAACCCTGGCACGCGGTGTGTGATATCAACGCCATTCCTTTGCAGGCAGGCATTGGCGCGCGTTTAGGCGAGCTGCAAATCGCTCTGTTCCGTTTTGGCGATGCGATTTACGCGCTCGATAACCTCGAGCCGGGCAGCGATGCCAACGTGCTTTCGCGCGGTATTGTCGGCGATGCGGGCGGCGAGCCGATTGTTATTTCCCCGCTGTATAAACATCGCATTCGTCTGCGCGACGGGCGCACTCAGGATGGCGAACAGGCGGTTCGCGCCTGGCCGGTGAAAGTGGAACAAGGCACCGTGTGGGTGGGAAGCCAGGCGCTGATTATGCGTGCGGAGGCATCATGACTAACGTCGTGCGTTCAACATGCCCTTACTGCGGCGTCGGTTGCGGTGTGGAGGTTCGTCAAACCGAGAGCCGAGGTTTTGAGATAAGCGGTGACAAACAGCATCCGGCAAACTTTGGGCGGCTGTGCGTCAAAGGTGCGGCATTAGGCGAAACGCTGGGTCTGGAAGGGCGTTTGCTGTATCCCGAAATCAATGGCGAGCGCGTGGAATGGGAAGCCGCGCTGGATGAAACGGCGCATCGTTTGCAGGCGATTATTGACGAGTTCGGCCCCAAAGCGGTGGCGTTTTACGCCTCCGGCCAGTTGTTGACCGAGGATTATTACGCAGCCAATAAGCTGATGAAGGGGTTTATTGGCGCGGGGAATATCGACACCAATTCGCGGCTGTGTATGTCCTCGGCGGTAGTGGGATACAAACGCGCATTTGGCGCGGATTTTGTGCCATGCAGCTATGAGGATCTTGAGCAAACTGACTTGGTTATCCTGGTGGGTTCCAATGCGGCCTGGGCGCATCCGGTTCTGTATCAACGCCTGATGAAGGCTAAACAACAGCGCCCGCAGATGAAAATGGTGGTTATCGACCCGCGTCGTACGGCGACGTGTGACATTGCCGATTTGCACCTCGCGCTTCGTCCGGGCAGTGACGCCGCATTGTTTGTTGGGTTATTGAACCATTTGCAGCCGTCATTGGCGGAAACGACATTTGACGGGCAAACCGCAGCGCTGGATATCGCCGCCGACTGGACACTGGAGAAATGCGCGGACTTTTGCCAGCTCGAAAGCGCGGATGTGCAGACTTTATGGCAATGGTTCGCCCAGGCAAACCGGGCGATGACGCTTTACACCATGGGCATTAACCAGTCGTCGAGCGGCAGTGATAAATGCAATGCGATCATCAACGTGCATCTGGCGAGCGGCAAAATTGGGCGCGAAGGGTGCGGCCCCTTTTCGCTGACCGGACAACCGAATGCCATGGGCGGGCGTGAAGTCGGCGGCCTGGCGAATCAACTGGCCTGCCATATGAATTTTGAGCCAGCCGATATCGCCCGTGTCGGGCGTTTTTGGGGTACTGAACGTATTGCCGAAACGCCGGGGTTAATGGCCGTCGAACTGTTTGAAGCGGTAGGGCGCGGTGAAGTCAAAGCCGTGTGGATTATGGGCACCAATCCCCTGGTTTCGCTGCCGGATAGCTCGCATGTGGCGCAGGCACTGGCGAAATGCCCGCTGGTGATTGTCTCGGAGGTGGTGTCAGACACGGATACTTCGCGTTTCGCCACCGTCAAATTTCCGGCACTGGCATGGGGAGAAAAAAACGGAACCGTCACCAACTCTGAACGGCGTATTTCCCGCCAGCGTGCGTTTCTACCCGCACCGGGCGAAGCGCGCGCCGACTGGTGGATGGTCGCGCAAATTGCCCAACGCCTGGGTTATCGCGAAGCCTTTCAGTGGCAACATCCCCATCAAATATTCAGCGAACATGCGGCTCTTTCCGGCTATGAAAATAACGGCACTCGCGCATTTGATATCAGCGGTCTGGCAAATTTAAGCCGCGTGCAATACGACGCGCTTGAACCTGTGCGCTGGCCAGTCACGGGGCAGGAGCATCCACCCTTTAAAAGCTGGCATCCGAACGGGAAGTTCCAGTTGCTGCCGGTTGAACCGGCTTTACCCCAGGCGAGCGCCGACCACACTTACCCGCTGATTCTCAACAGCGGGCGTATTCGCGACCAGTGGCACACCATGACGCGCACTGGCAACGTGCCGCGCCTGATGCAGCACATGAAAATGCCGTTACTGGAGATCCATCCGCGTGACGCCAAACGTTACGGTGTCACTAATAGTGGTCTGGTCAGAGTGGCTTCACGTTCCGGTGGCATGGTTGCGAAGGCGTGGGTGAGCGAAAACCAACTGCCGGGAAACGTGTTTGTACCGATGCACTGGAACCAGCAGTTTGCGCGTAAAGGGCAGATCAACAGCCTGGTGAAAAGCGTGTGCGATCCCCATTCCGGGCAGCCTGAAAGCAAACAAACAGCCGTGCGCATTCAGCGCTGGCAGCCTGGATGGTGTGGTGAGATTTTTGCGCGTGAAGATATCGTGTTTGCGCAGGAGATCCAATGGTGGAAGCAGGCTTCACCCGGTGTTACGCATTTCCTGTGTGCCGCAGACACTCATGCTTCTGCATGGATAGAAGCGCTTGCTGCCGGACGCGGCTGGCAGTTGCAAACCGCCAGCGGAGACGGTCAGTTTTACCATGTCCTCGCCTGGCAATACGGGGAGTTACAGCTGGCTTTCTATAGCGCAAACGCCTGGCCTCAGATCGCCACGGCTGCGGTAGTGAATGCGTTTGAACAGGCCCCGAAAACGGCGGCGGATCGCCATCGGCTGTTAGCCGGAAAAGCGCCCGGCGCACATGCCGATGTGGGTTCGACAGTGTGTAGTTGCTTTGGTGTGGGAGAGAAAACGATTCTTGCCGCAATCGCAGGGGGCTGCCAGTCCGTCGCACAACTGGGTGAAAAACTGCGTTGTGGCACCAACTGCGGCTCTTGTATTCCAGAGCTGAAAGCGTTGTTGAAATAACACCCGGAGTAATCCGTGTTTACGAGTTTGGGAATGAATTGCTGCGGTGTGATGTTATAATTTCCAGATGTTTAGAAAAGCCGTTCCATTTTTCACCCTGTCATACGCACTCCTTAGCGCTGGAGGGGCTGCCAGTACCCGCCAGACCTTTATCGAGAAAGCCGAAAACCCTTTTGACCAGTCAACCGAACAACTGCCCGATTTGGGGATGGCCCCGGAATCGGACGCCGCCGCACGTGAAATTGCCGCCATGGCAAAGAAATTCGGTGAAGCCAGCATGGTCGATGATGGGCTGGATGCGGGGGATCAGGCGCGATTGCTGGCTTTTACTCGCCTGCGCGATGTGCTCACCGACAAAGTCACCAGTGAAGCGGAATCGCTGTTATCTCCCTGGGGGAAAGCCAGCGTCAATTTGCTGGTGGATGAGCACGGTAACTGGAACGGCAGCAGCGCCTCTTTGTTTACGCCCTGGCAGGATAACAACCGTTATCTCACCTGGAGCCAGGTGGGGTTTACCCAGCATGACGACGGGTCGATAGGGAATATCGGTGCCGGGCAGCGTTGGGTGGCGGGCGGCTGGCTGCTGGGATATAACGCTTTTTACGACAATCAGCTTGCCAACAATTTACAGCGTGCCGGGTTTGGCACCGAAGCGTGGGGCGAGTATTTACGTCTGTCGGCTAATTATTATCAGCCATTATCCAGTTGGCAGGACGGGAGTAGCGAAACTCTGGAGCAGCGTCTGGCGCGAGGTTATGACATTACCGCGCAGGCGTGGCTGCCGTTTTATCGCCATATCAATACCAGCCTCAGCTTCGAGAAATACTACGGTAATAGCGTTGACTTGTTTGATAGCGGTACGGGTTATCGTAACCCGGTGGCGGTGACGATGGGATTGAGTTACACGCCGATACCGCTGCTGACGCTCACCGCGCAGCATAAGCAGGGTGAAAGCGGCGTATCGCAGGATAATCTCGGCCTGAAGCTGAATTACCGTTTTGGTGTGCCGGTGGCAAAACAGTTGTCTGCGGCTGAAGTTGCGACCACCAGTTCATTACGCGGCAGCCGTTACGACAACGTGGAGCGTGATTCCTTGCCGGTGATGGAATATCGCCAGCGTAAAACGTTATCGGTATTTTTGGCGACGCCGCCATGGGAATTGCATGCGGGCGAAACGGTGGCACTTAAGCTGCAAATTCGCGCCAGCCATAAAATCCGCAATATTACCTGGCAGGGCGATACCCAGGCGTTGAGCCTGACGCCGCCTGCGAATAACCGCGACACTAACGGCTGGAGCATGATCATGCCGATGTGGAACGATAACGGCCCGAATGAATATCGTCTTTCTGTGGTGATTGAAGATGATAAGGGCCAGAAAGTGACGTCTAACTGGATTACGCTGAAACTGGCGGAGCCGTTGGTGGTGAGTCCACTTGCCGATCCGCGTTATGAGTTGTTACCGCAATAATCTGTGATTTCGGGATACGGTTTGGTTTTGTAGGGTGGATAAGCGAAGCGTCATCCACCACATTCCCCGTTCTAACCTTAAAATATCCGGTCCTGATGCACCCAAACCGCCGCTTCGACACGGGATTTCAGTTTCATCTTTTTAAGCAGGTGCTTAACGTGAACCTTCACCGTACTTTCGGTGATATCGAGGCGGCGGGCAATCATCTTATTCGGCAAACCCTGGGCGATGAGTTTAAGGATATCGCGCTCGCGTGGTGTCAGCAGGTTAACGTCACGGTCAGACGTGGCGCGATTTGCACGCAGGCTGGCGGCCAGCACTGGCGTTAACGCTTCGCTTAATACCATTTCACCCGCAGCGGCCTGTTGCAACGCTTTGAGTAAATCTTCTGGCTCCATATCTTTCAGCAGATAACCATCTGCGCCGCGTTTCAGCGCGGTGACAACGTCTTCCTCATGATTTGAAACGCTGAAAACCACAATGCGACCAGACAGCGGTTTTTCACGCAGGCAATCGAGTGTTTCCAGTCCGTTCATCCCTGGCATATTCAAATCCAACAGGATCAAATCAGGGTCGAGTTCTTCGGCAAGTTGTACGCCTTGTTCACCATTCCCCGCTTCACCAACAACCGCCAGTTCCGGCGCCATACTGATGAGTTGTTTAACGCCAGTGCGCAGCATGGGATGATCGTCGATAAGCAATATGGTCGAGGCTTCCGGGTTACTCATGTTGTGCTCCTGGGTTTATTTCGGGGATAAAACTCACGATGACCTGAGTGCCGCCACCAGGGCGTTCGCGCACCTGGCAATCGCCTCTCAGACTTTGCGCACGATCTCGCATAATAATAAGACCGTAATGGTTACGGCGCTCGCCGTTGTCGGGAATGCCACAGCCGTTATCCCAGATGGTTAAGGTAATTTGATTGTCGCGATGAATTACGCTGACGCCACTTGCGGTGGCGTTGGCGTGTTTCAGACTGTTATTTAACGCTTCACGGGTAATTTGCACCAGGTGAATGGCCTGATGAGACGGCACCAGGCGCGGCGGCACCTGGTAATCCAGATTGACCGGGAAGCCGAGTTTTTCGCTAAATTCGCGGCAACTGGCTTCCAGCGCCGGGCGCAGCCCCGGCTCGATTAATTGCAGGCGGAAGGTCGTCAGTAATTCACGCAGTTGTCGCCATGAAGTATTCAGCTCGCTCCGCATCTGCCCCAGCAGCGTCTGCATTTCGGCGGGCAGGGAAGCGCCTTGCATTTGCAGGCAGCTGACCTGCATTTTCAGGCAGGAGAGCGACTGGGCGATCGAATCATGTAATTCGCGGGCGATGGCTGAACGTTCTTCCATGACTACCAGTTGCTGCTGGCGCTCGTACTGCCGCTCAAGCGCCAACGTGGCGGTGAGCTGTTCCATTAGGGTTAAAACCAGTTGCTGCTGGTCATGCGTCAGGCTGCTACCGAGCGGTAATTGCGCCAGCACCAGACCGTACTGAATGTGGTTATCGGTCAAACGCCATTTTTGTGCGGTGGTTTCGCAAGGTTGTAGCAATGGCTCGCGCGGGCAAAGATTACAGCCGCTGGCTTCACAACTGCTGTCAGGTTGGTAGGTATATTCTTCGTAATTCTCTTCGTCTTCATATTCATAAACCCGCAGCTCGATGTTACGCAGCGGGGTCAAATGCTGTAATTCGCTGAGAACCGGCGACAGGCGCTGGCACAGCGGAGCTTGCGAGTGCAGGCGGCGGTTAGCCTGATACAAAAATGAGAGGATCTGGTTTTTTTGCTCAAGCCCGGCGGTTTTTTCACGCACGCGTTGCTCAAGGCTGGCGTAGCTTTCCGCCAGTTCGGCAGACATGCTATTAAGCGCGATGCCCAGCGTTGCCATTTCATTGCGACCACGAACGTTCACGCGGTGAGTGAAGTCCCGCTGCCCAATCGCCTGCGCCATGGTCAGCAATTTCTGCCAGGGACGCAGTAACTGTTTGCGTAACCAGATGACGGTGAAAATGATCAGCAGGCCCATTAATGCCGCCATGCCAAGTTGCAGCTGGATAATCCGGTGCAGGCGCATTTCGGTGGTGTGATCAAAGGTGGTGACAAGCTTATCTATGCGGGCGACAAAACCGGCAACATGCGGTTTAACCTGGTCGGCATTGTTGGCACGGCGCAGCGCGGGTTCGAGTTCCTCACGCCAGTAATGTTGCAGGGCGGCGAGTTTATCTTGTTGGCCGTCTTGTTCCGCCGCCTCCTGTAAATCTTTGCTCCAGGTGGTTTGTTCCATCTCATCGAGCAGCGCGTTGTCCTGATCGTTAAGCGGAATAGACGCCAGCAGACGATAGCTTTGCATGCGCATCGAACCCGCTTTATTGATGGCGTGCGCGTTACCCTGAATTCCTTGCGCCAGCCAGCCCGCAAGACTCATACCCGCGACACCCAACAATGCCAGCAACAGCACAATTAAGGCCAATTGGTTGAACAAAGTGAGCGGAGAGAGCAGGCGTTTAAGCATTAACAGAGGAACTCCGTAGAGTGAAAAATGACAATGCGGTTATTTTCAGACATCCCCCGGAGTATACCCATACCCCTTAAGGATTACCCACTAATTGCCAGGGATGGCATATTTCAGTGTAAGGGTATTAACAGCTTCTTTCAGGCATGTGAAAAACCACACTATTTACGGATTTGTTCATTACCCACAAAGAATGACGGTTATTTTTTGACCATTATTCTGATGGGTTATCCCTTGATTCACATCAATTTTTATTCCTCGTTAGCACCTAATGTGGCGGCAATTACTCTCACTCTTTTTGAGGTGTTTATGTCTCAGTCCCCCACAAATAACCAGAAATCGGGGTCGCTCATCACCGAATGGCGACCAGAAGAACCCGCATTCTGGCAAAGTAAGGGTCACGGCATTGCCAGCCGTAACTTATGGATTTCCGTTCCGTGTTTGCTGTTGGCGTTCTGCGTCTGGATGCTGTTCAGCGCGGTAGCCGTTAACCTGAACAAAGTCGGTTTTAACTTCACCACTGACCAACTCTTTATGCTGACGGCGCTGCCGTCTGTGTCCGGTGCTTTGCTGCGCGTGCCTTACTCCTTTATGGTGCCAGTGTTCGGTGGCCGCCGCTGGACCGCATTCAGCACCGGGATTTTGATCATCCCTTGCGTGTGGTTGGGCTTCGCGGTGCAAAACCCGGCAACACCTTTTAGCGTGTTTATCATGATTGCGTTGCTGTGCGGCTTCGCCGGGGCGAACTTTGCTTCCAGCATGGCAAACATCAGTTTCTTCTTCCCGAAAGCAAAACAGGGCGGCGCGCTGGGTATTAACGGCGGTTTAGGTAACCTGGGCGTGAGCGTGATGCAGTTAGTCGCCCCGCTGGTGATCTCGCTTTCCATGTTTGCGGTATTTGGCGGAACAGGCGTTGAGCAGGCTGACGGCACCATGCTGTTCCTCGAAAACGCCGCATGGGTTTGGGTGCCGCTGTTGGCTATCTTCACCATTGCAGCCTGGTTCGGGATGAACGATCTGGCCACGTCTAAAGCCTCTTTAAAAGAGCAGTTGCCGGTTCTGAAACGTGCCCACCTGTGGATTATGGGCGTGCTGTATCTGGCGACGTTCGGCTCGTTTATCGGTTTCTCCGCCGGTTTTGCGATGCTGGCTAAAACGCAGTTCCCTGACGTCAACATTTTGCACTTTGCTTTCTTCGGCCCGCTGTTTGGTGCGCTGGCTCGTTCTGCGGGCGGGGCGATTTCTGACCGCTTTGGCGGCACGCGTGTTTCGCTGTTGAACTTTATCTTCATGGCAATTTTCAGTGCGCTGCTGTTTACCACGCTGCCTCACAATGGCGTTGGCGGTAACTTTATTGCCTTCTTTGGCGTGTTCCTGATGCTGTTCCTGACGGCTGGTCTGGGGAGTGGTTCTACCTTCCAGATGATCTCCGTTATCTTCCGCAAATTGACCATGGACCGCGTGAAAGCGCAGGGTGGAACGGAAGAGCGTGCGCTGCGTGAAGCGGCAACTGATACTGCTGCGGCACTGGGGTTCATCTCTGCCATTGGCGCCATTGGCGGGTTCTTTATCCCGAAAGCGTTCGGCACCTCGCTTGCGCTGACCGGTTCTCCGGCGGGCGCGATGAAAGTGTTCCTGGTGTTTTATATTGTTTGTGTGGTGATCACCTGGGCCGTATATGGCCGGAAGTCATCCAAATAATCGTTTTGACCTTTTGGTTATCCCTTGCGCGACTTCGGTCGCGCTTTTTTTTGCCTGAAATTCCTCCCCGATCCGGCTTTATTCTGCGAGAAACCTCACATTTAGAATAACTACCCCGCCAGATCCCATTGTCACATTCACTGGCTAAGAGTACCGTGACGATAAATCTGGTTTAAACCAAATGGATTAAAACATGAAAACCCATTCCACCGTAGAAACGGCAAAAGAGATGCTCAATGACTGGCTGAGCAAAGGTGTCGTCCAGCCGGGCGGGAAATTACCTTCCGAGCGTGAGCTGGAAGAATTACTGGGCATCAAGCGCATGACACTGCGGCAGGCGTTGTTGTTTCTCGAAGGGGAAGAAAAGATCTTTCGTAAAGATCGTCGCGGCTGGTTTGTGGCCTTGCCGTGCTTCAAATACACCCCGAACACTTCCACCAGTTTTAAGCAGGCAGCTTTGGAGCAGGGGCGTTTGCCGTCCTGGGGTTTTCTGGAAAAAGAGCGGGTTTATACCGCGGAACCCGAAATTTTGTCGCAGTTGAATGTAAAAGACGGTGATGAAATCTACAAAATTTGCGGCTGGGGAGCGCTTGATAACCATAAAGTTTTCTATCACGAAACCTTTATCAACGCGCAGTCCGCTCCCGGTTTTATCGACAAATTAGGCGATCGTTCTTTTGTTGATGTATGGCAAGAAGCCTTCGGCAAAAGTTCGCACACGCAGCATTTAGCGTTTAAACCCACACGACTTTCGGCAGGGGCTTGCAAAGGGATGGGCGGCACCGCAGGAACACCTTCTATCCGGGTTGAAAAATACCGCGCCGATGAAGCCGGGCAAGTTATTCAGGTTGATATCGAATATTGGCGTTTTGAATCAGTAGAGTTTTATATCGATTTCCAGGAGTTTCCATGAACAACATCCAGGCTACAAAAATTGTCGAACGCGCCGCAAATCTGCCGCTGTATCTACATGCCTATGCGTTTCATTTAAATATGCGCATGGAGAAGATTCTGCCGGAAGATTTACTGGATATTGCCAGCCAGCAGCAACTGAAAGGGGTGAAAATTCATGTTGTGGATGGAGAAAGCCAGTCGTTACGGCATGCCAGCGATGAGCGACTTGAGAAGTTTGCAGAAAAATCGCGCCATTTGGGGTTGGATGTTCACATCGAAACCAGCGCCTCGGATGCCCAAACCATTGATGAGGCGGTGAACATTGCGTTGAAATCCGGGGCGACTTCGGTGCGGTTTTATCCGCGCTATGAAGGGACACTTTCTGAGGTCACGGAAATCATTGCTCAGGATATTCAATACATTAAAGCGCAATACCAACACAGCGGCCTGACATTTACGCTTGAGCAACACGAAGATTTACAGAGTCACGAACTGGTGCAGCTGGTTCAACAGGCTGATTTTCCGCAGCTTTCCCTGCTGTTTGACTTTGCCAACATGATTAATGCCAACGAAGAGCCGCTTGAGGCGCTGGCGGTGATGGGAAAAGAAGTCACTCAGGTGCATATCAAAGATGCGTTAATCAATCACGAAGGTGAAGGGCGCGGGCATACCGCATGTATTTCTGGCGCAGGTGAATTACCGTTTAAAGAATTATTACTGCAATTAATTTGTCTGGGCGAAGATAAACCGCAAGTCACCGCCTTCGGTCTGGAAGAAGAAGTAGATTATTACGCACCGGCATTTCGTTTTACCAACGAAGATAAAAACCCGTGGATTCCATTGCGCCAGATGAGTGAAACCCCGTTGCCGACCTCCGGGCTGGAAGAAAGGCTCAATAAAGAAATTGACGATGCAATGAATCAAATAATGCATGTGCGTAATATTCTTGGCGATCTTCATAAAGACGCTGTAGCTATTTTAAGAAAGTAATTAATCAATAAACATTTAAATTCAGCTGTCTCACTTTTTGTGAGGTAACTGTACTCTCAAAATAATAATTAATTCCGCTAATTCAGGGGTGGGTGTCTTATGCTATCTAAAAAAAGATGGACTATATTTAGTTTGTTGGTTCTGTGCGGCGGGACAATATATAAATTGCCGTCCTTGAAAGACGCATTTTATGTTCCGATGCAGGAGTATTTTCACCTGACCAACGGTGAGATTGGTAATGCGATGTCGGTTAACTCCATTGTCACGACCATTGGTTTCTTCTTATCCATTTACTTTTCCGACAAACTACCGCGCCGCTTTACCATGTCGCTTTCACTGATTGCGACTGGCCTGTTGGGGATCTACCTTTCTACCATGCCGGGCTACTGGGGTATACTGTTTGTCTGGGCGTTGTTCGGCGTGACTTGCGACATGCTCAACTGGCCGGTGTTGCTAAAGTCGGTGAGCTTGCTGGGGGACAACACTCAACAGGGGCGCTTGTTTGGCTTCTTTGAAACCGGGCGAGGGATTGTCGATACCGTTATCGCATTTAGCGCCCTGGCGGTGTTCACCTGGTTTGGCAGCGATTATTTCGGATTTAAAGCAGCAATATTGTTTTACTCTTTTATCGCTATTCTGGTCGGTGTGGTTATTTTCTTTGTATTAAAAGAAAGTCCGGAAGAACAAGCGGCTAAACAAGAGAAGGCAGAGAAAAAAGAAGCGAACCCCGGCCTAGGCGGTGTATTAAAAAACAAAACTGTCTGGCTAATCGCTTTTAGCGTGTTCTGTGTTTATGCGGTGTATTGCGGGCTGACATTCTTTATTCCATTCTTAAGAAATGTCTACGCTTTACCGATTGCGTTGGTAGGGGCGTATGGGATTATCAATCAGTATTGTTTGAAAATGGTAGGTGGCCCGATTGGTGGATTAATTGCGGATAAGGTTTTAAAATCACCCAGCCAATATTTGTTCTATACCTTTATAATTAGTGCGCTGGCTTTGGTTGCATTAATATTACTGCCTCATGAACAAATGCCTGTTTATTTAGGCATGGCCTGCACCCTGATGTTTGGTGCGGTCATCTTTACTCAGCGAGCGGTATTTTTTGCCCCTATTGGCGAGGCGGGAATCAGTGAGAAAAATACCGGTGCGGCAATGGCGTTAGGAAGTTTTATCGGTTATGCCCCAGCGATGTTCTGCTACAGCCTGTATGGCTACATCTTAGATACCAACCCAGGGTTATTGGGCTACAAAATCGTGTTTGGCTTGATGGCTGTTTTCGCCTGCGCCGGAATAGTGATTTCGGGCCTGCTTATCAAAAACATTCGTGCGGAACGCAAAGCAGAACCGCTAACTGTCTGATCATTACACCATTCAACATGGGGCTTCTCTGCAAGGGGATGCCCCATTTTTTTGCTTCAATGCTCCCTATATTGGCTGACTTACCCCTTAATACCCAGTCGCTCTGATTTCTACTCCTTGCAGAAAGTAGAGAATCGTTATTTTGATTATATATCAGTTGCTTAACTATAAAGTACGGATTGCCACTTTGGTGGTATATCGACCGTCTACGTGCAAATCTTCCTCCGCCCCAGTTGATCGTTATCAATTCTCCCTTCATATGCGCGCGTTACCGTGCCAACAAATTAGCAATGTCGTATTCATAAGATAGAGCCTCCAGGCTCCACATCAGGAGAACCCCGATGAGCAAATTTCTTGACCGGTTTCGGTACTTCAAACAGAAGGGCGAAACTTTTGCCGATGGACATGGCCAACTGCTCGATACCAATCGTGATTGGGAAGAAGGTTATCGTCAGCGTTGGCAGCACGACAAAGTGGTTCGCTCCACTCACGGTGTAAACTGCACGGGCTCCTGTAGCTGGAAGATCTACGTCAAAAGTGGCCTGGTGACCTGGGAAACTCAACAAACTGACTACCCGCGTACTCGCCCGGATATGCCAAACCATGAACCACGCGGCTGCCCACGCGGCGCCAGTTATTCCTGGTATCTCTATAGCGCGAACCGCCTGAAATATCCTTTGATGCGCAAGCGTCTGATCAAACTTTGGCGTGAAGCGAAAACTCTGCACGAAGACCCCGTCGATGCCTGGGCCTCAATCATCAACGACCCGGAAAAAGCAAAAAGTTATAAACAAGCCCGTGGTCGCGGTGGTTTTGTGCGCTCAAGCTGGGCTGAAGTAAATGAACTGATTGCCGCCGCTAACGTCTTTACCGCAAAAACGTTCGGCCCTGACCGTATCGCAGGCTTCTCGCCGATTCCGGCGATGTCGATGGTGTCGTATGCTTCCGGCGCGCGCTACCTTTCCCTGATTGGCGGGACTTGCCTGAGCTTCTACGACTGGTATTGCGATTTGCCGCCAGCGTCACCGATGACCTGGGGCGAGCAAACTGACGTCCCGGAATCCGCAGACTGGTACAACTCAAGCTACATCATCGCCTGGGGTTCTAACGTTCCGCAGACGCGTACGCCAGATGCTCACTTCTTTACCGAAGTGCGTTACAAAGGCACCAAAACCGTGGCGGTTACGCCGGATTACGCTGAAATCGCCAAGCTGTGCGACCAGTGGCTGGCACCGAAACAAGGTACGGATGCGGCGATGGCGCTGGCGATGGGCCACGTTATGCTGCGTGAATTCCATCTCGATAACCCAAGCCAATATTTCACCGATTACGTGCGCCGTTACACCGACATGCCAATGCTGGTGATGCTCGAGGAGCGTGACGGCTTCTACGCCGCAGGCCGCATGTTACGTGCGTCCGATCTGGTTGATGGTCTGGGTCAGGAAAATAACCCGCAATGGAAAACCGTTGCACTCGATAACCAGAACGGCGAACTGCTGGCACCAAACGGTTCTATCGGATACCGCTGGGGCGAGAAGGGCAAGTGGAACCTGGAGCAACGTGATGGCACCAGCGGCGAAGAAGCCGAACTGCGCCTGAGCCTGCTCGGCAGCCACGACGAAGTGGCGGATGTGGGCTTCCCATATTTTGGTGGTGAAAGCACCGAACACTTCAGCAACGTTAAGCTCGATAACGTGCTAATGCACAAACTGCCGGTGAAACGTATTCAACTGGCAGATGGTTCAAGCACGCTGGTCACGACCGTTTATGACCTGACGCTGGCGAACTATGGTCTGGATCGCGGCCTGAACGACGAAAACTGCGCCTCCAGCTATGACGACGTGAAAGCGTATACCCCGGCGTGGGCGGAACAAATCACTGGCGTTTCTCGCCAGAACATTATCCGTATCGCTCGTGAATTTGCTGACAACGCCGACAAAACCCATGGACGTTCGATGATCATCGTCGGTGCCGGTATGAACCACTGGTTCCACATGGACATGAACTACCGTGGCCTGATCAATATGCTGATCTTCTGCGGTTGCGTCGGCCAAAGCGGCGGCGGCTGGGCACACTATGTGGGCCAGGAAAAACTGCGTCCACAAACCGGCTGGACTCCGCTGGCATTTGCTCTCGACTGGCAGCGCCCGCCACGCCACATGAACAGCACGTCATTCTTCTACAACCATTCCAGCCAGTGGCGCTACGAGTCGTTGACTGCTGAAGAACTGTTGTCTCCGCTGGCGGATAAATCCCGCTATAGCGGTCATTTAATTGACTTCAACGTGCGTGCTGAACGCATGGGCTGGTTGCCATCGGCACCGCAGTTGAACACCAACCCATTACACATTGCGAAGCAGGCGAAAGCGGCAGGCATGAGCCCGGCTGATTTCACCGCGCAGCAACTGAAAAGCGGCGATATTCGCTTTGCGGCGGAGCAACCAGATGCGGGCAATAACCATCCGCGCAACTTGTTCGTCTGGCGCTCAAACCTGCTGGGTTCTTCCGGTAAGGGCCACGAGTACATGCTCAAATACCTGTTGGGTACTGAGAACGGTATTCAGGGCAAAGATTTGGGCAAAGAAGGCGGCGTGATGCCGGAAGAAGTCGAGTGGGTTGATAACGGTCTGGATGGAAAACTGGACTTGGTCGTGACGCTGGACTTCCGCCTGTCGAGCACCTGTTTGTATTCCGATATCGTGCTGCCAACGGCGACCTGGTATGAGAAAGACGATATGAATACTTCGGACATGCATCCGTTTATTCACCCGCTTTCAGCAGCCGTTGACCCAGCCTGGGATTCAAAAAGCGACTGGGAAATTTATAAAGCCATCGCGAAGAAATTCTCCGAAGTGTGCGTCGGCCATTTAGGCAAAGAAACCGACGTGGTGACACTGCCGATTCAGCACGACTCCGCCGCAGAACTGGCGCAGCCGTTTGGCGTGATGGACTGGAAAAAAGGCGAATGTGACCTGATTCCGGGTAAAACTGCACCGCATTTGATCACCGTTGAACGTGATTACCCGGCGACTTACGAGCGTTTCACCTCGATTGGCCCGCTGATGGAAACCATCGGTAACGGCGGCAAGGGCATCGCCTGGAATACCCAGGCTGAGATGGACTTGCTGCGTAAGCTTAATTACACCAAAGCAGATGGCCCGGCGAAAGGCCAGCCGATGATCAACACGGCGATTGATGCCGCAGAAATGATCCTCACCCTGGCACCCGAAACCAACGGCCAGGTGGCGGTGAAAGCCTGGGCAGCACTGAGTGAGTTTACCGGTCGTGACCACACGCACCTGGCGCTCAATAAAGAAGACGAAAAGATTCGCTTCCGCGATATCCAGGCGCAACCGCGCAAAATCATCTCCAGCCCGACCTGGTCTGGCCTTGAAGACGAACACGTTTCTTACAGCGCGGGTTACACCAACGTTCACGAGCTGATTCCGTGGCGCACGCTGTCTGGCCGCCAGCAGCTGTATCAGGATCACCAGTGGATGCGTGATTTTGGCGAAAGCCTGCTGGTATACCGTCCGCCGATTGATACCCGCTCCGTAAAAGGTGTGATGGGTAAGAAATCGAACGGTAACCCGGAAAAAGCGCTGAACTTCCTGACGCCGCACCAGAAATGGGGCATTCACTCAACATACAGCGACAACTTGCTGATGCTGACGCTGTCACGCGGCGGCCCGATTGTCTGGATGAGTGAAATCGACGCCAAAGATCTGGGCATCGAAGATAACGACTGGATTGAAGTGTTCAACAAAAACGGGGCGCTGACGGCGCGTGCGGTTGTGAGCCAGCGTGTGCCGGAAGGCATGACCATGATGTATCACGCCCAGGAACGCATCGTGAACCTGCCGGGTTCTGAAATTACCGGTCAACGCGGGGGGATTCATAACTCGGTCACCCGAATTAGCCCGAAACCAACGCACATGATTGGCGGCTACGCGCAACTGGCCTACGGCTTTAACTACTACGGCACCGTCGGGTCAAACCGTGATGAGTTCGTGGTGGTGCGCAAGATGAAAGACATTAACTGGTTAGACGGTGAAGGCAACGACCAGAAACAGGAGAGCGTAAAATGAAAATTCGTTCACAAGTCGGCATGGTGCTGAATCTTGATAAATGCATCGGCTGTCACACCTGTTCTGTGACCTGTAAAAACGTCTGGACCAGCCGCGAAGGGATGGAGTACGCGTGGTTCAATAACGTCGAAACCAAACCGGGGATTGGCTACCCGAACGACTGGGAAAACCAGGAAAAATGGAAGGGCGGTTGGATCCGTAAAATCAACGGCAAACTGCAACCGCGCATGGGCAACCGTGCCATGTTGTTGGGTAAAATCTTCGCTAACCCGCATCTGCCGGGCATCGACGATTATTACGAGCCGTTTGATTATGACTATCAGCATCTGCATAACGCGCCGGAAGGTAAGCACCAGCCGATTGCACGCCCACGCTCGCTGATTACCGGCCAGCGCATGAACAAAATCGAAGCTGGCCCGAACTGGGAAGAGATCCTCGGTGGCGAATTTGAAAAACGCGCCAAAGATCAGAACTTCGTCAACATGCAGAAGGCGATGTACGGCCAGTTCGAAAACACCTTTATGGCGTATCTGCCGCGCTTGTGCGAACACTGCCTGAACCCGGCATGTGTGGCGACTTGCCCGAGCGGTGCCATCTATAAACGTGAAGAAGACGGCATTGTGCTGATTGACCAGGACAAATGTCGCGGATGGCGGATGTGCATCACCGGTTGCCCGTACAAAAAAATCTACTTCAACTGGAAGAGCGGCAAATCAGAAAAATGCATTTTCTGTTACCCGCGTATCGAAGCAGGCCAACCCACTGTCTGTTCCGAGACTTGCGTAGGTCGTATTCGTTACCTCGGCGTGTTGTTGTACGACGCGGATGCGATTGAATCCGCAGCCAGCACCGAGAACGAAAAAGATCTGTACGAGCGTCAGTTGAGCATTTTCCTCAACCCGAATGACCCGGCGGTGATTGAACAAGCGCTGAAAGACGGCATTCCGCAGAGCGTAATCGACGCAGCACAGCAGTCGCCAGTTTATAA
The DNA here is from genome assembly GCF_979253435.1 of Buttiauxella sp. AC142. Lineage (NCBI taxonomy): Bacteria > Pseudomonadati > Pseudomonadota > Gammaproteobacteria > Enterobacterales > Enterobacteriaceae > Buttiauxella > Buttiauxella sp. AC142. Next base: position 1,801,489 of record NZ_CEEDCH010000001.1, read on the forward strand.
AATGGCGATGGACTGGAAACTGGCGCTGCCTTTGCACCCGGAATATCGCACGCTGCCGATGGTGTGGTATGTGCCGCCGTTGTCGCCAATTCAGTCTGCGGCTGACGCAGGTGAGCTTCCGCATACCGGGATCCTGCCTGACGTTGAAAGCCTGCGTATTCCGGTGGAATACCTGGCAAATCTGTTGACTGCGGGTGACACCGCGCCGGTTCTGCGCGCTCTGAAACGCATGATGGCGATGCGCCATTACAAACGTGCTGAAACGGTGGAAGGTGTTCACGATATTAGCGCGCTGGAAGAAGTGGGTTTGACTGAAGCGCAGGCGCAGGAAATGTATCGCTATCTGGCCATAGCGAATTACGAAGATCGCTTCGTGATCCCAAGCAGCCACCGTGAACTGGCCGCAGATGCATTCCCTGAAAGCAAAGGTTGTGGTTTCAGCTTTGGTGATGGCTGCCATGGCTCTGACAGCAAATTCAACCTGTTCAACAGTAAACGTATCGACGCGATTGATGTGTCCAGCAAAACGGAGCCAAAACCATGATTGAACTTCTGGTGATTTCCCGCTTGCTGGAGTATCCGGATGCTGCCCTGTGGCAGCATCAACAGGAACTCCGCGAGGCATTGGCTGAAGGGAGTGCGTTAAATCTGCAACCGGCGGCCCAGCTCAACGGTTTCATTACCTCATTGTGCAACCGTGATTTGCTGGATGCGCAGGCAAGTTATAGCGAACTGTTTGACCGTGGCCGCGCGACCTCGCTATTGCTGTTCGAACACGTTCACGGTGAATCCCGTGATCGCGGGCAGGCGATGGTGAACCTGATGAACCAGTATCAGCAGGCGGGTATGGAAATCGACAGCCGCGAGTTGCCGGACCATCTTCCGTTGTACCTGGAATACTTGTCACAACGCGACGAAGCCGAAGCGCGTGGCGGTTTGCAGGATGTGGCACCGATTCTGGCACTGCTGGCAGCGCGCCTGAAACAGCGTGAAAGTGATTACGCCGTTCTGTTTGACGTGCTGTTGGGGTTATCGCAAAGCGATGTGGCCGTTGAAAGTGTGAGCCAACAAATTGCCGGTGAAGCACGTGATGACACTCCGCAAGCTCTGGATGCCGTTTGGGAAGAAGAGCAGGTGAAATTTGTTGCAGAGGCAGGGTGTGGCGAGTCTGAAATTAGCAGCCATCAGCGTCGTTTTGCCGGGGCTGTCGCTCCGCAGTATCTGAATATCGGAGGACAGTAATCATGCATTTTCTCAATGTGTTCTTCTATGACATGTATCCGTACATTTGCGGTACTGTTTTCCTGCTGGGCAGTTGGCTGCGCTATGACTACGGGCAGTACACGTGGAAAGCCGGTTCCAGCCAAATGCTCGATCGCAAAGGGATGAATCTGGCGTCAAACCTGTTCCATATCGGGATTCTGGGGATTTTCGCCGGGCACTTCCTCGGCATGTTAACGCCACACTGGATGTACGAGTCATTCCTGCCAATTGATGTGAAGCAGAAGATGGCGATGATTGCCGGTGGCGCATGTGGTGTGATGACGCTGGTGGGCGGTTTGCTGCTGCTTAAGCGCCGTCTGTTTAATCCACGTGTGCGGGCGACATCAAGCGTGGCGGATATTTTGATTCTGAGCTTGCTGATGATTCAATGCGCACTCGGCCTGCTGACGATTCCGTTTTCGGCTCAGCACATGGACGGCAGCGAGATGATGAAGCTGGTGGGATGGGCGCAGGCGGTGGTGACGTTCCACGGCGGCGCATCTGAGCATCTGGATGGCGTGGCGTTTATCTTCCGTGTGCATCTGGTGTTGGGGATGACGCTGTTCCTGCTGTTCCCGTTCACCCGTCTGGTGCATGTCTGGAGTGCTCCGGTGGAGTATTTGACGCGTAAGTATCAGGTAGTTCGCGCTCGTCGCTGAGTGTTGTTATTTGATTTGAAAGATACCTGGCTTCGGCCGGGTATTTTTTTGTGCTTTTGTTGATGGTGTCGGATGACGCTGCGCTTATCCGACCTACGGAACGGTTTTGCGTTTGGTGTTGAATTTGGTTTTGTAGGTTGGATAAGCATAGCGTCATCCAACAAAGGATCTGTATGCAGTGCGATTTGGAATTTGTTTGGGAGGTACTACTTGAGAATGGTGGCGGGGGAAGGATTCGAACCTTCGAAGTCGATGACGGCAGATTTACAGTCTGCTCCCTTTGGCCGCTCGGGAACCCCGCCAGGGGTGTGATGCTTGTTTAAAACTACTGGCCGAACTTAATGCTTGAAGATGGTGGCGGGGGAAGGATTCGAACCTTCGAAGTCGATGACGGCAGATTTACAGTCTGCTCCCTTTGGCCGCTCGGGAACCCCGCCAGGGGTATTACTTTTTGTTGGCTTTCTTGCTCGCGTCCTTTGTCTGGAAGCGGGGCGCATCATATCAAATGAAGCGCCGCTGTAAAGCATTCGCTGTAAGAAAATGAATCGTTTGCCGTTTTTTTACACGTAACGTCGTAAACCTAAGCAATTACATGATTGACCTACAGAATAATCGTGCGATTACCATAAACAAACACGCGTTGCGCCAGAACCTGATACAGAGCACGGCTCAAAACATTTTTCTCAACATCACGCCCGGCACGCATCATATCTTCTGCGGTGTAGGTGTGATCGACGTGAATCACATCCTGCATGATGATTGGGCCTTCATCCAGATTGTCATTCACATAGTGCGCGGTGGCGCCAATGATCTTCACGCCGCGCTCGTAGGCCTGGTGATAAGGGCGTGCGCCAATAAAAGCAGGCAGGAATGAGTGGTGGATATTGATAATCTGGTTCGGGAAGCGTGAAACGAATTCTGGAGTTAACACGCGCATGTATTTAGCCAGCACCACATAATCAGGTTGATGCGCTTCAATCGCGTCAGCCATCTGTTTATCGTGATCTTCGCGCGTCAGACCTTCATGGCTCACCAGCTCAAACGGGATATCAAAACGCTCGACCAGAGTGCGCAGCGTTTCGTGGTTGCCAATAACGGCGGCGATTTCGACATCGAGGCCGCCGTAATTCGCTTTCATTAATAAATCGCCCAGGCAGTGCGCTTCTTTAGTGACAAGAATCACCACGCGGCGACGGCCAGCAGGAATGAGTTCACGCAATGAACCTTCAGGCAATGCGCCATCCAAATCTGCCAGCAAAGTGGTGTCGTTGAAAATACCTTCGAGTTCGGTACGCATAAAGAAGCGCCCGGTGCGATGGTCAACAAACTCATTGTTCTGAACGATGTTCAGTTCGTGCTTGTAACAAATATTGGTGATCTTGGCGATCAGGCCCTTTGCGTCAGGGCAAATGGTGCGGAGTACTTTTCGCTGTAATGATTGCATTGCAGGGTGAGTCCTGTTGTTCGTTTGTTTGCTAAATATCTTGTGCCACGTCGCGTTAACGCCCACAACACTTTTTATATTTTTTGCCGGAACCGCAAGGGCAGGGGTCATTACGACCAAATTGCGGGCGGGTTCCGTCGACATAGTACCACTGACCGTTTTCCTTTAAGAAACGAGAACGTTCAATGATGGCACTTTCCTCGCCTTGCTCTTCAAAGCGTGCGACGAAACTGACGAAACCTTCGTTTTCGTCATCGCCATCTGCCGATTCATAAACGGTTAGACCCAGCCAGTGCGTCGTCGCAAAGCTACCGGAAATATCGGTCTTCAGCGAAGGGCTACGAGTCTGGGGATACCAGGTTGCGACAAGGTAATCTGCGTCTTGCATCACATAGGCGCTATAACGTGAGCGCATAAGCTGTGATGGTGTTGGCGCATGGCGCTCCGCGCGTAGGTAAGGCTGGCAACATAAGCTATACTCCAGACCGCTACCACAAGGGCAAAGTTGCGACACAGCATCTCCTTGGTTACAAAAAAATAGTCAGCGTAAATACGCGGGGTAGTTATGTTAACTGAGCTGTGGCGAGTTCGCCACGCGGTGATATACCGGGGAAGAAAGACCGAGGCGAAATGAGACAGGTAAAGATCGGCCTGGCATTAGGGTCGGGAGCAGCAAAAGGATGGGCGCATATTGGTGTCATTAATGCGTTAAAACGAGCGGGAATTCAGGTTGATATCGTAGCAGGTTGCTCGGTGGGGGCGCTGGTTGGCGCGGCGTACGCCAGTAATCGTTTACCTATGATGGAACGCTGGGTGCGTTCGTTCGGCTATTGGGACGTACTGCGGCTGATGGATCTTTCCTGGCGTCGTGGCGGTTTGTTACGTGGCGAGAGAGTTTTCAACAACGTCCGTAAAATCATAACTGAAGAAAAAATTGAAGATTGCGCGCTGCGGTTTGGCTCGGTTGCAACCAATTTAAGCACCGGGCGCGAGTTGTGGTTCACCGATGGCGATCTTCATCAGGCCGTACGTGCTTCTTGTAGTATGCCGGGGCTGCTGTCGCCTGTCGGATACAATGGTTACTGGCTGGTGGACGGAGCGGTGGTTAACCCGGTGCCGGTGTCGCTGACCCGCGCGTTAGGCGCTGATATTGTTATTGCAGTCGATCTCCAGCATGACGCCCATCTAATGCAACAAGATTTACTTTCCGTAAATATGACCACGCCGTTGGCTGAAAACCAGGTGCAACCGGATTCCTGGCGTGGCCGTTTACGCGAGCAGCTCGGAAAAATCACTACGCGACGCGCTAATACCACGCCGACGGCCATGGAAATCATGACGACCTCAATTCAGGTGCTGGAAAACCGCTTAAAGCGCAACCGTATGGCCGGTGATCCTCCTGATATTTTGCTCCAGCCATTTTGCCCTCAGATTTCTACCCTGGATTTCCACCGCGCCGCAGAAGCGATCAGTGCGGGGAGTCTGGCCGTCGAGAAAAAGATGGATGAGCTGTTACCTTTGGTTCGTACCCATGAATGAGTACGGTGAAAACTCGCATCTTCGGGCAATTCTGACAGGCGGTGATTGTCATACCATGCCACTATTGATCTATCGCCAGTCAGGGGAGCGCACATGACACAGCCACTCGTTGGAAAACAGATTCTCATTGTTGAGGACGAGCCCGTTTTCCGCTCTTTGCTGGAGAATTATCTTTCTTCTTTAGGGGCAATCATTGCCGTTGCCACTGATGGTATCGACGCTCTGGAAAAAATATCCACTTTTGCACCCGATTTACTGATTTGTGATTTGGCGATGCCGCGCATGAATGGGCTGAAATTAGTCGAGCATCTGCGTAATGAAGGGGTGCAAACGCCGATATTAGTTATCTCCGCGACTGAGAATATGTCAGACATCGCCAAAGCACTGCGTTTTGGTGTGCAGGATGTTCTGCTTAAACCTATTAAAGATCTTAACCGCTTGCGTGAAACCGTTTTTGCTTGCCTCTATCCCAATATGTTTAATTCGCGGGTTGAAGAAGAAGAACGTTTGTTCCAGGACTGGGACGCGCTGGTCAGCGACCCGCAGGCGGCGTCTAAATTACTGCAAGAACTGCAACCCCCGGTGCAACAGGTGATGTCGCATTGTCGCGTCAATTACCGTCAACTGATTACCCTCAATCAACCTGGGCTGGTTCTGGATATCGCTCCGCTTTCAGAAAACGACCTGGCATTTTATTGCCTCGATGTGACTCGAGCAGGGGATAACGGCGTGTTAGCTGCACTGCTATTACGGGCATTATTTAATGGCTTATTGCAGGAACAGCTTTCCCACCAGCATCAGCGGTTACCAGAATTAGGGAATTTGCTTAAACAAGTTAACCAGTTATTACGACAAGCTAATTTGACCGGACAGTTTCCCCTCATGGTTGGCTATTACCATAGCGAGCTTAAAAACCTCATTTTGGTCTCCGCTGGACTGAATGCGACTTTAAATACCGGCGAGCATCAAATTCAGGTCAGTAATGGTGTGCCTCTGGGCACTCTGGGCAATACTTACCTTAATCAGATTAGCCAGCGTTGCGAATCCTGGCAGTGTCAGGTGTGGGGTTCAGGCGGGCGTTTAAGACTCATGTTGTCTGCGGAATGAGCATCTGGATGCTTGAAAACATTTAGGTTTTCTCCCCTATCTTTGCTGGTGCTAATATCGTACTTAACCAACTCGTATTTATCTTAAATTACCAGCGCAGCGGGTAAACAGCGGCAGATTTCATTTTTAAGCTGATATACTCGATGCGTATTTTAATTGACTTGCAAGTGAAAACTTGAACAGTCCAGGAGATTTTTCAATGGCTGCCATTAATTCTAAAGTAAGAAAAGCAGTAATCCCTGTTGCGGGATTGGGTACACGCATGTTACCGGCCACCAAGGCAATTCCAAAAGAGATGCTGCCGCTGGTTGATAAGCCACTTATTCAATATGTGGTCAATGAATGTATCGCCGCAGGTATTACTGAAATTGTGCTGGTAACGCACTCGTCGAAAAACTCCATCGAAAACCATTTCGATACCAGTTTTGAACTGGAAGCCATGCTGGAAAAACGCGTTAAGCGCCAGTTGCTGGAAGAAGTTCAGGCTATCTGCCCACCGCATGTAACTATCATGCAGGTTCGTCAGGGTCTGGCGAAAGGCCTCGGCCACGCCGTTCTGTGTGCGCATCCGGTTGTCGGTGATGAGCCGGTAGCGGTTATTCTGCCTGACGTAATCCTCGATGAATTCGAGTCTGATTTGTCTCAAGACAACCTGGCAGAAATGATCAAACGTTTTGATGCGACAGGCCACAGCCAGATTATGGTTGAGCCGGTAGAAGACGTGACGGCTTACGGTGTTGTTGACTGTAAAGGCGTTGAATTAAATGAAGGTGACAGCGTGCCGATGGTTGGCATTGTTGAGAAGCCAAAAGCAAACGTCGCGCCGTCCAACCTGGCTGTTGTGGGCCGTTACGTGCTGACCGCCGATATCTGGCCGCTGTTGTCCAAAACGCCTCCAGGTGCGGGCGATGAAATTCAGCTGACTGACTCCATTGCGATGCTGATGGAAAAACAAACCGTTGAAGCGTATCACATGAAAGGCGTGAGCCATGACTGTGGTAACAAACTTGGCTATATGCAAGCGTTTGTGGAATACGGTATTCGTCACAACACTCTGGGTGCTGATTTCAAAGCATGGCTTGAAGAGACGGTTGGCACGAAAAAGTAATTCATTGCAACGCAGGATAGAAAGATGAAAGTTACTGTATTTGGTATCGGCTATGTAGGACTCGTGCAGGCAGCAGTGCTTGCGGAAGTCGGGCACGATGTAATGTGCATAGATGTCGATGCAAAGAAAGTCGAAAATCTGAAAAACGGCGTGATCCCTATTTTTGAGCCGGGCTTAACGCCGCTGGTGAAAAAAAACTATGAAGAAGGGCGTTTACATTTCAGCACTGATGCTGAAATGGGCGTTCAACATGGTGAAATGCAATTTATCGCCGTGGGTACACCGCCTGATGAAGACGGTTCTGCCGACCTGAAATACGTTACCGCCGTCGCGCGAACCATCGCCCAGTACATGACTTCCCATAAAGTTGTGCTCGATAAATCTACGGTTCCGGTTGGAACCGCAGATAAAGTCCGCGCCGTAATGGAAGAAACCCTGAAAGCGCGTGGCGTGGATGTTTCCTTTGATGTGGTCTCTAACCCGGAATTCCTGAAAGAAGGTGCCGCGGTTTCCGACTGTATGCGTCCTGAGCGTATCGTTATCGGCACCGATAACGAAGACATCGTTGATCTACTGCGTGAGTTGTACGAGCCATTCAACCGTAACCACGACCGCATGATCCTGATGGATATCCGTAGCGCGGAGCTGACCAAGTACGCAGCCAACTGTATGTTGGCGACCAAAATCAGCTTTATGAACGAGATTTCGAACCTGGCAGAACGTCTGGGTGCGGATATCGAAAAAGTGCGTATGGGTATCGGCTCAGATTCGCGTATTGGCTACAGCTTTATTTATCCAGGCTGTGGTTATGGCGGTTCCTGTTTCCCTAAAGATGTTCAGGCTCTGATTCGCACTGCCCAGCAGATTGGCTATACGCCGCGTATTCTCCAGGCGGTTGAAGAGGTGAACCAGGACCAGAAGTTAAAACTCCCTGAGTTTATTTATCGTCACTTTGGTGAAAATCTGGAAGGCAAAACCTTCGCGCTGTGGGGGCTTTCTTTCAAACCTAATACTGACGATATGCGTGAAGCCTCAAGCCGCGTCCTGATGGAAGCGCTGTGGGAACGCGGTGCTCAGGTGCAGGCGTATGACCCGGAAGCAATGGATGAAACCCAGCGCATTTATGGACATCGCTCAGATCTGAAACTGATGGGAACTAAAGAAGCTGCATTGCAGGGAGCGGATGCTCTGGTTATTTGTACTGAATGGCAGAGTTTCAAAGCACCTGATTTCGATGCAATTAAGAAGTCTCTGAGACAACCTATTATCTTCGATGGCCGTAACTTGTATGATCCTGAAAGGCTCAGTAAGCGCGGTTTTGTTTATTATGCAATCGGTCGCGGAGCGTCCCTCAATATTGCGTAATAAGTAGGGTTAAAGGAAATATCCGGTTACCGGCGCAGCAAATCTTATTGGCGATCGAGTCCTGAGGATTTGTTGGCGTCCGGTTTCCCGGATACAGATATCGCTTCCCCGCAAGACTATTATTACTCGAGCTTATAGCTAATCCCGTTTTATCCCATCTCCTTCCATTCTTACTTCTACTTGCAGAAATTTGACCCTGCCCAGCGTAATGCTATGGCTGATTTATTGACCGCAGACAAATTGATCCGTGATTTATCTCACAGTGCAGGCTGGCGTTTGTTATTCGTTCGAAACCCCTCGGACTTATGCGGAGCCAAACCTGACAACCATTTTAATGCTCTGCAATGGAACTGTTAATTCCATTTCTTTATATGTGGTAATCCATAAAATCGACGATTCACTGGCACATACATACTCGAATTTATATTGATAGCCAGAACGGCGTACAGTGGCAGGGAGAGAGGCTCAGGGCAATTCAGGACGATATCAGAGGAGGTGAAATGAAAAGGTCACCTGGTTTCTTTTTATGTTCTTGTTGAAAGCGTACAAAACAAAAATCCCGCCGAAGCGGGATTTAATAAGCAGCACTAAAAGCAAAAATTAGGCAATCAGGAAGTCTTCCAGTTTTTTGCCTTGTTCTTCCATTGCTTTTTTGATTACTGCTGGAGTACGGCCCTGGCCAGTCCAGGTTTTGCTTTCGCCGTTTTCGTCGATGTACTGATATTTAGCTGGGCGCGCAGCGCGTTTTGCTTTGCCTGCAGATTTAACAGCAGCCATGCTATTCAGTAATTCGTTAGGATCAATGCCATCAGCAATCAGCATTTCACGGTATTGTTGCAGTTTACGAGTGCGTTCTTCAATTTCTGCTGCAGCAGCATTATCTTCTTCGCGACGTTCGTTAACAACAACTTCTAATTTTTCCAGCATTTCTTCCAGCGTTTCCAGAGTACATTCTCTAGCTTGTGCACGAAGAGTACGGATGTTGTTCAGAATTTTAAGTGCTTCGCTCATTTTAGTAATCTCAATCTTATATTGATGGTTGGCTTGTTGGGCTAATAATAGAGGCTTAAATTAACTTCTGCAATAGGGGGTAATGTAAGGAATCTAAAATTCCATAATATTTTGTCGATTTATAAAAGCGTATTAACTTAAATTTTGACTTACATGCGTGGTAAACAAAACGTGGATAACTCAATTTTTCTTCAACAACCCTGATAGAGTCATGGGTTGTTGGTGCAGTAAATTGAGCCATAAGAGCATTAATGGCGAAATATCAACCTTTGGTATTATTGTCCTTTCCAGGGGATATTCTTAATAGAACATTATTATTAGCGATTCATCACACTTTAAGGAATAGTGGGGAAAACACTGAAAACTCCGTAAGTTAAGTGCTGCATGATGGCTTTTAAACAACCGGCATGCCGAACCAATGCGCTGTGAGATTTATATATCGGCCCGATAATGCAGGAATTTTCCATACTACCATCAGGTAGCGGCAACTCTGTAACGGCTTATGATATAATCCGTGTTAATAATATTTACATTTTAACTCAGGCTAGCTGACCAATGGCGCAACTCTACTTTTACTATTCCGCAATGAATGCGGGGAAATCCACTGCATTACTGCAATCTTCATACAACTATCAAGAGCGCGGAATGCGCACGCTGGTGTATACCGCAGAAATTGACAATCGATTTGGTTCTGGAAAGGTGAGTTCTCGTATTGGATTGTCGTCGCCTGCAAAGCTCTACAATGCTTCAACTCAATTGTTCAATGAAATACGAGATGAGCATCAACGTAATGCCGTGAATTGTGTCCTGGTGGACGAATGCCAGTTCCTGACGCGAGATCAAGTATTAGCTTTATCAGATGTCGTAGATGACCTTGATATTCCCGTGCTGTGTTATGGATTACGCACTGACTTCCAGGGTGAACTATTTGGCGGGAGCCAATATTTATTGGCATGGTCAGATAAGCTGGTGGAATTAAAAACCATTTGTTTCTGTGGCCGCAAGGCGAGCATGGTGTTGCGACTTGATCACGAAGGTCGCCCGTATAACCAGGGCGAACAGGTAGTTATCGGTGGTAATGAACGCTATGTATCGGTATGCCGCAAGCATTACAAAGAAGCGCTGCAAAAAGGCTCCCTACAAGGCATTCAGGGCGCTTAAAAAACTAAATGAAGGGAAAGGGAAGGCTTTCCCCTTGAAGGCTGTATAACGCTTTACAGTGTGATTTTGAAAGATGCAGATATAAAAAAACCCGCCGAGGCGGGTTTTTTATTAGCGATAACAATTAAGCGGTTTTCTTCGCTTTCTTGTCAGCTTTAGCGGCAGGAGCTGCTGTTTTAGCCTGTGCTGCTTCGTTGCCTTCTTCGGAGAATTCACGACCGTAGAAGGTATCCATCAGAATTTGTTTCAGCTCAGAGATCAGTGGGTAACGTGGGTTAGCACCGGTACACTGGTCATCGAACGCATCTTCAGACAGTTTGTCAACGTGAGCCAGGAAGTCAGCTTCCTGAACGCCAGCTTCGCGGATGGACTTAGGAATACCCAGTTCAGCCTTGATGCTGTCAAGCCATGCCAGCAGTTTCTCAATCTTAGCCGCAGTACGGTCGCCCGGTGCGCTCAGACCCAGATGGTCTGCGATTTCAGCATAACGACGACGCGCTTGTGGGCGGTCATACTGGCTGAATGCAGTCTGCTTAGTTGGGTTGTCGTTCGCGTTATAACGGATAACGTTGGAGATCAACAGGGCGTTCGCCAGACCGTGAGGAATGTGGAACTGAGAACCCAGTTTGTGAGCCATTGAGTGACACACACCCAGGAAGGCGTTCGCAAACGCGATACCCGCGATGGTCGCAGCGTTGTGTACACGCTCACGAGCAACTGGGTTTTTAGAGCCTTCGTTGTAAGATGCTGGCAGGTTTTCTTTCAGCAGTTTCAGCGCTTGCAGAGCCTGACCGTCAGAGAACTCGCTCGCCAGAACAGAAACGTAAGCTTCCAGTGCGTGAGTTACGGCATCAAGACCACCGAATGCACACAGGGACTTAGGCATGTCCATTACCAGGTTGGCATCAACAATCGCCATGTCTGGAGTCAGAGCGTAGTCAGCCAGTGGGTATTTCTGGCCAGTTGCATCATCAGTTACAACTGCAAACGGAGTCACTTCTGAACCCGTACCGGAAGTGGTGGTAACCGCGATCATTTTCGCTTTTACGCCCATTTTCGGGAACTTGTAGATACGCTTACGGATGTCCATGAAGCGCAGAGCCAGTTCTTCGAAGTGAGTTTCTGGGTGCTCGTACATAACCCACATGATTTTCGCAGCATCCATTGGTGAACCGCCGCCCAGCGCGATGATCACGTCTGGTTTGAAGGAGTTCGCCAGTTCTGCACCTTTACGTACCACGGTCAGAGTTGGGTCAGCTTCTACTTCGAAGAAGACTTCAGTTTCAACGCCAGCTGCTTTCAGAACAGAAGTGATCTGGTCCGCATAGCCGTTGTTGAACAGGAAACGGTCGGTAACGATCATCGCACGTTTGTGACCATCAGTAATCACTTCGTCCAGCGCGATTGGCAGAGAGCCACGGCGGAAGTAGATAGATTTCGGAAGTTTATGCCACAACATGTTCTCAGCTCGCTTAGCAACGGTTTTCTTGTTGATCAGGTGCTTAGGACCCACGTTCTCAGAGATGGAGTTACCACCCCATGAACCACAACCCAGAGTCAGGGAAGGCGCGAGTTTAAAGTTGTACAGGTCACCGATACCACCCTGTGAAGCAGGGGTGTTGATCAGGATACGTGCAGTTTTCATTTTGTCGCCGAAGTGCTTAACGCGCTCTGGCTGGTTGTCCTGGTCGGTGTACAGGCAAGAGGTGTGGCCGATGCCGCCCATCTCAACCAGTTTCTCAGCTTTAACAACTGCATCTTCGAAGCTCTTAGCACGGTACATAGCCAGAGTTGGAGACAGTTTTTCGTGAGCAAATGGCTCAGATTCGTCAACAACGCTAACTTCACCAATCAGAATCTTGGTGTCAGCCGGTACTGTAAAGCCTGCCAGTTCAGCAATTTTGGTTGCTGGCTGACCAACGATAGCTGCGTTCAGCGCGCCGTTTTTCAGGATGATGTCCTGAACAGCTTTCAGCTCTTTGCCCTGCAGCATGTAGCCGCCGTGGGATGCAAAACGTTCGCGCACTGCGTTATAAGCAGAGTCAACAACGATAACTGATTGCTCGGAAGCACAGATTACGCCGTTATCAAAGGTTTTAGACATCAGGATAGAAGCAACAACACGTTTGATGTCGGCAGTTTCGTCAACAACAACTGGAGTGTTACCTGCGCCTACGCCGATGGCTGGTTTACCGGAGCTGTATGCAGCCTTAACCATGCCTGGGCCACCAGTAGCCAGAATCATGTTGATATCTGGGTGGTGCATCAGAGCGTTAGACAGTTCGACAGATGGCTGGTCAATCCAACCAATCAGATCTTTAGGAGCACCCGCAGCGATTGCAGCTTGCAGAACGATGTCTGCGGCTTTATTGGTCGCGTCTTTTGCACGTGGGTGTGGAGAGAAGATGATCGCGTTACGAGTCTTCAAGCTGATCAGAGACTTAAAGATAGCCGTTGAAGTTGGGTTAGTCGTCGGAACGATACCGCAGATGATACCGATTGGCTCAGCGATGGTGATAGTACCGAAGGTCTGGTCTTCACTCAGAACACCACAGGTCTTTTCATCTTTATAGGCGTTGTAGATATACTCTGAAGCAAAGTGGTTTTTGATCACTTTATCTTCAACGATACCCATGCCAGATTCGGCAACGGCTAGTTTCGCGAGAGGGATTCGAGCATCTGCGGCAGCCAGAGCGGCGGCGCGGAAGATTTTATCAACTTGCTCTTGAGTAAAGTTGGCATATTCACGCTGGGCTTTCTTGACGCGCTCTACAAGTGCGTTAAGTTCAGCGACATTAGTTACAGCCATAATGCTCTCCTGATAATGTTTAAACTCTTTTAGTAAATGAGCTGCTCGAGACGACAGTATAGTCAGCGGGCAACAGCTTGCGTAAAACCACGAGCCACGACTATCCAAAAACTTCCCAAAACGACCTGCTGATTTACTAAAAGAGCCTTATCGAAAAAACCTATTCATGGTCTGAATTATACGCTCTTCAGATGTATCCAAGAGTACTCACTTCTGAGTAGGTTTTTTGTGATGTAAATCACATTATCCTAAGGCTGACTCCATTCAGCACGCCAGAATCAGGTTACTGATAAATCTTTAAAATTTTAGTCACAGCTAAGACAAAACAAACTACCATATTTTCAACAAGCGGGTAACATTATTGATTAATATCGCATTTGCTTCTAAAAGTAGTTATCTATGCTACGAAAGGGCGTAGCGCCAGCAACTGTTTTCCATTACATTACGCCGGCCTTTGCTACGTTCATTTGCGGAGTTTTTAGTGGCTCAATCCTTGTTTGATTTGCCTACCTATTTTAAGTTCTTTATTGGCTTGTTCGCGCTGGTAAACCCGGTGGGGATTATTCCCGTCTTTATTAGCATGACCAGCTACCAAACCGCGGTAGCGAGGAATAAAACCAACCTTACTGCAAATCTGTCAGTAGCTATCATCTTATGGACGTCATTGTTCCTCGGTGACGGCATTCTTCAGTTATTCGGTATATCAATAGATTCTTTCCGTATTGCCGGTGGGATTCTGGTCGTGACTATTGCGATGTCGATGATTAGCGGTAAGCTCGGGGAAGATAAACAGAACAAACAAGAGAAGTCAGAAAGTGCTATTCGCGAAAGCGTAGGTGTTGTTCCCCTGGCACTACCACTAATGGCCGGCCCTGGTGCAATCAGTTCTACCATTGTCTGGGGAACGCGCTACCATAGCTGGAATTATTTAATCGGTTTTACGATTGCTATTGCACTATTTGCTTTCTGTTGTTGGTTGGTTTTCCGCCTTGCGCCATGGTTAGTACGTCTGCTGGGGCAAACGGGCATTAACGTCATCACCCGTATTATGGGGTTGTTATTGATGGCTTTGGGGATTGAATTTATTGTCACCGGTCTGAAAACTATCTTCCCCGGATTGCTAAGTTAGTTCTGCTGAATCTGATATATGAAAAAGCAGAATAACCATTCTGCTTTTTTCTTGTTAACTTCCCACCAAAACTCATCTGTTAAGAACAATCCCGCATCGTTTATTTTAAAAATCAATCATAAGAAAATGCTTTGGAAACGGGGTATTAGCCGCCTTGATTTTCTTCCGTTGTACATAAAATTCACAATCGCATCGTTATTTCACTCACACTACACAATGATACTTGCTGCGGCTTTATTGAGATGATATTAGTTAATCAAGCTCTCTTGTAGATGAATGTGCTAAAAAACAACCAATTGTTAATTTATTGTGAATTGCCTTATGGTGCCAAAAACCTGAAAAGCATCTGCACGCGATCACGCTACTATCTCTTTTATTTTTAATCAGTTAGCCAGAGAAAGTGCGCCGATATGGCACATCTACAAATGTGATGCTGACTAGATAAAAGAGAAATGCTTAACAAATTTGCAAATTGTATTGGCGGGCATCAGGCGCTTTTGATACTTTCCGGGCAACACAATTATCTGAAAAATGTTTCATTTACAGATGACTCATCAATATCAACCTGAGAACAGGGTAGGTTGATTAAGAATCGACGGAGCAGGGTGCCAATAAGAGCATCCCCCAAATAAAGTCGGTGATAGCAAGTAACACAGAAGAACAACCTGGCAGTTGCATAACGCTCTTGCACTGTTAAGGAACCCCCAGAGGGGAAGAGGCTGGCTTTCGGGTCGGTAATTATAATGAGTGGAGTATCAACACAATGTCCATCATCACAAAAAAAAGTCTGGTAGCAGCAAGCATTTTATCCGCGCTTATCGTAGGCAATGTGGCCATGGCGGCCGAAGTTCCTGCAGGTGTTCAACTGTCAGAAAAGCAAACGTTGATTCGAAACAACGGTGCTGAACCACAGTCTCTGGACCCAAATAAAATTGAAGGTGTTCCTGAGTCAAACGTGAGTCGTGACCTGTTTGAAGGTTTATTAATTACTTCTCCAAAAGACGGCCACCCAATTCCGGGCGTAGCAGAGTCCTGGGATAATAAAGATTTTAAAGTCTGGACCTTCCATCTGCGTAAAGATGCGAAATGGTCTAACGGCGAACCTGTTACCGCGCAAGATTTCGTCTATAGCTGGCAGCGTCTGGTTGATCCAAACACCGCTTCGCCATACGCAAGCTACCCGCAATACGGCCATATCGTAAACGTTGATGCCATCATCGACGGCAAAATGAAACCAAGTGAACTGGGCGTAAAAGCCATTGACGACCACACTCTGGAAGTCACTCTGAGCGAGCCTGTTCCTTACTTCTACAAACTTCTGGTCAACCCGGCGATGTCCCCGGTGAATAAAACCGCCATCGAGAAGTTTGGTGAGAAGTGGACCCAACCTGCAAACATCGTAAGCAACGGCGCTTACAAACTGAAAGACTGGGTGGTTAACGAACGCATTGTCATGGAGCGTAATACTAATTATTGGGATAACGCGAAAACTGTTATTTCACAAATTACTTATCTGCCAATCTCTTCCGAAGTGACGGATGTGAACCGCTACCGTAGCGGCGAGATTGACATGACCTATAACAACCTGCCAATCGAACTGTTCCAGAAGCTGAAAAAAGAAATTCCAGCTGAAGTTCACGTTGACCCGTATCTGTGTACTTACTATTACGAAATCAACAACCAGAAAGCTCCGTTCAATGATGCGCGCGTGCGTACCGCTCTGAAACTGGGCCTGGATCGCGACATCATCGTTAATAAAGTGAAAGCGCAGGGCGACCTGCCAGCTTATGGCTACACGCCTCCTTACGCTGACGGTGCAAAACTGACTAAGCCTGAGTGGTTCTCCTGGACTCAGGAAAAACGCAACGAAGAAGCGAAGAAATTGCTGGCTGAAGCGGGCTACACCAAAGATAAACCGCTGACCTTCGATTTGCTGTACAACACCTCAGATCTGCACAAGAAACTGGCTATCGCTGCCGCATCTATCTGGCAGAAAAACCTCGGTGTGAACGTTAAGCTGGTAAACCAGGAGTGGAAAACCTTCCTTGATACCCGTCACCAGGGCAACTACAACGTTGCGCGTGCTGGCTGGTGTGCGGATTACAACGAACCGACTTCCTTCCTGAACACGATGCTTTCAACAAGCTCAATGAACACCGCGCATTATAAGAGCCCAGCGTTTGACGCGATCATGGCGGAATCGCTGAAAGCAACTGATGATGCGCAACGTGCTGCTGCATACGATAAAGCGGAACAGCAATTGGGCAAAGATTCTGCAATCGTTCCGGTTTATTACTACGTGAATGCCCGTCTGGTGAAACCATGGGTTGGTGGTTATACCGGTAAAGACCCGATGGACAATATCTACACTAAAGATATGTATATCATCAAACATTAATGGCAATTCGTGGGGCAAGTTTTATCCCTCATACTTCACGCTGCAGATGCGTTAACTGCGCTCATTCACTCCAGTCACATAGTTTGTCTATGTTCCTGGGGATTCATGAGCTTGTCGCCTTCCTGCAACGTGAATTATTTAAGATAAAAGGGTAGAGCTTGCCCCATCGTGTCTTATTTTATCGCACTCTAAAGGCACAGCCAGAAGGTACGGGCAATGTTGAAATTTATTCTGCGTCGTTGTCTGGAAGCAATTCCGACACTCTTTATTCTTATAACAATTTCATTCTTCATGATGCGCCTTGCGCCGGGTAGTCCATTCACCAGCGAACGCGCACTGCCGCCGGAAGTGATGGCGAACATTGAAGCCAAATACCATTTAAACGATCCGATCTCCACCCAGTATTTCAGCTACCTGAAACAACTGGCACACGGTGATTTTGGCCCGTCATTTAAATATAAAGATTATTCAGTGAACGACCTGGTGGCTTCGAGCTTCCCTGTCTCTGCCAAATTAGGCGCAGCTGCATTTATTTTTGCAGTGGTCTTAGGAGTATTAGCAGGGGTAATTGCCGCACTGAATCAAAATACCAAATGGGATTATGCCGTAATGGGGGTGGCCATGACCGGGGTTGTTATCCCGAGCTTCGTGGTTGCGCCATTACTGGTTCTGATATTTGCGATAACCCTGAAGTGGTTACCCGGAGGCGGGTGGAACGGAGGGGCCATTCAATACATGATCCTGCCAATGGTCGCGCTGTCTTTGGCTTACATTGCCAGTATCGCGCGTATCACTCGTGGCTCGATGATTGAAGTTTTGCACTCCAACTTTATCCGTACCGCACGTGCAAAAGGGTTGCCAATGCGCCGCATTATTTTGCGTCACGCTTTGAAACCTGCACTGTTACCGGTTCTGTCTTATTTAGGCCCGGCTTTCGTCGGTATCATTACGGGTTCAATGGTTATTGAAACCATTTACGGATTACCAGGTATTGGCCAGTTGTTCGTTAATGGTGCGCTGAACCGCGATTACTCTTTGGTGCTGAGTTTGACCATTCTGGTCGGCGCACTGACGATTCTCTTTAACGCGATTGTTGATGTGCTGTACGCCGTTATCGATCCGAAAATCCGTTACTGATCTGGAGTACGCCATGATGTTGAGTAATAAAAACAGCGAGGCGCTGGAAAACTTCAGTGAAAAACTAGAAGTAGAAGGCCGCAGCCTTTGGCAAGATGCTCGCCGCCGCTTTATGCATAACCGTGCAGCGGTTGCGAGCCTGATTGTCCTGGCATTTATCGCGCTGTTCGTCACTTTCGCGCCGATGCTGTCGCAGTTTAGTTATTTTGATACCGACTGGGGAATGATGTCGGCCGCACCGGATATGACCTCTGGTCACTATTTTGGTACTGACTCCTCAGGACGTGACCTGCTGGTGCGTGTCGCCATCGGCGGACGTATCTCGCTGATGGTTGGCGTTGCAGCAGCGTTGGTCGCGGTCGTCGTCGGGACGTTATACGGTTCGATGGCGGGTTATCTGGGCGGCAAAATCGACTCGGTAATGATGCGTCTGCTGGAAATCCTGAACTCCTTCCCGTTCATGTTCTTCGTGATTTTGCTGGTGACTTTCTTTGGGCAAAACATCCTGCTTATCTTCGTGGCAATCGGGATGGTTTCCTGGCTGGACATGGCGCGTATTGTGCGCGGCCAGACACTCAGCCTGAAACGTAAAGAGTTCATCGAAGCCGCCCAGGTCGGTGGGGTTTCTACCGCCAATATTGTGGTTCGTCACATCGTGCCAAACGTACTGGGTGTGGTCGTCGTTTACGCCTCGTTGCTGGTGCCAAGCATGATTCTCTTCGAATCCTTCCTGAGCTTCCTGGGTTTGGGTACGCAAGAGCCGTTAAGTAGCTGGGGTGCATTGCTGAGCGATGGTGCTAACTCCATGGAAGTTTCCCCATGGTTGCTGATGTTCCCGGCAGGCTTCCTGGTTATCACTCTGTTCTGTTTCAACTTTATCGGCGATGGCCTGCGTGATGCCCTCGACCCGAAAGATCGTTAAGGAGTGCCGCGATGAGCACAATTGAAAATCCTGCGGTGGTTACTCCACTGAACGCGACTTCTGCGTTGTTAGACGTAAAAGATTTGCGTGTCACCTTCGGTACGCCAGACGGTGACGTTACTGCGGTAAACGATCTGAATTTCAGCCTGAAGGCCGGTGAAACGCTGGGTATCGTAGGCGAATCTGGTTCCGGTAAATCGCAAACTGCTTTCGCCCTGATGGGCTTGCTGGCGGCGAATGGCCGTATCGGCGGCTCAGCAAAATTCAATGGACGCGAAATCCTCAACCTCCCTGAAAGCCAGCTTAACCGCTTGCGTGCAGAACAGATTTCGATGATTTTCCAGGACCCAATGACCTCACTGAATCCTTACATGCGAGTAGGTGAGCAGTTGATGGAAGTGCTGATGTTGCACAAAAAATTGGGTAAAGCGGAAGCGTTTGAAGAATCCGTTCGCATGTTAGACGCGGTTAAAATGCCTGAAGCGCGTAAGCGCATGCGCATGTTCCCGCATGAGTTTTCCGGCGGGATGCGCCAGCGCGTGATGATTGCGATGGCGTTGTTGTGCCGTCCGAAACTGCTGATTGCCGATGAACCAACCACTGCACTGGACGTCACCGTTCAGGCGCAAATCATGACGCTGTTAAACGAGCTGAAACGCGAATTTAATACGGCGATTATCATGATCACCCACGATCTCGGCGTCGTTGCCGGGATCTGCGACAAAGTGCTGGTGATGTATGCCGGTCGTACCATGGAATACGGTCAGGCGCGGGATGTGTTCTACAACCCAGTGCACCCGTATTCTATCGGCCTGCTGAATGCGGTTCCGCGTCTGGACGCTGA
The DNA here is from genome assembly GCF_979253435.1 of Buttiauxella sp. AC142. Taxonomy (NCBI): domain Bacteria; kingdom Pseudomonadati; phylum Pseudomonadota; class Gammaproteobacteria; order Enterobacterales; family Enterobacteriaceae; genus Buttiauxella; species Buttiauxella sp. AC142. The sequence continues at coordinate 1,821,385 of NZ_CEEDCH010000001.1, forward strand.
AGGTGAATCACTGCTGACTATTCCTGGTAATCCGCCAAACCTGCTGCGTTTGCCGAAAGGTTGCCCGTTCCAGCCACGTTGCCCGCACGCCATGGAAATTTGTAATACAGCGCCACCACTTGAGCGTTTTGGTGAAGGTCGCTTGCGCGCCTGCTTTAAGCCAGTGGAGGAATTAGTATGAACGCAGTGACTGAAGAGAAAAAAGTTCTCTTAGAAATCGCCGATCTCAAAGTGCATTTTGATATCAAAGATGGCAAACAGTGGTTCTGGCAACCGTCCAAAACTCTGAAAGCCGTTGATGGTGTGACGCTGCGTTTGTACGAAGGCGAAACTCTGGGCGTGGTAGGGGAATCCGGTTGCGGAAAATCGACTTTTGCCCGTGCCATTATCGGCCTGGTAAAAGCGACCGAAGGCCGCGTTGCCTGGTTGGGTAAAGATTTGCTGGGGATGAATCCGGACGAGTGGCGTGAAGTGCGTAGCGATATCCAGATGATTTTCCAGGACCCGCTGGCTTCGCTTAACCCGCGTATGAATATTGGCGATATTATTGCGGAGCCGCTGCGCACTTATCACCCGAAAATGCCACGCCAGGAAGTTCGTGACCGCGTAAAAGCGATGATGATGAAAGTGGGCTTGCTGCCAAACCTCATCAACCGTTACCCGCACGAATTCTCAGGCGGCCAGTGTCAGCGTATCGGGATTGCTCGTGCATTGATCCTCGAGCCAAAATTGATTATCTGCGACGAACCGGTATCGGCACTGGACGTATCCATTCAGGCTCAGGTCGTTAACCTGCTGCAAAAACTGCAACGTGAAATGGGGCTTTCCCTGATCTTCATCGCGCACGATTTGGCGGTGGTAAAACATATTTCTGACCGTGTTCTGGTGATGTATCTGGGCCATGCGGTCGAATTGGGTACTTACGACGAGGTTTATCACAATCCGCTGCATCCTTACACCAAAGCATTGATGTCAGCGGTGCCGATTCCTGACCCGGACCTGGAAAGAAATAAAACGATACAACTTCTTGAAGGGGAGTTGCCATCGCCTATTAACCCGCCGTCAGGCTGCGTATTCCGTACACGTTGCCCGATTGCAGGACCAGAATGTGCGAAAACTCGCCCGGTACTGGAGGGCAGCTTCAAGCATGCCGTTTCCTGTCTCAAGGTAGACCCGCTATAATCTCGCAGGGCTGGCATGATGCCAGCCCTTTTAGTTTGTGAGGCTACTGTGCTGATTACGACCGCCCGTAAGCGGATGTACCATCTTCTCTTCGATCAAAGAACTCATTCAGGTCGACGCTTTGAAGCGTTTTGTGGCTTATTCGCCTTACTCAGCGTGATTGCCGTATTTGTCGAATCAGGGCTTGGGACGCAATATCATCTGACTTACGACGAATGGAAGCTGTTTGTTTACCTGGAAATCGGTTTTACGCTGCTATTTACTCTGGAATATATTTTGCGGGTACTGTGTTGGCCCAATCCGCGCAAATATGTTTTTAGCTTCTGGGGTTTTATCGATCTGGCGACTATTTTGCCGTTATATGTTTTGTGGCTGTGGCCCGAAATTGGCGTTAATTACGTCTTCGCCTGGCGCGCAATGCGTGCCATTCGCGTCCTCAGGATCCTCAAATTGCTGCGTTATATGCCGACGCTGCATTCTTTGTGGCAGGCAGTTTTCAATGCCCGGCACCAGCTCATTCTGTTTTACGCCTTTATTTTGATTGTCATGGTGGTGGCTGGCGGCTTGATGTATGGCATTGAAGGGCCACCCAACGGCTTTACGACATTAAGCACATCGGTCTATTGGGCTGTGGTGACGGTAACAACGGTGGGGTATGGCGATATTACGCCGCATACCGGGCCTGGCCGAATGGTTGCGTCGATACTTATTTTGATTGGTTACTCGGTCATTGCTATCCCGACCGGGATTATCACCGCGCATTTGACGAATGAATTTCAAAAGCAGCGTAATGCGCGCCTTTGCCCAAATTGCCATAAAGGCAATCACGACGAAGAAGCGCGATTCTGCAAATCTTGCGGGAGTGCGTTACCTAAGCTGTAGTTCAGATGTAAATGGCGGATGGCGCTAACGCGTATCCGCCCTACAAAAGCTTACTCGCGCCAAAGAATATGGCAAAGTTTGTGGTCTTTTTCACGGCACAGCAGAACACGAGCAAAGATATCGTTGAGTTCGCCACCGTCGGTATCGGCAAGGCCAATCACCACTTCGGCAAAGAAGTCCGGGTTCAGGTCAAAATCAACGTGTTCCTGCCAGTCTTCGGCTGGGTCAAAAAGTTCGGCACCGCCGCGCTCTTCAAATTGCAGGTTAAACAGAATCACATCTGCCGGATCGAGATTATCTACCGCCAGTTCGAGAAAAATATCGTAAGCCTGCTCGAGCGTTTCATCTTCTGTCAGGCGGTTGTTCAGATCCATTTCCATCTCTTTTTCCACTTATCGAGTGCTAATGCGCCACGTTTTACAGCAACGGGCTAAAGAAGTAAAACAGTCGCTCTACCACGCGCTGCCACATTGGTCGTTTCACCCACAAACGCAGGTCTACCAGCCGTGATCGGGAGATATAATCGTCTTGTACCGCGGCAAGGTCACTGGCAAAACCGGCGTCGTCGATAACCATCGTAATCTCGAAATTAAGCCACAGACTACGCATATCCAGGTTCACGGTACCCACCAGACTCAATTGCCCATCGACCAACACGCTCTTGGTATGCAGTAATCCGCCTTCGAACTGATAAATCTTCACGCCAGCTTCCAGCAATTCGGTAAAGAAGGCGCGACTCGCCCAGCCCACCAGTAACGAATCATTCTTGTGCGGAATGATAATGCTCACGTCAACACCCCGTTGTGCGGCGGTACAAATCGCATGGAGCAAATCGTCGCTCGGCACAAAGTACGGCGTGGTCATAATCAAATATTCACGCGCTGCATAAACCGAAGTCAGTAACGCCTGGTGAATCAAATCTTCTGGGAAACCAGGACCTGAGGCTATGGTGTGAATTGTGTGTCCGGTTGCTTCCTCAAACGGCATGATATTCGCGTCAGGGGCGGGCGGTAATATGCGTTTTCCGGTTTCGATTTCCCAGTCGCAGGAATAGACAATGCCCATTGCAGTGGCGACCGGGCCTTCCATGCGCGCCATTAAATCCACCCATTGCCCAACGCCTGCATCTTGCTTAAAGAAGCGCGGGTCGACGAGATTCATGCTGCCGGTGTAGGCAATATAGTTATCGATCATCACCATTTTGCGGTGCTGGCGTAAATCCATGCGGCGCAGGAACACACGCATCAGATTAACTTTGAGCGCTTCAACGACTTCCACGCCCGCGTTACGCATCATGTTCGCCCAGGGGCTGCGGAAGAATGCGACGCTGCCCGCAGAGTCGAGCATTAACCGGCAATGGATGCCGCGACGTGCCGCCGCCATCAGGGATTCCGCCACCTGATCGGCTAAACCGCCAGGCTGCCAGATGTAAAACACCATCTCGATGTTATGGCGTGCCAACTGGATATCACGAATTAGCGCATGCATTGTCTCATCAGAAGTGGTGAGCAACTGGAGCTGATTGCCTTTGACGCCACCAATCCCCTGGCGGCGTTCGCATAGCTGGAATAATGATGCGGCGACTTCGCTGTTTTCTTCAGCAAAGATATGTTTGCAGCTTTTAAGATCGTTAAGCCATTTGGCGGTCGACGGCCACATCGCACGTGCGCGTTCTGCGCGACGTTTACCCAGATGAAGCTCACCAAACGAGAGATAGGCGATTATCCCGACCAGCGGCAGAATATAGATAATCAGAAGCCATGCCATGGCAGAGGGAACTGCGCGACGCTTCATTAAAATGCGTAACGTCACGCCGGCGATTAAAAGCCAGTAACCTAAAATTATCAGCCAACTAACGACTGTATAGAAGGTTGTCATAGTTCAAAAATCCTTTAGAAACCGTATGCTTTTGAGTTTACGCATAACCGCCATAAAACAATACCCAAATAATTCGCGTTGTAGGAAGGCGGCAAACACGTGAGTCCCCAGGAGCATAGATAACTATGTGACTGGGGTGAAAGCGAGCAGCCAACGCACCAACAACTTGAAGTATGACGGGTATAATCGTAAAACGACTGGCCTGGCGGGAAGAAGACACTATAATGGTGCGTGTTAAATGCAACCTGAGTCGTAAAAATGAGGCGTAGTAGAACTGAGGTCGGACGGTGGCGTATGCTTCGTCAGACACAACGGCGCAGATCGCGTTGGCTGGAAGGTCAGTCGCGCCGCAACATGCGCATTCACGCCATCAGAAAGTGCCAGACAAACCGCCAACGTAATTCCTTGCTGTTTGCCATTCACGATCAATGGGCGTCGTAAAGAAAAGGGCACCGCTTGCGGTGCCCCGAATCTTCAAATCGTTTTACGAGAAATGCATTGCCAGTAAGATAATCAACACCGTTATCGAACCTGCGGCGACGATCACTAACGGATGCTTTGCCAGCCAGGCATTCCAGCGAGCTTCCTGATTACCCACCGATTGCTTATGGCGTTCATACGACTCGTCAAAAAGATCCATCAAAATTTCCTGATAACTTCATTCACCGAACTGATAGTTGAATCAGAATACCTTTTTATATGGCTTGATAGCCACCTGCTTATAAACACCCGCAGCAATATAAGGGTCAGCTTCGGCCCAGGCTTGTGCATCTTCAAGTGATGCAAACTCAGCAATCACCGTTGAACCGGTAAAACCCGCAGCCCCTGGATCGTTACTGTCGACCGCAGGCATTGGACCCGCCGTTAGTAGGCGGCCTTCATCGCGTAACAATTGTAGACGAGCGAGGTGGGCAGGGCGCACTGCCGTACGCTTTTCGAGAGAGTCGGCATTATCTTCCGCATAAATGACATACAGCACGAGCAGCACTCCTTAATGATATGAGGGTTGTAAAGTACGGTAAGTGAATGACGTTAATACTGCAATTGAAAGATAAACAAGATGTTAAATCGGTGCGGTGAATGAGGGAAAATCCAGCGTCTGGCAGGAAAATAAACGACTTTATACGATGCGTTGTTGAATATGATTGCTATTTGCATTTAAAATTAACGCCTGTTTAAGACACCTAAGCCATTATGACGTCAATGACCCTTGATTTACCTCGCCGCTTTCCGTGGCCGACCGCACTCTCTGTCGTGCTACATGGCGCTGTAGTTGCGGGGTTGCTCTATACCTCGGTACATCATCAGGTTATTGAGTTGCCCGCACCGGCACAGCCGATCAGTGTCACGATGGTTGCACCTGCTGAGCTTGAGCCTCCGCAGCCTGAGGTTGTGCAACCGCCGCCTGAGCCGGTTGCAGAACCTGAGCCAGAACCGATCCCCGAGCCGCCGAAAGAAGCGCCGGTCGTCATTCACAAGCCAGAGCCGAAGCCTAAACCTAAGCCAAAACCGAAGCCGGTGAAAAAGGTTGAAGAGCCGAAACGCGACGTGAAGCCTGTTGAACCGCGCCCGGCTGCTCAGACTAATACCGCGCCTGCTCGCCCGGCACCGGTGGCAAAAGCGGCACCGGTTACTTCTACGGCACCTGTTGCAACAGGCCCTCGTGCACTGAGCCGAAATTCGCCGACCTATCCGCAGCGCGCTCGTGCCCTGCGCCTTGATGGCAACGTTCGTGTGCAATTTGATGTGGAACCTGATGGCAGCGTGACGAATATCAACGTGCTGGAAGGAAAGAACTCAAATCTGTTCGCGCGTGAAGTGAAAATGGCCGTGAAAAAATGGCGCTATGAGAGTGGCAAACCTGCACGTGGCATGACCGTGAACGTGATATTCAAACTTAACGGTAGCGCGACGATGGAGTAATCGCACTCCTGACGCCACAAAAAAACGGAACCTTCTGGTTCCGTTTTTTTGTGCTTACGAGATGCGCTTACATGAAGGTGTAACTCAGGTTCACCCCCACGCCATAATTACGCCCTGGTGCCGGTTCGTAATAGCGATTATTCCCTTCGTTAACAATAACGGAGCCGACGTATTCGCGGTCGAACAAGTTATCAACGCGCCCCCAGACATCTAACATCCAGCTTTCCTGAATGCGCAGTTTATAGCCGCTGTTGAGCGACGCGACGGTATAAGAAGGCGCTTTCGCGGTGTTTTCATCATTCGCCTGAATGTCACTCATATAACGTACATCGGCACCCGCGTAGAAACCTTCAGGCGGAGCGTACCCCAGCGACGCGTACCCCATATTCCGCGCGATACCTGGAATGCGATTACCCTCGCAGTTTTCAGCGCCACAGGCGTTGCTGCGATATGTCGCGTCCAGATAAGTCCACGCCATTTTCACGCGCCAGTCATTGGCAAACTGGCTATCAGCAGAAAGTTCTAACCCCTGGCGACGCGTTTTCCCGGCATTTTTGTATGTCGTGCGTCCGCCGCTGCTCTGGTCTGCGACGATTTCATCATCGGTATCGGTCTGGAAAAGAGCCGCGCTAAACAGGCCATTGCCCACACGCGTTTTGCTGCCGATTTCAACCGTATCGCTGGTGGACGGTTTTAAACCGAAATTCAAACCAGACTGCCCATTATCACGATAGGAAAGCTCGTTGATGGTCGGTGTTTCAAAACCCCGGCCCGCAGAGGTATAAATATTCCACGCGTCGGTCATTGCATATTTCAGTGCCGCCGCGGGTAGCCATTTGTGGTAGCTCGCGTCACCACTGTCGTCGCCATTTTTCCCGACAATATATTGATCGTTCGAATCAAAATAGACCGAACTAAACCGCACGCCCGCATCAAGACTCAGCTTATCGGTGAATTGCCATGCGGTTTGCAAATAAGGATCGACATTCCACATCAGGTTGCGCTCATCACGCCGCAGGTCGCCTTTCTCACCCAAAACCGTCGTGCCATTTTCGACGACAAAGTTTTGATAGCCTTTACGCTTTTCCGACATAGTTTCGTAATCAAGCCCGGTGGTAAATGTCACAGGAACAGCGAGCAGATTTCCACGATGCGTCCAGCGCGAATCAATCCCCTGATAATGCCGGGACAGCGCTATCACGCCGCCTGGATGAGTAGGGTTCAACTGCGGAGCCACAGGAATTGACTGGTATTGCGTGGTTTCTCGCACACCGGCATACATCATCACGCTCAGATCGTCATTGGCACTTAACTGGCGGTCATAACGCAGCCCGGCTTGAGTCTGTTTAGTGCTCTTGCGTGTATTGTATTGTTCAGCGCGAGGGGCTTGCGTCGGATTGTCATGCCATTCTTGCTCGGTTAAACCGCCCGGATCGTCGGCATCAATGTCTACGCTATTGAGCAGAAGCGTTAATTTACTTGCCTCGTTAAGCCGCACACCCAGTTTGGCATTGCCGAGATTTTTTTGCGCGCTGCTGTGGTCGCGATAACCGTGTGTGGTAAAGCGTGAAGCTGAGATAGCGTAGTCAACATCGCCCGCCTGAGTGCCGTCGCCGGTAGCGCCTGTCGCTTTAACGCTATTGCGCCAGCTTCCAAAACTCCCGTAATACGTGCTGGCTTCGAGCGTCGGCGGCTGTGTGCCGGTGGTTGTCGTGACATTAATGACGCCACCCGATGCGTTGCCGTAGAGCGCTGAAAATGGCCCGCGCAGCACTTCAATGCTTTCAACGCTGTTAATGTCGATATTCGAGGTTTGCCCTTGCCCATCAGGCATGGTGGCAGGAATACCGTCGACATACATCCGTATCCCGCGCACGCCGTAAGTGGAACGCGAACCAAATCCACGAACCGAAAGCTGTAAATCCTGCGCGTAATTCTGGCGATTCTGAACTTGCAGACCCGGCACGCTGCCGAGGCTTTCTGAAAGATTAACGCGCGGGGCCGCCTGACGCATATCGTCGCCATTGACCACACTCACCGCCGCGGGCGTATCCAGCTCGGAAATCGGGCCTGGCGTGGCGCTGACGACCATCGTGTCTTCTACCGCGAGTACGGGAAGCGCAAAGGTAGAGAGGGCCGGAGCTAAAATCAGCGGTAGGGAGATCTTTCCATGGTGCACAATTTTCATCAGACATTTTCACTGGTGGGGACATTTACGTTCCGGACGAACCATCTGGAACATTCAGGTGGGTATGTTAATACTTGTGATGAATGTTTGAAAAGTGTTAACGGCACATAACGTTAATGCAAATTTTTAGCGTGACGAAGAAAAAGAACGAATCTGAAAAATATTTCACTTTTTCTGCATCCAGTTCGTTTCCTCATTCGTATATCAGAGTGTGAGCCAATAACGCGCTCCTGACGCAATGAGGAATTAACCATGAACAAATTGATTACTGCTGCTGTTACTACATCGTTACTGTTCAGTGCAACCTCCATGGCTGCCATGATGTCAGACTCCGTTATGGTAGGCGGCGCTGCGATGTATCCTTCTAAAAATATTGTAGAAAATGCGCTGAATTCTAAGGATCACACCACGCTGGTTGCGGCGGTAAAAGCGGCAGGGCTGGTGGATACCTTGCAAGGTCCAGGGCCATTTACCGTGTTTGCGCCAACTAACGCCGCCTTTGCAAAACTGCCGGCAGGCACCGTTGAAAATCTGGTAAAACCGGAGAATAAAGCCGCGCTGACCAGCATCCTGACTTACCACGTGGTGGCAGGTAAATACGACATGAAGCAGCTTGAGAAAAAAATCAAAGACGGCGGCGGTCATGCAGAACTGAAAACCGTCAACGGCCAGCCGCTGTGGATTATGAGCAATGGCCCGCACAACATTCAGCTTAAAGACGGCAAAGGCAATATTGCCAATATCAGCACTTATGATGTGAATCAGAAAAACGGGGTGATTGATGTGATTGATACGGTTCTGATGCCGAAATAAATCCTGTCTATACTCGGTGTGGGTGAATTCGCCCACACCCCAATCAGGATGGATATGGATAATAAGCAGGTGCAGCATCAGGTTATGCTGGTAAGGGCGGTTGCCGAGGGCGACCGTCGCGCTTTTGAACAACTCTATCGCCAGACTTCCCCGCACCTTTTTCCCGTCGCTTTGCGAATGTTGCGCCGTTCGGCCTGGGCGGAAGAAGTGCTTCATGACAGCTTTCTCGCGGTGTGGAACCGTGCCGCTTCTTACGACCCGGCGGCGAGCTCCCCGATGACATGGATGACGCATATTGTCCGCAACCGCTGCATTGACTGGCTGCGAAGCGGTACAGCACGCGCCAGCGAACTCGAAGAAGAACTCACCGAGTTCACACCGATGTCGGGTAACGAAAGCGCAGAAACTCATCATGGCGACGACGAAGTCGACCAACTCACTCGCTGCCTGGCACATCTCCCCCCGGAGCAGCGCCAAAGTGTGGTTCTGGCTTACTACCAGGGGATGTCGCATAGCGAAATTGCGACATGGATGCATCAGCCGCTCGGCACCATTAAAAGCTGGGTTCGCCGTGCGCTCGGCCATCTGAAGGACTGTTTGGGATTATGAAAAGCAGACAAGATATCGATAGCGCGCTGGCTGCACAGTATGCCCTGGGCACATTGCGTGGCGGTGCGCGTCTGCGTTTTGAGCGCCGACTGGCCAACGAACCCGATTTAGTCGCCATTTTAGGTCGCTGGCAAACGATGCTAGCCGTACTCGATAACAACGTTGTGGCGCGAACGCCGCCGGAACGCGTGTGGAAGAAAATACAACTCAGCTTGCCGCCAACAAAGCGCATAGCAGGGTGGAACTGGAACTATTTAGGATGGGCGTTGGCCGCAGGGCTTGCCGCAATTGTGCTGGTCCCACATTTCACCCGTCCTACTCCGGAACTTGCGCCGCTGGTGGTATTAAACAGTAGCGATGCGGCGAAAGGGCAGTGGATTATCAGCACCGACAGCAATCGCCAAACGCTGAAGCTGGTTCCGGTACAAACGCGTGAAATTGCCGCCAATAGCAGCTTGCAGCTGTGGGCCATCCCGCAAGGGGAAAAACCGATTTCATTGGGCTTAGTGAATACGCAGCAGACGACGCAGTTAGCGGCAGGAAATGTGAAGCTTGTGGCAGGGATGACGATTGCAATGAGTCTCGAACCCCAGGGGGGTTCTCCAACCGGCCAGCCGACCGGGCCAGTTGTGTTTAGTGGGACGTTATAAACACTGCAAAAGGGCAGAAAACTCATTTCTGCCCTTAATGTTTAAACCGGACTAAACGTTTGGAATATCGTCTGGATGCGCATCAGGATTATGCGCCAGCTTGTGGACGCGTTTACGCGCACCAAACCAACCCAGCACCAGCAACACCCCAATCAGTGGAATGGACGCAATGGTATAGGTTCCATTCGGATAATCGAACGCCATTAACGCCAGCACGCTGAACAGGAACAACAGCGTCAACCACGAGGTGAACGGCGCGCCCGGCATTTTGAAACTGACATCCGCTGCTTTCCCTTCTTTAATCGCTTTGCGCAGACGCATCTGGCAAATCACGATAAACGCCCAGGAAGTGATAATTCCCAGCGAGGCCACGTTCAGGACAATCTCAAACACTTGCGAAGGCACAAGATAGTTCAGCACCACGCCAATCACATAAACGCCAAGCGTCACCAGAATCCCGGCATACGGCACTTGTTGCTTACTCATCTTTGACATGAATTTGGGTGCCGAGCCGCCCATCGACATGGAGCGCAGAATACGCCCGGTGGAATAGAGGCCAGAGTTGAGGCTCGAAAGTGCGGCACTCAGCACCACCATATTCATGATGTCACCGATGTAAGGCACGCCAAGTTTTGAGAAAAATGTCACAAACGGACTTTGCCCGGCTTGATAGGCATTCCACGGCAGCAACAGCACAAGCAAAACCACGGAGCCGACGTAAAACAGGCCGATGCGCCAGATAACGCTGTTAATCGCTTTCGGCACCATGGTCTGCGGGTCTTTACACTCGCCAGCCGCCGTGCCGACCAGTTCAATCGAGGCAAAGGCAAATACTACGCCCTGCACCAGGACCAAAGCAGGCAACAGGCCGTGGGGGAAGAAACCGCCGTTATCGGTGATTAAATGGAAGCCAGTCGCGTTGCCATCAAGCATTTTGCCGCTGCCGAGGAAAACCGTCCCGACGACCAGGAACGCGACAATGGCGAGGACTTTGATCAGCGCGAACCAAAATTCCATTTCCGCGAACCACTTCACGCCGATCATGTTCATCGTGCCGACGATCCCCAGGGCGCAGAGCGCAAACACCCACTGCGGAATATCTCCGAAGGCGCCCCAGTAATGCATATACAGTGCGACGGCGGTGATATCGACGATGCCGGTCATCGCCCAGTTTACGAAGTACATCCAGCCTGCGACGTAAGAGGCTTTCTCACCGAGGAACTCACGGGCATAAGAAACGAAACTGCCGCTGGAAGGGCGATGGAGCACCAGTTCGCCCAGGGCGCGCAGAATAAAGAAAGAAAAGATCCCGCAAACCAGATAGACCAGTGCCAACGCCGGGCCAGCCATCTGCAAACGAGCACCTGCGCCTAAGAACAGGCCAGTACCAATCGCGCCGCCAATGGCAATCATCTGCACCTGGCGGTTGCCCATCGCTTTGTGATAACCGGAATCGTGTGAATTTAGCCAACGTCGTTTGGCCGCGTGTTTTTCTGCTTCTGTGGTCGATGTTGTGTTCATGTTTCCCTTTATCCTTGTCAAAAGAATCCCGGTTTGTAACCTGACATTTTTTAACTTCAGCCTTATAACGGCAGCGTCATGGCAAAACGGGCGCTAAATCCTATCCATAAATGGTTAAGGACGCTAATGCCTTTTTTCAGAGATGAAGGGGAAAAGTGCGAGAAATAGTTTTGTAGGTCGGATTACCGGTAGCGTCATCCGACAATCAGATGTAAATGCCGGATGACGCTGCGCTCATCCGGCCTTCGATTAACGACGCGTCCAGCTCAACTCGTAATGATAATGCTGTTTATCCAGCAGATATTCCGGCGAAACGCTCGGGCTCCAGGAATCATCACCCCCAACACCCATATGGAAACCGTCCAGATTCAGCCAACTCCCTGCTTCTTCGACTAATAAATGGCGATGGGACGTTTCGCGCAATTGCTGCTGGCTAAAGCGGCTGATGTTGAAATGGAAATTTCCACACCATTGATTATCGCCATATTCCAGCCTTTGAGTGTCGCACCGCAGACCATTTTCGCCAGGGAAAACATACGGCGTGTGCATATCCTCAAGCGGGCGCTGCCAGGAATCAAACAGTGCAGATTGCTGACGGTCGGGGTAGTTTTCGTGCGGCCCCAACCCGAGCCAACTGACCTGCGAATCTACGTGGGCAAGCTGGCAGGTTAAACCAATCCGCGCAGGCGGCGGTGTGCCAAATGCTACATCAACATCCACGCTGACATGCAACTCACCCTGGCAATCAATCCGCCACAGTTTGCGGCTGACAAACAACGTTTTACCGTCATGCACCCAGCTATGAACCGTGCGTAACTGGACTTCATTGGCCAGCGCTTCGGCTTCGCAGTATTCCAGTTGTGCCTCGAGTTGATACATGCCTGCGGCTTTCCAGCGCTCCACCCAGGCATTGGGGTCAATGCGCGTCACTTCGCTTACGCCGATGTCGTTATCTAACGGAGCACGCGTGAATTGATCGTGCAGCGGGTGTAGCAGGGCGGGCTGTTGCGCCGTCCACCACTGATTGAGCAGCCCGGTTTCACGGTTAAATTGCCAGTGGTGGTGGCCAAGGTGAACATTAAAGTGACAAGGGCTGGTTTCCAGCTGCGGCGCTTCGCCCGTAATCTGCGGCACCGTAGCGTTCAGCGCACCCGCAAGCTGCCATTGATCCCAGGCGCAAATATGACCGGCATCAGACCAGGCGGTGGCGCTGATTTGTTCGACTTTTACCGTAAGCCAGACGTCGCCGTTTTGGGTGATTTTCGGTAGGGAATCGAAGATAACGGTCTGCGTACCAAGCGCAGCGATCTCTAACAGCACTTCGCCGCTGGCGAGGGTTTCTCCGGCCTGGGCGATATTCCAGATCAGGCGTTCGTTATCGCTCTGGCGGAATAAATATTCGCTGGAAATGACCAGGCGTAATGGGGATTCACGATGCAGTTCAAACTGGAAAAACTGCTGTGCCTGCTGGGCTTCATACAACGCCGGGTGTGGCGTGCGGTCGGCGAACACCAGCCCATTCATGCAGAACTGACGATCGTTGGGTTTATCGCCAAAGTCGCCGCCGTAAGCAGAAAAAGCGTTGCCGTTTTCATCGTGTTTAATCAGCGATTGGTCCACCCAATCCCAGACGAAACCACCTTGCAGACGCGGGTGTTGACGGAACGCCTGCCAGTATTTATGGAAGCCGCCGAAGCTGTTACCCATGGCGTGAGCGTATTCGCACAGGATCAGCGGGCGCGTTTCACCGGGCATCCCAATCCACTTTTTGATTGACCATTTTGGTACCGCAGGGAAAGGCTGATCCTGGTCGACTCGCGCATACATCGGGCAAATAATATCGGTGGCTGCACTGTCGGCACCTCCGCCTTCGTACTGCACCGGGCGCGCCGGGTCGACGGATTTAATCCAGCGGTAAAGCGCGTCGTGGTTCGCGCCATGGCCGGATTCATTACCCAGCGACCAGATAATAATCGAGGGATGGTTGAAATCGCGCAGCACCATTCGCGTGACGCGTTCGGTCATCGCGGGGAGCCACACCGGATCGTCACTCAGACGGTTCATCGGCACCATACCGTGAGTTTCAATATTTGCTTCGTCGACCACGTACATTCCGTATTTGTCGCACAGCCGATACCAGAGCGGGTGATTGGGGTAATGCGAGCAGCGCACCGCATTAAAGTTATGCTGTTTCATCAGCATAATGTCCTGGCGCATGGTTTCTGCGTCCATCACCTGGCCATGGATCGGGTGATGCTCATGGCGGTTGGTGCCGCGGATCAGCAGCGGTTTGCCGTTAAGTTTCAGCAAACCTTGCTGGATTTCGACTTTACGGAAACCCACGTCATAGGCTTCCGCTTCAATGATGTTGCCCGCGCCATCGCGCAACACCACCACCACGCGATATAAATGCGGAAGTTCGGCACTCCACAAAAGCGGATTGGCGACCGGGAGTTTCAGCGTCGTGCGGTCGTGATATGCACCACGTTCATCAATAATTTCACTGCCGAGTTTCTGCTGCTTCTCGCCAATACATTGCTCGCCGCGCCACAACTGGACTGAAACCTGCACCGACGCTGTATTTTCCCCCTGGACTGTGACCTGAGTTTCCAGCACCGCATGACTGAAATCTTCATTAAGATGCGTACTCACTCGCACATTGCTCAGATGAGTGGCCGGTTTGTGCAACAGCGTGACATCGCGGAAAATCCCGCTCATGCGCCACATATCCTGATCTTCCAGATAACTGCCATCGCACCAACGCAACACCATCACGGCGATCCGGTTCTCTCCCGCATGCAGTACATCGCTTAAATCAAATTCAGAAGGCAAACGGCTGTCCTGGCCGTAGCCAACCCAGGCCCCGTTGCACCACAGGTGAAAGGCAGAATTGACGCCGTCGAAAATAATGCGCGTCTTGCCGCTCTCGAGCCACGCTTCATTAATATTAAATGTGAGCGAGTAACAACCGGTTGGGTTCTCTTCAGGAACCCGCGGCGGAGTGACGGGGATTGGATAGGTCACATTAGTGTAAATGGGCGCATCAAAGCCGTGCATTTGCCAGTTTGAGGGGACGGGTAAAGTCTGCGCATCGGGTAAATCGGCGGCAATCCAACTCTGCGGAACACGCTCTGGCTGAGTAAAATAGCTAAACTGCCAGTCACCATTGAGGCTAACGGTACTTTCAGAAGCCGTGTCTTTCCGCGCCGCCTGTTCACAACGCCAACTGGCAAAAGGGGGATGTGCAAGCAGGCGGTTTAATTGCGTCACCGCCGGGTTTTCCCAGTCACGTCGCCCAAGAATTGCAGCCAGTGAAGCCGCGACGGTTGCCGATTTTATCGTCATATTCAATGTTCCTTTGTGTTTTGCGATGCGCTCACAATTGTCATTAATATGATTTTTACTCACGCAGATGTAAAGCAGCAAAACACGTCCAGGTGAGTCGATTCACAAAATCATTTCAGGCGTGCAACCTGGCGGGCAAGAGCCGTCAACGCGTCGGCTAACGCTTGCGGTGAGTCGGTTTCCGAGTGGGGAGTGGCGGTGGTCTTGCGCTCGATAAGCGTCACCGGCAGCACTGTCGCCTGCAAGGGAAGGTCGCCGCTATGAATCAGGGCAATCAGTCGGTCGACACTGGCAGATCCCAGTGCTTTAAAGTCCTGCTTGATGGTAGTGAGCGGCGGGATAAAACAGGCGCTGTCCTCGGTGTCGTCATAGCCGACGACCGAAACGTGCTTCGGGACGGACAAACCCGATTCGTTGAGCGCACGCAACGCACCTAACGCCATTTGGTCGTTGGCGACCAACAGGGCGGTGAACGGAGTATTGAGACTGATGAGCGCCAGTGTTTGCAGATAACCCGACAACGAACTCCAGTCGCCTTGCAGCTGCGCCACTGCATTCAGTTGATGCTTCGCCAGCGCCTGTTGCCAGCCTTGCTGACGCAGACGAGCGGATACCGAATCCTGCGGGCCGCAAAGTAAGGCGACCTGTTTGTGACCTTGCGCAGTGAGATGTTCAACCGCCAAATGCGTACCCGCAACGGCATCAAACGTAATACTATGGGTTGCCATTTCAGGGGAAACATCCACGAACAACACCGGAATATTACCGCACATCACGCGGATAGCTTGTGCCTGCTCATCTTCCAGCGGGATGTTAACGATCAGCCCATCGACACGCTGGGAAAGCAAACCGTTCACTGCATTTTTACAGGCATTTAAATCGGCCTGCTCAATCATCGACATCACCACGTTAAAGTGGAGTTTGCTGGCCTGAGATTTAATCGCCGCGGCAATTTGCGAGGGGGCGTGCAATGATAAATTACTGGTGACCAGCCCAAGGGTATGGCTCAGTTTCCCGGCCAGTTGCTGCGCGACGCGATTGGGAACGTAATTGAGTTCCTGCATGGCGGTTTCTACTTTACGCCGTGTTTTTTCCGAAACATGCTCCGCCTGATTAATGACTCGCGACACGGTCTGATATGAGACGTTGGCATGTTTTGCCACATCGTAAAGTGTCATCGATTTAGTTTTCATGGCGGCTTCCTTCTGGCGCAACTATTCCGGGGCGTGTTTGGCATTATCGATCATTTGCTACTAAAAAAACGCATTATAGTGAAGTCATCTTCTTTTAAGAGATTGAGATTATGGCTTTTGACCCACAGGCATATTTCGCGCGCATTGGTTTTGATGGGGCAGCAACGCCTGATTTAGAAACCTTGCAACGCATTCATCTACTGCATACTTCCACGATCCCCTTTGAAAATGTAGATGTGCTGCTGGGGCGACAAATCAATATCGGACTGGATGATGTGTTCGAAAAGTTGGTTGTTGCTGGCCGCGGTGGATACTGCTACGAGCAAAACGCATTGTTGCGTGCCGCCCTGGAAAACATCGGTTTTGAGGTTGAGGACTTAGGCGCCCGAGTGCTTATCGCCAACCCGCCTGAAATGCCTGCGCGCACCCACCGTTTACTGCTGGTGAGCATCTATCAGCAACGCTTTATTGCCGATGTCGGTTTTGGCGGCAAGACTTTGACGGCACCGTTGCGCCTTGCGGTCGATATCTCCCAACCCACCGCCCACGGCGTTTATCGTTTAACGCAGGTGGAAGGCGATTATTTGCTGAGTATTCAGCAGCAAAATGAATGGCTACTGCTGTACCGATTCGATTTAAACCCACAGTATCCGGCCGATTTTGAGGTGGCTAATTACTACGTCTCGAACTGGCCGACGTCCCATTTCCGCCATCATTTGATGATGTGTTTAAAGAGGGGTAACGGGGTGAGCCTGACGCAAAATGACTGGCAATTCAGTGATGGGCAGCCGCGAACCCTGGACAATGCCGCTGAACTCTATCAATTAATTCAGCAAAGATTCGGGCTGCGCGTCGATGATAAACAGCATGGTTTCAGCCTTGATGAGTTTGCTGCAATTTGTCGCTTTTAGCGATTGCAACAAAACAGGGCTTCACGTAAGTATATTGTTTCCAATAAAAGGGGAGAACCGCTGTGCCGCATATCACTGTAAAACACTTTCCACGTGAGTTGACTGACGAGCAAAAAGAAGCGCTGGCTGCCGATATTTGCGACGTGCTTAAAAAGCATTTCCATTCATCGGATGAATCGCTTTCTGTGGCGCTAACGCCGATTGAAAAAGATCGCTGGAAAGAGGACGTCTACGATAAAGAGATAGCCCCGCAGCTTGAGACTCTTGCCAAAAAACCGGGTTACAGTCTGTAATCTCATGTTGGAGCCGCTCTCAATAAAGCGAACGGCTCCGCATGATTAGTTTTTTGTCACATCACTGAGCAGCATCGCAATGCTTTTGCCACCTTCGTTTTGTTCAAGTGCAATTTTCACCGCGATAGTCAGCGGAACCGAAAGCAACATGCCCACAGGTCCCAGCAGCCAACCCCAAAAAATTAACGACAAAAACACCACCAGCGTTGATAAACCCAGCCCGCGTCCCATCATGCGAGGCTCAATGATATTGCCGAATACCAGGTTTATCGCCAGATAACCCGCCACCACCAGCAACGCTTCATATAACCCACTGAACACCAGAACCTGCGCGACAGGAGGGATTGCAGCCAAAACGGAACCGATATTGGGAATGTAATTAAGCGAGAAAGCGAGCAGCGCCCAGACAAAGGCAAAGCGTACATCGAGCATCGCGAGCATGATCCACACCACCAAACCGGTGACCAGGCTGATGGCCGTTTTCAGCACCAGATAGCGACTGACGCTATCCAGGGCACGTTGAATCGCTCCCATACCTTCCGCCGGGCGCGACATTAATTGCTGAAGTTTTATCGGCAACTGCGGCACTTCGGTCAGCATAAATACCACGGTCAGCAGCAGCAAAAAGATGGACGTCATGGCGTTAGAAAGCTGGGTAATCAGGCTGGTGACCAGCGTCATTGCAGCATTCGGATCGATATATTTCACCAGTTCATCGACCGAAATGGAAATCCCTGCACGTTGTAACCAGGGTTCCAGCGTTTGCAGCGGAGAAATTAGCGACGAGCGATATTGTGGCAGAGTGCGCGTGAGTTCATTCAGCGTAGTGCCAAGATAGGCGAGTAAAAGCACCACAAAACAAACGATCACCGAAATGACGAGCACAATCGCCATCACGCGCGGCACCCGTACACGCTCCAGACGGCGAATCATCGGATTGAGGATAATGGCAATAAACAGCGCCAGAATAAATGGCACGATAATCTCTGCGGCTATTTTTATGCCCACCAGAATGATGACAATCATCCCGAACATAATGACGGCTTTTAAACCGCTGAGTGTAATAATGGGTTTTGCCATTATTGATGATCCCGTCTGAATAGAATGTTCCTTAATGGAGCTTATAATACGGGCGAGAAAAGAAGGGGTATACACTTATTTTCCCTGCTCCTGAGCGTAAAGAATTGAAAAGGGAAAGCGGCACATCCTGAAATATGGTACAAATTCAGGGTGTTTGACTACTGAGGACAATTTACTATCCGCAACTGATGAGAAGCAACACCGCGGATATGTTGTGAAAATTATGGACATTATGCTTACGAACAAGCTGTTCAGAACGTTACTGACCCATCAAGCCCCGTTTTTCTCTTCTGCTTTCTCCCTATCCGGTGAACAACACTGGCGTAACGCGCTTTAGATCCCTTTGCCTGGCAGTATCTCGAATAAATTCGGGATAAAAATCACACTTATTTTATTTGGTTTGCAGGCTTTATTAAGCACATTTGCAAGCCGTGGTTAGGCTATTTTCTCTGTCAGGAGAGAAATCATGATCTATTGGATTTTATTAGCGCTTGCTATCGCTGCCGAAATTACCGGCACATTATCCATGAAATGGTCGAGCGTCAGCGATGATAATCTCGGTTATATTTTCATGCTGGTAATGATCGCACTGTCTTATATTTTACTTTCATTTTCGGTTAAAAAAATCGCACTTGGCGTGGCCTATGCGATGTGGGAAGGGATTGGCATTTTATTCATCACCCTGTTCAGCGTCTTATTGTTTGATGAGTCAATCTCACCGCTTAAAATAATGGGATTGACGACGCTGGTGGTGGGGATTGCGCTGATTAAATCAGGCACCAGCGCCAAAAAACCACACACCCCAAAACCTGCAAAGGAGAGGGAACATGCCGTCGTTTGAATGGATTCACGCGTTGTGGTTACTGCTGGCAATCGTGTTGGAAATTGTCGCTAACATTCTCTTAAAGCACTCTGATGGATTCCGTCGTTTTGGCTACGGTGTGTTATCGCTGTGTGCGGTGCTGGCCGCTTTTAGCGCGCTGGCGCAGGCGGTAAAAGGTATCGATCTTTCAGTGGCTTACGCCTTGTGGGGCGGTTTCGGCATTATGGCTACCGTGGCTGCGGGTTGGATTTTGTTCGGCCAGCGGCTAAATCGTAAGGGATGGATTGGGCTGGTTTTATTGCTGGCGGGTATGGTGCTCATCAAACTGGCATAAAGCAAAACCGCCCGGCATGTTGGCCGGGCGGCGAAATTACTGCCTGGCTAAAACTTCTAGCTGGTCACGAAAACCTGTCACTGAAATCGCCCGGTTATCTGCGCGGTAACGGTCTTTAGCAGCAGGCGCGGAGCTTTGTACTGCAATCAACTTCCAGCCACTGTCTGTTTTTAACATCAATGGCGAACCGCTATCTCCCGGCAATGTATCGCACTGATGCGAAAGCACGGTTTTTTGCGCCCAACCTGTAATCAGGCAATCGCTATGGGTATACAGGTCGTCAAGATGATCTTCCGGATAACCCGACTGCGTGACTTTGCGGCTCTGACTTTTAAGCGCTTCAGTGAGTGCGTCGCGATCCCCTTCAAACAGAGGCAACGGGGTAATTCCTGAAGGCGGGTTATGCAAAATAATCAGGCCAAAATCATGTGGTGCGGCACCCGACGGCACAATCCAACCCTCCCCATCCGGTTTCAGGCGACGGCCAAGCGTCGATTCAACTCTGCCTTCAATATCATGAATTTCATAACGCCATTTGCCTTTATTAGAGACAAAACGCAATGCAATGGCTTTATCAGGCTTGCCGCGAGGCGGTTGCAGCAAACAGTGTCCGGCAGTCAGCGCCAGATGAGGGGAAATTAACGTTGCGGTACACAAATTACCGCTGGCCGTTTCGAGCTGACCAATGGCATCCCAGGGCGGTGTTGCAGGGTCGTTGACGTGTGTACGGTCATCCTTACCAAAAAAAAGCGTTTTGACGTCGGCCGCGCTATCGTCATCGGCATGGGAAAGGGCGGGTAAAAAACACAGCACTCCTAACAACATCACAACTTTTTTGCGCATATCACTCTCTGATGGGGCGATTAATTTTGATTTTTATATAAACGAGATGAATGGTCTAACTATAGACGGGTCGCACAAAAAGTGGGAGTAAAAAGTCATTAAAGCCAGAAGCTTAGCGTAATAATGCCGCAAAGAATGAGCAGCGTGAGGATGATTTCAAAACTATAGCGTCGCAACATCATCCAGACTCCGAAAGTAAACACCCGGCGAACCGGGTGTTTTTAGCCTACGGGTGAACCCCGATAACCTTATGCAGCTGGCTGAGTTGCAGGTTTTGCTGCTTCAGTTTTAGCTACTGGTTTTTTGTAGTGTTTTTTGGCAGCTTGCGCTTTCTGAGCCGCTGGTTTTGCCGCTTCAGTTTTGGTTACTGCTTTTTTGTGGTGTTTTTTGGCAGCCTGAGCTTTCTGCTCCGTTTGTGCAGGTTTTGCTGCTTCAGTTTTCTTCACTTCTTTTTTGTGTTTTTTAGCAGCCTGAGCTTTTTGCTCGGTAGCAGCTTTTTTATGCTTTTTGTGGTGAGTGGTTTTTGCAGCTGGAGCGTGAGCAGCAGAAGAAGTTGCTGCAGGAGCCGGAGCGGCTGTAGTTTCAGCGGCGAAAGCAGCAGAAGACAGACCCATTGCAGCGGCAACTACCAGAGCTAATACTTTATTCATCTCGACATCCTCGAATTTGTTTATGCCCTTCGTACTTCAAGTTGCTGGTGTGTTGGCTTCATTTACTCACCCGAATCACTTACTAGAGTAAGCTCATCGGGACTCGGTCACTTGCCGCCTTCCTGCAACTCGAATTACTTTGGGTCAATGTTTGAACCCCACTGCGGGGCCGTTGAGATGAACTATAGACTTGTGGATCAAAGGGTTCAGTGAGTAATTGGTATCGGCGTGTAACGGTTTGTACACTGCGCCCGTCATACTTTGAATTGTTGATGCGCTTGCCGCCTTTCTGCAATCCAAATTATTTTGGGCGCGGAAAGGCGGGGAACACTAAAGGTAACGCGCTTCTAAATGTTTACGGAAATACAACGGGTTAAGGTCTTCGCCGGTTGCGTTGGTAATCAATTCTGAAGTGGTGAATCGGCTGCCGTGCTGCCAGATATTCTGACGTAACCAGTCGAACAGCGCGGTGAAGTTACCTTCTGCGATGTCGCTTTCAAGCTGCGGCAGTGCCAGTTTTGCGGAGTTGAACAATTGTGCGGCATACATCGCACCCAGCGTGTAAGAAGGGAAATAGCCAAACGCGCCGTCCGTCCAGTGAATATCCTGCATACAGCCGTTGCGGAAGTTATCTTTAGTCGAAAGTCCCAGCCAATGTTGCATTTTCTCATCCCACAATGCCGGGATATCTTCCACTTCGATATCGCCATCAATCAGCGCACGTTCAATTTCATATCGTAAAACGACATGAGCCGGATAGCTGACTTCGTCGGCATCAACGCGAATAAATCCACGCTCAACGCGCTGATTAACGGCAATAAAGTTCGCGGCCTCGAACGCCGGTTGCTTGCCAAAGCGAGCTGTGACCATCGGCAGCAACAGTTTCAGGAACTCTTTGCTGCGGCCCAACTGCATTTCAAAGAACAGACTTTGTGATTCGTGGATAGCCGTGGAACGCGCCAGTGCAACGGGTTGGCCGAGCCATTCCCGCGGCAAGTTTTGTTCATAACGCGCGTGACCCGTTTCGTGGATGACACCAAACAGGGCGCTAACCAGGTCGGATTCATCATAGCGCGTGGTGATACGCACATCTTGTGGCACACCGCCGCAGAACGGATGCGCACTGACATCGAGTCGCCCGCCGTTAAAATCAAAGCCCAATAGCTTCATGGTTTCCAGACCCAGTTCACGTTGGTCCTGGGTGGCAAACGGGCCAGTCGGCGTAACAACCGTTTCCTTTTCTTGTTTATCAACCACTTTTTGCAGCAAATCGGGCAGCCAGGTGCGTAAATCTCCGAACAACACATCGAGTTTAGCGCTGGTCATGCCGGGTTCGTAGATATCTAACAACGCGTCGTAGCAGGATTTCCCTTTCGCATCGGCACGCAATTTTGCTTCTTCGCGGCTGACGCGTACCACTTCTTTCAGATTGGCCGAAAACCCCTGCCAATCGTTTGCTGGGCGCTGGGTACGCCAACCATGTTCACAGCGTGTGCCGACCAGTGATTTCTCTTCCACCAGAGAAGCGGGCAGTAAAATAGCCTCCTGGTACTGGCGCGTCATTTCACGCAAGTTAGCACGCTCGACATCATTCAGATTCTCCTGAACGGCCGCCTGCAACAGCGTGGCAATTTTTTTATCCGTCAGGATCTGGTGGCGCAAAACGCTGAGTTCAGCCAAAGCGTCGCCTCGCGCGGCGCTACCGTTGGGAGGCATATTGGTGAACATATCCCAGCCAGCGATGGCTGAAAGATGCTCAAATCTTGAAAGACGCTGGAAGGTGCGGGTGAGGTGGTTGTAATTTTGCTTTTCCATATGGCCTCGAGAAGAGATGATTTTCGCCTGTGAAAATAGCAAAAAGCATCCACTAAAACGAGGCTGTAAGCCGCTTATTGTGCGCGATGATGCAAACGCGTCCCCACCAGTAATGACAAGACCAACAGCGAGCCGATAAAACTCGCCACACCTGCCCAACCAAACTGGTGCCAGAACACACCGCCGAGTGTCCCCGCAAGGCTTGAACCCAGGTAATAACTGAATAAATACAGGGAAGAAGCCTGGCCTTTTGCACGTTTAGCCCGTGGGCCAATCCAGCCGCTGGCGACCGAGTGCGCGGCGAAAAATCCTGCTGAAAAGAGCAGCATTCCCGCAAAAATAACTGGCAAGGGGGAGAACACCGTTAACAGCAGGCCGGTCAGCATGATGGCGGTGGAAAAAATCATCACCGGGCCGCGACCAAATTTAGCCGTCATCGCGCCTGCTTTTGGGGAACTCCAGGTGCCGGTTAAATAAGCCACCGATAGCAATCCCACCACCGCCTGGCTTAAATACCACGGCCCTTGCATCAGTCGATAACCGATGTAATTAAACAGCGTCACAAACGCGCCCATTAGCAGAAACCCTTGGGCAAACAGCAGCGGCAAACCCCGGTCGCGCCAGTGCAGGCGGAAGTTGATAAACAGTGTTTTTGGCCGCAAAGAAGAAGGGCGGAAATGCTTCGAGGCCGGCAAAATCTTCCAGAACATTAAAGCGGATGCGAGCGCGAAACAGCCAATCGCGGCGACGGCAATGCGCCAGTTAAAGAAGTCGGTTATTACACCGCTCAGCAAGCGCCCGCTCATGCCACCAATGGAGTTCCCGCTGATATACAACCCCATCGAAAAGGCCACTACGCTTGGGTGAATCTCTTCGCTCAGATAGGTCATGCCGACTGCCGCCACACCGCTGAGCGACAACCCAATCAGCGCCCGCATCATTAAAATGCCGTGCCAACTGGTCATCATGGTCGAAAGCAGTGTGCAAATTGAGGCCAGCAAAAGCGCTGTCACCATCACGGGTTTACGACCTATCGCATCGGAAAGTGGCCCGGTAAACAGCAGGCCGATGGCCAACGTGGCGGTAGAAACGGATAACGAAATACTGCTGCTGGCAGGGGATACACCAAATTCATGCGACAGAACCGGCAAAATGGGTTGGACGCAATAAAGCAGAGCGAAGGTGGCGAGTCCGGCAGAAAATAGCGCCAGCGTGACGCGCATAAACTGAGGTGAACCACGTTTGATAAAGCTCGTCGGCTGGGGCAAAACTCTTTCGTCAACGTCCTGTGCCGGGGCGGTGTTGACGAGGGTTGTACGACTCAAAATGGGTCCTTATTGTGCAGGTGTGGTCGAATTCTCAGAGTAGAAAAACATGAATGTTCTGTCTAATATATTAATAATCTCAATTGATATGTTTAAAGTATGAATATTGAATTACGTCACCTGCGCTACTTTATTGCCGTTGCTGAAGAGTTACATTTTGGCCGTGCTGCCGCACGCTTGCGTATCTCGCAACCTCCTCTTAGCCAGCAAATTCAAATCCTTGAACAACAAATCGGCGCGCGTTTACTGGCGCGCACCAACCGTAGCGTTAGCCTGACAGCGGCGGGCAGTCAGTTTTTGCTCGATTCACGGCAGATTTTAAACCAGGTAGATGCCGCCGCTGGGCGTGCCGCGAGATTGCATCAGGGCGAAACGGGGGAGCTGCGTATCGGTTTTACTTCATCGGCACCTTTTATTAAAACGGTGTCCGACAGCCTGTCGACTTTTCGTCGTAGTTACCCTGATGTTCATCTCCAGATGCGTGAAATTAATACTCGTGAGCAAATCGCGCCATTAAATGACGGTGAGCTGGAGTTGGGTTTGATGCGCAACACCCGCCTTCCGGATACGCTCGCCTGGAGTGTGGTATTGCGTGAACCGCTGATGGCGATGGTACATCGGGATCACCCTCTGGCGGCGTGTTCAGCCATTTCCCTGCACCAACTGGCGCAAGAGCCGTTTGTCTTTTTTGACCCGCATGTGGGAACGGGCCTGTATGACGATATTCTCGGCTTGCTGCAACGCCATGGGATTTCGCCCTACATCACGCAGGAAGTGGGTGAGGCGATGACGATTATTGGCCTGGTATCCGCAGGATTAGGCGTTTCGATACTTCCGGCGTCATTTAAGCGGGTACGTTTATCCGAAGTGGTATGGCTGCCGTTGAAAGAGGCCGAAGCGCAGTCGGAAATGTGGCTGGTCTGGCCTAAACATCGTGAGCTTTCTGCCGCCGCACTTCGGATCTCCGCCTTGTTAACTGAGTCAATAACGGTGTTAAAAGAGCCGTAAACCGGCGGAATATGTGCGGTAAATCACAACCCTACGTAAATATTTGACTCCTTCACTTGAAGTGTTTCACCATAGCCCAAAGTTTATTTCGCAGCGCGAAAATAAAGGGAGTCGCAAGTGGTTGCTGATAGCCAACCGGGCCATATTGATCAGATCAAGCAAACTAACGCTGGCGTAGTTTATCGCTTGATTGATACCCATGGGCCGGTGTCGCGCATCGATCTTTCTCGCCTGGCGCAACTGGCTCCAGCCAGTATCACGAAAATTGTTCGTGAGATGATTGAAGCCCATCTGGTGCAAGAAACGGAAATTCAGGACCCGGGTAGCCGGGGGCGTCCTGCTGTGGGGCTGATGCTGGAAACGGAAGCATGGCACTATTTATCTGTGCGTATTAGTCGCGGGGAAATCTCACTCGGCCTGCATGATTTAAGCAGCAAGTTGATTGTCGAAGACACCGTCGAGCTGGCGGTTGAAGACACGCAACCGCTGGTCGAGCGCATCATCGCGCAAATCGACCAATTTTTTATCCGCCATCAACACAAACTCGAACGCCTCACCGCCATCGCCATCACCATGCCTGGGATTATTGATACCAAGCGCGGCATTGTGCACCGTATGCCGTTCTACGAAGTTTGCGATATGCCGCTGGGCGAGATTCTGGAAAATTACACCGGCGTGCCGGTTTATATCCAACACGACATCAGCGCATGGACGATGGCAGAAGGGCTGTTTGGTGCCTCAAAAGGGGCGCGAGACGTCATTCAGGTGGTGATTGATGATAATGTCGGCGCAGGTGTAATTACCGACGGGCGTTTGCTTCATGCCGGAAGCAGCAGCCTGGTCGAAATCGGACATACGCAAGTCGACCCTTACGGAAAACGCTGTTATTGCGGCAACCACGGTTGTCTGGAAACCATCGCCAGTATCGACAGCGTGCTTGAGCTGGCGCAGCTTCGTATGAGTCAGTCTATGGGTTCTATGCTGCATGAACAGCCGCTGACGGTGGAGTCACTGTGCGATGCCGCATTAAACGGCGACTTATTAGCGAAAGATATCATTTTGGGTATCGGAACCAACGTCGGCCGAATTCTGGCGATCATGGTCAATTTGTTCCATCCACAAAAAATCCTGATTGGTTCGCCGTTTAACCGAGCCGCGGATATTCTGCATCCGGCTATTACAGACTGTATTCGCCAGCAGGCGTTGCCCGCCTATAGCGAACACACTTACGTCGAAAGCACGCAGTACAATCACCGTGGAACCATGGCGGGCGCGGCGCTGGTAAAAGACGCAATGTATAACGGTTCGTTATTAATTCGTCTGCTGCAAGGCTAATGTCGTTGGTTGATCCACTAAAAATTGCGCTATCTCAAACTGGTCAAATCACTATTCTTTTAGACTTTCACTCCTGAATTATTCAATTTTTAATCACTTTGAGCATCACCTCGGGAGTTCGTCATGCTTACGCGTTTCTTTATAACGGGTACCGATACCGCAGTCGGGAAGACTGTGGTTTCTCGCGCTTTGTTGCAGGCTCTTGCAGCCAGCGGCAAAAGCGTCGTCGGCTTTAAGCCGGTAGCCAAAGGCAGTAAAGAGACGCCAGAGGGACTTCGCAATAAAGATGCGTTAGTTCTGCAAAGTGTTTCTACTGTCGATGTGCCTTACGAAGCCATCAATCCTATCGCGCTGAGCGAAGAAGAGAGCAGCGTTAGCCACAATTGTCAGATTAACTATTCGCTGCTGTCTGATGGGCTACAACGCTTAACTGCGCAAGCGGATCACGTTGTGGTCGAAGGTACGGGCGGCTGGCGTAGCCTGATGAACGATTTACGCCCATTATCTGAATGGGTGGTTCAGGAACAATTACCGGTGTTGATGGTTGTGGGCATTCAGGAAGGCTGTATTAACCATGCTTTACTGACGGCGCAGGCCATCGCCAATGACGGTTTGCCGTTGATGGGTTGGGTCGCGAATCGTATCAATCCGGGTCTGGCACATTACGCCGAAATCATCGACGTCCTAAGCAAAAAATTGCCAGCGCCGCTGGTGGGTGAGTTGCCTTACTTGCCACGTGCAGAGCAGCGCGAACTGGCGCACTACATCGATTTATCCCGCCTTAGCGGCGCTTTGATGGTAGACCGTTTGCGGGCGTAACCAGCGCGAAAGTGCTGAAGCAATCACGCATGCCAGCAGTAATCCGGGGAGCAATGAAAACTCCCCGGTCATTTCACAGACCATCAGCGTTGACATAATCGGGGCATGAGTCGTAGCCGCCAGAAGGGTTGCCATACCGGTTAAAGCCAGCAATATCGCCACGTTATCGCCGCTCCACGTCCAGATCCCAAACCATTGACCCACGACCATTCCCAGTGCAGCACCGACGAATAGCGTCGGGGTAAAGACGCCGCCTGGCGCACCCGAACCGCTACTTGCCAGCACCGCAGCCAGTTTGTAAACCAGAATCCCGGCGACGAAGAGCAATGCCGGAGGCTGCGAAAGAAACGACTGCACTACGCTGTAGCCATTTCCCCAAACGAGCGGTGTGATCAATGAAAGTAGCCCGACCAGCAATCCGCCCAGCGCCAGTTGTAATGGCGGCGTTAAGTGCAAACTCTGGAAAAATTGACTACTTTTCGACATCAACCACAGGAACAGTGGCCCAGCAATCCCGGCTATTAAACCGAATGTCGCCATCAGCAAATATTGGATGGGCTGCGGAGCGTTTAACGTGCGCACGGCATATAACAGCGCTTGTTGGTCATTCAATAAATGAGTCACCAGCAAAGCGCTGACGGCGGCAATAACCACCGGGCCGAGTGAGGCGAGCATCAGGGTGCCAAACAGAATCTCTGCGATAAACAAACTGCCCGCCAGCGGCGCGTGATAGGCGCTTGCCATCCCGGCGGCGGCACCGCAGGCCACCCATAATTTCCATTCATCTTTGTTTGAACATCGCTGGGCGAATACCGAAGCAAAAACGGTTGCCAGCAGCACCATCGCACCTTCACGGCCAATGGCGCTTCCGCTGGCCACCACAATCAGCGATGCCGCCGATTTGACCAGGCTTGCGGAAACATCTAACCGACCATCGCCCGTTTCAATGGCTTCCATATAATCGGTAGGTGCAGAAGGGCGCTGACGCGTGGCGCGTTGCCAACTCCAGAGCAATGTCCCGGCCAGTAAACCGCCGAGTGCCGGTGTCAGTAAACGTCGCCATGAAGGTAACGCCGCGGCAGCGGCGACCAGGCTTCCACTGTGGTCGCCCAAAAACAGGCCTTCAAGAAGATACATCGACTGGCGGAACAGCCAGACCACCACCGCTGAGGCGATGCCAATCCAGACGGCAAAAATGAGCCGTCGTAACATGCCTTTCATGTCGGGGAAGTGGTTTAAGCGGTGCATAGCAAGCATTGTAGGGTGGATACGCGCAAGCGTCATCCACCATTTACACCATCCGCCAACGATGAATTATGGCTGATAAATATTTAACGCCCGACGCGTTCGCCCTGAACTGAGATAATCGGCAATATAATCCTGCGAAATCTCGCCGCTGTAACGGCCATCTTCGTCGGTAATGGGCATCCACACCATGTTGTGCTCATAGAGTTTCGACAGCACGATACGCAGGTTATCTTCGGCGCGTCCGGTAATACGGAACGGGTGCAGGATATCGGCACATGTTCCGGTTGCGCCACGCGCTTCCCGGCGTTTCACGAAACCTAACGGTTTGCCTTCGCCGTCGACTACGGTAATCGAACGCATATCGTTGTCATCCATAGTGGCGAACGCTTCCGGCAGCGGCGTGGATTCGCGAGCGGTAATAGTCGGCTGTTGGTCCGTGACATCCCCGGCCTGAACCAGCAGTAGGCGTTTGAGTGTGCGGTCCTGGCCGACAAACGAGCCAACAAATTCATTGGCCGGTTTAGCAAGCAGCTCATCGGGGCTGGCGCACTGCACGATTTTGCCCTGACGGAATACGGCAATACGGTCGCCTAATTTCAGCGCTTCGTCGATATCGTGGCTGACCAGCATGACGGTTTTCTTCAACTGGCGCTGCATTTCAAGAAACTCATTCTGAATCGTTTCGCGATTGATCGGGTCGACGGCGCCAAAAGGCTCATCCATCAGCAGTACCGGAGGATCAGCCGCAAGTGCCCGAATCACGCCGATACGCTGTTGCTGGCCGCCGGACATTTCACGTGGATAACGGTTCAGGAACTTGCTCGGGTCGAGCGCCACCATGCTCATTAATTCGCTGGCACGCTCTTTACATCGGGCTTTGTCCCAACCCAACATGCGCGGCACAACGGTAATGTTCTCTTCAATCGTCATGTTCGGAAACAGGCCGATTTGCTGAATAACATAGCCAATATTGCGGCGCAGCGTCACGGTATCCAGCTCGTTGGTATTTTTACCGTTAATCAGAATATTGCCGCCGGTCGGGGCAATCAGGCGGTTGATCATTTTCAGCGTGGTGGTTTTGCCGCAGCCGGAAGGGCCGAGCAATACGCACATTTCGCCTTCCGGCACGTTCAGGCTGACATTATCCACGGCGTTAAAAGTCTGACCGTTCTTCTGAACAAACTGTTTCGTGAGGTTTTCTAGTTTAATCATTATCGAATCCCCTTAGGAGTCAGCACCAGCTGTAAACGATGCAATAACCAATCAAGCACAATAGCCAAAACACAAATCATGACGGCACCCGCAATCAACATGCGAATGTCGCTACTTCCGATGCCGTTAAGCAGTAACAAACCCAAACCGCCCGCGCCGATAACCGCAGCGATGGCCATTACGCCAATGTTCATGACCACGGCGGTTCGGATACCGCCAAAAATCACCGGCAGAGCCATTGGGATTTCGACCCAGCGCAGGCGTTGCCAGAACGTCATGCCGATACCGCGTCCGGCTTCACGCAAACCTGGCGGCAGGCTGTCGAGGGCGGTATGGGTATTACGGACAATCGGCAGCAATGAATAGAGGAAAACGGCCGTGATCGCAGGCAACACGCCAATCCCTTGCCCGACCATGGAAAACAGCGGGATCATCAACCCAAACAGGGCGATAGAAGGGATGGTCAACACAATAGTCGCAATACCCAACACGGGTGTGGCGAGCCATTTGTGGCGCACGATTAAAATGCCCAGCGGCACGCCAATCACAATCGCCAGCCCCACAGCTAAAAGCACTAACCACAGGTGTTGCAGCGTTAAACTGCCCAGATACCCTGCGTTATCCATCATATAATTCAACGTTTCCATGATGCCTCCTTAGAGCAAACCTTTCTGTTGCAGGAACTCTTGCGCTACTTTTTGTGGGGTTTCATGGTCGATATCCACTTTGGCATTCAGGGTGGAGATCACGTCGTTGTTGAGCAGGCCGGAGAGGGTATCAAGGGCATCTTCAAGGCCAGGATTGGCTGCCAGCGTCTCTTTACGCACCACAGGCGTGACGGCATAACTTGGGAAGAAACCTTTATCATCTTCCAGCACTTTCAAATCGAAGCCTTTTACGCGGCCATCGGTGGTGTAAATCAGACCCGCGTCAACGAAGCCATCGCGCACCGCGTTATACACAAGACCTGGGTCCATCTGGCGAATCTGCGGGCGGTCGAGCGGCATGCTATAGGCTTGCTGTAACGGTTTCATACCGTCGCTGCGCCCGGCGAATTCCAGGTCCAGGCCGAGCATCCAGTTGTTATCTGGGTCGGTTTTGCGAACCTGTTCTACTTTGGCTACCAGCTCCGACATGGTGTTAATGTTCTCTTCCTCAGCGCGTTTACGCTGCATCGCAAAAGCGTAGGTGTTGTTCATATCCGCCGGTTTTAGCCACACCAGCCCCAGTTTCGCATCAAGCTTTTTAACCGTGTCGTAGGATTCCTGAGGACTCATACGCTTGTTGATATGGTTAAAAATAATCAGCGAGGTGCCGGTATATTCCCAGGTCATATCGACCTGTTTGTTAATCATCGCGTTACGCGAAATTACCGTGGCGATGTTGGTTTGCGGAGTCACCTGGAAGCCTTTTTTACGCAGGTACTGCGTTGTCATTGCCGATAAAATATGCTGCTCGGTAAAGCTTTTCGTCGCCAGCACAATCGGCTCGGCTTTGGCTGTGCCAGCCAGGAGTAGCGTTGCGGTCAGCGCCGCAATCAGGGGTTTAATGGATGTCATTATTCGCTCCTTTTTATTGTTGTTATTTCGCTGTGTGGGGGCTTAAAACACGGCCTAAGCCCGCAAGTGCAATATCAAGAATCAGGGCAAACATGGCTGTGGCGGCGGCACCTAATATCAGGGTCGGGAAATCGTTAAGATATATCCCCGGGAAAATCAGTTCGCCGTAACTGCTGGCACCAATCAAAAATGCCAGTGGCGCGGTGCCCACATTAATCGCCGTCGCAATGCGGATCCCCGACAGAATGACAGGCCAGGCGTTGGGTAGTTCGACCTGGCGCAGACGCTGCCATTTCGTCATGCCGATACCATTGGCGGCTTCAATGAGCGAAGCCGGAACGCCGCATAAACCCGAATAGGTATTACGAACAATTGGCAGCAGTGAGGCGAGGAACAGCGCGATAATCGCCGGTTTGTCACCAATCCCGATGAACACCATCGCCAGCGCCAGCACAGCTAGCGGGGGCAATGTATTGCCGACGTTAAATATCTGCATCACGTATTCGGCCCAGCGGCGGGCGGCAGGGCGGCTGAGCAGAATGCCGCTCGGGACACCGACTAACAGCGCCAGCGCCATCGAGCTAAACACTAAAATCAGGTGCTGTTGCCCGAGATAGAGCAAATCGACCTGACGGGCTTTGATCGTCTCCGGGCCAATTCCCCAGACGAGCAGCCCGAGCACGACGATCAGTGCCAATGCACCTGCGCAGGTGCGTTTAACGAGTGATGAATTTTGCATTGCAGTGTGTCTCCCTGTTGCACGTGTTATAGCCACCGCGCGGGTCGCCTGTTGTTATGCCTTGTGTCGGCAGGGTGTTTTGACCTATAGCAACGTGAGGGGAATGATTCCAGTTTATGTGGAATTTAGCAGGCTTATGATTTCTGTGGGAATGACGAGTTTGGCCTTGTGCCGCCTCGCTTGAGGAGGAAGGTAAAGAATTGTCTTAAAATGGATTTATAGAAGTTACGGTGTAACTTTTATTGTTTTGGTAAGTGTCGGATGTCGCTGCGCTAATCCGACCTTCAAGGGATGATTTTAGAGGGTGGATGACATCCACCGCTTCTCAGATTCTTAGGCGTGTAATTCTTTGGTTGCGACCGGAATCAGCAGGTCTGTGCGCCAGTCAGCAAGGGTGATTTGGGTTAACTCACCTAATGCCTGATAAAACGGGTGTTCGGCATGGGCGATAAACAGCTCCAGAAAACGCCCACTCCACGGCAAAATGTGCCATGCCAGCAGTTCATCGACTTTCTGCTGCAAGCCTTCTTCAGCAAGCCAGGCGGCCAGCATCAGTAACAAACCGATGTGATCTTCCGGTTCATTGCTCTCTTGCTCATTGGAAATATCGTTTTTGCGCATCCAGCGGCGCAGTTCCAGCATTGAATCGCCAAACAGGACACTTTCTTTATCGAGATAAACCGAACCCCACGGAGAGGCAGGTAATGCGTAAGGGCCAATAAACAGGCGTTGCCAGGCTTCGCTAAGTGTTTCTTGCGAATAATCCAACCCGTCAGTCATGCGTTGTGCAATCGCTGCCAGTTCATCGTGCTGCACTGGCCATTGCTCGGCCCATTTCGGGTCAGCCAGTGAGGCGTATAGCGAGGCGACGTCCCGGCTTTTTGGTTCTTGATAATAAAGCGCACCCAGGACTCTACCTGTCAGGGCGATAGTCGCCAGGCGTTGTGTTGTTGCCGACGTACTTTTAGACATTCTTCTCTTCCTTAATTGCGCGGGTTTTCCCGCGCATTTTGTACCAATTAACCGGCCACCGCCATGCCGACGGTCATATGCAGGCCATAAAAAATCCCGCGACCAATACATTCACCGACAACGATCAGGATAAACCCTATCAACAAGCCAGGCGTTTTAGGCTTAACGCGGCGTAAAAGCGGGCAAATCCAGCAGCCTAAACCGAGCGCTAACAGTGCGATGCGCCAGACCTGAAGCGAGGCGTAATCAGGAACCAGGGCGCTGGCATGCTGAACGGAACTTTGAATTGCCGCGAGTTCACTGCCTTGCAGGACGATAATCGCCACCGCCACAAATAACGCCAGCACGCTCAGCGCGGCGAGTTTTATGTGGTGGAAGGAGTAATCGACGGCGCGTAACAGCAAAGTCCCAAGCAGAGGGCCACCCAACACCACGGTGATAAAGAAACTCAGCGTGGTGTAGCTATTGTGCCAGGTCGGAACGGTGTCAATCTGGTAAACGCGAGTCATTGCCCAGACAAAAACCAGCCCCAAAACCATCGTTGCGGCAAGCCATACCCGGCCAATCGCCAGCGGCATTTTCTTCAGCACTGTTATCAGCCACCAGAAACCACCCACCGCGAAGAACACTGAACCGCTGGCAATTTCATTGCTCAATGCCGACTGCCCAACGCGATTGAGCGAATTAAACGCCCGTAGCGGTGAACCGAGGTGCATGACCGATGCCAGAAACGCAATGCCCATCAGCACCCAGATAAAGAACATGGCGCGAACCATTTTTTGCTGTAACTCGCTATTATTACTCGCCGAGTTCCACGCCAGCCCCATCACAATGACAGCGCCCACCACGCACTGGCCCAATACGGTAAATAACACTAACGGCCATTCATGCCATCCGCTTCCCATCTTAGACCTCCAGAGGATTGGCCAGATAACCGGTTTTATCCCCACAAGGGCGGCTGTTGGCGTTGGGTTTAATAACAATATTGGGCTTGGTGAAATGCGCAGAAGGCAGCGGCGCGATTGCCGCCTGGTTGCCATATTTTTGACGCAGTTCAGCAATCGGAGCCATATCCAGAGCACGAAGCGGGCAGGATTCGACGCAAACAGGTTTCTTGCCTTCCGCGATGCGTGAATAGCAGCCATCGCATTTGGTCATATGGCCTTTTTCCGCATTGTATTGCGGCGCACCGTACGGGCAGGCCATGTGGCAGTAGCGGCAACCAATGCAAACTTCTTCATTCACCACCACAAAACCATCTTCACGCTTGTGCATCGCGCCGCTCGGGCAAACCTTGGTACACGCAGGGTCTTCGCAGTGGTTGCAGGCAATCGACAGGTAATAAGCAAACACGTTTTGCTGCCAGACACCGTTGTCTTGCTGCCAGTCGCCGCCTGCATATTCATAAATGCGGCGGAAACTGACATCCGGGCCTAAGTTTTTGTAATCCTTGCAGGCCAGTTCGCAAGTTTTACATCCGGTGCAGCGGCTGGAATCTATGTAAAATCCGTATTGAGTTGTCATTCGCTATTCCTTACGCCTTCTGGATATCAACGAGATTGGTATGTTGTGGATTGCCTTTCGCCAGCGGTGAAGGGCGCTGCGTGGTCAGCGTGTTGATACACGAACCGTGGTCAATGCGATCGCCGGTCATATTGGCTTCGTGCCAGGCGCCCTGGCCCATGGCGGTCACTCCCGGCATGATGCGCGGGGTGACTTTCGCCGGGATCCGCAACTCGCCCCGGCTGTTAAACACGCGCACCATATCGCCACTGGCGATACCGCGAGCCTGCGCATCAATCGGGTTAATCCACACTTCCTGGCGACATGCGGCTTTGAGGACATCAATGTTGCCGTAGCTTGAGTGGGTGCGGGCTTTGTAATGGAAGCCGAAAAGTTGCAGCGGGTAAGTGCTGCGTTCAGGGGCATCCCAGCCGTCAAAAGTGGAGGCGTAAATGGGCAGTGGACTGATGGTTTCGTCTTTTTCCAGCTCCCAACTGGCGGCGATTTGCGCAAGCTGGCTGGAATAGATTTCGATTTTACCGGACGGCGTTTTCAACGGATTGGCATCCGGATCTTTGCGGAAATCTTTATAAGCGACAAAATGCCCGTTCGGATCTTTACGCTTAAATATTCCCATCGCGCGCAGTGCTTCATACGACGGCAGTGCGGGATCTGTTGCCAGCATCTTGGCGTAGAGATACTTCAGCCATTCTTCCTGGGTACGGCCCTCGGTAAACTTCTGGTAGATATCCGGCCCGAGGCGACGGGCGATTTCGCTGGTTATCCAGTAAATCGGCTTGCGTTCGAACTTCGGTTCAGTCGCCGGTTGGATGAAGATCAGATAGCCCATATTCCCGGCGTAATCATTCGGGATAATGTCTTCTTGTTCGACAGTCATTAAATCCGGCAGCAGGATGTCGGCGTATTTCGCTGATGAAGTCATAAAGTTTTCGATGACCACAATCATTTCGCATTGGCTATCATCTTGCAGAATATCGTGGGTTTTATTGATGTCGGAATGCTGGTTAGTAATGGTGTTTCCGGCGTAGTTCCAGATGAATTTGATGGGCACATCGAGCTTATCTTTGCCACGCACACCGTCACGTTTGGCGGTCATTTCTGGCCCGCGAGCGATGGCATCAGTCCAGCTAAAGCAGGAAATCTGCGTTTTCACCGGGTTCGTCAACACCGGCATGCGTTCAATGGTGATGGTGTAGGTGGACTCGCGTGCGCCACTGTTACCGCCATTGATACCCACGTTGCCGGTCAGAATCGGCAGCATGGCGATGGCTCGTGAGGTTAATTCGCCGTTGGCCTGGCGTTGCGGCCCCCAACCCTGCGCGATATACGCCGGTTTAGTGCTGCCAATTTCGCGGGCCAGTTTGATGATTTTATCTGCCGGAATACCGGTAATCGCCGACGCCCATTGCGGGGATTTTTCTACGCCGTCCTCGCCCTGACCGAGAATATAGGCTTTGTAATGCGAGTTGGCGGGCGCGCCTTCCGGCAGGGTTTTCTCATCGTAACCTACGCAGTATTTATCGAGGAAAGGTTGGTCGACGAGGTTTTCGCGAATCAAAACGTGAGCAATACCGGCCACCAGGGCGGCATCCGTACCCGGACGAATCGGCAGCCATTCATCTTCGCGCCCGGCTGCGGTGTCTGTGTAGCGCGGATCGATAACGATCATGCGTGCGTTGGAGCGCTCGCGAGCTTGCTCCAGATACCAGGTAATCCCGCCGCCGCTCATGCGCGTTTCGGCAGGGTTATTACCGAACAACACCACCAGTTTGCTGTTTTCAATATCAGACGTGCTGTTGCCGTCGTTGCTGCCGTAGGTGTAAGGCATCGCGCAGGCAATTTGCGCGGTACTGTAAGTGCCGTAGTGGCTGAGGAATCCGCCATAGCTGTTCATCAGGCGGGCAACCAGCGAGGCGTAAGGTGACGAACGCGTAATATTCCCGCCGACGATCCCCGAGGTGTAGTTGATATAAACCGCTTCGTTGCCGTACTTTTCCACCGTGCCTTTCAGGCTTTTGGTGATGGTGTCCAGCGCTTCATCCCAGGAGATGCGTTCGAACTTCCCTTCACCGCGAAGACCTACGCGCTTCATCGGGTAGTTCAGGCGTTCCGGGTGATTGATACGGCGACGAATCGAGCGTCCACGCAGGCAAGCGCGTACCTGATGATCGCCATACACGTCATGCCCGGTGTTATCGGTTTCAACCCAGGTGACTTCATTATCGCTAACGTGCAAACGCAGGGCGCAGCGACTTCCGCAGTTCACTGAACATGCGCCCCAGACCACTTTATCTTCAGTATTTTGATTTACCGCAGCGCCAACAGCCGTGGCTGCGGCCCGCAAGCCAAAGGGCAGGGATATTCCACTGACCGCAAGGGCAAGCCCACCAATGGCGCTGGTTTTCACCAGGCTTCGACGGGTGATTCCATCAGGGCAACTTTGGTTCGACATAACTCACTCCATGACATTTTATTTCAGGTCGGGATGTCATTGTTTTTGTAGTTTTAGGTGTAATGACAGCGGCGCGAAAAATTGCTTATCAGGCGAATATTTTCGTCAGGAAGGAGTTTTACTCATTTAGGGGTAGCGTTTGTTAACACGGGTCAAAGTTAATGCGGAGTTTTGAATGAAAGTTGACTTGTATGGTGCCAGGGAGAGAGCGGGGCTGTGATGCCCCGGTTTAAGAGATTACTGCGGCTCGGTTTGTGTTCCATCCTGAGTGGTGCTGCCACTTGCCGGATTGTTGCCGCTGCTGGTCCGCGTATATAAGATTTTCTGCGTATCATTAGCGCAATGTCCTACGACCTGCGCATCGGGTTGGTCGGCCTGGTCGTTAGGGACAATCGTCAAACTAAATCCCGACTCAGGGACACCGTTATTAATAATCTTTTGCTGAATGTCGGCCTTAACTTTATCGCATGATGTCTGCGCGGCTAACACTGGAGTGGTCGCGATTAACAGACATACACCCAGCCAAATCGAGTGTTTCATGATCTCTTCCTTATGTTGAGAGTGCTATTAAAGAATAGTCGCTTTAGTGTAAATCGCTGTATTTGCTTATATCATGATTGTTACCTATCAAGTCGATGACAGGATTTACGTGAATAAAATCATTATCCTCTGTGCCCTGGCGGTGTCTATTGCCGGGTGCGACAATCAGAACAGTACCCTTTCCTACACGCCTGAAATGGCGAGTTTCTCCAATGAATTTGATTTCGATCCGTTGCGCGGGCCGGTTAAAGATTTCAGCCAAACGCTCATCAATGAAAAGGGCGAAGTGATTAAACGCGTGGTGGGTTTGGTGTCAGAGGAAGGGTGTTTCAACGAACTCGAATTTCACGATCTGGAAAATAATACCGGAGCCACGCTGGTGCTCGACGCCAATTATTACCTTGATTCGGTGAGTCGGGAAAGGCGAGTCAAGCTGCAAGGGAAATGCCAACTGGCTGAATTACCGGGCGCTGCCGTAACGTATGTGACGGACGATAACGGTTTTGTGGTCGCGGCTCACGGCGAAGGCACCGCCATCACTTATCAATATGATGCGCAGGGCTATCCTTTAGGTAAAACGACGACGGTAAAAACCGAGACTCTCGCCATCACCGCGAAAGCCGGTAGCGACGATAAGAAAAAGCTCGATTACACCTCTGAAAGTACGCTCAACGGCAAAGCGATTGCGGTGGTTAAGCAAACCTGCGATTACGATGGCCATTTCAACCCGCTGGAATGTGTTTTGCGCATTACCGATGAAAGTGTCGAACCGCCTAAAGTTGAAAGTTACACCATCAAAAACAGTATCAATTACTATTAATACTCTGGGTAAAACTTGCTTTAAGGAAGCCGGATGAATTGGTTGCAGCGTCTGAAAATTGACACATTTTTGCTGATTATGATTGGCGTGGTCGTAGTGGCTTCACTCTTCCCCTGCGAAGGGGCCATCAAAACGATGTTTGAATATCTGACAACCGCCGCGATTGCGCTGCTGTTTTTCATGCATGGAGCCAAACTTTCGCGCGAGGCCATTGTGGCGGGAGCGGGGCACTGGAAATTACACCTTGTCGTGTTTCTCAGCACCTTCGCACTGTTTCCGTTATTAGGCCTGGCGATGGGTTTTCTCTCGCCCGCCATTCTTAATCAGCCGCTGTATATGGGCTTCCTCTATCTTTGTGCGCTACCTGCCACGGTGCAGTCGGCCATTGCATTTACTTCGGTCGCGGGCGGCAACGTTGCGGCGGCGGTGTGTAGCGCATCGGCCTCCAGCATTCTGGGGATTTTCCTGTCGCCCGTTTTAGTTGGTGCGCTGATGAATACCCAGGAAGGAAGCACTGACACGTTACATGCGATTGGGAAAATCGTCCTGCAATTGATGGTGCCGTTTGTGGTGGGACATTTGTCGCGTCCGTTGATTGGCCGCTGGGTCGATAAACATAAGAAATTGATCAGCCTGACTGACCGCTCATCCATACTGCTGGTGGTGTATGTGGCGTTTAGCGAAGCGGTGGTGGAGGGCATCTGGCAGCAGGTGAATGGCACCGCGCTGCTCGGTGTGCTCGGTTGTTCTATTGTGTTGCTGGCGATTGTGCTGGTGATCAACACCTGGGTTGCACGCTTAATGGGTTTCATTACGGCAGACGAAATTACCATTGTGTTTTGTGGCTCGAAGAAAAGCCTCGCCAATGGCGTGCCGATGGCAAACGTGTTGTTCCCGGCGAGTGCCGTGGGGATGATGGTGCTGCCGCTGATGATCTTCCACCAGGTGCAATTGATGGTTTGCGCGGTGCTTGCGCAACGCTACGCGAAAAAAACGGCGAAGGAAAAAAGCGAGCTTGAGTCAGTTTCCTGACCCAAGCTGTAACAGGTTTAAGCCGCGCGAACTTTAGCGATCAGCGCCTGCTTTTCTGCGTCGGACAAGAAAGCAATTTTCAAACCATTCTCTTGTGCGGTGCGAATCTGCGCCGCACTCAAACCCGCCTGCGGTGCGGCAACCGTGTATTCATGAATAATATCGATGCCCTGAACCGCCGGGTCATCGGTATTAATCGTCGCCAGTACGCCTTTCTCGAGGAAGGTGATTAACGGATGCTTATCCAACGACGCGATGGTGCTGGTCTGGATATTCGACGTCAGGCAAGACTCAATGCCAATACCGTGTTCGGCCAGGAAATCCATTAACGCGGGATCTTCGATGGCTTTCACACCGTGACCGATACGCTCGGCACCCAGTTCACGAATCGCCTGCCAGATACTTTCCGGGCCTGCGGCTTCACCTGCATGAACGGTGATATGCCAGCCTGCGTCACGTGCGCGGTTGAAATGGTTCAGGAACAGGCTTCCTGGGAAACCCAACTCATCACCCGCCAGGTCAAGAGCAGTAATGCTATCGCGATGGGCGAGCAGCGCTTCGAGTTCGGCAAGGCATGCGGCTTCACCGAAAGTACGGCTCATAATGCCAATCAAGCGCGCTTCAACACCAAAATCGCGGCAACCCTGGCGTACGCCTTCAATAACGGCTTCCACCACGCCCGCAACCGGCAGGTTATGCGTCATCGCCATGTAGCCCGGTGAAAAACGCAGTTCAACATAATGCAGGCCGTTACGCGCGGCATCTTCAATATTTTCCCACGCCACGCGGCGACAGGCATCAAGGTCGGCCAGGACTTTCACGCCCCAGTCCAGCTTTTGCAGGAAACTCACCAGGTCCGGCGCAGTTTCAACGACTTGTACATGAGGACGAAGGGCTTCAAGGGAATCCGCCGGCAGCGGTAAATTAAACTGGCGGCCGAGATCGAGAATGGTTTGTGCACGAATATTGCCATCAAGGTGGCGGTGCAAATCAGTTAGCGGCAGGGTGGTATCAATCATGGTCGCACTCTTTTTTTGATTAAAGTGCGTAACAGTATAAAAACAAACGCACCTAAATAGCTACGTTGCGCAAATAATAAAGGGGAAGTTTAATTCCCCTCGTTGTTATTTCACGGCAGATTATTGCAGGGACTTAATCGCTGCAATCAGGCGTTTTACACCTTCTTCGAGCTTCACTCGCGGGCAACCCGCATTCAGACGCACGAAGCCTTTCCCTTCCTCGCCGTAAGTGTATCCCGGCATGATAGCGACTTTTTGCTGCTCGATTAACGCAGTTTGCAGCGCATTGTCATCAATACCCAGCGGGCGTAAATCAATCCACGCCAAATACGTTGACTCTGGCGGCTGCCAGTTCAGTTGCGCAAACTCAGCGTTGAGTGCATCGGCCACATAACGCAGATTACTTTGCAGGTAAGTCCGCAGTTCATCCAGCCATGCCGCGCCTTCCTGGTAAGCAGCAATATGGGCAATCACCGCAAGAATAGCGGGTGAGGAGAGACCGTCCTGGCCTTTGAGCACATTCAGGTATTTCTGGCGTTCATCGGCGTCATTAATCAGGCCATATGCCCCGGTTAATGCCGGAATGTTGAAGCTTTTGGAACCCGAAGTGAACAGTGCCCACTGGCCTTTTCCGACTTCATTCCAAGGGGTATGACGGTGGCCTTCCCACACCATATCCATATGGATTTCATCGCTAATAACACGTACACCGTGGCGTTCGCAAAGCGTTGCCATGGTATCGAGTTCCGCCCGCGTCCAGACTTT
The DNA here is from genome assembly GCF_979253435.1 of Buttiauxella sp. AC142. Lineage (NCBI taxonomy): Bacteria > Pseudomonadati > Pseudomonadota > Gammaproteobacteria > Enterobacterales > Enterobacteriaceae > Buttiauxella > Buttiauxella sp. AC142. The sequence continues at coordinate 1,862,687 of NZ_CEEDCH010000001.1, forward strand.
ACCGGTTGGGTTTTGTGGGCTGCACAGCAGCATGATTTTGCATTCAGGCTTCGCCAGTTGTGCTTCAAGCGCTGCCATGTCGCACATCCAGCCGCTTGCGGTTTTATGCAGCGGCGCGCTAAATACCTGGCGCTTATTGCCCTCGATGGCTTTATAAAAGGCGTCGTAGGCCGGAGTGTGAATAAGCACGGCGTCGCCTGGTTCTGACCACTGGCGAATCAATTGTGAGACCATATAAATCACTGACGGGCCGTACACCACAGATTCTTTATCAATGAGGCTGTTAAAACGGACGTTGTACCAGTGAGCAATCGCCCCGAGGAACTCTTCATTCTTCCAGCGGCTGTAGCCTAAAACGCCGTGAGACAAACGTTTTTGCAGGGCATCGAGAATGACCGGAGCGGTAGGGAAATCCATATCGGAGATAGTGAAGGGCAGGAGATCGGCGGCACCGAAACGGTCTGCGACATAATCCCACTGGGTACACCAGGTTCCGTGACGGTCAACGGGGGTGGAGAAATCGAACATATCACCTCGCAACAAAGGGCGCCGAAGCGCCCATTGTGGTTTACGCCTGAGCAGTTTGCATCAGGTGCGCCATTTCATCTTTCACCGACTGGACCTGCGGCCCAATCACCACTTGCAGATTATGCTGGTTGAGTTGCACCACACCAATTGCGCGCAGATTTTTCAATGCAGCACTGTCCACCAAAGCCATATCTTTCACCGACATACGCAGACGCGTGATGCAGTTATCGAGTGAGACAATATTATCCGCACCGCCGAGGGCTGCCAACATCGCTGGGACATTGTAGCCAGATTTACCGACCTGACCGGCGATGGCTTTTTCAGCGCTGGTGGTGGTGTCAATATCGCGACCTGGTGTTTTGATATTGAAGCGCGTAATGGCGAAGCGGAAGATGGCGTAGTACGCCGCAAACCAGATAGCTGCAACCACTGGCACCATATACCATTTTGTTGCCAGACCGTGCAGGATACCAAACACCACAAAGTCGATAACGTTGCCATCGGTATTGCCGATTGTCACGCCAAGAACAGCCATGATGGTAAAGCCAAGGCCGGTCAATAACGCGTGGATAACATACAGAACCGGAGCCACGAACAAGAACAGGAACTCAAGCGGTTCAGTGGTGCCGCCAATCACACAAGCGATCACACCAGAAATCAGCAGGCCTTTAATTTTATGACGGTTTTCTGGGCGAGCACAGTGATACATCGCCAGTGCCGCACCCGGCAAACCCCCGAGGAACGCAGGCATTTTACCCTGAGACAGGAAGCGGGTCGCACTTTCGGAGAAGCCATGAACACTCGGGCAACTCAACTGCGCCTGGAAGATGGTCAATGCGCCGCTGACGCTATGACCACAAACATCCATCGTGCCGCCTGCATCCGTAAAGCGAATCAGCGCAACAAGGATGTGGTGTAAGCCAAATGGCAGCAATAAACGCTCGCCCGTCCCGAAGATCATCGGGCCAAACATGCCTGCGCTGTTGATCATATTGCCCAGTGCGTTGATCCCGGCTGCAAAAACAGGCCAAATCAACGGGATAACCAGACCTACCAGCCCCATAACGACTGTAGTAATGATTGGCACAAAGCGCGTACCGCCGAAGAAGGCTAAAGCATCTGGCAGGCGTACATTGTGGAAACGTTCGTGAAGCAGGAAAACGATGATCCCGACAATGACCGCACCCAAAATACCGGTATCAATAGACTGAATACCCAGGATATTTTGAATGTTGTTTGCTTTCAGGATTGCTGCATCAGTGGTTGGCAGAATGCCTTTGGCGGTTAGCCAGAAGTTCACCGCCAGGTTCATTACCGCATAACCGACAAAACCGGCAAACGCAGCAACACCTTTGTTTTCACGCGCAAGGCCGAGTGGGATGGCGATACAGAACATGATCGGCAGGAAACTAAAAGCAAACGAACCGACTTTGCCCATCCAGGTGAAAATCAGTTGTAAAACGGGATTACCTAAAGCCGGAAGTAATGTAACAACATCGTGACTGCTTAGTGAACTGCCGATACCGAGCATGATGCCGCAGAATGACAACAATGCCACTGGCAACATAAACGTTTTGCCAAGGTTTTGAAAAAACTCCCAAAGCGTAATTTTTTGTGGTGTATTAGCCGCCATAACGACTCCTTTAACCCTGGTTAATAAATGAGTAGTGGTACAAAACGAGACGGATGATAAAACGTTTTACCAAGCTTTATTGAGTGTTAGTTCACAGATCCAAAGCGCAGTACAGTGCCTAATATGCTCATACGGGTTAAACGTTTTATCACCCAATTTGCTTCATGGAGGATTCGTCTGACTAATGACGATTCAAGAAAAGAAAATAACCATTCACGAAGTCGCTGAAGCCGCAGGGGTTTCTGTCACGACAGTTTCGCTGGTGCTTAGCGGCAAAGGTCGCATCTCTCCGGCGACCGGGTTACGCGTGAATGAAGCCATCGAAAAATTAGGATTCGTGCGCAATAGACAAGCTGTTTCATTGCGTGGAGGCCAAAGCGGCGTGATTGGTTTGATCGTGCGCGATCTTTGTAACCCTTTCTATGCGGAGCTGACGGCAGGCCTGACGGATGAACTGGAGAAGCAGGGCAAACTGTTGTTTCTGACGCAAAGCGGCGCGCAAGGGCAGCATATGCAGCGTTGCTTTGACATGCTGGTGGCGCAGGGCGTGGACGGGATTATTGTGGCAGGCGCGGCAGGACAGGGGGCAGATATGCGCGCCATTGCCGAACAAAAGAACCTGCCGCTGGTGTTTGCCTCCCGCGCCAGTTATCTCGACGAAGCCGATATCATCAGGCCTGATAACATGCAGGCCGCGCAGCTGGTGACCGAGCATTTAATCAAACGCGGGCACCAGAGGATTGCGTGGCTGGGTGGCGACGGATCGTCATTAACTCGCGCCGAACGCGTCGGCGGCTACTGCGCCACATTGCTGCAATACGGTTTACCATTCCACAGCGAGTGGATTATTGAATGCGAACCGAGCCAGAAAAAGGCAGCAGACGCCATTACCACATTGTTGCAGCATAACCCGACCATTACCGCCGTGCTTTGCCACAACAGTATTGTGGCGATGGGCGCATGGTTCGGTTTACTGCGAGCGGGGCGGCAAAGCGGCGAGGGAAGTATCGACAGTTACTACGACAGGCACGTGGCGCTGGCAGCTTTCGCGGAAGTGATGGACGACGAACTGGATGATTTGCCCTTAACCTGGGTGTCAACACCGGCCCGAGAAATCGGCCGCAGTGCCGGGCAGCGGATTATTAAACGAGTGCAAAACGATAACGAAGAGGCTCGGAGTCAGATTATGCCGGCGAGATTAGTGATACGTAAAAACTAAATTGAGATCCCTGATGTAAATACCCTGCGGCATCGCTGCCGCAGGGTATGCATTTATGGCGTAACGATATTGAACCAGAACTCAAACTTGTCCATATAGCCCAACATCTCATCGAGCTTCGCACCATTACCGGTGACTTTAACCTCGCCTTTATCTTCAGCCTGCTTCAGGGTTTCTTCTTTCAGGATGATTTTATTCAGCGTGTCACGGTTCAGAGCAATCGTGGCATCAGCATCTTTCGCTTCGGCATTAGGCGTGTGGTTTAGCACGCCGTTTTCCAGCTCCAGCTTGTACTTACCGCCGTCGCTACCCAGGTCGATATTAAATACCGCTTTGGCATTACCCGCTTTTTCACCGTTGATATGTACCGCCAGGAAATCGAAGAACATTTCAGGCGTCATCGCACGAACGGTATCCGGGCTTGCCGTATTCGGTGTTGGGCCTTTAACCACACCATTGCGCAGCTCCTGAGCACCGGTCAGGTAGAAGTTACGCCATGGGCCAGACTCTGCCTGATAACCCAGTTGTTCCAGTGCGTCCGCTTCCAGGTTACGCGCATTCTGGTTATTTGGATCGGCAAACACCACTTTACTCACCACCTGAGCAACCCAACGGTAGTTACCCTGGTCAAAGTCGGTTTTCGCTTTCTGAAGAATCGCATCGGCACCGCCCATGTACTCAACAAATTTCTTAGCCGCTTCTTCCGGCGGTAATTCATCAAGCGTTGCCGGGTTGCCATCGTACCAGCCGAGATACAGCACATAGGTCGCTTTTACGTCATGGCTGATGGAGCCGTAATAGCCGCGGTTAGCCCAGGTCTTCGCCAGGCTGTCTGGTAGTTTGAAGTTGGCAGCAATTTCATCGCGTGTCAGGCCTTCGTTAGCCATGCGCAGGGTCTGGTCGTTGATATAACGATACAGGTCACGCTGGCTTTTCAGCAGGCCAACCACGTTTTCGTTACCCCATGTCGGCCAGTGGTGCTGAGCCATAATGATTTCGGCTTTGTCACCCCAACGCACAATGGCTTCGTTGATGTATTTCGACCATGGTAGCGGTTCACGAATTTTCGCGCCGCGCAGAGAGTAAGTATTGTGCAGAGTGTGAGTCACATCCTCTGCGGCTTCGATGAGTTTCTTCTCTTCGATATACCACAGCATTTCAGACGGGGCTTCTGAACCCGGTGCCAGCATGAAGTCATACGTCAGACCATCAATGACTTCCTTCTGACCATCTTTCTCGATGATGTTCGTTGGGGCAATCAGCGTCACGGTACCCGCTGAGGTGGTGGTGCCCAGACCCGCGCCGACCTGGCCGGTGGCTTCAGGTTTCAGGAGGTTGCCATACATATAGCTGGCACGGCGGCTCATGACATTGCCCGCCATAATGTTTTCCGCGACCGCTGCTTCCATGAAGCCTGCTGGCGCATAAACTTTTACCTTCCCGGATTTCACATCCGCTTCATCTACCACACCACGCACGCCGCCATAATGGTCAACGTGGCTATGGGTATAAATGATGGCGACGACAGGTTTATTGCCGCGATTTTTGAAGTACAAATCCATGCCGACTTTTGCTGTTTCTGCTGAAACCAGCGGGTCAACGACGGTAATCCCTTCTTTACCCTCAATGATGGTCATGTTGGATAAATCGAGGTTACGGATCTGGTAAACGCCCTCAGTCACTTCAAACAGACCGCTGATATTGATCAACTGAGACTGTCGCCAGAGGCTCGGGTTTACGGTGTCAGGGGATTTTTCCCCTTCTTTAATAAATGCATACTGTTGCGGGTTCCAGATAACATTTCCCTGCTCGCCTTTAATCACCTCCTGAGGTAAAGCGGCGATAAAGCCTTTGTGAGCATTCGTGAAATCGGTGTTATCGGAAAAAGGAAGCTGGTTATAAAGTGCATCGTTAGCTTGCTTTGTTGACGCTGTGGCACCTTTTGGTGCTACCTGCGCGAACAAAGGTGTCAGTGCAGTGGAGGAAAGCAACCCTGCCAGTGCAAGACTTTTGACGATCAACGTAAGTCTCATTTGTACCCCTCATGTTAAAACCTTCTAACTACTCAGCTTCTTCGAGTAATCACATCTGGAAATTATTTGGTCGCTTAAGTGATAAGAATCACTGCTAAGCATTTTCGTTTTATAAATATAACCAAAGAGTTACATTTCGCCACTTAAGAATACAAATAATTTATGTTTGTGCTACTGAGGGGGATTCTGTTTAAAAAGATTTTCAAAAATGCACCATCAACGGAAACAAAAGCGCGTTACCGCCAGTGCCAGAATGTGAATCGAAGGATGCGATAAACGAAAAAGCCTCCCGTGGGGGACTCACTACCCCCTTGATACACAAGGGGGTCTATAACAATCAATGAGTTAACTTTTCAAAGTCGAGCTAACAAGCACTAACTAGTACAGGATTGTGGACATTCTATGGACACTGAGACTAAAGGATTTCGACTAACAGCATCATGTAAATGGTCTGGTGCAAAATGAGCATAGGCCATCGTTTGTTGTATGGTTGCATGACCAAGAATTCGTTGCAGGGTGATAATATTTCCCCCGTTAATCATGAAGTGTGTTGCAAACGTATGGCGCAAAACATGAAGTGCCTGCCCGTCTGGTAAATCAGGTTTCATGGATTTAAGTACATTTCTTACTCGCTGATAGTTAGCCATGAGTAATTTGCCGCTTTGTTTGAGCTTGATCCTTTTCTCAAGTTCAGCTGATATCGGAACAGCACGACGTCTGCCGCTTTTGGTTTGGTTAAAAATAACTTTACCTCCGATGATGTTCTCAGCTTTTAACGACGAAACCTCTCCCCATCTCCCACCAGTTGCGAGACTTAGAAGAACGACTTTCAGATCATCACCCTCTAACAGGGTAAGTAGTTTCTGAATCTCCTCAGTCGTCAGATAAGTCATTTCGCTTACCTGTTCTTTGAGGCGCTTAATTCCCCTGAAAGGGTTATCGTTCTGAAATTCGCCAGCATTAACCAACTTTGTGAACATGCCACTAAGGAAAATGTGGTGTCTGTTGACACTGGTATTTTTCAATCCGGCATCAATCATTTTCGCTCTGTAGCTCATGATTGATTTTGTCGTGAGTTGGTCTGCGCGAGTGATGCCCATTTCAGCTAAATAGCCGATAATCGTCGTCAGTCGTTCTTTGTCCTTCTCACCGCGAGCATGTGAACGCCCAAAATACAACCACCATAAATCAAGTAATTCAGTAAGCTTACGCCTATCTGCTGCCTTTGAGAGCCAGGGTTTGTTATGCATCTGGCTTATTGTGTGGCGCTCAAAAATCTGTGCTTCACCTTTAGTATTAAATTTCCGCCTGATGCGCTTTCCGTCGGCACCTTGCGGTCGAATGTCCACTTCATAACGACCATCATCAAGCTTCTTAATCGACATAGCGAAGCCCTCCGATAGTGTTTAAATCAAAACTAGGTTTATTAAAAAATATTCGCCCACTCAAACAGTTAGGTTGTAAACAAGTTGAGCATTCCTGCAATGCACTTATCGTCAGCCAGTCTTTTTGTCTGAGGACGGTAATGTTGTTACGTCTTGCCCAAAGTGTGCGAGAGCCGGTGCTATTTGACCGGCCGCAGGATCTACTTCATCGAACATAAACCAATCACGGTATTTGCGAAAACGTGGGTGTTTAAAGAGCTTAATTCCTGCCTCCATGGACATTTTAGCTTTGCCTGACTCATAGCCATGGTAGCTGGAATAATTTAATCCAACTAATTCAGCAACTTCCTTGGATTTTAGGCGTTCAGAGTCCCTGATTAGCTTTAATTTCTCGGATTGATCAATTGACATTTAATCGCATATCTCCCATTATTTTGGATATCTAGACTTTGAAAGGCACCAACTAGATCTAAGTGGTTCTAATTGGAAATAAGAAATCAAATTGGAGAATAGCAAAATGATGTCTGAATCTGAAATGCTTCAATCAATTACCCTTGTTGATAAAAAAGTTAACGAGGAGAAAGGACAGAAAAAACTGGTGGGTTTATCCCCAGTACCATCAGAACTTCTCTCAAAAGAGGGCTTTGCTCTTTATGTAGGTAAGACCACAACAGCTGTAGTTGCAATGGCAAAAGCAGGCAAATTACCAGCTTTTTACATGGCTGATCCTAGTAAACCCGGTGGACTTGCTGAATTGTGGATTCACAAAGGGGAATGGGATAAGTACGCGCGGCAGTTAGTCGATAGTGCTCCCGAAGAATGGCACGACTGGAAGAACCGCATAAGCGCAAATAAACCTCGTCGTCACCATGCGGCATAAGGGGAAGGGCATGTCAGAACCAAGATGTATTGCTCAACTCCTGCATAATCATCAGGCCACTCGCCCGATGGATTTCACTATTACCCACGGTAAAGGACGTCGAGGCGTAATTATTCGTCAGGCTCGTCGTTATAAAATTGCCGGTGCTTTTCAGCGATGCCTGAAAGTGGCAGGGAGACTATTTAAATGACAGTCATGACATTTGCAGTAGTGAAAAATCAACCGGCTGGTCTGCGTGGCCTGGTTGCTAAACATCTGGCAAAACCTCGCTGGGTTGAATCCTGTAATTTCTACAATGACATGCTGGAACGTGAACGCCTTACAGTTTGCTTTCACGCTCAGTTAAAACAACGCCATTCTGTCATGCGTCTGGAAGAAATGAACGATTGTGATCGTGAGCGTATTGTCTGTGCCATTGATGAACTACGCGGCGCATTCACAAAACAGCGAGCTATAGGTGTAAGCAAAGCAGGATTTATAGGTCGTCTTACTGTGAGCCAGCGGCGAACACTGTTTTTACATGCCGGACTGTCGGAAGACGAATTTAATCAACCTTATTGGTATATAGAAAACGAACAATGTACCTGGCGGGATGCTTTAATAAGGGCATTGCGCGAGCTATTTAATTTATTTGAGTACACGCCAGCAATATTGACAGCGGTTAAACCTGAACAATATCTCCATTAATTAACCGGTAGAAAAAATTAACACACTTCACTGTGTGGGGCTTTTTATTATCTGGAGTCAGGGTTTATGCAAAAAGAAATTAATCATCAATGTAATACAGTACAGTTAAATTCACTTCTCACTCATGCCCGAGCGGAAGCTAGGGCAGATGCGGCTGTTAAATACTCGTCACATATTGATGGGCTTATTCGCCACATTACGAAAAACGAATTATCGGGTGTTGAGATTGTGGATCTACTTCACCAGGAATCTCAGAAGCTGCATAAGTCAGGTCTCAGCTATCAGAGAGGGCTGGCCTGTGAGTAGCCGCCGGATTATCGTCAAAAACTGGTATGCGGTTTCGAAGCTGAATGGCTCCTTTGTCCTGGCTGATGTTAAACACGATAAGGACACCGGCGTAGTTTCTTATCCAACGGTCGCAATTTATTCCAGTGAGTTAAAGCTGATTTCCGACCTGATTAACCTGATGGTCAAACGGGCTGTTTATCTGAAACGAGTCAATAACACCCGCGAGCTTTTAAAAGAGATAAATCATTGTGGCGAACTGTGTCAGACCGTCATGAATAAAATCAATAATAGTGAGAGTTAATTATGTCTGTTCATATTCAGGTTAGCGATAAGTGGGTCATTACCAGCGACCAGTATCAGTTTATTTTGCAGGAAAAGAAGATTGCGAAAACAGGCAAAATGGCGGGCAAAGAATGGTTAGATACTATTGGTTATTACCCGAAGATTAACCAGCTTGTAACCGGTCTGATCCATCATCACATCCAGACCTCGGTTGTTGATTCGGTTGAGGCAATGGCCGCAGAAATTGCGCGTATTGCACAGGTATGTGAAAACGCTTTTAATGCCAATGCTCAATAATGAGCGGGGGCGTATCGCTCCTTCTGCCACACCTCTGAATCAAGGCACCGGCAAATCATTCGTCGGTGCTTATCCCTGGAACGCACCACGCGAGGCTATCTCGCGAGATCCCTATGACAGACCGCTTACACGTGATGAACACCGTCAGGTGCAAGCGGTTTTAGCTGAAATAAATACGCTCCCGCATAACCTCAGCACCAAATTCAGTAACCGCTATGACTGGCTGAAACGCCACTCAAGCCAGCTTGATGCATTGCGGTTCCTGACCTCCACTTTCAAGCGGCGCTTATGGCCACGCATTGAACGCGTAAATCGCAATCACCGGATGAACACCGACGCTTCAATACGTTTTTTGTCCGAACAGGATGCTTACTCACATCTGCCGGGTATGAACGATAAAGCGCTGGAGAAGTTCGCGGGACGGATAGCGGCTCAGTTATTCAGTGCATATGAAGAACTCAGCGACAGCTATGCCAGCGAACATGAGGGCGAAAAAAAAGAAGTGCTGTTTACCGATGAGGCTCAATCCTGGCTTTACGGTGAAATTGCGGGGGCAGCCCGCGCGTTCAATGTCACGCCGCTGCACTGGAAAAAGTATCGCAAAGGAAAGCTGACTGCACGTGAAGCGTTTTCAGCCGTTTTCCGTCTGATTACCGATGACTGGTGGGTTGCTCAGTTTAAAGCACAGCGCACCCGATGGAATGAAGCGCTGTTAATTGCGGTCGGCGAGGTCAGTAAAAAACGTTCACCTTACGCCAGCAAACAAGCCATTCGGGATGTACATGCGCGTCGCCTGGCTAATCTGGAATATCTGAAAAGCCGCGAACTAGAGAACGTGGAAACCGGCGAGCGAATCGACCTGATTGATAAGGTGCTTAAAAGCATTTCTAACCCTGAAATCCGCCGCATGGAATTAATGAACACTATTGCGGGTATTGAGCGTTACGCCTCCAGCAAGGGTGATGTCGGAATGTTTATTACCATAACGACCCCATCCAAATATCACCCGACACGCGTCGCAGGTGCGGATAAAACCGTCCTGCTTAACCATAAATGGAACGAAGAAGCCTACAGCCCGAAAGATGGTCAGCGCTATCTGTGTGGCATCTGGAGCAAGATGCGCACTGCATTCAAAGACAATGACCTGAATGTGTATGGCATGCGCGTCGTCGAGCCTCATCACGATGGCACACCGCACTGGCACATGATGCTTTTCTGCCAGCCTGACCAGCGTCAGCAGGTTATCCGGATCATGAGTCGTTACTCTTTAAAAGAAGATGGTGATGAACCTGGGGCGGCGAAAAATCGCTTTGAATGTAAGCACCTCAACAAAGGTGGGGCGGCGGGTTATATCGCAAAATACATCGCGAAGAATATCGACGGTTACGCTCTGGATGGCGAACTGGATAAAGACACCGGCAAGCCGTTAAAAGACACCGCAGCAGCCGTTAATGCCTGGGCGTCCACATGGCGCATCCCTCAATTTAAACCGATTGGTGTGCCGACAATGGGCGCTTATCGCGAGCTGCGTAAATTACCGCGTGGCGTGAGCATCGCCAGTGAGCTTGATGAGCGAGTCGAAGATGTCAGAGCCGCAGCCGACGGCGGTGATTTTGACTTGTACATTGCTGCACAGGGTGGGGCAAACGTACCACGTGACACGCAGACTGTCCGGGTTGCCCGTAAGGTGGCTGACGAGCTTAATGCGTATGACGAGGAGGTGCAGAAGGTTGTGGGCATTTTCGCCCCGCATCTTGGTTCTGACAATGTTCATGTTACGCGTACAACTCAATGGCGCATCGTTGCAAAAGCCGTTGACGTTGACCTTAATCTTTTGACCGTAAAGAGCGGCTCTGCCGCGACTCGGAGTCCTGTCAATAACTGTGGGTTAGGTGGTTTGAATAGTGAAATGGAAAGAGCACTTACGGCGTCGGAGCAAGGTGTGGAGGTGCTTAATCTGCTGGATTGTGACAATGTTAGCTGGGGTAATATTGATGTTAGAGCAGAGCTCTGGAGTATATTAAAGACAGGGCCATCAGGCTTCCCTGCTACCTAAAAATATAAAATCATGATGTAATATTTCTATGTAATAGTTGTGATGATTCTTAAGAGATATTTGTGAAGGTTTGGAATGACCACGTGGTTAATAAGGTTGGTATGTTAATAGAGCTATAATGTTTAAATAAAATGTAAGGTATTACGTATGAAAATGTGCGTGCAGACATTAGAACGCACGCACATATCAACTTTACACTGCTAATTTATCTACTACAGTATACTGATTCAGTACTGATGCCGGTAAAGCTGGCCAGTCTCTAAAGCGAAAAAGATTCATATAATCACGTTCAATGCACAACTTTAATTGTTTTTTCGCATTAAGCTCATCTCCGAGGATAAAGAAAGCGCACATTGCGACCTCACCTTTGGATTGGCGGTGTGATAGAATACTTTGCAATTCATTTTTTTTGTTTTCTAATCCCAACGCTTTTTTGGCCACTTCTCTATTTATAATGAGAACATCTTGGTCTCTGTAGTTATTAACTTTTTCAAGGTTATCATTAACAATTTTAATTGTTTCTTGATAGTTTTTTGCTTTGAGGTTTATATATGCCTTCGCCATCGTGTACCGTGTTATCGACCATTGGTGATGATATGCATTTTCAATATGTTTCAATGCTGATTTGTAATCGCCACGTATGATTTTAATGTCTGATCTTAGCTTCTCTACTAAAATTTCAGATGTGTCTTTTTCAACAGAATCCAAGAACTCGTCTACTATTTCAATATTTGATTCGTCAATTAGTAATATATCTACAATTGCCTCAACATAAGAATTGCGCCAAGGGCTGTCCATTGCTTCTTTTGCAAGTTTTATTCCTTCCGCAATATTTTTATTACAACCAATCTCATAGCGAGCTCTGAAAATCAAGAATGGTGCAGTTGATGATTCTTCTTTGTCAGGTGTATACATATCAATGAAACGACACATTAATTCATCATTTCTGTCATCAGTGTCTAAATCAAATAGGCAAAGGTGTAATTGAGTAAGGTGTTTAATGATATGTTTTTTGAATTTTCTAGAAGATTTCTCATATCGCTCATTTAATGTATTAATACATTCTATGATAGCATCCTTTGAAAGTCGGTCACACACTGCGGAAGAATACACATAAAAATAGTTGTCATGTGTAGGGTTGATACTTTTCATTGTGTCAAGAAGAGAGTTTGTTAATTCATCTCTGATTTTTTTATCAAAGCTATGCGCATGTTCTGATTTAATTGCATCATATTTAAGGCGCCAGGCTTGGTTATCCAAGCTAGCATCCTGTTTAAAACTTTGCTCTATCCATGAATATATATCCTTAAAGGTAACAATAGGATCTTGATGTTTATCTCTTAAATAATTTATGGCATATCTGGCTAATTCATTCTTAAGGGCTATGCTGTACTGGAATTTATCTGAGAGCCCTCTGAGATATATTATTTTTTCTTTGCTTTCTTTTAATAGATTGCACTTTGCGAAAGTGTAGTTAATATTATATTCGTCTAATGCAATTAATCGGTCACTTTGTTCTAAAGCGTTCTTAGTTTCACCTTTATCATCATAAACATCTATTAGACGATGTAGGTATTTTGCTTTCATATCGTCTTTCACATTACTACTCAGTAATGTAATAATTTCTTTTTCTGCAACATCATAAGAACCATTTCGCACTAAGTTATCTACAGCTAAAAGATTTTTAAAATCTTCCTCAGGTATTTTTGAATCGTTGTCATCATTGTTTGATAACTCATTGATGAGAGATGAGATATCTTGAGTGTATGTGAATTTTCTTAATTCTTTCAAATCTTCTGATATTCTCGGGTTTTTTTTCAATTCAAATTCATCTTTGATGAAATTACTTATCATCCTCTCTCGCTTGGTTGACTTATTAGAACCACCTAGGGATAATCCTTTGCCCATTTCATGCGATAATTCAGCCATGAGTTCATCAAAGCCATCTATTTCAACCCAGTAAACCTTTTCATGGTTTAACAGTTTAAAAAGCTCTGAGCTGATGACGTCACCTTTACGTTTGCACCAATATATTCCATTTTTAAGATAGTCATCTTGTTTTAATAAAAACTTCAATACATCCATTATTGAGTTGTCATTGCCAGCATAACCTACAAAAATCAAACCATATTCTTTCGTAAACTCAAGTAGTTTTTCTTTTGTGTTACTTTCTAATGATTCGGTTTCTCGCAATGAACTCTTAATGCTATCGAATAAATAGTCCCCATGTAGTTTAATTATTTTTGGTCTGGATGAGGTTACAGAAATTCCTTTAATAGAGGAGTCATGGGCACATAGAAGTGGTCTATCTGAGGAGAATTGATAAAATGCTTCATTAATCAGGTCATCAAAGTTGGTTGTGAATACCGTATCAAAACATTTAGATTCAAATAGTTCGACTAAATATGCGTATCCAATAGATGGTAATTTTTTATCGACTTGTAGCTCAACAAACCGTCTTCTTTGTGATGGTAGGTCAAATTTTTTCTCAAATAGTGACGAATATTCATTTCCTGGTTCATACCAGTCAGGATGATGGTTTTTAAGCCAGTCTTGAGCTTCTTTATCCGAATTGTACGGAGTATGCGCAAGTCTTGTGAATATTTCTCGACGCCATCCATTGACAAGCTCAACCGCAGTATGAATCCCTGAGGTAACAGAAGCACCTGCGCCTAAAAAAAGACAATAATTTGGTGAGTTGCCGGAGCGAGTTCTAATATAGTCAGCTAAATCTTTAATGGTACGCTTTTTAATTTCCAATTTTTTTTCTGCCGCGGACTGCTCTAACATTATGTAATCCTTAATTTTTTATTTTAGAGGTTGATTTTTATGCTTATCCAAAGTGTTTAGATGTTGTCATAGAAACAATAGATGCCCATTGCTGTGTGGACGTTAAAATTATCTATCAACGATTGTCTACTGTAAAAATTTAATCGCAGAAAATATGATCACGGAACGATAAAATCTTTTAGAGTTGCTGCATTTATTTGCATGCGCTTTCTTCATCTTTTTTTAAACTAATGAAGTGACGGGGGGTGGCATGAAACGAGAGATGCACCTGCATTAAAACCGACCCATGAAGCGGGCAGGCGTGGCGGGGATAGCATTGCGCGCTGGAGCATTTAATTATTTTATTTTCCACCACATGAACGCCTCGCTGAGGTGTTGAGCGATGCGCAGGTATGCACGTTGTGGTTGTGGCGTTACGCGGTGTGAGGGATGTCTGAGTAAGCGAGAAGAGGGCGTTGAAAATGCGCTACCTGAGTTGGTGATACCATGGATTATGCGGCGGGTGTCAGTTCAAATGTATTAGCTTAGATTTGAACTGACAATGGTACAGCATAGGGCTAAACATAATCTGATGGGCCGCTCTGTGCCAAAAGCGGATGTTGCAAAGCCACGCTAGTTAGGTTTACATATTGTATTCCCAATGGATATGGATTCTACACATGAAAATACGATTGTTACTGCTTATATTTATCATCAGTTCCCAGTCGTGGGCAAGTCAGCCCTCCCCAAAGGAGCAAGCTAAACAAATGGCTGAAGCAGCATGCCTGTACCAATATAATGTCATCTACTCTCGCTTTGCTTTGGGTTTTTCTGAGGAAAAAGCAATTCAAGCATCGTCTAAAATACTAACTAATTATCTGGAGAGTCATAAAACAAACGCAGGCGATTTTTTTCTCTCATCGATTCATAGAAGTACAATTGCACAATTACGGGAATTAGAAGTAAATAAAGAGGCAGTGCAGCAACTAAGATCTCCCCCGCCAAGTTTTAAGGATGATTTTTTATCGTCTTGCAATGAAATGAAAACCGAGCAGTTGGAAACTATGCATGTTTTTGGTTAAATTCAGCAGATATGCAGATATGGTTTTTGA
The DNA here is from genome assembly GCF_979253435.1 of Buttiauxella sp. AC142. Lineage (NCBI taxonomy): Bacteria > Pseudomonadati > Pseudomonadota > Gammaproteobacteria > Enterobacterales > Enterobacteriaceae > Buttiauxella > Buttiauxella sp. AC142. Next base: position 1,877,856 of record NZ_CEEDCH010000001.1, read on the forward strand.
GGACCATCACATTTGTTATTTATGTTCCTCGCTCATAGCGTACCGGGCAGCCGTTTGGACTGTCCGCTCAGTGCCAGGAGCGGACGACCAGATAAAAAAGCATATTAACGTTGAATGATTTCCTGGATGGCATTGGCTGATTAGGTCTTTACTCGACCGCATGACATATTGGCCCGATTTCATTGATTCCTGGCGTGCAGCCCACTCACTGACTACTCATCACTCTCCCTATAATGGCAACGTCAGCAGGCCATTAGCTCATCTTTCTCATGAAAAATCGCCTTGTTCAAACCTGATCGCCATCCTGGCCCAGCATCTTTCTGAGTGACGCAACCTTAACTCAGTCAGTAATAGTCACTGAGACTGAAATTGTAATGATGCTTAATTTCGTGTCTTTCGGAGCTTCAAAAAAATGAGGAATATGCATCGACAGGTCCTGATACTTGCAGGTTCTCAGGCCATCTTTCAATCCATAGCGGTACTGATAATGACTATCGGTGGGCTTGCAGGTGCGCTTCTTGCCCCCGGCCCCGCGCTGAGCACCGTACCGCTCGCAATGGCAAGTCTTGGCACTGTGTTAGTGATGTTTCCTGCATCGTTATGGATGAGCCGGATAGGCAGGAAAACCGGCTTTATAACCGGTGCTCTGAGCGGAATTATGTCGGCTATTATTTCCATGGCGGCAATGATCCAATATTCCTTCATTCTGCTGTGTATTGGTATGTTCTTTCTGGGGATTTATCAGGCGTTCGCTCAGTTTTATCGCTTTGCCGCCGGTGAAGTCGTTCTCCCGGCATTCCGGACTAAAGCTATTTCGCTGGTATTGGCTGGAGGTGTCGTTGCCGCTCTGCTTGGCCCGTTTCTGGCAAGCTTCGGAAGCGCATTTTTTAGCGTTTCCTATGCAGGGTCATTCCTCTTTATGGGAATAATGGCTTCGGTGGGTCTGTTGCTATTATCACGTTTACAGATACCGGTTCAGTCAATGGAAGCTTCTGAACACGTTATCGCGAGGTCATGGAAAAAAGTCGTTTTTCAGCCCGCTTATCTTGTTGCCCTTTTTTCCGGCGCGTCAGGATTTGGAATTATGGTACTGGGCCTGACCGCGACACCTATCGCGATGAAGCACTACGATTTTGACTTGCCTCAAATTGCTACCGTGATACAGCTCCACATACTGGGCCGGTTTGTACCGTCATTCTTCACCGGAAAACTGATCGACCGATTTGGCGTCATTAACATTATGCTGGCGGGCATTCTTCTCATGCTTGCTTACCTTGCTCTGGCGTTTTCAGGCGTCACCTGGGGAGTGTTTACGGGTGCATTAATATTGATGGGAATCGGTTGGAACTTTCTCTATGTCGGCGGAACCAGCTTATTGGCAACAACTTACACTACAGAGGAAAAGGGGGTTGCGCAGGCGACCAATGACATGAGCGTCTTTATCTTCAGCCTGATTTGTTCGCTGGGTGCCGGCCCACTGCTAAATGCTTATGGCTGGAAAACCATGCACCTCCTTTTAGTACCCTGGGTCCTGTTTCTTATGGTGCCGCTACTGTGGCTCGCTGTGCGTAAAAAACGTCAGGATAACGCTGAGAATGAGGTCACTTTACCACTGCAGTAAATTGACTCTGTGAACCTTCCAACCAATAAACCCCAAGGACTCAACATGAAAAATGCTCTGATTGTTATTGATATTCAGAATGATTATTTCCCGGGCGGAGCCTTTCCGCTTGAGGAGCCTGAGCTAGCCTGTAAAGCTGCAATGACTGCGATTGAAAAAGCGCGCAAAGAAGGTTGGCTTATCGTCGGCATCCAGCATATTGCAACGCCCGAAGCTCCTTTCTTCAAACCTGACAGTAAAGGCGCGAACATTCATCCGGATGTTGTTGCTGCACTGGGAAATGCACCCGTGATTATCAAGAAAGAGGCAGACAGCTTCTTCGAAACCAGCCTTGAGCAGTTGCTACGTGAGAATGGCATCACTGATATCTATCTTACCGGCATGATGACGCAGCACTGTGTCACACATACTGCGCTTTCCCCGCAAGCTCAGGGCATGAAGATGCATATCATTGCGCAAGCATGCGCTGCACCCACCAAAGCTCTGAGCGATCTTGCCCTGTTCGGACTGAGTGCACGCTGCAATGTGAGTTAACCAACTGATTTTGTTAAGTACAGGCCTATCCAGGGGATGTGTTTTTTCAGATAACACATCCCTTTTTTATTTCATTTGAACCGTCATTGGGTTGTAACGGAATACCACTAAACCCTGCGCATTACGATTGACCTGATTTCATCGGTTAATGACCAGAGAGCATGTCACGACCTCTCCCTTCCTCATTTTATAGTAAGCCCACTCGCATCCCCCCGGCAGCACAACAGCCAATACGGTGGGTGAATAAATCTGATTAATGACTGGAGCAATAAATGAAATTAACGCAAATCCGCAACGCCACGCTGGTACTGGAATATGCCGGTAAAAAATTCCTTATCGATCCTATGCTGGCCGAAAAAGAAGCCTGGGACGGCTTTGCTGGAAGTGCACGCCCACATCTGCGTAATCCAATGGTGGCCTTGCCTGTGGCCGTTAAGGATTTACTGACGGTTGATGCCGTTATCCTGACTCACACCCATACCGATCACTGGGATGAGGCTGCCCAGCAGGCTATTCCCAAAGACATGCTTATCTACACGCAGGATGAAAAAGATGCGGCACTTCTCCGCTCTCAGGGCTTTCTCAACATTCGCGTTCTGAAAGAGGAAAATCATTTCGTAGACGGCATGACTATTTACAAAACCGACGGCCAGCATGGCAGCAACGAATTGTACGCTGATGCCCAGTGGGGTGAGCTACTCGGTGATGCATGTGGGCTGGTCTTCACTCACCATGATGAAAAAACGTTGTATATCGCGGGTGATACTGTCTGGGTTAAGCCTTACGCAAAAAACCTGCAACGTTTCAAACCGGAGATTGTGGTGCTGAACACCGGTTATGCGGTAAATGACCTTTACGGTCCGATTATCATGGGCAAAGAGGACACACTGCGCACACTGAAAATGTTGCCCAATGCCACCGTCGTGGCGTCTCATATGGAATCGATTAATCATTGCCTTCTTACCCGTGCGGAACTTCGCGAGTTCACGCTTGAACATGGTATTGAAGATAAGGTTCTGATTCCCGCAGACGGCGAGACAATGGCTTTCTGACAGGCCATCCCACCTGACCTGATGAGGAATGCCATTACTACTGGTCACCTGTTATTGTTTGGTCAGTTAAAATAAGCGTTTTAGCCGCCGGTAAGCCGGTGGCTATCATTTACGGTAAGGTTAACGTTATGTCTGCACTGACGGTCGCCGTGATTGCCACGGCCGGATTTAGCCCATTTCACTTTTCAGTCCCTTGTATTATTTTCGGGCAGTCTATGCCGCAACCGGATTTATTCTGCGTCGAAATCTGCGCTGAAAACCCTGGCGTTGTTATGTCTGATATGGGCCTGTCCATCAACGTGGAGCATGGACTTGAGCTGCTGGACACCGCAGACATTATTATCGTGCCTTACTGGAATCATCCGGAAGAAAAACCATCTCAGGCCCTGCTGGATGGGTTAATAAAAGCATGGCAGCGTGGTGCAGAAGTGGTGGGACTTTGTCTCGGTGCTTACGTACTTGCCTATTCCGGCTTACTGGATGGGCACCGTGCTGCCACACACTGGGAATACGAACAGGACTTTATTGAACGATTTCCTGCTGTCCATCTGGACAGCAACTCGCTGTATACCAGTGATGAACGTCTGATTACCTCAGCGGGCACCGCCGCCGGTATTGATTGCTGCCTGAATATTATCCGTGACCATTACGGTTCTGCTATAGCTAACCGGGTGGCAAGAAGAATGGTTGTTCCACCTTACCGGGAAGGTGGCCAGGCCCAGTTTATTGAACGCCCGGTCCCGGTATCGACCCGGGATAGCAAAATGAATGAACTGATAGAGTATCTGCGCCGTAACCTGGACAAGCCTCATGATCTCGACTCACTTGCCGGGTTTGTCAGCATGAGTCGACGAACGTTAACGCGTCATTTTTTCAGGGCAACCGGAACGACGCTTGGCGATTGGCTGAACGCGGAACGCCTTCAGAGAAGTCAGGAGTTACTGGAAACGACAAACATTAGTATTGAACGTGTATCCGAAATGGTGGGTTTTCAGTCGCCAGTCTCATTTCGTCAGAGCTTCAAAGCGAGATTCAGCGTCAGTCCAAGCGAATGGCGTAGAGCTTTTCGAGGGCCTGCGCCTGTTGATGTCGACGTGAAGTGAGAGCCAACCCCTACCAGTTTAAATCCTCTTAGCTAGAAGGTTTGTATCACGTCCGTTCCTCGCTCTTAGCCGACTGTAATTCTAATCTCGCATTGCCGTATCACACAGTCAGAAAAGGATTCGGCTTCTACAGATTATTATTGTCTCATTGCATCGTCGTGGGATTTTTTAAATATACTGCTGCGTTTGGTTGTAGCTATCAGCAGATTGCTTTGTGGAGCGTCTGAGGAAGTAAGGTGAGGGTGTTAAAAGCCGCTTCGTGAGCGGCTTCAATCAGATTTATTCGGCGGTAGTCAGCTCGTAAGGTTTAAAGCGGATCACCTCTGCGCCAATCCACTCATTCACCTCTTTAATTCGCTCCTGCAAAGGCGTCAGCTCGTTACGCACAAACACCTGTGCAGCTTTGACCACGTCACCAAACCCGCCGGTATTATTGGGAATAACACCCATCATTTGAGGTGGTACGCGGTGCGCACTCATTAAATCCTCGGCGCTGGCTTTCTTGATGTTAAAGAAATCATCCTTCGTCGCCACTTCACTGAGCGGTACGATTTTAATGCCGTCCGGTTTCCCGTTCGGTGCGTAGAAAAACAGGTTCTTAAAATTCCCTAATCCCTTCGAGCTGCGCATTGCCTCGCGCAGTGCTTCCACGTCGGTGCTGCTCTGGGCGGCATCGGTCACATACATGATGTAACCGGCGTGCGCACCGTTCTGGTAATACTTGCGACGGAACAGCGTCGCCGACTCATTCAGCCAGGCGGAGTTAAGCGCGCTGAGGTATTCCGGCAGGCCGTAAAGCTCCTGGTTAATATCCGGTTCCAGCAGATGAAACACGGAACCGGGTGCGAACTCATGCGGGGTGACAAACGACTGCACGAACCAGTACGCATCCTCGCCGGTGCCTTTACGGGTGTATTTGGCCGGTGAGGTTTCGAGCCTTAACAGCTTGCCGGTGACGCTCATCCGCTTTTCCAGAAAAGCATTACCGAACACCAGAAAATCCAGCGCAAAGCGGCTGAAATCCTGTTGCGAAAGTAACGGATGCGGGATAAATGTTGAGGCGAGAATATTGCGTTTCACGTAAATCGGCGAGCTGTGGTGAACGGCGGCGCGCAGCGTTTTCGCGAGCCCGGTAAAACTCACCGGCGGCTCAAACCATTTGCCGTTACCGACGCACTCGGTGTAGTCGAGAATATCGCGGCGGTCGAGCACCGGCGACGGCTCACCAAAGGTGAAGGCTTCCATTTTTTGCGGTGCCGCAGCCGGTGTCGTGAGTGTGTTTTTTGCTGCATGATGTTTGCGTTTCTTCGCCATCAGTTGAACTCCAGAATTGAGGTGGATGCCTGACCGCTTCCTGCGGTTAATGGCTCATTTAACAGCGCGTGCATGGTCGCCCACGCGACATCGGCATGGCTGGCTTCTTCACTGCGGCTGGCTTCATAGGTGGCACTGCGCCCGCTGCCGGTCATGGTTTTGCGGATAGCCATAAACGAGGCGGTGATATCGGTGTAACTCACGTCGTACTCCAGGCACCCACGGCCAATGGTGTCTTTGGCTTTGAGCACCATCGCGGTTTTCACCTCCGGGCTGTAACGGATTTCCCGCGCGGCCGGGTAGAAGGCTCTGACGAGCTGGTACACACCCTGACCGATGCCGGTCGCATCGATGCCGATGTACTCGACGTGGTATTTTTCGGTCAGTTTTTTGATGGATTCGGCCTGTGTGGCGAAGTCCATTCCCTTCCACTGGTGGCGCTCCAGAATGCGGAATTTACCTCCCGCCACCACTGGTGGTGCCAGCACCACACACCCGGCACTGTCGCCGGTGTGTGAAGGATCGTAACCAATCCACACCGGACGATAACCAAACGGGCGCGTCGCGAACGGCTGCCAGTCATCCGCCCAGGCTTCCATACTGTCGACCATGCAGCGTTGCAACTCCTCAAACGGGAATACCGAGGCTTTGTCGTCGACAAACTCGCACATGAATAAATTGCGGAAATCATCGGCGCTGTTTTCGCGTTTCAGCGTGTCCAGATTAAACAGGTCACAACCCCCGGCGAGCGCATCCTCAATGGTGACAATCTGCCGCCACTGACCGTCTGCACAGGCCATGCCATTTTTTAATGCTGCGTGGCTGATATCCAGATCCACACACTCGCTTTTATCCGACCGACCTTTGTTAAACAGTTCCCCTGACCAGAATGGATAAGCCCCATGCGCCAGCGTGGACGGGGTGGAAAAATAGGTCGAGCGCAGGTGCTGCTGTGACGCCATGCCGGATGCCACTTTGCGCAGCTTCTGAAAGTTGGGGATCCAGAAAATCTCATCGACCAGCAGGTCGCCGTTATGGCTCTGCGCGGTGCTGGAATTGGTGCCGAGAAAAATCAGTTTTGCCCCGTTGTTGCCGATGACAATCGGGTCGCCGGTCAGGTCAACATCGACCAGGCGCGCAAACTGGATGATGTACTCGCGGAATACATACGCCTGCGTCTTGGATGCGGAGAGGAAAATCTGGTTATGGCCGGTTTTCAGCGCACGTAACAGCGACTCGCGCGAGAAATAAAACGTCGCGCCAATCTGACGGGATTTGAGAATATTGCGGATGCGGTGCTGGAGTCCCGCCTGATGCCAGCCGAGCTGATATTCGAAGGATTCAGCAAAGAAAATCTCTTCCAGTTTCTCGATTGCCTCGTCGCTGAAATAGTTCTTTTTCGGCTTCTTACGCTCACCCTTATTGCGGTTCGCCACATTCGGATTTAAATCCGCTTCACTGCCGGTCTGGTTGTAACGGTTCACCCGCGCCAGCCGCTCAATCTGTCGGCCTAACAGGTCGATTTCTTTAAAGTCGCCACCGTCTTTTTTGGTCTTGGTGATGAGCTGAATTAACCGTGCTTCAAGGCTGTTTTCCACGCGGGTAATGGGCGCAATGCCGTCCCAGCCGTCGCGCTGTTTCCAGCTTTGCACCGTCGGGCGTTTCTGTCCGAGCATTTCAGCAATCTGCGGCACGGAAAACCCCTGCCAGTAAAGCAGTGACGCCTGTCGACGTGGGTCAAGAGTCAGGGAGGTGTCTGTGATGATGGTCATGATTGCCTCGCGTTATTCGATAGAGGCAAGGCTACTTAAGCGGCGGGTGATGTGCGCTAAGGTGCTGTTGTGTCAGGGGTAAGCCATCCGGGATGAATGGCAGGCCGGGTGCGGAGTCAGGAAACTAAGCCTGACCCAATCACCCCACACTCAGGACTCCTGACCATGGCAAAAAAAGTTTCTAAATGGTTCCGCATCGGCGTCGAAGGTGACACCTGTGACGGTCGCGTCATCAGCGGCACCGACATTCAGGAAATGGCCGATTCATTCGACCCACGTGTTTACGGCGCACGCATCAACCTCGAACACATCACCAGTGTGTTACCCGACAGTCCTTTCTGCCGATACGGCGATGTCACCGAGCTGAAAGCTGAAACCATTGATGATGATTCAGCGCTGAACGGCAAGCTCGCGCTGTTCGCCCGCATCACTCCGCTGGCGAACCTGGTCGAAATGGTCGGTAAAGGCCAGAAGGTCTATACCTCCATGGAAATTCGCCCGAATTTCTCCAACTCCGGCAAGTGCTATCTGATTGGCCTGGCTGTCACCGACGACCCGGCAAGCCTCGGTACGGAATATCTGGAATTCTGCTCCCGCGCCAAAACCAATCCGCTGTCTGGCCGCAAAGAGCGCCCGGAAGATTTGTTCTCTGTCGCCACCCTGGCCGAGCTGGAATTTGAAGACCAGCCCGACACCCTGCTGACCAAACTCACCGACACCGTGAAAGGCATTTTCAGCCGCAAACAGGCCGATGATGACGCGCGTTTTAACGACGTGCATGAGGCGGTGACCGTTGTCACTGAGCAGGTGCAGGCCAACCACGACGCCACTGAGCAGCGCATTTCCGCCATGGAGCAGTCATTCAGCACCCTCAAGGGTGAACTCACTACTCAGCTTGAAGAAAGCCAGCAAAAACTGTCGGCGCTGGAAACGTCGCTGGATAAAACCGAGAGCTTTGCGCAGCGCCGCCGTGAACCGTCGAGCGGCGGCAATGGCGACTCAATGCTGACCAACTGTTAAGCCCGGACACACTGCCGAACAAAACCAACACTCATTCAGGAATAACGATGAAGCCACAGACCCGATTTAAATTTAATGCCTATCTCACCCAGGTGGCGAAGCTCAACAACGTCGACGCCGGTGACATGACCAAAAAATTCAGCGTCGACCCGTCCGTCACCCAGACCCTGATGAACACCATGCAGGAGTCATCCGACTTTCTGACCCGCATTAATATGGTGCCGGTCGCGGAAATGAAGGGTGAAAAAATCGGTGTCGGTGTTTCCGGCTCGATTGCCAGCACCGCCGATACCGCCAGCGGTGATGAACGCAAAACCGAAGATTTCACCGCGCTGGAGTCCAACAAATACGAATGTGACCAGATTAACTTCGACTTCCATATTCGTTTCCGCACCCTCGATTTATGGGCGCGTTTCCAGGACTTCCAGCTCCGTATCCGCAACGCCATTATCAAACGTCAGTCACTCGATTTAATGATGGCGGGTTTCAACGGTATCAAGCGTGCGGCAACCTCTGACCGCAGCAAAAATCCGCTGTTGCAGGATGTGGCGGTCGGCTGGTTGCAGAAGTACCGCAACGAAGCGAAAGCGCGCGTGATGGATAAGGTCACCGCCGACGATGGCAGCATTATTTCTGATGTGATCCGCGTGGGGAAAAACGGCGATTTTGCCAACCTCGACGCGCTGGTGATGGATGCAACCAATAACCTGATTGCGCCGTGGTATCAGGAAGATCCGGATTTAGTCGTCATCTGTGGCCGTCAGTTGCTGGCGGATAAATATTTCCCGATTGTGAACCAGGAGCAGGCCAACACCGAAGCGATGGCGGCAGATGTGATTGTCAGCCAGAAGCGCATCGGCAACCTGCCTGCGGTGCGAGTGCCGTATTTCCCGGCCAACGGTCTGATGGTGACCACACTGGAAAACCTGTCCATTTACTACATGGACGACAGCCACCGCCGCATCATCGATGAGAACGGCAAGCTCGACCGCGTCGAAAACTACGAATCAATGAACATTGATTACGTGATTGAAGACTACGCCGCCGGTTGCCTGGTGGAAAACATCAAACTCGGTGAGTTCCCTGAGCCGCCGAAAGACGAACCGGCTCAGGAGGCATAAGCCATGACGAGTCCCGCCGCACGTCACATGATGCGGGTCTCGGCCATTGTGACCGCGCAGCGGGACGATAACCCGCTGCGTCATGCAAGTGCTTACGAGCAGATGCTGGTCAAACTGGCTGCCGACCAACGCACGCTAAAAACTATTCATTCCATCGAGCGCAAGGCCGACAAAAAGCGTGCGCTGTTGCCGTCCTATGCGCCGTGGGTTGCCGGGGTGCTGAGTGAGGGCAAAGGCGCGCAGGATGACATCGTGATGACCGTCATGCTGTGGAAGCTTGATGCCGGTGACATTGCCGGTGCGCTGGAGATTGCCCGCTATGCCATGCAGTACGGTCTCACCATGCCCGCCCTGCATAAGCGCACCACGCCGTATGTGCTGGCCGAGGATGTGGCACTGGCGGCCATGCGTGCACACGCTGCCGGTGAGCCGGTGGATATCGGTCTCCTGCTGGCTACCCAGACCCTGACCAGCGCCGCCGATATGCCCGACAAAGTGCGCGGACGCCTGCACAAAATCACCGGGCTGGTACTGCGTGATGCGGGACTGCTGGCGGATGCGCTGGAGCACCTTAAGCGTGCGATGCAGCTCGATGCCCAGGCGGGTGTGAAAAAGGACATTGAGCGCCTCGAAAGTGCGCTGAAACCCAAACCTGCACCGGTTAAAAAGCCAAAGACAAAACACGGAGCGCGTAAACCTGCGACCACACCAGGCAAACGCGGTCGCCCCCGCAAAGTGGATAAAACCACCGGTTAAGAATGCGCCCCGCGCCGGACGGCACGCCGGTTGAGACTGGATTAATTCCTCATCGATACCGGCGTCCACCGTCCACCTATTTTGAGGTTGTCATGACGACAGTGATTATCAGCAAGCCCGATGTTTCGCCGGGTGTGGTTATTCCCCCGCAGCCGGTGCGCGAGCCGGTTATCAGCAACACCTTCTTTTTCCCGTCAGTCGACCCGGTGCGCGTCCGGGAGCTGATGCGCCTTGAGCACACCGTCACCCCGGAACGCCTGCGCGTGGCGATTAAGGACGGCATCGCCGAGACCAACGCCGAGTTATTCGAGTACCGCAGCGCGCAGATGGTACTCGGCTTTGAGTGCCTGGCCGATGTACCTGCCGAAATACTCGACGGCGAAAGCGTGCGTTGTTTTTACTACCTGCGTGCGGTGGTGGCGATGACCACCGCGACCCTTTACGAGCGTTATCGCGGCGTGGATGCAAGCGCCAAAGGCGACAAGAAAGCTGACGACGTGGAAAGCACCATTGATGAGCTGTGGCGCGATATGCGCTGGGCGGTGTCCCGCTTGCAGGGGAAATCACGCTGCATCATCGGGCAAATCTGATGAGGGTGATTGCCCTCCAGGGCGACACGCTGGATGCACTCTGCGCGCGCCATTACGGGCGCACCGGTGGTGTGGTCGAGGCGGTGCTGCTGGCGAATCCCGGTCTCGCCGGGCTGGGCGAGGAAATGCCCCACGGCACCGCCGTTGAGCTGCCGGATATCGATTCTTCCCCTGTTGCGGAGACGCTGAACTTATGGGACTGACAATGGAAAAAATCACGACGTTTGTCACCTACTGGCTGTCGGTGGCACTGGCGTATTTCGGGACGCAGACGCCGGAAAAAATGGCGCTGTATGTCGGCGGCGGCTGCGCGATTTTCACCGCGCTGGTGAATTTCTGGTATCGCCGTCAGACCTTCCGCTATCTGCGCACGATGGGGCTGGATGAGGGGGTAATACGTGGCATCAATCGTTAAACGTTGCAGCCTAGCCGTGGTGCTGGCGCTCGCCGTCCTGGTGCCGGATTTCCGCTTACTGAAAACCTCACCCGACGGGCTGGCGCTGATTGCTGACCTCGAAGGGTGCCGCCTGAAACCGTACCAGTGCAGCGCCGGTGTCTGGACGTCGGGCATCGGTCATACCGTCGGTGTCACGCCGAAAGGCGATATCACCGAGCAGCAGGCCGCGCAGAACCTGGTCAGCGATGTGCTGAATGTTGAGCGCCGTCTTGCGGTCTGCGCACCGGTTGCCATGCCGCAGCCGGTGTATGACGCGGTGGTGAGTTTTGCCTTTAACGTCGGCACCGGGGCGGCCTGTCGCTCGACGCTGGTCTCGTTTATCAAGCGCCAGCAGTGGGCGCAGGCGTGCAACCAGCTCCCGCGCTGGGTGTTTGTCAACGGGCAGAAAAATACCGGGCTGGAAAACCGCCGCGCACGCGAGCTGGCTTACTGTCTCAAGGGGGCGCAATGAAAACGTTGATTATTCTGCTGGTGCTGACCGTCGCCGGTCTGGTGTGGATGAAACGCGAAAACAGCACGCTGGCCCGCTCGTTTGAAAAGGCGAACCGTGTCGCCGGTGAGCAGAAAACCCAGATAACCATGCTGCGTAATCAGCTCGACGTCGCCGCAGGACTCCGGCAGCGGAACGAGCAGGCGCAGGTCGATTTACGCAATAAACTCGCCACTGCGAACACACTGGCGGCGAACCGTGTAAACACCGTGACGAGGTTACTCAATGAAAATAAAGCGCTGCGTGAGTGGTATGAGTCTGATTTGCCTGATGACGTTATCCGGCTGTACACCCGTCCCGCCTTCACCACCACCGCCGATTATTTACAGTGGCTGTCCGAAAGTGGCGCTGTGCCAGATACCGGCAAGCCGTCCGCGCACTAACGGTGATTTAAGCGCGGATATTCGCCAGCTTGAGGCGGCACTGGTGAGCTGTGCCGCTCAGACTGAAACCATCAGACACTGCCAGGACGAACTCGATGCTCAAGCCCGCCAGTTTACGCAAAGCCCTCTGTGACGCAGCGCCGGTGCTGCGTAATAACCCGGATATGCTGCGCATTTTTATCGACAGTGGGAAAATTGCCGCAACACTTGCGACCTCGCTGTCGTTTGAAAATCAGTACACGCTCAACATCGTGGTCACCGATTATCACGGCGATCTCGATTACCTCATCGTGCCGGTCAATGCCTGGCTGCGGGAAAACCAGCCCGACATCATGACCACCGATGAGGGGAAGAAAAGAGGCTTCACCTATATCGCCGATATTAACGATGACGAAAGTGTCGACGTAAGTATCAGCCTGTTGCTGACCGAGCGCACGCTGGTCAGGCAGGAAGGTGAAGCGCTCCACGTGAAGCATGTCCCAGAGCCGCCATTACCGGAGAATGTCACCCGCCCGATGGAACTCTACGTACACGGCGAGCTGGTGAGCCAGTGGCATGAATGAATTTAAACCCTTTGAGGACAAGCTCGCCGGGCTGATTGCCAGCCTTTCCCCGGCTGCGCGTCGCAGAATGACGGCTGAGATTGCTAAGCAGTTGAGAGCCTCGCAGCAACAGCGCATTAAACGCCAGCAGGCACCGGACGGCACGCCGTATGCCGCTCGAAAGCGTCAGCCGGTGAAGGGTAAAAAGGGTCGGGTGAAGCGTGAGATGTTCACGAAGCTGCGCACCAACCGGTACATGAAAGCGAAAGGCACTAATGATGCTGCGGCTGTGGAGTTTGTCGGGAGGGTACAGCGTATGGCTCGGGTGCATCAGGAGGGGCTTAAAGACAAGCCAAACCGGTATAGCGAGACCGTGCAGTATGAGGCGCGCCAGTTATTGGGATTCAGCCAAGAGGAAAAAAAAGTGATTGAGGAGATAGTCGCCAGCAACTTTGCACTATAAACAACGTATAAAATAAACACTGCGGCTCAACTTCGAGCCGCAGATGTAGTACTTTAAAAAAACACGCAACATTAACTCTGTTTTTTGCCCTCATGTTTAGATGTATTATTCGCTCTGAAGTCAAAGAATATATTTTTGTATAATTGCTTTTTTCTCCATTTTAATTCTGATGCTTTGAAAGCGTAAAAACTATTGTTTATATCTCTATAAATTGCATATGACAAAACTATCAAAAATCCAATCGTGAAGAAAAATAACACAGTAAAGTTAATTGCTGTTTTGTTTTTGTTGGTTTTTTTAATTGCTGTTGTTAATTCTTTTTTTATAGATTCATCCTTTGAAGTAATGTAATTGCATGCGGTTTTTAATGGGTCTTTATTTTTACTGCTGAGTTGTAAGCAGTCTTCTTTAGAAAGAGTCTTATCATCTTTCGGGATGTAGATAGAGTCATGAGAAATATAAATTTTTTCATTGTTAGTAGTGATGGATACATGATTATACTTCAGCTCTCGGGTGTCGTTGTAAGCGAAGCACGTGGCTGTAAAACAATAGGCAAATGCAATGCCAATCATAACCAACTCAACATTACCATGTTTTGACTTACCAATTGGTGGGCAAAATAACATTAGCCATGCTTTTTGGGGGCGCAATTTTTTGCGTTTTATTGCCAGTGCAGCCAGCTCCGCATCTTCAATGTTTGTCACGTTTATTCCGTGATAAAGTTTGAGTAATTGCAAATCAAGTAATTTTTCATCTATTTCTTTTATTGAGTTATTTGAAATGTCGAATTTAAGCGGCTTTGCGATCATTCGAAAAAGTAAGCCAAACCCTCCAGTGAAAATCAAGTGCACAATTATTAATAGCCAAAGGACTTTGTACAACCCATCAATACCACTTCCAAAATAATCAAACACATTGAATTCCTTTTGTATGCAATTTTGTAGTGACGATACTCCATACTCAATATGTTGTGTAGTGTCTTATCCATTGGTTAGAAATTGTCGGAGCACTTGTATCGCGGCATCCTTTCCCCATGAATACTCTCTCATCACTCCAGGATTTTGCGCGCCTCCTGCGCAACCTTATCCGCACCGGTATTGTGACCGACGTCGACACCGTGCGGGCATTATGCCGTGTGGAAACCGGAGGTATCACAACCGACTGGCTGCACTGGCTGACATCCCGCGCCGGTCGCTCCCGTACATGGTGGGCACCCTCTGTCGGTGAGCAGGTTTTAGTGCTGGCAATTGGCGGCGAGCTGGACACCGCTTTCGTTTTACCTGGCATCTTTTCCGATGACAACCCCGCGCCGTCAGCGTCTGCCGATGCGCTGCACATTTCCTTTCCTGATGGTGCCGTTATCGAATATGAACCGGAAACCGGCGCACTGACCGTGTCGGGCATTAAAACCGCCTCGGTGACGGCATCCGAATCCGTGGTCGTCACCGTGCCGCTTGTGACCGTCAAAGCCAGCCAGAAAATCACCCTCGATACCCCGGAAGTGGTCTGCACCAGTAAGCTCACCACCGGCACGCTGGAAGTGCAGAAAGGCGGCAGCATAAGCGGCAACATCGCGCACAGCGGCGGCACCTTCAAATCCAACGGCGTGCAGGTTGATGACCATAAACACGGCGGTGTCGAGCGCGGCGGAAGCCGGACGGAGGGAACCCAATGACCGTGCTTTATCTCGGCATGAATCGTGCCACCGGTCTGAGTGTGTCCGATTCCGTACATATCAGTCAGAGCGTGCGCGACATTCTTATCACCCCCATTGGCTCACGCGTGATGCGCCGCGATTACGGCTCGCTGCTGTCGGCACTCATTGACCAGCCCGATAACCCTGCTCTGCGCCTGCAAATTATGTCCGCCTGCTACATGGCAATCCTGAAATGGGAGCCACGCATCCGGCTGACGACCATCACCTTTGAGAGCACCACCGCAGGCACGTTATTTGTCGACATCACCGGCGTGCGCACCGGCACCGGTGGCGCGTCATTTTCCTTAACCATTCCCCTGAGCTGAGATTATGGCAACCATTGACCTGAGCCAGTTACCCGCCCCGGATGTGGTCGAGGTGCTGGACTATGAAACCCTGCTTTCCGAGCGCAAAGCGACACTGATTTCCCTCTATCCCGAAGAGGAGCAGGAAGCGGTCGCGCGCACGCTTGCGCTGGAATCCGAGCCGATTGTGAAACTACTGGAGGAGAACGCCTATCGTGAGCTGTTGCTTCGCCAGCGGGTTAACGAGTCGGCACTGGCCGTGATGCTGGCGCACGCCAGGGCAAACGACCTCGATGTGCTCGGCGCAAATAATAACGTCACCCGTCTGGTCATTACCCCTGCCGATGACACTGCTATCCCGCCGGTGGCTGCGGTCATGGAATCTGACAGTGATTTCCGTCTGCGTATTCAGCAGTCCTTTGAGGGGCTGAGTGTGGCGGGGCCGGTCGGGGCTTATCAGTTCCACGGCTGCAGTGCTGACGGGCGGGTCGCGGATGTGTCGGTTATCAGTCCGTCACCGGCCTGCGTCACCATTTCGGTGCTGTCGCGTGAAGGCAACGGCACCGCCAGCGCTGAGCTGGTGAATATCGTCTGCCTGGCGCTCAACGATGAGAACGTGCGCCCGGTGGCCGACCGGGTGACGGTGCAGTCGGCGCATATTGTCGACTATGAAATTGATGCGACCCTGTACCTTTACCCTGGCCCGGAAATGGAGCCGGTCAGGCAGGCCGCCGAAGCAAAGTTAAAAGCCTACATCACCGCGCAGCACCGCCTCGGGCGGGATATCCGCAAATCCGCTATTTATGCCGCCCTGCATGTGGAAGGCGTGCAGCGCGTCGAGCTGGCAAAACCGCTGGCCGATATCGTGCTTGATGACACTCAGGCCTCGTACTGCACCGATTATCGCCTCGTTATCGGTGGCTCCGATGAATAGCGTCCGCCTGCTGCCGGTCGGCTCGTCCGCGCTTGAGCTGGCGGCAGCAAAAGCCTGCGCGGAACTCACCCGTGTACCGGTGCCACTGCGCCAGCTCTGGAACCCTGAGACCTGTCCCGCGCCGCTACTGCCCTATCTGGCCTGGGCATTTTCCGTCGACCGCTGGGATGAAACGTGGCCGGATGAAATCAAGCGCAGCGTGATTAAAGCCGCCAAATACCTGCACAAACATAAAGGGACGATTGGTGCCATTCGTCGCGTGGTCGAGCCGCTCGGCTACCTGATTAACGTCACCGAATGGTGGCAGACCGGTGAAGCACCCGGCACCTTTCGCCTCGATATCGGCGTACTGGAAAGCGGCATCACAGAGGAGATGTATTACGAAATGGAGCGGCTGATTGCGGATGCAAAAGCGGCGAGTCGTCACCTGACCGGCCTGAACATTATTCAGGATATCCCCGGCAATCTGTACACCGGCGGCGTCAGCTATGACGGCGACATTATCACCGTTTACCCCGGATAAAAGAGGCCATCATGACCGTGAAATATAAAACACTCATTACCACCGCCGGGGCGGCAAAACTGGCCGCCGCCACTGCCAGCGGCACCAAAATCACCCTCACGCATATGGCAGTGGGTGACGGTGGCGGCACACTGCCGGTGCCGGATGTCGGGCAGACAAAACTCATTGCGGAGAAATGGCGTGCCGCACTCAATAAAATCAGTGTTGATGCGAAGAATAAAAATTATGTGGTGGCCGAGCTGGTCATTCCGCCGGAGGTGGGCGGATTCTGGCTGCGCGAAATGGGGCTGTATGACACCGACGGCACGCTGGTTGCCGTGGCGAATATGGCGGAGAGCTACAAGCCGGAGCTGGCCGAAGGCTCGGGGCGCGCGCAGACGTTGCGCATGGTGATTATTGTCAGTGCGCTGGAGTCCGTCGAGCTGGTTATCGACACCACTACCGTGATGGCAACCCAGGACTATGTCGACGATAAGCTCGCGGAGCATGAACGTTCGCGCAGACACCCGGATGCTTCGCTCACCGCAAAAGGTTTCACGCAGTTAAGCAATGCGACCGACAGCAGCAGCGAGGTTCAGGCCGCCACACCGAAAGCGGTCAAAGCTGCATATGACCTTGCCAGCGGTAAATACACGGCACAGGATGCGACCACCGGGCGCAAAGGCATTGTGCAGTTAAACAGCGCGACCGACAGCACCAGTGAGGTACAGGCCGCCACGCCGAAAGCGGTGAAAGCCGCGTATGACCTGGCGAACGGAAAATACACCGCACAGGATGCGACTACCGGGCGCAAGGGGATTGTGCAGTTAAGCAGTGCGACGGACAGCGTCAGTGAGGTGCTGGCTGCCACCCCGAAAGCCGTCAAAGCGGCGAATGATAATGCCAGCGGTCGCGTACCGGCGGCGCGCAAGGTGAACGGGCATGCACTGACCGGGGATATCAGCGTCACGTCACAGGATATTTTTGATGGTCAGAGTCAGCAGATTGGGGCAAATCAGGATCTGAATGGTTATAAAACCCCGGGTCTCTATCATCAGCCGATGAATGCCAACACCAGTGCGGCACTGCACTACCCGGAAAACCTGGCCGGGACGCTGGTTGTGTTAAAAAATGCCGGGGTCACGCAGGTCTATCATGTTTACGACTCGTCACGCCGTTATTCCCGCAGCCAGTATTCGACAGGTAACTGGACGCCGTGGACGCCGGATGATGTCTTTCCGGTGGGCGCACCGATTGCCTGGCCGTCGGACACGGTGCCGATGGGATTTGCCATCATGCAGGGGCAGACCTTTGATAAAGCCGTTTACCCGTTGCTGGCTGCGGTTTACCCGTCGGGTGTCATTCCTGATATGCGCGGCTGGACAGTCAAAGGCAAACCCGCCAGCGGGCGTGCGGTGCTGTCTCAGGAGCAGGACGGCATTAAGTCACACACCCACAGTGCCAGTGCCTCCAGCACCGATCTGGGAACCAAAAACACCGCGGCGTTTGACCATGGAACGAAAACGGCCAGCACCTTTGATTACGGGACAAAATCCACCAGTAACACCGGCGCACATACGCATAACTTTGCCTACAACAACACCTCGGCGTACGCCGAAACCCCCGGCACCGGGGGCGGCATGCACGCGACCAACGTCAGCAAAAATGCCAATAACCGGGTGCTCAGTGCCGGGGCGCACGCCCACACGGTGGGGATTGGTGCACATAACCATACTGTCGGCATTGGTGCGCACAGCCACAGCGTGACGCTGGGTGCACACGGACATACCATCACGGTGAATGCCGCCGGTAACGCTGAGAACACCGTCAAAAACATTGCGTTTAACTACATCGTGAGGCTTGCCTGATGACCTTTAAAGTAACCGGCGAAAGCCGCACCATCACCGTTTATAACCTGCGTGCCGATACCGGCGAATTTATCGGCCCGGGGGAGGCACTTATCCCGGCCTTTACCGGGCTGCCCGCCAACTGCACCACCGTCAGACCACCGGACACCACTGCCGGATTTATTCTCATTTTTGATGCGGACAAAAAGCAGTGGCTGGCCGTTGAAGACCATCGGGGGGAAACCGTTTTTGATACCGCAACCGGTCATCCGACGGACATCACGCAACCGGGGGCATACCCGCCAGGCACCACGCCATTGCCGCCTGCTAACGCCTGGCAGAAATGGGACGGCAGTCAGTGGGTGGCGGATGCACAGGCCGAACACGCCGCTCAGGTCAGCGACGCGCAGGGCATGAAAAACGGCCAGATGAAACAGGCCGGGGATGTGATTGCCACCCTGCAGGATGCGGTGGATTTTGAAATGGCGACCGAAGAGGAAACCGCCTCGCTGATGGCCTGGAAAAAATACCGGGTGTTACTGAGCCGGGTCGATCCGGAAATGGCACCGGATATCGTCTGGCCGGAGATGCCGTAATCATGCAGGCGGGCAAATTGCCCGCCTTTTCTTTGTCCGTGGTTGTGTCATTCCCCATCCATCCCGCATCAATAGCCCGCTTTCCCCGTACCCCCGAAAATACACTCACCCATAACCCACGGAGTTAACCGGATGAGTGATTACCACCACGGCGTGCAGGTTGTTGAAATCAACGATGGTACGCGTGTTATTTCCACGGTCTCCACCGCAATTATCGGCATGGTGTGCACCGCCAGCGATGCCGATGCGGCGACCTTTCCCCTGAATGAACCCGTTTTAATTACCAACGTGCAGGCCGCCATCGGCAAGGCCGGAAAAAGTGGCACCCTGGCCGCCTCCTTGCAGGCCATTGCCGACCAGTGCAAACCCGTCACCGTTGTGGTGCGCGTGGCCGAAGGTGTCGACGATGATGAGGAAGTGGCGCACGCGCAGACCCTGTCCAACATCATCGGTGGCACCGACGCGACCGGTAAATACACAGGTATTAAAGCGCTGCTGACCGCCGAAGCGGTGACCGGTGTGAAACCGCGCATTCTCGGCGTGCCGGGGCTGGATTCGCAGGAGGTGGCGGTCGCACTCGCCTCGGTGTGTGTCAGCCTGCGTGCCTTTGGTTATGTCAGCGCCTGGGGCTGTAAAACGATTTCCGATGCCATCAAGTACCGCGACAATTTCAGCCAGCGCGAGCTGATGGTGATCTGGCCGGACTTTATCGCCTGGGACACAGAGAAAAACGCCAGCGCGACAGCGTACGCCACGGCGCGCGCACTCGGCATGCGTGCCTTTATCGACCAGACCGTCGGCTGGCACAAAACCCTTTCAAACGTGGGCGTGCAGGGTGTCACCGGCATCAGCGCATCCGTGTTCTGGGATTTGCAGGCACCCGGCACCGATGCTGACCTGCTGAATGAAGCCGGTGTCACGACCCTTATCCGCAAGGACGGTTTCCGCTTCTGGGGTAACCGCACCTGTTCTGACGACCCGCTATTCCTGTTTGAGAACTACACCCGCACCGCGCAGGTCATTGCCGACACCATGGCCGAGGGGCATATGTGGGCGGTGGATAAACCGATCACCCCGGTGCTTATTCGCGACATCGTTGACGGCATCAAGGCCAAATTCCGCGAGCTGAAAACCGCCGGTTATATCGTCGATGCGGATTGCTGGTTTGATGAAACGGCCAACGATAAAGAGTCGCTCAAAGCCGGGAAGCTCTATCTCGATTACGACTACACGCCGGTGCCGCCACTGGAAAACCTCACCCTGCGTCAGCGCATCACCGATAAATACCTGGTGAACCTGATTGCGTCGGTTAACGGATAAGGAGCCTGAAATATGGCAATGCCCCGCAAGCTCAAGTCATTAAACCTGTTTAACGACGGCCTCAGTTACATGGGGGTGGCGTCCTCTGTCACGCTCCCCAAACTCACCCGCAAGCTGGAAGCCTGGCGCGGTGCCGGGATGAACGGTGCCGCCCATGTGGATTTTGGTCTCGATGATGACGCGCTGACATTTGAATGGACGCTCGGCGGCTTCCCGGATGAAGAACTCTGGGCGCAGTACGCGCTGCCGGGTGCGTCCAGTGTGCCGCTGCGTTTTGCAGGTTCTTACCAGCGCGATGACACCGAAGAAGAAACCGCCGTCGAGGTGGTGGTGCGTGGCCGTCACAAAGAATTTGACGGCGGCGACAGCAAGCAGGGTGAAGACACCGAGACCAAAATCACCACGGTGTGCACCTACTACAAGCTGACGATGAACGGCAAAGAGCTGATTGAAATCGACACCATCAACATGATTGAGAAGGTCAACGGCATCGACCGTCTTGAGCAGCGCCGCCGCAATATCGGCCTGTCTTAATGGACTTGCCGGTCAGGTTTGCTGGCCGGTTAACCCTGAATAAAACCACGGAATAAATATCATGAGCAAAGTCAAAACCGACAAGAAAACCGCAGAAAATCCGAACCTCATCACCCTGGAAACCCCGGTTAAGCGTGGGGACGAAGTGATTAAAACCCTGACGTTCACGAAGCCAAATGCAGGCACCCTGCGCGGGGTGAGCCTCGCCGATGTCGCCAGCTCGGATGTGAACGCGCTGATTAAAGTGCTGCCGCGCATGACGTATCCGGCGCTGACCGAGGCCGAAATGATCCGTCTGGAATTGCCGGATATGATGACGATTGCTGCAAAGGTGATTGGTTTTTTGGCTCCGGCTTCGGCGGATTAAGTTTCCCGCCGGGTTTATCGGTCGACGACCTGATGGCGGATATCGCGGTGATATTTCACTGGCCGCCGTCAGAACTCTACACCCTGAGCCTGAGCGACCTCATCACCTGGCGCGCGATGGCGCTGAAACGGAGCGGAAATTCTCATGAGTAATAACGTCAGAATCGAAGTGCTGTTAAAGGCGGTTGACCAGGCAACGCGCCCGTTTAAACACATCCAGACAGCAAGCAAGACGCTGTCGGGGGATATCCGCAATACGCAGAAATCCCTTAAAGAGTTAAACGGCCAGGCATCGCGTATCGAGGGGTTTCGTAAAACCAGCGCACAGCTTGCGGTCACCGGTCAGTCACTGAATAAAGCGAAGGCCGAAGCCGAAGCGCTGGCGATGCAGTTTCAGAACACTGAACGCCCGACCCGCGAGCAGGCGAAAGCCCTGGCAGCGGCAAAAGCAGCGGCAGACGGCTTGCAGACTAAATTTAACAGCCTCACCGAATCGGTGAAGCGCCAGCAACGCGAACTCGGCCAGTCTGGAATTAATACCCGCAATCTCACCCGCGACGAGAAAAGCCTGAAAGGTCGCATCAGTGAAACCACGAACCAGCTAAACCGGCAGAAGCTGGCGCTCGAGCAGGTCAGCGCGAAACAGGCCAAACTCAACGCGGTCAAAAACCGTTATCAGGCCGGGAAGGAGCTGGCCGGGACGGCGGGTGCCGTCGGTGCCGCAGGTGTCGGTATGGCAACGGCGGGCGTGGCGGCAGGTGTGGGTATTCTCAAACCCGGCTATGACTTTGCGCAGAAAAATTCTGAGTTACAGGCCGTACTCGGGGTGGAAAAAACCTCACCGGAAATGGAGGCTTTACGCCGCCAGGCGCGCCAGCTCGGGGACAACACTGCCGCCTCTGCCGATGACGCCGCCGGTGCGCAGATTATTATCGCCAAATCAGGCGGAGACAGCGCTGCGATTCAGGCAGCAACGCCGGTCACGCTGAATATGGCGCTCGCCAATCAACGGACGATGGAAGAAAACGCCGCGCTGCTGATGGGGATGCGCTCGGCTTTCCAGCTCTCAAACGACAAGGTCGCACACATCGGGGATGTGCTCTCGACCACCATGAACAAAACCGCCGCTGACTTTAACGGGCTGAGTGATGCGCTCACCTATGTCGCACCGGTGGCGAAAAATGCCGGTATCAGTATCGAAGAAACCGCTGCCATGGCCGGTGCGCTGCATGATGCGAAAATCACCGGCTCGATGGCAGGCACTGGCAGTCGTGCGGTTATCAGCCGCTTGCAGGCTCCGGTCGGTCAGGCAAAAACCGCACTCAGTGAGCTGAAAGTCAGCACCGCAGACCGCCAGGGCAACATGCGCCCGCTGTTTACCATCCTCAAAGAAATGCAGGGCAGCTTTGAGAAAAACAAGCTCGGTACGGCACAGCGTGCGGAGTACATGAAGGTCATCTTTGGTGAGGAAGCCAGCTCCGCAGCCGCCGTGCTGATGACCGATGCCATGACCGGCAAACTCGACAAACTCACCGCCACCTTTAAAGCCTCGGACGGCAAAACCGCCGAGCTGGTGAAGGTGATGCAGGACAATCTCGGCGGCGACTTTAAAGAGTTTCAGTCGGCGTATGAGGCGGTCGGGACTGACCTGTTTGACCAGCAGGAATCTTCCCTGCGCAAACTCACGCAGACCACCACCAAATATGTGCTGAAACTCGACCACTGGATTGTGCAGAACAAAGGGCTGGCGCAGACGCTGCTCAAGGTCGGCGGTGTCGCACTGGCCGTGATTGGTATGGTCGGGGCAATTGGTCTGGTCGCCTGGCCGGTGATTGCGGGCATCAATGCCATTATTGCCGCCGCCGGTCTGCTCTGGACGGCATTTACCGTGGCAGGCAGTGCCATCATCACGGTGCTCGGGGCGCTCACCTTGCCGATTGTGGCCGTGGGTGCGGCAGTCGTCGCCGGTGTGATACTCATCCGCAAATACTGGGAGCCGCTGGGTGCGTTTTTCTCAGGTGTGGTGGAAGGTCTGAAAGCCGCCTTTGCGCCGGTGACTGAGATGTTTGCGCCACTGGCTCCTGTGTTTGAGGCGATTGGGCAGAAAGTTCAGCAAGTCTGGCAGTGGTTTAAAGAGCTGATCGCCCCGGTGAAAGCCAGCAAGGACACGCTCGACAGTTGCAAAGAATCCGGCGTGGCGTTTGGTCAGGCACTGGCCGGTGCTTTCCGGTTAGCCATGACACCGTTTACCGCGCTGCGCGACGGTATCGAGTGGGTGCTCGACAAGCTCGGTATCATCAATCAGGAATCCAGTCAGCTTGATGCGAAAGCCGAGAAGGTTAATGCATACGCTAACGGTTCCGGTGCGGGTTATTCCCCATCCGGTGGCGTACTGACCGGCGGTTTTGGCAGTTATCAACCGGTGACGGCAAACGCGGGTAAAAGCTACACCGACCAGAGTCGCAACGAATATCACATTGCCATCGGTGGTGGTGTGCAGAACGGCGGCGAGCTTGACCGCCAGCTCCGTGACAGCCTGGAAAAATACGAGCGTGAAAAGCGTGCCAGACAACGCGGCAGCATGATGCACGACTAAGGAGACCGAACCATGATGCTTGTTCTTGGCATGTTTGTTTTTCAGTTACAGACGTTGCCTTATCAGAGCCTGCAACGCGATGTGGATTACCGCTGGCCGTCAAACAGTCGCGTCGGCCAGCGACCAGCGATGCAGTTTCTCGGTGTCAACGAGGAGAAAATTGTCTTAAGCGGAAGTCTGTTGCCGGAAATCACCGGCGGCAGATTGTCACTGCTGGCACTCAACCTGATGGCCGATGAGGGGCGCGCCTGGCCGCTGCTCGATGGCAGTGGCACCATTTACGGCATGTTTGTGATTAATTCGGTGAGCGAGAGTTACACCGAGTTTTTTGCTGACGGCTCGGCGCGCAAAATTGATTTTAACATCAACCTCACGCGCGTGGATGAGTCGCTGACGGCGATGTTTGGCGACATCCAGAAACAGGCCGACAGTCTGGTCGGAAACGTGCAGAGCAAACTCGGAGGGTTATTCTGATGCTGACCGGAATGACGTTAGATGCCGGGGCGACAATGGCACCGGCATTTATGCTTACCCTGAATAACCAGGACATCACGCGTAATATCAGCGACCGCCTGATTAGCCTCAGTCTGTCGGATAACCGGGGCTTTGAAGCTGACCAGCTCGATATCGAACTCGATGACAGTGACGGTTTAGTTGAGCTGCCGACGCGCGGTGCGGTGCTGTCGCTGTTTCTCGGCTGGCAGGGTTCGGCGCTACTCGGCAAAGGGCAATTCACGGTCGATGAAATTGAGCACCGGGGCGCACCGGACACGCTGACCATCCGGGCAAGAAGTGCAGATTTTCGCGGCACACTCAACTCTCGCCGTGAAGCGTCCTATCACGACACCACACTCGGTGAAGTGCTGAATACCATCGCAAGCCGCAACAAACTGACCGCCAGTGTTGCGCCACAGTTTGCCGCGATTGATATCCAGCATATCGACCAGACGCAGGAGTCCGACGCGAAATTCCTCACCCGCCTGGCGGAGCGCAACGGGGCCGAGGTATCGGTCAAAGCGGAGAAACTGCTGTTCATCAAAGCTGGTGCAGGTATTACCGCCAGCGGAAAGCCTATTCCGCAGATGACCATTGAGCGCCGTGACGGTGATCGTCATCAGTTTGCGATTGCCGACCGGGGCGCTTACACAGGCGTGACGGTGAAATGGCTGCACACGAAGGAGCCAAAAGAGCAAAAGCAGCAGGTCAAACTCAAGCGCAAGGCAAAGCCGCAGAACCTGCGCGCGCTGCAACATCCGAAGGCAAAGCCGGTAAAAGCAAAGAAAGCACCAAAGGAAAAGGAAGCACGCGAAGGTGAGTACATGGTCGGTGAGGAAGATAATGTCTTTGCCCTGACCACTATTTACGCCAGTAAAGCGCAGGCGATGCGTGCGGCTCAGGCTAAATGGGACAAGTTACAACGCGGCGTGGCGGAGTTCTCCATCAGTCTCGCCATGGGGCGGGCAGATCTCTACCCGGAAACACCGGTCACGGTCTCAGGCTTTAAGCGCGTCATAGACGAGCAGGCATGGACGATCACAAAGGTGATGCACTCGCTCAGTAATAGCGGCTTCACGACGTCCTTAGAGCTTGAGGTACGGCTTTTAGATGTGGAGTATCAGGAGGCGGGGGGAAGTAAATGAATGGTTATAAGTTATTGTTAATAAATGATTTAATGGTTAAAATATCAACATAAAACGAACTTAGTTGAGGTGTTGAAATGTTCCATTGCCCATTGTGTCAGACCGCCGCCCACGCTCGAACCAGCCGCTATCATTCCACGGAAACAAAAGAGCGTTATCACCAGTGCCAGAATGTGAATTGCAGTGCGACATTTGTGACGCTGGAGACCGTGAAGCACTACATCGTTAAGCCTGGTGAGAGAACGCCGGTGCTGCCTCACCCGATGCCCGGAGGTCAGCAAACAATGTGGATGTGATAAACGAAAAAGCCTCGGAAAACCGAGGCTTTATTTTTGATGTGGTCATTATGTGGACGTGACCTGAAATAAATCCTTTTATTTCAATGGGTAATAACTAAAAATAAGCCTCCCGTGGGAGGCTTTAGACTGCGGGCAAAACAAATAATTACTGCTGGGGAACCGCTGGAACAGCCGGAACGACCGGTGTTTCCAGTTCAGGTGCTGGAGCTGCTTCTGGTTCGCCAGGGGCCGCCATACCAAACATGCCTAACAATTCGCCAAGCGGCATTTTCTGGCCGTTCAGTGTGACCTGACCGTTTGAGTATTGCAGGCTGGAAACGACTTTGTTGTCTTCCATGGTGGTCACGCGGAACATTTGTCCCATCGCCGCCAGGCCTTTGATTTGTTGATCGGCAAGTTTTGCGGCTTCAGCAGGCTGGTAACCTTCAAGCTGCGCGACCTGAGTCATCAATTCAGTTGCCATATCCACTGGAATAACCAGTTTGCTGTCGAGTGATTTTACGACGCGATCAAGCTGCTGTTCTGGAGTGGTTGGCTCGCCAGTCGCCTGCGCCGGATCTTTCAGGAACAGGGAAAGATTAAAGCTGCTTTCGCCTTTCGCATTTTTCCAGCTTAACGGCGCAACGGTAATGACCGGGTCACCTTTTAACAGCATCGGCAAGTTTGCAGCAAATAGCTCCACAATACGCTGCTGATAAGCTTCTGGATTCTGCGCAAGATTCGGGTCGGCCAGCAGTTTTTGCGATTCAGCGTTATATTTCTGGCTGAACTCATGCACCGCTGCACCGTCGAGATTGCCGATTTTGATCGTTAACTTGCCGCTACCAATATCTTTATTCTGTACTTTCAGCGAGTTCAGGGTGTAATCAATTTGCCCGGAAAGATGTTTTTTATCTTCCTGAAGCTCAGATTTAGCATTGATATTCAAACCTTCGAACACCGCCATTTCTTTGCCTTCAACAGTCACCGCCAGCTTTTCAATAGAGGCTTTTTGGCTGCCGATGCGTTCGACAAATTCGCTGCGCGAGCTTTCACCGTCGGTTTTGATGCCGTTGAACGTCATCTGCACGTGCTGACCGTATTCATTAACGGTATTCACCAGCCCGCTTTGCGCTTCACCGCTGACGGCAATTTTGTCACCCTGACCATCAACATCGGCCTTGAACTGACCGCCGCTGAACGCCACTTTCTCTTCGCCTTTTTCGTAATTCAATGGCAGTAAATCGATATCGGAAGAGGTGTCGCCGTTGTAGCCAATACGCGTTTGTGCATCAATAAAGGACTGACCTTTAGCGATATCAAACAAAGGCTTAGTGGTTGGGTTATTCACAAGCGTGGTGTGAACTGATGCCATAGAGGGGATCAGATTGAATTTTTTCAGTTGAGCGAACGGGAATGGACCGTGATCGATTGTTTCGTTGAAGACGATACTTTGATCAGGTTTCAGAATGGCGCTTGTCTGCCCGGCGGTCGGTTTCACGACCAACTGCATGGAACTATGGAACAGGCCACGATGATAATCCTGGTAGCTCAGCGTCAAACCAGCTTCCGGCGAGGCTTTGTTCAATTCGGCGTTAGCGTTACTAACCATTTCAGCCATGCGGCCTTCGAGCTGCTTACCGGTGTACCAGGCTGTGCCCGTCCACACCACACCCAGAGCCACAATAACACCTACAGCAACCAGTGATTTTTTCATTCTGTCGTAGTCCATATTAAGTGCACCTGCCGGGAGTCCTCCGGCAGGCGAAAGAAATACCTTTTACGCGGCATCGTGTAGATGCTTGGGTAGAGGCATTTAAGAAACTCATCCTAAAGCTTAGCAATCTTGCTTCAAAAGATCAGTAAGTTGCTTATAACTCAGATTTTGGAATAAACCCGCGCGACACGACCCACACCACTGATTGAAACCGGAGATTCCTGTGCAGAAATAAAGGCCGATTCGCCAGGTTTAAGCACCAGTTGCTGCCCATCTTTGCTCAACACCGCTTCACCTTCAGTACAGAACACAATAGCGGCGCTCGGCTGCGCAAGATTTGTCTGCTGCGTACTCAGGTCGTGTAAAGAGAAAGCAAAGTCATCAACCGGAATAGGGAAGTCGAGTTCGCCCGCATGTTTCTCAGGCTGAGTCAGTAACTCAGCGGCTGGTTTTGGTTCGAATTTAACGTTGGCGACCAGCTCTGGAATGTCGATATATTTTGGCGTTAATCCCGCACGAAGGACGTTATCGGAATTCGCCATGACTTCGAGAGCGACGCCTTTGAGATAGGCATGTGGGGTTTCAGCGAACAGGAACATCGCTTCACCTGGCTGTAATTTCACCACATTGAGCAACAATGGCGAGAACAAACCGCTGTCGTCCGGGTAGAACTCGGAAATGACGCGAATGGTTTCCCACGGTTCGCCTTGCTGATTATTCAGTGCGGCTTTCAACACGCCGAGTGCGAGTGATTTCTCTTCACCTTTCATGTTCAACAGGCTGGCAAAAAGCTGCGACAGGTATTCAGCATTCGGCTCTTGCAAGAAATGAGCAATCGCCGGGTGCGCGCCGGAAACTGGCTGTAACAGAGAGACGATATCGGAGAACTCGCGGAATGCGTTCATAGCGAGGAAGGGCGTTAGCGCAAACACCAGCTCTGGCTTATGGTTTGGATCTTTATAATTGCGCTCGGCGGCATCCAGTGGAATACCCGCGGCATTTTCTTTGGCAAAGCCTAATTCAGATGCCTTTTTGTTAGGATGAACCTGAATGGAAAGCGGTTGATCGGCACACAGCACTTTGAAGAGAAAAGGTAACTCACCAAAACGCTCTGCAACGGCCTTGCCTAAAAGTGTCGGCTTATCAGCGTCAATCACATCACGTAGCGATTGCACCTGGCCGTTGTTAAGAATTTTTGAGCTGCTTTTTGGATGTGCGCCCATCCATAGTTCTGCCATTGGCAGATTTTCAGGATTTTCCACACCATAAAGTTCTGTTAACGCAGTTTTACTTCCCCAGGCATAGTTTTGCACTGAGTTAATGAGTTTTTGCATCAGTAAGCCCTATAGTAATCTAAACAAAGTTACTGCTATTAAACCAATTATCCGCAGTGAAGTAACCAGGGGATTAAAAAGTCGGTTTAGTCTCAGTTTTTGTTAAAAAATTGTGTAGCATGTTAGGCCCGTTATCTTTCAAGCCACAGCGGGGTTGGCTCCGGCTTGAAATATAAAGGGTATAAAAGATAATAATTAACGTAGTAAGTGAGAGAACAATGCCGAATAAAGACTTTCATTATCAAGAACCATTCCCGTTAAAAAAAGACGAAACCGAATACTACCTGCTCAGCAGCGATTATGTTTCCGTATCAGAGTTTGAAGGGCAGGAAGTCCTGAAAGTTGACCCTAAAGCCCTCACGTTACTCACCCAACACGCCTTCCACGATGCCTCGTTTATGCTGCGCCCGGCGCATCAGCAGCAGGTGGCTGATATCCTCAATGATCCCGAAGCCAGCGAAAACGATAAGTATGTCGCGCTCCAGTTCCTGCGTAACTCCGAAATCGCTGCAAAGGGCATTTTGCCAACCTGCCAGGATACCGGCACAGCCATCATCATGGGTAAAAAAGGCCAACGCGTCTGGACCGGGGGTGGTGATGAGGAAGCGTTGTCTCGTGGCGTTTACAACACCTTTATTGAAGATAATCTGCGCTACTCGCAAAACGCGGCGCTGGATATGTACAAAGAGGTGAATACAGGCACTAACTTGCCTGCGCAAATCGACCTCTACAGCGTAGATGGCGCTGAATACAAATTCCTCTGCATCGCCAAAGGTGGCGGTTCAGCGAACAAAACTTATCTCTACCAGGAAACGAAGGCGCTGCTGAGTCCGGGCCGTCTGAAAGAATACCTGGTGGAGAAAATGCGTAGCCTCGGTACGGCTGCTTGCCCGCCGTATCATGTGGCGTTTGTAATTGGTGGAACCTCTGCCGAAGCAACGCTAAAAACCGTGAAACTCGCGTCGACTAAATATTACGACGGCCTGCCAACAGAAGGTAACGAGCATGGCCAGGCGTTCCGTGACGTTCAACTGGAAGAAGAGTTGCTGAAAGAAGCGCAAAACCTCGGTCTGGGTGCGCAGTTTGGCGGTAAATATTTTGCTCACGATATTCGTGTTGTGCGCCTGCCACGCCACGGCGCGTCTTGCCCGGTAGGCATGGGCGTATCGTGCTCTGCGGACCGGAATATCAAAGCCAAGATCAACCGCGACGGTATCTGGATCGAGAAACTTGAGCACAATCCTGGCAAATTTATTCCGCAGGAATTACGCCAGGCGGGTGAGGGTGAGGCGATCAAAGTCGATCTCAACCGCCCGATGAGTGAGATCCTCAAACAGTTGTCGCAATACCCGGTTTCCACTCGACTTTCCCTGAGCGGGACAATTATTGTGGCGCGTGATATTGCCCACGCTAAACTCAAAGAGCGTATCGACAACGGCGAAGGTTTGCCGCAATACATTAAAGATCACCCGGTTTATTACGCAGGCCCGGCTAAAACGCCAGAGGGTTATGCATCGGGTTCTTTAGGGCCGACCACCGCCGGACGTATGGATTCCTACGTGGATTTACTCCAGTCAAACGGCGGAAGCATGGTGATGCTGGCAAAAGGCAACCGAAGCCAGCAAGTGACCGACGCCTGTCATAAACATGGCGGGTTCTATCTTGGCAGTATCGGCGGCCCGGCGGCTGTACTGGCGCAACAAAGTATCAAGAGCCTGGATTGTGTCGAATACGCAGAGTTGGGAATGGAAGCCATCTGGAAAATCGAAGTCGAAGGTTTCCCAGCCTTTATTCTGGTCGATGACAAGGGCAACGACTTCTTCCAGAAAATACACGCCTCCCAATGTACGCGATGCGTGAAGTAAGACACTCAAGCCGCCCATAAGGGCGGTTTTTTTTACCCCAAATTCTTTGGGGATGCTCAAATCTAAGGAGAATGAAATGGTAGCCGTTCGTAGTGAAAAAGACTCAATGGGCCCAATTGACGTCCCGGCAGATAAACTGTGGGGCGCGCAAACTCAGCGCTCCCTTGAGCACTTCCGCATTTCCACGGAGAAAATGCCCACCGCGCTGATTCACGCGCTGGCGCTCACCAAACGCGCAGCGGCGAAGGTGAATATGGATCTGGGTTTGCTGGTTTCCGGTAGCGGCAAGGCGATTATGGATGCGGCAGACGAAGTTCTGGCCGGTAAACATCCGGATGAATTCCCGCTGGCAATCTGGCAGACCGGTTCCGGTACCCAGAGCAATATGAACATGAACGAAGTGCTGGCAAACCGGGCGAGTGAAATCCTCGGCGGGGTGCGCGGCATGGAACGTAAAGTCCACCCGAATGACGACGTGAATAAGAGCCAAAGTTCGAACGACGTCTTTCCAACGGCGATGCACGTTGCGGCGGTGATTGCGGTGCGTGAACAACTGATCCCGCAATTAAACGTGCTGAAAGAGACGTTGCAGGGTAAAGCAGAGGCTTTCAAAGACATCGTAAAAATTGGCCGCACCCACTTGCAAGATGCCACGCCGTTGACCCTCGGGCAGGAGATTTCAGGCTGGGTCGCGATGCTTGAACAGAGCCTCAAACATGTTGAAAACAGTTTGCCGCACGTTGCCGAACTCGCCTTGGGTGGTACGGCGGTGGGGACAGGGCTGAATACGCACCCGGAATACGCTGTACGTGTAGCAAAAGAGCTGGCTGAAATTACTGGCCAGTCGTTTGTGACGGCCCCCAATAAATTTGAAGCGCTGGCGACGTGCGATGCCCTGGTTCACTCTCACGGTGCATTAAAAGGGCTGGCCGCGTCACTGATGAAAATTGCCAACGATGTGCGTTGGCTATCTTCCGGGCCACGCTGCGGGATTGGCGAAATTGCCATTCCTGAGAACGAGCCGGGGAGTTCGATTATGCCAGGTAAGGTCAATCCGACGCAGTGCGAAGCCATGACCATGCTGTGCTGCCAGGTGATGGGCAACGATGTGGCGGTCAATATGGGCGGCGCATCGGGCAATTTTGAGCTTAACGTCTATCGCCCGATGGTGATTCATAACTTCCTGCAATCGGTGCGTTTATTGGCTGACGGAATGGAAAGTTTCAATGAGCATTGTGCGGTGGGTATCGAGCCGAACCGTGACCGCATCACACAATTGCTTAATGAGTCGCTGATGCTGGTGACGGCACTCAATACGCATATTGGTTACGATAGAGCCGCCGAAATTGCCAAGAAAGCCCACAAAGAAGGGCTGACATTGAAAGCCTCGGCACTCAAACTCGGTTATCTCACCGAGGATGAGTTTGATGCGTGGGTACGCCCTGAAGAAATGGTCGGCAGTATGAAGCAGTAAGTTTCACCGCGTCTGCGTTTATGTCTCGCAATACAAATGCAGACGCGGGATCACCAGCTGTAGCGGCTGTGCATCCGGCTTATAACGATGGCGAATATTATCCGCATCGTAATTCAGCAATTCCCCCATCTCTGGTGGCACTTCGCCATTATCCCGGTTACACAACACGATTAAAGGCGATGGACATGCGTGCTGCACCTGCTTTTTGCGCTCCTGATACCAGGCGCGTGCGACGGGCTGTACTTTCACCGGGCGCTTAATCTTCAGGCGCACGTTATCCGAAAGACGGGTGATTGAATTTAGCTCGCGGGTGATTTGCTCTGCCCATTGTTCGCGGGTGTATGGGGGCACCGAACGATTCGCCTTCAGGCTCTTTTCCAGAATGTCGATAACTTCTCGGCGGGTGTAATTCTTGATGATTTGTTTATTCGCCCAGCCAAAATTCAGCGTGTCAGGGTTGTCGAGTAACGTAATCGTGCGATAAGCGTTGAGCGTAATCAGCCCTGGAAGCTGGCGGTGAACCCATTCAAAGCGTTGCACGCTGGGCAATCCCGACTCCACGCTGATAATGTTTTCCAGCTCTTGTTTTAATTGATTAATCCGCCCAACCAGCCTCTGAGTCTCGCTGCGTTCTGTTTCGTCTACCTGATAACAAAGAGCTCCCGGCAGGCGAGTCGCTGCTTTGCTGCTGGTTTTTTCCGACTGTTGCTGAATAAATAAACGAGTGAAATGGGTGAGGGTTGCCTGATGCGCCGCTTTACCGAGCAGTTGCGCCACCTCAATTTTAGTCACCGAATCGTGCTCTTTACCTTTATCAACAGCGGGTAACTGAAAGACGCGGCCAACCAATAAACGATAACTATCAAGCTGTTCCTGCAACTGGTGCAGGTCGTGTTCAAGCTCGCGAAAAGTACCGTTCAATCGATCAATCAAATCATACTTTGCCATTTCACCCTCCATTAGTTACAACATACTAAAGATTTATAACACAGGGAGACGAACCTAACCACCTGCGCCGTTTTTGGTCAGGCAGGTGAGAATGTGTTTTCTAGCGGCGAGGTGTGATGGATGCCAGTGGCAAAGGGGATTCAGTTTTTATCGGCCAGCTAAAGCGGAAGCGAGCGCCCCCCAGCGAACCGCTATCGACGACCACGGAGCCTTCCATCGCTGTCGCAACAGAATGAACAATCGCCAGGCCCAGCCCACAACCACCCGTGGCACGGTCACGACTTGGGTCCAGACGCACAAATGGCTCAAATACCCGTTCCCGTTCCTCAGCTGGAATGCCGGGGCCGTCATCTTCCACCTGCAAAATCGCGGTATCAGCATCCAGCCACAGGCTCACGCGAAGCCGTTTTTTGCTATAGCGCAGGGCGTTATTGATCAGGTTATCGGTGACGCGTTCCATCAGGCGCAGATCAATCAGGCCAAAATTGCCAGAGGCGGGCGTATCAAGCTGAATATCGAGATGCGGATGAATAATTCTGACATCGGCGATGTGTTCATCAAGCCAACGCGGAACATTCACGTGCGCCAGTTGCAGCTCGGTTTGCGGACGATCCAGTCGGGCGTAGGTGAGTAACTCTTCAATTAATGCTTCCAGCTGACCAATGTCACGATTGAGCGCCAGCAGTTCGGCTTCGGTCAGGTTGTCGCTCATCTCAAGGCGGTAACGTAAACGCACCAGAGGTGTACGAAGCTCGTGGGCAATACCGTCAATCAGCAGCTTCTTACTGGCGATTTGCGCGTTGATGCTGTCAGCCATCTGGTTAAACGCAACGCCTAAACGTTCAAAACTTGAAGCACTGTCGAAATGGATGCGTTCATCAAGATGGCCTGTACCTAATCTTTGCGCGGCGGTTTCCAGTTTAAGCATGTCCTTCCAGTGCGGACGCATCCAGATAAACACCGGGAAGGCCAGAGAGAACGCAATAAACGCCATCAGCGCAACATCCAGCAACCGCATTTGATGCAGGAAAAACAGATACGGTATCGGCCCGACTGCCAGAACATAATGGCTGCGGGGAATGCGCTGAATAAAAGTGTATTCATCGTCGAGGGCGACGATTTCCCCGGCACGCAGATGGTGCATGGTCATTTCGTCGAGTTTGAATTTATCAATCGGTTCAATATTAAGCTTAAAGGACAAATTCAGGTCGAGATCTTTAATTGTGCGGTTCCAGTCCCGTGGCGGGATCTCGCGTAATTCGCTGCGCATCAAATACAGCGAGCTTTTCATTAAATCATCGAGTGACTGGCGACCCGCGCGTTCGGCGGTAAATTTATAGACCAGGCCAACCAGCATGGTCATTACCAGGAAGCAGACGAACAGCAGAAGATAAAACTGAATAAACAGCTTTTTCATCAGGCTTCACTTTCCCAGGCGTGGGGTGCGAAAAGATAACCTTTGTTACGCACAGTTTTGATACGGAAGGGTTCGGTGGCGCTGTCGTAGAGTTTTTTTCTCAGGCGCGAAATGGCGACATCGACGCTGCGATCCAGACCATCATATGTCACGCCACGCAGGTTTTTAAGTAACGCGTCGCGGTCCATAATTTGCCCCGCATGAGTGGCTAATTCCCACAACAAGTCAAAATCCGCAGTGGAAAGGGTAATGTTTTCAGCACCGAGCGTGACCTGACGATTCACCGGGTCAATACATAGCGTCCCAAAACGCATGGCTTTGTGGGGTTTGAGTGCGCCAGGATTGCTTTCAACGGTATGTTGCGCTGAAACGCGTTGGCGCAAATGCAGACGTAAGCGCGCCAGCAAAACAGCAGGCGGAGTGGTTTTAAGAATATAATCGTTAGCCCCCATCTCCAGCGATAAAATATGGTTCATATCGCTGTCCAAAGAGGTGAGAAGAACAATCGGGCCATCCCATTGCGGACGCAGATCGCGGCACAACGTCATGCCATCTTTGCCGGGTAACATGACATCGAGCAACACAAGGTCAGGGCGTTGTTGTTGAATCGTCTCTTCGGCGCGGTCGCCACGGCTTTCAACAATCACATCAATGTCATGTTTGCCGAGATAAGCGGCAATCAACGCTCCTACTTCTGGATCGTCTTCTACGTATACGATTTTATTCATAGCCCGGCACTTCAGATCAAAAGGGAAACATACACTGCTAAATGTTTTTACACCATAAATCATGGGTAAACAGATTTAACGCAATGGGCGACCGCCATCTACCGCATGCGTTCGGCCAGTCACATACTCGCTATTCAACAGGTATTCTACCAGCCCAATGATTTCCTGCTCGCCCGGGGCGATTTTCATGAGCGACTTATTCAACGCTGCCTTGCGGTATTCGGCATCGTCATGTTCGTTAAACATGATCATCGCAGGCGCGATGGCATTCACTTTTACCTCGGGTGCCAGCTTACGGGCAAAAGAGCGCGTCATATTATCCAGCGCCGCTTTACTGGCCGCATAAGCAATATGCTTATCACTTCCACGTTCCACGACATAATCGGTGAAATGAATAATGTCCGAACCCGCCTGGCCATGGCCGCGCAATAACGGCTCAAGATATTGATTCAGCAAATAAGGCGCGTTGACGTGAATTTGCAGCATGGCGGCCAGGGTTTCCGCAGGGGAAAAGTCTGGTGATTCCGCAAGCCAGGCGCTGGCATTATGTACAATGGCGCGCAGCCCGTCGCAATGTTGCTTTACCTCAGCGGCAAATTGTTTGATGCCGTCATTGGTAGAAAAGTCACCGAACAAACAAATTGCACCAGCCTGTTCCAGTTCAGCGACCGCCGGATACCGCGTGCGGTAGCTGATAATCACAGGCTGTTGCTGGGCTAAAAAGTGTCGTGCTAACGCGAGGCCAATCCGTTTACCGGCACCGGTAATCAGAATGGGACGAGCTGATGTTTTAATCTCCATCGACGACTCCTTAATGTACTTATTTCACCAACATCCACGTTGCAGGGAACGCTGCCACCAGCATCAGGAAAATGACTGATTTTTCCTTTAAATTCAGTTTGATGTCATGCTTATGCGTGCTGCGTGTATACATAAAGACTAACAAGCCCGGCGCATACAGTACCACCGAAAGAAGTAAATGCATTGGGCCTGACGCATAAAGCAGCCATAAGCCATAAATACATGCACCTAATCCAATCGCTTTATGCAATGGGCGGGTCGAAACTTTCAGCAAAAATGCACCGACCAGGAAATAGGGCACCAGTATCATTTCTGAGGCAATCGTCAGCAGCGTGTTGTAATCCGAACCCGTCAGCCAAATCAGCACCAGGCAAATCTGGATACTAATATTGGTGAGCCAAAGAGAAGCCGAAGGCGCATTGTTTTCATTCTGACGCGCAAAAATTTTCGGGAAGGCTTTATGCGTGGCGGCAAGAAAGGGCACTTCGGCGGCCATAATCGTCCAACTCAGATAGGCTCCACATACTGAGACAATCAGCCCAGCGGCGATAATTATCTCACCCCACGGCCCCATCATTTCGACCATCAAACCGGCCATGGAAGGATTGCGCATTCCGGCAAGTTCAGGGCGGGCAAGCACGCCCAACGAAAGCAATGTCACCAGCAGGTAAACCCCTAACGCGGCAATGACCGCCAGAAGGGTGGCGCGACCGACATCATTTTTATTCCGGGCGCGAGCTGAAACGACCACGGCACCTTCCACACCGATGAAGACCCAAAGGGTAATCAGCATGGTGTTTTTGACCTGCTCCCAAACCGGAACACCCAGCGCGATGCCGCTGAAATCGAGGCTAAAAGTCGAAAGTTTGAAAGCCATGGCGGCCAGAACGACAAACAAACCTAACGGCAGCAGCTTAGCGAGAGTGGCGACCAGGTTAATGCTGGCTGCGGTTTGCACGCCGCGAAGCACCAAAAAGTGCACCATCCATAGCAATACCGATGCACCCACAATCGACTGCCAGGTATTTCCGTCGCCAAACAGGCGCAGTTCAGGCGTATCGGTGAAGAAACTGAGTGCAGAGAAAACAATCACCAGGTACGAAACGTTAGCGATAACGGCACAAAGCCAGTAGCCCCATGCCGAGAAGAAACCGATTAGCTCACCAAAACCTTCGCGTGCATAAGTAAAAATGCCGCCGTCAAGGTCGGGGCGCAGGCGGGTTAACACCAGCATTGCCAGGGCCAACAACAGAATGCCCGCACCGGTAATCGCCCAGCCAATCAACAATGCTGCGGGACTTGCCACGCTCGCCATATTTTGCGGCAGGCTAAATACACCCGCGCCGAGCATGGAACTCAATACCAATGCCGTTAACGCAGCGAGGCCAAGCTTCTTTTCCATAGCAGTCCCGTAAAATTCAAATTAAAAACCCAGAATAATTATTATGCTTTTGTGCATAAAAATGGTGGGTAACACTAAGGCGCGGGATTTTACGGAGTGTAAGAGCTGCTTGCAATGACATGAGCCATAAAATGCTCGGCGGAATAAAAAAAGGGCGGCAAAGCCACCCTTTTTAGGATTATATGAAAACTTATTTGTACAAATCAGCGCTGACAGTCAGGTTGCCGCCACGCTCTTCCCATTGACGGGTGATGTGGTAGAACTTAGCACCTTTCTTAGCGGCACGTTTCGCCACCTGGTAAGACACTTCAGTGCTGCTACCGTAATGGCCAGTGAACTTCACACTATCGAATGGAACCATTTGCGCCGCGGTGATTTTATTCACTTCTTCGATTTTGGTGCCATCAGGAAGCGTTACGGTGTAACGTCCGCCTTTAGTGGTTTGTGTTTCAAAGAAACGACCTACGTCCGAAGTTGGGGTACTGGTTGTTGCAACGCCTGGGATTTCAACTGCGGCTGCCGCAGCGCCTCCGGCTGCCAGCGCGGCTTTACCTGCCTCTGAGTTCGCAGGGATCGCATCAGGGCTTTGCAAAACACGTTTCTTAGCGTCTTTTTTATAGATGAAAGCCGTAATGCGCTGGTTGCCGCCTGAGTTTGCGTCAATCTGGCGCACGATGTAGAACGAATCTGCACCTTTCTCTTTAGCTGCGCGAGTGATTGCTGCGTTAACATCGGGCTGACTGCGATAAAAACCCTGGACTGTCACGGTATCGAACGGCTCAAGAGCATAAGCTTGATCTTTCGGTAGCTCAGTCACGCCGTTGATCACGCGATTGGTGTTTTCTTCAGCCTTAGGTGCATCAGCGTGATAGACATCTGCAACCACACGCCAGTTACCGCTGCTGCCAGTATCGTTGGTGTCCTGAACATAGAAAGAAGCTGCGCCAATTTTATCTGCACGTTTGGACACGGCATTTACCGCTTCGCCAATCGAGTTAAAACGGCCAGTGATGGTAATGCGATCAAATGGTTTAAGAGCAGCAGCTTGATCAGGAGTCAGTTCCGTTGCTGCCTGAGCGGACAGCGTAGTCAGGGAAATCAGTGCTGACGCCAGAAGGGTGTTCTTGAGCTTCATAAAAATAATCCTTCGCCTTGCGCAAAATGAATACAAATACCGCATTCTCTGTGGGTTACTTGC
This sequence comes from Buttiauxella sp. AC142, assembly GCF_979253435.1. Taxonomy (NCBI): domain Bacteria; kingdom Pseudomonadati; phylum Pseudomonadota; class Gammaproteobacteria; order Enterobacterales; family Enterobacteriaceae; genus Buttiauxella; species Buttiauxella sp. AC142. The sequence continues at coordinate 1,916,572 of NZ_CEEDCH010000001.1, forward strand.
TAGCCGCCGATTATGGCATTGAACACTGCAACTGTCTGCGGCATTTTTAGGGTTGCAACGGTTGGTTGCAGATATTTTTCATAACTAAAATTTATATGTTAATAAAAGAACGCTTTGACCAGTAAAAGCGGTAAAGCTTACAACTTAATTAGTTAATACAATGTTAAATATGCAATTTGCACCGGAGCAGAATCGTGAATTGCGGCTTCGCTTAAGCGGATTATCAGGTCTCACAGATGAAAATCAGTCAGAAATAGCTGTCTGAAGTGCTTAGCGCTAAACTTTTACGATAATGATACAAATACTGAGATCCTGATCTGGATCACAGGCGTTATTTTCAGTAGGTTATAAAAAGTTTTACAGATGTATTTTTTCATTGTTTTGGACTTGGCCACGCCGATTGCCAGGACGATGTCTGACAAACCATCAACAAAAAAACAGATGGAAGGGAATACTATGCGTATTGGGGTACCAAAAGAGCGGTGGGCGGGTGAATCCCGAGTGGCCGCCACGCCAAAAACAGTGGAGCAATTGCTGAAGCTGGGTTTCAGCGTCGCAGTCGAAAGCGGAGCGGGCAAACTGGCTAGCTTCGATGACGAGGCGTTTGTCCACGTTGGGGCAACCATTTCAGATACTGCTGACGTCTGGCAATCTGACATTATTTTGAAAGTGAACGCTCCGCAGGATAGCGAAATCGAACTGCTGCGTGCGGGCTCGACGCTGGTGAGTTTTATCTGGCCAGCCCAGAATCCAGAATTACTCAAAAAACTGGCTGCCAAAAATGTCACCGTGATGGCGATGGACTCCGTGCCGCGTATTTCTCGTGCTCAGTCTCTCGATGCTCTTAGCTCAATGGCAAACATTGCGGGTTATCGCGCAATTGTTGAAGCTGCTCATGAATTTGGTCGTTTCTTTACCGGGCAAATTACCGCTGCGGGTAAAGTACCGCCGGCAAAAGTGATGGTTATCGGTGCTGGTGTTGCAGGGCTTGCGGCAATCGGTGCGGCGAACAGCCTTGGTGCGATTGTGCGTGCGTTCGACACGCGTCCGGAAGTGAAAGAACAAGTGCAAAGTATGGGCGCTGAGTTCCTTGAACTGGACTTTAAAGAAGAAGCAGGCAGCGGTGATGGTTATGCCAAAGTTATGTCCGAAGCCTTCATTAAAGCCGAAATGGAACTGTTCGCAGCACAAGCAAAAGAAGTCGATATCATCGTCACCACGGCGCTGATCCCCGGCAAGCCTGCGCCAAAACTTATCACCCGCGAAATGGTGGATTCCATGCAAGCGGGCAGTGTGATTGTCGATTTGGCCGCGCAAAACGGCGGTAACTGTGAATATACCGTTGCCGACCAGGTGACTGTTACGCCAAACGGCGTGAAAGTCATCGGTTACACCGACTTGCCAGGCCGCCTGCCAACGCAATCTTCCCAGCTTTACGGTACAAACCTGGTTAACTTGCTCAAATTGCTCTGCAAAGAGAAAGACGGCAATACCGTGGTTGATTTTGAAGATGTTGTCGTGCGTGGCGTGACCGTCATTCGTGATGGCGAAGTCACCTGGCCGGCTCCGCCAATCCAGGTGTCTGCTCAACCACAGGCTGCTGCCAAGAAAGTGGCTGCACCGGTAGAAGAGAAAAAGCCTGCCTCTCCATGGCGTAAATACGCGTTTATGGCGCTGGCAATTATTCTTTTTGGCTGGCTTGCAGATGTGGCTCCAAAAGAATTCCTCGGCCACTTCACCGTATTCGCGTTGTCATGCGTGGTGGGTTACTACGTGGTGTGGAACGTTTCTCATGCTCTGCACACGCCGCTGATGTCGGTCACTAACGCCATTTCAGGGATCATTGTGGTTGGCGCGTTATTACAAATTGGCCACGGTGGCTGGGTTAGCTTCCTGAGCTTTATTGCGGTGCTGATTGCCAGTATCAATATTTTTGGTGGTTTCACCGTCACTCAGCGCATGCTGAAAATGTTCCGGAAGAACTAAGGGGTAACACATGTCTGGTGGATTAGTTACAGCAGCATACATTGTTGCCGCAATTCTGTTTATTTTCAGCCTGGCAGGGCTGTCAAAACACGAAACATCTAAACAAGGTAACTTGTTCGGCATGGCGGGTATGGCTATCGCGTTAGTCGCGACCATTTTCGGGCCTGAAACCGGCAATGTTGTCTGGATTATTGTCGCAATGGTAATTGGTGGTGCCATCGGTATTCACCTTGCGAAGAAAGTTGAAATGACCGAAATGCCGGAGCTGGTGGCAATTCTGCACAGCTTCGTGGGTCTGGCGGCGGTTCTGGTAGGCTTCAACAGCTATCTGGATCATGCGCCGGGTCTTGAGCCGGTGATGGAAAACATCCATTTAACGGAAGTGTTCCTCGGTATCTTCATCGGTGCGGTGACCTTCACAGGTTCCATCGTGGCATTTGGCAAACTGCGCGGTAAAATCTCATCTAAGCCGTTGATGTTGCCAAACCGCCATAAACTGAATCTGGCGGCAATCGTGGTTTCCTTCGCGATGCTGATCATCTTCGTGCGTACCGAAAGCGTTGGCTTGCAGGTTCTGGCGTTGTTGGTGATGACTATCATCGCGCTGGTTATCGGCTGGCACCTGGTGGCATCGATTGGCGGCGCAGACATGCCGGTTGTCGTTTCCATGCTGAACTCCTACTCCGGTTGGGCAGCGGCAGCGGCGGGCTTTATGCTCAGCAACGACCTGCTGATCGTCACCGGTGCGTTGGTGGGTTCTTCTGGTGCAATCCTGTCTTACATCATGTGTAAAGCGATGAACCGCTCCTTTATCAGCGTGATCGCTGGTGGCTTCGGTACCGACGGTTCCTCTACGGGTGACGACGAAGAAGCAGGCGAACATCGTGAAATCACGGCGGAAGACACTGCGGATATGCTGAAAAACTCGACCTCGGTGATCATCACTCCGGGGTATGGTATGGCGGTGGCGCAGGCACAATATCCGGTAGCTGAAATTACCGAAAAACTTCGTGCGCGTGGCATCAAGGTTCGTTTTGGTATTCACCCGGTTGCAGGGCGTTTGCCAGGCCACATGAACGTTTTGCTGGCAGAAGCGCGTGTGCCTTATGATGTCGTTCTGGAAATGGACGAAATCAACGATGACTTCGCTGATACTGATACCGTTCTGGTTATCGGTGCGAATGACACCGTAAACCCGGCAGCGCTCGAAGATCCTCGCAGCCCAATCGCGGGTATGCCAGTGCTGGAAGTGTGGAAAGCGCAGAACGTTATTGTGTTCAAGCGTTCTATGAACACCGGTTACGCAGGTGTGCAGAATCCGCTGTTCTTTAAAGAGAACACTCAGATGCTGTTTGGCGATGCCAAGGCGAGTGTGGAAGCGATTCTTAAAGCGCTGTAGTTGTTCGCTAAGATTGCGAGCCGTTTCCAAAACCGCTTCTCGGGGCGGTTTTTTTACGTCTGAACATCAATGACGTGAATGCAATATTACATTTAACCCACTGAATCTATAGAAAAATAATGTATGCGAGAGACAGGGCGAAGAGTAAAGTATAGCCGGGTGCTGAAGCTGTAGGCTTCGATCCCAATGGTGAAAAGCAGACAGAAAAAAGCCCCGAGTTAGTTAAACCAACCCGAGGCCCTCTCATGCTAGACACCATGATAGTAGCCTCTTCATTTTGTGTTTGCAACGCAGGAGGCGAAGATGTCGTCAAAGAACAGGTTGTTCAGCGTAATAGTTATCTGTTTGACAATTCTCATGATTATTTTTCTGTTGAGGGATTCACTGTGTGAATTCCACTATCGAAAAGGAGGCATGGAAGTGGCGGCATCATTAGCCTGCATCAGGCCGTAAGCACTAAATTTCAGAGGACAGTGGCGGGAGTTTTTCCCGCCACTCATGGAAATCTGGCATTAGGTTCAGCACTCCACCCAAAAAAAAGCCCGTTCATGAATTTGAACGGGCTTTTCTTTACTACATGGACGACAAATCAATCGTCTTCGTCGTCATCCAGTTCTACTGGTGTTTGATATTCATCAGGCTTGATGACCAACAAATCGCAGCGCAGATGGTCGATAACTTGTTCGGCAGTGTTACCGAGGAACGCGGCGGATAGGCCAGTACGGCCCACCGTACCAAGTACCACAATACCGGCCTGCAAATGCTCGGCGAGATCGGGAATAACCTCTTCAGGTAATCCTTTTTCAACGTGAGTCATTTTTTCATCGATACCAAATTTTTGACGTAACGCTTTCATCGCAACCAGGTGTTGGCCGCGAATCGCATCGTTATAAACGCTTGGGTCAAAATCAGGAAGTTCGATGGCGATATTAATCGGGGTGACAGGGTAGGCGCCGACCAGGTGAACTTCGGTGTGGTTAACATCGTCGGCCAGGCGAATAGTCTCTTTAACCAGTTTTTCATTCAGAGCGTTATGGTACTGCTCTTCACTTGCCAGGTTAACGGCAACAATAGCTCGACCGCCTTCAGGCCACGGTTTTTCATTAACCATCCACACAGGGCATGGGCATTTACGCAGCAGATGCCAGTCGGTTGGAGTGAAAATAACCGCTTCAAGTTTGTCATGTTGGTGCGTCATTTTGAGCACTAAGTCGTGATCGCTGCCGATCACTTCCTGAATAATCGCCTCGAACGGACGGTTATGCCAAACCACTTTAATTTCAATCGGTACGCCCGAGTCGATGTAATACTGGGCTTGTTCTTTAATCCAGGCCGCACGTTGGCTAATCACACCTTTGCGCATAGCGGTGCGTTCATCTGGCGACAGAAGGGTGGTCATTTCGTAGGAAAAATCATAGATGGGCAGAAAAGCTTTGATCCTGCCACCAATCCGTTGATGCAAATAAACAGCACGCCGCAGGGCGGGTTGATCGTCCTGATTAGGATCTATCGCGACTAGCATGTTTTGATACTTTGCCATACAGGTCTCCTTACAACTGCTTAACCACAGTCTGTTTATTAAGACTAACCTATATGTGATGAATGAAACAGGTGATAAGCCATTGCCGGATCAATAAACGACTAAAATTTAGTGATCCGGCACAGGTAAAGAGAAATCAGGCAACGTTACGCGATTGACCCGCGAGTTGAGAAAGAATATCAATATTCTCGATAGTGATGTACTTACCTTTCACCGCTAACATACCGCTTTTCTGGAAACGACCGAGCAGACGGCTGATGGTCTCCACAGTCAGACCCAGATAGTTACCGATATCGCCACGCGTCATGGTCAGACGGAACTCGCGAGGCGAGAAACCGCGCTGGGCAAAGCGACGTGAAAGATTATAGATAAATGCGGCCAAGCGCTCTTCTGCATTCTTTTTGGAAAGCAGCAGAATCATATCCTGATCGCCCTTAATTTCGCCGCTCATCAAACGCATCATCTGCTGGCGCAGGTTGGGCATTTTACCGGACAAATCATCAAGCGTTTCGAATGGAATTTCGCAGACCATGGACGTTTCGAGCGCTTGCGCGAAACTTGGGTGCATCCCGGTACCGATGGCATCAAAGCCCACCAAATCACCCGCTAAATGGAAACCGGTAATTTGCTCATCACCTTGCTCAGTAATGGTATAGCTTTTAATGGTCCCTGAACGAATAGCGTACAGCGACTTCAGCTCATCACCTGCTTTAAACAGGGTCTGTCCCTTCTGAATAGGCTTTTTACGCTCAATAATATTATCAAGCTGATCAAGCTCATGCTCGTTAAGCGTGAAGGGGATGCATAACTGGCTGATGCTGCAATCCTGGCAATGGATAGCACAACCGCCAGACTGAATGCGTCGAATAATTCGCTTTTCAGGGATCATAGATATGCTCGGCGTTATTGATATTGGTCAATTTTAACATCTTTTTCTTGAGCACGTAAGTATGATGAATGCCCATTCAGAATTTAACAAACAATAACGCCAGGGTTATAGAGCTATCCTATTGAAATTACTGGAGCTGTATATTAATGCGTATTATTCCACGAAGAATTAAGAATAAAATTCTGCAATGTAGAAACTACAGCAGCAAATATCCTTCGTGACGCAATAACCATTCTTTACGTCCTACGCCACCCGCATAGCCTGTCATCGTGCCGTTGCGCCCAATAACACGGTGGCATGGAACCACCACGCTCACCGGATTTGAACCATTCGCGGCACCGACTGCACGTGCAGCACCCGGTCTGCCAAGTTGGTCCGCTAATTGCCCGTAATGCATCACCTGCCCGCAAGGGATAGAGCGCAAGGTTTGCCACACTTCACGCTGGAAGGGGGTTCCCGCCGTGGCGGTAGGGAGCGTTTCAATCACGGCCAGATCACCGTCAAAATAATCGCGTAGCTTGTCACTTAACCCGTCAGGATTTGCGCAAGCCACGCGCTGATAGCCGCCAGCACCGTAATGAAGACCCAACAACTGCACCATTCTGTCGCTATGTTCTTCCCATTCCACTGCCCGCAAATGGTACTGCTCATCGCAAATTATCCATAACGGCCCTAATGGGGTAACGATCTTGTCTTCCAGCAGTGTCAGCATTCTTCGCTCCGGTTAATTAGAGATGCGGGTAAACTCCCGGCCCTATAGGCAAGCCAACAAGATACCACGCCACCAGTAGCAGCAACCAGACACCCAAAAAGATGAGGGGGTAAGGTAATACTAAGGAGTAATAGGTCCCTAATTTAGCGTCAGGTTTATAGCGTTGCAGGAAGCCTAAGAATAAGGGAATAAACGGTGACACCGGTGCCAGGGGGATCACGGAAGAATCTGCCACACGGAACAGAATTTGCGCGAAAGCGGGGTGGAAACCCAGCAGCATAAACATCGGCACAAAAATCGGTGCCAGAATCGACCAGATGGCCGAGCCGCTGGCAATAAACATACAGAGGAATGACGAAAGCAATGCCAGGCCGAGGAACGCGGGGATACCGTTCAGCCCGGAGCCTTCCAGCACATCGGTAAGTCCGACGGCCATAAACTTGCCCATATTGCTCCAGTTGAACATCGCCACAAATTGCGCCAACGGGAACACCATCACGATAAAACCGGCCATTTCCTTCATCGGTTCAATCATCAGTTGCGGCAAATCGGCCTGCTTGCGTATTTTCTTCGTGGCGATGCCATAGGCCAGGGAGATGACGAAGAAGAACAGAATAATCAGCGGCACAATTCCGCTAATAAATGGCGACGGAATAATCGTGCCTTTTACCGGGTCACGCAGTAAGCCGTTTTCTGGCACCAGCAGCAAAGCGATAACCGCAATAAACAGCAGCGACACAATGCCGGTAACACGCAAACCAAAGCGCTGAACATCATCAAGCTGTTGCAGCTTTTCTTTGTTTTCGCCTTGCCAGGTACCCAGACGCGGCTCGACGATTTTATCGGTAATCAGCCCGCCAACAATCGACAGCACAATCACAGACGTCGCCATAAAGTACCAGTTATCAATCACGCTAACGTGCATCAGCGGGTCGATGGTGTGTGCCGCTTCGGTACTGATCCCCGAAAGCAACACATCGGTCGTCACAATCAGTAAATTCGCCGTAAAACCACAGCCGACACCCGCAATCGCTGCCAGCAAACCGGCTACCGGATGGCGACCCACGGCGAGGAAAATCAACGCGCCCATCGGCGGCATGATAACCAACGCCGCGTCAGACGATATATGGCTAAAGAAAGCGATAAACAGCACCATATAGCTGGCATAACGCGCACTCACATGCGAGGCCATTTTCACCATCAAACTCGGTAACAACCCAACGCGTTCGGCCAGACCTGCACCTAAAACCAGCGCCAGAATGGCCCCTAATGGCGCGAATCCGCTGAAGTTTTTAATCACGTTAGGCAAAAACCAGTGCACCCCTTCGGCGCTCAACAGGTTTTTGACCTGCACCAGGCTGCCGTCCGCAGGGTTACGAACGCTGACGTTAAACGCAGAAAGCACGGCGGTGCTCACGGACAAAACAACAATCAAATACACGAACAGCAAAAAAGGATGGGGCACTTTATTGCCAATTTTTTCTACCAGTCCGTACAGCTTGCCAGAGCCGGAAGGGGTCGGTAAGGATGAAAGACTCATGGGCGGGCCTCGATCAGTTATGAAGTTGTGTTTTTATTAGATTATTTTAAAGGTGACGGTGTCACACCTGCTGGGATCGGGCACTGGTACGGGCGTTCGGCGAGTTGTGCGTGCAACTCACTTTGGCAAGCTTCCAGCGTCTGTGGACTGATAAATAATTGCAGCGCGGTCGCCGCCATGACTTTGCCTGCGTGCAACATTCCTTTATGCGCGATTGAGGTGCGCCCCTGGCTCACCAATTGCCAGGTGTGCAGCGGGGTTCCCACGGTAAAGCACGGGCTAAAACATTGTGCGACCGGCACTTTCCAGCTCACATCACCCACATCCGTTGAACCAGGCAGGATTTTGTCATTTGGGGCGTATGGCGCAATTTCGTTAATCAGCAACGTTTCACGATGACGACGCGCAAAGGCTTTTCCCTCTTCATTGGAGGTATTGGCAATATTATTTAAGCTATTTTGCAGGTCGTTTTCAGTCAGCGTGGCGCGGATTTTTTTAGCAAATGCGAGCTCTTCTTCGCTCCATTGCGGCACACCAAGCGCCTGTAACGCCTCATACATCACGCTTTCAAGGTGGCGATTGGGCAGGTAATTCGAACAGGCTTTATCAAAGCGCACATTCACCGTGGTTTCCGTCATCAGCGCTGCGCCTTCGGCAATTTTATTGATGCGCTCGAAAATATGCTGTGCCTGCGCCATTTCCGGGGCGCGAATCAAATACAGCACCTCGGCTTGCGCCTGCACCACGTTTGGCGAAATCCCGCCGGTATTAGTGATGGCGTAATGCACACGGGCTTTTTCAATGATGTGCTCGTTGAGGAAGTTGCTGCCGGTGGTCATCAGCGTGACGGCATCTAACGCACTGCGGCCAAGGTGTGGTGAATTTGCGGCATGTGCCGCAATTCCGTGGAAGCGATAAGCCACCTGAATATTGGCCAGTGAACTGGTGCTAAACATTCCGGCGTACGCTTCCGGGTGCCAGGTGACGGCAGCGTCAACATCGTCAAATAAGCCTTCGCGCACCATAAACGTTTTGCCGGAACCGCCTTCCTCGCCTGGGCAGCCATAGAAACGCACGGTGCCGCCAGAGCCATATTGTTCAAGCCAGTTTTTCACCGCTACCGCGCCAGCAAAGGCCGCTGTACCCAGCAAATTGTGGCCGCAGCCGTGGCCGTTAGCATCTTCAACCAGCGGCTCGGGTGACGCTTCGCCAGAACACTGGCTTAATCCCGCGAGCGCATCGTATTCACCGAGCAGCGCGATAACAGGTTTGCCCGAACCGAAACTCGCCACAAATGCGGTTTCGATATTCCCTGCATTGCGTTCGACGCTAAAACCTTCTGCCTCCAGCGCGCAAGCCAGACGTTCCGCAGACCAGTGCTCTTCAAAACGGGTTTCTGGATGATCCCAGATATCATCTGCAATGGCGGTAAACTCGCCACGCTTCGCTTCAATAGCGTCATCAACAAACTGATAAATTGAACGCATTACACACCTCGCTGCCAGGGAAAATTAAGAACGAGGCGCGCCATAGTGCTGACGGCAACTTCCATCACTTTTTCATCAAAATCAAACTTCTCGTTATGATGTCCGGCGCTCAATTCGGTGCCGAATACCATATAAGACGCTTTACCGCCTTGTTCCTGCACGCGAGCCATCATCAACGTCGCATCTTCTGAACCGGCGGCCCCTTTCACTGTATCGACCACTTCCGTTACGCCGTGGACTTCAAGCGCCTGTTGATGGATAAACGCCACCCATTCTGGCGATGGCACGCTGCTGGTTGCCGCGCCCATCAGCTTCACTTGCGCTTCAATGCCATACATCGTCGCCGTGCCGCGAATAATTTCCTGCGCCCGGTCAAACACATAGTCGTTGATAACATTGGTTTCGCCACGGGTTTCAACTTTCAACAAAGCCGATGCCGGAACCACATTGCGCCCGCTACCTGCCTGCAATACGCCCACATTGACGCGTGATGCACCTGCGCTGTGCGGAGCAATACCGTGCAACGCCAGCGCGGTTTGGGCGGCGGCGAGCAGGGCGTTACGACCTTCTTCTGGCTTACCGCCCGCGTGTGCGGCGACGCCAGTGAACTGCACATCAAACTTAGTGGTCGCCATAAAGTTATCGCTGCCGCACACCACGGTGCCGGAAGGGACGCCAGTGCCAATATGAATCGCTGTAAAGTAGTCGATGTTATCGAGCGCACCCGCTGCAACCATGGCGCGAGCGCCACGAGTCCCTTCTTCGGCGGGCTGGAAAATGAGTTTGATTGTGCCGTTGAGCTGGTCTGCAAACTGTTGCAACACGCTGGCAAGGCCGAGGCCAATGGCGGTGTGCCCGTCGTGGCCGCAGGCATGCATCATTCCTTCGTTACACGAGGCAAAACCTTCGGCAAACGGGCGATGTGCCGGTTGCAACATCTCACCTAAATCCAGCGCGTCCATGTCCACGCGAAACGCGAACGTTGGGCCTGGGCGACCGGTTTCCAGCGTGGCGACAATCCCGGTAAATCCGCCGGAAAAATGCGTCAGCCATTGCGGTAATGCGCCTTGTTCCAGCGCACGTTGTTCCTCGCGTGCCAGCACGTCTGGCGATGGCAGCCCCATGCGTGCTGCGCCATCCACCACATCCCGGCCTAACGCCAGCTGATAACCTAATTGATGCAGCGTTTCGGCAACGAGGGTGGCGGTGCGAAATTCCAGCCAGCCGGACTCGGCGAAATGGTGAAAATCGCGCCGCCAGTGCTGCATGCGCGGTGCCAGTTCATGTACAGCCAGTTCAATTTGCGTCATAAAACATCCCGTATAAGCATCTTCTGTGATCAACTTCACGCTGTGATAGTTTTTACTTATCGCTCAGCGAAATTTGGTAGTTTTCGCCGTCATGGGATTACCCTGGCACAAGAGTTTCAATTACAGTAGATGCTAAAATCTTTCGTCTGATAGCTATTGGTTATCAGGAGGCAATGTGACCTTCCAGGTTAAGCTCCACCAGATTCGTGCGTTTGTGGCTGTGACGCAAAATGGCAGCATTCGCGGAGCCAGTCGGGCGTTAAATCTTTCTCAACCCGCGCTCACAAAAGCGATAAAAGAATTAGAAGAAGGGTTATCGGCACGTTTGTTTATCCGGCGCAGCCAGGGCGTGGCGTTGACCGAATGCGGGGAAAGTTTTTACCAGCATGCTCAATTAATTCTCGAAGAGTTACGCGCCGCGCAGGAAGATATTTTGCAGCGTCAGGGGCAACTGGCAGGGCAAATCAATATCGGTCTGGGAGCGAGTGTTTCCCGCACGCTGATGCCGCCGGTTATCACCGCGTTTCATCAAAAACACCCGAAAGTAAAAGTACGAATTATGGAAGGACAACTGGTGTCGATGATCAACTCGCTGCGCCAGGGCGAGCTGGATTTCACCATCAACACCTATTATCAAGGCCCGTATGACCAGGAATTTACCTTTGAACGGCTGTTCGAAAAACCCTTCGCGGTATTTGCTCGCGAAGGCCATCCAGCGATTGGCGCGACATCATTAAAAGAACTGCTGCACTATGACTGGACGCTGCCCACGCCACGCGGCAGCTATTACAAACAACTGGAAGAAGTGTTTCAAAAGCGCTCAGAAATTCCCAATATCAGCGTCTTCTGTGAAACGTTTTCTGCCTGCATTAGCCTTATCGCGCAAAGTGATTTCCTCAGTATCCTGCCCGCCGAATTAGGCCACGACCCGTTGCTGGCACACAGTTTAAAACAGATAAATATTACTGAAACGTTGCCGCAAGCCACCTACTATTTGATTCAGCGACGTGATGTGACTCAGGCACCGTTAACCACGGCGCTTATCAATCAATTTCGTCGCGAGTGCCGTTAATCCGGCATTGAGCCACGGCACATCGGCAGCTATAGTGACTTCAGAATCGAGCCTGGAGGATTTGCACATGAACCTTGACGAAAAATCGCTGTTTCTCGATGCGATGGAAGACGTGAAACCGCTGAAAGATTGCAACAGCAGCCAGTGGTTGAAACCGGTCAAAGAGAAGGTCGTGCAAAAAACCGACACCCTTCAGTTGGATAACTTCCTGACCACCGGTTTTCTGGAAATTATTCCACTCAACACCTTGCTTGAATTCAAGCGAGAAGGGCTGCAAAACGGCGTGCTGGATAAACTTCGACTGGGTAAATACAAACAGGAGGCGAGTTTAAACCTGATTCGCCAGCCGGTTGAACAGTGCCGTCAGTTGCTTTTTGCCTATATTCAGGAAGCCAAAAAAGACGGCCTGCGTAATTTGCTGATCGTTCATGGCAAAGGCCGTGAAGATAAATCCCACGCCAATATTGTGCGCAGTTACGTTGCGCGTTGGCTGGCGGAGTTTGACGAAGTTCAGGCGTTTTGCAGCGCGATGCCGCACCATGGCGGCAGCGGGGCATGCTATGTGGCGCTTAAAAAATCCGACCAGGCCAAAGTCGAAAACTGGGAACGCCACGCAAAACGCAGCCGCTAAGTGATGTATCGCCATCCGACACTGCCCCCAACATCACGACTTCAACAACAACGACAACTCTTGCGCCGCTTCCTGCAACTTCGGCAATACGCGGCTGCGCAACTCCTGCGCGGAAACCTGGCCTGCATGAACACCGACGTTTAACGCGGCAACCACCGTACCTTCCGGGTTAACCAACGGTACGGCGATAGAACGTAATCCCATCTCCAGTTCCTGGTCATTGAGCGCGTAGCCTTGCTGGCGCACGCGCTTTAGCTCCTCACGCAATTTGCTCACCGAATCCACCGTCTGCGGCGTGTAGCGAATCATCGTTATGCGAGCCAGGAAATCATTCAGCTGTTCTTCCGGCAAATAACTCAGCAACACGCGCCCCATCGACGTTGACCATGCGGGCAATCGGCTGCCGATATCCAAATCAATCGTCATGATGCGCGAGCTGGAAGCGCGGGCGATATACAGAATATTGTCGCCATCAAGTGTGGCAATCGAGCAGGATTCGTTGAGCATTTCACTCAAATGCTTGAGCACCGGCTGCGTCGATTTTGCCAGGGGAGTAGAAGCCAGATAAGCATGACCGAGGGACAAAATTCGCGGGCGAAGTTGGTAGTTTTTGCCATCATCCGCGTAGACAAAACCGAGCTTGCTCAGGGTATACAAACAGCGACGCACCGCTGCCCGGGGGATCCCCGTTTTCTGGCTGATTTGTGAAATAGAGAGCTGCCTGCGCTGCGGGGTAAACGCCTGGATAACCTCAAGCCCACGCGCCAGTGACGCCATAAAATTGGGGTCGCCCTTAAACGGATCGACTTCCGCCGTTAACTCATCACGTTGAATTTCCATCTCGTTCTCCTCAAATTTTCGCCGTTGATCACAGTCTGAAAACAAAGATACATGATGTTCGATAATCGCACCATATTTCGATTATCGCCCTTGACCAGCTTCGTTAAGCGGGTCACATTTTGTTCAAGAAACGCAATCTTGTGCGAATAACGCACCCTCAGGGAGAACCGTGATGATCAACAAAAGTGTGGCGACGCTGGAAGCGGCAGTCGCCGGAATTTTCGACGGCGCCACCATCATGATTGGTGGTTTTGGCACCGCCGGGCAGCCCACCCATCTTATTGATGCGCTCATTGCTCAAGGCGCAACTGACCTGACGATTATTAATAACAACGCGGGCAACGGTGAAGTGGGCCTGGCTGCACTTCTGAAAGCCGGGCGGGTGCGCAAAATGATTTGTTCATTCCCTCGCCAGGTGGATTCACAGATTTTTGACGACCTATATCGTCGCGGAAAAGTTGAGCTGGAACTGGTGCCGCAAGGCAACCTGGCCGCGCGTATTCAGGCGGCGGGTTCTGGATTAGGTGCCGTATTTACGCCAACCGGTTTTGGAACGCCGCTCGCGCAAGGTAAAGAAACCCGTGAAATTGACGGGCGTCAGTACGTCCTCGAATACCCGCTGAAAGCTGATTTTGCCTTGATCAAAGCGTATGAAGGCGACCGTTGGGGAAATCTGGTGTACCGCAAAGCGGCGCGTAACTTCGGGCCAATCATGGCGACAGCCGCCACCGAAACTATCGCGGAGGTGAGCCGAATTGTTCCGTTAGGCGCACTGGACCCGGAAAACATCGTCACCCCTGGGATTTTCGTCAAGCGCCTGGTGGCGGTCGAAAGTGCCCTGGCACAAAGCGCATAAGGAGCTTGATGTGAAAAAACTAACCCGCGATGAAATGGCGCAGCGTGTGGCTCGCGATATCCCCGAAGGCGCTTACGTTAACCTCGGTATCGGATTACCAACACGCATTGCCAACTACCTTCCGGCCGATAAAGAAATCTTCCTGCACAGTGAAAACGGTTTGCTAGGCATGGGGCCAAAACCCGCGGAAGGCGAAGAAGATCCTGAGCTTATCAACGCCGGGAAAGAGTTCGTCACGTTGCTGACCGGTGGCTGCTTTTTCCACCACGGCGACTCGTTTGCCATGATGCGCGGTGGCCATCTCGATATCTGTGTTCTTGGTGCCTACCAGGTGTCAGCCCAGGGCGACCTGGCAAACTGGAGCACCGGCGCGCCGGATGCCATTCCCGCTGTCGGCGGGGCGATGGATCTTGCGATTGGCGCCCGCCAGGTGTTTGTGATGATGGATCATTTAACCCGCGACGGTGAGTGCAAGTTGGTGGAAACCTGCACTTATCCGCTCACCGGAATCGGCTGCGTCAGCCGTATTTATACCGACCTCGCGGTGATTGATATCACCGAAAAAGGCCCGGTGGTGCGCGAGATCTTCAATGGCCTCTCTTTTGAAGAATTACAACGTATTACCCCGGTCGCACTTGGCTTCGAACAACTGGCAGAAAGCGCGTAAGGAACTATGATGAATCAAGCATTTATCTGTGATGGAGTGCGGACTCCGTTTGGTCGTTTTGGTGGCACACTCTCCAGCGTTCGCAGCGATGATTTAGCCGCGTTGCCGTTGAAAGCGTTACTCGAGCGCCATCCGAACCTGGATTGGTCAGCGATTGACGATGTGATCTACGGCTGCGCAAACCAGGCCGGGGAAGATAACCGCAACGTCGCCCGCATGGCGCTGTTACTGGCAGGATTACCCGAAACCGTACCGGGCAGCACCATCAACCGTTTGTGCGGCTCAAGCCTTGATGCATTGGGTATAGCGGCGCGGGCAATCAAAAGCGGTGAAACGCATTTGATGATTGCGGGCGGGGTGGAAAGCATGTCGCGCGCACCGTTTGTGATGGGCAAAGCCGAAAGCGCGTTTAGTCGCAGTATGAAAATGGAAGATACCACCATCGGCTGGCGGTTTATTAATCCGCTGATGAAAGCGCAATACGGCGTGGATCCGATGCCAGAAACGGCTGAAAACGTGGCGACGGATTTCAACATCAACCGGGCCGATCAGGACGCATTTGCATTACGCAGCCAGCTTCGCACCGCTCGCGCTCAGGAAACGGGGATGTTCGACGACGAACTGATTCCGGTTTCCATCGCCCAGCGCAAAGGCGAAGCGGTGCTGTTTAGCCGCGATGAACATCCGCGCTCCACCTCTATTGAAGCGCTGGCGAAACTCAAAGGCGTGGTGCGGGCGGAGGGCACCGTCACCGCCGGGAATGCATCCGGCGTAAACGATGGCGCATGTGCTTTGTTGTTAGCCAGTGAACAAGCGCTAAATACCCACGGATTACAGCCGCTGGCGCGTGTCGTCGGCGTGGCAACGGCAGGGGTTGCGCCCCGGATTATGGGTTTTGGCCCGGCTCCCGCAGTGCGTAAAGTGCTGGCGCAAACGGGCTTAACGCTGGCGCAGATGGATGTGATTGAATTAAATGAAGCCTTTGCCGCGCAGGCACTGGCTGTGATGCGCGATCTAGGCCTGCCGGATGACGCTGAACATGTGAATCCGAACGGCGGCGCGATTGCGCTTGGGCACCCGCTTGGCGCGTCAGGTGGGCGTCTGGCGATGACCGCCGCGTATCAGCTCAAGCGCAGCGGCGGACGTTACGCGCTATGTACTATGTGTATTGGTGTCGGTCAGGGGATTGCACTGATAATCGAACGCGTTTAAGGAGCAGGCATGACACTGTTTACCCCCATGTTGCGTGCATCACCGTTGAGCGAAATTTTCAGCGATGACAACACGTTACAAGGGATGCTGGATTTTGAAGCGGCACTGGCGCTGGCTTGTGCGAAATGTGGCGTGATCCCGGAATCGGTTATCACCGTGATTTCCGCGCAGTGTCAGGCCGATAAACTCGACCCGCAGGCGCTGGCGCAAGCGGCGGCTGGAGCCGGAAACCTGGCGATCCCGCTGGTGAAACAGCTCACCGCTAACGTAAAGCGTCAGGATGAACAGGCCGCGCGGTACGTTCACTGGGGAGCAACCAGCCAGGATGTGATAGATACGGGCCTGGTTCTGCAACTGCGGGAAGCGTTTTTAGTTTCTGAAGTGCTTATCGAACAACTCATCCGCGCGTTAATCGAACAAATTCAACACCATCAGCACAGCGTCATGGCGGGCCGCACCTGGATGCAGCACGCGCTGCCGATCACTTTTGGTCTGAAACTCGCAGGAACGCTTGATGCGCTATTGCGCTGGCAGCAACGCCTGCATGAAATCAAACCGCGTGTGCTGGTGCTGCAATTCGGCGGAGCCGCCGGAACGCTGGCCTCGCTGAAAGAGCAGGGAATTACGGTGGCGCAGGCGTTGGCAAACGCCCTGGAGCTTCATCAAGCCGATACACCCTGGCACAGCCAGCGCGACAGGTTGCTGGAAACCGCCGCCTGGTTCGCTGGTGTGGCGAGCACGCTCGGGAAATTTGCCAGCGATTTTTCGTTACTGATGCAAACCGAAGTTGCCGAAGTCGGCGAGCCGATTGCAGAAGGGCGCGGTGGTTCATCAACCATGCCGCACAAACGTAACCCGGTAAGCTGCGCGGCAATTTTAACGGCAAACACACGCATTCCGGGGCTGATGGCGACGATGTACGCCAGTCAGAATCAGCAGCATGAAAGGGCGCTTGGCGGTTGGCAGGCTGAATGGGAAGTGCTGCCGCAACTGATTACGCTTGCGGGTGGGGTGATGCAAACGTCGCTGGAATTACTCAACGGCATGCAGGTGAATACCGTCAAAATGCGCGCCAATCTGGATATCACTCACGGCCTGATTATGGCGGAATCCGTGACGCTGGCCCTGGCGGAGTTTATGGGCAAACAGCCTGCGCATCACTTAGTGGAACAGCTCTGCCACCGTGCGCTGGATGAAAACCAGCCGCTTGCGGCATTGCTCGCAGAAAACCCACAAGTCACGCCATATCTTTCTTTGACTCAAATCGAACATTTGCTCGACCCGCAACACGCCCTCGGCAGCAACGACGCGTTTATCCGCCAGGTTCTGGCGCGGGCGGCACAACAAACCAGGAGGGCAACATGAGCCTTTATTATCAACTGGAAGGGCGCAGTGGCGCACCGGTCGTGGTGTTGTCGAACTCGCTGGGTACCACGCTTGAGATGTGGCAGCCACAAATGGCGGCATTGCTTGAGAATTTCCGCGTGCTGCGTTACGACACACACGGCCACGGACGCACCACCAAAAATGGCAAAACAACGCTGCCGCAACTAGCGGAAGACGTCATCAGCGTGATGGATGATGCAGGCGTTAAACAGGCGCATTTCTGCGGGATTTCCATGGGCGGGCTGACGGGTTTATGGTTGGCACGTTTTGCCCCGGAGCGTTTTCTTTCCGTCACCGTTGCCAACAGTGCGGCGAAAGTGGGCGAACAAAACGGCTGGCTTGAGCGCGCACGAACCGTGCGTCATGACGGTATGGAGGCCATCGCTAACAGTGCGCCACAGCGCTGGTTTACCGAAGATTTTGTGAAACATCACCACTCGCAAGTTGATGCCCTGTGCGCAACCCTTGCGGGCATTGATACGGAAGGTTATGCCTCTTGTTGCGAAGCGCTTGCCGCCGCCGATTTGCGGGGTGAAATTGGCAACATCACATTACCGATGCAGTTTATCGCCGGAGCCAGTGACCCGGTTTGCAGCGTCGCCGACAGCGAATTTATGCATCAGCAAGTCCACGGCTCACATCTCGTCACGCTTGAATCCTCGCATCTTTCCAATGTCGGCGACGCTCATGGTTTCAATGTGGCGCTGCTTAACTTTATTCAACAGGACGACTGACATCATGAAGGACGAAGAACACTATCAGCAGGGCATGGAAGTGCGTCGTGCGGTGCTGGGTGACAGCCACGTAGACCGTACACTGTCCCAGCTCACGCCGCTGAATGACGAGTTTCAGAACTTCATCACGCGCTATGCATGGGGTGATATCTGGACACGGCCGGGGCTTGAGCGCCATACCCGCAGCATGATCACCATCGCGATGTTGATTGCGCTAAACCGTGAAGCCGAGCTGAAAATGCACCTTCGCGCCGCATTTAATAACGGCGTGACGCGGGATGAGCTTAAAGAGTTGATCATGCATTCGGCGCTGTACTGCGGTTTACCCGCAGCCAACGCCACCATGCATCTGGCACAACAGGTGTTTGATGAGTTGGATGCCGCCGGTTAATTCATGTCGGATGACGCTAACGCTTATCCGACCTACGAAAACAGTGTTGTAGGGTGGATAAGCCATAGGCGTCATCCACCATTTTTCACCCCGGAATCGATTTCCGAATCGACGACAGTAAAATCTGCGCTGCTGGAGACAGTGGCGTATCCACCCGCGTTAAAACCCCAATCGGCTCGCCAACACCTTGCGTAGTGACCGGTAGCGAAGTCAGCGTTCCCTGACGCAAATCCTCTTTCACGGCACCTGAAGGCACAAACCAGACGTAGTTGTAATCGACGGTCAACTGGCGCGAAAGCGAAGCAGACAGCGTTTCAACACAGGTGGCCGACATTTTACACCCCTGGCTGACGAGCAGCGTTTCCGCGTTCTGACGTGGAATCGTCCCCTTCGGCGACACCACGACGGGCCACTCCATCACGCGACTCAGCGTGATATTTTCATGCAGCAGCGGATGCCCAGGGCGCACCACCAGTTTTAATGACTCGAGGAATAACAGCTCATAATTCAGCCCGGTCATCAATTCCGGGTCTGACATACGGCCAATACCCAGGTCCAACTCGCCCGATTTCAAACCAGACAGCAGCATGGTGTTATTCATGGTCGCCACTTGTAACGTGACATCGCTTTGCTGCTTATGAAACTGGCCGATAACTTTAGGTAATATCCCCAGCGCCGCCGTGGGCAGTGCGCCGACGCGAACCACAGTGGTACTTTGCCCATCTTTCTGATTTAGCGATTGCCCGGCGTGATTGAGTGCATCGAGCACCTTCACAGCATGCGTCAGGAACTGCTCGCCCATCAGCGTCATCTGCGCGCCAAGCCGCCCACGCTCAAACAAACGCGTGCCGGTGAGTTGCTCAAGCTCATTAAGCGTCTTTGAAAGTGCAGGCTGGCTAAGATTAAGAGTTTCAGCTGCGCGCCCCAGTGTTCCCTGTTGAGCGACAGCCACGAAAGTATGAAGATGGCGCAAGCGAATGCGCTGACTGAACAAACCGTTTTTTTCCATAACCTGATGTTAAAAACAGACGCGTGGCACTGACAAGATAAGTTGTTTAATTTTGATAACTTGCTAGCAAAATTTCATTAACAACTGAGTTTTATTGATAACAAATGGTGAGGGTGGGGTTATCGGCGGGGCCTTTGCCGGAATGGTGTTTGTTCCGTTCACTAACCGTTCAGTGATCCCTGTAGTTACCGAAACGGTGAACGTGCAAAGGGTGCTAACCGCAGCACCCTTTGCAATCCCGGCTCCCGGCGTTTAAATCGCCGCTGCGCGGTAAACCTCCGTTTTTCCTTTCAGTCCCAGGGGCGGTTGTGACTCGCTCCCGGCGCTCACAACCTCTCGCCGTTCCTGACGGCTCGACCCGGCCTTACAGTCAAAACGGAGGCGATTTATGCCGGACTCAAAGGTCAACGTCAAAAGCTAAGGTCAAAAGCCGAATCGGTTTTGACCTTGTCCCCGGTATAAATTGCCCCAGCGTTACCCATAAGTCAGGGTTGAGCTGCCGGGAGCAGCGAAAGAGAGCGATCGCCGGGAGCGAGTCGCGAACGACCCTGAACGTTGGGGATAAGCTGGGGTTTACCGCGCAGCGGCAATTTAATTACCGGGCGCCAGGATTGCCAAGGAGAGGGCGCTCTCTCCTTGGCACGTTCACCGTTCACAGAACAATGTGGGAACGAATTGCTTTCGGGTGAACGGAACACTGCGATCTTGCCAGAAAACGGTGCCCCACCTATACATCAAAAAACACCGTCTCCTTCTCCCCCTGAAGATAAATATCAAACGTATAAACAATCTCAGATCCGCGCTGCTCGCGTTTGCCAATCAAGGTATTGCGGCGCACTTCCCACTCGATAAGATTCAGCACCGGGTCGGTTTCATTTGCCGTTTGCTCGTCAGAAAAATACATCCGCGTATTCAGGCCGATGTTAATTCCGCGAGCCACAATCCACAGGTTCAGATGCGGAGCCATTAATCGCCCATCGCGCCCGACAACCGCACCAGGCTTGATGGTGTCAAAACGCCACACACCGCTGTCAAAATCTGAACACGTGCGGCCCCAGCCACGGAAATCCTCATCCAGGGCTTTCTTCGTTTGCTGGTCAGCAGGGTGGTTGTAACGCCCGGCAGCGTTGGCTTGCCACACTTCCAACAGCACATCACGCACCGGCGTGCCGGAGCCGTCGAACACCCGGCCTTCAACGACAATGCGTTCGCCCTGGGTGTGGGAGTTGGTCAGCACATGGCTGAAGTTTTTCTCGAAAATGTTAAATCCGGCAGCCTGTGGAGCGAGACCAATGTGCACATACGGGCCTGCGGTTTGCGAGGCGGTTTCGGCTAAATAATCTTTCATCACACGGCTCCTTGAGTGCGATTTTCAAACAGCGTGGCACGTTGACCGCGCAGCACTAAATCAAAGCGATACGCCAGACAATCGAGCGGCACCGCGGCGTGGGTATCCAGTTCGGCAATCAGCGTGCGGATGGCGTCATCGTTATTAATCGTTTTCACAATCGGACACTGCTTGATCAGCGGATCGCCTTCAAAATACATCTGTGTAATCAGCCGCTGGGCGAAGGCGTCACCGGAAAGTGAAAAGTGAATATGTGAAGGCCGCCAGTCGCTGGCCTGATTACGCCACGGATACGGGCCGGGCTTGATGGTGCGGAAAAAGTAATAGCCATTTTCGTCGGTCAGCACGCGCCCACAGCCGCCAAAATTAGGGTCGATAGGCGCTAAATATTTGTCTTTCTTGTGGCGATAACGCCCGCCCGCATTGGCCTGCCATACTTCAACCAGCGTGTTTTTCATCGGGCGACCAAAGCCGTCGCGCACATAGCCATGCACAATTATACGCTCGCCAATCGGCAGGCCGTCTTTGGCGTAATTCATGATCAGATCGTTATCGAGCGGGTCGAGATCTTTTGCGCCAAAAATCGGCCCGGTTATCTCAGAAAGGGAGTTCTGCAATGAGATAAGCGCGTTGCGCGGCGAGCGTAACACACTGGTTTTGTAGCCCGGCGCGAATGCCGGTGGGTGCGAATCGTAATCACGATGAACCAATTCACGAGGTTGCCAAATCTGAGACATAGCCAGCTCCAGTTGTAGGGTATGCAGGGGCGATATGTTGTGGTTTTAAAAATCGCCACAGCCAGTCTCAGTTAATAGGTTGTTAAATTAAAGTGAATTTAAGCGTGGTTTTACATAGCTTTTAGTTATGTAACCGGCGGTTAGCATTACTTCTGATGTACGGCTGTATAGTCGGTCACAAAACGAAAATTCTTCCCCCAAAACCCCCGCACGACATTCTACGCTTTCAGCAATATTCACTGGAGATACGACATCATGGCGAACAACATCACGGCTGATGATATTCAGGAAAAATTTTCGCAAGCAATGTCGGCGATGTACCAGCAAGAGGTGCCTCAGTACGGCACCTTGTTAGAGTTAGTGGCCGACGTGAATCTGGCGGTGTTAGAAAACAGTCCCGATTTGCAGCAACAGCTAGAAAATGCTGACGAACTGGCGCGTTTGAACGTTGAACGCCACGGGGCAATCAGGGTGGGGAAAGCGGAAGAACTGGCGACGTTGCGCCGCGTTTTTGCCGTTATGGGCATGGTTCCGGTCGGCTATTACGACCTCTCCCAGGCTGGTGTTCCGGTGCATTCCACGGCGTTTCGCCCGATTGAGGATGCGGCGCTGGCACGTAACCCGTTCCGCATTTTCACCTCGCTGCTGCGTTTAGAGCTGATTGACGACGAAGCGTTGCGTAAAACCGCTGCGGCCATTCTCGCAGAACGTGACATTTTCACCCCGCGTTGCCGGGCGTTGCTCGATATTTACGACCAGCAGGGTGCATTTACTGAAGCGCAGGCCGACGAGTTTGTGACTCAGGCGCTGGAAACGTTCCGCTGGCACAGCCATGCCACGGTGGATGCGCAGACCTATCAGGCGTTTCATAATCAGCATCGTTTAATTGCCGACGTGGTCTGTTTCCGTGGCTGCCACATTAACCACCTCACGCCACGCACGCTGGATATCGACCGCGTACAAGCGCTGATGCCGGAATATGGTATTGCGCCGAAAGCGATTATCGAAGGTCCGCCACGACGCAACTTCCCGATTTTGCTGCGTCAGACCAGCTTCAAGGCGCTCGAAGAACCCATCATTTTTGCGGGCGTTCATCACGGCACGCATACCGCACGCTTCGGTGAAATCGAGCAGCGCGGTGTTGCGCTCACCCCGAAAGGGCGCGCCTTATATGATGAATTGCTTAACGAGGCGGGCAGCGGCCAGGATAACTTCAGCCATCAGCAGCATTTGCAGGAAATATTCAGCCGCCTGCCAGACAGCGAAACGCTGATGCGCTGCCAGGATCTGGCGTATTTCCGTTACCGTTTAACGCCGGTGGGTGAAATGCACCGCCAGGCGATTAAACCCGGCGATGACCCGCAACCGTTGATTGAGCGCGGCTGGCTGGTGGCACAACCGATCATCTACGAAGATTTCCTGCCGGTGAGTGCGGCTGGGATTTTCCAGTCAAATTTGGGCAGCGAAGGCGGGGCACGCAGCCACGGCCATTCCAGCCGCAACGCGTTTGAAGAAGCGCTCGGTGCGCCCGTTGCCGACGAATTTGAACTGTATCAGCAGGCATCAGATCGCAGTAAAAAACGCTGCGGGTTGCTGTAAGCCGTTGTCGGATGACGCTGGCGTTTATCCCCCTACAAATGCATGATTTTGTAGGGGGGATAAGCCGCAGGCGTCATCCACCATTTACGCAGCATCCGCCAAAATAAACATGCCATACGGATGGATCTCGAGATAATAATTATCCCCCACATCAGGCTGTAAGCGCGTGGCATTCACCTGCAACAGCAGCGACTGCCCATGCCATTCCACCGTCACTTCATATTGCGGCCCCATATACGCCACATGGCGCACCACGCAGCATTGGCTTTCTTCGCCGTGTTCACTCAGCGTTATCGCTTCCGGGCGTACGCCAACCGTGCCTTGCGCCTGAGTGATGGTCAACTGCGGCGGGCGCGGCAAACGGTAGCCGTGGATCTCGACAAAATCGCTGCCAAAGCGTGCCGGGAAGATGTTGGCATCGCCCATAAAACTTGCCATAAAGCGCGATGCTGGCTGGCGATACAGAGTTTGCGGGCTGCCAATCTGCATGATTTCGCCTTTGTTCATCACCAGCACCGTGTCCGACACCGCAAAGGCTTCGCTCTGATCGTGAGTAACGTACAGTGACGTGATGTTGAATTGCTTTTGCAGTTCGCGGATTTTGTCGCGCATGCTGCGGCGCAGGTTGGCGTCAAGATTACTTAACGGCTCGTCAAACAGCAGCACTTTGGGTTTGAGGATCAACGCGCGCGCCAGTGCCACACGCTGCTGCTGGCCGCCGGAAATCTGGTCAACGAAACGGTCTTCGAAACCGTCTAAGTCCACCATCGCCAGCGCCTCTTTGACGCGTGTTTTAATTTCCTCTCGTGGTGTGCCGAGCATCTTCAGCCCGTAACCGACGTTATCGCCCAGCGACATATGCGGGAACAGGGCGTAGGACTGGAACACCATGCAGATGTCACGCTGCTGAATGGAACGGTGCGTCACGTCTTCGCCATCAATAAAAATCTGCCCTTCAGTGGGTTTTTCAAGCCCGGCCACCAGGCGTAAAACCGTGGTTTTCCCGCAGCCTGACGGCCCAAGCAACGTCACCATTTCACCCTTTGGGATCGCCAGATTAATGCCTTCAATGACGGTGTTATTGCCAAACCGTTTCGTGACATTGCGCAGTTCTACAAAATGAGGTTGTGTCATGTTTTACTCCGTAATCACGCGTTGGTTTTGGCTTTTGAGCGTGAGATTCGCGCTTCACCAATCAGCCAGTCAAAAATGAAAATAATGGTCAGCATTACGACGATAAGAATCGAGCCGTAGGCAATCGCCACGCCATATTCGCCATCTTCCACGCGGTTCAGAATGTAGGCGGTAGCCACTCGCGTATCCGGCGTGACGAGGAAGACGATTGCACTAACTGTCGTAATGGCGCGCACAAAGCTGTAGATCAGCGCGGATAAAATCGCCGGGCGCAGCAGCGGTAGCAGAATGTTGATAATGGTGCGCATCGACCCTGCTCGCAGGCTCAACGAGGCCTCGTCGAGCGATTTGTCGATTTGCCCAAGCCCAGCAATCCCGGCACGAATCCCCACGGGGACGTTACGCATCACCATCGACATAATCACAATCGCCGCCGTTCCGGTCAGGTAAACCGGGGCGCTGTTAAACGCCAGGATATACGAAACGCCCGCCACGGTGCCTGGAACGGCAAAGCACAGCATGGTGGTGAACTCGATAGTCTTTTTGCCCCGGAACTGCTGGCGCACCACAATCCAGGCAATCAACAAGCCGAAGAAAGCGGTGATCGGCGCGGCAATTCCGGCGTACAGCAGGGTGTCGAGCAGTGAAGGCCACGCGCCATCGCTCATGCCCTGGCCGAACAGCTTGATGAAGTTATCGAAGGTCAGCGTGTAATCCACGCCCCAGTTGACGGTGAAACTGCCGTAGAAAATGCTGCCATAGAGCAGGGCGTTAAAGGCAATCCACACCGCTAATAACGCGACCACCGCCCACACCAGCGTCACGGGCAGCGGCTGAACATCGCCACGGTTGGATTTACCGGAAACGGTGACGTAGGAACGTTTGCCAATCCACATGTACTGGATGCAGAATACCAGCAGCGAGAACAGCAACAGGAACGCGCCGAGGGTACTGGCGGCCTGGTAATCCAGCTGTGAACCGGTGATGTAGAAGTAGATTTGCGTGGCGAGCACGTCAAAGTTGCCGCCTAACACCAGCGGGTTACTGAAGTCCGCCAGCGATTGCACAATCACAATCAAGAAGGCGTTTGCCAGCGCGGGTTTCAGCAGAGGTAAAAACACCCCTTTGAAGGTTTTCCAGCGCGTCGCACGCAGGGTGTAAGAGGCTTCTTCCAGCGACGGGTGAATGGTTTTAATCGCGCCGTCGAGGATCATAAAGGCCATCGGCGTGAAGGCCAGAACCTGCGCCAGCCAGATGCCGGTAAAACCGTACAGCCAGTTGGTGTTGGTCAGCCCGAACCAGTCCACCATCAGCTCGGTGATATACCCCGAACGACCCATCATCAACGTGACACCAAGGCCGACCACAAATGGCGGCGTGACAATCGGCAGAATCGAGAAGATACGGCCAATAATCGCACTGCGTTTTGCGATGCGGGTGGTGTAGATCGCCAGCACCAGACCGAAGAACGTACAGCCGATCCCCACCGCAATCGACAGCGCGATGGAGTTGATAATCACCTGGATGATATGCGCCTGGCTGAGTACCGCCATAAACGCCAGCGGGGCAAATTCCCCGGCATCATTGGTAAACATCGGAATGAAAATGGCGACACTCGGCCAGACGATAAACACGCCAATCAGCGCCACAATCGTCACCAGGGAACCAATCACAAAGCTGTCGCCACCCAGCCATTCGAGGCGGGTCAAGGCGAGTGTGATCACCATGCCGAGGGCGATAAACAGCACGATAGTGGCGTAGCCCATACCGCGCTCGGTTATGGTTGCGCTGATGACCACAAACGCCATGCAAAACAATGCCCAACCGGCGTCAAAGTAGTGGCGCTGGCGCTTTTCTGGCCCCAGTTCATTGAACGGGCGCAGCAGCAACAGCGAAGGCAAAACGTACCACAGCAGACTAATATTGATGCCCGACCAGCTATAAGCCGCGATCAGTTCTTCGCGGGTCGATTCAAACAGGCCGTAATCCAGGCTCCAGCTTGGCAGCAGGGCGAAAGCCAGCCAGCAAAGCGCCACCCACCAGAGAATAGCGTCCCGCTTTCGAGGCGTACGCAAAAGTAAAGTTTCAGACATAAGTGCCTCATCGGCCGAAAGAAAAAGAGGAACAGGTGACGTGACAATGTCACCTGTTGATGGGTTAGTTACCCATTTTCACTTCGCTAACCCATTTATTGATCAGCGCTTTACGCATGTCGGTCGCACCGTATTTATCCATGTCGTAGTTGATCAGTTTCAGGTCATCGAGCTTGAGCGACAGCGGGGAGCTTTCAGCCGTGGTGTTGGTCAGAATTTGGTAAGACTTGCCTTTTTTCCAGGAGAGTTCCTGCGCTTCTTTGGACAGCACCCAGTCAACGAACAGTTTGGCGTTGTCCATGTTGCGTGCGCCTTTCAGAATGCTGACACCGCCGATTTCATAGCCGGTGCCTTCGCATGGGGAAATCAACTCCAGCGGCGCGCCGTTCTCTTTTTCCAGCGAGTAATCGTGCAGGAAGCCAATGCCGATGGCGGTTTCACCGCGGGCGGCGTTACGCGCCGGGGCGATACCCGATTTGGTGTACTGGGAAATATTGCCGTTGAGTTTTTTCAGGTAATCGAACGCCTGATCTTCGCCCCACAGTTGGGCGAATGTCGCCAGCGCGGTATAGGCGGTGCCTGAGCTTTGCGGGTCAGCAACCTGGATTTCGCCTTTATAGATTGGGTTGGTCAGATCTTTCCAGCACTTCGGCACCGGCAGGTTCTTCTCTTTCAGGCGCTGGGTGTTGACGCCAAAACCGAGAATGCCGATGTACACCGCCGAGGAATAGTTGCCTTTGCGTTTGGCCGGGTCCTGGAACTTCGGCATAATTTGCGCAAGATTGGCTGACTTGTACGGCTCCAGAAGATCCATTTCCCCCGCCTGAGATTGCGGGTCCAGCGTGCCGCCGTACCACACATCGGCCTGCGGGTTTTTCTTCTCGGCATCGACTTTCGCCAGCGTGCTGCCTGAACCGTTGCGGATAAACGAGGTTTTCACATCGTATTTTTCGCCGAAGGCTTTGGTTTCGGTTTCACACATTTCGTTGGTGGCGCTGCAATACACCACCAGACGGCCTTTGGCCTGCGCGGCACCGGACAGGGTAGCCAACGCCACACCCGCAGCAACCAGAGAAGAGAGCACGGTCAGTTTCATATTATTATCCTATTTGTCCTGAGATAAAGGGTCCTGAGGTAAGGTCACTGCCGGGTCCATGGCGCCAACACTCCTGTCCTGCGCGCTGATGCCCGCCATTAACAGGGGCATCAGCAAAAATCCAATCAGTGCGGCGGCCACGGTTAATAACGCGAACATCCCAGACCAGCCGTAACGCTCAATCACTTGCGACAGCGGCCATCCCGCCAGTGCCGCACCCAGATAGGCAAATAAACCTAAGAATCCCGTGACGCTACCCGCCGCCTGTTTATGGCTACATTCCACGGCGGCAAGGCCAATCAACATCTGCGGGCCAAAGACAAAAAAGCCGATGGAAAAAAAACACACCGCCAGCAGCGCGTAGTGGTGAACCGGCGATAACCACAGTGCGGCAACCGAGACAAACAGCCCGAGTGCGAACAGTAAAATCATCGGCCCGCGCTGGCCGCGAAACAGCAAATCTGAACCCCATCCAGCAAACAGTGCGCCCAACAATCCACCCATTTCGAACAGCATCACCGTGGCGTTGGCGCTGAGTAAATTCACGCCGTGGCTTTCATAAAGCCAGATGTTGCCCCAGTCGTTGAGCGCGATACGAATCAGATAAACCAACACGTAACTCACGCCGAGCAGCCAGATCATCGGGTTTTGCAACACCGTGCTGCGAAACATTTGCCACTGCGGCATCGGCGGACTGAGCTGCTGCTGGCGCATTTCCAGCGGGTCATGTCGCCAGACGCCGACCGGGGGTAATCCCAACTCTTGCGGCGTGCCGGTTAAGCTGCGACACAGCCAAATGCCAATCACGATGCCGATGGCACCAGAAACAAACAACGACGCCTGCCAGCCGAACCACAGCGCCATCAGCGCGGAAATCAGCGGAACGGCAGCGCCACCGAGGTTAATGGAGGTATTCCAGCATCCCCACCAGAAACCGCGTTCGTTACGCGAATACCAGTGCGTCAACAACCTCGCGCATGGCGGCCATCCCCAACCCTGGAAGAAGCCGTTCAATGTCCAGATAATCAGCAACATCGGCAGGTTTGTGCCGAAGGCAAAAAGAATATTCAGTACTCCGGTTGCCAGTAATCCCGCACCCATAAACCAGCGAGCGCCCCGGCGGTCGTGCCACAATCCTGCGGCAAATTTCGACAGGCCGTACGAGAGATAAAACAGCGTACCTAATAAGCCGATATCGCCTTTGCTTAACGCCAGATCGACCTGCATTGCCGGGAGCACGAAGCTGACGCTTTTGCGCGTCAGGTAAAATGCGGCGTATCCCACGACCATCGACAGCAGCAAACGTGGGCGCCAGTAACGGTAATCACGACCGATAGTTTGCTCGGAAATCATGCTCGCCCTCCGGGTTGAAATGACTATAGAAAACGCTGATAGAAAGGGGATGAGACAAGGTTTTAGCCAACCAGGAATTATTCCTGGTTATCCCTGTTTTTGTTCAAAAAGTGTGGGCAGGTTAACAATTACACGTGTACCGGACTGGCTTTCGAGCTGTAAATCTCCCCCTAAGGCGTGGATCCGCTCGGCAATTCCCTGCAAACCGTGGCCGTTATGGGTAGTGCCGCTAAAACCAATCCCATCGTCTTTGACTTCCAGGCGCACGCCTTGTGGTTGTTGAGTTAAAGAGATTTCAATCAGGCTGGCATCGGCGTGCTTGAAGATGTTGTTCAACAGTTCCTGCACCAGACGGTAGAGCGTAAACACCACCGGGTCGCTGGTCGGCTGGCCGGGTAAATCGTAGTGAAAACGGCAAGTAATTCCGCGCTCGGCAAAGGCGAACTCCTGCATCAAGTGATGCAGCGCTTTATCGAGAGAAATTTCGTCTAAAACCGGCGGGCGAAGCTGGCGCAACAGGTGGCGAGTCGAGTGGTGGATTCGTTGGGCAA
This sequence comes from Buttiauxella sp. AC142, assembly GCF_979253435.1. NCBI lineage: Bacteria > Pseudomonadati > Pseudomonadota > Gammaproteobacteria > Enterobacterales > Enterobacteriaceae > Buttiauxella > Buttiauxella sp. AC142. Next base: position 1,946,144 of record NZ_CEEDCH010000001.1, read on the forward strand.
GCTGGTTGATTTGCTCGGCGGCGAGTACCGTGGCATCGCCGCTGGCGGTGCGTTTCACCAGCATCGACTGAATTTGAATCGCAGTAATATTCTGGCCAATTTCGTCGTGCAGCTCACGCGCCAGGTCTTTGCGCGTGTCCTCTTCGGTGTGCACCAGTTGTTCCATTAGCTCGCGCCGCGCCTGCAACTCAATCTCAAGGCGTTGGCGATAACGGTGCAGATTATTGGCCAGATGCTGCTGGCGGCTTATCGCAATCCCCAGCCCAATCCCCAAAAGCGCCTGCGTTGAAAGGAACAGTTCCATCTCCATCAGGCCGTTAAAGCCGCTGCCAATTTGCCGGGCGATGGTAATCATCATGCTGCCGAGCAGGGCTGCCAGCACGCCGCCTTGCCAGCCAAATTTGTAGGCCATCACCACGTTTGGCAAAAACACCACAATCAACAACAGCCGCTCGATTTCTGGCGACACTACCATTTGCGCACCGACGCCAATGATAAAAAATAGGCTGCACCAGATGAGCAATGAAGTGCGCAGCGGCGGATTCGGCGTTTCCTGAGCCAGCAGGCTTTCCAGGTGTTGCTGGCGCAGATATTCATAAATCAAATAGACGAAGGGCGTCAGTACCACGCCGCCGGTAAATGCCGCCAGGAGCGTTTGCGATGGAGTGCTCGAAAGAAAAGGTGTCAGCACTAATGTGTGCAGCAGCGCGTCGCTGGTAATCGCCGCCATTAACAGCGAAAGTCGCTGCCAGTAAAGCGTGTAGCGGTGCCAGTAATGTTGAACAACCAGAGCGGGAACGGCGCTGAGGAAGGGCGAGAGTAACATCACCGGCTCGGTCATCAACTGCTGTTGCCAAAGCCCGCCGAGCAGGCCCAGCACCGGAATAAACAGCGCCGGCCAATAGCGGCGATGCAGCAGAATCAGCAGTGCAAGATGCACGCCTTGCGGTAGCAACAGCGTGGCTTGCTGACCGTTATCGGTGAGATAAAAACTGATCGTCCAGAGTGCAAGCCAGGTCAAACCCCAGGCAAAAACAATAAACAGCGATAACAGCAGATGACGCCACGAACGAGACATTTAGTGCCCGGCTAACAGTTGGTGTTCGAGGGCAAAATGCACCAGGTCGATAGTGCTTTCGCATTGCAGTTTGCCGAGGATATTAGCGCGATGAACATGCACCGTTTTGTGGCTCAGGTTGAGTTGCTCCGCGATGTGTTTCACGCTTTCGCCTTTGACCAGGAGATCGAAGACTTCATGCTCGCGTGGCGTGAGAACTTCCAGCACTTTGGCGGGCTGGCCCGCATGGCGCAACGCTCGCAGGGCATCAGCACACAAATAATGCCCGCCCATCCCGACGGTACGCACCGCCTGCACTAACTCTTCCGGGCCGCAGCGTTTGGTAAGATAACCGCTGGCCCCGGCGTCGAGCGCGCTTTGCACAAAGGCGGTGGTGTCATAAATGCTCAGAATAATGGCGCGAAATCCTGGACGCTGCTGGCGCAGGCGTTTAAGCAAACTCAGCCCATTTTCGTCCGGCATCGCAACATCAAGCACCGCGACATCGGGCTGGTTTTTTATCAACGCAGGAAATGCTTCGGCGGCGCAGCTGTATTGGCCAACGATTTTGATATCGGTTTCAAGGCTGAGTAACTGCGCAAATCCAGAGCGCACCACCACATGGTCATCAACTAAAGCAACGGCAATCATCGTTCTGCTCAATAAGGGGAGTCTGGCGACATCATGCGTGTGAATCTATTCCTTGCAATGGAGATGTAGGGAATATGTTACGGGGGTAACAGAAATGGGGGCATGTCTATGCCGAGAACGGTGGTGTTCCGTTCACCTGAAGGTTATTCGATCCTTCATAAATCTGCGAACGGTGAACGTGCCAGGTGGATAACGACATCCCCCTGGCGACCCCGTCGTCCGGCAAATCAATCGCCGCAAGCGGTAAACCTCTATTTTGCCTCGGTGTCCGGGTCGGTTGCGATTCGTTCCAGACGATCGCGCCCTCCAGCCGTTCCCGACGGCTGGACCCGGCCACCTGGAGTCAAAATGGAGGCGATTGAAGCCGGAACCCAAGGTCAACGTCAAAACCGAAAGACCACACCGAGCTGGTTTTGACCTTGTCCCCGGCTTCAATCGCACCGTTTTTCACCCAACATTCGGGGTCACGTGGCCGGGAGCCACGTGAGAGAACGATCGTCGGGAACGAGTCGCGAACGGCCGCGAATGTTGGGTGAAAAACGGTGTTTACCGCGCAGCGGCGATTGATTTGCCGGGCGCCAGGATTGTCAAGGAGAGGGCGTTGTACTGAACCCCAGATCCTGGACTTTGTATCCAGTATCTGGAGGTTCAAACCATGAAATATCCTGTCTCAGTCCGGCTGTCTGCCGTTCAGTATTATCTTTCCCGAAAAGGGACACTCAATGAAACAGCCCTTTTGTTTGGTGTCGGAAAATCGCCCCTGGGTCGATGGATCCGTGCATTCAGGCAGCAAGGCGAAGCCGGGCTGGAGCACCGACTTTCCCGCACTTATACTCAGGACTTCAGGCTCGGGGTTATTCGCTACATGATGAAACACAAATGCAGCAGTGCCGAAGCTTCTGCGCACTTCGCCATTCCTAATGAAACGCTCATCCAGCAATGGTTGAAGCGTTACCGTGAAGGAGGGGCGGAGGCGCTTCATCCTGTTAAAAAAGGAGTCTCTGTGCCCAAAGCAAAATCCCCTCCTGGCTCAAAACCCTTCTGTGAGATGACCCACGCTGAACTGCAGGAAGAGCTCGAATATCTGCGTGCGGAAAACGCTTATCTAAAAAAGCTGAAAGCCCTGAGAGAGGAAAATGCCCTCAGGGAGCAGCAGAAAAAACAAAAATAGTGCAGTCACTGTTACCCGCGCACCGGCTTGTTTTTCTGCTCCGTGCAGCCCGACTGGCGCGGAGTTCGTACTATTACAATGCCACGAAGCCTGCAGCGGAAACCGACAGATATGCTGGTATTGTGCGGGCTATCATGGCCATTAATGTGTGTCATATGGGGCGCTACGGTTACCGGCGTATGACGCTGGCGTTGAGAAAAGAAGGTTTTACGCTGAACCATAAGACAGTCCGCAAACTCATGAAGCAGCACGGCCTGACCTGCCACATTCGCCGCAAAAAGTATCGCTCGTACATGCCCGGTGGCGGACCAGCTTCAGATAATCTGCTGGCCCGTAACTTCAAAGCGGAAAGCAGCGGCATGAAATGGTGTACAGATGTCACGGAGTTCCGGGCCGGAGAGCATAAGCTTTATCTGTCGGTTGTCCAGGATCTGTATAGCCATGAAATCGTGGCCTGGCATACGTCGCGCAGCCCGTCTCAGCGTCTGGTATGCAAAATGCTGGATGATGCACTGAAGGTGAACTACCGGAAAAAAGGACTCATACTTCACAGTGATCAGGGCTGGCATTATAAAACGCTGATGTGGCGGGCGATGCTGGCAGATGGCGGGGTAACGCAAAGCATGTCAAGGAAGGGTAATTGCCTGGATAATGCCGTAATGGAAAACTTTTTCAGTCATCTGAAAGCGGAGATGTACCACAGGAAACGATATGACTCTGTGGAAGTGCTCAAACGAGATGTTATTGATTATATTAATTATTATAACAATGAGCGTATTAGTCTGAAAACGGGTGGAGTGAGTCCGGTAGAGTACCGGACTCAGATGGAAATACAGCAATAAACTACGTGTCCAGGTTTTGGGGTTCAGTACAGCGTTCTCTCCTTGACACGTTCACCGTGCACTGGAATTTATGGGATCGAATAACGTTCTGGTGAACGGAAAATCACCACGTCGATATAGATAGATCGCTTAACTGCCAGCTAACTTACCGCCAATAACCCCCGCTTAAACGCCTCAAGCTCTGCGCCATTCTCACAGCCAGGCCGCAGCGCCAGACAATAACACGCCCCCGTCTTCACGCTGCCCACGAACGGCTGCACCAACCTTCCACGATGCAAATCCTCCGCCACCAGCGTGGCATCGGCAATCGCAATGCCAAAACCCTGAATGGCGGCGCTGATGGCTAAGTCCATGGTGTCGAAGTGTTGATTTTTATTCATAACAGGCGGATGAGCTACATTCTGCGCAAACCATAGCGACCAGTCGGTGCGATCGCGCGTCGGGTGCAGGAAGGTATAACGGCTTAGATCCTCAGGCGTTAATGCGTTTTCAGGCAATAAATGCTGGCTTATCACCGGCGTAAGGCGCTCCTCAAACAGCAATGTGCCGCTGGCGGAAGGCTTACCAAAAGTAATCGCCGCATCAAAGGGTTCGTTATTAAAGTTCACGCCATGTTCCACCGTCGTGGTCAATGCCACCTGGATATCCGGCGACACGCTTTCCAGTTGCACCAGTTTAGGCACCAGCCAGCGCATGGCGCAGGTTGGCGCTTTCAGGCGGATAACGCTTGGCTTGTGAGCGGCATCGCTCGCCACATTCAGCAGATGCTCGAACGCTTGCTGTAACTCAGGGAGCAGGGCGCTACCTTGCGGCGTAAGATGCAACCCCCTGGCATGGCGGTCAAACAGGGAAAAACCCAGCCACTCTTCAAGGGTGGAAATTTTACGGCTCACGGCACCTTGTGTCAGGCAGAGTTCCTTCGCCGCGCGAGTGAGATTGAGATGTTTGGCCGTCACCAGGAAAGCATCAACCGTATTAAGGGGAAAATTGCGCCGCATGTCTGGTTACTCTCCGCTGAGCCATGAATTTTTTGCATGGCTATTATGACAACAATTCGGTTGTGGTCGCAACCTGTTACAGTTTGAATAGTTATGCAAATCGCGCATTCACAGGAGCGGCCATGACTATGCAAACCCCGGTGCAATTTCGTTCAAAATTACCGGATGTTGGAACCACCATCTTTACCGTTATCGGCCAACTCTCGGCGCAACATAACGCCATCAACCTTTCTCAGGGCGCGCCAAATTTTGCACCGGACCCCAAACTTATCGCCGGTGTGACCAAAGCGATGCAGGATAATCATAACCAATACGCATCGATGACCGGTTTCAGGCCGTTAAAAACGCTGATCGCAGAAAAGGTCGCCACGCTTTACGGTTCTCATTATGACGTTGACGATGAAATCTTAATTACCGCCAGCGCCAGCGAAGGGCTTTATTCGGCGATCAGCGGGTTAGTGCATCCGGGCGATGAAGTGATTTATTTCGAGCCATCGTTTGATAGCTACGCGCCAATTGTTCGCCTGCAAGGCGCGACACCCGTGGCGTTGAAACTGGCGCTGCCAGATTTCACCGTCGACTGGGATGAAGTGCGTGCTGCCATTACTCCGCGCACCCGCATGATTATCATCAACACGCCACACAACCCAAGCGGGCAGGTGTTCAGCGCCCACGATCTGGATATGCTGGCGGAACTGACGTGCAACACTGACATCATTATTCTTTCCGATGAAGTGTACGAACACATCGTGTTTGATGGCGAGCGCCATCACGGCATGGCGACGCATCCGGCGCTGGCCGAGCGCAGCGTGATTGTTTCGTCATTCGGCAAAACGTTCCACGTGACCGGCTGGCGCGTAGGTTACTGCCTGGCTCCGGCTGAACTGATGAATGAAATCTGCAAAGTGCATCAGTTCCTGATGTTCTCAGCGGATACACCGATGCAGTATGCGTTTGCTGAATATATGGCGAACCCGGAAACCTATTTATCGCTGGCGGCGTTTTACCAGCGCAAACGCGATTTAATGCAATCATTGCTGGTGGACTCACCGTTTAAACTGTTGCCAAGTGCTGGCTCATTCTTCCTGCTGGCGAAGTTCGATCATTTCAGTGATGAATCTGACAGTGAAATGGTGAAGCGTTTAATCACCCAATACGGCGTAGCGACGATTCCGCTCTCCGCGTTTTATACCGATGGGACAGACAACAAATTGATTCGTTTGTCATTTGCGAAAGATGAAGCTACGTTACGTGCGGGTGCTCAGGCACTTTGCCAGGTTAAGCCACGCTGATACGAGGTCATAATGAAAAAAGTTTATGCGTTAAGTTTGTTGGTTGGGATGTGCGCTTCTTTCGCGGTATCTGCGGCAAGCGAGTTGCGCTATGGCGTGGAAGCCGAGTATCCGCCATTTGAAAGCCGTAATTCGGCGGGCGAACTTGAAGGGTTTGATATCGATTTAGGCAACGCGATTTGTAAAGCGGCGAGCCTGAAATGCTCATGGGTCGAGACGTCGTTTGATGCGCTGATCCCAGGGCTGATGGCGAAGAAATTCGATGCGATTAACTCCGCCATGAACATCACCGAGCAGCGCCGTAAGAGCATTGATTTTACCCAGCCAATTTACCGTATTCCGTCACAACTGGTCGGGAAAGCGGACAGCGGTATGGAAGCCACTCCCACAGGGCTGAAAGGCAAAACCATCGGCGTTCTGCAAGGTTCCATTCAGGAAACTTATGCGAAAGAGCATTGGGAAAAACACGGTGTGACGGTGGTTTCTTACAAAGACCAAAATATGGCGTGGGGTGATTTGCTCAATGGCCGTATTGATGCCTCGCTGGTGATGTCGGCCGCAGGTCAGGCGGGCTTCCTGAGCAAGCCACAGGGCAAAGGTTTTGGTTTTATCGGCAAGCCGGTGAGCGACGATACAATTCTGGGAAGCGGTATCGGCTACGGTCTGCGTAAAGGCGATGAAGCCACCAAGAAACAGCTTGATGCGGCTATCGACAAAGTGCGTGCTGACGGCACGATTACTGCGCTTGCGAAGAAATATTTCCCGGGTATTGATGTCGCCGTCAAATAGGCAGACACCAAGCCGTTCTTAGGTCGGGTAAGCGTAGCGCCACCCGACAATGGGGTGGATGATGCATACGCTTATCCACCCTACAAACTCCCCCCTACAAATATTGCGTAAAGGTCTGTGTCTCTGATTGGTTTTTCAGTGATTTTTGTCTAGAGTGTGCGGTCTAGATTTTGCCGCTGTTCTGCCTCTCGTGGGGTGAAACACATCGACAATGAAGGACAATTTTTCAGGCATGAACCGCAGACGTTTTATCAAAGCCTCAATGGCTCTCGCCGCAGTCAGCGGCACTACTTCAATTGCCACGCTCTTCTCGCGCGCAGCCTATGCGAGCGAGTCTGAAATTGCCGATGGTCGCACCACTGAATTCGATTTCTCTGTGCTTCAGTCCATGGCTCATGACCTGTCGAAGCAACCGTGGGTTGGCAAACCGCGTCCGCTGCCGGATACGCTGGCAAACTTGACTCCACAGGCTTACAACGCGATTCAGTATGATGCTGAACACTCGCTGTGGAACAACATCGAAAACCGCCAACTTGACGTGCAGTTCTTCCACGTTGGCATGGGGTTCCGCCGCCGTGTACGCATGTTCTCCGTAGATGCAGCCAGCCATCAGGCGCGTGAAATTCACTTCCGCCCTGAGCTGTTCAACTATAACGATGCAGGCGTGGATACCAAACAGCTCGAAGGCCAGATCGATCTTGGCTTTGCGGGTTTTAAAGCGTTTAAAGCGCCAGAACTGGCGCGCCGTGACGTGGTTTCATTCCTCGGTGCGAGTTATTTCCGTGCGGTTGATAACACATACCAATATGGTCTGTCCGCACGTGGCCTTGCGGTAAACACTTATACCGATCAGCTCGAAGAGTTCCCGGACTTTACTTCGTTCTGGTTTGAAACGGCGAAAGCAGGCGACACCAAATTTGTGGTCTACGCTCTGCTCGACAGCGCCAGTGTCACCGGGGCATACAAATTTACTATCAATTGTGAAGCGCAGCGCGTGGTGATGGATGTCGATAATCACCTGTATGCGCGTGAAGATATTAAGCAATTGGGTATCGCCCCGATGACCAGTATGTTCGCCTGCGGCACCAATGAACGCCGCATGTGTGACACCATTCACCCGCAAATTCATGACTCCGATCGCCTGGCGATGTGGCGTGGTAACGGTGAGTGGGTGACGCGGCCGCTCAATAACCCGCAGAAGTTGCAGTACAACGCCTATACCGACAATAACCCGAAAGGTTTTGGTCTGCTGCAACTCGACCACGAGTTTGCTAATTATCAGGACATTATGGGCTGGTATAACAAGCGCCCAAGCCTGTGGGTGGAGCCGCTGAACAAGTGGGGCAAGGGCACCGTTGGCCTGATGGAAATCCCGACTACCGGCGAAACGCTCGATAATATCGTCTGCTTCTGGCAGCCGGAAAAATCAGTCAAAGCCGGTGACGAACTGGAATTTAAATACCGTTTGTACTGGAGCGGTTTGCCGCCAATCCAGTCGCCGCTGGCGCGTGTTTACGCCACGCGTACCGGCATGGGCAGCTTCCCGGAAGGTTGGGCGCCAGGCGAGCATTTCCCGGATAAATGGTCGCGCCGTTTCGCGATTGATTTCATCGGCGGGGATTTGAAAGCTGCGGCACCGAAAGGTATTGAGCCGGTGATTACCCTGTCTAACGGCGAAGCGCGTCAAATTGAAATTCTGTATGTCGAGCCATTCGACGGGTATCGCATTTTGTTCGACTGGTATCCAACGAACGACTCCACCGACCCGGTAGATATGCGCATGTTCCTGCGCTGCCAGGGTGATGCCATCAGTGAAACCTGGTTGTATCACTACTTCCCGCCAGCGCCGGATAAACGTAAGTACGTTGATGATCGTATTATGAAGTAAAAGCTGAAGCCCCGCATTCGCGGGGCTTGTCACGTGGTGGATGACGCTAACGCTTATCCCCCCTACAACTGCCGTTCGTGATTCGTAGGTCGGATAAGCGCAGCGTCATCCGACAACTAACATCTCCAACCTCAAAACCTACTCCAGCGGCCCGCCGAGAATGGTTTCCCGCATGCCGGAAAGCACACGCTCACCGGTTTCGCTTTTCAGCTCTTCATACCAACTGTGGGTGACGTTCATATCTTTGCCGTGAGTCACATCGCAGCGTTTACGGGCTTTAAGCACCAGATCTTTCACGCGATACGCCCGCTTTTCCTGGTAACGCAGCAGGGCATCTTCCACGCCTAATGAGTTGGTTTGCAGCGCCATCGCCAGCACCACGGCATCTTCCATGGCAGCGCATCCGCCCTGGCCGATATCCGGCGTGGTACTGTGGCCTGAGTCACCAAGTAGTGCAACACGTCCGCGCACCAGTTGCATAAATGGTTCAATATCATGAATTTCTATGCGATTGGTGGTGTCGGGGTTAATAGCAGAAATGAGTTTTTGAACCGGTTGTGCCCAGCCAGCAAAATAGCGCGTCAAATCGGCCTTCACCGTGGTGCGGTCTTCTGCCAGCCCTTTGTCTAACGGCACGTCAAAGAAGAAGTAAAAGCGATTCCCTGCTACCGGCATGAGCGAAACGCGTTTTCCTTCACCGACAAACGTTGTCCACTGATTCGCCGGAGCGATAGATTCGTCGATTTCGACCAGACCATTCCAGTTAACATATCCGGCATAACGGCGTTCGGTTTGATGGCCGAGGACGTAGGGGCGAATCACCGAATGAGTGCCATCGGCGGCAATCAACACATCGCCCTCGGCCACGTGGCCCCCTTCAAACCAGGCTCGCACGCCGCCGTCGAATTCTTCAATACGCGCCACACGCTGACCAAAGCGGATATCGGCACGCCCGTAAGTATCCATCAGCATGTCCTGCAATTCCGCGCGCGCCACCGGATAAGGGCGTTCGCCCACACTTTTGATTAACGGATCGAGACTGAAACGCGTCAACGTTTGGCCGTGAACAAATTCTTTGTAAGCCATATATTCCATAGGCCCGCCCAATTGCTGGAGTGGTTCTTTCATGCCAAGCCAGTTCAGGCATTTTACGCCATTGGGCCAAATTGAAATCGCCGCGCCAACAGGCTTAATTTCTTTTACTGCCTCATAGACTTCGGTCTCAATGCCACATCTTTTCAGGGCAATTGCCGCCGAGAGTCCACCAATGCCGCCGCCAATTATGATCGCTTTCATCTGAGTCTCCTTTGGGTTACAAAGATGTTAAGCAATATCCGTACCAGACCGCGAAGCCGCATGGCTGAACGGGCGTGGCAACGGTAGAATCGATTTGCGCAATGGTGGGGGGCATCAGTGGTGCAATGTGATTTTCTGCACCATTATTTTCCATGATGATAATGTTGTCAGGCGGAAGAACAGAGGAGCAAATGGGTGCGGGATTCAGATAACTGGCAGGATGAAGTGATTGAAGTGGATGACAATCTGACGCTGCATTCCATCCACGAACGTTACGCGGATGAACTTTTTGCCGTGGTGCAAAAGAATAAAGCCTGGTTACAGAAGGCGATGGACTGGCCGCAGTTTGTCGTATCCGTTGAGGATTCACGTAAGAACGCGCAGGGCAATTACATTCTGCATCATCGTGGTTACGCAAAAATGTTTCTGATAATGCGCGATAAGAAAATCATGGGAGTGATTTCATTTAACCAGATTGAGCCAACCAATAAGACGGCGTATATCGGTTACTGGTTGGATGAGAATGTTCTTGGGCAGGGAATAGTATCCCGTGCGTTAGAAGCGGTGATGCAGAAATATGCGCGTGAAGGTCTGGTGCGCCGTTTTGTTATCAAATGCATTGTGAGCAACACCGCCAGCAATCGGGTCGCGCAGCGTAATGGCTTTACGCTTGAGGGGCGACTGAAGCAAGCCGAGTTTCTTAATGGCGAATTTCACGATCAAAATATATATGGGCGGATAATCGAGTAGCCGCAATCAAAACACCCCGTAAAACGGCGAGCGCGTTACCCGTTGTTCGCCACTAATATCCTTAATACCGCGAATGTGAATCAGCTCGCCATCGAGTCCATCAACTGCCGCCTTATCGTAGATCTGCACATTATTCTCTATCAGCACGTTGCCGGTGATCCGTGCCTGGCCGTAGATTTGCACCTGGTTATCGAGCTGAATAGGGCCACCGATAAGCGTGGCGTCATCGAAAATATGCACCTGGTGTTTAAGCACGCAGTCGCCTTCGATGAGTGCGTTGCCGTACACCTGGGAAGAGTAGCGAATGGTAGGAATTTGATCGTCACCGCGCCCGGCAATAATCCGTGCATTATCAAAAACGCGAGCGCAGTCGCAAACCCAAATATTGTTTTCGTCGTTGCCTTCAAGAATGGCCTGTCCGAAAACTTCGGCGCGGTGCTCAATAAAAGCATTATTCACCCTGGCGTTGCCAAATATCTGGGCCTGGTGAACGACGCGGGATGCATTTACCGTGGCGTTGCCGTAAATTTGCAGCACCTGGTCGTTGTCGGCAGTAAGGCCACGCACGGCAATGATCTGGCTGCCATTCAGAATACGGGCGGCATCAAAAATACGGCATTCACCGCTAACCAGCGATTCTTTCACCACGCTTTTCCCGCTGATATGTGCCTGGTGGCAAAGCGTCGATTCCCCGTGAATTTGCGCATCATCACTCACGCTGGAGCCGCCATACACCACGCTGTCGCTGCCATAAATCCAACAGTTTCCACGCTGGCTGAGATTGTCTTCGCATTCAATCCAGCCGCCAGATTGCCCGGCTTTAACGTCGCTGAAATCGCAAAGCGCCACCACTTGCCAGAGTTTGACCTGTTGTTTTTTGCCATCGACCAGGTAGTCGTGCAGTCGCGAATCGCCCGTTAATTGATACTTTTTCATCGCTGTTTCCCAGAGTTTTCCCTCTTAAAACGTAGCAGATTAATCCCCAGGTAGCGTTCTGCGGCGCATTCGAATAAAATGCATCTAAAATACATTTTATAATTTAAACGAAATGAATAAATCAGTAACGCGCACCATGCTCAATCTCCCCGCAGGGTATTTTGGGATGGTGCTTGGAACCATAGGGATGGGTTTTGCGTGGCGTTATGCGGCCACGATTTGGTCGATATCTCCGCGCATCGGTGAGGCATTTGAGAGCCTGGCGATTGCCATCTGGGTTGCTCTGGCGCTGGCTTTTGTTGTGCGTGCGCTGAAATACCCGCAAACGGTTATTGATGAAATTCGCCATCCGCAAAAGGGCAGTTTTATCAGCCTGTTTCCGGCCACAACCCTGCTGGTTTCGATTGCCATTGCACCTTATTTTCGCCCGTTAGCCGTGGGGATGTTTGCCTTTGGCGCGGTGGTTCAATTGATTTACGCCGCCTGGCAGAGTGCCGGTTTATGGCGCGGCAACCATCCGCACGCCGACACCACCCCCGGTTTATATTTGCCGACGGTGGCCAATAACTTTATCAGTGCGATGGCGTGCGGGGCGTTGGGATATCACGACCTCGGGATTCTGTTTTTCGGCGCGGGCGTGTTCTCGTGGTTAAGTCTCGAACCGGCAATTTTGCATCGTTTGCGCAGCGCCGGAGAATTACCGCCGCCCGCGCGTACCGCGCTGGGTATTCAGCTTGCGCCCGCACTGGTCGCGTGTAATGCGTATCTTAGTGTCAACGGCGGGCAGCCTGATTTCTTTGCCAAAATGCTGTTTGGCTATGGCTTGTTGCAGCTGTTGTTTATGTTTCGCCTGATGCCCTGGTATTTGAAGCAGCCGTTTAATGCGTCGTTCTGGAGCTTCTCATTTGGTATTTCAGCCCTTGCTGGAACTGCGCTGCATCTCAGCCATGCCAGCAATGACGGGCTTTTTACCGCACTCGCGGTGCCGCTGTTTATCTTCACTAATTTCATTATTGGCCTGCTGCTTGCGCGCACGGTGATCCTGCTTTATCAGGGGAAGTTGCTGTTGCGAGTCGAACGGCCTGCAAAAAGGACAAATTAAGATGCTTTCTGAAAATTATTACACCGAGAAATATGGCTTAACGGCGACCCATTCTGATGTGGTCAATGCCGCAACGATTGTCCCGCCGGGTAAAACGTTAGATCTTGGCTGCGGGAGTGGGCGCAACAGCCTGTACTTGAATCAGAAAGGGTTTGATGTGACGGCGTGGGATAAAAACCCGATGAGCATCAGCAATCTGAATAAAATAATCGCAGCTGAAGGGCTGAAAAATATCGTCACTGATATTGTCGATCTGAATTCAATACATTTAGATGGTGAATATGATTTTATTCTTTCAACAGTTGTGATGATGTTTCTGGAGCGTAAAACCATTCCAGGGCTGATTGAAAATATGCAGCGTTGCACCAAGTTGGGCGGATACAATCTGATTGTCGCCGCCATGGATACCGAAGATTTCCCTTGTAATGTCGGATTTCCATTTGCTTTTACTGAAGGTGAATTACGCAATTATTATGCGGGCTGGGAGTTAATTAAATACAACGAAGATATCGGCCAATTGCATAAAACCGATGAGCAAGGGAACCGGATTAAATTACGCTTCGCCACAATGCTGGCGCGTAAAATTTAAGCGGGTGGCCAGGCGCGATTTTGTAACACAATGCGATAACCGTCGTTATCTATAAATGTGCATCCGGCGATATCCCAGTACGGATTAAAACTATTTATGGTCAAAAAACCTGCGTCAAGCATTTGCTGGCAGGTCTTTTGCCATTGGTTTTTCTCTGGATAATAAAGCACCAATAAGTCATCCGCCGTGGCGGCTGGTTCTACCGGGTGGCGATGGCAAACCGTGAACTCCAGGTGCCAGCTTGCATCCTCCAGGCCAAGCATCACGCCGCTAAAGCCGTCATGTTCACTAAATTCCCCGAGTTCTTTTAAGCCCAAACCCAGGCAGTACATCTCTTTGCTTTGAGCAAGATTCGTTACGGGTCGTGCAATCCGCAGATGAGGTGTCATGTCTGTCTCCGATGTGTAGCAATACTTAATATTAATTCATCTATCAATAAATAGTTAATGACTTGTTGATTATTCATCGAAACAAAATACACATCTAATATCCGAATTTTGGATAAGTAGCATTTTAACCTCATTTTTCCACAGGGTTTATTGTTATAACGCGCACGCTTACATGCAATCTACAGGGAGTCATAGTAATAATGCGCACTTCATTTTGTTTAAAAGCGGCTTGTCTGGCGGGAGTTTTAGCGCTAGCAGGTTGTGCTTCTTCTTTACCGGCGCCTGAAAAATATTCGGGCTTTTTAAAGGATTATTCCGGCTTGCAGGAAACTAAATCTAACTCGGGTAAAGATATCTTGCGTTGGATTGATCCTGCTTTCAAAGGCAGTAATTATGACAGCCTTGTTTTTAATCCAGTGACTTATTATCCAGAGCCAAAACCAAATACTCAGGTGGGGCAAAAAGTTCTGGATGGATTATTAAACTACACCAACACCCAGCTTAAAGCCGCCGCAGCAGCACGCAAGCCACTGGTGACAAAAGCAGGCCCACATAGCCTGATTTTCCGTGGCGCAATTACCGCAGTAGATTGTACTAAAGAAGGCCTGCAATTCTACGAAGTGGTGCCTATCGCACTGGTCGTAGCGGGAACGCAAGTCGCCACCGGGCACCGTACCATGGATACCAACCTCTATTTTGAGGCGGAGTTGATTGATGCGGCGACCAATAAAACGGTGATGCGCGTTGTGCGTAAAGGCGAGGGTAAAGACCTGAGCAATGAAAACACGCCAATGACGATTGATACGCTCAAGCAAGTGGTTGATGATCTCGCAACCGACGCGACGGTGTTCGATACCGAACAGAAATAGTGAAGATATCGTGAAATCACAAAGGGAGCCTGGCTCCCTTTTTTGTCAATTTATGCGGCGCGTTTACGCCACGGCAGAGTGGTCAACATCCCCGGTTTTGAGAACATCACCAGATTACCGAGCAAAATCATACACAGACCAATAACCGCATTGCTGTGCCAGACATAACCTTCATAAATCGTCGACAGACTCAGTGCCACTAGCGGGAACAGCAATGTGCTGTAAGCGGCCTGACTTGCCCCGATGCGCCCGACCAGCGTGAAGTACGCCCCAAAGGCAATGACCGAGCCGAAAATAGCCAGGTAGAACAGCGAGCCGAGATAACGCAGCGTGAACTCCGGCATAAACGAATCCCCACGAACCAAAGCCAGCACGCCCATAATAATGGTGCCGTAAAACATGGCGTAGGTATTGGTCGAAAGCGTTTCAAGCCCGCGTCGTTGGTGACGTGTGCTGATCATATTCCCGATGGAAAAGCCAAAGGTGCCAAGCGCGCTTAAGCCAATGCCCATTAATAAAGTCGGTGCCATCTGAGTGGCGACCAAATCGTGCCAGAAGAGGGCGATCACACCCGCAATACCGAGTACCGCTGCGGGCAGCAAATTTTTGCTCGGGCGCTGGCGGAAGAAAATCATGCTATTGATAGCGTTAAATAATACGGACATAGAAAAGATCACCGACTCAAGGCCTGAGCTGATGTACGCCGCCGCGTGATAAAAACAGAAGAAGTTAAAGCCGAAAACGCAGCCGCCTTGCAGCATACAAAACAGATGGTCACGCAGGCTGATACGGCGCAAACGCCCTAACGCCAAAAGCACCACCAGCATGACGACAGCGGCTACCGCAAAACGCCAGAAAATTGAAACCGGCACCGACACCACACCTTGCTGCATGTAAATCGCCAGCCAGGTCGTGCCCCAAATCACCACCACCGAAATATAAAGTAAAGCATTCATCTTGTTGTCTCCCAGAACGGATAGCGGGAGTATCCGCGAATAGGAGCGAGGATGATTTCACGTAGTTGCGGGACTTGCATATTCTTGCGGTTTTATTTACCCGGTAGTTTGTTAAAGGCTGGTAACAGGCACGCACACTACTTAAACTATTATTCCTGAATTCTGACGGTAGCCAACCATGACCCAGCCGTATCACGCATTTGAAAATCTTCGCCAGCACAACGCCGTGCTGGAAGATAATGTGCAGCTAGGTTCTGGCATTCAACTGTCGGCCTGGTCAAATAGCCTCGATCGCGTAACGCAATGCAGCAACCATCACACATTAAGTATGTATGTGAATGAAGGCTATGAAACCTATCAGAAAACCTCTTCGGGCTGGAAGAATGGCGGCGGCCCAGACCGTTTTTGCCTGATGCCAGAAGACAGCGAAACCACCTGGGATATTCGCAACCATTTTTCGTTTGTGCACCTGTATTGCACAGATGAACACTTGCGCAATATTGCCGAGCAGGTTTGGGATCGCAGCCCGGCGGCGATATCCCTTGATGAGAAAATCTTCAGCGAAGATCCGCGTATTACCCAGCTTTATCGCCATTTTCTGTTAAGCAGTGACTGGCAACAGCTGGCGAATCACTTGATGTTAAGCACTGCATCAACCTTATTGCTGACTCATATGGTGCAGAATTACAGCAATGTGCAGTGGCGTTTGCCGGATGTGCGCGGCGGGCTTGCGCCTGCGGTGTTGCGTAATATTCAGGCGTACATCGAGCAGCATCTTAGCGAGCCGTTAACGTTGAGCGAACTGGCGAAGGAGGCGGGGTTAAGCGAGTTTCATTTTGCGCGCATGTTTAAACAATCTACCCAACTCGCGCCCCATCAATATGTGATGCATCGCCGCATGTCACGGGCACAAACGCTGGTGAAGAACAGTTCGCTGTCACTGACGGATATCGCGATGGCCTGCGGGTTTAGCTCCGCAAGCCATTTTAGTAACCGATTTAAAACCACGATCGGCGTTACGCCCTCGCAGTTACGGTCGACGAATAAATGAGAATAACGCGTAGCAAACTCCACCCGCGACCAGTCCCCAAAATGCAGAGCCAATCCCCAGCAAACTCACACCCGAAGCGGTGACCAGAAACGTCACTATTGCCGCGTCACGCTCTCGCTCATGATTAAGCGCCTGATACAAACTCCCGGCGATAGTGCTCAATAATGCCAGGCCTGCCAGCGTATGAATATAGGCGACGGGCAATGCCGTCAGAAGAGTGGTGATCGAGCCGCCAAAAACCCCCGCCAGCAAATAAAACACGCCGGCAGCAGCGGCGGCAAGCCAGCGCTTTGAGGGATCAGGATGGGCTTCCGAACCCTGGCAAATTGCAGCGGTGATCGCAGCGATACAAATTGAAAATACCCCAAACGGCGCCAGCAGCAAGGCAGTCGCGGCAGTGACAACCATTAAGGGCGAAACCGGAACGTGATAACCCGACGCTTTTAACGTGGCGACACCGGGCGCATTTTGTGAGGCCATCGTCACCAGGAAAAAGGGGATGCCGATACCCAGCAGGCTGGAAAGCGAGAAGTGCGGAGCAGTAAATTCAGGCATCACAATAGCAACAGGCATATTGGTGCTTTGCAGATTCCCACTCAGCAGGCAAACCGCCAGGCCTACGACCATCGCCACTACCACCGCATATCGTGGCGCCCAGGTTTTCGCCAGCAGCCAGCCTACCAACATGCTGGCGCACAACAAAAAATTCCCCTGTAACGAGGTAAAAGCGTCCAGGCCGAAGCGCAGTAAAATACCGGCTAGCATGGCGGCAGAAAGCGTGGCGGGGATCAGGCGCATCAGGCGGGCAAACAAACCCGTTGCGCCACAAATCAGAATCAGAAATGAGGCGAAAATAAACACGCCGACGGCTTCATTCAGCGAATGCCCCGGCAGGCTGGTGGCAAGCAGTGCCGCACCGGGCGTTGACCAGGCGGTAAGAATCGGGGTGCGATACCAGAGTGTGAGCGCTAAAGTGCTGATTCCCATGGCGATGCCCAGCATCGTCAGCCAGCCTGCGATCTGCATAGTATTGGCACCCGCCGCTTCGGCTGCCTGCCAGATAATCGCCGCTGAACTGGCGTAACCCACTAATACCGCGACAAACCCTGCCAATACAGTCGGTAACGGAATCGAAATTAAGCGCATCATATTTTCCTTATTGTTGACGGCGAAACTATAGCATTACCCGGCTATAGATTTACAAACCGTTAACAACAGGATGTAGAGCATTCTCGAGATAAACCAGCGCATTCTGACGTTCGAGCGGTCGTGAAAAATAATAGCCCTGCATAAAGGGAATACCGCACTCTTCGAGCAACTGGCGTTGTTTCCCGGTCTCAACACCTTCAGCGATCACGCTAAAGTTGAGGCTGCGGGAAATATTCATCATGGCCTGGACAATGGAAAGACCTTTCAGCTCGATATTCTGAATAAATGAACGGTCGATTTTGATGTAATCAATATTCATATTCTGGATAACCGACAGGCTGGAATAACCGGTGCCGAAATCATCCACCGAGAATTTCACGCCGCGTTGCTGTAACTGGTTTACTTTCTGGTTGATCATCATTTGATCGGACTGAAATATAGATTCCGTCACTTCCAGATGCAGTAAATGGCCGGGTATCGCGTAGCGTTCAATCAGTCGGTTGACGTTATTCACAAATCCTTTGTCGTAGAATTGAATCAGCGAAATATTCACGCACATGCAAATTCCTGCATTGCGTTTATTCATTTGTGCCAGCGTTTTACAGGCTTCTTCTAATACCCAGTGCCCGGTCTGAACAATGCGCCCGCTTTGCTCCATTAAAGGAATGAACTCGACGGGAGAGATTTCCTGCTCCTGATAACGCCAGCGCATCAGGGCTTCAAAACTGACTACCTGGCCTCTGGTATCGACAATCGGCTGATACACCAGGCGAAATTCATGGCGGTCGAGGGCGCCTTTTAGCGCTTCACTCAGCATAATTTTACGGTGTAAATCGCGCTCGAGGCCGAGATTATAGAAAGCCACGCGTTCGGGATATTTGCCTTTTTGCGAATACATGGCGATATCTGCCAGCTGAATAAGCCGCGTGATGGAGCTTTCATGTTCCGGGCACACTGAAATACCGATAGTGGCATTCAGCGTGACGTTTTGTTCATCGACGCGGATAGGGCGTGAAAGGCTGGTGACGATTTTATCGGCCAGATCGCTGATGGCATCCGAGGATTTATCTTTAACCAGCAGGATAAATTCATCGCCGCCCCAGCGACAGATTAAATTTTCGCTATCAATAAATGTTTTCAACCTGTCGCTTAAGGCGACTAATACCCGGTCGCCCACATTGTGGCCCAGCGTATCGTTAATATTTTTAAAACCATCAAGGTCGATAAAGAAAATGGCGAAGCCGGCGTTTTTCTGGTTTTTAAACTCTTGTTCAACTACCTGTGCGGCTAATAAAAATGCGCTGCGGTTGTACAACCCGGTGAGTGAGTCTTTATTGGATATTTCGTAGACTTCCCGCGTTCGGACCCGAATGGTTTCTTCCATGCGTGACACCAGGTTTTTGTTTCGGTAGCGCAATAAAATGGCTTCTTTAATATATTTAGACGAGCGGGCGGAAGAGACAATCATGATGAGAGTGAAACACACGCCGAGGCCGCCGAGATTAATTTTATATTGCTCCGGTTGCATCAGCAGCAATATCGACATCGGCATCAGGATAATAATGTTGTAGAACGAGGCGAGCAGCAGATTCCCGGAAAGTATACTGGTTGCTCCGCCAGCCATTGCGGCAAGAATCACATTAGTGGTGCTTAATTCTTCAATAGAAAAATGCGGGTAAAAGATAACGGCATACAAACTCCACATTGCCGCACTCAATAAACAGCCGCAGGAAAAACGCATTAACCAGCTCTTGCTGGTTTTATTTTCTGCACTGCTTTTTAACCACATACGCGTATCAAAAACCCGGCTGACGAGGATTAAAGTCATCACCGCCCACCAGGCTAATTTGCAGTTGAAATTCTTCTCATCAATAAAGGTAAAGGCAAGAGCACTGGAAGCAACAAAGGTAATCAGAATGCCCGGTAATGAGTTGTTGTAGAGCAGTCTTACGCCTTCGGATTGGTAAAGCTTTGAGTGTTCGAGGTTTTTTTTCATTTCCGATCATCTTAACTGAGTCATTCAACAGGTGCTCAACATCAAGAACGCTAATGTGATTACATCATGTAATTATTTTTGCTGTAATTATAATTAAAAACTGCGCTACAGAGAAGATGGATTATCAGCGAACTCCGCGCAAGCGCAGCGGCAGGGCTGTTTTGGCGACGTTTGGGTATATGCTTACGCGTCCAATCTGACTACAATAGCCGCCTTTCACCCATAACACAGAAAACAGACCGACTATGCGCCTGCACGCCAATCATCTTGAATTACTCAGCCCCGCCCGTGATACCGCCATCGCCCGCGAAGCCATTTTGCATGGTGCGGATGCGGTTTACATTGGTGGCCCTGGTTTTGGCGCTCGCCATAATGCCGGTAACAGTCTACAGGATCTCGCAGAACTGGTGCCGTTTGCTCACCGTTATGGGGCGAAGATTTTCGTTACGCTTAACACCATTTTGCATGACAACGAACTCGAACCCGCGCGTCGAATGATTCACGACCTTTATCAGATTGGCGTCGATGCGCTGATTGTGCAGGATATGGGCGTGCTGGAAATGGATCTGCCGCCGATTGAGCTGCACGCCAGCACCCAGTGCGACATTCGCAGTGCAGAAAAAGCAAAATTCCTGTCCGATGCGGGTTTCTCGCAAATCGTTTTGGCACGTGAGTTGAACCTCAACCAAATCCGCGCAATCCATGAAAATATTGATGCGACGATTGAGTTCTTCATTCATGGTGCGCTCTGCGTGGCGTATTCCGGGCAATGTAATATTTCTCACGCCCAGACCGGACGTAGCGCAAACCGGGGTGATTGCTCCCAGGCTTGCCGCTTGCCGTACACGCTTAAAGACGATCAAGGCCGCGTCGTGGCTTATGAAAAACACCTGCTGTCGATGAAAGATAACGATCAGAGTGCCAACCTGGCGGCACTGGTCGATGCGGGCGTGCGCTCCTTCAAGATTGAAGGGCGCTACAAAGATATGAGCTATGTGAAAAACATCACCTCTTATTATCGCCAGCTACTGGATGAGTTAATGGAGCAGCGCACCGATCTGGTTCGTGCTTCTTCCGGCGTGACCTCGCACTTCTTTATCCCTTCGCCGGATAAAACCTTCCACCGTGGCAGCACCGACTACTTCGTTAACGAGCGCAAAATTGATATCGGCGCGTTTGATTCCCCGAAATTTATCGGCCTGCCAGTGGGCGAAGTGCTGAAAGTCGGCAAAGATTTTCTGGATGTGAATGTCACCGATACGCTGACCAACGGCGATGGGCTGAATGTCCTTATCAAGCGTGATATCGTCGGTTTTCGCGCCAATACCGTAGAAAAAACCGGTAAAAATCAGTATCGCGTCTGGCCTAATGAAATGCCGGACACGCTGAAAAATGTGCGTCCAAACCATCCGCTGAACCGTAACCTCGACCACAACTGGCAACAAGCGTTAACCAAAACCTCTAGTGAGCGCCGGATTCGCGTCGATATGGAACTCGGTGGCTGGGAAGAGCAACTGGTGTTGACCGCCACGTGCGAAGACGGTGTTAGCGTGACGAAAACGCTGGAAGGGCAGTTTGAAGTGGCGAACAACCCGGAAAAAGCCTACTCGAGCCTGCGCGATAGCCTGGCGAAACTGGGGCAGACGATGTATCAGGCCCGTAAAGTTGACCTGAATTTGCCTGCGCCATTGTTCGTGCCGAACAGCCAACTCAACCAACTGCGCCGTGAAGTGATTGATGCGCTGACGGATGCCCGTCTTGAGCAATATCAGCGTGGTAGCCGCAAACCAGTGAGCGTGCCGGCACCGGTTTATCCAGAAGAACACCTCACGTTCCTGGCAAACGTCTACAACCACAAGGCGCGTGAATTTTATCAGCGTTATGGCGTGAAACTGATTGATGCCGCTTATGAAGCGCATGAAGAGAAGGGCGAAGTGCCGGTGATGATCACCAAACACTGCCTGCGTTTTGCGTTTAACTTGTGCCCGAAACAGGCAAAAGGTTCGGTGAAAAGCTGGAAAGCGACACCGATGCAACTGGTGCATCAGGATGAAGTATTAACGCTGAAATTCGACTGCCGTCCGTGTGAAATGCACGTGATTGGCAAGATGAAGAATCACATCCTGAAAATGCCGTTGCCGGGCAGCGATATTGTTGCGTCCATTAGCCCCGACGAATTATTGAAGACGATGCCGAAGCGCAAGTAATTTTTGATTGTCGGATGGCGCAGCGTCATCCGACACCTCTTCAAGGATTCTGCGCCCGTAACTGGTCAATCATCCAGCGCCCTGCGGGGCCAGGCGGCGTTTTGTTCGACCACAACACATCCACGTCAATACGCTGCGGCCAGCCCGCAACGGGCAACTCCTGCAAAACATCGTGACCAAATTGCTCCACCAACCAACGTGGCAAAATTCCCCAGCCAAAACCTTGCTCCGCCATCTCCAGCAGCATCAGCAATGACGGTGACGACCACGTCGGGCCGCCGCTTTTATTGCGCGTCGGATCGGTAAAGGTGCTCAAACTGAGTTGACGCACGGTTTGCAAGGTGTCCATCTCGACGGCAGGCAAGCGGGCTAACTCATGCTGGTGGTGAATATAAATCGCCATTTCCGCCCCGACCTGCAAACGTGCCACCGTCACATCTACCGGGTAACGAGGCTGCACGCGCAACACGCCAACATGGGCGCGACCAATCTGAATCAGGTCGATAACGTCTTCATCTTCTGCAATCAAACACTCAAATTCGATATCCGGAAAACGTTGCGAAAACCGCTGGAGAATCGACTCGTGATGCGAAGTTTGCCACACATCAGACAGCACAAAACTCAGGCGCGGCTCGACATTTCCCGCCAGGCGCACTGAGACTTCATTCAGCCTCTCGCTTGCCGCCATAATCGACTGGATGTACGGCAAAATGTGTTTCCCCTGGTCGGTCAAAACCGGCTGGCGACTCTGGCGGTCAAACAGCGTCACTCCCAAATCGGCTTCCAGATTGGCAATGGCGCTGCTTATCGTTGACTGGCTTTTCTTCAGTTTGCGCGCCGCCGCAGAAAACGATCCGGTTTCTACCGCCTGCACAAAGGCTTCGAGGGATTCGGGGGAGTAATTCATGATGTATCGGTTTTTTAGATGGCTAATCACTTAATTCTATCAGGAATTACGATAATAATACGCCGCATAGCCATATTGCTTGATTTATCTGGAGTGAGTTTTATGCAGTCTCAAAAAAGAACCTTTTCCGAACGCATCGTACATGCAGTGGGTTTCGAAGTTATCGCCATTGCGATTTGTGCGCCGCTGGCGGCGTGGATCCTGAACAAACCCTTATTCCAGATGGGCGCGCTGGCGATCATGCTGTCTACCGTCGCCATGGTATGGAACATGATTTATAACGCCGGGTTTGATAAGTTTTTCCCGGTCGGCCAAAAGCGTCGCCTGCCGCTGCGCATCGCGCACTCGCTGGGTTTTGAAGGGGGCTTTATTTTGATTGGCCTGCCGCTGGCCGCATGGATGCTCAACATTTCATTGCTACAGGCGTTTATGGTCGAGATTGGCTTCTTCCTATTCTTCCTGCCGTATAGCGTGATTTACAACTGGGCGTACGACACCTTGCGTGCACGTTGGGTGTCCGCTTCGGCTTAAGTAGATTAGATATTTGCAGGATTGTGCAATCATCCGACAGCATTGCGCTACAGAGAAATTCGCCTCCAGGTGACACTAAGTCGGTCAAACACACCTGGAGCGCAACATGAAAACTATCAATAAAATCTATATCAACGGCCAGTTTGTTACCCCTCATGGGGAAGAGATCATCGACCTTATCAATCCCGCTAACGAAACTAAAATCGCACAGGTTCAACTGGCCGATGTGGACGATACGCGTCGTGCAATTGCGGCGGCAAAAGCAGCGTTCCCGGCGATGCGCCTGTCAACACGTGAACAGCGTATGGCGTGGCTGCAACAGCTGCACGACGCAGTGAAATCCCGCGAAGCCGAACTTATCGACACCATGGTTGAAGAGTATGGTTGCCCGCGTTTCTTTGCCGAAAGCACCGTTCAACGCTCTTATACCGGCTTTTTGCAGATGCGCGATATTCTCGCCGATTACGCCTTTGAAACCCGCGTCGGCGGCGCAAACGTGGTGATGGAACCGCTTGGCGTTGTCGGCCTTATCACGCCATGGAACGCTAACTATGGTTTTATTGCGGGCAAACTCTCAACGGTCATCGCCTCCGGTTCTACAGCGGTGATTAAGCCCAGCGAACTGAGCGCTCAACAAACGGCAATTATCACCGAATGCCTGCACGCGGCGGGTCTGCCGGATGGGGTGATTAACATTGTGACCGGGCGCGGTGACGTCGTCGGGGCAGAAATTACCCGCCACCCGGACATCGCTAAAATTTCGTTTACCGGTTCGACTCAGGTCGGCAAAACCATTGCTCGCGGCGCTGTGGATACCTTAAAACGCGTCACGCTGGAGTTGGGCGGGAAGTCAGCCAATGTACTGCTCGATGATGTCGATCTGGAGCAAGCGATTCCGCTCGCGTTGCAGGTGATGTCGTGGAACAGCGGCCAGGCCTGTATCGCAGGCACCCGTTTACTGGTGCCTGAAAGCCGACTCGAAGCGGTAAAGGAACAACTGCGCAAACACATTTCACACCTGACACCAGGCGAAAACATCGGGACATCCGTCACCGCCCAGCAGTATCAACGCGTGCAGGATTACATCCGCAAAGGCATCGAAGAAGGGGCGGAATTACTGTGTGGTGGATTGGGTCGCCCGCAAGGTTTCGATCGCGGTTACTATGTGAAACCGACTGTTTTTGTTAATGTTCGCAACGAGATGACTATCGCCCAACAAGAGATTTTTGGCCCGGTCTTATCAGTGATAACTTACAAAGATGATGCCGACGCCGTGGCTATCGCCAACGATACGATTTACGGTTTGCAGGCTTACGTGAGCGGGAAAGATGCGGCGCGAACGGCGGCGGTGGCGAACCAATTGATTGCCGGGCGCGTCTTCGTAAATGGTGTTTATGACGAGCCGAACGCGCCCTTTGGCGGCTTTAAGCAATCAGGGTTGGGGCGCGAGTTTGGCACTTACGGGTTGGAAGGGTATCTTGAGCCAAAAGCCATCATGGGGCAGTGATATGCCAGAAGAAGCAAATATTCAGCGGCCTGAGGGCCACATTTTAACGGAACTATGCCAGCGCGTGGCGGCACATTATCAGCGCAGAGGCACAATGGATCGTGATTTTGTGACGGCGTTGCCGTGGCTGAGTTTTGTGCGCATGCCTGAACCGACGGTGCTTAATCGCGGCATGTTGCAACCCTCGATGTGCATCGTGTTGCAAGGGCGCAAAAAGATGTTGATTGGTGACAACGTCACGGAGTATGGGCCAGGGAGTTATTCGCTGGCCGCCGTGGATATGCCGGTTTCCGGGCAGGTCACACAAGCCAGTGAATCCGCGCCCTACTATGGCGTGCGCATCGATCTGGACAGCAAAGAAATTGCCGACCTTATTGTCTCGTTGCAAATCACCCTGCCTGAAAAACAGCATGAAGCCGCCCATGCGGGGGCCTGGGTGACGCAATCCGACGAAGCGTTACAGGAGGCCTTTTTGCGCCTGGTTAAACTGCTGGATACGCCAGATGACCTGCCGGTTTTATCAAAACTCATCAAACAGGAAATACTCTATCGCCTGGTGACTGCCCCCGCCGGGTCAGCATTCTGGAAACAGACGCTGGCGTGGACGCAAGGTAAAGGTGTCGGTGAAGCGCTGGCGTGGATTAAGCGCCATTTCGCCGAACCGCTGAAAATTGATGAGCTGGCAAAACGCGTGGGGATGAGTTCATCGAGCCTGCATCACCGCTTTAAGGCACTGACGGTGATGAGTCCGTTGCAGTATCAAAAGCAGATCCGGCTACTCGAAGCGCGGCGATTGCTACTGAGCGGTAGCCTGGATGTGGCGAACGTCGCCTGGCTTGTAGGGTACGAATCGCCGTCACAGTTTAATCGCGAATATCGCCGTTTCTTCGGCGCAGCCCCTTTGCAGGATGTGGAAACGCTGCGCCAGATGGGCGTTACGCTTTAGTTTTACGCGCCACAATAAACATACGCGGGAACAGCATCAGCACATTTCCGTCGTGTTGCCGCGGATAGGCCTGCTGCAAAAGCGTGTGATAACGAGCCAGAAAAGCCTGCTGCTGGATGTCATCGAGTTTCGCGAGATAAGGGCGCAGGCCGGTAGAACTGAGCCATTCAATAATGGCCTGGGCAGACGGCATCACGTGGAAATAGGTGGTGCGCCAGATATCTACCGTACAACCCGCCTGTGCCAACAAATCGTAATACTGCTGCGCGGGGAGTAATTCCTCACGCCCCGAGTCGGGCTGACCCAATTCAAAAGCGACCTGGCGCATTAATGTGTGCGTCGGTTCCTGCCAGTTGTCCGGCATTTGTACCGCTAACACACCGCCTTCAGCCAATTGCGCCGCGAGATGTGGAAAGAGCGACGGATGATCCCCCAGCCATTGCAAAGACGCATTCGCGTAAATCACATCCTGTTTCACCGTGGGTTGCCAGTGGGCGATATCGGCGCTTTCAAACTGGCAATCTGGTAATGCCGCGCGGGCTTTATCCAGCATCGCCGGAGAGTTATCGACCCCCGTCACGCTTGAATGTGGGAAGGCTTTGCGCAGTAACGCAGTGCTGTTCCCAGGGCCGCAGCCTAAATCAGAAATGTGTTGCGCGGTAGGGTGTTGGATACGGGCGGCTAACTCGGCTGCCGGGCGGGTGCGCTCTGCTTCAAACTGCAAATAAAGGGCGGGGTTCCAGTCTCGCATGGGCTTCTCCTGAGGCTAAAATTGCATTGAGCGACGTGATGAATTAGGAAATTGTATATCTCCTGGATTACACCAAACTGTTGTAACGTAGTCGATCAAATCAGGTAAGGAAAACCGTAATGAAAGTGACACGCAAACAGGAAAAAGTCATCCGGCATACGCTTGAAGGCTGGCGCAAAGAAGGGGTGATAGACGAAAACGAGCAACAGCGCTTGCAACAAAATCTCTCGGTACAGCTTTTTGACTGGCAGCGCCTGAGCCGTTACGCCTTCTGGATTGCGCTGGCCTGCGCCATTATCGCTATTGGAAGCCTGGTCGCCGACGAATATTTGATGGCGTTGCTGTTCAATTTTGGCTACCTCACTCGCGCCATTATTCTGGCGTTAATTTCCGCCGCGTTATATTTCTGGGGTTTTCGCCGCCAAAAAATCACACCTGAAAAACGCTACAGCAACGAAGCAATTCTGTTTATGGGCGTGCTGTTCACTGCTTTATGCCTGTCCCAGGTCGGCATGGCGCTGGACACCGGCAGCGGCAACGTCGCGCCACTGTTCTTACTTGGCTGCGCCATCTACGGCGCAATCGGCTACCTGGGGCGTTCCGGGCTAATCTGGCTATTTTGCCTGCTGGCACTGGGCAGCTTTTTCGGCACTTCCACGGGATACGCATCCGGTTGGGGCGCGTACTGGCTTGGCATGAATTACCCGATTCGCTTTGTGCTATTTGGTGGTGTACTGCTGGCAGCCTGTTATTTGCTGAAACCCATCTTGCAGCAGCGAAATTTGTTTAACACCAGCAAGGTGATGGGATTGCTGTACCTGTTTATCGCGCTGTGGATTTTGTCGATCTTCGGTAACTACGATTACGATATCTGGCAAAGCGTGCGCCAGATGGAGTTGCTGCACTGGTCGTTGCTTTTTGCCCTGGCCGCAGGAGCATGTATCTGGATAAGCCTGAAAACCGACGACGGTATGCTGCGCGGCTTTGGCCTGACGTTTTTAGGTATCAACCTCTACACCCGCTATTTCGAAATGTTCTGGGACGATACCAACAAAGTGATTTTCTTCCTGCTGCTGGCGATTTCGCTGGCTCTTGTCGGACGCTACGCGGAGAAGATTTGGCGCGTGGGCGAAGGGCGTTAATGATTCTGAGGATACCAACTGGTATCCTCAATGCTTAGACGTTGGATTCACTTAATCGCCGTATACGTCAAATATCCCGCCACGCCGCCACCGCCATCTTTTGGATGGTGCGAGCCTTCCATTACCGTGACTTTGGGGAAGTCGAAAGGCGAAACGCCTTCAATGCAGGCGACGTTAACGCCGTATTGTTCCGGGTTGGAGCGGCGCTGGTGGAAGGTGTAAATCCCGCACACCGAACAGAAAAAATGCACCGCTTCGCCGGTGTTAAAACGGTACTCGGTTAGCTTGTCTTTGCCCTTAATGACTTCGATGCCGGATAGCTGCGCCGAAACGGCAACCGCGCCGCGCATACGGCAAAATGAGCAGTTGCAGCGGCGGGCGGTGTTGAACCCGTCCGTCAGTTCAACGGTAAAAGCGACAGCACCACAATGGCATTGAGCAGACAACTTTTTGTTCATAATGACCTCCGTCTGAGTTTTTCTTTCCTCAGCTTAGTGGGTATTAGTGGCTTGTCATCACCGCAAGGCTGTATTTTCGCGTCATCTTTTGCGAGGATAGCGCCAAATTTCGGCTATCAGCAAAAGGGTAATAAACATGGCCAAGCATCCTACGGGCAAACACCTGCGCGCACCCATCGTCATCAACGACAAAAATCTGTTGGTTTACGTGGTTCGCGGTTCAAAAATTGAAGATATGCCAGCCGATGAAGACGAAGATTATCCGGGCGATATGCAGATGCTAATGCCGCAGTTGTCGAAAGATTTTGATGCGGAATTAAACGAAGCGATCGAAGAGTGCGAGTCGGGTGATGTGATTGTCTTTATGTGCACCACGGATATGATTTTTGAGTACGGGTATTCAAAAATTAAAGCGATGCGTGTTGCGTAAAAAAATCCCCGGCGCTATGCCGGGGTTTGTTCTGTTAGTGGCCGTAAAAAATCTCGCCTTTCATGGCACGTAAAATTTTGCCTTCCGCGTCCGTGATCAACACGTAGTTCCCACCCATATATGTCCAGTGGCTTCCGGCTTCTGGTGCCGGGAGATGGCGAATCTGCCAGGCATCAATCTGGTAAGGCTTGGTGCGGTATAAATCCGGCACGATGTCGCCAATTTTAAATGGCTTGTAATCGGCGTGGAACTCCTGGATTTCAAAAGAAGAACTTTGCGGCGCAGGCGTCGCGACGGCACCCGGCGCGGTCACAGGTGCGTCTGCGGCAACAGCCGTAAACGCCATTGGCAAAGAACCGGCCATCAAAACCGCTGAAAAAACAAAAACATTCAATTTACGCATATCTTCTCCAGATACATTCATCTGCTGGCTATCAAAATAATGCCGTTATCTCTATCACGTTGTTTCGCGTGAAGTAATCATTTTTTCGTTACCTGAAGTAAATGTTTTACGGTAAGCGGCGGGCGTGGTGTCGAGTTTTGCCCTGAAATGATGACGAAGAGTGGCGGCGCTGCCAAAGCCAACGCGCTCGGCAATTTCATCTATCGAAAGCGTGCTGCTTTCCAGCAAATCGCGGCAGCGTGTCAGGCGCACATTGAGCAACCATCGCGCGGGCGTGGTGCCGGTTGCGGCGCTAAAGCGGCGTAAAAATGTGCGCGGACTCATACCGGTAAAAGCGGCAAGTGATTCCACGCAATGCTCATCGGCAAGGTGAGTGTGGAGATAATCAAACAGCGGGCTGAGGCGCTTGCTTTCATAAGGCGTAGGCACCGGCTGCTCGATAAACTGCGCCTGGCCACCGACGCGATGGGGCGGGACCACTAATCTACGTGCGACACTGTTTGCCGCCGCCTGGCCGTAATCCCGGCGCACAAGATGCAAACTCAAATCGATACCCGCCGCACTGCCCGCGGAGGTCAGAACTGAGCCGTTGTCGATGTAGAGCACATCCGGCATGACCTGAATTTCGGGGTAACGTTGTTGCAGTTTTTCGGTATAACGCCAGTGTGTGGAAGCCTGTAATCCGTTCAGCAAACCGGCAGCAGCCAACACAAATACGCCGGAGCAAATCGACATAATTCGCGCCCCGCGAGCATGTGCTGCACGCAGCGCTTCACATAAGGGTTCGGGCACCGACTCATCGGCACCGCGCCAGCCCGGCACAACTATCGTCCCCGCCAGTGCCAGCAAATCAAGCCCGCCATCGACCGTTAAACGTATGCCACCGGTTGCGCGGAACTCGCCAGCTTCGATTCCCGCCACTGCAAAACGATACCAGTCGTTGCCCATTTCCGGGCGCGGCAGGCCAAACACTTCAACAGCCACGCCAAATTCAAACGTGCACAGACCGTCATACGCCAGGGCGACAACAAGAGGATTATGTGGAGCAAGAGAGTTTGTCATGATCTTCACGTTATCTGTCATTTCTGCCACACGTCAAGCGGCATGCAGCAATCTATAGTGGTCTCTCACCCACACGAGGAGATTGTATGAGTTACGTCACTGATTATCCTGCCGCTGCGCCTGAAATCGCCGCTGCTCATTTTCTCCAGCGTCTGTGTCTCGAGACAGACTGCGACGATGTGCATAGCGCGATGAAAGACGAAGATATGGATTTTGTTCTGCTGCACGTGGTCGGCTCCCCGGAGGCCTTCGCTCGTCGCCATATTCCTGGCGCTTTGCATTTGCGCCATCGTGATATGTCTGCTGAACGGATGGCCGAGTGGCCTGCCGATACCTTATTCGTGGTTTATTGCGCCGGGCCGCATTGCAACGGTGCCGATCGCGCAGCGCTTAAACTGGCACGCCTGGGTCGCCCGGTAAAAATTATGATTGGTGGAATAACGGGTTGGGCTGACGAAGGTTTTAGCTTTGCCTGAGTAGTGAATTTGCTATCCGCGAGGCGTGAAGTGAGTGTAATCTTGGCTCACTTTTGTCATCCCTGAAGGAAGTTACAATGTCGATTTACAGCGAAACTAACGCTCAGTTTATTCTCGGTTTAAACAATTTATCTGCGATTCTTGATAAAGCCGCCAACTGGGCAAAAGAGAATGGCAAAACTGAAGAGAGCCTGCTGACGGCAACACTTGCGGAAGATATGTATCCGCTGGTGCGCCAGGTGCAAATTTCTACCGATATGGCCAAACGTGCGGTTGCACGCCTGGCGGGTGTTGATGCTCCGGTGATGGAAGATAACGAAACCACCATTGCCCAGCTTCAGGCACGCATTGCGGCAACGGTTGAATTCATGAAGGGCATTACTGACGCACAACTGGACGGTGATGATGAGCGCCCAATCGTGGTGATGGCTCGCGAACATGAACTGCGTTTTACCGCTCGCAGCTATGTCTACAAATTCGCCACGCCGAACTTCTATTTCCACTTCACCACCGCTTACGACATCCTGCGTCAGGCGGGTGTGCCATTGGGTAAGCGTGATTTCGTCGGCCCAATCTTCTAATGAAATCCGCGCCCGTTAACTCAGCCGATAATGGCGGTTCGGGCGCAACTTCTCCGGTAATTCCTCGCTTTCATCCATATCGTGTAAATCACGCTCAATGCTGTTGCATATCGCATCCAGCGGCAAGTCGTTGTCTTCGGTGCCAAATGGCTCTTCCAGCTCTTCGGCCAGCGTGTCGAGCGAGATAAACGTATACGAGATAAACACCGACAAAAATGGCGTCATGTAATGCAGGTCTGTCACCAGCGCAAACGGCAGCATAATGCAAAACAGGTAAACGGTGCGGTGCAGAATCAGCGTGTAGGCGAACGGAACGGGAGTGCTCGCAATGCGCTCGCAGCCACCGGCAACCGCCGAAAGATCGTTGAGATGATGATTAAGACTGCTCCACACCACATCGGAAATCAGCCCCTGTTTGCGTTTATCGCCTAGCCAGCTCCCCATCAGCAACAAGATGCGTTGGCACGGTGCCTGGCTTTTAACCACCCACTGCAATTCTTCTGCACTCAGGTATTTTTTGAGTGTCTCTTCCTCCGGGCGTTTACGCAGCGTCAGCCGCAAAGCATGGCAAAACGCAGTCTGCAAATTCACCAGCGCGGTGATTTGACTTTGATTCTCACCCAGCACGCTTTTTGCCTCACGCAAGAACGAGCGCTGCGTAATGGCCAGATTTCCCCACAGCGTACGCGCTTCGTTAAAACGTGCGTAGCAGGCGCTGTTTCTGAAGCCTAAAAAGATAGCAATTGCCACGCCGAGAATACTGAACGGGGCGGTGGTCAGTTTAATGCCGAGTGTTTCATACCAGGGCAGAAAGAAAATAATGCCAATCGAAAGGGCAAGGTTTAGTAGCAGGCGGGAGTAGATTTTTTGTAGAACCGAGCCATGCCAGACAAATAAGCGGATAAACCAGTGTTGATGCGGACGAACAATCATAATCAGGATGCTCAAAAACAGGACGTCATATTTAACGGCAAAGTGTGACGCAGATCAACTTTGAATTTACACCGTCTTAACAACATGAATAATTTTCAATAACCATGAAAGATCTTCGTTTGTTCTCAGGGTGAGCATCTGCCATTCTCATTCAACGATAGCCGTCCAGATGGCTAAATATTCAAATAATGAATTATCACCTGACTAAATTAATTAGCCAGGGAAGGAGAAAACACATGCCACAATCCACCGCTCATCGCGCCCCGTTCCGTGCCGACATCGTCGGTAGTTTCTTACGCCCGGCCACCATTAAAAACGCACGTCTTGCTTTTGCAGCGGGAGATATCAACGCTTCTGAGTTGCGAAAAGTGGAAGATGACGCCATTCGTGCCTCGGTTGAACAGCAATGTGCCTGCGGCCTGCATGTGGTGACTGACGGCGAGTTTCGTCGTGCGTGGTGGCATTTTGACTTTTTCGATGGCCTGCAAGGTGTTGAGCGTTATGAGTCGGAGCAGGGCATTCAGTTTAACGGCGTGCAGACCAAAGCGCACAGCGTGCGAGTGGTCGGCAAACTGGGCTTCGGTGAACACCCGATGCTGGAAGATTTCCGCTATCTGAAGAGCATCAGTGGCGATGCCGTGCCGAAAATGACGATCCCAAGCCCGAGCGTGCTGCATTTCCGCGGTGGACGTAATGCAATCGACAGCAACGTGTACCCTGATTTGAAAGAATATTTCGACGATCTGGCGACCACCTGGCGCGATGCGATTCAGGCATTTTACGCAGCAGGCTGTCGTTATCTGCAACTTGACGACACCGTTTGGGCATATTTGTGTTCGGACGCGCAGCGTCAGGACATTCGCCAGCGTGGTGATGACCCGGACCAACTGGCGCAGATTTATGCCGAAGTGCTGAATAAAGCCCTGGCAGGCAAGCCTGATGATTTGGTTATTGGTCTGCATGTTTGTCGCGGTAATTTCCGCTCGACGTGGATTTCTGAAGGCGGTTACGAGCCGGTGGCTGAAGTGCTGTTTGGCACCGTGAACGTTGATGCGTTCTTCCTTGAATATGACAACGATCGTTCCGGTGATTTTGCGCCGTTGCGCTTTGTGCGTCCCGGCCATCAGCAAGTGGTTTTAGGTCTGGTGACGACGAAAAATGGCGAACTGGAAAACCCGGAGTTGATTCAGGCAAGAATAAACGAAGCGGCACAATATGTTGATATCAAACAGATTTGTCTTAGCCCGCAATGCGGTTTTGCTTCGACAGAAGAGGGTAACAGCCTGACGCCTGAGCAGCAGTGGGACAAAGTGCGCCTGGTGACGGAGCTTGCCGAAAAGGTTTGGTAGAGGGTTTTGTCGGGGGCGCTTCGCTTGCCCGACCTACGAACGAAGGTTTTATGGTTTTTGCCGGGGGCGCTAACGCTTGCCCGACCTACAAGGGCATGATTTTGTAGGTCGGTTAAGCGAAGCGTCACCCGACAACAAATTACGCCAGCTTAAACACCGCCACCGTCTCATTGAGCGCCTGCGACTGCTCTTTTAACGACATCGCCGCCGCTGAGGCCTGCTCAACCAGCGCGGCATTCTGCTGCGTCACCACATCCATTTGCACCACGGCCAGGTTGATTTGTTCAATGCCGCGGCTTTGCTCGCCGGTTGACACCGCAATTTCTTCCATCAATCCCGTCACTTGCTTAATGGCGTTGGAAATCCGCTGCATACTCTCGCCCGCACGATTCACCAGATTACTGCCGATATTTACCTGCTCACCAGACAGCTCAATCAGCTCTTTGATCTCCTTCGCGGCAACCGACGAACGTTGCGCCAGGTTGCGGACTTCGCTGGCGACCACGGCAAAACCACGCCCTTGTTCACCGGCACGCGCCGCTTCAACCGCGGCATTCAGCGCCAGAATATTGGTCTGGAAAGCAATGTCTTCGATAATGCTAATAATATTGTCGATTTTGCTGGAGCTAGACTCAATATTACGCATTGAATCAATCACCTCGCTAACAATCTCGTTGCCGTCATTGGCGGCAATCAACATGCCATTTGCCAGCTTATTTGCCTGGTGAGAGTTGTCGGAAGTAGATTTCACCGTCACGGTGAGCTGTTCCATGCTGGCCGCTGTTTCACCCAAAGACGACGCTTGCTCTTCTGTTCTGGCAGAAAGGTCGGTGTTCCCGGCCGCGATTTCTTCAGACGCGTAGGCCACGGTCTGGCTGGATTCACGCACCTGGCCGATGATACTCGCCAGCGAAACGCGCATTTGTTCCAGCTCGCGCATCATGGCGCCAATTTCATCCTGAGCGTTGGCGACAATCGGCGTATGCAGGATGCCGCTGGCGATTTCAGTGCAATGTGCTTTCGCTTTATCCAGCTCGTTGAGAACTCGTTTTTTCAACAGCAGGAACGCTGCTCCGAGAATAATGGCGAAGATCAGTGCGAAAATCGCAATACTCACCAGACTTTGGTTGAAGCCCGATTGCGCATCTTTGTTGAGCTGTTGCGCGTACTGCTCGCGAAACGACAGCAGCTTATCCAGCGCGACTTCAAACTGTTTGTCGAGAAGCGGCAGAGTGGAGGTCACGAGCGTGCGGGCGCGCTGCATATCATTCGCGCCAACCGCATCAAGTAACGGCTGCAAACCTTGCTCGCGATAATTCACAAAAGCGGTTTGATAAGCATCGGCCAGCACTTGTTCGCCAGGCTGTTTTGGCGCTTCCAGATAAGCCTGAAAGGCGGAATTCGCTTTGCCGAGCACCAACTTTGCGCCATCCAACGCCAGCTGACTTTGGTCACTTGAACCTTGCTCACGTTCTTCTAACGCTTCCATGGCGCGAACACGCATGGTGCGGCTGTGGTTAATCGGGTCGATCACCGATAACACCACGCGGATTTCCCGGTTGACGTTATCCAGAGACTGGTTGCTACGAGTTAAAGACCAGATATTGGATGCGGTACTGGCTAAGAAAATAAACAGTAACGTACTGAAAACTAAAATCGAAAAACGCCGTACTGACATACAAAACCCTTATGTTTAGAAAATAACCTGACTCGTTTCAGCCAGTGCTGTGAGGGTTATCGGCATTCGGGGCGGGAAATTTAGCGGTCTTATTTTCGTCATATTTCTGTCATAAGGCTGCTTTATAAATCGATGACCAAAATAAAGGATGCGAACATCATGAAATTAAAACCTTTTGCGCTGTTATTGACCTCACTATTGCCTCTGGCAAGCCAGGCGGCGGAGCCGCAAGTTGATCGTTACGTTGTCACGTTCCCTCAGGGTGATCATGTTGAATATCAGGGGGCGTACGCAGCTAACTTCCCGAACGGATTGCCGGTGGGCGTGGGTTCCGGCCTGCAATTTATCCGTAAAGACGGCGATGCGCTGGTGTTTGCCACAGTCACGGATCGCGGCCCGAATGCCGATTCGCCTAAATCAGGTAAAAAAGAGTCGAAGATTTTTGCTAATCCAAAGTTTACCCCATTGCTGATGACCATTCGCGTGGCGGGGGGCAAAGCCGAAGCGACAGATGCACACGCATTACATGATGATAACGGGCCAATTAGCGGTTTGCCGTTGCCTGAAGGTTTGATTGGCGCGACCAATGAAATCGCGCTGGGTGACACTTTGCAGCAATTATCGAGCGACAAGCGCGGACTGGACACCGAAGGCATCACGCCGGACGGCAAAGGCGGTTACTGGCTGTGCGATGAATACGGTCCTTTCATCATTAACATTGATGCCAACGGTAAAATCCTCAAAAAGTATGGCCCGCAGGCGGAACAAGGCGAGCAGGGCGTGGCGGGTGGTTTGCCAAACATCATCAAATGGCGCCAGGCTAACCGTGGCTTTGAAGGCATTACGCGTATGCCAGACGGGCGCATTATTGCCGCCGTGCAAAGTACGTTGGATATCGACGGAAAAACGAAAAACACCGCGCAATTTACCCGCCTGGTGAGCTTCAATCCTGCAACGGGCAAAACCGAAATGTATGGCTATCCGATTGACGTGGATGTCTATAAGAAAGCTAAAGATGCCAAAATCGGCGATATTGTGGCGCTGGATGACAACCGCCTGCTGCTTATCGAACAGGGCGGCGACAAAAACAAAGTCATGCGCAACCTGGTGTATGTGGTTGATCTTAGCCAGGCCAGCGATTTGAGTTCGTTTGATAAAGACAAAGCGCCAGAGTTTGACGACGCCACACAACTGAAAGCACGCGGTATCAAACTGGCGCAGAAAAAAGAGGTGGTTGATCTGCGTAAACTGGGCTGGCAGCAGGAGAAAGCCGAAGGCATGACGCTGATTGATAACCAGACCATCGCGGTGATCAATGACAACGATTTCGGCCTGCAACCGGTGCTGGAAAATCCTGCGGACGACGCTAAAAAAGCTGACCAATATGAAGTGGACGGCAAAGGGCATTTAACCCGCGACGGTAAAGAAGTTGCCACCAAAATCTCGTTAAAACCGCTGGAAAAGCCCGAGTCTCAAAATGAGCTTTGGGTGATTAAGCTGCCAGAAGCGTTGAAGTAATACAAACAGGGCAACCTCGCGGCTGCCCTGTTTTACATTCCCGATGAACTTCCCATCACGTCACGAATGGATTCCACCAATGCAGCGGCGGCAGGCGAGAGTTCCGTTCCGGTCAAACGGGAAATACCGATTTGCTCCAGAACCAACGGTTCAAATGACGGTAAACGCACAAGATCGTTGCTGTAAGTGATATCCGTAATAATGGATTGTGGCAGAATCCCTAATAAATCGGTCTTTTTTAACAGCCATAATATATTGAAGAATGAAACCGTCTCGATAGTCGCATGCGGCGGATCAATATTGTCATGATAAAAAGTATTATCAAACTGCTTACGTAATGTCGTTTCAATGGGCGGTAATATCCACGCTTCCTGTTTTAATTTCTCGAGTGTTGCATGAGGATTTTGCTCCAGCGGATGACCTTTACGGACGACAACCATGGCATTCTCATTAAATAAGGCTTCCTGAGTGACCACCGCGTTGGAACTAATGTCTGATAATCTGCCAATTAAAAAATCGAGTTCTCCAGAAACCAGTCGCGGCAATAATTCTCCGCTGACTCCTTCTATAATCTTAATACGAATGTCGGGCCGGGAAACGCTCAGTTTTGCAATCGCCGCCGGAACCAGATAACTCGAACCGGTTAATAAACTGCCGATGGCAACCCGCCCGGCATGACCCGTTCCCAGCGCACTGATAGCTTGCGAAACGTGATCAAGTTGAGCCAGCACCATTTTGCTACGGTCAACAAATGCGCGCCCCAATTCGGTGGGCGTGACTCCCCGGCGATTTCTCAGGAACAACTTTGCGCCTACCGCATCCTCAAGATCGAGCAGCAGCTTGCTGGCTGTCGGTTGTGACACATTTAACGAACGTGAAGCGTGCAGAACACTGCCGTATTCGAAGAGTGCGATAGCCAGGCGAAAGTGCCTGACGGTTGCCCAGCGTTCGAGTCTGTCGAGTTTCATAAGATATCCATTTTTTGCATACCACACGCAATATATATGTTATTTACGAATATCACAAACCTCCCTATACTCGTTTTAAATAATTAAATCGGAGATTGAGTGATGAGCATAAATAATCTTGAAACAGTAAAGAAATACTTTAAATATTGTGTAGATGGAAAAGATGCGGAGCGCGTTAAAGAGTATTTTGATAAAGACGTTATTATTCATCGCCCTGATTGTGATGCGCCTGTTCACGGTGTTGAAAACTTCAAAAAAGCGCTGCTCGAACATGTTATTAACCGCTATGAATCGATAGAAACCACCTTCAGTAAAGAAGTCGTGACCGACGATGTGGTTGTGGTTCATCTGAAACATGTGGCGCGAGGCTCTAATACATGGCACGGATTTGATGTTCATGGAAAAGACGTCACCTGGACGGCGCTGACTTATTTTAGATTTAACGCCGAAGGCAAAGTAGTAGAAGAAATTGTCGAAAGGAATGAATTATTCATGGCCAAACAAGTCGGGATTATTGATTACCAGTAATATAAACACGGCGCTGCTTCCGGATATAAAAAGCAGCGCTTATTGACCACGATAAAACCCTACACCGATCCCCGTACCACCAACTTCCAGTCCAGAATTTCATTCACAGTTTCGACTTCCGGATTATCGATGCGTTCGAGCAACAACTGCACGCTGCGCACGCCAAGCTGATGCATCGGCTGTTGGATGGTGGTGAGCGGGGG
Source organism: Buttiauxella sp. AC142 (assembly GCF_979253435.1). NCBI lineage: Bacteria > Pseudomonadati > Pseudomonadota > Gammaproteobacteria > Enterobacterales > Enterobacteriaceae > Buttiauxella > Buttiauxella sp. AC142. Next base: position 1,984,493 of record NZ_CEEDCH010000001.1, read on the forward strand.
ATAAGTCACCGAGCCAAACGGGACGCCATCAAACCCCATTATCGCCACATCTTCCGGGACACGCAGGCCTTGCTCGTGGGCAAAATGCAGCGCGCCGCCCGCTAATGCATCGGAAATTGCAAACACGGCGTCCGGTGGTTCTGGCATGGTGAACAGTTCGGCCATTGCTTGCACGCCAGCCTGATATTCCAGGCTATCGGCATAAACCACCGCTTGCCAGTTCTTGCCACAGGCGGCGCGGTAACCTGCTTCGCGCTGTTGCGAATAAAGATAGCGTAAATCACCGTTGATCAGCGCAATCCGTTTATAGCCTGAGGTCGCCAGATGATCGACGGCAGCCGCCGCCGCTTTAAAGTTATCAATGGTCACCGAAGAAGCACGATAACCGGGATCGCCTTCGCCGCATTGTACCCACGGCGAATCGCCAATCAACGTCGTCAGCCCAGGTAAACAACTGATGGCATCCATGGTGATCACGCCATCAACCACTTTGCCACTGAGCAGGCGCAAATAGGCTGATTCACGCGTCAGGCGTGATTCCGAATTACACAGCAGAATGTGATAGCCATGCTTCTCCGCTTCCTCTTCAATGCCACGCACCACGCGGGCGCAGAAGGGGTTGGTGATGTTCGACACCAGCACCAATAACATGCGGCTGCGCGAGGTGCGCAACTGGCGTGCCAGCAGGTTAGGTTGGTATTCGCACGCCTCAATCGCCGCCAGCACTTTGTCGCGCGTGTCGGGTTTAACGGCGGGATTACCGTTTAAAACCCGGGAAACGGTCGCGGTAGAAACCCCGGCAATGCGCGCCACTTTATCTATCGACATGTTGATCCTTTGCACGAACGGTTGAAATGTGAACCACATTCCATATTTGAATTGATACTACCAAATAATTCATCAGCATGATGGAAACCCCCATGAAATCGATTACATTTTTAATGAAGTGCGAATGTAATCGATTTCATAACAAGAACTCTTACCCTTAAATCAATACTCTGTACCGGAGGATTTATGTCTTCTCAGTCGGCCGTTGGGGCACAAGTGGTCACTCATAAATGGGTGATTCCACGCCTGTCGTTAATGATGTTTCTCGAGTTTTTCGTCTGGGGGGCCTGGTATGTGACGCTGGGCGTCGTGATGGGCAAGTTTGGGCTGAGCGCGTTAATCGGCGATGCGTATTCCACCGGGCCAATTGCCTCCATATTGTCGCCGTTTGTCCTCGGTATGCTGGTAGACCGCTTCTTTGCCTCGCAAAAAGTCCTCGGCGTGTTGCACCTGATTGGCGCGGCGCTGCTATGGTGGCTGCCGGGCATGTTTGAAAGCGGGCAGAGCGGCCTGTTGTGGGTCGTTTTTGCTTACATGCTGTGCTACATGCCGACTATCGCCCTGAGCAATAACGTGGCGTTCCACAGCCTGGCAAACAGCGAAAAAGGGTTCCCGATTGTGCGTGCGTTCGGCACTATCGGCTGGATTGTGGCGGGGTTGATTGTTGGCACCAGCGGTCTTTCAGACAGCACCGGCATCTTCACCCTGGCAGCGGTTGCCTCTGTCGTATTGGGGATTTACAGCTTCACGCTGCCGAATACCCCCGCGCCGGATCGCGGCAAACCGCTTTCGATGCGTGACCTGGTTTGTGCAGACGCTTTCGCGTTGCTTAAACAGCGTCACTTTATGGTGTTTATCATCTGTGCCACGCTTATCTCCATTCCTCTGGCGGCTTATTACGCTTACGCCGCACCGTTTATTTCCGCCGTTGGGTTCGAGAACGTCAGCGGCGTGATGGCATTAGGGCAAATGTCTGAACTGCTGTTTATGCTCTTGATTCCGTTCTTCTTCCGCCGCCTGGGCATCAAAATGATGCTGCTTATCGGTATGCTGGCATGGTTTGCACGTTACGCGATGTTTGCCCTGGGCATCACCGAAGAAACACGCTGGATGATCTACATCGGCATCATTCTGCACGGGGTGTGTTACGACTTCTTCTTTGTTATCGGCTTTATCTATACCGATAAAGTGGCGGGCAACAAAGTGAAAGGCCAGGCGCAAAGTTTGCTGGTGCTGTTCACTTACGGGCTGGGGATGTTAATCGGTTCGCAAATCAGCGGCGCGGTATTTAACCGCTCGGTCACCGCACAAGGGGCTGAAGGCTTGCTGCAATGGCAACAATTCTGGTGGATGCCAGCGATAGCAGCCGTGGTGATTGCGGCGATCTTCTTCTTTAGTTTCAACTATAAAGAGGGCGAGCAGCATGGCAAATAAGCCGCTGCGCGTGCTGGTTGTGGGCTGCGGGAATATGGGGGCTGCCCACAGCCTTGCGTATCAGCACCTGGACGAATTTACTCTCTGCGGGCTGGTGGCTCGCGGGGATTCAAAGGTGCGTCTGCGGGCGCAACTCGCCGCCGATATTCCGTTGTTTGAAGATTTACACCGCGCGATTAAAGAAACACAGGCAGATGCCGTGTGCATCGCCACCTGGCCTGACAGCCACGAAGCGCTGGCGCTGACGGCGCTTGCCGCAGGTTGCCATGTATTTTTAGAAAAGCCGCTTGCCACTACGGTGAGCGGGGCAAAACGCGTGGTCGCTACCGCGCGTCTGGCAGGTAAAAAACTGGTGGTCGGCTACATTTTGCGCCATCACCCGGTGTGGCAGCAGTTTATCGAGCTGTCGCACGGGCTTGGCAAACCGTTGGTGATGCGCATGAACCTCAACCAGCAAAGCAGCGGGAGCGCCTGGCATACCCATAAAATGCTGATGCAGTCGCTTTCGCCGATTGTCGATTGCGGCGTGCATTATCTCGATGTGATGTGCCAGATGACGCGAGCCAGCCCGCACTCGGTGAGCGCCATTGGCGTGCGTTTAACTGACGAAATCGCCCCCGAACAGTTCAATTACGGCCAGCTTCAGGTGCGTTTTGAGGACGGTTCCGTGGGCTGGTACGAGGCGGGATGGGGGCCGATGATGAGCCAGACAGCATTCTTTATTAAAGATGTGATTGGCCCACAAGGTTCAGTGTCGATTGTCGCCCGCGAAGCTGGGGGCGAAGGGCAGTCAGCCAATGTTGAAGCCCATACCCGCACCGAATCACTGCGTGTTCATCACTCTCAATTAAACGCCGAGGGCGAATTTAATCACCAGGATGAATGGGTGACGGCAAGCGATGAACCCGATCACTTTGCTTTATGCCAACTCGAACAACAGTTTTTTGCCCGTGCCATCTTTGACGACAGCGATTTGACGTTACATCAACAGCAGGCGGTTGAAAGCCTGGCCGTGGTGCTGGCGGCAGACCTTGCCGTTCGCGAGCAACGCACGGTTTTAATTAAGGAGATGTTGTAATGAAAACCCTGAAAGGGCCGTCCATATTTCTCTCACAGTTTATTTCCGATAAACCCCCGTTCAACTCGCTCGACACGCTAGCCGCCTGGGCGGCGGGGTTGGGCTACAAAGCGGTGCAAATCCCCACGCACCTGCCACATATTTTTGACCTCGCCAAAGCCGCCGAAAGCCTGGAATACTGCGCTGAAATTCGCCATCTGCTGGCAAATGTTGGACTAGAAATCAGCGAGCTTTCAACTCATTTACAGGGGCAACTGGTGGCCGTGCATCCGGCGTATGACGCAGCATTTGCCGGATTCGCTCCAAAGGAACTGGCGCACGATGCCGTTGCGCGTCAGCAATGGGCGGTCGATAGCCTGAAACAAGCCGCTCGTGCCTCGCAAAACTTAGGCTTAAATGCGCACGCCACGTTTTCTGGCGCACTGGCCTGGCCTTATTTTTACCCTTGGCCGCCCCGCAATGAGCAACTCCTGGATGAAGCGTTTCAGGAACTGGCTGCCCGCTGGAAGCCGATTCTGGACTGCTTTGACGACGCGGGCGTTGATGTCTGTTTTGAGCTGCATCCCGGTGAAGATTTGCATGATGGCATCACGTTTGAGCGTTTTCTGGCGCTGGTTGGTAACCACCCGCGCTGCAATATTCTCTACGATCCAAGCCATATGCTGCTGCAACACATGGATTACCTCGGTTTTATCGACCATTACCACAGACGAATCAAAGCCTTTCACGTCAAAGACGCCGAGTTTCAAACATCGGCAAAAAGCGGCGTGTATGCGGGTTATCAGCCGTGGATTGATCGCCCCGGGCGTTTTCGCTCCCTCGGTGACGGGCAGGTTAATTTCAACGGGATCTTCAGCAAATTGGCGCAATATGACTACAGCGGATGGGCTACGCTTGAATGGGAGTGTTGTCTGAAATCAGGTGATGCGGGCGCACGCGAAGGGGCGAAATTTATCGCGGAACACATTATTCCGGTTGCCGAATATGCCTTTGACGACTTTGCGCTGCGTGACAGCGACAAATCAGCGGTGCGTCGCATGCTCGGGCTGGAGGAGTAACCATGAAACGACTTCGTTTAGGTATGGTCGGCGGCGGTGAAGGTTCATTTATCGGCGGTGTGCACCGTATTGCAGCTCGTCTTGATGACCAGTTCGAACTGGTCGCTGGGGCGTTTTCGTCCTCACCGGAAGTGGCAAAGCGCAGCGGTGAAGCGCTATTTATCGCAGCCGACCGCTGTTATGCCAGCTGGCAGGAGATGGCTGAACGTGAGGCATCGCGGCCGGACGGCATTGAAGTTGTCTCGATTGTCACCCCCAACCATTTGCACGTTCCGATAGCCAAAGTATTTCTGCAACATGGCATTCATGTTATCTGCGACAAACCGCTCGGGGTGACGCTTGCCGAGGCTCAGGAGCTGGCGCAGGTTATCGACGCATCCGGCCTGCAATTTATTCTGACCCATAACTACAGCGCACTACCGATGGTGCGCGAAGCCCGAGCGCGCATCGCCAACAGTGAAATCGGTGATATTCGTGCCATAGAAGTAGAATATTTGCAGGACTGGCTCAACGACAGGCTGGAGTTGACCGACAACAAACAGGCGAGCTGGCGCGGAAATCCGGCCATGGCGGGGGCCGGTGCGATTGGGGACATCGGCACTCACGCCTGGCAACTGGCAGCGTTTGTCAGCGGCATGGAGCCAGAAACCTTGCGTGGAGAACTGCTGACGCGCATTCTGGGCCGCGTGCTGGACGACGAAGTGTACGCCGAAATGCGTTACGCCAATGGTGCACGTGGGCGTTTGTGGGCAAGCCAGGTAGCGCCCGGTTTTGAAAACGATCTGCGTCTGCGCATCGTGGGCAGCAGGGCGACTATCAGTTTTCGCCAGCAACAGCCAGAAATCCTGGAAATTCATCCGCATCACGGAAACAGTTACGTTGTCACGCGAAACGGTGTTAACAACCATGATTCCGTACGGCACCAGTGCCGCACACCCGCCGGGCACCCGGAAGGTTATCTGGAAGGTTTCGCGCAAATCTACCGTGAAGCTGCGGTTAAAATTCGCGGCGGAGATGCGCCGCTTTTGCCGGGAATAGCAGAAGGGCTTGCGGGCATGAGGTTTATCGAAGCGGTGCGCGATAGCAGTCACCGTGGCGGGGAATGGGTGGAGTGGTAAACAAGTGAAAAGCAGAAAGGGTCTCTCTGAGATCCTTTCTGCTTAGGGGTTAGATTTTATGGCTGAATAACGTTTATTTTGTATTCTTTGCTAAATTCGCTGGCTGGCGCGATCATACTGCCGTACATCCCGCCATCAATTTTTATTTTTAGCTCTCCTGCTTTTGTAGGAGTGCCATAAACTTCAATACAATTACCATTATATAGTGGAGTCTTAGGCAATAAAGATTCCGTTTTGCTCTCGGGTAAATGACAGTTGCGAAGGAAAATTCCAGCATCATTAGGTGTGACTAAACCTGGTTTGTAATCAGGTTCGGATTCGTACCATCCGTCAATAACTCTTCCCCCCAGGATGTTGATCTTTAAAAGATAAGGAACGCCAACGACGGCTGCTTTTAGTTCGTCCCCCTCTGGAATATATTCAGCCTTCGGGCTTAACATGCTGCATGCTGAAACACAGAAAAGCCCACCTAATATAAGACTACGTAATATCCACATGTTTATTTGATTGGTTTAAAAACCAGCCCTCCGAAAAATCGATTAATGAAAAAAGAGAGATCTTTGCCAGGTTTTATCTGATCTTGCATCTGACCCCATGAAAATAAATTTAGATGTACCGCCCTGTCTATTCCCTGAACAGCCGGGCCACCCCAGACAATCCAGTGAGTAGGATATGTCGCCCGTTCGGAAGAACTCCCTTCTAATAAGCTGTCATTGATGAGTGAAACAACTTTATATCCCTTCTGCACATAGTTATTTAAATCTTGCATGCCTTGAATTCCAGCCTGGGTAGCTCCGACATTACTGAACACTTTTATATATCCCGCTTTCTCAAACCATTCTGTTAGCGTTTGCCACATAGTGATCCCGGCAAGGGGGAATCCAGAGTGTCAAATTGCAGACATTAGAAAAAGGCAGCAGGCCCACACAAGCTCCCGACATTCTGATTGGGATATGTAATATGGTTAAATCTATTCTTTATCTGTTCTTCAATTATACTTTTCTCAAATGGATCTTGTGGGCCTCCAACAGGATATTGTTCAGAAATAAATGGCCTGTCTTGCTTCGAAATATTAACCGAAACAATATTTCCACCTTCACTTTCCAGCTTTGATGTTCCTGAGGCGACAAAATAACAAGGGTTTTCTCGCTTAACAGACGACCAGGCTTTACCGGATGCAAGCTCTTCTAATGTGTACATCCGGGTAAAAGGCGAAGCAGTAACACAGTGTGTATGCAACATCGTTTTACGGTAAAGCGTGACTTCCATAATATAAATAGTGGTCAGTGATTCGCTGATATTATCCGTCGAGTGTTTCAGCGTTTCATAATTTGCCTGAATAGGTTGTTGCTTCACGTCAATAAGCAGGAATCTCTTTCTTTCTGAGTCCATCCGGTAAATACATAAATCATACAGAATGGAGTCTGATGGAGCATTCGAGTGAATGCGGGTACTCAGACGATAAACAGTCATAATTAATCCATTAATTAAAATAAGGTTATTGAGTCGAATGTATCCTACGCATAGCGCGTCCTGAGCAAAAGTGAAATAAAAAATAGCGTTACGTGCACCACGTCGAGAATTTGTACAAAGATTAGCCAGCTAAGTTGCCGTCTGGTTCGATTGTTAACTAGCTTTTTTATTGGTGCGTTTAAAACGCACTCCCTCCGGTTTGGTCTGAACAAAAGAGGAAACAATGAAAAAGCTGACGTTAAGTCTTATTACCTTTGCGCTTGCGGGCGTTTCTAACGCTGCGTTTGCCGATACCCTGCGCATGGAATGCCCGATCTCGCCTGGCGGTAAGGAATACTGCAAATACGTCAAAGACCGTTTTGAAAAACAGACCAGCAACAAGCTGGAGTTTATCGAATTCCCAGCGGCGTCTGACGAAAAGCTGGCTCTGCTCCAGCAACTGTTTGCCGCCAAAGATGAAAAGGCGGTGGACTTGTTCCAGTCGGACACCATCTGGGGGGGGTTACTTGATAAACAGACTCTCGATTTAACCGACGCCGTCGGCGATATGAAAGGCGATTTCTTCCCCGGCCCGTGGGCGAATGACACGGTGAACGGCAAAGTCAAAGCGGTGCCTGCGTATCTGGATACTGGCGTGCTCTATTACCGCAAAGACTTGCTGGAAAAATACAACGAGCAGCCGCCGAAAACCTGGGAGGATCTGACGCGTATCGCCACCAAAATTCAGGAAGAAGAGCGTAAAGCGGGGCACAAAAACTTCTGGGGGATGATCTTCCAGGGCAAATCGTATGAAGGGCTGACTTGTAACGCGCTGGAGTGGATTGATTCCTATGGCGGCGGCACCTTTATCGATGAAAAAGGGAACGTGACCGTAAATAATCCAAAGGCGGCGGCTGCGCTGGATATGGTCGCAGGCTGGATGGGTAAAATCACGCCGAAAGGGGCGTTAGGTTACAAAGAAGAAGAGTCGCGCGCGGTATTCCAGAATGGCGACGCGCTGTTTATGCGCAACTGGCCATACGCGTATCTGCTCTCACAGGGTGCTGATAGCCCGCTCAAAGGCAAAGTCGGCGTAGCACCACTTCCGGCCGGGCCGGATGGTAAATCAGCCAACGCCCTGGGTGGTTGGCAGTGGTCGGTTAACGCCAATACCAAAAACAAAGATGCAGCGATTGCGCTGCTGAAAATCCTCACCGATGCTGATTCGCAGAAAATGCAGCTGAAATATCTCGGCTTCGCACCGACGCGTTCGGCCCTGTATGAAGACAAAGCGGTTCTGGAAACCGCACCACATCTGACGATGTTTAAGGATATCTTCGCCAATGCGGTTCCTCGCCCGGCAACGGCTACCAAAAGTCAGTATCCGCGCGTTTCAAACGCCATCTTTAACGTGACCTTTAAAGTGCTCAACGGCAGTAGCGACGGTAAAACTGCGGTCGCCGATCTGCAAAAACGCCTTGAGCGCGTGAAGGGTAAGGACTGGCATTAATTGGCGCATACAGGCTATCAACAACGGCGTCGCCGTATCGCGTGGATACTGGTGGCGCCAGCGCTGTTACTTCTGGCACTGGCGGCGGGATGGCCGCTGGTGCGAACCTTCTTTTTCAGCTTCACCAACGCGATGCTCGACAACCCGTCTGAGTACCAGATGGTGGGGCTGGCAAACTATTACGCCACACATGACGGCGACAGCAGTGGGGTGCTGGTTGACCCGCTGTGGTGGCAGGCTGTCGGCAACACGCTGTGGTTTACCGTGGTGTCGGTTGGCATCGAGCTGTTTCTTGGCATGTTGCTGGCGCTGTTAATGAACCAGAAATTTCGTGGACAGGGCTTAGTCCGCACCGCGATTCTGGTGCCGTGGGCGATTCCGACCATTGTGAGCGCCAAAATGTGGGGCTGGATGTTCCACGATCAGTACGGCGTGGTGAACGATTTGCTGGCGAAGATTTTTGGTTATCAGGCACATCTGGCGTGGATTGCCGAGCCGTCGCTGTCGATGTGGGCGGTGGTGATTGCCGATGTCTGGAAAACCACACCGTTTATGGCGCTGATGTTGCTGGCAGCGCTGCAACTGATTCCCAACGATCTTTACGAGGCGGCGCGCGTGGATGGTGCCAGCCCGTGGCAGCGGTTTGAACGTATTACGCTACCGCTGATTATGCCAGCGATGGTTGTGGCGCTGATTTTCCGCGTGATGGACGCGATGCGCATTTTCGATCTTATCTTCGTGCTGACCTCCAATAGCGAGGCCACGATGTCGGTGTCCGGTTACGCCCGTGAACAAATTATTTCCTATCAGGATATGGGCATGGGTTCGGCGGCATCGGTGCTGGTATTTATGATGGTGGCAGGCATTGCCGCCTGCTTTATCCGCGTCTCACGTTTAAACGAGAAGGAGAAGCGGTGATGAAAATAACCCGTCGGCAGCGCAATTTTGCCCACAAACTGGTGATTTATGCCGGGGCGACTTTTGCGGTGCTGTTTTGCGTGTTCCCGTTTTACTACGCGATTATCACCTCACTTCGCACCGGGCAGGAGCTGTTTTTACCCGCCTATTTACCCAGCGGCTGGCACTGGCAAAACTACGTCACCGCACTGGTGGATAACGGCATCGCCCGCAGCCTGCTTAACTCGGTGCTGGTGGCGACGATAACCGTTGGCATCTGCCTGCTGGTGTCGATTACCGCCTCTTTTGCACTGGCACGCGTGCCGTTCCGTGGCCGTAAATTCCTGCTGTTCACCATTTTGTGTGTCTCGATGTTCCCGCAAGTGGCGGTGTTGACCGGCATGTTTGAGTTGGTGCGTTTTCTCGGACTTTATGACTCGCTCGGTGCGCTGGTGCTCTCTTACACCACGTTTTCGCTGCCGTTCACCGTTTGGGTGCTCACCACGTTTATGAAGTCGATTCCCGTTGAACTGGAAGAGGCGGCAATTGTTGATGGCGCTAAAACCTGGACCATTATCCGCCGGGTGTTTGCCCCGATTCTCGCCCCCGCACTGGTCACCACTGGGCTGCTGGCGTTTATCGGCGCGTGGAATGAGTTCATGTTCGCGCTGACATTTATTATTTCTGGCGATAAACGCACGGTGCCTGTCGCCATCAGTATGTTCAGCGGCGCGTCAACCTTTGAGCTGCCGTGGGGCAGCATTATGGCGGCGTCAGTGGTGGTGACGCTGCCGATTATTGTGCTGGTGCTTATCTTCCAGAAACGCATTGTCAGCGGGCTTACCAGTGGAGCGATTAAGGGATAACCATGGCGCAACTCGTACTCAATAAAATTCAAAAACGCTACGGCGCGGCATCAGAGGTGATTAAACCGCTCGATCTGGAAATCAACAGCGGCGAATTTGTGGTGGTGGTGGGGCCGTCCGGCTGCGGGAAATCAACGCTGCTACGCATGGTGGCGGGTCTTGAAGAGATAAGCGGCGGCGAGATGCGTATCGACGGGGTTTGCGTCAACGACGATTCTCCGTCAGAGCGCGGCATCGGCATGGTGTTCCAGTCCTACGCGCTCTATCCGCATATGACGGTGTACCAGAATATGGCATTTGCGCTGGAAATGGCGAAACTGCCCGTCAAAACCATCGACGAAAAAGTGCGGGAAAGCGCGCGTATTTTGCAGCTCGAGCATTTGCTCGACCGGCGACCTAAAGATCTCTCCGGCGGCCAGCGCCAGCGTGTGGCTATCGGGCGGGCGATTGTGCGCGAGCCGAGCCTGTTTTTGTTCGATGAACCGCTTTCAAACCTTGATGCCTCGCTGCGCGTGCAGATGCGTATGGAAATCGCCGCCCTGCACAAACGGATTAATGCCACGATTTTGTATGTCACCCACGATCAGGTCGAAGCGATGACGCTTGCCGACCGCATCGTGGTGCTTAATCAAGGGCAAATCGAGCAGGTTGGGACGCCGCTTGAGTTGTACGACCGCCCGGCCAACGTGTTTGTCGCCCAGTTTATCGGCTCGCCAAAAATGAACCTGATCCCCGGCGTTTTGGTGAGCGGCAACGCCCAGCGCACGGATGTAATGCTGGAAAACCGCCAGCTTATTTCGCTGCCGATGAACGGGGCTGGTGTACCTGAAGGGCAAGCTGTGCGCCTCGGTATTCGCCCCGAACATGTTCAGATAACCGAACTGGCGCAGGCAGACATTGAAGCGGAAGTGTTGTTTGTTGAGCAAATGGGCAACGAAACTTTGCTCTACGTAAATAGCGGTTACGGTAGCGAACCGCTGGTGATGCGCCATACTTTCAGGCTTGAGATAAAAGCTGACCGACGCATCGGCCTGCGGCTGCCGCCTGAGAATTGCTACTTGTTTAACAGTGACGGGCGGGCGTTTGTGCGAATTTCACCCTCATCCCAGCCTTCTCCGTGAGGGAGAAGGAGAAAACATAAGATCCCCTCTCCTGGGGAGAGGGTTAGGGTGAGGGCGCTCGACAAAAAAGGAGAAATCAGTGGAAAAAAAATGGTGGCACAATGCGGTGGTGTACCAAATCTATCCGCGCAGTTTTATGGACAGCAACGGTGATGGTATCGGCGACATCAATGGCATCATCAGTAAACTCGACTACCTGCAACAGCTTGGCATCAACCTGATTTGGCTCTCGCCAGTGTACCGCTCGCCGATGGATGACAACGGCTGCCGCCGAATTTGGCACCATGGCGCAGATGGAAACCCTGATTGCGCAGGCGAAACAGCGCGATATTCATATCCTGATGGATTTAGTCGTCAACCACACCTCTGATGAACACCCCTGGTTTATCGAAGCGCTGAAATCGAAAGATAACCCGTACCGTGATTTTTATATCTGGCGCAAACCTGCGGCAGATGGCGGCCCGCCGAACGATTTCCGCTCGTACTTTGGCGGTAGCGGCTGGGCGTTTGACGAGGCCAGCGGCGAATATTATCTGCACCAGTTTTCTGTGCGTCAGCCGGATCTCAACTGGGACAACCCGCGCGTTCACGATGAAGTTCACGCCATGATGAACCGCTGGCTGGCGAAAGGTATCGGCGGTTTCCGCATGGACGTTATCGATCTGATTGGTAAAGAAGTGGACGCGCAGATTATGGCGAACGGCAAAAATCTGCACATGCTGATTCGCCAGATGAACCGCGCCACCTTTGGCAAAGGGGACACCGTCACCGTCGGTGAAGCCTGGAGTGCCACGCCTGAAGACGCGCTGCTGTATAGCGGGGCCGAGCGCGAAGAACTCTCCATGGTTTTCCAGTTCGACCACATCAAACAGTTCTGGGATGAGCACGCCGGGAAATGGCGCAGCAAGCCGTTTGAACTGGCAAGTTTCAAAGCGGTGATTGAGAAGTGGCAAACCGCACTGGCGCATCAGGGCTGGAATTCACTGTTCTGGAGCAACCATGATTTACCGCGCGCGGTGTCTAAATTTGGCGACGAAGGGGCGTTTCGTGAACCTTCGGCAAAAATGCTCGCCATCGCGCTGCACTGCCTGAAGGGCACGCCGTATATCTATCAGGGTGAAGAGATTGGCATGACCAACGTGCGGTTCGGGAACATCGACGAATACCGCGACATTGAAAGCCTGAATCTTTATCACGAGCGGCTGGCGCAAGGCGTGAGCCATGAAGAGATGATGCTCGGCATTCATGCTAACGGGCGCGATAACGCCCGCACACCGATGCAGTGGGACGCCAGCCCGAATGCCGGATTTACGTCGGGCACGCCGTGGATTGCGGTGAATCCGAATTACCGCGAGATCAACGTGGCCGCAGCCCTTGCGGAACCGGATTCAATTCTTTGGCATTACCAGAAAATGGTGGCGCTGCGTAAACAGTACCCGGTTTTGGTTTACGGCGATTTCCAGCCTGTTTTGCGTGAGCATCCGCAGGTGTTTGCCTGGCTGAGGACACTTGATGGCGAGCGATTGCTGGTGGTCAACAACTTTACCGCCGAGCACCTGACGCTCGACATTCCGCCTGAAATGCAGAACTGGCACGGTGAATGTTTGATCAGCAACTACGCACCGCGCGACCAGCTGGCGGTGAGTCTCGAGCTGCAACCTTATGAATCTTTTGCTTTATTAATCGGGAGGTAAACGATGGCGAGCTGGTGGAAAGAGGCGGTGGCCTACCAGATTTATCCGCGCAGTTTTAAGGACAGCAACGGCGATGGCATTGGTGACCTGAACGGAATCACCGAAAAACTCGATTACCTCAAAGACCTCGGAATCGATCTAATTTGGATCTGCCCGATGTACAAATCGCCGAATGACGATAACGGCTACGACATCAGCGATTATTATGCACCTTTGACATTCAATTACTCCCGTTTCTATTCAGGGCTTACCACAAACAATTGATAATAAATGAAATAACCTTTCATTGGCATTCGTGGTGATTCCTGGGTTTTCGGGTGTTACGAGTAACTGTGTATTGCAATGTGTATTGCAAATGGAGGGGTACGATGGGGGCAGAGAACAAACTTAGCGACAAAGCGTTACGTGCTTTGATGGGGAAGGTGCAACCGGCGCAAAAGCACATTGCGGACGGCAAAGGGCTATCTGCAAGGATCAGTAAAAAGGGCGGAATTAGCTTCGTTTTCTTTTATCGCTTGGGCGATCGCGACTCTTCGCCACTCTGGCTCACTCTTGGAAGATACCCCGATATGAGCCTTAAGCTGGCTAGAGAAAAGCGTGACCAATGCCGGGCATGGTTAGCTGAAAAGCGCGATCCTCGAATTCAGTTAAAACTTTGTGCAAAAAAAACACTGAAGCCAGTAACGGTTCAGGAAACACTAGACTACTGGTATGAAAACTACGCTTCAGTTAAGCGCGTGAAGCATCAGGATGCGATCTACAGGTTCAGATTACATATTTACCCGCATATTGGTGATTTTCCTCTGGAACAATGCGGCTTATCTGACTGGATGGCGTGTTTTGACAGGATCAAAAAGAACGCACCAGTAATGGCTGCATATGTTTTTGCGGATGTCAGACAGGCACTAAAATTTTGCAGGATAAGACAATTTGCAGTGTCAAATGTACTAAATGATTTACGTATGACCGATGTTGGTGAGTTTGCAAAGCGTAAAGAAAGATTTCTCTCAGAGGATGAGTTAAGAGATGTCTGTAACCATATTTTTAAAGAAAAACTATGGGCGCTTGCTTCTCTTTATAATCGGCGCGTTATGACAATATGTCTGATATTCGGTTGCCGATTGAGTGAGGTAAGGTTATCAAACTGGAGTGAGTGGGATTTTGAAAATTGGGTATGGACGGTTCCTGCTGAACATAGCAAGAATAAAAAAGAAATTATCAGACCTATCCCTCAAGGCATAAAACAGTGGCTGGTGAATCTTCATGCTGAAACTAAATATCGTGATTACATGCTAGGTTCATATCGTGACCAGAAACAAATAAGTACGGATGTAGGTAAGATCTGGAAGAGGTTAGGGCATAAATCATCATGGACTCTACATGATTTCAGAAGAACGATTTCTACATATTTAAATGATTTTGGCTGTGACTTTTTTGCCGTAGAAAGTTTGCTTGGACACACAATAAGAGGAGTGGCTGGAATTTATAATCGAAGTCAGTATATGAATAAAAAGTCTGAGGCTTTAGAACTGTGGTTTACTTACCTCGATGGATTGATTAATCAAAATTCTAAAGTGAAAGTATTAAAAAGAGAGGTGGCTTAATATGAAACCAATTGCAATTGTTGAAGAAAGTGATTTTGAATTTATGCCTGATGTAGACCAAATCATCCGCGAACCGGTGTGCCGCAAGTTGACTACGTTATCAAATACGACTCGATGGCGACTTGAAAAGGAAGGCAAGTTTCCCAAGCGTCGTAAGTTAGGACGTAACGCTACGGGATACTTGCTGTCAGAGGTGCAGGCATGGGTGCGCGGAGAATGGCTTCCGAGGTAATAGTTATCATCAAATTAGCAATATCAAAATTTAGCAACCCCGCTCATTTGCGGGGGACTTCTGTGTGGGTTAGTATTGGTAGCAAATAAACTAATAAAGGCAAGTTTTGATATGAAATGGTTTTTGGATGCGCTAAGCATACTAGGCGGAGTATCATTCGTTGCTATTGCAGTTGTCAGCTATTTATCTAAATTATATTTGGAAAGATTCAGAAGGAAACAGGATGAGAAAATCAAAGAATTGCAGTCATTTTTCGATAAAACAAACTCAGAAATAAAGGCTAAACTAGAAAAAACAAACTATGTGAGCAAGGTACAATTTGATAAGGAGTTTTCAATATACCACGAGCTATGGTCTTGCATTTTCGAAGTAGCTGATGCTGTCAGTAAGTTACGACCTTTACTCGATCACCATTCAACTGATGAAACCCCCATTGAACGTAAAAATAGAAGATTAAAGACTTTTTATGAAAGATATAACCCATTAGTTGTTGCCATCGAGGCAAATAGACCATTTTATTATGATGAAATTTATGTTTTAGCTTGTAAATATAGAGAGGTTTGTAGGAAAGAGGCTGTTGAATATCAACATTATGAAGAATATCCGTACGAAAAAGAGTATTGGACATCGCACGAAAATAATATGAAAGAAATAAAGAGCGATATGGAACAATGCAGTGAGGCGATCAGGCATAGGATTTATTCATTAACCATAATTGAATGATTTTTGTTATATGAAAGATCAAGGCGGCCATGCTAGGCCGCCAGTGTAATCAAACGAAAATAAATAACGGACACATTACCAGGTTTACTTCTAGTGGTCAAAATCAGCCTTTTGGTTCGATGCCCTGTCGGCGCAATTCCGTTCTGCCTAACTCCTTTAGCCAGTTACTGGTACTGGTGTTCTCAGCTTGTGCTAGCTCATCAAATTGCTTGCGTAATTCAGCAGGAATGCGGATTGGTAGCATTGGTGACTTGCCGCCACCCTTAGGTTGTTTATCTCGAGATATTGACATGTATATGCCTATAGGTTTATGGTTAATTCAAATAGGCATATACACTAACATGTGTGAGTCTATAAAAACAACGCCCCGTAGTGCTAGGAACACATACAGGGCGTCTGACCACAAACCGTTAATCGGAGTAACAGTTATGGCTGAATCACAGTTTACCCAAACTCGACCTAAATTTACATGGCTCTTCTTGGGAACTCCCAAAGGCCAGACCTGCACACCCATTGTGCTACGCACCAATGCAGCGACAGAAGAAGATGCCCGCACCAGCTTCTGCGGCTGGGATTTGACGTTCGCCGCCAAAATCCGTACTGAAAGCCCACTCATTACCACCTGGACTGATTCAGATTCTGCGACACTCTGGAGCCTTATAGGTTGCAATATTTCTGCCTCTTCTGAAATGGCGGGGTGTTTCCATGATTAATTCAGCGTTACCCGTTGATCATGAAATCCGTGTGCTGACGACAATCAAGAACGGCATTGTTACCAGCGGAGAGGTATTACCGGAAAAGATGCTTATTGCCACTCTGGATGAATTTATGGAAGCGGCAATTAAGGCTGGAACATTTCGCACTCTAACCGTCCGCGCTAAGGGATAAACCATGAAAAAGAAATTAAACAGCTTAACTGCTGGTGGACTCGCTCAGCCTGAACTTCGTCCGGGTGATATTTATAAAGACCGTTACGGCGAGCGGGTCACGGTTAAAAATGTTTCCCATAACCGTATTTTCTTTATTCGTAAGGGCTATTCAAGTGAGTGCGTTTTCCCGGCTGCACGTTTTGAGAGTGAATTTACCTTTGTGAAAAAACAGAAAATTTACGAATGGTGCACTGAAAACAATCCGCTGGAAAAAACAAAAAAACTACGTGAGTTGATTCAGGCAGGGAGAATTAAAAAGTGAAAAATGCACCCAATGTCAAAAAACTCCCTACTGATGCGTTTGCCGAGGCCATTATTTTTGCGGGTGCTGATGCCTGGCTACACGCCAAAGACTGGCAGGAAAATAACAAGGCGGGAGATAACGTCCCGCCAATTACCCTGGGTGCAAGGGAGCTAGGGCAACTGGAAAACCTGCGTATTGTTGATGATGGTCGTCGCTATGTTCGTGTTTATCGTGCTGGAGTACTGAGTGAGCCGCAAATTACCGCCATAGCTACCATGTTGGCACTGGCCGAGGTTCAGGAAGCCCGTTTTTATTCTGAAAGTCTCGAACTGGTGGAAGACTGGACGCCGCGACTGGCTGACCTGAAAGCCGAAGCAGAGCGGGGGGAAAGCGTTGTTATCAGTCTGCCAGTGAAGAAACGTGGAAATGCTAAGGCATTGCCCGGAGAGGAACTAAAGCCCCGTATTGAAAGCCGTGAAGATGGTGTTTTCTGGGTTACGCCGAAAGTAGACAAAGACAGTGGAGAGATTATTAACCCGGAGGCATGGCTTTGTTCAGCGATCGAGATCATCGGCACGGGTACGGATGGATCAGAACGTTTCCTGATACTGCGCTGGAAAGAGCCGGGTACGGGTCGTGAAGTCACACGCGCTATTCCTGCGGCTGATATAGGCGAGCGTGACGGCTGGCGTACGCTGAAAGCGGGCGGAGTAAATGTGACGACAAAATCCACTTTGCGCGCCACGCTGGCTGACTGGCTGCAACGTAATGGCTCCGGACAGGAATGGCGAATCAGTCATACATCTGGCTGGCACCATGGCGCTTACATCATGCCGGATGGTGAAGTTATCGGGGAGCCACAAACCCCGATACTGTTCAACGGTCGCAGTGCTGCGGCTGGTGGTTATGCGGTGACGGGTACGGCGGAGAGCTGGCGCGGCAGCGTAGCCAGGTTATGTGCAGGTAATCCGTCAATGGTGCTGGGTGTTTCCGCTTCACTTGCGGCGCCACTTATCGGACTGGTGGGTGCTGACGGGTTCGGTGTTCACCTGTATGAGCAGTCGAGCGCCGGTAAGACCACCACGGCCAATATCGCCAGTAGTCTGTGGGGTGAGCCTGATGCATTGCGCCTTACCTGGTACGGTACCGCGCTGGGCATCGCCAACGAAGCGGAAGCGCACAATGACGGCCTGTTGCCACTGGATGAGATCGGTCAGGGTAGTAGCGTTAAAGACGTGGCCACATCAGCCTATACCCTTTTCAACGGCGCCGGAAAACTCCAGGGGGCGAAGGAGGGGGGCAACCGTGAACTGAAACGCTGGCGAACGGTGGCGATCAGTACCGGGGAAATGGACATCGAGACATTTCTTGCTGCTGGTGGGCTAAAAGTGAAAGCGGGCCAGCTTGTACGGTTGCTTAATGTGCCGATGGAGAAATCCACGGTGTTTCATGAGTACCTGACAGGTAAACAGCATGCGGATGCCCTGCGTGATGCCTGGCGTGAAAATCACGGTGCGGCAGGGCGGGAATGGGTTAAATATCTTGCTGGCCATCAGACAGAAGCAATACAGGCGGTACGTGATGCACAGACGCGCTGGCGTGGACTTATCCCCTCTGATTACGGCGATCAGGTTCACCGTGTAGCTGAACGGTTTGCCATTCTTGAGGCTGCTTTGGTGCTGGGTGCAGAGATAACCGGCTGGACAGAACAGGCGAGCCGTGACGCTATTCAGCACGGTTTTAATGCCTGGGTAAAAGAGTTCGGTACCGGGAACAAAGAACACCAGCAGATAATCGAGCAGTGCGAGGCGTTTCTTAATGCGCACGGACTTAGTCGCTTTGCCCCGCTGCCTTATGATCCCGCCAGTATGCCAATACGTGATCTTGCCGGGTATCGTAAGCGTAAAAGCAGTCATGACGATGCGCCGTTAGTGTTCTACACGTTTCCGGCCACATTTGAGAAAGAAATTGCGCAGGGCTTTAATGCAAAACAGTTTGCCCGTGTGCTGGTCGGGGCAGGAATACTCTCAGAGCCATCCAGCGGTCGCGGTTTCCAGCAGAAGTCCCCAAGAATTGATGGGCGGCAAATTAACGTATACATCCTTCAGCACGTGACGGAAGAGGAGGAGAAATAACTACACACGTAAGGATGTTTTGTGTTGGTTCAGTTGGTTCAGTAGTAGGTGTCTTTAATTATGTGGCTGTTATATATAATTTTTATTACCAGAGTGTGAACCAACACTGAACTAACAAAGGGGACTTTTGAACCAACAAACGGGATTTTTTGAACCAACAAAGAGGACTGAACCAACACAAAAACAGCGTTGTTGGTTCAAAACGGGGTCTTGTTGGTTCAGTGTTTTGAAAATAACCTTTATAAAACAACAATTTTTACAAAATGAACCAACTGAACTGACTGAACCAACATAGTTTTGCTTATATACACGCTTTTTTATTTTTCACGTATTGAGCCGGGGAAACCCGGTTTTTTTGTATGCGTATCTCATTAATCTGAATAAGTGGTAAATATTAATTTACTTACCATAAATACAGATCAATACTGTATGTACATCTAGTGTCTATGGAGATTCAGTAAGTGACAAAACAGAAAGCAATGTCGGTGTATATCGATGATGAAATCGCCCTTCAACTTAACCGCCTGCGTGAAGAAGTACGGCAGCGGTTTGAGCGTGAAGGTATTCCGGGTAATGCGCCGTCCATTGGCTGGCTTGCCCGTAACCTTCTGCGTGAAAAGCTGGGACTGACCAACAGCAAGGCAGCAAAAAATGATATGCCGGGTGCGGCTTAAGGCGGGTGACTGATGGAAATTTCACTTTACGAACCGATTGAAGGCCTGACCGCTAAACGCTTCCGTGATTCCCTGCTGGCGGCAAATGGTCCGGTAACGGTGGCCATTAACAGCGGTGGCGGCAATGTAACGGACGGTATAGCGATGTTTAATGCCCTGCGTTCTTATAAAGGGCATACGGTAGCCCGCATTGATGGCATGGCGGCATCTATGGCGACCATCGTAGCGCTGGGGGCTAAACGTGTTGCGATGGCAGATAATGGCTGGTGGATGATCCACAACCCGTGGGGAATTATGGCGGGAGAAGCAGAGGATATGCGACGCCATGCTGATGTAATGGAGCAGATTGGTAAAACCATGATTGCAACTTATGCAGCTAAATCAGGTCTGGCTGATGAAGAAATTAAAGCCATGATGGACGCTGAAACCTGGCTCACGGCAGCAGAAGCGAAGGAGAAAGGTTTTATTGATGAAATTTACCCGGCAGAGGGGCAGACATTCGCCATGGCTCCGGGATGCGCTTCGCTGATTGGTAAGTTTACCCGAACGCCTGAAGCGCTGGTCAACGGGATGAAAGCTGCGACTGTGGATCAGGTGAAAAAACGTGAGCAACAGGCTGAACAGCTTTTTTCTTCGGTCGCCGGGAAAGAATGGGCTGGTGTCATCAAAGCGGAATTTATGGGCGGTTCTATCAATGAAGAACAGGCCCGACAGAAGATATTAAACAAACTGGCTGAGGGGACAACTCCGACAGCGGGAGGTGATTACATAATGTATTCGGGTAATGGCAATTTAGTCGGCGACTCAGTCAAAGCGGCACTGCTGGCGCGCAGTGGGCTGGCAAAACCAGAAAGCGGCAACCGTTATAATGGTTACACGCTGCGCGAACTGGCAAGGGCTTCACTGGTGGATCGTGGGGTAAGCGGCATTCCGGGTAATCCACTGGCAATGGTTGGCATGGCCTTTACCCACAGCACCAGCGATTTTGGTCATGTGCTTGGCGATGTGGCCCACAAATCCATGTTGAAGGGCTGGGACGAATCTGAAGAGACATTCCCTCTCTGGACAAAGAAAGGCAACCTGACCGATTTTAAAACCGGGCATCGCGCCGGGCTGGATGGCTTTGCTTCCCTGCGTGAGGTACGTCCGGGGGCAGAATACAAATACGCCACCACGTCAGATCGCAGTGAACCTATTGCGCTTGCCACTTATGGTGAACTGTTCAGCATTACACGGCAGGCTATTATCAACGATGATATGAGTGTTTTCACCGATATTCCTGGCAAGATGGGTGCTGCAGCCCGTCGCACAATTGGCGATCTGGTGTATGCATTGCTGACCAGTAACCGGGATCTCAGCGACGGTAAACCGTTATTCAGCGCGGCACATGAAAACATTATTGATAATTTACTGGATATCACTGGCCTTGGTGCTGCCCGTAAGACCATGCGACTGCAGAAGAACGCTGCCGGGGCAGTGCTGAATATCCCGCCTAAGTTCCTGCTTGTACCTGTAGATCAGGAAGATCGGGCGTTACAGCTCATTGCCTCCACATCAGTACCCGGTGCTACAAACAGCGGTGTGGCAAACCCTTACAACAAAGCACTGACCGTGCTCACTGAGGCCCGCCTTGATGAGTTTGACAAACTGGCCTGGTACCTGCTGGCGAATCAGGGTGCAGATACAATCGAGGTGGCTTATCTGGATGGTGTGGAAGCCCCGTATCTTGAGCAACAGCAGGGTTTTACGGTTGATGGTGTGACCTACAAAGTAAGGATTGATGCGGGAGTGGCTCCTCTGGACTGGCGCGGACTGGTACGCTCGTCGGGCGTGGCTGGCTAACCGTAATGATTTGGCATGTTGAACCATTTGGCGGCCTTCGGGCTGCCTTTTTTACGGGTCCCTTTTGTGACACTGAACACCGAGGGGGCGAATACACGCGGAAAACGGCTGATTTTTCGCATTTTATGCGTGCAGCAGCAATAGCTTAACTAACTGAAAAGTAATGACTCAGGTTGCTTTTGCTGCAAAAGTGACCGTGCAGCAGAGGTAAGAATGAAACTGAGTAAAACGCAGGTTAATGTTACGCAACTGGCGGAGCTTGTGGGCATGAACCGAAACCTTGTTGCCCGGCGTTTGCGCGATATGGATCTGGCTGGTGGTAATGGTGAAAATCTCAAGTTGTACGAACTGGGGCCAGCGCTTCAGGGACTACTTACGCCATCAATGAAAGAAAAAGGTGAAATGTCGCCGCAGGACCGAAAAGCCTGGTATCAGTCAGAAAATGAAAGGCTGAAATTTGAAGCAGCCTCACGAGAATTGATTCCTGTAGAGGAAGTGGCGCGCGAATATGCCTCACTTGCGAAAGCGGTCGTTATGGTGCTGGAAACGCTGCCAGATATTCTGGAACGTGACTGTGCTCTTACACCAACAGCCGTTACACGTGTTCAGACTATTATTGACGATCTGCGGGATGAAATGGCGAGGAAAATTGAGGAAAGTGACTCAGATGAAGGATGGCCTCTGGATAAAATGAAAAATTAAATTTAGATGACTTGATTTTGGAATGTAAATCCCCATTTGTGATAAGGACTTAACCCCAAAGAGAAAATGAAATGGCCGGACAATTAGACGAAGCAGCAAAGCAGATCTTGGGAACCCTTTTGGCGGATTTTGCCGACCAAGGGTTAACAGCTAAGGATTTAAAAAATGGGTATAAAGGACCTAATATTAAGGCCTTAGCTACCGCGGTATGTAGTGTGGCTGATTTTAATACCGTCGATTTTGATGTTGCGTTTGGCGACCTTGAAAAATCCAAGATGATTAAAACTGGCCCAAGAGCCATGATGGAGAACGATCCAAATAGTCATGTCGTCTTTCTTGGGACATATAGTAAGCGCGAGTACGTTTATCTGACCGAAGCTGGTTATAAAGAGTCTCGTAAAGCCCCAAACCGTCCGCAACACGTTCAGCGCATTGTTAATAATCTAACCATTTCTGGTGGTCATTTCAGCAATACGCAGTTGGGCCAGGGAGAAGTTGTATCTCAGACTCAGAGTATTACAGCCAATACGGAATCTGAGGTTGTTGCAAAGCTGATTTCTATCCTTGAAGAACAGGGACAAGTCGTGAGCAGTGCTCAGCGTTCTGACATTGCAGCAGTTGTGTCAGCAGCGAATGAGGGTGATGGCAAACAGGCCAGATCTTTACTGGAAAAGGTCTGCGGTCCTGTTTGGGAGTCGGTTCAACCCGTAATGTGGCCTATTGTTGGTGAGTTAGTCAAAAAAAGCCTTGGGTTGTAATGCTGTTGCTATCCTTCAGGCCGCATTAGCGGCCTTTTTTATTACTTTCTCTGCGTATTGCAATGTGTATTGCAATTCTCTCCCTCTACAGATCTTGGCTATAAAACATTGCCAAAAATCAGTCAGTTATTTCAATTCGTTTCATTAAAGATTATCAGGAAATCATGGCAGAGTTTGGCACGATGGCGGATTTTGATCGTCTTCTTGAACAAGTTCATGCGCGTGGAATGCAGCTAATTATCGATCTTGTCGTGAATCATACCTCTGATGAACACCCGTGGTTCCTCGAATCCCGTTCCTCGCGCGATAACCCAAAACGTGATTGGTACACCTGGCGCGACGGTAAAAATGGTGCAGAACCCAATAATTGGGAAGGGATTTTTAAAGGCTCAACCTGGGAGTTTGACCCGGTAACAGAGCAATATTTTCTGCATCTGTTTACCCGCCGCCAGCCGGATCTGAACTGGGAAAACCACGATGTTCGCCGCGCCGTGTACGACATGATGCGCTGGTGGCTGGATAAAGGCATCGACGGGTTCCGTATTGACGCCATCGCGCACCTGAAAAAAGAGCCGCTGCTGGCGGATGTGCCGAACCCGGATAAATTGCGTTACGCGCCGTCGATGAAAAGCCACCTGAACTACGATGGGCTGCTCGATTACGTCGATGACATGAGCCGTAACGTCTTGCAGCACTACGATATTGTCACCGTTGGTGAGATGAACGGTCTGTTTGCCGATCACGCCGAAGAATGGGTAGGGGAACATCGTAACCGGCTGAGTATGGTGTTCCAGTTTGAACACGTGCGGCTGTGGGAACCGGAAGCCGGTTTGCGCCCGGAACCGGGGGTATTAAAGAAAATTTTCACCGCCTGGCAAGAAGCGCTGGAAGGAAAAGGCTGGAACGCGCTGTATGTGGAAAACCACGACCTGACGCGCATTACTTCGCGCTGGGGCGACACTGAACACCACTGGCGAGAAAGTGCGACCTGCATTGCCGCGCTCTATTTTCTGATGCAGGGCACGCCGTTTATCTATCAGGGGCAGGAAATCGGCATGACCAATACCCGATTCAACAGCCTGAGTGATTTCGATGACGTGTCAGCAAAAAACATGTGGCGTGAAATGGAAGAACAGGGCAAAAGCGAAGAAGAGATTATTGCGTTTCTCACCAATACCGGGCGCGACAATTCCCGCACGCCAATGCAATGGAACGCCTGGCCGAACGCTGGGTTCAGCGATGGCGAGCCGTGGTTTAAGGTGAATGCCAACTTTGAAATGATTAACGTCGCCAGCCAGCAGCAAGACCCGGACTCAGTGCTCAACTTCTACCGGGCGTTAATTCAGCTACGCAAAAAGGAGCGAGCGCTGATTTACGGACGTTATGAGCTGGAACTGGCAGACAACCCGCAAATTTACGCGTACCGGCGCGTGCTCGACGGTGCGGAGTTCGTGGTGCTGTGCAATATGTCCTCGAAATCGGCGCGCTGGACGAGCGGTGAGTTGCCGCTCGAATGGGCCGAATGCGTGTTGGGGAATTATCCGCAGGTTGATGAACTCTATCGGCTGCACCCGTGGGAAGCACGAATTTATAAGTTGGCATAAAAGGCCTGTCGGATGACGCTGCGCTTATCCAACCTACGAAAAACGGTTTTGTAGGGTGGATAAGCGCAAGCGTCATCCACCGTTTGCGCCAGGCGACTCGAAGTCTCAGAGCAACCTTATGTAGTAACGGCATGGCCTGCGTTATGATGTGCGCTGGTTTTTAACAAGGAGGGGTTATGTTGACGACAACATTTCCAGCTTTGCAGCCGACGACCATCAATGCCATTAATACCCTTGGCGAGTGGCTTTCTCACAATGAGTTTGCCGCGCCACCTGCGGTTTGCGATGGTGAATTGATTATCCTCGCGGGTAATGCCGTTATCCCTACCATTGATGCAGCTTGCGAGCTTGCCGCCAATAGTGAATTGCCGCTGCTGATTACCGGCGGAATTGGCCATTCGACCACTTTTTTATATGCCGCGATCGCTCAGCACCCGCGCTACAACACCATTCCCACCACTGGCCGCGCAGAAGCCGCAATTATTAAAGACATTGCGACCGGGTTCTGGAAAGTCCCGGCAGAAAAAGTGCTGACTGAAGAGAAGTCCACTAACTGCGGTGAGAACGCGCGCTTCACTTATGATTTGATGCAAACGCGGGAAATAACGCCCGCTCGCGCGATACTCATTCAGGACCCCACCATGCAGCGCCGTACCGTCGCGACCTTTGAACGCGTCTGGCAACGTGATGCGCATCAGCCGCAATGGCGCAGTTGGCCGGGTTTTGTGCCTCGGTTAGTCAGTGACCAAACCCATACCGCGTTTAGCCTGCATGAAAAGGGCTTATGGCCAGTTGAACGGTATATTTCGTTGGCGCTGGGGGAAATCCCGCGAATCAGAGATGATGCGCAGGGCTACGGGCCGAAAGGGCGTGACTTTATTAGCCATGTTGATATTCCGCTTGCGGTGATGAGTGCCTGGGAAATTCTGGCTAATGACGCCGCGCTGGCGCAATTAATGCACGAGCGCGGCTTGTAAATGATTAACGATGCAGGTAACAGTTCACCCCTAAATACTTACTGAATGCTTCCTGCAAAACCACACCCGTCGCCGAATGGTTCATGGCGACGTGGTGCTCAAAGCCATTGTTACAAATCCACGCCAGTAAATTTTCCAGATGCGGCACTTCTATGACCGCACGGCAGCCGACGGTATCTAACGCGTCATCAACGGATTGCCCTTCGCCGACATAGGCTTTCACCTCCCCGGTAAAATCATCAGAAGAGAGGCGGAAGTAGGTCAGCGGGCCGCTTTTCAGACGGCCATGCACTGCGCCGCAGGTGTTCTCTTTGCCGACCGTTGTGCCGATAATATCAGCGGTGCCCATCGACGGGGATTCCAGGCTGCTGCTGGCAAAGTTCCCGCAGTGGAACAACACGCATTTGTTGCGATCGTCACCGAAGTTGTTGTTCCAGTCGGCAATTGAGGCCGGGTTAAGCGACGCACTTGCGAGGGCATACATCGACAATGCGCCCATCACGTCGACTTCACAGGCGCTTGGCATCAACTGCCCGGACATCACGCTCATAATCGAACAAACGTTAATGCCGAGGTTTTCCTGAAGCGACGTCCAGCACTGGATCGCAGTGGTGTCGATGTCGTTTGCCACGACCCATTCGCTGATCACCACAAACAGTTTTGCCATTTGGGTTAACTTATCGGCGGGAATGCCGCTGGCATCGGCGTTTTCAATTAAGATGCCGCGCTTCTCATGCACACGCAGATCGTCATCGCTGATGTGTTTGATGCGGGTGAAAATTTCAGACAGGTCGAGGGTTTCAACCGCCACGCCCATTTTTTCGAGCAGTTTTTCGCTATAGCGCACGGTGTTAAAACTGGCCGGACGCGCACCAATCGCCCCAATGCGCACACCTTGCATTGATTTCACCACCCGGCAGATTTGCGCAAAACGCTGTAAATCTTGTTCGAATACTTCACCGCTTAACGCGCAAACATGCTGCGTGGTGAGCGTGAAGGGGATGTTGTACTGGCGCAGGTTGTTGCACAGAGAAATTTTCCCGCAGAAGCTATCGCGGCGTGTCGCGAGTCCCATTTTGTCGAGATTGTCCTCTTCGGCCTGGATTAACACCGGGACTTTCAAACCGGAAAGGCGAATCGCTTCTGCCACCGCTTTTTCATCGCCAAAGTTTGGCAACAGCACCACCACTCCATGAATGTCGTCACGATGCTGGCGGAACAGTTCGGCACAGACTTTGGCATCCTGACGGGTTTCCACACCGCCGAGATGCGTTTGCCCATCTTTTAACATCACGGTTTTGATACCCAGTTTGCTAAATAAGGCTTCGGCTTGTTCATGCGCCTGCGCCACTAAATAGCTTGGGAAGAACCCGCGGTTGCCGATGATCACACCGAAGGTCAGTTGTTTAGGGATTCTGGACATAGCTTCACTCCGCTCAAAATAGATTTAATTTGGCTGAAAGCGGCAACGCGCCACGGCTTCAAGCCATTGTTTATAGTTTTCTTGCATGGTTTTTTGTTGTTCTGCCTGCGGCTGCAAACGCTCGCCACAGTGGGCTAATGCGGCAAGCGGTGTTCCGTCTTGCCACCAGCCGAGGGTTTTTCCGGCAAGCAGCGTTGCGCCGAGTGCGGAGATTTCAGCCGCAGGCTGAATGATTAACGGGCGTTGCAGCACATCTGCCTGTAATTGCATCAGCCAGCGGTTTTGGGTAGCGGTGCCATCCACGCACAATGATTCGAGGCGCTCGCCGGTCGCCTGCTCCATAGCGAAAAACACATCGGCAATTTGATAGACCAGCGATTCCAGTGCGGCTCGCGCCAGCACTGCAGGCGTAGCGGCATCCGTCAGGCCGCAAATCATGCCGCGAGCGTGTAAATCCCACCACGGCGCACCGAGCCCGGAAAGCGCCGGCACGTAATAGACGCCCTGGTTACTTTCTGCCGATTGCGCAAGCTCGGTGAGTTTTGCCGGATCGGTGATACCTAACATTTTCCCCAGCCAGGCGGCACCGGAACCGGTGTGAGTGATATTGCCTTCCAGCGCGTAGTTCAGCTCACCGTCATGCCAGGCAAGCGTAGTGCTCAGGCGATTACTGCGGTTTACCGGCTCCGGGAGTGAAAGCATCAAAGAAGAACCGGTGCCATAAGTGGCTTTCACCACATGGCCACAGACACTGCGCTGCGCGTAGAGTGCCGCGTGTGAATCACCGATAAGCGCCAGCACTGGCGTGCCAATCGGCAAACCGGCAATGGTGTTGATTTGCACTTCGCCATGGTGACCGGAAGATGCGCGCACCTTCGCCAGTGCCGCACGCGGAATGCCGAATAATTTGAGTAATTCGTCGTCCCATTCGCCCCGGTAAATATTAAACAGCTGGGTGCGGGCGGCATTGGAGTAGTCGGTAGTGAACGAATGCCCGGCGGTCAGTTGCCAGTTCAACCAGGAGTCGATTGTCCCGATACACAGCTCGCCCGCGTCGGCACGTTTCATGCCGTCCGGAATGGCATCGAGCAGGGCGCGGATTTTCGCCGCCGGGAATAACGGATCGACGGGCAGGCCAGTCAGGCGAGCGATCAGTTCGCCATGCCCCTGCGTTAACAGTTGCTCGCAAGTTTGTTCTGAACGGCGATCTTGCCAGCTCACAACGGGTGTTAACGGTTTACCATCAAGGCGCTGCCACACCAACACGGATTCACGCTGGTTGCTTATCGCAACGCCCGCGACGTTGGCTGTGCCGAGTTGTCGCAGACAGCCGCTCAATGCTTCACACACGGCATGCCAAAGTGCTACGGGGTCTTGTTCTGCAAGCCCTGGTGCCGGGTGCGTCATTGCCACGCCGACACTGTAACGGGCGCAGATTTCCCCGTTACGATTCACCGCCACCACTTTGGCGTTAGTGGTGCCCTCATCAATAGCCAGAATTACCGGGCTGGACATGGCTATGCTCCTTTGCAAAGCGCCGTGGCGGAACGTGTGACTCCTGCGGCATCAATTCCATGATGAGCACGCATCTCCTTGCGATCCGCCGCAATAGCATAGCTACCGTCTGCAATGCCGAGCCGCAACAACGGTATACCGCATCCGGCTTCCGCTAAGACTTCAGCGACCAGGCTGCCGACACCGCCATTCACGTTGTGCTCTTCAACGGTTATCACGTGGCGTGAATTTTTAAGCATGGTGAGAAGTTGTGCGGTATCGCAAGGGCGGATAGACGGAACGTTGATCACCGCCGCATTAATACCCAAATCTGCGAGTTGTGCCGCCGCCGTGACGATTTCATGTACTGTTGAGCCCATGGCGACTAGTGCCACATCATCGCCTTCGCGCAGCTGATTAATGGCACCGGGTTTGAACTGATAATCTGCGTCGTGCAGTTCCGGCAATGCTTTGCCGTCAAGACGAATGTAGACCGGGCCGATGTGTTCCAGCGCGTAGTCAATAATCTGGCGGCATTCAATCGGGCACGATGGCGCATAGATTTCGATGTTGCCAAAACCGCGCAGCACGGCGATGTCGTCAATGCTGTGGTGGGTGCTGGCGAGCGGGCCATAGCTGGCTCCGGCATTGAGGCCAAACAATTTTACGTTGCTGTTGTTGTAGCAAACGTCGACTTTGATCTGTTCGTTTGCGCGCGAAATCAAAAACGGTGCCGCGTTGCAGGTGACGGCGATTTTGCCGCCCATCGACAAGCCGACCGCCGTGCCCACCAGCGTCTGCTCTGCAATGCCGACATTCACCAGTCGGTCAGGAAACTGCTTCATAAAGGGTGAAATTTTTGCCGTAGAGGTTGAGTCTGCAACCACCGGTACCAGGTCTACGCCGCGCTCGACGGCGTCAATAAAGGCATTCACCATTACGGTTGCCAGGTGTTCGCTATTACTCATCTTTCAGTTCCTCCAGCGCCAGTTCGATTTCGTCACCTTTTGGTATCCGGTGGTGCCACTCCGCGCGTCCCTGAATAAAGGAGATGCCCGCGCCTTTGGTGGTGTTGGCAATGACAACGTGCGGTTTACCGTGCGGCTGTAATCCTTCAATTGTGGCGACCACATCAGCCATGTCGTTGCCACGGCACTCGGTCACTTCCATGCCGAACGCGCGCCATTTCTCATCCAGCGGGTCGGTATTGAGAATGTCTTTGGTCGAGCCCGCGAGTTGCAGATTGTTTTTGTCGTTAATGATGATCAGGTTATCGAGCTGGTAATGTGCCGCGACTAACGCCGCTTCCCAGTTGCTGCCTTCCGCCAGCTCACCATCGCCAGTCACGACAAAGACGCGGCGCTGGCTGTTGTTGCGTTTGGCCGCCAGCGCGATGCCTACGGCGACCGGCAGACCGTGGCCTAGCGCACCTGTGTTCAGTTCAACACCCGGCGTTTTGTGTTTCACCGGGTGGCCGGGCAGGTGAGAGTCGGCATGCTGATAGGTCGGTAGCCACTCCACGGGAATAAACCCGGCTTCGGCCAGCACGCAGTAATAACCGCCTACCGCATGGCCTTTAGACTGAATGTAGATGTCACGTTCATCGCTGTTAATCAGCTGCGGCGAACAATTCAGTATTCGGAAGTACAGGGCGGTTAAGATTTCTACCTGCGATAAATCAGCCCCGGTATGACCGCCAGCTGGGCTGTTGGCATTAAGCAGGACGATGCGGCGACGGACGGCGCGCGCTCTCTTTTCCAGATCCGTAACTGACAGTGCGAACGGATTCATAGTGTTACCTCTTGCATTAAAAATCATAGATGAATAATTATTCCGTGCGGGTAAAAAAATACCCGCCATTCAGGATCTGTGACGCGCTACACCTTCCCGCTACTTTCCATGATTGCTTTCTGGGCCACGACCGCCGCTTTTTGCTGCATGCGGTTTTGCATCTGGTCGATGATGACCGCCACAATAATAACGATGCCTTTGATGACCATTTGCCAAAACTCACTCACGCCCATCATCACCAGGCCGTCAGCCAGAAAGCCAATCACGAATGCGCCGACGAGGGTGCCAAGAATGGTGCCGCGCCCGCCTGCCAGCGATGTTCCGCCGAGCACAACCGCGGCGATAGCGTTCATCTCAAATGCCGTGCCGTTTGCCGGGTGGCTGGCAACTAACTGCGCGGAAACGACAATCCCGGCGATGGCGGCGCAAAAACCGGACAGTGTGTAGACCCAAATTTTTACCTGGCGGACTTTGACGCCAGAGAGTTCAGCGGCGCGTTCGTTATCACCAATCGCGTAAACATGGCGGCCAAAGGGCAGGCGGCGAGCCACATAAGCAATGGCGATGGCGAGCACAATCATCATCCAGATAGCCCACGGGATACCGAACAAATTGCCGGAGCCAATCAGGTCGAAACCGGTATTGCCGAGCTGTGGATTGCCGGAAAGTCCGGGGAAGGTTTCACCGCCCGAGGTCAACATGGCGGCCCCGCGCAGCACATACATGGTGCCGAGCGTGCAGATAAACGGTGCGACGTTATAGCGGGTGATAATCCAGCCGTTGCCCGCGCCAATCAGCCCGCCAATCAGTAATACCAGCGGCACAATTACCCACACGCTTGGGAAAATGGCGATACCAAACATCGGCAGCACAATACCTTTGGTGATAAGCCAACCGGCAATCATGCCGCACAGCCCGAGCGTGGCGCCAATCGACAGGTCAATGCCTGCCGTGATGATGACAAACGTGATGCCGAGCGCCAGGAAGGCGTTGATAGCAATGTGTTTAATCATGATCACCATGCTGCCCATGGCGAGGAAATCCGGCACCATGATGGCGAAGAAACCGACAATCAAAAACAGCGCAATAAAGGTGCGCAGTTTGAGCAGTAACAGCAGCAGATTTTCCCGCGAGCTGAACGGCGAGCCTGGTCTGGCGTTGAGCGCGACAGTATCATTCGTTTTCATATCAGAACCCTTGTGCACTAGCGGAAACCAATGCCGACTCTTCGGCGTGTTCGCGGGGAATATCGGCGGTGACTTTGCCGCCGGACATCACCAGAATGCGGTCGGAAACCGCCATAATCTCTTTGAGATCGGAGGTGGAAAACACCACCGCAATCCCTTGTTCGGAAAGCTGAACCATCATGCGGAACACGTCGGCTTTCGCACCCACGTCGATCCCACGCGTTGGCTCATCGAGCAGCAGCAGTTTCGGGTTGGTCAGCAGCGAGCGGCCAATCACCACTTTTTGCTGGTTGCCGCCGCTCAGCGCCTGAATTTCCACTTCCGGGGATGAGACTTTAATCGAGAGGTTGCCAATGGTGCTGGCCACGACCGCCGTTTCATCAACCTGCGAAATCGCAAAACCACGCTGTAAACGCCGCCATAAACTGGCAATCGTCAGGTTGCTGGCGACCGACGATATCGGGAAAATCCCGGTACGTTTACGGTCTTCCGGCACCAGACTCATGCCCATACGAATGCGTTCGGCGGTGGCAAGGCGCGGCGGCACCGGTTTGCTGTCGAGCCATAATTTGCCCAGATAGTTGCGTTGCGTACCCAACAGGCATTCAAACAACTCCGTGCGTCCGGCACCCATCAGCCCATAAATGCCGACGATTTCACCTGCGCGTACTTGAAAACTGACGTCGTTCACCACCGTGTTTCCTGCGGAATTGACGCAGGTGATGTGTTCCGCTTCCAGAATGGCGGCACCAAAATCACGCCCCGGTTTAAGGAAGCTGGACACCGGTTCACTGCCGAGCATTTCGCGCACGATCCATGGCACGTCGATATCACACACCTGTGCTTCGGCCTGAAATTTGCCATCGCGCAAAATGGTTATCACGTCGCCAATTGCCATTAACTCTTCGAGGCGGTGGGAAATATAAATAATGGTGACGCCCTGGCGGGTGAGTTCGCGAATCACCCGGAACAGAATTTCCACTTCGGTTTTGCTTAATGCCGAGGTCGGTTCATCAAGAATTAGGATGTCCGCGTCTTCAGCCAGCGCTTTGGCGATTTCTACCAACTGCTGTTGGCCGACTTTCAGGTTTGCCACTATCTCTTTCGGGGAAATAGGCTGATCCAGGCGCTTGAGCAATTCCGCGCTGCGTGCCTGCTGCGTGGCTTCATCAATGGGCGATAAACCGTGTTGCAGTTCACGCCCGAGGAAAATGTTCTCGGCAACCGTCAGGTTTTCGAAAAGATTGAGTTCCTGGTGAACCATGCCGATGCCATGCGCGGCGGCCTGGCGGGTGCTGTTAAACTGCACCACTTCACCATTCAGGCGCATTTCACCGAGGCTCGGCTGTTGAACGCCCGCCAGAATCTTCATCAGCGTCGATTTGCCTGCACCGTTCTCACCGATGATGACGTTCACTTTGCCGCGCCAGACGTTGTAATCAATGTTGTCCAGCGCCACGGTGCCGGGGAACAGCATCGAAATACCACGGGTGCGCAGAATGATAGGATCTTGCGACATTATGGTTGCCCCCGTTCCAGTGAAATTGCCGCCGCGTCACTTAATGCACCGTTACGCATCGTTACGGCCATTACCACGGTGACCGGTTGCTGCTGC
Organism: Buttiauxella sp. AC142; assembly: GCF_979253435.1. Taxonomy (NCBI): domain Bacteria; kingdom Pseudomonadati; phylum Pseudomonadota; class Gammaproteobacteria; order Enterobacterales; family Enterobacteriaceae; genus Buttiauxella; species Buttiauxella sp. AC142. Next base: position 2,017,483 of record NZ_CEEDCH010000001.1, read on the forward strand.
CAGCTTTCATCGACTTTCGGCAGGTGTTTTGCTGCTTCGCGGTTATAGGCTTTCGAAAGCTGCGCGAACTGCACCTGATTAGTGAAATCTTCGAACTTGTAGCCGGTCGCATCACGGATTGCGTTGCCGCGAATCATTGGCCCAATTTGCACCTGCAGCGGTTGGTCATTGACGGTCACGGTCAACGTGCGTTCGCGTTCGTTATCCAGAGAAACGCTATCGACTTTGCCTTGTACTTTGACGAATACGCTTTCGTTGTTGGCGTTGGCGGCGCGGGTTTTCAGGGTAGTACTATCCAGCGCATGGCTCTGCGCGGGCGTCAGTACTTTGCTGTTCCAGGTTTGTTGCGCTATCTGCGCGGGTGTCTGGTTTGCGAAACTCGCTTTCGCATTCGGATCTGGCGGAATAATCGGTTGCCCGTTTTCATCCAGATCCACCACCCGGCAGGCAGTGAGCAACAGGGCACTGCAACATAACCAGCCAATACCCCATTGTTTGAGCGACATACAGCCTCCTGGACTACTTAGCCAGCTTGAAGGTTTTCAGCTGATTGGCATTGCTATCGTCAATTAATACGCAGTCCATCAATTGTTTTTCCTGTAACTGCGGTTTGCCGTTTTTCAGGAAGAAATCCGCTTGTACCACCGCCATTTGCGCTTGCTCCCAACCGGGTTGCAGCACGGTGGCTTTGATATTGCTCTTGGCGATAATCGAGTCGCGCACGTAGTCGCTACCGTCAAAACCCACCACGATGACATTGGTTTTTCCGGCGGCTTTTAAGGCGGCTTCTGCGCCAAGCGCCATGGTGTCGTTACCGGAGATCACGCCGACGATGTCGGGCTGAGTTTGTAAGATGGATTCCATGCGGGTGAAGGCTTCGGTCTGGCTCCAGTTTGCGGTTTGCTGGGCCACCATTTTCATATCCGGGTAGTCGTCGAGAATGTCGTGATAACCCTGCGAGCGCACGTGGGCGTTGGTGTCTGACTGGCGGCCCAGCAATTCAACATATTTGCCTTTGCCGTTGAGCAATTTGGCAAATTTCTCTGCACCCAACTGCGCGCCCTGATAGTTATTGGAAACAATCTGCGCTACGGCAACGCCAGTTTTGTTGATTTCACGATCGATAAGGAAGGTAGGAACTCCAGCAGCTTTGGCTTTTTCTAATGGGCCGACGGTGGCATCCGCCCCAGCGTTATCCAGAATGATGGCTTTTGCTTTGCGGGCAATAGCGGTCTCAATCAGCTGGTTTTGTTTATTCACATCATCATCGTGTGACGCGACCAACGTGGTGTAGCCCAGCTCTTTTGCCTTCGCCATCGCACCATCGGCTTCTGCTTTAAAGAATGGGTTGTCATGCGATGGGGTAATAATGGCAATCAGCCCATTATCAGCGGCATAGAGATTGGCAGATGAAGCAAGCAGTGCAGCAACGAGTGAGGTCTTCAGTAGGGTAAATTTCATTTTTATCTCCACATTGAATATATATTCAAGCATGATTTATTATTCAATGTAACGATATGCCCCGCTTATGGTTCTGTCCATGTGGAATTGATTAAAATGATAAAAAGGCGAATGTGATCACAAATTGTACGAATTAACGGCAAAAGGAATGCTGTCTTGTTATTTATGCAGCCTTGAATAAAAATATCAGGTAGAGAATCAGGAGGCGCACATGTCAAAGCAGGATGAACAACGTTTGTTGGTCAAGATTGCGACGCTCTACTTTGTTGAAGGGATGAAGCAGTCAGAAATCGCCGGGTTATTGCATCTGTCGCAATCATTTGTCTCACGCGCCATCACACGCTGCCAGAAAGAGGGCGTGGTAAAAATCAGTGTTATCCAGCCCGCTAATATTTTTCTCTCGCTCGAACAGGCGCTGGAGAAAAAGTACGGTATTCGCCAGGCGATTGTGGTGGATGTCGATGAGTCAGCACCCGCCTCGCAAATCAAACACGCGATAGGCAGCGCGGCGGCGCACTATGTTGAAACGCGTTTACGGCCAAACGATCTGGTGGGGATTTCATCCTGGAGTTCCACCATTCGAGCAATGGTGGACGAGCTGCACCCGCAGAGCATTAAAGCACGCGGTGTGATTCAACTGCTCGGTGGTGTGGGGCCAAACGGCAATGTACAGGCGACGATTTTGACGCAAAACCTGGCGGCACAACTCGACTGCCCAGCCTGGTTGCTACCGTCGCAAAGTATTGAGCATTCCGTAGAAGAACGAGCAAAACTGGTCGCCAGCGACGATGTGGCCGAAGTCGTGAAAAAGTTTGCTGAAGTCGATGTGGCTATTCTCGGTATCGGTGAGCTTGAACCGTCCCAGCTGCTGAAAAATTCGGGCAACTATTATGGCGAAGCGATGCTGAAAACGCTGGCCGAACGCGGTGCGGTGGGGGATATCTGCCTGCACTATTTCAATGCGCAGGGCGAGCCGGTTTTGAGCAAAGAAGAAGATCCGGTTATCGGCATGGAGCTCAGCCAGGTTCGTGACTGCCCGCATGTGGTGGCACTTGCGGGCGGAAATGACAAAGCCAATGCCATTCGTGGAGCGCTGCACGGCGGTTATATTGACGTGCTGATAACTGACTATCCGACAGCCCGGCAACTGCTCTAATTCTCCCATAATGACCGTTTTCTGATGAAGATGCTGAAAACGGTCATTCCTATGTTTCTAATCTGTAGCTAATTTGCTGCTTTTCTGTTGTTTTTATTGAGTCCCATCACACTTCATGACCGTTTTGCCCGAATAGCTGTTGTCGAACTCTAAAGTATTCACAAATGCTTTACATAGACGAAACAAAATAGCGAACGCAAAGGAGCCGGTCATGACAGCACCTGTACAACACCCGATGTATATTGATGGTCAATTTGTTCAATGGCAGGGCGAGAAGTGGATTGATGTGATTAATCCGGCCACTGAAGCGCTGATTTCGCGCATTCCTGACGGCACCGCGCAGCAGGCGCGTGATGCGATTGATGCCGCTGCAAAAGCACAGGCAGGATGGGAAGCGTTACCCGCCATCGAGCGCGCTGGCTGGTTGCGTAAAATTTCTGCTGGTATTCGTGAGCGTGCAAAAGCCATCAGCGCATTGATTGTTGCCGAAGGCGGTAAAACGCAGCAGCTGGCCGAGGTCGAAGTGGCGTTCACCGCCGATTATCTTGATTACATGTCCGAATGGGCGCGTCGTTATGAAGGTGAAATTCTGCAAAGTGACCGCCCGGGTGAAAACATTCTGGTGTTCAAACGTGCGCTGGGCGTGACGACCGGGATTTTACCGTGGAACTTCCCGTTCTTCCTGATTGCCCGCAAACTGGCACCTGCGCTGATTACCGGTAATACCATTGTTATCAAACCCAGCGAATTTACGCCGAATAACGCCATCGCCTTTGCGGAAATTGTCCATGATATCGGGCTGCCAAAAGGTGTATTTAACCTTGTATTGGGGCGCGGTGAAACGGTCGGCCAGGAATTGGCAGGCAACCCGAAAGTGGCGATGGTCAGCATGACGGGCAGCGTCGGCGCGGGCGAGAAAATCATGGCGGCGGCGGCCAAAAACATCACCAAAGTGTGCCTGGAACTGGGCGGTAAAGCGCCAGCGATTGTGATGGATGATGCGGATCTGGATATCGCCGTGAAAGCGATTGTTGACTCGCGCATGATTAACACCGGGCAAGTGTGCAACTGCGCGGAACGTGTGTATGTGCAAAAAGGCATTTACGACGAATTTATTACTCGCCTGAGCGAAGCCTTCAAACAGGTGAGTTTTGGCGACACTGGCGAGCGTAACGATGTGTCGATGGGGCCGTTGATTAACGCCGCCGCACTGGAGCGCGTGGAGCAGAAAGTCGCTCACGCGGTAAGCGAAGGCGCACGTGTGGTAGTGGGCGGTAAAGCGCCGGAAGGAAAAGGGTATTTCTACCCGCCAACGCTGCTGGTGGATGTGCGTCAGGAAATGGCGATTATGCACGACGAAACCTTCGGCCCGGTGCTGCCTGTCACGACGTTTGAAACGCTGGAGCAAGCCCTGGAAATGGCGAACGACAGCGACTACGGCCTGACATCGTCGGTCTATACCCGCGATTTAAACACCGCCATGAAAGCGATAAAAGGGCTGAAGTTCGGCGAAACCTACATCAACCGTGAAAACTTTGAAGCGATGCAGGGCTTCCATGCGGGCTGGCGTAAATCAGGTATTGGGGGAGCGGATGGCCGCCACGGCCTGAACGAATATCTGCAAACGCAGATGGTCTATTTACAGGTGTAATGATTTACTTTCTCATCTATAAATGATAATAATTATCAATATTATTTTCACCCTTGGCTAACGCTATGTTAGCTAAGGGTTTATCCACGCTATTGATAAGGACATTTATGCCAGTTTTACCCCAAACCCGTCTGCGCGTTTTGCCTGCGCTCATGCTTTCCAGCCTGCTGTTTTCCACTTCCTTATTTGCCGACACCTCATTCACGGTTGAAAGAAAACCCGTTGGCAAAGGCGCGTATGAAATGGCCTACAGCGCAGACCAATCTGCCCTGTATGTTGCCACTTCCCAAAGCCGCAAAACGGACAAAGGTGGGGTGGTTTACCGCCTTGATCCCGCGACTCTTGAAGTGACTCAGGCGATTCATAACAACCTGAAACCGTTCGGTGTGGCGCTCAACAAAACAACAGGCACGCTGTTCCTCGGCAACACCACCAGTAGCGCGGTGACGGCGATTAACAGCAAAACGGGAGATGTGATTAAGACGCTGGTGGTGGATGAAACCAAACGCACCGAAACCACGCGTCCGCTGATGCCGCGCCAGTTGGTGGTGGATGAAGCGACCAACACGCTATACATGGGCGGGTTGGGCGAATCCAGCGTGCTGTGGGTGATTGACGGCGACACGTTAACGCTGCGCGATACAATTAAAGATCTCGGCAAAATGGCGACGGGACTGGCGATTGACGCGAAAGCATCACGCATTTACATGACCAACGCCGACAACGAATTTATCGTTATCGATAGCAAAACCGACAAAGTTGTCTCGCGCACAAAACTGGACACCGAAGGCGAGCATTTCTATCTGAATATTGCGCTGGATGCCGCAAATAACCGCGCGTTCGTCAGCGATTCTAAGACACCGCAGTTGCTGGTTGTGGATACCAAAACCAGCAAAGTGCTGAACAAAGTGGATGTGCCGCTGGGTCTGGATGTGCTGTTTAACCCGGTGCGTAACGAAATTTACGTGACACACCGCAAAGCCGGTAAAGTCAGTGTGATTGATGCGAAAAGCTACAAAGTGCTGGAAACCATCGACACGCCAGCGCTGCCAAATAGCCTCGCGTTGTCTCCTGACGGGCAGCAGTTGTATGTCAGTGTGAAACAACCGGGCAGCCGCGAAAAAGAGCCAACCAGCCCGGACGATATCGTGCGCATTAGCTTTAAGTAAGATTTAAAAATAGTTCAGAAGGTATCGGGTGGCACGACGCTTACCCGACCTTCAAAACTCCCGAAGCCGCAGCTGTCATGCACCATTTTCGCCAGAACCAGGCAACGCCTCCATCCAGTTCATCAGCAATTCAGGCCAACTGGCCGCCGGTAACCCGACCGCTCCGCGGATCCCAAAACCATGTTTACCGTGCTCAAAAAGATGCATTTCCACTGGCACGTGCTGGGCGCGTAAGGCCGAGAACATCACCAGACTGTTATCGACCGGCACGGAAGGGTCATCAACCGCGTGAACAATAAAGGTTGGCGGGGTTTGCTGCGTCACGTTCTGTTCTGGTGAATATTTCTTAATCTGTTCAGGCGTCGGATGATCGCCAATCAATGCGTTGCGTGAACCGGGATGGGCGATATTTTTATCCATGGTGATAACCGGATACATTAACGCCAGAAAGTTTGGGCGAGCACTTAGTTTGTCTATTGAATCTGTGGCGGGATAAGCCGCTTCGTCATAGCGAGTCGCCAGGCTTGCCGCGACATGACCGCCAGCCGAAAAGCCCAGCACACCGATACGCTGCGGGTCAATTTTCCACTTTTGCGCATCTGCTCGCAGTGTGCGAATCGCTCGTTGTGCGTCCACCAGTGGCGCATCGGCTCCTTCGGCGTGTCCGTCGGCGGGCATTCGGTAGGTCATGACAAACAGCGTGTAACCGTTGGCATTGAAGATTGGGGCCAGATCGCTGCCTTCTTTATCGAGCACCACACGCTGATAGGATCCGCCTGGCGTGACAAGCAGCGCAACGCCATTGGGTTTTTTAGGTAAATAAGCGGTGATGGTGGGGGTGCGTATCCCTGTTACGGCTCTGTCTGCCAGCCCACCCGTTTTACGCCTGTCGACAGTTTCTTCTTTGACGGGACTGTTTTTAGCGCCTGGGGCTTCGCCTTCCGGCCAGACAGGAAATTCAGGCAGCGCGAATGCGGCACCGCTCATAGACAGCAAAATTGAGGTAGCGAGCAGAGTTCGACCTAACATAACGTTTCCTTTTTAGAATAATTAACCGAGATATAACATACCGTTAATATCAGAAAAGGGATGGAGTGCTCATTTATGAATCAGGCGGACGAAATTATTGAAATAGTATTTTGAAGTTTATCTGAAAGAAGCGTCACGCTCACCAGATGACTGATGAGCGTGACGTTTAGCGGTTACTCGCTATCGGTTTTTTCCGCTTTCCCGGCCATTTGCGCCAGGAAATCATAGCGTTTTTGCAAATCGACGGCGGCGTCTTTCGACAGTTGCTCAGCGACTTCCGGTTGCTGCGCATTCAGGCGGCGGAAACGCTGTTCTTTCATTAGCGTATCGGCCAGCGCATCAGACGGCGGACGAGAATCCAAAGCCAGTGGCAGTTTGCCTTCATCCGCACGACGCGGGTCGAAGCGATACAGCGGCCAGAAGCCGGTGGCGGTGAGCTGGCGCATTTGGTCATGGCTCAGTGCGAGGTCGTAACCGTGCTCTTCGCAAGGGCTGTAAGCAATAATTAGCGACGGCCCCGGATACGCTTCGGCTTCCTGAATGGCTTTCACCGTCTGGTTAAGCTGTGCGCCGAGTGAAATCTGCGCCACATAAACATGCCCGTACATCATCATGCTGACACCGAGATCTTTACGCGCTTTACGCTTGCCGTGTTCGCCGAATTTAGTTACCGCACCCAATGGTGTGGCTTTCGATGCCTGGCCGCCAGTGTTGGAATAACACTGCGTATCGAGCACCAGAATATTGACGTTTTCGGTCAGGCTTAACACGTGATCCAGGCCGCCGAAACCGATGTCATACGCCCAGCCGTCGCCCCCAATCAGCCAGATAGATTTATCAACCATCGCGTCGGCGTCGGTGAGGAGCTGGCGAGCGTCCGGGTCGTCGATATTTGCCAGATGTTTGCGCAGTTCGATAACCTGTTCGCGGCGAACTTCTGGCGTGGCTTCGGTGTGAAGCTGCTCATTAAGTTCGGCGGGCAGTTGGTCAGCAAATTTATCCACCAGACGCATCACGCGGGCGCGGTGCTGGTCAACGGTTAGGCGGAAACCGAGGCCAAATTCGGCGTTATCTTCAAACAGTGAGTTTGCCCACGCCGGGCCGCGTCCGTTGCCATCGGTGGTGTACGGCGTAGAAGGCAAGTTACCGCCATAAATTGACGAGCAACCGGTGGCGTTGGCAATCAACATACGGTCGCCATACAGCTGCGTCAGCAATTTAATGTACGGCGTTTCGCCACAGCCGGAACACGCGCCTGAATATTCAAACAGCGGTTGCAGCAGCTGCGAAGTACGAATATCAATGCGTTCGAGGCTGGTGCGATCCATTTCCGGCAATTGGAGGAAGAAGTCGTAATTCTCTTTTTCTTCTTCCACATGCTCAAGGCGCGACATCATATTGATGGCCTTGATTTCTGGGTTCTGGCGGTCTTTCGCCGGGCAAACTTCGACGCACAAATTACAGCCGGTGCAATCTTCCGGTGCCACCTGCAACACGTATTTCTGACCGCGCATATCGCGGGATTTCACATCCAGTGATTGCAGTGCGGCAGGGGCGTTTTCCATCTCTTCTGGCTGCACGACTTTGGCACGAATTGCAGAGTGCGGGCAGGCGGCGACGCAGTGGTTACACTGGGTACAAATGTCCGGTTTCCAGATGGGAATTTCTTCGGCGATGTTGCGTTTTTCCCACTGCGTAGTGCCCATCGGCCAGGTGCCGTCAGGCGGCAGTGCGGAAACCGGCAGCGCGTCGCCAAGGCCTGCGAGCATGGCGGCGGTGACGGTTTTGACGAAATCTGGCGCGGCATCAGAAACGACCGGCGGGCGCATCGGGCTGGTTTCGTTGACTTCTTGCAGCGTGACTTCGGCGAGCGATTCACGCGCTAACGCCAGCGCCTGCCAGTTGCGCTCAACCAGTTCCTGGCCTTTGCTGCTGTAGCTTTTGGCGATGGCACCTTGCAACTCAGCCAGCGCGCTGTCGCCCGGCAGAATGTGGGTGAGATGGAAGAACGCCATCTGCATGACGGTGTTGATACGCGCACCCAACTGGCATTCACGGGCGATTTTCGCCGCATTCACCACGAAGAAACGCGCTTTTTTCTGGTTCAGCACCGCCTGAACTTCTTGCGGCAGTCGGTGCCACACTTCATCCGCGCCATACGGCGTGTTGAGCAGGAAAATGCCGCCGGGTTTCAGGCGTTCGGCCATTTGATATTTGTCGATAAACTGCAACTGGTGGCAGCCGACAAAATCAGCTTTATCAATCAGGTAGGTGGAATTAATCGGTTGTTCACTGACGCGCAGATGCGAAACCGTCAGACCGCCCGCTTTTTTCGAGTCATAGACGAAATAACCCTGGGTGTAAAACGGCGTCGAGTTACCGATAATCTTGATGTTGTTTTTGGTCGCTGACACGCTGCCATCGCTGCCCAGGCCGTAAAACAGCGCTTCGAGTTTGGCGCGGTTGGGCAGGGTGTTTTCTGGCAACGGCAAAGAAAGATTGGTCACGTCGTCGTAAATACCGACGGTAAAGCGCGGGCGCGGTTTGGCCTGTGTCAGTTCGTTGAACACCGCCAGCACGCAATCCGGGCCAAACTCTTTCGAAGACAGACCGTAACGCCCGCCAATCACGCGCGGCAGCGTTTCGCGCTCGGCACGGTTAAAGGCTTCGGCAAGAGAGGTCATTACATCAAGATACAGCGGTTCTGCGAGTGCACCCGGTTCTTTGGTGCGGTCGAGCACAGCAATCTGACGCGCGCTTTCTGGCAACACTTCCAGCAAATGGTCGGCGGAGAAAGGGCGGAACAGGCGAACTTTCAGCACGCCTACTTTTTCGCCGCGCGTCAGGAGTTCATCAACCACTTCCTCGCACGTACCAATGGCGGAGCCCATCAGGATAATCACGCGTTCGGCTTGCGGGTGGCCGTAGTATTCAAACGGGCGATACTGGCGGCCAGTGGCTGCGGCAAAGCTGTCCATCGCCTGCTCAACGTGTTGGTAAACCGCGTCGTACCACAGGTTGCTGGCTTCGCGAGACTGGAAATAGGTATCCGGGTTGGCGGAAGTCCCGCGAATCACAGGGTGCTCTGGGTTTAATGCCCGGGCGCGGTGTTCATCAATCTCTTTTTGCGGCAGCAGTTCCAGAAGGGTGCTGTCGGCCAGCGGGACGATTTTGTTGATTTCATGCGAAGTGCGGAAACCATCGAAGAAATGAATAAATGGCACACGGCTTTTGAGTGTCGCAATGTGTGAAATCAGCGCGAAGTCTTGAGCTTCTTGTACGCTGCTGGCACACAGCATGGCGCAGCCCGTCTGGCGAATGGCCATCACATCGGAATGGTCGCCGAAAATCGAAAGGGCGTGAGTCGCAACCGTTCGCGCCGCGACATGCAATACAAACGGCGTGAGCTGCCCGGCCAGTTTGTAGAGTGTTGGGATCATCAGCAGTAAACCCTGCGATGAAGTGAACGAGGTGGAGAGCGCGCCGGTTTGCAGAGCGCCGTGAACGGCGGCGATGGCACCTGCTTCGGACTGCATTTCTACCACGCGAGGCGTATCGCCCCAGACGTTTTTGCGCCCGTCCCCGGACCACGCATCGGCAAGTTCTGCCATGGTGGAGCTGGGAGTTATCGGGTAGATGGCAATTACTTCGCTGGCACGAAACGCGACAGACGCGACTGCACCATTGCCGTCAGTTGTGATCATGAGAACACCCTTACATTGCGCAATAAGAACTGAAATGACCCGCATGCTTGCGCGAGTCGAAGAATAATCTTTTAATTCTAGCAAAGGACACAAAAGGTGATTTTCGCTTTTGTGTCTTGCGTTGCGCTTTGATTGAGGTTGTAAAAAGAGTAATTGGTGATGTTTTGCGCAATAAAGTGATCTGCTTTGCAAAATCACACACATTTTATGGCTTTACGGCCTCGACGGAACCTAACGCCTGCGCTTATGATTCTTGGGTTTTGCAACGTTTAGGGGGAGTAGAGTCATGCGCGCTGCGTTTTTAGCCGGTTGTGCGGCAATTTTATTGTCGGCATGTAGTAATGAACCACCGCAACAAGCCACGGCGGCCCACGTTCCACCTGGAATGCGTGCGGCAATGTCGAATCAGGGTGAAGCAAGTTGTGCAATGATTGGTGGGACGCTGAGTGTTGCTCGTCAGCTGGATGGTTCGGCTATTGGTATGTGTGCGATGCCCAACGGCAAACGTTGTAGTGAAAACGCGCTTGCCGCCGGAACATGTGGAACGTACTAGCTCATCAGATCTAGTTGACCAGGTCGGCCAGTTTATAAACTAAAGTATGCTGGCTGGTTTTCAGCGTCAGCTGTTGCGGGGCTAAATCCACTTTTGCGCCGCTGGTCAGCATATCGTTAATCATATGGTCAAGCCCGTTAAGCTGCGGCTCGGCACACATCATCATGGTCATTCCCAGACCTTTCGCTTTCAGAGTGCCGTCTTCAAGTGTGGCCTGGCCCATAAAGCGGTTACACATCGCACCTGAAACATGCATATTTTCACCGAAGCTCAGTTCCGGCGTGCGATCAATGCCCGTTAACGGCTTGCCATCAACGCTTTGCAGAATATAACGATGGTGTTGCAGATCTTGCGCGGTGACAGTGGATTTCTCGTTCGATTGTGCGCAACCGGCCAGTACCATTGCAGCCAGAGCCAGTGAAGCTAATTTTTTCATCTTCTTTTCCCTAAGTTATTCAGTTCATCAATGAGTTGAATGACTATATCAAAATTATATCTGATTATTATAAGGATATTCTTAAAGCCATCCTGATGCTGAGGCTCTGATCGATAAGCCTCGCTGTTTTCCGTTCACCTGAACGTTATTCGATCCCAGACTGTTCAGTGAACGGTGAACGTATCAAGGAGAGAACGCCCTCTCCTTGATAATCCTGGCGCCCGGTCATTAAATTGCCGCTACGCGGTAAACCCCAGCTTATCCCCAACGTTCAGGGTCGTTCGCGATTCGCTCCCGGCGATCGCTCACTTTCGCTGCTCCCGGCAACTCAACCCTGACTTATGGGGAACACTGGGGCAATTTATACCGGGAACAAGGTCTAAACCGACCCAGGGACTGAAAGGAAAAACGGAGGTTTACCGCGCAGCGGCGATTTAAAGACCGGGAGCCGGGATTGCGAAGGGTGCTGCGGTTGTACTGAACCCCAGATCCTGGATCTTTGTATCCAGTATCTTGAGGTTCAAACCATGAAATATCCTGTCTCAGTCCGGCTGTCTGCCGTTCAGTATTATCTTTCCCGAAAAGGGACACTCAATGAAACAGCCCTTTTGTTTGGTGTCGGAAAATCGCCCCTGGGTCGATGGATCCGTGCATTCAGGCAGCAAGGCGAAGCCGGGCTGGAGCACCGACTTTCCCGCACTTATACTCAGGACTTCAGGCTCGGGGTTATTCGCTACATGATGAAACACAAATGCAGCAGTGCCGAAGCTTCTGCGCACTTCGCCATTCCTAATGAAACGCTCATCCAGCAATGGTTGAAGCGTTACCGTGAAGGAGGGGCGGAGGCGCTTCATCCTGTTAAAAAAGGAGTCTCTGTGCCCAAAGCAAAATCCCCTCCTGGCTCAAAACCCTTCTGTGAGATGACCCACGCTGAACTGCAGGAAGAGCTCGAATATCTGCGTGCGGAAAACGCTTATCTAAAAAAGCTGAAAGCCCTGAGAGAGGAAAATGCCCTCAGGGAGCAGCAGAAAAAACAAAAATAGTGCAGTCACTGTTACCCGCGCACCGGCTTGTTTTTCTGCTCCGTGCAGCCCGACTGGCGCGGAGTTCGTACTATTACAATGCCACGAAGCCTGCAGCGGAAACCGACAGATATGCTGGTATTGTGCGGGCTATCATGGCCATTAATGTGCGTCATATGGGGCGCTACGGTTACCGGCGTATGACGCTGGCGTTGAGAAAAGAAGGTTTTACGCTGAACCATAAGACAGTCCGCAAACTCATGAAGCAGCACGGCCTGACCTGCCACATTCGCCGCAAAAAGTATCGCTCGTACATGCCCGGTGGCGGACCAGCTTCAGATAATCTGCTGGCCCGTAACTTCAAAGCGGAAAGCAGCGGCATGAAATGGTGTACAGATGTCACGGAGTTCCGGGCCGGAGAGCATAAGCTTTATCTGTCGGTTGTCCAGGATCTGTATAGCCATGAAATCGTGGCCTGGCATACGTCGCGCAGCCCGTCTCAGCGTCTGGTATGCAAAATGCTGGATGATGCACTGAAGGTGAACTACCGGAAAAAAGGACTCATACTTCACAGTGATCAGGGCTGGCATTATAAAACGCTGATGTGGCGGGCGATGCTGGCAGATGGCGGGGTAACGCAAAGCATGTCAAGGAAGGGTAATTGCCTGGATAATGCCGTAATGGAAAACTTTTTCAGTCATCTGAAAGCGGAGATGTACCACAGGAAACGATATGACTCTGTGGAAGTGCTCAAACGAGATGTTATTGATTATATTAATTATTATAACAATGAGCGTATTAGTCTGAAAACGGGTGGAGTGAGTCCGGTAGAGTACCGGACTCAGATGGAAATACAGCAATAAACTACGTGTCCAGGTTTTGGGGTTCAGTACAGCGGTAGCACCCTTTGCGCGTTCACCGTTTCGGTGATTACAGAGAACACTAATCGTCTAGTGAACGGAACCTTCTCCTGCCTGGCAGGAATCCAGATCCCATTAGTTCACCTGATTAACACAAGGCTCGCCATTCTCTAACTGACGCAGGTTTTCCAGCGTTGTTTCGGAAATGCTGGTCAACGCTTCTGCTGTCAGGAATGCCTGATGCCCGGTAAACAGCACGTTGTGGCAGGCTGACAGGCGACGGAACACGTCATCCTGAATCACGTCATTTGATTTATCCTCGAAGAATAAATCGCGTTCGTTTTCATAGACGTCCATGCCCAGCGCACCAATTTTTTGGTTTTTCAGCGCATCAATTGCTGCCTGGGAATCAATCAAACCACCACGGCTGGTGTTGATCACCATCACGCCATCTTTCATTTGATCAAACGCTGCATGGTTAAGTAAATGGTAGTTTTCCGGCGTCAGCGGGCAGTGCAGGGAAATCACATCTGACTGCGCGAACAGCGTCGGCAAATCGACGTATTCCACGCCAAGCTCAAGCGCTGCAGCACTTGGGTATGGGTCGAATGCCAACAAACGCATACCAAAACCTTTCAAAATTCGCAGCGTTGCGATGCCAATTTTACCGGTACCAATGACACCTGCCGTTTTACCGTACATGGTAAAGCCGGTCAGCCCTTCGAGTGAGAAGTTGGCATCACGGGTACGTTGATAAGCGCGGTGAATACGACGGTTCAGGCACATCATCATACCGATGGCGTGCTCGGCGACCGCTTCAGGGGAATAGGCTGGAACGCGCACGACAGGCAAGCCGAGTTCTTTGGCCGCGTCGAGATCGACGTTGTTAAAGCCCGCGCAGCGCAGCGCGATAAACTTCACACCTTGCTTTTTAAGCTCTTCGAGAACCGGACGGCTACCGTCGTCATTAACGAAGATACACACCCCGTCACAGCCATGAGCAGTTTTGGCTGTTTTTTCGGTTAGTAAGAAGTCATAAAATTCAAGAGAGAAGCCATATTCATTGTTAACCTGCTCCAGATACTTTTTGTCGTACTGTTTTGTGCTATACACTGCGAGTTTCATGGGACTTATCTCCAGAATGATATTAGTGTAAAATTACCACGCTTAAAAAATTCTTACAAATTTTAAAATTTATTTTTAGCGACATAATTCTGCTGCTGACTGAAGGTTAGCTAAGCTTAAATCAGACACGACCTTCACGCCCGGTCCGAATCATGCAAGAATCATCTCATATGTCGGCTTAAATTGTCGCTGAATCAGGATATTAACCACCCATGAAGGGTAAATATAAAGCCATTATTGCACTGGTGCTGATACTCATTCTGTTGCCACTAACGCTCTTGATGACTATAGCCCATTGGCTACCGACGCTTGCCGGAATTTGGCTGCCGCAAGGGACGCGAATCGCCATGGAGGCCAGCCCACGTTTTGCCCGGGGTGCCATTCTGGTGCCCGATCTGCGCTACCTCGCCGGGGATTGTGAACTCGCCACCCTCAAAGACGCCACGCTCAGTCACCCAAAACGCTGGCGCATCCATCTGAACACGCTGAATCTGAACGTTGATTGCCTGAGTAAAATTCCGTCTGACGCCTCCGCACCTGCGGCACCTCGCTCTTTGCAAGAGTGGCAATCATTGCTGCCTGAAAGCTTGTTAACTATAGATAGGGTCAATGTGACCCCGTTTCAACAGTTCTCCGGCGCTTTGCGTCTGGCGTTGACTCCCCAGCAACAATCTCTGCATTACGATGGGCCATCAATAAATGTTGATGCGCAGTTGAACGGTCAAATACTGGAACTGAAAAAGCTAAAAATTCAGGCATTGGCGGGCATGGAACCGCTGGAGTTAGCCGGAACCGTCACACTGCCGTTAATGACTGATGGAGTGCCGGAACAGGGGCATTTATCCACGAAGTTGCGCATTCCGCAGGAGCCTGAACTGGTGGATCTGGTGCTGGACTGGAGTGAAGAAGAGGGCACCTTTATCGTGTCTAAACCTGGCTCCGCCGAAGCGCTGCTCAGTCTACCGTGGGCAATCAGTGAAAACATTTTTGAAGTGAATGGTGGACAGTGGTTCTGGCCGCATGCCGGTTTCCCGTTGCGTGGTGGGGTTGCCCTGCGGGTGGATGACTGGAAGAAGGGGCTGGAAAACGCGGTGATCAGCGGTCGGATGAACGTCATCACTCAGGGCAGCGCGGGTAAAGGCAATGCGGTGCTCAATATTGGCCCAGGGAAACTCAGCCTCGAAAACAGCGCATTGCCGGTACAGTTAACCGGTGAGGCAAAGCAAAATGGGATGGTGTTTTACGCGATGTTGCCAGGGGAAATTAGCGGTGCCATTGCCGACCCGAAACTGCTGTTCCGCCCTGGCGCGCTTTTACGTTCACGTGGCCGGGTTATTGATTCTATAGATGTGGATGAAATTCGTTGGCCGCTGGCGGGTGTCAGTGTCTCGCAGCAAGGTGTGGATGGGCGTTTGCAGGCGATTGTTCGCGCTCATGAAAACGAGATGGGAAGTTTCGTGCTTCATCTGGATGGGCGAGCGGACAACTTTTTACCCGATGCCGGATTGTGGCGCTGGAAATACTGGGGTAATGGCGAGTTCAAGCCGATGCAGGCGAAGTGGGATGTGCGTGGTCAGGGTGAATGGCGCGATAGCGTTATCGAACTCAGCTCGCTTTCCACAGGGTTTGATAAACTTCAGTATGGCTCGATGTTAGTTACTCAACCGCGCCTGAAACTGGAAAAACCATTGCACTGGCAACGCGCCGGGAATGCGCCGTCGTTTGATGGAACATTCACGCTAAACGCCGGAGAAACTACTTTTAGCGGCGGCAGCACGCTCCCTCCTTCAATATTAACGTTCAGCGTGAACGGCGAAGACCCGACTTCGTTCCAGTATAAAGGAGACTTACACGCGGGGGCGATTGGCCCGGTGCGTGTGAATGGCCGCTGGGATGGCGAGCGCCTGCGAGGCAATGCGTGGTGGCCGCAGCAGGGCCTGACCGTGTTCCAGCCGCTTATCCCCGCCGACTGGAAGATGACCTTAAAAGAGGGAACGCTGTATTCGCAGGTCGCCTTTTCCGCGGCTGCCGGGCAGGGGTTTGAAGCTGGTGGTCATGGCGTGGTGAAAAACGGCAGCGTCTGGATGCCCGATAACCAGATTAATGGCGTCGATTTTGTGCTGCCGTTTCGCTTTAGCCATAGCACGTGGCAATTGGGAACGGACGGCCCGGTCACGCTGCGCATTGCCGAAGTTAAAAACCAATTCAGCTCCACCAATATAACCGCCGATCTTGAAGGCTGGTATCCGTGGAGCGAAGCGCAGCCGCTGATGCTCAGTAACGTGAATGTCGATATTCTTGGCGGAAAACTTCGTGTGCAGCAGCTCCGCCTGCCACAGCACGACGCCGCCTTGCTACGCTTAGAGAACATCTCTTCGAGTGAATTGGTGACGGCGGTCAATCCTAAACAATTTACCATGTCCGGGCGCGTTAACGGGGCGCTACCTCTGTGGCTCAACCATCCGCAGTGGATCATTAAAGATGGCTGGCTAACCAACCCTGGGCCGTTGACGTTAAGGTTGGATAAAGACATGGCGGATGCCATTGTCGAAAACAATATTGCCGCAGGTGTTGCGGTTAACTGGTTGCGATATATGGAAATTTCTCATTCCTGGACCCATATCAATTTAGATAATCTGGGCGTGCTAACTTTGCAGGCGAATGTGCAGGGCATAAGCCAGGTTGAAGGGAAAAGGAATGCGGTTCGGCTGAACTATAGCCATCAGGAAAACCTCTTTACGCTTTGGCGCAGTTTGCGTTTTGGGGATAATTTGCAAACCTGGCTTGAGCAACATACCGAATTGCCGGATGTGCGTTGTCAGACACGGGATAAAGCTTGTGAGGAAACACAATGAAAATCGTCATCGCCACGCTCATGATTTTAGGGTTTGCCACCCTGACGGGATGCACGCCGCGTATTGAAGTCGCCGCACCCAAGGAACCTATCACCATTAATATGAACGTAAAAATTGAGCATGAGATTCATATTAAGGTAGATAAAGACGTTGAAACCCTGCTTAAAAACCGCAGTGATCTGTTCGGCCAGGAGTGAGCCTGATGAAAACTATCCTCAAGGCTGTTTTATTGACGAGCTTGTTGATGAGCCAGCAGGTTATGGCGTTGACGCTCACCGAGGCGCGTCAGCAAGGGCGCGTAGGTGAAACCTATAGCGGTTATATTGCGCCGATTAAACAAGATAAAGAGACGCTGGCCCTGGTAAAAAGTATCAACGAAGCGCGTTCACAAAATTATCAGAAGCTGGCAGATAGCAATAACATCTCGGCAAATCAGGTTGCGGAGCTGGCAGGGCAGAAGTTAGTGGCACGCGCGCAAGCGGGTGAGTATGTCCGTGGAATAAATGGGCAGTGGATGCGTAAATAATAATATGCCTATAACAGAGCTTTATATTGTTCAAAATATATCTCTTAATGTTTATAAGTGTTTACCCTTCCAAGAAAGATCCTGCCGCAAAAACCCCATATCCAGATTTTAACTCCGCTCGAACATGATTTGGCAGAGTTAACGGCTGTTGATTATATAACGCACTGATTTTCATAAAATAAGTACAAGATAAAAACATTAAGACAACATACAGACATTAATAAAATAAAATATTGAGTAGAGAGAGAAAAGAACCTATATTGACGGCGTTTTTTACAGAGTGGTCAGTTTTTCTACATTTAATTATTCAACGGCTGATTAACGAATCGGCAGTTGTGGGAGAGATATGATGACGGATAAAGTCCGTATTGATAGTTTAGGTGCTAATTCATTAAATGGTAACAATGAAACCTATTTGGCCCGACAGGCTGAATTTGAATCGAATGTCAGGAGTTATCCGCGCAAACTGCCTTTAGCTATCGCTCAGGCAAACGGCGTTTGGATCACCGATGTGGAGAATAATCAATATCTTGATTGTCTGGCTGGTGCAGGTACGCTTGCCCTTGGTCATAATCACCCTGATGTGCTGCAAAGCATCCAAAACGTCATTACCAGCGGCTTGCCGTTACATACTTTGGATCTGACAACTCCGTTGAAAGATCAGTTCTCTGAATATCTTCTCTCTTTATTGCCAGGACAGGGTAAAGAGTATTGCCTGCAATTCACTGGCCCATCCGGTGCGGATGCGGTTGAAGCGGCGCTGAAACTGGCTAAGAAAGTCACAGGCCGTGCAGGCATTATCAGCTTCTCTGGCGGCTACCATGGCATGACGCATGGCGCACTTTCTGTAACAGGTAACCTGTCTCCGAAAGAAGCGGTTGACGGCATGATGCCAGAAGTCCAGTTCATGCCTTACCCGCATCAGTACCGCTGCCCACTGGGTATTGGCGGTGAAGCTGGCGTTAAAGCATTAACTTACTACTTCGAAAACCTGATCAACGACGTTGAGAGTGGCGTGCGCAAACCTGCGGCTGTCATTCTGGAAGCGGTTCAGGGTGAAGGCGGCGTTAACCCGGCACCTGCCGAATGGTTGCAGCGCATCCGTAAAGTCACTAAAGAGCACGGCATTCTGTTGATTATTGATGAAGTCCAGGCTGGCTTCTGCCGTACCGGTAAACTGTTTGCTTACGAGCACGCCGGTATTGAGCCAGACATCATCGTTATGTCTAAAGCAGTGGGCGGTGGCTTGCCACTGGCTGTATTGGGCATTAAGAAAGAATTCGATGCATGGTCACCAGGTCACCACACCGGTACATTCCGTGGTAACCAACTGGCGATGGCAACCGGCCTGACAACACTGAAGCATCTGACTGAAAACAAGATTGCTGACAAAGTTGCCGCACAGGGCGAATGGCTGAAAGGCCAACTGGCTAACCTGCAAAAACGTTACCCGGTTATCGGCCAGGTTCGTGGTCTGGGCTTAATGATCGGTATCGAGATTGTTAAACCAAACGAAGCGCAAGATCACATGGGTTGCTACCCGTCTGATCCAGAACTGTCCGCACTGTTGCAGAAAAACTGCTTCAAAGCTGGCCTGATTCTGGAGCGCGGTGGTCGTAATGGTTGCGTACTGCGTCTGCTGCCATCCCTGCTTATCACCAACGATGAGCTGGCTATTTTCCTCGATAAGTTTGAGCAAGCGCTGCTGGCGTCTGGCATCAAACCTGTTTGAGTGGAGTGAGTGACCTGATGTCCGAACTAAACCCAATTCTGGCAGGCTCAGCCGAAAGCACTGAAGCCTACCAGCAGGCGATTGCACAGACCAGCGCGGCTGTTGTGCAATGGCTACAGCAACCTGAGATGTATCAGGGTAAATCCGTGACTGAATTGCGCGAGCGCATTCAGCTGGATTTCAATCCTCAGGGCCTGGGCAACCAGGTCGCTATTGAACGTGCGATTGAGTTTTTCTTAAAAGACAGTCTGTCAGTGCATCACCCGCAGTGTGTTGCGCACTTGCATTGCCCAAGTCTGGTTATCAGCCAGGCGGCAGAAGTGCTGATCAACGCCACTAACCAGAGCATGGACTCCTGGGACCAAAGCCCGTCAGCCACCATCATCGAGATGAAGCTGATTGAATGGCTGCGTGCTCAGGTTGGTTATCAGGCTGGCGACGCAGGCGTATTCACCAGCGGCGGCACTCAGAGCAACCTGATGGGCCTGATGCTGGCGCGTGATGCGTTCTTTGCGCGTCAGGGTCATTCCATCCAACAAGATGGCCTGGTTGGCGATCTGCGTAAGATTAAAGTCCTGTGTTCTGAACATGCACACTTCTCCGTGCAGAAAAACATGGCTTTGATGGGCCTTGGTTATCAGTCCGTGACGTTGGTGAAAACTGACGAGTTCGCGCGTATGGATATTAACGATCTGCGCGAGAAAGTGGCACAAGCTCAGGCCAACGGCGAGCAAATCCTGGCAATTGTCGCGACTGCCGGTACCACTGATGCGGGCGCTATCGACCCACTGCGTGAAATCGCAGCCCTTGCGGCGCAGCACCAGATTTGGGTGCACGTTGATGCGGCGTGGGGCGGGGCATTGCTGATGTCCGAGAAGTACCGTGACTATCTGGACGGTATTGAATTAGTGGATTCCATTACCCTGGACTTCCATAAGCAATACTTCCAGACCATCAGCTGCGGTGCATTCTTGCTCAAAGAGGCACGTCACTATGAATTGATGCGCTACCAGGCGGCTTATCTGAACTCTGAGTTCGATGAAGCGGCTGGCGTACCGAATCTGGTATCTAAATCTTTGCAGACCACTCGTCGTTTCGATGCGCTGAAACTGTGGATGGGCCTCGAAGCGTTAGGTCAGAAGCAATATGCCGCGATCATCGACCACGGTGTGACGCTTGCGCAGCAAGTTGCGCAGTACGTGACTGAACAACCGTCTCTGGAACTGGTGATGAAACCACAACTGGCGAGCGTGCTGTTCCGTTTCCGTCCTGAACAACTGGCTGGCAGCGATGACGCAGCCATTGCGCTGCTGAACCAGAAAATCGGTGATGCTCTGCTGGATTCTGGCCGTGCGAACGTGGGTGTGACCGAGCACAACGGCGTGACCTGTCTGAAAATGACATTGCTGAACCCAACCGTAACGCTGGAAGATATTAAACTTCTGCTGGCGTTGGTTGAGAAGACAGCCCAGCCATTAATCGGCTAATTATGTTACCAAAGAGAGGCGGTTTTAAACCGCCTCTCTTATATTCCACTTCTGATTTATTCCCCGTTAATATTCATCTCGATATAATTTGTTTCGTGAATACATTGTTCAAGTTGTATATATTAAAGTTATTCATTCCTGTTTAATTAAATTCAAATCATTGATTTAACGTGCTTATTTTTATTTATTAGAATTAATTAACACTAATTGCAAAACAATTTCCAGACAGTTAATATTGCTTGAAATTTATTCCGTTCATAATCAGCTTATACAGTGTTCATTCACTGACTGTGCCTGCGTTTCAAGGATGACAACGTTTTGATTATTCTGACAACATTAACTATTTTTATTCTACGACTCTGTTACCCACAATATGACTGGAGTGGACTGCGCAAGCGCATTTTCCTTTGGTGGGTGATGAATTGCTTGTTCGCTTTTGCATTGCTTTATACAGAGTGGTTTGGGCTTTCTTTTTTAGTCTCGGCGTTCTTATTGATCTTTATGTTGTTATAAAAATAAAAACGGCAAACATGACGTTTGCCGTTTTCAAAAATTAATATCGAACGATTAAGCAGTAACGATGCTATCAATCGCCGCTTTCGCGTCAGATTGTGCTTTAGTCGCCACTTCAGGGCCGTAAGCAATACCTTCAGCGAACACGTAGTTCACATCGGTAATACCGATAAAGCCCAGGAAAATGTTCAGATACGGAACCAGCAGATCGGTTGGGGTATCTTTATGAATACCGCCACGGCTGGTCAGAACCACAGCACGTTTACCGGTAACCAGGCCTTCTGGGCCTTTTTCGGTGTAACGGAAAGTCACACCAGCACGTGCAACCAGGTCGAAATAGTTCTTCAACTGTGTTGGAATGTTGAAGTTGTACATTGGTGCGTTGATCACAATCACATCGTGAGCTTTCAGCTCAGCAATCAGTTCGTCAGACAGCGCCAGCGCTTCTTGCTGACGTGGAGACAGTGGGGCATCGCTTGGACGCAGTGCACCAACCAACTCGCCATCCAATACCGGGATTGGGTTTGCAGCTAAATCACGCACGGTGATTTCATCTGCGCTATGCTCTTCACGCCATTGTTCAACGAAATAGTCAGACAGCTGATTTGACTGAGAGTAACCTGCCAGGATGCTGGACTTCAGAACTAATACTTTGCTCATGGGTGATTCCTTTGTTGTGTTCATTCGGACAAATTGCCCGTTTCTGTGAAGTACTTTATTCACAATCCGATTGCAGTGATAGCGCAATATATCGAACTCTATGTTCGATTTTATTGAACAAGGCGTCAAAAGGCGTGATGTGCTAATCTAGCGCCAATTCACGATACAGACTTACCAGGCAGTGCGCTGCCCAGATGACTACGCAATGGAAAACATAAAACCCTCACTGTCCTCATTATTCTCTCGCCTCGACGGCTTAATGCTACGCGACAGACAACGCTTCTCCCGTCGAATCCATGGCGCGAAGAAGGTGAAAAATCCTGAATCGCAACAGGCGGTGTTAGATGCACTGGCCCAGGAAATCGAAGCGGCAGCCGGTAAGGTTCTGCTGCGCGCAGCCTCGCGCCCAAAAATCACTTACCCTGAAAACCTGCCTGTTAGCCAGAAGAAACAGGATATTTACGACGCCATTCGTGATAACCAGGTCGTTATCGTGGCGGGCGAAACTGGCTCAGGTAAAACCACGCAGTTGCCAAAAATTTGCATGGAACTGGGGCGCGGGTTAACAGGGCTGATTGGTCACACGCAGCCGCGCCGTCTGGCGGCGCGAACCGTCGCCAACCGTATTGCCGAAGAGTTGCAAACCGAACCGGGCGGGTGCGTCGGGTACAAGGTGCGTTTCACCGATCACGTCAGTGAAAACACCATGGTCAAACTGATGACCGACGGCATCCTGCTGGCTGAAATTCAGCAAGACCGACTGCTGATGCAGTACGACACCATCATCATTGATGAAGCGCACGAACGCAGTCTGAACATTGATTTCCTGCTGGGCTATTTGCGTGAATTATTGCCGCGTCGCCCGGATCTGAAAATCATTATTACCTCAGCGACCATCGACCCGGAACGCTTCTCGCGCCATTTCAACAATGCGCCGATTATCGAAGTTTCTGGCCGTACTTACCCGGTGGAAGTGCGTTATCGCCCGATTGTTGAAGATGCTGACGATACAGACCGTGACCAGCTACAGGCGATTTTTGATGCGGTTGATGAGCTAGGCCACGAAAGCGCCGGAGACATTCTGATTTTCATGAGCGGTGAGCGCGAAATTCGCGACACCGCTGATGCGCTCAACAAGCTGAATCTGCCGCACACCGAAGTGCTGCCGCTGTATGCACGCTTATCAAATAGCGAACAAAACCGGGTGTTCCAGTCGCACGTCGGGCGTCGCATCGTGCTGGCGACAAACGTGGCTGAAACCTCGCTCACCGTGCCGGGCATTAAATACGTCATTGACCCCGGCACGGCGCGTATCAGCCGTTATAGCTACCGTACCAAAGTGCAGCGCTTGCCGATTGAACCGGTTTCGCAGGCGTCGGCAAACCAGCGTAAAGGCCGTTGCGGGCGTGTCTCCGACGGGATCTGTATTCGTCTGTATTCCGAAGACGATTTCCTGTCGCGCCCGGAATTTACCGACCCGGAAATTCTGCGCACCAACCTGGCGTCCGTTATCTTGCAGATGACTTCGCTGGGCCTTGGCGATATTGCCGCATTCCCGTTCGTTGAAGCGCCGGACAAACGCAATATTCAGGACGGTGTGCGCTTGCTTGAAGAACTTGGCGCGATTACCAGCGAGGCCGATCTCAGCGTCTACAAGTTAACGTCTTCTGGCCGTCAGCTTGCACAATTGCCGGTCGACCCACGCCTTGCGCGTATGGTGCTGGAAGCGCAGAAATTTGGCTGCGTGCGTGAAGTGATGATCATCACCGCCGGTTTGTCGATTCAGGACCCGCGCGAGCGCCCGATGGACAAACAGCAGGCGTCTGACGAAAAACATCGTCGTTTCCACGATAAAGAATCTGATTTCCTGGCCTATGTGAACCTGTGGAACTACCTCGGCGAGCAGCAAAAAGAGCTGTCGTCGAACCAGTTCCGCCGCCAGTGCAAACTCGATTATCTCAACTACCTGCGCGTGCGCGAGTGGCAGGACATCTACACCCAATTGCGCCAGGTGGTGAAAGAACTTGGTTTGCCGATCAACAGCGAACCAGCGGATTTCCGCTCCGTTCATTGTGCATTACTGACCGGCTTGCTTTCCCATATCGGCCAGAAAGATGCCGATAAACAGGAATACACCGGGGCGCGTAACGCCCGTTTCTCCATCTTCCCAGGCTCCGGTTTATTCAAGAAACCGCCAAAATGGACGATGGTCGCCGAACTGGTGGAAACCAGCCGCCTGTGGGGGCGCATTGCGGCCCGTATCGACCCGGAATGGGTAGAGCCGCTGGCGCAGCACTTACTCAAACGCTCATACAGCGAACCGCACTGGGAGAAATCGCAGGGTGCGGTCATGGCGACAGAAAAAGTCACGTTGTACGGTTTGCCGATTGTTGCCGCCCGCAGCGTGAACTACAGCCAGATTGACCCGGCACTTTGCCGTGAGCTGTTTATTCGCCATGCGTTAGTTGAAGGCGACTGGCAGACCCGCCATGCGTTCTTCCGCGACAACCTCAAGTTGCGCAATGAAATTGAAGAACTTGAGCACAAGTCCCGCCGCCGCGACATCCTGGTGGACGACGACACGCTGTTTGAGTTTTACGACCAACGCATTGCGCACGATGTCATTTCTGCTCGCCACTTTGATAACTGGTGGAAAAAGACCAGTAAAGAGACGCCGGACCTGCTCAATTTCGAAAAGAGCATGTTGATCAAAGAGGGCGCGGAACAGGTCAGCAAGCTCGACTATCCGAACTTTTGGCATCAGGGCAATCTCAAGCTGCGTCTGACTTACCAGTTTGAACCGGGCGCGGATGCCGATGGTGTCACCGTGCATATTCCGCTGCCGCTGTTAAACCAGGTTGAAGAGGCCGGTTTTGAATGGCAGATCCCGGGTGTGCGCCGTGAACTGGTCATTGCGCTGATCAAGTCATTGCCTAAGCCAGTACGCCGCAATTTTGTGCCTGCGCCAAACTACGCCGAAGCGTTTTTAGGTCGTGCCACGCCGCTGGAATTGCCGCTGCTGGAAAGTTTAGAGCGCGAATTCCGCCGTATGTCGGGCATTACCATTGACCGTGAAGACTGGCATTGGGATCAGGTGCCCGATCACCTGAAAATGACGTTCCGTATCGTTGATGAGCACAATAAAAAGCTCAAAGAGGGTAAAGACCTCACCGAGTTGAAAGGGGGGCTGAAAGACAAAGTTCAGCAAACCCTCTCGGCGGTCGCAGACGACGGTATCGAACAAAGCGGCCTACACATCTGGAGCTTTGGTTCACTGCCGGAAAGCTACGAGCAAAAACGCGGCAATTACCGCATGAAGGCATTCCCGGCGCTGGTGGATGAAAAAGAGAGCGTGGCTATCAAGCTGTTTGATAATCCGCTCGAACAGCAACAGGCGATGTGGCGGGGTTTGCGCCGTTTACTGCTGCTGAATATTCCATCGCCGATTAAATACCTGCATGAAAAGCTGCCGAACAAAGCCAAACTCGGCCTGTACTTTAACCCGTACGGCAAAGTGATGGATTTGATTGATGACTGTATTTCTTGCGGCGTCGATAAGCTGATTGCGCAGGCCGGTGGCCCGGTCTGGAGCGAAGAGGGTTTTGCGGCGCTGCATGAGAAAGTTCGCGCAGAACTCAACGAAACCGTGGTGGAAATTGCGAAGCAGGTCGAACAAATCCTCACGGCGGTGTTCAACATCAACAAACGGCTGAAAGGGCGCGTGGACATGACCATGGCGCTCGGTTTGTCAGATGTGAAAGCGCAAATGAGCGGCCTGGTGTATCGCGGTTTTGTCACCGGAAATGGCTACAAACGTTTAGGCGATACGCTGCGTTATCTGAATGCTATCGAGAAACGCCTTGAGAAAATGGCGGTCGATCCGCATCGTGACCGGGTGCAAATGCTGAAAGTGGAACATGTGCAGCAAACCTGGCAGCAGTGGCTGAATAAACTGCCGCCAGCCCGCCGCGTTGACGACGACGTACAGGAAATCCGCTGGATGATTGAAGAGCTGCGCGTCAGCTTCTTCGCACAGCAATTAGGCACACCGTACCCGATTTCTGATAAGCGCATTTTGCAGGCGATGGAACAGATTACGTCGTAATCAAAAACAACCCTCATCCTAACCCTCTCCCTGAGGGAGAAGGGATCGCTTGGTTTTCTCCCTCTCCAGGGGGAGAGGGCCGGGGTGAGGGCGCCCATATAGCCAACAATGCAATAATCGCATCCCGATACCATACTCCATGGGCGGTCAAATTCTGACCGCTTCACTGGGGTCTTCTCATGAAACGATTAGCCGATAAAGTTGCCATTGTTACCGGAGCCAGTTCTGGCATCGGATATGTCACCGCCAAACTGTTCGCCGCTGAAGGCGCAAAAGTGGTCGTCGGTGCCAGGCGTGAAGCCGAACTTGCTCAACTGGTTGATGAAATCAAAGCTGCGGGAGGCGAGGCCGTCGCCGTAACGGGCGATGTGCGCGAAGAAGCCTACGCTAAAGCGCTGGTGGATAAAGCAGTGCAAACATGGGGGCGTCTGGATATCGCCTTCAACAATGCGGGGACGTTAGGTGAAAACGGCCCGAGTACTGAAGTCTCAGCTGAAGGGTTTGCCAATGCGGTTGCCATCAATCTGACCGGATCTTTCCTCGGAGCTAAACACCAAATTGCCGAAATGCTCAAACACGGTGGCGGCTCGGTTATCTTCACTTCAACTTTCGTTGGCTACAGTTTCGCATTCCCGCAAGTCGCCTCGTATGCCGCCAGCAAAGCCGGGTTAATTGGGCTGACGCAGGCGTTAGCATCGGAATTTGGTCCGCAGAATATTCGCGTCAATTCTGTTTTACCGGGCGCGGTGGATACCGATATGTATCGCGATATGAATGATACGGCGGAATCGCAGGCATTTATTACCGGGCTGCACGCGCTCAAACGCGTTGGGAAACCTGAAGAAATCGCGCGCGCCGTATTATGGCTGGCGTCTGATGAATCGTCATTTGTGACGGGTACTGCGTCCTTAGTGGACGGAGGGGCGTCGATTAACGGCGTATAGTCATTATTCTTTTTGTAGGGTGGATGAATGCCGATTCATCCACCGTTTTGTAAATGACCGGACTTATTTAGCCGCTAACAGACAAAGTTTCAGCGCCACGTTATAAGAGGCTTCAAACGCTCTCAACGGCAAAAATTCAAACTTAGAATGGAAATTATGCGCACCGGTAAAGAAGTTCGGCGTTAATAACCCTTTTGCTGAAAGTGCCGCACCATCGGTGCCACCGCGCATAGGAATAACCTTAGGTTCGATATCTAATTCCTTCATGGCCTCGAAAATAAGATCAATAGCGCGACGGTCGTCTTTAATGGCATTACTGATATTGCTGTATGTGTCGCTGATAGTAATTTCAACTTTTGCGGTAGGGTGTTGCGCGGCAATTTTTTCTGCGACATCGCGTAATTGCTGTTTACGCGCTTCAAAATTCTGCGTGTCAAAATCACGAATATTGGCTTTCAGTATTGCGTCGTTTTGTGTGGTGTTCATGCCGTTAAACCAAATATAACCTTCGCGGCCTTCGGTATTCTCTGGGGTTTGCTGGCGGTCGAAATGGCTGATGAAATCATGCGCCATTAGCAGCGGGTTCACTAATACACCTTTGGCGGACATCGGGTGCGCGGTGACGCCGGTAAAACGAATTTCAGCATGAGCGGCGTTGAAGTTTTCGTACACCACTTCACCTAATTCACAGCAGTCGATGGTCCAGGCAAAATCAACGGCAAAACGGGCCAGATCCAGCGCTTTTGCACCGCATAAACCTATCTCTTCATCCGGGACAAATGCGACCACAATATCGCCGTGCTTCATATCCTCCGTCAGGTTTTCCAGCAGCGTCATCACTACAGTGACGGCAGATTTATTATCCGCGCCCAGCACGCTGGTGCCATCGCTGAAAATGATCTCTTCGTTCGGATAAGCCAGGATTTCCGGGTGTTCAGCGGTACGCAGCCAGATATCTTTCTCTGGGTTAAGACACAAATCATCGCCGGTAAAGCGCAGCACCTGCGGGTGAATATCCGGTGAAAGCCCCACATCAACCGTATCAATGTGCGTGATAAACCCCACGCGCGGCGCACCGGGAACATTGCCTTTTTTGACGGCGGTCACGGTGGCGTGCTCGTCGATAACTACATCATCCAGACCGAATTCACGCAACTCTTGCGCCAGTAATTTTGCCATTTCATGTTGGCCGGGCGTGCTTGGCAATGTGGCAGCGCCAGCCTGACTTTGGCTGGTAATCGCCAGATAGCGGAAGAAGCGTTGTGTTAATTGGTCTGCAAGTGGCGATGACATTGTTATTCCTTTATTGAATATATTCGTTTGTTTGCAATCGATATTTAATGTTATGTATTACGTTGTTGAGTACAAGCGTTATTCTTTCTGGGTCAGGAAAATTATAAATAATAGGGCAAATATGAACATTCACATCACAAGAAAAGCCACAAAGCTTGCATTGATAATAGCGGCGGTAACAGTCAGTTCCACTGTTGCGGCAAAAACTCTGGTTTATTGTTCTGAAGGATCGCCGGAAAACTTTAACCCACAGTTATATACCTCGGGCACCAGTGTTGATGCTAGCGCAGTACCAGTTTATAACCGACTGGTGGATTTTAAAGTGGGCACCACTGAGTTACAGCCAAGCCTCGCAGAAAGCTGGGATGTCAGCGAAGACGGTAAGGTTTATACCTTCCACTTACGTAAAGGGGTGAAATTCCAGAGCAACAAATATTTTAAGCCGACGCGCGATTTCAACGCTGACGATGTCATTTTCTCGTTTATGCGTCAGAAAGATCCAAAGCATCCCTACCATAATGTTTCCAACGGAAACTATTCCAATTTCGAAAGTTTAGAATTCGGTAAATTAATCACCGCTATTGATAAGGTCGATGATAATACGGTGCGCTTCACCCTGACTCACCCCGAAGCACCCTTTATTGCCGATCTCGGCTGGTATTTCGCTTCTATTCTTTCGGCTGAATATGCCGATAACATGTTAAAAGCCGGTACGCCGGAACGCGTGGATATGGACCCGATTGGCACCGGGCCGTTCCGCCTGGCGCAATACCAAAAAGACTCGCGCATTCTGTTTACCGCATTCCCGGAATACTGGCAGGGCAAAGCAAAAATCGACAAACTGGTATTCTCGATAACGCCGGATGCTTCGGTACGCGTCGCAAAACTTGAAAAGAATGAATGTCAGGTGATGCCATTCCCTAATCCGGCAGATCTCCCGCGCCTGAAGGAAAACGCCGATATTAATCTGATGCAAAAAGCAGGGCTGAATACCGGTTTCCTGTCTTTTAACACGCAAAAAGCACCAACGGATAATGTGAAAGTTCGCCAGGCGCTGGCCATGGCTATCAACAAACCTGCGATTATTGACGCGGTATTCCGTGGTACCGGAACCGCGGCGAAAAACCTGCTCCCGCCAGGCGTATGGAGTGCTGACGAGTCGCTGAAAGATTACGAATACGACCCGGAAAAAGCCAAAGCGTTGCTTAAAGAGGCGGGCTTTGCCGATGGGTTGACTATCGACCTGTGGGCGATGCCGGTGCAGCGTCCGTATAACCCGAATGCTAAACGCATGGCCGAGATGATTCAGGCCGACTGGGCCAAAATTGGCGTGACGGCAAAAGTGGTGACTTACGAGTGGGGCGAGTATTTAAAACGCGTGAAAGACGGTGAGCATCAGGCAGCGCTGATGGGCTGGACCACGGCAACCGGCGACCCGGATAATTTCTTCGGCCCGCTGTTTACCTGCCGTGCAGCTGATGGCGGCTCTAACTCGGCGAAATGGTGTTATCAGCCGTTTGATAAACTGATTCTTGAAGCTCGAGCTTCAGGCGACCATGAAAAACGCGTCGAATTGTATAAAGAAGCGCAGCAGATGATGCATGACCAAATGCCTGCGGTGATGATTGCGCACTCGACGATTTTCGAGCCGGTTCGCAAAGAAGTGACGGGCTATGAAGTTGATCCGTTTGGTAAACACATTTTCTACCAGGTGGATGTGAAGTAATGACTTAATGTAGAAACGGGTGCCAAAAGCACCCGTTTTTTTGGGCTTATTTCGCGTCTGGCAACGCGTAAGCAATAATGTAATCGCCACGGTCTGGAGACTGACGCGCTCCGCCTGCGTTAATCACAATGTATTGCTTGCCGGTCTTCGGTGACACATAGGTCATCGGGCCGGACTGGCTGCCCACTGGCAGGCGAGACTTCCAGATTTCCTTGCCGTTTGCGGTATCAAACGCGCGCAGATAGAAATCTTGCGTACCCGCAAAGAACAGCAGGCCTGACTGGGTTGAAAGCGATGCGCCCAGCGTTGGCATACCGATTGGGATTGGCAGATGCATACGAATGCCCAGCGGACCGGTGTCCTGCACGGTGCCTACCGGAACCTGCCACACCACTTTCCCTGATTTCAGATCGATGGCTGACATCGTCCCAAACGGCGGTTTCTGGCATGGAATACCCAGCGGTGAGAGGAAACGCTCGCGCATTGCCCCAAACGGCGTGCCGTCCATCGGAACAATACCCATCTCAATGCCACTGGCATTTTTCGCTACATTAGCGCGTGGCACCATGTAGTTCGCCAGGCCCAGACGCATATCGTTAACAAACATCAGGCTGTTGTTCGGGTCAACGGAAACGCTGCCCCAGTTCATGCCGCCGAGCGATCCTGGATATTGCAGCGAGCGATCCAGGCCCGGAGGCGTGTAAACACCTTCGTGGCGCATGCCTTTGAACTCGATACGGCAAATCAGCAAATCGATCGGCGTCGCCCCCCACATATCCGACTCTTTCAGTGTTTCATTGCCAATCATTGGCATCCCGACGGAGTACGGCTGGGTTTTTGAATAGCGCTCGCCTTCAATGTTGCCTTGTGGAACCGGGCGTTCTTCCACCTTCGCGACCGGTTCACCCGTTTCGCGGTTGAGCATGAAAATCATGCCTTGTTTGGATGTCTGCACGATCACCGGCGTGGTGCTGCCTTTACCATCTGGCAGGTCATAAAGCAGCGGCTGTGACGGTAAATCGAAGTCCCACAAATCGTGGTGAGTGGTCTGGAAATGCCAGCGCACCTGACCGGTTGCCGCATCTACCGCGACAATTGACGAGCTGTATTTGTCGTCTTGCGCAGTACGCGTGCCGCCGAAGAAATCAGGCGTCGCGTTACCGGTCGGCAAATAAATCAGCCCCAGCTTCGCGTCATATGACATCGCGGACCACACGTTTGGTGTGCCGCGCGTGTAGGTTTGCCCTTCCGGTGGCAGACCGGTAATCGCTGGATTGCCCGGATCCCAGGCCCATGCCAGTTTGCCGGTATGCACGTCATAAGCACGAACCACGCCCGGAGGCTCGCCGGTGGAGAAGTTATCCGCCACGCGCCCACCGACCACCACCACATTCCCGGCGACAAGCGGCGTGGAAGTTTGCTGGTAGTAACCCGGTTTCACTTCGCCCATACCCGCTTTGAGATCGACCGTACCGTGTTCGCCAAAGTCTTCGCACAGCTTGCCGTTATCCGCGTTAATCGCCAGCAGGCGCGCATCGGTAGTTGGCAGGAACAGCCGGCGAGGGCACGCCACAGGCTGCGCCGGTTCAGCGAGTGTCGCTGCGGCTTTCTGCGTGGTTTCTTCGAAATAGCCTAAACCCCGGCAACGCTGCCAGTTTGGTGCCGTGGCGTGGCTGTCAAAACGCCATTTTTCTTTGCCAGAATCGACATCCAGCGCCAGCACTTTGCTGTACGGCGTGCAGACAAACAGCGTGTCGCCAACCTGCAATGGCGTGTTCTGATCCTCAGCGCCGGAACCGTTGCTCTGCGGGATATCCCCGGTATGTGCAGTCCAGGCCACTTTTAAATCTGAAACGTTGCCTTTGTTGATTTGATCAAGGGCAGCGAAACGGTCGCCGTGAGTGGTGTTGCCCCAGTGCTTCCAGTCTTTTTGCGCATCACCTGGTGCCACTGGTTTCACGGGCACATCTTCGTTGGCCGTCACCTGCACCTGTGGCACAAACATCCAGCCTGCGCTCACCAGCATGCAAATCGCGAGCAGCGCGGCGAGACTATAAGCCGGCGCTTTTTTTACCGGAGCATGACTATTGGCTGCACGCAAAATCGGCCAGGCAATCGCGGCCAGAAATGCCAGCACAGCAAACGTAAACAAGCGTGAGAATAGCGGCCAGAAATCCCAACCTGCATCACTGATTGCCCAAATAATCGAGCCGATAAATGCCGCGCCGTACAGCACCAGCCCGGAGGTTTTCTTTCTCAAAATCAGTACGGCGGAAATAAGCATGACGATGCCCATCACCAGGAAATACCCGCTGCCGCCGAGCGCGACCAGGTAAGCGCCGCCAATACCTATCGCGAGGCCAATAAGCGCCATTAGCCCGCTGAGAACCCATAACAGCCCTAATGCCAGGCCGCGTGGGGGGGTGTAAATTGCCATAACGTTCTCCTGTCGAAGCATTTTCCTTTTGCTTCTTTATGATAAAACCGCATAACGAACCAAATGGTTAATTGTGCGGGTATCATAATCTCCCGTTATAATATTGCAAAGTTGTTAATGAGAAATCTCGCATTTATTGCGAATAGGTAATGGAGTGGGTTGCGAGGTCGGATAACAGGGCGTTATCCGACATTAATGGGCAAGGGCGGGGAGATTACGCGATACGCTGGCTTTCAACAGAAACGGTGCGGCTGATTTTTACCGGTACGGATTTTGAAGTCGGCGTGCCTGTATCATCACCAACACTGGTTAAAGGAACCAATGGGTTCGTTTCCGGGTAATAGGCGGCCAGATTGCCACGCGGAATGTTGTAAGGGACGATTTTAAAGCCGCTAACTTTGCGAGTGATGCCATCATTCCAGACGGTTTCGATATCCACTAAATCGCCGTCTTGCAGCCCAAGTTCCGCCAGATCTTCTGCGTTGATAAACAACACTTCGCGTTGCCCATAAACCCCACGGTAACGGTCATCCAGCCCGTAAATCGTGGTGTTGTACTGGTCGTGTGAGCGCAAAGTTTGCAGCGTAAACGGCGCGTTCAATTCGCCGAATAACGAGTCAGGGAGTGGGGCGGCGCTAAATTCGGCTTTGCCGGTTGGCGTGTTAAAACGCAGTTGCGCGGCGGCGTTGCCAAGATAGAAACCACCGGGTTTTTCACACTGCTGATTGAAATCTTTAAAGCCCGGCAGCGTGGCGGCGATATGGTTACGAATCAGGTTGTAATCATCAGCCAGCGCCAGCCAGTTCATCTTTTCTTGCCCAAGCACCGCATTCGCTATCCCGCACACAATCGCGGTTTCAGAGCGTTGTGTATCAGCAATCGGTTTGCCGATACCTTCCGACGCATGCACCATGCTGAACGAGTCCTCAACGGTGATGAACTGCCGCCCGCTGGCTTGCATATCTTCTTCGGTGCGTCCAAGTGTCGGTAAAATCAGCGCGGCTTTGCCGGGGACAAGGTGACTGCGGTTCAGTTTGGTGCTGATATGAACCGTCAGGCCGCATCGCTTGAGCGCTTCTTCAGTGCGCGGACTGTCCGGCGCGGCAGCGGCTAAATTGCCACCCAAAGCAATAAGAACTTTCACCTCATCGCGCAGCATCGCGGCAATGGCTTCAACGGTGTTATGGCCTTGCTTGCGCGGCGGTTCAAAATCGAAATGGGCCGCGAGGCTATCAAGTAATGCTGCTGAGGGTTTTTCATCAATCCCCATGGTGCGATTTCCCTGCACATTACTGTGGCCGCGCACCGGGCAAAGACCCGCGCCAGGTTTACCCAGATGGCCGCCCAGCAGTTGCAGGTTGACGATTTCGCGCACCGTATTCAGCGAATGTTTGTGTTGCGTAATCCCCATCGCCCAGGTGCAAATCACGCGCTCGGCCTGCTGCCAGACGCTGGCGGCATCGCGCAATTGCGGCTCGCTTAAACCCGACTGATGAGTAATGTGCGTCCAGGCCGTGTTGTCGATTTCGGCAAACCATGCCTCAACGCCGTGGGTATTTTCATCAATAAATGACTGGTCAAAAATACCATTTTCACCGTTCGCCAGTTGCAGACAATGCGTTTCCAACAGGGCTTTCGCCATGCCGCGAATGGCGGCCATATCACCGCCTAAATTCGGCTGGTAATAATAAGTGCTGATGGTGCCAGCAAGAGGCGTAACGATTTCCAGCGGTTTTTGCGGATCGGCAAAACGCTCAAGCCCGCGTTCGCGCAGGGTATTAAAAGTGACAATTTGCGCACCGTTTTCAGCGGCGTGACGCAAGCTGTGCAGCATACGCGGGTGGTTGGTGCCGGGGTTTTGGCCAAACACAAAAATGGCGTTAGCTTTGTCAAAATCGTTCAGATGAATGGTGCCTTTGCCGACGCCTATGCTGCGCTTCAGGCCGCCACCGCTGGCCTCATGGCACATATTCGAACAATCCGGGAAGTTATTGGTGCCTGTCATGCGCCCGAACACCTGATACAGATACGAGGCTTCGTTGCTGGCACGCCCGGATGTGTACAGCTCCATTTGGTCGGGGTGGTCCATTGCCTTTATATGCTGGGCAATCAGCGCAAACGCGTCATCCCAACGGATGGCTTCGTAATGGTCTGTTTGTGGGTTATAGCGCAGCGGTTCAGTGAGTCGCCCTTGATATTCAAGGAAATAATCGCTTTGTTGATAGAGTTTGCTGACGCTGTGTTGCGCGAAAAATTCGTGGTCGATGAAGCGGCGAGTCGCTTCCCACGTTACGGCTTTTGCGCCATTTTCGCAGAAGCTAAAAGTACTTTTGTTATCGTCACCCCACGCGCAGCCAGGGCAGTCAAAGCCTTTGGCTTTATTCATGCGCATCAGATTGCGCAGGTTTTTCAGGGCGTGTTTGCTGTCGATAACAAAACGAGTAGTGGCTTCGAGTGAACCCCAGCCGCCCGCCGCAGCATGATAGGGTTTAATGGCAGATTTAAATTTCATAACGCTTATTCATTGTCCTGTGAGCGACCGCACGCGGCTACGCCATTTACTGTTACGTAGAGTTTACTCCTGTTTAACTTCGATGTAAGCCTTACAAAAACCATGGATAAGTGTGATCGCCTTAACTATTTACTAGCGATTTGTTAACCCCGCCACAAAACCACAACTTATTGCTCAACCTTTTGTTTCTCAAGGCCGATGACCTTTTTACAGCAACCTCCCTACATAAGATGAGAAACCAAGGATATGGCAAACACAACAACCTCCGTTCGTTTCTGGCATCACATTCGCCTTGTGCCGTTATTTACCTCGATACTCGCGGGGATCTTAATCCTGTTCGCCTTATGCGTGGGCATGGCGAGCTACTTCCTGATTCAAAGCGATAAAGCGCTGCAAGACGTCACCAATGAAATCCAGGTGCGCATTGGTCTTTCGGACAGTTCTGCGAATCTGCGCAGTGCACGCTTAAACATCATTCATGCGGGTGCCGCAGGGCGCGTGGCTGACATGGAGGATATGAAATTTAATATCGCCGAGGCCGATCGCCTGATTAAGCAGGCGCAGTCCAGTTTCGATATTTATATGGCGCGTGCGGATAAAGTTGAAGAAGGGGACGCGCTGGATAGCCAACTGCGCACCCGGTTCGACGATTACCTGAATAAAGGCATGGCGCCGATGATGAAATATGCCAAAAACGGTATGTTCGAGGCCATCATCAACCATGAAAACGAAGAAGCCCGCAAACTGGATGCTGATTACAGCAAGGTATTAGTGCAGGCGGCGCAGATTCGTACGGACCGTGCCGAAGCGCTGAAAGACCAGGCTCAGACGCGTTCACATCTGAGCGTCATGTTGATGGCAGGCGCTTTCGCTCTGGCGGTGTTCTTAACTATTTTCACTTTTGTCGTGCTGCGTCGCGTGGTGGTGCAACCGCTGCAACAAGCGGCGACACGCATCGAACATATTGCGCAGGGCGATTTAACCCTGGCTCCGCAATCTTTCGGTAACAGCGAAATTGGCAAGCTGAACCAGAATTTGCAGGAGATGCAGGTTTCGCTGGTGAACACTGTGGGAGCGGTACGCAACGGTGCCGAAGCGATTTATCAGGGCACCAGTGAAATCTCGGCCGGGAATACGGATTTGTCGGCGCGGACCGAGCAACAAGTGGCCGCCCTTGAAGAAACCGCCGCCAGCATGGAGCAGCTAACCGCCACCGTGAAGCAAAATGCCGATAACGCCCATCATGCGACAAAACTGGCGGAAGAAGCCTCGCATAAAGCCAGCGACGGCGGACGTATTGTCTCCGGCGTGGTCAGCACCATGAACAACATTTCTGCCAGTTCGAGAAAGATTTCCGAGATAACAGCGGTCATTAATAGCATCGCCTTCCAGACCAATATTCTGGCCCTGAATGCGGCGGTAGAAGCGGCACGAGCCGGTGAGCAAGGGCGTGGATTTGCGGTTGTGGCAACGGAAGTACGCACACTGGCACAACGCAGTGCCCAGGCGGCTAAAGAAATTGAAGGGCTGATCAGCGAGTCGGTATCGTTAGTTGAAAATGGCTCAAAACAGGTGGCTCATGCCGGGGAAACCATGACCGGCATTGTTGGCGCTGTGCGGCGTGTGACCGATATTATGCAAGAAATTGCCGCCGCGTCTGATGAACAAAGCCGTGGCATTGAGCAGGTTGGTATCGCGATAAACGAGATGGATAATGTGACGCAGCAAAATGCTTCGCTGGTTGAAGAAGCCTCTGCGGCGGCAAACTCACTGGAGGAACAGGCCGCACGCTTGACTGCCGCGGTGGGGATTTTCCGCCTGAATAACCGGCCTCAGAGCGTGTCAACGCCCATTGTAAAACCCAAGAAACCCTCTCAGACATCTCGCGCCATCATAGACGAAGACGATAATTGGGCGACATTCTAGTTTTTTGTAAAAAGGTGGATGTCGGCTACGGCTAATCCACCCTACAACACCAAAATCAAACGTAGGTCGGATGAGCGTTAGCGACATCCGACACTTTGTCTTACTCCAGTTCTAACCGCAGATTAAGCGCGGCTATCTCTTCGCGCCACGCCTGCTGCAATGCGGGTTTCTGGTGGCTTTGCTTACGCGCTAAATCCTGCGCAAGTTTTTCCTCCAGTTCCACCAGTCGTTCTAGCCAGGCTTCCGTTTCCGTATGGATAACCGTTTCGACGACTTGTCTTGGTGACAATATCTCAGCTGCATTTTCATCCGTTAACTGCGCGTAAAGCCCGTCCAGAGAGTGCCATTCGCTTAGCTCGGCGTTATCAATCAGCCAGAAGCGATTACAGCTTTTGGCGATTAACGTCCGGTCGTGCGTCACCAGTAACACTCCACCATCGTAACTTTGCAGTGTTTCCGCCAGCGCCTCTTTGCCTTCCATATCCAGGTGGTTAGTCGGCTCATCGAGCAGCAGGAGCGAATAACGCGCCAGCGTCAGCCCGACAAACAGCAAGCGAGAACGCTCGCCACCGCTTAACGTGCTGACGGTCTGCCCATGGCGCAACCAGGCAAATCCAGCGCTGATTAACGCCATTTTGCGGTCGTGCTCGGTTAACGCCGCGAAAGGCTCCAGCGCTTCAAGCAGCGTGTCACCATCCCTTAACTGATGCAGCGTCTGGTCGTAATAACCCATATTCACCCGCGGATGCAGGCGAATGGCGTCGTCATTTTGCGGTTGCTGATAATGCTGCCACAGCAGGCGCAACAGCGACGATTTGCCACAACCGTTACGGCCAATAATGGCAACCCGATCGCCACTTTTCAGGCGCTGCATCGGGAGATTAAACAGCGGTGGACAATCGGGCGCTGGGCTAACCGCCAGGTTTTCCATTTCCAGCAATCGGTCCGCCGGTAACGCTTCACCTTTGAGGATTAATTGCCATTGATTCAGGGCCGCAAGTTCAGTCTGGCTGTCCTTTAATTTGTCGACGCGCTTTTCCATTTGTTTGGCTTTGCGGGCGAGGTCTTCGTTGTCGTAAACCCGCCCCCAAATGGCGAGCCGCTTCGCACTGGCCGCAATCCGGTCGATTTCTTTCTGTTCCGCCTGATGACGATGGGCGTCGGTTTTGTCTCGCTCAACTAACGCCGCACGTGCTTCAGTGCAGGGAAGCTGGAAGAAACTCAGCCGCTGGTCGCGCAAAATCCACGTGCCATTGGTGACGTTATCCAGCAGATGTTGGTCATGAGAAACCAGTACAAAACTGCCGTGCCAGTCACGTAAGAATTGCTCCAGCCACAGCAACGTCGGCAGATCGAGGTGGTTACTCGGTTCATCGAGCAGCAGAAGATCCGGGTCGGTGATCAGCGCCCGCGCCAATAACAGACGCGTGTGCTGCCCGCCGCTCAAGGTTCCGGCAGTCAGTTGCCACGCCGATTCGTCAAATCCCATACTTGCCAGCAGCGCTTGCGCTCGCCAGCCGTCGGTGTGTTGTTGCGCTTCATTAAGACGCGCCATCACCGCATCCAGAAGCGTCAGCGTTTGCAAATCTTCAGGCAAATGCTGCTCAACACGTGCCAGCAGGCAGTGATGCGCACGCGTCACGCTGCCACTATTGGGAGAAATAGTGCCATCGAGCAGTTTCAGAAGGGTGCTTTTGCCGCAGCCGTTATGGCCGATTAAGCCCAGTCGGTCGCCTTTTTTCAGCGTAAAGGTGATGTCAGCCAGCAGAGGGCCAAAAGCGGTATCAAGGCTAAGAGATTGTGCGGTTAATAATGTGCTCATTTTGCTTACTCAAGAGTCAGGCGATAGAACGCCTCGTCAGATTCGACGATAACCCGGTAAGCCCGAGGGAAGGGTTTTCAGTGGTTTGCTTCGCTCAAGCCGGATTATCGCAGTGCGATATCGATAACGCTTGAGCTCAGGCGATCACCAAGAGGATGTGAAAGAAATACAACTTCACAAAACTGCATGGGGGCCTCCTTATATATTCAGTAGGTTGATAGATGTGAGAATCCTGGCAGAAAAGATAAATAAATGCCACCTACCGATTTCTTCCTTATGACGAATGCGAAAATGCCAGTTTGCTCAAGTTTTTAAAATGACGTTTTATTTAAATTGGCTTTTGGTTTTGTAAATAAAACATTAATAAAAGACAGGGGCTTAACTTATGTCATTACCTCGTTACTCTGCTTTAGCTGTGCTGTGTTTCCCTCTGGTATTGCAAGGATGTACTTCATCGACCACCTCACACCGACAGGCTCCGGGCAGCCAACCCCGGCCGATTTTAAGCCAGTCTGAAGCGCAAAGTTTCACCCAGCAGCATTACTTTGCTCGAGGAGGAATGATTGCGGGGGCGCAAAACGACCCGTGGACGCCTGAGACATTGGATTTTAAGGGTATTGATACCCCCTGGATTGTCGGAAAAAATGCGCCGTATCAGACCGTACAACAGGCCGTGAACGCCGCCATAAAAGCGGCAAAATCTCATCAGCGAATCGTGATAATAATTCTTCCGGGGGTGTACGAAGGCACGGTTTACATTCCGATGGATGCACCGCCAGTGACGTTATTGGGCGGGGGCGAAAAGCCCGAGCAAGTGACGATACAGCTGGCGCTGGATTCGATGATTTCACCGGAAGTCTGGCGGAAAACAGTCAATCCAAATGCGCAATATCAACCTGGCGATCCGGCCTGGGAAATGTACCAAACCTGCGCCACCAAAACCGCTGCGGCAGTGGCAACAACCTGTGCGGCAGTGCTTTGGTCGCAAAACCATGGCTTCCAGTTAATGAACCTGAGCGTGGTTAACTCTCTGCTCGATACCGTAGATGACGGGCCGCATCAGGGAGTGGCTTTACGCACTGATGGCGATAAAGTTCAAATCGAAAATGTGCGCTTAATTGGCCGCCAGGACACGTTCTTTGTGAACACCAGCGACGCGAAAAACCGCTACGTGACAGACCGAATCAGCCGTGTGCTGGTGAAGGACAGCTACATCGAAGGCGATGTGGATTACGTATTTGGCCGTGCGAATGCGGTGTTTGATAACGTCCATTTCCACACCGTTTCTTCACGCCAGAAGAACGAAGCTTTCGTGCTGGCACCGAATACGCTACCTGATAATCCTTACGGGTTCCTGGTGAAAAATAGCCGCTTTACGACCGATGCAGGTTTTAAAAACGGTTACTTTGCAAAACTGGGGCGCGCGTGGGATCAAGGGGCAAAAGCGACCGGGTACGTAGCGGGGAAAACCTCGAATAGCCAGGCCGTTATCATGAATTCAACTATTGATGGCGGCTATGATTCTCTATCGCCATGGGGCAGTGCCGCAACCACCGCTCGCCCGTTTAACGGCAATATCGCGCCGGACAGAAATCTCAATGACGTGAATTTCAATCGACTGTGGGAATTCAATAACCGTTGAGTTATAAAAACATCGGGTGAGCGTTTCGGCACAAAATAAAATCATCTGTGCACAACACAGGGAAGCGACACCTTTTACATTGGTGACTCAATTCAATAATGAGGAAAACCAATGAAAAGAGTCGCCACCCTGGCCGCAGGAATCGTAGCCGCAATCAGTTTTAATGTTTCAGCGGCTCAGAGTTTTACGCTCACCAGCAGCGATATCTCAGCCAATAAACCCTTGACTGAAAACCAAATTTTTCAGGGTTTCGGCTGTAGCGGCGCAAACATCTCGCCGCAGTTGTCATGGCGCATGTCCTCCGGCTGGGGAAAAACCCCATCGTTACCAGTCTCGCAAGGTACATTTCGCTCGGAATTATTACTGTTATCCCCGGAATTACTGGCCGCCTTTAAAACACATTATATTCAGGACTACCCGCCAGCCAGGTACGTGTCTTTATGCGCGCCAATGAGCCAGGGGCTGAAGTTTATGTGGGGGAATTTATTGCACGCCGTGCGTGATGATTTGCCGCTACTGATCGAGCGCCGTTACAATCTGAC
Organism: Buttiauxella sp. AC142; assembly: GCF_979253435.1. NCBI lineage: Bacteria > Pseudomonadati > Pseudomonadota > Gammaproteobacteria > Enterobacterales > Enterobacteriaceae > Buttiauxella > Buttiauxella sp. AC142. Next base: position 2,058,371 of record NZ_CEEDCH010000001.1, read on the forward strand.
CGAACAGGTACGGCAAATCATCATGATGTCGCCAGCAAAACTCTGGACGGCGCAAGAGATTGCCCAGCATTTATCGTTGGGCGCTTCAACCTTGCGCAGGCGACTGCAACAGGAATCCCGGAGCTATCGGCAAATTGTCGAAGAGGTGCGCATGTCCTTTGCGCTGGCGCAATTGCAAACCACAACGTTGCCGATTGGCGAAATTGCTTCGCGCAGCGGTATCTTTCCAGTTCGCGATTTACTGCCCGGTTTCGTCAGCATTACGGCTGTTTGCCGAAAAACGTGCGATAAGCAGAGCACCCGCATGTCGCGGGTACTGTTTTAATATTCGGTTTCGCTATTCATCTCAACAATCAACTCTTTCACCGGAAAACTTCACCCGTGTAACCGGTATAAAAACGCAGTACCGGCCGGCAATTACGCGCGAAGATCGTGATTTGTTGTGGAGCCGGGAGATTAACGCGCAGGCATTAACCTGGGAGCAATTCCTGCAAACCACGTGTTGGCAGGGTGAAGGGGTTCTTTTGGTGGATGAGGGATGTTATAGCCGTTTGCCTGTGGAGATCAGCGAGAGGTTTTTGTGGTCGAGTGGGATAAACCTGGGGACGATTATGGTTGCCGGATGTGATTGCTCCGGCAACCGGAGAGACTTTTGTGTTGTGAAAATAGGCTTATTGAGCGGGGTAATATCAGCCTTGTTTTCTCCCTAATCCTACAAAGCCAATAGATCTTTCAGCGCTTTTTTCTGCACATCACTCACATCCAGCGGATGGCGATAACCGATGTTTTCCACGGCGCGGGCGTATAACGCGACCAGCCAGTCGTACACATAAATAGTGTTACCGCGCGCCGGTTGTTCGCCCAGACGCACCAGGCGCACGTTAGCTGTTGCTTGTTTTTGTGGAGCAAATACTGGCGAGCCTTTGTTGACGCGGCTTGCCGGGCGCAGTGTTGGTTCGATATGCGCGTAACCCAACCAGCTGACAAAATCACCCAGTACGGCGCTCACGCAGGTGATTTCCTGCGCCATGCTGCCGTCTCCGTGGCGCAGTGCGGTTTCCAGTTGTTCCGGTAATTTCAGGCGATAACTGGCAATAATCAGCAACTGGCAAAGCGCCTGAAGCTGCGTGTTATCCAGCCCGGATAGTTGGGCGACTTCCCGGCGTGCTGCCAGTTGGCGCAGATGGTTTACCCAGTGCAAATGCACCACGCTGGCAAAACTGTCCGGGGCGTGATTCGGCGCATCGTGGCCGTCATCTTCTGCGAACAAGTCGATATCAAGCCTGAAATCAGCAGGTTGTTGGATGCGGGATTGTTGATGGCTTAACCAGCGCTGTTGCAGCGCCTGGCGTTCAGGCATCAGGCTGGCGAGCAATTCACCGTGCTGGGCCGCGTTGGCTTGCAGGGCGCGCACCAGCTCTTCGGCCTGCGAACGCGCACGCTCCGGGGTGATATTGTCAGCGTCGATAACAGGCGAGAACAGGGTGCTGATTTCCTGGTTCAGCGCGGCCTGTAACATCTCAATGCGCAGTGTGCGCTGAGCCGGAACCACGGCATCCGCCAGCCATTCCAGCAAACGATGCATATTACGGCTATCCAGCGCCTGCAACGTGCCCCAGCGTTTACCCGGCAGGCCGATAATTCTCTGCACGCCGTGGTCCAGATTGGCACCGCTAAAGCGTGCATCTTCTGGGGTAATCGCCCAAATCAGGCCCGGTGTCGTGGCGTTGCTGGCCTGGGTTTTATCCACCCAACGTGCCAGCATTTTACCTGCCGCGTTCACATCCGCGCGTTCGGCGGCGGCATTGCACACCACCAGTTTATCGGGTTGTAACCAGGGGGCGTAATCGTCGAGCTGCACCGTGGGAATATCCACCACATCGACCTGAGCCAGTTTCGGCTGATGGTTGAGCGAGAGCGTAATTTCAGCGCACAGTTGCTGTAAATCGCGCTGTGCCAGGCTGACTTGCGTGCCGATTTCATGATTGAAAAGTGGGCAGACCATGACGTCCGCGCCCATTTCGGGTTCATCTGGTGTTCCGGGAATCAGGAAACCTTCAACCGGCAATAAGAACGTGTCTACCAAAAGGCTTGCCGGGGCTAAAACCTGTTGGGCATTCCCCAGATGATTCAGCGTTTCGGCCAGATGCTGCCACTGCATGGTTATTGCGCTGTTATCGCCCCAAAGCGGGGCCAGCAACGCGGCTTGATCCGCACAATTCAACCAGGGAAGCAGGTCGGCGATTTGCTGCCACAGGGCATTTTCAAGATAATGTTGGCGGCGCACCACCTGTTGATAAGTCTGCGCGATATCAGAGGCTTGCAGCTGCGTTATCGCTGCTGTCGATTGCGTCTGGCGGCGAACCTGAAGCTCTTTGAGTCTCGCGGCGATCGTTTCGTGGCGGGCAAATCGTGCGCCCGGTTCAGCGTGATACTGGCGAATCAAACGCTGCGCCAGCGTGGAGCTGCTACAAAGGGTAATCAGTAACGGATAGTGTTCCGCAATGGGCAATTCACGGCGCGTAAAGCGCACGGCAACATTCGGCGCATGGCCGGGGTTAATGTGCGTCAGGTAATCCAGCACTTTGCCGCCAAGCGAGATTTCAATGCGATCGTGATGATCGCCCAACAGCATGGTCAACAAATGATGTTTACCAGAAACCGAGTGGCCATAAAGTCCAATGGTTAGTGGTTGCTCCGCCTGCAAGTCTATATGTTGCTGGCGATTCTGAAGCACAGCCAATTTTTGCAACAGACCATCGGCTTCATTTTCAATCCGCGGTACGGACTGGCGAGTGTGTTGGATCCAGTCCACCAAAGGGTGCAGCGTTGAGGTTATTGGCTTCATTTTTGGTACACGCTCCCGCTGTCAATCCAGTAATGGCTGGCTCCGCTATAGCTTCCTGCCAGGGTATTCAATTTAAAACTCAGTTGATTGAGCGGCACTTTGCTGCCGTCCTGCAACCAGGCTTCTGCCAGCACGAAAGCATCGGCTTCGCGGGTTTGTTGCAGACGCACGTTTAACACGCCTTCACCGGCAATGGCTTTTGCCAACTGCGGGGAATTGATCGCCAGCGTGTACAACGGCGTTGCGGGCCAGCGGGCGTCATCAAGCTGCCGGAATCCGAGGCACGCGTTGCCGCGCAGCGGGAAATGCAGACGCGTATCGAGTGTCGATTTTGGGTCATCAAGGCAGATATCGCGATACCAGACGTTCTCATCCACAAGCCGGTTGTTGCCGTCGAGCATGCCGAGGAAACGCACGGTGGAATAGGCCTGAATATCCGACGCTTTGAAGTTAAAACCTGGCAGGCGCAGGTCCATCGCCAGGCTGCATAACATCGCGCCGACGGCGGCGGTCGATTTCGGGTTGCCAATACGGCCTTGTTGGCTGAACGGATACCATTCATGAGTCTGATAGTTATCCAGCCAGACGATGCGATTCACCGGCACCGGCTGTTGATAGCGCAGCAGCGCCTGAACACCAGGTAAACAGGCCGGGCGGCCCGTCACCAGCAGCACATCGCAGCAATAATGGCTGATCACTTCGCACAGGGCTTGCAGCGGGGCGGTCAGAGTGAATTGCCCGGCGAGCAGCGCGTCCTGCAACGCCGATAACTCAACTTGCAACGGCACGCTGAACAGATCGAACGCCGGGGCATCGGCAGGCAGCGCGTGTTGCACGGCTTGCTGAACGTAATTAATCACGTTATCGGTTGGGCGCTGGGTGAGCAGTTCGCCAAATGTTGCTTCGAGAGCGGCGTGTTTGTCTTCCGGGTCGCTGTTTTCCCAGAAAGAGAGCACCGCGTGGCCGAGCGGAATAAACAGTTGTAGCGCAGTTTGCTGGCGCAGCGTGCCGCGTGTGTCCATGCGCCCGGACTCGCCGAACAGCGTAGTCATTAAACCTGTGGTATCCACGACGCCCGCCTGGTGAATTTGCGCCTGTAGCGCCGGGAGCACGCAGCGCTGAATCACATCCAGCAAAATATCATCGCCTGCGACTTTAAAACCTTCGCGGAACAGCAGGCGCGGGGCGATTTTCACATTGCTACCCACGCCGTCATCAAGTTGATATTGCGTGATAGCCATGTCGGTCGTGCCGCCGCCGATGTCAATCGACGCCACGCGCAGCGTTTTGCCTGGCAATTCGTCTGCGGCTAAATGGCGATCCGGGCGGGCGAGGCTCTGGAAGAAGTTTCCGGTTTGCCCGGCATAGTTCACCAGCGCTTCGTTATACAGCCACACCAGTTGGCCGCAGGTCGCTTCGTCCCACTCCATCTGCACGTCAGGCACCGGAACCACGCTTTTCTGGAAATCGCGTTCGCTGTCAAAACCGTCGTCGGTCGGGTGCCATTCCATCGCTTTCCACACCAGCCCGACCGCTTCCTGCATGCGCTGGCGGAAGATCTCACGCTCTTGTTTTGGCATGGCGGAAGGTAACGTGAGGATTAAATGGCGTAGCTGACGTGGCGCATTAAGGTGCCCCATGCTTTGCCGCGAACCGACGCTGTTGATTTGCATCAGCGCCTGCGCCAGCAATTCGCAGAGCATCAAGGTCATTAACGAACTGCGGCTGTATTGCGGTGAAAACACCGGCAAGCGTTCGTCAAGCGGCAGCGAATACAACGGTTGCCCGTCGTCATTCATCAGGTTCATTAAGGGAAACGCTGTCGCCAGCGGTTCGCGTTGGGTTTTCACTCCCATCTGGCTAAAGCGCCAGTCCTGACTGGCAGGAGTTTCGTCCCACAGATAGCGGCGCGGGCTGGAGATGCCGCTTGCGCCGTCGGTGCCTAAACGGGCGGAGGCCATACTGCGTGCTTCGTCACCCACGCGGGCAATCGACGGCCAGACAAACGCATCGTCGCGGCCACTTTCTACCGAGAAGTGTTGTTTGCCGAACTTAGCTTCTGAGAACTCAAGACGGCTGGTGAACATCGCATCGTTGATGGTTTGCGGTTCGCTGAGTGAGCGAATTTGCAGCTCGGCAGTCTGACGCAAGCCGTCATTGGCTTCGCCGTGATCTTCAATCAACACGCCGCAGGTATGGGTGTTGCCGACATCCAGCACAAGATCGACCGGAATAGCCGGGGCTTGTAGCGTGGCGGTGACGATTTTGACCTCTGGCACCGCCAGTTGCGCACCGAGCATCTCGATAATATTGAGATAATGCGCCTGATATTCGAACGTTTTCAGCGCGTTGCTGATTTCACGTTCGGTTCGGGATTCATTGCGTGTGGCAAATTGGGTGAACACTTCGCGCAGCCAGCCATCAACCCAGGTCTGGTCGATAAAGTCGTTGATCTCTTCGTTTTGCCAGGCAAGGGCAAAGCGCGCGCCGTTGCGTACATCGTTGAGCGTCGGAGTCAGATGCGCTGCCGGGTTGTCGTCCGCAAGGATTTTAGTATCCAGCGCAATGGTGATTCGCACCGTATTGCCTGAGGAGTCTGGCGTTTCGAGGCAACGAATCTGCACACGCGCCCAGTTGTGCGGCCCACCAACAAAAGTGCGCGGCGGGTTAAAACGCAGGAACGGCAGCGGCAGCCAGGTTTTATCGAGCAGTTTCAGCGAATGGCCCAGCGTAATCGTGCTTTCGGGTTTCACGACTTCAGGCGCGGAGCCCGAAGCACCTGGCAGGGTAAATTTGCCTGGAATGACATCATAATCCAGGCGCAGCAGTGGGCCGTTTGCTGTTTTACGCACAAAGCGCCCGGTATGTGGCGCGTTTGGCTGAGGTGCGAGACCGAAGTCCAGAAACTGAATGCCGCTGTCTTTAATGAGCGTCACGCTCGGCTTATAAGGATACAAAGTGGCAAACATGATTAATCACTCACTTTTTTAAATGTCACAGGCACCACGGTGTCGCTGTCGTAGCGCCCACTGCACTGAGCCACATCGTTCTCGTCGGGCTTGCAGGAAATTTCTGGCAGCGGATAACGCGAACCATCGCTGCAACGCGCATTACCACGGGTTTTGATCATCAACGTGCCGGACTGCATCAGGCCGGAAAACACTTCCGCTTTGCAGACGATATTGTCGCCATGCACCAGGCGCACGTTGCCTTTGTTATTGGCGATTTGGTAACGCAGCGTCGGCGGTTTGCCAGTGATGGAATCTTTAATATTGATGGCGACGCGCCAGCTGCCGTTGAGGAATTTTGTCGAGCCGACTTTTAGCGCGTCGGCGGGTAAAATCAGCGCGCCTTTGGGTACGTCAGCGGGCGTTGTTGCGGCGATGACAACCGGCTCTGGTTCTGGTGCGGGCGCTTCGACAACAGCGGCCTGGGCAACAGGCAGCGTGGAAACATGCTCGACAACGGGTTGAGCCTGCATCGGCGCAGGGGCAATGGCTTGCGGTTTAACGTCTTCGACTTTCTGCGCTAAAGGCTCGGCGTGGGGAGCCGATACCACAAAATATGACACTGGAGCAGCGATAGCCGCCACGATGGCCGCCGCAACGGGCCATATCCAGCGTTTCGGTTTTTTCACTGCCGCAGGTGTGACAATTTCTTCGACTGGCGCAGGCTGCGGCGGTAATTCTGGCAACGGTGCAAGGGGGGTTGGCGCGGCTATCGAATACAGCGGTTCATCCGGTTCACTCAAGACGATAACGGGCGGTGCGGCAGGGGGTGGCTCCGGAAGGAACTCGATAACGGGTTCGTGTTCTTCGGTAATGCGTAAGCAATCGAGAGGGTCGGGGCGGGCGCTATTGTTAAGGCTGACAAATCCCCAAAACGTCAGCACCGGTTTGCCATCAACCAGGTAAACATGCTGGCTGCCAGGAAACTGCAATGCGTTGGCGAGCAAGGAGCCAAAAAGTTGAATCGCCGTTTTTTCTGACTGCCCGCAGCGCTGAATCAGCGAGGCGACGTTGGCCTGGCAATTATCGAGATAGCGCAGCGCTTTTTTGCGTTGTTCATCGCTGGCCGCAGCCCAACTGATGACTGAACCTTCGCAGGGCGCGTACCAGTCAACCCGGTCGCCTTCATCGTTTGGCTGAGGAATCGCCAGGCTATCGACCACCGCTTGCTGTTTGCGTAAGCGCAATGTTTCGCGAATTTGTAGTGCCGAGTCGAATACTGTCTGCCCGTTTTCGCCTAGCGAAAGAAAGTCATCTAAGCATCCGCTGCGCAATAATGTTTTTGCCACGTCATCAATCCTGCTGTTTTCAGCTCCGCTTGAGCCATTTTCACACTTTCCATTTTACGGATTCCCGGCCCAGGCAAACGGCGGAGGAAGCGGCACTTTTTTCTAATTATCGGGCGATTGCACTTAAGTCATTGGGTGACGCGACGGTTTTGTGCTACTGATTATTCTTCTCTACATCGCCGGAGTGCTTAATCAATGTCAGAAAAATTGCCGTTATTACTGGTTCAGATGGGCCATCCACCGCTGGATATTCGTCAAGCCGTCGGCGAGCAGCCACAGTGGTTTCACGACGCATTAGGTGATGTTGGCCCGGTGACTGTGGTGTGTCCGTTTGAAGGTGAAGCACTTCCCGCTGTTGGCACGTTTAGCGGCGCGGTGATTACCGGTTCATGGGCAATGGTGACGGACCATGAAGAGTGGAGCGAACGCACCGCCGAGTGGGCGCGTGAAGTTATCGAGGCGGGCGTGCCGGTTTTGGGTGTGTGTTATGGGCACCAGTTAATGGCTTACGCACTCGGAGGCTCGGTGGATTACCATCCGCAGGGTAGCGAAGTGGGGCAAATTGCCGTCACGCTGAATGACGCCGCCCAACACGACCCGCTGCTTAGCGGCCTGCCAAATTCGTTCGATACCTTTTTAAGCCACGAGCAAAGCGTGCTCGCGCTGCCAAAAGGTGCGGTGGTATTGGGCGCATCCAGCCATGACCCGCATCAGATAGTTCGTTACTCGCCAACCGCATTCTCGGTGCAATTCCACCCGGAATTTAGCGCCCCGGTGATGAATAAAATCATCACCAGCCGCAGCGAAAGAGTGGCGATGAAAGGTAAAGACCGCGACGCACTGCTGGCAAAAGTCAGCGACACGCCTGAATCCAGAGCGATATTGCAGCGGTTTGTTGCGTTATTGTAATAATAAATGGCGGTAGATCGTGCTGGCAAATGGCAAAACTTTCTATGCCACTCGCAGCAATGTGACGGGTTACACCGTCAGCCTGAACGGCAGCGATTTCTCGAAAGCAAAATTGAACTGATAATCTTTATTGTAGGTCGGATTAGCGTAGCGACCTCCGACAATATTGGCATTAATGGTGGATGACGCCTTCGGCTTATCCCCCTACATGACAGCAGTTGTAGGGGGGATGAATGTTAGCGACCTCGACCGTTAAAAAGACAGGAGTCACGACATGGAGTCATTTTTTTCAACGACTGCAAATTGCCGCGTCCGCTGGTTGGACTTGCCCGGTAGCGGTACGCCGCTGGTGTTTGTTCACGGCCTGGGATGTGCGTCATCTTATGAATATCCGCGAGTGGTTGCAGATAAGAACTTTTCCGGCAGAAGGGCGATTCTTATCGATCTTCCCGGTTACGGATACAGCGAAAAACCCCGCGATTTCAGTTATTCAATTAAAGAACAGGCGCAAGTGGTGGCTGAACTTATTGGTCATCTGAAACTGGATAAGTATTTTCTCTATGGTCATAGCATGGGTGGCAGTATCTGTATTGAAGCAGCAGAATTATTGACGGCAAATTTATCCGGGCTGATCGTTTCAGAGCCTAATTTCCATGCGGGAGGCGGCTTTTTTAGCCAACAGATTTGCAGCGTAAATGAAGCGAATTATGTCTCAGATCGACATAGCTCATTGATTAACGATGAAAATGGCCCATGGTCTGGAAGTCTAGCGGCTGCGGCCCCCTGGGCTGTATGGCGCGGAGCAGAAAGTTTGATCAAGGGTAATCATTGGTTAACGATTTTCGCGCAACTGGAAAAACCACGTTCGCTGATCTTTGGTGAGCAATCGCTGCCCGATAATGATTTCACCCAAGTTCAAAACTGGGGTATCAACACATCGGTATTAGCCGAATGCGGGCATTGCATGTCATGGGAGAATCCAGCGGCATTAGCCGGAGCGTTAGATTCATTCTGTAAACAGCACGAATGATTAATGAGCTTGAGAATATTATCGGGGAGTCATAAAGTATACCCTCAAAATTTAAGGAGATAGTTATGGCGCACCTGGAAGATGTTATTGCCCGCGTAGACGCGGCGGTGGCGGAGAATGTGATTGAGCATATGAATGAGTTGCTGATTGAACTGAGCGACGATGCTGAGTTAACCCGCGAAGATCGTTACGCGCAGCAGCAGCGTTTGCGTATCGCCATCGCGCAGAAGGGCCATCACCATAAAGCAGAAGTGGAACAGCGCCGCGAGGATTTAACCAAAGGCGGCACCATTATTTAAGTTTTAAAACGTGTTATTAAAAACCGCCTTCGTTGAAGGCGGCGTGAAAAGAAACCAAGGCGTAGAAATTAAGCGGTTTTCACTTCCGGTTGCATATTCATCATACGGTTTAGCCACGGCACCATCGCGGCCATAATCAGCGCGATAACAAAGGTCGTGATGCCAATTTTGCTGAACACGCCGGTATAAATCGGCAATGTTTGCAGCGGATCGTTAAGGGATTCCGGCACTGCCGTGAAGGTGGCAACGTAGCCGCCGAGCAGGAAGGCTGCGGCCTGGGTCAGGAACCACATCCCGAGAATAAAGCCCATCATATATTGCGGCACCAGTGCGGCGACCATCGCTAAACCTAACGCACTGATCATTAGCTCACCCAGGCTCTGGAACAAATAAACCAGCACGATAAACCACGGGGAAGTCAGCCCTTGTGCGTCAGCAAACCACATGCCAGCAGCGGCGGCAGTTAAAAAACCTAACGAACACAGGAACATGCCGAGAGTAAATTTGGCAGGCATCGTCAGATCTTTGCCTTTGGCACCAAAACGGGTATACAGCGTGGCCAGAATGGGGCTGGCAACCACCACCCAGAATGGGTTCAGAGCCTGAAAACTGACGGGGTTGATAGTAAAGCCGAGAATTTCATGGCGCACATTATTGATAGCAAAGAAGTTCAGCGACGTTGGCATCTGGGCATACAGAATGTAAAACAGCACCGCTTCAATCATCAGCACAAAGGCGACGTACATGCGGTTGCGATCGCTTTTGTTTTGTTTCGCGGCCTCGCGGAAGAAGAGGAAAATCACGATGATGGACAGCACAATTAACACGATATTCGCCACTTTCACGTTATGCATCAGCCACGCACAGACGTAAATCATCACCACTGTTCCTGCTAAAACCAGCAGTAAATTTTTGTAGCTCATTGGCTTGCTATCGGGTTCCGAGCCGATGTCACGCACCATGCCACGGCAGCAGAAATAAACCAGCAATGCGAAGACTAAGCCAATGCCGCACAGGTTGTAGGTCACGGCGTAGCCATATTTGTTGGCAATGACGGGCGCGAGCGACAAAGACAGCAAAGAACCGATGTTAATAGACATGTAAAACAGGGTGAATGCGCCGTCCAGACGGGGATCCTTTGGTGGATAGCATTTTGAAAGCAAACTGGCTGGATTGGCTTTGAATAGCCCATTGCCCACCGCGATGGTGCCCAGAGCAATAAAGATCATATCAGGATTATGCAGCGACAAACCGGTCATAAAGTAGCCCAGCGCCAGGACCACGGCACCAAGAACCATCGTGCGTTTTGTGCCTAATAAATGATCGCCAACATAGCCACCGATAGAGATCAGCCCGTAAACCAGAGCGGCAAAGGCACCAAAGGTGACAAAGGCTTGTTCCTGTGAAAAACCGAGCTCTTTAACGAAAAATACGGCCAGAATACCCTGCACGCCGTAGTATCCAAAACGCTCCCATAACTCAACAAAAAAAATCATAAAAAACGGTTTAGGTTGCTGCAATAAACCGGTAGGGGCGGGCTTAGTCATGTTCGTTTGCCTTTAGACATTTTAAGGAAGTATAGGCGGCTATTGGCGCTATACCTAAGTTCGATCTGGGATGGAATCGTATTCTATTTTTGTACATCAACATGATGTATTAATGCCGATTTTGAGACGATGTTTAGGGTATTGTATGGTTAACTTGCTTTCCTGGTGGTTGATCACACTATCAAATCATGGGCGTGACATTTTTTATGTCTGTATGGGAATTTTCGTAGGTCGGATAAGCGCAAGGGTCATCCGACACACGCTTGCCGATTTATAAAAGAATATAAGAAAATAATATGACAGTGTTTATTTGCACCTTTCTGGATAAATAATTTAAATCCTCGCTCTATAAGAGTGCGAAAAAAGAATAAAGCGCGCCTTATTATATTCAAATCTGTTGATTATCAGCGTTATAAATACCTGGCACGTTTAATGCTTTATTGATTCCATCTTGTATACCAGATGGGATTCCAGTTTATGTCTGTAGCAACTTTGTCTGAATGGGTCGCGAGTTACCGCCAGCACCCGCAACAACTAGTGGCGGCATATCAGCAATTAAATGCGAAGTTATCCCGCGATGATAATGCGTGGATATATATCGCCACGCAGGATGAAATCTATGCGCAATTAACCACAGTTTTTCAGGCAATTAATTCTGGTGAAAAGCAGGCAGCAGACTTTCCATTATTAGGCGTTCCTTTTGCGGCGAAAGATAATATTAATGTCGCCGGAATGCCCACCAGCGCGGCGTGCCCGGCATTTACTTACACCCCTGGAAAAGATGCGACTGTGATAGCCCGCCTGAAAGCGGCGGGGGCCATTGTGGTAGGCAAAACAAATCTCGACCAATTCGCTACCGGGCTTGTCGGCACCCGCTCACCGTTTGGCGCAGTCAAAAATACCTTCAACCCTGAATACGTGAGCGGCGGCTCAAGCTCCGGTTCTGCATCGGTGGTAGCGCGCGGCCTGGTCTGCTTCTCATTGGGTACCGATACCGCCGGTTCCGGGCGCGTACCGGCGGGCTTCAATAATATCGTTGGCCTGAAACCGACAAAAGGCTGGATTTCCACCGCAGGCGTGGTGCCTGCTTGCCGCCTGAATGACTGTGTTTCGGTGTTCGCATTAACGGTAGAAGATGCTGAAACGGTCGCCGCCGTGGCGGGCGGGTACGATCCACAAGATCCGTACTCGCGTTCGAACCCGCATACGGCCCCGGCACGTTTTAATGAAAAACCTCGTTTTGCCATTCCCGACCAGCTTGAGTTTTTTGGCGACAAATATAGCGAGGCGGCGTTTGCCAAAACGTTGCAACGCCTGGAGCAGCAGGGCGCAGAACTTATTCCGATCGATTTCACCGCCTTTAACCAGTTAGCCGAGCAGCTTTATTACGGCGCATGGGTGGCGGAGCGAACCGTTGCGGTAGGCGAAATTTTCAAAAATCAGCCTGAAGCGATGGACCCCACCGTGCGCGGTATTGTGGCCAACGGCCTGAAGTACACGGCTTGCGATGCCTGGCAGGCGGAATACACCCGCGCGGAACTGGCGCAAAAAATCAACGCGCAACTGAGCGAGTTTGATGCGCTGGTAGTGCCAACGTCGCCGACCATCCATACCCTCGCTGAAATGGCGCAGGAACCGGTGCGATACAACTCGCAATTTGGCACCTACACCAACTTCACCAATCTGGCCGACCTCTGCGCGCTGGCGCTGCCGGGAGATTTCCGTGAAGACGGCTTACCAGCAGGCATCACGATTATCGCCCCCGCATGGCACGACCAGGCCTTGAGCCACTTCGGGAAAAGCTGGCAACAGGCGCTGAACCTGCCGCTGGGTGCCACTGAAAAAACGCTTCCTGCGACCCTTGCCGCAAAAATCTCTGCAAACCACGTTCGCGTTGCCGTTGTCGGCGCACATTTGCGTGGAATGCCGCTCAACCACCAGCTCACCACACGTCATGCGGTGTTTATCGAAGAATCCCGCACCGCGGCCAATTATCGCCTTTACGCGCTGGCCAATACTCAGCCGCCAAAACCCGGCCTTGCCAAAAGCCCCTCCGGGCAGCCGATTGCCGTCGAGCTATGGGATATCCCGCTGGCTCGTTTTGGGGAATTTGTGGCGGAAATCCCCGCGCCGCTTGGGATCGGCACTTTGACTCTGGAAGACGGCAGGAGCGTGAAAGGGTTTATTTGCGAACCCGCAGCACTACACGACGCCACGGATATTACCGCGTGGGGCGGCTGGAAAGCCTGGCTTGCCCGTCACCACAGCGCCTGAGGAGATGAAAATGTTTAGCTCAGTATTGATAGCAAACCGCGGTGAAATTGCTGTTCGCGCCATTAAAACACTCAAGAAAATGGGTATCGCCAGCGTTGCGGTGTACTCCGAACCCGATGCCAATGCACAGCATGTGATGGACGCCGACGTCGCCATCGCGCTGGGTGGCGAAAAAGCAGCGGACAGTTACCTCGATATCGGGAAAATCATCGCGGCAGCCAAACAAAGCGGCGCCCAGGCGATATTCCCTGGCTACGGTTTTTTGTCCGAACGGGCTGAATTTGCCCAGGCGTGCGCCGAAAACGGCCTTGTTTTTATCGGCCCCACGGCGGAACAAATCCGTGACTTTGGGCTGAAACATTGCGCTCGTGACCTGGCGTTTAAAGCCGATGTGCCGATGACGCCGGGAACCGGTTTGCTGTTAACCCTCAAAGAAGCGCAGCTAGCGGCGGCAGAAATTGGCTATCCGGTGATGCTAAAAACCACGGCGGGCGGCGGCGGAATAGGGCTGACTCGCTGTGATGATGAAGCGAACCTGATTGAAGCCTGGTCGAGCGTAAAGCGTATGGGTCAGCAGTTTTTCAGCGATGATGGCGTGTTTATCGAGCGTTTTGTCGACCGCGCTCGCCATCTCGAAGTGCAAATTTTTGGCGATGGTAAAGGCAAAGTAGTGGCGCTGGGCGAGCGTGATTGTTCATTGCAACGCCGCAATCAGAAAGTGGTGGAAGAAACTCCCGCGCCAAATCTGCCGCAAGCCACGCGTGAAGCGATTCACGCCGCCGCCGTGGCACTCGGCGAATCAGTCAATTACCGCAGCGCAGGCACCGTGGAATTTATCTACGACGCCGCCCGCGATGCGTTTTACTTCCTCGAAGTGAACACCCGTTTGCAGGTCGAGCACCCGGTGACAGAAATGGTCACGGGTCTGGATCTTATCGAATGCATGATTAACGTGGCCGCGGGCGTCACGCTTGACTGGCAGCGTTTAGCACAGCCACCCAAAGGTGCCGCCATTGAAGTGCGAATTTATGCCGAAGACGCGCTGAAAAACTTCCAGCCAAGCCCTGGCGTGCTGACCGACGTTTTCTTCCCGGATGATGTTCGCGTCGATGGATGGGTTAGCACCGGCAGCGAGGTGAGCGCGTTTTACGATCCGATGATCGCCAAAGTGATCGTTTATGGCGACGATCGCCAGCAGGCGTTAAGTAAATTGAACACGGCGTTGGCCGCCACGCGTTTACACGGTATTGCGACTAACCTCGATTACCTGCGCCAAATCGTCCAACTGGCTGAATTTAAAGCCGGAATGATGTGGACGCGCCTGCTGGATAGCGTGGTTTATCAGGCTCATGCCATTGAAGTGCTGGAACCCGGCACATGGAGTAGCGTGCAGGATAGCCCTGGCCGCCTCGGTTATTGGGATATCGGCGTGCCGCCGTCTGGCCCGATGGACGATTTTGCGTTTCGCCTCGCAAACCGCATTGTCGGCAACCATCCGTCAGCCGCCGGGCTGGAATTTACCCTGCAAGGGCCAACCCTGCGTTTCCATAGCGCTGCGACCATTGCGCTAACCGGCGCTGATTGCCCGGCAACACTTGATGATGAAGCGGTTCCTTACTGGCAGCCGGTGATTGTGAAAGCGGGGCAAACGCTAAAACTGGGGCGTGCGACTTCAGGCTGCCGCACCTATCTGGCGGTGCGTAACGGTATTGATGTTCCAGTTTATCTCGGGAGCCGTTCGACGTTTGCCCTCGGGCAGTTTGGCGGACACGCAGGGCGCACCTTGCGCGTGGCGGATGTGCTGGCAATTTCTCAGCCGTGCTTGCCAGCCTGCACCACGCCTGCGCCGATTTCACTGCCGCAAACGCCGGAGCCGGCCGTGATTCCGCAGTACAGCGATGTGTGGGAAATCGGCGTGTTGTACGGGCCACACGGCGCGCCGGATTTCTTCACGCCGGAATCCATGCAAACGTTTTTTGAGTCCGAATGGCAGGTTCACTACAACTCCAACCGCCTCGGCGTGCGGTTAGTTGGCCCGAAACCGGAGTGGACGCGTGCTGACGGTGGCGAAGCGGGCCTGCACCCTTCCAATGTTCATGACTGCGAATATGCGATTGGCGCGGTGAATTTTACCGGAGATTTCCCGGTGATTTTGACGCGTGACGGCCCAAGCCTCGGCGGGTTTGTTTGCCCGGTGACTATCGCGAAAGCGGAGCTGTGGAAAGTCGGGCAGGTGAAGCCGGGCGATCGTATTCGCTTCCATGCGATCACCTTTGAACACGCTCAGTCGCTGGAAATCGCCCAGGACGTGGCGGTGACTAATTTGCTGCATGTGCTCAATCTGCCAGATTTGCACCCGTCGATTACACCGACTACCACGTCGAGTGCGGCAATCCTCGCAGAACTGGACGCACAACAAGGGTTGCCTGCGGTGGTTTACCGCCAGGCGGGCGATAACTATGTGCTGATTGAATACGGCGACAACGTGCTGGATTTGGCATTGCGCCTGCGAATTTACCTGCTGATGAAAGCCATTAAACAGGCTGGCGTTTCCGGTGTTGAAGAGCTTTCCCCCGGCGTGCGTTCACTTCAGGTGCGTTATGACAGCCAGCATATTTCCCAGTCGCAACTGCTGACGTTACTGCTCGGGCTGGAGAAACAGCTCGGCGATGTCACGAAACTCAAAATCCCGTCGCGCATTGTCCATTTGCCGATGGCTTTTGAAGACAGCGCCACGCTTGCGGCGGTGGAACGTTACAAAGAAACCGTACGCGCCGATGCACCGTGGCTGCCCAACAACGTTGATTTTATTCAGCGCACCAATGGGTTGGCGCACCGCGATGAGGTGAAACAGATCCTGTTTGATGCCAGCTACCTGATTCTCGGCCTCGGGGATGTGTATCTCGGCGCACCTTGCGCTGTGCCGTTAGATCCGCGCCATCGCTTGTTGAGTTCGAAATACAACCCGGCCCGCACCTGGACTGCCGAAGGCACCGTCGGTATCGGCGGCATGTATATGTGCATCTACGGCATGGATTCACCGGGCGGATACCAACTGGTCGGGCGTACGCTGCCCATATGGAACAAATTCCTCAAAAACGAACAGTTTGGTGACGAGCCGTGGCTGCTGAAGTTCTTTGACCAGGTGCGTTTCTACCCGGTTTCTGAAGACGAGTTGACCGAGTTGCGCAGCGCATTCCGCGAAGGACGCGCCCAGGTTCGTGTCGATGACGTCGATTTTGATTTCGCCGCTTATAACGCGTTTTTGAACGATAACGCCGATGACATTACAGATTTCCGCCGCCGCCAGCAGTTGGCCTTTAAGCGGGAAGTGGCGAACTGGAAAGAGCAGGAAACGGCCGCCGTTGCCAGCGCGATGTCCGTGGAACAAGCCGTGCCAGACGAACAAGAAGGTCAGTTAGTGAGCGCGGATCTGAACGGCAATATCTGGAAGATCCTCGTCGAACCGGGCCAAACCGTGAAGCAGGGCGATCCGTTGATTGTGGTGGAAGCCATGAAGATGGAGCTGATGGTGAGCGCACCATGCAACGGAACGGTTATCCGCATTAGTTGCCAGCAGGGCCGTCCGGTGGGGCCGGGTGATGCGTTGTTGTGGCTGGAGGCGGTGTGAATAAGAAAACCGAGGGCGTTGCCGAGCGTATCTACCGCTTACTGAAACAGGAAATCTTCGATTTCCAGCTGCTGCCGGGCGATCGCTTTAGCGAAAACGATATCGCGCTACGCATGGCTGCCAGCCGAACTCCGGTGCGTCAGGCGTTGTATGCCCTTGAACAAGAAGGCTATGTCGAGGTGCAGCCGCGCAGCGGTTGGCAGATAAAAGCGGTGGACTTCGACTATCTCGAGTCGCTCTACGATCTGCGCATTGTGCTGGAGCTTGAGGCGGTGAAACGGCTGTGTGCATTACCCGCCGAAGTACGCCCGCTGCCGTTACAGGCGCTCAAGCAGTTCTGGATAGATTCCGCACCGCTACCCGATGGCGGGGAAGTCGCCAGTCACGACGAGGTTTTCCACATGACGCTGGTAGAAGCGGCGGGAAACCCGGAAATGGCGCGAGTTCACCGGGACATTACTGAAAAAATTCGCATTGTGCGGCGGCTGGATTTTACCCAACGGCCTCGCGTTAGTGCGACTTATCTCGAGCATGGGCAGATTTTGCTCGCTATTTTGAACCGTCAACTTCAGGAGGCGCAAACCCGCTTACACGACCATATCGCCGCAAGTCAGAAAGAGGTTCGTCAAATTACTCTCCATATGCTTCATCAGGCGAAGCATGGGGTTTTACCTTAATACTTTTGGAGTGAAACATTATGCAGCGTCGCACCTTTATTAAAGCCTTTGCGCTCTCAGCGTCCGTTATCAGCATGGGTTTGGCCTTTAGCGCTCAGGCCGCCGACACCATCAAAGTGGGCATCATGCATTCGCTTTCCGGCACGATGGCGATTTCTGAAACGCCGCTCAAAGATGTGGCGCTGATGACCATCGCCGACATCAACGCCAAAGGCGGCGTGCTGGGCAAGCAACTGGAACCGGTGGTGGTTGATCCGGCCTCAAACTGGCCGTTGTTCGCTGAAAAAGCCCGCCAGTTACTGAGCCAGGACAAAGCGGCAGTGGTGTTCGGCTGTTGGACATCAGTCTCACGCAAGTCGGTGTTGCCAGTGTTTGAAGAGCTGAACGGGCTGCTGTTCTACCCGGTGCAGTATGAAGGCGAAGAGATGTCGCCAAACGTGTTCTATACCGGGGCGGCGCCGAATCAGCAGGCGATTCCGGCGGTGGAATACCTGATGAGCGAGGACGGCGGGGCGGCGAAACGCTACTTCCTGCTGGGCACGGATTACGTTTATCCGCGCACCACCAACAAAATTCTGCGCGCGTTCCTGCATTCCAAAGGCGTGCAGGATAAAGATATCGAAGAGGTGTATACGCCGTTTGGTTACAGCGATTACCAGACCATTGTTTCCAATATCAAGAAGTTCTCCGCTGGCGGCAAAACCGCCGTTATCTCCACCATTAATGGCGACTCCAACGTGCCGTTCTACAAAGAACTGGCAAACCAGGGCCTGAAAGCGACCGATGTTCCGGTGGTGGCGTTCTCGGTCGGCGAAGAAGAGTTGCGCGGTATCGACACCAAACCGTTAGTCGGCAACCTGGCGGCGTGGAACTACTTTGAGTCCGTGGATAACCCGACCAACAAAGCGTTTGTCGCCGAATGGAAAGCGTATGCCAAAGCTCACAAGCTGCCGAATGCCGATACGGTTGTGACCAACGACCCGATGGAAGCGACGTACGTCGGTATCCATATGTGGGCGCAGGCCGTTGAGAAAGCGGGGACTACAGATGTGGACAAAGTTCGCGCGGCGATGGCGGGGCAAACCTACAAGGCACCGTCTGGTTTTACGCTGACTATGGACGCCACTAATCACCATCTGCATAAGCCGGTGATGATTGGTGAAATCGAAGGGAACGGCCAGTTCAACGTGGTGTGGCAGACCGATGCTCCGGTACGCGCCCAGCCGTGGAGTCCGTTCATTACTGGCAACGATAAAAAATCTGACGAGCCTGTGAAAATGGCGAGTAACTAAAGCAAAAACAGTGTCGGGTGACGCTAACGCTTACCCGACCTACAAAAGCCTTTGTAGGGTGGATAAGCGCAGCGTCATCCACCATAAATCCAGGAGCCATCATGAAACTATTTCGCTGCCTGTTAATCGCATTCTGGCTGCTGCCGTGTTTCGCTCATGCCGGAGACGCTGAGGATTTTGCCGCGGCGAACCGCGCGCAACAGGCGAAAATGCTGCAAACCTGGGCGGCGGCACCGGACGCAAAACGTTTACCGTTACTCAACGCTCTGGCGCAAGAAAATCTGGTGATTAACGCTAAAAAAGTCCGCCTGACTAACCGCTTACGCATTCTTGCGGGCAGCGCGCTCGCCAGTCATCGCCTGATAAGTGACAATGTCACTGAGCGGTTGCAAGCGGCAAAAGCGCTACAACGCGACGTACAGCCTGATTTGCTGCCGCTTGTGCAGCAACGGCTAAAAGCTGAACCTGATGAAAATGTCCGCCATGCGCTTGAAGGCGTGCTGGCACAACTGCAACTCGCCAGCACCGATGCGAAAGTGCGCCTGAACGCGGTGGAGTTACTCAGCCATTCCTCGGCCCCTGATACCCAGGCGTTGCTCAAACCGCTTACCGATCCGCAAATCGAAACTAACGAGCCGGTGCGCAAAGCCGCAGCGGAAGGGCTGCAAAAAATCCAGCATCGTTTAATGCTGGGCGACATTCTCGGCCAGGCGTTTATGGGGTTGTCGCTGGGGTCCATTTTGCTGTTAGCCGCACTCGGGCTGGCGATTACCTACGGTTTGCTCGGCGTGATTAATATGGCACATGGCGAAATGCTGATGCTCGGCGCGTATTCCGCCTGGCTGGTGCAGAGCGCTTTCCAGCACTACGCCCCGGCATGGCTGACGTTTTACCCGATAGTGGCGCTGCCCGTGGCGTTTGCCATCACTGCCGGAATCGGCATGGCGCTGGAACGCACGATTATTCGTCATCTGTATGGTCGCCCGCTCGAAACGCTGCTGGCGACCTGGGGCATCAGCCTGATGCTGATTCAAATTGTGCGCATGGTGTTTGGTGCGCAAAACATGGAAGTCGCCAACCCGGCCTGGCTGTCGGGTGGCGTGCAGGTGTTGCCGAACCTGATTCTGCCGTGGAACCGCCTTGTGGTGATCGGTTTTGTGATGCTGGTGCTGCTGTTTACCTGGCTGCTACTGAACAAAACGCGTCTTGGCATGAATGTGCGAGCCGTGACGCAAAACCGCGCCATGGCCGCCTGCTGCGGAGTGCCAACCGGGCGCGTGGATATGCTGGCATTTGGCCTTGGTTCTGGCATTGCCGGGCTTGGCGGTGTGGCGCTTTCGCAGCTCGGCAACGTCGGCCCGGAACTGGGGCAAGGCTACATCATCGACTCCTTCCTGGTGGTGGTGCTCGGCGGCGTTGGGCAACTGGCGGGAACCGTGGCCGCCGCCTTCGGGTTGGGTATCTTTAACAAAATACTGGAGCCGCAAATTGGTGCGGTGCTGGGCAAAATTCTCATCCTTGTGCTGATTATTCTGTTTATCCAGAAGCGCCCGCAAGGCCTGTTCGCCCTGAAAGGGAGGGTTATTGATTGATGAGCCAGCCGCTAACGTTAACGCTCGCCCGCAAAGCGCCGCGCCTCTCTATGGCGCTGGGTTCTCTGATTGTGGTGCTGATGCTGACATTGCCGTTCTTAACGCTATTGCCAGCCAGCCACCCGCTAAGTCTTTCCACTTATACGCTCACATTGGTCGGCAAAATTCTCTGCTATGCCATCGTCGCCGTGGCGCTGGATTTGGTGTGGGGATATGCCGGGCTACTGTCACTCGGGCATGGGATTTTCTTCGCCCTCGGCGGTTACGCGATGGGCATGTATCTGATGCGCCAGGCCGCTGGTGACGGGCTTCCTGCTTTTATGTCGTTTTTATCCTGGGATGAGTTGCCATGGTTCTGGTGGGGCACTGAACATTTTGCCTGGGCGCTGGCTTTGATTGTGCTGGTGCCGGGGCTGCTTGCGCTGGTGTTTGGCTTTTTTGCCTTCCGCTCAAAAATCAAAGGGGTCTATTTTTCGATTATGACCCAGGCGCTGACCTATGCGGGCATGCTGCTGTTTTTCCGCAATGAAACCGGCTTTGGCGGCAACAACGGTTTTACCGGGTTCACCACGATTTTAGGCATGCCGATCACCGCGACAGGCACACGCATCGGGCTGTTTATCGCCACGGTTTTGCTCCTGATGGCAAGCCTGGGGATAGGTTTTGCTCTTGCGCGCAGCAAGTTTGGCCGCGTGTTGACGGCGGTGCGTGATGCAGAAAACCGCCTGGTATTCTGCGGGTATGATCCGAAAGGTTTCAAGCTGCTGGTATGGACGTTATCTGCCGTATTGTGCGGGCTGGCGGGGGCGCTGTATGTCCCGCAGGTGGGGATTATTAACCCCGGAGAAATGTCGCCGACCAATTCCATCGAAGCGGCAATTTGGGTGGCACTCGGTGGGCGCGGCACATTGATCGGCCCGATCCTGGGTGCTGGCCTGGTGAATGGTGCAAAAAGCTATTTCACCATGGCGGTGCCGGAGTACTGGCAAGTGTTCCTCGGCCTGATTTTCATCGTCGTGACGCTGTTTTTACCGCGTGGCGTGATTGGCCTGCTGCGTAAAGGAGAGAAATAATGCAACCCGGCGAACCGCTATTTACCCGCCAGCATGAAGCTGACCGCTTCCGTGACCAGACCGACCCGGTGCTGATGCTGGAGAATATCAATGTCAGTTTTGACGGTTTCAAAGCGCTGACGGACTTGTCGCTCAATATCGGCGTGGGCGAGTTGCGCTGCGTGATTGGCCCAAACGGCGCCGGGAAAACGACGTTGATGGATGTGATCACCGGCAAAACCAAACCGCAAAGCGGCAGAGCTTTTTACGATCAATCCACCGATTTAATGCGTTTAGAACCTGCGGATATTGCTCAATGCGGCATTGGTCGCAAATTCCAGAAACCAACGGTGTTTGAAGCGCTGACGGTGTTTGAGAACCTGGAAATTGCCCAGAAAGCCGATAAATCAGTCTGGGCGAGCCTGCGGGCAAAACTCAATTCTGAACAGCGTGACCGCATCGACGAAATGCTAACGACTTTGCGGCTTGGCGCGGAACGAAATCGTAAAGCGGGGTTGCTTTCACACGGGCAAAAGCAGTTTCTTGAAATCGGCATGTTGCTGGTGCAGGAACCTCATTTGCTGCTGCTCGATGAACCCGCCGCAGGCATGACGGACGCGGAAACGGAATACACCGCCGAGTTGTTTCGCGGGCTGGCGGGGAAGCATTCGCTGATGGTGGTGGAACACGATATGGGGTTTGTCGAAACCATTGCTGACCACGTGACGGTGTTGCACCAGGGGCAAGTGCTGGCGGAGGGTTCGCTGCGTGAAGTGCAGGCTAACGAGCAGGTGATTGAGGTTTATTTGGGGCGGTGATTTTGTGGTGGGGGATTGATGCCCTCTCCCTCAGGAGAGGGGATCGTTCGTTTTTCTCCTTCTCCCTCAGGGAGAAGACCGGGATGAGGGTGGTTAATGCTACAAGTCAACGATCTAAACCAATACTACGGCGGCAGCCATATTCTGCGCGGTGTTTCTTTTGAAGCCAAAATCGGCGAAGTCACCTGCCTGCTGGGGCGCAATGGCGTGGGCAAAAGCACGCTGCTCAAATGCCTGATGGGGCTGATCCCGGCGAAATCGGGTGTCATCAACTGGCAGCAAAATAATATTACCGCGCGTAAACCGCATCAGCGCGTGCAAGCGGGCATTGCCTACGTGCCGCAAGGGCGGGAGATTTTCCCGCGCCTGACGGTGGAAGAAAATCTGCTGATGGGCCTTTCGCGCTTTAGCGGGCGTGAGGCTAAACAGGTATCGGAAGAGATTTATCAGCTCTTTCCGGTGCTAAAAGAGATGAAACAGCGTCGCGGTGGGGATCTTTCCGGCGGGCAACAACAGCAACTGGCGATTGGTCGCGCCCTGGCCTGTAAGCCGCAACTCTTAATCCTCGATGAACCCACCGAAGGGATTCAGCCTTCGGTGATTAAAGAGATCGGACAGGTTATTAGCAGCCTCGCTGCAAAAGGCGATATGGCTATTTTACTGGTCGAACAGTTTTATGATTTTGCCGCTGAACTTGCCGACAATTATTTAGTGATGTCGCGCGGGGCAATTATTCAGCGTGGCGCAGGTGCGAATATGGAAACCGATGGGGTCAGGGGGCTGGTGGCGATTTAGACACATTCTCTTAAGATAATTAATCCCGAAAGTTAATTTTAATGAAGGATAAATGTTTTCTCTGAATTAATATCGTCCCGATATTTTATTGGGATTGATATTATCAGGAGGGAATGTTTTGAAGAAATCCATTCATATAATAAATGGTAATGCGTATGCCTTTACTACCGAAGCGAATAAAACGTATTTGACATTTAAATCTACGAGTCGTCCCGCAACTGAGAATTACGTCGAAAATTGTACCCTTCCGGGTTGCAAGAATGTCACCAGAAACAATGGTGATATTCTTTTTGCGCTTGCCCTAAAGAAAGGGACTGACGAGAAATTTGAAATCCTCACCGCGCAGCAACTCTATGATATCTATGCCTGGCAGTGGTTTGAACCTTTGGCTGATAATTATCATGAGTTGATTTATTTGAGCAATGCACCTGAAACCTATCCGGTTTATAAGCATTTTAGACGGCAGGATATTGTAGATTTTTCTGCGATTGACCGTTTATCAGCCTCGTACTATACGGGCATGCCTGGAGACTGGAAGTCCAGCGCAAATGGTGGTGATGGATACTTAATGGTTATGATCAACGAGGTTCCTTATTGGACGGATGCAGTAGGACAGATTCCTTTTGCGGTGGATACATATAGGTCAAATCGGGATATGAAATATGTCGTTCGTACAGGGATAACGTGGGGAGGTGGTTCAGTAACCAGCGAAGCTGATGTAAGCAATAGATATGACAACTTTTTTGTACTGAGAGGGGCTTTATTTGCAAGTAAAAAATACAGTTATTACTTCTCAACTTCACCAGGGAACTACACTAACACGCAAGTTAATGAAGTCATTAATAATGTTGATAGTAATTGTATTTCACAACCTATTACCGAATTGGAATTGATGACTTACGGGGTGTGGAATGAAAAATAAATGGGTGTTATTTTTCATTAGAATCAGCTCTGCTTTATTGGCTGGTTTTATTATGATTTTTATTCATGACTACGGGCGTTATCTCTATATAAAAAATTTCCAACCCGTAAGCCATGGAGTGATGCTCGGATTTGTTGCGTTTTTTATTTTATATATTATGTTGCCCTCGTTGTTTGTCATGAGTTTCGTAAGCAGAGCGTTATTCTTGTCTATATATTGTGTTGTTTCAATTTTATTGATTTTTTTATGGTTTACTGGGAATCCATTGAGAGTCTCTCTAATGTTGATGGCATACGCAGTAGCCTCTCTATGTCTGTTTTTTATGACCCGTTATCTGGACAAAAAAAGCATCCCTATTCCATAGCGTAAGTCGTATTGATTTATGGCCTGCCAACTCCCCCAAATTATGGTTCTGTTAGTTATGCCATAACTTGTTTATATTCAGGTAACTTATCGTCATTGCGCCCGTGGAGGCCTGAATTGACTGGCATAACAAATGAATATCAGCAACCTGTGGGCAACTCTCTTCCCGACTGGAAACCATGCCCTCGCCCGGAGCGGATCACGCTGCAAGGGCGCTATTGTCGCCTGGAGCCTTTATCTCGTACCCACACCGATGATTTATGGGCGGCGTGGAGCACCGCGAAAGATAGCCGGGGCTGGACGTATCTGAGCATCGGGCCATTTAGCGGGAAGCAGCAATTTTCTGAATTTATTGAAACCGCGGCGCAGAGCAACGATCCGCTGCATTATGCGGTGGTCGATAACAGCGGCAAGGCGGTGGGTACGCTGTCGTTAATGCGTATCGACCCGGCAAACGGCGTGGTGGAAGTCGGGTTCGTGATGTATACCCCATTGCTGCAACGCACGGTTCAGGCGACCGAAGCCCATTATCTGTTGATGAAATATGCTTTCGAGCTGGGTTATCGTCGCTATGAATGGAAATGTGACAGCCTGAATGGCCCGTCGCGCCATGCGGCAATCCGTCTTGGGTTCCGTTACGAAGGTTTGTTCCGCCAGGCGGTGGTGTATAAACAGCGCACCCGCGATACCGCGTGGTTTTCGATTCTCGACAGCGAATGGCCGCAGATTAAGCTGGCATTTGAAACATGGCTGTCGGCTGAAAATATGCCGGAGGGTGTGCAGCAGCAGGGTCTGACGCAGATTCGTGAAAGTCTGAAGGGCAGTATCCCAGCTAAGAACAGAACCGTGGTGCAGGTCAGGGCGCTTGAAGCAAATGACCGGGCGGCATGGTTGCCGCTGTGGCAGGGTTATCTGACGTTCTACAATTCGCAACTGCGTGAAGACATCACCGAACTGACATGGCAGCGCATGCTTGATGCATCTGAACCCATGTTTGCGCTGGGTGCGTTTGATGAGCAGGGGAAAATGCTCGGGTTTACGCATATGGTTTACCACCGGGGCACATGGTCGGCGGAGGATCATTGTTATCTTGAGGATCTGTTTACTGCAGCGCTTTCACGCGGCAAAGGCGTTGGACGGGCGTTGATTGAAGGCGTTTATCAACATGCGCAGAGCAAAGGCTGTGGGCGCGTGTACTGGCATACTCATGAAACCAACGCGGCAGGCCAGGCGCTATACGACAAAATGGCGGATAAGCCAGGGTTTATTCAGTACCGTAAAGATCTTAAGTAGTTTTGTCGGATGACGCTTCGCTTATCTGACCTACGATTCGATTTGTAGGGTGGATAAGCGAAGCGTCATCCACCATTTAGTTCAAAGCCAGTTGCGGTTTCACCGCCATCCCTTTCACAATCATCAGGTAAGACAAACCAATCGCCACCATCAGCGCCACGAACAGCATATAGGGCGGCAACCAGGTCAGAATCAAACCGGTGAAAAGTGGGGTGCACGCGCCGCCTAACCAGCCGAGTTGCTGGGCTGAGAAGTAGCTGGCTTTCAGTCCTGCGGGGGCGATGTTGTCCACCAGCATATATTCACCCGGTGCAAAGATTAGCTCGCCGAGGGTAAATACCGCAGCAGAAATGCCCCACAGCAGCAGGTTATCGCCCGAAATCATAAAGCCCGCCAATCCTGCCATAAAGAACAGTGTGCCGTAGCCCATCAGCTTTTTGATATTGTCCGGGCGAATACGTTTGCCGACCATATACTGAAAAACCACCACCACAAACGCATTCACCGGCAGCACAACGCCAACCACTTTTTGCGCCAGATCCGAATCCGAGATAGCAATCGCGTACTGGGATAAGCAGGCGGCGAAAGAGCCAAACACCAGTGAACCGAGGAATGCCGAAAGCGTGAAATACATCAATGCTTTGTCTTTGAGCATCTGCACCGGTGAAAGCCTGACGTTGTTGTTTTCCTGCGTTTCGCTCGCCGACACGCTGTGTACATAGCGGCTAATCACGATAAACGGAATGATGGCGGTTAATGCGGATAACCAGAACGGCAAATTAGTGCTGTAAAGCACCGCCAGCGTGCCAATCGGCGGGCCAACCGTCCAGCCGATATTGGCAAAGGTGTAGTTGAGCGAGAAGATTTTCGGCTTCTGGTGAATTTCCAGCACATCGGAGAAATAGCCTTTTAACACCGTGGCGAACACCGAGTACGCGCAGTTTATCAGCGAATAAAACACCACCACCAGAACGGCATTATTGACCAATGGGATCGCCACAAACCCGCCGAGGAAAATAATAATCGACAGCAGCATGTACATTTTTTTGTCGAATTTATCAGCCAGAATGCCAAACCACAGGCTAAATACCACGCCTGTCGTCAGGGCGATGGTGAGCGCCATCCCGATTTCATTTAGCGGCATGCCGTACTGCCGGGAGAGATAAATCGTCATAAACGGCAGCGTTAAACCGCGCCCCACGGTGAGGAGCAGCGAAGAGAGCAGTAAAACGCTGATGGAGAGTTGCTTGCCAGAAAAGCGTGTCGTCAGGGAAACCATTTTATCGTTTTTTTTAGAATGTATTTGTTGGGGGGAGACAAGATTTATCATGAAGGATCAACAAAGTATAGGTTGTGCTTATGTTAATTTTCTCTCTGTACCGCCACTGAAAAGTGCGATCTGTATCTATTCATTTTTTGGGTATAGCCTTAGATTTTAACAAAATTGCAATAAAACAGGGGCCGGGTATGACGCGCAAAGATGGGCTGCTGGCGATGCTGGTGGTCGTGGTGTGGGGACTGAATTTCGTAGTGATTAAAATGGGGCTGCACAATATGCCTCCGCTGTTACTGGCCGGTTTGCGTTTTCTGCTGGTGGCCTTCCCCGCGCTGTTGTTTGTCGCTCGCCCTAAAATTCCTTTTCGCCTGCTGGCCGCGTACGCACTGACTATCAGCTTCGGCCAGTTTGCGTTTCTCTTCAGCGCGATAAAGTTCGGTATGCCTGCCGGGCTTGCGTCACTGGTGCTTCAAGCGCAGGCATTCTTTACCATTATTCTCGGTGCGTGTGTGTTCGGGGAACGCCTGCAAGGCAAGCAACTGGCGGGGATCACGCTCGCGGTTATCGGCGTATTGGTTTTGATTGAAGGCAGTCTTGGCGGCCAGCACGTTGCCTTGCTCGGGTTTATGCTGACGCTGGCAGCCGCCTTTAGCTGGGCCTGCGGCAACATTTTCAATAAGAAGATTATGCAGCTCGAGCAGCGCCCGCCGATTATGTCTTTGGTGGTGTGGAGCGCGTTAATTCCGGTCATCCCGTTTTTTGTCGCCAGTTTGCTACTCGACGGTCCGGCGCTGATGTGGCAAAGCCTGATTACGATTGATATGACGACGGTGTTATCGCTGATGTATCTGGCATTTGTGGCAACGATTGTGGGTTACGGTATTTGGGGAAGCCTGCTTGGGCGCTACGAAACCTGGCGTGTGGCTCCGCTGTCGCTGCTGGTGCCGGTGGTGGGAATGGCCAGTGCGGCATGGTTGCTGGATGAAACGCTGTCTGCGACACAACTTGCGGGTGCGGCGTTAATTATGGGTGGGTTGTATATCAACGTATTTGGTTTGCGGATCCGGCGGGCGGTGGTGAGTTAAACCGGAAAGCTGGCGGGCAAAAATGAAGGCCCGCCAAACAGAGAATCAGTTGGCATTTTCCTGGTAGTACGGTGTACCCAGGAATTCTGACTTATCGCCAATCGTGTTGCTATTCTGTGCGCGGCTTTCAGACGGGGGAATGATCATGCCGCCGTGATTAGCCTGGGTGGTGCTGAAATTGCCTGATTGCTCCGCCATAACGTTTGCGGAAGCCAGAATCAGAAGCAGGCTCGCAGCGGAGATAATACGTTTCATAAATCCTCGGTGTCTGGATAACCAGACGGTTGCATAGCGTTTGTTAACTGTTTTAATGATTTAGCGGATGAATATACTTTCCTTCGCCACCTGAACATGCAACGCGGAATCTGTGAGGTGGCACAGAGAAGTAATTCTTGAACGTGCGGGTCAGTGTCTGTTGCGACTCAAACCCATAGCGCTCCGCTAAGTACAGAATCGGCTCGTTGCTTTCTTTAAGCTTGAGGGCGATTTCCGTCAGTTTTCGATTACGGATGTATTGGCCTAACGAATGACCGGTCTCTTTTTTAAACATCCTTTGCAGGTGCCACTTCGAGTAACCAGAACGCTGTGAAACCTTCTCAAGTGAGAGGGGGTTTTCCAGGTTCTCTTCAATCCAGTCCAATATGCTTTGTATTGTTATTGAATCATTGTTCCGTCTGGACATCGTTTCACCTCTTTTCAGGTTTACGGTAATACCTTTGTTAACAGTTGATAAAGCGTGTCGACTTCATCAGCGGTCAGATTTTTTATCAGTTCCTGGTGCATGCTTTTCCCCAAAAGGCTGCGGCATTTCTCGCAAAGCGTGGCTCCTTCCGGAGTCAGTCTTATCAGCACACCACGTTTGTCGTTGGGATTCGGTAAGCGTGCGACCCATCCTTTGCAAATCAGGCGGTCTAACATGCGAGTTAACGCACCGAGGTCCACAGAAAGCGATTTCTTCAACTCCATCGGGGTAATGCATTCTTCGCGATAGATGGTGCAGAGCACTTTAAATTGGGTCGAGGTGACATCCAGCGGGGAAAGATGCTCGTTGAGCAGGCGCTCCTTGTACTGGTTAACCATGTAGATCAGTTGTCCGAGAGGGATCATTTCGTTGAACAGATCGTTTTTATCTTTCACTATGGTTGCCCAGGCAAGTATATTTAATCACGGCAGATATTATTGCTCAGGCAAGCATAAGTCAACGTTATGAATTAGTGATGACACGAATAGCTAAAACGGTTCAGTTTTTAACATTGATACAATTCTGATAACCAACGCAGAGCAGGTTGGCTGCTATACTCTGCAGCGCAAAAAGACACCGAAATAAAGGACAGCAGATGATGGATTTGGTTAAGGCTATTGGGCTGGGGTTAGTGGTATTACTGCCGCTTGCTAACCCGTTGACCACAGTAGCATTGTTCCTCGGGCTTGCCGGAGATATGAACAAACAGGCGCGCGATAAAACCTCGTTGATGGCCTCCATCAATGTCTTCATCATCATGATGGTTGCGTACTACGCCGGGCAAGTTGTGATGAATACGTTTGGTATCTCCATTCCCGGTTTGCGTATCGCTGGCGGTTTAATTGTTGCGTTTATTGGTTTCCGCATGCTTTTCCCGCAACAAAAAGCCCATGAGTCGCCGGAGGCTCACAGCAAAGCGGAGGAGCTTGAACAAGAACCTGATACCAATATCGCCTTTGTCCCACTCGCCATGCCAAGCACGGCCGGGCCGGGTACGATTGCGATGATAATCAGTTCTTCTTCAACCGTGGAACACGGTGTGAACTTCCCGGGCTGGGTTGTGCTGGTGGCTCCGCCAATCATTTTTGCACTGGTTGGCCTGATTCTGTGGGGCAGTTTACGCAGTTCCGGGGCGATAATGCGGCTGGTAGGTAAGAGCGGTATTGAAGCGATTTCTCGTCTGATGGGCTTTTTATTAGTCTGTATGGGTGTGCAGTTTATTATTAACGGCATACTGGAAATAGTGACCCATTTCCCGGCAAATTAAGCGGTAAAAAGGGCGACGGTTTATTGCCGTCGCCCTTATTTCATTAATGGTTATGCTGTTCTTCTAAAGATACCGGCCAGCGGCGGAAAATTAATACTGACCCAATCAGGGCGATCAAAGCTGGCACTGCTCCCACCATGCCAATGCTGGACATCTCAAAATGCAGGCTCACCTGGTTACCGACTAACGCGCCCGCGCCAATCCCGATATTGAAAATCCCTGAGAATAGCGCCATCGACACATCGGTCGCATCCGATGCCAGCGCCAGAACTTTCACCTGCACTCCCAGCGTGATAACCATAACCGCGATGCCCCAGAACAGACACAGAATGGTGAGGTTCACGGTGCTTTGGGCCGCAGGTAACAACAAGGCGAGGCACAGAACCAGCAGGCCGATGGAGCTGCTGACCAGGGTCGATGAATGTCGGTTGCCCAATTTGCCGAACATCACGCTGCCAATAATCCCGGCACCACCCAACACTAACAGCAGGAAAGTCGCCATATTGGCGCTCAAGCCCGCAACGTTTTGCACGAACGGTTCAATGTAGCTGTAGGCGGTGTAATGCGCGGTGACGACCACAGCGACTAACGCATACAAGCTCACCAGCGCCGGGCGTTTGAACAGTTCAGGCACACTTTTCAGCGAGCCCGAATGCTCGCTTGGCAATTTTGGCAGCAGCTTAATGACATAAAACAGTGTCAGGGCGGCGATTGCGCCAATACCTAAGAAGGTGGTGCGCCAGCCGAAATATTGCCCCACCATGCGCCCGAGCGGCAAACCTAAGACCATCGCCAGCGCGGTTCCCGTGGCAATCAGGCTCATCGCCTGCGCCTTTTTACCGGCAGGAGCCATACGAATGGCCAGTGATACGGTAATCGACCAGAAAATTGCGTGGGCAAAGGCGATACCGATGCGGCTGATCACCAGTACGGTGAAGTTCCAGGCGGCAAAAGAGACGACGTGGCTGGCGATAAACAGAGCGAAAATGCAAATCAACAACCGCTTACGCTCGACCTTATTCGTCAGCAGCATAAACGGCAGCGACATCAACGCGACGACCCACGCGTAAATCGTCAGCATGATCCCGACTTGTGGCGTTTGCATACCAAAACTATCGGCGATGTCAGAAAGCAAACCAACCGGAACAAACTCCGTGGTATTAAAAATAAAGGCGGCGACCGCCAGCGTAACGACGCGTAGCCACGCCGTTTTGCGTGATACGTTGCTTGTTGTCATAGATGGGTTTCGCGCTGATAAATGAAAGGTTTGGTGAGCAGGCGATCATAAAACCATCAATCCAGCCATACAACTGATTTTGTGATTTAACTCTCATTTTATTGTTCCGCGAATCACGCAAGGCGTGGCATGGTAGATGTTATCAGGCCACACAGGAAGAAAAGACCATGCAGCAAATTGATTTTTATATGGTTGATGCGTTCACCGATACCACTTTCGGTGGCAACGCCGCGGCGGTATGTCCACTCACCGAATGGCTGCCAGATGAAACGTTACTGGCGATGACACGCCAGCATAACCAGTCGGAAACGGCATTTTTTATTACCACCGACAGCGGTTTTGAATTGCGCTGGTTCACCACGCAAGGGGAGATCAATCTCTGTGGCCACGCGACACTGGCTTCGGCTCATGTGATTTTCGAGTACCTGAATTACCCGGAAACCACGATCCATTTTGAGACGCGTTTTGTTGGCCCGCTGACGGTGACGCGCAATGGCGACTGGTTGACACTTGATTTTCCGGCGTCGGGCAGTGAACCCATTGAACCGCCGCAGTTGCTGCTGGACTCGCTCGGGATCAGCGAATACCAGGAAGTGCGGCTGGGGCGCACCTATACCGTGCTGCTCGCGAGCCAGGCGCAGGTTGAGGCGATTAATCCTGATTTTGATCTGATGCGTCAGCTGGATCAAAAAGTGTGTATCACCGCGCCCGCGCAAACAGAAGGCTATGATTTTGTCAGCCGTTTCTTTTCTCCGAAGGCGGCGCTGACAGAAGACCCGGTTACCGGGTCGACTCACACCATGTTGATTCCGTACTGGGCGGAAAAGTTGGGTAAAACGCAGATGCTGGCGCGTCAGGTTTCCGCGCGCGGCGGGGATATACGTTGCCAACTGGTGGGCGACAGGGTGTTAATGTCCGGCCAGGCGACCACCTATTTAGTCGGCAAAGTATTACTGCGCTAAGACGTTTGCTCAAGCAGCCCGATAAACGCCTCAAGTTGTCGGGTTTTTGCCCCTCGTCGCCAGATAAGCCAGGTGTTGAGATAACGCCAGTCAGCTGGCAACGGCGATATCGACACCTGGTGGCTGCCGGGCATGCTTTCCAGCATGCTGCGCGGCATTAGCGCAATACCCGCTCCGGCAATCACGCACGCCAGCATTCCGTGATACGACTCCATTTCATGAATTTTGCCCGGCACCGAGTGGTGGGCGTGAAACCAGCTTTCAAAATGCCTGCGGTACGAACAGTTGGCGCGAAACGCATAAATGCTGGCGCCGCTGACCTGATTTGCATCCGTAATGGCGTCATGATCCGCCGGGGCGACAATCACCATTTCTTCTTCGTAAACCGCAATACCGTCAAGGGAAGGATGCAATATCGGGCCGTCGACAAAGGCCGCCGATAGCCGCCCATCCAACACGCCATCAATCTGATCGCCCGAAGGCCCGGTGGCAAGCGAGAGCTGAATTTTCGGGAAACGCTGGTTAAACATCGCGAGCAAACCCGGAATCCGCACCGCTGCAGTGCTTTCCAGCGAACCTAGCGGCAGCGTCCCTTGTGGCTCGTCACCGGAAACCGCCATCCGCGCTTCATCAACCAAAGCCAGAATACGTTTGCTGTAGCTGAGAAAACTGTGCCCGGTTGGGGCGAGGCGCAAACGCTGGTTTTCGCGAATAAACAACTCAACACCGAGATCGGCCTCAAGCTGTTTAATGCGCGTGGTGAGATTGGACGGCACCCGGTGAACCTTCGCCGCTGCCGCGCTGATGCTGCCGGTTTCCGCTACCGCATTAAACATTTCAAGCTGCGTGAGATCCATAAGCCTTTCTCGATACGTGAATGACTCGCTCATTATTATTCATTTTTCATGATTGTCACGCAGGTTTAAGGTATGGGCATAACGCGAACACAGGAGCAACCATGAACCATTACGCTATTTCAATGAACCCGGCCACCGGCGAGCAGCTTTCTGCCATGCCGTTTGCAACGCCCGAGCAGCTCGATACCGCGCTGGCGGGGAACCACGCGGCATTTAACGTCTGGCGCAATGTGCCGCTGGCTCTGCGGGCGGATAAATTACGCCATCTGGGCGCGGCGTTGCGTCAGCACGCTGAAACGCTGGCACAAATGATCACCGCAGAAATGGGTAAGCCGATTACCCAGGCTCGTGCGGAAGTGGCGAAAACGGCGAATTTGTGTGACTGGTATGCAGAACACGGGCCAGCCATGCTGGCAACCGAAGGCACTCTGGTGGAAAACCATCAGGCGGTGATTGAGTACCGGCCTTTGGGTGCCATTCTGGCGGTGATGCCGTGGAATTTCCCGCTTTGGCAAGTCCTGCGCGGTGCGGTGCCGATTCTGTTGGCGGGCAACAGTTACGTTCTCAAACATGCGCCAAACGTCATGGGATGCGCGTTACTGATTAAACACATGTTCGCCGAAGCGGGATTCCCGCAGGGCGTATTTGAAGTAATTAATGTCACGCCTGAAGGGGTAAGCCATGCGATTAATGATGCGCGAATTGCGGCTGTCACCGTGACGGGAAGCGGGCGTGCGGGGGCGGCGATTGGTGCGCAGGCAGGTGCTGCATTGAAAAAATGCGTGCTGGAACTCGGCGGTTCAGACCCGTTTATCGTGCTCAATGACGCTGATATTGATGAGGCGGTGAAGGCGGCAGTTGCAGGGCGATTCCAGAACACCGGGCAAGTCTGTGCGGCAGCGAAACGCTTTATCATCGAAGAAGGGATTGCGGACACATTCACCCAGAGGTTTGTTGCAGCCGTTCAGGCGCTGCAAATCGGCGATCCCACTCTTGATACAACGACTATCGGCCCGATGGCGCGTTACGATCTGCGTGATGAATTGCATAAGCAGGTGACAACGTCACTTGTGCAGGGGGCGACATTACTGCTCGGCGGCGAGAAAATGGCAGGCAAGGGCAATTTCTACGCGCCAACCGTTTTAGCGAATGTCACGCCTGATATGGTGGCATTTCGTGAAGAGTTGTTTGGCCCGGTGGCGGCTATTACCAGAGCGCGTAATGCCGAACATGCCCTGGAACTGGCAAATGACAGTGACTTCGGCCTTTCAGCCACGTTATTCACTTCTGATACTGATCTTGCCGATGACTTTGCGGCACGTCTTGAATGCGGTGGCGTGTTTATCAATGGCTATAGCGCCAGCGATCCACGTGTGGCGTTTGGCGGCGTGAAGAAAAGTGGCTTCGGGCGCGAGCTTTCGCATTTTGGCCTGCATGAGTTTTGTAATGTGCAGACAGTATGGAAAGACCGCCGCTAGTTGCTGATATACTGGCGGGCGTAAAATACCCGCCAATCAGGAGTTTGCAGTGCCAGGTCTGTTAGATAATCAATTGCTGGAAGATATTCTCGCCCAGGTTCGCCCGCTTATTGGCCGCGGTAAAGTGGCTGATTACATTCCAGCTCTGGCAGAAATTCCCGGCAACAAACTGGGAATTTCAGTGTGTACCGTCGATGGTGAAGTTTTTAGCGCAGGGGATGCGACGGAACGTTTCTCGATACAGTCCATTTCCAAAGTGCTGAGTCTCACGCTTGCCATGGGACGTTACGATGAACATGAAATCTGGCAGCGCGTGGGGAAAGAGCCTTCGGGGCAACCGTTTAACTCTTTGCTCCAGCTAGAACTTGAACAAGGCAAACCGCGCAACCCGTTTATCAATGCGGGCGCGTTAGTGGTGTGCGATATGTTGCAGACTCGCCTGAGTGCGCCGAAACAGCGCATGCTGGAAGTGGTGCGCGCGTTGGCGGAACAACCCGATCTGGCTTACGACGGCAGAGTCGCGAAATCTGAGTTTGAACATTCGGCGCGTAATGCCGCGATTGCCTGGCTGATGAAATCCTTCGGTAATTTTGATAACGACGTGATTACCGTGCTGCACAACTACTTCCATTATTGCGCGCTGAAAATGAGCTGCCTGGAGCTGGCGAAAACGTTTCTGTTTCTGGCAAACCAGGGGCGGGCATTGCATCTTGATGAACCGATTATCACCGCACAGCAAGCGCGGCAGATTAACGCGTTGATGGTGACGAGCGGCATGTATGACGGTGCGGGTGAATTTGCGTATCGGGTAGGGATGCCGGGGAAATCCGGTGTTGGCGGCGGGATCATTGCTATCGTTCCGCATGAGATGTCTATTGCGGTCTGGTGCCCGGAGCTGGATGCATCAGGAAATTCGCTTGCCGGTACCGCCGCACTCGAAATCCTGGCTCAGCGAATCGGGCGTTCAATCTTTTAAACTGCAAGCCTGGCATATTTGTCTATATCGATTGGGCCACAGGCCGTACCAGATAAAATATGCTAAGCTAAAAATTATTTTTTGCACTCATACAGTTGTATTAAATTATTGCGCAGTGCACGTATAAATACGAGTCAAAATAGCATGGCTAATCTAGCTAAGTTTATGTTCTGTTCGCCTGAAAAACGGTTGGCTAACGCCGTTTCTATTTTTGTCATTACGACATTGTTTTACTTTTTTGGCGCCTCGCTTCGCCTGATTGATGAGTTGTCGCTCTTCTGGCCGCTGAATGCGGTACTGGCCGCGGTGTTCGTGCGCTCCCCGTTCCTCAATCGCCCGGTTTATTATTTCGTTTGTTATAGCGCAATGATTGTCTATGACGCACTCACTACGAATTGGGGATGGCAGTCAGCGATAATCAATCTCTCTAACATGGTGTTTATTATTGTTGTTGCCCGCTTATTACTGCGTTATTCCCGTACGCAAGATGAAAGTAATTGGGCGCTGAATGCTTTTAATCTTTTCTACGCCTGCCTTATTGGTGCGATTCTTAGCTCTTTATTAGGATCGATGGGATCGACCGGGCCTTCGTCGGATTATCGTCAATTTATCTCACTGTTTGCCGACTGGTTTAGCGAACAATTTTCAACTGGCGTGTTGATGATGCCATTTTTGCTGATGGCGAAATGGCCGCAGTGGAGTAAGTTGCCCGCTTTTCATTTGTCGAAAATTTATCCGCTGGTGGCGGTTGTCGTCTCTGTGATGGCCTCGGTGGTGATTGGCGGGGCCGGGAGCCTTGCGTTTCCGCTCCCGGCACTGATCTGGTGCGCGATTCGTTATCCGCTTCCGATAACCGCATTAATCACGTTTTTGACGGGCGGCACGGAAATCATTCTTGTAGCAAACTCGATTGTCGTGATTCATCACAATGTCCCACTGGTGGTGACGGAGATGTTCTCCGCACGTCTTGGGATTGCCACGATGGCGATTTGCCCGCTGATTGTGTCGGTGAGCGTTGATGCGATTAACCGCCTAATTCAGCAAACCTCGCTGCGAGCAGATTACGACTATCTTACCGGCGTTTATTCCCGTTCCGGTCTGTATGAAGCGCTAAAAACCAACATGCCGACGAAGCATCTGCCCAACCAAAAACTGTGCGTGATGCTGCTGGATATTGATTATTTCAAACGCATCAACGACAGCTATGGTCATGAATGCGGTGACGTGGTGCTGGCCGCGTTTGCCGAGCAATTGCGAAAAGTGGTGGGGGATGAAGGGCTGGTGGCCCGTTTGGGTGGCGAAGAGTTTGTGGTGGCTTGTAGCACTTGTACCGAAGAAAAAGGTCTCGCTATCGCCGAGAAAATTCGCCAGACCATTGAGCTTACGGCGTTTCGTTATCAGCAACAGACGTTGTTCATTACGGTGAGTATCGGCCTTGCAACCGTGACGCCCGAAAAGCAAACCCTGCTTGATGCGTTTAACTCGCTGCTGGCAGAAGCGGATAAATATCTCTATTTATCCAAGCGTAATGGTCGTAATCAGACCAGTACCGCGTCGTATAAAGAGCTTGCGCTGAATAGTTAGCGCCTGTTGAGAGTTGTTCTACCAAAAAACATCAATAAAAAAATTGGTATAACAACTCTAGTTTGATCAAAACGGGGTTTCACATTGTTGAGTTCTGATAGTTTGGAGAGGATTTTTATTCGCCCATCCTGTACTCACCAAGGAACAACATAGTGAAAACACTTAATCGTCAAGACTTCCCTGGCGCTCAATACCCTGAACGTATTATCCAGTTTGGTGAAGGTAACTTTTTGCGTGCATTCATTGACTGGCAAGTTGATTTACTGAATGAACACACCGATCTGAATGCGGGTGTTGTTATCGTACGTCCAATCGACAGCGCATTCCCGCCGTCGCTGTCTACTCAGGATGGGCTGTATACCACGGTCATCCGTGGCCTGAACGAGCAGGGCGAAGCGGTAAGCGACGCGCGTCTGATTCGCTCAGTGAACCGTGAAATCAATGTTTATCAAGAATATGAAACCTTCCTGAAACTGGCTCATAACCCAGAGATGCGTTTCGTCTTCTCCAACACCACCGAAGCGGGCATCAGCTACCACGCAGGCGACAAATTTGAAGATGCACCAGCGGTAAGCTACCCGGCAAAACTGACGCGTTTGCTGTTCGAACGTTTCAGCCACTTCAACGGCGCTGCGGACAAAGGTTGGACCATCATTCCTTGCGAACTGATTGATTACAACGGCGACGCGCTGCAAGAACTGGTTCTGCGTTACGCGCAAGAGTGGGAGCTGCCAGCAGCGTTTACCCAATGGCTGAACGAGGCTAATACGTTCTGTTCTACGCTGGTTGACCGTATCGTTACCGGTTATCCGCGCGACGAAGCATCAGCAATTGAAGAATCTTTGGGTTACAAAGACAGCTTCCTGGCTGCGGCTGAACATTTCTACCTGTTCGTGATTCAGGGGCCAGCAACGCTTGCGCAAGAACTGCGTCTGGATAAGTTCCCGCTGAACGTGCTGATTGTCGATGACATCAAACCTTATAAAGAACGCAAAGTGGCGATTCTGAACGGTGCTCACACTGCGCTGGTGCCAGTCGCTTATCTTGCGGGCCTGAACACCGTGGGCGAGTCCATGAACGATGCTGAGGTTTGCGCATTCGTGGAAAAAACTATCGCGGAAGAGATTATTCCGGTGCTGGATTTGCCTCGCGACGAGCTGCAATCCTTTGCACAAGCGGTGACCAGTCGTTTCCAGAACCCGTACATTCAGCATCAGTTGCTGTCTATCGCGCTTAACGGCATGACGAAGTTCCGTACCCGTATTCTGCCGCAATTGCTGGCAGGCCAGCAGGCGACCGGCACTTTGCCTCCGCGTCTGACTTTCGCCCTGGCAGCGCTGATTGCTTTCTACAAAGGCGAGCGCGGCGAAGAAACCTATCCGTTGCAGGATGACGAGCACTGGCTGGTGCGTTATCAGCAGCTGTGGGCGGCTCTGGGTGACAAACAAATCAACGAACAGCAGCTGGTTGAAGCGGTACTGAGCGACAGCGTTCACTGGGATCAAGACCTGACTAAGGTTCCGGGTCTGGTGGCGAAAGTGAGCGAAGATTTACAGGCGATTCAAAGCCTGGGCATGCGTGCTGCGCTCGCACGTTACTGCTAAGTTTTGTGATATCGGTGGATGACGCTTGCGCTTATCCACCCAACAAAGGCCGAATGGCGTTTGGGTTTATCCACCCGAGATGTAGGTCGGATAAGCGAAGCGTCATCCGACTGAACTAAGGGTAAAACCTTGATATAGTGCCTGTAACGTTGCTTACAGGCATTTTTTTATGCACAACACTGCTCTTTGGTTTCGCCAGTTTGGCCAACCTGAACACGTTATCACCCTCGAACATTCACAAATCTTACCGCGCCCGAGCGGTATGCTGCGCGTGCTAATGCGTTATGCGCCGATTAACCCCTCCGATTTAATCCCCGTTACCGGTGCCTATCGTCATCGCGTTAGCCCGCCGCGCGTTGTTGGCTATGAAGGGATGGGCGTGGTGACGGATGCCGACAATCCCGCGATGATTGGCCAGCGCGTGCTCCCGTTACGGGGCGAAGGAACATGGCAGCGTTGGCTGGATTGCTCTCCGCTTTGGGCGGTTCCGGTTCCTGATGCGATTCCCGACCTGTTAGCGGCGCGAGGTTACATCAACCCGCTGGCGGCATTTGTGATGCTAAAAAAATGGCCGGTAAAAGGAAAAATAGTATTGCTGACCGCGGCGAACTCCTCCTGTGCGGCGCTGCTGGCGCAGTGGGCGGTGATTTATGGCGCGGTGCATGTCTACGGTGTTTGTCGGAGTGAAGGGCAAAAAGCGGCTTTGCTCCAGAACGGCATTACGCCCGTTCTTATTAACGACACCGCAATGCTTCGCGGTGTCGCACAACAGGCTGATGTGGTGTTTGATGCCGTCGGGGGAGCACTTGCTACATTGTTACTGACCAATCTGAACGCAGAAGCTGATTTTGTTTCATACGGTTTATTGAGCGGGCAACCTTACGATGCGCGCAGTGCGCAGGCAAAACCGCAGCGTTTTCATTTGCGGGATACCCTGGCCGTGACGGATTCGCTTGAATGGCAGTCGTGGTTTTCCGATCTATGGCCCTTGCTTGCGAATAGCCGATTGCCGGAAGTGAAGGTGTTTAACCTGGAAGAATGGCGGGATGCGCTACGTGAGTTTGCTACGCAAGGGCGACGTTGCAAGCCAGTACTGGCTCTTTAGCGTGACAACGTCATCTTTAAAGCGTTACTTATCGCTGCCCATGATTGCTTTCATGGTTTCTTCATCAGGTAAGCCCTGATGTTGTTGCAGTCGTCCGTCTTTATTCAGGTAATAAATAGAAGGCGTGGCCGTTCCTCCTAATGTATCCATCAGCGCCAGGTTGTCTTCCAGTGCTTTCGTGATTTCAGGCTTGATGGCGGCAGGGATTGCCAGCTCCATTTTCCCTTTGGAATTTTCATATTCTGCAAGGGTTTTGGCCGGATCTTTCGCCATCATTATCGCTGCGGCT
This sequence comes from Buttiauxella sp. AC142, assembly GCF_979253435.1. NCBI lineage: Bacteria > Pseudomonadati > Pseudomonadota > Gammaproteobacteria > Enterobacterales > Enterobacteriaceae > Buttiauxella > Buttiauxella sp. AC142. The sequence continues at coordinate 2,098,472 of NZ_CEEDCH010000001.1, forward strand.
TTCTGGCCGCTATCCGGGCGCAACATGCCGACCATTAGCACGCGCAGTTGCACTTTGCCTGATTTCAGCCACGGCTGCGCATTTTCCCAGAACTGTGTGCAATACGGGCAGTACGGGTCAGCAAAGGTGTAAACCACATGGGGGGCATCCGCTTTGCCCGCGGCTATCCAATGATTTTTCTCGAGTTTTTGCCACATTTCTTTTGCCATGGGCGCATAAACCCATTTCTCGACCTGCTCATCACTGAGGTTTTTCCCCGCGGCATCGACCAGATTTCCCATAATGGCGTGCTGTTTATCGGGCGTCAGGAACACCGTGGTGCCTTGCCCCTGGATTTGCATCACGTAGCCAGGTAAATCGCCGGGGCCTTTAAATTCGCCTTTAAGCTCAAAGCCTTGCTGCTGTAGGGCGATGATTGGAGCAGGGAGCTTAACTTCTGCGGCCAGAACGGAAGAACTGAGGCACAGGGCAACCGAGAGAGTCCATACTGCTTTTTTCATTACGTAATCCTTATCATTCTCTTGATGAATGTATGCCCAGCTAGGCTACAGGTCGTTGGCACGGAAGGAAAGAAAGATGAATCTGCGTTATTTTGTTATGGTATGCGCAATTTTTTAGAATCACTGGACTCACTATGACCCATCCTTCAAAAGATCCTCTACACGGCATGACTCTTGAAGCCATTGTCAATGCGCTGGTTGCGCGTTTTGGCTGGGAAGAACTGGCGAAACGTATCAACATTAATTGTTTTAAAAGCGATCCAAGCGTTAAATCCAGCCTGAAATTTTTGCGACGCACGCCGTGGGCGCGAAAAGAAGTCGAAGATTTGTATATCGATTCGTTAGAAATGGATGGGGTTGAAAACGATATTCCGGCTGATAGCCCGTGGGCGAACTGGCAGAGTAAGAAAGGGCAGGAATAATAGAAGGCGAGTGAAATCTCACTCGCCATGATTTTTTAGATTAGAACTTAAACAAACGCCGCCAGCGGATCGGCCGCCGCAAAGGCAATTTCTTTCTCAGCTTTCGGCGGGTAAATCAGTTCGTTGGTAATCGCTACTTTGATTTTCTTGCCTTCTGAGCGCGTCGATTTCACCACCTGATCCCAACCTTCGGTGTAAACCGCGCCAAATCCGCCCAAATCCAGACAGGTGACGTAATTCACCTGGCGATACGGGTGCGGAGCCACACCGAGCAGTTCAGCGGCGACGTTGTTACCAACAAAACGCCCTAACATAATCGCATGTTGGCAGGTCATCAGCGCGGTATTGCCCAGGTCATCGGTACGGGCGAACGCCACATCGCCGGTCGCGTAAATGTCATCCTGGCCTACTACTTTTAAGTTTTCATCGACATGTAAACGGCCTTGCGCGTCGCGTGTGGCAGGGATTTGTGACGTCAACGGACTGGCCTGCACACCCATGGTCATCACCACGGTGTTGGACGCGATAAAATCGCCATTCTTGAACGTCACACCTTGTGCATCTATTGCCGCAATTTCAGCATTGAGTTTCCATTCCACGCCCAGCTCTTCACTTGCCTGGGTGATAACAGCGCTCAGTTCTTCACTATAACGGCCACCCACAACCGGGCTGCGGTCGGCGATAATCACACGTGTTGATGCACGTTCACCCAAAATAGCACGCAAGCGCGCAGGCAGTTCTGTCGCTAGTTCGATACCGGTAAAGCCGCCGCCACAAACCACCACCGTATTACGCGCATCACTTTCTGGTAGCTGTGCCAGCTGATTTAAATGCTGCTCAAAGCGTGCAGCACTTTCCAGTTGATCGACATCGAAGGCATGTTCTTTCGCGCCGGGGAACATCGGGTTGATGTGACTCCCGGTCGCCAGCACGAGGCGGTCGTAATGCATGGCGGACAGGTTTTCTTGCGCGGTGTGATACCAGACCTGTTTGTTCGCCACGTCAATCTCACTGGCAGAACCGGCAATAAACTTAACGCCAGTCGCGGCAAATAACGGCAGCAGCGGTGCGGCAAAGTTTTCAACACCATCTTCATAAAAACGCGGGCGAATGCGCAGTTCTGGCTGCGGTGCCAGGACGGTGATTTCAATATCGTTGCTGTCGTGAAGATCGGTTAAACGTGCTGCACTCAGTGCCGCCCACATGCCTGCAAAACCTGCACCCAAAATAAGAACTTGCTGTTTCATGATGTATCCCTGGTATCTAAGTGGTCATTTGATTTCTTAACTGCGATCATATTTGTCGTAGTTAATGTTTTCAAGGTTTTTGCGTGCTGAATACAAGCAATTACATATAACAATTTGAATTTATTTGATATTTAAAACTTAACTGAAATTTACCGCATGCGGTAATTGCCTGGGCAGAAGGAAGGATTTATCATCTAACTAAGAATCATTCGGGCGGAGAATTTATGGCGTTTTACAGTTCAGGTGTGGAATATGGCATCCATAGCCTCATGTGTTTAGTGGATAGCAAAGGCGACGGGCGTGAGATGAGCGTGCGTGAAATTGCAGAGTTGCAAAATGTTCCTTACGACTACCTGGCTAAAATTTTCACCAAGCTCTCTAAGGCCCAACTGGTTGAAAGTACAGAAGGAAAAGGCGGGGGCTTTCGCCTCGCGAAACCTGCCGACCGGATAACCGTGCTCGATATTGTGGCGGCAATTGATGGGGAAAAATCCATTTTCGATTGTAAGGAGATCCGCCAACGCATGGCTATTTTCGATGAGCCAGCTCCCGCATGGGCATGTGAGGGCATCTGCGGCGTGCGCCAGGTGATGCAGGTTGCTCAGCAGCGGATGGAAGAAGCACTAGCGCAGCATACGGTGTTAGATCTGGCGCGCAGAATGTTCAGAAAAGCGCCGGAAGCGTTGCCCATCCAGATTGAAGAGTGGATAGGCAACCGCCGTAAAGATGCGTGAGTGCTAACCGGTGCGGCGCAGCAAAATGACCAGCACAAACACACCGCCAACACCCGCCGTGATAATCCCTATCGGCAATTCCTGAGGGGCAGTGAGGGTTCGGCTAAGAATGTCGCCTGCGGAAAGCAGTATTGCGCCGAGAACGCCCACCAACGGTAACAGTCGCCTGTGGCGAACGCCGGTAAATGGCCGCGCCAGATGTGGCACCATCAAGCCGACAAAACCAATCACTCCGGTCAGAGAAACCAAAATTGCGGTCGCCATCGAACAACAGATAAACACTTCGGTTCTTAAGCGACTGACATTAATGCCCAGTGACCAGGCCGTTTGCTCACCCGCCAGTAAGGCATCCAGGGCGCGGCCGCGCCTTGAAATCAGCACGATAAGGATAACTAGCGCGGCGGCAGCAAATCCCAGGTTTTCCCAACGAGCAAGACCTAAACCTCCCAGCGCCCAAAACAGGGCATTGCTGGCTGCACGCTGGTCGCCGGAAAAGATCAGGAAATTGGTTAAGGCGCCAAATAAAAATGACACCGCCAGCCCGCAAATAATCAGCTTTTCCGTGCCTTTATGTGATTGAGACATAAAGATGATGATCACCGCTGCGGCCGATAACATGCCGCCGACAAAAGCGGCAATAGGCAGCGTCCAGGCACCAAGGCTGTCGCCCAGGCGGGTTATCACCAGCACCACACCCGCAGACGCGCCGGAGGACAGGCCGAATAAAAAGGGGTCGGCAAGGTCGTTACGCGTCGTGGTTTGCAGTAGTGCGCCGACGAGCGCCAGCCCAGCCCCGGCAATGATGCCGAGCAAAGTGCGTGGCAAACGTAGCTCCAGCACAATGCTTTTGGTCATCTCGTTGATATCGCCGTGTGCCAGACCCAGTGCCGTTAAAACGTCGTTAAACGAGAGCGGCACGCTACCTGTCGCGACGCTGGTAAGAATCAGCCCCAGCAGCAGAAGTGGGGCCACAATCCATGCCAGTATGTAGCGTTTATTGCCGAACATTAATTAAATGCAGCCGGATAGAGCGCCCGGGCAAGTTTGTTAATGGCGGTAATGTTGGCGGGGCCTGGGGTCAATTCCTGGTATTTCAATTTGAGATAACGATGATGAAGCACCGCAGGCGTTTTTTTCATCAACGGATGCTGTTCCAGGAAGCGCCGTAGCCCGTCGGCACCCCCGTTATAATCAGACTGATAATCCATTAGAATAATGAATTCCGGTTCCGTGGCGGCGACACTTTCCCAGTTGGTGTTCGCCCAGCTTTTATTCAGGGTATCCATTACATTTTTGCCACCCGCTGCTTCGATAATCGCCGTGGGCATGGCGTACGCACCGCTGGTAAAGGGTTTGTCTTCGCCAGAGTCATAAAGAAAAACGCGTACGGGTTTAAGCCCTGCGGTTTTTGCCCGTGTGGTGGCTACCTGTTTTTTCCAGCTATTAACCAGTTTTACTGCGTCTTCTTCTTTGCCAAATACTTTGCCCAAACGCACCATATCTCCGTACAGCAGCTCCATGCTGGCACGTGGACGATGGCTATCAACATGAATACAACTTTCAGTCAGGATCAGCGTTTTGATATTGAATTTTGCCAGCGCCTGAGGCGTGACATCGCCCCGTAAACCGTAGTTCCAGCCTGCAAAAAACAGATCGGGTTTCACTGCCAGCAGCGTTTCCATCGAAGGATATTTAGGCGCAATTTCAGGGATGGAACCCTGTAGGCGGTTAAATGCCGGGATATCTTTGTACCAGCCGGTAATTCCGCTGACGCCCACCATGCGGGGTTGCAAGTGCAAGTCGAATGCCATTTCAGACATGTTGATATCATGAACCACCATGCGTTTTGGCGCTTCGGTGAAGGTCAATGATTGCCCGCAGTTATCAATGGTGACGGGAAAACCGGAGGCGATAGCCGGGCTGGACATCACGACCAGTAACGACGGGATGGCTAATTTGTTCACATATACTCCTGATTCATGAGGAATTACACCTCACTTAACAGCCGGAATAATTCCAGCCGCTGCACCATACAGGAATTGATGCACTGAATAGGTCTGCTGAGATCAAACTATGATTAATTAATTTCGCCAGGCAGGGCTTCGAAGATGCGCAGGGTTTTACCGCTCAACGGATGTGTGACGTGCAGACTTTGCATGCCGAAAACCTGCTCCAGCCACGATGAGTCCAGAACTTGTGCAGGCGTTCCGCTGCACACCAGTTCCCCCTGATTCATCATCAGAACCCGGTCGGAGAAGGGCTGAATCAATTCCAGGTCGTGCAACACGGCAACGGTCGTCATATTTTTGTGTTTGATAAGGCTAAGTAACTGGTGCCGGGCCAACGGGTCGAGGTGATTCGTCGGTTCATCAAGCAATAGCAGCGCTGGCTGCTGGGCTAAAACGCGTGCAAACCCCGCGCGCTGGCGCTCACCGCCGGATAATTTCCCTAAAGAAACATGCTGTAAATGCGCGATACCGACCTCGTTGATCGCATCGGTAATCACTTTTTCATGTTCACCATTCGAGTATTCAGCCTGCCAGGGAATACGCCCCAGGGCCACATATTCACTGACCGTAAGACGCAAATCGGCGTTGTCATGCTGAGTCAGAAGTGCCACGGTGCGAGCGCGTTCCAGCGGCTTCATGGTTTGGAGCGTTTTACCCTGAATGACAATCTCACCGCCGGCGGGTTGCAGTTCGCTGATGATCAGCCGTAACACGGTAGATTTCCCGCTCCCGTTCGGCCCGATGATCGACACAAATTCTCCGGCATCAATATCGAAAGACACCGAATTAACCTGCGGAGTTTTACCGGAAAAACAGTGTGTAAGGTGACGAACTGAGAGTAAGGATTCAGGCTGTGGCGATTTCATCGGGCATGTCATTTACTAAAAATTTGGCGGGTAGCATAACAGCCATGTTGCCCTGGGCAAGTCAAAAGCCGCGATAATCAGTTGCCAGATAGGCATGATTCCTAAGAGTCGGAGATAAATGCAGGTGGGGCGATTAATCCAGCCCTAATTTATGCAAAATTAAACAATTTAGATTCAGAACTCGCACAAAAAAATAATAGTTTAGTGGCTCATTCCTCTAACATGCGCGCTCTTTTTGGCAGCTTTACCCGCTAAGTGCTTAAGGTTGCCGATTGTCTTTTTGTTTTAGGGTGCACATGAATTATAAAAAATTGATCCTTATTGCTGTATTGGCGATGGCAGGTTGTAGTGCGAAAGGGGATACCGCGAGTCAGCAACGAAATAGTATCCAGCATATGCGAATTGATACGCTATCGAAACTGTATAAGATTCATCCCGAAGCGCGAAGTGAAATTCTGAACTCAAAAGGGTATGCCGTTTTCTCCAATAACAGCAGCAAGATTTTTGTCTTCGGATTTGGCAGTGGCTACGGCGTGGTAAAAGACCTCAAAACGGGCAAAGACACATACATGAAAATGGCTCAGGCCGGTGCCGGGGTGGGTATCGGCGTGAAACAATTGCGTACCGTACTGGTGTTCAATGACAGCAAAGCGTTGAGCGATTTTGTTAAGAATGGCTATATCGTGGGGGCAGATGCAAATGCCGCCGCTAAATATGACGATAAAGGATTGCCAGCCGTTGGCGCATCAGCCAGCGCCGTAGCACCGGGTACTATCTCGGTTCCAAAACCTGTCGATGTGTATGAGATTACTGAAAAAGGCCTTGCTGCCCAGGCGATGGTCAACGGCTATAAATACTGGCCTGATGACGCTCTGAACGGTAAATAATGTCGGTCGGATAATCGAAGCGTCATCCGGCATCACAAAGGTAAACGGTGGATGGGGCTTGCGCTTATCCACCCTACAAAACCCATTTATCACGCGACAAGTAAAGAAGTTTAAAAGACTCCTTCATTTACTTATGTCAGGAGATAGCTTCAATTTGTATTCCGGACTGGATTTTCCCTGAATACCCGCAATAAATAAAGGTACCAACAAAATAGTCTCCAGAGTTAAACATGCTTAACAATTACAGCGTCAGAACCGTTATCATTGTTTTTACAGCAGCCTCTCTGGTCATGATGGATGTCATGGCGTATTTATTATCAGCAAATATGCATTTTTACCTCATGCTGAATGGGATCGGCATCGTATTACTTTTAACGCTTTGGTTTTATATGACGCGATATCTGGTGAAGCCGATTAATGAAGTAAAAAGAAATATTGATGAAATCAACTCCGGGAATTTATCAATATCTATCCGCGAATTTGGTAATAACTGTGCAGGTAAATTAATCCCTGGCATAAACAGCCTCGCTAGAGAAATTTCCAGTCTGGTGATGGATATTAGAAAGTCTTCTAATTCGGCCAGTGTATTATCCGCAACGCTTGCTAATCAGAGTGCCGAACTGTCAGTAAAAACAGAACAGCAATCCGCCATGCTGATGCAAACCGCATCAAGCATGGAAGAAATCTCGGCTGGGACGAAAAGTAACGCCGAAAACACCCGTCAATTAAATACCATTACCAGCGAGGCTCATCAGTCCGCAGGCCATGGCAGCGAGCTAATGCAGAAGCTGACCGAGAACATGGTATCGATTACCCATTGCTCGAAGAAAATGACGGAAATCATCAGCATCATTGATGGCATTGCCTTCCAGACCAATATTTTAGCCCTGAATGCCGCCGTTGAAGCCGCGAGAGCTGGCGAACACGGTAAAGGTTTTGCGGTGGTCGCTGGTGAGGTCAGGGTGCTGGCGCAAAAAAGCTCAGAATCGGCGAAAAACATTAAATCGCTGATTGAAACGACCAATACCAATGTTTTGCAGGGGGCCAAACTGGTCTCAGAGGCAGAAAAAAATATGCAGGCCATCGTATCGGGGTCAGAAGATCTTAATGTTTTGATGGAGCATATTTTCTTATCGACAAACGAGCAGGAAAAAGGGATTCAGCAAATCACGATTGCCTTGTCCGAGTTGGAAAAGGTCACGCTGAGTAATGCCGCAGTCGTTGATGAACTCGCTGAATCCTCTGACGTGCTTAAAAACCAGGTCGTCGAATTGCAAAACAGAACCAGCAATTTGCGTTTGAGTGATGAGCAAAATGTCGCGGCGGCGGTAATTGCACAACCGGTGCCAAAGAAGTTAATTAAAAATGCACCAGAAGGGCACTGGCAGACATTTTAACTCGTAGGTCTTACAGCAGCGTCATCCGACACCACTGGTGTAAAGGGTGGATGACGCTAACGCTTATTCACCCTGGCTAACCTGAACGCTATATGTACAACCACGCGCAAAAACCACACAAAATTAATTGCTATACGTGAGTTATAGTAAATGCATGTAACTATTCTTAAGTTGAATTGCTTCCCTTAGGCTAAATTGATATTTCTGTACACGAAAAATTTAACCTCATAATCAAAGGGATAGAGCATGAAAAAGTTACTCGGCATCGTTGGTTCACTTGTTTTGATTTCTGGTTCAGCGATGGCTTCGACAACGCCGGATTGCGTTAAAGTAGATAAAGCTCAAATTGAAGGTCTGTTTGATAAATGGAATGATTCCTTGCAGACAGGTGATGCGAAGAAAGTCAGCGAAAACTATATGAGCGACGCCGTTTTGCTGCCAACCGTCTCAAATAAAGTGCGCCTCACCGATGCTGAACGCGTGGATTATTTCGAGCACTTCCTCGAGAAGAAACCATTTGGCAAAATTGACTCACGCACTGTGCGCCTTGGCTGTAATAAAGCGGTAGATGCAGGCACCTATACGTTTACCTTCGCGGATAAGTCGAAAGTTTCAGCCCGTTATACTTTCACTTATGCGTGGGATGGAAAGGACTGGAAAATCTCCACTCACCACTCCTCTGCAATGCCAGAAGCATAAAAAGCGGAGCAGTTTGAATATATCGCCCCCGGCCAGGGGGCTTTTTATTTGGGCGACTTAACTCAATCACCAGTCTTCAAGACACCAACTCCCTTCAGCAAGCGATAAACGCTCGGTTAAATTCAGATTCTTCAGGAACACCTCATCGTGTGAAACCACAACTATTGCCCCCTGGTAGTGGCACAACATGGTTTCGAGTGCCTGAATTGACGGTAAATCCAGATGGTTGCCAGGTTCATCAAGCAAAAGTAATTGCGGCGTGGGATCGGCATACAGCACACAAGCTAGCGCGGCTTTCAGGCGTTCGCCGCCGCTCAGTGAGCCGCTGGGCGCCTGGATTTTATCTGCGTCCAGGCCAATCTGCGCCAGCCGCATACGCAAATCGGCTTCCCCTGATATGCGATTGGTTTCCAGGATTTGCTCAAGAACCGTGCGCCGTGGATCAAGTGTGGCGAGGTGTTGATCAAGCCAGACACTCTGCTCAACAACCCGGCACTCTCCGGCTGAAGGCTTGAGTTTCCTCGCCAGAACTTTCAATAAGGTGGATTTCCCACAGCCGTTATTCCCGACGACACCGATACGTTGCTGGGCGGTTAACGTCAGATTCAACGGCGAGACAAAGTTAGCCACGAAGGGAAGTTGGACATCATTTAGTTCGCCAATCTGGCGACGCGAGGGCGAACTCACTGCCAGCGAATGCACGACGATGGCGGCGTTTTCCTCCACCTGGCTTGCCGCTTCGCGCACCCGTTGGTCGAGAGTCGAGAGCGTGGCGGCATGCTGCTGGTGCAATTTACCCGCTGACGCTTCACTTCGTTGCTTCTGTCCGCCGAGTAAAATTTTAGCCTGATTGGCTTCGCGCCCCTGGCGGTTTCCTCGCGCCTGCCGTTTTTCAAGGCGTTCTTTTTGCTCGCGAAGGGCTTTTTGTTCACGCTGACGCTCGCGTTTGCGTAATTCATACTGTTGCAGCGTGGCTTGTGTTTCCTGCGCTTTGAGCTGTGCATAGAGCGAATAGTTACCGCCGTAGCTGCTCAATCCTTGCGATGATAGCTCCACAATTCGCGGTAGGGATTGCAGTAAATCCCGGTCATGACTGACTACCAGTAATCCTCCGGGCCAGCGCTGTAACTGTGCAATCAGTGCCTGTCGGGCGGCGCGGTCGAGGTGGTTGCTGGGTTCATCCAGAATCAAAAAATCGGCGTCGGAAAGCCATGCGCCAATCAGCGAAACGCGCATAGATTCACCGCCGCTTAACCGTTGGGCGGGCGTTGATGCTTCCAGGTATCCCAGGCCGCAGCGCTCCAGTTCATGTTGTAGCTGCTGACGGATATCCCAACGGTTGCCGACAGTATCAAAATCCAGGGGAGACACACTGCCCATTTCGATACGTTCCAGCGCAGCAATAATATTCCCGACACCCGCCAGTTCAGCGACGGTTTTGTCTGCCCAGGCGGTAACTTGTTGCGCCAGGTAATACACCGAGCCTGAACGGATACAGCGCCCGGACGACGGAGGGATTTTGCCCGCCAGAATTTGTGCAAGCACGCTTTTCCCCACGCCATTGCGCCCGACCAGGCCAGTGTGTCGTGAGTCGAAACTTTCGTTAAGTTGGGTGAACAGCGGTGTGCCGTCAGGTAAGGTAAAACCAACGCTTTCCAGCGCGATATAAATATTCGTCATAGGTACTCCACAGATGCCAGAAACTGACCCGGGAAGCCGGGGCAAGAACATTGGCCGTCACGGTGACGGCAGCATCAATAGCGCATTGGACGAATACCTATAGAGAAGAAATGAAGTGAGCTATTTTAATTCAGGAAACGATAAAGTAAAGAATCGGATTTTTTTTGAGCAGAATCGCCTCGTCAGACAGGAGACTAAAATTGAGAAAGCGACCCGCAGCCAGATTGTTGATTATTGACGAAGCAGGGCGACTATTACTGTTCAGATACACCCACAAGGATGATGCGCTGGCAGGCAAGTCTTATTGGGCCACGCCGGGTGGTGGAGTTGAAGCAGGTGAATCCTTCGAGCAAGCCGCCATTAGGGAACTACAGGAAGAAACGGGCATTGTTTGCCAGGATATGGGGGAGTCTGTCGCGCGCAGAGACTTCATCATGAAGCTACCCAGCGGGGAAATCGTTCAGGCGCAGGAACGGTATTACGTGGTGCGCTCGGGCAGTCATGCGATAAATACCCAGTGCTGGAGCCATAATGAAGTTAAAATTATCAGCGACCATCACTGGTGGAGTGCGGACGAGTTACGCGCGACTTCTGATTTGGTTTATCCGCACAATCTGACTGAAATGATCGAAACAGCGTTTAAAAGCCATCAATAAGGAGAACTTTATGAGCGCAGAATTTAAAGGTGGGATTGATATTGCCATCAAAGTTCCGCCCCATCAGTTTCAACAGACACTCGATTTTTACCGCAATGTTCTCGGGCTTCCTGAGATCACCGATAAACCGCCTGCCACCGGGTTCGAACTTGGCCCGAACCGCTTGTGGATAGATGAAGCGCCTGCATTAAGCCAGGCTGAAGTTTGGCTCGAACTGTTTACCCCGGATTTCAAGCAGGCTGAAAAACATATTGCTGATTCTGGCGTTGTTCGCTGTGATGCGGTCGAGCCACTACCAGAGGGTTTTAAAGGAGGATGGGTGATGAGCCCATGCAATATCGTTCATATGCTTCGCGAACCTGAGGCCTGGTGAGATTTCGTTAACGGCGCACAAAAACGCAAACTAATCTATTGAAGCAGAGCAACCGATAACTGTGCGTTATTTATTCAGGGCGTGATACGATGAACCTCATTCATTGAAAGGTAAATCATCATGTCCTTCTTAGATTCCGCAATGAAACGCTTCAAAAATGCCGCTAACGGCACCGTGACATGTCCGATCTGTGGCAACAAATCCCAGTTTGCCGCCAGCAAAATCCGTCAGGGGCAAACTTTGCTCTGCCCAAAATGCAAATCACTCTTCGTCGTTCCGCGCTGATTATTCTTTTTGGCACGCCTGACGAAAATCCCGCAAGAATAAAACGAACAAGTTTTAACCTATACTTTGAAGAATCTTGCAGCTGTTAAATCCCTGATGCCTGACACCCCATCCTGAGAGAAAGTTTCTGATTTGATTGAACAACTGCTCCTGCGCGTTCACATCGCCTGACGAGCAAATTCATGAAATTAAATTTAAAACAGTGGTTTACCGCGAGTAACACACTGGAGCCCCATTCAGAAATTCCTGGCTGGTTGGGTACAGAACCCGCAAACGAAAGTCCTATCAAATCAGAGCTATTTTCTGCTGCTCAAATGGAACGTTACGGTCAGAAGCTGGCGCGTTCCCACAAAATATCGACCACCAGGCTGCCTTACTATTTGCTTAAACGCCTGGAAGATAACGAAGCGATCATTACCAGCAACTGTTATCTGCTCAACGCGGGTGAAAAATCAGGTATTACGCCTGCGGGTGAATGGCTGCTGGATAACTATTATCTGATCGAAGAACAGATCCGCGTGGTTCGCCATCATTTGCCCAAGAACTTTGGCAAGGGGCTTCCACCGCTCGCCGCTCCGCACAATTGCCCACGTATTTATGATATTGCCTCCGAAGCCATTGCGCATGCCGATGGGCGTTGGGATGCGGTCAGTCTCACCAGTTATATTGCGGCGTATCAGCAGGTAACGCCGTTAACACTCGGCGAGCTTTGGGCGCTGCCGGGCATGTTGCGCCTGGCGCTGATTGAGAATTTACGCCGCGTCAGTATCGAAGTGGCCGAGGCTCAGAAAGAACGTAATCTGGCGGATGTCTGGGTGACGCGAATTTTTGAATGTGCCGAAAACACCCCAGCCGATTTGATTATGGTGATTGCGGATATGGCACGTTCGCGCCCGCCATTAAGCAGTGCTTTTGTGGCGGAACTGGTTCGCCGCTTACAGGGGCGAGGGAATATACTCTCTTTGCCGCTGACCTGGGTTGAACAGCGCCTGGCGGAGACCGGTGTCACGACCGACTACCTGATTCATCGCTTTAACCAGCAACTTGCCGCCAGCCAACTTTCCGTCAGTAACAGCATCGCCGGTTTGCGCCTGCTGAGTGAAACCAACTGGGCAGATTTCGCCGAAGCCATGAGCCTGGTTGAACAAACATTGCGTAGCGATCCGTCGGGGATTTACCCGGCCATGCATTTTGATACCCGCGACCATTATCGGCACATCATTGAAATACTCGCCAGGCACAGCCATCACAGTGAGCCGGAAGTTGCGTGTCATATTCTGGGCATGGCTCAGGCTGCGGACGCCGAATCGCCGGGGCATCATGTGGGGTATTACTTAATCGGTGAAGGGCGCGTAGCACTTGAACAACAGCTTGGGGCCAATACGTCCTGGGTGGTGCGGTTGCGCCACAGCTTTAATCAAATTCCGCTGCTTTCCTGGCTGGGTAGTCTCAGCCTGTTGACGACTGCCTTTACTGCCCACGTATTGTCCCGTCCCCATGAACAAGGTATGACCTGGCCGCTGGTGCTTCTGGCGCTGCCGTTGGTGGTGATAGTCAGCCAGTTAGCAGTCAATTTGCTGAGTGAAGCCACAACCCGCTTTCGCTCACCCATGCCGTTGCCACGCATGGATTTCTCGACGGGCATTCCGCCTGAGTTTTGCTCGATGGTGGTGATTCCTTGTCTGCTCACCAGTCGGGCGGGAATCGACCGTCTGCTTAACAGCCTGGAAGTGTGCTATCTCGGTAATAACACGCCAAACCTGTACTTTGCATTACTGACGGATTTCGCCGATTCCCCGGATGAAAATTCGGTGGCAAATGACGAGTTGCTGCACTGGGCGGAAGCGCAAATGCAGAATCTGAACCGGCGCTATGCCTCTGTCTCCCAGCCTCTGTTTTTCCTGCTTCACCGCTCGGCGCAGTGGAATGAACAGCAAAACGTCTGGATGGGGTATGAGCGTAAGCGCGGCAAACTGTCGATGCTGAACAGTTGGTTACGCGAACCCGCAGCGCAGTTTTCTGAAGTCCACGGCAATGTCATCACGCCACCCTCCGGCGTGAGATATGTCATCACCCTGGATAGCGATACCGTTCTGCCGCGAGATACCGCTCATAAACTGGTGGCGACGATGGCGCACCCGCTCAATCACCCGGTATACGACCCGGTAAAACAGCGCGTCGTGAAAGGGTATGGGATTTTGCAGCCTGGGCTTGCGGAGGAAATTCCGCGTGACGGGCAGGGGCGTTATGCGGCGATGTCCAGTAATGTGCCGGGGAATGACCCGTACTCGATGATGTCATCGGATATTTATCAGGACTTGTTTGGCGAAGGATCTTTTGTCGGGAAGGGCATTTATGATGTCGATACTTTTGCGCAAGCCACGCGCAACACCTGCCCGGAAAACCTGGTGCTGAGCCATGATTTACTTGAAGGATGCTATGCCCGCTCGGGGTTGCTCAGTGAAGTTCTGCTTTATGAGCAGTACCCGAATAATTACCTGACCGATGTATCCCGTCGTACCCGCTGGATACGCGGTGACTGGCAGTTGCTTAACTGGCTGAAATTCAACGTCAGAAAGGCAGACGGAACGCATGACAAAAACCCGCTGACCACGCTTTCACGCTGGAAATTGCTGGATAATTTGCGCCGCAGCCTGGTCGCTCCGTCATTTCTGATACTGCTGTTTTGCGCCATTTTACTGGTGCCGAATCCCTTGTTCTGGCTGGCGGTGCTGGCCGTTGCGCTGCTACTTCCTGGCGCGTTGGTTCTGGCCCAGGATATTGTGAATAAACCCGCCCGACGACCGTTCTTGCAGCATCTCAAACTGGTTTCTTACGGAGGGCTTAAACGTCTGATGCGCGTTGGCATGGGGTTTATCACGCTTCCTCATGAAGCCGGGTATTCGCTTCAGGCCATTGCGGTAACGTTATGGCGTCTGAGCATTAGCCATCACAACCTCAATCAGTGGGCCAGTTTTGACCAACACGTGTCAGGAGCCCAAACATCACCGCTGCGTTTTTATCGTGCGATGTGGCTCAATGTGGTTTCAGGTATGGCGTTAATTGCTCTGGCATCTTGGCTTTCACCGATGCTGCTGTTTTTTGCGGTGCCCATTGGCGTTCTGTGGTGCCTGGCTCCTTTGTTATTAAGCTGGTTGAGCCGCGAACCTGTCCGCCAGGCCATCACGTTTAATGCTGAAAACAAACGCCTGGTGCGCCAGAGTAGCCGCGAGATCTGGGCCTTTTTTGAAACGTTTGTCACTGAGAAAGAAAACTGGCTGCCGCCGGATAACTACCAGGAAATTCCCCAGCCGGTGATTGCGCACCGCACTTCGCCAACCAACATTGGTTTGTCGCTGATGGCCAACCTGACGGCGTGGGATTTTGGTTATATTCCGCAAGGTGACATGTTGCAACGCATCACGCTGACGCTCGACACGCTGGACAAAATGGAGCATTACCGGGGGCATTTATATAACTGGTATGACACGCGCACCCTGGCTCCGCTCAATCCGCGCTATGTCTCAAGTGTGGATAGCGGGAATATGGCCGGGCATTTGCTTACCCTTAGCGCGGGTTTAACCGGGCTGCGTAACCAACCTATCCTTAACACCCGGCAATTGCTGATGGGGCTTGAGGATACGTTGCAAATTCTCGAGAAAACCTGGGGTCAACATGCCCCGACGTCGTTGCGCCAGTTGCACAACCATTGCAAAACGGCGTTGACACTCCATCCGTCGTTACTCTTCCCAGAACTGAAAAATATGCGGGCGCAAAGTAATCGCCTGCACGCCCTGTGTAGTCACGAGGACGGGAGGATTCGCCGCTGGGTGGATCATCTTCAGCATCAGTTAGTGCTTATCTGCCACGAGTGGGCGCACTTTCTCAGTTGGCTGCCCGCGCAGTGGGAGAGTGAATCGCTACCCACGCTGTCCTGGCTGGCGCAGGCGAAACACAGCGGCGAAGGCACACCCCCGGAATCCGTGATTCGCCAGGCGCGCACACGTCTGGATATTATTACCGAGCTGGAACAACGCCTGACTGAACACGCCCGAATGGATTTCGTCTTCCTGTATAACGAAGTCACCAGCCTGCTGAGTGTGGGATATAACTGCGATAACAATAAGCTCGATAACAGCCACTACGATTTGCTGCCCTCTGAAATTCGCCTGACCAGTTTCCTCGCGATTGCCACCAATCAGTTACCGCTGAAAAGCTGGTTTGCGCTGGGGCGACTTTTTACCACCATTGATAACGAAACGGCGTTGATGTCGTGGAGCGGATCAATGTTTGAATATCTGATGCCAAACCTGGTGATGCCGACCTATCCCGGAAGCCTGCTCGAAGAGATGAGCCAGTCGGCGGTGAAACGCCAGATTGACTGGAGCAAAGAGCGGGGCGTGCCGTGGGGGATTTCAGAGTCGGGCTACTATTCCTTCGATGCGCTGCAAAATTATCAGTATCACGCTTTTGGTGTGCCAGGGCTTGGCTTACGCCGTGGGCTTGCGGATGACATGGTGATCGCCCCATACGCCACCATGATGGCGTTAACTATCTCGCCGCATAAAGCCTGTGAAAATCTGCTGAAACTTGAGAAAAACGGCGCTCGTGGTGAATACGGTTTTTATGAGTCGCTGGACTACACGCCGTCACGCCTCGCCAGCGGCCAGATGTATGCCGTGGTGCGTTCGTGGATGGCGCACCACCAGGGAATGGCATTCCAGGCACTTTCGCATGTGCTTTCAGGTGCGCCGATGGTAGACAGATTTATGACCAGCCCGGCGTTTCAGTCGGCACGTTTGTTATTGCAAGAACGGGTGCCTGATGCGGTTGAGTTGTACAGCCCGCGCCGTCATTTCGAATCTCACGAAGGGGTACTGCAACCGGTTCAGTATGAAACCCGCGAGTTTACTGATGTTGATAGCCTGATTCCCGAAGTCCAGTTGTTATCGAATTCAAATTATCACCTGATGGTTAGCCAGTCAGGCGGCGGTTACAGCCGCTGGAAAGACCTTGCGCTAACCCGCTGGCGCAGCGACGCGACCTGCGATAACTGGGGCGCGTTTTGTTATATCAGTGACCCTGTCACAAATGAAGTGTGGAGTAATACCTGGCAACCGCTCGGTGAGCCCGTCACCCAGTACGATGCCATATTTACCGATGCCGGAGCCGAGTTCAAACTTGTGGCGGGAACGGTTGGCGTGAAAACGCAGATTGTTGTCTCACCCGAAGATGATATTGAGTTGCGCCGCGTGACGCTGCTGCACCGCGGGCGGCAACCGCGCACCATCGAGCTGACGACTTATGCCGAAGTGGTTCTGGCACCCAATGAAAGTGACATGGCGCATCCGGCATTCAGTAATTTGTTTATTCAGACGGAGCTGGTCCCTGAGCAGCACGGCATTCTTTGCCATCGTCGCCCTCGCGCGCCGGATGAACGTTGCCCGTGGATGTTTCATACCATGGTGGTACACGGGCAGGCGCAAAACGAAATCTCGTTTGAAACTGACCGCGCCAAATTCCTGGGGCGCGGAAGAACGCCAGCCAATGCCGTTGTGACTGAACAAGGCGGTTTGCTCAGTAACAGTGTCGGGCCAGTGCTCGACCCAATTCTGGCCATTCGCCAGTCCATCGTTTTACAGCCTGGCTTGCCGGTTACGGTCGATATTATTTATGGCGTGACGGAAAGCCGCCAGCAAAGCCTGGCACTGGTCGAGAAATATCATGACCATCCGATTGCCGATCGCGTATTTGAACTCGCGTGGTCGCATAGTCAGATAGTCTTGCGCCAGATTAATGCCAATGAAGACGATGCAACGCTGTTTAACCGCCTGGCAAGCGCGGTGCTTTTCCCAGGCCCAGAACTGCGTGCGGATGCGAAAACGCTGTGTCGTAACCGGCGCGGGCAGTCAGGTTTGTGGGGATGGTCTATTTCCGGCGACCTGCCGATTGTCATTCTTAATATCACCAGTGATGAAAGTATTCTGCTCATCACCACCATGATTCAGGCGCACCATTACTGGCGCTTAAAAGGCCTGGCGGTCGATTTGGTGATTCTCAACGATAATCCTGGGGGTTATCAGCAGGAGTTACAAAATCAAATAGTGGAACTGCTGATGGCCGGTTCTGAAGCCAGCCAGATAGACAAACCCGGCGGTATCTTCGTGCGTAACGGCGAGCATATGTCGGCGGAAGACCGGCTTTTGCTGCTGAGTGTGGCGCAAATTGTCCTGGACGATCGCGCTGGTGGCCTGAAAGAGCAGCTCAATCAGCGGCTTCAGGTCACGATCCCAACCCAGCAGGCGTTTATTCCGCGCATTGCTACACCGGCTAATCAGCACGAACCGTGGCAGCCGGATACCCGCGCTCTGGTGTTTTTCAATGGCCGCGGCGGGTTCTCGCAAGATGGCCGTGAATACCAGATTACGCTTGATGAAAACGACCAGACGCCCGCGCCGTGGGCAAATGTGCTGGCGAATGCCAGTTTTGGTACGGTCATATCTGAAGCAGGGCAAGCCTATACCTGGTATGAAAATGCCCATGAGTATCGCCTCACTCCGTGGGAAAACGATCCGATTAGCGATCGTTCCGGGGAGGCGTATTACCTGCGCGATGAAGAAAGCGGCGCCGTCTGGTCGCCCACCACGTTACCGGTGCGCGGCAACGGGCACTATCTTTCCCGTCACGGCTTTGGTTATAGCGTTTTCGCGCACCGTGAAACGGGCATCGACACAGAATTAACGGTGCTGGTGGCGGAACATGCTCCGGTCAAAATCGCTATTCTGACGCTCAGTAACACGTCCGGGCGCACACGCAAAATCTCTGTTACCGGTTATGTGGAATGGGCGCTGGGTGAGTCTCGTGGCAAATCGGCGATGCATGTGGTGACTCGAGCTTCGACGACCGGCCTTGGCTGTGGGGTGCTGGCGAATAATTTCTACAGTAGCAATGGGTCGGAAAGAACCGCTTTCTTTGCGGTGACGGGCGTGCATTGTTCCGTCACGGGCGACCGCCGGGAGTTTTTGGGGCGCAACGGTTCACAGCGTGATTCGGCGGCCATGAAACAGCGCACTTTGTCGGGTAAAACCGGTGCGGGGCTGGACCCGTGCGGTGCGATTCAGTCTGCCACCACCCTCATTGACGGCGATCAGCGGACATTTATTTTTGTGCTGGGTATCGGGCAGAACACGCAGGATGCGGAGCAGATGATAAATCAGTATCTGAATGAAGATGCCGCCCGCAGCGAGCTGGCGAATGTTCACAGTTACTGGCATCGCATGCTCGATCAGATTGTCGTTTCCACGCCTGACCCGGCGGTTAACTTGCTTGCCAATGGCTGGCTGCTGTATCAGACCATCGCTTGCCGCCTGATGGCTCGCAGCGGTTACTACCAGTCTGGTGGCGCTTTCGGGTTCCGCGATCAGCTTCAGGATTCGCTGGCTTTGAGCCATGCCGCGCCAGAACGCCTGCGCGAACAAATTCTGCTCTGCGCTTCGCGTCAGTTTGTGGAAGGGGACGTGCAACACTGGTGGCATCCGCCGTTAGGCAATGGCGTTCGCACCCGTTGTTCGGATGATTATCTCTGGCTGCCGCTGTCAATTTGCCATTACGTGACGACGACCGGTGATGTCGGTTTACTCGAACATTCTTTGCCATACCTTGAAGGCCGTGAATTGCAGCCGGGTGAAGAGTCGGCCTATGAACAGCCGATTATCAGCGCGCTGGAAGAAACGCTGTGGCAACACGGGGTAAAAGCCATTCGCCACAGTTTGCGTTTTGGTCAACACGGTTTGCCTTTGATGGGCGCGGGAGACTGGAACGATGGCATGAATCTCGTCGGGCTGGAAGGCAAGGGCGAGAGCGTCTGGCTGGGGTTCTTCCTCTACGATGTTTTGCAGCAATTTGCGAAGCTTGCCGAGCAAATCCACGATGACGAAACCGCCACGCTGTGCGGTGATGAGGCGGCAAAACTGCAAATCAAACTTGAGGCGAGTGCCTGGGATGGCGCCTGGTATCGCCGGGGCTATTTTGATAGCGGGGAAGCCCTCGGTTCGCAGAGTGCGAAAGAGTGCCAGATTGATGCTATTGCCCAAAGTTGGGCGGTGTTGTCGGGGGCGGGAAGTGCGGAACGTTGTGCGCAAGCGATGCAGGCGCTGGACTCGCGCCTGGTTGATAGCGAGGCCGGGCTGATAAAACTGCTGACTCCACCATTTAACGGCAATGGGCCAAACCCCGGTTATATTCAGGGGTATCTGCCTGGCGTGCGTGAAAACGGCGGGCAATATACTCACGGGGCTATTTGGGCGGTGATGGCTTTTGCCCGCAGCGGCAATATCGAACGGGCCTGGCAACTCTGGGCGCTGATCAATCCGATAAATCACGGCCTTAATGCAGATGCGATAGCGCGTTACAAAGTCGAGCCATACGTGATGACGGCGGATATTTACAGCATTGCGCCGCATACCGGGCGCGGTGGCTGGAGCTGGTATACCGGTTCGGCAGGCTGGGCGTATCGGTTAATCATCGAAACGTTGCTGGGGATTGAACGCCACGGCGATTCGATCACCGTTCACCCGTTACTACCGCGCGACTGGCCTTCAGTGAGCCTGGTTTATCGCTACGGTTCAAGTGATTATCAGATTAACGCGCAGCGTAGTACGGGGGACTATCAACTGATAATGGATGGCGTGCCGTTACCCGGAAATACCATACCGTTGTTGGATGATGGTCAACGGCATGTGGTGGAAATAAGCCTGGGGGCTACGGCCTAAAGGCGGCCAACCGCTATGGTCCCCACGCCGTTAGCTCAGGTGGCCATCCCCGGTGTCGTTTATCGAGTGCTTGATTCGAAGGAACTGTCAGCAAATCTGATGATGGTCAGTCGTAAAGACGAACCCAGCGCCGCGGTAATGGCTTACTTGAATCACTGCCGTCGATACGGTTGTCGCGCTGGAGAATGAAATATCAGTGGTATTAGTCACCAGGGGAATGGGGCGGATTAATAAATGGATTCCGCCTTACCTTAGTTGTTTTCCTGTGCCTTAACATTCCGGTCTGAAATAAGACTTTTTAATGTTTTGAAAACCATAAAGTTTAAATGATGATGCTTTAACCTTGCCTTATCGGCGTAAATTTTTTGACAGTTGACCCAAATGAAATGTAAATCACTTTTATATTTAACCATCGTGACATGTTTATATTCGCAAACACAGGCATGGGCCGAATCTCCCCCTCCATCATCTGTGAATGTGGATGTACCCGCTCAAGCCGAGGTTCCGGACGCGAAGCCTGAAGACACCACGAAAATAACGCCGCCAGCCGCTACAGTCCCACCGGCCAATGAGGCCAATGCACCAGTGCCTGAGGAAAGTAAAAATTCCGCCCCCGAGCCGACGTCGCTGCCGGTGATCCCGGCCGAAACGGTGAGTGAAGAAAAACCGGCGGAGGCGGCTAAAGAGAGCGCACCAGTATTTAAACTCGACAGCGAAGAACAAAAACGTGCCTACGCATCTGGCGTGGGCATGGCCAAATATATTGAAGATCAGATAGCTGAACAGAAATTACTGCATATGACGCTGGATAAAGACATTCTGCTGGCCGGGATGATGGACGCCTTTAACCATCAGCAGAAAATGAGCGATAACGAGGTGCGTGACACTTTGTCTGTGTTTGACGAGCAAGTTAAGGTTCTGACGGCGGCTGAAAATGATAAACGTCTGGTTACCAGTAATACGTATATCACTAATTTCTCGCAACGTGAGGGGGCTAAAAAGTCGCAGAAAGGTTTCTATTACATTGTGGAGAGCGATGGAGAGGGGAGTAATATTACTGATAACTCGACGGTGGCGATTCGTTTTAAAGGGACGTTGATTGATGGCACCGTGGTTGATGAACCTTCGGTACAAAACGCTAACCAGATATTCCGCGTTAAAAATATGATGCCTGCATTGCGTGACACCGTTAAATTACTGCACGCAGGCGGAAAAATTCAGGTACTGATCCCGCCTTCTCTGGTTGAGGACACCGTCAGACTTGAACATCCCGTGCCAGTGAACTCTCTGCTGATTTACAGCATGGAGATTGTTGATGTAACTGGCTAACCTAAATCGGGTTTGAAATATGAACAGACACATGTTTGGTAATGCCGGACTGTTGTCTTCATTTATCCGGTAGCGATGTTTAGCAGGCTGGCGGCTCGTCAGCCAGCACTCCTGCATCAGTCAGCTACCGGCCTGCATCAACGCCACTCTGGCGTACATCTGGCTGATTACCCGAATACCTGCAGCGCCACGACTGAGAGCATGGAGGCTAGATAGCTTCGAGTTTAGTTCTGGGGAAGATGCGCGTTTAGTCCGACGAGTTTTGATCATGGATTACCTCTCGTTCACTGTTTTAACATTAACAGGATTTCGAGGTGTCCTGAATTACTGATCCACAACGGACAAAGTCCCCACAGCTGTATGGACACACATTAAATGAGTGAAATTTATTTCCTGGTAACATGTGCAAGAGACACTGAGGTTTTCTAAATTCATGTATTTTATGAAAAATACATGAATTTAGTTTAAAATTTCTTCGGCAAGGATTCTACACTCACTAACACCCCTCGATTAACCTCTATATGCCCGCCTTTTTTTAATGTCGAAATGATCATCATGATATGGCTACGGGATAGCAGAGTTCTGTCCTGAATATAGCGCGCCAAATTCGTTTTGCTCTTTATCTCTTCCGGCTCACTGTTTAGCGTGAGAATTTGAGTGCGGATCCTCTCATACGAAGTGGGAGTAACCTGTTTCAGATTCTGATGCAGAAAATGACTGATGGTGAAAAGCAGCAAATGAGAAAAAGGTCGCCATAAGTTTCCTTCTTCCAGTTGCGTGGCAAGTACGTCCAGCGGTAACACCCCTAGTCGCATTGGTTGGTTGGCCGTGATGTAAGTGGCATCCTGCGCAACGATATAATTACCTGTCCCCAATATCGCAGGTCCATAGGCAGAACTTATCACTCGCCCGTCAGCGGCACGGTGAATGGTGACGTCTCCCTCTTCAATCAAATAGCACATGGCTTGGCCATTGCTCAGATAGTTAAAACGCTGACCTCTACGAGCAGAAATAAAAGTGGCATGCGTTGCAAGTGTTTTGATCAAAAAATCCACATCTTTTACAGGTTTTAAATCCCGGAGAGTCACAGGCGTAGTATCTTTAGTATTGTTCATCTTCTAAACCCTGGGGCGATATGTCTGTATCAGATTAATAGTAGCTTAATAAATGGTAACATTAATAAATTGGAGACCAAACGCCCACCACTCTCAGCATATTTGCGACATTGTAAAACCGTCGGTTTCTTCTGCACGACCTGTCAGATTACGTAGGTCTGGTGACGTTTCAACTCACAGAGGCGGATTAACGGGTTCATGTTCTTCAACCTTTCAGTACTCAACTTTGATGTTCATCTCGGCTTAGTTATCTCGTCATGAGTTACCGATTCGATATTCCAGGTAGAAACGCCCAGACGATCGGAAACTTCGGCAACGGAATAGCCGCGTTCTGTTATTTGGCGGACAGCTTCTTCCTTAAATTCTGGGGTAAATGGTGGTTTGCCCATATGCTCAAACTATAGGGTAGGATCGTCTACTGGAGCGGGGTCAGTCCAGATAGCGGTTTGATGATAGCCAGTTGCTCTCTCAATTTTTGCTCCTCAACATAATTATGCTGATGGTGGGCAATGGAAATCAAAGTGCGGTAAACATTTT
Organism: Buttiauxella sp. AC142; assembly: GCF_979253435.1. NCBI lineage: Bacteria > Pseudomonadati > Pseudomonadota > Gammaproteobacteria > Enterobacterales > Enterobacteriaceae > Buttiauxella > Buttiauxella sp. AC142. The sequence continues at coordinate 2,121,979 of NZ_CEEDCH010000001.1, forward strand.
CGTCGTTATGTTGGCGGACATATTCGCTGCCCCAAAGATAAAAATGATTAAGTATTGCGGCGTCATGAGTATGATTAAATTGCAGCAGCATTGCGATGTGGCGGTCGTAGTCGTAGCGCTCCCACTGAACTAACGGGTTAATCAACTGCGAAACAGGGCCGTAATCTTTCATTCCTGTTCGTTCAAATTCAGTCAGCACCTGGTTGGTTTTAAAGCCGCTGGCAAAAAATACCACCGCGCAGAAGGATATACTGACCACCGATGCGGCCACAACTTTGTGCGTTTTCTTTTGCGCAAGTTCTGATGGTTGTTCACTGATGCACAGGCGGCACAACAGAATAAGCGTCAACCAATGGGCTGCCGATTGGTAAAGCGGGTATTCGGTCATGGTGTGCAGTGCAATCGGCAAACTAAGTACCCACAATGGTAATGCGGAGCGGTTATTATCTTTTATAAGCATAAGGTAGCCTGCAGCGATGGCCAACATGCCCGCAGCAGCGGCAATACCACCTTCTGCCCAACCAAATAAAAACTCATTGTGAGCGTGGGGGATGGGGTATGGAAATGTATGGTGAAGCAAGTGTGGGGACACTCTTGCAATAACGTATTCGAAATGGCCATAACCCCAACCCATAATCGGGCGCTGGCGAATCATTTCAATAGTGGATTTTATAATGTAAATCCTTTCGCTGTTCGAGCCTTCTTTATCGACAATTGCATCTAATGATTCCAGCCAGTGGCTATTCTTCAATAACTCACCGATAGCAACGCCGCAAAGGGAAAGGGCGATCAGCAGCAAGATTTTTCGGGGCTGGTGGCGGTAAATGACACACATCATGGCCAATACAGCTGTGCTACCAAGGTAGCCGATCCGTGACTGAAGAATCACCAACATCGCAGGAAGCAAAAACACAGCGAGGCGGCAAAAATTTGTTAGCAGGCGGTTTGCTGTATTCAAGCAAAACCATAGTGCGATGGCATAGCCGGTGGCAAGGAAACTGGCAAGCACGTTGATTTGCTGGAATATACCGTATGGGCGCGTCCCAGGAACGAACTCCATCCAGTTATCATAGCTATGTGTTGTGAACTGCCAGAGCGTGATACTCCACTCCATCAACGCGCCAACTAACACGCTTAACAATAGTAACTTTCTTTGCTGTGAGCTAAAAGGCATCAGGGTTAACACCCAAAATAGCGCGATCCCACCCCATAAACCCGCGAGGCGAATATAGGCAGTGCTGGAGACAACTTGTGAAGTGTAAAGTGCGGGTAGGCTCAACAAGATGCCACCTAGAATAAAGAGTTTAAGTGACTGGGGTAGGGCGTGCACGGGTAAGCTAAATAATAAAATCCCGGCAACAAAAATAACTAGCGAAATAATACCCCAACACAAAATATTGCCAGGTAGTTTCAAACCTAAACCACCCATATTGGGAATGTAAATATGCATAATAATCATGAAGTAACAGCTGATGAGAAACACCACGCTGTAGGTTAAGCGTTTGTGGGTTAACATTGTTTTATTGCTCAGGTAAAAAGTTGCATAAAGGTACAGCTAAGAAAAACCTGCTCATTTCAACAGCATGAGCAGGTTTTTCTTTTCTATATGTCTGACAGTTATTAAGGTCAGAATTTATCTGGTAGTTTCTCGATGTTCACCAATATCCCATTTTTGATCGTTATGTAGTTTCCTGCGCTTAACTCTTTGAGAATGTCCATCACCCTGCTGCGTGAAAGCATGGAGCGGCTTGTAATGAATTTGGCAGCTGTTGTGGTGTAACGGTCTTCTATTGGTAGAGCCATTAATAACCCGAGATGGTGTCTGACAATATGATAAGCATCTTGGGCGACGAGGTTGGTATCACGAATCACATAGGCCTTAATAATACGCCCTAATACCAGAGATACTTCTCGCCATAGCCCTTTTGTCTCAATGGATTCTAATGCCGATTCTCTGGGGATGTACCAAAGCGTCATTGCGGTGTGGGCTTGCGCAATGACATCAGCATGTTGAAATGCATGGGCTAATCCCAAAATGGCTGGTGCCTGGGTTTCATGAATCAGCAGACGGTCACTTTTGCGGTAAAAGCCGATAGTGCCTTTCTCAACCAACATCACTTGCTCGTCATCACGATTAAAGTCCATAAATACGTCATTGCGTTTCAAACTTTTTTTTTCAGCCAGTGGCATTAACGTGGCGAAAAGCCTCTCTAATGCCTCAGGATACTGCGTGTCGACATCCAAAAGACGGCTAAACGGTCTCTGCATCACACCCTCCGCATACTAATTTAGAATGATAATTCTATACGAATTTTAACGAAATTATCTCTAAATCATAGAGCATCCTGATAAGTAACGGATAAATAATAGATAATAAATATATCAGAAATGTCTCTCTGCTTATTAAAGGGAAAGATAAATCATTATAGTCTCGTTAAAGATAATTCAATATAAAAATAATCACAGCAATTATATTTCATTATTTGGGATTTACGATCCGATACTGGATCCAAAGTCCAGTAAACACATTACGTTTACATGGTGTTGTTTATGAATATCGCTATTATGCATCTCAGCACTTAATGCAAATGGGTGTGGATGGAGCAAACGGTTTGCATCCATATTTGTTAATCATGATATCTATAGGAACTACTTCTTAAATGAAAATCTCTAAAATTGTTTTGGCTTTGAGCCTGGGTATGACTTTAGTAACAGCTGCACACGCTGATTTAAAAGACCAGGGTCATGGTACTGTTCACTTCAATGGTTCGATCATTGATGCTCCATGTTCAATCGATCCAGAATCTGTTGATCAGACTATCCCAATGGGTGCGATTTCTAACACAGCGCTGAAAGATGGTGGCCGTTCAGAACCAGTGAATTTCAAAATTTTGTTGACCCAGTGTGACACGGCTCAACTGACTGACGGTGTGACTGTAACCTTCAGCGGCTCACCAAGTACCGGTAACCCGGATCTGCTGGGCATCACTGGTTCTGCAAGCGGCGCAAGTATCGCTCTGATTGATGGCGCGGGTAGCCCGGTTGTTTTGGGTACACCATCCGTCGCTCGTCCATTGGTTGACGGCAGCAACGAATTGGACTTCGCAGCGTTCTTGCAAGGTGATGAAGGCGCATCTGCAGCTATCGTCCCTGGTTCGTTCACAAGTGTTGCTAACTTTTCTTTGAGCTACAACTAAGTCAGTCGCATAAGCTAGTCACAGAATTAACTTTATATAGGCCGGTGTAATGGATTACGTAAAACGAATTGCTTTAGTGCAATTACTGTTATGGCCTTTAATATCCGCTTACGCTGCCAAAAGTGGCGTAAGCGGATATGATGACCATGGTCGTGCAACAATGTCGGGGTCAATTATGGGCTCTGCATGTACCATCGACACCAATAGTCAGGATCAGAGTTTAAGTCTTGGTGTGGTTTCAGCAGCTGAAATAGCACAAATTGGCCATAGTAGTGAGACATCCTTTATAATTAAGTTAAATAATTGCACGTTTGTTTCTGCCAGTAAAACAGAACCAAACTGGAGTTATTTTAGCGTTACGTTCGATGGTAATTATATCGACGGTAATTTATTTGGGCTTGATGGTGATGCTCGCGGTTTTGGCCTTGATATTAAAGATGAATATGGTAATTCAGCCCTGCCAGGACAAGCCATGTCTGCAGGTGTTATAGATGCTGAGAGTATTACTCTTAATTATCGACTTCGTCTTCAAAAAGACAATAACTCGTTACAAGCAGGGAGCTATCACACAGTAATCAGATATCAACTGGAATACTACTAATGGTTAATAAAAAATTGACGACAATTACTTTATCAAAGTTGTACCGATTGTCGCCCTTGGCAATTTTTACTAGTCTTCTATTACACAGTGTTCCCGTATGGTGTAGCGATACAGTTGAATTTAATACTGATGTTCTTGATGTGAAAGATCAAAAAAATATCGATATTTCTCAGTTTGCTCGGGCAGGTTTTGTTATGCCAGGCAACTATCAAATGGATATTCATATCAATAAACAGATTGTCACCGACCAACCAGTAATTTATATGGTCCCGCCAGATGATGCTAAGGGTAGTGTAGTGTGCCTTGCACCCGAGCAAGTTAAATTTTTAGGTCTAAAAGAAGAATACCAAAATAAACTTATCTGGTGGAATGATGGCAAATGTCTCGATCTAACTTCTTTGCAAGGAATGGAAGCTAAAGGCGATCTGGGAACTAACTCCCTGTATTTAAACATTCCGCAAGCCTACCTCGAATATACAGCAGAAAACTGGGATCCACCTGCGTTGTGGGACGATGGCCTGCCTGGTGTCTTGTTTGATTACAACCTGAATGCCCAGCGCAATCGTCCACAGTCAAGTGCTGCTAACACGAACATCAGTGGCAATGGTACTACTGGTGCGAATCTAGGATCCTGGCGTTTTCGTGCTGACTGGCAAGCACAGAAAAACAGTGGCAGTGACGAAAGCTCATCATTTGATTGGAGCCGTTATTATGCCTATCGAGCGCTGAAATCCATTCATGCAAAATTGACCATGGGTGAGGATTATCTCGACTCCGATATGTTCGATAACTTCCGTTTCGTCGGAGCCAGTATTAAGACTGACGACAATATGCTGCCGCCTAACCTGCGTGGTTACGCACCTGAAATTGTGGGTGTGGCAAAGACCAACGCCAAAGTTACGGTGAAGCAAAAAGGACGTGTGCTGTATGAAACCCAGGTCGCAGCAGGACCATTTCGTATTCAGGATATGAACGATGCAGTAAGCGGTAAACTGGACGTTACTGTCGACGAGCAAGATGGCACCACGTCTACGTTTCAGGTGGATACGGCGAGTATTCCATACCTTTCGCGCCCAGGTTCTGTGCGTTTTAAAGCCGCTGCAGGCAAACCGGATGACACTGACCACAACTCACAGGGGCCGGTATTTGGTACGGGTGAATTTTCATGGGGGATCAACAACGGTTGGTCACTCTATGGCGGTTTGTTAGGTTCCGGGGAGTATAAAGAAGCATCAATTGGTATTGGCCGTGATTTATTAATCTTCGGTGCGCTCTCTTTCGATATCACGCGTTCGAATGCACAACTGGATGATGGCACGCATAGTGGTAACTCGTACCGTATTAGTTATTCAAAGCGTTTCGATGATTACGATAGCCAAATTACTTTTGCAGGGTATCGTTTCTCAGAAAAAGAATTTATGAGTATGGATAACTTTCTCGATGCACGTTATGGCGACAATGAAAGTTATAGCGACAAAGAGATGTATACGGTGACATTTAATAAGCAGTTTAAAGATCTCGGTGTCAGCGTATATGCCAACTATAGTCACCAGACTTATTGGGATAGCCCGGCAGATGACCGTTTCAACGTGTCACTATCCAAGTACTTTGATATCGGCAGCTTTAAAGATGTGAGTGTCAATTTATCGTTATATCGCTCCGTATATCAGGGCACGAAAGATGATTCCTTCTATTTAAGTGTGAGTTTGCCACTGGGTGACGGTGCAATGCTAAGTTATAACGGGCAGCGCGGCGGAGACAGTAGCAGCCAGAACGTTAGTTATAACAAAACTATTGATAATAATAATAATTACAGTCTTTCAGCGGGCGTGGGTGCTGAGAATAATGCCTCGTTTAACGGCTATTACACCCATAATGGTGATGAGGCCAAAATGACAGCCACGGCGGCATATGCGGAAGGTGATTACAGTTCTGCTGGTGTGTCAATGACAGGCGGTATGACGGCAACAACTCATGGTGTTGCGTTACACAGTATTGGCTCGCCAGGGGAAACCCGTTTGATGGTGGACACCAGTGGCGTGTCAGGAGTGCCTATACAGGGCTCAACGGGCACCAGTCACTCGAATTACTTTGGAAAAGCTGTCATTTCAGGGATCAACAGCTATTATCGTACCGATGCCACCATTGACGTCTCGAAGCTTTCGGACAATGTTGAAGCAGTGAAATCTGTGGCTCAGGCAACCCTCACTGAAGGTGCTATCGGCTATCGCAAATTTGATGTGATTGCCGGTGAGAAGATGATGGCAGTGATACGCCTACAAGATGGTTCAGTCCCCCCATTTGGAGCGACTGTTCAGAATGCGGAACAGCGTGAAACGGGGATCGTGAATGACAATGGGATGGTTTACCTCACTGGTATGACTCCCAATGCAAAAATGACCGTTGCCTGGGATGGCGATCAGCAGTGTGAAATACAACTCCCGAAAGTAATCAAGAGTGAGAACAGTGATGGCTCTGCGTCTAACTTACTGTTGCCTTGCGTGCATTCGGCGAATTGATAAACCTTTTAATTGTAACCAGCGCATAGCGCTCGAATATTCAGGTAATGTATGAACAAGAAACATGTAGTGGGTTTTTTATTGTTGGCCGGTGTGGCTGTTTCTTCACAGTCTTATGCTGCGATTTCAATGGATCGCACGCGCGTTATTTTTAACGGCGACCAAAAAGCATTAAGCATAAATATCGAAAATCAGAACCAACATCTTCCGTATCTGGCCCAGGCATGGGTTGAAGACGATAAGGGCCAAAAAATTGAAGGGCCACTGACGATTCTGCCACCAGTGCAGCGTGTGGAACCTGGTGCTAAGAGCCAAGTGAAGATCCAAACGCTACCGGGTATTAATACCTTGCCGCAGGATCGTGAAACTTTATATTATTTCAACTTGCGTGAAATTCCGCCGCGCAGTGATAAACAAAACGTATTGCAACTTGCGCTCCAGACCCGCGTGAAAATGTTCTATCGCCCAACTGCAATAATCCCGAAAAAGGATGATGTTGTCAGTGCATGGCAAAATGATCTGACCCTGACTAAACAAAGTGATGGCTATAAAGTGACTAACCCAAGCGCCTATTATGTCACTTTGGTTGATGCCCGGGCCAGCGATGCCAGTAGCGGTAATAAATTTAAGCCGGTCATGATTGCACCGAAAAGCTCTGCTCCGTTGGGGGCCGTAAATCTGGGAAGCACACCATTGATTACTTACATTAACGACTACGGTGGCCGCCCAACTTTGCACTTCGCTTGTACTGGCAGCGAATGCAAAGTTACTGCCAACAAAGTGGAATAAACAAGTGACTAGGCCAGGAGTTGCCGCTATGCGCACAGGGATGTTTCTGATGGTCTTGATGTTATCCAGCCCAGCACTATGCGGGCAGGTAGGCGGTCAGCAGGGGGAATTAAAAATCGATGGCGTTATGACCGAATCCCCGTGCATGCTGGATATGGTCTCCAACTTTCAGGAAATAGAGTTGGGGGCTATCAATAACGCCCAACTTCGCAAACCAGGCGATCAGGGGCAAAGGGTGGAGTTTGACTTCACTCTGCGCCACTGTATTTCGTCTGCTTCGCGTTTGGTTAATCAGATCAGTGGTACAGTTTCCGGTGCCAGTGATCAATCGGTTATGTATATGGAGTTTGTCTCTGTAAATGACGGGACCAACCCAGACCTTATCCAGGTTAAAGGGGTACATGGTATTGGTTTACGACTGAAGGATAGCCGATATCATGTGGTGCATTTAGGCGAGTTTACTTCCCCGACTTTTTTAAATAATGGTCAGAATACGCTGAAATACAGCGCAACCATTGAGCGTACCAGTGAAAAACTGGTATTAGGGCCGTTTCATGCTACGGTGGATTTTAAAATACATTACTACTGATAAATTATGATAAAACAACACTATGTTTATTTGGTGTCACATGTCTGGTTACTATTAATAACCTTTGGAGGAATTAATATCGCCCATGCAGATGGCCCACTCCCTCCGGGTACGAATTTAACCGCAACGACCGGAGGCACGCCAGTACAAATTACCGGCAATATCCTACCGCCTCCAGTGTGTAAAATTAATAATGATGTGGCCAGCCCTGATATCGATTTTGGCAGTGATGTGCGTACAGATTTGATTGATGGCAAAGCCTATCACGCCAAAGAATTGCCGGTAAAGGTGACCTGTGACCACAAACCTGGCGGTACAATTCAATTTTCCGTCACGGGTACGCCGAGTGATTTTGACAGCGGAGCATTAAAAACTAGCATTGATGGTTTGGGCATCAAAATTTATAACGGCACAGACGCTATGGATATCAATAGTTGGGGGGATATTAACTATGATGAACCGCTGAATCTTATTGCGGTGCCAATAAAAAGTAAACTCGTGAATTTGCCTGGTGGGGATTTTTCGGCTACCGCTACGCTGGTTATGCGGCTCGAATAACAAGGCGTTAATATGAATAAATTACGTGTTATTTATTGGTTGAATTTACTCTGGCTAATATTTACTTTCCCTCATCTTGTTTTGGCGGACTCTGACGTTCAGTTTCATGGGTCGCTGGTTGTAGTTCAGTGCCAGGTTAACCAGGACCAGAATGTTAATGTGCAATTTAATAATATCGGGGTGAAGAAAGTGGATGGTGTCAATTTTGAAACCGCAATCCCTTTTACCATTTCCTGTAATAACCAGGGAGGTGAAGATAATCCGGCATTAACGCTGAGTATCAAAGGTACCGTCTCTGATTTTGACGATAATGCCATCGCGACGAATGTAGACGGCCTGGCGATTAAAATTAAGAAAAACGGTGAGGATCTGGATCTCAATACCGATACCGAAATTACTTATGCTCCTCAGCCAACGCTAACCGCCGTGCCGGTTAAAAGAGAGGGTGCTAACTTGACCGGAGGAACCTTCCATGCAACCGCGACCTTGGTGGTGAATGTCGCATGAGGCAATCAACTATGTATAAAAAGGCTCTGCCAGCAGCGTTGCTGGCGCTCGTATTAACCAGTGTGCCCAGTGTAAGTAAGGCGAATTCACAGGTCGATTTTGATGGTACCCTGGTTGAAGACCCTTGTACGCTGGCGGTGGGTGACAAGGGCGATAATATCGTCGCCGACTTTGGCACAATTATTGATAAATATCTTTATACTAACGGCCACAGCCCACAGCAGAGATTTACTATACTTTTGCAAGACTGTGATACTTCATTGGGGAACACGGTGAGCTTTATCTTCCGGGGTACAGAAGACAGCGACCAGCCCGGCCTGCTGATGCTTGATACCACATCGGGGGCTAAAGGTGTCGCTGTGGCCATCACTAATGCTGACGGGACGCTGCTGCCGCTTAACGAAGCCAGCAAACTGGTAAACCTCAATGACGGTGACAATCAGATTTCATTTCTGGCTTTCATCCAGGCATCTTCTACGGCGATAACGAACAATGCGATCGTCCTTGGAGAATTTAGTGCAACTGCAACGTTTGAGATGGTGTATGAATGAAAAACTTAATGCCTAAATCATCTTATATAATAATATTTATTCTTGCATCCTTTTCCCGTCTCGTTTTCGCAGAACCTTCGGAGGGCGCATCAGCTAAGACGCCGGGTGCTTGTTGGACCGACCCATTGAATGTATATGTTGTGACATTAACTTCAGGAACTTTTACTACTACCAAGGCGGGTGGCTCTGCCACATATATATGGGATGATCCCGGCACATATAATGGAATTTGTGAAGGGGGGGTAGGTGGAACGTTGAACTATGATCAAGCAAATTTTGCTAATCTTCCATATTCAGGCAACGTTGCCACACTGACCCCGTACTTAAGTGCAACTGTAGGCATCATGAGCGGTAGTAAATATGTGCTGGTGCCTTACACCGATCATAAAAATGGGAGTAGTACATATATTTCTTCTTCACCACAAAGTTTAACTAACCTTAGCCAAGGGTCGCAAGGGCAGGTTGTTTTGACATTGACAAAGGATGTTATAGGCGGAGCTATCGTTATCCCTCCGGGAATTAAGCTTGCGCATTATTACCGGTCAACAGCAGCCGGCTTTTTTTCAGATAAGCCTATGACCGAGATCCGAACGTTAGGGCAAGTTATCCCTGTTACTCCTGATTGTACTATAAATAATGGTCAAGTAATTAATGTGGATTTTAACGATATAGATGCGAGTCAACTGAAAACGGATGGACCGTCTTCGACTATTAAGAAAAGCATTCCACTGACTTTCAGTTGTAGCAGCTCTATGACACTGGATATCAAAATTCACCTCCTGGCTAATCCGGCAAGTTTTGATGCAGGGGCTATAGGTTCGTCACTACCTAATGTTGGCGTTGTTATGATGCATGATGACCAGCCAGTTGTACCGTATGGTCATTTTGACTCAAAGTTAGTGGATGGAGCAGGAAGTGAGACTATTACATTTTCTCCTGTTATTAGTCCTGGCGCTGAAAATGTACAAGGTAATTTCACAGCTTCCGCAACCTTAGTAATGGACTCTGCTTGATATAAATCAAAGCGTATTTAATCTTATTTTTAAAGTCTGGGTCGATATATTGTCGAACTCAGGCTTTTTTTTATAGATGTTGTTTAAATGTACTTTCAAAATAACATAGTGTTCGCCAGTGGGAATGAGGACGCCAGAGACCGTCGGCGGTCATCCAATTACGGACGATTTCAACAGAAAGTTGGATGTGATGACGTTAAGTTAGATAGCCAGGCATCTCTCGAGAACAAAAGAGTAGGGGTTCAGTCTATCTGTGTATTCATCGACAAGCATGTTACAAAATGCAGGGTAGCTAAAAATTTAATATATGGAGCACTGATTGTGGATAGCAAAAAAACAGGGGGGCAAATTCCGAAACAACATCATTACGTATAGTCAGGGATTTAGACAGCGACCGCAGTCCCTGCCAGGCAAAGATATCATTCAGCTCGGTTTGTGTTTCCGTCACCGGACGGTGCAGATCTTTGGGGTATTTAGCCGGACAGGAAAAGCGCTGGTTGAAGTCTGCAATGAAGGTAGCGAGCCAGTGATTGGCCTCCGTGATTGAGCTGATGTTTTCCAGGCGCATTTCCTTCACCAGACGGTCCTGCAGCGTCTGGTTTGCGCGCTCAACGCGCCCCTTGGCCTGACTGCTGTTGGCACAGATCAGCTCCACGCCAATTAAGATCTTTATCAGTCATGGTTACCAACATAAGTATTCGCATCCTGAACTGAAACTGTGAGCATCAAGCTTAGTTCATGGACGACATCTGAGAATTGCCCAGATACGACAATAACGCTTTGCCCTGACAATCTTTGTCAAAGCTCAGTAAAAATGTCTAATCACTGGCTCGTTAGAAATGTCCATAAACTAAAAAGGTCGGTTCGGTTATTTCTTCCGTCACGACCTTTTTTACATATTGCCATTAGCTAATTTCTTGCTCACACCTGCCAAGGAAGAGCAAATTTGTAGCAGTCAAATGTAGCATATAGCTTGCCATATATTCAGGAACATCTTTTATATCAGATCCTTGGCCATGACCTGAGTTCTTGTTTCTTATAGTTGGAACACCCGTTTCAAGCATCGTCTTCAGGCTTGTAAATTGGCTTTGAAGATAGCTTGGAATTAAATCATGAGCCAAGCAACTATTTATTAGCTTTGACGCTGTGTCATTCGTATTATATTGCCACTCATGTTTGTCATGAATCGCTTTCATCAAACTTTCAAATGATTTCAGACAATCATTCAAGCACTCTTTAAATCGCTTGTGTCTGTAATGTTCATGAGCCGACAGAAACTCATTGTTTGCCCCTTCAAAAATGGGGTCTCCACCTAAAAGAAGAAGGGTTGGTTTTACTACTTCAGAATGAAGTAATTGAGAGTCAACTCTTATGACTTCACCTGATTCATATTGGTAACCAACTCCATTCTCTTTAAATCTCTCATTCAACTCGGAGATGGCTTCTGAAGGTGACTGGCTTGTCAATGCATTGAATTCATATGATTTTTCTGAAACATGAAACTCCAAAATCCTACAACTTAGTTCTATCAAATCTAAGCATCGTTCAGCATCAGGCTCTTTTAAGAAAAAATCAGCTAAAGCAACGAAATCATTTTCGGCGTAGTCTTTTAATGAAAACACACCGTATTCTTTGGAAAGGGTTTCATGAATATATTTGTAAACTTCATCGGCAGCATTTCCTGTACGTCCATACATGCTTTTAGGTGCAGGAGAACCGATTGATTCTTTAATTATTTGAAGTATCTGAACTCTAAATGGGCGCGGAATATCATCATATTGATAAACATCGTTAATTTCGCCACGTAGTTTTTTCTGCCTTTTTGAAAAAATATTTGCAATTGCCATGTGCATCCTCAAAAAGAGTTCTCTTAGCATGAGAACTGGGTCAAAATCCACTTTCACCGCTGAGTGGGTCGGGGTAAAGTGGCTACAGTATCCGACTCATTTTACTCGCTTTTTTCTTACATTCCATACAGGTCTGAGAACTATAGCCTGGACATTCCTAATGAGCCACAAATAGACATTATCATAGAGCCTCTACAATCTTGGTGCGCATAATGTATATTATGTTAAATAAAATATCAGGATACAAACCCGATACCATCTCAGAACTCACCAGCCTAACTCACCTCACCATTTGCCAGATTTCCATGTCATCATGGTTTAACAAACGGAACTGACATAGCTGACTGGCAGCCGTCCACAGTTCCGTATTGCCTACTAAAAACTTATGATGAGTAATCGGATTTTACTTCGCTTTCTATATAACTATTATCAATCAAGCTGCCAGTAAAGCGGCGTGCCGTAAACTTCCACAAAGTAATCAATGACCGCCCGTACGTTTAATGGCGGTCGTCTCGTGTTGGGATAAATGGCGGCGATATGCTGCGGCTCTGGATTAATCGCGGCTTCGAATCCCTCCATGACTCTGACAAGATCACTATTTTTAAGACTGTCGCCAATGAGCCAGTCCGGGAAAAGAACCAATCCCATACCACCCAGCGCGCTGGTCAGCAAAGATTCCGCATTATTGGATGTCAGTAACCCGGTAACAGGATAATGAGTCCAACTGCCGCCTTGCTCCCTGAATAGCCAACGGTTTGGCCCTACTGATCCTTTATAAACCAGACATTTATGATGAATGAGATCGGCTGGGAGTTCCGGCTCTCCATACTTTTCTATATAGCCTGGGGAAGCTGCCAGATGATAATGCTGGGTTCCAAATATGCGGGCATGGAAAGAGGAATCCGTCAGTGTGCCAATTCTGAAAATCACGTCTGCCGCGTCCCTGTGTGGATCGATATAGTTATCAGTCTGCGTCAGTTCAATCAGCAACCTCGGATAGCGGGCTGAAAGTTCAGTAAGCCATGGAGCAATATGTCGCTGGCCAAAAAATACCGGTGCATTGATTCGTATCAGCCCCGCGGGCTCGAGGGAGCGGTCCAGCATCGCCTTACGCGCTTCACTCAACTGGTCAGTCATAGTGCGGGCATAGTCAATAAATAACCGACCCGCTTCAGTGGGGATCACTGCTCGGGTATTACGATAAAAAAGCTGCTGCCCAAGCGTGTCCTCAAGTTGCAGGATCACCCGCGAAATCATTGACGCTGAGACCCCTTCTCGCCTTGCGACAGCTGAAAAACTCTGTTCGTCAAACACACCGATGAAAAACATCAGCGTGCGGAAATTAATGGCGCTCGGATCGTACATTATCGCGATTCCTGCAAAGGTGTTTCCTGAATTATACCGTTTTTCATTATTCCCCGCTGCTATAGGATCCTGCACCTAAGCCACTGGAGAGTGTTATATGCAGCTTTTATTTATATTTCTCGTCGTTGCCGGCGGGATGGGGTTATCCGTTGAAGCGGGTTTATTAGGGCCGCTGGGCGGCGAGGTCGGCGACTTATGGGCCACTTTCAGTATTTTCGGAGTCGGCGCGGCGCTGACATTCTTGCTGATGTTGTTCTTTAGCCCACGAAACAGCCCTTCATTCTTTACTCAACCTTCATGGACTTTGTTGGGTGGAATTTTGGGCCCGGTATATGTCGTCATCCTGACCGTTGCGGTTCCCATTATCGGGATTGCAATGACGATGATTGGCATTCTGGCAGGACAAGTCTTCAAGAGCCTGGTCATTGACCACTACGGCTTGTTCGGTGCGGCGCATCGCAAAATTGACAGTAAACGAATTATTGCGCTGATTTTTATTATTGCTGCGTTGTTTCTTGTGGCAAAAGGCTGAGGTCAATCTGTGAATATATTAATGATTTTTCTGGCAGTTATCGGGGGGGCGGTCCTTAGCATGCAGGCTGCCATTAATGGAAAGTTAGGCAGCAACGTTGGCGTGTTCCGCAGTGCGTTTTTGACTTTCTCCGTTGGCGCACTAGTCACCGCCCTGCTTATTTTCTTCTTCGAACCGAAGCACGCCCTCACCTTGTTGGATGTGCCGAAATGGCAGTTGCTTGGCGCACTTTGTGGTGTTCCTTATATCGTCATTATGGTGCTGGCTGTTCAGCGTATTGGTGCGGCTGTTGCAACGGTTGCGGTTATCTTAGGTCAACTGACAATGAGTATGCTTATTGACAATTTTGGTTGGTTAGGTAATGAGGTCATTCACTTCTCAGCGACACGCCTTGGCGCTGTGGTTTGCCTGGGAATTGCACTTTGCTTCATCTATTCCAGTAATAAAGCTAATGTCGCGGCGATAGAAAAAAATACCGACCGGGTGTCAGAGCAAGGCTAAACGCAGATTAGATACACGCGCATTCTGCCAGTAATAATGACCGGGTTCGATTCAGGCATCTTTCGCCCGTCAGAACCCGGTGCACTTTCTTACTGCTTCACCCAGACCAGCTGTTCGACTTTGAATCCCAGATTGCGCGCAGTGTTCAGGTAATCCTGCTTCACAGCATCCGGTATGGTTGGCGTTCGAGACAAAATCCATAAATAGTCACGGTTCGGACCGCTAACCAGCGCGTACTGGTAATCATCATCCAGCTTGATCACGTTATACCCGCCATAAAACGGCCCGAAGAATGACACCTTCAGCGCGGCAGTCGTTGGTGCGCCAGTGAACGAAGCTTTCCCTTCACTCTCATTCCATTTGTTTTTAATCGGATCATACCCACGATTGAGCACGCTAATAGCGCCATCGCTGCGCTTGCCATAAGTAGCAGTGACCTGCTCAAGGCCACGTTCGAAACGGTTTTCAAGGCGAGCGATTTCATACCATTTGCCAAGATAACGGCTGGCATCAAACCCAGTAATAGGCTCAACTCCTTTCGGCGGCGTGGGAGATTTACAAGCAACCAGGGTCAGTGCGATAGCGACTCCGGTCACAACAGGCCATAGCTTCATTGGAACTCCTTTCATCTACGCGGTTGGAAATAAAGTGTAGTGCAAACATCCTGCGCTACATTCAGCGGGGTAATATTCGTAGTATATTGAGAATATTCTCTGTTATCAGGTGAGACTTATGCCCTACTCCATCGGTGAATTTGCCCGTCTTTGCGGGATAAACGCCACCACACTCCGCGCCTGGCAGCGTCGTTACGGCCTGATCAAGCCGATGCGCACCGATGGCGGACACCGTCTTTATAGTGATGATGATGTCGAGCAGGCGTTAAAAATTCTCGACTGGGTAAAAAAAGGCGTTCCGGTCAGCCAGGTTAAACCCTTGCTGGCAAGGCCTGAAACACGTCAGACAAACAACTGGCTCAGTCTTCAGGAGAGCATGTTGCAGCGGCTGAAAGAGGGAAAAATCGAGTCTCTGCGTCAACAGATTTACGACTCGGGCCGCGAATATCCGCGCCCGGAGTTGGTCACGGAAGTCCTGCGTCCATTGCGAAGTAAAGTCTCCGCCAACATTCCCGCGATAATGACTCTGCGCGAAATCCTCGACGGCATCATCATCTCCTACACCTCATTTTGCCTCGAAGGTGATAAAAAAGCGCCGGGCGATAATTACTTAATCACCGGCTGGCACCTTACCGACCCTTGCGAAATCTGGCTTGAAGCGTTAAAGCGCACAGGGCAAGGACAGAGGATCGACGTGCTTCCTGTGCCGCCTGTCATGCTGGCCCCAGAGATCTTCCCGGATCGAAAATGGCTGCTGGTCACTAGCGGCAAACTAACCGCCGCGCGCAAAAATCAGATTGAGCTCTGGCAGCAGCAAATCGCTTCGCTCGAGGTCATTGCGCTCTAAAATCCTTCCCCTAAACTTGTACAAACACTATTATTTGTCTAAGTTTAATAATGTGATTACCACATTGTTCACAGGCAAGGTGAAATTCATGAGCACTAAACCAGTCATTGGGATCAGCGGATGCTTAACCGGCTCCACAGTCAGGTTTGACGGCGGTCATAAACGGATGGGCTTTGTGATGGACGGACTCGCGCAGTGGGTGAATTTCAAACCCATCTGCCCGGAGATGGCCATCGGCCTGCCCGTTCCGCGTCCGGCGCTACGTCTGGTACAGACCGGCGAAGGGGAATTGCGGATGCGCTTTAGCCATGCACCTCACGATGATGTTACGGACAAAATGACCGCTTTCGCAGACTCGTACCTTTCTTCTCAAGGTGGTTTGTCTGGATTTATCGTCTGCGCTAAGTCACCGAGTTGCGGTATGGAGCGCGTGCGGTTGTATGACGAAAAAGGCAATCGCGGGCGCAAGGAGGGAGTTGGCATCTTTACGCAAGCGCTACTGGAGAAATACCCGTGGCTGCCCGTTGAAGAGGATGGCCGTCTGCACGACCCGGTGCTGCGGGAAAATTTTGTCGAGCGCGTCTTCGCCTTGCATGAACTAAACACCCTGCGGGAAAATGGCCTCACTCGCCGCGCGCTGCTGGACTTCCACAGTCGCTACAAACTTCAGTTGCTGGCGCATCATCAGCCAGGTTACCGGGAAATTGGGCCTTTCGTCGCCTCTTTGCACGAGTGGGAAAACCTTGAGAGTTTCTTCGTGGAATATCGCGCAAAACTAATGGCGATACTGAAAACGCCCGCGTCGCGCAAAAATCACACTAACGTTCTGATGCACATTCAGGGCTACTTCCGTAATCAGTTAACCAGCCGCCAGCGCGGCGAATTACGGGATGTGATTCTACATTACCGTGATGGACTGTTGCCACTCCTCGCGCCGCTGACCCTGTTGAAGCATTATCTGAGCGATTACCCGGATCGTTACCTGGAGACGCAAAACTACTTTTCACCCTATCCCGATAATTTATGCCTGCGTTTGATGGTTAACTGAACGTTAAACCTTTCGCTGCTATCGCCTAAATTGCTCAAATCCGAAAACGGTAATTTAGGCTTAAAGTTAAATAGTAACGTAAAGAAATGAAAATAAGCCCTCCTCTCTATAGCTAATGAGAACCCTTCTTATTTGTGAGTTTTATGCATTTGGCGCATTAAACTCACCCTCTCCCCCAATAGAACAATCCATATTTATCAGTCAGATGGTTCACAACAAATAATCCGCAGAGCTATTTTATTTATCATTTACTCACTTTATATCGGCCTGGTACCTGATAAAAGTCCCATTTTATGTATAAAGCATGACAAATTAGTTACAGATTTATTTTATTGGTAATAAAAAAGCATGAGAGAAGTAACACAAAGAAAAACCATAGTTAGAAACATAACCAGAGTGTCATGTGAGATAAAAACCTCAGGCAAATAAATAGCACGCTTATATTTAAAGCCCCTTACCTTGAATGCATCTACACATTCAATGGGCTAAGGTCGCCTGTAAATGACCAACAATTATCTTTATGAGTGAAATTAAACTTATTCCGCTAAGGGTTTACGCAAGGAGAACAACTCTAAAAAGGTAGTGCATAATTTAAATTAAATAAAAATGGACCCAGGTTGCTTTATTGCAACTCGATAATTTCTTTCAATACACACGGTTCATTCTCCTGCCTTTTTTGAAAACGACAGGAACGAGTGATGATAGCTAGTTCAAAGTAAAGATAGGGGTAATTATTTATGGCCTCACAATATGACTTTACTGTCACGCTGCACGATCTTGCTTTTATTCTCAAGCAGATAAAAATATCTGAAGCAGCGACAAACCCGGACGGCAGTATTAATGGCGATGCCCTTCGCGATTTAGTTTCCAGCCCGTTGCTTCCTTACGGGATACGTACCGTCGATGGCTCGTGGAATAACCTTCTGCCGGGCCAGGAACTCTACGGTGCCGCGGATCAAAATATGCCAAGATTAACCGCATTAAACTGGCAAGATGCGGATGCAATGACCAGTTATACCCAACTCGGTGGGATGGTTGTTGATGCAGACCCGCGAATTATCAGTAACTTAATATCGGATCAAACCGCATCTAACCCGGCAGCGGTCGACGCGCATAACGGCCTGCAAGATGCCCCAGGAGGAGGAACGACATCGGCAAATGGCAGCTTGTCGATTCCTAACCTGTCGCCAGATGTGGGACTCTCCCCTGCTTTTAACGGCTGGATGACGTTATTCGGGCAATTCTTTGACCATGGTCTGGATTTAATACCTAAGGAGGGAAACGGCATTGTATTTATTCCGTTGCTACCCGATGACCCCTTATATGTGGAAGGGTCAACGACCAACTTCATGGTATTAACCCGGGCAAAAGTTGATGCCAACCATGAAACGGTAAACCTCACCACCCCATTCATCGATCAAAACCAAACATATACTTCCCACCCTTCACATCAAATATTCATTCGCGAATACGTCATGATCGATGGCAAGCCTGAACCCACCGGCAATTTATTAGGCGGTGCGAATGGCGGACTGGCGACCTGGGCCGATGTCAAAAACCAGGCTGAAACTCTGCTCGGTATCAAACTCACCGATCAGGATGTGTTTAATGTTCCGCTGTTGGCCACCGACCGTTACGGCAATTTAATCTTAAGTGACAACGGCAAAGTGCAGATTGTGACCACTGCTGGGCTGGTTGAAGCTAACGGTGATTTTTTACCTGCCGGAACGCTGCGCACCGGTCACGCTTTCCTCGACGACATTGCCCATACCGCCGCACCAAAAGCCGGCCTGGTTGCCGATGACGATGATGTGATAGGTGGCGCTCAACCCGCTGGAACTTACGATGACGAATTACTCGACCGCCACTTCATCACCGGCGACGGACGCGGTAACGAAAACATCGGGCTAACCGCGGTACACGCCGTCTTCCACAGCGAACACAACCGCCTGGTGGAAGAGTACAAAACGACTCTGCTGGAAACCGGTGATATCAGCCTAATCAATCAATGGCTGATGCCTTCGCACCAGATAACTGAACTGCCAGCCGATACCAGTACCCTGGTGTGGAACGGCGAATACTTATTCCAGGCGGGCCGCTTTACTACCGAAATGCAGTATCAACACCTGGTCTTCGAAGAGTTCGCCCGCACGGTGCAACCCGCAGTCGACCCGTTTGTCTTCTCCAATAGCGCGGATATCAACCCGCTAATCTTCGCTGAGTTCGCGCATGTGGTTTACCGTTTTGGCCACTCGATGCTGACAGAAACCGTCGCCCGTACCGATATTGATATGGAAAACGGCGATATTGGCCTGATTGAAGCGTTCCTCAATCCGGTCGCTTTTAATGAAATCAATGGCGCCAACGTCACGGATGAGCAGGCAATCGGCGCGATTGTGCGAGGTATGACGCGTCAAGTCGGTAACGAAATTGATGAATTTATTACCGATGCCCTGCGTAATAACCTGATTGGACTGCCGTTGGATTTAGGTGCGCTGAACATTGCCCGTGGCCGTGATACGGCAATGCCGACGCTGAACCAGGCTCGCGAGCAGTTCTTTGAATTAAGCGGAAACAGTGAACTGCGGCCTTATACCAGTTGGTCTGATTTTACTACTTACCTTAAAAACCCGGCTTCCATCATTAACTTTATGGCCGCCTATGGCCAACACGAGCTGATTCTGGCCGCCTCCACGATTGAAGGGAAACGCGATGCGGTGAATTTCCTGCTGTTCGGCGATGGGGTTAACGCGCCTCCTGCCGACGCGCTTGATTTCTTCAACAGCACCGGCGCCTGGGCGACAAATGAGAGCGGCCTGAATATGGTCGATTTCTGGATTGGCGGCCTTGCGGAGCGCAAAAACGAGTTTGGCGGCATGCTCGGTTCGACCTTCAACTTCGTCTTTGAAACGCAAATGGAAATGCTGCAAGACGGCGACCGTTTCTACTATCTGAGCCGTGTTCAAGGGATGAATATGCTCAATGAACTGGAAGCGAATTCGTTCTCCGCTCTGGTGATGCGCAACAGTGACCTGGGCGAAAACGGTTCCTCGCACCTGCCTGCTAACCTGTTCCAGACCCCGGATCACATTTTCGAAGTAAACCAGGCGCTGCAAACAGAAGTCGATCCGAAATGGGGAAATCCGCTCAAGGATTTGCTCACTCCGTTGATGACGCGGCGTGCAGCCACTCAGGATGTGGACGGTGATGGCGCGGCTGACGGCGCATATCTTAAATACACCGGAGATGGTCATGTGGTGCTCGGCGGTTCCGCCGGGAACGATACGCTAATTGGCGGTAAAGGTATCGACAGCCTTTGGGGCGACGGTGGCGACGACCGCCTTGATGGTGGCGACGAGGCTGATGTGGTCCACGGCGGTGACGGCGATGACATTATTACCGACACCGGAACACCGGTTGGTGATGCCGATTTCCTGCATGGTGATGCAGGTAATGACGTGATCTTCTCCGGGAACGGTAACGACCTGGTCTTCGGCGGCACCGGCAGTGATTTCGTGGTTGTCGGCGAAGATGCCCAGGAAGTGTTTGCTGGCCGGGACAATGACTTTGTGCTGGGCGGATCGGGCGCTGACGCCCTGCTTGGCAACGAAGGTGACGACTGGCTGGAAGGCGGTGACGGGTTTGACTCGTTAACGGGTGAAAACTCCGAACTGTTCTTCAACAGCACCATTGTCGGCCACGACGTGCTCAACGGCCAGGGTAACGATACGGACTACGATGGCGAAGCGGGCGACGACATCATGGTTCAGGGGGCGGGTATTCAGCGCAACAATGGCATGGCCGGTTTCGACTGGGCCATCCACAAAGGCGACCCGCACGGCGCGAACTCTGACCTCGGCATTCCGATTTTCGTCAACCAACAGGAGTTCATCCTGCGCGACCGTTTCGACCTGGTCGAAGGGTTATCGGGATGGAAATATAACGATGTGTTAGTTGGCACCGAACAGCCTCTCGGAACCGCGCCGGTTCTGGGAACTCCCCTCTCTAATAATCTCACTCAGGACGGTGCTGACAGGATCACCGGGCTTCAGGACATCCTCGGCGTTGCGCACTCCGCAGACCCTAACGCGGTGTTGTTAAACCCGGATGATGGCAGCGATATTTTACTGGGCGGCGGCGGCAGCGACCGCATAACCGGTAAAGCAGGCAATGACATTATTGATGGTGACGCGTGGCTGAACGTGCGCATCGCAGTCACGGGATTGCCGGGTATCACCAGTGTCGACAGCATGAACGAGCTGAAATCTTACATGCTGGCTGGCACCTTAAAACCCGACCAACTCGCGATCGTGCGTGAAATCTTGCGTGAAGGTGATGGCACAGAAACTGACGTCGCAGTGTATCGAGATATCAGCAGCAACTATGTCTTTACCCGTATGCAGGACGGCAGCCTCAGAGTTGACCACGCCACACCGGATGCCGCATTGAATCTGGATGATGGTATCGACCGCCTACTGAACATCGAAAAACTGGAGTTTGGCAACGGTGAACAGCTCTGGGTCACGGCGCAACAGGCCACGGGCAATCTCTCCGTCAGTAGCGCAACGCCTCAGGTGGGTGATCTTCTGCGCGTCAACATTGCCGATTTGCATGATGGTAACGGGCTGGCCGCCGACGTCGCTATCACGCTGACCTGGCAGGCACTGATTGGCGGCGAATGGCGGGATCAGTCCGTTGGCGAAGAGTTCAGAGTACCGGGCACGATTCAGGGTGCGCCAGTACGCGTTGTCGCCACGTTCAACGACCGTATGGGTGATGCCGAAAGATTAGTTTCGGGCCAAACTCAGGCGGTAGTCCCACGCAATATGCCGACCACCGGCGCTCCGGTGATCAGCGATGCGACGCCGACCGAAAGCCTGATGCTGACGGCGGTAGTCTCCGGTATCGCGGATGCTGATGGCTTGAGCGGCGGTAACTTTAGCTACCAATGGAGAATGAGCAACGGGACTGGTTTCACCAACATTGTCGGCGCTACCGCGGCAACTTACACCCCGACGCAGGCCATGGTGGGCAGAACCATACAGGTCGTTGTCACCGTCATTGATGATGAAGGCAACCCGCCTGTCGTTCTGACTTCGACGACAACTCAACCTGTTGGCGACCTCATCACGGGCACAAATACCGGTAACGTCCTCACCGGAACGGCGTGGAGCGACATTCTGCGCGGTGAAGGTGGCAACGACACCCTTAATGGTGGCGCGGGTGACGACCTGTTAGTCGGCGGAACCGGGAGTGACACCCTTTCCGGCGGCACAGGAAACGACACTCTGCAAGGTGATGCAGGCGACGACGACCTCGATGGCGGCCAGGGTGCCGACACCATGGCAGGCGGTGACGGCAATGACACCTACATCGTTGATAACGCGGGTGATATCGTCCTCGAGGCACTTAATGGCGGGACGGAAATCGTCGAAACCAGCCTCAATAGTTACACCATGACCGAAAACGTGGAACAACTGGTCTTCACCGGCCAGGGCAATTTCGTCGGCATCGGGAATGCGACGGCCAACCTTATGACCGGTGGCAACGGTAACGACACGCTGTCTGGCATGGGAGGAAACGACCAACTGGTGGGGGGATCTGGAAATGACACCCTCGATGGCGGCGATGGTGTTGATAATCTGCAAGGCGGGATTGGGGATGACGTTCTCTTCGGCGGCGCGGGTGTGGATACCCTTTCCGGCGGCACAGGCAACGACAGACTCAATGGTCAGGCAGGCAATGACATCATGGACGGCGGCACCGGAAATGACATCTTCGCCTTTAGCGCAAGCTTCGGGCAAGACCGCATTAGCGGGTTCGATAGCAATGCGACAGGCGGACAGGATTACCTCGATTTGAGTCTGCTGGGCATTACGTCGAGTGCATTTGCCAGCAACGTCGCGATTGGCGGCGGCGGTGGTAACACCACCGTTACCATCGGCGCGGATACCATTACTTTAGTCGGCGTTAACTCTACCACCGTCAATATTGGTGATTTTGTACTGGAAATACCGACACCGTTTGCCGCTAACAACGGCAATAACTCACTCATCGCGTAAGGGGAATACCATGTCGCGCCAGCATACGCCAACAGAACTGAAGGATGCATTAAAGGGAACGAAACCCACCTTTATTATGCTGCTGTTTTTTAGTTGTGTGATTAATATGCTTATGCTGGCGCCGGCAATCTATATGTTGCAGGTCTATGACCGTGTTCTGGTCAGCAAAAATACCACCACTTTACTGATGTTAACGTTATTGATTGTCGGCATTTACATCGTGATTGCGATGATTGAATCCGCGCGTTCCAGCGTCATGATAAGACTCGGTAATCGTCTGGATGTTAAATTAAGCCAGCTAGTCTTTAATGCCGCCTTTAAACGCAAGGTCGCCACTGGCGAAAATAACCCTGCGCAGTCACTGGCAGAACTGGATCAAATTCGCCAGTTTCTTTCCGGCAATAGTTTATTTGCATTACTGGATATCCCCTGGACGCCAGTTTATTTATTCATGGCCTTTCTTGTCCACCCGCTATTGGGATACCTCTCTCTGGCCGGGATATTAATACTCTTTATTCTGACGCTGGTTTCTGAATTCTCAACTAAACGCCCTATACAGCAAGCCCACGCGTTAACCATCAATAACGCCACAAAACTCAATAAACAACTGCAAAACTCCGACACGATTGAAGCCATGGGCATGCTTTCCACCCTGAAACTTAACTGGCAGGAACAGCACAGCAAAGTATTGATTCTACAAACCCAGATTGCCGACAAAACCGCGAATTTAAGCAGTTTGAGCCGCTTTGTGCGGGTATTACTGCAATCCGTTGCGCTCGGGGCTGGGGCATTACTGGTGATCGGGGGGCAAATTACTCCGGGGTTAATGATTGCCGCCTCCATTATTCTTGGGCGAGTGTTGAACCCGGTAGAACAAATCATTGGTAGCTGGAAACAGTTCGTGCAGTTTCGTAGCGCGTGGCACCAGATATCCACACTGCTGAAAGAATATCCGGCAGCGAAAGAAGTCCTTACGCTACCGCGCCCAAAGGGCAATATCAGCGTTGAAAGTGTCTTTGCCGCAGCGCCCGGCCAGCATGCTCCGCTGCTGCGTAATATTTCATTCCAACTCGAAAAAGGCGAAGTGTTGGGTATCATCGGCCCATCGGCTTCCGGCAAAACTTCGCTCGCCAAACTTCTGGTTGGGGTCTGGAAACCGTTATCCGGAAAAGTTCGCCTGGACGGAGCGGACATTTGCCAGTGGGATAAAGAACTGCTTGGCCCATCTATGGGCTATCTGCCGCAAGATGTTGAATTATTTGATGGCAGCATCGCGCAAAACATCTCCCGCTTTTCCAACAATGACAGCACGCTTATCGTCGAAGCCGCGGTACTGGCAGGCGTACACGACATGATTTTACGCCTCCCACAAGGTTACGACACGCCACTGGGCGCGGGCGGGCATCAACTCTCCGGCGGGCAGCGCCAGCGTATTGGGCTTGCGCGTGCGGTTTACAACAACCCGGCATTTATCGTCCTCGATGAACCCAACGCCAACCTCGACGATGCCGGTGAATTTGCCCTCGTGAAGGCCATTAATACGCTGCGCACGCAAGGGCAAACCACCGTCATTATCTCTCACCGCCCAACACTGCTTGGCGTGGTCAACAAAGTCTTACTTCTCAACGAGGGGGCCGTGCAGGAGTTCGGCGCCCGCGACCAGGTCTTCGCGAATTTGCGACAAGCCAACATATTAAAACCGGTAGCCACTCCTGCTTCAGCGGCGAATGTTCAGCAACGTGAGGCCTGACAGAAAATGAAAAAGAACAAAAATAACCCTGAAACAGACGGTTCCGGCAGCGTGGATACTCAAATTTGGCCCCCGATTCTGCGCGGGATTATTGTGATAGTCATAGGCGTTGGAGGGTTCTTATTGTGGGCGGTACAGGCACCGCTGGACGCTGGTGTGGTGGCTGACGGCACCGTCACCGTTTCAAGCAACCGTAAAACAATCCAACACCTGAGCGGTGGTCGAGTGACCGACATCTTTATTAAAGAGGGAGATGCGGTCCAAAAAAATCAGATATTAGTGCGCCTGGACAAAATGCAACTCGACATGCGTTTCAGTGCCTTAAACGCGCAATATATCTCAGCCAAAAGCAATGAAGACCGTTTGCTGGCGGAAAGAGATGGTCTGGAAACTATCGCTTTCGATGCGAGCCTGACAAAACAGTTCGCCAATAATAAACGCCTGGCAGATGCAAGAAATCTCCAGGAAAAGCTATTCGATACGCGCCGGAAAACCATCCAGGACGAATTATCAATGATTCAGGAAACACTCGATGGCCTGGTGGGGCAAACCGAAAACCTGAATAAAATAAAAGGATTCCGCGATCACCAATTCACACTGATCAGCCGCGAACTGGGTGCCATCAGGGCGCTCAGTGAAAAAAACTACTACCCAAAAGCACAATTACTGGTGCTTGAACGTGAAGCGGCTGAAATATCCAGTAGTGTTTCCGAAGATATTCTGAATATTGCCAAACTAAAATCCCAGCAAAACGAGCTAAAGATCAAAGCCTATCAAGTACGTCATCAATACCTGCGCGAAGTTGAGTCCGAGTTATCGGATAAACAAAAAGAAGTCGCGATGTTGGAAGATGAATTGGTATCGACACGGCATGAACTGGATAACACTGAGATCCGCTCGCCGATTAATGGCATTGTTCTGGATGTTAAAGTCAGTACCGTCGGCGGAATTATCCAGCCGGGTGAACATTTAATGGATATTGTCGCCGCCGGGCAACCTCTGCAAATAGATGCCAAAATCCCGGTACATGCGATTGATAAAATGGCGCCAGGACTAATAGTGGATGTGTTATTCCCTGCCCTCAACCATGCTTTGTTACCGTCGGTTCCGGCTCGCGTCCTGACTATTTCGGCTGACCGTTTAATGGATGAAGTCACACAACAACCCTACTACCTCGCAGAAGTCCAGGTTTCACGAGAAGGCGTACAATTGCTTGGCGATTACAAAATTAAAGCCGGTATGCCAGCGAGCGTAACGATAAAAACCGGGGAACGAACATTCTTGAGTTACTTGTTCAAGCCATTGATCGCCCGCCTGGAGCTGGCGTTTAAGGAATACTGACACCCTCTATATTTACTGATAATCTTGCAGGCCATGCATTATTAACGCCTTAAAAGAGCCTGGATACGATGAAGTTAACGGTTAAACGAACAGGAACGCTCGTTGCGTTTGCTCTTTTACTTGCAGGTTGTTCATCGAAACCGCCGCAGTCTTTGGTTACGCCTTTTCCCCCGGTAGCAAAACAGCCCTTACCGGGGAAATCTCAGCTTAATAAAGAACCGATGCGTGGCGTCTGGCTGGCAACCGTTTCACGTCTTGACTGGCCGCCTGTCGCCTCCGTGAATGCCAGTCCTGCAAACCGAATCAGCCAGCAACAAAAAGCGTTAACCGACAAGCTCGATAAGCTTAAAACCCTCGGGGTCAATACGGTATTTTTCCAGGTGAAACCGGATGGCACAGCGCTGTGGCCATCACAGATTTTGCCGTGGTCAGACACATTAACCGGCAAAATTGGCGAAGATCCCGGCTACGACCCGCTGCAATTTATGCTTGATGAAGCGCACAAGCGCGGCATGAAAGTCCATGCGTGGTTTAACCCTTATCGTGTTTCGACGAACACCAAAGCCTCAACCGTCGCGGAACTCAACAACACCTTATCAAACCAGCCGCCAAGCGTATTTGTGCTGCATCGCGACTGGATTCGCACGGCAAGCGATCGCTATGTCGTGGACCCTGGCATCCCTGAAGCCAGGGACTGGATAACCAGTGTCGTTGCTGAAGTTGTTAAGCGCTATCCTGTTGATGGTGTTCAGTTTGATGACTATTTCTATACTGAATCGCCAGGGGCGACGCTCAATGACAGCCAGACTTTCCAGAAATATGGTCAGGGTTTCGCGTCTAAAGCTGACTGGCGCAGGCACAATACGCAGCTGTTAATTGAACAAGTTTCTCGGACTATCAAACAGTTAAATCCCAACGTCGAATTTGGGGTAAGCCCTGCTGGCGTCTGGCGCAACCGCTCACACGATCCGGCTGGTTCCGAAACCTCTGGTGCTGCGGCTTATGATGAAGCCTATGCCGATACGCGTCTTTGGGTGCAAAAAGGGCTGCTGGATTACATCGCCCCGCAGGTCTACTGGCCATTCTCACGTAAAGCCGCGCGTTATGATGTGCTGGCAAAATGGTGGGCTGATGTGGTGAAACCGACCAACACTCGTCTTTATATTGGCGTGGCGTTTTATAAAGTCGGTGAGTCATCAAAAAATGAACCAGACTGGACGGTCAATGGCGGTGTGCCTGAACTGAAAAAACAACTCGATTTAAATGAGTCTCTTCCCAACATCAACGGCACAATTTTGTTCCGCGAGAATTATCTCAACCAACCACAAACGCAGGAAGCGGTCAGTTACATTAAACATCGCTGGAATAACGGTTAACGCAATACCATTAATATAGAGGAATATATTGATGGTATTGCCCAGGATAATAATTGAGCAATATTGAGGAAAATGTGAAGGCCGGAAATTTGAGTTTATTCTGGTTGTTCCGGATTTATATAGACCGATAATCAAATGCAATATTCACAGTGAAAAGCGGCATGAACACATGAAGAAATTTGCATTGATTATCAGCAGTATAGTAATTGTTATGAGTCTTTCAGGATGTATATATCACGATGGTGGTCGTCACCACGGTTGGCATCACCACCACTACCATTAAGAATACGCCTGGTATAAATTCACCCCGGAAGGACCCGGGGTGATTAATTAATAGCGTATGCAAAGACCCGCACCAGATTGACCTCCGGGCCAAACACCTCTTCATGATTAAGACGTAGTTCCGCCGCCGGGTTCACCACAAGCGTTGGCGTCACGTAATATCCCTCACCGGTTGGCCCACTATTGCCGCTAATCAGCTCCGCATGATTCCGTTGCGCATCATCCAGATAACTGGCGACGTTTTGCTGGTAAAACGCTCACCAAAGCCCAGTAGTTGTTACTGATTCGCAGCCTGGCGCAAATCGCTCACGCAAATCGCCGGCAGCGCTTCTTTGGTCAACGTGTTAAACAGTAATTCGCCTTGCTCGCCATCTTCCAGCGTTGTGCCGCTGATGGGAAGCTAACGCTGTCTCAGTTATGGCTGAGACAGCGTTTTATAAGGTATCGACTTAGTTATCGCAATGGCCTTGTTGAGCCATCTTCACTTCTGGTTTGGAAACTACGCGCTTACCTTCGGTTTCTGAAGATTCGCTCAAACCTGCACCACCGACAAATGCCCCCATCTTTATATATTGTCTGATGAAGTAGTTTTTACCTGCTTGCATGAATAACGACAGATCATTTGGCGAGAATTCGGACTCAGTAGAAATCTTGTGAGTCTGATTACCTGTTACTTGTGTATAGAAGAACGTTCTGTCCGCAGTTTCACCCACGCATTTACCATCGACATACACATCTTTTTTAAGTGATTTACCCGCAAAGCTATCGCGATAAATATATAGTCCAGCTTTATTTTGCTCTGGAGCGGGGAATGTTTTGGCATTAATCGATTCTTGCTCTGGAGCCAAAGGGACGCTAGCACATCCACTGAGCAGTAACGCGGCTAAAACAGAGGCAGAGAGAAATAAGTTTTTAGTTTTCATTCGCGCAAATCCTTTTATATCAACTGTGTGTTTTTTATTTTGTGAGCGCAAAAAAGACGCAAGCATCTGAAAGATACTTGCTTACACTCAATAATTTAAGACGGGATAATGTCGCTAATGATGAATAAAACGTCAAGCAATCAATAGGATAAGTACTAATAATGGTAGGGGTGTCTATTTGATTCTTTCCTTAACTAAAATTGTCCGAGAATCTTCCAGGTACAATAAACAACGCCTCATAATGACTACCGTTCTGAATAATATGAACAACGAGCAAGATCGTAAATATAAAATTACACACTCTGTAACCCTCATTTGACGACCTCACCACAATCCCTTACCCTGCGCGGCATAATCTCGTTATTACAAGCGTAAATTCAGAGGGAAGCGTGAAGAATCGCACTCTTGGCAGTATCTTTATCGTCGCCGGAACCACCATTGGCGCAGGAATGTTGGCAATGCCGCTGGCTTCTGCGGGCGTAGGTTTTGGCGTCACATTGCTTTTACTGGTCGGCCTGTGGGGGTTGATGTGTTACACCGCGCTGCTGTTGGTGGAAGTTTATCAACATGTATCCGCCGACACCGGGCTTGGCACCCTTGCCCGCCGCTACCTGGGGAAACCAGGGCAATGGCTGACCGGCTTTAGCATGTTGTTCCTGATGTATGCCCTGACGGCGGCATATATCAGCGGCGCGGGGGAGCTATTATCGGCAAGCCTTAGCCAGTGGTTTTCTACCGATATTTCAGTGACGAGCGGGGTTTTGCTGTTCACGATTGTTGCCGGAGGGATTGTCTGTATCGGCACGCACATGGTGGATATGTTTAACCGCGTGTTGTTCAGCGCAAAAATAGTCATGTTAGTGGTGATGCTGGCGCTGATGATGCCGCACATCCACCATACTAATTTGCTGACGTTGCCGCTCGAGAAAGGCCTCGCGCTTTCGGCGATTCCGGTGATCTTCACCTCGTTTGGTTTCCACGGCAGCGTGCCGAGTATTGTCAGTTATCTCGATGGCAACCTGCGCAAACTGCGCTGGGTGTTTATCATCGGCAGCGCCATTCCGTTAGTCGCCTATATCTTCTGGCAAATCGCCACACTGGGCGCGATTGACTCGGGTGTATTCAGCGGGCTGTTAGCCAGCCATTCAGGGCTGAATGGCTTGTTGCAGGCGGTGCGTGAAGTGGTGGCCTCGCCGCACGTCGAACTGGCGGTGCATCTGTTTGCCGATCTGGCACTGGCGACGTCGTTCCTTGGGGTTTCGTTGGGGCTGTTTGATTACCTGGGCGACCTGTTTAACCGCAATCGCAAGGCGTCCGGGCGCATACAAACCGGGCTGATGACCTTTGTGCCACCGCTGGTTTTCGCGCTGTTCTATCCGCAAGGCTTTGTCATGGCGCTCGGTTATGCCGGTGTGGCGCTGGCGATTCTGGCGCTGATTATCCCGTCCTTGCTGGTCTGGAAAAGCCGCCAGCTACAAACGGAAACGGTTTACCGTGTGGCTGGCGGTAAACCGTTGCTGATTCTGGTGTTCGCCTGCGGTATCGCCGTGATTGTGATTCAGGCGCTGATCGCCAGCGGCGCATTACCGGAAGTCGGTTAATTACACCAGTCCGGTATTCACCCGTTTGCCTATCTCTTTAAGCTGGGAGTATTTTTCCAGCAGAGATGGGCCGTCATCAAGACTCATGGCGAACATCCACATGTACGTCATGACGGAATAAATATGCCCGGCGTTCCCGACGCCTTTCGCGGTCATCAGAAAGATGGTCGTGGCAAACAGGAACGCTGCGGCAATACCTATTGATAAATAACCGAATGCTTCACGGTCAGACAGGCGAATACGCACGCGGGCTAAAAAGTCGTAATGCTTGTTTAGCGTATTTTCACTGGCTGTGCCCACGAACCCGACCTCTTTCTCCAGTCTGTCATTGAGCTTTTCATACAGCATTTCGTTTTTGCGCGTATAGCTCGGTAGAAACAGCGAGAAGAAAATCAGCACCGCCAGACACGCCACCCCGGCCCAGAACTCTATCGTCAGCAGCATCACCACGGCACCGATTATTGATGCCACGGAAGTAATCAGCAGCGGCAGGTGTGTCTCGAAGAAGTTGACGAATTCACGTGACAACGTCACACGTGCGGCGATAGTTGAATGGCTATGCGCATCTTTACGCTGCGCCACAATCACCGGCACGGCCAGTTCTGCATAAATTCTGGCAAAGGTGCGGGTGTCCATGCTGCGGCGTGCCGCGCCAATCGCCCACATCACAAAGACCACCAGCGCATACAGCAATGCATGAAGCGGCTGGCCTTTGATAATGGCGTTAATGGCAAAACCGGCCATCAGCGGGTAAAGGAGGTAAATGATGTTTTCGGCGACCACCAGCATCAGAGTAATGACTAATTTTTTACTGTGGAGTTTTGCGAGTTTTTTGATGGTTTTTAATGCACCGCGTGAAGGCTGAAGCTGCGCGGCTTGTGAGGTTTCCATGACTTTAATTTCTTTAGTTGTTATTCTTGAGCGGTTGCTCAAAGAATGAAAAGAGTCTATTTGAGCACTTGCTCAAAGTCAACCGGGGTACTGTGATGAAAGAAAAAGCATCTGTTCTGAAAGAGAATATTCTCGATGCCGCGATCGTGCTGTTCACTGAAAAAGGGGTGGAAAAAGTCACCACGCGTGAATTAACCGAGCAAGTCGGCATCGCACGCAGTCATATTTATCACTATTTCCCCGACTGGCAGACGCTGTGTCTCGAAGCATTTTCGCGTTTCATGTATGCAGAGCTGGAAACTTTTAGCCAAAAGTCTTGCGCGCTGCCGCCTGAGCAGGGTTTGAAGATTTTTATCGAAGATTATTTGCCTGACCGCGCCGACGCAGTTTGGGAGCTGTATGGCTCGTTGTGGCGTCTCGCGGTGCATAACAAGGTGTATGCCGACTTTGCGCTAACTCTGACTGAAAAGTGGGATGCGTTGTTGGCGAATATCATTCGCGCAGGCATTGAAAGCGGCGAATTTCGCCAGACCGATGTCTGGCGAGTGACCCGCCAGCTTGGTGCGTTGCTGAACGGGTACTCGGATCAACTGATTATCGGCAGCGCCCCGCTGGCCAGAGATCAGGCGCTGGAAGATATTTATGGCTTTATCGAGCAGGTTTTGCTCGTTGTTAAGCGTTAATCAAGGATAAGTAATGCCCGGTGGATTCACCTCAGACGCCGCGACTTCTTCGCCCTTTTCTCCCCAACGGTCGAGAACCTGCTGATATTCGCCCCGTTTCACCGCACCATCAAGCGCGGCTTGTAAGGCATAAACCAGCCCGTTACCTTTTTTGGTGGTGGTGGCAACATACGCTTTTTTAGGCCCAAGCCCCACAACGCGTGTTTTCCCGGTTAACGCCGCTTTATAGGCGGCCACACTTTGCGGGCCAAACGTTGCATCTGCCCGGCCAGCCTGAATATACAGGTTGCCGGAAGCGTCATCCGTCAGGTAAATCGGCTGGGCCGGTTTGCGACCTTCACGTTCATTTTGCTCATTCCAACCTAACAGGATCTTTTCCTGATTCGTGCCAGAACCCAAAATAATCCGTAACCCGGCAACATCTTCCGGGCCTGCAATTTTTTGAATCGGACTGTCTGATTTCACCGAAAACGCCAGGGAATCTACGCGATAGGTCGCAAAATCAAACTTCGTTTTACGCTGCTCTGTCACCGCGATATTCACCAGGGCAACATCATATCGCCCGGACGTAATCCCAAGCGGCCAGTCTTCCCAGGCGGTCGGCACCAGTTTGAGTTTTAGCCCGAGGCTCTCGGCCAGCAAGCGGGCGATATCAGGATCACTGCCGATCCTGGTGCGGTTATCACTCGCCAGCATCGCGAGCGGTGGCGAATTGAGGGCGGAAATTGCCACCGTCAGCGTTCCCGGTTCAACAAATTGATAGTTCTGCGGAATTTTACCGATAGCAATCGGATCTTTAGCCGTATGGATCGGCTGTTCATTCGCCTTCAGATCAAGACTTCCCTGAGCAAAGCTCGCGGTACTCAAAACAATCAGCGCCAGTGGGACAAATTTCATGCCTGCTCCTTAAAGAACTTTCGATAAAAACTGACGCGTTCGCGAATGTTGCGGATGGTTAAGCACTTCGTCGCTGCTACCTTGCTCAACAATTTTGCCATCCACCATAAACACCACGTTATCCGCCACTTCCCGGGCAAAACCGATTTCATGGGTCACGACCACCAGCGTAGTACCGGAACGTGCGAGCTTTTTGATGACGTCCAACACTTCGCCCACCAGTTCAGGGTCAAGCGCCGAGGTGGGCTCATCAAACAACATCACGCGCGGGCGCAGCGCCAGAGCGCGGGCAATGGCGATACGTTGCTGCTGCCCGCCGGAAAGATGCCGTGACCAGGCGTCCGCTTTATTACGCAGCCCCACCACATCCAGCAGTTGATACGCCTGTTCAACCGCCGCTTTGCGATTGAGTTGCTTATGGGCAATCGGCGCTTCAATCAGGTTTTCCAGCACCGTGAGATGCGGGAACAAATTGAAGTTCTGGAATACGTAACCAACGTTGACGCGCTGGCGCAGGATCTCTTTTTCTTTCAGCTCATACAGTTTGTCCCCGGACTGACGGTAGCCTATGTAATCGCCGTCAATCTGGATAAAACCTTCATCAACACGTTCCAGGTGGTTAATGGCCCGCAATAAGGTGGATTTACCGGAACCTGACGGCCCAAGGATCACCGTGACTGAACCCGGTTCCAGCTCGAGAGAAATATTATCCAGCGCTTTATGGCGGCCAAAATATTTACTGACGCCAGTAATCGAAATATGGCCGGTTGGATTATGGGACTGGAGCATGGGCGGCCTCCTGAGTTTGCCGTACGGGCTGGCGTGGTGCCAGGCGGGCCGGACTTTGTTGATTGATAGCCGAGCGGCGTTCACTGCGCGCCAGCCAACGTTCGACCAGATGCTGAATCAACGACAGTACGCTTGTGATAACCAGATACCAGACCGCGCCGACCATCAGCAGCGGGATCACTTCCTGGGTGCGGTTGTAAATCATCTGAATGGTGTAGAACAACTCCGGCATTGCCAGCACATAAACCATCGCCGTCCCTTTCGCGAGGCTGATAATTTCATTGAAACCGGAAGGCAAAATGGTCCGTAACGCCTGCGGCAGAATAATGCGCACCGTACGTCGCCATGCCGGAAGCCCTAACGCCGCAGCTGCTTCATATTGCCCGTGATCGACGCCGAGAAACCCGCCGCGAATAATCTCCGCCGTATACGCGCTTTGCACTAACGTCAGCCCAACAACCGCCGTTGAAAACTGGCCGAGCACGTTAATGGTCTGATAGCTTCCCCAACTGATTTGGGTGAACGGAATACCAATCGAAAGCGTGTCGTACAAATAGGAGAAGTTATAGAGGATGATCAGCACCACAATCAGCGGCAGTGAGCGAAACAGCCAGATATAACCCCACGCCAGACTATTCAATAGCCATGACGATGAGAGCCTGGCCAGCGCCAGCAATCCCCCAAATACGACACTCAGCGCGGTGCCAATCAGCGTCAGCAGCAATGTTTGCGCCAGCCCTTCCAGAATCACCGGATCAAAGAACCAGCGGGCAAACACGCTCCATTCCCAGCGCGGGTTAAACGCCACCGACTGAACCACAATCGCCAACACAAACAGGGCGACAATCGCCCCGAAAGTGCGCCACGGATAACGCGCCGGAACCACTTTGATAGTTGATGGGGTGTTTGAAGGTGTATTTGAAGGTGTTGTCATGATGATTCCTCAGGCCGTTTTCAGCTGCGCAACGGTTAGCTGTTTGGTAAACCGTAAGCGCCCGTCGAAAGGAGCCACGCTGTATTCTTCCCGGTCGCGGTAGATATCAAACTGCGGTTGGTAATCAAGGCTCAGATACAGCTTCACCGCTTCCGGCTGGCGAAAGCCGGTGGTGAGATAAAGATGGCTGTAACCGGCAAGCAGCGCCCTGTTTTCCAGCTCCCGCATCATGCGCTGGGCAAGCCCTTGCTGACGTAATTCGGGATGCGTCCAGATACGTTTTATCTCGGCGGTAACTTCATCGAAAGGCTTATACGCGCCGGTAGCGATAATCTCGCCGTCACGTTCAAGCACGATGAACAACCCTTGAGGCGCCAGATACCATTCGGTTAATTCCACTTCCGCATCACGGGAAAAGTAGTCCCCGTAACGCGCTTCATATTCGCCAAACAGCCCGGCGATAATAGGCTGGAGTTCTGGTGCTTCCGGGGAAACATCACGAAATTGTTCGCTCATGTTCGTCTCCTTAATCGCCAAGGCCTGCCGGGTTGATTTCAGATGCCGGGATTTGCTCGACGCCTTCTCCCCAGCGGTTCAGCACTTTGTTGTAATCGCCATTCTTGATGACGCCGTTAAGTGCGGTTTGTACCGGATCAACCAGGCCACTGCCTTTCTTGAGCGTGACGGCGATATGCGCCGCTTTCGGCCAGCCGCCATCCACCACGCCGACTAATTGTGTTTTCTGGGTCAACGCCGCTTTCCAGGCACCGGTTACGTTCGGTCCAAAGAAGGCATCGGCGCGACCAGACTGCAACGCGAGGGTTTGTGCGGCATCGTCTTTGGTGTAAACCGGCGTGAAAGGTTTAAGTCCTTTTTTCAGGTTCTCTGCGTTCCACGCCAGCAAAATAGATTCCTGGTTGGTGCCTGAGCCGACGATAATGCGCAGCCCGGCAATATCTTCTGCTTTCTCAATCTTCTTAATCGGGCTATTGGCTTTCACGTAGAACCCGAGCGAGTCTTTACGGTAAGTTGCAAAATCGAATTTCTGTTTGCGATCTTTGGTGACGGTAATATTGCTGATTGCCGCATCGTATTTCCCTGATGTCACGCCCAGCGGCCAGTCCTCCCAGGAGGTTGGCACCACGTTAAGCTCAAGCCCTAAGCTGTCTGCCACCAGGCGGGCAATATCCACTTCACTGCCCAGCAGCGTTTTGTTGTCTTCGGCAAACACCGTCAGCGGTGGCGAATTGAGTGCCGCAACCGCCACGGTAAATTTCCCCGGCACCGCAAAGCGATAGTCTTTAGGCAGTTGTGCCACCGCAGCCGGATTCACGGCGGTATTAACCGGCGTTTTATTGGCTTCCAGGCTGACGCCAGTGCCGTTGATCGTGACCTCCTGTGCGAAGGTTTGTGCCGATGACAGTGCCAGAGCGATAGCCAGAATTAGCGATGTTTTGTTCATAACAGGTTCTCTTTATTATTTTGATGTTTTTGTCGGATGACGATTTCACAAATATTGATTAACCGGACTCGCCAGCCCGAGGCTTTCACGCAGCGTGGTACCCGGATATTCGGTGCGGAACAACCTGCGGGCTTGCAGGACCGGAACCACTTCATCCACAAAGCGTGGGAAGGTGTCCGGCGTGCCGCCCTGAATGATAAAACCGTCTGCGGCGTGGCTCTCAAACCACTGTTGTAATCCGTCTGCCACCTGTTGCGCGGTGCCTGAAAAGCGCGGACGAGGCGATGCCGCTTCCAGCGCCACCTGGCGTAATGTCAGATTGCGCTCGCGGGCATTACGTTTGATTTCATCCGTGGTGCTACGGAAACTGTTCTGCCCCAAATCCCCGATATCCGGGAACGCTTCATCCAGCGGATACTGGCTGAAATCGTGATGTTCAAAATAGCGACCGAGGTAATTCAGAGCATCATTAATAGAAACCAGCGCGGCGGTGGTTTGATATTGGTTTTCAACGTCGGCGGCATCTTTACCGACAATCACGCTCACACCCTGGAAGATATGCAGATCCTCAGTCGAGCGCCCGTGATTTGCCAGTTGGCCTTTCACGTCACGATAAAAATGCTGCGCTTCTTCAAGGGGTTCATGATGGGTGAAAATAGCATCTGCATGGCGCGCGGCTAATTTTTTACCATCATCAGAAGCCCCTGCCTGAAATACAATTGGGCGACCTTGTGGGGTGCGAGAAATATTCAGCGGCCCTGCCACTTTAAAGAAATCGCCGTGATGATTTAAGGTGTGTAATTTATTCGCATCAAAAAACTGCCCGCTTTCTTTATCACGAATAAACGCATCTTCTTCCCAGGAATCCCACAGCCCTTTCACCACATCGAGATATTCATCCGCAATGCGATAACGCAGCGCGTGTTCCGGGTGTTTCTCACGAGAGAAGTTCTTCGCCGAACCTTCCAGCGGCGAAGTCACCACGTTCCAGCCCGCGCGGCCTTTGCTTAAATGGTCCAGGCTTGCGAACTGGCGTGCGACGGTAAAAGGTTCGCTGTAAGAGGTGGACAGCGTACCGACCAGCCCTAAATGTGTGGTCACGCTGGCTAATGCCGACAGCACCGTGAGCGGCTCGAATCTATTCAGAAAATGCGGAATAGATTTTTCGTTAATATATAAACCGTCCGCGACAAATAAAAAATCCAGCTTCCCGGCTTCGGCTTTTAATGCTGTCTCTTTGACAAACTCAAAATTAATACTGGCATCCGCAATAGCTGCCGGGTGACGCCAGGCCGACATATTCCCGGACGCGCCATGTAATATGGTGCCCAGGCGTAATTGTCTGTTGCTTGACATGGTGATTCTCCAAATAGTTAATTGACCAGTAGCGCCTGTTCAGCAAGTGTGGCGAAATATCTTGCTGCATCTTCTATTAATGCTTCATCCGGATTAAATGCCGAATGGTGTAAACCGTATGCGCTGGCGCTGCCAATGCTGACAAATGCGCCGGGAATGTTTTGCAAATAAACCGCGAAGTCCTCGCCGCCCATATGCAGTTCAGAGGTTTGGGTCTGATATCCAAAATCTTGTGCGACCTGCATCGCAAAAGCCGCCCATTGTTC
Organism: Buttiauxella sp. AC142; assembly: GCF_979253435.1. Taxonomy (NCBI): domain Bacteria; kingdom Pseudomonadati; phylum Pseudomonadota; class Gammaproteobacteria; order Enterobacterales; family Enterobacteriaceae; genus Buttiauxella; species Buttiauxella sp. AC142. The sequence continues at coordinate 2,159,670 of NZ_CEEDCH010000001.1, forward strand.
ATCGTTGAGCAATGTTATTGGCCCGTTAAACCATTCCACTTCTATGTGTGCGCCAAATGCACTGGCTAAACCGGCTGCAATCTCACTGATTCGTTTCTCAACGTGACGTTGAACATCGGCGTTATGGGTACGCACGGTTCCTTCGAGTTCGACGTGTTCAGGCAACACATTCCAGGTATTCCCTCCCTGAATGCGTGTGACGCTGACGACCACTGACTCCAGCGTGTCGATATTGCGGCTGGCAATGGTTTGCAGGGCAATCACCAACTGGCTGGCGAGCACAATGGCATCATTCCCCTGATGTGGACGGGCCGCGTGCGCACCTTTGCCCTGCACCCGCAAAACAAAACGGTCAACGTTGGCGTAAAACGCGCCGCCTCGGGTGGCAAAGGTGCCTACCGGTAAACCCGGTTCATTGTGCATGCCGAAAATCGCGGTCACGTTTTCCAGCGCCCCGGCTTTAATCAACGCTTTCGCGCCGGTAAAGTTTTCTTCCGCGGGTTGGAATAACAGGCGCACGCGCCCGGCCAGTTGCGATTCACGCGCTTTAAGTAACAATGCGGCACCGAGGATCACGCTACTGTGAACGTCATGCCCGCAAGCGTGCATCACCCCTTCATTATGTGAACTGAACGCAACGCCGCTGGTTTCCTGAATCGGCAGCGCGTCAATATCCGCACGCAGCGCGATCACCTTCTCGCCCTGCCCGATTTCTGCCACCACGCCGGTCGCCAGTGAGTAAGGCAATAACCGTATGCCAGCAGATTCCAGCCAGTGGCGTATCCGCGCGGTTGTTGCCACCTCTTCCCCCGAAAGCTCCGGGTTCTGGTGGAGTTCACGCCGCCAGTCGATAAGCTGTTGTCCAAATGTCATCTGCGTCCCCTTACCAGGCATCATGCTGTGCAGCAAAATCGAGGTGCGATATGGCAGGTTGAACGCCAGCTAACAAACGCAGCGATTGAAGACGAGCAATTGGGTCGGCAATCGGAGTATCAATAATAAATTCGTCGATACCAAATTCTTTGCTTAATGCTGCAAGCCCGGCGTGAACCGTCTCCGCGGTGCCTTTTAGCAGTGAAGGTTCCCGGCGTTCGATTTTTTTGATGGCACTCCCGGCCTGGCGAGCAAAAGCGTGGGCCTGCACTTCACTGGCCACACTGACGCGCTGGCTGTTTTCCAGCTCAACACTCCAGATCTCAACAAGACTGGCCAGTTGATCCGCTTTTTCAGCGTCAGCAGCGACTATTACCTGCACCGCGACTATCGTGTCGAGCGAACTGCGGCTGCGCCATGAACTCAACACTTCGCGCATCAGGGCTTTGTCGCCATTCAGATGGGCGGCGTAGACAAAATTCCAGTTCAGGTTTGCGGCAAGCGTCGCACTTTCAAGACTGGCACCTAACAAGAATCGGTCGGCGCTACGAGCGGGAACCGGCGTGGCACGCAGGGTTTCTTCGTCATCTTGCGCGGCAGGCAAAGAAAGCCAGTTATCAAGCTGGGCGAGTTGATCGGCAAATGAGGCTTTATCCTGCACGCCGCGCTGCAACGCTTTGGTCGAAAGCGGTAAACCGCCAGGCGCTTTACCAACACCGAGATCAATGCGTCCCGGCGCCAGGTTCGCCAGTAAGTTGAAGTTTTCGGCCACTTTATACGGGCTGTAGTGTTGCAACATCACCCCGCCGGAACCGACACGAATACGATTTGTTTGCCCGATGATCCATGCAATAAGCAATTCCGGCGAAGGGCTTGCCAGCCGGGTGGTGTTATGGTGCTCGGCAATCCAGAAGCGGTGATAGCCCCAGGTTTCGGCCTGTTGTGCCAGATGCAACGTGTGCTTCAAAGCCTCAGCAGGCGTGTCATCCTGTGCGACCGGGATTTTATCCAACAAACTGATTCGATAAGACATGCAACAAACTCGTGTTGATTAACATGCCTTCATTAATAGGGATTCGCGTTACCTGAGTGAAACAATTAATTTACATTTGGTTATCCAAAATCTGGATAAGCCGTTTTATACCCCGCCTTCAAGCTCATATATGGTCTATATTTAAAATTAAAAATAGTGATAAGACTTTTTATGACCTGCTAATGTCTGAAAAGACCTTAATTGACCCAATTTGATTTAATTGAGAACAAAAAGACCATTTATGATACATTTCTGTTTTCATGGGTCATAAATAACCATTTATAAAATAAAAAATACGATTGGGGTCAGATATGAACTACGACACCACCACGCTTGCAGACAAACTGCATGCTATGGGCGAATTATTGAATGACGTTAAAAAAGCGGTGATCCTGCGGGCACAAGAATCAGACCTGGCGGTAAGCGAACACGTCATTAGCGAATCAGCCCAACTCGGGGTGCAACTCAACCAGCGCCGCAAAGAACTCGACATCGACCTGGCAACACTTGAGCTGCAAACCGGCGTATCGGCATCCACGCTCAAACGCCTGTTTAAAGATCCGGAACAGGTCAAATTTGGCACGGTATTACGCGTGGCCGATGCGCTGGGTGTGAAATTATGCGCCGCCGTGTAGAGGTCTGGTTATACGGTGAGCCGGTGGGAGAGCTGCGCCAGGATGACGGCGGTTTTGAGTTTAACTATCGCGCAGATTATATCGGCCCGCCGCTGTCGCTCAGTTTACCGGTGCGTGTGGGTCATTTTCAAAGCCCGACACTGCCACCCTTTTTTGCCTCGCTGGCACCGGAAGGCTGGCTGAAAATGCGCTACAGCCAATTACAGCAGCACGACGAGCATGACCTTCTCGGGATGCTTATCGATAACGGTAAAAACCTGATTGGTGCGGTGCAACTGGTCAGCATGCAGGAGGATTAACGATGCGTTGCCATATTCTTTTGACGCCGCTGGTGCAGGCTAAAGAGCAGGAGTCCGGCTATTCAACCAAAGGGCTGAAGCACCTGACTGGCTCTGGCAAAGTGAACCCGCAGCTAAGTTTTACGCGCAATGAATTTATTCATGAATTGCCCAAAGCCCAGCGCGGAATGAGCATCTCCGGCTATCAGCCTAAACTGCAAATGGTGGTGCGCGACGGTGAATTTGCCGTGGTCGAACACCAGGGCGAATACATTCTTAAACCGTCTCCGGCAGAATTCCCCTATCTGGCGGAAAACGAACACGCCACCATGACGCTTATGTCGCGGCTGGGATTTGACGTGCCGCCTCATGGGCTGGTGAGTTTTGCGCGTGAAGACAACCAAACCACGCCAGAACTGGCCTTTGTGATCCGCCGCTTTGACAGAGACATTCAAACTGGGGCCGCGATCCACCAGGAGCAACTGGATGCGGCGATGAATGTCGGCGAAAAGTACGGTAAAACCGGCAGTGACGGCAAACAGAACGTCAGCTATCAGCAATTAGCCGAGTTTCTGACCCAACATGTGAACAGCAACCTCGCCTTTAAAATCGACCTGTTCCGGCGCATTGCTTACGCGTATCTGCTGGGCAATAACGATATGCATCTGCGCAATTTCGGGCTGATACACCCGCGCATCGGCGAGCCGACGCTATCGCCGGTTTATGATTTTGTCTCGGTTGCGCCCTATCCGGCCATTTTTAGCTCAGGGTTTATGGCGCTGCCGTTACTGAGTTGCGAGGAAGGCGACCGCGAGTTAGCACCAGGTTTTAAAACTGCATATGGTGAATATCTTGGTATGGATTTCCGGGAACTCGGCCTTGCGATAGGATTGACCGACAAACTTATCGTGAAGTTATTGAGTGATTTGCAAAAAGAGAGCCGCATTGTGGAAGCGGTATATCGTGATTCGTTTATGCCACCCGAAGCGATTGACGCCACGCTGCGTTGTTACCATCAGCGGCTGGACAGGTTGATGCGCCTGGATGAAGCACCGTTGTGAAACTGAAGGGTGAAAAAGAGTCGGGTGACGCTACGCTTACCCGACCGACGATTTCAAATTTGTAAGGTGGATAAGCGAATGCGTCATCCACCAATGACATTTACATCACGAAAATCAGAAGGTTTCCCAGTTCTCGTTTGAATCGCTGACAGCGGCTTTACGATTCATCACCGGAGCGACAGTCAGTTTTGGCTCAACCTGACGGGACTCCTTTTTGGCTTCCTGACCAATACGGAACACGGCAACAGCCTGAGTCAAACGGCTCGCCTGATCTTCCAGTGCAGAAGCAGCGGCAGCAGATTCCTCAACAAGGGCGGCGTTTTGCTGGGTTACGCGGTCCATCTCAGACACCGCCAGACCGACCTGGTCGATACCCCGGCTTTGCTCATCCGATGCCGATGCGATTTCGCCCATGATATCCGTCACCCGCGTGACCGCATTGACGATTTCACCCATGGTTTCGCCCGCGCTTTCAACCAGCGTTGAACCGGTATCCACTTTATTGACGGAATCTTCAATCAGGCCTTTGATCTCTTTCGCCGCTTGCGCGCTGCGTTGCGCCAGGTTGCGCACTTCACCCGCCACCACCGCAAAACCTCGGCCTTGTTCACCGGCACGCGCTGCTTCAACAGCGGCGTTCAGCGCCAGGATATTGGTCTGGAAAGCGATACCATCAATCACACTGGTAATGTCGGCAATTTTCTTCGAGCTGCCAGCGATGTCATTCATGGTACGCACCACGTTATCCACCACTTTTCCGCCCTTCTGCGCGGTTTCTGACGCGCTCAACGCCAACTGGCTTGCCTGGCGGGCGTTTTCGGCGTTCTGCTTAACGGTCGCGGTCAGCTGTTCCATGCTGGCAGCCGTCTCTTCAAGCGAAGCGGCTTGTTGCTCGGTACGGGAAGACAGGTCGTTATTACCGATAGAGATTTCGCTGGCACCGCTATAAATCGCATGTGCGCCGTTACGAACTTCGCTAACGGTGCTCACAAGCTCTGACTGCATGTGTCGCAGACTTGCCGCCAACTGGCCCATTTCATTGGTGCCATGCACATCAATGGTGTGCACCAAATCGCCATCCGCAATGTGGCGGATGTTATCAATCAAGCGATGAAGCGGTTCGATAAGCGTTTTCTTGATACCCAACCACACGGTGACAATGGCCGCGACAACCAGCGCCAGAATGACAACCAGGATCCAGATGGCCTGTGAATAAGACTGGTTATTGTCGTCAACCGCTTCCTGATACAAATGGTCGTTTTGTTGCAGATAGTTTACGTACTCTTTCTCAAACCCGTCCTGATACTTCTGCGTCGGCTGGTCGAAGAATTCATTAATTTTACCCGCGCCCAGCAACTGAATCAGCTCGGCCAGCGCACCATGATAAATCGCATAGTTACGCTTGATTTCATTGATGGACTCTTCGCTCTGCCGCGGATCGCGTGGCAGCACTTCATACGCGGCCCACTCTTTTTCGGCCTGCTTGAGCGACTGGCTGGCAATCAGCATCAGCTCATTGACCGTCGCACCACTGCCGATATTGTTGGTGTCCATCATATGACGGATGCCGGCACGGTTAAGCGTGTTGCGGGTTTGCAATAACGCCACCCAGCTACCGTTGAGCGTCGACTGTTGCTGGCGAATCGTTTGCAGCACAGTGAAGTTTTCTTTGTCGTTTTTCAGCGCGTTGAAGAACAACCCGCCGGACGTCATTTGTAAAATTCCAAATAAACCCAGCACAAATAGTAGGCTGGTAACAACTTTTATACGATTTAACATGCTTTTTTATTCTCATGGCAACAGAAGCATATAGTTTCGGCAGATTTGGGCGAATCTTTATGCTTCATTGTCGAGAATGGACGAAATTAACTCCGCTCGATATCTTTCGCGGCCTGATCCAGGGTATCTATGATTTTATACAGCGTCTCTTTGGGTAAATCGCTCTGGCCAAGTTTGGTATTGAGCGCCATTTTGAAGTTATGAATCGCGCGCTGAATCTCAGGTAAACGGCGGTTGTCACCCAGCACGCCTAACGATTCGAGCTTCGCAATGATATGCCCAAGATGTTCCTGTTGTTGCGCGAGTTCAGCCTGGCCCTCTTCGGTTAACATCCAGGCTTTTTTACTGCTATCGCCCTGCACCGCAGCGATAAATCCCATCTCTTCAAGTAACGAAAGGTTCGGGTAGATAATCCCAGGGCTTGGTACGTATTCACCTTTGGCCGTCGCTTCGATGGACTTAATCAGCTCGTAACCGTGGGCTGAGTTACCTGAAAGGAAATGCAGGATCAGCAAACGAATGTCGCTGGCATCAAACAGACGTTCGCGGCGCATGCGTGCTTTGCCTTCCATGCCGCCGTGTTCGTGGTGACCGCCGTGCAGGCCGTGTCTTTCGTGGCGTTCATGTCTGGCACAAAAGCCGTGGTGAAGATGATGGATTCTCATATTGGTATCCTTATTTGTTATGCCAGTAAGCCACAGCGCGGACGTAATCCCCGTCCAGCCCTCGGTTTTCCAGCAGTTCATCGCTCAGTTGTTTCACATCGCGCCCTTCACCGGTTATCCAGATGAAATAGTCGCTGGATGGGAATTCAAGTTCGCTGATGCGTCTGGCGATAGATTCGGTACCAAGCCACTCGATATGTGCGTGTTCAAACTCACTGAGATAATCGTGAGTATCCGGGTGGTGGCTGTTAACCAGCACCCGCGGGGAAATGTGCTGCGCCAGCGAAGCCAATCGACGGCGCACCGCAGGCAAGCCACTTTCATCACAAACATAAAGCTGGAAAGCGTAATCAACGGGAATAACCAGCGAACCTCTTGGCCCGCCAATCAGCAGCGTATCACCTGCTTGTGCGGTTTCCGCCCACAGGCTGGCAACGCCACCATCGTGAATATAGAAATCCAGCGTCAGTTCATTACGCGTCGCATCAAAATGCAGCGGCGTGTAGTCCCGGGAAATGGGGCGAGCGCCTTCCCCCCAGACAATCCCGTCGTCAGTCACGGATGGACGTGCGAAGTCACCGTTTTCAGGTGGGAAGAAGACTTTTACGTGGTCATCAAAACCCTGTGAGGAAAAGCCAGCCAGCTCGGGGCTTGTAAACACAATGCGGTGAAAACAGCCGGCAATAGTTTCTTTATTTTTAACGGTTAGCTCGCGGAATTTGAGTTCGTTTTTTACGCGCTGCGGGAGATTGGGTTTGGTTTGTAAGGTCATTGGATTCTCATTTTTCGGTGTTTAAGATATATCATAGATATGTTTTAGCACACGATAATGAGATTGTCGTTGTCAATTTTTGCTTTTATGCAAGGTATAAAGTGGCGAAAATATAATCAGAATAGTGAACTCACAAGATGGGTCGCAAATTGACAAACCCTTACGAAGCGGTGCTTTCAATTTGCCTTAAGGAGTGCCTACACTGGCTATGGCAGCAAGTGCCAACCGACATTCCATTCACCCACCCAAGTCCAGGAGGTATGTCATGTTTCCTGAGTACCGTGAATTGATCAACGAACTAAAATCCGCTAACCCGCGTTTCCTCAGCTTGTTTGACAAGCACAATCAACTCGACGACGAGATTTTACGCAAGGGAGGACCGCAAGGAACGGGATGCAACGAAAAGGTTGTGCAGATGAAAAAAGAAAAGTTGCGGCTAAAAGATGAGTTGTATCAGATGTTGAAGAAGGCCAGTCAGCCAACCTCTTCATAGGTCGGATAAGCAAAGCGTCATCCGACACTATTCACACTAAAGGTGGATGACGCTAGCGCTTATAAACCCTACAAAATCCGTTTATCGCTCTTTGTCAGCAATCTAAAAACAATCGCGTAAAGCTCCGTCAAACCGGGGTAAATTTCACCAATCACTTCTTTGAGTTCCGGCAGCGTCATATTTTCCTGACGCGCGTGCTCGTCGGTCAGCTTTTCAAGCGCTACAGGGGTCACGCTCACCACTTCAATGGTACAAAAGTAAACGTCATCTTCATAACGCCCGACGCACAACTGTTGACCTGGAATGAAGTGCGACTCCGAAACATCGCGCAGCGTAATGGTTTTGCGCCCGGCAACGATATCACTCTCAAAGCGTTGGAAAAATGTTATGTCGTTCATGGAATACCTGTTCGGCTAAACCCTAAGCCATGTATATGACGGGTTTTAGAAAAGAGAAAACATCAACGCGACTGGAAAACTCATCGGCCACGTTGCGCCCACCAGCACAGAGCTTAACAGTTTAATGCGTTTGGTATCGCGAGCCAAAAACCATGTGATAAAAGCGGTGATTAACGACATTACAGCGTAAAAAACCAACATATGTTGATAAGTAGTCATGAATAATTAAGGGCTTTGAAAAATTATGTTGCGAAATATGCCGTTTTTTATGACTCAGATCAAGTTTTAGCGACCCTGCTGGGCTTCAAAGCAATCAAGGAAAAGCACGTGTCATCCCTCTTAATGGGGAGAACTTAATGATAACGAGTAAGATTTTTTATAATTCCCTACCGCCTGGTTTTATAGCGTCTATCTTTAATGAAGAACCGTCGTTCTATGAATCGAGGCCGCTATGTTTCTTAACTATTTTGCGCTCGGAGTGCTTATTTTCGTTTTCCTGATTATTTTTTACGGGATCATTATTCTTCACGATATTCCATATCTTATTGCGAAAGCTCGTAATCATCCCCATGCCGATGCTATTCATGTGGCTGGCTGGGTGAGTTTGTTTACGCTGCATGTTATCTGGCCGTTTTTGTGGATTTGGGCCACTCTTTACCGACCTGAAAGAGGTTGGGGTATGCAACAAAACCCCGACGCTACACTGGCTTCGTTGCAGCAAAGGGTTTCTGAGCTGGAGCAAAAGTTAGGCGACAATAAAATAATACCGCCATCGGAGTAACATCATGGATTTGCTCATTATCCTGACATATGTTGCTATTGCCTGGTCAATTTTCAAAATATTTAAAATACCGGTAAATAAATGGACAGTGCCAACGGCTGCCCTCGGCGGCGTATTTTTAATTGGCGCGCTTATTTTGTTAATGAACTACAACCATCCTTATACTTATTTAGCGCAAAAAGCGGTCATTTCTATTCCACTTACTCCGCAAGTCACCGGTGTGGTGAGTGAAGTGACTGATAAACAAAATATGATGATTAAAAAAGGAGAAGTGCTGTTTAAATTAGATCCCACCCGCTACCAAACGCGAGTGGATAGACTCCAGGCTGATTTAACCACGGCAATTCACAGCACCCAGTCGCTTAAAGGTGAACTCGATGAAGCCATTGCGAATACCACGCGAGTCAGCGCAGAGCGCGATAGATTATATAAAGATTACCAACGTTACTTGCGCGGCAGTCAGGCGCGAGTAAACCCGTTCTCTGAAAGCGATATTGATAATGCCCGGCAGAATTACCTGGCTCAGGATGCGCTGGTGAAAGGTTCGCTTGCTGAACAATCGCAAATTAAAAGCCAGTTAGACAGCATGGTGAATGGCGAACAATCGCAGATTGTCAGCCTGCGCGCCCAGCTTGCTGAAGCCAAATATAATCTCAGCCAGACAGTGATTCGCGCCCCTAGCGACGGGTACGTAACACAAGTGCTAATTCGCCCCGGCACTTATGCAGCCGCCCTGCCATTACGCCCGGTGATGGTGTTTATACCGCAACAAAAACGACAAATAATTGCGCAGTTCAGGCAAAACTCCCTGTTACGCCTGGAGGCGGGTGATGAAGCTGAAGTGGTGTTTAACGCTCTTCCCGGCCAGGTTTTTCGTGGAAAACTCACTTCAATTCTCCCGGTGGTGCCTGGCGGCAGTTACCAGGCACAAGGAACATTGCAGTCATTAACGCTCACACCCGGCAGTGACGGAGTTCTCGCAGTTATTGAGCTTGAGCCAAACCAGCAAGTCGATGCTCTACCGGATGGGATTTTTGCGCAGGTCGCCGTTTACTCTGACCACTTCACTCACGTTTCGGTGATGCGTAAAGTCCTGCTGCGGATGACCAGCTGGATGCACTATCTGTATCTTGATCATTAATATTAAGAACTTATAAGCAAACGCTTTAAACAAATTCTGATTTTGTTTTGCTCATTAAGATCTGTGAATAACTGGCATTTATTTGAGTTGTTTTTAGATTACGATGAGTGGCAATAAATCATACAGGGATTTGTAAATGGAACATCTACATAAGCAGATTATCAGCACGATATTAGAAATTGAACGCGCAGCGAGTGAGCGTTTCAATAAAGGGGATGTTTCCGGATATCTGGATATTTACCATGATGACGTCACGTATGTTGACCCGATGACACCCGGCGTGCTCACTGATAAAAATGCAGTGAGGGCGTATTTCGATAAATCTTATTTAGGCGTTCAGATAGAAAAGGCGGAATGGTCAAATATTAATGTCGTCATCAACGAATCGGCAAATACCGCTATTCTGACTTACAACCAGCAAAATCACATTCGCAGTAAAAATGATGACGAATTACATCAAATTCCGCTGTGGAACTGCACCGAGGTGTATCGGCTGACGGATGGTCAATGGAAAATCGCCCATGCCAACTGGTCGTTTGCGCAACACTCTGTCCTTCTCAATAGCCTGAAAACGTTATTTACGCAGTTAGGTTACGTGTGAATTTATAAAAGTGGATAGCGATAATCGCTATCCACTTTCACGAAAAGCTAGTGCTTAATCATCACATGCCGAATCACGGTGTAATCTTCCAGCCCGAATAGCGACATATCCTTACCGTAACCCGAAAGCTTTTGCCCGCCGTGTGGCATTTCGCTCACCAGCATGAAATGGGTATTCACCCAGGTGCAACCGTACTGCAACCGCGCACTCAGGCGATGCGCGCGACCCACGTCTTTCGTCCAGACTGATGAAGCCAGCCCATAACTGGAGTCGTTGGCCCAGCCCAGAACTTGCTCTTCATCGTCAAACGTTGTGACGCTGACAACCGGGCCGAACACCTCTTTTTGCACGATGTCGTCTTCCTGTTTCGCACCGGCAAGCAGCGTCGGCTGGAAGTAATATCCCGGCCCGTCTACTTTTGCCCCGCCCGTCACCACTTTCACGTGCGCCAGGGCTTTGGCGGCATTCACTGCTTTGCTGACGCGCTCAAGATGGGCGGCGGAACTCAGTGGGCCAAGTTCGGTGGACTCATCATCCGGCGCGCCAAATTTCAGCGTGCTGACCGCCTCACCCAGTTTCTCGACCAGTTTGTCGTAAATTCCTTTCTGAGCGTAGATACGACACGCGGCAGTGCAATCTTGCCCGGCGTTGTAATAACCAAAAGTACGAACCCCTTCGACGACAGCATCTAAGTCGGCATCATCAAACACAATAACCGGCGCTTTGCCACCCAGCTCCATATGGGTGCGCTTAATCGAAGGCGCGGTGTGACTGATGATATGTTCGCCCGTGGCAATCGATCCTGTGAGCGACACCATGCGCACTTTTGGATGTCCGGTCAGCGCATCACCCACGGTTTGCCCACGTCCAAACAGCACGTTCAACACGCCCTCCGGGAAGATATCTTTCGCCAGTTCAGCGAGTTTCAGCGCGGTGAGCGGAGTGATTTCTGACGGTTTGATCACCACACAGTTGCCTGCGGCGAGTGCCGGGCCAAGTTTCCACGCTGCCATCATGAGCGGGTAGTTCCACGGTGCGATAGACGCCACCACTCCCACCGGATCACGGCGGACCATCGAGGTGTGGCCGCTAAGATATTCCCCAGCGGCCAGGCCATTCAGGCAACGGCTGGCTCCCGCGAAGAAACGGAAGACATCCACGACCGCCGGAATTTCATCATTTAACACGCAGTGGTAAGGCTTGCCGCAGTTTTGCGATTCCAGACGGGCAAACGCTTCGCCGTTTTGCTCGATAACATCCGCCAGCTTGAGCAGATGTTCGGCGCGCTCTTTCGGTGTGCTTTGCCCCCAGGATGCAAATGCAAACTCTGCGGCATTCACCGCATCGTTTACCTGCTCCGTTGTGGCTTCCGCAATCTCAAGCAGCACTTCCCCCGTTGCCGGATTGTAGACCGGCAATTTGTCACCCAGGCCGTTCACTAACTGGCCGCTAATTAAGAGTTGGCTTTGCATAGTGATACCCTTTCGTTATTTACCGCTGCCCGCGACTTCATCTCCGCCACGGCTCAGCCAGTACGCCCCTAAAATCGGAATGGTGGTCATCAGCATCACCATTAACGCCACGACATATGTTACCGGTACTTCACGCGGGCGGCCCAGTTGGTTGAGCAGCCACAGCGGCAATGTGCGTTCATGCCCGGCGGTAAAGGTGGTGACAATAATTTCATCAAACGACAGCGCAAACGCCAGCATGCCCCCGGCGAGTAACGCCGAACCTAAATTGGGCAAAATGACGTAGCGGAAGGTCTGCCAGCCATCGGCCCCTAAATCCATCGACGCTTCAATCAGGCTATACGAGGTGCGGCGAAAACGGGCGATGACGTTGTTAAAGACAATTACCACGCAGAACGTCGCGTGCCCGACCACTATCGTGAAAAACCCCGGCTCAAAATTCATCATCTTAAAGGCCGTTAACAGCGCCAGCCCGGTGATAATCCCCGGCAAAGCAATGGGTAACAGCAGCAATAAAGAGATGGCGTTTTTGCCGAAGAATTCCCGCCGCCACAGCGCCGCAGCCGCCAGCGTGCCAAGAATCAAAGCAAGTCCTGTTGCCAGTGCGGCAATTTTAAGTGACAACGTCACCGCATCAAGAATATCGCCACGCGATGCCGCCACACTGAACCAGTGCAGCGTCAGCCCTTTGGGCGGGAAACTGAATGCCGCCTCTTCGGTGTTAAACGCATACAGCGCGATAATCACCAGCGGGAAATGCAGGAAAATCACCCCGCCCCAGGCGGCGATTTTTAACAGTAACGGAGCGCGTTCAGAGTGCATCGAAAGCTCCCAGTCGTTTCACCAGTGAGAGATAAATCGCAATCAGCACGATGGGCACCAGCGTAAAAGCCGCCGCCATCGGCATATTGCCAATCGCACCTTGTTGAGAGTAGACCATGTTGCCGATGAAATACCCTGGCGGGCCAACCAGTTGCGGCACGATAAAATCACCCAGCGTCAGTGAGAACGTAAACACTGAGCCGGCTGCCACGCCGGGGATCGCCAGCGGCAAAATTACATGGCGGAAGGTTTGCGTTGGGCGAGCACCCAAATCAGCAGATGCCTGTAACAATGACGGAGGCAAACGCTCAAGAGCGGCCTGAATCGGCAAGATCATGAACGGCAGCCAGATGTAGAGAAACACCAGAAAACGCCCAAAACCGGAGGTTGACAGCGTGTTACCGCCTACTGCCGGAATCGTCAGCATCAGGTTTAATAGCGGTTCCAACCCCATATGATTAAGGAACCACTGCGCCACGCCATCACGAGACAGCAACAGCGTCCAGGCGTAAGCCTTAACGATGTAGCTCGCCCACATCGGCAGCATCACGGCGATGTAGAAAAATGCTTTGAGTTTGCCCGAGGTATAACGCGCCATAAAATAGGCCATCGGGAACGCTAATACGGCGCTGGCGAGCGTGACGGCCACCGCCATGGTCAGCGTGCGCAAAATAATGTCGTAGTTCGCCGGGTTAAACAGCGCGGCGATGTTGGCAAAAGTCAGGTCCGGCGTGACCGACATGGTGAAATCATCGAAGGTGTAAAACCCCTGCCACAGCAGCGTTAACAGCGAACCAAGATAAATAACGCCGAACCATAGCAATGGCGGCAGCAATAACAACGCCAGCCAGAACCCAGGACGTTGCCACAAAAACGTGGCGACACGCCGCATCAGGCGGTTGTCAGGATGGGACGCGGGAAGACTCATATCCATTTCATCCTTCCCCCTGCAACGGAACCATCGCTGCACGGGGCCAGACTGCAGTAACTTGCTGCCCGATTTGATAGCGTTCTTCGCTGATAATGCGTTGCGAATTCGCCTCGCTGACCAGCAGTTTTTCTCCGTCTGCCAGGCGCAGTTCAAGCCGTGTTGCTGCACCCTGATAGTGAATTTCCTGGATCATACCGCTCACCCGGATTTCACCGTTGCTAACCGGTTCATCATGAAGAACGATATGTTCAGGGCGCAGGGAAAACAGCCCTTCCTCGCCGCACACTTTGCCGGAAAGCGCCGGTTGCAACACGTTTGAAGTGCCGACAAAACTCGCCACAAAGGCGGTGCGTGGCTGCATATAGAGCTGGCGCGGAGTATCGACCTGTTCGATGCGACCGTTATTGAATACCGCAACGCGGTCAGACATCGACAGTGCTTCGCTCTGGTCGTGGGTGACGAAAATAAACGTGATGCCCAATTCGCGCTGGAGCTTTTTCAGTTCGCCCTGCATTTGCTCACGCAGTTTGAGATCGAGTGCGCCCAACGGTTCATCCAGCAGCAAAACGCGTGGACGATTGACTAAAGCGCGAGCCAGCGCCACACGCTGACGCTGGCCACCAGAAAGCTGCGAGGGTTTACGGGCGTGAACAAATCCCAGCGCCACGCGCTCTAGTGCTTCCTGTGCTTTGGCAAGGCGGGTCTTTTTATCGACACCCTTTACCATCAAGCCGTAAGCAACGTTTTCCAGCACCGTCATGTGTGGGAATAATGCGTAATCCTGAAAGACCGTATTCACATCGCGCTGATAAGGCGGCACGTCTTGTGCCGGTTTGCCAAAAATGGCGATTTCCCCGGATGTCACCTGCTCAAAGCCCGCAATCAGCCGCAAGCAGGTGGTTTTGCCCGAGCCAGATGGCCCGAGCATCGAGAAAAACTCCCCGTCTTCGATATCAATCGAGACGTTATCGACGGCTCGTACATCACCATAAAGGCGCGAGACGTTTTTGAACTGCACAGCGTACGGCATAACTCCTCCAGGGCTTAACGGCCACCCATAATCGCGATGTAATCCTGAGTCCAGCGGCTGTACGGCACGAATTTACCGCCTTCGGCGACCGGAGTTTTCCAGAACACAATCTTATCGAAGTAGTTATAGCCGTTGGTTTCACAGCCTTTATCGCCAAGCAATGTGCTGGCTTTACATCCTTCAGCCACTGCCGGGAGCGAACCAAACCAGGCCGCGACATCCCCCTGAACTTTCGCTTTTAGCGAGTGATCCATCCATTTGTATGCGCAATTCATATGTTTAGCATCAGCATGCAACATAGTGGTGTCCGCCCAACCGGTGACACCTTCTTTCGGGAATACGGTGGCAATCGGCTGACCTTCACCTTTCAGGGCGTTAGCCTGATACGGCCATGCGCTTGAGGCCACCACGCCTTCGTTTTTGAAGTCGCTCATTTGAACGGTGGTGTCATGCCAGTAGCGGTGAATCAGGCCGTGTTGGTCGCGCAACACTTTCAACACTGCGGAATATTGTTCTTCGGTGAGTTGGTACGGGTCGGTAATGCCCAGTTGCGGCTGTGTAGCTTTAACAAACAGCGCGGCATCGGCGATGTAAATAGGCCCATCGTAAGCCTGCACACGGCCCTGATTAGTTTTGCCATCCGGTAAATTTTGTTCCACAAACACCACGCTCCAGCTATCCGGCGGCGTCGGGAAGGTTTTGGTGTTGTACATCAGCAGGTTTGGCCCCCACTGATACGGCGTGCCATAGACTTTGCCGTCAACGTTAAACCACGATCCTTTCACCAGACGCGGATCGACGTTTTTCCAGTTTGGGATCAGCGCCGTGTTTATCGGCTGCACACGTTTACCCATAATCAGACGCAGGGACGCATCGCCCGACGCGGTGACGAGGTCATAACCCCCCTTCGCCATCAGACTAACCATCTCATCGGAAGTGGCCGCTGTTTTCACATTGACCTTACAACCCGTTTCTTTTTCGAAATCCGTCACCCAGTTGTAGGCTTTATCAGTATCACCGCGTTCGATATAACCCGGCCAGGCGATGATATCGAGCTGCCCTTCGCCAGCACCGATTTTGTCCGGAAGCCCCGCCGCCTGTGCAGAGAGCACGGTCAAACAGAGGGCTGAAAGAGTCCATATAGTCTGTTTTGTACGCATTGCTGCTACTCCTGTCTGAAAGATAAAGGCGGCACGCAAGCTAAAAATCAGTGCCGAAAGAGCAAAAAAATCCCCGTATAAAAACAATAGTCTGCGGCTATATGGCAAGCATGGCGGCAAGAGGAAATTTCATCAGGATGTGATACACAGCGCAGTAAAACGCGCCCCTGATATTTCTTCCGGGGTAAGATAAATGGATGATTTATAAAGTGTAGATAGATGTAAGCGAGGCGATGAAAGTACGCCACTGGTTTTCTTAATTATCGAAATTTCATATGGATGGAGAGAATAAATGCAGGTTGCACATATCGCGCTGTGGACGAATAAACTTGAAGAGGCTTGTACATTCTGGCGTCTACATTTTAAAGCACATATTGGCGAGACTTATCACTCCACACGCCGTGAAGGTTTTATCTCCCATTTTGCGACGCTGGAAAATGGGCCTGCGCTGGAGTTGATGACCTTGCCAGGGCTGGTGGATAAACCACCGCGTGAAGATAACCGCACTGGTTGGGCACATATCGCCATAAGCCTTGGCTCCGTTGAAGCGGTGGATACGATGGTCGCCAACCTCAAACCTTTGGGGGCTTTAGTCCATGAAGCACGCTGGACGGGTGATGGTTTTTACGAAGCCGTGATTTCCGACCCCGACGGTAATCTGATTGAGATCACTTCGTGATTTGAGACTGATACAAACTGGTTCAATTGGTGGATGACGCTAACGCTTATCCACCCTACAAAATCATGCACTTGTAGGTCGGATAAGCGCAGCGTCATCCGACAAATCCAGAGCCGGTTAACGGCTTTGGGTTTCGATTAAGCGCAAGTCTGCTTTGCGCTGACGCTTGAGCATTTCATAGAAATTCTCATGGGCACCCAGGCTCAGTAAATAGAGTTCTAAGCGGGCGTTCTGCCAGCTATAACCCAGCAATGCTTGCTGGTTATTAAGTCGAAATTTATGCACCCGTAAATAGCTGAGATCGCCATTTTTACGCTCGCCAATTTCCGGCTCGGCAATCACCTTTTCAATTTCGTCTTCCACTTGCGCCTGGAAGGTTTCTGGTAGTTTCTCCAGAGCCTTTCCAAAACGCGCGGTTTCATACACCGTCAGGGGTTTGCCGTTTCGTTCTGCGGACATATTTTTGCACTCTGCCATTTTCCATTTCGCTTTGCGCCAGCATCGTTTCTTTAATAAAGCTGTAAGGTAAATCAGGATTATCTTCAACGATTTGCCCAATCTTCGCCCAGTACTCTATTTGCTTTGGCACGCTCCGGCTGCAGGCGTCGGCGTGAATTTTGACATCCGCTACAAACTGGTCATCTAACCGTATGCTAATAGCCATGTTCATACTCCATCACCTCCTTGTGACCTTCAGTTGTGAATAAGTTTACGCTCATCTTTTTGCGCGACGCGACAAAATGTCGCAAATTTGCGAGGTGGGTTCAAGAACTATTTTTTAACCGGCTTTTGGGTGCGAAATTCGGTAAAGAATATGACGCCTCAAAGGGTGATGTTCTGCCAGCATTGGGTGATCAAATTCCTCGCAGCGTGTCATGCCGATTTTTTCCATTACCCGTTGTGACGGTAAGTTTTCCAGCGCGGTAAACGCGACAATTTCTTTCATGCCAAACTGTTCAAAACCAATTTCCAGCGCTTTTATTGCCGCTTCAGGCGCATAGCCTTTACCCCAAAAGGGTTTATCGAGGCGCCAGCCAATTTCAATTACCGGCGAAAAAGGCAATTCATAGCCGGGAATATTTAACCCGACAAAACCGATAAATTCCCCGCTACTCTTTTCTTCAACTGCCCACAAACCCCAGCCTTTCTCGGCGATTATTTGCTCAACGGTGTTGACCATTTTGTCGCTTTCTTCGCGAGTGCGCGTGCTGGGGAAATAGCGCATCACTTCTGGATTGGCATTTAACGCAGCAAAAGGTTCACGGTCACTTTGCTTCCAGCGGCGTAAAATCAGGCGCTCGGTGTGGTATTCCATGTTCACTCCTTAATGTTTTGTCTGATTAAATTTGCCAGGGTTAACACTGCATGTCGCTCACGTTCGCCCAAAGCCCATGACGCGTTCAGACGGAAATAATTATGCCAGGCGCCTCCAGTCGTAAACATTTTCCCCGGAGCGATACTGATTTTTTGTGCAATCGCCTGTTCGCTCAGGATGCTGGCATCCATATATTGCGGCAATTCAATCCACAAAAAGTAACCGCTTTCGCTGTGGTGAATTTTCACCCCAGCGGGGAAATGCTGATGCAATGCCTGCCAGGTTTGCTGTTTGCGCTCCGCAAGAATGCGCCGTAATTTGCGCAAATGGGTGTCATAACGTTTGGTCGCCAGGTAATCAACCAGTGCCAGTTGCATCGGTGAGCTGGTCGAAAGCGTGCTCATTAACTGGAGTTGCTGAATGCGACGGGCATGTTTCCCCGCCGCCACCCAGCCAATACGGAACCCGGCAACCAGGCATTTTGAGAACGATGAACAATGTAGCGTAATGCCCTTTTCGTCATACGCGCGAGCCGGTAAGGGGCGCTCGCGCCCGTAATACAACTCGCTGTAAACATCATCTTCTATCAGCGTCACGTTATGTTGTTGCAGCAATTCAACCAGTTGTTGTTTCTTTTCAGGTGACAGTGTCACGCCTAGCGGATTTTGACTGTTGGTCATCAGCCAGCAGGCTTTCACCGGGTAATCGTTAAGAGCCTGTTTTAGCGCGGTAAGATCAATGCCGTTTATGGGATCGGTGGCGACCGACAACGCCTTTAAGCGCAGACGCTCCAGCGCCTGTAATGCACCATAAAAACATGGGTTTTCTACAATCACCCAATCGCCCGGTTCGGTAACAGCTTGCAGACTGAGGTTTAACGCTTCGAGCGCACCTGCCGTGATGACAATTTCATCCGGCGAAACCTGCATCCCCTGCTGCGCATAACGCCGCGCAATGGCGTGGCGCAACGCTTCATTCCCCGGAGGCAGGTTCTCAATGACGCTCATGGCCGTGGCGGTTTTACTGACGGTCGCCAGCGAGCGATTAAGCTGTTGTAGCGGGAATAAACGCGGGTCGGGAAATGCGGAACCAAACGGCACCACGCTGGCATCACAACTCGCCTGCAGCACATCAAAAATATAGGTATTGATGTCCACCGCTTCGTCGCGCGTCACTTTTACCGGGGCCAGCGTGTTGCGTGCCGCTGGGCGGGAAGCTACGTAATAACCCGATTGCGGCCTCGCTACAATCACGCCCTGACTTTCAAGTGTCTGATAAGCATGGCTGACGGTCATAAAACTCATGCCGCTCAGCGCGACTTGCTCACGCAGTGAAGGGAGTTTGTCTCCCGCAAGCCAGGCGCCAAGCGCAATCTGGTCAATAATAAGCTGGGCAAGTTGCTGGTATTTTTTCATTGTGTTGGTGACACCACGCTCTATAACAGTTAGATAAAAATACGCTTTATTAGATAACTGTTATAGTTTTATGATGCTTTTTTTATGCGAGGAGTGCATGAGAACGGGTTTTGTAGGGTGGATAAGCGATAGCGTCATCCACCCAACAAAGGGGTATGAAATTAGACTCAGGATTATTAATTTACTTTGTTGCTGACTCGCTCGATAGCATTGTCATACACGGAATTCTGTTTCTCATTTCTTGCGTTTTTATAATAGACAAGCGCATCAGCATATTGATTTGCCGCTTCATAAATCTTACCGATATTGTAGTTGGCACCCGCCCTGATGGTTGCTGCATTATTACCCGATGCCAGCGCAATAGCCTTGCGGTTTGCCCAAATAGCTTCCGCTGTGCGCCCAACCTTTTGATATGTCAACCCAATATTGCCGTAGGCTTTACCATTATCTGAATAATAGTTAATCGCTTCGGTGAAGTAGCCAATAGCATCTTCGTAATTTTTAGCTTTATATGCAGCTTCCCCTTTAAGGTTCAGCGATTTCGATTGTTCTATATTGGCATCGGTCCAGGTGGCGGTAACAATAGCAGAACCCTCTTTCACTAATGAACTCAGGTCAGAATTGATATTATCCGCTGACAGTGAAATGCCTTTTAATTTATTAATATCTTCAATTTCACCATTTTCATTAATTCTGAATACTGTCCATAAATTTCCTTTCTGGCCTTGCGGAATATAATATGTTCGCACCAGTGACTCCCCAACATAAACAAATACCTTTGCCTGGCTGTTGGATAGTTGTAATGATTCTGGTTGGTCCTGATCGGTGTAATCATGAACCACATAAACGTAATTTTGGCCGCCATCGCGTTTGGTTAATGTGATCGTTTCAGGCCCATAGCTGTCTGTATCATCAACATCAAGATTCCCGTCACGACCTTCTTTGTGATCGAAATAGATATGATTGCCAGGATACGCGATATGGGAATCAAGATCGGAAGGTGTGGCTCCCCAGCTCAAAACAATTCGCATACTATCAAGGCTTTTCATGACCGGGCTTAATGCATACGACATCCCATCACACGGACATTTTGCGACCAACGTAGAATAACCGGTCTTTTTAATAATAATGATATTGTCGCTGGTATCTGCATTCGTACGGGTAAAGCTTGCCTTTCCTGAAGCATCACTGGTCGTTGCCAGCGAGCTTTCGCCATTGTGTTGCACAACAACCTGAGCATCCGCAATTTTTTGATCTTTAACGGTGGCACTTAATATTTCGATATTAGATTGCGCGGCCTGTGACAAAAAGCTTATTGATAATGAAGTCGCCAGAAGGCTCATTTTTAAAAAATGTTTCATGCTATTCCTTTTTAATATTCCACGTAGTGCTGAAGCGACATAGGGTAAAAATCCAACCCGGTATTATATTGACCTGTGTGCTGCTGGCTAATGTAAACGATGTTCGGATTGGTACTTTCGGATAAGTGCGCGTAATAGCAATGCAGGCGAAAACCCATAACAGTCGCCAACTGTTATAGATAAATATCACCTTTCTGTTTCTGATTATTCCCTTCCCAAAGCCCTAACATAGCCTTGAAGTTATTGTGCTATGAGGTTGCGCATGTTTGGTTTAGACGCTTTTCATCTGGCAAGAATTCAGTTCGCGTTTACTGTTTCCTTCCACATTATTTTCCCCGCCATCACCATCGGGCTTGCCAGTTATCTGGCGGTGCTTGAAGGCTTGTGGCTCAAATCAAAAAAACCTGTTTACCGTTCGCTTTACGATTTCTGGTCGAAGATTTTTGCGGTCAACTTTGGCATGGGGGTGGTGTCCGGGCTGGTAATGGCCTATCAGTTCGGGACCAACTGGAGCGGTTTTTCGCAGTTTGCGGGCAGTATCACCGGGCCGCTGCTGACTTATGAAGTACTGACGGCATTCTTCCTTGAAGCCGGGTTTCTTGGCGTAATGCTATTTGGCTGGAAGCGCGTCGGCCCTGGCCTGCACTTCTTTGCCACCTGTATGGTGGCGTTAGGCACGCTTATTTCCACGTTCTGGATCCTGGCGTCCAACAGCTGGATGCAAACGCCGCAAGGATTTGAAATTCACAACGGACAAGTGGTGCCGGTTGACTGGTTTGCCGTGGTGTTTAATCCGTCCTTCCCATACCGACTGCTGCATATGTCGGTGGCGGCGTTTCTCAGTAGTGCATTTTTTGTCGGGGCGTCGGCGGCCTGGCATTTGTTGAAAGGCAACAAAACGCCAGCCATCAAAACCATGTTTTCGATGGCGCTGTGGATGGCATTAATCGTCGCCCCGCTACAGGCGATGATTGGCGATATGCATGGTCTGAATACCTTAAAACATCAGCCCGCAAAAATAGCCGCGATTGAAGGTCATTGGGAAAACGTGCCGGGCGAACCGACGCCGCTGTTGCTGTTTGGCTGGCCGGATATGGAACAAGAGCGCACGCGTTACGGGCTGGAAATCCCGGCGCTCGGCAGCCTGATTCTGACGCACAGCCTGGATAAACAAGTTCCGGCGTTAAAAGAGTTCCCAAAAGAAGATCGCCCAAATTCCACCATCGTGTTTTGGTCATTCCGCATTATGGCGGGGCTGGGCATGTTGATGATTCTGGCGGGAGTGTTCAGTTTGTGGCTGCGCTATCGCCATCGTTTATATGAAAGCCGCACGTTCCTGCGCTTTATGCTGTGGATGGGGCCGTCCGGGCTTATCGCCATTCTCGCCGGTTGGGTAACAACCGAAGTGGGTCGTCAGCCGTGGGTGGTTTATGGCTTGTTACGCACCAAAGACGCGGTTTCCGCACACGGTAATTTGCAGATGAGCATCAGCCTGCTGACCTTCTTTTTGGTGTACATGTCGGTATTTGGCGTGGGTTACTGCTACATGATCAAGCAGATTAAGAAAGGGCCGCAGCCGTTTGAGGAGACACACTAATGGGCGTCGATTTATCCGTTATCTGGTTTGTGATTATCGTATTCGCCACGTTGATGTATATCGTGATGGATGGCTTTGATCTCGGCATCGGCATTCTGTTTCCGTTTGTGCGCGATGCACAAGACCGGGACGTGATGGTCAACAGTGTCGCACCGGTGTGGGACGGCAACGAAACCTGGCTGGTGTTGGGTGGAGCGGCGCTGTTCGGCGCGTTTCCCCTCGCCTACGCCGTGATTATTGATGCGTTGACGATCCCGCTGACGGTCATGCTGCTCGGGCTTATTTTCCGTGGTGTGGCATTTGAGTTCCGCTTTAAAGCGACACCCGCGCACCGTCCCTTCTGGGATAAAGCATTTATTGGTGGCTCGATCGTAGCGACGTTTTGCCAGGGCGTGGTCGTCGGAGCGGTGATTTCTGGCTTCCCGGTGAGCGGACGCGCGTTTAGCGGTTCGCAGCTCGACTGGGTAACACCGTTTAATCTGTTCTGCGGAGTCGGGCTCATCGTGGCTTATGCGTTATTGGGCGCAAGCTGGCTGGTGATGAAGAGCGAGGATCCGCTGCTGAAAGTGATGCGTAAAATCGTCAAACCGCTGCTGATGGTTATGCTGCTGATTATTGCCGTCATTAGCCTGTGGACGCCACTTGCGCATCCACAAATTGCCAGCCGCTGGTTTAGTCTGCCGAACCTTTATTTCCTGCTGCCAGTTCCGCTGTTGGTTGTGCTGTGTAGCATCTGGTTATGGAAAGCCGTGGGGTCTGAGCAAAGCTGGCACAGCACGCCTTTTTTGCTGACGCTGGCGCTGATTTTCTTAGGATTTAGCGGATTAGGCATCAGCATCTGGCCGTATCTTATTCCGCCGTCTATTACGCTTTGGCAAGCGGCGGCTCCGCCACAAAGTCAGGGTTTTATGCTGGTCGGCGCGCTGTTTATCATCCCGATCATATTGGTTTATACCTTCTGGAGTTATTACGTTTTCCGCGGAAAAGTACAGCATGGTGAGGGGTATCACTGATGAAACAAACGGCAACTCGAATGGTGTGGTTGGTGGTGCTATGGGGCGGCAGTGTTTTAGCCCTGGCCGCCGTGGGAATGGGGTTCCGGCTGCTGATGACCGCTGCCGGATTTAAATCCTGATATCTGTGTGAGGGAAATGGTGGATGACGCTAACGCTTATCCCCCCTACAAGGACGTCATCCGATAATATCCCCGTTACAACGCCAGCACACCGCTGGCCGCATTCATATAACGTAATGAGAAATAGATTCTGTCCTGCCCCGGCGGGACAGGTGTTGCCAGCCACTTTTCCTGATATTGTGCTGGAGCGGCTGTCGCTTTGAACACTTTCGCCTGTTTGTCCTGGCGGAAGAGTTCAATCACCTTCCCGGCTGACGGCGCTTTCAGGTAAAGCGAGCGTTCGGCTTCATTCAGCATCTGCGTTCCTGCCCCATCTTGCACCCACACTTTTACGCCGCTCAGACTGAGTGTCGTCACCCATTTGCTGTAGGAATCAGGCGTCATATTTCCAGCAAAAAAGCTGCTTACCGCAACCGGTTTATCCGCAACTGCCGCCAAAGACAGCCGGGTTTTGTTCAGCCAGTCTTGTGCCGCTTGCTGCATTTGGGGTTCACGCCAACGCCGGTCATCGAGTTCGCTACTGATGTACCAGCCTGCAATCGCATTTTTGCCCAGCACTTCTACCCAACGTTTCGCCACCGATACGTCATCGGCACGTAAAAGGTTGAGATAGTTTTCCAGTGCCGGAAGCGGCTGCTGTTGGCGTTCGAAAAACTGCCCGTCCGCCGCGAGGCCGATGACCAGTTTCAGACCACTTGCGGTCGTGAGTTGCGCTTTATGCTCAAGCCAGGCGCGAGAATCTCCTTCGCGGAACGCATCGTCATAGCGCGTCCACTGCAACACTAAGGTGTCGATTCCCTGCCCTTTTAGTTTGTTTAACACGCTTTGCCATTGGGCGTCAGAAACCGTGGTATCACGCAACTGGGGTTGATACATCACCGCATTCATTGCATTTGCCAGCGGTGTGACGAGCAACAGCGTAGTTAACAGGATTTTCTTCATTACCAGCGTGCTCCTAACGTCAGGAAAAGACTGTTTTTGGAATCAGTGTCGCGATTGTGACCTGAGAACGCACGTTGATATTCCAGGCCCATGCTGACTTTGTGCGGGAAGGCACTGTAATGCGATTCACCAAACCAGGTATTCAGCCGCACCCCTACGCCGCCAAGGGTGTTATCACGATATGGCGTGTCGGTGCTGGCGTTGTACTGCGCGTGCCAGTAAGGCTCGAGCGTTTGTTTGTGGTTGATTTTCTGGTGCCAGCTCATGCGGTAATCCGCGGTGTAGATCTGATAATCTGCTTTAACGAAATGCGCCGCATCCAGATACAGATTTTGCGCCATCCAGCCATTGCCGGTGGGATGCCAGTCATCGCTGAATTTCCCGCCGTTAAAGAATGAAGCGCTGGCCCGTAACATCAGATCCGCTTCGCCATGGTGGTGGTCGAGCGGGATTTGCTGCTCGGCGGCCAGATAAATGACCTGGTCGCGCAGCGGTTTCCAGCGCACACCAATTCCAAGCATTGGCTCATCCACCGGCACAAAGTTATTGTTTTTGCTGCCTGCAAACACCCGGCTGTAAACAGAGAGCTGGTCGCCGTCGAGTATTTTGTTCTTACCGATGCGGTATTCCGCCTCAAATTGCTGGTAGCTGCGATAGCTTTTATTTTGCTGAACACCGTTATTACTGCCGCCGCTGTTTAGCGAGTCGGGCGTTAAACCAAATGAGCCGTCGTAGCTAAACGTCCAGCGGCGTTGGCTATCCTCGTGAATACGGCGGAAGGCAAAACGGTCTTCTTGCTGTTTGTCGCTCAGGGATTGCTGTGGCGTAAGGGTGTTATCTATGTCGTCCACCACGCGCTCGCTGTACTGCTTCGTCTTTGGTTTATCGTCGAGGTGTTCATTGAGAAACACCAGTTGACGCAGAATTTCTGGTGAGTCTGGCTGTGCCTTACGCGCTTTTTCCAGTGCGTCACGGGCTTCTTGATGTTTGCCTTGTGCGGCCAGGGCAAATCCACGGGAGGCGTCGTCGGGCTCTGCCGCACTAGCCTGTGGAGCGACGACCCCGTGCGCTTGCGCCAGCGGGTAATCTTCCGCGCTGTAGGCCAGATATCCCACCTGGCGCTGATAATATGGCGACGAGTCTCGCGCGGCGGCCTGCTGGGCGGCGTATAACGCAAGGCCTGGTTGCCACGGATAACACTGCGCCAGATGCGACCAGCTTTCGGCGTCATACTGCGGCGACAAATCGCCCAATAAATCACGCACAATGGTGCAATCTTCTTTGCCCTGGAACAGGCGCGCCTGCGCCATACGTTGCGCAGGTGTCGGCAAGGGTTTTGCCAGCCGGGCTTTGTTTTCGGCGTTCATCCATTCCGGGTGCGCCGCAAGCTGATAGCTTAAGGTGCCCAGTTCCTGGGCTGTTAATCCGCGCGTCTGGTTGATTTGATTGAGCAACCGCAGGCTGGATGGCGTATCTTTCTGCGCCAGACTTAACGCCAGGCGCTGATCGAGCACCTGGCTTTCAGGAAAGGTGTTGAGCAGTTGGTTCGCACCTTGCCAGTCGCCTTGTTGAATGCGAATAGGCACCAGGGTGGATAACACGTACTTTTTGTTTTCCGCGTACTTCACCGGCCAGTTAGCGACGGCATTGCCGGGTTGCTGGCTGTAAGTTGCCAGCAATCGCATCCAGTTGTGCTCTTCCGCGGGTGTCGAAAACTCCGGCTTACGGTTAGCCAAATAGCGGCGCAGCGGCCCCAGCGCCTGGCGTTCAGCCAGCGATTGCGCATACGCAAGCTGCATACCTGCCGTGTTCATCACGCCCTGACTTTGCAAGTCCAGAATCCGCTGGTCGCGCTG
Source organism: Buttiauxella sp. AC142 (assembly GCF_979253435.1). Classification (NCBI taxonomy): domain Bacteria; kingdom Pseudomonadati; phylum Pseudomonadota; class Gammaproteobacteria; order Enterobacterales; family Enterobacteriaceae; genus Buttiauxella; species Buttiauxella sp. AC142. The sequence goes on from NZ_CEEDCH010000001.1 coordinate 2,185,895, forward strand.
CATATGCAGCAAGATGGCGAACCACTGCTGATACTGCGAGTCAGTGAGCGTGGCCACGCCATCAAGCAGCGCAAAACCCTGATCCGCAGCGCTCCACTGTTGCTGGAATATCGCCCGCTGCGTGTAGTTGTCCGCCAGGACTAAACCTTCTTTGGTGTGGCGGAATTTCGCATCCGTTAGCTGCGCACGCGCAATGTCTAACTGGTTGAGCTTGATAGCATAATTGCCCACCTCACTGTGGCAACGCACCGTTGGCGTGACATCGCATTGCTTTTGTAGCGCCACCAACTGTTCTGTGGTGTGAATGTCTGGAGCCGGAACGGGAATGGCCTCCAGCGCACGCTGTAAGTCAGCATTTTGCGGGTGTTTTTTGAGTTCACTTTCCAGCAACGCTTGCGCTTTATCATTGTGACCAAAATGGCGATACGCTTCGGCGAGCCACAATGTCAGACGTAAACTTTCCGGTGCCATCTGGTGTGCATGTTCAAAACTGCGCAACGCCCGGGTTTCATCATTGGCTTTTAGGGCTTTCTGCGCCCGCTCGATGTGCGGATACACCTTGAAGTAGCGGTAATCGCTAAGGCCAAGATCCTGGCGAGATCCTTCTTGTGCCGCCATGGCTGGAGAAGCGAGTAACACACCACAAATCAGCGCCGTCAGCGGGTTTAAACGGATATTCATAACGCTTCCCCCGCCAGACGAGCCTGTTGCAATTCGCTAATACCGACACTTTGCAGCAGTGCGCTCATGCTCGGTTGCAGTTGCTGCTGTTGCTCAAGTGACTGGTCAACAATGTGCTGGCTAACCACCCCTTCCTGCACCAGATATTCGCCAAACATCACCTCGCTACGTTCATAGCGCAGCAGCACCGCGCGAAGCACCGCTTCATTCAGATGCGATTCGTTGGTCAGCACTTCGGCGAACATCAGTTGCCCGGAGACATATTTGTCCCAAAGCTCGTCAGCCTGCTCCTGAGTGAGAAGCTGTTCGCGCACCGCACCGTCCAGCAGTCGTTTTTCTTTGAGGGTTTTATCGTCACCGAACCAGTAGCGCAGGCCAACCACCACCTGCCCGCGCGGCACAATCACATAACGCACCGGGCGACCAATTTTGCGTGCCAGCGCGCCAAGCGAAACGGGATCGATGGTGTTTTCAGAAGCCAAAATCATGGTTTCGCCTTCCAGGCGAATCGGGAGCACCGCATGATGGTGCGCGACCTTCGCCGCAATACTTTGCACCAGCGACTGCTCCAGACTCAGCGGGTCAATCGACTCCATCGGAACTTCAGCCTGTTTGGCAAGCGCCACCGCCAGTTGCTTCGCGGTAATCAGCCCCTGATGCACCATGCTGCCGCCCAGTTTCAGGCCATGAACGCGTGTTTGTAATGCCTCTTCGAGTTGTGCCTGGGTAATCACACCGGAGTCGACAAGAATATAACCCAGCGGTTGGGACGAACGCTGTTCGCTAACAGTCGGGAAATCATGCGTGGTTTTATCCCACGCCACACGGCGCGGATCGCCATGTTGAATGACCTGTTTTATCGCCCGCCAGTTCGCCATGAAGTTAATCAGATTGCCCCAAAACAAACGCGGCAACACCAGCGTGCCCTGCGCCAGGCCGTAATAAGCCGTGACGAAAATCATGCGCTGAATGATGCGGTTAGCCATCAGGAAGAAATTAATCCATAGCAATGTCGTCAGCCACGCTCCGCCGACAAAAATAGACAGGAACTGCCAGGCACCTTCGACGCTGCGCTGATAAATCATGATGGCGACGAGCTGTAACATCACCAGCATCGCGGCAAAGCTCAGGAAGTTGGCAATCGCCCCTTTGCGGTCGCGCCACAGGAAATAGTTAAGGACAGGGCTGGTGCTCCAGCGGTGAGTTTTAAAGCCCTGGAAAACAATGCCGATAATCCAGCGCGATTTTTGTCGCACGGCGGTGGCAAAGGTGTCCGGGAAATATTCACGCACGCAGATAACATTGGCGGTGCGGGCGCGCTGTAAAAAGGGTTTGGAGGAGCGGTCGTTTTCGTCAACCACCGGGAAACGGCAGAAAATCTCTTCCATGCCTTTTTGACGCAAACGGAAACCGATGTCGTAGTCTTCGGTCAAACTTTGCACGTCAAACGCAATACCATCCCCATCGGCCAATAATGCAAGCACGGCGCGACGGCTAAAACAGGTGCCTACGCCCGCGCTGGGAACCTGCCCTGCCAACGCTTCGCGCACTGGAACATCTTTGCCGTGGAGTTCTGAAAACTCATCGAGATAACTGAGGCTGGTGAAGTGTGTCCATTTGCGTTCAAACGGATAAACCGGGATCTGAATTAAGTCTTTGCGATCGACCAGATAGTTGAACAGACGCAACTCGAGCGGAGAGATAACGTCTTCCGCGTCGTGGAGGATAAAGCCGGAGAAGTTAAACCGCGCGCTGCGCTCGAACTGCAAAATGGCATCAAGAATGTTGTTCAGACAATCGGCTTTGCTGGTGGGCCCTGGACGGGCGCAGACAACTTTATGAACGTTCGGAAAACGCGCGCAAACTTCGTCGACATCGCGTTGTGTATCCGGGTCGTTAGGATAAGTGCCGACAAAAATATGATAGTTCTCGTAGTCCAGCGAACTGGCGGCAAGGCTCGCCATGTTACCAATAACGCCGGTTTCATTCCAGGCGGGAACCATAATTGCCAACGCCTTTTCTTGCGGCTCATAAAGGGCTTTATAGTCCAGACGATCGTTGCTGCGGTATACCGTGATCGCGCGCCATACGCGGCGAACCCAATAGACGATATCAATAAATAAGTCATCAATTCCGCTGATTAACATCAGAATTGCCAGAGTAATAGCGATGACTTTCAAACCGTATAAATACGTCGAAAAGTAATCAACAAACCAGTCCATTCTTTACCCCAAAGGTCATGTGAAACCCAGTGCTGTCATCCACAGGAGGTCTGACGAATACACATTAGGGCCTCATATGTTACCGGTATCATAATGTAAGAATTTAAATACATAAAGAATATAAAACTAATATTTCGCTTATTTACAATCACAGAAATTGTATCATTAACAACAAAGCCAGTGTTTTCAACTGACATTTACAATTGTTACAGGACGTTTAGCACTCGTGATTTTAATGAGAATTATTGATGACTATGCGCCGCAATTATTGCCAGAAATCACTTTGATCTTTACATTGGCGGCCTGAACTCGAGGGAGAAACTGACATGACGTATATCTGGCTAATTGTGGCGATTGTCGCTGAAGTCATCGCGACGACTTCGCTAAAACTTTCTGAAGGCTTTACTCGTTTATGGCCAAGCGTTATCACGATTGTCTTTTATGGCGTGGCGTTTTATTGCCTGTCGGTAACGATGCGCACTATTCCGACTGGAGTGATTTATGCGATTTGGTCCGGGGCAGGAATTGTATTAATTGGGGCGGTGGGCTGGATATTTTTGGGGCAGAAACTCGACTGGCCAGCGATTGCGGGAATGGCGCTGATCATTATTGGCGTGTTAGTTATCAATCTTTTTTCAAAATCTGTCGCTCACTAATCCCCTCTTTTTACCGTCGATGCTCCCGGCAAAACGCGAGAGCATCGCATATCAATTATTAACCAGCCGTAAACCAAATCTTAACTATTGTGCCTTTTACATAACTGACAATTCTTTTGCTAAATTTCTAAAAGTTGAATAGTCACCAGTCGCAATTATCTATACATTTAGCCCGTCACGTTAATGAGGTGGGTTGGAATGGTTAAGCAATTGAGGTCAAAACTGGGGATGATTTTGCTGTTGGTCGGCGCGGCATTGTTTTCCGGCCAGACGACAGCGCAAACGCATGGACACCTGTACCTGGTGGTGAAAAGTGCCGATATGCTGTTGCGCCACCAGGCGGACAGCGATGAATTGCGCCAGGCAGCTGAAGATTCCGCCGCCGATTTCCGTGAATTTTATTATCACGTCAGCGAGCGGCGGCCTGGTATGCATCAACTGTAATTCGTTTTTCGCCGCTATAAGTTCTTCACGCCGCCATCAATGAGCAATTCGCTACCGACCATAAATGCCGACTCATCGGAGGCGAGAAAGACTGCGGCTTTGGCCAGTTCAAGAACCGTCCCTAAACGCCCAACCGGCACCAGCGCACGAATTTCATCACGTAGCGCCTCCTCAGAAGCACCGTTGCCTAATTTCCCCAATGCGGGTGTTTCCGTAGGGCCAGGACTTAATCCGTTGACCCGAATGCCGAGCGGATGCAGTTCGCCGGAAAGCGTGCGCGCAAGAGAAAGGATCGCCGCTTTACTGGCGGCATAAACGCTACTTTGCGCCAGGCCAATATGTGCACTCACCGAGCCGCAAACAATCACCGAGGACGGATTTGCCAGCAGCGGCAAGAGCGCCTGAATCAAAAAGAAAGGGCCTTTGAGATTGGTGTTCATCAGCGAGTCATAAGCCCGCTCGTCCCACTCCTGCAACGCACGATGCGTAACATCACCCGCGTTGATATATAGCACGTCGAGGCGCGGCCAGAGTTGTGAAACCTTCTCGGCCAGCAAACGTTGTTGAGCAATATCTCCTGCGTCACTGTGAAGAGTATGCACATTGCCCAACGCGGCTGTCGCCGCCGATATTCCCGCCTGGCTACGTCCGGTAATGGCAACGGTTGCGCCCTCGGCAATAAACTGCCGTGCAGTTTCAAGACCAATACCGCTGGTGCCACCCGTTATTAATGCGTATTTACCTTCAAGTCTGCCCATTTTCGTTACCTCGCGATTAACTGGTAACGGCATTATTTACGCTATAGTATCCTTTGGATAGTAGGCACCATTTGGATACTAAGGCACGCAATGGGATGCAATGACGCACCACAAGGGAAACTCATGAATAATAATTTTTCGACCTTGCCAGAAGCGGGCCAAAGCTGCCCGATGGTGAGTTTTGTGAATCTGATTTCCGGCAAATGGGCGATTCCCATTCTTTATCGCCTGATGGTGATTGATGCACCCGTTCGCTTTAGTGATTTGCAGCGCACGGTTCATCCCATTACGCAAAAAGAGCTGACGCGCCAGCTACGGCAATTCGAATCCAGAAAGCTGCTGACCCGGCAAGTGTTCGCCGAAGTGCCGCCGCGAGTGGAATATCAGATTACAGAGTTAGGAAAGTCATTGCGCCCGACGCTGGATTCTTTAGCACACTGGATGAGAGAAAATGGCGGGGAACTGGAGGGGTAAAAACCCTTACCGACTCGCTTTGCGGCGAAATCAGTAAGGGCCAGATGAGGGTTTATTTGTCGCCGAAATGAATCACAGTACGAATAGATTTCCCTTCGTGCATCAGGTCGAACGCCTCGTTGATTTGCTCAAGCGGCATACGGTGCGTGATAAACGGGTCGAGATTGATTCTGCCCGCCATCGCATCTTCTACCATACCCGGCAACTGCGTGCGCCCTTTGACGCCACCGAACGCTGAACCACGCCACACACGGCCTGTGACCAACTGGAATGGACGGGTTTTGATTTCCTGACCCGCACCCGCAACGCCAATGATGACGCTTTCGCCCCAGCCTTTGTGGCAGCATTCCAGCGCGGAACGCATAACATTCACGTTGCCAATACATTCAAAGCTGAAATCTACGCCGCCGTCGGTCAACTCGACAATCACGTCCTGAATAGGTTTTTCGTGATCTTTCGGGTTGATGCAGTCGGTCGCGCCCATTTCGGTCGCCAGTTTGAATTTCTCAGGATTAGTGTCGATAGCCAGAATACGTCCGGCTTTTGCCTGCACCGCGCCCTGAATAACCGCCAGACCTATGCCGCCCAGACCAAAGACGGCAACGGTATCGCCCTCTTTCACTTTTGCCGTGTTGTGCACCGCACCGATACCGGTGGTGACGCCGCAACCCAGCAGGCAAACTTTATCTAACGGGGCCTGCTCGTTGACTTTTGCCAGTGAAATTTCAGCAACCACAGTGTATTCGCTGAAGGTACTGGTGCCCATATAGTGATAAATCGGCTCGCCGTTGTAGGAGAAACGCGTAGTGCCGTCTGGCATTAAGCCTTTGCCCTGCGTAGCACGAACGGCCTGGCAAAGGTTAGTTTTGCCAGACTTGCAGAATTTACACTCGCGACATTCTGCGGTGTACAACGGAATGACATGGTCACCGGGTTTCAGGCTGGTGACGCCCTCGCCCACTTCAACCACAATCCCGCCGCCTTCGTGGCCTAATACCGCCGGGAATACGCCTTCAGGATCGTCGCCAGATAAAGTAAACGCATCGGTATGGCACACGCCGGTATGGGTAATTTTCACTAGCACTTCGCCTTTTTGTGGCGGCGCTACGTCAATTTCAACGATTTCAAGCGGTTTGCCTGGGCCAAATGCAACTGCAGCACGTGATTTCATATTCTTCTTCCGTCGTCAGGTGAGAGTGAATGTTGTTTTAGATAAGCGCTATTTTAGATAAGAGCGAATTAAATGGCCGACTTCTGCCATGCGCAGCGCACGCTGATCCTCGGAGGTTTCCCCCGCGACCAGTTCATCTTTAAGATGGATTTCCATCATTTCGGCCATCAGGCCATTCGCGGCCCCGCGTACGGCGGCGATTTGTTGCAAGATAGCGATACATGGCTCGCCGCTATCCAGCGCGCGCTCCAGCGCTTCTGTCTGGCCACGAATACGCCGCACGCGAGTCAGAATGCGTTTTTTGTCTTCAGGTGAATGGGGCATTTTGACCTCCTGATACTATAGGGGGGTATGGTACATTGTTTTATCGCGTTTCGCTAACAATCTGCTTATCTGCTAATAAAACCATAGACGACGCGGGTGTCCAGTGTTGCAAGTCCACAAAATGAGCATTACGATAACCTGGTTAAAACTCATGCAAAGACTGCGATATTGCAAGTGGATGCGCTATTTCCCGCTGTGAAGAGAATTATCTGACTCAAGCATGACCCTACAGTATCAATATCCTGAGCATCTCCGGCATACCCTTGAAACACTTCCGTCGCGTCCCGGCGTGTATATTTTTTATGGTTCGGATCAAACCTTCCCGCTCTATATCGGGAAGAGTATCAACATCCGCAGCCGTGTTCTGGCACATTTCAGAACGCAATCGGAAGCGAAATTGCTGCATATGACCACTGACATTGGTTTTCATGAAACCATCGGTGAAATTGGTGCCCTGCTGCTTGAATCGCAACTGATAAAAAACCAAAGCCCATTGTTTAATAAGAGATTACGGGTAGCTCGTAAACTGTGTTCCCTGCGCATTACCGAGAAAACCACGCAATTTGTTTTCAGCAACGAAACTGATTTCACGCATGCACCAGATTTGTTTGGCCTGTTTAAAACCCGGCATGCGGCTATCGATCAGATTAGAGAGTTAGCGGATCAGGAAAGGCTTTGCTATGGCGCACTGGGGCTGGAAAAATTAACAGCGGGTAGAGCGTGCTTTCGTTTCTCATTGAAGAAATGCGCAGGCGCATGTTGCGGGCAAGAGACGCTGGAAAACCATCAGCAACGACTCAGAGATTCGCTTGAGTCGTTACGAGTTCGCAGTTGGCCTTATCCCGGGCGCATCGCAATAGAAGAGAAATCAGGCGCGCTCACTGAATACCATATCCTGAATAACTGGTTATATCTGGGGACGGCTCAGTCTCTGGAATCAGGAAAATCAATGATCACGCCCACAACACATTTTGACCGCGACAGTTACAAGATCCTCTGCCGTTACGTATTTGGGCAAGACGGCCTGAATATTGTTGAACTGGATTGAGCGATTTTTTAGTTTTGCTCGGAAACCATCACCGCCATGGTATCGGCTTCCAGCGCCTTAAATAAATGTTCCTCATCAGCGGGATAACAAATGTAATCCCCCGCCTCAAGCTGATGCGCGTTGTCCAGTGTGCCGACCAGCGCTTTGCCTTGCGTGATAATAATATGTTCAACTGACCCTGCTGGATGCGGATGCGAACGCCGCTCTTCGCCCGGTTGCGCCATTAAAAGATACACATCGCGCCGTGCACCTGGTGGGCATGTCGCCAGCAAAATCGCCTGGTAATCTGCACGCTCAGACACTACTTTCGTCCCTTCCCCTTTACGAATAACCTGCGTGGTGTTTCCCTGCGGCTCCAGCAGTTTTGCGAAAGGAATATTGAGCGCGACGCACAGCGCCCATAAGGTTTCCAGGCTAGGATTTCCGTTACCCGCTTCCAGTTGTGACAGCGTGGATTTTGCAATATTTGCCCGCCTTGCCACTTCGGCGAGTGACAAATTAGCGCTTTCGCGCTCACGTACCAGACTCTTTGCAATGATGTCGATTGGTTGTGACATTTTCGCCCCTTCGTTCATTAAAACGAACGAATCGTTCGCTTGATCAATTCATTATGTTTGTTCATTATATTGTACATTACGTTCGTTATGAGATGACATCATGTTCTCCACACATTTTGCAGCTGTGTCCCGAGAGTCTAAAAAAGCGATATTTTTGGTCTGCCTCGCCGTAGGTGTGGTGGGCGTTTCCTATGGTTCACTATCCATCGCCTACGGCTTCCCGCTCTGGTTGCCGGTGCTCTCTTCGATTGTGGTGCTGGCCGGCGCGTCTGAATTTATGTTTGTCGCCATTATTGCCAGCGGAGGTAGTCCGATTGCCGCCGCCATAGCCGGTTTACTGGTGAATGCTCGCCATTTCCCATTCGGCATTGCTGTGCGTGACTTAGTCGGCACTCGCCTGTCGAGCTTCATCGGTTGCCACATCATGAATGATGAAAGCGTGGTGTTTGGTTTATCGCAGAAAACGCCCGAGGCGCGTAAGGCGGCATATTGGTTATGCGGGATTGGCGTGGCGCTCTTCTGGCCGCTTGGAACGCTGCTGGGCAGTGCGGTGGGTAAACTGTTACCCGCACCGGAAACCATCGGTCTGGATGCGGTATTCCCAACCATTTTATTGGCGTTAGTGATCCCAGCCTTTAAAAACCGCACTACCGCACTGCGTTCTTTAACCGGAGCCACTATTTCGCTGCTTGCCGTTCCCTTCACGCCAGTGGGGATGCCGGTTTTGTTGTCGCTGCTGGGTGTCTTTGCTAGGAAAAAATAATGACTGAAACGATGAAAATTTTAGCGGGCCTCGCGCTGCTTTCCGGCGGCACTTATTTAATGCGCCTGGCGGGGGCGAAATTAGGCAATCGATTAGTATTCTCTGAAACGGCGAAATCACTGCTTTCGGATGCGGCGACGGTACTGCTTTTTTCGGTCGCCATCGCCACTACTTTTTACGAGAACGATCACTTTTCTGGCATAGCCCGCGTTACGGGCGTGGCGATTGCCGCGTTTCTTGCCTGGCGCAAAGTCCCACTTATTACAGTGATCATTATTTCAGCGGCAATCACGGCTACTTTGCGCCAGTTCGGCGTGGCCTGAGATCACTCTTTTTTGCCAGGCATCATGCGAAGTAGCGTGTTGTCTTTCCAGACGTAATGATGAAACAACGCGGCGAAAGCATGAATGCCAATCACGAAGTAGCCGATGTTGGCGAGCAGTTCGTGGTAACTTTTGATGTTGAATTCCATGTCTTCATCCGGCTCAACGGCGTGTGGCATCGGGATCCCCAACACCGACCAGTCGCTGCCTTTGAAGTACACCGTCATGAATCCCAGAATCGGTAACACGATAAACATCAGATAGATAATCGTATGCACCAGGTGCGACATCCCGGTAATCGCGGGGTGTGGCTTGGGCGTGATGGCGGGAGCGCGATACTTAATTCGCACCAGCAGGCGCGAAATCATCAAAATAAAGACGCTGATCCCGCAGGTTACATGGGTCGCGTTAAAAATGGGCCGATACGAACGCGGCGCAAAACCTTTCAGTTCCATGGCGCAATAAGCCCCCACTATCAATAAAAATACCAGCCAATGAAGTGTTATCTGTAACGAGGTGTATTTGCTGCGCATTAAGGTGTCCTGCATAGTCACAATGATTTTTTCCAGGATAACGGCAAATACTTAGAAAATCATTAACATCTGGTTAATTACCGCAACATTTCCTCGCCGGGTATGGGTTTGCGGCTCCTTCATTTATGCGCTATCACTAGAGTTGATTAAGAATTCAGCTACTTTCCATGATTAAAAGTGAGGTCCGCGTCATGAAAAAGATCGGTATCAATGGCTTTGGTCGTATTGGTCGCCTGGTGTTACGCCGTGTTCTTGAAACCAAAAGTGAAGTTGAAATTGTTGCTATCAACGATCTCACCTCGCCTGAAGTGCTGGCTTATTTGTTAAAACACGACTCCAGTTACCGCAATTTCAACGGCTCGGTGGATTACACCGACGATGCGTTAATTGTGAACGGCAAGAAAATTGCGGTGTATGCCGAGAAAGACGCCAAAAACATTCCCTGGGGAAAAGTCGGCGTTGAGATAGTTATCGAATGCACCGGTTTCTATACCTCCGAAGAAAAAGCCAGCGCACATCTGGATGCCGGAGCGAAGAAAGTGCTGATCTCCGCCCCTGCTGGCAACATGAAAACCATCGTCTTTAACGTCAACTGCAATACGATTACCCCGGAAGATAAAATTCTTTCCGTCGCTTCCTGCACCACCAATTGCCTCGCGCCAATGGCAAAAGCGCTGCACGACAACTTTGGGATTAAAGTCGGCACCATGACCACTATTCATGCTTACACCGGCACGCAATCGCTGGTAGATGGCCCACGAGGTAAAGATCTGCGCGCTTCGCGTGCGGCAGCGCAAAATATCATTCCGCATACAACCGGCGCGGCAAAAGCCATTGGTCTGGTGATCCCTGAACTTCAGGGCAAACTCAAAGGCCACGCGCAACGTGTGCCAACGCTGACCGGTTCGGTCACTGAATTAGTGTCGATTCTTGATAAGAAGGTAACGGTCGAGGAGATTAATGCGGCGCTGAAAAAAGCGACCGACGGCAACGAATCGTTTGGCTACACCGACGAGGAAATTGTGTCGTCCGATATTGTCGGCACGAATTTTGGTTCGGTGTTTGATGCTACGCAGACGGAAGTGACTGAAGTGGGTGATTTGCAACTGGTTAAAACCGTGGCCTGGTACGATAACGAGTACGGTTTCGTCACGCAGTTGGTGCGGGTACTGGATGCGGTCGCGAAGGAATAGAATTAACCGCTCCCCGCATAAAACTGCAGGGAGCGGTGTTAAAAACTTACTTCAGCAAACGCACTTTAACCGATTTGCCTTTAATTTTACCGCTCTGCAATTGCTTCCACGCATGACGCGCTACAGACTCACGGATCGCGACATAAACGTGCATCGGGTGGACATCAATTTTGCCGATATCTGCGCCATCCAGCCCCAAATCACCGGTCAACGCACCGAGAATATCACCCGGACGCATTTTCGCTTTTTTGCCGCCGTCGATGCACAACGTCGCCATAGTCGCTTCCAGCGGTTTGATGCTTCCGGCCGTAGGCGCGGGCTGCCAGCTCAGAGACAAGTTCAACATCTCAGCTAACACGCTGGCACGCTGGGCTTCTTCCGGCGCACATAGGCTAATTGCCAGGCCACTTTCGCCAGCACGAGCGGTACGACCAATGCGGTGAACGTGAACTTCCGGGTCCCAGGAGAGTTCGTAGTTAATCACCATTTCCAGTGCTTTGATGTCCAGGCCACGCGCTGCAACATCCGTTGCGACCAGCACGCGACTACTGCCGTTGGCAAAACGCACCAGCGTTTGATCGCGATCGCGCTGTTCCATGTCGCCATGCAGCGCCAGCACGCTTTGGTTGCTTTCGGTTAGCGCATCACAAACGGCCTGGCAATCTTTCTTGGTGTTACAGAAGACGACGCAAGACGCAGGTTGATGCTTGCTGAGAAGTTTCTGCAACAGGCTAATTTTGCCACTGCGGGAGATTTCATAGAACTGCTGCTCTACAGAAGGCAATTCATCTACGGAATCAATTTCGATGGTTTCTGGCGAACGCTGCACGCGGGAGCTGATTGATGCAATAGCCGTCGGCCAGGTAGCAGAGAAAAGCAGGGTCTGGCGATCTTGCGGCGCATGGCTAATCACTTCGTCAATGGCGTCAGCAAATCCCATATCCAGCATGCGGTCTGCTTCGTCCAGCACCAGCGTTTGCAAGGCATCGAGCTTGACGGTCTCTTTTTTCAGGTGATCCAGCAAACGGCCTGGCGTTGCGACAATCACATGCGGAGCATGTTGCAGCGAATCGCGCTGAGCGCCAAACGGCTGACCGCCACAAAGCGTGAGCACTTTAATATTCGGCATGTAGCGCGCAAGGCGGCGTAATTCTTTTGCCACCTGATCAGCCAGTTCACGAGTCGGGCACAACACCAGCGACTGAGTAATAAACTGACTGGCATCAATGTGTTGCAGTAAACCCAGGCCAAATGCAGCGGTTTTACCACTGCCGGTTTTCGCCTGTGCGCGGACATCTTTCCCAGCCAGAATCGCGGGTAATGCAGCCGCCTGAACAGGCGTCATGGTGTGATAACCAAGTTCGGTGAGGTTGGCGAGTTGTTCTGCAGGCAGAACGTTTAGGGTAGAAAAAGATGTCACAGTTATACTCTCAATTAATGGGCTGTCAGACAGCGTCTGGCGCGCATATTAGCAGATTCGTCGCTGTAACGCGGCAGTTTCCAGCAAATTAGCACTGCCATTTCAAGCCGCACGCTGCGATAAGAGCTGATTTGCCCTGGTTGTCATTACTCCAGTATTAAATCTTTCAATTGATCGATAAAGGTTAATCCAAATCGTCTAATTTGATGCGATATAAACAAACCCAAAACAATGCCGAGATAATTCTCATACGAATAACTGGTCGGATTTCTTATTAATAATTACAATGCGATTCTGCGCGCGGTTACTACAAATAAAAAAGGGATTGTTATGAAAAAGTTAATGATAGCAGCTGTTGCTTCTCTGGTTTTATCTGGCTGCGCGCAGCAAACATTCACTATTAATAAAGAAATTGCTGAGAAACCACAGCAAACCACGACACATCACTTCTTTGTAAGCGGTATTGGCCAAACCAAAACTGTTGATGCGGCGGCGGTATGTGGCGGTGCGGATAAAGTGGTGCGTACAGAAGTTCAGCAGACGTTTGCTGACGGTTTCCTCGGCTTTATCACGTTTGGTATTTACACCCCACGTGATGCACGCGTTTATTGCTCTAAGTAAGTTAAATAGCCAGTGTTATGCACTGGCTTTAAATAATTTAATTTACTAAATTCTTACTCAAGTTAAACCCTCCCCGAATTAATACCCGCCTGCGAATATATCCCTCCTCGGTTTTGAGTTCCACGAACCTTCAATTTCATTAGATAAATCATCTAAACAATATGAATTGCGCAAATTTAAATTCTATGGCGATTCATGTTACCCTCCTGTTACCTACATTAGATGACAAGGTGTCTCATGAAATTTGTTCTTTTATTAAGCCTTTTAGGCCTCGTTCATTCTTCTGTATTTGCCGCCACAGCAACCCGACTATCATGCTCAATGCGTGAAAATATGGTGATTTCGCGTTTTGCTTACAGTCTCACGACGATGAAATGGGACGAACACTTTCAGGTTGCCTCCGGAGTCAGACAGAACAAAACCCAGAATGATGTCCCTTTCCGCGTCACACGGTTTCAAAATGGAGATGACCTGGTGTTCTTCCCGGGGAAACAGACCTACTTCATGTTTTATTCCGGCAATCCTGAGCCAGATCGTTGCGTCGTGCTGAGCACAAGTACCTATGAGATTACGCAGTTGCCGCGCTATGAAAAACCAGATGCATAACGGGATTGTGTGAAGCAAAGAGTGTCGCTAAAAGTGATTTTGTTTTGGTCCGCCACCGGAGCCTCGAACCCCGTACTACAACACTGAGGTTGCCGCTCTTCCCGATGAGCTAGTGGCGGTTTTTAACGCATGCCTGACCCTTCATTTCATAATCACATGAAGATTATAAAGATTGGCCGGCGGCGCATAATACATAAGTGAAATTATCCATGCAATAAATAAGGTTTTAATAGGGCAAACTTATTTTAATCTCTTTAAAACCACGCCATTGAGAAACGCTTTTTACTTCATTTCGTGCTGACTTTCGTCGCCGCAATCCGTACCATACACGCCATGTAGCATGGCTATGCCCCTGCGGTGCCCCTTTTCGAGTTAGAGCGTCAACTAAATGCAAGATAAACAAGAAGTTACTAAAAAAGAACAATACAACCTGAACAAATTACAGAAACGTCTGCGTCGTAACGTGGGCGAAGCTATCGCTGATTACAACATGATTGTAGAAGGCGATCGCATTATGGTTTGCCTGTCCGGTGGCAAAGACAGCTACACCATGCTGGAAATTCTGCGTAATTTGCAGCAGAGCGCGCCGATCAATTTCAGCCTGGTGGCAGTTAACCTCGACCAGAAGCAACCCGGTTTCCCTGAGCACATTCTGCCTGCGTACCTGGAAAGCATTGGTGTTGAGTACAAAATTGTCGAAGAAAACACTTACGGCATCGTAAAAGACAAGATTCCAGAAGGGAAAACCACCTGTTCGCTCTGCTCTCGTTTGCGCCGTGGCATTCTCTATCGCACCGCAACCGAGTTAGGGGCAACGAAAATTGCCCTTGGCCACCATCGCGATGACATTCTTCAGACGATGTTCCTGAATATGTTCTACGGCGGCAAAATGAAAGGCATGCCACCAAAACTGATGAGCGATGACGGCAAGCACATTGTGATTCGCCCGCTGGCCTACTGCCGCGAGAAAGACATTGAGCGTTTCGCCATCGCGCGTGAATACCCGATTATTCCGTGCAACCTGTGTGGTTCACAGCCAAACCTCCAGCGCCAGGTGATTGGCGAGATGCTGCGCGACTGGGATAAACGTTATCCTGGCCGTATCGAAACCATGTTCAGCGCGATGCAAAATGTGGTGCCTTCGCATATGTGCGATACCACGCTGTTTGATTTCAAAGGCCTGAAGCACGGTGCGGAAGTTGTAGACGGTGGCGATTTAGCGTTCGACCGCGAAGAGTTGCCTATGCAGCCTGTTGGCTGGCAGCCAGAAGACGAAGACAGTGATTCCCCTGTGCAACGCCTCGATATCCTCGAAATAAAATAGTCACATCATCCCTCTCCGGCAACGGAGAGGGAAACCTTCACATGTGCGGCGGCGGGTCGATAATCGGTTTTGGATCGGGATCAAGCGGCGGGTCGGGTATCGGCTGCGGCCTGGGAATTGGATCGGGCACAGGCGTGGGTTCGCTCGGGAATGTCGGGTCGCTCATGAATAAGCTTCGATAAAAAGTCATTATGGCCTCCAGTTTTGTACCTTCCCTTTAAGCATAGACAACAAATCGCAGACAAAAAAAAGCCGACTAATAGTCGGCTCGTACGAATCAATTGTGCTATGCAGTAATTCTAAAAAAGGAAGTAAGACAATATGGAGCGCAACGCCCATCGCTTGACGTTGCATTCACCTGCGAGAGAGATAGTGCCTTGAACCGTCGTTCCAGTTATTGACCTGGCTCAATTATCGCAGTCTTTTTTAGTAAGCGCTTTGTTAAAAATGTTAAATTTTACAGCCATTTACTGCGATGTAACCACCAGGCAACACCACCAATAAGAACCACCAACATGATGCAAAACAGGCTAAAACCAAAATGCCAGCCGCCGCCCGGAATGCCGCCTAAATTCACACCAAATAGCCCCGTCAAAAACGTGCTTGGCAAGAATACCATCGCCATTAATGACATGGTATAGGTGCGACGCCCCATCGCTTCTTGCATCACCTGGGCGATTTCATCTGCCATCACAGCTGTACGCGCAATACAGGCGTCGATTTCATCAAGCCCGCGCCCTAACCTGTCGGAAATATCCTGCATCCGACGACGGTGATCATCGGTCATCCACGGCAGTCGCTCACTCGAAAGACGTGCGTAGACATCCCGCTGCGGCGCCATATAACGGCGCATCACAATCAGCTGTTTACGCAGTAAAGCCAGAAAACCTCGTGGAGGGATTTGTTGATCGAGCAAGTTATCTTCGAGATCGATAATTTTGTCATGCAACTGTTCAATAAACTCGCTGGCATGGTCAGTCAGCGCGTCGCATACATCCACCAGCCAACCGCCGGTATCGACCGGTCCTGCGCCCTCTTTGAGGTCATTCACCACGTCATCGAGCGCCAGTACCCGGCGCTGACGCGTTGAGACAATAAGCCGTTCGTCGATGTATAACCGCATTGCGACGAGTTGGTCGGGGCGTTCATCAGTACTACCGTTGATACAGCGCAACGTGATGAGCGTCCCTTCGCCAATGCGCGTCACACGCGGGCGCAAACTTTCGCCGGCCAGCGCATCGCGGGCATAATTGGGCAGTAAAGGTGTGGTCGCCAGCCAGTTTGCGCTATCGGAATGGGTATAATTTAAATGCAGCCAACCAGGATGTGCAGCATCGATAGTGTCATTATCTTCGATGGTTTTGACGCCGCCATTGCCATCGAGTTGCCAGGCTAATACGGCGTCCGGCACTTTTAAATCGTGCCCTTTAATGGTTTCCAAAGCATTTCTCCACGTATTGCCACATTTCTGTTGTCAGTCTAGCCGTCTTCTTTTGTTATGTAACTCGGAAAAATAGGCAAACTTCCTGAATTTGCTCAATAAAAAATGTTACATTTCTGTTGTTTTTCAGATACAGCAATGCCACCAGGGCATACGGAGATGATGTTTGCTAGACGTACGCAGAACTTACACCAATTTAGATTTTCGCCTAAAGGTCATGCGGCAACGCGCAATCACAATCAGTGGTGTCTGGTTTTTGTGGATTAACTTATTGTTCTGCTTATTTATTTTAGGCCGACACTACTTTTCGCCGATAAAACAAATCGCCAGCATCACCCAATCATATCCCGTGCTAGAACTGCTTATGGGGTTGATACTCGCCATCTCGTCGTCGGTGATTTTCCTTTTGCGAATGGCCCCCGATCAACACGCCGAGTGGCTGAGTAAATGCCTGCACGGGGCATTACTGTGCATCAGCGCCCTTTGGGTGTGTTGTTTTTACATCTTCATTGCCAGCGGCGATTCGCGGATTGTGTTCCCCTTCGCCGCGTTGCTGATTTTCACCGCGCTGATTTCACTCTATTTTGATACCCGCGTTTTACTGAGTTTCACCCTGCCCATTTGGGTGGTGATTCTGATTTGTAATTTTGTTTATCCTTCCGACCTCACGGTGCTTAATGCGCTGTTGTATATCCTGCTGGCTGGCTTGTTTGAGTCGGGCCGCCGGATTTTGTGCGGTTGGTTTATTCTGGCCGTCCGCCGTGAGCATGAAAACAGAGATTTGATAACACAGTTACAAACGCTGGCTAACCGCGATCCGTTAACCGGGATTGCCAATCGACGGGTGTTCCATCTGTTGCTGGATAAAGCGCTGCAACGTGAGGAACAATGCAACTCGCCGCTGTCAGTGATTATGTTAGACGTCGATCACTTCAAAAAATATAACGACCATTACGGTCATCAGGCCGGTGATGAATGCCTGATAAAAGTCGCTAAATGCCTTGAAGATGCAGTTCGTTCGACACAAGATGTTGCGGCGCGGTTTGGAGGCGAGGAGTTTATTATGCTGCTTCCTGATACCCCTGCGCAGCAGGCGATTGAGGTGGCAGAACGCATCCAACAGAACTTAAAAGCACTGGCGATTCCCCATGCCGGGTCGCTTGTATTACCCTTCGTCACAATGAGTCTCGGTATCGCAATTTGGGAGCCGGGCATGTCTGCTACGCGACTGATTGCGCAAGCTGATGCGGCGCTGTATCAGGCCAAAGAACAAGGCCGGAACCAGTGGCAACTTTTCCATACTGAAGAATGAGAAGAAAATGAAAATTGGCGTTTTGTTCCCAATAGCCATCATCGTGGCCGCAATCGTGTTTATCACCTGGTTTATTGTCGGGGGTTACGCCACTTCTGTTTCGTGATGAAACAAAAAAGGCCCTGATGCAAGTCAGGGCCTTTAAGATCTAAGTTTAATTAATGCGCCACGATATACATGGTACGGCTGTAAGCAACATCTTCAGGGTTATTAATCGGATACCCTTTCAGCCATGGCTTGATTAAGCGACCATTGGTGTACTGGTAAATCGGTGCGATCGGGGCTTTTTCCTGGAGGATTTTTTCCGCCTGATTGTAATCTTTATTACGCGCGGCATCAGTTGTTTCCTGGCTTGCCTGCTCCAGAACTTTGTCATATTCCGGGGAGTTGAAGCGCGAAATATTACCGCTGTGCGTTGAAGTTAACAGCGACAGGAACGTCGAAGGCTCGTTGTAATCCCCCACCCACGAAGCACGAATTACATCGAAGTTACCGGTGTTGCGGCTATCAATGTACGTTTTCCATTCCTGGTTTTGTAGCTTCACATCCACACCAAGATTTTTCTTCCACATTGATGCCACCGCAATCGCAATCTTCTGATGGTTTTCAGACGTGTTATACAGCAGCGTTAATTTAAGCGGTTTGTTCGGGCCATAACCTGCCGCTTGCAGCAGTGTTTTAGCCTGAGCGTTGGCTTCTTCCTGGCTCATTTGCTCAAATGGTGAAGGCTCTGGCGTAAAGCCCGCCGTCACATCTGGCGTAAAGCGCCATGCCGGTTTCTCACCCGTACCCAATACCTTTTCAGCCATGATATGACGATCAATCGACATGCTCAGGGCAAGACGCACGCGCGCGTCAGCCGTCGGGCCTTTCTGGGTGTTAAAGGCGTAATAATAGGTGCCCAACTGTGGCGGGGTATAAACTTGCCCCGGAATATCTTTCAATAATTTTTGATAGAGGTTTTTCGGGAATGACTCAGTGATATCAATGTCTCCCGCCAGATAACGCTTGGTGGCCGAAGATTCCTGGTTGATAGGAATGAATGTCACCTCGGTGATGACCGTTTTGCTGTTATCCCAGTAATTTTTATTCTGCACCGCCACCAGTTTTTCATTCACGATGCGATCTTTCAGCGCATACGCCCCGTTGCCAACCAGGTTGCCAGGTTTGGTCCAGTCATTGCCGAATTTCTCAACCACTGCTTTTGGCACCGGATAGAGCGAAAAGTTAGCGGTCAGATTCGGGAAGTATGGTACGGGCTTATCGAGATTAATGCGCAGCGTTCTATCATCAACCGCCGTCACGCCCAGTTTATCCGCAGGCATTTTGCCATCAATAATGGCTTGCGCATTGTTGATGCCAGCAAGGGCGGCAAACCAGGCAAATAGTGAGGTGTTTTTCGGATCAACCAAACGCTGCCAGCTATAAACGAAATCTTGTGCGGTAACCGGTGAGCCATCAGACCAGCGCGCGTTGTCGCGCAGGGTAAATGTCCAGGTACGGTTGTCATTACTTTGCCATTTGGTGGCGACACCGGGTTCGAGCTGCCCTTTTTCGTTCTGGTTAACCAGGCCTTCAAACAAATCACGGATCACCTGAATTTCTGGCAACCCAACGGCTTTGGCGGGATCAAGAGAAGCCGGTTCATCTTTAATATGACGAACCAGAGTTTGGTCAGCCGCGAGTTTAGTACCAGCAGGGACATCCGCCGCCCAGGCATTAGAAAAGAGGCTGGCAATGGCTAATGCACAACAAGTAGTCAAAAAACGCTTTTTCATGTTTTACCCTTATGAATAATTTTGTTTGGGCCAGCACTACGCTCACGCCAGTGACAGACAAACAATGTAACGCAATCAACTGTTTTGCCAATAACAAAAATAAATAACGTGACGAAAATCGCCTCCCGGAGGGGTTTTTGTGAATATCGGCGCAAAGGATGAACTGGTCTGACAGGAGATTGTTTCAGATGAGTTTTTTTTAAATCACTGCTATTACTATCAGCATTAAAAATCTGAGTCGATTTAAGGAATGCTATGTCAGCCCACCGCCCTCGTTCACAACGCGGTCATTTGCCGAAAGGCTCCGAGCGTTATGGCAAATCTGTGTTTGGTGCGCCGCTTATCTGGTTCCCGGCCGCACCGAGTGAACAACGCAGCGGCTTAATCATTGCAGGCACGCATGGCGATGAAAATGCGGCCATGGTCACGTTGTCTTGCGCACTGCGCACCCTGGAACCCGAACACCGCCGTCATCACGTTGTGCTGGCGGTGAATCCTGACGGTTGCCAACTGGGTTTACGCGCTAATGCCAACGGTGTGGATTTAAATCGTAATTTCCCGGCGGCAAACTGGAAATCTGGCGAAACCGTTTATCGCTGGAACAGCAGTGCCGATGCACGCGACGTGGTGTTATCGACCGGTAACAAGCCCGGTTCTGAGCCAGAAACTGCTGCGTTATGTCAGCTGATTCATACGTTACAACCTGCATGGATTGTCTCTTTCCACGATCCGCTAGGCTGTATTGAAGATCCCGACAACTCCCCGCTTGGCGCATGGCTTGCGAAAGAGTTTGCGTTGCCGTTAGTGACCAGTGTGGGCTATGAAACTCCAGGGTCATTTGGCAGTTGGTGTGCCGATTTAGGCCTACCTTGTATTACCGCAGAATTCCCGCCCATCTCGGCTGACGAAGCGAGTGAGCGGTATCTGGATGCCATGATGGGCTTACTGCACTGGCAAAAATAAAATTCTTACGGATAAAGTTTCCCGGTTTCAAAGTGCAAACCGGGCTCAACGTCTACCGCAAGCCAGGTTGGGCCATCGAGATCGGCGAAACGGACTTTCGCCGCCAGCGGTAAAGCGGCGGCGATAGCTCTCGACGTACACAACATACAGCCCAACATCACATCAAATCCTGCTTCGCGAGCGGCCTGCGTTAAGGCCAACGCTTCGGTCAAACCACCGGTTTTATCCAGTTTCACGTTCACCATTTCGTAGCGCCCTTTCAGCCCGGCAAGGCTTTCACGAGTATGGCAACTCTCATCCGCGCAAATAGGCAATGGATGGATGAAATTCGCCAGCGCACTGTCCTGCCCGGCAGGCAGCGGCTGTTCAAGCATCGCCACATTCAGATCGGCCAGTAACTGGCAACGCGCCGCCAGGCCGTCACTTTTCCAGGCTTCGTTAGCATCAACGATAATCACTGCCTCTGGCACGGCGGCACGAATCGCCACCATGCGCTCGGTAATGAGTCGGTCGTCAATTTTAACCTTTAACAGACGCGCGCCTTTATCCCACAGCAGTTTCGCGGCGGCCGCCATTTGTTCAGGTTCGGCAATACCGACAGTTTGTGCCGTGGTCACCAGTTCCGGGAGTTCGACCCCAGCAATATGAGAAAGCGTCCGTTGTTTGCGTCGGGCTTCTAAATCCCACAATGCGCTATCAATGGCATTACGCGCAGCGCCCGCCGTGAGTGCATCTTGCAGTTGCGCACGCGTCATTCCTTTTTCCAACTGGGGAATCACCGTGGTGATTTGCGCCAGCACCGATTCCACACTCTCGCCATAGCGCGGATACGGGGTGCACTCACCCACCGCTTTAATGCCGTCTTCTTCCAATTCGACCACAACAACTACCGCTTCGCTGCGTGTACCACGTGAAATCACAAACGGTGTATGGAGGGGCCACGCTTCCTGGTAAACCTTGACTGTTCTCATTATTTTTTGCCTGTCGTCGTTGTTTTTATCGTTGCCAGAGTATAGCCAGAGAACACTTTTACTTGCAGTATCAGTTTTTTATATTCAGATGATGAATACTGACATACACTGTCGGCGGCGTTAATTATATGTAAAAAGGAAAATCAAACATGTCACAAATCGTTCATTTCCAGGGCAACCCTGTAGCGGTTGCAGGTCAGATCCCACAAGCTGGCAACAAAGCTGAAGCTTTCTCACTGGTAGCTAAAGATCTGTCTGACGTTACTCTGAGCCAGTTCGATGGAAAACGTAAAGTCCTGAACATTTTCCCAAGCATTGATACCGGCGTTTGTGCGGCTTCCGTGCGCAAATTCAACCAACTGGCGACAGAAATGGATAACACCGTTGTACTGTGTGTTTCCGCTGACCTGCCATTTGCACAATCTCGCTTCTGCGGCGCAGAAGGCCTGAGCAATGTTGTCACACTGTCTACTCTGCGTAACCCAGAGTTCCAGCAAGCGTACGGTGTTGGTATTTCTGAAGGCGCACTGAAAGGCCTGACGGCTCGTGCCGTAGTGGTTCTTAATGAGAAAGACGAAGTGGTATTCAGCGAGTTAGTGAACGAAATCACTAATGAGCCAGATTATGCCGCAGCACTGGAAGCTCTGAAGGCTTAAGTGTGAATGCCCCCGTGAACCGGGGGCATAATGATTACTCTTCTGTTTTACGCTGGCTCAGGCCGTATTCACGTAATTTGTTCGCAATCGCGGTGTGCGAAACGCCCAAACGTTTAGCCAACTTACGCGTACTTGGATAAGTACGATAAAGCTGTGTGAGCACCGAACGCTCAAAGCGGCTGGTAATATCATCCAGCGACCCTTCCATTGCTTCTTCCCCAACCACTAAACTCGCCGTATCAAAATCTGGCAGCAAAATGTCTTGCGGACGTAACTCGTACCCTTCCAGTTGGGTTAATGCGCGGTAGATAGCATTCTTTAACTGACGCACGTTGCCCGGCCAACCATAACGCGTTAACACGTTGCTTAAATCATTCGCCAGTTTCGGACGCGGAACGCCTTGCTCATCGGCAAAACGGGCCACAAACAGCTCGGTCAGCGGCATGATATCTTGCGGGCGGTCACGCAACGGCGGCAAATTTAGCGTGAGGACGTTCAGGCGATAATAGAGATCTTCACGGAATTCGCCTTTTTGCACCATTTCAATCAGGTTCTTTTGCGTCGCACAGATTACGCGCACATCAACATGAACTTCATGCTCCTCGCCCACGCGACGGAATGTCCCGTCGTTGAGGAAACGCAGCAGTTTTGTCTGCATACGCGGCGACATTTCGCCGATCTCATCCAGCAAAACTGAGCCACCGTTGGCCTGCTCGAAGAAGCCCTTTTTACCTTCGACAGCATTGGCGTATGCGCCTGGTGCATGGCCAAACAATTCGCTTTCAACCACGTCATCCGGCATCGAGCCGCAGTTGAGTGCCAGATACGGTTTCTGCGCTCGTGGGCTGCCAAGATGGCAAGCATGAGCCAGCAAATCTTTACCAGTTCCGGTATCACCCACAATCAGCAGCGGTGCATTCAGCAATGCCAGTTTATGTGCCTGATCAACCACATGGCGCATTTTCGGGCTGACCGCGACAATCTGGCTAAACGCGCCAACATCGGTATTAGAGAGGTTCTGGAGCTGGCGGCCCATGCGGACCGTTGAACGCAGCATCACCACCGCGCCGACTAACGTCGCGCCTTCGTTTTCGCTATCAAGATGAACCGGCGTGATTTCCATCAGGAAATTCTGCCCGTTAATCACCACGTGTTCGGTATGAGATTCCGTCGGCGCACTTTCCAGCCAACGCATAAAGTTAAAACCGTTCACCAGGCTCGCGGCGTTATGGTTACGCAACTTGTCTTCGTTTTGGCCGAACAGTGCACAGCTCGCCGGATTCGCCAGCTCCACTTTGCTTTTCATATCCAGCGACAGCACTGGTTCAGGCAGCGCTTCAAGCAAGGCGCTTAACGCACGATGTTCGCGCTCGGACGGCATCCACGGCACGGTACGCACGTCCGTCACTCCCGGGATGCGACGAATTTCAGCCATCAGACTGCTGAATGTATCGAAGTCGAGAGTAGAGAAATTCAGGTAGATTCGCCCAATGGGATCAATTTCGATACCGCGCAAATCAATACTGCGCAGCACCAGTAAATCAAGTAATTCACGGGTAAGACCAAGACGGTCCTGGCAAAAAACTTCCAGACGCATGGATGTGTCCTTCAATTGCAATAAGCTGAGTCATTGGGTGAAGTGATGATACTCCAGATAACGAATGGTCAGAAGAGATGTGTGAAGAAAAGTTGACAGATAAGTCGCTGAATAGGAGCAATGCCGTAAAGCAAAATGCTCACGGCACTGTTTGTGAGTTACTCGACAGGGCGGGTTTTGCTTTTACTCATTGTCTCTTTGAGCTGAACCAGCAACTGCTTACGGAAATCACCTAAACGCGGTTTATCATTCTCAATCCACGGTAATGGGCGGCAAAGTTCCATTGCTTTAATCCCTAAACGCGCAGTCAGTAAACCGGCTCCAATTCCTTGCGCCGCACGTGTTGAAAGCCTTGCGGCGAGGTCCTGGCCTATCCAGTCCATCCCCACTTCGCGCACCAGTTCGCTGGCCCCGGCAAAGGCTATATTCAGCAAAACCAGGCGGAACAGGCGAATCCGGCTGTAGTAGCCCAACTCAATGCCATACACCGTGGCAATACGGTTAATCAGACGCAAATTTCGCCAGGCAATAAATGCCATATCCACCATAGCCAATGGGCTGACGGCAATCATCAGCGTGGATTCAGCGGCAGAACGGCTGATCTCCCGACGCGCCTGGTTATCCAGCACCGGCTGAACTAATCGGGCATACAGCTCCACCACTTCGCGGTCGTTTTGTGTTTCGTGAATCGCGGCGTACCAGCGTTGCAACGCCGGATGACCCTGATCCAGCCCGGCCTGACGAGCCAGCTTTTCACAGAAGGATTTCCCCTTACCCATGCCGTGGCTGTGCATTAATTCACGGGCTTCATCTCGTTCTTCTGCACGCTGGCGCAAGCGCCATAAACGCCGCCACTCTGTTGCCACAGAACCGACCCCGGCGGCAATAATCAGCCCGCCAGCAATGCCACCGCCGAGGGCAATCCAGTCCTGCGTAACATAAGCGTTGTGCGTCCATTGGATGCCCTGCGCCACGACGCTTATCCCAAACAGCCCCAGACCAACCTGCACCATGCGCCGCCACAGGCTACGTTTCGGGCGCAACGCCGCTTCAATGACGGCTTCCGCCTGTCCATTGTCTTCAACGTCGTCTAAGGTACTGAGCACAGGCGTAAATTTTTCGGCCTCCGGCTCGCTAAAAGCGTGCGGCGCTTTGTAGGTATCTGCTTTTTCCACATCCAGCGGTTGTGCAAAATCAATACGCGGTTTTAATGGTTCGTTCATCGCAATTTATCCCCGATTAAAAACTCCAGCGCCGCATCCATGCGAATGTGCGGCATCGGCCTGTCCACATCCATCACCTGTGGGCGGAACTGTTCAAACTGAAAACCCTGTTTTTCCCAGAATGCGCTGCCCGGTAAACGCGCAGGCACTTCGCCGGGATAAACCGTTAACGGCTCGCCATCACTTAAACGATTGCCGCGTAACGCCGGGATTTGTTCTCCGCGCACATCGACCAGACCGCTTTGCGTCGCCTGCACCGAAGCAAGGCCCATGCAATCCATGTCGATACCTTCGAACGCGGCATTTTGCCAGGCGTCCTGCACCAGTTGTTGAAGCAGCGCGACCATGTTGGCGTGTTGGTCGACGGTGACATGATCGGCCTTGGTGGCGGCAAATAACAGCTTGTCGATAACCGGTGAAAACAGGCGGCGGAACAGCGTGCGCTGGCCGTAATGGAAACTTTGCATCAGTTGCGTGAGCGCCAGACGCATGTCGTTAAATGCTTGCGGGCCGCTGTTGAGCGGTTGCAGGCAATCCACCAGCACAATCTGGCGGTCAAATTTAAGGAAATGGTTCTTATAAAACCCTTTAACCACTTTGTCGCAGTAGTAATCAAAGCGCGTGCGCAGCATACCGATGTTGGTAGTTTTATCAGCCTGAGCAAGTTTTGACTCGCCGATGGCGTCCACAACCGGCCACGGGAAGAATTGCAGCGCGGGGGCTCCCGCCATATCACCGGGCAGCACAAAACGCCCCGGCTGGATAAAGTGCAAACCTTCACGCTTGCAACGCAGCAGGTAATCCGTCCAGGCTTCAGATATTTCTGCCAGTCGGTTTTCATCGGCAGGCGCGAGCGGGTCTAACCCTTCACACAATGTACGCCACTGTGCTGACCACTCGCCGCGATCGCCCGTCAGTAAACTGGTCATCTGACGCGACCAGGTGAGGTAATTTTGCACCAGCATCGGCAAGTCCAGCAGCCACTCACCAGGGTAATCAACAATTTCCAGGTACAACGTTGAGGTGTCTTTAAAGTGACGCAGCAGCGAATCGTTAGAGCGATAACGAAGCGCCAGGCGCATTTCGCTCACCCCACGCGTCGGCGTCGGCCAACTCGGCGGGGAGCCATAAAGCTGCGCCAGACCTTCATCATAGGTAAAACGCTGAATGCCTAAATCGCGCTGCGGCACACGCTTGACGCCCAGCAGACGCTCTTCGCGCACTGCGTTAAGTAACGGCAAACGTGCACCGTTATGCACGCTCAATAATTGATTCACCATCGCGGTGATAAAAGCCGTCTTACCACTGCGGCTTAAACCCGTTACGGCAAGGCGTAAATGCCGGTCTACGCCCCGGTTCATCAGGGCATTCAGTTCATTCTTGATTCTGTTCATATGCGTCCTGGCAGCACCCATCTGTGACTTTAATGAGAAAGGTTATGGGGGTAAATGGTGATAAATCAAAGGACATAGAATCATTTTACACCTATTTACACTGACGCATCGCCAATAGACAGCCCGTTACGTGTTCAGTAATATGCGTTATCTTTTGGCGCAGAACAGGACCGGTTCAGTCATGTCGCCCACCATTTATGATATTGCCCGCTTGGCGAATGTTTCCAAATCCACCGTATCGCGCGTGCTCAATAAGCAAACCAATATTTCACCGGAAGCGCTCGAACGTGTTTTAAAAGCGATTGAAGAGTTAAATTATCAGCCGAATAAATTAGCCCGAGGGCTAACGTCTTCTGGCTTTGATGCGATTATGGTGATCTCCACGCGCTCAACCAAAACCACGGCGGGAAATCCCTTTTTCTCTGAAGTGTTGCACGCAATTACCGCTCGCGCAGAACTGGAAGGTTTTGACGTCATTTTGCAAACATCCAAAAATAGTAAAGAAGATCTGCAAAAGTGCGTCAGTAAAATCAAACAGAAAATGATTAAGGGCATAATTATGCTCAGCTCACCGACCGATGAATCATTTTTTGAAGAGTTAGATCAGTACGCTATTCCGGTGGTTGTCATTGGTAAAGTCGACGGTGAATTCAAGCACGTATGTTCAGTCGATACCGATAATTACCACGACAGTATCGCGCTGACACAAACACTGCTCAATAAAGGGCATCGTAATATTGCCTGTCTGCACGCCCCGCTCGATTATCATGTTTCGGTCGACCGCCTTGCTGGCTTTAAAGATTGCCTGCGTCAGCAAGATATTAACCTGCCTGATGAATGGATCGTCGATGGTGGATATACCAATGAAACGGCACTTGAGGCAGCGCAAAAATTATTAAGCGGGGAGAATATCCCGAAAGCCATATTTGCCACAGATAGCCTGAAGCTAATGAGCATTTACCGTATCGCACAAGAAAAAGGAATCAAAATACCCGAGCAATTATCTGTTGTGGGTTATAGCAATGATATGCTCAGTTTTTTACTTTCCCCACCGCCAGGTGGAATCGAAGTGCCGACACTTGAATTAGGTACCGCAGGCAGTGCCTTGTTGTTTGATAAAATAACAGGGAAAGCAGCACCGGGCAGAACAATCATTCCGACAACAATATCTTTGACAGACTCTATTGCTTGATCTAAATAAGGCGGGTGAATTAGGTTTACCATGCTAGCGCAATTGGCGGGATTGCGCCCGCCAGTTGAATTGCATATAACTCAGAATGCGTAATTCACACCAATGCCTGCGTAATGGAACTTATCGTTCTCACCTTCGTCATGGTTTTCCCACTCGTAGGCATATTCCAGCGTCATTGACAGGCCGTTCTGGAAATCGTAAGCATAGAGCAGACCCAGGCGGTTATAGTCGTGGTCTTCGCGATAAATATCTTCAGACCAGTCCCAGTTTGTCCAGCGATCCAGCCCCAGTCGCGTATAAGGCGTTAAGGTGGTATTCCCTAAAGCAATCGGCAGGTAAGCGCGGATTTCCTGCGTTGAGAACTCACCGTTATTTTTATCGCTTTCGGTGTTAAATCCACGTTCCAAATAATAGTTAGTGCGCACAGAAACGGTTTCATTGATTTTCCAGGTAAATCCAGTTTCCGTTTCAATGCGGCTATCAGAGTACCCGGTTTGGTCAAGATCGTTATCAAAACGATAGTAGGCTAACCAACCGCTAAAGCTCCAGTCATTGTTGATATTCACATTCCAGTCAGGCTGGAATTTATAACGTTGGGTATTAGCTGTTCCATTATTAGATCCGTCATCATTTTTAAAGTGATAACCATAATTACGAAGGCCACCGGTGAAACCCAATGACCATGCATCATTATCAACAATCTGATAGCGAATATCTAATTCAGGACGATTAAAATAAGTGCCACGCGTAAAATTACTATAGTCAGCAGAACCTTCCTGATACATCGTCATCGAGATGGTCCACGCCCCGTAGCTGGCATTGAAATAGACCGATGGCTCATAAAGCCCGTCTTTATCGTCAGCCTGCCCTTCCACGTTTTCTATTTCGTACATGGCACCAATATTGTAATGCCATGCATCAACTTCTGCGGAATGAACATAGAGAGGCCCGGCACAGGCAATAAGCGCTGCGCATTGTATAATTTTTTTCATTTGATTTCCTTGTCAAAAACAACTATGAAGCCGGGAGTAACTTCCCGGCAGGGTACGGTATTAATTATTTAGTTAATGGTGCATTCGGTTTCAGCGTCAAAAAAATGACTTTTATTCATGTCAAAGGTGATTTTTATATTTTGCGCCGCCCGATAATCAACATCTGAATTGGCTCGTAGCGTTAATTCATGCCCGCCCACTGTGGCATATAACATAAATTCAGCTCCGGTGAGTTCGGCAACCGTAATATGTGCATCAATCCCCTCTTCTTTTGGTGATGGCAAAATATCTTCCGGCCGAATCCCCAATATCACTGGTTTATGCTGGTAGTCCGCGAGCTTTAATGCCGCATATTTATCTTCGGGTATCGCCAGTTTCAGCGTTTCGGTAACAAAATGGCCGTTATCCAACGTACCGCGAATGAAATTCATGGATGGCGAACCAATAAAACCGGCAACAAACATATTAGCGGGATGGTTATAAACGGTTTTAGGCGCCCCGACCTGCTGAATAATTCCGTCTTTCATAATCACGATACGCGTCGCCATAGTCATGGCTTCGGTTTGATCATGAGTGACGTAAATCATGGTGGTGTTGAGTTTTTGATGCAGCTTGCTGATTTCTGCACGCATTTGTACGCGCAACCTGGCATCCAGATTCGACAGCGGTTCGTCCATCAGGAACACGCCCGCTTCGCGCACAATGGAGCGCCCCAACGCGACACGCTGGCGTTGCCCGCCGGAAAGAGCCGCCGGTTTGCGATCCAGATAGGTTTTCAACCCCAGAATTGAAGCTGCCCACTGCACGCGTTCATCAATTATTTTGGCATCCAGTTTCTGCATTTTCAGGCCAAATGCCATGTTGTCGTAAACCGACATATGCGGGTATAGCGCGTAGTTTTGGAACACCATGGCGATACCGCGCGATTTTGCAGGAACATCGTTCATGCATACGCCGTCAATCAGCAGTTCGCCGCCGCTAATCTCCTCAAGCCCGGCAATCATGCGTAAAGTTGTGGATTTTCCGCAGCCAGAGGGGCCCACAAAGACGATAAATTCTTTGTCTTCGATTTCGAGGGTGAAATCTTTCACCACATGAACATGGTTATTATAAATTTTCTGAATGTGCTGCAACGAGAGTTGTGCCATCACGTGTTCCTTTTCTCACACAGCGTTCACGCTATGTTGGGTTAGCCAGAATGTTTGCAGAAGCGGCCAGTTCAGTTGCGCGGTATCTGGCAGCAATAAATCAGCGTTTAAGAGCTGCACTCCAATTCCTACCGAAAGCATACCGCTGGCGTTAATCGACTCGATTCCTGCCTGGGCATCCTCGATACCGATACAGTTAGCGGGTGCAACACTCAGCCCCGCACAGGCGGCGATGAATATTTCGGGATCGGGCTTTGAGCGCTGAATTCGGCTGGCATCAGCACAGAAATCAAATTGCTCGACTAAACCGAGCGCCTCAAGAATGCGTGGGGCATTTAACGAAACCGACGCCAGGCCAACGCGCACATCCTGCCGATGAAGTTCTTCGAGCAATGCCGCAATGCCAGGCAATACTGAACCGGGGTTCAATTGCTGAAGGGAGGCGACGTAGAAAGCATTTTTGCGCTCCGCCAGGCGATGTTTATCCTGCGCGCTATAGCGATGTTCTGCCCCGCCGCTACGCAAGATTCTCTCCAGAGAACCCATACGACTGATGCCTTTAAGCTGCTCGTTTATCTGCTCGTCAATCGCAATACCTATCTCATGAGCGATACGCTGCCAGGCCAAAAAATGCAGATGCGCGGTATCGGTCACCACGCCATCTAAATCAAAGATTACCGCCAGAGGTTTCATTGTTTCGTCCCTTTTGTGGTACCGCTCCCATTAACGGGCGCAAAAAACTCAGCCAGTAAAAAAGTTTGTGTACCAACAAATGAGACGTGCTTTCCACCCAGCCAAAGCGTTAGCGGTGTATTTTGTGCGCCAGAAATTGTGACGTGCTGGTGAGTTAACATCAGATGAATTTGTGTTCCTTGCCAGAAAAACGGCAGCGCGACAGATTGCCACTGCGCGGGCATTCGTGGGTTTAGGTGAAGTTCGCCCTGTTCGACGGTTAACCCAACAAACCCCTGTACCGCGCCCAGCCAGATTGCGCCCGTGGCGGCAGCATGAATGCCGTCGTCACAGCTATGTGGATCGTCGCCGAGGTCAATAAGGCCCGCCTGCTGCCAGAATTCGTAAGCTTGATTGACTCGGTGACAACGAGCGGCAATCACACCGTGAATTGCTTTGCTCAGTGACGAGTCGTGAATCGTCCTTGGTTCGTAGTACCCAAGATTCGCCTCCAACTGTTCAGCCGTAAAACGCCACGGCAACATGTAAGTGAGCATCACCACATCAGCCTGTTTGAGGATTTGCATCTCGTTGACTTCAGCGCGTGAATAATCGAGCAAAATCGCCTGCGTGCCCTGCTGCTGTTTGTAACGAGTGAGATCGATAGTCGGTTTACTAAAGAAGGTATCGTCTTGAGCAATCAGGTTCTGCTCATTGGCAGGTGGCAGCCAAAGGCGTTCCAGAAAATCATCCGCGGCACTGACAAATGCAGAGTCCTGAATGCCGAATTGCTGCACATAGTGCCTTGCCCGCTCTACGTTATGGAATGCCAGATAATTGGTGTACGCGTTGTTATCAACATGCTCGGTGTATTCATCCGGGCCGATAACATCGTGCAGTTCCAGCCTTCCGTTCACATTCACCGCCCGGCTTATCCAGAATCGTGCAGTTTCCAGAAGCAGGGTCACTCCGCGTTCGCGCATGAAAACTTCGTCGGCAGTTACCTGATAATACGCATCAACAGCCCAGGCAATATCAGCGACAAGATGGTGTTCCGCCAGCGCGGAAGCAACCTTCTGGCGCAAACCCGTGCGGATATTAATTGCGGCAAACTCAGGGGTTTCCTCTTCACCCGTCCACGCGCTTTCCCACGGGAATAGCGCACCCTGCCAGCCGTTTTCCCGTGCTTTTTTCTGCCCACCACGCAAGTTATGCCAACGGTAACTCAGTAACTGGCGGGCAATATGTGGCTGAGTCATTAAATGAAATGGCAGCAGGAAAACTTCAGTATCCCAGAAAACATGGCCTTTATAGCCCTCACCCGTCAGTCCTTTCGCGGCAATGCTACAGCGCTCGTTGTGAACGGGCGTCATGGCGTAAAGATGGTACAACGCGAAATCCAGCGCGATTTGATCTTCTTCATTCACGCTCTCGAGCTTCACGCGACTACGCTGCCAGTAACCATTCCAGACCTGAGCTGACTGCGCAAGAAGCTGTTCGTACCCGCACTCAACGCATTGCATCAGGTTTTGCAGTGCGAATTCCGCGCAGGTTTCAGCGCGATAGTTTTCATCAAGCGAGCTGGCAATCCAGCTAGTTTTCACCAGGCTGAAAGCTTCACCCTGGGCGACAAGGCCGCTACAGTGCTGTGTCAGACGGCGGTTTTTCGCATAAAAACTGCTGTGACTTTCAGATGGTAGCGCGCAATAACTGCTGATAATCACTTCGTTGCTACCATCGAGCGTGCGATAGCAGCCTTGCAAGTAACGCTGTTCAAAAACGCGAACGCTGGTTTCATCCAGGTGTTGACGGCCAGAGTTGGTTTGCGTGGCGTCGATTCCAGTGCTGATTGTGACTGTAGCTTCGCTATCCTGCGGTGTAATGGCGATGCGTGAACAAACCAGCGAGTGCTGCGCGGCAGATAAAAACCGCTGGCATTCGATTCGATAACGCTTGCCGTTTGGGGCCAGCCACAGCACGTTGCGGCGCAGCTCTCCGGTGGCAAAATCCAGCTCGCGCTGGTATTCCACGACTTGACCTGCCAACAGCGTGAAAATTTCACCATCCAGTTCGATGCGCATCTGCAGGACGTCTGGCAAGTTCACCAGTTCCGTCGTTTCAAGTGGCGAACTGCGATGGTAAAAGCCCGCCAGATACATGCCGCGAGTCTGATCGGTATACGCTTCTTCATGGCAGGCGCGTAGGCCAAGATAGCCGTTACCCGCCGTCATTAAAGTGGCAAATTTATTCAGCGTATGGGGGCTAAATTGCAGCTCCTGAAGCCTTGTGAGAGTGCTCATAACTCTATGCTCTCTCCTGATTCTGCCGCGCGATAAATAGCCGCAACCAGTTGCTGAATAAGGTAGCCCTGCTCTGCATCAGCGATGCTGACCGGTGCGCCAAGCACATGATCAACAAAGGCACGCATACTTTTGAAGTGGCGTTCAGTGTCTGCACTTTCACGTTGTGACAACGTCACTAATTTACCCGCTTCATCCTGATAGATATGTGCCGGGAACAGCGTTGCACCTGCATTCACGCCGCAGAACTCGACGTTCATCACCGAAACCGGTTCTATATTCAGTGCGAACGAGGTTTCCAGTCGCAAGATACCCCCGTTGCGGAACTCAACAGTGGCAAACAGCGCGTCTTCAACGGTGTAGGATTTCGGGTCCCACTCGCCAAATTGCCCGCTATGTTTGAGCGTGCCGAGTTTCTGGAATGAATGAGCATAAACGCGCTTCACCGCCGGGAATCCCAGCACGTACATGGCCGCATCAAGCATATGAATGCCGATATCAATTAACGGCCCGCCGCCCTGCAACTCTTTGTTGGTAAACACGCCCCAGCCGGGCACACCACAACGGCGCAGCGCTTTTGCGGTGGTGACATAAATTTCACCCAGCGTCCCGGCGACCACTTGTTCTCGTAAAAACTGCGTGTCGCTGGCAAAACGGTGGTGGAAATCGTAAGCCAGCACTTTCCCGGCTTTACGCGCGGCATCACGCATTTCAGCGGCCTCTTCCGGTGTCATCGCTGGTGGTTTTTCACACATCACATGGCAGCCGTTTTCCAGCGCCTGCATAACATGCTGATGGTGGAAACGGTTTGGTGTACACACACTAATGATATCCGGCTGGCACTGGCGATACATTTCATCCGCATCTGCGAATGCATGTGCAATCCCCAGTCGATTTGCCAGGGACTGCGCTCGCTCGATATTGCTGTCGACGACAGCCACCAGTTCCAGTTCGCTTCGGGTCAGGTAATACGACGCATGTACGGTTTCTGCGACCTGGCCGCCACCGATAATCGCCACCCTGAGTTTTCGACTCATCTCACGTTGCCTCTTAGCAGGTACGCAAAAATTGCAGCGATTGCTGATATGCCGCTGCCGGATCTTCCGCACGAATGCGGCCTTCGTAGACGATGTATCCGTCATAGCCATCAGCGCGAAGCTGTTCGAAGTGTTTTTTGAAATCAATGCTGCCGCTTCCCGGCTGGTAGCGGTGATTGTCTGCAATATGTACGTGGCCCAACAAATCGCGGTTTTTATGGAACGCCTGGCTGATATCGTCTTCTTCAATATTCATGTGATAGAAGTCGCCGATGATTTGCGTATGTTTTAGTTGGTTTTCTTCGATATATGAGCGCGCATCCGCCAGGGTATTGATCATATGATCCTGATAACGGTTGAGCGGTTCGAGGTACACCTTTGTGCCGGTACGCGCGGCAACTTCATCCAGATAACGCAGAGAATCACTCACGGCTTTACGGTCACCCGCCTGACTGCGCGGTGAGTTCATCGGCGGCAAACGATAGGTAAACATGCCCCACGCCGCAGGAACCACAATCCCCTTGCCGCCCACTTCTGCCAACGCTTCCAGAATGCGGGCGATCTGTTGCAGTCCGTTAAGGCGACGTTCTTCAATAAAATCGCCAATCCAGCCATCGTAGCCGCCACAAGCCGTGGTCACGGGTAGACCGGTTTCAGCAATTGCGGCTTTGACCGCCTGAACGTTTTCCACCAATAGCTTGCCGTCGATTTCAAAGCCGTCGAAGCCCATGGCTTTAATATATTTAAACTTTTCCAGAATATCTGGCGGGAAAAACGCCTGATTTTGAGTACCGATTTTCATGATTTAAGTCCTTTTAAATTAAAATAAAACGCCCATTTTGATGCTCAGGTCAGGGTGTTGATCGACGTACTTCATGTAGCTTTCCGCGCTGTCGTGGAAGGTGACGACCGGGTCAATCAGGTCTTCGCAATTGAGATAACCGTTCATCAGCAGTTCCCAGCAAGTTTCTTCGATACGTTTGCGATCCCAGCGCGGATAGTCCGGGTTTGGCTCGCTACTTCCGCGTGAGAAGACGATTTTTGCGTTGTTGAAATGCGCTTCGCGTCCGAGGTTGAAATCGTGGAAAGGTTTGGCGAAAGCGACGTAAGAGATGGTGCCGCCGTAGGCGATGCCGCGCAGAGCACCTTGCAGCGCCTGGTCATTACCGCTGGTTTCGATAATCACGTCAGCGCCAAGCTTGTTGGTGATTTTCTTGATTTCGAGTCCGACGTCGGTACCTATCGGGTTCAGGCAGAAATCTGCGCCGTGGCGGGTGGCGATTTCGCAGCGATGGGCAATAGGATCAACACCAATCACCACCGATGCACCCGCTTTCTTCGCCAACTGGACAGCAATCTGACCAATGGCGCCGAGGCCCACCACCACGACAAAATCCCCTACGCGCACATTACCGTCACGCACGCCGCTCATGGCGAACTGTGCCGGGTCGTAGCACACGGCATTTTTCCAGCTCGAACCGGCAGGCATTTTGCGCAATTTATAGTTGTTTACAGCATTCGCAATGACCGTTTCCTGCAATGGGCCATAAGTACAAACCTGGTCGCCGATTTGGTAGTCGGTGACATCAGAACCACGTTCTATGACCTCACCCACCACCATATTGCCGAGCTGAAATTTACCAAATTCTATGCCGCGAGCCGCCCCTTCAGCACGTGGGACAAACAGGTTCCACTCGCTGTTGAATTCCTCATCAATGAACGGGCTGGCGCCGCGGAAATCCACTACTTCGGTGCCGTGTTTTGGTGCGCCAAACGCGACTTTAATTTTGACTTCATGCGCCTGTACCGGGCGATCTTCATACTCGACTAACTGGGCTACGCGCGGTGCGCTTGCGATTAACTTCTTCATTGCTCAACTCCGATATTTAAATTATTGGGTGGTTAACCTTTTACGCCGCCTGCAGTCAGGCCGCTTTTGATAAACCGTTCCGATAACGCATACATCACCACCACCGGTAATGCGGTCACTAATGAGGCGGCCATCATTCTTCCCCACACATAATCAGGCGTACTGAACAGCGTGCTCAGGCCAACTGGCAATGTGAAGTTTTCAGAACTGGAGAGGAAAATAGAGGCAAACAGATAGTCGTTCCACGCCACCATAAAGCAGTAGACAAATACGGAAACCAGGCCGGATATCGCCAACGGCACCGTGATGTAAAAGATGATTTGCAGGCGGTTTAAGCCGTCCATCATTGCCGCTTCTTCAATTTCGTCCGGGATGGTGTCGAAGTAACTTTTCAACATAAACACGGCAGTCGGCAGCGTTTGCGTCACCATGGTGATGATCAACGCCAGTTCGGTGTCATAAATTCCCAGGGCGGTGATGATTTTAAATAGCGGCACCACCAGCAAAATTCCCGAAAACATATACACCGCATAGAAACTGGCATTGATGGTCATGCGCCCTTTAAAGCGCAGTTTGGAAAGTGCATACGCACCAAGAATGCCAATCAGCACCGCAATGGCGGAGGACGTTAACGAAACCACCAGACTGTTTTTGAAATAGGTCAAAAACGGGAAAATGAGCGGATTAAAAATGTCGATGTAATGCTGCAGCGTCCACGCCTGCGGGAAGATAGTCGGATGCAGGGAAATCGCTTCCTGCGAGCTTTTGAACGACGTCATCAACATGACAAAGAACGGGAACAGTGTGACCAGCAGGAACAGAGCCAGCCCGATGTAAAAGCCTACACGCCCGAGCAGTTTGCGGTTATTAGCAGTCATTTAAGATTTACCCGTTTTCTGGTCAGCAAGATGACGGCGAAGATGATGACGAACAACACCACAGAAATTGCAGCCGCCTTACCTAAGTCATTAAAGGCAAAGGCCGTTTTGTAGAGATAGACGCCCAGAATGTTTACTTTGGTGGTTAACAACCAGACATCGGCGAACATATAGAACATCCAGATGGTGCGCAGCGTGACCACGGTTGCCAGCACCGGCATAATCGCGGGCAGCGTAACGATTTTGAATTTCTGCCAGCCGTTAGCACCGTCCATTTCTGCTGCTTCATACAGCGATTTGTCGATAGTCTGCAAAATGGCAAGAAATGAGATAAAGGCATACGGGAAGTAGCGCCAGATGGCGAACAGCACCACCAGGAAGAAACTGCTACCGGGGTTATCGAACCACAGTGGCGCTTCGTTAAACAGGTGAAGCATGTCCACACCGAGGTAGTTCACAATGCCGTAGCCGCTGTTGAACATATATTTCCAGGCGAACACCAACGAAATAGACGGTGTGACGTAGGAAAGAATCACCAGCGAACGCGCCGTTTTGCGCAGACGAAATTCACGGTTGAAAAACAGCGCCACGCCAAGTCCCAGACCGGTGCTGCCGAGCACCACCAGTGCGGTGTACCAGAACGTGGTCCATAACGAGTGCCAGAAAGCGGAATCCGTCAGGATATTGATGTAGTTTTCTAATCCGATAAACCGGGCATTAATGTTCGGATTCAACGGTAAACGCAGAAAGCTTATTTCGATGTTCGACAGCATCGGCCAG
Source organism: Buttiauxella sp. AC142 (assembly GCF_979253435.1). Classification (NCBI taxonomy): domain Bacteria; kingdom Pseudomonadati; phylum Pseudomonadota; class Gammaproteobacteria; order Enterobacterales; family Enterobacteriaceae; genus Buttiauxella; species Buttiauxella sp. AC142. Next base: position 2,223,217 of record NZ_CEEDCH010000001.1, read on the forward strand.
GCGACCAGGCCACCCAGCAACAGCAAGCTGGGTGCGAGAAGCATCATGGCGAATGGCATGTCAGAGCGGCCAGAAAACCACTTCTTCATAATGACTTATCCTGTGGATCAGTGTTGTTTCATTAATTCAACGATGCGCTGCTGGCTTTTATCCAACGCTTGCGCCGTGGCCTGCTCGCCCACCGTCACCTGGTTCACCATCTCACTTAAAATGGCCGAACCGGTGATATCCCCCATGCGGGTAAAGTTCTTCTCACCCACCGAACCAAAGACCTGCACGTTAGCGAACTGCGCAATCAACTCATACGGGAGGGAACCAAAGGCTTTGATCACCTCGTTATTTTTGTAGCTATCGGTTTCGACCACCGCTTTGGTGACAGGCAGCGCCGCACCCGGTGACATCAATACCCAATCGGCAGAGTTCTGTGCTTTTTCCATGAAGGAGACGAATTTCTCGGCCGCTTCCGTCTCTTCTTTGCTTTGGCCTGAAGTGATGGTCAGAGAAGTGAGCATGCCGTACACCGCGGGTGATTTTTCCGTTGGCACGACAAAGCCCAAATCCTGCGGCGAGCCGTCTTTATAGAACGCAGGCAGGATGTAGGTGGAGTAGACGGCCATAGGCGCGGTGCCATTCATAAAGGCATCTTTAATTTCCATGACATCGTTGGAACCCGGCATGGTGTATTGCGCCAGATCCCGGTAGTAATTGAGTGATGCGAGCATTTCCGGGGAGTTAACCGTGACTTTCCCCGCAGCATCAAAGACGTTCGCCCCGTTGGAGAGCGCAAACTGTGAGAAGGTTTGTTCGGTCATCACGCTTTCAGCGGTAGGTAGCGCAATGCCATATTTTTTATTCGCCGTGTTGGTCATGCTGCGTGCGGCATTAAGCAATTCGGTCCAGTTTTTTGGCTCCGCGATTCCCGCTTTCGCCAGGGCAGATTTGCGATACCAGACACCACCTAACCACGCGCTAATTGGCACGCCAGTAAACGCCGCGGCATCTTCGGTGCGTACCACGCGCAGCACACCGTCATAGAAACTGTTTTCCCCGACACCTGCGATGACCATTTTCACCGCGTCCCTGTCAATAAGCTGTTCTTTATCCATGACTTTGGCGTAATCATGGCTCACTTCAATCACTTCCGGTAACGCCCCGGAGCGCGCAAGCGTGATGACCTTGGTGTTGTAAGCGTCTTCTTCAACCGGAACTTGCTTGACGATGATTTGTGGGTTTTCCTGGCTGAAACGCTCGATCAATTTGCTGATAACGGCCTGGCGTTCCTGCTCAACCGACGAATGCATAAATTCTATCGTGACCTGTTGAGGATCATCTTGTTTACATCCTGAGAGCAAAGCAGCGGCTATTAGTGCTGACAACAGCACCGTTTTAGACGTTTTCATGGTTATTTCCTTATATTAATAACTAAGCCATAACACCTGATAAGGTTGCATGTTGTAAGATTGCTTTCCGTTAATTTTTAGCCCGGTGATTAAGTCTTCGAAATTATTGTCCGGTAGCATGAAGGGCTGCGACACATGGCTTAAATTAAATAAGGCCAGGACGTTATCACCTTTATTTGAATGCCGTTTAATCACAAGCAAATTGTCATTAATACATTGCGTATTAAAAGAGCTGCCAGGATGAAATGCCGCCTGTTTTTTGCGAACATTAATCAGGTGCGATAATTTTTTATAGACCTGCTCACGCAATTCGTTTTCACCTGATAATTGGTTTTCAATTTCATGCAGTTCATATTTCTGGCGATTTATAGCCCGGTTGTAGCCCTGGCGTTCAACACCTGCATAATCGTTACGTGAACCAAGAATACTTTGAATGTATATTGCCGGGACGCCGGGGAATGCCAGCAAAATAGCATGTGCCAGGATAAATCTGGCCAGACGATCTTCGTCACTGCTATCTCGTCGATTTAACGCATCCATATACGTCACATTAACTTCATACGGACTACGTGTACCATCCGGATTATTCTTCCAGTTAACTAATGCGCCTTGCTCCTGCAGTTCGTTGACCAGGTGCAGAATATCTTCTTCAGGCAGAATTCCGCGTAACGGATTGAGGCCGATACCGTCGTGAGAAGCAAGGAAGTTAAACCAGGTGGTATTGTTGTTTTCTGCGGTTTCTAAAGACGCAGCCCATTGGCTTAACACCCTCGCAGAACCACTGTGTATAGCATGCAGAACCAACGGCGGCAGCGGGAATTGATACACCATATGCGCTTCGTCGTGACCGTTACCGAGGTAGGAAATATTGTCCTTGTGCGGAACGTTGGTTTCGGTAATCAGCACGGTGCCTGGTGCGACTTCATCAACAATAGCGCGGAAAAGTTTAACGAGTTGATGTGTTTTTTCCAGGTGAATACAACAGGTACCGGGTGTTTTCCACATATATCCCACCGCATCGAGGCGAATATAATCTGCCCCTGCGTTTAGGTAATGCAGCAAGACATCAACCATTGCCAGCAGTACTTGCGGATTGGCAAAGTTGAGGTCGATTTGGTCGTCGCTGAAAGTGGTCCAGATATGTTGTTTTGTGCCATCTGCCAGAATAAAGGGTGACAAGAGTGGCAATGCGCGAGGGCGTGTTACGGCTGACAAGTCAGATTCTGGATCCACTGATATAAAGAAATTCTTAAATTCAGGATTCCCTTCCAGATATTGCTGGAACCAACTGCTTTTCGCTGAAATATGATTGCACACAAAATCAAACATGAGCCTTGTTGATTTATTTAATTTTGCAATATCGTCCCAGTCGCCACATACAGGGTCAACCTGATGATAATCAATCACTGAAAAACCATCATCTGATGACCATGGATAAAATGGCAGCAGGTGTATATGTGAAAAACTCTTACTTAGCCATTGATTATAAAAGTCGCCCAATGTTTTTAAGGTTTTATCATTCAGATGATGAAATTGATCGGCATAGGTAATGAGCACCACATCACTTTCGTCCCAACCTTGCTTGCGGGTTTTCATCCTGACATGCTTGCCCTGCTCTACCCGTGAAATAAAAGTATCTGTAACTGATTTATTTAACGTGTTGTCATAAATTGATGACAGCAATTCTTTAATTTTCTGCATTTTTAGTTTTCTCATGGGAGCGGTACCACGAGAAGCGAGACTACTCCCGGTTTATTTTTCTGTCAACGCAGTGGGAAATGAAGATTAATATTTGTGAGGTAACGCAAATTAAAATGAAACGGCGGAGAATGGAAAGAGAGAGATGGGAATGTTCCGCTCAAAAACGAGCGGAACAGGCTGGTATGGAGTGTTACTTCACTGATGGGCTGTTGTAACGCGCTGAAACTTTGCGCAAAACTTTTGCCATCATGGGTTCAAGAATCAGTGCCAGCAGCATTTTCAGCGGGCGACGCGCTACCGATTTAACTGCCCAACCCGCGACGCTTGCAGGGCCATAACGTAGCGCCGTCAGCAACACTAATTTGCCAACGATTTTCAGGCCTGGCTTCGCTTTGTTCGCAGCCGTCTGGAATTTGGACATGTTATCTCCGGTGTAACGGTTAAGAATTTGCATGAGATCTGTTCGCCCTCACCCCGACCCTCTCCCCCAGGAGAGGGAGACAGTCTGAGGTTAAAGCTGGCGGAAGCGACTACGCAATGTGAAGGTATCAGAGGTGATGTAGCGCTCCATGGAGCGTAAACGCTGTTCACCGGCTGCTAATTCGGCATCTACTTCGTCCAGCAAATCACGGCTGGTCGGTTGTGGTGTTCCCTGCTCCGCACCCGCAGGCATGGGATCAAGGATAAAAGTCAGTGCGATGTAGGCGACCATAACAAAGAAAAACAGGCCAAAAATCATCGCTAAAACGGTAATCATTCGAACCAGTTTTACTGGCACATCAAGGTATTGCGCAATACCCGCACACACACCTTTCACCATGCCTTTTTCTGGAATGCGCCATAATTTACGACCGGAAATTGAATTCACCATTATTTGTCTCTCCAGTTCGGATGTTCTGCATCAAGAATCTGCTCCAGCGACTGAATGCGTTCACGCATACGGCGTGCCTCATCAGTCAATTGTGCCAAACGCTGTTGTTCGCCCTGGGATAACTGCCCACCATTTGCAGCGCGGTTGTTGTAGTGCAACCACAGCCAGATCGGGGCGACGAACAACACAAAAATCGTTAATGGAATGGCAAGAAAAAGCGCGCTCATGTGTACTCCTTTTACAAGTCAGGCAACGGCAGCATGATACCCATGCCGCCGTGTAATTAATTACCCACGATCCTGGTTGTTCATTTTAGCTTTCAGTGCAGCCAGTTGTTCGCTGATTTCATCATCTGCTTTCAGTTCAGCAAACTCTGTGTCGAGGCTTTTTTGCTTGCCAAAGCCGTGGCTTTCCGCTTCTGATTCCATCTGGTCGATGCGACGTTCAAACGATTCAAAACGCGCCATCGCTTCGTCGATTTTGCCGCTATCAAGCTGGCGACGAACATCACGTGAAGACGAAGCAGCCTGGTGACGCAGGGTCAGTGCCTGCTGGCGCGCGCGGGTTTCGCTGAGTTTATTCTCAAGCTCACCAATTTCTTTTTTCATGCGCGCCAGGGTTTCATCGACATGCGCCATTTCATCTTCCAGGGTGGCAATCATGTCAGTCATTTTTTGTTTTTCGATCAGTGCCGCACGCGCAAGATCTTCTTTATCTTTACGCAGCGCCAGTTCAGCTTTGTCCTGCCATTCGGCTTGCTGTGCGGTCGCTTGCTCTACACGACGAGAAAGCTGTTTCTTTTCTGCCAGCGCACGAGCCGAGGTGGAACGCACTTCAACCAGAGTGTCTTCCATTTCCTGAATCATCAGGCGCACCAACTTCTGTGGATCTTCTGCTTTCTCAAGCAGTGAGTTGATGTTGGCATTCACGATGTCGGCAAAACGAGAAAAAATACCCATAATTCAATCCTCTTTAGTCATTATTTCAGGTGCCCGGCACCTTGCTCGACAAAAATATTGCAATGGGTGTGCCAACTTTCTATTGCGTTGATTTTAAACGAAATGATTAAATTTGACTCATTACGCATAACGTTTATAGTGGTGATATTCACTAACTATTGGTTAATTTAATCATGGCAGATAGTAAAGATAACCTGATTGGCGAAGCGAACAGCTTTCTTGAAGTGCTGGAACAAGTCTCGCGGCTGGCACCACTTGAGAAACCCGTGTTGGTGATTGGTGAGCGCGGCACTGGCAAGGAATTGATTGCTAACCGTTTGCATTTTCTTTCACGTCGTTGGCAAGGGCCGTTTATCTCCCTGAACTGTGCGGCACTTAACGATAACCTGCTTGATTCAGAACTTTTCGGTCATGAAGCCGGGGCGTTTACCGGGGCGCAAAAACGCCATCCAGGCCGCTTTGAGCGGGCTGACGGCGGAACGCTTTTCCTTGATGAACTCGCCACCGCACCGATGATGGTGCAGGAAAAGCTGCTGCGTGTGGTGGAATATGGCGAGCTTGAGCGTGTGGGCGGCAGCCAGCCTTTGCAGGTCAATGTGCGCCTGGTGTGTGCGACAAACGCCGATCTGCCCCAACTGGCTGAAGAAGGCAAATTCCGTGCTGATCTCCTCGACCGCCTGGCTTTTGATGTCGTGAAACTGCCGCCGCTACGCGAGCGCCAGCCGGATATCATGTTAATGGCGGAGCATTTTGCGATCACCATGTGCCGCGAACTTGGCCTTCCCTTCTTCCCGGGCTTTACCGAAGAGGCGCAGTTAACCCTGCTGGATTACGCCTGGCCGGGAAATATCCGTGAGTTAAAAAACGTGGTGGAGCGTTCGGTTTATCGCCATGGTTCCAGTGACGAGCCGGTAGATGAAGTGATTCTCGACCCGTTTGCCCGAAAACCTGCGCCATTAAAGCAACAACAGGGAGAATTACCCCTGAGTCTGCCGATGGACCTTCGTGCCTGGCAAAACGAACAAGAAAAAATCCTGGTAGAACAAAGCCTGAAACAGGCGAAATATAACCAGCGTAAAGCGGCTGAATTGCTTGGGTTGACGTACCATCAATTGCGCGCATTGCTTAAAAAACATCAGATAGTTCAGGCCGAATAAACGTCCTTTGCGTTAACTTCAGAGTTGGGCAAATGCGGTAAACGCCGCAAAAAACAGCATTCCCCTGCTTTTTTTGCCGGCATTGTTGATAAAAAAAGCAAAATAGCCTGACATATTTTGGGAAGCCCTCCAGAGTGCGATACACTTTGGCTATCACCCGAGAAAACTCAAAAACTTATGCGCGGAATTGTATCCTCCCTGTTACTGGCGGTTAGCTGCCTGAGTGGCGCGGCATTTGCTGCCCCACCTGTTGAAAAGCCAGCAGATATCCGTAGCAGCGGATTTGTTTATTGTGTCAGCGGCCAGGTCAATACCTTTAATCCGCAAATGGCCAGCGGCGGCTTGATTGTCGACACCCTCGCCGCACAGTTGTATGACCGCTTACTGGATGTTGATCCCTACACCTATCGCCTGGTGCCTGAACTGGCTGAAAGCTGGGAAGTGCTGGATAACGGTGCCACTTACCGCTTCCATTTACGCTCAAATGTGCAATTCCAGACCACTCCGTGGTTTAAACCCACACGCGCATTGAATGCCGACGATGTGGTGTTCAGCTTCCAACGTGTTTTTGACCGCAAACACCCGTGGCATAACGTTAACGGCGGCAACTATCCCTATTTTGATAGTCTCCAGTTCCCGGACTCCGTGAAAAGTGTGCGTAAACTGGACAATAACACTGTCGAATTTCGTCTCGAAAAACCTGACGCCTCATTCCTGTGGCACATGGCAACGCACTATGCGTCCGTCATGTCAGCGGAATATGCCGCACAGCTGACTAAAGCCGATCGCCAGGAGTTGATGGACCGTCAGCCAGTAGGTACCGGGCCATTCCAGATTAGCGAGTATCGTGCCGGGCAGTACATTCGCCTGGCTCGCCACCAGAAATTCTGGCGCGGCGTGCCATTAATGCCGCAGGTCGTTCTGGACCTGGGGTCAGGCGGGACGGGCAGATTGTCTAAATTGCTGACGGGGGAATGTGATGTCTTGGCGTATCCTGCGGCCAGTCAGTTAACGATTTTGCGTGATGACCCGCGTCTACGGCTGACTTTGCGCCCAGGGATGAACATCGCGTATCTGGCGTTTAACACTAATAAAGCCCCGCTAAATAACCCGGCAGTGCGCCATGCGCTGGCGCTGGCTATCAATAACCAACGTCTGATGCAGTCGATTTATTACGGGACAGCCGAAACAGCCGCTTCTATTTTGCCCCGCGCTTCCTGGGCGTATGACAGTGATTCTAAAATTACCGAATACAATCCAGAAAAAGCCCGCCAGCAACTCAAAGCTCTCGGTCTGAATAACCTGGAATTACGCCTCTGGGTGCCGACCAGCTCTCAGGCGTGGAACCCAAGCCCGCTAAAAACGGCAGAGTTGATTCAGGCTGATATGGCGCAGATTGGGGTGAAGGTGATTATTGTGCCGGTCGAAGGTCGCTTCCAGGAAGCGCGTTTGATGGACATGAACCATGATTTGACGCTCGCCGGTTGGGCAACAGACAGTAACGATCCGGACAGTTTCTTCCGCCCGATGCTGAGCTGCGCCGCCATTCGTTCCCAGACCAACTATGCTCGCTGGTGTGATCCTAAGTTTGATCAAGTGCTACAGAAGGCACTGGCCTCTCAGCAACTGGCGTCACGCATTGAGGCTTATCGCGAAGCGCAGGATATTCTGGCAGCAGAATTGCCCGTGCTGCCACTGGCGTCATCGCTGCGTTTGCAAGCCTACCGCTATGACATTAAAGGCCTGGTGCTGAGTCCGTTTGGTAACGCATCGTTTGCGGGGGTTTCCCGTGAGAATGTTGAGGTGAAAAAACCATGATTATTTACACCTTGCGCCGCCTGCTATTGCTGCTGGTTACGCTGTTTTTTCTGACCTTTATTGGTTTTAGCCTCAACTACTTTACTCCCCACGCTCCGCTGCAGGGTGCATCGCTGTGGAACGCCTGGGTGTTCTGGTTTGAAAGTATCCTGCACTGGGATTTCGGCGTGTCCAGCATTAACGGCCAGTCGATAAACGAACAGTTACGCATGGTCTTCCCGGCCACTATGGAACTTTGCCTGCTGGCGTTTGGCCTCGCGCTACTGGTGGGTATTCCGGTAGGAATGTTGGCCGGAATCATGCGCAATAAATGGCAGGATAAACTGATCAGCGCCCTCGCTCTGTTAGGCTTCTCGATTCCGGTGTTCTGGTTTGCGCTCCTGCTGACGATGTTCTTCTCGTTAACGTTAGGTTGGCTACCGGTTTCCGGGCGTTTTGATTTGCTCTATGAAGTGAAGTCTGAGACAGGTTTTGCCCTGGTTGATGCCTGGCTGTCTGACTCGCCTTACCGCGAAGAGATGATCATGAGCGCCATTCGCCACATGATCTTGCCCGTGGTCGCACTGGCTGTCGCCCCGACCACCGAAGTGGTGCGTTTGATGCGTCTGAGCACCATTGAAGTGTTTGACCAAAACTATATAAAAGCAGCGGCAACGCGGGGTTTGTCACGCCTGACGATTTTGCATCGTCATGTCTTGCACAACGCCCTGCCGCCGGTCATTCCACGCCTCGGCCTGCAATTTTCAACCATGCTGACACTGGCAATGATCACCGAAGTGGTGTTCAGCTGGCCGGGTCTTGGACGCTGGCTTATCAACGCTATTCGCCAACAGGACTATACGGCCATTTCCGCAGGGGTCATGGTCATCGGTTCGTTGGTGATTATTGTGAACGTTATCTCCGATATTTTGGGTGCTATGGCAAACCCACTGACACATAAGGAATGGTATGCCTTACGATAGCGTCTATCGCGAGAAGCGACCGCCGAGCACGCTACGCCTGACATGGCGCAAGTTTTACGGCGACACCACGGCAATGATTGGCCTGTATGGTTGCGGGGCTTTGGTGCTGTTATGTGTATTTGGTGGCGTCTTTGCGCCGTATGGCATCGACCAGCAATTCCTCGGCTATCAATTGTTACCGCCTTCCTGGTCACGCTATGGCGATGTGTCGTTTTTCCTCGGCACCGATGATCTGGGCCGCGACGTTTTAAGCCGCTTATTAAATGGCGCCGCTCCTACCGTTGGTGGTGCGTTTGTGGTGACAATGGCTGCGGCCGTGTTCGGGATTATTCTCGGCGTTTTTGCGGGTTCAACACATGGCTTACGTTCTGCGGTGCTGAACCATATTCTCGACACGCTGCTGTCGATCCCTTCCCTGTTGCTGGCGATTATCGTGGTCGCGTTTGTCGGTCCGCACCTGGTTCACGCTATGTTTGCGGTGTGGCTGGCACTTTTGCCCCGCATGGTGCGCTCGGTTTACAGCGCGGTGCATGACGAACTGGAAAAGGATTATGTGGTTGCCGCCCGTCTGGATGGCGCATCGACGTTAAATATTCTTTGGTTTGCCGTGATGCCCAATACCGCCGCGATTCTGGTGACTGAAATTACCCGCGCGCTGTCGATGGCGATTCTTGATATTGCGGCCTTAGGTTTCCTGGATTTAGGCGCACAGCTCCCGTCCCCGGAATGGGGTTCCATGTTGGGTGACGCGCTGGAGCTGATTTATGTCGCTCCGTGGACGGTTATGCTGCCAGGAGTGGCTATCATGATCAGTGTGCTGCTGGTCAACCTGCTGGGCGATGGTTTACGCCGCGCAATCAATGCGGGGGTGCAATAATGCCATTACTTGATATTCGAAATCTGACCATCGAATTTATGACATCCGAAGGTTGGGTTAAAGCGGTAGACCGCGTCAGTATGACCCTGAACGAAGGGGAAATCCGCGGTTTAGTCGGCGAGTCTGGTTCAGGAAAAAGCCTGATTGCCAAAGCCATTTGCGGTGTCACCAAAGATAACTGGCGCGTCACCGCCGACCGTATGCGGTTTGACGACATCGACCTGCTACGCTTGAGTGGCCGCGAGCGTCGACGCCTGGTCGGCCATAACGTTTCGATGATTTTCCAGGAGCCGCAATCGTGTCTGGATCCTTCAGAGCGAGTGGGCCGCCAACTTACGCAGAATATTCCCGGCTGGACGTATAAAGGCCGCTGGTGGAAACGGTTTGGCTGGCGTAAACGCCGGGCGATAGAGCTGCTTCACCGTGTCGGGATTAAAGATCACAAAGATGCGATGCGCAGTTATCCGTACGAACTGACCGACGGCGAATGCCAGAAAGTGATGATTGCCATTGCGCTGGCGAATCAGCCACGTTTGTTGATTGCCGATGAGCCGACAAACGCCATGGAACCGACGACTCAACTCCAAATTTTCAAATTGCTGACCCGTCTGAACCAGTACAACAACACCACGATTTTATTGATCAGCCACGACTTGCAGATGTTGAGCCAGTGGGCCGATAAAATTAACGTGATGTACTGCGGGCAAACGGTGGAGAGTGCCACAAGCGAAGATCTTATTGCCACGCCGCACCACCCGTATACCCAGGCGCTAATCCGCGCCATCCCGGACTTTGGTAGCCCGATGCCGCCCAAAAGCCGACTGAATACCATGACGGGCGCGATCCCTTTACTGGAGCATTTACCGATGGGTTGCCGGCTCGGGCCGCGCTGCCCTTACGCACAACGTGAATGCATCGAAACGCCACGTCTGATGGGGGCAAAAAACCATCTTTATGCCTGCCACTTCCCGCTGAATATGGAGAGTCAGTAATGGTCGAAACGCTGCTCGAAGTCCGTAATTTAAGTAAAACGTTTCGTTACCGTACGGGGCTGTTCCATCGTCAGCATGTTGACGCCGTTAAACCGCTGAGTTTCACCCTGCGAGAAAAACAGACGCTGGCGATTATTGGTGAGAACGGCTCAGGCAAATCAACGCTGGCGAAAATGCTCGCAGGGATGATTGAACCCACGACCGGCGAGATGGTGATCGACGACCATTTACTGCATTACGGCGACTATACCTACCGTAGCCAGCATATTCGCATGATTTTCCAGGACCCAAGCACGTCGCTTAATCCGCGCCAGCGTATTTCGCAGATCCTCGATTTCCCGCTGCGACTGAATACAGACCTGGAGCCGGAAGCGCGAAATAAGCAGATTATCGAAACGCTACGCATGGTCGGTTTGCTGCCCGATCATGCCAGTTATTACCCGCACATGCTCGCGCCTGGTCAAAAACAGCGTCTGGGTCTGGCGCGTGCGTTAATTCTGCGCCCGAAAGTGATTATTGCCGATGAAGCGCTGGCTTCACTCGATATGTCGATGCGTTCGCAACTGATCAACCTGATGCTTGAACTTCAGGAAAAACAGGGCATTGCCTATATTTACGTGACTCAACATATCGGGATGATGAAACACATCAGCGACCAGGTGATGGTGATGCACCAGGGTGAAGTCGTTGAGCGTGGCAGCACGGCGGATGTTCTCGCCTCGCCACTGCATGATTTAACCAAACGCCTGATTACCAGCCACTTTGGTGAAGCACTGACGGCGGATGCATGGCGAAAAGATCGCTAGTTATCAGGGAAGTAAGTCGGATGGCGCTTCGCTTATCCGACCTACAAAACTCATCTCAACTTTTTGCCTCAACATACCGCGCAAAATTATCCAGAATCGCCTGCCAGCCGTTCTTCTGGTGTTCAACGGGGTATTGTTGATCCGGGTCGAAATCCAGACGCACATCTACGCCATCGGCGGTTTGAGTAAATTCCACTTTCGCTTCGCGATCTCCGAAGGTGTACTCAATGAGTTGTAGCGGCACGATGCGGGTATAAACTCCAGAAAAATCAAACCCCATGCTGCCGTCTTTAGCTTCCATGCGGAATGAAAACGCCCCGCCTTCTCTGAAATCAGCGGCTGCCGTTGGCGTGTGCCAGTCGGATGAAGCGGTGTTCCATTGCTTAACATCTTCCGGATTGATGTAGGCCTGCCAGACTTTTTCAACTGGCGCGTTAACGCGAGTTTCAACAGTAATTTTCATCAATACTCTCCGGTTTCTCTGTTTTGTAGGGTGAGGTTTAAGTTTACTGCGGCTTTTATATTTTGCTTTGGCGTGAACGTAACAGGAATGACCTCTGGCGACGTGATAACCAGTTAACCGGAGCCAGAAAAATAAGGTGACACAACAGGCGCTGAGTGGGATATAATTTCACTTTCGTGTTGAAAAATTGTGACGAATCAATCGTAAGCTTGTGATTGTTAAGTCATAAAATTAGCAGAAACTATAAGGATTCAAAGCTATGGGTTTTCTTACCGGTAAACGCATTCTGATCACTGGCGTCGCCAGTAAACTCTCCATTGCCTACGGTATCGCACAGGCTATGCACCGCGAAGGTGCTGAATTGGCTTTCACTTACCAGAATGAAAAACTGAAAGGCCGTGTGGAAGGTTTTGCTGCGGACCTGGGTTCAAGCCTGGTTCTGCCGTGCGACGTGGCAGAAGATGCAAGCATCGACGCGATGTTTGCTGAGCTTGCGAAAAGCTGGCCGAAGTTTGACGGTTTCGTTCACTCAATTGGCTTCGCACCAGGCGATCAGTTAGATGGCGACTACGTGAATGCAGTTACCCGCGAAGGCTTCAAAATTGCTCACGACATCAGCTCCTACAGCTTTGTAGCAATGGCTAAAGTTTGCCGTGAAATGCTGAACCCTGGTTCTGCACTGCTGACTCTGTCTTACCTGGGCGCTGAGCGTGCTATCCCTAACTACAACGTTATGGGTCTGGCTAAAGCGTCTCTGGAAGCTAACGTGCGCTATATGGCGAACGCGATGGGTCCAGAAGGCGTGCGTGTGAACGCAATTTCTGCGGGTCCAATCCGTACTCTGGCGGCATCTGGCATTAAAGATTTCCGTAAAATGCTGTCACATTGCGAAGCGGTAACGCCGATTCGTCGTACCGTGACCATTGAAGATGTAGGCAACTCAGCAGCATTCCTGTGCTCTGATCTGTCTGCCGGTGTTTCCGGTGAAGTCCTGCACGTTGACGGCGGCTTCAGCATCGCTGCAATGAACGAACTGGAACTGAAAGACTAATTCCGTTCGCAACGGGGCGGCGTTCGTCCGCCCTGTTCTTCTTTTCCCTCTCTGGCAGTTATTCTTTTCTGATATTTGTTATCTCCTATCATTCTTTTGTCGTGTTCCGTGGTTACGCCAGGATAAAGCAGCTAACCAGGCCGTCAGGTGTTTTACCCGGGCTTGTAAACTCTTTGACCAAGGAACGACCATGGAACAACGCCGAATCTCTGGCAAAGGCCACTGGTATCATGAAACTCAATCCAGCCGCAGCGACGCCGTATTACCGTTAGTTCCTGAGGCCGCATTCATTCAGGACCGCTTTTTGCTCGACCTGGCGCTCAGTATTGAGCAACGTACGACTGAAGCAGACTGGCTTTGCGTCGCGCGCAATGCCGCTGAATGTTTGCTGCCGGAAAGCACCCCTGTTACGCGCTTGAACACGCTAAGTTGCTATGACCGTCTGAGTACAGCTCTGACTGTCGCCCAGGTTTACGGCGTTCAGCGTCTGTGTAACCACTATGCCGCCCGCCTTGCCCCGCAACCGGGTCCTGACTCCTCCCGCGAGAGCAATCGTCGCCTGACGCAGATCACGCAGTACGCTCGCCAACTGGCCAGTCAGCCTACGTTAATTGATGACAATTCGCGCCAGCAGCTCGATGAAGTCGCGCTCTCAATAAATGACATCGTTACGTTTAATCAACTGATTGGCTTTATCGGTTTTCAGGCTCGCGTGATTGCTGTGTTTCAGGCGCTCCAGGGGCTTCCTGTACGCTGGTTGCCGGGTCTTGATATGCAACAGGACGCCAGTGCAGAGTTATTCCTCGAAGGTGATAAATCCTGGCAGCCCGCTTTGCCTGCGGTAGAACAGCGCTATGCCAATAGCCAACAATTAGAGGCAATCAATTTCAGTGAACCTCAGCAAGCGTTGCGAGACTTAAGCGGATTGTTGGCAAACGATGTGTCAGCGCTTCACGCATTGAGCCAGTTGACCCGATTATTTTGCCTGCCGACAGCTCAGGCTAATGACGATACGATTCTGGTTGGGCTGTTGACCGCACGCATTAATGGCAGCGTGAGTTGCTTTACAGATTTTGCACTTGCCTGGCGTGGTGAAAGTCATCTGCCAGAAACCATGCGCAATGGTGAAAGAGCGTTACAGGCGTGGTGCCATAACCACCCGCGTGAACGGGCAATCATCCAGGCAGTGCGTGTGTTAACGCGATCGCCTGGCAGCTTTAGCGCCGCCCAGCTTCAACCCTTGTACGAGCAGGGTTTTAATGAGCATGACATTGTAAAATTACTTGTCAGTTCAGGGCTATACGGCTGGTTGAATCGGCTAAAAATCGGGCTGGGTAATGCCAGTTCAGCATGAGCTAACACGTGCTTTTGCGGCAAACAGCGCTTGCCGCAAAGGGTGGTTTCGCGTAAAACTGTCAGCCGCTCTTTTGGCCACGAAAACTAAAAAACATGTTCCAGGATAATCCGCTGCTCGCGCAGCTTAAACAGCAACTGCATTCCCAAACTCCACGCGTTGAAGGCGTGGTTAAAGGCACGGAAAAAGGCTTTGGCTTCCTCGAAGTGGATTCCCAGAAAAGTTACTTTATTCCGCCACCGCAGATGAAAAAAGTGATGCACGGTGACCGCGTGAGCGCGGTGATTCATACCGAAAAGGACCGCGAAATCGCTGAGCCAGAAGAGCTTATCGAACCGTTCCTCAGCCGGTTTGTTGGCCGTGTGCAACGTAAAGACGACCGTCTGACAATTGTTCCGGACCACCCATTGCTGCGCGATGCGATTCAGTGTCGAGCTGACCGTAACGTCACCCATGATTTCCAGAATGGTGACTGGGCCGTCGCAGAGATGAAGCGCCATCCGTTGAAAGGGGATCGCGGTTTCTATGCTGATTTGACTCAATTCATCACTTCCGGTGACGATCACCTTGCACCATGGTGGGTGACACTGTCACGCCACAATCTTGAGCGTGAAGCGCCTAATGGCGTAGCGACTGAAATGCTCGACGAAGGCCTGGTGCGTGAAGATTTAACCGCCCTGGATTTTGTCACCATTGATAGCGCTAGCACCGAAGATATGGATGATGCGCTGTTTGTTGAAGAACTTGCCGACGGCAAACTGCAACTGACCGTCGCGATTGCCGATCCAACCGCCTGGATTGAAGAAGGCAGCAAGCTTGACGATATCGCGAAAGTTCGCGCCTTCACAAACTACTTGCCGGGCTTCAACATCCCGATGCTGCCACGCGAATTGTCGGACGATTTATGTTCGCTGCGCCCTAATGTCACGCGCCCTGTTGTGGCGTGCCGCATGGTTATCGCGCAGGACGGTAGCATCGAGAGCGAGATTAACTTCTTCGTCGCCACCATCGAATCAAAAGCCAAACTGGCATATGACGATGTGTCCGACTGGTTAGAAGAAAAAGGCGACTGGCAGCCACCATCTGAAGCCATAGCTAAACAAATTCGCCTGCTCGAGCGTGTTTGCCTGAGCCGTGCTGACTGGCGCCGCACTCACGCGTTGGTGTTTAAAGACCGCCCAGATTACCGCTTTGTATTAGGCGAGAAAGGCGAAGTGCTGGATATCGTTTCCGAGCCACGTCGTATCGCTAACCGCATCGTAGAAGAATCAATGATTGCGGCAAACGTCTGTGCGGCCATCGTGCTGCGTGAAAAGCTTGGTTTCGGCGTTTATAACGTCCACACCGGTTTTGACCCGGCAAACATCGAACAACTTGCCACGATGCTGCAAGGTCATGGCCTTGAAGTTAACGCGCAAGAAGTGCTGACGCTTAACGGTTTCTGCAAACTGCGCCGTGAACTCGATGCACAGCCAACCGGATTCCTTGATAGCCGTATTCGTCGTTATCAGTCGTTTGCTGAAATCAGCACCGAGCCGGGTCCGCATTACGGTTTGGGTCTTGAAGCTTACGCCACCTGGACTTCACCGATTCGTAAATACGGCGATATGATTAACCATCGCCTGCTAAAAGCGATTATCAAAGGTGAAACGGCATCACGTCCGCAAGATGAAATTACGGTACAAATGGCGGAACGCCGCCGTCTGAACCGCATGGCTGAACGTGATGTTGGCGACTGGCTGTATGCTCGTTTCCTGCAAGATAAAGCGGGAACGGATACCAAATTTGCCGCAGAGATTATTGATGTCAGCCGTGGCGGAATGCGTGTTCGCCTGATTGATAACGGTGCGGTTGCCTTTATCCCTGCCCCGTTTATTCACTCAGTGCGTGATGAAATGGTGTGCAGCCAGGAATTAGGCACTGTGCAAATCAAGGGCGAAGTGGCTTACAAAGTCACTGACGTGATTGATGTCACCATCGCGGAAGTTCGTATGGAAACCCGCAGCGTGATAGCTCGCCCCGCTGCCTGATATCAAGTTTGTGAACCATCGTTAAAAAGCTGAACTTTATGTTCGGCTTTTTTTTGATTTCTTTCACGGTTACTGATTTACAGTTAATAATCACAACTGGGAAATGATTAGCGTTATGACTCCTTTTTTCCGGTTTTAACTCACGGAAAGTCACCAATCTAAAGGCGAAGATTCAGATTTCTCACATCTTCTGCAAAAACAATGTCTTTTACTCACGGTTGTCACTTTAAGATCGGTTTTATATTGCTAATATAAATAAGAGACTGGCACGCTATGTCGGCCCCGTTCAGGAGAGAGCATGAAAGACGATTTGGAGCAGAATCTGCTCTACCGTTATTTAGGGACAACCAGCCCATACTGGCGTTTGCCGAACGATAGCAATGCGTTGCAATTAGCAGCAAGCGAAAGTTCAGACGTCAGCCAGGTCGTCGCTCTTGAGCCAGAGCAGGCAGACCAAATCCGCCAGATGACGGTTATCACCTCCAGCGTCACGCTCTCTATTTCACTGTTCGGCAGTGAGGTTTCTGTGCATTTGGTGGGGCGCAAAGTCTCGAAGAAAGAGTGGGCTGGCACGGCATCCGCCTGGAATGACACCCCTTCTGTCGCGCGCGATTTGGTTCAGGGACTCTCCTTTGCCGAGCAGGTCGTTTCCGAGGCAAATTCAGTCATCGTGATTCTTGACCGCCTGGGGAATATTCAGCGTTTTAATCGCTTGAGCGAAGAATATACCGGACTGAAAGAACAAGAAGTCATTGGCCAAAACGTCTTTAAACTTTTTATGAGCCGCAGCGAGGCTGCCGCTTCAAAACGAAATATCAGCGGCTTCTTCCGTAACGGGAATTCTTATGAGGTCGAGCGTTGGGTAAAAACCCGTAAAGGCCAGCGCCTGTTTTTGTTTCGCAATAAATTCGTCCACAGTGGCAGCGGCAAAAACGAAATCTATCTGATTTGCTCGGGTACTGACATTACCGAAGAACGCCGCGCTCAGGAGCGACTGCGTGTTCTGGCGAATACCGATACCATCACTGGCCTCCCCAATCGCAATGCCATCAACGATTTAATCACTGCTGCCATTGAGAATCACGCTGATACTCAAGTGGGCATTGTTTATCTTGATCTCGATAACTTTAAAAAAGTGAATGACGCCTACGGGCACATGTTCGGCGATCAGCTGTTACAGGCGGTGTCGCTGGCCATTCTCAGTTGCCTTGATGAAGGGCAGATTCTGGCGCGCCTCGGTGGCGATGAGTTTATCGTTCTGGCAACGGATACTTCTCAGGCGGCACTTGAAGCCATGTCGTCTCGTATTCTGACTCGCCTGAAACAGCCATTCCGCATTGGGCTGATTGAGGTTTACACCGGTTGTTCATTAGGGATTTCGCTGGCACCACAGCATGGTGAAGATAGAGAAAGTGTTATCCGGAATGCCGATACCGCGATGTACACCGCCAAAGAAGGCGGCCGCGGTAAATTCTGCGTGTTCTCGCCCGAGATGAACCAGCGCGTTTTTGAATATTTGTGGCTCGATACCAACCTGCGCAAAGCGCTGGAGAACGACCAACTGGTGATTCATTATCAGCCGAAAATGACCTGGCGTGGTGAAGTCCGAAGTCTGGAAGCGCTGGTGCGCTGGCAATCACCAGAGCGCGGGTTAATTCCGCCGCTGGATTTTATCTCTTACGCCGAAGAATCGGGTTTGATTGTCCCGCTTGGCCGTTGGGTGATGTTGAGTGTGGTTCAGCAAGTGGCGAAATGGCGCGATAAAGGCATTAATTTGCGCGTTGCGGTGAACGTTTCTGCACGCCAGTTAGCCGATCAAACTATCTTCAGCGACCTCAAGCAAGCGCTGAAAGATCTCAACTTTGAGTACTGCCCGATTGATGTGGAACTGACCGAAAGCTGTCTGATTGAAAATGAAGAACTCGCCCTTTCCGTTATCCAGCAATTCAGCCGTTTGGGTGCGCAGGTACATCTGGATGATTTTGGAACCGGTTATTCTTCACTGTCTCAGCTTGCGCGCTTTCCAATAGATGCGATTAAACTCGACCAAAGTTTTGTTCGCGACATTCACAAACAATCAGTATCGCAATCACTGGTGCGAGCCATCGTTGCCGTTGCGCAGGCACTGAATTTACAGGTGATTGCTGAAGGTGTTGAAAACCAAAAAGAAGACGCCTTTCTGACTAAGAATGGCGTCAACGAACGGCAGGGTTATTTATTTGCTAAACCGATGCCCGCTGCCGTATTCGAGCGTTGGTTAAAGCGATATCTCGCCAGAACAGCGCGATAGTTTGATCTAGCCAGGCAAGCCTGGCTATTTCCTTTTTGCAAAGACCTCTTTAGCAGCAAATATCCCATTCAGTGCGCAAGGAAACCCCGCGTAAACTGCCATCTGCATGATCACTTCAATGACTTCCTGCTCTGTACAGCCGACATTAAGCGCACCTTCGATATGCACTTTGAGTTGTGGCGTGGCGTTACCCAGTGCGGTAAGTGCGGCAACCACCGCAATTTCACGGGACTTTAAATCCAGCCCCGGCCTTGAATAGATATCGCCAAAAGGAAATTCAATCAGCAGGCGGGCAAAATCTGGCGCAATGTCGCTCAGGCTGTTGATGACGTGTTCCCCGGCGTGACCGTCCACTTCTTTTAATTTCGCAAGCCCACGTAAATAGCGTTCATTTTCCATTTTTCATTCCTTAACGTTGTGTGATGAACGCACTGTAAATTCTGCCGGGCTATGCATCCAATACCCTTTTTGTGATACCTTTTTGGTATGAATGAATCTATAGATTTACGCCAGTTTCGTTACTTTCTCGCGGTATGTGAAGAGCTCAACTTCAGCCGCGCCGCATTGCGTCTGCATATTTCGCAGCCACCGTTAAGCAGGCAGATTCATCAGCTCGAAGAGCAGCTCGGTGTTCAGTTGTTTAATCGCCATAAGAGTGGCGTAACGCTTACTGAGGCCGGCACGGCATTTTTACCCGAGGTTAAAAAGACGCTACTTCAGGCGGAAAAAGCCATTGCTGTCGCCAGATCGAAACGGAGCACTGATGCCGGTAAATTTATCATTGGCTACACCACCGTGTTCGAACGAAGCGCAATCCCTGATGTGACAAAAGAGATGCAGCAGCGTTTTGCAGACTGGCAAATTCTCTCAAAAGGAAATTATTCAGTTAATCTGGTTCGCGAAGTGAAGAACGGCACAATGGATGTAGCGTTTGTGGGTTTGCATACCGAAACGCAGGATCTGGCGGTTGAGAAAATTATCGACGATCCCCTCGTTGTGGCTTTACCTGCGGGTCATAAGCTTGCCGCCAGACGCAGTATTTCTTTTGATGACCTGCGCGAAGAGCCGATGTTTTGGTTTGAGCGGCGCATGAATCCCGGCTTTTATGATCATTGTCAGACGTTTTTCCAAAGCATCAATTTTAAGCTAAACGCGATTGCAGAGCCGCCAGATCACCACATCATGCTGGGGCTAATTGCCGAAGGCAAAGGCATCGCTTTGGTTCCATCCTCTTTGCAGTGCATCAAACGGCAAGGCGTGGTTTTTCGCAAGTTGAAGGAAGACACGAAGCGTTTGTCGATGGGAATTGCTGTCGCATGGTCGAAGGAAAACCTGTCCCCTGCGTTGCTCTTTTTCCTTGAGCTGGTTCGGGCACGGAAACAATAGGTTGAGTGAAAGAAGACGCCTTCTTTGCGAGAATGGCGTCAACAGATGGCTAAGTCAGAAGTTAACTAAACCATTGCCCGCGGCCATATTAGAGCGTAAGTGGCGCGGTTAGCTGGCTTTGCGCAACGTCGTCGCACTGTGACGATTTTGCAGTTGTACCAATCTTTCCATATACGCAATGTCCTTCGGTTCAAGGCAAAAAGCAGCATCAACCCAGTCCTCGGTGATATCCATTAATTCCGCTCGCGGCAACTGCAAAACACGCTGACGGGCACGCAGCATAGCGCGCACACCGTTCAGTTTGGGTTGCAGGGTATCAATAAACGTCCGGGTCGCGAGATAACCCTGGCCGGGTTCGAAAAGCTGATCCACCAAACCAAATTGCTCGTACCATTCGGCGGTGTGTGACTCCCCTTTATAAATCAGCTCTTCTGCCAGTTTCATACCTGAACGACGTGCAACCAGCGAATAAGCGCCCATTCCGGGGAACAGATTAAAGGCAATTTCAGGGAAGCCGAGGCGAGCATCTCGTTGCGCCAGAATAAAATGGTGCGCGAGTGCTGCTTCAAAACCGCCGCCTAATGCACTGCCTTCAACCATAGCCAGGCTAATTGCACCGCTATCGAAACCGCGAGAAGCCGCATGAACGCAATCGACGCAAGCCCGCGCATAAGCACGCAGTGCCTCACGCTGGCCTTGTTGAATGGATTCAACAAAGAATCCTAAATCGCCGCCTGTGTTATACATCCCCTGAACCAGTGAGCCCGTCACCCAAAAATCAACGACAAATCCCTCCTGTTGAACCAGGTAACGCAGGTTCATAATTTCTTCAATCAGCTTGTGATTAAAGCAAGGGCGTGGCTGTGCACCGAGCATCATCCACACGGTGCGGCGTTCAGCTTCGTAATATCCTGACAATTGCGTGAATCGAGAAGTATCCGTGAACAATTTGCAAGTCGGTTGGTTAATCACTGTCATTATCTTATCCTCATGTTATGAAAGCGCGTTACACGCAGGATCAGACTAATCCACTACCGCTTATGTATGAATGTGTGGGGGAATTTAATAATTATTACTTATATATTGTTCGATAATTGATTGATGAGTAAGGCTAAAAAAGCGCGTCTGCGCCTTCTCTTTTAGCGCCATTTTTTGCATTATGATGGCAACACTTTTCCAATAATTACAGGATGCACAATGCCTACAGTGGACCCTCTGCAACTCGCAAAACGCATTGATACTGTGCTGGATATTCTGGTGGGTGGCGATCATGCTTCCGCCATTAATAATCTGGAAATTTTAAAAGCGGAATTAATCGCTATTGCGCACGGCGAAGAAGAAAAAGAAAGCGACTTGAAAAAGTCACCCTGGGAGATTTGAGTCTAACGCCGGTATGAACCGGCGCTGCTTTTAAACGATCACTTCAATTTACAAACTCAGTGAACCGAATGCGCCCTGCCAGTCTTTTTCGAAAGTCGCGATGGCGGCATTCACGGCTGGCGTGGTTAACAGCTGTTCAGTCACATCAATCGGTAACGTAATGGCTTCGCAACCGGCCAACAGGCATGACATCGCCTGATGTGGTGTGCGGAAACTGGCGGCAAGCACTTTAGATTGCGGCGCGTGTAACGTCAGCAATTGCTGTAAATCCTGCACCATTTGAATGCCATCCCCGCCCTGCGCATCAAGACGATTCACATATGGCGCAACATATTCAGCGCCCGCCAGCGCGGCTAATAATCCTTGAGCGGCACCATAAACCGCCGTACCCAGCGTTGGGATCCCCAGAACCTTCAATTGTTTCATGGCCGCCAGGCCTTCTATCGTGGTCGGAACTTTGACAACAAGGCCCGGCACGCGCTTAACCAACAACTCGGCCTCTTTCACCATTTCATCAGCCTGTGCGGCAATAACCTGTGCAAACAGTTTACCGTCGCCGCCTAATGCCTCCTGCAACGCAGGCAGCACTTCCCATAGCGAAATACCCGCTTTTGCAACAATGGACGGGTTTGTGGTGACACCTTGCAAAGGCAAAACACGCGCCAGGCGTTTAACTGCGGCTACATCAGCAGTGTCTAAATACAGTTCCATAAGCTCTCCAGACTGGTCATCTATCTCATTGCCGACATCATAGCGTCACTGTCTGTTCTTTATCTGATCAAAATCAATAAAACTTTCATTCGAAAGTAATCTAATTTACGAAAGAAGATTAAGGGCAGGAATATGCTATTTAATATCCAACGTTACTCAACGCATGATGGTCCCGGAATCCGCACCGTGGTGTTCCTGAAAGGCTGCTCATTAGGTTGCCGCTGGTGCCAGAACCCTGAAAGCCGCGCACGTGAACATGATGTGTTGTTTGATGAGCGCCTGTGCCTCACCGGTTGCGAACTTTGTCCGCAGGCAGCACCTCATGCGATTAGCCGAATTGACGACGCGTTGGTTATCGCACGCGAAAAATTAATGGCTGACGATATGGTGACGTTGACGGATTGTTGCCCGACTCAGGCGTTAAGCGTATGCGGTGAAACGCAAAGCGTTGATGCCATTATGCAAAAAGTCCTGCGCGATAAACCCTTTTATGACCGCAGCGGCGGTGGGATTACGCTTTCCGGTGGCGAACCTTTTATGCAACCTGAAATCGCGGAACAACTTCTGAAGAGAAGCAAAGAAGCGGGCATCCATACTGCTGTCGAGTCTTGTCTTCACGTACCGTGGAAATACATCGAGCCGTCCATTGAACATCTCGATTTGTTGCTGGCCGACCTGAAACATGTCGATGCTAAACGCTTTAAACAATGGACCGATGGCAGTGCTGAACGCGTGATGGATAACTTCCGCAAACTGGCAGCCCGCAATGTGGAGATGACCATTCGTGTGCCGCTGATTCCTGATTTTAATGCTGATGAGCAATCTATTCGCGCCATCAGCGATTTTGCCGCCGATGAACTCGGCGTGAAAGCGATTCATTTTTTGCCTTACCACACCTTAGGTATCAACAAATATAAACTCCTGAATCTCCCTTATCTGGCCGCGCAGCAACCTCTTGATGCGCCGGAACTGCTGGAATTTGCCCAGCAGTACGCAAGCCAAAAAGGGATGACCGCCTGGATAAGAGGATAGACTGATGAGACAACTGAACCTGAACACCTTAAGCCAACGCATCAAAGACCATAAAGAAGCCTTGATTCACATTGTGAAGCCGCCGGTCTGTACCGAGCGCGCGCAGCATTACACCGCGATTTACCAGCAGCACCAGGACAAACCGTTGCCGGTGCGTCGCGCTCTTGCCCTCGCCCATCATCTGGCCGAACGCACCATCTGGATTAAGCACGATGAGCTGATTGTTGGTAACCAGGCCAGTCACGTTCGTGGTGCACCGTTCTTCCCGGAATATACCGTGGGCTGGATTGAAACTGAGATTGATGAATTAGGCGACCGCCCAGGCGCTGGCTTCTCTATTTCGGATGCCGATAAAGCAGTAATGCATGAGATTTGCCCGTGGTGGCGTGGCCAGACCGTCCAAGATCGTTGCTACGGCATGTTTACCGACGAGCAGAAAGAGTTACTCGCCAGCGGCATTATCAAAGCTGAAGGTAATATGACTTCGGGTGATGCGCATCTGGCAGTTAACTTCCCGCTCTTACTGGAACTAGGCATTGACGGATTGCGAGCCAAAGTCGCCGAGCGTCGTTCGCGCCTGCATCTGACCGACTGGGAAGATTTGCACAAAGAGCAGTTCCTGAAAGCGATTGATATTACTTTTGTGGCATTAAGTGACCACATTATGCGTTTCGCTGCCCTGGCTAAAGAAATGGCAGGCACTGAACAACGCGAGGCACGCCGTGATGAATTGCTGGCGATTGCTGAGAACTGCGAGCTTATCGCGCATCAAAAACCGGCCTCTTTCTGGCAGGCATTGCAGTTGAGCTACTTCGTGCAATTAGTCTTGCAGATTGAATCTAACGGCCACTCCGTGTCATTTGGCCGCCTCGACCAGTTCTTGTATCCGTGGTATCGCCGTGATGTTGAACTTGAGCAAACCCTGGGTCGCGAGCAGGCCATCGAGCTATTGCAAAGCTGCTGGTTAAAGTTGCTTGAGGTGAACAAGATTCGTTCTGGTTCGCACTCTAAAGCCTCGGCCGGTAGCCCGCTTTACCAGAACGTGACCATTGGTGGACAAAACCTGGTGAATGGTGAGGCTGTAGATGCGGTGAACCCACTCTCTTACGCCATTCTGGAATCTTGCGGACAGTTACGCTCCACACAACCGAACTTGAGCGTGCGCTACCATGCGGGCATGAGCAATGACTTCCTGGACGCCTGTGTTCAGGTCATTCGCTGCGGCTTCGGGATGCCAGCATTTAATAATGATGAAATCGTCATTGAGGAATTCATCAAACTCGGTGTTGCTCGCGAAGATGCCTACGACTACGCAGCCATCGGTTGTATCGAAACAGCAGTGGGAGGCAAATGGGGTTATCGTTGCACCGGCATGAGCTTCATTAATTTTGCCAGGGTGATGTTGGCGGCGATGGAACATGGCCGTGACGCAACCAGCGGTAAAATCTTCCTGCCACAAGAACATGCCCTTTCCGCAGGCAATTTCACCCAGTTTGAACAGGTTATGGATGCCTGGGATACGCAGATTCGTTACTACACGCAGAAATCTATCGAGATAGAATGTGTCGTTGATACGGTTCTTGAAGAGAACGCCCACGATATTCTGTGCTCCGCTCTGGTGGATGATTGCATCGAGCGCGGTAAAAGCATCAAGCAAGGCGGCGCTAAATATGACTGGGTTTCAGGTCTGCAAGTTGGTATCGCCAACCTCGGTAACAGCCTCGCCGCAGTCAAGAAACTGGTGTTTGAACAAGGTACTATTGGACAGCAGCAGTTAGCCGAAGCGCTGGCTAATGACTTTGACGGTTTGACCGGTGAGCAGTTACGGCAGCGTTTGATTAACGGCGCGCCAAAATATGGTAACGATGAAGATGAAGTCGATTTGCTGCTGGCTCGCGCATATCAGACGTACATTGATGAACTGAAGCAGTATCACAACACTCGCTTTGGCCGCGGCCCTATCGGCGGGACTTACTATGCTGGGACATCTTCAATTTCTGCTAACGTGCCGTTTGGTGCCGCAACCATGGCAACACCGGATGGTCGTAAAGCGACAACCCCGCTGGCAGAAGGCGCAAGCCCAGCGTCAGGTACCGACCGTCTGGGGCCAACCGCGGTAATCAGCTCTGTCGGCAAACTGCCAACCAGCAAAATTCTGGGGGGCGTTTTACTGAATCAAAAACTGAACCCAGCAACCCTGGATAACCCGCGTGACCGCGAGAAGTTGATGTTTATGCTGCGTACTTTCTTCGAGGCGCATAAAGGCTGGCATGTGCAATACAACATTGTTTCCCGCGAAACCCTGTTAGATGCCAAACAACATCCTGACAAATATCGTGATCTGGTCGTACGTGTAGCAGGTTACTCTGCTTTCTTTACTGCCTTATCTCCAGACGCTCAGGATGATATTATAGCCCGTACTGAACATACACTTTGATAATCCCGGCGGTGCATTAAGCACCGCCCATAATTGGCTGACATGAACTCCAGACAACAAATAATCTTACAAATGGTTATCGATCAAGGCCGCATGAGTGTGGCCTCACTCGCTAAAACAACCGGTGTCTCAGAAGTGACTATTCGCCAGGATCTTAATCTGCTGGAGAAAAAAAACTATCTGCGCCGTGCTCACGGTTATGCCGTACCGCTGGATAGCGAAGATGTCGAAACGCGGATGATGAACAATTATTCGCTGAAACGTCAACTTGCGGATTTTGCGGCGACACTGGTTAATGACGGTGAAACCATTTTTATCGAAAACGGTAGCTGTAACGCCCTTCTGGCACGCGCTTTAGCCGAGCAGAAAAAGATTACGCTGATTACCGTGAGTAGCTACATCGCCCATCTTTTGAAAGATACTGACTGTGAAGTTGTTTTGCTGGGCGGAATCTACCAGAAGAAAAGCGAAAGCATGGTTGGACCGCTGACGCGCCAGTTTATTCAGCAAGTGCACTTTAGTAAGGCGTTTATCGGCATCGATGGATTCTTGCCGGAAACCGGGTTTACCAGCCGCGATATGATGCGTGCTGATGTGGTGAATACGGTTCTGGAAAAAGGCAGCGAAACCATTGTTCTGACAGACAGTAGTAAGTTTGGAGCTATGCATCCCTACACGCTAGGCCCCATTTCACGCATCAACCGGGTGATTACCGATGATGGTCTTAGCGAAAACGCTACGCAGCAGATTCAGGACAGCGGCGTACAGGTCAATATCGTTAAACAATTCCCCCTCGAATAATGTCATTAAGACTGCCTGCATCGGTTGCGGGCAGTTCTCTTATCAGAATTATCCTGCGCACCCTTTAAGATTATTTACCTGTTGTTATTTACTGTAGAAATTAGAATGTTTATTAGCGATATAACAGGAAGTGATAATCACTGGCGTTATCTTTTAGGTCTTATATCGTCATGCA
This sequence comes from Buttiauxella sp. AC142, assembly GCF_979253435.1. Taxonomy (NCBI): domain Bacteria; kingdom Pseudomonadati; phylum Pseudomonadota; class Gammaproteobacteria; order Enterobacterales; family Enterobacteriaceae; genus Buttiauxella; species Buttiauxella sp. AC142. The sequence continues at coordinate 2,249,870 of NZ_CEEDCH010000001.1, forward strand.
GTTTCGCGGAGACTTTCTATCAGTTGCCTGAGAACCACTATACTTTTAGAGAAACTTATTTCCGTGAATCAATAATTCAGGAGAAAGTAATATGACCTTAAATAACAAAAAAATTGCTGCCGTTGTGCTGGCCTTGACCGTTGCAATGTCCCTTAGCGCCTGCTCTAACTGGTCCAAACGTGACCGTAACACCGCGATTGGTGCTGGTGCTGGTGCCGTGGGTGGTGCTGTCTTAACTGACGGTAGCGCACTGGGTACATTAGGTGGTGCCGCAGTGGGTGGTATTATCGGCCATCAGGTGGGTAAATAAAGCCTGTTGCCTGTGAAAGCGCAAACGCTTTTAATTTATTATAAATAGCTTTGATATTCAGGTCTGACTTTCAGCAGTCATAATAAAAGGCCACGGTATATTTACCGTGGCCTGATTATTTTCAGCAACTAAATCAACCGCCTGCTAATTTTACTTTCATGCCTTTAGCTTCCAACAGCGATTTAATCAGGTCACGTTTATCGCCCTGAATTTCAATAACGCCATCTTTTAAAGAGCCACCACAACCGCACTTTTTCTTAAGTTCTGCGGCTAGCAGAGTGAGCGTAGCATCATCAGCATCAATTCCGGTGATAAGACATACTCCCTTGCCTTTACGACCTGAAGTCTGGCGCTGAATGCGTACAACCCCATCGCCTTTTTCACGAACCGGTGCCGCCTTAGGTTCGTCAATGCGGCCTGTTTCTGTGGAGTAAACTAAACGGCTGTTATCGTCTTTCATCATGCCCCCTGCTTCAAAGACTGACGGATATCATGCAGCGTCTGAGCTGGATTTGCAGATTGGGTGATCGGGCGTCCAATTACCATAAAATCGACACCTACACTTTGCGCCTGCTGTGGCGTCATGATGCGGCGCTGATCGCCTGCGTCACTTCCAGCCGGACGAATACCCGGAGTAATCAGTTTAAATGCCTGCCCCAGCTCACTTTTGAAACGCGCAGCTTCATGTGCAGAACAAACCACGCCATCTAATCCGCAATTCTGTGTTAAGCGTGCCAGACGCTCAGCATATTCCGCAGGCGTCGAGGTAATGCCGAGATCCGCCAGATCGCTTGCTTCCATGCTGGTCAGAACGGTCACAGCAATTAGAAGTGGTGCATCTTTGCCAAAGGACTGCAATGCTTCTCGCGCAGCACTCATCATGCGCGCCCCGCCGCTTGCATGAACATTCACCATCCACACGCCAAGATCTGCCGCTGCCGCAACCGCGTGAGCCGTTGTGTTCGGGATATCGTGAAATTTCAAATCGAGAAAGACGTCGAAACCACGCTGCTGGATATCACGCACCAGTTGCGGCCCAAACAGAGTGAACATCTCTTTGCCGACTTTCAGACGACAATCGCGCGGATCGATACGGTCAATGAAAGCTAAGGCTTTATCGCGATTATCGTAATCAAGTGCAACAACAATTGGGGAGTCGGTGGCAACACGGGAGGAGGAGGATGCAGTTGAATTCATGGCTAAACCTTCTGACTGTTGGGCACCAGCACGGCGCAAGAGATAAACGGCAAGCATTCTACTCGCGGCGGGAAGAAAATTACAGTTGCCATTGCACTCTGCAAGACACAAACGACTCGGTGCTGAGCTTTATTTCCTGATACTAATTATTAGTATGTTGTAACTAAAGTGCGCGTTTTTTTTATAACGCTACGCCTTCTATGCGTTATTGCCCGTCCAAACCGCGGATCGGTTTAATGGTCGACCATGCCCGGCAAGATGGACAATGCCAGTACATCGTGAAAGCGGTAAATCCACACTTCTGGCAACGATAACGTGGCTTGGTGCGCACTTGCTCACCCACCATGTTTCGCAACACCATCAGGCTTTCCTTCGCACGCCCTTCTTCCGCTTCCTGTAAGTGATAATCCATCAAACGATGGAACACACGCATGGTTGGGTGGCGCTGGAGCTGGCGGTTGATATATATTTGAGCGACTTCAGACCCTTCTTTGTGCTCAAGGATCTCTGCGAGCATCAGTTCTGCCCCTGCGCCGGTATTCTCTTCAACACAGCGTTTTAAGAAGGCTTCCCACTCTTGTGGCTTATCGAGTTGTTGATAGCAAGTCTGGAGCATCTCCAAGGTTTCACTGACTAATTCACTATCTTGATTGATGACGCGTTGTAATGACTCAACCGCTTTTGCATATTCATTTCGAGCCATGAAGATACGGCCCATCATGATAGAAACTCGCGCACAGTTTTTATCGGCCGCTGCCCCTTTTTTCAGCAGTGACATGGCGCGGTCGAGATCGTCGCTCCCCATCAACTGCAAGGCTTGTTCACAATAGAAGTGAGCGATTTCAGTACGCTGTTTATCTTTACCCAGTTTCACCAGACGCTCGGCAACGTCAATAGCCTTTTGCCAGTCGCTGGTCGCCTGATGAATCAGTAATAATTGCTGCAAGGCACCAATACGGAAATCTGTTTCATCGATCAGTTGCCCGAACATATCCTCTGCACGGTCATACAAACCGGCGGCCATGTAGTCACGACCCAATTGCTGAACCGCAAGCAGGCGCTGCTCGTAGGTTAGCGAGGCGCTTTCCATTAATGACTGATGGATTCGGATGGCGCGATCGACTTCACCGCGGGAACGGAACAAGTTACCCAGCGTGAGGTGAGCCTCAACGGTACTGGTGTCCTCTTTAAGCATATCGAGGAATAAATCTACGGCTTTATCTTGCTGGTTAGACAGCAAAAAGTTAACCCCCGCCACGTAATCACGCGACAGGCGGTTGGCTTCTTGTTGCTTGTCTTGATGCGCGCTTCTGCGGCCCATATACCAGCCGTAGAAGGCGGCAACAGGCAACAGCAGAAACAACAATTCCAACATGGCAGGTTATTCCTTCACAGCCGGTACAACCACTGTGGTGGTGTCAGAACCCGTGGTGATTTGCTGTTCCAGGCGTTTGATCTTGCGATCGGCGCGGGCAAGGGAAACACGCAAACGCAGCCAGAACAGACCACAAATCATCCAACCCAGTAAAAAACCCGCAGCAAAAAGAGTCGCCAGCAAGGTGGAGACGCGATACTCGCCTTGTGCCAACAGATAATTGAAATGTACAACCTGATCGTTTTGCGCGCCCAGAGTGACAGAAATCACAAAAATCGCTAGCACCAGTAAGAAAATGAATAAATATTTCACATTACTTCCCGTCATGTGGTCTTACGCGACTAAATTATGCCCTAATGCATTTCCAACGGTATAAACTACCATTTCCCGGTGTTCCGGGGAATCCATTAGCGACGTCCAATTCATAAGAAATGGGGATTAAATCAAGATTCTCAAGGTTCGCCGTCTCGTTCGGCTATTTCCTCATCTTCTTGCCTTGGTGGCGATAGTGGACCGCATAACTTTTGCGCAAGCCAGGTTGCCAGGGTAATTAATATCCAGGAGATTAATGTTGCGACTACCAAATCTCGCGGCCAGTGCATACCGAGCACTAACCGACTCCCCATCACCCCGACTGCCCATACCAGCAACAAAGCAATAGTCCACGTTCTCCTGCGCGGCCACAACAGGCCAACGCCCAGTAATGCCCAACTTGCGGCAAACATTGTGTGCCCGGAAGGGAAAGCAAATCCGGTCTCTTTTTGCCAGTGTTTACGTAGCCAACCAGGCACTTCCGCCTGAGACTCGAGCTGACTTTTAACCAGTTCGCTACGTTGCTTACGCTTTAAATTGTAGAACTCATCTGTTGGAATATGTTGTGTTTTTTCAAGCCATACCACAAAAGGACGAGGTTCTTGAACTTTGTCTTTGATGACGGATTTCACGCCTTGCCCAACAAGAATAGCCGCACCAAGGATGGCAAATAGCATGACTGCCGCTTTTAGGCGGAACCTCAGGCACCATAAAAACCAGGCGCATAAGCAAACATGAGTAATGATGCCCCACGGTTGCGTGACGGTTTCTGTCATCCAATACATCATTTTAAGCCAGGCGCCTTGCGCACCTGGAACCCACTGCCAACCTGAAATCCATACCGCTAGCGGCATGATTAATAGTATTCCGGCTCCAATTGTCGTTCGCTTCGCTATTGCCCGCATCACTTTTCCTTATGCAATTTGAGCATTAAGAATACCCGATAAAGCGCACCGATGGGAAAACGTGGCGTGACTTTAAGCGTAAAAATAGGAGTGAGCCCAGTCAATTAGGCGAAGTGCCCGGCGTTGTGGCAAAATAGCCAATAGGAATTTAACAAGCCAGAAAGCTGGCAGGTATCACGCGAGTCAATACTTCGTGAGCCAATAAGAGTACCTGGAGAATCACATGCAGCTTAAACGTGTGGCAGAAGCCAAACTGCCTACCCCATGGGGCGATTTCCTGATGGTGGGTTTTGAAGAACTGGCAACCGGGCAAGATCACGTTGCACTGGTTTTTGGTGACATTACTGGAAATGATTCTGTTCTGGCGCGTGTACATTCAGAGTGTCTGACGGGCGACGCCCTTTTCAGCCTGCGCTGCGACTGTGGTTTCCAGCTTGAAGCAGCTCTGGCTCAAATTGCTGAACAAGGTCGCGGTGTGTTGCTGTATCACCGCCAGGAAGGTCGCAACATCGGCCTGCTGAATAAAATTCGCGCCTACGCGTTGCAGGATAAAGGCTACGACACCGTTGAAGCGAACCACCAACTCGGTTTTGCTGCCGATGAACGCGACTTCACGCTGTGCGCGGACATGTTTAAATTATTGGGTATCGATGCGGTACGCTTGCTGACCAACAACCCACGCAAGGTTGAGATTCTTTCTGAGGCAGGAATTAACATCACTGAGCGAGTGCCACTTATTGTGGGTCGCAACCCGAAGAACGCGCATTATCTGGATACCAAAGCGGCTAAAATGGGCCATTTACTGTCCAAAGAATAAGCCGTTTTCTCCCCCATCGCTGGGGGAGAATTTTACTACTTCAGCATGTTACGAATCACGTAATGCAAAATCCCATCATTTTTGAAGTACGTCAGTTCATTACTGGTATCAATGCGGCAGCGACACTCAACCACCTCTTTTCTACCATCGGCAAAGGTTAATGACACCGGCACCGTAGTCCCTGGCACCAGTTCGTTCAGGCCAGTAATATCGATAAACTCCTCGCCCGTCAGCCCCAACGTTTTACGCGTCACGCCCTGCGGAAACTCCAGCGGAAGAATCCCCATACCAATCAGGTTGGAACGGTGAATTCGCTCGAAGGACTCGGCGATAACGACCCGCACACCCAGCAACCGTGGCCCTTTTGCCGCCCAGTCACGACTTGAACCGGAGCCATATTCTTTACCGGCAAACACGGCCAGTGGGATCCCTTTATCGCGGTATTTCATTGCCGCATCATAAATTGAGATCACCTCATCGCCCGGTAACAATCGCGTCATGCCCCCTTCAACTCCCGGCACCATTTCATTGCGAATGCGAATATTGGCAAACGTGCCGCGCATCATCACTTCATGGTTGCCGCGTCGTGAGCCATAAGAGTTAAAATCTTTACGCTCAACGCCATGGTTTTGCAGATAGCGCCCAGCCGGACTGTCTGGCTTGATGCTACCGGCAGGTGAAATATGGTCTGTGGTCACCGAGTCGCCGAGGATCGCCAAAACGCGCGCACCATGAATCTCCGGTACGGGTTTTGGTGTGGCTTCCATATCATCAAAGAATGGCGACAGGCGAATGTAGGTAGAATCGCTTTGCCAGCCGTAAGTATTTGAACGGTCCACCTCGATGCTTTGCCATTCAGGTGTCCCCAGGAAGACTTCGGCATATTCTTTGTGGAACATTTCCGTTGTCACCTGTGCGACCGCACGAGCTATTTCCTGGCTGGTCGGCCAAATATCTTTGAGATAAACCGGCTCGCCTTTGAGGTCATGACCAAGTGGGTCGGTGGTCAGATTAATATTCATGTTCCCAGCCAGAGCATAAGCCACCACCAGTGGAGGGGATGCGAGCCAGTTGGTTTTCACCAATGGATGAATTCGCCCTTCAAAGTTACGGTTCCCCGAAAGCACGGCCCCCACGGTCAAATCGCCCTTCTTGATTGCTTGTTCAATAGGGTCCGGTAATGGGCCAGAGTTCCCGATGCACGTGGTACAACCGTATCCCACCAGATTAAAACCTAATTCATCGAGATAAGGTGTCAATCGGGCCTTCGCCAGGTAATCCGAAACCACTTTTGAGCCAGGCGCCAGCGACGCTTTTACCCAAGGCTGGCGTTTTAAACCTAAAGTCACCGCTTTCTTAGCCAGCAACCCTGCCGCCATCAGAACACTGGGGTTTGAGGTGTTAGTGCAAGAAGTAATCGCAGAAATGACCACCGCGCCATCAGGCAACTGGTATTCGCGCCCACCCATGGTGTAATTCACCGGCGCACGGTCTTTGTGAGAGGAGTTGAGTTCGAGTTCATTGCTGGCGTTGAAGGCTTTCGGGACATCGCCCAACGCAACGCGATCCTGCGGACGTTTTGGCCCCGCCAGGCTTGCTTCAACTTCATTCATATCCAGCGCCAGAGTGCTGGTAAATACCGGTTCATCGCCGGTATTTCGCCACATCCCCTGGGCTTTGGAATACGCCTCAACCAATGCTATCTGCTCTTCGCTGCGTCCACTCAGACGCATATAATCCAGCGTCACAGCGTCAATCGGGAAGAAACCGCAGGTGGCACCATATTCAGGAGCCATGTTGGCAATTGTTGCGCGATCGGCCAGGGGTAAAGTGTCCAGCCCGTCGCCGTAGAATTCAACGAACTTGCCCACAACGCCGTGTTTGCGTAGCATTTGCGTAACGGTCAAAACCAGGTCTGTCGCGGTAATGCCTTCGCGCAATTTACCGTCAAGTTTAAAGCCGACCACATCCGGAATAAGCATTGAAACCGGCTGGCCGAGCATGGCCGCTTCGGCTTCAATCCCCCCTACGCCCCAGCCCAAAACTCCGAGACCGTTGATCATGGTGGTATGGGAGTCAGTCCCCACCAGCGTGTCAGGATAAGCCACCAGCTCATCCCCCTGCATTTCACTCCACACGGCTTTACCGAGATATTCCAGGTTAACCTGGTGACAAATACCGGTTCCCGGTGGCACAACGCTGAAGCGACTGAAAGCTTGCTGCCCCCAACGCAGGAAGACATAGCGCTCATGGTTGCGCTCCATTTCGAGGCGCACGTTCTCCTCAAATGCATCATCGTCGCCAAAGTGATCGACAGTCACCGAGTGGTCAATGACCAGGTCCACAGGGGAAAGCGGGTTAACTTTGGCCACATCGCCACCGAGGCGTTTAACCGCTTCACGCATGGCGGCTAAGTCAACCACCGCCGGGACACCGGTGAAATCTTGCATCAGTACGCGAGCTGGGCGATAAGCAATTTCACGGTCCGCATGAGCGTCTTTCAGCCAGGCGGCCAGCGCGTGAATGTCATCTTGAGTGACAGAATCTTCATCCTGCCAGCGCAGCAGGTTTTCAAGCAAAACTTTTAACGACTTGGGTAACCGGGTGATATCCCCAAGTTCTTTTGCGGCCAGCGGCAAGCTGTAATAGTGATAGGTTTTATTCAGCGCCTGTAAAGTGTCCTTACTGGCTTCTCGTAGGGTTAACGACATAGCTCCTCCATAAATTTCTTAGGATAGCGGTATCCCGGATGAAGATCAGGGACAGTATTAAAGATAACACAAAGATGTCGTAACGATTTGATAACAACCCAAATTGATAAATCGAGAAGTGTAAAGGGAGAGGAGGAGTGAATCAGCGCCCCGGCAGAGAACCAGGGCACAATCAAGAAAGTGTTACTGAGTCAGCATCCAAACCATTTGCGCCCAAAAGGCTAACGAAACAGTAAATGCGGTAAACCATGACCAGTACTTGACGCTACAGTGAGTATTCATAAGCCGCTCTCTTTATTTTAGTAAACACTGTGACTGAATAATTAATCAGTCGATTTGAATATTGCTGTGTGTAGTGATTACTTAAAGAGTGTGCTCTTAATCACGCTTAATTATAAAGTGTGACTGACAGCAAGTTAAATAAAGGTAAATGAGAATTATATTTATTGTTTAATATGTTCGTCTGTTGAAAACAGATCGATAAAGTCTTTTTGTTGTTGCGTCAGTTTCCATGACTCAGGCACCTGAACTTTTCCAGGTTTCGCTTCTTGTTGTGGTTTGTCATCTTTCTGACGCACCGTTTTCTGTGGTTGTGTTTGAGCAAAGGAAGTCATTGTTACCCCCAAAAATGCCAGGCTGCCACTGCAACGACAAGCCAGAACAGACCTGATACCAAAAACACCGCCATCCAGGCTTTACGTTTTAGCCCTGTTTCCCTCTGCGGTTCTTCACTTCCTGAAGGCATTGCTAACCTCATACAATCGGCACCACTTATCATAAAATCTTAAACAATCGGTATAATTAATCGCCTGATGGGATTAATCCTAAAGAAACTCTAGTACAAAAGCCAGCGAAATTGCTTCCCGAATGCAGGAAAAGATTTAATCTTTTGACCTGAAATAAATAATTGAAACAATAAATTTGCAGGGTAGTTAATTATTATCTACGTTTGTCTCTTAATTGAGACAGATTAACCACTTAAAAAGTATGGGTAATAAAGATTTGAGGGATATTTAAAACTGGAAGGGATGAATCATATTCTTTAATGCAAAGAGAAGAGGTATCTTTCCTGGGAGAAAAGATACCTTCAGATATTATTTAGCCGGTAATTTAATATCTTTAAACATGGCTTCAATATCTTCGTTTGAACGCAAAGCAACGGCGGTATCGACAACATCACGCGTCAGGTGCGGCGCAAAACGCTGAATAAAATCATACATGTAACTGCGCAAGAAAGTGCTGCGGCGGAAACCTATTTTCGTGGTGCTGTGGCTGAAAACGCCCTGCGCTTCAATACGCACCAGGTCCGGGTCAGAAACCGGATCAACCGCCATACTGGCAATAACCCCCACACCTAAGCCCAAACGCACGTAGGTTTTAATCACATCGGCGTCTGTTGCCGTGAAGACAATTCGCGGAGTTAAACCGGCACGGTTAAATGCAGTGTCTAATTCGGAACGCCCGGTGAAACCGAAGGTGTAGGTGACTAACGGATATTGAGCCAACTCTTCGATGGAAACCGACTCTTTCGATGCCAGCGGGTGATCCGGCGTCACCACAATCGAACGGTTCCAGTGGTAGCACGGCAGCATCACTAAATCATCGTAGAGATGCAGAGCTTCAGTCGCGATAGCAAAATCCGCATTACCCTTGGATACCGCTTCAGCAATCTGCGTAGGCGACCCCTGATGCATGTGAAGGGAAACGCGTGGATAGCGCTCGATAAACCCTTTAATCACATTTGGCAGCGCGTAACGCGCCTGCGTATGGGTCGTCGCAACATACAATGAACCTTTGTCCGGCCAGGTATGCTCACCCGCCACGGACTTAATGGCTTCAACTTTTGACAATACTTCGCGGGCAATACGGATAATCTCCTGCCCCGCAGGCGTTACCTGAGTCAGGTGTTTGCCGCTACGTGCAAAGATCTGAATCCCCAGTTCGTCTTCCAACATACGAACTTGTTTACTGATCCCCGGCTGAGAAGTGTAAAGCCCTTCGGCCGTCGACGAGACGTTGAGGTTGTGATTTACCACCTCTACGATATAACGAAGTTGCTGTAGTTTCATGGCGTTCCATCCGCAGTAAAAACAGCCCCGACACGTGCGGTGGCAGGGATTCAGACAAGGTGAAATTCTCTCGGATCACTATATCACTTATACTATCTATGTATAGTTAGAAAGAAAAAATAATAATCAGGTTATATAAAAGGATATAAAAAAGCCGGAGCATCGGCCCCGGCTTTTGCGTCAGAAGGCTAGTTACTTCTTACCTTCAACCCACTTACCATCAACAAAGAATGCTGACCAGCCAGTCGCTTTGCCTTCTTTTTCAGAAGAAACATACTGTTGCTTAGTCTTACGGCTAAAGCGAACGACCGCTTTGTTGCCGTCTGCATCTTGCTGTGGTGCGTCGGCCAGATAACGCAGCTTTTCTGGCAGGCGGTCGCGGAAGCGATAAAGCTCTTCGACCAGCGGCGCACGTGTTTCACGCGATTTAGGGAAAGTGTTTGCCGCAAGGAAAACACCCGCCGCGCCATCACGCAGAACAAAGTAAGCGTCGGACTTCTCGCAAGGCAACTCAGGCAATGGAACCGGATCTTCCTTCGGAGGTGCCACTTCGCCATTACGCAGGATCTTACGCGTATTTTTGCAATCGTCATTGGTACAAGCCATGTACTTACCGAAACGCCCCATTTTCAGGTGCATTTCAGAACCACATTTCTCACACTCAACGATTGGGCCGTCATAACCCTTGATGCGGAATTCGCCCTCTTCGATTTCGTAACCATCACACGTCGGGTTATTACCACAGACGTGAAGTTTACGTTTCGGATCGATGAGGTAGCTGTCCATCGCAGTGCCACACTTCACGCAACGACGCTTCGCACGCAGGGCGTTAGTTTCCGCGTCATCGCCTTCCAGCACGTTGAGAACTTCGTTTTCCGGCACCAGGTTGATGGTGGTTTTGCAGCGTTCTTTCGGCGGCAGTGCATAACCAGAACAACCCAGGAACACACCAGTGCTGGCAGTACGAATACCCATTTCACGACCACAGGTCGGGCAATCAATACTGGTCAGAACCATCTGGTTTGGACGCATACCGCCTTCTTCCGGATCCAGTTCAGCTTTACCAAGCTGTTCGCTGAAGTCGCTAAAGAAGTTATCCAGCACCCCTTTCCACTCGGCCTGATTATTGGCCACCTGGTCAAGGCTGCTTTCCATCTGCGCCGTGAAATCGTAGTTCATCAGCTCACGGAAGTTTTCTTCCAGGCGGTCAGTAACAATTTCACCCATCTTTTCAGCGTAGAAGCGGCGGTTCTCTACACGCACATAGCCACGATCCTGGATGGTGGAAATGATTGACGCGTAAGTAGACGGGCGGCCAATGCCACGCTTTTCCAACTCTTTAACCAACGAAGCTTCGCTAAAGCGAGCCGGTGGTTTTGTAAAGTGCTGCCCAGGAATAACTTCAACCAGCGCGAGCTCATCACCCTGTTCAACGGCGGGTAAAGTACGGTCTTCATCGCCTTTGCGCAGTGCAGGCATGACTTTAGTCCAGCCATCAAAACGCAGCGTACGGCCACGCGTTTTAAGGCGGAAGTCACCTGCTTGCACCGTCAAAGTGGTGGAATCGTATTGCGCTGGTGTCATCTGACACGCCACAAACTGGCGCCAGATCAACTGGTAAAGTTTCTGCGCGTCAGCTTCCATATCTTTAAGCGACTCAGCAACGACACTCACATCAGAAGGACGAATCGCTTCGTGCGCTTCCTGAGAGTTTTCTTTGCTGGAGTACTGATTCGCGGCTTCCGGGAGATATTTCTTACCGAAACTCTCTTCGATATACCCACGAACCATACTCACCGCATCCTGGCTCAAGTTGGTTGAGTCAGTACGCATGTAAGTGATATGACCCGCTTCATACAGACGCTGCGCCATCATCATGGTTTTCTTCACACCAAAACCAAGACGGGTGCTTGCAGCCTGTTGCAACGTGGAGGTGATAAACGGCGCACCAGGTTTGCTGCTGGTCGGTTTATCTTCACGCTCAAGCACGGTGTAACGCGCTTTTTCCAACTCGCTAACCGCAGACATTGTCTGCTCGCGGTTAACCGGGCGGAACGGCTTGTCTTTATGGTGGCTGACCTGAACCGGCAAACTATCGCCTTTCGGCGTTGTCAGGTTCGCGTCAACTTCCCAGTACTCTTCCGGTACGAACGCTTTAATTTCACGTTCACGGTCAACAACCAGACGCACAGCAACGGACTGTACGCGGCCAGCAGAAAGACCACGGGCAATTTTTTTCCACAGCAGCGGAGACACCATGTAACCCACAACGCGGTCCATAAAACGACGCGCCTGCTGTGCGTTAACACGGTCAATATTCAATTCGCCCGGCTTTTCGAAGGCCTGTTGAATTGCATTTTTTGTGATCTCGTTAAACACAACGCGGCTGTAACGCGTTTCATCCCCACCGATAACTTCCCGCAGGTGCCATGCAATGGCTTCCCCTTCGCGGTCAAGGTCGGTTGCGAGATAGATATGGTCTGCTTTTTCAGCCAGTGACTTCAGTTCTGAAACCACTTTTTCCTTACCAGGCAGCACTTCGTACTGTGCTTCCCAGTTGTGCCATGGATCGACACCCATACGATTTACGAGCGCGCCGCGTTCATCCTTTTTGACCTTTTTGGTCCCTTTGGTGGAGGCGGAGTCAGCGCTCTTCTTGGTGGTTGATCCACTGGTCGGCAAATCACGGATATGACCGACGCTGGACTTAACCACGTAGTCATTACCGAGATATTTGTTGATCGTTTTGGCTTTTGCCGGGGACTCAACGATGACGAGAGCTTTACCCATATTCACCTTTACCTAATGTAATTCTTCCAGGAGACGTCGCACACTAATCACACCTTCCACTGGCGACGCGCTTTTTTATATTGCGGCAGCGTCAATGGATATCAACTCTTTTTTCATCCACCGGCTGATTAGCGAACATTCGCAGGTGATTGAGATAACGAGTCTTTCGCACCGGTGACATAGCACGACGGAACTTTGGTTGAATGTCAAGCAATTCCGTTGCCAGATTTGCGAAAGCGTCACACTCTACCTGATAAAATGAGTTACGCAACTTTATTAGCATGCAACCCGGATTCCTGCCAGCACAGTAAACTGATTAAATCACCTTAGGTTTACAGGGAGATATTGCCCTTTGCAGTATAGCGGAAGTACACTAGCGCCAGTTTTTAAAGGAGGAAATCATGCTACCAACCACTCAACCTATCGATAAACAGTCGCTACTCGTTGAAGCCAATAAAGTGATCCGTGCTCATGAAGATTTCATGCATGGAATGGAAGCAACGGACGTTGAACAAAAAAACGGGGTGCTGGTATTCAAAGGTGAATACTTCCTTGATGAGCAAGGCTTACCTACCGGGAAAAGCACCGCAGTATTTAATATGTTCAAGCATCTTGCGCATGTGTTTGCAGAGAAATATCACCTGCAAGACTAAGTAAAAAAACGAGGCCAAATGGCCTCGTTTCTACTTTCACCTCAAATCTGATTACAACAGTGGTTTTTCACCACGCTGCCACCAGCGCAACAACAGATTATCTAAACTGTTAGCCGCGCTACCGGTGAAACGATCCATCATTTTTTTGCGGCGCGTGTAGTGCACATTAATCACATCGTGATTTTTCATCAGGCCAATCAGCAGGTCGTCGCTGGTGCTTACCGCATCAATCAAACCTTTTTCCAGTGCCTGCGTGCCGTACCAGTGCTCGCCCGTTGCAACAGAATCAATATCCAGTGATGGACGCATGTCATGCACAAACTGCTTAAATAGCAGATGTGTTTCATTCAGGTCTTCACGGAATTTTTCACGCCCCTGCTCGGTGTTCTCACCAAACAAAGTCAGGGTACGTTTGTACTGACCGGCCGTATGCAGTTCAACATCAATATCATTGCGTTTCAGCAAGCGGTGGAAGTTAGGCACCTGAGCCACCACGCCAATCGAACCAATAATAGAAAACGGAGCGGCAACGATTTTATCTGCCACGCACGCCATCATATAACCCCCGCTGGCCGCGACTTTATCGACAGCAACCGTCAGGCGCACTTTGCTCTCACGCAAACGCTGCAACTGCGACGCTGCCAGCCCATAACCATGCACCACACCGCCAGGGCTTTCCAGACGGAGTAAAACCTCATCTTCGGGTTTGACTACCGCCAGCACGGCTGTGATTTCTTCACGTAAAGAAGTGACTTCATGCGCATCCATACTTCCTTTAAAATCCAGAACATAAAGCGTCGGTTTGTCAGAAATAACCGTTTCGCCACGTTTAGCACGCGCTTTGGCTTGTTTAGCTTCCAGCTTATGTTTTTTCTTTTGGGTTTTATGCCAGAGTTTCTGCTGATGACCATCAAGTCTTGCGACCTGCATTTCTTCCTGCATTTCCTGGTATTGTTCACTTAAATTGGTGAGACGTAATTCCCCGCGTTGGTGTCTTTTACGCCCGGCAACATTCACGATTATTGTGACAAGAATGCCAATAGCCGCAACGACCGTGACGATTTTCGCCAAAAAAAGCCCATAGTTTGCAATCAAATCCACGCTTTCCGCCTTCCATTCAGGACATTAAATATCTTCTGCTCAGTGTAACCGAGCGGTGATTCCGCGTCTGCAAGCAACTATAAATGCTGCGAGCCTGCTTCCTGAACGTTTTTAATAAAATGAAATTTTTGCAAAATGTTAATCAAAGGTATTGTCTCCTGTTGCCTGATTGAAATAACAAGCCCTTTCAGGCATAAAGCGTAAAGCCCATGCATACCCAGGTATTTCTGAGAATCAAGACGTGAGCGACACATCACGCGAGGAGTTGAATGTGCACTATCAACCGAAGACCGACTTACTGCAAAACCGCATCATTTTAGTCACCGGGGCCAGCGATGGCATCGGTCGAGAAGCCGCACTAACTTACGCCAGATACGGTGCCAGCGTCATATTACTGGGTCGTAACGAAGAAAAACTGCGCAGCGTTGCCCATGAACTACAGACCCGCTACGGCAGCCTTCCCCACTGGTTTATTCTCGATTTTGCCACGGCGACACCTGATGACTGCCAGAGTCTGGCACACAAGCTTTCAGGGTTAATTCCTCGCCTGGATGGCGTCCTGCATAATGCCGGGATCCTCGGTGATATTCGGCCAATGGACGAGCAAGATCCGCAAACGTGGCAGGCTGTGATGCAGGTCAATGTGAATGTGACTTTCTTCCTGACACAGGCTTTGCTTCCTTTATTACTCAAATCAGACTCAGGCTCACTGGTGTTCACCAGTTCGAGTGTTGGTCGTCAGGGCCGCGCGGGCTGGGGTGCCTATGCGGTATCAAAATTCGCGACTGAGGGCATGATGCAGGTGCTCGCAGAAGAGTATAAGCAGCATAATTTACGCGTTAATTGTATTAACCCTGGCGGAACGCGAACTGCTATGCGCGCAAGTGCATTCCCGACCGAAGACCCCGAAAAACTGAAAACGCCACGAGATTTAATGCCGCTCTATCTTTGGCTAATGGGCGATGACAGCCGCCGCAAAACAGGCATGAGCTTTGATGCTCAACCCAATCGTAAACCAGGAATTTCCGAATGAGTGAAGATCGTTACCAGCAGCGCCAACAGCGCCAGAAAGAAAAAGTGGATGCCCGCGTCGCAGCAGCGCAAGAAGAACGCGGGATTGTGATTGTCTTTACCGGAAACGGTAAAGGTAAAACGACAGCCGCTTTCGGCACCGCCACACGCGCAGTCGGGCACGGCAAAAAAGTCGGTGTTATCCAATTCATCAAAGGCCAATGGCCGAACGGGGAACGCAATTTACTGGAGCCATTAGGCGTGGAATTTCAGGTGATGGCGACCGGTTTTACCTGGGATACACAAAACCGCGAAACGGATACCGCAGCCTGCGTGGAAGTGTGGGAGCATGCAAAGCGTATGTTGGCAGACAGCTCACTGGATATGGTTATTCTCGACGAAATCACCTACATGGTGGCCTATGACTATTTACCGCTGGAAGAGGTGCTGACGGCCCTGACACAGCGTCCAGAGAGCCAGACGGTGATTATTACCGGACGTGGATGTCATCGGGATATTCTTGAAATCGCAGATACCGTCAGCGAGTTACGGCCTGTGAAGCACGCGTTTGATGCGGGTGTTAAAGCGCAAATCGGCATTGATTATTAAGCATTAAAAAACCCCTCAACTGAGGGGTTTGTATTTTAGCTGCTGCGACCACCGCGACGACCGCCGCCACCCGTGGTTTGCGTATGGCGTTTAACCGCACGGCGAATCTGATTCGCTTTCATACGACGACGGTCTTTTTCAACCGCCACTTTGCTTTCTGTCTCTTCAGGCAGTTCTACCAATTTACGCAGGTAGTTAGTTTGCCCCAGATCGAGTTCAGTATAACCGCCACGCGGCAGGCCTTTCGGCAACTGGATGTCACCGTAACGCACACGAATCAGACGACTAACCTGCACACCAACCGCTTCCCACAGGCGACGCACTTCACGGTTGCGGCCTTCGGTCAGAGTCACGTTGTACCACTGGTTAATGCCTTCGCCACCGGTAAATTTGATGGTTTTGAATGCCGCTGGGCCATCTTCAAGCTGCACGCCACGACCCAACTGTTTCACTTTGTCGTCGTCAATTTCGCCAAATACACGCACCGCGTATTCACGCTCAACTTCACGGCTTGGGTGCATCAGGCGGTTTGCCAGCTCACCATCAGTGGTGAAAAGCAGTAAACCACAGGTATTCACATCCAGACGACCGACCGCAATCCAACGCGCACCGCGCAGTTTTGGTAAACGGTCAAATACGGTTGGACGCCCTTCAGGGTCATTACGCGTACATAATTCGCCTTCTGGCTTGTAGTAAGCCAACACGCGGCAAATTTGTTCAGCAGATTCTTTAATAGAAATCAGGTGACCATCAATACGGATTTTCAGCGCATGTGTCACTTCAACACGGTCGCCTAATTTGGCAATTTTGCCATCCACACTGACACGGCCTGCGGAGATAATTGTTTCAATCTCACGACGGGAACCATGACCAGCACGGGCTAAAACTTTTTGTAACTTTTCGCTCTTATCGCTCATTGAGCTTCCTCGGGTGTCGCCTTCACAGGCGTCGAATTGGGGTAATGGGGCCTGATAGCCCCATTTTAGGCCGGACAGTATAGCCGCAGACGAACTTATAAGAAAGGTTTTGCATCGCCCGCGCCTTCGCGGATAACAACCGGTGAATCGTCGGTCAAATCCACCACCGTTGTCGGTTGCTGGCCGAGGTAACCGCCGTGAATCACTAAATCGACAACTTTCTCGAGTCTGTCTTTAATCTCTTCCGGGTCAGACTCGGTAAATTCACTTCCTGGCAGCATCAGCGACGTCGATAGCATCGGCTCGTTCAGCACTTCGAGCAGTGCCAGCGCAATCGGGTTAGAAGGCACGCGCAGACCAATAGTTTTGCGCTTTTCCTGCAACAAACGGCGCGGGACTTCTTTCGTGCCTTTGAGAATAAACGTGTAATTGCCCGGCGTATTATTTTTGATTAAGCGAAACGCCACGTTATCGACAAATGCGTAGGTCGAAAGCTCCGACAGATCGCGACACATCAGGGTGAAATTGTGCCCGTCAGGTAACTGGCGAATACGGCAAATGCGCTCCATCGCCGACTTATCTTCCAGTTTACACCCCAGCGCATAACCCGAATCGGTGGGATAAACAATGACGCCGCCTTTGCGAACAATTTCTACCGCCTGGTTAATCAGGCGCTGTTGCGGGTTATCTGGATGAATATAGAAAAATTGACTCATACTGCCCTCTCTTTTTCGCTATAACTTTTCTCCCAATTCTGCCAGACCGGCTCGACGCCACCGGGCAGCCAGAGCTTGCGCCCAAGCTCAATCCACGCACACGGCATATGGAAATCTGAGCCTTGCGACGCCAGCAAATTAAACTGTTTTGCATAGCTGGCAAGCTGGGTACGCTCATTTGGGGCTTGCTGACACTGGGCGACTTCCATGGCATCGCCACCACTTTCGGCAAACTGCGCCAGCAATCTTTTTAGCCATTTAGCGGTCAGGTCATACCGGCCTGGATGCGCCAGAACCGCTTGCCCACCAGAATGATGAATGACATCAATAGCTTGTTCTATTGTACACCACTGTGGGGGAACGTAACCGGTTTTCCCTTTTGCAAGATATTTCTTAAACACATCGGCCATGGTGTTGGCTTTCCCGCACTCCACCAGATAACGCGCGAAATGACCACGGGTGACTTCTCCGCCGTTGGCATGGCGCATTGCGCCTTCCAGCGCACCAGGGATATGGGCTTTTTCAAGCCGTTCTGCGATCAAGGCCGCACGTTGAACACGGCGCTCGCTTTGCTGCGCTAAAAATTCTGTCAGAACGGGATGATGTTCATCAACACCCAATCCAACGATATGGATTTCATGATTTTCCCAGACGGTGGAAATCTCCACACCGCTGATCACGCGCAGGGGCAGTTGCAGGCGTGATACCGCTTCCCTTGCAGCGCCAATTCCGGCTACTGTGTCATGGTCAGTGATTGCCAGAATACCCACTCGCATTTCTACTGCACGCTTCACCAGCGCTTCGGGCGTTAACAAGCCATCTGACGCGGTGGTATGGCTATGTAAGTCGTAAATCACCGCTAGTGTGGGTTCGCTCAAAATGGCTCCGGGTGTGTTAATAAAAAGAAAACGCCGCTCATAATAACGATATTCGGCAATAACTAAAAATCGCTATTGACTTTGATTCATCGAACTAGTTAACTAGTACGCAAGTTCACACGAGAAAGGTATCTGAAAATGAAAGCGAACATCCTCATGCATAGCGGGTGGCGTACTTCCTGATAACGGGCAGTGTAATCGCTATGGCTGAAATTCAGCCCAGATACCAGGCCCGCCCAGAGCGGGCTTTTTTTTGAACAAAATATGAGAGCAGAAAATGCAAACACAAAAACCAGCGCTCGAATTACTCATCGGTGACGCGCCATATCGTGATAACCCAACAGCGGTTTTCCACCAGCTATGCGGCGCGCGCCCTGCGACCTTGTTGCTCGAATCAGCCGATATCGACAGCAAAGATGATTTAAAAAGCCTGCTGTTAGTTGACAGCGCGCTACGGATTACCGCTTTAGGTGACACCGTCACGATTCAAGCTCTATCTGAGAACGGTGCTTCATTACTCCCTTTGCTTGATGCAGCACTTCCTGCTGGAGTTGAGAACCAACATTCTCCGCAAGGCCGTGTCCTGCGCTTCCCGGCGGTGAGTTCCCTGCTGGATGAAGATGCGCGTCTGTGTTCGCTGTCGGTATTTGATGCCTTCCGCATCATGCAGGAACTGGTCACAGTGCCGGAAAACGAACGCGAGGCGATGTTCTTCGGCGGTTTGTTTGCCTACGACCTGGTCGCTGGATTTGAAGACTTGCCTGCTCTCAAGCAAGACAACAACTGCCCTGATTACTGTTTCTATTTAGCTGAAACGCTGCTGGTCATTGACCATCAGAAAAAACATACCCGTATCCAGGCGAGCCTGTTCACTCCGTCAGCTTCAGAAAAACAGCGTTTAATTCAGCGCACGGCGCAATTGAGCAAGCAAATGCAGCAAGAGCCTTCTGCGCTGCCGGTGCA
The DNA here is from genome assembly GCF_979253435.1 of Buttiauxella sp. AC142. NCBI lineage: Bacteria > Pseudomonadati > Pseudomonadota > Gammaproteobacteria > Enterobacterales > Enterobacteriaceae > Buttiauxella > Buttiauxella sp. AC142. The sequence continues at coordinate 2,269,204 of NZ_CEEDCH010000001.1, forward strand.
AAAAGTGGAACGCATGACCTGCGAGTGCAACCAGAGCGATGAAGAATTTGGCGATGTGGTGCGCAAAATGCAAAAAGCGATCCGCATCGGTGAGATTTTCCAGGTCGTGCCATCGCGTCGCTTCTCACTCCCTTGCCCTTCTCCACTGGCTGCGTACCAGACGCTGAAAAAGAGCAACCCAAGCCCGTATATGTTCTTTATGCAGGACAATGATTTCACCTTATTTGGCGCATCCCCGGAAAGCTCGTTGAAATACGACGCGGATTCCCGCCAGATTGAAATCTACCCGATTGCCGGAACTCGCCCACGCGGTCGCCGCGCAGATGGAACGCTGGATCGTGACCTCGACAGCCGCATAGAGCTGGAAATGCGTACTGACCATAAAGAGATGTCCGAGCATTTAATGCTGGTAGATCTCGCCCGTAACGACCTGGCACGCATTTGCACTCCTGGCACCCGTTACGTTGCCGACCTGACGAAAGTCGACCGTTATTCGTTTGTGATGCACCTGGTTTCCCGTGTTGTAGGCGAGCTGCATAAAGATCTCGATGTGCTGCATGCTTACCGCGCCTGCATGAATATGGGCACGTTGAGCGGTGCGCCAAAAGTTCGTGCGATGCAGTTGATTGCCAAAGCCGAAGGCGTGCGCCGTGGCAGTTACGGCGGCGCGGTCGGTTACTTCACCGCGCACGGTGATTTAGACACCTGCATCGTTATCCGCTCTGCCTACGTTGAAAACGGTATTGCCACCGTTCAGGCAGGCGCTGGCGTGGTGCTGGACTCCGTCCCGCAGTCCGAAGCCGATGAAACCCGCAATAAAGCCCGCGCTGTACTGCGCGCCATTGCCACCGCGCATCACGCACAGGAGATTTTCTGATGGCTGACATTCTGCTGCTCGATAACATCGACTCGTTCACTTATAACCTGGCCGATCAGTTGCGTGCCAACGGACACAATGTCGTTATCTATCGCAACCATGTTCCGGCGCAAACGTTAATTGAACGTCTGGAAACCATGGATAACCCGGTGTTGATGCTTTCCCCAGGCCCTGGCGCGCCAAGTGAAGCAGGCTGTATGCCAGAGTTACTGACTCGCCTGCGCGGCAAATTGCCGATTATCGGTATCTGCCTCGGCCACCAGGCGATTGTTGAAGCCTACGGCGGGTACGTTGGCCAGGCGGGTGAAATCCTGCATGGCAAAGCCTCGATTATTTCTCATGATGGCGAAGCGATGTTTGCCGGTCTGCCAAATCCGCTGCCAGTTGCCCGTTATCATTCATTGGTTGGCAGCAACATTCCGGCAGGCTTGACGATTAACGCCCATTTCGATGGCATGGTGATGGCGGTTCGCCACGACGCTGACCGCGTATGTGGTTTCCAGTTCCACCCTGAATCCATCCTGACTACCCACGGCGCGCGTCTGCTCGAACAAACGCTCGACTGGGCGCTGTTGAAGTTAAAACAAGCCAACACGCTGCAACCGATTCTCGACAAACTGTATAAAGCGCAAACCCTGAGCCGGGAAGAGAGCCACCAGCTGTTCGCTGCGATTGTGCGCGGCGAGCTGAAGCCAGAACAACTGGCCGCTGCGCTGGTAAGTATGAAAGTGCGCGGTGAGCATCCAAACGAAATTGCCGGGGCGGCAACAGCGATGCTTGAAGCGGCAGCGCCATTCCCAAGCCCGGACTACCCGTTTGCCGATATCGTTGGCACTGGGGGTGACGGCAGTAACAGCATCAATATTTCAACCGCCAGTGCCTTTGTGGCAGCAGCAGTGGGCATGAAAGTTGCCAAACACGGCAACCGCAGCGTTTCCAGTAAATCAGGTTCGTCAGACTTACTGGCCGCTTTTGGTATTAACCTGGAAATGAGTGCTGACGCATCGCGCAAAGCGCTGGATGATTTAGGAGTCTGTTTCCTGTTCGCGCCGAAATACCACACCGGTTTCCGCCACGCGATGCCTGTGCGCCAGCAGTTAAAAACACGCACATTGTTTAACGTACTCGGGCCGCTGATTAACCCGGCTCACCCGCAAATGGCGCTGATTGGTGTTTATAGCGCGGAACTGGTGCTGCCAATTGCCGAAACCCTGCGCGTATTGGGATACAAACGTGCGGCGGTAGTACACAGCGGTGGAATGGACGAAGTTTCTCTGCATGCCACCACGCAAGTGGCAGAACTGAACGAAGGCGAGATTAAAAGTTACCAGCTTGAAGCCACCGATTTCGGCCTGCCCGCCTATCACCAGGACGAGCTTGCAGGCGGCACACCGGAAGAAAACCGTGACATTCTCACCCGCCTGTTACAAGGTAAAGGAGAGACGGCTCATGAGTCTGCGGTAGCGGCAAACGTCGCCATGTTAATGCGTCTTCACGGGCAAGAAGATCTCAAAGCAAACGCACAACGAGTGCTGGAAGTACTGCGCAGCGGTGCTGCGTATGACCGGGTAACAGCGCTGGCAGGAAGAGGATAAGTCATGCAGGAAACCGTATTAAAGAAGATCGTCATTGATAAGGCGATATGGGTTGAAGCACGCAAGCAACAACAACCCCTGGCAAGTTTCCAGAACAACATTGTACCGGCGACACGTAATTTTTATCACGCACTGCAAGGTGCCCGAACCGCTTTCATTCTGGAGTGCAAAAAAGCCTCTCCATCCAAAGGCGTGATTCGTGATGATTTTGACCCGGCGCGTATTGCAAACGTTTATAAACACTACGCTTCTGCGATTTCAGTCTTAACCGATGAAAAGTATTTTCAGGGCAGTTTTGATTTCCTGCCGATCGTAAGTGACATTGTCACGCAGCCAGTGCTGTGCAAAGACTTTATTATCGACTCGTATCAGATTCATCTGGCGCGTTTTTACCAGGCCGATGCCTGTCTGCTGATGCTTTCTGTGCTTGATGATGAGCAATATCGCCAGCTCGCGGCGGTCGCGCACAGCCTGAATATGGGCGTATTGACTGAAGTCAGTAACGAAGAAGAGCTGGAGCGAGCCATCGTTCTGGGTGCAAAAGTCGTCGGTATCAATAACCGCGACCTGCGTGATTTGTCGATTGATTTGAACCGTACGCGCCAGTTAGCGCCGCGTTTAGGTCACGGCGTGACGGTGATTAGTGAGTCAGGCATCAGCAACTACGGCCAGATTCGTGAACTGAGCCATTTTGCCAACGGCTTCCTGATTGGCTCCGCCTTAATGGGCGAAGACGATCTCAATGCTGCGGTTCGTCGCGTCACCTTAGGGAACAATAAAGTCTGTGGACTGACGCGGGCGCAAGATGCTCGCGCCGCCTATGAAGCCGGTGCCATTTATGGCGGTCTGATTTTTGTTCCTTCATCACCCCGCTTTGTCAGCGATGAAACCGCTGCAACGGTTATCGCCGCTGCACCGCTGAAATACGCAGGGGTTTTCCGCAATACGCCGCTCTCGGAAGTGCTGCAAAAAGTGGAGAAGTTCTCGCTCAATGCCGTTCAACTGCATGGCGATGAAGACCAGGCCTATATCGACGAACTGCGCGTTGCCCTTCCTGAAAATGTACAAATCTGGAAAGCGCTGAGCGTGAAAGACACTTTGCCAGCCCGTGATTTAAACCACGTTGATAACTACCTGTTCGACAACGGCCAGGGCGGTAGCGGGCAACGGTTTGATTGGTCACTCCTTGCAGGACAGAATCTGGACAACGTGATTCTGGCTGGCGGACTGGGTGCAGATAATTGCATTGAAGCAGCGAAAACGGGCTGCATCGGTTTAGATTTCAACTCAGGTGTCGAAAGCGCGCCGGGTATTAAAGATGCTAACAAGCTGGCTGCCGTCTTCCAGACGCTGCGGGCTTACTAAGGAAAATATCATGACTTTACTTAATCCCTATTTTGGTGAGTTCGGTGGCATGTACGTGCCGCAAATCCTGATGCCAGCACTGCGTCAACTGGAAGAAGCCTTTGTTGCTGCGCAAAGTGATGCAGATTTTCAGGCTGAATTTAACGATTTACTGAAGAACTACGCAGGCCGTCCAACGGCGCTGACTAAATGTCGCAACCTGACGGCTGGCACCAAAACCACACTGTATTTAAAGCGTGAAGATTTGCTGCACGGTGGCGCACACAAAACAAACCAGGTTCTCGGCCAGGCTCTGCTTGCTAAAAGAATGGGCAAGACCGAAATCATTGCGGAAACCGGGGCCGGGCAACACGGTGTGGCTTCTGCCTTAGCCAGCGCCCTGCTCGGCCTGAAATGCCGTATTTACATGGGTGCTAAAGACGTTGAGCGCCAGTCGCCGAACGTGTTCCGTATGCGTCTGATGGGTGCGGAAGTCATTCCGGTACACAGCGGTTCTGCGACGCTGAAAGATGCGTGTAACGAAGCGTTGCGCGACTGGTCTGGCAGCTACGACACCGCTCACTATATGCTCGGCACCGCAGCAGGCCCGCACCCGTTCCCGACTATCGTGCGTGAATTCCAGCGCATGATTGGCGAAGAGACAAAAGCACAAATTCTTGAAAAAGAAGGCCGTCTCCCTGATGCGGTTATCGCCTGTGTCGGCGGTGGTTCAAACGCCATTGGTATGTTTGCTGATTTCATCAATGACGCTAAAGTCGGTCTGATTGGCGTGGAGCCTGCCGGACATGGTATTGAAAGCGGTGAACACGGCGCGCCACTTAAGCATGGTCGTGTGGGCATCTATTTCGGTATGAAATCGCCGATGATGCAAACCGACGAAGGTCAGATTGAAGAATCTTATTCAATTTCTGCCGGTCTGGACTTCCCTTCTGTCGGGCCGCAACACGCGCACCTGAACAGTATCGGTCGTGCCGATTATGTTTCGATTACCGATGACGAAGCACTCGAAGCCTTCAAAACGCTGTGCCGTAGCGAAGGGATAATCCCGGCGCTGGAGTCTTCCCACGCGCTGGCTCACGCACTGAAAATGATCAAAGAGAATCCGGAAAAAGAACAACTGTTGGTGGTGAACCTCTCTGGCCGTGGTGACAAAGACATCTTCACCGTTCACGACATTTTGAAAGCACGAGGGGAAATCTAATGGAACGTTATCAACACGCTTTTGAGCAGTTACAGGCACGTAAAGAAGGCGCTTTTGTTCCCTTCGTCACGCTGGGCGATCCGTCACCTGAGCAGTCGCTGAAAATTATCGACACGCTGATTGAAGCCGGGGCCGATGCGCTGGAATTAGGCATCCCGTTCTCTGACCCGTTGGCCGATGGCCCAACCATTCAGAATGCGGCACTGCGTGCATTTGCCGCAGGGGTAACGCCAACGCAGTGTTTCGAAATGCTGGCCGTGATTCGCCAGAAGCACCCGACGATTCCAATCGGCCTGCTGATGTACGCCAACCTGGTTTATAACCGTGGCATTGATGAGTTCTACGCGCTGTGCGCCAAAGTCGGTGTGGATTCAGTGCTGATTGCTGATGTGCCAATTGAAGAGTCTGCGCCATTCCGCCAGGCGGCAATGCGCCACAACGTCGCGCCTATCTTCATTTGTCCGCCAAATGCTGATGATGCGCTGCTGCGTGAAATCGCCACCCATGGCCGTGGTTACACTTACCTGCTTTCTCGTGCCGGTGTCACGGGTGCAGAAACGCGTGCACAGTTGCCGCTTCATCATCTGGTCGAAAAGTTAGCGGAATTTGGTGCCGCACCTTCACTGCAAGGCTTTGGGATTTCCGAGCCTTCGCAGGTTAAGGATGCAATTGACGCCGGTGCTGCGGGCGCAATTTCTGGCTCTGCGATCGTGAAGATTATTGAGAAAAACCTGGATAAACCCGATGTGATGCTCAGTGAGCTAAAAGCGTTTGTGCAGAGTTTGAAAGCTGCGACTCTCTCCGCGTAAGTCACATAAGGCCGGAGCAATTCCGGCCTTTTCTTCACAATACATCCCGCCATGAAATAATTTCAAGAAGATACATTCATCGTACAAATGTAAAGTTAGATAGATTTAGATCAATTTTTGTAAGCGCACCTGAATCTAATCTGGGCATCTTTTCATTCCCTGGATTATTTTCATGCGTAATACTCTGATTTTGATAGCTATTGCAACCACACTTGTTGGGTGTGTTAAAACTGCCCCTATGCGTCATTCTTACCACTACGCCACACATCAATCCTCTGAGCTTAACGGCAACCTGGTCAGCAGACCTGATGCGACAGCTCGTCTGAATCTCCATGTTTTCGAAGAACTATATAATTCCGGCAAAGTCGATCGTGCCGCAGGCATCAGCGAAGAAACCGCATTGCAAAAGGCGGAACTGATCAAAACTGCGAACCTGGGAGCTAAGCAGAAAAAGTCCTTCTCTAATGCGCCACAGGCCGCCTCTAGCATCGAACCTGGCGAAGCAAAGGATGTCATGTTATGGGCAGAAGAGTTACGCGAAACCTATCTTGATGGATATCATGGTGTTCAGTGACACATGGGGCGGAGATCATTCATGAGGATTAATACGCAGGAATGATTCGCGAACAATAAAAAAGCTGGCCGAGTAATGACCAGCTTTTGTGAAGGACATTTAGAAGCGATAACCCGCTGAGAACATAAACACCCACGGATCGATACGCGTATTAATGTTCTGCTGCTCGCCAGCGGCTTTAAACTTCACTTCGGTGTCGATATCCATATACCAGACCGACATATTCAACAGCCAGTTTGGGTTAATCATATAATCCAGCCCCACCTGACCTGCCGCGCCCCATGAATCCTTCACGCTGAGATCGGTTAAACCTGCATTTTTGCCGGTCTGGTTAAAATCAGTATCGAAGAAAGTGGTGTAGTTAATCCCCACGCCAACATACGGGCGCACTTTGCTTTTCGAATTACCAAAGTACCACTGCGCCATTAATGTCGGTGGCAATTGGCTCACCGTTGCCAGGTTTCCTGTCGGGCCTAAACCTACGTGATGACGGAACGGTGTCGCAGCCAAAAGCTCGATACCGATGTTATCCGTCACCATATAATCGAATGTCAGTCCCAGTTGAGTATTGTTACTGATGTTAAAGCCGCCCATGCCAAGCACATTGTCAGAACCTTCCGTAGGTCGCACGGTGGCTGAACCCGCACGCATGAAGAACTCACCTTGTTGGTGCGCTAACACCTCGCCCGACAAACAGCTTAATGCAAGTAACGCCACAGATAATTTTTTCATAGCCCTCTCCTTGTTATGGTTTTATAAGCGGGCTGAATATACTCACTTTTGGGTACAAAGTGATCTAACCACGATCACACTTCGCTGGCTAATTTAACATTTAATGATCTGGATTAATTTTTCGGCATTTTGTGTAAATATCGACTTACCCACTCCAGATCAATTTTTCACATTGACAGTAACTTACTTTCACCACGCATCTTGTCGGTGCCAGCGTCCGTCATCCGGTGTACAATTCCCGCTGATTTTTAACCGAGCAACATCAAGGAGAGTGCATGTCTATCACGGCGGGTTCTGTGTACCGTGACACGGGGAATTTTCTACGCAATCAGTTCGTTACTGTTTTACTGATTGCCTTGCTTTGTGCCTTTATTTCGGTTGTTATCGGTCACGCTTTTTCACCTAGCGATGAGCAAATGTCTATCCTTAGTGAAGGGGATAATTTATCGAATAGCGTTGGGCTATTTGACCTTGTGCAAAACATGACACCTGAACAGCAGCAGATGCTACTTAAAGCCTCTGCGGCATCAACGTTTGCAGGCTTGATTGGTAACGCTATTCTCGCGGGTAGCATTTTGGTTCTCATCCAGATGGTGAGCGCCGGGCAACGCGTAAGCGCCCTTCGTGCCATTGGCACATCGGCTCCAGTGCTGCCTAAAATCTTTGTTCTGATGTTCCTGACCACTTTTGTCGTGCAAATCGGAATCATGTTGGTAGTGGTGCCGGGTGTGATATTTGCGATTCTGCTCTCTTTTGCACCGGTGATGGTTGTTCAGGATAAAATCGGGATTTTCCAGTCACTGCGCAGCAGTATGCGCCTGGCCTGGGGAAACATGCGTCTTGTCGCCCCGGCGGTTATTAGCTGGTTACTGGCGAAAACGGCCCTTTTGATGCTCGCATCTTCATTTGCGGCGCTCTCACCCGCGGTTGGCGGGGTGATTGCAAACACGATAAGCAACCTTATTTCTGCGGTGTTGCTCATCTATTTATTCCGCTTGTATATGCTGGTTCGCCAATAACATTCACCTGCTCCTGAGCGGCAAATAAACGCTCAGGAGTCATTTTACGGAACAGATTATGAAGCAGTTTCTCGACTTCCTGCCGCTGATTGTATTCTTCGCATTTTATAAAATGTACGACATCTATGTGGCGTCTGGGGCGCTTATCGTCGCCACTGGTTTTGCGCTGGTATACAGCTGGTACAAATTCCGCAAACTGGAAAAAATGGCGCTGATCACTTTCCTGATGGTTGCCGTATTTGGCGGCCTGACGTTGTTCTTCCATAACGATGAATTTATCAAATGGAAAGTCACCGTGATTTATGGCCTGTTCGCCGCTGCCTTGCTGATTAGCCAGTGGGTGATGAACAAACCATTAATTCAACGCATGCTTGGGAAAGAGATTTCACTGCCGCAAACGGTGTGGTCCCGTCTGAACATTGCCTGGGCGCTGTTCTTCATTGCCTGTGGCGCGTTGAATATTTACGTGGCGTTCTGGCTCCCGCAGAGCGTTTGGGTGAACTTTAAAGTGTTCGGTCTGACCGCTGCGACATTGGTCTTCACCCTGCTAAGCGGCCTCTACATCTATAAGCACATGCCGCAAGAAGAGAAGTAGTCCCCCTCCAGAAATGCAAAAACCCGCTCCGCGCGGGTTTTTTTATGTTCGAACATTTTATTACGAGGATTTATCCACGCTGGTGTTGTTGCCGGAGGTGAGAATGCGCACTTTATCTCCCTGATTAAACGTGATGCGTCCATCGTAACTCTGCGTAACCTGGATAATCTGCCCCGCATCGGTTTTGATCGTCAAATCCACCTGCTGGGCGTTTTGCTGTTGGCTCTGGCGGTTACGTGAAACCTGAGCGCCTGCAACGGCACCCGTCGCCGTCATGATGGTTTTCCCTGAACCGCCACCAAATTGGTTGCCAATGGCGGCCCCTGCAGCCCCTGCGGCGACGGTGCGCAGCGGATGGGAACGGGTTTGACTGGTGATGATTTGCGCTTGTTGCACCACACCATATTCCACCAGCGTTTTCGTCCCGGCAAAACTGGACTGGCTGGATAACGCAAGCAGGCTGACAAAGATAAGTAAGTATTTCTTCATATTGGTTACAGTGTCGATTCAAAGTGAGCATGATTCTGCCAGTCCCCGCCAAAACCCCTTTAGACATTAATGCTACTTAGTGACGCAAACGCCCTTGTCGTATTAAACTTAAGTTAAAGAATTTCAATTATTATTTCAGGAAGACAAATGACCCAGCAAGACGCTCCTGCCGGAGAACTGGTTTTACGCACCCTGGCCATGCCCGCCGACACCAACGCGAATGGCGATATTTTTGGCGGCTGGCTAATGGCGCAGATGGATATGGGCGGCGCGATAATGGCGAAAGAAATCGCCCAGGGTCGAGTGGTAACGGTTCGGGTCGATGGGATGACGTTTCTCAAACCTGTCGCCGTTGGGGATGTGGTGTGCTGCTACGCGAACTGTATAAAACGTGGGAACAGTTCCATTACAGTGAATATCGAAGTCTGGGTGAAAAAGGTTTCTTCTGAGCCGATTGGCCAGCGTTATAAAGCCACCGAGGCCGTATTTATCTATGTTGCAGTCGATGCAGAGGGCAAACCGCGCCCTATTCCTCGCTAATGCTATCAACCCCCAATGCGCCTGAACGCGCATTAGGGGAGTGATTAATATTAATCCATAAATAAATGTATCGGTGGACTATGCTTTTCCAGATTATTAAGAAAATGCAATAAATCGCAATCCGAACTAAGATTAAATTTACTCATCATCAAGCGCTTATGGGCACTGACTGTTTTGACATGAATCCCTAATAAATGTGCAATATCAATAATGTCATTACCTCGTAGCAAATATTTTGCGATCGTCATTTGCTGTGGGGTTAGCGTGCGATATTTGCATTTAAGGCATTTTCTACACGGCAACACTTCAGGGTTTTCAATATTATCTTTCCACCCTTGCACAACTTGTTTCCGCGCTGTATTTAAAGGTTCGGAACGGTTTACAAATACAATATTTTTAATACACAGCGGCAACTTTTCATGATAAGGAGACTTATCGCCGCTGTAGATGCCAATAATCATTCCGGGTTTGCTACGATACTTTAGCATAGGCTGGCAAATGTACTCCGCGCCAGCCACAAAGCTTTTCACAATAATATCAGCCTGAATAGCATTTGCTTTAGTGAGACAATTAAACTGCACCGACTCTTTTTGCTCTTCAAGAAATATCTCTTCGAGAAATATCTCCATTCCGTTCCGATACAGTGCGTCCTTGTCATCGATGGCAATATTTAACATCTTTTCCTTTCTCAGAATGCTATTTGACCAAAAATAAGATCTTACTGATATGTAAATACAACGCTTACCGCAGCACTAAACGTTCCACCCGTAGCATTCTCAGAAGGGCTGAATATTCTGGCAGAAAGCGGGAATATTGCCTGCCGAGTTGAATTATCAATTGCCACTGTCATTTGACTGGCATTCCCGTAAATAACGGAGTGGTCAGTATTTGTCATCTGCAAGGCGCTATTTCCTGCCGTTCCTTGATTCTTAAATGCTGTTGGGTCGGTACTGTCAACCACACCGGTAAATGTTGCCGTTGCTGATTGAGTGGTAGCCGGACACTGGGTTAATAACAGCTGGAAGTCTTTCCAGATGGGATTCCCGCCAGGCTGATTCAGGTTGTTTGCAATGGCTTGTCCTAAATCCACTTGTTTTGAGACAGTGTCGGTGTCCACCACACACGGTGAAGCCAACACACGCCCGGTGACGCTGATATTAACCGGGTCAGCAGCGCTGACTATCCCGGTATAACACAGTGCTGCTCCCGAGAATATCAAAGCAGTAATGGTCTTTTTCATGATAATTACCGCCCTTATTGATAAGTCAATTGCAGCGTGGCATTAGTACTTGCATCGCCAGCCGTTACGGTGGTTTTAGTCTGAATATAACGCGCTTTCAGAGGGAACGTTTCCACACCACCAAGAGAGTTATTCAGCACAATTGTGTCGTTCAGTACTAAAGGTACATCGTTATAAAGAAGCTGAATTCCTACGCCATTGGCGACATCACTCCCGCCCTGGTTATTAAGGGCTAATACGCTGGCATCTGAACTGTCCGGATTTTGCGTACCATTTAGAGAAACATTAATATTTGCGCCTGCATCACAGTCTAAACCCAGGTTTTGGGTGGTGCTCACATCAGGTATAAAACCGATGGTATTACCAAATTCTGAAATGGGAATATCACCCAATGGGAAGACTAAATTAGGCGTTCTTATTGAACATGCCACTTGAGTCACACTCCCCCCGGCTAAGTCAATTTGCCGGATTGTTCCGCCATCATCAGTAATTCGATGCGATATCGTTCCTGGCTGTAAATTACCTGAATGGATATTTCCAGTTTTAACAAAAACCAAATTATTGTCAGCACCAGTCCAGATATTAAGCCTTCCGACGAAGTCTGGATTTCCCATAGTGCCAGTAACTATTGGATTAATATAACTTCTGACATGTGTATCAGCACCTTCAAGGTAAACACCCACCCCCTCAATGTTCGTCTGATATAGCCCTGGAGAAATAGCAACAGCCCCCATGTAATCAAAAGATGATGTAACTGTCCCTGAAGGATAACAACTTGCCATTATAACCTGAATTTGTGTGGTCCTGAATGAACCAATAATTGTCCCCACAGGTGCATCGCGCTGAACAATCATATTACCCGCTGAAATGGTGGATATATTATTCGTCTCTGTTATGCAAGCCGCGCTGGTATAACCTGAAAATAGCAACACAATTAAAACCAAATAGTATTTCATTAATAAATCCTCAACGACACACTGCATCAAACTGAATAACGGATGCATCATTTTTTGACTGGGGCAAAGTAGCTTTAACCTGGCAAATTTGTGTTGCGTCCTCACCCCATTTCACTGTGAAATCGAGGTTGCTGCTCTGGCCGGTTAAATAAACCTGCCCGTTATCACCAACAATAAAACCATGGTTAGCAGTGTCTTTGTTATTCATTGATACAATGGCACCAAATGGGACTGGTTCGCCATTAGTGCGTTTAAGATTAATAAGCGCCCTTTGCCCAACGTCAGCTTGATAAACGGCACGCACCACCGCGCCACGAGTCGGTACCACGGTTTTTGTGGTCAATTCCAGCTCAACGTTATCCGGCATACTGCCGGTATCGAAACTGATGTCATTTTTACGGAATGGCGACATATTACTCACCACGGTGTAGCCGCGGTAATCCGTTTTCACCCCATTCTGGTTCAACACCCCAACACTGGCAGCACCCGGTGCTTTGACCAACGCGATGGTTTCACCGAATGGCTGCGCCAGCGTGATGCCGTCACTATGAGCAAGCACACCACCCGATATTCCATAGTTCACTCGCTGGGAATGCTGATCGTAGCTGTAGCCCGCGAGCGCTTCACCGTAAGTTCCCCGGTAATCGGCGTTCAAGTTTCCAGTGTAGCCAACGTCGTTCGTGCCGTAGCCCTGCTGCACGTTCCAGCTCAGTGCGTTTCCTGGTAACGCGATACCACTGACGCCGACATTATGGGTGGTATTGCCGCGCTTGCTGGTATTCATGTTGTAGTTAGCCCAGCTGTTTGGCAGGAAGTTTGACAACGGCACGCTGATATTCAGCGAGACCAGTTGGTCGTTAGTGTAAATTCTCCCGCTATTACTACCATTGGCCGTCGAGTTTTTACTCCACGTGTAACCCAGACTGTAACTGACACTATTCCAGGCGTTGTTATAGCTCGCGCCATACGACTCCATGGTTTTATTAATATTCCAGTAATCTTCACGGATGGCCGACAGCGTCATAGCCCCCATGTTTTTACCCAGCGCCTGACTCAGGGTCATTTCCGCACGATTGCGACGGCGGTCCTGGATAAAGTCTGAATCGCTGTAGGTATCGAGTATTTCCTGCATGCTATAGAAGCCTGAGGTGGAATAACGATAACCCGCAATCGCAAAGTTGGTTCCAGTATCGGAGAAGTTCTTGCTATAGCGAACACGCCATGACTGCCCGTCCGTTTTTAGCCCATCTTTTGGTCTTGACCAGCCTTGCGTCACATCGGTCGAAATCGCGCCAATATCGCCGAGGTTTTTACCCAATCCCAGCGCTAGTGACTGGTAGCGGCTCGATTCCTGCAAACCACCATAAATGGTAAAGCCATGCGGCAAACCATAGATTGCTGTGCCTTGCGCCAGCGGTGTTTTTTCCACGCTGCTGCTGTACGAGCGATACTGCCCACCCGTCAGGCTGTATTTCAGTCGGCCTTCACGCTGCAATACAGGTACGGATGCGAAAGGCACCACCAGGTATTGCTCGCTGCCATCGGCTTCTTTAATGGTGACATACAAATCACCGGAGCCGCCGGTCGGGTACATATCGGTAATCTCAAAGGCACCCGGAGCCACATAGCTTTGATAAATAACGTAACCGCTCTGGCGAATAATCACCTGCGCATTGGTACGCGCAATTCCGCGCACCACAGGGGCGTAGCCTTTCAGGCTGTCCGGTAACATATCGTCGTCAGAGGCGAGCTGACCACCACGGAACGGAATACTGTCGAACACATCCGCAGGTGTGGAGCTGTCGCCCAGCGTCATCTGGCTTTTCAGGGCAACCACATCACGCTGGGCGTAGGTGTAAACCGTGTCCCATTTGTCTTTGCCGTCACTGTCGCGATTCCACGTGGTGTAGTTACGCAGGCGCCATGCGCCGTAGTTAATGCCCGGACGCAGGTTGGCATACTGGCTGTTACTGTTCTCACCATTGCGCATGAATGTGTTATTACCGCTCACGCTGTAGTTCAGCAACAGCGCATTAATCCCTTCATCCCAGAGTTCGGGCGCAACATAGCCGCGCGCCTGCACGGAAAGTGCTGCCTGAGGAATACTCAGCAACAAACGTTGGGAAGAAAATAAAAACTCCGCTGATGCGAGGGGAATAGCAGCAAGATTGGCACATTCCGCATCGGCTTTTATTTCCGGGAACAGCGCTGTTTTCACGCCGTAACTTTGTAAAACACCGGCAGACAAACAAGGTTGAAGTTTTGCCTCTCCATTGCCTTCTTTGACTAATTTAAACGTAATATCCCTGGTATCGACGATTTGATTGTTAAGAACAATATCAACGCGATAAATTCCGGGAGCTTGTTCTCCCTCTTCAAAAGCAGCAAGATCGGCACCTTGTGAAGAAGGGTTATTCACCTCGAGCAATGCCGGGTTAAAATAATCGCGAGACTGCGCTGTTTCACTCATTCCTGAACAGGCCAGTGCGACACACCAGGCGAGATGGGTCGATCGTAATTGAAGACGATTGTTTGCTTTCATCATTAACTTCCTGCCTGTATATGTCAGGCTATATATTTCTGGTCCGTACTACCCTGTACGTCCGGGAAGTATTTATTCGGTTTATTAAATTGAGGCGTTATGAGCTTCGCCGGTGCCGCCATAATCACTGATTAATTTAAAACTTAACGCGCCAGATGAGACTCCAGCGGGTAAATTAAAACGGGCAGAACTGCCAGGCGCGACAAAAGTCACATCCGGTACAGTTTTACCGCTCACCGTAATCTGGTTGAAATTCATGTAATAATTGGTTGGGTTAGTCACCTGCACCTGGTTACCGACTTTCTGCCAGGTCAATTGTCCGGCTAATTTTTCCGGTATCTCTTTCTTTAACGCCTCTGGGCGATAAATTAATTTAATGCGCGTTTTCACCGCCACCTGGAGGGTGTTTTCCTTTTTAGGTGCAGAAGGAATAGATTTTATATTTAACCAGTACAGCGATTCTTTATTATCCGGTAAATTCCCGGCACGTACGATACGCAATATATTCTGTTGCCCATTATCTAAACGAAACAGCGGCGGCGTGATAATAAAGGGAGCTTTCTCAGCGCCACCTGATTGGGTGTCAATCCATGACTGAATAAGATATGGCACAGAATCCGGATTATTGACGCTCAGTGAAGCTTCCTTTTTTCCGCCGTCATAAATTACCCGGGTTCCACCAATTACCACGCCGGCATTGGCTGCAGAAATAGCCGTACTGGCTATCACCAGGGCAATAAAAGTTTTACTCACAAAATTCATTTGATACCTCTGTAAAAAAGGGCCGGGAAATCCGGCCCCCTTATCATGTCTGTGCGGATATTAGTTATAAACAACAGAGAAGCTGGCTACAGAGTTAGCCGGGCCAGCCGTCACTGATGTTGCAGTTGATTTATACTGAGCGTAGAAATCCAGAGTGTTGTCAACAGTACTAGACAGGGTGTAGCGATAGCTGTTTTCGCCATGCATTGGCAACTGAACTTTGTCAGCAGACATCAGATTGATGGCAACACCCGTTGCAGCGCCCGGCGTGGTGCTGTCGATAGCCAGCAGATTAGAATCGCTCACTTCTGGTTGACCGTCGAAACGCACGTGTGCCTGGTTTACTGATGAAGGGCAGTTTTTCAGTACGATAGAGAATTTCTTAGCCGCAGTTACAGCACCCTGACCAGTGAATTCAGACTTATTGTATGCACCCAGTGCAACAGTCTGGTTCAGAGAAGCCACATCAACAGTACAAGCGGCATCCAGAATTTCACCGGTGAAATTAACTGAGCCTGCAGTAGCCAGCGCATTAGAAGCGGATACAGCAGAGATAGCAGCAACAACAACAGCGATTAAATTCTTTTTCATTACGTTTTCCTTTATATATTTATTTGACGTTTTATTCAGGCAAAACAAGCCCTATTTATTATCGTGAGATAATAAAGAATATATCGTCAGGTTTTCCATGCATCATCATCATGTGATAGTTACAGAGAATAGTTTAGAATCGTATAAAGATGATTTTTGTCATTAATATTCACGTTGCTTCCGGAGTATAAAACAAGAAACCGTGCTTATATTAATAAATCATTCTTTGTACTATTCCCTCATTCCCTGCTTGAATCAATTTTCATCAAAACCCGGATTAAACTCAAGGTGTTTTTGGGTGTAATTTTACACCGTAACATTTATTCACTTAATAAAAGTTCTTAACCATAATGCAGCCATATATAGCCACCCAGGAATGTTCCTGGTCTTTATGAAGAGAATGTAAATGTCTGTATTTGAACAACAAAATCCATTTTTTACAGATGATTTAACCATCTTAAATAAAAAACCCATTGCCGATATTGAGATGTTAATCGCGCGTCTTAATATTAGTTCTAACAAAATGGAAACAAAACCACGTCAAATCATTAACTATATGGACAGTAACGAAAGGAAGTGTTTCATCTTACATAAAGGCAGTGTTTCACTTTATCGCAGTATAGATGGAATGGTGTTAAATACAGAGTCAGCACCTTTTGTATTTGGTATGAGTACACAATTAACTAACCCTGATTATCTTCATATCAGAACACACGATGAATCGGAGGTCAGTTGGATACCATTAGATGTAGCAAATGAGATTATTGCGCAAGAGAATCTGTGGAAGAATTTGTCGGCATTATTGATATACACCGTCACACGGGTTTACGACCATTGCACCAAAATATCATCATTATCTTCATACGATATCATTCGCTATCAGTTATATGAGTTAATGAGTGAGACGCAAGAAATTAGAACCAGCGTCAGTATCGCTAACTATATACAAAGCCGGACATTTTTATCACGCAGCAGTATTATGAAAATACTCGCGCAGTTGAAAACGGGTGGGTATATCACGACAGAACGAGGATGTTTGCTCGGCATCAATAACATTCCTTTGAAGTATTAAAGCCTTGCCTGGAGGACAGGGGTTTACATATCCGGTTGTTAATTAAGAAGTAATTGTTACAAAATCGATATTCACTTCATCTCTTTCTATGCTAGTTTTAATTAAACAGCTTTGATATGACATGTGCCGATATGAAAGATTCTTCCGACGATAGTTTCACCATGACGATTCAAATTCAGGCAACTTTCGATCTCATCAATGTGCTGAGCCCTTTTGTCACATTTGAAAAGATCCCTCCGCAGCGCAGGCTTTACTACACAGTCGATGGAGTAAAGATGTGCTACCTCATTCGCTCTGGGCTTATTAAAGTACGTCGTGATACGGATGAGTTTGTGATGACGACCCTACCCACACCGAATATCGCTGGCATCACTGATATGGTGCCTGATACCAGCGGTGTGTATCTGGAGTTGCAGACTGAAGGGGAAATCGCCACGCTCACCACTGCTCGCGCACAACAACTGATTGCTGAAACGAACTCGTGGGAACTGCTCGCCAAACATATCACCAAGGTGACGACCAACCTGTTTAACAACAATATTATTATGACGGCCCCCACCACCTATGAAGTGGTGAAGTTTCATTTAATTATGTTAACGCGTGAGCCTGATAGCGTGCGGGAGACGACTTCTGCGGTGAAATACATTCTTGAGCGAACACGACTGTCACGCAGTACGGTGATGAAAATGCTCGCACAGTTAAAACAAGGCGGGTATATCCAACTCGAGGACGGAATTCTGGTCACGTTGAATCATTTACCCGCCAGGTATTAACGCTTTTTTAGTCTGCTAAACCCCGATTTTCCAACATCGGTTCGCTGTACGGAGCATGTCCTCGCCATTCGTTATACAACGTTTTAAGATCCTGGCTATTTCCGCGAGACAAAATCGCCTCACGGAAACGCTGGCCATTATTTGCTGTTAGCCCGCCCTGCTCCACAAACCATTGATAGCCATCGTCGGCCAGCATTTGCGTCCAGATATAAGCGTAATAACCCGCGGCATAACCTCCACCAAAAATATGCGCGAAATAGCTGCTGCGATAGCGCGGTGGCACTGCTGCAAGTTTGATGTGCTCTTGCTCAAGCGCGCTCGCTTCAAACTTAGCCACGTCATCAACCGCACTTCTCGCAGGCAGGCTGTGCCAGTTCATATCCAGCAACGCGGCAGCGAGCAGCTCTGTCATGTCGTAGCCTTTATTAAACTGCGCTGCGCGGAATAACTTCTCTTTGAGCGCCTCTGGCATCGGTTCGCCAGTTTGATAATGGCGAGCATAATTAGCAAACACCTGCGGTTCTCGCGCCCAGTGTTCGTTGATTTGCGAAGGGAATTCGACGAAATCGCGCGGCGTATTCGTGCCGGATAAAGTTGCGTAATGTTGGGTAGCAAACAGGCCGTGAAGGGTATGGCCGAACTCATGGAACAGCGTGACGACATCATCCCAGGAAATGAGCGCGGCTTCGCCAGATGCCGGTTTGTTGTAATTGCAGACGTTGTAAATCACCGGCGCGTTAGCAAGCAATGTGGATTGCTCCACAAAATTGCCCATCCACGCCCCGCCGCCTTTGCTGTCACGGGCAAAGAAATCGCCGTAAAACAGCGCCATACCACGACCGTCTTTATCGAAGATCTCCCACACCCGTACATCATCGTGATAAACCGGAATATCGAAACGCTCAACGAAACTGAGACCGAAAAGCTGGCTGGCTGCCCAGAAAACACCGTTGGTGAGCACATTATTCAATGCAAAATAGGGTTTGATTTGCGCTTCATCGAGATCGTATTTCGCGCGTCGTACTTGCTCAGCATAAAACGCCCAGTCCCAGGCCTCGGCTTTAAATCCACCATTTTGTGCGTCGATAACGTGCTGGATATCGGCCAGTTCCCGCTGTGCCCGCGCCGTTGCCGCAGGCACGATACCACGCATAAATTGCAGTGCAGCCTGCGGTGTTTGGGCCATCTGGTCAGCAATTTTCCATGCCGCGTAGTTATCGAACCCGAGCAGTTGCGCCTGTTCTGCGCGCAGCGTGGCCAGGCGAGCGACAATAGCGCGCGTGTCGTTGCCATCATTTTGTTGTGTGCGATCCCAACCGGCTTTAAACAGTTCTTCACGCGTCTCACGGTGACTTAATGATTGCAGCGCTGGCTGCTGCGTGAAGTTAAGCAGCGCGATAACATATTTGCCGTCAAGCCCCTTCGCTTTCGCCTGTTGCGCCGCAGCGGCAATTTCCGCAGGCGTTAACCCGTCCAGTAGATTGACGTCGTCAATCACCAGCCCGGCGGCTTTATCAGCGGCATGCAGACGATTATTAAACTGGCTACTGAGCTGCGCGGCTTCTTTGTTGAGTACCTTCAGGCGTGCTTTCTTTTCTTCGCTTAACGTCGCACCAGCCAGGTTAAAACTCTGCCAGACGACTTCAACCAGGCGCTGCGATTCGTCATCAAGACTTAGCGTGTGACGACGCTGGTAAACGGTATCCAAACGCGCAAACAGCACGGCGTTGAGGCGCATTTCATCGGCCAGTTCGGCAAGTTCGGCGGCAAACTCTTCATCGAGTTGTTGCAGATAATCATTGGTATTCGCGGAAGTCATGGCGAAGAAAACATTCGTCACTCTTCCCAACATTTGCCCGGTTTGTTCCAGCGCCAGATAGGTGTTTTCGAAAGTCGGCTCGGCGGTGTCGTTGGCAATTGCGGCGATTTCTTCGCGCTTGATACGTTTGGCTTCGTCAAACGCCGGGCGATAGTGGCTGTCGTGAATGTCATCAAAATGTGGTGCCTGGTATGGCAATAAACTGATGCGGTAGAACGGGTTTTCCGTTTGCATGCTGCACTCCTGCTGGGGGCAAAGGATAATTTGAGACTGCATTTGGTGGATGACGCTGCGCTTATCCCCCCTACAACACCATTCCCGTAGGTCGGATAAGCGCAGCGTCATCCGACAACATTCGCCTAATTTTCCAGTCTAACCAGTCGCTTGATACACAGCAATAATCTCTGCGGCAATAGCCACGGCGATTTCTGCCGGGAGTTTCCCTTTCACATCTGGCAAACCCACCGGGCAGCGCAAGGTGCTGAGTTGCTGCTGCGTGATGCCTTTTCCCGCCAGGCGATACTCAAAACGCTGGCGTTTAGTCTGTGAGCCAATTAACCCCAGATAGCGGTAATCGCCACGTTTCAGTATCGCTTCGGTTAATTCCAGGTCGCGCGGGTGATGGTGCGTCATCACAATAAAATAGCTGTTCGCGGGTGCGGATTTCACCGCATCCAGCGGGTCTTCCGCCTGCCAGGTTTTTACCCCCGGCGGCACGGCAGCGAACATATCAGCACGTTCATCAACCCAGGTGATGTGACAAGGTAAGGTTGATAATAATGCCACCAGCGCCTGCCCGACGTGGCCTGCGCCAAAAACGATAATTTGCGGTTGCGGCTGAATCAGCGGTTCAAACAACACCGTGGTCATTCCACCGCAACACTGCCCTAGCCTGGCGCCGAGATTAAAATGTTCGGTATGCGGAGCGGTATTTTGCTTCTCCAGCATGTCACGGGCTGTGGCGATGCACTGGTATTCGAGATGCCCGCCGCCGATGGTGAGAAAAGTCTCTTCGCGCCCAACGATCATTTTGGTGCCGCAATTTCTCGGCACCGAGCCTTTGTCCGCCAGCAACGTCAGCAACACACACGGTTCACGGCGCTCATGCAACTGCATCAAGATGCGTATCCATTGATCGTTCATGGTGCCTCCTGACAACCCCAGAACACGCGTTCCGGGGTGGCGGGCGCGTCTAATAAAGGGTGTTTCTGGTAATTCGTCACACTCGCGACGGCATCCTGCAATGCACACCACACCGATATTCCCAGCATAAATGGCGGTTCGCCAACGGCTTTGGAACGATAAACGGTGTGCTGCGGGTTAGCGTGATTTTCCAGGAGATTCACCCGCAGATCGCATGGCACATCGCTAATCGCCGGGATTTTGTAGCTCATCGGGCTGTCGGTCAGCAGCCGCCCTTTTTCATCCCACACCAGCTCTTCGCAGGTCAGCCAGCCCGCGCCTTGCACAAAGCCGCCTTCGATTTGCCCGATATCCAGCGCCGGGTTTAGCGAACTCCCCACGTCATGCAGAATATCCGTGCGCAGCAGGCGATATTCCCCGGTCAGCGTGTCAATAATCACTTCCGAGCACGCCGCTCCGTATGAGAAGTAATAGAATGGCTGTCCGCGTCCGGCGGCGCGATCGTAATGAATACCCGGCACTTTGTAGAAACCCGTCGCCGAAAGCGGCACCTGGTTAAGCCACGCCAGGTTAGCAATTTCGTTGAATGTGAAATGTCGCCCTGCCGCTTTCACTACGCCGTTGCGAAATTCTACCTGTCCCGCTTCGCAATGGTGTAAACGGCAAAGCATCTCCACCAGCCGTTCTTTAATGGTGAGTGCCGCAATTTCCGCCGCTTTACCGTTAAGATCGGCACCGGATGACGCCGCGGTCGGCGAAGTATTAGGGACTTTGCCCGTATTCGTTGCCGTGACCTGAATCTGCTCGACAGGAATTTGCAGCACCTGCGCGACAACTTGCGCCACTTTGGTGTTCAGGCCTTGTCCCATCTCCGTACCGCCATGGTTAAGCTGCACGGTGCCATCGGTGTAAATCAGCAGTAACGCCCCCGCCTGATTCAGGAAACTGGAGGTAAACGAGATGCCGAACTTCACCGGGGTTAGCGCCAGCCCGCGTTTGAGTGCCGGGCTGCGGCGGTTAAACTCGCTGATTTGCGCACGACGGCTCTGGTAATCCGCGCTCACCTCAAGCTGACGGGTGATTTCCGGCATAATGTTGTGTTCAACAGTTTGGTGGTAGTGCGTCACGTTGCGTTCGGTGTCGCCGTAGTAATTGCGTTTGCGCACCTCCAGCGGGTCCAAACCCAGGTCGCGGGCAATGTGATCCATAATCTGTTCGATGGCGACCATGCCCTGCGGCCCGCCAAAACCCCGATACGCCGTATTCGACGCCAGATTTGTGCGGCAGCGATAACCCGTAACACGCGCATCCCCGAGGTAATAGGCGTTATCGGCGTGAAACATCGCCCGATCGCAGATCGATCCTGAGAGATCCAGCGAATAACCGCAGTTAGCCGCCAGATCGATGACTACGCCATTGAGCATCCCTTCACCCGTAAAACCAACATCGTAGCGGACAAAAAACGGATGCCGTTTACCGGTGATGCGCATATCGTCACGCCTGGATAAGCGCATTTTTGCCGGTTTTCCGGTCAATGCAGCCACCAGGGCAGCATGGCAGGCGATGCCCGCAGCCTGCGTTTCTTTGCCGCCGAATCCTCCGCCCATGCGGCGCATATCCACCGTGACTTTATTCATAGTGACGCCCAATACCGAGGCCACCAGCTTTTGCACTTCGGTTGGATGTTGAGTGGACGACCACACCGTCACGCTGCCGTCTTCACCGGGCTGTACGACAGCGATTTGCCCTTCGAGGTAAAAATGCTCCTGGCCGCCGATATGAAACTGCCCCTGAAGTCGATGCGCAGCCGCTGCCAGCGCAGAGTCTGCGTCACCGCGCTGATGAACATGCGGCTCTTGCACATACAGCTCGCGGCGCAATGCCTCTTCGACATCCAGCACGGGCTCAAGCACCTCATATTCAATTACCGCCTTGAGCGCCGCTGCGCGTGCGGCTTCCGGTGTTTGCGCCGCGACGGTTAATACAATCTGGCCGTGGTATTCCACCCGGTCGCGGGCAAACAGCGGGTCACCCGGTGCCAGCGGGCCGATATCCAGCTCTCCGGGGACATCCTTCCAGCTGAAAACTCGCTCAACACCCGGCACCGAATAACACGCGGACGTGTCGATGTTTAAAATTTTCGCATGAGCGTGTTGGCTGAGAACCGGGCACAGATGCAACATGCCCGGCAAGGTGAGTTTATCGTCGATATATTCCGCTTTGCCGCTGACGTGTTTATCCGCACTTTCATGTTTCAGGCTTTTGCCCGCGCCGCCGTTCATTTCACAGGTAAATTGTTCTATTAATGCCTGCTCAGACAAGCGCACCGGATTAGTTGACATAAGCGTTTACCTCCAGCGCATCGCTCGGTTCGTTATGTTGGAGAACCAGACGTGTTAAAAGATTCTGCGCAACTTTCAGACGGTAAATGCCTGAACCCCGGAAATCGGTTAACGGTTGGAAATCATTGGCCAGCGCTTCGCGGGCCAGCCCGACCGTCCGCTCATTTAAGGGTTGTCCGATAAACGCCAGCTCGGCACTTTTCGCCCGCGCCGGAACCGCCGCCATTCCCCCAAATGCCAGTTTTGCGGATTCCACAATTCCGTCTTTGACATGCAGATTAAACGCGCCAAATACCGTCGAAATATCGTCATCCATGCGTTTAGAAATCTTCCATGCGTTAAACGTCGGCGATATCGCTTCGCGTTCAATCACCACCGCGCTGATAAATTCACCTGGCTGCAAAGCAGTTTTACGATAGCTCAGGAAGAACTCATTGAGCGGCAGAACGCGGCTCGCCTCGCCACAGCGCAGTTCAAGCCTGGCTCCCAACGCCAGTAACATGGGCGCGCCATCGCCGATGGGCGAGGCATTCGCCAGGTTCCCGGCAAGCGTCGCGTGGTTGCGAATTTGCGGTGAGGCAAAACGTTCTAATACACGTGCAAACGCCGGGATCAGCGGCTGCAAGACCTGCTCACACCTCTGCAACGTCGCCATCGCCCCCAGCCGAATTTGATTTTCGCTGACGGTAATGGCTTTTAGTTCTTCGACCTGATTAAGGCCGATGATCAGCGGTAGCGTCTGGTATTGCTGGGTGATCGTCAGCGCCAGATCGGTGCCGCCCGCCAGCAGACGTGCCTGTGGGTTTTGCTGATAAAGCTCGGCCAGTTGCGCCTCGCTTTTCGGTAACAGGCAGCGGTTTAATTTGCGTAGCTCGCCCATCTGCGCTTGTTGCAGAGATTTCAGGCGTGCCACCGTTTGCGGTTCATCACGGCTGAACTGATCCTGCTCACATCCGGCACTCTTTTGCATCGCCTCGATAATCGGACGATAACCGGTGCAACGGCACAGATTCCCGGCGAGGTGTTTTTCAATCTCATGGCGCTGCGAGTGGCTCCTGGCTTTGTGCAGCGCGAAGCCGGACATCACAAAACCTGGGGTGCAAAAACCGCATTGCGATGCGTGGCAGTCCGCCATCGCCTGTTGAACCGGATGCAGTTTGTCGCCTTGCGCTAAATCTTCGACCGTCAGCAACTGCTTGCCATCCAACTGGCTGATGAGCGTGATGCAGCCGTTAGCCGTGTCATACCGCATTTTCTCGCCATCGACTTGCCCGAGCACCACGGAACACGCGCCACAATCCCCCGACGCGCACCCTTCTTTGCTACCGCAGCGATGTTCGCTCCCCCGCAGCCAGTTCAATACCGTGGTATTCGGATCAACATTGTCGAGCGTTTTTAAGGTTTGATTGAGCAAAAATTGAATCATGCCGCGACCTCCAGCGTGTCACGCGCCCACACGCATTTGCCGTTGACCCAGGTGTGCCAGACGTTGCGATCGTCGCCAAGCGTCATCAGCACGAACAGTTTTTCGAATATGTCGCGGCTATTGGCATGGCGCATTTTCTGTAGCGGCGATACCGCTAAGTCGAGCACCACGAAATCCGCTTCTTTGCCGGGTAAGAAATTGCCAATCTTATCGTCAAGATCTAACGCGTGAGCGCCGCCTAACGTGGCATGATAAAACGCTTCGCTTGCGCACAATCTGTAACCTTGCAACTGCGCGACTTTGTAAGCCTCCGCCAGGGTTTGCAGCATATTAAAGGTGGTGCCTGCGCCCACATCGGTGCCAATCCCCATGCGGATCCCACGCTCGTGGCACTGTTTTAAGTTAAACAGGCCGCTTCCCAGAAACAGGTTTGAAGTCGGGCAAAATGCAATGGCAGATTCGGTGCGGTGCAGGCAATCCCACTCGCAATCTTGCAGATGAATGGCGTGGGCAAAGACGCTACGTTTCCCGGTCAGTTTGTAGTGGTGATACACCCCAAGATAGCTTTCGGACTCGGGCCACAGGCTTTTCACCCATTCCACTTCCGCGCTGTTTTCACTCAGATGGGTATGCAGCCAGGTATCGGGGAATTCCTCGCGCAGCGTTTGCACGGCGGCGAGCAATTCAGGTGAAGAGGTAGGCGCAAAACGCGGGGTCAACGCATAGTTCAGACGCCCCTTTTTATGCCAGCGCTCAATGAGTTCGCGGGTCTGAAGATAGCTTTGCTCCGGTGTCTCAGTCAGATAGTCCGGCGCGTTGCGATCCATCATCACTTTCCCGGCAATCATGCGCATTGAGAGGTGCTCCGCCGCACTGAACAGAGCGTCTACCGATTGCGGATGCACAGTGCCAAACACTAATGCCGTGGTGGTGCCGTTGCTCAGAAGCTGGCTGAGGAAAAATGCCGACATTTTCGCGGCGTGCGAGCTGTCCTGGTACTGACTTTCCACCGGGAAGGTGTAGGTCTGGAGCCACTCAAGGAGCTGCTCGCCATAAGCGCCAATCATTTCGGTTTGCGGATAATGCAGATGCGTATCAACGAAACCTGGCAGGATCAGTTTGCCGCGATAATCGACATAGTCACTTTCGCCGCGCAGATGGAGACGCCCTTCTTCCCATGGCAACAGCGTGACGATAATGCCGTCGTTAAGAAATAACAGCCCATCTTCGTGATGACGAGCGTTTGCCAGTAATTCATCCGGGCGGGTTCCGGTTTGGGTGATGTCGAAAAACTGACCGCGCAATGCTTGCGTGTAATTAACTGTCATCGCCGTACCTGTAATGGGTTTGTGAAGAATGAGTTAACTATTGCAATGTTGATGCCATGTTGCCGTTTGGCTTTAATCGGTTTTATAACAGTAGCTTAGATTACATTTTGGGTTGTTGCGCAACATTCGCGCAACTTTAACACATGCAAACGGTTGCTATTTATCGCAATCGGTTGCCTTTCACCTTTGCGGACTGAGACCTCGAAAATGGCGAAAAAATCTGCGCGATGCTGGTGCAGCGCGAAACCCTTGCTGCACCAGCATTGCGCAAGGTCTGCCATACTAAAGTTCAATTATCGAAAATAGCGTTCGCGTGCTAAGGTATTACGACATAAAAAGCGTTGAGGAACAGTGAGATGATTATTCTGGTAACCGGCGCCACCGCCGGATTTGGTGAGAGCATTACCCGTCGTTTCGTCCAGCAAGGCCATAAAGTGATTGCTACCGGCCGCCGTCTGGAGCGCCTGCAAGAGCTGAAAGACGAACTGGGTGATAGCATCATTACGCTGCAACTTGATGTACGTAATCGCGCGGCTATCGAGCAAGCGATGGAACAACTGCCTGCCGAGTGGCGCAATATTGACGTGCTGGTGAATAACGCGGGCCTGGCGTTGGGTATGGAACCTGCTCATAAAGCTGACGCGGATGACTGGGAAACGATGATCGACACCAACAATAAAGGTCTGGTGTATATGACTCGCGCCGTGCTGCCAGGTATGGTGGAGCGTAATCGTGGTCACATTATCAATATCGGTTCGACTGCGGGAAGCTGGCCGTACGCAGGCGGTAACGTTTATGGCGCAACCAAGGCGTTTGTGCGCCAGTTCAGCCTGAATCTGCGTGCAGATCTGCATAAGACGGCTATTCGCGTAACGGATATTGAGCCGGGTCTGGTTGGCGGAACTGAGTTCTCAAATGTGCGTTTCAAAGGTGACGACGGCAAAGTCGAGAAAACCTACGAGAATGCCAATGCGCTGACGCCTGAAGATGTGACTGAAGCCGTTTGGTGGGTCGCGACATTACCGAAACACGTCAATATCAACACCCTTGAAATGATGCCTGTTAGCCAGTCGTTTGCGGGGCTTAGCGTTCACCGCGAAGGTTAATCGCTTTTCCTGATGCTTAGGGCTTTCAGTTATGGGCGACCGTGCAAATAAATGTTAAATTTGCACGGTTCTTCAACGATAAGAAAAAAACCATGTTACCGTCAACTTTGCTCAACCCCACTCAGCCTGTAAACCAACAAATCTACCGCATTTTGCGCCGTGATATTGTTCGTTGCCTGATTCCGCCTGGTACTCCGCTTTCTGAAAAAGAAGTGTCGATTCGCTTTGAAGTATCGCGCCAGCCGGTGCGTGAAGCCTTTATTAAACTGGCTGAAACGGGACTGGTGCAAATCCGCCCGCAGCGCGGTACGTATGTGAATAAGATTTCGGTCAGCCAGGTGAAGAACGGCTGTTTTGTGCGTGAAGCGATTGAACGTGCGGTGGCAAAACGTGCCGCGAGTATGGCGACGGATGAACACCTTTATATGCTCGAACAGTTGCTCAATCAGCAACGCACAGCCATTGACCGCAACCAACTGGATGATTTTTTCCAGTTAGATGACGAATTCCATGAGCAGTTAGCATTAGTAGCGGATTGCCGCCTGGCGTGGGAAACGGTCGAGAATATTAAAGCGACAATGGACAGGGTGCGCTATATGAGCCTTGAACACGTCTCTCCCCCGGAAATGTTACTCTCTCAGCATTACGATATTTTTGAAGCCCTGAAGCAGCATGATGAAAACGGCGTGGATCAGGCAATGCATCGCCATCTGCATGAGATAAGTCAGTCAATTTTGTTGATTCGTAACGAGAAGCGCGACTGGTTTACTGAAGAGTAAGTTTGAAATACTGCGCGTGAAGACTTGCATTCGTAGGTCGGATAAGCGCAGCGCCATCCGACATTTTCATCTGTAACAACAGCGTAAACGGTGGATGTCGCTCGCGCTAATCCACCCTACGAAACCACAAATTTAGAACTTAGCGACTGTCGCTTTCGCGCCGTTTTCACGCAGCGCCAGGTAAGATTCAATCACCTGATTAACGAATTTCGCGTTAGCAGGCAGGTCTTCACCAAAGATAGTTTTCAGCCCTAACAGAGCTTTAACGCGGGTTTCCCCTTCTTTGCTGGCAGCAACCGCTTGTTGGATAGCAGGCAATAATGGATCACTCACTTCGATAGCCGCGCCCTGCTCGTCCACACCACCGACATAACGCATCCAACCTGCAACGCCCAGCGCCAGCAGATTAAATTCGCTGCCGTTTGCCAGGTGCCAACGAATGGAGTCTAACCAACGCTGTGGCAATTTCTGGCTGCCGTCCATCGCGATTTGCCAGGTACGGTGACGCAGTGCCGGGTTGGTGTAACGCGCAATCAGTGAATCGGCATATTTTGCCAGGTCAACGCCCTGCACTTTCAAGGTTGGCGCTTGTTCCTGCAACATCAAAGCGTGTGCGGTACGACGGTAATTCTCATCCTGCATGCATTCAGAAATATGCTGATAACCTGCCAGGTAACCAAGGTATGCGAGGAATGAATGGCTACCGTTGAGCATACGCAATTTCATTTCTTCGTATGGCAGAACGTCGCTCACCAATTCCGCACCGGCTTTTTCCCACGCTGGGCGGCCCGCGACGAAGTTATCTTCGATAACCCACTGGCGGAACGGTTCACATGCCACAGCGGCAGGGTCAGCAACACCGGTCGCCTGAGCCACTTGTTCCAACGTTTCAGCCGTGACGGCTGGCACAATGCGGTCAACCATGGTGGATGGGAATGTCACATTCACCTTGATCCACTCCGCCAGTTCCGGGTTAATCGCCTGCGCGTACGCGGTAATAACATTGCGTGTGACGTGGCCGTTTTCCGGCATGTTGTCGCAGGACATCACGCTAAATGCTGGCAGACCAGCGGCTTTACGACGCGCCAGGGCTTCAACAATCACGCCCGGTGCAGATTTCGGCTGTTGCGGATTTGCGATGTCGTGCGCAATGAATGGGTGATCCAGCAAGATGGTGCCGGTTGCCGGAGTATGGCAATAGCCTTTTTCCGTCACGGTCAGGGAGACAATCGCCACTTCAGGTTGCGTCATGGCGGTGAACACGGCTTCCAGGCCATCGACCTGAGCGTGAATGGCGTTTTTCACCACACCCACCACCCGGCAATGCCATGCGTCGGCAGACATTTCAGCCACGCTATAAAGGTTGTCCTGCTGTTTTAAATCAGCAATTTGCTGCTCGCCACCAATCAGGTTAACTTCACAGTAACCCCAGTCGCTACCGTGATCGCTTGCCAGGATGTCAGCGTAAACTGCCTGATGAGCGCGATGGAAGGCGCCAAAACCGAGATGAACGATGCGTGATACCAGTTTGCTACGGTCATATTGAGGGACAATAGCTTTTGCAGATAAGAGCTTGTTTTCCATTTTGAAACTCGCTGTTTAGTAGCTGTGTAGTAACTTGGGGACCGCCACAGACTACCTGCTATGGTAGTCTGCATATTGATTTGCATTAAAGTTTTGTGCATTTGGTATGACACGAAATCAAAGGTGTATAACAACTCACATTTATGACATTGATGAGTTATCGCATCAGTGGCACAGGCATCGTTGTTTTAGTTGTGTCAACTTTTGACTCAAGCCATAACTTTTCGTAGCTATAACCCGTTAAGTCCTCAACAACTTTTCGTGTTTCAAGATCAACATCTTTCTTGGCACCATTTGCTTTAAGGCGTTCAACTTCATCAACAAAAATTTTGTGAGTGCGTTTATTCAAACGGAACGTAAGCGCCTGCCAAAAAGCCAATATAAGCAGTCCTGCTGTGCCAGCAAACAACAGCGTTGCAATCATGTTTACTGCCTGTTCAGGCTGGATCTGACTGCCCTTCACAAAACCGCCAAACTGCAACAACACACCGACAATAAAGGTTGCAATCGCAACGGTTGTTTTACGGGAAAACGTCATTACCGCTGCAAATAAACCTTCGCGACGTTGGCGAGTGATCATTTCGTCGATGTCAGGAATAAACGGGAACACATTCCAGGGAGTGAATTCCAGTACACAGCGCCCTACCTGGTAAACCGCAGCCAGTATGACCAACAGCGTAATTTTGTTTTCAGTCGGGAATTGATAGACCATAAACAAGCCAACCAGACACAACATCATGACGCTATACGCGAATACATAAAGCCGGGACGGGCCATATTTAATGATTGCCATCCCCGCAACTAATGTGACAGGCAAACCAACGATACTCATGGACAGCAATGTTCCAGCCAATGAAGAGGAAACATTCAGGCAATATACGCAGAAGAAAACAAATACTGTGTTATAAACATCTTTTGCTGTGAATGAGAGTAAATAAATAGCCAGGTGTTTTCTGAAGGCTCTGACTTTAAGTGTGCTGGCATATTCTTTGAATAAACGCCCTACAGCAATAACTCTGCCGGAGAAAGTCGTAACTTTTCTTGGTTGTTCAAGTTCGGCTAGCATTTCAGGTGTTAATTCACGTTCCCAGGTCACTTTCCAGGAGATGAATACGCATAACATAAACAAAACTGCGAACACCACACCATTAATCAAATAAGCATTTGCATCATGCTCACCATAGTGGCTAATTAACAACCCTGGAATAAATGTTGCCAGGAAAGTGCCTGATGCGGAAAAGAACATTCGACAGGTTGATAGTTTTGTACGAGAGTTAAAATCTTTAGTCATTTCTGACGGTAATGTTTCCCATGGTATAAGAACCATCGCCGCAATAATTTCAAAGGCTAGATAAACAGCCAAATAAAAACCAAAGTTCATACCATTTACCCACAGAAGTGAGTAAACCAGCATCAATGGCGCACCAATTAACAAGAAGAAACGTCTACGACCAAATTTCTTACCTAAATAATTCTTGTAAAAATGATCGGTAAAACTGCCCATAAACAAACTAACAATTGCATCGACAATCCTGGCGATAGCAACAATTGAAGCTGCTTCCACTGGAGACAGGCCAACAAATGTAGTATAGAAAAATAATAACCAGGCGCCTATAACGGTAAAAGCGCCGCCTCCCATGATATCAGTTACGCCGTAGCCAATACTGACAGGAATTGAAATTTTTTTATTAGTACGAGACATGTTCTATCCTCAATACGTAGGGAGTGATCAAAATCCAAAATAGTTTTTGGCATTATCGTGACAGACATTTCTTATAATTTTTGATAGCACTTTTTTATTGTCAGGAATCTCTCCATTCTCTACCCAACTACCAATAAGGTTGCAGAGTATGCGACGGAAATAATCATGGCGAGTATAGGAAATAAAACTTCGTGAATCGGTCAACATGCCAATAAAATTCATCAACAGCCCTTGGTCGGCTAGACAATTCAATTGGTTTTCCATACCTCGGCGAGTATCGTTGAACCACCAACCAGAACCAAACTGGATCGGTGATTTAATACCATCTTCACCTGACTGGAAGTTAGCTATCGCCGTTGCCACAACATCGTTGTAACTTGCGTTGAGGTTGTAGATGATAGTTTTAGATAACGAATCATTTTGAGCCATTGCGTCTAAGAGACCGTTCAACCCCTGAGCCAAGTGACACTGATCGCTAATTGAATCAAATCCTGTATTAATACCTAATGCATTTTTCATTCGGGTATTGTTACTTCGGATTGCCCCAAAATGAATTTGCATGGCCCAGTCATGTTTTTTGTAAAGTTTCGCTAGCATGATAAATATAGCACTGCTGAGAATAGTGCATTCTTTCTGATTAAGTTCCGCCCCTTTTATTTTACGTGTAAAAATAATATCAACTTCCGCTTCTGAGGCGAATAAGTACCGAATATCCATTGGGCCATAATCAGAAACTCGGCATCCCACTTCGTGAAACCACTCAACTCTTTTACCAATGGCTTTACTAAAACTTGAAAAATCACGAACATCAATTGATGTTAACTCGGTTAACTTATCAATGAAGTTTATAAATAGCTGTGAGTCTTCCTCAAAAATCTCATCTGGGCGAAATGTGGGTAATACTTTAGTGGTGAAGGTAGCGTCTTCTTGTAATCGCCTATGGTATTCCAACGAGTCCAGTGGTGAATCTGTAGTGCAAATAACTTCAACATTTGAGCGGCTAATTAATTGACGTGGTTTAAAATCATCCTGACAAAGTAGTTTATTGCAGGAGTCCATTATCTCATGCCAATTATGAGAATCTAAATTTTCTTCAACGCCAAAATAAAATTGGAGTTCGAGGTGCGTCCAATGATAGAGCGGATTACCATAACTGGATTCAACCGTTTCAGCCCATACCCGAAATTTCTCTTCTGGACTCGCGTTACCCGTGATTTTTTCTTCAGGAATACCATTAGCGCGCATTGCGCGCCATTTATAATGATCACCTGATAGCCAAAGTTGTGTGATATCAGAAAAAGATTTATTTTCGTAAATATCTTTAGCATCAAGGTGACAATGATAATCAATCACTGGCAGTAATTTCGCCACTTCAGAATATAATTCACACCCTACTTCATTATTAATCATGAAACGATCGTTGATGAAACTCATGATGCTTCTCCATTGTTCATCTTATGGCTATTCAAATTTAATTTAATGAGGGGATTACCAATTCCACAAAGTGCCATCTTCAAGGCGGGCCACCGGCAGATACGCAGGTTCGTAGGGATATTTCGCGGCCAGTTTTTCATCGAACTCAATACCAATACCGGGCTTATCACCGGGGTGCATGAATCCATTATCAAACGTCCAGTTATGCGGGAATACTTCCAGCATTTGTTCGGAATAGCCCATGTATTCTTGCACGCCAAAGTTCGGGACCCAGAGGTCAAAATGCAGCGCGGCGGCCATACAAACTGGAGACAGGTCGGACGGGCCGTGTGAGCCGGTTCGCACCTGGTATAACGAGGCGAAATCCGCAATGCGGCGCATGCCGGTGATGCCACCCGCGTGAGTAATCGTGGTGCGGATATAGTCGATTAGCTGCTCTTCGATAAGCTGTTTGCAATCCCAGATGCTATTAAAGACTTCGCCGACGGCAATCGGGGTTACGGTGTGCTGGCGAATCAGACGGAAGCATTCCTGGTTTTCGGCAGGCGTCGGGTCTTCCATCCAGAACAGGCGGTGATCCTCGATGCTTTTACCAAAACGCGCGGCTTCGATTGGCGTCAGACGATGGTGCATGTCGTGTAGCAAATGTTCGTCGAAGCCAAACTTGTTGCGCACGGCCTCGAATAATTTGGGGGTGAAATCGAGATATTTTTCCGTTGACCATAACTGCTCCTCGGGCCAGTCACCTTTGGTTGCGGGTTCGTACGCCAGCCCTTTGCCTTTTGCCATACCGTAGGTTGTTTTCATGCCCGGCACGCCGCACTGCACACGTATCGCTTTAAAACCCTGCTCTTTATGCCGGGCGTAGTCTTCCAGCACATCATCAATGGAATGACCGGTGGTGTGGCAGTAAACCATCACGCCTTCGCGGGAGGCTCCGCCCAACAATTGATACAGCGGCATGTTGGCGGCTTTCGCTTTAATGTCCCACAACGCGACGTCGACTGCAGAAATCGCCGACATCGTCACCGGCCCGCGACGCCAGTAAGCGCCTTTGTAGAAGAACTGCCAGATATCTTCAATACGATGCGCATCACGCCCCACCAGTTGCGGGCAAACGTGGTCTTTCAGATAGGACGCAACCGACAATTCGCGGCCATTTAAGGTGGCATCGCCCAGTCCGGTGATCCCATTGTCTGTCGTAATTTTCAGCGTGACAAAGTTCCGTCCAGGACACGTCACAAACACTTCTGCTTTTACAATTTTCATTCAGGTTCCCTTACTACACATCAGATAATGGGTGTTCAATGAGTGTGAAATTAAACTTCAAAATACTACCATACAAGTATGTAGATCGAATTTTGACGGACTGAGTCACAATTATTTTGTGACTCTTGCAAGGGGTTACATCAGAGGAGTTAAGGGAAATGAATGATTTTTAGAGAAAAAAGAGGAATTAATCAGGCCCGGCCCCAGCCAGCGACGATAATCAACATGCCGCAGAAGGCAACCGATGCCCCTATCCAGTCGTAGGCACTTAATTTGATGCCATCAACCACACGTAACCATAACAACGCGGTCACGACATAAACGCCACCGTAAGCGGCATACACACGCCCACTGGCTGCCGGATGGAGCGTCAACAACCAGACGAACATCGCCAGTGATAATGCTGCCGGGATCAGCAGGAATGCAGAGCCTTCGCGCTTTAACCACAGCCAGGGTAAAAAGCAGCCAATGATTTCGGCCAGAGCCGTTGCAAAAAATAACAAGGTTGTTTTGATCATATTGAACGTTGTCTGGGATAATGAGGTCAAATGTGCACCATCTGGTACGCATTGCGCACCGTGGTATATTTATAAGCTGCAAAATACTCTAAAGGAAACCGCAATGAACACAATCCTTCGCAAATATCTGTCGGTGGCTATGCCGCTGGCATTATTGCTGAGTGCGTTTGCGTTTGTCCAACCCGCGAATGCTCAGACCAATAAACTGATTATCGAGTCGGGTGACAATGCGCAAACTCGCCAGGATGCGGCGATGGACAAAGAGCAATGGAATGACACTCGCTCTCTGCGCCAGAAAGTTAACAAACGCGCCGAAAAAGAATGGGACAAAACCGACGTCGCTTTTGATGCCCAGGACAATTGCCAGAAAAGCGCTAACGTCAACGCTTATTGGGAACCCAATACCCTGCGTTGCCTTGACCGCCGCACCGGTCGCGTTGTCGCTCCGTAACTGCACGACGTTAATCAATAAGGCTTCTTAAGAGAAGCCTTATGTCTTTGAAAGGAATTCAAATGAGCCAGGAACTCCCCATTAAACTTCGCCCGCTTGAGCGTGAAGATCTGCGTTTCGTTCATCAGCTTGATAACAATGCCAGCGTGATGCGCTATTGGTTTGAAGAGCCTTACGAGGCATTTGTCGAGCTGTCGGATCTTTATGACAAACATATTCACGATCAGAGCGAGCGTCGTTTTGTCATCGAATGTAATGGCGAAAAAGCAGGCCTGGTGGAACTGGTCGAAATCAACCATGTTCATCGCCGTGCCGAATTCCAGATAATCATCTCGCCTGATTATCAGGGCAAAGGCCTGGCATCACGTGCCGCAAAGCTTGCGATGGATTACGGATTTATGGTGCTCAATCTGTACAAGCTGTATTTGATTGTTGATAAAGAGAATGAAAAAGCCGTGCACATCTATAAGAAGCTCGGCTTTATGGTGGAAGGTGAGTTAATCCACGAGTTCTTTATCAATGGAGAATATCGCAACACAATTCGGATGTGCATTTTCCAGCATCAATATCTGGCGGGGCACAAAACTGCGGGCAATATTTTAAAACCGACTGCGCAGTAACCGAAACCCTGGCCCCCTGAAAGTGAGCGTGGTGCCAGGGTCTGGCGGCGGTTACGCCAGGTTCAGTGTCGCGCGATGTTTCGCGGATTCCATGCCCAGCTCAATCATTTCCATTACCTGAATGGCCTGCGCGGCAGGAACCGGGTTCTCACCGTGGCCCGTGAGTGCATCACGAATCCCCGCGTAGTAAGCCGGATAATTACCCGGCACGGTCAGCAACGTTTGCTCCGCCATCACCTCACCCTGCGCTAGCGTTAACACACCGTCGCGCATATCGTAACCCCAGTCTTCCTGCGGTAAACGCTCGCCCGCTTTCAGGCGATCTTCCTGTGGGTCGAGGCCATATTTGATGTAACTGCCACGCGCGCCATGCACGATGTAGCGTGCTGTTTCTGCTGCTGCCAACAAAGTGCCGTGCAGCACAACGCGACGCTGCGGATACGCCAGCACGGCATGGAAGTAATCCGTCGCCTGAGCGCCTGGGCGCAGTTGGCCTAAATCCACCGTCAGGCTGACAGGCAGTCCAAAAAGATTCAATGCCTGGTCAATAAGATGTGGGCCTAAGTCATACCAAATCCCGCTCCCAACGCCCGCCTGCTCGCGCCAGCGGTTACGTACCTGTGGACGATAGCGGTCAAAATGAGATTCAAAATAGGCCACTTCACCCAACGTACCGTCAGCCAGCAGCGCTTTTACGGTTAAGAAATCACTGTCCCAACGGCGGTTGTGGAAGACAGAAAGCAATAAGCCACAGCTTTTCGCCAGTGCATCCAGTTCACGTGCTTGTGACAACGTCACGGTAAAGGGTTTATCGACAACGACATGTTTACCGGCTTCAAGCGCTGCTTTTGCCAGCGGGAAGTGGGTGTCGTTTGGGGTGGGAATGACGATTAAGTCGATATTTGGATCATTAAACAGATGATGAGGATCAGAGACTACCGGCATGTTTGGCCAGTCAGCATGAACTTTCGTGGCATCGCTGCTGGAAACACCGGCCAGAACCATGCCTGGTGTACCGACAATTAATGGCGCATGAAAAGTCTTACTGGCGTAACCGTAACCGATTAATCCGACACGAATGCTATCACTCATTTGCTTTCCTCATAATTTTGGACGACCTATTTGACACCACCCCTGTAATTGTAACAACAGGTAATTATATTGTTGCGAGCTAGTTGCACACTTACCAAACACCAGACAATTCGCGGGTGTCAGGAGGGTCAGGTGATGGCGTATGTGATGATGAAAACTCCTAAAAAGTCAATATCACGCTTTCTCCTGCAATAAAAACATGTATTTCCGTTTATTATTCATGCAAGTCAGAATCACCGCGTACCGCTTATTTTCTCTTTTGTATGGATAACCGCCTCTCATGACCGCTCTAGATTATTTAATGAAATTTCGCAAAATCAGCTCATCCGAAAGCCTGGAAAAACTCTTCGACCATCTTAATTACACTCTGACCGATAATAATGAATTGATGAATATGTATCGTGCTGCCGATCATCGTCGGGCTGAATTGGTTTCCGGTGGACGGCTGTTTGATTTAGGTTGTGTGCCAAAATCCGTCTGGCGATATGTGCTGTAACGCAGCTTGCGGTAGCAAAGCGTTAAAAAAACCTTATAATCCTCCCGCCTTATGAATCTCATAAGGAAAGTCTTATTCTTTTTCGGGAGGTAACATGACGACAACGCAATTTCCTGGGGGAGCCCCCCGCATTGCAGGCTGGCTTCTTGCCCCTCTCGCCTGGCTTCTGATGACCTTACTCAGCAGCAGTATTGCCCTCGCCATTTATCTTATGATGCTCATCTCCCCAGAAAGCCATCGACTTATGAGCGCGCAAGGCCCCAAAATGGTGATGTTTTGGTACACCTCGATTGCCTGCGCAATTGCCATGTGGGGTTATACCGTGTGGTTGACTATCGCCTTCTTTAAACGTCGTAAGAATGTGGTCCGTCATTATATTCTTTGGTTATTGCTGTCGGTGTTGTTAGCGGTTAAAGCCTTCGCGTTTTCCCCAGTGAGTGACGATCTGGCATTACGTCAGCTGATGTTCCCGCTGTTAGCTGCGGCTTTGTTGGTCCCGTACCTCAAGCGTTCGCAACGCGTGAAGCAGACATTTATCAACCCGTAGTTTCGCCGTAATAACCCTATAAACGCCCAGTTGTCGTCATCGGTCGGTTAGACGATAATAGGCGGCTTTTTTTGTTTCAGGTCTCATTCATGACAGATTATTTGCTGCTCTTTGTTGGTACGGTACTGGTTAATAACTTCGTATTAGTGAAGTTTCTTGGCCTGTGTCCGTTTATGGGAGTTTCCAAAAAATTGGAAACGGCCATCGGCATGGGGCTGGCGACCACTTTTGTCCTCACCCTGGCGTCTATTTGTGCTTGGCTGGTCAACGAGTTGATCCTTATTCCTCTTGACCTCGTCTATTTGCGTACGCTGGCGTTTATTCTGGTTATTGCCGTCGTTGTGCAATTTACCGAAATGGTGGTGCGCAAAACCAGCCCGGCGCTCTATCGCCTGCTGGGTATCTTTTTACCGCTGATCACCACTAACTGTGCGGTGCTGGGCGTCGCGTTGTTGAACATCAATCTCGGCCATAACTTCCTGCAATCAGCCCTTTATGGTTTTTCTGCCGCCGTGGGTTTCTCGCTGGTGATGGTGTTGTTTGCGGCTATTCGCGAACGTTTAGCCGTTGCCGACGTGCCCGCGCCATTTCG
Source organism: Buttiauxella sp. AC142 (assembly GCF_979253435.1). NCBI lineage: Bacteria > Pseudomonadati > Pseudomonadota > Gammaproteobacteria > Enterobacterales > Enterobacteriaceae > Buttiauxella > Buttiauxella sp. AC142. The sequence continues at coordinate 2,307,184 of NZ_CEEDCH010000001.1, forward strand.
TGGCAATGCCATCGCGCTTATCACCGCCGGTTTGATGTCTCTGGCCTTTATGGGCTTTAGCGGGTTGGTGAAGTTCTGATGAGTACGATTTGGATTGCTGTTATTGCGCTGGGTCTGTTGGGTCTGGTCTTCGGGCTGATCCTCGGTTATGCGTCGCGTCGTTTTCGCGTCGAAGAAGACCCGATTGTCGATAAAATTGACGAACTGTTACCTCAGAGTCAATGCGGGCAATGCGGTTATCCTGGCTGCCGCCCTTATGCGGAAGCTGTGGGTAATCAGGTTGCAAAAATCAACTTGTGCGCACCTGGCGGTGAAGCCGTGATGCACAAAATTGCGACTTTGCTTAACGTGGATCCTCAGCCCATTGAAGGCGATGCTCAGGCATTGGAACCCGTTCGCATGTTAGCCGTTATCGACGAACCGAATTGTATTGGCTGCACCAAGTGCATTCAGGCCTGCCCGGTGGATGCCATTGTCGGTGCCACTCGTGCCATGCATACCGTAATTAGTGACCTTTGCACCGGATGCAATTTATGTGTCGACCCGTGCCCTACGCGTTGTATTGAGCTGCGCCCGGTCGAAACCACCACAGAAAGCTGGAAGTGGGATCTGCAAACCATCCCGGTTAGACTCATTCCGGTGGAGCAAAATGCTTAAGTTATTTACCCGTTTCAAAAAAGACAAAATCTGGGATTTCGATGGTGGCATTCATCCACCAGAAATGAAAACTCAGTCAAACGGCACGCCACTGCGCCAGGTTCCTTTGCCACAAAAGCTGGTTATTCCGTTGAAGCAGCACATTGGCGCTGAAGGTGAACTGTGCGTGAAAGCCGGCGATTATGTGCTGCGTGGTCAACCTTTGACTCGTGGGCGTGGTCGCATGTTACCCGTTCATGCTCCCACTTCCGGAACCATCACCGCTATTGCGCCCCACTCGACCGCCCATCCTTCTGCATTGGCTGAGCTGAGTGTGATTATTGAAGCCGATGGCGAAGATACCTGGATTGAACGTGACGGCTGGCATGATTATGCGTCGCATAGCCGTGAAGAATTAATTGCGCGTATTCATCAATTTGGTGTTGCCGGTCTGGGCGGAGCAGGCTTCCCGACCGGAAATAAATTGCTCGGTGGCGGCGATAAAATCGACACACTGATCATCAATGCCGCGGAATGCGAGCCTTACATTACCGCCGATGACCGCCTGATGCAGGATTGCGCGGCGCAAATCATCGACGGCGTACGTATTCTTGCGCATATTTTGCAGCCAAAGCGCGTGTTAATTGGCATTGAAGATAACAAGCCGCAGGCCATTTCTATGATGCGTGCGGTGCTTTGCAATACGCACGGTATCGAGTTGCGGGTGATCCCAACCAAATATCCGTCTGGTGGCGCAAAGCAACTCACTCAAATTCTTACCGGGAAACAAGTTCCACAAGGTGGCCGCTCGTCTGATATTGGCGTGCTGATGCAAAACGTCGGCACCGCTTTTGCCGTGAAACGCGCCGTTATGGATGGAGAACCGTTAACCGAGCGTGTGGTGACGTTAACCGGCGGGGCCGTTCAGCAACCGGGCAATGTCTGGGCGCGTCTGGGAACGCCAGTCCGCCATCTGTTGGATTTTGCCGGATTCCGTCCGGGTCATGATCAGCAAGTGATTATGGGCGGGCCGTTAATGGGCTTTAGCCTGCCGTGGCTGGATGTTCCTGTCGTCAAAATCACCAACTGTTTGCTGGCACCTTCCAGTCTCGAAATGGGTGAGCAACAAGAAGAACAGAGCTGCATTCGTTGCAGCGCCTGCGCTGATTCCTGCCCGGCAGATCTTTTGCCACAGCAACTCTACTGGTTTAGCCGTGGGCAACAGCACGATAAAGCGCAGGCCCATAATCTCAAAGATTGCATCGAATGCGGGGCTTGCGCCTACGTTTGCCCAAGCAATATTCCGCTGGTGCAATATTTCCGTCAGGAAAAAGCCGAGATACGTGAAATCGAGCTGGAAGCCAAACGCACCGCTGAAGCCAAAGAGCGCTTTGAAGCGCGCCAGGCGCGGCTCGAACGCGAAAAAGCCGCTCGCCTTGAGCGCCATAAACAAGCAGCCGTTCAACCTACAGCTAAAGATAATGATGCCATTCAGGCCGCTCTCGCCCGGGTGAAAAGCAAGAATACGCAAGGCAATGAGCCGATTGTTATCAAAGCCGGAACCTTGCCGGACAACCAGCAAGTGATTGCCGCCCGCGAAGCGCGTAAAGCGCAGGCGCGCGCTCGTCAGGTTGAGAAAGAAGCGCAAGAAATTCCAGCAGAAACCGGTGTTGTTGATCCGCGTAAAGCCGCGGTCGAAGCAGCGATTGCCCGAGCGAAAGCACGCAAAGCGGCACAGGCAAACGAAGCCGCAACAGCCCCGGTCGAAGTGGCTAAAGCCGAAACGGTTGATCCGCGCAAAGCGGCGGTCGAAGCCGCCATCGCCCGAGCGAAAGCCCGTAAAGCCGCGAAGGCCGAACAACAATCTGAAGAAACACCTGCCGAAGAACAAGATCCGCGTAAAGCCGCCGTTGCCGCGGCAATTGCTCGTGTCCAGGCACGAAAAGCAGCGCAACAAATGGCATCAGAGGAATAAATGGTTTTTAAGATAGCAAGCTCCCCTTATACCCATAACCAACGCAGCACATCGCGAATTATGCTGCTGGTGACTTATGCCACTTTGCCAGGAATGGCAATGCTGTGGTACTGGTTTGGCTGGGGCAGTCTGGTGCAAATCGCATTAGGTATTTTGACGGCTTTCGCCGCTGAACTGCTGGTGCTCAAACTGCGCAAACAGCCGCTACGGATCCTGGGCGATAATTCTGCTGCGCTCACCGGCCTGTTACTTGGCATCAGTATTCCACCGTTTGCTCCTTGGTGGATGGTGATCCTCGGCACGGTGTTCGCCGTGATTATCGCGAAACAATTATATGGCGGCCTGGGGCACAACCCGTTTAACCCGGCAATGGTCGGTTATGTGGTGTTGTTGATTGCCTTCCCGGTGCAAATGACATCCTGGTTGCCACCGCATACGCTTGCCGCAACGGTACCTGGTTTTGCCGACTCGCTGCACGTAATATTTTCTGGCACGACGGCGGCTGGCGATACCATGTCGCAGTTGCGGATGGGTATAGATGGTATAAGTCAGGCCACCCCGCTCGACACGTTTAAAACCGGATTACGCGCCGGGCATTCCGCCACCGACCTGTTGCAAGAGCCGATTTATACCGGCGTGCTGGCGGGAATTGGTTGGCAGTGGGTGAATCTCGCATTCCTTGTAGGCGGGCTGTTCTTACTGGTGAAAGGTGCCATTCGCTGGCATATTCCGGTCAGTTTTCTTCTGGCGCTGGCGGTGTGTTCCACCCTGGGCTGGATGTTTGCTCCGGAAAAATGTGCATCACCGCTGATCCATCTGTTCTCTGGCGCAACGATGCTGGGTGCATTCTTTATTCTCACCGACCCCGTTACCGCCTCGACAACCAATCGTGGGCGTCTGATTTTCGGCGCGCTGGCCGGTTTGCTGGTCTGGCTGATTCGCACCTACGGCGGTTATCCTGATGGCGTCGCGTTTGCTGTTCTGCTGGCTAACATCACCGTGCCGTTGATTGATTACTACACCCGCCCTCGTGCTTACGGGCATCGCTAAGGATTCGTCATGCTGAAAACAATGCAAAAACATGGCGTGACTCTGGCGCTGTTTGCCGCGCTGGCAACAGGACTTACCGCAGTCGTTAACGCGCTGACCAAAGGCACCATCGAACAACAAGCCGTTGCTCAACAGAAGGTGTTGTTCGATCAGGTGATTTCATCCGATAGTTACGACAACAATATTCAGGCCAGTTGCGTGGTGGTGAACAATTCGCCATTAGGCAAAGGCGATCGCGAAATCTATGTTGCGCGTAAAGGTTCGCAGCCGGTAGCCGTGGTCATGGAAGCGACTGCACCCGATGGCTATTCTGGCGCTATTCAGTTGCTGGTCGCTGCGGATTTTAACGGTAAAGTATTAGGCTCACGAGTGACCGAACACCATGAAACACCGGGCCTGGGTGATAAAATCGAAACGCGCCTGAGCGACTGGATTACCCATTTTGCGGGTAAAACCATTCAGGGTAATGATGACCCGAGCTGGGCGGTGAAGAAAGACGGCGGTCAGTTTGATCAGTTTACCGGCGCGACGATTACCCCGCGCGCAGTTGTCAATGCGGTTAAACGTGCGGGATTGTTCGCAAAAACATTACCCTCTCAAGTAGATAATTTACCTGTTTGTGGAGCACAACCATGAGCGAAGTAAAAGATATTGTCGTTCAGGGGCTATGGAAAAATAACTCCGCGCTGGTGCAGTTACTGGGCCTGTGCCCGCTGCTGGCGGTAACCTCCACAGCCACCAACGCCCTGGGACTTGGCCTTGCCACCACATTGGTATTAGTGCTAACCAACAGCGCGGTTTCAGCACTGCGGCGCTGGGTTCCTGCTGAAATTCGCATCCCGATTTACGTGATGATTATCGCGTCGGTGGTCAGTACCGTACAGATGTTGATCAATGCTTACGCCTACGGTTTGTATCAATCGCTGGGGATTTTTATTCCTTTGATTGTGACCAACTGCATTGTGATTGGCCGCGCCGAAGCTTTTGCCGCTAAAAGTAGCGTACCGCTTGCCGCTCTAGATGGATTAGCCATCGGCATGGGGGCTACCAGCGCGATGTTTGTTCTCGGCTCGCTGCGTGAAATTATTGGCAACGGTACGCTGTTTGATGGGGCTGATGCGCTGTTAGGCAACTGGGCAAAAGTGCTGCGTATTGAAGTGTTCCATACCGATACGCCGTTCCTGCTGGCCATGCTGCCGCCAGGGGCATTTATTGGTTTGGGTTTGATGCTTGCTGTTAAATATCTTATTGATGAAAGAATGAAAACGCGCCGCGCAGCGAAAGCTGTCGCCACGGAAGGACATCCAGAGAAAGCGTAATGAATAAGAGCAAACGGTTAGAGATCCTCACGCGCCTGCGTGACAACAATCCTCATCCTACGACAGAGCTGCAATTCAGTTCGCCGTTTGAGCTGCTGATAGCCGTGTTGTTGTCCGCGCAGGCGACAGATGTCAGCGTCAACAAAGCCACGGCAAAACTGTATCCGGTTGCAAATACACCGCAGGCGATGCTGGAGATGGGCGTGGATGGCATCAAGTCGTATATCAAAACCATCGGCCTGTTTAACAGCAAGGCTGAGAACGTGATTAAGACCTGTCGGATGCTAATTGAATTGCATAATGGCGAAGTCCCGGAAGACCGTGCCGCGCTGGAAGCGTTACCCGGTGTAGGCCGTAAGACAGCAAACGTGGTGCTTAACACCGCGTTTGGCTGGCCAACCATCGCGGTAGATACCCATATCTTCCGCGTTTGTAACCGCACGAACTTCGCGCCGGGTAAAAATGTTGAGCAGGTAGAGGAAAAACTGCTGAAAGTGGTTCCGGCAGAATTTAAAGTCGATTGCCATCACTGGCTTATCCTTCACGGTCGTTATACCTGTATCGCCCGTAAGCCGCGCTGTGGCTCGTGTATCATCGAAGATCTTTGCGAATACAAAGAGAAAGTCGATATCTGATTTCTTCCGCCTGCGGCATTCGTGGCAGGCCGGTTCAATGCTCAATTCCTCCTCTCTTCCTATTCGCCATATTCAGTTGCTTTGTTCTGCAAATCATTGCCACCTCGTTTACATCCTGCGGTGAATAATTACCCGAACAGGTTAATCGTTTTTTTACGATAAGAATTTTCCATAACTATGTGACGCAGATCACACTGATAACCTGATGTTAAATTTAAGTCATCAAAATGAAACAAATAACCTCTTATTCACCAGTGAATGCCCAACTTAGGCAGTACAATAGCCTGCACATATCTTTACACCCCGCCCATATCACTACACATTCGCCTTTAGAGCAGAACATATAACTAAATTGATTTAATTTTGATATTCCAGCAGAGAATAAATTGGTAAAGCGCATTTTGATAAAATTTAACGCTGAATAACAAATTGCTTTTCGGTGCTTTATTCCGCCTCGGATATATGTAACAGAGTATTACAAACCTCTTGCCTGATTGCGCAGGATAGTGAACATTACCCGCCGTTTCCCCTTCCTTATAACTAAAAAAGCGAATGCCCACCCGGCATGACGCTTAGAAAACTCCTGTTAAAGTGGGATGTAAAAAAAAGAGGTATATGTGTCGACTGCAAACCAAAAACCAACAGAAAGCGTAAGTCTGAACGCTTTCAAACAACCAAAATCGTTCTACCTGATTTTCTCTATCGAGTTGTGGGAGCGTTTTGGCTACTACGGCCTGCAAGGCATCATGGCCGTTTACCTGGTCAAAATGCTGGGTATGTCCGAAGCTGACTCCATCACCCTGTTCTCTTCCTTCAGCGCGCTGGTCTACGGAATGGTCGCTATTGGTGGTTGGTTGGGCGATAAAGTTCTCGGCACCAAGCGTGTCATTGTGCTCGGCACAATCGTTCTGGCTATCGGTTACGCGCTGGTAGCTTACTCCGGCCACGATGTTGCCGTTGTTTATATGGGTATGGCGACAATCGCTGTGGGTAATGGTCTATTTAAGGCTAACCCGTCTTCCCTGCTTTCTACATGCTATGAAAAAGACGACCCGCGTCTGGACGGTGCATTTACCATGTACTACATGTCCATCAACATCGGTTCATTCTTCTCTATGTTGGCTACACCATGGCTGGCAGCGAAGTATGGCTGGAGTGTTGCGTTCTCTCTGAGCTTCGTGGGTATGCTGATTACCCTCGTGAACTTCATGTTCTGTAAGAAGTGGGTGAAGAACCACGGTTCCAAACCTGACTTCCAGCCTGTTCACTTCGGTAAACTGGCCACGACTATTGTCGGCGTTCTGGTGCTGGTTACCGCAGCAACCTGGCTGCTGCACAACCAGGGTATCGCACGTATGGTTCTGGGCGTAGTCGCTCTGGGCATCGTGGTTATCTTTGCTAAAGAAACCTTCGCCATGAAAGGCACAGCGCGCCGTAAGATGATTGTTGCGTTCATCCTGATGGTTGAAGCGATCGTGTTCTTTGTGCTGTATAGCCAAATGCCAACCTCTCTGAACTTCTTTGCTATTCGTAACGTTGAGCACTCCATTCTGGGTATCGCGTTTGAACCAGAGCAGTTCCAGGCACTGAACCCATTCTGGATCATGATTGGTAGCCCGATTCTGGCTGCAATCTATAACAAAATGGGCGACCGCATCCCAATGCCGCACAAGTTCGCATTCGGTATGGTTCTGTGCTCCCTCGCGTTCCTGGTGCTGCCAGTCGGTGCTAAGTTTGCATCCGATGCGGGTATCGTTTCAGTAAGCTGGTTGATCCTGAGCTATGCGCTGCAAAGTATTGGCGAATTGATGATTTCTGGTCTGGGTCTGGCGATGGTTGCACAATTGGTGCCACAGCGTCTGATGGGCTTCATCATGGGTAGCTGGTTCCTGACGACTGCTGGTGCGGCAATCATTGCAGGTAAAGTTGCCAACCTGATGGCTGTACCGGAAAACGTGACAGATCCATTGCAGTCACTGGCAGTTTACGGTCACGTATTCATGCAAATCGGTATTGCTACCGCTGTTATCGCGGTTCTGATGATGATTACGGCACCGAAACTGAGCCGTATGGCGCAGAGTGACGAAAAAGCTGAAACCACCACGGAAACAGCCACCGCGTAATGTAGCGGGAAACATGATTTTTTCAGCCGTTAGCTTTTCGCTAACGGCTTTTTTTTTGCCCGTTTGCGCACTAACATAGGGTATCTTAGCGCCCTATAGGAGTTCAGTAATGAAACTGTATTATAAAGCTGGTGCCTGTTCCCTCTCCCCCCACATCATCCTGCGCGAAACCGGTGTAGATTTCTCCCTCGTCAAAGTCGATTTAGCGGCAAAGAAAACCGAAACGGGTGACGATTATCTTGAAGTGAATGCCAAAGGCCAGGTTCCGGCACTGGTACTTGATGACGGTTCGCTGCTGACTGAAGGGGTTGCGATTGTGCAGTTCCTCGCAGATAAAGTGCCTGACCGCCAGTTGCTCGCTCCCGCAGGCAGCATGACGCGCTACCATACGCTCGAGTGGCTTAACTACATTGCGACAGAGCTTCACAAAGGCTTCTCGCCATTATTTAATCCAGCAACGCCTGACGATTTCAAAACACTTACGCGTGCCGCACTTGAGAAAAAATTCAAATACGTCAACGAAGAGTTGAATGACAAACAGTGGCTGATGGGTCTGCGTTTTAGCGTGGCGGATGCGTATCTGTTTACCGTATTGCGCTGGGCGCAGGCATTGAAACTCAATATGGAAGGGTTGAGCAACATCGACGCGTTTATGGAACGTATGAAAGCGCGTCCGGCAGTGGCGGCGGCGTTAACAGCTGAAGGGATTTAATCTGCTTGACGTGAAAACGCCCTCTACTGAGGGCGTTTATGTTTTACAGTTTCACCGCAGTGAAATAGTGCTCAGGTTTCGCAATACCTTCTTGCGCCGCAACCAGTTGTAGTTCGTACTCTTCCATTTTCTTCGTCACGACCATTACGTCATAAACCGCAGCAGTAACGTGCTCGAGCGCTTCGCGAAGCGTGGCTCCCTGCAGCAACTTCACCAGCAACAGGCCACTTGTCACATCACCTACGCCAACTGGCTGGCGCTCACCAAAATCCACCAGTGGACGATGAATATGCCAGGCTTCATCGGCTGTCACCAACAACATCTCAAAGCGATCTTGCTGATAAGCGGCACGTGCCAGATGTTTCACCAGGACAATTTGCGGGCCTTTGGCGATGAGTTCACGCGCCGTGGCAACCGCTTCTTCAACGGTATTCACTGCATGGCCGCTGAGAATTTCAAGCTCAATCAGGTTTGGCGCAATAATATCGCTGGCTGGTAGCGCATAGCGTGTATGGAATTCGGCTACACCAGGTGCGACGATACAACCCTTTTCAGGGTGCCCCATAACCGGATCACAGAAATACTTTGCCTGCGGATTCGCTTCTTTCACTTTGTGCACGATAGAAAGAATGTGTTCACCCTGCTCCGCAGAGCCTAGATAACCACTCAGCACCGCGTCACAACGCTGCAACTGACCGATATCTGCAATTCCCTGCACAATCTCACTGAGATGGCTGGCAGGCATGACGTCGCCTGTCCATTTTCCGTATTGGGTGTGATTGGAGAACTGAACGGTGTTCAGCGACCACACATTGGCGCCCAGGCGGCGCATCGGGAATTCGGCAGCACTATTACCGGCATGACCAAAAACCACATGGGACTGGATGGCAAGAATGTTTTTCATTTCTCTACTCGGGCTACTCTGGGGATATATCGCAAAAATAAAGGGCGTGGTTTCCCACGCCCTTCTGGTCTTTCTTAATTACTTCCAGCAAACGAGGCAGTAATTTTTCTTACCCCGGCGCAGCAAGGTGTAGCGATTGAACAGAATATCGCTATCAGCAAAGGTATATTCCGGGTCGGACTGCTTCTCACCGTTAATGGTAATAGCATTTTGCGCGATAGTTTTACGCGCCTGACCACGAGAAGGTTGCAGTTCAGAATCGACCAATGCTTGTTGTAAATCAGCGCCGCGTTCCATTTCAACCATTGGCACGCCGTCCTGAGCCAGTTGCTCAAGGTCAGCTTCGGTCAAATCGCTCAGGTTGCCGTTAAACAGGCTGCTGGTAATACGTTTCGCCGCTTCCAGACCTTCTTCACCGTGAACCAGACGAGTCACCTGCTCTGCCAGCACATATTGCGCACGCGGAGCCGCGCCACTGTTTTTGTCTTCTTCTTCCAGCGCGTCGATTTCTTCCAGGCTCATGAAGGTGAAGAACTTCAGGAAGCGATAAACGTCGGAGTCTGCGGTGTTAATCCAGAATTGGTAGAATTTGTACGGGCTGGTTTTCTTCGGATCAAGCCATACCGCGCCGCCTTCGGTTTTACCGAATTTGGTGCCATCAGATTTGGTGATTAGCGGAACAGTCAGACCAAACGCTTGTTGCTGGTGCAGGCGACGGGTCAGGTCGATGCCAGAGGTGATGTTACCCCACTGATCGGAACCGCCAATTTGCAGAACTACGCCGTGCAGTTTGTTCAGGCAGGCGAAGTCGTAACCTTGCAGCAGGTTGTAGGAGAACTCTGTAAAGGAGATACCCACATCATCACGGTTCAGACGTTGCTTCACCGCTTCTTTGTTGATCATCTGGTTTACAGAAAAGTGCTTACCAATATCACGCAGGAAGGTCAGAACATTCATTCCGCCAAACCAGTCGTAGTTATTCGCCGCCACCGCTGAGTTTTCGCCACAGTCAAAATCGAGGAATGGTGCAACCTGGCGGCGAATTTTTTCAACCCACTCTTGCACGGTATCTTCGGTATTCAGTTTGCGCTCGGAGGCTTTAAAACTTGGATCGCCAATCAGACCTGTTGCACCACCCACCAGCGCAACCGGTTTGTGACCCGCTTCCTGGAAGCGTTTCAGGCACAGCAGTGGAACCAGATGGCCCAAATGCAAGCTGTCAGCGGTAGGATCAAAGCCGCAATACAGAGCAATTGGCCCTTGCGCCAGTCGCTGTGCTAACGCTTCTTCATCCGTTACCTGGGCGACTAAGCCCCGCTCTTGCAATTGTTTTATCAAATTGATGCTCGCCATCAAATTCTCCATCTATATACGACTGCACCTTTACCGGTACACGGTTTTTCGCCTGGTGGCGAAAGGAGTTAATTTCTTAGGGGACATATAATAGAGAGCTGGCACGTGGAGTACCAGCGCTTAACACAACAAATTCCCGATGCTACGGGGCCAGGCGGTCTATTTTCCAGGCACTGCCGTCACGCTGGTATAAAAAACGATCGTGCAGGCGATGTTCACCGCCCTGCCAGAATTCCATTTGGTCAATCGTTACGCGATATCCGCCCCAGAAACTCGGTAGAGGAATTTCGCCCTGCTGGAATTTTTGTTTTAGTTCGAGGAATTTACTTTCCAGAATACCGCGCGCGGAAATACGGCTGGATTGTTTTGAAACCCAGGCGCCGATTTGGCTATCACGCGGACGGCTGTGGAAATATTTCAGCACTTCAATCGTTGATAAGCGTTCCGCCGTTCCCTGCACCATGACCTGGCGGTCGAGCATATGCCACGGGAAGTGCAGACTGATTCGCGGATTCGTTTCGAGGTGATGGGCTTTGCGTGAACCAAGGTTGGTGTAAAACACGAGTCCTCGTTCATCAAAGTGTTTGAGCAAAACAATGCGCTGATATGGCTGGCCGTTTTCATCAACGGTTGCCACTACCATCGCGGTAGGATCGGCAAGTTTTGCATCACATGCCTGAGCTAACCAGCGCTCAAACAAAGGCAGTGGTTGTTCGGTAAGATCAGTGCGGCGCAACCCACCTTTGGTGTATTCGCGGCGCAAATGCGCAATTTGTTGCAAAGAGTCGTTATCAGACATGGCTTTACGTCAGGCAATTGTCAGGTGGAGCTATTGTGCGCTCCACCCTCAAAAATCTCAACGCTTAGGATTTTGTAACTGGCAGTTATCTAACACCACCGTGTCTTTACGATAAACCGTGGCGGTATCGCCTTTCGACCAGAATACATACACTCCGTCGGTATAACGCGAGCCCGAGGCAGACAGACCCTGAGTCAGCGACAGGTATTCGTTGTCGTAGACAAAGTTGACCATCTGTTTCTGATTATTGAGTTTGACGGTAAGGGGTTTTTCGTCGCACTGATATTGCAGGGTATCGGTCTGCATACGCTCAACAAAGGTGTTGTAATAGCTGCATCCGGCGAGCATGAAAGGAATAGTGGCAATAAGTAGTTTTTTCATCTGCATGTCCTGAAGTTCTTATAATTTCTTATAAAAGGGGGAGCTTAGCGTCCCCCATCACTTCAGTTTAGAGTTTTAGTGCTGTTGTGAATTTCAGTTAACTCCGATTCTTCAGGGAAGATGGAGCGGGTTTGCGGGAAATATGGCACCAATCACGCTAGCGGCTGTTGCACCAGTCACGGACGGCAGATTTCCCGGCAGGCCCGACATAGTGCGGTACGCAAGCCAGGCGAATGCCAGTGCTTCCATGTCATCGCCGCTAATGCCTGCATCATCAGTGGTTGTCACTTCGATTCCAGGCAGCAAACCACCTAAACGCGCCATCAGTAGCGGGTTACGGCTCCCGCCACCGCAGACCATCAGGCGTTCACAACCACCGCTTAATAAAACCTGCTCGGAAATAGTCACCGCGGTGAGTTCCGTGAGTGTGGCCTGAACATCTTCCCCGGCAAGCCCTGGGAATGCCGCCAACTGGCGTTCAAGCCAACCATAGTTGAAATACTCGCGACCGGTGCTTTTCGGCGCAGGCATGGCAAAGTACGGGTCACTAAGCATTTGCTGCAATAAAGGAATAATAACTTTACCGCTGCTCGCCCATTCGGCGTCTTTATCGTACGCCTTGCCGCGCTGACGCCAGATCCATGCATCAATCAGCATATTTCCGGGGCCGGTATCAAACCCACGTATGGGTTGTTCCGGTATCAGCAAAGAAAGGTTGGCAATCCCACCGATGTTGAGCACCATGCGGTGTTCGGTCGGATGGGCTAATAAAGCATGATGGAATGCCGGAACCAGGGGCGCGCCTTGTCCACCAAGCGCCATATCGCGGCGGCGAAAATCCCCTACGACTGTCACACCGGTGCGCGCAACAATTTGGTTGTTATCACCAATTTGCATCGTGTGCGGCGCATCACCTTGCGGTTCATGCCAGACGGTTTGCCCGTGGCACCCGATAGCCGTGATGTCGGTATAAGTCAGCCCCTGTTCATTCATCAACGTTTGCACCGCTTCGGCGAACAATTTCCCCAGGCGATTATCGAGCTGCCCAAGCTGAGAAAGCGTTAACTGCTGCCCCTGACAGATTGCCAGAATGGCATTTTTGATATCTAAAGGAATCGGGTGGCTGTAACTCGCCTGCTGCGCAACAAGATGCTCATCAATCGCTGCCAGAACGACATCAATACCGTCCAGACTGGTGCCCGACATCACACCGATATAACGCCCTGATTTCATCTGTTACTCCTGTAGATTCGCCATTTTAGGGGGTAAACTCCATCATAAATTAGCACTCAATTCGATGATTCATTAATACTTTTTAACAACAATGCCTGTCTCACAAAGAATATTGCGCTGGTTTAGGCACGGTTAAGTTAAGGTTTTTTAGTATCAATGCCATAATGCATCGGAACTAATTTTAATTTCAGCACCTAAATACCATATAATTTATCCATGAAGGATGCTCAGTTGGGCGTTTCAGGTGTTCAGGAGAGTCAAAAAATGATTTCACGTGTACTGGCAGTAACATTAGTTGGGTTAACTTTGGCTGGTTGCAGCAACACCAGTTCACTTTCCGGCGACGTGTACAGCGCCTCTGATGCCAAACAAGTGCAGAGCGTCACGTACGGTACGTTGGTTTCTGCTCGCCCTGTTCAGATTCAGGCAGGAAATGATTCAAACGTGATGGGTGCGATTGGCGGGGCTGTTCTGGGTGGCTTCCTGGGTAACACCGTCGGCGGCGGTACCGGTCGTTCACTGGCAACAGCTGCGGGTGCAGTAGCAGGTGGCGTGGCAGGTCAGAGTGTTCAGGGTGCGATGAACAAAACTCAGGGTGTTGAGCTGGAAATTCGTAAAGATGACGGCAACACTATTCTGGTCGTACAAAAACAAGGCGACACTAAATTCTCTGCGGGTCAACGTGTGAGAATCGCTAGTAACGGCAGCCAGACCACTGTTTCACCGAACTAATTAATGCTTCTATAAAGCAGAAAGCCTCGCTTTGCAGCGAGGCTTTCGATAAAAAAATCATTCTTTCGTCTGTAAATCAACGATGTTTTTTTCCAGCCGGTTTATCAGGTTAAGCAACAGTGTCTGCTCTTCGGGGCTGATACCCAACAGAATTTCATCGCGCGTCTTTTTGATAACCGTTTCCATCTCAGTGATGATGGGATCTGCCCGCTCAGTGAGTTTAATACGCTTCGCGCGACGGTCGTTCGCACAAGTCTGACGAGAAATAAGACCTTTCTCCTCAAGTTGATCAAGTGTTCTGACCAATGATGGTTGCTCAATGCCGATCGCTTTGGCCAGTTGAATCTGTGACTGCTCGGGCGGCAACTGATGAATATTGTGCAACGTAACCCAATGCGTTTGTGTCAATTCAAGTGGTTTCAGGCGATGGTCAATCAGAGCACGCCAAATGCGCACCAATCGTGCCAGATCTGATCCTAATGGCGATTCCAATTTCATCTCCTTATAATTAGCTTGCTAACATATTATACTGATTTTAAACTACTGTGCAGGCTTTAATTGAAAAAACAAAATCCTTATTTTTGCTGACGTTATGCAACCAGCTATACTTTTAGTTTACATCTAAGTCAGGGGAAACGGCAGTCGTCCCCGGAATTTTAAAGGATTATCTGACGTGAGCTTTAATTTACTGACCTCAGGCTTACCCATTCAGGACCTGATTTTGGGTGCTTCTATCTACTTTCCCCCTCTTTTTAAAGCGGTTCTTGTTGGTTTTTTTATCTGGCTCATCCTGCATCATTTGTTACGTGACTGGATGTATTCCGGCGAAATCTGGCATCCGACATTAATGGATTTGTCGTTATTCTCACTCTCTGTCAGTGCAGGCCTGGTCATTCTGGTGGTGTGGTAAAGCATGAATATGAAAACAATTAAGTATTTTTCCACGCTGCTGGTTTTTGCTGTAGCCATCGTTGTTGGCTGGATGTTATGGAATTATTACATGCAATCACCGTGGACGCGAGATGGGAAAGTTCGCGCAGAGCAAGTCAGCATTACGCCGCAAGTTTCAGGGACCATTACAAAGCTTAATATTGAAGATAATCAGTTCGTCAAAGCGGGTTCGATTTTGTTCACCATTGACGTCACGCCTTACCACATTGCCGAACTCAACGCGCAGGCGCAGTTAGCCCAGGCGCAGTCCGAACTGGGCAAAGCCAGCAACGAAGCCAAACGCCGTCGTAATTTGCCGCGCAACTATATTTCTGCCGAAGATATGGACACCGCCAACATCAATGTCAAAGCCGCTCAAGCCGCAGTAAAAGCGGCTGAAGCCACGCTTGAACAGGCAAGATGGCAGATTACGCAAACGACCGTGACCGCGCCCGTTGATGGCTGGGTGACGAATCTTTCAACACGAACCGGCAATTACGCCACCGCCGGGCAGCCGGTATTTGCGCTGGTCGATAGCCACTCTTTTTATGTTGTTGGTTATTTTGAAGAGACCAAACTTCGCCATATCCAACCCGGCAACGCCGCGCAAATCGTGTTGTATAGCGGCCATGTTCCTTTAAGCGGCAAAGTGCAAAGCATTGGCCGCGCCATCTACGATCAGAGTGTTGAAAGCAACAGCAATTTAGTGCCGGATATCAAACCCAACGTGCCCTGGGTGCGACTGGCCCAACGTGTTCCGGTGCGCATCAAGCTCGATGAGATTCCGCAAGGAGTCACATTAGTATCCGGCACCACCTGCACTGTATCCATTAAGCACTGACAGCGCTGATGAAACTCTCAGCGTTGGCATGGCGAAATACGCCCTGGGGCAAAGCAAACGCCGGGCAATGGCGCTACGCCCTGCGTAATGCGATTGCGATGTGTCTGGCATTGACTATCGCTTATTACCTGAATCTGGATGAACCCTACTGGGCAATGACTTCAGCGGCCGTCGTGAGCTTCCCTACCGTCGGCGGCGTGGTCAGTAAAAGTCTGGGGCGCGTGGCAGGCAGTTTGATTGGTGCTATGGCCTCGCTGATTATTGCCGGGAATACGCTTAACGACCCGTGGCTGTTTACTTTTGCTATGGCTGCGTGGCTGGCGCTATGTACGTGGAGCTCAAGCCATTTCCAGAATAACGTCGCGTATGCCTTTATGCTGGCGGGCTACACCGCCGCGATTATCGCTTTCCCGATGGTGAATACGGTTGAAACCACGCAGCTGTGGGATATTACTCAGGCACGTGTTTGCGAAGTTATCGTCGGGATTTTATGCGGTGGTTTTATGATGATGGTGCTGCCCAGCACCTCTGATGGCACCACGCTGCTGAGTGCGCTGCGAAATATGCATGCCCGTTTGCTGGAACACGCGTCGATGCTGTGGAAACCAGAAACCACCGATGCGATTCGCATGGCGCACGAAGGGGTTATCGGGCAGATTCTGACCATGAATCTTTTAAGGATTCAGGCGTTCTGGAGCCATTATCGTTTTCGCCGCCAGAATAATTTGCTCAATTATCTAATTCATCAACAACTCCGCCTCACCAGTGTTATCTCCGGCCTGCGTCGGATGTTGATGAACTGGCCTGACCCGCCAGAAAATTTATGGCCAGTCCTGGAAGCCTTAATTAAAGAGCTGGCGCGGGAGGATACTCATAAATATCACATCGCCCGCCTGTTACAGCAGATTGCCCCTGGGGTCGATGATGACTATCGGTATCAGGCGTTCTGGCATCGTCTGCGTTATTTCTGCTGGTTGTATCTGAACAGTTCGCGATGGTTGCGTGAACTGGAAAATGCGACGCCGGTATCAGAGCTAGAACCACCGAAAACTCCGCCACTGGCGCGGCATACCGATAACACCGAGGCCTTGTGGAGCGCAGTTCGCACCTTCTGCGTAATCACCGTGACCGGAGCCTGGTGTATCAGCACCCAATGGGATGGCGGGAGCGGTGCGCTATCGCTGGCGGCAATAAGCTGCGTGCTCTATTCGTCTGTCGCCTCGCCGCTTAATTCGCTCACCTTGCTGATGCGCACATTGCTGTGGCTATCGCTATTTAGCTTCCTGGTGAAATTCGGCCTGATGGTGCAAATCACCGACCTCTGGCAGTTCCTGATTTTCTTATTGCCGCTGCTGGCGACCATGCAGTTACTCAAGCTACAACAACCCAAGCTGGCGGGCTTATGGGGGCAACTGATCGTTTTCATGGGTTCGTTTATCGCAGTGACCAACCCGCCGGTTTATGACTTTGCAGATTTCCTGAATGATAATCTGGCAAAAGTGATAGGCGTGGGCCTTTCGTGGGTGGCGTTTTCCATTCTGCGACCGGGTTCAGACACGCGGAAGAGTCGCCGCCATATTCGGGCCTTGCGACGTGGTTTTGTCGATCAGTTAAGCCGCAAACCCGTCCACACGGAAAACCAATTTGAATCGCTCGCCTATCACCACATTAGCCAACTGAGTAACAGCAAAGATGAAACGGCGCGCCGCTGGCTGTTGCGTTGGGGAGTGGTGTTATTGAACTGCTCGCATGTAGTCTGGCAATTGCGGAGTTGGGAAACACGGTCCGACCCGCTTTCGCAGGTGCGTGATGTATGTATTCATACCTTGCGGGACGTGATGAGTGAACGTGGGGTTCAGCAACGATCGCTGGCAGCAACGTTGCAGGAATTACAGAAAATGTCGGACACGCTTGCGCATCACCATAATGCGGATGCCCGAGAGCTCGCCGGAATCATCTGGCGGCTTTATTGTTCGCTTTCCCAACTGGAACAAGCGCCACCTGCCGGAACGTTGGCAGGCAGCCACTAGTTTTACTGGATAACGCCGCAAGCGTAGCGCGCCCCACCACCGCCAAGTGGTTTCGGTTGATCGGACATATTATCGCCATCAACATGCACCATTAACGCCTTGCCTTTTACATCATCGAGTTTTTTCAGGCGCGGTGCGGTAACGGGCTGGGTCGCGCTGCCGTCGTTATCAACCACCAGCACGGGTAAATCACCCAGATGACCCACACCCATTGGACCCATATGTTTGCCAGTATGTTCAGGATCAAGATGCCCACCGGCCGCTTCAGCGGCTGAAGGTTTGCCATCTTTCATAGCAGCATCACAGCTGCCTTTGGCGTGGACATGGAACCCATGGTCGCCTGGGGGAAGTGTTCGCAGGTCCGGTGCAAAAACCAGTCCTTTATCGGTCTCGGTGATTTTGACATTGCCAAGAGAGTGACCAATCCCCTCAGCGGTGACGAGATTCATTTGAACGTCGGTGCTTGCAGCCTGAGCGGCTCCACAACTCAATAAGACCAGTAACGCCAGACTCATTCGCTTCATATTTATCTCCCGGATTCATGTTTACCCTGTTAAGCATAGGCCAGACAGGTGGAATCCTCCGGGAGATAACTAATTTTGCGGGTTATGGCACGTCGTAACCCAGAGCGGCTTTACGAATGCGGAACCATTGTTGACGGCTCATATCCAGGCTCAGAGAATGAATGGCTGAACGCACACGTTCAATTTTACCGGAGCCGATAATTGGCAACGGTTTAGACGGCAAACGCATCACCCATGCGTAAACCACTTGCTCGATAGTTTCAGCACCCATCTCATTTGCTACCGCTTGTAACTCATCACGCAGCGGCTGGAAGGCTTCGTCATTAAACAGGCTACCACCGCCCAGACATGACCATGCCATCGGATGAACGCGCAACTGCTGGCATTGATCCAGCGTGCCATCAAGAATAGTCGGCTGATGTACCGGAGAAATTTCCACCTGATTGGTCGCCAGCGTAAACGGCAGACGCGATTGCAACAATGAAAACTGAGCGGGTGTAAAGTTTGATACGCCAAAGTGACGCACTTTGCCGCTCTGATGCAGCATAGTGAACGCTTCCGCCACTTCGTCAGCATCCATTAAAGGATCAGGACGGTGAATTAACAGCAGGTCCAGATAGTCAGTGGCCAGGTTCTGAAGTGACTTTTCCGCGCTGCTGATGATGTGAGATTTGTCGGTGATGTAGTGCCCCAAAGCGTGATCGGGTTTTGCCGTGGTAGCAATCCCACACTTCGTAACGATTTCCATTTTTTGACGCAGATGCGGAGCCAGGCGCATTGCCTCGCCAAACGCGGCTTCACATTGATAACCACCATAGATATCAGCGTGGTCAGCAGTGGTAATACCCAGGTCGACATGCTCTTCAATAAAGCTGGCCAGTTGAGGGGCGGACATATTCCACTCCATCAAACGCCAATACCCCATCACCAGACGGGAAAGTTCTGGTCCCTGCGGGGAAATCGTAATGCGCTGTACCATAAAGCCTGTCCTCAGTGTTAAATGAATTCTGCGACTGAGTATAGAGGGATCAGGGAATTAAAAAAGTGAAGGTTGTTGCGGTTCTTCGGGGGATGCGCTCTTGTTTGCACGTAATTTACGCATTAAACGCTGGCGGCATAAACGTAGCACTTCTTGTTTTTGCCCATCGCTCAGTTGCTGCCACTGAAAGCGCTCGTCACGACTGCGCATACACCCACGGCAAAAGCCGCGCTCATCTGACTGGCAGATCCCGCGACACGGACTTTGTATCGGGAAAAACTCTAACTGTTCAGACACTCGCCAACCTCTTCAAGCACATTGCTTCAATTGAAGCCTGACACGCAGAATGTTGCAAGCGATGCGGTGAAATTAAGGTTCGCCTAATCTTATTAAATTAGTCTACGTCCATTATATTCGTGTCGTACGGGCGTTATGGAAATCAATAAAAGGTTACGGTGTAACGACTCCAGATTTAACCTGTGCTGTGCCCTTTTCTTTACTTTGATTAATTCACTGTTCATAAAACGCGCATGGGACATCATTGCCGCGGACTCATTTCACAGCTGGATATTCGCCATTTCCGTGCCCGTGGTTTTGTTCAGCGCCTGGTTATCCCTCTTCAATATGATTAATTTTCCGTGGATACGTAAGCCACTGCTGGTGATATTGGTGATGGGTTGTGCGGCGAACAATTACTTTATGTTTACCTGTGGTGCAGTCATTGACTCTCATATTGTAAGTAGCGTCTTTGAAACCGACTCCCATAACGCATCCGGGTTAATAACCCCGCCATTACTGCTCTGGATCGGGCTGGCTGGACTGGTATCCGCATTGTTTCTGTCAGCGATTAAAATCCAGGCTTCACGCTGGTGGTACACCCTACTCATCCGCCTGGTCGGGGTTCTGGCGGGACTGTTGATCATTATTCTGGTGGCTTCAGTTTTTTATAGCGATTACGCATCGCTGTTCATTAGTCACAAAAACATCGTAAAAATTTTCCCCTAAAAACTTGCGTTAGACCGACTGGTCTATTACAGTCTTTCCCCATGAACAGACATCCTGACCATGACACACGCGAACACCTCCTTGCGACCAGCGAGCAGCTTTGCCTGCAGCGCGGGTTTACTGGCATGGGGTTGAGCGAATTGTTAAGCACTGCCGAAGTCCCGAAAGGATCTTTCTACCATTACTTTCGCTCTAAAGAAGCGTTTGGCGTGGCGATGTTGGAGCGCTATTACACGGCTTATAACCTGCGATTGCAGCAGCACTTTTCCTGTGGCGCGGGAACGTACCGCGAAAGATTGTTGGCCTGGTATCAGGAAACTGTTAACTGGTTTTCCCAGCACGGTAGCCTGATCAGCTGTTTGACGGTCAAACTTTCGGCGGAGGTTTGCGACCTTTCAGAAGATATGCGTGCGGCGCTGAATCAAGGCTCGGCACAGATTGTTTCCCAGCTTGCAGATGCACTGGAAAAAGGTCACGCAGAGAAAAGCCTGAAATTGACCGATTCCGCGTTCAACCAGGCTCAGGTGATTTATGCCCTTTGGCTCGGAGCGAGCTTGCAGGCGAAGATTTCACGTAGCGCGATACCGCTGGAATGCGCCCTCGCTCACGTCACTCAATTATTAGCGGAGCCTGTCTCCTGACAGGCTTTTATTTCAGTACTTTTTATTTAATCAAACAGTAGACGACCGGTCTATTAGAGGCGTTTTATATGTCAGCAGATAAATTATTTACTCCACTGAAAGTTGGTGCTATTACCGCCCCGAACCGCATTTTTATGGCTCCACTGACCCGACTGCGCAGCATCGTGCCGGGTGATATCCCTACGCCTTTGATGGGTGAATATTACCGCCAGCGTGCCAGCTCAGGGCTTATCATCAGTGAAGCGACGCAGATTTCAGCGCAAGCGAAAGGTTATGAAGGCGCACCAGGTTTGCATAGCGATGAGCAAATTGCTGCCTGGAAGAAAATTACGGCGGGCGTTCACGCCGCAGATGGCCGTATTGCTGTGCAACTGTGGCATACCGGTCGTATTTCCCACACCAGTATTCAGCCTGGACAGCAAGCGCCGGTTGCTCCATCTGCACTTTCTGCC
Organism: Buttiauxella sp. AC142; assembly: GCF_979253435.1. Lineage (NCBI taxonomy): Bacteria > Pseudomonadati > Pseudomonadota > Gammaproteobacteria > Enterobacterales > Enterobacteriaceae > Buttiauxella > Buttiauxella sp. AC142. The sequence goes on from NZ_CEEDCH010000001.1 coordinate 2,328,438, forward strand.
GGTACCCGCACTTCGCTTCGTGATGAAAACGGCCATGCCATTCGCGTCGATACATCCATGCCGCGCGCACTTGAGCTCAATGAAATTCCAGGCATCGTGAATGACTTCCGCCAGGCGGTAGGAAACGCACGTGACGCTGGTTTTGATATGGTTGAACTGCACTCTGCGCACGGTTATTTGTTGCACCAGTTCCTCTCACCATCTTCTAACCATCGCACCGATGAGTACGGCGGTAGCCGTGAAAACCGCGCGCGCCTGGTGCTGGAAGTGGTTGATGCTGTGAGCAAAGAATGGAGCGCTGACCGTATTGGTATTCGTGTCTCTCCAGTCGGTTCATTCCAGAATGTGGACAACGGCCCGGATGAAGAAGCCGATGCGTTGTATCTGATTGAAGAACTGAACAAACGTGGCATTGCTTATCTGCACATGTCTGAACCAGACTGGGCCGGCGGCAAGCCATACACCGAAGCATTCCGTCAGAAAGTACGCGAATGTTTCAACGGTGTGATCATTGGTGCAGGCGCTTATACCCCAGAAAAAGCAGAAGCATTAATCGAAAAAGGTTTGATAGACGCTGTCGCGTTTGGCCGTGATTACATCGCGAACCCTGATTTGGTTGAGCGCCTGCATCACAATGCAGAACTCAACGCCCAGCGCCCTGAAACCTTCTACGGCGGTGGCGCTGAAGGTTATACCGATTATCCGACCTTATAATCAGAGTCTTCCGTTGATAGCGGCGTTTATTCGCCGCTATACTTACCTCACATTTAGAAATTAACCTTCTAATTCTTCGAGGAATTTATGCGCTTACTTCATACCATGCTGCGTGTCGGCAACCTGCAACGCTCCATCGAGTTTTACACTAACGTACTGGGCATGACCCTGCTGCGTACCAGCGAAAACCCTGAATATAAATACTCTCTGGCCTTCGTGGGCTACGGTCCGGAAACGGAAGAAGCGGTTATTGAGCTGACTTATAACTGGGGCACCGAAAGCTATGATTTGGGCAATGCTTACGGTCACATCGCGCTGAGCGTTGATAATGCAGCCGAAGCTTGCGAACGTATTCGCCAAAACGGTGGCAATGTGACGCGTGAAGCTGGTCCGGTCAAAGGTGGCTCCACCGTTATCGCTTTCGTTGAAGATCCCGACGGCTACAAAATTGAGCTGATCGAAAGTAAAGACGCTGGCAAAGGTCTGGGTCACTAATACCCGAGTAGCGGGCATTTTTGCGCCCGCTACTGCAACCCTCCCTAAAATTTGCCATAATGCGCGCTGCTTTTTCCCCGTACTAAGAGATCCTGATGTCTGACAACACGCAACTGCATAGCCTGTGCGACCGTTTTCGTGGTTTTTATCCGGTAGTCATTGATGTAGAAACTGCCGGCTTTAACGCGAAAACCGATGCTTTACTGGAAGTCGCAGCCATCACTTTAAAGATGGATCAAGACGGCTGGTTATCGCCGGATGAAACCCTGCATTTCCATGTCGATCCGTTTGAGGGTGCAATCCTTCAGCCTGAAGCGCTGGCCTTTAATGGTATCGATCCGCACAACCCGTTGCGTGGTGCCGTCAGCGAATATGATGCGCTGCATGCGATTTTCAAAATGGTGCGTAAAGGCATCAAAGACAGCGGATGCAACCGTGCGATTATGGTCGCCCATAACGCCACATTCGATCACAGCTTTATGATGGCAGCGGCAGAACGCGCATCACTCAAACGTAACCCGTTCCATCCGTTTGTCACCTTTGATACCGCCGCGTTAAGCGGACTGGCATTAGGGCAAACGGTGTTGGCGAAAGCGTGCATCGCCGCGGGCATGCCGTTTGACAGTAGCCAGGCGCACTCTGCTCTGTATGACACCGAGCAAACAGCGCACCTGTTTTGCGAAATCGTCAATCGCTGGAAACGCTTAGGTGGCTGGCCTCTTCCGCTTCCGGCAGAGGCTGAATCTTAAGCATAAAAAAAGCGACCTAAGCCGGTCGCTTTTTTATTAGCACAAAACACATGAGCAAATAATTACTCTGCGTCTGGCTCTTCAGATTTATGCTTCGCTGCGGTCTCTTTAATCAGAGATTGCAACTCACCACGCTGATACATTTCGATGATGATGTCGCAGCCGCCAACCAGCTCGCCATCAACCCACAGCTGCGGGAAAGTCGGCCAGTTTGCGTATTTTGGCAGCTCAGCACGGATGTCTGGGTTCTGTAAAATATCAACGTATGCGAAACGCTCGCCACAGGCAGACAGCGCCTGCACAGCCTGGGCAGAGAAACCACAGCTAGGCAGTTTCGGAGAACCTTTCATATAAAGAAGAATTGGGTTCTCGGTGATCTGTTGTTGGATTTTTTCAATAGTGCTCATTGCTTGCTTCCTCAAACCAAGTACTGGCATTAGCCTGCCATTGTAGCGATTGACACCCTCTCCAGAAAACACCATTTTTTACAGGGTTTCTCTGTGCTGCGCGATGGAGGGACAACATGCATCAAGAATAACACTTTTCCCGCAGCGGGAAATCAGGAAATAACTATAAGCACGATCAATAAATAGCCTCACAACCATTAGTTTGGTCATTTTTTTTGCGTTCGGTAACGAAACAGGAAGAGGAATCGAAAAAGGTTATTAACTTTATTGCGCCTTATGGATTAGAATCGGCGGGTTTCGCAAAATCATACACGGGCATGATGGTATTTATCATGCATTTATTTTAACCAGGGGAATGTCGAGTGGCGCGGATAACAAAAACATCTATCACGCTCTGTGCTCTGCTATTTACCTTGCCGTATATACCATTGACGCAGGCGTCTGAACACGCTCGTCCCGTGGTCGCGCAAAAGGCGCACGTTGTGAAATCCACAACGAAGAGCACAGAAAAGAACAGTAAGAGTAAACAGAAAACCACTACCGCCAGCAAGAAAAGCACCACCACCAAGACTGCAAGCAAGAAAAAAGAAACCGCTGCCGCGAAAAGTAAAACCGTTAAAAATGCCAGCAGCACCAAAACCAAGAATCTTGCCAAAACCGACCGCAAAAAATCCTCTCAGCTCGCAAAAGTCCAGCCTGTTACTTTCACCGAAAAATGCAGTAAACCTCGCAAAGGTTACAAAACGCGTTGTGTGAAAGTTAAAGCAGAGCATCCAACGACTATTGCTCAGGCGCATAAAGTCCGCGTGCAAAAAGCACAAAAAACGGCAATGAATAAATTGATGGGCCAGATTGGCAAACCGTATCGCTGGGGAGGCACGTCGCCAAATACCGGTTTCGATTGCAGCGGTCTGGTTTACTACGCTTATAAAGACCTGGTGAAATTCCGCATTCCGCGCACCGCGAACGAGATGTACCATCTGCGTGATGCTTCTTCAGTAGACCGTGGCGAACTGGAAACAGGCGATCTGGTCTTCTTCCGCACCCGTGGTCGCGGCACCGCTGATCACGTTGGCGTGTATGTTGGCAATGGCAAATTCATCCAGTCACCTCGCACGGGTCGCGATATTCAAATCACGTCTTTAAGTGAAGATTACTGGCAGCGCCATTATGTGGGTGCCAAACGCGTTATGACCTCAAAAACCATTCGTTAATCCCTCTTCGTAAAAACTCGCACTTGCCCTTAAACGGGTAAGTGCGTTTCTCTTTTGCTTTTCCTTTCAATTTGTTAACCTAAACCCGCACTAAAAGTGTTTATTTAACAATAGATACCCTAACTCATTTGAGTCAACGATGCGGCTCGAAGAATGATGGGTAATAAGGAGTTTGCAATGTCGTTCGAATTACCTGCACTACCATATGCGAAAGATGCTTTAGCCCCGCACATCTCTGCCGAAACGCTGGAATACCATTACGGTAAACACCATCAAACCTACGTCACTAACCTGAACAATCTGGTTAAGGGCACCGCGTTTGAAGGTAAAACTCTGGAAGAGATCGTTCGTACTTCAGAAGGCGGCGTATTCAACAACGCAGCACAGGTGTGGAACCACACATTCTACTGGAACTGTCTGGCGCCAAACGCAGGTGGCGAACCAACAGGCGCACTGCTGGAAGCCATCAATAAATCTTTTGGTAGCTTTGCTGAATTCAAACAGCAGTTTACCGACGCGGCTATCAAAAACTTCGGCGCGGGTTGGACCTGGCTGGTTAAGCAAGAAGATGGCGCATTAGCTATCGTTTCAACGTCTAATGCCGGCACCCCGCTGACCACTGCGGCAAAACCGCTGTTGACAGTAGACGTATGGGAACATGCTTACTACATCGACTACCGTAATGCTCGCGCAGGCTACCTTGAGCATTTCTGGGCGCTGGTGAACTGGGAATTTGTTGCGAAGAATCTGGCAGCGTAAAACCTAAAAGATATGGGCCGCGATTGCGGCCCATTTTAATCAGTGCAGTACGGCAGTTAACGCGCCACAGACGATCAGTGCCAGAACAATGACCGTTGTGGTGATTGAAAATTTCAAATCTGTGCTCATCAATAAACTCCTTTTAATTACCTTACAATCGGTGTGTCAGAGTGATTTTCCCACAACCAGAAATAAAAATCCTCCTGGTTTTAACCTGATATCGCTTTTCCCTCTTCCACTTTTCTTCCGGATAGGCCAAAATCCCTCGCTAATTTATTGCGTACCATCAATTCTATGCCCTCCTTCCGTTTTATGTCGCAATCCCGGCATACCCGCAACCCAAACGTTGCCTCAGGAGTCAGTGTACGCAAACGTTTAACATATTAGTTATCAGGAGTTTACGATATGGCCTGGAGTGAAATTTAATGGCGACAATCAAGGACGTGGCGAAGCGCGCAAACGTTTCCACTACAACCGTATCACATGTGATTAACAAAACTCGCTTTGTGGCGGAAGAGACTCGCAATGCGGTCTGGGCGGCAATCAAAGAATTGCACTATTCACCTAGTGCCGTCGCACGCAGCCTTAAAGTTAATCACACCAAAACGATTGGTCTGCTTGCCACTTCCAGCGAAGCCCCTTATTTCGCCGAGATCATCGAAGCCGTGGAAAATAGCTGCTTTGAAAAAGGCTATACCCTGATTCTGGGCAATGCGCACAACAACTTTGAAAAACAGCGCGCTTATTTATCAATGATGGCGCAAAAGCGCGTCGATGGCCTGCTGGTGATGTGTTCTGAGTATCCGGAATCACTGCTGACAATGCTCGAAGAATATCGCCATATCCCCATGGTGGTGATGGACTGGGGCGAAGCTCGCGCAGACTTCACCGACTCTGTGGTCGATAACGCGTTCCACGGCGGTTATCTGGCCGGGCGTTATTTGATTGAACGCGGCCACCGTGAAATTGGCGCCATTCCTGGCCAAATGGAACGTAACACCGGCGGCGGTCGTCACGCAGGCTTTATGAAAGCGCTGGAAGAAGCCGGTATCGCCATTCCAGAAAACTGGATTGTTCAGGGCGACTTTGAGCCAGAGTCTGGGTACCGCGCGATGCAGCAGATTCTCGGCCAGTCTCATCGTCCAACGGCAGTCTTCTGTGGCGGGGATATTATGGCGATGGGCGCGATTTGTGCCGCTGATGAAATGGGTCTGCGTGTGCCGCAGGATCTTTCAATTATTGGCTACGATAACGTGCGTAACGCCCGCTTCTTCTCGCCAGCACTGACCACCATTCACCAGCCAAAAGATTCGCTGGGTGAAACGGCGTTTAACATGTTGCTGGACAGAATCGTCAACAAACGCGAAGAGTCGCAGTCCATTGAAGTGCATCCGCGCCTGATTGAACGCCGCTCCGTAGCCGACGGTCCGTTCCGCGATTACCGCCGCTAAAATAGCGTAGGTCGTACAGCAGCGTCATCCGACAGTTCTGACGTAAATGGTGGATGACGCCTGCGGCTTATCCACCCTACGAACTCTGTGAAGCAGCGCTGTCAGGCTCCTGCAACCACTCCTGATTCATCGTTTCGCTATCTCCCAGATAATCTAATAACCAGGCTAGCGCGGGTGACGCATCATTTTGCTTCCACGTCAGGCAACACGCGGCATCCGGGAATGGGTTATCCAGCGTCAGCTCGCACCATTTACCGGAATCTACCCACGGCCTTGCGATATGCAATGGCACCATACCGATACACAAACCTGCACTCAGGCAATCGGAACCCGACTCCCAATCTGGCACCACTACACGCCGCTGGTTATCCAGCAGCCAGGTAATACGCTTTGGCAAGGAACGCGAGGTATCTTCCAGAACCAGCGACGGCCAGGCACGTAAGTCGTCATCACTTAACGTACCGCCTTGTACCGCCAGGGGATGATTTGCAGCCACCACGCAACGCCAACTCAGTGTCCCCATGTCCCGGAAGGCAAAACGCCCACCGACAGGAATGGCCTGCGTTGCGCCAATCGCAACTTCAACGCGCCCATCCGCCAGCGCGTCCCACACACCGTTAAACACTTCCTGATAAATATGCAGCTCGATATCCGGGAAATGGCGGTAGAAATCCAACACCAGCTGGCGCGTGCGTTCGGGTTTTACAATATTATCGACCGCAATCGCCAGGTGTCCGCGCCATCCATTTGCGATCTGCTGGCACTGCTGCCGTGTCGTCATCATTTTTTTGATAACAGAGCGCCCTTCCTTCAAAAAAAAGACGCCCGCGGGGGTTAATTCGACATCACGATGACGGCGTTCAAACAGCGGAACAGCTAACCATTCTTCCAGTTGCCGTACCGTATAGCTGATGGCAGACGGAACGCGGTGCAACTCCTGTGCAGCACCGCTGAAGCTGCCATTGCGCGCCACCGCATCTATCACTTCCAGCGAATATTCAGACCACATTTTTCTGCTCACAAATTTTTTGAACGCAATAGACAAATATTAGCGTTTCACAAGCGTAATTGCACTCCGTACACTCTCGCGGCAATCAACCTGCAAGATAAATCAAGAGAAAAACATGCAACCATCAAAAGGATTTCTTATCTGGCTGGCCGGATTAAGTGTGCTGGGGTTCCTCGCCACAGACATGTATCTGCCAGCTTTCGCGGCTATTCAGCAAGATTTACAGACCGATGCTTCCGCGGTGAGCGCAAGCTTGAGTTTGTTCCTCGCCGGATTTGCGTTCGCTCAGTTAATGTGGGGGCCGCTGTCTGACCATTTCGGCCGCAAACCTGTGTTACTGGCCGGGTTGAGTCTGTTTGCCATCGGTTGTATCGGCATGTTGTGGGTCGAAAGCGCCACCGCGCTGCTGGTCCTGCGCTTTGTACAGGCCGTTGGCGTGTGTTCTGCGGCGGTGAGCTGGCAGGCGCTGGTAACGGATTACTACCCGGCAAACCGCGCAAATCGTATTTTCGCAACAATTATGCCGCTGGTTGGTTTGTCTCCGGCACTGGCACCGCTGCTCGGTAGCTGGATTTTGACGCACTTCGACTGGCAGGCGATTTTCGCCACCCTGTTTGCTATCACCCTGGTGTTGATGATCCCAACGCTGCGCCTGAAACCACGGACTCAGCATCACCCGCAAACTGAAGACAACAAAGTCAGCTTTATGTCGTTGCTGCGCAATCGCGTATATAGCGGCAACGTATTGATTTATGCCGCTTGTTCCGCAAGCTTCTTTGCCTGGTTGACCGGTTCCCCATTCATCCTGAACGATATGGGTTACAGCCCGGCGGCAATCGGCCTGAGCTACGTGCCACAAACCATTGCCTTCCTGATTGGCGGTTACGGTTGTCGCAGCGCGCTGCAAAAATGGAACGGCAAGCAAATGCTGCCCTGGCTGCTGGCTTTATATACGCTGAGTATTTTCGGCACCTGGGCGGTTTCGATAAGCGGTCACGCGACCCTGACGCTGCTGCTGATCCCATTCTGTATCATGGCAATAGCCAACGGCGCAATTTACCCTATCGTTGTCGCTTCAGCACTGCTGCCATTCCCGCAGGCCACGGGTAAAGCCGCTGCGCTGCAAAACACGCTGCAATTGGGCCTGTGCTTCCTGGCAAGTTTGATGGTTTCCTGGCTTGTGGCAACGCCGCTGCTGACGACCACCAGCGTGATGCTGGTGACCATTGCGCTGGCAATGTTAGGTTATCTGATGCAGCGCCGTAAAAATGCAGAGGTCTGGCAACCTGCTGAATCCGATGCGCATTAATGATGTTAGTGAATAACTTAGCGTGCTAACAATATTTCATTGAATCACTAAACAGGCGAGCCTATACTCATTAACGGCTCGGTTGTCAGCATAATTATAATGAAATCGTGACGGGAGCCTTTGTGCTCCCGTTTGTTGTTTTGAGAGCTTTTTTTGTGGGCACTCGCCCCTTTCTCTGTTCTACGTCGGATATCAGGCTCACGGTTTTTTCCGTGACATTTCTCACATGCCCAAAATAGCGTCTACGCTGTTTGAAGGTTCCTCACACAATGGTGATGGAGAAGCTATGAGTTCATCGTGTATAGAAGAAGTCAGCATAAGAAATAACCCGTGGTATCGAATTGTTAACGAAATGCTCGCTAAGGCTGGAGTGGAAATAAACGGCCCACGCCCTTTCGATATACAGGTTAAGCACCCCGATTTTTTTAAACGCGTCCTGCAAGAGGGTTCACTCGGGCTGGGTGAAAGCTATATGGACGGTTGGTGGGACTGCGAGCGTCTGGATATATTTTTCAATAATGCCATTCGTGCCGGACTCGAGGATCAACTTCCCCGCCATTTAAAAGACACGCTACGCATTGCCGCTGCCCGGATAATGAATCTGCAATCTAAAAAACGCGCCTGGATTGTTGGCAAAGAACATTACGATCTCGGCAACGATTTATTTAGCCGCATGCTTGATGAGCATATGCAATATTCCTGTGGTTACTGGAAAGAAGCCACCACGCTCAGCGATGCGCAGAACGCCAAACTAAAAATGATCTGCGATAAACTGCAACTGGAACCGGGAATGACGCTGCTGGATATTGGTTGCGGCTGGGGCGGTCTTGCGCAATATGCTGCCCGACATTACGGCGTCGCGGTACACGGTGTCACGATCTCTGCTGAACAACAAAAAATGGCGCAGGAACGGTGTGCGGGTCTTGATGTCACTATTTTGCTGCAAGACTATCGCGAACTGGATATGCAATTTGACCGCATTGTTTCCGTCGGCATGTTTGAACATGTCGGGCCAAAAAACTATGCCACCTATTTTAGGGTCGCCGACCGTAATCTGAAACCGGAAGGGATTTTCCTGCTGCACACCATTGGTTCCAATAAAACCAATAACAGCGTGGATCCGTGGATTGATAAATATATCTTCCCGAATGGCTGTCTGCCGTCGGTGTGCCAGATTGCACAAGCCAGTGAACAGCATTTCGTCATGGAAGACTGGCATAACTTTGGTGCCGATTACGATAAAACCTTAATGGCCTGGAATGAGCGTTTCTTGCAGCACTGGCCTGAAATCGCCGATAACTATTCCGAACGTTTTAAACGCATGTTTAGTTATTATCTGAATGCCTGTGCCGGAGCCTTCCGCGCCCGTGATATTCAGCTTTGGCAAATAGTCTTTAGTCGCGGCATTGAAGACGGCTTACGAGTTCCTCATTAATGAGTAATGGCCCCGGTATCTCCGGGGTCACTATTTACTGCAACTCTATAGCATTCTCTTAACAAAGCGTGACCCTCCTCACGTTTCCTGGTCTCCTTTCTTCCTGAGTTTGATCCCGTTAACACTTATTCGTTTCTCAGTTGGAAACCGGTTTCCGTTTTGTTTCACAATAACCGCACTTTCCGAAACAATAACAAGGATACCGCCATGAGCATCTACCAAAAAATGGTCAATGTGATTGAGCACAAAGTCACCCCCATGGCCGGAGCAATGGGTTCTCAGCGCCATGTCATCGCTATCCGCGATGGTTTTATCTCAGCTCTGCCGTTCATGATTATCGGTTCGTTCTTGTTAGTGTTTATTTTCCCGCCGTTCTCGCCTGACAGCACCTGGAGTTTTGCCCGCTCGTGGCTGAATTTCTCGCTCACTTATCGTGAACAACTCATGCTGCCGTTTAACCTCAGCATGGGCGTGATGACGTTCTTTATCTCCGTCGGTATCGGCGCAAGTCTTGGCAAGCACTACAAGCTCGACCCTATCATGACGGGTCTGTTGGCATTTATGGCCTTTTTGCTGGTTGCCGCCCCTTATAAAGACGGGCAGATTTCGACGCAGTATTTCTCGGGCCAGGGCATCTTTACCGCGCTGATTACCGCGATTTACGCCAGTGAAATGTACGCGTTCTTAAAACGCCACAACATCACTATTCGCCTGCCAAAAGAAGTGCCTACCGGCGTGGCGCGCTCCTTTGAAATCCTGATCCCGGTGGTGGTGATTGTCGCCACGCTGCACCCGCTGAACCTGTTCATCGAGTCCACCACCGGCATGATTATTCCTGAAGCCATTATGCACCTGTTGGCGCCACTGGTTTCAGCGTCAGACTCTTTGCCTGCGATTCTGATTTCAGTGTTTATCTGCCAAATCCTGTGGTTTGCCGGTATTCACGGCGCGTTAATCGTCACCGGGATTATGAACCCGTTCTGGATGGCTAACCTTTCCGCTAACCAGACGGCGCTGGCCGCGGGTAATGTTCTGCCGCACATCTATCTGCAAGGTTTTTGGGATCACTATCTGCTGATTGGCGGCGTAGGTTCAACGCTCCCGCTGGCCTTCTTATTGCTGCGTAGCCGTGCCATTCACCTGCGCACCATCGGCAAAATGGGTGTGGTTCCTAGCTTCTTTAATATCAACGAACCGATTCTGTTCGGTACGCCAATCATCATGAACCCGCTGTTCTTTCTGCCGTTTACGCTGGTGCCGATGATTAACGCAACACTGGCCTATATCGCAACCAAATTAGGTTGGGTTGCACAAGTGGTATCGCTCACTCCGTGGACAACGCCTGCGCCGATTGGGGCCTCGTGGGCCGCAAACTGGGCGGTAAGTCCCGTAATCATGTGTCTAATTTGTATGGTCATGTCGGCTGTGATGTATTACCCATTCCTGAAAGCTTACGAACGCACTCTGATCAAACAGGATGAAGAGCGTAGCGCACAGGAAAGTGAAAACCCGATTACCGTGAACTAATCAACTACTTTTGCCTGCCGGTCTGGCAGGCTCGTCCGTCACAAGAGGAACTGTATGAAATACGTATTTCCTGAAAATTTCTGGTGGGGCAGCGCAAGTTCAGCGCCACAAACCGAAGGCGAAACCCTCTCTTTTGGCAAGTCCGCCACTATCTGGGATCAATGGTATAAGGAACAACCCACCCGCTTCCACAACGGTGTGGGCCCAGCAGATACTTCCACATTCTACAAAAACTGGAAGCAAGATATCGCCCTGCTCAAAGAGCTGAATCACAACACCTTCCGCACCTCGATTTCCTGGGCACGTCTGATTCCTGAAGGCCGTGGCGCGGTTAACCAGGAAGCCGTCACCTTCTACAATCAGGTTATCGACGAACTGGTGGCGCAGGGCATTAAGCCGTTTATCAACCTGTTCCACTTTGATATGCCGATGGTTATGCAGCAGCAAGGCGGCTGGGAAAGTCGTGACGTTGTCACGGCCTACGCTGAATTTGCGAACGTTTGTTTCGAGCTGTTTGGCGACCGCGTGAAGCATTGGTTCACTTTCAACGAGCCGGTAGTGCCTGTTGAAGGCGGCTATCTGTATGATTTCCATTACCCGAACGTGGTGGATTTCAAACGTGCGGCAACCGTCGCCTACCACACCATGATTGCCCACTCCCTGGCGGTAAAGGCTTACCACCAGCGTAACGACGGCGGCGAAATTGGTATTATCCTCAACCTCACCCCTTCTTATCCGCGTTCGCAAAACCCTGCGGATGTGAAAGCGGCAAACATCGCTGACCTGATGTTCAACCGCAGCTTCCTCGACCCAGCTTTGCGTGGTGAATATCCGCAAGAACTGGTTGCACTGCTGAAAGAACATGGTCAACTGCCTGAGTGCCAGGCGGGTGACAAAGAGCTGCTTGCAGCGGGTGTCGTCGATTTACTGGGTATCAACTACTACCAGCCGCGCCGCATCAAGTGCCGCGACTCGCTGGTTAACCCGGACAGCCCGTTTATGCCGGAATGGTTCTTTGAAGCCTACGAAATGCCGGGCCGCAAAATGAACCCGTATCGTGGCTGGGAAATTTACGAGCAAGGGATTTACGATATTCTCACCAACCTGCGTGAAAATTATGGCAACCCAAATTGCTATATTTCTGAGAACGGCATGGGCGTTGAAAACGAACAGCGTTTCGACGAGAACGGCCAGATTCAGGATGACTACCGCATTGATTTCGTGCGCGACCACCTGAAATGGCTGCATAAAGGCATTAGTGAAGGCAGTAATTGCCTGGGTTATCACATGTGGACGTTTATTGATAACTGGTCCTGGTGCAATGCATACAAAAACCGTTATGGCTTTGTCTCGTTAAATCTTGAGACTCAGCAACGCACTATCAAGAAAAGCGGTGAGTGGTACAAAGCAACTTCCGCAGAAAATGGCTTTAACGATCGTACGTAATCTCAGCATTCGGGCCGCAAGGCCCGTTTCTGGCTGAGAAGCGGGAAACTCACACCATGTCGAATATTAATGATGTAGCACGCCTTGCACAGGTTTCTAAAGCCACCGTTTCGCGTGTTTTAAGCGGCAGTCGCGGCGTGAAAGAAGAGAGTCGCCAGGCCGTTTTGCGCGCGGCAGAAATACTTAACTACAAGCCCAATGCGATTGCTCAATCTTTGAGTTCCCAATCAACCAATTGCATTGGCGTAATCTGTGCCACCGAGCATATTCAGCAGTCCACAGGCTACCTGCAAGCGCTGGAGAAACAGCTTAACCAGCATCATAAACACCTGCTGTTACGCTTCGCCAATGACCACGACAGCGTGGCGCAGGCCGCTCAGGAACTTTCAAACGGGTTATGTGATGCGTTGCTGGTTGTGGGGGCGCGTTTCTCACTCCCTCCGCTCGACGACGATATTATGCTGATTGATTGCCTGAGCGGTTCGAATGCGCTGAGTATTCAATGCGATCACGTTTTCGCGGCAGAAACCGCCGTGCACTATTTGTGTAACCAGAAACGGCGGCAAATCGCCCTGATAAACTTTGCCAGCGGTGAAGCGGCAGCCCAAACCCTTGAGGGTTATCACCAGGCGCTGCACAACCACGTGGTGCCTTTTAACCGGCAGTTGGTGATTGAGGATGAATCCTCGGTGCGTATCGCGCTGCAACGGCTGATCAATCGCGGTGTGAAGTTTTCCGCATTGCTAGTGACCGATGACACTCAGGCGCAGGAAGCCATGATGATGCTCAATCAGTACCAGTTACACGTGCCTGAACAAGTGATGGTATTCAGTCTTGATGGTTCAACCCGAATGCCGGGGGCAAACGCCATTCCAGCGATTAAATATCCCCTGGAGAGTATTGCGCGTCGGGCGGTGGAATTACTGCTTGGGGATCGGCATACCAGTGATTTGGTGCGCGGAAGTTTGTTGATTGCATAAGAAAGTCGGATGTCGCGTAAACGGCATCCGACAAAACCCTGCAATCACGCCTTCGGTAGCAACGCATCCAGTGTCGCTTCACGTTGCGCAAGCACGCGCTCAACGGTGTCTACTATCGCCTGGGTTTGCGGGTCGATTTCGATATTAATACGATTCCCCAGTTTTTTACTGCCAAGTGTAGTGCGCTCAAGCGTTTCCGGAATTAAATGTACGCAGAAACGCGAAGCCGTGACTTCACCGACCGTCAGGCTAATACCATCAATGCCGATATATCCTTTATGCAGAATATATTTCATCAAGGTTTTATCGCGCATTTTAAACCAGATCTGGCGGTTATTTTCTGAGGTCAGAATCTTTGCTACTTCAGCGGTCGTCATAATATGACCGGACATAAGATGCCCGCCGATTTCATCATTAAATTTAGCCGCGCGTTCGACGTTCACACTATCACCCACAACTAACTCGCCGAGATTGGTAATACGCAGCGTCTCTTTCATTAAATCAAAGCTGACGTGGTTGCCATTGATTTCGGTGACGGTCAGGCAACAGCCGTTGTGTGCCACCGACGCGCCTGTTTCAAGGCCAGGTAACATCTCATCTGGCATTTCAATTACGTGGGTACGGAAATTGGGTTTCTCATCAATGGAGACCAGGGTCGCAGTACCCTGCACAATACCTGTAAACATCGTCAAACTCCTGGTAATTATTCGGCTGCTGATAATTCGTAATGCAGCACTTTAACAGTTGGAAAAACAGCTTGCCAGCTATCCGCACTACCCCACCATTATTTGGCTGGCGTATTCGTTTTCTGCCGCTACAATAGTCAGGCTAATTCCCCTGCAATTCCTATTTTTCTGCCATTTCTGGCGGTCTTGTTGTCTTTCTAATAACTAATAATAATCAGGTGTTAAAAATGCAGAAGTACATAGTTGAAGCCCGCCAGCTGCTCGCGCTGGCGATACCTGTCATCCTCGCGCAAATCGCACAAACCTCGATGGGCTTTGTCGATACCGTGATGGCCGGTGGCTACAGCGCAACCGATATGGCCGCTGTGGCAATCGGTACCTCCATCTGGCTACCTGCCATTCTGTTCGGCCATGGTTTGTTAATGGCGCTGACGCCTACCGTGGCACAACTCAACGGATCTGGTCGCCGTGAGCGTATCGCGCACCAGATTCGCCAGGGCTTCTGGCTGGCGGGCATTGTCTCGGCGCTCATCATGATTGTGCTGTGGAACGCGGGCTATATCATCCATGCGATGAAAAATATCGACCCACAACTGGCCGATAAAGCCGTCGGCTACCTGCGTGCATTGCTGTGGGGCGTCCCGGGGTATTTATTCTTCCAGGTAGCGCGTAACCAGTGTGAAGGCCTGGCGAAAACCAAACCCGGCATGGTGATGGGTTTTATCGGTTTACTGGTCAACATTCCGGTTAACTACATCTTTATTTACGGTCACTTTGGCATGCCCGAACTCGGCGGCGTAGGCTGCGGTGTCGCAACGGCTGCCGTATATTGGGTGATGTTCTTCTTCATGATTTCCTATGTGAAGAAATCCCGTTCGATGCGCGATTTGAAGCTGCCAAAAGGCTTCATCAAGCCCGACTGGAAAGTGATGTATCGCTTAACTCAACTGGGGCTGCCGATTGCGCTGGCGCTGTTCTTTGAAGTGACGCTATTCGCCGTAGTCGCGCTACTGGTTGCGCCTCTGGGGATTATCGATGTAGCTGGGCACCAGATTGCCCTTAACTTCAGCTCGCTGATGTTTGTTCTGCCGATGTCCCTTTCCGCGGCGGTCACGATACGCGTAGGCTTCCGTCTGGGCCAGGGTTCAACACTCGACGCGCAAACGGCGGCCTGGACCGGCATTTGCGTAGGGATGTGTATGGCGATGCTCACTGCGATTTTCACGGTAGTGATGCGCGAACACATCGCCCTGCTCTACAACAGCAATCCTGAAGTTGTCGCGCTGGCGGCGCACTTGATGCTACTGGCGGCGGTGTATCAGCTTTCTGATTCTGTGCAGGTGATCGGCAGCGGCGTGCTGCGTGGCTATAAAGATACGCGCTCGATTTTCTTTATCACGTTTATCGCCTATTGGGTGTTGGGATTGCCAAGCGGTTACATTCTGGCGCTGACAGACTGGGTGGTTGAACCGATGGGCCCGGCAGGTTTCTGGATTGGATTTATTATCGGCCTGACGTCTGCGGCCATCATGATGATGCTGCGGATGCGTTGGTTACAGCGCCAACCTTCAATCACGATTTTGCAACGCGCTGCACGGTAAATGTTCATAGCCGCCTTTTTGGCGGCTATTTTTACACCGAGTTGTGCAGATGCGCAGCAAACGAGTGAAATATGAAAGAAATTTGCTGTTTAGCGCTTGCAAGGCTCGGGTGCTGCCGCTAATATTCGTCCCCGTTGTCACAGGCAACACAGTGCGTCCGTAGCTCAGTTGGTTAGAGCACTACCTTGACATGGTAGGGGTCGGTGGTTCGAGTCCACTCGGACGCACCATTTAACGTTTTACCGCAATCAGCAGTACCGCAACAAACAGTGCGTCCGTAGCTCAGTTGGTTAGAGCACCACCTTGACATGGTGGGGGTCGGTGGTTCGAGTCCACTCGGACGCACCATTCTAAGAAATCTCTCCTGCATTAACTCCTCAATTTTTTTAAGAAAACCAATAGTAACTCTGGCTTTATGCCCGCAAACCGCTTCGTACCTGTACTTTCCTCATACCCGTCCCTATACGTATCGGTAACTTTGGCACTTCTCAATCCTGTAAATGTTAAACAGTGAACATGAAGTGATGAATGTTCCAGGCTAGCGATATAGCACTAAGAAAATATATGTAGGTATTGAACCCTATTACGCCTGAAGAACTTCAAATTCAGCAGGTTAATTATGTCAGTCTAATTGTAGACTAAATATATCTTGAACTAATTACATAATTTGTAGAAAATCACCTCTACCGGTTAAAAGCCAATTATATGGCGCTCATCTTAATATGCACCAACAAATCAGCCAATAAAGCGCTGCATTCATAGTGTATAAAATTACTTTCACCCTTAATATTTAATCTGGCAACTTTCTTTTTAATATCATTGCGGAGACTCCCCTTCTCTATTTAAAGATTAATATTTTATTGCCCATATTTTAAGGTCTACCATGTTAAATATTGCCATTGATGAATCAAATACACTCTTCAGGAAAGGGCTGGAATTATTTCTTGAGGAGGTTTTACAAAACGTTCATAACGAGTCGGTGCATTTTCACGATCTGACCAAAATAAATGCGATCCACGCTGATATTATCGTAAAAGATTTCATTGCCGGTTCGCAGTTTATCTGCCAGCCCATTCTCAAGTTCCGCAGTAAACCGGGGCTAATTATTGGTATTTATGAAGGGGGTGAAAATCTCCATCATGATGAGCTACCGCTTTGCATTAAGAATATTATCTTTATTGCACGCACTGAGCCAGTAGACAGTGCGCGCAATAAAGTGAGCCTTGCATGGCGAGATACTATTGCTCACCCCATGGGTTCTCATTGCAACAAATGTTTACAGTGCAAGTACCGCACTCTCACACCTCAACAGATTATGATTGCGAAATCATTACTGCATGGCAATGACATTCTTAAAATCTCTCAGCAGCTAGGCATCAATGTAAAAACGGTTAGTGCCCATAAACGACACCTGATGTCCAAATTTAATCTCAAAAATGATTGTGAGCTATTGCATTTTTTAAAAACTTTAAAAGATAACAATCAGCCTGCCTATTTGCTGAAAGATTAGAAACAAAAATTAAAAATCATCAGCTGATGAAATTATCATAAAGTTCTTATCTCTCCGCCATGCTCGCTCTTAAAGATGCTCTAGCCGCGAATTTAAAGTATTTTTAAATCGCTCTGACGCATAATTATTCTTTAAAAGAATATTAATAAAATTCAACAAGTCATAATCAGTCTCAAGATCGAATTTAGTCATTATCATGCGCTTATGCGCCCCAACTGTTTTATAGTTGATATTTAATATTTCAGCTGTTTTTTGCGGACTATAGCCACGATAAAAATGCGCGGCCACCAACACTTGTTGTGAAGTCAACGTTCGGTGTTTACATGAAACACACATTAAGTGATTATAGCTGCGAGGTCTTGAGCGACATTCTTCCCACCCCTGCATGATGATGTCTTTCGCCTTAACGACTGACTCTCTTCTATTTATAAAAACAATATTAGAGATGCAAAGCGGAAGGCCTGAATTAATATCATCCCTATCCCCTTCATAAACACCAATAATCAAACTGTTAGCTTTTCTTTTACGTATTAGCGGCTGGCAAATATACTTAATGCCGGCATCGTAACGCTTCACAATGATGTCCGCATTCAATAAATTGGTTGGGGTTAGCTTTTCAATTTCAATTGCTGCATTTCCCTGACTAGCAAAAATTTTCTTTAACAATTGTTCCATGCCATGACGATACAAAGCATCTGATTCTTCAATAACAATTTTCAATATACACCCTCCCATTACAATGCTATTTAATGGGTGCACGTAATGTGAAATTATCTGATGGTTTAAACAAACTGGTGGGACGGACGCAATGCCCTAACAAGCTACAATGGTTTTGAATGTTATTACCTGTGAGAGAATCCGATGCTGCATAATCTAAGAATATGCAGCATCAGATAGGGAAAGCATTTATTAAATTTCTAATAATTAATTATAAACAAAAGACGCGGTTACCGTTGCAGCAATTGTACCCGGTGTAGCACCGCCATTTTTGGTATATGCGCGAGCCTGTAACGGGAAGGTATATGCACCACTGCTAATGTTTCCGGTAATTGTTTTACCATCGCCTAATACCGTTCCACCTGTACTTTGCAACTGAACAGAAACGTTCTGTGCTGCACCGTTGTTCAAATACAAATCGGCTGGCTGTACTGGGTCTGCTGTACCATGCATGGTCATTATTACGGAAGATGTCCCTGCCGGGCAAGAAACCAGCTTGATATTAATCGGTTTCCATCCTGCTGCAGCGCCAGCGGTCTGCATATCTGAAGCCTGAATATTCTGGCCCAAATCAACCCCTATCGTCACGCTATCACTGCTTACCTGGCACGGCGTTGCCACGATATTACCGGTAATATTAAGAGTCACCGGGTCTGCTGCATATAATGATGCACTCGCTACTAAAAAACTCATTCCAATTAATTTTTTCATTTCGTGTATGTCCCCATTTTATTGATAGGTTAAATTAAGCGTGGCGTTTGCATTGGCCGTGCCTGTTGCTACTACTGTTTTGGTTTGGTAATAACGGGCAACCAATGGGAATGTTTCTATACCGCCCGTTGAGCGTTTTAAAACTATATTATTATTTAAAATTAGCGGCGATCCGTTATAGACAATCTGTACACCCACACCTTTTGCAACACCCGCACTCCCCTGGCCGGATAACGCTAATACGCTTGTTGTGCCAACATCCGGGTTTTGCGTACCTGAAAGAGAAACGTTTATATTAGCCTGAGGATCACAGTTTAAACCTAAGTTTTGTGTATTTTGCGCCACTGCTGGTGTAGCGCCCACCGACGAACCAAAAGCTGACGCCGGTATATCCCCAATAGGAAACGTCAGATTTTGCGTTGTAATTTGACAGGCTAATACTGTTATCTTTGGTCCATTCACAAAATATTGTAAGGCCCGGACAGAAGGTCCGTCATCATCTCCCCACATATAGCCCAACACGCCAGGTGTTATCGTACCTGAAGTTATTGGACCGGTTTTAATAAACTTTACCGTTTTTGCGGAAATCCATATTGCTTCACTAATATTAGTAGAAGCATAAATTGCAGGAACTTCAAAATTGGTTGTCGCTCCCCCTATTGAGACGCCGACACCATCTACATTCGTTTTATAAAAATGAGCAATACCACTAGGGGTGGTAAATAAACTCATTATTGAATACCATCCGCCTCCTCCGTTACAACTAAACGCAACATCAGACGCAACACTGTTAGCTGTAGCAATTATGGTCCCATTAGGCACATCTCTTTGTACACTAAAATCAGGTACTGTGATTGTTAGGGTTTGTTGAGTCGCTCCTCCCCTAGTTGAACTGCATCCTGCCCAAACCGATCCACTCGAGAGCAATGCGGTCATTAATAAAATATAATTTAATATTAATTTGTTCATATTAATTACCAGAAATTCGTGACTAAGTTAATGACACTGCGCATATATTTGCTGAACGCCCACTTCTGTTGTGTTTAGCAAATCATAGTGCGCAGCGCACTGTTAAACGGAGGTTTACACCACTATCTGAGACGTTATTTATTGACACTGCCTGGACAAGTTAACAATCCCTTTTTCAGTCTCAGGTAATTTATAGGCCACCTGGCATTTCTCATCAGATCCCTGCCCCCATTGCACCGTCAATGTCCCCTCAGGATTAACACCAGTTAAATAGACCTGGCCTGCATCCCCGACAATAAAGCTGCGCCCTTGCTGCCCGGAAATACTTACCATTGCGCCGAATGGAACAGATTTACCATTCTTCTGGGTTAACGTCATTAATACGCGCATCCCCAGGTTGGCAATATATTCAGCCCGGACTACAGCTCCACGTGTTGGAATGACCGTACTGGTGGTTAAGTCAAGCTCAGCATTGTTCGCCAGGGTTTGCGGGTCGAGCGTAATATCATTTTTACGGAATGGTGTTACGCTACTTGCCACCGTATAACCACGGAAGTCTGTTTTAACCCCGGTCTGGTTTTGTACGCTCACGCCCTTAGCGCCTGGCGCTTTTATCAGGACGTTGGTTTCGCCCAGCGGTTGTGAAAGCGTAATACCATCTGCGTGCGCAATGACCCCACCCTGCAGACCATAATTCAGGCGATCGCTGTTCTGGTCATAGCTATAACCCGCCGTCACTTCACCGTAAGTCCCTCGGTAATCAGCATTCGCAGTACCCGTATTACCGACATCATTGGTGCCATACCCTTCCTGCACGTTCCAGTTGAGGGAATTGTTTTCCATTGCGACACCGTTAAGACCCACCGTATGCGTAGTGCCGGTTTTTTGGCTGGCATTCATGGAGTAGTTAGCCCATGTGCTCGGTAGGAATCGGTCAAGCGGAATGCTGATATTCAGTGCAATCTGCTGGTCTTTGTCGTAGCGGGCGGCCTGGCTGTATCCGTCTGAAGTACCATTTTTGCTATAGGTATATGTAATGCCGTAGTTAATCGCGCGCCAGGAGTTGTTATACCCCGCGGAGATAGACTGCATCGTTTTACCGTTACTCCAGTAATCTTCCCGTACCGCGCCCAGCATCACAGAACCCAAATCGGCACCCAGCGACTGGTTCATGGTCACTTCCATACGGTTGCGGCGGCGCTCGGCAATAATATTGTTATTGCTGTAGGAATCGAGCACGTCCTGCATGCTGTAGTAACCACTGGTTGAATAGCGATAACCCGCAATAGCAAAGTTGGTTCCCGTTTCGACGAAGTTTTTACTGTAGCGTGCGCGCCATGACTGGCCGTTACTTTTCACTTCGTTCTTAGGTTGGGACCAGGCCTGAGTCACGTCTGCAGAAACAGCCCCGAAGTCCCCCATGTTTTTGCCAATACCGGACGCCAGTGACTGATACTTACTTGATTCCTGCAGCCCGCCATAAATAGTGAAACCTTTTGGCAGACCGTAAATAGCCGTCGCCTGGGCAAACGGGGTTTTCTCGACGCTGCTGTCATAAGAACGGTACTGGCCGCCCGTAACGGCATACTTCAGTCGCCCTTCACGTTGCAACAACGGTAAAGATGCAAATGGCACAGTGAAATGCTGTTCACTGCCATCCGCTTCCTTAACCGTGACATCTAAATCACCCGCGCCGCCGGTTGGGTACATATCCGTAATTTCAAATGCACCCGGTGCGACGTAACTCTGGTAAATCACGTAACCATTCTGGCGAATCATAATTTGCGCGTTGCTTCTGGCAATACCACGCACCACCGGCGCATAGCCCTTCATTGAATCGGGCAACATATCGTCATCCGAAGCCAGTTGCGCCCCACGGAACGGCATACTGTCGAAGACTTCTGAAGGTGCAGTGCTGTCCCCCGCCGTTAACTGTGCTTTTAATGGAATGATGTCGCGCTGGGCGTAGGTATAAACCGTATCCCACCTATCCTGCCCGTTGCTGTCACGGTTCCAGGTGGTGTAGTTACGCAAACGCCATGGGCCGATATTGAAACCTGGACGCAGGTTGGCATACTGGGAATTACCGTCAGACCCATTCTTATTTCGTGACCAGTTATTCGCCCCGCTCATGCTGTAGTTAAGCATTGCCGCAGTAATACCTTCGTCCCACTGCTCGGGTGGCACATAGCCGCGAGCTTGCGGAGACAAAGCCGCCTGCGGAATACTAATTAACAGTCGCTGGGTGCTAAATTGAAGTGTTGCCGATGCCTGTGGAATAGCGCCAAAATTGGCACATGTTCCATCTTTTGACAGTTCAGGGAATAACTCTGTTTTTACTCCCCAGCTTTTCAGGGTTTCAACGCTGATACATGGCTGTAAGTCGCTATCACCATTTTTATCTGTCACGGCTTTAAATTCAATATCACGTGTGTCAATCGTCTGATCATCTAGAACAATATCGACGTGATAAGTACCCGGGGCCTGCGAACCAGACTCAAAAGATGAAAGGTCGGTTTTACTTGCCCCTGGGTTACCTAACTCGAGTAATTCTGGGTTGAATACGTCCCGAGCACTTGCTGTATGGCTTAATGCACTCAACGCGACCGCGATATATATTGCCAGCCTGGCCGGTTTAAAAAGATTAGTTTCTTTTTGCATAATTAATTTTGTCCCGTTTTATTTCGCGGTCGGAGTGTTAAAGGCTTTTGCTGTGTACAGGACCTGGACCACCGTAATCATTAATTACGGTAAAGGTCATATTCCCACCGCTCACACCCTTTGGCAGAGTGAAGCGTGCAGTTGCGCCTGGCAGCACATAAGACACGTCGTCAAGTTTTTTTCCGCCAACTTTGATTTCATTAAAATTAATAACATACGAACTTGGGTTGGTGACCTGTAGTTGATTACCGGCAACAGACCAGGTCAGGGATTCAGCCTTCTCTTCAGGGGTCGTACCTTTTAGATCTGCCGGGCGGTAAATTAGTTTGATGCGTGTTTTCACTGCGATTTGTAATGTATTATCTTTTTTAGGTGCTGCTGGTATTGCTTTAATATTCAGCCAGTACAAACTTTCTTTATCTTGTGCAACAGAACCGGCCAGAATAATTCGTTCAACGTTTTGCTGATTGCTATCCAGACGATATAAAGGAGGTGTGATAACAAAAGGAGCTTTCTCAGCGCCACCATTTTGCGTCTCAATCCAGGACTGAATCAAATAAGGCGTTCCATCCGGGTTGTTAACACTAATAGATGCTTCCTTTTTATTACCGTCATAAATGACACGAGTGCCGCCAATAATAACACCCGCATTGGCCGCAGAAATACCCGTGCTGGCGATTGCCAGGGCAATTAAAGTTTTGCTAAAAAAGTTCATTTTATACCTCTATAAAAAAGGGCCGGGTTATCCGGCCCCTGTTATTACTGGTGCAGATTAGTTATAGATAACAGAGAAGTTAGCTACAGAATTTGCTGGACCTGCAGTTACTGTGTTTACGGTTGATTTATACTGAGCGTAGAAATTCAGAGTGTTGTCTGCAGAGCTGCTCAGGTTGTAACGGTATGGGTTTTCACCGTGCAGTGGCAATTGAACCATATCTGCAGACATCAGGTTAATTGCCACGCCAGTTGCTGCACCCGCAACAGTACTGTCAATTGCTAACAGGTCTGGGTTAGATGCTTCTGGTGTACCATCAAAACGTACGTGTGCAGCAGTTACTGTTGCCGGGCAGTCTTTCAGAACGATAGAGAATCGTTTAGCTGCTGTAACATCACCAGAAGTGGTGAATTCAGACTTGTTATATGCACCCAGTGCAACAGTCTGGTTCTGAGAAGCGACATCAACAGTACAAGCGGCGTCCAGAATTTCACCGGTGAAGTTAACGGTGCCAGAAATTGCAAATGCATTAGATGCAGAAACAGCGGCAACAGCAGCAAAAGCAACAGCGATCAGATTCTTTTTCATTTAAATTTTCCTTGAGAGTGTTGTGCCAGCAAATCGCATAACATTTATATGTTGCGATAGCAGGTTTCTATACTTCTTATTCAGAAGCGCAGACATCCATCTTTTTTGTACATATGTACCAAAATACCAATATCCAATTTTCGCCCTTGATTTAAATCTATAAACCAAATAGCAAACTGTTCTTACAGGTGATGTTGTCTTGCTGGAGATAAATTTAATCCAACTATTTTATTGTGACAATTTTATTCTTATCTAAATGTAGACCGCTTTATTAACAATTAATTAAAAACACATTCCCCGCAAGCGCAGCAACCATACATATCAATGAATTACGCGATACAATCCAAACAACATTAATTGTAAAAAACCTAAAAATGATCACCTCTTAAATTCTTTTAAACTGTAGTTATTAAATAATTGTTATATTCTCAGTCTATTTTTAGATCATATATTCATTTAATAAAGACATCATCGCAATGATAATCGAAACCCAATAACGCACACGTAGCTGAAAACTTATGGACTCTGATACATGAAGTCGAAAATCTCTGTCGAAAATATTACTCAATCTGTACCTGTTTCGACAGCAAAGCCTCTCGTGCATATTCAAAAATTGATGGATTGCATCAGCCCATACGCAGAGATATTTACCCCATCCAGAGGTGAGGCTCTGCGCTACATCTACAATAATAAGAGGGTGTGCTACTTATTACATGAAGGAAACGTCACGTTACATCGTCGTGGGGACGGGATGATTCTTAACTCGGAGAAAGGGCCATTCTTGCTTGGGGTGAGTAATTTACAGACGCAACACCCTCATCTATATGTGCGTGCATCTGAAGATGTGAAGATAAGCCGTATTTCAGCTGAGCGAATCAGCCTGGTTATTGAAAAGGAGCAGCTATGGGAAAGCCTCTGCCATCTGATTATTTACACAGCTTCAAGAATTTATGAGCATTGCACTGTCATATCGCAACTCTCTTCCTACGAGATAATCAGAATCCAGTTGCTGGAGTTAATGCAGGAGTCGGAGCGTTTTCGTATGAATGTGACCGCAGCCAATTACATTCAAGACAGAACCTATCTTTCACGTAGTGGCATTATGCGTATTCTTTCCCGACTGCGTGAAGATGGGCATATTGAATTACAGCGTGGAGTGCTGCTTGGCGTAAGTAATCTACCCGTAAAATGCTCTTGAATTGAGCAAGTTAGCCACTTTTGCGCCAATAATTTTTTGCTCTTAACATTGTAAGTGCCCCTATAATTGATATTAAAACCTCGGAATAGTTTTGATTAAGGGCACTGCAATGAGCGTTGAAAATGAACTTCCCACGCTACTTTCCGTTCCATCTCCCTATTCAGCCGAACTGGTCAATGCCCTTTTGCCCTTCGCCGTCGTCAAAACCTATCCCCCACGCCGAAAAATAAGTATTGCCAGCCAGGATGCTCCTTTGTGCTATCTGATTGCTAAAGGCAAGTTTGAGTTACACAGAAAAGAAGACGACATTGTGATGGTTTACGGAAAAACGCCTTCCGTTTTTGGCTTAGGAAACTTCACCAGTATGAATTTCGGTACCTATCTTAAAACCGTTTCAGCTTGTGAGATTGGGATTATGACGACCAGCGATGCGCTTGAGCAGATTGAAAAACACGATTTATGGAAAACTCTGGCTCAACATCTATTAGTCGTCACGACGAAACTTTATACCTTTGGGCAACAAATTTCGGCGCCCCGCACCTACGATATTATTCGAGCGCAAATATTAGAGTACATTTGCGAGGATGAGGATCTCAGAAACAACACAACGATTGAAAGCTATATCCGCAGCAAGTCCAATCTTTCACGTAGCGGGATTATGAAGATTCTTTTGTCGCTGCGAACCGGTGGCCATATAGAGTTGGATAGAGGGAAACTGTTGAAGATAAATTCCTTGCCAAAAAAATACTGACCCGAATTTTTCGGTCCAGGGCTGCCTGATTAATCCTCTACCTTCCGTTACAGATGGTATGGCCTTCCCGAAAAGGGCAATAAATTTTATTTTATTGCCCTTTTCGGCTCAGTCGAATTATTGATATGTCAAAACCAGCATTGCTGAGGCATCGGCCGTGCCCGGTGTAACCGAAGTTTTGGTCTGATAATAACGGGTCGTTAAAGGAAATGATTCCAGTATCACCTCATTGTTTCTGGAAATACGGCCTCTTCGCAGAGGCCATTACTGATTAGCTGCCGATGACTCCGCCATCTGCTTTCACAATCACTACCGTTGAAGAGCGCGGGCGACCGTTTTTGTCACCATCAGGCCAGGTGGAAACGGCAGTAGGATTCGCCGGGTCGCTGATATCATCGCCAGGTTCGCCCGGATGCTGAATATTAATAAACAGTGTGCGGTTGTCTGGGGTAAAGGCGATGCCGGTTATCTCGCAGCCGCGCGGGCCGGTGAGGAAACGGCGATATTCGTTGGAGCCAGGTACGGTGGCGAGCATCTGGTTATTGCCCATGCCCTCGTAGGCTTTTTTGTTGATGGTGCTGGACGAGACATCCGTCTGAATCCATAACACGCCGCGAGGGTCAAACGACAAACCATCCGCACTTCCAAATTCAGCCCCGGTCATTGAGCCTTTGGTTTTTTCATCCGCGCTATCGGGCTTGCCGCCCAACACCAGAATGTCCCACTTAAAGGTGGTTGATGCCGGGTCGCTGTTCTCCTCGCTCCAGTGCATGATGTGTCCGTAAACATTGTTCGCTCGCGGGTTAGCGGCATCTACCGCAGCTTTACCTTCTTTGCCGCGATCGCTGTTATTGGTCAACGTGCAGTACACACTCCCCGCGGTATGGGTATCGACCGCAATCCACTCCGGTCGGTCCATTTTCGTTGCGCCAACCACATCGGCGGCAAGGCGGGTTTTGATCAGCAACTCGCCCTGGCTTGCAAAACCGTTACTGTGATCAAGTCCTGATTGCCCATAAACCAGCGGCAACCAGACACCGCTGCCATCGTCATTAAATTTCGCCACATACAGCGTGCCTTCAGAAAGTAGGTCCATTGCCGATTCGCGATTGCTGGCATCGTAAATGCCTGTGGAAACAAATTTATAGATGTACTCGAATTTCTGGTCATCGCCCATATAGGCAACAACGCGGTTATCCGCAGCCAGCGTCACCGCCGCACCTTCATGCTTAAAACGCCCGAGCGCGGTATGTTTACGCGGAGTTGATGCCGGATTATACGGGTCGATTTCCACCACCCAGCCGAAGCGGTTGGGTTCATTCGGTGTGGCGTCCACGTTAAAACGCGAGTCAACTTCACTCCAGCGGTAGGAGTCATCGCTATCGCTGATGCCATAGCGTTTTTCGAGTGCATTCGGCGCGGCTTTCTTAACGAAAATATCCGACCAGTTCTCTTCACACGTCAGATAAGTTCCCCACGGTGTATGCCCGTTGGCGCAATTTTGCATGGTGCCCAGCACCGTTTCACCCTGCGGGTCGGCAGCGGTTTGCATCAGGGCATGATGTTTCGCAGGCCCGGTTAAAGTCATTGGAGTGTTCACGGTGATACGACGTGCCAACTCAGAGGGGCGAACCACTGCCCAGTTTTCTCCCTCTTTTTTCACCTCGATAACCGAAACCCCCATCGCATTCTGCCCTTTGCGGACTTTATCCAGGCTCCAGTTCGCCACACCATCTTTAAACAGCAAACCGTTGTCGATGTATTCATGGTTCATCGCCAGCAACCCGTGATGCGGGTCATCACTGCCCTGCGGCAGACCAAACCACGCCATCCCGTCATGGTGCATTCCCGCCTGAGCTGCCTGCTCATCAGTGGTGTTGCTGCCATCGGTTTTAAATTCCGGCAGATTGCCTTTTAAACCCACCGCATCGCCCCAGCGGTAAAACGGTCGCGCCACGTAGCCTTCAGGCACGTGAACGGTGTCGTCGGTCGAAACGCCGATACTGGTAAAACCGAGTGATGAAGGCCGCACCATGGCAGTCTCGACCGCCCATGCGGCAGGCGATTTCAGCAGTGCCGGGAATGTCACCGCCGTGCCGGCAAGCATACCCAGTTGCAGGAAGCGGCGGCGGCTGACAAAAGCACTGGCAACATCTGAGAAAACGGGGTTAGCGCTGCAATTGCTGATTTCGTTACTGTGTTCTTGTTTAAACAGCGGCTTAAGAGGTCTGCTCATCATGGCTTCCTTTCGATATTGTTATCAGAAGTGAGCAGTGTAAGAAGGATTTGTTACAGATTTATAACAACAGACGCCAGAATTACATCCATCATGGCCGCGTTATTCATTATCCAGCCAGTTGATGAAAAACTCGCTGAAAGCGGTCACCTGCAAAGGCTGGAAACGCCGTTGCGGGTAGACAAACTGGAGGCCGACCTGTTTTTTGTCATGGCGGCTGAAACCGATAAAACACTCCGCAAACAGAACCGCCAGCCGCCCCTGCTCCACATCGCGCTTAACGTCCCACCACGATTTACTGGCGATACCCGCCCCGGCCAGCACCCACTGGCGCAGTAGTGCGCCGTCATCACACACCATCGCTGGCGTGACCCGAACCACGGCTGATTCGCCCTTTTCTTCAAAGCGCCACTCGTTCATCAGCGTGCCGCGTTGCTCCATCACCAGGCAGCGATGCGCGTGCAGCTCATCGGGATGCTGGGGAATGCCGTGTGTTTCAAGGTAGCTTTTCGCCGCCACGAGCACACGGTGGTTGGGGCGAATAAATTTAGTTACCAGATTGCTGTCAGGAAGGTTGCCGAAACGCACGCTCATGTCCAGGCGGTTGGCAATCAAATCCACCACATTCTCGCTCAGATACACCGAGCTTCTGACTTCAGGGTGGAGACGGGAAAAATCGAGTAACGCGGGCGACAGATACTGGCGGCCAAAATCTGACGATGCTGAGATCCGCAGGCTGCCGCTCAGCACCCCCTCTTTTTGCGTCAGTTTCGATTCGGCCTGCGCCATTTCTTCCAGCACGCGCAGCGCGGCATGATAAAACTCCTCCCCGGCTCGAGTCAGGGCGATGGCGCGAGTGGAGCGGTTAAAAAACCGGGTCTGATATCGCTCCTCCAGCGCTTTCAGCCTGGCCGTCATGGTGGCAGGAGAAAGGTTCATCCTGCGTCCAGCGGCAGCCAGCCCCCCCGCCTCAACCACTTCCACCAGCAACGTAATATCTTCGAGCTTGCCCATTATTTTGTTTTCCTGAATAGAGAATCAGTTTTCGCTGCCATTATCAAAGCGATTCGCAGGGCGTAAAGTCAAGCCATAACTGACCTCCCTGGAGAATAAAACATGAAGCAACGTACCCTGTTTGAGAACACGCAAGTTGGCGCTGTCGAACTGAAAAGCCGAATCGTGATGGCCCCCATGACCCGCGCCCGCGCCGCACAACCGGGCAATATCCCCACGGCGTTGATGGCAGAGTATTACCAGCAGCGAGCCGGAGCTGGGCTTATCATCACCGAAGCCACGCAAATTTCTCCCCAGGGTCAGGGATATTCCTGGACGCCGGGTATTCATTCTGCGGAACAGGTTGCGGGTTGGCGGCTGGTGACGGACGCCGTCCATAAAGTCGATGGCAAAATATTCTCTCAGTTGTGGCACGTGGGGCGCATGTCTCACGAAAGTTTTCATCCCGACGGCAAGCCTGTTGCCCCTTCCGCGTTGTCGCCAGACGCACAGGTGTGGGTAGTGAACAGCAATGGCGTCGGAGAAATGGTCGCCTGCCCGGTGCCACGTGAACTGACTCATGATGATATTCAACAGGTGATTGCGGATTACCGTCAGGCGGCCATTAATGCCATGGCTGCCGGGTTTGACGGTGTGGAAATCCACGGTGGAAACGGTTATCTGATTGACCAGTTTTTACGACGTACCTCGAATAAGCGTACCGATGAATACGGCGGCAGTCTGGCAAACCGGGTGCGTTTTGCGCAGGAAGTGTTGGAAGCCATCAGCGATGCCATTGGCGCAGACCGCACCGGCATTCGCCTTGCACCGTTTATTACCCAGCGTGGGATGGACGACTCGCAGACCAGTGAAGCCATTCTGGCCCTGGCCGCCTGGTGTGAAACCAAAGGCATTGCCTTTATTCACCTTGCCGAAGCAGACTGGGATGATGCGCCGCAGGTGCCATATGAGTTCAGAGAAACTCTACGGGCGACGTTCAGCGGGGCGATCATTGTCGCGGGCAATTACACGCGTGAAAAAGCCGACAAACTGCTGGCTGCAGGAATGGTGGATCTGGTGGCTTTTGGTCGTCCGTTTATCGCCAACCCAGATTTCCCGCGTCGCCTGAAAGGCAATCTTCCTCTGGCAGGTATTGGCAATCCGGCAACCCTATTTGGTGGCACCGAAGTCGGTTATACCGATTATCCCTTGCTGGCGGCTGAGGTCTGAGACGAAACGGAGGTTAAGGATGGCGCTCTCAACTATTTCAAGATGAGGAGTCATCCAGGTCATCCTTAACCCGCGTGAAATTTGATGGCAAATCCTTGTTTTTGCCAGTGTTCCAGTTGTTCTTGTTGGCGCAGAGTTAATGCCTTTCCTGTCCAGACAAAAACATGTTGGCCTGGGAATAATTCCGGACGAGGTGAATCTAGCGGATCGGCCAGCACATCAGGACGCCAGCCATGTTGTGACAGACGCCAGGCCTCGAGCCACAGGCGGGTGCGGTCATCGCTTTCCCAGCCAATCATTAAGGTGTCTTGACCTTCAGTATTGCGTGATTCAGCAAGGCGCTGGACAACATAGTCAATCAGCAACCCATCAAGCAGGCTTATCATTGCTCTGGAGGTATATTTATCGAGGCTAAGGCATTGACGAACCGGGATGAAAACATGGTCAATCAGGGTATCAACCGGGATTTCACGCCCCATGGACGCGATTTTTGCACGCAGTTTTGCCGGTTGGACAAAACGCAAAACGGTCATCACCTCTTCTTGCTGTAACCGCCAGGCATCATGGTCATGAGCCGTAGTCTGGTTTGCTTCAAGCAAAGCTTTCACCTTGCCTACGGACACGCCGCTCTTAATCAGGCGTTTAATCTCTTCGATACGCAGGATATCTTCGTCATCAAACTGCCGATGCCCGCCCTCGCTCCTCTGCGGTTTGAGGAGACCGTAGCGACGCTGCCACGCGCGCAGCGTGACGGGGTTGATTGCACATCGTTCGGCAACTTCACCGATACTGTATAAGGTCATTCATTCCCTCGTTGTGAACTTGACACTTCCCTGTCGAAACTAACGACTCCGTGCGGGTTGTACAACTTATTTTTTTCATTGTACAACCTGATTCAGAGATCTGCTTTCCTTTCAGGCCAGGCCACGGCAGATATTCCGTTCAGACAAGCGCTGGCAAATAAGTTCCCCTGGAACTGCGTAATTCCAGCGGATTCCAGCCACATCCACTCCTCGACCTTCTCCACTCCCACCGCTGAAATGGAGATTTCCAGCGAAGCACAGCACTTAATAATCGCCTGAATAATGGCCTGACGTGGGCCACTTTTATGAACATTCTTAATCAGTTCGCTGTTGATTTTAATTCTGTCTGGCTGAAATTGAGCCAGTAACAAAAGACCGCCAAAACCCGCCCCAAAATGGTCTATTGCGACGCTAATGCCCGCGCCTTTCAGTTGCCTGATGGCACCGGTGAATTCATCAATGCGCGAAATCACCTCGCTTTCAGTGAACTCTACCGTTACCTGTTCCGGGACCAGTCCATTTAGCTGAATCTCCCTTAGCAAAAAATCAACTGCGTCGGGAACCATCACCAGCGTCATGGGGAACAGGTTAACCGAAACAGAGTGCTCGCCAAGGTTGAGCGCCCTCGCCATCGCAAAGGCCACTTTTTTGCTATTCAGGTCGGCTTCGTAAAGCGCGTTACCGCTAAGCCCGGCAAAATAGCTGGCCGGAGAATCGCCGCCGGGAGTGCGTAACAAAGCTTCAGTAGACAAAATTTTCTGGGCAAATGGGTCGACCATTGGCTGGAATGCAAAGCTACAATCTGCGGCGTTTTCAGGAACCACTGCCCCTGTATGAACGCTCGTGTGGCTGAGTTTTTTGGCGCCCGTAACAAAGACCCAGGAGTCCGCTGGCGGAATTTCAAAATAGTTTTCTTTTTCAGTCGACTCAACGAAGGTACGCAAAAACTTAAGCGCCCGATCGTTATAAATAAGCTGATACTTGGTTGTCCCTTTATCTAGCACCGCTTGCAGGACTTCATGTCCTTCATATTCTCTTAAATCAAAGAGTTCCATACCGGTTTTGCCAAACCGTCGCGCCGGAGCGTAGTCACACAGCAGCTCCACGATGTTGTGGTGACGCGCGTCCTGACAAATATGCTGGTAGACGTTTAAAACACTCGCTTCCGGGCCTTCAATCAGCTGAAAGAAGTGTGTGCCGTTAAACAGCAGTATGCCTGTCACATCGGCCTGTGCATTTTTAACATTGGCGACGGCAACCATATCCATGACCGAGGTAAAGGGTACGTTCTTACAGATATGACTGCGGTAAATGATGGTTGTGAGCATTCAGTGTCCAATTAGAGGCGATTTAAGTGTTTACAGTAGCAGATGAATAACCAAATCCCACATTAAAAATACATTAATATTAATAACTTATTAACAAAAAATGAACATACGTACAGCCATGCAAACAGATTTCTCGTCGTGACTATGTGCAAAAAACACTATATCTGTACATGATTTTTTAACTCCATAAAAAATTAGCAGTCTAAGCAACTGAAATTAAACATATAGCATTTAATGTATAAGAATTTAAGACAATTCTTTACGTTTTTCTATGTACAGCTTTTTAATATTTGTATAACTTTATTTGTACATTAACTGATGACTGCATGTTTACAGGAGTGACTAATGCAACAGAACAACTACGTTCCCGATGCGGCTAACGCCATCACACGCTATTTCTCAAAGGCATCTTTGCCTTCCCAACAAGAAACTCTAGGGCAAATAGTGGTTGAAATCCTGAGTGACGGGCGCAGTTTGAATCGCAAATCAATCTGTACAAAATTGTTGCGTCGAGTTGAACACGCGTCCGGTCCGGAAGAAGAGAGCCACTATCACACTTTAATTGGCCTGCTTTTTGATCGTTAGGTTCAAACGGTAAACAAGCACAAATTACGGGTTTATAAGTAAACATTTTCGGGAGTATTATTTCAGGCTATATCGGAAAGCCTGGCAACCTTCAGCTCACCTCCTGCATGAGAAAGCTGATTTCATGCCACGTTTCGGAAACGAACCACGCTGGCAAGCAGAGACGCAGTTATGAACAGAAGTAAAAGAGAGAAATTAATCGATCAGCTGATCGGAGAAGCAGTTTTATCAATCCTTTACGATAACGGAGCCATAAGCACCCGATCGTTGGTGGAAAGGCTGCAAATAATGGAAGCGACAGAAAGAGATGATCACCGACGTGATGTGATAGCCGATGTGATTGCAGATATTAGCAACCACCGCCTGGGCCTCTCGCGACGTGCTTTGATTCCTGCGCAAAACGATGGGGACAGGGACGGCCAGATTGAGAAAAGTAACAATGTCTATTCGTTGTTTGACGAAAGTCCGGTACCTGGTAGCAGTAAAAAACACTGACTGCCTCTATTAACTCATAACTTAATAATGGTGAAGTAAATGACCCAGATAACGCTTCATAAATCAGAAATTTATGCCACGCTGCCAAACACTGCACTGACTGCATATTTCCGTAATGCTGGCGACATGCTGGCTGATGAGGCTGTATTACTCGGAGCGGTAATACGCAGTATTCTTGCTACTGATGGACATCTTACTAATAAAGCCATTATTCAACGGTTAATTGAGGCCATTGAATCCACGGACAATGTCGTGACCATTGATATCGTACGTAAGACCCTGGAAATCGTTGTTGACCATACTACGGACAATATTTAACAGGGGATTATAATTTCGCATTATTTTTTCTCACAGCCTCGTTTTCTTTCAGCCAATTTTTTATTTTCTCAGGCTATGAATTAACGCTTCGCTTAAACAGTGAAGTGTTGATTCATAGCTATATAATTATTTAAAAGCGACACTCAGCATCATCCTCCCCCTTTTTTTTCAGATATTTTAACAGCGTAACTGGAAATATTTAAACACCTCACTTCATTCGCAGACTATTCTTAAGACTTACGGTGTGGTTATTTCAATGGTGGTTTATTACTGGCCATTATTGGTACCGCCATTGGTGCCAGCACTATCGATCCCCTTAAAGAACAAGACCCTCTGGAAGGTATTGCAACCGGTGCCACAATCTGGACTGGCCTGAGCATGCTTATCGCGATTGCTGCCGGGGGGTACGAAAGCGGTCATAGATCCAGTAAGGTAATTGAGTTGGGGTTTAATCCAAACCGCCTAAGGGCGGTTTGTTTCTTTTAGGTTAGTGGCGCCAAAAACTACTTCTTTACATTACAGTCCGCGCATCCATGTATCTTTACCATGAAATTGCCCGGTCATTTTAGTCCACACGTCCTGCTAAATTTTCGCCTGATTGACCCGTTGCGAAAGTGCCTCATGGCTTTCCTTTCTTTCACTATATCGGTCTGCGAGATAATCGGCATTTCCCTTGAGTATTAACGTAATTTTAAACAGCTCTTCAGCCACATCAACAATTCTGTCGTACCAGGCGGAAGGTTTCATTCGACCATCATCATTAAACTCCTGCCACGCCTTGGGGACTGAAGACTGATTGGGAATAGTGAACATCCGCATCCAGCGTCCCAGAATTCGCATCTGATTTACGGTGTTGAATGATTGCGAACCCCCACAGACCTGCATCACGGCCAGCGTTTTTCCCTGGGATGGGCGAACAGCGCCTTCACTTAAGGGTATCCAGTCAATCTGAGCCTTCATCACCGAACTCATCGCGCCATGTCTTTCCGGTGAACTCCAGACCATTCCGTCACACCACCTCACCAGCTCCCGCAATTCGAGAACTTTGGGGTGAGTAACCGGTGCGTCATCGGGTAACGGTAGGCCAGATGGGTTAAATATTTTCACGTCGGCCCCCATTTTTGTCAGTAACCGCCCTGCTTCCTCGGCGGCAAACCTACTGTATGAACGCTCTCGCACTGACCCATACAGGATCAGAATTCGCGGGGCCGCCCGGTCGCAGGCATCAAGTTTGCTGCTTATTGCATCATCAAAGTGCGCCTGTTCGAGGGCTGGTAAATGTGTCATGAATATTATCCTTTTCAATAGCTGTGCTTTAAAACTTATCACATATGAATTATCATATGTATATTCATTTTACATCGAGGTTAAAAATGCTACTGCCTGTTCAGCTTTTTAAACTACTTGCTGATGAAACTCGTTCATCCATTGTGATGTTGCTCAGGGAATCCGGTGAGCTGTGCGTTTGTGATATCTGCGGCGCAACGAAAGAGTCACAGCCTAAAATTTCCCGCCACATGGCTCTGTTGCGAGAAGCGGAGCTGGTTATTGATCGACGTGAAGGAAAGTGGGTGCATTATCGCCTGTCGCCACATATGCCTGCCTGGGCTGCAGCCATCATTGATGCGGCCTGGAATTGTGAACGTGACGTTGTTCGTAGCAAACTGAGCCACGCGTCAGCAACATCATGTTAAAAACAAGAATTCACATACACAAAAACAAATATGAAGGGAGTTTCTGATGCTATTGGCTGGGGCTATTTTCTTACTCACTCTCGTTCTCGTCATCTGGCAACCCAGAGGATTGGGTATTGGCTGGAGTGCGGCGCTGGGTGCAGGTCTGGCGTTACTCACAGGCGTCGTTCACCTGAGTGATATTCCGGTAGTCTGGCAGATAGTCTGGAATGCCACCGCCACTTTTATCGCCGTGATTATCATCAGTTTACTGCTCGATGAATCTGGCTTTTTTGAATGGGCTGCGCTGCATGTTGCCCGTTGGGGAAATGGACGGGGTCGGCTGCTGTTTACCTGGATAATCCTGTTAGGCGCGATGGTTGCGGCCCTCTTCGCCAATGACGGTGCCGCACTGATTCTGACGCCGATAGTCATTGCGATGCTTCTGGCACTGGGTTTCAGCCAGGGAGCCACCTTAGCGTTTGTGATGGCCGCGGGGTTTATCGCCGATACCGCCAGCCTGCCGCTTATCATCTCGAACCTGGTCAATATCGTCTCTGCGGATTTCTTTAAGCTCGGGTTCACAGAATACGCCGCCGTGATGGTGCCTGTTAACCTCGCCGCGATTGCCACCACGCTGGTGATGCTGCACCTGTTTTTCCGCAAAGATATTCCCGTCACTTACGATGTTTCGCTGTTAAAGGAACCAAAAGACGCGATCCGGGATGTGAATACCTTCAAAACCGGTTGGCTGGTTCTGATTCTGCTGCTGGTCGGTTTTTTCGCTCTGGAGCCACTCGGTGTCCCCGTCAGCCTGGTCGCGGCTGTTGGCGCGCTAATTTTGCTGGGTGTTGCCCGCAAAGGTCATGCCATTAATACGGGCAAAGTCTTGCGTGGCGCACCGTGGCAAATCGTCATCTTCTCGCTCGGTATGTATCTGGTGGTCTACGGGTTACGAAACGCCGGACTGACTCACTTTCTCTCTGCTGTGCTCAATCAACTGGCAGAACAAGGGCTGTGGATAGCGACACTGGGGACCGGGTTCCTGACGGCATTCCTTTCGTCGGTGATGAACAATATGCCGACCGTTCTGGTTGGAGCGCTGTCGATTGATGGCAGCATGGCGACAGGCGTTATCAAAGAAGCGATGATTTATGCCAACGTTATTGGCAGCGATCTCGGGCCGAAAATCACCCCGATTGGCAGTCTGGCAACGCTGCTTTGGCTACACGTTCTGTCGCAGAAAAATATCAAAATCACCTGGGGATATTACTTCCGCGTGGGGATTGTCATGACTCTTCCGGTCCTTTTCGTCACGCTGGTCGCCCTGGCACTGCGCCTGACTTTCACCCTCTAATGAGAATCTAAAATGAGCAATATCACTATCTATCACAACCCGGCCTGTGGAACCTCGCGCAACGTGCTGGAGTTCATTCGCAATACGGGCGCTGAACCTAACGTTATTTTGTATCTGGAAACACCTCCTTCGCGCGAAGAACTGGTGAAACTGATCGCGGATATGGGCATTACAGTGCAGGCGCTGCTACGCAAAAATGTAGAACCTTATGAGCAATTAAAACTGGCGGAAGGATCATTCACCGACGATCAGATCATTGACTTCATGTTGCAGCATCCGATTCTGATTAACCGCCCGATTGTTGTCACTCCCATAGCAACCCGGTTATGTCGCCCTTCTGAAACGGTCCTGGACATTTTGCCCAATTAGCAAAAAAGATCGCCTCTTCAGGCGATCTTTTTTATTTCTGGGGAATACAGAGACATCTTCCGCACTAAGATGATCTCGTCGCATTAATGTCAATTGTTGTGCGCTTCGTAACGCCAGAAAATCTGTAAAAGTAGACAATTGTCGACTTTTCATCTTAAAGTCCTGCACTTCGCACCAGACAACACTAGTATCCGGTGACCCAATATTGTTGATGAAATGTTAAAGAGCGGCCTGCCAGATAGCCGTCGCCATTTCGGTCTTCACAAGTACGTATTACAGACCTTTTCTGGAGATTTTATGCATTCCTCTGCAAACCAAAACGAGAGCCGAACGTTTTTCGGCCATCCTTATCCGCTAGGCTCATTATTCTTCACAGAAATGTGGGAACGCTTTTCGTTTTACGGCATCCGCCCGTTACTGATTTTGTTTATGGCGGCAACGGTTTATGACGGTGGCATGGGGCTGGCACGCGAAAACGCCTCGGCCATCGTCGGCATCTTTGCCGGTTGCAT
Organism: Buttiauxella sp. AC142; assembly: GCF_979253435.1. NCBI lineage: Bacteria > Pseudomonadati > Pseudomonadota > Gammaproteobacteria > Enterobacterales > Enterobacteriaceae > Buttiauxella > Buttiauxella sp. AC142. Next base: position 2,365,939 of record NZ_CEEDCH010000001.1, read on the forward strand.
GTACCTCGCCGCATTGCCGGGGGGGTGGCTTGCGGATAACTGGCTTGGGCAGCAAAGAGCCGTCTGGTATGGCTCGATTCTCATCGCCCTCGGACATTTGTCGATAGCCTTGTCTGCATTTATGGGCAACAACCTGTTCTTCATCGGCCTGATGTTTATCGTGCTGGGTTCTGGCCTGTTTAAGACCTGTATCTCAGTGATGGTGGGCACGCTGTATAAGAAAGGCGATGCGCGTCGTGACGGTGGTTTTTCACTGTTTTACATGGGTATTAACATGGGTTCGTTTATCGCCCCGCTGATTTCCGGCTGGCTGATAAAAACACACGGCTGGCATTGGGGCTTTGGTATTGGCGGTATCGGTATGTTGGTGGCGCTGATTATTTTCCGCCTGTATGCCGTTCCGGCGATGAAACGTTACGACAGCGAAGTGGGCCTGGACTCAACCTGGAACAATCCGGTGGCGAAGAAAAACGGTGTCGGAGCCTGGTTGCTGGTGCTGGCGGTAGGTGTGGCGATTCTCGTTACGCTGATTGCACAGGGTGTTATCGTGATTAACCCTGTCGCGGTTGCCAGCATGCTGGTGTACGTGATTGCCGCTTCGGTTGCGCTCTACTTTATCTATCTTTTCGTCTTTGCAGGCCTGAACAGAAAAGAGCGTGCCCGACTGCTGGTTTGCTTTATTTTGCTGGTTTCCGCCGCCTTCTTCTGGTCAGCGTTTGAGCAAAAACCGACTTCGTTTAACCTCTTCGCAAATGACTATACCAACCGCATGATTGGCGACTTTGAAATACCCGCCGTGTGGTTCCAGTCAATCAACGCGTTGTTTATCATTATACTGGCACCGGTGTTTAGCTGGGCATGGCCCGCGCTGGCACGCAACAACGTGCGCCCGGGTAGCATCACCAAATTTGTTATCGGTATTCTGTGCGCGGCAGCGGGCTTCGGCATCATGATGTTAGCCGCGCAAGACGTGCTCAATAACGGCGGCGCAGGTGTATCACCTTTGTGGCTGGTGGGAAGCATTTTAATGCTGACACTGGGCGAGTTGTGCCTCAGCCCGATTGGCCTGGCAACCATGACGCTGCTGGCACCGGAAAGAATGCGTGGCCAAATGATGGGCCTTTGGTTCTGTGCCAGTGCGCTGGGCAACCTGGCTGCGGGTCTGATTGGCGGGCACGTTAAGGCCGACCAGTTGGATATGCTGCCGAACCTGTTCGCACGTTGTTCCATTGCGCTTCTGATTTGCGCCGCGGTGCTGTTCATTTTGATTATTCCGGTGCGCAGAATGCTGGCAAACGCTCAGGTTAAAACAGAGCAGAAACCCGCCACCAGTGCCTGATTAAACTCCCAGGCTGGGTGATTAAATTTGCCCATACGCAGAGGCCGGTCTTTCGACCGGCCTCTGCGTTTATCTTTAACCCTGCTGCTCTTAATAACGGGAGTGTGGTGGATAGCGATAAATTTAACGTTTCCTGTCGGGAATACACACCAACAACAAGCCAATAAAAATCACCCCCACTCCGGCCAATTTCCCGACGCTAAAACCTTCATGCAGCCACGGCAGCCAGATAGCGGCAGCCCACACAATAACGTAACTTAAACTCAGTAACGGATAGGCTTTACTCAGCGCAATTTTGCGCAGCGCCAAAAACCAGCATCCCATCGAACAGGCGTAAGCGCACAATCCTGTTAACAACGCCACGGCACCCGGGGTGAGCGACAAAACGGCTGTGACTAGCTCGTGCGGCTGGTTAACCAAAGGCAGTTCCACCATCGCCCATTTCATGATTAGTTGCGCGCTACTGACTAACAGCACACTCACCAATGCCCAGAAGTAGCCCATCAGGCGGCCCCCCCGAGGATAGAAATACCTGCAATAATCAGCACCACACCGAGCCAGTGGCGCAGTGAAACAGGCTCATGCCAGATGAAACGTGCAGCAAAGGTAATAAAGATAAAATTCAGGCTTAACATCGGGTAAGCCACGCTGACCGGAATGCGTTGTAACACTAACAACCACAGCAACATCGCGCAGCCGAGCAGTAAAACGCTCAATGCCAGCCAGCAGAGCAAGTGACGACGACCAGGCCGCCAGGTTGCCTGCTTCTGGCAAAGCTGGCCGCCACAACTCAATAAACTGGCCAATACGATTAGCAGATAACTCATAGCGTTTTTTCGTAGAAGAAGAGCACAAAGCGCCCTTTGCGATAAAGGTTATCCGGCGTGGGGACATCATGGTCTTCAGGCAATGTGTCTTTGGACATCAGCATCACCAGCGACACATTGCCTTCTTTGCGGTGAACCGCGAGCCAGTGCGCAAAATCTTCACGCGAGACAAAGTTATCTTTCGCATCAGCGAAATTCTTCAGGCCGTAATCCAGCTCGCCGGGTTTGGCATAAAGCGTAATATCATCGCGCTTTAACTCCCAGGCAACACCCGCGCCAACGCCTACACTGTCGGCAAGAATATAGCGGCTGCTCTCCAGTTGCGGGCGTACCACATTGATAAATGCCTGCGGGTGCTTGGAGTCGATAACCTTAGCGGGAATAACACCGCCGACTAACAACGCAATACCCAGCGGGCAAATTGCCGCCCACTGCCAGAGCCGGGCGTTATCGCGCGTGGTGATGAATCCCACCAGAGCCCACACCGCAAACGCCACCGTAGCCTGAACCACTTTCAGCACTTCCTGGCTGGCATACACGGGATGTTTTGCCACACCCCACGGAGCCAACACCACCAGCACGACAAGGCTACATAGGGTGCCAAAAATGACGTTAATCCAACCGTTAATTTTCAGCGTGCGTGATGTCGCCAGTAATTGCGTGGCATGACGGGCCAAAAGAATCGCCAACGGAGCAAAACACGGCAGAATGTAGGTCGGTAATTTGCCTTTTGCGATACTGAAAAACAGTAAAGGCATCACGACCCAGCCCAGCAAATAGAGCGAGCCGCTTTCAAGTTTTCGCGCCTGCCAACTGCGTTTTAAAGCGCCCGGTAATAACGCCACCCACGGCAAACATCCGGCAATCAGGAAGGGAATGTAATACCAGAATGGGGCTTTATGCTGGGCGTCTTTTTCAGCGAAACGCTGAATGTGCTCCACCCAAAAGAAGTAGTGCCAGAAAGTCGGCTCCGCTTTAGCGATAGCCAGCGCCCACGGCAACGTTATCAGCGTGGCGCTGATGATGGCCAGCGGCCCAAACAACAACACTTCTTTCCAGCGTTTTTGCGCAATTACCCACGGCAACACACCCAGCACCGGCACCGCCAGCGCCAGAAAACCTTTGGTCATGACGCCCATGCCGCAAGCAACACCCAGCAGCAGGTAACCGCCCAACTTGCCCGCCGTGGTTTGTGCATTGGCCGCCAGCCAGAAGCTGCACATGGCCGCCACCAGCCACAGGGTGATCATCGGGTCGAGAACGGCGTAAGTCCCTACCCCGTAAACCAGCAGGCAGGTCAGGAAAATCACACCTGAGAGCACCGCGACACGTGTATCAAGCCACAAGCGAAACGCCAGCCAGGAAACCAACAACGCGCTGAGCGTTATCGAAAACACCGAACCAAACCGCACCGCAAAGTTGGTATGGCCGAAGAAAATCTGGCTGAGGTTATTGATCCAGTACCCGGCGACCGGTTTTTCGAAATAACGCACATCCAGAAAATGCGGGACTATCCAGTTACCCGCCGCCAGCATTTCGCGGCTGATTTCCGCATAACGCGTTTCATCCGGTTGCCAGAGGGCGCGGAACTCGATGGGTAACAGGTAAAACAGAGCAAAAAACACCAGCAGAATAAATACAGGTTTTGCTGACTTCATCAGTTCATACCCAAAACAATTTGCTGGCACCCCAGCCATCCTTCTCGGCCGGGGATAACACCACGTACGATTTTACCCAACGGCAGCGAGGTTAAATCTTGCGGTAACAGCTCGCTCAATGGGCAAAATTCAATCCCTTCAAGCGCCGCCATGGTCAGCAATTCGTTAAAATCGTTTTGCATCACAATCCCTTCCACCTCGGCGTGGATGGTGTACACCGGCGTCCCGGCGTCTTGTTTGATACGGTCAAGAATAAAACGGTTATACCCTTCGCGACTGACGCCTTTACCAACCACTTCATCCCAGGTGGGGAGCGTCACCGGAATTTGTACCGTCCCGGTGCTGCCATCGGGTAACAGCGGACGAAACGGCGTGGTGCCACGGCAGTCGCTGTTATAGCTAAAACCGAAAGACTCTTTTGCCCGTACCACACGCTGATCGGCTCGCCAGCCCGCAACTGCTGAACAAGTCACCGGTTGTTCGATAATCTGGCTCAACGCCTCCCTCCCAAGACGAATTTGCTTCTCAAGATGATTGTTGTCCCAGACTCCCGCCCAGGTTTGCCAGGCGAAGTGATCCCACGCGTGCAGGCCGACTTCATGATGATCCGCCGCAGCGGAAATGATCTCCGCATTGCCTTCGCCGATTTTCCGGCCCGGCCAAGCGGTTCCCGCCAATAAAATATCCCAGCCATAGAGCGATGCCGCTTTGGAACGCAGCATCTTCCACAGGAATTGCGGTTTCACCAGTCGCCACAAATGGCGGCCCATGTTATCCGGCCCAACACTGAAGAAAAATGTGGCCTGAATACCGTGCAAACTTAAGATTTCGAGAAGATGAGGAACCCCTTGTTGGGTGCCCCGCCATGTATCTACATCAATGCGCAGGCCAACTTTTCTCATGCCTGAGGTTCCGTCAGTTCAACTGTTTTAAGGAAGAAATCCAGGGTTTCGTCGACGGTTTTTTCCATCTCAACCGTTGGCGTCCAGTTCAGTAAGCGATGCGCATTACGAATGCTCGGCTTGCGGTGCTCCACGTCCTGATAACCTTTACCATAATAGGTGCTGCTTTCTACTTCACGGAAACCGGCAAACGGCGGGAAATGGTTACGCAGCGGATGTTTTTCAAAACTCACCAGCAGCATTTCAGCCAATTCTTTAATACTCGCTTCGTTATCGGGGTTGCCGATATTAATAATTTGCCCGTCGCAGTTATTGTCTTTGTTCTCGATAATGCGGAACAACGCTTCGATACCGTCGCTAATATCGGTGAAACAACGTTTTTGACGCCCACCATCAATCAGCTTAATCGGCGAGCCTTCCACCAGGTTAAGGATCAATTGAGTAATCGCGCGCGAGCTGCCGATACGGGCGGCATTCAGGTTATCCAGGCGCGGCCCCATCCAGTTAAACGGACGGAACAGCGTGAAACGTAAACCTTCTTTCTCGCCATAAGCCCAGATCACACGGTCGAGCAATTGCTTGGATACCGAGTAAATCCAGCGCTGTTTGTTAATCGGGCCAACAATCAGGTTCGAGTTATCTTCATCAAACATTTTGTCGCTGCACATGCCATACACTTCTGAAGTGGACGGGAAAATAATGCGCTTCTGGTATTTCACACAGTCACGAATAATTTTCAGGTTCTCTTCAAAATCCAGCTCAAATACGCGCAATGGGTTACGGGTGTATTCAATCGGCGTGGCAATCGCCACCAGCGGCAGAACCACATCACATTTTTTAATGTGATATTCAATCCACTCGGAATGAATACTGATGTCACCTTCCACAAAGTGGAAACGCTCATTGCCGAGGAAGCGGCTAATAGCATCAGAGCCAATATCCAGGCCATACACTTCAAAGTTATCGTCCTGCAACAGACGCTCGGTCAGGTGGTTGCCGATAAAACCGTTCACCCCAAGAATCAACACGCGCGTGCGGCGTTTAATCGCCGACACCGGCTTGCTGCAAAGCAATGCCCCGGCGACTAAACCGAGACTTTGAGCCAGTTGCGAGCCCTGCATGTAGACGCCGTTTTCGGTTTGCCCGGTCACGATTTCCAGCGCCCCGCCGCCGGTGGCAATCACCAGCGGGTTGATGGACAAAACCGTTCCTGCTTTCGCTGCCTGCAAACCTTCCAGCACGCGCGATTTCCAGACGATAAACTTGCTGCCGCCCACATAGCCAAAAGCACCCGGCCATGGATCCGTCACCGCACGTACCAGGTTATTGATTTCGCGTGCGGTCGATTGCCAGTTAATGCAGCCGTCCTGTGGCGTGCGGCGGCCAAAAACCGTCGCTTTGCTGTGGTCTTGTTCAACCTGCGGGAAATGCCCGGTTTTGATAACCGGCAGCATATCGTCCAGCAAGTCAGACGCCGCTTCCGTCAATTTATGGTGCAGCGTTAACGCCGTATCCGTCGCGGCAATTGCTACGGGATGCTGCGCCACAATGGCACCCGCATCAGCGCGTTTGACCATACGATGCAGCGTGACGCCTGTTTCAGTTTCACCATTGACTAACGCCCAGTTCAACGGCGCGCGGCCACGGTACGCAGGTAACAATGAGCCGTGCAGGTTAAATGCGCCAACGGAGGCGCTATTTAAAATTTCATCGTTGAGCAAGTTGCGGTAATAGAAAGAGAAAATAACATCGGGCTGCGCCGACTTGATGCGATCCACCCACAGCGGGTGATTCACATCGTCAGGTGCGTAAACCGGAATACCGTGTTCCGCTGCCGTTCGCGCCACCGAGCCAAAGAAGTGATTTTCAGCAGGCGAGTCTGGATGGGTATAAATCGCCGTGATGTCATAACCGGCGGCAACCAGGGCATTAACACCGGCGCACCCCATATCGTGATAAGCAAATACGACAGCTTTCATTGCTGATTTTCCTCTGAAGTTGAAACTGAGCCGCGGCTAACGACGCGCTGAATAAAGTAACGGGGGCGTGCACGGACATCGGTATATATTCGGCCGATGTATTCCCCTAACAGGCCCATGCCGACAAACTGCGCACCGATAAACATAAACAGCACCGCAAACAGCATGAAGACTCCTTCCGCCGCCCATTGCGGCCCGAAGGCAAGACGTAACACCACCAGCAATACCGAAAGCGCAAAACCCAACACTGCAATAATGCTGCCGAACACGCTGAGCATGCGCAGCGGCGTGGTCGTCAGGCAGGTGACCAGGTCGTACATCAAATTAATCAGGCGCATAAAGCTGTATTTCGATTCACCAAATTCACGCTCGGCGTGATGCACAGGGATCTCAACCGCTTTACGCGCAAAGGTATTGGCGAGAATGGGAATAAAGGTGCTGCGTTCGTGGCAATGCAGCATGGCGTCGATAATGTGGCGGCGATAAGCACGCAACATGCAGCCATAATCACCCATCGCTTTACCGGTGGTACTCTGAATCAGGCGGTTAATCACACGCGATGCGCGCTTGCGAAACCAGGTATCCTGGCGGTTCTGGCGCACGGTACCGACCACGTCATACCCTTCATCGGCTTTGGCGACCAGGCGCGGGATCTCTTCCGGCGGGTTTTGCAGATCCGCATCAAGGGTGACAATCAAATCCCCGGTGACATGGCTAAAACCGGCCATAATGGCGTTGTGCTGGCCGTAATTTCGGTTGAGCAAAACCGCGACGATATGGCTGCCGGGTGCTTCGGCAGCATCGCTTAACATTTCTGCCGAGTTATCCGTGCTGCCGTCATCCACCAGCAAAATTTCGTAATCTTTACCCAGCGTTTCGCAGGCAGCCGTGGTTCGCCTGATCAGTTCAGGCAAACTTTCCTGCTCGTTATAAACCGGGATCACGACAGAAACTTTGTGGATTACTTCTGGTTTGGTCATATTATTTTCCTGCTACTTCACGTAAGGCGGTAATTACGCGAGTCACATCGTCATCGGTCATCGTTGGGAATAACGGAATGGAACAAATACGTTCGCTATTCCATTCGGTATCGGGCAACGAAAGAGTGGAATAACGCTCGCGGTAATATTTTTGTGTATGCGCGGCTCTGAAATGCAGCCCGGTGCCAATTCCTTTTGCTTTTAAAGCATCCATGAATTCATTACGGGAAATTCCACAGCGAGTTTCATCTATGCGCAGAATAAAAAGATGCCAGGCATGTTTATGTGCCCAACCTGGTTGAATAAGCGGTAAATAAGGCATATTCACTAATTCGTTTAAATAACGTTCAGCTATTTCAGTGCGGCGCGCGTTGTTTTGTTCGAGTTTTTTTAACTGCACCAGCGCAATGGCTGCATTAATATCCGCGAGGTTGTATTTATAGCCCGGCGAGATAACTTCCGCCTGCGGTGCACGCCCCAGCGTCTGGCGGTCGAACGCATCAACGCCCAGGCCGTGGAACTTCAGGCTGCGCATTCTATTCGCCAGTTGCTCATCATCGGTAACAATCAACCCGCCTTCGGCGCAGGTCATGTTTTTGATGGCGTGGAAGGAGAAAATCGCCGTTCCTTTGTCTCCAACATGTTTGCCTTTGTAGTGAGTTCCCGCCGCGTGCGCAGCATCCTCAATCACAGGGATCCCGTGGCGTTCGCCCACCGCACGGATGGCGTCAATATCCACCGGCGCTCCGGCGTAATGAACCGGAATAATGGCGCGGGTGCGGGGAGTAATCGCGGCTTCAATCGCCTGCGCCGTGACCATTAACGTATCGCAGTCGACGTCAATCATCACCGGTTCACCACCGAGTAATACAATCATATTCAGGGTGGAAACCCAGGTCAGCGACGGCGTGATCACTTCATCGCCCGCCCCAATGCCCAGCGCCATCAATGCGACATGCATACCCGCCGTTGCAGAGCTCACCGCAATCGCATGCTTATTGCCGGTTAACTCGCAAAATGCCTGTTCAAGTGCCTGATTTTTAGGGCCAGTTGTTATCCAACCAGACTGCAAAACTTCACTCACTGCGTTGATTTCTTCTGGTCCCATCGCAGGACGTGAGAAAGGCAGAAATTCACTCATTGGATATCCCTGTAATTATCTAAGTTGCTTTTTAAATCATGAGCCGGGTTAATTAAATGAAAGCACAACATGATTGCGTTACTGCGCTCCAAATTAAACCGGATTAAAACAAAACCATCATGGCAGAGATTCCTTAGCTCAATATTAAGATGGACGGAATCACAGTGAAAATTTAGAAGGGCAACATTAAGGTTAAATTAAGGTTCAGGGTAAATAATCCCTTTCGTAATTTGCAGGCGTAAATAGTCACGTCAAAAACTTGTTTGCAAATTTGTTAATCCCTTTTTTTAGCTAAAAAAACAATATCGTTGGAGATGTAAATGCCTGTACTTTTCAGGATGAAAGTTATCCCACTGGTTTTGCTGTTGGCGATGGTTTTTGCCTTCCTACTCAACTGGCCCGTGCTGCTGCATTTTTACGATATTTTGTCGCATCTTGAGCATGATAAAGCCGGCTTTGTTATCTCCATCCCGTTTGTCCTGGTGGCCGCGCTCAACTTCGTCTTTATGCCCTTCTCTGTCCGTTATCTGCTCAAACCGTTCTTTGCGTTGCTGCTGATTACCGGGTCGATGGTCAGTTATTCGACGCTTAAGTATAAAGTGATGTTTGATCAATCCATGATCCAGAACATCGTTGAAACCAACCCGCAAGAAGCCCATTCCTACCTGAACGGCTCGATCATTTTGTGGTTGTTACTGACGGGGGTTCTTCCGGCTGTCTTGCTGTTTTTAATAAAAATCGAGTACCCATCGAAATGGTATAAAGGTGTTGCCTGGCGCGCGCTGTCGATGCTGGCGTCCCTGGCGCTTATCGCCGGTGTGGCCGCAATCTATTACCAGGATTACGCTTCCGTGGGTCGTAATAACTCCACGTTAAACAAAGAAATCATCCCGACCAATTACGTTTACAGCACCTTTGGCTATGTGAAAGACACGTACTTTACGACCAAAGAACCGTTCCAGACGCTGGGTGATGACGCCAAACGTGTAGCCAGTGCAGATAAACCGACGCTGATGTTCCTGGTGATTGGGGAAACGGCGCGCAGCAAAAACTTCTCAATGAATGGCTATTCACGCGACACCAACGCCTGGACCCGCCAGATTGGCGGCGTTATTTCCTTTGCCAATGTGCATTCTTGTGGCACCGCCACCGCAGTCTCTGTGCCGTGTATGTTCTCTGATATGAATCGCACCGAGTACTCCCACAAAAGAGCCGCCAACAGCGAAGGTCTTCTCGATGTGGTGCGCAAAACGGGCGTTTCAATGCTCTGGAAGGACAATGACGGCGGTTGTAAAGGCGCTTGCACGCGCATCCCGACTATCGAGATTAAGCCGACCGCTGACCCAAAACTTTGTGATGGGCAAACCTGCTATGACGAAGTGCTGCTGGATAATATCGATCAGGATATTTCTAAAATGTCAGGCGATAAAATGTTGGCATTCCATTTAATTGGCAGCCACGGTCCAACCTACTTCCAGCGTTATCCTGCGGATCAACGCCATTACATGCCGGAGTGTGCGCGTAGCGATATTGAAAACTGCACCCAGGAACAGCTCGTCAATTCCTACGACAACACCATCCGTAATACCGACCGTGTGATGGCGCAAATGATTGAAAAACTCAAACAATACAGTGACCGTTATAACACCGTACTGATTTACGTTTCCGACCACGGCGAATCATTAGGCGAAAAAGGGTTATACCTGCACGGCACCCCGTACAAAATTGCGCCTGAGGAACAAACGCATATTCCGATGCAAGTGTGGATGTCACCCGGCTTTATTGCCGAGAAACACATGAATATGACGTGCCTGCAAAATAACGCGCTCAAGAACGCTTATTCCCACGACAATTTGTTCTCGTCGGTACTGGGGCTTTGGGATATTAGCACCAGCGTTTATAAACCCGACATGGATATATTCCACGGATGCCGCAGTTAATGCACAATCACTGAAAAGCTTTTTTATGACTCATGCTATGATTTCGGCAAAAAATAGCATGGGTAAATCAAGTGGGTTCGAGTAAAAGAGGTGCGCTGAACGTCTTAACGGCAGCGATTTTGTGGGGAAGTTCTGGGGTTTGCGCGCAATACATTATGGAGCAGAGCCAGATGTCATCGCAGTTTTTAACGATGACGCGCCTGTTGTTTGCCGGGTTAATTTTGCTGACGCTGTCCTTTATTCAGGGCGAGACAATTTTCCGCATTTTCAAAAACCGCCAGGATGCCATCAGCCTGCTGGTGTTCTCCCTGGTGGGTGCGCTGGCCGTGCAACTCACCTTCCTGATGACCATTGAAAAATCCAACGCTGCCACCGCCACCGTGCTCCAGTTTTTATCCCCTACCATTATCGTGGCCTGGTTCTCGCTGGTGCGTAAATCCCGCCCCGGTGTGTTGGTTTTTGCGGCAATTGGCACCTCATTGCTGGGCACCTTTTTATTAGTGACCCATGGCGACCCGACGTCGCTCACGATTTCCGGTAGCGCATTATTCTGGGGGATTGCCTCGGCTTTCGCCGCCGCGTTTTACACCACCTGGCCTTCGCGTTTAATCGCCCGGTACGGCACCCTGCCGATTGTCGGCTGGAGTATGTTAATAGGCGGCGCGATGCTTCTGCCATTTTATGCCGGCCAGGGAGGCGACTTTGTGATAACCGGAAATGTGCTGTTGGCCTTTTTCTATCTGGTGGTTATCGGAACGTCACTCACTTTCAGCCTCTATTTAAAAGGTGCGCAGCTTATTGGCGGGCCAAAAGCCAGTATTTTGAGTTGCACCGAACCGTTAAGCAGCACGTTCCTTTCGCTATTATTGCTGGGCATTACCTTTACGGTTTCCGACTGGCTGGGCACCCTGATGATTTTATCTTCAGTTATTCTGATTTCGCTGGACTCACGCCGTCGCGTCATCACCCATCAGGCGTAAAAAACGCACATATAAAAGAGGCACCCCATGGGGTGCCTCGAAACATTTAACGCTTTACTCATTCGTACATTACAGCGTCCCTGTCCCACCATCTGAACACCAGACCTGCCCTGAGGTAAAGCTGGACTCTGGCGAAGCAAAGGTCACGTACAGTGACGCAATTTCAGCCGGTTGCCCTGGGCGTCCAAGCGGTGCGGAAGCGCCAAACTTTTCAATTTTTTCCTGCGGCTGCCCGCCGCTGCACTGCAAAACCGTCCAATACGGGCCTGGCGCGACAGCATTGACCCGGATCCCCTCGGGTGCGAGCTGCTTCGCGAGAGATTTGGTGAATGCCACAATCGCGGCCTTGGTCTGAGAGTAATCAAGCAAATTATCACTGGGTAGGTAAGCCTGCACGGACGCGGTATTAATGATTGCCGCACCCCGTGGCAGATAGCTCAGCGCCGCTTTGGTTATCCAGAACATGGCGTACACATTGGTTTTGAAAGTGGCATCAAACGCTTCAGTCGTGAGGTCTTTGATTGATTCGCAGAACTGTTGACGCCCTGCGTTGTTAATCAGCAAATCTAATCCGCCCAGTTCCTGTGCGGCCTGCGTCACCAGTTGCTGGCAAAACGCTTCGTTGCGGATATCGCCCGGAATGGCGACGGCCTTACATCCCTCGGCACGAATCAGCGCAATCACTTCAACGGCATCTTCTTCTTCCTCGGGCAGATAATTAATCGCCACATCGGCCCCTTCACGAGCAAAGGCAATGGCCACGGCCCGCCCTATTCCTGAATCTCCGCCGGTAATTAACGCCTTACGCCCAATAAGTCTGTCGCTGCCTTTATAGGATGTTTCACCGTGATCGGGGACGGGGATCATGTTTTTGGCAAGCCCCGGAAATGGCTGCTTCTGATGTTCAAATGGTGGCGATGGATAAGCATCGGAGTGGGTTCTATTGCGTGAATCGGGGATCCCATTCTTGCTTTGCATATTCAGCTCCTGTGATTTTCATTCGCAGAACAGAAAGCATAGAACAAAAGGCCACCGAGGTGGCCTTAAAGCTGAGAACAAGATTCTTCCCAGGTCGGATAAGCGCAGCGCCACCCGACAACTCGCTAATCAGAAATCATAGGTCATTGACACTTTCAGCGTACGCGGCTCGCCCTGGAAGATATAGGTGCCTAAATCTTCTACGCCAGACCAGTATTTCTCGTTGGTGACGTTATCAACGCCCGCCCGCACCACCATTTCATTGCGATCGGCATTCAGGTTCATACGATAGCGGACACCGAGATCAAGCGTGGTGTAACTGTCGAGTTTTTTGGTATTCGCCGCATCGGCATATTGCGAACCGGTGTGGTTCACTTTCGCCGTCGCCGTCAGTCCGTTAACCGGCTTGATGTCGTATTCCGCGCCCACCACCATGTAGAAACGGGAGACACCAATGGCGTCTTTGCCGTCAGTTTTGCCGCCTGCGGTGTGGGTCTGCTCCGGATCCAGCCACATCGTGCTGCCGTTTAAGCGCAAGCCTAACATTGGCTCGCCAAACACGTTCAGCTCCACACCCCGGTTGCGCTGCTCGCCGTCGAGCGCGTAATAGTTACTGGCATTCAAAACGGCAGAGGGTTTTTTGATTTCGAAAAGCGCAAGCGAACCGCCGACACGCTCGTAATCAATTTTCACCCCGGCTTCATCTTGTTTAGAGTGCGCGATACCGGTGCTTTGCCCGTAGTTGGCCGCCCCTTTTGGCGCATTGCTTCCCGGCTGCAGCGCTTCGGTATGGTTCGCATAGAGAGAGATTTCATTCCATGGCTTGTACACCAGCCCGAAGGTCGGCATCCAGCGGCTTTGCGTATACCGCGAGGAAGTGTCTTCGAGGCCAGTTTTGTTGCTGTAGTTACGCACCACCACTTTTTGATGACGGGCAGCGGCGGTAAACAGCACGCTGTCATCCAGGATGCCAAACGTGTCACTCAGCAGCCAGCCCTGCGTGCGGTTACGCGCCGTGGTCAGCGGGTCAAAATAGTCGCCGCCAAAGTACGCATTCGTCGGTTCTGGTACTGCGTGATTATCATAAATATTGGTGGTTGGATTTTTGGCAGACATGCGCCACGCGGTAGCGTCGCGTTTGATTTGCGCGGAATAGCCAACGTTCACTTTATGAGAAATCGCGCCGGTATCGAAATCACCGCGCATCCCCGCCATGCCGCTGAAGGCGTCAATAATACGATTGGTATCCAGACGGCCGACGGTGGCATCGCCGTTTTCATTGAGCAGTTTAGGGGCGCTATAAGTGCCGGTTTCGTGAGCGTGTTGTGCGCCTAATGCCGCGTAGCTCGTCCAGCTATCGGTCAAATCAAACTCGGTTTTCGCCATGCCGAATTCGTTTTCGATATCGCTGTAGCCCCATTTCTGGCTGTAGTTTTTGGTGCTGCCCGGCACGTCAGGAATGAAATCAACGCCGCTGATATTGATGCCCATGGTGCCGCCATGGAACGTTTTCTTCTGATAGCCAAAATCCAGAGATGAACGCGAGCGATCGGTTTTATAATCGAGGCCAATGGAGGCAAGCGTGGTACGGCGTTTGTCATCATCGACCGCCGCTTCCCCTTCGCGATGCACCAGATTCACGCGCGCGCCAAACTGGTCGTTATCGCCGAAACGGCGTCCGACATCCAGCGAACCGCCTACCTGGGAATCTGATGTGTAATCGACGCCAATCTGGGTGGTCGGTAACGCCTCGGCACGTTTTGGCTCGAGGTTAATCATGCCGCCAACGCCGCTGCCCGCCGCGCCATTGAGCAAAGCATTCGCGCCTTTAAAAACTTCGACACGTTCGAGCATCTGAGTGTCCATTACCTGGCGCGGTACCACGCCCGACAGGCCACCCATCGTCATATCGTCGCCATCGAGTTTGAAGCCACGAATACGGTAGGTTTCGGAGAAGTTGCCGTAACCCTGCACCGCCTGCACGCCCGCATCATTGCTGACAACATCGCCAATGGTTTTGGCCTGCTGGTCCTGAACCAGTTTGGCGGTATAGCCGATCACGTTGAACGGCACGTCCATCGCTTTTTGCTCGCCTAACATGCCCAAACGCCCGCCGTGGGCGATTTGCCCGTCCATGTATGCCGGAACCAGTTCGTTGCCGCCGGGTTTAAATGCGCTATCGGCATTGCCCTGCACGACAATCGACTCCTCTTGATTCTGCTGTGTGGACGCGTCGTTGCTGGCTGCGTGAGTGGTTTGAGTGACCGCTCCCATTGCCATCGCAATCAGAGATTTACGTAATAAACGGGTTTTGCCCAGGGTGTTGTGCATAATTTTCTCGCCAAAAAATCCAAATAAAACAAAATGGCCCGCAACCGGGCCTGGTGCTTATTTTTTGAGGTCGATTCTCACGATGCTGTCCGGGCCATTCGTGGAATGATCTTTGTTAAAGGCTTGCTTGACGGTGACATAGAGAATTTGCCCGTCGTCAGAGAGCAGCAGGCTGTTTGGGTTGGGCTTTAAATCCCACGATTTCTTCAGCGCATAAGTGGTGCCATCGAGGCTCAGTAGCTTGCCGGACTCGCGCTGAGTGATGTAAATCTCATTGCGTTTGGCGTTGAATTTCACCGCCAGAGAATCGCCCACCGCCAACTGCTTAATCACTTCTCCGGTACGGATATTCAGCACCAGCGTGGTTTTCGCTTTCGAGTTATCCGTGACAAACAGACGCCCCGTCGCGCTGTCTTCTGCCATATTGAGCAGCAATGCCGGTTTATCGCCCAGCGGTTTCCAGCGTTTTTCGACGCGGTTTGTTTTCGGGTTAATGACCAGAATCTCACCGCTGCCATTGGCGGCGTAAATGCGGTCGGTGGTTTGGGAATAATGCAGGCCGGTCATCCATTTACCGGTATTTTTGATGCGCATTTTAAGCTTCATAGTTTCGGCATCCACCACCCAGATTTGCGCCGGGTCAGCAACCGCGCCGATGTAAAGCACGCCGTTATGCAGCAACACTTCACGAGCACCGTAAGGGAAACCCTCTTTGTTGCGCTCGCTAAATAAAATACGTGATTTCACTTTGCCATCTGCGGTGTTCACCGCACTCAGACCGCCATCCAGAGAGTTAGTCACATACACAATCTGCCCATCCGGGGAGAGAGCCATCCCGAAGTTTTTCAGGTCAGTGTGGCTCGAACCAACGGTTTTAAGCGTAGTGGCATCCAGCTTGTAAATTACCCCGCCCTGCACATCTTTAAATCCTTCAGCGCTGGCGACATACAGCACATCGCCCTTCGGGCCGAGCGCCATTTCGTAGAGTCCGGCGGCTAAATCGCGCTGAGTGGTATCGGTGGCGACGGCTTTTTGCGTGGCGGGAGGCGTGGTTTGCGAGGTTTGCTGCGTTGCGCAACCGCTCAGTGCCACTGTCAAAAACAGTGCAACGGCGGAGAATTTTATTTTCATCAGGAAAATCCCTGTCATATCCGTCAATAAAAAAGAGAATGAGAACTATACTCATTAGTATTTTGTAATCAAGCGTAAATGACTGAATCAATAAAAATCTCTGCGTCGGTAAGGGGTACTACATAGTCCATACTAGCCGGTCGGCACGACCGCGACACCGCTCACGCCGGGCATCACCTCTTTCATCATCTCGATAAACTTGCGCAGACGTGCCGGGTAATAACTTGCATAAGGATAAAGCAGATAAACAGGTAACGGCGCGGCCTGCCAGTCGGGCAAAACGTGCTGCAACGTTCCTTGTTCCAGGTCCTCCTTCACCACCCACGAAGAAACCATACCAACGCCTACCCCGCTGATAGCCGCATTGCGCACCGCATACAGGCTGTCGGTGCTCAGCCTTGGAGTAATAGTGAAGCGTAACTCCTCGCCGCGGATCACATGATTTAGCGTGACTTCGTTACGATAAAAACTGCTCAGCGCCACCCACGGTAATGCCGCTAAATCCCCCACGTCCGTCACCGGTTGATAGCCTGCCAAAAGCGACGGCGCAGCGACCACAATGCGCGGTACTTCTGCCAGTCGGATCGCCACCACCGAGGGGTCGGTAATCGCGCCAACGTGAATCGCGCAATCAATACCCTCGGGGATAAAATCCGGAGAATGGTCGTTAAGCACCCACTCAATATTGATATGCGGGTAACGCTGCAAGTAGTCGCCCAGAGGCTTAATAAGCTGATCCTGGCCGAAAGCGTGTGGCGCACGAACGCGCAGCACCCCAACCGGATCATCACTCACGCCGCTGACTTCATCTTCCAGCCTCTGCCAGGTTTCTATTAGTTTGCGCGCATGTTGATAACACCGCTCGCCATCATCCGTGAGTTTCATGCTGTGAGTGGTTCGCTGGATTAATTTTACGCCAAGCAGTTGCTCAAGGCTTTGCAGGCGGCGGCTAATGGTCGGCTGAGTAGTTTCGAGCTGCACCGCGGCCGCTGAAAGGCTACCGCTCTCAACGATACGAACGAAGGTTTGTAATATGGCTATACGGTCGCCACTGGGATTAAAGTTTTTGTTCATACGTAAAGTGTATAACAGTTTTACCCCGCCTGGGGCTACAACGGGCAGCGAATAACGATAAAAATGGCGACACATTCACTTCATGAGCACTTACAGGAGCGCGCCATGAGCCAGCTTTCCGCAGTCTCTTCATCCGTAACCGACAACCCGCTGTCGGGCAAAATTGTTTTTCTTCTGGCACTCGGCGCTGGCCTGAGCGTGGCTTCAATTTATTACAGCCAGCCGATGCTCGGAATTATCGCCAGCACTTTCCACGCTCGTGTCGGTGACGTTGGCCTGGTGCCGACGCTGACACAAATCGGTTATGCACTGGGCATTTTGTTGCTCGCGCCGCTGGGTGACCGCTTCGATCGCCGCCGTATCATTCTGGTTAAAGGCACCCTGCTCGCACTGACTTTGCTGTTATGCGGATTTGCATCTTCCTGGCACGTGTTACTACTCAGCAGCCTGGCAATTGGGCTGGTAGCAACGGTCGCACAGGATATTATTCCCGCTGCCGCAACGCTCGCTCACGAAAGTCGCCGGGGGAAAATTGTCGGTATGGTGATGACCGGGCTGCTGGCAGGGATTCTGCTTTCACGCGTATTTAGCGGCATCGTGGCGGAATTATTCGGCTGGCGCAGCGTTTATGGAATTGCCGCTGCGGGAGTATGGCTTGTCACGTTAACGCTGTGGCGTGTGCTGCCTGATTTCAAGCCGGAAACCACGCTGCGCTATCCGGCACTATTGCGCTCGCTGGGCAAGCTATGGATGGAATACTCCGCTTTACGCCGTGCCGCGCTGGCGCAGGGATTACTGTCGATTGCCTTTAGCGCGTTCTGGTCAACACTGGCAATAATGCTCGCCGAGCGCTTCCATCTTGGCAGTGCGGTAGCAGGGGCTTTTGGACTGGCTGGCGCTGCTGGGGCGCTTGCCGCGCCGCTGGCGGGAACTCTCGCGGACCGTCGTGGCCCGAACTTCGTCACCAAAATCGCCTCAGCGCTAGTGGTTATTTCATTTGCGTTAATGTTTGTGCTGCCGCTGCTGCCAGTCCCTGCGCAGCTGGCGGTTATCATCATCAGCGCTATCGGTTTTGACCTCGGTATTCAGGCTTCATTGGTGGCGCATCAGACCATTATTTATGCTCTTAACCCAGCCGCACGTAGCCGTCTGAACGCCATCATGTTTACGGTGGTATTTATCGGCATGGCGCTGGGTGCGGCATTAGGCAGCAAAGCACTGGAAACCTTCGGTTGGCCGGGGATGGTAGCGCTGGCAACCGGTGCGGCGTTATGCGGATTACTGATTCGTCTAACCACGCGTTCAGGCAAATAACGAATCGCCCCCTGCCCCCGTTTTGCGCTTTCAGGATTAATCCCATCGCTCATGGCGTCTATGCTTACTAGTTCAGTACGAAAACACTGGAGGCGGTATGAGCAACCCGAATACTGGCGCACATAATAATAACGCCGGGCGGCAGGACACCAACCCGATTGAATATTACAGCTTTCGTCTCACACGCCGCAGCCTGCTTAAAGCAGGAGCAGCATCGGCGGCAGTAGCCATCGCGCCCCGGCATGCTTTTGGCGCAAGCGACGCTACCGCAACACCCGCGCCTGAAATGGCAAACGTAACCCTAAAAATCAACGGCGAAACCCGGCAACTGGAGGTCGATACGCGTACCACGTTGCTGGATGCGCTGCGCGAAAACCTGCATCTTACCGGCACCAAAAAAGGCTGTGACCACGGCCAGTGCGGTGCATGTACAGTGTTGGTGGACGGGCGTCGGATAAACGCCTGCCTGACGCTCGCGGTAATGCAAGACGGTGCTGAAGTGACCACCATCGAAGGGATAGGCACACCAGAAAATCTCCACCCGATGCAGGCCGCATTCATCAAACATGATGGCTACCAGTGTGGTTACTGCACGCCAGGGCAAATCTGCTCATCGTTGGCGGTGCTCAAGGAAATCGAGCAGGGAATTCCCAGTCACGTGACCCTCGATTTAGTCTCAGCGCCTCAGGCCACCAGTGATGAAATTCGCGAGCGGATGAGCGGGAATATCTGCCGCTGCGGCGCTTATGCCAACATTCTTGCCGCCATTGAAGATGTGGTCGGAGGGCAGAAATCATGAAGGCTTTTACTTATGAACGCGTGAAAACCCCCGCTGAGGCTGCCACCAGCGCACAAAAAAAAACCGGTGCTAAATTTATTGCTGGCGGCACCAACCTGCTGGATTTAATGAAGCTTGAGATTGAAACGCCCACGCATCTGATTGATGTCAACGGCCTCGCGCTGGATAAAATAGAGCCGACGCCAGACGGCGGGCTGCGGATTGGCGCCCTGGTGCGTAACACCGATCTTGCCGCAGACGCGCGGGTACGACGGGATTACGCGGTGCTTTCCAGAGCGCTGCTTGCAGGCGCATCGGGCCAGCTTCGCAACCAGGCGACCACCGCCGGGAATTTGCTTCAGCGCACGCGATGCCCCTACTTTTACGATACCCATCAGCCTTGCAACAAGCGGCTTCCCGGTAGCGGTTGCGCAGCACTTAACGGTTTCAGCCGCCAGCATGCCGTGGTGGGCGGCAGTGAAAGCTGCATCGCCACCCATCCGAGCGATATGGCTGTGGCAATGCGCCTGCTGGATGCTGTCATTGAAACCGTGGACCCCAATGGCTTTGAGCGCAAAATCCCGGTTGCGGATTTCTGGCCCGCGCCCGGCAACACGCCCCATCAAGAAACCGTGTTAAATGCGGGAGAACTTATCACCGCCGTCACCCTCCCGGCACCGCTCGGCGGCACCCATATTTATCGTAAAGTCCGTGATCGCGCGTCCTACGCTTTTGCCCTGGTTTCCGTCGCTGCGGTTGTGCAAAAAGATGGATCGGGCCGCGTGGCGCTGGGTGGCGTGGCGCACAAACCCTGGCGGCTTGAAGAAGCGGACGCGCAACTGACCAACGGCAGTCAAAGCGTTTACGAGCGGTTATTCGCAAGCGCCCATCCGACGCCCGAAAACGAATTCAAGTTGCTGCTGGCGAAGCGCACCCTCGCCTCGGTACTGACGGAAGCGAGGGGATAAGCCGATGAAATTTGAAAATCCTGCCAAAGAGAACCCTATCGACCAGCTTAACGTGGTCGGCCAACCGCATGACCGTATCGACGGCCCGTTGAAAACCACCGGCACCGCGCATTATGCCTACGAGTGGCATGACGAACAGCCCGATGCGGCGTATGGCTATGTAGTAGGCGCGGCGATTGCTAAAGGCCGTATTCAATTGATTGATCTTTCCGCCGCCGAAAAAGCCGCAGGCGTTATTACGATTGTCACCGCCGAAAACGCCGGGCATTTGGGTAAAGGCGAGAAAAACCCGGCCAAACTGCTCGGTGGCCCGGAAATTGACCATTACCACCAGGCCATTGCCGTCGTGGTCGCACAAACTTTCGAGCAGGCGCGTGCGGCAGCCGAACTTATTAGCGTGGATTACCATCGCGAGCGCGGTCGTTACGATTTAGCCTGCGAAAAACCGTCTGTTTCCACGCCGCCCGAAGATGAACCGGACAAATCCGTCGGTGATTTTGCCAGTGCCTTTGCCGCTGCCGCCATACAGCTCGACGCCACCTACACCACGCCGGATCAAAGCCATATGGCGATGGAGCCTCATGCCTCAATGGCTGCGTGGAATGGCGATAAACTCACGGTCTGGACCTCTAATCAGATGGTGGACTGGTGTCGCAGCGATTTGAGCCTGACGCTGAAACTGCCGAAAGAAAACGTGCGAGTGATATCGCCTTATATCGGCGGTGGCTTTGGCGGCAAGTTATTCGTGCGTAGCGATGCGCTGCTGGCGGCACTCGGTGCTCGCGCGGCTAAACGTCCGGTCAAAATCGCGCTGCAAAGGCCGCTTATCCCTAACAACACCACGCACCGCCCGGCCACTATCCAGCATATTCAAATCGGCACCGATAACACCGGACGCATTAACGCCATCTCGCACGAAAGCTGGTCAGGTAATGTCGCGGGTGGCCCGCCGGAAACCGCCGTCCAGCAAAGTGAATTGCTTTATGCGGGAGCCCATCGCCACACCGGATTACGGCTGGCGGAACTCGATTTACCCGAAGGCAACGCCATGCGCGCGCCCGGAGAAGCGCCTGGATTAATGGCGCTGGAAATCGCTATCGACGAAATAGCCGAAAAAGCTGGCGTAGACCCCATCGAATTTCGCGTGATCAACGACACCCAGGTTGACCCGGCAAATCCTGAGCGCTTTTTCTCGCGCCGCCAGTTAGTGGAATGCCTGCGGACCGGGGCTGAACATTTTGGCTGGCAGCACCGCAACCCCAAACCGGCGCAAGTGCGTGACGGGCGCTGGCTGGTCGGTATCGGTGTGGCGGCAGGTTTTCGCAATAACATGGTGATGAAATCCGGCGCACGGGTTCACCTTGATGCGCAAGGCATCGTCACCGTTGAAACGGATATGACGGATATCGGGACGGGCAGTTACACCATCATCGCCCAGACGGCAGCAGAAATGCTGGGCGTGCCGCTGGAAAGCGTCGTGGTGCGCCTGGGGGATTCTGATTTCCCGGTGTCTGCGGGTTCAGGCGGGCAATGGGGAGCGAACAGTTCGACGGCGGGAGTCTATGCCGCCTGCGTGAAATTACGTGAGGCCATCGCCAACACGCTTGGGTTTGACGCGAACACGGCGGTATTTGCCGATGGGCAAATCAAATTCGGCGCCCGTACCGCTCAACTTAGCGATGCGGCCTCCGGCGGCAAATTGAGTGTCGAAGACAGTATTGAATTTGGCGACCTGGAAAAGACATTCCAGCAATCCACCTTCGCGGCGCATTTTGTCGAAGTCGGCGTCGACGTTGCCACGGGCGAAACCCGCGTGCGCCGTATGCTGGCCGTCTGCGCGGCGGGCCGGATCCTCAACCCTAAAACGGCGCGCAGCCAGGTGATCGGCGCGATGACCATGGGCGTGGGGGCCGCGTTAATGGAAGAATTAGCCGTCGATACGCGCCTGGGGTATTTCGTTAATCACGACCTTGCGGCATACGAAGTCCCGGTTCATGCGGATATTCCCGCCCAGGAGGTGATTTTCCTCGATGACACCGACCCGGTTTCATCCCCGATGAAAGCCAAAGGTGTGGGGGAATTGGGGCTATGCGGCGTGAGTGCGGCTATCGCCAATGCGGTTTATAACGCCACGGGCGTGCGGGTGCGCAACTACCCCATCACGCTGGATAAACTGCTCAAACACTTACCGGAGCTGATTTGATTCAGGCTGCGCGACTTCACATTATCCTAATTCCCCGGCGTTGCGCTCAGGCCAACTATACTTAACCATTCATTGTCCTTTAAGGAGTTCGGTATGTTTGATAAAGCCACAGACAAAATCAACGAAGCAGCAGGCACAGCGCGAGAATTATACGGTAAGCATGCGCATAACCCGGATGACCAGTTTAAAGGCGCGGCACGTAAATATGCGTCCCAGGCCAGTTACGCGGTAAGAGATGCGACCGATAACGTACGTGACCAGGTTTCAACCAACCCTATCGCCGGTTTAGCCATTGCCGCCGCAGTGGGCGTGGTGTTTGGTTTCCTGTTAGGCCGGAAATAAACCCTGCAAATTGAATTAATAAATAAGATATTGGGCTGTTTAACAGCCCTTAATAACAGACTTTAAACTCTCTGCTTTTAATGTTGTTATGAATAGCGGTGTGAATATTATCTTGGCTTCGGATCAAAAATATTATGCAGGTCTAGTGAATTAACTTTGTTTTCTAAAGCACGATGATAATGAATATAACACTCAAATTTCATGTCTAACGCTTCCGGCGATCGGAATGATTTCAACGGAAACATCCCTTTGAGCGATTCAACAAACACTTCAGGGATCATAATAATGTTATCGCTACTGGAGCATAAATAAGCCAGTGTGAGCAGGTTCGGGCTTTCCCATGAAATTTCCCGCTCGCGGAATAAAGGCGTTTGGAAATCCATGTTGTTGACCATGCTGGAGATACTGCCTGAATCTCGCTGCCAACGAAGGTGTTTGTTTGTTTGCCAATCATCCAGCGTAAACGTCTCATTTATGGTTGGATGGTTATTGCTGGCCATAATACACATTTTAGAATACAGATATCGCTTTGAGACTATTGATACATCTTTTGGTAATCTTCCGCCAATATCAATGTCCACTTCTCTGTGTTGTAGCTTGCGCAATCGTTCATTTTCGCAGGTGTCCATGGTGATAAAGTGGAGCAAGGTGCCATCAATCATTGAATTGATATAGTCAGCAAGATAAAACTCAATTAACGAATAAGTGGAAATAATAAATTTTTTGCGCGTAGTATTTAACGCCATTATCTCGCGATATTTTTCCTGCAACGCAAGAGCATGCTCATTAGGTTTTAATCCATTGTTTTTTCTGATGAATGGACTCACACCAAGTTGAGCCGTAAGCTGCTTTAAGGTGTAACTGATCGCTGAAGGCGATATCCCCAGCACTTTTGCCGCTTTCGCCGCACTACCACACTCAATCAGAGTATTAACAACTTTTAATTTTTTTAGGCTAATCTCTTTCATTGCTATTCCTGGATAAAATATCACGGACTCAAGCACAGATCTCTTACGTTGCTCATAACGTTATCGACAAATTTCATCGCCTGTTCATCTTCGGTGATTTGAGTATTAAAATGCATGTAGCAGTCATATTTCATATCGAATTCAGCGGGTAACTTATGACATTGCACCGGGAATTTTTTGGTGAGCATCGGCACAAACATTTTGGGGATAAGCATAATAGAGTCACTGTGCGCGCAGAATGTCACCATGTTAATAATGCTACTGGAAATCAGCCCCACATCTCTACTCTGAATGTATTTACCGACCTTTTCCGCGTTTCGTATGCTGTGACAATAATAGTCAATCATCACATTCCATATCGCATGTCTGGCGCGGTATAAATCATCAACCGACAATTGTGTTGGCAAAGCTTTATTTTGCACCCCTGATAGCGCCACTACATCGCACGATAAGATCTTAACTTTGCTAATAAGCTTATCGGCCGGGAGTTTCCCGCCAATATCCACATCGACAATACCGCTTTTTAGCTTCTCCGCTCTTTCATCAATACTCGCGGTGTAGGGTAAAAACACATAGCGATACAACGATGAGTCCGTGGGTAAATTAAATATGGATTCTGCCAGTAACATTTCCATCGGAGAAAATGTCATCACGGTCAGTTTTTCTCGGCTTACCTCTATACTGTCAGCGTTATTCTCCTGCGCTAATGAGCAAAATTTTTGGTAGCGCTGGCTGAGTTCAAGAGCGGTGGCATCAGGTTTCATGCCCGCTTTGGTTCTGATAAACAGATGTTCCCCGGTGAGGCTTCTGAGTTTTTTTAGTGAGTAGCTGACGGCTCCAGGGGTTAAGTTGAGCAACTGTGCAGCTTTAGTCACGCTCCCACTCACCACTAGCACATTAATTATCTTTAATAATTTTAGGTCGATTTTGCTCTGCATAAAAAAACATTCCGGAATATATTATCATGTCAATTCCTTTGACTTATTTATAACAGTTTAAAATTAACAGCAGATAAACTGAATTTCTTATGAATGAAGCTGGCGTTGGCTACTGAAAATATAATCTCAATTGCAGTGCATAACAATAAACATAGTCAGCTACAAAACGATTCATGCCCTATACATTCAATTCATCCAGATCCAACACCTTGTATTTATTGTTTTTTTAGTTTACTTTTAAATCCATTAAAAAGTTAAATATAAAGATTTAAAGCACGGTAGATAAGCGCAATTATATTTAACCCTTGCGGTTGGATTTACCCCGCGAAATATTGCCGTATCGGAACCACTGCGCTGGTCTATACTCCAGTGAATTTGGGATATTTCAACAAACGAGTCAGATGGGGAACGGGATGCTGCACTGTTCCTGACACCATAAAAGGAGTGATGTTGACCATGGATAATCAACTCGATATGAAAGTTCTTAGAGCCATTCATATCCTCAGCACCTCGGGAAGTGTGACTAAAGCGGCTGAAATCCTGCAAGTCACGCCCGGCGCCGTGAGTTATTTGATTAATAAGGCCAGAAAAAGCACCGGTTCTGCCCTGTTTTTCAGAACCCGCAGCGGGATGAAGCCCAATACGCTGGCACTCGAACTCAGTCAGCGCTATCAAAACATCAACCAGGACTACAATGTGGATGGTTCAGCTTTGTCGCCTGGCGGCCGCGCAATTGTGTTAAGCACCCCTTCAATACTGGAACTGTTGCTGACGATAACGTTGCTGAATAACGAAAATGAACAGACTCAACTGGCCTTTTGCAGACCGTCAGATACCGATTCAGAACGCCTGGCCCGCCTGCGCAATAAAGAAATTGATATTGATGTTGGCTCACGTCTGCCCGTAGACAACTCGATTATTCAACTCAAACTCTTCACCTGTGATGTTGGCATTCTGGTCAGAAAGGGGCATACCACGATTAAGCCCCCCTTCACTCTTGATGACTGGCATCAAAATCGCCATGCCATATGGTCTCGCGGGATGCACTTTATTAGTGATGATGTTGAACAAACCCAGCATTTCCGGGCATTGTTTGAGAAGCGGGATATTGCCTTTGTGGCAAGCAGTTCGCTAAATCTGATTACACTTTGCGCGTTCAGCAATTTGGTTATATTAGTCCCCACCACTATTGGGAAAAAGACGCTAAATATTCTTCCCGTACAGTTACTCGAAGCCCCGCCAGAGCTGCAAATGCGCTATGAATGTTATCTTCATTATCACCATTCATTTTCCAGCGATCATTATTTCCAGCAGCTTTTAATCAGATTGCAAACATTCCTACAAAATTAGCATTTCGAATTTGGTTTTTTAATGATTTGAAATCATAGATTTTACTAAATAAGTTCAACAAGTTACTGATGCGCTCGCTTGTACTAGCGGGCTGAATCGTACATTTTTTGATAGATGGATATTCTTATATTTGATGATTAGTTACGAGTTGGCAGCAATTAATGCTTTAAAATAGCTTATCAAAAGAGATATACCATCGTACCCTTACTTTTTTCAATCCTCCTGCGCTTGATTGTCAGCAATTCACCAAATCAATTGATTTAAATTCCATACATTCAGTATCGTTATTGACCAAAGGGAAACACAGAGAATTAATGGCTTGTTTTTCTGTTAAAGATAATAGAACACATTAAGGTTCTGTTTTCCCTTTGAGTAGGATTTTAATAATTAAGATAGTGAAGTTTTACGGCTTCATTCTAATCCAATATATTGATTAAAGGGTATTTCGATGAAATTCAATTCCGCTTTACTTTCCTTAGTGGCTGCTGGCCTTTTCTCTGTTGCTGCGCACGCAGATACGACGGTTGCAGGCGGCACAATTAAATTCGAAGGTCAGGTTGTTGATGCGGCTTGTTCTGTATTTGCTGATTCCATGGATCAAACCGTGACGCTCGATCAGGTGACCGCTTCTAAACTTGCGACCGCGGGTACAGCAGCAGGCCAGCAGAAGTCATTCAATATCAAACTCGAAGACTGCGACACCACAGCAAGCCAGAATGCATCGGTAACCTTTATTGGCCAATCCGATGCCGTTACTTCGGGCGCTCTGGCGAATACCGCCGGTGCGGGTGCGGCAACTAACGTTGCCCTGCAACTGTATGGCGCAGACGGTGCCGTGCTGCCACTGGGCACAACGTCATCCACAACCACGCTGATTGATGGCGAAAATATTCTGCCATTCAGTGTTGATTACATCGCAACAGGCGCTGCGGCAACAGCGGGTAATGTCTCCGCAGTTGCAACATTTAGCACAACCTTCTCCTGATTTGTTGTCTTCCCCCGCTTAATTGCGGGGGACTTTTTAAATTTATGTCAGAGCGCAAACTATCTATGCATATTCTACAAAAATCTCTTCTTGCCAGTTCTCTGATACTGACGTCGGTCACCTCGGCTTACGCCGGAGGAATTGCTCTGGGGGCCACACGGGTTATTTATCACACCAACGAAAAAAATACGGTTTTACCGATTCTGAATACATCAGAAACCACCCGTTTTTTAATTCAGTCGTGGGTGTCTGATGGCCGCAATAATAAAGTCGATAACTTTATTATTACTCCACCTTTATTTGCCCTTGGCCCCAAAAAAGAGAACCGACTGCGTATTATTTATAACGGCCCAATGCTGCCACAAGATCGCGAAAGCGTATTTTATATTAATAGTAAAGCGATTCCTTCAGTACCCAAAGAATCATTGAAAGGTAATACCTTGCAAATTGCGACCCAGAGTGTCATCAAACTATTTATGCGCCCACAAGGGTTGGAATCGAACCCTGCTGATGCCCCTAAATCTCTGATCTGCCATGTTTCAAACGGCCAGGTTATGGTTAAAAACCCGTCGCCCTATTACGTCACACTGGTGCAATTTCGCGTAGGAAACCAGAAGCTAAAAAATAACATGGTGGCACCAAAGTCGACCTTAACCGCGACTATTCCGGGTCATGCTTCGGGCAGTGTCTATTTCCAGTCCATAAATGATTTTGGCGCGAATAGCGCTGAGCAACACTGCACGGGTTAGCCGACGCGTTTATTAAGGATTTTTGAGTCGGTAAAGGAACAATAAGACAATGCCTCGTTTAAAATACAAATTAGCCCCGCTGGCGATATATATCGCTATGGGGTCAATACATTGCTACGCGGAAAATGTCTTTAACCCTGCATTTTTATCTGACGATCCTTCTGCTGTAGCCGATCTATCCCATTTTGATGAGGGGGGCCAGGCTCCAGGTATTTATCGTGTCGATGTCTGGGTAAATGAAGAATTCATCACCACAAAAGACATTCAGTTTATTAGTGCAAAGAACGATGAGCAAAGCAATGATGACACGGGACTTGAACCTTGCCTGACCGTCAAAACGTTAGGTGTGTTTGGCGTGAATACCACCGCGAAGCCCGATCTTGCTGCAACCGCACCCGACACCTGTGTCCATCTCGCCTCCGCCATTGAAGGGGCGATGACGCAGTTTGATTTCGACCAGCAACGCCTGGATCTCAGCGTGCCACAGGCCATGATGAGTACCACTGCACGTGGCTACATCCCTCCTGCACAATGGGATGAAGGCATTAATGCCTTGTTATTTAACTACAACTTTTCCGGTGCTAATAGCAGTGACCGCGAAAATGACAGTGCCAGTAATACCTACTTTTTAGGCCTTAACAGCGGTTTTAACCTTGGGCCATGGCGCTTGCGTGATTATTCGACCTGGAGCTATAGCAGCGGGCAGCGCCGTCAAAACAGCCAGTGGAACCACATCAATACCTATCTTGAGCGGGCCATTATTCCGCTGAAAAGCGAGCTGACCATTGGCGACAGCAGCACTCCTTCCGAAGTGTTCGACAGCATTAGTTTTCGCGGTATTCAGATTGCCTCTGATGACAATATGCTGCCGGACAGCCTGCGCGGTTTTGCCCCTACGGTGCGCGGTATTGCCAAAACCCACGCGCAGGTCACGGTCAGACAAAACGGTTACATCATCTATCAGACCTACGTTTCCCCCGGTGCGTTTGAAATTAAAGATCTGTTCCCTACTTCTTCGAGTGGCGACCTGGTTGTTGAAGTTAAAGAGTCCGATGGCAGCGTGAATATTTACCGCGAGCCGTATTCCACGGTGCCTATTTTACAGCGCGAAGGTCGCATTAAATACTCTGCCACCGCCGGGACTTTTCGCAGTAACAATGATCAGCAAGATAATCCTGGATTCGCGCAATCTACGGTTATCTGGGGTTTACCAAAGGGTTTAACGGCCTACGGCGGCGGGCAATTTGCTAACCGCTATAAAGCGGCGGTGCTCGGTTTAGGGTTAAATATCGGCCGGTTTGGTGCCGTTTCGATGGATGTCACCGGCGCTGATAGCGAGCTGGTTGATGGCACAAAGCATGTCGGTTCATCTCTACGCTTCCTGTATGCAAAATCCCTCGGCGCACTCGGAACCAACTTCCAACTGCTGGGCTATCGCTACTCCACGCAGGGCTTCTACACCCTGGAGGAGACCACCTGGAACAACATGTCCGGTTACGTTAGCGACGAAACGATTAACGATGGCACGGCAAAACCGGAATACATCAGTGCTTATAACCTTTACAACAACAAGCGCGATAAATTCCAGGTCAACATCTCTCAACAACTGGGTGCTGTCGGCTCGCTTTATCTCAGCGGCAGCCGCCAGAGCTACTGGAACACCAATAAAGCCAGCATGCTTTTACAGACCGGCTACAGCGGAAATGTTCTCGGCGTGTCGTGGAACCTGAACTACAGCTACAACAAGATGCCAGGTCTTGCGCACGCTGATAACCGCATCGCGATGAGTGTTTCTGTCCCACTCAGTCTGTGGTTTTCTCAGGGCAATGATGCCTTGCAACGAAACAACTCGGCCTACGCAAGCTACAGCGCCAGCAACGATATGCACGGGCACACCACGCAAAGTGCCGGGATAAATGGCACGTTGCTTGAAGACAACAACCTTAATTACAGCGTGCAGCAGGGTTATCAAAACCAAAACAGCAGCGCCAACGGTTCCGTTTCTGCGGATTACGCCAGTTCGTGGGGCAATGTTAACGGTGGGTACAACTACAGCGACAACGGCAATTACCAGCAGGTGAATTACGGGCTTAGTGGCGGTGTAGTGATACATGACCAGGGCATTACCCTCAGTCAGCCGCTCGGCCAGACCAACGTATTGATTGCCGCGCCCGGTGCGCGAAATGTGAAAGTTGAAGATGTATCGGGGTTAAAAACTGACTGGCGCGGTTACGCCGTGGTGCCATATGCCACCACTTATCGCCGCAACAAAATGGCACTGGATACCACCTCCATGCCTGATAACGTCGATATGGTCGACAGCGTGGTGAGCGTGGTACCCACCCGTGGCGCGCTGGTACGCGCAAGTTTCGATACTCAGGTCGGTGCCAGGGTGCTGATTAATCTGACCCACCAGGGGAAACCCGTTCCCTTTGGCGCCATGGTTTCAAGTGGTGATAACAGCAGTATCGTGGGTGATGACGGGCAAGTTTATCTTTCCGGCCTCAAACCCAAAGGCTCGCTGACGGTGAAATGGGGAGACGGTGCCATGCGTACCTGTAGCGTCGCTTACACCCTGCCGGACGATGCCGAAACAAAACCGATTAACACCCTGACAAGAGAATGTAAGTCATGAAAATCACGTTTGGAAAAACATTACTCCAGGTCATGTTGGTGTTTTGTGTGTCACTGAGTACCGCACACGCGTACACCTATACCTGCAAAGGGAAAAGTGGACATCCAACCAATATCTCCGGAAGCTTCGGGACGGTGACGATTTCTGACACCACCTTGAATGTGGTCGGGCAAGTCTTTGATCATGCGGCATCGTGGAACACCGGTGGGCGAATTCAAGTACGCTGCGATGAACCTTCCGGGACTCGTTACCGGCGCTTCACTGCAACTTCCCCCCTGGTTCCGACCACTCTGGAAGGCACCACACAATGGTTCAATGTGAACGAATACCTCGATACAACGATTAACGTTGCGGTTCAGGGCAACCGCTATGTCCCTTTCAAAAATATACGAGGAGGCGGTGCCAACGACTCAGCAGGCCAGACGAGCATGCCAGCAGGGACCACCGGCTTTCTGGACTTAAAAATCATTAAACCCTTCGTCGGCACCACCTCATTTGACAACATCCATGTGGCCGATATTTTCCTGTCTAAGCAAAGTGGCGTATATAGCCCGGAACCCATCGCGCAGGTGTTCCTCAATGGCGTTATTTCCGTCCCGCAAAATTGCAGTGTGAATGCCGGTGCGGTCATACATGTTGATTTTGGTACGATGTACAACACCGATTTTACCGCCGCTGGGCAAAAGGCTGATAACGTTACCCCGCAAACGTTCAGCGTGCCGGTTGAGTGCAACTACGGCGCGTCTCTGGCAAACCTCTCACTTTCGTTGAAAGGTACCGCTACCGCCAACGGCGATGCCATCCAGTCTGATAATCCGGACGTTGGCGTGGCGATAACTGACCAGAATAGCGCCCTGCTGCGCCCTAATGACGACTCCAGTTCCATTCGTCTGGCTCTCGACGAGATAGATACCGAAACTTTTTCGACCAATGTGATGCTTAGCGCTTATCCGGTAAGTACCACCGGCAACGCCCCTGCGGAGGGTACCTTTACCGCCCTCGCCGTCTTGCGCGTGGATTTTTCCTGAGGAGTGATGATGAAAATAAAACTGCCCCCTCTGAAGGAATTATCCACCGCACTCTTACTGCTGGTTGCCCCGTATGCCGCCGCGGATGCCTACAACTTACAAATCACCGGCACGATTTTGTCGCGCACTTGTGATGTCAGTAGTAGCCAGAGTCAGACGGTGAACATCGGCCAGTTTTCCGTAAGTCACTTTGCCGCCACAGGCGACACGACAACCGCCAAACGGTTCACCATTGATTTGGTAAACTGTGGCTCCGCCGCGACCGGAACTAAGCTGACATTTTCTGGCACGAACGACAGCGACAACCCGGCATTACTCGCGCTTTCAGATACGGGAAGCTCGGGGGCTATGGCAACCGGTGTTGGGATAGAAATCCTCGATGGCAACCAACAGCCGCTGGCGATTAATACCCTGTCATCCACCGTTTACGAACTCTCGCCGGGGAGCAATTCTCTGCCTTTTTATCTGCGCTATAAAGCCACGCAAAATGTGGTCACCGCCGGAAATGCCTCCTCCGTCATGTATTTTGATTTGCAGTATCAATAAGGTGGCCGCATGAAACTCCATTTTTTGCTCACGGCGGCGCTATCGGCAGGCAGTATATTCGCAGCGCTTGCCCACGACGGAACCATGAGTATTACCGGCACGATAACCGACAACACCTGCGTGGTTTCTGCCGATTCACAAAACCTGACGGTGGAGATGGGAAACGTCAGCAGCAAGCAGTTTTACCGGGCGGGTGCCGCCACGCGTTATGAACCGTTTACCATTCATCTGGAACGTTGCGATGCCGCCGCCAGTCGCGTCAGCATTACGTTTATTGGCACACCGAACTCCGTAAATTCGCAGCTACTCGCCGTAACAACGCAAGCGCAAAGCGCTCAGGGCGTAGGAATTGGGCTATACGATAGCGATAAAACGCTGGTTCCGGTCAACAATCTCAGCGGCGGAACCGCACTGACATCGCGCCAGGCAAATGTAACGCTGCCTTTTTTTGCCCGCTATGTGGCTGACGGCAGTAATGTCAGCCCTGGCGCGGCCAATGCCACCATCACTTTTACACTGACTTATGAATAAAACTTTTATTGCAGCAGCCATTATTGTGTTCTTTGGGCACGTCACACAAAGCATGGCGGGAGTCAGCATTGGCGGCACTCGGTTTATCTATCACGAGCAGGCCAAAGGGGTGAAAGTTGAGCTGCGCAATACCAGCCAGAGCGCCTGGCTTATCAATACCACCGTGAGTTCTGGCGGCACATGGTCAGGGGTGACACCTTCAACACAGCCTGCCCCGTTTATCGCAACACCGCCGCTTTTCTCCCTCAAACCAGGACGAGAAAACAGCATTCGCTTACTCAAAACTCACGCCAACATGCCCCCTGACCGCGAAAGTTTGTTTACCTTGAGTATCGCTGCAATCCCTTCGGGCCAGGCTCAAGCCAATAGCGTGCAAATTGCGGTGCGTTCCAGAATGAAGCTTTTTTACCGCCCGGCCAATTTAAAAGGAAACCCGCAGGAGGCTTATAAACAGCTCAGGTGGGAGAAAAACCATGGGCAGGCCCGCGTCAGTAACCCGACGCCGTTTTATGTGACGCTAGTGAATCTGGTGGTTAATGGTAAAAAAATTGATAACCCTGGGATGGTGGCCCCGTTTAGCACGCGAAGCATCAACGGGTGTGCGACGGTAAACACCTGCCATTTAAGCTGGCAAAGTATTAACGATTACGGGCGTATTCTTGAGAAAACCGAACGGGATATTTCCGGGAAATAAGTATTTAAAAAAGGGCCAATAAACCTCACGATATGAGCTTCATTGGCCAGAAGCGGTGTCAGAGTATTTTTTTGAGATCCCTCTCTTCCTGGACGTGCTCGTTATAGGCCAGGTGCGTTTTGATGACCTCTTCAACCCTGAACCCTTTATTTATCGGCTTGTTTACCCCATGTTCCGCGCACGTAATTCACCACGTTATTTCGCTCTTCCTCAGACATAACCTGTTTGTAAGCAGGCATTTTGAAAGAAATATTCCCCTGAGTCTGTGGTGTCTGGGTTCCGTCATTAATGACTGAAAGCAGTGACGCCGGGTCTTTCGCCGTAACGATGGAGTTATTCACCAGCGATGGTACGGTAAAATCTTTGCCTTTGCCGTCATCGCCGTGGCAGGTCGAGCAATACATTGAATAAAGCGTTTTACCGTCTTTCGGCGAATAGGTTATTGCCCCGCTTGTAGACACCGCACCCGCATCGGGATGGTTAAAATTGAGCAAATAATATGAAATCGCTTCCAGGTCACCGTCGGTCATATATTGCGTACTCTGCGTCACCACTTCGCTCATCGGCCCGGAGAGCGCGTCATGCTGGCTTTTGCCCGTCCGCAGCAAGCCTTTTAATTCCTCCCGCGACTTCGAGATGTTTCTGAGCGACGGGGCATTCCAGCCGTCAATCATCGCACCGCTCAAATAAACATCGCTGGAGGCGTCATAGCCTTTTTCCTGCATCGTGACGCCGCGTGGAGTATGGCAGGCGCCACAATGCCCCGGCCCTTCGACTAAATATGCGCCCCGGCTCAATAATACATTGTGCTGTTCATCGGGCTTATTGGCGTTATTAACCGATTGAGTGTCATCAACATAAAGCCAATTCCAGATATGCAGCGGCCAGCGAGCGGATAATAGCCGCGGGATATCATTATCTTTATTCTTTTGCGCCGACGGCGGAATTTCATTCATAAAGTAATCATACAAATCATGAATATCTTTGTCGGTCATTCTGGCGTAGGAAGGATATGGCATCGCCGGATAGAGCGCGTGCCCGTCTTTCGCAATCCCCTGCCTCACGGCTTTTTCGAAATCTTCGTAAGAGTAATTGCCGATCCCGGCGGTTTTATCCGGCGTAATATTGGTGGCGTAAATATCCCCAACCGGCGTTGAAAATTTCTTGCCGCCCGCCATCGGTTGCCCACCTTCGGAGGTATGGCATGCCACGCAATCTGACGCCCGCGCTATGTATTTACCGGGTGAAGAATTACCGGGTGAAGAATCAGCCGCCGCATTTCCGGCAACTATCAAACATCCGATAGCCAATAGAGTTTGTTTCATCTCAAATCACCCCATTGCCTTAAGTTCGTTGACCGCACGCCAGGCCTGGTCAATGGCCGTGTGCGCGTAGGCGTCCCAGTCTGAGTCAGAGTTGGCAATCGCAATTCGCCCAATCGGTTTGCGCGCGTTATCTTTAATGGCGTCCATTTTGTCCATATCATCGAACAACGCGCTGGCGTAATACGCATAGCCATGCGCCCAGCGGTTAACGGTAATCGCCGTGATATCGCGTTGATGGTCAAAGCCGGTATGCCCGAGCATTTCCTGAAGTTGCGAGCGAATCATTTGCTCGTGAGTATCAAACGTCGTGCCCAATAAATACGCTCGCCCCTGGCGGAACTGCTCGCGCGCGCTCAATTTGCTGCCCGGATAGGTCGGGACATAAACCATATGCAGGCACATCGGTTCATCCGGGTTTTGCGGATGCTGATAACTGCCGAGACTGACCGGGTAATCGAGCTTCACGCGGCTGTACGGAGCCGCCGGAGAATAAAATTCGTGAATACCCAGTTGCTTGAATGCCTGCCAGTTTTTGACCACCACATTGGTGTAAACCAGCGGCGCTTTGACATTCAGGCGCAGATCGGCTTTCTGCGCTTCGGGTGTTTCTGGCACCAGATACGGGATCATCATGTTGTAACCGGCCATGATCGCGTTGCGCCCTTTCACGCGGTACGCTTTGCCGTCGTTAACGTAGGTCACAACCACGCCGTCGTCGGTATTTTTAGCATTAATCACAATACTGTTAAGACGGATTCGGGTGGCGTTTTTCGGGTGGTCGAGCTTTTCGTAATTGAGCCGCGAAGTGACAGAATCCTCCATGGTATGTCCGGGTAACGCCTCAGGCACCAGGTGGCGAACAATCAAACGCGCCAGGCCCGCATTGCCATCCGGCAAATGATAAACGTACGGCTCTTCCAGGTCAGCGAGAGCTTCTTCATCCAGCGGCGGCAGCTCCATGGCATCCATCCCTGGCAGCGCACAGGTTCTGGCGTCGGAACAACTCACACCTTCGATGCCGATGGCGAAAAAGTCGTTGGTGCGCTGCTGGAAATACATCATCGCCATTTTGCTTAACCCCACTTTCTCAGTCAGGAAATCGTGATAGCTGTGGGTGTCCATCCATGCGGTTTTTTCGTCTACCGTCATCCCTTTCAGGTAATCAACTGGTTTCTCGTACAAGTCCAGAATGGCTTTACGGTCACTCTCGCTTAACGGGAAATCGTTGATAAACTCAGCCAGCGGGCGGCCATTGAGCCTATCGGGTGGAATGTCATCGGCCACCGCACGCCCAGGGTCGCCGCCAACAATTTTCGTTTCACCGAAGTTCTTTTTATCAAAGAACACGCCACGGCTGAGGTGTAAGTTGGGGTAGAAATTCACATCAAAACTTTGCTTCATGCGCGTGACGCTGACACCGACCGTGGACATCAGCCCGTTGACGACGTCGCTAAAATTTCGTGTCGGCGACTGAAAGGCTTCGCTGCCACCGTAACCGATGATTTTTTTGCCGCCGGAGTTAAACTCATTGCGTTTGGCGTGTCCGCCGAAATCATCGTGGTTGTCGAGAACCAGCACTTTGCTCTCTTTACCCATCACATCGCGCCAGAAGCTGGCGGCGGCTAAACCACTCAGCCCGCCACCGACGATTACCAGATCGTATTCTTCTTTAATGGGAAGATGGTCGGTACTGAATTTTTCATGGTCGCGCCCCACGGCGTGGGCCATTTCAAATGAACCGGGATGATTCCCACGCAGACCTGTTAACTGCGGCGGGTAATAATCATCGTCCATTATTGCGGTGGCTTTTCCGGCGGCTTTAGCAAGATCGAGCGGCGTCATCCCTGCGGCAATGGTAATTGCCACCCCATTGAGAAAATCACGTCTGGTAATCGACATATAAGACCTTATTTATTTTTTGGCTTTAATTCTTCATCGAGCTTTTTGGAGTCGTAATAATCGCCCTGCCAGGTAATTTTCCCGTTATTGACGGTGATGTAACTCACCCCTTCAAATTTAATCGGGTTATTGGTCGCCGGGCTTCCCGCCCATTCGCCGCTATTTTTGCCGCTGAATTCCCAGCGAAAGGCGATGGTGTCGTGGTCATAAACCGGTTTACTGGTCATTTTCCAGGTTAAATCTGGCACGGCTTTAATAAAGGCCCCAATCACCTCTTTTTCAGCATTGCTTTTGCCATTCACTGGCGTACCGCTTGCGGCGTCGTAATAAACCACGTCCGGCGCTAAATATTGCGCGGCTTTAGCAGCATCATGCGCATTCCACGCGGACATATAATCTTTAACGACGGTTAACGGAGAAACCTCGGCCAACGCTAAATTTGAGAATAGTACAAAAGATAACGCAGCGGCTTTTATTGCTTTCATTTCATCACCTTATTATTCAGAAACATCGCACATGATGTGTTTTACGCGGGTGTATTCATCCAGCGAGTACGAGGACAAATCCTTGCCGTAGCCGGATTTTTTAAAGCCACCGTGGGGCATTTCAGCGCACAGAGGAATGTGGTTGTTAATCCACACGGTGCCGAAATCCAGGCGAATACTGAAGCGCTGGGCGCGACCGTGGTTACTGGTCCAGACGCTCGACGCCAGGCCGTATTCCACGTCGTTGGCTTTTTCGAGCGCTTCGGCTTCTGAGGAGAATTTTTGCACCGTCATGACCGGGCCAAAAACTTCGTGCTGAATTGCTTCGTCGCGCTGTTCAAGGCCGGAAATAATCGTCGGTTCAAAGTAAAAACCTGGGCCTGCGCCAGGTTTGCCGCCGGTTTCAATTTTGGCATGAGCCGGGAGGCGGCTGATAAACCCTTTCACCTGTTCAAGCTGGCTGCGGCTGTTGAGCGCACCGTATAACGCATTTTTGTCTTCTGGCGTACCGAAGGTAATTTCGCGGGTTTTAGTCACAAGTTTTTCGACAAACGATGCGTAAATCGACTCTTCAATCAGGATGCGCGTGGCAGAAGTGCAATCTTGCCCGGCGTTGAAGAATCCGGCGGTGGTGATGGTATCGACGGCTTTATTAATGTCGGCGTCGGCAAAGACAATCACCGGCGCTTTGCCGCCCAGTTCGAGATGCGCTTTGGTGAGGTTTGCCGCCGCCGAGGCCGCAACTTGCAGACCGGCGCGGACCGAACCGGTAATCGACACCAGCGAGGCTTCCGGGCTGGAGACCACCAGCGAGCCGGTTTCCGCTTTACCGAGCACCACGTTAAAGGCGCCCTGCGGGAATAGCGGTGCGGCCAGTTCTGCCAGAATTAAGGTGCTGACTGGCGTGGTGTCACTCGGTTTGAGCACCACCGTGTTGCCCGCCGCCAGCGCCGGGGCAATTTTCCACACCGCCATCATAAACGGGTAATTCCACGGCGTGACCTGGCCTACAATTCCGAGTGGTTCGCGGCGAATAGTGGAGGTTAAACCGGCGGCATATTCGTACGACGCTTTACCTTCAAGGCAACGTGCGGCACCCGCAAAGAACCGCAGTGCGTCGCAAGAAGCCGCAATCTCTTCTTTCTCAATGAAGTGGCGCAGCTGCCCGGTTTCTTCACTTTGCGCGCTCACCAGTCGGTCAACATTGCGTTCGATTTCATCGGCCAGCTTCAGGAGCGCTAACTGGCGTTGCGCAGGCGTGGAAAGTTTCCAGACCGCAAACGCGCTTTTCGCCGCGCGGTACGCCTGCTCCACTTCTTCTCGCCCTGCACTCGGCGACAGCGCGTAAGTTTCGCCGTTGACCGGGCTGACCAGGTCAAAAAGATTATCCTGCGAACCTGCCTGGTATTGCCCATTGATAAAGTGCTTCAGTACTTTCATCGCGCTCTCCGCTCGTTAAAACATAAACTATATTATGTAATATGTTTTGAGCGAGATAAATTCAATAACAATTTACTAACAATTTGATATGCATCTCATTCCAAAACGATTTTTTGCGCTGCAATTGCGCAGCTCATCAAAGTGAAGTGCCTGAACACGAATACTTAAGGCTTCCTTCATTAACAAGGGGTTGTATGCTATGTTCAAAGGCTCTATTTAGGGATTATCTCACCAGGGAATATTATGATTACTCATGCGGTGATATTTGCGCCAATCGGTCAGGCCAGCCGTTCCGATCAAATCGTTCAGCGACTTTCCAATGCCATTATTACCGGCCTGCTTGAGGCTAATGAGCAACTTCCTAATGAAGCGGATCTGGCGAAAATGATGGGGGTTTCTCACATCACTATCCGCGAAGCGTTAAATACGCTGCGTGCCAATAATTTAATCCACACGGTGCGTGGGCGTAATGGTGGAAGCTTTGTTTGCGAACAAGCCTGGGAATTAAGTCAAACACTTAATCCTTTTAAATCATTAAGCACCGATTACCTTTCCGATCTCGGTGAAATGCACTGCGCCATTATTAGCCACAGTGCAAGATTAGCCTCGCGAAGAATGACCCAGGCAGATATTACGCGCCTGCGTGATTTTGTTTCGGTTCTCGACTCAGCCCAATCGCCTGAAGCACGCACTCAGGCGGATATGCGCTGTTTGTTAGCGATTGCGGCGTGTTCTCAATCAGCCCGCCTGGCGAACCAGGAATTGATTTTGCAATCAGAATGGTCATCGCTGGTGGCGATTTTGTTCCGTTCAGACAATATCCATCGCGAAATTGTTGAGCTGTATACCACGTTAATTGACACTCTGGCTTCACACCATGAAGCGGAGTCCGTTAACCTTGCCAAAAAGTTAATCGACACGTTTACTTTCTATCTGATAGAAAATAAATTGAAGCACAATATAAATTAATACCCAAGATAATTCGAATTGCATCGCGGCGGCAAGAGAACAAGTCCCGATGAGCTTACATAAGTAAGTGATTCGGGCGCGAGAACGCAGCCAACAAAGAGGCAACTTGAAGTATGAAGGGTATATAACAACAGGCATAAATATGCTAACAACATCACTCCGTACCCTAAGCGAAAAAATAGACAGCATCATCAATTCGATGATTGATTCCACCGGGATGCTGGCGAAAGATATTCAATCAACACTTGCTGAAATTGAAGGGGTCAATCTTGAACATCTGCTTGAACCTTCCATCAGAAAGACCATTCAGGAACATATAAAAAAGACATTAAACAACAATGTTTATTGTTCGGGCGCGGGGTTTGCCAGCCATATCGAAGCCACGGGAAACAATAAGGAATTCTGGCTATTGGAGTGGTGGTATAAGAAGGCCGACGGCGTAAAGCAGGTGAATCTTGACTTGGACCAGGCAACCCAACAGCGCCTGGATTTCAGAACCTTTGAGTGGTTCAAACAAGCGCCAGCTGTGGGTGACGCATTTATTCATGGTCCCTACGTTGATTATATCTGCAATACTTCGTACACCATTACCTCCGCCGTTCCGGTTTATTTCAACCAGCAATTCTTAGGCGTGGCGGCGATTGATTTATTGGTGAGTCGTGTTGAGGATGAGTTATTACCTTTCGCGACGAATGATAAAGTTTTTCTTACCAATAAAGAGCGCAGAATTGTATTTTCGAGCCATCCAAAATTCCGCGTGGGTGACTTGCTGGATGTCAGCCTGGCATCTGTGGTTTATGAAAATGATTACTTTAATTTATATCAGGCAAAGTAAAACGGGCGGGTAAACCCCGCCCTTATGTTTATGACTGTTCCGCATTCAGCTTGCGCGCATATTCAATCGCATCGTTTTCTGGTGCATTCGAACGGCCAAACGGTTTAGTGATAAACATGTAAAGCAGACCGGAAATGATCACAATCGACAGCCCGACTAATACCGTCCAGCGATCCACAAAACTCTCGCCTGCCGCCGGTTGCGCCAGTAACCAAATCCCGCACAAACCATAAGCCAGCGCCAGCACGTTGACGATAATTCCCCATGAACCGACCGTCCATTCCCCTGCTGGTTTCCAGCCTTTCAGGCGTTGACGCAATGCCGCCAGCACCACCATCTGGAATGAAATATAGATACCGATAACCGCAAAGGCTGTGATTCGCGCCAGGCTATCCGGCTGGAAGTAAACCCAGACACAAATAATCACCGGCAATAAGCAGCTCACCATCATCGCGTTATCCGGCACGCTGTGTTTGGAAATCTTCGACATCCACTCGCTGCCCGGCAGCATGTTATCGCGGGAGAAAGAGAAGATCAGGCGGCTCAATGCGGCTTGCAAAGAAAGAATACAAGACAGCATGGCGATAGCAGCGACAACGATAAATATTGTCGCCCCGGTTTCACCCAGCGCCTGGTTAAGTATGGTCGGGATCGGGTCTGCGATTTTGCC
The DNA here is from genome assembly GCF_979253435.1 of Buttiauxella sp. AC142. Classification (NCBI taxonomy): domain Bacteria; kingdom Pseudomonadati; phylum Pseudomonadota; class Gammaproteobacteria; order Enterobacterales; family Enterobacteriaceae; genus Buttiauxella; species Buttiauxella sp. AC142. Next base: position 2,406,851 of record NZ_CEEDCH010000001.1, read on the forward strand.
GTTAACAATATCCTGCAAGTCGGGTGAAGAGAGTAAATACCCCATGATTGAGATAACCGCTGAAATAGCCCCAAACACGATACTTAAAATCATCGCCACTGGAATCTTCTTGCCTGGGTTTTTAACTTCTTCCGCCACATTGCCGCAGGCTTCAAAGCCAAAGAACATAAACAAGCCCATTAACGATGCGGACATAAACGCGGTGGTGTAATTGCCGTCTGCGGAGAGCACGCCCATGGAATCAAATACCACGGAGAACGGCTGGGCGCGGTGGAAAATTAACAGGTAAATACCCAGCGCAATCACGCTGACAATTTCGCACCAGAAACCAATTTTAGCGACGCGGGCTAAGTTTTTGGTCCCGGACATATTGACCCCCATCATAATCAACAGCAGGACGACGGAAGTCAGCATCATGTTGCCCGCGCTGGTCGCGTAGTGAAACAGTGACGCAACGAAGGTGGCGGTATATTCGGCAATTGAGGTGATAGTGACCACCAATGCCCAGAGATAAATCCATGCGGCAATCCAGGCATATTTTTTACCCCACAATCTTCTCGCCCACGGATATAAACCGCCAGTAATCGGATATTGCGAAGCCACTTCGCCGAAGACTAATGCCACCAGCAATTGACCGCAGGCAACAATTAAAATCCACCAGATTGCCGGTGGCCCTGCCAGCGTCACCGCGAGGGCGAACAGCGAATACACCGCAGTCAGCGGCGAAAGATAAGTGAATCCCAATGCGAAGTTAGACATCAGCCCTATCGAGCGGTTGAATTGCTCGCCTTTAACTGGCTGATGTTGAAGATTTTCTTTGTCTGTCGTCTGTTCCATATCTTTTCTCTTTCTGTGGCATAAGGGCAGGCAGTGTGTGTATTTTATAAAACATAATATGTTATATGTATACGCTCAATGTCACATAATTGTTAAAGATTTTGGCGGGATTTTTAACAGGTGGGATTTTGTCGGATGACGCTTCGCTTATCCGACCTACGAAAGGCTATGGCGCGATGAATTGTAGGGTGGATAAGCGAAGCGTCATCCACCATTTTACAAAGTCAGAGTTTTACGCAGACATACTTCATCTCCAGATACTCATCTATGCCAAAACGTGAACCTTCTCGCCCCAGGCCGGACTGTTTAATCCCGCCAAACGGTGCAACTTCATTAGAAATCAGCCCGGTATTGACGCCAACCATGCCATATTCCAGCGCCTCTGGGATTAGCCATTGGCGTTTTGCATCCTGAGTGAAGATATAAGCGGCTAAACCAAATTCGGTGTCGTTGGCGTAATTAACCGCTTCGGCATCGGTTTCAAATTTAAATAGCGGCGCAACTGGCCCGAAGGTTTCTTCTTTCGCAAAGCGCATATTCTGCGTGACATTCGCCACCACCGTCGGCGCGAAAAAGTTTCCGCCTAACGCGTGTTTGTGGCCGCCGGTTAATACTGTTGCGCCCTTTTCTACCGCGTCGTGAATATGAAGCTCCACCTTCTCAATCGCTTTGGCATTGATTAGCGGCCCTTGATTAACGCCGTCATCCATGCCGTTGCCGACCTTCAGCGCTTCCACCGCTTTGACCAGTTCCGCGCTGAGCGCCTGATATATCCCGCTTTGCACATAAATTCGGTTCGCACACACGCACGTCTGCCCGCTATTGCGGAATTTCGACGCCATAATGCCTTTCACGGCCAGCTCAAGATCCGCATCATCGAAGACGATAACGGGCGCATTGCCCCCTAACTCCAGCGACAATTTTTTGATGGTCGGCGCGCATTGCGCCATTAACAGACGTCCGGTGTCCGTGGAGCCGGTAAAACTCAGTTTACGAACCGTCGCGTTGCGGCACAGTTCACCGCCAATTTCTTTGGCGTCCCCTGTGATTACCTGCAACAACCCTTGCGGCAAGCCCGCCAGCTCGGCCAGTTTTGCCAGCGCCAGCGCGGTCAGCGGTGTTTGCTCCGCGGGTTTTACGATAATCGCGCAGCCTGCGGCAAGTGCTGGCGCGACTTTGCGGGTGATCATCGCCGCCGGGAAATTCCACGGTGTAATTGCCGCGCAAACGCCGACCGGTTGTTTCGAGACGATAAAACGTTGATCCGCCGCGGTTGGCTGCAACAAAACGCCGTCCACCCTTTTGGCTTCTTCCGCAAACCAGGTAATAAACGAGGCGGCGTAGTTGATTTCACCTCGCGCCTCAGCCAGCGGTTTGCCGCCCTCCAGAGTCATCAGCCGCGCCAGATCTTCGCTGTTTTCCTGAATCAGGTTTACCCAACTGTGGAGAATTTTGGCGCGACTGGCCGCCGTTTGTGTCTTCCACTCTTTTTGCGCAGCTTCAGCAGCCTCAATGGCGCGTTGCGTTTCGACCTGCGCCATTAAAGGCACATCCGCTATTTTTTCCCCGGTGGCAGCATTCACTACCGGCATGGTTTTACCCGACTGCGCATGACTCCATTCCCCTGCAATCAGGCAGGCATCACGCAGCAAATCGTTATTTTTCAAATTGATCATTTTGAGTCTCACATCTGCGTCGCAGTTTTAATGATATCCAGCGCCTGATCGAACTGCGCATCGGGAATCGTCAGCGGGTACAAGAAGCGAATCACGTTGCCATTTTGCCCGCAGGTCAGCAGCAGCAAGCCTTGCTCTAACGCACGTTTTTGCACTTGCTGCGCGACGGCCGCAGACGGTTCTCCGGTTGCCGGGTCGTAAAACTCAGCCGCAACCATCGAACCCAGGCCACGGATTTCCACCAGCGCAGGACAGGTGGCGGTGATTTCACGCAGCCGTGAAGTCAGGCGTTCGCCCAGTGTTTGCGCGCGTAAACAGAGCTTTTCGTCCGCAATGACATCCAGCACCGCGTGAGCCGAAGCAACGGCAAGCGGGTTCCCGGCGTAGGTTCCCCCTAGTCCGCCCGGCGCTGGCGCATCCATGATTTCTGCTTTGCCGACCACGCCGGATAACGGCATCCCACCCGCCAGGCTTTTCGCCATCGTCATCAAATCGGGCTGATGGGAATAGTGGTTCATGGCAAACATTTTGCCGGTACGGGCAAAACCGCTTTGCACTTCGTCGGCAATCATCACGATGCCGTGGGTGTTACAAATCTCGCGAATAGCCGCCACAAATTCAGGCGGAGCCACATTAAAACCGCCTTCGCCCTGAACAGGCTCGAAGATAATCGCGGCAACTTGCGTCGCTTCAATGTCAGATTTGAACAGGCGCTCGATGGCTTTCACCGCATCTTCGGTGGAAATACCACTGAGCTCAGACGGATACGGCGCGTGAAATACGGAGCCGGGGAATGGGCCAAAGCCAATTTTATAGGGAGCCACTTTGCCCGTCAGCGCCATCGTCATATAGGTGCGGCCATGGAATCCGCCGCTAAAAGCAATCACGCCTGGGCGACCGGTATGGGCTCGAGCGATTTTCACGGCATTTTCAACGGCTTCAGCGCCGGTGGTGAAAAACGCCGTTTTCTTAGGGCCAACAATCGGGGCCACTGCGTTAATTTTTTCCGCCAGCGCGACATAACTTTCGTAAGGGACAATCTGATAAGCGGTGTGGGTAAACGCATGAAGCTGCTGTTCGATGGCCTGAACCAGGCGCGGGTGGCGATGGCCGGTATTGAGCACCGCAATGCCCGCAGCAAAATCGATATATTGCTTCCCTTCGACATCGGTAATGGTGCTGTTTTCAGCCGTTTGCGCAAAGAAATTACACATCACGCCCACGCCACGCGGAGTAGCGGCCAGACGACGTTGGTGGAGTTCGTTATTGCTCATTTCTTTATCCCTCACACGAAATTAAGATTTACAGGTTGATTGTCGAATATCATTTAGACAGTATCTGGTACCTGAATCGAGAGCCAAATCGTTTTATTCATAGGATCCAAATGCGTTCACTTACCGTAGATGTGATCAAGCAGGCATTTCTCCAGACGCCTACCGAGAAACTGCATAAGAAACTTTATGCCGCGATATGTAATTGTATTCTTGAGGGAAGTTTGCGCCCTGCGGCGCGAATGCCGCCAACCCGCGATTTGGCCAATGAGTTATCGCTTTCGCGTAACACCGTGCTACGGGTGTATGAGCAATTACAGGCCGAAGGGTATATTTCAACGCGCACCAGCAGCGGCACGTTTGTCACCGAAAGCGTGCTGGACAACCTGAATACGCAGGCCGCACGCACGGTGCCAGCCACGGTAACAGAAGACCGCGCCAGTCTTTCTCTGCGCTGCCTTGAATTGCTGGAAAACGCCAGCGCCAGCCCGGCGCAATGGGGCGATTTCATTCCCGGCGTGCCGGATGTCGAAAGCTTTCCGCATCGTACGTTTAAGAAAATCTACGACCGTGTCGCCAGACGCCCGAATCCTGAATATCTGACTTACGACGCCGCATCCGGGCTGGAGGAATTAAAATCTGCGCTCTCGGATTATCTGCGCACCGCGCGCGGCGTAAAATGCACCACCGATCAGATTCTCATTACCGAAGGGATCCACCAGGCACTGGATTTAGTCACCCGCACGCTGTGTAATCCTGGCGACAAGGCGTGGATTGAAGAACCCGGCTACTGGGGAATTAAAAATATTCTGCGCATGAATGCGGTGAATATTTCGGCGCTGGATGTCGACGATCAGGGATTAATGCCGCAGGCCAATGCCGATGAAAAGCCAAAATTAATCTTTGTTACGCCATCGCATCAGTATCCGCTGGGTTCTGTGATGAGCCTGCCGCGCCGCCAGTTATTACTTTCGCAGGCAAGGGAATTCCAGTGCTGGATTGTTGAAGATGATTACGACAGTGAATTTCGTTTTTCCGGCCAGCCGATTCCATCGCTTCAGGGGCTTGAAGAAAATAGTCCGGTCATTTACATCGGCACGTTTAGTAAAACGCTCTACCCTGCACTGCGCCTGGGTTATGTGGTATTGCCCAACGTGCTCGCCGCTCCGCTGAAAAAAGTTCACAACGAGTTATATCGCAGCGGTCATCAGGTGATTCAGGCGGCACTTGCGGAGTTTATCCGCGAAGGTTATTACGCCGCACATATCCGCAAAATGCGCCAGTTATATAGCAAACGACGCAACCAACTGGTCGAGTTAATTAAGCGGCATTTAGGGGAAGAATATCTCGGCTATTACAACAGCAATGCTGGGTTACATTTGATCATTCAGCTTCCATCCGCAGCAGACGATATCCACATTGCGAAACTCGCGAATGCCGAAGGTATTCTGGTCAGGCCACTATCGCGCTACTATTTTAATGCGCAGAAATCAAAAGGGTTATTAGTTGGATTTGCCAGCGTTCAGGATGACAACATGTTGCCCTCTTTTCTTCGCCTGGTAAAGACTATTAAGTACAAAGCATATTGACGAATGAAAATGAGAGATATTTGAGCGACAACAAAGCTTTAATAGAAAATTATATCAAATATATGTTTCAGGCCCGCAAAATAAATCTTCACGCACATTTTAGAACCGTACCTTTAATGTAATGCGCCACTGGTACCCATGCCTTTTATTGGATCAATAGTCCGATACTGGACTGAATGTCTGATAAAATACCTCAAGCCATTCCCCTTAGACTATAAAACCACTAGATATATCTCAAATTAAATATAAGCTATAGTTATTGACGAGAAGTTCACTGCCGAGACGGCTAACTTAGTGGGGACTCTATGGAAACAATATTCAAAAATTTAATGGATATAGAAACGGAATATACCACTGCGGTAGAAAGGCTTTTTACTGCGATGAAAGATATAGGTGAAAATCACACCTACAAAAAGAATGAAGCTTTTTTTGATTTCAAAAACAACGAACAAAATATATTGCTAATAGAATCAGGTGCCTTTGGCTTTTATCGGCAAAATGATCGCCTGTTAATGCAAGAGAGTTTAGCTCCTGCAATCTTTGGTCTGGTGATGGTTTCATATAATCCCGATGTCATCCTTTTTGCTCATAGCAAGCTAAGTGCCAAAGTTGTTCCCTGGGAATCTGCATTAAGAATTATTGAGCAGGAAGGATTGTGGCATGAAGTTGTGATTGTTCTTGGTAAGATAATTAAAGTTTATGTTGAAAGAGATATGAACCTGATTGGCCGTGATGCCTATCACATTATAAAACATCACTTGAATTTATTGATGTTGTTATCCGTTGAGGAACGTTACTCCACAACGGCTGTGAAATTCATTACTAACCGCAGCATGTTATCCCGTAGTCGGGTAATGGATATTCTAAAGAAACTAAATGATGGTGAGTACATTTCAATTAAGAATGGCATACTAAATAAAATTAACTCCTTGCCAGATAGATTTTAGTATTTCTTATTTTAAAATTAACATCATCTTTTGCATAGCCCTAAACATGCGCATTCATAACATCCCATTTTAGATAGTTAACAATTCGAACACCCCAAAGAGAAATGCAATGGCTTTTATCCTATTGAGCAATGATAGTTTTTTTGAATTCGGTATACGCAGTCTTTTTAATTCTGCAATCAGCGACTGTGTAAACCGCAGAACAATAATTATCGTTGACATAAAATATTTACCCAAAATAAACCTGGATATTAATCTTGATCAAGTAAGCACTATTATTTTTATGATGGAAAACATAGAAGACAGGAGGCTTTTTGACAAAAAATTAATAAATTACCTTTCGACAATTTGCACAATTCACTTCATCAGCAGAAATGCAACACCAAGTGTATGTAACGCACTCATCAATATGATTAATAAAGGGGATGTTAAAAATAGATCTCGGATTAACCAACCGATTAAAAGAGCGCTATTAACATCGATGGAAAGTCACGTTTTAAGCTTATTGCTCCAGGGTAATAGCTTGTGTTATATCGCGGAAATGTCGGCATTATCCGTTAAAACCATTAGCGCACATAAACGTTCGATAATGAAAAAAGTAAATGTTAAAAACATCCCCAAACTGGTTGAAAAAATTGTCTTCAAACAAAAGGCGGACAATCTGCTGCTTGAGTTATCACGCGCAAAGTTGGATTTAGTACAGTGCTATGACTTCATGTTGCCAGAGTTAGATTCTGTGTTCAGTTCTACCTTAGGTTCCGAGTATAGAAAGTCCCCTGAACTAACAAAACCGGTTTTACATGATGTTTCTACAGGTATTCCTGCTTATTTAACCACTCTATTGCACTCCAGAAATGTTATGTTATAACATAGTCACACATTCATGATTTTCTCTGGAGTTTTTATGACATCACGCTTCCCCACTGCCATTCTCGGCCTGGGCATTTTGCTCAGTAGTACCAGCGCTCTGGCACACGGGCATTCGCACGGAACGCCTCTTACAGACGCAGAAAAGAAAGCCAGCGAAGGCGTTTTTGAGAATCAACAGGTTAAAGATCGCGCCCTCACCGACTGGGATGGCATGTGGCAGTCAGTTAATCCGTACCTGTTAAACGGCGATTTAGATCCGGTGATGGAGAAAAAAGCGCAGAAAGATGGCAGCAAAACAGCGGCGCAGTACAAAGAGTATTATAAGAAAGGTTATGCGACGGATATTGATACCATTGGTATTGAAAACAATGTGATTGAATTTCATGTGGGTAAAACGGTTAATGCCTGCAAGTACGATTATTCGGGCTTTAAAATTCTGAATTATACCTCCGGGAAAAAAGGCGTGCGCTATTTGTTTGAGTGCAAAGACAGTCAGTCAAAAGCACCGAAATACGTGCAGTTTAGCGATCATATTATTGGCCCGCGTAAATCTGAACACTTCCATATTTTCATGGGCAATGACTCACAAGAGTCGCTATTGAAAGAGATGGACAACTGGCCGACTTTTTACGAGTACTCGTTAAGCAAAAATCAGGTTGTCCACGAGATGCTTGAACACTAATACCTGCAAATTGCGCCGGGCCATCACGACTTCCGGCGCACAATCGCGCACAATCGCGCACAATAATAATGAAAAGCTTAATAACCCGCCAATATTACCAACCGCATTAATCAGCGCAATCCGCTGTTCCCTTCTAAAGGCCCGGAAAAACCGCAAACTGAAACGACAGTCCGATAATGAGACATGGCAGGCGTACAGATTTTTTTGTTCCGCTACAATTGAAGGTATTCGCTAATTAAATCAACGAACAATTAATTTACCCCCAGAGGAGAAGTGAATGAATCAGCCTCGTTTTAGTGGTGTTATTCCCCCCGTTCCTACCTTATTTGATGAGCATGGTGAATTTGATGGCACCGCGCAGGCGTTACTTATTGAGCACCTTGTCGCCTCCCCGATTAACGGCCTGTTTTTTTTAGGCAGTGCCGGGGAATTTGCGCATATGTCTGAAGCGCAACGTGCTCAGGTAGCAGAATTTTGCGTGAAGAAAGTCGCTGGCAGAAAGCCGGTTTTGATTGGCATCGCCCACTGCGGCACGCAGCAAACCGTTGATGCCGGGCTGCATGCGCAAAAGGTTGGTGCCAGTGGCGTCGTGGTGGTCAACCCGTGGTACAACCCGCTGAGTGAAGCGAATCTGTTGCGCCATTATAAAACCATTGCCAGCGCACTCGAGTTGCCGATTCTTCTGTATAACTTCCCGGCGCTTACCGGCCAATCTATTCCGGTGAATGTCATCCGCGAACTGGCGTTAAGCTGCCCGAATATTGTCGGTCTGAAAGATACCGTCGATACCCTCTCGCATATTCGTGAAACCCTGCACGCGGTGAAGCCTGAGCGCCCCGACTTCGCTGTTTTTGCCGGTTATGATGAGTATTTGCTTGGGACGTTGATTCTCGGGGGCGATGGCTGCATTCCCGCCAGTGCCAACTTTGCGCCGCAACTGACCTGCGGGATTTTAGACGCCTGGCGTAAACAAGATCTCTCCCGCGCCATTGAATTACAGCAATCACTTTCATGGATCCCGTCGCTTTACAGTACGGATTTGCCGTTTTACAACGCGGTGAAATATGCCATTAAATTAACCGGAGTGAATATTCCGTTGCATTCGCTGGCACCCGCGACGCCGTTGACCGAAGAAATGAAAGTTGAGATTGGCAATATTCTGCGTCGTGCAGGCGTGATTAATTCAGCCTCTTAACCGCACAGACACGCGTTCAGCGGCAAACATTTCCCCTGAGCGCGAGCCTGTCGCTGCGGCTGGAGTTGCACCAGCGCAAGCTCGGCGGTCGCCACCGCGTCACACAGCGCATGGTGCGCCGGGTAATCGGGAAGCCGGTATTCGCGGCGAAGACTGGAAAGCCGCAAATCATTTTGCATTTGTCTCCTGGCCTGCTGATATCGCCGCTCAATCTCCAGCGTGTCTATCCACAGAATCGGCAGGTCTTCTGCACCGTAACGGGTTTGCAGCCAGGCATTGATAAACGCCCTTTCCACCATTTTCCCATGCACCACAGCCACGCGCCCGGCGAGGCGCAGGAATAACGTTTCCATCGCCTCATCAAGCGCTTCGCCATCACGCAGCATTTCCGGCGTGATGTGGTTGATGACCGCGCTGTGCGCATTGACCTGCGGATCACTGGAAATGTACTGGTGCTGCGCCCTCGCCAGCAAAATTTGGCCGCTTTGCACCATCACGCTGCCTATCGACAAGATCCGCTCTTGATTCGCATCAAGGCCGCTGGTTTCAAAATCAAAAGCCAGCCACGGGACGCTAAAAACGTCTGCGGTGAAGTTCGGCAGAGGTGTCGCCAATAGCTGTTGCAGTGCCGGACTCAGCCCTGGGATTTTGCGCCATCTCTTGTGTTGCGACTCAACTTGCTGAGTGAGTGATGGCGGGAAAATTCGTGACAAAAGGCCCATCGTTATCCCTTCACAAACAGCATGCGGGCCAGTTCTTGCTGGCGGGCAATAATGCGAAACGCGTCTTTTAGATGTTTACGCTCAAAGCTGCCGAACTCGCGCGGGTCGATGTGGTTGTCTGGTGCCAGCCCTTTGCGCAACTGCGAAAGCTGATGGTTAAAACGCTGACGGGTTAAAAAACGGAAGGCGTCAATGATGTCGGTGCAGCCTTCTGCGGACATCAGTCCTTTGTCTCTTGCAGCGTAAAAACGCGCTTCGGTATGGGTTTCACTGCATCCGGCTGCCAGCGCATAAATGCGTGACAGGTCAATAATCAGCGTTAAGGCGTAGCGTTTGATGTTCAGGGTTTTGCTGTCGTTTCCGCTTTTTTCCAGCACCAGATTATTAAAGATGCCCAACGGTGGCGAAGTACTGGTGGCATCGCGCGTTAGCGAGCGCAAGAAGCCTGGATGCGCGGCAATCTCGGTTAACAAAGCCTGCTGGAATGCATCATGTAGCCAGGTGTTGCCGTAGAAAGCACGCGTTTCCAGAAACACCGTGGCATTTAATAATTGGGTATATTCCGGGTTAGTCACCCATTTGCGAATGCAGGCCAGCCACACCGACAGCGGTTGGCACCAGCGTCTTTCTGACGCCATAAAATTCCCGGTACAGAGCGGATAACCGCATTGATCAAGCCCCAGGCAGACGCTTCTCGCAAAGCGCAAAAACCACATTTGCTCTTCAAGGCCGGTGCCGTCCGGCAAAATAATTGCGCTATCCTGGTCAGAATGAACGTGCACTTCGTTGCGGGCGTGCGACCCGGCGATGACCCAGGAGAATTCACAGGGTGGCTCGCCAAATTCCACGATCGCGAGTTCAATGAGCCGACGCGTGAAGGCGTCCATCAGCATCGACATCACCATTTCGACCACGCCGCTGCGCAAGTTGCCCTGCACCAGTGCTTCAAATATGGCCTGGCGCTCCACTTGCAGGGCCGCTAATTCGTCAACCGACTGGCAATGGCTAATGCGCTCAATCAGGAAAATGGCCTGCACGCGATGATGCTGTACCAGATGTGAGGCGGTCAGCAGACCGACAGGTTGATGATTATCGACCACCGGCAAACTGCTCACGCCATGGCTCATCATCAGCGACACGGCATGCATGACCAGGTCGCCAGAAGAAACCGTCACCGGGGCGGCAGTCATCACCTCTTTGACCGCGCGCGTAATATCAAACCCTTCGGCCACCACGCGCCGGGTCATGTCACGATCGCTGATGATGCCGATGATGTGGTCATTTTCCATTATCACTGCCGTGGAACAGCGATCGACACAGCGCATTTGTTTCGCCGTCTCCTGAATCGAGGTGGACGCTTCGACGACCGACACCGTTCCGCTCGCAAGGTCAGAAACTTTGCGCACAAACATGCCTTTGTCTTCGTCGCTCCAGACGACGTCCATCGCGGAATTCAGGCGGTCATGGGCGTTAATCGAAAAGTGCGTGGCGTACTGCGGATGTGCGTGCAGCACCTGTTTCAGAACGCGGTGGGGAATTTGGTACAGCAGCGTGTTTTCAATCGCCGTGACGTTGTAACAATCTTCAGGATTACCCGGAATGCCTTCAAGAAAAGTGAAGCCAAATAAATCTTCCGGCCCCAGACGGGCGCGCAGCACGCCATCGCTCCAGCGTTGTTCAAGCGAACCGGTACGAACGATGTAGAGGTAACGTTCACGCGCCGCAATATCAAAAGCCAGTGTTTCGCCCACCGCCAGATAACTGATGCTGATAGAGCGTGCGATATCGTTTTGCGCGTCCGCAGGGAGGGTATTGAGTGGCGAAACATGCGCGATAAAATCGCAGATATTGGGCAATAACGGTTCCATCGTCATTATTTATCCTAAAGTTGAAATCCTGTTTCATAATATAGGCTGGCAGGTGACCAAATAGCCATACTATTCAGCATGTCAATTAACCTGATACGCGCTGTTCTTGACCGGCTTAACATTTAATAATGTCAATCAGTTACATCACCATTGAATTGTGAATCAAGCGATGTAAAATTAACGTTACCATGTATAACTGTTGTGAATACTTCTTCAAATACCTGGCTTTCACTTTCGCCCTTTTCATCCCCGCCGGCGACCAGGTTTGAACCATTTTTTCAGGGAAAGTTACGATGAAATTGCGAAGCCTGTTGATCCTTGCTGTTGTGGCCACAGTCGTGGGTTGTAAAGCGCCACCGCCAAAAATGACGGACGATACAATCGTGACCAGTGAAATCAATGGCGTTACGCTGACTCACCGATACGCGGTGGCGGCTCCCACTGAATTTACCCCTGTAAACGCCAGCTATCGGGCGCTGTATCCAGGCTCGATTATGAGCAAACCGGACTTTGGCGGGAAAGTCATCAGCACCCTTGAGAACGGACAAAGTTATACCGTGTTAGGCCAGGTTGAACATAACTGGCTGGCGATTGCCGAGCTGGATAAAACCGAATTGCTGGGTTATGTGCCGATGCGTGCGCTGGTGAAAAGCGAGCTATATGCGCAAACGCTGAAAAAAGATCGCCCACGTCCACGCAAAGCGGCCAGGAAAACCACCTGTGTTGCGGTCGATGATGCCAGCAAAGCCTGCCAGAACGCCAATAGCGGCACGTGGATTATTGATTAATCGTTGACGTTTAACGTCATGACTTTTGTTTAAGTTGTTCGGCTAACAAGGATTTTTATGAAACTCTGGCTTTCGGGTCTGGCGCTGCTGCTGGCTTCCTCCACGGCGTGGGCGGGGAATTATCGTATCGTCCAGTCTCCCTCGCAAAAGCTGGATGTCTGGATTGATAATGTTGCTGATAACACCCCGCAAAGCTGGTGTGCCGCCGAGCTACCGCTGCGAATTGTGGCCAATGGCGATAAAAAACCTACGGTACTCAATACTTTTATGCCGCGCCTCGGCACGCTTCTTGAAAGCCAGTGCAGCACCGTTCAACTGGTGAGCTGGAAGCTGGAAAGTCCGCAGGGCGACACGCTGGCCGTCGGCACCGCGACCAAAAGCAGCGACTGGGCGGTGATTGTCGCCCCTGATATTTCGAGCGAACCCAACAGCACGCCGCGAACCGATGAAAACTCACCGCTGGCAGACCGCACCCCATGGCAGGAGTTTACGCTGCAAGATGGCTGCCATTTGCGCACCTTCTGGCAAGGCGATGCTAACGCGTCGGCAATGTTTATCCCCAACGGGAAATGTGAAAAAGGCGGCTGGCTCAACGGTCGCAGCGAAATCATTCAAAGCGGCGTGCATGGTGAAAAACGCCATGAAATGACATTCGTACACGGTTTCCCGGTGAGCGGATTAAGCAATGACGCAAGTTCAGACAGCCTGCTTATCACCAGCCTGAATAACGAACGCATGGTCGTGAGCAATGAACATGCGCCGCAAAGCTGGATGATTTTGCCTTATAACGCTGAGTTAAATGGCTGGCAAGCGACCGGCACCGTAGCGGTGGAAGTCTCTCGTGAAATGACGATAGACGAATCGAGCATTCAGGCGCGTTTGAATGAAGTGCGCAAAGTCTGGTCGGCATGGCTTGCCCCGGAGACCCCGATCACGCTGCTATTGATTGACTCCCTGCGTCCGCAATTGCGTGACCCGGCGGTTGGCGCATGGCGCGCCCAGAAGTAATTTGTGATTTTTCGTCGATTTCGTGCAGAGAAAGGCCATCATGACTGATAAAGATTACGACCCAGAACTTCCCGACGCTCTGCCGCCTGGTTTCCGCTTCGACGAATTTGAGATTGAGCAAGTCACCGAGTCCACCCACACTAACGTGGTGTATAAAGCGTGGGATCACCAGCTCGAGCGCCCGGTGACGATCCACGAGTTTATGCCGCGAGCGCTGACTGTTCGCAGCGATAACATGCAACTGGTGCTGCGCAGCAAGCAAGATAGCCAGGCGTTCAACAACGGCATGAGTCGTTTTGTGCAATCCGCGCGTCTGCTGGCGCAGTTTAACCACCCGAATCTGTTGCAGGTGTTGAGTTTCTGGACACAAAACGAAACCGCGTATGCGGCAACGACTTACTCCAGCGGAATGACGCTTGCCGAGTTGCATCAGCAGCAACCCGAAGTCATTAACGATGCGTGGATCCGCCGCATGTTACCGATGTTGTGCAGCGCGCTGGCAACGTTACATGACGAAGGGTTTGTGCACCGCGATTTGTCGCTGCGCAGCATTCAGATTCAGGACAACGGAGCGCCGCTGTTGCTCAATGCGGGAGCGCCACGCCGGACTCATCCTGAGAGCGGTGAAGAGATAAAAACGCCGCTGAACCCTGGTTTCGCGCCGCTTGAGCAATATGCCGACGACCTCGAAAACCAGCTCGGCCCGTGGACCGATATTTATGCGCTCGGTGCCATTTTGTATACCCTGATTACCGGCACCTGCCCTCCGGCCAGCGTGACGCGCACCATTCAGGACCCGTGCGTTAAACTTGCGAAAAACCGCCCGGAAGGTTATTCCCACAGCCTGTTACACGCCGTTGACTGCGCCCTGGCGCTGAAACCGGAAGACCGCCCGCAGTCGATTGCGGAATTTGCCGCCCTGGCTGAAATCCCCTTGACGAATATTCATGGCCTCGCGCCGCTCAAACAGCCGGGTACCATGTTGGTCGCCGTCGAAGATGCGGAGATAACGCCGCTCTCGCCGTTTAAAAAGCGCTATAAATTACCCCTGCTGACGGGCGCGAGTTTGCTGGCCGGTATTGCCATTGGTGCCGTGATTTTTGGCGGCCATTTTTCTGCGGGTTCGCGTCCTGAAAGCGCGAAAGTTGAACAGACTGCCTCCCAGGACAAAGCCGAGTCTGCCACGGCGAAAAGCGTAGTTCCTGCCGCCGACGGGATGATGGCGCGGGTTTATGTGCGCATGAACGATGGCGAAGCGCTGTCTGTGAATGGAAAAACACAAAAAGTGACACCGGGCGCGAACGGTTATGGCTTCCTGCAATTACCGATGGGGAACTACACCATTACGTTAAGTGATAGCAATCAAACGCGAAACATGACGTTATCGGTCGAAAAAGCGGGAACCTGGTTGATTAATCCGCAGGGGTAAGTTTACTGCGACCTAAAATTGGCATCAGTTCCGCGGGGGCACGCCGTTGAGCCAAAAGCTGGCTCATGATTTTCATGTACGGCGCACTGTGGGTGAAAAATGCATGATAACTGCTGCAAAGATAGCTTTTCCCTTCACTGAAGCGATGCTTTGGGCAGTCGCCGTGGCATAACGGTTTGACGGTACAGACCCGGCAGTCAGCAGGCAATAAATCGCGCTTGTTTTCACCAAAGCGAATGGCGGCATGTGAGTCATTGAGCGCCTGAAGCGGTGTGTCATGTAAATTTCCCAACTTGTCATCCGGGTAAACGTAATGGTCGCACTGATAGAGATCGCCATTGGATTCTAATGCGAAGGCGTGGCCGCAGGTTTCGCTCAGACTGCACATTTGCGAAGGATGGCCGCTCCATACGCCAAGTGTTGAATCGAACAACTGCACAAAAATATGACCAACATCTTCCCGTACCCAAATATCAAACACGCGTTTCAGGAAGGTGCCAAATTGCGCGGGTGAAACAGATTCCGGCGTGACTGCGCCCTTTTCACTTCGTTCGACCAACGGAATAAATTGTATAAATGCACTGCCGAGCGTTTTCAGGTAGCGATATAACCGCTCAGGTTGTTGGCTATTATGCTGGCTTATCACTGCCAGTAAATTGAAGTCAACACGGTGAGCTTTTAGCTTTTCGATGGCTGCGATAACGTGATGATGAGTCGGTTTTCCGCTGCGCGAACGTCGGTAATAGTCGTGAAGATCCGCCGGGCCATCAATTGAGATCCCAACCAACCAGCCGTTTTTTTTGAAGAATTGGCACCAGGCATCATTAAGCAAAATGCCATTGGTCTGGATAGTGTTTTGAATGCGCTTTCCCCCGCAGTAGCGCAATTGCCGCGCCATTACGCGTTGATAAAACGCGATTCCCGCAAGCGTCGGTTCCCCTCCTTGCCAGGCAAACTCCACCACATCACCCGGTTGCGCGGCGATATGCTGGCGAATAAACGTGTCGAGTGTGGCGTCATCCATTAAGGGTTGCTGTGGTTTATCGAGATAGAAACAGTACTGGCACTGAATATTGCACTGTGAGCTTGTCGGTTTAGCCATCACATGACATCCACGCATTACATTTTCTCCCATAACATCACAAGCTGACTAACATGTGCAGAAGCAAAGAGTAAAGCCAGGCTGCATACCGCAAGGGCGATAAGCAATTTAGCGCGCGTCGTGCGCGAGTCTGAAAAGTCGCACACGGCGATATCCATGAGATTGCGTTGCCGGGCGTAGCGATAAATGACTACCATCACCAGGGTAAGCACGATAAACGTCAGCCAGAAAAAGTTACCTGAGTGATGCCGGTGGTGACGCAGCGCAAGGATGAGTAATGCGCCGTATCCAAGAAGCGTGCGAAACCAGGCAAGCGACGTGCGTTCCGGCTGCAACCCTGGGTCAACAATGCGCCGTTGGCGGCGACTATCGGCCATAAATCACCATCACCATCACCGCCGCTGCAACAAAGGCCATCACCAGGCTGATGGCTTTCAGGCTGCGGGTATAGGGTAAATCTTGCTTCAGTCGCATCGCCTTTTCATTACGCAGCCAGCGCAGATAACCATAAACCGCCAACACTCCGGCAAACAGGCACAGCAATAAGGCGACTATTTCACGCACCAGTGGCGTGGCGAGATCGGGCGCGAGCTGATCGAGCCCAACGCCTGCGGCCAGAAACCCTAATGCGGTGCGAATCCATGCCAGAAAAGTGCGTTCATTTGCCAGTGAAAAGCGATAATCCGGTGCTTCACCCACTCTGCCTATTTTCATTTCTGTTCCCTGAAAAGGGCTGGCGGATAGCGTTGTGTTTATCCGCCTTCCGTAGCCCTATGTATGGTTAAAACTTCTGTTTCTTCTCTTCGACTTTCACGCCTTGCGTTGGCATTCCGGTATCGTAATCCCGCACGACCGGGGAGTAGTCGTCTTCCGGGCGCGGGCGGAATGCTCCCATCCAACGCGGCTTCGCCTGCTTACGCCACGGGCGGCACGACCATTGATAACTGCGGAATGGGTCGCGAATTTTATCCATGTAATCCATTAGTTGATCGTGTAGCTCATCGCGTTTAACTGCGTAGTCGGGGTGATCAATAAGGTTATGCAGTTCGTCCGGGTCATTTTGCCTGTCGTACAATTCATCGCTGGTAAACAGGTTCAGCACCAACTTGTGATGGTTCGTCACCCATCCACGTACGGGAATAAACCCGCCAAAACTATCGTGTTCAATCTCGTAGCGGTTGAACTCCACCATCACGCCGCGTGTGGTTTCGATATCGAGCATGTCCTCGCCTGGCAAAATATCCGGCTGATGAATACCTGCCAGTTTCATCAGCGTTGGCAGGATATCTACGTGGCTAACAGGTGTATCTATTTGCTCAGGTTCCCGCGTGCCAATGGGCGGACGCATGATGAGCGGGATACGGGTAATATCGTCGTACATCGCAGCGCCTTTACTGATCAGCTTGTGAGCGCCCATCATCTCGCCGTGATCGGAGGTATAAACCACCCACGTGTTTTCACGCTGGGCCGGTGACAGGGCTTCAACCACGCGGCCAATTTCATCATCGACAAAATCATTGCAGGCGAAATAAAGCGGATGGTGGTAATGCCCGTCAGCGCCAACTGGCGAAGGCATCGCCTCTGCCCACAAACGGTGATGATCCGGCTTGTTGGCTAAGTTATCGAACGCTTTCGCGCCAAGGTCGTAATAAAAATCTTCATATTTCTCAAGATATTCGACCGGACACGTAAACGGATGATGCGGCTCGTCATAGGAGACAACCATCAGGAACGGTTCTGCGTTGCGCTGCGGCTGCTCAAGGAAATCAATCGCCCGATTACTGATTCGATGCGCCCAGGTAAAGGTCTTATCTATACTGTTTTCAACCAAATCTGCCACGTTGTTTAAACCATTACGCCACAGGCCAATCTGTTTATCCGTCAGTTCCGCGAGATAATTTGCGCCGTCAAACCAATAGTCTTCATCCCACTCCGGCGGGCAGATCCCAGTGCCAAAGTAGTCATGTCCGTCGAGATGCCATTTGCCGATGTAACAAGTTTTGTAGCCTGCATCTTTAAAATAGTGGCCCATAGTGGAAATGTTTTTGCCTGGTGCGACATTGTTAGTCCACGGCCCCGACTGGTTTGAATAGATACCCGTGAACAGCCCGGCGCGCGCGGGAGTGCAAACCGGAGCGCAGGTGTATGCCGAATTAAAACGAATCCCCTCCTCGGCCAGGCTATCAATGTTATGGGTGTTTAGCGCTTTACCGCTGTAGCAGCCCACCATATTGGTGGCCTGGGTATCGGTCATGATCAATAAGATATTAGGGCGTTCCATTACTTATCCTCAGGTGCAGAAGAATAGACAACACGGGAGTCCTGACGCGACCGCCAGCCACTGTAAATCAGGTAAACCACCACCGCGGCGACAATCACATAACTGATGATTGTGATGAATTGTGTCTGGTAGCCGCCAAATTGTGCGAGCCCTGCGTAAACGCCGATCATGGCAAACAACACCCCCACCGAGGCAATTTTGGCGTTGCGCCATGGCACCATATCGACGGCGAAAGCATCCTGGAATTTAAATGGCGTTGCGCGAGGTTTGACGACCCCGATTGCCAGCATCAACATCGCGTTGATGCAGAAAGTGAAGAACAGTACGTACAGGAAGTGAATATCGAATGAAACCACATAGTTGATAATGATATAGCTACAAATACCAAACAATAGCGCGGCTTTCGCGGCGATAGCCGGAATACGGGGGAAGAAGAATCCCATGATGACAATCGTCACCAATGGCACGTTGTAGATACCGTTAAGCTGTTTCATCCAGCTATACAAACCTTCTGGCGCGTTAGCAATCCACGGCGCGACCAGCACCGAAACCAGGGCGATAGCGAGTCCAAATTTGCGGCCGACGCGCACCAACTGTTCTGATGTCGCACTCTGGTTAATGATGCGGTTGTAAATGCCGAGGCTAAACAAGGTACTCGCACTGTTCAAAAAGCCGTTGAAAGTACTGATGATTGCACCGAACAACACCGCGCCAAAGAAGCCGACCAGCGGAAGCGGCATAACTTTATTCACTAAGGCCGGATACGCCATGTCGTGCTTGGGTAAGTCCTGGAACAGATGGAAAGCAATAAGCCCTGGCAGCACAAGAATCAACGGGTCGAGCATTTTCAGCACCGCCGTTAACAGCGCGCCCTTTTGCCCTTCGGCAAGACTTTTAGACGCCAGAGTACGCTGCACAATGCCCTGATTAGTACACCAGTAAAATGTGTTTACCAGGATTAAACCTGTGAGTGCGGCACCGATGGGCACCGGATCATGGCTTCCTCCGATTGAGTTAAGTTTCTCGCTATGGACCGTGGTGAGCTGCTCGATACCACGCAGCACGCTCCCGTTACCCATCGCCATTAACCCGAAGAACGGTACCATCAAGCCGCCAATCACTAGCCCGATGCCGTTAATGACATCCGCAATAGCAATAGCACGCAACCCACCAACCACGGCATAGGCAATGCCTGCCAGCCCCAACAAGACCACCATCAGCCACATCGCGCTCCCTTGAGAAATACCCAGCGATTCGCCCACATGGAACAAGCTGTTTAGCGCCAGCGCGCCAGAGTAAAGGACTGTCGGCAGGAAGCAGACGCCTGTGGCAATCAGAAAACAGCAGTCCACGATGATGCGCGTGGTTTTGTCAAAACGCTCCTCAATGAAATCGGGGATTGTGGCTATCCCACGCTGCAAATACTTCGGTAAAAAAATGAGCGCCAGGAAGATAAGGGGGATAGCAGAGATAACCTCCCACGCCATAACCGACATGCCATTGCGATAGGCCTGTCCGCTCAACCCGACTAACTGTTCAGTTGAAAGATTGGTTAGCATCAGCGAGGCGGCAATCACCGGCGCTTTTAACGATCGCCCCGCGAGGAAATAACCTTGTTGCGATCTGGTGTCGGCTTTTCGCAGCTTCCACCATGTTATTAATGCCACCAGTAGGGTAAAAGCAAAAAAGGTGACAATTTGCTGAATATTCATCTTACTGCCCTTATTATCATTATGTCCCGGCGCGTGAAAGTCTGTAGGGAATTACGCTTGTGTCAGGTCATAGGCTGTTTAAGATATAGATTTTTCGCGGTGCAGTCAGAATCTGTTAAATTTCTGGCACGCGTTATCATCATGAAACCCTGGAGGGGAAGTTAAATGAATGGAAAAACACACCTCTGGGATGTAAAAAACGAAACAACTTACAATATCCCGTTGGTTATTGATGAAAATGTGATCTCAAGCGGGATATCACTTATCTCTCTATGGCACACACTGGCTGATGAGAATTACCAGGTTGTCTGGCCAAGAGACAAAAAGAAACCGTTGATTGAAAACTCATGGGTGGCGGTCTATACCCTTCAGGGCAGTGGAAGGATATTTCTGAAGGACAATTCACACATTACGTTGAATGGCAACTGCGTCATATTCCTAAAACCCACCGATATAAAGTCTTACCACTGCGAGGGGTTAATTTGGGAACAGTACTGGATGGAGTTTATCCCTACCGGCGCGATGGAAATTCCATTATCCCAGCAGGCCATTATTTATAATGGCGACATTTTTAATAAAGAATTAGTCGAAGTTACAGAATTAATCTGTAGCGAGATTTCATTAAATAAAAACCTCGCCGTGGCATTTATCACTAAATTAATTTATCAATGGGTTTGCCTGATAGTGCAAACGGGCACCAAAGATAAACAGCTGATTCAAATTGAAAAATTGCTCTCGCTCATTCACACCGATATCCAGCAGCGTTGGACGGTCACGCAAATGGCGGAGTGGATGCAGTGCAGTGAACAATACTTGCGGCGGTTATTCCTGAAATACACCGGAAAAGGGCCAAAAGAGTATTACCTCGATGCGCGCCTGGAATTGGCGCTTTCGCTGCTACGTCAGGGGAGTTACAGCGTGAACCAGGTCGCGGATCTGCTCAATTTCTTTGACTCATTCCATTTCAGTAAAGCGTTTAAGAAAAAATTTGGTTATGCGCCCTCTGCAACCAGGGCAAATTAGTCTTCTCCCCCTCACTGCGCATCACTAGCTGGCAAGCAGGCGTGTACAGGTAAATTATCTGCTTTGTTGCAAGTTGCGACTTCTCTCCTTCCACAGCCCGGAAAATCGTCTAAGGTTTTCATAGGGTTGATCGCGAAAATTTCACGCGAACCTGACAAGGAGAAAAATAAATGACGATTCCTGTTTTGCGCCGTCCTCGCACTTTATTTATTGCGATTCAAATAGCTATCGGTTGTGCCTTCGTGAGTTTTACCCTGCCAGCAACAGCCGATGAGAGTGTACAACCCCTGCCGCAACCGCCTGATGTTCTGCTTGGCCCATTGTTTACCGATGTCCAGACAGCAAAGCTGTTCCCTGACCAGAAGACCTTTGCCGATGCGGTGCCGAAAAACGATCCGCTGATGATCCTCGCCGATTACCGGATGCAACGAAACCAGTCGGGCTTCGATTTACGCCACTTTGTGAATGTGAATTTTGTGCTGCCGAAAGAAGGTGAAAAATATGTTCCGCCAGAAGGCCAGTCGTTGCGTGAACATATTGATAGCCTGTGGCCAGTGCTGACGCGCACCACAGATAGCGCAAGCAAATGGGATTCTTTGCTGCCGCTGCCGAAGCCGTATGTGGTTCCGGGTGGGCGTTTTCGTGAAGTCTATTATTGGGACAGCTACTTTACGATGCTTGGGCTTGCGGAAAGCGGCCACTGGGACAAAGTGCAGGATATGGTCGATAACTTCGCCCATGAAATTGACGCCTGGGGACATATTCCCAACGGCAACCGCAGCTATTATCTGAGCCGTTCGCAACCGCCGTTCTTCGCCTTTATGGTCAAACTGCTCGCCAGCCACAATGGCGATGACACGTACACCACTTACCTGCCGCAGTTGAAAAAAGAGTACGCCTACTGGATGCAGGGCAGCGATGCGCTGGAACCTGGTGCGCAGAACCTGCGAGTGGTGAAACTCAAAGATGGTTCGGTGCTAAACCGTTACTGGGATGACCGCGATACACCGCGTACTGAATCGTATCTCGACGATGTGACGACGGCGAAAAACAACCCGAATCGCCCGGCGACGGAAATCTACCGTGATTTGCGTGCTGCCGCCGCGTCCGGTTGGGATTTCAGCTCGCGCTGGATGGATAACCCGGAACAACTGGGCTCGATTCGCACCACCTCGATTGTGCCGGTCGATTTGAATGCGCTGTTATTCCAGATGGAAAAAACGCTTGCTCACGCCAGCAGTGTGGCGAAAGACGGCAATGCCGCAGCACAATATCAGCAACTGGCTGATGCTCGCCAGAAAGCCATGGAAAAGCATCTGTGGAATACGAAACAAGGCTGGTACGCGGATTATGACCTGAAAACTAACGCAGTTCGTTCACAGCTGACTGCCGCGTCGCTATTCCCGCTGTATGTACATTCAGCATCGAAAGAACACGCCGACAAAATGGCAACCATTACCCGGGCGCAGTTACTGAAAGCTGGCGGCCTTGCCACCACCAACCTGAAAACTGGCCAGCAATGGGATGCGCCAAATGGCTGGGCACCGCTGCAATGGGTAGCAACCGAAGGTTTGCAAAACTACGGGCACCAGGATTTAGCCATGGAAGTGAGCTGGCGGTTCCTGACAAACGTGCAGCATACCTACAACCGGGAGAAAAAACTGGTGGAGAAATATGATGTCTCTTCTACCGGTACGGGCGGCGGTGGCGGCGAATATCCGTTACAAGATGGTTTCGGCTGGACTAACGGTGTGACGCTAAAAATGCTCGATTTGCTATGCGGCACTGAAAAGCCGTGTGATTCGACGCCAGACAAATTGCCTTCGGCAACGCCTGGGCCGGTGACTGAGGCGACGAAGCCCGCTCCGGCAACCACGCAGTAGTTTTCCTCCTGCCCTCACCCTGGCAATTTTGTCAGGGTGAGATCTGGAAGTTGTGGTGTTTTTCCGTTCACCCGAACGTCTGGTTATCTCTGCATCCGTTGTTAACGGTGAACGTGCCAAGGAGAGAACGCCCTATCCTTGGCAATCCTGGCGCCCGGACATTAAATTGCCGCTCCGCGGTAAACCCCAGCTTATCCCCAACGTTCAGGGTCGTTCGCGACTCGCTCCCGGCGATCGCTCACTTTCGCTGCTCCCGGCAGCTCAACCCTACTTATGGGTAACGCCGGGGCAATTTATACCGGGGACAAGGTCAAAACCGATTCGGCTTTTGACCTTAGCTTTTGACGTTGACCTTTGAGTCCGGCATAAATCGCCTCCGTTTTGACTGGAAGGCCGGGTCGAGCCGTCGGGAACGGCGAGAGGTTGTGATCGCCGGGAGCGAGTCACAACCGACCCAGGGACTGAAAGGAAAAACGGAGGTTTACCGCAAAGCGGCGATTTAAACGCCGGGAGCCGGGATTGCTAAGGGTGCTGCGGTTGTACTGAACCCCAAAACCTGGACACGTAGTTTATTGCTGTATTTCCATCTGAGTCCGGTACTCTACCGGACTCACTCCACCCGTTTTCAGACTAATACGCTCATTGTTATAATAATTAATATAATCAATAACATCTCGTTTGAGCACTTCCACAGAGTCATATCGTTTCCTGTGGTACATCTCCGCTTTCAGATGACTGAAAAAGTTTTCCATTACGGCATTATCCAGGCAATTACCCTTCCTTGACATGCTTTGCGTTACCCCGCCATCTGCCAGCATCGCCCGCCACATCAGCGTTTTATAATGCCAGCCCTGATCACTGTGAAGTATGAGTCCTTTTTTCCGGTAGTTCACCTTCAGTGCATCATCCAGCATTTTGCATACCAGACGCTGAGACGGGCTGCGCGACGTATGCCAGGCCACGATTTCATGGCTATACAGATCCTGGACAACCGACAGATAAAGCTTATGCTCTCCGGCCCGGAACTCCGTGACATCTGTACACCATTTCATGCCGCTGCTTTCCGCTTTGAAGTTACGGGCCAGCAGATTATCTGAAGCTGGTCCGCCACCGGGCATGTACGAGCGATACTTTTTGCGGCGAATGTGGCAGGTCAGGCCGTGCTGCTTCATGAGTTTGCGGACTGTCTTATGGTTCAGCGTAAAACCTTCTTTTCTCAACGCCAGCGTCATACGCCGGTAACCGTAGCGCCCCATATGACGCACATTAATGGCCATGATAGCCCGCACAATACCAGCATATCTGTCGGTTTCCGCTGCAGGCTTCGTGGCATTGTAATAGTACGAACTCCGCGCCAGTCGGGCTGCACGGAGCAGAAAAACAAGCCGGTGCGCGGGTAACAGTGACTGCACTATTTTTGTTTTTTCTGCTGCTCCCTGAGGGCATTTTCCTCTCTCAGGGCTTTCAGCTTTTTTAGATAAGCGTTTTCCGCACGCAGATATTCGAGCTCTTCCTGCAGTTCAGCGTGGGTCATCTCACAGAAGGGTTTTGAGCCAGGAGGGGATTTTGCTTTGGGCACAGAGACTCCTTTTTTAACAGGATGAAGCGCCTCCGCCCCTCCTTCACGGTAACGCTTCAACCATTGCTGGATGAGCGTTTCATTAGGAATGGCGAAGTGCGCAGAAGCTTCGGCACTGCTGCATTTGTGTTTCATCATGTAGCGAATAACCCCGAGCCTGAAGTCCTGAGTATAAGTGCGGGAAAGTCGGTGCTCCAGCCCGGCTTCGCCTTGCTGCCTGAATGCACGGATCCATCGACCCAGGGGCGATTTTCCGACACCAAACAAAAGGGCTGTTTCATTGAGTGTCCCTTTTCGGGAAAGATAATACTGAACGGCAGACAGCCGGACTGAGACAGGATATTTCATGGTTTGAACCTCAAGATACTGGATACAAAGATCCAGGATCTGGGGTTCAGTACAGCGGTAGCACCCTTAGCACGTTCATCGGTTCGGTGAGTACAGATATCACTGAACGTTTAGTGAACGGAACTTTCTCCGTATCGGTAGGAACCTTCCCTCAACGTTACGTATAAGAGATAGGTCAAAGGAGTGAGGACTCTCCCCCCTCCCCATTCCCCTTTCTTTTCATGGTCTTTCATTTCCTCCCTGCCAATATCTGCACTTGAAACCGCAAACAATAACGATAATAATTCGCATTCCATTATTACAAGCAATTACATTTTGGCTTCAGGGATTACACTTCATGAAACTGGCATTTACCGTAAAGCGCTCCGCTTTACTCTGCGCGCTTGCTTTGTCTGCGCCGACTTACGTCGTGGCGGAAGATACCGTCGTCGTGACCGCAGCACCTGCGCCTACTTCCACCAGCGCGACGGAAGGCTATACCTCGCCGGTGAGCAAAGGTGCGACCAAAACTGATGAGCCAATCATCACCACCGCTCAGTCGGTTTCAGTGATTACGCGTCAGCAAATGGACGACCAGGGCGCGTTATCGGTTAACAGCGCACTGAATTACACGCCTGGCGTGTTCACCGGCTTTGCGGGTGGCGCAACACGTTATGACACCGTTGCCCTGCGCGGTTTCCACGGCGGTGATGTGAATAACATTTTCCTTGATGGCCTGCGCCTGATGAGCGACGCCGGCAGCTACAACGTGGTTCAGGTTGACCCGTGGTTCCTCGAACGCATTGATGTTATCAAAGGGCCTTCTTCTGCGCTTTACGGACAGACTATTCCTGGCGGCCTGGTGATGGAAACCTCGAAGCGACCGCAGTTTATCGAAGAAGGCCACGTTCGCGCGATGTACGGCAATAACAGCACCAACGGCACTGCGTTTGATTACACCAATGCGATCAACGACGAATGGGCGTATCGCATTATCGGGATGACCAAAAATACCGATACCCAATATGAAAATACCCGTGATGAACGCTACGCCATCTCCCCGTCCCTGCTCTGGCAGCCGGACGAAAATACTTCGCTGGTGATGCGTGCGTATCTGGAAAAAGATCCTTCAGGCGGTTTCCACGGTTCTGTTCCGGCAGACGGCAGTATTTATTCTTCGACAGGCCGCAAAATCAACACCGGCTTCTCTGACGTCGAGCCGGGTAATGACGAGTTCAAACGTCACCAGCAGATTTACAGCTATGAGTTTGCGCATAAATTCGATGAGGTGTGGGCATTCCGCTCAAACGCCAGTTACACCCATTCCAACGTTGGGCTGAAACAGGCTTATCAAATTGGCTGGGCTGATGCGCAGCATAACGAACTGATGCGTTACTACAGCGGCGAAACCTCATCTCTTGATGCTTATGCCATTGATAACCAGCTGGAAGCAGATTTCGCCACTGGCGAGCTGGATCATAAAGTGGTGCTCGGCGGTGAGTTCCATAAATACACCAATAACCTGTCTGATGATTCCGCTTATACCACCAATATCAACCCATGGACCGGCGAGTCCGGCGGCCCTGGCGGTTTCTACTATTACGACCCACGTGACCCGACTTATTCCACCATCAACCAGGGTTTGCTGACCAAAGCAGGCAAGCGTCAGTACGAACAGACCGGCGTTTATTTGCAGGATGATATGAAGTGGAATCAGTGGCATATGACGCTGTCTGGTCGTTACGACCATATCGTGACGAAGAGCCATATTGTGGCGCAAGCTATTGATAGCGACGTAACGGATAACCGTACCGATGACCATTTCAGTGGCCGGGCATCATTACTCTATGCCTTCACCAACGGTGTTTCGCCGTATATCAGTTACAGCCAGGCGATTACCCCGCAGGTTCTGCCGGGCGCCGATGGCAAATTGCTGAAACCTACCACTGCCGAGCAGTACGAAGCGGGGGTGAAATATCAGCCAGTGGGCACCGCGGATATGTATACCGTGGCGCTGTATGATCTGACGCAGAAAGATGTCGGCAACCGTGTCGTGCAGGGCAGCTACTACGAACCTGCGGGCAAAGTTCACTCGCAAGGTGTTGAACTGGAAGCGCATTCCCAGTGGACGCAGCGTTTCTCAACCATCGCCGGGTACACTTACAATAAAGTGCGCTTCAAAGATGCGATTGACGGTAACGATGGCAACACGCCATATGTGACGCCTGACCAGATGGCCAGCCTGTGGGGTATGTTCAAGGCAGATTTTGGTATTAGTGTCGGCGCGGGCGTGCGTTATATCGGCAAGCAATGGGCGGATAACGAAAACACCCTGCGCGTTCCTTCTGCCACATTGATGGATGCGATGGTTCGTGCAGATATGGGCGCGTGGACTCCTTCGCTGAAAGGGGCGTTCGTGCAGGTGAATGCCACCAACCTGACGGGCCGTGATTACGTTGCGGGCTGTTATGGAACGGGTTACTGCTACTGGGGGGCCGAGCGCTCTGTAATTGCGACCGTGGGATATGATTTTTAATCGGTAAATCGGGTGTCGGATGACGCTGCGCTTATCCGACCTACGGCACGGTGTTGTAGGGCGGATAAGCGCAGCGTCATCCGCCATTTATTTGACCTTCTACAAATTCACACTTCTGGCAATATTCACTTCCGTCTTTGCGCCGCCCTGCTGCTCCAGCGCAATCTTCGCCAGCGGTGTATCCGCTTCATAACGCCCGGCTTTATCCAGCGTCTTCTCGTATTTATTGTATTTCCACCACGCGTAGCCGAGGAAGATCACCAGCCCGCCCACGTTATAAAACACGATAGTCATGATGCTCGCCCCGGTTGGGAAGGTCGAAGCGATAAACCCGACGGTGAAAATGACAATCAGCACGCTGACAATGGCAATACCTTGCATCCGCGACCCCATGCGGAAGTCACGATTCACTTCGTCGTACTTCAGGCGCAAGTTCAGGTACGCCAGCATGATAAACAGCGGTGGCAACATGGAAGCCGCAGCGGTCATGTTAATCAACGTGTTCATCAATTCCTGCACGCTACCGGAGCCTACGGTTGGGATAAGCATCAATGGAATCACGATTAAGAACTGAATCCAGGCCGCGCGCGTTGGCACGCCATGCTGGTTCAGGCGCACGGTTTTCTCACCAAAAATACCTTTAGGGATTTCGGTAAAGAAGATTTTCACCGGCGCCGCCGTCCACATCAGCAACGAGCCAAACATCGCAGTAAAGGAAACAATCCCGACGAAGCGATTCATCACCGTGGTTGGCAAGCCGAAATGACGCGCCAGCCCCTCAAACACCTGCACCGTACCGCCGGTGTAGTGCAGATCAGCTTTATGCACAAAGACGTTAATCAGCAAGGAGGAAATGGTATACAGGCCGCCAATAAATAAGCCCGACAGGATAATGACTTTAACAAATGCCTTGCTGCCACCTTTGACGTCGTTAACGTAAACCGCCACGGATTCAGCACCACCCGCAGCCTGGAATATCCACGCGATAATCCCTAAGAATGCCCAGCTAAACTGCGGCGTAATCGCCTCAACGTTAATAGGGTCTGCCGGTTCCACTCCGCCGATAACTGCCGCACCCGCCAGAACGATGTAAGAGAAAGTTAGCAATAACATCAATGTGGAAGTGACTGATGTCATCGGCCCAAGCAATTTCGCGCCATGGTTAGAAATCCAGGTCGAGAAAGCAAACAGGCAGATAGAAATTATGGCCGTGGTTAATGGCGTGAAAATATAGTCATAACCGAGGAACGCATAGGACGCGTAAGCAATAACCCTTGGCAATAATGCCGTGAAGAAAAACAGGTTCACAAACCAGTAAGTGTAAGCGGTGATAAACGCCCAGCGTCCACCGAGTGCACTTTTTACCCATGCATAAACGCCTGCTTCTGAATTACGGTTGAGTGAGACAAATTCCGCAATAATTAAACAGAATGGAATAAAGTAAATCAGCGTTGCCACCAGGAAAACCGGCGCGGAGGCAATGCCGAGTTGGATATTATTATTAATAACGTTGTTGAAGCTAAATACCGCCGCAAACGTCATGGCTAATAATCCGAACTTGCCAATCGTGTTTCTGTTTGTTGAAGCCATGAGAACTCCACATTGTGTAGGATACTTTAATTAGTGCTTTTCGTAGGTCGGATTAGCGCAAGCGCCATCCGACATTTGTGTTACGTCCGCACCTTATTTGTTTAAGAAATACGTTTCCTCAACGGTGACTTTTAAGATCACTTTCTTGACGTCTTTACCCTGCGAGAACCGGTGTGCCTGGTGGTTTTCACAGATGATGACGTTGCCAGCCTTGAGTTCATGCCGCACGCCCTGCCCGCTGAAAAACTCGCGGTCACTTTCATCGCGATAAGCCATCTCAGGCGTCAAGGCGCTTTTATCCGCAACCTCAATGGACTCGTGCCCGCTAAGGTAATAATGCACATCGAAATAGCGGCGGTTGCCTTCAAATAATTCCCCGTTGTGTGCATTACCTTCGGCAAGGCGATAAACCAGCGAGTCACCAATCGAATAAAAAACATTTGGCTTAATGTTATTAAGGTTATTGATAGCCTCGATACAGCGTTGCCATTTTTTGCCCGCCCGATAAACGCTCTTAAATTCATCTAAGGTATTTAAAATAATCATGTTGCTTGCCTCATCAGGAATGTGCGCAATCGGTTTGTGATTTACGGAATGGCACCATAGTGAAACCGTATTCGAATGTTTTGAGATACACCCGGAACGAGTCCAGCACTTCGGAACCCCAGGAGTTGGAACCCAGGCCGAGGATTTGGTCGTCAAGGTTGAGCGTCAGGTAATCACTCGCTTCCAGTTCGTTGATGTGTTGCGCCTGTTGCAGCATTTCTGCGCTATACGGCCAGAGGCTGAAGTTAATCGGCCTGCGCGGCTGAATGAAAATTCCGTTGCCCTTTTCATCTTCCACGCTCAGCCAGCGCACGTCTTGTCGATTACCGTTGTCTTGCGGGAACGGGTAGTTTTCAAACAGGCTTTCAACGGGCTGGCGATAACGACCAATCAGGTTGCTCTGGCAGCTATCGGCATAGTTTTCACCCGGCCCGCGTCCGTAATATTCCACCTGCTTAAAGCGTTTGCTGATGCCAAAATCGAGACCTATTTTGGGAATAATGGCCTGATAGTTGCCATACGGCTGGCCGGATAAATTCAGCGTGACGTGGCCTGAAGGTGTAATTCGCCACTGATAAGTGCAGCGCATACCGAAATCAAACACCGGCGGTGCAATGGTGCTGTCAATTTCAATCACCTGATCATCACCCTGAGAGAAGTGGCGCATTTCGCGGAAGTTATGCTGCATCAGATGTACGTGATACGGCTGCCACAACCCTTCAAATTCCTGCTTATGGTTATCAATCGTCGGCTTAAAGAAAGTCAGATGCGGAGCACGCCCAACAATTTCTTCGCCGTCGACTAACCATGATGTCAGCTCGCCGCTCAGGCGGCAGAAAGTCAGAGAAAAGCCCTGGCCGCGAATCACCTGTTGATGTTGCAGGGTTTCACTTTGAAGTGCGTCGGATTTCTCCACCGGCAGCGGTTCACGTTCTGCCGCTGGCTGGCGTAAAACCTGGAAATGACCGAGCGGATGCATCGCTTCGCTGTAAGGTGTAGCGCTGCGTTTCACGATTTCAACGTTGATGAACACTTCACCCGCCGGCAATTCTGGCGGCGTGAGCGGTAACGCTTCGGACTCGCCCGGCAGCAAATGCGGCAGTGCCAGCGTTTGTTGCGCGAGGATTTTGCCGTCAACCTGATAAGCCACACGGAATTCAATATCACCCAGCGTGCTATACCAGTAGCGGTTTTCCACCTGCAAAACGTCGGCCTGCGCAGTCTCAAGAATGTTCACCGGGCAAAGCACTTGTTTGTATTCGCGCAAACCCGGCCCAGGACGCTGATCGGGGTAAATCAGACCATCCATGCAGAAGTTATAGTTGTTCGGGTAATCGCCATAATCGCCACCGTACTGGTAACGCTCGCGACCTTGTTCGTCATGCACCAGTAAACCGTGGTCGCACCACTCCCAGATGTAATGCCCTTGCAAAGATTTATGCTGGTTAAACACCGCCTGATATTGCGCCAGTCCGCCCGGCCCGTTGCCCATCGCATGGGCGTATTCGCAGATAATGCGCGGTTTTGGATGCGGATATTCACCGAAGGCATTCATCATAGAAACACGGGAATACATGGTGCTGATCACGTCCACCACTTCGGCATCGCGGTCTTCTTCGTAATGCACCAGACGCGTGGGGTCGAGTTGCTTGCAGCGCGCCGCCATGGCACGAATATTACAGCCGTAACCCGACTCGTTACCCAATGACCAGATGATGATCGACGGATGGTTTTTCTGCGCCTGAACGTGGCGTTCAATACGTTCGACATAAGCGTGCTCCCACGCAGGGTCGTCGGTAATCCGGCTGATGTTGCCGACGTTGGCAAAACCATGGCTTTCGAGGTCAGTTTCCGCCATCACAAATAGACCGTACTGGTCGCATAGCGCGTAAAAACGCGGGTCGTTCGGATAATGGGCGGTGCGAACGGAGTTAATGTTGTGCTGCTTCATCAGAATGATGTCGCGCTCAACACGCGCCATATCCACGGCGCGCCCTTTTTTGTGGTCGTGATCGTGGCGGTTTACGCCATGTAATTTCAGGTAGCGACCGTTTACATAAAACAGGCCATCGCGGACTTTAATATCGCGGAACCCAACCTGCTGCGGCACCACTTCGACAATGTCGCCCTGGGGATCGCGCAGGGTTAACAGCAACAAATAGAGATTGGGATGTTCGGCGTTCCACTGTTTTGGCTGTTGGACGGGCATGACAAACTGGCATGACGCTTCACGCTGCACGGTCAGCGCAGCGTGGTTTTGCTGCGCCACGCATTTCTCGCCGTCAAAAAGTTGCGCGTGAAGCTGATAGCCTGCCGCCGTCGCGGTATTGTTGTGTAGCACGCAAGAGATCTGAAGTTCGGCATCACAGTAGTTTTCATCAAACTCAGTGGCAACGGTGAAGTCTTGCAAGTGAACGAGTGGCTGACCTATCAGATAAACGTCGCGGAAGATTCCCGCCATCCACCACATATCCTGATCTTCGATATAGGTGGAATCGGCCCATTGCATCACCCGCACGCTCAGTAAATTTGCGCCTGCGTGGGCATAAGGGCTGAGGTCAAACTCGGCACTCAGGCGGCTACCTTTGCTGAACCCGACATAGTGACCATTCAGATAAACTTCAAAATAGGTTTCTACACCATCGAATTTGATGATGATTTGGCGTTGCAGCCAGTCGGCTGGCAGCGTGAATTCGCGCTGATATGCCCCGGTAGGGTTGTTGGTCGGGACGTGCGGGACATCAATCGGGAAGGGATATCCTTCGTCGGTATATTGCAGATTGCCGTGGCCTTCCATTTGCCACATCCCCGGAACGGTGATTTCGCCCCAGGTTTTCATCGGCTCACGGTAAAATTCAGCGGGGACTTTTTCAGGGTGATCGAAGTAGTTAAAGGCCCACTTGCCACTGAGCAACATAAACCCCTGGCTTGAAGCGCGGTTAAGTTCTTTGGCCTGTTCAACGCTTTTGTAGCTATGGAACCAGGCGCGAGCTGGCAGTCGGTTCTCAGATTGTTTATCTATGTTTTCCCAGTTCTTCACGCTTACATCCTCTTTACGTGTGTCTGGGCCAACAATAGTAAATATTTACTAAAACTAAAAATTAAAGTTTACTAAATGACGAGGGGATCACAATAAATCGCCCTGGTCGTTTTCACCAGGATCAGGACGATTTTCTGTTAGTTATTGATTTTATTCAGATGGAGTGGTGGTGTCGCGCAACTGTAACGAACTGGGAACGAAGACCGAAAGAGGAATGGTTCGTTCATCACGAATGCGCTCCATCAGCAGGTTAACCGCCTGCGCGCCGATGGTTTCAGAATGAATGCGCACAGTAGAAAGCGCCGGGTAAACAAAACGCGCGGTAGGAATATCGTTGACGCTAATCAGCGCCATTTGCTCGGGTACTTTCACACCGTGCTCATGTAGCGCACGTAAGACGCCAATCGCGATGGAATCGGTCGCTACAAACAGCGCCGGTGGGTAATCATCTGATGTAGAAAGCATTTTAAGCGCACACTGATAGCCGGCCTGGCTACTAAAATCGCCAAAATAGACATCTTCTGCCTTTACCACTTTCTTACGGCGACCATATTCCACAAACGCCTGCTCACGTTGATCGGCATAGTCAAGGTCATCGCGCCCGCCAATAAAACCGATACGCTGATAGCCCCGGGAAATAAAGTAGTCGATGACTTTCTGGCTGATTTTGGCTAAATCCACACTGACGCAGTCAAAGCGCGGGTCGCTGGTGATGCCATCAAGATAAACCAGCGGCAGTTCCTGCTGCTCGAGCAGCGCCTGAGCGGCTGGCTGAGGTTTACCAATTATCAGTAAACCATCCGCGGACGCCAACGCACGGTCGCCTTTAAAGTCATAGCAAGATACCAGGGTGATACCCAATTTTTCACATTGAGTTTCAATGCCATAGCGCATCGCCAGATAATAGGGATCGTTAATTTCTAACTCTTGCCCGTGCGTATAGAGGGCTGCGAACGTCAGGCGCTGACTGGCCTGGCGTTTTGCGCTCGGAACTTTATATTCCAGCCGTTCTGCGGCTTCGAGGATTTTCTGACGAGTCTGGCTTTTCACGCTCAACGTGGGATCGTCATTGAGCACGCGTGAAACCGTGGCGACAGACACCTGAGCCGCTTGCGCGATTTCCTTCAAAGTAGCCATAACATCCTAATAATCATGCGATGAAAACAATATACCCAGAATAATTCGAGTTGCATCGCGGCTGCAAGAGAGCGAGTCCCTGGGAGCTTAGTAAACTAAGTGACCTGGGTGTGCGAGCGTAGCCAACAATGATGCAGCTTGAAGTATGACGGGTATAGATTAATGTCATCGCGAGTCTCTGTATACCTCTGCGTTTAACCTGCGTAGTCGCAATTTGAAGTTGTGACGCAGTTATCGGTTTATCAATCTAAGTATATTTTTTAGTAAAATATTAACTAACATAACGACCATTCCGCTGACTGATAACAGCAAAAACGACAAGGAATGGCTTTCATGGCAAGGATTTTATCCGCAATACCGCTGGTGTTACTGCTGGCCCCGTTAGGGAGTTTACACGCCGCCGAAGCCGTTGTTCCGGCTGAACGGCAAACTCCACCCCCCCCTGCACTTGCGGAAGACAACGCTAAAACGACATTTCGCTTTTATGGTGAAATGGGTTTAGGGGGCAGCGTTTATCTCAATGGCGACGACAAGCACAAATACAGTGACGGCACCTACATCGAAGGCGGCCTTGAAGTCAAACACGGTAACTGGTTCGGGTTGTTGTATGGCGAAGGCTGGACGGTGCAAGCTGACCATCAAGGCAACGCGTGGGTTCCCGACCATAGCTGGGGCGGTTTTGAAGGCGGTATCAACCGTTTTTATGGCGGCTACCGCACCGACAAAGGCACCGAATTGATTTTAAGTGGGCGTAACGATTCGTCGCTGGACGATCTGCAATGGTGGGGCGACTTCACGCCGGAATACGGCTACGTCATCCCAAACACCCGCGATTTAACCTACGCCGCCAAGTTGCAAAACCTGACGGGTAAATTACGTTACAGTGTCACTGCTGCACCGGAAAGCCGTGTCGATGAAAGCAAGGCGTGGCTGCATTTTGGAAAATATGACCGCTATTCAGATAAATACACCTATCGGGCGATGATCAACGGCTATCTTCAATACGATATTCAGGAAGGTTTAACCCTGCTCAACGGGCTGGAAGTCACAGACGGTACCGGGCAACTTTATCTGATTGGCTTGCAGGGTAAACACCTTGCAGGACGCGCCTGGCATCACACCGGTAAAGGTGATGGTTATAACCCGGGGAGCGAAAGCGGCATGATGATGAGTGGCATGATTGAACCCGCTAAAGGCTTATACCTTTCTACCGCATACAGTTACGCCAAACACGAACTGGATAACGCCGATGACCAAACGACATCCTACGCACAGTTTGGTATCTGGTATGAGTATTTTGGCGGGAAACTCGCCACCGCACTGGACAGCCGTTTTTATCTTGATAACGACACCACCGAGGCCAGCAATTCGGTCTTCGTCATGCAATATTTTTACTGGTAAGGATACGACATGAACCCCCTCTTCCGTCTCGCTCCGATTGCCGCCCTGCTGGTTCTTGCCGGGTGCAAAGCTCCACATCACGATACCCAGGCGTTACAAGCCAGTCAGTTCCGCAATGTTATCGACCGCACCGGCGCACCGCAGGCGATGCTCGATTACGATTTTGATGAACATCAGCGCTTTAATCCGCTCTTTGATGACGGTGCCTGGCACGGGCATTTGCTGCCCGCCAACAGTGAAGGCATGGGGGGATTCCCCGGCCCGGCACTGCTGACCGAAGAATACATCAATTTTATGGCGAATAATTTTGACCGTATGAGCGTGTATAAAAACGGCCAAAAAGTGGCGTTTACCCTGCAGGCGTACAGCATTCCAGGCGCTCTGATTCAGACGCTGACCGCCCCTGGCGTCATGGTAAAAATGACGCTGCGGTTTGTCACATCGCGCACGTCATTGCTGGCAACAGAAATCACCACCGACGCACCGCTGGAGCTGGTTTGGGACGGTGAATTGCTCGAGAAATATCATCTTCAGGAGCAAAAACCAAAGTCCACTGAAACCATTACCCAGGCCTTCCCGGATTATAACCGTGTGCTGCATGCCACGCCGGATGGCCTGAATGTGACATTTGGCAAAGTGCGAGCGCCATCCAACCTGATGACTTCCGGCGAGTCGCAATATCAAATCCATAAAACCTTGCCAATGCGCACACAGATCGAGGGACATCGATTCGTGGCCAAAGCCAATATTGAAGGCTCAACCACCGTTTACACCACCTACTCTCACCTGTTAACGGCGGCGGAAGTGCAGAAAGAACAGGGCAAAATTCACGATATTCTCAATAATCCGCAAACGTATCTGACCGCATCGGAACAACGCTGGGAAGGCTATTTGAAAACGGGTTTGAATAACCCGGATGCCACGACGGCACAAACTCGCGTGGCGGTGAAGGCTATCGAAACGCTCAATGGAAACTGGCGTGGCGTGGCGGGTGCGATGAAATTTGATTCGGTGACGCCTTCAGTTACCGGGCGCTGGTTCTCAGGCAACCAGACCTGGCCGTGGGATACCTGGAAACAGGCGTACGCAATGGCGCATTTTAACCCGGACGTCGCCAAAGATAATATTCGCGCGGTGTTCGCCTGGCAAATCCCGAAGGATGACCCGATTCGCCCGTGGGACGCAGGTTTTGTGCCGGATTTAATTGCCTATAACACCAGCCCGGAGCGCGGCGGTGACGGTGGCAACTGGAACGAGCGCAACACCAAGCCAAGCCTTGCCGCCTGGTCGGTGATGGAGGTGTACAAAACCACCGGCGACAAAGGCTGGCTTGAAGAAATGTATCCGCATTTGGTGGCCTATCACGACTGGTGGCTGCGCAACCGTGACCACAACGGGAATGGGATTCCTGAATATGGTGCAACGCGCGACAAAGCCCATAACACCGCCAAAGGCGAGATGATCTTTACCGTCAAACGCGGCAATAAAGAACAAAAAATGGTGGGGCTGGATAATTACAACCGCGTCTTGCGCAGCGGGAAATATGACAGCATTGATATTCCTGCGCAGGTTGCCGCATCGTGGGAGTCCGGGCGCGATGACGCCGCCGTGTTCGGTTTTATCGACCCGGATCAGCTACAACGTTACCTGGATAAAGGCGGCAAACGCGAAGACTGGCAGGTTCTGTTTGCTGAAAACCACGCCCCCGATGGCACTCTGCTCGGCTATTCACTGCTGCAAGAGTCAGTGGACCAGGCAAGCTACATGTATAGCGACAGCAGCTATCTGGCAGAAATGGCGAAGATCCTCGGCAAGTCTGAAGATGAACAACGCTTTAGTCAGCACGCCAAAAAACTGGCTGATTACATCAACACCTGCATGTTTGACAATATCACCGGGTTCTATTACGACATTCGTATCGAAGATAAACCGCTGGCAAATGGTTGCGCAGGCAAACCGTTAGTCGCACGCGGCAAAGGGCCGGAGGGCTGGTCGCCGCTGTTTAACGGTGCGGCAACTCAGGCCCATGCCGATGCCGTGGTAAAAGTCATGAAAGACCCGAAAGAGTTTAATACCTACGTGCCATTGGGGACGGCTGCACTCACCAACCCGGCCTTTGGAGCAGATATTTACTGGCGAGGGCGCGTGTGGGTGGATCAGTTCTACTTTGGTCTGAAAGGGATGGAGCGTTACGGATATCGAGCGGACGCGGTGGAGATGGCAAACCGATTCTTTGCTCATGCCAATGGCCTGACGAGTGACGGCCCTATTCGCGAAAACTACAACCCGCTTAACGGCGAACAACAGGGCGCGCCGAACTTCTCATGGAGTGCTGCGCACCTTTATATGTTGTACAACGATTTCTTTACTCAAAAACAGTAAACGTAAAACGGCCCCAAAAGGGGCCGTTACACAATAGGTTAAGACCTATCCTCTAAATAATTGGAGTTGCATCAAGGCGGCAAACTCAGGAATCCCCAGGAGCTTACTCGAGTAAGTGACTGGGGTGAGTGAGTGCAGCCAACGCCGAGGCGGCTTCAAGTATGACGAGGATAGTTAGCGTCGTACCATGCGATAAATAATCAACACAATAATCGCCCCCGCCACTGCGACCAGGAAGCTTGGAAAATTAAAGCCCGTCACACTGCCGCCGATAT
Source organism: Buttiauxella sp. AC142 (assembly GCF_979253435.1). Taxonomy (NCBI): domain Bacteria; kingdom Pseudomonadati; phylum Pseudomonadota; class Gammaproteobacteria; order Enterobacterales; family Enterobacteriaceae; genus Buttiauxella; species Buttiauxella sp. AC142. The sequence continues at coordinate 2,444,547 of NZ_CEEDCH010000001.1, forward strand.
GCAGGAATGTGGCAATCCATCCACCAACAACCGCACCGATGATCCCCAAAATACAGGTCACAATGAAACCGCCGCCATCTTTACCAGGCATAATCAGTTTTGCAATTACACCAGCAATCAAACCGAAAATAATCCAGGCCAGAATACCCATATTGAACGTCCTCTTCATTATTGTGTGTGGTAACAAGCCAGAATCCACATTGGTTTGGCAATGGGTTCTGTCTGTCGGTACGCTAAGTATAATCAAGTGTTAGAAAAATGTGACTGACCTCACTAACTTATTGAATTTACCCTATTAACTCTCTGAGATTTATCTTAAGTTTTTTTGCTTTATGCCGATAACTGCTTGCACAACTATCAAAAACACAACATGGACCTGGCCTTGAGTAACTATAACGAGCAGTTTCTGAAACAAAGTCCTCTGGCAGTATTAGGCGTGTTACGTGATCTTCATAAAAACCAGGTACCAATACGGTTGAGTTGGTCATCCGGGCAGTTTATTAGCAAGATTCTTGAGGTCACAGCTTCAGGTTTGATTGTGGATTTTGGTAGCCAGACGCAGGAAAACCAGGCGGCGCAAAAGGCAACGAATATTCAGTTCATCGCCGAAACCGAAGGTGCAAAGGTGGAATTTATTTTGCCTAAAATGCAGGCGGTGAATTACCTGAACTTACCCGCTTTCCACGCCCCACTCCCGCAGGCGTTATGGTTTGTGCAACGCCGGGAATATTTCCGTATCACCGCCCCGCTGCAACCGTATTACCACTGCACTGCGATGCTTCCGAACGGTTCGCCTTTCCAGTTCAGGCTGTGTGATTTGTCATTAGGTGGGATGGGCGCGCTACTTGACGGGCCATTACCGGAAGGATTAAGCGCGGGCATGCGTTTTTCGCAGGTGGAAATGGATTTAGTGCAGTGGGGGAAATTCCACTTTGATATGCAACTGATAACGCTTTCGGAACGAAAAGTGATCGGCAGTAAAAATGAAACTGTCAGCACGCCACGCCTGAGTTTCCGCTTTCTAAATGTTAACCCGGCCGTTGAACGCGAATTACAGCGCATTATCTTCGCACTGGAGCGTTCCGCTCGTGAGAAAGCAGGCCGGGTTAAGTAGTTACATCGCGTTCAATGCTTTGGAAACTTTATACAAATAACGCGGCGCCTGTGGTGCCGGGTGGTTCTTCGCTATGTATTCGTAAAATTCGTCCGGGCTGAGATCATTGATTTCGTCAATGGCATCTTTGCGATCGGAGGAAAACGTTCTCAGCAACGCGCCCGCACCATTGGCATAAGACGCCAGTAATGCGTATTGCATCGTTTGCGGATCTTCAATGCCAGCCAGAATACCGTGCTCAAGAATGCTTAAGTAGGCCGTCCCAATCGAGATATTACGTGCCGGGTCTTTTAGCTCGCTGGTTGATGGCTGCCCGCCCCACCCTAAATGACGATACACGTCTTTGCCTGCCGTTGAGGCTTTAATCTGCATCAGGCCAACCGCATTGGACTTACTGACCAGCGTAGGGTTGCCACCTGACTCCACCGCAATAATCGCAGTAATGACTCGTGGGCTAACGCCCCACTCTTTTGCTGCCTGATCGGTGATCGGCATCCATGTTAGTGCGCGTTGTACCGGTTTTGTCGGATCCCACTCGGGTTGTTTTGTGGAGTGGCTGGAACAGCCAGCTATAAACAGAACCAACACAATCAGCCATCTTATATTCACACGTATTATCCTTTACTAATATTCATCGCCGTCAGGCGGGTGACAACACCCGTTTCAAGCGGCATGATAACCAATTCACTTTCAGCAAGGAAATGCCATGTCGACGATTCGTTTAATTGCCCCTTCAGGTTTCTGTGTTAATCAGGCCGCCGCGGCTCGCGGTATCGAGCGCCTGAAAGCCTCGGGCCATCGGGTAGAAAACCAATCTGTGGTACCACGGCGTTTTCAGCGTTTTGCCGGAACGGACGAACAACGACTGGCAGATATTCAGGATTTATCTGCACTTCCTGAAGAATGCGACATCGTTCTGGCGGTGCGTGGAGGCTACGGTGCCACACGCCTGCTCGAACGTATCGACTATTCCCGGCTCGGACTTGCCTTCCGCCAACGCACGCCGATTATCTGCGGGCACAGCGATTTCACGGCTATTCAACTCGCGCTGCTGTCGCAGACCGGTACCGTCACGTTTAGTGGCCCTATGCTGGCCGGTAATTTTGGTGCAGATGAGCTCAATAGTTTTACCTGGCAGCATTTTTGGCAGGCGATTACTGAGCCGAAATTTACGCTGAACTGGCAAAGCCCGACGCCTGCGTGTTCCGCGAGCGGCACCCTTTGGGGCGGTAACCTGGCGATGCTGGTTTCGCTGATTGGCTCGCCGTGGCTGAGCGTGATTGATGGCGGTATTTTGGTGGTCGAAGATATCAACGAACATCCTTTCCGTGTGGAACGATTGTTGTTGCAACTTCATCACGCCGGGATTTTAGCGCGCCAGAAAGCGCTGATTTTGGGCAGCTTCAATGGCGCAACCTTAAGCGATTATGACGGCGACTATAATTTCGATGAGATGTGTCGAATGTTGCAGCAGCGGTTGTCTATTCCTGTGCTGCGTGGTTTACCGTTTGGACACGAACCAGAAACCGTTACCCTGCCATTAGGCGCTTATGGAGAACTGCAACACGACGGGCAGACTGCGAGTCTCACCATCAGCGGTCATCCAGTAATGAGATAAAATAAGTAGAATATGCCCCTCAGAAAGCACAATGAATCAATGCTTTCCGTGTTAAAATTTGCTTCACGAATAGAGTCACACGCAAAGGAGAAAGATAATTTTGGACGCAGGGGCGATAGTCAGTCTGTTTATTTTAGGTTCCGTTCTGGTAACTTGTAGCATCTTATTGAGTTCTTTTTCCTCGCGTCTTGGTATCCCCATTCTGGTTATCTTCCTCGCCATCGGCATGTTGGCAGGGATTGACGGAATCGGCGGCATCCCGTTTGATAATTATCCTTTCGCGTATTTAATCAGTAACCTGGCGCTGGCGGTAATTCTGCTTGATGGCGGAATGCGCACCCAGGCCAGTTCCTTTCGCGTCGCCCTCGGCCCCGCACTTTCGCTTGCCACCGTAGGCGTGCTGATCACGTCGGGTTTAACCGGCATGGCAGCGGCCTGGCTGTTTAACCTCAACCTGATTGAAGGCCTGCTGATTGGTGCCATAGTTGGCTCGACCGATGCGGCAGCGGTGTTCTCCTTGCTGGGCGGTAAAGGGCTGAACGAACGTGTTGGCGCAACGCTCGAAATTGAGTCCGGTAGTAACGATCCGATGGCGGTGTTTTTAACCATCACGCTCATCGAGATGATTCAGCATGGGCAAACTGGCCTGAGCTGGATGTTCCTCATGGATATCATTCAACAGTTTGGTCTGGGGATTGTGCTTGGCCTTGGCGGCGGTTATTTGCTGTTGCAAATGATCAACCGTATTACGCTGCCTCAGGGCTTGTATCCCCTGCTCGCATTAAGCGGCGGGATTATGGTGTTTGGCATCACCACCGCTTTAGACGGTAGCGGGATTCTGGCGGTTTATCTGTGCGGATTCTTGCTCGGCAACCGCCCTATTCGCAGCCGCTTTGGCATTCTGCAAAATTTTGACGGCCTGGCGTGGTTTGCACAAATCGGCATGTTCCTGGTGTTGGGGCTGCTGGTTAATCCCACCGATCTGTTGCCGATTGCCATTCCGGCGCTGTTATTGTCCATCTGGATGATTTTCTTTGCGCGCCCTCTTTCTGTGTTCCTCGGCCTGCTTCCGTTCCGTGGCTTTAATCTGCGCGAGCGGGTGTTTATCAGTTGGGTTGGGTTACGCGGCGCGGTGCCGATTATCCTCGCGGTATTCCCGATGATGGCAGGGCTTGAGAACGCGCGGCTGTTCTTTAATGTGGCGTTTTTCGTGGTGCTGGTGTCGCTGTTGCTGCAAGGCACATCGCTCGGGTGGGCGGCTAAAAAAGCCAAAGTTGTGGTGCCACCCGTCGGCTGGCCGGTTTCGCGCGTCGGCCTGGATATCCACCCGGAAAACCCGTGGGAGCAGTTTGTTTACCAGTTAAGTGAAGACAAGTGGTGTATTGGCGCGTCGCTTCGTGACCTGAAAATGCCGAAAGACACGCGAATTGCCGCGCTGTTCCGGGACAATACGCTGCTGCACCCGAATGACCGCACCCGTTTGCAAGTCGGCGATGTGCTGTGTGTGATTGGCCGCGAGCGTGATTTACCCGCCCTGGGTAAAATGTTTAGCCAGTCGCCGCCAGTGGCGCTCGATCAGCGCTTCTTTGGTGACTTTATTCTCGAAGCCAGTGCGCAGTTTGCCGATGTGGCAACGATTTACGGGCTGGAACTGGATGATAACGTCGATACCCAGCAAACGCTGGGCGAATTTGTGGTCGGCATGTTAGGTGGCGCGCCGGTTGTCGGTGACCAGGTGGAGTTTGCCGGGATGATTTGGACGGTCGCCGAGAAAGAAGATAACCAGGTGCGTAAAATCGGTGTGCGCGTAGAAAGCGAAGAAACGGAGTAAATTAGGTTTGTGCCGGATGACGCTTGCGCTTATCCGGCCTACAAATGCTGGACCAGGTTAAAAGATTAGGATGTTGTAACTACGGGCACGCGCGGGGCCAAAGCGCACATTAATTCATACCCTACCGTACCCGCCGCCTGCGCCACATCATCAATTTTCACCGCATTCCCCCACAATTCAACCGGACTGCCAATTCCCGCATTCGGGCAAGGGGTCAGGTCAACGGTCAACATATCCATGGAAATGGCGCCAACGATATGAGTGAGTACGCCGTCAACACGCACTGGCGTGCCTGTCGGCGCAATGCGCGGATAGCCGTCAGCATAACCGCAGGCGACGATACCAATCCGCTGTTCGGTGTCCGCCCGATAACGACTGCCATAACCTACCGTATCGCCCGCTTTCAGATTCTGGACACCGATAATTTCACTTTGCAAACTCATGACCGGTTGCAGACCGCTGGTGGCAACATCACACCACTGGCCGCTTGGCGATGCACCATACAGGATGATCCCCGGACGAACCCAGTCAAAATGCGCTTCCGGATGCCACAACGTGGCCGCCGAGTTAGAAACAGAACGCGGGCAATCCAGCCCTTCTGCTGCTTGCTCAATGCGTTTCATCGGCTCGACTATGCCGTCGGGTTGCTCTGCATCGGCAAAATGCGCCATCAGCGTGAGTTGCCCAACGTTAGCAATAACGCGTAACTGTTGCCAGATGGAATGAACACGGTCAGGGCTGAACCCCAGGCGGTTCATCCCACTGTTTATCTTCAGGTACACATCTAATGGCGCATTCAGTTTGGCCTTGGCTAAGGCTTTGACCTGCCAGTTGCTGTGCAAACTGGTGGTTAACCGATACTCATCAAACAACGGCAATTCATCGGCGTGAAAGAAACCTTCGAGCATGAGAATCGGCCCTTTCCATCCGCGCTCACGCAGTAAAATCGCCTCTTCAATATTTAACAATGCGAAGCCGTCGGTATCACTTAATGCAGACCAGACGCGCTCAATTCCATGACCATAAGCATTCGCTTTAACGACGGACCAGACACGCGAATGGGGAGCAGCCTGGCGGACAATGTTTAAATTGTTACGCAGCGCGCTGAGGTTCAGCGTCGCAACAACCGGACGGGACATGTGTCCTCTCCTTGTTTTAATTTAGTTATGAGCGTTGTGCAGACGCTGCGAGCCTGTCGGCCTGAAACCCGGTGAGTAACGCGCCACCGCAAGATCATCAAAGGGAATGGCGGGCGTTCTTCCAGAAATTAAGTCACTGAGCATCTGGCCTGAGCCACAGGCCATCGTCCAACCCAGCGTGCCATGGCCGGTATTGAGCCACAGATTCTTGAACGGAGTGCGCCCAACAATCGGTGTGCCATCTGGCGTCATCGGACGTAGACCGGTCCAGAATGTTGCCTGCTCCACATGCCCACCACGCGGATAAAGATCACGCACGACCATTTCCAGAGTTTCACGACGCGGTTGCAGCAACTCAGTGTTAAAGCCAACAATTTCTGCCATCCCGCCCACGCGGATGCGCTGGTCAAAACGCGTGATAGCAATTTTGTATGTTTCATCGAGAATAGTCGAAACCGGCGCGCCTTGCTCGTCGGCAATCGGGATGGTCAGCGAATAGCCTTTGAGTGGATAGACAGGAATATCAACGATATTTTTCAGTAAACCAGTCGAATAGGAGCCGAAAGCGACGACATAAGCATCCGCTTTGACGACCTCTTTACCACACTGCACGCCATAAATACTTTGCCCTTCATATAGCAAACGATCGACTGGCGTGTTGAAACGAAACTCAACGCCCGCCTCTGCCGCCATACGCGCCAGATTTTGGGTAAACAGTTGGCAATCACCCGTTTCATCATTGGGTAACCGCAATCCACCGGTCAGTTTATGGGCGACATCCGCCAGAGCGGGTTCGACTTCAGCTAAGCGGCTGGCCTCAAGCAACTGGTAAGGCACGCCTGCATCTTTGAGAACAGCGATATCTTTGGCAGCATTTTCGTACTGCTGCGCGGTGCGGAACAACTGGAGCGTGCCGCCCTGCCGTCCTTCGTATTGAATATTGGTGGCATGGCGCAATTCTTTCAGGCAGTCACGGCTGTATTCCGCAAGACGTACCATGCGACCTTTGTTTTCCATGTAATGGCGCATGTCGCAGTTACGCAGCATTTGCAGCATCCATTTGAGCTGGAACTGAGTACCATCGAGGCTGATTGCCAGCGGCGCATGGCGCTGGAACATCCATTTAATGGCTTTGAGCGGAACGCCAGGTGCAGCCCATGGCGCGGCATAACCCGGCGAAATTTGCCCGGCATTCGCCGCGCTGGTTTCCATTGCCGGCCCCGCTTCCCTGTCGATAACCGTGACATCATGCCCAGCCTGGCGCAAATACCAGGCACTGCTGACACCGACTACGCCACTTCCCAGCACCACAACACGCATAACCATTCCACCATTTAGCTAAAAGAATAATCTTCTGATTACAAATTGATAACTCAGATGAAAATGTTATTCAACATATGGCTTTGTTATAGTGACTGTCCTCACATCCTGGCCTGATATAGCCGCTTCGTGATTATTGGAATCTCCTGCTTGGTACAATATTTTCAACAAAATATTATGCTGCTTATTTGATTGGTAGCGGGGTATTGGAATACGTAAATCGCGTGAAAAAAATTTTGCTTGCAGCAGCTAAGTTTCAGGAGTTGTCTATTCTTGAAAGTGAGGCTTTCCATTCAGAGAGAGCCGCCAACAATGAGGGCGCGCTGATGGCTATTGTTACTGATTCCGCCACAAAGGATTCTAAACGTCTAAGTGATGGACCTGACTGGACGTTCGAGCTTCTTGATGTCTATCTCGCTGAGATAGACCGTGTTGCCAAACTCTATCGCCTGGAGACTTATCCTCATCAAATTGAAGTGATTACCTCCGAACAAATGATGGATGCGTATTCGAGTGTCGGGATGCCGATTAACTATCCTCATTGGTCGTTTGGTAAAAAGTTCATTGAAACGGAACGGCTGTATAAGCACGGGCAACAGGGTCTGGCCTACGAAATTGTCATCAACTCCAATCCGTGTATCGCCTATCTGATGGAAGAAAACACCATCACGATGCAGGCGCTGGTGATTGCTCATGCGTGCTACGGGCATAATTCGTTCTTCAAAAACAACTACTTATTCCGTAGCTGGACGGATGCCAGCTCGATTATCGATTACCTGATTTTCGCGCGTAAATATATTACCGAGTGTGAAGAACGCTACGGCGTGGACGAAGTTGAACGTCTGCTCGACTCTTGCCATGCGTTGATGAACTACGGCGTTGACCGTTACAAACGTCCGCAAAAAATATCCCTGCAAGAAGAGACCGCCCGACAAAAAAGCCGCGAGGAGTATCTGCAAAGCCAGGTGAACACATTGTGGCGCACGCTACCACGTCGTGAAGAAGAAAAGACGGTGGCCGAAGCGCGCCGTTATCCTTCTGAGCCACAGGAAAACTTACTCTATTTTATGGAGAAAAATGCGCCGTTGCTGGAGTCCTGGCAGCGTGAGATTTTACGTATCGTGCGTAAAGTCAGCCAGTATTTTTACCCGCAGAAACAGACTCAGGTGATGAACGAAGGCTGGGCAACGTTCTGGCACTACACCATTCTCAACCATCTGTATGATGAAGGAAAAGTGACCGACAGGTTTATGCTGGAGTTCTTGCATAGCCACACCAATGTGGTGTTTCAGCCGCCGTATAACAGCCCGTGGTACAACGGAATTAACCCGTATGCACTCGGCTTCGCGATGTTCCAGGACATCAAGCGGATTTGTCAGTCACCTACTGAAGAAGACCGTTATTGGTTCCCGGATATTGCGGGTAAAGATTGGCTGGAAACGCTGCATTTCGCGATGCGCGATTTCAAAGATGAAAGTTTTATCAGCCAGTTTTTGTCGCCAAAACTGATGCGTGATTTCCGCCTGTTTACTGTGCTGGACGATGACCGCAATAACTATCTTGAAATTGCCGCCATTCATAACGAAGAGGGTTATCGCAAGATTCGTTCCGAGCTTTCTGCTCAGTACAATCTGAGTAACCTTGAGCCTAACATTCAGGTCTGGAACGTTGATTTACGTGGCGACCGTTCGCTGACTTTGCGATACATCCCGCATAACCGCGCCCCGCTGGATAAAGGCCGTCGTGAAGTGCTGAAGCATGTTCATCGCCTTTGGGGCTTTGATGTCACTCTTGAGCAGCAAAATGAAGATGGCAGTGTTGAGCTACTTGAACGCTGCCCTCCAAGGCTCAATAGTCTGTAAGCATAAAAAAACGCTTCCTTCGGGAAGCGTTTTTCGTTTTGCTGTCGGCACGGGTAATGTTCGCCTATCGGCTGTGCATCGCCAAATCGCCCGGTAAATTTTTCTGCATTCGATGCCAGATATCACCACTTTCACGCCCATAGGTACGCACGGTATCAAACACTTGATCGTGCAAACCTTGTTGGCAAATTTCAGCCAGACGATGGTAGAAACCTAACGCCAGGCTGCGTGCTTCCGGACTTGAGAAATAATGACGCCCGATACGGGTATATAACCCTTTCATTCCATTGAGGATTAGACCGTAGATCGGGTTTCCTGAAGCAAATGCCAGGCCACGGAAAATGTTGTAATCAAGCTTTGCAAACGCATCAGCATGGTCTTCAACACTGTTCGCGGTCGCCAGAACTTCTTGCGCTTTATCCGGATGCTGACGAACAGCGGTACGAATAAAAATAGTCGCGATGTTCGTTCGCACTGACAACAGGTTATCGATCAACTGCGGCACGCTGTCGTGATCGAGACGCGCCAGAGTTTCCAGAATGTTTAAACCGGAGGTTTCCCAGAAGTTGTTCACTTTGGTCGGCTTACCATGCTGAATCGTTAACCAGCCATCACGCGCCAGACGCTGAAGCACCTCGCGCAATGTGGTACGGGTCACACCAATCAGTTCGGATAATTCGCGTTCTGCCGGAAGAATAGTTCCCGGCGCGAAGCGGTTATTCCAGATACTTTCGATGATGTATTCTTCCGCGAAACCCGCTGGGCTCTGCGCCTTAATGACCATAGTATGCTTTCCATTACACAGGTTTTGCTAAAGAGACTCATCATACCAGATGCCTTGCGGCGCAGGTAGCGGTGACAAGCGCCAATTCTGGAATCATGGTTTAATTTTGTGGGTCAATCACACAACTAAAGAATATTCCTATGCCTTGATTGATAACTTGTGCGCGAGTACCCTGAAACGACACAACTGAACGCAACTTTATATTTATCCGCACTATTTCGCTTTTAAGATCGGGGAGATGGCTTCACCTCACCCGGCTTCGAGGTAATACTGATAAATGGAGCATGAAAATTCTACGATGGAAATGTCTACCGGGCGCGCGCTATTCCGCAACTTCTTAGGTCAATCACCGAACTGGTACAAACTGACTTTACTGACTTTTTTAGTCATTAACCCGTTGGTCTTTTGGTTTGTCAGCCCATTTATTGCAGGCTGGCTGTTGGTTGCAGAGTTTATTTTCACCCTCGCAATGGCATTGAAATGCTATCCCCTTCTGCCTGGAGGCCTGCTGGCCATTGAAGCGGTGTTTGTTGGGATGACCAGCGCCGATCATGTGCGGGAAGAAATTGCCTCAAATCTTGAAGTGTTGCTGCTGCTGATATTTATGGTGGCGGGCATCTACTTTATGAAGCAGCTTTTACTTCTGGTCTTTACCAAGTTGCTGCTGGGTATCCGTTCAAAAATTCTGCTTTCACTCTCTTTTTGTATCGCTGCGGCATTTTTATCCGCATTCCTGGATGCCCTCACCGTGGTCGCGGTCGTCATCAGCGTCGCGGTTGGTTTTTATGATATCTACCACCGTGTCGCCTCTACCGGGTGTCTCGATGATGATATCCAGGATGACACTCTCCTTGATTCCGATAACCGCTCCACTCTCGAACAATTCCGCGCATTTTTACGCAGCCTGATGATGCATGCCGGTGTCGGCACTGCGCTAGGTGGCGTGATGACGATGGTCGGCGAGCCGCAGAACCTGATTATTGCGAAAAGTGCGGGTTGGCATTTTGGCGATTTCCTTCTGCGTATGGCACCAGTGACAATTCCTGTTCTGATCTGTGGTTTAGCGACCTGCGTACTACTGGAGATAACCAAGATCCTCGGTTATGGCGAAAAACTGCCGGAAAAAGTTCGCGGTATTTTGCAGGATTATGATACCCAAAGTGCGCAAAAACGTACCCGTCAGGACAAAGTGAAACTGGTGGTTCAGGCGTTAATTGGCGTCTGGCTGGTGATTGCTCTGGCACTGCATCTAGCCGAGGTTGGGTTAATCGGGTTGTCGGTGATTATCTTTGCTACCGCGCTGTGCGGCGTGACTGATGAACATCAGATAGGAAAAGCATTTACCGAAGCTTTACCCTTCACCGCCCTGCTTACGGTGTTTTTCGCTGTTGTGGCCGTGATAATCGACCAGCATTTGTTTACACCCGTTATCCATTTTGTATTGCAGGCTGAACCGCATTCTCAGCTGGCGTTGTTCTATCTGTTCAACGGCATTTTGTCGTCGATTTCCGATAATGTGTTCGTCGGCACCGTTTACATCAACGAAGCGAAAGCCGCTCTTACCCACGGTATTATCGATCTCAAACAGTTTGAGTTATTGGCGGTAGCGATTAACACCGGCACGAATTTACCTTCAGTCGCCACGCCAAACGGCCAGGCCGCATTCTTGTTCCTGCTGACTTCAGCGCTGGCTCCGCTCATTCGTCTTTCGTATGGGCGCATGGTGTTGATGGCATTGCCGTATACGCTGGTACTGACGCTGGTCGGTCTGTTGTGCGTTGAATTTACTTTGGTCCCGGCAACCGAGTGGATGGCACATGCCGGTTGGATTTCATCGCCAGTAATGGATGCTGTAACGCACTAAACAAAACTAACGGGTTGTCCACCGCCCGTTTAGTTTTTTGTCTGATAAACATTCAATTAGCGTGTTATTTTGATGTGCCTACTGGCACAGAAATCGAATTCGTTTACACTGCCGACTCAACGCATGTTGCAGGGATACTGATTATGTTGCGATATTTAAACCAATGCTCCCGCGGGCGCGGTGCATGGCTTCTTCTGGCCTTCACAGCATTCGCTCTGGAAATGGTGGCATTGTGGTTCCAGCACGTGATGATGCTGAAACCTTGTGTGATGTGTATTTACGAGCGTTGTGCGCTTTTTGGCATTATGGGGGCAGGGATTGTCGGCGCGATTGCGCCAAAAACACCGTTGCGCTATGTCGGGATTGCACTGTGGATTTACAGCGCCGGGAAAGGTCTGCAATTAGCATGGGAACACACCATGCTTCAGCTTCACCCTTCCCCGTTTGTGACTTGCGATTTTGCCGCACGTTTCCCAAGCTGGCTCCCACTCGATAAGTGGCTGCCGTCCGTGTTTGTGGCAACAGGTGATTGTTCCGTGCGCCAGTGGGAGTTCCTGACGCTGGATATGGTGCAGTGGTTAGTGGGTATTTTTGCTATCTTCCTGCTGATTGCGGTACTGGTGTTGATTGCTCAGCCTTTCAAGCCAAAGCGTCGTGATCTGTTCGGGCGCTAATATCATTATCCAGAAATACAAAAACCCGCCTTGGCGGGTTTTTTATTATTAGTGGTCGCGTCGATATAACTCCCACTGGTCCATCCGTTCTCCACTCGGCAGCAAGCAATCGCCGCGCTCACCCAAATCGGTTTTCACCGTCCGTAATTCCCCGCCTTTAGCCTGGCAGTAAACAGACGCTGGGTTCGGCATGCCGATAACCTGTGGTGGTTTGGGCGCTGTGGGTTCAGGTGATGAACAACCGCTGAGAATGATCGCCCCAAGCAGTATTGTTATTTTTTTCATTATTCCTCCGTTATGGAGGCCAAATGGTAACAGTGCAGGAGTGGGAAAAGCAAAACCAGCGGAATCAGCTCTTAGCGAGCCACTGCATTATGTTGATGAATCGCACTCATCGGACGATGAAGGAGGTGCATCCCTGATTTACAGAAGATACAAACAGCGCCAAAGGGATTTGTTTCTCGGACATCGTAGGGGGAAGTGCGATACTGTGAACCGCCACATGACGGACACTTAAATGATAGATATTGGATAAAAACCTACTTTTATTTGTTATTGAAAGGATACTGTATCAGGGAAAAACAGGTTTGTACGATTTATTTTCACAAGTCGGACAAACCTTAGCAGTTTAGTCTGCATCGCCCCATTTCACTGGGGCTAGCGAATAAATTTAGAGTTTATAGGGCTGCTACAATGCAATTCTTGCCGTTCTTTTTAGCCTGATATAGAAGTTTATCCGCCTGCTCTAACATTTTATCCAGACCGTGCTCAGAATCAGCTTCTACCATTCCACAGCTAAACGTCACTTTGAGCGATTCTTCACGCCAGATTCGTTCTGCAACTTCATTTCGCCATTCGTCCATCAATTCGTAAGATTGTTTAAACGTGATACCAGGGAAAATCACCACCAGTTCTTCGCCGCCAAAACGGTAAATCGAATAATCGTCCCCCATTATTCTTGTCCCAATGCGACAGACATTTTTCAGCACTGCGTCACCGACAGGATGCCCAAACGTGTCATTAATTTGCTTGAAGTTATCCAGGTCGATGATGGCGAGGTGGAATCTGATATTCTTGTTGTGTAAATCGGAAGCATCTTGCTCAAATTTACGACGCGTTCCTGCCTGAGTTAAGGTATCGGTTACAGACAGAGTTTCAACTTCTTTAAGATGCTTATGTTTTTGCACCATCCCTTCATACAGACTTTCAAAGTTTTCAACCTGGCTATTAACCTCAAGACCATTACTACTCATGTATAACAGGCTAATCAAACGCTTGAAATAGATTCTAAACAGTGCAATCACAACAAAATAAAAAACAGATGATATAAGAATAACCAAAGCCAGTAGTTTGTATTCAGATTCAAAAGTATTGGTATAGGTTGCTATATTTACAGATGTATAGGCTATCCAACCAGGATTGTTATATGCACGGTAATAAACGATCTTCCCAGTTTCCTCATCAACAAAAGAGCCATAGCGTTCGGTGGTTTTAACTAGCCATGACTTCGGTATTGTCCGCTTAAACACATCATCGGTATTTGAGTACATGACAACAACACCGCTTCGCGAGGCGATTTCAAACCTGCCATCATAAGGTATCGAGACCTCCTGAAGCATTCTGCTCATGTTCTTCATATCGAGATCGAACGCAACGTTCCCTACTTGTTGCGAATGCGCGTCGAATATATTCATACTGACAGTGACAGAAAGTTTGGACTGTTCTTTAGACCTATCCAGCTTCAATGTTTCATAGGGGTCAGAAAATATTATTTCATCTTTTATTCCTGCGTGTGGGTACCATGGCCTCGCACTTGGAGCAAATGGACTTATTTTAATTTCTGGGTAAATTTTGTAATTTTCAAACACATCAGAAACCAACGCAGAACTAAAAAACATTGTCGAGTCAACAATTGAAGGGATAACCATATTGAGATCGATGTATTCTGAAGACAAATACTTTTCAATTGCATCCCCTTTCATATTATCTGACAGTGAAAGCAATAATAACTTCATCTCGTCAACCGGGCGCTCCACGCAGGATTTTGCAGAGTTATCGGTAAACCTTCTCATTGTGTCTCTAAAATCGCTTTCTTTTTCGTATTTAATGTAGAAAAATGCACAAGTGCAAAGAAAGATAAAAGGAATCAACATGACAGACATGTTGATTATTATGGCTTTGTTTGTCGATAGTTTCTTCATTTCTAAAATCGCCATGAACACTAATAAAATCACATTCTCAATTGAGAAATAGTTCTACACTGTTTAAACGGGCGCTAATTATATACAAATTTGAGAAAGATACATTATTTATTAGAATACATTTTGTTTTACAAAAATTTATCAAGTCAAATACAAAAATAATGCGTGTCGTTAATATTTATAATATTAATAAAAGGAAACCTGAAGGGATTTTAAAGAATTAAATATTGTGAAATATGCGGTCTACAATACATTTTAGCGCTATACCCAAATGCTATAGCGCTATTCCCCCGTAGGGTCAATCAGCCCACTCAGGTTTGTTTAAAATATGGTCTTGCCAGTCGCGCACTTCCGACTCTTTCACAGCGATATGCCGCACAGAAATACGTTCCCCGTGCATGGCCGCTTTTGAACCAGTCAACAACGGGTGCCATGCAGGCAAGTCTTTGCCTTCAGCTAACAAGCGATAAGCGCAAGTATGCGGAAGCCATTCGAAAGTCGGCAAATTTTCACGGGTGAGTTTGATGCAATCGGGTTCGAACTCAAAACGACGCTCGTAGTTCTTGCACTGGCAGGTTTTGATGTTGAGTTGCTTGCAGGCGACGTTGGTGAAATAGATTTCGTCTGTGTCTTCATCCATCAATTTATTGAGACAGCATTGACCACAGCCGTCACAGAGAGACTCCCATTCTGAGTCACTCATTTCGTCCAGAGTTTTGCACTGCCAGAACGGTACTGTAGTCATAATGTTTATCCGGTAATAAAAAAACAAGCGCACCTTATAAACAGTCTGGGCTACAGATGCAAGTTTTGCCGCCCACAGGCGGCAAATTCATTATAGAACGCGGGTAGTCAAACTACGATCGGCAAAACTGACTTCCAGTTCATCGCCGCTATTAAGTGGCCCAACCCCTTCCGGGGTGCCGGTAAGGATCACATCGCCCGCTCGCAAAGTGAAGAACCGGCTCATGTAGGCAATGAGCGGCACGATCTTGTGGATCATGTCAGAAGTAGAGCCTTGTTGGCGCACTTCGCCATTGATCTTTAAGGCTATCGGAGAGTTTTGCGGGTCACCTTTAAATTCACTGGCAGGAATAAAACCTGAAATGGGGCAAGAGTTATCGAAGCCTTTTGCCTTTTCCCAAGGCTGCCCTGCTTTTTTCAGTTTGCCTTGCAAGTCACGCAACGTCAGGTCCAGCGCCACTCCATATCCTGCAATGGCCTTAGTAACGTGATCTTCAGTGGCCTGTCGCAGAGTAGAACCAATCAGAATCGCCAGTTCAACTTCGTGATGCACTGAACCAAAATCTTGCGGCAGTACCAGCGGCTGGCGAATATCACACAGCGCACTTTCAGGTTTAATAAACAATACGGGTTCATCGGGCGTTGCACTGCCCATCTCTTTGATATGTTTTGCGTAGTTACTGCCTACGCACACTACTTTGCTGACCGGAAAATCCAGCAGCGCGCCCTGCCAGTTATGATGCTGATACATGCCTTTCCTCTGCGTCGTTGTGTTAATTACATTTGATACTAGAGAAAAAAATCCCGACTGAATACTGATGAGTATCAGTTATTGTGCGATTGCATCGGCCATAGTCGCGATGCTTATCGCAAAGTAGTAAGAGCGGTTCCAGTGCATAATCGTGCGGAAGTTGTTGTAGACAAGGAATGAGCGCCCCAGATTATCATCAGGTGTGATTATCCAGGCTTTTTGCGAAGATGCTGGTTGTTTGACACCTTCTTCAAATTTGACGCCTAGTTTTTCCCACTGGCCAACCGTTTTGCTCTGCCCCGTTTTTGTGCCTGCTAATGTGCTATCAAAATCCACAGGCAAAATGACTGCCGTTCCCCAATCCCCTCCGGCTCTCCAGCCTTCGGTTTTCAGGTAATTCGCGGTTGAGGCGAAAACGTCGCTGGTGTTTGTCCAGATATCTATTTTTCCGTCGCCGTCTCCGTCTGCGCCATAACGCAGATACGAACTCGGCATAAACTGGTTCTGCCCCATCGCGCCCGCCCAGGAACCTTTTAGTTCATCAACCGTAATATGCCTCTGGTCGAGGATCTTTAATGATGACATTAATTCTTTGGTGAAGAACGCCTCACGCCGCCCCTCAAATGCCAGTGTGGCCAGCGCAGAAACGATGTCCTCCTTGCCCTGGATTTCACCGAAATGACTTTCCATTGCCCACAGAGCAACGATGTACTGGCTTTGTACGCCGGTACGGCTGCTTATCGCGCTTAATTCATTTTGATGTTGCTTGAATTGCTCGCGCGCCTGTTGAATTTTTTCCGGCGTGATCACTCGCGCCAGGTATTCATCAAGCATGATTTTCTTTTCGAGTTGGTTCTGGTCTGATTTTATGACCCGATCAACAAAATGTGCATTCGCGAACGCGCTGTTGATGGTGTTTTCGCTGATACCCTGAACTCTCGCCTGGGATTTGAGTGTTTCGAGATAGGCGGGAAACTCGTCGGGGTTACGCCCTTCTTGTGCAAGCGTTGGGGCCGCAGGCTTTGCCTCAGATTGCCCCACAACCGGTGCGTTTACAGGTGATTGCGTCTGCGCACTGACAGAAGTCGCGCAGAAAGAGGTGAGCATAAAGGTGATGACTGTTAAACAAATTGCTGGAGTCTTCATCATTTTCCCCGGGTTATTTGTTGTAAATATCATCTACCTTTATGTATAGAGAAGATTTGGCGCTAGTCCTAAAGTTATTTTTTAGGACTATTTTCCAGGTGAATTTTTAACAAACTTTCTGGCGGCGGCGGTAATTGTAAATAATAGCCATCATCTTTGAGTGCTTGTTTCACTTTTTCAAAATCAGCATTGGCCAGTTTTTTACTCCCATCAAGCGGTAATATCATCGCCAATTGAGGTACACCAAAACCTTTCATCAATTCTTCCGGCACGCGAGAGAAATCGTCTTTTTTTTCGACATAAAGATATGTCTGGTCACGTTTACTACTTCTGTAGATCACACAAAACATTTTTTTTACTCTATTTTCGCCAGATGGTGGCTTGCCTGAATATACCTGTGACTATAACATGCCAGATGTACTTCGGAATATCGTCCCACACCGGTGGGGATTAAAACTGAATTGAGTAAGGGCAGGATGTCAAACACGCCGATCGAGTTAAAAGGCAGCAGTTTTACCTTATCAGTGCTTCACTTACATGACGCACAACCCGAGGTGATTCTCCAGGCCCTTCAGGACAAAGTTTCTCAGGCTCCAGCCTTTCTGAAAAATGCACCGGTGGTGGTGAATGTTGCCGGCCTTGATGGTTCAGTAAACTGGAAGAAAATCCAGCAAGCCGTGGTTTCTTCGGGTTTACGTGTCGTAGGGATTAGTGGCTGTAAAGACGAAGCGTTGAAGAAAGAAATTGAACGCGCCGGCTTACCGCTTCTGACTGAAGGGAAAGAAAAAAATTCACGTACGAAGGCCGCGCCTGTTGAGGTTGCGCCCTCCGTCGAGCCAGTTGTTAACCCTGTCACAAAAACGCGTTTGATTGATACCCCGGTTCGTTCCGGTCAGCGCATTTATGCCCCAAACTGTGATTTGATTATCACCAATCACGTCAGTGCCGGTGCAGAACTTATCGCTGATGGTAATATTCATGTTTACGGCATGATGCGTGGCCGTGCTCTGGCGGGTGCCAGTGGCGATCGTGATGCACAAATATTCTGTACAAATCTTGCTGCTGAGTTGGTCTCAATAGCGGGTGAATACTGGCTGAGTGAGCAAATACCAGCCGATTATTATGGGAAAGCGGCGCGCCTGAGTCTGGCGAGTGGCGCTCTCTCCGTTCAACCTTTGAATTAAGCCCTTTTAACAAGGAATTCCTTTATGGCACGCATTATTGTTGTTACATCGGGTAAAGGGGGCGTCGGTAAGACCACGTCCAGCGCGGCCATCGCTACGGGTTTGGCCCAGAAGGGAAGAAAAACCGTCGTTATCGATTTTGATATTGGCCTGCGTAACCTGGATTTAATTATGGGCTGCGAGCGTCGCGTGGTTTATGACTTCGTGAACGTTATTCAAGGCGATGCCACATTAAACCAGGCGTTAATCAGAGATAAACGCACTGAGCAGCTTTATATTCTGCCCGCTTCTCAGACCCGCGATAAAGATGCCCTTACCCGCGAAGGCGTGGCGAAGGTGCTTGAAGACCTGAAAAATATGGACTTCGAATTTATCGTTTGCGATTCCCCTGCGGGCATCGAAACTGGCGCGCTAATGGCGCTCTACTTTGCTGATGAAGCGGTTATCACTACTAACCCTGAAGTTTCCTCAGTACGCGACTCTGACCGTATTCTTGGGATTCTTTCTTCTAAATCGCGCCGTGCCGAAAACGGTGAAGCACCGATTAAAGAACACCTTTTATTAACTCGCTACAACCCAGGCCGTGTAAACCGCGGTGACATGCTAAGCATGGAAGATGTGCTGGAAATCTTGCGCATTCCTCTGGTTGGCGTGATTCCTGAAGATCAATCTGTGCTGCGTGCTTCAAACCAGGGTGAGCCGGTCATTCTTGACCAGGAGGCTGACGCCGGTAAAGCGTATGCAGATACTGTTGAGCGCCTGCTTGGCGAAGATCGCCCTTTCCGCTTCATTGAAGAAGAGAAGAAAGGCTTCCTCAAACGCCTGTTCGGAGGATAAGTTATGGCATTACTAGACTTTTTTCTCTCACGGAAAAAGAACACCGCCAACATCGCAAAAGAACGCCTGCAAATCATTGTTGCAGAACGCCGCCGTGGTGATAGTGAACCGCACTATTTGCCGCAATTAAAACGCGATATTCTGGAAGTGATTTGCAAATATGTCAAAATCGATCCGGAGATGTTAACCGTCGTTCTCGATCAAAAAGATGATGATATTTCTGTTCTGGAACTTAACGTAACGTTACCAGAGACGCAGGAAGCAACAACAAAATCTGCGTAATGGTTGTTCGCATAATAAACCCCCAGGAAATATCCAGGGGGTTTATTTATTTTTACGCTAACACACTTCTTAATACAGACTATTCTTAAAGGTTAATTTCTCTATTCCATTATTACAGAAGCTAATACTGTAATTATTCCCAGTAACCTTTTAGTCAATATTAAAAATCAGCCAATAACGTTTTTAGCGACTCGCCCATAAGACAACCACGCCAGCCAACGATTAATTCTGGTTGCGTTGATTGCGTTTTTAATTTCCAGTGCCAGTTTAGCAACTGATTAATTTGTCTCCGCGACGCCAGTAATTCAGCACTTAAACCGCTGGTTTCACTCACCTGCTGCACCAGAGCTTTAATCGCTTTGAAAACACGACGATAGCCCGGCATATCAACAAGATTGCTTAGCGGCTCAGGTAATTCATCGTCCGACAAAGCCTGCGCTTCTGTCACCATTGCCAGTAGAGCTTTACCGTGGAAACGAATTTCACTGCCGCTCAGGCCAAGATGTTCAAGCTCACCCAATGAACCCGGCATATAACGTGCGACCTGCCAGAGATGTTCTTCGCGCACCACGAAATTAACCGCCATATCGCGCTCACGCGCTTTACGCAGACGCCAGGATGCCAGTTTCTTCAGGCACGCCAACTGACGCGTTCTAAGCTGCCAGGCATTGCCGATTTCGCGCCACGCTTCTTCTGGGTCCAGAACATCCTGACGACGTGCAGCCATCAAATTGCACTCGTCCAGCGCAGCATCCATCCAACCCGCCGCTTTTGTCTCTTCCATCAATTTATGCGCGATAGGCAGCAAATAGAGCACGTCTGCGGCAGCGTATTCACACTGGCGTTCAGTGAGCGGGCGTGCAATCCAGTCGGTACGAGATTCGCTTTTATCCAGCGCAATTCCGGTAAACGATTCGACGATGGTCGCAAAACCGCACGAAAGCGGACGCCCACTGAAAGCAGCCAGAATCTGCGTATCAATAAACGGATCGGGCAACATACCAAAAGCATTAAGGAACACTTCCAGATCTTCGCTGCCAGCATGCAGGAATTTAATCACCGCGGTGTCTTGCAACAACGCTTTGAACGGCGACCAGTCTGTGATTGTTAGCGGGTCGATAAGCGAAGCGGTTTCGCTATCGTAAAGCTGAATCAAGCCCAGTTGCGGGTAATAGGTGCGAGTGCGCACAAATTCGGTATCCAGCGCGACGGCTGGAAATTGACGAGCCGCTTCGCAAACGCGGACAAGGGCTTCATCGGTAGTAATCATTTGGTAAGTCAAATTCAGTTCTCATAGGTTTGCGCCCATAAAAAACGCCGGCGAACCGGCGTTAGGGCGACTGACTCGGAGCTCAGGCGTTATTGTTGCCTTTACTGACCGATTCGTCACGTAGTTCTCGTCGTAATATTTTACCTACGTTCGATTTTGGTAGTTCTTCGCGGAACTCAACCAGCTTCGGCACTTTGTAACCGGTGAGGTGGCGGCGACAAAATACCACCAGCGCTTCTTCGGTCAACGACGCATCTTTCTTCACAACAAAGATTTTTACCGCTTCACCGGATGCGCCGCTCGGCACGCCAACAGCCGCGACTTCTAATACACCGCTGTGCTGCATAACCACATCTTCGATTTCGTTCGGATAGACGTTAAAACCGGAAACCAGAATCATATCTTTCTTGCGGTCGACGATGCGCATAAAACCTTCTTCGTCCATCACCGCGATATCACCGGTGCGCAGCCAGCCATCTTGCAGAATTTCATCGGTCGCATCCGGGCGCTGCCAGTAACCCAGCATCACCTGTGGCCCTTTCACGCACAGCTCACCCGGTTCACCTGCAGGAACCTCTTCGCCTTCGTCATCAATCAGTTTCACTTCCGTGGATGGCACCGGCAAGCCAATGCTCCCGCTGTGGTAATCCATATCATGTGGATTGGCACTGACTAACGGTGCGCATTCAGTCAGGCCGTAGCCTTCCAGCAGGAAGCGCCCGGTGAGTTTTTCCCAGCGTTCCGCAACAGCATGCTGCACTGGCATTCCGCCACCCGCCGAAAGATGCAGGCTCGAGAAATCGAGCTGCTGGAATTCTTTATTATTGAGCAGCGCATTGAAGAGCGTGTTTACGCCCGTCATCGCGGTAAACGGATATTTCGCTAACTCTTTCACCAGGCCCGGGATATCACGCGGGTTAGTGATCAGCAGGTTCTGGCCACCAAGCTCAATAAACAGCAGACAGTTCATGGTCAGCGCGAAGATGTGATAGAGCGGTAATGCAGTGACCACCAGCTCTTTGCGTTCATACAGCAGCGGGCTATAGGCCGCTCTGACTTGTTCGAGGTTCGCCAGCATGTTGCGATGCGTCAGCATCGCCCCTTTTGCCACGCCAGTCGTACCGCCGGTATATTGCAAGAACGCGAGATCGGTATTAATAATCTCCGGCTTGATGTACTGCAGGCGATAGCCGTGTTGCAACGCGCTACGGAAGGAGATGGCATCCGGCAGATGGTATTTCGGCACCAGACGTTTTATGTATTTAACCACGAAGTTGACCAACGTCCCTTTCGCCGCAGAAAGCTGATCGCCCATGCGCGTCAAAATAACGTGCTTCACCTGGGTTTTATCAACGACTTTTTCCAGGGTATGCGCGAAGTTCGAAACAATCACAATCGCGCTGGCACCGCTGTCGTTGAGCTGATGCTCAAGCTCACGTGGTGTATACAGTGGGTTAACGTTCACCACCACCATTCCCGCACGCAAAATGCCAAACAACGCGACCGGATATTGCAATAAATTGGGCATCATTAACGCAACACGGTCGCCTTTTTGCAGGCCCAGACCCTGTTGCAAATAAGCAGCAAATGCGCGGCTCCGCTCTTCCAGTTTGCGGAACGTCATCACTTCGCCCATGTTCACGAACGCAGGCTGATCGGCGTAACGCGCCGTCGCTTGCTCAAACATATCTACCAGGGACTGATAACGGTCAGGATTTATCTCAGCCGCAACATCGGCTGGGTAGCGGTTAAGCCAAACCTTCTTCAAGGATCCACCTCTGAATTTATTATTCGTCGTCATCACAACCCCAATATAGAAACACGCCGTTAACATAATATTAACTCAGCGTACCAGTTTATTAATTAGACTGATTTAAGGTTGCGAAGCACATCACTAATTATTTTTATTCCATGACAAAATGAAGAGGCAGCGGACATGCCGCTGCCTCTTCATTTCGGTAAAACACGTTATTACTCAGTTACGATAGTCTGCACCTGCGCAGGGCCTGGATTATACCATCCGCCGCCCCACATACCACCGTGCCCATAGCGGCCTCGATAGGGATATGGCCCGCCCCAGAACCACGGGTCAATTGGTTGAGGTGGCATCACCACTTGCTGGGTGACACGCCAGCGTTTATAGCCGTTTACTTGCATCACCATAAATTTATACGGTGTTTCGCCTACTTTGCCTTCAACAGTGCCGGTAATTGGGCCGACCACTGTGACCAACTGCCCACGGAAATCGACCGGATCCAGGAAACCATTTACATCTGCGTAAATGCGCCCTTTCGATGGCTCACCCAATTGTGGACGAGCACCTTCGTCGAGGTTCACGGTCGCAATTTCCAGGCGCGTTATTCCTTTTCTGTTATCGATGTTGACCACTCGCCCGCCGAAACGCGCTTCCTGCCCGACGTAAAGCTGAGGTGCATTCATCACCCGCACTAAATCTTGTTGCGGTGTCGCACTCGTGCCTTTAATGGCATCGGGGACTGTGACACAACCGCTGAGCATCACGACGGCAGCCACTACAATTAAACGGGTAACAATCCTGACACGTAAACCAGACATATCCTTTCTCCTTAACGCCGTATCGGCCTCACGAGCGTTGTGAACTATTCTCTGCCTGGAAGTTTCTTCCATGTCACTTCGTTACGCAGATATACCGGTTCGGCATGTTCTACCGCCACCGTACAACCATCATTTAATGCCTGAATTGCCAGAGGCAACATATCTTCAGCCGCAGGAAGCGTCACTTCGCCATCACGGATGACCAGTTCACTTCCCTGCGCCATATCCGGCCAGGCTTGCCAACCTGTACCGACTGTAGCCCATTCCCCCTGAAGTTGTTTCAATCGCTCGGCAACCGCTTCAGGTTTTAAGACCGCTTCTGTTTCTTCACCGTGCCACACGCCGTTTTCATCGCGCTGGTATTCAGCCCAGTAGACTTCACCCATTCGCGCATCAATTGCGGCCAGTACACGGGTTGCACCTGTCATTCGCCAGGCACCTTGCGCCATGGTAGCCAGAGTCGAAATACCAATCATCGGTAATTCAGCACCCAGAGCCAGCCCTTGAGCAATGCCAATGCCAATGCGCACACCGGTAAAACTACCTGGGCCACGGCCATAAGCAAGCGCATTCAATGCGGTCAGACCAACGCCACCTTCATTGAGGATGTCACGCACCAGCGGAAGAATGCGTTGCGTGTGTTCGCGTGGGCAGAGTTCAAAATGGGCGCTAGACTTCCCTTCGTTATACAGGGCAACTGAACAAGCTTCTGTCGCAGTGTCGATGGCTAAAATTCGCATGGTATTGCCAACCTCTGGCGGGAAAATAGGGTCAAAAATCGGCGCGCATCATACCATAGTCTGGCACAAATTACTGCTCCGGTCGGAACTTAAGGAACTCAACTGCCCGATTAATATCGCGTGTGCGCGGCGTCGCAGGCAGGCTGTTAAGGAATACGGCGCCGTACGGACGCATCACCAGTCGATTATCGCAAATCACCAGCACGCCCCGGTCATCAACATCGCGGATTAAGCGCCCCACGCCCTGTTTCAGGGTGATCACGGCATCCGGAAGTTGCACGTCATCAAACGGTTCCCCGCCACGCAAACGACAATCTTCCATACGCGCTTTGAGTAAGGGATCCTCCGGCGAGGTAAACGGCAGTTTATCGATTATCACTAATGAAAGTGCATCACCACGCACGTCCACCCCTTCCCAGAAACTACTGGTCGCCACCAACAGAGCATTTCCCGCATCGACAAATTGCTGCAACAACTGGCCTTTGCTGGTTTCACCTTGCAGTAAAACCGGCAAGGTCATCGTGGCGCGAAACTGTTCGGCCAAATCGCGCATCATGGCGTGGGAAGTACACAGCATAAAGCAGCGGCCATTGTTGGCTTCAATCAACGGCTTAAGCAATTTTGCCAGGTGCTTACCTGCGGCGGGTTGGTTGGGTGTCGGTAAGCCGCGCGGCACACACAGCAACGCCTGAGTGGCGTAATCAAACGGGCTGGCTAGCAGCAGAGTCTCTGCATTATCAATACCGAGACGGTCGGTAAAGTGGCTGAGTTTGTCGTTAACCGAAAGTGTTGCGGAGGTGAAAATCCAGGTTCCTGCTTTTTCGTTAATCACTTCTTTGAATTTATCCGCGACGGATAACGGCGTTAACGCCAGCGTGAAATTGCGCGAATTGCATTCATACCAGTAGCTGTAGCCCGGCGTGTCGACTTCTTTCAGGCGTTTGATTCGCCCGCGTAAAATTACCGTCCGTTCGAAAGCAGCATCAAGCAAAGCGGAACGACCCAGCGACATTTTCGCCACGTCATAACAAAGCTCAAGCGCATCATCGAGCAATAACAATGCGCGTTGGATAGACGGTTCGGCTAACAGTTCGCGCAAATTGCCGCGATAACCCGGGTCACCAAGTTTTAGCCTGAAATCCTGAGTGCTTTGTGCCAGACGGTCGGCACTTTTCTGTAGTTGCTGGGCGTCACGGACTTCGGTGCGATAAGCAATCGAAATATCTTTGGCGATGTCGAGCAGTTGTCGGCTCGATACCGATTGCCCAAAATACTGGCTGGCGATATCCGGGATTTGATGCGCTTCATCGAAAATCATCACTTCCGCTTCGGGAATGAGTTCACCGAAACCGCCCTCTTTCACCACCATATCAGCCAAAAAGAGATGGTGATTGACCACGATGACGTCAGAGTCCATGGCTTTTTTACGCGCTTTTACTACAAAGCAGTCTTTATAAAGCGGGCAGTCTTGCCCCAGGCAGTTATCGTTGGTGCTGGTGACTAATGGCCAGACGTTAGAATCTTCCGCCACGCTGGTGCAGGTGCTGATATCACCATCTACGGTTTCAATCGCCCAACCGCGCAACTTAACGATCTCACTTAGCGTCTGGACCTGGAGATCACCGCCTGCCAACGCATTTTGCTCTAAACGCTCGAGACACAGATAGTTGGAACGTCCTTTGAGCAGAGCCAACCGTCCTTTGAAATCCAGTGCTTTGGCAACGGTGGGTAAATCACGCGAAAAAAGCTGATCCTGCAAAGCCTTTGAACCCGTTGAAATAATGACTTTTTTGCCTGAGCGCAGAGCCGGAGCCAGATACGCATAGGTTTTACCGGTCCCGGTACCCGCTTCTACCACCAGCTCACGCCCGGAAGCGATAGCTTTGGTGACGGCTTCTGCCATCTGGCGCTGCGGTTCACGCGGTTTAAAACCAGTTATCGCCGTGGCGAGTTGGCCGTCTGCTGCAAAATCGTCTGTCACAATACCCCCTGGGTTTATTGACAGTATTATGTCAGCCTGAGCGGTGTTAATCCAGCAAGCCGGTGGAAGCGCCCGGCGGATTGTGGCAGTCTGTTGCGCATTATGAATGAGCTGAAAAGGAAACAGTGATGAGTATTGTGCGTATAAAACCGGAAGCGCGTTGGTCTGATGCGGTCATCCATAACCACACCCTTTACTACACCGGCGTGCCAGAAAACTTGGATGCGGATGCTTACGAGCAAACCGCCAATACCCTGGCGCAAATCGACACGGTGCTTCTTGAGCAAGGCAGTGATAAAAGCAAAATCATTGATGCTACTATTTTCCTGCCAGAAGGCAGTGATTTTGCAGCCATGAATAAAGCCTGGGACGAATGGGTCGTCGCGGGTCATGCGCCGGTACGTTGTACCGTGCAGGCAAAATTGATGAACCCGCGTTACAAAGTAGAAATTAAGATTATCGCAGCAGTGTAAATTGGCGTGGGCTACTGCCCACGTCACTTATCGTCATCGTTCTCTTCATAATGATCGACGTAGTGTTCTTCTTCGTCGTCACTTTCGTTTTCTTCATCGCTTTCAGCGTCGCCAACATCGTCATCTTCAAAGCGAACCGCAACCATTTCACCGGTGTGACTGGCACGAATTTCTGCCGCGACAAGCGTAATAGCTTCCCCACTGCTCATTCCGTTGGCCATCAGTTCCTGAATTCTCTCGACTGCTTTCTGCTGCTGCTCATGGGATAATGAGGGTAATCCTGCAAACATTTTCGACTCCTGTTACATTGCCTGGGTTAATTATTTCACGCTGCTGTCGGGGTTTCCAGAGGGTTTCCTGGTTTGGCAGGGTTATCTGTCTATTTTCTAGTTGTGGTTTATGACGTTGCAAACTCTAACTTATCAAACTTTGCCGTGGCATCCGGATGCTGTTCAACAGACTTTCAAAGCATTGGCACATCAACCCTGGGCCATGCTGTTGCATTCTGGCTTCGCTGACCATCCGCATAATCGTTTTGATATTCTGGCAGCGGATCCTGTCGCAACGTTGGTCACACGCGGGGCGGAAACCACAATTTGCAAAGCAGGTGCGCAGTCAGCGCATCATGGTTGTCCGCTAAAATTGTTACAGCACACGCTGGACAGTTTCGGTTATCAGCCCGCAACACACGCGGACTTGCCCTTTTTAGGGGGAGCGCTGGGTTTGTTTGGTTATGACCTCGGACGTCATTTTGAAAAATTGCCTGAATATGCGCAGGCTGAACTCACTACACCCGATATGGCGGTGGGTATTTATGACTGGGCACTTATTGCTGACCATCATTTAAAAATACTCACGCTGGTTTGCTGGGGAGACAATTCAGCCCGACTCAACTGGCTTGAGTCCCAGGTTCCCGTCGCAAACATGCCGTTCCATCTGATCAGCGCATGGCAGTCCAATATGACCCGCGAGCAGTATGGACTTAAATTCCGTCAGGTACAGGAATATCTCAAAAGCGGCGACTGCTATCAGGTCAACCTCGCGCAACGTTTTCATGCCTGTTATGAAGGCGATGAGTGGCAAGCGTTCGAGCGCCTGAACGCGGCGAACCGAGCACCGTTCAGTGCCTTTATTCGTTTACCGGAAAGCGCCGTTTTGAGCCTGTCGCCAGAGCGGTTTATTCTGCTTGAAGATAAGATGATCCAGACGCGCCCGATAAAAGGCACGCTGCCGCGTCTTGAAGACCCGGTTGCCGATGCACAGCAGGCTGAAAAACTGGCAAATTCACCGAAAGATCGTGCTGAAAACCTGATGATTGTGGATTTGCTGCGCAATGATATTGGTCGCGTTGCCGTGCCCGGCAGCGTAAAAGTCCCGGAACTGTTTGTCGTCGAACCCTTCCCGGCGGTGCATCATCTGGTCAGCACGATCACCGCACAGTTGCCTGCGCATTTACAGGCGACAGATCTGCTGAGAGCGTGTTTCCCTGGCGGTTCGATTACCGGCGCGCCGAAAGTACGAGCGATGGAAGTGATTGAAGAACTGGAACCTCAGCGCCGCAACGCATGGTGTGGAAGCATTGGCTATCTGAGCTTCTGCGGCAATATGGACACCAGTATTACTATCCGAACGCTCACCGCTGAAGGGGGGAAATTATATTGCTCCGCAGGTGGCGGCATTGTGGCCGATAGTGTTGAATCTGCGGAATATCAGGAAACTTTTGATAAAGTTAATCGTATCTTGCCGCAACTAGAGAGTTGAAGTGATGTCTGGTTCGTCCCTGAGCATGAATGATTTTTTATCCCGTTTTCAGCTGCTGCAACCGCCTGTCACCCGCGTAAGCGGTAATAAACGCCAGGCCGCAGTGTTGATCCCTATCGTGCGTCGTCCACAGCCCGGGCTTTTGCTGACACAGCGCTCGGCGTTGATGCGCAAACATGCCGGGCAAGTTGCTTTCCCTGGCGGTGCGGTGGACGATACCGACGAGTCTTTGATTGCTGCGGCACTGCGCGAAGCCTGGGAAGAAGTCGCTATCTCGCCAGACAGCGTCGAAGTGATTGGCACACTCCCACCTGTGGATAGCGTCACGGGATTTCAGGTCACGCCCGTCGTGGGCATCATCCCTCCCAATTTGCCGTACCAAGCCAGTGAAGACGAAGTGGCCGCCGTGTTTGAAATGCCGTTAATGGAAGCATTAACTCTTGGGCGTTACCATCCGCTGGATATTCACCGCCGTGGCAATGCCCACCGCGTCTGGCTTTCCTGGTATCAACACTACTTTGTCTGGGGGATGACGGCCGGAATTATCCGTGAGTTAGCTTTACAGATAGGTGTGGAACCCTGATCACTCTTTAATCCTGCGAAACCAGCTATATTTAGCAGAGTGTCTCGTTGTGGTTTCATTCCCATATAGATGAAATGGGTAATGAATTGATGGATACCGCTGCCGCCGTTCTCCCTGGAAACGCACTCTACAGGCCGGATTAGTCAAGCTACGGTTAACCATTAGTTTAATTCATGTGAATAGTTTACCACGGTGACCAATAAATTTTTAAACTAGCCAGCTGCGATTTTGCAGCAGCAAATTTTATTTAGCCGGTGTCCTGAAAGGAGTTTTAGCGTGATTAGCATATTCGACATGTTCAAGGTAGGCATTGGGCCATCCAGTTCCCATACCGTCGGTCCAATGAAGGCCGGTAAGTTGTTTGTCGATGACCTGGTCGAAAAAGAATTACTGGAAATGACGACCCGTATCAGTGTCGACGTTTACGGTTCTCTCTCTCTGACAGGCAAAGGGCACCATACCGATATTGCTATTATCATGGGTCTTGCGGGTAACGAACCTGCTACCGTTGATATCGACTCTATCCCGGCATTTATTCGTGATGTAGAAACTCGTAACCGCTTGTGGCTTGCCCAGGGTCGTCATGAAGTCGATTTCCCAAAAGACTCCGGCATGTGTTTCCGCAATGACAACCTGTCTCTGCATGAAAACGGCATGACCATCCATGCCTTTAATGGCGAGCAAGAGATCTACAGAAAAACCTATTATTCCATCGGCGGCGGTTTTATCGTTGATGAAGAAAACTTCGGCAAAGATGCCGCTAACGAAATTGTCGTACCTTACTCATTCAATTCCGCCGAAGAGATGCTCAACCATTGTAAAGAGACAGGCATGTCCCTTTCTGGCGTGATTATGCAGAACGAGCTGGCTCTGCACAGCCGTAAAGAAATCGAAGAGTATTTTGCCAATGTCTGGCAAACCATGCGTGCCTGTATCGATCGCGGTGTGAATACCGAAGGCGTGCTACCAGGCCCATTGCGTGTGCCGCGCCGCGCCTCCGCGCTGCGTCGTATGCTGGTTTCCAGCGATAAACTGTCCAGCGATCCGATGAACGTGATTGACTGGGTAAACATGTTTGCTCTGGCGGTTAACGAAGAAAACGCTGCGGGCGGACGTGTT
Source organism: Buttiauxella sp. AC142 (assembly GCF_979253435.1). Lineage (NCBI taxonomy): Bacteria > Pseudomonadati > Pseudomonadota > Gammaproteobacteria > Enterobacterales > Enterobacteriaceae > Buttiauxella > Buttiauxella sp. AC142. The sequence continues at coordinate 2,474,399 of NZ_CEEDCH010000001.1, forward strand.
GTCACCGCCCCGACTAACGGCGCGTGCGGAATTGTTCCGGCTGTTCTGGCTTACTATGACCACTTTATCGAGTCGGTAAGCCCGGATACCTATATTCGTTACTTCCTCGCCTCCGGTGCGATTGGCGCGCTTTATAAAATGAACGCGTCAATTTCGGGTGCTGAAGTGGGCTGCCAGGGTGAAGTCGGCGTGGCCTGTTCTATGGCTGCCGCAGGGCTTGCTGAGATTCTCGGCGCGAGTCCGGAGCAAGTTTGTGTTGCAGCGGAAATCGGCATGGAACACAACCTTGGCTTGACCTGTGACCCGGTCGCAGGCCAGGTTCAGGTGCCATGTATCGAACGTAACGCCATCGCGTCGGTTAAAGCAATTAACGCCACCCGTATGGCAATGCGCCGCACCAGCGAGCCGCGTGTTTCTCTCGATAAAGTGATTGAAACCATGTACGAAACTGGCAAAGACATGAACTCCAAATACCGTGAAACGTCACGTGGCGGTTTGGCCATCAAGGTTCAGTGTGACTAACCGTCCAGTGTGACTCATCCCCTTCCGGCCCTCTGCTAAGAGGGCCGTTTTTATATCTACCACGGGTAATTCTGGCACTGCTGACGAAGCGCTAATAAAAACTGGCGCGCTGTTGCCGTCAAATCAGACTTCTGCGACCAGATGACACAATATTGCGCCGACGGAAGCGTGGTGATGGGCAACACAGTTAGCCGGTCCTGCAAAAATAGCGGCGTGCTCATCGCTCTGGCGACAATCGTCAGATAATCCGAATGCAACACCATATTCAGCCCGCAAATCACTGAATCGGTGCGGATGGGTGCCTCATGCATCTGACCATAAAATTCATTCAGCTCATCCTGAAGCTGTTGGTAATAGCCAATATTGGCTTCAGGCAATAACCATTTCGCCCTTCTCAATTGTGCAAGTGAAGTGGCGTCTGCCAGTGGATGATCCCGCCTTGCAATCACACAAAATGGCGCGCTAAAAAGCGGTTCGACCATCACATCTTCAGGCACTTTAGCCGGATTAATGGTACCTATCGCTAAATCCAGTTCCCCCTGTTGCAACAGAGGAAGTAAGGTCGCCAGTTGCCCTTCTTTGATATGCAAACTGGCCTGTGGCAATCGCGATTTAAAACTGTCTGCCACCGCGGGAAACACACTTAGCGCGATCAGTGAAGAAAAACCAATATTCAACTTGCCCTGGGAAAAGTGGTTAATTTGCTCCACTTCTTCTGCGGCACGTTGCAACTCCTCCAGAATCCACTCAGCACGACGGGCAAATGCCTCTCCAGCTTCCGTTAAGGTGATGCCTTCGTTACCGCGTAAAAAAAGTTGTGCAGATAAAACTTGCTCCAGCTCTCGTAACGTGCGGCTTACTGCGGGTTGAGACTGCCCCATGACCCTCGCTGCTCCGCGAATGCTGCGGCTGCGTACTACCTGCCTGAAGACATGTAGTTGCTGCATTTTCGGTAAATATTTCATTCGCCCCCCTATCAACAAAAAGCATCACCCCAAACAAAATTGCATCTTTTGCCGGATTACCCGCACTGCTTATATAGATATCAACGTTTGTTGTCTGAACCGGGGCAACTCGCCCACTGGGACGGAATTCCGCATAAGGGTCCGCATAATGAAAAAGAATCACTCCTTGATGATTTTCCTGTTATTTCTGGGCTATGTCATTGTCTATATAGATAAAACGGTGATGGGCTTCGCATTATTGCCCATCGAAAAAGAGTTTGGTGTTTCAACTCAACAACTGGGTTACATCACTGGCATTTTCTTTCTGTCTTATTCGCTGTTTCAAATTCCCGCAGGCTGGCTGAATGACCGCATCGGTTTTCGTACCATGCTGGTTGCTTCACTTTGCTTGCTAGGCGGGTTTGCCTTGTGCTTTGGTGTGTTGGGATTAAGTTTTGGCATGTTGATCGTGTTCCGCTTTCTCTCCGGGATTGGCCATTCAGGCTATCCGTGCTCATGCGCCAAAGCCGTCGTGACTAATTTCAGCATTGAGAAAAGGACTTTTGCACAATCAATTCTGCTGTCATCGGCAGGACTTGCGATGACAATCGGCCCGATGGTGGCAGTCAGTGCCTTGACGCATATCGGCTGGCGAGGTTCGTTCGCGGGTTTAGGTTTGCTGGCGTGCGCCGTCGCGATTGTTATTTTTATGCTGGTACAAAAACCGCCTGTTGCAGCCAAAACGGCATATACCGTCAGTTACCGCACGCTGCTCAAAAACCCAACCGTGGTTCTGCTGTTTGTCTCTATTTTCTGCATCAATATTCCAAGCTATGGCCTGATGGCGTGGCTGCCTAAGTTTTTAGTCCAGCAACGCCATATGCCACTTGAAACCTCTGGTCTGGTTATTGCGGCAGGTGGTTTAGGTATTTGGATTTCCTCCCTGGGAACCGGTTGGTTGGTCGGCAAGTATTTCCAGGGCCGCGAACCGTTGGTGATTGTTGCCTGCGCCATTGCCAGCGCACTGTGCATCTTCACGATTTACCACATGGCTTCCCCGATAGCGGCCAGCGTGTTCCTGTTTTTAGGTCAGGTCTTTTTAATGGGCAGCTTTGTTACCGCCTTCACCCTGCCAATGAAACGGCTGCCGGTTGAAACCATGGGAGCGGCGATTGGCCTGATTAACACGGGCGGTACGCTGGGCGGATTCGTCTCACCGATTGTGATGGGTTATCTGATTGGCATCAGCCAGGACTACTACACCACCTTTATCTTCTTATCTTTGTCGATGATTTGTGCCGCACTTGCCGTCATACCGCTGATGGCAAAGAAAACCGCGCTAAACACAGTGACCGAATAACGGAGCCATTATGACTTTCAATATTGATATTCTGACCGAAGAAGTTGCCCATGATGTGTCTCGCTGGCGCCAGCATATTCATGCGAATCCTGATCTGTCTTTCCAGGAAAAGGCCACCGCAGATTACATTGCCGCTGAGCTTGCAAGCTTTGGTCCTCTTGAATTACGCCGCTTAACCCCTAACAGCGTGGTCGCCGAATTACGCGGAAAACATCCTGGCCCGGTGTGGGCGCTACGGGCCGATATTGACGCGCTTCCTCTTCAGGAAGAGAGCGGGGAAACCTTCTCCTCGTGCAAGCCTGGCGTGATGCACGCCTGTGGACATGACGCGCATAGCGCCATGTTAATGGGAGCGGCAAAAGTGCTTTGCCATTTCCAGGACCAGCTCAAAGGATCGGTGCGCTTTATTTTTCAGCATGCCGAAGAAGTGCCGCCGGGTGGCGCGCAGGAACTGGTGAATCTGGGCGTATTAGAAAATGTGGAATACATTTTCGGTCTGCATGTCATGCCCGATAAACTCACGCAAACCCTGTCATTGAAAGAAGGCGTGTTCAGCGCGTCGAGTGATAATTTCGATATTGTTATCACCGGGAAAGGCGGGCACGGATCAATGCCCCATTTGTGCGTTGATCCGATTGTTATCGGGGCCGAAATCGTCAGCGCTTTGCAGCAAATCGTCGCACGCAAACTGGACCCGCTGCACTCGCCAGTTCTAACCATCGCCACCTTCCAGTCGGGCGAAAGTTACAACGTTATCCCCAATAGTGCCCGCCTTGCAGGCACGTTGCGTACGCACAATCAGCAGGTTCGTGAGTTAGTTCCTCAGCTGATGCAGCAAGTGATTGCCGGAATCGTTGCCGCTCATGGCGCCAGCTTTGAAATTGAGTGGCAATCGGGTTATGCGGTCGGTAATAACCATCCCCAGGCATGTGAAATTGCGCGCAACGTGATTCAACAACATTTCCCGGAACAGACGCTGCAAACGGTGACAACGCCGCTATTTGGCAGCGAAGATTTCTCGTCTTATCAGCAACATGTTCCCGGCTGTTTTATTTTTGTAGGATGCCGAAACCCGGAAAAAGGTGCCGTGTGGAATGTCCATAATCCTCATTTCCTGTTAGATGAAGATGCGATGAAAGTGGGCGTTAAAACGCATCTCAGTCTGATTAGCCCGCTTATCGTGAGTTAATGTACCGGGCAACACGTATTAATCGGTGCTGCCCGGTCACGATAAAGCATGATTTTCACAACGTAAGTCTAATCCCCCACTACACTTTGTATGTTCTGCGTGCCGATTTCGGTCGCGGTTACATACAAGGTGCAAACAGAATGCAGACGGCTCAACGCATTTTAAGAGGTTATCGCCGCAGGCGTTTAATTGTCTGTGTTGCGTTAGCTGTTCTGGCACTCTTCCTGACTCTCAGCGCCCGCTACGTTTCCGAACGCAACGTAAATGAACAGCGGAGGCAGGCGTTTAATCAACGTGTCATTAGCACGCTGGAAAGTATTCTTGTCCCACTCGAGCAGGCCAATAAAGATGTCATGCCGTTAGTGGGAATGTCCTGCCAGGTCGCGCAGTTAAAAATGCGCGAGCATGCCGCGCGCTTGCAAACGGTGCGATCTATCGGACTGATTAAGGACGACATTCTTTATTGCTCAAGCATTTTTGGTGCACGGGCCGTGCCGGTTCACCTGCTGCAACCCCGACTTCCCTCCGCGCAGCCGCTGTTATTTCTTACAATCGACCATTCATTATTGAAAGGAACGCCGATTTTATTATCCTGGATCCCGCTGGCAAACAGTCGCCACGATGGTGTGATGCAGATAATCAATATTGAGTTGCTGACCGGATTAATTCTTGAACCTGAGCGCCCGTGGGTATCACGCGCAATACTGAATGTTTCAGATTCGCATCTTGAATATGGCAAAGGATTATTGCAGAGAATTAGCGTGGATGAAGGACAGGTTAGCCATGAAATGGCTTCTGAAAAATTCGCGTTTTCCGTCACCACTATTGGCCCCGCAGCAGGCGCTATGGCATTAGGCAACTTGCCGACACAACTCCCACTGGCGCTGATCCTCAGTATGCTAATCGGTTACATCGCCTGGCTTGCGACAGCCAATCGCATGAGTTTTTCATGGGAAATTAATGTTGGATTGGCCTCACATGAATTTGAGGTATTTTGTCAGCCACTAATGAGCGCACGTAATTTGCAGTGTGTCGGGGTAGAGCTGCTGCTGCGATGGCATAATCCGCGTCAGGGATGGATCTCGCCAGATGTCTTTATTCCCCTTGCTGAACAGCAAAATTTAATCGCCCCGTTGACCCGTTTTGTCCTTGAGGAAACGATTCGTCAAATCGATATATTCCCCAAATCACGTGACTTCCACATTGGTATTAACGTCGCCGCCAGCCATTTTCATGAAGGTGAAATTATCAACGATCTTCGCCGCCATTGGTTTCCGTCTCAACCCATTCAAAAGCTGACATTAGAGTTAACCGAGCGCGACGCTTTACCGGATGTCGATCACCGCGTAGTCCGTGACTTGCACAGGATGGGGGTGGATTTAGCCATTGATGATTTCGGCACCGGGCAGAGTTCCCTCGCGTATCTGGAAACGCTAAATCCTAATGTGTTGAAAATTGATAAGTCGTTTACGGCGGCGATTGGCACAGATGCGGTTAACTCAACGGTCACTGACATCATCATCGCGCTGGCACAACGACTGGGAATTGATTTGGTGGCGGAGGGAGTAGAAACGCAGCAGCAGGCAGAATATCTGCGCCGCCGCGGCGTGAATGTTTTACAGGGTTATTTATTTGCGCGACCAATGCCATTGAGCGAGTTTCCGCGTTGGCTGAGGGGGAATAACACTCCCCCTCAGCGACGTAAGGGACACCCGGTGCCGATTATCCCGCTACGCTAAATCACTCTTCTTCGTCTTCATGTTCAGAGCGTTCTTTTTCCACGCGGACCAGATCCACACGGTAATCATTGGCTTCAACTATCTGGATTCGAAGCGGAGCAATTTCAATGATGTCGCCCACTTTCGGGATTTGACCATTTACCGCAATAACAAGTCCCGCAATCGATGCGATATTTTCGTCATCGTCAACCAGGGTATTGATATCCAGGTGCTGCTGAATCGCATGCAGGTCAGTTGAACCTTTCACCAGCCAACCGTCGCCATCGCGGACGATTTCTGGCGTTTCGTCAGCATCAGGGAACTCACCGGCAATCGCTTCGAGAACATCCAGCGGCGTGACCAGACCCTGCACCACACCAAACTCGTTGTTCACTATAACAAAGCTGCCGCGAGCACGACGCAATACACCTAACAGGTTGATAGGGTCAAGCGTTTCAGGCACCACAATCGCTGGTGATTGTGCCGCAATGGCGGCCACATCACCGTTATTTTCCAGCGCCACCAGCAACTCTTTAGCACGCACGATACCGATGATTTCATCAAGTTCGCCTCGGCAAACCGGGAACAAACTGTGTGGTGATTCCAGTAATTGCTCACGGATTTCAGCCTTCGATTTATCGGCATCAACCCAGGAGATCTCACCGCGTGGCGTCATGATGCTGCGCAGCGAACGAGAAGCCAGCGTCAGCACGCCGTTAATCATATAACGTTCTTCTTCAGCAAAAGATTCTGCTTCAATTGGCGTTATCGTCTTATGGTCTTCATTTTGATTTTGCGGACGCGCCTGCCGTTTGCCGTTCATCAGGCGCAAAATCGCATCAGCCGTACGAGCGCGCAGCGGCACATTCGACTGATGGCGGATAAAGTTGCGACGCGCAATCTGGTTGAAGAACTCGATGATTATCGAGAAACCAATCGCAGCGTACAAATAGCCCTTAGGAATATGGAAACCGAAGCCTTCTGCTACCAGACTCAGACCAATCATCAATAAGAAGCTCAGGCACAGCACCACTACCGTCGGGTGTTGGTTAACAAAGTTCGTTAACGGTTTCGATGCCAACAGCATCACACCCATTGCGATAACCACCGCCGCCATCATCACTGGCAGATGGTTGACCATTCCCACCGCGGTTATGACCGCATCCAGTGAGAACACCGCATCCAATACCACAATCTGCAATACCACGACCCAGAAACTGGCGTAGCCCTTACCGTGACCGTCATCGTGCTGGCGATTTTCCAGCCGTTCGTGCAGCTCTGTTGTCGCTTTAAACAGCAAGAACAGGCCACCAAAGAGCATGATGAGGTCGCGACCGGAGAAGGTCAGATTTGCAACGGTAAACAGCGGCTGCGTGAGCGTCACCATCCATGAGATTAATGACAGCAAACCAAGTCGCATTATCAAAGCAAGGGATAAACCAATAAGTCTGGCTTTATCACGTTGTTTTGGCGGCAGTTTATCCGCGAGAATGGCAATGAATACCAGGTTATCAATACCCAGCACAATTTCCAGCACAATCAGCGTCAGTAAACCCACCCAAATCTGGGGATCCATTAAGAGTTCCATCACAAGCTCCTGCTTTGGGAATAACTAAGCAGCATCACGCTTAACGCGGACGCAGAGAGTAGTGTTGAGATATTTATAAGGCGTGAAACGCCATTGTGATGGGCTGAATATTCAGACCTGAGATTGAAAAGACGTCGGTGACGGTCCATACGGTGGGCTACTGCCCCTTACTCCTTAGTAATTAAACGAGAAGCAAACAATATCAGAGCAAAATACCCTTTTGCAAAGATTTACCTGATTTTGCAATTTTTCTGTCATTGACCACGTTCATTATTTATCCGGCGAATCATTAAGTTGTTAGCAAAGCTAAATTACGGATCTTCATCACATAAAATATTTTTTTCACTGACTAAAATAAATCCGTCTTAAGTTACACATCTTTACTCATACCGTTATCTGAATCGATTCGCTTGAGAAACGGATAATCTACAAAACACCTTTTAAGGGTGTGGCTATACCAACACAGGAGGTAGCAAGTGACTATTGCTATTGTCATAGGCACGCATGGCTGGGCAGCAGAACAATTGCTGAAAACCGCAGAAATGCTATTGGGCGAACAAGAAAACGTTGGCTGGATAGATTTCGTTCCCGGTGAAAACGCCGAAACTCTAATCGAGAAGTACAACGCTCAACTGGCAAACCTGAACACCGACAAAGGTGTGCTGTTTCTCGTCGATACCTGGGGCGGAAGCCCGTTCAATGCGGCGAGCCGTATTGTCGTCGATAAAGAGCATTACGAGGTCGTCGCCGGGGTCAATATTCCGATGCTAGTTGAAACCTTGATGGCCCGTGATGATAACCCTTCGTTTGATGAGTTAGTGGCACTCGCTGTTGAAACAGGCCGTGAAGGAGTAAAAGCCCTGAAAGCTAAACCTGTTGAAAAGGCTGAACCCGTTGCGCCAGTTGCTGCACCTAAAGCCGCAGCACCGCTCAAGCCAATGGGTCCAAATGACTATATGAATATCGGTCTGGCGCGTATCGATGACCGTTTAATTCATGGGCAGGTCGCAACCCGCTGGACCAAAGAAACCAACGTAACACGCATTATTGTCGTCAGTGATGAAGTGGCAGCCGATACCGTGCGTAAAACACTGTTGACGCAAGTAGCTCCTCCAGGCGTCACGGCTCACGTCGTTGACGTCGCTAAAATGATCCGCGTGTGGAATAACCCGAAATATGCAGGCGACCGTGTGATGCTGCTGTTCACCAACCCAACCGACGTCGAACGCGTCGTAGAAGGTGGTGTGAATATCAAGTCAGTGAACATCGGTGGTATGGCGTTCCGTCAGGGTAAAACCCAGGTCAACAACGCGATTTCTGTCGATGAAAAAGATATCGAAGCCTTTAAGAAACTGAACGAGCGCGGCATTGAGCTGGAAGCGCGTAAAGTTTCTACCGATCAAAAATTGAAAATGATGGATCTGATCGCGAAGGTGAAAAGCTAATTACGCAGGTAATTTGCTCAATCTACGTTTTGCTCAGTTTTCACACATAAGTCACACGTTTAAGGAGAAGTACAATGGAGATTACCACTCTTCAGATTGTGCTGGTGTTTGTCGTAGCCTGTATTGCCGGTATGGAGTCGGTGCTCGATGAATTTCAGTTCCACCGTCCGCTGGTCGCCTGTACCTTAATTGGTCTGGTACTGGGTGATATGAAAACCGGTATTATTATCGGTGGTACATTAGAAATGATTGCTCTGGGTTGGATGAACATCGGTGCAGCGGTTGCTCCCGATGCGGCTCTGGCGTCGATTATCTCAACCATTCTGGTTATAGCCGGACACCAGGGCATCGGTTCTGGTATCGCTCTGGCCATTCCACTGGCAGCAGCAGGCCAGGTTCTGACCATTATCGTTCGAACCATCACTGTGGGCTTCCAGCACGCAGCAGATAAAGCCGCCGAAAATGGCAACTTATCGGCCCTGTCCTGGATTCACGTTTCCTCCCTGTTCTTGCAAGCAATGCGTATCGCAATCCCTGCTGTCATCGTCGCGGTTTCCGTCGGTACAAGCGAAGTACAGAACATGTTGAACGCCATTCCTGAAGTGGTGACAAGTGGTCTGAATATCGCTGGCGGCATGATTGTTGTTGTGGGTTATGCGATGGTCATCAACATGATGCGCGCAGGCTACCTGATGCCATTCTTCTATCTGGGCTTCGTTACCGCGGCTTTCACCAACTTCAACCTGGTTGCACTGGGTGTGATTGGTGCTGTGATGGCAATTCTGTACATCCAGTTAAGCCCGAAATATAACCGTTCCGCCGGTGCACCAGCGCCAGCAGCCGGTGCTAACGATCTCGATAACGAATTAGATTAATAGGTGAGCGAAATGGTTGATACCACCAAAACAACGACTACCGAGAAAAAACTCACCCCAGGTGATATTCGTGGCGTATTCCTGCGTTCAAACCTGTTCCAGGGTTCATGGAACTTCGAACGTATGCAGGCGCTGGGCTTCTGCTTCTCAATGATTCCGGCCATCAAACGCCTGTACCCTGAGAATAACGATGCGCGTAAACAAGCGATTAAACGCCACCTGGAATTCTTTAACACCCATCCATATGTAGCGGCTCCCGTTCTGGGCGTTACCCTTGCGATGGAAGAACAACGTGCAAATGGTGCAGAAATTGACGATGGTGCCATCAACGGTATCAAAGTTGGTTTGATGGGGCCGCTGGCCGGTGTCGGTGACCCAATCTTCTGGGGTACTGTACGTCCAGTATTCGCAGCGCTGGGTGCCGGTATCGCGATGAGCGGTAGCCTGCTTGGGCCACTGCTGTTCTTCATCCTGTTCAATGCCGTTCGTTTGCTGACCCGTTACTATGGTGTGGCTTACGGCTACCGTAAAGGTATTGATATCGTTAAAGATATGGGCGGCGGCTTCCTGCAAAAACTGACAGAGGGGGCGTCAATTCTCGGCCTCTTTGTCATGGGGGCGTTGGTTAACAAGTGGACGCACGTTAATATACCGCTGGTTGTGTCGAAGATAACCGACCAGACTGGCGCAGTTAAAGTGACCACCGTTCAAACCATTCTTGATCAGTTGATGCCTGGCCTTGTGCCGTTGCTGTTAACGTTTGCTTGTATGTGGCTGCTGCGTAAGAAAGTCAATGCGCTGTGGATCATCATGGGCTTCTTCGTTATCGGTATCGTCGGTTATGCCATCGGCCTGCTGGGTCTGTAATTTGAGTATTTGAGTACAACCGGGGGCCTGCCCCCGGTTTTTTATTTTGGGAGGTGTCATGACGTTAACAGATGTCGTTCTACTGGTATTTATCGTGCTGTTGCTTGGCTGGGCCATTTATGATGAATTCATTATGGATAAGCTCAAGGGAAAAACCCTGTTAAAAATCACCCTACTACGCCGTAATCGTATCGACAGCAGCATCTTCGTTGGCCTGGTCGTAATCCTCATCTACAACAACGTCACCACCAATGGCACTGCGCTCACCACCTGGTTATTATCTGCTCTGGCTTTATTAGCTATTTATATTTCATGGATTCGCCAGCCTAAACTGCTATTCAAATCAGAAGGTTTCTTCTTTGCAAACGTGTGGATTTTATACTCCCGTATTAAAGAAATGAATTTATCTGAAGATGGTGTACTGGTGATGCAATTGGAACAACGCCGTTTGCTTATTCGGGTCAAAGATATTGATGACCTGGAAAGAATTTATAAATTAATGGTTAATAATCAGTAAATTATAGAAATAGCAAAGACTATATTCCTATATTTTTTGTACAGCACATAAATATAGCCGATGCTATTTCGCACAGTTAGTGTGCTTTTATTTTAACGCTTTGATTACCTGACGAGGCAAATGAAAATCGTTATCATTTAAAAGTCAACAATAATAGCTTTCAATAATTGTTTTATCTTTGAAAAATATGTTAAGGTTGCGCCCGTCGTTGGGGAGTAGCCGATTTTCGCGATTGCGAAAATGTACATGTCAACATACTCGTTACTGGTTTAAATAGATTTTTTAATCAGAAATATAACGTGGCATGTACGACTCAGATGCTGAGTAGGCGAGACCATAGGCACGTAGCCATCGTTTTAGTTGGGGATGGATTGCGTGTATATGGATATTCCCAACTGAGGCGTTTTAATGAATCTCTCCGCAACAATTATTCTCGCTTTCGGCATGTCGATGGATGCATTTGCTGCATCAATCGGGAAAGGTGCCTCACTCCATAAACCTAAGTTTTCAGAAGCATTACGCACTGGCCTTATCTTTGGCGTCATCGAAACAATCACCCCACTTATTGGCTGGTGTTTGGGGCTTTTGGCAAGCCAGGTGGTGCTGGAATGGAATCATTGGGTTGCTTTCATCTTGCTGGTGTTTCTTGGCATTCGAATGATTTATGAAGGGGTGCGCGGCAACGATGATGAAGAAGCACCTAAGCTTCAACGTCATGGATTCTGGTTATTAGTCACCACCGCAATCGCCACCAGTCTGGATGCCATGGCAGTCGGCGTGGGTCTGGCTTTTCTGCAGGTCAATATTATCGAAACTGCGCTAGCGATTGGCTGCGCGACCATGATCATGTCCACGCTGGGTATGATGCTGGGCCGTTTTATCGGCCCGCTGCTGGGCAAACGCGCCGAGATCCTCGGCGGTGTCGTGCTAATCGGAATTGGCTGCCAGATTCTTTACGGTCATTTCAGCGCGTTGAGCTGATCTTCGCGACGCCAGACACGAATCACAAAATCTGTCTCACAATTAAATGCCGTTTCAGCGGTTAGTGCTTGCCAGACTTCAGGGCGAGCACGCCAGGCAAACGGCGTCATCTGCAACAAAGCCACCGCCTCATCTCCCTTTAACGTCATCGGCCAACCAATTTGTTGCGTTTGCTCGGCAATGAACCCCGGTAAAGACTCGGACTCCGCGCTGTGTAACATCACGTTGTCATAGATTAGGCCTTTAAGCTGCATCAGGTGTCGCGGCCCTGGGGTTGCCGTAATCACAACGCCACCAGGTTTAACCACTCGCGCTAACTCTTCAGCTTTACACGGGGCAAAAATACGCACCACGGCATCAAGGCTATTATCGTCGAAGGGCAAACGGTGGCTTGAAGCCACGCAAAAATGTACTTGCGGATAGCGTTTTGCCGCATAGCGGATTGCTACTTTTGCGACGTCTAATCCCCAGGTAGTCCCATTTTGTTTTGCGGCGATCTCCGCAAACCCGGCGGTGTAATACCCTTCCCCACAACCGATATCCAGCAATGTTGCAGGCGCGGCCTGTTCTAAAATCTGACAAATGGTATCGCGCAGCGGCTGATAGTGCCCGGCATCAAGAAAAGCTCTGCGCGCCTGCATCATTTCACTGCTATCACCCGGATCTTTAGAACGCTTATGCTGAACGGGCAGCAAATTCACATATCCCTCTTTTGCCTTATCGAATTGATGACCTTGCGGGCAAACAAAGCTCCGCCCTTCAGGAACAAGGGGCGCGTGACATAGCGGGCAAAGATAAGACATAGAAACTCCGGGCAATCGTAAAGGGCGCAAGTGTAACGCTAAACGCCCCGTTTCGAAAAGCCACTAACCTGCGGAGTTATCTCCAGAGGACTTGTTTAACACTGTGACATTTTCGTTCCCAGCGGGTAAACCATCAGGCTCGATATTTTCCAGTCGCAGCACATCGCTCATTATCTGGCTGAATACGGGGGCTGATACCGCCCCACCGTAATACGCGCCGTTTTCAGGATCGTTAATCACCACCACCAGCGCAAAGCGTGGGTTACTTGCAGGCGCAACGCCTGCGGTGTAAGCAATGTATTTATTGATATATTTTCCGTCGTCGCCAATTTTCTTCGCCGTCCCTGTTTTAATCGCCACACGATAGCCACGCACGGCTGCTTTTACACCGCCGCCGCCTGGCAGAGCAACGCTTTCCATCATATGTTCAACCTGGTGAGCAATAGCTTCCGACATGACTCGTTGCCCGACAACGGGCGGATCAACACGCGTGATTGAAAGCGGCCGGGAAATGCCGTAGCTGCCAATAGTGGCGTAAACGTGGGCCAGTTGCAGTGGCGTGACCATTAAACCGTAGCCGAAAGAAAACGTGGCGCGATCCAGTTCACCCCAAAATCTGCGATGCGGCAGCAGGCCGCTACTTTCCCCGGTCAGACCCAACCCCGTCGGCATGCCAAAGCCGAAGTTTTTGTAAGTATCCAGTAGTTTCTGAATAGGCATAGCCAGAGAAAGGCGTGACACACCCGTGTCGCTCGATTTTTGCAAAATACCGGTTAGCGTCAGTTGTGGGTAGTAACCCACGTCGCGAATACGATGCCCATCAATAATATAAGGGTGAGTATCTATTACGCTGTCAGGTTGAACGATCCCCTGCTGCAAAGCCGTCATAACAACCATCGGTTTAACCGTTGAACCCGGTTCAAAAGTGTCACTAATGGCGCGATTGCGAAATTCGTTAAGCGTGGCGCCTTCGCGATTGTTCGGGTTAAACGTTGGGCAGCTCGCCATTGCCAGTACTTCACCGGTATTAACATCCAGAATAACGGCAGCGGCAGATTCAGCTTTGTTCCATGAAACGGCATTGCTTAGCGCATCTTCGGTAACAGCTTGCAAACGCTCATCAATGCTGAGCATCAGGTTATGGGCAGGAGTAGCTGCAGTTTCCGTTATATTCTCAATAACGTGGCCGTGCCGGTCTTTGCGGACTAATCTTTCACCCGCCTTACCGGTCAACTGGCGATTAAAACTCTTCTCAACCCCTTCAATTCCCTGGTCGTCGATGTTTGTAAATCCGAGCAAATTCGCAGCGACGTGACCTGCTGGATAAAAACGGCGGGATTCATCACGCAGGAAAATTCCAGGCAGTTTCAAACTCTCGATATATTGCGCTTGCTGTGGGTCGAGTTGGCGTGCGAGATAGATAAATCGATCGGCGGGATTACGACGAATACGGGCGGCGATGTCATTAAGTGGCATGTTTAGCGTTGTCGCCAGCGCTTGCCAGCGGCTGCTTATCTGAACGCCACCTTTTTCCATTACCGTTTTCGGATCGGCCCAAATAGCTTTAACTGGAACGCTTACTGCTAATGGACGTCCGCTACGATCTTCAATCATCCCACGCGGTACAACCACGGCTTCTTCGCGTAGGGAACGCATGTCTTCTTGCTTGACCAGATTGTCTGGCGAGATGATTTGTAACCACGCGACTCTTCCAAGCAAAAACACCAGACACATGAAGATAGCGATGCAAAGCAGAGCAAAACGCCACTGAATAAAATTCCCCACGATTCCAGGAGCGATTTTTCTCACATCCAATCCTTAACGACAACTAAGCGATTGAAAATTTAAACATAATGAGGAAAGTAACCAGACAGGAACAGTGCTACAAGATGCGCTGCTTTGCTACAAGACATAACTGGCGAGATGATTCAGAAACACTTAGAAAAACAATGATTAAGTATCAAACATGAAAAAGCCCCGCTACAAGAGCGGGGCTTTTATCAGAATTTGGCGTTATTCGCGCCAGGTCTAATTCAACGGAATTAGATAGCAGTTACGTTAACCGCTGCAGGGCCTTTCTGGCCGTCCTGGATTTCGAACTCAACGTTCTGGCCTTCAGCCAGAGTTTTGAAGCCGTTACCCTGGATTGCAGAGAAGTGTACGAACACGTCTTTGCTGCCGTCAGCAGGAGTAATGAAGCCAAAACCTTTAGACTCGTTGAACCACTTAACTTGACCTTTAATCTTTGCCATTTTGCAAAATTCCTTAGATTGTTTTCTTCGCCCGCAGGCATAACTTAGCTAAAACAGAGACATTACTGCATGAGGCACTAATATAAGGCTCGGCAGAGAAGCGGTATTCAACGACAACGTGTTTACTCAGGTCTTCTTTACTGAAAATGCCACACATAAACAGAACTGTACCTCGTTTAACCCAAAGTGTTATCACATACTACGCAATCAATGGCAAGCCATTTTTCGGTATGTATCGATCTGTCGCACAAATTCCGAAACCCTTATTGTTAATGAAAATGAAATGCACAATAAATGCATAGAATTAACATTGAACAATGATGATTCCGGACATTAGTTTGAAGAACGTAAACAACGTTTTTACCATAGCCCAAAGAGATCTATTCGTCCAGGCGAAGTGTCAAAAATTCGATGATGTGACATTATCTTTATGATTTTTTTAGCATAGCTATTCAAAAAATGAACAATGTTGTCGTACCAAAAAATCAACAAGTCTGGATAGTTAAATAGGAGAAATGACTGGGTGAATAAAGCTTGAGCGATTAATTGTTTATATTGCACCAAAATAATGAAAGTTTAATGACACGCTGCTTCACAATGAAGCAATAAAAACGTTTCGCTATATTCATCAACTAATATAAACGTCTTAGCGTTGCGCTAAATATCGCTTTAGGATTTTTAGGCTGTTTTAAACATTGATTCCGATAAGTCTAGAAATTGAACAACATCCTGCAGCGTTAGCTTCATGAAATGTATCCGGGGAATCTTAGCGTTCTTTTAGCCCAGGCTCACATCACCCGGTTTTCGCGAAATGGAGTTCCAGATGTCGAAAACCGTCGAATTGGTGATGAGATTTTAAGGGATCAAAGCAGGGGTGCGAGTACCTGGATTAGCGCTCAGCGACCAGACGAATAAAATCATCTTCTTCGTCGTCTTCTTTCTTAACAGCTTCAACTTCTTCCTTCACAACTTCCGGCTCGTTCGCTTCGCACAAACGGCGTAACAGCGCATTCTGGCGCTTTTGTTGATCCAACAGCTCTTCCAGCAGCTCAATCTGCTCATTAGTACGGCTGCTCGCTCGGTTAACAAAAAACCAAATCACGAGACCGATGATCAGAACAACCAGAGACACTGTCAAAGACGCGATATTTAACGCGCCAACACTTAATTCGTTCATCTTACCACCTCAGCAAAACCCGTATTCTACACTTGCCACGGCACAAGGTAAGCCTCCTGCTGATAAAAAGACACTACCAGGGGATAAATTTATTAATCGTGCAAATGCCGCTGAAGAATTGTACATCTTGATCGCACATCACATTGACCATTTGGGTCCACAGCAGCAGGCAGATGAACAAAACCGCAGCCAAAATGAACCATCTGTACTTTCTCACTACTCTCTCCACCTCGTAACAATTTAAAGATAAGTTTGGCATAGGCATCTTAAACATTGCGTAACATCAGCGCATATATTATTTAAGAATCATCATATTGCTACAGTAACCTCATCCGTTACGCTTAGCAGTCTATTAACCTATTAATAAGAGGCATATATGCGTAGGGTGATTCGCGCGATAATCATAATAGCGCTTCTGTGGATAGGCTTGCTGCTCTCAGGATACGGCGTTCTGATTGGAAGCCAGGAAAATGTTGCGGGTCTGGGTTTGCAGTGCAAATATCTTACTGCACGAAATATAACCACAGCCCAGTTTATACATAGCAATAGCGGGATTATAGGGCTTACTGATTGCCCGATATTGCGCAAAAGTGCCGAAGTTATCGACAACGGTCAGTAAAGAAGCTGAATGAAAAACGCCGCTATTACGCGGCGTTGATTATTTCATCAGAATGGATATTCGTGATAACCCATTTGTTCAGAAATAGTACGAGCGGCATCATGAAGCATCGCCACATATTCATGAAGTCTGTCTTCAGAGAAACGTAATGTCGGGAATGAAATACTCAACCCTGCAATGACAACACCGAAACGGTCGAATACCGGTACGCCGATACAGCGCAGACCTTCTTCTTGTTCCTGATTATCTTCGCCATAGCCCTGCTCGCGAACGGTATCCAGCACTTTCAGCAATTCATCAGTGCTGGTAATTGTGCGTTCAGTGCTACGTGTGTATTCCACATCAGCAAGAATTTCACGCACTTCTTCGCGGTCACGCCAGGCCAGCAGAACTTTACCAATCGCAGTACTATAGAGCGGATTACGACGACCAATGCGCGAATACATGCGCAGGTTGTACATGGAATCAATTTTGTGGATATAGACAATACTGTCTTCATCCAACGCACCCAGGTGGATGGTTTCTTTAGTCAGACGCGACAACTCGCGCATCTGAATGTCCGCACTACGAATCAAATCAACGTTTTGCAACGCACGTGCGCCCAACTCAAATAGCTTCAGCGTCAGCGAGTACTTTTCGGATTCGCCTTCCTGTGCCACATAACCCAGGGATTTCATTGTCTGCAAAAAGCGATAGACGGTGCTTTTTGACATCATTACGCGTTGCGATAATTCAGTGATACCAATTTCGCGTTCTTCGCCAAGAGCCTGTAAGATGCCAAAAACTTTCAGGACAGAAGAGACAGAATCAGGTTGTTTATCCAGATCTGCGATTGCCATTAAATCACCTCGATCGCATTTGTTTTATAAAAATCAGAACCGGTTTTTAGTATAAGTTGACTACCATGTCATCGCAATGAATCTATTCTATTTCGTTACAAATCTGCGACATATCCCGTAAATTTAGTGCTATTATTATTTCTCTTCGAATATCGCCTCGTGAAGTCAAACATTCCTATGGATAAAACCCTTGCTGATGGGCTGCCATTGCCGCAGCGCTATGGTGCTATTTTAGCCATTGCGTTAGGTATAACCATGGCCGTACTTGATGGCGTAATCGCAAACGTCGCCCTTCCCACCATTGCCCGAGAACTTAATGCCAGCCCGGCAGAATCCATCTGGATTGTGAACAGTTACCAAATTGCGATAATTGTTTCGTTACTTTCTATGTCGTTCCTGGGGGATATATTTGGTTATCGCCGGGTATATCAGTGCGGATTAATTCTGTTCTGCATGACTTCCCTTTTTTGCGCGTTATCAAATTCGTTACCCATGCTGACATTTGCACGTGTACTCCAGGGGTTTGGCGGTGCGGCATTAATGAGCGTTAATACCGCACTCATTCGGCTTATTTATCCGCAAAAGTACCTTGGCCGTGGTATGGGAATTAACTCGTTTATTGTTGCCGTTTCATCTGCTGCCGGGCCAACTATTGCCGCCGCTATTTTGTCGGTTGCATCATGGAAATGGTTGTTTTTGATTAACGTTCCGATCGGCATCGTTGCTCTCATCCTGGCCATGCGTTTTCTGCCATCAAACCAACAAAAATCACAGGGCCAGCGCTTCGACATACCCAGCGCCATTATGAATGCTCTAACGTTTGGTTTGCTCATCTCAGCGATAAGTGGTTTTGCCCAAGGGCAATCGGGTTGGCTGATTCTCGGAGAGCTGGCTGCGCTAGCCGTGATCGGGTTCTTCTTTGTCCGCCGACAACTGTCTCTTCCCTTCCCTTTATTGCCAGTCGATTTACTGCGTATTCCGATATTTTCGCTGTCTATTGGGACGTCAGTCTGTTCCTTTGCGGCGCAGATGCTCGCCATGGTTTCGCTCCCCTTCTTCCTACAATCGACGCTAGGACGCAGTGAAGTGGAAACCGGCCTGCTACTCACTCCCTGGCCGATTGCGACGATGATCATGGCTCCCATTGCGGGACATTTAATTGAACGAGTGCATGCGGGGCTGCTTGGTGGGATTGGTTTAGCCGTGATGGCCAGCGGTTTGTTTGCGCTGGCAATGTTGCCTCATAACCCGTCGGATATTGAAATCATCTGGCGCATGGTTTTGTGTGGTGCCGGTTTTGGTTTGTTCCAGTCACCAAACAATCACACCATTATCTCTTCCGCTCCGCGTCACCGCAGCGGTGGTGCCAGCGGCATGTTAGGCACCGCTCGGTTACTCGGCCAGAGTTGTGGCGCGGCCTTGGTAGCTCTGATGTTTAATCTGTTCACCACTCACGGAACGCACGCCTCGTTATTGCTGGCTGGCAGTTTTGCCACTGTCGCCGCCATTGTCAGTAGCTTACGGATGTCTCAGTCTCGACTCCCATAGGCATAAAAAAAGGCGTGCCAGCGATGGCACGCCTTTTTAACTCAATTTATTCCTACTTCAGGTATTCACCATTACGCAGCGCTTCAATACGCTTATCCAACGGCGGGTGGGTCATGAACAATTCGCTCATTGACTTAGCCTTACCATTGATGCAAAACGCCATCATGCTGCTGGCTTCTTGCGGTTCATAGCTGGTTTTCAGGCGCTGCAAAGCGGCAATCATTTTTTCACGACCAACCAATTTTGCAGAACCGGCATCAGCATGGAATTCACGGTGGCGCGAGAACCACATCGTGATAATGCTCGCCAGGATACCGAATACCAGCTCCAGTACTGTCGCAATCGCAAAATAAACGAACGGGTTGCCATTGTTGCTTTCACCTTCATCTCTGTTTCCGGACAAGAAGCCAGAGGCAACCTGCGCGATGATACGAGAAATGAAGATGACGAAGGTGTTCACCACGCCCTGAATAAGGGTCATCGTGACCATGTCACCGTTCGCGATATGGCTAATTTCGTGAGCGATAACCGCTTCCGCTTCATCACGGCTCATGTTCTGCAACAGGCCTGTACTTACCGCAACCAGTGATGCATTACGACGTGCGCCGGTTGCGAACGCGTTGATGTCTGGCGCATGGTAAACAGCCACCTGTGGCATGGCGATACCCGCCTGCTGTGACTGCTGGCGAACCGTTTCCATCAGCCAGCGCTCAGTTTCGTTACGTGGTTGCTCAATCACTTCCCCACCGACTGAACGAAGCGCCATCCATTTGGACATCAGCAATGAGATGATTGAACCGCCAAAGCCAAACAACACCGCCATGATCATCAGACCCTGTACGCTGCTCGACTGGATCCCCGTCAGGCTTAGCACTAGCCCGAAAACGACCATGACCGCAAGGTTGGTCAACAGGAAAAGCCCGATACGCATCATAATTTTCTTTTTACCTCGGTTAAAAATACGCATTCTGCGTTACCCCACATCGTAGGGGCAAGCCTGCCATTTTCAAGCATTCATCGTGTCCAAGTGGTTAATAATACATAACTTTACATTTAAGGAGAGGTAGGTTTACGCGGCTTGATAGAGGTAAAAAAACGGGCACAAAATTTTGTGCCCGTTGGGGGTTACTTAGCAGGAGCCGGTTGCTCGGCTGGTTTATCTTGCTGCATTTTCGCAAGGTCCAGCGCAATGTGTACCGTTTCATCAAGATACGGATCAGGTTCTTGATAATCCTTCGGCAAATCGTCCAGTTTCTTCAACGGCGCTTTGCCTTCTCGCTTGTAGCGATCGTTAACACGTGCCAGTCGCGTGGCATCATCTTCCTGGTTTTCTTTCTCACGTTGAGCAAGATTCAGAGAGACGATATTGCGCTTCTCTTTCAGGGCATTGAAGCGAGCAATGTCCTTCATGATGTACTGGAACTCTGGATCGGCTGCAATTCTGTCCTGATGGAGTTTCAGCAACTGCGGCTCAAACGAAGACAAGTCGCCGGACTTAACGTAAGTCGCCGCGTTAATGCTATCCCACGGGAGTGCATTATCTTCAAACTTCTCGCCGGTTTCTGTCTCTTCAGTACCTGTTGGCATCATGACGTCTGGCGTCACACCTTTACGCTGAGTACTGCCGCCATTAATACGGTAGAACTTCTGGATGGTGTATTGCACAGAGCCTAATGCTGGCCATTCCGGGCGCAACATCTGATCGTAGATACGGTTCAATGAACGGTATTGCTGAACAGTACCTTTACCAAAGGTAGGTTCGCCGACAATCAGCGCGCGGCCATAATCCTGCATTGCTGCAGCGAAGATCTCAGAGGCAGAAGCACTGAAACGGTCAACCATCACCACCAGCGGGCCTTTGTAATACACCACACCGTCAGTATCGCTGTCTTCGCGCACTTTGCCGTTGTTATCACGAACCTGAACAACAGGGCCACCTGGAATGAACAAACCAGAAAGTGAAACAGCTTCGGTTAATGCCCCGCCGCCGTTAGAGCGTAAATCAATAATCACACTCTTAACGTTCTGTTTTTCCATTTTCTGCAGCTGAACTTTGACGTCATCCGTCAGGCCAACGTAGAAACCAGGAATATCCAGCACGCCCACTTTGTCTTTGCCGACCGTTTTAATCGTCAGTTTAACTGCGCGGTCTTCAAGACGGATACGTTCACGCGTTAATGTTACGATGCGCGCTTTGGTGCCTTTGCCAGCAGGCAAGATTTCCAGGCGAACTTTGCTGCCTTTCGGCCCTTTGATCAACGCAACAACGTCATCAAGACGCCAGCCAATGACATCGATCATCGCTTTACCGGTTTGGCCTACGCCGACAATGCGATCACCGACGGTAATCGCTTTGCTTTTCGCAGCCGGGCCACCCGCAACCATCGAGTTAATTACCGTATAGTCATCGTCCATCTGCAACACGGCACCAATACCTTCCAGAGATAAACTCATTTCGGTATTGAATTGTTCCGTATTACGCGGCGACAAATAGTTGGTGTGCGGGTCGATTTCGTGGGCAAAGGCAGTCATCGCCAGCGAGAAAACATCTTCGCTGTTGGATTGAGCCAAACGGCGAATCGCGAACTGATAACGCTTGGTCAGCGTTTCACGAATTTCCTGATCGGTTTTTCCGGTCAGCTTCAGGCTCAGTTCATCAAACTTAACTTTGCTATCCCACAGGGTATTTAACTCTGCAACGCTGGTCGGCCACGGCGATTTGCTGCGATCAACGTTGAAAGTGTCATTCCCTGTGAAATCCATCGGCTTTTCCAGCACCTTCAACGCGTATTGATAACGTTCAAAACGACGTTTTTGGGCCAGATTGTAGAGATCGTAAAAGACGTCCAGTTTGCCGGTGCGCAATTCATCGCCTATCAGCTTCTTGCGCGACACAAACTGCTCAACGTCGCTGGCAAGCAGTACGTTGTGGCTATAGTCGAGAAGGTTTAGATAGCGATCGAAAATTTTTGCGGAAAAATTTTCATCCAGATCAAACTGACGGTAATGCGAGCGAGTAAAGCGTGATGTGACACGCTCACTCACTGTAGCGTGCTGAGTCTCTTCCTTTAGCTGCGGGATTTGATCGGCACGCGTGATATTTTCGACGGCCAGTGCGCTACCTGCAAGAAACAACAGACTAGCGACCGCCGTACGCTTAAAGAGTTTGTTCATGCCAGGGTCTGGCCTCCGTTTCAGAACTGCAAGTGTTCTGCGCGTACGATCATTGCCATACCAGAAGTCAGCTGTACACGGACGCCATCTTTGGTAATTTCCAGTACGGTGGCATCCATCGCGTTATTACCCGCTTTGACTTTGATTGCCTGACCCACCTGCAAAGCAGAAATGTCCGTAACCGGAGTGCGTTTTTCTTCGACCGGAGCCTGAGGAGCCGGTTTTTCTGCACGTGGTTTACGTTCTGCAGCTTCAGGGCGACGCGGTGCAGGACGAGGTTTGCGCTCACGGCGAGGTTTATCAGCAACGGTTTCACCGTTAGCGATAGCCGCTTCGCGTTTTTTCGCTGCCTGTTCTGCGCGCTGTGCTTGAACACGAGCTTTTGCTTCTTCAAGCTGCTTGCGAGCATGCTCAACATGTTGCTCATCGAGTTCACCGCAAGGGTTGCCGTCGAGATCCACACGAGTTGCGCCGACTTTGATACCGTACAGGTAACGCCAGCTTGAAGTGTAAAGACGTAACGCGGAACGAAGTTGAGTTTTACTGAGGCTCATCTCCCCTTCAACGCGCGCGACTAAATCCTGGAAGATACCAATCTTCAGGGGGCGGGCTTCACCTTCAGCACTAAAGCACTGTGGGAAACGCTCTGCCAAAAAGGCGATGACTTCTTTGCTACTATTCAACTTGGGTTGATTTTCCATGAAATTTCCTGATTACAACGGAGTTGCCAACAATCCGCAGGCATGAACAGGCGACATTATAATGACGCTATCAGCAAATGCCACGTTATCCGTTGTTTATCATGCTATCGAGTGAAGAATTTTTTAAAATCCGTGTCGGTAAGCATCAGCGAAAGCTGCGTTACCAGTTGAGATAAGCCGATTTGGTCTTCAGGTGTGAAGCGCCCAAACTCAGTGCTATCAATATCCAGAACCCCAATCACCTCACCACCTACCGTCAATGGAAGTACAATTTCGGAGTTGCTGGCAGCGTCACAGGCGATGTGACCATCAAAAGCATGCACGTCTTCTACACGTTGAATGCTATTGGTGGATACCGCTGTACCGCAAACACCTTTTCCAACAGGAATACGCACACAGGCGATTTTCCCCTGGAATGGACCGAGTACCAGAGTGTCGCCTTCTAATAGATAGAAGCCCGCCCAGTTTACTCCTTCAAGCCGTTCAAATAGCAATGCACTGGTATTTGCCAGCGTCGCCAGAAAACTTGTTTCACCTGCCATTAACGCACTGAAATCGCGGTTTAAGTCCGCGTAAAATTGTTCTTTGTTCATTGATTAACCATAGTATGTTGTCTTACTCAACTGCATAGCATAGTAAAATAAGCATTAAATGCGTTATGCCACAAGGTGTATCATTCCGTGAATTACTATACGCTTAACGAATATTTCATAATCCATTGAGATGCCCCATGCGCCAACGGTATTCCCAGCTTACGATGACACATGAAAATACACGCCATTAGCCATGCTGTACCGCAGGCACGTTATCAGCGTTGCCCCCAATGCGATACACTTTTCTCGTTACCGTTGGTTAAATCATCGCAGAGCGCCTACTGCCCGCGCTGTGACGCCAAAGTTTACCATGGACGCGACTGGTCATTAACTCGCCTGGCGGCCATGGCGGTGGCCATGCTGCTACTCATGCCCGTTGCTTTCTCCGAGCCTTTGGTGCGCATCTATTTATTAGGCACGCGCATTGACGCTAACCTTTTTCAGGGCATCTGGCAGATGACCAGCCAGGGCGATCCGCTCACCGCGGCAATGGTCATGTTCTGCGCGGTGGGTGCACCTGCGACTCTGGTTGCCGGTATCGCCTATCTCTATTTCGGTCATATTCTGGGCATGAACCTGCGCCCGGTGTTGCTGATGCTTGAGAAGCTCAAAGAATGGGTGATGCTGGATATTTATCTCGTCGCCATCGGTGTGGCCTGCATAAAGGTACGCGAATTTGCGTTTATCCAGCCGGGTGTCGGCCTGGTGGCGTTTATTGCGCTGGTAATATTGAGCCTGTTAACCCTGATTCATCTCAACATGGAACAGCTGTGGTCACGTTTCTACCCGCAACGACCACC
Source organism: Buttiauxella sp. AC142 (assembly GCF_979253435.1). Classification (NCBI taxonomy): domain Bacteria; kingdom Pseudomonadati; phylum Pseudomonadota; class Gammaproteobacteria; order Enterobacterales; family Enterobacteriaceae; genus Buttiauxella; species Buttiauxella sp. AC142. The sequence continues at coordinate 2,498,911 of NZ_CEEDCH010000001.1, forward strand.
CCGTGCATGGAACCCGCAACTTCGCGTGTGTCTGGGCTGCCATTTCACGGGGGTACCGGATAATCGTGGACGTTGCCCACGCTGCCATGTGCCTTTGCGAGTGCGTCGTCGCCATAGTCTACAAAAATCCTGGGCAGCTTTAATCGGTTCGTTAGTGTTCCTGCTGCCTGCGAACCTGCTTCCAATATCAATACTTTACGTAAATGGCTCGCGCCAGGAAGACACCATTCTTTCCGGTATTCTGTCCCTCGCCAGTAGTAATGTGGCGGTCGCAGCAGTGGTTTTCATCGCCAGTATTCTGGTGCCATTTACTAAAGTTATCGTGCTGATTTCATTGCTGGTGAGCATACATTTTAAATGTGAGAAAGGGCTTAAGACGCGGATAACACTGCTACGCTTTATTACCTGGATTGGCCGTTGGTCCATTCTCGACCTCTTTGTTATTTCGCTTACGATGTCGCTGGTTAATCGCGATCAGTTATTGGCATTTACTATGGGACCGGCTGCGTTTTATTTTGGCGCAGCGGTTATTTTAACTATTCTTGCTGTCGAATGGCTGGATAGCCGACTACTTTGGGACGCACATGAGTCAGGAAATGCCCGCTTCACCGACTGAAGCGCGAATTAAAACAAAACGCCGTATTTCGCCCTTCTGGTTGCTGCCAATTATCGCTTTGATGATTGCCAGTTGGCTGATGTGGACAACCTGGGAAGAACGCGGCACCACAGCGACCATTGATTTCATTTCCGCAGACGGCATTGTTGCCGGACGCACGCCTGTCCGTTATCAGGGTGTCGAAGTCGGCACCGTGCAGAGCGTGAGCCTGAGCAAAGACCTGCGCAAAATAGAAGTGAAAGTCAGTATTAAAAGCGATATGAAAGACGCGCTGCGCGAGGACACCCAATTCTGGCTGGTCACGCCGAAAGCCTCACTGGCCGGGGTTTCTGGGCTGGATGCGTTGGTTGGCGGGAACTATATCGGCATGATGCCCGGTAAAGGTGAACCGCAAGAGCACTTTAGCGCACTCGATACGCAGCCCAAATATCGCCTGAATAACGGCGAGCTGATGATTCACCTCCATGCGCCAGATTTAGGTTCTCTCAATAGCGGATCGCTGGTCTATTACCGCAAAATTCCGGTCGGCCGTGTCTACGACTACACCATTAATAACAATAAACAGGGTGTCACTATTGATGTGCTGGTCGATCGCCGCTTCGCCAGGCTGGTGAAAAAAGGCAGTCGTTTCTGGAATGTCTCTGGCGTGAAAGCGAACGTCAGCCTTTCCGGCGCGCAGGTGCAACTGGAAAGCCTCGCAGCGTTAGTTAACGGTGCCATTGCCTTTGACTCGCCGGAAAACTCCGCTGAAGCCAAAGCTGAAGACGAGTTCGGCCTGTATGAAGACCTGGCGCACAGCCAGCGCGGCGTGATCATCGATCTCGATCTGCCAAGCGGCAAAGGTTTAACCGCTGGCTCCACAGCGTTAATGTACCAGGGCCTCGAAGTGGGTACGTTGACCAAGCTTAATCTCAATCCAGGCAGCACAGTCACCGGGCAAATGACCGTCGACCCAAGTGTTGTCAATTTGATGCGCAGCGGCACGCGTATTGAGCTTCGTGATCCGAAAATTTCGCTCAGTAACCCGAATCTCAGCAGTCTGCTCACCGGAAGCACGTTTGAACTCGTCCCTGGCGAAGGCGAACCACAGAATCACTTTGTGGTTTTCCCAAGTGATAAAACGCTGCTGCAACAACCTGATGTTATGACCCTCAAACTGACGGCTCCGGAAAGTTACGGCATTGATGCTGGTCAGCCGATCATTTTGCACGGCGTTCAGGTAGGCCAAATTCTGGAGCGCACATTGTCTGCCAAAGGCGTCACCTTCTCCGCCGCCATCGATCCTGAATATCGGCATTTGATTCAGGGCGACAGCAAATTCGTGGTGAATAGCCGTATTGACGTGAAAATGGGTATTGATGGTATCGAGCTTTTAGGTGCCAGTGCCAACGAGTGGATCAACGGCGGTGTGCGTATTATTCCAGGCAGCAAAAAAGGGGCGATGAATGAAAGCTATCCGCTTTACGCTAACCTGGAAAAAGCGGTTGAAAACAGCCTGAGTGATCTGCCAACGACGACGTTGACGTTAACGGCGTCCACCCTTCCCGACATTCAAACGGGTTCAGTGGTGCTGTATCGTAAATTCCAGGTCGGGGAGATTATCAGCGTCCGTCCTCGTGCCAATAGTTTTGATATCGATGTGAATATCAAGCCGGAATATCGCAACCTGCTGACTGCCAATAGCGTGTTCTGGGCTGAAGGCGGTGCGCGCGTGCAACTCAATGGCAGCGGGCTGACCGTTCAAGCCTCTCCGCTTTCACGTGCCTTAAAAGGTGCGATCAGTTTTGATAACTTATCCGGTGCCAGCGTCGGCCTTAAAAAAGGTGACAAACGGATGTTATACGCTTCTGAAACCGCCGCTCGCGCCGTGGGTAGCCAGATTACCCTGCACACCTTTGATGCTGGCAAACTCTCAGCAGGGATGCCAATTCGCTATCTGGGCATCGATATTGGGCAGCTGGAATCGCTCAATCTCACGGCATCTCGTAGCGAGGTCGAAGCCAAAGCGGTGCTTTATCCGGAATTTGTTCAGACATTTGCTCGTGGTGGCACACGCTTCTCGGTGGTAACACCGAAAATCTCAGCCTCCGGTGTTGATAATCTCGATACCATTCTCCAGCCATACATCAACGTGGAACCAGGACGCGGCCCAGCCCGCCGTGATTTCGAATTGCAGGAAACGTCTATCACCGACTCTCGTTATTCGGATGGCTTGAGCATCGTGCTGGAAGTCCCGGAAGCCGGATCATTGAGCATTGGGACACCGGTCCTGTTCCGTGGCGTAGAAGTGGGGACGGTAACAGGCTTAACGTTGGGCAATCTCTCAGACCGCGTGATGATTGGTTTGCGTATCAGCAAACGCTTCCAACACCTGGTACGTGATAGCTCGGTGTTCTGGCTGGCGTCTGGCTACAGTCTTGATTTCGGTCTGACGGGTGGCGTGGTGAAAACCGGTACCTTTAGCCAGTTCATTCGGGGAGGCATTGCCTTTGCAACACCGCCAGGTACTCCGCTGGCACCGAAAGCCGAAACCGGTAAGCACTTCTTGTTAGAGGAAAGTGAGCCGAAAGAATGGCGCCAATGGGGCACAGCCCTGCCGCGTTAATGCCCGCGCCCCGGTGCTTCACCGGGGCGCTTGTGCTACACTTGGGCCTTCATTTTTTCCTGGACTTCCTTCGTGGCTCACTCTCATACCGCCTTTCTCCCGCAAGCCTTTCTTGATGTTATTCGTGATGCGCTCCCGGCAGGACAAACTCTCGATAGTTTTATTGAATACTGCCAACGCCCACTTCGCCGTAGCTTGCGCGTGAATACCCTCAAGATTTCAGTCAGCGACTTTCTTACGCTTGTTGCGCCTTACGACTGGCATCTGACCCCGGTTCCGTGGTGTGCGGAAGGTTTCTGGATTGAGCGAGAAGACGAAGATAGCCTGCCATTGGGTAGCACTGCAGAACATCTAAGCGGTCTGTTTTATATTCAGGAAGCCAGTTCCATGCTGCCGGTTGCCGCGCTGTTCGCTGACGGTAATCAACCCGACCGCATTATGGATGTCGCCGCCGCACCGGGGTCAAAAACCACTCAAATTGCCGCGTGTATGGGCAACCGTGGCGCCATTCTGGCGAATGAATACTCCGCCAGTCGTGTAAAAGTGCTGCATGCCAACATCAGCCGCTGTGGTATTAGCAACGTGGCGCTCACGCATTTTGATGGCCGGGTATTTGGCGCAGCGTTACCTGAATGTTTCGATGCGATTTTGCTTGATGCCCCCTGTTCCGGTGAAGGTGTGGTGCGTAAAGACCCCGACGCTCTGCGCAACTGGACGCCTGAAAGCACCACCGGCATTGCCGATACCCAGCGAGAGCTTATCGCCAGTGCGTTTCATGCCCTGCGTCCAGGCGGCACATTGATTTATTCGACCTGCACATTAAACCGTGAAGAGAATCAGCAGATTTGCCAGTGGTTACTCGACGAGTGGCCCGATGCAGTTGAAATCGCGCCGCTCAATGATTTATTCCCTGAAGCCAGTAAAGCGATTACGGCGGAAGGTTATTTGCATGTGTTCCCACAGATTTATGATTGCGAAGGCTTTTTTGTCGCACGCTTGCGCAAAACGGCATCAGTTGAAGCGCTCCCGGCACCGGGTTACAAAGTGGGTAAATTCCCCTTCATCCCTCTGCATGGCAAACAGGCAGCAGAAGTGAAAGCAGCCGCAAAACAATCAGGGATTGCCTGGCAAGATGACCAACAGCTTTGGCTGCGCGATAAAGAAATTTGGTTATTCCCAAAAGAAATTATTCCGCTATTCGGCCAGGTGCGCTTTTCACGCATTGGTTTACGCCTTGCCGAGCAATACAACAAAGGCTACCGCTGGCAGCATGAAGCCGTAATTGCGCTGGTGAAGGGAGACTCCCCACTTGCGTTTGCGCTCACCGAATTTGAAGCGGATGAATGGTATCACGGGCGCGATATTTACCCTGATGAGTCCCCTTCTCTCAACGAAGTGATTGTCACTTATCAAGGGCAACCTCTTGGACTGGCGAGAAAAGTCGGCTCACGCCTGAAAAATAGCTATCCGCGTGACCTGGTTCGTGATGGGAAATTGTTCGCTCACAAAGGCTGAGCGCAATAAAAAATAATCGCCATGTCATTTGCAGTTTTCACACGGTTGTCTACGCTCTAAATTGGGTGATCTCACTGGTCATACCACATGTATCCGGACCCAAGGAGAGCGAGATGACGAAAACAAACGTACGAATAGGCATCTTCGAAATTGATGATGCTGAATTACATGGCGAGCAACAGGGGGATCGAACGTTAAGCATCCCTTGTAAATCAGACCCGGACCTGTGCATGCAACTTGATGCCTGGGATGATGAAACCAGCATACCCGCCGTCTTAGATGGCGAACATTCCGTGCTTTACCGTCAACATTACGACCAGAAATCTGATGCCTGGATCATGCGCCTTGCCTGATCCAAAATGAACCCGTCGCTCAGGCGGGTTAATTAAGTGGTCTGATTACCCCTCTTCCCGTGACTTCTCCTACAATTAAGCCAAACGGTGCAACTCAGAGGCACGAATGTTTGCGTTGGTTTTGTTTGTTTGCTACCTGGACGGTGGCTGTGAAGATATTGTGGTGGACGTTTTTAACACAGAACATCAATGTCTGTTCGCTATGGATGAGCAACGGATCCGCTATGGTGGATGTTTCCCGGTCGAAGACTTTATTGATGGCTTCTGGCGACCGGCTCACGAGTTTAGTACGTTGTAGCGCACTGGGTTTATCGTGAAAGGAATGACTGTTTACTGAACCTGCACCATCGTCAGTTTGTTACCAAAGACAGCGCCCGTATCAATATAAAATTGATTGTGGAAATGACTGACTTCTTTCAGCGGCGTATGTCCAAAATAGAACTCATCGGCCCCGTCAATATCTGCCCCTCCCCCACGTAAATTTTCATTTAGCCGTGAGCGGCTCCAGACTAGCAAATGCTCGTCTACCGGTTGGTTCCAGCGGTACTGCGAAGCGGGATAATCTGCGTGAGCAATAACCAACAACTTCCCCTGGGTGTAGAGTTCAATCACCAATGGTAGCTCACGACAATGTAATAAGGCTTGCTGCACCTTTTGCTGAACCTGTTCAGGCAATTCCTGATACCAGTTCCCGCCATTTATTTGCAAGAGCATCCCTTCACCTTCGTCGAGTGCTTCAAGGGCCATCGCTTCATGATTGCCTTTTACCGCTCTGAACCATTTGCTATCAAGCAATGCCAGACAGCCAGGGCTGTTAGCCCCCCTGTCGATAAGATCCCCCACCGAGATGACCAGATCCTGATGGTAATCAAACTGTTGGTGTTTAAGTTGGCTGATGAACTCGGAAAGACAGCCGTGCAAATCACCGACAATAAATACATGCCGCCAGTTCTCACCGTCAATTCGCTGATACATTCCGCCTCCGCACTGGTTGTTTATTGCTCAATTATAAACCAGTGCGCGGCGATGGCTAGCGTGTCGGGCGAATGAACATTTTGATTTGCTTGCCGTGGTATTCGACGTTGTGTTGAAACTGGAAACCAAATCGTTCCGCAAGATGGATGGAACGCAGATTATCGTTATCTACAATACAGCAAACTGGCGTGGTAAATTCACGGTCTGCCCAGTGTAAAATCGTGGCTAAGGCTTCTGTCGCATAGCCTTTCCCGTGTACGGAGGGAATTAAAGTCCAGCCCGCTTCCGGAAACTCAAGTTCTGGAGTCAATTCGCGATGCGCATTCTGAAAACCAAATGCACCGACGTAACGCTCGTTATCTTTTTCAAATACCCCCCAATAACCATACCCAAGAGCCTGCCAGTGGCCGATATAGCGTAATAACCGACTCCATGTCATTTCCGGCCCTTGCGGCTGGCCGCCTCCGATAAATTTAACCATTTCCGGGTCAGCCCAGCAGGCGGCTAAATCAGGGAAATCATCCAACGTAAAATGACGTAAAACCAAGCGCTCAGTTTCCAAACGAGGTGCTGCGATAACCATGCTCACGACCTTAACTTTATGACTGATTAAACATTTTCATTATTCTGCCAACATAAAATAAAAAAAGGCTGCATTCAATGCAGCCTTTATAGGATGTGATACGAGTTATCTGGCAAATTTTTCCGCTTCTTCAAGCGTTTCAATATGGCTTACACCTAAGAGTACGGTGGTAATAAAACCCACGATGTACCCCACCAGTTTACTATTGAGGATCAGTTTCAAACTTTCTGGCACCTCCGTTTCACTCTGGGACTAACACTAATCTAGCAGTCCCTTGATGATAAAAGTAACGGCAGATTCACACTTTTGTCATCTAATACTCATAGCGTCAGATTTTTCCGCTCAATCGTGCGTGGAAATCGCTACTGCGTAAGTCCAGACCAACAATATCCACTTTGCTTTCATAGCGTTGATAGCGCGTTTCGATTGCATCCAGTACCGCGACGGTAGATACATCCCAAATTTGCGCCTGAGATAAATCAATAATCACTTTTTGTGGGTCGTCTGCATAACGAAAATGTTCAAACAAATCGTTGCTGCTGGCAAAAAACAGCGGGCCGGTCACTGTATAACGGACAGACTGTCCGTCATCTGACAACGTTCTATCTGCACGCACCACATGAGCGATACGGCGAGCAAACAGAATCATGGCAAAAATAACACCACCCACCACACCCAAAGCCAGGTTTCCTGTCGCAACTGTCACCGCAACCGTCGTTACCATCACCAGCGTTTCCGGGAGCGGTATTCTTTTTAATGTGGCAGGTTTAACGCTGTGCCAGTTAAGTGTTTTGACGGCAACAATCACCATGATGCCAGCCAAAACCACCATCGGGATCTTCGCCATCAGCTCACTTAGCCCTGTGACCAACAACAGCAAGACCAGTCCGGCTGCCAGGGTTGAAACTCTTGTGCGCCCTTTCCCCAGTTCCACGTTAACCATGGTCTGACCAATCATCGCGCAACCCGCAATGCCACCATAGAAGCCTGCAAAAATATTCGATACACCTAATCCCCAGCATTCACGACGCTTGCTCGAAGGGGTATCGGTCAGTTCATCGACCAGTTTGGCCGTCAGCAAAGACTCCATTAAGCCGACAAAAGCGATGCTCAAGGCGCACGGCCAGATAATCCGTAAAGTGTCGAGATTGAGCGGTACTAAAAGCTCGGTTAAGCCAGGCAAGCCTGCAGCCATCGGCCCGGATTCCCCCACCGTTGGCACGGAGAACCCCATCCCGATACACAAGGCGGTAATGACCAGAATCGCCACCAGCGGAGAAGGAACCATTTTAAACACGCGCGGGAGGAACAGCACGATGATCAGTGTGAGCGCAAACAGCCCCCAGACAAGCGGATTATCCCCCCAAATGTGCGGCATCTGAGCGAAGAAAATCAGAATACCGAGGGCATTCACAAAGCCTGTCATCACTGAAAGCGGGATATAACGCATCATGCGTGCAAGGCCAGTGACACCGAACAAAATCTGTATTAGGCCGGCCATCAGCACGGCAGGAAAAATATATTCGACCCCATGCTGATGCACCATTGGCCCGATCACTAACGCGACTGAACCCGCAGCGGCTGTCACCATCGCGGGGCGGCCTCCGAGGAATGACATCGAAATACACAATACGATGGAGGCGACCAGGCTAACTTTTGGGTCAACACCGGCAATCACCGAAAATGAAATGATCTCTGGCACCAGTGCCAGCGCGGTGACTATCCCCGCGAGGGATTCACGCGCCAGGAGCCGTGGACTGCGCAGTACATAGGCGAGAGAATTTTCCCGGCGATGTGTTTCTGTTTGAGTTGTGGTCATAGTTTCGTCTTTGCAGGTTTATTTTTAATAGTGGTTCATTTTGAACCGACGTGATTGTACAGAGAGGATAGTAAGGATGCTAATTAATGTGATCTATATCTCTTTGCGAGCGCTACCGCTGCGCACAGAATTGCGATGGATTAAAAGCGTTGATGACAGTCCAGAAAATTACACGGCAAATAGTAAAAATGGATAATACCTGTACGACTATTATTAGGAATCAAACATCAAAAACATTATAGTATCGACGGCCATTTCTAATTCTCTATAAAATCATTCATTTTTAGCCATTTTAATTAATGGGGGTTTTCTTTTGTTTAGTCATTTGACTTATTGTAAATCGATTGGTGCTTTTTTGTTGGCAGGCATAGTGCTATTTAGTGAAAATGCTATTGCCGACCCGGTGCTGGATAAAATACTTAACACTCATAATATCAGGCTCGCATGGGTTGATAACACTAAACCTATTTCATGGCTGTCAAATGGTAAACCCGCTGGCATGGCGATAGATATCTGCCTGGATGTAGTCGATAACCTAAAGCAGCGTTACAAAACGAATATAAATGTCACGTGGGTGAAAGTCGCTACTGCCGCCCGTTTTCAGGTTATAGCGAACAACCAGGCAGATATCCTTTGTGCCGTAGCCGCTAACACCGGGCAACGTGACAAATTAGTGAGTTTTTCTACCCCCTGGCTTTATACCAAAATGAATTACCTGACTAAGAAAGAAAATAACATCAGCAATAAAGAGATGCTGGCCGGACATACTGTAGGTGTCATTAGTGGTGGGACATCAGCAATCATGCTGGCAAAAATGAACCAACAATTTAATTACTCTATATCCGTTAAATTAGTCAGAGACTTTAGCGAAGGATTTAGTTTACTTGCCGATGACCATATTACGGCATTTGTTACTGATGATATTATCATTCGTGGAAAACTGGTTGATATTCCAGACAGAGAAAAGTATCAAATGAGTCCTGAAGGTTTTGGTGAAACATTATCCTACGGACTGGTTGTCGCAAAAGATTCATATAATATGAAAGATATTATCAATGAAGATATAAAAGCGATATTTACTTCCGGGCGATTCGATAAATTATATAATAAGTGGTTTATGTCTCCAGTCTCTCCTTCTGGTGAAAGCGTCCAGCAACCCATGTCTGAAAAACTCCTCGAGCTAGAAAATCGCTTACTGAGTACACAAGATAACTCAGCTCAACAGTAACGCTGACGCCGTAGTAAACTTTCCAGGCCAGTTCCATATGTTAAAGAATAATATTGGCTAGAATATTAGATATTTGGAAAATATCGAGAAGGCTTTCACCTGAAAATCTCCGGTTATCACCCAAAAAAATGACCGAAAAGTGTTTGGATTCGCGGGAAAAGCAGTTTATGTTGTTATGGGTCTGTTACGAAAAACCCACGAGACTGAAAGTGCAGTTTTGGTCTTTCTTGGGCAAGCACCGCTAAGCGGTTGTTTTAAATGACAGATAAAAAAAGACCGAATACGATTCCTATATTCGGTCCAGGGAAATGGCTCTTGGGAGAGAGCCGTGCGCTAAAAGTTGGCATTAATGCAGGCAGACTTCGCCTTGCCTTCTAAGAATAGATTACCGGCGCAGCTTTTCCAGTCCGGCGCAAAAGTGTTCGGAAAAAAACTGTGTTACAGGTGACGTATTAGAATAAAACCGCAATAGCCGGGTACCGGATATTGCGGTTTTTTATTATAGATGAAGATGTTAGGCAGGCTTAGTTACACAATTTTTCGGCGCGTTCAATAAATGGTGCAAGACTCTTTTTTTGCCCTGGTTGTTTAGGATCGTCAATTTGAATCACTGAAATCGGCTGGCCGGTGGTTTTACCACTGGTAACTTGCTGTTGTGCAATGTCATTTAGCGGGTATTGCATTAATGTGCTTGGGTTGATTGCAAACAAGGCATGCCTGGGACGGCAACTTAGCATCACCTCTTCACGGTTAAACGCCCAGTTATCTTTACCCATTTCAAAACGGCTAACGGTGATAATTTGTGGTGCTGCAAAAGCACTGCTGGTGCAAGCCAGCATCAGCAAAGTCAAAATACTTTTTTTCATGATTCTCTCTTGAGCTAATAACGCCATCAGTACGGTTCCCAGGTTGCGAAAATGCTAACCGCAAGGATCACCGCCACGGATAAAATGACTTCCAGCCAGGTTAATTGAATAAACTGTTTTGTTGCCGCCTGAGCGCGATTAAAGCGCGGCACCAAAAAATAGCGGTTATATAGCGCGATGATAACCATCACGGCAACAAAGACAACTTTCATCAGCAAGAAGCGCACGTAGTCGCTATCCAGTGGCAACGACCAACCTAAAATCATCAGGCTGTTGACGACACCACTGAGCAATACCGCTGCGACCGCTAAATGCCCGTAACGAGAAAAACGCATCATTGCGGTGATCGCCGCACCTCGCCAGCGCGGCTTTTTCGCCATACGCATACACATCAGCAGCGGCAGTAAACCGCCAGCCCACCAGCCCGCGCTCAGTAAGTGCACCGCATGATTCAGGCGTTGCAGGCCGCCGACGAAACCTTCGCGCATCGCCGCATGGCCGACGCCCGCCAGTAAAATAAGTTGCGCTGCCGCCAGAATAAGTAACATGGGCTGCAAAGTGCGCGGTTTGAGTAACAGCACCGCAACCGTCACCACGCCGAGCAGGATCTGCCATAGCCAGACAGAGCCAAAGCGCGTGCCCAGAACCGCCAGCCAGACTTGCGGATTAATCGCATCTCGCCAACCACTTCCCATCATTCCCGCCTGCGCACATAACAACATTACGGCGCTCAGCATTGTCATCCATACAGCGGATTGCCACAGCCATGTCAGCCTGCGAATGAGAACCGGTTTGAATGCCTGAGGGGCCAATAAAGAGCATGAGATGGTACTGCCCAGCAGTACCATTAAGGCGGTGAAATGAATGAATCGCAGCGCGATATAAAGAGAGGGCAACATCCGGTTTATTTCACCGAGAAGTGGTAATTCCCTTTTGTCTTATGCCCATCGACCGACACGACATGCCAGTCGACCTGATAGTCACCCGGCTTCAGCGCTTCTTCAACTGGAACAATCAGTTGCTTGTCATCTTTTTCATTGCGCTTCGCAGTACCCGTTTTTACCGCAGCTTGCTGTGGCCCGGTCAACGTGAGTCCGCTAAAATTCGCCTCAACACCTTCAGAGAAATTAAGGGTAATTGCCTGTGGTGAAGCCGTTACCGCAGCATCTGCCGCAGGATATTGATGTTTTAAATGCGCGTGCGCTAAGGCAGAGCCGGAAGCTGTGAGGGCGGTAAAAAATGTAGCGATGGTTAAGAGACGAGTTCGAGTGAAAGCCATATCAACTATTCCTTTTTCTTATTCGAGACGGCAAAAGGATAACCTTGAGTGCTGGCTAAGTCGAGATGAGAACAGCTATCAATGATCGAATATTGCCGTAAAGGGTTGTCATCCACGGCAGCAACCAGTACCTTTGCGGCACAAAACAGGAGGCCTATATGAACCACAATCTTGCTGAATTACCCCAGGATGAAATGGATAAGATCAATGTTGATCTTGCTGCTGCAGGCGTTGCATTTAAAGAGCGTTACAACATGCCAGTTATTGCCGAAGTTGTTGAGCGCGAACAGCCTGCACATTTGCGAGATTGGTTCCGGGAACGTTTGATTGCGCACCGTCTGGCTTCCGTTAATCTGTCACGACTTCCATACGAACCTAAAGTGAAATAAAAATCCGCTGCCTTAAACTTCCTGACAAAAATGGTGTTAAGATTTTTCTCGGTAAAAGACTGAGAAACACAGGAATTACCTGTTTAGGCCATAGGATGATGGCCGTTGGGTAGATTGATTAAGGAAGAACGTATGCCTGTCTGGAATGTTGCAGCGGCGCAGTATGGCGCCACCCTCGATGACCTCGACTCGAATATTTCACATCATTTAGAATTTATCCGGTGTGCTGTACGCGAACACATTGACCTTCTGATTTTCCCTGAGCTTTCTCTCACCGGATTCAATATAGAAAATCACCACGCTTACTCCCTTCCCTTTACTGACGAGCGCCTCAACCCCTTGCAAAACGCAGCCGTAGAACACCAAATGACCATTGTGGTGGGTTTACCTTTGCGGTGCGAAAATGGCGTTACGCCTGGTTCGGTTGGTTTTTTGCCCGATGGTTCCCGCGTTGCTTGTTGTAAACCTACCAGCAACGATATGGACCTTCCCGGACAACACACACCCTTAGTCGGCTTACATAACCGTAGTGTGGCGATGGGCTTTAGCACCGGCAGTGATGAAGAAACCTGGCCGCGCAGTGCGGCTGAAATGGGGGCGAGTCTCTATGCCACCGGAAAATTTATCAACGAAATCAGCTACCAACAAGACGAAATGTATTTGCAGCGTTGGGCGCATAAGTACAACTTGCCGGTATTACTGGCAAATCATGCCTGGTCGGATGGGAAATATCGTTCAGCCGGGCGTAGCGCATGTTGGGACGATCGTGGCGAATTAGTGGTTCGTGCCGACCATGGCGAATTGTTAGCTGTCGGTCGTCGTGACGCAAAAGGTTGGCATGGAGAAATCATTCCATTACGCTAGCGTATTAATGAAATCAGCAAAGATGTGATGGAGTCAGTATGCTGCGCATTATTGATACGGAAACCTGTGGCTTGCAGGGCGGCGTGGTAGAAGTAGCATCCGTCGATATCGTCAACGGCGAGATAGTGAATCCGATGAGCGATCTGGTGCGTCCGGATCGCCCGATCAGCCATCAGGCTATGGCAATCCATAGAATTACTGAAGAGATGGTGGCGGATAAACCGTGGATTGAAGATGTGATCCCCCGTTACTACGGCAGCCCCTATTACGTTGCGCATAACGCCAGTTTCGACCAGCGAATGTTACCTGAATTGCCCAATAGCGAGTGGATTTGTACCGTGAAACTCGCGCGCCGTTTATGGCCGGGAATTAAATACAGCAATATGGGTTTATACAAATCACTCAAACTTGAAGTGGAAACCCCGGCCGGACTTTATCATCACCGGGCGCTGTTCGATTGCTACATAACCGCCGCGTTGCTGCTGCGGATTATGGATGAATCAGGCTGGGAGCCTGAGCAGATGGTGACGATTACGGGCCGCCCGGCATTGGTTTCCACCATGGCGTTTGGCAAGTATCGTGGCAAACCGATTTCCGAAATCGCCGAGCAAGATCCGGGCTATTTACGCTGGATGTTAAATAACATCAAAGAATTAGCCCCGGACCTCAGAATGACGCTCAAACATTATCTCGGAAGTTAAAGACCGTTACCCTGGCAGCGTCCCCTGCGCCAGGGCAATCAGGAACGCATATTCCAACGCAACACCTTCGTAAGATTTAAATCGCCCCGATTTCCCGCCATGCCCCGAGTCCATATCGGTACACAACAGCAGCAAATTATCATCAGTGCGCATTTCGCGCAGCTTTGCCACCCACTTTGCAGGCTCCCAATATTGCACTTGCGAATCATGCAGGCCGGTGGTGACTAACATATGCGGATAGGCTTGAGCGGTGATTTGATCGTACGGGCTGTATTGTTTGATGTAGTGATAATATTCCTCATCCTGAGGATTCCCCCACTCTTCAAACTCCCCGGTAGTCAAAGGAATCGACTCGTCTGACATGGTGGTGAGCACATCAACAAATGGCACCTGCGCCACAACGCCATGGAACAACTCAGGCCGCATATTGATTGCCGCGCCGACTAACAGGCCACCTGCGCTTCCTCCCATCGAATAGAGCAAGTTTTCATCGCCATATCCCAACTTCAATAACGCATCGCAGACGTCGAGATAATCGTTAAAGGTGTTCATTTTTTTCAGGTACTTGCCATCTTCGTACCACTGTTGACCCAGCTCACCGCCACCACGCACATGAGCGATCGCAAACACAAAACCGCGATCTAACAGGCTCAGACGACTGCTACTGAAATCAGCGTCCATACTGCTGCCGTACGAACCATAGCCGTAAACCAGTAACGGGTTTTTACCGCGCTGGAAATGTTCGCGATGGTAAACCAGGGAGACCGGCACCTGCACGCCATCACGCACCGTTACCCACAAATGTTCGCTTTTGTAATGGCTGGACTCAAATCCGGCGACGTCGGTCTGTTTTATTACCCGCCGTTCGCCCGTATCCATATCGAGTTCAAACAGGGTATCAGGCGTTGTCATCGACGAATAACCGTAGCGTAGCCGTGAAGATTCCGGCTCGGGATTATGTCCAAGCCAGGTCACGTAAGCTGGGTCGTCAAAAGCAATACCGGTTACTTCACGCGTTTTGCGATTGATTTGCCGCAGGCTTGTCAGTCCTTGTTGGCGCTCCTCAACCACCAGCCAGTCGGTAAATAATGTGAACCCTTCCAGCATGACGTTTTCACGCGGCGGGATCAGAACTTCCCACTGGCTTTCATCACGCACTTTACTGCGATACAAACCAAAGTTTTTACCCTCACGATTGGAGCGCAAATAGAAGTTATGTTGGAAGTGATCAAGCGTGTACTCATGATCTTTACGGCGCGGGGCAAAACTCAGAGGCTGCGCATCCACCAGTTCGGCATCCAACAGCAGCACTTCACTGGTCGTAGCGCTTCCCAGATAAATGAGGATGAAATGCTTCGAGGTGGTTTTGTGAACGCTGACATAAAACATCTCGTCTTTTTCTTCATAGACCAATTGATCCTCAGAAGACGGATGCCCCACGGTGTGCCGCCAGACCTGATACGGCAACAGCGTTTTGGGATGTTTTCGCACGTAGTAAAGCGTTGCGGAGTCATTAGCCCAGACAAAGCTGCTGGAGACGTTTTCCAGCACCTCCGGGTACCAGTTCCCGGTTTCAAGATTGCGGAAACGCAATCCATACTGGCGGCGGGACAGGAAATCTTCCGCCAGCGCCATCACCGTATTGTCAGGTGTAATGCTCATTCCACCCATGGTGTAAAATTCGCTGTGGGCAGCGCGGCGATTGCCATCAACCAGCGTACTCCACTCATCCCATTCGGCAGAAATCGCAGACTGGCGCTGATAAATGGCGTATTCATTCCCGGTTTCAAAAATCTGACGATAACGATAACCATTTTGCGTATAGGGCGCGGAGACATCTCGCTGCGGGATACGGTCGATCATCTCTTTGAGCAGGCGTTCCTGTAACGCCTGTTGGGTGCTCATCACCTGATGACCGTAATCATTTTCCTGATGAAGGTAATCAAGTACCTGCGCATCAGCACGCTCGTCGTCGCGCAACCAGTAATAGTTATCGACGCGGGTATCACCGTGCATGGACAAGGTGTGGGGAATTTTTTTTGCTTTTGGTGGCATGTCATTTTTCTTTTTGAGTTAACACCCTGTAAGGGTGGCAAATTCAGACAGCCTTGCAAGCGTAACGTGGGATTTTGCGGAAAATGCCGGGATTATCCCGGCAGGTTGAGTTTCTGTTGCTTAATATCTTGTTCGATACCTTCGCGTACATCTTGCGGGATTTTTAACGCATCGCCTAAAGCATTCAGATAACTGCGCTCCATAAAGTGGTCGATGTCGATTGCCGCGCAGCTAAGGAAGTAAAGTTCTAATGCTTCTTCTTCGTTATTAACACTTTGCACCAGCTGCTGAGGATCAAGCGGTTGATCGATAGCCTGTTGAATCAGGTTGCGGCCCTGGCCTTCAATGCCTGCATCACGCAGTTGCTGATCGATAATCTGACGTTCTTTATCGTCGATGTGCCCGTCACTTTTAGCGGCAAATACCAGCGCCATGACCAGGCGCTGCGTGCGCACATCAACCGGAGATTGTTGCTGTCCGAATTGTGGTTCACCCTGATGGGCTTCACGAACGCGGTCTTTGTATTTATTCCACAACACGCTTCCGGCAACCGCACCACCACCTGCCAGTAAGGCGCTGGTGCCGTATTTAGTCAGTAACTTACGCGATGATTTGCTCGCCAGTAATAAACCCGCCAAACCACCCAGAGCGCCAGGTACCAGTAATTTACTTAGCCCCTGCGAACCATTTCCCTGAGGATGACCAGAGGATTGATTCTGGCCTGTATGATTTTGTACGGATTGTGTAGCTTGCCCCAGCATTGACTGAAGCTGCTGTAACCAGTTGCTCATAAGAAACACCCTTTATTAGGAACTTAACATCTGAGGTTAAGCGAAAGGCTGTCAAGAAGTGTCTGATGAGGCTAAAGATGAGAAAAGAACCGCGCCGGTAGCCCGACGCGTGCGAACTCAGGCAGCTTTGGTGCGCTTGCGAGGATGCTCAGCCACCTTATCGTCAGGAGCTGCTTCCTCAGAAATCACTTCGTCGCCAGATGTTTCGTCATCCGCATTCGTCGTTTCAAGCTCTGGCAATTTGCCGCTTCTCAACACCGTAGAGAGCACATCTTTATTTTCTGCCATCCACATCGCCAACACATCGCCTTGCCCTTCTTCAAGTGCAACCGGGCTATGTGTGAGCCATTCACCCAGGACTTCAGCAAGATCGAGCATTTTGTCATAGGCATCTGCATCTTTTTTACTGGCAAAAGACATTTTTTCTTGCCCCTCTCGTACCACAACGTATTTGATTTCAACCGCCATTTTGCAGCTCCGTTTAACTGTTTATTTAAACAGTGTAATGATATTAACCCTGTATCGCAAGCGGGGAAAAAAACTGCGTACGCAAACGTTTTCGTTTATAATCCGCCGGTCTATTTTTCTCCGTTCGGGTATACAGATTATGTCAATGTTGGGAACAGCGCTTCGTCCTTCAGCTACTCGTGTGATGTTGTTAGGATCAGGTGAATTAGGAAAAGAAGTGGCGATTGAGTGTCAGCGCCTGGGGCTGGAAGTGATTGCCGTAGACCGCTACGCCGATGCGCCTGCGATGCATGTCGCGCACCGCAGCCATGTCATTAATATGCTGGATGGTACAGAGCTTAAAAAGCTGGTCGCCAGTGAAATGCCTGATTTCATCGTTCCCGAAATTGAAGCGATTGCCACCGATATGCTGGTTGAGCTTGAGCAGCAAGGCCAGCGTGTGGTGCCTTGCGCCAGAGCCACACAACTGACGATGAATCGCGAAGGTATTCGTCGCCTGGCCGCGGAGGATTTAACTCTTTCCACCTCCAGCTACCGTTTTGCCGATAGCGAAGCGGCGTTCTTACAAGCCGTCGAAGAAATCGGCCTGCCTTGCATCGTTAAACCAGTAATGAGTTCTTCCGGCAAAGGGCAAAGTTTTATCCGCACAGCCGATCAGTTAGCCAAAGCCTGGGCCTACGCGCAAGAAGGCGGTCGAGCTGGCAAAGGAAAAGTGATTGTCGAAGGCGTGGTGAATTTTGATTTCGAAATCACTCTGTTGACCATCAGTGCTGTCGATGGCGTGCATTTCTGCGCTCCGGTTGGCCATCGTCAGGAAGATGGCGATTATCGCGAATCCTGGCAGCCACAAAAAATGAGCGACCTTGCTTTGACTCGTGCTCAGGAAGTCGCTGAGAAAGTCGTGAAAGCATTGGGCGGCTACGGGCTGTTTGGCGTTGAGTTGTTCGTTTGCGGTGATGAAGTTATTTTCAGCGAAGTCTCCCCTCGCCCACACGATACCGGCATGGTGACGCTGATTTCCCAGGACTTGTCAGAATTTGCATTGCATGTCCGCGCTTTCCTCGGCTTGCCAATTGGTGACATTCGCCAGTATGGCCCGGCAGCCTCTGCGGTAATTCTCCCGGAATTAACCAGCGACAACGTGCAGTACGGCAATGTGGGTGCTGCGGTAGGCGCAGGTTTGCAGGTACGTCTGTTTGGTAAACCGGAGATTAATGGCAAGCGTAGGATGGGTGTTGCACTGGCAACGGGTTCCAGCGTGGAAGATGCCATTGCACGTGCTATTGCAGCAACCAAAGCGGTGATCGTTAAAGGATAAAAAAATCCCCGCTCAAATGAGCAGGGATTTTAATAACACAAATCATTCGAGTCGTAGGAAGGCGGCAAGAGAACGAATCCCCGGGAGCATAGATAACTATGTGACCGGGGTGAGTGAACGTAGACAACGCATCTACGGCTCGAAGGATGACGTGTTATTTCGCGCCTTCGACAGCTTCACGAGCCAGAGTAGTAATGCGATCGTAATCGCCAGCTTCCAGCGCGTCAGCTGGAACCAACCAAGAACCACCGATACACAGAACGCTTTTCAGCGCCAGGTAGTCACGGTAGTTTGCCGGTGTGATCCCGCCAGTTGGGCAGAAACGAACCTGAGAGAATGGGCCTGCGATAGCTTGCAGCGCTTTGGTGCCGCCATTTGCTTCAGCAGGGAAGAATTTGAATTCTTTCAAGCCGTAGTCCAGGCCCAGCATCAGTTCAGAAACAGTGCTGATACCCGGGATCAATGGAATGGAACCTTCGGTGGCTGCTTTCAGCAATGGCTCGGTCAGACCTGGGCTGATGGCGAACTGCGCGCCAGCTTCGGTCACTTCAGCCAGTTGCTCTGGGTTCAGAACGGTACCCGCACCAATAATCGCTTCTGGTACTTCTTTAGCAATAGCGCGAATTGCGTCCATTGCACATGGAGTACGCAGAGTCACTTCCAGAACGCGCACGCCGCCAGCAACTAATGCTTTAGCCATCGGTACTGCGTGTTCCAGTTTGTTAATTACGATAACCGGGACAACCGGTCCTGTTTTCAGGATCTGTTCCGCAGTAGTTTTCCAGTTTTTCATCTCAAGCCTCTTCAACCAACTTTATAATTCGTTTCCAGCGCAGCAAATGCTACATCCGGTCCTTAAAATTTAATGCAGGTCGCGCCCTGTTCCGCGCCAGATAACTGTTCGCGTAACGCGCTAAATAGTTCACGGCCGGTACCAACACGATCCGCGCTGAGATCCGGGTGATATGCAGTGCGTTTTTCAAGCTCGGCATCATCGACCAGCAATGTCAGTTCACCCGTTTGCCCGTTGACGCGAATCATATCGCCATCACGGACTTTTGCCAGCAGCCCACCATCATAAGCTTCTGGGGTAACATGGATTGCAGAGGGCACCTTACCTGAAGCACCCGACAGCCTTCCATCAGTGACTAACGCTATTTTGAAACAGCGGTCCAATAATACCCCAAGTGGCGGCATAAGTTTATGTAATTCTGGCATGCCGTTCGCTTTTGGCCCTTGATGACGGACAACTACCACGCAATCACGGTCAAGTAGGCCTGCTTCGAAGGCCGGTAATACATCATGCTGGCTTTCAAAAATCACCGCTGGCGCTTCGATAACCTGGTTTTCTACAGGTACAGCAGAAGTTTTCATCACGGCTCGACCCAGGTTGCCGCTAAGTACTTTTGTACCACCATGTTTTGAGAAAGGCTTATCGAAGGTGGCGATAACATCAGTATCGAGTGCGGTAGTTGCACCTTCACGCCAGGCCAGTTGGCCGTTATCCAGCCATGGCTCCATGGTGTAATGATGCAGACCGAAGCCCGCGACAGTGTTCACGTCTTCGTGCAACAAACCGCCTTTGAGCAATTCGCGCATCAGCACAGGAACACCACCGGCAGCCTGGAAGTGGTTAATGTCAGCCGGGCCGTTTGGATACAACTTCGCCAGCAACGGCACCACATCTGAAAGGTCGGAGAAATCATCCCAGTTGATGATAATGCCCGCTGCACGCGCCATCGCCACCAGGTGCATTGTGTGGTTGGTTGAGCCGCCCGTCGCCAGCAACGCAACAATGCCGTTGACCACGACTTTTTCATCAATCATTTTGCCGATGGGCATCCACTCGTTGCCGTTTCCGGTCAGACGAGTGACCTGGCGTGCCGCTGCGGCGGTTAATTCATGGCGCAGTGGCGCATCCGGGTGAACAAACGAAGAGCCTGGCAATTGCATCCCCATAAACTCAACCACCATCTGGTTGGTATTGGCGGTGCCATAAAATGTACAGGTGCCAGGCGCGTGATAAGACGCCGCTTCTGATTCCAGCAATGCGAGACGGTCAACTTTGCCTTCGGCATACAGCTGGCGAATACGCACTTTTTCTTTATTGGGTAAACCACTGGCCATTGGGCCTGATGGCACAAATACCGCAGGAAGATGGCCAAATGACAATGCCGCCATGGTTAAACCTGGGACGATTTTATCGCAAACGCCGAGGTACAACGCGCCATCGAACATATTATGAGACAGGCCGATTGCCGTAGACATCGCGATAATTTCGCGACTCAGCAGTGACAGCTCCATGCCATCCTGGCCTTGCGTCACGCCGTCGCACATGGCAGGAACACCGCCTGCAACTTGCCCTACAGCGCCAACAGAATGCAGCGCATTACGAATTTGATCGGGATAGGATTCATACGGCTGGTGCGCGGAAAGCATGTCGTTATAGGACGTGATGATCGCAATGTTGTTACGCAGCATACTTTTCAGCGCAGCTTTATCTTCTGGCTGACAGGCCGCAAAGCCGTGGGCTAAATTTCCGCAGGCAAGCTCTGAGCGATGTACGGTTTTACTCTTCGCTTTTTCAATTCTTGCCAGATAAGTTTCACGCGTCTCGCGAGAGCGTTCAACGATGCGTCTTGTTACGCGTAACAAATTAGGATTCATAACAGGTCCTCAAAAAGTGGCTGCCGTCGCTGTGGGCAGGTGGTCGACGTTACCGGCTCTGTTTTCTTCTCGTGAGGCGGCAATCCGTACCATCAGGGCAAAATCGCTTCAGCTAGTGTAAATAAAAAAGCCCTGCTGGTGAATCCAGTCAGGGCTTTTAAATTAAAAAATTTGCACCACTTTGGTGTTAGATCATGTTACCGGTAAAATATGAATCAGTTGTTACACGATTTTTGCAAAATCCGAGGAGTTTAATCTCCTAAATCATTCGAGTTGCATTGAGGCGGCGACGCAGCGAATCCCCAGGAGCTTACACAAGTAAGTGACTGGGGTGAGCGAGGAAAGCCAACGAAGAGGCAACTCGAAGGATGACGGAGATTTATTCGAACTCGTTCCACGAACGCCCATCACGGGTGATCATCGCCACTGAGGCAACTGGCCCCCAGGTACCGGCCTGGTACGGCTTCGGTGCATCGTTATCGGCAGCCCATGCTTCAGTGATGGAGTCGACCCATTTCCACGCTTCTTCTACTTCATCACGACGCACGAACAGTGCCTGAATCCCACGCATGGTTTCCAGCAACAGGCGCTCGTAAGCATCTGCCAGATGTGATTCGTTGAAGGTTTCGGAGTAGCTCAAATCAAGCTTAGTGGTTTGCAGGTTGTGCTTGTGCTCAAGCCCTGGAACCTTGTTAAGCACCTGAATATCCACGCCTTCATCCGGTTGCAGACGAATAGTGAGCTTGTTCTGCGGCAGATCCTGCCAGGAATCTTTAAACAGGTTTAAAGATGGGCTTTTGAAATAGACCACGACTTCAGAACATTTAGTCGGCAAACGCTTACCGGTACGCAGGTAGAATGGCACGCCAGCCCAACGCCAGTTGTCGATATCTACGCGGATAGCGACAAAAGTTTCAGTACTGCTGCTTTTGTTCGCCCCTTCTTCTTCCAGATAACCCGGGACTTTTTTACCTTGCGCAAAACCTGCGGAGTATTGGCCGCGTACGGTTTTCTCACGCACATTACTGCGATCGATACGACGCAGAGATTGCAGGACTTTTACTTTCTCATCGCGGATGTGGTCAGCAGTCAGATCTGACGGCGGAGACATGGCAATCATGCACAGAATTTGCAGCAGGTGGTTTTG
Source organism: Buttiauxella sp. AC142 (assembly GCF_979253435.1). Lineage (NCBI taxonomy): Bacteria > Pseudomonadati > Pseudomonadota > Gammaproteobacteria > Enterobacterales > Enterobacteriaceae > Buttiauxella > Buttiauxella sp. AC142. Next base: position 2,521,150 of record NZ_CEEDCH010000001.1, read on the forward strand.
AATCATGTCGCGCATCTGCCCGGCTTGATCAAAGTAACCCCAACGCCCTTCAATCCCCACTTCTTCGGCGACAGTGATTTCCACGTGATCGATAGTTTTGTTATCCCAGTTATTCGCAAACAATGAATTAGCAAAACGCAGCGCCAATAGGTTGAGAACCGTTTCTTTACCTAAGTAATGGTCGATACGGTAAACCTGGCATTCCTCAAAATACTCACCAACCTGGTTGTTGATTTCCTGAGAAGTCGCAAGCGAAGTGCCCAGTGGTTTTTCCATCACGACACGCGCAGGTTTAGCATTCAGCTTCGCCTTGCCCAGACCTTTACAGATTGCGCCAAAGGTATTCGGCGGCATCGCAAAGTAGTTAATGGTGACGCGATTTTGCTGATCGAGCATCTTACCGAGTTTGGTAAAAGCGGCAGTGTCGTTGACATCCAGATTGCAAAAATCCAGACGGCTGCTCAACTTGTCCCACAGGCTTTCGTCGATCTTTTCCTTCATGAAGGTTTCAATCGCTTCGCGCACAACTTTGGTATAAGCCTCTTTATCCCACTCAGCGCGGCCCACACCCAGGATGCATGTATCCGGGTGGATTTGCCCCGCTTTTTCTAGCTGATACAGGGATGGCAGCAGTTTCCGACGCGCAAGGTCGCCTTTTGCACCGAAAATCACCAGGTCACATGCCTGAGCTGTCTGCGTTACCGCCATGTCTATTCTCCTCGTTTCAGGTATCTAGTACCGAGTCGCTCTTGTAATTTTATTACAGAACAATGTACTGCTTTTGATGAATCCAGGTAAGTCTTCAGGCATTATTTGATCGCATTCATGAGCAAGATTTGGCCACCAGTGCCATTTCACGGCGATGTATCGTGAATTTTCTGACGACTTGTTGTTGATATCTATCGTGCCTAAAGTTAGACACTGATCATGTAATGAAAAAAAACAACATCATTACCCTGATTAACCTGCCCCTTCACGGAGTGGCAAGAGTATATTCTTGCTAAATCGTGCTGCGATTTCTCCAATTGGTGAAATCGACAAAATCCATGAGTGCCGGACGCCTATGAATATGCTGGACAAAATCCAGTCCCAACTGGAACACCTTAGCAAATCAGAACGTAAAGTCGCAGAAGTGATTCTTACCGCACCACAAGATGCCATTCACTCAAGCATTGCCACCCTCGCCCGCAGTGCTGAAGTCAGTGAACCGACCGTCAACCGCTTCTGCCGCCGTCTGGAAACTAAGGGCTTCCCGGATTTTAAATTACATTTAGCCCAAAGTCTGGCGAATGGCACACCTTATGTAAACCGGAATGTTGACGAAGACGATAGCGTTGAAGCCTATACCGGCAAAATATTCGAATCTGCCATGGCGAGTCTTGACCAGGTCAGGCAATCATTGGATATGGCAGCGGTCAATCGCGCTGTAGATTTACTCACCCAGGCAAAGAAAATCGCCTTTTTTGGTTTGGGTTCCTCTGCCGCCGTAGCACATGACGCCATGAACAAATTCTTCCGTTTCAATGTCCCCGTCATCTATTCCGACGATGTCGTTTTGCAGCGCATGAGCTGCATGAATTGCAGCGAAGAAGATGTCGTTGTCCTTATCTCGCACACCGGTCGGACAAAAAACCTGGTAGAACTTGCGCAATTGGCGCGGGAAAACGACGCCATTGTACTGGCGATAACGTCCGAAGGTTCGCCACTGGCTCGCGAGGCCACGCTTTCTTTATTACTCGACGTTCCTGAAGATACCGATATCTATATGCCAATGGTGTCACGACTGGCGCAGCTAACCGTGATAGATGTGCTGGCAACCGGTTTTACATTACGTCGTGGCGCAAAATTCAGAGATAACTTGAAGCGAGTCAAAGAAGCGCTCAAGGAATCGCGTTTTGATAAGGGTATGTTCGTCTCTGGCGAAAACACCTAAGTTTTTATAACAAAGCTGTAACTTTTTAGGTCATTCGGTTAAGTTGTTGTTTTGAAATTTTCAAGCACCCTGACTCACCGAATTTTTTGTTAACGCAACACCAAAGTTGTTTCAGTCAACGGAGTAATACATGTCCAGACGGCTACGTAGAACCAAAATCGTTACCACTCTAGGCCCAGCTACCGACCGCGACAATAATCTGGAAAAGATTATTGCTGCTGGCGCAAACGTGGTGCGTATGAACTTTTCACATGGCACCGCAGAAGATCATCAGATCCGTGCTGATAAAGTTCGTGAAATTGCCGCGAAACTGGGTCGTCATGTCGCTATTCTGGGCGATTTGCAAGGACCAAAAATTCGTGTATCCACTTTTAAAGAAGGCAAAGTCTTCCTTAATATTGGTGATAAATTCCTGCTTGATGCCAACCTGGGCAAAGGCGAAGGCGACAAAGAAAAAGTCGGTATCGACTACAAAGGTTTGCCTGCTGACGTCGTGACCGGCGATATCCTGCTGCTTGATGATGGTCGCGTTCAGTTAAAAGTCCTTGAAGTTCAGGGTATGAAAGTGTTCACAGAAGTCACCGTGGGTGGCCCGCTGTCGAACAATAAAGGTATCAACAAGCTGGGTGGCGGCCTGTCCGCTGAAGCGCTGACCGACAAAGACAAAGCAGACATTCTGACTGCGGCAAAAATCGGCGTTGATTATCTGGCGGTTTCTTTCCCTCGCTGTGGTGAAGACATTAACTACGCTCGCCGTCTGGCGCGTGATGCAGGTTGTGACGCGAAGATTGTTGCTAAAGTCGAACGTGCAGAAGCCGTTTGCAGCGAAGCCGCGATGGACGATGTTATCCTGGCCTCCGACGTAGTCATGGTTGCTCGTGGCGACCTGGGTGTTGAAATCGGTGATCCTGAGCTGGTCGGTATTCAAAAGACCCTGATTCGCCGCGCGCGTAAGCTGAACCGTGCGGTTATCACTGCGACTCAAATGATGGAGTCGATGATTACCAACCCAATGCCAACTCGTGCAGAAGTTATGGACGTAGCGAACGCCGTTCTGGATGGTACAGATGCGGTAATGCTGTCTGCTGAAACGGCGGCAGGTCAATATCCGGCTGAAACCGTTGCTGCGATGGCGCGTGTTTGCCTGGGCGCTGAGAAAATCCCAAGCATCAACGTTTCTAAGCACCGCCTGGACGTTCAGTTCGACAATACAGAAGAAGCCATTGCGATGTCTGCAATGTATGCAGCAAACCACCTGAAAGGTGTGACTGCCATCATCACCATGACCGAGTCTGGCCGCACCGCATTGATGACTTCACGTATCAGCTCCGGTTTGCCAATCTTCGCTATGTCTCGCCATGAGCGCACACTGAACCTCACCTCTTTGTACCGCGGTGTTACGCCTGTGTATTTCGACAGCACCAGCGACGGCGTTATTGCCGCAACCGATGCGGTGAATCTGCTGCGCGACAAAGGCTACCTGGTTTCTGGCGATCTGGTTATCGTTACCCAGGGTGATGTGATGAGTACCATTGGTACGACCAACACCACGCGTATTCTGTGTGTTGAGTAATTCATCCACAGCATAAAAGTAAAAGGGGCCAATCGGCCCCTTTGTTATTTCTGATTCTTTATTTCCTCGGATACAACTCTTTACGCTGGTAGGGTTCGGTCTCCCCCTCTTTGCGCGTTTTAAGCAGTTTTAAAATCCAGGTGTACTGCTCAAGATTTGGCCCCACTAAATTTTCGACTTCTTCGTTCATGCGCCGGGCAATGGTGTTGTCATCGGCTTCCAGTAAATCGTCCATCGGCGGGCGAATATAAATATCCAGACGATGCGTTTTACCGTTATACACAGGGAAAAGAGGCACAACCCGCGCGCGCGACACTTTCATTAAACGCCCAATGGCTGGCAGTGTGGCTTTATAAGTCCCGAAGAAATCCACAAATTCGCTGTGCTCCGCGCCATGATCCTGATCGGGGAGATAATATCCCCAGTACCCCTGACGCACCGAGCTAACAAACGGCTTAATCCCATCGTTACGCGCGTGCAAACGTCCACCAAAACGGCGGCGCACGGTATTCCACATATAGTCAAAAAGCGGGTTGCCCTGGTTATGGAACATCGCCGCCATTTTTTGGCCCTGGGACGCCAATAACATCGCGGGGATGTCTACGGCCCAACCATGCGGAACGAGGAAAATAACGTTCTCTTCCCTCTGTTTTATCTCTTCGATAATCTCTAAACCGTGCCAGTCAACACGCGGCATGATTTTTTGCGGGCCTTTAATCGCCAGCTCCGCCATCATCACCATCGCCTGCGGGGCGGTGGCAAACATCTCGTCGATGACCGCTTCACGCTCTGCTTCAGGCATATCAGGGAAGCAATACAATAAATTAATTTGCGCGCGACGGCGGGCACTTTTCCCAAAGCGTCCGGCAAGACGCCCTACTTTACCCAGCAGAGGATCGCGTAACGAAGGCGGTAACATTGCCAGTCCAGCGAACGCGCCAACGCCTAACCAGGCGCCCCAAAATTTCGGATGCAAGAAGGCTTTTTGAAATTCTGGAATGAACTCACTGTGACTTTTTTTTGCTTTTTCCATGCATATTCTCAGTACAGCATCAAATCATTGATGACATGAATTTGTAAGTATATTAGCGGGGTAATGCCCATCAGACAAAGAAAAAGCCGGTCACTGAGTACCGGCTTTTTTCACACAGCTTAATTAATTGAATCTAAGCTGCGGTGTAACTTCACGAACCTGCGCCAGATAATCACTACGATCTGAACCGGTTAGCCCTTCGGTACGCGGTAGTTTCGCGGTTAATGGATTGACCGCCTGCTGGTTAACCCACACTTCGTAGTGCAAATGCGGCCCGGTTGAACGCCCGGTATTTCCGGAAAGCGCGATACGATCACCACGTTTAACTTTCTGACCAGGCTGAACCAGCAGTTTCTTCAGGTGCATGTAACGCGTGGTATAAGTGCGACCGTGACGGATAGCAACAAAATAACCGGCAGCGCCGCTGCGTTTTGCCATCACCACTTCACCATCACCCACTGACAGCACTGGCGTACCCTGAGGCATCGCAAAATCGACACCCTTGTGCGGAGCCACACGGCCCGTTACCGGGTTGAGGCGACGCGGGTTAAAGTTTGACGAGATACGGAACTGCTTGGCCGTTGGGAAACGCATAAAGCCTTTGGCCAGTCCGGAACCATTACGGTCATAGAATTTACCGTCTTCCGCACGAATGGCGTAATAATCTTTACCACTGCTACGCAAACGCACACCAACCAGTTGGCTTTGCTCACGCTTTCCATCAAGCATTTCACGAGACATGAGGACAGAGAATTCATCGCCTTTTTTCAGTTTGCGAAAGTCCATCTGCCATTGCATAGCTTTGATAACCGCGCTGATTTCAGCACTGGTTAAACCGGCGTTTTTCGCACTGCTGACAAAACTGCCGCCAACCGTGCCTTTGAGCACATTGTTAACCCACTCGCCTTGCTGCATTTCGCTGCTGAGTTTGAAAGTGCTGCCTGAACGGTCGTAAGTACGGGTTTCACGACGCGACATTTCCCACGTCATGCGCTGTAATTCGCCGTTATCGTTGAGCGTCCAGGAAATTTGTTGGCCAATTTTCAGATTACGCAGGTCTTTATCCACTGCGGCAAGCTGGCCGATATCGCCCATATCAATGCCGTACTGGTTAAGAATGCTGCTGAGCGTATCCCCTGTGGAGACGACATACTCATGAACACCGGTTTCACCCGCTGTTTTATCATCGAGTTCATCTTGAGGGATGGTGTCATCTTCGGCGTCCGGGGACTGATCAAGCGGTTCACTGGCTTCAGGAAGTAACGAGCGAATCTCGTTTTTCTCAAGCTCAATGGTTTTGATAACGGGGCTGGCTTCAGGGTGATAGACGTACGGTCGCCAGACAGCGACCGCAAGTGTAAGAACTGTAAGAGACCCCAGCATAACGCGATGGGGCCGGGACAAATTGTCGAATGCCAGGGCGACAGAGCGGGCTATCTGTTGCACGTATTCACTTCCTCACTATTCTCCTTTCAGGCAGCTCGCATACTGATTCGCAAGCCCGTTCAAAAACTGCATATAGCTGTCTTTGCCGAGCTTAACCTCAATCCCCAGCGGGTCCAGCGTTCCGGAACGAACGTTAGTGCCACGGGCAACGGCATTGATGACGGCTGGCCTGAATTGCGGTTCAGCAAAAACGCATACGGCTTTTTGCTCAACCAACTGTGTTCTGATGTCATGTAAACGCTGCGCACCGGGCTGAATTTCAGGGTTTACGGTAAAATGGCCAAGCGGCGTTAGACCGTAATGTTTTTCAAAGTAGCCATAAGCGTCGTGAAAAACGAAATACCCTTTTCCTTTGAGCGGTGCGAGCACGCTACCAACTTGCTTATCGATGTTGGCTAATCCTAACTCGAAAGTCTGCAAGTTGGCGTCTAGTTTGGCTCTATTTTGGGGCATAAGTTCCACTAATTTATCGTGGATTGCAACCGCCGACAGCCGCGCTACCTCTGGGGAAAGCCAAATATGCATGTTGTATTCACCGTGATGGTGATCTTCGTCACTATTTTCGGCTGAATGGTCATGGCCTTCATGGCCGTGGTCATCATCGTCGTCGCCTTTCATGAGCAACGGTTTCACGCCTGGCAAAGCCGCCAGTTGCACTTGTTTTTGTTCAGCTAATTGGCTGACTGACTTCTGCATGAAGGCTTCCATTTCTGGGCCGACCCACACCACTAAGTCCGCGCTTTGTAAGCGTTTTACATCAGATGGACGAAGTGCATAATCATGCTCAGAAGCACCGTCTGGCAGCAAAACTTCAGTTGGCGTGACGCCGTCTGCGATTGCCGCAGCAATAAATCCTAATGGCTTGATGGAGGCAACAACGGCGGCCTGCGCCGGGACGGCTGCGGCACCCAAAAATGCAGTTGTTAAAGCTGCGCAAAGAAATGAGTTTTTATGTAACATAATGCGACTTTTCATCGTTATGAATGTGAGATGTGTGATATTATAACATCCGCTAACTTCTGCAACCCCTGAAATTGTCATGACAAATCTGGTATCACTGGAAAATATCTCTGTTTCATTCGGACAACGCCGCGTGCTGTCTGATATTTCGCTCGATCTCAAACCTGGCAGAATTTTAACGCTGCTGGGGCCAAATGGTGCAGGAAAATCGACGCTGGTTCGCGTGGTGCTTGGTCTGGTAGCACCGGATGAAGGTGTTATCAAGCGAGACCGCGATTTGCGCATTGGTTATGTGCCGCAAAAACTGCATCTCGATACCACGCTGCCGCTAACGGTGAGTCGATTTATGCGTTTACGCCCTGGCGTAAAAAAAGCAGATATTTTGCCCGCGCTTAAACGCGTTCAGGCAGCTCACCTGATTGAAGCCCCAATGCAAAAGCTTTCCGGTGGTGAGAACCAACGCGTTCTGCTGGCCCGTGCATTGTTAAATCAGCCGCAGTTACTGGTGCTGGATGAACCCACCCAGGGTGTTGATGTTAACGGCCAACTGGCACTGTACAACCTGATTGATCAGCTGCGTCAGGAGCTGAATTGCGCAGTGATGATGGTTTCCCACGACCTGCATTTAGTAATGGCAAAAACGGATGATGTGTTGTGTCTCAACCACCACATTTGCTGCTCTGGCACTCCGGAAGTGGTGTCGATGCATCCAGAATTTATTTCGATGTTTGGTGCGCGCGGTGCTGAGCAATTAGGGATTTACCGTCACCACCACAATCATCGTCACGATCTTACAGGACGTATTGTTTTGCGCAGAGGAAATGGCCAGCCATGATTGAATTGTTGTTGCCCGGCTGGCTTGCCGGGATTTTGCTGGCGTGTGCCGCGGGGCCATTAGGCTCGTTTGTTGTCTGGCGCAGGATGTCCTACTTTGGCGATACCCTCGCCCACGCTTCGTTGTTAGGCGTGGCATTTGGTCTGCTACTCAATATCAATCCGTTTTATGCGGTAATTGCCGTGACCTTAATGTTGGCTCTGGGTTTAGTGTGGCTTGAGAAGCGCCCGCATCTGGCACTGGATACGTTGCTGGGCATTATGGCGCACAGTGCCCTTTCTCTTGGCCTGGTGGTTGTCAGTTTAATGTCAAACGTGCGCGTCGATTTGATGGCGTATCTGTTTGGCGATCTGCTCTCCGTGACAATGCCCGATATTATTTCTATTGCTTTGGGCGTCGCCGTGGTCGTTGGCGTGCTTCTCTGGCAGTGGCGTAATCTATTGTCGATGACCATCAGCCCGGATCTGGCCCATGTTGATGGGGTTAATCTGCAACGCGTGAAGATGCTGTTAATGCTGGTAACAGCGCTAACTATCGGTGTGGCGATGAAATTTGTCGGTGCGCTGATCATCACTTCCCTGCTGATTATTCCGGCGGCAACCGCACGTCGCTTTGCGCGTACACCAGAGCAAATGGCAGGTTTTGCCGTGATTATCGGTATGCTCTCAGTCACGGGCGGACTGACGTTTTCAGCATTTTATGACACGCCCGCCGGGCCTTCAGTCGTGCTGAGTTCGGCGGTGTTGTTTGTGTTGAGTATGGCAAAGAAGCAAGCGGCTTAAAACAACCCTCATCCCAACCTTCTCCCTGAGGGAGAAGGAGATGGGGATTCATGGTAACGCGGGCGGTACAATCCCGAAGTGAGTCCATGCTCTTGGTGTTGCCATTCGGCCACGAGGAGTGCGTTGCAGAAAGCCCTGCTGAATCAAAAATGGCTCCAGTACATCTTCGATGGTTTCCCGTTCTTCCCCAATTGCAGCCGCAAGGTTATCCAGCCCAACCGGGCCACCGAGGAACTTGTCTATTACCGCCAGCAATAACTTGCGGTCCATATAGTCAAACCCTTCGGTATCCACGTTCAGCATATCTAACGCTTGTGAAGCAATCTCACCATTAATGGTGCCATCGTGTCTGACTTCCGAAAAATCACGTACGCGGCGCAATAAGCGGTTAGCAATACGCGGTGTACCACGCGCTCGTTTCGCCACTTCGAATGCGCCCTCTTCGCTCATCTCAAGCCCCAGTACACTCGCGCTGCGGCCTACAATGTGCTGCAAATCAGCGACCTGGTAAAACTCCAGACGCTGCACAATGCCGAAACGGTCACGCAGTGGCGAAGTCAGAGAACCAGCGCGCGTCGTTGCGCCAATCAGGGTAAAGGGCGGCAAATCAATTTTAATAGAACGCGCCGCCGGGCCTTCACCAATCATGATATCGAGCTGATAATCTTCCATTGCTGGATACAGCACTTCTTCAACAACGGGCGATAAACGGTGGATTTCATCGATAAAGAGAACGTCATGGGGTTCAAGATTGGTCAGCATGGCTGCCAAATCCCCTGCTTTTTCCAGCACCGGGCCGGAAGTGGTGCGCAGATTCACACCCATTTCGTTGGCGACAATATTCGCCAGCGTGGTTTTACCCAACCCTGGCGGGCCGAAAATTAACAGATGATCGAGCGCATCCCCACGCAGTTTCGCCGCCTGGATGAAAATCTCCATTTGCGATGTGACCTGCGACTGGCCGACATAATCCGCCAGGAAACGCGGGCGAATTGCGCGGTCAATTAACTCATCAGGGGTGATGGTGTCTGGCGATACCAGACGGTCTGCTTCAATCATCCTTCATCTACCTCAGGGGCTTCAAAGTGCGGCACGGAGCGCTTCGCGGATCAGGGTTTCACAATCGGCACCCGCTTTGCCAACTTTGCTCACCATACGACTCGCTTCTTGTGGTTTATAGCCCAGCGATACCAGTGCGGCAACTGCTTCCTGTTCAGCGTCGTCAGTGACTCCACTTTCCGGCGCAGTCAATACCAGATCTGATGCCGGGGTAAACAGATCGCCATGCATGCCTTTGAAGCGGTCTTTCATCTCAACAATTAAGCGCTCGGCGGTCTTCTTACCCACACCAGGCAGCTTAACCAGCGAGCCAATCTCTTCACGCTCGACGGCGTTCACAAACTGTTGTGCCGACATACCAGAAAGAATAGCGAGTGCCAGTTTCGGGCCGACGCCATTGACTTTAATCAGCTCGCGGAACAGCGTGCGTTCTTGTTTGTTATTGAAACCGTAGAGCAACTGCGCATCTTCACGCACCACAAACTGGGTAAACACCACCGCTTCTTTACCGATTTCCGGTAGTTCATAGAAGCAGGTCATCGGCATATGGACTTCGTACCCCACGCCACCGACTTCCATAAGTACCAGCGGCGGCTGTTTTTCAAGGATGATGCCTCTGAGTCGACCAATCACAATATGCTCCTGTGTTTAGCGGTTATGCCAAAAATTTTGCTTATCATATAAAAAAGGCTGGATGAATATCCAGCCATATTTATTTTAATCGTCCCCGCGACAAATTAAGCCGCGTATCGCTCATCTGCATCGAGTTTTGCGTCACGTGGCAATGCGTGATAGCAATTGCCAGCGCATCTGCCGCATCCGCTTGCGGGTTGGCGGAGAGTTTTAGCAAGGTGCGCACCATATGTTGCACCTGGCTTTTCTCCGCACTACCGATGCCCACCACCGTCTGTTTTACCTGACGGGCGGCATACTCAAACACCGGCAAATCATGGTTTACGGCGGCGACAATCGCGGCCCCACGAGCCTGACCGAGTTTCAAAGCAGAATCTGCATTTTTCGCCATAAATACCGATTCGATGGCGAAATACTCGGGCTGGAACTGGGTAATAATTTCGCTCACCCCCGCGTAGATAAGCTTCAAACGCGAGGGTAAGTCGGTCACCTGAGTACGGATACAGCCGCTACCCAAATAGGTTAGCTGCCGCCCGGTCTGGCGAATAACGCCATAACCGGTGACGCGCGATCCCGGGTCAATACCGAGAATGATCGCCATTACAGAGTTGCCGCAACCTCGTCAGAGATCTCGCCGTTGTGATAAACCTCTTGCACGTCATCACAGTCTTCCAACATGTCGATAAGGCGCATCAGTTTCGGTGCAGTTTCTGCATCCATATCCGCTTTGGTAGATGGGATCATAGAAATTTCTGCTTCGTCGGCTTTCAGGCCTGCGGCTTCAAGCGCGTCACGTACCGCACCCATTTCTTCCCACGCGGTGAACACGTCAATTGCGCCGTCGTCATAAGAGACAACATCTTCAGCACCCGCTTCCAGCGCCGCTTCCATCACGGTGTCTTCATCTTTGCCTGGGGCATAAGAGATAACGCCTTTTTTGGTGAACAGATAAGCCACAGAACCGTCAGTTCCCAGGTTGCCGCCACATTTATTGAACGCATGGCGCACTTCCGCCACGGTACGGTTACGGTTGTCACTCAGACATTCAACCATGACCGCAGAACCACCCGGACCGTAACCTTCATAGATGATGGTTTCCATGTTGGTATCTTCATCGCCACCCACACCACGTGCGATCGCACGGTTTAAGGTGTCACGCGTCATGTTGTTGGATAACGCTTTATCAATCGCTGCACGCAGACGCGGGTTAGAACCCGGATCACCACCGCCCAGACGGGCTGCTGTTACCAGCTCACGGATAATTTTGGTGAAAATTTTACCGCGTTTGGAATCCTGCGCAGCTTTGCGGTGCTTTGTGTTGGCCCACTTACTATGACCTGCCATAAAAATATCTCCAAAATGGCTACCTGGCGGCAGCATTAATTACAAACTCTTCAATCGCCTGCCGGTTGCTCCACGACTTAGTCATAGCCGCCGCAGCTGGTGCGTCAGTCCATTCCCAGGCCAGATGTTCCGAAATGGTTATCTGGCGTTCGTTTGGCAGCGCAAGACAGAACCAATATTCTGTGTTGCGCGTAATGCCCGGTGCATAGCGATGACGCAAATGTGTAAAAATCTCGAATTCCACGCAGCGTTGGCAGTCATTCAAGGTCAGATGCTCTGACTCAACGTCGATATCGACCTCTTCCTTTACTTCACGCTGCGCGGCATACAGCGCGGTTTCACCCTCTTCTATGCTGCCGGTAACCGACTGCCAGAATTCAGGATCGTCGCGCCGCTGTAACATGAGCACCCGTCCGGTGTCTTGAGCATAAATGACCACTAACACCGAAACGGGAGGCTTAAAGGCCATTTATTCTTTCTCAGCCTTTTTAATCACTGCCACACCCAGTTCAGCCAGCGCTGTTGGGTTGGCGAAGCTTGGTGCTTCGGTCATCAGACACGCTGCTGCTGTAGTTTTAGGGAACGCGATAACATCACGGATGTTGTCGGTGCCGGTCAACAGCATAGTCAGACGATCCAGACCAAACGCCAGGCCCGCGTGTGGCGGTGTACCGTATTTCAGGGCGTCGAGCAGGAAGCCAAACTTCTCGCGCTGGTCTTCTTCCGTGATACCCAGAATGCCGAACACAGTCTGTTGCATCTGGCCGTTGTGAATACGCACGGAACCGCCGCCAACTTCGTAACCGTTGATAACCATATCGTAGGCGTTTGCCACAGCCGCTTCTGGATCTGCCGCCAATTCTTCCGGAGACATATCTTTCGGGGCGGTGAACGGGTGGTGCATTGCGGTCAGGCCGCCTTCGCCGTTGTCTTCAAACATAGGGAAGTCGATAACCCACAGTGGTGCCCATGCTTTTTCATCGGTGATGCTCAGATCTTTACCGATTTTCAGGCGTAACGCGCCAAGTGCATCTGCAACTACTTTTTTGTTGTCTGCGCCAAAGAAGATCATGTCGCCATCTTGCGCACCAGTACGCTCCAGAATAGCTTCAACGATTTCAGCATTCAGGAACTTAGCCACAGGGCTAGTGATACCTTCGATGCTTTTCGCACGCTCGTTCACTTTGATGTAAGCCAGCCCTTTCGCGCCGTAAATCTCAATGAACTTGCCGTAGTCGTCAATCTGTTTACGGCTTAACTGTGCGCCACCTGGCACTCGCAGCGCTGCAACGCGGCCTTTAGCATCATTTGCCGGGCCCGCGAAGACTTTAAACTCAACGTCTTTGAGCAGGTCAGCAACGTCCACCAGCTCCATTGGGTTACGCAAATCTGGTTTGTCTGAACCGTAACGACGCTCCGCTTCTGCGAAAGTCATGATTGGGAAATCGCCCAGATCGACGTTTTTCACATCCAGCCACAGATCGCGCACCAGTTTTTCCATCACTTCACGCACTTGTGGCGCGGTCATGAAGGAAGTTTCGACGTCGATTTGAGTAAATTCAGGCTGACGGTCAGCACGTAAGTCTTCATCGCGGAAGCACTTAACAATCTGATAGTAACGGTCAAAACCGGACATCATCAGCAGCTGTTTGAACAGCTGAGGGGATTGCGGCAACGCGTAGAATTTGCCTTTATGCACACGGCTCGGCACCAGATAGTCACGCGCACCTTCCGGCGTGGCTTTGGTCAGCATTGGGGTTTCGATATCCAGGAAACCGTGGTCATCCATAAAGCGGCGCACGAAGCTGGTGATTTTCGCACGGGTCTTCAGGCGGTTCGCCATTTCAGGGCGACGCAGATCCAGATAACGGAATTTCAAACGCGCTTCTTCAGTGTTGACGTGGTTAGAGTCCAGCGGCAGCGCTTCGGAACGGTTGATGATGGTCAAATCGGTGGCGAAGACTTCTACCGCACCCGTTGCCATATCTTTATTGATGTTTTTTTCATCACGCGGGCGAACGGTACCGGTGATTTGGATGCAGAACTCATTACGCAGTTCGGAAGCAAGCTGGAACGCATCCTGACGATCCGGGTCGAAAAACACCTGCACGATGCCTTCGCGATCGCGCATATCAATAAAGATAAGGCTACCGAGGTCACGACGACGATTGACCCAACCACACAGTGTTACTTGTTGTCCCACATGGGATTGATTGAGCTGCCCGCAATATACTGTACGCATGAGATATCCCTTAAATTAGCCGCTCACTGTCCAATACCTGCAACGGTGGCCACTATATTTGTCTGTCATCTATTGATAAAAAAGGGGGTTATTATACTGGAAATAATGGCCCAAGATAAGGACTGACGCGTTTCAATGCGCCTCGTTTAGCTTATTCTCACAAAAATTAACAAAATTTGTAAACTATCGCGCTCCTGTTCCGTCGTAAGGTATTACGCGATAACCTTATTTTGACCCGGAGTCACCTCATGTTAGAACTGAATACTTCCAAAACCGCACTCGTCGTTATTGATTTGCAGGAAGGCATCCTGCCATTTGCGGGCGGTCCGCACAGTGCACAGGACGTGGTGGCTCGTTCAGCCAAACTGGCAGAGAAATTCCGCGCAAATGGTGCGCCGGTGATTATGGTACGCGTGGGCTGGTCTAAAGATTTTGCCGAAGCGCTCAAGCAGCCGGTTGATGCGCAGGCTGGCGCGCATGCGCTGCCTGACAACTGGTGGGTTTATCCGCAGGCTTTAGGTAAAAAAGACAGTGATATTGAAGTGACTAAACGCCAGTGGGGCGCGTTTTACGGCACCGACCTGGAACTCCAACTGCGCCGCCGTGGTATCGACACCATCGTGCTATGTGGGATTTCGACTAACATCGGTGTGGAGTCCACCGCGCGTAACGCGTGGGAACTGGGCTTTAACCTGGTCATTGCCGAAGATGCGTGCAGTGCCGCAAGTAGCGAACAACACCAGGGCAGCATGATGAATATCTTCCCGCGTATTGGTCGCGTTCGTAGCACCGAAGAGGTCATTGCAGCCCTGTGATCTACGTTGGCCTTCCACAATGGTCGCATCCAAAATGGGTGCGATTAGGCATAACTTCTCTTGAAGATTACGCTCGCCATTTTAATTGCGTGACGCGGGAATTTTAAAAATCACTAAAGAACGCCCAAGAGCATGTGTATTCTTTAGCTTAATCAGTAGGTTAAATAAATGCATATATGAAATCCGGTAAAGTTCATATGTGCAGCAATGCCCCATCCATGCCCCAAAACAGTTTTTTTTGCCCCACCCATGCCCCAAAATCCCTTCTGAAACAATGCACGTCCAACCGTTGACACTGTATAAAAAAACAGTATAAATACTGTCTATAATCACAGTAATTATTGGAGGCTGTTATGTTCGTTGAACTCGTTTATGACAAACGCAATGTGGAAGGTTTACCGGGTGCTAAAGACATCATACTTGCCGAACTGACAAAGCGTGTGCATGGGATTTTCCCTGCTGCTGATGTTCGAGTTAAACCGATGCAAGCTAATGCCGTTAACAGCGACTGCACGAAGACTGAGAAAGAAAAGATAAATCGTTTGGTCGAGGAAATGTTTGAAGAGGCCGAATTCTGGCTCGTTAGCGAGTAGCGTCTATGGACAACATGATCATTGGCGGGGTGAGGATTTACTTCCCCCGCCCAGGTGAAAAGCTTCCGGTTCCATCGGCTGATATGCGTACCTTTGCCATTAAAGGAACTACTGGAGATCGCTGTTGTGTAATTGGTTTCTGGGATGGGAAATGGCGAGTTCTTTCGCTACCTGAGTACGAAAGCCTGGGTAAAGCCATCATGGCAACAGTGAGGGAGGGAAAGCGTAATTGGCGATGAGGAGGCAGTAAGTAAGATACCCCTGATAAATAACCAGGTTATGTCACGTATCAATGTGCTTTAAGATGAAGCGATGTGTGATGGAATCTGACTCTATCTATTTGAATAATAATTTAAATCAGGTGTATAAATGACTGCTATCCTTAAAGGCAAAGACCATATCGACAGTTTTGCTGACGTTTTCGTGACCACTGCAATCAAAGTTGGGGAGAATGAATATTGTAAAATTACTTTTTGCCGCCATATTATTGATAACACCAGCGTTCCCGATGAGCTTAACCCCGAAGCGGGCATGAATTTTTACCTTGAAGCAACTCAAAGTGTTACTTTGCCTATGTCTATGGCTAAAAATATGGCTCAAGCCATCCTGAATGCCCCTCCAGCGGAGCCAACTACATTCAAGCCATTTGAACGTAAGATATAACGATGGATAAGTCTTCTCATTCTCGATCTAGCATGGGGGGTTATGATGGAAATCCAAAGACGATTATCATGCCTGCTTATCGTGAGACGGCAATAGTAACGAAAATCCCGGCTGCTTACAGTACCGAAACAAAAGTCGAATATGTTAGAACCAACGGTCCAGTAGATAGTCAAAAAGATGAACAACCTAAGCACAGTGAGGCAAATGTCATGTCAGTTTCCAGAGAGGAATTAGACGCAAAACTTGCACAAAACAAAGCTGAGGTTGGTGCCGTTGCGACTGAAATGCGCAGGGAGATGTCAGAGTGGCGAGCTCAGCAGACTGAAATAATGATGAAGCTTCAATCTGAAGTTAGTGCCATTAATGTCAAACTGGATGAAAGATTTGAAGCTCAGAAACGATCATCATCTCTAATTCAGTGGCTAGTTGGCATTATTCTGGCGTTTGTTGCATTAATACCTGTGTTTCAAAGCATGTTTGATAACAGCAGAAAAAGTGATTCAAATGCACCAATTGTCATTCAAGTCCCTCAGCAACAAACCCAAGCACCTCTGACTCCTCAGACTAAACAATAAACCCGGCCATCGAGCCGGGTTTCCTCTCGAAGCTACCATATTCTTAATAGTCCCCATCTGATTGCCGAACGCTGCGTTAACCCTATAGAATATCCACAGTTATCTCTGGCATGAACACCGGGTTAACCAGCCACAGCCCGCTCTTGCATACGGCGGTGCTGTGGCGCAACTCAAATTATTCCTTTACCTTGCCCCGAGTCATTAGTTCTTCAAACCTCATACCCTCAAGTAACTCGTGTACAAGTTTATCCTTCTCCGCAACGCCCATACCTAATGAATATGAGTAACGATGCGCACTTAGCTCATTCTTCGGTAAGTCATTTGTCTGGATATACTCCAGGAACCCTCGTCGACGCTCGTTTTTTTTCATGGTCTGCCGAGCGACCTCCGCAGGGTCACGCCGTTTTCTAGGGCTCATTATCTTCACTCACGATAGTTAAGGAGTTGAGGTTATAACAACACAGACATTAATCCCCGTAAGGATCTTGTGCTACCAGCGCAACAAAATCCCCAGACTGTCACAACAACTATCGAGCCGTCACATGGGCGTCTTGCTGTAGTCAACGGCCAGAAATGCACCGCTCATTATACCTGTTTGCCAATGGGTGCCAGACGACCGCACAAGGTACGTGGCACTCGGCACTCGGCACTCGGCACTCGGCACTCGGCACTCGGCACTCGGCACTCGGCACTCGGCACTCGGCACTGAAATGTATTAGCGTCAAGACTGGCACGTTATTCTTTACGTGCTTTTGGAGTCACGGCAATAAGCGTAAACATGTCGTATATCAATACTCTAACAATCTTCAACTATAAAATACGGCGCAAAATTGTTAAGTTTTCCAGAGGATTACATGCTTTACTTACATTCATTATTGTTTGTTTTTTTCGGAAAAAATGAAAAACTTTGGTACTACTGGCAGATGGAAATAATAAGACGACCTTATTTTTCCGTCGTTCGACTTTTGCGGGAGAAAAAATTACGCCATAGAAACTTCCTTTTCTGGTGGCGACTTGCAAATGAAATGTACATAAACGGTAATAAATTACAAAGAAAAGCGGCAGAGAAACTAAATAATAAACTTTTAGAAAGGTTTGGGTGTGAAATTGGTCTTGGCGCCAATATAGGAAAAGGGCTTATGATCCCACACCATTCTGGAATTGTAATTCACAGCCTGGTGGATATCGGAGAAAACTTCGTTATCAGACAGAATACCGTCATAGGTCAAATAGATACAGACAGCAAATCTTTGCGCATATCGATTGGTAACAATGTGGACATTGGTGCGAACACATGCATTATAGGATTGTCAGTTAAGATTGGTGACAATGTAAAAATTGGGGCCATGTCATTTATAAAATCTAACATTCCATCAAACTGCACCTATATAACAGACAAACCCTCCAGAATAATCATCAAAGAAAATATCTCAGACAATATTTGATTTAAATATCTGATGCAGAGCCCTCGAACTACAACTCTGCATCAGAAAACATAAACCCCATTTATTTCCCAAACACTCTGCAGGTGTTACTCATGACTATTCTATGCCGCAGGATCAGAACAAGCCGCGACCTCTCCGTAATATCCCGCTACAGCATTAGCATAAATCTCACGCCCCCATGTAGTGCTGTCATTCGGACTGGCCGTAAATGGACACCAGGTGTCATTTTGTTGTACCTCGCAATCAATCGTCGAATTATTTGCGGAACTGTAGCGACAATTTCTCGCTATCGCATTGCTCGATGCTGAGCGCATATGACGCAATTGGACATTATCAATTCGAGTCCATAAAGTTGCGCCAAACCCGTTAGGGGCATAACCCGCGCAGGCCCAAGTCCCGCTTAAATCTTTAAACTCAGGCGAAATTTTAGCCCAACTGGTCACTCCAGATGGATCTTGTAACAGGCAACAGACATTAATTTCAGACCCGCTGACCGTCTCCCCTATATGTTTATAAACCCCCCCGCTTCCCCCGGTAACGCTTAATGATGCAATTACGGTGCTCCCTGGATCTCCCGGTAATGGGATGAATTGAGGAGGGGGATTATCGGACGTATACGCACCCAGAGAGATATTCCCCACTGAGTCTGGTTTCAGACTATCAACCGATTTGACCTCGCCCGTAGCATCCTTCCCGCTCACGCCTTGTGGTATCCCAAATGTGAGGGTCTGATTAGGCGAGTTACCCATTATCTCAACTGTGGCCGCACTGCCTGCCGGAAGCGTATTCACTGTGCCAATTTCTAATATATTGGCCGGTCCGACATCCCCTTTTTCGACATAAATCTCCCACGGCGCGTCGGGCGGCGGCGTTCCCAGAGAATCGGATAGCGCCTTGTATTCGCTTCCATCCTGATACACGACATCATTTTTCTTGTAAGCGGTCGCTGAATCATAGGGCCCCAGAAAATTCAGCACATAACTCGCTGCCCGATCTGCCGCCTCGACCGCGGCTTTCGCTGCTGCCACCGATGCCAGCAATATCGCCTGCATCTCAGCCAAGACAAGCGGTGTCACATCATCAGGGTTAAATGCCGCCAGGTATTGATTCAGGGAAGCATCCGGGCTATCGGCGTAAACCTGAATGACTCCGAGATAGTCGGGGGTTCCTTTTATTTTGGCGGTGACTGCGTATACACCAGGTAGTACAACCATCGAATAACTACCGTCTGCAGATGTAACGGCAGCGGCGTTCGTCCCGGTGAAAGTTACTGAGGTTGTCGTTCTGGCAGTCAGTTGAATAACCACATTAGTCAGTGGCTGACCGAATGGATCATTAAAAATTCCTGATATCGTCGCCATCACTCGAGCTCCAGCTTAAATGTAAAACCCTGCTCAGCCAGGGTCATGTCTAGCTTACTGATATGCCACTCCTGGTCCTCTACTGAACCGAACCCAGATGTTTCTATCAGGCATTGCGCCGTTAGCCCCATTAATTCGGGCGCAGCGGGTAGGCTTAAACTCATCCCCTTTAGCTTCTTTTTGCTTTTTGTCGTCGTACTACCTGCAACTTCCTGCGCTGAAGCAAGAGATGGCATCGGAAACTCGTTATGTGTGACCGGCTCTCCGCTCCCGACCGTAATAGTCTTTATCTTCCCACCGTCGGTAACATCAACATATGAGATAACATTGGTCCCACTGTTGGCGCTCGATGCGTCAGGATGATCGCTATTGTTGTGATAGCTTGCTGTCGAAACCATGTCTGGCGTGATGACCAGCTTCTGCAGTTCGTTTCCGTTGACTGTTGTCGTCCCTTCGCGGGGCGTCAAAATCCAGTAATCATGGGAAACTTTACTCACCGCACTATATCGGTCCGCCAGCCGTGTCAGCAGGTTCATGTCGGATTCACCTAACTGATCAACATGGGGGATCTGAATGCTGGCCAGACTCGCAGGAACTCGCGGCGTGAGACCGTGTTCGGTTGCGACTTTGTTTACCAGGTCTCCGAGAGTTACACCCGAGAACGAGCGCGTTTTTTGCGACTGCAGCGTACTATGGCCCCTCTCGTTACTTTTCGAAAATGCTCGAGCGGTAACTTCAATAATTCGCGGAGACGAGGTTGAGAACCCGGACGTCGTAGAGTCGACTATATACGTCCCCTTGTCTGTCAGTTCCTGCCCAAACCCCAGCCCGATTGATATTTTCACGCCCTTCGCTGGCAGTTTCATATCCGGAGAGACAACGGCAAACGAAATCTGATCGCTCTTCTTCTCACTGCCACCATAGTCGGTCAGGGTGAGATTTATGAGGTTAGCTCTTACAATTTCCGTTATATCTTCCCCTTCAACCGTGAGGGAAAAATTCGGTTGCCACGGCATTGAGCCAGATTTGATATATTGAGTCATGAATCATTCCCACAATGAATATTCTTGTTTTTTCTCATCCGGTTTGATGACGGGAAGGTCAATTTCAGTTCCTGCTGAAAAGACTTCGCTTGTCGTGAGGTCGTAGTTCGCTGGCTCGTAAAGTGCCTGTTCAACAGCGTTATTCACAAACCCATATTTTTTGAAACAAATCACGTCGAGTTTTTCGCCATTTTTGGTTGTATATTTCACGTTTTTACTACCTCGTAAGGATAGAAAATGACAGGCGCTGATATCGTGGCTGGTGTAATAGCTTGCTATATTTGGTTATTCGCAAACCCAATATTAAGTTTGGTTTTATATTTCCTGCCTATTGTCATTGCGGCATGCAGAAAACATAAAAAAATTGCAGCAATAAGTATTTTTAGCATTCTATTTGGTTGGGTGTTTTTCATTTGGATAGTATTTGTTTTATGGGCAGCATTAGGGGAACGAAAATCAAAAACAACTTCAACACCAAATACAGACAATGAAAATAAAGAAACATTAATCACGCAGAAACCTGAAAATAAAACCAAAAACCGCGCCATTCATATTTACAAATAAAATATTGCCGCTAAATTTACGGCGGCAACAATAAGTTTAATTTATTTCTCTCATTATCACCCTGGCATATCAAACGTCGGAGAAAACGTCGGCGTATTGCCAATCAGAGTTTTAAACTCGTCATGCAGTGACTGAGCCTGCTCTTCAGGTGTTCCCGCAGCTATCGTTACATTGAAATTGAACTGATTGCTGTTTGTCTGGCTTACTTTGTTTGTTGATGATTCCGCGCCTGGTACGACGGGGATTTGGCCACCGAACGTACTGTCGTCAAATCCGACATAATCTGGAACATAAGCCTGGCTACGAGCGGCTCTCCATTCCTTTTCACCCTCATTAGCAACGTTAATTGATTCCTGGTAACCCAAAGTATTAACGCCTTGTTTTTCCATTTCCATCTGAATAGCTTTCTGCCTGGCTTCCTGAGCTGTATCCATATCAGCTACGCCACGATCATCAGGCAAAAGCCATTTTAGCTTAGCTGCAACAGCGAATATCTCATCAGCGACCATTTCCACGCCAGCTCCGAACTTAACAACACCATCCCAGAGCCGCTGCGGCCCTGTCTTATTGTTTCCATCAGGTTTCAGCCAATCAGTAACCGCATCAGTGATTTTCGGCTGCATCCCCTTCATCCAGTCTGCGAGTTCTAGCGCAGCTTTATCTACAGTCGGAGCCAGCTGGCCGGTTATTTTCCCGATAGTATCTTCCATACCTGAAACAGCCACGCCCCAGAGATTACCGACAGCCGTGTTCGCTTTCATCGCGCCGTCTGCGCCTTCCTGCGTGAGCAAATTATAGCGCTGTGCGTTAGCCATCGCCTGCTCGAACGACTTGCCGGTCGAGTGGATATAGGTGAGAAACTTATTCGCCTCGCCGCCCATAAGCTGATCTGCGAGCGATGCCGCTGCGCCAGTGTCTTTCATCCGGGACAGCCTGGACATAACTTCGTTAAACGCATCCTCGCGGCTTTTGCCATTCAGAGAGCTTTTAGTTAAACCGAGCTGTCCGAGCATAGGGTTCAGCATTTTCTCGTTCCCCTGCTCTTTGAGTTTATTCACAAACTCTTCAGCCAGGTCGCCCCCGTTCTCCGCATTCAGACCTGCCTGTCTGGCGATTATCCCCATGCCCTGAAACTGCTTGATGCTCATCCCATACGATTTAGCCAAACCCGCACTCTCTGCCGTCTCAGAATTAAGCGCAATAGGGCTGGCAATTGCAGCCGCCGCCCCACCCAATAAACCCGCTCCAGCCCATCGGGTCGCGGTCATCATACTGCGACCAATGCCCCCGGCCCCTTTGCCTAATCCATGCCCAATAGATGACATACCAGAACGGAAGCGAGCGCCACGCTCTGCCCGCTTCTGCTCTTTGGCCTGCTCTTTGCTGAGTTGCTCCATTTCATCAGTTGCGCGCTTGATGGCCACACCCACTTTTTTATAATCCTCAACGAGCGCAGCTGTCCCACCCTTGCCGCTTTTGGTGCTTTCCCTAATCTCTTTTTCGAGTGCCTCCTGCTTTTTCAGCAAGGCGGACGTCGCCTGCTCCATCGTTTTCATCTTGCTGGCTGTACTGGCAGAACCAGACTGCAGGTCACGCATCCACTTTGTCTGGATGCCCATCGTTTTCAGGGATACGCTGCCAATATCTTCGATGCCACCCGTCAGCCGATTCAGCGTTTTACCGACGGAACCATCGACAGTCGCCCCAAAATTAACCGAGGCGTTAAACTGCTGCGTCTTAGCCATCAGGCCTTACTCCTTTTCAGCGCCATCTCGCGATAACGCTTATAGACGCTGAGCGGCAATTCCAGCTGCTCACTCAGCGTAACGTGACAATATTTCGTTATGTAAGGCTGGTCGTTCAGGAACTCTGACTCTCGCGTTCTTCGGGCGGGAGCAAAAAACGATTCACCGCATCCGTTAACTGTTCGTAGTCATACGCCGGGAGGTTGTGAATATCACTGGCATTCAGACCACATAACGTTGCAATCATGGTCGATTCTTTCACCAGTGGACCGCCCGCCGTTTTTTCGTAAGTGAGCTTATCGACGACACGCGGTTCACGCATGGTCAGTTCGGTGACTTCTTCGCCGTTGAGTTTGAATGGACGAGACAGGGTGATGACAGTGGTATTTGCCGGGTAATTCATGGTGCTAATCCTTATATAGAAAAATAGCGCCTGCACGGCGCTATGAAGTGTTTTTAGAGAGAAGTGACGTAATTACATCAACATGGCGTCTTTCTCGTCCTGGAGAGTGTTTGTGCCGTTGACAGAGCGGATCATGTTTTGCGGGTCAATCTCGTAAATTTCTTTACCGTCGACCGTCAATTTGTAGTAACTCAGGTTCATCGTCACCGAAAGCCCGACGCCCTCTTTACTGTCAGTACCGCTTTCATCCGGGGTGATAGTGCCAATCAGCCCTTCCATCTCATCGATAAAGGTATGCAACCCGCCGTTACCATCACGATAAGTCCGGCGTGCCTGGACTCGCGTCGTCCTGCCAGGCATAAAGCCAAACAGCCCGAGAACATCGATATCAGCATCGGTTTTAAATTCACAGGTCATCGGCTCCAGACCGTTATCGACCGGGATGGCCATATCCATCCAGGTCGTTTTTTTATTGCCGATGGTCGCTGTGATTGCAGGCGCAGTGAAAGCGTTCAGGCCCGCGATTCGGACGCTGTCCTGCGTCCATAACGCGGATTTACTGTATACGTAGGTTAAATCAGACATGTCGTCTCCCTATCAGGCAGCGGTGCTAAGCCCCAACGCCTGGACGGTGTAAGTGTTATCGATGGAATACGTGATAATGATTTCTTCAGCTGGCGATTTAGGTCCGAACGCAACGTTCACATACACTTTCCCGGCTGCAAGCGTCTCTGCGGTGTTCATATCAGGGTCAAGCCAGGATCGCCCGCCGTTAATAACACCTGAAGCGGTTAACTGGCGTAGATAGCTGTTAATAGAGCCGAGAAGCGACGTCGAAAAGGCTTTATCTATTGGGCGGTCGACATAATTTTTCGTGACCATAATCTGAATAGAGTCTTCAATCGCGTCTGCTGTGCGGCGAACGGCTTCAAAGCGCCACTGCGGGTCACTGGAGCAGAGCCTGTTTCCCCAGTGGCGGTAAGAGTCCAGCATGATGATCGTGCTGACGTTGGCCTGATTGAGCTGGTTAGCGACACACGTCTCATCGCCAATGACGAACGAATCGACCTGCTCAAGCCCGGAGAAGCCGTAAACCTCTTTATTCGATTTTGACCACCAGTAGCCGAAGTCATTATCGATGCGCATGCGATGACCTGCTGCAGCGGCTGAGTAAGGGCGAGCATTGATTTTTCCGATGACATCATCCGTCACCATGATACGCGGTCGGAGAATTTCGACCCGCGCCCCGTACATCTGCGCACGTCGTGCAGCATCTTCGCCGGTGGCCATACCCGGCATATCGAGATAAGTGATTGCCCGGAGCTGGTTCGCGGTACTTTCCAGCGCTTTACCGACGCCGTCATCAGTGCTCCATTCCGGCGCGATAAGAATACGCGGTTGATAATTCAACGTACCCTGCGCGAGCGCCATCGCCTCGATACCCTGGATAATATTGGCGCGCTGCTGCTCTTCTTCGTCGTCCTCATCAACACGGATAACAATAACCAGTGCGCCAATCTGCGCGAGGATATCAACCATATCAGCGTAAAGCGTCCCGCTGTAACCGAGCTGCTTCGCCTTGCTCCGGCTCCCGGAAATAATCGCAGGCTTATAGAGCGGAAATGGCTCATCGGCACCGCTGGCCAGCTTCGTCGCACCGAACGGGTCGACAACACCCGCGCCGGTGATACCGGGATACAGCGCCGCTGTAATGCCCGAGTCAGCAACAGCCTCGACGGCTGTCATGACATCAGAAGCCGTGGCGGTGATCTTCCCTGTCTCATCCGTACCCAGAGTGATTGTTAGAAGCTCGCCGGCATAGACTGCGGAAGTGACTGCAGCGACAGGGTTTTCCGGGTCAGTGGTATCAGGTACGCCGGATACAGCCATAACCTGCAGCTGATTTCCGTCTGCCCCAACCTCAGCCGCAGTATAGACCAGCGCATTATCGAGAATCGTACTGCCGACTGTCACTGTCGCCGCCGTACCTGTCAGCGCATCAGGTGCCGTTCCGACAAGACCGATGACGCTCATATTTACCGTCGTGATAGCCTTCGTCTGATTGTCCGTTTCTTGTGTGCGGACGCCATGAAGATCCATAAGTTACTCCCATAAAAAAGCCCGCTCATTTGGCGGGCTGTATCAGCTGATAAAATTCGGTAAGGGTGGCCATTCAATTTCAGGCGGTTTTGTTGTATCAATCCGACTCAATAAAACACGATATTTTTTCCATTCAGCAAGAGCCTTTAATTCCGATTCTGTCGCTATGATTAAATCTGCGGCGTCCTGAAGCGGCGCAATCATGTTATTGGCTGATTTCATGAGTGTGGATTTTTTTGACTCTGCCATAAAAGCAGCTTCTTCCGGCGTTGGGACCGGGGCGTCTACCCATGAGGGCATCCCGTCTTCTCCGGCCTCGCGGATTTTTCCGGGGGGTGAGACTTTGGCGGCATATTCGATATAAATTTCATCGGCAACTTCTTTTCCGTCGGTTGGCCATGTTCCGCTTAACTTGTAGGCGCGACTTAATTTCACAGGGTAAAACGCATTCTGTGACGGAGAGTAAATGTATTTAGACATGCTTTTAATATCCTGTTGCTACCCAAAATAAGCTGAATGGCTGGTTTGCAGTCAATGTCGCCGCGGTGTTTGAATATGCTGAGCAACCTGTCTCCATCGTTCCCGCCACACCATTTGTAAATGCAGTGACTTGAATGCCTACGCACACTGAAGGAAATGCAATGGGAAAATTTATGGGCTGGCTTGCGGAGACGGATGTTGTCATCCCCCATTGTGTTATGACACCTGTCGATGAATCTTTAAACCATCCATTGGTAGCATTCCCCGACGCGTTTTTAAGTTGATATTTCCCGTCTGATTCTTCTTTGGTATATGAACCCACCGCACTTGCAGAAATGGTGATGTCCACTGTGCCATCAAATGGCACGCCGTTTATATTTCGGGCAGTTGCCAGTTTTGTTGCGGCTGCTGCTGTGCCGTCAACAGGCAGCGCACCAGTATCGGCGGCTGTGGGCTTGTTACCTGTGGTGTAAAAACTGTGCCAAACATTCCATGTATCGTTATCCCCATTCTTAGCCCGGAATTTTATCAATCCCGGTGTTGAATAGCTGGCGGCTAACTGTGTGTTATAAGTTCCGTCTAGCCCTCCAAAATCCAACACTGACGCTTCAAAATCAGGTGAATTGGTTGCAGATGAATAAACAAAACTTACTGAGTTTGCAGGAAGGTTGTTTGCGTCAGTCGTATCACCTCCCGCATCCCCTGAAGCACGAAATGACCGCACAGCAATAGCGCTACCATTAACCAAGACTCGCCCTGGCGTTACATCGTCCTTTGATGTTTGCGCGTCAAGAGTTGCTGCTGAACCCAAATCAATATTATCCCGCGCCGCCTGCTGAGCTGCTGCACCTGCTGCCGCTATTTCTGACAGGTTATTGCCGATTTGCAGATAAATCGTGTCGGCCTGTTCCCGCGTCAGATAATCGTCGCCGTCGAACTGGAGCGTCACGACTGACGTATCACTGACCTGCAGGTAATAATCCGTGTCCATTTTCACTGCGTACCCACTGGACGGTAGCGGCTTCTCCTGTGCCGGGAAATTACAGAGACTGAACAATGTTCCGTCATCCGTATACAACCCGAACCCCTGGACGGTGTACCCCCCGGAGTCCTTCGGGATAACCAGCTGCGCTTTAATCGTATTGCCGGTCGCTGAAAGGCTGCTGATATCGCCCCTGTAAACCTCATTAACCAGGACCGTCTGTGCCGGGTCAGGCGTAATGACGGCACCATTTCCGTCATCGACCCCAAACTGAGACAGAGCAACCGGCGCACCTCCCGCTGTCGCTGCGGCCATCAGCGCTTGTCCGGCATCCGTCAAAATCACATAAAAATCGCTCATTCACTCGTCCCTATTTCTGCCTTTAGCGTAGCCACAACCGCGCCGCCCACGTAGCAGACGCCGGTAATGTCGTTTGGCCCGATATCGATGGAAGACAGCAAGCTCCGACAGTTTTTTGTATCGATGATCTGGCTGTAAATTTTGTCGATAATGTCTTTCGTTATGCTGTTGCCGATGACTTCGACACGGAAGGTGTAAGGGTCAGCCTGCGGGGTTTCGTTGAACCACTCGATAACATTGATGCTGTAACCCACTGACGCAAGGGATTGTTTAACTGCTCCCAGTGTCCCGCGCGTTTTGTTCACTGCAGCGGCGTTTTTGATGTTGCTGCGCTTCTGCTCTTCGGTCCACTGGTTGTCCCACCACGTAACACCGAACTCCCATGCCAGCCAGGGCAGAACATCGGGCGGGCAGGCATCCGGGTTTTTCACGTCACGGACATCGAAAAGTACGTCGCCGACATGGCTATGCACCATCTCCTGTGCGAGCTCATCCTGAGTGGCATTGGGTGGGAGCAGGCTCTGAAATGTCATGGAGCCTCCCTGAGCCCTGGCAGATCCGTTCCGAGGGTGATTCCGGTGCAATAACTCGCCTCACCCTTCCCGACCGCTATCGTTGCTGTTGGGTCGCTCAGCACGACGTCCGTCACGCCAGGCTGCTTCAGCGCCCGGTAAACACCGGCTAACGACATTGGAACACCGATGCGGTGAACGCTATCCGCATAACGCTGCATCGCTTCCTGTGCTGCCTGAGTAACCGTCGTAGCATCCGGCCCCGCCCCAATGACAAGCGTCGCTGTAACAGCGTAATCTTTGAGGGTTGCCGCTTTAACCTCGACGTAATCCGTCAAAGGGCGCGTAAAATCAGCGCTTAATACCCCGTTTACCGTATCGAGTAGCGCCTGTGATGGCATGCCGCTGCCGTCGCTGCTGAGGATGTAAACCTCAACGTGACCAGGTAAAACAGAACTATCATCATTCGGCCCGTAGGCTTTTGCATCGAGGACTGTTCCGTCAGCTGACAGCGAAAAATACTCGTAAGCCTGTGTCGAACCGGCTGTATTGCGTGCATACCAGCTGAGGCGAATACGCAGACGAAAAGCATCGTCACCCTCCATCACAGCCGGCGTCGGCGGGATTGTTGTATCATCCTCTGGCGTAATGGTCAGACGGTAGACATCAAAGTTCGCGGCCAGTTGGTCGAGGTCTGCACCTTTGGCATATGCCAGCATGACAGCCCAGACCCCGGAGTTCGTCCGGGCAACGTTCACCATCTCTCGATAACAAACAATTTCCAGCAGTTTTATCGCCGGGTCACTTTCCAGCAGAGCGTTAAACGTCGGATCTAATCCCTGCAGTTCTGCCAGCCGCTGCGCCTTCAGGTCTTTAAACGCGGGCGTTTCGATAACAGCCGGTGGCGGTAGCTGACTCAGGTCGATAACTTCACTCATATCTCTATATCCTCAAGCAGCAGTCCCTGCCCGGATTCAATATCCGTCGCCGCAATTGTTACCGATATTTTCCCCGCGCTCACCTCCACCGCATTGATTGAATCAACACGAATACGCGGTTCCCATCTGGCCAGCGCGACGGCGGTTGCCATAATGACCCGGATGTCGGTTGAACGGTCGGAGGTGTAATCAACAAGATTCGGGAGATTGCTCCCGTATTCCGGCAGCATCCGGCGTGAAAGCAGCGGCGTACTGAGGATATCGGTCACTGATTGCCGAATATGGTCTGTGCTGCTGAGCGGTTTTCCGCTCGTTCTGCTCATTCCCTGCATAATTCCCCCAATAAAAAACCCGCCGGAGCGGGTCAGTTCATTTTCTGGTTTGGTGGGCTTGTCGTGCCTCCACCGTCGCCATTTTCTGGATGTTCGTGTTCGTTGAAGGTTTCGCGGATTTGCTGCACCGAGCCAGACGCGCCGCCTTTGTCCTTGATATCACCACCCGCGATAATGTCGCCGTCGACGTCCGACTTTCCATCGACCTTAGAATTACCATCGACCTTCGAATCACCAGTGACTGTAAAGTTGCCGTCGACCGTCGTATCGCCCTGCAGCAGTATGCCACCCGCGGCTACGACCGTTACTTTTCCGCCATCGGGGAGCGTTACTGTCGCCTGATGTGCGCTGCTGTCATACATCACCGTTGCGCCATCACTATATTTAGTAACGTGTTGGTTTGGATTGTCTGACGGCGGCGTCTGGTCGTCAGTCAGCAGGCCGGAGAATACTATCCCGCCGGTAGTCTCTCCCCCCACGCTCAGCACCAGCGCGGGCGCGCCCACGGCAGGCATACTCCAGTCCTGTCTTTCGCTATCTGCATGCGCGAACCAGAGCAGCCAGTCTGTTTTATGCTCGTCCCCGCTTAATGGGTCGGTGCCGAACGAAACACGGCAGCGCGGCGGCGTTGCCTGCACACTGTGAATGGTTCCACGCCTCAGCATCTGAGAGACGCGGCGGGATAAGTCCGCGAGGGTATAATCAGCCGACACCGTGTTCCTCCAGGAAGTCGTTCATCTGTTTCATGGCGTCCTGCATCTTGCTCTCTTTGCTCGTAAAGCCGAGCGAGGAAAACTCAGGAACGGCATCACTTTCGTTAAGGCGAGGGCCATAAAACTGCATGGAAAGACTGATTGTCTGGTGTTTAGCGTGACTGTTCGGTTTGAACTCATCAATCGTCTGATCCAGACCCGTGAGGACCCAAAAGCCCATCACTTTTCCCGCGCCAGTAACGAGCATGCAGGGCGCTTTCAAGTCGCCCTGCAGCCGAAGATGCTCGACAGGGTCGACAGTCACGTCCTGCAGCAATCCGTAACGCTGCAAGCCGCGAGTCAACAAAGAAGAGTTAACGAGCTCAGAATAGAGCTCACAATCGAATTTAATGGTCGGCGATTTTTTGCCGGTGTACTGGAGCTTCTCTCGCTTGCCGAACCGCCCTTGCGCCACCCAGTTCCAGGAGTCCTGAACCGTCAGTTTGCTGTAAGCCAGCGTGCTCAGCTGGAAAATGAAGTCACCCCACATCATGAGCGGCGGGAGCTGATCGAGATAATTCTCCGTCTGCTCGCGAATATTCGCGCCTATCAGCGCCAGCGGATCAATATTCATAAGATGAGGCTCATAAAGTTGGCTGGTATGCCCAGGACATTTATCCCGCAAACCTTGCGCAGACCGAGGATCGGGTTAATTTCCAGCAGGGGAATAATCCCGTTTGCCGAGATTTTGTAGTAGTTGACCGATAGCGTCATCGTATGGCCAACATCGATTTTATTGTCGTTTCCATGCTCGTCGGCGTGGATGGTATCGATAAACCCTTCGATTTCTTCTTCCAGATAATCGACACCTTCAATCCCACGGTAGGCACGACGAACGGTCAGACGTGCAGTCACGCCGGGGATGATGCCCAAAAACAGAAACGACGCGGCAGTCGGACCCTGAACTTTATAAGACGCCGTCATCGCCTTCGTCCCCCGGTCGATGGGGATGGGTGCATTCATTCCGCCAGCTTTGAACCAGGCCCGCTCGATAGATATTTCGGGCGGGGAATACGTCACTGAATCGGCAATTTCGAAGCTGTTCATAAACAGCCGGCAACCACGATAAACAGCCATTAACTCTCCTCCGATTTTGCAACGAGGATATAGTCGTCGGCGTGTTCTGGTCCCACATCAGGGAAGATCCCCAGCCAGAACTCTTTCAGCACAGGTGCGTCAGGCTCCTCAAACGGGTCGGCACCCACAGGCAACCTCTGGGTGAAAGTGACACCCCAGATGGCATGCTCCGGCGCCGATTCACCTTTTTCCCACACCATGGGTTCAGCAGATACCAGAGCAGCAGGCGCGCTCCCGTTACCGAACTGACGACCATGGATCCAGTCGGACATCTTTAGAGCTGCGTTGCGGACCTGTGTTTCAGTTACGCCACGCTCTTCCTCATCCTGTCCACCCGCTGACACAAAACTACGAAGAATATAAAGATTGCAGGTAAGCTCGAGCGTGACATTGCCCCCTATCTCACTGCCAGAACGCTCCCAGCCGGACACATCAAAGAAGACTGCCGGAGTGGGAAAACCGTCTGGCAATTCCGGATAAATGCCTGTCGTTTTGGCCCAGGGAATTTTTTTGAGCTCTGCAAATACAGCATCCTGATACTCATCCAGCCAGAAAATGCCATTCATGCCCGTTTTCCTTTACTATTCAGATGAACATTCCCCGCCACGCGCCCATTAATATCTTTGGTAAAATAGTCCAGCAACATCTCGCCGGCTTGCGGAAAAATATCCCCGCCTATAGCACCAACCATCGGGTCGTAAACTGGCTCCCGCGCCTCTGTCAAAAATCCATTTGCCTGGCGAATATAAATCGACCTCTTGCCCTTCACGGTGGCGACAAACGAGTTGGGGAAAGAAGATGGTGAAAGTGATGAGGACTTAGGGATAAACGTCGCCCCACGCGCACCCTTTGATTTTACAAAACGACCTTTTTCGTCACGACGGCGTTTAACTTTACGAGGATTACGCATTGAACCCTTCAGGGTACTTACGGGCATGTCGTTCAGGCCAAACCAGATTTTGCCACCACCCGGCTTATCCCGTGACACCTTTGAAACAAAAGCCCGCACGCGACGTTGCGTTATCTGCTTTCCTTTTGCGCCCACGGTGTTGATCATCAGCGCGGTGGATGCTTTATATAACCGGGCCGTAGTTTGTTTCAGCGCCTTATGGTAAGCAGCAATAAACTGTGACTCTGTTGCCCCAACCGCTGCCTGCACCGCGCGCAGCTGAGCAATATCGATAGTGAATCCACTCACAGGCGACTCCCGGGTCTATCAAAAGAGGATTTTTGATACTTTGAAAGGAATACGCGCGTGATCCCGGTACCGTCCGGTTGTGGCTCTTTCGCATACCAGAGGCTGCCCGATATCAACAAAGCATCGTTTTTTTTCAGACCGATGATGTCTCTGTCATGCGCGGTGAAAGAGGGATCGCTACCCATAATTTTCCCGCCGTCCGGTATGTCCGTTCGGGCGAAATCATTATCAAAAATCGCCTCTATCTGCACTTCCCGTGGCTCACCCGGCCAGAGGGTTACTCCACCCTCAATATTGAAGGTGGAGATCAGGACATCATCCGCCGAAGCCATCAGCGAATTAAAATCCATATCAGTATTCCAGACGAACCCGGCACTCAGTATCGGCAGGATTGATTGAAACCCAGGCAATACCCGCAACCGGGTACGGATCACCACCAGCACCATCATCAGATGCGTTTGTTACCAGACCTGATGCGGGAATTAGGTACAGCTTCTCGCCACGATCCCATGTATCTGCACCGTTTTTCGGTAGCACCCAGACGCCACACATGTGCAGGACGCCGTCCGATCCATCAGGAATATCGTCGTGCGCCACCCCCGTCACCGCCCCCACGGGAACCGGATCGCCCGATTTATAATTCGTGCCGGTACTGTTGGACCAGTCCATTGTCTTGCCGTCTTCGTAATAGTTTTTAGCCATGATTGTTCTCACAAAAGGGGGCCGAAGCCCCGCTGGTTATTTGCCCGTTGATTTCAGCAGACCGCGATAATCCATCGGTGCCACACCCGCATCGATGCGCACTTTCATGGTCACTCCATCAACAGTGAATCCGGAGGTGCTTTCAACTGTTGGCGCGGCGTTACCGTCAAGGTAAGCCACCTCAATGGTGTCTCGCCCTTTGGCAGCAGTCAGATACCAGGCATCTTCGTCTGCATCATCAAGGCGCGGCTCCGCAACAATCGTAGCCATGTTCAGTACTGGGTTTTTAATGCCAGAGTTAGCATCCGCACCCGGTACTGATGTCGAGTGGATAATCTGATCGGCATAAGCCTCCTGGAGCGTTGGCACCAGTAAGAACGCGGGGGAGATATTGAGCGTGCGCGTGCCAGATTTCTGACGTTTCATCTGTGAGCGGGCATCAGCCAGGGTGTCGACAGATAACTCACCGTCCACCAGGTTGTCACGTTCGGCACTGAAAAGTGACGACCCGTTAAATTCAGGATTCCCGGTTAACACCGCATAAACCAGATCCCCGACCGTTGCCTTTGCCGCGCGCCCCATAGACTGCGGGATGCGGGTAATAAAGCTCATGTCATCATTAATAATGGCCTGGCGATCGATGCTGAACAGTTCCCCGTAAGTGGCCAGCGCGATCGATGCGCCAGTATCACTCAGCGTGGCATATTTATATTCCGCACCAGCACGCACCTGGCGCAGACTCGGGAAGGCTTCCATCCCTACGCGATGCCCTGGCTTAAAGTCGGGAAGTTCACCCGTGCGTGTCCAGATATCAAACGTTTCATCGGCATCATCCCAGCCCGCCAGCGCTGACTTGTTCGCCACATCCATCAGAATATAAGCAAAATCGCTGCTGCTGTGGGTAAAGGCCATGCCCACGATGCCCATACGATCGAGGCTGGCAACACCAATATTTCGGTGAGAAAGCGATGCACGAGCCAGCTCCATAAGAGACATGCCATTGAACTGGTTGTCCGTCTGGCGTTCGCCGTAGCCAGCACGCGTCATAATCACGTTACGGACAGAATCCCCAACAATATTGCCGTTGCCTGCATGGATATGCGCATAACTGCCTGAAATGGACGTCGTATCCTCTGCAAGCTTCGCCAGCAGCTTTTGCTGCGCAGCGCCAGCGTCGCAGAACTGATCGGTAATACATGCAGCCTGAAGTTCTGAAATGCCGGGATGATTAGCAAATGCAGAAAATACCCCTGATATTGCAGTGCGACGCTCTGTCTCGCGCGCCTGCATTTGCTGCTGCATCTGCTGGGCCAGTGCAGTCATATCAATCTGCGCAGGAGTCGTCGGCGTCTGAGGTTGCTGTTGTTGCTGACTACCCGTTGCGCGTGGTGCGAACCATGTTTGTGCTGCCTTTGGCATTTTTGAAAACTCCTTTGTCACGTTATCGTTGATACATGCCGCCATCGCCATTTCTGGTAGCAACACATCGGCGAAACCCTTTTCAACAGCTTCGGCACCCGTCATCCAGGTTTCCTCGCTCATCATGGTCTCCAGTTCCTCGCGCGGCAGGCCTGTTTTTTCGGCATACGCGTCGAGCATGTTTTTGGCGTTCTTATCCAGAAGATCTGCATAATCCCGCAGGTCTGACGCCTCCCCCATCGCTCCGCCCCATGGGTTATGGATCATAATGAAGGCGTTTGATGGGATGTGGACCGTCGCACCGGGCAGCATGGCGATGACCGACGCCATGGATGCCGCGATGCCGTCGACGTATACGCTCACCGAACCGGACAAGCGCTTTAAAGTGTTGAAAATGGCAAAGCCATCCAGGGTGCTGCCACCCGGTGAATGAATACGGATATCCACCTGCGAGGCATTAAAAAGGCCAGCTTCGCTGACCTCTCTGAGAAAACGGCTGGCTGAGATACCCCAACCGCCAATCTGATCGTAAATGTGAATTTCACCCGGAGAACTGTTAGCCGCCGCCCGGATTTCGTACCAGTGATTATTCATCGCCTGGATCTGGCCGCTGGCTTGCGGTGCCACCAGCATTGTTTGTCGCTTGCTCATTCGGAGTGCTTCCTTTGTCATTAGCGGGGTCGGTGTCGAACACCAGATCGTGATCGCGGTTGAAATCAATCTCCCGCATACGTTGTGATTTAACCTGTCGCGGGCTAAGTCCACGCGCCCTGACCCACTCGGCCTCGGTGGCTGCGCCGCCGCGGATCTGGGTTTTCCAGGCGTCGCCTTCTTTTACCGGATCAATCCATGGCATAACCGGAGCCATATAGGTCGCGTTGTAGAGCGAATCAGGATCAATATCGGACGGGATTTCAACGCCGCTGAGCAGGAACATTTTCAGCCATTCGCGGTACAGAGGGCGGGCTGTTCGTGAAACAAACCACTCCTGCAGGACGCCATACCCCTCGAAGCTTTCCACCAGCTCTTGTCGCTGGGCGCTGTAGGTGCCGTTGTAATCACGAGCAATCGATGAATAACCCGTACGCGTTCCTGCTGCAGCTGCACGTAGCTGACCGCTTCGAAACCCAAGCATGTTGGTGTTCGGTCGGTTTGACTCCAGCATTTCAAGCTCTTCGCCTGGGGCCAGCCCGTCATAAATCATGCCCGCTGACATTTCAAAATCGCGATTTTCTTTGTCGGGTTTCTGCCAGTCGCTGGCATCATCCGCATAAACCGAACCATCACCACGCTTAATAAAAAACCCGAGCGAAGCCGCTATCCGCGCAGCGATACGCTCCGAATCTTCGTACTCTTTCACATCGGAAAGACGCTGCAGAACTCCCGCAAAAATGGACATTCCGCGCACCTGGTGCAGGCGCTTTCGCATGGCGAGATGCAGCATGCGTTCAGCCGGGATGATTTTGGTCTGACTCGCGCCCAGACCGCTCTGAGGATGAAACTTATAAACGTTGTAGGACAGCGCCCGACCCCAGGCATTTACATTAACGCCCTGGATGGTGTTAAAGCCTTCGTTGGCACCCGTTAGATTGAGAGGGACGAAATCAGCTTCGAGCATTTCAAAAGAAAACTGCACATTGCTGTTGTAACTGACGCCTTTCACCGGGCCGCGGATCAGCTGCGTGAACACCTCGCCATCCCGGACAGCAGAACGCAGCATTAGGCGCTCCGCTTCTGCCAGGCTGAAGCTTCCAGTGACTTCAGGTGATTCCGCCCACCGCTCCCAGGCAGCAGATATTAGCGCGGCGAATTGCTCGTGAATCTTCCCGTCAGCACTCAGTGGCTGCGGCTCTATCTGAATCCCGCGCGCACCAACAACCCGCTCTTCCAGCTTGTCGAGGATCCCGATGGCTATATCGTGGTTTTCATCCAGCCATCGCGCCTGCTCGCGGATAGATGCGCCGGCAGCAAAGATGGCGGTATTAGCACTTCGGCTCTCACGTCGTGCAGCGTGCGTCCGTGTTGGCCTCGCGGCTTCATACGCCTGAACCTGTATCTCGGCGCGCAACCTGCGTGCGGCCCAGCCCGGAGAAAAAAGGGATACTGCTTTGGTGATCAGGTTCATTTGCGCCCCGTAAAATTAACCAGCGAATAAGGCTTCGCTTTTCCGAGAGCCTGTCGATATTTACGATCCCAGTATTCGTACTGGGTTTTTAGCGAATCCAGGCTCTGGCGCGTCAGGTTACGACCGTTCATCCCCATGCTTTCAGCATCAAGAGCGTCGGTATAGGCCTTAAGCACCTTGTCACGCATGGCTTTTACTTCTGCAATGTTCACTTAGTCACCTGCATCCTTTTTCCTTTCTTTAATTGGCCGCTCGAAACCTGATTCACCGGCTGCCGTCCGGCTTTTTCTGGCGGCTTCGTTTTTGCGGGGCCGCCAGGAGCAGCGGATAAATGCTGAGACATTGCCCAGGATGGCGGTTTACTCCAGTCTTTGATTCGCTCATATCCCCGCAGAACCGCCAGCGCATGACCGTAGCAAAACAGATCCAGCGCCTCATTCGCGCCGTTGCCGGGCTTACGCCATTTGCCGTCGGTTGCTCGCACCTCGTAGGTCAGCTCGTCATAAAACCACTCCCCGATCCAGTCGGGAAAATGGATGAATCCCGGCCCGGCGGTCTCTCGCTTCAGGTTGTTGTGAATGCTGTCTTTGAGCTTGTCCGTCTGTAACAGATAAAGAGGCACATCGCCGCGCGCACCCGCTTTGCGGTCGCTTCGGTTGGTGTTGTCCGGGTAGGTGCGGGTGATGAGTTTTGCCCGGGTTGAGCTGTCGCCCTTAAAGAGATACACACGCTTTCCATCACCGTTACGCCTGCAGCGGCGCCAGAACTTGTAGGCGTTATCCGTCACGCCATCTTCGCCGCCACTATCCACCGCCATGCATAACACCGGCAAGGTGCGGCTTGGATCGGTTTCCAGCGCGTACTCTTTCTCAAGAACATCGGAGATAAGCAGATCCCAGTCTTCGGGATAGCCACCCGGATCTACGGGCAACGCCTCGCCATGGGCATCACATCGCAGCGACGTTTTAATGTTGTAACGGTCAATCAGCCAGCGCTCACCGTGCTGGCCATAACCAATCATCTGCACAACGAAACGTCGCTTTTTCCCGCCCTGCACATCCACGGTGGCCACGATAAAGCGCACTTCTGGCGGTACCAGGCGCTTGCCATAATCTTCGGCGCGCGCCATCAGTTCATCGCTTTGCCGCTGGTCCATTGCCGAACGTGGCAGGTAGGGTTGCCCCCAGTCGGTATTAATGACGGTTTTCAGGGTTTCTTCGCTGCCTGTCGCCTCGTAATCCTGCTCTGCGGTCAGGCGTTTATAGACAAGCTGGGAGAGGGTCTGATAGGCCGCTGCGGGTCCTTCCATCCAGAATGATGCAATTCGAGAGCGTCGCGGCTCTCCACCACGCTTGCCACCCGCATCGATAGTCTCGCCATCACGTAACCAGACGCCAAGACCGTTGAGCTCACGCTTTTGCTCCGGGTTGATCTTCCCGGCACAGTACGGACACTGGACATATGCAGCCTCGCTCGCCAGCACCGGATCATGGAGATCA
This sequence comes from Buttiauxella sp. AC142, assembly GCF_979253435.1. Classification (NCBI taxonomy): domain Bacteria; kingdom Pseudomonadati; phylum Pseudomonadota; class Gammaproteobacteria; order Enterobacterales; family Enterobacteriaceae; genus Buttiauxella; species Buttiauxella sp. AC142. The sequence continues at coordinate 2,558,673 of NZ_CEEDCH010000001.1, forward strand.
TGATAGCCAGCAACGGTATCGCCAATGGGCTGGAAGTATTCATCGCAGTGCGGGCATGGCCAGTACCAGCGTCGGCGGTCACCACGGTTGTACAGTGAAAGGATCCCGGTAGCAGGCGGGGCTTCATGCGGCGTGCGACGTCGCCATTTGACATCAACAACATCACGTCCGGGAGAGCTCTCCACCAGCGTCATACCGGACGACATAAAAGTTGTTGTACGCTTTGAAGCCAGAGAAAATGCATCGCCCTCTCCGTCAATATTCTCGGGGAAGCGATCATAATCAGTCAGCGCCACGCACTTATAATCTGACGACGACATGATGTTGACGGACGGCCAACCAATTTTCAGGTAGTTGCCCGCGAGGAAGGTCCGGTCGTATACGTTGTTGTCGTTACGGTTAGGGCTGAGTCGCTTAACCACCTCGGGACTTGATCGAAACGTTCGGGCCAGGCGTTTCTTCGAGTGTTCACGCGCTTTCTCTTCCGTCATCTGGATAATCAGCATGTCGGCCGGGTCACAGATAATGTTGTAAACCACCCATCCGTCAATTAACCCGATAGTTTTACCCGTACGCGCTGGCCCTATAAAAATCACCGCGTCATATTCTCGGGAGGTCAGACAATTCATCGGCTCGATGACGTAGGGCGCCACCAGCGGATCCCATGGGACTGAGTTGCCCGCGCCCATGGGCACACGCATGAACTGTGCGACCGCATCAGCAACCGGCATACGCCGGGGTGCCCGGATAATGCCGGCGATATTTTTCCTCGCCCTGCTGGCCGTTGCCTGATTCAGCATTATACCTCCTGTGGATCATCCTCCTCATCAGCTATGTCAGCATCAAAGACCCGCTGCGCTACCTGATCCCGCAGGTCATCGATAACAGACTGAACGCGGGATACTGCGGAAGGTTGTAAACCACAGTCGCGCTCCAGAATATCGGGCAGCGTTTCCAGCACCTGGACCATGGCCTTTGCCATGGATGAAAATTCCCGCATTACCTCACTGGCAGGGATAAGCTGCGACGTCTCCTGCTCGAACTTGAGCCGCTCGCGCTCAGACTGAAACCACGCTTTGCGATCGGGTGGCAACATTTCATCAACTTTTATCTGTGCCGGGTCAGCAGTACGGCTCAGCAGCACGACCAGAAGATCGAGAACCGAATAGAGTTTTAATTTCGGATTACTGCCTGGCGCCAGAGGAACGTTTGACAACCTACTGGCGATGGTCTGTCGGTGCAGATCCGTCATAGCCGCAAGCTGGTTGATGTTGAGGCGGAAATTCTTTAGTTCGTTATCCATGATGATGAACACAAAATAATCATTTCGACATCCTTAAAATATAATAACAAGCAAAATCAATACATTAACTACATGATGATGAAGCCAATAAAATGCAAAAAACTAGCCGTTCCCCGCGGTCAGTCGCCCCCGTGGAGCAGCCACCCCGCCGGGAGTACCTTGGGAAAATCAGACCGCTACCGGGCTGGTGGCCCTGCCGGCGCGCCTGTACAGGTCGGAGTAGCTTCGCTTCCTCACGGTTTGCGGGCAGGGGGTTGGCTCTTTACGGCTCATCGCATAACACTCCACAATAGTCACTCTCGGGCGCCATCGTAATGACACCCTGTAGTGATTATTGAGCCGGTGCTGGATCCGATTCAGGGCAGATTAATTGCTGAAGGTCTGCATCGGCTTGCTTCTGCTCTTGTTTCTTAGCAGCCAGATTTGCAGCGGCTGCTGCCGTTGTTGCAGTAGATGTTGCCAACGCGACTTCGGCGTGCTCTGCCTTGCGATCAGCGGTTTGTTTAGCGCTCATGGCTTCACGTTCGGCTTTTTGTTCCGATTTGAGCTGGTCACTGGTGCACGCGGATAACAAGCACGCCAATGTCACGCCAGTTAAGACGATAATTACTTTTTTCATTTAGATTTCCTGAAGATGCGTGGACGAATGCCCGGATTAGAAATTGTAGGTTGGCTGCCACTGTCCGGAACGCATCACAGCAGCATGACGCTGAGCACGGTCGGGGGTTTGCTTCGCCCAGGTGCTGTCGAGCATCTGGTTTACTGCCTCATCCCAGTCTTCGGCAACAATTGCGCTGAGCATGTTGTGGAAACCACTTAGGCCACTGGAGCCCATCTGATACGCCATTGATGTCAGGATATCGATGCGCGGTTGGTTGCAATGCACCGTGGCATCATTGATGTCGTCATACGAATACATCGATTCACGAGTAGCATCAACGTAGCTGTAAAGCCATGCGTCGATCGTGTCGTCATCGAGTGTGAACGTATAGTGACTAACTGGCGCGCCCTGAGGGCCGAGCTTGAAGCCCACACCAGTTGTTGGATAACCAAGGCTGTCGAGGTAAGGCGTATATCGAACGCCTTCTTCCTGCCTCAGTAATGGAATGATTTCACTTTTCTGATTCATCTTTTCTCACCAGGTTGTTTTTACGAGAATCCCAGGCACCGAGAACAGCAGCACGGATCCGGTCAGCACCAATAAATCCGACCAACATTCCGACCAGTGGCATCCACTCTTCGTGTAAGCCAGTCTTACGCATGACAGCCAGAACGCTTAATGTGATTGCGATTGCCAGCACTCCAGCGAATGTTGATGCACACCAGCCTTTACCGTCTTTCAAGGCGGACCATAACGCAGCGAGGAAAGCCGTCAGACTTCCCCAACTGGCATAGGGGTGGTTAAGCAACCAACCGCCAGTCGCTGTTAACCAGCCAAGCAAGCCGGGCTCTTTTTCGATCATATTGTTACCTTGTCCGGCTTACGGGCATAAAAAAGCCCCGGCGGATGCCAGGGCTAATAATGCAAGTGTGGAATTTCAACATTCCGCAATAAAAAGACAGGAAAAAAATCAAAGGTAGATGTCCGCACACCACGACTGTATGAGCGCCGACCTATCAAGGAAAAGCTGCAGCAGATTCTTGATAGCACTCATAATCCGCGGACTGACCCGCAAGGTGGTTCCAATCCACCATTCATCAATGAGCGCGGAATCAGTGGCGCGGAGAATATACAGTGCGATTACGTGGCTATTAGCTATGCGTGCTGAAAATGAACGAAAACCACCACAAAGACAGCGAATTAAGTAGTTAGACTTAGGTTTTAAATGCAAAAACTCGCCTTGCCAGTTAACAATTAGTCGGCAGAAAACTACTTAGCGCGTTGTTCGATTTCGTCCTTCGTTTGTTCGAACCTTTCTGGATCCAGTTCAATACCGATAGCTCTACGACCAAGCGTAAGAGCTGCCTTAACAGTCGAACCTGAACCCATAAAGAAGTCTGCCACCACATCACCTGGCCTGCTGCTGGCGTTGATGATGTCACGCAACATGTCGGCAGGTTTCTCACATGGGTGCTTACCCGGATAGAATTGCACCGGCTTATAACACCATACGTCCGTATACGGCACGGCTGCACTTACAGTGAACGGTCGACGCAGTCGTTTAAACTCGTCAGCCAGATCGAGATATTGCCTGTTTAATGCCTGATAGTTCTCGCTGAGTTGCTGGCGATTTATGCCCAGGCCGGACTGTTGCCGTCTTTCCCAGGCAATATCATCAAACAGCTTCTGCAACTTTGCATAGTCTACTTCGCTGGGCAACTGCCACTGGCTGGCACCGAACCAATGCGACACCATATTTTTCTTGCCCGTGGCTTCAGCTATTTGTTGAGCCGTTACCCCGAGTTCGGCGCGCGCATTGCGAAAATAATCGATAAGCGGCGTCATAATATGGCGACGCAGGTCATCGCAACTCGCGCTGTAACCGTCACTCTTCCCGCGATAAGGGCCAGGGTAATGCTCAGCAAACAGCACGCGCTCGGTCGCCGGGAAATAGCTGCGCAGATCCTCTTTATGACACCCATTCCAGCGGCCACTGGGTTTAGCCCAGATGATGTGGTTGAGGATGTTAAAACGGTTGCGAACGAGTAGTTCAATATCAGCAGCCAGCCGGTGACCGCTAAACATATACAACGAACCGGCGGGCTTGAGAACGCGGCAGAACTCAACCAGGTAACTATCAAGCCAGAGCAGATAATCTTCATCGCCCCGCCACTGGTTGTCCCAACCATGAGGCTTCACCTTAAAGTAGGGAGGATCAGTGCATATCAGATCGATGCTGTTATCAGGAAGGGTTTTGATGTACTTGAGTGAGTCGGAATTCACCAGTGTAATACTGGATTTATTTACAGTAAAAGCCATAGACCTTTAAGCGTCCGTTTGTTAGGCTCAACTTGCTTTAGCGCTAAAGCTGTGGGCCCTGGGTTCGCTTGTGACCTCTAGACATGAGCGAATGGCTGGTGAGTGCTACAACATCCACCAGCCGCCCATTTCACAGCAGAAGCCTCCTGTTACTGGAGGCGCTTATAACATCCAAACTGGTAATCTGATAAACCCGCCATCACCAACTGCGTCAGTATTAACTGGCAGCGTTCGCGCGTCAGGTGCGTATTCTGCGCAATCTCCCCAGCCGTAGTTGGCTTCTCGCTTAATTCATTGAAAACAACTTTTGCGACTTCTGTCATATCTTGCTGTTTTAACATGGCTTTTACCCCTTCCATTTCTGATGGCATACAGATAACTCTGGTTGGGCAGCACAGCAAGATGAACGACAGTATTTCCGTCTGACAGCGCAGTAAATGCGCTGGTATTGGGTTTCTATGTTTAGTGAGGAGGGCGTATATATTCGATAAACAAAAACCCGCACTTGACGGGTTTGGCGTTGCATTCGGCTGGGTACTAACTTCGCATTTTGAACAGCCCGCACAAAATGCATTGAAGCCAATACCCATGCGAATGTGCTTTCCAGTCACTCCGGGTTAACCCATCTTCGCAGACTGAAAAGCTTTTTCTGGAACGCGGTGCCGGGTGCCTCCCGGTGAGCTTTTGGACAGCCTCCATAGCTCGCGTACTTTTAAGCAACATCTCTACTGTTTACGCCCCTCCGCACAGGGGGATTCACCGCTTAATGTGTTTGGTGCCGATTACCGGAATCGAACTGGTGACCTACTGATTACAAGTCAGTTGCTCTACCTACTGAGCTAATGGCGGTTTGGTGGCCCTTGCTGGACTTGAACCAGCGACCGAGCGATTATGAGTCGCGCGCTCTAACCAACTGAGCTAAAGGGCCGAAGCAGGGATAATAGGCAGACCAATCAACCATGTAAATTATGTTAGTTTTGCTAGATGTTTCTTTGTATCAGGAAAAACAAAACCCCGCCGAAGCGAGGTTTCATATAAGTGGCGGGTATTAACAACTTCCCACTATTCGAAGCATACACGACAACTTCGGACAAAATCAATATTTTCAGCATTAAAATTCAAAATAATGCCGCCATCTTTCAAAAATTAGTCGCTCTTTCGAATGCTATTTCTGCCTTTCCCTCTCCCCAGTGGCATTCCTGCACCAGACCGTCATAGAAGGGTTTCCAGTTACGGGTCCATGTTCTGACATGCAGATCCGGAACAAGACTCAGAATCGCTTTATGGACGTTTGTTGAGGGTATGCTTGCAAACCCCTTTCCCGAACAGCGTTCACATTCTTTAAATACCGGAGCACCCTGCTCACTGGTGGATTTGCGGTCGAGCACACGTCCGATCCCTTTGCATCGGCAGCGGGCCGATAACGTCCCTTTTCCGTCACAGTGCTGGCATTGCTTTTTAACCGTCTGCGGTTCTACCCAAGGGGCGATTTTCTCTTCACCATCTGCACCGATATAGCCAGGGTAACGAACCACCTGTTCCTGAACATCCACCAGCCCTTTACCTTTGCAATGTGGGCAGTCTGAAGAACTGGCCGCCGAGCGCGAATATTCAGTAAAGGCAAATCGGGCCAGAATGAGCATGCACTTGCCAAACTGATCACCCGCAGCCTTACGCACATTTTTTGGCGCATCGTCCATCGCCATACGTGCCAGCTCCTGTACGGCTTTCTGCTCATCTCCTGCGCTGATGCCATTCTTACCGAGGAACGCCCAAAGACCAAACCTCGCTTTCGCAGCTGTGGTGCCGAGCGCAGCCATAACATCAGTACCGGTGATCCTGTCCGGTGAAGTGGATTTGGATGAATCGGTGATAGCCAAACCTTGAGGGCTGAAATGCTTCAATGATGATTCAAGTTTCATGCTGTCCCCTCGCTATCAATATTCCCCAGCATTTCAGGATTACCGCCCAGCCGACGAACCTCATTTTTCAGCACCATGTTTTCCATAATCAGCGCGCCGATCTCGTTTGAGAGATGTTTGGCTTTTTCTTTGAGGCTGAAATATTCGTCAGGTGAGATACACTGCCGCACCTGCTCTTTTGCAAAACTAAGCGCCTCAATCAGCTTGTCGTCCACGCCGCCGAAATCATCAATGCCAATATTTTCCTGCTGACGAACCTCTTCCTTGAGGGCTAAATAACGCTCTGTGGCTTCTTTCATTGTTTCGTTAATCATTGTTAGACCCTCGTCACGTTATTAGCTTCCCACTCCAGATCCACTTCACTCTGAAGCTTTCCGGCGAGATAGTTGAATGGAGTGTTTTTCCCTTCAAGGAACTGGTGCGATCGGGAATCAAACGTCGCCCCGATATCACCAATCCACCCTTCTCCCTCACGCTGCTTGAGGAGCCGGATCATTGATGACGGGAGTTGAATAGCCGCTTGCTGGTCTTTATCGAGACTTTCATAACCATGCTGGTCTGCTTTTCTCTGAGCCAGTTCGCGCGGAATGTTGCGCCATACCGACATAACGTTATCTGGCATATCGGTCAGCGCGCCCGTGCCTTTGACGTCCATTTTTCCTGTTGGCGCCCCCTCGTTGTTGGTTTTACGGGCATGAGTAACGAGGATCACATGGCAGTTGTGTTCGTTTTTGAAGTCACAGAGAGTGTCGATGAAGTTTTTTTGCCCGGTAAAATCTTCTTCATCCAGTCCACATTTAGCCAGGTTATCGATAACGAATAATTCGATGCCATAACGCCGACGCGCATAAGCGAATATCTCCAGAAGGCGTCCTGCCTTTGCCGTTCCGGTTAACTTGAATACCCACAGACGGTCTGAAAACCATTCATTGGTCATGACGATCTCGGTATGAGCTGGCGAGGCTGTGCAGATAGTCTGACGGGTAAGTCTGGCAAGCATTTTCCCGGGCTTTAGCTCGAGCGAAGCAATGCAGGTTCTGATTCCCTGATTCATGGCTTCAATGGCGATGTGCCCTACCAGCTCTGTTTTTCCGTGACCGTTCACCCCATTTACGAGCGTCAACTCTCCGGCGCGGAACTTAAAGTTATGGTTAAGCGATTTCCACGGCGAGCTGAAAAGACCAACATCACGATGGGCAAAGGCTTCAATGGTTTCCTGAAGCAGATCGCCAGCTGAGCAGAGTTCGTCAGGGTCAAAGAACTTAGCCCGCTCCAGGCACTCAAACACCCGGTCTTCGTTCATACCTGCTCCCAGGCATTCGTTAATGTCTTTGTGCGGAAGCTCTACAAGTCTGCACCGATGTTCACCCAGGCGGCGGGCAATCTCTTTTGCTGCCTCACGACCCACATCATCATTGTCCAGGCTGAGCCAGATTTCATCGAACCGGTCCAGATTGTGATACTCGTACTCGATCCACTGCTGTTTAGCCCCTTTCCCGCCGCCGAACGGCACTGACAGCGAATTGATGCCAAGCTGGGTATAAGTCATGCAGTCGATTTCACCTTCGCAAATCACAACCGATCGGACTTTAGCATCCAGTGCCTGCCAGCCGAAAAGGCATGGTTCGCAGTCAGCTTCAGCCATGATCAATTTTTTGCCGTTTGGCCGCGCAATGCCAATTCGCTTTACCTGGAGCAGTTCATTGTTGCGGATGTACGGGTAAGCAATGGCAGGTAATTCCTGTTTCCCGTCCGGATCCCAGATCACTGCATCCGATACACGGAAAAGGTCCGCAGTCTCTTTGGTAATGCCACGGGTTAACAAATACTCGTAACACTGACTCGCTTTTTTAACGCCTTTCCGCGTTGGTTTCGAAAAGGTTTTTTTCTTTGCCTGAAAGTGATGATCGTCATCCTTGAGACCTAAAAGCTCCTTCGCTTCCCTCATGGCGTCGTGTAACTGGCAGTTGCGGACAAGCACCCAGAGGTCCAGCAAATCACCCGTTTCGCCACTCGCAAAATCAGACCAGACCTTTTTTCCAGCCAGATTCACCTTGAGGCTCTTCCCGGCTTCGCCGTTTACACTGCCTACAACCCACTCACGGCTCTCAAGATGGCCTTTTGGTAGCAGATACTTAACCACACGCTCGGCGCTCTCCCAGAGCTTCTCAGACAACTCAGATGGGGTCATTACAAACTCCGTAAATCAAATTTCAAAAAACACCATGTCACGAACTCCTCACGCACAATGCCGTGGTTATATCCGGACACCAGCAAACGCTTGAGGAATGGTTTCATGAGCGATAACCACCGTTATGTGCTCGTGACAGTGCCGCTGTGTTTATGAATACTTCAGCTGAACCATCAGTTGCAGGGGTGCACCAGGTAGATCCCTGTGGTGCAGATTGCGATGACGTGACCGTTGCCTTTGGAGCGATTCTTTCGTCGTTCCAGCGCTCACCGTTGAGATACGAAGTCGGGAGAAGCTTATCCACGCCCAGTTCATTTGCCTGCACTCGTTCACGGATATCGGCAGCCAGAATCGATGCGAACTCTTCCGGTGTACCGTGCTTAAGTTTTTTCCATTCCCGGTATTTAGCCCGAAATGCCGAACGGGCTTTAACCTTTGCGTCTTTGCGTAAGCCTGCAATCCAGAAAATATCTTCGAAAACCGTATCGACTGGATCTGACTTATCACCTCCGTCATCGGCTTCTTCCGGACCCTCACACGCAACCTGCGCAGGCATATTTTCTGGTTCTGAAAAAACATCGTCGCCAGTCCGATTCGAATCGGACAAAGTGTTTAGTTCCTTCCTTTCCTTTCCCTTCCCTTCCTTCCTTTCCCCTTGGTTCGCGTGGTCGTCGCGTTCGCCACGCGTGAACGTCGCGCCAGAGTCCGCGCCATTGCTGGATTTAACAATTTCACAGTCTGAAACAGCCGGAAGATCTGATTTTGACTCCTTGTTGTTAATTACCTGGTGGTTTTTGAACGAAGGAATCACGCCATATTCACCCGTTTCATTCGCGTATTTAACGAGAAAGCCACGCGTGTTTAACGCGTTAAGTACGCGTGACATATCAACGGAATCATAAGGAAGTATCGCGGCCTTAAGGCGTAATGGACGCCATTTGAATCTCCCTTCTCTGTCACACTGAGTCCATAGCCCGATGAAAGCTAAACGGACAGGCAATCCCGTCTCCTGTTCCAGTTCGAATAGTTCATCATGTAAGAAAAATTCAGGTTTAATGGTTCTGATTCGGGCCATAGCCATTACTCCTGTTAGTTAGTCGCAGCAGTGACTGAGCACTTCAATTCCGGCCAAATACGTTCCCAGGTCTCAGGATGCAGAGATTTTCGTGTAACAACACCGCCACTATGAATCTCAAGTTGCACACATATCTCTGGACCAATCACTGAACCAGTGCTCATCACCTTTCGTAGATAGTTAATGGTTGTGCCACAACGCTCCGCGAAGGCTTTTTTTTCATTCGGAGAAAGCCCTGCCATGAATAGCTTTAAGGTTTCCATGCTATACCTCTGTTTAAATTAACAGGATTGATATTACCCGCAGGTAACAGGATAATCAATACCCACAGGTTATTTACCAACAGGTAACAACTGATAGAATGAAAAACATGGACAAATATGAAAAACGCCGTTTACGGCTCATCCAATTACGGGATGATTACTGCAGTGGTAACGCTTCTGAGCTCGCAAGAAAAATCGAGCGTGAACCTTCCTACGTTTCTCGGATGCTATGGCCTGAAGAAAAGGCGGGGAGAAAGAGAATCGCCGACGATATGATGGAAATTATTGAAAAGGCGTTCGGTCTTCCACGTGGTTGGATGGATGGCATAGTGCATGACCAAGCGCATGGAAATGTATCAAACCCAAAGGCATACACACCCGGCAATAAATATCCCGTACTAAGTAAGGTTCAAGCTGGTGCTTGGGCAGAGGCTTGCGAGCCCTACACCCTGAAAGATATTGATCTGTGGCTTGAGTCTGACGCCCATATTCAGGGTGATGCGTTTTGGCTGGAGGTCGAAGGCGATTCAATGACCGCGCCGATGGGGCTAAGCATTCCGGAAGGAACGTTCGTGTTGTTTGATACCGGCAGAGAGGCGGCAAACGGCAATCTGGTAATCGCAAAACTGGATGATCATAACGAGGCGACGTTTAAGAAACTCGTGATCGATGGTAGCCACAGATACTTGAAAGGGCTTAATCCACAATGGCCAATGACGCCTATCAATGGTAACTGCCGGATTATCGGCGTAGCTATCGAAACAAAGATGCGGCTGCTCTAAGTGTAAACTCTTCGCTTTTATAAAACCCGGTTTTCCGGGTTTTTTTATACCCATTGTTAACCTATTCCTTCTGAAAAGTCTGATAAAATAAATTAATATCATTAATTATCAATCGGTTAAATAATTTATAATGTTTTATTACCCCTGGGTATTGATTAAACGTGTTACCCAGGGGTATAGTTCACTCATCGGCAAACAACGGAGCCAATGAGATGACTCACCAAGAACGCAGCAAGCTATTGCCAGGACAAGACAAAGGCCTTCCGCAATTTGATATTCATGACAAGTTGAAGATGGAAATTAAAAATTCCGGCAAGAGCCATTCTTATATGATGGCAGCCCAACCCCATCAAGGTGATGCGAATATTGAGTTCATTACCAGTTTATTTCCTGAACTTCTTTTTCTTATTTACAAACGAATTGATGAATACTTTGTACTCGTAGATTTCTTCAAAACATACGAAGAAGCTTGCGATGAAGCAAAAGCTATTATTGATGCTCGCCCGAGACTTAAAGCAAGTTTGAATTCATGGATTGAACACTCAAAAAGCAATTAATCAAATTCCGACTTAATTGACAGCCTAACGGCTGGGGTCAAACTCAGCCAGAGGAAATAAAAATGAATATTACCGCCGACATGAAACTTAGTAAAAAATTAGAAACCTGCCAAGTTGCAATTATCCCATTTAATTTCCAGCCTTACGGCACTGAGCAGCAATTTATTATCAACATGCCTGATGATTCCATGTCTGGCACCATTGAGGCCGGAGAGCAATGTCTCGTAAAAAAACATGAGGGTAACTTGTGGGATGCGGTCTATTTATATGAATTAGGCGGCCAGCATTTTATTAAACGCCTTCAGACGGTAAAAAATAAATTACTAATAATTTCTGATAATAAGTTTTATGAAACATGGGCAGCGAGCGAGGAAATTAAAAAGCAGATGAATATTATCGGAATGGTAACAGCTTACCTTCAGATACATCGTATTGGTTAAGGTGTGATCATGACATTCATTAAAGACCTCACAGCATATAAAACAGCATTGCTTTACATGGCGAATGGGCAAGAGGTTGTTGCTCACATCTATCTAAAAAAAGCATATGGATATTCATCATGAGAAACATGATTGAACGCAACAGAAAAAGAATTCTTAATGCAGCGTTAAATAGGCTTCATCGTAAAACAGGTGGCAATCTCCTGATGGTTAACTTACCAGATGGAAAAATCGAAACCGTAGAAGTCACTGAAAATTTCATGAATCAATTATTGCTACGTTTCGAGTTATTGGTTTATGGCGAATATGGAAGAAAGGACGGTGAAGGCGTTATTAAATCAAGCTATGAAAATTCCATTGAAATTAACCGTGATACCGAATACCTGACCGATTCCGGAAAATTAATAATTGATGGCTTATTACAGGAAGTTGTCGATTACGCGAAAAAGAATCACCTGAACGGGAGCGACAAATAATGGCGCTTACAGCAATCCGCGTTCCCGAGTGGGTGCATACCCAGGCGGTTAACACACTCAGCAGGTACAGAAAACGGCGGGTGAATCCCTGCCGTATGCACGGCTCAGGGAATCTGAGCCTGAAAGTTAACAGGCGCTGGCGACTTCTCTCAAAAGATGGCGGCCAGAACTGGGAAGTGATGTCACACGAACGGTATTCGAAACTGAAGGACAGAAAATGATGACTACGAGCAAAGTTAAATCAGGTATCGATGCAGCATTCAGCCGCCCTCTCCGCCCGGTGTATATCGTGACACGTCACGGATACCGCAAGCGCTGTCTGAGCCGTAGCGCCGCGCTGAATAACCTGGCGCATTACATGACTACTCATGTTTTCCGCCTGATTGGTATCAGGACCCATCACCCTGATATGCCAGTACAGCGCGATGGCGTGATCGTCCACCAGCTCGGCCAGCCAACTGAAGTTTACCTATCTGCTCATGCCCGCTGCATTCGCCGTATTCGTCGCCTTCAGGCAAGGAAACGTGAGATCCAGCAGTGGCAGGACAAGCACGACGCCCTGACCGAACAGTACCGCGAGTTCATGAAAACGAAGCCGTTTTAAGGGGAAGGCATGGCAATGAAAACTGAACTTGCGCCGGTGGCAGCTCGTGACTTGCATGTGATCGAGTATCGCGGTCAGCGTGTGGTGACCACTGAGCAGATGGCGGCGGGCTATGGCACTGATGCCGCCAACATCAAAATGAACTATTCACGCAACGCCGATCGCTTTGTGGAAGGAAAACACTTCTTCAAAGTTACCGGCGAAGAGTTGGCAAGTTTGCGAGTGACTTTTAGTTACCTGCAAATTTCCAGCAAAACCCGATCTCTTATGTTGTGGACGGAACGCGGAGCTGCGAACCACGCAAAGATGCTGGAAACCGATCAGGCATGGGGCTATCACGAAGACCTAGTGGATTTCTACTTTACCCAGCGCGAGGCGATTAATGCGCCAGTAACGCAGACCACAATCAGCCGAAAAGAACTCGCACTGATGGTGATCGAGGCAGAAGAGCGCGCTGAAGCTACCGCACTCGAAAATAAAACCCTGAACGTGACGGTTGAGAATCTGGAGAAGCACTTTACCAAAGGAATGACTCTGCCGGCGTTCGGCAAAGCGCTCAATGGTGTTAACACCAGCAAAATCACCTGGTGGGCATATCAGCGTGGCTGGATTTACAACGAACAGTCAGATCCCGAAAAGGAACCACGCTGGCGTGTTAAATCGTATGCCAGGGACAAATATCTGACTGAGCAGGACGTGCAGATTAAAGACGTCGGCAAAGAACCGTTCACCAAAAAGAAAATAGTGCTGCTGCAGAAAGGCACCCATCGCATTTACCAGTTGTATCTCAAAGGTGCTTTACCGATGAAAACGACCTGGAACGGCGAGTTTAGCCACGATAAAGCCATTTATACGCCGGAGACAAAATAATGCTGATGCCAACTGATATTCTCCGCGCCGCTCTTTGCTGCGTGGCCGATGAAAAAGAAGAGCGCACTTACCTGCAAGGGGTATACATCACCCCGACCCACATCTTTGCTACTGATGGACGGGCAGCCGTGCGTATGGAACATGGCGCAGACACAGATATTGATGCGGTGTTCTTGTTCAAAGGCGATATACCTGCCAGCGCGGAAGGAACCCTGATTCATCTTTACAACGATGGCTGGATGGCTATTCACGTAGACGAATACGATCAAGCCGTGGGGAGCTGTGAGCTGACCAAAGTTGAATGTCGCTACCCTGATTTTGAAAAATTGCTGCCTGCATCACCAGAGCCAGTGGAAGAGCTTCCGATGTTTACGTCCCGACTTCTTGCATTGCCACAAATGATGTTTACCAGTGGGTTCGGTCCAGTGAAGTTCAAGCCATATGGCAAAGATGCACCATGTCAGCTGATTCTCGATCCAGTGACCAATCATCTTTATGGCAATCCATTCCTGGTGATTATGCCACTTCACGATAACGCCTTTGAACTGTGCGCGGAGGTGCTGAATGCGGATTGATCATCATCAAGGCGAAGTTATCTCATCGGTAACAATCACCAGCACTGTATTGGAGTTTCGCAAACACAACCGAGTGGTTGATGTCGCCCTGTTCTTGACGCTAGGAATAGTTGTAAAGCGTAGTGGAATGTTCTTTATGAAGTCGATTATCACCGGAAAATCTCGCGATGTACTGCGGGCGTACCGGGTAGCGGTAAGGGAGGCAGCACGATGAGCAATCTTCAACTGGAAAACGGGCGTATCAATCTGGAAGGTTTGAATGGGATTGCGGACCACCTTAAGGCGCTGGCTATCACGAACAGAACTCTTGATAGGCTTAAAGATGATTTGAACAGCAATAAAAGCAGCGACAGCGACTGGCATCATCGGGCAACAGCAGCCCACAAAGGTTGGTTCTGGATGCGCAGCCGAATTTGCGAACGTCTGTCTGTTCTTCGCAGAGAAGAGAAAGAAATGAACGTTATGCGCGCTCGATTTGAAGATGAAGAGCTTCTTTCCCTTCTGAGAAAGCAGGTAACAAAAGCGGATTTAGCCTCATTACGTCTGGTCGCTCGGGCTATTGCAGAAGAACGTTTGCAGGAAGCACTCAGCAAGTCAGAGGATAATTATGCCTGAGCATGCTGACCTTAACGACACGCTGGTGAAAGCCAGCGTCCAGATTGACGACGGATGCGACCATACAAAACAGCTGGTTTGGAAGATGAACGCCAGGCGGGATATGCGGAATGGCGTCAGTGTGCCAATGCCACCAGCTCCGAAGGTAGCAGCGTCGAAGATTGAACCGAAGAGGAAGCCCCGGAAACGGGGTTATCGAGTTGTGCACAAAGCAATTGGCGCGGTGTGAGGTGGAAATGAGCAATATAATTCAATTGGCCCCTAACGAGTGGGTTTGCGAAAGTGTTCTTATCGCTGTTACCGGGTTAAAGCCCGGAACCATCCTCCGGGCCAGGAAAGAGTGCTGGATGGTTGGGCGAGAATATATTCACGTCTCACCGGACGGAAATCCGAAGCCATCCAGCGAGTGCATGTACAACCGTAAGGCTGTAGACGCATGGGTTGCTTCACTCAAAAATAAACAACCAGAGTGATTTGATGCCATGAAAAAGGTAATCTCATATCGCTCTTGGGCGTCTGGAGGAATCAATGGATAAATTCACATATCCGACAGGCGTTGAAAATCACGGTGGCACATTGCGCATCTGGTTTAGCTATAAAGGTAAGCGTGTCAGGGAAAACCTTGGTGTCCCTGACACCGCTAAGAACAGGAAGATCGCCGGGGAACTGCGGACATCAGTATGTTTTGCCATCCGAACGGGAACCTTTGACTACGCAGTACAGTTTCCTGACTCACCTAACCTCAAGATTTTTGGGGTAGGTAAAAAAGAAATTACAGTGAAAGAGCTTGAAGAAAAGTGGCTGGATCTGAAAAAGATGGAAATATGTTCGAACGCGCTCAATCGCTATGAGTCGGTCGCAAGGAATGTAGTGCCAAGGATCGGGGGAGATAGACTGGTAACCTCAGTGACTAAAGAGGAATTACTGTACATCAGGAAAGATTTGCTGACCGGTCATCAAACACGATTGAAAATGAAATCCCCGGCCAAGGGACGAAGTGTTGTTACTGTGAATTATTACATGACAACAATTGCCGGAATGTTTCAGTTTGCTGCTGATCACGGCTACTTAGCTGCGAACCCATTTGATGGAATTAAACCGCTAAAAAAAGCCAGGGTAGAACCAGATCCGCTAACTCGTGATGAATTTATCCGCCTGATAGATGCATGCCGGCATCAGCAGACGAAAAACCTGTGGTCATTAGCAGTGTACACAGGAATACGTCACGGGGAGTTGGTCTCCCTGGCCTGGGAGGATATCGATCTTAAAGCGGGAACAATTACCATCAGGCGCAATTATACAAAACTTGGTGAACTCACACTACCGAAAACAGAAGCAAGCACCAACCGGGTTGTGCACCTTATCCAGCCAGCAATCAGCATACTGAAAAATCAGGCAGAAATGACAAGGCTAGGTAAGCAGCATCCCATCGACGTCCAGCTCCGTGAGTATGGCCGAACGGAGCGCCATGACTGTACATTTGTCTTTAACCCACAGTTTGTCAGACGGTGTAAGCAGGTTGGGTTTATCTATAAGGTTGATTCGGTAGGCGACTCATGGGACGCGGCGTTGAAACGCGCAGGTATCAGGCACAGGAAGGCGTACCAGTCACGGCATACTTATGCGTGCTGGTCTTTGTCTGCTGGAGCAAACCCGAGCTTCATTGCCAATCAAATGGGACATGCAAGCGCACAGATGGTTTTCAATGTGTACGGGGCATGGATGGCTGACAGCAGCGCAGAGCAGATCGCAATGCTTAATCAGAAGCTTTCCGATTTTGCCCCACAGATGCCCCATAGCCCACACAACAGCATGAGAGCATCATTAAAATCAGTAAGTTAAATACGGTTACCCGACATGTTAATTGTGTGGAAGGCAACACCACGCTTTATGCACTACCTAAAGCAGAGATTGTGTCGCGCTGGCGCGAGATGACCTCCGATGATTTCCGCTTCTGCTTTAAATTTCCGGCGACGATTTCCCACAATGCAGCCTTGCGCCAGTGTGGAGATTTAACGGCGGAATTTCTCGACCGCATGTCGCCCCTGGCCAATCGCATCGGGCAATACTGGTTGCAGCTTCCGGCTACCTTCGGGCCTTCTGACTTAACCGCGTTGTGGAATTTCCTCGATTCGTTGCCAAAAGATTTCACCTATGGCGTTGAAGTTCGCCACCCTTCTTTCTTCGATAAAAGTGCTGATGAGCAAGCGCTTAATCGTGGCCTGCATGAACGTGGTGTAAACCGAGTCATTCTTGATAGTCGCCCGGTTCACAGTGCAAAGCCTCACAATGAAGCCATTCGTGAAGCGCAACGCAAAAAGCCTATAGTTCCGGTTCACGCACTCGTGACGGCCAAAAATCCCATGGTGCGATTCATCGGCAGCAACGATATGGAGCAGAATCTGACGTTCTTTAACGCCTGGATTAAAACCTTGCCAAAGTGGGAACAGACCACCACGCCATACCTCTTTTTACACACGCCAGATATCGGGCTGGTGCAGGACCTGGTTCATACATTATGGCCAGGGCTGCAACACGCCTTCCCTGAACTGGGTAACGAACCGGCAATTCCAAAACAAAACTCCCTATTTTAGGGGTAGCGACAGCATATGGTTCGCGCTGCTATCATAGGCGTGCTGGAACTATCTCTATAGGATGTGAGTATGGTAAGCGCGCTCTATGCCGTTTTGGGTGCTTTGTTGCTGATTAAGTTCTCGTTTGATGTTGTTCGTATGCGTTTGCAGTACCGCGTCTCATATGGCGATGGCGGTTTTAGCGAACTTCAGAGCGCGATTCGAATTCATGGTAATGCCGTGGAATATATCCCGGTGGCATTGCTACTTTTATTGCTGATGGAAATGAACGGTGCCGAAACCTGGATGGTGCATATTTGCGGGCTTATGCTGATTGCCGGGCGCCTGATGCATGCTTATGGTTTTCATCATCGTTTAATAGCCTGGCGTCGTTCTGGCATGAGTGCCACCTGGTGTTCTTTGCTGCTGATGGTGTTGGCTAACCTGTGGTATATGCCATGGGAGTTGGTTTTCTCGCTGCATTAACGCAAAATATGCCCCTTTCGAAATTTCGAATTTCCGGATTTAACATTATGTCTGACCGCGATACGCTGTTTTCCGCCCCCATTGCCAAATTAGGTGACTGGACTTTTGATGAACGTGTAGCAGAAGTTTTCCCCGATATGATTCAACGTTCGGTGCCCGGCTATTCCAACATTATTTCGATGATTGGCATGCTGGCGGAGCGCTTTGTGGCACCGGGTAGCCAGGTCTATGATCTCGGCTGTTCCCTTGGCGCGGCAACCTTGTCGGTGCGTCGCAACATTCATCATGACAACTGCAAAATTATCGCGGTAGACAACTCACCGGCTATGGTTGAACGCTGCCGTCGTCATCTCGACGCGTTTAAAGCGCAAACGCCGGTGGACGTTATCGAAGGTGATATCCGCGATATCGTTATCGAAAATGCGTCAATGGTAGTGCTGAACTTTACCCTGCAATTCCTTGAACCAGACGACCGTAAACTGCTGCTGGAAAAAATCTATCAAGGCCTGAATCCGGGTGGCGCGCTAGTGCTGTCTGAGAAATTCAGCTTTGAAGATGGTGAAGTCGGTGATCTGCTGTTCAATATGCACCACGATTTTAAACGCGCGAACGGTTATAGCGAGCTGGAAATCAGCCAAAAACGCAGCATGCTGGAAAACGTCATGCTCACCGACTCCGTCGAAACTCATAAACAACGCCTCAAACAAGCCGGATTTGACCACGCAGAATTATGGTTCCAGTGCTTTAACTTTGGCTCTTTGGTTGCACTGAAATCAGGAACGTCTGCATGATCGACTTTGGTAATTTTTATCAGCTTATCGCTAAAAGCCCGCTGGCTCCTTGGCTGGAAACGCTTCCTGCGCAAATTGCCACCTGGCAGCGCGAGAATCTGCACGGCCAGTTTAAACATTGGTACAACACCGTTGAATACCTGCCTGAACTTGCGCCGTATCGTCTGGATTTATTGCATAGCGTGACGGCGGAATCAGAAGCCCCACTGAGCGAAGGTCAACGCCTGGGCATCGAAAAACTGCTGCGCAACCTGATGCCCTGGCGTAAAGGGCCGTATTCGCTCTACGGTGTGGATATCGACACGGAATGGCGTTCTGACCTGAAATGGGACCGCGTTCTGCCGCATATTTCCCCGCTCGCCGGGCGTACCATTCTGGATGTTGGCTGCGGTAGCGGTTATCACCTTTGGCGCATGATTGGTGCGGGTGCGCATCTGGCGGTGGGTATCGACCCGATGCAGTTGTTTGTTTGCCAGTTTGAAGCCGTGCGTAAACTGCTGGGTAACGACCAACGTGCGCATGTTTTGCCGCTGGGCATTGAGCAACTTCCTGAGCTGAATATCTTTGATACGGTGTTCTCGATGGGCGTGCTCTACCACCGCCGTTCTCCGCTTGATCATCTTTATCAGTTGAAAAACCAACTGGTGAAAGATGGCGAACTGGTACTGGAAACGTTGGTTGTCGAAGGCGACGAAAATACTGTGCTGGTGCCGGGTGACCGTTATGCGCAAATGCGCAATGTGTATTACATTCCGTCGGCGTTAGCGTTGAAAAACTGGCTGGAAAAGTGCGGCTTCGTTGATGTGAGAATTGTGGATCATTGCTATACCACAAGCGAAGAGCAGCGCCGCACAAGCTGGTTGACGACGGAATCATTGGCCGATTTCCTCGACCCGAATGATCCACGCAAAACCGTCGAAGGCTACCCTGCCCCGCTACGTGCTGTGTTGGTAGCACGTAAGCCGTAAGAGTCAGAAAGGCCACATTTTGTGGCCTTAATTATTTTGAGGCGAACCCGAGTGCACGAATCACTTCGCTCATCGCTGCACTTGTCAGCGGCGAACGTTGAATTTTGCTATTGGCAGACATTGCTCTGACCACACCTGCAATCACAACGTGTTTCGGTTCCTGGCCTAAGTCACGCATTTCAAGCACAACCTTTCCAACAACCCTACACATCTCATCATAGAGTTCTTTGTCTTTGGTACTCATGTTGCCCTCCGTCATTTAGAGGGAGCCTAACACGTTTAATTCATTAACTAACATGTTAAGTTTTTAATAAATATCGCCATAAAAAAAGCCCCGATAAAACATCGGGGCCTGGTACGAGCAGCATCACATGGGCGACATGATGCGCGGGCAAAAATCTAAGTGTCGGGTTGCTCAGTGGCTGGCAACTAACACCGTTTTCATTGCTGCTACTACATCGCCATCAACGCAGTAACGGTTAAACTCATCGGCTTCGGCATCCGCACTCATTGACACGCCAGCCTTGCGGTATCGCATCAGTGAAGGCACTGACTGCCCTGCGGAGCTGTGCATCTCGTCAATACCCGCTTCGACGAACTTTTTCAAGTTGCTCAGCCTGACTCCTGCACCCGCCATAATGATTGGAGCACGGGAATGTTGTTTTAGTTCCCTAAGTAATGAAAGTCCTGTCTCTGCATTCTGTTGTTGCCCAGAAGTCAGGATACGCGCCACGCCTAAATCGGTTAATTGCTCCAGCGCCTGATGCGGGTTGTGACACATATCGAACGCCCGATGGAACGTTACCGCCATTCCCTGCGCCTGCTCCATCACCCGTTTCATACGCGGCATATCGATATGACCTTCACCATCTAACATGCCGATGACCAGACCCGGATATCCGAGTTCACGCACGAAAGCGATATCTTCCAGCATGGTGTCGAATTCAGCATCGGTGTAACAAAAATCACCGCCCCGCGGGCGAATAATCGGATGCACAGGAATCGAAACCCGCTCTTTAACTTTACGCAGTACGCCCGCTGAAGGGGTTAATCCGCCCTCTTTCGGCGCTGCACATAATTCGATTCTATCCGCTCCGGCTTGTTGCGCAGTAACTGCACAGTCTATTCCATAACAACATATCTCAAGCAAAGGCATTGATTACTCCTTAAAAATCTTTAGCCTGGCGGTTGTGCCAACGGTCCAGAATGATAATCTCAAACGACAGTCACAAAAAAGGTAATCAATGATGGCATTCAATTTTGATGATGGCATCGACCGCCGTCACAGCGACAGTTCGAAGTGGAATAAATTTGGTCATGATGTTTTGCCAATGTGGGTCGCCGATATGGATTTTCGCTCCCCGCCTTGTATTCTCGATGCCCTTCATCAGCGTGTCGAACACGGCGTTTTTGGCTACGGTGCCCGGCCCCAGGAGTTAGTCGATGTTGTCGTTGAGCGAATGGCCAGCCGTTACCAGTGGCAAATCAAACCTGAATGGATTGTCTTTTTACCAGGTGTTGTCGCCGGGTTGAATTTAAGCGTTCGCGCATTTACCGCAGCCGATGAAACCACGATTGCTCCCAGCCCGATTTATCCCCCTTTCCGAAAATCATCCGCTTTTGCCCAACGCCCGCAAGTCAATGCCCCTCTGCGCCTTGAGAAAAGCCGCTGGGTAATGGATTTAGACGCCCTTGAATCTCAGTGCACCGGCAAAGAAAAATTACTGATGCTCTGCAATCCGCAAAATCCTGGTGGCACGATTTACTCCCGGGAAGAATTAGAGCAACAGTTGGCTTTCGCGCAACGCCATGACCTGATTGTTTGTTCAGATGAAATCCACTGCGATTTACTGCTCGATCCGGGCGCGAAACATATTCCCTTCGCCACTCTCAGCGCCGATGCCGAGCAACGATCCGTCACCCTGCTTTCACCGTCTAAAACGTTTAACATCGCCGGGCTTGGCGCCTCACTGGCGATTATTCCCGACCCGGAATTGCGCAAACGTTTTAACACAGTGCGTGATGGAATTGTGCCGAGCGTCGATGTGCTCGCCCTGACGGCGGCCACCGCGGCCTGGCGTGACGGCGAGCCGTGGCTGCAAGAGTTACTGCCGTATTTGCGCCGCAATCGCGACCGTCTGGTCAGCGCGGTGAACGAGATGCCTGGCCTGACGACGGTTTCGCCGCAAGCGACGTATCTGGGCTGGGTCGATGCCACCGCTTTGCCCGTAGAAAACCCGACTCTGTTCTTCCAGAAAGCGGGCCTGGGTTTCTCGCCAGGGGCAGATTTTGGCGAGAAAAAATTCGTGCGGATTAACTTTGGCTGCACATCCGCAACGCTTGAAGAAGCGATTAAACGGATGAAAAACGCTGTAAAATCAATCAGATAACTCACTGGCGACAATCTCTTCAATACTCCAGGGATGGAATTTGATCGTCACTTTGCCGTCGGTGACGGCGAGCGTTGGATTTGGCAGGCGCTCACGTTCGCCTTTTGGCGAACTGGTTTTCACTGAAATTCCCGTCTGGCGCAATCCCGCGTCAGACATTAAGTCCAGCGCCCGCGCGTTCAGCGTTTCAGTCTCACCCGGCAAGACAATTTCTACATGCTCCCAGCCTTCGTGCGGGTAACGTTTTTCACCCGGCCACGGCAGTTCCACCACGCTAAATTCCCAGTGCGCAACGCGTACCGGTTCGTCGAGTTTGAACAGGCAGATGGGGCGATCGTTAATAATATTTTCTGAAAGCAACGTACCGCACTTTTCTAAACCCGCACGCCAGCGTTCAGCCGTCGTATTCTGGTGGCAGCGCAGGGAAATATGATCGGCGTCGAGCGGGGCAATCTCGAGATCCAGACGTGCAGCCAGTTGGGTTAACGCTTGTATAAAACGCGGGAGATCCTCTGAAATATCACTCAGTTCTGCAATTGTCTGCCAGTTGGCCATCACCTTATCCTCGAAATCACGAATGCGCGTAATCTACCTTTTTCGGCCAGCATCACCAACACCCATGGAGCCGCGAACGCTCTGAATGGTTAATCACTATACCGTTAAGGTTAGTACAGGGCCGGGCGACCACGGCTTTTGCTGACTCCGGAGATTAAAAACAGTTATACTTACGCCCTAATTTTATCCCCAACGATACGGCTGCTGTATCAGTCACAGCAGTCTTAAGCAAAATGTAAGGTATCCCGGTGAATATTCAGGCACTTCTCTCAGATAAAGTCAGTCAGGCACTGATTGCCGCAGGTGCTCCTGCGGATTGCGAACCACAGGTTCGTCAGTCAGCAAAAGTTCAGTTCGGCGACTATCAGGCCAATGGCGTGATGTCAGTTGCGAAATCACTGGGCAAGCCACCACGACAAGTCGCCGAGTTGGTGATTGCTAATCTGGATTTGACCGGAATTGCCAGCAAAGTCGAAATCGCCGGTCCTGGTTTTATCAACATTTTCCTCGACGCGGCGTTTCTGGCGAAGAGTGTCGATGAAGCTGTCGCCTCCGATCGCGTCGGTGTCACCGTTTCCGAACCGAAAACAGTGGTAGTGGATTACTCCGCGCCAAACGTTGCGAAAGAAATGCACGTCGGGCATGTGCGCTCAACCATCATTGGTGATGCCGCTGTTCGCACCCTCGAATTCCTTGGCCATAAAGTTATCCGCGCCAACCACGTCGGTGACTGGGGCACGCAGTTCGGGATGCTGATTGCGTATCTTGAAAAACAGCAACAGGAAAACGCAGGTGAAATGGCGCTGGCTGACCTCGAAGAGTTCTACCGCGCGGCGAAGAAACATTATGACGAAGATGCAGAATTTGCCGAGCGTGCTCGCGCATACGTGGTGAAACTGCAAGGCGGCGACGAATACTGCCGCAACATGTGGCGCAAACTGGTCGATGTGACCATGACGCAAAACCAAATCACCTATAAGCGTCTGAACGTCACATTAACCCGTAACGACGTGATGGGTGAAAGCCTCTATAACCCAATGCTTCCGGGTATTGTGGCTGACCTGAAAGCAAAAGGTCTGGCGGTTGAAAGCGAAGGTGCTACGGTAGTATTCCTCGACGAATACAAGAATAAAGACGGTGAGCCGATGGGCGTTATCATCCAGAAAAAGGATGGCGGCTACCTGTACACCACCACCGATATCGCTTGTGCGAAATATCGCTTTGAAACCCTGCATGCTGACCGCGTGCTGTACTTCATCGATTCCCGCCAGCACCAGCATCTGATGCAAGCCTGGACTATCGTGCGTAAAGCCGGTTATGTGCCAGATTCTGTGCCATTAGAGCACCACATGTTCGGCATGATGTTGGGCAAAGACGGTAAGCCATTCAAAACCCGTTCTGGCGGGACCGTAAAACTGACTGACCTGCTGGATGAAGCCCTTGAACGCGCTCGTCGTCTGGTTACAGAGAAGAACCCGGACATGCCTGCTGATGAGTTAGAAGCGCTGGCAAACGCCGTCGGTATTGGCGCGGTGAAATACGCGGATCTGTCCAAGAACCGTACCACTGACTACATCTTCGACTGGGACAACATGCTGGCCTTTGAAGGCAACACGGCACCGTATATGCAATATGCTTATACCCGTGTGCTGTCAGTGTTCCGTAAAGCCAATATTGATGAAGCCGAGTTGCTGAAAGCGCCTGTGGTGATTACCGAAGATCGCGAAGCGCAGCTCGCGGCTCGCCTGATGCAATTTGAAGAAACGCTGAACGTGGTTGCGCGTGACGGTACGCCACATGTGATGTGTACTTATCTGTACGACGTAGCGGGTCTGTTCTCAGGCTTCTACGAGCATTGCCCGATTCTGGCCGCTGACAGCACTGAAGCGCGTAACAGCCGCCTGAAACTGGCTCTGTTAACGGCGAAAACGCTGAAACTGGGTCTGGATACGCTGGGGATTGAAACCGTAGAACGTATGTAATTTTTGGCTTTCATGAACAAAAGGCTCGCCGTAAATGGCGAGCCTTTTTTAATTTGTTTAACGTACGATGCCCCGTGCCGACCGCGCAAAAAAGCGGTCAAAAAAGCCAATCACCGGAAAATCGCTTTCCATCACTTTTAAAGACCTTTTCACTTCATCGATCGACAGCGCCTGATGGTAAAAACGCTCATAAAGCGTATGAACCAAATCCTGCTGTTCCTGATTGAGTGCCAGAAACGCCCGGGATTCCACGTTCACGCCCAGCGGCTGCGCGTGGTTCCCACCCGCCATCACAAACGGTGGCACATCCTGAACGACTCCGGATTGGTCGAGGATCTTCACCCCATTCCCCAGCATGCAAAACTGATGAATCGCGCACATATAACCAATTTGCGCATCATCATCCAGCTCCACGTGCCCGGCCAGGCCGCTGTTATCGCCAATCTGCGTGTGATCTCCCACGACGCAATCGTGTCCAATATGCACGCCATTACTAATCCGGTTGTCGTTACCCATCAGAGTCACGCCGGAACCCTGAATCGTGCCGCGATGAACCGTAGCGTGGTGGCCGAAATGGTTGCGATCGCCAATGACTAATGTCGTCGGTTCACCGGCATATTTAAGATCCTGATTCACTTCACCAATAGATGAATACGAACCAAAATTATTGTCACAACCCAGGGTTGTCAGGCCGGTGATCACTGAGTGAGAGCCAATAATCGACCCCTCGCCTATCACGACACCTGCGGAAATAACACAAAATGGGCCAATGGTGACATTGGCGCCAATAACGGCTCCCGCTTCCACCAAACTATTGGCGGCAATACGAGCAAAAGGAGAAATGGACAAAAGGTGATCCTGGTGGGGGACAAGCAACAGCGCGGAGCATAATGAATTGTGCCGCTGAATACTCCTTATTTAATTTCTTATTTTTGGGGAACCATTCAGAAAAAAGAGGCCTGTCTGATTAGACAGGCCTTTTGTGATGAAAATGTGCTTAGAGATAAATACGTAAATACTCACCCAGGCACAGAATTGCCATCGCCTGACCGTACGGCATCGACGTCAGCGGGATCTGGCGATAGAAGTCGAGATTACTGCCCATTCCAGTCCCAAACGAAACTTGCAGCAGCTCGCCCTCAGGCGAGATATTTTTCACAATCCCTTTCATCGCCTTCTCAGCCACTTCGGCGTATTGCTTGCCGATATAGCGTTTACGAATGCCTTTCAGTATCCCGTAAGCAAAACCGGCGGTGGCCGACGCTTCGAGATAAGAATGGGGATCGTCCAGCAAAGTGTGCCACAAACCGCTGTCATCCTGACATTTCGCCAGCGCAGCGACCTGGCTTTCCAGCACCTGGACCAGGTAACGGCGCACCGCATTGTTTTCGGGTAAATCCACCAGCTCAAGGAAATCAGGAATAACGATCGTCAACCAGCTGTTACCACGCGCCCAACGCGCCTGCGCAAAGTTATGATTGCCTTCATAATTCCAGCCGTGGAACCACAGCCCGGTTTCTCTGTCCATCAGGTTTTGTACATGAAGCAGGAACTGATACGTTGCTTCCTCTACATATTCCGGGCGATTCAATAGTTTGCCGATTTTCGCCAGCGGCAACACCGTCATCATCAACGTGTCATCCCACATTTGCTGATGATTTTCTTCGGCAAGCGTCACATGCTGCATGCCACCGTGTTCGGTGCGTGGCATTTCGTACATCGCCCACTCCGCCCAGCTTTCAAGCCAAGGCAAATACGATGGGTCGCGCGTTTCCTCAAAACGATAAGCCAGCGTCAGGAACGGCGCCATGGTATTCACGTTTTTGGTGGTTGCCCCTTCGGCAAAACGATCGGCAAACCAGCTATCAATAATCTCACACATCTTCTTATCGCCGGTCTGGCGATAATACTGATACATACCGTACAAACCGACGCCGTGCGTCCACTCCCAGCCCGCCCAACCTTTGGTATCAATGACTCGTCCGTCATCCAGTCGCAGCAAAAATTGCCCCGTTTCATCCTTAATATTAATCAGGTTGTCCGTCACCTTGTGGATCAGGGATTTCAGTTCATCCCGGGCAATAAAATGCTCCGGCTGGCACAGTAAAGGGCTGTGTTTGACGGGATAAATAATCATTAGCTTAACCTCTGTGATGTATTCGAATTCATTGCAGCCGCCTCTTTTAACGATGGGGCGGCCGGCTTATTACGATTGAGATAACCAATATTGTTGTTGCCCCACAGTGTGTCGTACGGCATACCCGCCAGCATTTCGACCGTCGCGCGAGCTTCTGGTGTGGTCGCTTCAGGAACCGGACGCCCTGCCTCGCGCATCTTCGCGGTCTCTTCACGCAAGACACTGTGCGTTTGCAAATTGAGTTTAAAGCGCAGGGAAACCAGGAAACCGCAGGCCAGCACCGCAACCGTACCGAAACTTAAAATCATCAAAATGGTGTGGCTGACCGCTGGCGGTTGCGTGGTCTGGCCGGAAACGAAACCAGAAAGCTGCATCACGATACCGACTAGCATCACCGCTCCCGCCTGCGACGCTTTACGTGTCAGCGTCATGATCCCGGCAAAGATACCTTCGCGGCGCTGCCCGGTAATCACTTCATCTACGTCAGCAATATAGGTGTAGGTATTCCACGGCACATAGTTGATGCCCCCACGACCCAGACCCGCGACGGCTGAAACCAGCATCAGCAGCGAGAATACATCGCTCAAACCCGCGTAATAAAGCACCGCATAGGAGACCGAACTGAGGCCAAACAGTACAACGACCATACGATAAGATGGTGCCGGGCCGTATTTAATACACAGTGGAATCATGCCGATCACCGCAATAAATTGCAGAATCGCCATAGTGCCAAGCAGGCTCGATGCCATGCTCGCGCTTTGCATCAGAACAAACACCACATAATAGGTAAACACGGCGTTGAACACGTCCTGCGCAATATAGCCTCCCAGGTACATACCCAGATGCTGGCGGAAAATCTTCACGCGGAGTGTTGAAGTCAGCTCAACGTTCAGGCGTTTCATGCTCTGAGCGAAGGTCAGCGTTTTCTTCTCTTCTTCTGCACGCAATGCCGCTTCAGTCCATTCGGAACGCGGACGCTCCCAGGTAAAGAACCAGACAAAGGTCAGCACGATGGCGCATAACGTGGCGAACACCAGGCTTGAATAGAAGAAGGAAACCGCGTTGTCTTTACCGAAGTGATTTAACAAAATGCCCGGCAGGAATGCGGCGAGAATCGCCGAGAGTTGCGCCATAGAAATACGCGCACCCGAGAACTTGGTTTTCTGTTTGAAGTCATCGGTCATTTCTGGAACCAGCGTTTCGTATGGCACCAGAATCATGGTGTAAACCACGTCAAAGATCAGGTACGTCACCAGGTAATACCAGTAACTCATCTCTCCAACCCACATAAAGCTGTAGCTGAAGACCAACGGAATACCGAGCAGAATAAAGAACTTACGGCGGCCAAAGCGCTTGCCAAGCCAGGTTGAACCGAAGTTATCAGTGAGGAAGCCCATCAACGGGCTAACGACAGCATCCAGCACCCTTGCCATGGCAAAAATGAAGGTCGCTTCAATCGGTGTGAGTCCACAGAAGGTGGTATAAAAATAGAGTAGCCAGGCGGCAGTTAATGCCGTGGTTCCCGCTCCGAGGAAATCCCCTGAGCCGTAGGCAAGATAATTTGCCAGTCCAATCTTACGTGTTTTCATTGCCGTCAAACCCCGTTGCTTTTGTTATTGGAGACTGCACGTCCCGTGCGTATCGGGCCTGCGAGGAACCTTACAACGTTAAGGTAGAAGGACGGGGCTGATGTTACCTTTCCATTTTTGCCACGGACGGGCGAATGTTGGCAAAATTACAAAGAGTCCCGGTACGGGTGTCACTGATTTATAAAACAAGGGTTTGTTTTTATCAAAAGCAGGGATTGAAAATGAGATCTGGAAGGAAAAAAGCCGCATCAGTCATGCGGCTGTTAGGGCTATTTGTAATTAACAATGACCTGATTGCTTTGCACTTTCAGCACCGGGAAAAGCGCTCCGCCACCGGGGACTTGCCAGACAAACCGCAGCGGCTCGTTTGCCGCAACGTTCGTTAGCCCACGCGTCGTCCCGCTCTGCCCTTCTATCTCGACACAACGTGTTGACGAGCAAAGCCTGACATTCAGACCCGCAGGCGTCGGCCCAATCAGTTCATAGCGCCACGCGACCATCGTCATCACGCCTGTGACGGGCTGAGACGGTGCCAGAGCGCGTGACGAAGCTGCCACCCCGCGATGACTGAGCGTCGCGCCCACACCGCTCGCCTGCCACGCTCCTTCGCCACTGGCGTGCGTCATAAAAGGCAATAACATCAGCATCAACAGTCGGTTCATCATTTTGCTCCGATGGTCGCAGTCATACGGATATTGCGGTTTTCAGAGAGTTCGAGACTTGAAAGCACCATTAACTGCGGCAAACTGCGGCGTAAAAAACGAGCCAGAAGTGGACGCAACGCGTGGTTAACCAGTAACACAGGCGGCGCACCCAGCATTTCCTGGCGCTTAAGTGCTTCCTGTGCCTGTTCCAGCAGACGGTCAGCAAGCCCGGGTTCCAGCCCCCCTCCACCCTGCAATGCCTGTAATAGCAGGCGTTCAAGCGCCGCATCCAGGCCAATCACCTGCACTTCGCCGTTGCCAGGGAACCATTGCTGCGTAATGGCACGCCCCAGCGCGACACGAACCACGGCGGTTAATTCATGAGGATCGTTTTGAATCGGCGCATGTTCTGCCAGCGTTTCGAGAATGGTGCGCATATCGCGGATCGGCACTTTCTCGGCGAGCAGGTTTTGCAGCACTTTATGCAGCGTGGTCAGCGTCACTACGCCCGGCACCAGATCTTCAGTCAGCTTCGGCATCTCTTGCGTCACGCGATCAAGCAATTGTTGCGCTTCCTGGCGCCCAAACAGTTCCGGGGCAAACTGACCAATCAAATGGTTAAGATGGGTTGCCACCACGGTACTGGCTTCAACCACTGTAAAGCCCTGAATCTGCGCCTGTTCTTTTAATGCGCTTTCAATCCAGGTCGCGGCCAGACCAAATGCTGGATCGGTGGTCGCTTCGCCCGGAAGCGTGCCAGCGGCAGTGCCTGGGTTAATCGCCAGCCAGCGCCCTGGGTAGGCGTCGCCGCTGCCAATTTCCACCCCTTTCATCAGAATGCGATAACGCGCAGGCGGCAAGTCCATGTTGTCGCGGATGTGAACCACCGGCGGCAAGAACCCCATATCCTGGGCGAATTTTTTACGGATACTGCGTATCCGCCCCAGAAGCTCGCCGTCTTGCTGGAAATCGACCATCGGAATCAGGCGATAACCCACTTCCATGCCGAGCGAGTCCTCGAGTTGAACATCATTCCAGGTGGCTTCAACCGCCTGCGGGTTTTCCTGTGGTTTTGCGGGTGCCGCCGGAGCAGCCGGAGCCTCCATTTCGCGCCCGCGCATCCACCAGGCCAGCGCCAGCAATGCAGCAGTAAACAGCAGGAACACAAAGTTTGGCATTCCCGGCACCATACCGAGCAAACCCAGTACGGCCGCACTGAGCATCATCACGCGCGGGTTATTGAACAGTTGGGTCACCATCTGCTCGCCGACGTCCTGATCGGTTGCCACGCGGGTAACAATCACACCCGCCGCCGTGGAAATAACCAGTGCCGGGATCTGCGCGACCAGACCATCACCGATGGTCAACAGCGTGTAAGTTTCAGCCGCCGCCCCCACGGCCATATCATGCTGGAGCACACCGACTAACAGCCCGCCGATCACGTTAATCACCATGATCATTAATCCGGCGACGGCATCACCGCGCACGAACTTACTGGCACCGTCCATCGAACCGTAAAAGTCCGCTTCCTGCGTCACTTCCGAGCGGCGTTTTTTCGCTTCTTCTTCACCAATCAACCCGGCGTTAAGATCCGCATCAATCGCCATCTGTTTGCCCGGCATCCCGTCCAGCACAAAGCGCGCGCCCACTTCGGCAATACGCCCGGCACCTTTGGTGATAACCATAAAGTTGATGATGACGAGGATGATAAACACCACGATACCGATGGCGAAGTTGCCACCAACGAGGAAGTGGCCGAAGGCTTCAACCACTTTACCCGCCGCCGCGCCGCCGGTATGGCCTTCCATTAAAATAATACGAGTGGAAGCCACGTTCAGCGCCAGGCGCAGCAAGGTGGTAAACAGCAAAATGGTTGGGAAGGCGGCGAACTCAAGCGTGCGCTGGGTGAACATCGCCACCAGCAGCACCATAATCGACAGCGCAATGTTAAAAGTGAACAGCAAATCCAGTACAAACGCCGGCAGTGGTAGCACCATCATCGACAAAATAAGCAAGATGAGTACCGGCCCGGCAAGAATCTGCCATTGTCCGGCTTTCATGGTGCTCGGTAGGCGCAGTTGCGCCAACAGGTTAGCCATCGGAGTCCTTCTCGTTTGCAAAGTCCAGCGCTTCTGGCACTGGTAGATTTTCAGGTTTTTTCGGAATCAGGCCGCCAGCCACTCGCCAGCGGCGCAGTTGCCAGACCCACGCCAGCACTTCGGCCACCGCGGAATAAAGTTGCCCAGGAATTTGCTGACCAATTTCAGCATGACGATATAACGCACGCGCCAGCGGTGGCGCTTCCAGCATTGGAATACGATGTTCGTTGCCAATCTCACGAATTCGCAGCGCCACCAGCCCCGCACCTTTCGCCACAACCTTGGGCGCATTCATTTTGTTTTCGTCATACTGCAACGCCACGGAATAGTGCGTCGGGTTGGTGACAATCACATCAGCTTTGGGCACATCGCTCATCATGCGACGGCGGGCGGCGGCACGTTGTTGCTGGCGAATACGGCCTTTAACGTGCGGGTCGCCTTCTTGTTGCTTAAATTCGTCGCGAATATCCTGGCGGCTCATGCGCAGCTTTTTGAGGTTGCTGAATATCTGGAAGAAAACGTCAAAGCCGACCATTGGCGTCAACCCTAGCACTATCAATAACCCGCATACCGCAACCATATTCAGCGCATGCCCGAGCGCCGCCAGCGGCGGTTCGCTGATCAGTCGCATCATTTCCGGCCATTTATGCAGCAAGTACCAGACGGTCACGCTGCCCACCAGAATCGCTTTCAGGAAGGCTTTGAGTAACTCGGCACCGGCCTGTGCTGAGAACATCCGCCCTAATCCCGCAATCGGATTAAGTTTGCTGAATTTGAACTGTATCGATTTGCCGCTAAACAGCAGGCCGCCAAGCAGCATGGGCGCGGCAATCGCCACAATCACCAGCCCCATGATCAACGGCAGCAACGCCCAGACCGCCTGTTTTATCAGCAGGCTAATTTGGCTAACAATCAGATTTGGGTCGTTAATGATGCTGTGATCAAAATGCAAACCGGCAGAAAGCATGGCAGCAAGTTGCCGCCCCAGAGGTTCGCCACCCATCCAGATGATGCTTATCCCCACCAGTAACATCAGCAGTGAGGTCAACTCACGGGATCGGGGAATCTGCCCATCTTCTCGTGCTTTTTCAAGCCGGTGGGCTGTGGGGGCTTCTGTTTTATCGTCGTCGCTTTCTTCTGACACCGCAACAATCTCGTGGCCGCAATTACCAACACAGCATGCCAGAGAGGGATAAAGCTAATGGCGGGAAAACGGGGGGATTTGTGGGTTTGTTTGTGGCGTTAAGGCGCGCTCGCCCCAGTCTTCCCCCTCAAGCGAAGAAGATGACCGGGGCGTTTTTCTACGAAACTTAAAACCCTAAACTATCCAGCAAATCGTCAACCTGATCCTGGCTTGCCACCACACCAGCCGCGCTGGCGTTCATTTGCGGGCCGTTGAGCAGGCTGTCGGCCGGGCGCTTCGCACGGGCGTCGAGTTCCGGCATGTTTTCCATCAACACCATCAACAACTGGCGTTCAATTTCCTGGATAACATCCATCATGCGCTTGATAACCTGGCCGGTTAAATCCTGGAAGTCCTGCGCCATCATGATTTCCAGCAGCTGGGCGTTGGTGAAACTGGTGTGCGACGGTACGCCGGACAAATAGCTGCGCGTATCGGTCACCAGTTCACGAGCATCACCCAGCTCGATGGGATTTTCAAACCAGGCATCCCAGCGGCCATTCAGCGCTTTGGCTTCTGATTCCAGTTTATTCTGGTGCGGTTGCGCCAGCTCCACGCAGTTGAGCGCACGCTCGGCGGCCTGCGCGGTCATCTGCACCACGTAATCCAGGCGATCACGCGCATCGGGAATGGCTTCCGCGGCTTCGGCAATCGCTTGATCCAGGCCCAACTCACGCAAGCTGTCACGCAGCATACGGGTCAGGCTGCCTATCCGGACGATAATATCGCCGGTTGAATGTAACTCTGACGCGGGATTAGTCGATGAGTGCATGAGCCTCTCCTTACATGCCGAGCTTTTCGAAGATTTTGTTTAACTTCTCTTCAAGTGTTGCGGCAGTAAACGGTTTAACCACATAACCACTCGCCCCCGCCTGCGCTGCGGCAATAATGTTTTCTTTCTTCGCTTCTGCCGTCACCATCAGCACCGGCATCGCCGCCATACCACCATCGGCACGAATGGTTTTCAGCAATTCCAGGCCATCCATGTTCGGCATGTTCCAGTCGGAAATCACAAAACCAAAGCCACCACCGTTGAGTTTGTTCAGCGCATCAACGCCATCTTCAGCCTCTTCAACGTTATTGAAACCCAGCTCTTTTAGCAGGTTACGGACAATGCGACGCATGGTAGAGAAATCATCCACCACCAAAAATTTGAGTTCTTTATCTGCCATTTATAGAGTTCCTTCGGTTAAATACGTATTGCCTGTCCGGCACTAATCTTCATCAGCATCTGCTGACTAATCTGACTTAAATCGACCACTTCGCTAACGCCACCACTGTTAATGGCCTCGCGCGGCATGCCGAACACCACACAACTTGCTTCGTTTTGGGCGATAGTCCATGCCCCGGCTTTGTGCATTGCCAGCATCCCGGCGGCACCGTCATTCCCCATTCCGGTGAGAATCACGCCCACGGCATTTCGCCCGGCGAATTTCGCGACGGAATGGAACAGCACATCCACAGCCGGGCGATGCCGGTTCACGGGCGGGCCATCATGAATCTTGATTTGGTAGTTCGCCCCGCTGCGGGCAAGCTCCATGTGTTTATCTCCGGGTGCAATGTACGCATGCCCCGGCAAGACGCGTTCGCCGTCTTCGGCTTCTTTCACCGCTATCTGGCACAATTTATTGAGCCTGTCGGCAAACGATCGCGTAAACCCTGGCGGCATATGCTGGGTGATGAGCACCGCCGGGCTTGAAAGCGGCAGCGGTTGCAGCACATGGCGAATCGCCTCGGTGCCGCCGGTTGACGCTCCAATAGCTATCAATTTTTCTGAACTGAGCAGTGGCCCGGCTTTCAGTGCCATGGGGGCTGCAACTGGTGCACGCGCCGCCAGTTTCGCCTTCGCGGCAGTCCGCACTTTCTCCGCAATGGTTTCGCTGTACGCCAGCATCCCTTCGCGGATCCCCAACTGCGGCTTGGTGACAAAATCAATCGCGCCCAATTCCAGCGCGCGCAATGTCACCTCCGACCCTTTTCCGGTGAGCGATGACACCATCACCACGGGCATCGGGCGCAGTCGCATCAGTTTTTCGAGGAAATCCAGCCCGTCCATGCGCGGCATTTCCACGTCGAGTGTCAGCACATCCGGGTTAAATTTCTTAATCAAATCACGCGCCACCAGCGGATCAGGCGCGGTTGCGACCATTTCCATGTCGTCGTGACTGTTAACGATCTCTGTCATGATCTGGCGCATCAGGGCGGAATCATCGACACAAAGCACGGTTATTTTTGTCATGACCTTTCCTTACTCAGTCCGTACACGGTCTGCCCACGCAGCAAAAATTCCCGGCTGAGGTTACTGAAGTTTTCCGAGTGCCCGGCAAACAGCAGTCCACCCGGTTTAAGCAGCGGCACAAAGCGCTGCAAAATTTGCTGCTGCGTCGCTTTATCAAAATAAATCATCACATTGCGACAAAATATGGCGTCAAACGGGCCGGGGATCGGTGCTTGTTTGTCCAGCAGATTTATCGGCGCAAAATCCATGTGGCTCATCACATCGCTGCGCACCCGCACCAGCCCATCGTGTGGCCCGGTGCCGCGCATGAAATAGCGCTGCATTTGCAGCGGTGCCAGCGTTTTCAGCTCATCCTGGCGGTAAATCCCGCTCTGGGCTTTTTCCAGCACCTGGGTGTCGATATCGCTGGCGAACACTTTCCAGCGCCCAGGCGCCATGCCTAACACATCAGCCAATGTGATCGCGATGGAATACGGCTCTTCCCCGGTCGATGCCGCCGCACTCCAGACTTTGTATTCGCCACTTCGTTTACGCGCATGTTCTGCGAGGATCGGAAAGTGATGACCTTCGCGAAAAAACGCCGTCAGGTTAGTGGTCAGGGAATTAATGAACGCCTGCCATTCGGCATTGCTGCCGTTAGCTTCCAGCATGCTCAGATAATGCCCAAAATCCTCCAGTCCTAGCGTGCGCAAACGACGCACCAGGCGGTTGTAAACCATGTCGCGCTTGTGATCGGCCAGCACAATTCCTGCGCGCTGGTAAATCAACTGGCATATCCGACGAAAATGCGTGTCGGACAGCGGTAGACGCTGTGTCATCTGTAACATTAATGACGTTTGCCCGTTGGGCAGCGGTGATGTCATAGCGTCTTCTCAATTACTTTCAGGAGGTGACCAGCACCCCATTGGTGACTAAATCTCTGGTGACGTCTTCACTGTCGACACTTTCCAGATTAAATACCGCGACCACGCCGCTCAGATGTTCGGCCTGGTTTGCCAACGCATCCGTCGCAGCGGCCGCTTCTTCGACCAGCGCGGCATTCTGTTGTGTGACCTGATCCATTTGGCTGACGGCTTGCGCGACTTGTTCGATACCACGACGCTGTTCGTCAGACGCAGAAGCAATTTCACCCATAATGTCGTTAACCTGCGTCACCGAACGGACGATTTCCGCCATAGTGGTAGCCGCGGTATCAACCAGTTGCGAGCCTTGCTGCACGCGACTTACCGACTCTTCGATAAGCACTTTGATCTCTTTTGCCGCCTGCGCACTGCGTTGAGCCAGGTTACGCACTTCACCTGCCACCACCGCAAAACCGCGCCCTTGTTCACCGGCACGAGCCGCTTCAACCGCCGCGTTCAGCGCCAGGATGTTGGTCTGGAAAGCGATGCCGTCAATCACGCTGGTGATATCGCCGATTTTCTTCGAGCTTCCGGCGATGTCGTGCATGGTGCGGGCGACGTTTGCCGCCTGTTGTCCACCCTGCTGCGCGGTGTCTGCTGCGGTGCGTGAAAGCTGTGCAGCCTGACGGGCGTTGTCGGCGTTCTGGCTGACGGTTGCGGTTAACTGCTCCATGCTGGCGGCAGTTTCAGCAAGCGATGCGGCCTGTTGCTCGGTGCGCGAAGACAGATCGTTGTTGCCCGCGGCAATTTCGGCGATGCCGGTGTGCATCGCGCCACTGCCCTGACGGACTTGCGCAACGGTCTGTTTGAGTTCCTGCTGCATGTTTTTCAGGCTGCGGAAAATCTCGGAGATTTCGTTGCGGCCATACACGCTAATCGGACGGGCTAAATCCCCTGCGGCGATGTGCTCAAAGTGGCTGCGCACGATTTCCAGCGGCTGTACCAGCATTCTGCGCGACCAGAGAATCGAACCTATTAGCATCAGAATGGCGATTACCGTCACGCTGGCGAAAATAATCGCCGAGATTTGGTAGTTCAGTTTGCTGTCAGCACTCGATGCCGCCACGGTGTCATTAATACTCTGCTGCCAGGCGTTAAAATAGGCGTCAAAAATATCCTGTGATTTCTGAATCGGCGCACTGAGAAAATCAGAAAGCTGATTGCTTTCAAGCCAGGTCGCCTGATGCTGTAAGTCATCCCGATAAGCGGCGTAACTCTGCTTCGTCGAGGCCACCATATCCTCACCTTCTTTATTTAAAGGTGGGATTTCCAGAAACTGGTTAAACAGCATGTCCGCTTGTTTCAGGCTGCCACGGGCATTCGCCATCAGACGTTTGATATCTTCTGGCGGATAACTGAGCGCGGTTAGCGTTCCAGCCCGGCTTAGAGCGGTGCTGGCCTGCAACAATGCCGCGCGACTTTGCGTCAAGGTGTCGCGCTGTTGGTTTCCGACTTCAACCATTTTTAGATTCTGAAAATCATCCCTAAATGCCCAGAAGGACAGTCCATTACTACCAATCTGCAAAACGCCGCAGACGATCAAGATTAACAAAAGCGTGGTCGAAATTCGGATACGGTTGAACATCACAGCCCCTCTGCCGGCACGTCTGCCGGCCATTAAAGATTCTTAGAAAGTTTCCCAGTTATCGTCTTGCCCGTTCGTCGTTGCACGGCTCGGCTTCAGTGTTGGCTTGAGCGTCGGTGCAGGCGTTGAGGGGGTATTGACTACAGGCGTCGCGGCAGATTCCGGGGTTAAACGGAAGGCTGCCACCAGTTGACTTAACATGCTGGCTTGTTCTTCAAGTGCGGCGGCGGCAGAGGCAGACTCTTCCACCAGTGAGGCGTTTTGCTGGGTGACACGGTCCATTTCTGAAACGGCCAGCGCCACCTGGTCGATACCCCGGCTTTGCTCGTCAGAAGCGGAAGCGATTTCGCCCATAATGTCGGTCACGCGCGTGACCGCATTGACGATATCGCTCATGGTTTCCCCAGCGCTTTCTACCAGCACTGAACCGGTATCGACGCGGGAAACAGAATCTTCAATCAGCGATTTAATCTCTTTGGCGGCTTGCGCGCTGCGTTGCGCCAGGTTACGAACTTCACCCGCGACGACCGCAAACCCACGCCCCTGTTCACCCGCACGAGCGGCTTCTACCGCAGCGTTCAGCGCCAGGATGTTGGTCTGGAAAGCGATACCGTCAATCACGCCGGTGATATCAGCGATTTTCTTCGAGGAACCCGCAATGTCGTGCATGGTTTTCACCACGCCATCCACCACTTTGCCACCGCGCTGGGCGGTTTCGGAGGCGCTTAAGGCCAGCTGCGAAGCCTGACGGGCGTTTTCCGCATTCTGCTTCACCGTGGCGGTGAGCTGTTCCATGCTGGCGGCCGTTTCTTCAAGCGATGCGGCCTGCTGTTCGGTGCGGGAAGAGAGATCGTTGTTTCCGGCGGCGATTTCGGTGGCACCGCTGTAAATCGCGTCCGAACCGTCACGCACGCTACCCACGGTAATAATCAGTTCTTGCTGCATGTGGCGCACACTGGAGGTCAGCTCGCTGATCTCGTTGCGCCCGGTTGAGACGATATTTGCTGTCAGATTGCCGTTGGCGATTTCGCGAATATGACCAATAACCACCGCCAGCGGTTGCAGCAGAATGCGGCGCATTCCAAACCACACCAGCACTATTACTGCGAACAGCGCCAGTGCGAGACAGGCAATCTGCCACTTGGCAAAGTTATAGTCGTTAGCGCTGGCAATATAGGATTGCTCGTACATGCGGTCATTGAGCGCAATGTAGTCGCTATATTCTTTCTGGAGAGCGTTTTGAAGACTTTGCGTGGACTGCGCAAAATAGGCGTCCATGTTGCCGCTTTCCAGATACCCCACCAGCTCGCTCAGTGCCTGGTTGTAGTTCTTGTAGTCGTCATCAATACCTTGCACCAGGGCTTCCAGCTCCGGATTAATGGCGGGGATTTGTTTGAACGCGGCGTAATGTTTTTGCGCTTCAACGAGGGATTTTTTGGCGTTATTGAGCAATTCCGTTTTTGCTGCACTTTGCCCGTTGCTGGCATCCATCATCATGCGGGCCGCAGAGCGGCTCAGGTTAATGCGCGTTTGCAGCATCAACTCCCAGGTGTTTGCCAGTTCTGACTGCTGAACGCGTAACTCCCTGGAAACTTTAAAACTGTCGTTATTTTGTTTAAGTGAGTTAAAAAACATTCCGCCAGAGATGAGCTGGAGCAGCGCGAACACCACCAGCACCATCATTAGCATGGTGACAACGCGAATACGGTTCAACATATAACACCCTTTTAATGATTTCTTATCGGTGTTATCGGCATGTTGTGACGGAACTTTACGTGAAACTTTGGCGCAATTTCGTGTCGGGGGCGCTGCGCTTGCCCGACCTACCCCCCGTTGGCATTGGGTTTTCGTAGGTCGGATAAGCGCAGCGTCATCCGACATTTGGCACGTTATTTAAAACGCCACATCGACAACCAACGTATCGGTATACGCGCCAGCGGGAGGCGTTGTTTGGCTGGTGAGCACTTTTGCCACGTAGTTAAAGTTGCGCAGTAAACCGTCGCTACTCAACCCTGACGATGCCGCGCTCGCCCAACGTTCTGTACCGAGGCTTCCCCAGCGGTCGATGCCGTTAGATTTGTAGATTTCATAGCTCATGTAATTGTTGCCGCTTTTCATGCGCCGAAGGTTGCCGCTGGCATTTGAACCATTGCTGACGCCAACGGTATAAGTGCTGCCTTTGGTACAGGTAATCGCGATGCTTTGCGAAACGCTTTTAAAGTTCTGCACCAGCGGCGCGCTGTCGAAATTTACCGCCGGAGCGGTAATGGTGCTGCAATCGTTGGTGACGGTGAGCGTCACCGTCATATCCGCGCTGCCGTTTCCCGTCTGGTAGGCGAGACACACCGCCACGCCAAGGCTGCAAATATTCCAGTCGAGGCGAAAGTTGAGCACCACGCGATACGGCCCGGCGCTGACGTTTTGCCCGGCGACGGTCCGCAGGTAAATCGGCAACGTATAGCGCTTGCTGGCCAGCAGATTCAGCAGCGTGCTGCCGCTCCAGGTGTAAGTTCCTCCCGCCTGCACTTCACTGCTTCCGGCACAGCCCGACTGCACGCAAACCACCACCGGGACGTTATCCGGATTAGCGGGTTCATCCGTGCGGCGTAACAATCCGCGGATCCCCGTCACCGCAGGCGTGGCCCCCAGATAAGTGAGTTTTATGGAGTCGGAAGTCAGCAGGTTAAGAACAGTGTCACAATCGAGCGTTAGTGTGGCGCTGGTATTCTGCACCGTGGTATTCACCACAAACGAACTCTGGCTACCAAACGACGCCGGTTGTGAGCCTTGAGTGCAGGCCGACCAGGCAGGCATGGCGATCGCCAGCAGCAGTGCCTCCAGTAGCCACGCGCCGGGCCATTTCATTTTGCTCCCTCAACACACACCAGCGGGCCGTAGGTTTTCAGTTTGCGATCGGGGTTACCTTCAAGTTTAAGCGTGGCGCGACAACGCTTGCCGTCCGGCGTGGTCACTGTCAGGGGATTCACATCGCTGAGGTTTTCGAGATACACAATCCCGTCGTATCCCACAGGAACTGGCGACTGTAACGGGCGATAAACCTGGCTTGCCACCGGCAGCACTTTCCCCTGGCTGTCTTGCAGAATAACGCTGGCCACACGCTGTTGTTCCATAGGGAAATCAAGTAAATAACCAGAGTGACGGCGTAACGCTACCCGCCGTTCGGTGTCTTTTATGCGCGTGTCGGCAGGCAGATTCAGCGTGTTGATGCTGTAGTTTGCCGGGTAATAAGAGGACACGCCGCTAATTAACAAGTAACCGTCGTCATCGGTGGTGCCAATCGGCTGGTTTTCAAAATTCACCGTGACATCACGATAACCATGGGTGCTGACTACCATAAAGGCGTCGTTGATACGGTTGGCTGCCAGAAACGTGTTATCCATCATCACCAGCGAGCCGGACATTTCTCCCCACTGGGTGTAGTTTTTGCGCTGCCCGTAAACGCCGCCCTGCAATTCCACTTTATTATTGCGCCAGCCCAACGTTGCCTGCTGATAATCGTCGCTATCACTTTGGTGCGCGTAGGCCATATTCCAGCTAAAACCGCCGTTGACCGGCATCGCGTGGTTGTAGTTAACCCGTTGCGAACTCCCGGCATCCGGCGTGCTTTCAACGCTGAATGCGGCGGAGTCTGACGCGCCGAACGGCACCTGGAGTGAAAGCGCCACGCTCCAGCCGTTTTGCGCAGGATCGTGGCTGGCGGCGAGATAAAAACTGCTGTCTCCCCAGAGGTTTTTGCTCCATGACACGTTGAGCAGTTGCGTTTTTTCGTCGTCAAAACTGCGCACGTCAATCCACGCCGCGCCGACGTTGCCGTAGCTTCCAAGGTTAAAAGAGAGCGAGTATTGATCGGTGCTGCGACTGAGGCTGGCGATGGGCTGATTATTTTCGTCGTACATGTCGGGCGAATCATAGAGTGCCAGATTACCAAAACCACGATCGCGATGGCTGTGCTGGGTGCCGATGTTAAAACTGTTGGTGCTGTACTGATAACCCCAGTTAATTTGCTGCCCGCCTTCGCCACGCATTTCGCTGCGCGAATACGCGCCGTTGATCACCCCAAAACGGCCAAGTTTTAACAAGGAACCGACGCCGCCCAGCGCAAGAGATTGTGCGCCCTCGGCATGGCTTTCCAGCGTCCAGTATTCGTTGACACCATAGCGGTACGAACCGCTGGCCGCCGCAGGCCCATAGGAAAAGTTATCAATGCCGTAATCACGCCGCATGGCGCCGAGGGTTAACGCCCCGTCGCTCAGGCCAGGCTTGAGCAATTCACTGGCGACATAAAAAGGCAGCGTGGTCGAAACCTGACGGCCAAGCGCATCGGTCGTCACCAGAACTGCATCACCGGAGCCATTGATGTAGGGCAGATTCGTCAGCGTGAACGGGCCAGGTTGCAGCTCGGTACTGCCGCTGCGATAGCCGTTGATAAACACATCAACCGTGGAAGGCACCGCCGCTTCGCCGGAAAACGCGGGCAACGGATAGGTAATGAGATCCGGGCGCAACGAGAAATCACGGCCAATGGACACGCCGCCCATGCGCACGCTGTTGCTCCAGCTTAATGAATCGCTGACCACATCCCCCGCCGACCAGCTGATAATGTCGTCTTCATCAGTGCCGGTGAGCGTGGTGTCGTAACGGATATAACCCTCGCCGTTCCCTGAGTCGTAACCAGAAAAACCCTCGCGCACGGTGCCGGTAGACGAAAGACTGAGATTGCCGCTGAACAGGCGTAACTCATGCCAGAGCGAAGCCTGGCCGCCGCTGTTATCGGCATGGCTGGTATAGAAATCGTAATTGAGTAGCGCCCCGCTACCGCTCAACGGTTTAAAGCTGGCGTCATTTGTGCCAAGCGTAATCGCCTGGCGAGGGAGCCATTCGTTAGGGACTTGCATCAGCAGCCGTTGCCCGGCGCTGTCGTACTCAGTTTTGACGTCTTTGAGCGCCGAGACATTCACTTCGTCATCGCGGAATTTATCGCCCGGTAAACCGGCGCGTTGTAAATCGGCCCGGCTGACAAAAAATTGCCCCCCACGCTGGGTCACAGGCACCACCTGGCCGCTGTCCCACTGGTTAAAAACCAGTGATAAATGAAACTGAGCGGTCTGGTTCAGCGCCTGCGCATCCGGCGGCGGAGGCAAAGCATCGTCTTCTTGCGCGGCATGGCTGCATATCGGCAAAGACAGAAGAAGCATCGCCATCGGTAATCGGCTCAATTGACCGGAGAGGTTTGCCATTGTTCGGAACGAGCGTTGATCGTTGCAGATAATTGGTCAGG
Organism: Buttiauxella sp. AC142; assembly: GCF_979253435.1. Classification (NCBI taxonomy): domain Bacteria; kingdom Pseudomonadati; phylum Pseudomonadota; class Gammaproteobacteria; order Enterobacterales; family Enterobacteriaceae; genus Buttiauxella; species Buttiauxella sp. AC142. Next base: position 2,600,688 of record NZ_CEEDCH010000001.1, read on the forward strand.
CCGTGAAAGTGATGCGGGTAACGGCCATTCTCGCTGGCTACCGGGTAGCACGTAGCCCATCAGCCCGTCGGCTAACACTCGTTGTTGGCTGCCCTGGCGCAGAGTGACTTTACTCAGTCGGGCATGAACGTTTCCGCGATTGGTGACTTGCAACGTCGGCTTGCCACTTTCATCAACCACACGCCACGACAACTTCGCCGGTTCGGTATTGGCGTGATTGCCTGCGGCCTCTTCAGTGACCATGCCCGCACCATAGGCAAACAGCGGGATGGAATAACGCATCTGCAATTTCAAACCCATTTGTGGTTTGTTGTTATCCCGCGGCTGGGGAATTTCATCCACCACAATGCGGTAAGCCTGCTCCTGGTTTGGTGGCACAACATTTTGTTTGATCAGGCGTATCAGCTGTTTGCCCCCGCCCGCAATTTGCACAATAGGCGGGCTGGCGACCACATCTTGTTGCGGCTGGTATTTTTCATGCCCATCCTGCTGCTGCCAGCCGACCACTCGCACCTGCATGGTCGTGGCCTCGCTACTTTGATTTTGTATCCATAATTCTGCGGCTTTGGCGTCGGGAGCCAAATAGGGATCAATAGGCCAAATCAGGATATTCCCGGCAGCCAGAGCCTGAGCGCTGGCGAGACAACCTGCCGCGAATAACAGTTTATGCGTGAGCCATGGCGTCATTATTTTCTCCCTTTTTTACCATGACAGCGTCACGGTGAGTTGGTCGGTATAAGTTCCTGCCGGGCTAAAACCCGTTAACTGCGCCGCACCATAAATCGGCAACGTGATGTTGTTACTGTTGCTGTAGGTTATCGCTACTGCCTGATTCACCAGAATTTCCGTGTTGGCGGTTAATGCCCCGCTGGTGTAGAGGCGGTAAGGCACCGCTTCGCTGCCGCCGGTGCGCACCATATTGCGCACCGAGGTGTAATGTTTGCCGCCATCAATGGTCATGCTTAACGCCACTCCGGGCGTGCAGGCCAGTGCCAGCGAGGTGTTGGGAATAAACGCGTTACTGGCGGTACCGCTTTCCACCCCGCTGTGGCTGCCGAAATTCAACGTGCCAAATAAACCGCCACTGCCGCTGGCAACCGAACAGCCCGGGGTTATCGTCGCGCCCACCTGGAATGATTGTTGGGTGACAGCACTTGCCGGAAGCGCCACCATCATTCCCAAAAGCCAGGCGTGAATTTTATGCAAAGCGCGGCCCTCAGCAGGGGCAAACGCCTGCTGTTATGTTTATAAAAACGATGAGTTAATACGTTACGCTGACGTTAATAACATCCGTATACGTTCCCGGTTTCACCGTAACGCTTTCTCCCCCGCCCTGTATGCGCCCGTAAACAATGTAGTTATCTACGCCATCGGTGGTGGATGCTTTCGGAATAGCCGTATTGTTGGCGATCACATTATTGAAGGCACTGTCGCTGTAGATGCTGTAGGCCACACCTTGCGTTGCATCTGTGGTGTTCACCAGATAACGCGCGGGCGTGCCTGGCGTGCCGACTGTTGTGCCCGGTGCGCCGTTGGTGCTGCCGGTCACTTGCACGGTGTAAGTCGCGCCGTTAGTGCATTGAATACCAAAACTGTTGCCGCCCGCAGCGCCAGCCAGTTCAGTCGTCAGGGTTGAGAATGTTGCCGGGTGAGAACCGAAATCCAGCGTACCGAAGTTAATGCCGTTTTGAGCAGGCGACCCGTTTATCAGGCAGCCGTTGGTTAAGGTGAGTGTCGCATTGATTGTGCCATTGCTGGTCACCGCTTGCGCCCCGCTTATGCCACAAAGTAAACCACTTCCACAAAGCATTAAGAGTGCGTGTGCTTTCATCGTTAAGCCCTCATTTTGCACATCCAATCCCCAATGACTGCCTGGGCGCTGCATACGCTAACTTATTGAAATTTAGTTTAGGTATTGAGAAATGACCAGAAACTGAACGGCAAATCACCCTGTCGTCGTATTGCAAAATATTACGCTTTTTTATCAGAGGGTTAATCGCCAGGTGGCGAGGTTGTCACGGAAGATAGAGGGAGATATTAATATTATTTTCGTGATTGTTGTCACAGTGTTACATAAGAGATTCTGCATTAACAAATACGACAAAAAGTAAAAAATAGTTGAATCCTTCCGCGCTTTCATTCAATTTATGGGCCGAATATAAATTGGGCAAACATAAAAATTATATATGGCTCAATAAGTTAATTAAATGTTACTAATCGACGGGGTTATTACGTAATTGTCTAGTTCAAACAAACTCACGCTATTTATTCTTCTATTCATGTTTGCCGGAATTCTCTCCGGGGCGGCCATCCATGAATACGCCGCGGCTGAAAACATCAAAAGCTATGCCGAAAATATCACGCTGTTTACGGACATCTTTTTACGTCTGATCAAAATGGTTATCGCTCCGTTGGTGTTCAGCACCCTGACGGTAGGTATCATGAAGATGGGCGAAACCTCGACCATTGGCCGCGTCGGCGGCAAAGCGATGGTGTGGTTTGTGTCCTCCTCCATCCTGTCGATTCTGGTGGGTTTGTTTATCGTGACTCTCCAGCAACCCGGTGCGGGGATGAACTTGCAAGTGCCTGCGGGCGACGTTCAGACCGGCCTTGCGGTGAGCGGTATGAACCTGAAAGCGTTTATCTCGCATACCATTCCCACCAGTATCGCGGGCGCGATGTCGAATAACGAAATTCTGCAAATTGTGGTGTTCTCACTGTTCTTCGGTATTGCTGGCGCATCGCTTGGCGAGAAATTTAATACGCCATTAGTTGCCGCGCTGGATGTGGTTTCCCATATCATGCTGAAAGTGACGGGCTATGTGATGTATGTGGCACCACTGGCTATTTTCGCGGCTATCTCTTCGGTTGTTGCGACCGAAGGCCTGGGTATTTTGCTGAATTACGCCTCGTTTATTGGCGGCTACTATCTGGCGATTATCCTGACCTGCATGGTGCTGATTGGTGTCGGTTATATGGTGCTCAAGCGTGATGTGTTCCGCCTGATTGCCATGCTCAAAGATCCGGTTCTGGTGGCGTTCACCACCAGCAGTTCTGAAGCGGCTTACCCTAAAACGCTCGACCAGTTGACCCGCTTTGGTTGCTCGCGCAACATCGCATCTTTCGTGCTGCCGATTGGTTATTCGTTCAACCTGGTCGGTTCGATGGTGTACTGCTCTTTCGCCTCGATGTTTATCGCCCAGGCTTACAACATTCACCTGACCTTCTCTGAAATTGTGGTGTTGATGTTGACGCTGATGCTGGCCTCTAAAGGGATTGCAGGCGTGCCACGCTCCGCACTGGTGGTGCTGGCGGCGACGATTCCGAGCTTCAATATTCCGGTAGCCGGTATTTTGCTGCTGATGGGTATCGACCACTTCCTCGACATGGGTCGTTCAGCGATTAACGTGCTGGGGAATGGTGTTGCGACGGCGATGCTGTCGAAGAATGAAGGTGAGATGGAAGAGTCGATTGAAGTTGGCGAAGAGATCGAGGCGTAGGCCCGACGAGATAACGGTAAAGGGGCGACAAGCCCCTTTATTTTTGCCATCAACTTTCGAATTTTGCCCGATACAGCGTTTGCTGATCGTTAACCCGCACTTGCTCCGCAACCCCTTCTTTCACCAGCGCCCGGATTGACGCTCGCGCGGTATTGTCCGAAATCCCTAACGAACCTGCGATCTCAGCGGCAGCAAACAGCTTTCCAGGAGTTGCGGTCATAATATTTAGCACAGTGACCTGGCGTGAGGTCAGCCGCCCCAATGCCCCGGATTCAAACAACACGCGGTCTATCGCTGACCTGCGACTTATCAGTTCGTCGATATGCGCCAGGTATTCGTGCACTGCGCGAACCAGCAGGCTTGCCTGGTAATCCAGAAAATAGGTCAGATCCATGCCGTCCCCTTCCGTGTATTGATAGCTGTGGGCGTATTTCACCGGAGCGGCATGCAGAAACGCGCTGATGGAAATGTACCTGAATGCCTCGTAGCCATTTTTGAGCATGAACCAGTAAAAAAGCGCACGGCTTGTGCGGCCGTTGCCGTCACGAAATGGGTGTTCGTGAGCAATCATTAAGTGAAGAATGCAGGCGCGTAACAGCGGGTGAATATACCGACCACGGGTATTATTAACCACGTCGCAAACTGCCTGAAGACGCTCCAGTATCAGGTTTGCCGGGGGCGGCTGATGAATAATATTTCCGTCATAATCGGCAATCACAACATCATCGGTTTGCCGAAATGTCCCTGGGGCATATTTATCGTCATCAATACCGCTCATGCCAACCGCATGAAAATGCCGAATAAGATCGAGGGTCAAAGGTTCGCTGAGATGGTTCGGGATTTCAGCCATCAACCGGGCGTTACCGACGATCATCTGCTCGTCTTCGTTGCGCGCATTGCGCCCACTTTCTAACAGGTTACGTGCGACAAGCGTTGTGGTGTTCGCCCCTTCAAGTTGCGAGCTGGTAATCGGCTCTTCAAGTACCAGCGCCGATAGTTCAGCCCCTGCTCCCCGTAGAGACGCGGCCTGTTTTTGCATCGCTGCCTGGCTGGCAAAAATATCCACCAGCGCGCAAACCTCGACGATGGAAGGCGTGAAATTAAACCCCGCCTGTTCACCTTCTTCGTTAAAGTAATCAATACGTTGAATAGCTGCATCACGTGCACGACGCGTCAGCGTCCAGGCAAGCTGGAGGTCATCCCCGCGTTTTAGGCGATGGCGAAATTCTTCAAAAGGAAGATAGCGACCTTTGTCATCCAGCATTCGGTTATACCGCTGGTGGGATTCTATCTGTTCCCCACTCAACGAGGAGAATGGGATTAACGCCGGGGGTTGCTTCATCAAACTATCTCAATTTATGTAATTATTGAGATAGAGTACTCTAGTTTGCGATAACAGGGTGATTCTTTTTCAACCAGTGTTTAATAAAAACAAAAAAGGCCTGAGATTGCGCTCAGGCCTTTTTTTATTGAGTGTTTAAGCGATTACGCCACGCGTGCCGCGCTATCCACCAGCGCCATCTCTTCGCTATTGAGCAGCTTTTCAATATTCACCAGAATCAGCATTCGCTCGCCCAACGCGCCAAGGCCGGTGAGGTATTCCGTAGACAGCGTCACGGCAAACTCCGGTGCCGGGCGGATTTGTTCTGCGGTCAGAGACAGCACGTCGGATACGCCGTCCACGACAATCCCTACCACGCGTTGCCCTAAATTCAGCACAATCACGACCGTGTTATCGTTATATTCCACGCCATCCTGCTCAAACTTAATGCGCAGGTCGAGAATCGGGACAATCACACCGCGCAGGTTGGTCACCCCTTTGATAAACGCAGGCGTGTTGGCGATGCGAGTCACCTGGTCGTAGCCACGAATTTCCTGCACTTTCAAAATGTCGATGCCGTACTCTTCGTCGCCGAGCGTAAAGACGAGGAATTCTTGCCCTACCGTTTCCCCGGTCAGTTTTGTTACATTGGTCAATCCAGTCATTTTCTTATCCTTCCTCAGTACCCGGGATCAGGCGGCGTGGCCTGCCATACGTTGTTCACGATTCAAACCTTGCAGCGCGGAAACATCAACAATCAGCGCCACGCTGCCATCACCAAGAATGGTTGCGGCAGAAATACCCGGCACTTTGCGATAGTTGCTCTCAAGGTTTTTCACCACCACCTGATGCTGACCAATGAGTTGATCAACCAGCAGCGCATAACGGCGTCCGGCGCTTTGCAGGATCACCACAATGCCCTGCGTGGCTTCGGTTTTTGCGCCGCTTACATCGAACACTTTCCACAATTCAACCAGCGGCAGGTATTCACCGCGCACCTCCAGCACGCGTTCACCACCCGCCAATGGGTGCAAATCATCTTCTTTCGGTTGCAATGATTCCATTACCGCATTGAGCGGCAAAATGAACACTTCGTCGCACACTTTGACTGACATGCCGTCGAGGATCGCAAGGGTGAGCGGCAGCATAATGCGGATAGTGGTGCCGACATTCGCCTGAGATTTGATCTCAACGTGGCCCCCCATTTCCTGGATGTTACGCTTCACTACATCCATACCCACGCCGCGCCCGGACACGTCCGTCACCTGCTCTGCCGTCGAGAATCCAGGGGCGAAAATCAGCATGCCCACTTCGTCGTCAGACATGTTTTCATGCACCGGCATGCCTTGCGACAGCGCTTTGGCAAGGATACGTTCGCGGTTAAGGCCAGCACCGTCGTCGGACACTTCAATGCAGATGTTCCCGCCCTGGTGTTCAGCGGAAAGAATCAAATTGCCGACCGCCGATTTCCCAGCGGCGAGGCGTTTTTCCGGCGTTTCGATACCGTGATCCAGGCTGTTACGCACCAGGTGAGTCAACGGATCGATAATGCGTTCGATTAAACTTTTATCCAGTTCGGTGGAGCTGCCTTGCAGGGTCAACTCCACTTGTTTATCCAGTTTTCCGGCCAAATCACGCACCAGACGCGGGAAGCGGCTGAAGACATATTCCATTGGCATCATACGGATAGACATGACTGACTCTTGCAAATCACGGGCGTTACGTTGTAACTGACCCATGCTGGTGATCAGTTCGCCGTGTTCAACCGGGTCAAGTTCGTTAGAACGTTGCGCCAACATCGACTGGGTAATCACCAGCTCACCCACCAGGTTTATCAGTTGATCAACCTTTTCAACCGCCACACGAATACTGCTCGATTCGTTGACACGCGTAGGTTTTGGTTCACGTTCAACGCGAGGTGCAGCAGGCATTGCCACCGGTTGAGGCGCGTTAACGGCTAACGCCACCGGTTCTTCAATGACGTCAATTTCTTCAACGGCAGACGCAGCGGGCAGCGGCAGAAACTCAATTTGCTCGGGCTCGATAACAAAGCAGAGCACAGCGCTGATGTCATCAGCACTGACGGTGGTTTCCATAGTGGCGGTGACAGAATTCGCCCCCTTCTCCACATCGCTTAATGTGCCAAGATTACCCAGTTCTTCGAGCAGCAAATCGAGTTCGCTTGCTTTCAACCCCGTAATGGCAATACGCAGTTTCCCGTCACTTGCAGGCGGCGCTTCAAGAGTATCTTTCTCTACGACCGTCAGTTTTGCAGGCGGCGCAGGCGTTTCACCTTTGGCTTCCAGAGCCAGTTGGCGTAACGCTTTGCAGATATAATCGAAACTCTCAGCATCCGGTTCCTGTGAGTTTTTATACGCGTCCAACTGTTCCTGCATAATATCTTTGGTTTCCAAAAACAGGTTGATGATATCGGTGCTGAGTTGCATCTCTCCACGCCGTGCGTCGTCGAGCAGGTTTTCCATTAAATGCGTGGTTTCCTGCAAAACGGAGAAGCCAAACGTCCCCGCGCCCCCTTTAATCGAGTGCGCGGCGCGAAAAATGGCGTTCAGCAGTTCTGAGTCCGGCGCTTCTGGCAGCAGATTCAGCAGGTGCTGTTCCATATCGGCCAGCAGCTCGTCGGCCTCGTCAAAAAATGTCTGGTAAAAATCGCTGATATCCATACTCACGCTATCACCTCGTACCGGATTGTGGCGGTAATGTGTTCTGCGCCGGTTCCACGGCGGCAGGTTGTTGGAGAATGCTGAGAGGCCGGTTATCGCTTTCTGCGTTTTCGTGCACGATGGCCTCTTCAGCTTGTTTGTTCAGTACCAGCAAACTAATACGACGGTTGATGGCGTCACCCGGCCCGCGATTGGTCAGGCGCATCGTTGAGGACATACCCACAACGCGCAGCACTTTGCCGTCGATAAGCCCGCCCGACATCAATTCGCGCCGCGAGGCATTCGCCCGGTCAGCGGAAAGTTCCCAGTTGCTGTATCCGCGCTCACCCATGGCGTAAGGCAAATCGTCGGTGTGGCCTGATAAGCTAATTTTGTTCGGAAAATCATTTAGTAACGGCGCAATACTGCGCAAAATATCGCGCATGTAAGGTTCCACTTCAGCGCTGCCGTTTTTAAACATCGGGCGGTTCTGGCTGTCGATGATTTGTATTCGCAGCCCTTCTTGCACCAGATCGATTTGCAGATGCGGACGGAGCGCGCGCAGTTTAGGATCGGCATCAATGAGCTGATCTAACTTGTCGCCCAGGCGTTTAAGACGACTGGTTTCCATCTTCTTTCTCAGATCTTCAATGTTCGGCTGTCGTTTCACTTCGCCCTGCTGCTGGGTGACATCATCACCGCCGCCAGGAATGGGGCTGGAGCTATCCGCAATTCGCTGGCCGCCGGTAATCGCGGCGGAAAGCGGTGTACGGAAGTAGTCGGCAATTTGCGCCAATTCTTTAGGGCTGGAGATGGAAATCAGCCACATCACCAGAAAAAAGGCCATCATTGCGGTCATGAAGTCGGCATAAGCAATTTTCCACGAGCCGTGCGCGCCGCCGCCGTGGCCCTTATGCTTGCGGCGTTTTACGACAACAATGGGGCGCGCGTTGTTCTTCATACTTCTTCTTCCGTTGCACGCTGCGGCTGCCCATTTGGCGAGCGAACAGCGCGAACATGTTCTTCCAGTTCGATAAACGATGGACGTTCGCTGGAATACAACGTTTTACGGCCAAATTCGACGGCAATTGGCGGAGCATAACCATTAAGACTCGAGAGCAGCGTCACTTTTACGCACTGCATCATCTTGGTGGTTTCCGCGCTTTTTTGGCGTAAAACGGTCGCCAGCGGGGAAATAAAACCGTATGCCAGCAAAATACCGAGGAATGTGCCGACCATCGCGTGCGCAATTAAAGAACCGAGTTCAGCAGCGGGTCTGTCAGCGGATGCCAGCGCGTGTACTACGCCCATTACCGCCGCCACGATACCGAATGCCGGAAGTGAATCCCCCATTATTGCCAGACTGTTAGCCGGTATTTCCGCCTCACTTTCGTGGGTTTCAATTTCTTCATCCATCAGCGCTTCAATTTCGAACGAATTCATATTCCCGCTAATAATTAAGCGCAGGTAATCAATAATAAATTCCAGCATCAGGGTGTCGGCTAAAATACGCGGGTAACTGGCGAAGATTTCACTTTCTTTTGGATTTTCGATATCACGCTCAAGGGAAAACATCCCTTGTTGGCGCGACTTCGCCATCAAGCGATAAAGCAGCGCCATCAAATCCATATACATGCTTTTGGTGTATTTCGAGCGGCGAAACAGTAATGGCAACGCTTTTATCGTCGCCTTTATGGCTTTACCGTTATTACCCACGATAAAGGCCCCGATCCCCGCTCCGCCAATGATGACAAATTCAGCTGGTTGATAGAGTGCGCCAAGATGACCCCCGGTCATCATATAGCCGCCGAATACTGTCGCAATTACGACCAGATAACCTATTACAATCAGCACGAGTACATCCTTCTGCTGTTAAATGTGACGAGGAATCACAAATCAAAGGGAAAAACAGTCAGATGCGGGGCAAAAAAAAGCAGCGATAATGGCTTATCGCTGCTGGAGTGTTTACCACACCGAACTGTTAAACGGCCTGTTTGACCTGTTCATCCAGCAGTTGTGGAATAATATCGGCAGTATTCGTAGAAAGTTTACGTCTTTTTACCGCTCTTGATGGAGGCTGGCACAAACTACAAGCAAAGCTGCCTGCGGGTTGGTGTGCGTGAGTAATAAAATTGCCGTCGCAGCAGTTGCAACGGCTCAGTTCCAGCATGTTGCTTTCGACAAAACGCACTAGCGTCCAGGCGCGAGTCAGCGCCAGTAGCGGGCCGCCCTCTTGCGCAGGGCACTGTTCAAGGTATAAACGATAAGCCTTGATGACCGCGTCAACACCGGTACATAAACCCGTGCGTAGTAAGAACTGCCAGGCGTTGCAAAACATAGAAGCGTGAATATTTTGCTCCCACGTCATAAACCAATCGGTAGAAAAAGGCAGCATTCCTTTTGGCGGCGGGCTACCACGTAGCTCTTTATACAGTTTGATCAGTCTGCCGCGGCTTAATTGTGTTTCACTTTCAAGCATCTGCAATCTTGCACCCAGCGTGATTAACTCCATCGCGAGCTGAATATCACGGGCTTCCTGAACAATACTTTTCTCGCTCATTTTGTTATGCCCTTTTTTTGCGCGGTGCCTCGTCTGTCGCGGACACCTCATTTAATAAGCGGGTGGATAACAAAATGCCAGTATGAATTTGCTGTAAATCATCCACACGAGAGTCTTGTGTTAAACGGGTAATTGTTTGCTCATCATTAAAGCGGAACTGACAAATCAATTGATTCGTTTCCGCTAATTTAACCATTTGTGGCAAGGTTAATTCGCTCAGGGAATTGGCCATATCCTCAGTCACGCCCAGACGAAACATTGCTGAGGGTTTATCACTGCTAATAAGGCGTTGAGCAAGCAGTAAGTACGATAAATTAATATCGTAGATATGTTTTAACAACTCGGATGTATGCATTTGGTTCATCCTGAAAAACTAACTTTTTTACATGCGGCGATGCCGCACCCCGTGAGTCGCCGGAAAATTCCGGTTAAAATTAAAACAAGCAAAAAGCCAATATCAATTGACTGATAACACGCACTGAATCCACCGACACAAAAATGTGGTGGAGACTTCCTTGTTGGTGCGTTCTTATCCGAGAGTAAATTCTTATGGTGAAATTAAGATTTTTCTTAATTCCGGGCAAACTCTACTCGTAGCCCTGTAGACATACAATGCGGTTGCCGTTGAATTTTGGGATTTATGTGACAGAGATCACATATATTTACTTTATACATCCCCTTAAAACATCAGTAAGACTTTTCAATTGAGTGCTTTGCAACCAAAATCGGAATATCCGTTACGTTTATCTGGAAAAACCTTTTCTTCTGACTAACAATCTCATGACCTGCTATCAATATCGCTTCCGTAAGCTCACTTAGCTATGTGATTTATATCGTATTTTTATTATCACCATCAAATACACTGAATTACTCGCCTTTTTCAGTACATAACACCTTGTAAAATTACCTTTTGTTGATGGGAAAGAATAAATTCTTACTTAACAGGGTCAGCGATTAAATCTTATTAAAATAATACGAAAGTTTGATGGAAATTTAAGCGTTGCCTGCATCTCAATTCCGTTACAAGTTCATTACATTAGCGTTGTTAATCTTTTTTCATGAGCAGGCTCACATTTTCTACGGTTACTATCCTTGCGCTCTTTGGCAGATTGTTGTAGGAAAAATGTTAAGCGTCTGATTTTCAGTCAACAGGAGGTTGTAATGAGTTACCAACATATATTGGTTGCTGTCGCCGTCAGTCCGGAAAGCCAGTTACTGGTGGAAAAGGCCGTTTCAATCGCCCGACCAGCAAATGCAAAAATCACTCTGATTTCACTCGCATCAGATCCTGAACTTTATAATCAATTTGCCGCACCGATGATGGAGAACCTACGGGAATTAATGCTTGAAGAGACTCAGCTTTTTATGGATGAGCTTATTGCGAAGGCCAATTATCCTATTGTCGAAACAGTTATTACAACCGGTGAATTAAGTGAGCATATTCTGGCGATATGTAATAAAGGTTCGGTGGATTTGGTGATCTGCGGCAACCATAATCAAAGCTTTTTCAGCAAGATAATTTGCTCCGCGAAGGCCGTGGTGGCATCGAGTCAGGTTGATGTGTTGTTGGTGCCGCTCGGATAAAAACTGAAAATGAAATTTTTAAGTAAGTAGGTCGGATTAGCATTAGCGCCCATCCGACATTTTTATCCGTTACGACAGATGTAAATGGTGGATGGCGCTCGCGCTTATCCACCCTACAAAAAAATGCCCCTAAGCTAATTTCGGAAATGTCGCCACCTTCTTATCTAAATGCGACTCATCGCTTCGCGGCTCAGCCTTCTTTAGGTCTTCAATAAACCTCTTCTGCCAGTGGTGAATATCGTTCTTCTCAATCACCGCCATCATTTCACTGTGGCGCGAAATCCGTTCGGCGAGTGGCATGGTTAATGCCCGATCAAGCGCTGCGGCTACGTCATCACGATCATACGGATTGACGATAAGCGCTGAAGACAATTCATTAGCCGCACCAGCAAATTTCGATAGCACCAGCACACCCGGGTTAGCGGGGTCCTGCGCGGCAACATACTCTTTCGCCACCAGGTTCATGCCATCGCGCAGCGGTGTCACAAGCCCGACGTCGGCGTGGCGGAACACTTTCATCACTAATTTGCGATCAAAATGCTGGTTGAGATAATAGAGCGGTGTCCACCCCAATTGCCCATACTTGCCATTGATGCGCCCTGCTTCTGTTTCCAGCTGATGACGGATGTCCTGATACGCCTGAACATCTCCCCGCGAGGTGGGCGCAATCTGCGTATAGCGTATTTTGCCGTGGTGTTGCGGGTAATTCTCCAGCAACGCCTCGAATGCCAGAAATCGCTCAGGTAAGCCTTTGGAATAGTCCAGACGCTCAACGGAGAAGATATTTTTAATGCTGCCCAGTTCCGCCTTGAGTTGCGCCAGTTTCGGCGGTAGCGGACCTTGCGCACTCTTTTTGATCTCCTCAGGCTCAATGCCTATCGGATAAACCTCGGTGCGGAAGGTGTTGCCGTATGCCTGGTGCTGGTTTTTGCCCAGATGGTCAAGGCGTGTCTGGCTGGCAATACCGTCAAGGAACGCCAGGCGATCGCTCTCGGTCTGGAACCCCAGTAAATCGTATTCGCTCAACGCCTCGAGTAACTCTTCGTGTGGCGGCAGCGCATTGAAAACTTCCGGCGTCGGGAAAGGAATATGTAAGAAGAAACCGATGCGATGATTAAGCCCCTGTTTGCGGCATTCGGCGGCAAATGGCAGCAGATGGTAGTCATGCACCCATAAGATGTCGTCCTCTTCCAGCAGCGGTTTTAGCTTATTTGCCAGCAGCGTATTGACGCGGCTGTAACCATCCCACGCTTCACGTTGGTAATCGACCAGGTCAAGACGATAGTGAAAGGCGGGCCACAGCACCGCATTCGAAAATTGCAGATAATAGCTTTCGTAATCTTCCTGGCTCAGGTTGAAAGATGCCCAGGTAATGTTGCCGCGTTTGGTCTTTTTTAAGGGTGCATCGGGGCAACCGACCTCACCGCTCCAGCCAAACCACAATCCTCCAGCCGTTTTTAATGCCCCCAAAATGCCCACTGCCAGGCCACCAGCACTACTTTTCTTATCATCTGGTGGTGCAATGCGATTAGAGACTACCACTAAGCGACTCATAATTTTCTCCCCGTAAAATATCTGGCTTTTGTTGTTCTATGTGTTGCGTTAATTTGCCAAGCCAGTGATACACCATGCGAACATTTGCCAGGCGATAATTGGCAATGGTGTCGCCGCTCCCAACTTTGATGGTCAAGCCACCCAGAGCATTAACCTGTTTAAACCCTGCTTCATCGGTTAAATCATCACCGATAAATACCGGTTTGCGCCCCGCAAAAGGGGCTTCTTGCATAAACGCGCGAATGGCTGCTCCTTTGTCGATTCCTAATGGTTTCAGCTCCACAACACATTTTCCCGGCTGTAACGCCAGTTCCGGATACCGCTGAATCATCGCCTGAGCCAATTCAAATATGGCTTCTTTTGCCTCAGGGGCCTGGCGGTAATGCAGCGCGAAAGCCATTCCTTTCGCTTCCAGTTCGGTGCCCGGATGATATTCCAATGCCTCACTCAATTGCTGATGCAAAGCCGCAACCATGGGTTCAGGAAGGGTAACGATGTGGGTTTTGTCATTGATATCGCGGCGCTCAGCCCCGTGCACTCCAGCCAGCGGGAAATGAAAAGGAGTTGCGAGCTTATCCAGCTCTGACATTGAGCGCCCTGAAATCAATGCCAGAGCCCCGTCACTCATGACAGACATTTTTTGCAGCAGCGTACGCACGGCGGCCGGAATGTAGACTTGATCCGGGTGCGGTTTGATTTCTGCCAGCGTGCCATCGAGGTCAAAGAAAAAGGCAAGATTGCCTGAAATTAGAGGCGGTACAGATGATACTTCAGCCACCAGCGGCTCCTCCTTACACAGTTAAATGCGCCACCGTGACGGTAACGATAAATTATGATTAGCCATGTAAGTATAGACAGGGTGACGGGTGTCGCAATTTTCCAGGATAAATCGCCAGGCCGCGAATGGCCTAGCGTTTCGGTGTGGCAGGGTTGAGAAGAAGCTTAAACGGTACGTTTTGCTTTCTGTTTGTAGCGGTCGAAAATGACCGCAGCCAGCAGAATCAAACCGCGCACCACATATTGCGAGAACGGAGAAATATTCAACAGGTTCATGGCGTTTTCCACGGTGCCGAGAATTAAAATCCCGGCAATGACGTAAGAAATTTTACCGATCCCCCCTTTGAGCGAAACGCCGCCCAATACGCAAGCCGAAATCACAATCAACTCGTAGCCGATAGAGGTCATCGGCTGGCCGCTGGTCATACGCGATGCCAGAATAATCCCCGCTGCCGCCGAGACTAAACCTGAAAGAACAAAGATGATGATTTTGGTGCGCACCACCGGGACACCCGCCAGGCGTGCGGCTTCTTCATTGCCACCAATCGCCAGCGTGTTACGGCCAAACGTGGTTTTGTTAAGCAGCAAACCGAAGATGATCAGGCAGCCGACCGTTAACCAGATTGGCGCAGGCAGCCCCAGCCAGTTGGCGTAACCCAGGGCAAAGAAGCGCTCGTCCTCGATACCCACCGCTTTACCATCAGAAATGATGTACGCCAGGCCGCGCACAATCTGCATGGTGGCCAATGTGGTAATCAGGGCGTTGATTTTAAGTCTGGCGATAACAAAACCATTCACCAGACCGCTTAACATACCGAGCAATAAACCCGCCGCCACGCCAATCCACAGGCTTTCGGTCATGTTGATGACTACCGCCGTGGTGACACCCGCGCAGGCAATCACTGACGCAACTGACAAATCGAAATCACCGGATGCCAGGCAGAACAACATGCCGCACGCCACCATTCCCGACATCGAAATGGCCAGTCCCAACCCCTTCATGTTCACAAAAGAAGAGAAATTCGGCACAAAAATGGCGCAGGCGAGGAACAGCACCGCGAACACCACTAACATGCCGTAGTTGTCCCAGATGCGTCCGAGACTCAGCGACGACGTTTTCTTGCTGCCGCCAGATGAGGTATTGGTTGATGATGCTTTCGTTGATGAGGCTTTCGTTGATGATGGAGTTAATGCAGACATTTTTCTCTCCCTGGTCATGCGGCAGACGCGCTGGTTTTTGGCATTGCCAGACTTAATGCTTGCTGCTCGTTGGTTTCACCATGCAGCAGTTCACCGGCTATTTCCCCTTCGCGCATCACAATAATGCGGTCAGCAAGGCCGAGCACTTCGGGTAAATCACTTGAGGCAAACAACACCGCCACGCCTTGCGCCGCAAGGGCATAAATCACGTTATAGATTTCGTGTTTTGCGCCAACATCAATGCCGCGCGTTGGCTCATCCAGCAAAATCACTTTCATCTCTTCTGACAACCAGCGCCCAAGAATGGCCTTCTGCTGGTTGCCGCCGGAGAGATTCATAATGAGCTGATCGGCTGACGGGGTTTTGATATTCAGCGAGCGAATATGTGAGGCGGCGTTCTCGGCTTCCCAACGGTTATCAATGAGGCAACCGGCGCTGATATGCTTGCGCCGCGCGCTGATATTGATGTTGTCACGCACCGAGTGCACCGGAATAATACCGTCGGCTTTACGATCTTCCGGGCAGAGCATCATGCCAGCACGAATCGCATCGGCGGGCTTGTTGATGTTGATAACTTTGCTATCAATCAACACTTTACCTTCTGTGATGCGCGTGCCGCCAAACATCCCTTTCATTAATTCGCTGCGCCCGGCACCCACCAGGCCAAACAGCCCGACGATTTCACCGCTTCGTACCGTCAGGGAAACCGGTGTGCGCACGCCCGGAGCTTTTACGCCATCAAGACGTAAGCGCTCGGCGCCGTGTTCGCGCGGTTTCCAGCCGTAAATATCGCCCAAATTGCGCCCGACCATCGCCTGCACCAGCGAATCGTGATTCACCTGCTGCATATCGTCGAAAGTGCGCACGTAACGCCCGTCTTTAAATACGGTGATCGCGTCACTTAAAGCGAAAATCTCTTCCATGCGGTGGGAAACATAAAGAATGACGCGCCCTTCAGCCCGCAACTCACGGATCACGCGGAATAAATTGTCAATTTCACGGCGGGATAGCGAACTGGTTGGCTCATCAAAAGCGATAACTTTTGCGTTACGCGCCAGTGCCTTGGCAATCTCCACCATTTGCCACTGGCCGATAGATAAATACTTGAGTGGCGTACTCGGGTCGATATCCAAACCGAGGTGCTCAAGTTGCAATTTCGCTTCGTAATTCAATAAAGAACGGTTCACGAAGCCCGCTTTGTGCGGAAGTTGCCCGAGGTAAATATTCTCGGCAACCGACATTTCCGGCACCAGGTGGAGTTCCTGATAAATAATGGCGACCCCGGCATTCAGGGCCGCAGGCGTGTCGGCAAAAGTGACTTCTTCGCCGCGCAGAACAATGCTGCCTTCGCTCGGCGCGTAGTTACCGCTAAGAATTTTCAGGAGTGTGGATTTCCCGGCGCCATTCTCCCCCATTAGTGCGTGAACTTGCCCGGCATAGCAGTCGAAACTGATGTCCTGTAAGGCTTTCACGCCAGGGAAAGTTTTGCCTATACCACGAAAAGAGAGATACGGTGTCTGATGCTGCATGACAGACCTCAATGTCGGATGACGCTTGCGCTTATCCGACCTACAGTTTGGGTTGGGTGGATGAAGCTTGCGCTTATCCACCGTGTATTCGCAGATTACTTACCGCCGAGGCCTTTTTTCGCCAGCTCTTCTTTAAAGTTATCGCGAGTAATCAGCACCACATCAGTCACTTCGGTGAATTTTGGTGGCTCCGCACCTTTACTCACCCAGTTGTAGAGCATTTCGCTGCTCTTATAACCGTGTACGTCCGGGCTTGGCAGCAAGGAACCGTAGAAGCCTGTCGCCTGCGCTTTCGACAGTTCGCTGATCGCATCCACGCCATTGATACCCACACCAATCACATCCGGCGCTTTGAAGCCCTGACCTTCCGTAGCACGCACGCCACCCAGCACCGTGTTGTCATTCATGCCAACAATCAGCCAGTGTTTCACTTCCGGATGCTGAACCAGCATGGAGTTTGCGGCGTCGAATGCGCCTGGGATGTCGTTAGATTTGGTTGGGACTTTGTAGATTTGTTTTTCCGGGAATCCGGCGGCTTTCAGGGCTTCCATTGAACCCGAAGTACGACGGCGAGCGGTATCGAGTTCGTCAGCGGTAATCGCCATCACGGCAGAATCTTTCACATCCCAACCACGTTTTTGCATCTCTTTATAAAGCTCTTGCCCCTGACGTTCGCCAATTTTGGTCGCCGCCATCATCACTAATGGCACCGTATCCATTGGCTTACCTTTGGCAGTAACAAACTGGTCATCAACAGCAATCACCTTCATGTCGTAGCTTTTTGCTTTGGCAACGATCGCTGAACCGAGTTTTGGATCAGGCGTACAAATCACAAAGCCTTTCGCGCCGCTAGCCGCCAGGCTGTCGATGGCATTCAGCGTTTTTTCGCCGTCCGGAACCGCAATTTTGATCACTTCAAAACCAAGATCTTTCCCGGCTTTATCGGCAAATTTCCATTCAGTCTGGAACCATGGCTCTTCTGGTTGTTTGACCAGAAAGCCGAGTTTCATCGTTTCTGCGATAGCGGATTGTGACATAACGGCAGCGATACCAATGGCCGCCAACGCTTTAGTAAATTTGTGCATGGAATACTCCCGCTCGATTTTATTTTATGTAGGGTAAGATTTAGTTAAAACAAGCCATTAGCACTGCTGGCTTTTAGCTTTTTAGGCTTGGGATAGTTGTAGCGGGAAATTAATAATCCATAGGAGAGCGCAATCACACAGCAGAAATACAGTAAAACCGTGCATGTATTTAGCAATTAAAGACATAAAAATAGAGGCATATGTCAGACAAATGAATAAGCGTATAGCTTATTTGTCCATAAGTTCAGCCAGCGCCTCCCTGCGGCTAGTTCGCTACCAGACTTTAATGATCCCTCCCTGCTCTCCCAGGATGGGATCGGTTTTGGGTTTATCGACTTTTGCGATATTGCCCTGCACTTTTTCAAGCTGCCCCGGCTTATCAACAAACTTGTCCGGCCCGTAGCTGAAATGAGTATCGAATCACCCTAGGCATGGCCACTATTGCTGGGATAAATGAGTTGTAATGTTTCCAGTTCGATCGCCATTATTTAGTTTTGGGTAAGGTAGTAAGTATAGGAAATAGCTTTAAAAATCTGAGGAGAAAAACAACAGCACTTGAAATTATAGTGTCAATTAAGAAAAAACTAGTCAGTAAAATAAAATCTCTTAGACCTCTCTGCCTTTCAAAAAATTCCAGATTTGTATCAACTGAATAGTGACCCATATTATTTAAAAAACATTCAACCATCTCTTTAGTAATGATTATCGCATCTGACAAGATAAATCCCACAAGTATGAAGTAGAACGAAACAAAATAAATAAAACCATACTTTAAGGTTTTTCCTGCAGATTTGACGACAAACTTCACAAGTAGCCAAAAAATCAATAATAAGCAAAAAACTGATACAACGAAGTCAGCGCACCGACTAACGATCACATTTAGCCCTGGCAATAACTTTAAAAAGCTGACATTCAACTCAAACATCAACAGATTGATAAACAACCCCAGAGGAGATAATATAACCCAAAGAAAATTATGAAAAAAATAAAGTCTGTTACGCACGAGGGATTCCTATCACATTAATTTCGCCATATGCCACTATTCCTGAATTATCAATTATTTTTCGCGTCGTTTTTAATAAAGCGTCCCTAAGCGTATTGAAATCCGCTTGATTATAAAATGTAATACAACCATCAGATACTCCCGTCCCATCAGGTCTTAGTGGATGCAATCTAAAATTCCCTCGTTGGAAAAGGTCAACAAAGGTATAGTCATCCATTACGCTATCTTGTTTAAATAATGCAAACCATTTATCGTAATCATTCCCGGTTCTGATTTCTTTTTCAATCTGCTTCAACCTTGAATACATTCCACCTTTAGGTCTGTCGACTATCCAATATTTTCCTAAAGGAATAGGTCCATTTTTCCCACGAGAAAATTCAAGAACATCTTTAAATGCACCCAAGCCTGAAAAAACATGAAATATACCAACTCCAGAACACTGCAATCTTAGTGTTCCATTTGACGTTCGATCATTATAATTTAACTCACAAGTTATCATATTGTCATCCAACCCTTCCCTGTAAATTGTTCATAAAACCCACTAGAACAACATCACTTAAACACTTTGTTACTGAAACTGAAACTGAAACTGAAACTGAAACTGATGTAACCACCCACTCCAATATTATGAAACACATCACCTACAAAATCGCTCCATATTATATAATAACATGTCATATAAAAAGTACGTTATCAGCTTTAAATGAAACAAGCAATAATAGACCCTATGATAAAATAGACGTAATATAAATATGAACAATTACCCTTCAAGAAGAAACCCCCTTAAAATTACAAAAATGCATTAGCCAAGCAGCATTACAAATTAAGCATCACTTAAATTAACAGCAGAAATAAAAGGATAACTTTATGGCGAACACAACTTACCTCACGCTAAATGGAAAAACACAAGGGTTAATATCTGCCGGTTGTTGTTCTCTTGATTCCATTGGGAACAAAGCACAAATCGCACATTTAGATCAAATTATGATCCTAGAAATCAATCATCGAATAACCCGTATCAATAATGTAAACCATCAAATGCTGACGATTAAAAAACCAATTGATAAGTCTTCACCGCTATTGAATAAAGCCATCACCGAAAACGAAACATTAGCATGTGAGTTTCCAATGTACAGAATCAATCGCTTTGGTGTTAACGAGCTATATTACATTATAAAACTCACGGAGGCTCGTATTTGTGAAATACAACTTACTATCCCTCATGTAATTAATGACAACGGAGGACAAGCTGAAGAGACGGTGTCATTTGTTTATGAAGCAATAAGCTGGGAGCATTGCTCTGCAGGAACGAGTAGTTATAGTTTGTGGATGGATCGTATTTTTTAAATGTTGTGCAGAAGTTTTTTTTCTACTTCTGCACATTTTATAATATCTCTCCGCAATTGTCTTACGGACCTAATTTCGCATGCTGATAATTCCTCACCACGGATAATAAATATGCTCCGCATGATCGTGGGCGGCAGCTTCATCACCTTCGAGGCGAGCCGCTACGGTGAGGGCAAAATCAAACACTTTCCCCAATCCTCTTCCGCATATCAGGTTGCCGTCTTCGACGACATCGGCATCAACATAAACGCCGTCGCCAACCTGCTGCCATAAATCACCGGAACAAACATAGCGGCGTCCTTTTAGTAAACCGTTCCCGCCCAACACGCGGGCGGCTGCGGAACAAATCGGGCAGATAAATTTTCCGAGTTCATCGTGACGGCGGACGAAGGCAATCACGCTGGCGCTTTTCGCGAGGAATACGCTGCCTTCCGGGCCTCCGGGCAGAACAACGGCATCAAATGTGTCGTCGAAACATTCACTCAAGGTGGCATCGGCGACCATCGGTATATCGTGGTAACTCACAACGGCGCGCGAATCAATACAAGAAAGTGTACGCACATTTATTTTAAGACGACGCAGAATATCAATGGTAACAATGGCTTCTGCTTCTTCAAATCCAGGAGCCAGTAAGACTGCAACGGTTTTCATCACGACTCTCCATGTTGCCCCCGCAACATTACGGGGGCGATAAAATTACCAGTAGAGACTCCACACCTGGCGCACGCGTGCCAGTGCTTCAAGGTAGAAATAGTCTCCCCAACTACAGCATTCATCCACACCTTTGCCGCTTGCCATGTGATAAACCGAATGTTTCAGCAAGCCTTCGCATGGCTCATCGTCCCGCGCCAGGTAGTTATCGGTCAGCGACTGAATTATGCGCAGCGCCATCTCTTCGTAGTGGGCGCGATGTTCATCCAGAACCGGCAGCACTTTCACCAGTTCCAGCAGCCCGCAAGCGGTAATCGCCGCGGCCGAGCTGTCGCGCACCGCATCAGTACCCAGCAGCGCCAGATCCCAGTGGCAAACGTCATCTTCCGGCAAACGGTTGATAAAGTAATGCGCCAGACTGCGCGTGAGATCCACCATACCTTTATCGCCGGTATACAGATACGTGAGCAAGAACCCGTATATGCCCCATGCCTGCCCTCGCGACCAGCACGAAGAGTCGCTGTAACCCTGGTGCGTATTTCCAAAACGCGGCTCGCCAGTTTCCACATTCATGTAGTAGGTATGGAATGTGGAGGCATCCGGGCGAACAATGTACTTTGCCGCCTGCTCCGCGTGCGCTGTTGCCGCCTCGGCGTAACGAGCATCACCGGTTTGTTGGCTTGCCCAATAAAGCAGCGGAAGGTTCATATTACAGTCAATAATCATCCGCCCCTGTTGTTCTGGATCATTCAAATCGCCCCATGCCTGAATGATCTTCGCCACCGGGTTAAAACGCTCCATCAGGATATCTGCCGCTTGCAGCGCAGTCTGGCGGGCAGTTTCATTGCCGGTTAAGCGCCAGGCATTGACGCACGAGAGCGTATAAAGGAAACCCAAATCGTGAGTCGCGGTTTCAATACGCTGGTCTAAACGCTCCGCAAAAGAGGGCAAATAACGCTCTGCCGCCTGGCGATATTTATCCTCGCCGGTCATCTCCCACGCCAGCCACAGTTGCCCAGGCCAGAAACTGGTGGTCCACTCGTTGTTCTCAGCAGGTTTCCACTTGCCCCCTTCGCAGGCTTCGTTAGGGAATTTATCCCCTACCAGAACAATCGTCTTATCCAGCTTTTTAGTGACGCTTTGCAACGCCTTATCCAGCTTATGTTTGAGGGCCAGGCGGTCTACTTGATGCAATTCAATAGGGCGCAGTGGCTCGGTCACAACTTTTTCAGTGACTACAGAACGGGTCATAACGTCTCCTTTAATTAATGTTTTACCGGCTCGACCGGTGAAGTGTCTAAAGCGGGTGAGAAGGTTTGAGACTCCGCGCGTGTTGACTGGCAGCGCGAGAGTGTGAAAGCGGAAATCAGGGTGAAGACCAGCGCGCAGCAGCCCATCATTAAGTAGGTATGTGCGAAGCCGATTTTGTCGTACAGATAACCGGCTGGCGGTGCGACGACCACCGAACCAACATAAATCATCGCCTGATAACCCAGTAAGTACATGGTGGCGTTAACCTTTTTGTGGAAATGCTCGGCAATGTATTTAAAGACGGAGATCAGCAACAGTGCGATTTCCACGCCGTAGAACGGCTTGATGATTGAAATCACCAGCGGATCGGATGTCAGGCCTGAGGCAATCAGGCGCAAACCCACCACACAGCCGCACAGCAGCAAACCCTTTTTCGCACCGAAATGATTAACCAGCACCGGAATGAACATCATCATCACGAATTCCATGCCGGACTGAACGGTGCTCAAATAGCCGTACCAGGCGTTGCCCTGCTCTTTGGTGTCAAAGAACGAAACGAAGTAGCGCGGGAACTGCTGTTCGGCGACAAACATCATCCATGCCACACCAGCCACATACAGGCTGAACATCCAGAATTTGCGGTTTTTCAGCAACATGATGACATCGGAAAACACAATTTTATTCGCTGAAATCACGTTGTTATTGCGTAGCTGTTCATCGCCAATTTTGAGGCTGACCAACACCACCAACATCAAGACGGAAGTGGTGCTGCTGACCAAAAAGTTTGCCAGCGGCGTGTAGTTGAACAGCAAACCGGATACCGATGCGGCCATCGCCCAGCCGAGCGATCCCCACATACGGATGCGCCCAAACTCCAGGCCATACAAACGGCTGAATCTATCCGCGTACGACTCGGACGCCGCAACCCCTGCGTACCAGCCGAGGCTCAGATAAAACGCGCCAATGACGATGCCAATAGTGGTGTGCGTGAGCAGTAGCGGTTGATAAACCGTGACGAAAAACGGCGCCATTAACGCGGAGATAGCACAGACAAAATAGAGCAGCCATTTGCTCATCCCGATTTTGTCCATGATGTAGCCGTAGACCGGTTTCATCACCACCGCAAAGACGCCGTTGATGGCGAAAACGCTGCCGATGGTAATGCTGTCCAGCCCTACTTTCTGGCTCAACCACAGGGCATACAGCCCGAAGCTTGAAGACCAGGTGAAAAAGTAGAGGAAGATAAAAGTGCTCATTTTTATTTGAGCAGTACGCGTTGGTGTTGAACTATTCATTGAGGGTTCTCCAGAAACAATACGTGCTTTTGGTGGTGGCTCATCACCAGGCGTACAGCGCCCTCGCTGATAATGGCTTGCGGGCAAGATTGTTCGTTAAAGTCTTCAGTATCCCCTGCCCAAACGGCACTGATTAACAGATGTGTACCCACGTTTAATTCACCGCGCAGCAGCGGGACAGCTGCTCGTTCGGCGAACAGTAAGTTGCTGTTTGGCGGCGTTAAAACCTGCTCTCCGGTACGCGGTTGCGGGCTTAAACAGTAGATAGCACTGGTATCGCTCGCTGTCCGCAGAACACTTTTCGACGCCGCCATTTCGGTTTGCGGCAAGGGGCGATTGGCCAGGCTAAAACCGCCTTCGGCACAATCGAGTTCACGTTCGGTTTTGAGGTAATGCACCCGCACTTGCCAGTCGCCAAGCGGCACCAGCCAGGTGTCGATAGTCACGTCATTCCACGGCTGCCAGCGGCTATAAATCATGCCGTCGGCAGTGGTGACTTGCTGACATGCCCTGCGTCCGCGCCAATAATCGTCTTTCTCAGAAAGCAGCAGCATTGAATCGGGGGCGGCGTGATTCAGGCCGTAACGTCCGCGCTCGATGGTGAAACCGTAGCGAGTGGAATAAGCGAATTTGCAGTATTTGGCTTCGGTATTAACGAAGTTATTCAGCTCCAGCTGGCCTGACGTCACCATCCATAAATGGTTGTCCTGATGAACCAGAATTTGAGCGGCGTGAGGAATGCTGTGTTCCGCTTCCCGTGCAGGTAACGGTAATTCCTGGGCCTGCCAGAATTTATCGTTTTCACCCAGCGCCAGCACCAGCATGGTTTTCAGTCCCCAATAAGGCGAACCGGGCGCGTTGTAATCTTCCGCCATAATTAAGTTCGGGTAGCTATAACCCACGCTCAACACGCCATCGCGGTCAAACAGCGGCTGTTGCAGCCACCAGCGCAAATGGCGCAGCACGATACCTTTCACCACGCCAGGCTCGTAAACCTCAAGATCTGCAAAGGCCGCAGCGCTCCAGAACGCAGCCTGCGCGAAGCGATAAGTCAGGCTGCGGCCAAAAGGAATCGCCGCGCCATCATCGGCGAAGAAATGGATAAAATCGGCGGCAAACAGTGTGGCGCGCTGGCGCAATGTCCGGCAGCGTTGCGGGTCAACCTCGGCCATTAATTTAGCGTAGATAAGCCCATAGAAATGGAATCCCATCGAAATGTAGTAATCACGCGGGCGACCTGGACCATCTGAATACCAGCCGTCGCCGAGGTAGTAGTGCTCCATCGCCGCGAAATGCTTTTCGAGCGCTTCGGCATTATTCGGCATGCCGCAATGGTGGAAACCGACCTGCACCAGAATCGGAAAGAAATGCCAGTTATTATCCGGGATATCCTGGTTTTCACTCTGCTTGAGCCATTGCCAAAGGTGGTGTTTTTCTTGCTCGCTAAAGTGCGCCAGCAGCGGTTTATGCGCCACCGCCAGCATTAATCCGTAGGCCGCCATTTCCACAATACGCTGATCGTAAGGTGCGACTTCCCCCCAGTAATCTGCATGTTCAGGGTTGGTGCCGTTTTTTATTGCCTGAATATAAAAAGAGAATTGTTCCGGTTCATGCCCTCCCGCCAAAAGTGGGGTGACGCCCCACAGCAAACGCGAGAATGTTTCCATATTTGCAATTTGCTGCCCGTAATGAGCGGTGAAGTTAGCAAGATCGACGCGACTGGCATCTTTTTTAAAGAATGGCGAAACGGCATTCAATAATTGATTAACCAATTTACGAAGATCGTCCCTGTTTTTCAGAGGGTTATTTAGAGTAATGTTTTCAGGTTGCAAGATTTCCTCCCGTCAGACACGAGAATATTGTAAGTTGTTGTTATTCATATTTTCTGTGCGCTCAGTTTGCGCGTTGATGCAAAGAGTAGTCGCTTTTATTCCTGAGTCAGAGTGAGCCGCATCACAAAACTAAACCGTTATTTCACTTTCACTGGCTTTTTCTAAATCCAGGGGCAATAAATTACAAATCATGGCGTAAAAACTTAAATTTATTGTCCTGGAGGGGAAATGAGCGAACAACAATTTATGGAGCGGATCACCCTCGATAGCCAGGTTATCTCATTTCATCGCCTACGAGCCTCCAGTGCGCAGTATTATCACTGGCATCAATGTGCTGAGTTTCTCTATATTTCAAAAGGATATGGAATAGTCGTGGTCGATAACCAGCATTACACGGCCAGGCCTGGGCGGTTATTTATCTTCCCTCCCTTTCGCCTGCACAAGGTTCACGTCGATGCCAGCGATACTAATCACTACCACCGCACCACTATGCATATTGAGCACACGTCAATAATGAGCACCCTGCACGCTTTCCCGCGCCAGCTGGCACAATTTTCGGCCCTTGCGGCCAGCAATGCCCCGGCGCAGGTTTACGATTTAAGTGAACAGGGAGAGTTTATGGAGGTCATCCTCGAGCAGTTCGACAAACTTTGCCTTAATGGGCATTCGACCGCCAGCGATGTGGCGCTGTTGGTGATGCAAATCATGGCTTTCCTGCCCGAGCAGCCGCAGAAATTTATTCAGCCTCAACAGACAGTTGCGTCACGCATCATGCAATGGGTGGAAAGCAATTACAGCGGCAAGTTTTCGCTGGATGAGCTGGCGCAGTCCATCGGTTTATCTCGCAGCTATACCTCGCGTATTTTTCGCCAGCAAACCGGGGGCAGCATTCATGAATACTTGCTGACGCGACGTATCAAGAAAAGTTGCGATTTATTGCGCACTTCGCCGTTAAGCATTGATGCCATCGCGCAGGAAGTCGGTTTTATCGAGGTGACTTATTTTATTACCTGTTTCAAAAAAATGATGAGCCAGACGCCGCTGCAATACCGAAAACAATCGCGGGCAAAATTAGCGAGTGAACAAAATGTGATCTAAAACAAAAAGACGCCAGATCAGATATTCATTTTTCGATGGTGAATCACAACATTGATCATGGAATTTTAATTACCAAAGATAAACCTCAAGCCTAATAATTATTTCATTTTTTGTTTTTAATATTTCGTAGTGAAGCATGTTGTAAATAAGGGTAAAACGGCAGAATTAAACGTATTGAAAATAACCCAAAAGAGGTATTATTTTAAAAGCTTCTCCCCCGACCTTTACCCGATGTTCCGCTTCAATAAGGAAATGATTATGGCAACCTCCGGCATGGTTCAAAGACTCAACTTGCAGATTAACCGCGATTTTTACTCTTCCAATCTCTATTTACGATTAAGCAGCTGGTGTTCTGAAAAAAGCCTGACGGGTACCGCGACATTTTTAAGAAACCAGGCGCAGTGCAATGTCACGCAGATGATGCGTATATTTAACTTTATGAAGCAAGCGGGCGGCACTCCCATTGTGGGGGCGATTGAATCACCACAAAGCGAATGCGACTCTCTGGAAATGCTGTTTGAAAAAACGGTAGAAGATTACCAACAGCGTTGTGCCACTTTAAATAAATTGACCGCTGAAGCGACGGAGTTAAAGGATTACCCGACGCTGAATTTCCTGAAGACCATGGATCGCGAACAAGAAGAAGAAGGCGTTTTACTCAATACGATTCTCGACGAAGTGCGAAATGCACGCAAAGCCGGGTTATGTATGAGCCAGACTGACGTGCATCTGACCAATTTAGTAAACCATCAGCAGCACTGATTATTGACATGTCGGGTGATCAACACCCGACAAACCTACACATTTCAGGCGCACCACATCAGTTGCTCACGCAAACTCAGCGTATCTTCCGGGAAACTCGCCAGTACCGTTTTGTAGCGCGTCGCGTCTTTTGGATAACCGCGCATGGATTGCAACAACAGGCGCAATGCGCTATCCCAGACAATGCCGTCTAAATCACGATATGGCCACAAATCCGGGTCAGCGATAAACGGCATCAAATAATCAATCCCGAGCTTCACGCTTCGGCCATCTTGCACCGCATTCCAGCGGTCGAATTCGACATGTTCGGCATAGCGATTGAGTAGCAAATGGGCTTCGAGATTGAACAAGGAATAGTGGAACGGCACCGGGCGCTCGAGTTCCATGGTCTGTTTGCCTTCCTGGTCAATTTGCGCCGCCATGCGTTGCGTGATTCCCTGCTGGATAATGCGCGCCACCAGCCCTTTATCCCCGTAGAACAGCGCATTGACCGCGCGTTGCGCGTCATACCAGGTGCCGTGGTTGTTGTGCCAGACGTATTCCGAATGGCCAACATCGCTAAAGAACATCCAGTGGTTAAAGTCCCGGAACCACTGATGCAAGCCGATAATATCGTCGGTGTCCAGTACGCCTGCATCGCTTATCAACCCGATGGTGTCGATAACCATCCACAATAAGCGGGTGTCGATAAGCCCGGTGCCTCGCCCGGACACTATTCCAGGGATCGCCTGGCCGTAATTCAAATGCGGGTTCATGCGCGTCTGTTCATCAAGGAACCAGCACTTGATTTGCTCTGCCGCCGCAAGCGCGTATTTGCGATGCCCCGTAAAATACCATGCCAGCCCAAGCGTCAGGCTACGTTCACACATGCGAATAATGCGCGTGGTGTCAGTGTCATTGTTCTGGCATTGCGGGTTGGTGTGCCCGTCGCGGCGGATATACGGCAGGCCATTCGGCCTGCGTGGATTGGGCCACCAGTAAGTCCCCAGGCTGTAGTAGTCGTGCGGGTCGCCACTCACCGGGCGCAGCTTTTTATGCACTACGCTTTCAGGGGGTTGCCCGCGGAGTTTATCCGCCTCGCTAACCAGTCTCCCCAGCGCCAGTTGCAGCGGCGAAAAAGGTTGCTGCAAACCACGGCGAGCATTCTCCAGGCACGTAACATCCAGGGTGTATAACTTCATCAATCGCTCCTTCTTAATGACACGCTACGCGCTGCCCACTGTCGGCATCAAAAATGTGGATACCCGTCACTCTGGGCTGCAACCATACCGTTTCACCTTCCCGTACATTTAATCGCTGCTTAAACACCGAGGTAAAGGCTCCCCCGCCAGTGTTGCAGAACAACTGCATATCGGAACCGGTGTTTTCAATGGCGGTGATGGTCGCCTTCAGCGCCCCGCTTTGCTCGCTTTCATCCACCACATTGACCTGTTCAGGGCGTATCGCGTACACCACTTTTTGCTGCGGCTTCACCTGCACGCCCGGCGGCAAGCTTAACAAAGAGCCATCGGCAAGACGTAACATCATCTCTCCGTTTTGTAGTACCACTTCACCTTTTAACTGATTGATTTCAGGCGAGCCGATGAAACCGGCAACAAATAGATTTGCCGGGCGGTCGTATAATTCCAGTGGGCTGCCGACCTGTTCGATTCGCCCTTCGCGTAGCACCACAATCATCTGCCCCATGGTCATGGCTTCAATCTGGTCATGAGTGACGTAGACCGAGGTCGTTTTAAGGCGGCGATGCAGTTCACGAATTTCGCCCCGCACCTGAGTGCGCAGCTTGGCGTCGAGATTCGAGAGCGGTTCATCAAATAAAAACACCTGCGGATTACGCACGATGGCGCGCCCCATTGCCACACGCTGGCGCTGGCCGCCGGATAAATCTTTTGGCAGACGATCGAGCAACACGCCCAGGCCGAGAAGGTCTGCCGCCGCTTCCACTTTCCGGCTGATTTCCGCTTTTGGCAGTTTTGCCATTTTGAGAGCAAAGCCCATATTTTCGCGCACGGTCATTTGCGGATATAACGCGTAACTCTGGAACACCATCGCAATATCGCGCAGCTTCGGCTCAACGTCAGTGACGTCTTTTTCGTTAATCGCCACCTCGCCGCCGGTAATCTCTTCAAGCCCCGCAATCATGCGCAGCAAGGTAGACTTTCCGCAGCCGCTCGGGCCAACCAACACACAGAACTCACCGTCTGGAATGGTCAACGAGACATCTTTAATAACATGTGCGTCGCCATATGATTTACAGACATTTTTAAGCACTACAGACCCCATGTGTCGCTCCTTATCCTTTGACCGCGCCGGACATAATCCCGCGATTGAAATGTTTTTGCAGACCGAGATACACAATGATGCTCGGCAACATCGCCAGTAAGGTGATGGCAATAAAGATGTTCGGTGTGATGCTTTCATCGGTACGCAAGCGGCCAAGGATCACCGGAATGGTGTTCAGGCTGTCGCTGTTCACCACAATCAGCGGCAGCAGGTACTGGTCCCAAATCATGATGAAGCCGAACGTCACCACGGTGCCGAGCGCCGGTTTCACCAGAGGCAAGATAACGTGGAAGAAAATCTGCCATTCATTCGCGCCATCTATACGCGCAGCTTCTTCTAATTCTTTGGGGATCGCCGCCATAAATTCGCTGAGGACGAAGATGGAGAACGCCCAGCCCACCACCGGCATGATCATGCCCAGATAGGTGTTATAGAGTGACGAGTCAATCAGCGGCAATTGCCAGTTGATAATCATGTACAGCGGAATGGCGATCACCTCTTCCGGCAGCATCATGGTGGAAAGAATGATCAAACTGACCAACGAGACGCCAACGAACTTTTTGCGCGCTAAGGCGTAGGCCGCCAGCGCACTGACTGAGACCTGCAAAATGGTGCCGAAGAACACCACCACCATCGAGTTCAACAGGTATTGCCAGACGCCAATGTCCTGCCAGGCAAAGATAAAGTTCTCCATTGAAAACTCATTCGGCCAGGCCAACAGTTCACCAGGCTTCACGGGCGCACCGCTGAATGCGGTGGCAACAATGCCCCAGAACGGCCCGACAAATACAATTAACAGCAGGCCATAAATCATCCAGCGGCCTACGGTATCCCAACGTTTACCTAACATGGGCAGCTCCTTAATAGCGGGCAATGCGCTTTTTCAGCGTGAGATGACAAATCGTCAGCACCACGGTGAAGGCGAATAACAGGAACGACACCGCCGAAGCATAGCCGTAGTCAAATTGCTCAAAACCAAGTTTATAGATGTGGGTCATGATCATCTCTGTCGCACCGGACGGCCCGCCGCCGGTGGTGGCGTACACTTCGGCAAACACGCGGAAGCCACGGATAAACGAGAGCATCAACACCACGGAAATAGCCGGGATCATGCCAGGCAGCGTGACGTAGCGCAGGCGGTTCCACCAGTTCGCGCCATCAACGTTTGAGGCGTCATATAAATCACGGCTGATACCCGCCAGGCCGGCGATAAATATCACCATGTTGTACGGCACCGCTTTCCAGATATGCAGCAGCATGATCACCCACAGCGCCTGATCGGAGCTGGCGAGGAACCCCTGGTCGGCCACGCCAAACCAACTCAGAATATGGTTCACCACCCCGTTCGGCGTTGGGTTAAACAGGATGCGCCACATTTCAGCGACGATAGCCGCACTCGTTACCGCAGGCAGGAAAATCGCAGTACGGATGAAGCGCAAATGGCGGGCGGGACCTTCAAGCAACATCGCCAGGAAGAATGCCAGCACCGCCCCAACCACCATCGTCACCACGACATAAAGAAAGGTGTTGAACACGGCTGAATGCAGTTCGATATCGGCAAAAGCGCGGGCGAAGTTGGCAAACCCAACCCATTCATCTGGTTGATTGAAGTTCACCTTGTAAAAACTCATCACCAACCCTTGCAGCATGGGGATGAATTTAAACCAGGTAAAAATGACCAGTGCCGGAGCCAAAAATATCCACGGCACCAGGTTTCGTTTCTGGCGAGAAGTTAACATCGTTTTTTTGCTCTTTTTTGAAGTTAAGTGGCTGATGGCGCTGCGTTTATCCGCCCTACGCCTGGTTTTGTAGGGGGGATAAGCACAGCGTCATCCACCGTTTGGCACCAAACCTACTTCGCCAGCACCTGCTGTTTGGCAAGTTCAGCGTTGACTTTCTCGTTAGTGGCTTTCAGCTCCGCACTGATATCGCTATTGCAGTCAGCCAGAACACGGTTAAAACCATCGGCGGTGATCTGGCGGATTGGCGTCCAGTTCGGCACTTGCGGCACATAGCGCCCTTGTTCGGCGTAGAGTCTGGCGAAAGTCGCCCAGCGTGCGTCGTCATACACCGCTTGCGTGTCCACCTGTTTGTTCACCGGTAAACGCACCACCGGCATATGTTTGCTGCCTTTACCCATGCCGATTTCTTGCCCTTCCTGGGAAATCATAAATTCGATGAACTTGCGGGCTGCATCTTTGTTCTTGCTGCTTTTCATCATGAAGACCGTGGTGCCTTCAGCCAGCGTGGCGCTGTTTTTCGGGCCTTCGAGCGTCACCACTTCAAACTTGTCTTTGCCGGGGTCTTTATCAAATAACGCGATGTGATACGGCCCGGTGAAGAACATGCCGGTTTGGCTGGAGCGGAACGAAGGGATGATATCGGCCGTCGTGGCATTGATAGCGCCTGGCTGGACTACCTTTTCGCACAACATGCCGCGCATAAACTGCAAGGTTTCCGTCGCAGCGGGTTCATCGAGCGAGGCTTTGAATGTGCCTTTTGTCGCCCCTTCACGGATAAAATCCCCCCCGGCTTGCCACAGAAAGGCACTCATAAACCAGCTGGCATAACCGCGAGTGGTAGAGCCTGGCAACAGAAAGCCGTAGGTATCGTTTTTACCATTGCCGTCAGGGTCTTGCGTGGTGAAGGCTTTTGCCAGTTTCTCGACATCGCTCCAGGTTTTTGGTGCAGGCATTCCCAGCTTTTCACGCCAGTCTTTGCGCACAAACAGGGCGAAGGTTTGAGCGGATGTCGGCACGCCATAGTATTTCCCGTCGGTGTAGCGGGTACTTTCCCAGGCGGTTGGGTAAATATTGTCGCCCCCGGCGATGGTTTTCGGGTCGATTTCTTCGGCGATGCCAAGCTGAATGAATTGCCCAATGGCGACCGCATCATTGAAGATAAGATCCGGCAGCGCATTCCCCGCCGCCGCACGCGCCAGGCGCTGCTCGAAATCAGTCGTGGCATTAAAATATTCGATTTTAATGCCGGTCTTTTTTTCAAAGGTTTCCGCTTCTTGCTTGTAGATATTTTTTGAGTCGTTGCTGGCACGAATCCAGACATTAAGCGTTTGGGCTGCAAATGCTTGCGAAGCACTTAACCCCAGTGCGGATATCAGAAATACGGATTTTAATTTTGTAGAGAACATTTATTTTCACATCCTTATTTTAAGAGGTTTGATAATTGAATAAATGGAGTGAAGCAGATTATTTTCGATAAAAGAAAAGCTGCCCGATAATTAAATAGAATGGTTGTGTTAAACACAACGGTCAAAAACAGAAATACCGTTTCACAATGCAGAAGTGTGTCATTAGTCACATTTAAAAATGCGACACAAAACACACAATAAAAAATATTCAATAAAAACATGACAATATAAATTTAAACAAATTTAGCAACTTATAAAAATAGATTTAAAAGTGCTGTTTATCGTGATCTATAACTCGCTTTCAGGGGTTATTTAGCATCATAAACAAGAATTTGAAGTAAATCACATAAAAATTAATTCCGCCTCTTACACTGCGCAGGCAACTTCAATAATATTATTTCCACTCTCACAATTGATGAATACGAATAACACCGACAATTAATAAGGTGATGGCTTTTATCACCCTAAATTCATTCTGCCGATGGACGGAGAAAATATGTGCCCGAGCAAACCCACTTTATTGTCCTGCCTGTCATTAATTTCACTGGCGGTTGCAGGAGTATTAACGACTTCACCGTTGTATGCCGCCGATGCGCATCCGCTGCAAATAAAACTGGATGATTTACGCTACAGCCAACAACAAGTAAAAGCACAAAATCCGCAGTTTATCGGCGCATATCAAAAACTGATTGCCGGAGCGGATAAAGCGCTAACCAAGCCGCTGTACTCCGTGATGGATAAAACCCTCACCGCCGCCAGCGGGGATAAGCATGATTACTACAGTTTCCCGCCTTACTGGTGGCCGGACCCAACGACCAAAGATGGGCTGCCGTATATTCGCAAAGATGGCCAGACAAACCCTGATGCCAACAGTGATGCCACAGACAAAAAACGCCTGGTCAACATGAGCAATGATGTCTGGACGCTGGCGCTGGCGTGGCAATTTACTCAAAACCCGGCCTATGCCGAAAAAGCCCGCAATCAGCTTTTGAACTGGTTTGTGAAGCCCGAAACACGCATGAACCCGAATCTGCAACATGCGCAGGCTATTCCAGGCATCAACGATGGTCGAGGAATCGGCCTGATTGATAGCCGCGCCCTGGTGGAAGTGATTGATGCCATTGAATTGTTACGCCCGGCAAATGTTCTGAGTGACGATGACTACCGGCAGATAAAACAATGGTATGGCGATTTTTATCACTGGATGACCACCAGCCAGAACGGTTTTGAAGAGGACAACTGGCACAACAACCACGGCACTTATTTTGATTTACAGGCTGCGTCATTTGCCCTGTTTAGTGGTGATACGCAGGCGGCTAAAAAGCGGCTGCAAATCACGCAACTGCGCCGCATCCCCTCCCATTTTGATAAAGAAGGCCGCCAGATGGCGGAAATTGAGCGCACTCGTCCCTGGCATTACAGCAATTTCCACCTCGAGGCTTACAACAAGCTGGGGCGTTTAGGGGAAGTGACCGGGGTTGATGTGTGGAATTTCAACCTTGACGATCACAGCCTGCGCAAGGGTTATACCTACGTCGCGCACTTCGTGAATAGCAATGAAACCTGGCCATGGAAGGATATTGATAAAATGGATGATAAAAAAGCGTTGGTGAATATGGTGAGCGCCGCTCGCGCGTGGCCTGACGACAAGCTGTTTACTGAAAAAGCGGAGTGGTTAATGGCGAAATATCCGGACGATATTTCTCATCTTATTACCCCGTTAAAACAACACTGAATGAGAATAAGGATCGAGCGATGAAGCAGTTCACCACGCAACAACTTATTCTTCTTCGGCAACGGATTAAACAGCAGCCAGCAATTATTGAACAATTGATTACCGATAATTCGGTGGTACTCAACAACCCGTTGCACGTGCCTGAAACGGCGCTGGCAACGTGGAATCTCTATTATTACTGCCCCGACCACGGGGTCAGGCTGATGTGGGACAGACACTCCCCAGCCTCTCATCGCTGCCCGGTAGACGGGCGGCAGTTTAGCGGTGAGCCTTACGACGGCGCATGGTGGCGCGAGCTGAACGGGCTGAATGCCAAAGCCTGTCACCAGCTTGGTGTGTTATGGCAATTAACCGGCGAGCAGATTTATTTCGAGAAAGTCCGTGATTTGCTAATGCGCTATGCGGAGTTTTATCCGGGCTATGCCATTCACGGTGATATTCCTTATAACGGGCCGGGGAAAATGAACGCCCAGACGCTGTGCGAAGCCAACTGCCTGCTGGATTTCACCCTCGGGTTTGATTGCATCGCGCAAGCACTGACCGCAGAGCAACGTGAATACATCATCACGCGCCTGCTGCGAGAAGGTGCGCAATTTTTGATGGCTCACCGCACTGCGCAATTACATAACCATGAGGTCAAAATCGGCTGCGCAGTGGGTGTGATGGGCCTGGTTCTGGAAGATGATTCGCTGCTGGAGTTTGCGGTAAACCAGCCTTACGGGCTGCGTTATCAACTCGAACACGGTCTGTTTGAAGAAGGGTTGTGGTTTGAAGGCTCGGTTCATTACCATTTCTACGCTCTGCAAGGTTTTCTGGCGTTTGAAAAGCTGGCGATGGGCACACGCTGGAGCCTGCTCGATGAACCCTATTATAAAAAGATGCTCAGTTTCCCACTGACGTTGTTGATGCCAGACGGCACCTTCCCGCGCATCAATGATTGTATCTACGGCCAGGAAAAACTCGATCACGGCCATCTTTATGAATTTGCGTGGTATTACTACCAGGATAGCCAATATGCCGCCGCGTTAAAGGCGATTAATCAGCATCATCCGCGCCTGAATCTGGATGCATTTCTCTACACAAGGCCACTGCCAGAACAGGTTCCGGAGTTGATCCCCACCGGGCATTTACATGCCCCGGATTGCGGCCTGACCCTCTGGCGCAACGCAGCAAAGCAGCGTGCTCTGCTGGTGAAACATACGCCTTACGGTGGCGAACATGACCACTACGATCGCCTGAATCTTGTGCTGTTTAATGGTGCGGAAGAAATCTTACCCGACCTGGGAACGACCGGTTACGGCGCGCCAATGCATTACGCGTATTACAAAAACAGCGCCACGCACAATACGATTACCGTTAACCAGACGAACCAACCGCCTGCGATTCCCGTGGTGCGCCAGTACCATGAAAGCGAGGCGTTTTGCTGGCTCGATACGGAAGTGGACTGGCGGCAAACCCCACCGGAACTGGATAGCCATACGCGCGTGCAGTGGGACAGCGATGCCTGGCGCGATGTGCGTTTCCGTCGCCGTTTGCTGTGGCTGGACAACGCCCTGATTGACATCAGTAACGTGCAAAATCCGCATCGCCAACAGATTGACTGGACGCTTCATCTTCATGGCAAAGCGCTTGATGTCGAAGGTGAACTGGCGACATTCAGCCACACCGGGCCGCTTGCGATCATGCAGGATGCGCATTGCGCTCAACTGACTAATAGCCAGCCGCGCAATTTTGGTACGGCACTGAATGGACAGGCGTTGTGGCTCCACGGGCAGGCCGAACTCTGGCAAGGCAAGGCTCCTGATAATCCGGCTATTGAGGATCTAAGTTATCTGGTATTGCGCAGCGCTGAAAAAAGCCCTGAATTTGTCTGCGCGTGGGATTTTGACAATCAGCAGCCGATCACCGATATGCAGGTCATGCCGGATGGTGAAGGCATGCGCATCGCACTTAAGCGGGGTGAAAATGTGCTGGTGATTGATATTGCTGACGACGACACAAAACTTCCTCGCCTCCAACGTTCACACTGCCCGCTATAAACCGCCACTCCGCCTCCGGGCGGGGTGTTAATAAAATGTTATTAAGCACCTGTTTTCATTGAATTTTAACAAACAAGATCTATGTCTCAATGGTAATCCTTACATTCTGTAATGCTAATTGCATGTAAAACTCCAAGGGATTGCCATGATTACCATTGAATTTATTGTCATCATTTTATGCTTGCTGGTAGGGACGCGTTTTGGCGGGATGGGCCTGGGTTTAATCAGCGGTATCGGACTGTTTATCCTCACGTTTATCTTCGGCCTTGAACCTGGCAAACCGCCGGTTGATGTCATGCTCACCATTCTGGCGGTGATTGGTTGCGCAGCGACATTACAAACGGCTGGCGGATTGAACGTCATGATGCAGTTCGCCGAACGGTTGCTGCGTAAACACCCGCAGCACATTACTCTGCTCGCTCCGTTCACCACCTGGATGCTGACGTTCCTGTGCGGAACCGGGCATGTGGTGTACACCATGTTCCCGATTATCGCCGATATCGCACTCAAAAAAGGTATTCGCCCGGAGCGCCCAATGGCGGTCGCGTCGATTGCTTCGCAAATGGCGATTACGGCCTCTCCGGTTTCGGTGGCGGTGGTTTCGCTGATTTCTATTCTGGCAGCTAATCACGGCATCGGGCGCGCGTGGGGCATTCTCGATATTCTTTGTATTTCAGTGCCCGCCTCTTTATTTGGCGTGTTGATTGCCGCGCTGTGGAGTTTACGCCGCGGTAATGATTTGAAAGACGACAAAGAGTTCCAGGAAAAGCTCAAAGATCCCAAACAGCGTGAGTTTATCTACGGCAGCAGCGAAACGCTGATGAATCAGGTGTTCCCAAAACAGGCCTACTGGTCAACGTGGATTTTCTTCGCCGGGATTTTAGTGGTGGTGTTACTAGGGGCAATTCCCGCCCTGCGCCCGGCGTTTGAGATCAAAGGTGCGCTCAAGCCGTTATCCATGAATCTGGTTATCCAGATGATGATGTTGATTGCCGGTGCCGTGATGCTAATGGTGTGCAAAGTGAATGCTTCGGCAATCTCTAACGGCGCGGTGTTTAAAGCCGGGATGGTGGCGATTTTCTCGGTATTCGGCGTGGCATGGATGAGCGATACTTTCTTCCAGGCGCATCTGGAAGAGTTGAAAATGGCGCTGGAAGGCGTGGTGAAAAGTCACCCGTGGACGTATGCCATCGTGCTGTTTTTGGTCTCGAAACTGGTGAATAGCCAGGCCGCAGCATTAACCGCTGTCGCACCAATGGGGTTGATGTTAGGCGTTGAACCGAAAATGCTGATTGCCTTCTTCCCGGCGTCGTACGGTTATTTTGTTCTGCCGACTTACCCGAGCGATTTGGCGTGTATTGGTTTTGACCGTTCAGGCACCACGAAAATAGGTAAATTCATCATTAATCATAGTTTCATTTTGCCAGGTTTGATTGGCGTGAGCTGTGCGTGTGCGGCAAGTTATTTGTTGGTGATGACGTTCTTCTAAGCCAATGATGTAAATGGTGGATGGCGCTAAACGCTTATCCACCCTACAACTTCGGAAATTAATGCGCTTCGTTTTGCGGCGTGAATTTCAGCTCAATCAAAGAAATGGCTTTTTGAATCGCGCGGCGGGTCACTGGATCTGCCGCTGCCGGGTGGGTAGCGAAATCAATCGTTTTTAACTGGTTCGCCATTTTTTCACGTACTTCTACCGGCGCAATCACATCAATCACATCCAGAATTTGCTTAATCACTAACTGGCATGCCACGACATCGGAAACCAGTTCCTGATCGGCAGATAATTGTTCAGACATTATTTCTCTCCTGTTTCGTAATGGGCGTCATAGTACTCGCGGCGAGGCGTACGAGGCAATAATCCATTGCTTAGGGTTTCTCAAACAGCCAACATGCCACCCGATGCCCAGGTGAAATTTCCTGCATGACCGGCGCCTGGCTCTGGCATTTCTCTATCGCCCGTGGGCAGCGGTTGCAAAACTTGCAGCCCGGCCAGTCGTTCATCGCACCAGGTAATTCGCCTTTAATGCCACCCTGGTCGAGCATTTGTACATGCGGATCGGCTACCGGAATAGAAGCCAGCAACGCCCGGGTATACGGGTGCGCCGGCGCGGTGTAAAGCGTTTCAGCGGGCGCTTCTTCAACCAGTGAACCGAGATACATCACGCCGATACGGTCAGAAATATGGCGCACCATGGATAAGTCGTGCGCGATAAACAGATAAGTCAGCCCAAATGCCTGCTGC
The DNA here is from genome assembly GCF_979253435.1 of Buttiauxella sp. AC142. Classification (NCBI taxonomy): domain Bacteria; kingdom Pseudomonadati; phylum Pseudomonadota; class Gammaproteobacteria; order Enterobacterales; family Enterobacteriaceae; genus Buttiauxella; species Buttiauxella sp. AC142. The sequence continues at coordinate 2,639,147 of NZ_CEEDCH010000001.1, forward strand.
AAATCCTGCAAAATATTCACGACTTGTGCCTGCACCGAAACATCCAGCGCCGAGAGCGGTTCATCGCACAACACAAATTCCGGGTTAACCGAAAGCGCACGCGCAATGCTAATACGCTGGCGCTGACCACCGCTGAATTCATGCGGGAAGCGGTTCAAATGCTCCCGTTTCAGCCCGACTTTTTCCAGTAGCTCGAGCGTGCGTTCTGCGCGCTGTTCTTTGCCATAACCGTGGATTTTCATCGGCTCGGCAATTAACTGCGCGACGGTCATCCCTGGGTTCAGCGACGAATAAGGGTCCTGAAAAATAGCCTGCATGCGGCGGCGCAACGGCTTGAGTTGTTTGTCGCTCATGTGGGCGATGTCCTGCCCGGCAAAATCTATTTCACCGTCGGTGATATCAAACAGGCGTAACACGCTGCGGCCAAGTGTTGATTTCCCACAACCCGATTCGCCCACCAGCCCGTAGGTTTCGCCGGGATAAATGTCAAAACTCACGCCATCCACCGCTTTAACCGGGGGCGTTTTGTTAAACCATCCCTGCTGGCTATGGAAGTATTTGCGCAGTCCTTTCACACGGACCAATGGCTTAACGTCCTGCATGCTTCACCTCCGAATCCCATAACCAACACATCGCCTGATGATCTTCTTTGATTTGATACATCGGCGGCAGGCTGCTGCAACGTTCCATTCGCTGCGGGCAGCGCTCGGCAAACGGGCAGCCTGGCGGCGGGTTGAGTAAGCCAGGAGGCGAGCCTTCGATAGGCGACAAACGTGCGCCCGCATCTCCCTGCCGTGGCAACGAAGCGAGTAATCCGCGAGTGTAAGGATGCGCCGGGCGATAGAAAATATCTTCCACACTGCCCTGCTCCATCACCAATCCGCCGTACATCACCACCACACGGGAACAGACCTGCGCGACGACGCCGAGATCGTGCGTGATCAACATGATGGCGGTGTCGGTTTGCTGTTGAAGCTGTTTAAGCAGCCGTAAAATTTGCGCCTGAATGGTCACATCCAGTGCGGTGGTCGGTTCATCAGCAATCAGTAGCTTCGGGTGGCAGGACAGCGCGATGGCGATCATCACGCGTTGACGCATACCGCCGCTAAACTCGTGGGGATATTGGTGATAACGCTGCTCTGCGTTGCCAATTCCGACCTGTTGCAGCATGGCAATAGATTTCTCTTTTGCCGCTTTTTTGCCCAGATTCTGATTACGAATCAGAATTTCGCTCATCTGTTTGCCAATCGTCAGCACCGGATTGAGCGCGGTCATCGGGTCCTGGAAAATCATCGCGATATCATTCCCGCGAATATGGCGCATTTGCTCCGGTGTTTTCCGGGCCAGATCTTCGCCCATAAAATGCACGTGCCCGCCAACCACTTTGCCGTTGCTTCCCAGCAATTTGAGCACTGATTTACAGGTGACGCTTTTGCCACAGCCCGATTCACCGACGATGCCCACCACTTCGCCGCGTTTTACCGCAAAGCTGACGCCGCGCACCGCTTTAACTTCACCTTCGCGGGTGAAGAATGAGGTTTGCAGATTGTCGAGTTCCAGTAAGTTATTCATCGCGGTTCGCTCCTGGCTCGAAAGCGGTACGTAACACATCGCCCAGCACGTTAAAGCTCAATACCGTCAGCAAAATCAGCACGCCTGGGAACATCGCCAGCCACGTCGCTTCGCCAATAAAAGATTGTGCATTGTTGAGCATACTGCCCCATGATGCATTCGGCTGCTGAACGCCAAGGCCGAGGAAACTCAACGTCGATTCCATCAGGATTGCCGAGGCAATATTCAGCGTCGCCGCCACCATAATGGTCGGCAAAATATTCGGGATAATATGGCGGGCAATGATAATTAACGGGTGTTCACCGCAGGCGCGGGCATACACCACGTATTCACGCTCTTTCACAGATAAGGTTTCTGCGCGCACAAGACGCGACATACTCATCCACGTCAATGCGCTGATAATCATGATGATATTCGCGATCCCCGGCTTCAAATAAGCATTCAAAACCAGCAGCAGGAAGAAGGCGGGAATCGACATCAGCACATCGACTACACGCATCATAATGTTGTCGATTCGCCCGCCAAAATAGCCGCTCACGGTGCCGACCAGCGTACCAATCAGCGTTGAAAATACCATCGACAGGAATCCGACCATCAAGGAGATCTGGCCGCCGTACAGGGCGCGAGTAAAATAGTCGCGCCCGTAGTCATCCGTACCGAACCAGTGCGTCGCATCCGGCGCTAACAACCTTGCGGTAAGCGACATCTGATTGGGGTCAAAAGGACTGAGTGCGGCCAGCAATGCCGCAATGCTGAAAACGATCAGAACCAGTAATGAGAATTGAGCTGGACGATTACGTTTCAGGCCGTGTTTAACTTGTTGCCAACGTCTACTCATCGTCTTACCTCAAGGCCTTAATGCGCGGATCGGCCACGCGATATAACAAATCTGCCACTAAATTACCGACGATAATCATCGTCGAAGAAAGCATGATCATCGCCATGATCAGTGGGTAATCCAGCGAGGTTATCGACTGAATCCCTAACAGACCCATCCCCGGCCATGAGAAGACGCTTTCTGTTACGTAAGCCCCAACCACCAGCTCGCCAAACGAAATACCAAACAACGTAATAACCGGCAGGAGGACGTTTTTCAGCACGTGGCGGAACAAGATTGAGCGTCGCGTGGCGCCATACGCCAACTGGGTTTGCACGTAATCAGCCGATAATTGAGTGATGGTGTTGGAGCGGATGTAACGCACATAAGTGGAGAGGTTATAAAAACTCAGGGCGATACACGGCAAAATGGCGTGGCGCACCACATCCAACCAGGAGTCTTCCGCACCGATGGTGCGCATTCCCATGCTGGGCAGCCAGTTCAACTGAACGGAAAATACGGTAATCAGCAAAATGCCAAACCAGAAAATTGGCACCGAAATACCAATGTAGGCAAACATATTCAGGAAGTGATCGAGCCAGCGGTGCTTGTACGCTCCCGCCAGTAACCCCAATGGGATCGCCAGTATCATCGCAATAATCAGCGATGCGCCCATTAAACCAAGCGTGGCCGGAATGCGCTCGGCAATCATGGTTAATACCGGACGATGGTAAATCAGCGAATAGCCTAAATCCCCATGCAGGACATTTTTGAGCCATAGCAGATATTGCATAAATAGCGGTTTATCAAGCCCGAGGCTCTGGCGGATACGCTCGATATCCTCCGGGTTCATACGCGGCGTGATATAGGCCTGAACCGGGTCTCCAGGTGCTAGTTTAACCAGCAAAAACGACACCAGCGAAATGAAGAACAACATCGGCACTAATTGCGCCAGGCGTCGAACTAAAACATTATTCATACTGCCTCAAAATTGACTCAAGCAATGTCGGATGACGCTACGCTTATCCGACCTACAAAAAGTGAATTGCCCTTGTAGGGGGGATAAGCGCAGCGTCATCCACCATTATGCCTTCATCAAAAAGGGTCTCTCAGGAGAAACCCTTAAAGATAAAGTTAATTATTGTTGATAGATTTTTGACAGGTCCTGGAACATGTAAACAGGCTTAGGTTCTGCCTCTTTGGTTCCGGCAAAACGCTTATCTACTGCAACAACCGCGTTGGTATAAGCAATCGGATACCATGCCATGTCGTTAGCAACGGTCTGCTGGATTTGTTTATAAATCTCAGCGCGTTTCGTTTTGTCGGTTTCGGTCGCACCCTGGTTCCACAACGCATCGAACTCCGGGTTCTTATAATGCGCGTAGTTATAGGCTTCGTTGCTCATATACAGAGATTTATAACCGTCAGGTTCCATCCCCATAATGTAGCCACCCAAACTCAGCTCGTAGTCGGTGTTTTTCATATCCAGGCTGCGTTGGGACATCGCGTTAGCATCGAGTGGCATCAGCTCAACCGCGATACCGACGTTTTTCAGCTGCTGTTGAATATACAGCCCCATGCTTTCCTGGGTTTTATTGCTGTTGATATAAGCCAGACGCAATTTCAGATTAGCAGGCGCGCCCGCTTCTTTAAGCAACGCTTTGGCTTTTTCAGCATCGAACTTATAGGGTTCAACATCGTTGGTTTGATACAGCGTATCTGGCGTCAGAATAGAAGCAGCCGGTTGCGCGTAGTCGAGCGAAGAAAATGCCGCCTGCACCAGTTCGTCTTTATTGATGGCATAAGCAATGGCCTGACGTAGCGCCTTGTTCTTCATGCTGTCGATGTTCTGGTTAAACGTCATGTACGCCAGACGCCCTTCCGGATAAATCACGAAATCAAATTTCCCGGTGGTTTTCAGGCGAGTGACATCCTGCGGATCAATCATCTTCATGTTGATTTCGCCATTTTGCAGCGCAAGATTGGCGGAGTTGCTGTCTTTAGCGAAACGGTAAGTCACGGCATCTAGTTTTGGTTTACCGTTCCAGTAATCGTCAAAACGCGTCAGCGCGTAATATTGCCCGGCGCGATATTCTTTGAATTTAAAGGGACCTGAACCGACGGGAGCATCGTTTTTAGCGCTCTTTTCCAGGTCGCCATTTTCGCTGGCAAATACATGCTGCGGGATCGGGTAAATTTGAACCAGGGTGCCGACAAACGCCGCGCTCACCTGTGGCAGCGTGAATTTAACGGTCTGGTCATCAATTTTGCTGACCTGAATAGGTTTGCCACCATAAACAAACATGCTGCGGAAGAAACTGTGCTGCTTCTCATCCAGCAATTTGTTGAAGGTAAAGACGACGTCATCAGCTGTAATGGCTTTGCCATCCTGCCACTTCAGATTCGGTTTGAGTTTTAAAACGTATGAGAGGTTGTCTTCTGAAGGTGTCAGGCTTTCAGCCAGGCCCCATTCAATTTTGTCACCGTTGAAGCTATAAAGCGGCGCATACAGCGCTTGCATAATCGTCAGCGTAGTGCGGTCGCTGGCGTACAACGGGTTCATGGCTAACGGGTCACCGGTGGTTACGCCAACAATTAAATTGCCGCCATCCTGGGCTGCTTGTTTTGCTGGGGCAGGACTCGCCGCAGTTTCGGTTTTCGCATCGTCACAGCCAGAAAGGGCCAGGGCCAAAGAGGCAAACAGCGCAGATAACAACAGGGGTTTACGCATTTATTCACGGACTCCGTCTCAATTAGAGACCGCATAGTGCACCAGCCATACCCACAATGTAAATAAGTGTAAAAAGCATAACGTTATGCGAAAAAGTGCTAAAGCAACAAATGTGGATATAACGCGAGCAACTGACAATTAAAAGCCAGATTTCAGGCATAAAAAAACCTGCCGCAGCAGGTTTTTCTTCAGGCTGACAAATCAGAACATGCCAGCTGGCGGTACATCTTTAAAGGTCTTGCAGTATTGTTCAAACATGCTTTTCAGGATTTTGCGCATTTTCATTGTGTGCTCCAGTTTTTTTGTTTTGCAGATGTTGCTCGTTATGGGGCTAATAATATGACATCCGTCACACAAATCAATAGTTTTGTGATGCACATCACACATTTTTCTTGTGGATTTTACAACTCCGTCACATGAAATGGCTTGCAAATCCAACACTTAACTGATTAATTGGCTCAATTAATTTTTAAAACATTATTTTAATTTTGAGTTTTACTCATGACTAACTCCCCTTCTCCGGCACCTAAACGTGGCATTTCAGGTATGGCACTGTTGGTTGCTGGCGCATTTTTCATGGAATTTCTCGACGGAACCGTCATTGCTACCGCGCTGCCCGAAATGGCAAAAACATTTGGGGTGGATGCCGTCGATCTCAACATCGGCATGAGCGCCTATTTGCTGACGCTGGCGGTGTTGATTCCAGCCAGCGGCTGGATTGCTGACCGGTTCGGCGCACGCAAAATATTCACGCTCGCGCTGGGTATTTTCACCTTTGCCTCGGTGCTGTGTGGCATCGCCAATACGCTCGAGCAGTTTGTTGCCATGCGTATTTTACAGGGCGTTGGCGGCGCGTTGATGGTGCCTGTCGGGCGACTTGCCGTATTGCGCACAACTCCCAAGCATTTGTTGATAACCGCGATTGCCACATTAACGTGGCCCGCGCTGGTGGCTCCGATCATTGGCCCGCCGCTCGGGGGGTTCATCACCAGTTATGCGTCGTGGCGCTGGATTTTCTATATCAACCTGCCGTTGGGATTAATCGCGATGGCACTGGCATGGCGGTTGATTCCTGATATCCATGATGACTCCCGCCGTCCGTTTGACAGCATTGGTTTTGCCAGTACCGCCATTGCCATGATTAGCCTGGTGTACGGGCTGGAAATGCTCGGACAATCGCAAGTCAATGTGCTGCCAACAGTGAGTATTCTCATGGTGGGTGCGGCGGCACTTTGGTTCTCGCTCAGGCATTTTAAACGCGCAGAACACCCGATGATTCGCCTGGAAGCATTAAAGGTACAAACTTTTGGCGTGACGATGTACGGCGGTTCACTGTTCCGAACCTCCATCAGTGCTGTGCCGTTTTTGCTGCCGCTGCTGTTTCAGGTTGGCTTTGGGATGGACGCGTTCCATTCAGGTTTACTGGTTTTAGCGGTATTTGCCGGGAACCTCGCGATGAAACCGGCAACCACACCGTTGATACGCGCGTTAGGCTTTAAAAAGCTGCTGATAATTAATGGATTGCTGAACGTCGCTTCTTTGCTGGCTTGTACATTTCTCACCCCTGACACCGCCGCATGGCTGACGATGGCGATACTGTTTTTTGGCGGTATGTTCCGCTCAATGCAATTTACCGGAATCAGCACCCTCGCCTTTTCCGATGTGCCATCCGCGCAAATGAGTTATGCCAATACGTTATTCAGCACGGCAACGCAGCTTTCTGTGGGGTTGGGAATTACGCTTGGCGCAATTGGAATTCGGTTAGGGGAAAAAGTCAGTCAGTGGCTGGATATTACCCATATTCCTGGGTTTTCAATCAAGATTTCGTTTGTGATGATCACGTTAATTTGCCTGCTTGGGCTGGTTGATTTGCTGCGTTTACCCCGTGATGCAGGAAGTAGCGTGTCTAAAAAGCAGTGAGTGAAAGTACAAAAAATTAAGGCCAGCAGAAGCTGGCCTTACGTATTTTCAGAAATGATTAAGCAAGGATTTCGCGAACGAATGCTTCAATTTCTTTGTTCTGGCAATTCTCGAAGAAACACTGCTGGAAACGCTCACCAGACACAGCGGTTTTCACCAGTTCTGGGTCGATAGCACGCAGCGTATCCAGATAGTTTTCTTTCACAACAGCGGCTTTAACCTGGTTCAGGATACCGGCGTTACGAACCTGCGGCTCTTTACGCTCAATTGGGTAGCCTTCGCCTTTACGGCCTGTGAACGCTTTTTCGAACATATAGCGTACGTTCAGTTCTGCACCCCAGCCAAACCCTTTCGCGAATGCCAGAGACAGCGCATTACCGTTGTTGATTTGAGAGAACAGGAACGCATCGGCTGGATCCAGGCAGTAGCCACACACCACACCTGGGTGGATGTTCAGTGACATCATTGCGCCCTGGCCAGTGCCACAACCGGTTACGACAAAATCAACCGCTTTAGAGTTCAACAGAATGCTGGCCATAATACCGAGGTGGATGTAAGTCAGGTGGTGATCCTGCTCATCGCTCATGCCTACGTTGTAAACCGGGTACTCTTTTTCAGCAGCAACCGCATTCAACTCATTAAGAATGATGGCGTTTTTTCCAGCCTGACTGTTTTCCATCATCAGTGCTATTTTCATTTCCGTCTCCTGATTGGGTCACGGGATTTCCCGCGGTGAATAGCTTGGTATGCAGTAACGATACTATCTAGCAAACATACTTTCAAATTTAATGAAATTTTGTTTCAAAAAATAAAGGTGTGCTCACACTTCTGCATTTTGATGATAGCTCAGTCTCCAGATCAGGCCGATTTGGCGATGCGGAACATCGCCACAATGTCGTTTAGCTGGTGCGCCTGTTGCTCCAGATCAACCGACGACAACGCAGATTGGTGCACCAGACTCACGTTTTGCTGTGTCACCGCATCCATCTGTCGAACGGCAATCCCCACTTGCCCTATGCCTTTGCTCTGTTCCCCCGAGGCATTGGCAATATCGCCCATAATATTGTTCACTTGCATTACAGCATCGAGGATTTCGCCCATTGCTTCGCCGGCCTTTTTCACCTGCTCTGAACCGGTGTAAATGTTATCGACGGACTCTTTAAGTAACGTTTCAATTTCTTTTGCCGCCAGAGCACTGCGCTGTGCGAGATTTCGAACCTCACTGGCCACCACCGCAAATCCCCGTCCTTGCTCACCCGCTCGCGCCGCTTCTACGGCGGCGTTGAGCGCCAGAATATTGGTCTGGAAGGAAATACTATTAATGACCGTGGTGATATCGACAATTTTGTGTGAACTACTGGTGATGGTTTCCATGGTCGTCATGACTTTTTTCACCGACTCTCCGCCATTGCGTGCGGTTTGAGTGGCGTTTTTTGCAAGATGACTCGCATGGTTGGCATTTTCAGCATTGAGTGTAACGGTGCTGCTTAATTGCTCCATGCTGGCCGTCGTCTCTTCCAGAGCCGCGGCGAGCTGTTCTGAACGAGTGGATAGTTCGCCGTTTACACCAGCAACTTCAGTGGCATTCCCTCGAATGGTATTTGCACTGGTGCGAATATTGGAAACGGCTTTTCCCCAGTTGGATTGCATTTTTTGAATCGGCGAGACCATCAGACCGATACAGTTACTGCCTAAATCCGGTAATTCTGTTTCCAGCTCGCCGCGCGCCAGAATATGCATATGCTCGCGAATGCTCTCGACGGGTTTCACCAGGCAGTGATAAAGGTAACGTTCTGTCACCAGCGTAATAATCACGCTTGCCACGACAGAAGCCCCGAGTAAGAACTGAATAATATCTATCCATCTTGCTTGTGCGGCATTCAGGGCAATGTTTTGCTCAAGATCATTTAAAAACCACAATGCCAGGCCGGAAATAGCCAGCCAGGCAACCGTCGAGAAGATGAGTATCAGTACCACCATGACGCGGATTTTGATATTGCGAATAAAATTCATGTGATGTATTTCCCCGGTGAAAAAATGAAATTAACTTCCTGCATCAGCTGAGATCGCTTCATCGTCGTCTATTCGGTTTTTGTATGACAAACTGAAGTTAAACCATGCATTATCTGTATTGTCGGCACGATTCAGCCAAACTTGATGCCCGCCATGATCAATTTTTAATCAAATCATTAATGTTACTGTTGATTACTATTAATTAGCCTTCTCGCTTTAATTTGCGTTAGGTCTTATTTAATGACGCACCTTAAATGAAATTACCTCGCTTTATACTGATGCTCATTTTCTATTTTTCTGCGTGCTAAAATAATAAAAAATACTCGGGTATCAGCGTGATGAAAATTGTCTATTTAGTTTTAGCCACCGTGTTATTAACCGGTTGCACCATCAATAAAACACCGCAACCGGTCAAAGGCAGCGAAGTCGCTGGCGTGGTCCGTCTGGGCTTCGATCTTGCTCCCTTACAAAACGGAAAAGTAGATACTTACATTGCTCAATCAGCGGCCAGCCATCAGTGTCAACAATGGGGCTATGTTTCAGCTTTCCCTTATGGCGAGCCAATCAAAACCTGTAGCGTGCGCAGCGGGGCGCTGTGCCTGAATCAAAAGGTAACGCTTGAATACCAGTGTCACGGAACGGGAATGGAAACGTTCCTCAGAGATGAAATGATTGTTCAGTAATGCATATAAAAACTTGTCGATAATTATCGACAAGTTTTAAATAGCAATCATTCTTATTCCATTTCAGAATTGGTATTTAAAAAAGAATAATATTGGCAACCATTCTCATTACGATAATTTAATTAACATTCTCTTTGCATTATTGAAATAATAAAATTAAAGTAGCGCTATTATTGAGAAGCGAATTCCACGGAGCGTGTCATGTTAAAAGCTGAAATGATCGAAAAACTGAATGAACAAATGAATCTTGAGCTTTACTCTTCCCTGCTTTATCAGCAAATGAGCGCCTGGTGCAGCTATCACAGCTTTGAAGGTGCAGCCGCTTTCTTGCGTCGCCATGCTCAGGAAGAAATGGAGCATATGCAGCGTTTGTTCGCTTATTTAACAGATACCGGAAGCCTGCCGCGTATTAATGCGATTCCAGCACCGGAACACGACTATTCGTCTCTGGATAATCTGTTTAACGCCACATACGAACACGAACAGTTAATTACGCGTAAAATTAACGAACTGGCTCACGCCGCGATGACCTCTCAGGATTATCCAACCTTTAATTTCCTGCAATGGTATGTTTCCGAGCAACACGAAGAAGAGAAGCTGTTTAAATCTGTACTGGATAAATTAAGTCTGGTCGGTAAAAGCGGCGAAGGTCTGTATTTCGTTGATAAAGAACTCTCAACGCTGGATTCTCAGGCTCAGTAAATTGTCATCGGCAGGCCGCCTGGCTTGCCGATTTTTCTGCCCCAACCTCATCAATTCCTTCCTGTCTGCCCAACGTTTCGTCTACGACTTTTGGTTGATGGCACATCACGTTTGTGCGTCTATACTGCTTTAGCATGGTGGTTATCATTTTCATCTGCCGCCAGGTAAGTGTTTGTTTCTTATTATTATAAATAAAAATCCCGCTGTTTTTCTTAATAATAGTGTTAACTAACATGGACACGAAGATAAATGTTAAACACATACAGCATGTTAATTAAGAAGTTATTTTTCCATGAATCATGGGACATCATGATCATTAAAAATAACTCGCATTTGTTCCCTGAAAATACCCTGGATATTTTAAATAATTCTAAAGCACAGCTATTACGTAAAAAGTACACCTTCCAGGCTGACCCTTTTATCATTGAAAAAGAGGACAAGCTGTATGTGTTCTATGAAGCGTTCAGCTTTCTTAATTCCAGAGGCATGCTGAAATGCCGTGTTCTGGACAGCAATCTGGGTGAAGTAGAGGATATTAAACTTGAAGGTTTTGACGGATTAAAGTGCCACCTCTCATTTCCCTTCTTGTTTTATCATGAGGGTGAGTTATTTATGATCCCTGAGTCATCGGAACGAAAGGAAGTGATGTTATTCCGATGTACTGAATTCCCTGGGCGCTGGGAGATGATAAAGGTATTAATTTCTGATGCAGAATTCACCGACAATATTTACTTTACGTCAGGTGATAAGAGTTATCTCATTTCTACAACGATGAAAAATGAGATGGTCATTCATACTGCTTGTAGCCTGTTTGGCAAATGGGAGAAAATAACCCCTACTCTTAAATTAAGTAATTATCATCATCGCGGCGCGGGAAAACCGTACTTCGTCAATAACAAAAATTATATCCTGACACAAGAGTGCCATCCCGGATGTTATGGTAAATCCATTTACATCAAAGAGTTAATTGGCATCAACCCTTTAAATTTTGAAGAAAAACTTGTTGCAAACATCTCCCCTCTTATTAATCAGAGCGCAGGTGTTCATACCCTAAACTTCACCGATAGTTATATCGTTTATGATACTAAAAATTTAATCTTCAGCTTATTATCTCCTCTTAAAAAGATTTCCTATAAATTCCAGGTCAAATTCCGCAAACAGTTTTTTGCCTGAAACTCAAGATGAACAACCTGTTCGTTGCTGGTACACTGGCTCAACTTTAGTGGAGTAACATCGGTAGAAAATCTTATCTGGAGAGACTATGGCTATTCTTGTAACGGGTGGTGCTGGCTATATTGGCTCGCATACTGTTCTGGCATTACTGGAGCGCGGGGACGACGTCATTGTCATCGATAATCTCTCTAACTCCTCTAAAGAATCTTTAGACCGAGTTGCAGAACTTGCCGGGAAAAAACCGACGTTATACGTTGCTGATATTTTAGACAAGAACGTTCTGAAAGAGATTTTTTCTACGCATTCGATAACCGATGTTATCCATTTCGCAGGTTTGAAATCTGTGGGTGAGTCGGTTAAAAAACCACTGGAATATTATGAGAACAATGTCGTTGGGTCGATGGTATTGCTCAATGAGATGTTACTCGCAGGCGTTAATAGCCTGATCTTTAGTTCATCCGCAACCGTTTATGGCAATCCAGAAAGAGTTCCATTGAGCGAAGAATGCCAGACCGGGGGAACCACCAACCCGTACGGTACCTCTAAATTAATGGTTGAGCAGATTTTACGTGATTTCTCTCACGCGCAACCTGATTTCCGCATCACCTGCTTGCGCTATTTCAATCCGGTTGGTGCTCATCCTTCAGGGCGAATTGGCGAAGATCCCAACGGTATTCCTAATAACCTGGTGCCATATATTTCCCAGGTCGCCATTGGCAAACTTAATTGCCTTTCCGTGTTTGGTGATGATTACGCCACTCCAGATGGCACTGGCGTGCGCGATTATATCCATGTACAGGATCTTGCAAGTGGCCATCTCGCGGCGCTGGACAATAAATCGCAAGGAGCCGCTTTCAAAGCCATCAACCTGGGAACGGGCGTGGGTTATTCCGTCATTGACCTGATTAAGGCATTTGAAAAAGCCGCTGAAACGACAATTAATTATCAAATCGTTGAGCGTAGAGCGGGCGATGTTGCTGAGTGCTGGTCAGATTCATCTTTAGCGAAGAAAGAGCTGGGATGGCAGGCCAGTCATACTCTGGACGAAATGATGCGTGATACCTGGAACTGGCAGAAGAATAACCCTAACGGTTTCAACTCTTAATTTATCTCATAATTGTCTCCCACCATGAGCCAGAAAACTGGCTCATGGTGTATTAACTACTGAATGTTTATCTTTGATACCCGATACCAGCCGTTACTCTGCTGGCCTTCATTAGCCAGATTAATTCTCGGCTTGCCCTGCCCGTCCAACATTGCCACTTCAATATAATATTGCCCGCTTGCTGAGTTTGCTGGAATGGTCAGTTGATAATTTGTGGAATACTCGCCCGGCAACCATGTGCGAATATCATCTGCCGTTTGAACCTGCACAACCACTTTATTCGAGGCATCCACAACACGGTAATTCACGGCATATTTCAGGTAGATTGGCGCCACGCCTTCATTAATCCAGCGGCTATTAAGCGTCAGGCTATTTCCCTTGGCCAATACCGATTCATGGCTCAGTGAGGCTAAGCGGAATCTATAGCCCAGTTTCATCAGCGCGTTATCAACAATATCGCGATAAACTTCCGGCACTGCACGCGACTTTAAATTGATAATGCTGGCGTGGTTTTCCAGCGCCCAGTCGAATGTGCGTTTTACTTCATCACGCGAGTAATGCTGCTCAGTTTTCCATTCCGGCATATAACCACAAATTTCTAAGCTAACCGGTGCCTTTTTCCAGGCATCGTTAAAACCTGAAAATGCTGCCTGTGCGGCTTCTAAACGCTGGGGATAATCATCTTCCATATGATTCCAGGTGGTTGAGAAATTACGCCAGTCGCCCCAACAATCCGCGCGCCAACCCGCCCCCTGGCGAACCGCACTGGCAAGCGTATCGCCGCCGCTTATTAACATAATTTTGGGTGTTTTCGGAAATGCAGCAAAATGCATTTTGACGTATTTATCTAACTGCGCTGGCGCGTAGCGCTTTAACAACGGCGTCATGGAGGGGAAATTACTGTTGTGCCACTCCCCCCATGAACCCACCATGCCGATATCCACAAACGCCAGGTTTTCATTTCCGTCGTAACGTTTGCCAAGGGCATTCAGCAATTTCTGGCTATAGGCCAGAAATATTGGGTCATCTAGATTTGGGGCAAAGGTTTTGTGATCGGAAGTCCATTCCCCTTTCACTCCTTTTTGGATAAGCCAGTCTGGAATTTTTGAGCCACTTTCAGGGCCATCGAGCGCCATAAAGCGCAGACCTACGTTCATAGCTGGCTGATGCATCGCCGCAAACTTAAAAGCTTCATCAATGAGCGCAAAATTATACTGCCCTTCCACCGGTTCCAGATCACGCCAATAAAAACGCTCATACTCAAATCCGGTATTGGGATACTGCGCCTGGCTCAACTTCTCACCGTAGCCCTCATGAAAGCTGGCAACACCTGTTCCGGGATTGGTTATAGGAACGGTCAGCGCTTTTGGCGTTACGACCGTCATCGGCGCGGCCAAAACAACGCCCGGAAATGCCATGCACATCAACGCAACTAAAGTTTTAATCGTCATAGGGTTTCCGTTTGATTCCAGGCGTTGAAATTTAGTGATTTCTCAGACTGAGCCACCAGTCCCAGATGCCGACGTGAAAATTACGAATAAGATCGATACCCGCCGCAGATTTCAGCATATAGAGCGTCAATAACACGCATAAGGTGGCGAACAATATGCCGAACAGAATCAGGATGGTCACAATAATGCGCACCAAAGTCGATTCTTTACGCGGCCGTTTACGCAAATCTCTGCCCAGTAAAAATACCAGGTAATACCGCGCCCCAAAAAAGGGGAAGCTTTTACGAACATCAATACGGTGACGGGACGCCAGAGTGATGGAAACTATCGCGTCCTCAATTTCTTGCTTTTGTTCCGGCGTCAGTTGTGCCTGGGTTTGCTCATCAAGAACATCATAAAAACGGTCAATAACGAGCGGGCGTCGGGTTGAATTGGTCAAATTTAACCTATTGATTTATCTATTGTATGGTAGACGCTTATGGTTTTTCTGGCAATTTCACACCAGTCATAAGTTTTCAAAAAATCACTGTAGTCGGCGGTATCGAGAGCTGCCCGGGTGTTAATTTTTTCGGCTAAATCCGCCACATTACCCACGTTAAAATAGGCGTCGCCCGGCAAGGCTACTTCCAGATTAGCAGGGATATCGCTGACTATTGCCGGAAGTGAATAAGACATGGCTTCCAGGAGCGCTATCGGCAAGCCTTCATGATACGACGGCATGATAAACATTCGGGCCTGTGAAAATACCGCCGCGAGTGCATCACCTTTTAAAAAACCGGTCAAAATAACATTGGGAGTTTTTAGTGCTAATTCCTTCAGGCGCAGACTGTAATCCGAAGGATGATCGGCATCGCCTATTAATACCAACGGAATTGAAACGCCTGATTGATGATAAGCGGTAATTAAATCATGCAGGCCTTTTTCTTCGACAAAACGCCCCACAGCGACAAGATAGTTCTTAGGCTGAAGGTTATAACGCCCTAAAGTCTTGCTGATGGTTTCATCGGATAAAGGCAGCGGTTTATTCACGCCGTTGTAAATCAAATGTGCATCCATCCTGCCATGTTTTTTCTGGATCAATTGGTTGATCACCTCAGAAATGACGATAACTTCACTGGCATATTTAACCGCAAACTTTTCGCCCAGCAGTAAAGCCTGTTTGGCAAGCCTTCCCCATTTCTGGCGTTCATAATCCGGGCCATGATGAGTAAAGACTACTTTTTTACCCAGTAAACGCAATAAAGGGACGACAAGGCCAGGGCCAATGGCGTGAACATGGACAATATCAGATTTATCAAAACAGGTCTTAAACGCGGCTAAAACTGAATGGGCTATCGCTTCGAGCGAACGTTTTTTCGGTGCCCACAAAGCCCGTGTTTCAATATTTTTATAGCTCGATTGGGTATATCCAACGTACGGAGAGCGGGCAATGACACAAATATCAACATCACACTGTTGCTTGATAGCGGGATAAAGATTTTGGCAATGCGTTTCCACGCCACCTAATACATCAGGAATGCCACGCGTACCGATAACGGTTATTTTTTGAGTCATATTATGGCTTGCTCAGTAGTTCTTGATACAGATTGAGAAGCGTGTCCATGTGTTTGCGCAGCGCGTATTTTTCACATAAACGTTCGCGAGCATTTCGTCCCATGAGATGAGCCTTTTCGGGACGTTGCGCAAAATCATCAAGCACACTGGCTAGCTCCTCGACATTTCCTGGCTCAAATAAAACACCATCCACGCCATCACGTATTTGTTCAGGAATGCCGCCAATTCGCGCACCTATAACCGGGCGAGCAAATGACATCGCCTCAAGTACCGACATGGAGCAATTCTCATAACACTCCGAAGGCACAATAACGGCGCGGGCATGTTTAATCAGATGGTCTAAACCTTCACCTTGTTGTACATAGCCAAGGAATTCCGCATTGGGATATTGCTCAATAAGCTGGTTATACAGTGGGCCGTGACCCACTATTTTAAGGGGGATTTTGCTGGCCATTTGCTGATGCGCGCGCAACAAAGATTCCGCACCTTTCTCACGACTTAAACGGCCCACAAACAGCAAGTAGCCTTTATCTGCAATATCATCCACAGGCAGGCTGTCATCAATACCATTCACGATGACGTCGATACGTGAGTCGGGCAACGTTCGTTTAATAACCCCACGTAAAAACTCACTGGGGGAAACAATCACATCCAGAGCCTGATAATTTTTGGCAATGTATTGCCACGTCGCCTCTAAAGAAAGTAATAAACTCTTCGATGCTGAACCGTCCTGGCAGCGATATCTGAAGGCATTAAATACTGTGCCAGTAATACAGGAATCACAGACTTTTCCATCACGCAGCATCGAATAAGACGGGCAGACAATTTTATAATCGTGAGCCGTTAATACGGTTTTACAGCCAAAATCGCGGGCTACTTTTATTATGGCAGGCGTTAACTGGTGATAAATGTTGTGGAAGTGAACAATATCCGGGCGCTCTTTCTCTAGTAGCGCCTGCATTTTTTTGCAGGCTTCAGCGTTATGAACAAAGTTGACCGCCGTTTTAATTCCGCCCAGTAAGTTATTACCTTTATGATAATCCACATTGCTGACAAAATAGTCTGCGTAATCAGACGGGAAGTTATTCTCGTGCTGCATTGAAAAATCAATGACCTCAACACCGGCTTGCTTGAGCATATTACGTTCTTGAAAATAAACCGTTTCTGCACCACCTTTGATGTAGAAAAATTTATTCACCAGTAGAATTTTCATTATGCCTGCCTATTCATGAATAACTTTGCTATCCGGTGGTGTCATCGGGTCACGCACCGGATGACTTAATCCTTTCAATAGCCCAACAGAAAGCACTGATAAATTGATCACACTGTGAATCCCGCTTTTTAACGATCGATTCTTAAGCGTTTTCAAAATAATAAAGGCTATCAGGGGGAGTAATGCCAGGCCAATAACGTCCAAATCAAACGTCAGGATGGCAATGAATAAAAACAGAAGATAAAGCAGAAATACCACTTCATTTTTGACCATTTTTAACGCATTACGCAGGTAAGGTTTTCCCCACGCACTGCGCAATAATTCACCGGGCGCCTGATGATAACCGCTGCGCCAGCGGTACTTCAGCAGTTTAAAGGTCGGCATGTTGTGCGAGGTGTGGCTGAAATAAGGGATATCCAGACGATGTAGCTTGTATCCGGCATCAAGCAAACGCATACCGAGTTCCGCCTCTTCATAGGCGTGGAGGTTACGATTTGTCAGATAACCAATTTTTTCAATGGCGGAGCGGCGATATAAGCCGCCGCCACCCAGATGATCGCTATCCCCAACCGGATATATTTTATGCAACCGCTGCTTACGCGATTTAAATTCATAATTTGTCGCATCATCCATTTCAACCGTACCCGCAACACCCGCATATTCTGGATGCTCAGTCAGGAAGGCAACGGCGTTATCAATAAAACCCTTTTCCAGTTCCATATCACCGTCCATCAGCAATAGAAACTCACCTTCGCTGTACAGATAACCTAATTGATGACCCACACCACAGCAACGGTCGGAAGGCTGAGTCAGTGAGACAACGGTAACGCCTTTGTCACTGGCAAGTTGTTGGGTGTTATCGGTCGATAAGCTATCGGCAACAATGATTTTATGCGGGTAATCAGTAAGTTGCTGCCGAATGCTATCAATAGTTTTTTCGATACATCCCGCTTCGTTGAGCGTTTTGATGCTGACGGAGATAAAGGGTTTATTAATCATACTATTGCTCTGCATAACGATGAACGGACCGACGAATAACCAGACTTGCGCCTAGTGACAAATAGAAGAGGAATTGTAACATCGGAATGATCATCAGTATCTGGCTATATGGCAGACTCAGTAAGCAACTGATAGCAAAGGCATTAAAGGCAGGTGCAAAACTTAATAACTGGAGATCTTGCGGGTCTAATTGCTCGCGTTCCAGTAAGGGTTGAGGCCGTGCAATTTTCAAAATATAGATAATTAAACCAATGAAGATCAGTGTTCCAATGACACCCACTTCCCAGAGCAGCATACTCAGCGAAGTTGAGTCGAGAATCAAATTGTAGGTTAGATTCAAAAAGCCCGGTGAAACCGAGCTCCCACTGTTGGTCGCATTCAGGCCGTAGCCAAATAAAGTGCCTGATAATCCCCAAAGATCATTATTTTTTGACCAAAATATCAACGTCGTAAAGCGCCCGACTTCACCATTTGGCATGATGTAATTGGGATCGAAAATATAACTTAGCGAGTCTAAGAAGATGCTGAATGAGCTTTGCGTCGGGTCACTGCCGAAAGCAGATGAATAACCAGAAGCTAAAATGACAACCGCCAGGGCAATTAATAGCGCCATACCCGCGAATATCAGCAGCAGCGCTTTGATATTCACTTTGCTTACCCCTTTCACATAGCTGGGCATAATCCATACCCATGCCAGTAAAAGCGGTGAAAGCAGGATAACAAACTTCACTTCACCCACAATGCACAGCGCAAAACCGAGAATGACATGCAGCGCCATTGATTTAAATGTGGTCAGCCCATGCTTAAATTCGGAAACCTTTAACAGCATAATGAGCAGGCAGAACAATCCCATGGCTGCGGTGTTCCCTCCTCCCATCGGATCGCCGCCAAACGTTCCAACTACGGAATCCCACTTCTCGTCTTCACCACGCATGGCTACACGTTGTGGAACCACGAACAATAACTGATAAATGACTATCGGGAATTGCGCGTAAAAAACCCAATACAAGGTTTTGGTCACGCGATAAATTTGTGATTCCCGGCAGAAACCCAGCAATAAACACAGCATCACCAGTGAAATCGCAATTTCATTTTTAAAACCGACGATGGCAACCGTTAAACCTCCCTGCAATAGCGTCGAAACACCCGCCATCGCAAGGAAGATGAAATACAGCGCCAGAACAACAATCTCTTGTTTATCAAGCTGCAATGCTTCATAGCGCGTTTGCATCACCAGCAACCCAAGCATCAGCAAAGTCAGGAAGAATGGCAGCCACAGCACCGCAAGCACACCGGTGAAATATTGCACCAGTCCGCAAAACACCAACGCAACGAACGTGTAAGTCTGTAAGTAATGCCCAGTATTTAGATTCATAAAACAGCCGGCCTGTCTTTCAACAAATTAGCGCGTTTATTAACCTTCAGGTAAATAAACGCATAGCGCACGAAAGTTAAAATGGAGAACAAGATAATCGATGTTGCATAGTCATTATAAAAATAAGGGACAACAATAAAGGCAATCAACACGATAGCCAGTTGTTCAAACTGGATACGTAAGAAGTATCGGTGGGAGCCAAAAATCAGCTCGATAACTGTGAGCGGACAAACGGCCAGCGCCGGGAATAAGTAAGGCAGCATATAGCGCGAAGTAGGAATGGAGTTTATCCAGTCCTCACTAAAACCGAGATGCATAACGATGGGATAGAAAATAAACACCCCCAGCGTGCAGACGATGCCTAACACTAATAGCAGCAGGCGTACTTTTTTATACTCATGGAAATTAAACGTGTTATGTCTGAAATCAATCGACCATTTCGAGAAGATGGCATTACGCACTGCATTCCCGACGATGACGACGGGTGCCAGGCAGAATCGGCTGACTATAGAAAAATAGCCCGCAGTCAGTGCCGAGAACCAGAAGTTAATTAACATGATCGGCAGGTTGCTGTTCGCCATCGCCAGCACTTCTGCACTGCCCACTTTAGTTATGTGATGAACGTGTTTATTAAAGAATTCCAGATTATTTTTCGGACTCAAATGCTGCATCGTGACCGTGCGGATATCAAACGCACGAAGGATGCAGCCAATGGTCAGAAGCATCATGGAGCCCGCCCACGCCCAATAAAATGCCTGAATGCTTGAAGTGAGCAACACAGAAAGCACAACGACAACCGAGACAGAAATACGTTGAAAGACCAGAAAACTGAAATTAGCCGTACGTAGCGATAAGTTTTCCGAAATCAAAACCCACGTATTTGAAAGCGTAAGCAGATAAAGGAAAAAGATATTTTGATCGAATAACCATGCCGTGAATAAGGCGTAAGGCACCGCGATACTCACGCTTTGTAATAAGCAAAACACCACATTTTGCGCTAAATCTTCGTCATGCTGTTTGGGAATTAATAGCTGTGATGCAAAGGTACAAACCTGAGCACCTATCAACGCGATACTATAATTGAGCGCGTAAAGCCCCACTTCCGCCAGATGATACTTGTGCGAAATCAACCAAATAGACAGTGCACCAATCAACTGCGAAATGACTGATGAACCGGCTATAGTGGATGCGCTCCTGAGTAAACTCATAACTGACCTGTACCGTGCATCAGTTCGTTCGTCTGGAGGTTAAGTGAGCGTAATCCCTCTTTCGTTTCCAGATTTTTATCCATCACCTGATTGATGACAGCGCCAATAATAACCGACTGGTTTGATTCGATTTTATCCAGCGTCTGGCTAATGTTTTCCGCTGGCGCCGTCCCGGCTTTGAGCACGAAAATCAGGCCATCCGTTACGCGGCTAATCAGTTGAACATCCTGGCTTTGGTTGAGCGCAGCGACATCAATGATAATGCGTTGATAGCGGCTTCTTAACTCACGCATCAAATGCTCAAGATTTTCTGATGACAGCATCAGCAACGATGAAACTTTTGCATTGCCACGCGCCAGGAAATCAAGATTCTCATTCACCTTAACGCTCAGATTTTCAAGCGTCGCTTCACCACGAAGCAGCTCGGCAGCACCGGGGGCCGCAGGTTTCGCCAGCTCGCTTGATAGTCCATCTTTGTTGAAAAAATCTAAATCAATCAACAGCGTTTTTTGATCAAAGCTAAAGGAGTTAGCCAGCAAATTCGCCAGCAACGTGCGCCCTTCGCCGTGTTCTGAGGAAGTAATTGCTATGGTTTGAAGCTGCCGATTATCCAGCATAATACGCGTGCGAATGCTGTGAATAATGTCGGCGTTCAATGGGTTATTGGCAATAACGTCGCGGATTTGCGCCCGACTCCCGACACCCGGATAACGGCGAATCTCACCTAAAGGTTCGAGTTTCAAACGTTTTCGCATTTGGCTGAGATTATTAATGGTGCTGTCCATCGCGGTTTTCACAATGATGTACATGATGAAGAACGCCAGCGCCAACATCACAACCATGATCAGCAGCAGAGACTTATTCGGCTTCGCTGGACGATCGGCTGGCACCGCCGGGTCATATAAAACTGCATCGGCGTCGGCGTAACTGCCGGATAAAGACTGCTCCTGGGTACGCTGATAAAGCGCTTTGTACATGTCTTCGGTTTTATCAAGCGCCAGTTTCAGGCCATTATAGCCATCGCGCTTCGATGCAATTTTCTGGAAGATTTCTTTTTGCTGATCCAATTGCTGCTGATAGCTATTTTCGTCAGTCAACGCGGCCTGATACTGCTGACGTAACCCCGATTCCAGCTCGCCCAGGACGAGTGAGGTTTGATCCTGAATCGCCTGAACTTGAGCCTGCGCTTCCAGAATTTTAGCGTGTTTCGGGCCATACGATTTTCGTAGTTCGTAAAGCGAACGTTTCGCCTGAATGAGCGCGATACGCAAGTCCTGAATTTGTGCGTGACTAGAAATGGCGGGCAGTGAGATCACATCTTCCAATGATTTTCCGGCATTCTGGCGTACTTCGTTATATAGCGAAGCCGCCGCAATACGACGCTGCGTCGCATCGGCTAAACGATTGGTGACGA
This sequence comes from Buttiauxella sp. AC142, assembly GCF_979253435.1. Taxonomy (NCBI): domain Bacteria; kingdom Pseudomonadati; phylum Pseudomonadota; class Gammaproteobacteria; order Enterobacterales; family Enterobacteriaceae; genus Buttiauxella; species Buttiauxella sp. AC142. The sequence continues at coordinate 2,661,077 of NZ_CEEDCH010000001.1, forward strand.
TGCCCAACTGTTCCGTTTCAAAACCATCGACGCCACGAAATGTCAGCAGGCCTTCTTTTTTCAGATAGTCATTAATCGCCAGTTTTTGCTCGGTTATCTGCTTTTGCAACTCATCCATTCGCTGCTGATTACTCTCACGAGCTTTCAGCGTATTCGTCCGTTTTTGTTCAACGGTGTAGTCAATAAACGCCTGTGCCACTCCGTTTGCGATTTCTGCTGCAAGCAGTGGCGAGGCTGATTCGTAAGAAATAGTCGCCAGATGAGTGGTGCGAACCGGGTTGAACGTCAGGTTTTTGAGCATCGTTTTCAAAGCACGATCGACGCGCTGTTGTTGATTCTCAGGGGTGTTAGCCTGTTTGCTCCCTGCTTTAACGCCGTTGAAATCGGGATTTTCATCCAGTTTCAAATTCTTGACTGCCTGCTCCAACACAATTCTCGACTGCATTAACGCATACTGTGTTTCGTAGTAGCCATTGCGTGTCGAGTCATAGCCATCAACTTGAGGGAATGGCGAAATATTATCGGGCTGCGCTTTCACCAGCACCGTTGCCGTTGAGACATATTTCGACGTCATCATGCTGATAAGCGGATAAGCGATTGCCCCTGCAACCACACCCGCGAGCAGGATTTTCCAACTGTTCTTTTTCAATTCTTTGGCAAATCTTGAGAAGTCGATTGAGCTTTCCCGGTTCTTGCCATTTTCCACTATTGATAGTTTCATAGTTAGAAGAACCCCATGCCAATGATCACGACGTCGCCTGGGTGAACGGAGTGTCTTACGTCCACGTTTTCAAGTAATTGGTTAGTGCCAGATAAACGGATGTTGATATCTTTGCGGTCAGCCCGGTCAGTGAAACCGCCCGCCAGTGCAATGGTTTTCTCAACGGTCAAACCCGGTTCGTAAGCGTACCCATTAGGGTTTGCCACCTCACCTGAGATATAGAATTTACGGAATTCGGTGATGCTCACCGTCACCATTGGATTTTGCAGATAATCACCGCGCAAACGATTTGTTAGCTCTTCGCTAACCTGTTCAGGCGTTTTACCCTTCAGAACTAACTCACCAATATAAGGGAAAGTAATCGTTCCACTTTTATCGATTAAAAATTTCATTGTCATATCGGGTTCGCCGTAAACGGTAATATTCACAGCATCACCCGCATCAAGTTGGTACCCTTTTGAGCCAGCATCCGGGCTATCCATTAATGGTGGCGTCGAGGTGCTACATCCGGCCAAAAGTGTACTGAGTAATAAAAATGCCCACAGTTTAATTATTTTCATTTTAAATCTGCACCTTAGCTGTAAACATTATCAGCGAGTTGTCATAACCCAACGTTCTCAGGACTTCCCGGTTGTCGTCAGGACCGATGTAGAACGAATCGGTATCTTTATTTGAACGCAATGTATCTATCTGATATTTAAGTTCAAAATTAATAGAAGGTCTGAAGTCATAACTCATGGTGACGGTGAATACGCCGTCTTTATCGTTCCTGTCCTTGTCCTGTTTTTTATAGTCTTCCGTGGTGTACGAGTAATCTAACAAGGCAGAGAAGCGATCATCTAACCAATAATGCTGGTAAGAAATACCGTACTGAGAAACCAGAATATAACCCCCCACTTCCGAAGGGTCTTTAATGCGCTGCGAGGTATGTGCTGTAAAAATAGACTGTTTGAGTGGTTTCCACTCAGCCTGAATATCCCAGTTTAGTCCATTAAAATCTTGCGAGTTGGGATTGTTTTCAAATGTTTTATACAGCCATGCAAGATTCATATCGATGTTGGTTTTACCCGTCAGCTGAGATTTCACGCCATAACGCAAATAATATTCGTTACTGTCTTTTTCTGACGCATTATCGTAATGCCGCTGGTTGGTAATAAAGCTATAACGGAAGCGTGTTTGTGATGTGTATTGATCAAAAATTTCTGCAATCAGGCTATTTTCGTGCCATTCCTGCTCGCGAATATAATTGTAAAAATCCTCATCAGTATTTTGCGTATCCTGAGTATTTCCAAATCGTAATTTCTTATACAGCAGCGCGACTTCTGCTTTTCCACGCCCTTCTGGCGCCCCGTAACTGTAACGTAATTCGCTATTAAGCAAGTTAGTGCTTAGGGGGGAATTAACACCAAACTCTTGAAATTGCTCAGGTATAAAACCTTCAGTCACTCCGCGCCCACGTTCTTCATGGCCTAAAGAGTCTTCAATGTTAAACATCAGGCCATGCATTTGCCCATATCGCCAGACACCATTAAAACGGAAGAAATGGTCAGCGTAATTATCAGCAGAGTCACTGTTATAACTGCGATAATCACCCGAGTACATTAGTAGATATTTATCCTGGTAGCGCTCGCCGATCATGCTCAACATCGGCGTTACGCTCACAAAATCTGAGCTAATCGCGTCGTTATCATAGGGCTGATAAGTCACATTGCTTTCACGACCGTAATTCACCCCAACATTGCTTTGAAAATCAATACCTGCAATGCCGATATGCGATTTCGGTGTTAAGTCCGCTATGGCCGGTTGTGATATAACCATTCCGGCAGCAACAATATATTTAATATGCATTTTTGCCGACAAATCCTTTAAAAATAGTTTTAATTATGATTTTTATATCCAACCATAATGACCAGTTTTGAATATATTCGATATCGTATTCGACACGTTTTTCCATTTTATATAATGCGTCGATTTCGCCTCTGTAGCCGTTAATTTGCGCTAAACCTGTGATCCCCGGCTTAACTTTATGGCGAATCATGTAGTTCTCTACTTGCTTACGATATTGCTCATTATGTGTCACCGCGTGCGGACGCGGACCGACAATCGACATACTGCCTTGTATTACATTGAAAAATTGAGGTAGTTCATCAAGCGATGTGCGGCGTAAAAATGCGCCAAACGGCGTAACGCGTGGGTCATCTTTGGTTGCCTGAATGACCGTGTCCGAATTCTCCATCACGCGCATGGTTCGAAACTTCCAGACCTTAATTTTTTGCCCGCTCAAACCATAACGGTCTTGTTTGAAAAATACCGGGCCGCGCGATGTGAGTTTGATGCCGATGCCTATCACCAGCAACAACGAAGAGATCATGACCAGGATAATACTGCCAAGCACTAAATCTTCGGCTCGTTTTATAAAGGAACCCACCCCCTCAAACGGCGAGCTGAAAATGCTGATCGTTTGCAAGTTATCTATCGAACGCAACTGCGACATGTGCGTACTGTAGGAGTTGAAGTCCGGCACAATGTAGGTATCAACCGTGGTGTCTGACATCATGGCCAGAAAATGGCGTATGCGCTCCAGCGCAACCATCGGTAAGGCGATATAGATTTCATCTACCCTCCCCGCCTGTGCGTCTTCCACCAGGCCGCTAACCGAGCCTTTGAATGGACTTTTTATTTGTGCAAACAGATCGCTAAACCGTGATGCATCTCGTTCGTCGTAAAAAGCCAAATCCAGATGCATATTGGAATATTCTTTCAGTAATGCTGTTTCCGCAGCCAGACCATTCGCCGTTACCCCAACGATGGCCACGCGAATATTTTTCCTGATGGAATACTTAAATACAAAAAGTCGGATCAAATAGAGCGGAATCAGTGAGATGAGATACCAAAGCAATACAGCGGGTATAAATGGGTTTTCGAGCGCACTCAAATATCCCAGAGAGGGCAACCCACCGGTCAAGATGCGAATAATTTCCACAAAGCAGATAGAGAGAAATGTGCACAAAAACAAGCGAAGTTGACTGCGCAATCTCATATTTTTGAGATTGCGAATGTAAAGCTCAGTGTACTCCCCGAATAATAAAAAAGAGGTAGCAAAAAGTAAGCTGTACATTATAACAATGCTCATAGGCGCTATCGCTAATAACCATGCGCTGATTATTAAAACCGTGGTAATAGCGACAAAGTCTGCCAGCTTGATAAATACCGGGTACCCTCCATGGGTAATTTTCAGTGAATTGCTCAGCATCGTTAGACTCATTATTCATTGAATTATCGTTATTGATACATTCCTTTCTCACCTGATTATATCATATTGTAAATTTTCCGCGGCTTCGGTGTTAGGAATTGTAAAAGGCAATGTTACTGACATGAGGTGATTTTCAACCGGTGTGACTTTCCGGGCTATGCGATGCGGGGGTTTGTTTTGCAGGGGATAGCGAGAGCAACATTTAGCCCTGCTTTTTTAATTTATGTCGCAAGAGAAGGAAGGTTCGGAAGATATGTAGGCAAACCAGGCAACGCACTAAATCGCTGCCTGATTGTTCAGAACAAATATTTTGCAGTTGTGATTAATGTAACGTTTTGGACTCAGCGCCACGCTGTTCTTGCCAGTAATGGTAAAGCTGTAATGCCGCAGGCCCAATTTCTGCCTGACTGGCTTCATATTCTTCTTCGGTCATTTTTTCCAGCGTGGTAATGCTCTCTTCATTGCCGTGAAGTGCAATGACATCTAGCATTTTTTGTTGTGCTGCTGGCAACGCTGTACGCTCAACTAGCGTTAATCCGCGCATATAACCAAAACACCACTCTTCCACGATGGTGTAGTCTTTGCCGTCCATTTCGCGATAACCGAAAAGGGGTTCAAACTGGTCTGGAGCATCCCGTAAACGCTCTGCAATATCATTCATATGTTGCAGGGCGAGTGAATTAAAACGATTCATTTCTTCTTCAGACTCCCAGTTCGGGAGTTGATCTTCCCCACCCCAGAGCGTTAATTGCCACTGAGCTGCCGGAAGCACGGTTGGAGCAGAAAGTATCGCGGTGAGCATACCGTCCAGTTCAGAGACATCCAGCACAGAATCATCGTTGCCGTATTGGGTCAGCGTGTCATCCAGCCATTCCAGTTCTTCTTCGTTTAGAGGCCCGTGATTCATAATATTTACTCCTGAGATTATTCGATTTTCTGGCCGGGTTAGCGGAATGGGTGAATGATGTCAGTAAAGAGGATTTTCAGGCAATATAAATCCGGCTTACTCCGGTAATAAAAGTGGGCAAACGGCAATATGAGTTGAAGGGGGAAGCCGCCTGCCCATGATCTTAAGCTAGATCAACATCTTTATGGCCAAAGAACCAGGTCAGAATAAAACCGCTGGCGTACGAGATAACTATTCCGACGGCATACACGCCCATACCGGCATAAATTCCCTCATGCGATGTCATCAACGGCAGTGAGACCAGTCCTGATGGGCCAAACACGGTATTTAAACCGACTGGCAGACCCAACCATGCCACCAGACCAATGAAGAAACCGCCGCAAGCACCACCGAGACAGGCGGTCACAAAAGGCTTCACACGAGGCAGTGTAACCGCATAAATCAAGGGTTCACCTACCCCCAATAGACCCGGAATAATGGCACCTTTGACCTGAATACGCGTGGCAGAATCTTTCGCCGAGCGGAAGTAAAGAGCGAGTGCCGCACCGACTTGCCCGCCACCTGCCATAGCCAGAATGGGGAACAAAGAGTTGAAGCCCTGAACATCCATTAACGCGAAATAGACCGGGATAAATCCCTGATGAACCCCAAACACCACGGCAATCAAGAACAATCCAGCCAGAATAGCGCAACCAAACGGGTTACCGTTCAGGTGTAAAAATAACCATGACATCCCTTTAAACAGCTCGCCACCGAACGGCATGATGACAGTAAATGTCAGCGCGCCGGTGATGAGCAGCGTCAACAATGAAGTGAGGATCATATCGAGGTTATCAGGAATAATTTTGCGCACCTGGCGTTCAATCCACGCGCCCAAAATGGCGGCAATCAACACGCCAATAATATTCCCGCGCGGGTCGATGCCCATACCGAAGAAATTATCGATGCCGGAAAAGTACCCGACTGTCGCGTTCGGGGAATAGCCCAACAGGAATAAAGAAGCAATTATCGCCCCGTTGACCCCAGAGCCACCAAATGCTTTCTGTGCGTTGTAACCAATCAATATAGGTAAGAAGGTGAATAACCCTTTACCGAATATTTTCATATAACCAACGATATGAACGATTGTCGCATTCTTTTCAGCTGCACCTGCCAGCAAGCTTTGTTCGATTAATGTGGCGAACCCAAGCAACATGCCCGCCGCGATAAAACCCGGAATGAGCGGCGTAAAAATGGTGGCAAACTTAGCGAGAAACTGATGCACCACGCTGGTTTGTTTCGCCTTCATTTTTTGTTTGTTGTCACTGGTTACCGAACGCAGATCCGCGGGCTCTGCAGAGTCATCAGCCTGCGAATTAAGCATCAGGTTCATCATTTCTGCGGCGGTTTGCGCTTTCCCTGGACCCAGAATAATTTGCAGTTGGTCGTCGGTATTAACCACGCCCAAAACTCCGGGGAGCGCTTTCAATTTGTCATGTTCAATTAACTGGTCGTTGTTCAGCGTCAAGCGCAACCGCGTCATACAGTTTCCGCAGTTCTGAACATTATTTTTATTGCCGACCAGTTGCAGAATTGATGCAATCAGCTGTTCCGTGATTTTGGCCATTATTCACTCGTCCTGTTGGCTAATGCTTTGCGAATAAATCCATTGCTCTCATTGAGAAGTTGATTTGCTTCTGTCGCGCTGAGATTTCCCAGGACCATAACAATCGCTGTTTTGCAGTGCCCGTTGCAGCTGCGTAGCGCATCGGAAGCGGTTGGTTGGTCGCAATCCGTCGCCTGCATCACGATATTAATCTGGCGTTGAACCAGCTTCTGGTTTGTGGCCTCGACATCAACCATCAGGTTTCCGTAAACCTTACCGCTGCGAATCATTGCGCCAGTGGTCAGCATATTGAGCACCAGTTTTTGAGCTGTGCCTGCTTTCATACGAGACGATCCTGTCACCACTTCAGCCCCGACTACTGGCGTAATGGCGATATCCGCTATTTGTGTGATTTCGCTGCCAGCGTTGCAGGTCAATGCCACGGTTGTTGCGCCAAGACTTTTGGCATAATTCAGCGCCGCGACCACATATGGCGTGCGCCCACTTGCCGCAATGCCCACCAGCACGTCAGAGGCATTGAACTGAATGTTTTTGAGGTCATCTACGCCCATCGCCAGGTTGTCTTCCGCATTTTCAACGGCCTGCAAAATGGCCTGATGCCCACCGGCTATCAGCGCGACAACCTGCTCTCGTGGAGTGCCATAAGTCGGAGGGCATTCACTGGCATCAAGGATACCCAGGCGACCAGACGTCCCCGCGCCACTATAAATTAAGCGCCCCCCTTTCTGGAAAGCCCCAACAATCGCGTCAACGGCTTGAGTAATGGCCGGGATGGTCTTTTCTACAGCCAGAGCGACCTTTTGATCTTCTTTATTGATGACTCTCAACATCTCCTCGGTCGAAAGCATGTCGATGTTTTCACTATCAGTGTTGCGGCCTTCGGTAGTCAGGGCAGATAAATCAATTTTCATCAGTATCTCGCAGTGGATTGTTAACATGGCTTGCTGTGGCGTAAAGGTTAAATGAAGAGAACCTCACAGAGGAAGGAATAATTAATTATTACAAATAATTTTAAAAGGAATAATTTATTCTTTCATGATGGAATGTGACGGTAGTCATATTCTTGAGGATCAGCGGAGCGGGAGGTAGCCAAAACGGATGAAGAAAAGGTGTATGGAGTCGATTTGAGGAGAAATGACAGAAAGGCGAATTTCAGGCAATAAAAAACCACCCGAAGGTGGTTTTCACGACACTGCTTTATCATTGATTTTATAGCTTTTATTCCCATGGTGCCCGGGGCGGGACTTGAACCCGCACAGCGCGAACGCCGAGGGATTTTAAATCCCTTGTGTCTACCGATTTCACCACCCGGGCTCGGGAAGAAAGTGGAGGCGCGTTCCGGAGTCGAACCGGACTAGACGGATTTGCAATCCGCTACATAACCGCTTTGCTAACGCGCCAAAACTTTTTACCTTTGCAGGCTGTAACAGAATTTCTGCTACATAAATTTGGAGCGGGAAACGAGACTCGAACTCGCGACCCCGACCTTGGCAAGGTCGTGCTCTACCAACTGAGCTATTCCCGCAAAATCTTTTAATGAAGCTTTACGCTAATCATTTGATTTTACTATCTTCTGGCAAGCTGTGCTGCCGTTCGATGCGTTGCATTCTACTTAGATGGCGCGGTGAGTCAATGAAATTTTCCACCACCGCGTTCCGTTTGCTGAAATTTGCACCGGACCGATCACGGTTCGAGCAAATCGCCCCTTGCGGCGGCCAAATATTGGAACATTGACCAGAAAGTTAATACCGCAGCAATGAAGAACAAACCGATGCCGGTGTACTCGATCCACATATTTGGACGCCAGAGCATTCCTATCAGCGCCAGCATTTGTGCCATGGTCTTGGCTTTGCCAATCCAGGAAACCGCCACACTGCTGCGTTTGCCGATTTCCGCCATCCATTCACGTAACGCAGAAATAATGATTTCACGAGCGATCATGGTCGCCGCAGGCAGCGTGACCCACCATGCGTGATAGTGCTGAACCACCAGCACCAGCGCGACCACGACCATGACTTTATCTGCTACCGGGTCCAGGAAGGCCCCAAAACGCGTGCTTTGGTTCCAGCGGCGGGCCAGAAAACCATCGAACCAATCAGTGATAGCGGCAAACCAGAAGATAAACGCGCATAGGAATGGCGCCCAACTAAACGGCAGATAAAATGCCAGCACAAAGAATGGGATAAGGACGATACGAAACAGAGTAAGCAATGTTGGGATATTAAATTGCATAGTGCTGGTTAACTGTCTGTCGTAAGTGGAAATTGTCTCTATGTTGCTACAGAGGCCTTAATGTTTCAACGAGTAGAAGATCTTTTCTGCTAACGCTTGCGAGATACCTGGCACTTTTGCAATTTCTTCTACGGATGCATTCTTTAATGGTTGCAATCCCCCCATATATTTCAACAACATCTGGCGACGTTTCGGACCAACGCCTTCGATAGTCTCCAGAGCACTGGTATTTTTTACTTTCGCGCGTTTTTTACGATGCCCAGAAATCGCGTGGTCATGGGATTCATCACGGATATGCTGGATGACATGAAGCGCCGGGGAATCTGGCGGCAGCGAGAAGCCCTCGCCTTCCGGTTCAAAGAACAATGTCTCAAGGCCAGCTTTACGGTCAACGCCCTTCGCCACGCCCAGCAGCAGAGGATGATTTTTATCCCACGGCACATCCAGCTCCGCGAATACCTTTTTCGCCTGCCCTAATTGCCCTTTACCGCCATCAATAAGAATGACGTCTGGCACTTTGCTTTCGTCAATGGCCTTACCATAACGGCGGCGCAGAACTTGATTCATCGCGGCGTAATCATCGCCAGGCGTGATCCCTTCAATGTTGTAGCGACGATATTCAGCCCGTAATGGACCATTGGCATCAAAAACCACGCAGGAAGCGATGGTCTGCTCACCCATCGTGTGGCTGATATCAAAACACTCCATTCTTTTAATGGCCGGTAATTCCAGCACGCTGGCTAAGGCCGCCAGACGTTGATGTATCGTAGACTGCTGCGCCAGTCGGGTCACCAAAGCCGTTGCGGCGTTGGTACGGGCGAGTTTCAGGTAACGTGCACGATCGCCCCGAGGCTTGGTTTGCACGTTAATTCGCCGCCCGGCTAACTCAGTCAGGGAGTCAGAAAGCAATGTTTTATCCGGCAAGTTGAAATCGAGCAGAATTTCAGAAGGCAATGTGCGCATCGCGCTGCCTTGCAAATAGAACTGCCCCACAAACGTTTCAACGACTTCCGCAAGCTCCGTGCCATTTGGCACCTTTGGGAAGTAACTGCGGCTACCCAACACTTTCCCCTGACGGATAAAGAGAACATGTACGCACGCCATGCCCGCATCGAAGGAGACGCCAATCACATCCAGGTCGTCGCCGGTATTTGAAACAAACTGTTTTTCCGTGACGCGACGTACAGCCTGAATCTGGTCACGAATTCTCGCGGCTTCTTCAAACTCAAGATTTTTGCTCGCCTGCTCCATTCGCTCAATCAGTTGATTCAGAACCTGGTCGTCCTTTCCGGAAAGGAATAAACGCACATATTCAACTTGTTGAGCGTAATCCTCTTCGCTGACCAAACCTGCCACACACGGGCCCAGGCAACGCCCAATCTGGTATTGCAGGCAAGGACGCGAGCGGTTGCGATAGACGTTGTTCTCGCACTGGCGAATGGGGAAGATTTTTTGTAGCAACGCCAGCGTTTCACGCACGGCATAGCCATTCGGGAAAGGCCCGAAATATTCGCCTTTCGCGTGTTTCGCTCCACGGTGCATAGCAAGCCGCGGATGTGTATCACCGCTGAGGAAAATAAAAGGATAGGATTTGTCATCACGCAGCAGCACGTTATAACGTGGCTGATAAAGCTTGATGTAGTTGTGTTCCAGCAGCAGCGCTTCTGTTTCGGTATGAGTCACCGTCACATCAATATGCTGGATTAATGCCACCAGAGCTTCGGTTTTACGGCTGGCAAGGTTGCTCCTGAAATAGCTCGACAGGCGCTTTTTTAGATCTTTGGCTTTACCAACATAAATGACCGTTTCGCTGGCGTCATACATGCGATAGACGCCAGGTTGGCTGGTGACAGTTTTGAGAAAAGCGCGTGGGTCAAAAATTTCACTCACTACTGATTAACGTCTCCGCACTAAATAAACCATGACGAATTGCAAGGTGTGTCAGCTCAACATCGCCACTGATATTCAGTTTACTAAACATGCGGTAACGGTAACTGTTGACCGTTTTCGGGCTGAGATTAAGCTGCTCTGAGATTTCATTGACCTTCTGGCCTTTGGTAATCATCAGCATAATCTGTAATTCGCGCTCAGACAAACTGGCAAACGGGGTATCCGTTTTTTCCGGTTCAATCTGGCTTAATGCCATCTGCTGAGCAATGTCGGATGCGATGTAACGCTGACCGGCGTTAACCGAACGAATCGCGTTCACAACATCCTGCGGCGCGGCACCTTTACTTAAATAACCGGAGGCACCTGCTTGCATGACTTTTGCTGGCAGCGGGTTTTCGGTGTGAATCGTCAACATAATTACTTTGATATCATTTGAATATCGCGCGATTTTACGTGTTGCTTCAAGACCACCCATTCCCGGCATATTCATGTCCATCAGGACAACATCAACCGGATGACTACGGCACCACTTAACGGCATCCTCACCGCAATTTGCTTCACCTGATATCTTGATCCCTTTGATATCTTCAAGAATGCGTCGTATCCCTGCGCGCACCAGTTCGTGGTCATCAACAAGAAGTACGTTGATCAAAGGGGAACTCTCCAGAAAAGGGATTACGCTGCTAAAATTACCGGGACATATTAACGGGTTTTTCGGCAACTTTAAAATCTAAAAGCAGATTTTAAGAATTCAAACTGCTTTTGGAAATTTAATTGTACAGTGGAAACTGTACACTCCTGCTGTTTAATTCATGCAGCCAAAAATAAAAATGCTTTTCACATTAAAAAAAACGATGACCCATAATAATTTAAAGTATTTTTAATGTTGATAAATGCACTGCTTTTTAACTATTAATAAACATCTTTAAAACAATTCAACTGCATCGTACAGATAGCAATCTACGCTATACGCTTAAGCACTAATAAAATGGTTTACGAGTGTGCTATACTCCGCCGCCTTACGAAGCCGTTACACTAAATGACGGTGTACCAACCGAGACCGAGGAACACAAATGAGCACTCCTGATTTTTCCACTGCAGATAACAGTAGTGAACTGGCTATTGAAGTCACCTGCCTGAAAGCCATGCTGACTCAGATGCTTAAAGCCATGGGCCAAGCCGATGCAGGCAAGGTTATCATCAAAATGGAAAAGCAAATTGCTCAAATGGAAGACTCGTCCCATGCAGAGGTGTTTGGTAACACTGTTAAGCAAATTAAACAGGCTTACCGTCAGTAATCTCTGCAAAACGGCTGGATGAGTTCTTATTCTCCAGCCGTTTTGTTAGCACTACCCTCTCAATTCCTTTACTTCAAATTATCCCAATCGCTGCGGCGTAACAGGCAATTTGCGTTTTATTAGGCGCATTAAACTTCTTCTGCATATTTTTCTGGTGAAAATTCACGGTATTTTCTGATATCGACAAAATAATCGCGATCTCAGCAGATGTTTTCCCTTCGCCCGTCCACTGCAATATTTCCCGCTCACGCTTACTGAGTTTCAATGTTACGGCGTCCATTGTTGAATCATTAAGACGCGTTAATGTCATCAGGCTTAATTCACCCAAATATTGCAGACGCATTTGCAGGAGATCATCGGCTAATATTTTGCCTTTATTAGCGGTGCGTGAAACAGACAAAAATCCCAACGCACGATTCGGCGACATCACGCACTGACTGATGCCGCGCCGCAGACCATGATCCCTCGCCGCATCCCAGAATTCCTGCGTATCGCCAAAAAGCGCATCGTCCCAGGGCAGATTACCGCGCATGAAATTTTCAGGGCGCAACACCGGGTCAATCGCGAAATAATTAGCAGCATGATAGTGATCAAGCCAGCTTTGTGGATACGACGACCTGAGCGACGTTTTAGGGCGGGTAAAAGGTACCGGGTGGCGAATACACAGAGAGAAATAATCAAATTCCATCAATTCTGTTTGCTGACGAAGAATTTTTGTTATTTCATCCGCCTCGGTAACCGACTGGAAGATATTAAGTACATCCTGTCGCCAGCGAAAAAAGTTGTGATCATCCATTATGTCTGGCGTTTCTCCTGACACTTAAATCATTCTCGAAAGTTATGTTTAACGCTATCACATTTATCAAAATTATTAATGTATTTTCATGTTGGCCCCGAACAGAGCCAACATACTTACTGCGTAAGGAATTTTTCGAGAAATTGCTGAGTGCGCGGCTGCTTAGGATTAGCAAACAGTTCGCGGGCTGGCCCCTGCTCGACAATGCGCCCTTGATCCATAAAAATTGCGCGGTCTGCCACATCACGCGCAAAGCTCATTTCGTGGGTCACAATCACCATCGTGCGTTTTTCTTCGGCCAACTGGCGAATGGTACTTAACACTTCGCCCACCAGCTCAGGATCAAGCGCTGAAGTCGGTTCATCAAACAGAATCACTTCCGGACGCATCGCCAGCGCACGAGCTATCGCCACTCGCTGCTGTTGACCGCCAGACAAGCGGCGCGGGTAGCTAGTTTCTTTACCGCTCAACCCGACTTTTGCCAACAATTCACGCGCTCGCGCAATCGCCTCTTCTTTCGGCTCACCTTTTACAATCACTGGCCCTTCAATAATATTTTCAATCACCGTCCGATGAGGGAAAAGATTAAAACTCTGGAACACAAAACCGACATGCTGGCGTAATTCGCGCACGCGATTTTTCTGTTTACTAAGCGATTGTGCGGCATCAATCGTAATCTCGCCGACTTTAATGGTTCCGGACTCCGGCTGTTCCAGCAAATTAATACAGCGCAGCAGTGTGGTTTTACCCGAACCGCTCGGCCCGATAATTGCCACCACTTCCCCGGCTTTTACTTCCAGATCGATACCGTGCAGCACCGTCTGCCCATGGAATTTTTTGACCAGTTGTTTTACGTCGATGGCGCTCATTTTGGATCCCTGTCCTGGCGATTAAGTTGATTTTCAAAGTAGTTTTGCAACGTGGAAAGCACCGTTGCCATCACCCAGTAAATCAATGAAGCCGCGAGATACATGGTAAATACCTCAAGCGTACGCGAAGTGATCAGCTGCGCCTGGCGGAACAGTTCAGGAACCTGAATAGTCGCTGCCAGCGAAGTATCTTTCACCAGGCTAATAAAGCTATTGCTCAGCGGAGGCAATGCCACCCGCGCCGCCTGCGGTAAAATGGCCCGGCGCAGCGTTTGCCAGGGCGTCATACCGATACTCGCCGCCGCTTCCCACTGCCCTTTTTCGATTGACGAAATCGCCGCACGCAAGGTTTCAGAAGCATAAGCCGCCGTATTCAGAGACAAACCAATCATGGCCGCCGGGATGGGATCCAGTTCGATACCAAACTGCGGCAAGCCGTAATAAATCATAAACAGCTGGGCGATTAATGGCGTACCGCGGAAAATCGACACGTAAAAACGCGATAACCACGAAAACGGCCAGAATGGCGACAGACGCATTAGCGCCAGTAAAAAGCCGAGAATCAGCCCAAAGAACATACCGCCGATGCTCAGTTGTAGCGTAAATACCGCGCCTTTGAGCAGGAATGGCGCTGAGTCCAGCACCAGTTGAATACTTTCTTGCATAGATACCCTGTTTTCTTATGACTTAGACATGCGGGTGGTACGCGAACAACGCGGGCGCCCCACCGGTATGAATAAAGATGATTGGACCGTCGTTTTTAAAACGCTCTCGCGCCACACCATCAATCAAACCCGCCATGGCTTTGCCGGTATAGACCGGGTCAAGCAAAATCCCTTCCAGACGAGCCAATAATTTGATGGCCTCAAGTCCTTCTTCGTTAGGGATGCCGTAGCCCGGCGCGAAATAATCATCCCAAAGCACGATCGGGTTATTTGCGCTGACACTCAGAGACTGCGCAACGGCATGCTGTAACGCTTCCACTTTCGGCAACTGTTGGGCGATAGAGCGTGAAACGGTAACGCCGATTAAATCAACGTCAGGCATCACTTGCTCAAGCCCTACAGCCAACCCGGCATGCGTACCCGCGCTACCTGATGCGACCACAACAGACGACACATTCACCGCACCTTCACACTGCTGAGCAATTTCCAGCGCGCTTTCGACATAACCCAAAGCACCCAGCGCGTTTGAACCGCCTACCGGAATCACATACGGGCGAAAACCCTGCGCTTCAAGGCGCACGGCGATCTCTTCCAGTTGGCTATCCGGTGAATGCAGTGCATCACACATTTCGATTTCTGCATCAAACAAATCAAGCATCAAACGGTTGCCATTGGTGAGGTAGTTTTCAGCCTTAGTGCCAATCGGGTTTTCCAGCAGGGCGACACATTTCAAGCCGAGTTTTGCGGCAACGGCCGCAGTCTGGCGAACGTGGTTCGACTGAATAGCTCCAGCGGTTACCAGGGTGTCTGCACCTTCACGCAGCGCGTCTGCCGCCAGGAACTCAAGCTTACGCAGCTTATTACCGCCCATCGCCATTGGCGTGGTGTCGTCACGTTTAATATAGATTTCTCGCCCGAGGTAATCGGAAAAACGCGGCAGATATTCGAGAGGCGTCGGTGCGCCGATAAATTCCAGACGCGGAAAGCGCGTCAGATTGTGCAGTGACATGAGCAACTCCATTACACTTATAAAAAATTTCACATCTCTTCATTATGCACGAGCCTCGCCGAATGCCCGCAAATACAAATAAAAAAGGTGCTGAAATCAGCACCTTTTTTCAGGTTTTGAGAAATTATTTAGTCACGTCAGCGCCAAACCATTTTTCGGACAGTTTTGCCAGGGAGCCATCTTTCTGCATCTCGGCAATACCTTTATTGATCGCTTCAACCAGGTCTTCGTTGCCTTTACGCACGGCGACACCCGCTTCCTGACGCGAGAACGCATCACCCGCTACTGCCAGGGTGTCTTTGGTTTTCTTCACCAGATCCAGCGCTGCCAGGCGGTCAACCAGAATGGCATCAATACGACCTACGCGCAGATCCTGATATTTAGTCGGGTCATCATCATATGTGCGGATATCAACGCCCTGCACATTGGCACGCAACCACTCTTCGTAGTTAGTCCCAAGGCCCACGCCGACTTTTTTGCCTTTCAGCGAATCCGGCCCGGTAATGCTGCCTTCATTGCCCTTTTTCACCAGCGCCTGAATACCGGAAACGGTGTACGGCGTGGAGAAATCATATTTTTTCTTACGTTCGTCAGAAATGGTGACCTGGTTAATCACCACGTCGATGCGTTTGGAGTCCAGCGACGCCAGCATACCGTCCCATTTGGTCGGTTTGAGCGCGGCTTTCACGCCCAGGTGTTGTGCCAGTTGCTCGGCAAACTCCACTTCAAAGCCGGTCAGCTTGCCATCGTCACCCTGGAAGCTAAACGGAGGATAAGTTCCTTCCAGCCCAACCAACAGCGTGCCGCGCTCTTTCACTTTATTAAGTAAATTTTCTGCCGCAAAAGTTTTTACGCTCGCACCCGCGACCATTGCCACTGCCAGTACGCCCATCAGCGCCTGACGCCCTACCATTGCAAATTTCATAGTCACCCCGAAGATTGATAATTTGGTTGTATTGTAGCGACTTAATATAATCAATCAAAAACACTACGCTACAACTTATGCCATTTTAATATATATCAGAAGTTGATTTATTTTCCTGGTATTGGGCAGTGGTATTTTGGTTCAGGGTTTGAAACTGCCCGTATTTGCGCAGCGCAATGCGGTAGTTATTGGTGCTGGTTGTCGGCAACCACGGTTCAAGCGAGTCGTCGAAATAACCTTTTGCGGAGGAAGGAGCGGGAATATTCTGCGAGTCCAGATGGTTTCCGAGACGGCGCAGGCGCACCACATATTCGCGGATAGTGCCGTGGCTCATCTCAGTCTGGTCAAAAAGATACTCTTTAAAGCCGATGATATCGAAATAGTGCTGCTGCTCTTTGCAGTACAAATCACCACAAAAACGGCACAACGCCGCCCATGACTGACGCTCAACCTGCCAGCCATTTTCATCAATTAAGGTATCCAATTGTGCGATTGCCGTTTTGCTGACAATTTCACCACGGTGAGTCAGCGTAATTCGGTCGAGCAATTTTGCGCACTGCGCACAATGTGTTTGCGTGTGTTTAAAGTCTTTTAAGAAGCGGCTTAATGGCCGTTTTTTTAATTGCTGCACCGTCATGATGTGATCCCGGTCGTCTTATAATATGCGGCACTCCCTACAGCTTTCCGAGCTTAGTGCGTAAGCGTTTAATCGCCTGGCTGTGCAACTGACTGACGCGCGACTCCCCCACTTCCAGCACCGCGCCGATCTCTTTGAGATTCAGCTCTTCCTGGTAGTAAAGGGTCAGCACCATTTTTTCACGATCGGGCAGCGCCTCAATGGCGTCCATCACGCGTTGGCGTAAATTCCCCTCCAACAATTGTTGCAGCGGGTTCACCTGCTGATGCTCTTCAGTAATCAGTTCGATACTATCGCCATGCTCTTCACGCCACTCGTCATAAGAGAAGAGTTGGCTGTTGTTGGTGTCGAGCAACATCTGACGGTACTCGTTGAGCGGGATATCCAACCGTTCTGCCACTTCTGTTTCCGTCGCATTACGGCCCAGCTCTTGCTCCAGTTGACCAATTGCCTGCGCAACGCCGCGAGCGTTACGCCTGACGCTGCGTGGCACCCAGTCACGGCTGCGCAACTCATCAAGCATCGCCCCACGGATGCGCTGCACCGCGTAGGTAGTAAATGCCGTTCCTTGCAGGGCATCATAACGGTCCACTGCGTTTAACAACCCGATGCCGCCCGCCTGTAGCAGGTCGTCAAGCTCCACACTCGCGGGCAGGCGTACCTGCAGGCGCAATGCTTCGTGACGCACCAATGGTACATAACGCTGCCACAGCGAGTGTTTATCCATCACACCTTCAGCGGTATACAGTGAATTCACGATAAACAGCCCTGCGTTAGTTGAGTTATCGGCATGATTATCCGTTTCTGGAGGGTTTTTAATCGCAAGAATAGTGGGTGAAATAAGGGGTTATTTAGGGGTTATGGGTCAGAATATGCCGAGATTCCTAATTATAAGCCGCAGGGACGCGGTGCTGGTTAATTCATGCAGGTACTTTCAAACAGGTTTACGCACAAAAATTTATTGTCTTATAGATACCAACAACTAGGTCAACGTCTTGCGGTAATGACTAGTTTCAATGTGGTGTAACTGTATTATGAACCCATAAAAACAATAAAGGATTCAGCTACGTCTCATTATTTATCGGGATATAGATTTCAGCTTCACCTGTTATCACTTTTTTTCGTCCAACAGTACAGACTGTGTCAAATAAAAGCTTTCTCTTCTCTGTGTCAATATGCTTAACGGTTACAGTTGCTGTTACTGTATCTCCAATATAAACAGGATACTTAAACTGCAAAGTTTGTGATGCATAAACACACCCATGCCCTGGAATTCTGGTACCAAATAGTGCAGAAAAGAAACTAGAGGAGATCATTCCATGCGCTATTCTTTTACCGAATCTTGATTTCTCAGCAAATGCATCGTTTAAATGAATAGGGTTGTGATCACCAGATATTCCAGCATACAACATGATGTCAGCATCAGTTATAGTTTGCGAGTAACTTGCACTCATGCCTACTTCTATTTCGCATAAGGGAATACTGTCTAAATTTCTCATTCTAAGATTTCATACCACTTTTCGTTAATGGCTTTGCGGGATTACCAAAAACTGTAACACCTGGAGTGACGCTCCGAGTTACAACTGCCCCCATTCCTATAACCGCACCTTTCCCAATGACCATTGGCCTTTTTGGTGTCCCTTGCTTAATTATTGCTCCCGTCCCCACATAAACATGATCCTCTATTACAACATTTCCATTACACTTTACTCCTGGTGCAAACGTAACATAATTACCGATTACGCAATCATGTGCCACATAGGAATAAAGATTCGCATGAAAAAACCTCCCGATTTTAGCGTCAGCAGTTACACAAGTAAAAGGGCTAAATATTGACCCCAAATTTATATCGCTACTTTCATAAACTACACTATTGGGATGCTTTATCGTAAAAGGTATGGCTCCACGCTCAATTAATAATTCTGCTAACCTTTCACGCACATTGCTATCACCAATGGCAACATTGAAGTATTTGCAGTCATATTCAGAATTAGCAAAATCCTCAACAGACATCACATCATGTCCATCAATATTTCTTTCCAGAACATTTTCTACTACAAAAACAATTTTATACTCTTGCTGTGCTTGCAGAGTTTCAATCATTTCACGAACAATGGGAATCACCTCTCTGCCATACCCACCGGCACCTACAACTCCATAAATCACGTGCTTCATGCGACCTCCCCAGTCACATCACTCAATATTATGTAATTTGCTGGTTGAACACTGTATTGACGAACAATTGCCACAACGCGCTCCAGATCCGTCATACTGAGATCTGGAAAAATAGGTAGACAAAGAATTTGCTGTGCAATTTTTTCTGCCACAGGCAGATTTTTGGGATCGGCCGATGGCAAATGGCGATACATTGAGAACGAGCTAATCAGTGGATAGAAGTAGCGACGTGTATAAATATTCTGTTGTTTAAGAACTTCATAAAGTTGGTCACGGCTAAGTGGATAAGCCTCATTTACCAGTATAGGGAAGTAGGCATGGTTCCACTCCACATTATCTGGTGCATGAAAATAACTGATGCCAATAATATCGTTTAACTGCTCACAATAGTGTTGATATATCCTGGCTCGAGCTGCCAATGCCGTATCGATGTGCTGTAACTGAACCAAGCCAAATGCCGCCTGCACTTCATTCATTTTGCCATTAATTCCCGGCGCGACGACCGTAGTTTCACCGGCAAAACCGAAATTCTTCAAATAATCGACGCGCTGTTTCATTTTGGCATCTGAACAGATGATCGCCCCACCCTCAATGGTATTAAAGACTTTAGTAGCATGAAAACTTAATACGGATAGATCACCACATTTCAAAATACTGTGATTTTGTTTCTTTACACCGAACGCATGTGCAGCATCGTAAATGACTTTCAAACCCCATTTATCGGCGATATTTTGAATAGCGTCCACGTCACAAGGAATACCATAACAGTGAACGACCAGAATTGCAGAGGTCGCAGGAGTAATCAACTGCTCTATTTTGCCGGGGTCGATATTGCATGTAAGCGGATCAATATCGGCAAATACTGGGGTCAGACCATTCCATAACAAGCTATGGGATGTTGCCACAAATGAGTAAGGAGTAGTGATAACCTCACCAGTAATGCGTAGCGCCTGAAATGCAGTTAGCAACGCCAGCGTGCCGTTGGCAAACAAACATAAGTGATCAACACCGAGATATTCCGCTAATGCTAGTTCCAGTTGCTGGTGAAAAGGGCCTGCGTTCGTGAGTTGTTTGTTCTGCCAAATCTGTTCCAGATAAGGAATAAACTCTTCAAGAGGAGGTAGTAATGGGCTGGTTACATAAATATTGTCTTTCACGCTAATCCCCTTGAAGGTTTCCATCTGACTACATCAGTGTGCCAATAATAATTGGTTTAGCATTGGCTAATGAGCTAAACACAGCCATTTTTCTACGCTAATTAGCGTAACCATCTACGGTACGGGTTGCGCTAATTAGAGCGACATCAATTTTCCTGGACAACAAAACCTTCGGCCCTACCGGTTTCACAATATACCGCCCAAGCTTTTCGCAGCATCAGTTCTAAATACCAGGCAGGGGAAGTCGTGGAGTTTTCCTGTAATCGTATTTTGGATCGTAGATTCATACGTAATTCATTAAGTGCATGATTGTCAGTACTAAATGCCAAAGCTTTATCTATGTACTCCTCAATAGACTCTGCTACAAACTCATTCAAACCATATTGGCACATATTAACTACGCCCTGTCGTGACGCCATGGTTTCCCCAGCAAAGCTTAATGTAGGCACCCCCATCCACAATGCGTGGTTGGTTGTTGTGCCTCCGGTATAAGGGAAACAATCGAGTAGTAAATCTACCTCGTTATGCATTTCCAGATAGGCTGTCATCGAGGTTCTTTCACGGAATATTAGCTGCTCGTGCTTAACTCCCCAACCCACCATCTTCTGACTAATTTCATCAATTAAGTTAGATCCAAGCATAAAACCAATCAGCAATTTTGCTGTCGGCTGTGCAATAAGAATTTTTGACCAGGTCTCAAGCACACGATCGTTTAATTTGCTCGGGCGGTTAAAGCTCGCATAGGTGAAATAACCGTTGCTGAGCGCCGGCAGTGGTTTGATGTCAGGTGCGTTATCCACTGGCTCAAACTGCTTACTAAACGGCATGTAGATCAGTTCTTCGGTGAACTGTTTCTCCAACAGCCCCGGCTGTGCGAATTTGTTATGGACAATGACATAATCCATCTCGCTAAGCCCCGTGGTACCTGGGTAGCCGATAAACGACATAGAAACAGGTGCTGGTTTCAGGGCAAAGGCAGGCAAACGGTTATGGTCGGTGTGCCCAGAAAGATCGATCAGAATATCAATTTCAGCCGCATGGATTTCTTTTGCCAGTTCGATATTGCTGATGCTTTTGGCATCGGACCATGCGGTAGCGGTGCGTTTGAGTTGTAGGGTTATCACATCATTCAGCGGAGACGTCTGCCAGGCATAAAGCGCAAATTTATCCTGATCTAGTGCATCCCACATTGGGCGAATAAAGTTGGTCACTGGATGATTACCGAAGTCACCAGAAACAAACCCGACACGTAATTTACGGGCTGGGTCTTTTTCATTGTGATGAGAAAAAGTCACGTTCTGCTGTTTCGCCCAGCGACTGGCCAGACGACCATATTTTTTATGTTCGTTAAAGAGATTCTCAGGGGTCACGTCCGGGCAATGAGAAAGGCCAAACAGGTAGTTGGTGAAATAGGTAAAATCCTGCGGAGCGCTTTCGCACGCTTTACGCATCCATGTCACAGCTTCAACCACTTTCGATTGCGTACTGAGCAAAGTGGCAAGGGTAGAAAGCGCATTACTGTTCGAAGGTTCGATTGCTAACGCTTTACGAACACACGACTCTGCCATTTCTGGATTTTTATTTTCCAGGAATAAATCGCAAAGTTGTATCCAAATCAAAGGTTGTCTGTGATTGAATCTCAAACAATAACGACTCAGCTTTTCCGCATACCAGTGATACTTCATCTTGCCAAGCAACAAGGTGTAGTCGTAATAAATAGCCCAGGTATTTGATTCAAGCGACAGCGATATAGCAAATGCACGTAAAGCGTCGTCAAATAGTGCAAGTTTGAAGTAGGTCTGCCCCAGGCGATGCCATAAATGGGGATTCCCAGTTTGCTCCTGCGAAAGGCTAACAAGATATTCACAGGCCTCGTTGAATTGCCCTTGATGTAAAAACTGAGCCACACGTTTTTCAGAGCGGTTATCAAGCGCTGGAAAAGCTGAATAGCTCGGATGTTTCTGACGAGTCGAGCTGTTAAGCAATGTCATACTGGTTATCTGAAAACGAGTTTCCACACCATAGTGGGTATACAGCATCAGGCTGTTCACATAGGCAAGGATATTATTTGCATCCTGTAACCCAATGACCGTCTGCATATATTTCTGCCAGGCATAGGGTGAACCAGTCAATAACCCTTTGCGCCGCAATGCATCCAATATAGGCAATGTTTCAGCATCAATTTCCAGCGTTCCACAGTTCAGTAGTTGATATTCATGATTTTCCAGTGGAATATTTTGATACCAGAAATTAAAGCTAATGGGGTAATTCTCATCCGTGTGATTTAAACCTGACAGACCCGGCAGCGGCCTTAAGACGTTATTTTTGCTCAAGCTGTACGGGCAAGGACCGTAGCAATAAAACAGGCTATCGGCCCCCTTGCGTAACAAAGAATAAAGAACGTTCAAAACTCGGTCGGAATGACTGGCATCGGTACTTTCTGGCTTAGTGGTATGAAACACCAGTTGTTCAAAACTCAAACTTAGCGGCCAGGCATCTCCGAGTAGATCGAGCACTTGAAGAGTCAGCTCGTCCTGGGTGCGCAGCAAATCACCCTGCGGTGTAAAATGAGCCTTTTCAACACCGTTAATTTCACTGAACAGACGTTGAAAATTCCCCGCCCAATTCATTTCTTTAAGTTTTTGTTTTTCAGGTGCTGCAAGAATTTCTCCTTGCCGACTGGCATCCGTCAGCAAACTAAAGCGCTCACAACGGTTGGTCGCAAAGTCCAGGTACTGTTGTTGCACTACTTTGTTGGCAACAGGGCAAATTGTTGTATGCAACTGCGCCACATCGGAGCCGTAAAAATCCGCTATTTCTGTCCACGGAT
Organism: Buttiauxella sp. AC142; assembly: GCF_979253435.1. Taxonomy (NCBI): domain Bacteria; kingdom Pseudomonadati; phylum Pseudomonadota; class Gammaproteobacteria; order Enterobacterales; family Enterobacteriaceae; genus Buttiauxella; species Buttiauxella sp. AC142. Next base: position 2,684,047 of record NZ_CEEDCH010000001.1, read on the forward strand.
GCGCATCGCCCACATAGGCCAAACCGTTTCGCTCAACCATGGCGTTAAAGTCCACCAGATAGTTTGCTTCATTCAGGCCAGAGAGATACTTAAGTGCCAGTTCACTGTCGCTATTTTGATTAACTTCATCAATCAAGGGAGCGAGGCTTAGACGCTGCGGGTTTTGTTTGCTCATTCCCAGCTCAAGCCAGGTTGCCACTGCGCGTGCACTGGCGGTTATTTCTTGCTGAGTTGTTGCAAGGCTGCTGTGCAATAACATCGCATCGCGGAGAGTTTCGCTGGTTTTAGCTCCCGGATAGGTTGGCCATTTAATCGCGATAATACCGTCATGGCTCAAATGCTGGCGGCAATATGCCAGCAGTGTTTCACGTGTTGGGTTGTCCAGCAGAGTAAAAATACCCTGCAAAATAATGTAATCCTGCTCGCCAGGTGAACTGGCTAAGAGTTCATTGAGTTGCAGGCAATATAATTCCAGGTTGCCGATTCCCGCCGAAGAAATACAATGCTGTCCGCGGCTGATAGCATCAGCATCTATATCAATACCGATAACCGAAGCACCCTGCCAGGCACTCGCAAAGGGAATTAAATTCATTCCGCTTTCGCAACCTAGCACCAGAACCCGGGCATTTTTCAGATCGGGGGCCCTAATGCCGTATAAGTGGGCAACGGCGCGAAGATGCTGAGGTGCGGCATAGTTATCAAGTTGAGGTGAACCATGTTGGGTCGTTGTCGACAGAGCGACAGCTTCGGTATCAGCGATATGAGCCACGGGAATATCCTGTTGAGAGAAACGGCAAATCAGCCTTACGTTAACAATATTTCTTTCAGACAATTCGCAGAAAACAGCCAGTGCAAGGGGGTTATTCAAGCTATCCCCGAACTTTTATCAGTCAAAAAAAAAGCCAACCCCGAAGGATTGGCTTTGCATATCGAAAATAGATTAACGCAGCAGAGACAGAACGTTCTGTGGAACCTGGTTTGCCTGTGCCAGAACAGAAGTACCTGCTTGTTGCAGAATCTGTGCACGTGACATGTTAGAAACTTCGGTCGCGTAGTCAGCATCCTGAATACGCGACTGTGCAGAAGACAGGTTACCGCTGGTGTTGCTCAGGTTGGTGATAGCAGAGTCCAGACGGTTCTGCACCGCACCCAGCGAGCTACGGAATTTATCAACTTTCGCGATTGCGGCGTCGATAGTGGCTAATGGGTCAACAGAAGCCGCACCTGCGAAGGCTTTTGCATTTGTTGCGCTAGCAATATCACCAACAGCACTCGCTGAAGAAGTTGTTGCTGTGCTCCCGCCGTTGCTGATTGCGCCTGTGCTGGATGTGTAGTTTTTACCCTGAACAGTAACAAAACCAACAGCATTACCAGAGGTGTCAGTACCTACTTTGACCAGTTGTGACGCCATTGAACCGGCAGTTACACCATTTTTGGTATCTGAATAAGATACATCAGAGGTGTTCAGTGCAACTTTACCTGTTGCATCGTCAACAGAAACTGCATAGTTGTCGCTGCCAGAAGTTACAACGTAAGTGCCAGTGCCTGCACCGTTCTTGTCTTGAACGTTTTTCAGTTGCAGTGTGCTTGCATCAACATTCAGTTTGGTAGCAACAGCGCTCAGATCAACATCTTTCAGGTTACCGGCAGAACCAACCTGAGTGATCGGTGCGCTGGTTTTCAGTGCGTTGCCAGAAACAGAGAAACCGTTCAGACCCAGTGTAGAAGAGTCGATTTTCTGCAGGTCGATTTGGATGGTTTCGCCATCGTTAGCGCCAACCTGAATCTTCATGGAGGTGTCGTTAGCCAGTACTTTCACGCCGTTGAACTGAGTCTGACCAGATACACGGTCGATTTCAGCCAGACGGGAAGTGATTTCGTCCTGGATGGAGCTCAGGTCAGTACCGGAGTTAGAACCGTTAGAAGCCTGAACAGATAGCTCACGAATACGTTGTAAGTTGTTGTTGATTTCGCTCAGTGAGCCTTCAGTTGTTTGCGCAACAGAAATACCGTCGTTGGCGTTACGAGAAGCCTGAGTCAGACCTTTGATGTTAGAAGTGAAGCGGTTAGCAATTGCCTGACCTGCTGCATCATCTTTTGCGCTGTTGATACGCAGACCAGAAGACAGACGCTCAATAGCAGTGCCCAGAGAAGACTGAGATTTGTTCAGATTGTTTTGGGTCAACAGCGACAGGCTGTTAGTGTTGATAACTTGTGCCATGATTTTTTATCCTTATCAATTCACATTTTGTGGTTGGGCTGTTGCCCACGGTTTCTCACCGTCTACCCATGTATCGGCACACTAATTTCGAACTTTAGAATAATTTCACTTTTTCTCTAGCCGCCGAAATAACCCGCAACGCCTTCATTATTCCCGCCATTAAGTTCATACAAATATCATTAAACTTTGCCGCTAAAGTGCCGATACCAACGTGAATAATTGTTAGTAACGAAAAGGGAATAATAATGGCTAGCGTTTCTTCATTAGGGATTGGCTCTAACCTGCCACTGGATACATTGTTAACTAATTTAACTACGGCAGAAAAAGGACGATTAACTCCAATTAGTGCGCAGCAATCTAGCTATAGCGCAAAACTGACTGCTTACGGCACGCTCAAGAGCGCGATTGAAAAATTCCAGACGGCGAATACCGCACTCAATGACGCAAAACTGTTTAAAAGCAGTAACGCCACCAGCAGTACGCCAGATTTAGCCGTTTCCACCGCTGCGGGCGCCGCAGCAGGGAAATACACGATTAGCGTGACACAGCTCGCTCAGGCCCAGTCATTAGCAACAGCAGGCTCGACCAGCGCCACAGACAAACAAAGCACGGTGTCTGCCACAGACCGCACGCTGGTCATCAACCAACCAGGTCGTGAAAAGCCGCTGGAAATCAAACTCAGCGACGATCAAACCTCACTTAATGGAATTCGCGATGCTATCAACACCGCCGACAGTGGCGTGTCTGCAAGCGTCATTAAAAATAAAGCAGGCGAATACCAGTTGGTTATTTCATCTGCAGAAACCGGTGTTGATAATGCGCTGAGCATCAGCGTCACGGGCGATACCCAACTTAACGATTTGATTAGTTATGATTCTGCAACAGCTACAGGGGGACTGAAAGAGACGATCCCGGCCAAAAATGCCCTGCTGACTATCAATAATATCGAAGTAGAAAGTGCCAGTAATACCGTTAAAGATACCCCTGAGGGGGTGACTTTATCCTTGAGTAAAGAAGTCACTAATGCGACTGTGACCGTCACGAAAAGTAACGACAAAGCGACCTCGGCAATAAAATCATGGGTCGATGCTTATAACTCAATGCTGGATACCTTCGACACGCTGACTAAGTACACTGCTGTTGACGCAGGTGCCGACCAAAGTTCCGGTAACGGCGTACTGCTGGGTGACAGTAATATTCGTACTATTCAGGCAGGTATTCGTTCACAGTTCTCCACCACTTCTACTGGTTCGACTTTCAGCACATTATCGCAAATTGGCATCACCCAGGACTCTAAAACGGGCAAGTTAACCATTGATAACGACAAGTTGGGCAAAGCGTTAACCAGCAATTCTGTGGCAACTCAACAGTTGTTGGTCGGCGATGGGAAAACCACAGGCATCACCACCACCACCGCGACGTTAGTGAAAGGCTATCTTGCCGATGGCGGCATGATTAACAGTGCCACCACCAGCATTAACAGCACGCTGAAAAGCCTGACCAAACAATATCTGGCAGTCAGCTCCAGTATTGATGACACCATCGCCCGTTATAAAGCTCAGTTTACCCAACTTGATACCTTAATGAGCAAGCTGAACAACACCAGCAATTATCTGACGCAACAATTCTCATCCAGCAGTTCCTGATAACAAGGGGTAATTATGTACAGCGCGCGGGGTACACAAGCATATGCTCAGATTGGTGTGGAAAGCGCCGTCATGAGCGCGAGTCCTCATCAACTGATTGTTTTGCTTTTTGATGGAGCATTAAGCGCCCTGGTCAGAGCTCGCTTGTTTATGCAGCAAGGAGAGCTGGCCGCGAAAGGGGAAGCACTGAGCAAGGCTATCAACATTATCGATAACGGCCTGAAAGCGGGTCTGGATAACGAACAAGGTGGCGAAATCGCAGAGAATTTATCGTCTCTGTATGACTATATGATTCGCCGTCTGATGCTGGCTAACCTACGTAATGATGTTGAATTAATAGAGGAAGTCGAAGGGCTATTAACCAACATTGCAGATGCCTGGAAACAGATTTCACCTCTGAATGCTGCGCGGGAGCCTGCCTAATGTCTCCGTATGTAGAACTGATCAGTCGCTGGCAGAACGTGGTTCTGCTTAGTCAGTCGTTGCTGGAGTTGGCTGAGCGCGGCGAGTGGGATTTATTGCTGGAGCAAGAAGTCGCCTATCTGCAAGGCATCGAAATACTGAATGCAAATCCTATCCCTCCGGGGACGGCGAAAAGCGTGCAGGATATGTTGCAGCAGAACCTCGAGCAAATTCTGGCAAATGAGCAGGCGCTAAAAAGCCTTTTACAGCAGCGTCTGGACGAACTGAGTTCGCTTATCGGCCAGTCATCGCGCCAGCAAACGCTGAATCACACTTACGGACATTTATCTGGCCAGTTGCTGGTGCCGGATGCACCACAATAATTTTGCTTCATACCGCAAAGCCTTCAGTAAGTAATTCCGCGTCCCGCTTAAAATCTTCCATACTCCAGAAGTCAGCTAAATGACTCCTGGAGCGTGGACTCGATGAAAAACCCAACCCTTTTGCAATTTTTCCATTGGTATTACCCCGGTGGCGGCAAGCTGTGGGCGGAAGTTGCCGAACGTGCAGCAACGCTCAACGACATCGGCGTCAATATGGTCTGGCTCCCACCCGCCTATAAAGGTAGCTCTGGCGGCTACTCGGTCGGCTACGATGTTTACGATTTATTTGACCTGGGCGAGTTTGACCAAAAAGGATCGGTTGCCACCAAGTACGGCGACAAAGCGCAATTGCAGGCCGCAATAAAAGCCTTAAAAGAAAATGATATCGCCGTGGTACTTGATGTGGTGCTCAACCACAAAATGGGGGCCGACGAAAAAGAGCAGGTTCGCGTTAACCGCGTCAATGAAGAAAACCGTAATGAAATCGACGCCGAGGTTATCGAATGCGAAGCCTGGACGCGCTACACCTTCCCCGTTCGCGCCGGGAAATATTCGCAATTTATCTGGGATTACAAATGCTTTAGCGGCGTTGACCATATCGAAAACCCTCACGAAGACGGCATTTTCAAAATCATTAATGACTACACCGGCGACGGCTGGAATGACCAGGTGGATGACGAACTGGGGAATTTCGACTATTTGATGGGCGAGAATATCGACTTCCGCAACCACGCCGTGACGGAAGAGCTAAAATACTGGGCGCGCTGGGTGATGGAACAAACCGGCTGCAATGGTTTCCGCCTGGATGCGGTCAAACACATTCCGGCCTGGTTCTACAAAGAGTGGATCGAGCATGTTCAGGAAGTGGCTGAACAGCCACTGTTTATCGTGGCTGAATACTGGTCCCACGAAGTGGATAAACTTCAGGAGTACATCGCTCAGGTCGAGGGCAAAACGATGCTGTTTGACGCCCCGCTGCAAATGAAATTCCACCAGGCGTCTAAACAAGGCCGTGAATACGACATGAGCCAAATATTCACCGGCACACTGGTCGAAGCCGACCCGTTCCATGCAGTGACACTGGTCGCCAACCACGATACGCAACCGTTGCAATCCCTCGAAGCCCCGGTCGAACCATGGTTCAAACCGCTGGCTTATGCACTGATTTTATTGCGTGAAAACGGTGTGCCCAGCGTGTTTTACCCGGATTTATTTGGCGCCAGTTACGACGATGAAGGTGGCGATGGCGAAACGTATCACATCGACATGCCAGTTATCGAACAACTCGACGACCTGATTCATGCCCGTGAACGCTTCGCTCACGGCGTGCAAACGCTCTATTTTGATCACCCTAATTGTATCGCATTCAGCCGCAGCGGCACGGAAGAGTATCCGGGTTGCGTGGTGGTGTTATCGAATGGCGACGATGGCGAAAAAGTCATCACTCTTGGTGATAACTACGGCGGAAAAAACTGGCGGGATTATTTAGGCAACCGCGAAGAAACTGTCACTACCGATGAAAACGGCAGCGCAACGTTTGCCTGTAACGGCGGCAGTGTGAGTGTTTGGGTGATAGAAGAAGCGTTGTAGAGTTGCCGATTAACCCCTCTCCGATTCACGGAGAGGGAATTTATCGCTTACGGTAACTTGCTTTCGAGTGGATTCTTTTGCAAATAATCGGCGCATTCCTGCGTTGGGCGATCAACACGTTTCAGCGTCATGCCCGCATATTCCAACGTGTCGCCTTCGCGCTGAACGCTGTAAACTTCGCGTTTATTCGTCACGTTATAAAAATCGTCTGAACGTTGAGTCAGTTTGCCCGGCAAAGCGATGACTCGCTGCCATTGGCGGCAATCCAGCGTGTCGCCATCTTTGGTGACAACCAGAGTCGCTATCGCCTCTGGGCTGATCATCTCACTTTGCGGCCCTTCGGACTGCCAGTAACCCGCAAGCCCGGCAGGCGCTGGGGTTTTCACCACTTCGCGGTAATCATCAACTTGCACACAGCCGCTTAACGCCAGCAACATTGTCAATAATGCAATCTTCTTCATCATCTATCCCGACTGCGGAGAAAAAATAATTTTCGCATTAAAGCACTTAGCCCGCCAGTGTTTCAGTGGCTTGCTGTTATTTGAGGCGATTTCAAATTTTAGTTATTGCAGAAAATAAGCACCACAATTCCCAAAATAATTGGAGCTGCATCAAGGCGGCAAGAGAGTAAATCTCAATGAGCTTACTAAGTAAGTGATTTGGGTGCGCGAGCGCAGCCAACACAGACGCAGCTTCAAGTATGAAGGGAATTTACACCTGCATATTCATCACTTCCTGATACGCCGATACCAGCTTATTACGCACCTGAATGCCCATCTGCAATGAAACTGAAGATTTTTGCAGATCGACCATCACATCATTGAGCGCAACACCGGGTTTGCCGATGGCAAAGTTTTCAGCCTGGGTACGGGCAGCGGATTGTGTCTCGCTGATTCGGCCAAGCGCTGCCTGTAATTCACCGGCAAAGCTCACTTTTGGCTCGACATTTTGAACCGGATTCCCCGCCGACAGTGCAGTGGCCTGCAACTGCTGAAGTACGCCTTCGATACCCTGAATTGCCATTTCCCCTGCCCCAGTAATTTTTAACGCGGCAAGATTAACACCTTGTCAATAGGATAAAGGCGGTAAATAGCAGCAATAAATAGAGCTAATTCAGCCATCGAAATTTTTGTAAAAGAAAATAATGACGTTGCCATCTATGTGGAACTTTTGTTGTGGTTGTCGAACCGGGAGCTCGTTTTGTTCACTCTTTATATTAAAAATGATGTCTACGCTTGCTCGCGAGGTGCTCAATGACCGCAGCTGGCCTGGCACAAACGCCACAAAACAAAACCCAGGAGTGGCTGACCCGCATTCGTGCAAATCCTAAAATCCCACTGATGGTTGCGGGTGCCGCGACTATCGCCATTATTATGGCCCTCGTACTCTGGGCAAAAGCGCCTGATTATAAGGTGCTTTATAGCAATCTGGCGGATCAGGACGGTGGTGCCATCGTCACGCAATTGACTCAAATGAACGTGCCTTATCGCTTCTCGGATAATGGCAGTGCGATTGAAGTCCCCGCCGATAAAGTCTATGACTTGCGTCTGCGCCTCGCCCAGCAAGGGTTGCCAAAAGGCGGAGCGGTAGGCTTTGAATTGCTGGACCAGGAAAAATTCGGCATCAGCCAGTTCAGTGAGCAAGTGAACTACCAGCGTGCGCTGGAAGGTGAACTGGCCCGCACCATCGAAACCCTCGGCCCGGTTAAAACGGCGCGTGTGCATCTTGCGATGCCAAAACCTTCTTTATTCGTCCGCGAACAAAAATCCCCTTCTGCTTCCGTCACGCTGAGCCTCGAACCTGGCCGCGCATTGGATGAAGGGCAAATCAGCGCGGTCGTGCATATGGTTTCCAGCGCGGTTGCCGGTTTACCGCCTGGCAATGTCACGCTCGTGGATCAAGGCGGTCATCTGCTCACGCAGTCCAATACTGCCGGGCGTGACCTGAACGACGCACAGCTGAAATATGCGATGGATGTCGAAAACCGCTTCCAGCGCCGCATTGAAACTATTCTTGCCCCCATTGTTGGCAGCGGGAATGTTCACGCGCAGGTCACCGCACAGATTGATTTCTCCAATAAAGAACAGACTGAAGAGCAGTATCGCCCGAACAGCGACCCGTCTCAGTCGGCGGTGCGTTCACGCCAGTTAAACCAAAGCGAGCAAGTGAATGGCCGTAACCCAGGCGGCGTGCCGGGTGCGCTGTCCAACCAACCTGCACCGCCAAATAACGCACCGATTTCTACGCCACCGCAAAATAATGCGGCGAATGCGCAGCCGCAGAACCAATCGACTTCGACTTCAGCTCAAACCGGCTCGAGCAACACTCAGCGTGATGAAACCACCAACTACGAAGTGGACCGCACCATTCGCCACACCAAGTTGAACACTGGCGATGTGCAACGCCTTTCTGTGGCTGTGGTGGTGAATTACCGCCAGTTGTCGGATGGCAAACCCTTGCCATTGACCGCTGACCAGATGAAGCAAATTGAGAACCTGACGCGCGAAGCGATGGGCTACTCCGATAAGCGCGGCGACACGCTTAACGTGGTGAATTCACCGTTTAGCGCAACCGAAGAAACCAGCAACGAACTGCCGTTCTGGAAGCAACAAGCCTTCTTCGAAATGTTGATGTCGGCGGGCCGTTGGTTGGTAGTGCTGATTGTCGCCTGGCTGCTGTGGCGCAAAGTGGTTCGTCCGCTCGTCCAGCGCAAAGATGCAGTGCAGCAGGCGCAAGTGGAAGCCAAACGCCAGCAAGTTGAAGAAGAAGATGCTGTTTCAGTCCGCCTGACGAAAGATGAGCAACAGCAGCAACGTAAAATGAATCAAAAACTTAGCGCTGAAGTGATGAGCCAACGCATTCGCGAGATGTCTGATAACGATCCGCGCGTAGTTGCGCTGGTGATACGCCAATGGATGAGTAACGAACTATGAGTATTAGCGGAACAGAGAAAAGCGCAATTCTGTTGATGACCATTGGTGAAGACCGTGCGGCAGAGGTGTTTAAGCACCTGAGCCCGCGTGAAGTCCAGCATCTCAGTGCGGCAATGGCCAGCATTCGCCAGATTTCCAATAAACAGTTAACCGAAGTCCTGGCCGAATTCGAGCAAGAAGCCGAACAGTTTGCGGCGCTGTCGATTAACGCCAACGACTACCTGCGTTCGGTGCTGATCAAAGCGCTGGGCGAAGAGCGTGCATCGAGCTTGCTGGAAGACATACTGGAAACTCGCGAAACGACCTCTGGCATGGAAACGCTCAACTTTATGGAGCCGCAAAGTGCTGCGGACCTTATTCGCGACGAGCACCCGCAGATTATCGCCACGATTTTGGTACACCTCAAACGTGGCCAGGCGGCCGATATTCTGGCGCTGTTCGACGAGCGTTTGCGCCACGACGTAATGCTGCGTATCGCCACCTTCGGCGGTGTTCAACCGGCAGCGTTGGCCGAATTGACCGAAGTGCTCAACAACCTGCTTGACGGCCAGAACCTCAAGCGCAGCAAAATGGGCGGCGTAAGAACCGCAGCCGAAATTATCAACCTGATGAAAACCCAGCAGGAAGAAGCGGTTATCTCCGCAGTGCGCGACTTCGACGGCGAACTGGCACAGAAAATTATCGACGAGATGTTCCTGTTCGAAAACCTGGTGGAAGTCGACGACCGCAGCATCCAGCGCCTGCTTCAGGAAGTGGAGTCCGAGTCGCTGCTTATCGCCCTCAAAGGTGCCGAACAACCGCTGCGCGAGAAGTTCCTGCGCAATATGTCGCAACGTGCGGCAGATATTCTGCGCGACGATCTATCCAACCGTGGCCCGGTTCGCTTGTCTCAGGTGGAAAACGAACAGAAAGCCATTCTGCTTATTGTTCGTCGTCTGGCAGAAACCGGCGAGATGGTGATTGGCACCAGCGAGGATACGTATGTCTAACGGGCTGCCATGGAAAATCTGGACGCCAGACGACCTGGCTCCGCCTTCGCAAAGCTTCGAGCCACTGTTTCCGTCTGACGCTGAACCAGAAGAAGGTGAACATCCGCAGGAAAGTGTCCCCGACTTGCAGCAACAGCTTGCGCAAATGCAAATGCAGGCTCATGAACAAGGTTATCAGGCGGGCTACGCCGAAGGTCAAAAAGCTGGCGTGGAAGAAGGCCGCAAAATCGGCTTGCAGCAAGGCCTGGAGCAAGGGCTTGCTGAGGCCAAACAGCAACAAGCCCCGGTGCATGCGCGAATGCAGCAACTGGTTAGCGAATTCCAGTACACGCTCGATGCCCTCGATAGCGTGATCGCGTCGCGTTTGATGCAAATGGCGCTGGAAGCGGCACGCCAGGTGATTGGCGAAACCAAAGGCATTGATAACAACGCGTTGATTAAACAGATTCAGACCTTGCTGCAACAAGAACCCCTGTTCAGCGGCAAACCGCAACTGCGGGTGCACCCGGATGATTTAGGCCGCGTAGAAGAGATGTTGGGCGCCACACTGAGCCTGCATGGCTGGCGCTTACGCGGTGACCCGAGTCTGCATCAGGGCGGCTGCAAAGTTTCTGCCGACGAAGGCGATCTCGACGCCAGTGTCGCCACGCGCTGGCAGGAACTCTGCCGCCTCGCAGCCCCTGGAGTGTTGTGATGACTGCCCGGTTAACACGCTGGCTCACCTCTCTCGACACTTTCGAAGCGAAGATATCGCAGTTACCGACGGTGCGCCGTTATGGTCGATTGACCCGTGCAACCGGCCTGGTGCTGGAAGCCACCGGCCTGCAATTGCCGCTGGGCGCGACCTGCATTATCGAACAGCATTCCCGCGATATTGAATGTGAAGTGGTCGGTTTTAACGGCCAAAGATTGTTCCTGATGCCACTTGAAGAAGTTGAAGGCATTTTACCTGGCGCACGCGTTTATGCCCGTGCCACCAGCGAGGGCGGTTTACACAGCGGCAAACAGTTACCCCTCGGCCCAGCCTTACTGGGCCGCGTGCTCGACGGCAGCGGGCGTCCGCTCGATAGCCTACCCGCGCCCGAAACCATCACCATGGGTGCGCTGGGTGCGGCACCGTTCAACCCGCTGCAACGAACCCCCATCGAACATGTTCTGGACGTCGGCGTGCGCCCGATCAACGCGCTGCTGACTGTGGGGCGTGGGCAGCGTATGGGCCTGTTCGCCGGTTCCGGCGTCGGGAAAAGCGTGTTGTTGGGCATGATGGCGCGCTATACCCAGGCCGATGTCATTGTGGTGGGTTTGATTGGCGAACGTGGCCGCGAAGTTAAAGATTTTATCGAGAACATTCTTGGCCCTGAAGGCCGTGCTCGCTCGGTAGTCATTGCCGCGCCTGCGGATGTTTCACCGTTATTACGTATGCAGGGTGCAGCCTACGCCACCCGTATTGCGGAAGATTTCCGCGATCGCGGTCAGCACGTGTTGCTGATTATGGACTCCCTCACCCGCTACGCGATGGCGCAGCGCGAAATCGCTCTCGCTATTGGTGAGCCTCCGGCAACCAAAGGTTATCCGCCTTCCGTGTTTGCCAAACTTCCGGCGCTGGTCGAGCGCGCGGGTAACGGCATTTCTGGCGGCGGTTCGATTACCGCGTTTTATACCGTTCTGACGGAAGGCGACGATCAGCAAGACCCGATTGCCGACTCGGCGCGTGCGATTCTCGATGGCCATATCGTTTTATCACGCCGTCTGGCGGAAGCAGGTCACTACCCGGCAATCGACATTGAAGCGTCAATCAGTCGCGCCATGACGTCATTGATTACCGATCAGCATTACGCGCGAGTCCGCCATTTCAAACAGTTGTTATCCAGTTTCCAGCGCAACCGCGATTTAGTCAGCGTTGGGGCGTATGCCAAAGGCAGCGATCCGCAGCTTGATAAAGCAATTGTGTTATGGCCGCAACTGGAAGCGTTTTTGCAGCAAGGGATTTTTGAGCGCAGCGGCTGGGAAGAGGCTTGTCAGTCATTAGAGATTATTTTCCCGACGGTTTGATGTGCAAAGGGTGGCGTAAAATATTCCACCCTTAAGTTAAGGTCAGCACCAATAATAGCGTCCAAAATACAGCCAGCCTGTATATAACATTAATAGTATCAGCGTAAAAATGGTAAAGGATAACTTAGTGTACTCATGAAAGATGATATTCTTTACCAATCGAATAAATAACGGAAGCGATAATATACAAAATGAAACTATTGCGTACGTCACTCTTGCCTCAAAAGAATAATAAGGGACGCTGCAAATAGATTCTCCAGGCCGCAATAAACCCTCATACTTACTCGAAGCGGTAAACCCTAAGAAAATAGCACTTATCGCCACGTATAGCAGCGAGGTAATCAATTCGATTATAATATCTTTTTTCATATTACAACCCTAAAAGCCATTTGATATGTGGCCATATTTGCAGCAATCTTAATCCATAAGAAATTAATTTATATTCATCTGACGGATATGTGGGGTTATCTGTTCTGGCCTTAATGAAGTCTTTGAGTTTTCTCTCCGTCCCACGGTTATATCTAACCCCAGCCATTAAATACTGCTCATCAGTTAGATACATCGTTGCACAATCTGGGTAGTCAAATAAGATCAAGTTCTGTAGATGCGTAGCCACTAAATTCAAATTAAAATCATCTTCCAGCAAACAATTTGATAATTCCAACTGGTCCCTTACAGTTAAGGTTTCAGGATCAAGACCCAAGGTATTGATTGCTACTCCTAGCTGCATTGCTACTGAACCAAAAGACGTCTTGAGTGGATGTTTACTCACATGGAAAGGGGACATCATCCTGCGAGTTTCAAACGTATATATTTTATATGACTCAGGTTTTCCACCGACCTCAATCCATGCGATACCGCCTAATAAATCTGGTGGAATTCCTTTCGCATCAGCGTGATTTATTATTTTGGTTCGATTATATTGAACATACGCATCTTTATACGCGTTTGAATAGTACTCACCATTTTTAGACCGCGCATCGTTGCGTCGCAGTTTCCAATACAAAACATCAATCTCATCCCATTTTCTGAACTTCACTTTTGTGATATCACAGAATCTATTTTTGGCTATTATATTATCATTCATCTTAATAAGCCCTTTCATCCCAAATACTATAACCACAAGTACCCGCTGCATGATGTTTCCATGTAATATCCCGATATAGTACAGAGATCATTTCTTCAGGTTGTCTATCTGAATGATCAATAGAATGAGGATACACAATCGCTATTTTACTGAGTGTAGCTCGCCTGGCTTCAACGGTATAAAACAGTTCCTGCGTTCCAAAACGTGAAGTCCGATACATATCAAAAATAAGCTCTAATCTTTCATCAGAATCAAGTGCCATCGCTAATAATGGGGAAGCTTTGTCTATTGGTTTAAAAAAGTTAATTGCATGATGATTGACTCTTTGTTCCCTGGTGATCAAATGATCCAGCTGTAACACGAGGATCTGGTCTCTATGGTTTGACTGGTATTTATTCCCCAATGAATTATAAGTTCCACATCCGGCAGAAATAGCCCCTTGGGACAAACCGGTAACCTTTACGTATATATTGTTCGCCATATCATTCACTCCGTGAATATCAATCAATTCAATGACATATAGACCACTATCCTACACCGATTAAATTCTGCACATAACTTATTGGAGACAAATTTTCCGATTCTGAACATGATATTCCAGCCTCCAGCCCAGTAGCTAAAGCGACAATTAGCCCTATTAAACTGACCTATTTCGCCCATCAAAACCCCCTCCCCCCTTCACAATAGAGGAGCTAGCGATTACGCGTCAGTAGCGTCTGGAGATCACTATGAACCAAAGCACAGCACTGAACACCCTTCATGATCTCGCCGAAAAAGAGGTCGAAGATGCGGCAGTACGCTTAGGGGAAATGCGCCGCGGCTGCCAGCAGGCAGAAGAACAGCTCAACATGCTGATTAACTATCAGTTTGAGTACAGTTCCAGTCTCAATGACAGCATGAGCCAGGGGATCGCCAGTAACCGTTGGCAGAATTATCAGCAGTTTATTCAAACCCTGGAAAAAGCTATCGACCAGCACCGCCAGCAGTTGATGCAGTGGAATAACAAGGTCAATCAGGCGTTGAACTTGTGGCAAGAGAAACAGAAAAGATTGCAGGCCTGGCGCACGTTGCAGGAGCGAAAAGCCGCTCAGGTGTTATTGGCTGAAAACAAACTCGACCAAAAACTGATGGATGAATATGCCCAGCGGGCAACACTGAGGAAACCAGAATAATGATGCAGCCCCTGATGATCACTTCTCCAGATGTCGCCACCTCTACAACGGCTCCGGGCGGCGTTACGGCAGGCGATAAAGGTTTCAGCGAAGATTTCCTGACTCTGCTCGGCAAAGCCCTGCCTGGCGAACTTTCACTGGCAGACGGTAAAACCGTGTCCCTCGAGGCCGCACTCAATAAAGCCACCGGCAAAGGCGCTGCTGCTGCCAATGAAAAAGCCACGCTCGCCTCGCTGTTAGATAACCTGGATACGCCTGAAGCATTATCGGCCCTGCTCGCCAACGTTAAGAAAACAGGTGTGGAAGATAAAACGGCGCATGTCGATGCGCAAAGTGAACAGACGCACACGTTGAGCACTGCCGATATGCAGGCGTTGAGCGCCCTGTTCGCCATGCTCCCACAGCAAACACCCACCGCGAGCACACTGAATGTTCAGCCTGATGCGGATAGCGATGCCTCCGTTAGCCTGAATACGTTACTCGGCTCAAGTGGCATAAAAAATACCTTAACCAGTGATGCCCGCACGCCAGCCACCCCTGCCGATAAAGCTGTGACGCTTGATACCCCGGTGAGCACGAAAAGCGCTCCGTCGACCAACGAGCCACTTGTCGATGCGAAATCATTCACCCTGAATAACGCGGAAAATAGCAGCCGCGACGCCGCTGCGAATAACACCAGCCCGGCCTCATCGACACTCGCAACGCCTGCGTTTAGCACTGCAACCATAGCGACGCCTTCCAGCACACAAATCGCAGTGCCTGTCGCGCCACAAATTAGCGCCCAACTCGGTAGCCAGGAGTGGCAGCAGGCCGTGAGCCAGCACATCACATTGTTTACCCGTCAGGGCCAGCAAAGTGCCGAATTACGTCTGCATCCTGAGGACTTAGGCCAGATTCAAATCAGCATGAAACTGGATGATAACCAGGCACAGTTGCAGATGGTTTCAGCGCACAGCCATGTGCGTGCGGCGCTGGAAGCCACACTGCCTAACTTGCGTATTGCGCTGGCAGAAAGCGGGATTGAGCTTGGGCAGAGCAATATCAGCAGCGAGAGTTTTGCCGGGCAGCAGCAACAGCAATCGGGCCAGCAAAACCCTCAGACTCAACGCTCAGGAAACGCATTCCCGTCAATGGGTGATGCCGAATCACTGGCCGTTCCTGCCAGCGTGCAGCGTTTAGCCTCGGGAAATAACGCGGTGGATATTTTCGCCTGAGTTGCGTTCCCTAAGCTAAACGTCAGAGGTAGCAACAAAAATCCCCTGTTATCGGGCCTTTGAACGCCCGTCGACACAGGATAATCAACCGATACCCAAGCTACTTCAAGATGCAGGTAGGCGGCAATCGAATGAATCCCGATGAGCTTACTTGAGTAAGTGATTCGGGTGAATAAGAGCAGCCAACACCCCTGCAACTTGAAGGGCGATGGGTATATATGCAGTACCGATACAGGAAAGATTCATTTTATGACTGACAACGCTTTGCCAAAAGGCCGCAAGCGCTCCATCTGGATGCCGTTACTGGTCCTGATTACCCTTGCCGCGTGTGCAACCGCCGGTTACAGCTACTGGCGTATGCAGCAACAGCCCGCGTCTGCTCAGGTGAAAGCGCCTGAACCCCCACCCGCTCCGGTGTTCTATGCGTTGGATACCTTCACCGTTAATCTCGGTGATGCTGACCGCGTGTTGTACATCGGCGTCACGTTGCGTCTGAAAGATGACGCGACGCGCCAACGTCTGAGCGAATTCCTGCCAGAAGTCCGCAGCCGTTTGCTGCTGCTGTTTTCCCGTCAGGATGGTGCTGCTCTGGCAACCGACGAAGGCAAACAGAAGCTGGTTGAAGCTATCAAAAATACGCTCGCTCCACCGCTCGTCGCCGGGCAACCTCAGCAGGTAGTCAGCGACGTGCTGTATACCGCTTTCATTTTGCGATAATCCTATGGGCGATAGCATTCTTTCTCAGGCAGAAATTGACGCGCTATTAAATGGCGACAGTGATACTTCCGACGAACCCAAGACCAGTGTCGTTAACGAAACCGACATTCGTCCTTATGACCCTAATACCCAGCGTCGTGTGGTGCGTGAACGTCTTCAGGCGCTGGAAATTATCAACGAGCGTTTTGCCCGTCAGTTCCGTATGGGGTTGTTTAACTTATTGCGACGTAGCCCGGATATTACCGTCGGAGCGATCCGCATTCAGCCATACCACGAGTTTGCCCGTAACCTGCCGGTTCCTACCAACCTCAACCTGATGCACCTGAAACCGCTGCGCGGCACTGGCCTGTTCGTGTTTTCGCCAAGCCTGGTGTTTATCGCGGTGGACAACCTGTTTGGTGGCGACGGCCGATTCCCGACCAAAGTGGAAGGCCGGGAATTTACCCACACCGAGCAGCGCGTGATTAATCGCATGTTGAAACTGGCGCTGGAATCTTACAGCGATGCCTGGAAAGCCATTTATCCACTGGAAGTGGAATATGTGCGTTCCGAAATGCAGGTCAAATTTACCAACATCACCACGTCGCCGAACGACATCGTGGTGAACACGCCGTTCCATGTGGAAATCGGCAACCTGACCGGCGAGTTTAATATCTGCCTGCCGTTTAGCATGATTGAACCGCTGCGTGAGCTGTTGGTGAACCCGCCGCTGGAAAACTCGCGTCAGGAAGACCAAAGCTGGCGCGATACGCTGGTGCGCCAGGTTCAGCATTCTGAGCTGGAGCTGATAGCCAACTTTGCCGACATTCCGCTGCGTCTGTCGCAAATTTTAAAATTGAAACCTGGTGACGTGCTGCCGATTGATAAACCGGACCGGATTCTGGCGCATGTAGACGGTGTTCCGGTGCTGACCAGTCAGTACGGTACGCTTAACGGCCAGTACGCTTTGCGCGTCGAACATTTGATCAACCCGATACTGAATTCGCTGAACGAGGAACAGCCCAAATGAGTGATATTAATCAACCGTCCGACGACAATGCAGGCTCCGTGGACGATCTGTGGGCTGATGCGCTAAACGAACAAAAAGTCTCAACCAACAAGAGCACCGCAGACAGCGTCTTCCGTGCACTTGAAGGCAATGACATTGCAGGCGCGATGCAGGACATCGACCTGATTATGGATATTCCCGTCAAGCTGACGGTTGAGCTGGGCCGCACGCGTATGACCATTAAAGAGCTGCTGCGTTTATCGCAAGGTTCAGTGGTGGCGCTTGACGGTTTAGCGGGCGAGCCGCTGGATATTCTGATCAACGGTTATCTGATTGCTCAGGGTGAAGTCGTGGTAGTGGCGGATAAATACGGTGTGCGTATCACCGATATCATTACGCCATCAGAACGTATGCGTCGTCTGAGCCGTTAATTCGATGAAAACCCAGGCATCAGTTCAACAAAACGTACAGCCGCAGACCGCTGCCAGCAACAGCTCTCCGCTGGTGCAAGTCAGCGGCGCGTTAACGGCAATTATCGTTTTTATTCTGCTCGCAGCCTGGATAGCGAAACGTTTTGGTTTTGCGCCGAAAACCGGCTCCAGCAAAGAGATGAAAGTGAGCGCCAGTTGCAGCGTGGGTGCGCGTGAGCGTGTGGTGATTGTCGATGTGCAGGATGCTCGCCTGGTGCTTGGGGTGACTGCCGGGCAAATCACCCATCTGCATACGCTACCCGCCGCAACGGTGAGCGAAACTGTCTCGCCTGCCCAATCTGCTGATTTCCGCGAATTGATGAAAAACAGTCTGATGAAAAGCATGCTCAAACGTAAAGGGAAAGATTGATGAAACGTTGGCTTCCCTTCTCGTTGCTTGGCTTACTGTTCTTGATGCCTGCCGCTTATGCTCAACTTCCGGGTCTTATCAGCCAGCCGATGTCTAATGGCGGCCAGAGCTGGACGCTGCCGGTTCAGACCTTAGTCTTTATTACTTCGCTGACGTTTTTACCGGCTATCCTGCTGATGATGACAAGCTTTACGCGCATCATTATCGTGTTTGGCCTCTTGCGCAGTGCGCTGGGTACGCCGTCCGCACCGCCAAACCAGGTGTTGCTTGGCCTTGCGCTGTTTTTGACCTTTTTCATTATGGCTCCGGTATTCGACAAAATTTATACCGATGCCTATCAGCCCTTTAGCGAAAATAAAATCCAGATGGATGAAGCCATTGAAAAAGGC
This sequence comes from Buttiauxella sp. AC142, assembly GCF_979253435.1. Lineage (NCBI taxonomy): Bacteria > Pseudomonadati > Pseudomonadota > Gammaproteobacteria > Enterobacterales > Enterobacteriaceae > Buttiauxella > Buttiauxella sp. AC142. The sequence goes on from NZ_CEEDCH010000001.1 coordinate 2,702,670, forward strand.
TCTCAACCGCTGCGCGAATTCATGTTGCGTCAAACCCGTGAAGCGGATCTGGCGTTGTTTGCCCGTCTCGCCAATACGCCGCCGCTGGAAGGGCCAGAAGTTGTGCCGATGCGCATTTTGCTTCCGGCATACGTCACCAGCGAGTTGAAGACCGCTTTCCAGATTGGCTTTACAGTATTCATTCCGTTTTTGATCATCGACCTGGTCATTGCCAGCGTGCTGATGGCACTGGGGATGATGATGGTGCCACCGGCAACCATTGCCCTGCCCTTTAAATTAATGCTGTTTGTGTTGGTGGATGGCTGGCAGTTGCTGGTTGGGTCACTGGCGCAAAGTTTCTACAGTTAGAGGGGAAAAGATGACTCCTGAGTCGGTCATGATGATGGGCACCGAAGCCATGAAAGTGGCTCTGGCGCTCGCTGCTCCGCTGTTGATGGTGGCATTGGTGACGGGTTTGGTCATCAGTATGTTGCAGGCTGCCACGCAGATAAACGAAATGACGCTGTCGTTTATCCCAAAAATTCTGGCGGTGTTTGTCACTATTATCGTTGCAGGGCCGTGGATGCTTAATCTGCTGCTGGATTATATGCGCACACTGCTAACGAATATTCCGATGAACATTGGATGATTCATATTGATAGCAACCAGTGGCTCACTCTAGTGAGCATGGGCTTCTGGCCATTCCTGCGTATTCTGGCTTTAATTTCTACCGCCCCAATTTTAAGCGAGCGGGCTATCTCTAAAAAAGTCAAAATTGGCCTCGCGCTGATGATTACCTGGCTTGTGGCTCCCACGCTTCCCGCAACAGACGTGACGATTTTCTCGGCAGCAGGCTTTTGGCTCGCCGCGCAGCAAATCCTGATTGGCATCGCGCTGGGCTTCACCATGCAGTTTGCTTTTGCTGCGGTACGTACCGCCGGTGAAATTATTGGTTTGCAAATGGGGTTGTCTTTCGCCACCTTCTTCGACCCCGGTAGTCGCCTGAATATGCCGGTACTCGCCCGCTTTATGGATATGCTGGCGATGCTGCTGTTTCTGGTGTTTAACGGCCATTTATGGCTGATTTCAATGCTGGTCGATACTTTTCACACCCTGCCGATTGGCGGCAATCCGATAAACAGCAATGCGTTTATGGCGCTGACGCGTGCTGGCGGTTTAATCTTCCTCAATGGGTTAATGCTGGCATTACCGCTGATTACTTTGCTGCTGACGCTCAACATTGCGCTCGGTTTGCTCAACCGCATGTCACCCCAGCTTTCGGTATTTGTGATCGGTTTCCCGCTGACGCTCGCCGTCGGTATGTTGGTGATGACAGCATTAATTCCTTTAATGGCTCCCTTCACCGAACACTTATTTAGCGAAGTCTTTAATTTACTCGCCGATATTGTGAGTGAAATTCCTGCAAATTAATCCCATACAGTTTGTGTCGCTTATTGAGGATATTCCTAAAAGCTTTGTTGTGCGACATCCACCAGGATATATCCGGCGCGGCTTATATGCATTTACTTATCTCACATAATCTAACATTCACTTTACTTTGAGAAGTTTCTTAGCAAATTATACATAACTTTACTGGATAGTTGTTATGCCTAAAAATACTTCGCGGGTAAAAAGGGGGGGATGTTATGTCAACGATCATTATGGATTTATGCAGTTATACCCGGCTGGGATTAACGGGATATTTAACCAGCCGTGGCATCCGAAAACGACAGATGACCAACGTGGAGACTATTGATGAGCTGGCGCTGGCCTGCGAGTCTCAGACACCCAATGTGGTGTTTATTAATGAAGACTGTTTTATTCATGATGCTCAGAGCAGTGAACGAATTAAGCAGATCATTAATCAGCATCCCAGCACTTTATTTTTAGTCTTTATGGCAATTGCAAATATTCATTTCGATGAATATCTCTTAGTACGTAGCAATTTACTGATCAGTTCTAAATCGATAAAACCAGAATCACTGGACGAAATACTTTCTGAATATTTAGCAAAAAATGCGCATTGCATCGGCCATATTAATTTACCCACGTTATCATTGAGTCGTACTGAGTCCAGTATGTTGAAAATGTGGATGTCCGGGCAAGGCACTATTCAAATATCTGACCAGATGAATATTAAAGCTAAAACGGTGTCTTCGCATAAAGGGAATATAAAACGAAAGATAAAGACGCATAACAAACAGGTGATTTATCACGTGGTGCGTCTGACTGATAATGTGACCAATGGTATTTTTGTGAACTTACGTTAAGCATTAAATTTAAGTCCCCTCACCCTCGCCCATATCTGGCGTAGGATGAGGGAGAATCATCAGGCCGTTTTTTCTACAAAAATGCCGTCCGGATGCCCTAATTCATTAAAGAACCAGATCCCCAGCGGATACTCTTCGAGCGAGACCAGGTACATCGTCCCTTCGCTAAATTGCTCGACAGCTAACACCACGCCTGGCCGACGCGGACCACCATCGGTTTTTACTGTGACGCGATCGTTGATATTCATAACAAAAGTCCTCCGGTTTCTTTGCTGCCAGTTTAGAACAAAAACGACTCATTCGCATCGGATGATGTGCCGCCTTGAGCATTTTGTTAAACGACTATACTTGATAACGGGACTTACACTGGGTACTCCCTGGAGGACTAGGCATGAAGACCGCGAAAGATCTCAATGAAACCACGCGTATTGATGTTGATGCGCTATTAGCGGCCATCAATGAGATAAGCGAAAGCGAAGTGACACGTTCTGGCGATGACCCACAACGGGCAAGTATCGATGGACGCACATGGCACACCTACTCTGAACTGGCGGAAGCCTTTGAGTTGGATATTCATGATTTTAGTGTCAATGAAGTGAATCGTTAGAATTACCCAAAGTATGAAGGGTAAAAGAATCCCGGCAGTATTAATGCCGGGATGAAACTTGCGTTCGCAAGAAGCACTTGAAAAATTCGTTACACCAGGAAATCTGATGTGCGTTCACCTTACCTCAGATTTATTTCAAAACAATTAAATATTCACTCTATGAATATAAAGATTTTGAATAAGTGAAGACAAAAATCCCCGCGACGCCTTATGGTTCGTGGCTTGTCAGGGACTGGCTGCATACCCATTAATGATTATGAAATTATTTAATTGAGAGCATTCCTAACCGCAGGGATCTTAATTTTTGAATTTTAGGAGAAACGCTATGCCGCATTTGCATGATCCACTGTTAGTGATTTCAGATCTTGATGGGACATTGCTGGAACATCACTCCCACCGTTGGGAAGCAGCGAGTCAGTGGATCAGTGTATTGCGTCAACACGATATCCCGCTGGTTTTGTGCAGCACTAAAACTGCGGCTGAGATTATGGCCTGGCAGGACGAACTTTCTTTGACAGGACAAGCCTTTATTGCCGAGAACGGCGCCGTTATTCAACTGGATTCCCGCTGGAGCGATAACGATGACTACCCTCGCCTGCTCACCGGAATTAGCCACGAAGAACTGCTATCCGTCCTGGATAAACTACGCCAGAAATATGGCTTTAAATTTACCTGCTTCGCTGATGTTGATGAAAACACGCTTTGCGAACTAACAGGGCTGACGCGCAAACAGGCGAGCCTGGCGAAACTCAGCGAAGCCTCGGAGACATTAATCTGGCGTGATACCGAGGAAATGATGACGGCGTTTAGTGACCAACTCGCCACACTCGGTTTAATGCTGCTGCAAGGTGGGCGGTTCTGGCACGTGCTGGATATGCAAGCGGGCAAAGATAAAGCGATACATTGGCTGCAACAACAATTTCAGCAGCGCGAAGGTAGAGCACGCATCACCATCGGGCTTGGCGACAGCCCGAGCGATGCATTATTGCTCGATGCTGTCGATTACGCGGTGATTGTCAAAGGCTATAGCCGCCAGGCCGTGACGTTGCAAAAGGATAATCCCCAGCGGGTTTACCGCAGCCAGCATTATGGCCCTGAAGGCTGGAAAGAAGGCCTGGACCACTTTATTTCCGCTAAATAATCGTGAAGATTAATCGGTATTACAGACCCGATTGCGCCCGTCTTGTTTAGCTTTATACAGACGATGATCGGCGTAAGATTGCAGGCGCTCAAAATCGTAATCATTAAATTCAAATGCGCTGCTGACGCCAAATGAAGCGCTGATCCGGACCGTGCTGCCTTGTTTTAACAGTAGCTCTTTGCTGTTGATGCGCACCCTGATGCGCTCGGCGACCTTTGTGGCCTCTTCAAGCGACGTGTCCGGCAGGACGATGCAGAACTCTTCCCCACCCACTCGTCCGGCGACATCGTCATGCCTGAAAGCGTCGCTCAACATGGCCGCCGCGTGCGCCAGAACTTTGTCACCACTACTGTGCCCGTAGCGGTCATTGATGCTTTTAAACAGGTCGAGATCCATCTGAATAACAGAGAACGGCTGCCCCTGTTGCTGACACTCTTGCGACAATTTACTTGCCACCTCGAAGAAAGCGCCACGGTTATATAAGCGCGTTAAGGTGTCGTAATTTGCCCGCCAGGTCAGGGTTTGTTGCAGGCTAAACATGTTGCTGACCAGGTGACGAATCACTACCCATGAAACGAACAGCATCAGTGTGGAAAGCAGCCACAACACACTCAGCACCACGCTGATGCGGCCAAACTCGCCCTGAACGCCCTCTTCCAGCGTGTGAACTTTTATCAACAGACCATCGTAATTGTTAAGTTTCGCCCAGGTGATAAAACGGCTATCCATACGCAATTCACCCTGCGCCCCCTGCTTTGCCGCCGTCACTACGCTGGCAATGCGTGCCAGTTGCGGCGCGGTAAACAATGGGTGTTTGGGCAAACTTTTTGCCGAAGTGGCGATAGGGTTTAGCTCGTTATCGTACAGAAGAACCGTGCCTTCATGTTGTTCATTATTGTGGGCCTGCCGCAGGAAGGTATGGAGCGAATCAATCGGGTAATCGAGTGCCAGTACACCATACCAACGGCCATTGTAATCCAGTGGAATGGCTGCCGTGATAATTTGCCCGGAAGACATATTAGGGTTGAAGGTGTGCGTCCATTTCAATTCACGCCTGGGGTTGTTTTCCGGGGATTGCGAGGAAAAATACGGCTGCGCGACCAGGCGATAGTACAACGCGACAATTTGCGGATCGTTCGACGGCGGCGTGCTGGTCAGGAAAAACCCACTGCGCGAAGCATAGAACATTCGCTGCGGGAGCGTTTGCGTCTGGTGTGACAGGCGCATGATGTAGCTCAGTTCCAGAGCCGAGCTTAATTCCGTGTGAATCGTCTGCTCGTCACGATCAAGCAATGGACTATTATTCACAAATTCATCGGAAACACCGTTCATCGGCAGGCTACGGTTTAAATCGAGGCGCAATTGCCAGTAGGGCTGAGTGCGTAACGAATCAAAATCGGCGAGAGTTTTGCGGGTTTTATCAGTAGAAATGGGCGATTGCAGCGCGTAAAGCATACTGTTGCGATAAAACAGGAGATTGTCGATATTGTGCTGCAACTGTCTGTCAAGCAACGTGGCGACGCTATCAAGGCTGTTGCGCTGATTGGCAACGTACGCCCCCTCAAGCACGACGGCTTCACGCCAGGTCAGTACCGTTGAAAATATAAACACCACGATAAAACAAAGGTTAACGACCTTCTGCGGATTTTTAAAGCGGCTTATCACGCGTTGAATTGCATTGCCAAACACTGACACACTCCCTGAAACCGCTATCACCCAGAAGCCATTTACCCCAGCCCAATCCCTGATTTAGCCGACATGGACGGTTATTCAATCCAGAAATAATACATTAACACTCAGGATTATCGCTAAGGGTAAATATATTCATGGGAACTATATTACTATCAAAATGCACGGCCATCTGAAATAAAATCGCCCGGTCATTGACCGGGCGATTCAGGGTTATCCTTGCGGGCTGCCCCCTGTTACCAGTGGGGCAAGATCATCCTCTCGGAAAGCCTCACGCTGAACACCGTATCCATCATACCAACGACACTCCACCATACCGCTGGAAAACCCGGTAACAATCATCCTTGGGCCACCATTCTTAGGTTGGACTTCATCGCTGACCACAAAGACCATAACCGCCTCCTGTATCAGGGTGAAAACTTCTACAGTTATAGACAAGGTCCTGGGGTTTTGCCTGGCGAAACAAGCAAATTTACGCAAATAGTTAGTGAACTGTGCTGCCGCGCAGACGCCCGATACCATTAACCACTGCCAGCACTATCGCGCCGATGATAAAACCAATCACCAGATTCGCCACGGTTGGTCCCAGTAAATGAACCGCGCCGCCCATCTGCCCGGTCCAGTTTTCAATGGCATGATGGAGAGCCGGAATACCGTGAACCAGAATGCCACCGCCGACTAAAAACATCGCCAGCGTGCCCACCACTGACAGGAATTTCATCAGCCAGGGCGCGAGCACTAATAATCCTTTACCGATTCCACGCGCGATAACCGAGGTTTTCTCTACCAGCCAGAAGCCCAGATCATCGAGTTTCACGATAATCCCCACGATGCCATACACGCCGACCGTGACCACAATCGCTATCCCGGACAACACCAGCACCTGATTGAGCAGCGGAGCCTGCGCCACGATGCCTAACGTGATGGCGATAATCTCAGCCGAAAGAATAAAGTCGGTGCGAATCGCGCCTTTTACTTTATCGCCTTCATAAACCATTGGGTCCTGAGCGGCTATCTCATCCAGGCGTTTCTGCCGTTCTTCAGGCGTTTCTTTATGTTTGCGCGCATGCAGAGTGTGCATCACCTTTTCAACGCCTTCATAACAAAGGAATGCGCCACCAATCATTAATAAAGGCGTGATAGCCCATGGCGCAAAGGCACTGATAATCAGAGCCAGAGGCACAAGGATCAGTTTGTTGAGAAACGACCCTTTCGCCACTCGCCAGACCACCGGGAGTTCCCGATTGGCTCTCACACCTGAAACTTGTTGCGCATTGAGCGATAAATCATCGCCCAATACCCCGGCGGTTTTCTTTGCCGCCAGTTTCCCCATCATTGAAATATCGTCCAGCAAGGTTGCGATATCATCCAGCAACGTCAATAAGCTACTTCCAGCCATTTAATGAACATCCTTTTTTGTTTGTCTGCCTGACAGTATGGAACAAAAATCGGCCTGGGAAAAACGATGCCATATGTCAATAAAAATTAACATTCCAGAAACAAGTAAAATGCTCGCCAGAAAGATAGTTTTGACGTTAACTATTAGCATTATTGCTAATAGATTGAGAGGAAACATGCGCGTTCGCTCGGGTCAGCTATTGCCGCTGGTTGCTGCATTATTTGCATTGTATATCATCTGGGGTTCCACCTATTTTGCCATCGCCATCGGCGTGAAAAGCTGGCCGCCGTTTATGATGGCGGGGGTGCGATTTATGGTCGCCGGTGTGTTGCTGATGAGCGTTTTGTTATTACGTGGACACAAATTACCTGCCCTGCGCCCCATGCTTAACGCCGCATTGATTGGCGTGTTGCTGCTGGCAGTCGGGAATGGTTTTGTGACCGTCGCAGAGCACCAGCATGTACCTTCCGGCATTGCGGCCGTGATGGTCGCCACCGTTCCCCTCTTCACCTTGTGCTTTAGTCGTCTGTTCGGCATTCAAACCCGTAAACTGGAATGGCTGGGCATCGCCATTGGCCTGGGTGGTATCGTGCTGCTCAACAGCGGCGGAAACCTGAGCGGCAATCCGTGGGGTGCGCTGTTGATTCTGATTGGCTCACTGAGCTGGGCGTTCGGTTCGGTATACGGTTCGCGCATTGAATTGCCAACGGGTTTGATGGCCGGTGCGGTGGAAATGCTCGCTGCTGGCATTGTGCTGCTGGCTGCTTCTGCGCTAACCGGGGAACGACTGACCGCCATGCCGACACCGGCTGGTTTTATGGCCGTGGCTTATCTCTCTTTATTCGGTTCGATCATTGCCATCAGCGCTTATATGTATCTGATTCGTAATGTGGCACCTGCGGTGGCAACCAGTTACGCTTACGTCAACCCGGTGGTTGCGGTATTGCTGGGAACCGGATTTGCCGGGGAAAGTTTGTCACCTGTCGAATGGCTGGCGCTTGGGGTGATTATTTTTGCCGTTGTGCTGGTCACGCTGGGGAAATATCTGTTGCCCCCAAAGCCGGTAGTGACGCCGTGTGAGGCAGAGAAGTAATCAGTTTTCGGGTGGCGCTTGCCACCCGTTTTCATTTATCGACCGGATCCCCTGACTATCAATTTGCGCATAATTTCCGCCGCCGCAAATCCACTCTTCTAAGCGTTCAGCCAAAGCGCTATCGCTGAGTTTTTCTCGCCCACGCAGGCCGCATTCCCACACCAGCAAGACTCGCCAGCCTTCACTTAATAAACGCTGGAGATCGCGTTTATCACGCTCGACATTTTTGCCGATTTTTTCCAGCCAGAACTCGGTACGCGTGGCGGGAACCTTGAAGAGATAACAGTGATGATGGTGCCAGAAACAGCCGTGAGCGAAGATAACGCAGTGGTGTTCATCAATGACAAAATCGGGCCGCCCTGCCAGGGTTGCATCCTGGACACGAAAGGAAAACCCGCACTCCGTTAATAAGCCCGCGAGTCGCTTTTCAATGGCCGTGTCGCGAGTCGCAATGGCACGCATATTTTTGCTGCGCACTGCCTTACTGTGTACATCGACCATTAACTTCCTCCAATAAAATATCGATCAGTCGCAGGAAAACTAATTATGTATTTTTTTGGCTATTAGTCAAAACTACTGTTTCTTCTAACATACTGTATCAATTAGTAATGCCTTATTAATTAGTCATTGCGCATTTGCACTTGTAATAATTTCAACTTTTCTCAGCGAATGTAAAATGGCACTCTATATTCAGAAAGCTTTATTATGCAGCAGATAAATTTCAATTGTTAACATCAATGACATTAATTTGTGAACATGTAAAAACCCCGTCACCATTGATGCCTGTTTAAGAAAAAAATGAAAAAACATCAAATATTATTTATTCCAGCATTACTGCTGAGTGGCATATTCAATAGTTACGCCGTTAAAGCGGAAAATAATATCACCCAGAATTACGTCTCAAGTTGGAAGGCGGTATCGAAGGGTGAATCTGTGACGTCTTTGCAAAGCTCGAATCTCGGTTCCGAGGTGGTTAAAAGTTGCAATACCGTTGCACCAAAGCAGTTTCGGGGCGAAATCCTCCGTCATTGGTCACATATGACCGGGACGAAAGTCACCGAAACAGCCTTTCTGTCTGAGGATTTGCAACTATTTGACCGACTGGCTGCCATCTCCTGCCTCGAAGGCGCTGACTATGAGCGCAAAGGTAATAGCGACCAGTTAGTTAAGGCACTGAGTGCACAATTATTGGACATGGACGCGAAAGACGATAGTGACGCTTATGCGCAAATCAAAACGATGGAATTCCAGACCGGAATTATGACTGCGCGTTATGGTATCAGCATTGAGAAAAATAGTTTAAAGCGTGGAAATTGAGATTAATGGGTCGAGTTGGCGTTAGCCCTACACGCCCCATTAATTAATCACAAAACTGGTTAACGCTTTTTAGCGGCAAGTTTAATTGTGGGCTCCAGTAATTTGGCAACGGCCGCAAATGCAGGCACCACCACTGAATTACCAAACTGCCGATAAGCCTGCGTATCGGATACCGGTATACGGAAGGCATTCCCCTGCACCGCTTCAAAACCCATTAAGCGCGCGCATTCACGCGGCGTTAAACGGCGCGGACGACGCAATTGGTTATCGGCATTATCAAAATCTTCTTCCCCGAGTGATTTATCCCAGCCACGGTCGATGAGAATTTCAGCGCCGTCTTTATAATATCGGGCGGACAAAGTGCGCGCGACACTCGCCGGATTAGTCGGGTCTACCAGACCGTAGCCAAAACCATTACCCTTCGCCTGGTGTTTTTTGGCGTAATAATAAAGATACTTCCACAGAGTCGGGGTCAGAATGTATTTTGCGTCAACGGTCGGGTCCAGTAATTCACCAAACGTCGGGCGGCGTTGCGGATACAATTCATTGATCTTCGTGAGTGTGAATTCTTTATGCAGATTGAGATCGCGACGGAAGCCCACCAGCACAATGCGCTCACGATGCTGCGGCAGGAAATTTTTACCGTCGATTATCTTTGGATCACCCGCGCCCATTATCGCGGAATCGGAGACCTCATAACCGAGGCTGTCGAGCGTTTCCATAATGATGCGGAAGGTATTGCCTTTGTCGTGGCTTTTTAAATTTTTAACGTTCTCCAGGACAAAAATAGCCGGGCGTTTTGCATCAATAATGCGAGCGACATCGAAAAACAAAGTACCTTGCGTTTCACAGGCAAAACCATGTGCGCGGCCTAAAGCATTTTTCTTAGACACCCCGGCCAGTGAAAATGGCTGGCATGGGAATCCTGCCAGCAGGACATCGTGGTCCGGCATGGTTGACTGAATATGCGCGGCGGCTTGTTCATCGCTGACATCGTCACGATTGCTAAGTGTGACATCGCGGATATCCTGGTTAAATTGATGGCTTTCCGGGTTGCAATACCAGTTAGCTTTATAGGTACGCACCGCATGTTTGTTCCATTCGCTGGTAAACACGCATTGCCCGCCAATCGCTTCAAAACCGCTGCGAATCCCGCCAATTCCGGCAAACAAATCCACGAATTTAAACGCATATTTCCCGTGATGAGCGGGCGGCGGCGGCAACATATTTTGCAGCATTTGATTTTCAGCGGCGGTCAGCACACGCGGCGATGATTTTCGGTTAACCCAGCGATTGAGCGATTCACGAGTCCAGTCACCGCTGACCTGTCGCAAATGATGCGCCACGGTTTTCTGGTCATAAATTTCAAGAATGCGGGACACTAACGCGGAGTCTTCTTCCAGTTGCTGTTGTTGCTGGCGCAGAGATTGTTGTGAGAGTTGTTCGGCAATCGCGTCGAAGTCGTTCATCATGAACCATGTTCGGGAAAAGAGAGTGTCACTCTATCACTGATTTGACCCAGAGAGAATGAGAGCGGCCCGCCAGTATCGCGGGCATCCCTTTTGTTTTAATTCGACGCTTTTATGAGGAATGTTTTTGGGATGAAAATTGCTGCATGACTTCTTGCTCTATACCGCAGTAATCACCTTTCAGTTCGGCACACAACTTAGCCATGTAACTCACTAAAAAATCGGCGTTATAACGGGCAAGCTCTCGCCCAGCTTCGGTTTGCATAGTCTCTGGTAATTTCAGGAGCTTTTTCTGGAAATGATCCAGGGCGTATGTGGCATCATCAAGCTCACGCCGATTAGCCAGCGGGTCTTCGCTATCAAACAGAGGCCGCCCGAGTGCGCCAGAGGTGTAGAAAACGCGTGCCAGGCCAATCGCCCCTAATGACTCAAGTCGGTCTGCATCCTGCACGATTTTTGCTTCAAGTGTTTGAGGGGCAATTCCGGCGCTGAAACTATGTGCACGCACAGCGTGGGCTACCGCATCATATAAATGGTGTGGGAAATCGGGAAATGTGGTGTCCAGAATGCGTAGTGTCTCTTGCGCAGCCTGGGTAGAAGCAAGATGTCGTTCCGGATGATTCTTTGGCAAATTGACGATGTCATGGAAATAGCAGGCGGTTAGTACAACTAATCGATCCGCTTCTGTCGTAGCCATGATCTGTTGTGACGTTTTCCATACGCGGCGAAAATGAGCCACGTCATGGGCTTTATCGTCCTGCAACCAGTTGTGTTGCAAATACTCTTCAAAACGCGCTTGCCAGTGGGCTATCGGCATACGTACTCCTTACTTCGCAGCTGGACCCGGTACTTAATATGAGTACAGGATCACAAAATTAGCAAGTTCCACGCCGACAACAATCCACTTTGGCACGATTTATTTACCGGGCGCGCGTATACCAGGCAAGCCAGCCTAATAGCGCCGCCACCGAACCAAGAACCAAAAGTCCCATCAAAGCACCGAGTAGTTTTCCGCCGAGCGAGCCCATATCGCCGTCGGTGACATCACTGACTATCCAAAAATATCGTAACACTGACCAAACCGTATACAGGCAGAACCCATAGAACAACCACAGCGCCAATTTACCACCCGGTGTACGGGTTGGTTTCGCATCCATAACGTCTGACATAACTCTCCCAATTGTTGAGCTTTTATTCTTCGATGGGGTCCCATCTTCCTGATGTGATTTTTATCACATTTTTGCCGTTTCTTGACAGTCCCGGGCCCTCTTTTTTATTAGGAATTATCTCAAAACATGTAACATATAATGTTGATTATCATGAAGTTAACAATAAAACCACATCTAGTTATTATTCAGGCGCCAATTTAATTAATATTTAATAGATAATAAATAAACCATAAAGCATCACTTAAATATTAAAATGAAAAACAAATCCCTGATAAAAAATAAATCACCTACGCAACGATGTAACTTTTAAAATAAATAATATTTTTATATTCATACCACCGAACCCATGCATAAAAAATATCAGACGCATCTTAAAATAATATTTAATTGGTATATTTCAATAACATAAACAAAACCAACTAGGAAACATTTTGTCTTATTTCAAATAACACAGTTACATGTTTAATTTTAAATAAATGGAACTATCTGTAATAAGATTATTGCGGTTATTGAGGGCGTTAAATAACTCATCATTCATAATAATTATGATTTAAAGGAATAGATAAATGAAAAGAACAGCACTGGCATTAGTGATCCCCGCTTTATTGGCAATGGGCGCTGCAAACGCTGCAGAAATGTATAATAAAAATGGTAATAAAGTAGATTTTTACGGCAAGGTTGATGCTCGTCATACTTTCTCTGACAATGCAGGAGATGACGGCGACGGCACCTATACCCAAATCGGCTTTAAAGGTGAAACACAGATTACGTCCGAACTGACAGGTTATGGTCAGTGGGAATACAAAATGTATGCTAACAACACCGAAGGTGGCGACAATAGTAATAGCGCTTTCACCCGTTTGGCGTTTGCTGGTTTGAAATATGGCGATTACGGCTCGTTTGATTATGGCCGCAACTATGGCGTGGTATACGACATTGAAGCCTGGACAGATATGCTGCCAGTATTCGGTGGCGACTCATACACGTGGACTGACAACTTTATGACCGGCCGTGCAAACGGCGTTGCCACTTACCGTAACAGCGACTTCTTCGGCCAGGTTGATGGCTTGAGTTTTGCTGTGCAGTATCAGGGCAATAACGAAAGTACTAATGAAAGCGAAGACCAGGAAGGCACCAACAACGGCCGCAATGTTCGCTTCCAGAATGGCGATGGTTGGGGTCTTTCAACAGTTTATGATTTCGGCATGGGCTTCAGTGCAGGCGCTGCATATGCTTCGTCAGACCGTACCAATGAGCAAACTCGTAGCGCTGGCGCGCTGATGGCGGGTGGTGATACTGCTGATGTATGGACTGTAGGTTTGAAGTATGACGCCAACGATATTTATCTGGCTGCTATGTATGCTGAAACTCGCAACATGACACCATTTGGCGATTACGGTATTGCTAACAAAACCCAGAACTTTGAAGTGACTGCGCAATACCAGTTCGACTTCGGCCTGCGTCCAGAAATCTCTTACCTGCAATCTAAAGGTAAGGACTTGATGGGTGATGTTTCTAATAACAGCGACTGGAATGACGAAGACCTGGTTAAATACGTTTCTGTTGGCTCTTACTTCTACTTCAACAAAAACTTCTCTACCTACGTTGATTACAAAATCAACCTGCTGGATAACGATGACTCCTTCTACACAGCTAACGGTATCTCTACCGATGACGTGGTTGGCGTAGGCATGGTTTACCAGTTCTAATCTCGATCAATACGGTTGCTTGTTAATTCCTAAGCCTGCGTAAGCAGGCTTTTTTGCTTTCAGCCCACCACATAAACACCGATTTATCTCATAACAAAAACATATATTCCCCCTCAAACTATTCTCAAATGAAATAATTTACCTCTCTCGCATCAACCTGTGACTCGCGTCGTTGAACGAAAAACCAGTAAGTGGTTGAATAATGTCACAGAGAAAGCGCGATAATCCGCTTCTCAGGCGGTCCTGTTCTGGTCGCTGCCATGTGCCACATTAGTGCGGCACTTTCACAGTCACGGTATAGTAGTTTTCCGTTCAAGAGATGACTTTGCGAGCGAGTAACATGATTAAGTGGCCCTGGAAATCAAGTGATTCATCCGCTGTCACGGCATTGCCGTGGGAGCAGGCATTAGCTATTCCAGTTCTGGCAACGCTCACCCATGCCGAGCAAGAAAAGCTGGTTCGTCTGGCCGATCGTTTTTTGCAGCAAAAACGCCTGGTGCCTTTGCAGGGTTTTGAGCTTGATGAACTGAAAAGCGCGCGTATCGCACTTCTGTTCTGTCTGCCCATACTTGAACTGGGTATTGAGTGGTTGGACGGTTTTCACGAAATCCTCATCTACCCTGCCCCATTTGTTGTCGACGATGAATGGGAAGATGACATTGGCCTGGTGCATAACCAGCGCGTTGTGCAATCCGGGCAAAGCTGGCAGCAAGGCCCGATTGTCCTGAACTGGCTGGATGTTCAGGACTCTTTTGACGCCTCTGGTTTTAACCTGGTGTTCCATGAAGTGGCTCATAAACTGGATATGCGCAATGGCGACCGCGCCAGCGGTATTCCGTTGATAGCGTTACGCGAGGTCGCAGGCTGGGAACACGATCTCCATGCTGCCATGAGCAATATTCAGGATGAGATTGACATGGTGGGTGAAAACGCCGCCAGCATTGATGCCTATGCGGCGTCTGAACCGGCTGAGTGTTTTGCCGTGCTTTCAGAGTATTTTTTCAGTGCGCCTGAGCTATTCGCACCACGCTTCCCAGCGCTTTATCAACGGTTTTGCCAGTTTTATGGTCAGAACCCGTTGTTACGCTTGCGTGAGAGTGAAAATGCAGCAGCATCCAGTGGAAATACGGTGCATTAATTCGACAATCTGGATTTAATTTAATCATTTGAATCAATGCGTTATTTTTGTCGTTGACTCTTTTTGAACGTCACGATACTATTTGCCTCGTTCAAACGATTCCTCTGTAGTTCAGTCGGTAGAACGGCGGACTGTTAATCCGTATGTCACTGGTTCGAGTCCAGTCAGAGGAGCCAAATTTAAGAAGCCCGCTTAGGAAACTAAGCGGGCTTTTTGCTTTCTCATTCAGAACTGATCAGCACCGGCATTCCGGAACGACGGGTCAGTGCAGCACTCACCACGCTGGCATCCACGCCAGAACCCTGCGTGACATTGTTGAGTGCCGAAGTCATTGGCAGCGGGACTTTTTTGTCAGATTCAAACTCCGCACGGTTACGTGACAAAGGCTCGTGCACTTCCAGCCAACTCCGCCCGTCTGGCTCGACGGTTGTTTTCACCGGCCGGTCAATCAGCTGCACGCGCGTCCCTACCGGGACATTATCGAACAGATATTTAATGTCGTCTTTACGCAGGCGAATGCAGCCCTGACTGACTCGCAGGCCGATACCAAAGTTAGCGTTAGTGCCGTGAATGGCGTACAGCTTGCCGATATAAATCGCATATAGCCCCATCGGGTTATCTTCGCCCGGCGGCACGAATGCTGGCAGTGTTTTACCCTCTTTTGCGTACTCGCGACGAGTATTCGCTGTTGGTGTCCAGGCGGGAGCTTCCTGTTTACGTTCCACTCTCGTCACCCAGTTACGCGGAGTTTCGCGCCCGGCCTGACCAATACCAATCGGCAAAATCTCCACCGTGTTGCTATCTACCGGGTAGTAGTAAAGCCGCATTTCAGCGACGTTAATCACTATGCCCTGGCGTACGGTATCCGGCAGAATCATTTGCTGCGGAATGGTCAACTGAGTTCCGACTTTTGGCAGGAAGGGATCAACACCTGGGTTAGCCTCCAGCATATTGCTAAAGCCCTGTCCGTAAAGCGCTGCAAAATACTCCAGCGGCTGAGTATTCCCTTCCGGAACGGAGATGGTTAACGGTGCCCCGATCAGGCGGCTCCCCTCTGGCGGAAGCATATAGGTCACCGCCAGTGCGCTATGAGTAACGGCAGCAAGCACCAGGGCAAGCGAGGACAAACGGATCATAATTTCCCTATTATTTGACGTGATGTAGATAGGTTAAATATAACCCTCCGTTAAGCTTTCGTCAGATTTCATAATCCAGCACCGTTTCTTCTGGCTCCAGCGCCAGGCGTTTGATATCGGCGACGGAAAGCTCCGGGTTACATAACTCGATAAAACGCCAGACGTAATTGCGCTGCAACTGCCCGCGCTTGAGGCCCAGCCATACGGTGTTGGCATCAAATAAATGGCGAGTGTCGAGCCTGACTAACTCCCCATCATCGCCGCTTGCCTGAAACGCCACCAGACCGATGCCCAATCCCAGCTCAACGTAAGTTTTCACCACGTCGGAATCCTGCGCGCTCAAAACAATATCCGGCGTTAAACCTCGGCGATTAAAAGCTTCGTCTATGCGCGCACGTCCGGTGATCCCCTGGCGATAGGTAATAATCGGCCAGCGGCTGATATCGTCAAGCGTAAGGGGATTAGCATGAATCAGTGGATGGCCGTGCGGCACCAGCAACGTGTGATACCAACGAAACCAGGGATAAGCGACAACTAAAGGATCGGTACTCAGGCGCTCACTGGCAATGCCAATATCTGCCGTACCGTTATGCAAAAGCGTTTCTATTTCCTGCGGCGTTCCCTGAATCAGCTCAAGCCGCACTTCTGGAAACAGCGCTCTGAAAGATTTAATCACCGACGGCAAGCTGTAACGCGCCTGGGTATGGGTAGTCGCAATCGTGAGTACGCCGCTGGCGTCATTAGTAAAGACATCGGCCAGACGGCGCACGTTACTGGCTTCATTGAGGATGCGTTCCGCAATCACCAGCAGCGCTTTGCCCGGTTCCGTCATACCTAATAAACGCTTGCCACGACGGATGAAAATCTCGATACCGAGTTCTTCTTCCAGCTCACGAATATGACGGCTGACGCCCGATTGCGAAGTGAAAAGCATGTTAGCGACTTCGGTGAGATTGTAGTCCCGCCGTGCCGCCTCGCGGATAATTTTAAGTTGCTGGAAGTTCACATTGCCCCCGGGGCATGACCGTTCTTTACACTATTGTTAAAGTGGCAACCCGGATCTAACAAATAATAAAAACCAGCAACTTATTCGATTTAGACATAAGCCTAATTAGCCGACCAGTAACAACTCGCGGCTTTCCTGCGTCGGGCGAACCACCAGCGACATTAAAATGTCTTTAACGGCCTGGGCTTGCGGCGATAACGTCGTACGGGCCGACAAATTAACCGAAAGCGGCAAATTCAGTGACGGACTGGTGATCCGTGCCATCCAGCCATTTGCGGAACTCACCAGCGATCGCGCGGCAGATTCTGGCAACACGGTCACGCCCATGCCACTGGCAATCGCGGCGGTCAGCGTCGAAATAGAATCAATCTCACCGGTAATTTTTGCCGTCAGGCGGCGCAGCGAAAACGCTTCGTCAACCCGTTTACGCACAGCGCTGTAGTCACGCGGCAGGAATAGGTTCATTTCGGCCACCGCAGCGAGATCGACTGTCTGACCTGGACAGTCGCGGGTGCCGACAAGAAACAACTCCTCTTTGAGTAACGGTTGGCTGGTAATGCCCGCCGTTGGAGAACGGTCATACAAGACCGCCATGTCAAGCTGGCCGCTTAACAGCTTGTCATTCAGGACAGAACTACTGTTCTCATGCAGATAGACCAGCACGTCGGGTAATTCCGCACGTACTGCCTGTAATAGAGGCATGGTAATAGATGAAGCTGCAGTGCCAGGCGCAAGTCCGATAGAAACCTGCCCACCTAAAGTTTGGCCCACATTGCAAACGGCAAGCTGTGCCTGCTCGCACTGGCGCAGAATGGTCCGCGCGTGGGTATAGAGGATTTTCCCTGCTTCTGTTGGCGTTACGCCGCGTTTGGTGCGAATTAACAGCTGCTGATCCATTTCACCTTCAAGGGTAGCGACCTGTTGACTCAGAGCGGGCTGCGCAATATGCAGCACTTCTGCGGCCTGAGTCAGGCTACCAATATCGACGATTTTTACGAAGTACTTCAGTCGTCTTAAATTCATTTTGCCTCCTACACGGAATGCCAACGCCAGTCTCGGCAGTGATGTCTCTCTAAGAATTGCAATATGCTTGCCACTTTTGAGAAACATCCGACCAGATGCGCTAACAAGCTGGATAATAAGCAAAAGTGATTAAATAACGCGAAGAATAGGATTGAAACAGCGGTTCTCTTATGCCCCATAAGAGGTATTTGCGCACCATTACGGTGCGCAAATTCACAGGATTATAAGGCCGCCCACCATAGCCGCGCCTTCATTCCCCAATACGTTGTCCAGCCGGTAGTCGAAGAAACCACTTCACCTTTATATAGCACCACCAATGTCGGTGTGACGCCAATCTGCCAGTTGCGGGATAGCTCGCCAGAGGCGTCATTCACCACCGGCAGCTGAACTTTTTTCTGCTCAAGCCAGCGTGAAACATCGACGGCCGCACCAGATCGCAGTGCGATAGTCATGACGTTTTCGCCCTCCTCCGCCAACTGCGCGACCGAAGGGGTTGTGTAACGACAAACGCCGCACCAACTGGCCCAAAAATAGAGCAACAGCGGGCGTTCTTCACTTAATGTACTTAACGTCACGGAATTGCCATCCAGCGTATGAAGCGGCGTGCTGTCAAAGGTTGCGGGCATCTTTGGCGCGCGCCACAAATCCATCAGCACCACGATGGTGATAAAAATCACCACCATCACCAGCGCTTCTTTCCCCCAACGCCTGAGCTTACTTTTCATTGGCCTGTTCCCGTTTTTCTTTCACCAGCTCCTCAAGTGAGTCCCACGACACAGCGCCTGCCAGCAGCGTATCGCCAACCAGAGTTGCCGGCGTGCCCTGAACCCCAACCACCCGCGCCAGTTGCAGATTGAGATTCAGCGTCTCCCGGCTCAGTTCATCAGGCTTGACCGCTGTTACACCGCTTTTAGCCACCGCCGCATCAATGGTGGCGGCGGTGTGATTCCCGGTTTTCGACATCAAACTGTGGTGCAAAGCCAGGAACTGCTGCGGATGCTCACGCCAGGTGGTCAACGCCACGCGGGATGCCAGAGAAGATGATTCACCACGAAACGGCAACAGCTTGAAAATGACGGCAACATCAGGGTATTTCTCAACAATTTTCTCCAGCATCGGGTCAAACTTTTTGCAATATGGGCAGTTGTAATCCGTGAATGAAATAATAGTGAGTTTCGGGGATGCAGCACCAATCCGTGGGCTGGCAGGATCGTGAAACAACGCCTGATAAATCATTTGTTGCACTTGCTCTTCATTCGTTGGCTCTGCGGCATTCGCGCCAAAAGTCGCTGCCACTAACAACAGCATCGTCATGATCATTTTCATTATTTCATTCCTTTCGCATCGTTTAACGTATTGAGCACAGCGTCACGCGTCAGCAGTGTTGATAGCGGTATTCCTTCGGGGAAATTCGGGCCATAAACCTGGTTATACGGCACCCCGGCCTGCCCGCGCTGTTTGAGAAATGCAGTGATATCTTTTGAAGGGAGCGTCCAGTCACCGCGCAGCGCAACTACATCAGGTTGCTGCAATGCCGCCTGCACGTCGTCACGGGAAAGTACGTTTAACTTATTAATTTTGCAGGTAATGCACCAGTCGGCGGTGACATCAATAAACACGCGTTTATTTTGCGCCAGCGCGTCCGTAATCGCCTGTTCAGTGAGCGGCTGCCAGGGGATATTTTCTTGCGCTGCGGGTTTTGACGATGAGCCAAAATGCACAGATAACAGACTCACTAGCCACAACGCCGAGCCAAGCATCATCACTGCCAGTATCCGGCGCAGCCAGTTCATCCAGCGTCCAGGTTTAGGCAGGCGTAATGCAAGCGATGGGCGGGCGGCAATTAATAGCCACGGCAAGCTCATGCCTACGCCAAGCGCTAGGAAGATCCCCCAAAGCGTGGGTAGCGATGCCCCCAGCGCAACGGCGACGGCAGTGCCAAGGAACGGGGCGCTACACGGTGTCGCCAGTAACGTCGCCAGTGCGCCCTGCCAGAAGTGACCGCTAATACCCTTTCCGCCGTGAGTAGCAAGTTTAGTGGTGACATTAGATGAAAGTCGAAACTCGAACAGCCCAAACAGGTTGGCGCTAAAGATCAGCATCACGGCGGCCATAAAGCCGATAAACCAGACGTTCTGGAACTGAATACCCCAGCCGACAGCCTGATTCGTCAAACGCAGTACCGTCATTAACAATGCCAGCGCCATAAACGAAACCATAATCCCGGCAAACGAGGCGAGGAATTGCTTGCGGATCACACGTTGGTCCTGCTTATCCGCCAGCAATACCGAACCGAGTTTCATCCCCAAAACCGGCAGAACGCAAGGCATCAGGTTGAGAATAAAACCGCCCAGCAACGCCAACAGCAAAACCTGCCACAACACAAAATCGCCACTGGCAGGTGGCGTAACTGGCGCATCGGCTATCGTAACCTGGCTTTGCTGTGCAACACCGTTATCAGCGATAACCAGTGAAAGATGACGCCCGCGCAGATCTGGCCCGGCGCCATCCCAGCCATCGCTCACCGGTATCGTTGCCCACAGCTTTTCGCCATCAACGCGATATTTTGGCTTACCGAAACTGGCATCGTCCGGCATATCGAGAAACAGTTCGGGTTTCTGCCAGCCAGCCACGCGAGTGGCTTGCACCACCAGTTCAGCATTGTGATATCCGGCAATCAGATTGTCCGTCAGCCCGTCGGCAAGCGGGACTTTACCCATCGCTTGTGCGTAGTCATGTGTAAATGTCGCATCATCTTGAGTGGGGGTGATTTCAAAAGGGTAATCCGTCAGCAAGCAAACATCTTTGCAGGTCGAGAGCGTCAACACGCCAGCAATTTTCGCCGGGATTTCGCCGTCTAGCCGCATCGGAATGCTCACTTCATTGTGATAACCCTGGGTGGTGATTCCGCCCACATCAAAACGCTGTGGAACAGGCCAAAACCACTGGGCCGACTTTACCGGCTCGTGCCAGCTAATCGTCGGCGCAACGCCGCCGTCGCCGGGTGAACGCCAGTATGTTTTCCAGCCCTCTTCGAGTTTTACATCCAGTAAAAACTGGGTTTTCCCAGCCCCGGTGGTATCCGCACGTAACCTGACGCTGGCATGATCATTCTCAGCAGACTGAAGCCAGCCTGCCTGCGCCGCCCATGAAAATGGGTGCCATAGCAATAAAAGACAGAGCAACGTCTGCCTGAAAAGACTCAACATATTTTTCCTCCGTTAATGAATTATCGAACTGTGTTAAACAGCCGACGTTTCATTCACGGAAGACGCAGAATCGCAGATGTACCCGGAGCGTGGGCGAGGAAAACTCCCGAACCGGTGTGACGGAGGAAGATGCCGCCAGCAGTGGCGCAAGAAGTGTGAGGAGCAGACTGAAAACAAACAGCGCGCCTTCGAACAAAACAGGAGGTGCGGCAAGCAATGATTTTGCGCTTAATTCGCACGGCGTCACTGGCGCGGCTTCATCAATTTCAGAGGCACTATTTTGCGAGAGCATGACGTTTTCGGCAACTTTCATCTGCAAGGCGTGCATTCCCGCCATGCGCTGGGCCGTGCAGACAAGCACCACCAGACATGCCAGAAATAAAAACCACTTTGCCAAATTCTGCCGTTTAAGCATGAAACCCTCGCGTCATTGAACCGCATATCTTAGCCAGTCGTGCCGGTTTGGCAACACATGAGCTGTAAAGAACTGTCTGTACGCCCGAAACGCCGCGTTTGTCTGTTTTATCAGCAAACGAACCAGCGGAGTGATGACAGGCTTTGACAAGCCCTGATGGCATCGCTAATATGCGCCCCGTTAACCGATTCCTCTGTAGTTCAGTCGGTAGAACGGCGGACTGTTAATCCGTATGTCACTGGTTCGAGTCCAGTCAGAGGAGCCAATTTAAGAAGCCCGCTTAGGAAACTAAGCGGGCTTTTTCGTTTTTGTCGCCAGCGGTCGGCCTTCTGCCAACATGCCCCCTCACCTGAACATGAAATTCTCTCATGTTCTCTGAAATTTAATCACTTTTACTCAATCAATGACTCTGGCATAAATATCCTACTGCAATCAGTTACAGACAATATGAAGACTACTGGTTAAGCAACCTGAAAAGAAAATTGGGTCGTGCTGCAAAAGCAAAAAATAAATTCAGGTCTTATCAGAAATTAGGATACCCAATCGCGATGAATAAAGAATTTAAATTTACTATTAAAAGCATTTCTTTCGATGAGAATTACAATCCATCCGAAAATACGCGCATCACGACCAACTTTGCTAATTTAGCCAGAGGTCATAAGCGCCAGGAGAATTTGCGCAATACCTTAAAAATGATTGACGACCGTTTCAATTCCCTGGTGCATTGGGATAATCCACAAGGCGATCGTTATGGCGTCGAACTTGAAATTATCTCCGTGGAGATGGATGTTGAAGGTAAAGGCGACACCTTCCCAGTGATTGAAATATTGAAAACGAATATTGTCGATCAGAAAACTAACGAGCGTATTGAAGGCATTGTTGGGAACAATTTTTCCTCTTACGTCCGGGATTATGACTTTAGCGTCTTGCTGTTAGAGCACAACAAGAACAATGCCGGGTTTAGCACGCCAGATAATTTTGGTGATTTGCATGGAAATCTATTCAAATGCTTTATTAACTCAAGCGCTTACAAAGAACGCTTTAATAAATCACCGGTGATATGCCTGAGCGTGTCCAGTAAAAACACTTATCATCGCACTGAAAATCATCATCCGGTATTGGGTGTGGAATATCAGCAAGATGAGTCGTCCATGACCGATCACTATTTCAATAAAATGGGGTTGCAGGCACGCTATTTTATGCCGCCAAATAGCGTTGCGCCCTTAGCCTTTTATTTTGCAGGTGATTTGACGAGCGACTATACGGATCTTGAGCTGATCGGGACTATTAGTACGATGGAGACTTTCCAAAAAATTTATCGGCCTGAGATTTACAATGCTAATTCTACCGCCGGTAAAATCTATCAACCGAGCCTGAATCAACAGGATTATTCATTAACTGAAATTGTTTATGACCGAGAAGAACGTAGCCAGTTAGCTATTGAGCAGGGAAAGTTTACAGAAGAGAACTTCATCAAACCATACCAAACTATTCTTGAAAAATGGTCTGCTAATTACGCTCACTGATTATTAAAAAATTAAGGCTATTTATTATGAAAATATTGTTACCCACTTCGACTGCGGGCAGTTTGCCTAAACCTTCCTGGCTTGCACAACCTGAAACGCTTTGGTCTCCATGGAAACTGCAAGGTGATGAATTAGTTGAGGGCAAACAAGATGCTCTCCGTTTGTGCCTGGAAGATCAGCTGCATGCCGGGATTGATATCGTCAGCGACGGCGAGCAAACGCGTCAGCATTTTGTCACGACATTTATTGAACACCTCAGCGGCGTTGATTTTGAGAAGCGTGAGATTGTTAAAATTCGCAATCGCTATGATGCGAGTGTACCCACTGTTGTCGGGCCTGTTTCTCGCCAAAAGCCTGTTTTTGTTGAAGATGCCAGGTTTTTACGTCAGCAAACTAAACAACCCATTAAATGGGCGCTGCCAGGCCCAATGACAATGATCGATACGCTATATGATAGCCATTATAAAAGCCGCGAAAAACTCGCCTGGGAATTTGCCAAAATTCTTAATCAAGAAGCCAGAGAATTAGAGGCGGCGGGTGTTGATATTATCCAGTTTGATGAACCTGCATTTAATGTGTTTTTTGACGAGGTGAATGACTGGGGAATTGCTGCGTTAGAAAGAGCAGTTGAAGGGCTTAAATGTGAAACGGCAGTACATATTTGCTACGGTTACGGCATCAAAGCTAATACAGACTGGAAAAAGACGCTGGGTTCAGAATGGCGGCAATATGAGGAGTTTTTCCCCAAATTGCAGGCGTCTGCCATCAATATAATTTCACTGGAATGTCAGAACTCTCGCGTACCAATGGATCTCATTGAACTCATTCGAGGGAAAAAAGTCATGGTCGGTGCCATTGATGTGGCAACCAATATTATTGAGACACCAGAAGAAGTCGCGAATACTTTACGCAAAGCACTTCAGTTTGTAGACGCCGACAAGCTCTACCCTAGCACCAACTGCGGCATGACCCCATTACCTCGCCAGGTAGCACGAGGCAAGTTGAGTGCTTTAAGTGCAGGCGCAGAAATCGTCCGCAGAGAACTCTCGGCTTAATAACGTCGCCAAATATAGTTGATTGAAAAAATAGACTTCGGTCTTTTCCTGAGCATCTGAAACTTATAAAATTTTGACTTAGCTCAAAACATTTTGACCGATTCAGAGCTATTTATTTGCCGTTAAATCATCTCATCTTGATACAACATAAAGGAGGAATGATGATGTTGACCTATGATTGCTACCGTAACGCTATCTCAACTGGCAGCCGTGTTATGGTTTTCAATAAGGGTCTGACTGGTGTTATTAAGGCCATTCACGGCGAAGGTAAATCAGCCGAACAAATTCGTCGTTCTCAGTGTGTTGAAATCGAAGGTTGCGAAGGTGTGTTCTGCCCGATGGAGTTGGTTAGACTTGAACTTCACTGATAGGGCATATCGATTTAGCATATTGTTTTACAAATAAAATAACCCTGAAAACTCATTATTTAAGGTCACCGAATAGGTGGCCTTTTTTTATGGACTATATAGCCACGCTGACCTCCTCCCCAACAATGAATACAGGGCGGACTTAACAACGCTTTACGATGTTCTTCAATGCACAAATTGTGCGATAGACAAAGTGTACTAAAAGTCTATATTAGACAATAAATACATACAGAGAAGATCACTATGTCGCAGCTACTCAAACTTTTTACCGCCAGCCAGGAAGCGCATACCGCACTTCGCCCACAAGTCAGAAAAACGCCGCTCGACCGCAGCCACATGCTTTCGACGCTGTACGGGTGCGATCTGTTTCTTAAGGGTGAGCATCTGCAACACACCGGTTCGTTTAAATTCCGCGGTGCCAGCAACAAGATTCGCCTGCTGACCCCGGAACAAAAGGCGCAGGGAGTGATCACGGCTTCTTCGGGTAATCACGGGCAAGGTATGGCACTGGCGGGGGCAATGGCAGGCGTTCCGGTGACTGTTTTTGTGCCAGCCACCGCTTCGCCTTTGAAGATTGACGCTATTCGTGCCTACGGCGCAACGGTGAATATGATCGAAAAGGACGCCCTTAGCGTCGAACTGGAAGCGGCAGAAACCGCGGCCCGTGAAGGGATAACCTTTGTTTCACCCTATAACGATGGAGATGTGATCGCCGGGCAAGGCACCATCGCGTTTGAAATGTTTGAAACAGAGCCGAAACTTGATGCCGTTTTTGTGGCTGTGGGCGGTGGCGGTTTGATTTCCGGCATCGGTGCGGTAATGAAACATCTGTCACCGGAAACCCGCATCGTGGCTTGTTGGCCTGAAGCGTCTGTGGCGATGTACGCCTCACTTCAGGCGGGTGAAATTGTGGAGCCGGAAGAGCACGATACGCTTTCAGACGGCACGGCGGGCGGGCTGGAACCCGGCACAATCACCTTCCCACTCTGCCAGGCGGTTGTCGATGACTGTGTGCTGGTCAGCGAAGAAGAAATCAAAGCGGCGATGAAAACCCTGGCCCGTTATGAACGCTGGATGGTGGAAGGCGCGGCGGGTGTGGCAATGGCAGCCTTTATGCAGCAGGCCGAGCAATGGCGAGGCAAGCGTGTCGCGGTGGTGCTGTGCGGTAAAAATATCACCCTCGAAAAATTCACCGGAGCGGTGAAATGAAGGTTATCGGCCTTGAAGAAATCAAAACGCTATTTAACCAGACCGACGCGCTGACCCGACTAAAAGCCGGTTTCGAAGCGTTTTCCGCAGGTCGGGTGCAGCTTCCGCCAGCCCAGCAATTTGCCTTCTCGCAAGCCGAAGGCGACTGCTGTATCAAGTCCGCCTGGATTGAGGGCAGCGATAGTTTTTGTGTAAAAATCTCAACGGGCTTTTATAACAATCCTTCCCTGGGATTGCCCAGCAATGACGGGCTCAGTATGGTTTTCTCGGCACAAACGGGACAACCCCTGGTGCTGCTGGACGATCATGGTTGGTTGACTGGCGTACGCACCGCGCTGGCAGGACGCATTGCCGCGGAAATGCTGCTTCCTGAGCGTATAGAGCGAATTGCTATCTTCGGCACCGGATTACAGGCAGAGCTTCAGCTGCGACAGTTACTTGAGCTAACCCCTTGCCGTGACGTGATTGTCTGGGGACGTAGCGAGGCATCGTTGGCCCGTTTCCGCGAGCAAGTTTCCGATATTGATATTCAGCTTATTACCACGACCAGCGAGCAGCAGGCTGCAAGCGGCGCTACGGTTATCGTCACCGCCACGCCATCAACCGTTCCGTTGGTGCTTGCCGAGTGGGTTCAGCCCGGAACACATATCACCGCCGTGGGTGCCGATAGCCCAGGCAAGCAGGAGCTTGACGCAAAACTGGTAGCGAAAGCGGATTGTATTGTGGCTGATTCGCTCAAGCAGTGCGGGGCTTACGGTGAGTTAAGCCGCTTATCGGCTGACCTTCGTGAGAGCAAAAAGGTGATTGAGCTGGGGTGTTTACTGGCAGACCGTTCGCAATATGTGCGTAGCGAAACTGATATTACCCTTGTCGATCTAACCGGGCTGGGCGTGCAGGATGCGCAGATTTCGGCCAGTATTCTGGCGCAGTTAAAAGTGTAAAACGGTTACCAGGCGGAAGGAATCAAAGTTTGAACGAAAATATAAGCCTTAAAGATGAGCAGTTTGCCACGCTAAAAGCGATGGCAGAAGGAATCGCAGCGCTGTTTTTCCCGGTGGTAGAAGTCGCTATACACAACGTTAAAAGCGGCAAAATTGCCTGGCTTGCTAATAATATCTCTAAACGCAGCATCGGGGATGATGCCGGGCTTGAGGAGCTGTCGCTTCACGACCTTGAAAGCATGACCGGGCCTTACGAAAAACTGAACTGGGATGGTAAAAAAGTCCGCTCAGTCAGTATTCGCGCAAACGTAGAAGGTGAAACCGAATATATTTTTTGCATCAACTTCAGCACTTCGCTGTTAGAGGATGCCAAAAATGCCCTCGAGATGTTCCTTTCTGTTAACCGTTTGCAGCCACAGCCCGTCCAGCTTTTTAAACATGACTGGCAGGAAAAAATTAATACTTTTCTTCATCAGTGGCTGAATGAAAATAATACTTCGCTTTCCACACTCTCCCGCCAGCAGAAAAAGGAACTGGTGACGGAGCTGTATCGCCAGGGTGCATTCACCGTCAGAAACTCAGCAGACTACATTGCTAACGTGCTCTCTATGGGGCGCGCCACTGTTTATAAGCACCTCAAGGAAATCAAAAACTGAAAATGTCCTTTGAACTATCGTAGGCGTGGTGACTCAGTGAGTCGTAGTATCAATTTAGTATTCAATTTCAGACCATAAAGGAAGCAGGCATGTCGCAGAATACTGAATCCAGCGCTGAGTTTTATGTGCAGACATTCGGTCTGCCGCTAAAGCCAATGGAGGGGAACTGCGATTACCTGCTGTCGGAAAAAGACCTGCTGAAGGACGTGAAGCATTTTGCCGTCTGGCCACTATCACAGGCAGCAAATTCATGTTTTGGTGTTGGGCAGTGGCCAACTGAACACCCGATACCACAGGGATGGATTGAATACGAGGTAGAGGATCTCGATTCTGCTACCCGCATATTGAGTGAGAAGAGTTATCGCCTGTTGGTGGCTAACCGCATAGAGCCGTGGGGGCAAACCGTCACGCGCCTGCTCACCCCCGAAGGGTTGCTTACCGGACTGACAATTACCCCCTGGCTTCGTGGGTAAATAATGTCCGCTCCTGCACGAAGCGGTCAGGTTGAAGGGTCTTATTGTCTGCTTTGAGCTGTGAGTTCAACTGATGGATGCAACACACTGATTGAACCGCTCTGCGGGTGATTCATAGTCTAGCGTTTTTCTCGGTCTTTCATTTAGCTGTCTGGCAACACTGTTAAGTCTTTGCTGACTGTGAACCGATAAGTCAGTTCCTTTTGGAAAATATTGTCTGAGCAACCTGTTCGTATTTTCATTTGAGCCACGTTGCCAGGGAGATTGAGGATCACAAAAATAAATCTGAATGTCTGTCGCTACAGTAAATCGGGTGTGGCTGGTCATTTCAGCGCCCCGATCCCAGGTTAATGTTTTATAAAGCTCAACAGGTAATTCCCGGGCTTGTCTGATGAGTGCAGATATAACCGTTATGGTCTTGTTGTCCCTGACTTTGGCCAGCATAACAAAACGGGAATGACGTTCTACAAGAGTGACGATATAGGAGTTTTTCGAACCCTGTATCAGGTCACCTTCCCAGTGACCTGGTATGGCTCTGTCCGTGGCTTCAGGTGGCCTTTCACTGATAGGTATCGCATTCGGGATTGACCCTAATCCTTTCCCTTTAAGCGATGAGGTTCTGGATCTACGCACTGCTCTTCCACTTCGGAGGCATTGCTGCAGCTCTTTTTTTAATGCTCCCCGGGTTTGTATAAAAAGTGTTTTATAAATCGTTTCATGTGACACATGCATTTCCTGATTATCCGGATAACAGCGTTTCAGCCAACCGGCGATTTGTTCCGGCGACCAGTCCTGATGCATCTTCTCTGCAATGATTTTACACAATGTGGGGCTTTCAATTAGCTTGCAGGATTTTGGTCTCAGGGCACTTTCCCACGCAACTGTATCGGCTTTTGCTGCACGGTATTGTTTTGCACCTCCATGCCTCCTGATCTCACGGCTAATCGTTGAAGGAGCTCTTGATAATTTGGCCGCGATGTCCCTGATGCTGCGTTTTGCTACCAGTCCTCTGGATATCTCCTCTCTTTCATCAAGCGAAAGCGCTAACCGGTGCCGCCTTCGCACGGGAGGACGGTAGCCACCTGTCTGGTGGATTGTAGGCATAATAGAAGAGTGAAATCTGTCGAACATTCTGGCGATGTCATGCAGGGAATCACCTTGCTTATATCTGTCCCAGATAATCGCTTTCTGTTCCGGTGTGTAGTAAATGCGCGTTCTTCGTTTCATGGCAACGTCCCCCTTGATTAAGGATAGCGTTGCATCGACCCCTTGAACTCACAGCACATAGCGGACTGGTTGGGTGGTCATCAGGTCCGCTATGAGCGTGAAGCGAACATGCTATTCATAGTGGAATCCGCATCGGT
Organism: Buttiauxella sp. AC142; assembly: GCF_979253435.1. Taxonomy (NCBI): domain Bacteria; kingdom Pseudomonadati; phylum Pseudomonadota; class Gammaproteobacteria; order Enterobacterales; family Enterobacteriaceae; genus Buttiauxella; species Buttiauxella sp. AC142. The sequence goes on from NZ_CEEDCH010000001.1 coordinate 2,732,031, forward strand.
AATAGCTCAATGGTTTTGAAAACCTCAAAGCATTTTTACAGTGTTATCTAGCCAGGCAGGAAGATTTTCTCTGTACCAGTTGAGATAGAATTGAAAATCACTTTTCTGCCGTTCATTAAGCAATACGACAACCTCGGTAACAATCCATGCTTTAGCAATCGCAATTTCTTTAGCTAAGTCACCTGGATTATATTGACGAGATATACAGTGATAGCGTTCAGCAAACTCAATAAATTTTTGTTTAGAACCCATTCCCTTTATCAGTGGAGCAAGATCAATAGCTGGGCTACCCATGCTGAATCTCTCCCAGTCAAAAAGCACTAAATCACCGTTATCCCTTTTCCCCCAATTACCCGCATTACTATCGCCTGAAATTAAGCACTGCCCCCTAAAAAGAGCATTACTTTCCTGCTGAAAATACCGTAACTGTTTTGCTGCTCTATCCGGTAATGCCAATAGTATGAGAGATTTTTCGAGGGCTGTTTCTGACCAGGTGTGATTATGATAAACCCATGAAGGGTCAGGCCGATGGGAATGTAAGCGAGACAGAATTGACAACACTTCATCTCGTCCAACTTCGTCCTGATCAACCTGGTGCGGGATATATTCCAGTCTTAACTTGCGTGAGGATGGTTCGGCTAACAACAACTTTGGGGTGAAAATGTCTGCCTGAGCGAGATCCCTGGCTGCATGTTGATAAAAGTTGTACTCCACATCACTGACAGGAAACTTCTCGATTACCTGATGATTTGTTTCATCCACAAAAAGTGTCACTTTAGCGGAACCCATGCAGGATAAATTATCAACAGACATGCATATTTCCTTTAGCTTTGATCGGTTGGTTAATTCGGAGGCGTTTGAGTTTAGCGTAGACTGAAATCCTTACGATAAGACGCTCTCCCTATCGCTTAGCCGAACTGGGAAGAGGTTTATTAGCAGGCTTCTTGTTTTCTCCTCCTGCCCCTTCCGTTGACGCCCGCCGATGACATACTATCGAAGCTGCAAACAGCCCTGTACAAATCAGCAGGATGAGGAGAGAAGATGACGCATCAGACAGCCGCCACGGCCCTTACCCCGAACCAGGCCCTCGATAAATTAGAGGAGCTGTACGATGCCTCGGTCAACGCACTGCGCGATGCCATTGGCCAGTATGTTGAAAACGGCGCACTACCTGAATTTGAAAAACGCGCCGCAGGATTATTTGTTTACCCGGAACTGCGTGTCAGTTGGGATGGCACCGTTAAGCATCCGAATAAAACTCGCGCTTATGCTCGTTTCACCCATTCCGGCAGTTACACCACCACCATCACCCGCCCGGCACTTTTCCGCCACTATCTCGCCGAACAATTAACGCTACTTTACGAAGATTACGGCGCGCAGATTGAAGTGGGTTTATCGCAACATGAAATCCCTTATCCGTATGTGATTGATGGCTCCAGTTTGTCGCTGGACCGTTCAATGAGTGCCGGTTTACCACGCCATTTCCCGACGACCGAACTGGCGCAAATTGGGGATGAAACGGCGGACGGCCTGTTCCATCCCACCGAGTTTTACCCGCTTTCACACTTCGACGCCCGTCGCGTTGATTTCTCGCTCGCCCGCCTGCGCCACTACACCGGCACGCCGGTTGAGCACTTCCAGTCTTTTGTCCTGTTCACCAACTACACCCGTTATGTGGACGAGTTTGTGCGCTGGGGTTGCCAGCAGATCCTTGACCCGGAAAGCCCATACGTTGCGCTTTCCTGCGCAGGCGGCGTGTGGCTAACCGCCGACAGCCAGGCTCCCGAAGAAGCTATTTCCGATCTCGCCTGGAAGAAACACCAGATGCCCGCCTGGCACTTGATTGATGCCAACGGTAACGGCATCACGCTGATTAACATTGGCGTTGGCCCATCGAATGCGAAAACCATTTGCGACCATCTGGCGGTGTTGCGCCCTGCGGCCTGGCTGATGATTGGCCACTGTGGCGGCCTGCGCGAAAGCCAGTCGATTGGCGATTACGTGCTGGCGCATGCGTACCTGCGCGACGACCATGTGCTTGATGCGGTTCTACCGCCAGATATCCCCATCCCAAGCATCGCCGAAGTGCAGCGCGCTTTGTACGACGCCACTAAACTGGTGAGCGGCATGCCGGGCGAAGAAGTGAAACAGCGGTTGCGTACCGGAACCGTCGTCACCACCGATGACCGTAACTGGGAATTGCGCTATTCCGCGTCAGCCCTGCGCTTTAACCTGAGCCGCGCCGTTGCGATTGATATGGAAAGCGCCACCATTGCCGCGCAGGGTTATCGCTTCCGCGTGCCATACGGCACCTTGCTTTGTGTTTCCGACAAACCGCTGCACGGTGAGATCAAACTCCCTGGCCAGGCAAATCGCTTCTATGAAGGTGCTATTTCTGAGCATTTGCAAATCGGCATCTGCGCCATTGATTTGCTGCGAGCGGAAGGTGAACGCCTGCATTCACGTAAACTCCGTACCTTTAACGAACCCCCATTCCGATAAGAGAACATAAGAATGCAACCAACATCATCTCTGCATGCCCTACGCAAACTGCTCAAAGAACGCGACCTCGATGGTATGATCATTCCGCGAGCGGATGCGCATCAAAGTGAAGACTGCTCACCAAATGACAACAAACTGGAATTTATCAGCAACTTTGACGGTTCAGCAGGTCTGGCGCTGATTCTGGCTGACCGCGCGCTGCTGTTCGTTGACGGGCGTTATCAGGTTCAGGCGCGTCAGCAAGTGAACCTTGAAGAGTTTGAAATCCATCATTTGCACGACGAACCACTTCATCTGTGGCTGCGTGACAACTTACCCGCCGGTAAACGCATCGCGTTTGAGCCGCTGCTGATGGTAAACAGCCAGTATGAAAGCCTACGCACCAGCGGTTGCGACCTGGTTGCCGTCAATGACGACCCGCTCAATACCATCTGGGCCGATCGCCCGGCAGCACCTCGCGGCGTTGTGACCCAAATGCCAGATGAGATCAGTGGTGAACCAAGCGCTGCTAAACGTGCACGCATGGCGGCTTTGCTCAAAGAAAAAGGCGTCGACTATCTTGCCATCACCCTGCTGGACAATATTGCCTGGCTGCTCAACGTGCGCGGTTCCGACGTTGCCATGAACCCGGTTGCACAGTCTTTTGCTCTGCTGAAAAACGACGGTGAAATCGAATGGTTTGTCGACGATGCAAAACTGCATCAGCTTGACAGCACCCTGCTGAACTCGGTCAGCCTACAACATCATGATTCTTTCCTGGCCCGTTGCCAGCAACTTGCCGCAGGTAAGCGTTTCTCGCTTGACGGTGACACTGCGCCTGTCGCAGTGCGCATTGCCGTAGAAGCGGGCGGCGGTGAGATAGTCTGGCAACCCGATCCTATTACGCTGGTAAAAGCGAATAAAAACAGCGTCGAACTGGAAGGTTACCGCGCGTGTCATATTGAAGATGGCGTGGCATGGGTGAACTTCCTGGCCTGGCTCAGCCACGAAGTGCCACTGCGTGAAGCGGCGGGCAACCCGGTCACTGAACTCGAAGCGCAGGAAAAACAACTCGCCTTCCGCCAGCAGTGCGACAACTTCCGCGAGCAAAGCTTCAGCACTATTTCTGCTGCGGCCCACAACGCCGCCATGTGTCACTACCATTCCTCGCCAGAAACCAACATGGCAATAACCACCAAAGCGTTCTACCTGAACGATTCTGGCGGCCAGTATTTCAACGGCACCACCGATGCCACACGCACCCTGAACTTTGGGCAAGTCGATGCGCAGCGCCGCCTGCATTACACCGCGGTATTGAGAGGCTTCCTGGCGCTGATCTCCCTGCAATTCCCGCAAGGTACACAAGGCCACCAGTTGGACGCGTTCGCACGCCGTCCATTGTGGGAAATGGGTCTGGACTACGACCACGGCACTGGCCATGGCGTAGGTCATTGCCTGTTTATCCATGAAGCCCCGCACCGTCTGGCGAAGAAAGTGAACCCGTGGCCGTTGTTGCCGGGCGTTATCCAGACCATCGAACCGGGTTACTATCTGGAAGGCAGCCACGGTATGCGAGTTGAAAACCAGGTTGAAATCGTTGCCTCGCAGCCAGGCTTCTGCAAATTTGCTTCTCTGACGTTGATCCCAATCGATCTGAGCGCGGTTGAAATATCGCTGTTGAGCGAACAAGACATCGCCTGGCTTGATGATTACCACCAGCAAGTACGTGAAATCTTATCGCCGCTGGTTTCCGGTGATGCCCGTCCGTGGCTGATTGAAGCGACTGCGCCGGTCAGAACTCAACGTGCATAAACCCGACTGATCAACGGGTTTTGTCGGATGACGCTACCGCTTCTCCAACCTACGGAGAGGTTTGTCACCCGTATAAAGAGCCGCACATTGCGGCTCTTTTCTTCTATTTGTTGATTAAACCAGCAATCAAACAATTTTCCTCTAAACAGCCTTTGACAACCTGACGAGCGCTCGTTACTATGCGCCCCGCTAACCGATTCCTCTGTAGTTCAGTCGGTAGAACGGCGGACTGTTAATCCGTATGTCACTGGTTCGAGTCCAGTCAGAGGAGCCAAATTTAAGAAGCCCGCTTAGGAAACTAAGCGGGCTTTTTGCTTTTTATTTCCCCGCCAACCCTCTATTTTCCCTCACCGCGTTCGGCATCACATCGTTGGTTAAAGTTATGTAAATGTGAATTATTTGCACTTAGCGATTATTGTAAATGCTAGTAGTTATCATTTATCGTGCGCCTGCCCGTAAGAACTCTTCCTGACGGGACACCAACGACGTTCCAACCACTCTGGGATATAAAACGATGAATGCTCTGCCTCGCACCGGACTGCGCCGTATCACGCTTGCATCGGCTGTGGTTTTATCCGTCAGCCTGCCGGCTTTCGCACAAGATCCTCTGACTGTTTACACCACTCGTGAACCGGGCCTGATTCAGCCATTGCTGGACACCTGGACGCAAACCAGTGGCGTCAAAGTGAACACGGTTTACATCAAGGATGGCATGCTCGAGCGTGTAAAAGCGGAAGGCAAAAACTCCCCTGCCGACCTGCTGATGACCGTAGATGCAGGCAATCTTATTGATTTAGTTGAAGCGGGCGTTACACAACCCGTGCAGTCGGAAATACTGACAAAAGCTATCCCGGCCAACCTGCGTGGCGAAGATAACCAGTGGTTTGCACTTTCTATGCGTGCCCGCGTGCTGTACGCCGAAAAATCGCTGCCGATTGATAACTGGCATTACGAACAACTTTCCAGCCCGGAATACAAAGGGAAAGTGTGTATCCGTTCCGGTCAGCATCCGTATAACACCGCGCTGATTGCCGCGATGATTGCACACCACGGCGAAGCAAAAACCGAAGAATGGTTGCGTGGCGTCAAAGCCAACCTGGCACGTAAAGCCACCGGCGGCGACCGTGATGTTGCACGCGATATCCTCGGCGGCATTTGTGATATTGGCCTGGCGAATTCCTACTACATCGGCCATATGAAAAATGCCAAAGAAGGCACCGATGCGCGTAAATGGGGCGATGCCATTAAAGTCGTGAAACCGACCTTCGAACAAGGCGGCACGCACGTCAACATCAGCGGTGCCGCAGTGGCGAAGTTTGCCCCTAACAAAGCAGATGCCGTGAAGTTAATGGAATACCTGGTCTCCGAACCCGCTCAGCAACAATATGCCAAAGCGAACTATGAATATCCGGTTCTGAAAGGTGTCGCGCTTGACCCGGTCATCAGCAATGTCATTGGCGAAATCGACGTTGATAAAATTCCATTAACCGAGATTGTTAAACACCGTAAACAAGCGAGTCTGCTGGTAGATAAAGTTGGATTCGATCAATAAATCACTTCGTCTTCCGACGTTACGCGGCCTGTTTTCCGGGCCGCAGTCTTTATTAACCCCGCTGCATCTTGGTGCGTTATGCGTTGCGCTTGGCGTACTCACGCCTGTTGTAGCGCTTATCTGGCAAGCAACGCTGGCTGATTTCTCGCACTGGGACAATCTCATCACTTTTGTTCTGCCTTCGGTGCTGAAAAATACCGTGCTGTTGCTGGCCGGTGTCGCCGTCATCGTGGGAGTGATCGGTGTTGGCAGCGCGTGGGCCGTCACCGCGTGGGATTTCCCCGGACGCAAAATTCTCAGTTGGGCACTGCTGCTTCCGCTGGCAATGCCCACTTACATTGTGGCATTCGCGTGGCTCGATCTCTTACACCCGATAGGCCCGCTGCAAACCTTCATTCGCTTTGTGCTGGGGTTCGACAGCCCGCGCCAGTTCCGTCTTCCTGATTTACGCTCGCTGCCAGGCGCGATTATTTTGCTGGGGCTGGTGCTCTATCCTTACGTCTACCTCACGACCCGCGCCATGTTCATCAGCCAGCCTGCGCATTTGCTGGAAGCCGCACGAACATTGGGTTGTAGCGCGGCGGGCACGTTCTTTCGCGTGGCACTTCCCATGGCCCGCCCGGCGCTGGCTGTGGGCATTAGCCTTGCGCTTCTGGAAACCCTTAACGATATTGGCGCATCTGAGTTTCTCGGTGTACAAACCCTCACCGTCACGGTCTACACCACCTGGATTTCGCGCTCAGATCTCGCTTCTGCAGCCCAAATCGCCTGCATGATGCTGATGTTTATCTTCTGCATCCTGACGCTGGAATTTTATGGGCGTAAAAAACAAGGTTTCAGCAGCCGCAGCCTGCGTGAAATTCAGCCCACACGCGTACACGGCTGGCGTGGCTGGCTGCTTGGCGGCGTTATCGCGCTGCCGGTAATCCTGGGATTTTTGGCCCCGGTGATATTTTTAGCATGGGAAAGTGCAAAACGTTTGGGTGAAGAAAATGCGCTCTCACCTGCGTTGCTATCGGCCTTACAAAACACGTTATCGCTGGCTGCGGGAACCACGCTGGTGGTGGTTTGTGTCAGTTTGCTGGTGGCGTGGAGTGCGCGCCACAGCGCCGCCGATAACTCGATGTCCGGGTTTCGCCGCGGTGTGATGCGCCTTGCCTCTTTAGGCTACGCCGTGCCTGGCACCATCCTCGCGATTGGTTTTCTGACTCCCGCTATGGCTGTAGACAGATGGCTGGCCGATTTACTGGAGATTCGCGGTCTGCCGCTGATGTCTGCCGGGATCTTGCTAGTTATCTGCTGCGCGATGCGGTTCCAGGCCATCGCCATCGGCGCACTGGATTCCGGCCTGAGCCGTATTCCCCCTTCCCTTGAGCAGGCCTCGCGTTTGTTGGGCGAAAATGGCACTGGCACCTTCGCCCGTATTCACCTGCCGTTATTGCGTCCGGCGCTGGTCAGCAGTGCGCTGTTAGTCTTCGCCGATGCGATGAAAGAGCTGCCAACGACCCTGCTTTTGCGTCCGGTAAATTTTGAGACGCTGGCGACGCTGCTGTACGCCGAAGCCGCGCGCGGCACCTACGAAGAAGGGGCTATCGCCGCCTTGATGATTGTTCTCGCGGGCACATTGCCGGTTATTTTGCTGGTGCGCCACCAGATGACACGCCACGGTTAGAGGAGAGATTTATGTCAGAAATTGCCTTACGTCTGCAGGATGTTCACGTTGCTTACAGCAACAGTCAGCACCCCGTGTTGAAAGGGTTTTCGATGTCGGTGCGCAAGGGTGAACTTGCCTGCTTATTGGGCGCATCAGGCTGCGGGAAAACCACGGTATTGCGGGCGGTTGCCGGTTTTGAACGGCTGCAAAGCGGTGAGATTTATGTGTCACAAAAACGTGTCGCCGGGCCGGAGGTTCATCTGCCCCCGGAAAAGCGTCACGTCGGCATGGTATTTCAGGAATATGCCTTATTCCCGCATCTGACTGCCCAGCAAAATGTGGCGTTTGGCCTGCGTCGGCTCCCGCGTGAACAGCAAAACGCGAGGGTGACGGAACTGCTGCGAATGGTGGAGTTACATAGCCATGCCAGCCGTTATCCCCATGAGCTTTCCGGCGGGCAACAGCAGCGTATCGCGCTGGCGCGAGCACTGGCACCTCATCCCGAAATTCTGCTGCTGGATGAACCGTTTTCAAGCCTTGATAAGCAAACGCGTGAACGCCTCGGCGGTGAGGTGCGTGATATTCTGCGGGACGCGGGGCAAACCGCGCTGCTGGTCACGCACAGCGAACACGAAGCCCAGCTAATGGCCGACCATATCGGTTATGTGCAACAAGGTGAGTATTGCGCGAGCCACTCACCTCGCGCTGAACACATTGAAAGTTAACTTAAACTTCAGGCTGCTGCGGTTTCATGCAGGCGTAACCAGAGCAGGTCAGCACCCGCATTGCTGAATATCACGGTGGAATGGCGCAGCGTGTTTTCTTGCCCCGGTAAACTTTGCCCCTCGCTATAGCTGACCACCGCACCGGCAGGCCACTCGGCAATCACCGTTATCTCATCCAGCGAAATTTTCAATCCAGGTTTTGCGGCTGGCTGGGCCTGAAAGAATGCACTCAGTGAGTCAAAAGTCAGTGTTTTGCCGCCGGGCGTGACCATGGTAAATACCGGCGAAAAGCGAGCCAGCAGCGCCTGCACGTCCCCTTCTCCTTTGCCAAGCCAGTTTTCGATTGCGACGTGAGCCTCGATCACTTCCTGAATGTAGCGATTCATGTTGTCTCCTTTTGAGCCTTGAGTTGACGCAAAATAGCGCCGTTAGCGATGCGCAGGCAAAGCAGCGCAGGAATTACTGTGCTGGCCGCCGCCAGATAAAAACACCATTGATAAGCCGTAGCGGTAGCAAGCGTTTCCAGCAAAGTATTAAGCAGCAGACTCAATACCGATATGCCCATACAAAAGCTCAGTTGGCGGTTGATGTTCCACAATGCGCTGGCCTGGCCGAGTTGCTCATCTGCCACCTGTAAAAAGGCGCAACTTTGCGCGGTGCTGCTGCACAGGCTGCCACCAAACCCCATCACGGCAAATGCCGAAAGCAAAAGGGGATATTGTTCCGCACTGTGAACCTGGGTCAATGCCAGAATACCCAGTCCTTGCAGCAGACAACCCGTTATCAGCATCGGGCGCGGGCCAAAACGGTTGAAATGTTTTCCGGTGAACGTTATCGCCAGTAATGAAGCCATCGACCACGGCACCATCAGGCTGCCGACTCGTGTCGCAGTCAGGTTAAGTTGGGTTTGCAGCCAGAGTGTCGCTATCAGGCTAACGCCGATAAACATCCCCGGAATACACTGATAAATCATCATCGCGCTGCGTAATAACGGCTCCTTCACCAGACGCAGATTAATCAGCGGTTGCGGATGACGTAGGCTATGGCGCACAAACCCCGCGAACAGCGTTATCGCGCATAACAGCAGCAAGATGCCCTTCAACATCTGGCCGTTTTCAGCCAGCATCGTGAAACCCAGTAAAGTACACATCAGCGCACCGCAGCCGCTAATCAGGCCGATAAAATCAAGCGCTGTGAACGGTCTAGCGCGGGGTTCTTTTTGTAGCCAGACCGCCGCCAGCAGCAGCGCGATGAAAGCAAGCGGCAGATTAGCGAAGAAAACCCAGCGCCAGCTGAGTGAATCGACAATCACACCGCCCATCGCAGGTGATAGCGCCGGAGCTAACAGGCCCACTAACATGATCGCCGCAGATAATGCGGCGCGTTCATGGCTGCGATAAAGCTGGTAGGTTAGCGTCTGCCCAACCGGGATCAGCAGCCCGCCGCCCAGACCCTGCAAAAGCCGCCAGCCAATCAGTTGCTCGATAGAGTGCGCCATACCCGCGCCGAGTGTCGCCAGCAAGAATGAACTCAGCGAAAGCAGCAAAACGTTGCGCCCACCGAGGCGCTGCGCGAGCCAGGCGCTCAGCGGAATCACCAGCGTCAGCCCTAAAATATAGGCGTTACTAACCCAGGAAAGCTCGCTGACAGATGCCCCAAGCCCGCGCCCGATAGCCGGGTACGCGACGTTGGCGATAAACATGTTGATCAAATCAACGAAAAAGCCCAGCAGATAAACCATGGCAACTTTGGTGCGATAAAGCATAAAACCTCCGGTTAGAGGCGACGGAGTGTAGCGGTAGGGAAGAGGGGGATAAATCGTCTGGCAGGCGTTACACTGTCAAAATATTTTTGACAGTGACGAGGATTATTGTGCTGAATCTGCAACGGTTAACCATATTTGTCGCCGTGGTGAAGGCCGGGAGTTTTACCGCAGCGGCTACCGCGCTGGGCCAGACCAAAGCGGTAGTGAGTTTTAACATCAAACAGCTTGAGGCGGAATCAGGCGTATCGCTGTTGGTGCGCAGTACCCGGCGGCTCTCGCTGACGGATGCGGGAGAGCGTTTTTATCCCCGTTGCCAGCATCTGCTTGAGGAAGCTCAAAATCTGCTGGACGATGTGCAGCGCGATCACCAGGGATTGAGCGGCGTTTTGCGTATTACCAGCACACCGGAATATGGCTCGCAAGTCGTGGTGCCTGCACTTGCGGCCTTTTCGCGTGAACATCCGCAACTGCGAATCCAGCACGTTTCTTCTTCGTATCATGCGGATTTGATAGCGGAACGATTCGATGTGGCTATCCGCCTGGGCCAGCTTGCGGATTCAAATCATCGCGCCGCACCTGTCGATAGCTTCGCGATCTTACCCGTTGCGGCCCCTGCTTATCTGGCCGGACACCCCATAGAAAACCTGGCTCAGTTGGCGCAGGCCACATGGCTGGCACACAGCCGCCTGGCTTCGCCCCTTAGCTGGCAAGTCACAACCCCGCAGCGGCAGGCGATACTATTTGATGTGAAAAAACCGCCAACTGTCGTCGCAGATAGCGCATCCGCGCTGCTGGCCTTTGCCGTTGCAGGTGCAGGTGTCGCCCTCTTACCGGAGTGGCTGGTGCGCCCGGCTATCGCCTCAGGTCAGTTACAGGCGGTACTGAATCACCACCAGTTTCCTCGCCAGAGCATCTATGCGCTTTACCCCAATACTCGCCATGTGCCTGAGAAAGTCCGCGTGTTTATTGATTTCTTTCAGGCGTGGGTGGCTCGCACGAAAAACTAGAAAAAAGGCCGTCACAGATACTGTGGCGGCCTCGGTTTGGTGGCTCAAATTACAGAGAAAACGCTCAGGGCTTATGGCTCAACCGCAGTCAAACGAATGAGCTGTAAGGGTTCGGCCAGCAGGGAATCCATCTGCTCCACAAACGCCTGAAAATGCGGTAATGCGATATGCACATCCAGCGCTTCCTGCCCTTTCCAGGACTCGCGCACGTAAAACACATCCGGCGTTTCCTGTAACTGGAACAAAGCGTAATCCAGACAACCGTCTTCTTTGCGCGTCGGAACTATCAGCGCCTGTAAAGCAGATTTCAGATTGTCGCGTTGCCCGGTTTTGGCTTTCAGCACTGCAATAATCGACAGCGTGTTATCACTCATTTTTAGCACTCCGTTAAAATTTCGCTGAACTCAAGACGCGATTTTGGCAGTGACGCGTTAAAGTCTTCCACGCTGCGATAGCCAATTGGCACGATAACCAGGCTGGTGAAGCCTTTTTCGCGCAGGCCAAATTCTTCATCCAGAATACGCGCGTCGAAGCCTTCGATTGGCACGGCGTCAATATTCAGCGTGGAAACACCCAGCAAGAAGTTGCCAACGTTCAGGTAAACCTGCTTTTCCATCCAGTGCTGCGCGTCTTTGTAATCAAAGCGGTGCATATTCACAAAGTAAGAACGGCCTTTGTGCTGCCCTTCCATCGCCTGCTGGCTGGCAAAACGGCCATCGGCATTTTCCTGGTCCAACAATTTAGACAGGTGCGTTTCATCAATAGCCGTTTTCGCGCAGAACACCACCACATGTGAAGCATCAAGCACTTTGCGCTCATTGAAAACATAAAAACCGGACGTCGCTTTGGCAATACGCGCTTTCGCTTCCGGCGTGCTTGCCAGAATAAAATGCCACGGCTGCGAGTTAGTGCTGGATGGGCTGAGACGCAGCAAATCTTTCACTTTCTCAATGTTTTCTTCGCTAATTTTTTTGTCGGCATCAAACGCTTTAGTCGAGTAACGGGATGCTGCTGCCTTAATAATATCCATGATTATTTCTCTATGATTTTTATGTAATTAGAAGCCTTCGAGGACGATTTTACCGACCGCACGATTGGTTTCAATTAATTCATGGGCGCGGCGCAAGTTGGCGGCATTAATCGTGCCGAAATGCTCGCCAAGCGTCGTCTGCAACACATTCTTGTCAATCAGGTCAGCCACACGGGTCAACAGACGGTGCTGCTCAATCATGTCGCTGGTTTCAAACATGGAGCGGGTAAACATAAATTCCCAGTGCAGTGAAATGCTTTTCACTTTCAACGGGCCCGCATCCAGGGTTTCCGGGTCATCAATCAGTGCCAGTTTGCCTTGCGGAGCCAGGGCTTCTATCAGCTGCGCGTAATGTTTATCGGTCTGGTTCAGGCTGGCAACGTGAGTCACGTGCTTCACGCCAATCCGCGCCAGTTCTTCCGTCAGCGGTTTGCTGTGGTCGATAACATGATGCGCCCCCAAATCGGACACCCATTTCTGGCTTTGCGGACGTGATGCGGTGCCGATAACCGTAATATTGGTGAGCTTGCGAGCCAGCTGCGTGAGAATAGAACCCACGCCACCCGCCGCGCCAACAATCAGCAACACGTCGTTTTCGTTGCCCTGCTCTTTCACACCCAGGCGGTCAAACAGCATTTCCCAGGCGGTGATCGCCGTTAACGGCATTGCCGCAGCGGAAGCGTTATCAATGGATTTTGGTTTCAGCGCGGCGATGCGTTCATCCACCAGTTGGAATTCGCTGTTGCTCCCGGGGCGAGTCAGCGAACCTGCATACCAGATTTCATCACCCGGCTTAAACAGCGAGACTTTTTCGCCGGTTGCCACCACCACGCCGACCGCATCCCAGCCTAAAATACGTGGCTGGTCAGCTTTAAAACCGGCGCGGACTTTGGTATCAACCGGGTTTACGGAAATTGCTTTCACTTCCACCAGCAAATCGTGGCCTGTGGCGACAGGTGTCGGTAAAGTGATCTCAGCCAGAAATTCCAGATTAGTGCCCGCCTGCGCGGCTTGAGTAATAGCAATAGCTTTCATGGTGTGCTCCAGAGAATTAAGAGTTCAGCGAGTGAATGAACTCATGGTACAAGGTGTGCCGCAGGTGAAAAATAGCCCTTTGAAAACAACACTTATACTCGGAGAGTTAAAATGCTCAGGTTGGAAGACCTCACTTTGTTTGTCAGGGCCGCCGCTTTAAACAGTTTTAGCGACACCGCGCGTGAGGCAGGATTGCAACCCGCACAGGTCAGCACTGCCATAAAGCGCCTCGAGCAAACGCTGAATATCCGTTTATTTGCCCGTTCGACCCGCAGCCTGCGGCTCACACCCGAAGGCGAAACCTGGTTGCCATATGCCATTAGCGCGCTGCAAACCCTGGAAAGCGGACTTGAGCAAATCCAACCGGCAAGCGATGAAGTGCGTGGCGTGCTGCAAATAGCGGTGCCATCTGACCTCGGGCGCAACATGTTACTGAGCGTTTTTCAGGCGTTTCGTCGCGAACACCCGGCACTGCATCTGAAAATACTGTTCTCCGATCAAATCACCGATGTGTTTAAAGACCCGGTGGATGTCGCCTTCCGTTATGGCAACAACGATGACGCGTCGTACGTGTCACTCCCCCTGGCACCGCATAATCAGCGGGTTGTTGTCGCCTCACCGGCCTATATTGCCCGCTGTGGCGAACCCAAAACCATCAGCGAACTGTCCCATCACGATGCGCTAACCTATGCACTTCGCGGACGAGTATATGACAAATGGACGTTAAGTCTGGATGGCGATACGCATCATGTAGCCGTGAAAAGCGCCATGATGAGCGACGATGCCGAAGTGATTCGCCGCCTGGCGGTCGCGGGTGAAGGTATTGCTTATAAATCCTGGCTGGATGTCAGTGAGGATGTCAGCGAAGGTCGCCTGAAGATTATTCTGCCGCAGTACCAGGGTGATAGCGTGCCGCTGAATATGATTTGCCCGCATCGCAAACAGCTTTCCACCACGGTGCGGTTGTTGCATCAGGCGGTTAAACAGCGGTGTGACATATTACAGAGTCTTAAAATTTAGCAAATTTGTCGGGGGACGCTGCGCTTGCCCGACCTACAAAACGTCAATTGTAGGGTGGATAAGCACAGCGTCATCCACCGGTGCTACGAAATCGGGTAGGTATACGGCGCGTTCACACCCAGCGGCAGACCCACAGCCCACCACACCAGCAGGAAGATGCTCCAGCAGATAAAGAAGATGACCGAGTAAGGCATCATCATCGACACCAGCGTACCCACACCGGTTGATTTCACATAGCGCTGGCAATACACCACCACCAGCGGGAAGAACACCATCAGCGGCGTAATAATGTTGGTGGTGGAATCACCGATACGGAACGCAGCCTGCGTCAGTTCAGGAGAGATACCCACTGCCATCAGCATTGGCACCATGATTGGCGACAACAGCGCCCATTTAGCCGAAGCCGAGCCAATCAGAATATTCACCACCGCCGTCAACAGAATCATACCGATAATGGTCGCTTCGCCCGGCAGCGCCATGGTTTTCAGCACGTCCGCACCCGCCAGAGCAATCAGCGTACCGATGTTGGAATCACCAAACGCTTTGATAAACATAGCGCAGAAGAAAGCCATCACCATGTACGAACCCATTTTGCTCATGGATTGGTTCATCGCGTCGATGACATCTTTGCCGCGGCTAAAGGTTCCGGCGACAAAGCCGTAAACAATGCCAGGGATAATAAAGATCAGGAAAATCAATGGCACGATGGATTTCATGATTGGCGCGCCATAGCTGGTCAGCGAGCCATCCGTCGGGCTACGCAGCAAGGACGTTTCAGGCCATGCCAGCGCCGCAAGACCTGCCAGCCCCAGAAGCATCACCAGGCCTGCCACTTTAAAACCACGGCTTTCCGCAGCGGTGTAGCTGCTCATATCTTCGTTATGTTGATAATCGCCGTCGATCTCCAGTTTCGACACGCGCGGCTCAACAATTCGTTCAGTCACCCACCAGCCAACCAGGGTAATCATCACCGTCGAACCGATGCCGAAGAACAGGTTACACAACGTGTTGACGGTATAAGTCCCGTCCAACAACTGCGCGGCTGTTTGGGTAAAACCTTGCAGCAATGCATCGTTACCGGTTGGCACCATGTTGGCCGCAAAGCCGCCAGAAACCCCGGCAAACGCCGCCGCAATACCCGCTAACGGGTGGCGACCGGCAGACATAAAGATAATTGCACCCAATGGAATAACCAGCACGTAGCCTGCATCCGCTGCAACGTGGCTGAACATCGCGACGAAAATAATCATTGGAGTTAACAGTTTCTTCGGCGTGACACGCAGCATTTTTTTCAGGCCGGTATTAATAAAGCCTGAACTCTCTGCCACGCCCACACCTAACATCGCCACCAGCACGATCCCCAGCGGAGCAAAGGTGGTAAATGTGGTCACCATTGAGGAAAGAGTGACGGTTAACGCCTGTGCCGAAAGCAGGTTATTAATTCTGACCGCTTCATTGGTCACAGGATTGACGACATCAAAATCAACGGTGGAAAGCACCGCCGACATCGCCATGACGACCAGTAAAAAATAGAAAAAGATTAATGCGGGTTCGGGTAATTTGTTCCCTGCTTTCTCAACAGCGTTGAGAAATCCTGTCATCAGACGACCTTCCGTGTTCCTTGTCGTTGTACTCATCACTACCTCGTCTTCCTGTTATATTCACCAAAGTAATTTCTCGCGGTAATTAATAACATTTTAGAATATTTCACTGCTAGTAACTTTACGTTACTAGTCAAAACGAGACGTAGCAGAGTGATAGATATCAAGTTTCCGAAGAATAGCCAGATATTAAGTTGGTTAATAATCAGTCACGCAGAAGAAAAGTCGGATGTCGCTGGCGCTAATCCGACCTACAGCAGCCGATTGTAGGGTGGATTAGCGCAGCGTCATCCACCATTTAGGTTTTAGTCAAAGGTTCTTTTTTGAGACGCGGGTATTTTTTCAGCCAGCGGCCGCTGACCATTCGCCAGTAGAACAGCACGCCGCGCACGGTCCAGTCGAAGAACATCCCCATCCACACCCCGACCACGCCCATTCCCAGCACGATACCGAGCGTGTAGCCCGCCACCACGCGGCAACCCCACATGCTCGCCATCGAAACCCACATCGCAAAACGGGCGTCGCGCGCGCCTTTCAGACCGGCAGGCAAAACCCAGGACGCGGCCCAAATCGGCATAAACGCGGCATTGAGCCAAATGAGGATTTTGACCACCTCTTTTACGTCATCTTCATGCGTGTAAAACGAGGCCATCAATCCGGCGAATGGTGCCGTTCCCCAGGCGATGATCGTCAGGCCCAGAGTGGATAGCCAGAACACATGGCGCAGCTGCCTTTCGGCCTGGCCAATTTGCCCTTTCCCCAGACGCTTGCCAACAATAATGGTCGATGCCGAACCCAGGGCGTTGCCGGGTAAGTTAATTAATGCGGCAATCGAGAACGCGATAAAGTTACCGGCAATCACGTTGGTGCCCATCCCGGCAACAAACATTTGCGTGAGTAATTTCCCGGCATTAAACAGCACCGACTCAATGCTGGCCGGAATACCAATCCCCAGCACTTCCCACAAAATGCCGACTTTAAGTGGCCGGAAATAACTTTTCAGCGAAATGCGCAGCGACGGCGCAAAGCCCGCCACTAACACATAAACAAAAGCGAGCGCACCGATATAGCGCGAAATAGTTAAGCCCAGTCCAGCGCCAAAAAAGCCCAGCCCGTTCCAGCCCATCGCGCCGTAAATCAGGATGCTACTGATAATAATGTTGAGAATGTTCATCCCGCCGTTAATCAATAACGGGATTTTGGTATTCCCTGCCCCACGCAACGCGCCGCTGCTGATAAGCGCAATCGCCGCCGCCGGGTAACTCCATACCGTGGTTTGAAGGTAGGAAAGTGCCAGCGCCTTAACTTCTGGCGTTGCCGCTCCGGCAATAACATTCACGACATGTTCACCCGCCAGGTGAATACCCGCTGCCAGACCAATGGCGATAATCGTCATTAATATCAGTGACTGACGTGCCGCATCACGCGCCCGTTTCGGGTCACGCTTGCCAAGACTGAAGGCAACCACCACCGTCGTGCCGAGATCGACTGCGGCGAAGAACGCCATGATCACCATGTTGAAGCTATCGGCCAGCCCGACGCCTGCCATCGCCTCTTTTCCCAGCCAACTCACCAGGAAGGTGCTTAAAACCCCCATCAATAAAACGCAGGTGTTTTCCAGGAAGATAGGCACCGCAAGGGGTGTAATTTCGCGCCAGAACAGGACTCGATAGCTTTTGCGTTTGGCGTACCAGCGTGTTTTAGCCACGCGCTGGCGAAGTGCTGCTTGTAAGTTCAAGATTGACCTTGGGGGGAGAAGTGAAACCACATTTCAAATAATGATTTACAAATCGTTATCCTGCAAAGAGTTTTTTAAATATTCGTTGAAATCACGGTGGATGACGCTACGCTTATCCACCCTACAAAACCAAACCGTAGGTCGGATAAGCGCAGCGTCATCCGGCAAAATCTCAACCGTGACCGCCTAAATACGCCTTGCGCACTTCCTCATTCCCCAACAACTCCTCACCGCTGCCGCTCAACCTAATCTGCCCGTTCGCCATCACGTAGCCCCGGTCAGACAGTTTCAGCGCGTGGTGCGCGTTTTGTTCCACCAGAAAAATAGTCATGCCGTTACGCGCCAGTTCACGCAACGTCTGGAAGATTTGTTTCACCACAATCGGCGCTAAACCCAGGCTCGGTTCATCCAGCAGTAACAATTTCGGGCGACTCATCAGTGCGCGGGCAATCGCCAGCATTTGCTGCTCGCCACCGGACATCGTCATCGCCCGCTGTTTGCGGCGCTCTTTCAAACGTGGGAACAGATCAAACATGGTTTGCAGATCCTGCGCGGCGTATCGGTCCCCGATGGGGATCGTGCCCATCAGCAAGTTTTCTTCAACCGTCATATCCGGGAAAATGCGTCGCCCTTCCGGTGCCTGCGCAATGCCGCCGGATGCCACGAAATGGGTCGATTTATGGCTGATGTCGTCGCCGCGAAACAGGATTTGCCCGCCACGAATGCGCGGCTGGCCAAAGATCGACATCAACAACGTCGATTTCCCCGCCCCGTTTGCACCAATCAGCGCCACGGTTTCCCCTTCGTTAACCTGCAACGAAACCTGTTTTAGCGCCTGAATGGCACCGTAAAACACGTCCACATTGCGAAACTCCAGCATCGCCTCACTCATACACTGACCTCGTCTTCGTCGGTGCCCAGATAGGCGGCAATCACTTTTTCGTCGTGTTGGATTTGCTCAGGTTTACCCTCGGCAATCACATCCCCGTGGTCGAGCACGATAATGTGGTCGGAAATTTCCATCACCATGCCCATATCGTGTTCAATCAGTAAAACGGTGATGTCGTGATGGTCACGCAGGAAACGGATAATTTTACTCAGCGTACGCGTTTCCACCGGGTTCAGACCCGCCGCCGGTTCATCCAGGCAGATCATCTCCGGCGCTGTGCACATGGCGCGGGCGATTTCTAATCTGCGCTGTTGCCCGTAAGACATCTCCCCAGCAAGGCGATTTGCGCAATCCACCAGCTCAACCACTTCAAGCCAGTAAAATGCACGATCCAGCGCGCGGCTTTCGGCGCGTCGATAGGCGGGCGTGTTCAGCACCCCGGCGAGTAAATTGCGGTTTACCTGCATGTGCTGCGCCACCAGCAGGTTTTCCACCACCGACATTTCCCGGAATAAACGGATATTCTGAAAGGTTCGCGCAAGACCTGCGCGGTTCACCAGATGCGTGCCGCCGAACATTTTGTAGAACAGACGCGAGCCCAATTGCGCCGGGTTTATCCAGTCGCCGGGCTGGAATTTCTGCCCGAGTATCTGAATCACATTGGTGGTTTTGTCGCGCGTATTGAACAAAATATTGCCGCCGGAGGCCTTGTAAAACCCCGTCAGACAGTTAAAAACCGTGGTTTTGCCCGCACCGTTAGGGCCGATTAGCGCGGTAATTGACCCACGCCGCACTTCAAGATTCACATCATTCAGCGCCTTTATGCCGCCAAAATGCATCATTAAATGTTCAACGCTTAAAATCATTTCGCTCATGGCGCCACTCCCTTTCGCACCACATAGCCGCTGCGGTTGATGCGAATCAGGCCGCGTGGCCGCCAGATCATCATCACCACCATCAACATGCCAAACAGCAGCACGCGATACTCTGCGAAACTGCGCAGCAATTCTGGCGTCACCGTCAGCACAAACGCCGCCAGCACCACGCCAATGGTCGAGCCCATTCCGCCGAGGACGACAATGGCGAGAATCAATGCCGATTCAAAGAAAGTGAACGATGTCGGGTTAACAAAGCCCTGATAAGTGGCGAAGAAAACGCCGGCAATCCCTGCGGTGGAAGCGCCGAGGGTGAAAGCAGAGAGCTTCACCAGCACGTGGTTCAGCCCCATAGATCGACAGGCAATTTCATCTTCACGCAGCGCTTCCCAGGCACGACCAATCGGCATGCGCGTCAGGCGGTGTTTGATGTACAGCACCAGCAACACCACCAGCACCAGAATGGCGTAGATAAAGATAAACTTCAGATTGGGGTTATAGGTGAGATGGAAGAATTCGTGGAACGGCACGCCACCTTCTTCTTTTGCCCGCCGCCCAAATTCCAGGCCAAACAGCGTGGGAGGCGGTGCGGAAATCCCGTTCGGGCCACCGGTAAACGTCAGCCAGTTATTGAGCACCAGGCGGATAATTTCCCCGAAGCCGAGGGTCACAATCGCCAGGTAATCGCCATGCATACGCAACACCGGGAAACCGAGCAGCGCGCCTGCCGCCGCCGCCATCAGTGCCGAAAGCGGCAGCATCGACCAGAAACCCAAACCGAGGTACTGGTAGCCGAGCGCCAGGCCATACGCGCCTATCGCGTAAAAAGCGACGTACCCTAAGTCCAGCAATCCGGCGAGGCCAACGACAATATTTAAACCTAAACCGAGCAGAACATAGATCAGCCCGAGAATCGCCACGGTCAGCACATATTTGGTGGCAACAAACGGGAAGCAAACCGCCAGCACCAACACCAGCGGGATTATCCAGCGCAGACGACTTTTATAGTCCGGCGGGCGCACATACACGCCTGAGTTATCGGTTTCAAAGCGGCTGAGAAAGCGGGTTCCCACTCCGGTTGTCAAGAAAGCGCTCAACAGAAAACGCCCGGCCATCACCGCCGCGATAATCATCACCAGGCGCTGGCCGTCGAAGTTAAAACTGTAACCATCCAGCACCACACCGACAATCGGGCCAAAAATGATTAACGCCACCAGACCGGCGAAAACCGCATCCAGCAAGCAGCGTTTGAGGGAAAAACCTTCATGCAATACCGTTTCTGCTGTCATTTTTTGCTCCCTCACACTTTGGCAACGATCGGGCGACCAAGCAGCCCTTGCGGCCGGAAAATGAGGATCACCACCAGCAACCCAAACGAGAAGACATCTTTATAATCAGAATTCACCATGCCGGAGAATTGCGCCTCGGCAATTCCCAGAATCAGGCCGCCTAACATCGCGCCGGGTAACGAGCCAATCCCCCCGAGCACCGCCGCCGTGAACGCTTTAATGCCGATGATAAACCCGGCGTAGAAATCAAAAGTGCCGTAGTTCATGGTGATTAACACGCCCGCCAGCCCGGCCATGGACGCGCCAATCACAAATACAATCGAGATAATTCGGTCGGTGTTAATCCCCAGAATCGAGGCCATTTTGCGGTCTTGCTGCACCGCGCGGCACATGCGCCCCAGACGTGTGTTACCGATGATCCAGGTGAGCAGCAACATGCCAGCAAACGAGGCAATCAAAATAAACACTTTGGTGTAGGTGATTTGCACAAAACCTTCGCCAATATGGAAGCGGAACACGCCGTCAAGCATGGTGGGAATGCCCTGCTGGCGCGGCCCCTGGCTGATTTGCGCGTAGTTTTGCAGGATGAGCGACATGCCGATTGCGGAAATCAGCGGCGCTAAACGTGTGGAGTTGCGCAGCGGTTTGTAGGCGATGCGCTCAATCGTCCAGCCATATACGCCCGTCACCACAATGGTGAATACCAGCGTGCCGAGGATTAATAACGGGAACGAGTGAATGCCGAAGAACGACAGCAGCGCCAGGCCGATGGCGCACAGATACGCGGAGATCATATACACTTCGCCGTGCGCGAAGTTAATCATGCCAATAATGCCGTAAACCATGGTGTAGCCGATGGCTATCAACCCGTAAACGGACCCTAGCGTTAAGCCATTTATCAATTGTTGCAGGAAGAAGGCATCCATAGTTTGGCAGTCTCTTTTGGTGGCTGCGTCTGGACGACGCAGCCAGAATTAATAAGGCGTCATTGTTGCAGCCAGTTTGGATACGGCCAGCGCGGAAGAACCGGAGCGTACATGAAGTACGTGAGGATTCTGAGCACTGCCCGGATTCAAAATGGCAAATAAAATAGCCTTATTGGACTTCTTTGTATTTACCCTGCGCATCCCACTGATAAACCACATAATCTGAGACTTTTAAGTCGCCCTTCTCATCCCAGGCTTTTTTACCCATCACGGTATCCACCGGATTGGCTTTTAACCAGGCGCTGGCTTTGGCGGAATCGGTGCCGCCTGTGGCTTTGAAGGCCGCAGCAATTGCCTGAACGGATGCGTAGGAATAGAGGGTGTAGCCTTCTGGCTCGAATTTGCTGGAGCGGAATTTATCAATAACGGCTTTGCCGTCCGGGATCAAACGCGGATCTTTCCCGAAGGTCATGTAGATACCGTTGGTGTATTGTGGGCCGCCTGCGGCTGTGACCATCTCTTCGTTTACGATACAGTCGCCGGAGAAGAATTTGGCCTGCACGCCCTGTTCACGCATCTGGCGCACCAGCGGCCCGGCTTCCGGATGGCAACCGCCGAAGAACACCACGTCGGGTTTTTGCGCACTGATTTTTGTCACCAGCGCGTTAAAGTCTTTTTCGCCGCGCGACAAACCTTCATACATCACGTCATTGACGCCACGTTTGGCGAGCGCGGCTTTGGTCGCATCGGCCAGCCCCTGCCCGTAAGTGTCTTTATCGTGAATGATCACCACGCGTTTAGCTTTGAGCTTATCAATAATGAAATCGCTGGCGACCTTTCCTTGCTGGTCATCACGCCCGCACATGCGGAACATATCGTTCATCTTGCGCTCGGTGATAAGCGGGTTCGTTGACCCTGGAGTGATAGCCAGGATCCCCGCGTCGTTATACACCTCGGACGCAGGCATAGTGGAAGATGAGCAGAAATGGCCAACCACAGCTTTCACTTTATCCTGATCCACCAGACGGTTAGCGACGGACACCGCCTGTTTCGGCTCACAAGCATCATCACCCTGCACCAGTTTGATTTTTTCGCCGTTAATCCCGCCTGCGGCGTTGATGTCTTCAGCGGCCTGCGTCGCGCCATGCCAGTATTGATCGCCATAAGTGGCGTTCGGCCCGGTGAATGGCCCGGCAACACCAATCACAATATCGGCCTGGGCGGAGAACGCCGTCACCAGACAACCTGCCAACACAAGAGAAAGAGGACTTCTGATTAATTTCAGCGACATTTGTATGTTCCTTAGCAAAGAAGCAAAGAGGTTTATGCACAACGGTTTAAGACCATTCACAAGCAAAAACACGAACGAGTACAAATTGGACTATCCAGACAAAATCCTGTGATTTACGGCGGGGTTTCCTTACGGGGTATCCTTACGATTTTCACGGCCCTGAACATTAAGCAAAATGGTTGCCAATGTTGTTAACCGAATGTCATTGTTTCGACATATGTCAGTATAGAGCGCGGTTGAAAGCGGCCCGGTATCACAGATTGAAATTACAGCGGGGATCACATCTGCTTAACAATAAAGCAGAAAAGTTGAGAATTACGCCGCTTTGCACCAATAAAGAGCTTACTGATGAAGTGGTTAATCATGCTTAAGGAGTTGAGTTTGCGTGAAATGAGCAATGGATGATTAAGACAAGGACAATTCGCCTTAATACTCAACAAGTTGACTATAAAAAGAGCAAACAAAATTCTTTTTCGCGAACCCTTTGACATGCCCCCTGCTTCTCGTTAATATGCGCCCCGTTACACAATTCCTCTGTAGTTCAGTCGGTAGAACGGCGGACTGTTAATCCGTATGTCACTGGTTCGAGTCCAGTCAGAGGAGCCAAATTCGAAAAGCCTGCTTAGGAAACTAAGCAGGCTTTTTTTGTGTCTGATGATTGGGGCTAAAAGCCGAATAACCCAATTCGCCTGTCGGTTTAAAGTTCGCTATCATCCGCTTCCACTCTCCGTCCAGGCAGTCTGATGTCTACCATTATCGATAATTTTATTGCCCCGCCGTGCCATGAGCAGATTGAGACGCTCTATCAGGACGAACATCTGGTATTGATCAATAAACCTACCGGGTTACTCAGCCTCTCGGGGAAAAACCCGCAGAATCTCGATTCAGTGCATCATCGTCTGGTACAAGAATTCCCCGGCTGCACCCTGGTGCATCGCCTGGATTTCGGGACTTCCGGGCTGATGGTGATTGCGCGCAATAAAGCTATCAACGCCGCTCTATGCCAACAATTCAGCCAGCGCGCAGTCACCAAAGCCTACAGTGCGCTGCTCTGTGGGCATGTGAGCGACAACAACGGGGTGATAGACGCAGCGATTGCCAAAGATCCGGCGCTGTTCCCGCTGATGTCGATTTGCGCCATCAACGGCAAGCCTGCACGTTCTGGCTATCGGGTCGTTGAACGCTTTTACCGTGAGCGGGAAGACGGGGCGTTACTGCCATTGACGCGGGTAGAACTTACCCCGGAAACCGGGCGTACTCATCAACTTCGCATTCACTGCCAGCAATTGGGCCACCCTATTTTGGGCTGCGACCTATACGGCGGCCTTCTGTTGCCAGGAACTGAACACACCCCGCGGCTAATGCTGCACGCCAGTGAGCTGGATTTTGTTCATCCGGTCAGTGGTGAGTTGATTAAAGCACGCAATGCGAGTCCGTTTTGAGTAAGGACAAAAACTTTCACGCCACGCTCCGCCGCTTTATCCAACGCGGCAACAATCTTCGGTGCTTTGAACTCATAAGCCATCATTTCAATCGTTTTCCACAACCCGCCTTCAAATCATGATCTTCCACGCAAGTAAATTTTCTGATTCCTGATGTAAAAACTTTTGGAAAAAAACTGAAATTCAAGCGACATATGCAGAACTTGCTACGCTTTGGTTGAAGTTAAGCTTTCTGATATCTCAATTTAAAAGGTCATCCCATAATTTTGGGGGGACTGCGGTTATCAAACGCTGCTATGCGTAACCTGTTGTTTATTGAGGTACGTATTCCATCCCTGAACCTGTAGCGGTGAAGTGGCCTTGCCGAAGCCAGGAATTTGAATGTTTAAATGACTATTACTTAGGGCAAAGTGGATGACACTAAAAAATACAGTGCTGGTGATGGCGGGAACATTGGCGGTAATGACGGGCTATGCTAAAACGCCCACACCTGATGCTTCACAAGCCAACAATCCGCTCGCCAATATGACAGCCTTTAATATGCAGAATTATTATATTGGTGATGTCAGTGGCTCTGATAAAGATGCAAATCAGTTCTGGTTTCGCTACGCCAAGCCCTTCTCCCTCGGGGAGAGTCAATGGCTGCTGCGTGCGTCTTTACCCATAAATACTTACCCTTCCCCTCCTACAGGGGGGCATCAGACAGGATTAGGCGATCTTAACCTGTTTACGGCCTACCTGATTGATACAGGAAATCCTGCAATCAGTTTCGGCATTGGCCCTCAGCTTACCGCGCCAACAGCAACTGAAAACGCTCTTGGAACGCAGAAGTGGTCTGGTGGGCTCGTGAACGTGTTATTCAATGCCAGCTCACCCGTTTTCCAGTATGGCTATCTGGCTTCCTGGCAGCATAGCTTTGCAGGAGAAGGTGACAGAGCCGATGTGAACATAGGTGCATTCCAGCCCTTCGCCTTTTATCAATTAGGGGGAGGCACCTATCTTCGTGCCGCACCGATCTGGAATTATAATTTCCAGAATGACAGTTATGGCGTTCCGTTGGGTGTCGGTATAGGTCAGGTTATTAAGCAGAAAAAAACGGTTTATAACTTTTTTGTCGAGCCTCAATTTTCTGCCGCAGATCATGGCCCTGGGCAGCCACAGTGGCAGGTTTTCGCTGGGTTGAATTTACAATTTCTATAGCATAAATAAGCGGCTGATGACGTCCCGGCGCAAGGTTCGACATCAGAGATGAGATATCTGACGCGCTCTACAATTGAAGGGTTCGAATGACCGAAACAGTTAGATTGCAAGTGCTGCAAGGATTGCGGCTTCCATTTTCTCCGGGGTGGTGAACGGTGCGAAACGTTTGAGCGGTTTACCATCGCGTCCGACCAGGAACTTAGTGAAGTTCCACTTGATCCGTCTACCCAGCACGCCGGGCAATTCGTTTTTCAGATAACGGAACACCGGGTGCGCTGCGGTTCCGTTGACCTCTACTTTATCGAACATCGGGAAGCTCACACCGTAGTTAATGTGACAGGTCTGCGCGATTTCGTCGGCGCCGCCGGGTTCCTGTTTACCGAACTGGTTGCAGGGAAAACCAAGCACCACCAAACCATGGGTGGCGTACTTTTTGTAGAGTGCTTCAAGGCCAACGTATTGTTTCGTGAAGCCGCAATGGCTGGCGGTATTCACGACCAGAACCACCTTACCTGCGTAGTCGTCAAAAGAGATAAGCTGGCCGCCCAGACTGGTGGCTGTAAGTTGATGAAAGGGGGTCATATCGGAATCCTCAAAGCAGAACCTGTTGCTGAATACGCGGCAGTTCTGGTGCTCGGTGAATCGGATCTTACGCATACTAATGTGCCGTTACTTCATACTTATTTGCCGATAGGCAAACACCTGTAGATTGCACATTCTACATTTATTATCTGATATATTAAATGTTTTACCCCCTTCCCTGCTGTATAAGAATGCTCTACTCACAAAAATGCGTTCACTACCAAAATAGTTTGGTTCTATGGGCTTGCATAATTCATAATAAAACTTAGACTAACATCTGATATATAATTTATAATAAAAGGTTAAAAAATGGAAAAAACAACCCTGGAATATACACCTGTTGACTTGTCTCGTTGGGCAAGGAAGGAGCATTTTGAGGTATTCCAGTCATTTGCTCAAAGTACAATTAACCAAACTGTCCTGATAGATATTACCGAACTGCTAAAACATATAAGGGAAGCTGGCTGGAAATTTTACCCTACTATTATTTTCCTCCTTTCTAAAATCGTAAATAGTCATGCAGAGTTCCGTATGGCTATAAAGAACAATGAGCTGGTCATATGGAATGAAATTCATCCAAGCTATACTATTTTCCATAATGAAACGGAGACCTTTTCATCATTATGGAGTCACTACGATGGCAATATTCATCACTTCCAGGACGTTTATTCAGAAGACGTTGCACGTTATGGTAATAACCTTTCTTATTGGCCGAAGGGGGAGTCTCGAGAAAATATCTTTTTCGTATCGGCTATTCCTTGGGTAAGTTTCACCAGTTTTAATATTAATGTTGCTAACATGCAGAACTTTTTTGCCCCCATGTTCACTCTTGGAAAATACTACAAACAAGATGGAAAAGTATTGTTGCCGCTCGCAGTTCAGGTACATCATTCCGTGTGCGATGGGTTCCATGTGGCAAGACTAATCAACGAGTTACAAGAGATGAGTGATGGCATCAAGCACCTTTCAGAGGAACTCAATGCTTGATGCGCCAGAAGTCTTGAAGACCTCCATTTATCCGTATCTGATTTTCCCATCTATATAAGGCTGAGGTTTACCAAACAGATAGCCTTGTATGAAATCACAGCCCAGCAACTGAAGGCTTTCCAGTTGCTCCTGTGTTTCAACACCTTCCGCAACGGACTTCATATTGAGGGATTTCGCCATGCCGGTGATGAGCCTGATAATATTAAGGGCGTCTTCCTGTGTCGATATCGAATGCACAAAGGATTTGTCTATTTTGATTTTATCGAAGGCAAGCCTGCTGAGGCGCGAAATAGAAGAATAACCGGTACCAAAATCATCGAGGGAGATTTTAACCCCCAGAGCCCGCAGCCTGTTAAGCGTATTCATCGGCGTATTGCTCTCAGTAAAGAGAGAGGATTCTGTCACTTCCAGTTCAAGACGCTCAGCGGGAAGTCCCGTTTCGTTCAGAATGGACAACACCATTGTGGCAAAGGTTTTACTGCTTAGCTGGACAGGAGAGACATTGACTGAAATTTTAGTCGGAATCACCCAGGAAGCGGCTTCGCGGCAGGCCATCTCAAGCACCGATTTCCCCATCTCGTTAATCATTCCTGTTTTTTCAGCCACAGGAATAAAGCTGTCCGGCGACAGGAGTCCCTTCTGAGGATGAATCCAACGAATAAGGGCTTCATAACTATAAATTTCCTGGCTGAAAGAATCGACAATAGGCTGATAGTAAACCACGAATTCTTTATTCACTAACGCCAGTGCCATATCATGCTCAAGGGTTCGGCTTTCTTGCAGCTTATCTAACATCCATTGCCGGAAGACTTTTATCTTACCAGCGCCTTCCTTTTTGGCTTCATAAAGGGCCAGATCGGCAAATTTATAAAGATAGTCGGAGCGGCGTTCAGTGTCTGAGACGACAATACCGACACTGGTGGTTATATTGATAATCGTATTATTAATAGTGTAGGGCTGGCTGATTATATTGCATATTTTTTGGGCTTGTGAAACGGCACTGCTCTCCGTCAGGCCACTGGAGAGAAACGCAAACTCATCCCCGCCTAAACGATAAAGCGTATCGGAAGTCAGGCCCATTGAAATAAGACGGTGTGATATCTGGCGTAATAACATATCGCCGACATCATGACCATACGTATCATTGACCTCCTTGAATCGATCTAAATCAAACAACATCACATTCACAGAATTATTGGTTTTTACTGCGATCTCGATGGTTTCATTTAAATTCCCCCAGAAAAAATGGCGGTTATTCATTTCTGTCAAAGAGTCATGGTAGACGTCATACTCCAACTTTGTATTCTGGATTTGCAATTTTTCTTTAGATTCCTGCAGTGCTTCAGCAAGACTCTTTACCTGAAGATGCGCCTTCAGAATATTTCTGTTTTGATAAAATATCAGCACGCCGAGTATCGCACTCATTATGATCAGCAATACAGACGTCGCTGAGTAAATATAGTACAGGGTTTTAATTTTGAGGTTGGCGTCATTAATTGAATTAATGTCTTTGTCTAAAGCGCCGGACGACAGACGAGCCAGTTGTGGGTCAAGCGTCTGCATTCTTTTCAGGTATGCCTGGAGTTCTGAGCGGTTCATTTTCTCAAGATGAATATCCAGATACTCAAGTGTCTTTTCAAGCTGTAGAGCCAGTGCATGATGGGCTTTATTACTTTCTATGTAATCCCTCAGATCACCTTCTTTCATTAAATCACTCTGGCTGAGCATAATGTCGAGACGCATGCGCACATCATCCAGCGTCATCGTTTCATCAATAGTGTAAAGACCAAGCAACGACTCGAACCGGTAATACTCTGATACCATCTGTGCAGCAGACCACGAAGCGGCGTAGTGAGTCAGTTTCTGTAACTCTTGTTGCCTTTCATGCACAAGGAAAGAGATATACCCGGTAGATATAAAAAGGAAACAAATGATGCCAGCCAGAATTCTGTTCATGTTGGTCTTTAGACCCCTTACTCAATATTCATTCTGCTGACCTGCCAGGCTGACCTTGAATAATAAATCTGATTATTCAGCTCCGGCAGGCTGTCATAGGGGTAAACAACAAACAGCGGGCCTTTATCACGGATACGCATATATTCTCCGTTGATTTTTAAAGCAAGGATAACGTTGTATTTCTTAAAATCATTGAGGGGGATTTCAGTGGTGTAGTCATTGAGCGCAGTGACCTTTACAACAGAACCTTTCGCCCCGACATAATCCATGAGCTTTTGCAGTGGAATACCCGTAAATGTTGTGCGGCCATCATACCAGGGAGAAGTGGTCTGAAAGCTGACCATCCCCAGTTTCTCAAGGCTGGCGAGATCAAAAACGGCTTTTCCACCTTCATTTGTATTTTCGATATTACCTGAGAGCGTTAAAAGGATTTTACCGGCAGGCCTGGAAAATTCACCCGCCCAGACCGGTGTGGAGAGCGCAAAGCTTAACAGCATGACAATTAACCGCATTTTGACCTCGTATATCAACCGGATGTTAAAGAATTATAATTTAGATACTGTGCTATTTATATATGCTCTGGAACTATTGTTGATACAATCATTTCAACAATATTTTAATTCATTAAAATCAACAGGTTAAAAACAATTTCCTTTTTAAATTGATTAAGAAATGTCGATGCCGTTATTTGATATACATAAAACAGCGTTGCACCTGTGCAAAAAAAAACCACCTCTTTACTCAGCACAAATAAACACACAGCAATATAAAGGTTTATTTATTTGTGAGCCGACAGGAATTTCACGCAAGCAATTGTCAGCTGATGGTACATAGAGGAGTTCGAAGCGAAGCAATGATCCAAAAGCGCCTGGAAAGACCATCGCCTTATTCATACCGGAGTGGCCGACAAAAATTGGCCACGGCATGAGAGCATTTCTGGAACTATTGAGGAAACATATCAATGGGGAGAAGATCACAGCGTGAGTACCTTGATTAAGCGCAGCCAAACCGATAAGGCACCGAGGGCTCATCTGGGGAAATTATCAAGGTTAGTTTTATTAATGATTTATTGGGAGAACTTACAATTCAAAGGAGGGAGTAATCTTAAAAGCCCTGACCATTGCAGCCAGGGCTTTTAAGGTACTTCAGACTTCAGATTTAACATTAATGGACTTAATAAAATGATACTGCTATTTATACTGCTTTCAAATGTACCCGTTTACTACAGATAATATTGGGCATTAATACTAAAAATCCTCCCTCTATTTATCTCGTCATACACCTGCCTGCGCTTTCAGAACCTAAGCGTGGCAACCTAAACAAGCACATCACCCATCGCGACATATACTCTTTCATGCGTTGCCCGTTGCTCATACGGTTACCATAAACAAACGAAACCGTCAGCATCAACTAAAAAAAACAAGGCCTTACATCGTCGCGCTAACACTACCATTTTGCGAACCAGCACAATCACTACAAGGCCTGAATGCAACTACATCCCAAACAACAAACTTCGTGGCCTGTATAGCAAAATGGCTTTCCCAGAACTTCTTTCTATTCACTAACTTACTAACCACTTTCATTGTGCTGCTGAGTACTAATTTACTCATTTGAAAATGGAGGTCAATACTGTTTTTTAAAACATGTTTTTATTTACAGCGACAGTGATATATCCCGCCACTCATTGTACCGACCTACTAGCAAAGTCCGCTAGTGGCACGGAACGGACACGTTAACTGGGCTTAAAGTCCGCTGTGAGCGAGAAGGGGACGAAAGTTGCCCTCATGTTTTCGATTATGCCATCTTAGTCATCTCGTATCGTTCAAAAAATGCGG
Source organism: Buttiauxella sp. AC142 (assembly GCF_979253435.1). Classification (NCBI taxonomy): domain Bacteria; kingdom Pseudomonadati; phylum Pseudomonadota; class Gammaproteobacteria; order Enterobacterales; family Enterobacteriaceae; genus Buttiauxella; species Buttiauxella sp. AC142. Next base: position 2,762,723 of record NZ_CEEDCH010000001.1, read on the forward strand.
CAACACTTTTAATAATCAAGCTAAGTAATGACACATATAAGGAATCATTATGCCTGGAATAACGCTCACATTGTCTGGTTGCAAGGATCAAAAATTAACCAAAGAGTGTGTACTTTTAGCTACTCAAATCACATGCGAGATATTGAAGAAAAACAGCTTCGAAACCATGGTAATAGTAAGACATGTGGATGATGATGACTGGTTTATTGATGGCAAGAGTCTGGCTGAATGGGGGAAAAATTCGTTTAGACTTGAAGTTACTGTCGTGGATGAAACGTGTAGCAAAGATCAGAAAGCAGCGTATCAAAAAGCAATTTACAACGCTATGGACCAAGCTATTGGTAACCTACATCCTCAGTCAAATGTGCATGTTATTGATTGTAAAGCTGCTTCATATGGATACACAGGGATAACGCAAGAATACAGATATCAGCATAAAGATGAGTTTTACTAACCAAAATTTCTTTTCTATTATCGTTAATGAGGCGCATTTTGATTGTGGACTTAAGACGCCAACGTCCGCTTCTGGCACGAAGCCGCTCTTAGGGTTGCATCCTAACGGCTAAAAGAGAGCAGCGTTAAACTCAGGCTCTGTGCGATTTAATCTCGCCAGGCGAGTGGCCGAATTTACGCAAAAATGCGCGAGAAAATGCTGCGGCGCTTCCGAATCCAACCATGGCGGCAGCAGCTTTTACGCTATGCCCTGATCGCAGTTTTGCCCTCCCCAAGGCTAAACGCCAGCTGGTTAAATATGCGCCCGGCGATTGTCCGACGGTTTTCTTGAAGATTTCAATAAATTGCGCCCGTGACATTCCCGCGATGGCTGACAAATCGAGAATATTCCAGTTCGCCGCGGGTTTATCGTGCATGGCGATGAGACTCTTATGAAGTTTTGGGTGTGCAAGTCCCGCTAACAATCCGGCATCAACCGTGCCAATCGCGATTGCCCGACGGATTGCCAACACAACGACTACCTCACACAGGCGGGTTCGGACTGAGCCTCCACCGCAACGAGCCACGTCGATCTCAGCCGCGATCAGCTCTACCAGACCCAGTAATTGCGGCATCTCAGTCATGGAAAAACACAGCTCGTCTGGTAATGCACCGACCAATGGATTATCACTGCCGCCAAAATCTACCCTGGCAGCAGCGCACAACCTTGCCCCGGCGGGTAGGCCAAACGACTCCCTGACACGATAAAGTAAATGGGTCGGACCGCCTGAGTTATTTATGTCGATGATGAGAAGATTCGCGGACTCCGCGCAATCGCAATGCGTAGCACGGAGTTGAAAGGCTTGCAGAAAGGCCGTCAGGCGATCATGACTTAGTGAAGTTTCCAGATTTTCAATCATGTTTTTCTCAAACTTTATCATCAACAATCTTTTATCCTACTTCAAAGTGCTGAGATGACCCAAACCGAAACGATTGACAGGAGACGCCATGACCCAAGATTCTGCCGCTAAATTCGACGCTGTGCGTGCAGGGGAGTATGCACGACAAAGCCGGATCGCCCTCGCCGGATATGATGCCTGCCACGAGCTATCCGCCTGCATGCTGTCAGCCGTCCTGGGCGAAGGAAAGTCTGCGCGCGTGCTGGTAGTTGGCGCGGGCGGAACGGCAGGTGAAATCATTGCCTCAGCGAGACTGGAGCCATACTGGTCATTCGTCGCCGTCGATCCATCTCAACCGATGCTGGACCTTGCCCGCGTGAATATGACCGAAGCAGGAATGGCAGACCGAGTAAAAGCCGTTCAGGGCGTGGTCTCCGATTTGGATGCTGCCCCATTATTCGATGCAGCACTCATGATTGGCGTGTTGCACCACCTCCCTGACGATAAGGTAAAGCAAGAAGTTTTGGCAGGGGTGGCAATGCGCCTTAAACCGGGCTCCCCCTTGATTGTTGCGGGTAACTATCGCGCTTACGCTTCCCAGCCCTTGCTAATGGCTGGGTGGTCAAATCGTTGGCGAATGAACGGAGTGGGTCCGGAAGAGATTCAGGCCAAAATGAACAAAATTCTGCAGGGCGCAGAGCCTCCTCAATCGGAAGAAGCCGTCTTTGCCCTACTCAACGGAGCAGGCTTTGAGGAACCCATTCGTTTTTTTGCCAGTTTATTCTGGGGTGCCTGGTTGGCCCGACGCATGCCAGCATCAATGCCAGCATCAAATTGATCGAACAGTGGGTCATATTAAAGAAAATATCAGTAATAGGGGGTCTGTTGAAATCCGGCGATTCAGCATCTCTACTTGAAGAATTATGCATTTATCATCAGCATCTCCTATCCTGAAGAAGAACTATATAAAGGCTATCGCCATGATAACAGTAGATAAAGCAGATCCACTTTCTTCAGATTCTCATTCTTTAATAGAAAAATTGTCAGCAGAGCTTGCCGCTATTACTGGTGATAGTGGCAAAAGTAATTTCACCATAGACTCAGTGGATGGGGACAGGTCGCTCTGGGTACTGGCAAGAAACAAAAAAGGCGATGCGATAGGTTGCGGAGCTATCCGACCGTTAACAGAAAATATCGCCGAACTTAAAAGAATGTTTTCAGACCGGAGCTCCCCCGGAGTGGGAAAAGCTTTACTCACTTTTCTTGAAACATCCGCAAAAAATATGGGATATACAGAGCTCTGGCTTGAAACCCGATATGTTAACCATAAGGCTGTAAATTTTTATATGAACAATGGATACGTATCCATTGAAAATTACGGCCCCTATATCGGCCGGGAAGAGGCTGTATGTTTCTCGAAAGTATTACGGGACTGATACAAAGACTATTTAGCATAAGCGTAATTCTCCTCATACTTTTGTTTGTGCCGCGTGTTTATGACCGCTGTTGGCACAGGGCTACCAGCAGCAACGCTTTCTGACTGAGCAGGTTAGCTACGCGTTAGAGCAGTCGCAGACCATTTACTTGCCATATTTGTTGCGATTGAAAATCAACTGACGATACCATGATAGCGCCATCCGCCTCACCAACGACCAACATATATTCATGGCACAGGATCGCCTTTTAATCACGGTGCCAATGAACAGATAACAGCTACGGACCACATTACTTCTAACGTGATGTCTGTTTTGTACAAACCTATATGTCATTGCTCAGGAGAACGCATTCACACCCCAACGCCAGAGAGAGCAAAGAAAATTCATTCGACTCTTTCCCCAGAATTTCCATTCCTACCGGCAGCCCCTTTTGCGTCCTGCCACACGGCATTGTTATGGCGGGCAAACCGCTGATGGCTGCCAGTTCAGACGCACAGCCAGGGGGCATTTTATTGAGACTTTCGGGCAGTCGGCGAACCGTGGGATAAAGAAAACCCTCGATACGATTCTGTTCTGCAGCCAGCCCGAGTGCATGGGCTAATCGTCGCTGAAAGCGGCGTCCACTCAACCACAAAGGTTTGTTCAGGCTTTGATAATCCAGCATTTTTTCAAGCAGTGGGATGAACTCAGGCAGACATTCACCGGAATCCACAATTCCCCGCAGCGTTGTCGGCACAGCTGTTTGTGCCGCCAGCCAGCTGTTTATGGCGATCGGGAATTCATACATGCTCAGGCAAGACTGTGATTCAACCTCCGCCAGAATGGGCAGAGCGATCTCTACGATGACTGCGCCCGCCTGGCGTAATCTCTCCAGCGCCTTGTTCCAGACCGTTCGCTCATCGCTATTTTCTGCCTCCAGCGCGCGAATCACGCCTAATCGCACGCCTTTCAGCGATGTTGGCGATAATTCTGCAGCCTCTTCGCCGTGGAGAATGCAATGTAACAGCGCTGCATCCCGGACACTGTGGACCATAGGGCCAACGGTATCCTTACTCACGGACAGCGGCGCAACGCCCGCGAGCTGCTGTCGTCGGAAAGCAGGACGCAGTCCGACCAACCCGGTGTAGCTGCATGGAATGCGAATCGAACCACCGGTATCGGTTCCCAGCGCACCATCTGCCATTCCGGCAATCACAGATGCAGCACTGCCCCCGCTGGATCCGCCTGCGGTTAACGCCGGGCACAGTGGGTTACGGACATCGCCCCCCAGAGAACTCCGGGAGCGAACATCAAAAGCAAACTCTGACATATTCGCCCTTGCCAGAATAATCGCCCCTGCTTTCCGCAGACGCTGGATCACTAACGCATCCTTAGCCGCGATGACCGATTCCAGCGCCTTACACCCCAGCGTTAGCGGCAAAGACGCACAGGCAATATTATCTTTTACAATGAGGGGGATGCCATGCAGCGGCCCGAGGATTTTCTTTTCGCGGCGTAATTGCTGACACTTTTCTGCTTGAGAAATGGCCTCCGGGTTTACCCCGAGAATCGCGTTAAGGTGCTGGTTCTGCTCGACTATCTCCAGTCGTCGGGCTATCTCTTCCCGGCAGTCGGACGGTGGTACAAGACGCATAGTTCGCATTGAGTGATTTCCTATTTCAACTTAAACCTGCGGGCAAATTTCATTGTTGCTCTACACCTAGCCTAATCCCGCAGGATATCTGTTCTTTCCATCCCCTCATGCTTGCATACGTATGCAATTTAAAAAGTCATCCACCTCACAAAAACAAAACAATTGCCTTACAACTAAAACACCAACTATTAACTTATAAGCTGATATCATGACAGCACAGTACGTTGCCATATTACGCTGAACAGTCCCGGAGATTAGTACATTACGATGTTAGCAACGTCCGCCCCTGGCGCCCGAAGCGCTGCTCGCTGGCAGCTATGAGCAAATAGCGGAAGTTGGCTACCTAGTTAAAGCGATTCACACTGTGACGACTTTGAAGTTTTCCTGCCTCTCGTTTAAAGCTCGGGCCAGAAGAATGTTGCAGTCATTTTACGGGTTCGGTGTGACCATTACAGTGCCATAGATTAAGCGTTAAGGCCTGATATCCATCAGGCTTTAGTACCCATAAACTATCTTTAAGCGCTTACATAAAGATTATACGAGATACTTTCACACCAAAATCAGCATCCGGATTTGTCCTGCTGTCACCGGCCCGTTCCTGAAATACGGCGGCTGCAAGATCCCTTCTTGCGGCCAGACGGGATGCTTCAGCCGATGCCAGCGCGTCGGGTATTTCATCATAATGCAGATCTGTGCAATAAACCGGAGAGCCCGGCTGTTGACGCCACGATTCTGCCAGAACACCGGCATCATAGGCATCAAAGCCTGTATCACTGACCAGTTTCATAATCAGTTCACGATGCTCCTTATTATCACCGGCCACAGGGATAGCGATCCGGCTATCTGCACCTGCGGGCTTGCCTTTGGCTGCAAAAGATCCGGAGCCAAAGACAATGAGCGGTTTCATAGTTAAATCACCGCATCTCTAAAATGGAAATATGTGTCAGCTTAGCAACGACATACATTGCGCGCGGCCTGTCATTGTTTACCCATAAAATCTGAGGCTGATTACGTTATGCGGTTTCGGTACGGTTACGCGCAATAATTTCTTCATGCGTAAAAGTTGCACCGGGTGCCATAAATATCTTTAACAACTCATCTCGGTTTTTTGGGGCGCGAGTCGCATCTGCTGCTAAAAGTGCTTCTCTGACTTTATCCATATCCAGTTCAGTACAGTATGCAGGCGTACCGGGCTGCTGGCGCCATGACTCATTTAGGGGACCTGCATCCAGTGCATCAAAACCGGTTTCGCTGACCAGCTTGAGCACAATGGTTTTTGCCAGGGTATTATCTCCGGCCACAGGCAGTGCAATGCGTCCAGGCGTACCAGGCGGAAGACCTTTTTCCGAAAGCGTGGCGGCTAATGCAGCATTCCAGGCTTTAATTAGTGGCCGGCCGGTTTGCTCACTCGCCCATACCGACTCCGGTTTGCCATTTTCAACTTCGGTAATGGTGTTATCCCGGAAGGGATAATAGTTAGAGGTGTCGATAAGCACGACGCTGTCCGGCACCTGACTGAGCAGAACTTTCAGAGTGCGATGCCCTTCAAAAGGAAGGGCAAGAATAATCGCGTCAATATCTTTTACCGCCTCTTCCCGTGTGACGGCGGTTGCGCAGACTTCACGAGCCAGGTCACGGATACTGTCCGGTCCACGGGAGTTGGCGAGCTTTATCTCATGGCCGTTAGCGGAGAGTTTTCGGGCCAGGGTTGCGCCGATGTTTCCTGCACCAATGATGCCAATCTTCATAATAATTACCTCGCTTATAGAGGGTATGGGATACCGCTTATTCCGATGCGGGATGAGACAGATCATTCAGTGTGTCGCGTAGCTGAGACAGTCCTTCTTCGCTGAGCCGACAGGCAGTTTTAATTTTGTCGGTGATACTCCATAGTGGCTCCCGCAGGGCATCTCCGGCTTCAGTCAGGGTAATAAGTACCCGACGTTCATCAGAAGGGTCACGCGTGCGCTTTACCCTACCGGCAGCTTCCAGACGCTTCAGCAGAGGCGTAATGGTTCCCGTATCCATATCGAGTTTGTTCCCTAATTCACCCACTGCCCGCGGTGTGCCACAGAACAGTTCAAGCATCACCAGATACTGGGGAAACGTCAGGCCCAGCGGATCGAGAAATGGTTTATGGAGTCTGTTCATGCGGTTTGCGGCTCCGTAGAGGGCAAATGAGAGCTGCTTCCCGATTTCCATATTTGCTTTAGATTTCATTTTTTAGATACTCTGTTGCTTTATTATCTAGTGTACTAGATAAAAGCATATAGCATCCTTTTTGTCAGTTAAAGAGTTATGAATGAGTAATTCGTGCGGTATGACAATGACAACAAATCAGGTTGGCCCAGACCTACTGGATGCTATTGCTCTGGGCTATTTGAACAGGTCCGCTCCTGGCACAAAAAGGCTCCTAAAAACCAGCAGAATCCAATAGGAAAGCCCGCACGGGAATCCCCAGCGCGGGCTTTATTGTTTCTTATACCCAGCCAGACAATCTGGTTCTGGTTTCGGAGCAGCAAAGAAGTTAAATGGGTTTCAAAACCGCTTCATGTCCATGAATGATTACCACACCTCTCGCCACTTTTACTTTCCGCGATTTTTTTTGGGCGCATACGCATTGGTCTGGTAATCGGTTTGCGTGTATTTGGGTCAAAGTAACGACTCGGCCAGATATCCTCAGCAGGAACACCAATCGCTTTGCTGATTAGCATTTCCCCTTTTGCCCAGGGGCGGGAAAGCGCATTTGCAATGCGTTGATGAACTCAATCCTGACTGACGGGATAAAGCAGCCAGTGAAGTGCCTTTTTTGCGAAGTGCCGCAATGATATCGGCTGGATGGCAGTCGTTCTGGAAAGGAAGAAAAGTGGGGCTACGGGGTAACGTCATAAATAATCTCCGCAGATAATCATTAGATATGTGTTCCCGATGCGATATTCAGGCTGCGTAACCCTATTGGCTGGAGGAACTTTATGCCTCAGAAAGCGCTTATCAAGTTTCGGAAGGGGCTAAACCTTAAACCCGTAATGGCTGCCATCCGGTAACTCAATTTCAACACGCAGCTTACTTCCCGTCGCCTCGACATAGCGTTTCAGCGTCGATAATTTCAGGTCTTGCCCCTGCCTTTCCATACCCGCAATAGTCGGCTGCTTAACACCGAGTGAATGCGCGATTTCAGTCTGGGTTTTACTCAAGCGTTCACGTAATTCAGCAAGATGAATGTCGAGTAAGATTTCCGCTGCTTTTGCCTTGGCTTTAGCGACAACTTCAGGTTTTTCAGCCGCCAGGATTTGCTCGAGCGTTCTGCCCATGTTAGTCATTCCTTCTTGTTTAGTTCATTCAAATACCGCGTGAATTCAGCATCAGCAAGCGGAATCATCACGTCATAAAACCGTTTCTCGTTACCTACTTTATTACCCGCGCAAAGCAAAATCCCTTCACGCTTTGGGTCGAAAGCAAAAAATGCCCTGATGGGATGACCTTTACTCTGAATGCGCAATTCTTTCATATTTCGATGGCGCGAACCGTATACAGTATCTGCATAAGGCCTTGGGAGACCAGGTCCTCTTGCTCGCAAAATAATCAATGATGCCAGCACATTTGCACGGTCAACATCCTCTAGTGCCACCAACCACTCATCAAAAGTTTCAGTTGTTTTAATCACCCACACAGTCACTCCTTATTTATTATAGGTTAAAACCTATATAGGTCAAACACTATAAAAGAAGGAAGCTGTCACAGCGGAATTGAATGCTCAACGGGCAAATCTGAAAAGCGGAAGGAAGGTTCCAATGATGAAAAAGACTGACTACAAATAACCCTATAAAACGTAAAGTTTTGCATATCCTTTTGACCCTCCCCTTACAGGAAGGTTTAGAGTTTGCCGTAGCTTAACTCTCTCTTTAGAAAGGAATCATTGATGAAACGAAATATACTGTTCGCATTGCTGGCACTAAGCATCAGCGGCTCTGCAATCGCCGCTCAATCTGATGCAGAATTTCTCGCAGCACACGGTTTAGCGGGAAAAACCACCGAGCAAATGGTGGAAGCGATCGACGGATCGACTCAGGCGCGTCCGCTGCCATATAACGCAGGTATCACCAGCACCGAGTTGAAATTATCCGATGGCACGCAGCAGTTCAGCTACCCGTTGGGCGATAAGTTTTATCTGTCATTCGCACCGTATCTGACGCAAACCCACCCGTGCTTTAACCACAGCCTGTCGGGCTGTCGTGGAGAGTTGGCGAATACACCATTTGAGGTAAAAGTGACGGATAAAAGCGGCAAAATCCTGGTTCAGAAAAGCATGACCAGCCACGCCAACGGGTTTGTCGGCGTGTGGCTACCTCGTGATATCGAAGGCACAATTGAAGTGAACTATCAGGGCAAAACGGCCAGCGCGCCGATTGCGACACATAAAGACAGCCAGACCTGTTTAACCACGCTGCCATTGCAGGGTTAAGCGTTTTAATATCGAATTAATGTCGGGTGACGCTAACGCTTACCCGACCCGCCCCCCCTACCGCGTCGACCAAAACGCCTGCTGCATCGCCCTCGTCTCTTCGATGATTTCCGGCACCGGGCCGATCAACTCCACCGGTTTCTGGCAATGCTCAAAAACATATTTCGATGACACGCTCATCGTCGGGTTTTCTTCGTGGCTGCCTGTCGCCTCCAGCAATTGGCTTTCGTACATGCCGAAAACCACCCGCCCGATGTTCGCCCAGTACGCGGTTCCCGCGCACATACAACATGGCTCGACGGCGGTATACAGCGTGCATTGCCACAAATATTCGGCGGTGTAATTGGTGGCGGCGACTCGCGCAAGCGTCGATTCCGCATGGTTTACAGTGTCGATGTTGCACTGCTCGAGCAGCACAGTTTCGTTATCCGGCGCGACTAACAGCGCGCCAAACGGATGATGCCCGAGGGCAATCGCTCGCTGCGCCACGGCATTAGAGCGGCGCAGGTGGCGTAAAATTTGTTCTTGGTTCGGCCCAGGCCCACGTTTTAGTGACATATTTTTCCATCCTTATTTTGCATCAAGGCTCCACGGGAACAGGCGTTTTTGCAACCAGCTCACCAGGCCATAAAGGGTCAAACTACACACCACCAGCAGGAACAGACTGGCGAAGGCCAGGGGGATTTTGAATGATGAGGTGCTGAACAAAATCAAATAACCCAGCCCCTGATCGGCGGCGACAAACTCCGCGACTACCGCACCGATGATCGACAGCGTAATCGCCACTTTCAGCGCACTGAAAATATATGGCACAGCATAGGGCATACGGATTTGCCAGTATTCACGGTTACGCGGTGCACGCAGGGTTTTCGAGAGTTCGAGCAATTCAGCAGGCACTGAAGTCATACCGGTGGCGGTGGAAATCACCAGTGGGAAAAAGGAAATCAGCGTGGTGATCACCACCCGCGGCAACATGCCGGAACCGAGCGTGACGACAATAATGGGCGCAATTGCCACAACCGGCGTGGACTGAATCACAATCAGCCATGGTAACACCAGGCGGGCGAGCAATTTAGAGCTGACAATAGCAATGGCAAGCGGCAGCGCAATCACAATCGCCAGCAGGAAACCGCTTAATGCCACGCTTAACGTCGCCAGAATATGCGTCAACCAACGCCCGGCATCCAGCGTGCTTACTGAAGCAAAAATGGCCGACGGCGACGGCAGGATAAACACCGGAATGGCGAATAATTTACACGCGCCCTCCCAAATCAAAATCGCCACCACCAGCGCCAGCAGCGCGATGTACTTTTCCAGAAACGCTCTCATACAGGCTCCTTGCGACGGCTAAACACTTTGTGGCGGATCTGCGCCGTTAACTCGTGGAACAGCGGATGGTTCAGCGTCTCTTCATTTCTTGGGCGCTCCAGCGGCACATCAATAATCTCACTGACCCGACCGGGGCGCGCACTCATCACCACAATTCGGTCGGAAAGCAGCAGCGCCTCCTGAATCGAGTGGGTAACGAACAGCACCGTTTTCGGGCGTTCGTTCCAGATGCGCATTAATTCAAAGCTCATTTCATCGCGCGTCAGGGAATCGAGAGCGGAAAACGGTTCATCCATCAGCAAAATATCCGGGTCATGCAGCAGCGAACGAGCAATGGAAACGCGTTGTTGCATGCCGCCAGACAGCTCCGCCGGGCGTTTGCCTGCAAACTGCGTCAAGCCGGTCATTTCCAGCAGTTCATGCCCACGCGCAATATCTTTGGCATCGACGCGACCATATTTGTGCTTCATCGGAAAGGTGATGTTATCGAGCACGTTAAGCCACGGCAGCAGCGTCGGTTTCTGGAACACAAAACCCATTTCGTCACGCGGTTCGGTCACAGGTTTGCCATACACCGAAATCGTGCCGCTGCTCGGTTTGAGCAGCCCGGCAATCAAACGCAAGATGGTCGATTTCCCGCAGCCTGACGGGCCAATAAACGAGACAAATTCATGGCGGCGCAGCGTCAGATTCACTTTATCAAGCGCGGTAACCTGGGTGCCATCGGCGGATATAAACGTTTGATTAACATCACTCAACTCTATAACAGGCTGCATGGCATTCCCTTACTTAGCGAGGTATCGACGGTCAACCAGCGTTTCCGGGGTCACTTTATCAAGCGGATATTTCATTGATTTTGCGACCCATTCCCAGGTGTGTTTTAACAGCACCGGATCGAATTGCCCCAGCCCATCCTTCTGGCTGATTTCATTATTAATCAGCGGTTTTGTGACATTGAAATCGGCTTCCAGCATCGCGACGTCTGCTTCTGGCACCATGGCTTTTTGGTCCGCAGCGGCTTTATCCGGGTGCGCGAGGCTAAACTCGATAGACTTTTTCGCCGCCCGCAGGAAGCGCGCCACCACATCGGGTTTCTCATTAATTAACTTATCCGAAGCGAAAAACGACAGGCCATAACCATCGAGGCCGTAATCGGTCCACGCCAGTTCCAGCGGTTTTTTGCCGACCTGGGTCAGCGTGGCTTCAATACTCGGGCGGTTGGTTGACCACACCACCACGCCGTCAACACGCCCCTGCGCCAGCATCGGCACCAGCGTGCCAGGATCGGCTTTGATCTGTTTTACGCTGTCAGGATCAACGCCGTTGTTTTGCAGCATGATGGGCAAGAGCGCGTTCGAGGCTGAGAACGTCGGGATACCCAACGTTTTGCCTTTCAGGCTTTTCATGTCAGTCACGCCGCTACCCTGCCAGGAGTAAATCGCATCAGGCTGTTTCGAGTAGATACTCATAATGGCTTTCACCGGAATACCGCCTTCGGCCTGCGCCATCATTAATGACGCAATCCCGCCAGTACCGATATCCGCCGCACCCGAAGCGATTTTGGTCAGCGTGTCGCTGCTGCCACGCCCCGGCAGAATGGTCACATCCAGTCCTTCTTCGGCGTAAAACCCTTCCTGAACACCCACAAAAACGAACGCTTTATCGCCACCGTTTGGCATCCAGTCGAGCTGCAATTTGAGCTTATCCAGCGCGCTCGCATGCGCACTTACCAGTGCCAGGGCTACTGCGGTCGTCAGTCGTAAAATACGCATGCTTATCTCCTCAAAGGCTGATGTGAAACGTTTGTCACAACAGTTAGAAACTTTTGTTTCAAACATACGAGGAGCAGGGTGAAAAGTTAAAATAGGAAAATCTTATAACCTGCTAAAAAGCAGGCGTTTACGCAAGTAATGGGGTCTGTGTTCTTTATTCTCAGGCGCGACGGGTATACCGTGTTGGGCATCAGATACATCTCAACCGGAACACCCGGTTCATAGAATGAGGATTCACCATGAAAGCAGTCGTACTTGAACAAGTTGAAGGCCAGACTCAGGCAGAAGTAAAACAAATTGCCGTTCCGGCTGAAGAGTTGGGAAATGTGCTGGTCAACGTTGAATGGTCAAGTCTGAACTATAAAGATGCGCTGGCGATCACCGGCAAAGGCAAAATCATCCGCAACTTCCCGATGGTGCCGGGCATTGATTTCGCAGGCCGCGTGGCAGCGAGCAGCGACTCTGCTTTTAGCGCGGGCCAGGAAGTGGTACTGACCGGCTGGGGCGTGGGCGAAAATCATTGGGGCGGCCTGGCAGAACAAGCACGCGTGAAATCCGAATGGCTGGTGCCACTGCCTGCGGGCTTAACCGCACGCAAAGCGATGATTGTCGGTACAGCGGGCTTCACCGCCATGTTGTGCGTGATGGCACTGGAAGAAGCAGGCGTAACCCCTGCAAGTGGCGAAGTGGTGGTCACGGGCGCCAGCGGCGGCGTGGGCAGCACCGCCATCGCCCTGCTCCATGCGTTGGGTTATCAAGTGGTGGCAGTTTCTGGTCGTGAATCCACTCACGACTATCTGCGCCAGTTGGGTGCCAGCCGCATTCTGCCGCGCAGTGAATTTGCTGAAACTCGCCCGCTGGAAAAACAAGTGTGGGCCGGTGCAGTCGATACCGTCGGCGGCAATGTGCTGGCGAAACTGCTGGCACAGATGAACTATTCCGGTTGTGTCGCGGCCTGTGGTCTGGCGGGTGGTTTCTCGCTGCCAACAACCGTGATGCCATTTATTCTGCGTAACGTGCGCCTGCAAGGTGTGGATTCGGTGAGTGCGCCGATTGAGCGCCGAGTTGCCGCGTGGGAGCGTCTGGCCGAATTGCTGCCGGAGAGTTTCTATGAAACGGCGACGACGGAGATTCGTCTGGAGCAGGCACCGAAATTTGCCGATGACATTATGAATAATGCGGTTCAGGGGCGGACGCTGGTTAAGGTGAGCTAAGCTAATCCAATTTGGCCTTTATGGGATCGGAATTATTCCGTTCACTAAGCGTTCAGTGTTCCCTGTAATTACCGGAAAGGTGAACGAGCCAAGGGTGCTACCGTGTACTGAACCGCAGCACCCTTGGCAATCCCGGCTCCCGGCCTCTAAATCGCCGCTTCGCGGTAAACCCCAGCTTCTCCCCAACGTTCAGGGTCGTTCGCGATTCGTTCCAGACGATCGCTCTCTTTCACGGCGGACGGCAGCTCAACCCTGACTTATGGTGAACACTGGGGCAATTTATACCGGGGGCAAAGTCAAAACCGCTTCGGCTTTTGCCGTTGACCTTTGAGTCCAGCATAAATCGCCTCCGTTTTGACCGGAAGTCCGGGTCGAGCCGCCAGGAACGGCGAGAGGTTGTGATCGACAAACGCCGATCTCAGGGCGTAATTGTTGCAGCTAGTTTGGACTCGGACAGCGCGGAAAAACCGGAGCGTACACGTAGTACGTGAGGATTTTGAGCACTGCCCGGGTTCAAAATAGCAAATAAAATAGCCCGATCAATTTGAACTCACCCCGGCAACACAATATTGCTGTCTGCCAGTGACCCCATCTCGTTATGCATCGCGCACGCAGCATCCACTAAATGCATCGCCAGTGCCGCACCGCTGCCTTCACCTAAACGCATGCCCATCTGCAAATACGGCTCCAGCCCTAACTTGCTCATCGCAATCACCGCGCCTTTTTCAGCCGATAAATGCGAAGGAATCAGATATTCACGCACACCCGGTGCAATCTGGCATGCCGCGAGGGCTGAGGCATACGACAAGAAGCCATCAAGCACCACCGGAAGCCCTGCTGCTGCTGCACCCAGCATCACGCCGGTCATGCCGACGAGATCAAAACCGCCCACTTTCGCCAGCACATCAATACCGTCCGCGGCATCTGGCTGATTCGTTTCAATCGCCCGGCGTACCACAGCGATTTTATGGTGCAATTTGTCACTCGGGAAATTCGCGCCCATGCCAACCACATCATCAGGCGAGCTATCGGTCAACACGCTAACCATCGCCGCCGCAGGCGTGGTGTTTGCCATACCCAGTTCCCCTACGCCAAACAGCGTGACGCCTTCTGCGGCCTTAGCCATGGTCAATTGCATGGTTGCCAGCAGCAAGTCTTCGGCTTGCTCACGACTCATCGCCGGGCCTTGGGCGATGTTGCCGCTGCCGCGTGCCACTTTCATATCCAGCACACCAGGCAGAGCATCGCTGTCGATACCGACATCTACCACATGAATATCCGCACCCACGGTCGCGCCTAAAACGCATACGCCTGTGTTATGGCGAGTCATGTTCATCGCCTGAATAGCGGTCACAATTTGCGGGGAAATCGCCACGCCTTCAGCATAAACGCCGTGGTCGGCGCACATCACGAAGATTGATTTGCGTTTTGTGTTCAGGCCGTTTTTCATGCCTGGCATTCCTGCCAGTTGCACTGCTAATGCCTCCAGTCGCCCAAGGCTACCGAAAGGCTTTAACAGGCCATCAATGTGCTGTTGTGCACGAGCCATTGCATCGCTATCAAGCGGGGAAATCATTGCCAAAAGGGAGTTTAGTGTTTGCATTTTATTCTCTTTAGAGCCTTACAAAATGGTGGATGACGCTGCGCTTATCCACCATTTTGTAGGTCGGATAAGCGCAGCGTCATCCGACAAATCAACGCAGCAGTGCCAACAAAAACACCAGCTCGCCTAATTCAATCGCCGCACCCAGCGTGTCGCCGGTTTGCCCGCCGAGCGTGCGCTTCAACATCAGGCCGAGGCCATACATCGCTAGTATTGTGATAGCCAGCGCCAGCAGCCCGGAAGTCGGCAACAGAACCGTGCACAACACCGCACCGCCAACCAGCGTCAGCAGCGCCTGTGTGCCCGTCACTTTGCCGATAAACAGATTGCCTAGCCCTTTCTCACGCGCATACTTGTGGTTGTACATCAGCAGCACACAGGCACTGCGCCCGGCAACCGAAGCCGCCGCTAACACCGCCAGCATGTTGCCATCGCGTAGGGCCAGCTCGCTCACCACCAGCACTTTGGTCACTACTACAAAGATCAGCGCCAGCCCGCCATGGGTGCCAAGACGGCTGTCGCGCATGATTTCCAGCATGCGGTCTCGAGTTCGTGCCGAGAAAATGCCATCGCAAGTATCAGCAAGGCCATCAAGATGGAAACCACCAGTCAATAATGCGAGCGCCAGCACGTAACCCATTGCAGCCAAAGGTAAACCTGCCCAAGGTTGCAACAGCGTAAACACGACGCCAGCAATTGCACCAAGCAGCAGGCCGACAAACGGGAACGTCACAATGCCACGCACGTATTGGTGAGTTTCGATACCATCCGCCCAGCGCGCACGCACCGGAATGCGGCTCATAAACTGCAAAGTGGCGAAAAACAGGCGAACTATCATTTAATTTTCACTCCAATCCCTGAAACGACCAGCCAGACTTCATCGGCACATTGCGCCAGACGTTGATTTACGCGCCCGGCAATATCACGGAAATGCCGCGCCAGGCGGTTTTCCGGCACAATCCCCATCCCGACTTCGTTCGTCACCAGAATCACTTCTGCCGGGCTGGCTTCGCAGGCGGCGAGCAAAATGTCGATCTGCTGATTCACCACCTGCTCCATCGTTTCAAAATCCCAGTCGTCCTCGGGTGTTGCGCCCGCCGCGTCATACATCACGTTGGTAATCAGCGTGGTAATGCACTCCAGCAGCACGGCTTCTTGCGCCGAGTTATGCTCGTTAATCACGCTGTTTAAATCGCGATATTGTTCAACGGTGCGCCAGTGCGCCGGGCGGCTGTCGCGGTGATGCTGGATGCGCTGTTCCATTTCGCTGTCGAAGATTTTCGAGGTGGCGATGTACAGGACACGCGCAAAATTTGCCGCCAGTTGTTCCGCGTGGCGGCTTTTTCCGCTGCGTGCACCGCCGGTAACGAGTTTCATACAGCTTGCTCCTGATGCTCGCGCATAATCTGGTAAATCTTTTCGATATCAATATGTTCCCGCATGGCATCGGCCAGAATATTAAACTGGGTTTCTTTATGCTGTTGGTAATCGAAGACATCACCTTGCCAGGCATTCAGCCCTTTGCGCAGGCGCAGGCTGTCGAGCAGGCTGCGGGTAAACTCGCCGCTATCGAACACGCCATGCAGATACGTGCCCAGCACGCGTCCATCGTCGCTGATTGCGCCATCAAGATTATGATAAGGCTGAGTATTGCACTCCGTGAAGGTGGCAAAGGGTGCGGTATTTTCGCCGCGCTGTGTTTCGCCCATATGGATTTCGTAGCCCTGAAGTGCCGAACCTGCGCTGGCAGCAAACACGCCCGGTAAATCGGCCTGAACCTGCCCGGCAACGCGAGTGGTGGTTTTTTCACTGGCAAAACGCGTGACGACATCGAGCAGCCCGATGCCTGCCATCTCGCCAAGCCCGGATTCCACGGCGTCGTAAATGTGTTGCCCGAGCATCTGATAACCGCCGCAAATCCCCAGCACCGCGCCGTTGTTGTGGTGATGCGAGAGCAGGGCTTGTTCGAGGCCGTTTTCACGCAGCCAGCGCAGATCGCCGAGCGTGTTTTTGCTGCCCGGTACAATCACCAGATCGCTGTTTAGCAGTTCATCAGGCCTGGCTACATAACGCAGGCGCACGTCCGGCTGTGCGGCCAGCGCGTTAAAGTCAGTGAAGTTCGACATATACGGCAGTTGTAGCACCGCGATATCCAGATCTTTCTCCGTCACCGCGTCATATTTGCCGCGTTCCAGCACCAAGCTGTCTTCATCTTCGAGATCGACATTCAGCCACGGCATCACGCCTAAAACCGGCACGCCAGTTAGCGCTTCAATCTGTTCAATGCCGGAATAAAGCAGCGCCACATCGCCGCGAAATTTATTGATAATCACACCTTTGACGCGCCACTTTTCATGTTCGAGCAGCAGTGCGATGGTGCCGTAAATCGCCGCAAACACGCCGCCGCGATCGATATCTGCCACCAGAATCACCGGGCATTGCGCCAGTTCTGCCATACCCATGTTGACGATATCGCGGTCGCGTAAATTGATTTCCGCCGGGCTGCCCGCACCTTCGAGCACCATCACGTCGTGCTCTGCCGCCAGGCTTTGATAAACTTCGCGGATTTGCGATTTGAGCTGCGGTTTGTAGTTGTGATAGGTCACGGCGTCCATGTTGGTGGCGACTTTGCCCATCAATACCACCTGCGCTTTGCAATCGCTGGTCGGCTTGAGCAATACCGGATTCATGCGCACATCAGGGGCGATGCCTGCTGCTTCGGCCTGGAATATCTGCGCCCTGCCCATCTCTTTACCATCGGGAGTGATGCCCGAATTGAGCGCCATATTTTGCGATTTAAACGGTGCCGTACGATGGCCATCCTGGGCGAAAATGCGGCAAAAACCTGCCACCAGCATACTTTTTCCCACGTCCGAGGCGGTACCCTGCACCATTATTGCGAGGCTCATCATGCTTCCTTTGCAACGCGTAAGGCGTTGAATAATTGGGTTTCTGTCTTGCACAGCGGGAAGCCGAGTTCACTGTGTAATTTGACCAGCCACGGCTGGACTAAACCGGCTTCGCGTAACATTTCAGCCTGGCTAAACACCACGCCAGGCTCACCCTGGGCGATAATTTTACCGCCGTTCATCACGTACACGCCGCCGCAGACTTCATAAATCAGGTCAATGTCATGGCTTGAGATGACCACATGTTTCCCCTGCGCGGCGATTCGGGCGATGATCTCGATCATCTGCTGGCGACCTGAGGGATCAAGCCCGGCGGTCGGTTCGTCGAGCAGTAAGTAGTCAGCTTCCATCACCAGCGCCCCGGCAATCGCCACGCGTTTCTTCTGCCCGTGGCTTAAATATTGAATCGGTTTGTGGCGGAAATTCTGCGCGTCAACCAGTTGAATGGCACGCTCTACGCGACGGGAAATTTCACTTTCATCGACGCCCAGATTGCGCAGGCTAAATGCGATATCGCTGTCGACATCGGTATAAAAGATTTGCTGTTCCGGGTCCTGAAACACAGTAGTGACGCGCTGACGATGCTCGATTAGCCCGGTTTTACTGTAATTTAAAGGTTTGCCCTGCCACAACACCGCCCCCTGCTGCGGGCGCAAAACGCCATTGAGGTTCATAAACAAGGTGGATTTACCGCAGCCGTTTTCGCCCACAATCCCCGTCACCGCGAACGCGCCAAAGTCGAAAGTCAGGTCGTGCAGAACGGGTTCATCTTGATAGTGAAAAGATAAATTATGGGTTGCGAGCATCGGTGCGGTTCTCACAGGTGGAAATCACCCTGGTAAAGTTTGACATCCAGCGTCGTGATTATTTGCTGGTAGCGCAGCAGCACGCGTGAAAACAGCATGCTGATTAACATGGCAAGCGATCGGTATCCGCCGGGCAAGGTACGATAACCGAAACGCAAAGACTGAGCACGGTGAATGGCCTGCGCTTCGTCTAACAGGATAAAAATAAAACGCCAGGTGAGCAGGATTTGCTCAGTGAGCAGGCGCGGAACCCGTAAGCGTTGCAGCAGGATGATCAATTGCGGAAACGGCAGATTCAACACCAGCCAGTAAGTGGCGGCGAGCGCGGCAAGGCTGCGCCAGAACGTCTGGTTTGCGACCCCAATTCCTTGCGCATCAATGCCGATATGCAAGGTGCCAAGCGGCACGCTCCATAAAAGCGCCTGCGCCTGGTGTGAAGCGCTGAAAATAATCGTCATCACACCGAACAGCAAAAAGCCCAGCGGCACCGCGAGCCAGCGTAAATAACGCACTGGCCCGACGCGCAGCAGCCAACAGGTAAAAGCGGCAATCACCAGCAATAAAACCGCCTGGCCGACCGGCGGGAGCGCAAACGCCAGCACCATCATCAGCAGATACAGCGCAAATTTACGCAGCGGCGAGACGCGGCACCAGCGGCTTTGATAGCTGAGTTTATCAATCCCCAGCATGGTCTTCGCGGCGGCCCCGGTAATAACCCAGAATGTAGAAAATCACCGCCGTACCGATTGAACCTTGCAGAGTAAACAGCAGGCTTTCTATTTCGCTACTGGCCGGTTCATAAAGCGGCTTAAACCAGGGTTTGTAGTGCGGTGCGACGACTAAAATCTGGCCTTCGGCCTGGTCGTCTGACCCACCGTATTCGCCGCCATGAGAAACAAAAAACGGCACAATCATTAATCCCACCACCAGGGCGAGCAAAATCAGGGTCTTTTTCATGTTATTGGCTCCGGGCTGGAAGCAGTTGTCGTTTGGTCAACTGGTCGTAAATCATGACCGTGAGCAAACCTTCGGCAATGGCAATCGGGATTTGCGTCAGGCAGAAGATGCCCATGAATTTCAACGAGGAACCGGTGATGCCAAAGTGCGGGTCGGGGAATGCGACACCAAGCTGAATGGAGGTCACAAAGTAGGTGGTTAAGTCGGCAATCATCGCACACAAGAACACGGCTACGTCGCGGCGAAAGCCCGCTTTACACGCCATTTTCCACACCAGATAACCGACGACCGGGCCGATAACCGCCATCGACATGCCGTTTGCGCCAAGCGTGGTCAGGCCGCCGTGAGCCAGCAACAGCGCCTGGAACAGCAGCACAATCACGCCCAAAACCGCCACTACGCCTGGGCCAAATAAAATCACCGCAAGGCCAACGCCCGTTGGGTGCGAGCAGCTTCCGGTGACCGAGGGGATTTTCAGCGCCGAGAGCACGAAAATAAACGCGCCGCAGAGTGCCAGCAACACCTTTTGGTTGCTGTCATGGGCCACAATCTGGCGCAAACGCACCAGCCCGACGTACAGGCACGGCAGGAACAAAATCCACCAGGCCAGCGCCCACATGGGCGGCAAGAAACCTTCCATAATGTGCATGGCGTACGCTTCTTGCGGCACGATGAGCAATAGCATCCCCATGCCAAGGCCGCTTAGCGACAGTTTTTTAAGTAACGATTCCATGATGTTCCTTTGCGTATTCATGTCGGATGACGCTTGTGCTTATCCGACCTACGGGCTTCATGTCGGATGACGCTGCGCTTATCCGACCTACGGGTTCGGTGTTGTAGGGTGGATAAGCGTTAGCGTCATCCACCAGAATTTTCATCCACGCCACTGCTTATTCACCAAAATGGTCGAGAAATACGGCAGCTTTTGATCGTCCGGCACCTCTTCCAGATTCCGCCAGCATTGCTCGCCCGGCAGTGTCGCTTCCGCCATTAACACCGCACGCTGGATAATTCCAAGGTGTTGCAGCAGCGCTTTGATTTGCGCAAAACGGCCATACACTTTCATCAGCACCACGCAGTCATGAGCGCGTAATGCTTCGCTCAACGCCTGATGTGATGCGGTGCACGACATCACCGCCAGGGATTGCTGCTCCATCGCCAGCGGCAGTTGCGCACGCGAAGCAATCGCGGCAAACGAGGTCACACCGGGGACGATTTCCAGCCATTCCGGGTTACCTATGCGTGCCAGCAAAAACACCCAGGTGCTGAACAGCATGGAATCACCGAGCGTGATAAACCCGACCTGCTTGCCCTGCTCCACTTCATGCACCAGAGCGGCGGCGGTTTCATCCCACACCACCGCTTTTTCGTCGTTATCCGCGCTCATCGGGAAGTGACAGGTGCGTATTTCGGTAGTTTCACTGAGGTATTCACGCACGATGGACAGCGCCAGGCTGTCGCCGCCTTTGCGCCCTGCCGGGGCATACAGCACATCGAGTTTGCCAATGATGCGCGCCGCACGAACGGTGATCAGGTCGCTGGCACCAGGGCCAGTACCGAGGGCATATAAACGGCCACTCATGCCGCCACCTCTGGTGTTTTTTCCAGCGCACGCTGCAAATGGTTGACGAACATCGCGCGAATTTGTGGGTTTTCTCCCAGACCTTGCAACCACGGCTGCGCTTCAATACCCGCTTCCTGCAACTGCGTCTTCCAGGAGTCTTCTTCGTCTGACGCCATGTCATTAATCGCGTGATCGCCTGCGACTAACATCAGCGGCATCAGGTGGACTTTGCGCACGTTTTCTTGCTGCAAGCCGCGCACGATAAGGTCGATTTCCGGGTAGCTTTCCACTGCACCCACTCGCGCGGGAATCTGGCGTGCCGCCATTAAATGATCGAGGCAGGCATAAGCAGAAAACGCATGGTGGCTGGCACCGTGGCCCATAAACACCACGCGTTCGTCCGCTGCAAGCGCAGGCATCTGACTTTGCAGCGCGTTAAGCAACAGGTCGTAATCGTTGAAATCACTTAGCAACGCCGTGCCTAACGCCAGGCGCTGGAACAAGTGACTGTGGGCCTGCACTTCGCGGGAGATTTTTTCGTACTCGTCGCCATTAATCACATGCAGAGATTGCACGGCGACGTCCTGATAACCCATTGCCGCGAGGCGCTGTAACGCCTGCGCCGGAGAGTCAATTTCCAGGTTATCGCGGTTTTTCAACTTGCGAATAATCATGCCGGAGGTGAAAGCGCGGAAGCGGTCACGGTCGGCAAACGCGCGGCTGAGTTCCTCTTCACAGGCAACAATATTTTTGGCACAGGTGTCGTGGTAACTGGTGCCAAAACTGATCACTAACAGGGCTTTTTTCATTATTTTCTCTCTTGCAGCCAGCGCGTTACGCGGCGGCTCACATCTTCACGGCTTTCAAGTAATTCAGGGCCACTCACCAGCGGTTGCGGGCGCGTCACCACTACGCAAGGAATGCCTCGTGCCAGCGCGGGATTGACCTTGTCGAGATAGCCACCTTCTGCCCCGGACTCTTTGGTTATCACCACATCTGGCGAGCAAAAGTCATAGGTGGCGGCGTTGAACTCGGCACTAAACGGGCCGCGTAGCGCGATGATATTGTCCACTCCCAGCCCCAGCGCCTCGCATTCTGCCATCACTTCACTTGTGGGCAGCACGCGCGCCAGCAGCGTTTTACCCGGCAGACCTTGCTGATACGCTGCAAGCTCTTTGCTGCCGGTGGTCAGCAATACGCGTGGGCCAAATTTCTGCGCCACGGTGCAGGCGGCTTGCAGGTTCGCCACTTTGTGCAGCAGCGGATGCTCCAGGTCATGAAGTTCGCTGCGGCGCTGGTAGCGGCTGAGCGTTACACCCACGGCTTCGCAGGCGCGGCTAATATTTTGGCTAAGCAATTCCGCATAGGGATGCGAGGCATCAATCACCCAGTTCACGGCATTGCTCACCAGCCAGTCTGCGATTCCATCGGTATCAATACGCCCGACGCGAATCTGCCCGCCGATCTTTCCCGCCAGTGCTTCCCCCACCGCCGTTGCCACCGAAAGCGTGTACGAAATGCGGTGTTCATCGAGGATCTGGCAGATAAACCGCGCATCGCTGGTGCCGCCGAAGACCAGAATCGCTCCGGAGGACATCGTGTCGGATGACACTTCGCTTATCCGACCTACGGGAGCGAGAAGTTCACTCACAGCTCATAGCCTCGCGGCGTGATCATTAATCCATCGCGCACAAAAGTGGTCTTGTTGCCGACAATCACCAGGCTGGTCATATCGACCGGCTCAAAGTCCATCTCGCCAAAGGTGGTCAGCCATTTCTGCTCTTTCTTGCGCCCGGCGGCTTTCACCACACCGACCGGCGTCTGCGGGCTGGTAAATTCGCGCATCAATTCGAATGCGCGTGCCAGATGGCCTTCGCGGCCACGGCTACGCGGGTTGTAGAAGCAGATAACAAAATCGGCCGAGGCCGCAGCGATAATGCGTTTTTCAATCACCGGCCATGGCGTCAGCAAATCACTGAGGCTGATATGACAGAAATCATGCATCAGTGGCGCACCGAGCAGTGAAGCGGCGGCAATACTGGCAGTAATGCCCGCCACCAGCCGCACTTCGATGTCGAGTTGTTGCGAAGTCACCAGCTCCAGCACCAGGCCTGCCATGCCGTAAATGCCTGCATCGCCGCTGCTAATGAGCGCCACTTTGTGCCCGGCCTGCGCCAGTTCGATGGCGGTCTGGCAGCGTTCAATCTCTTTGCACATTCCGGTTTTGATGACCTGCTTATCGCCCGTTAACGGCTTGACCAGGTGGGTATAGGTTTTATAGCCGACGACAATTTCGGCCTCTTGCAGGGCGGCAATCGCCTCCTGCGTCATCATGGCAAAACTTCCTGGGCCAATGCCGATTACCGTTAACATCTGTCTGAAACTCCTAAAGTTATGGTGACACCCTGCTGTTTCAGGGTGCTACCCACCAGCTTGCCGTCGCTCATCAGCCACGCAGCCGGTTGTGAGACGCTACCAACGCCAATGGTGTCGCGCACGAATTCCGATACCGGAAAGCGCTGTTCGTGTTCGCTCAGTTGGTCAACGCTAAAAATTTTGAAGGGAACCTGATGCTTTTCCGCCAGTGCTAGCAGCGCCGTTTCATCCTGTTTAAGGGTGACGCTGCCGATAGCGCACAAGGCCAGTGGGTCAAAATGGTTGTCTGCCAGTTGCTGATTTAACAGTTCGCTGACGATTTGCGGCGGGGTATCACGGCGACAACCCATCCCCGCCATCACGCGCTTTGGCACCAGCTTAAACAGCGGAATATTAAGCTCTGCCAGTTCGGCGCGCAGCGTGACGCACACCAGCGCATCCAGCTCTGGCAGCGCATCAAGGCTATTGACCGGGATAAAACCGCGAGTGTCGTAAAGCGCGGCAGTCTTCGCAAAATTGGCATCCCACCAAAGGCCAACGCGCTGCTTGCTCACCAGCATTTGATTAACGGTTTTCACCGCGAGACGGAAATCTTTCATAGTGGCATCAAGATTTGCCGCCAGCGTATCGAGTGCCGCCAGTTGGTTAACATCAGTTGCGGTGGTGATCACCGGGTCGGCATCTAAAATGCCCGCTAGCTGACGAGTGAGTTCGTTCGCCCCACCGAGATGCCCGGAAAGCAAGCTGATGACGTGCTCGCCGCGCTCGTCCATCACCACCACCGCTGGGTCGTGTAATTTGTCGTTTACCCATGGCGCAATCACGCGCACCACGATCCCCGTCGCGGCGATAAAAACCAGCGCGGAATATTGGCTAAATGCCTGTTCTACCGTTTGCGCAAAGCTTTCCCCAAACGGGATAAACCCCGGTTGCAGCAGTTTTTCACTGGTAAAACAGGTGAGCGGCAGCGCCGTTTGCAGGCGCTGAGCCAGCGCCACGCCGCCGGGCGTCAGGCAAAATAGGGCAATCGACTCAGGCTTTGCGGTATTCATGGCTGAATCCTGCGTCGTAGAGTTTTGAGTAGTGATACTCCTCGCCAAGAAACGCGCCGACCATAATCAGCGCGGTTTTGCGGATCCCCGCTTCGCGCACTTTGTCGGCGATGTCAGTCAGGGTGCCGCGTAATTCCTGGCAGTCCGGCCACGTGGCTTTGTAAACCACAGCAACCGGCGTATCGGCGGGATAACCGCCTTCAATCAGCCGTTCCGCCACGCGGTTAATGCGCTGCACGGAGAGGAAAATCGCCATAGAAGTCTGGTGACGGGCGAAAGATTCAAGTTGTTCGAGCGGCGGCATCGGCGTGCGGCCTTCGATGCGCGTGATAATCAGGCTTTGTGAGACTTCCGGGACGGTATATTCCACCCCCAGTTGCGCGGCAGCGCCCAAAAAGGCACTGACGCCCGGCACTGAAACGTAGCCGATTCCGAGCCTGGTGAGCATTTCGCCCTGTTCACGAATCGAGCCATAAAGGGAGAGATCGCCCGTTTGCAGACGCACCACCAGCTTCCCGGCTTTCACGCCGTTTTCCATCAGTTCGATAATTTGCTCAAGGTTGAGCGCGGCGCTGTCATGGCATTCGGTGCCCGCCTGGCAATAATCGAGCAGCTCAGGATTAATCAGCGATCCGGCGTAGATAACCACTTGTGCCTGTTGCAGCACGCGGTAGCCTTTGAGGGTGATAAGCTCTTTATCGCCCGGCCCTGCCCCCACAAACCAGACTTTGCGGGTATCAAATAAATCAGTCATGGCGTTGTTCCTTCAGGCACGAAATCAGATAAGTGGGATTGTTCGGTTTGAAATAGTGGCCGCTGCCAAGCTTTGCCAGCGTGGAAACTTGCAGTTGCAGGCAATCGAAATCGCCAATTGCGCACTGTTCAAGGTGAGTTAGCGCGCAGGTTAAATTTTCGAGCAGGATAAAGGTCATCACCAGCCGTCCGCCGGGGTGCAAATGCGCCAGCGACCAGTCGATAAGTTCGGTGAGTTGCCCGCCGCTGCCGCCGATGAACACCGCGTCAGCTATGACATCCAGATCCACTGGCGCGTACGCGCTGATAATGTCCACGTTCGGGCAGGCAAAAATTTCGCGGTTTTCTGCCATTAAGGCCAGCGCGTCGGGGTTACGTTCAATCGCCGTGACGCGCAGTTGTGGGTAGCGTATCGCCGCCTCAAGCGAAACGCTGCCCGTTCCTGCGCCGATGTCGATAAAGTGTCGAGCATTCTGAAGCTGCAAACGATCCAGCACCTGAGTGCGCACTACTTCTTTGGTCATCGGCACGCGTGCGCCGCGTAAAAACAGATCATCTTTCATTGAGAATAAGCACCACGTTCATCGCATAAGAGTGCGCCACATCAGCGGCTCGCAGGCGGTGGATTCGTTCATCTGCTGACGATAAGTTCTCGCCAATAATGAAAACAGGATTAAGGCCACGCGTCAGCAAGGCCTGGGCGATGGCATAGGGATTGATGATTTGGTCCGTCACCATCGCCACTTTTTGATGTGCCGCGATGGCATTAAAATCAGGCTCGCGCCCGTGACTGCTGGTTATCCATAAGTCATTCATATCTACCGCCGCTTTGGCGCACAGATATTGAATCGAGCTAATGCCGGGGATGATGTGCAGTTCTGCGGGTGAGAAATTCGCCGCCAAAAGTTTACCGATGCCGTAAATCAGCGGGTCGCCCGAGGCCAATACCACCACTCGTTCAGTGATGCGCTCGCGCAACCAGCCGATTAAGCCGTCGAGGTCGCTATCCAACAGCCGCGTTTGTGCGTTACCGTGCGCAAACAATGCCAGTTGGCGTGCGCCACCGACCAGAATCTGCGCGTCGTTAATTGCGGCTTGCGCCTGAAGCGTCAGCATGTGCGCAGCGCCTGGGCCAATTCCAACGACGGTCAGCATCGCTTTTCTCCAGCAAAATCCTGAGCAATTTCTGCCAACGGACGGCTGCTGCCCAACACCTGGTTATCAAAAGAGAACATAATGGCGTCGCATTTTGGTGGCGATTGCGTAAAGCGCAGCATCTCTTCCACGCGCTCACAAATTCGGGTTGCCAGACGTTCAAACACGCCCATCCAGCCTTGCTCAGCGATGATTTCAAGTGCCGCTTCAGTGGTGTCGCACTGGCTTACGGCTTCCAGCAACGAAAACGGCGCGCCTATTAATGCCAGGTGCGCGACCAGCGTTTCCATGCGCCCATCGGCAATATGGCTATGGGTGTGGAAAATCCCGGCTGCGACTTTCACCAGTTTGCCGGGGTGGCCAATCAACACGATGTGGCGATATTCGAGACGCACCGCTTCCTGAATCATGTAGCCGACGAAGTTGCTCATCGTCACCACGCATTCACTGTCCAAATCGAGTTGCTCGCGGACAAAACGTTCACCGTGGTTGCCAGGCACCAGGATAACTTTATCCAGCCCGGCGGCGCGTTTCATTTCCAGCTCCAGCGCCAGCGAGCGCTTCCAACTCTCTTCGGACATCGGCATCACAATGCCGGTGGTGCCGATAATCGAAATGCCGCCCAAAATACCGAGCCGATGGTTGTAGGTTTTCTTTGCCCGCTCTTCACCTTCCGGGGCAAAGATTTCGATATCCGCGCCCCGTTCCGCGCCGATCACTTCACGCACCGCCGCTTCGATGGTTTGACGGGGCGTGCGGTTAATCGCCGAGTCGCCAATAGGCAAACCGATACCTTTGCGCGTCACTTTGCCCACGCCGATGCCGCCGCGCAGCGTGATAGCGCCGCTGTCATTAAGCTGCACACGGGCAAAAATCAGCATCCCGTGGGTGGCGTCCACGTCATCGCCACCGTCTTTGCGAATCGCGGCGGTTGCCTGCTGGCCTTCAATCATCGGCATTTCGACATTGAGATGCAGCGTGACACCGGAAGGCGTAATGATCGAAACCTGGTCGATAACGTGCTGGCGCAGCACCATCAACGCCGCGACTTTTGCCGCCGCGGTGGCACACGATCCGGTGGTGTAACCTTTGCGATACGCCTTGCCTTTATGCCAGACGCAATCGGCTTGCGGCTCGCTCACGCCGACTCCTTCAGGCGGTAAAGCAATGCGTTAACAATGGCGGCGGCAACGTTGCTGCCCCCTTTGCGTCCGCGCGCCGCAATGGCTGGCAGGCCGCTTTCAACTAACGCTTCTTTAGATTCTTCGGCACCGACAAACCCGACCGGCACACCGATCACGGCAGCAGGTTTCGCCCCTTTTTCCAGCAGGCGGAATAGCGCAGTGGGGGCGTTACCGAAAACAAAAATCTTTTCACCTTCTTCCTGCAAGGCGACATCCACCGCCGCCATCGAACGGGTCACACCCTGCTCTTTGGCAAGCGCCACGACGCGCGGGTCGCTGATATAGCAGCGATAACTGCATCCAAATTGCTCCAATACAGTTTTGTTGATTCCGGACAACGCCATCGTCGTGTCGGTGTACAACGTGCAACCGCGCTGCAAACTTTTGCTAAGTTGTTCAATGACATCAGGCGAGAACCACAGAATATCCAGCCACTCGAAATCGGCCGTGGTGTGAATAACGCGCTTGATCATCGCCTCCTGAATAGCGTCGTTGAAACGATAGTCCGGGTGCTCGGCGGCAATAATGTCGCTGATGATTTCAAAACTATGCTGTTCAATAAGCTGCGGTTGTTGCAGGTAATTCATCGTGAGTCCTTAAGCTATGCCCAGTGCGAGAGTTCGCAGTGCGGCAAACAGCAGCAAAGCGAGCAGTGAAGCCAGCATCATGAGCGAAATGGTGCGGGGAATGTCTTCAAGCGCGATGCCGCGCTGCTCATCGCCAATCCAGGGTTTCTCTACCCGTTCGCCAAAATAGGTATTGGGACCGCCGAGCCGGATGCCTAACGCGCCCGCGACCGTGGCCTCAGGCCAGGCGCAATTCGGGCTGCTGTGCTGATAGCGGTCACGCCAGCCGATACGTAACGCCTGGCGATGATTCGCGCGTAAGCAAAAGGCCGCGATGGCGAGAAGCAGCCAGCTCAGGCGGGCGGGAATAAAGTTGGCGGCATCGTCGAGTTTCGCGCTGACAAAACCGATGGCGCGGTATTTTTGCGTTTTGTAGCCCACCATCGAATCCAGGGTGTTGATCGCTTTGTAGGCCATGGCTAACGGTGCGCCGCCAATCATCAGGAAAAACAATGGCGCGATGACGCCATCGACGCTGTTTTCCGCCACGGTTTCCACTACAGCTCGGGTGATTTGC
This sequence comes from Buttiauxella sp. AC142, assembly GCF_979253435.1. Lineage (NCBI taxonomy): Bacteria > Pseudomonadati > Pseudomonadota > Gammaproteobacteria > Enterobacterales > Enterobacteriaceae > Buttiauxella > Buttiauxella sp. AC142. The sequence continues at coordinate 2,791,402 of NZ_CEEDCH010000001.1, forward strand.
GGGCGTTCCAGTTGCGAGGTATCGCGCCCGACAATCCACGAGAGTTTTTCGCGACTCTGCTCAAGCGTGCCATTTTTCAGGGCGCGGTAGACCTCAAGCGCGGCATCGCTCAGGCAACGCGCAGCCAGCACGGTGTAAATCATCCACACTTCGACCAGCCAGCCCAGCCACGGATGCACGAGATTTGCGAGGTGCAATACCCCCCAACTCACGCCCCAGGTGATGCCAACCACCAACAACCACAACACGCCGCCGCCGATTTTCAGTGCGCGGTCGCTTTTACAGAATCGGCGGATGACACGCTGTAAACCGTTAATCAGATTGCCCATCCAGCGCACCGGATGCGGCCAGTTCTGTGGGTCGCCGAGCCAGTAATCCAGTAACCACGCAATACCCCATGCCAGTATCGTCATTGAGAGCGCCTCGCCAGTTTCAACCAGCGATTGAGCATTTCCGGGCGTTGCGCGAAATGCACATGCAGGTAGCTGGCGAAAGTGGCCTCGTGTTGGAAACCACCCTGCCAGCGCGAAATCGCCACGCCATCGCGCCATTTGCAGCAGTCGAGGGCCGCCGGTAATGGGCCGCTGAAATCGGAGTAGTGAAATTCGTGGCCGCGCAGGGTTTCGCCTTTGCTTGCCAGCAAGGTGTCTTGTCGCGCGGTGGCTTCGCAGTAGCCAAACCGGGTCAGGCGTTTACCCATCTGACTGTGGCCAGGCAATACGCCGCACATAGCGTGAGTTTCCCCCTCGCCATCGGTCAACGATTCGCCCAGATACATCAACCCGCCGCATTCGGCGTACAGCGGAATGCGGCGTTGATGGGCTTGTTTGAGGGATTCATGCATTTTGAAATTTGCGGCGAGCGTGGCGGCATGCACTTCGGGATAACCGCCACCCAACCAGATCATCTGGCAATCGGGAACGGCGTTGTCATGAAGCGGGCTGAAACGCTGGATTTTCACTCCGGCCTGCTCGAGCATGTCGAGGTTATCCGGGTAATAAAAGTTAAAGGCTTCGTCTTCGGCCAGCGCGAGGGTTAATCCATCGGCTAAAGCCGCATCCGGTAAGGTCGGCGCTTTGCCCTCTGGCATTGAGTGAAGGCGCGATAACGCCAGCAGATGGTCGATGTTAACGGTTTCTTCGAGCTGTTTTGCGAGCTGTTGCCAGCGTTCGTCCTGAGGAAGGTTTTCTTGTGCCGGAACCAGGCCAAGATGGCGTGATGGCAATGCCACATCGGCCATGACCGGCACTCGCCCCAGCACGGGCAGACCGCAGTAACGGGTAATCGCCTCGGCCAGCAACTGATAATGGCTATCGCTATTGACGCGATTAAGGATGACGCCCGCGATGTTTAACGACGGGTCAAACCGCTGGAACCCCATAACCGTGGCGGCGATAGAGGTGGAGACTGCTTTGCCATCCACCAGCAAAATAACCGGGCAGCCGAGCTGTTTTGCCATTGCGGCGCTGCTGCAATAGTTCGGGTCTGTGCCGTAGCCGTCATAAAGCCCCATCACGCCTTCGATAACCGCCACGTCAGCCTGCTGCATTTGTTGGTTAAACAAACCATTAAGCGTGGAAGTAGGCAACATAAACGCATCGAGATTGCGCGAGGTCACGCCTGACACTGCACTGTGCCAGCCGCTATCGAGATAATCGGGGCCGATTTTGAAAGGTTGGACGCGCAGATGACGCGCCATTAAGGCGCGGAGCAGCCCAAGCGTGACGGTGGTTTTGCCACAGCCGCTGCTGGTGCCTGCAATGACGAATGCGTGTTTCGCTGCCCCTGCCATAGTTGCCTTATTACTTTCGGCAAAAAGCGGATGTCAGCACGTGCGTGCAGCCGGAAGCCGCACGCAACTGATGACAACTGGCTTCCCACCGAAGGAGTTGTTTAAATTAAATGATTCGTCGGTCTTCTGGCTTAGCGTCACTCTCGCCCGCCCTTCCCAATCGTGAGATCAGTGGTTTCGCGGGTTCGTCGGCATCACAGCAGCGGGGGCTGCGGAGGAATTACACCTCCTTCCCAGCCATGTTCACCCCAAATAAGAACGGGTAAAGACATGGCATAAACGAGTCAGTTGTATCGTGCATGACACTCAAACTATCATGCACGTGAATATATAAAAGCTCGAACAGTGTAAAAGCTAATAGATAGCGAGTGTTGCGCTATAACAATTTTTGTTGATTTTTTAAGGCTTATGGCGAAGAAAACAAAATGAGATCCACGATGAAAGAAAGTGGCCACCGTTATGGCTGAAGCGCGCTGCCCGGCGTCCTGCGGCGAATTCATTCAGGGTTGGATTGGCGGCAGCGAAAAGCTGGTTTCATGCCCTATCGACTGGTTTAGCACCGTTGAAGTCCGCGAAGGCGTGCAGTCTGGCGAAGAGCGGCCACGTATGCGCCAGATGCTGGAACAGGTGGTGGCATATTTCGGCTATCCCGCAGCATTAGCAAATAACCTGAGCACGGCTCTGCAGTCCACCATTCCAGTGGGTAAAGGTCTGGCGAGCAGCACCGCAGATATTGCCGCAACAGCCTTAGCAACCGCCCGGCATTTGGGTGAAACACTCAGCGAATCTACCCTTGCCGCTTTATGCGTAAACATTGAACCGACCGACAGCACGATTTTTGTCTTGCCGACGCTGTTTTCCCATCTGAATGCACAGACTCAGTTTAGCTGCCAGCCCGCGCCAGCAATGGATATCCTGTTACTTGAAAGTGATACGACGATTCTGACTGAGGAATATCGGCGTCATCAGCGCGAATCTACATTAATCAGCAATGCCGCAGCGCTCGATGATGCGTGGCTTCGCTTGCAACAAAGTTGCGGGATGCAAGATCCTCGCTTACTGGGAGAAGCTGCCACGCAAAGCGCGATCGCCAGCCAGGCGTTGCTGGCAAAGCCGATGTTTTCGCAGCTGTTGGCGCTGGTCGAAGAGTTTGATTTATTCGGCGTGAACGTGGCGCACAGCGGAAGCGCTGTGGGGCTGATGCTGGATGTTCGCAAACATGATGCTGAGAAATTACGCTGGCAGATTAATCAGTTGGCTATTGATGTGTATTACCCGCGGCAACATCTGGTGAAGATGGTAGCAGGCGGCGTGCGTTGAACTCAGGCGAAAAAAACCGCCATGAATGGCGGTTTCTAAAATTAACACTATTTACCCTAAATAATTCGAATTGCATCAAGGCGGTAAGTGAACGCAGCCAACGCAGAGGCAACCCGAAGTACGACGGGTAAATTTAATCGGCCTTGATTTCGCCCATCACTTTCAATTTTTTGGAAATTTCACGACGCTCTTTAGACAGCTCAGCGTTTTTGATGATGTAGTCATCAACGCGGTCTTCGTAGTCGGTTTTCATGCTGGCGATGATGCCCTGAATAGCTTCGATGCTCATACCTGGCTTGATGTAATCGCTCAGGTTGTCCAGCAGCAGAACGCGTTTTGAGTTATCACGGATCTTTTTCTGCACGTCCTGGATTTCACGTTGCAGTTTGTTTTTACGACGGAACAGACGCACAAACTCAAGCACGTCCTGGAAAGATGGTTTGGTTGGTTCCATTTTTATACCCCTGCTAATTTCATACTTGGATTCGTTAAAACAACGATTCATTAAGTTAACGGTCATACGCTTACCTTAAAGGTAGCGACGGCCGCTGACAATGTCATTCTTCAAGCTGCATGGTGATTAGCTGCAACCCGAACATACAGGCGATGGGTCTCTTTCGCTATCTTAACCTCAAATAGTGCTGAATCGAAACCAGCAATTCATATCAGACTAAGCAATTATTTGCGTAACGCGCGGCAGATCAACTGTGAGAGCAATTCCAGTTGACGGGCAAGCTCAAGGCTCAACCAAACGTAGCCATGAATTGGGGTTTCCTGAAGTTTCCCGTTCGGCCCCTCTTGCATCAGTTGGCGCAACTCACTAACGATTTCGGTTAGTTTTTCGTTATTGGCAGAAATCGGCGATGGGTTTCCGTCATGCAATGCCAGGGCAATTGCCGCGAGTGTACGTTGCGTCATCTGCTGTGTGTCACGCAGTGTGCGTGCGTTAATCATCAGGAAGTGGCTTTCACGGGACGCCCAGTAAGCGTTAATTTGCAGCTCGAGCGTGCACACCATGTTACGGCTGACGGTTTGAATCGCTTCTAAGATGGTTTTTTGAATGTGGGTTTCTTTGCTGCTCGGGCCAATCAAAGCACGCATTCTGACCACATCACTTAATACCTGGCGCAGATGCTTTTCCAGGTGCGGGCGTTCCACCAGGTTTGGAGAAAAACCAGCGTTGTAGACCCGACCAAAGGCCGTGACGAAATTCGCCATTTGAATACGCCAGTGGATAAACGCGCGCTGCGGGTAAATGCTGGTGAAGAGCATCGCCAGTAATGAACCGAAGATAACATCACCGCTGCGCCACATCGCGATTTCCATGTCGCCTGCGGGCGCTCCCACCACCACGGCAAGTGTGATACCAATCAGCAAAGCCTGATAGGGCCTTTTACCCAGGGCCAGATAGCCGCAGATAAACATCGCCAGCGCACACCATACCAACATCAAAGGCAGCGAAAAAAGCTCTAGCCTGAGCGCAACCAGGCCCATCGTTGCACCACAAATGGTGCCACCAATACGCTCAAACGCACGCGGGACAACGTTTCCCCAAAAGGAAATGGGCCCCATCACCACCACGAGGGTGATTAATGGCCATGTCCCTTCTGGCACTTTCAGAAGATGGACAATAAGAAAGGTGAGCACAAATGCCAGCGCGATACGGATACCGTGCACGACTCGGTAGTGGCGATAAACGCGGAGCTCAAACGGGCTTAATGATTTGTCGGGGCGCACACCCGGGTCTCCTGAAAAATAAAAACGGGATTGTACCTGTTTTTATTGAGGGGGCATCACAAAGTTAGGGGGCTTGCGCCCCCTTTAGCATCAGACTTGATCTGCCACGGGAATTTACCCGTTAGCATTTGAGTTGCAGGTAGGCGGCCAGGGAACTTATCCCGATGAGCTTACTCAAGTAAGTGATTCGGGTAAGTGAGTGCAGCCAACACCCCTGCAACTTAAAGGATGACGGGTATATACATATCTATTTCCCAGACTCCGCTCTCCGAACCATCGTTAAGATAGTGTTCAAAGCAGGGTTTCGATGCCATTTGATAGCGGTTGTCAGCCAGCAGGCTGTCGAAGAACAAGTTCCACGGCTTGGCAAAATCACCGTCATCGACTCGGGCGCGCGCCACCGCATACTGCCCGGCTTCTATTTTGGTGGTGATAACGCCTTCACTGTTTTCAGGTACGGTGAAGTTTTCAGCCACCGATACTACGGTATCGCAGCGCAGCTTTTCCGCAGGCACGACATCTGGGTTATCGTAATAAACCGCCAGCCACTCTTCGCCGACAATTTTGTGTGTTTTCACCCACAGTGAAAGCTGTTCAAACCCTTGATGAACCGTTTTTTCCCACGGCCCTACCATATGAAAACCAGCTACTTTCCGCTCATGCACTTGTTGTACGTTAAATTCCATATGACCTCCTGACTCGTTTAAAAACACTGTATGTTTATACACCACTAAATTGCAGGGAAACAATCCTTTGTCAGGGTGATGTGGTTACTTTGCGAGCATGATCGCTTTTCGCGAATCTTTCGCCTGTAGATCTTAGTACAGGCCAAAAAAAGGGCCGGCATAACTGCCGACCCCGTTTGCATCCTTCAATTAATTTACAGCTTGTGGCTCAGATAATCGCTGAAGCGCGACCATGCGCTGCCCTTTTTGACATCAGCCAGCGTCACCAGCGGCCAGTGCGCAATAAGTTTATCGCGGTCAAACAGTTCAATTTCACCGACATGCTGGTTAGCTGCGATAGGGGCTTCAAGCTCAGGCTTATCGAGGACATATTTAGCTTTAATATTAGGCACTTCAGATTTTGGCAGCGCCAGATAGACATCCTGATTGGTTCCGACTTCGACTTTCTTTTGATCACCGTACCAGATTGTCTCGGTGCCAATTTTCTTACCTTTATGCAGAACCTGAACGGTATCGAAATTATCCTGACCCCAGTGCAGTAATTTGCGCGCCTGATCTTCACGCCCTTTCGGGCTTTCAGCCCCCATCACCACAGCAATTAAACGGCGCTCGCCATCAACACTCGACGCAATAAGATTGAACCCGGCACTCGCGGTGTGACCGGTTTTCAGGCCATCGACGTTCAAGCCTTTATCCCATAACAGCCCATTACGGTTCTGTTGTGTGATGCCATTCCAGGTCAGGCTGCGCTCGCTATACATATGATAAAAATCAGGTTCGCCATGAATAATGGCGCGGGATAGCACGGCGAGATCGTAAGCGGAACTGTGCTGGCCCGGTGCATCCAGGCCGTGTACCGTTTCAAAATGGGTATCGCGCAGGCGTAATTGCTGCACGTATTTATTCATCATCGCCACAAATTGCGGTTGCCCGCCAGCAACGTAATCGGCTAGCGCGACACAAGCATCGTTCCCGGAGTCGATAATCAGCCCGCGACTCAGGTCATGAACGGTGAGTCGGTCGCCTTGTTTCAAAAACATCAGCGATGAACCGTCGAAAACCGGATTGCCTTTTGCCCAGGCATCTCTGCCCACTGTCACGATATCGTCAGCCTTGATGCGCCCGCTATCAATGGCGCGGTCCACCACATAGCCCGTCATCAATTTAGTCAAACTTGCCGGGTTGCGTCGCACATGTTCGTTTTCCGCAGCCAGAATTTGCCCGGTGGTGTAATCCATCAGCACCCAGGAACCCGCCTGAATTTGTGGAGGGGATGGCGGGTTAACAAAGATATCGTCGGCAAAAGCGGAGTGAGCAGATAATGACAGCAGAGAACAAACAGCAAACAGACGGATCTTCAACGATATACCCTCGGTAACAATAAATTCAGCCGCTTCTTTTACTGGAGTTTGCGATAATTTTCGCAATTAAATTGCAAAAATATATGAATAGATAGCATTGCGTACTCATCTTGAATATCTTGCGCAGTGGTGCAGGAGGCCTGTTAATGGTTTAACATGCACTGATGCAGTGACTGACCAACAAGTTTGAAACATGGAGCGAGTTTTAGTAGGATTTCAGTTTAATAACAATATGTTAAACAACACTCAAGGGCGGGAGTAAACCGTGGATAATACAACGCAACAACCGACCTTTCTCTTCCATGATTATGAGACTTTCGGCAAAAGTCCTTCGCTTGACCGCCCCGCGCAATTTGCAGCGATTCGGACAGATTCCGAGTTTAATGTCATTGGCGAGCCGGAAGTATTTTACTGCCAACCCGCTGATGACTATCTGCCTCAACCCGAAGCGGTGATGATTACCGGAATTACTCCGCAGCACGCGCTGGCTCAGGGAGTCAACGAAGCCGATTTTGCCAAACGCATCCACAGTATTTTTACGCAGCCCAAGACCTGTGTGGTGGGCTACAACAATGTGCGCTTCGATGATGAAGTGACGCGTAATATTTTCTATCGTAATTTTTACGACCCGTATGGCTGGAGCTGGCAGAACGATAACTCCCGCTGGGATCTGCTTGATGTGATGCGCGCCTGTTATGCGTTGCGTCCTGAAGGGATTGTCTGGCCGGAAAACGACGATGGGCTGCCGAGTTTTCGTCTGGAGCATTTAACCAAAGCCAACGGAATTGAACATGCCAACGCGCACGACGCGATGTCCGATGTTTACGCCACTATCGCCATGGCGCAATTGGTTAAAACACGCCAGCCACGTCTGTTCGAGTATCTCTATACTTATCGCTCCAAACACAAGCTCACCACGCTAATTGATATTCCGCAGATGAAACCGCTGGTGCATGTTTCGGGAATGTTCGGTGCATGGCGCGGCAATACCAGTTGGATTGCGCCGCTGGCCTGGCATCCTGATAACCGTAATGCGGTGATCATGGTCGATTTGGCTGGAGATATTTCTCCGCTGCTGGAGCTGGATGCCGATGCATTGCGTGAGCGATTGTATACGCCGAAAGCCGCGCTGGGTGATGCTGCCGCCGTGCCAATCAAACTGGTACATCTGAATAAATGCCCGGTGCTGGCGGTGGCGAATACCCTGCGTCCGGAAGATGCCGAGCGGTTAGGCATCGACCGTAAACGTTGCCTGGATAACCTGAAATTACTGCGGGAACACCCTGCCGTACGTGAAAAAGCGGTGGCTATTTTTGCTGAGGCCGAGCCTTTTGTGCCGTCAGATAATGTCGATGCTCAATTGTATAATGGCTTCTTCAGTGATGCCGATCGCGCGGCGATGCGCATTGTGTTGGAGACAGAGCCGCAAAATTTACCGGCGCTGGATATTACCTTTGCCGATAAACGCATCGAGAAATTGCTGTTTAACTATCGTGCCCGCAACTTCCCCGGCACGCTGGATGAAACTGAGCAGCAGCGCTGGTTAGAACATCGCCGTGAAGTGTTGTCGCAAGAAGCGTTGCAGGCTTACGCTCAAGAACTGGAAGCGCTGTACAACCTGCATGAAAGCGATAAAGAAAAGACGGCGTTGCTGAAAGCGTTGTTTGAGTATGCGCAGTTTTTGGTGGGATAACAAAAAGCAAAAAGGCCGCTTTCGCGGCCTTTTTTGTCTTCCGCTTTTACGCTAAATCTTCGTTGAATTGCGGAACCGGGTTACGGAAGCGACGTGTCACGAAGGCCAGATAGGTCAGGCCGATAGCCGCCCAAATCAGCCCCAGAATCATCGAGCTTTCTTCCAGGTTAATCCACAATGCACCCACTGTCAGCGCGCCGCAGATTGGCAGCACCAGATAGTTGATGTGATCTTTGATGGACTTGTTACGGCCTTCGCGGATCCAGAACTGGGAAATGACTGACAGGTTGACGAAGGTAAACGCCACCAGCGCACCGAAGTTAATCAGCGCCGTTGCTGTAACCAGGTCAAATTTCACCGCGAACAGAGCAATGATTCCCACCAGCACAACGTTCAACGCCGGGGTACGCCATTTCGGATGAATGTAACCGAAGAAACGCTCCGGGAACACGCCGTCACGACCCATCACATACATCAGGCGAGAAACGCCCGCATGTGCCGCCATACCAGAAGCCAGAACCGTCACACAGGAGAAAATCAGGATGCCGAACTGGAAGGCTTTGCCTGCCACGAAGAGCATGATTTCTGGCTGTGATGCGTCCGGGTCATGGAAGCGAGAGATGTCCGGGAAGTACAGTTGCAGGAAGTAAGACACCACCACGAAGATCACGCCGCCAATCAGGGCAGTCAGGAAAATCGCTTTCGGAATGACTCGGCCTGCATCTTTCGTTTCTTCGGACAACGAGCTAATGCCGTCAAAGCCGAGGAACGAGAAGCACAGTATCGTCGCACCGGTGATCATCGGCACCACGTTTGCGTGTTCAGACCAGAATGGACGCGTGCTGGTTAACGTGCCGGCACCTTCGCCATTGGCTACGCCATAAATCACCAGACCCGTGATTACCACCATCACAACCATTTGCAGCACAACGATGAGGCTATTGAAGTTAGCCACGGTTTTGATGCCACGCAGGTTAGAGATGGTCATAAAGCCCACCAGCAGCACGACGAATATCCACGATGGGATCGACGGCACCAGGGCTTCAAAATAGATTTTTGCCAGCAGGATGTTGATCATCGGCATGAAGAGATAATCAAGCAGCGCCGACCAGCCCACCATAAAGCCGACCACCGGGTGGATAGCTTTTTGAGCGTAGGTATAGGCGGAACCCGCTGATGGGAAGCGGCGTACTAGCTTTCCATAACTTAACGCGGTAAACAAAATTGCCACAAGGGCAAACGCGTAAGCCGTAGCGACATGTCCGTCGGTAAGGCCAGATACAATCCCAAATGTATCGAACAAGGTCATAGGCTGCATATAAGCAAGGCCCATCATAACAACCGGAATGAGCGTTAGGCTCTTACGGAGTTCAACACGAGATTTTGCACCTGCGGTGACGTTAAGCGACATGGTCATTCCCCCAAACGGCGAATACCTGCGCAAAAGCAAAAAGCTGCCCCATCTGAATTTCCTCGGCGACACGACTGTCGTTTTTTAAAAGCTAGTATCTATCCGGTACGAAGCCCGGCCTCTTGGATTTTGGCGGATGCCTGTTTGACTACTGGAACTCAATGCAAAAAAATAACCGACGCGTTTAACGTCGGTTTTTTTGTTCTCATTTAGTGAGGCGCGTATTTTGCACTAATTCGAGGCATGATGACAAGATGTTGAGACCTTCATTAACAATTTCTTTTTCAGCAGTTAACGGAACGAGAAAACGAATCACATTGGCTCGCACTCCGCAAGAAAGCAGCACCAGTCCTTTTTTACCGGCTTCTTTGACAAGTTCTTGTGTTAACTCTTTATTTGGACGATGGCTGTCACGCTCTTCCACCAGTTCCATGGCAATCATTGCGCCATAACCACGGACATCGCCAATACAGTCAAATTGCTCGGCCATTTCGTGTAAACGACGGGTGATTTGCTCGCCAATTTCTTGCGCGCGGGCATTGAGATTTTCCGTCTCAATGATATCAGTCACCGCCAGCGCGGCAGCAATCGCCACGGGTGAACCCGCATAAGTGCCGCCAAGCCCGCCCGGCATGGCTTTATCAAACAACGATTTCTTACCCACCAGCGCCGAAAGTGGGAAACCGCCCGCCAGGCTTTTCGCCATCGTGACTAAATCGGGTTCCACTTCACTGTGTTCAATCGCGAAGGTTTTACCGGTACGGCAAAAACCGCTCTGGATTTCGTCGGCAATCAACACGATGCCGTGTTTATCGCACAGCGCGCGCAGTTGTTTCATAAAGGAAGGCGATGCGGCGTAGAAGCCCCCTTCCCCTTGTACCGGTTCAATAATAATGGCGGCGACTTCATCGGGTGACACGTCTGCGGCAAAAATACCCGCCAGCGAGGCCAGCGCCTGAGTGTCGCTCACGCCAAGATATGCCGCTGGATAAGGCGCGTGATAAATACCTGCCGGGAAGGGACCGTAACCTTTTTTATACGGCTGAACTTTACCCGTTAACGCCATTCCCAGAAGCGTTCGGCCATGGAACGCACCACGAAACGCGATAATAGCCGAGCGCCCGGTGGCGATTCGCGCCACTTTAATGGCATTTTCAACGGCTTCAGCGCCAGTGGTGAGAAACAGGGTCTGGCACGGTTCGCTTATCGGCACCAGTGTATTCAGCCGTTCGGCAAGCTCGATATAATTGCCGTAAGGCGTGACCTGGAAACAAGGATGGGTAAATTTTTCAAGCTGTTGACGCACCGCATCAATCACTGCCGGATGGTTATGCCCGGTATTGAGCACCGCAATACCAGAAGCAAAATCAATATAGCGTTTGCCTTCAACATCCCAAATTTCGGCATTTTTCGCTTTTTCGATGTATACCGGCAACGCATTGCCGACTCCCTGAGGAACCGCCTGCTCACGCCGTGACTGCCATTGCTGATTGGTTTGCTTCATACAGACTCCTTGCGCACAAAAAAACTCTGCAAAACAACGCAGAGAAGAAAAATAAACGCGAAGACACTTTCAGAAGAAATAACGATCCACTATTAACCATAGATGTGACGACAGCGCCCTGCCACTCACCCATTTGTATTATTTTCCGTGGTGCCGTAGACCACAGCAATCTCCGGACTGCTGACTATCTGCTCGCGCCACCATTCGCTGGCAAGCCCGGCGGTTTGCTCGTTCCAGCCAATCCATACCGGAACAAACGGCACATGGGAAACCACCCGTTTTTCTACCAATACGCCACTTTCAATAAAGCGTTGCGCCATGTAACGCGGAACATAACCGCAGCCGATGCCGCTGATTTGCAGCTCGAGTTTAGTTTTGAAATCAAAAACAGTGATCGCATCCTGATCTTCGAGTAAATGCATCGAACGTGACGGTTCAAGACGGGAAGTATCGCCGACGATCACCGCACGACTGCGTTTCACCACACGCCGCGTTAGAGGTTCTTCAATCTCAGCCAGGGGATGATGTGGTGCGACGACAAACACGCTTTCGAGTTGCCCGAGCAAGGTAAAACCAAAACCGCTCAGTGACGGCGGGTCACTCATTGCGCCAACGATAATATCTGCCCGCCCTTCGGTGAGCGCTTCCCAGGAACCGCCGAGCACGCCATTGATAAATTTCAGGCGCGTCACGCTGTAGCTTTTGTAGAACGCTTCAATTAACGGCGTCAGCAGCGAAAACGGAAAAGAGTCATCCACACCAATCACCAGTTCGTTTTCCCAGCCCTGATGTAGCTTGATAGCCTGCTGTTCGAGTTCACGTACGGAATGCAGCACTTCGCGGCCTTTTTCCAGCAGAAGCTGACCCGTTCGCGTAAAACGCGCGCGGTGACCGGAACGGTCGAGGATTTGAATGTTGAGATCGTTTTCGAGTTTTTGAACGGTGTAACTGAGCGCGGAAGGCGTTTTGAAGAGCTTTGTTGCCGCCGCAGCAAAGCTCCCTTCTTTATCGAGGGTATCGAGAATTATCAATACATCCAGCAGTGGTTTCATACTCGTCCCCTTCGGTCACGAGCAATGCCCCACAGCGGTTACTGCATGGGCATTACCAGCGGGTTTGGATACTGATATTCAAACCCAAGTTCATTGCAAATACGGCTGCCATCCACCAGCTTACCGTGGCCATTTTGCCCTTCCGTTCTGAACACTGGCGCATCAAGGTTCATCTGGCGCGCCATTTGAGTGTAGAACTCAGCACGCGATGGGTGATCTGGCGCACATAAATTATAGATGTGTCCGCCCTTTGGAGCCTGCAACAACAGCGTAATAGCTGAAATAACATCTTCGAGATGCACCAGGTTGACGCCATGCGTGCCGTTTTGCACATCCACTTTTCCTGCCAGGAAGCGCCCAGGATGGCGCTCCGGCCCAACTAAGCCTGCCAGTCGCAGAATATCGACCGAGGTTCCCGGCAAATCATGCAGCCAGGTTTCAAGTTCTTTAAGCACACGGCCACTGGCGGTCACCGGTTCAAGTGGCGAGGTTTCTTTCACGGTGCTTTCGGTCTCACCGTAAACTGACGTGGAGCTGGTAAAAATGATGCGCGGAATATCATGTGCTAACGCGCTATCAACAATTTCCTGAACCGCTTGCAGATAAAAATCGTCGCCCTCACCGGTGCGGCGAGCAGGCAGCGTTATGACCAAAGCATCCGCATCAAGCAACACGTCGAGATCGTCGCTATCGCAAATCAGTTCGGGCGTGAGTTGCAATTGATAACTGTCAATTCCGCACATTCTTGCGGCTTCGACACCATCAAGGGTGGTTTTACTTCCTGTCACTTGCCAGCCCCGCGCTGACAATGACATCGCCAGCGGCATTCCCAACCAGCCTAACCCGACAATCGCAACCTTTTTCATTTCCTGTCTCCTGGAATGCAGCATATTTCTCTGCGGTTCTTTTTCGCCCTGCTTTTAGGCTACGCCACGTTAGCGGAACTGACAATTACTGCGGCTAAACAGAATATTAATCCCGGATGAAAAAAGCCCTTGCGCTCAACGCTGCATCTGGTTTACGTTAAAAGCACATCATGAATAAACATTCATACGAGAATTTTATGACACGCGTTCAAAATACTACCCACCATCATCACCATCATCCTGACTAGTCTTTCAGGCGATGTGTGCTGGAAGATGAAAAAATCTTCCACTGGTGCATGAACGAGTCAATAAGCCCCCGGAAGATTTCTTCCGGGGGCTTTTTTTGGACGTCAGACAAGAATTTATCAGGAGAGATTGCACATGTTAGACAACAACCGTTTACGCATAGCTATTCAGAAATCAGGCCGTTTAAGTGATGATTCACGCGAATTACTGGCTCGCTGCGGGATAAAAATCAACCTGCACACTCAGCGCCTGATTGCGCTGGCAGAAAATATGCCAATCGACATTTTGCGTGTCCGTGATGACGATATCCCTGGGCTGATTATGGACGGCGTGGTGGATTTGGGCATTATTGGCGAGAACGTGCTGGAAGAAGAGTTGCTGACTCGCCGCGCTCAGGGTGAAGATCCTCGTTATTACACGCTGCGTCGTTTAGATTTCGGCGGTTGCCGTTTCTCGCTGGCGATTTCTGTTGATGAGCCGTGGGATGGCCCGGCATGCCTCAACAACAAACGTATCGCCACCTCTTACCCTCACCTGTTAAAGCGCTACCTTGATGGCAAAGGTGTGCAGTTCAAATCTTGCTTGTTGAACGGTTCCGTTGAAGTTGCCCCGCGTGCGGGTCTGGCTGATGCAATTTGTGACCTGGTTTCTACCGGTGCAACACTTGAAGCCAACGGCCTGCGTGAAGTTGAAGTGATTTACCGTTCCAAAGCGTGCCTGATTCAGCGCGATGGCGAAATGCCAGAAGCTAAACAACAGCTTATCGACAAACTGATGACTCGTATTCAGGGCGTGATTCAGGCGCGTGAATCGAAATACATCATGTTGCATGCGCCAAGCGAGCGTCTGGACGAGATTATCTCTCTGCTGCCAGGCGCTGAACGCCCAACTATTCTGCCGCTCGCAGGCGATCAACAGCGTGTAGCGATGCATATGGTGAGCAGTGAAACGCTGTTCTGGGAAACCATGGAAAAACTGAAAGCGCTGGGTGCCAGTTCGATTCTGGTGTTACCAATTGAGAAAATGATGGAGTAACACCATGGCAAACTTCAATACGTTGATTGACTGGAATGAATGCGATGCGGCGGCACAAAATGCACTGCTGACGCGCCCGGCAATTTCGGCATCCGAGAGCATTACCCGCACGGTCGCGGACATCATGAATAATGTGAAAACCAACGGTGATGCGGCTCTGCGTGAGTACAGCGCAAAGTTTGATAAAACTGAAGTGCAGCAACTCAGAGTCAGCGAGCAGGAAATTTCCGCAGCGGTAGCGCGTCTGGGTTCAGAGATTAAAGACGCGATGGCCGTGGCCGTGGCGAATATCGAGAAATTCCACGTCGCGCAACAGCTCCCGCCGGTGGATATCGAAACCATGCCAGGCGTGCGGTGCCAGCAGGTGACTCGCCCGGTGGCATCGGTTGGCTTATATATTCCTGGCGGTTCAGCACCGCTATTTTCAACCGTATTGATGCTTGCCACTCCCGCACGGATTGCGGGTTGTAAAAAAGTGGTGTTGTGTTCACCGCCGCCAATTGCCGATGAAATTTTGTATGCCGCGCAACTTTGTGGCGTGCAGGAAGTGTTTCAGGTTGGCGGTGCGCAGGCAATCGCTGCGCTGGCGCTGGGTACTGAAAGCATCCCGAAAGTGGATAAAATTTTTGGGCCAGGCAACGCTTTTGTAACCGAAGCGAAACGCCAGGTCAGCCAGCGTCTTGATGGCGCGGCAATTGACATGCCTGCTGGCCCGTCTGAAGTCTTAGTCATCGCCGACAGCGGCGCGACGCCTGACTTCGTGGCATCCGACCTGCTTTCTCAAGCTGAACACGGCCCGGACTCACAGGTGATTTTGCTGACGCCAGATGCGCAGATGGCGCAAGCCGTTGCCGAAGCCGTTGAACGCCAGCTTGCCGCACTTCCGCGTGCTGAAACCGCTCGCAAAGCGCTGGAAAGCAGCCGCCTGATTGTGGCCCGTGATTTAGAGCAATGCATTGAGATTTCCAACCAGTACGGCCCGGAGCACCTGATTATTCAGACGCGTAACGCCCGCGACCTGGTCGATAGCATCACCAGTGCCGGTTCAGTGTTCCTCGGTGACTGGTCACCGGAGTCAGCTGGCGACTACGCTTCGGGTACTAACCATGTGCTGCCAACGTACGGTTATACATCGACCTGTTCGAGCCTTGGACTGGCTGATTTCCAGAAACGCATGACGGTCCAGGAACTCTCGCCGCAAGGTTTCGCAAGCCTTGCTAAAACCATTGAAACGCTGGCCGCCGCCGAGCTGCTGGATGCCCACAAAAACGCCGTTACCCTGCGCGTTGCAGCGCTGAAGGAGATGCAATGAGCATTGAAGAGTTAGCCCGTGAGAACGTTCGCGCCCTGACCCCTTACCAGTCGGCTCGCCGCCTGGGTGGCAATGGTGATGTGTGGCTGAACGCCAACGAATACCCGATCGCAGTTGAATTTGAATTAACGCAGCAGACGCTGAACCGTTACCCGGAATGCCAGCCAAAACTGGTCATCGAACGTTACGCCGAATACGCCGGGGTTAAACCGGAACAAGTTCTGGTGAGCCGTGGCGCAGACGAAGGTATCGAATTGTTGATTCGTGCATTCTGCGAGCCGGGTAAAGATGCGGTTCTCTACTGCCCACCAACTTACGGGATGTATAGCGTAAGCAGCGAAGCCTTCAACGTGGAATGCCGTGTCGTACCAACACTGGCAGACTGGCAGCTCGATTTACCGGCCATTGCCGAGAATCTTGAAGGCGTAAAAGTCATTTATGTTTGCAGCCCGAATAACCCGACGGGGCAGTTAATCAATCCGCAAGATTTCCGCGTGCTGCTGGAAATGGCTCGCGGTAAAGCCTTAGTGGTTGCGGACGAAGCCTATATCGAGTTTTGCCCGCAGGCGACGCTCGCTGGCTGGTTGAATGAGTATCCGCACCTTGTGGTGCTGCGCACGCTTTCCAAAGCCTTTGCGCTGGCTGGCCTGCGTTGTGGTTTTACTCTGGCCAATGAAGAAGTGATTAACTTGCTGATGAAAGTCATCGCCCCTTACCCTCTTTCAACGCCAGTTGCGGATATCGCCGCTCAGGCACTAAGCCCGCAGGGTATCAATGCGATGCGCAAGCGGGTGGCCGAAATTTTAGTCAATCGCCAATATCTGATCGCGGCATTGCAGGATGTGGCCTGCGTTGAGCAAGTTTTCGATTCTGAAACCAACTATGTGCTGGCGCGCATCACCGCTTCCAGTGCGGTATTTAAATCTCTGTGGGATCAGGGCATTATCCTACGTGACCAAAATAAACAACCATCGTTAAGCGGCTGCTTGCGGATTACCGTCGGCACCCGTCTTGAATGCGAGCGCACCATTGCTGCGCTGCGTGAACAACCCGGCCTGACGGCCACGGAGGGCGTGTGAGCCAGAAAATTCTTTTTATCGACCGTGACGGCACTTTAATTTCCGAGCCTCCTTCAGATTTCCAGGTGGATCGCATGGACAAACTGGCGTTTGAGCCTGCGGTGATCCCCGCCCTGCTGCAATTGCAAAAAGCAGGCTACAAGCTGGTGATGATCACCAATCAGGACGGCTTAGGGACGGATAGCTTCCCGCAGGCGGATTTCGACGGCCCGCACAACCTGATGATGCAGGTGTTTAGCTCGCAGGGTGTGAGCTTTGATGACGTGCTGATTTGCCCGCATCTTCCTGCCGACAACTGCGAGTGCCGCAAACCAAAATTGGCGATGGTGAAAGGCTACCTGGAAGAAGGTGTTCTGGATAAACCTAACAGCTACGTGATTGGCGACCGTGCAACGGACATTGAACTGGCCGAGAACATGGGCATTCAGGGGCTGCGTTACCACGGTGAAACGCTGAACTGGTCTGCCATCAGCGAGCAACTGACCAAACGTGACCGTTACGCGCACGTGGAACGCGCCACGAAAGAAACGCAAATCGACGTGCAGGTCTGGCTTGACCGCGAAGGCGGCAGCAAAATTAACACCGGCGTCGGTTTCTTCGACCACATGCTGGACCAGATTGCCACCCACGGCGGCTTCCGTATGGATATCAGCGTAAAAGGCGATCTTTATATCGACGATCACCACACCGTAGAAGACACCGGCCTGGCACTGGGCGAAGCGCTGAAAATCGCCCTGGGCGATAAACGCGGCATTACGCGCTTTGGCTTTACATTGCCGATGGACGAATGCCTGGCCCGCTGCGCGCTGGATATTTCTGGCCGCCCGCACCTTGAATATAAGGCCGAGTACAACTTCCAGCGCGTCGGCGATTTAAGCACTGAAATGGTCGAACACTTCTTCCGTTCGCTCTCTTACACCATGGGCGTGACGCTGCACCTGAAAACCAAAGGCAAAAACGACCACCACCGTGTCGAAAGCCTGTTTAAAGTCTTTGGTCGCACACTGCGCCAGGCGATTCGCGTCGAAGGTGACACGCTGCCCTCCTCGAAAGGAGTGTTGTAATGAACGTGGTGATTCTGGACACAGGATGCGCCAACCTGCACTCGGTAAAAGCGGCGATTCAGCGCCATGGCTATGAGCCGTTGGTGAGCCGCGACCCGGATGTGGTGTTGCGTGCCGACAAACTGTTTTTGCCCGGCGTGGGAACCGCGCAGGCGGCGATGGATCAGATTCGTGAGCGCGAGCTTATCGAGCTGATTAAAGCGTGCACTCAACCGGTGCTCGGCATTTGCCTCGGGATGCAACTTTTGGCCTCTCGCAGTGATGAAAGCAATGGCATCGACATGCTCGGCATTATCGACGAACCGGTGTTGAAAATGACCGACCACGGTTTGCCTTTGCCACATATGGGCTGGAACCGCGTCTATCCCAAAGCGGGCGACCGCCTGTTCCGTGGCATTGACGACGGCGATTATTTTTACTTTGTGCACAGCTACGCGATGCCCGTTTGCGCGAACACTATCGCGCAGGCCAGCTACGGTGAAGCGTTCACCGCCGCCGTGCAAAAAGATAACTTCTTCGGCGTGCAGTTCCACCCGGAGCGCTCGGGTGCCGCAGGCGCAAAATTACTGAAAAACTTCCTGGAGATGTAAGCACCATGATTATTCCGGCTCTCGATTTAATTGATGGCACAGTGGTGCGCCTCCACCAGGGGGATTACGGCCAGCAGCGTGATTACGGCAATGACCCGCTCCCACGTCTGCAAGATTACGAAGCGCAAGGTGCGCAAGTGCTGCACCTTGTGGATTTAACCGGCGCGAAAGACCCGGCAAAACGCCAGATCCCACTGATTAAAACGCTGGTAGCCGGGGTGAATGTTCCCGTGCAAGTGGGCGGTGGTGTGCGTACAGAAGAAGACGTTGCGGCATTGCTTGAAGCAGGCGTGGCCCGCGTTGTGGTTGGCTCAACGGCGGTGAAATCACCCGAGATTGTGAAAGGCTGGTTTACCCGTTTTGGTGCCGATGCGTTAGTGCTGGCGCTCGATGTACGCATCGACGAACAAGGCAATAAACAGGTCGCGGTGAGCGGATGGCAAGAGAACTCTGGCGTATCGCTCGAAGAACTGGTGGAAATGTATCTCCCCGTCGGCCTCAAACACGTGCTGTGCACCGATATTTCGCGCGACGGCACGCTGGCGGGTTCAAACGTTTCACTTTATGAAGAAGTTTGCGCGCGTTACCCGCAAGTGGCATTCCAGTCTTCCGGGGGCATTGGTGGGCTTGATGATATCGCGGCGCTGCGTGGAACGGGCGTTCAGGGCGTGATTGTCGGGCGGGCATTACTGGAAGGGAAATTCAACGTAACGGAGGCGATTTCATGCTGGCAAAACGGATAATTCCTTGCCTGGACGTACGCGACGGGCAAGTCGTCAAAGGTGTGCAATTCCGCAACCATGAAATCATCGGCGATATCGTGCCACTGGCGCAACGTTACGCTGCCGAAGGTGCCGACGAACTAGTGTTTTACGATATCACCGCATCCAGCGATGGCCGCGTGGTTGATAAAAGCTGGGTGTCGCGCGTGGCGGAAGTCATCGATATTCCGTTCTGCGTGGCGGGCGGCATTAAGTCGATTGAAGATGCGGCGCAGATTCTTTCCTTCGGCGCAGACAAAATCTCTATCAACTCCCCAGCTCTGGCCGACCCTGAACTCATCACTCGCCTGGCGGAACGTTTTGGCGTGCAATGTATTGTGGTGGGTATTGATACCTGGTTTGACAGCGAAACCGGGAAATATCACGTCAATCAATATACCGGCGATGAAAGTCGCACGCGCGTAACGCAGTGGGAAACCGTTGACTGGGTGCAGGAAGTGCAAAAACGCGGTGCCGGGGAAATCGTACTTAACATGATGAACCAGGACGGTGTGCGTAATGGCTACGACCTGGAACAGTTAAAGAAAGTACGAGAAGTATGCCACGTTCCGCTAATTGCTTCTGGTGGCGCGGGAACCATGGAACACTTCCTCGAAGCCTTCCGCGATGCAGACGTCGACGGCGCGCTGGCGGCATCCGTATTCCATAAACAAATTATTAATATTGGCGAGCTGAAGTTATACCTGGCTCAGCAAGGCGTGGAGATAAGAGTGTGCTAACACAAGAGCAGCAAAACCAACTGGACTGGGAAAAAACCGACGGATTGATGCCGGTGATTGTTCAACACGCGAAATCTGGCGAAGTGCTGATGTTGGGATATATGAATCCTGAAGCTCTGGCACAAACGATTGAAAGCGGCAAAGTCACTTTCTTCTCGCGCACTAAACAACGTTTGTGGACCAAAGGCGAAACCTCCGGCAACTTCCTCAATGTCGTGAAAATCGCACCAGATTGCGATAACGACACGCTGCTGATTCTCGCAAACCCAATCGGCCCAACCTGCCACCTCGGCACCTCAAGCTGCTTCGGTGAAACCCATCACGACTGGCACTTCTTGTATCAGCTGGAGGAACTGCTGGCCTCGCGCAAAACGGCCGATCCGGAGAGCTCATATACCGCCAAGTTGTATGCGAGTGGCACTAAGCGCATTGCACAGAAAGTCGGCGAGGAAGGCGTTGAAACTGCGCTGGCGGCGACAGTGAACGACCGCTTTGAGCTGAAGAATGAAGCATCGGATTTGGTTTATCACTTGCTGGTGCTGTTGCAGGATCAGGAGCTGGATTTAAGTGCGGTGATTGAGAATTTGAGGGAAAGGCATAGGTAGTTTTTCGGAATTAAAAAAGGCCGCGATTGCGGCCTTTTCTTTTGATATCGCGACAACGCTATACAACAGGTTTGTAATTGCGTAACGCGTTACGACCAAGAACGACACCTGAGCCA
Source organism: Buttiauxella sp. AC142 (assembly GCF_979253435.1). NCBI lineage: Bacteria > Pseudomonadati > Pseudomonadota > Gammaproteobacteria > Enterobacterales > Enterobacteriaceae > Buttiauxella > Buttiauxella sp. AC142. The sequence continues at coordinate 2,812,372 of NZ_CEEDCH010000001.1, forward strand.
AGAATCAGCCCGACTAACGCTCCGAGGACTAACGTCAGACCCTTTTTAGGACTGTCACGGCGAATCGGTAAACTTGGTTTCATCACATAGCGGAAGGCATACGTTGTTTCTGGTTTAGATTTCAATGCGTTAATAGCTAACAAGGTTTGGCGCGCATTGAAATAAGACTCATCCAACGGCAATGGACGCGTCGCTTCATTCTTAATGGTAGCTGAAAGCGCATCGCTACCCAGAACGAACAAAGTATCTTCAGACAAAGTTTCCGCCTGCTGAACCAGGGTATTCTTGATATTGGATTGCTGCGCAACGATCAATGCCTGATTCAAAATCTCCAGACGCTTGTCTTTCTTCTCTTGAGCGATTTTCTCTTTAGTCGCCAAATCTACATTCAGATCCTCGACTTTAGAGTTGATGCTTGTTTTCAAGTCATCGTCCAGTTCAGTGACAACCCGTTTATTGATCTGCTGAATATAAGTAGTGAGTGTTTTTTGCGCTTCTGCCGCACTCGTAGAGACATAACTTACTTTCAGTGGCACTGGTTGACCTTTAACTGACTCTTCGATAGTCAGTTTTTCAGGTTTTTCCTGATTGTCTAACTGCTCAGATAAAGCTGAAATGGCAGAGTTGAAGCGGCCAAAGAAACGATTTTGTATGTCAACAATCGTTGGAGCGCCAGGGCCATACAAAACATTCATGCCATTATTGTAGTTCGCTATCTGCCCTGAATCAGGAAGCGTAACGATAGCTTCAGAGGTCCATTTCTCTTTAGCGACGAATAGATAGATAACAGCAAGAATGATAGCAAGAACAGCAAAAGCGATGATGGTGACTTTACCTTTCCACAACTGAACAATAACATCAATTAAATCAATAGATTCCTGAGTGCTGCCCGTGTGGTTTTTCACCATGTTATGGTTATCTGGATTCATGTTTACCCTAGGAGAATTAGTTCACAAAATGCGATAGCCCCGCCAGGTAAGTATAATCGGATAAATGGGAAATTACCTGAGGGTAAAGGAAAATTTTTGTCAGATTAACCCGAAAATAACATTTTAAAATACATTATTTAATACCACTAACGGTTTTCAAACTTAACTGTTCAATAAACAACCAGAAAATTTTCCAACAAATTTAATTTAAGCGATTTTTCTAATAAATACTTTATATGACTTGATGAAGAATAGTTTATTAAAACTCATGAATTAAAACGCTCAGCGCTTTGGAGTCGGTCCTCTCTCGTATTGGTGTAAATAATGCCTTCGACAAGTTCGGTATGAAAAATGAGCGAATCAGCAGGAGACGAAATTATGAAAATTCATACTACGATTAAAAGTAAAGCCAGTGGGGAATACACTCCACTGGCTTTAAGCTATATTTAACTTAGAGAACAGTAATTACTTTTCCATCCACTCAGTATGGAACACGCCTTCTTTATCAGTACGCTTATAGGTATGCGCACCAAAGTAGTCGCGCTGCGCCTGGATCAGGTTAGCAGGCAAAACTGCTGAACGGTAGCTGTCGTAGTAAGAGATAGCAGCAGAGAAGGTTGGCGTTGGGATACCATTCTGCACAGCATAAGAAACCACATCACGCAGAGCTTGTTGGTATTCGTCAGCAATTTTCTTGAAGTATGGTGCCAGCAGCAAGTTTGCAATAGCAGGGTTCTCTGCATACGCATCCGTGATTTTCTGCAGGAACTGAGCGCGGATAATGCAACCTGCGCGGAAAATTTTAGCAATCTCACCGTAGTTGAGATCCCAATTATTCTCTTCAGATGCTGCACGCAGCTGGGAGAAACCTTGTGCGTAAGAAACAATCTTGCCCAGATACAATGCACGACGCACTTTTTCGGCAAAATCAGTTTTATTGCCAGCAAATGGTTTAGCCTGCGGGCCACTCAGCACTTTAGAAGCCGCTACACGTTGTTCTTTCAAAGAAGAGATATAACGTGCGAATACAGATTCGGTGATCAGAGACAGTGGTTCACCCAGATCCAGCGAGCTTTGACTAGTCCACTTGCCTGTACCTTTGTTTGCTGCTTCATCAAGAATCACATCAACCAGATAGTGACCATCTTCATCTTTTTTGGTGAAGATGTCTTTGGTGATATCGATCAGGTAGCTGCTTAACTCACCTTTGTTCCAGTCGGTGAAGGTTGTTGCCAACTCTTCGTTCGACAGGTTCAGGCCATTTTTGAGCAGTGAATAGGCTTCAGCGATTAGCTGCATGTCGCCATATTCGATACCGTTGTGAACCATTTTCACATAGTGACCAGCACCATCAGCACCAATATAGGTAACGCATGGTTCGCCATCTTCAGCAACAGCAGCGATTTGCTTCAGAATTGGGGCAACCAGTTCGTAAGCTTCTTTCTGACCGCCAGGCATGATAGAAGGACCTTTCAATGCGCCCTCTTCACCACCAGAAACACCGGTACCGATAAAGTTGAAACCTTCCGCAGAAAGTTCACGGTTACGACGGATGGTATCGTGGTAGAAGGTATTGCCACCATCGATAAGAATGTCACCCTTATCAAGATAAGGCTTCAAAGAATCAATGGTTTTGTCCGTGGCTTCGCCTGCCTTAACCATTAATAAAATGCGACGAGGAGTTTCCAGAGATTCGACGAACTCTTGCACCGTATAGTAAGGAACCAGCTTCTTGCCCGGGTTCTCTGCGATGACTTCTTCAGTTTTATCGCCAGAACGGTTGAACACGGAAACGGTATAGCCACGGCTTTCGATGTTCAGCGCCAGGTTGCGCCCCATCACTGCCATACCAACGACGCCGATTTGTTGTTTGGACATTACAAACTCCTGTCTTTTGGAAGGTTACTACGACTTCAACGCCGTACTAATGTTGTCTTGATGTTAACTCAGGTTCTTTCATGAAGGTAGAGTTTGATTACAAATCACAGAACTTATATGCTTGTTGGCATATTAAAATGTCATTTATTAATCAACCACTAATGTTATAGAATTCTTTAATATAAAGATTCTCCGGTAGCTCTTTGACATTATACTCAGGATATTTCCCTGAAGATGTTTGATAATAGGAATCACCTACTGCAGACATATTAGAAAATTGACTGCTACAATATTTATCTAATAGTGAGCATCCTAAAAAATAGTTTGGCTCATTATTAACACCTAGCAATTGTAATATTGTCGGTGTTAATGACAAACTGTTATAAGCATGTGCATCAATTTTTTGATGAGTAATATTTGCACCATGAAGAATCAAAGGAATTTGATCTACGAAGTAATCCGCATTAATTCCAAAGGATTTTTTAAACTCAGGCGTTGGGAAAGTTGAATGATCTGAAGTAATTATTAACAACGTGTTTTTATAAAAACCACTCTTATCAAAAAAATTAATGAAATTACCAAGCTGAGCATCATAATTAAAAAATTTATTATAATATGGATTTTTCCCATCATTATACTTCAGGTCAGGACTATCTCTACCGTGATGAGTTCCAGAAGGATAGACTCCGATGAAAAAAGGTTGTTGTTTCTGGTCCAACAAAAGTTTTCTCAATGCTGCAAATGTCTGCTTATCAGTCATGCGATCATCTTGATATCCATCGAAATCACCCATCCCATACACCTGCGTGAAAGACATGCTTTTAAGCATGGTATTTAGAGTGCTATGTTTTTCCGTTGAGGCTAAAAAGTATGTTCGATAACCATACCTATTAAGTATTTCAGGAAGTGATACAAGTCGCTTTTGGTAGATAGAAGTTACTTTTTCGTTTGAAATTTGTGCAAACCCGTCTTGTTGGGAATTATTACCATCTTTGTATTGATATGCAGAAGTTAGCTGGCCTCTCAAACCCCTAAAAGTTGCGGCAGTGTGATTATAATAGTTTTCAAAAACTATAGAAGAATCATAAAGAGCATCTATATTTGGTGTAATATTCAGTTGTTGATTATTAACCTTATCAATAATTGATGATGACATTCCTTCAGTAAATATCACAATGACATTTTTAGTGTCCTTATTAAGGAGGGAGGTAATCGGCCCTTCATTCCAGACACTTGCTTTTAAGTATTTTTTCGCGTATTCCGGGTAATTGTAATCAGGTTTGTACGTGATTTGTGAATAATAGGAAGAGATTGTATTGGCAATTGCATGCAATGGCACCGGCAACATAATTATTATAACGGCAGTTATTGATGCACCCAATATTTTAATTGATTTTTTTCTAGGTTTTGATTTAACCATGCGGATAAACAAAGAAGAAAAAACAAACGCAAATACTATAAATGATAATTTAGCTATAGCATTGATACCTAATGCTGAATACTCACTAGCATTGGATAATGTCAGCGGGAGAATATAATAACCACTAGAATATACTGATGCGACTTGCACACCTAACAAAGCGTTATAAGTAAACCAAATAACACCTTTGAATTTCAGATTAGATGACAGGATGAAAAAATATATTATTGAGCTTTCCAAATAAATCCAAAACAGAAGATCCAATCTTCCACTTAAGGACACTAAGACTCCCGACAGAATAAAAACTATAACAAGCGGAAATAAATTAGAAAAATATCTCATATTCATGCCAGGATAACCAAATTGAATTTCAATACAAATGCCTTAAGCAAATATTTACTTATACTCTGCGTTTTCATCTATTACTCATCCACTGGACTTACACATATACATCAAAAACATTATGCTGTTCTTTATATTTCTTGCACTAGAGAGATAGAACATCTTATGACACTCTCAATGCTGAAGTGATATACAATATATCAATATTGCACAGAACATTGATTTGAGTTTATTGACGTAAAATTCGCAGAATAATCTCTGTTTGATGTTCCATCAAATTTACGTCACCATGCGATTCCACATTCAGGCGCACCACCGGCTCGGTGTTCGAGCTGCGCAGGTTAAAGCGCCAGTCGGCGAACGCCATGCTGATACCGTCGGTGTTATCAACTTCCTCTGCGTGCGGCGCAAAGTGCTGCTGTACGCGTTCAATGGCGACTGTCGGGTCCGCCAGCTTGCTGTTGATTTCCCCGCTCGCCGGCCACGCCGCCATGCGGTCACACACCAGTTCGCCCAGGGTTTTGCCTTTCAGGCACAGCAGTTCCGTCACCAGCAGCCACGGGATCATCCCGCTGTCGCAGTAGGCAAAATCACGGAAATAGTGGTGGGCGCTCATTTCCCCGCCGTAAATCGCATCTTCCTGGCGCATGCGTTCTTTGATGAATGCATGCCCGGTTTTCGACATCACCGGCGTGCCACCTGCCCGCTCGACGATATCCACCGTGTTCCACGACAGGCGCGGGTCGTGAATAATCTTTGCCCCCGGCTGTTTTTCGAGGAAGGCCGCCGCCAGCAGGCCGACGATGTAATAACCCTCGATAAACTGCCCTTTCTCATCGAACAGGAAGCAGCGGTCGAAATCGCCGTCAAAGGCAATCCCCATATCCGCGCCGTGTTCAATCACCGCATTGCGGGTGTCGTCGCGGCACTCTGGCAGCAGCGGGTTCGGGATACCGTTCGGGAAGTTGCCGTCAGGCTGGTTGTGCACTTTGATAAACGTCAGCGGCACATTGAGTGATTTAAAGCGGGCTTCGATGGCATCGACAATCGGGCCAGCCGCGCCGTTACCGGAGTTAATCACCAGCTTCAGCGGTTTGATGTTAGCCACGTTGATGTAGGTGAACAGATGGTCGATATACGCCTCCACCACCGAAATCTTCTGGTAGCTGCCGCGTTTTGCAGCATCAACCGGCGGGAAGTCGTTGGCTTCCGCCAGGCGCTGCACGTCGCGCAGGCCGGTGTCGCCGCTGATTGGGCGAGCGCCTTCGCGCACCAGTTTCATGCCGTTGTAGTCCATCGGATTGTGGCTGGCGGTCACTTCAATGCCGCCGTCCACGTTCAGATGCCAGGTGGCGAAATAGATTTCTTCGGTGCCGGACAGGCCGATATCCAACACGTCCACGCCCGCATCCTGCAACCCTTTTGCCAGCGCAAGCTTAAGCGCTTCGCTGGTCAGGCGCACATCACCACCCAGCACGATAGTTTTCGGTTTCAGGTACTCGCCATAAGCGCGGCCAATGCGTTCTGCGATATCTTCGTTCAGCTCATCACCGAGCTTTCCACGGATGTCATAGGCTTTAAAACAGGTCAGTGCGTTCATAATCATCCTGAATGTTGTAGGTCGGATAAGCGCAGCGTCATCCGACAAAAGTTAAAGGCGCCCATACCGGTCTTCGAAACGGACAATGTCGTCTTCTTCGAGGTAAGTGCCGGAACGCACTTCAATCAGGTCGAGCGGGATTTTGCCGGGGTTTTCCAGGCAGTGGGTCACGCCCAGCGGAATGTAGATGGACTCGTTTTCACCGAGCAGTTTTGTCTCTTCGCCCAGCGTCACTTTCGCGGTACCCGCCACGATGATCCAGTGTTCGGCGCGGTGATGGTGCATTTGAAGAGACAAGCCTTCGCCCGGTTTCACGGTGATGCGTTTCACCTGGTAACGCTCACCTTCGTCAATAGAGTCGTACTTACCCCACGGGCGGTACACTTCGCGGTGGTTATGGTGTTCGTGGCGGCCACTTGCTTTAAGTTCTTCGACTATCTTTTTAACATCCTGAACACAATTTCTGTTCGCAACCAACACCGCATCTTTGGTTTGCACCACGATCAAATCTTTCACGCCAACCGTGGTGACCAGTCCAGATTCCGCATAGATATAGCTATTTTCGGTATCGTGGCTTATCACGTCACCGTGGTGCACATTACCCTGCTGATTCTTGGCGCTGATATCCCACAATGATGACCACGATCCCACGTCGCTCCAGCCTGCATCCATCGGCACGACCACCGCATCGGCAGTTTTTTCCATCACGGCGTAGTCGATAGATTCATCCGGGCAGGCCATGAACGCCGCTTCGTCAATGCGCACAAAATCGAGATCAGGGTCGATATTCGCCATCGCTTTTTCGCAGGCGTCGAGGATATCCGGGCGGAATTTTTTCAGCTCTTCGAGATAGCGCCCGGCGCGGAACAGGAACATGCCGCTGTTCCAGTAATATTCGCCGCTGGCGACATAAGCCTGCGCGGTGTCAAGATCCGGTTTCTCCACGAACTGTGCAACATCGAAACAATTGAAATTATTAACTGGTTTTAACGGTTTTCCACGACGGATATAACCATAGCCAGTTTCAGGCGATTGAGGCACGATACCAAAAGTAACTAGTTTTCCCATATTAGCATAAGGACTCGCTTTAACTACGGCATCCCGGAAGACTTCTTCATTTTGAATAAAATGATCTGCTGCAAGTACAAGCATCAGAGGATCTGTATTTTTCTCATCACGAGTAGCAGCCAATGCAGCGAGAGCTATAGCTGGTGCAGTATTTCTACCGACTGGTTCCAGAATGATATTTTTCGTGAGCTTATTAAGTTGCCGTAATTGCTCAGCTACGATAAAACGGTGCTCTTCATTGCAAATCACCACCGGGCTTTCACATTCAACACCGTTTAATCGGGCAATGGTAGTTTGTAACATCGTCAGTTTCCCTGTCAGGCAAAGAAACTGCTTCGGGTACAGAACACGGGATAACGGCCATAAACGGCTCCCTGCTCCACCTGCTAGGACAACTGGTGTAATCTGAAAATTCATAATTATTCAAACTCCGAATATAAATGATTGAGGGACTCAACCATTTTATTTTTAGTGAACTCCGCTTGAAATCTTAAATAGGCATTTTCAGAAAGAACATCAACATTCTCGAGTACAGAAATAATACCCTTAGCTAGAGCTAGAGAATCTCGAGGCTCGACCACTACACCAGAAAAACCATTTTTATTCACCCATGGAACTCCACTATTAGCTATATTGGTCGAGACTATTGGTTTTTTAAAGCTCATGGCCTCAAGTTGAACTACACCGAAAGCTTCAGACTCATGAATAGATGGTAAACAGAAGATATCACAAAATTTATAATAAGAAGAAAGTTGATCATATGGTATGCCACCTAATAAAAAAACTTTATTAATCAAACCAAGTTCATTAATCAAAGTAGCTAATTGATCATGAAGATCTCCTTCACCGCCGATAAGTATAACTATGTCTTCAGGCAATTCTTTAGCAGCTTTAATAAGGAATTCAAATCCTTTATAATAAACAAGTCTTCCTAAAGAAAAGACAATTTTTTTACCAGCGTATCTCTTATGTAATTCATTCTCAAATAATACATTACTTGGCATTTTGTTTTCATCAATGCCAATTGGTATACAAGCTAATTTTTTCTGATATGGTAGTAATGCAATTGATGCTTTCCCGTAAATAGGAGAAGTAACGATTACACTTGTTGCTTGCTTTAAAATCCATGTCTGAAGGGGCTTAAATAGAAATAAAAGTTTTTTCTGTTTAACAATATCACTATGCCAATGTATAACAATTTTACTTTTAGTGGGAAAAAGAAATAAAGCAACAACAGCTAATGGATTGGGCAAATGTAAATGAATCACATCATAATCATTACGTATTTCACGCCACTTTTGAATGAATGAAAATGAAATAGGCGTGGAAAATATTACACCCAAGATCCCACACCTATAAATTTTATAAGCATGCTCTTCTTCTGAATTTTCTTTTTTATTATCTACACATAAAACATCAATGGCTCGAGAGTATAATGTACGAAACCCGTCACTTATGTCATAAGCGACTTGCTCGATACCACCAAATACAGGCGGAAAAAACTTACAAACTTGTAAAACTTTCATATCATGCACCGTAATAGCTTTATAAGCATGGTATAGATGAAAAGAAAAAACCATGTATGCTTTTAAATATTTAATAACCCCATGAGAAAACAACCCCATAAAATGGTTATTCATAAGTTATTAATGAATATATGAGCACGCAATAAAAGCATCTATAACCACAAAATTTAGTATGGAAAATCTCCATAAAAAACTAAAATCAAATACCAGACAAGACCTTTCTGAGTACTTCCGAAAGAAGATATGCACGGTATTTTATTTTAAATAGAAGAGTAGTATTACTTACAGCACCAGAAGTTGATACTGCCATATCGTGTCGTCGATATAAAACTAAGGGTTCCTCAACAAAGATAACCTTTCCAAAAATCTTGCCAATCAAACCTATCCATAAATCATGCCCAATACTTTTCCTTGGAAAAGGGAATGATTTTTTTAACAATTCTTTATTAAAACACATGCAGCAACCTAAATATGGGTTTTTATAGAAGGTATTAAAAAAAGAATCTTTCGCTTTAATACAACTGAAATATGATCCATTGATAACATTTTTATCATCATCAATGATCGTACAATCACAAACAACAACTTTAGCAATATCATCTTCGCTATCAAAATAAGGTAACGTTTTTGATATACGCCCAGCCTTCCAAATATCATCTTGATCAGCAAGATAAATGATATCGCCTTGCGCATATTTCAATGCATTTTGCAAGTTATTAGAAACAAGCCCAACATTAACCTCCGTTTTGTTCCCTCTCACTTCGATCTTTTCATGAGTTACTATTTTAATTCTCGGATCATAAATCGCATTAATGATGGCTAGCGTATTATCATTTGAACAGTCATCAGATATAATAATTTCATCATTATGAGATAACTGCATTAAGATGCTATCCAATTGTTCTTTAATATACTTTTCACCATTATATGTTGGGATGCATACCGAAATTTTTTTCATTATCAAAGCTCATTAATATAAATCTAGAATGAATAGTTATTTAATATACCCACGTGAAATATATTAATATAGAACATGCAGGTTGCAACTGCGATCACGAATAATTTAGAAATCATTTTTTGCTTAGTCAATGCGACCAAGGTAGGTAACAGTACTATTTCCGCAACAGAAAACAATTCACTTATACGTAGTGAAAAAACAGGAATAAATGAAAAAAGTACTAAAGCCAGCGGAGCTAAAGTATATAACTTCGTAATCAATATAATTTCTGAAGATACATGTATTTTACGAAATGCTAAAAATGAGTAAAAAACAATAGCTAGGTGAATAAATTGAAGAACTGAGTAAACATTAATCGGAACAAAATCAACGCTGGCATTTTGCGCACTGTAATCCGAATATTTTGTTTGAATATAAGGTATATTAATATAACCTAAAAGAGTTAATACATTAAACCCAAAAAAATAGGCAGCATAAACTGTAATAAGCATTAAGGAATAAATAATAATATAATTAGCATTTATCCTACGCGAATTAAATAAAAGAGCAACACTAAATAAAATTGCAGTATAATGGAATGAACAAGCAATTAATAAAAAAATAAAAAACTTTGACTTATTTTTTTTAATAAGATATTTCAAAGAAAAAAAAGCTATTGCGCTTGCAGCTCCAACTCTTATTTGCGTCATATCATGTAGAAAATAAGTATTTGAATAATACACAAGTAAGGATAGCAATATAAATGGTGAATTTCTTTGTATAAATTTATTTTTAAAATAAACTATAATTGCTGCGTAAATAACAAACAGCACATTTTCATATCGGAATAAATTCATAGCAAACCAACTAATTATTTTAAAAGTTGGTTCTATTGGATAAAATATATCTTCTGCTGAGTAATGTATAAGAGATAAATAATTTTGATAGTCCCTATCAACATCCCCGCCCCTAAATGCACAGATAATAAACAGCAAGAATAAAATAGATTTGTAATATAAACCTTGCTCTTTTTGGAAAGTCAACAATACAATTAGAACAAATATTGCTACATAAATGAACATATTAACCTTACGATCTTATATACGAGCTGCAATGGTTATATACATAACTCTATGAATAATTATAAATCGTTTATGGATACACTTGTATTATTAATTGAAATAGCCACGACCCATTTTTCCAATCAAACCATCTCTAATAGCAACAAGGAAAACCTGAATTTTTCTTGCTTTATTTTTTGCCACAAAAGAATGAATAATAATGAATAATGGTAAACGTAAAAAAATAAAAATCTTATGAGGGAAACTTAACCTATTCTTAAATAAGAGATAAATAGAATTCCTGACGACAAAGTAATGACGAAAATCATTATGAATGATAACGTTCTTTCCCATCACATTGGTGCATTCGCTACCTATATTATGTTCCATCACGAGATCTGGAGCAACATAAGAAGAGTATCCTTTTCTATTACACCGCTCACTCCATTCAATATCCACTAAGTCGATGAAAAGTGACTCGTCCATTAACCCTACTTTTTCTAAAACACCCATGCTTATTAATGAACCTGAAGCAATCAGGTAATCAGTCCTTTCAGCATGATGATAATTCACAGGAACAATTTTCTTATAAAATGGTCTAATAATAATTGCACCACTTACTTTCTGTGTTTTTACATCACAGAATGCTGGTCCCACAGCAGCCACATTAATCCCATTTATTTTTAATTTATTCTCTGTATCAAATAATTTATCTACCATATGTACTGGCAATCGACTATCCTGGTCGAGTAGTAATATATGTGTAGCCGATATAAGTTTTGCACGCTGTATACCGATATTTTGTGCTGCAGCAATTCCTATATTTCCCCCAGCGCTTATAAATTCAATAGCACCACTATACTCTTCAATAACATCAGAATAATATTCTTTTTCAACGCTTTCCGTATTATCAATTAAAATTATTTTACTGAGCTGTGTAGACGCACTTTCAAGTATATGTCGTAGTGCTTGTACATCGGGGTTATACAAAACTATAATTCCTACAATTTTTATTTTATTTTCATGCATATACAAAACTCATTATTTTTAATTACAATCCAATAACGGCACAATATATGTTCGTGCAGCATTTTCATGTTTCATGAATGCAACAATTCATTCATCGATAAAAATTTTTATAGATGATGAACCGAGATTATTATCTATGAAAAAGTTTTTGGACTTCTATTTTAGATTCATTTGCCATATTATGAAATTTACTTAAAACCTCATAATTATTATTGCTTTTTGCTCGTAGCATATTCAAATTTTGATCTTTACATAAATCAGCAGCTCCAACATAATCATATCCAAATAAATTAAAATCGCCAATTTCTGGAGACTTGATAATAGGCACAAGTCCACATTCTAAATACTCAATTAACTTGGTTGGGCAAGCGACTTTATTTACTACAATTGAATCACGTAGAACAAATCCCATGTGACAGCCTGCGAGGAAATTTATTATTTCTTCTTTTGGTAGCGTCCCAACGGATACATTATCATAGTGGATTATGTGGCTATATCTATTCTTAAATATTTCGACTTGATTTGTTGGGAAAAACAAATGAAATGAGAATTTAATTGCTAAATGTTGTTGCTGGTTAATTTCATTAATTAGCACAATCATCAAATCAATATTTTGCCATGTTTGCATTCCACCAACATATGCAACTTTAATAAACTCTGAACCCCATTTTTCATTAATGACATTAACATTGTTCGATTCAAATATTGGTAGGATTATTGACCTACTTGTTAGTTTAATATCATACTTAATTTCGTAATGGTGCAGCATTGAATGTGTGACATGTATTAATTTATAACATTTTTCTATTCCTTTGCGCTCAACAATATTATATATTTTTTCATGTCTATACTTACCCATTAGAGCCAATTCTTCAGGCACAACTCCATGGATATCCAAAACTGTTTTACATGCATCGTACCAAAAATGAACTTTTAACAAATTATAAATAGAATGAACATATATTAATTTCGCTTCATTTAAATATTTTCTAATGCACGCTGCATGCAAAAAGAAATTAACATGCTCAATGATACAATTATCGACGAGTACGGTTTTTCTTCTAAGATTTCGTTTAAAAGAAATATCCAAGTACACACGCTGACTTCCTTCAACCAAAGTATCTATTGCAGCAACGCGCTGCATCATCCCATCACGTAGGTTTTCTTCAGTTGGATAATCAACAATAAAAACTATCATCACATCACCATTTGTTATTGAATTTTCTCACAAGGAGTGGTTGTAAAGAACATCATTACTGAACATGTTAATGTCTAGCTAATTCAAATCTAATAATTAGTCAAATCACAATTAGTATAAGTAATAATGTAATTACACTAGCGATAGGAGGCTAGTATATTTAATATTTTAGATGAGGTATTTCCATCCCCATAAGGGTTTGAAGCTTCTGACATTTTTTGATATGCCTCGTCATTAGTTAGTAACATTTTCATTTCGCTGTAAATGCTCACCGAATCCGTACCGACAAGCTTCACTGTACCTGCACTTACTGCCTCAGGTCTTTCTGTTGTCTCGCGAGTTACTAAAACAGGCTTTCCTAATGAAGGTGCTTCCTCTTGAATACCTCCAGAGTCTGTCAAAATTAAATATGATTTATCCATTAAATATACAAAAGGTAGATACTCTAATGGTTCTATCAACAATACATTTTCCAACCCGCTTAGCATTTTCTTAACCGGTTTCTGAACCTGTGGATTCAAATGTACTGGATAAACAAACAAAACATCTTTAAATTCAGAGGCGATATTCTTTATTGCTTGACATATATTTTCAAAACCCAAACCGAAATTTTCCCGGCGGTGGCCCGTAATCAACACAATTTTTTTCCCAGATACGGTAAAAGGTAATTTCCCTTCCAATTCACTTACTAAATCACCATTATTATCTATTATACTTTTCGCCATTAGCAGTGCATCAATAACGGTATTACCAACGATGTGAACGCAGTCACTGTTAATATTTTCTTTGGTTAAATTTTGGGCCGATATTTCTGTTGGCGAAAAATGTATATTAGCTATACATCCAGTTAACTTTCTATTACCTTCTTCAGGCCAAGGTGAATAGATATTACCTGTTCTTAAGCCAGCTTCAACATGCCCGACGAGGATTTGATTATAATAGGCAGCAAGCGACGTAGCCAGTGTAGTGGTCGTATCACCATGAACTAACACAATATCAGGCCTATAAACTTTAAATATCTCATTGAGGCCGGTCAAAATTGAATTAGTCAACGTGATAAGATTCTGATCTGGTCGCATTACATTGAGATCAAAATCTGGAGAAATTTTAAATAAATTCAATACCTGATCTAACATTTCCCGATGTTGACCCGTTACGCAGACTTTATATTCGAATCTGGTGTCATTCTTTAGCTGATCAACTATTGGCGCCATTTTTATGGCTTCAGGCCGAGTACCAAAAACTACAAGTATTTTTTTCATAACTTTAATCTTTTATCATTAATAATAGAATTCGTAATTTGTTCACTTTTATAAGAAGCATAAAGAATAATATGATCTCCCCTATTGTCATCGAAATGGCAGCACCAAAACTTGTCATATTTTGCACTAACACAAATAACAAAAACAAAGTCAACAACGCGGATAATAGAAATGCTCTACTATATAATTTTGCATATCCTGACGCACTCAATATCTGAATGCCTAGAATATTATTAATAACACTGAAGAATAGCCATACAACCAATATACAAGCAATATAGTAACTTCCATGAGGTAATTTCAACCAATTAGCAACCATTTCCCAACCGAGTAATAAGAAAACAGAGACAAATATAGCTAATATAACCAGAGGCTTCCCAGTCTTTTTTACTGAGGACAAACCATCAGAGAAAGATACACTGAATTTTTTACAATTATAAGGATATAATGACTGCGTTAGTGGACCAAATAGAGACACTACAGCTTTAACTATACGTTCTACTGCAGCGTAAAATCCAACTACTGCTGGAGTGGTATAAACCCCAAGTATGAACACTGCACTGTTAGTAAGAATAGTCGATGCAAGAGTGGCTACGAATATCTCCCAACCCTCTATAAAACTTTTACTAATATCTTTAACTGTAGGTCTGGTAAAAAAAATATACTTCTTGTATAAAATATTAAAATTAGCAATCACACCACCTATAATTACAGGAAATGCCTGCAAGAATAATGAAAGAGCAACATCATCGATATTTTTAACCATTAGAATGACCAACACGCATGAAGTTAGTCGTGAAAGTAAATTTAAAATCGCGATAATTTTTAGTTTTTCAATACCTTGGTAAAACCATACAGGGAAAATTGTATTACCTAAAGTTAAAAAATATGTTGCAAGTAAAGCTTTTGACATCCCTTCGTCTACAATAAATATATTTATAGCATATAAATACAAAGGAAGTATAATTAAAAAAATAGTAATTTTAATTATGATTGTTGCCCAATAAACTCTCGATATATATTTTTTATCATTCCTATTTTGAGAAATTTGACGACTTGCACTGAAGGCGAAACCATAATCTACAATCACTTGTAAATAAGCAGCAATAGATAAGCATAAAGCATATAACCCAAACCCCTCAATACCTAGGGTTTTAATTAAATGCCCTAATATTAACAATGGGGCTATATATGCAACACCTTGCGTTATGAACAAGTATGTGGAATTATGTATTACATTTTTTATTTCTTTACTTGCCACGAAACTGTAATTCCCAAAAAGTAAGAAGATTTGCATCCAACAGTTTCTATACTTATCACTTTAATAGTGGCTGCATAGCATCTTTTTGTGAAAGAATAGGTTCTCCTGTATACGGCCATTTTACTCCAATCGTGGAGTCGTTCCATAGAAGTCCCCTATCAGAACCTGGGTCATAATAATTTGTCGTTTTATATACAAACTCAGCTATTTCACTCAGCACAAGAAAGCCATGAGCAAAACCCTCAGGAATCCACAACTGACGTTTATTTTCAGCAGAAAGATTAACACCTACCCAACATCCAAAAGTCGGAGATTTTTCGCGAATATCTACTGCAACATCGAAAACCTCACCTACAACACACCTCACCAATTTTGCTTGTGCAAACGGTGGAAGTTGGTAATGAAGACCTCTCAAAACACCCTTGGTCGACTTTGAATGATTATCTTGTACAAAATCCACCTTACGCCCAACGGCCTCTTCAAATACTTTTTGGTTAAAACTTTCCATAAAGAAGCCGCGATCATCACCAAAGACTTTAGGCTCGAAAATTAATACATCTGGAATTTCCGTTTTAATAATATTCATTTTTAATAGCCTTTAATCATCTTAAGTAAATACTGACCATAATCATTCTTCACTAACGGTGCTGCAAGTTTCTTAACCTGCTCCGCATCTATAAACCCTTTACGAAATGCTATCTCTTCAGGGCAAGCCACTTTAAGTCCCTGACGCAATTCTATAGTCTGAATAAAATTACTTGCTTCAATTAAACTCTGATGAGTTCCAGTATCTAACCATGCATACCCGCGTCCCATCATAGCGACAGACATGCGCCCCTGCTCCATATATATGCGGTTAATATCCGTAATTTCTAATTCACCACGAGGAGACGGTTTCAGGCTTTTAGCCATTTCTACAACGCTATTATCGTAGAAGTAAAGTCCTGTTACGGCATAATTACTTTTCGGTTCAAGAGGCTTTTCTTCAAGAGAAATAGCCTTACCTTCTTTATCAAACTCAACCACACCATAGCGTTCAGGATCGTGAACGTGGTATGCGAATACTGTTGCACCTGACTCTTTAGCTACTGCATTTTCAAGTTGCTTCTGCAAATCATGACCGTAGAAAATGTTATCACCGAGAACCAGCGCGCAATCATCCTTGCCAATAAATTCTTCACCGATAATGAATGCCTGAGCAAGGCCATCTGGGCTTGCCTGAACTTTATATTCCAGATTCAAGCCCCATTGTGAACCGTCGCCGAGTAGTTGTTCGAAGCGAGGTGTATCCTGCGGCGTACTGATAATCAAAATATCGCGAATACCGGCAAGCATTAAGGTGCTCAATGGGTAATAAATCATTGGCTTGTCATAGATTGGCAGAAGTTGCTTACTCACCGCCATAGTCACCGGGTATAAACGAGTACCAGAACCACCAGCAAGAATAATACCTTTACGTGAAGTCATTTTAATTTTCCATTTTTCAAAGTGGCCTGTGATCAAACCACTTATTAACCTATTGCTACGCTTTCGCCGCTGCAAAAATTTCAGCTAACATGCGCTTAACACCTACATCCCATTCCGGGAGTGTCAACCCAAATGCATTTTTGAATTTCTGTGTATTCAGACGTGAATTCTGAGGGCGACTAGCAGGTGTTGGGTAAGCACTAGTAGGAACTGGATTTGTTTTGTTCACTGCCAGTTCAAGACCAGCTTTTTTCGCTTCTGCGAACACGAGGTTGGCATAATCAAACCAGGTGGTCGTTCCGGACGCAACGAGGTGATATAAACCGGCAACTTCAGGTTTGTCCAAAGCAGTTTTTATTGCGTGAGCCGTACAATCTGCGAGAAGTTCAGCACCCGTAGGCGCACCGAATTGATCGTTAATTATGGAAAGCTCTTCACGATCTTTTGCAAGACGCAGCATAGTTTTAGCAAAGTTATTGCCTTTGCCTGCAAAAACCCAGCTTGTGCGGAAAATGAGATGACGTGTGCAGTATTGCTGCACCGCAATTTCTCCGGCAAGTTTGGTTTCCCCATAAGTATTTAACGGTGCTGTTGCATCGGTCTCCACCCAAGGTTTTGTACCATCACCAGGAAAAACATAGTCGGTTGAATAATGAATAAGCCATGCATTGATTTTTTCGGCTTCTTTGGCGATCGCTTCAACACTCGTTGCATTAAGCAGCTGAGCAAACTCTCGCTCACTTTCAGCTTTATCTACAGCAGTGTGGGCTGCAGCATTGACAATAATATCAGGCTTCACGCGACGGACAGTTTCTGCCACACCTTCAGGGTTACTGAAATCGCCGCAATATTCCGTTGATTGGACATCGACTGCGATTACATTTCCGAGTGGTGCAAGTGAACGTTGTAATTCCCAACCAACCTGCCCTGTTTTACCAAATAATAAAATATTCATTTGCGCTCACCGTAATTCTGTTCAATCCATGATTTATAGGCACCGCTTTTAATATTATCGACCCAAGGTTGGTTGGTTAAATACCATTCAACCGTTTTACGAATCCCACTTTCGAAGGTCTCTTGTGGTTTCCAGTTCAACTCGTGGCTAATTTTGCTGGCATCTATCGCATAACGACGGTCATGACCAGGACGGTCCGCAACATAGGTAATTTGTTCACGGTATGAAGTGTTCTTAGGAACCATTTCATCCAGCAGGTCGCAAATAGTCAGTACCACATCGAGATTTTTCTTCTCATTGTGGCCACCGATATTATAAGTCTCACCAAGCACACCTTGAGTAACAACCGTGTACAACGCACGTGCATGATCTTCTACATATAGCCAGTCACGAATCTGATCGCCTTTGCCGTATACCGGTAAGTTCTTCCCTTCAAGCGCGTTGAGAATAACTAATGGGATCAGTTTTTCTGGGAAGTGATATGGGCCGTAGTTGTTCGAGCAGTTAGTGACAATGCACGGAAGCCCATAGGTACGTTGCCACGCACGGACTAAATGGTCGCTTGATGCTTTGGATGCGGAATATGGACTGCTTGGTGCATAAGAAGTAGTTTCGGTAAACAACGGAAGTACTTCCCCTACCTCACATTCATCAGGATGCGGAAGATCCCCATACACTTCATCAGTAGAAATATGGTGGACGCGAAAACCTGCTTTGCGTTCATTACTCATTTGCGACCAATACGCACGAGCAGCTTCGAGCAAAGTGTAAGTGCCCACAATATTGGTTTCGATAAATTCCGCGGGGCCCGTGATGGAACGGTCAACATGGCTTTCCGCTGCCAAATGCATCACTGCATCGGGTTGATGAGTCGCAAAAATGTCATCCATCGCCGCTCTGTCACAAATATCTGCCTGAGCAAAAGCATAGCGCTCATTGCCTGAGACCTCTGCCAATGATTCAAGGTTACCTGCATAGGTTAATTTATCGACGTTAACGACGCTGTCTTGAGTGTTATTTATGATATGACGAACGACCGCAGAACCAATAAAACCGGCACCACCAGTGACAAGAATTTTCACAGGAACAATCTCTCTATAATCTCGTATTGATTTTCTTCGATAAAGAATATCGAACGTTTAAACGTAAGTGAGGTAATGACAATGCTACCGCCCCTGGCTCAACAGCTACCAGTGGACTGAACTTCTTCTCGCACTACCCTGTTCGGCGGGCAGATAACTAAGTTTTGCAACACATTCGGATATTTTGAGGGATGAATATTCGAATATGCAGCGAAGAACCGTTATACCGGTTTACCCAATAAAAACGGCAGCCCGCTGCAGAAAGTTACAAAATTGTAACCTCCCACCAACTATGACTGCCGTTCTTCTCATCAGACTTTGATCATCATCGATTACAAAAAAATCAACGAGCCAATAATTTCTGAATGCTATCCCTGAACTTCTGCCCTTCTTTGTGGTTACGCAAGCCATACTGAACAAATGCCTGCATATACCCCATTTTCTTCCCGCAGTCGTAGCTTTCGCCTGTCATCAGTGCGGCTTCAACTGCTTGCTTTTTGTTCAGCTCAGCGATGGCATCAGTAAGCTGGATACGGCCCCAGGCACCTGGTTCGGTTTTCTCAAGCTCTACCCAGATATCAGCGGACAACACATAACGACCAACAGCAGCAACGTCAGAATCCAGAGTCTGTGGTTGATCTGGTTTTTCCACAAAATCAACGATACGGCCAATTTGCCCGTCATTTTGCAGTGGCTCTTCGGTCGTAATCACTGAGTACTCAGACAAATCTACGTTCGGCATACGTTTTGCCAGAACCTGGCTGCGGCCCGTCTCTTTAAAACGTTCAACAATTGCAGCTAAATTATAGCGCAATGGATCTGCACTAGCGCCATCAAGGATAACGTCAGGTAATACCACCACGAATGGGTTGTCACCCACTACCGGGCGAGCGCACAAGATTGAATGGCCTAAACCTAACGGCTGGGCCTGACGGACGTTCATAATGGTCACGCCCGGAGGGCAGATAGACTGGACTTCCGCGAGCAACTGGCGCTTAACGCGCTGCTCAAGCAAGGCTTCCAGTTCATAAGATGTGTCGAAATGGTTCTCTACAGCATTCTTTGAAGAGTGCGTTACCAGCACGATTTCTTTGATACCGGCAGCTACGATTTCGTCAACAATGTATTGAATCATCGGCTTGTCAACGATCGGCAGCATCTCCTTCGGAATTGCTTTTGTTGCAGGCAACATATGCATGCCCAAACCTGCGACCGGAATCACTGCTTTCAAATTAATCATATTTAGACCCACCTCGAAACGGTTTGAGGATTATAAACTTTTCGTGCTGTGATACCAGCATGAATTGATCCCCTGAATTAGTACTGCATTTTAACGTTCTCAACAAAGCAAGCAAAACCAACTCTTTGTTTTAAACGATTAAACTGTTCGGAAAATTCGCAATCTGATTTGACATTCTATTTCGTTGCAACTGGCAAAGAAAAATTCAACCTATCAGCATTCACATACCGCTGATCCACCCTGTCAATGTCCACCGAACTGTGCCCTTTCTCGTTCACAGCGCGCACATTGGCGAGCGACAGCAGCGTCTCGTCTTTTGCCATAAAACGCCCACGCACATCTTTGCGCAGGTCGAAGTTCAGCTTCAGCGCAGGCCCGACGTTAGCGTACTGCATCACATCGATGTTTCTCAGAAACAAGTGTTGCGGTTTGTTATGCAACTCAAGCGTAGCGCGCTTCATGGTGACGTTCGTGATAGCCACAAAGGAGGTCGCATTACCGGAAGATATCTGAATTCCCCGGCTTTTATACTTCATGTGACTATTATCAAGCGAAATATCGTTTAGTTTAAAATTTTGTGGAATAGATAAATATTTACCTTTGATCACACCATAGCCAATTAAAAACCCCGCGCTATCTGTCATATGGATATTATCAAGCACGAAATTATCACAACCATAAATAGCTACCGTAGCATTATCAATCCCCGCTTTCTGGCTGAAAGTGTGATTAATATTGTGTGCCTTTATATTACGAATAATGAAGTGTTTGCCGTTTTCAACGTGCACCAATTGGCGGCAGTTGCTACCGGTGATATTCGCCACCACAAAATTCTTTACTGCCTGGTCTTCAGGGTAGTCGTTGTCATAAGTGCTGCCCGCAAGCCCGATGCCGATGCCCCAGTTTATCTTGCCATTGGTGCAGTCAATGTTCTCAATAACATGGTCGGAGATCAGCAAGTCGTGGTCGTTGATCGCCACGTTCCATTCGATAGCATCGCCCTGTAAATGGCTAAAGTGCCCGTTAGTGATCTTCACGTTTTCCATGCGGTTATGGAACCCTTGCCGCAAAATGGCGTAGTTCGCATCGTGCACCGTGATGTGGTCTATGACCAGGTTACGCATGGTGCGCTTCTCTTTACCGCCGATGTAGATTTGCGTCACTGGCACAAATCCGCTCATATCAATCCCTTTGATGGTGCAGTCTGACCCACGCACATCAAGGGTAATATTGTTAAATCTCCCGCCTTTCTCACCCAAAATCTGGCAGCCGTCCTGCATCACAAAGCGCCCTTTACCGTTGCCTTTTAAGCCGCCCGCAACATGCAAAGTTTTACCTTCGGGCATAAAGATCGCCGTATTGATGTTGTCGCAGACTAAATCGGCGGGAACGGTCACGGTATCAGCGGTTGAGAAAGCCTGTTTGAAGGCGGCAATCCAGTCACCACGATAGAACTTTTGGACGCTGACCTCGTTTTTGCCAGCGGCAGCTAATACATAGCGAGGGGATATGAATGGCACCGCGGCCAGCACGGAGCTGGCTTTTAGTAATTTGCGGCGGGAGGGAGAGAAGGAGGTGTGGGGAGTTTTAAATGTTTTGCGCATACGTCCTCATAACATCTGTAACTGGCGAGCGAGTTGCTGGTAGATAACCTTCTGGTTGAATTCAGTTTCAACCTTTTCGCGAGCCAGGCTCAGCATCGGTCTCAGCTCGCTGGCCTCGATATTGCCGAAGGCTTGTAAGCAATCTGCGAGCGCTGTCGCATCTTTCTCTGGCACCAGCCAGCCTGAACGCCCGGCATCAATCAGTTCCGGAATACCGCTATGAACCGTAGAAATCACCGGAATGCCAACCGCCATTGCTTCCATCAATGCCACGGGAATGCCTTCCATATCACCATCTTCACCCGTGACAGAAGGCAGCAGAAATACATCCGCTTCATCCAGCATCGCTTTTACTTCGTGGTTAGGTTTAAAACCCGGCATAAACACCACATCGTCGAGCTGAAATTGCTCAATCAGCGTGCGGAGGCGTTTTTCCCATGGGCCAATCCCCAGGATGTTGTAGCGGAATTTCACGCCGCGCTCTTTGAGCAACAGACAGGCGTCGATAGCGACGTGCAGCCCTTTTTTCTCAGTCAACCGGGCCACCGAGATAATCTCCAGGGTTTTGGCGGGAGCCTTCACCGGGCGTTGTGAAAAGCGTTCCATGTCGACACCCATGCGCGACACGCTGATTTTCGCCGTCGGGCAGCCCATGTTTTGCAAGCGCCCCGCCCATAATTGACTGATGGGCAGCATTAAATCGCCACGGGTAAACAGCTTCTGATATTCAGGTGTGTAATGATTCAGGGCTTCACGGCCTGAAATATCAATGCCGTGGAATACGGTGGCGATTTTGCCCTTCAGCAAACCAAGTTCACGTAGCTTTGCCGCCGTCACACCCGCCGGGCCAAAGTGGGCAATAAATACATCCGCGCACACGGTTTGCGGATGGCTGCCGCAAATAGACGACAAAATCAGATTGCGAGCTTCCTCGCCGTAACGTTTTGCATTCAGCGCACGCCAGGTGCGCGGGCGTAACGAGCCACGCAGCGTGTTCAACGCGCGGGATTGCAGTTTTGCGACCTTTCCCGCAGGTTCATCCATCAGCCAGGTGGTTTTCTCCGCAAGCCCGTACTCCTTGAATGCCGAATGCGTATGGGTCAAATCGCCTTTTTGAATCGCGACAATTTCCACCTCGTACCCCATGTCGATAAACGCGGTTATCTGATTGAGCACGAAGGTTTCGGATGCCACCGGGAATTTGAGCAGGAAGAAACCGACTTTCATTTTCCCTCCTTAATTCGCGTTAATACCGACTCCACCATGCGCAGGCCGTCCTGACGTTCGGCGCGCACCGCATGAGCCAGGCGCTCATTAATGGCAGGCAATTGCCCTAATACGTCCGCCACCACACTCTGGAGCGAACCGTTAAGTAGCTGGCGGATTTCTATCGCCATTTCTGGTAAACCCAACTGCTGCATGATGCCCGCGGATTTGTGTTCGTAATTGATAGCAATCGCAGGCGTGCCGAAATTCATAGAGATAATCGCCGAATGCAGACGTGTGCCCACGGTCAGCTCACACTCGCCCAGAATCTTGCCCATTTCCAGGTCGTTGAGTTCATCCATCACCACATGATATTGCTCCGGGTCATTCACGTACTGCCGCAGATTGAGCGCCACCATGCGGTCATCTTTGTTGTAGCTATCGATTCCCGTACAGGTTGAGAGCGCCAACACCTGATAGCCCTCTTCAATCACGCGATTAACCACCGCTGCGAACGCTTGCTCGTAGGCCTGTTGCGTGGTGCCGAGGCGCTTGTCGAACGGAGCCAGTTCACGCAGCGTAATCGCGACGGTTTTCTTACGCTTGATGGTGTTAAGCCAATGATTCACCGCATAATTCGGTACAAAATTGTCGTTATGATGGTCCACAAGCCACGCGGTATCAACGCCCTGCTCAACCTTGCTGCTGTCGATATTGCTTTGGTTCATCAATTTAAGGCTGACGGTTTCACGCAAAATCAACGACTCCACATTGCCGAAGACATAACTCGCCAGATGATTAAACTGCGGGTCCTGGAATGGCCCCACGCTGTGCCCAATCATGTAAACCGGCTTTTTCGCCATAAAACTGCACAGTGCATGCTCGAACTGCGAAACACCGTATAAATCGACAAAAAACGATCCGCCGACCTGAATAATCGCGTCATATTTTTGCAGCGATTTCACGAAATCAATAAAGCCCTGCGGGATAGAGATATTGCGCAAACGCCCGTTGTCAGTGGCCTTTGCCAGCAAAACCTGGTGTTGATATTTACGGCGCAGCACTTTCTTCACTCGCCCCATCAACCCAACGGCATTGTTGTGCTGCTTCATTTGTTTATACAGGCCGTCGCCCATCACCGGGCGGCCCAGCAGCCAGGCAGAGCTCACCGGGTAGCGGCTCATCACGTCTACTTCTACCGATTCATCAATAGTGGTAATCGCATCAATAAGCCCACGCAAAATGGCGCTATCACCACGGTTGCCGCAGGTGTGGTTGCCAAGAATTAATAATTTCATACAGACCTCTTTTTCAAATGGGGTTCTCTTCTTATGAACTGACGTTTCATCTCGACCACCAGCGCGTTACGCGAAAGCAACAGCATGACGATAAAGGCCAGTGCGCCCGCCGCAATTTGCGTCGCCAGTAACAGGCCGAGGGAGATATGCCCTTTCAGGGCGATCCCCAGCGCAGCACTCACCACAATGGTTGGAATGGAAAGGTAAAACGGCAGCCAGATACTCTGAATGTACTGACGATAACTGGATCCAAGCACCGGTTTGATCATCACGAAATAGCTCAGAACCGTGTTCACCACCTGCACAAACAGGAACCCGAGCGTCACGCCCAACGCGCCCGCAAGATGCCCGCCGACAATAATCGCCGGGATAAACAGGCAGGTTTTGAAGACGTTGAATTTAAAGCTGATATCGACCCGCGCTTTCGCCATTAGCAGCGAACCAATCGGGTTGCCGATAGATCGCAGCAGCCCCACCACGCACAGCAATTGCAGAATTGGGGTAATGAATTGCCACTTTTCACCAAATACCAACGGCACAAAATTGTTCGAAACCACTAAAAGACCAAGCAGCGCCGGGAAGTTGATGATTCCGACAATCGACAACAGTTTGTAGAAGTTGATACGTAACTTGTCGGTATCGTCCTGGATTTTGGCAAATGCCGGGAACAGCACACGGGTGATAATTGGGTTCAGTTTCATCGGCGGCACGACCGCCACGTTATAAGCGAGGTTGTAACCCCCGGCGATGCTGGCCCCTAAAATACGCGCCAGCACCAGGGTAGAAAGATTGGTATTCACGTAATTGATAATGCTGTCAGCCGTCAACCACGCGCCAAATTTCAGGTTAGAGCCGACGGACTTCAGCGAGAAATGCAGGCCAGGGCGATAAATTTTGCGGCCAAAGAAACCGAACAACGACGTGCGCACCACGGTGTTGACCAGATAACCGATAATCGCGGTCATGGCGAACGGGTAAAACATCGCAGCCCCCACGGTGACCGTAAAGCCCGCCATCACTGAAACCGTTTCAATCGAGCCAATCTTTGAAAACTCCAGCTCTTTTTGCATCAACGCGCGGAACTGCTGGCCGTGAGGAATGACGATAAACGCAAACGACAGTGTTTTAATCAGCGGCGAAAGCTTCGGCGCATGCAGCACCGAGGCGATAACATCGCTGAGCAAAAATACGGCGGCAAAGACCACGATCCCGAGGCCCACATTCAGCCAGTACAGCGTGGTGAGTTCGAGGTGGCTGATTTCCTTACGCTGGATGATCGAGTTAGCAATGCCAAAATCCGACAGCGTATCGGCCAGCGCGATAATCACCAGCGAGATAGTCAGCAGGCCAAACTCGTGATTGTCGACAATCCGCGCCAGCACGGTCATTTGCACCAGGCCAAGGCTGATAATAATCACCGTGGCGATAGCCGACCATTTCGCGCCGCTGATGGTTTTTTCTCTCAGGCTCATTGGGTTATCCGTTAATTTGTCGGATGACGCGGTACTTATCCGACCTACAAATTTTAATACGCAGCTTTATTCACAAAGCCTTTGAAAATGGTGAGGAAGACAATTTTGATGTCAAACCACAGGCTCCATTCGCGGATGTACTCCAGGTCAAACTCAACGCGTTTTTCCATTTTCTCGAGCGTATCGGTCTCACCGCGCCAGCCGTTGATTTGCGCCCAACCGGTGATCCCCGGCTTCACTTTATGACGCAACATGTAGCCTTCAATCAGCGAGCGATACTGCTCGTTGTGCGCCACTGCGTGAGGGCGCGGGCCAACAATCGACATCTCGCCCATCAGCACATTGATAAACTGCGGCAGTTCATCCAGTGAGGTACGGCGCAGGAAATTCCCCACTGGCGTCACACGCTTATCGCCTTTGGTGGCTTGGGTGACGACCGTGTCGTTTTCCATCACTTTCATGGAACGGAATTTCCACACCTTGATAGGCTTGCCGTCCATGCCATAGCGCGTCTGGCGGAAGATAACCGGGCCGGGAGACGTCAATTTCACCGCCGCACTGATACACAGCAACACCGGGGAAATAAACAGCAGGATCATCGCCGAAAGCACAATGTCTTCGAGGCGTTTCAGGATGCGGTTGATACCGTTGAGCGGCGTATCAAACAGTGGCACAACAGGCACACCGTTCACTTCTTCGGTGCGGGAGTTCAGAATATTGAAGGTAAAAACATCCGGGATCAGCATCACCGAACAGGTGGTATCCGTCAGTTCGCGAACCAGCGTTTTGATGCGTGCTTCTTCGCTCATCGCCATCGCAATGTAGACATTATCAATGCGTCCGGCGCGCGCCTGCTCCACTAAATCTGCAAAACAGCCCGCATAATCACCGTGTTTTGATTCTGGCTGTTCGTCGTCGTAAACGCCCATCACATCAAAACCTAACCACGGCTCATTGCGGAAGCTTTCGGCGAGCGTGTAACCGACCGGCATAGAACCCGCGATAGCAATGCGGCGTGTGTTGTAGCCCATATTGCGCAGCCAACCGGCACCGAAACGAATAAACGAGCGGCACATCACCATGCCGAAACTGGTTAACACATACCAGGCCAGATACACCCAGAATGAACCGTCGAAATCTGGGTTAAATGCCAGCAGTCCGGCGCTGAAAATCAGGCTCAGCGTCCAGTTTTGCAGCAGCAGCATCAGTTCACTGGAAATTCGCACACCGCGCCAGGAACGATAAAAATCGGTTATTCCACCAATCATTTGAAAGACGACGAGGGCCAGCAACGCCATCAGCAAATGCATGTACAAAAACGGTAACGCGTTGACCTGACACACTACCCATAAGCCAACAAACATAATGGTTATGTCGGAAAAACGTTGCACCATAGAGATCAACGATGCGTTCGTTTTTGGCAGCTCGCGCTTTTTTAGGTTTGTCATCGTTTTACCTTTATTAAGATTACCCCTCACCCCGCCCCTCTCCCTCAAGGAGAGGGAGAAAACCGTTCAGTCCCCTCTCCTTGGGGAGAGGGTTAGGGTGAGGGCGACCTATGCCTGGTCAAATCACTGATTCAACAGTTCCATAATTTCCTGCGTTCGCGCCTGCATCAGCTTTTCATCGCTGCGAGATTCCACATTCAGGCGCACCACCGGCTCGGTGTTCGAGCTGCGCAGGTTAAAGCGCCAGTCGGCGAACGCCATGCTGATACCGTCGGTGTTATCAACTTCCTCAGCGTGCGGTGCAAAGTGCTGCTGTACGCGTTCAATGGCGACTTTCGGATCCGCCAGCTTGCTGTTGATTTCCCCGCTCGCCGGCCACGCCGCCATGCGGTCACACACCAGTTCGCCCAGGGTTTTGCCTTTCAGGCACAGCAGTTCCGTCACCAGCAGCCACGGGATCATCCCGCTGTCGCAGTAGGCAAAATCACGGAAATAGTGGTGGGCGCTCATTTCCCCACCGTAAATCGCATCTTCCTGGCGCATGCGTTCTTTGATAAACGCATGACCGGTTTTCGACATCACCGGCGTGCCACCTGCGCGTTCGACGATATCCACCGTGTTCCACGACAGGCGCGGGTCGTGAATAATCTTCGCGCCCGGCTGTTTTTCGAGGAAGGCCGCCGCCAGCAGGCCGACGATGTAATAACCCTCGATAAACTGCCCTTTCTCATCGAACAGGAAGCAGCGGTCGAAATCGCCGTCAAAGGCAATCCCCATATCCGCGCCGTGTTCAATCACCGCATTGCGGGTGTCGTCGCGGCACTCCGGCAGCAGCGGGTTCGGGATACCGTTCGGGAAGTTGCCGTCAGGCTGGTTGTGCACTTTGATAAACGTCAGCGGCACGTTGAGTGATTTAAAGCGGGCTTCGATGGCATCGACAATCGGGCCTGCCGCGCCGTTACCGGAGTTAATCACCATCTTCAGCGGTTTGATGTTAGCCACGTTGATGTAGGTGAACAGATGGTCGATATACGCCTCGACCACTGAAATCTTCTGGTAGCTGCCGCGTTTTGCAGCGTCGACCGGCGGGAAGTCGTTGGCTTCCGCCAGGCGCTGCACGTCGCGCAGGCCGGTGTCGCCGCTGATTGGGCGAGCGCCTTCGCGCACCAGTTTCATGCCGTTGTAGTCCATCGGGTTGTGGCTGGCGGTGACTTCAATCCCGCCGTCCACATTCAGATGCCAGGTGGCGAAATAGATTTCTTCGGTGCCGGACAGGCCGATATCCAGCACGTCCACACCCGCATCCTGCAACCCTTTTGCCAGCGCCAGCTTAAGCGCTTCGCTGGTCAGGCGCACATCGCCACCCAGCACGATAGTTTTCGGTTTCAGGTACTCGCCATAAGCGCGGCCAATACGTTCAGCAATATCTTCGTTCAACTCTTCGCCGAGCTTTCCACGGATGTCGTAGGCTTTAAAACAGGTCAGTTTTTGCACTTTTCAGTCTCCTTCGGGCAACAGTTACCCAACCCGCAGAGTGGTCTGCGGGGACTCATCAAATTTTTATTGGCTAGATACGCCCGTAACGGTCTTCGAAACGGACAATGTCGTCTTCTTCGAGGTAAGTGCCGGAACGCACTTCAATCAGGTCGAGCGGGATTTTTCCGGGGTTTTCCAGGCAGTGCGTCACGCCAAGCGGGATGTAGATGGACTCGTTTTCACCCAGCAATTTTGTCTCTTCACCCAGTGTGACTTTCGCGGTACCCGCCACCACAATCCAGTGCTCGGCGCGGTGGTGGTGCATTTGCAAAGACAAGCCTTCGCCCGGTTTCACGGTGATGCGTTTCACCTGGTAACGCTCACCTTCGTCGATAGAGTCGTATTTGCCCCACGGGCGGTATACTTCGCGGTGGTTATGGTGTTCGTGGCGGCCATCGAATTTGATTTGCTCAACCACTTTCTTCACGCTCTGAACGTGGTCACGGTCGGCAATCAGCACGGCGTCTTTAGTCTGCACAACAATCAGATCTTTCACGCCAACGGTGGTGACCAGGCCGGATTCGGCATAAATGTAACTGTTCTCGGTATTGTGGCTTATCACATCGCCGTGATGCACGTTGCCCTGCTGATTTTTGGTGCTGATTTCCCAAAGAGAAGACCATGAACCCACGTCGCTCCAGCCCGCATCCATTGGCACCACCACCGCATCGGCGGTTTTTTCCATCACGGCGTAGTCGATAGACTCATCCGGGCAGGCCAGGAACGCTGCTTCGTCAACGCGCACAAAATCCAGATCCGGGTCGATGTTCGCCATTGCTTTTTCACAGGCGACGAGAATATCCGGGCGGAATTTTTTCAGCTCTTCGAGATAGCGCCCGGCGCGGAACAGGAACATGCCGCTGTTCCAGTAATATTCACCGCTGGCAACATAAGCCTGCGCGGTGTCGAGATCCGGTTTTTCGACAAACTGCGCCACGCTAAAGGCCACAGCGTCAACATCTGGGGTATTCGGGTTCTCCAGTTCGCCACGGCGAATGTAGCCATAACCGGTTTCTGGCAGATCGGGCACGATCCCAAACGTGACCAGTTTCCCGGCTTCGGCGAACGGCAGCGCGTTACGCACCGCTTCACGAAATGCCTCTTCGTTCTGAATCACATGGTCTGCTGCAAGAATCAGCATCAGCGGGTCGTTTTCCGGCTGATTGCGCACCGCCGCCAGGGCTGCAAGGGCGATGGCCGGAGCGGTGTTACGCCCGGCAGGTTCCAGCACGATATTTTCCGTCAACTTGTTCAGCTCACGCAGTTGTTCAGCAACGATAAAACGGTGTTCTTCATTGCAAATCACCACCGGGCTTTCGCATTCAACGCCATTCAGGCGGCTGATGGTGGTTTGCAACATCGTCAGTTCGCCTTTCAGGCACAGGAACTGTTTCGGGTAAAGTACGCGGGACAACGGCCACAACCGGCTACCGTTTCCGCCAGCCATAATGACTGGGTAGAGTTGACTGTGACTCATGATTTAACCCCGATATCTTATGCAGATATGTCTGCGATAAATTGGTTCAGCACGCTGTCTTTCTCGAGCGTGCGCTCGGCATATTCACATGCCACCGTGTTGTGTACCGGCAATTGCAGACAGCGCTCGATACCTTCGGCTAACGCGTCAACCGACTCAGGCTCTACACACACGGCAATACCGGAATACGCGTCGCAAAGTTGGCCGAGTTCGGTATCCGGTTCTGCGGTAATTACCGCATTTCCGCCCACGGCAAGAATATTGGTCAGTTTCGATGGCAATACGGCATCGGCGGCACCCCGGCGTTGAATCACCAGGTGGCAATCCGCAAGACGCAACAGCGCAGGTAGCGCGTTGTAAGGCTGAAGCGGATGGAACACCACGTTGTGCAGCCCTTTGTCCTGCGCCAGTTTTTGCAGGCGGGCTTTACCGCCGCCCTGGCCGACAATCACAAACAGGTATGGCTGATGAGCAAAACGCTCCGCCACTTCAATCACCGTTTCCAGCCCCTGCTTTTCCCCGATGTTGCCGGAATAGAGAATGATTTTTTTATCCGCAGGCAGTTCCAGGCTGTTGCGCACGGCGAGGATCTCTTCGTGAGAGATAGCGCGAAAACGCTCCACTTCTGACCAGTTCGGGAAGAAGATCACTTTGCCGGGATCAACGCCCTTTTCCGCCGCTTTGTTCATCATTGAGCGCGAAATGGTCGAAACATGGTCGACGTTGTGCAGTCCACTTTGTTCAAAGCGCTGCGCCAGTTTCGCCACTTTGCCCTGTTTTTTACCCGCCATTCCCAGGCCGAGCATGGCGTCGACTTCGTAATCCTGAATATGCAGCAGCGTGCGCGCACCGCTCAATTTTGCGAGCAGGCGCATGCCCGGCACGCAAAAGAGGGTCGGCACGACGCCGATAATGCGATCCGGCTTCCAGCGACGTTGAGCAATCAGCGGGAAGAACGAGCTAAGCGCAAAGCTGCCTAAATGAATCAGACGCTTTAACGTTGATGGCTGTTTTGGCACATACAGCGGGCAGCGCCAGACGGTCGCGGCACCCACTTCTTTCTTGTATTTCCACGATGAATAATCGGGATGTACTTCCCACACCGGGTAATAAGGTGGTGCGGTAATGACCCGCACCTCATGGCCCTGGCTCGTCATCCACTCAACCATCTCACCGGTGTATTTGCCGATACCGGTTAATTCCGGTGAGTAGTTAATGCCGTAGACCAAAATCTTCATAATCCGATGACCTTATCTGCCTTATCGGTCAGAAAGTAAGCGCGGCTGTTGTCGTGGACGTTCTGAGTCGCCAGCAGTGCTTCCTGCGTTAACCAGCAATAGTCGTTATGCTGCGCAGTCGGCAGTTGCAGCGCATCAGCATCCACGCGCAGACGGAACCCCAGCACCACATAGTGGGTGGAGAAATCCGGCCCGGAGAAATTGTCGTCGTAGAAGTGCTGCCACACGCCGTAAAACTCACCGTCAGAAAGAGTAAACCGCTGGCCTAATTCGGCTTCGGTTAAGCGCGCAAAAGCACGCTCCAGCGTTTCGTCTTTTTGTACCCGGCCACCCGGCACGAACCAAAAGTTCTGCGCCGGGCGCTGAGTGCGTAAGCCCAGCAGGAATTCTCCTGCCTGATTTTCAACAATCAAATCGATGGAAATCAGCGGTGTGGAGCGGACAACGGTTGCGAAGTCTTCAGCACTCAAAAACATACTTACCCCCGGAACCGTTGCTGGTTTTCGAGGAACCACTGGTAGGTGCTGGCAAGGCCAGGCTCCAGGGTGATTTCCGGATACCAGCCCAGACGGCGCAGGCGCGTCACGTCGAGCAGTTTGCGCGGCGTGCCATCAGGTTTGGTGGCATCAAACACCACGCGGCCACGGTAACCGGTCACTTTGGCGATGGTTTGCGCCAGTTCGCGGATAGTGCAATCCACACCGGTGCCGACGTTAATATGGGAAAGCATCGGCTGGGTATTTTCCTGCCACACCTCGCTTGCCAGCTCCATAATATGAATGCTGGCTGCCGCCATATCGTCAACGTGCAGGAACTCACGCATTGGCGTACCGCTGCCCCACACCACCACATCAGGCGAGTTTTGCGCAGTCGCTTCGTGGAAACGACGCAGCAATGCCGGAATCACGTGCGAGTTGCTCGGGTGGAAGTTATCGTGCGGGCCATACAAATTGGTTGGCATCACCGAGCGATAATCACGGCCGAACTGGCGGTTGTAAGACTCGCACAGTTTGATACCCGCGATTTTGGCAATCGCGTACGGCTCGTTGGTCGCTTCAAGCGTGCCTTGCAGAAGCTCGCTTTCCGCCATTGGCTGGTTCGCCATTTTCGGATAGATGCACGAGGAACCGAGGAACAACAGCTTATTCACGTTGTGCGTGTGCGCAGAGTGAATAATGTTGGCTTCGATCATCATATTTTCATAGATGAAGTCCGCCGGATACGTGTTGTTAGCTACAATTCCGCCCACTTTCGCCGCCGCCAGGTAAACCTGATCAATGCGCTGCTCGGCAAAGAAAGCATTCACCGCTGCGGCATCAAGCAGGTTCAGCTCGTCGCGGTTACGCAGCACCAGTTCAACGTCTGCACGTTGCTCAAGCTGGCGCACGATGGCGGAACCGACCATCCCGCGATGGCCGGCAACAAAGATACGTTGTTTATTCATGCTCAGGACTCCAGCGCGATGGCAACCTCGTAGCCGTGTGACTTCAGCAACGAATGCTTTTTCGCCGCTTCAAGGTCTTTAGCGACCATTTCGCCAACCATTTCACGCAGCGTAATTTCTGGTTTCCAGCCCAGTTTTTCGTGTGCTTTGGTTGGGTCGCCCAGCAGGGTTTCCACTTCAGCAGGACGGAAATAACGCGGGTCAACGGAGATAATGACATCGCCTGGTTTCACACCCGGTGCGTCATGGCCGGTCACGGAAACAACGATGCCCTTCTCGTCCACACCGGTGCCTTCAAAGCGCAGTTTGATGCCCAGTTGTGCCGCCGCCATTTCCACGAATTCGCGCACGGAATACTGCACGCCGGTCGCAATCACGAAGTCTTCCGGGTTGTCTTGCTGCAACATCATCCACTGCATTTTCACGTAGTCTTTGGCATGGCCCCAGTCACGCAGGGAATCCATGTTGCCCAGATACAGGCATTTTTCCAGGCCCTGAGCGATGTTGGCGATAGCGCGAGTGATTTTACGGGTCACGAAGGTTTCGCCACGGCGTGGGGATTCGTGGTTGAACAGAATGCCGTTACAGGCAAACATGCCGTACGATTCGCGGTAGTTGACGGTGATCCAGTAGGCGTAAAGTTTGGCTACGGCATACGGAGAGCGCGGGTAGAAAGGTGTGGTTTCTTTCTGCGGGGTTTCCTGCACCAGGCCATACAGCTCAGACGTCGATGCCTGATAGAAACGGGTTTTCTTCTCAAGACCTAAGAAGCGAATCGCTTCCAGCAGACGCAAGGTTCCCATCGCATCCACATCAGCGGTGTATTCCGGGGACTCGAAAGAAACCGCTACGTGGCTCATTGCGCCGAGGTTATACACTTCATCCGGCTGCACTTCGGAAAGAATACGGGTCAGGTTAGAGCTGTCCGTCAGATCACCGTAGTGCAGATGGAATTTAGGATTACCGGAATGCGGATCCTGATAAATATGATCAACACGTTCGGTGTTGAAAGAAGATGCGCGACGTTTAATACCGTGAACTTCATAACCTTTTTCCAGCAGCAGTTCCGCCAGATAAGAGCCGTCTTGTCCGGTAACACCCGTGATGAGAGCTACTTTAGTCATAATGTATTTTCCTCTTTAAACATTTGTGTATCACCCTCACCCCAGCCCTCTCCCTGAGGGAGAGGGGGAATAACGGGACTCGATCCAATTCCCTCTCCTGGGGGAGAGGGTTAGGGTGAGGGCATAATGCGTTGCCGAATAACCACTGCCGGATTTCCCCGGCAAACGGCATTTGTCGGTAATGATTTATAAATACTGCTGCGAGCACCGACGACGGTGCCATTTCCAATCGTGACGCCAGGTGAAACAAAGACATCCGTGGCAAGCCAACATTTCTCACCAATAACAATGGGTGTGGCAGTAATATCAAAATGCTTGCTCATATAATCGTGGCTGCCGGTACATAAATAACACTTTTGTGAAACGACCGAATTTGCACCAATCGTAATTTCACCCAGCGTATATAACACGGCGTCATCGCCGACCCAGGCATAATCCCCGAGGGTTAATTTCCATGGGTAAGTAATTTTCACTGACGGACGAATCACAACACCTTTACCGATTCGTGCGCCAAACAAGCGTAATAAAAATGCCCGCCAGCGATATAAAACTTGTGGTGACCAGGCAAATAATGTTGCCTGTACTGCCCACCACAGTTGAACCTTAATAGAGTTTGCACCCCGAAAACCTTTCGGCACCGAGAAGCCATTCAATTCCTGCATAATATTTCCTACTTTTTCGTCGGATGTCGCTGACGCTAATCCGACCTACAGAATCAGGCTTTGTTATATAATGCTTTTGATTTTCCGGTGGTGCGTAAACGGAGCTTATAAGACAATTCCGCAATAAAGCCTGGGACGTGTAATATTCTGCGCTGCACGCTTCTCGCATCACGGCACAACTCAATATTATTGGTGGTAGAAACGCCGCCCATTGAAAATTCGGAGACAATCCCCTTGACGCGTTTAAATGCATAACCGCTTTTATACATTTTGGCTGCCAGGGCGTAATCCGAAGATACTTTATATTGCAGGTCATACGGGTATTTAAGCAGACCATCCATAGGGAAAAATATCGCCTGATGGCTGGCGGGCAAACTGTGGTAAATATACCAACCCTGCTTTGCCCGACGCTCTATTTTTGTGCCGTCGCCAAAGTCTAATAATGCATCGCCAATGATCATGGCATTTTCTGTCAACGGCCTTTCAGCAAGCTGGCGGGAGACATTTACGATATCCTGATGGAAAACATCACCTGAGTTAAGGAACAACGCATAACGGCCCTGAGCCATATCAATGCCTTTGTTCATCGCATCATAAATGCCGTTATCTTTCTCACTTACGAAACGTAAGTTGTACTGCCCATTCAGGTTTTCCAGAAACTCGGCGGTACCATCTTGCGAGCCACCATCAACCACAATCCACTCAAATGTGATACCAGGCGCCTTCGCTAAATGGGCCAGCGACTGCCAGGTTTTTTCTATTCCGGCAAGATTTTTATAAGCAACCGTGATGACACTTAGCAGCATTGTTATTGACCTCAGGTGTTCGTAATATTGAGTGCTTTACGTAAAATAAACGGGCAAACAATTAAGAACGCATATTCAGGGCTAAAAATTGAACCGGTAAAAAACAGTGATACAGGGGTAAAGAGCCATAATTGCACACGGTAATTTTCATTATTACCAAATGCCGTACGCATCATTTTAATGACTTTCCACATATACCAAATTGTTAGTAATACCGCGAACCATGAAAAATAAATAATTAGCAGATACAAACCATTGTCTACTGTTTTACCGACATCCGCACCGTTAAAGATTCCGAATGATGCGACATATTCATATAAAGATCCGAACCGCACTACCCCATCAATATTGGTCAATGAATGCCCGACCATCGCCAGAGGGCCAATAATACGATAATACGATGACGAACCTTCCGTTCCCAAATCACCGAGGCGTGTGGCGATATAAGGGAATGCGAATATTAACCCTACTAAAAACACGGAGAGAGAAATTATCGCTAATGGTAACTTCTTCTTTATTGCATTTTTATTAAGGTATTGAAATGCCCACTCAAGCAAATAGAACAGGATAAAAGTCATTACCCCTGAAAACGATCCGGAAAGCACTATCCCCAAAAGAATCAT
Organism: Buttiauxella sp. AC142; assembly: GCF_979253435.1. Taxonomy (NCBI): domain Bacteria; kingdom Pseudomonadati; phylum Pseudomonadota; class Gammaproteobacteria; order Enterobacterales; family Enterobacteriaceae; genus Buttiauxella; species Buttiauxella sp. AC142. The sequence goes on from NZ_CEEDCH010000001.1 coordinate 2,848,565, forward strand.
ACCATCAGTTTTTGGTGTTTTGATACCGAACTGTTTGATACTGAGCCAAATTGAGATTAACGCCAGAGCGAAGAACGCCGGTTCAAAATAAAGAGCCGTGGTACGCTTACCGCCGAAGCTAATAAAGTTCAGAACATAGCTGTTACTGTATATAAGAAACTTCGAAATTTTCTCAATCAGGCTACTGCCACCAGTAAGGATAATCTGAGCCATTTCTGCTGCTGCCAACATCACAATAATGCCGACGACACCATAAAATAACCTTAATAACTTACGGTGATTACGTTGGGAAATAGTTTTGAAGCGGCAGCTCCACGTCATCGCCATGATCAGCACGATATAAACAAACAATAATGTCGAGGTGACATATTTGCTGGCATCCAGCGATTGACCAAAGATGTAGTTAAATGCGGTGAGTCCCGCACCGATGCCCAAAGCAATCATCAATTTTTTGACGCTAATGCGTTCAATGTACAAAAAGAGAATGGCGGGCAAGAAGGTGACTATCGTTATCGGGAAACTTTCTCCGAGTGAGGCCAACTTGACGTTGACCACCAGATAGATGAACGGCAGCAGCAGATAACTACAGATTCTGATAGAACGAGACATATTCCTCCAGCATCTGTTGTCCACTGAACGCCTGGCGACTCGCAGTTTTGAAACTCTGCAAATCCTTGCCAAACACCTGCTGGGCGAGCGCTTCTTTTGGCATTTTCACCAGTTCCAGCACGCGCATATCGCTAAAGGTTTTACCGTCGACTTTGCGCAGCACTTCATCGGCGGCGTCACTTTGTGTGGCGATAACCGGCACGCCAATCGACAGCGCTTCGCACAAAATCAGCGGGTAGTTATCCACCTGCGAACTGAACACCAGCGAGTCCATTTCATTAAGCTCACTCATCAGCGCTTTTTTGTCGGTCATGTAGCCGTGATTCACCACGTTCGGGCCATTAAACGGCGAGAATTTCCCGAAGGTATGCAGTTCAATTTCATCCCCCAGCGCCATAATCGCCTGCACCAGCTGCTGGTTGGTTTTACCGTCATAACGTAAATCGTGTGCCACCACGGCCACTTTGGGCTTGTCACCCGCCGCATTCGTCAGCGGCAGTTCAGCCAGAATCGCTTCAGTTGCGACGTCGATTCCGTTATTGATAATTTTGCAGCGCCCTGCACCGTAGATACGATTAAAAGCATCAGCCACATGCTGGCTCGGGGAGATAAACTGGCAGCCCAGCGCTAACATTTCGCGGAACAACTGGCGTTTGGTGTCCACCAGCAAATGGGCGCGATCGGTTTTCACCGGCGGATAGTTATTGAGCGTCGGGCATTTCTGACAGCCGGTTTTCCAGCCATCGCATCCATCGAGGAACGCACAGCGCCCGGTAATGCTCCAGTGGTCGTGTAGCGTCCAGACAAAAGTGACATCTGCTTTATGGGCTTTCACGCGCTGGCAAAACGTCACCATCTCTTCCAGATTCAGCCAGTAGCTGTGGACCACATGGAAATGCAGAACCACCGGGCCGATGCTTCGGGTCACTTTGCGATACAGGTTATTGAGGTTGCCAAACGGGTCGCGGTTGAAAAAGCGGAACAGAATAATGTTGGCAATCGATGTGAGTCGCGGCGTGTGTTTTACTACGCCCGGGAATTTATCGTGGCTGGCGCTTTTCTTTCCGCCTTTGCCGTAACCATAGATAAAACGGGAGCTAAAACCGGCGGCGTTGGCGCGCTGATGAAGATCCAGCGCGACACCTGCCGCCCCGCCTTCAGCCAGGCGCACGTTGAATTGTAAGATATTCATTTTATAACCTTTACTTGCGCTTTCTGGCCGACGACCAGCGCATTGTCCGGCACGTTGTCCAGCACCACACTTCCTGCACCGACCACCACGTTATTACCCACCGTGATATCACCAATCATCACCACATTCGCGCCGAGTTCGACACCATTGCCAATCACCGGACAATCATTGCTTTTGCTGCGATTGCCAATGGTGACGCCGTGACGAATAGTGAAATCGTCTCCGGCAACCACGAACTTATTGATGACCACGGCATAACCGTGGTGAATGGTAAAACGACGCCCGATGGTGGCGCCTGCCTGGATTTCATAGCCAAACAGGCATTCAGTGATAAAGCGATAAAGCAGGATGACCGGTGCCGCCCAGAGATTGTTGATGACGCTTTTTTTGCGCCACACCGAGCAAAAATGCGCGATGCGATAAGCCATCACCATGCAGCACGGGCGCAGGCTCCAGGAATTTGCGCGCAGATCTTCAAGCACGGTTATTTCCCCCGTAGTCCGTCGGCAAGACGTTTGGTGTTACGCACGCTCAACAGCGCTAATAACGTGCGTAAAGACATGCGTTTATTGCGGATTTGGTAGAGGGTAAACAGCTGGTATTTCTTGCTGGCCCGATCGAATTTATCTTTGTGTTTTCGGTAGAAGTGGAAGTACCCAGCGAATTTTTTCGGCGATTTGGTGATCTGCATTTCACCGTGGTTAACATGCAAAATTTGCGTGGCTTCTTCCACTTTCCAGGGTTGACCGTACTCGACCACCATTCGCAGGAAAATGTCGTAGTCCTGAGCCGCAGCCAGTGTGGTATCAAACAGGCAAGCCTTGAAGCGACTGGCGTAGGTAAATACCTGATTACCAATAATATTTCGCTTATAAAACAGCTTTAATGAAAACGGTGATTTTGGGTACAACGGCAGACTGGCGGGCTGGGAATAAACCTGCCCTTCGCAGACGTAGTCGTTGGCGTATAAAAAGGCGTGTGTCACCAGTTGGTGTTTGTGTTCCAGAAAAACGGACAGGCGATTAGGCGTCCATTCGTCATCATCATCAATACCCGTGATCAATTCGCCCGTCGCCTGGCTGATGGCCTGGTTACGCACTGAACACGCGCCGGAGTTGAAATCATTGCGGGTGTAACGCACGCGCGCGTCACCGAGTTCTTCCACAAAGCGTTGGAGCTGTTCGTAGGATGAAGAGCAGTCGTCAACGATTAACATTTCCCAGTGTTCATAATCCTGGCGCAACACGGATTTAATGGCGCGGATTGCCAGCTGCTGACGATTCCATGTCGGCATATAAATAGAGATAAGTGGGTTATTCATGGCGCTCCCCCGAAAATCGTTTTTATTTATTGGTGGATGACGCTATCGCTTATCCACCCTACAGGGCGTGAAATGTAGGGCGGATAAGCAAAGCGTCATCCGCCAGCTGATGCCTGACTATTTCGCATCGGACTTATATTCGTATTCGTAGTAACCGTAATCTTCATATCCCGCCGCACGGCGGAAGATGGAGTTCAGGATCACGCCGCGGACGTTGATACCGTTTTGTTCAAAGCGGCTAAGGCTGGTTTCGACTTCTTTGAGCGTGTTCACCGCATAACGCGCCACCATCAACGTGGTGCCTGCGTGGCGGCCCACAACGGCAGCATCGGTCACCGCGAGAATTGGCGGGGTATCGATCAACACCAGGTCATAGTTCTTGCTTGCCCACGCAATCAGCTCGGCAAAGCGTTCGCTCATCAGCAGTTCAGAAGGGTTTGAAGGCACCACACCGCGCGGGATGAGGTCGAAATTAGGCACTGACGTTTTTTGCGCACAGCGGGTGATTTCCGCCTGCCCGGTCAGCACTTCGGCCAGGCCATTGGTGTTGGTGGTTCCGAGCAGTTCGTGGGTGTAGCCTTTGCGCATATCGCAGTCGATAAGCAACACGCGTTTGTTGGTCTGGCTAATCACGGCGGCCAGGTTGGCGCAGACAAAGGTTTTACCAATCGACGGGCTGACACCTGTGAGCATCAGAACATTGTTCGATGCCTGCATCATGGCGAAGTGCAGACTGGTGCGCAGGCTGCGAATGGCTTCGATGGCGAGATCCGTGGGATTGCCCACCGCCAGCAGTTGGCTTTGTTTATTGCGCTTCGCCGCTTTCACACCGCGAACCGTGGCGTTATCACGAGATTTCTGCCATTCGGAAAGTGGAATGCTGGCGTAAACACCAATCCCCGCCTCTTCCAGCACCGCCGGGCTTTCGATGCCACGGTTGAACAGCGAGCGTAGCAGCACGCCCATAATAGAAAGCATCAGGCCAAGAATAATGCTGCCGAGAATAATCAACGCCCGTTGCGGTTTAACCATTCCAGGCTGCGCAATCGCCGCATCAACAATGCGTACATCGCCCACGGTGCTGGCTTCGGTGATTTTCAGCTCTTGCTGTTTGTTCAGCAATTGCATGTAAACCTGCTGGCCGGATTCCACATCACGCGTCAAACGCACGATTTCTTGTTGGGTTTTCGGCATGGCCGTCACACGACCATTCAGACGCGCTTTCTCATCTTCCAGCGTTTTACGTTTTTCCAGCAGCGTGCGGTACGCCGGGTGAACTTTGGTATATAGCTTGGAAATTTCAGCTTCTTTGAAGGTCAACTCGTTAAGCTGCGCGTCAATGTTCACCATGGTGTCGAGCACAGATTTCGCTTCAAGCGACAAATCAACCGAATCTTGCTGTTGGCGATAGGCGTTGAGCTTGTTTTCAGCGGCATCCAGACGCGTGCGCACTTCTGGCAATTGTTCGGCAAGGAACTTCAGGCTTTTCGCCGCTTCTTCCGATTTGCGTTGTACGTTCTGCTCAAGATAATTGCGCGTGATGCTGTCGAGGATATCGCGAATTTTATCCCGGTCTTCACCGGTGTAAGAAAGGCTTAATACCCCGGTATCTTTACCGTTTTCAGCGACCACCAGGTTGCCCTGTAACTGGTTGATCATGCCAAGCGTGGAATATTTGGTGACGGTAAAGGTATCGCCCACTTGCGCTTTAATCGCACTCACGTTCATGGTGATGCCATCTTTGCTGAGGGTTTGCCCGACCTGCCCTTTGGCGCTAAATCCGTTATCACTGGTGAGCTGATATTGCGTTGGGCTAGTGACTTCGACGGTGAAGATATTTTTGCCCTGCCCCGCTGGGAGGTTAAAAGTATCGACCACAACGGTGTCATTTTGGCGACCCTGCAAACGGTCCCAACCCGCGCCCAATAACCAGAAGCTGTTTTTCTCCACCGCAATATCAAGGTTGAGATCGTCAACCGTTTTGCCTAAAACCAGGCGCGATTGAATCAGCTGCATTTCCGCAGCAGATGCTGGCGGTTTGTTTGAGAGCGCGGAGCTAATGTCGTTGACCAGCGAGTTACCGGCGTTTTGTTCAATTTGCACCAGCGCATCGGCTTTATAGATGGGTGTGGCAAACATCGCGTAGACGGTGGCAAGAATGGCGAACACGGCGGTGATCCCCAAAACCCACCAGCGGGCTTCGAGAACCGTGCCAAACAATCGGCCAATATCAATTTCGTCATTGCCCTCAGTCGGGGCGCTCGGACGGCGTGATTTTTCTGTCATTGTTATCCCTGATGAGCGTTGAGTGCGTTAGCCCATTTCTGAGCGCTCTGGTCCAGAAGACCGTAAACCGCTTCAAAAGCGTCGTGGCTTTTGCGATACGGATCGGGAATTTCCCGTTCCGCATCCCAGTGACCGAACAGCATCACTTTGCCGCGCATCTCTGGAGCCATTTCGCAAATTGCGGAGATATGGCGTTTTTCCATAGCGAGAATCAGGTCGTATTCGCGGCACATTTTTCCGGAGACCTGCTTCGCACAATGCCCCTCAAGCGAGAGGTTGTGCTGCTCGGCCACGCGGATAGCGCCCACATCCGCCCCTTTCCCCACCAGCGCCCCAAGCCCTGCGGAAGTCACAGTAAGCTGCGGATGGTAATTTTTTAATAACCGCTCAGCGGTTGGGGAACGGCAAATATTCCCCACACAAACAACCAAAATTTTGTTGAACATAGCGCGTTACCAGGTATGGATATCTTTGGCGGTATCCGTCATATAACGAACGCCACTGATGGTTGGCAGCAGTTGGTTGATCAGGCGATTCCAACGCGTGACTGGTGCGGTGGTCACATACACCACGTCGTAAGGTTGCAGCTGGAATTCGGTGCCCATCACCAGCGAGGTCGCATCGGACATATCAAGCTGATAAATGTTGGCGATTTTGCCGCCCTGCTTCTCTTTGATTGGGCGAATAACGAAGATGCCGCTGGCATTAGATGAGGTCATATCCAGACCTTCGGCCTGGCCGAGCGCTTCGGTCAGCGTCATGCCGCTGAAGTCCATTTTGAGGGTGGTTTGTTTCTTCACTTCACCCATCACGAACACTTTCAGGTCGTCATTGCGCGGCACGAATAAAATGTCGCCAGGATACAGAAGATGGTTCTGGCTCAGGTCGCCGTTTTGCATCAGGGCTTGCAGAGAAATGCGCTTTTCCTGGCCGTTGTGCGTCAGCACCACGTTGCGCCAGTCGGCGGCATCCGTCAGGCCACCTGCGGCATTGATCGCATCCAGAACGGTAAGCGGAACGTTGGTAATCGCCTGTTGCCCTGATTTGTTGACCTGGCCCGAGACGTACGCTTTTTGAGATCTGAACCCAGCGATATTAACGTCCACCTGCGGGTCTGCGATGTACGTCGCAAGGCGGCTGGTAATATCACTACGAATTTCAGAAAGGGTTTTACCCGTGACTTTTACTTTGCCGACATACGGATAGAACATCGTGCCGTCAGACTGCACCCAGTTACCGGCATCGCTTGAGCTACGATATTGGCCCGCAGGTGTGGTGAGTTCCGGGTGATCCCAGACGGTGACGTTCAGGACATCCCCTGGGCCAACACGATATTGGTAAGCTGCAATCTCCTGGTCCAGAGACATATTTGGCTGTGCCACCGCAGGGCGTACGCGTAATTGTTCAACCAGACGCGGCGTTAACGGATAAACGTTAACCATGCGATCCAGATTGAAGTCTGAATCCTGTTGCTTGATAACATCTTTCCCCATCGTAGACATATTGCTACCGGGGAGCACTGTGCAACCACTCATAAGGGTTACTGACACCAATAAAGGCATCAATTTAAGTTTGTATTTTATCATTGAGTATTTATCACTATGGCAGAGTAATTATCCTGAGCGAATAAAATAAGTGACTCGTTAGGTATTTGAATGAGGTCTGAATTTAAACCTGGTTGCCGCAGAAATATCTGGCATCAATCCTAAAAAAACTCTTATTTCCCGACATCCTATTGACAGAATAATTGAGGCTTATTCTCTGGCCTTCGGGCATGCTACCGCCCCTGGCTTACAGTCACCAACCTACTGAAAAAAGACAAGTTATAATGGGCAATCGTTACAGAAATTAAATTCAAAGAATTATCTTAGAAAATAAAACCTGCGGTGCCAGGTTAAATATCATGGCTTCAGCGAATATAAAAAATACATCTAATATCAGACACCGATATCGATTGTTACAGCTAACCCTATATCAGGCAAGGTTCCGCAGAAGGAGAACCTGACTTTTAAGATTAGTATTAACAGCACATTTACACGCGTTTAGGATTTTCTTTATATTGACAGAAAATTAATAAGTGATAAGCCACAAGGGAATATACAGAACTATCTCATGTAATTTTTAATATAAGAAAAGGCAATTACCCTTTATTTAGCAAAATATTAATTATTTACCCTGGTGATTAAGTGGAATTAAGCGAGACAGGCATAAGAATTCAGCATGAATGGATTATTCCCGCATCTGGCATTGCAATTTCCCCGGTGAGTATCCATCATTTCATTGTGACATTTGTCATCTTTAATGAGGTACTGACCGGCGTATGGAATGGATTGTCGACCCCTCAATCTGGGCAGGACTGGTGACTCTGGTCGTTATTGAATTGGTTCTGGGTATCGATAACCTGGTGTTTATCGCAATACTTGCCGAAAAACTTCCCCCGGCTCAGCGCGACCGTGCTCGTGTCACGGGGTTGATACTGGCGATGTTAATGCGTTTGCTGTTGCTGGCTTCTATTTCCTGGCTGGTAACGCTGACCCGTCCGCTGTTTCATCTCGGCGAACTGGCATTCAGCGCCAGGGATTTAATCATGCTGTTTGGCGGCCTGTTCTTGTTATTTAAAGCTACCGTCGAGCTAAACGAACGCCTTGAAGGTAAAGACAGCGAATCCCACACGCAGCGACGGGGGGCGCGCTTCTGGCCAGTGGTCGCGCAAATCGTCGTTCTTGATGCGGTGTTTTCTCTCGACTCAGTGATTACCGCCGTGGGGATGGTCGACCATTTGCCCGTCATGATGGCTGCGGTGATCATCGCCATTTGTCTGATGCTGCTTGCCAGCAAAGCCCTGACGCGCTTTGTGAACAATCACCCAACCATCGTGATTTTGTGCCTGAGTTTTCTGTTAATGATTGGCTTTAGTCTGGTGGCCGACGGTTTTGGTTACCATATTCCGAAGGGCTATCTGTACGCCGCCATTGGTTTCTCGGTGATGATTGAGAGCCTGAATCAGCTCGCCATTTTCAATCGTCGTCGCTTCTTATCAGCCGACCAGTCATTGCGCCAGCGCACCGCCGAGGCTGTTTTAAGGCTCCTTAACGGTAAAAAGGAAGAAGCGGAGCTGGATGCGCAAACGGCATCGTTGATTGCTGACCACTCGCAACAGGATGAAATTTTTGAGCCTCAGGAACGATTGATGATTGAACGAGTGCTCAATCTGAACCGGCGTACCGTCAGCAGCATCATGACGTCACGCCATGATGTCGAGCACGTCAAACTTGGCGATTCAGAGGAACAAACGCGCGCGTTGCTGGACAAAAATCAGCATACCCGCGTGGTCATTACTGGTGAAGGCGATGAAATTTTAGGTGTGGTGCACGTCATTGATTTGCTCCAGCAGTCGCTGAAGGGCGAGCCGCTTGATCTTGAGGCATTGATTCGCCAGCCACTGATATTCCCGGAAACGCTGCCGCTGTTGGCCGCGCTGGAACAGTTTCGCAATGGGCGCACGCACTTTGCCTTTGTGGTCGATGAATTTGGTTCCGTCGAAGGTGTGGTGACATTAAGTGACGTGATGGAGACCATCGCCGGTAACTTGCCCAACGAAATCGAAGAGATTGATGCGCGCCATGATATCCAGAAAAACCCGGACGGCACCTGGACAGCCAACGGGCATATGCCGCTCGAGGATTTAATCCAGTATGTGCCGCTGCCGCTTGATGAGAAACGTAACTATCACACCATCGCCGGTTTGCTGATGGAGTTACTGCAACATATTCCGGTTAGCGGGGAAGCAGTCCAGGTGGGGGATTTTCTGTTGCGCACGCTGCAAGTGGAAAGCCACCGGGTGCAGAAGGTGCAAATTGTGCCGCTCGAGGATGATGAAGAGATGGATTACGAAGTGTAAAACAAAAGAGAGAGCCTTTCGGTTCTCTCTGAGGGTGATGACAAACTCGTCGTAGGTCGGATAAGCGCCAGCGTCATCCGACAAAAGCCGACATACATGGTGAATGACGTCTACGACTTATCCACCCTACAAAACAACGCTACAGATTATTTAGCAACTCTTTCACGTCTTTCGAATTTTTGCTGTCTTTGTGCTTATCCAGCCAGTCATTCAACCGACGTTTCGCTTCGCCCTGCAACTGCTTGCGCAGTGCCTGATCCACTTGCAGAGAGTAATTTAGCTTCTGCCACGGGCCGTAAACCCGAAGCGGAATAGGCGTGGTTTTCAGCACTTCAATCAGCTTGCTGTCCCCTTCCCAGCCTCCCAGCACCGTGACGTTAAACCGCGTGTCGCACTGCTGCTGAACCAGGTCCAGCGTCCCTTTGCCAGTGAGTTCCAGCATTGAAGACTTGCCCGACATGTTGCCGAGCGTGAGTTGACCGTTATCAAGGCTCGCCTGCGCTGCAAAACTTTCAAGCGTGGTGACGTTGTCATAGTTTTGCTGGGCCTGCACATCGCCATTACTGCGGGCAACGGCCTGCTGAATCATTTGCTGGAAGTTCATCCCCTGCATTGTGGTATTCGACATGGTGATGTTCGCATCGCCCTGCCAGCTGCGGCGGAATGCATCAGCATTGAGCTTGTCACCGCTAAAGTCGCCCTCCATCGACAGCAATCCTGTCAAAGCAATCGGATAATCGAAGGCAGTGAGGATCGGCCCAATTTCGATGTCAGTGACTTTCGGATTGAAGTTTAAACTCGGCTCGTTTTTACGCGCATCCAGAACGCCGGGGAATGACATGCTGCCTTTACCAAACTTGCCTGCCAGCTCTGAAACTTTCAGCAAACCATATTGGTTAGTCATCGCCGACTGAACATCGGTGAAGTCCAGCCCGCGCCAACGCACATTTCCCGCAGCAATTTTCACTTGTGCGCTGAAACCGCGCAGGCTCTGATAAGTGTTATCGTCTACGCCGGAGGCAATCACCGGGCGTGGCAAACTGCTTTGCTGTTGCGCCTGCTGTACGACTTTTGTGCTGGTCACGGCATTTTCAGCAACCAGAGCATCAAGATTCAGTTTACTGGAGCGCAGATCGAGCTGCCATTGAGGCTTATCTTCGAGCACTACACGCCCGTTACCTTGCAGGTCGCTATCGTTTGCCGTCAGTTGCAGCTGGTTAAATTCAAGAAGATGTTGCGGATCAGACCAACTGGCTGCGAAGGTCGCATTCCCGGCAATGCCACTGACCGGAAGGTCGGCACCGCGTAACTGGTAATCCAGCTTCGAGATATTCGCCGTGAGCTGTTGAGGGTAATTACTGGCGTCGAGGTCAGCCACCATAGAAAAATTCAGGTCGCGCTGATCGCGGTTAATGCGGCTGCTCAGCTCAATGTGCGCCAGCTTTCTGTCATTTTGTTCCATTTGCAGATTGATATTGCGCACGGTGATTTGTTCATCGCCGTCATGCTGAAACACCAGCACACTATCGGCAACTTTTAGCTTCGCAATATCAAACGACCAGCCACGGTCTTCAGCTGGCGGGGTAATGCCGGTTGATGGCCCAACGGGCGCATCTTTCGGACGACGCTCTTCAGTTTGCGGAGTGAGTTGAATCACCGCACCTTTTAGCATCACCTGCTGGACTTTCAACTGATGGGATAACAGCGGAACTAAAGCCACGTCGAGGCGCATGTTATCGGCACTGACCAACGGCTGGCTTGCCCCTGGAGCCGTCAGCGACATACGCCCTGATAAAATACTGAGCTGCGGCCAGACATGCCAACGCAGCGGGCCATCCAGATGAAGCTGATAGCCACTACGGGTTTCAACCTGGCGCACCATATATGCACGAAAATCATTGGGATTAACCAACAATACCAACGCAGAAAGGCCGGCCACCAGCACGACCAGCAATATCATCAGCGTGGTTATAAATCGTTTCATACAGCCCTCATACAGATGGGAACTCAGTCCTTATCAATACGGCTTGCAACCGCACCTTGCTGATCGCGATACTTTGCATCCTGGCGGCTGTTGTAAGGACGTGCAGCCGGGCCAGAAAGGGGTTCAAAGCTTAGCGCGCCAATCATCATACCAGGACGTAAAGCCAAAGGCAGTTTACCGGAATTAAAGAACTCAAGTACGATGCAACCATGCCAGCCTGGGTCGATGCGGTGAGCCGTAACGTGAACCATCAAGCCTAAACGCGCTAAAGATGAACGGCCATCTAACCAACCGACTAAATCAGCAGGAATGGTCACGGACTCAAGCGTTACCGCTAAAGCCAGTTCGCCTGGATGCAGATAGAAAGCATCGCCTTCGCGGAGAACAATTTCGTCACTCATCACGCGCTCTAATGCTTCGCTCACTTCATCTTTAGGTCCGCTTAAGTCGATAAACGGAGCAGTATGGCCGCTGAAAGTACGGAATTTATTCCCCAGGCGCACATCAACGGTAGCACCGCTAATGCGTTCAACTGGCGGACGAGGGGTAATCGTTAAGCGCCCGTCATCAAGCCAGGCCTCTATATCGCGGTCACACAAACGCATTTCAGATGCTCCTTATCTCAAGCTCAGTTTTGTTTACCCTGCCACAGCGCGGCGCAGATAGCCACGCAACGACGGGTAAATAGCGGAATTTCATGATACCCGTCGTCTTTCACATTGCAGGTGCGGTGGTTTTTACGCCTGGAGATTACTCAAAGAACTGACTGATTTTCGCCTTAAGAATATCAATGGCAATACGGTTTTTACCCCCGCGCGGCACGATGATATCGGCGTACTGCTTAGAAGGTTCAATGAATTGCAAGAACATCGGGCGAACGGTTTTCTGATATTGAGCCATAACGGAGTCCATGGAGCGGCCACGTTCGTTAACATCACGCTTCATGCGGCGCATCAGGCAAATATCCAGCGGCGTATCAACAAAAATGGAGAAGTTCATCTCTTCGCGCAGACGGGCATCCGTCAGCAACAAAATCCCTTCCAGAATGATGACTTTCTTCGGCATTAAATGAACAGTGTTACCCGTGCGGGTGTGTTCCACGTAGCTGTAAACCGGGAGTTCAATTGGGTTTCCGGCTTTAAGCATTTGCAGGTGTTGGAACAACAAATTGTGATCCATCGCGTTAGGATGGTCATAGTTGGTCTTAACTCGTTCTTCCATCGAAAGATGGCTTTGGTCTTTGTAGTAACTGTCTTCTGGAATGACACCAATGTGTTCATCACCAACCTGATCGCGCAGTTCGCGATACAGTGTGCTGGCAATAAGACTTTTTCCTGAAGCCGACGCACCGGCTATCCCGATGATGACGCATTGATGGGACTTGTCAGTCATGTTGTAACGAGCCTTGTTGACTTAAATGTTGAGGAAGGGGGACGCAGATGCGTCAAACGCGGCAATTATAGGGAGATCCGCCCGCTGATACCAGAGCAATGCACGTTGGCGGGTGATTTTAGCTTTCAGGGTTAATCCAGCAATGCCCTTCCAATAACAGGGACAATTATCAAGAGATGAAAATAAGTATGTCTAATATCACTTTTTATTACCTCTTAATGTTAAATTATGACCAACCGACATAGGAAATGTAAATTGTTTGTACTAGCATAAACCGAAACTTATCTTTTTATTTGCATCCGGGCATGGCACCTGGCGGCACGCCTTAACGGATTTGCGGTAATGATCAAACAAAACACAAAAGAATTAATCGCAATGCCTTCCTTCATACTGCCAGTGGGATTAGGGTTTCTCAGCTTTATATTTACCCTGTATTCACTCGAATTATCCCTGGTTGGAACTGTTTTAGCGCCGCTTTGGTTCCCGACATCTCTCATGATGGTGGCTTTATTCCGCAATTCACTCCGTCAGTGGCCCATGGTTATTGGGGTTTGCGCTGTGGGGAGTTTATGCGCCACAGCAGTATTATTTCCCCTAAACGAAATTAATTTGGGCTATACCGCTATCAATATTATTGAAGCGGTGCTTGGTGCAACATTAATGCGCCGCCTGCTGCCACAGCATAATCCTCTCCAAAATTTGCATAATTGGGTTCGGCTGGTGATGTGCAGTGCCGTCATCCCGCCGATTGTCGGCGGTATACTGGCGGTATGGTTAGCCGGACCTGATGGCGGAAGCGTTGCCAAAACTTTTTTCGTCTGGATGCTATCCGAAATGATCGGTAGCCTGGCGCTGGTGCCCACCGCTTTATTGTTTAAACCCAGCACCCTTTTACGCCATAAAAATCCAAAATTATTATTAGAAACAATATTCACTTTTGTCATTACCCTGACGTTAAGTTATCTCGCCCTGCGTTATATGCCGTGGCCATTTACCTTTATTATTGTTTTCCTGATGTGGAGCGCTATTCGCCTGCCCCGCCTCGAAGCCTTTATTGTTTTCCTCGGCACGCTGATGGTGGTCTCATTAATGATGGCTACCAACGGTCACATCGCGATGCAACAACCCCACACAGCCGTCATGGATAATGCACCGTGGCTGCCGTTCCTGATGATTCTATTGCCTGCCAATGTGATGACCATGGTGATGTATTCATTTCGTGAAGAACGAAAACACATCACCGAAAGCGAAGCACGTTTTCGTAATGCCATGGAATATTCCGCTATCGGTATGGCGCTGGTTTCGACCGACGGGCAATGGTTGCAGGTGAATAAATCGCTGAGTAAATTCCTCGGTTACACCTCAGAGCAACTCCGTTCGCTCACCTTCCAGCAAATTACGCACCCGGAAGATTTACACGCCGACTTGCACCAGCTCAATATGTTGGTCAGCGGCAGTATCAATAGTTATTCAATGGAAAAACGTTACTACACCAGCAAAGGTGATGTGGTGTGGGCGCTGCTGGCGGTTTCCATTGTGCGAGATATTGACGGCACGCCACTCTATTTAATCGCCCAAATCGAAGACATTAACGATCTCAAGCACACCGAATGGGTGAACAAACGCCTGATGGAGCGCATCACGCTTGCCAATGAGGCCGGCGGTATCGGTATCTGGGAATGGGATCTTGGGACTGATGTGATCAGTTGGGACAAACGTATGTTTGATCTCTATGAGGTTCCGGCGCACCTGAAACCTACCTACGCATTGTGGCTGGAGCGTATTGTCGCTGATGATGCGCCTGCGGCTGAGAAAACGGTGCGCGATGCCTTGCAGGCTCGCGTGCCATTTAAGATGGAATATCGCATTCATGTCAAAGAAGGCATTCGCCATATTCGCTCTCTCGCCAACCGCGTACTGAATAAAAATGGTGACGTCGAGCGTTTGCTGGGCATCAACATGGATATGACCGAAGTGAAACAGCTGAACGAAGCGCTGTATCAGGAAAAAGAGCGTCTGCACATTACGCTGGACTCGATTGGCGAAGCGGTGATTTGTACCGATGTGGATATGAATATCACCTTTATGAATCCGATCGCCGAAAAGTTGAGCGGCTGGCCGCAGCAGCAAGCGATTGGTCAGCATATTCTGGCAATCCTACACATTACCTTTGGTGACAACGGCCCGGTAATGGAAAACATTCATAGCGGTGATTATTCCCGCGCGACGATTGAACACGATGTGGTTCTGCATTGCCGCAACGGTGGCAGCTACGACATTCACTACAGCATCACACCGCTGACCACACTTGATGGGCAAAGTATTGGCTCGGTGTTGGTTATTCAGGACGTTACCGAATCGCGTAAAATGCTCAAACAGCTGAGCTACAGCGCCTCACACGATGGGCTGACTCATCTGGCAAACCGCGTCAGCTTTGAAAACCACCTTAAACGCCTGCTGCAAAGTGCCGGAGAAAATCGTCAGCGCCACGCGTTAGTGTTTATCGATCTCGATCGCTTTAAAGCGGTGAACGATTCCGCGGGTCACGCGGCGGGCGATGCGCTGTTGCGTGAGCTTTCTTCTTTAATGCTCAGTATGTTACGCACTGGCGATTTCCTCGCGCGCCTGGGCGGCGATGAGTTTGGATTGCTGCTGCCGGATTGTTCGTCTGACAATGCGCGCCATATTTCGGAACGGATTATCCAAAGCATCAATGATTACCACTTTACGTGGAACGGGCGTTTGCATCGCATTGGTGCCAGCGCCGGGATCACGCAAATTGATGCCGATAATCGCCTGGCATCTGAGGTGCTTTCCCAGGCAGATATCGCCTGTTATGCCTCAAAAAATGGTGGCCGTGGCCGGGTAACAGTCTTTGAATCTTCCCAGCATGACATCCGCAAAGATGGCCAAAACATCACCCTTGCCGAGCAAAAATCTATCATTAATGATAACCCGATATTGATGATTGCCCTTGGCGTAGCACCTCCGCGCATCCCGGAGACAACCAGCTTCTATCTGCTTTCGCTGCGCTTCTGGGGCAACGACGGCGTGGTCATTGACGAGAAAACGTTCCGCACAGCCGTCACCGATGCTGAGTTGCACTGCGCGCTCGATCTGCGGATCTTCAACGAATTCTTCAGCAAGTTTTCTCAGTCCGTAACCAACAAAGGCTTTGGCGTCGCCCTTGCCCTCTCCTCTCACAGCCTGGCGTGTGACAAGGTCGTTGACGAATTGCTGGTGCTGTTCACACGAAGCGCGCTCCCAACCCGCTTGTTGCATCTGATGGTGCATTGCGAAGCGCTACAGAACGACGATGAAAAAATCGAAAGAAACCTGAAAAGGCTGCATGACAGCGGCTGTCAGTTGATTCTTAGCCATGTGGGGCGTGACCTGGATATCTTTAAACGTGTTGCGCGCCAATACTTCAGTTACATCATTGTCGATGAAGAACTGATTCAGAACGTGCATTGCAACCTGATGGACGAAATGATGGTGACGATTATTCAGGGTCACGCGCAGCGCCAGACGCTGCAAACTATCGCAGGCCCGGCGGATATCCCGATGGTGATGGATACGCTGTCAGGAATTGGCGTCGATCTGATATTTGGCGAAGCAGTCACTCAACCGTTACCGCTGGAGATGCTGCTCAACTCCAGTTATTTCGCCATCAATTGACGGGAACCCAGCCGTCGCTATACCAGATATGCAACAGCGCGTATGAGCGCCAGGGTTTCCAGCGCTCCGCATAACGGCGGATTTGCGCGGGCGTCATACCAGGGAAGCGTTGTTTAATCAGGTAATCATCGGGCAAGAAAACATCTGTGGCTTGCCAGCCCCGTAGCGCAATGTAGTTTGCCGTCCAGCGCCCAATCCCCGGATACGTGGTTAACACTTTAACGCCCCTCTCAACATCCACAGGGCTGTTAAGCGGAAACTCACCATTCACCATGAGTTGCGCAAGATGAATAATGGCTTCGCCGCGTTTTAACGGCATTCCGAGCTGTTTTAGCTGCTCAGGTTGTAACGCGGCCAGCTTTTGGGGCGTGGGAAAAACAAACCACTCAGGATTTTCCACCAGCGGTTCGCCAAAAGCCTGCGCCAGTTTACTGGTAAGTTTCGCCGCCATCGCCACACTGACGAGCTGCCCTAAAATCGCGCGAATAGATTGCTCGAAAGTGTCCATACAACCCGGTAAGCGCAAACCGGGACGTGCCGCCGACAATTCCCCCAGGCTTTCCAGAATGGTGTGTGGCTGGCAATCGAGATCAAGCAGTTGCCTGATGCGTTGCAAAACTTCCTGCGCCACCGGCTGCAACCCTTCGCTTAATGTCACGTTCAGCTGGCAGCGTGCTTCATCAGGTTCCAGCGTGAGCAGACCCTGATGATCCCCCAAAGCAAAGCTGCGGCAATACTGCTCTTCGGTAACAATCTCTATGCCGTTAACCGCACGCCCGGCAAGAAAACCAAACATCCACTTCCAGTCGTACGGCGGGTTGTAGTTCAGTTGATACATTCTGTGTTCCTGTTGCGTAGGGTTGGCATAGCATAGGCTGAGCGGTTGAATAATGCCTTGCTTTGATATTCGGTTGCCGGATGCGTCACATTCCGCTAAAGTCGCCCCCCTTCTTCACCGGCATGGGGATTTTATGCAATTTATAGGCTTCGATTATGGTACTGCAAACTGCTCTGTGGCAGTGATGCGCGATGGTGTTCCGCAAGCACTGGAGATGGAAAACGGCTCGACGCTGCTTCCTTCAATGTTGTGCGCCCCGACGCGTGAGTCAGTCAGTGAATGGCTATATCGCCATCATGAAGTCCCGGCTACCGGCACTGAAACTCAGGCGTTGTTACGCCGTGCAGTCTCCTTTAACCGCGATGAAGACATCGACGTTTTGCCAGGCAGTGTGCAATTCGGGCTGAGTTCCCTGCGTCAGTACATGGAAGATCCTGAAGAAGTTTACTTCGTTAAATCACCTAAATCTTTCCTCGGTGCTACCGGTTTAAAACCGCAGCAGGTCGCCGTGTTTGAAGATTTGGTTTGCGCCATGATGCTACACATTCGCAAACAGGCACAAAGCCAGGTTGCCGAGCCAATTACCCAGGCCGTGATCGGCCGCCCGATAAACTTCCAGGGCTTAGGTGGCGATGAAGCAAACCAGCAGGCGCAAGGTATCCTTGAACGCGCTGCACATCGCGCAGGTTTTAAAGACGTGGTGTTCCAGTTCGAGCCCGTCGCCGCAGGGCTTGATTTTGAAGCGACGTTAACCGAAGAAAAACAGGTACTGGTCGTCGATATCGGCGGCGGGACAACCGACTGTTCAGTGTTATTGATGGGGCCGCAATGGCGCGCTCGTCGCGACCGCGAACAGAGTTTACTCGGCCACAGCGGTTGCCGCGTTGGCGGTAACGATCTCGACATTATGCTGGCGTTTAAGCAGCTTTCTCCGTTGTTGGGAATGGGTGGCCAAACCGAAAAAGGTATCGCGCTGCCGGTATTGCCGTGGTGGAATGCGGTGGCAATCAACGACGTGCCTGCGCAAAACGATTTCTACAGCAGCGCCAACGGTCGCATGCTAAACGAGTTGGTACGCGATTCGCGTGAACCCGAGAAAGTGGCATTCCTGCAAAAAGTGTGGCGTCAGCGACTCAGTTATCGCCTGGTGCGTGCTGCTGAAGAGAGCAAAATTGCGCTGTCCGACAGCAAACAAGTCGCCACTATGTTGCCGTTTATCAGCAAAGAGCTGGGTTGCGAAATTACCCAACCAGAACTGGAAATGGCGATTAGCCAGCCGCTGCAACGCATCATGGAGCAAGTCACGCTTGCGTTGGAAAACAGCGCCGTGAAGCCGGATGTCATTTATCTGACCGGGGGAAGTGCGCGTTCGCCGCTGCTTAAACACGCTCTGGCACAGCAGTTACCGGGCATTCCATTAGCCGGGGGCGATGATTTCGGCTCCGTAACCGCAGGCCTCGCCCGCTGGGCTGATGTGGTGTTCCGCGATTAATCAATGCGCCGTGGGGAAACTCACGGCGTTTTAAATCTTGAAGACTTTATTGCCTTCCGGCAGTTGTACCAGCAAGGAAAGTTTCCCCCCCATAGCCTCGATATAACGTTTCAGAGTTAATACTTTTAGGTCATTGCCGCGTTGTTCAATGGCAGTGATCGCAGGCTGACTCACCCCCATTTTTTCCGCTACCTGTTTTTGAGAAAGTGAAAGCTCTTCACGCATCAATTGCAAGCCTGTTTCCAGAACCAGTACCTGGGCCATGTGCCAGATATCAGCCTGGTCTTCAGCTGAAAATTCGGATATCACGTCCTGTAATGTCTTCATTTATTTTTCTCCAGTTCAGCTAAATGCCGGGAAAACTGTTCATCCGCTTTCCTGATCAAGTCAAAATAAAAATACTTACGTCCGGATTTATCAGTGCCGCAGTCAACCTTTTCTTCAAACTGGCAGGCTGCTCGTGATACCAAAGATAAAAATCCTGAGTAAAGATTACCGTCCATGTCATACATTCACCTCATAAACTATAGTTTATATTTAAAGTATAAACCACAGTTTATTAGCGAAGATTAAAACAAGATATCATTCAGCCACATTCCTTCGAGGATGTACGCAAAAAACCGCCATCTAAGACTTATCCATACAGTACTTCATATTTCCTCCATTTTTCCGCCGCTCTCACTCTCTACACTAGTATCATTAGGCCGAATGGTTTCAGGATGAGAACAAATACAATTATGAAAGGCACTTTCACCACACGTGGGTTTGCGATTGCAGCCGCCGTCATTGTCGTTATCGCCGCCATTTTTTACTGGCGTCATTCGAGCACGGACAACGAAACCGCTGGTTCGCAGTCAACACAACAGCGCCCTGCTGGTTCACGGCAGGGAATGCGTGGTGCATTAGCGCCTGTCCAGGCCGCAACCGCGACCAGCGAATCCGTTCCTCGCTATCTCACCGGTCTTGGCACCATCACCGCCGCCAATACGGTCACGGTGCGTAGTCGTGTGGATGGGCAACTGCTGGCGATTCACTTCCAGGAAGGCCAACAAGTTAAAGCGGGCGATTTACTTGCAGAAATCGACCCAAGCCAGTTCAAAATTGCCTTAGCCCAGGCTCAGGGACAACTGGCAAAAGATCAGGCCACGCTTGCAAATGCGCGCCGCGATTTGGCTCGTTTTCAGCAGTTAGTGAAAACTAACCTGGTTTCACGCCAGGAAATGGACGCACAACAGGCGCTGGTCAACGAATCAATGGGCACCATTAAAGCCGACGAAGCCGCCGTCGCCAGCGCGCAGTTGCAGCTCGACTGGAGCCGGATTACCGCGCCCATTGATGGCCGCGTGGGCCTGAAACAGGTGGATGTCGGCAACCAGATTTCGAGCAGCGATACCGCAGGAATTGTCGTATTGACGCAAACACACCCTATCGATTTGATTTTCACCCTGCCGGAAGGCGATATTGCCACCGTGGTGAAAGCGCAGAAAGCGGGAGCAACACTGGCTGTTGAGGCCTGGGATCGCACCAACAAGTTGAAATTAAGCAGCGGTTCACTGCTGAGTCTTGATAACCAGATAGACGCCACTACTGGCACCATTAAACTCAAAGCGCGGTTTAACAATGAAGACGACGCCCTGTTCCCTAACCAGTTCGTCAACGCACGCATGCTGGTCGATACCCAGCAAAATGCGGTTGTCATTCCAACCGCTGCGCTGCAAATGGGCAACGAAGGCAACTTTGTCTGGGTGCTTAACAGCGAAGATAAAGTCAGTAAACACCTGGTGACAACCGGTATTCAGGACAGCCAAAAAGTGGTGATTACCGCTGGGCTTTCCGCCGGGGATCGTGTGGTGACTGACGGTATCGACCGTCTGACAGAAGGTGCAAAAGTTGAGGTGGTCGAAGCGCAATCAGCGACCGCCGCTTCCCCATCGAATGAAGCTGAACACCCGCAAAAACACAAACGTAACGGAGCGACTTCCTGATGCAGGTGCTACCACCAAGCGCCACGGGAGGCCCATCACGCCTGTTTATTCTGCGCCCCGTGGCGACCACATTATTAATGGTGGCTATCTTACTTGCCGGGATCATCGGCTATCGTTTCCTGCCCGTTTCTGCGCTGCCGGAAGTGGATTACCCGACGATTCAGGTCGTCACTCTGTATCCAGGTGCTAGCCCGGATGTGGTGACATCGGCGATTACCGCACCGCTCGAGCGCCAGTTTGGGCAGATGTCCGGCCTGAAACAAATGTCGTCGCAAAGTGCTGGCGGCGCATCGGTGGTGACGCTGCAATTCCAGCTCTCGTTACCGCTGGATGTCGCCGAGCAGGAAGTGCAGGCGGCGATTAACGCCGCAACCAATTTACTGCCGACCGATCTGCCCAACCCCCCGGTTTATAGCAAAGTGAACCCGGCCGACCCGCCGATTATGACGCTCGCCGTGACCTCCTCCGCCATGCCGATGACGCAAGTTGAAGACATGGTAGAAACGCGTGTGGCGCAGAAAATTTCCCAGGTTTCCGGCGTCGGGCTGGTCACGCTTTCCGGCGGCCAGCGCCCGGCGGTACGCGTGAAGCTGAATGCGCCCGCTATTGCCGCACTTGGCTTAACCAGCGAAACCGTGCGCACCGCAATCACCAGCGCCAACGTCAACTCGGCGAAAGGCAGCCTGGATGGCCCCGAACGCGCCGTCACGCTGTCCGCCAACGACCAGATGCAGTCGGCCGATGAATATCGCAACCTGATTATCGCCTATCAGAACGGTGCACCGATTCGCCTTGGTGATGTGGCAACCGTTGAGCAAGGCGCTGAAAACGCGTGGCTCGGGGCCTGGGCAAACAAACAGCCCGCGATTGTAATGAACGTGCAACGCCAGCCGGGTGCCAATATCATCGACACCGCCGATGCCATTCGCGCGATGTTGCCCGCATTAACCAAAAGTTTGCCGAAGTCGGTCGAAGTAAAATTACTCAGCGACCGCACCACCAATATCCGCGCCTCGGTCAGTGACACGCAGCATGAGCTGATGCTCGCCATCGCCCTGGTGGTGATGATTATTTACCTGTTCCTGCGCAACGTTCCGGCGACCATTATCCCTGCTGTCGCGGTGCCGCTGTCACTGATTGGTACGTTTGCAGTGATGGTGTTCCTCGACTTTTCGATAAACAACCTGACGCTAATGGCATTAACCATCGCCACCGGTTTTGTGGTCGACGATGCGATTGTGGTTATCGAGAACATCTCGCGTTATATCGAGAAAGGTGAGAAACCGCTCGCCGCCTCGCTCAAAGGGGCCGGAGAAATTGGCTTCACGATTATCTCGCTGACCTTCTCGCTCATAGCGGTACTGATTCCGCTGCTGTTTATGGGCGATATCGTCGGCCGCCTGTTCCGCGAATTTGCCGTCACGCTGGCCATCGCGATTCTGATTTCAGCAGTGGTGTCACTGACGCTGACACCGATGATGTGCGCGCGCATGTTAAGCCACGAATCGCTACGCAAACAGAACCGTTTTTCCCGTGCAAGCGAGCGCTTCTTTGACCGCGTCATTGCCGGTTACGGGCGTATGTTAACCCGCGTATTAAACCACCCATGGCTCACGTTGGGTGTGGCTTTTGGCACCCTGGCACTCACCGTTGTGCTGTGGATTTTCATCCCGAAAGGCTTCTTCCCGATTCAGGATAACGGCATTATTCAGGGTACGCTGCAAGCGCCGCAGTCGGTTTCCTTTGCCAATATGGCGCAGCGCCAGCAGCAGGTTGCCGACGTCATATTGAAAGATCCGGCGGTAGAAAGTCTGACTTCGTTTGTCGGCGTTGACGGTACTAACCCTTCGCTTAATAGCGCACGTTTGCAAATCAACCTCAAACCGTTAAGCGATCGTGACGACCGCATTCCGGTGGTGATTGAACGCCTGCAAAATGGTGTGGCGAAAGTCCCTGGCGTCGAGCTATATCTGCAACCGGTTCAGGACTTAACTATTGATACCACGGTCAGCCGGACGCAGTACCAGTTCACGTTGCAGGCCACATCGCTCGATGAACTCAGCACCTGGGTGCCGCAGTTAACGGAAAAACTGCGTACCTTGCCGCAACTGGCAGATGTCAGCAGCGACTGGCAAGATAGAGGCCTGGTGGCCTATGTGAATGTTGACAGAGCCAGCGCCAGCCGCCTTGGCATCTCGATGTCAGATGTCGACAACGCCCTGTATAACGCCTTTGGTCAGCGCCTGATTTCCACCATTTACACCCAGGCCAACCAGTACCGAGTGGTGCTTGAACACGATACCAGCACCACACCGGGCCTGAGCGGGCTGGATAATATCCGCCTCGCCAGTACAGAGGGCGGCAGCGTGCCGTTAAGTGCGATTGCCAAAATCGAGCAGCGTTTTGCGCCGCTGACTATCAACCATCTTGACCAGTTCCCGTCGACCACATTCTCGTTTAACGTCACAAGCGATCACTCGCTCGAAGATGCGGTTAAAGCGATCACGGCGGCGGAAAAAGATCTGGCGATGCCTGCGGATATCACCACCCAATTCCAGGGTAGCACCCTCGCCTTCCAGAATGCGCTGGGCAGCACTATCTGGCTTATCGTGGCGTCCGTGGTGGCGATGTATATCGTGCTCGGCGTGTTGTATGAAAGTTTTATTCACCCGATAACCATTCTTTCCACGCTGCCCACCGCAGGCGTCGGCGCACTCATGGCATTAATGCTGGCGGGAGCGGAACTGGACGTGATTGCCATCATCGGCATCATTTTGCTTATCGGTATCGTGAAGAAAAACGCCATCATGATGATCGACTTCGCGCTGGCGGCTGAACGTGAGCAAGGCATGAAACCGTATGAGGCCATTTACCAGGCCTGTTTGCTGCGTTTCCGCCCTATTCTTATGACCACGCTTGCCGCCCTTTTGGGTGCGCTGCCGCTGATGCTTTCAACCGGTGTCGGTGCTGAACTGCGCCGCCCGCTGGGCATCGGCATGGTCGGTGGTCTGCTGGTGAGCCAGGTATTAACGCTGTTTACCACGCCGGTTATCTATCTGCTGTTTGATAACCTGTCGCATGCGGTGCGCCGCCGTTTCGGTCGTCGCGATGAGGAAGTGCTGTGAAATTCTTCGCACTGTTCATCTACCGGCCCGTCGCCACCATTTTATTGACCGTCGCCATCACTTTGTGCGGTGTGCTGGGCTTCCGCCTACTGCCTGTTGCCCCGCTGCCGCAGGTGGATTTCCCGGTGATCATGGTCAGTGCGTCACTCCCTGGTGCATCGCCTGAAACCATGGCGTCATCGGTGGCTACACCGCTGGAACGCGCACTCGGGCGCATTGCTGGCGTGAACGAGATGACCTCGTCGAGTTCACTCGGCAGCACGCGCATCATTCTGGAATTTACCTTTGACCGCGATATCAACGGAGCCGCGCGTGACGTGCAGGCGGCTATCAACGCCGCGCAAAGTCTGCTGCCCAGCGGCATGCCAAGCCGCCCAACGTATCGCAAAGCCAACCCGTCCGATGCGCCCATTATTATTCTGACGCTCACCTCTGACACGTTTTCTCAGGGGCAACTTTATGATTTCGCCTCGACGCAACTGGCGCAGACTGTGGCGCAAATTGATGGCGTCGGTGATGTGGATGTCGGCGGAAGCTCGCTTCCGGCGGTACGTGTGGCACTAAACCCGCAGGCGCTGTTTAACCAGGGGGTTTCACTGGACGCGGTTCGCAAGTCCATTAGTGATGCCAACGTGCGCCGCCCGCAAGGCGCGCTGGAGGATGGCACCCAGCGCTGGCAGTTGCAGACCAATGACGAACTTAAAACCGCCGCCGAATACCAGCCGCTGATCATTCACTACAACAACGGTGGCGCGGTGCATTTGAGTGATGTCGCCACCGTAACCGATTCCGTGCAGGACGTGCGCAACGCCGGGATGACCAACGCCAAGCCCGCGATTTTGCTGATGATTCGTAAATCCCAGGAAGCGAATATCATTGAAACGGTTGACCGCATTCGGGCGAAAATCCCCGAGCTGCGTGAAACCATTCCGGCATCAATTGATTTGCAAATAGCCCAGGATCGCTCGCCGACGATTCGCGCCTCGCTTGAAGAAGTCGAACAATCGCTGATTATCTCCGTCGCGCTGGTCATTCTGGTGGTGTTCTTGTTCCTGCGTTCCGGGCGCGCCACGCTGATCCCCGCCGTTGCCGTTCCGGTGTCGCTGATTGGCACGTTTATCGCCATGTATTTGTGCGGTTTTAGCCTGAATAACTTGTCATTAATGGCGCTGACCATCGCCACCGGTTTTGTAGTGGATGACGCCATCGTGGTGCTGGAGAATATTTCCCGCCATCTCGAGGCGGGCGTTAAACCCTTACAGGCCGCGTTACAGGGCGTGCGTGAAGTCGGTTTTACGGTGCTGTCGATGAGCCTGTCTTTGGTGGCGGTCTTCCTGCCATTGCTGCTAATGGGCGGTTTGCCAGGGCGACTATTCAAAGAGTTTGCCGTCACGCTTTCCGTCGCTATCGGTATCTCGCTGGTGGTGTCGATTACGCTCACGCCGATGATGTGCGGCTGGTTGCTCAAGAACAAACCGCAGCATACGCCAACGCGCCAGCGTGGTTTTGGCCGCTTGCTGATTGCGATGCAGCAAGGTTATGGGCGTTCGCTGAAATGGGTGCTGAACCATACAAAACTGGTGGGCATAGTGCTGCTGGCAACCATTGCGCTGAACGTCTGGCTCTATATTGCCATTCCAAAAACCTTCTTCCCGGAACAAGACACCGGGCGGTTAATGGGCAATATCCAGGCTGACCAGAGCATTTCATTCCAGGCGATGCGCGGCAAACTTCAGGACTTTATGAAGATCATTCGTGAAGATCCGGCGGTGGAAAACGTGACCGGGTTTACAGGTGGCTCGCGGGTGAACAGCGGCATGATGTTTATCTCGCTAAAACCGCTTTCCGAGCGCAAAGAGACCGCGCAGCAAGTGATTGACCGTCTGCGTAAAGCTCTGGCAAAAGAACCGGGAGCCAGCCTGTTTTTGATGGCGGTGCAGGATATTCGTGTCGGTGGTCGCCAGGCCAACGCCAGTTATCAATACACTTTGCTTTCCGATAACCTGGCCGATTTACGCACCTGGGAGCCAAAAATTCGCCAGGCGCTGGCCAAACTGCCGCAGCTCGCGGACGTGAACTCCGACAGCCAGAACAACGGCGCAGAAATGGATCTGATTTATGATCGCGAATCCATGGCGCGGCTGGGCATTAGCGTGGAAGATGCCAACGCCCTGCTCAATAACGCCTTTGGCCAGCGGCAGATTTCCACGATTTACCAGCCGCTTAACCAGTACAAAGTGGTGATGGAAGTTGACTCGCGTTATACGCAAGACATCAGCGCGCTGGATCAAATGTTTGTTATCAATAAAGAAGGCAAGGCGATCCCGCTTTCCTGGTTTGCGAAATGGCAGCCCGCAAATGCGCCGCTTTCGGTCAACCATCAGGGGCTTTCAGCCGCGTCTACCGTGTCGTTTAACCTGCCGACTGGCGTGTCGCTTTCCGAAGCCAGCGACGCCATCGACCGCACCATGACCGCGCTCGGCGTGCCTTCAACGGTACGCGGCATGTACGCCGGAACCGCGCAGGTGTTCCAGGACACCATGAAATCCCAGGTGCTGCTGATCATCGCGGCTATTGCCACGGTGTATATCGTGTTGGGGATTCTTTACGAGAGCTACGTTCACCCGCTGACGATCCTCTCCACGCTGCCTTCTGCAGGGGTGGGCGCATTGTTAGCCCTGGAAATATTTGGTGCGCCGTTTAGCTTAATCGCGCTCATTGGCATCATGCTCTTAATTGGCATCGTGAAGAAAAACGCCATTATGATGGTGGACTTCGCCATCGACGCGCAGCGCAACGGCAACCTGCAACCCGAAGAAGCCATTTTCCAGGCCTGCTTGTTGCGTTTCCGCCCAATCATGATGACCACGCTGGCGGCGCTGTTTGGCGCACTGCCGCTGGTGCTGACCAGCGGTGACGGCGCGGAGCTACGCCAACCGCTGGGGATCACCATCGTTGGCGGGCTGGTCGTCAGCCAGTTATTGACGCTGTACACCACACCGGTGGTGTACTTGTTCTTTGACCGTTTGCGGATGCGGTTTGCGCGTAAAGCTCGTAAAGATGAGGTATTGAGTTAAATGACCGAATTGCCTTCAAGTGTACGGTGGCAGTTATGGATAGTCGCCTTTGGCTTCTTCATGCAATCGCTCGACACCACCATCGTCAACACCGCCCTGCCCTCTATGGCGGCGAGCCTGGGGGAAAGCCCGCTGCATATGCACTCGGTTATCGTGTCGTATGTATTGACGGTGGCGGTGATGTTACCCGCGAGCGGCTGGCTGGCGGACCGCGTCGGCGTGCGCAATATCTTCTTCACCGCCATTGTGCTGTTTACCCTCGGTTCACTGTTGTGCGCCCACGCGTCCACGCTGAACGAACTGGTTATGGCGCGAGTGGTGCAAGGGATCGGCGGAGCGATGATGGTGCCTGTCGGGCGCTTAACGGTGATGAAAATCGTCCCGCGCGAACAATATATGGCGGCGATGACCTTCGTCACATTGCCGGGGCAAATCGGCCCGCTGCTTGGCCCGGCGCTCGGCGGCGTGCTGGTTGAATATGCATCCTGGCACTGGATCTTCCTGATTAACCTGCCGGTTGGCATTATCGGCGCCATCGCCACGCTATGGCTGATGCCGAATTACACCATGCAGACGCGCAAATTCGACATGATGGGCTTTGTCTATCTGGCGTTTGGCATGGCAGCATTGACCATTGCCCTTGATGGCGCAAAAGGTTTAGGCGTTAGCCCTTCCACCGTGTGGCTGTTGGTAGGCGGCGGTGCGGCGGCAATGGCGCTCTATTTATGGCACGCCAAAGCCAACGATAATGCCCTGTTTAACCTCAATCTTTTTAAGACGCAGACGTTCTCTCTCGGGCTGTTGGGTAGTTTTTGTGGCCGTATCGGCAGCGGCATGATCCCGTTTATGACGCCGGTATTCCTGCAAATCGGCCTCGGTTTTTCGCCCTTCCACGCGGGCCTGATGATGGTGCCGATGGTGCTCGGCAGTATGGGCATGAAACGCATTGTGGTGCAGGTGGTTAACCGCTTTGGCTATCGCAACGTACTGGTTGCCACCACGCTCGGTTTAGCGGTGGTTATCCTGCTGTTTATGGCCACCGCGCTTCTAGGCTGGTATTACGCGCTGCCGGTGGTGCTGTTCTTGCTCGGCATGGTGAACTCCACACGCTTCTCGTCAATGAACACGCTGACGCTCAAAGACTTGCCAGACGACCTCGCAAGCTCTGGCAACAGCATGCTCTCCATGGTCATGCAGCTTTCCATGAGTATCGGCGTCACCATCGCCGGGCTACTGCTGGGCATGTACGGCCATCACCACCTGGCGGTCGATCCGGCGGTTATTCACCACGTGTTTATGTACACATATTTGAGTATCGCGCTGGTTATCGCCCTTCCCGCGCTGATTTTTGCTCGCGTCCCGAAAGACACCACCAAAAATGTCGTGATTGCGCGACGCAAAAGGAGGAGCTCATGAAGCTCTGGCGGCCTGGTATTACCGGCAAACTATTTCTCGCAATTTTCTCGACCTGCCTGCTGGTGCTGGCAATCATGCATTGGGGTGTACGGCTCAGTTTCGAACATGGGTTTATTGATTACATCAAGCGCGGCAATGAACAGCGGCTGGAAATGTTGAGCGACGCGCTGGGCGAACAGTACGAGCAGCACGGCAACTGGCAGTTTCTGCGTAATAACGATCGCTTTATGTTCAAGCTGTTGCGTTCATTCGAACATGGCGATGTAGAAAACAACAATCTGCCGCCGCACGGCTGGCGCACCCAATTCTGGGTCGTCGATCAGGATTACAAAGTGCTGGTCGGCCCACGCGGCCCGGTGCCGACCGATGGCATGCGCCGGGCGATTAACGTCAACGGGCGTGACGCGGGCTGGGTTGTCGCCTCCCCGGTCGAGCGCCTGACGCGCAACACGGATATTAATTTCGACCGCCAACAACGGCGCACCAGCTGGATAATCGTCGGCCTGGCGACGCTGCTTGCCGCGGCCGCCACCTTCCTGCTGGCGCGTGGCCTGCTGGCTCCGGTCAAACGGCTGGTCGACGGCACGCACAAACTGGCCGCCGGGGACTTCTCCACTCGCGTTGACTCCACCAGCCAGGATGAACTCGGCAAACTGGCGCAGGACTTTAACCAACTCGCCAGCACGCTTGAGAAAAATCACAATATGCGCCGCGCCTATATGGCAGATATCTCCCATGAATTGCGCACCCCGCTGGCGATTTTACGCGGCGAGCTGGAGGCGATTCAGGATGGTGTACGCAAATTCACGCCGGAATCTGTTGCATCTTTGCAGATGGAAGTGGCGACGCTCACCAAACTGGTTGATGACCTGCATCAGTTGTCGATGTCCGACGAAGGCGCGCTGGCCTATCAGAAACAGTCTTTGGATATCATCAACCTGCTGGAAATTGTCGCCGGGGCTTTCCGCGAGCGTTTCAATTCGCGCGGCTTGAAAATCAGCCTGGCGCTGCCAGATAGTGTGACTATTTTCGGTGACAGCGACCGTTTAATGCAGTTATTCAATAACCTGCTGGAAAATAGCCTGCGTTACACCGACACAGGCGGCCAGTTGGTGATTTCCGGCGAAGTGGTCAATCAACGCTTTATCATGCACTTTGCCGATAGCACGCCGGGCGTGAGCGACGAGCAATTAACCATGCTGTTTGAGCGTTTTTATCGCGCTGAAGGTTCGCGCAACCGGGCCAGCGGCGGTTCTGGCCTCGGTTTGTCCATCTGCCAGAATATCGTTGCCGCCCATAACGGCAAGCTTTACGCCACGCATTCGCCTTTCGGCGGGGTTAGCATTACAGTAGAGTTACCGCTGGAGCCAGAATCGTTGAGACCCGTATGACCGAATTACCCATTGACGAAAACACACCGCGCATCTTAATTGTTGAAGACGAGCCGAAGCTCGGGCAACTGTTGATTGATTACTTACGTGCTGCGGGTTACGCCCCGGAATTGATTACCCACGGCGACAAAGTGCTGCCGTTTGTGCGCCAGACGCCGCCGGATTTAATCCTGCTTGATTTAATGCTGCCAGGCACCGACGGCCTGACGCTGTGCCGCGAAATCCGCCGCTTCTCGGAAATTCCGATTGTGATGGTGACGGCCAAAATTGAAGAGATCGACCGTCTTTTAGGGCTGGAAATTGGTGCCGATGATTACATCTGCAAACCCTACAGCCCGCGAGAAGTGGTGGCGCGCGTGAAAACGATTTTGCGCCGCTGCAAACGCCAGCGTGACCCGGTGGCGGCAGACGACATCAGCCCGTTAATCATTGACGAAGGCCGCTTCCAGGCAAGCTGGCGTGACAAGCTGCTGGATTTAACGCCTGCGGAGTTCCGTTTGTTGAAAACGCTGTCCCATGAACCGGGCAAAGTGTTCTCTCGCGAACAGTTATTGAACCAGCTTTATGATGATTACCGCGTCGTCACAGACCGCACCATCGACAGCCATATCAAAAACCTGCGCCGCAAGCTCGAAGCGCTCGATGAAGAACAGTCGTTTATCCGCGCCGTTTATGGTGTGGGTTATCGCTGGGAAGCAGACGCCTGCCGCATTGCGTAAAGGTAGTTTCTGGAACTAATAAGCGCTACAATTCCCGCCCTAAAATTGTGCCTTATGCACGCGCTTTTAAACCACCGCAGCCTATGCGGTGGTTTCTGACCTGAAATCAGACGAGAATCCCCATGTTTAAACCAGAACTTCTATCTCCAGCCGGAACGCTGAAAAATATGCGTTACGCTTTTGCCTATGGTGCCGATGCGGTTTACGCGGGCCAACCGCGTTACAGCCTGCGCGTGCGTAATAACGAATTCAACCACGAGAATCTCCAGCTCGGCATCAACGAAGCCCATGAGCTGGGTAAAAAATTCTACGTGGTGGTGAACATTGCTCCGCACAACGCCAAGCTGAAAACCTTTATCCGTGACCTGAAGCCGGTTATTGATATGGGGCCAGATGCGCTGATTATGTCCGATCCTGGCCTTATCATGATGGTACGCGAAGCGTTCCCGGAAATGGACGTTCACCTGTCTGTACAGGCGAACGCCGTGAACTGGGCGACGGTGAAGTTCTGGAAACAAATGGGGCTGACGCGCGTGATTTTGTCCCGCGAGTTGTCTCTGGAAGAGATTGCTGAAGTCCGTGAGCAAGTACCGGATATGGAACTGGAAATCTTCGTGCACGGCGCATTGTGCATGGCTTATTCTGGCCGCTGCCTGCTTTCTGGCTACATCAACAAGCGTGACCCGAACCAGGGCACCTGCACCAACGCCTGCCGTTGGGAATACAAAGTTGAAGAAGGCAAAGAAGATGATGTCGGTAATATCGTGCATCTTCATGAGCCAATTCCGGTGCAAAACATTGAACCAACTTTGGGCGCAGGCGCACCCACTGACCAGGTGTTTATGCTGGAAGAAGCCAAGCGTCCTGGCGAATACATGACGGCGTTCGAAGACGAGCACGGCACGTACATCATGAACTCCAAAGACTTGCGCGCCATTGAACACGTTGAGCGCCTGACCAAAATGGGCGTCCACTCGCTGAAAATCGAAGGCCGCACCAAGTCTTACTATTACTGTGCGCGTACCGCTCAGGTCTATCGCCGCGCGATTGACGATGCCGCCGCAGGCAAACCGTTCGACCCTACTCTTTTAACCACGCTTGAAGGCCTGGCACACCGGGGTTACACCGAAGGTTTCTTGCGTCGCCATAATCATGATTCTTATCAGAATTACGATTACGGTCACTCCGTTTCGGAAACTCAGCAGTTTGTTGGCGAATTTACCGGTGAACGCCGTGGCGACCTGGCAGCGGTAAAAGTCAAAAACAAATTCTTGTTGGGTGACAGCCTGGAGATGATGACGCCGCAAGGTAATGTGACTTTCACGCTTGAAGTGCTGGAAAACACCAAGGCGCAACCGATTGACGTTGCACCGGGCGACGGTCACACCGTATGGATGCCTGTGCCGGAAGATGTCTCGCTGGATTATGCGCTGCTGATGCGCAATTTAGCCGGTCAGACCTCACGCGATCCGCATGCTAACTAGTTAATTTGGGGTATTTTTTCACGCCAGGACATTTCTTAGAAACCGATCACATACCGCTTCGCTTGTTGCGGTTATTATCGCCGGGCTGAAAAACATAACCCATAAATGCTAGCTATATCCTGATTATTCAATTTGAAGCATCATGATATATACCAAGAACCACCTCATTGGCCTGTGGAATCTCCCTTCCGCAGGCCTTCTTTTTTGCTAAACTCCGCAGACTCAGCCTGTTCTTACCCGCAAATCCCACACATACGATACACTCAGAATTCAATTACATTTCCTGAGGTCCGCCATGGAGCAGTTTCCCGTATCACTCGTCATTCTGAACGGCAAAGGTGCCAACAATGACATCTTGCGAAGCGCCGTAAAAGTCATGCGTGACGAGGGTTACACGTTACACATCCGCGTTACCTGGGAACAAGGCGACGCGATTCGTTACGTAAAAGAAGCATCCAGTTTGGGTGTCAATACCGTCATTGCTGGCGGCGGCGACGGCACAATAAACGAAGTAGCAACCGCGCTGGCGCAACTTGCTCCTGAAAACCGCCCGGTGTTGGGGATTCTCCCGCTAGGCACCGCGAATGATTTTGCCACCAGCATCGGCATTCCCCAGGAACTGGATAAAGCATTGCAACTGGCGATAGTCGGCAAAGGCGTGCCTATTGACCTGGTACAAGTGAACGAATCCGCCTTCTTTATCAATATGGCAACCGGTGGTTTTGGCACACGTATCACTACCGAAACACCTGAAAAACTGAAAGCTGCACTCGGTGGAATTGCCTATTTTGTTCACGGACTGATTCGCCTCGACACGCTCAAACCTGACCGCTGCGAAATTCGTGGTGAAGATTTTGAGTGGCAAGGCGATGCGCTGGTGATTGGTATCGGCAATGGCCGCCAGGCGGGTGGTGGGCAGGAACTTTGCCCGCAGGCATTGATTAATGATGGTTTATTAGAGTTGCGTATTTTTACTGGCGAAGAGTTGCTGCCAGCAATTTTTAAAACGCTGACGCAACCAGACGACAACCCAAATATTATTGATGGGCGTTCATCCTGGTTCGAGATAACCGCCCCGCACGACATTACCTTTAACCTTGATGGCGAGCCGCTGACCAGCCAGAAATTCCGCATTGATATCCATCCCAATGCGTTGAGCTGCCGCCTGCCGCCAAACTGCCCGCTGTTAGGTTAACGGGTTATTTACTGCTGCAAAGCAAAGAAGGCGATCGGCTGGTGGTAAAAAGCCAGCTGGAGCCAGTTAATTGTTTGATATTAAGAAAAAACTTCGCATCGGGTTCTAAATAGAAGTGCGGGAATGTTCTCTTTAATAATGGGAGGTCCGTTGGGCTTCCAGTTGAATCCGTCACTGACTTTGAAATGAGAAAATAATCATTTCCCTTACGCTGAAAATCAAAAAATACATTCTGGCTTACTTGTTCAACCCGAGTATTATTCGATATAACCTCACCCCGTAGCATCACCGTCCCGGTATCACCATTAAAAACATATTGCATCGTAACATTTGCAACATTATCTTTACGATGAAGGGTTAATTCCCCAGCACAGCTAAAATGCGTATTTTTCCAATACAGATAAACCTTAACCGTCGCGATACAGGATGCGATGATCAGCAAGCCTACTAATAACCATGCAGTATTATTTTTCAAACGCATTTCCATTATCCGTTATAACATAATGTGTGACACAGTGATTCTTTCGCCAGGCACTAAATGGACGTTCACAGGCCACAGCAGAAAAACGGGCAAAATTGTTATAAGCTGTTAAATAGACATAATGAAAATCTTCACAATTCAATTTAAAATCACGCGCAAATAAGCGATGTTTTTTATAGTCAGTGGTATCGGAATTCACAAAATAACTGCAGTTACTTTGAGTTATTAGCGGTTTAAATTCTGTGAAGCGGTTATCCATGCTGGCTTGCCAAGCCAAAAACGTGCCACCTAAACAGAGCACTAGCACCATTGTACCTAAACCAAATCGCCCCTTACTGAACGAAGAAGACAAACGGCGCGCAATCTTACGCGGCGGTGTTGGCTCAGGCGTAGAAGGTTGTGATAGCTCCGTAGCAATGATTTCAACTTCTTCACTGCGGGTTATTTTCAAGGTATTTTCAAGTTTGACCCCGACCTTTGGGACCGTGACGATATAGTCCTCATTAAGGCCAAACTCTTTAAATGCCCGCCGCAAAAGGGAAATATTTTGATAGAAGGTATTATTGGTTACCTGGGCTCCATTACTCACCCAGACTTCATGGAAAAAGTGTTCCCGAAGCACCACTTCCCCTTGATAATTAACCAACAATGCCAGGCATCTACTCGCAGGTATACTCAGTGATAAGGGTGGTCGGTCGCTATTAATAGCGATAATCCTGTGTTTTTCAGGTAGAAAGGCCGCCACGCCATTCAAGATAATTTGTTTATTCACGCTGTTCCTTACGTATTCAGATCTGGGGGTGTAAAGGCTTATTAGATCTGTTTATTTAATCGACAAAGCATAACCCCACTGATTTCCCTCATCGTTTATTATGACAAATTTAACTACACCGTCCTGTAAATCTACCTTATTAAACGTAAAGAGCGGCTGCTGCGAAAAAGGACTTAAGGTCATTCCCGAAGCAGAATACCCGGCTATTTCTACCGCAGCCAAAGAGATATTCCAGGGCGTAGGGTTGGATACTGTCACTCCCTCACCCGAGCGCGTAAAACGTAATTGATTTCCCACATCTTCAGTCAGCTTCCCCACTCCAGCTGGACGCCAAAACACTTTCAGCTGCGTACGAAATGCCAGCAGGATTTTTTCATTTTGTACCGCTGGCTGATTAGGTGGGATCTCATAAATATTCAGCCAAAACAATGATTCACGGTCATCTGGCAAACCTTTAGCGCTGGTTAGCAGCCTGACAGAACGCTGCTCAAGCGGCGCCAGACGAAAAATGGGTGGCAGTACGACAAACGGCGATTCGGCAGTTTGCGGAATACCGTGAGGGTCGCCATCGTCAATCCATGCCTGCACCATCACCGGATAATCAGCACTGTTAGCAAGCGTAATAGATTGGGTCGCCGCTCCCTTCTCAAAGACCACCCGCGTGGCACTCAGGTTGACCACCGCTTGAGCGGGCAAGGCTAAACATAGCCAAAAAAACAGCAATCTACTGAAGACGCATAAGGATTTGGGCATGAGCCTGATACCTCCCTGCTTCCAGTTGATCACTTGAGAAACGTTCAAGACGCGCTTCAAATGTTTCGTGGTAGCTATCAACACCACTCTGGGTTGCGGTTTTTACCTGCGCGCCCCCCAACACAGGCACCCAACCAGCGCCTGCGCCTGTTCCAGCGACGTCGGTGGTCAAGAAGTTCATCGGGAAACCATTGCGTAATATCCTGACGCCAACACCCCGCGCATGACCCGGTGCGCCGTAAGCATCATCAAGTAAGTGAGTCACCGCATTCCCGCTAATCAGGCCGTATTTTTGCGCTGCCAGGACATTCGCTTCCGGAGCCAGAAACCCGAGTGCGACGTTCTGCTTGTTGGTGACAACCCCTGAAACCACATTGGATTCGCAAGCAAACTCCAGCGAGAAAGGTGCACTGACGCTGCGTCCAGCTCTGATATCCGTGGCACTGACTCTTGGTAATTGCACAAAAGGTGTGAAATGGGTTACCTGGCAAATCGCCCCTCGCCGCACGGTAATCCCATTATTGTAAAGGCTAATGACCGATGGCCATTCGTGATACCAGCCAGCCCAGTTACCGCCACGATGCGCCTGGCCCACTTTGATGCCGTTCGAATCAAGTCCTGGCCCGCGAAACACAACATAAGCATTAGGGTTTACCCCTGCAAAAGTGTACGTCGCAGCCGAGCTAATAAAATATCGCGTATCCGCTGTTTTCATCAGCTCCACACGAATCGGCGAAAAGTTTTTGGCTTTAATTAAAAAGTTGCCGTCTTTATCCGTATCAAGGTTAGTCATGGCGATCTGCTGCCAGATATCCGTGAATACCTGTCCGGTCGCTTCCAGCGTAATGCGCATCGCCACATTTCTGGCAAGCGTCAGATAAGCCCCCGGCACATCTTGCGCTTCATACCAACCGGCATAGGCGTCATCCCCGTTGGTGGAAAACGCCTGGTAAAGCTGGCCTGCGGTATCGGGCGTACAGCGGAAAAACACCAGTTCAGGGTCCCACCCGCCTTTGTGCGCATATTGGGTAAAAGGAATGCCCCCAGCTGCCGCAAGCACCGTGCCAGGCGGTTGGAAAATATTATTGCTGCTGACATCAATAGATTTACTCACGCCGGTCAACTGCCCGTTCTTGGCATCGGCCCCACTGTGACCCCACCATGAATCAGCTTTGCCATCGCTGGCCGAACTCAGGCGATGTGAACCGAATTGACTGTTCGCACCGGTATACGGGTAAATAATGTATTCACATGCCGCCTGTGCCGTAGCGCTTAACATCATCAGAATGACGATCGCGAGTTTTGTCCTGGTTTTCACTTAATGGTTTCCTTAGGCATCCGAACACTGAGCAGTAAGCGCGATCATCGCCCGCTGAGGTTGGTCATCTGTTAGCTGATATTGAAAAGCGCATCTTTCATCAGGGCCCTCGCCCCAACGCACCGTCAACTGTCCTTTCGTTGTCGGTAAACGGGCATACACCTGGTTTGCCTGCCCCACCATCCCGACAATCTGATTGTGTTCATCAAAGACTTCTGCTCCTGCAGGGAGCGAGCCACGGCGTGTAGTGACATCAATCAGTGCTGCGGTTCCTTTTATCGTTGAGAACGATAATTTCACTGCGGCTCCGGCATACGGTGCAACGCGTTGTTGGTTATCCTCAAGCTCAATGTCGGCCGCCATATTACGGGTGTCTAACTGAACATTATTAAAACGATAGGGAGTTAGCGATGGCACAAGCGCGAAGCCTTGAGCGTTGATGGCTGCGCCCTGGCCATTACTGACGCGTGCCCCTTCGGCGCCCTTGGCTTCCACCAGCGCAAAGGTGTCGCCTAGCCATGGCCCAAGCGTAACGCCTCCGCGATGCACAACTGCGGCACCCCGCATTCCACCTGACCATTGCTTATAGTTTTCTGCCTGCGAATAGCTGCCGTTGAGGGTGCCAAACGAAGTCATTTTTTGCAGCGAGGCGCTCCAGTTCTTTTGTGCCGCCTCGCCCGATGCGTTCTGGTAACCCGCAGAAACGGCATAACTTGCGCTATCGTCTTCAGTGATGGAGCCTGCCAGCGATGCCTGATAATTCGTGCCACTGCTTTTACTATGGCTAGTTGAAAGCGAGAGATAATCTTCACGCTCACCAAACTTCAGCGGCACGGAGAATGTCAGCGTGACAATATTTTCCGTCTGGCCGTGTCTGGCATTCTGCGCTGGCTGCCCATCTGCCCGTCGTGTGGTATCACGCCAGAATGTTTGCTGGCGGCTCGCGGCCAGGTTATAGCTAATTTGTCGCCACTGATTGGCATAACCAAACTGGAGCTGTGTATTGCGTCCCCTCTCGCCGTAGTAATCGCTCACCGAGCCGGAAAGCCATATCGAGCCATAGTCACCCAATTGCTGGTTAACGGTGGCGGTAAACTGGTTGCGCTGCGAAAGCGTATCCGAACGCCAGATATCACTGTTTTTAGCCGCATTTCGTTCACCCAGCACATCACTGAAATCACGATATCCGGCAGTGGAATAGCGGTAGCCCGCCAGTGCCACGTTGGTACCGGTTGCGTTAAATGAACGGCTCCAGGAAAGCTGTGAACGCCAGCCCGTTTGTTTGCCATCCGGGAGTTGAGCGGACGACGCCGTCACATCCGCACCAATCGCCCCAAGCTCTGAAGCCCAGACGCCACCCAGTACCGTGGAGGCGTACTCTTTCCCCAGACGAACGCCACCGTTAGCCGTCAGGCTATTGGCGATACCGCGTTCAAGGGTGAAATCACCGAACCAGTTGTCATCCGTATCGTAATCACGCGCACGGCCAATAACCGCGTTATAGCGCCAGACACCCGGGCGCAATGAAAGCGGCAGCGCAGAAAACGGCACAGTGAACTGGCTGCGGCTACCATCGGCTTCAATCACATCAACCTGTAAATCGCCCTGCCAGGCGGTGCTGGCAAGGTCGTTAATCACAAACGGCCCTTGCGCCACATTGGTTTGGTACAACGTGCGCCCGTTCTGGCTGACGACCACACGTGCGGCACTTGCTGCCGTGCCGCGAATTTCTGGTGCGTATCCTTGTCGGGATTGAGGCCACATCCGTTGGTCGGTTTCCAGTTTGACGCCAGTAAACGCCATGCTGCTAAACAGGTTGCCACCACTGTAACTTTGCCCTGCACTGAGTGTGCTTTGCAGCGCTGCAACCGGGCGTTGTAGCCAGGTTTGTAAGTTATCCCACTGATAACGTTTCTTATCCCCATAACGGCTATAGCTTGCTGAGGATTGCTGGCGCAGTTGCCATAAACCAAAGTTAATGCCCGCTGTGAGCCCCAACCAGCCGTATTCGCTCTGGCTTCCACCCGCATCACTGTAATAAAAGTTACTGTTGTAGTTGGTAAACAACAGGCTTTCCCCCGCCTGCCATTGCTCGGGGGCGACATAATCGTGCGGCACCTGCACCATTTCAGCCTGGGGAATGGCAATATCCAGCCGTAATAGCGCGTTATCAAATACATAACTTGCCCCTGCGACGCGTTTCGCAGGGCTTAAACAGCTTTCGCTGCCGGGTGTGTTTAATGCCAGCACACCATTTTGTTCATAAAATACCACCGGCAAACAAGGCGTAACATCCTCGCCTTCACCACGAAACATCACTCCTTCACGGGCGATAAACCGCCCGTTTAGCCAGATATCCACCAGATACTGCCCCGGAGCCACCGAAGCCTCTCTGTTGAAGCGAGCAAGCCCCTGCCCGTAATCGCTCCCCAACAATAACGCTTCATCGAAGGTGTAGTTTTCGGCCTGCGAGAGGAACGGCAACGCCCATCCACCCAGCAAGCAAAGGCTCAGCCAGTGATGTTTTTCCATAATTTTGCTTCCCTGCAAAGCCGCTAATGCTTCAGTGGAAGTGTTCCGCTCAGATAAGCGCCTTGATCGTTAATCCATGTCATCTGCACGCTGTCACCCGAAGGTGTGCCAGCTAAGGGCCATGATTTTGTCGCACCGGGGGCAATCATCTCACCACTCAACGTCACGGGTTTATTGGCAACCGTCACCACCACATGGGCAATCGATGCGAAATAGCCGCTGTTGTTGGTGAGGCTCAGTTGGCGGCCTGAAACCGAAGCGGTTGTCGTTTTGTTCATCGTGTCCGGCGAACCCTGTAATCCAGCGGGACGCCAGAACACTTTCATACGACTGCGCAGCATCACGATCATCTGATTGGATGCTTCACTCCCTTTAGCCACCGGCGGGATTTGCAAGGTATTGAGCCAGAACACCGACTCTTTATCCTTTGGCAAATCCGCACCGGTATATTGCAAGCGCAGGGTTTGGCCGCTGCGTGCGGCCATGCGAAACATAGGAGGGGTCAGAATAAAAGGTGCGCGCGCGGTTTGCGGTGTTGACTGCTCATCGCCGCTGTCCAGCCAGGCCTGCATGACATTCGGAAAGTCATCCCGGTTGGTTAACTGCACGCTGACTTGCTTTGCATCCGCTGGATACACCACACGATTGCCCGTCATCACAACACTTGCCTGGCTGCTCAAACAGGTACCGATGAGTGCAAACGTAAGCAAACTTCTCCCTAAACTCATGTTTCATCCCCTACGCCGTGCACTATTAAAGATAAGAAATCGCGTACTGCACTGCGGCGACAACATCACCCGCGGTAGCATTGCCGGTTGGCGAGAAGTAGCGCACGGCGTAGTCGTGTTCACCGGACTGTTCTCCTGCCGGGATAGATATCCCTGCAACAGCCATTGGGTTACTTAGATCGATAACCGTGCTGCCCGATGCATCTGTTAGCAATTGCAGCTCAACGTTAGTAGCCGAACCGCTGGTTGCAAGGTTTCCGCTACTGGTAACGTTAGTGCCGATAAATAAGGTTTTAATCTCTAATGTGGCGCTGTCTACGCTGCATCCACTGACGCCCATAGTGAACGTGGTCAGCCCTGCCGAAGAAGCAGCGTCCTTAAGTTCACTTTTAGAGATGGTTGGCAACAGTACGACAGGGTGAGCATCTGAACCGTTAACGGTCACCGAGCAGGTTTGTTCAGTGATCTCACCTTTAAAGGTAATGGTGTTTGTTGATTCCGCGAAAGCCGCGCCACTTAATAAAGCTGCCGTGCCGAATACTACAGGTAATAAAGTTTTCATCTTGTTATCCTTGTTGTGTTGCTTCGTCCTTATCGTGCAATGCGGAATCCCAGAGCAAATAAGCCTGTTACTGATAAATAAACAGATAAGGTTAAGCAATTGAGAATGAGATATATAACCCTAAGCAGAAACATTGCAGAAGGTATGGTCATGTTATTGCTTATTAGGAAATTTCCTAGATTTGTTTTCTGAATAATCTTTGGTGTCTTTCTTATATAAGAAAAATACCTTATATAAGAACAAATTATTTCATATAATTTATATAGTTATGAAAAATTCAGGGGAGTGAGAACGGAAGTTGAAAGGAGCAGAATTATTAATCTTAACCATATAAAAATGCGCCAGGGTTTGCCTGACGCACGGTATTACTGAAAGCAATCATTAATTAAAACTGAGCCACCTGACTTGCCATCTCCCGGCTATATTGCCGACTGGCATTCACCAGCATTTGGGTATAAGGATTTTGCGCCGCACCGCTAATTAAATTATCGGTGCTGAGTGACTCAAGAATCTTCCCGTGTTGCATTACACCGACGCGATGGCATAAATGCGCAATGACGCCTAAATCGTGCGTCACCATTAAATAGGTGAGTTTCGATTCTTGCTGTAAATCCGAAAGTAAATTGAGAATTTCCGCCTGCACCGAAACATCCAATGCTGAAGTAGGTTCATCAAGCAGCAGTACTTCCGGTTCAAGTATCAGCGCACGTGCAATCGCCACACGCTGGCGCTGCCCGCCAGAAAGCTGATGCGGATAACGGCTGCGAAACGCCCGGTTCAGGCCGACTTTATCGAGCATCATGTTGATGCGGCGGTCGCGGTCGGTGAAACCATGTATTTGCAGCGGCTCCTCCAGAATATCACCGATGGTATGGCGCGGATGGAGCGAACCGTAGGGATCCTGAAATACCATTTGCACCATGCGGCACCGTTCGCGGCTGATTTTGTGCTCGAGTTCCGTCCCATCAATTACCAGTTTTCCCTGCCAGTGGGTAAACAACCCCGCCAGGCATTTCAGCACCGTCGTTTTCCCGGATCCCGACTCCCCCACCAGGCCAAAAATCTCGCCGTGCCCAACGTTAAAATTCACATCGAATAGCACCTGGTTGGTTTTCGCCCCTTCGCCAAAGGTTAAATTGAGCTGGCTGACTTCAATCATGGATGACATTCGTTGCTCCTTATTGGGTTAGCCAACTGGTCTGGCGTTGCAGAACCGGCAGATGCGCACGCCGTTTGTCCATATCCGGCAAGGCGCTGATAAGCCCCTGCGTGTACGGATGCTGCGCATTATCCAAATCTTTTGCGGCGATAGATTCCACTACCCGCCCGGCGTACATAACCAGCACGCGGTCGCAGAAACTGCGCACCAGGTTGATGTCGTGGCTGATGAAAATCAGCCCCAGCCCACGCGATTGCACTAAATCATCCAGCAGCGCCAGCACCTGTAAACGCACAGACACATCGAGCGCGGAAGTCGGTTCATCGGCAATCACCATTTCCGGGTCGGTAATCAGCATCATGGCAATCATGATGCGCTGCCCCTGGCCGCCAGAAACTTCGTGCGGATAGAGGTTATAGACGCGTTCCGGCTGACGAATGCGCACCACTTCGAGCATTTCCAGCACCTTTTGCTTCGCTTCTTTATACCCGACGCGATGGTGCGTCAGCCACGCTTCCGCAATTTGATCCCCGACGCACATCACTGGGTTTAGCGAGTATTTCGGGTCCTGCATAATCATAGAAATACGTTTGCCACGCACATTACGCATTTGTGCGTCAGTGGCATTGAGCAGATCAACATCGCCAAATTGCATACGATCGGCGGTGATCTGCGCTTTTTTAGGGTGAAGCTGCAACAGCGCACGCCCGACGGTGGATTTCCCGGAGCCGGACTCGCCGACAATCGCCAGCTTTTCGCGCCCGAGCTGGAATGAAACGCCACGCACCGCGTGGGTTTGCTGGCGACCGTTCACAAACGTCACATTGAGGTCGCGTACATCAAGCAGTTGCGGCGAATTATTCGCTGCGAGGATCGAGGATGTCACGTAGGCCGTCTCCCAAGAAGTTGAATGCCAGACTGTTGATTAAAATCGCCAGCCCCGGAATCGTTACTACCCACCAGCACTCCATCATGTAAGTGCGCCCGCTGGAAATCATCGCGCCCCACTCTGGCTCTGGCGGCTGTGCGCCAAGGCCCAGGAAGCCAAGCCCGGCAGCCGTCAGAATAATGCCCGCCATATTCATGGTGATACGGATAATGACCGACGGCATGCACAACGGCACAATGTGACGCCACAGCACACGCACCGGCGAAGCCCCTTGTAAACGCACCGCAGAGATAAAATCAGCCTGCCGTAACGAGAGCGTTTCCGCACGCGCCAGGCGGGCAATCGGCGGCCACGCGGTGAGCGTAATCGCGATCACCACATGCTCAAGGCCGG
Organism: Buttiauxella sp. AC142; assembly: GCF_979253435.1. Classification (NCBI taxonomy): domain Bacteria; kingdom Pseudomonadati; phylum Pseudomonadota; class Gammaproteobacteria; order Enterobacterales; family Enterobacteriaceae; genus Buttiauxella; species Buttiauxella sp. AC142. Next base: position 2,891,237 of record NZ_CEEDCH010000001.1, read on the forward strand.
GGCCGAGTGCGGCCACAAACGCCAGCGCCAGCACCAGGCTTGGGAACGAGATAAAGATATCGGTAATACGCATCAGCACCATATCGACTTTGCCGCCAAAATATCCGGCGGTCACACCGAGCAGTAAACCCAGCGGGCCAACGGTGACTGACACCAGCAGCACGATGTAAAGCGTAATGCGCGAGCCATAAACCAGGCGGCTGAAGATATCGCGACCAAACTCGTCGGTGCCAAACCAGTGCGTCGCGTTGGGTGCCGTTAGCGCGCGATTCAAATCTTGTACCAGCGGGTTATACGGCGCTATCCATGGCGCGAAAATCGCCACCATCAGCAGCAAGAAGACAATCCCCCCACCAATGGCAGTCAGCGGATTTCGCGCCATTTTGCCGATAAACCCAACCGCGCGAAGACCTGCACGTTTAACGCGCAGCGAGCGCTCATCCGCCGCCGTCAGTTGTGGTGTTCCAAAGGAAACCGTCATGATTTTGTCCTCGGATCAAAGAGTTGGTAGAGCATGTCGGACAGCAGATTGAGCAACACGAAGATCACCCCGACCACCAGCACACAGCCCATCACCGCATTCATGTCGCCGAGCAGCAAACTGCCCGTTAAATAAGAACCAAAGCCCGGCCACGAGAACACGGTTTCAATTAACACCGCGCCTTCGAGCAGTGAGCCGTACGCCAACGCCACCACGGTTAGCAACTGCACCAGAATGTTTCGGAACGCGTGGTTCCAGATAACCTGGCGTTCGGTCAGCCCTTTTACCCTTGCGGTAATAATGAATTCCTGCGACAGCTGCGCCAGCATAAAGCTGCGCGTCATTCGGCTGATGTAGGCCATTGAGTGAAAACCGAGCAGTGAGGCAGGCAGAATCAGGTGATTGAGCGCGTTGAAAAACACCGCGCTGTTTCCAGCCAGTAGCGCATCCACCAGCAGCAAACCGCTGCGGCGCGGCACAACGCCATCCAGCCCTAAATCAATGCGCCCTGCACCGCCTACCCAACCCAGCCAGGCGTAAAACAGCAGCAATCCCATCATCCCGACCCAGAAGATCGGCGTCGAATAACCGGCGAGGCTGATAATTCGCACTGCGTAATCCACCACGCTGTTGCGACGCGCCGCCGCCCAAACGCCTAGTGGAATACCAAGGCCCGCACCGACGATAATCGCCACCGTCGCCAGTTCAAGCGTTGCCGGGAAGACACGCAGAATGTCATCCACCACCGGTTTCCCGGTCAGCAGCGCGTTGCCTAAATCGCCATGCAGCAGGCCGCCGAGATAAATCCAGAACTGCGTTGCCAGCGATTGATCAAAACCGAGCTGGTGATAAACCTGCTGATAGGTGCTTTGGTCGGCATCCGGGCCGACAATCGCCAGCACCGGGTCGATAGGCATCACGCGGCCAATGAAAAAGGTCAGCAACAGCAGCCCAAACAAGGTGATCAACACCTGGCTTAAGCGCTTTGAAAAACGCCGGGCGCGGCCGCCCGGTGCCAGCAAAATCATGCTCATCCTTTGTTCTCCCCATGCTCTGCGGTTTGCGTTTTATAAACATCGCGCAGGAAAGTGGTGGCCGACGGGTGCGGCTGGTAGTTCTGCACTTCTTTACGCACCACCACCGAGTCCACCATTTGCGAAAGCGGCAGCAACGCCGGGATCAGCTCGTCATAACGCGTCTGAATGGCCTGATATTCCTCGAGCTGTTTTGCCGGGTCGCGCTCGACCAGCGCCTGGTCAATTTGCTGATTAATTTGTTTGTCGTAGAAGCTGGTGCGCCAGCCCTGGAAGTTAGTCAAACGCGCCGCGTCGCTGTTATCCGGGTTGTAGACCAGCGATCGCAGGCTGGAATGGGGATGCGGTTCTACGCCGCTGCCGCCACGCCCAACCAACATGTCGAACTTACGTTCACGCATCGCGCCGTAAATCTGGTTGCCGGTTCCGGTGACAATTTTGGCGTTAATGCCCGCCTGCATCAGCGTGGACTGCACCGCAATGGCGATGTTCAGGAACGGCTGATCCGCCAGCACGCGCAAAGTGGTGTCGAATCCATCCGGATAACCCGCTTCGGCCAGCAGTTTTTTCGCACGGGTAATATCCAGCGCGTAACCAGGATTGGGCAAGGTGGCAGGCATTCCAGACTGGATTGGGCGCTGGTGCAGCACGCCATAGCCCGGCATCAGCGCTTTGTTGATGCCCTGATAATCAATCAGATAGCGCACCGCTTCGCGCACTTTCGGGTTGGCGAAATGCGGCTCTTTCATGCTCATGGCAACGTAATAAATGGTGCCTTTTTTTACTGCATCGACCGTCAATTCCGGGTCTTTACGCAGGGCGTTAACGTCCGAAACCGCCATGTTACTGGCAATATCCAGGTCGCCTTTGGCAATCATCAGGCGCAGGGTTTGCGATTCCTGGAAGTGGCGGAACACCACGCGTGCCAGTTTCGGTTCGCCGCGCCAGTAATCCGGGTTGCGCTTCATGCGCAGCACGTCCTTCGCCTGCCACACTTCGAGGCTGAACGGGCCGGAACCGGCCTCGTTGGTCGTCAGCCAGCGATTGCCCCAGTCGTCGTTTTGCACATGCTGCTCGACCGTTTTGCTGTCCAGTACCACCACGCTACCGAGGGCGGCCAGCGAGTAAATCACCAGTTGCGGGTCGTTGGCTTTCGGCAGCGTGATTTCCACCGCTGAAGAATCCAGGGCTTTCACATGTTCATCGACGTTCTTTTTGCTAAAGCCGTAGGATTTCCACACCGATGCCTGCGCCAGGTTCAGGTGCAGCACGCGGCGCATCGACCACACCACGTCGTCTGCGGTGAGTACGTTTCCAGAGTGGAATTTCACGCCATCGCGCAGGTGAAAGGTCAGGCGATTACCGTCTGGTGAAATCTCCCAGGATTTCGCCAGTGCCGGGCGCACGTTAGTGAGTTTTGCCGGATCTAATTCCACCAGCGAGTCATAGAGGTTTACCACCAGCCCCACCACTTCATTGCCGGTCATCGCGGCCGGATCAAGCGTGAGCAGGTTATTCATATTCATGCCGATAATCAGCTGGTCAGGCGGCGTTTTGGCCACCACCGAACTGCTGCCGAACATGAACAGGAGCGTGAGTAGCCACGCCCCCAGCCGGGAGCTTCGATTCATGATAGATACCGTTTTTGTAGGGTCAGTATTCCCCGGCGTCTTTCGCGCCGGGATTATTATTTTTGCGCGGGTTAATCGCGGCTAACGGTGTTCATCTCGATATATTCAAAATTGATGTCTTCACCCAGGCCCGGACGCTGTGGCAAATGCACAAAACCGTCGGCGTCCATCGGGTCTACGATGCTGTTGAGGTAGGCTGCGGGTTCATCGTATTCGAGGAACGGATGCAGTAAACCACGCTCGTACCAGCGGCAGTTGCGAATCGCGCCCACCACGGCGAGGCTTGCCGCACCGTTGCCGTGAACTTCGCAGTCCATACCGAAGGATTCCGCAAGTGCCGCCACTTTCATAGTTGGCGCAATCCCGCCGACGCCGTTCGCCCCGGCGCGCAGAATATCGCAGGCACCCGCCTTCACCCAATCGGCGCGGCTGTGGTGCTTGCCACCGAGACTTTCTGGCCCGACAACATCAATCGACAGGTTCTCAGAAAGCCAGACGTAAGACGCCATGCTCTCTTCTTCCATCGGCTCTTCAAACCACGCGAAGTTGAGTTTTTCCAGTGCCTTGCCGATGTACAGCGCCTGGCTGCGGCTATACCAGTGGTAGCCGTCGAGCATTAAATCGATATCCGGGCCAACGGCTTCGCGCACGGCGGCGCAGGCTTTGACATCCATTTTTGGGTCTGGCGCGAACGCAACAGGCGGCATCCAGGTGTGGAGTTTTATGGCTTTGTAGCCACGAGCGACCAGTTTTTCAGCGAACTGGCCAAATTCGTCTGGCGTAGATAACCCGCCTTCCAGTTCGTCCCCGCACATGGTGCTGCCGTAGGCCGGGACTTTGTCACGGAATCCACCGAGCAATTTGTAGACCGGGACTTTCAGTTTGCGGCCAATCAAATCCCACAGCGCCTGTTCGACAAACGACAGCGCACGTTCGGTGAGTTGATGGGCGCTGCCACGCTGCCAGTGCACCAGATCTTGCCAGATGCGCTCGCGGTTAAACGGGTCTTGCCCGACTAACACTTTGCGGAAAAACGCATTGACCACATAAGGGCGCACCACTTCTGGCGGCGCGAACGAATACCCGCAATCCCCTTCGTCAGTAGTGATCGTGAGCATCGCCATTTTTGCGAGGCTCTCAGGGCCTGGGTGGGAGTGACCTGCGCTGTCAGAAACACGGCGGGTTGGGTAAGTAAAAACGGTGACGTTTACAGATTCAATTTTCACGGCTGTTAGTGTCCTTTTGTGATTTTAAAACAGCGTTTCACCATCTACTGTATGCGTAAAAAAGCACCTTCGCCTCGTTCAAAGGTGCCTAAATAGGGGTGATTTTTTGGACATCTGCACAGGGGAAAGTGATGTTTTTCACAAAGTGTTATGGAAATGTGACGGAGATAACGGAGGGGGATGCCTATGGCGGAGCGGTGTTTTCCGTTCACCCGAACGTTATTCGATCCCATAAATATCAATGAACGGTGAACGGAAAACAGCCAGGCTTGCAGACTCAAGCCCCCTCATCACGCTATCCCCACCTTCCCATCCAGATAAACATCCTGAACCGCATTAATTAACTTCACGCCCTCAGACATGGATTTCTTAAAGGCTTTGCGCCCCAGAATCAACCCCATGCCGCCTGCGCGTTTGTTAATGACCGCCGTGCGGACCGCGTCCGTCAGGTCAGTCTCACCACCCGCAGCACCGCCGGAGTTTATCAGCCCGGCGCGGCCCATATAGCAGTTCGCCAGTTGGTAACGCACCAGATCGATTGGGTTATCGCTGCTCAGTTTGGTGTACACGCGGTCGTCGGTGTAACCAAAGTTCACCGCCTTGTAACCGCCGTTATTTTCGGCCATTTTCTGCTTCACGATATCCGCGCCAATGGTCGCTGCCAGATGGTTTGCCTGCCCGGTAAGATCAGCACTAACGTGGTAATCCACGCCATCTTTTTTGAAATCGGGATTACGCAGATACGCCCAGAGCACCGTCACCAGGCCGAGTTCGTGCGCCCGCTCAAACGCAACCGAGATCTCTTCAATCTGGCGGCGTGATTCTGGCGAACCGAAATAAATGGTCGCGCCAACCGCCACCGCGCCCATATTGAACGCCTGCTCAACGCTTGCGTATAGCGTCTGGTCGAAGGTATTCGGATAGCTCAGCGTTTCGTTATGGTTGAGTTTGACGAGGAAAGGAATGCGGTGCGCGTAACGGCGCGACACCGAGGCCAGCACGCCATAGGTTGAAGCGACACAGTTACAGCCCGCTTCAATCGCCAGCTCGACAATATTCTTCGGGTCAAAATAGAGTGGGTTTGCGGCAAACGATGCACCCGCGGAATGTTCCACACCTTGATCGACAGGTAAAATGGAAAGATAACCGGTGCCTGCCAGCCGCCCGGTGTTGTACAGCGTTTGCATATTCCGTAGCACCGCTGGCGGGCGGTTGTTGTCCACCATCACGCGGTCTACATAATCCGAGCCTGGCAGATACAACTGGTCTGCCGGAATAGTCATACAACGATGCTGTAACAAGCTGTCGGCGTCTTTGCCTAGCAACTGCGCAATATCAGTCATAATGCACTCCCGTTATTTCAGCGAGCACCCTGCCCGCTGACGATGGTTATTCCTGCCTGCCTTCGAATAAAACAGGCAGCCCTAATCCTGGTCGTGACTGGCAACCTTCGCCACCCAGGGCAGCACTTTAGGTGGGTTTTGGCTTGTAACGGTTTGTCTCCAGGCGGTGTATTTTTGCAACGGCGGTCAAAGAAACAACACAAAGGTATTTAAAAGGTATTATTGATTGGTATTGTTGTGGCGTACCCAACACAATCATGAAGGTTCTAAATATGAAACGTACAACAATTAGCCTTTCATTCATGATGTTTATTGAATGGTTTATCTGGGGCGCCTGGTTCGTCCCTCTTTGGCTGTTCCTGAGTAAAAGTGGCTTTAGCCCGACTGAAATTGGTTGGTCTTATGCCTGTACCGCTATCGCGGCAATTCTTTCGCCGATTCTGGTCGGCTCGCTGACTGACCGTTTTTTTGCCGCACAAAAGGTGCTCGCCCTGCTGATGTTTGTTGGCGCAGTGCTGATGTATCTGGCGGCGCAGCAAACCGAGTTTGTCTATTTCTTCCCGCTGCTGCTGGCCTATTCCCTGACCTACATGCCAACTATCGCGCTGACAAACAGCATCGCATTTTCCAATGTTGATGATGTGGAGCGGGACTTCCCGCGCATTCGGGTGATGGGCACTATCGGCTGGATTGCATCTGGGTTAGTGTGCGGTTTCCTGCCGCAAATGCTGGGCTTTAGCGATGTTTCGCCGACCAACATCCCATTGCTTATCACCGCAGGCAGTTCTGCGCTGCTCGGGGTATTCGCCCTGGCGCTGCCGAATACGCCACCGAAAAGTACCGGCAAAATGAGCGTGAAAGTGATGCTCGGGCTGGATGCCATCGTGCTGCTGAAAGACAAAAACTTCCTGGTGTTTTTCTTCTGCTCTTTCTTGTTTGCCATGCCACTGGCTTTCTATTACATCTTTGCCAATGGTTATCTGACCGAAGTGGGTATGCATAACGCCACTGGATGGATGACGCTCGGCCAGTTCTCCGAAATCTTCTTTATGCTGGCGCTGCCGTTCTTCATTAAGCGCTTTGGCATTAAAAAGGTATTACTGCTTGGTCTTATCACCGCCGCCATTCGCTACGGATTCTTCGTGTACGGTGGAGCCGACCATATCTTTACTTACGGTCTGCTGTTCCTCGGTATTTTGCTGCACGGCGTGAGTTACGATTTCTACTACGTCACTGCCTATATCTACGTCGATAAAAAAGCGCCGGTGCATATGCGCACTGCGGCACAAGGGCTTATCACGCTGTGCTGCCAGGGCTTTGGTAGCTTGCTTGGTTATCGTATCGGCGCACAACTGATGGAAAAAATGTTCGCCTACCCAACACCTGTCAACGGTCAGACCTTCAACTGGGCGGGAATGTGGGGCTTTGGTGCTGTGATGATTGCGGTCATTACCGTGTTGTTCATGGTGTTTTTCCGCGAGTCCGACAAAGAAATCACGACTATTGCCGTTGCTGGCAGCCAATCTGACAAAGATTTAAAGGAAGCATAATGATGGAAAATCGTATTCTGGGTGCCTTTTACGGCCAAGCTTTAGGTGATGCGATGGGAATGCCATCGGAGTTGTGGCCGCGTTCGCGGGTAAAAGCGCACTTTGGCTGGATTGACCGCTTCCTGCCGGGGCCAGCAGAAAACAACGCCGCCTGTTATTTCAACCGCGCCGAGTTTACCGACGACACCTCGATGGCGCTGGCGCTGGCCGATGCGATTATCGAGCATCACGGTGCAGTCAACCCGGACACCATCGGGCGCAATATTCTGCGCTGGGCGGAAGGCTTCGATGCTTTCAACAAAAATGTGCTTGGGCCAACGTCCAAAATCGCGCTGAATGCGATTAAGCAAGGCACGCCGGTCAGCGAGCTGGAAAACAATGGCGTCACTAACGGGGCGGCCATGCGTGCCTCGCCGTTGGGTTGCCTGTTGCCGACGCATAATCTCGACGCGTTCATTGATGAAGTCGCACTGGCCTCCAGCCCGACTCATAAATCCGATCTGGCGATTTCCGGCGCGGTGGTGATAGCCTGGGCGATTTCAAAAGCGATTGAAGGCCGGAACTGGGAAACCATTTGCGATGAACTGCCTTCTGTGGCTCGCCACGCGCAGGAAAAGCGAGTCACTACTTTTAATGCATCCCTTGGGGCGCGTATTGAGCTGGCGTTAAACGTTGCCAGAACCGCGCGCGGCACCGAGTCTGGCATGGAGCAGGTTTACCACCTGGTCGGCACCGGCACCAGCACCATTGAATCTGTCGCCGCAGCGATTGCGATGGTGGAACTGGCACAAACCAACCCTAATCGTTGCGCGATTTTATGCGCCAACCTGGGCGGGGATACCGACACCATTGGTGCGATGGCGACGGCGATTTGTGGCGCACTACACGGCGTAGAAAGCATTGATAGCGAACTTAAACGCGAGCTTGATGACGTTAACCAGCTTGATTTTACGCGCTACAGCCGCCTGTTTATGGGCTATCGCCAGCAAAGGGAGGCGCAAAATGAACGCCAGTGAATTGCATTCCCGCCTGCCGACACTTACGGCGAAACGCCCGGTTTGCGTGCTCGGCTCGGCAGTTATTGACGTCATAGCCGACGCTTACGCCCTGCCGTGGCGCGGATGTGATATCGAACTGCAACAGCAAAGCGTGAACATCGGCGGCTGCGCGCTGAACATCGCGCTCACGCTGTCACGCCTGGGCATTACCTCTAAAAATGCGCTACCGATTGGCCAGGGAACCTGGGCGGATATCATTCGCTCAAGCCTGGAAAAGCAGGGAATCAACAGCGAAATCCATACCACCAGCGGCGATAACGGCTGGTGTCTGGCGCTGGTGGAGCCGGATGGCGAAAGAACGTTTATGTCGTTTCGTGGCGTCGAGCACCAGTGGAATCAGCAGTGGCTGGATAAATTGCAGCTTGCGCCCGGTACCCTGCTTTCGCTGTCTGGATATCAACTTGCCGGGCCGTGTGCCGAATTACTGGTTAACTGGCTGGAATCGCTGCATGACGTGAGCGCATTTATTGATTTTGGCCCGCGGATTGCCGATATTCCTGAGCCACTGCTGGCGCGAATAATGGCCTGCAAACCGATGGTTTCCCTTAACCGCCAGGAAGCAGCAATTGCCGCGCAGTGGTTGAATGTAGCGGGCGATGATATTGCAGGAATTTGCGAGAAATGGCTTGAGCGCTACGATTCGCCGTTAATAGTGCGGCTCGACAAAGAAGGTGCCTGGTTTGCTTCAGCGGAGAGTATTGGTCTGGCAGCGCCGTTCCCGGCCGTGGTTGTGGATACGATTGGCGCAGGCGACAGCCATGCGGGTGGTACTCTGGCTGGGCTGGCGGCGGGCTGGAACCTCGGCGATGCGGTAAGTCTGGGTAATGCCGTGGCTTCTTATGTCGTTAGCCACCGCGGTGGCGATTGCGCCCCCTTTATTGAACAACTCTGCCAATACCCAAAATAATTCGAGCGGCATCGCGGCGGCAAGAGAGCGAGTCCCGATGAGCTTAGTCAACTAAGCGATTCGGGCAAGTGAACGCAGCCAACAAAGATGCCGTTTGAAGTATGATGGGTATTATTCTTCGCAGACAAACACATATAGATCGCTGCGACAATAACTAATGCTGTATTCGATAGGCCGGTTTTGCGGGTCAAACGCCACCTGTTTGATCACCAGAACCGGCACCGGCGTATCCAGCTTAATATGCGACTGGAACTCGCTGTCGGGCATTCTGGCGCTGACGCGGCTACGCGTTCGTTGCGGGATAATATTCTGGCTGCGAAAATAGTCATACAGCGAAACGCCGATGTCATCAGCATTGGCGATTAATTCCGTTGGCACGTAAGACTCTTCCACCGAAACCGCATCTTCATCGACATAACGAATACGTTTCAGCAGGAAAACATCGCTATCGGCGATAATCGCCAGTTGCTCGGCCACATCTGCCGGGCATTTCACCACGCGTTTGTTGACCCACAGTGTGTCAGGCTTTTTACCGCGCAACACAACTTGCTGCGAAAAGCCACGCGCCTCTTTCAGCGAATACTCAAACGTGTTGTTAATCTGCGTGCCGTAGCCTCGGGAACGCGTCACCACCCCTTCATCTTCCAGCGTCTGCATTGCTTTGCGCACCGTTATGCGCGAAACGCCGGTCAACTGACTGAGATCTCGCTCCCCCGGCAGAATATTCCCTTGCGGCAACACACCGCTGCGTACCGCCGATTTCACCGTTTCGGCGAATTTCAAATACAGCGGCGTGTTGTCGGCCTGCGAAAACCGCTGGATGAGTTGTTCAATGAGCTGCAGGTGAACCTGTTCCATTTCGCGCAAATGTCCGGAAGATAAGGTGAAACCAGTATAACTCAATGGTCTTATACAGGTATTACCTCGATTACCACCATTGGTGAAAATGATGCACAGGTCCAATTCCGTGGCCCACTTCCAGCGAATCCGCCTGCTCTAACGCCTGAGATAGCCACGCTTTAGCCGCCGAAATAGTCTTCGGCCAGTCAAGATAGCGCGGATAAAGTGCGGCAAGGGCCGCAGAAAGCGTACATCCCGTGCCGTGAGTGTGGCGAGTCTGGACACGCGGAGCGGTAAAACGTTGCGCACCGTCGCGGGTGAACAACCAGTCCGGGCTTTCGACGTCATCAAGATGGCCGCCTTTCATCAACACCGCTTTGCACCCCATTCCCAGCAGTGCATCGCCCTGCTCCTTCATTTCTCGCTCACTGTGTGCATGTGGTGCGTCCAGCAATGCGGCGGCTTCAGGCAGATTCGGGGTGATCAACGTCACTTGTGGCAACAGCCGACGACGCAGACTCTCTACCGCAGAGGGCGCAAGCAAGGGGTCGCCACTTTTCGCCAGCATGACCGTATCGAGCACCACGTTGCGTGCATTGTAAAAAGCCAACCGTTCAGCCACCGCTTCAACGATATCAGTTTCAGCCAGCATGCCAATTTTAATGGTGTCGATGCGCACATCGCTGAGCACAGAATCAAGCTGGGCGGCGACAAACGCCGGTTCAATGCGATAAACAGATTGCACACCGCGGGTGTTTTGCGCCACCAGCGCGGTGATCACGCTGGTGCCATACGCCCCCAGTGCCGAGAATGTTTTCAGGTCAGCCTGAATGCCCGCGCCACCGCTGGGGTCAGTGCCAGCAATCGTTAATGCGTTAATGCGTTTTTGCCCTCTCATGCCAGAGCCTCCGCATTAAGTCCGTAAAGTGCGTCAAGAAACGCCGGGACAAAACTGCCAGGGCCGCGACTCACGGCAATCGCCTGTTCACCGGCGAATTTCATAAACTGGCAGGCGGCAGCCACGTTATCCAGCCGCGACCCTGGCAGCGAGCAACAAGCGGCAACCACGGCGGAAAGCACGCAACCGGTACCGACCACGCGCGTCATCAACACGCCGCCGCCCGCAACGCTCCAGGCGTGTTCGCCATCGGTGACGTAATCTTCCTCGCCGGTAACTGCCACCACCGCGCCAGTCAGCTGTGCCAGTTTAAGGGCTGCGGGTAATGCAGAAAGTGCGTCGTCAGCGCTATCTACGCCACGACCTGCGGAATGCTCCCCTGCTAAGGCTAAGATTTCTGAAGCATTACCCCGGATTGCAGCAGGTTTTAGCGCGAGAAGTTCATGGGCAAATCGCGTACGAAACGCCAGAGCGCCGACGGCAACCGGATCGAGTACCCATGGCGTGGAGGATTGATTCGCGGCGTGAATGGCGGCCAGCATTGCGCGACTGCTATCAGCGGTGAGTGTTCCGATATTAATCAGCAATGCACTGGCAATGGGGGCAAATTGCGCAGCCTCTTCTGGCTCAATGACCATAGCGGGAGCCGCGCCAATGGCGAGCAGCACGTTGGCGGTAAAACCCTGCACCACATCATTGGTCATGCAATGGACTAAAGGGGGTGTGCTGCGTAAGTTATGTAAAACCGAGGCGGCGCAGTGGCCGGGTAACAGGTCAGGTTGCATCTTGTAAGCTCCTGCCTGGCGTGAAGAAGAGATGACCAGGCAGGCATCTGACTTCCCTACGCTGGCATTATCCAGATCAGGTGGTACGGGTATTTCTCAGCCTTCACAAAGAAGGGCACCCCGAGTCATGAGAGTTAAACAATTTCGTTTAATATTAATAGCGTAGGGGAAGAAGTTCGCAATTGCAAGCACTTGCACACGGCCTGTCAGCATCTCTTCTTCACGCAGACAGGAGCTTAAAACCTGTATGTAAAATGAACATACATCACGTTAACCATTCAGATCCTGAATAGTACTAACACCTATCCCTTTCCTTCTGATGTGATCAACATATAGGAATTATTTAGCTGCCTGAGCTGTAAATCCGCCCGGTTTTGTAAGTCTCTGGACACTGGCTGGTTTACAGGGGATGTTTGCAATTGCCTTATCAGCTCTTCGGCCGGAATGCTGTCATTGAATGACTTTGATATAGAGAACACCGCTGTTTTGAGCTCACTCACCGTCATGTACTTACCCTTCTTTTCATCTAGTTGGTTCAATCTGTCCTGGAGTTTCTGAAGTTCAGTCATTCCCTGATACCACCCGCTGATGTTGGCAGCAGGCAAAGAATTCGTCGCTAACTTTGACTGCCAGTCTGTTGAAACCGTTTTTGACAGTTCTGTATCGGGGTAAAGATGACGGGTTTGCTCGACCAGTTGAGAGCCATATTGTAAAGGCCAGTAAGGAGGCATGGTGATGAGTTCATCCAGTCGGGTTCTTAATGTCTTCGCATAGCTATCACTGTTTGCTAACCATGCAGGTGAATCATGTCGTAGTTGGTCAGAAACCGGAAGAGGCAGGCTGGCTGGTAAAGCTTTGAGAGATGACATCACCGCCTCTTCATCGGGATGGCTAAACAATGTCGGTATGAATTTAAACGCAACCAGGCTCAATACTCCCGCCGTAAGCAACCCACTGAGAAATGCCAGACCGGGTGCGATTCGGGGTGTTGGTTTCTGCCTGACTTCGCCATCAACCGTTGGCTGAGTATCTACGACATATACCCAACGTGGACTGTTGTTCACTTCTGGCACAAGATCCTCTGCCCGTACTGGCAGCGTGACGTCAGTATGATGGCTTTCTAACTGGTCTGAGGAAGCATCGCTATTTTCGAGCCTGACTACGGCATTTTTCAATATTTGCCGTATCACGTCCGTCCCGGCTGCGTTGTGAAGCTCCAGACGTTGTAAGGCTTCACCTGTTGAGCTCAGTAATTTTTCGCTCTGGTACAGGGCTGGTAAATCGACTCTGTGAAATGATAGTGTCCGGAATATCTGCTGGAGACGTTTACTCAGGCTGCTGAGTATTTCAATACGGGCATGTGCCGATGCAGGCCACATCGCTGACCACTGATAACGTATCAGGGCATCAAGAATCGCCATGCCTTCATTGAAACCCTGTATACCTGCCAGGTTTGTTCTTGCCAGGGTAAACCATGCCGCCGTCTGGAGTTCGACACCATTGGTATCGAACAGATTTAATGCCAGTTTTTCAACATACTGCCAGTTCACGTCTGGACGAGCGGGATGGGATAGTTTTGCTAGTTCATCACGTAATGCGGAGAAATCTGGCAGTGTGCGGGGATCGCTTCCGGTTTTAAGGTGGCGTTCGGCTGAATGGAACATTGTGAAGTCCGTATCGAAAGAGGGTGTGGGGGAGTTAAATAAACTGGTGTTTTTCCAGATACTGTTGCTGTTTCAGATGCCTGAGCATCACTTTGCCCTCAGGCATGAATTCAGTGCCGTACCGCACGAGCCCAATACCTTTCAGTTCGGCATCAATGGCGTAACGCAGCTCTCCGGGCACTTCCTGTTCAAGCAGTGTGACATTGAGCGTCTGCAAACGAGGCTCATACTTCAGTAAAACGCCGGAAAGTGTATCTATCAGTTCATGGGCGGTTCCAGGCATGCCTTGCAGGATTTTAGTCATATCCGGTAAACCGAAATCTGGTAAATGAGAGATAGCTCCGGCCCGAGAGTTTAGTATCCTTTGGATGTTATCCAGTACGGATAAAATAACCTGGTCCTCTTCATTTGCCAGTTCAAGGGGAAGGTCACCCGTAAAATTGCCAGTAAGAATCTCATATAAAGATGGGGATTTTCTATCCACGACCTGTATCTCTTCTAAGAATATATTTTTTCATTATAATTTCAAAAATAAAACCTATTAAAAAGCCCCCCCCCATAAGTACAACACGTAGAGGGTGGACTGAAAACCATTCAATAAATAGGTACATAAATCCCAGTACAAATGCAGCAAACCCATATTTGAAGGGTGCGAATGCTGCAAATAATAAAATGGGTGATGCTATGAGTAAAAAGAAGAAAGAAATAAATATCATCCCCACATTATTATGTGAGGAGGCTACAAATGCGCTCTTATATATACATGATACTAAATAATACGAGCCAATCATAAAAACGATTGCAAAAAAGCAAGCAAGCATCTTCCATGTTGATTTATTTTTTCCAAATACCATATTCATGCAACTCCTCTTCCATTACGTGTGCTACGAGTCTTTAAAAAGAGGTAATCCTTGAGATTTTCTCCATTCTTTCACTACCTGAAGTTATTTCGTGTCGCAAGTAGGTTCAAAGCTCTGTCATTAATGGCAATAATCCAAGATCCAGAAGTTTTATTTCTATGTCATTAGCTTTACCGATGTGTACTTTATTTCTTCCATCAAATATATCTTCTGTTGTGACGATAATTGTTCCTTTCTGTTTTTGTGCAACACTTACAGGTACTATATTGGCTGCCTCAGGAATCAACTCCGGCAGTATTACCATAGGGACATATATCATCCATCCTGCTATAATTCGATCAGGGAATACATTTTCATTATTATTCCAATATCCATTGGTATTTATAGTTGCAAACCCATGATGTTTATTGCCGATTAAGGATTTCATAAATTCAATAACTTTTTCCGTGCTTACCTCAGTCTCGTTACAAGTGATACCAATATCCAAGCTAACTTTTTTTGGGTTTTCGAGATGTTTTTTTATGTAGTTTATTGAGCATATTTTATTATCTATCTCACCATCCCATACACCCTCTATAATTAGTGGGTAGTCTTTTTGTATTTGATTATGCCATTTTTCAACAACCTCAGCCTCAGCTTTTTTATGATTAAATACTATATGTTCAAGTGCTTTTTTTCTTGAAAATCCCTTTTCATACCAGCATTTTTTAGTTTCCAATAGCTCATCAATCAATGTAGATACATTAAATAACTCTTCAAGGCAAGATTCTACACTTGGAGTTTCTATGTCTTCATAGTACACATTTACTGATATTCTTATCACGGAACCCACCTTGTCATTATATCTTTAAAATCTTTAAACATTTTTGAGAAATACCGATAACTCACTGGCTGCATAAAAATCCAGACTACTTTTAGTGGTTGATTGACTGTTGCAACCGCCTGATGGCGGGATGCCTGGCTTAAACCACTTTTATAGCCTTTCCACCAACCTTTGGGGTCTCCAAACGCATCAAAAAACTGATCATACCGCGCCTTGGCCTCCCAGAACTGACACAGCTTATCTTTCCAGCCATCAAACGACACATTACAATACTTATATTCCTCAATTTGTTTTGTTTCTGGATTATAGAACGTGTCGCAGATACGCGTCTGGTAATTAATCGTCACCGTACTCCAGCGCGAACAGCGCCTGAGCATTGGTAAAACCTTCCCTTCCGGTGGGCAGTTTTCACAGGTCTTTTCATCCGTTTTTGCCTGTGCTCCGGTTTTGGTATCAACGCCCTCGTAACTCACCGTTTCTGAGTAATCTATGTCATCCTCCCAGAAATCCGCATGGGTTTCGGCACTCACAACCATCGGTTCGTTCAGGATTGGATCATAAGGCTTTCCCTGATAGTCAAATCCACCGTTACTCCGGGACTGAGCATTTCCTGAGTCGGGAAAAGACATATCATCATCTTCCCAGCCTCCGTGACTTTGCGTCCCGGGATATGTCGATGAACCAACACCACCACCTGCGGCCCCGACGCTTCCTGTCGCAGCTCCGGTACCAATACCAATCCAGACCATCAGAGTCCTCTCCTTTCCCTGTTTATCACCACGTGCTTAAAATCTTCCAAGCGCTGATCCGCTGAATAGCCATTAGGCGTTTTCAGCCATTTATCTATTTCCGGCTTAAGGTAAAATCCCGGATAGAATGTCTCCAGTCGCAAAAAATCCCGCCTCACGTTTTTTTCTTTAAGTGGTAAGGTGTTTGCATAGTCCAGCGCTTTCCTCAGTCGTGCGAGGAAGGTGTCATCCGGTTCGTTTATGACCGGATATTTCTTCTTCAGTTTTTGCACGGTATCACGGACAAAATCATCGTCTTCCATCTGACCTGCGCTGGCACACTGTTCTTCAGACAGCTTCAACATATGAACTCCCTGTGTTTAATTGACCAGGCTTTTCCGTCAAAAGTTGTGACCCACTCTTGCGTAGGATGGGTCAACTTCTGGTGTTGCAGGCTATCCAGCATTGCCCCAAGGCGAACCTGTACGCGTGGGTCCTGAAGACGCAATAAAGCCGCCCGACCGTCAGGAAGTCCGATATTGATGTTTTTCTGAAAATGCTCAACCAGATCTGCTGGCGTAGCAGAAGATAAAATCCATGATACAGAGGGTAATGTGGCCTCCAGTTCGCACAATTTTTCTCGAATACCCATCGCTTCGTTTATGCCAATAATCCAGGGGCCAGCAAAAGCAATACGTGAATCCGGCCAGGTATTGAACAGAGGCAAAACTTCTTCCCGTTTAAATACCAGTTCCTCCCCCGTAAAGCGTTCATATTGCAGACCATCGACGAGAGCAAATAAAGTGACTTCTGTCGTGTGTATCAGGCTCTGCACCGCATGGCTGAAGCTGAGACTGCTCATGACTCTCCCCTTACGACAAAAGTGTCACCATTAATCGCCGCTTTCATCAGGCAACTGAGGCAAATTCCGCTCCCGGTCACAGCCTGGATGGGTATGTTTGCCGCCCCTGCAAACATCGTCCGTTTCACTTTGCGTATATACGACGCTGTTGTGCCGTACTCCACCTTACCTGCTTCCAGCTTCAGGTAACTGCCACCACCAATCAGCGTGATGCGCTTTTTCCCGGCAAACGAGATGTCACTTTCTGAGGTCAGGGTCAGTTTCTTCTCTGCAAACAGCCGCATGCTGGCGTTCTGCGCCTGCATGTCTATCGGGCCTTCCCCTGCTTTCAGGCTCAGCTGCCCGGTGCGGGCAAACAGCCCCAGCTTTTCCCCGGCCAGTGCGGTCATATTGCCCATCACTCCGGCACTGATATCGCCCCCGGCATTGATGGCAACGTTTTTCGTGGCCGTCAGTTGCAGGTGTTCGCCACTGGTGAAGGCTATCCCTTCAGGGGCTGAGAAAAGAATGGCTTCGTTAAGGGGTTTCAGTCGCTGCTCAAACATCTGTATCTGGCTGTCGATATCCGCCTTCAGCGCCAGTGCCTGCTCTGCGGCCATCTCCAGCTGTTGCAGTTGCTGGTTCAGCTGGTCGATTTCTTTCAGGGCCGCGTCCGTATCCAGCACCTCGCCCTGGGCTTTACCCTGCCCGTCCGCACTGATAAACATCCCTTTACCGGCGCGGATTGTGCCGCGTTCATCGGTGCGTAATTCCGTACCTTTGCCACGGGGCTGCGCCTTCTCATCCACCAGGTGGCCGGTGTTCAGCTGGGTTTTTCCGTATTCCGTCGCGAGCTTGATATGCTCTTCGCCACGCTGGTCCTCCATCCGCAGCTTGTTATTCGCAGGCGTTCTGAGGATATTGCGGGTGTGGTTGTCGCGGTTAACGTGGTCCGGGTGTTCAGAGTCGTGCATGGCGTGGGAAATATACGGCAGGTCGATATCACCATTACTGTACGCAATCGCCACTTCCGTTCCGTCGATAAGCGGCGTGTGCCAGCCGAGAGTGTCACCCGAATACGGCTTCGCCATCCGCAGCCACAGATAGCCGTACCCTTGCTCCGTCCCTTCCCGGTCAAAGTCCAGCTTTACGCGGTAGCGGCCCTGTTCATCCAGGTGCGCATAAATATCATTCTTCTCCCGGCTTTCAATTCTCGCAGGCAGAGTGCCGTGGATTTCCGGGCGCGGGATTTCCACCGGGCGGAAACTGTAGCGCTCGCTGTAGGGCATTCCTTCGACAGACACATGCAGGCGGGTATCACGGGCTGCACGGTAAGTGACCAGGGTGATAATCACGCCTTCACTCAGGGCAGCGATGACGTTGCCCTGCGGCTCCAGCACCTGCCCGGGTGTCAGGCCCGAGGCGTTACTGTCGAGATGAATCAGGGCTGATTTATTCAGTTCGCGCTCGTGATGAATGCGGGCGTAAAACGCCCCGCTCTCGGTTTCCGGCTCAGGGTCCGTGTCATCCCCGGCTTCGCGGTAAGGGGCGGCGTAGCGGTAATGTTCGCCTGTCATACTGGCGTCCTGCCGCACACTCACTGCTGTATCCAGTGGGGTACTGGCGGTCCGGTAGTTGTAATCACGCGTGGCGACGGTGCCGGTGACCACATGGTTTTTAGTGCGCACATCCCACACCGACTCCGCCGCACCATCGTACAGACCCGATGGCTCGCTGTACGGCAGGCGCACATCAAACTGATAGTTAAGCTGGCTGTCGGCAAAGAGGTAAACATCCATTTCCCGGGTGCTGTCCATCTCTGTGCGCCAGTAAATCCCCACTTCCGACAGAATGCGCTGCACGAACTCCAGGTCGGTTTCCCGCCACTGGGTGATGAGTTCACGCGCCGGATAGCTCCGCTCCAGCCGAAACTCAAAATCCGGCCCTTCCAGTCCGTGCTGACGCAAGACCTGCTCCACCACTTCCGGTACTGACTGGTCCCGGAACACCGCACACTGGCGGGTGAAGGAGAGCAACGCCAGGCGTGAGCTCAGCGTCACTTTGTAATGCGACTGGTCCTGGGTGGTGGACAACCATTCCAGACGAGTGATGATGCCATGAACGTTTTTACCACTGCGCATCCGCAGGGAGGCATATTTCATCAGCACCTGCTCCGGGGCAATGTTTGCCTGCGGTGTGGTGAATTCAATCTCCCAGCTAAACGGCTCGCTTAACGCTTCCCGCCCGGTGAAATTCAGTACATCCGGCAGTACGGTGCTGTCGTTAATCTCCAGACAATAGCGTGTCTGCCCGTCAAAAAGAGCTAACCAGTTATCCATCACTTCACTCCTTTACCGGCACGAGGTTGATCCAGCCATCACCGAGCTCTAGGGTGCGCGGTTTATCCGGGTCGAGGTCATCGCGGGTTAATACCTTCCGCCAGCGGTTGTCTTTCATATCCGGTCGGTTGAACAGGGCAACCACCGCCACGAACTGCGCATTTTCATCCATAGGCATATTGAGCGACACGCTGCCGTTGGGCATCACCAGCAGCTCTTTTGACGCCAGTACATCCTCTTTGAGTACCGTATCGGCGTTACGCAGCAACGTCTGATAATCAGCAGCATCCACACCTTTACGGTCTTTGAGCTGATAGACCCGGACCATTGTCGCCAGTGGCGTCTGTGCGCCATCGGCATTGACGGCAGTACGCGGCGTGAAGTCCAGATGAAGGGTTTTAATGTGTTTATAGACGATTAGCTGAAAATTTGGGTTTTGATACGAGGATTAAATAAACTGGTTTGTTTCCAGATACTGCTGTTGTTTCAGATGCCTGAGCATCACTTTGCCCTCAGGCATGAATTCAGTGCCGTACCGCACAAGCCCAATACCTTTCAGTTCGGCATCAATGGCGTAACGCAGCTCTCCGGGCACTTCCTGTTCAAGCAGTGTGACATTGAGCGTCTGCAAACGAGGCTCATACTTCAGTAAAACGCCGGAAAGTGTATCTATCAGTTCGTGGGCGGTTCCGGGCATGCCTTGCAGGATTTTAGTCATATCCGGTAAACCGAAATCGGGTAAATGAGATATGGCTCCGGCCCGAGAGTTTAGTATCCGTTGGATGTTATCCAGTACGGATAAAATAACCTGGTCCTCTTCATTTGCCAGTTCAAGGGGAAGGTCACCTGTGAAATTTCCAGTGAGAATTTCGTATAGCGAGGGTGATTTCCTGTCCATAGTAAATTATATTCCTAACTGTTCATTTTACTGATAAAGGATATGACAATTTGATTTCAGGTGCGCCTGTTAAAACGCGATTTGATTTTTTCATTAAATAACCTAACATTTCATCACTCGTCAAATCCACATCAAACATTGAATCATCATCAAACCAATGGTCTGGGTGGTAAATAAGATCTGATGCATTTGAATTTGGAAAGTTAAGTTCTAAAGAATCAAGTGCATAATCATGCTGGGCTTCATCCCCTTCCGCATTATATACAAACTCAATGATTGCCTTTGCTTCATTGTATGATAAGTCATCACAATATTGTGCTTTATAAAAAGCAGTCTTAACAAATTCCTCAGTACCAATCCATGAATGATAATCACGGAAATCACTAAATTCAAAAAGCTTAACAGAAATAAGATTCCACTGTCCTATTAATACATCCACTTCATTTGAGTCTTCATCGTAACCGGAGTCGATCAAACTAGTTAGCTCATTAGCTATGTTGGTCATTGCCTCCATTTCTGAACCTGGAATGTCTAGTGGTATCATTTTTATTGGTAATGGCATATTGGCCTCAATACCTGGGATTAGAGTCTTTGAAAAGAGGCAATCCTTGAGATTTCCTCCAATTCAATACTGTCTGGAGCAAACCTTCAGGAGTACATTGAGAATTATCCTCAGGATAAAAAATCAAATCACTTTTTTCCGGATGTTCTGTGACTTTGTCAAAGTGATTAGATAGGGTTGTTAAATAATCACTAAGAGCTTCACCTTTCAAGATCTCCTGTCGTGAGTCATTGAAAAATTCTTTCAAAAAAAGTAAAAACTCTTGTTGAGTGTAATCTTGAAGTCTATTTTTTAAATCCACGGTTCTCATGTATTCACCACTATTAATAAATCAAATCTCTCCAGCAGACAGTTGTAATGTTATCTCATCAGAATAAAATTCTTTGCCAATCAACTGCTCCAGAAGTTTTGCTTGTTTTTTATTGATGTTAAATACACCTATCCCATATGAGAATTCATTTTCATCCTCTTCACTCCACTCCATTATTCGAGCTAACTCTTTGATTTTTTCTTTTGGTATTTCAAGTTCAAAAAGCAAGTCTTCATTTTTTTTACTATATGCATCAATAGAGTATATAACCATTATTTTTCTACCTTTCTAGTGGGGTCTGCTGGCTTTGTCTGCTCACCAGTAACATGGTCGAATTCACCTAAATGGTTACGCCCTGAGCGGTCATAGACTTCTACAGTACCATGTTGGGAATCCCATTCATAAATCTTACCGTTTGAGTCCTTCCACCGGTTACGCAATTTCCCTCCACCTTTGATAGGTGTTTTGGCCTGAGCTTTCTTAGCATCCGGAAATGCTGGCAATGGAGGATTTCCTTTCGGCGGAGTATGGTACTTATGGTCAGAATTTAAATATACATAAATCGGCTTAATGCCTGATTCCGCAGGGAACACCAGAATGTAATCGTTAAGATCACGTTCTTCCGGCACCGGGAATGGCGGGGTCGTGTATTCGTCTTCACCATCCGGGATCGGGGTGACCAGTATTGTCGTCTGGTCTATTGGCTTGATGTCGCTGCCAGTATGCGATGGAAGGTCGCTTCCTTCCGGTTTTTCTGGCGTCCAGGTGATCAGTGGGCCATCCACACCATGAGCGGGTGTGAACTCATAACGGTTGTTTGCTTCCACCCACTTCATGTCGGCCGTTCGCACACCTTCATACGGCGTACCTTCACCTGTGTGGACGCCGTAAACACGCATATTGCCCTGGTCATCGGCATGCCAGAAAAAGCGTACCCGGGTTGTGGCTTTAGCACCCGTTAGCGCTTTTTGTCGCAACTCTTCTTCGTACCAGTATTCGTCCCGACCAGGAACTTTGTCGCTTCCTGCCCCCGCTGATGGGATATACAGCGCGGACATCATCGCCCCCACGTATGGAATTCCACGGGCGGCACCCAACACGCCAGTAAGAGACCACTCCCCCCATACCTGAGTCATAACGCCAGCAGTTGTTCTGGCAGCCAGCGCTCCCCCTCCTAAAGCAAGCGGTGCGGCAGAAGCTTCAGCCGGTGCTACTGCACTCTCACTTCCGGGTTTTCGCCGTTTGGCAGACTGTGCATGTTGAACGACTTCATCATCATGCTCATGTTGATGACCATAACCGCAGCAGTCGTCCTCAACAGGCTGGGCAAAAATCGTCATCTCACCAAAGTTATCGGCAGACTCTTCGTTTGTCCCGCCGTCAGTACACCCTTTCTCTTTCAGGCATGATTTGGCATAAACCGGCGTCACCCATGGTGCCAGCGTTTCAGGATTGAATTCCCGCATTGTTGCCGGAGGCGGCAGATTGACTGTTTCCAGCGGTAACGCATTTGGTGCAGCAAACATCGTCCTTTTCACTTTGCGAATGTATGAAGCCGTGGTGCCGTACTCCACCTTCCCTGCTTCCAGCTTCAGATAACTGCCACCACCCATCAGCGTGATGCGCTTCTTCCCGGCAAACGAGATGTCACTTTCTGAAGTCAACGTCAGTTTCTTCTCTGCAAACAGCCGCATGCTGGCGTTCTGGGCCTGCATGTCTATCGGGCCTTCCCCTGCCTTCAGACTCAGTTGCCCGGTGCGGGCAAAGAGCCCCAGCTTCTCCCCGGCAAGCGCGGTCATATTGCCCATTACACCGGCACTGATATCGCCCCCGGCATTGATGGCGACGTTTTTCGTGGCCGTCAGTTGCAGGTGTTCGCCACTGGTGAACGCTATCCCTTCCGGTGCCGAGAACAATAACGCTTCATTGAGCGGTTTCAGCCGCTGCTCAAACATCTGTATCTGGCTGTCGATATCCGCCTTCAGCGCCAGTGCCTGCTCTGCGGCCATCTCCAGCTGTTGCAGTTGCTGGTTCAGCTGGTCGATTTCTTTCAGGGCGGCATCCATATCCAGCACCTTTCCCTGGGCTTTGGACTGTGCATCCGCACTGATAAACAGCCCTTTCCCGGCGCGGATTGTGCCGTACTCATCAGTGCGTAACTCTGTGCCTTTGCCACGGGGCTGCGCCTTCTCATCCACCAGGTGGCCGGTGTTCAGCTGGGTTTTGCCGTATTCCGTCGCGAGCTTGATATGCTCTTCGCCGCGCTTATCCTCCATCCGCAGCTTATTATTTGCCGGGGTCCTGAGGACATTGCGGGTGTGGTTGTCGCGGTTAACGTGGTCCGGGTGTTCAGAGTCGTGCATGGCGTGGGAAATATACGGCAGGTCGATATCACCATTACTGTACGCAATCGCCACTTCCGTTCCGTCGATAAGCGGCGTGTGCCAGCCGAGGGTGTCACCCGAATACGGCTTCGCCATCCGCAACCACAGATAGCCGTAGCCCTGCTCTGTCCCTTCGCGGTCAAAATCCAGCTTCACCCGGTAGCGACCTTGTTCATCAAGGTACGCGTAGGTATCGTTCTTCTCCCGGCTCTCGATTCTGGCTGGCAGGGTGCCGTGGATTTCCGGGCGCGGGATTTCCACCGGGCGGAAGCTGTAGCGCTCGCTGTAGGGCATTCCTTCGACAGACACATGCAGACGGGTATCACGGGCGGCACGGTAAGTGACCAGGGTGATAATCACACCTTCACTCAGGGCAGCGATGACGTTGCCCTGCGGCTCCAGCACCTGGCCGGGTGTCAGGCCGGAGGCGTTACTGTCCAGACTGACACGGGCAGATTTATTCAGTTCGCGCTCGTGATGAATGCGGGCATAAAACGCCCCGCTTTCGGTTTCCGGCTCCGGGTCGGTGTCATCACCGGCTTCGCGGTACGGAGCTGCGTAGCGGTAATGTTCCCCGGTCATGCTGGCGTCCTGCCGCACACTCACTGCTGTATCCAGGGGTGTACTGGCGGTGCGGTAGTTGTAATCACGCGTGGCAACCATGCCGGTGACCACGTTGTTCCGGGTTCGCACATCCCACACCGACTCCGCCGCACCATCGTACAGACCAGACGGCTCGCTGTACGGCAGGCGCACATCAAACTGATAGTTGAGCTGGCTGTCGGCAAAGAGGTAAACATCCATTTCCCGGGTGCTGTCCATCTCTGTACGCCAGTAAATCCCCACTTCCGACAGAATGCGCTGCACAAACTCCAGGTCGGTTTCCCGCCACTGGGTGATGAGTTCACGCGGTGGATAGGTCCGCTCCAGCCGAAACTCAAAATCCGGCCCTTCCAGCCCGTGCTGACGCAAGACCTGCTCCACCACTTCCGGCACGGACTGGTCCCGGAACACCGCACACTGGCGGGTAAAGGAGAGCAACGCCAGGCGTGAGCTTAGCGTCACTGTGTAATGCGACTGGTCCTGGGTGGTGGACAACCATTCGAGACGGGTGATGATGCCATGAACGTTTTTACCGCTGCGCATCCGCAGGGAGGCATATTTCATCAGCACCTGCTCCGGGGCAATATTTGCCTGCGGTGTGGTAAATTCAATGTCCCAGCTAAACGGCTCGCTTAACGCTTCCCGCCCGGTGAAATTCAGTACATCCGGCAGCACGGTGCTGTCGTTAATCTCAAGAGAATAGCGTGTCTGTCCGTCAAAAAGAGCTAACCAGTTATCCATCATTTCACTCCTTTACCGGCACGAGGTTGAGCCAGCCATCACCGAGCTCAATAGTGCGCGGTTTGTCCGGGTCGAGGTCATCACGGGTCAATACCTTCCGCCAGCGGTTGTCTTTCATATCCGGTCGGTTGAACAGCGCAACCACCGCCACGAACTGCGCATTTTCATCCATCGGCATATTGAGCGACACGCTGCCGTTGGGCATCACCAGCAGCTCTTTTGACGCCAGTACATCCTCTTTGAGTACCGTATCGGCGTTACGCAGCAACGTCTGATAATCAGCAGCATCCACACCTTTACGGTCCTTGAGCTGATAGACCCGGACCATTGTCGCCAGTGGCGTCTGTGCGCCATCGGCATTGACGGCGGTACGCGGCGTGAAGTCCAGATGAAGGGTTTTAATGTGTTTATAGAAGATGGATTTCGTCAGACTGACTGTGCCATCCGTGACGGTCTGGGTCAGACCGCAGCCTGAAAGCAGACCGCAGGCGACAAGCGTCAGCGCCCACCAGCGGGTAACTGTTGCCATTCAGAAGTTCCTTAATTGAGAAGAGGGGAAGCGGGATGACATGCTTAATCGAAACGGTAGTGACCGTCTTCAGCCGGTGCCAGCACCTGGCATTGCAGCCCTTCATAGCAACCCAGACTGACGGTCAGGGTTTCACGGTTATCGCTGAGTTTGCCGTCTCTCAGTCCGAGCAGACCGGTGCGCCCCAGTTGAATACGCCGACCTTTGCCCAGACGGGGCTCTGGCAGGAGTCGCACCGGTACGGTCAGGCGTAACCGTGCATCACTGCGGTAGCCCAGATACACACGCATCAGCACCAGCAGGTCGGTATGGATGTGACCGCCAGGTAACCAGCCTTCGGCTTCCTCCGGATCGTCCGTGACCAGTGTCACCAGTACCCGGCTACAGGCTTCTTTGGCGGTTTTGCCCAGAGTCGCTCGCTGCGAAAGTTGAACACGGTTTCCAGCCCCTAACCCACTGCGGTTATTGATATGCACTTTGACCGGATCAGGTTCGGTGATCGTCGCCCGGGTATGCGGGGCCAGCAGGCTGACCAGTGCCCGGATACCTTCCGCATTGCGGGTGGGTAAGCGCATGGTGCCCAGCAGCGCAAGGAATCGGGAAACCGGGGTTGCCACATGTTCAGCCGTACCCGGAATGCCGAGCCCCACCAGCCCCAGCAGGCACTGGGAAGTGGCGTCACAGCCCCCGGCTTCAAACGTGGCCGGGTAGGCGTACTTGCGCCAGATACGGTAATACTGCGTGGTGATACGGTGGCTGAAGATATCCAGAAACGAGGTGACCGCTTCATGCCCTTCCCGGCGCTGCGCAATATCATCCAGATACATGCCCGGGAGGGGCGAGTCCACGCCGTACATTCCCAGAAAAGTCGTGCGAACGGTCGGGGGACGTTCGGGATGATCTTCATCAGTCTCAACCGCTTTCAGGGTGCTGACGGGGAATCCCATCCCCGGCCAGGGGCGAAAACGCACCGGATCGTTTGCGGGGTGGCTGGTGGCCCCGAGCTTCGGTGAGTCAGGACTTTCCTGCTCCAGCAGCTGGCAGAAACGGTAAAAATTGGCTCGCCAGATGTCTTTGTTGAGGGCGAATGTCAGCCCGGTACGTGCTGGCTGTGGAATTCTTTCCATCTCAGTCGTTTCCCTGTCGGTTGCAACACCAGCGTGAGCTGGTTAAAGAGGTGAATATCCGCATACAGCGCGAAGAAGCGATGCAGCATTTCGCCAAAGAGGTTCACATCCCCCTCACCTGCAAAATTATCCATGTTCAGCGTGACCTCGATATCCACGCCCCGCAGCATAAAGCCCTTCTCGAAGCGTCGGATAAGCGTATGCTTCACCGCAACAATGGCCTCAAGGCGACGGCGGTTCATCTCATCGTCGGTCCAGTCATACAGGGCCAGCGTTCCTCGCAGCACTTCAGGGTTATCCATCATGCTAAGAAAGTTTGAGCCCAGATGACTCATGACCCGCCAGTGGAAACGGTCATTCGCCGGGGGATACAGCGGCATTGTCGGTGCGGAAACGTTCAGCACCCGGACCGGAACTTTGCCTGCTTTGACCACCCTGTCTAACAGGGTGCTTTCCAGTGCTTTACGCGGTAGCTGGCCGTTAGTGCCAGTGATCCGCATCGAGAGTGATTCGGGTTTCTCAGACAGCTGATCCAGTTCAAACGAGCGGCCACCGAGAATAAGCCAGGTGTCATAAAGGCCCGATGCCCCGCGTTTGACGCGGGTATGGAAATAGCGCTCGGGTGCATCGTGACGCATCATGCCGCCCCGGTGCCGGAAACTGGTGAACGGAACATACTGATGTTTGCCGAGTTTCACCGCACCGTGGATGTTATCAACGCTGTAAATCTCAGTATGACCGTCCTGAAGACGCAGTGGCCGCAGCAGGTATTCATTGTCCAGTGGGTTAAGCGTCAGCGGGTCTGCTTCGAGCGTGAAGAGGTTGATAACCGGCGCACAATGCAGGCGGAAGTTCTCGGTCTCAAACGGCAGATCGGATGACCAGGCTTCACTGAGGACAATGTCAATTTCAAACCAGGTGCTGGCCGCATTAAGCCCGATGGTTTCAATACCCCGCAGCTCAACAAACATAAATTTCGGACGGAAGCTGAAGTATTCCAGCAACAGCTGATAACCACTGAAGGCAGAATCCGCTTTCTTCCACAGGCCATCATGGTCATCAAAGCCCATCGGCTTGCACCAGCCATCAAACTGATGGCGTTCGGTGCGGGTTCCGGCGTGACGGGCATACATGGCATGAACGCGACGGGTCATCGCCAGATGCAGGGCGGAGCTGATGGGGCTTTCGGCATTGAGAAAAATGGCAACTTTGTCGATCCCGGCCTTGCTCCAGTCCACTTTCTCCGGGCATTCAAAGCGCAGACGAATAGCGGAACGTCCATCGGTTTCGGTATGAAGACGCGCATCTGCAAGGTGCAGTGGTTGTAAAGGCACATCCCGCGTAGTCCGGTACTGGCAGGCGGTTTTGTGTGGCCCCACCGGACGCGAGAGAACCGAGAAACCTTCAGCCAGCGTTTCCGCCTGGCGAAGACTTTGCCACGCGGGTGAAAACTCAACGATAGCCAGGGATGGAATGGTCCTCATGTAGTGCGGCCACAACAGGCTGACCAGCCCTTCGGTCAGCTCCGGCAGGTCGTCATCGAGCTTTTCACGCAGACGCCCCATCAGGAAAGCAAAGCCTTCAAACAGACGTTCTACGTAAGGATCACGTGCGCCGGGTTTATCCAGATTAAGCATTGCAGCCCGGTCCGGGTGCGCCCGGGCAAATTCTTTACCGGCCTCACGCAGGTAGCGCATTTCGGCTTCGTAATAACGCAGGGTTAAATCATCCATGCACGGATATCCTGAAAGTTATATACCCTAAATGACTGGAGTTGCATCAAGGCGGCAAGAGAGTGCATCCCGATGAGCTTACTGAAGTAAGTGATTCGGGTAAGCGAACGGAGCCAACACAGAGGCAACTTCAGGTATGACGGGTAAGACAAAAAGTTAGCCACAGAGCACCATGGCACGGGCAGGATCGATAGCAATCAGACCTGCCAGTAACGTATCCATCTCAGGCATCAGTCGGGCTTTATCACTTTCACTGCGACCGGCTTTCATACGCAGAAGCTTCAGACGGCGAGCTTGCACCTCAAATAACAGGCCCGGCTCCCAGTCGCCCAGCGTCAGTTGTGGGGCGCTGGCGGTCAGTTCACCCAGCAAATGCAGCGCCATTTCATTACGGCCGTACTGCTCAGCAACCCGGGCCATCAGCAGACGCATCAGCCAGCGCTGCCGGGGAGTGTCCAGCCCCGGTCGGGACTGAAGCCAGGCCAGTGCCGACTCGGGCCCTTCACTGTCTCCCTTCTCCATCGCTTCGGATTCGAGTAACAGCACATCGTCACCTTGTCCGTTGGTCACCGTTGCCGGTTCATCTCCAAACATCCGCGTTTCTTCATTCACCTTTTCGGCTATCCAGCCTGTGGTGACCTCATCGGCAAACGGAGTACCATCATTCCAGGCCAGTCCCCCCAGCCCAGGCATACGCTTCAGGAACAGGCGCAGATCCAACAGCACGGAATCAGACCAGCTCTCCCACGGTTGCCCAGCATGACTGAGCCCCTGCCAGAGATACCACTGAAGGTCGAGCCAGAAATGGTTTACCCCTTCGCAGTACATCTGACTGGCCTGCTCCACCAGTTCGGCCCAGTTTTTTTGCAGGTACAGCCGTTTCAGCTGTGCCCGGTACTCTGGTTTCGGCGGAACCAGGCGGGAACGGCCACTGCTGTCCAGCGGGGGGATTTGATCGACGGTATCCCAGCGTACGGTTTTCATCAGCCGGTGGGAGGCCAGCCAGCCCTGTGGTTGCTCACCCAGCCAGCGGGAAAGTAACTTTGCCTGGTCGAGTAAATCGCGTCCGGACTTGACGGTTGTGAGTTGTGGCGACTGAGAAAGGACTGATTCATGACCGGATTCATGGGCGCTGCTGTTCTGAGGGATCAATGCATCCATCCCACCGGAACGTGCCAGACGATTTTCAAGCGCCGAGCAGAGTCCGGCAAAAGACGGCTTTTCATTTTCAGGCCAGTCAGCGACGGCCGCAGCCAGCAGGCTGATGGCTCCAGCAATGAGCGCGGCATCGTCCCGGTCTACTTCCGGCCAGAGTGAGAGCGTATCCAGCATTTTTGTACTGCTGAGCCACTCCAGCGCGGCTTTCCGGGCAACAGGGCGCTGAGGATGGCAACGTTTGCCGTAGCGTGACAACATCGCCACCATCAGCAGCAAACCTTCCGCCAGTCCTTTCTCTCCGTCGCGGCTCAGTCGGGCCTGGATGTACCAGGTCACCACGCGGATATCTTTGGCACTTTCGCAAAGACACTTTTCCGCCAGCGCACACAGTTGTTCAGGATCTGTGCCGGAGAGCTTATTAATCTCTTCGCGCATCAGCTGGAAGTTGTCGTCATACGCCGGATCGTCTCCGGTCTCCTGCTCAGGACTGAGTGGCAACAACCAGTTATCCCAGAGAGGGAGAGCATCGGATGCCCGGGCAATGAGGTTTTGCTGATCTTGCTGATGGGTCGTGCATGCGTATAACAGGGCTTCCGGTGAACTCATTCTTTTTCCCGTTTGTTATTCTCTTTGATAAATCTCACGACTGCTTCCAGTTCGTCCTCGTTCTGGCCGTTCACTATCTGGGGTGGTTTCCATTTCAGTAACATGCTTTTCTCTTCCCCCTGTGTGGGTTTCCCCTTCCAGTAGGTTTGCCAGTGGGCTTTTCTGACGTGGGGGCGCAGGCGGCGGTTCGACATGCCGCCAGGCTCCTTCAGTGGACTGTCACGTTCCGGGCGAGATGGCTGACGGAGTGCAGCCCCTGCACGAGCCCCGGCGTAGATTTGCACGGGCTTCTTTGGTGGAATGAATCTCTGATGTTTTCCTACTCGCCTTGGTGGTGGCCGAACAGGTTTACCTTGTGCGCCCCACTCACTGTTTTCTGAACATAACCAGAACAGTACAGGCAATACGGCCTGCCAGAATCCCCGCACTCCTTCATCCTGTAGGCTGATCGCGGTAGAGACCGGCGCGGTCAACGGGAGGTATTCCATTCCCAGCGGCAGGTTCCCGTCCACCAACGGCTCCTGGGCAAGCGTCAGGGCCAGCAGCGCATCAGTCCCGTTGTCATGATCGGTGAGCGTGAAAAAGGCTCCCAGCAAAGGCCCCTGACCTTCCGCATAGACCGTGTCTGCGGGGAAATCGAGCCAGAACCCCCAGAATGGCAGGCGGCGAAGCATGTCACCCGGGAGTGCATCAGACTGATTTGTTTCACCCAGCATCCGGAAAAGTGACTCGTCGCAATGGAGTAGCGCCTTACCGGTGCGCCATGCTGCCAGTGACATATAAACGATATGTGGCGGGAAATACTTCATGATCGGAGGACTCAGAAACCCCTCCTGAGGCGTCGGGTTGTGCTTCAGCCAGTCAGCAAGCCAGGCTTTGCACTGGCGAAACGTCATAAACCGCCAGGGAGCAAGCGAGTCGGTCTCCCGCCACTTATCAACCTTGTTGAATATCCCTGGCGACCAGCCGTCCACCTGCCTGGCAAACGCCAGTGCAGGATGAATATTCCCGCCCATCGCTACTGGGTCCCCTCAGCAACGGGGGCAACATTAAAAATGGACACCGGCAGTTTGAAACCCTGAAGCTTCAGTAATGCCAGCGGACCGTCGCCAAGCTCGCTGCGCATCACAAACTTCAGCGGGTTGCCATCCTGACTTATCCACACCAGCTGGGTACGACTGCCATCCAGTGGGGTGATCAGTGCCTGATCCAGTAATCGAATGAATCCCCAGTTGCCCTGGTTGTTAGTATATAGCTGCATACCACTGTTCACACTTCGCCAACTGAGGCTCACCCCCGGGTAGTAAGTATTCCCCGGCCAGGTGAAGCTTTGCCAGCTTTCCATCTGGTTGAAAAAGTCCAGTTTCTGCTCATCGAGAGAGAGCTGGATACGCGCCACATCCCGGGAAGGACGGGCCATCAGTTCAAAGTGAACACTCGCATCGCCCTGGGCAAACACAATGTCTGACAGTTCGGCCAGCTGGTTAATCGCCCGAAGGAAATCAGGATTCACTTCCATCCCCTGGCTCGCGGCAGGGTCAACCACCCAGCGATTGCCCTCCTGGTGGAGGATGCCGCCAAGGTTAGTTTTCAGGAATGTGGTAATACGACCGGAGTCACTTCGCAGGAACTGTGCCAGCAGCGGCAGTGAGGCATCACTCCCCGTTGCTTTGAATGGATAGCGACCGGCAAACGCTTTGTTCCACTGATCCACAATCGTTGTCTGCCAGCGGGTATTCAGGCTTCCCGCAGCCGGTGCCAGCACCTTCCGCCAGGCCAGATCCAGCGGTTGCACAAATAAAGACTGACCAAAGCCGCTCCACTCCTGCCCCAGGCTTGCCGCCACCAGACTGCCGTAATCACGTGTATCGGTCAGATCGATGGCTTTGCCCTGAAACACGGTCTGGGCCAGCATCTGGGACATCGCCTGCGGATCGGGGGCGCTCGTGACTTGTTGCAACTTCAGACGGACCTGTGTGACACGGGCAAGCCAGGACTGGAAGCTCAGGTTACCGTTACTGCCGGTCCCCTCTTTTCCTTCCATCAGTCCCATCAGTGGACCAAATACGCCCTCAAGTGGGCCTTTGGGTCCCTGAGCCTGTTCGATAAACTGTTTTGCATTCTTCTTTTTGCCGATCAGTTTCTTCGCGGAGTCCACAATCGAATCGGCCAGTGCTTCGCCTTGCTGCCCGGTTTTTCCCTGCCAGGCCAGCGTGTTCATCAGCGCCACCAGAGGAGACTGACGGACATCGCCAATCAGGTTTAATTGTGCAATAGCTTCTGACAGCGAACCCGCCTCCTGCCACTGAATGCTGTTGACCATATTGAGCCAGGCATTCCCGAAATCAGTAAAGTAGCGTTCGGTCAGACGGGCTTTCAGTGCTTCCGGGGCAATGTCGCTTCCCGGCTGGTGAGTTTTATCCGTCAGTACCCAGTCAATTTCATCTCGGCGGGTTTTGACCACCTCATCAATCGCATCCTGTACCTGTTCTTCCCAGGCCTGGCGGGTGAACATCCCCGGCACCACTTCTTCGGTACTGAACACCGTCGAGGCATCGGTATCACCGGTCAGGTCGGCCAGCGTTAAATCAGGCCAGTTGCTGGCAATGCGTTTGAGCATGTCCTGATACAGCCCTGATTCGGCGTTACGCTGCCCTATCTGTTTGAGCAGGATCTGGCGTACGGTACTGATTAATTCAGCGTCAGGCTTAATTTTCCACTCCGGGTGTGCCGGAAGGTTTTGCGCATAAAAGCCCAGCAATTTCGGCGCCAGCGCCTGCCAGGTGCCGTCCGCCACGCCCTGACGCGTCGGCCAGACCGCCAGGACATTTTTCGCCAGCCACCCCGCATCCGCTTTCTCCGGTCGGGTCATCATCAGATAACTTTTCAACACATCGTAGGCGCGTTGTGTGCCCTGCGCCCTGGCATCACTGGCCGGGGGGAGCTGCACAAAAGCGTTCAGTTGCTGCTTCAGATGGTCTGCTGTGGCATCACGCATTAACAGCGTGTTGTTACGGGCATACAACGGCCAGAGTGCCGCCAGCGTGTCATGGTCCTGATTGAGACCGAAGCGGGTGTACCACGGCGCACCGGTCGCTTCACGGTTTTGCAGACGGGCAATAGCCTGCTGAAGCACGAGCTGGTTACGCAGTCGTTCAGTCAGCGGCAGTGTTGTATCGGCGGCAAGACGCGCGGTGTTCTGCGCCTGGTAAATCTGCGCACGATTGACGGTAAGAGACAGCAATGTACCGGCCCCCCAAAGCACAATCAGGGCAAGTAGCAGTAACCGCAGACCTTTAAGCCAGTCGAAGGAGAGCTTTCTGGAACGCACGGCGGCACAGTCATCAAGGACGGCAGTCCAGGTCGGCGTGTCGATTCGGGTGTTTGGCACTGTACCGGCGACTGCCAGTTCCGGGCTGAACATCGCCCCCCGAAGGCGATACGCGGCGGAGCCCTGCATCAGTCCGGTAAACAAAACATTCAGGCTCGCTTTCAGTTCGCTCTGCAAACGGGAAGAGAGTTGCAGGAACCAGTCATGTTGCGGGTTTTTCAGGATCTGAGACATCCCGGCCAGACGTAAACCTGGAACCAGTGTATCCAGGGTAGAAACCGCATCCTGCGGCGTGGCACCCGGACCGAATATCGCGCCGGTTGCCACGGACTCTCGCCCTTCCTGATCACCAGATTCTTTGTCCGTCAGCCATAACCAGACTGGAGCCTGCCAGCCCAGCAGGTGATCGGCTTTCTGGCGGCAACGTAAAAACGCATCACGCTCAATATCCGTTGGCAACGCGGCGGTATTCATCACCTGCACAATGCCATCAATGGGATGACCGGAACGCAGGCGTTTTAATTTTGACAGGAAAACGTCATCCGGAAGAGACTGTGCGTCACCGCCATAGACCAGCACATTGCCATCTCCTTCCTGCCAGAGGTCATGACACAGACCCGGAGCCACCTTCTGGAGCTCGTCCTGATTGCCCATGACCAGCAGGATACGAACCTTACGCTGCCAGCGACGTCCGTATCGTAGCTGGAGATGCTCAGCTATCGGCTCTTCATTGAAATCAGGCTCATCGTCGTCTTCTTCACCGGCAATCACTTGTTTAGCCGGGGGGACAACCTGATTCTTGTTTTGACCCCAGTGAAGGTATAAGCCAGATTTACCCGCATAATCGAATGCCTTTTCAACCAGCCAGCCCAGGAGAAACAACGTAGCGACGATGACGGCACACACTGAAAGAATTCGCTGTCCATCATACGGCCCGAACCCGATGGATGAAGCCACCTTCTCCGGGAACGCGAAAAACAGAAATGCAATGATGGCTGTCAGAAAAAAGACGACAGTGACGGCGGAGCCGATGAGTGTTTTGACCTTGACCTTAGACATTCTTAGGCGTTCCCTTGCGAACTTCTTCTTTAGTGATAACGGTGACCCAGATGTCATCTTTGTCAGCGGAGGGTTGTGCGGCAATCACCTGTACGCCGCGCTGTTCTAAGGCTGAGTCAGCAAGCGCAATGGCAAGCCACGGTGCGGCATGGCCGGTGTAACCCAGTACCGGATCGATGCTCAAATTGTCTTTTGACAGACTGAATTTGACAGCGTTTTGTTCGCAGGCATTATTCCAGCCACTGCCCTGTGTGAGTGCGGGGCCAGAAAACCAGCTGCCCTGAAGCTTTTCAGGCTGTACGTTGGCCCATAGCAGGGCCCGAGTGAGTGTTTTAGTCAGCGTGCTCTCGGTGCCTCTTTCAGGGCGATGAAGCCGCAGTGCATTCGGGTAAGAGAGTGCTCTACGGTTGCTGAGGACCAGCATCGCGATAGCATCAGCGTCTCCTTCAGTGGGTTCGGCTGGGAGCGACAGCGCCATCGCGACCAGAATGCCCGGGTTGTCCCAGCGCTTATCCAGCCAGGCATCCAGTGCTGCCAACCCTTTACTCGACATCAGGCGGAAAACGCGGCCTGTTTTCTGTGAAAGTTCAGCCTTAATCTGATCTTCTATCAGCGGTGAAAGGTCACTGTCACAGTCCAGCATCAGCCAGCATGGGAGATCTGCCGGAAGAGGTTGAACAATTCCTCTAACACGAGTAGTTAGTTTGGTTACTGCCGCTTTCAGCTCAGAGGCCAGGTTTGTCTGGAAAGCCGTCAGAGCGGCGTATCTGACTGGCTTCTCACACCCCCTTGGTTGGGAAAAATCGACTACAGGTGCCGAACGAGTCATGGCGGTCAGCAGTTCACTGACTTTGTTTCCGGAAGGCGTCTGAACAAGGGTACCCAGAATCCAGGCACAACGCTGACCGCGCTTAATTTCACGTTCGATGAGTTTTTCACGTTCTACGTTTCGGGACTCAGCCCCCACCTGCTCGGCTTTATAAGCAAACCGGCGCAAGCCAAAAATCAGGCCCCATGTGCAAAACGGCAGACCCAGAGCCGTAAACCAGAACACAAATCCAGTGCGCTCCTTTGTCCATCCCCAGAGTGTGAGGGCAATGCCACCCAGCATGACAAACGCGAGGAACAACAGCCAGAGGCGCGAACTGGGCCGGGCTATCCTGGATGTTTTTTCGGGGATGGCATCAAGCAGAACGGGCATGATCAGGCAACCCTGGCCGGAGCAAAGGAACTGATCAGGGTGCAACCACAACCGCATTTATGCCCGTGAAATGCTACCGGGATACCATGGTCGAGGTAGTCAGGATTGCCTTCAACGATGGTAGTGGGGCCATGGCCCGGGATCGGGCAGGAAACCATGTCGCCTTTACGAGCCACACCAATACCGCCGAATTTCATTGTTTCAGACGCGGTCATTACCGAACCACCATGGGATGTTTTATCGCCTTTACGGATAATCTGGAGCATTTTTTGTACCTGATTTAATTGCCTGATTATTTGTCATTAAGACTGAAGCCAAAATTAAATGAACACTTTGAGTAATTAATCCTGTATTTGCTCAAGCAGTTCATTAAGCTCATGCACTCTGGCAATATTCATATCCATTCGGCATACGCTGTACATCGGTGAGCCAATCATAAAACCCTGAACATCACACCAGTTCTCACGCGATACCAGCCAGCCTTTTTGTGCCACTTCAAAGTTTTTAGTAATATCCGGCATATCCCGAGATTCAATGATTTTGTATATTTTCTGGTAAGTTATATTCATATCTTTTTTTGCAGCGGATGATGCTAAATCAGCGCACCCCATAACGATGGAGTTATTTATGTCAGGGTTTTCTTTGCGGCAATCTGATTCAATTCGCGAATAGTCTTTCGGAGCTGCATGGGAAAACAATGGCAACATCAAGAGTGAAGCTATAATTATTTTATATAAATGCATTTTAGAATATCTTCCACGTAGAAGGTTAGCACCTCCTGAATAGAAGGTGCTAATAGTACTAGTTAATCAGTATCATAATCTTCACCATTCCAGCGAAGTATATACTTAGGACCGCATAATATATCTTTCATTCCATGGTGAATGTTTTTTATCACACCCAAGGATGTACACATATACGAACCGTCGATAGCCTTGCCATCATGCATTTTTATCTGGAATGTTAGAATTGGAGAGTTGTCCAAACTTGACACGCAGTCTGATTGGTCGCATGTCCCTGGCGGTGTTGTACTCGCAAAGGTGTATTCAATGACGTCCTGGTTTCCATCGCCATTTAAATCAGTATTTACACTACCTGTCTGTCCATCTATAAAACCCGAACTCTTGAGTTTATTAGCGTTGACTAATTCATCCTTAATTTGGATGCAATATGCTGGGGTGGACATAACTAAGAAACAAAGTAATGCCGTAAAATATTTTAATGACGATTCCATATTACCCCACTTCATTGGTCGTGATTAGTTCTAAACACATTTAAATTCGAGGCGAAAATAGTTGCAATCAATTTTATTTTGATGATGCGGGTTCTAATGAACGGAATTCATCACTCGCATGACCTTGGTTCGAGTAAACTTCCAATGTATTTCTTTTAACCAGAATGGTAAATGGGAGTACATCATTGTTTATACATTCTTTACCGTTGGCCCTTGAAACAACTGTAGTGTAATACTTCTCATCCTTATCGTTTAGGTTAAACTTTAGACACTTATTCGGAAGTGAAGTTAACTTATTTTTGGCTATAATCTCCGGTAACATGTTAAACACCATTTGTTCTTCACCAGATGGTCCATTAGATAAGCCTGTATTTTTTAGTTGAGATGTTTCTAGCCAACCATCAACTGAGTCACCATTCTCTTTAAAATATGCAACAGACGTGAAACCATTATATTCTGAGTAACCAATTACTTTGTCGCCAGGAACTAAAAACAAGCTCTTAACTTTACATTCATTACTTGGTGCATTATTAAAATACAACCGTCCTTTCGACACAACCTCAAATATGTTTTTGGATTTGTCTAAATATGCTTGTTCTTTCTCTGATTTATTTTTAAGTGTTTCACACTGCGTGTTCGCGCTCGCATTTGCACATATAATCAACGCAACGAAAGTTAGGGATATCTTTATCATTTTAAACCTCTGCTTTTCATATAACTACCTTTCATTATTGCAATTAGGTTTTTTGCGTAGTCAGGGTTGGTTGCATATCGTTTTTTTGTAGGCCTTTTGTACGCAACCCATTCAGCTGATTAGAAATCACATCTTTTCATTTCAACATTTACATTCCCACCGGATGCAACAATAAAATCCGGCTCTACCTTCCAAATATAGGCTTTCTTTTTGACATCAAAGAATCCTTTCCATGCCATATGTATGATGCTATCCTCAATTGAAAGCTCAGCAATAGGTTTATTCTTGGAAATTTCCTCCCAATTAATTTTATCGTTCGTTGATTCAATGACATTACGATAAAATACTTGTGATTTACTGTTAGAATCTTTAACTAAACCTGCGGAAATATATAGATTATTATCATTGATGTTTATTTTCGCCTCATTTGAAGCGCTTATTTCAATGGAGCCGCCAAACCCACCGCATTTCACAGCCCAGTAACCAACACTTTCTCCAGTATTCGCCAAAGCCAAGGCAGGGAAAAAACATACCAACATTGTGATGATTTTTGTCATTTTAGAAATCATTTAAAAACCCATTTTTTATTAATGATTTATTGGTAGGCCAAAACTGTTAGTCAGACCATACTCTGGCTAAAGTGACAGAAACACAAACAAAACTTAAGCTTCTGTTGGTACCTGACCCAATGTCAGAATCCCCGTCTGGGTCATCACCTTCATGTTCTTTTGAAGGTACCTGTAGCAACATCTTTATTGAGATGAACAAAAACACAGGCCCCTCAATTGTAATTATTATAATGAACGTTAGGATGCGGAATGGTAAAGCACAGGATAAAACTTAATGAAGCTATTTCAACCTAGTTAGTTTATTATCTTTAAATATCCATTTTTCAGTGTTTTTAGTATCCACGTCATCGCGAATTTGTATCTCAACCTGATTGCTATCATTATTAACAATCACTTTCCCTGCGCAAAAATCTATCGGATTGTGAGCCTCAATTTTGTTATCAGCATCTATAGATATTATTCTAATTGCACCAGCCTGACATGAATTCCCCATTGGGGCATCCTGAAATACCCACACCCCAGTCCAAGTGTCTGGAAGAAGCGAGTAAGATGTTAGATAGGAAGGAGATTCATACTCACAATCATGTTTCGAAACAACTTTACTATCAAAGGAGATTTCACATTGACTTCCATTTTTTATTGAATGAACTACTGGTAGGTCAAAACTGTTAGCCAAGGCATACTCTGAAAAAAGTGATAGCAATACAAAAAAATACTTGCGCATGTTAACCTCGATGTTATTTAACATTCCATCATTAGGTCACCAGCTAAACCCACAAGTGCTCCCTAATATTTTAAAATACAAAAGATCATCTAGTTAAGGTAGATAAGGGTCAGCATTCGAATCACCACCTACATCAACCTCACAGCGAGATGAAACTAACTTAATAAATTCGTTATCTTTGAAGTTATAAGCCGTGTTAGCGCATTTTGCTTCTCCTTTTTTGCCTTTTGCAGGAGTATTTTGACCTGAAATCCATATCATACTGCTATTAGAATGATGCTCTACGTCAAATGAATCAGGAGAAGGGGTTCCATTATCAATAGTAGAATAATATTTAGTATTCCCATTGAATTCAGGTAACTCGGAAATAACCTTTCCGGTTAATTTATCTACTATCCACCCGCACACCCAACCATCATTGCCACAATCTTGTGGCAACTCACCATTTCTACTCATGATTATTCGATAATGGCCCGAAAAATTCACAGGTTTAAGTAGTTCTGTTTGGATATATTGTTTCCATTTGTCAGTGTGATTTTCTTGCTCGTCACTGACATCAATTTCACTTACAAAATGTCCTGTGCTAACAGTAACTGGATAATTGGAAAATTGTGGGTTATTGTTAACGCCTGCATAAGCAGTGAATATCATCATTGAAAACAAACAAATTAATAGATTAATTCCTTTCATTCTTTGACTCCTCAAGAACCTTAACCATTTCACTTGGACTGATATGCGCTTTATTTATACCATCACCAGAATAATATGAAACGCCTTCGCTTTCCGCCCAGCGCCTTATGCCAATTTTTTTATTATTTTTGTCTCTTTTATAATCCCCGTTTTCGTCCTTTTCAAACTCAGTTTTAGACCTACTTATTTCTTTACCTTTTCGAACACCAACTGAAGCAAATTCTTTAGCCCAATCATATATGGCATCTTCAACACTACCATCCCCTTCAAGGAATTCAATTATTGCTGGGCGTTTTATCTTAATAAGGTACTCTTCAAATATTTTGTCTTGCATTGTCTCATCTAACAAAGCATTACCATCAAGATTTAATTTGAGAATTGCGGCTTTTAAAGTATCCGGTATAATTTGGAATCTACCAGTAGCAAACATTCCATTCGATGAATTATCACTCTGAGATTGCCTGACTTGATTAATAGTCATTTTAGTCAAGTTAGTTTTATAATGTGCTGCGTAGGTAACATGTACATTATACGCACTATAGTCATTTTTAGACTCCACCTCACCAAGAAAATATCCAAACTTGCTATGTGCCCATCCTTGTTTTTTCACTTGAAGCATCGCTCCCAAAAACATCACCGGGTGCATATGCCATAGAGAAGGCCCCAGTTTCTCAGTCGTCACATCCTGCATCCAGGCCATCTTGTCGAGAAACGTTTCGCTGTATTTCTTCCATTCAGGTGCTTCTTTCTTGAGGGCATTCAGGAATGGTTGCCAGATGGCATCATCTTTTTTGAAATACCAGTCACTCGGATGTTTGACTATCGTTTTCAGAGTGACATCACGATAGTCGGCATTGTGAAACGCACTTGCGTATTCCAGGGTTGAATAATCTGGGGTTCCGCTGTCAATTTTATCCAGAAGTCGCTGATAATTGTACTTCACCAGTGCATGACTGGCGCGGGTGTCATCCTTTGCCGCGCTGTACAGGGAATCTATAACACTGCGGAAAAAACCAGTCGGCTGGGTTTTGCCATCCAGATAATCAAAACTCGACGGCTCTGCGGTTTCCGTTCTGAATCCCAGTTTTGCCAGATCGTACTGAGACAACAGCTGAGGTTCTGCCTGTCCTTTTGACGCATAGGCATTCTCTGGTCGCAACTGCCAGTATTCCTGTTTCGTCGTTTTGTCAGCTTCTGTTGTCACCTGACTTAACGTCAAAATACCCGTCCGTTCAGTCATTTTCCCCTTCATGAAGGTTCCGGCCGCGACATCCTTTATAAACAAGGCAAGCCCGGGAGAATACTTCAGATAGAGAGGATTTTTCTCGCCAACCTTTTCAGGATTCGTCAGGAAGGTCTCCAGATTATCATCCATGCTCATGCACTCGATATGAACCTGATAACGGGGCTCATAGCCGCCATCTTTCGCCGCCTGATAGTAACCCATATGCCCTACAGGATCACCGGCACTGATAGCATAGGGCGCTGGACACACTACCTGATCAAACTTCATAGTCTCTTTAGCTGGCGGTAACAACTGCTGCCACCACGAAGGCTGGGCGACACCGTCAGTACCTGGCGAAATGTTATTTTTATCCACCAACATCCAGTACTGCTGGCCTGGTTTCAGTGTTGTTTTTTTGCCTCTCTGTTGGGCATCCTCAGTGAGGCCAACATAGGTGACAAGACCATATTCCCGCTTGTTGAAGGCAACGGTATGGAGGCTGCTGTCCGATTTGTCCCATTCAACAATGGCACCTTTGGGCATGGTCCCTTTTTTATAGCTTTCGCTGGTGCCTTTGTTATTTGTGCTGGCCGTCATCACCCATTCTGGATCGTAAGCCGAAAGTGTATCTTTTACGGTCCATTTGTTTTCTGCGGGATTGACTGTGTAGGCCGAGTAGGGAGCCAGGTGCATGTACAGCGTGTAGAAATGCAAACCACTGGTTTCTTTCTCACCAGGCTGAATATAGTGCTTCACCAGTACGAACGAGCCTGAAATACTAAGAGGACCGGTTTCCCATTTAATCTGCATGTAATCTTTGCAGACTCGGTAGGCGACAACTTCCCCATCAGCCATGCACCGCACGGCTTGCTCACCTTTAAAGGGCACAGGGAAATCTATTATCTCGGAAGCCGCCTTACCGCTTAGGCCACACCATGGCGTGGTGGCGCTGGTGATATGGATTCCGCCGTGCCACATACCATTGCGACCAATCATATATAAACCGGTAGATTCTCCTCCTATATGAGAAAGGATCTCTTCCTGGTGAGCAAATTCTCTTCCCCGATTGTTGGACGGGATCGGCCAGACTATTTTAATTTTCCCTTTTTTCGCAACAGACGAGCTCTGCTCCGAATTGCTATTATCGGAATAACGATAAAGTGCATAGGGAATATTTTGATCACGATAAATCTGCGCGGGATAAAACCCTTTTTCCTGTATAAAATCAGATACCCAATGAGTACCATTAAACATCGCCATATGACCATGTACATGATTTGGAGCTGCTTGAATGACGACTACATCACCGGTCTGTTGACCTGAAATTGAAAAAACATTGCCGCTGTGTATTGTTGTTACGCCATCAACGGCCTTCAGATTATTTTCACCCAGCCATGGACCATAGTTTTTAGCTGATTCAATCCCTGAGTTTTTTACAGAAGCCCCACCAGCAATCAATGCCTTCTTAACATACCGAGCACATTTTGACTCGCCATATTTAAGCTTTTTATCAATACCCTTTTTAAAAGTATCAGCATTAATTTTCGCTCTGGCTAATGCTTGAGAATTTAGAACTCCTATAGCGATGTCCTTATCAATCATTTACTCTTCTCCATTAGCTTGTTTGGGGCAATAAATACTACTTCTGGAGGTGGGTTTAACGGAATCTATTAACCATGCACCCTTATTTTTTACTAAGCTAATAATATAAAGGGACACTCCCTTCCCATAGCCTAATTTAAGATTGACTTGCGCGTCATGGTTACTCTCAGAAATAGAATTTGTATGCATGCTATTTTTCCATTCCTCACAAACATCCTGAGCGTCCACAAAATAATCCGCACCTGAATCATCATTATCTCGCTGCGTTCTGAGATGTTCAGTCGTATATTTTAAAATTGCCTTCACAGTTAATTCATTGGCTGCTTCCATGTCAGACACCTCAGCCGCGACTAAATAATCATGGTAAAATGTGCTAACAACCTCCTCTGGCGATAAATCTTTTTCGCCAGAGGCCAGAGCTATATAAGGCACGCAAAACAAGCACCAAAGGAGAATTATTCTTTTTAACATAAATACCTCTTTAATGACCTGTGGATTGAACATTGCTATAAAAACTAACTAAAACATTGCTGCTCCACGTAAATTTGCCTTTCATTCCGTTACGCTGCTGATTTTCCAGTCATCGCCATCTTTCTTCAGCGTGACCTGGAGCGAGTTCGCGGTCTCCTTACCCTCCCCCAAAACGACATCAATCACAGCTTGCTGGGCATCTTGTCGAACGGTGCTGGTTTTAATACTGGATTTCCATGAAGGGTAGACATCTTGTGATTTGGTAAAATAATTGACGTCTGATTCCCCCCAGACGCCGTACCAGTCGCAAAGATAATTTCCTTTATATGCCTTGCATTCAT
This sequence comes from Buttiauxella sp. AC142, assembly GCF_979253435.1. NCBI lineage: Bacteria > Pseudomonadati > Pseudomonadota > Gammaproteobacteria > Enterobacterales > Enterobacteriaceae > Buttiauxella > Buttiauxella sp. AC142. The sequence continues at coordinate 2,934,037 of NZ_CEEDCH010000001.1, forward strand.
GTTTCTTCGCGCACAATTTCTCTAAATCGGTGGCTGAAACAGAATCGTCAGAATCATAATTACACATGGTTGAATCGTTAATGCTTTTCATGAGTTCATCAGAAACATATTTACTGACTATGTAGCTGTCATTTGCAGAGTCATCACTCAGGTATGCTTTATAAAAATTAAGTACGGTATTTTCAATAACAGTATTTCCAGTTGCAAAAGCCAACTGTGAAAACATAAAGACGACAATAAATATGATGGAGTTTCGAATATTAGATACCAAGGAGCACATGTCGTCATTTCAGTCGTTAAAGGATTTGCTGGTCACCAGACTGGCCTGGGTAATATCAGTCACATTAAATTTGGGGGCTTCAGCAGGCATGTTAGCCCCGGCACCCGGGACCAGATAGTTCGCTGTTTTCATAATGAAATCCCCGCTTGAACCATGCTCTATCCCGTTCGGACTCAGCTTCACATAGGTGCCACCGCCATTGAGCGTCAGTGTTTTCGGGGTGGTGATAATGATTTCGTCATCACTACTGGTGACCGTGAGCTGCTTTTGCGAGAACAACGCCATAGTGTTGTGCTGGGCCTGAATTTCAATATCGCCCTGGTTGGCGACAAGCTTTGCCCCTTCTTTATGCACAAACAGTCCCAGCGCCTTTTCGACCGTCACTGACAGGTTTTTCATGGCCCCCATATCGAGGTGCTGACCAGTGCTATCTGTCCCTGCGCATTCTTGATAAACAGCAGTGCACCTTCCGGGTATTTCAGAAAAGCGGCTTTATCGCCGACATCCACATTACCCGGATTGGTGAGGAATTTCTCCAAATCACCCATGCTCAGACACTCGATATGCACCTGATAACGTGACCATTTGCCATTCTCTTCCTGCAGCTGGAAAAAGCCCGCTTATGCGGAACGTCAAACTCTTTAACTCAAATAGTTATCAAATAAAATTGGCAATTAGAACTATCTATTTTTCAGCATAACTACGGAAAAATGAATTCATCGTTATCGACATAAGGAATGTCAGTTATAAATTTATTTTTGATATTATCACTTCTAAAAGATGACGGCAGGCAATCGTCAGATTGTATAACCTTGTTGTTTTTTTTGACATCAAAGGACATTGTATATTCTTCTTTTTCCGCCCCGTTAATCACATCAACAACATAACTATATTGCCCTCGTTTAAATCCGTAATATGTAACGCCCATTTTACTATCCACTAGTCGCTTTAATTTACCCTTTTCATTAAACAAAAGATTTAATTCAGTTTCGCCATTTTTTTTAAATTCATAACTAATTTCCTGGGAATCATTATTTACTGAAAACAAAATCTCTCGAGATATCTTTCCGGGTAACGAACATGAAATGATTTCAGTCTTATTTGACTCGGATGCCATAGTTTTTACTGACAATAAAAGAAGGCACAACCCTATTGGTAAAACGCCAGTCATTCTCATAAAAACACCTCTTCACACAACTTATACGCTGTTTGTCGCTCAGCCAAACCCATACTTCCGCCATTAACTCTTTTGGTTACATTTTCTACATCATCATAACCATGGCCCTGGTCTCGAGAATATACTTCATAGTGCAACCAGAACCATATAGCGCTTCGTATTGCATAGGGCATTATATTAATCCCTTCTGGCTCTGAAACAGTATCAGGAGGATTACCTTGCCAATAATCATTATATTCCTCCATAAAACCATGATATTTTTCATACCCAGTTACCTGAATTAGACCTCGCCCTCTAAAATTATAACCATCATCTGGATTACTTTGCCTATTACCATTCAATCTTAAATAATGCTTTCGCCCAATAGCTTGCTCGTCAGCCCTGCGAATAATACGGCCTCTCGCATCCTTTTCATAGCCATCGGTTTCAGATTCGTCTCGGTGCTCACGATAATATTGACTGAATGTTCTCAATATGCTAGGAGAAAACTGGAACCCCTCTGTTTTACCTTTCATTTGCGGCCCAACTTCTCCTTTGATTTGTGAGAAAAAGTGTCTCAGTCTGGTTGGGGTATTTAACTTAAACGTTTCAAGTTTTCCCCTTAACTCATCAACCACTGTATTCAGATCTGCATCTGAAGCTTGCGGGAAAATTCTTTTCAGCTGTTCGTATGTAACACCATCTTCAGTGGGTTTCATCGCCCCCAAAAACACCACCGGATGCATATGCCACGGCTCCGGCCCCATGCCTTCCACCTGCTTCATCCACGCCATCTTCTCAATAAACGCTTCCGTATAGGTTTTCCATTCCGGTGCATCCCGGGTCAGCGTATCCAGATAGGTCTTCCACAGCGGGTCGTCCTTGCCGTAATACCACTCACTGGCGTGTTTTGCGATAATGCGGTTCAGGTGGTCGCGGTAGGACACATTGTGTATCGCCTGGAGATATTCGGCTTCTGAATAGTAGCCGTCTTTATTACTGTCTATCTGGTCCAACAGCCGTTTGTAGTTGTATTCATTCAGCGCATGACTGGTCCGTGTTTCATCCTGTGCGGCTTTATACATCTGGTCCAGAATGCCCTTCACCACATTGTCCGGGTGTGTCAGGCCATCTATCAGGTCGAAACTTTCCGGCGCTTTATCCAGCGTCACAAAACCCAGTTCCCTCAGGTCATACTGCGACACCTTCTGAACATTCGCGGCGGCAAGCCAGCCATGCTCCTGATTTATCGGGTAATACACTGGCGCTGTCCCGGCAGCTACCGGTTGCCCGTCTGCCCCCACCTCCGCCACTTTTGACCGGGTCGCGATCCCCTGGTTCTTCGTCTTCAGCGTGCTCCCGGCTATCTGTCCCTGGGCATTTTTAATAAACAGCGGTGCGCCTTCCGGATATTTCAGGAAGGCTGCCTTATCTTCCACTGCCACGCTTTCCGGGTTGGTCAGAAAAACCGGCAACCTGCTGTCCATGCTCAGGCATTCAATGTGCACCTGGTAGCGCGAACGCTTGCCGTTGTCTTCCGGCAACTGATAAAAACCCATGTGCCCGATGTTGTCGCCCGATTTTATTTTTATCGGGCTGCCCGGAATGACCACGTCTTTAAATATCGGCGCTGCTGAGGCATCGCCCCCTGCCGCAACCAGATTATTATTATCCGATAACACCCACACCCGGTCCCCGCGCAACCTTTTTGGCCTGCCCGCATCCGTGGTCAGGGTCACCAGACTGAATTTCCGCATGGCCTCACCGCTGCCTTTTGTCATCTGGTGCAGAGCGTTCTGTTGCTCCACTGTCACTACCGTACCCGTCGGCAGGGATACAGATTCGGTACCCGCCAGAACATCTTCCTGGCTCAGGTAACTGCGCAGGCTATCGGTGGTTTTCATCACCGTCAGTGAAGCTGGCGTGGTGCTGTAAGCCGGGGAACACTCATTCCACCAGACCGGAGTCGCAGCGCCGTCAGCGGCCGTGACCGGGCTAAGGAAACCCTGGTCAGATGCCGTCCATGCCTGTGTACCATCGGCCAGCGTCACCTCGCTGAACTGATGTTTGTCGCTGGCGCGGGTCATTGTTTTGTCGCCCAGCGTCACCCGTGTACCGGCAGCCAGCGTGCCGCCCTGCGTGCCGGAAATGACGGCCTCTTGTGTCGGGTAGTGCTTCTGTCCTTTTGCCTTGCGGATGCGTTCATTACCCTGCGTGGCATACGCAGATAAAGGGGCCAGATTCATGTACAGTGTGTGGAAGGTCAGGCCACTGGCGTCGGTCGGTCCCGGCTGGATATAGTGTTTTACCAGCACAAATGACGTCGAAAAATACAATTTGTCATCGCCCCATTCGATGAACTCGTAATCCTTACAGACCCGATAAGCCACGATTTCGCCATCCGCCATACAACGAATAAACTGCTCGCCTTTATAAGGCTCACGCACATATTCCTGTTCTGCTGCGCTGTCAGAACTGAGCGCGCACCAGGGAACCGTTGCATCCGTGATATGAATGCCGCCATGCCACATTCCCTGACTCCCCACCAGATACTGCCCGGAACTCTCACCCCCAGTCAGCGTAAAAAGCGCTTCGCTGTCGGAAAAAGCCTGCCCGTGCTTATTCGACGGGAACGGATAACTGATTTTTAAGAGTTGTGCTGGCATTGGTTATCGTCCCTGTTATTCACTGGCCCATTTGGCGGAGTTTTTGGTAGTGACCGTGATATCGGTCTTTTTGAAGTCCGGAGTTTCAACAGGAAGATCAGCCCCGGATCCCGGCACAAGATAGTTCGCTGTTTTCATAATGAAATCCCCGGTTGAACCATGCTCTATCCCGTTCGCACTCAGCTTCACATAGGTGCCACCGCCATTGAGCGTCAGTGTTTTCGGGGTGGTGATAATGATTTCGTCATCGCTACTGGTGACCGTGAGCTGCTTTTGCGAGATCAACGACATGGTGTTTTTTTGGGCCTGAATTTCGATATCCCCCTGGTTGGCGACAAGCTTTGCCCCTTCTTTATGCACAAACAACCCCAGCGCTTTTTCGACCGTCACTGACAGGTTTTTCATGGCACCGACATCGAGGTGCTGGCCTGCGTTAATCATGGTGTTCTTCGTGCTGCTCATCTGGAGATGTTCACCCGAGGTAAAAGCCACGCCCTGGGGAGCGGTTGCCAGTATTACGGCAGACTGGAGCTCTTTGAGCTTGTCTGTTACCAGGCTAATCTGGGTGCTGATATCAGACACCAGTGCCCCGGCCGCATCAGCGGCACTGTTCAGCGACTGCATCTGGCTGTTGGCCTGGTTTATCTGGTTAACCGCAGGCGTCATTTCCAGCACCGGGCCCTGGGCTTTTGACTGCCCGTCTGCCGTCAGGTAAATGCCTTTGGCGGCACGGACCGCGCCGAATTCGTCCGTTCGCAGCTCAAAGCCGGTGCCGCGTTGTTCACGCTGGCCGTTCACCAGATGGCCCATATTGAGCTGGGTTTTGCCGTATTCGGTCCCGAGCTTGATATGCTCCTCGCCCCGCTTATCCTCCATCCGCAGCTTGTTGTTCGCCGGAGTGCGCCAGATATTGCGTGTGTGGTTGTCGCTGGTGACGTGGTCAGGGTGTTCAGAATCATGCTGAGCGTAAGCGATGTACGGCCTGTCCGGGTCGCCACTGTCAAACACCACCGACACTTCGGTGCCATCGAGCAAAGGTGCATGCCAGCCATAGGTATCACCGGCATAGGGTTTTGCCATCCGCAGCCACAGATAGGCATAGCCCTGTTCTGCGCTGTTGCGGTCAAAGTCCAGTTTTACCCGGTAGCGCCCCTGCTCATCCAGCCAGGCGTAAGTGTCACCTTTCTGGGTACTCTCAACACGTGCGGGCAGCGAACCGGAAATCACCGGCCGCTTAAGCAGTACCGGTCGATAGCAGACGGTTTCACTGTACGGGATACCCTCAAACGTCATCCGGAAACTGTCCTGGCGTGAGCCGCTGGCGCGTACCGTGGTGATAACAATGCCCTCTTTCACCACATCCGGCAGACTGGCATCTGTTTCCAGTACCTGTCCCGGGGCCAGATGAGGGCTGGAGGTACACCCACTGACGGTGTACTGGGCATTCAGGATGCGTTCATGCCGCAGACGGGCAAAGTAAGCGCCGGTCTCTGTGCTTTCGGTATCACCCTCAGTCAGGAACGGTTCCGCATAGTGGTAGGTTTCCCCTGTCGTGATGCCTTCTTTGCCACTGATGCTCTCTGTGCTGTCTTTAGGTGTCAGTGCATCACGGTAGTTGTAATCCCGTGTCGCCACGCCGCCACTGACAACATGATAAGCCGTGTGAATATCCCAGATACTTTCCTGCCCGCTGTCGCTCATGCCAGCCTGGTTTCGTAACGGCAGGGTCACACCAAACTGATACTGCTCCTGGGTGTCCTGGAAAATCACCACATCCTGTTCAAGACGGGCATCCATTTCAAAGCGCCAGAAAATACCCACTTCAGCCAGCAGACGCTGAATAAATTCCAGGTCAGTCTCCCGCCACTGGGTAATCAGCTCCCGGGCCAGGTATTCACGAGACAGACGGAATTCAAAGTTCGCCCCTTCCAGCCCGTGCTTACGCAATACCTGTTCAACGACTTCGGTAACAGACTGATTGAGGAAAATCTCGCAGCCCTTTGTATACGCTAACTGGGCAATTCGCGGGACCAGTGCCAGGGCGTAAACGGTATCCTCTTTTGAGGTGGAGATCCGTTCAAACGACTCCACCACACCATAAACGGTACGCACCGGAATAGCGGGAGCACCGGTAAACATCGGCGTCTGAAGGGTGAAGGATGCAGGTTTTAGCAATACCGCATCACTGCCGATATCCGGTGTTACGCAGGTCACGGAGATATCATAACGCCAGGGCTGGCTCAGTGACTCGACCGAACTGAAGTTCAGCACATCAAGAAATTCACTACAGCCATGCACGTCCATTCTGTAGCGTGACTGGCCCAGCAGTTGTTGCACCAGACTGGTAGTCGTGTTTGTCAGAGAGCTATCCATCCTGAAACTCCTTTAGCTATTCATATCCTTTGGAGAGGATAAGCCACTCCAACATTTATTAATAATGACCTCGGTTATTTATTATTTGATGGGGAGTAATTAGATAATAAACAACCGAGAAAACATATTTACAGGTTTACAAATTTATAACCTTACGATCATTCCGACTCATTACCACCTAAGTAAGTAATGCGATCTTGTGTAAGCTTTGTTTGACACTGATATATTTTAATTCTCTGTTCAATAGCCGTTGTTGAAATCTCTGCATCGGATAGTTTCCCACACTTAGCCGCTTTATCATTCGCCCATGCCCCCTGAGCTTTACGCATTGAATTCCTGGCTGACTCAGGAAGATCTTTCCAAATCTGGTTTAATACTGCATCTGATTGATCATAACTACTTTTGGCACTTAATATCCGACTTTGACCATTACCCTGAATAATGGTTTCTTTATCAATACCCATCAATGATGATTGGTAGAGGGAAACGGTAATATCATTATAATTACTAAAGTTATCCACTTGAATATCTTTGCCATTATCAGCTAGATTCAAATTGTAACTGACATTCTTCCAGACCACACTTCCATTATTAAACTTGCCACCGCCCTGGGTAATACGGTAAAGTCGTGATGGATCATCACCAATGACAGCCAGTGTTTCTGGTGAGACTTTAATTGAAATCGTTGCGTTACAAGTCAACTCATCATCATTATTGCTTTTAGTTGAAATATTAGAGGTACTGATATTTATTAAATTCAACTCCCCCTGATAAGCACTTAACGGTTTGCTATACTTATCCTTCCCTGCTGCAAGATAGTTGCTCTGTAATACGCCTGACGCTTCATCTTTTATGTATTTTTGAACGGCAGCATTCGCATCGTCCCTACCACATTTAAAGTTATTCGAATCAAATAGCCCTGCAATAGCACCATGGGAGCATAGTGAAATAATTGAAACCGCCAAAATCCTCTTATACATACTTACTACTCCTTAATTTCATTTAATCATCAAAAATATTTATTACGCTTGTACATTAAACTCCAGCACGATGCCTTCTTCTTCGTCCCAGTTGAGCGACAGGGAAGACGGCTTACGTTTTGCAGCCATATGACTCAGTAACTGCTGACTCAGCACCGGCAGAATTTGTTGATTCAGCAGGCTGTCAACGTTACGGGCCCCCGTATCCGGCAACAGGCAGGCAGACGTCAGCATATCGCTGAGGCTGTCATCAATATGCGTGGTAATTCCGTAGTGCCGTTGCAGGCGGCGGCTGACCTGATTGAGTTTCATGCCGACGATGGTACGCATCGCATCCTGAGCCAGCGGACGGAATATCACCGTCTGGAAACGGGCCAGCAGTGCAGGCTGGAAATGATCGCGCAGGATCGGGCGCAGCAGTTCTTGCAGGTCGCTTTCCGTTACGTCCGATTGTTCGTCAACCAGCTGCATCAGCGGGTCACTACCAAGATTGGAGGTCATCAGAATGACGGTATTACGGAAGTCTATTTCACGCCCTTCGCCGTCCCGCATAAAGCCACGGTCAAATACCTGGTAAAACAGGTTCATCACATCCCGGTGGGCCTTTTCCACCTCATCAAGCAGCACCACGCTGTACGGACGTTTACGCACCGCCTCGGTAAGAATGCCACCCTGACCATAACCCACGTAGCCCGGAGGCGAGCCTTTTAACTGGCTGACGGTATGAGGCTCCTGGTATTCGGACAGGTTGATGGTGATGAGGGATTTTTCACCGCCATACATCACGTCAGCCAGCGCCAGCGCGGTTTCGGTTTTACCTACACCGCTTGGTCCCACCAGTAAGAAGACACCCTGCGGCCCATTCTCAGGCGTGAGACCCGTTTTCGAGGCACGAAGACGCTGGGCAATGGCATTCAGTGCCGCGCCCTGGCCGACTACACGGGTCGCCAGTTGCTCTTCCAGCGTCAGCAGTTCGGTCTGCTCATCCTTCATCAGCGATGAAAGCGGGACACCCGTCCAGTCAGCTATCACTGTCGCCACGGTGCGGACATCCACATCTAATCCCAGCAACGGGCTGTTGTTTTGCGCCGTAGACAATTCAGACTGGAGTGCGGCGAGTTCTTCCTGACGGCTGATATCACCGCGACATTCCTTCAGTTGTTCAGTCAGCCGCTTTTCGGTTTCGAACTGAGCCTCCAGGGATGCCTGTCGCAGATTGAGATCGGACGTAAGCTGTTCAATCTGCGGCAGACGGGAGGAATCAACGGTGTTGCCCAGCGCAATATCTTCCAGCAGCTCCTGTTGTTCCATTGCAAGCGAGGTGAGTTCAGCCTGCAAACGGGTAAGCTGTTCCGGCAGCGTGTCGAGGCTCATCCGCACACGGGCTGCTGCTGTATCCAGCAAATCCACCGCTTTATCGGGCAACTGCCGCCCTGTCAGATAACGGCGGGACAGTGTTACTGCCGCACGAACGGCCTCGCCGGTAATATGCACACCATGGTGTTCGGCGTAGCGGGATTTGAGACCACGCAACATCAGGCAGGCGGTATCATCATCAGGCTCATCGACCTTGACCATCTGGAAACGGCGTTCGAGTGCGGCATCACGCTCAAAATACTGCTTGTACTCGCTCCAGGTGGTGGCGGCGATGGTGCGCAGTTCGCCCCGGGCCAGTGCAGGCTTCAGCAGGTTAGCCGCATCCGCGCCCCCCGCCTGATTCCCGGCTCCGATAATGGTGTGGGCCTCATCAATAAACACCAGCACCGGCACCGGAGAATGTTGCACCGCGTCGATAATGTTTTTTAGCCGTTGTTCGAATTCCCCTTTTACGCCAGCACCCGCCTGCAATAAGCCCAGGTCGAGGGTTCTGACAATGACCGGCTTCAGACTTTCCGGCACATTCCCCTCAGCAATACGCAGCGCCAGCCCTTCAACCAGGGCAGTTTTACCCACGCCGGGTTCACCGACCAGAATCGGGTTGTTCTTACGGCGGCGGGACAGAATATCCACCATCTGACGAATTTCATTATCGCGGCCAAAAACCGGATCAATTTTGCCTTCACGCGCCCGGGCCGTGACATCCACCGTAAACCGGTTAAGCACTGCTTCTTCCTGGCTTAAATCGGTTTGCTTCCCTGACGCCTGACCTTGTGCTCCTTCTACCGTATCGATTGCCCTGCCGATGAATTTCACATTACCGGCAGGCTCCTGTATCAGCGCTTCCGGTCGTTCATCCGACTGCGATTCCAGAATAGGACGCAACCGCTCCAGCTGGCTGGTGGTCAGGGTCATTAACGGCCACAGCCCTTCGCAACGAGCAAGCCCTGGCGTTTCAATCATGGCGGTCAGCAGATGCACACTGCGGATCTGTTCATCACCGGCAAGTGTTGCGGCAAGCCATGATTGCTTCAGCAACGACTGAAGGGAGGCTGACAGTTCCGGACGGCTGCGTACCGAGCGGGTTTGTGCGTCAAGGTGCGTCAGCAGGCTCTGCCAGACAGCATCCATATCCCACTCATAGCGACGGGCGAGCACGGTCAGATCCCCCTCTCCCTGCTCCAGCAACTTTAACAGCCAGTGCTCAGGGGTGATTTCCGCATGTGCGCGTGTCTGACACAGCGAAGCCGCGCCTTCAAGCGCACGGGCACAGTACGGGTTGAGGCGGCGGAGCAAAACGGCGGACTGACTTTCCATATCTCTATCTCTCTTTTCTGATCGTTCAGGACACGCTACCGCCCATCGCTTTTCCTTTTGATAAGGAGACCAAAGCGCACGAGGTCAAAGGGCAGGATTAAAAGTAACTTTTGTGGTCACCCGGGCAGATGACGGCAAAAGCCACCTCACGGGCTGGCTTTCGCCAGCCCGGTCGGGCGTTACGCGGTGGTGCGTTCGTTCCAGGAATCGGAATGAATGATGTTGCCGTCTTTGTAGGTCCAGGTGATTTTTTCGTAGCGCAGTTCAATGCGCTCCAGATGGTTGTGCTTCTCTTTTGCCGGATCTTTGATGTCGTACATTTCCGGGTTCACTTTCACCAGCTTGACGTTTTCCAGTTTGGTGTTGAAATATTCAACTTCCTGGCCTGCGTCATTGATTTTGTACCACTTGAATTCAGCCGATTTCAGGGTCTGGCCGGTGGTCACCGCCTTGTACAGATACGGGCTGGATGAGTCGATCTCTTTGGTAAACAGGAACGGGGTATGGATACGGGTGCCCGTCAGTTTGCCGGTGTTGTTGTCGGTCGGGATATACAGGTTGTGTTCCTGAGCAACCACTTCGATGCTGCCTTCACGGTCTTTAACGTCAACAGAACCTTTAATGTCCGCACCGCCGTCATCTTTCAGCCACAGATAGACTGGAATTGCCATGTTTTACTTCTCCATTTCTTGAGTTGAAACGTCACGTACATCCGGTGACGCTGGTTTTTCGCCCGGTATGCGACAGGCATCGGCCTGTGGCACCAGACTGATCTCGACACGCCGGTTATGCGCACGGCCATCAGGCGTATCGTTTGAAGCAATCGGACGGCTGTCACCGTAGCCCTGCACCGCAAAACAACTTTCCGGTACATCACCTGTGTCCCGCATCCAGTTGCGAACGGACTCAGCTCTTTGCAGTGACAGGCTCTGGTTAAGCGACACGCTGCCGGTGTTGTCCGTGTGGCCGCTAACGACAATCAGCCAGCCAGGTTTGGCTTTGATGCCCACCAGCGCATTGACGAGGATTTTGGTCGAGCCGTCTTTAAGTAAGGCTTTGCCGGAATCAAACAGCGACATGCTGTCAAGACGGACAATTTTCGGAACAGGCTTCGGTTTCGGGGCCGGGGGAGGAACATACGTATCAATCGCCTGTTGCAGCGCAAGCCACAGGCGTTGCCCCGGGTAATAGCCCAGACTGTAACGCAGCGGTTCACCCTGGCGCTGCCAGCGTTCAAGCAGGAGTGCATCCTGTTTCAGCGCCGCCAGCGACTGTGCTTTAGGGACGTAATGGTTCATCGGAATGGCAGACCAGCGTTGTAAATCGGTACTCACCAGGTGGATCAGATCCCGGTTATTCGTCACAGAAAAGCCCAGTGCGGCAAGTGAACACAGCCACATCACCATGACAACACGGCGGGTACGCTGGCCTCCCTGTATCGGGGAAGCAAACGGAGCCAGCAACGGCAGAACCGCATCGGGAAAGCGGCTGGCAGGATCACTGGCTGCGGAAACACCCGTGAACTGCAAACAGGTGCGGCGAAACAGCCAGTTTGACCAGACAGACTGGGGCGCAGGGTCGGTATTTGTGGCACCGAGGCGCAACGCCACAGCAAAAGCGCGCACTGGTGGGATTAATCTGTCCGCTTTCTCCAGTTCATCCAGCAAGGTTTCCCGGATAAACGCGAATGCCTGGCTGAGAACCGGCAGTACCACCAGATTATTTTCCGTCTGCTGCCAGTCAACCAGAGCCTGAGGGGATTCATCAGGCGGACACACGACCGGACTGTCTCCGCGAACGATCACCCAGGGTATGGATGGTCCTGAAAAGTCACAACACACCACCACCGGCAGCGAAAATCCGGTCAGCGCTTTCATCTGCCTGACTTGCTGACGGAGTGTTTTCAGTGCCGAGCGTAAGACGGCCTCATCCTGATGCTGGTCCGGCAGACAGGTATACATCACGGAAAGCTGTCCGGCCTGACGGGGTTGCTGGACCAGAATGCTGCGCACAATATCCGTTAACCGACTGACCTCTCCTGCCCGATACCACCAGCCCTGAGCAGTTTTCCGGAGTTGTTGCCCCTGGAATATCGCTTCAAGTCCATCACCGCATACCAGAACAACCGGCCCCTGTGTATCAAGTAACGGCAATTCGACTGATGCTTCTGAACCATCAGCCTGCGTTGCGCGATATCGGCAGTTTTTCCAGACAGTCCAGCCAGCAACAATGATAAGTATCACCGTAGCCAGGCTTTTAGAGACGTGACTGACGGGAATGAAATACCAGAGCAGCCACAGCAACGCCGCAGCTCCTGCCAGGGTATGTAACACAACCGAAACGATGACTGATTTACGCATTAACGTGGCAGCTCCGGAATTTGCGCTGACAACAGCGCCTGAAGCCACAGATGCCCACCCCACCAGACCACGCCAGTCAATATGACCGCCAGCACAATCCAGAACCAGACAGAGCGCATCAGACTGTAGCGATGTTTACCGGTCCGGTGAACCACCAGAGACAAACCCGCATCAGGCTGAGGAACACGATCAGTCAGGGCTTTAATCACTTCATCACGCTGCGTCTGGCTCACTGCCTTCAGGCTGTACAGCCCCTGAAAACCCAGGGCAATAACCCGGTGATAACAGATCAGAACCGCGCTATTGGGTGCTGGCTGGCGCAGAACTTCCGCAATACGGTCCCACAATGCTTCCCCGGCATGCAGGGAGCCAAAGAACCGGGCCTGTAGCGGTGCTTTACGCCAGGCTATCTGACCGGCATCAAGGGAGGTTTCATCTATCTCTTCAGTCTTCACTGGTTTTCGCGCCATAACAGCTTCATCCAGCAGAGCACACTGTGCATAAGAGATATGGTCAATGCTCGCCTCGTCATACCCCGCTCGTTCCAGGGCTTCACGGACGCCTTCCACCTGCCGGATGCACTTTTCGTACAGCGCTGTGCCATCCGGAGTGACCGCGCCCTTCTTCAGCATGGTGACGGTCAGCCAGGTTTCCGCCATCAGCTGGTCGATATCGATGTCCTGTCTCATGAGCGCAGCACCGCAAAGAGTTCAAGCTCCAGTTTCCCGAGCAATGCAGGCACATAGAACATGCATACACCCTGCTCCTGCATCTCACGGGCAGCAGCACTTTCCATGTCGAGGGCGAAATACTGGTTTTCCATCCGCACCGGTAACGCGGCAGGCACTCGGCTCACAGGAATGAGTGGAATACCTTTCAGAGCGGCACTGTAAATTTCATTCACGTCATCAGGTGATCCTGCCTGGCAAAGTGCCGGGAAGCGATCAGCAATCTGCCACGCGGGAATATCGGAACGGACAGACAGATACAGGTCGGCTTCTTCACGTAAACGAATATCATGCAGGCTGGCTTTCCAGGTCTGGTCATCAGGCCGGGACATTTCAAGCGCGATAACTCTTGAAGGAAGACTGGCTTCCAGCAGGCCGGTGATGAGCTCAAACAGAGGCGGGAAGGCGTTGACCGGCTCCGCGTGGTCATAACCTGGAATGGCATCCAGATCGTGATCCAGAGAAAAGGTCAGCATGCTACCAGCCAGTCGAGCAAGCTCAGCCCAGACCTGCTCGGGATGACGGGCCGGGAAACGTTCATACTCTGTCAGCACCCGGGCATGGGAATTCAGGGCATTCAGGAGCCAGAACAACGAAACGTCAGCGACCGCAAAATCAGCCAGGCGCTCGTTGCTCTCACGGCGCATTGACATCAGACGCTGGCGGCGGGAGCGAAGCTGGCGATTGAGTAATACCAGGCGTTCACGAAGTGTCGGGCTGGCGGAGAACAACGCCAGCGGCGGGATAAACGCCGGGTCCTGACGCCATCCACCCTGCCCGTCCCGGATAAGTCGGGCGACCGGACAGGTTTTCCAGGATTCATTACTCTCATGGGCAAACCGGATGGAATAATTGAAACGGGCCACGGCCATCGACTCTTCTTCAGCACCGAAGGCGTCCTGAACCGTCACCCATTCTTCACGATAGCGAAGCGGTCTGTCTGAAAGTACGCCTTCCTGCTGAACATTGGTCATACCTGACTGCATCAACGGCAGCGCAATGACGACCGTGACCACATCAAGACCCGCAAGTTGCGCGGGGTCGAGTTCACGAGGTACGGGGGGTAACTCACTGCATTGAGTGTCGATAAGAGAACCATCTTCCAGCCACAACCGCAGTTGTGAAATCTGGATCAGTCCCGATGAAAGCAGGTTGTCATCAAACTCGACCTTTTCCACTCCCCACGGGAAGGGAGACGCCAGAGCCGATACCCCAGCACTGCGAAACGATTCCCATTCTGCCTGCTGCTGGAACTGCTGAGGGGACAGCAATGCCCCCTCGTTCCACAGTGGACGATAAATTTTCATCCCTGCGACCACCTTAGGCTTTTGCTTTTGGCATCTGGGAAACCAGCGACAAATTGATGTCCATGCCTTCCACCTGGAAATGCGGCACCGCAAAGAGTTTCACGCGGAAGAAGCCCGGGTTGTCTTCGATATCTTCCACCGTCACTTTCGCGTCACGCAACGGGTGTGATGCCTGAAGGTCATCGCCAGGGTCCGTCATTTCAGTCACCAGGCCGCGCACCCAGGTATTGAGCTCCAGCTCAAGCAGTCGACGATCTTTAGTGGTGCCGATATTTTCACGCTGGATAAGCTTCAGATAGTGGGCGATGCGTGACAGCAGGAAGATGTATGGCAGACGGGCATTGATACGACTGTTGGCCGTCGCGTCAGCTGTATCAAACAACGCCGGTTTCTGCGATGAGTTGGCCGAGAAGAAGCAGGCGTAGTCGCGGTTTTTGTAGTACGACAATGGGATGAAGCCCAGATTCGCGAATTCAAATTCACGGGTCTCGGGGATCATCACCTCAGACGGAATTTTCACCTGATTGCCGGTGCCCAGGTCGTACAGATGGATAGGCAAATCCTGCACCGCACCACCCGCCTGTGGCCCACGGATCTGGACGCACCAGCCGTTATTGATAAAGCTTTTTACCATGTTGGCAGCAA
The DNA here is from genome assembly GCF_979253435.1 of Buttiauxella sp. AC142. Taxonomy (NCBI): domain Bacteria; kingdom Pseudomonadati; phylum Pseudomonadota; class Gammaproteobacteria; order Enterobacterales; family Enterobacteriaceae; genus Buttiauxella; species Buttiauxella sp. AC142. The sequence goes on from NZ_CEEDCH010000001.1 coordinate 2,949,226, forward strand.
ACGCAAATGACGCGTTGGTCCACAGGTATTTTTCGTGGTCTGGTCCCTTCACTTCTTCAACATAGTTGAAGCTGCGCACTGGCACGGTGTCCGGGCCGTACGGCAGACGGCCCAGCACACGCGGCATGGTCAGGCCGATATAGCGGGAGTCTTCTGAATCACGGAAGGATTTCCATTTGATGTATTCAGCACGGTCGAAGTAGTTACCGATGTCTTTAATCGCGGCCACTTCCTCCATCGAATTTTTATGGAAGAACTTAGGCCCGACCGAACCGATAAACGGCATGTGAGCAGCGGCGGAGACTTTCGAGATATTACGCAGCAGCGCAACATCCTGTGATGATGAATCGAATTCATACGAAGAAATGATAGCGGCAATCGGCTCGCCACCAGGCTGATCGTATTCCATCGTATATGTGTGATAGTAAAGACCGCTCTGAATAATTTCCGGGGCATCCTCAAAATCCTGGCGGAGGTCTTCTTTCGAGACGTCCAGAATTTCCACCTTCACATTTTGACGGAAATCAGTGCGATTTATAGTGTGCTGGAGTCCCCGCCATAATCCCTCTACGCGCTGGAAGTCCGGGTGGTGCATCACTTCATCAAGCTGGCGGCTGATCTGGCGGTCCAGTTCAGCAATGTGCTGGTCGAGTAAATTTTTATCGAGCTTTTCGACTTTCTGGCCTGACTGAGTAATCACCTGCATGAAAACCTGAATTCCTGCTGTCACTCGCTCATCAGCAGTCGCTTCAGCCATGATGCTGGTGTCCTGATAATCGGTGATATCACCCAGGTTTTTAACAGGCGTCAGATTGATTTTTTCAAACAATGAAGCGTAAACGCTATTATGTGGAGTTTTTTCCAGTACAGTCGTTTGCCCTTGTACTGAATGTGTTTCGGTATTTACGGACATCAGCATTCTCTCTGTTAATCCATTAAAAGACTCACCCTGTTTTATTCAGGAGCAAGGGCACTTAATTCGTCGCGTAATTCCTGCGTCAGAGCCGGGTCGATAAGAATTTTCTCAAGCTCTTTTCGGAAGGTAATATTGTCGAGAAGATTAGATTTCAGATCGCGAAGTAAATTACGCATGGCAAGCATGGCGCGTAGCTGCGGTATCTGTCGGGCAACCTGTTCAGGCTCAAAGTCTTTCATTTCCTGGAAGCTAAGACTGATATTTTCTTCCGAGCCATCATCAGAAAGTGTATTTGGGACTGAATATTTTAATTCGGGATTTAACTCAGAGAGGACGCTGTTGAAGTTGTTTTTGTTAACATTTAATTTACTTCTCTCTGAGAGAGGGAGATCTTCTTTACCATTACTAAAATCTCCGACAGCCAGCAGTTTCAGGGGGAGCTCAATTTTCTTCTGAGCTGAGCCTGTATGCAGGTCCAGCCGGATGTTTACACGTGCTTTCGGTATCTCACTTTGAAAGGTCGACTCAGCCATATCATTCCCTTTGTTCTTGAACTGTAGTGATGTAATCCACGGATTTCTTTACAAAGCGATGATAGAGCAAACATCTAACTTAGATCAACTTTACAGATCAAAGATCTGCTATTGGAAAGTTCCTAAGAATTTTCCTCTATATGCAAACAAGAAAGAACTCTGCATATGCTGTTAAAGTGGGATTTGTTGACTGCTTTTAACATGCAGGGTAGCGAAATCCACCATATGTAAATAAAATAGTGGTGGTATGTTGTATGGATGATCTTTTGTTGATCTAAATCAATGTTTTTAAGCGAATGGCTTGGGGTGGGGTTTAAAGGTTTTAATATTATCTCATTACAGTTTTTTAATTATTAAAATTTGTATGTTTTTGCTCTTGGATAAGTACTTTTAACATATTTAGTTTTATTATTTTTAGCTAAAAAATGTTTCACATATTCAGAAAATGTATGATTTCACCCCCATACATAAAGCTTACCTCTATTAACCTCTATACTCCTGCGACCGGGCGTTAACATTACTTTTCGCAGAAGGAAAACTCAAAGTCTGAATGTCACAGGCCTACACTCACAATAAGTTGATTTTCATTCACCAAAATAATAGTATTTTCATGAATTATAATTTATAAAAATGAAAGTATTTAATTAAAATTCAGACTTCGTTCGAATAGCGAGAATTCCATAAACTGGAAGGATGGAATCTGGAAAACTATAGTTATAAATTAGGTTCAATGCTTTTGTTGTAGGTCAAGATAGGAATGCTGCCATTCAAGTGGAGCACTACTCACCAGCCCATCATGCTCAATCGATCCACAGACATCGGGGTTTGCCAATATCGTCTCATACACAGCCTTACTTTCGATCCCCTGAATCATATGAGACAAGACCCGGCGCCTGACACCCGCTGTAATCTTGTCTGGTTTTATCAGGTAGGTTTGACGAACGGCGTTGCGAATAGCCAGTCCTCTTCCCGGACAGTTAATACCCCCAGCGATATAACATTCCACCAACCGTTTGAGCGCCTTTTTCACTGGCCGCACAAACACAGACCATTCATCGGCCTTAACGACTGCCAACTCATAACCGTATAAATCGCACAGCGAATGGAACGCCCTACTGTCCTTATGTTTCCTGAACTCGCCCAGCGAATAAATCAGCGTGTAGATAAGCAGTTTTGCTGTCTTCTCATCAACATTGAACCTTCTCGCGACCTTCTTCTTGGTTATCAACTTTAGCTGCTTACACCCTATACCATAACTATCCAATTCGTACTTGAGGATAGTCAATTGGCTGCTTTTGATATCGTAGTTGTATCCTTCAAATATGTTCCACTTAATCGCCGATTTTAACGCCTGAAAACCACCATTTTTCTCAAAGGAACGGGTTCCACGCTCCGCCAGTTTGTACTCAGGAAAATACTCAACAACGAGGGGAAAACTAGAAACCATACGACATCCCCGTTCTGCCAGATGTTGCAGGAAATGAATCTTTTGCAAAGCTTCCCGCTCGCTAACAGGTTCATATGCCTGTAACTTATCAAGGTTAATGCGCAGTCCTCCCAAGCAGGAGTATACGCGGCGCATATAATCATGTGTTTCCCGTGAAGCATGCCATGTTTCATGTCGGGGCATATCACCGTGTGATAGAGCTTTCTGTATTAGTTGTTCTTCCGTTAGAAGCTTACTACTTCGCTGACGTTTTCCTGTTGAAAGATAGATGTAACGATCCTCCTGCTTTTTATATTCCTCAGGTAACATACCGAACCAGCAATTCAGATATTTTTTAGATAATGCGAATTTACGGCATTTACGCTTCTCGAAAGAATAATTTTTGATATTGATTATCCCAGCATCGCTGAGCAACTCCAGAGCACGATCGCAACATAAATTTCTGGTTTGTTCAAAGACGAATCGCAATTTCTCTTTCCCTAGTTCACTCGGTAAGGGAGAATAGGTAGTCCAGAGGTCATCTTCTGAATCTTTAGCATAGAGAAAATTATTGCAGATTAGATGTTGTAAAAAACTCTGGATATCCAGATAAAATGAAGGTGACTGTAGTGGAATACTAAATCTGGCCACCTGAATAGAGGTGATATCATCGCCTCATAGTCAAAACAGGTGACATTATGACCGGACGTAACAGACGTAATTTTAGCCCCGAGTTTCGCCTCGAAGCTGCCCAGCTTGTACTCGATCAGCACTACACCGTTGCCGCCGCTGCAACGGCAATGAATGTCGGTAAATCCACGATGGATAAATGGGTTCGCCAGCTTAAAGAAGAACGCGCAGGGAAATCCCCAAAGGCCTCTCCGATGACGCCTGAGCAACTTCGCATTCATGAATTAGAAAAACGACTGCAACGTGTTGAAATGGAAAACGATATATTAAAAAAGGCTACCGCGCTCTTGATGTCAGACTCCCTGAACAATTCTCGTTAGTTGAGAAACTCAGGACGCGGTTTCCTGTTGCCTTTATTTGCAATGTGTTCGGGATCCATCGCAGTAGCTATCGGTACTGGCTAAGCCGACCGCAGAAACCTGATGCAAAACACATCATTATACTAAGCCTGGTTCGTGAAGTTTATCATGCCAGTAATGGCTCTGCGGGGGCCCGGAGCATTGCCGATATGGTCAGCGCAAAAGGTGTTCCGTTGAGTCGCTGGCGGGCCAGTAAGATAATGAAAGAGCTGAATATTGTTAGTTGCCAGCAACCGGATCATCGCTACAAAAAAGCCACAAAAGAGCATGTGGATATCCCTAATCATCTGGATCGCCAGTTTGCAGTAACGGAACCTAATCAGACCTGGTGCGGCGACGTGACCTACATCTGGACGGGCAAACGCTGGGCTTATCTGGCGGTTGTTCTGGATTTATTTTCCCGCAAGCCAATAGGCTGGGCGATGTCGTTTTCTCCGGACTCAGGTCTGACAGGAAAAGCATTAACGATGGCCTGGGAAGCCAGGGGGAAACCGGCTGACGTTATGTATCATTCTGACCAGGGAAGTCACTATACCAGCAGGGAATTCAGACGGTTACTGTGGCGTTATCGTATAAAGCAAAGCATGAGTCGCCGTGGAAACTGCTGGGACAACAGCCCAATGGAACGATTTTTTCGCAGCCTGAAATCAGAATGAGTACCGAACTGTGGATACGCTAATTTTAGCGAAGCAAATAGATCAATAACAAATTACATCATTGGTTATTACAGCCAGCTCAGACCCCACCAATATAACGGTGGCTTAACACCCAATGAGTCAGAGCGATTGTTCTGGAAAAACTCTAAAACTGTGGCCAGTTTTTGTTGACCACTTCAATCGAGTTCAATTGCCGCTTGAACATCAATGCCAACCTCAAAAGCTGCTAGCGAAAAACCTCCCGCACCAGCAAACAAATCAATAGCTTTCAATTTAATCTTACTCAGACTTTTCAAGTTTTGATGCCAGCATTATACGCAACATTTGTATCAGATACCCCCGGTTAATGTTACTAGTGGAAAATCGTGTGATCCGTGTTATCTATATGATATCAAAAGCACAAAACACTCTTTACTGCGACTAACCACAGAATTGATACATAGTTTCTATGTAGATGGGATGGCTGGTTGATGCATCAGTAACTTTTTAATCGTTGAAACTGCGTGGCTTACAGAACCAAAAAGCAACAGCCATATGACATTTAGAGAGGATGTATGGAAGAAATAGAGCATTTTACCGATGATCGGCACAAAGCCTGGTGTATCCATTGCGGTTCACCCATTATTGACCGTCATACCAACAGAGATCACGTCCCGACAAAAGGGTTACTAGAAAGACCTCTGCCACCCCATGTACCACAAGTCGAAGTATGCAAGGAATGTAATACTGGCTTCTCATTGGATGAAGGGTACTTCGTTACATTTCTGAGTTGTGTGAAGGCAGGAAGCACAGACCCTTCAGCGCAGAGAAATCCAAAAATCGGGAGGGCACTTACACGTAACCCATCCCTGGCTGCTCGACTTCAGGCAGCTAAGCAGATTACAGTAGATGAATATGGCAGGCAGCAGATTCTTTGGCTACCGGAGATAGAACGCATACATCGGGTTATTTTGAAAAACGCCAGAGGCCATGCTTTCTACGAGTACGGAGAGCCAATGTTGGACGATCCAGTCTCTGTAAGTGCCGTTCCACTGATATCTATGAATCAAAACCAACGTAACGACTTCGAGGAAGCCGGTGGACCCTTTGCTGGCTGGCCAGAAGTTGGTAGCAGAATGATGACTCGTGTCATGACAGGTCAAGACTTAGATGATGGCTGGGTTAATGTTCAAGATGACATCTATCGATACATGGTATTTCAACAAGGCATAATGACCGTCCGCTCAGTCATACACAACTATCTCGCAACTGAGGTAATTTGGGAATAGAAGCTGGAAATGATCAGCCCTGTCATTTCCAGCTTGAGTAGCTCCCGAACCAGCAATACAAACCTCGCTTCCCCAGAAATTAATTTGTTTGGGTACGCAGGATGGTACGCAGTCACTACAATGCTTATGTATACTGGTATAAGCATTATCCAGATCAGGTGGTACGGGTATTTCTCAGCCTTCACAAAGAAGGGCACCCCGAGTCATTGATAAATCATATTTTTGCGTTCACAAGAATAATGCGCGCGACAGTGACTGTAAACCGGCTGTGCTGCCAGATGTTAAGCCAGCGACGCTAACTTTTTGAATTGCCGCCATTCATCGCGGGTTATTTCCCAAAGCTCCGAGTCCATTTCTCCACTCACATATTGCGATTTTTCGGTGCGGATAAGCCGCATGCCGTGACGGATGGAAAGGTTTTTGGAACGGTCATTGGCGACGGCCTTTGGCGCGCGTAACACGTCTTTCTCAAGTGTTTCAAACCAGAAATCATTGACTCCACCGCAGGCTTCACTCATCAGGCCCTGTCCTTGCCATTCCGGGACTAACCAGAAACCACGGTTGTTATCTGGAGTATCCATCAGACAAATTAGCCCAATTAATTCCTGCGGATTTTCTTTACGCCGAATGGACCAGAACCAGCCCTTTCCTTCTTTTACCGCAGGCAGCGCAACATTATCGACATAATGTTTTGCCGCGCCAGGTGGATAAGGCCACGGAACAGTAGAAACCAGGTAACGCACAATCTCCCAGCGCGGAAATACGTTTTGAATTTGCTCGGCATCTTCCGAACGAAGTGGCCGGAGGATCAATCTCGGTGTGATTATTTCCATACTGTTGCCCTTTCTTCACGCTGTATTGTTTAGAGTAATTTATACATAGAATTAATAGCGGGCATCAACAAGTAATTAACATTTTTAGCAGGGAGTACCTTCATGCGTAACAGAGTTAACTTTGTGAATATAACAGGAGAATGTCATCATGGAATTATATTATTATAATGGCAATCACATATTCACAAGTATTAAAAACATCTAACCAAGAAAAACAACATTCATAGCAAAGAAACAACAAATAATTTTCGCGTAGGACTATATTCCAATTGACTCGCACAAAGTTCCATATGAAATCAATAACCACAAAACTGTTAAGTGTTCGTTTAATAAAAACATGATACTCTAAAATATCTTATATCAGGCTGTGCGCGTTTATTAATCAAAATTAGGATTTTACGCTAAAAAATATGGTTTTCTCAGCAAGCATTCAACAGCACATTAAAATATGTGTCACATTTTTCTTTTTATATTCGCTTGCTGCGAAGTTGAGCCATAGCGTTGAAATAGTTGGGATACCGCTACGGTTTTATGATCTGACCTTACCCATCGTTACAGCATTGCTGATTTTATACCATCGCAGGGCACTCCCGACGTTAGCCCTGTTTGCCCTTTACAGTTTTTACCACTATCCACTGTTTGATTTCCTGAGTACCGCTGCACAGTTAAACAGTGCTTTAATCTGTGTCACGCTCTATTTTTGCGCAACGGGCAAACGAGGCATGGTAAGTTTTGGGCGCAGCCGCCTCTCTGCGCAACGCATATGTTGGCTTATTTTCCTTAATAGTTTTACGTTTACCGTGCTCTACCAGTGGTTACTGCTCAAATTTCATTTTATCTCAGCCTCTGATGAAAATATTTTTAGTGTTATTACGCTTATCAATATTCAGTGGATGTTGACATCCTGTATTACAGGTGTCCCATTTTGTTATTTACTTTTCCGCGCCTGCTACAAACCCTCATGGTTTTTAAGCTATTTGCGCCAGTTAAAAGATTTGATTGTTAATGGGCCACATGCAATAAGTCAGCTGGTATGGGCAATGCTTTTGATTGCTATTATGTACTGCATGATTACAACAAGAAATGACATTTTAATATTCACTGATTATTCCATAGTATTACTATTACCCCTAATGCTTTGGGGCTCAATCCGATTGGGCCATGCACTGATAAACCCATTATGGGTTTTCATGCTCATTTTGTTAGGCTATTACACTGATAATTATATATCGATAAAAAATGAATTTACGGTAGAGCACTATATCGGCCATCTGGCGCTTGCATCATCAATGATTGCCATATTTTCCCTGACTATTGTCCTTGTTGGTGTACTGGCAACACGCATTCTTAACTACATCAAACATCTTAAGCGCGTCTCTTTATCTGAACCTCATACCGGCCTGCCCAATTTACAAGCGCTTAAAAAAGATCTCATACAATATCCGAACGCAGGGTTGTGTACCGTACAGTGCCCGGAATTAAACTCTTTAACACAAGCTCATGGTATTGCTTTCCGCTTTGAATTTGTTAAAGCCGTGGTTGCATACTTAACACCGCTGCTTAAGGGGTATGACAATATTTATTACAGTCCTGGATATGGCATTTTCCTGCGTCTGGACAACATGAATGAAAGTCTTATCGACTCCTATTATAAAGCCATGACTTCGTTTCGTTTTTCCTGGGGAGAGATGGAGTTAGGGTTAAACTTTGGCTTATCCTGGATGCGTTACGATAACAACATCCCCAATCTTTCGTATATTGTCGGGCAACTCAATGCCAGCACTTTTGTATCGCTGCAAAATGGCAAACCTGAAAACCTGAATATGAATGAAGCTGGTGATAGCGCTGTCAATCCAGCGGTGATACGCCACCTGTTGCAGCAGTCGATAGACCAAAAATCATTTGTATTGCTGGCACAGCCTATCGTCTCCACGAGCAGTTCCGACAGATATCAAGAAATCCTGATACGGATTAACGCGGGGAATAATAATTTGCTTTTCCCGAATACGTTTTTGCCCCTGGCAGAAGAAGCCGGCCTGCTCGCAGAAGTGGATATGACGGTCATAGAGCAGACGTTTCGTTTTATGCACTCTCTGGGTCAATCTCAGGCGGACAGTCGTTTCTCGATAAATCTAACCCCGCAGTCGTTGATCAAATCGGATTTCCTCGACAGGCTTTTCACTTTATTTAACACCTGGTCAATTCGCCCGGAACGCATCATCTTCGAAATTATTGAATCAGATATTATAGATAACTTGAATGCTGTAAATGTATTGCGAGAGCTGCGTAACTTGGGTTGTAAGATCGCAATTGATGATTTTGGAACGGGAGCTTCCAGTTATTCTCGTCTGAAAAACCTTGAAGCAGATATTCTTAAAATAGATGGTTCATTTGTCCGAAATATCGTTTCTGAAAAGTTCGACCATTTTATCGTGATGTCTTTTTGCGAAGCCGCAAAATTCAAAAATCTGGAAGTTGTCGCGGAATTTGTTGAAAGCGAAGAGATCAAACAAATGCTCATCACCATGGGTGTGGGTTGGCTTCAGGGCTATCATACCGGCAAACCTGTTGCTATCGAATCCCTTCGCAAATGATTTTCCTGCATTTTTCATACCAGGAAACCCCCTGGTATTGAGTCATCCTCAGCGACTTGTCGATTAAGTCTCAAGTTATTCAGTTTGCCTGTTAACTTCATTACCATCGCCATTCGATCTATTTCTCAATGAGAGATCTTATGCTTACAATTGCGATACGCGAAAAAAATAGCCATTTCACTCACGGTATAAAAATTATCGTTGCAAATGTGTGCCATCACCTTAAACAAGATTTTTGTTTTTTATCTCCCGAACACCATAAGTGCGCCGATATTGTATTTCTGTCTTTGGATGATAATTGGGTGACTGCTGAGTGCTATCAAATGCCTAAGGCAACAAAGTCTCAACGAATTATTCTCATTTGCCGCCAAAAAGAACATCAGAATCTGATGTTTCGCCCATGTTTGTATATGTTGCCGGTTATCTTCAGAGAAGATGAAATTGATGAAATAACCCGCAAAATAGCCTGGTGGATTGAACCGTCCAGACATGGAAAAAACACCGTTGCGATTCCTGCCGGGATTTGCCAATACTGCACCACACGCAGCTTCACCGTTGTCGAACGCCAGTTGCTTTCACATATCGCTAAGGGGCATTCGTTAAAAGATTCAGCCTGTTTGATGAAACTGGATGAAAATATCGCAAAATTACATCGTAAGGCAATCATGAGGAAATTGGGTATTCGCGATCAATATGAATTGCATAAATTTCTTAAAACCAACCTCCTTTTTTTAATCCTTAACTGACATGTTATTTAAGAAACAGCTTATATGTACTTAAGCCAAACCTAATATCTAACACTTTTAATCCCTGTCAGTATCCATTCCAACGATATAATCAGAAGCTGTGAACATTCAGCTTCTGAGAAACCTAAGCGACCCCCTTTCAGTCGTCATTGTGCTATCAACAAAAATATGGAAATAACGTCTCATTCAGCATTGATTCCCTGCCGTAGCAAAGCGAATGTCCCCTTTATTCGCACACTAGAAGACTGAGCATTTGTACATAGCCGCACGTAAACGCAGATATCGCCGCATCAGAAATAGTGGCATTGCCAATCTCCATGCCAGAATGCCACCGATTGTCTTCGACCGTCTGGAATACCTGCAACATCAGATTCATAAACAGTCTCTGGCGGAACCGCTCGATATCATCCTTATGACCGGCGACAACTACTTATCTCTCGCACTCACTGAGTCTGTTTTTAAGCACCAGCGCACTCACGTTTGCGCAACCCTGGACGAGGCTGAAACATTACTTAGCCGAAACCCGCAGCCGCGTATGTTGATAGATCTGGATGGCGTGAGCGAGGCAGCTATTGATGTGCTGGATACAACGCGGAGATGGCATAAGACCTGGCCCGAACTCAATATCATGCAATTTGCTACCTGCCGCTGCCAAAACATCGCCAGACTGATTGATGCAGCTTCCCGCTTCCCGGTCGTCGAAAGGCGGCAGACCATTTCGGAGTTGCTCAAAATACTGAACCTGAATCGGAACGAGCAAGAGCTTGTTTTCTCACCCCCTGCTCCGCTATCTCATCGTGAATGGAACATTCTGCTGGCGGTGGCAAAAGGTGATTCATTGAAAACGATAGCCCTGTCATTCAACAAACCCTACCACTTTGTTGTGTATACGCTTGGGCGCATTGCCACCCGTCTTGGCCTCAAGAACAACAAGGCACTCATACACCTTTTAAATAAATTATCCTCTCCGTTGTCAGGAAAAGAATAGCTGCACTAAATAACAACCTTACGGATGAAGGCTAGGAAATTGCCTATTTTCAATGTTGTATTTATGTTAAATCAGATCAAATATTTCACAATTATAACTATTCCTGGAAAATCGGTTTTCCGCTTGCTATGCCACGTCAACGCGATAAATCATGTAATGATTCCATGTTACACATAACAAATATTAAACATTTAAGATTTCGCACTATTCTTTATATTCAAAACAAGCTTTTTTGCCATTCATTTAACTTAACACAGGCGCATTATCCAAATAACAAATAATTAACCAATTTAATTAGAATTTGATCGCAGCATAATTGCATCAAGATAACACTAGCCTTTCTCTGAAATAATATGGCTGTATAATCCAATCATTCATTTAGCTAATATGAATACATTCTTTTTACTAATGAAATAACTCCTTTTATTACGTTCAAAACCACTATGGAATAGTAAATTTGAAGGACTGTTTTAAGTTCAAGGAAGCATCTTGCATACAAAATAAAATACTCATCAGTGAAACGTTTCACCACTTTCACCGTCAGTGACTCTGCGTCAATGCGATGTGTTTCTCAAAAAACCGAGGCAAGAATATGAAACCTGCATCCGTAATTATTATGGACGAACATCCTATAGTCAGAATGTCGATAGAAGTTCTGTTACAAAAAAATAAAAATATCGATGTTGTCATGAAAACAGACGATAGCCGTGAGGTGATTAACTATATGCGCACCCACACTGTCGATTTAGTGATTCTGGATATCGAACTTCCTTCCATTGATGGCTTTACTTTATTAAAGAGAATCAAAAGCATACAGGCTGACACGCGTATACTATTCCTCTCATCGAAATCTGAGCGATTTTATGCCGGGCGGGCAATTCAGGCCGGGGCAAATGGTTTTGTCAGTAAAAGAAAGGATCAGGACGATATCTATCATGCCGTGGAGATGTTGCTTTCGGGGTATTCTTTCTTCCCCTCTGAAACACTGGAATTAATCAGCAACCCGACCTCGCGCAAAGGCGTAACCGATGATATGCCATTGTCCAATCGGGAGATAACTGTATTACGTTATCTGGCTAATGGTTTATCAAATAAAGAAATCGCCGAGCAACTGCTGTTGAGCAACAAAACCATCAGTGCGCACAAATCAAATATATTTTCAAAACTGCATGTCACTTCTATTGTCGAACTTATCGATTATGCCCGTGTGAAAGAATTATTATAGCCGCGCGACACACATCACAGTAAAGCATAAAAAAACCGGGATACGCTGCCGGTTTTTTTTATGTCACTAAGATACATCCCGATCGGTTAATAATAATTAATCATAAAAGTCGCATCCGCATTGGCCTGCCCCGCCTGGGGGTTATCAGCCAGTGCGATGTAATTAGCAAAAAAAGTCAGCACGGCATTGCCGTTGATATCTACGGCCACATCCTGGCTTGCCTGGTCCAGCGGCAACTGAGTTTTGTCTTTATCACGCAATTCGACAGCCACATTTGTCGCTCCGCTACTCTCGTTCAGCCCCAGTAATCCCGGATTACCGGTGGCTTGTTTGCCCGAAAATGTTATTGATGCAGCGCCGGGCGGGCAGCCGTTCAGCTTCAATGTGAAAGGCATACTTTGCGTCGTACTGCCTGCGGTACGCAGTTGTTTTGTCGGCCAGCGTCCCAACTGAACCGTTTTATTCTCATCCCCCATCTCGACGTAACAGCTGAAATCCACCACGTTTCCACGCAGTTCGATATTCACTTCGCCAAGTGGCGTGTCGGCGTGCGCATGACTCACCACACTGCCGACCAACAATAAAACGCGTAAAAATGTGCCGCTGGCGATTTTAGTCATAATCCACCCGCAAATAGCCCCGCGCGCTAAACGGCCCTTCCGCAGGTTTGTTCCCTGTTACGCTCACCGGCCACGCGCGAATGCCTACTTGCGCCGCGGCGGCATCATCAAGGCGGAAATGGATTTTGCTACTGAGATCGTTTGGCGTCAGTGGCTGCCCGCTGCTATCGGCGACGATAAATCCGAGATCGTTATTGTTCGATACCATCATTTTGCCCGAGGCTTTTTCCGCTTCCAGGCGCAGGGAGAGATAGGCCTGTGCCGCTACATTGGTGCATTTTATGGCCACCGTTTTACTTTGCGGCGTCACACCCTGCGGGCGATTCCCCGCCCCCGCCTGGCTAAACAACGACGCTCCGATATCCCCAAAATCAAATTCGACGATTTGCCCGGCGTTGATTTCGCAGTTTTGCGGCACTTCGATTTTCCCACTGTAGCTGATGGTATAAACCGGGGTGGTCAGCGGGTCGGTGTTTCGCGTGGTGACATACACCGTAAACATGGTCTGCCTTGGGATGGGCACCATATTGATAAATTTCCGTGTCACTTTGAGCTTAAAAATCAGCTGCGAGTCCTGAACCCCAAAAGGCTTTTGCTTGGGCACATTGGGGTGGTGTCCCATCTGAATATAATTTTTCGGCGGGAAAAACTGCCCAGAATAACTGTCCGTGATGCTCATGGCCCCTTCCAGATAGTCATTGAGTTTCATGTATTGATACCCGCCGATGGTTTCTTGCACCGGCAAATTACTCACATAACTGCGCATGGTGGTGTCGCCCTGAGTTCCCGCCGGGCAGGTCGCATTGACCCCCACCCAACCTGATTTCGCCGCCAGCGTGATAATTTGCCCGACATTATTGTTTGCGCTGGTGAACACATCAGACAGATCGTAAAAAATATCCGTCGGCACGCCGTTGGAATTGTGGCAGACCGTCGCAAATGTGGGGAGTGCGCAAGTTAATAGCAGCGTTCCCGCTAGTGATGTCATCAATTTCATAAACAGATCCCTGAATTGCTCAACCATTCTATGAGCAGGTAGCATTCGCCACGACAACCGCCTGAGACAGACTTTCCGGCGGTAATGTATACGGTGCGAAACACTGTGAACCTTTGCCATCGCCCCACTGAACAAGAAGTTTTCCCTGAAGCGGCAAACCGCTGAGATAAATTTGGCCTTCATCCCCAACCATGCTGGTGACACCGCTGGTTTCTTCACGCACCACGGAGCCGAACGGCACGGCTTTTCCGCTTCGCGTCACGGTGATAATCGCCCGCACACCAATGCGCGCATTAAATTCAGCACGAACCACTGCGCCTTCAGTCGGCACCACATTGCTGACGTTATTTTCAATATCGGTGTGGTTATCCATGGTGTTGGTATCCAGCGCGATGCGGTTGTAGCGATAAACCGTGGCATACGGCATCACCGCGTAACCTCGCCAGTCAGTTTTCACCCCGGTCTGATTTTCAACGCCAACCCCGCTGGCTCCCGGCGCTTTGATGAGCACATTGGTGTCGCCTAGCGGCTGGCTAAAGGTGACGCCATCGGCGTGCCCGACCACACCGCCCGATGCCTGCCAGTTAAAGTCGTGCTGATCCCGGTCGTAGTTGTAACCCAGCCCCAGAGTGCCGTACGTCGCCTGCCAGTTAGCATTCGCACTACCGCTGTATCCGTTGGTATCGCTATGGCCCTGAGTCACGCTGTAGTTCAGGTTTCGCCCTTCCAGTAGCGTGCCGCCAATGCCGGTTTGTACCGTGGCATCGCCATCAGAATTATTGCTGGCAGCAAAAGTGGCATAAGCGCGGTCGAGGGTGCTGGTCCGCGAATATCCATGCCCCAGCAAGGTGCTGAACGGCACAGAAAGGTTGAAGGCCATGATGCGATCGTTCCCGGAAATCCCGACTGATTTGCTCCATGACATCGAAAGTGAATAGCTAATCCCGCGCCAGCCGCTGGCATACCCGGTCTGGTACCAGGTGTTGTTTTGATTGGTTTCCCAGTAAGTTTGCTGACTGCCTGAAACATATAGCGACCCGTAATCGCCCAGAGACTGAGAAACGTTAATTTGAAAACGCCCGCGCTTGCTGTAGCGCAAGTTGTGGTAGCTCTGCACAACCGGTTCCGTTTTATTCCCACCGGCGTCATCCGTGGCGTATTCATAGCCTTCAATATTTTTGTAGGCCACTTCGTCGAGCGTATAGAACCCACGCGTCGAATAGCGGTAGCCCAATAACTGGAAGTTGGTGCCGTAACCGCTGAGTGATTTGGCGTACAGGAAGCGTAATGACTGCCCCTGATGCTCGCTGTCATCCGCAAGTCGGCTGCGCGCATGGGTAACATCCATCGAAATGGCGCCCCATTCGCCGAGGTTTTTGCCTGCCCCCAGCGCCATTGCGGTGTAATCCTCGGCAAGCTGCGTGCCGCCGTAAACGGTATAGCCGTCAGATAGCCCGGCGACGAGCGTGGCCTGGGTAAATAATGGCGTGTTTTGTTGGTCGCTCCCGCTGCGGAAATCCCCGGCAACCACATCGAATTTCAATCGTCCTTCACGCTGCAACAGCGGAACGGTGGAGTAAGGCACGGTGTATTTTTGCTGGGTTCCGTCTTTTTCTTCCAGGGTAACGTCGAGATCGCCACTCGAAGAAGTTGGGTTCAGGTCACTGATAGCGAACGCGCCCGGCGAGACGTAGCTTTGGTAAATGACAAATCCGTTCTGGCGGATGGTAATTTTGGCGTTAGTCCGCGCGATGCCGCGCACCGTTGGCGCGTAACCTTGCAGACTATCGGGGTACATGCTGTCCGCCGAATAGAGCCGTGCGCCGCGAAAGCCGAGACTGTCGAACACGTCGCTACCGGTGTTGCTGTCTCCCATCACCAGTTCGCTTTTGAGCGGAATTATCGTCCGTTGCGCGTAGGTGCTGATGTTATTCCAGTGGCTGGAACGATAGTCATCGCCGCGGGTGTAGCTCCAGGCTCCGCTGTTACGTAGCCGCCACGGGCCATAATTCAGGCCACTTTGCAGGCTTAAATAATAGTTATCGTCGGAACTGCCGTGGTTGCCGGTAAAGCTGTAGTTCAGCAGAGCGGCGGGGATACCTTCATCCCACTCCTGGGCAGGAATATAACCCCTGGCGCTATTGAGCAGCGATGCCTGCGGCAAGCTGATATCGAGGCGTAATTTGGCAAAATCAAAGTGCGTTTCGGAACCCGGAATCAGCTCGGCCATCGGCACACATTCACCGGTTTTCAACCTGGCAAGCGCTGGATAAGCGAGCATGTTTAAACCGAGGCGCTTGAGCCAGTCAGTATCCAGGCACGGCACCAGACCGCCTGATTTTACTTTTCCGCTTTTGGCGTCGCTGGCAATGAAACGAATATCCTGGGTGGCGATAAATTCATCGTTACGCCAGATATCCACGCGATATTCACCCGGAGCCTGGTCGCTGCCTTTTTCAAAACGCGACAAATCCGCAACGGCGGCGTCTTCTGCCGATAAAAACCCAGGGTTAAAGTAGCTTTCACCTGAACTCGTTCCGGGCCAGAGCGCTGCCATTATCATCCCCGCCAGCGGAGCGAGTGACTTATTGTTCATCTGCCAGGTATCCTTATTGTGCAGATTACCTGCATTACAGCATTACGCCTGCTTGCACAGGCGTGACCGCACCGTAGTCATTCACCGTCTGGAACGAGATAGCGCCTTTTATGCCTGCGGGAATAATCACCTGCGCCACGCTTTTTGGCGCGACCATGGTATTGGCTAGTTTCTCGTTGCCGACTTTCAGATTGACCGTGCTGATGTAATAAGGAGAGGGATTGTGAACACGCAGGTGTTCGCCGCTACGGCTAAAGCGCAGCTGTTTTACCGCCTCTTCTGGCTGCATTTGCAGGTTTTTAGGGCGCACAAACAGCTTGATGCGTGAGAGGATCGCCAGTTGCAGCACATTGCTGCCTTCGAGAGTATTTTTATCGACTGACGGAATGGCTTTCACATTCATCCAGAAAACGGATTCACGGTCAGCAGGCAATGGCGGCCCTGCGTAAATAATACGCAGCGTGTTTTCGCTTGAGGGTTCACTGACAAAAAGAGGAGGCGTCACAATAAACGTCTTATCTTTAACGCCCAGGTTATTTTCGACCCACGAATTCACAAGGTAGCGCTCTTTGTTGTCGCTATTATTAATCGAGAGCGAAGTTTGTTTAGCATCAGCAGGATAAATAACACGTGTCGCGCCTAGCGCAATACCCCCCGCGGCTTGTACGTTAAAGCAAAAAATTAACAGACACAGCATTGCGGCCGAGCCTTGTTTAAATAAATTATTCATCACACGGCACCATCATTATGACTATTATTAAATTCTATGATTCAGGGATAAACGAGCGTAAACCAGACATCGGAATGGATATTTCCAGGTGTCATTTGTTGTGTCACCGAACGATAGCGAGCGGTAAAATGCAGCGTCGTTTCTTGCTCTTTAATTGACACAAAATATCCTGGTGTGGCATTAGGAATAATGAGCTTTTGTTCACTATCAAATAACGCCAGACCAATTCCCGAGCTGGAATCAATCTCACCGATACGGGTCGAGGCCAGAAATACCTGCGGGTCTTGCTCAGGCGTTACGCCCTGAAAGGAGATTCCCACTAAATCAGAGGTTTCGGTATCGCAATCGGTCAGATGTATCGCAAAGGGAATACTGACAGGCGCGTAGTTACCCACCTCTTTAAAGAAGGAGCTTTTGTATTGTCCCATTTGCACGGTAAATTCCTGGCTTTCCGATGCCACAGAGCAGCCGCCGTTCACCAGTGAGCCCTGCATTTTTACCTTCCCGCCGTCTACCACCACAACGCGGTTTGCCTGCACCGACACGCTGCTTGCGAATAGCAGGAACAACAGGATTATCCTTATCATTGTCGCCTTCCAAAGAGTTGCATTGCATCAGCCCCATCCATGAGGCTTTCGTCATCCTTGTTCAGACTTATTATTCGTATTTCATCACGAAAGTCGCGTCAGCATTGGCCTGGCCTGCTGTTGCAGTGGCGGCAGTTGCTTTGTAACGCGCGGTGAATGGCAGGGTGTTTGTGCCATCAATCAGGGTCTGCGCGGTAGAGAAGGTAGAGCCATCCGGGGTCAGCACTTTTGATTTGCTGTCCAGAATCTGAATACCTACGCCGCCTGCCGTGGTGCTGTTATCACCGGAGTTGATGGCGAGCAGTGTAGGGTCAGTTCCGTCTGCCTGGCCGGAGAATGCCACGGACGCCAGGGTTGACACAGTGGTGTCACAGTCGTTCAGAACGATAGTGAATGGGATCTGAGCGGAGGTATCGCCAACTTTAGTAAATGCCGCAGTACGGTATTGACCCAATTTCACCGTTTGATCGGAAGACTGAGTACTTACTGCACATGCCGCATTCACCAGCTCACCTTTAAAGTGGACTGTGCCGCCATTAACACTCACCGCATCGGCCTGAGCCGCACCGCTGACTAATGCAATTCCGGCAACCAATGAGGATGCAATTTTGCTGAATTTCATGGAGATTCCTTTAATTATTAAAATACCCTGTTCGAATAATGCATCCTTCATTATCCCGGTTAAATAACTCGGGCCATAGATAGCCTATTCCCTCTCCGCAATCCTTGTGGAGATATTTATTTATCGTCATCAGTGATATTTAAATAGAAATTTAAAACACCATCTCTTCGACGCTGCATAATTTAAGTTAAATACACATTTAATAACATGTACCAAACCTTTATTATCCCTAAGGTATGTCTTATAAAGCCCTAAGAAATAGCGGAGGGAAATGGCTGAATTAGCCTCCCGGAACTACCCATTTACACCAATACAAGATATTCTTAGCAAATTGTTTTTAAGCCGTTAATTTATTGATTCACTGGATCGATCCTGATGATGCAAAAAATGTTCAAAATGCCGTTACTGTTGGCATTACTGTCCTGCCTGATATTGACTCCTTTCCTATCTCATGCGGATGATTCCACAGGACAAACTGCCACTGAAGAGCCGGCTAAGATCAATGCCAGCACCGCGCTGCCTGCATTGCAAAAGCGCCTTGATGCGCTAAAACAGCGAGTCTCAACCGCAAAAACGGACAAGCAGTTCACCAGCCTTAACGACGATTCACAAAAGCTGGCAAGCGAGGCCGATAAACTCGCCGTAGCGTTGGCTCCGCAATTAACTCAAATTCAGGCGCAGCTCGATGTTCTCGGGCCGCCACCCGCACCGGGTACGCTTGCAGAAACGCCGCAGGTGGTCAGCCAACGCAAGCAGCTCAACAGCAGCAAAACTTTGCTCACCACCCAAATTGAGCAAACCAAAGCGATTTCCGTTGGCGCGCAAAACCTGTCGTCACAAATTTCCGGCCTGCGCCGTGACGCGCTGAAAACCCAAATCGCGCTAAATACCGGCAGTATTCTCGGCGAGAAATTCTGGTCGCCAGTCATTGAACCCAGCGATAAAGACGCCGTTCGGTTTGGCGATTTTGGCACACAAGTTGGCGAGGCCTGGGATCAAGCCTGGAGCGAGGAATGGCGCCTGGGCACCGGCATCTATTTGCTGTTAGCGCTGGGAATCGGGCTGTTTGGCCGCAGAGTCCTGGATAGTCCCATGAACTGGGTTTTACCCCGCTGGCTGCCGCAAGGGCGTTTTCGTCGCAGCTTCCTTGCGTGTTTCACCACGTTAAGCACCATGCTGACGCTGGGTATCAGCATGCAACTGCTGTGTTATATCTTCACTCGCTTGCCTGATACTTCCGCGTGGATCAACGAGTTCGCCGAGCAGTTAGTTGAGCTAACCTATTTTTCAGCGGTGATTGCCGGTCTGGGGATTGCGCTGTTATCAAACAGTCACCCTTCCTGGCGTCTGCCGGGCATTGCCGATCCGCTGGCTAAAACGCTGTCTTCGTTCCCGATTTTGCTGGCCACTTTTATCTTTATCTTCGGCATTATTGAACAGCTGAATGCTCTGGTCGGCGCGAGCATTGCCGCCACACTCTTTGGTAATGGCCTTTCCGCATTACTGGTGGCGCTCAATTGCCTGGTCGCACCGATTCGCGTCAATCGCATACGCCGCAAAATGCGCGCCGACGGCGAGCAAACCGAAGCCCGCTCAACGGTGGCAGGCTTAATTCACCTCGTCATCAGTCTCACCGCGTTCGTTATCCTGCTGGCTCTGCTGATTGGTTACATCCCGCTGGCTCGCTTCGTCACCTTTGAATTGCTGTGGATTGGCCTGGTGGTTTCCAGCCTGTATCTGCTGATTCATTTCGTGGTTGACCTCTGTGAAGCAGTATTCTCGCCCTCGACCCAGAGCGGGAAAATCCTCAAAAGCACGCTGAGCCTCAATGACCGCCACCTGTCACTCGCGGCAACGCTGTTTTCCGCATTAGGGAAAACGTCACTGTTAGTGATGGCCGCAGTGGCGCTACTGAATGGCACCTTTGGCACAACGACGCCGATGGAGTTGCTCACAAAAATCGCCGATATGTGGGGCGGAAAAGGCCTCGAAGGGATGAATATTATCCCGGCGCATGCGTTAAATGCGGTGCTGTGTCTGGTGATTGGCTGGTACGTGCTGCGCTCCACACGCCGCTGGCTGGATAACGACTTCCTGCCAAAAACCAATATGGATCGCGGCCTGCGCGCATCGCTGGTGACGCTGTTTACCAACGTCGGTTACGTGCTGATTATCATGCTCACGCTCTCAATGCTCGGCATTGAATGGAACAAACTGGCCTGGATTGTGAGCGCCTTATCGGTAGGTATCGGTTTTGGTTTACAGGAAATCGTGAAGAACTTTATCTCCGGCCTGATTCTGTTAACCGAGCGCCCGGTGAAAGTGGGCGATTTAGTCAGTATCAGCGGCGTAGAGGGCGATATTCGCCGCATCAACGTCCGCGCCACCGAGATTCAGTTAGGCGACAAATCCACGGTAATTGTACCGAACTCGCAGCTTATTTCGCAGAACGTGCGTAATGCCACCATGGGAAATGCCCAGGGCGTGGCAACCATCGCCCTCACATTCCCGCTGGATATCGACCCGGAGCAAGTGCGTAATTTGTTACTTGAGGCCTATAACCTGCATGAATCCATTCTGGAAAACCCGAAACCGTCTGTCAGCTTTAAAGAACTGGGGCCAACCGGCATCGTGCTGAGTGTGACGGGCTATGTGAACAGCCCGCGTATGGTGAGTTCCACGCGCAGTGATTTGCTGTATGAGATCCTCAAAATGCTACGTGCGGCGGGCGTTAGCCTGAGCCAGACGCAAACCATGGTGCTTGAGCAACCCACCAGCAAAGTCGTGACAGCAGAGTAAACCTTGCGCCACAACCTTTTAAAACGGGTTGTGGCGTGAATCATCATTATTAAGAATAATCGCCATCAAACCCATTCAGCAATTTGATACAAATCAATAAAGGCACCGGCGTCCCGCAGCATTATCTCGCTCCGGTAATATTCCACTACTCATATTCACCAATGTGAACGTTGAGAACAAATACTGATAAGAGAGTTAATGATGAGCAAGCTGAAAACGTTAGTGATGGTTCTGGGTTTTGTCGCCTTCTCTGCAAGCGCTGCGCTGCCGCTGTTTAATGGTAAAGGCCAACCAGGCGAAGTGCATATCGACCAGGGCGGTCCGGTTTACCTGAACGGTAAAGAAATGAAGCTGAAGAAAGTGAACGACAATTACTACGAAGCGACAGGCCAGGGCGTTGTGCTGTCTATCTCTACGACTCCTGATGGCACAGCTGATGTTAGCTGGACGGGCAAACATCGCGCTCACGGTGTGATTGTCTCTGCAGAGCAAGCCGCCATTGACGCTAAAGGCGTATCCGGTCGTCCGCTGGATTGCAGCCGTAGTGACCTGACCAAAGCAGAAGTGAAAGCCTGCCAGTAAAAAAACCGGTCACGGAGGACCGGCTTTTAGCATCAATACAACGAGCATTAAGCGTCATTTGAGCATCAATCTTTTTCCATTAATCCATACAATAAAACTTGTCTGATAGTTATTAAGTGGCGTCTGTATATTTATGTCATAGGAATAACCGGGTTCATAATTGAAATCTGAAACCCCTGCAATACATTCACCCGCTTTTAAAGTCACATTCAGTACCGGAGAGTAAAATTGTTTCTCATAACTATTTTTGTCATCACCTGCTTTCATGACAGAGATCCTGAGAATCTTTTCCTCTGAAACTAATTTTTCAGATTTAATATAAACACAGATTTTATCATTCACAACGACAGCATCTGCTTGTGCGTATTCTGGCGCTCTATCACCCATGGGGCAACCCGTTAACAACAACACAGCCAAAACAACAATGATGTTTTTCATTTTGGAAATCCGGTTCCCTGCAATAATTTCTCGTATTTTAACACTGTCGACTCATCAACAATCCCTTTGAATTCGCGACTATTCAAATAAATAAACTCCTGCCGTCCATAACGGCGCAGGAAGAAAAAGTCAGCGATAATCGAAGCTTGTTGCTCCATGTTGTAATCAATAAGGTTATTATAACCCTCAAATGAATATGAATAGTCAATCATATAAGTTAAAAATGAACACTTGGTTTTAAAGCAACTCATATTAATCACCAAATGAGATGACAATCACATTAGATAAATGTTTTTGCGGCTTATATTCGGACAGAAACTGGAAAAGAGGAAACAGGAAGGAATGCAGTAAACAATAATGCAGAGCACGATTAAACATCGCCACTCTGCATTTGAACAACTCTTATCAAGACAACAATTCAATCGGCTCTGAATTCCCGCGAGCACGCCACAGCACGAACCAACGTTGAATCGACGCCACCATAATCACCAGGCCCAGTGCGACCATGACAATGGAAATCGTACCGTTGAAGATGTTGAAACCTTTCGCCGCACTGTTGAAGTAGACGTTTTTCACCATCCAGTATGCCGCGTAGTTCACCGTCACATACAGATATGACAACGGCACCAGGCACGTCAGCACGTACCAGCGTTTTTCCGACATGCGCAGGATAATGGTCGCGCCAATCATCAGGCCGATAGAAGCCATTAACTGGTTGGATACGCCAAACAATGCCCACACAGAGTTGATATCACCCGAGTTCAGCAAGTAGCCCCACAACACACAGGCCACGATGCTGCAACCAATCGCACCCGGCATCCAGTTAGTGCGTTTGAGCGGTGCCCAGATGTCGCCGAGGAAATCTTGCAGCAGATAACGCGCAACACGCGTCCCGGAGTCCACCGCCGTCAGAATAAAGACCGCCTCAAACATCACCACGAACTGGAAGAAGTAAGAAGCCAGATGACTGAACCACGGAATGCGGGTGAAAATATCAGCCATGCCGACGGCAAGCGTCACCGCCCCGCCGGTACGACCGTATAAATCCAGGCCGATAGATTCGCTCAACTGCGGCAAATTCACCACGTTCATGCCTAAACCTGCAAACACCTCAGGCGCGGAGTTAATCGCAAAGTAATCCGCAGGATGGAGTGCGGTTGCCGCAATCAGCGCCATCACGCCAACCACGCATTCCGCCAACATGGCGCCAAAAGCGACTGGCAAAATGTCGTTCCATTTGTCGATTTGTTTTGGTGTAGTGCCTGAACCGATAAACGCGTGGAAACCAGAAATCGCGCCGCAAGCGATGGTAATAGAGATAAACAGCCAAACAGGACCGGCCAGAACCGGGCCATTACCGTGGATAAACTGCGTCACCGCAGGGAATTGAATTTCCGGGTTAATGAACACCACACCAACGACCAGCGCGCCAAACACGCCGATTTTCATAAAGCTTGAGAGATAACCACGTGGTGTCAGCAGCATCCAAACCGGCAGCGCGGTAGCAAAGAACGCATAGAATGGCAGTACCAGGCTCACCGTTGAAGTGCGCAGACTCAGCCATTCACCGAAAGACGATTCCTGAATGTACGGCCCGATAATAACGCAGGCGAAGATAACGATAATCCCAACCCAAGTCGCACCGCGCATACTGCCGGTATAGCGCTCCCACAGGCCAACGCAAATCGCCACCGGAATCGTCATGAACACCGCAAACGTTCCCCACGGGTTACGTTCCAGCGCGTGAACCACCACCATCGACAAACCTGCCATGGTGATAGTGATGATGAATAACATTGCCAAACCGGTACACCACCCTGCGACCGGGCCAAGTTCCGCTTTTGCCACTTCTGAGAGCGACTTACCGCGGTGTTTCATGGAGGCGAAAAGCACCACGGTGTCATGCACCGCCCCGCCTACCACACAGCCAATCAGCAACCATAAGAAACTTGGCAGATAGCCATATTGTGCAGCCAGAACCGGTCCAACTAACGGGCCAGCGGCGGCAATCGCAGCAAAATGACTGCCGAAGTTAACCCATTTTTTAGTCGGGACGTAGTCTTTGCCGTCCTCAAGAATATGTGACGGTGTGATTTCAGAGTCATCAGCATTCAGAACTTTACGGACGAAAAACACCCCGTAAAGGCGATAGCAGATAGCCAGAATACACAGGGTCGCGATAACAAACGTTAATGCGTGTTGCATAACCCACTCCAGAGCCATAGATAAAAAGTTCAGCGCTATGCTGGCATGGGTTGGGAGTGCAATAAGCGGGAGTTTTAGTGAGCGGTTATATTGGCGCGTGAGCGGTTAGAAAGGGGGAGTGAGTGGTTTTTCGTTCATCCGAGGGGGATGTCTATGGTAGAGCGGTGATTTTCCGTTCACCCGAACGTTATTCGATCCCTCATTTATCGATGAACGGTGAACGTGCCAAGGAGAGAACGCCCTCTCCTTGGCAATCCTGGCGCCCGGCAAGTCAATCGCCGCTTCGCGGTGAACACCGTTTTTTACCCAACATTCGCGGTCGTTCGCGACTCGCTCCAGGCGATCGCTCTCTCACGTGGTTCCCGACCACGTGACCACGACTGAAGGGTAAAAATCGGCGCGATTGAAGCCGGGGATGAAGGTCAATGTCAAAACCTAAAATCAAAAGCGAAACGGGTTTGGGTTTTGACCTTGTTCCCGGTATAAATTGCCCCAGTGTTCCCCATAAGTCAGGGTGGCGCCGTCGGGAACGGCGCCAGTGAGCGATCGTCTGGAACGAATCGCGAACGACCCTGAACGTTGGGGATAAGCTGGGGTTTACCGCGCAGCGGCAATTTAATCACCGGGCGCCGGGGTCGCCAGGGGGCTGGCGTGAGCCACCTGGCACGTTCACCGTTCACTAACCTATGTGGGATCAGTGAACTTTCGGGTGAACGGAACATTCACCCTTCAGGCATAAACGCCAAACGCCCCAGTTTACTTCTCCACCCGCAGCGCTTTCACCTGCTCCGCCGTCACATCCCCCGGTAAACCACCCCACGTCACACGCAGGTAATTCACCAGCTCCGCAATCTGCGCATCATCCAGACGCTCACCAAAGCCCGGCATACTTTGCATACTTTCCCCGTTCGGGAAATTCTGCGCAGGCAGACCGTCCATCACCGAGACAATCAGGTTTTTCGCATCAGGCTGGCGCAGGGTTGCATTATTAAGCATTGAAACGGCAACGTGTGGTTTGCCTTCGCCTTCACGAGCGTGGCAACCGGCACACTGATCGAGATATGTCATCCGCCCGGCTTCGTTACCGTTACCGAGTGCTGCAGACACCGCGGCTGGCGGCGCTTCACCCATCAAATACGTTGCCATCGCTTTCTGATCGGCAGGCGTCAGATGCTGCGTGCTCAGGTCAACCACCATGTGCATTTCGCTAAACGCGCTGCCCTGTGGCGCAATGCCGGTCGTGAGGAATTGCTTCACATCCTGCGGCGTCCAGCCACGCTGCGCTAAGGCTTTTGGCGTAATATCCGGTGCCATAAAGCGCCCTAACTCCCCGCCCTGCATGGCTTTATCGAGTTTCATCTGGCCGAGTAAACCGCGCTCGGTATGGCATTCGCCACAGTGCCCCAGCACATCGGCCAGATAACGGCCGCGATGCCAGTCGGCTGAATCACCGGTGGAAATAGCAGGAAGCGGATCTTTGTCATGGAATAAAATATTCCAGCCAATCAGCGCGATACGCTGGTTGAACGGGAAAGTCATTTCGTTATCCGGCGTCTTAACGTCCACCGCCGGACGCGTCATCAGATAAGCATAAATGTCGTCAGAATCCTGGCGCGAAATGTTTTTGTACGAGGTATAAGGCATAGCCGGGAACAGATGACGCCCGGTTGGGCCAACGCCCTCGGTCAGCGCTTTGTAGAAATCATCTTTCGTCCAGCGGCCAATCCCGTAATCAGCAGATGGCGTCAGGTTGCTGCCATAAATCGTGCCATAAGGGGATTCCAGCGGATAGCCACCCGCCAGCGGTGCGCCGCCAGATGCCGTGTGGCAAGCCGCACAGTCAGCCACTTTCGCCAGGTAACTGCCACGTTCGATTTGCTCTTTACTGGCAGTGACTTTCTGCACCGGGCCGTCATACGTGCGGTATTCCCGCCAGTACAAAATCGCCACAATAATGACGACTATTGCCAGCACAATGAGCGCGAGACGTTTTTTCATTTCACCGCCTCCTTCAGAAGCCCCGGAGTTTTCAGCACCACATCGCGCACCGCTTCGTAGTAACGCACATAACCGGTACAGCGGCAGATGTGGTTTTCCAGCGCAGTAGAAATCGCCCCTTCCAGGTCTTCACGAGCAATCGGTTCACGTTTCAGCTTCTCGACGAAAATCGTTGCGGCGTTCACAAAACCTGGCGTGCAGTAGCCGCACTGGAAGCTGTAATGATCGAGGAAGGATTGTTGAATCGGCGAGAGTTCGACGACTTCGCCCTGCTCATCAACTTTGGCGTGGCCTTCTACGGTACGGACTTTTTTGCCGTTAAAGAAATGCGCGCCAGTGATACAGGTGCGCACTTCTTCGCTGGTGCCGCTTGGGTTATCGACAATCGCCACGCAGGCGTGGCAAATGCCCTGCCCGCAGCCAAGACGCGAACCGGTCAGATAAACGTATTCGTGGAGGAAATCAATCATCATCAATCCTTCCGGCACGTCAATCGGGCCGTACGGTTTGTTGTTGATGGTCAGGGTCATTGGTTTAGTTTTGATGCTCATGGTAATACCTCACGAATATTTTCAGCACGGACGGGCAAATCACGGAAACGGTGGCCGGTGGCATCGGCAATCGCATTCACAATCGCGGCAACAACCGGGATCATCACGACTTCAGCCATACCTTTTGGCGGGTCAGTTTCCGAAAGCGCGGGGAGGATATCGCCAGTCTGTTTCCAGACCGCAACATCACTGGCACGCGGCAGGTGATAACGGTTGAAGTTCCATGTTCCGTTACCGGGTCCGTCTTCATAGAGAGGTAAATATTCGTGGAGTGCGTGGCCGATACCCATCGCCAGGCCGCCCTGCAACTGCCCGGAAACCAGTTCCGGCACGATCAAGTTTCCGCATTCCATAATTGAATGGTGATTGAGCAGCTCGACTTCGCCTGTTGCGAGACTGACCGCAACTTCCGCCAGCGTGCCGACGGCGCTGTAGTATGTCACCGCCGCGTTGTTACGCTGCGTTGGCGGGTAGTAGACATGCTCACGGGCAAGCGTGGTAAATTCGCCATTGCCGTTGCGCACAGACAGGCCGTCGATAGGCAGGCGTCTGCTCTGCTCACCCAATTTGAAATCAGCTTCTGCCCATTGCCAGCGGTTAAACACGTGCACTGCCGCGCCGGTCATTAAGTTCATCTCATGGGCTTTTTTCGCCAGCAATTCGAGGCTTAAAATTTCCATTCCGGCGGCGGTTAAACCGCCTTCCACCCAGCGGGCGTCTTCAATGCGCACCACTAATGGAGCCGCCTGGCCGCCACCAATACCGGTTGACCAGATTGCCATCGCCGCAGGCCACAAGCCGTGTTCAAACACTAAACGTGCCGCTTCCCGCGTGCTGTGCGAGAAGTAATAGGCTGAGTTACTGGCGCTCGATGGTGAACAGTAAGACGGCGACCACGCCGGGTTCGCCGCCAGTTTGTCCTGCTCTTCCTGGGACATAATGTACGGGTCGCCGCTGGTGACAATCGGCAGCGTTGACCAGTCTGTCACAGAGAAATTGGCTTCGTCGGCAGGTTTGCCCAGCCACTGCGCGCACAGCACGGATTGCGAAGTCGACATACCCGTGCCCATTTCCGCGCCGCTGTGATGCAAGGAAATGCGCCCGTCAGCACTCACTTCAACACGGGCAAACGAGGTTTCCGCTCCGGTGCCAAAGTCTTTTTGCACGCACCCAAAGCCCACGCCGTAGCGCTTACCTGGATTTTTCATTTCAAATTCGGCTTTGCGTTCCGCACGCTTGAGCCAGATTTCATTTTTCGCCGCTTTCGCCAGCACTTCATCCACGCGAATCGCCCCGGCAGGAATGGCACCCTGGGTGTTTTTCATGCCGGATTTCAGCGCGTTGCGCATGCGAAATTCAATCGGGTCAATATTCAGTTGCGCCGCGATTTCATCCACCATCATTTCGGTGGCGGCCATACTTTGCAGCGTGCCGTAGCCACGAGCGGAACCGGCGTCGATGGCGCGTGAGGCCACGCCCACCGCCGACAAATCACTTTTCGGGAAGTAATAAATAGACTGCGCGGCAGTCGCGCCCACCATCGACACCGACGGCGTAAAGTTACTGCGCCCGCCGCCGTTGGCGGTCATATCACCGAGAAACGATTGCAGAATGCCGGTCTTCTTATCCACCGCGATGGTGTAATTCATATCAAATGCGTGGCGTTTTAACGCGCTCTGGAACTGCTCGTAACGATCGTTGGCCAGGCGCACCGGATGCCCGTCGCCATACATTGCCGCTACCGCCCCGTAATACGGGAAGTTGTAGTGATCTTTAGAACCATAACCCACGGTGTAACACGGGTGCAGAATCAGCTGTTTTACCGGCGTGGTGCCTTTTGCCAGCATACGTGGCATTTCATCGGCCACTTCTTGCGGGGATTGCGTCGGCACCACCATGTGCAAGGTCTGCGTCGCTTCGTCGAACCAGCCGTTGGCGTTATCCGGCTCAAGGGCGGCGGTGTCGATGGATTGCGTTGTGTAGCGGCGTTGCATCACCAGCCAGTCATCCGGCGGGTTCTTAAGTTCATCGGCAATCATGCCTGCGTAATACATGCCTTCCTGATCCAGCTTGCCGCCTTCACGCCCTTCAGGCCAGACCGGCAAATGTTTTTTCATCGACACCGGGAAAATCGGCATGTCTTTCAGGCTGGAGAAATGATCGTCGTCCTGTGAGGTGGCACCGCCGACGCGCACAAAGCGGAATGTGCCCCATGGGTCACGTTCGAGCGGGCCAGTTTCGGCTCCGTACTGGATCACTTCATCTTTGAATTTCAGTTTGTCTTTGGCAAAGCGGAAACGGGCAAAATCGTGATAAATCAAAATCGCCACGGCCTGGCCTAAATACGCTGGCGTTTTGCCCGTCGGCAGCAGCATGTCTTCGCCGTAAAACGCCGGGAATGCCAGACCGTCGCGCGCCAGATCATCGGCGGTGACGAGGCGATCGGGTTTCAGGTCATCGCCCAGTAAAGACAGGTCGATGCCGCTAAACAGACGGTCGGCTTTTGTGGTGCGCAAAATAAAGGCGTGCGCCTGTTTCTGCGGCCAGTGCGGCATATCAACAGCGCGAATATCACGGGCAAAAACTTTGTGCCCCATGACTTTCGATTGGCCATCAATACGGAAACGAATGCGTTTATTTTTGGCATCCCACTCGGGGGAATTGAGGATCTTTTCTTCAAACAGCGCGGCGTAAGCGCGGCTGTAGAGAGGGGCAAGATAAACTGCGACTCCTGCGACTACGGCACTTTTAATAAAGCGGCGCCGCGATGGATTAAAATTGCTCATAAAACGTCCCATTAAAATTATAATTGTCTTTTTATTGAACTGCTTGTGAAGGCCAGACATTCATTTCCGTAGTTATTATAAGTATATGCATTTGCCTTAAAGCATGTAAGAATTAACATCTCATTTTCATAAAAAAAACATAGTTGCGCAAACTATTGCGCAACAAATTTACGTGACGAGTGTGTCAAAAAGTGCCGAGGAATCAGTCTTGAGCAGGAATGTGGGCATTATCATCGCCGCAGCCGGGTTCGCTAAACGCTTCAGAGAAGCGGGTGGAAATGGCAATAAACTCAATGCGCGCCTTAACAATTGCAGCGTGTTTGCGCAAACGCTACGCCATGCCTGCGCAACGCATCTTGCGGTTCACGTCGTGACGCGTCCGGAAAATATTCATATTCAGGCACTGTGTCGTGCACAACAAATCCCTTTCACGCTTATCGAAAGCGCAGGTCTGGGAGAATCTATTGCCGCAGGCGTTAGCGCGACCCCTCACTGGAATGGCTGGCTGATTCATCTGGCCGATATGCCCTTTGTTCCCCCCGCCATGTTTGTCCAGGTTGCGGATGCGCTGGCGCTTCACGAACTGGTTCGCCCTCGCGTGAATGCGCAACCCGGCCACCCGGTGGGTTTCGCTCATTGCTGGTACGACAAACTGAGTCGCCTGACGGGTGATAACGGCGCGCGCGAGTTGCTGCGTGCAGAAGCGGTGCATTTTATCGAGATTGAAGATGGCGATTCGCAATGCGATATCGACCTTCCATCGCACCTGGACCAGGAGAATAAACATGCAGCATCTTGATATGAATGTGATTCGCCAGGCGCGTGACTGGCTTGCCGGGCAGCCTGTCTGGCTGTGTACGGTACTCAATACTTACGGTTCATCGCCGCGCTCGCCAGGTGCGCTGATGGCAGCAACCAACGATGGTCGCTTCTGCGGCTCGCTTTCCGGTGGCTGTGTGGAAGAGGATTTTTTACAACGTATTGCGCAAGGTGAATATCAGCAAGCCAGCCAGATTGTGCGCTACGGCGAAGGCGGGCTGGAACCGGGTATTGCGCTGCCTTGCGGCGGGGTGCTGGATATTCTGGTCGAGTATTTACCGGCCAGCGCGGGGAATATTGCCTACCTTGAGAAAATGGGCGATGCGTTAAGCGGCCATTTCGCCCTGCAAAAATGCCTGACACTGCCTGGACCTTGCTGCCATCTGGAAGTGACTGGCTTTGCCGATATCACCCAGGTCGAGCGCAACGGGCAACACGTAACGTTGCATATTGCCGCCGCCCCACGTTTGCTGATTGCCGGGCTGTCGAGCGTTGCGCTGTATTGCGCAGATTTTGCCAGTTCACTCGGGTTTGAAGTGTTAGTTTGCGAGAATCGCCCGGACGCGCTGGAAAACTTTTCCGCCCTTCTGAAATCTGAAATCACGTTAATTAAACAATTCCCGGCGAACTATCTCGAGCAAAATTCCTGCCACGCCAACACGGCGATCGTCGCGCTAACGCACGATCCACGTATGGATGATTTAACGATGATGGAAGCGGTGAATACGCCTGCGTTTTACATTGGCGCGATGGGTTCACAGAAGAACAGCGCCCGCCGTCTGGAGCGATTACACAATCTGGCAGAGTTAAGCCCGGAGGAATTACAACGTATTCACGCGCCGATTGGCTTGCCGCTGGGTAGCAAAACGCCCGCAGAAATTGCGCTGGCGGTGATGGCAGATATTGTGAAGCGGAAAAACGAAGCGCGGGGATAAACAGGAGTTGCCGTAGCAGTACGGTGGATAAGCGTCAGCGCCATCCACCGCGATAAATATTACTTCTTCGCGACGTGTACGCGAGAAGTTAAACCACGCAGGAAGTAGCGCAGGAACTGGTCGCCACATTCGCGGAAATTCTTGTTTTCAGGGGCACGCATCATCGCAGTGATTTCTGGCATAGAGATGCGGAATTCCTGGCTGGTTAAAATTTCCAGCACATCATCAGTTTTCAAATCAAACGCAATACGCAGTTTTTTCAGGATGATGTTATTAGTCATCTTGCGTTCAATTTTTGGTGCAGGCTTGCTTTCGTCTTTGCCGCGCTTGAAGTAAATCAAACCGTTAAGGAAGTTTGCCATCAGAATATCCGGGCAAAGTTTGAAGTTCTCTTCGTCTTCTTTTTTGGTCCAGGTAACAATTTGCTCTGCAGTAACGGCCGTGTCGGTCAGGGCGAAAATTTTCACCATGTCGTCATTGCCCAAATTCAGCATGTAGCGCACGCTGCGTAATACGTCGTTATTCATCATAGTGGTGGTTCTCTCGTTCCAAATCTTGAAAGCGGGGAGTATATCGGCATGACCGCATATACCCTACATAAAACTAACTCGTTTTAAACTAGACCGCTTTCAACCCCAGCGCCTCTTTCAAGCTTTTTAAATAGCGGCGACTCACCGGGACAGAGTTCCCGTCACGTAGCATTAATTCTGCCTGGCCGCCGTCTTCGAAGCGGATCTCTTTAAGATGCGCCATGTTGACCAGGTATTGCCGATGGCAGCGCACCAGCGGCGTTCGGCTTTCGAGCGTTCGCAGCGTGAGTTCGGTAAAACCTTCGCTCCCCTGCGCGTTGGTGACGTAAACCCCGCTCATTCGGCTGCTCGCGAACATCACCTCTTCCATTTGCAGCAAATAAATGCGGCTCTGCCCGGTACACGGAATGAATTTGAGATCTTCCTGATTGGGTGCGAGTAGCGTGATGTCCTGATCCACTCGCTCGTGGCGCAGACGATGCAGCGTTTTCTCAAGGCGTTTGCTATCAATTGGCTTGAGCAAATAGTCGAAGGCGTGTTCTTCAAATGCCTGCACCGCATATTCGTCAAAGGCGGTGAGAAACACGATCCAGGGCCGCTGTTCAGGGTCCAGCATGCTTGCCATTTCCAGGCCGCTGATGCGCGGCATCTGGATATCAAGAAACACCACGTCCGGGTGCAAACGGTGCACGGCACCAATCGCTTCCACCGCGTTTCCGCACTCCCCTACAATCTCCAGATCGGTCTCGTTTTGCAGCATGACTCGCAGATTCTCACGCGCCAGCGGCTCGTCATCGACAATCAGCACTTTTAACATGGGGTTTCCTCCAGAGGTAAACGTAGGGTAATACGGGTAAATCGGTCTGATTCGAAGTCCACTTTTATGCCACAGTCATCGCCATAACGAGCGCGCAAGCGCTTGTCGACCAGACTCATCCCCAGCCCGCTCGCCGTGGGGTTGTCGTGATATAGACCGGCGTTATCTTCTACGGACAAGTGCAAATGCTCGCCTGTCTGGCAGGCATTTATGGTGATTTCACCGACGCCAAGCAGTTGCGAAGTGCCATGCTTTATGGCGTTTTCGACTATCGGCTGTAATGAGAACGCCGGTAAACGCACCTGCGCCAACGCCTGCGGGATATTCAGCTGCACGCGCAAACGTGATTGAAACCGTGCCTGCTCGATTTGCAGATACGCATTCACATGCTCGATTTCGTCGGCCAGGGTCACAATCTCGCTTGGGCGCTTTAGGTTTTTACGGAAAAACGTCGAGAGATATTGCACCAGCTGGCAGGCTTGTTCGTTGTCGCGGCGAATCACTGCAACCAGCGTGTTCAGTGCGTTAAATAAGAAATGTGGGTTTACCTGCGCATGCAGCAGCTTAATTTCGGACTGCGTGAGCATCTGTTTTTGCCGCTCGTACTGCCCGGCAAGAATCTGCGCCGATAACAGTTGCGCAATCCCTTCGCCCAGCGTGCGGTTAATGGAGCTGAACAGGCGGTTTTTCGCTTCGTACAGTTTGATAGTGCCAATCACGCGGCTATTTTCGCCGTACAACGGGATCACCAGCGTCGAGCCTAATTTGCAGTTGGGATGCAGCGAGCAGCGGTACGGTATTTCGTTACCATCGGCATACACCACTTCACCGCGTTCAATCGCCTGCCAGGTGTAATCAGACGAGATGGGGCGACCCGGTAAATGGTGGTCAGCGCCAATGCCGGTAAAGGCCAGCAGCTTTTCATTATCGGTGATGGCTACTGCGCCGATATCCAGCTCCTGATGCAGCACCTGCGCCACTTTCATGCTGTTTTCCTGGTTAAAACCCTGGCGCAAAATCCCTTCGGTCGAGGCTGCCACTTTTAGCGCGGTGGCCGAAAATGCCGAGGTGTATTTCTCAAGCATCGCGCGTTTATCGAGCAGGATGCGCATGAATAGCGCGGCACCAACGGTGTTAGTCACCATCATCGGTGCGGCAATGCTTTTCACCAGATTGAGCGCATCGGCAAACGGGCGGGCAATCAGCAGAATGATGCCCATCTGGAAGAATTCGGCCAGCAGCGTAATGCCGCCTGCGGTCAGCGGGTTAAACAGCAAATCGCTACGCCCACGGCGAATCAGAAAACGGTGTAGCAACCCGCCCAGCAATCCTTCAACGATGGTTGAAAACATGCAGCTTAATGCCGTCATGCCACCCATCGAATAACGGTGCAAGCCTCCGGTTAAGCCCACCAGCCCGCCCACTAACGGGCCGCCGAGCAACCCGCCCATCACCGCACCAATCGCCCGCGTGTTAGCGATGGAGTCGTCGATGTGCAGGCCAAAATAGGTGCCCATGATGCAGAAGATGGAAAACGTGACGTAGCAAAGTAATTTGTGTGGTAAACGTACTGTGACCTGCATCAGCGGGATAAACAGCCGCGTTTTACTCATCAACCAGGCGATAACCAGGTAGACGCACATCTGCTGAAGTAGCAGTAATACCAGGTTAAATTCGTACATTGCGTCCGCCAGGGAGGGTTAAAAGCGGCGGAGGATACTATGCGCGGGAAAAACTTTCTTTGAAGGGTTTCAATAATTTTTGATTTGGTGCCGGGGATAGCACTATTTCGGATTCAGTTCCAGGCGCCCTCACCCTGGCCCTCTCCCACGGGAGAGGGGACTCGGTTTTCTCCTTCTCCCTCAGGGAGAAGGTTAGGATGAGGGGGGTTTTAAATTACACCGCTCTAAACGCGATATCTGCAGGGATCACTTCCCCACCCCAGTAAAGCTGGGCTGCAACGCTTCCAGCCAACTGGCGATATATCGCCGTAAACTCGCTTTCCGGGCGGCTAATCACCGTCGGTTTACCGGCATCGAGATCTTCACGCAGCGTAATGTGCAGCGGCATCTGACCCAGCAGTTTGGTGTGGTACTGATCCGCCAGTTTCTGCGCACCGCCAGTGCCGAAAATCGGCTCGTGGTGCCCGCAATTGCTGCAAATGTGCATGCTCATGTTTTCAACGATACCCAATACTGGCACATCGACTTTCTCAAACATCACAATGCCTTTGCGGGCGTCAATCAGCGCAATATCCTGCGGCGTTGTCACCACTACCGCCCCCGTTACAGGGATATTTTGCGCCAGCGTGAGCTGGATATCGCCCGTTCCCGGCGGCATATCCAGCACCAGATAATCGAGGTCCGGCCACATAGTTTCTTGCAGCATTTGCATCAGCGCTTTGCTGGCCATCGGGCCACGCCACACCATCGCGTTTTCATCCGTCACCAGATAACCAATGGAGTTTGTTGCCAGGCCGTGCGCCACGATTGGCGTCATGTGCGTGCCATCAGGCGACGTTGGGCGCTCGTGTTCCGCGCCCAGCATGGTTGGGATCGACGGGCCGTAAATATCCGCATCCAGAATCCCGACCTTTGCCCCTTCGGCAATCAGCGCCAGCGCCAGGTTGACCGCCGTGCTGGATTTCCCCACACCGCCTTTGCCTGAACTCACCGCAATAATGTTTTTCACACCGCTAATGCCGGGGTGATTTTTCACACGTTTTAGCGTGGCGATGTTGTGGCTCAGTTTCCAGTCCACCGCTTTCGCGCCGGTAATACGCAATAAATCTGAGCTGCACTGTTCTTGCAGTTCTTCAAACGCGCTGCGCCAGACAAACGGCATAAGCAGTTCGACATGCAGCGTGTCATCCAGCATAGCGACGTGATGCAGCGCTTTAAGCGCAGTCAGATTATGTTTGAGGGTTGGGTGCTGAAAATTAGCCAGCGTCCCGGCGACCATAGCGCGTAGCTGCTCGGGGGAACGACTTGACGGGGATTGCGAATTCATCCCGGCTCCTTATGTTTTTATTGTCGGACATTGCAGTTTGTTAAGCATACCAGAAGCCACCAGGCACGATAAAATTTCCTTGTTCACCTTGTGTGGTTTACCGCAAGGCGGCTCTCAGTTAACATCTAAGGCCCTTTTCTCTTTAGAAGATGCAATTTCTACTATGGCTCATACCGCGAAAAAATTATTGGTAACGTGCGCACTCCCGTACGCTAACGGCTCAATCCACCTTGGTCACATGCTGGAGCACATCCAGGCTGACGTCTGGGTCCGTTACCAACGAATGCGCGGAAACATGGTCAACTTCATCTGCGCAGACGATGCACACGGTACGCCTATCATGCTGAAAGCACAGCAATTAGGGATTACCCCAGAACAGATGATTGCCGAGATGAGTCAGGAGCATCAGACTGATTTTGCTGGCTTTAACATCAGCTATGATAACTATCATTCCACGCACAGCGACGAAAACCGCGAGCTGGCGTCGCTGATTTATGGCCGTTTGAAAGAGAACGGTTTCATTAAAAACCGTACCATTTCTCAACTTTTCGACCCGGAAAAAGGCATGTTCCTGCCTGACCGTTTCGTGAAAGGCACCTGCCCGAAATGTAAAGCACCGGACCAATACGGCGATAACTGCGAAGTGTGTGGCGCAACATATAGCCCAACCGAGTTGATTAACCCGCAATCCGTGGTTTCCGGCGCAACGCCTGTGATGCGTGATTCCGAGCACTTCTTCTTTGATTTGCCATCATTTAGCGAAATGCTGCAAGCCTGGACTCGTTCTGGAGCGCTGCAAGAGCAAGTGGCGAACAAAATGCAGGAGTGGTTCGAGTCTGGTCTGCAACAGTGGGATATTTCCCGCGATGCGCCATACTTCGGCTTCGAGATTCCTGATGCGCCGGGCAAATATTTCTACGTCTGGCTGGACGCGCCAATCGGTTACATGGGCTCCTTCAAAAACCTGTGCGACAAACGCGGCGATACCGAAAGCTTTGACGAATACTGGAAGCAAGATTCTACGACCGAGCTGTACCACTTCATCGGTAAAGACATCGTGTATTTCCACAGCCTGTTCTGGCCTGCGATGTTGGAAGGCAGCGGTTTCCGTAAGCCAACCAACCTGTTCGTTCACGGCTACGTGACGGTGAACGGCGCGAAGATGTCCAAATCTCGCGGCACGTTCATTAAAGCCAGCACCTGGTTGAACCATTTCGACGCCGATAGCCTGCGTTATTACTACACCGCGAAACTCTCTTCGCGCATCGACGATATCGACCTGAACCTGGAAGATTTCGTGCAGCGCGTGAACAGCGACATCGTGAATAAAGTGGTGAACCTGGCATCGCGTAACGCCGGCTTTATCGCCAAGCGTTTTGATGGCCAGCTGTCTGCTGAGATCGCTGACCCGGCACTGTACAAAACCTTTACCGACGCGGCACAGACCATCGGTGAAGCGTGGGAAAGTCGCGAATTTGGTAAAGCCGTGCGTGAAATTATGGCGCTTGCAGACGTGGCAAACCGCTACGTTGACGAACAAGCGCCGTGGGTTGTGGCGAAGCAAGAAGGCCGCGATGCTGACCTGCAAGCCATCTGCACCATGGGTATCAACCTGTTCCGCGTGCTGATGACCTGGCTGAAACCGGTTCTGCCTACGCTTGCGGAGCGCACTGAAGCCTTCCTGAACTGTGAATTAACCTGGGATAGCATCAATACCCCGCTGCTGAATCACAAAGTAAATAACTTCAAAGCGCTGTATAACCGCATTGAAATGAAACAGGTTGAATCGCTGGTTGAAGCCTCCAAAGAAGAAGTGAAAGCCGCTGCCGCTCCGGTCACTGGCCCACTGGCTGACGACCCAATCGGCGAAACCATTGCCTTTGATGATTTTGCGAAAGTGGATCTGCGTGTGGCGCTGATTGAGAAAGCAGAATTTGTTGAAGGTTCTGACAAGCTGCTGCGCCTGACGCTGGATCTTGGCGGTGAGAAACGCAACGTGTTCTCCGGCATTCGTTCTGCTTACCCGGACCCGGCAGCACTTGAAGGCCGTTTGACCATTATGGTGGCAAACCTGGCTCCGCGTAAAATGCGCTTCGGCATCTCAGAAGGGATGGTGATGGCGGCTGGTCCTGGCGGGAAAGATATCTTCCTGTTAAGCCCTGACAGCGGTGCGCAAGCCGGTATGGCAGTTAAGTAATACGAACGCTACAAACAAAATACCCCGGCATGCCGGGGTATTTTTTTGCTTGTTGTGGGGGGATAAGTTGTAGGTTGGATAAGCGAAGCGTCATCCAACAGATAAAGCTACGCGTCCGTCCGATTACCCACGCTTTTATCTTTCAAAAACACAAACATCAAACCTAACCAAATCACACCGCCAAACAAATTCAGCAGGCTGAACAAACCATTGCCGCCAAACAGATAAGCATGTTTGCTCAACTCGATACCGACGGTGAAAATCAGCATCTGCAACATGCCCATTGCCGCCGAAACTGTGCCTTTACTCATGTCGCTGGCAAATAGCGTCAGGCGCACCAGGCCTGCGTTGGCAAGGCCAATACCGAAGGCGTAAATGCTCAACCCGGCAGTCATCCACAAATAAGCATGTGTTGATGCCACGGTTGCAACAGCGGCCACCACCAGCCCCGGCACAATCCACCAGCCGCCCATAATAATCAGCGAGCGCACGCTGCGGCGTGACGTTAAACGCGCCAGCACCAGATTGCCGAGAATCAGAGCGCCGAAGATAGGCACCTGCAATAAACCATATTCGTACGTCGACAGCTTTTCACCGCTGATGATGATAATCGGCGACTGCGCAATCCACGCCAGCAACGGCAGGCTGACAAAACCAATCGCCAGCGCCCCGGCCACAAAGCGCCCGTTCTTTAGCACCAGCTTGTAGTCGTGGCCTAAATCACGCAGCGAGAGTTTTTCACCCAGACGCGTCGCGGTTTCCGGCATCGCGCGGTGTAAGCCGTAGAAAGAGAACGCCGCCAGTGCTGCAAATAGCACAAACATGGTTTCCCACGGCGCGTAGTGGATCCACGCGGCCCCAACCAAAGGGCCGAGTAGCGGCGCAATGAGCGCCACATTCGCCATCAGCGCCGTGATTTTGATACACACCGCCTCCTCGAACGATTCCTGAATTGCCGCATAACCGACCGCGCCAATAAAGCACAAGCTGACCCCTTGCAGGAATCGCAGGAAAGTAAATTGCTCGATGTTTTGCGCCAGCAAAGTCGCCAGGCAAGTGACGATAAACCACACCACGCCGGTCAACATCACCGGGCGACGGCCAATACGATCCGAAAGCGGCCCTAACAGCCACTGTAAAAACATGCCGCCAGCCAAATACGCAGTCATGGAGGTCGGCACCCATTCGATTCCCGCGTTGTATTGTTCGACAACCGCCAGCATGCCGGGCTGGATCATGTCATTGCCGATATACGTAGAAAATTCATAGAGCACCAGGCACAGCGGGAATAGCAGTGCCTGGCGACCCAGTCGCTTATTATTTTGCATGAAAAACTCGAAGGAGAAGAAAAACGAACGAAGTGTAATAAATTGGCTTCTCGGTAGATAGTGAATTGTTATTTAACAAGCACAATCGTTCAGTCGTTTAAGGATTTCTTAAGAAGCTCAAAGTAGGCTGTCGTCCTATGGTCACGATGCAGGGTGTACGGCATCATCTTCATTTGAAGGGTTAAGGAACTCATAACGTTATGATTGAACAATTGAATCAGTCTCTTTTTTTGCTGATGAATGCCACACCTGAATCGCCCGAATGGTTGATTAAATTTGCCATTTTTATTGCCAAAGATTTGATTAACATCGTGCCACTGTTGATTGCCATTCTGTGGTTGTGGGGGCAACGCCGCCAGATGACTGCACAACGTGTCGTCGTGATTAAGACCGCGCTGGCCATTATCGTTAGCGTGTCGCTATCGTGGATTATCGGCCATGCTTTCCCGCACGACAGGCCGTTTGTCAGCGGATTTGGCTATAACTTCCTGCATCACGCGCCAGATGATTCTTTCCCAAGCGACCACGGCACGGTGATTTTCACCTTCGCGCTGGCGTTTTTGTTCTGGCATCGGGTTTGGTCTGGCGTGGTGCTTTTTGCTATCGCCTGCGCGATTGCCTGGTCACGCGTTTATCTTGGCGTGCACTGGCCGTTGGATATGCTCGGCGGTTTGCTGGTGGGCTTGTGTTCTTGCCTGTTGGCGCAAATGGTCTGGAACCTGCTTGGCGAGTCGATTTATGCGCGCTTGCATCAGGCCTATCGTTTCTGCTTTGCCCTGCCCATCCGCAAAGGTTGGGTGCGTGACTAACCCTTTGAGCAAAGGTAAGATGCGTTAATTAACGCCCTCACCCCAACCCTCTCCTTCTGGAGAGGGAATTAAAAGGTTTAGTTGCTCATTATGGAAACCCGGCGCGACGAACGCATCAATCGCCTGATTCAGGCGCTTAAACGCAGCGACAAAATTCACCTTAAAGAAGCGTCCGCTTTGTTGGGCGTTTCTGAAATGACGATTCGACGGGACCTTAATAGCGAACCTGGGCCGGTGGTTTTGCTGGGGGGATATGTGGTTCTCGAACCCCGCAGCGTCACGGCTAACCACTATCTGTTAAGTGACCAGAAAACCCGTCGTATTGAAGAAAAACGCCATGCGGCGCGTATCGCTGCGGCATTAGTTCGCCCGCACCAGACGGTATTCTTTGATTGCGGCACCACCACGCCTTACATCATTGAAGCGCTGGACGATGAGCTGGAATTTACCGGAGTGTGTTACTCGTTAAACACATTTCTGGCGTTGCAGGATAAACCCGGCTGTCGGGTTATTTTGAGCGGCGGCGAATTTCACTCCAGCAATGCGATTTTCAAACCGATTAATTTCCAGGAATGTCTGAATAACTTTTGCCCGGATATCGCCTTTTTCTCGGCGGCGGGAATTCACACTCGTCACGGCGCGACCTGTTTTAATCTTGATGAGTTGCCAGTAAAACATTGGGCGTTAGCGATGGCGCAGCAGCGGGTATTGGTGGTGGACAGCAGCAAGTTCGGCAAAGTGCGTTCAGCCTGTATGGGGCCGCTTGCTAGTTTTGATTTGATTATCAGTGATGAAAAACCCGACGCGGCATTTGTTGAATTTGCCGCGTCGGAGAATATTCAGATTGAGTGGTAATAAATAAGCTATACCCAAAATATTTTGAGATTGCAGGTAGGCGGCAAGGACGTGAATCCCCAGGAGCTTACATAAGTAAGTGACTGGGGTGAATGGCCGTAGCCAACACCCCTGCAACTCAAAATATGAAGGGTATTAGAACCAGGAGCCGAACCAGGAATGGAACTTCATTAATACGAAGTCCCACATCCGGCTAAAGAAACCGCCCTCTTCTACTGCTTCCATCACCATCAGCGGGCGCTGTTCGATAGATTTGCCGTTAAGCTGGAAGTCGATTGTGCCGACAACCTGGCCTTTTTTCAGCGGCGCGGTTAGCTGAGGTTCGGTCAGCGAGAAGCTCGCTTTCAGGTTCTTCAACTGGCCGCGAGGAATAGTGACCGAACCCCCTTCGCCCGCCCCGAGATTCACTTCGCTCTTGTCACCAAACCACACGCGCTGGGTCACAAACGTGGCGTCTGGTTTAATTGGCGTCACGGTTTCGAAGAAGCGGAAGCCCCACGTCAGCAATTTTTCACTTTCGTTAAAACGAATACGGTCAGTTTTGGTTCCCAGAACCACGGAAATCAAACGCATGTCGCCGGAGGTGGCCGATGCAACCAAGTTGTAGCCTGCCCCGGTGGTCGTGCCGGTTTTCATACCGTCAACGTTAAGATTGCTGCTCCACAACAAGCGGTTACGGTTCGGCTGCTTGATGTTGTTGAAGGTGAACTCTTTCTCTTTATGGATAGCGTACTCTTCAGGCACATCATGAATTAACGCTTTGCCCAGCAGCGCCATATCACGCGCGGTACTGAACTGCCCCGGTGCATCCAGGCCATGTACGGTTTTGAAGGTGGTGTTGGTGAGGTTCAGCTTTTGCGCATAGTTGTTCATCAGGCTGACGAACGAGTCCTGGCTGCCTGCAACGTAATCGGCAATCGCAATACTTGCATCGTTACCAGACTGAATGATCACGCCTTTGTTCAGATCTTCAACCGAGACTAAATCGCCCGGCTTGAGGAACATCAGCGACGAACCACGCAGCGCCGGGTTGCCCGTTGCCCACGCATCTTTGCCGATAGTGACCATATCGGTCAGCTTGATTTTATCTGCTTTAATAGCCTGCCCGACGACATAGCTGGTCATTAGTTTGGTCAGGCTCGCCGGATCAAGCTGCAAATCGGCGTTCCCTTCGGCCAATACTTTGCCACTGGCATAATCCATTAAGATCCAGGCTTTAGCATCAACTTGCGGTGCATCAGCAGTTTGTTCTGCACTAACCGCTGGCGCGGCTACCAACAGCAGGGTCGACCCTGCCAGTAATGCTCGAAGCGAAGCAGGGATTTGCAAAGTTTTCATAACACCACCCAGTATCCATTCTATAAAAGTCACGACACACGCCGTTACTCAATCGTTCAAGTTGCCAGTAAGCTAACTTGTGAAACCACATAATGAAACATAGTGTTGGTAAAGTTTTTTAAGT
This sequence comes from Buttiauxella sp. AC142, assembly GCF_979253435.1. Classification (NCBI taxonomy): domain Bacteria; kingdom Pseudomonadati; phylum Pseudomonadota; class Gammaproteobacteria; order Enterobacterales; family Enterobacteriaceae; genus Buttiauxella; species Buttiauxella sp. AC142. Next base: position 2,991,732 of record NZ_CEEDCH010000001.1, read on the forward strand.
TTATTCGATAACTGCCTGACTTGCCGCCACGTTGATGAGTTTTTTACCTGCCGTTGAGTTTCGCTGCTGTTTTCTTCATCAGCCCGCGGCATACTGGGATGAAAACCAACATAGAGGAAACAAAATGATTACTGTTTGGGGCAGAGACAATTCAACAAACGTGAAGAAAGTGTTGTGGTGCCTGGAAGAGTTAGGCGTGGCGTATCACTCGGTTCCTGCTGGCGGGAAGTTTGGTAAAACCCACGATGCCGAATATCTGGCCATGAACCCTAACGCGTTAGTGCCCTGTATTCATGATGACGCTACCGACCTGACGTTATGGGAGTCCAATACTATCGTGCGTTATCTGGCCGCGCAGTATGGCAAAGAGTCGTTGTGGATTGCAGATCCCGCGACGCGTGCGCGTGGCGAAAAATGGATGGACTGGGCAGGAACAACGTTAGCAGGCCCACACCGTGGCGTATTTTTCAGCCTGGTGCGAATTGCGCCGGAAGATCGCAGTCAAAAACTTATCGACGAGAGTATCGAGCAATGTAACGCGCTGTTTGCCATCATTGAAGCCGAACTGGCGAAGCAAAAATGGCTGGGCGGCGATGCGTTCAGCGTGGCGGATATCGCCCTTGCGCCGAGCGTTTACAACCTGCTCAATCTCGACGTGCAATGGCATGATTTTCCGAACCTGCAACGCTGGTATCAACAACTGACCCAGCGCCCGGCATTTAAGAAAATCGTTATGATTCCACTGAGTTAGAAACTCATTCCGTAGGTCGGATAAGCGCAGCGTCATCCGACACTTTCACCTGCAATGACAACCGCAAATGGTGGATGACGCTATCGCTTATCCACCCTACAAAACCCGTTTATTTCGCTTTGTCATCATTCTCGGATGGGCTGATTTTCAGCAATTGCCCATCTGATTCGTCGGTCAGGACATACAGAAAACCGTCCGGGCCGACGCGCACATCACGGATCCGCTCGCCGTGGTCATCAAGCAAACGGGTTTGTTCGGTCACTTTGTCGCCACTGAGCGTCAGCTCAATCAGGTTTTTCTCTTTTAGCGCGCCAATAAACAGCTTCCCTTTCCACTGTGGGAATTTATCGGCGTTATAGAACGCCATGCCGCTCACCGCAGGGGAAACCTTCCAGTAATAAATCGGTTGTTCAGTACCCGCCACAATTTCGCCTTTCGCTTCCGGGATCGGCAGCCCGCTGTAATTAATGCCCCAGGTCGCCAGCGGCCAGCCGTAGTTTTTACCTGCCTTTGCTACGTTGATTTCATCGCCACCACGCGGGCCGTGTTCGTTGAGCCACAGCTCGCCATTGGCCGGATTCAATGCCATGCCCTGCGGGTTACGGTGCCCATAAGACCAGATTTCGCTGCGCGCGCCCTGCTTGCCGACAAACGGATTATCCGGCGGCACTTTGCCGTCTTGCGTCAGGCGCACCAGTTTGCCCTGAAGTTTATCCATGTCCTGGGCAGTCGAACGCTGGTTGTTTTCACCCAGAGCGATAAACAAATAACCCTTGCCGTCAAACACCATGCGTCCGCCAAAATGATTGCCGGTCGAGAGTTTCGGCGTCTGGCGGAACACCACTTTGAAGTTTTCCAGGCGTTCCATATTGCGGCTTAAGGTACCGTAGCCGACGGCGGTTCCGGCTTTATCATCGCTATTTCCTTCGGCAAAACTGAGCCAGACGCGGCGACTTTTTTCAAAATCCGGTGCCAGCACCACGTCCAGTAAACCTCCCTGCCCATGCGACCAGACTTTTGGCACACCGACAATCGGATCGCTTAAGCCCTCTCCCGGTTGCCAGCGGCGTAATTGCCCGTCACGCAATGTAATCAGCATGCCCTGATTTTCAGGTAAAAAAGCCAGTGACCAGGGGTGATCAAGTTTGCTTTGCAGCACTTCAACTTTTACCCCGGCGGCATAAGTCATGCTGGCTGAAAGTAAGAGTGAAGCGGCGATGAGTGTGCGAAACGGCAGCCGTGGCATGGACTTCTCCTTATCGGTTTATCCGATAAGGTTAGTCTTCCAGGCCTGGAGGGCGCGGAATTTTACAAAAACTTAAACAGGGGGAGTCAACTCCCCCTGATTGTCACGTTTCTACCGCCAGTTGGTGGCCCATAATCTCTTTCAGGCTGTCGGACAAATCAGACAGGCAACTTTCCAGTTTTCCTGCATCAATGGCAATGTATTGCGGGCAATCGTGACGCCCGGTCATCAGGCAAACTGCGGCAGAACACACCGCGCTCATTCCTTGATTCAGGCTGGCTATTTCTTGCAACGCAAGATGAGATTTGAGGCGTAAAGACTTCTCGCGATATTCATTCGACAAATCGAACAAGTTATCGCGCAGATGCTCAGTTTCAGCGACAGACATATACCCTTTCGCTTTTCTCATGCGCAGATAAGCGGCAATGTCTATTTTTGCGATGATCATCTTTTTCAAGAGATCGCGTTTGAGTGGCTCCCCAGTCATACATTTATCCTCCGTGTGGTTCAAATCAATAACACACACTTATAGTATGGATAAATTTTAACCGGACCTGGTTTTTTTGCCGAGTTTTTTGATCCATGGCAATAAGCTTTACAAAGCTAACAATCGCAGCGAAACAAAGGATTACGCAGCGGCAGGAGCCCGACAAGTGGCCGCCTGCTGCTTCTCTTCAAGCATTTGCCGTAACACACTGTGCCCAAGGTTATTTTGCCAGGTGAAGCTGTTTTGCAGAACCACCACAGCGAAGTGATTCACGCGGTCAATACCGATATAGCTGGAGTAGCCCCCGATATATCCCACCTGATAAGTGATCGCTTGCTCACCATAAGTGTCCGTGACCCAGGCGATATTGGCGGCTTCTTTGTCACGCCGCTCGTTGTTACGCGGATAGTAGATTTGCATCGTATCGTTAATCGCTTTATCCAGCGTTTGATCGCCCGTGCTATCCAGATGGGCTGCGGCAAACGTCAGTAAATCAGCGGTGTCGGTGTACAAACCGCCTGCGCCCAGCATATTGCCGTGGAATTGCCAGTCCGGCACCACTTGCCCACGCGGAACAAACTTTGGCTGGCTACCCGCATGACCAATCGCCCGCTGGGGGTAACTTCTTAATTTCTGAGGGGTAAAGCTGCTGTTACGAAGATTCAGTGGTTCAAAGATCAGCGACTGAACCAGTTGGTCGGCGCGCTGCCCGGTTTGATAACGCAGAACATAATCCAGCACCGCGTAGCCAAGGTTGGAATAACGTGGCTCGTCATTGTGCGGTTTTGAGAAATCAGCCAGGTCATTCACCACATCGTCGCTATCAAGATGGGCATAGAAATTCTCACCGTTGCCCAGATAGCGAATAAACGCGGTCAGCATCGGCAAGTCCATATTTTGCCGTGGCAAACCAGAAGTGTGCGTCACCAATTGCAGCAGGGTGATTTTTTTCGCGTCATCGCTTAACGGCACCGATGGCGGCAGCAAAGTTTCAAGAGTATCTGACCAATGCAGACGCCCCTGCGCCACCAGCACCGCCGTTGCTTCGGCGGTCATGCCTTTACTGAGCGAGCCAACCGCAAACAGCGTGTGCTCATCGACCGGATACTGATGTTCGCTACCGGTGACACCAAAATGCCAGTAATGGCGTTGGCCATTTGCATCAATCACCCCCACCACCATCGCGGGCGATTGCTGTTCAACCATGCTGGGAAGCCACTGGTTGATATCACGCGCTTGTGAAGCGCCACAAACACGCTGCGCCTTTTGCGGCGCTTCGGCCTCAGGGGCGACGTTAGACAGCGTTCCACACCCCGCCAGCGTAAAACCGAGCAGCAGCGTACTCAGGCCCGCCAGGCGACAGTGTGGCTGCATCGTTAATTCGCCGCAACACAAGGTTTGGCATCAAGGCCAATCAGCATCGTTCGGTTTTCACCGACTTTCTTCAGGCCGAAGTTACTGCTGTGGTAACGGTAAAACGCCTGCCCACCGGACATATTTTGATAGGAATAACGGTCGCCGTTATACCAGGCGTAGTCGCCATCTATTGCCAGTTTTTCACCGCCACAAACAAACTTTTGCGCGGTTGCAGGAGGCGTGTTGAGCGGGGTTGGAATCACGTTACAAGCCGACAGCAACAAGGCACCCGTCAGCATCCCGGAAAGGGCTAAAATCTTACGCATAGTGCGGTTCTCTCTTTGAGCGGGAGGTTTCAATATAAACTTCAAGCAAACGAAGCGGGGAGATAATAGAGCCAGCTTACCCACTAAGCAAAAATAAGCCTTATCCAATCGTCTGAAATTGTTTGCGCGGCAGTTTAAAAACAACCAGTAGAGCCTTGCCCAAAACCCGTGTAGAATCGCCCGGCTTTTATTTTCTGTTTACTTTGTGAGCGTAACCCGTATGCAACAACCCCGTATTGGCTTTGTATCCCTCGGCTGCCCGAATAATCAAGTTACCTATTGCGGTCAATAAATAAACCACTCCGAGTCCAGTAGTATCCGAGCAGCTATACAAGCGTTTGCGCATAACCAATCACTTTTATTATCTGTTCTAGTGAACCTTATGGCCTCTGTTATAAGCTTTCTTTGCCTCATTCAAACTCATCACGTTGGCCCCTCCACCATAATCGGGTACAGCATTCTGAATAGGGTCATCCTCCCAGCTACACACTGGGCAAATTTCATAACTACCCTCTTCAGAAAATTCTGACTGTTCACAACATGGACATAAATGTTCAGAACTCATTGTTGCTTCTCCCAATATTTGATTCCACCATTAGGCTTGAAAATAGTTTTCGGTAGCTGCCAGCATCCGTACCACTTTCTTCTTTCAGGCAGAATTTGAACGCGAATTAGTCACCTAATGCAGCATCCAATTTTTTAATCAGTTCAATTTTATCCCATTCAGAAAAATACTTCACAGTTGGGTTATCCCAATCACCATCAGAAATCACCTGAATAACAAATTGCCCACCTTCTTCAAAAGAAGGGAACCAACCAATGTCAACGACAGTTCCATCACTGAACATCAGTTGAAACAAATCCTCATCAAGCCGATTGACTTGCTCAGAAATGGTTTTGTTGAAGTCCATGCTCGATATTTCATCGTAAATACTATCAATATTTTCAAGATGGTATTCTTTATCTAAAATATGATGGCTACTTTTCACTTTGTTAGTTTCTTGACTTCTTGTACACCTATTGGATGAGAATGAAGTGTTCCCTGAGACTCTTTGGTAACAACCCATGTCGATAAGTGCTTTACATCGGTTGGCAGATAAACTGGGTCTTGGACAACATATTGATTGAATATAGAAAAAAATGAGTGCCAGTCAACACTGGCACTCGCTGATATCATTTCGAGTCTTTAAATAAAGGTAGCCCCTGGGATTTACGCCACCGAACAACTTCCCCAGTGATGCCATGTGGGCTGCATTCTATTTCATCAGGTGTGTTAAATATTAGACCATTGCCATTCGGATGCATGGTCACCTTTACAAAATGTTTCTGTAACCTATCAATGTATTCACTTAATTCCTTTCCTTTTAATCCGTTAGGATTCTCAAAAAAAGCTCTTACAAACTGAATAAACTCAGACTCAGTATATTGTTCAAATTTATCATTCATATTCATTTTTTATGTAACCCTATATGTAACCGTGGCGTTGTTACGCGGATATTATCGCAATCGTAAACAGCACCTCCATTCTGTATTTGATCAATATGGTGTAGTTCAAATGTTGTTCTACCACCAACTTGCTCTGCCGGAATTGGGTATGGGGCGGAGCCTCCAGCAATCAGGATTTTATTCGTCGGCTTAAACTGCGATAACAACTCAGAATCTTCACTTACAGCCTCCCAAAATTCAGCCCTGAAATGGTCAAAATTTCTGAAATGTCTGCCACGTAATTTGTCTGCAATTTGTGCCGGGATCGGTGCCCCCATACCCGTACTGGCTTCTTCCAGCCACTTGCCCGTCCCCGATAATACCTCACCTTTTCCTGTCGCCGTACCGGGTTCATCCCTGGCTGACTTGAGGTAAACATAGATCGGCTTAACACCTGAATCCGCCGGGAACACCAGAATATAATCGTTGAAATCCTTTTCGTCCGGTACCGGGAACGGTGGTGTGGTACTTTCGCCCTGGTTTTCCGGTATCGGATTTACCAGAATGGTCGGCTGGTCGATTGTCGGCGCTGCCGTTCCGGTATGTGCCGGGAGATCGGTGCCTTCCGGCTTACCTGGCGTCCAGGTGATTAACGGGCCATCCGCACCTTTTGCGGGGGTGAACTCAAAACGATTGGTTTTATCGTTCCACAGCATGTTCGCCACGCGCACACCTTCATACTGCGTACCTTCTCCGGTATGGACACCGTACACCTGCATTTTGCCATGGATATCCGGTTGCCAGAAGAAGCGTACCCGCGTGGTGGCTTTTGCACCACTGATGGCTTTACCGCGCAGTTCTTCTTCATACCAGTATTCATCACGCCCCGGCACTTTATCGCTGCCCGCCCCCGCAGACGGCACATACAATGCGGAATACAACACACCCGCCCAGACAACTACCGGATTCGCTGCCAGTACACCTTCAGCCGCAGCACTGCCCCCAATACGTGTCATTACACCGACAGCCGCCTCGGTTGCCGCTGCACGGGATACGCCCACCGTGGCGACCATTCCCGCCTGAGCATACGATGATGTACCCGAATCTGTTGCAGGTTTACGTCGCGCAGCCTGGGCGTGTTGTTCCGGCTCTTCGGTAGCGTGATTATCGGTGTGCGCGTGGATGTAACCACAACAATCATCCTGTTGAGCAAACAGTGCCATTTCACCGAAGTTATCCGCAGGCTCGGTTCCCGTGCCCGCATCCGTACAGCCTTCTTCTTTCAGGCAGGATTTAGCAAACACCGGCGTTACCCACAGCTTTGCGGTTTCCGGGTTCACTTCACGCATCACTGCCGGAGCAGGCATTTTCACCACAGGCAAGGTTTGTGCCTGACTTGCCGCAAACATCGTCCGCTTCACCTTGCGCATATACGACGCTGTAGTGCCATATTCAACTTTGCCTGCTTCCAGTTTCAGGTAGCTGCCGCCGCCAATCAGCGTGATGCGTTTCTTGCCCGCAAACGTAATGTCGCTTTCTGAGGTCAGCGTGAGTTTCTTCTCCGCAAACAGGCGCATATTGCCGTTCTGCGCCTGCATCTCAATCAGGCCTTCACCCGCTTTCAGGCTCATCTGCCCGGTGCGGGCAAACATGCCAATTTTGTCACCTGCCAGTGCTGTCATATTGCCCATCACACCCACGCTGATATCACCACCCGCGTTAATGGCGACATTTTTACTCGCGGCAAGCTGCATATGCTCACCGCTGGTCAACACTATCCCTTCCGGGGCTGAAAAATGCAGTGCCTCGTTGAGTGGTTTCAGGCGTTGTTCAAACATGCGTATCTGTGCATCAACATCGGCTTTCAGCGCCTGCGCCTGTTCTGCTGCCATCTCCAGTTGTTGTATCTGTTGCAGACAAATATCAATTTCTTTCAGCGCGGTATCCATATCCAGCACTTCGCCTGCGGCTTTGGGTTGCCCGTCAGCGCTGATGAATAACCCTTTCGCCACTCGCATCACACCGCGTTCATCTGTGCGCAGTTCAAACCCCTTTCCGCGAGGTTTCTCCTGCGTATCGACGATATGCCCGCTATTAAGCTGGGTCTTGGCGAATTCAGTTGAAAGCTGGATATGCTCTTCACCGCGCTTGTCTTCCAGGCGAAGTTCATTGTGGGCAGCGGTGCGCAGGATGTTCTGGCTGTGGTTGTCGCGGTTCACAATGTCGGCGTGTTCAGAATCGTGCATCGCATGGGATATATACGGCAGGTCTATATCACCGTTGCTGTAAGCAATCGCCACTTCTGTCCCGTCGATAAGCGGCGTGTGCCAGCCGTATTGCTCTCCGGTGTAAGGTTTTGCCATCCGCAACCATAGATAACCGTAACCCTGCTCGCGGTAGTCACGGTCAAAGTCGAGCCTCACACGATAGCGCCCGTGTTCATCGAGGTGCGCGTAGATGTCGTGTTTTTCGCGGCTTTCAATACGGGCGGGCAATGTGCCGTGAATTTCCGGGCGTTCAGGGCAGACCGGACGGAAACAATAGCGTTCGGTATAGGGCTGCCCCCAGACTGACACATGCAGACGTGAATCACGCGAACCGGTAAAGGTCACCAGCGTCATCAGTACGCCTTCTTTTAGGGCGCTGATGATATTGCCCTGCGGCTCCAGTACCTGACCTGGCGAAAGGTGTGACGCGTTACTGAAAAGATGCAGCCGCGCGGATTTGTTCAGTTCACGTTCATGATGCAACCGCGCATAGAACGCCCCGCTTTCGGTGGCGGGTTCCGGGTCGGTATCGTCACCGTCTTCACGATACGGTTCACCGTAGCGGTAATACTCACCTGTCGTTACCGCGTCATTGCGTACCGACGCATGCGCATTCATCGGTGTGGTGGCGGCGCGGTAGTTGTAACTCTTCGCCTGTACCCCGCCAGACACCACATTGTTCCGGGTACGCACATCCCAGACACATTCTTCCGCAGACAGACCCGAGGGTTCGCGATAAGGCAGTTTTATATCAAACACGTACTGAAGCTGGCTGTCACCAAAAATGACGATATCCAGCTCCGTCGCGGCATTCATTTCATAACGGAACCAGATACCGACTTCCGCCAGAATACGCTGGATAAATTCCAGGTCGGTTTCGCGCCACTGAGTGATGACCTCACGCACCGGATATTCACGCGACAGACGAAATTCAAAATCTGGCCCTTCCAGACCGTGCGCACGTAACACCTGCTCCACCACTTCCGTTACGGACTGGTCGAGAAAAACCGCGCTGCGGCGGGTACGGGAAAAGAGTGCAAGGCGGGATTCAAGAGTCACGCTGTAATGAGACTGGTCAGCCGTGGTCGACAGCCATTCCATTCCCGTAACGATGCCGTGAACCACCTTGCCACCCAACATTCTGAAACTGGCAAATATCATCAGTACCTGTTCGGGCCTGACGCTGCCGGGTGGCGAGGTGAACTCAATTGTCCATGAAAAGGGTTCGCTTAACGCTTCACGCCCACGAAAGCGTAGTACATCAGCCGGAAAGTCGGCATTCAGGATATCCAGCGAATAGCCGGACTGTGATTCAATGCGGGTAGTCAATGTTCCTTCCTTGGCCATCAGACAAAAATTCATGATGAAAATCATGGGCGTTCAAAACCTGAACGAATGGTGGCACGATTTTAACCACTGCTCCAGTGTGGTTATGAGAGAAAGAGTAAAAATTTAGAGCTATGATCAAATGAAAAAAAAAGAATTAACAACTAGTCACACTGTTCTCTCAGGTACAAACAGTTGCACCAGACGATAAACCTTGTATGGCTCGTTGGATGGAGAATAAATTCATGCATTAATTTGTCGCAGCATAAGTAGAGCCTTGCCCAAAACCCGTGTAGAATCGCCCGGCTTTTATTTTCTGTTTACTTTGTGAGCGTAACCCGTATGCAACAACCCCGTATTGGCTTTGTATCCCTCGGCTGCCCAAAAAACCTCGTTGATTCTGAACGGATTCTGACTGAGCTGCGCACCGAAGGTTACGATGTAGTGCCTAGCTATGATGATGCCGATATGGTTATCGTTAACACCTGTGGCTTTATCGACAGTGCCGTACAAGAGTCGCTCGAAGCGATCGGCGAAGCGCTGAACGAAAATGGCAAAGTGATTGTGACCGGCTGTTTAGGGGCCAAAGAAGATCAAATCCGCGAAGTGCACCCTAAAGTTCTGGAAATCACCGGCCCACATAGCTACGAGCAAGTTTTGCAGCACGTTCACCACTATGTGCCTAAACCAAAACATAACCCGTTCCTGAGCCTGGTACCGGAACAAGGCGTGAAACTGACCCCACGTCACTACGCCTACCTGAAAATTTCCGAAGGCTGCAACCACCGTTGCACCTTCTGCATCATCCCTTCCATGCGTGGCGATCTCGACAGCCGTCCGATTGGCGATGTGCTGTCCGAAGCGAAACGTCTGGTAGATGCAGGCGTGAAAGAGCTGCTGGTTATCTCTCAGGATACTTCAGCTTACGGCGTGGACGTTAAGCACCGCACCGGTTTCTACAACGGTGAGCCGGTGAAAACCAGCATGGTTAGCTTGTGTGAACAACTGGCTAAACTCGGCGTCTGGACACGTCTGCACTACGTTTACCCGTATCCGCACGTGGATGATGTGATCCCATTGATGGCGGAAGGCAAGATCCTGCCATATCTGGATATCCCATTGCAGCACGCCAGCCCGCGTATTCTTAAGCTGATGAAGCGCCCAGGCAGCGTTGATCGCCAGTTGCAGCGCATTAAGCAATGGCGAGAGATCTGCCCGGATCTGACGCTGCGTTCCACCTTTATTGTTGGCTTCCCAGGCGAAACCGAAGAAGACTTCCAGATGCTGCTCGACTTCCTGAAAGAAGCGCGTCTGGATCGTGTTGGTTGCTTCAAGTTCAGCCCGGTAGAAGGTGCGACCGCCAACGAACTGGCCGATCCTGTGCCAGAAGAAGTAAAAGAAGAGCGCTGGAACCGCTTCATGCAGCTGCAACAGCAGATTTCTGCTGAACGTCTGCAAGAAAAAGTGGGCCGCGAAATTCTGGTTATCGTTGATGAAGTTGACGAAGAAGGCGCGATTGGCCGCAGCATGGCTGACGCTCCAGAAATCGACGGCGCGGTTTACCTGAACGGCGAAACCAAACTGAAACCAGGTGATGTGGTGCGCGTGAAAGTTGAAAACGCGGACGAATATGACTTGTGGGGTTCAGTGGTTTAAGTTCTGAATGTCGGATGACGCTTACGCTTATCCGACCTACGAAATAGAGTTGTAGGGCGGATAAGCGTAAGCGTCATCCGCCTTTTTTCTTTGAAATTACCCTTTTATCTTCGGGTCCAACGCATCCCGCAACCCATCCCCCAGCAAATTAAACGCCAGCACCGTCAAGAAGATCGCCAGGCTCGGAAAGAGCGCGACGTGAGGTGCTATCACCATATCGGCCCGCGCTTCGTTGAGCATTGCGCCCCATTCCGGCGTGGGGGGCTGAGCACCTAAACCCAAAAACGACAAACTCGCCGCCGAAATAATCGACGTCCCGATACGCATGGTGAAATAGACCACAATCGACGAAACCGTACCCGGCAGAATATGGCGGAAAATAATCGTCGCATCAGATGCGCCAATGCTCCGTGCCGATTCGATAAAGGTTTGGTGTTTCAGTACCAGCGTATTGCCGCGCACCAGGCGGGCAAAGGCCGGAATGCTGAAAATGGCCACCGCGATAATCACGTTCGACATGCCGCTGCCCATTACCGCAACCACGGCTATTGCCAGCAAAATCCCAGGGAAGGCGAACAGCACGTCGCAAATGCGCATAATCACCCGGTCCCACCAGCCTTCGTAATATCCCGCCAGCAACCCGAAGAACGTGCCAATCAGCGCCCCGATTAAGACCGAAAATACCCCCGCCGCCAGCGAGATTTGCGCCCCGACCAAAACCCGACTGAAAATATCGCGCCCGAGAGAATCCACGCCAAACCAGTGCAGCATCGACGGGCCATCGTTTAGCCGGTCATAATCGAAATAGTTTTCCGCATCGAACGGCGAAATCCACGGGGCAACCAGCGCCACCACAATCAGAAACAGCACGAACAACCCGGCAAGCATCGCCACCGGCTGTTTGCGTAAGCGGCGCAGAAATTCGTGCCACGGCGTGCGCACCTGGTTTGGCCGAACAATCGGCATCGCGTTCAGTACCGCCTGGCGTCGCCAGTTAAAGAGTCGCATCCTTACTTGTACCTGATGGCCGGGTTAATGGCGGCGTACAGCAAATCCACCACTAAGTTGATAACAATAAATTCCAGCGAAAACAGCAACACTTCCGCCTGAATCACCGGGTAGTCACGCATTTCGACTGAATCCACCAGCAAGCGCCCAAGCCCTGGCCAGTTAAAGACTTTTTCGACAACAATCGAACCGCCGAGCAGGAAACCGAACTGCAATCCCATCATGGTGACGACCGGAATCATCGCGTTGCGCAGACCGTGTTTAATCACAATCAGCGTTTCGCTCACCCCTTTGGCGCGTGCGGTGCGCATGTAATCTTCTTGCAGCACATCCACGAACGAAGCACGCGTAAAACGCGCCATCACCGCAGCGACCGCCGCCCCCAGCGTGACAGACGGCAAAATGTAGTGCTGCCAGCTATCGGCACCGACCGTCGGCAGCCAGCCCAGTTCGACGGAAAAAACCTGCATCAGCAACATGCCGAGTGCAAACGCGGGAAATGAAATACCGGAAACCGCGATCGTCATGCTGAGTCTGTCCGGCCAGCGGTTACGCCACACGGCAGCAATAATGCCGGTGAATAGACCAAAAATAACCGCCCAAATCATGCTGGTGATAGTGAGCCAGAAAGTGGGCATAAAGCGGCTGGCTATCTCTTCGGAAACCGGACGGCGCGAAACCATCGAGGTGCCGAAATCCCCCTGCACAATGTTGCCGATGTAGTGCAAAAATTGCTGCCACAGCGGTAAATCCAGCCCCAACTGTTTGCGCACCATTTCAATCACGGTGGCATCCGCTTCCGGCCCGGCGATTAAACGCGCCGGGTCGCCGGGGAGCAGATGGACGAACAGAAACACCAGCACCGCCACGATAAGCAGTGTGGGGATCAGGCCCAGCAGGCGTTTGAGGAAATAGTTAAACATTGGCCTGTCTCATTGTTTTATCGCCCTCACCCCGGCCCTCTCCCCTGGGAGAGGGGGAAAACCGGATTGTTCCCTCTCCTGGGGGAGAGGGTTAGGGTGAGGGCGTAAACGCACATCAAAAATCATCACTCTTTCAAATCCGCATCATCAAAACTAAACCCGGTATCTGGCATCACATAAAAACCGGTGAGGGTTTTGCTGTGTGCGGAAACCAGTTTTTCGACCACCAGCGGCACCCATGGATTCTCTTTCCAGATGGTGTCCTGCGCGTCTTTATACAGCTTCGCTTTCTCGTCACGATTGGTGGTTTTCAGCGCCTCGCTCAGGTCTTTATCCACCTGCGGATTGCTGTAGAACGCGGTATTAAACAGCGTTGGCGGCCAGTTAGATGAGGCAAACAACGGCGACAGCGCCCAGTCCGCTTCACCTGTCGAGGCCGACCAACCGGTGTAGAACATTCTCACGCCGCTCTCTTTCTGGCCTTTAGCTTCCACTTCCGCGGCACGCTGCCCGGCATCCATCGCTGTGACTTTCACTTTAATGCCGACCTGAGCCAGTTGCTGCTGAGTGAACTGCAACACTTTCTGCGCGGTGCTGTGGTTGTGGGATGACCACAGCGTGGTTTCGAAGCCGTTCGGATAGCCCGCTTCTTTCAACAGTTCGCGCGCTTTTGCCGGGTCATACGGCCACGCTTTGTAAATTTGTGCGAAGTCGATAGACGGCGGTACTACGCCTTCGGCTGGGGTCGCATAACCGGCAAACGCCACTTTCACCAGCGCCTGGCGGTTAATCGCATAGTTAATGGCTTCACGCACTTTCGGGTTATCAAACGGCTTTTGCGTCACGTTCATGCTGAGATAACGCTGCATGATGGAAGGCGAAGCCACCAGCTCCAGCTTGTCGTTTTTCTCCAGCACGCCAGCCTGCTCGTAAGGGATGGGGAAGGCAAACTGCGCTTCGCCGGTCTGGAGCATGGCCGCTCGGGTGTTGTTATCAACCACCGGACGCCAGGTGATGGTGTCGAGCTTAGGCAGCCCCTGTTTCCAGTAACCGTCGAATTTCTTCACCTTCACAAAATCAGTCTGGTTCCAGGTATCAAGCTGATACGGGCCAGTGCCGACCGGATGGAAACCAATCTCTTTGCCGTATTTTTTCAGCGCGGTCGGGGAAATCATCGCCGTTGCCGGGTGGGCGAGAATATTAATAAACGCCGAGAACGGCTGTTTAAGGGTGATTTTTACCGTGCTGGCGTCAACCGCTTCGGTTTTGGCAATGGCTTTATACAGGTTGTAGCGTTTGAGATGGTTTTCAGGATTGCTGGCGCGATCGAGGTTAATCTTCACCGCTTCGGCGTTGAAATCAGTCCCATCCTGGAATTTAACGCCAGGGTGTAATTTGATGGTGTAAACCAGTCCGTCGTCAGAAACGGTGTAACTTTCGGCCAACACGTTTTGCAGTTTCATCTCTTTATCAAGGCCAAATAGCCCCTGATAAAACGACTTCGCTACTGCCTGCGACAGCGTATCGTTAGCATCATACGGGTCGAGCGTGGTGAAGTTGGACGCAACAGCAACAACGACATCTTTCGCCGCGAATGCCGGTGCGGCAATCACACTGGTCGCCAGCCCTGCGGCCAACAGCCACTTTTTATTCTCAAACATGGTCATTGTGTTCTCCTGATTATCCTTGCCGGACTCAATTTTTTATTATGGGCGAGCGACAAAATGCCCTGGCCCAACATTCACAAGCGTTGCAACATGCGGTTCGCTCCCCAGCTTATGCGTGGAACTGGGGATATCATCGGAAAGCAAAACGGGTTTGGGACGGCGGTGCGTAGGGTCAGCCACCGGAACGGCGGCCATTAATTTTCGGGTATACGGATGCTGCGGGTTTTCAAACACGGCGCGTCGCGGGCCAATTTCAACAATTTGCCCTAAATACATCACCGCCACGCGATGGCAAATACGTTCCACCACCGCCATATCGTGAGAAATAAACAGAAAAGCGATGCCGAACTCGCGCTGGAGATCCATCATCAGGTTGATGATTTGCGCCCGAATCGATACATCGAGCGCCGAGACAGACTCATCGGCAATCACCACTTTTGGATTGAGCGCCAATGCCCGGGCGATGCAAATGCGCTGGCGCTGCCCGCCAGAAAACTCGTGCGGATAACGCCACGCATGCTCCGCCTGCAACCCGACGCGCTCCAGTAACCAGGCCACGCGTTCTTGCGCCTGCTCTTTGGGCATCACGTTATGAACCAGCAGCGGTTCCATGATGGAATACCCCACCGTCAGGCGCGGGTCGAGAGAGGCGTACGGATCCTGGAAGATAAACTGAATGTCTTTGCGCACATGCTGCATGTCGGCATTGGAAAGCGTGTCGATGCGCTGGCCGTTGAAGTGAATGCTGCCGCCCTGGGTTTCCACCAGCCGCAACAGCGCACGCCCGGTGGTGGATTTGCCGCTCCCCGACTCCCCCACCAGCCCCAGCGTTTCGCCGGGCCACAAATCAAAACTCACTTTTTCGACCGCATGCACCCGGCTGGTGGCACGGTTAAAAATGCCGCTGCGAATATCAAAGCGCGTCACTAAATCGCTGACTTGCAAAATGGGAACGGAACCGGGGGCAATGGTGTTTTGTTCGGTTTCTGCTTCGGGTTTATCGGGGTGTTGCGGATCAACCAGCGGAAATTTACGTGGCAAATCACGGCCATTCATCGCGCCAAGGCGCGGAACCGCTGCCAGCAACGTTTTGGTATAAGGATGAACCGGTGCGCTAAAAATTTGCTCTACGGTGCCGGTTTCCACCGCCTGGCCGCGATACATCACCAGCACGCGGTCGGCGATATCCGCTACCACGCCCATATCGTGAGTGATGAATATCACGCCCATTTGCATTTCATCTTGTAGAACGCGAATGAGCTGGAGGATTTGCGCCTGAATGGTCACATCCAGGGCGGTAGTCGGTTCGTCGGCAATCAGCACCGCAGGACGGCACGAGAGCGCCATGGCAATCATCACCCTCTGGCGCATCCCGCCTGAAAGCTGGTGCGGATAACGGCCAAGAATCGCTTTCGCTTCCGGAATGCGCACCCGTTCGAGCATGCGCCTGGCCTCTTCCATCGCCGCGTGTTTATCCAACCCCTGATGCAGACGGATAGATTCCGCAATTTGTTCTCCTACCGGAAACACCGGATTGAGCGAGGTCATCGGCTCCTGGAAAATCATTGCGATATCGGCACCGCGCACATGGCGCATTTGCGATGAACTTAATTCGGCAGGCGCGATCACCTCGCCGTTGCGACGGCGCAGTAGGATGTTATCGCTTTCAACGCGGCTTGCGGATTTTTCCAGCAGGCGCATTAACGCCAGCGCCGTCACTGATTTTCCCGAGCCAGACTCCCCGACAATGGCCAGCGTTTCACCCCGTTTTAGCGTAAACGACAGGTCTGACACCGCCTGAATGTCGGCATTTTCCTGGCGAAAACTCACGTTGAGTCGGCTTACAGACAGCACTTCGTCCTCGGGAAGTTCATGACTTCTGGGCATCAGCCCTCCTGGCTTTGATAGATTCCAACGCTCGGGGCATCACCGACAAAACCGTAGCCGCGGTACATCCCTTCGCTATTAAATGGCAATGCCACATTGCCTTCGCTATCAATGGCAATCACTCCCCCGCTACCTTGCAGCGCCGGAAGTTTTTCCATGACGACGCGCTCGGTCGCCTGATGCAGACTTAGCCCGCCATATTCCATCAGGGCTGCGATGTCGTAAGCCGCGAGGGTTTTCATAAACACTTCACCCGTGCCGGTGCAAGATACTGCAACGTTGGCGTTATTGGCGTAGCAACCCGCGCCGATTATCGGTGAATCGCCTACACGACCCGGTAATTTGTTGGTCATGCCGCCGGTGGAGGTCGCGGCAGCCAGGTTGCCGTATTTATCGAGAGCGACAGCGCCGACGGTGCCAAATTTGGTGCCCGGATCGATAGGGTCGCCGCCGTCGTGATCCAACACTGTTTGTTGGTTTGCACGAGCGCTTTGCAATTGATCCCAACGCTGTTGGGTGAAAAAGAGATCGGGCGAAACGGGCTCAAGGCCATGCTGCTCGGCGAAGTTTTCAGCGCCTTTGCCAATCAGCAAAACATGCGGGCTGTGTTCCAGAACCTGGCGCGCGGCAAGAATAGGGTTACGAATATGACTGACACCCGCCACCGCACCCGCTTCTAGCGTGTTGCCGTCCATGATGCAGGCATCCAGTTCATGCGTGCCGTCGTGGGTAAAAACCGCGCCAATTCCGGCGTTAAACAGCGGGCATTCTTCGAGCATATGAACCGCTTCGGTCACGGCATCCAGCGCAGTACCGCCCGCCTCGAGCAACGCCTGGCCTGCCTCAACGATTTCCGAGAGCGCCTTAATATACAGCAGCTCTTTTTCGGGGCTAAGTTGTGCACGAGTGATGGCTCCCGCGCCACCGTGGATCGCGATTACTGCTTTGCTCATTTCGACATTGCCTTGTCAGAGTGCGTTGTATTGTCGGAGTCCGTTGTGTTGTCAGATGGCGCTTCGCTTATCCGACCTACAAAAACTACGAAAGCTATAAATATCAGAATAGTGACTGTTAACTAATACGATTTTTGAATATAGAAAGATGTAAATGTGATGTAAAGGAAAACGGTATACCGGATTACCCATAATGGGACATTCAGCCAGCACCGTTTCTCTGCCATAATGTCCGACATATTTTTCCCCGCGTAGCAGGAGCTTTCATGGAATTTACCGCCGGGCTTATCCCCCTTGAAACCGCAATGGAACAGATGCTCTCGCGTATTGTTCCTGTCACCGAATCTGAGTCCATCCCTTTGCTGAAGGCTTGTGGACGCATTACCTCGCACCCTGTCACGTCTCCCATTGATGTGCCTGGCTTTGATAACTCAGCCATGGACGGGTACGCGGTACGCCTGCAAGATTTGGCGTCAGGAACAGCTCTGCCCGTGGCGGGAAAAGCCTTTGCCGGGCAGCCGTTTGACGGCGAGTGGCCTGCGGGAACCTGCATTCGCATTATGACTGGCGCACCAGTTCCGCGGGGAACGGATGCCGTCGTGATGCAAGAAGAAGCGACCGTGACCGAAAGCGGCGTGCGCTTTAATGAAGAAGTTAAAAACGGGCAAAACGTTCGCCTGCGTGGGGAAGATATTCGCCAGGGCGGCAGCGTGTTACCTGCGGGTAAAAAACTGACGGCGGCGGAATTACCGCTGATTGCCTCGTTAGGTATTCCAGAGGTCGCCGTGCTGCGTAAAGTGCGTGCGGCGGTATTCTCAACGGGTGATGAGTTGCAACTGCCAGGAACACCCCTTGGCGACGGTCAAATCTACGATACCAACCGCCTTGCGGTGCATATCATGCTCGAACAACTGGGCTGTGAAGTTATTGATTTAGGCATCATCCGTGATGATCCTGAAGCGCTGCGCACCGCATTTATTGAAGCCGACAGCCAGGCCGATGTGGTCATCAGCAGCGGCGGCGTTTCTGTGGGTGAAGCGGATTACACCAAACAATTGCTCGAAGAGTTGGGTGAGGTCGGTTTCTGGAAACTGGCGATTAAGCCGGGCAAACCTTTTGCTTTCGGTCGTCTGACAAATAGCTGGTTCTGCGGCCTGCCGGGCAACCCGGTTTCCGCGGCACTGACGTTTTATCAGCTGGTTCAGCCGCTGCTTGCCAGACTCAGCGGCGAGCAAAGCAATGCCCTGCCGCCGCGCCAGCGCGCGCGTACCGTCGGGCGTTTGAAAAAATCGCCGGGCCGCCTCGATTTCCAGCGCGGCATCATGCGCAGGGGCGAAGACGGGCAACTAGAAGTATTGAGTACCGGCCACCAGGGTTCGCATATTTTTAGCTCCTTTAGCCAGGCCAACTGTTTTATCGTGCTAGAACGTGAGCGCGGCCATGTTGAAGCGGGCGATTGGGTTGAGATTGAGCCGTTCAATCATCTGTTTGGAGGCTAACGATGGGCGCTGAACTGAGCGATCAGGAGATGCTGCGCTACAACCGCCAGATTATTCTGCGCGGCTTTGATTTTGACGGCCAGGAAGCGTTGAAAGCCGCGCGAGTATTGGTTGTCGGGCTTGGCGGCCTCGGTTGTGCCAGCGCGCCGTATCTGGCAGCGACAGGCGTCGGCCAACTGACATTGCTGGATTTTGACACCGTGGCACTGTCCAATTTGCAGCGCCAGACGCTGCATCGCGATGCCACGATCGGGCAGCCCAAAGTCGATTCTGCCCGCGATGTGCTGGCAGCAATTAATCCACATATTCAGATTGAAACGGTCAACGCGCTGTTAGACGAAACGCAGTTGCTGGAATTGATTGCGGAGCATGACCTGGTGATGGATTGCACTGACAACGTAGCCATTCGTAATCAGCTAAATCAGTGCTGTTTTACGCTTAAAAAGCCCTTAGTTTCGGGCGCGGCAATTCGAATGGAAGGGCAAATCAGCGTCTTTACTTATCAGGATGGCGAGCCGTGCTACCGCTGCCTGAGCCGTTTGTTTGGCGACAACGCACTGACTTGTGTTGAAGCAGGTGTGATGGCTCCGCTGGTCGGCGTCATCGGCTCATTGCAGGCGATGGAAGCCATCAAACTGCTGGCGCATTACGGCACACCCGCAAGCGGAAAAATCGTGATGTACGATGCGATGACCTGCCAGTTCCGCGAAATGAAATTGCCGCGTAACCCGCAATGCGAAGTGTGTGGCTCTCATTCATCATAAAGCCCCACGCTGCTGACCGCCGTATGACTCTTGTTCGGACGAATACGGCGCACCGAATCCCGCACCGCCAACGTTCCGTTAAGCAGTAAATTCCCAATCGGCGCATCCGGGCGGATTAAACGCTGCTGAAGAATATGCACCGCTTCCTCACCTAACTGATCGCGCGGAACATGCACCGAGGTCAGCGGCACATCGTGAATCGCTGCCAGATTAAAGCCGTCGATGCTCATGACCGAAATGTCATGCGGCACGCGTAATCCGGCATTTTGCAGCGCACTGACCGCCCCTGCCGCCATAAAATCACCGCCAACTAAAAATGCCGTCGGGAGCTGATGCCGCGGTGTTTTTTCCAGAAATTCGCTAATCAGTTTTTCACTCTCTTTGGCGCTAAAACTCTGGGCGGTAATCAGATGGCGTGCGTCGTCAAAATGCAGATTGTTGGCATCCCATGCGTCGCGAACCCCCGCCAGACGCAACTCCATGGTGTAGCGGCGCAGGCACAGTAATGTGACCACCGATTTGTGCCCCTGTTCGAACAAGTAACTTGCCGCAAAATCGCCAATCAACTGGTGATCCGGCGCAACGCCGGGTAGACGCATTTTGCGATCGCGACAGTTGATCAACACGCAAGGCTTGCCGATATCCACCGCCAGATCGTGAATATGCGGATCGTCAATGCCGAGCAAGATCGCCGCTTCTGTTTCCACCTCGTTCATTTTGCTCAGAAACAGGTTGGCATCGCTGTCGTTTTCTTCCAGCGCACAGTAACGCAGCCGCACTTCATGTGGGGAAAGCGCCTGACTTAACCCTTGCGTGACACGATAATAAAAGACGTCAGACCGTTCATCAAAAGCACGCTGAGGCGCGAAAACGACCAAACTATTAAGTAGCATGCGCCCCGCTGCCATCCCCGCAAGCACGCCTTTTTGACCGGCACAGTTCAAAACCCGTTGCCGAGCCTGTTCGCTGGTGTTGGACTTGCCCGCCAGCACACGCGAAACGGTGCTAATTGAAAGCCCGGTTTCAGCGGCGATTTCGGTGATTTTTAGCTTTTTACTCATTTTGTGATCTGCGCCCATTTCGGCAATGAAAAAATTTTCATGCTGAAGTGTATGGCTTTGTCACAGGTATTTTCGTTAGCAAACGCACGTATTCCGCTTTCATATGAAAATATTTGCACAAAAGCCGCTATTGGACATTTTCTAACTGTTTTACGCTCTCTCTACTGCCGCAACTGAGCCTGCCTGCTTGCGGCAAGAAGCACATAAAATAATTATTAATCAAATAGATACAATTTTCACAATTTCAAATTGTGGCAAACATTCCGATAGACACTGCTTCTACGTGGAGAACGACATGAGTCATGGCATAAATCCAGGGGTTACCGCCGTTAAGGCCAAACGCACTATTAAAAACCTGCGCTGGTGGGTTCTGGTGCTGTTCCTGTTAGGCGTTACCGTTAACTACATTACCCGCAACTCATTGGGCATTTTGGCACCTGAGCTGAAATCTTCTCTTGGGATTACCACTCAGCAATATTCTTATATCGTCGGTGCGTTCCAACTGGCTTATACCGTATTCCAGCCAATCTGCGGCTGGTTGATTGATGTTATCGGCCTCAAACTCGGCTTCTTAGTTTGTGCAGGGATTTGGGCCGTCGTTTGTATGATGCACGCGGGTGCCGGAAGTTGGTTGCAACTGGCCATTTTGCGCTTCTTTATGGGTGGAGCTGAAGCCGCCGCAACTCCCGCTAACGCCAAAACGATTGGCGAATGGTTCCCGAAAAAAGAACGCCCAATTGCCGCAGGCTGGGCAGGCGTTGGCTTCTCAATTGGGGCAATGCTGGCACCGCCAATCATCTATTTTGCTCATGCCTCTTTCGGCTGGCAGGGCGCGTTTATGTTTACCGGCGTGCTGGCAATGTTATGGGTCATTTTGTGGTGGCTGTTCTATCACAACCCGGAGCAGCACCCGAATCTGAGCAAAGAAGAACTGGAATTCATCAAGCAGGATAACGAACCTGACGCGGTGAAAATGCCGTTCCTGACCGCACTGAAAACCGTCGGCAAAAACAAACGTTTTTACGGTATCGCCATCCCAGCATTTATGGCTGAACCGGCCTGGGCCGTGCTGAGCTTCTGGGTTCCGCTCTACCTTGCTTCCGAACGTGGAATGGATCTCAAACAGATAGCGATGTTTGCCTGGCTGCCGTTCCTTGCCGCAGACCTCGGCAGTATCGCAAGCGGCTATCTGACGAAAATCTATACCCGCTGGTTTGGTTGCTCACGCACTAATTCCATTGTGGCAAGTTCGGTGACCGGCGCGTTCCTGATGATTTCGCTGGCGCTGGTTGCCCTCACCAAAGACCCGTACGTCACCATCGCGTTGATTTCCGTCGGCGGCTTCGGGCACCAGATTATCTCCTGCATGTTGAGTGCGCTGGTTGTTGACTCCTTTGATAAAGGCCAGATGGCGACGGTAAACGGTATGCGTGGTTCTGCCGCCTGGATTGCCAGCTTCCTGTTCTCGCTGCTGATTGGCGTTACCGCTGACAAGATTGGCTACAACCCTCTATTTATCGCCATGGGTTTCTTTGACCTGATTGGCGCTGTATTCCTGGTTTCTTTTATTGCTGAACGCCGCACCAAGTGTGCATGAAATGGATTGTGAACGATGAAAACTTTGAAGAACTGGACACTGCTGAAGTCTGACGCCAATCACGTTGAGTTAAGCGTGGACGGCAAACATCGCCTGAACCTGTTTGTGCTGGAGCAAGGCATGTTCCGCGTGCTGATTAAACGCGAAAACAAGCTGGCATTGAACCGCACCTGGAGCATCGCGCCAGAGAATGATGTGCCGTGGGAAGGCCGTGACCGTGAAAGCCTGCAAGGGTTTGCGTTACCCGGTTTCACGGTGGAAGAGCGCGGTGAAACATTGTGTATCAGCACCGATAAATTGCGGGTGACCGTCCACCAGCCTTTATGGCTGGAGTGGGAATATAAGAACGAGAACGGCGAGTGGCAAATGCTCGCCAGCGACCGCCCGACCAGCGCATATCTGCTGAACGCCCACGGCGACGGTGTGGCGCACTATCAGCGTCGCTTTAAAGAAGAACGTTATTACGGTCTGGGCGAGAAAGCCGGTCCGTTGCAGCGCACCGGGAAACGCTACGAAATGCGTAACCTGGATGCGATGGGCTATAACGCAGAGTCCACTGACCCGCTCTACAAACATATTCCGTTTACCATCACGCGCCGCCCGGATGTCAGCTTCGGGATGTTTTACGACAACCTGAGCAGCTGCTGGCTGGATTTGGGCAACGAAATTGACAACTACCACCTGCCGTACCGCCGCTGGCAGGCAGAATCGGGCGATGTCGATTATTACCTGTTTCTCGGCCCGCAGGTTTTAGATGTCACCAAAGCGTTTGTGCGCCTGACCGGTAAAACGCTGTTTGGCCCGAAATGGAGCCTCGGCTACAGCGGCTCAACCATGCATTACACCGATGCACCAGACGCGCAAAACCAGCTGATGAGCTTTATCAAACTGTGTGAAGAGCACGCAATTCCTTGCGATTCATTCCAGTTGTCATCGGGCTATACCTCAATCAATAACAAGCGCTATGTCTTTAACTGGAACTACGACAAGGTGCCGCAGCCGAAAGTGATGTCCCAGGCGTTCCATACCGCAGGGATCAAACTGGCAGCTAACATCAAACCATGTCTGTTGCAGGATCATCCGCGTTACCAGGAAGTGGTTGAACAAGGTCTGTTTATTAAGGATTCGGAGCAAGATAGCCCGGAGCGTTCGATCTTCTGGGACGACGAAGGTTCGCATCTTGATTTCACTAATCCGGCAACGGTGAAATGGTGGCAAAACGGCGTCACCACGCAACTGCTGGAAATGGGTATCGACTCCACCTGGAATGATAATAACGAATACGAAGTGTGGGACGGCGAAGCCCGCTGTTACGGCTTTGGCGAAGAAATTGCCATCAAAAATATCCGCCCGGTGATGCCACTGCTGATGATGCGTGCCTCGCTCGAAGCGCAGCAGGCTTTTGCGCCGGAAAAACGCCCATATCTGATTTCCCGTTCCGGCTGCGCCGGGATGCAACGTTACGTGCAAACCTGGAGCGGTGATAACCGCACCAACTGGAATACGCTGCGTTACAACACCCGCATGGGTGTGGGCATGAGCCTTTCTGGTTTGTATAACGTTGGGCACGATGTCGGCGGCTTTTCTGGCGACAAACCTGATGCGGAGCTGTTTGTACGCTGGGTACAAAATGGTGTGATGCACCCGCGTTTCACTATTCACTCGTGGAATGACGACCAAACCGTCAACGAACCGTGGATGTATTCGTCAGTGACGCCAGCCATTCGCAGCGCTATCGAAACGCGTTATCGTCTGCTGCCGTACTTCTACACCCTGCTGTGGCAGGCGCATGCCGACGACGAACCGATGCTGCGTTCAACGTTCCTTGACCACGAGCACGACGCCAAAACCTTCGAAGAGTGTGACGATTTCATGCTTGGCCGCGATCTATTAGTGGCAAGCGTGGTGGAAGAAGGCCAGCGCGAGCGTGAAGTCTGGCTGCCGGAAAACGGTGCAGGTTGGTACGACTACTACACGGGCCAGTGGTATAGCGGCGGTCAAAATATTGTGGTTGATGCACCTCTGGAACGCTTGCCGTTGCTGGTGCGCGCGGGTGCTGCCCTGCCTCATTCGGCACGTATTACTCACGTGGATGCCAAAGCTGACACGATGCGCGAACTGAAAGTGTATCCGCTACAAGGCACTGGCGTTTCTCACGGCAGCCTGTTTGAAGATGACGGCGAGACGTGGGGGTATCAGCAAGGCAACGCGCTGTGGCTGAACTGGGAAATTCACTGCACCGCAGATGAAATTCATGTGAACTTCACTCGTAAAGGTGATTATCAGCCGGCCTGGAAAGAGATGACGTTAACGCTACCGGCGGGTGAAAAACGCCGTTTGGTTGTAGACGGGAAAGTACAGGATTTCTGGAAGATTTAAGTTGTAACCCTCACCCCGGCCCTCTCCCTCATGGAGAGGGTGAAAACCGTCAGTTCCCTCTCCTGGAGGAGAGGGCTAGGGTGAGGGCGTTCTAAGCTAAAACTTAGTTATCAATACCTTTACTGCGCAGGTAATCTTCATAGCCGCCGGTAAAGTCAACCACGCGCTCTGGCGTAATTTCAATCACACGGGTGGCCAGCGAGCTCACAAATTCACGGTCGTGAGAGACAAAG
This sequence comes from Buttiauxella sp. AC142, assembly GCF_979253435.1. NCBI lineage: Bacteria > Pseudomonadati > Pseudomonadota > Gammaproteobacteria > Enterobacterales > Enterobacteriaceae > Buttiauxella > Buttiauxella sp. AC142. Next base: position 3,016,543 of record NZ_CEEDCH010000001.1, read on the forward strand.
ATCAGCGTGCCCGGGTACATTTCCAGCGCCATGTTCAGCGATTCAATGGATTCCATATCCAGGTGGTTGGTTGGTTCGTCCATGACCAGAACGTTCGGACGTTCCATCATCAATTTACCAAACAACATACGGCCTTTCTCACCACCGGACAGCACCTTCGCAGGCTTTTTGATATCGTCCTGGCTGAACAACAGACGGCCCAGAATGCTGCGCACCGCTTGCTCGTCGTCACCTTCTTGCATCCACTGGCTCATCCAGTCGAACACGGTCAGGTCATTTTCAAACTCGTATTCGTGATCCTGTGCGTAATAGCCGATTTGCACATTCTCAGACCATTTAACTGTACCTGCGTCTGGAGCCAGTTCGGCAACCAGCGTTTTAAGCAGAGTGGTTTTACCCACGCCGTTGGTACCCAGAATGGCGAGTTTCTCACCCACTTCCAGCAGCATGTTAACGCCTTTGAACAGCGGGCCGTTGTCAAAACCTTTTGCCAGTGATTCCACTTCAAGCGCATTACGGAACAGTTTCTTGTCCTGCTCGAAGCGAATGAACGGGTTCTGACGGCTGGAGGCTTTAACTTCGTCGAGTTTGATTTTATCAATCTGACGCGCACGAGAGGTCGCCTGGCGAGATTTCGAGGCGTTGGCACTAAAGCGGCTAACGAAGGATTGCAGGTCAGCAATCTGCGCTTTTTTCTTCGCGTTATCAGACAGCAGACGTTCACGAACTTGTGTTGCCGCCGTCATGTATTCGTCGTAGTTGCCTGGATAAACGCGCAGTTCGCCGTAGTCCAGATCAGCCATGTGCGTACAAACCATGTTCAGGAAGTGACGGTCGTGCGAAATGATGACCATGGTGCTGTTACGTTCGTTGAGCACCGTTTCCAGCCAACGAATGGTGTCGATGTCGAGGTTGTTCGTCGGTTCATCGAGCAGCAGGATATCCGGGTTTGAGAACAGCGCCTGCGCCAGAAGCACACGCAGTTTCCAGCCTGGAGCGACTTCGCTCATCGGGCCGTAATGCTGTTCAACAGGGATCCCTACGCCAAGCAGTAATTCACCGGCACGCGCTTCGGCGGTGTAACCGTCCATTTCGCCGTAGAGAACTTCCAGATCGGCAACTTTATAGCCGTCTTCTTCGCTCATCTCTGGCAGCGCATAAATGCGGTCGCGCTCTTCTTTTACAGCCCACAGTTCGGCATGGCCCATGATGACCGTATCGAGAACGGTGAACTTTTCAAAGGCGAACTGATCCTGACGCAATTTACCGATGCGCTCGTTAGGATCGAGTGAAACGTTACCCAGCGTTGGCTCTAAATCGCCACCGAGGATCTTCATAAAGGTAGACTTGCCGCTACCGTTGGCGCCGATCAAGCCGTAACGGTTGCCGCCGCCAAATTTGACAGAAATATTTTCAAACAACGGCTTACTGCCGAACTGCATTGTGACGTTACTGGAAACTAGCACAGAGATGTCCTGATAAAATTGTAATATGTGAGATCGGGCACATTATGCCATAACTCAACGTGTAGATCGCTCTGCTTGTGCGCTGGTGATTAAATAATCAATATGCAAAAAAGTGTGATTTAATCCACATCTGATTTCCCTGTCTGACAGAATGCACATATAATGCGCGCTTAAATCGCTCCGTCTCTTCACTAACTAGCCTGCATGGCCATAAATACTTCGCATAAAATGAATATGAAACTACGCACAATTTTACTGGCATTTGTGGCTGTCGTGGCTTTTAGCAAAACAGCTTCTGCCGTGACTTATCCTCTGCCAACCGATGGCAGTCGTCTGATTGGTCAAAACCAGGTTGTTACTATCCCTGAAGGTAGCACTGCACCGCTGGAAGAATATGCGGCGCGTTACCAGATGGGCCTTTCCAACATGCTGGAAGCTAACCCAGGTGTAGACCCGTATCTGCCAAAGCCTGGCACCATCCTGAACATTCCTCAGCAGTTAATTCTGCCGGATACCGTTCATGAAGGTATCGTGATTAACAGTGCTGAAATGCGCCTTTACTACTACCCGGCTGGCACCAACACCGTTATCGTGTTGCCAATCGGTATCGGCCAGTTGGGTAAAGATACTCCGCTGAACTGGACCACTAAGGTAGAACGTAAGAAAGCAGGCCCGACCTGGACACCAACGGCAAAAATGCACGCAGAATATATTGCTGCCGGTACGCCGCTGCCAGCCGTTGTTCCAGCCGGTCCGGATAACCCAATGGGTCTGTACGCGCTGTACATTGGCCGTCTGTATGCGATTCACGGCACCAACGCCAACTTTGGTATCGGCCTGCGTGTGAGCCACGGTTGTGTGCGTCTGCGTAACGAAGACATCAAATTCCTGTTCGAGAAAGTGCCAGTCGGTACGCGCGTTCAGTTCATCAACGAACCGGTGAAAGCCACCGTTGAGCCAGATGGTACGCGCTATGTAGAAGTGCATAACCCACTGTCCACGACTGAAGAGCAGTTCAACTCAACTGAGATCGTGCCAATCGCGCTGAAAAGCAACGTGACTGCCATTACCGCTCAGCCAGACGTTGACAGCACCGTGCTGGATCAGGCGATTCTGAACCGTTCCGGTATGCCGGTACGTTTGAACTAATCGAACCTTTCGAGCATAACTAAGCGACCTACGGGTCGCTTTTTTTATGCCTGCAAAATGGGATTTGGCAGATTGCCCAAAACATTCTGGAACGTTCCAATTTGGAATATTTGGTATGCTCATAATTCATGATGTGATCGGTAGCACATTTTCAGCTTTAATTGTATGATGAATGCGTTTCTTAAAGGGTCATCACCATGCGTAATTCGCTCACCGTAATTTGGCAGTACCTGCGTTCATTTGTATTAATTTACATATGCTTATATGTGGGCATTGCTATTGCATCGCTGTTGCCGATCACCATTCCCGGCAGCATTATTGGCATGTTAATTCTGTTTGTTTTGCTCTCTCTGCAAATCCTGCCAGCGAAATGGGTTAAACCAAGTTGCCACCTGCTGATTCGTTATATGGCGTTGCTCTTTGTACCGATTGGTGTGGGCGTCATGCAGTATGTTGATGTGATTAAACAGCAATTTGGCCCGGTGGTTGTCTCCTGCTTTATCAGTACCTTAGTGGTATTAGTTATCGTGAGCTGGAGTTCTCATTTGGTTCACGGCGAACGTAAAGTCGTGGGTGAAAGCGAGGGTGAAACAAAATGATGCATCATATCTGGTGGTCTTTACCTTTAACACTGGTGACCTTCTTTCTCGCCCGCCAAATCGGAATGCGCTATAAGTCACCGCTGCTGAACCCGTTACTGGTTTCGATGATTGTTATCATCCCTATTCTGGTGTTTACCGGAACGCCCTATGATCACTATTTCGCTGGCAGTAAAGTGCTGAACGATTTGCTACAACCGGCGGTAGTTGCCCTCGCATTCCCACTGTATGAACAGCTTCACCAGATTCGTGCACGCTGGAAATCCATTATCACTATCTGTTTTATTGGCAGCATGGTCGCGATGATTACCGGTACATCGGTTGCATTATTAATGGGTGCCACACCGCAAATCGCCGCGTCAATCTTGCCTAAGTCTGTCACCACACCGATTGCCATGGCTGTGGGCGGCAGTATAGGCGGCATCCCGGCAATTAGCGCCGTCTGCGTGATTTTCGTGGGGATTCTGGGCGCGGTATTTGGCCATAGCATTCTGAATCTAATGGGTATTAAAACCAAAGCGTCGCGCGGCCTGTCGATGGGTGCTGCCTCTCACGCCCTTGGGACTGCGCGTTGTGCTGAACTGGATTTCCAGGAAGGCGCATTCAGCTCACTGGCGCTGGTGATTTGCGGCATTATTACGTCGCTGGTTGCCCCATTCTTATTCCCGGTGATTTTGGCTGTATTTGGTTAAAACTTGCGAGAGATCGCGCAATTTCATTCTTTATTTCATAAGTTGCATTTGTAATTAGAGAAAGATCACATATAAAGCCCATACAGAACCGTAAACTACGGTTCAATTACTTGTTATGAGGCTACGATCCATGCGCTCACGTTTTCAGGCTGCTCTCGCACAACTCCCGGCTTCACTGCAAGCCGCTTTGCAACCCTTGATTGCTGATGCCCACTTCCCGGCGATGTTTAGCGCTACTGAAGTGGAATCATTGAAAACCCAGACAGGGTTTGATGATGACGCGCTGGCATTTGCTTTGCTGCCGCTTGCAGCAGCCTGTGCCCGCGCGGATTTGTCGCAGTTCTATGTGGGTGCGGTAGCGCGTGGCGTCAGCGGAAATCTCTATTTCGGCGGCAATATGGAGTTTCTTGGCTCCACCATGCAGCAAACCGTTCATGCCGAGCAAAGTGCAATTACCCATGCGTGGATGCGTGGCGAAAAAGCCCTCGCCGCGATTACCGTCAACTATACGCCGTGTGGCCATTGCCGCCAGTTTATGAATGAACTGAACAGCGGCGTGGCATTGCGCATTAATTTGCCGGGCCGCAAGCCTGCAACTCTTGGCGACTATCTGCCAGACGCATTTGGTCCGCGTGATTTAGAAATCAAAACGTTGCTGCTGGATGAAATGGATCATGGTTTTACGCTGCAAGGCGATGAACTCAGCCATGCCGCCATCACGGCTGCAAACCGCAGCCATGCGCCTTACAGTAATGCGCCTTCGGGTGTCGCGCTGGAAATGCGCGATGGGACAATTTTCACCGGTAGTTATGCGGAAAACGCCGCATTCAACCCTTCCCTACCCCCGCTGCAAGCTGCGCTGAATCTGTTGAGCCTTTCCGGCTACGATTACAATGATATCCAGCGTGCGATTCTGGCTGAAAAAGCCGAAGCGCCATTGACACAATGGGACGCGACAGTCGCCACGTTAAAAGCGTTGGGCTGTATGAATATCGACCGCGCACTGTTGAATTGATGAGAACGATGCGGGCGCAAGAGCGCTCGCATTGGCGATTTTTAGTCCAACCAATTCCGCGAATCTTGCTCTTCACCACCAGGTAAAGTAGCCTTGGATAAAATTCCATCCCTTTATTGAGCCGCAAGTCCATGTTGAAGCGCTTGTTTTATAGCCTGTTGGTGATAATCGGCTTGGCTGTGGTGGCTGCGCTTTGTCTTGACCGCTGGATAAGCTGGAAAACTGCACCTTACGTTTACGACGAACTGCAAGATTTGCCCTATCGCCAGGTTGGTGTGGTGTTGGGCACCGCCAAGTATTACCGCACCGGTGTGATTAATCAGTATTATCAATTCCGAATTCAGGGTGCGTTAAATGCCTATAACAGCGGCAAGGTAAACTACCTGCTGTTGAGCGGCGATAATGCGCTGCAAAGCTACAACGAACCCATGACCATGCGTAAAGACCTGATTGCCGGTGGTGTCGATCCAGCCGATATCGTGCTCGATTACGCTGGTTTCCGTACGCTGGACTCTATCGTTCGTACGCGAAAAGTCTTTGATACCAATGATTTTATTATTATCACTCAGCGTTTTCACTGCGAACGCGCCCTCTTTATTGCCCTGCATATGGGCATTCAGGCGCAGTGTTACGCCGTCCCTTCGCCAAAAAATATGATGACAGTGCGTATCAGGGAGTTTGGTGCGCGTTTAGGTGCGCTGGCAGATTTGTATATCTTCAAACGTGAGCCGCGCTTCCTGGGGCCGCTAGTCCCTATTCCTGCCATGCATGAAGTGCCTGAAGATGCGCAAGCTTATCCGGCAGTCACACCAGAACAGTTGCTGGAATTGCAGAAGAAAGAGAAGAAATAGAGTGCATAAAAAAACCCGCACATATCGTCCTGTGCGGGTCTTGGTAAACCGTAGAGATTACTTCTTACGAGCGTATTTCAGTGAATCCAGCGCGACCGCGAAGATAATAATCGCGCCCTTGATAATGTACTGCCAGTAAGGGTTCACGCCGATATACGTCAGGCCGTAGTTGATCACCGTAAAGATGATAACACCAGTTACGACACCTACCACCGTTCCCACACCGCCGCTGAATGACACACCGCCAACCACGCACGCCGCAATCGCATCCAGTTCGTACATAAAGCCGAGGTTGTTGGTTGCAGAACCGATACGGCCCGCTTCTAACATCCCGCCGAACGCGTAGAACACACCAGACAGCGCGTAAATCATGATCAGGTTCAGGGCAACGTTTACACCAGAAACTTTAGCCGCTTCAGGATTACCACCGATGGCGAAGATGTTCTTACCAAAGCGCGTTTTGTTCCACAGTACCCAGACAAAGCCAATCGCAATCAACGCATAGAATGTGATGTACGAGAGCTTAAAGTTACCCATCTTGATAAAGCCCTGGGTAAAGGTCGAGAATCCGCTGTCGAACCCGGCAATTGGCGACGCGCCAACAAAGTCGTAATACAGGGAGTTGATACCATAAACGATAATCATGGTGCCCAATGTGGTGATAAACGGCGTCACATTCAGGTAAGCGATGATAATACCGTTAACCAGACCAATGATGGCGCCAATCGCACAGACGATCAGGATAACCACCGGAATAGGCATGGTGCTCATTTCAGGGAAAACTTTGTTCACGTTTTCCATGGACTGCAAAAGCGTTGCTGCAACGACCGCCGCCAGGCCAACCTGACGACCCGCCGAAAGGTCAGTACCCTGGGTCACAATCAGCCCCGCCACACCCAGTGCAATAATAATACGCACTGATGATTGGGTCAGAATGTTACTTAAGTTCATCAAGCTTAAAAACGTGGGATCCTGGAAAATAATAATTGCCAGCAAGACCAGCAAAACGACATAAATGCCGCCTTCTTTCAGATAAGTTAGAAAACTTTTCTTATTTAACGCACTCATTTTTAATAGCCCCTAAATTATCAAAGGTGCACAGACGCAAGACGTAATATTTCGTTCTGCGTGGTTGTTTTAGTGTCTACAATTCCGGCAACAAGACCATTGCTCATGACCAGAATACGATCTGTAATCCCTAACAACTCCGGCATTTCGGACGAAATAATGATGATTCCTTTCCCTTTCTTGGCAAGCTCAGCGATTAACTGATAAATTTCAAATTTAGCGCCGACATCAATCCCACGGGTTGGCTCATCCAGCATTAAAATTTCTGGCTGTGTTAATAACCAACGACCAATAATAACTTTCTGTTGATTACCACCGGACAGCGAACCAATAGAAGTACGATGACCAGGTGTTTTTACACGCATTGAGTCGATTACCCATTGGGTATCGCTTTTCATGCGCGAATTATCTAATAAACCAACTTTGTTTTTATAATTACGAATATTAGAAATCAGCGAGTTAAAGCCGATATCCAGGTACGCATAAATACCGGTTGAACGACGCTCTTCTGTGACCAACGCAAAACCGTGGTTAATCGCTTCATTCGCCGAATGGTTATTAATTTTTTTGCCGTGCAACATAATGGTGCCGTCAGACTTCTCACGGATACCAAATAACGTTTCGACAATATCAGTACGTTTTGCACCGACCAGACCGGCAATGCCGAGAATTTCCCCTTTATGCAAATCAAAGGAGACATCACGAATCGAAGGCTGGCGCAAAGAAGTGAGGTTGCGCACTTCCAAAATCACTTCACCCGGCACGTTTTCTTTTGTCGGGAAACGTTGGTTCAGGGAACGGCCAACCATCATGGAGATAATTTTATCCATGTCCAACCCTTCTAAAGGTTGGGTGGCAATCCACTGTCCGTCACGCAAGATGGTGATTTCATCACACAACTGGAAGATCTCTTCCATTTTGTGAGATATATAAACAATGCCGCAGCCGCGCTCTTTTAACTTACGAATGATTTTGAAAAGGTGATTAACTTCCTTTTCTGTCAGTGAGGATGTTGGCTCATCCATAATGACGATTTTGGCATTGTAAGAAAACGCTTTAGCGATTTCGATCATCTGCATTTGCGATACTGACAAAGTGCCCACGCGAGCTTTAGGGTCAATATCAATATCCAGTTCATCGAAGATGTGTTTGGTATCGCGGTACATTTTGTCTTGATCGACAAATACACCTTTGGTTGGGTAACGCCCCAGCCACATGTTATCCATTACGGTGCGTTGTAAAACCAGGTTTAATTCCTGATGCACCATGGAGATACCATTTTCCAGCGCCTCTTTAGTGCTGGAAAAGTTAACTTCTTGTCCCTGAAAAAGAATGCTGCCGGAATCTTTGCTGTAGATCCCAAAAAGACATTTTAATAATGTTGATTTGCCTGCGCCGTTCTCACCCATTAATGCGTGAATGGAATGAGGACGAACTTTTAAATTAACATTATCCAGTGCCTTAACGCCGGGGAATGATTTATTAATGTTGGTCATTTCCAACAAATATTCCGACGACTGATTTGTATTTGTGTCAACCATAGTTATACCTGTGTGGCTGATTATCTGGCCTGATACCGGGCGAAAATTCGCCCGGATTCGACACACTTAAAGCCATATCCTGAACGGGATACTTATTTACCGACGAATTGAGCCAGGTTGTCTTTATCAACACCAACGTAAGGAATACGGACAATTTTGTCTTCGATTTTCCAGTTAGTGCCTTCTGCTGCTGGTTTGCCAGCGGCCAGGTTTTTCACCAGATCGAAGGTTGCTTTAGCCTGGTTGTTCGCATCGTTCAGAACAGTACCGGCCATTGCGCCAGATTTAACCATTGCCAACGCTTCTGGCAGGGCATCCACACCGAAGACTGGAATAGAAGATTTGTTATGTGCTTTCAACGCTTCTACAGCACCCATTGCCATTGCATCGTTGTTGGCGATAACCACTTCGATTTTGTTAGCATTCGGGCCAGACAACCATGCGTCCATCTTATCTTTCGCCTGAGCGGTGTCCCACATTGCGGTATCTAACTGCAGTTGTTGGGTTTTCAGACCTTTGTTGTTCAGCTCTTTGATAACGTAAGTGGTACGAGCTTCAGCATCCGGGTGGCCTGGCTCGCCTTTGAGCAGAACGAATTGAACCTGACCATCTTTGTTCAGATCCCACGCTGGGTTTGCTGCCCAATGTTTAGCAATCAGGTCGCCCTGAATCACACCGGATTCTTTAGAGTCGGTACCTACGTAGTAAGCTTTGTCGTAGCTATCCAGCGCTTTACGAGAAGGCTCTTTGTTGTAAAACACGATTGGTACGTTCTGACCACGGGCTTTTTCGATAACAGTGCCAGCAGCAGCAGGGTCAACCAGGTTGATTGCCAGACCTTTCACGCCTTTTGCCAACAGCACGTCAATCTGATCGTTCTGCTTGGATTGGTCGTTCTGGGAGTCGTTCATCAGCAGTTCTACATCTGGAGATGCTTTTGCGTCTTTTTCGATTGCCTTGCGCACGACCGACATAAAGTTATCGTCGTATTTATAAATGGTCACACCAATACGGGTATCAGCTGCATGAGCGGCTGCGCCAAACAACATGCAGGACATAATGGCGGACAGGGTCAAAACCTTCTTATTCATGGTATCTCCGGTTTTTTTGCAGGGTAGTTCAGTGGTATTCAGGCAGGCAGCATTGTTAAGAAAACGTTACTGAGTGCCGAAAATTTTTCTCTGTTAAAAAAACTCTTCCGTGTTTCGTAACGATCCATAACTGCTTTTTTGATAGTTTTGGCTTAATACCTATACGTAAACTGATTAATCACCGTTACATATAGTTTCAGCTTATAAAACGCTGACATCATAGTCATCGCAATGTTAATTAACTGTGAATTTACTCACAAATTGAAACCGGTTACATAAAAGACTTTATTCAGAGAGTGATCGGTGCCGCAATTTGGCGAGGAGCCACTGAATGACGGCGGACTAATGTCGGCATAAAACAGTGTGTTGCACCATTATCGAGCGTCCCTGCGGCGCCCTGTAACGCCAGTTCAGTCGCCAGACGTGCCATTGAAACAATGGGGTAACGCACCGTTGTGAGTTGCGGATCGGTGTAACGCGCGATAGGAATATCATCAAAGCCAATGATGGATACATGGTGCGGCACGACAATCCCGTTATCTTTCAAGGCAGTTAACGCACCTGCGGCCATGCTGTCGTTGTAGGCAAACACCGCACTGAGTTGCAAATTGCGCCCAAGCAGCTCCACCATCGCCGCTTCGCCACCTTGCATATCCGGCGAACCGACGCCAACCCAGCTTTCCGGCGGGGTGATCCCCTGCTCGGTCATGCCCCGCATCCACCCTTCCCGGCGTTGGGCGTTATCTTCAATTGCGTGACTTGAGGCCAGATAACCAATGCGCTGATGGCCCTGATTAAACAGCATTCGTGTTGCCATTAAGGCACCGCTGACGTTATCCAGCCCCACGCAGCGATGCTCATAACCTGGCACAATGCGATTGACCAAAACCATGCCCGGAATTTGCTCAAGGAATTCACCCAGCTCTTGATCGCTGAGTGCTTTAGCATGAACAATCAATGCGTTACAGCGCTGACGAATCAACACTTCAATGGCATGACGTTCTTTTTCTTCCTGGTGGTAGCTATTGCCAATCAGAACGTATTTGTTGTGCTGCTGCGCCACAACATCCACGGCTTTGACCAACGCACCAAAGAACGGATCGGAAACATCCATGACCACCACGCCGATGGTGTCGCTCACCTGCGTGGCTAACGCCTGGGCGTTGGCATTCGGGCGATATCCCAGTTGCGCCACCGCCTGCATTACAGTTTCACGCGTGTCGGCGCTGACTAATGCGCTGTTATTGAGTACGCGGGATACTGTCGCCACGGAGACGCCGGCGATTCGGGCAACGTCACGAATGGTGATCATAGGTATCGACCTGACGCTGGAGGAATAAGTCTCATGGATGCACCCTGTATTTGGCAAGGTGGCTATTTTGGCAGTGAGTTGTGAATGACTACGTGAGGATGATCACATCAATGAAAACGGTTACATACATATCGTTAACGTTTGTGATGTATATCATTATCTTGCTGGATGTTTCAGTGATACCCCTGCGGCCCGTGCGGTGAGTTGCCGCCACAGCCATTCAACAGGCCCCTGGCGGAAGAAACGCAGCCAGAGCATAGAGAAGAGAATGTTAATAACCCACACGGCAGGCACCACGGCCAGCAGGGATAAACGATCAAACTTCATGAACCAGCCCATGCGGAAGAAGAGCGTGGTGCAAATCACCGTTTGCAGTAAATAGTTTGATAGCGCCATGCGCCCAACATGCGCCACGGCATTCACCAGCCACAAACGTGAAAGCTGTGGCCAGTAGCCAAATGCCAGCGCTGCATAACCTACGGTCTGGAACGGAGCGCTCAACTCTCGCGGGGCTTGCAACAAGAAAGCACACCAGCGATACATCCAGCCCACATGCCACTGGGCGTAAATCGCCGGAATGTTAATTAACATGCCCATCACAATCAGCCACAAACCTATGCGGCGATAATGATGCAGACTAAATTCGCCACGCAACCAACCGCTGCGCATTAATGCCGCGCCCATCAGCATCATGCCCGCGAGCTGCCAGCCATACTGTGCGCCTAGCGCCACTAAATTCGAGGAGAGAAGATCAATGCGATTACTGATTGCCTCGGTGCCACCGTTTAGCTTCCACCACTGCTCATATTGCAAGTTGGCCGCATCTGGTATCCACGAACGGTTTGGCGCGTCGCCGGAAATAAAGCCCAGCAACAACAGTACGCCCACCCCGGTGAGATAAAGCATCACGCCGGTATTAAACAGGGAACGAATCCCCGGAGCGTCGCGGATCAGCCGCCAGCACACCAGCCCAACCAAGCCGTAAGCCAGCAGAATATCCCCATCCCACAGCAAAATGCCGTGCATAAAGCCGAGCAGAACGAGTAGCGTCAGGCGTGACTGGATCCAGCGTTTGCCGCGATGTAACAACATCTGCAAGCCCGCACCGAATAGCAGCGCAAACAACGTGAGGAATTTGACCTGAGCGAAAAGGTCGAGAATCGCCCATGTCCAGGCGTCGCTGTCGGTGACAGAGCCGGACCAGGCTGGATTGAGATACGCCGCCTTCGGTAAACCGAAGGCCACGATATTAAGCAGCAGGATGCCGAGAATAGCGACGCCACGGACAAAATCCAGCGTGATATTTCTCTCCATACACCCAGCTCACTTAATGATTAGTTATGACGCACAGCGCGCAGAAATTCCTGGCGAGTGTTTTGGCTGGATTTAAACAATCCACCCAACGACGTGGTCGTGGTCGCACTTGTCGCATCCTGCACTCCACGCGCTTTCACACAATAATGGACTGCATCAATAGATACCGCCACATTGTTGGTGCCAAGCAGGGTTTGCAGAGCAATCAGGATTTGCTGAGTTAAGCGTTCCTGAACCTGCGGGCGCTGGGCAAAGAACTGCACAATGCGGTTAATTTTCGACAAACCAATCACCGTATCTTTCGGGAGATACGAAACGGTCGCTTTCCCGTCGATAGTCACGAAGTGGTGTTCGCAGGTGCTGGTCAACGTAATGTTGCGCACCGTGACCATTTCATCAACCTTCATCTTATTTTCGATGACGGTGATTTTCGGGAAATTGGCGTAATCGAGACCGGAGAAAATCTCATCGACATACATTTTTGCGATGCGATGCGGGGTTTCCATCAAGCTATCGTCGCTCAAATCGAGATTGAGCAACTGCATGATTTCCGTCATATGTTCGGCAATCTCGCGCTTGCGGGTTTCGTTATCCAGCTCACGCACAGGTGGGCGCAGCGGGGTTTCTAAACCGCGAGCAACCAATGCTTCGTGAACCAGTGCGGCTTCTGGACTGAGTGATGACATGTTGTTTTCTCCTGCAGGTGTGGCTGACCCCTGCCCTCATAGGGGCAAAGTGTGCGCTCATTGTGCGTGAGCGCGGTCGCATAATCCAGTAGTGCGAACGATAATTATTGAAATCGTCAATACCTTCGCCACACGAGGCCACCGCTAATCAATAACGCAAAACCGGCGACATATAATGCAGGCTCAAGCTGCCCGGTCAGTGACGTCGATAATGCCGAGAGCATCGGCCCAACTAACTGCCCCATCGCATAACCGGTGGTCAGTAATCCTGCCATATAGCGGGTATGTTTTGGTGCCAGCTCGCGCCCGCAGAGTAGCGATAATTGCACTGCACACAAGAAGCCCCCGCCCACCAGCAACGAACCTAACACCAGCCCGAACATACCGGGAATCATATCTGAGGCGAATACCCCAAGGGCTTGTAGCCACAGAACCAGCGCCAGGCGTTGGTGACTTTGCAACAAATGACGCGCAGCAATACCGAGCAAAATACCGCACACTGCCGCGCCACCGAATATCGGCCAGACGAACTGCGCAAACGCGCTGCCAGGGAAGCGTGCGCTGGCCATTTGCGATAAAAATGTCGCGGGAAGAATATAGCCAAATCCCGCCAGGCTATAACTCCAGACCAGGCGTTTAAGCGGCGGCGTTAAAACCAACGGCTCTGGTGCGGTTTCCGGGCGATGTAGTTCGCCTTTGCGCGGCAAGTTGCGGGCGATTAACACAATAAATAGTAGTGCTAAAACGCCATAAACCAACCACGCATGGCTGGCCGATAACCCGTAGCTGTGAATTGCAACCGCCAGCAAACCGCTGATAAATATCCCGGCCCCCGGCCCTGCAAATACCGCAGCGCTTAATCCGGGTTTACCTAAATGCGCCAGTTGTTCGTTCGTCCAGGCCGCAATTAATACCATCGCCCAGCCGCTGGCACACCCAATCAGAAAACGAATTAACGCGTGCCACAGTGCGGAATCTACGGTGGCTGAAAGCAGTGTTAAAATTACCGCCCCCCAGACGCCAGCCATTAATCGCAGCTCGACACGCCGGTGCGCCCGCATGGCATCCCACGCGCCAACCAGATAACCGAGGTAGTTAATCGCTGCTACCAAACCCGCGCTGGTTAGGGTAAGTTGCCCTTCTGCTATCATCAACGGGACTTGCGGCGTGAATGCAAAGCGGCCAATGCCCATTGCAACGACTAACACTAAAAATCCCGTCAACGCGATACGTGCCGCCACACAACCCCCGATTGTTACGATTTCGTTGCCAGCATGATGCAGCATGACTAGACTGGGGAGAAGTGAAAGTTATTCATCGATCTTGAATATAAATAAGGACCTCTGGATGGAACTACTAGAAGAACACCGATGTTTTGAAGGCTGGCAGCAGCGCTGGCGCCATGATTCCACAGTATTGAAATGCCAGATGACGTTCAGTATTTTTCTACCAACGCCGCGCACCACTCCTCCACCGGTTCTCTATTGGTTGTCTGGTTTAACCTGTAACGACGAAAACTTCACCACCAAAGCCGGCGCGCAGCGTGTCGCTTCTGAATTGGGAATTGTGCTGGTGATGCCAGATACCAGCCCACGCGGTGAAAACGTGCCTAATAGCGAAAGTTACGATCTCGGCCAGGGCGCAGGGTTTTACCTGAATGCCACTGAAGAACCGTGGGCCGGGCATTTCCGTATGTACGACTACATTAATGAAGAACTGCCCGCGTTGATCGCTGATAACTTCAGTATTAGCGACAAAGCATCTATTTTCGGGCATTCGATGGGGGGCCATGGTGCATTGAGCATCGCGTTGAAAAACCCAGGCCGCTACTGTTCCGTTTCTGCCTTCGCACCGATTGTGAACCCAACGCGTGTGCCATGGGGGCAAAAAGCCTTTGCGGCCTATTTAGGTGCTGACGAAGCGAAATGGCGTGAATGGGATAGCTGCTGCTTGCTGATGCAGGCTGACGAGAGCAAGTCTATTCCGGTGCTTATCGATCAGGGGGATGCCGATCAGTTCCTGGCCGATCAATTGCAACCGGCACAGTTTGCGGAAGTGGCGCGGCAGAAGAACTGGCCGTTAACGCTCCGCGTCCAGCCGGGTTACGATCACAGTTATTATTTCATTGCGTCGTTCGTTGAAGACCATCTGCGTTTTCATGCGGAGCATTTGGCTTAATATTTTTGCCCTCACCCCGGCCCTCTCCCAAAGGAGAGGGAGAAAACCGGATGTCCCCTCTCCTTTGGGAGAGGGTTAGGGTGAGGGCAAAAACTTAGAACGTGTAATCCACCGCCATAAAGTAACGACGACCATCTTCATTGTAACTGTAATCGTCACGACTCAGATCTTTGTCACCCAGGTTCAGCACGCCCGCACGCAGTTTAACGTTTTTCGTCGCCTTCCACGCTGCACCGGTATTCCACACTACGTAACCGCCAGGCGTGGGTTCGCTGCTGGTTGTCGCACGCTGCTCGCCGGTATAGTTGGCAGAAACGTAGAACGACCAGTCATCCTGTGGTACCCAGTCCAGCGTACCGTTTGCGGTATGGAATGGCAGAGAAGACAACGGCTTGTTACCACCATTACTTAAATCACGACCATCGTTATAGGTGTAGTTCAACGTCAATTTCCATTGATCGTTAAACGGTACTTTCACCTCGGTTTCCACGCCGCGAATACGCGCTTTATTGACATTGTAGTATTTGAAGATAGGGTTCCCCGCACTGTCAAAACCCACAAAATTCGAATAGGACGGTGCCAGCGCACGATTAGCGGTACGGTTGATATCAATCATATCTTCCAGATCGTTCTGGAAGGTGGTGATACTCCCGCTTACGCCATCCAGCAGGCCTTCATCACCGGCGTAATACAGGCCAAGTTCGAAGCTTTCGCTGGTTTCAGGTTTCAAATCGGAGCTGCCGACAATCTTACAAGAGCCACGGCAAGAGTTGCTGGTCCAGTCCGGGCTTAACTGTAATAAAGAAGGCGCTTTAAATGCGGTCGCCCAACCACCTTTTACTGTGACGGTGTCCGTCGCGCTATAAACGAGATAGGCTCGCGGGCTCCAGTGGTCGCCGTATGTTTCGTGGTCATCCATACGGATGCCGGTAGTCAACGCCAGCGGCTCGAAAATCCGCCATTCGTCTTCCAGGAACAGTGCGTACTGGCTGGCGGATGTTTCGGAACTGCTGCCACCAGTCAGGTTTACCGGGTCACTTAACTTATCGTGACGCCATTCACCGCCAAAGGTCAGCAACTGGTTGATCTCGCCTAATGGCAGCACCAGTTTGCCGTCGAGGCTATTATTGCGTGAGGTGATTGGCGAGCTATTGCCCGGATTGAGGTTATCAATTTTGTCGCCATAAAAACGCAGCTCGGTATTGCCATAATCCCAACGGCCATTGTGGGATATGGAGTAATCCTGGCGTTCCATGCGGTTTTTATTCAGCGAGTCAGAATCCCTGTCCTGGCGGTCAAACCCGTAACCGAAAGTCATATCCTGGTTTTCGGTTGGGGTCAGCGCAAATTCGGCGCTGCCGCTACGCGACGTGAAGCCTTCGATGCGTGGCGTTTCACCCGTGGCGCTGGTATTGGAAGATTCTTGTTTGTCTTTCTCGCGCTTGCCGAGGTTGCCGTAAACTTTCACCCCGAGCAGGTCGTCAACGATGGGGCCGCTGACGAAGAAATTACTGTTATAAGAATCACCCCGATCGCGTTTTTCCTGAATCGTGGTGTCCGCTGTGATGGTGCCGTGCCAGGCTTTGCCGACTTTACGCGTGATAATGTTGACCACGCCGCCCAACGCATCGGAACCATAGAGCGAGGACATCGGCCCGCGCACCACTTCGATACGTTCAATCGCATCGACTGGGATCCAGTTAAGGTCGAAATCATTGTGACGGAATACGGCATTGCGCGAATTCACTCGTTTACCATCCACCAGAATCAGCGTGTAGCTGCTACTCAGGCCACGAATACTGACGCCCTGGCGGTTATCCCCTTCGTTGGTGAGCTGCACACCGGGAACTTCCTGCAAGACATCTTTCAGGTTCTGGATCGGTTTCTTTTTCAGATCTTCTTGAGTGATAACGCTAATACTGGCAGGCGCATCTTTGAGGCTTTGCTCGCTAGCAGACGCAGTCACAACCACGGTGTCTTCGTATTCAGTAGCAATAACTGGAAACGCAGCACTGATTATTGACGCGCAAAGTCCTCCCCGGACGATGGGATTCAACCTTAACATTCCTTTCTCCATGAGGTGAATGGCAAACAATATTTAACAAATAGATTGCGCTCACATTCCTAATGCGACGCTTGCTACATTGGCAAGCGACTGCAAGCTTTACTCACCAACATCCAGCCGGGGTAAAGTGTGGCGACACCATAAAATAAACGAGAATAGTTATCAATCAAATTGTTAAAATTTGTAATGTTTGGCTACTGCATTCAGGGGAAGGGAATGAAATGTTATTGACTGCCAAAAGCAAAAAGGGCGCGATAATCGCGCCCTTTCCGTTTTACTTTGACTGTTACTGCTCGTTTTTAAACGTTTTTGGGAAAGTCATTTCGCTGTATTTCACGAAACGCGTTCCTTTAGTAATTTTGTAGCCCCACCAGATCGCCAGGAACAGCGGAATACCGATGTAAGTGGCAGTCACGCCAGCCCAGTCGATTTTATCGGCCAGGAATGCTTCGTAGTTCTGACCCAAAGTAATGATAAGGCACAGGACGAAGGCAAAGATTGGTCCCAGCGGGAAGAATCCAGAAACATACGGCAGGTCTTTAAGATCAAGCCCTTGCTTCACATAGCCACGGCGGAAACGGTAGTGGCTAATGGCAATCCCCAACCAGGCGATAAAGCCCGTCATACCGGAAGTATTCAGCAGCCACAGGTAAACGGTCTGGTTCCCGAACATAGATGTCAGGAAGCACAGGCCCGCGACAACAGTTGTTGCGTACAGCGCATTACGCGGCACACCGCCACGGGAAAGCTTAGAGAAAATGCGTGGCGCTTTGCCGTCGCACGCCAGGGTGTAAAGCATACGCGTTGATGCGTACATCCCGGAGTTACCCGCAGACAGTACCGCCGTCAGAATAACCGCATTCATGACAGCCGCCGCAGACAACAGACCCGCGTGCTCGAAGACCAGCGTGAATGGGCTAACGCCGATGTCTTTCACATCATTACGCAGCAGGCTTGGATCGGTGTAAGGAATGATCAGGCTGATAATCAGAATCGCGAACACATAGAACAGCAGGATACGCCAGAATACCTGACGAACCGCGCGTGGAATATTTTTACCTGGATCTTCAGATTCACCCGCCGCAACACCGATAAGCTCAGTACCCTGGAAGGAGAAACCGACTATCATCGCCACGCCTATCATCGCCGAGAAACCACCCGCAAATGGCGCATCGCCAATTGTCCAGTTGCTCCAGCCCGCAGGTTGCGCACCTTTAAAGATGCCCAAAATCATCATCACGCCAACGGCGATAAACACCACCACGGTGACGACTTTAATCAGTGAGAACCAATATTCTGCTTCGCCAAAACCTTTAACGGAAATGTAGTTGAGCAAGAACATGATGCCGAGGAACAGCGCACTCCAGATCCAGCCTGGGGTGTCAGGGAACCAGTAGTTCATCACCAGTTGTGATGCCACCAGATCAACCGCGATGGTTACTGCCCAGTTGTACCAGTAGTTCCAGCCCAGTGCGAAGCCGAAGCCTTCTTCAACGTATTGCTGCCCATAGGTGGCGAAAGAGCCAGAAACCGGCATATAAGCCGCAAGCTCGCCCAGGCTTGTCATCAGGAAGTACACCATCAGACCAATCAGCATATAGGAGAGCAGCGCGCCGCCTGGGCCCGCTTGAGAAATGGTTGCACCAGAGGCAACAAATAGCCCGGTACCGATGGAACCGCCGATGGCGATCATCGTTAAGTGGCGCGCTTTTAGCTCACGACGTAAGCCAGGCGCTTGTGTTGTTTTATCTTGAGAAACCATAGAAAATTGCGGTCCTTCCAAAAAATGAGGCGAGATTGTAGCAAACCAGTCTCATACATATAGAAGAAATACGCTGTTATAAGAGAGCTTCATGATCCGGGCCGGATTATAAGTAACGCACTTATGATACAGGCCAGAGAAAGGGTTATTGGGCGGGTTACGATGTGAGGGAATCCCTTCCCCACTGAGTTCGAAAGGGTTACTTAAAATCGACCTTCATCAACTCCGGAATACTAAAGTCGCGGGTGGTTTCCACGCAGCGGTTAATATAGTCAACAAAACGAGGCGGCGGTGACATCCCCAAATCCAGCAGTTTTTTATTCGAGAAACGCACATTCAGCATTGAGAATTCACCGTATAAACGCATCGCTCTGAGCATGAGACGTTCATTACACGGGCCATAAATAGTCTTGAATTCGCGGCGACCTTTAACCAGCTCGCTGTAATCCACTTGTTGGTAGTGGGAAGAAATAGGTTGCTGATTCAATGCTGCGGCCATGGCTTTGTCGATTTCGATAAACTGCGTGCTGCCGGTATCGCCTGCGGAAATATGGTAAACCGTTTCACTCAGTACCGCGCTTTTGGTTAATAACAGCAAGGCTTCGGCGCAATAATCGACGGGGATAACGTCAATCTTATCTTCCAGAGAGCACATGAATTTCCCGAGCATCAGCGCCATGCGGAATACCCAAAAAATACTGCTCGATGGACGACAGCCTTCTTCACTGTGACCGACGACAATAGACGGACGGGCAATCACTAAAGGAAGCTGTGGGCACTGTTCAATCATCAATTGTTCAATGGTAGATTTTGACCAGGTGTACTGGACCAGATGCTCTTCCTCAGGCTTGCGAGTCATGCTTTCAGTGACCAGCGTTCCGGCTTCAGGAACACATGACATTGCGGTTCCGACGTGCACAAAACGAACTAAGCCCGCCACATCGGCCATGCGTTTAACGAACTTCAACGTGCCTTCGACATTCACCTTCCAAATCAGTGCGTTATCGCCAAAGGAGGCGACTGCCGCAGAGTTAATAACATGAGTCACGCCAGAAAGTCGGTCGTCATTCAAAAAGTCTTCTGAATAAGCTAAATCGCCGAGTAAAATATTTCGTTCGTTTATTTTTGTGAGTAAGGTTTCACTGCAACCAAATTTAGCGAGGTTATTTCTGATTCTTTCTACGCCCTCTTTTGGAGAGTTTGCCCGAACCAGTAACAAAATGGATTCAATAGATATATCGGAAAGTGCGCGTGCTAATACAGCTCCGCCCAAAAAACCGGTGGCACCGGTAATAAACAGACTCTTCATGATGAAAACCCTTGAGTTTAAAAACGCCATCCTAAAGGTCGATATATAAACAATGAGTCAATCAAATTGCTAATAAAAAACTTAATGAGATAATTAAAGCCAGTATTAATCACTGGCTTTATATTTTATTTAGAGCAATATACGCGGGCTTCACGCGGGGTATAAATCCCGAGCGTGACAACACGCAACAGCACATCCATTCCGGATTCCTGAACTTCAGTACGAACCACTTTATCCGCGCCACCACAGACCTGAGCGGCATCAATCGTCTGCGTTTGCCCTAAACCCTGAACAAAGAATGCCTGTTTAACTTCCTGAGTCGGCTTTTCAGCAATATCATGTTTGATGGTAAAGGTTTGTTGCGCACAACCGGCTAACGCCATAGAAGCAACGACTGCAATAAGTAACTTTTTCATAACAACCCTATATATTATAATTGAATTCCGGCACAGCTTCGCATTGCACTTTTATATATGCAATACGAATAATAGCGACTTATCTGTTATTTAAATACCGTTTGAAATTCGTTTATATATGAGCAGCCATAAACAATAATTCCGTTATACCGGAGTGACGATAATGATACTAACAAGTTAAATATCAATCATTAAATAATAAAGTTAAAAAATGAATAAACCTGCCAACCAGGCCAGGCTTATTCTTATGATTCCAGATATTAATCTGTTAAAAATAACTATTCATCGCAATACTTCAAAAAACGCAGCAATGCATTAGAAATGTGTTTCTGGCGATGGTGAATGCGATATAACGTGCGCACCAGGCGCGGTAGCGGCACCGGAACTTCCACCAGCGAACCGCTTTCCAGCTGTTCGGCAATCACTCTGCGCGATAAGCAACTAATCCCTAAGCCATGGCGCACCGCGTGTTTAATCGCTTCTGAATTTCCCAGCTCCATGCCGAGATGAAACTGTGGTAAATGCGAAAGCAGCAGATAGTCCACGATTTCGCGGGTGCCAGAACCTTTTTCGCGCAGGATCCACGGCTGTTTTGCCAGCGTGTCTAGCGTGACGGGTTGTTGTAATAACGGCGCATCTGGTGGCGCAAATACCACTAACTCGTCTTCCAGCCACGGCTCTGTCACCAGTTCGGTCATGTGGCTTGGGCCTTCAATCAGGCCGATATCAACCCGGAAATCCGCCACGGCGTTAATCACGTCCTGGCTATTGCCGACGCTCATTTCGAGGGGGAGCGAGGGAAAATCACGGCGATAATGGGCAATCATTTCCGGCAGTATATAGTTGCCGATAGTGCTACTGGCAAAAACACGAATCGCGCCGTTGTCTTCTTTAAATAGCTGTTCGACTTCAATTGCCTGCTCCAGCAAACCCACCACGCGCGGATACAACAAGCGGCCATGTTCGTTGACCACCAGCCGCTTACCGACCCGGTCAAATAATTGTACGCCCAACTGCCCTTCAAGATCCGACAACGCCGCACTCACCGCTGACTGCGACAGCGCCAGCATTTGCGAAGCCTGAGTAGTGGAACCGCTTTTGAGCACTTCGGCGAACACTTCAAGTTGCCGTAGGGTGATATGCATATTAAGCACGCCTTAACACTTATTCAGATTGATTATAAATATATAATCAATTTTATTTTTAAACCAGCAGGACTTATTCTTTTGCCAATAGAGCCAAAATAATTCGAGTTGCAGGAAGGCGGCAAGCGCGAGAAACCCGATGAGCTTACGCCGGTAAGTGATTCGGGTGAGCGCGTGCAGCCAACGCACCTGCGGCTTGAAGTATGACGGCTATACAAAGGAGAAGGTTATGGCTACGTTATCAATTCCCACTCATCGACATACATTGTGGCACTTTCTGCCAGGGCTTGCGCTGGCAGGGGCAATTACAGCGTTGGCGCTGTGGCTGGGCAATATTCCGTCCGTTGCGGCACTTGGCCTGGGAGCACTGACGCTCGCTATTTTGTGCGGGATGGTGATTGGCAACACGCTTTACCCGAAAATCTGGCAGCACTGTGATGGTGGCGTGCTGTTTGCCAAGCAGCATTTATTGCGCCTGGGGATCATTCTGTATGGTTTTCGACTGACGTTTTCACAAATTGCCGACGTCGGTGCCAGCGGCGTGATCATTGATGTTCTGACATTAACCAGCACTTTTGCCCTCGCCTGCTGGCTGGGTCAAAAAGTGTTCGGGCTGGATAAACAAACCAGTTGGTTAATTGGTGCAGGTAGTAGCATTTGCGGTGCGGCAGCGATTCTGGCCACTGAACCGGTGGTTAAAGCCGAAGCCAGTAAAGTGACGGTAGCCGTCGCAACGGTGGTGATTTTCGGTACGCTCGCTATCTTCATTTATCCAATGATCTATCCGTATGTCACACAGTGGTTCACACCGGAAACCTTTGGGATTTACACCGGTTCGACCATGCATGAAGTGGCGCAAGTGGTGGCGGCGGGCCATGCTATCAGCCCTGAAACTGAAAACGCAGCCGTGATTGCTAAAATGCTGCGCGTAATGATGCTGGCTCCGTTCTTGATTTTCCTGGCAGCGCGCGTTAAACAGCTCGCTCCAGCCGGTCAGGCACAGAAAAGCAAAATCACCATCCCATGGTTTGCAGTGCTGTTTATTGTGGTGGCAATGTTTAACTCGCTGCACTTGTTGCCAGCATGGGCAGTTAATGCCCTGATTACACTGGATACATTCTTGCTGGCGATGGCGATGGCGGCGTTAGGTTTGACCACGCACTTCAGCGCGCTGAAAAAGGCCGGTGTGCGCCCGCTGCTGATGGCACTGGTGCTGTTTGTCTGGCTGATTGTCGGTGGCGGCGCGATTAACCTCGGCATCCACCATTTAATGGCCTGATATTTCCTCCTGAACCCGCTATCATTGTTCGTTTCCCGGTAGCGGGTTTTGACAGGAGAAAGAATGATGAAGTTTATTGGCGCACATGTTAGTGCCGCAGGTGGTCTGGAAAATGCCGCAATTCGCGCACACGAGCTGGAAGCCACTGCTTTTGCCCTGTTCACCAAAAACCAACGTCAGTGGCGTGCAGCACCGTTGACCGAAGAAGTTATCACCCAATTCAAACGCGCCTGTGAAAAGTACAATTACGGTCCAGGCCAAATCCTCCCCCACGACAGTTATCTGATTAACCTCGGCCACCCGGTTGAAGAAGCGCTGGAAAAATCTCGCGAAGCTTTTATTGATGAGATGGAACGCTGCATGCAGTTGGGTTTGACGCTGCTTAACTTCCATCCCGGCAGCCATTTGATGCAAATCCCTGAAGAAGAGTGCCTCGCGCGTATTGCGCAGTCGATCAACATCGCGCTGGATAAAACAGAAGGCGTGACGGCGGTGATTGAAAACACAGCAGGCCAGGGCAGCAATCTTGGGTTCCGGTTTGAGCATCTGGCCGCCATCATTGATGGAGTGGAAGACAAATCCCGCGTCGGGGTTTGTATTGATACTTGCCACGCTTTTGCGGCGGGTTATGACTTGCGGACGGAAGCTGATTGCGAAAATACTTTCGCTGAGTTCGACAAAATTGTTGGCTTCCAGTATCTACGCGGTATGCACCTTAACGACGCTAAAAGTGCTTTTGGTAGCCGTGTTGACCGCCATAACAGCCTGGGTGAAGGGAACATCGGCCATACGCCGTTTGCCTGGATCATGCGCGATAACCGTTTCGACGGTATTCCGTTAATTCTGGAAACCACGAATCCGGATATCTGGGCTGAAGAGATTGCCTGGTTGAAAGCTCAGCAGCACGAAACCGCTGCCGCGTAGGCATAAAAAAAGCTCCCTGTGGATGCCGGGAGCTTGCTATTTTTGTCGGATGACGCTGCGCTTATCCGACCTACGGAACTATGCCGGAACTATGCCGCTTTAACTGCTAACTCTGTTTCAGAACGCTTCAGGAAGGCATAAGACAGACCCGCCAGCAGTGTTCCCGCCACAATCGCAATCAGATAACCCACAACCGGGGTAATTGCGCCTGGAATTAACAGCACAAACAATCCGCCATGTGGCGCCATCAGCTTAGCACCCACCGCCATAGAGATTGCGCCAGTCACCGCTCCGCCAATGATACAGCACGGTAATACACGCATTGGGTCACGCGCGGCGAACGGGATTGCCCCTTCGGTGATAAAGCACAGACCGAGAACCATCGCTGCTTTGCCGCCCTCTTGCTGCGCTTTGTCGAATTTACGACGCGCAACCAGCGTTGCCAGACCCATTGCCAGCGGTGGAACCATACCTGCGGCCATAATAGCGGCCATCGGAGCGTAAGTTTGGGTACTCAGCAAACCGACACCAAACGCATAAGCAGCTTTGTTTACCGGCCCGCCCATGTCAGTACACATCATGCCACCGAGGATTGCGCCCAGCAGAACCGCATTCGCCGTGCCCATGGTTTGCAGCCAGTGAGTCAAGCCTTCGAGGATTTTCGCAACTGGCGTACCAATCAGGTAAATCATCGCCAGACCGACAATCAGGCTGGAGAACAAAGGAATAATCAGAATTGGCTTCAGTGCTTCCATGCTGGAAGGCAGTTTCAGCTTAGTGCTGATCAACTTCGCAATATAACCTGCGAGGAAGCCCGCAATAATCCCGCCGATAAAGCCAGAACCGGTGCTCACCGCTAACATACCGCCGATAAGACCTGGCGTCAGACCTGGGCGGTCAGCGATGGAGAACGCGATGTAACCAGCCAGAACCGGAACCATCAGTGCAAAGGCTGAACCCCCACCGATTTGCATCAAAGCGGCTGCTAATGTGCCTGGTTCTTTAAACGCTTCGATACCAAATGCAAACGACAGTGCGATACACAGGCCACCCGCGACAACCATCGGCAGCATGAACGAAACGCCTGTCAGCAAGTGGCGATAAGCGCCCGCGGACTCTTTCTTCCCTTCTGTAGCGCTGGCAGCACTCTGCCCTTTCGCTTCGAAAGGTTTAGCTTCAACAACGGCTTTATCCAGCTCTTGTGCCGTTTTCTTCAGCGCCAGACCCGTTGAAGTGCGATACATCGGTTTCCCGGCAAATTTTGCCAGGTCCACTTCGATATCCGCCGCAACAATCACTAAATCTGCTGCTGCCACTTCTTCTGGAGTGATCGCATTACCCGCGCCTACGGAGCCGCGCGTTTCGACTTTTACCCACCAGCCACGTTTTTTAGCTTCAGTTTCAATGGCCTCTGCCGCCATAAAGGTATGCGCGACACCCGTAGGGCAAGCCGTCACAGCGACAATACGCTTCGGCCCTTTCGCCAGTTCAACCGGGGCTGCATTAGCTGGAGCGGTGTAAGGCTTCGCTTTGTCTTTTGCTTCACCTAAAAACAGTTCCGGGTGCTGGACTGCACGGTCGATATCACCCAGGAAGACCTTTTTGCCATTCAGCGCGCTATCGGCAGGAATGGCGGTCCCTACAACGATGGCCATTTCAGCATCGTTTGGATTGTCGATAATCTGCAAGCGTGCTTTAGCCGCAGCGCTTCCGAGCAGCGTTTTCGCGAGATAGGCGCGAGCTTGCCCAAGACCTGGTTCGATAATCAGCAGCGTTTTCATTGTTCCTCTCCTGCTGTCAGTTAAAAGGTTTCAGATCAACACGGGCCATCATGGCCGCCAGTTGAGGACGGTCGGTGATACCGACATTGCTCTGGCTTACTGCCAAAGCGGCGACGGCGGTCGCAAGGCGTAAGGTATGTTCGCTGGACTCGCGCATTAACAGGCCATAGATAAGTCCGCCCACCATGGAATCCCCGGCACCTACAGTGCTGACGACTTCACAAGCTGGCGGTTTTGCAATCCATTCGCCGGAGGCGTTAACCCACAGCGCACCTTCGGCACCCAGAGAGATCACCACGTGTGCAATCCCCTGTTCACGCAGGGCGTGAGCGGCTTCAATCACATCTTTCATTTCTGGCAGTTTACGACCCGCCCAGATTTCCAGCTCGCGGCGGTTAGGTTTCACTAACCACGGAGCGGCTTTCAGGCCAGCGACTAATGCTTCGCGGCTGCTGTCGAAAATGATGCATGGGCACTGGCTGCGCAGACGCTTCATCCAGTCGGTGAACGCTTCCGGAGAAACGCCTGCCGGCAAGCTGCCGCTGACACAAACCATGTCAAACTGGCCGAGCCAGCTCAGGGAATCTGCAACAAAGCGCTCCCAATCTGACGGGGTGACTTCAAAACCAGAGAAGTTAAAGTCGGTGACTTCGCCGTCTTTTTCCGTCAGTTTTACGTTGATACGGGTGCGACCCTGTACCACCTGGAAACGGTTGGCAATGCCCAGTTCACTGAACAACTGCTGGAATCCGTCCTGGTTATCTTTACCGAGGAAACCACCCACGGTGACGTCGATGCCTAAATCTTTCAGTACCTTAGCAACGTTAATACCTTTACCGGCGGCATGCAGGCCGGTAGTACGCACCAGGTTCACTTCCCCGCGTTCAACTTCCGGGGTGTAACCCACTAAATCGTAAGCCGGGTTCAGAGTAATTGTTGCGACGCGACGACTCATACAGCCCCCTCACCAAGACCGGCGGCAACCGCTTCACCGATAGCCTTCAGCGCAAGTTCAGCATCATCACCCTGAGCGGTGAAACGCAGGTGGTGGCCTTTTTTCACGCCCAGCGCGACGACTTTCATCAGGCTACGACCATTGGCCGGTTTCCCGCTGCCATCAAGGTTTGTCACGGTAATCTCACTATTAAATTGTTTGATGGTATTCACCAGCACCGTACCTGGACGGGCGTGTAAACCATGCTCATTACGAATCTGGAACTCGGCGCTCAGACTGTTTTGAGTCACGGCTTCATCACTGGTCAGCAGCGTCAGCAACTCTGGCGCATCTGCGTTCAGCAACCGTTCAGCCGTGTTGTTGATCAGCATGTCGCTCAAGCGATTAAGAACTTGCAAAGGTTGGTCGTCGGCCACTGCAACCGTCATCAATAGCGATACCGGTTGGCCTTCAGCTTCAAAAACAGAAGCAGGACGGCTGATAGCCACCGCACTGGCGAGATTGCCTTCGGTGCTGTCGTTCAGCCAGATACCCTGCCCCAGATACAGCGGTTTGCTAGAAACAACATCACTGACGAATGCAGCACTTGCAGCACCCGCCTGTTTAATACGCCCGGCATTCAATGCTTGCAGCGTCATCAGGTCGGTTGCGGTCACATCCAACGCCAGTAAGGAGTTATCAAACAGTAAAGATGCAGACTGTTTTTCGCCCATCAGCAACGCACGCAGCTCTTCTGCTGAAGTTGCCGTTTTGAGTTGTTCAGCAACTTCGTCATCACTCAGCACATGCGTCAGCTGACGCAGTAAACCAAGGTGCTCGTCGGAACTCGCGGCGATACCAATAGCAACATAGGCAGTTTGGCCTTCGCCCCACTCGATTCCTTGCGGAAACTGGAACACTTGCACGCCAGTTTTCAACACCAGATCGCGGGTATCGGTAGTGCCATGTGGGATGGCAATACCGTTGCCAAGGTAGGTCGAAGTTTGCAGCTCACGGGCCAGCATACCTTCAACGTAGCCAATGCTGACGTTCCCGGCCTGCGCAAGCGCAGCGGCAACCTGACGTATGGCTTCTTCTTTATTCCCGGCGCTTGCGCCTGGGTGGATGTCTTGTACAGATAACTGGAACATGGTTCTCCTCTCCTGCTGAATTGAAACGATTCAGCTGCAATGAGAAAAAATGCGCCATCCCACTCCTGATACAAAATAAGACGACGCTGAAACGTTTCAAGGAGTGTGATGATTCCCCGCGAATCAGGCAAGAGTTGTTGTGATTTCGTTACCGAAATTTAGAGGTTACGCACATTTTCGCCGCGTCTAACGCCGCAAAAGTGAGCGACATCACAGTGCCTTAAGCACGCCTTTATTAAGCGTCAGCTTTTGCTGAACACAACAAGGAATGGCGTTTTATCTATTCGTGTCGCTTTTGATTTGAACAACTGTTTATTTACTGACAAGGCGCGTAAACTCCGCGCGTTCATTGATAAGCGACTCCGAGAGAATGCAAAACTCCCCCATAGCGGCAACCCGTAAGCCCCTTGATATCACTTCTTCTGCCTTTTTGATTGTAGCTTTTTTAACCGGAATTGCGGGCGCATTACAAACCCCGACTCTGAGTTTGTTTCTGACTGAAGAAGTGCATGTCCGTCCAGCGATGGTCGGTTTCTTTTTCACCGGTAGCGCCGTCATCGGTATTTTAGTCAGTCAGTTTTTGGCTGGCCGTTCTGACCGTAAAGGCGACCGCAAATCGCTGATTTTTGTCTGCTGCTTATTGGGCGCTCTCGCCTGCGTGCTGTTTGCCTGGAACCGCAACTATTTCGTGTTGCTGTTTGTCGGTGTATTCCTGAGTAGCTTTGGCTCGACCGCCAACCCGCAAATGTTTGCCCTTGCGCGTGAACACGCCGATCACACGGGTCGCGAAGCGGTGATGTTCAGCTCTATTTTGCGTGCGCAGGTTTCGCTGGCATGGGTGATTGGCCCGCCTATCGCTTACGCGCTGGCGCTCGGTTTTGGCTTTACCACCATGTATTTGTGTGCGGCTTTCGCGTTTGTGGTGTGCAGCGTGATGGTACGGATGTTATTACCGTCGATGCGTAAAGAGGGAGTGGCGAAAACCACCAAACTTGAAGCGCCACGCCGTAACCGTCGCGATGCCCTGCTGCTGTTTGTCGCCTGCACCATGATGTGGGGCTGTAACAGTCTCTACATCATTAATATGCCGCTCTATATCATTAATGAATTACATCTGCCGGAGAAACTGGCGGGCGTGATGATGGGAACCGCTGCCGGGCTTGAAATCCCAACGATGCTGATCGCCGGATATTACGCTAAACGCTTTGGAAAACGCTTCCTGATGCGTATTGCGGGCGTCGCTGGCCTGCTGTTTTACATTGGGATGCTGACGATCCACAACGAATATATGCTGCTCGGCCTGCAACTGCTGAATGCGATTTTCATCGGTATTCTGGCCGGTATCGGCATGCTCTATTTTCAGGATTTAATGCCTGGCCAGGCCGGTGCCGCAACGACGCTTTATACTAATACCACGCGTGTCGGCTGGATTATCGCAGGCTCTATGGCAGGTGTGGTAGCAGAGATCTGGAATTACCACACTGTGTTTTATATCGCGCTGGGCATGATAGCTATCACCGCGTATTGCATGGTGAGAATAAAGGACATTTAAGGTGCGGTCGCCGCTTCGAGATAAATCAGGTAATCCATTGCCTGCTGACGGGTGGTACCACACATTTCGCGGGACGCTTGCAGGCTGGCGCATACCTTTGGCCGCAACGGCGAAGTAAAAATTTTACAGCGCATGTCCGCGCCGAGCTGAACGCAAATTGTATTGGCAGGTTTGCCATTGGGCATGCCCGGAATCGGGCTTGATACAGAAGGCGCGGTACAACACGCGCCGCAATCGGGACGGCAGTCCATCATTAATGCTCCGGTGGGCTGACAAGAGCCTGGACTGTAGCAGTAGTGACGCAGCTTTACTATGTCGATTTATCCATTAAATCCGCTTGCCTGAAATGCGCCTCGCGAGTAATTTGACGCAATATTTTCGCTCCTCAATTTTTTACAGGAAACTTCGATGCCAAGAGCTAACGAAATCAAAAAGGGTATGGTACTGAATTACAACGGCAAGCTGCTGATTGTTAAAGATATCGATATCCAGGCACCTAGCGCCCGTGGCGCAGCAACGCTTTATAAAATGCGTTTTTCTGATGTCCGCACTGGCCAGAAAGTTGAAGAGCGCTTCAAAGGCGATGACATTGTCGACACCATCACTCTGACCCGCCGTTACGTTGACTTCTCTTACATTGATGGCAACGAATACGTGTTCATGGATAAAGAAGATTACACCCCGTATATCTTCACTAAAGATCAGATTGAAGAAGAGCTGCAATTCATTCCTGAAGGCGGCATGCCAGACATGCAGGTTCTGACCTGGGATGGCCAACTGCTCGCACTTGAACTGCCGCAGACTGTGGACCTGGAGATTGTTGAAACGGCCCCTGGAATCAAAGGTGCGTCAGCAAGCTCCCGCACCAAGCCTGCAACGATGTCTACTGGGCTGGTGATTCAGGTTCCAGAATATATGGTGACGGGTGAGAAGATCCGTATTCATATCGCTGAAAAGCGCTCTATGGGTCGCGCAGACTAATCAGTGTTTTGCGGTTTAACCTACAGATATCAAACCCGCTGCGGCGGGTTTTTATTTTGGGCAAAATTATTTCTGCTGTTTCTTAATCGGATAGCTAACCAGCGGTTTGATCTCCTTGAGCACAAACATACTCTGCATCTCTTTAATCCCCGGTAAACGACGTACTACTGACATGGCAAAATCCGCGTAAGAATCCAGGTCGCGCGCCACGACCTGCAATAAGAAATCGGCATCGCCACCGATGCTGTAGCACGCAACCACATCCTCAAGTGCGGCGACTTCTTCTTCAAACTTCTTCGCTTCTGATTCACTGTGGCTGTCTATGGTCACACGAACGAACACCATGACTGCCAGGCCGATTTTGCGACGGTTAATTACTGCGCGGTAACCCTGAATCACTTCGTCTTCTTCAAGCTTGCGTATTTTTCGCCAGCAAGGTGAAGCGGATAACCCAATGGAATCGGCCACAGACTGGTTCGTCATACGCGCATCGCTTTGTAACAGAGCCAGAATCTTTACATCTGTAGTGCTTAAGGCCATTAGGTCAGATCCTTTTAATTTTAGGTATTAATTGGGTCAATCCTGCCTTATTACGTGCATTTTTCAAGCTATTTAGACAGCAATTTCCCGCGAGCTTCCTGCATTATATTGACCACAAAGAGCGACTCCATGAGCCATTCCAGATTCCCCTGCGAGGATAAAATATGAAGTTCGACGCCAGCCAACATCGAAGCACAATTATTATTGATAAAGACCTAAGCCCTGGGCTCGCCATCAACGCCGCCAGCGTTATTGGTATGAGTTTCGGCCATACGGTGGAAAATCTGGTGGGTCCTGATATGCAAAGTGCAGATGCCGTCAATTATCCTGGCGTTATTTATGCCCCTTTGCCGATTCTGCTGGCACCCGGAGCTTATATACAGGAGTTGCTCAACATTGCTGAAGCTGACGAAGAGATTTATACGATACCCTTCAGCGCTCTGGCGCAGTCATGTAAGACATATGATGAATATGGGGAACGTATTGCTGCTGTGTCGAGCAATAACATTGAACTGGTCGCAATCGGGTTAATTGGGCCGAAGAAAAAAATCACCAGGCTCACGGGTAACCTGGGTCTGTATAAATAGGTCGATATTGCAGCCATAAAAAAACGCGCCAGAAGGCGCGTTTTTTATCAGGCTTTACAACTTACTTCAGCAGATCCGGGAACATCGTCTGTTTCAGAGCCAGTTCCACACCACGCACTTCAGCCAGACCTTTCAGGCGGCCAATCGCTGAGTAACCAGGGTTGGTTTTCTTGTGCAGATCGTCAAGCATCTGATGGCCGTGATCCGGACGCATTGGGATCGGACGCACGTCACCGGCGTTTTTACGACGCTGTTCTTCAGTCAAAATCGCTTTCACTACCGCAACCATGTTCACATCACCTTGCAGGTGTGCGCCTTCATGGAAGGTTTTCGGGTTATCTTCACGGCACGTTGCGCGCAGGTGAGTAAAGTGAATGCGATCGCCGAAGGTTTCAATCATCCGCACCAGATCGTTATCAGCGCGAACACCGTAAGAACCCGTACACATGGTGAAGCCGTTATAAATGCTGTCGACGGTTTCTTTCAGCCACTGCATATCTTCAATGGTTGAAACGATACGCGGCAGACCCAGAATCGGACGCGGTGGATCATCCGGGTGAACCGCCAGACGCACGCCAACTTCTTCTGCTACGGCAACAATCGCTCGCAGGAAGTACGCCATGTTTTCGCGCAGTTGATCTTTGCTGATGCCGTCGTATTCCGACAGGCGTGCACGGAATTGGTCAAGGGTGTAACCCTCTTCCGCACCAGGTAACCCGGCAATGATATTGCGGGTCAATTTTTCTTTTTCGGCATCGGACATATTGTTGAAGTAGTCCAACGCCTGACGCTGCTCTTCTTCGCTGTAATCCGCTTCAGCACCTTTGCGCTTGAGGATGTGCAGCTCAAACGCCGCAAAAGCAATCTGGTCAAAACGCAGGGCTTTTGAACCGTCTGGCAATTGGTATTCCAGGTCGGTACGCGTCCAGTCCAGAATCGGCATGAAGTTGTAGCATACGGTGTCGATGCCGCATTCAGCCAGGTTACGAATGCTCTGCTGGTAGTTGGCGATATGCTTATCGTAGTCACCGGAATGCGTTTTGATTTCTTCATGCACCGGAATACTTTCTACCACGGACCAGGTTAGCCCTTTCGCTGCCAGCACAGCCTGACGCTCTTTGATGTCGGCAACCGGCCAGACTTCACCATTTGGGATGTGATGCAGAGCAGTAACGACACCGGTCGCGCCCGCTTGACGCACATCATCCAGAGATACCGGGTCTTTTGGGCCGTACCAACGCCATGTTTGTTCCATCGACAGTTCCTCAGTTAAGTTGTCATACCAATTCTTGAATGCTGTATTGCCGACTACCATACCGGATTCTTCTATCCGGTCAAATTTTGCGGTGATATTGGTTGATCCAGCTCACATTAAAGGGATAAAGGCAGCACACCAATTTAATTTGTTGTCATATAACTTTAGACTGAGCCATGTTACTAATTGGTTAATCAGGATTTGCATTTTATGAACACAATTGCTTCAGTCACGTTACCTGCCGACATTCAACAGCCTGGTTATGACCGCCAGGCTTTAAAAACCCGTATTGTCCATTTTGGTTTTGGTGCGTTTCACCGCGCACACCAGGCGCTGTTGACTGACCGGGTGCTCAATAAGTTAGGCGGTGACTGGGGCATTTGCGAAATAAGCCTGTTTAGCGGCGATAAGTTAATGAGTGCACTGCGCGCGCAAGATCATTTATATACCGTGCTGGAAAAGGGTCGCGACGGCAATCAGGCGATTATTGTCGGTGCGGTTAACGAGTGCCTAAATGCAAAACTTGATGGGCTGGATGCGATTATTGAGAAGTTCTGCGAACCCCAGGTCGCGATTGTGTCTCTTACCGTGACAGAAAAGGGATATTGCATCGACCCGGCAACCGGCAAGCTTGATAGCAATAACGAACGCATTATTCACGATTTACAAAATCCCACCGAGCCCCATTCCGCACCGGGTATTCTGGTTGAAGCCCTGAATCGCCGTCGTGAACGCGGCCTGCGTCCGTTTACCGTGCTGTCCTGTGACAACATTCCCGATAACGGCCATGTGGTGCGTAACGCAGTCATTGGTATGGCGGAAACTCGCAGCCAGGAATTAGCCGACTGGGTCCGCGAACATGTGACCTTCCCAAGTACCATGGTCGACAGAATCGTGCCTGCGGCAACGCCCGAGTCGCTACAAGAAATTACAGATGTGTTAGGCGTTGAAGACCCATGTGCAATTTCTGGCGAGCCGTTTATCCAATGGGTGATTGAAGATAATTTTGTGGCAGGCCGCCCGGCGTGGGAAGAAGTCGGCGTAGAAATGGTCGATGACGTGATGCCGTGGGAGCAAATGAAACTTCGTATGCTCAACGGCAGCCACTCCTTCCTGGCTTATCTTGGCTACCTCGCGGGATACCAGCATATTAATGACTGTATGGCCGACCAGAATTTCCGCCAGGCTGCACACCGCTTAATGATGCAAGAACAAGCACCGACTTTACGTGTCACCGGCGTGAGTTTGCCGCAGTATGCGCATAACTTGCTTGAGCGCTTTGATAACCCGGCGCTGAAACACCGCACCTGGCAAATCGCGATGGACGGCAGCCAGAAGCTGCCCCAACGCATGCTGGAGAGTGTCCGCTGGCATCTGCAACAGGGCGACGAGTGGCCATGCCTGGCGCTGGGAATTGCCGGATGGATGCGCTATGTCAGCGGCAGCGATGATGCCGGGAACGAGATTGATATTCGCGACCCGCTGGCGGTGAAAATCAAATCGCTGGTCGAAAACAGCACCGATGATGAACGCGTCAACGCCCTACTCGGCCTGCACGAAATCTTTGGCAGTGACTTGCCATTGAATGAGGAATTTGTAACACACGTCACTTCCGCATGGAATGAATTATCAGCCAACGGCGCGCGCGCAGCTGTAGCAAAACTAGTCGATTAATATCATCAAAATGTCTTCATAAGGACATGAAGACCGTTCACGCTTCAATTTTTGGTCAATGTCGTTCAGGATAGGGAAACTTAAAGATTCAGTTAACCTGTCCGGAGCGCCTGTGACTAAAACCAACTTAATTACCGGGTTCCTCGGTAGCGGAAAAACCACCACGATTTTGCATTTGCTGGCCAATAAACCAGAACATGAAAAATGGGCGGTGCTGGTCAACGAATTTGGGGAAGTCGGTATCGACGGCGCGTTGTTAGCCGACAGCGGCGCATTATTAAAAGAAATCCCCGGCGGTTGCATGTGTTGTGTGAACGGGCTGCCGATGCAGGTCGGTCTGAATACGTTGCTGCGCCAGGGCAAACCTGACCGCCTTCTTATCGAACCCACCGGCCTCGGTCATCCGAAACAAATTCTCGATATGCTCACCGCCGAAGTTTACCAACCGTGGATTGAGCTCCACGCGACACTGTGTTTGCTGGACCCACGCCAGTTGCTGGACGAACGCGCAGTAAATAATGACAACTTCCGCGA
Organism: Buttiauxella sp. AC142; assembly: GCF_979253435.1. NCBI lineage: Bacteria > Pseudomonadati > Pseudomonadota > Gammaproteobacteria > Enterobacterales > Enterobacteriaceae > Buttiauxella > Buttiauxella sp. AC142. The sequence goes on from NZ_CEEDCH010000001.1 coordinate 3,051,394, forward strand.
CCAGCTCGCCGCCGCCGATATCATCATTGCTAATAAAGAAGACCACGCAAGCGAAGTGAGCCGGAGCGCCCTGAGCGAATGGCTACAACGTGAAGGCGGTGAACGTGAAGTTATCCATGCGCAGAACGGCAACATTGATATCAGCCTGCTCGACAAACCGCGGCTGAACCTGCGGGAACTGCCATCCAGCCCGGAACATAGCCATAGCCATGCTGCGGCGCGTGGGCTTGCCGCCCTCAGTTTACCTGAGCATCAACGCTGGAGACGCAGCATTAATAGCGGCCAGGGCTATACAGGCTGCGGCTGGATTTTTGATGCAGACACACTTTTTGACACAGTGGGTATTCTGGAATGGGCTAGACTTGCTCCCGTTGAACGCGTGAAAGGAGTCCTGCGCATCACTGAAGGCTTAGTGCGCATTAATCGCCAGGGACAGGATTTTCATATCGAGACGCAGAACGTTGCTCCGCCAGATAGCCGTATAGAGTTGATTCATAGCGGTGAAGTGGACTGGAACGCGTTACAAAACTCGTTGTTGAAGCTACGTTTAAGTTTGTAAGTCTACCCTTTCACCTTTGTTAATGATTTTGTGGTTTTGCATGAATAATATTCGACTCCCCTCGATTCTGGTGCTAAACGCCCTGGGTTTAGCATTATTTTTTAGTTGGTATCTGCCCGCGGGCCATGGTTCATGGTTCGTACTTGATTCCACAATCTTCCATTTCTTCAACCAGGCACTGGTTAAAAGCCGCGCCTTTCTGGAACTGGTGGCAATAACCAATAACCGGGTGTTCGATGGTATTTCACTCTTAGCCATGGGTTCATTGTTTTTCTGGTACTGGCGCAAAGAGTCCGCAATCGGTCGTCGTCGCATGGTTATCATGGGAATTGTGATGCTATTTTGCGCAATTATCATTAATCAGCTCGGCCATTTAATTCCGGAATCTCACGTCAGCCCGACGCTTTATTTCACCGATATTTATCGCGTCAGCGAATTGCTGCATTTCCCCACTAAGGATGCTTCATCAGACAGTTTCCCTGGCGATCATGGATTAATGCTTCTGATTTTCACTGGTTTCATGCTGCGATATTTCGGCAAAAAAGCGTTTGCTATTGCGGTGATAATTTTCCTGATCTTCATGTTGCCGCGCGTGATGATTGGTGCGCATTGGTTCACCGATATCTTCGTTGGCTCGTTATCTGTGGCGCTTGTCTGTTTACCCTGGGCATTATTAACCCCACTAAGCGACTGGTTAATTAGCCTGCTGGATCGTTATTTGCCGGGCAGAAAGAAATAAGCAAGCAACATCATATAAACATCATTTCCCGTTAAACATCAGGGTTCGGAAACGTTCACTGATGTTTTTTTATCCAACACTGCAATAGGCTAATATTTAACCTTTCACCTTCTCCAGGCAAATGAATCACCTGCATATATAAACACCAGCAATGGTTAACAATTGTGCAATATTTCTTGTTGTCTTTTAACATCACAATTTCTTATAAAAAAACCTTCAAAAGCTCTCGCCACGCCAGTGTTGATAGGGTAACCTCGGATACGTTTTGTGCTTTTAAGCCAATACATTCGCAGTGTGAATAAATTTGTGCGTCATGCCACAGTTTTGCTCTTAAGCAATTGTTTCATGGAGCCCAGATAATTAGTCTCGTCACGTTGGCATTTTGTATAACGATATTTATCGTTAAGGACACCAAGGGATAACAAACATAATGGTCAAATCTCAGCCTATTTTGAGATATATCTTGCGGGTAATTCCCGCCGTTGCTGTGGCAGTAATGCTGTCAGCATGTAGTTCGACAAACACCGCAAATATGCATTCTGAGACGCATGCAGTCAGCAATAAAGATGGTTTTTTACTGCAAGCCTCTCAGGATGAATTCGAAGAGATGGTCCGTAATGTAGATGTGAAATCACGTCTCATGGATCAATATGCAAGCTGGAAAGGCGTTCGTTATCGTCTTGGTGGCAGCAACAGAAGTGGAATTGATTGTTCTGCATTCGTGCAGCGTACATTCCGCGAACAATTTGGTTTAGAATTGCCTCGTTCAACGTCTGAACAGCAGGATTCAGGTAAATCAATTTCACGTAGTAAATTACGTACGGGTGATTTAGTTCTGTTCCGCGCAGGTTCAACGGGTCGACATGTTGGTATCTACATCGGTAATAATCAGTTTGTACATGCTTCCACCAGCAGTGGTGTGACGATTTCAAGCATGGACGAACCGTATTGGAAAAAGCGTTATAACGAAGCGCGCCGTGTATTGAGCCGCAGTTAATGCACTGACTGCAGACAGTTACTCCCTTGGCTGTGCTGCAAAAAAAAAGCAAAACAACGAGACGATAAAATAACGCTGCCCAGGCAGCGTTTTTTGTTGCCTAAATTTTGGCTTAGAATTCATTCGCTTATCCGTTTTAACAATATTTATAATTTACGTTCGAAACTTTATGACGCAGTTGCAACTTTTGCGTTATAGTCGGAAAAAATACTTATAAACATAAGTCTCTTGCTCATGCAGGAACCATTTATCCATGTTTTCGAAAATACTTTTTTCACGATACTTCACCTCAGTCCGGCAAATCGCCGCCTTCAGTATTTTGGCTGGTGTACTTACCGCGCTGCTCATCGGTGGAATAACCAGTCTGACGCTACACAGTAAGCGGGAGGCAAGCTATGACACGCTTTCCACAGATATCCGCGATTATCTGAGTAACTTTTTTCAAGATCTTCAATCCACGACCAGCGGTATTCAGCCATTAACTCTTTCTGATTGCCACCAGGTTTCGGGCGAGCTGACCTCAAGCGCTGCTTTTAACGCTAACGTTCGCGCTTTTGTTTTAGTTCGTGATGGTTTTGCTTACTGCTCTTCTGCAACGGGCGGCATGATGCTCGATATGCACGAGCTTGTCCCTGATATAGACATCAACGCCGATATCGATATTGATATCTTACATGGCACTCCCATGATGCCGGGCAAACCCACGATTGCCGCATGGTTTAAAAACCCGGTGATTCAAGGGAAAGGTGTTTTCGCGACGCTGAATGTGAACCTCACACCTTATTTACTGTTCTCCACCCGCCAAAGTGATGTGCTATCAATGGCGATAATCGCTGGTGACAAAGCGCTGACCACCCTTTCCAGCAATGTGATGAATGTATCTGAGCTGCCGCGGCATCCCACTCGCGTGGTCTCCATCAAAGGCTATCCCATCAGGATAGCGTTGTACGGTAAAACCTGGCCCGTCGAAGATATTCAAATCTCGATCCTGACCGGGCTTGTCTTCGGTATTCTTGGTGCAGCGTTATGCGCCTGGTTATTGACGATACGATTACGCTCAGGTAAAGAAATTCTCACAGGGATTAAACGCGGGCAGTTTTATGTCGTTTATCAACCGGTTGTGAATGCCAAAAATTTGAAAATGTCCGGCGTTGAAGTCTTGATGCGCTGGAACCACCCTATTGCAGGGTCTATCCCCCCCGATGCATTTATTGCTTTTGCAGAAGCACAGCAACTGATTGTTCCCCTCACACGCCATTTATTTGAGTTAATTGCGCGTGATGCCAGAAGGCTGCAACAAGTTTTACCCGCAGGGGCGCGACTCGGTGTCAATCTGGCTCCCAGCCATCTGCACTCTCCCACTTTCAAAGAAGATATTCAGGCTTTTGCTGCCTCATTACCCCCTCATCATTTTCAGCTAATTTTTGAAATCACGGAACGCGATATGGTTAAGGAAAACGAAGCCAGCTGCCTGTTCCACTGGATGCACGAGCAAGGGTATGAAATTGCGGTTGATGATTTTGGAACCGGACACAGTGCACTGATTTATCTTGAGCGTTTCAAACTTGATTATCTCAAGATAGACAGAGGCTTTGTGAATTCTATTGGCCTTGAAACAGTCACTTCTCCGGTGCTTGATGCGGTGTTAACGCTTGCCCGAAAACTGAGCATGACCACCGTTGCCGAAGGTGTTGAAACGCCAGAGCAAGCCAGATGGCTAATGGAACAGGGTGTTAATTACTTGCAGGGCTTCTACTTCGCACGCCCTCTCACCTTCGAGCAATTGAAGGAATGGGAAGAGGAAACAAAAACGTACGATGAGCTTAAAGGTGCGGGTTTTTCAGAGTAACTCCTGACGTCTGACAAAGATGCGGCTTGAAGTATCGTGGGTATAACTTATGATTCATCATCATGACGTTACAAGGATTGGCCCATACGATGTTAGCTCGCGCCTTCGCTCTGCTAAGCCTTTGCCTGATGACTTTCCAAAGCCAGGCCGAAAACATCAAGGAAAGTTATTCATTTGCCGTTTTAGGTGAGCCTAAATACGCCATCAATTTCACCCATTTCGATTACGTCAATCCTGCGGCCCCAAAGGGCGGAAACATCACGCTCTCGGCGATAGGGACCTTTGATAATTTCAACCGTTATGCTTTGCGTGGCAATGCGGGTGTGCGCACTGAAACTCTTTATGACACGCTGTTTACCACTTCCGATGATGAACCCGGCAGCTACTACCCGTTAATTGGTGAAATGGCGCGTTACCCTGACAACTTTGCCTGGGCTGAAATCGAAATTAATCCTCGGGCGCGTTTTCATGATGGCACCCCGATTAAAGCCAGCGATGTTGCCTTCACTTTTAATAAATTCATGACCGAAGGTGTACCGCAGTTTCGGCTGATTTATAAAGGTGCGAAGGTCAAAGCTATCGCGCCTTTAACGGTGCGCATCGAGCTTGCAGAACCGAGCAAAGAACGAATGCTGGGGCTGTTCTCTCTGCCAGTGTTCCCTGAGCAATTCTGGAAAGACCATAAGCTCAGCGACCCCCTTTCTAAGCCACCTCCAGCCAGCGGCCCTTATAAAATTACCGCGTGGCGTATGGGGCAGTACATCACCTATTCACGCGTCAGAGATTACTGGGCCGCCAATTTGCCCGTCAACCGTGGGCGCTGGAATTTTGACTCCATCCGTTATGATTATTATCTTGACGATAATGTCGCCTTCGAGGCCTTCAAAGCCGGTGCGTTTGATTTTCGCAACGAAGCATCGGCCAAGAACTGGGCAACCCGTTACATCGGTAAAAACTTCGCTAATCATTTCATCGTCAAAGAAGAACAACCTAACGAAGCGGCGCAAGATACGCGCTGGCTGGCTTTTAATGTCCAACGCCCGATCTTTGCAGACCGAAAAGTCCGCGAAGCCGTTGGCCTGGCATTTGATTTTGAATGGATGAACAAGGCGCTTTTTTATAACGCCTACAGCCGTGCCAACAGCTATTTCCAGAACACCGAGTATGCCGCTCGTGATTACCCTGATGCCGATGAGCTGACTTTACTGGCCCCGATGAAAAAAGACTTACCGCCAGAAATCTTCACGACTGTCTACAACCCGCCAAAATCCAGCGGAAATGGTTTTGATCGTGACAATCTACTCAAAGCTCTGGCGTTATTCAAAGAGGCTGGATGGGAACTTAAAGACCAAAAACTTATCAATGTTAAAACGGGGAAACCCTTCACCTTTGAATTACTGACGGCCACTACCGGTAATACACAATGGATTTTACCCTTCCAGCACAACCTGCAACGACTGGGGGTCACGATGGAAATTCGCCAGGTCGATAACTCGCAACTGACCAACCGCCTGCGCACCCGCGATTATGACATGATGCCAACACTCTACAGCGCAATGCCTTACCCCAGCGCGGATGTACAAATCGCGTGGGCATCCGAATATGTCGATTCCACCTACAATGCCCCTGGCGTAAAAAACCCGGTCATCGACAAACTGGCTTCTCAGATTGTGGCTAATCAAGGTAATAAACAAAAACTGCTGCCGTTAGGCCGTGCGCTGGATCGTGTTCTGACGTGGAATTATTACATGATTCCCATGTGGTACATGGCCGCAGACCGCTTTGCCTGGTGGAGTAAATTCTCAAAACCTGCGATTCATCCGTTATACACCACCGGGTTTGATACCTGGTGGTATGACGTCAACAAAGCCGCTCAACTACCAGAAAACCGACGTTAAGGGCACACATGGGAAGTTATCTGTTACGTCGCATGCTGCTAATCATCCCCACGTTATGGGCGATCATCACCATCAATTTTTTCATTGTTCAGATAGCGCCTGGCGGCCCTGTTGATCAGGCTATCGCCGCCATTCAGTTAGGTCACGGCGTCGGTGTTCCTGGTATGGCAACAGACACCATGGGCAGCGGCCATGCCCGTGTTGGCGTAGCTAACGCAACTGACAGCCAGTATCGCGGTGCTCGCGGCCTCGACCCGGAAGTGATTGCCGAAATCACCCATCGCTACGGCTTTGATAAACCCATTCATGAACGCTACTTCAAAATGCTGGGCGATTACCTGCGTTTTGATTTTGGCAACAGCCTGTTTCGCAGCGCATCGGTTTTAAACCTCATCAAAGAAAGCCTGCCGGTTTCTATCTCGATTGGTCTGTGGAGCACCTTAATTATCTACCTGGTGTCGATTCCGCTCGGCATACGAAAGGCGGTCAGCAATGGCAGCAGTTTTGATATCTGGAGCAGCACTTTTATTATTATTGGCTATGCGATCCCAGCCTTCCTGTTCGCTATTTTGCTGATTGTTTTGTTTGCCGGCGGCAGTTATCTGGACTGGTTCCCGCTGCGTGGTCTGGTTTCTACCAATTTCGATACCCTGCCGTGGTACGGGAAAATCATTGATTATCTTTGGCACATCACGCTGCCAGTATTAGCTACCGTGGTTGGCGGTTTTGCGACGTTAACGATGCTGACGAAAAACTCATTTCTCGACGAAATCCGCAAGCAATACGTCGTTACGGCTCGAGCCAAGGGGCTGGATGAAAATAAGATTCTCTACCGGCATGTGTTTCGCAACGCCATGCTTTTAGTGATTGCCGGTTTTCCTGCCACGTTCATCAGTATGTTTTTTACCGGGTCGCTGCTGATCGAAGTAATGTTTTCACTTAACGGACTGGGATTGCTCGGCTATGACTCGACTATTTCTCGCGACTATCCGGTGATGTTTGGCACACTTTACATTTTTACCCTGATTGGTCTGCTGCTTAATATTCTGAGCGACATTACTTACACGCTGGTTGATCCGCGTATTGATTTCGAGGGGCGAGGATGAGCCGTTTAAGTCCCGTTAATCAGGCCCGCTGGGCGCGTTTACGCCAAAACAAACGTGGCTATTGGTCGCTATGGATGTTCGGCGTTCTGTTCTTGCTCAGTCTTGGATCTGAGTTGATAGCCAACGATCGTCCGCTCATCGTGCATTATCAGGAACGTCTCTATTTTCCTTTCCTCACCAATTACAGTGAAAGCGATTTCGGCGGCCCGCTGGCAACCCCTGCTGATTATCAGGATCCGTGGCTTGCGCAACGCCTGAACCAAAATGGTTGGGTGCTGTGGGCGCCGATCCGCTTTGGTTCTAATGCGATTAACTTTGCCACCACGGTTCCTTTTCCTTCCCCCCGAGCAGCCAGAACTGGCTTGGAACAGACGCTAATGGCGGCGATGTGCTGGCGCGTATTCTTTACGGCACGCGTATTTCAATCCTCTTCGGCCTGATGCTGACGCTATTTTCCAGCGTTATTGGCATTCTTGCAGGCGCGGTACAAGGCTATTACGGCGGGCGGGTGGATTTATGGGGGCAGCGTTTTATCGAAGTATGGTCAGGAATGCCGACGTTATTCCTGATAATCCTGCTTTCAAGCGTCATTCAGCCGAATTTTTGGTGGCTGCTGGGTATTACCGTTTTGTTTGGCTGGATGAGTCTGGTGGGCGTGGTACGTGCTGAGTTTCTCCGTACGCGAAACTTCGACTATATTCGCGCCGCGCAGGCTATGGGCGTGAGTGACAGGTCAATCATCCTGCGTCATATGCTGCCCAACGCCATGGTGGCTACGCTGACATTTTTGCCGTTTATCCTTTGTGGTTCCATTACCACTCTCACCTCGCTGGATTTCTTAGGCTTCGGACTACCGCTTGGTTCTCCGTCCCTCGGTGAATTACTGTTACAAGGGAAAAATAACCTTCAGGCTCCGTGGCTTGGGATTACCGCATTTTTCTCTCTGGCCATTTTGCTGACGTTACTTATTTTTATTGGCGAAGCAGTGCGCGACGCCTTTGACCCGAGCAAGGCGCACTGATATGACGACTCCACTGCTGTCCATTAAGAATTTATCCGTAGCTTTTCGCAGCGGCGATACCATCAGGCAAGTGGTGGATGATTTATCACTTGAGGTGAATGCGGGCGAAACGCTGGCGCTGGTTGGCGAGTCCGGTTCCGGAAAAAGCGTTACGGCGTTATCGGTTTTGCGCTTATTGCCGGCACCACCGGTGCTTTATCCCGCTGGTGAAATCTTCTTTAAAGGCCAGGAATTGTTACACGCGCCTGAACGATTGCTTCGTACCGTGCGCGGAAATAAAATCGCCATGATTTTCCAGGAGCCAATGGTTTCGCTCAATCCGTTACACAATATTGAAAAGCAGCTTTATGAAGTGTTATCCCTGCACCGTGGCATGCGCCGTGAAGCGGCACGTGCAGAAATGCTGACTTGCCTCGATAGAGTCGGGATTCGCAACGCGGCAAATCGTTTAAGTGACTTTCCGCACCAGCTTTCTGGTGGCGAGCGCCAGCGTGTAATGATTGCAATGGCGCTGCTCACCCGCCCGGAACTGCTGATTGCCGATGAACCGACGACCGCGCTGGACGTCACCGTGCAGGCGCAAATTCTGCAACTGCTCAAAGAACTCAAACAAGAGCTAAATATGGGGCTGTTGTTTATCACTCATAATCTCAGCATCGTTAAAAAGCTTGCAGATAATGTGGCGGTCATGCGCTACGGCAAATGTGTTGAGCAAAACTCGGCGGTGAAATTGTTATCTGCGCCGCAACATACCTACACTCAGCAACTGCTGGCGGCAGAACCTTCTGGCAGCCCGCGTCCGGTTGACGAGTCGAATCCTCCCCTACTCAAAGTTCATGATTTACAAGTCGCCTTCCCCATTCGTCGGGGCCTGCTCAAGAAAACCATCGGCTACAACTATGGGATTAAAGATCTGAGTTTTTCGCTTCGTGCCGGTGAAAGCATCGGCCTGGTTGGGGAGTCGGGTTCGGGGAAAAGTACCACTGGCCTTGCGCTGTTACGGCTCATTCATTCCAGCGGTGAGATTTGGTTCGATGGGGTGGCGTTACATGAACTTAATCGCAAAAAGCTGCTGCCTTTGCGCCGTCGTATTCAGGTCGTTTTTCAGGATCCGAATTCATCGTTAAATCCGCGACTGGATGTTTTACAGATTATTGAAGAGGGTTTGCGCGTCCATCAACCTGCGTTAAGTGCTGCGCAACGCGAGCAGAAAGTGATCGTTGCCATGCAGGAAGTGGGATTAGATCCGGAAACAATGCACCGCTATCCAGCGGAGTTTTCAGGCGGGCAGCGACAGCGCATTGCGATTGCCAGGGCGCTCATTTTGCAGCCAGAGTTGATGATTCTTGATGAACCGACCTCTTCGCTCGATCGCTCCGTCCAGGCGCAAATTCTTGCACTGCTGAAGTCATTGCAGGAAAAACATCAGCTGGCCTACATTTTTATCAGCCATGATTTGCGAGTGGTGAAGTCTTTGTGCCATCAGGTTGTGGTGTTGCGGCAGGGTGAAGTGGTGGAACAAGGGGCATGTCAGCAAATTTTTGCCGCGCCTCAGGCGGAATATACACGTCAGTTACTCGCACTTGCCTGATGAATGTGAGCGTTAAAATGGATTAGCGCTGGAGAAAGACTCTGCAATCGCGACGCCAAAGTTTTTCAGGCGGCAGGTTGCGGTTTGTTCATCCTGGCGATTAACAAACAGACAAGGCTGGCCTTCACACTCGACAACCGCAGAATCCACTTCAATATCTCGTAACGCGAGGCTTAATTTTTGCATCGTCGGCCAGGCTGAATCACTGTTACTGTCGCTCAGCAATTTAAGGCCAATCAGACAATTTTCAGCGCCCTGCCCATTTTGCGGAATCGGTTCAACTCTGGAACCTGCAAAACCTGCCAGCCAACGATAGCTATGTGGTAAGCGATGAACGATGGAAAGCTGTAACGTATTCACTGTGGTATCCCCAAAAAAATCCAAAATTATTTCACAAACGGTTTACATAAAGGTTAACACAATGTTGGTTAATTGTGTGTGAACAACCTGGAAACCGCTTACATCCGTTGTAATTATTTGTCTACCATTTCACATTTAACGTTTTATTTTTGTGGAGCTGCACACGTTTCGGCGCTATATGTAACGCTTTCTGCGATGTAACTCAACCTTTTTAACTACAAGAATGTGACTTTTTGTTGTTGATGCGTTTACATTTGAGAAACAAATTGTAGGCTTTTGTGTGAGATTTTCGTTGATTTGGATTAAAGAACGGGCATCTGGCGATACCCGTTTTATGACTTTAGGATTATTTCGTCGCTAAGCGAGGACGACTGGCATAGACATAGAAAACGATTGAACACGTAGCGCATACCGCAATCGACCAAATCATAGGCCACGCGGTGTTAAAGGTCGCAATCGAGAGCAATGCGCCCGTTAATGCGCCGATGCCAAAGCGGAATGTCCCTGCCAATGAAGAGGCGGTTCCCGCCATATGGGGAAATTCATCAAGAATAACCGCCATCGCATTCGAAGAAACCATCGACACGCAGCCGACAAATACCGCAATCCCCAGCACCATCGACCAAAAGCCGAGATCCAGCCCAGTGCTCACCACCAGCCAGATTGCCATAGCAAACTGCACAAACAGCCCGAAGCGGAACATTGCCAGTGGGCCAAAATGGCGCACAAAGCGACTGTTAATCAGCGTCATGATGATCAAGAAGACAATGTTAAGCGCGAAGTAGTAGCCGAAATGCTGCGGCGCGACATGATTCAGCTCGATGTAAACAAACGGCCCAGCGCTCAAAAATGAGAACATTGCCGCAAAGCTGAAACCGCTCGCCAGCATATAACTCAACACACGTTTGTGGCGGAACAATGTGGCGAAGTTACCGATCGTCGTACGCAAATGAAACTTCTGGCGACGCTCAACCGGTAGCGTTTCGTGGATCAGGAAGAAAATCATCCCTGAAGCCAGCAGGGCTGCCAGCGCCAGAATCCAGAAGATGGCGTGCCAGCTAAACCACACCAGCACCGCGCCCCCAACCATTGGCGCAACCAGCGGCGCAATGGTTGTTATCAGCATGACGAACGACATCATGCGTGAGAACTCTTCTTTCGGATAAATATCGCGCATCAGGGCATTGATCACGACACTTGCAGCGGCAGCCGACAGGCCATGAAGAAAACGCATCGCAATCAGGTGATCAATTGTCTGTGAAAGCGCACAAGCAATTGCCGCCGCGGCAAAGATGAGCGTCCCCCCGAGCACCACAGGCTTACGACCAATGCTGTCAGCCATCGGTCCATAAAATAGCTGGCCGATAGCGAAACCGAGAATATAGGTGCTTAGCGTCATTTGCGCGCTGCCAGCCGGCACGCCAAATTCCGAGGCAATAACCGGCAAAGCCGGTAAATACATATCGATGGACAGCGGCATTAACATGGCCAACAGGCCAAGTATCACCACAATACCAATTGACGAGTTTTGCTTACTACTCAACACATCCTCCGGGGATTAACGTGGCGGCATGCCAAAGCTTGCAATTTCTTCTTCGGTTAAGCGGCGATATTCACCTGGTGCGAGACTGGCGTCCATTGCAACAGCGCCAATACGCTCACGATGCAGGCCTACAACATGGTTCCCCACTGCGGCGAACATGCGTTTTACCTGGTGATAACGCCCTTCTTTAATGGTCAAACGCACCTCAAGCGGCGTGATGACTTCCATAACCGCCGGTAACGTCAGATCTTTTTCATTATGCAATTGAACGCCTGCGGCGAATTGTTCTGCCGTGTCATCGGAGACAGGATTTTCCAGCGTCACCAGATAGGTTTTTTCACAATGATGACGCGGAGAAGTAATGCGATGCGACCATTGCCCATCATCGGTCATCAGCACCAGCCCTGTGGTATCAATATCCAGGCGCCCTGCAGCATGCAGTTTGTGCGCCATCGGCTCATCCAGGAAATAGAGCACGGTCGGGTGATCCGGATCTTCGGTGGAACAGACATAACCCTGCGGCTTATTAAGCATAAAGTAGCGAGGGCCATTTTCCTGAGTCAACGAACGGCCATCAAACTCAACCTGATGTTCCGGGTTCAGTTTAAAAGAGGCGTCACGCACTACTTCACCATCAATGGTGACACGGCTGGCACGGATTTCACGGCCAGAAATAGCGCGGCTCACGCCAAGTTGCTGAGAGATAAATTTATCGAGTCGCATTAAAATATTGCCTGTTTCAAAGAGGAGCCAGCACCAAATGGCCAGCAGGGCATTCGCCCATTTTATAAGGAAAAATTGATTTGCCTGTTAATTAGTTTGCCAGTATAGCGGGATAGAAAACTCTCTCAAGCTAAAACCCTGTTTCATGGCATAATCGACGCTGATGTTTCATAGACCTGATCAATAATGTCCTTTATCTTACGCCCCTACCAACAAGAAGCCGTGGACGCCACGCTCGCCCATTTCCGCAAGCACATCACGCCAGCCGTCATTGTGTTGCCAACGGGTGCGGGGAAAAGCCTGGTGATTGCCGAACTTGCCCGAGTTGCTCGCGGACGGGTGCTGGTGCTGGCGCACGTCAAAGAACTCGTGGCGCAAAACCATGCAAAATATTGTGCGCTAGGGCTGGAAGCCGATATTTTTGCCGCCGGGCTGCAACGTAAAGAGAGCAACGGCAAAGTGGTTTTTGGCAGCGTGCAGTCTGTTGCACGTAATCTTGAGCAATTCCAGGGCGCGTTTTCATTACTGATAGTCGATGAGTGCCACCGTATCGGCGATTCCGACGACAGCCAATATCAGCAAATCCTTGCCCATCTACGCTCTGCGAATCCGAAGCTGCGCCTGTTAGGTCTGACCGCCACGCCTTATCGTTTAGGAAAAGGCTGGATTTACCATTTTCACTATCACGGCATGGTGCGCGGCAACGAAAACGCCCTGTTCCGGGACTGTATTTACGAATTACCGCTGCGGTACATGATTAAGCATGGCTATTTAACACCGCCAGAACGGCTGGACATGCCGGTAGTGCAGTACGATTTCAGCCGCTTGCAGGCGCAATCCAATGGCCTGTTTAGCGAAGCGGATCTTAATCGCGAGCTGAAACAGCAAAAACGCATTACCCCGCATATCATCAGCCAGATTGTTGAGTTTGCCGCCGACCGGCGCGGCGTAATGATTTTTGCCGCCACTGTCGAACACGCTAAAGAAGTCACCGCGCTGCTACCCTCTAACGATGCCGCGTTGATTACGGCTGATACCCCAGGACCAGCGCGCGATACATTAATTGAAGCCTTCAAAAATCAGCAATTCCGTTTCCTGGTGAATGTTTCGGTGCTCACCACGGGCTTTGACGCGCCACACGTCGATCTGATTGCCATTTTACGCCCGACGGAATCCGTCAGCCTTTACCAGCAAATTGTGGGTCGTGGTTTGCGCCTGTCGCCTGGCAAAAAAGATTGTTTAATCCTCGATTATGCAGGCAATCCCCATGACTTGTTCACGCCGGAAGCCGGCGCTGCAAAAGGCAAAAGTGACAACGTGCCCGTGCAAGTCTTTTGCCCTTCCTGTGGTTTTGCCAATACTTTTTGGGGCAAGACCACCAGCGACGGCACATTGATTGAACACTTTGGCCGCCGCTGTCAGGGATGGTTTGAAGATGACGATGGCTCCAGGGAGCAGTGCGATTACCGTTTCCGCTTCAAAAATTGCCCGCAATGTCATGCTGAAAACGATATCGCTGCACGTCGCTGCCACCAGTGCGATCACGTTCTGGTCGATCCTGACGATATGTTAAAAGCCGCGCTGAAATTAAAAGACGCGCTGGTTCTACGCTGCGGGGGCATGACGCTTCAACACGGGGGCGACGATAAAGGTGACTGGCTGAAGATCACCTATTTTGATGAAGATGGCGCAGATGTCAGCGAACGGTTCCGCTTACAAACGCCAGCCCAACGCATGGCATTTGAACAGCTGTTTATTCGACCACACAGCCGTGCGCCAGGCGTGCCGCTGCGCTGGATAAACGCCGCCGATGTCGTCGCCCAGCAATCGGCACTGCGCCATCCGGATTTTGTCGTTGCCCGCAAAAATGGCAACTTCTGGAACGTGCGGGAAAAGGTATTTGATTACGAAGGCCGCTTCCGCCGCGCGAATGAATTGCGTGGTTAAAGGTTCTTTTCATTGAAGCCGAGGCCAGATATGGCTATAATCCCGCCCGCTTTTGCATCCGCAAAGCAGATCACTTACCTGTTGCTGGGTCGCCTGTAACAGGATTATTTAAGAGAGAAACAGTTAATGTTTACTATCAATGCAGTAGAACGCAAAGAGCAGGGCAAGGGTGCGAGCCGCCGCCTGCGTGCAGCTAACAAATTCCCGGCAATCATCTATGGTGGTTCCGAAGCTGCGATCTCTATCGAACTGGATCACGACAACGTAATGAACCTGCAAGCTAAACCAGGTTTCTACGAAGAAGTTCTGACTCTGGTTGTAGACGGTAAAGAAGTTAAGGTTAAAGTTCAGGCTGTTCAGCGTCACCCGTTCAAGCCAAAACTGAGCCACATCGACTTCGTTCGCGCTTAATCGCGAATTTAGCTCGAAAAAAAACCCGCTTCGGCGGGTTTTTTTATGGCTATTTTCCAGAACTGCGGCGTTGTAACTGGTCGCGCAGATTCGGTGGCGTGCCCTTAATGGTCAGCGTGTCAGTCGCTGGATCCCAGTAAATACGCTCGCCTAATAACATGGCGTCAAAGCTAATCGTTAACCCACCACCGCTACCGGCGAATTTGGTTAACTGGCGCAATGTGCCACGGTCAGCCGGGAAGCTCTCTTCCAGTTCATAGCCTTTATCAGCGGTGAACTGCTGGAAGTTTTTGTCGTCAACCGCCCACGGTAGCTCATCAGCCAGCGAAGAAAGCTCAATCTCTTCCCCAGACTGGAGTTGCTCGTTGCAGTATGCATAAACCTGCTGACGCGCGGCCTGACGCTCATTTTTATCCAGTTGCGCTTCGTTGGTGAAGTCGTCCAACGCTTGCAACAAGCCTTTGTTCTGCGCTTTGGCGTTCAAACCTTCGCTGGCACCGAGGAAATCCATAAAGAAGTCAGAAACTTTGCGCCCTACTCGTCCTTTCAGGAACGTCAGGTACCGCGTGGATTCTGGATTGGTTTCCCATTCGGTCAGATCAATTCGCGCCACGATATCGGCGTGGTTGATATCCAGGTGATGCGTTGAACTGATATCCAGCTCTTCGTTGACGCGCATACTGCTTAAATTATTCAGTACCGCCACCAGCAAATATTCCACAGCCAGGTAACGATATTGGCAAAACAGCACGATGCCGCCATCCGCAAATGGATATTTCGCCAGTTCATCACGCAGTCGGCCAGTGGCTGCGCGGCTGAATGCGAGGAAATCCTCATCGCCTTTACGCTGCGAGCGTAACGCTTGCGCCAATTCACTCTCTTCGCTGAACAGACCATAGGCTTTATTTTTTGCGCTGTAGACGCGATGCAATTCAGCCATCATCTCTTCTACGGCGCCGTTCGTTGCCAACAGAGAATCGCGCAACACAACTTCAAGTGTCTGCTCGCCGCGCTTGATTAACTGGTGTAAGGCAATCTGGTCGATATCCAGACTCATGATAAACTCTCCTTTTAGACTCGGCGGTATTCAACCATTGCCTGAAGCCATGTGCAACATCACCTAAATAATTCAAGAAAAATAGGTCCTGCTACGGTAAGATAACGCCCTTTCCTGAATCTAATTGATTGTTAATTTATGCCACAAATATCCCGTTATAGTGACGAACGCGTCGAAGAACTGTTGAGTGAACTGGCAAGCGTGCTGGAAAAGCACCAAACGCCAACCGATCTTTCCCTGATGGTACTGGGAAACATGGTCACCAACTTAATTAATACCAGCGTAGCTTCTGCTCAACGCCGCTCGTTGGCTCGCTCTTTCGCTGAGGCGTTGCAAGCCTCCGTGAGCGAAGACAAAGCTCATTAAGGGATCGTAGTTACACGTTATGGTGACTAACCGTCAGCGCTACCGCGAAAAAGTTTCCCAGATGGTCAGCTGGGGACATTGGTTCGCCTTGTTCAATATCCTGCTGGCAACACTGCTGGGTAGCCGCTATTTGTTTGTCGCCGACTGGCCGACAACGCTCACGGGTCGTATTTATTCCTGGCTGAGTGTTATCGGTCATTTTAGCTTTGTGGTGTTCGCCGCCTACTTGCTGATTCTCTTCCCGCTAACGTTCGTTGTGATGTCACAACGCCTGATGCGCTTTGTCTCGGCAGCGCTCGCTACCGCAGGCATGACGCTGTTGCTTATCGACAGCGAAGTCTTTACTCGCTTCCATCTCCACCTTAATCCGATTGTCTGGGAACTGGTGATTAACCCCGACCAGAGTGAGATGGCGCGCGACTGGCAACTGATGTTTATCAGCGTGCCGGTGATTTTATTAATTGAAATGCTGTTTGCGACCTGGAGCTGGCAGAAACTGCGCAGCCTGGGGCGGCGCAAACACTATGCAAAACCTGTGGTCGTGCTGTTCTTCGTCGCCTTCTTCAGTAGCCATATTATGTATATCTGGGCCGATGCGAATTTCTATCGCCCGATAACCATGCAGCGCGCCAACCTACCGCTGTCTTACCCGATGACGGCCCGCCGCTTCCTCGAAAAACATGGCCTGTTGGATGCAAAAGAGTACCAACGCCGCCTCGTGGAGCAAGGTAGTCCTGAAGCGGTATCGGTGCAGTATCCACTGAGCGACCTCCAATTCCGTGATATGGGCACCGGGCACAACGTATTGCTGATTACAGTCGACGGCCTGAATGCTGAACATACGCAGAAAGATTTGCCGAACCTGAGCGAGTTTGCGGCGGGCAATATCAACTTTACGCAACATATGAGTGCGGGCAACGGGACCGATAACGGTATCTTTGGCCTGTTCTACGGTATTTCGCCAGCCTACATGGATGGCGTGTTATCCGCCCGAATTCCTGCGGCTTTAATTACGGCATTGAACCAGCAAGGCTATCAACTGGGGCTGTTCGCCTCCGATGGTTTTGACTCGTCAATGTATCGCCAGGCCCTGCTCTCAGACTTCTCTTTGCCTTCAGCAAAAAGCCAGTCTGACGAGCAAACAGCGACGCAATGGGTTAACTGGCTAAACCAATACGCGTCCGAAGATAACCGCTGGTTCTCCTGGGTTGCTTTTAATGGCACCAATATTACAGCAGACACCAATCAGCAGGCCTTTGCTCGTCGTTATGCTCGCGCAGCGGTTAGTGTTGATGAGCAAATCAAACGTGTACTTGATGCGCTGGAAGCCTCCGGGAAGCTCCAGAATACGGTGGTAATTATTACCGCAGGTCATGGCGTGCCGCTGGGTAAAGAGCAGGAATCCTTTGCATGGTCACGCTCACGTATTGAGGTGCCATTAGTTATCCATTGGCCTGGCACACCAGCGCAAACCATCACCAAGCTCACTGACCATCAAGATGTCATGACAACCCTGATGCAGCGCCTGTTGCACGTTAAAAATCCAGCCAACGAGTATTCACAAGGTGAAGACTTGTTTGCCGCGACACGTCGCAATAACTGGGTTGTGGGTGCGGATAACAACAGCCTCGCGGTCACTCTTCCTGACATGACGTTAGTGCTTGATAATAACGGTAACTATCGGATGTATGATTTGCAGGGTGAACGCATCAAAGAAACCAAGCCTCAACTTGGGTTGTTGCTCCAGGTGCTAACCGACGAGAAGCGTTTCATTGCTAACTGATTGTTTATTTATTAACCAGTTAGCAAAAAGCTGTCTTGCAAACGATCGCGAAAAAGGTAGTATTATTTGCACGATCTCGGCACGTAGCGCAGCCTGGTAGCGCATCGTCATGGGGTGGCGAGGGTCGAGAGTTCAAATCTCTCCGTGCCGACCAACATCTCCTTCGAAAGCAGCCTGTTATGGCTGCTTTTTTATTGCCTGTAATTTAACTTATATCAGGTGTACAGATAATCACACCTGAATGCGTAATTTTGAACATTTACCAGAGTTACTTAGCAGTACAAATATTGTTACCCTAGATTAAATATACCCCCAGGACTGTGGGTGTTTAATATTTTTGGCTGGGGTTAGCAGGTTATTAACGATGTTATCAAACTATTGTAAGGCATTTGTTATTTTTCTTGTGCTGGGGTCTGTCTTCTTTATCACTGGATTAGTATCGAAGGTACTGGCTACCTTTGTTATTGGTACCATTCTCGTCGTTGCTTTTATGAGAGGGTGTAATAGTTAAACCACAGATGTCTCTTTGTTATCGAAGTGTATTTAAAAAATAAATTGAAAAGGTATTTAATAATTTAATTATGAAGTAAATATCATTTATTCCATTTTTTAGTCATGCAATTGTCCATTTAAATACAATTATCAATAAGCATACATATTTCAGGTAACTTTGTGAGAAAACTGTGGCTGTACAACAATCTGCTGCATCGTCTGCATAACAGTCAAAGTCGTTTATTAAACAATCGATTTGCTCATGCCATTATTGCCAGTACCATGGCAATTGTCCCTTTATCAATCGTCCGGGGACTCGTCATTACTGCATCAGTCATCTGTGATACCACCGGATTTAATAATGCTGCCATCTGGTTCATGCAGCTCCAGGTTGGTTTTTTAGCGCTGGCACCGTTGGTAATGAACATCTATGTCGCGGTTCACTGGGCTGTCAGAAACCGTCTCTCACAGATTTACTGTATTGCACTAAGCATCAGCACCTTGATGATCTTCCGCCGAATCCTTGATGATAATGCACAGTTCTTCTTAGACATCAGTATCCCCCTGGCGCTGGCTTCTGGAGTCTTCGGCAATTACCTACAAGAAGTGGTGAGCGAGAATCTGCTAAAACTCCGCTTATGGAAAGACAATAGCTATACGAATATCATCTCTTTTTTTGCCACGCTGGGTATTATTGCGCTCTTTAGTTGTGCCATTAAACTGGGTGCTGCCATTTGGCTGAAAAGCGGGATGGATTTTCTCAATAACTTGTCCATGTATTTTTATCCAAAAGATTTTTTACATGGCATTTCATATGTTCTCTTGCGTACGGTGCCATGGTTCTTTGGCCTTCACGGTTATTACCTATTTTTGGATATTGATGTTGCTTTTACTGCGGCACAAAAAATAAATATCAATGACTGGCATACTCTTCATCACCCGCTGAATATCCTTAGCCCTGTATTCTACGATATGTGGTGCAATGCTGGCGGAACGGGTAATACCGTGAGTTTGATAATTTGTATTTTCATGGAAGCCAAAAGCCCCCATCGCCGCTTGTTAGGCGTAGCGGCTCCCATGGCAATTTTTAATATCAATGAGCCTCTCATTTTTGGTTATCCGATTGTCCTCAACCCCGTCATGATTATCCCGTTTGTCCTTGTTCCCTTAATGTCTTACCTGGTCGCATACGGCGCAACTTATC
This sequence comes from Buttiauxella sp. AC142, assembly GCF_979253435.1. Lineage (NCBI taxonomy): Bacteria > Pseudomonadati > Pseudomonadota > Gammaproteobacteria > Enterobacterales > Enterobacteriaceae > Buttiauxella > Buttiauxella sp. AC142. The sequence goes on from NZ_CEEDCH010000001.1 coordinate 3,071,040, forward strand.
TGGACATGGTTCCGCGGATTTCCGAAATCGTCAGTTGGTCAACGCCTTCTCCAGTCAAAGTCTGGCTCGCCAGCGGCCACTCTGTGAGCGCTGTGTTTTTGTATCTTCTGATTATTAGCCTTGGGGTCGTTATTTATCGCCCCTTCGTTACCACTTCACTTAAACAATCGGTTCCCGACAATTCCGACCTGGATTTACTCACGGGTGAGATGAATATGACTCAACCGACAGATTTTGAGATGGTGCCGAATTACAGCCATATTGTTGAAGGGAACAGCTACATTGAAGCCCAAAGACAAATTGAGAAGCTGCAAAACAGCGGCCAGTTCATTCTCTATTTTCAGCCACAGGTGCGTTTATCCGATCATATAATCGTTGCCCTTGAGGTTCTGATTCGCCATCAAAGCGATAGCGGAAAAATAACACCGCCTGTTTTCCTCAAATATTATGAAAGAACAGGGTTGATGCCGGAGATGGACTTCTGGGTAATGGAACATGCATTAGATTATGTTCGGGAGAATATGTCTGATGCAGAAAATATGACGCTGTCCGTCAATATTTCACCTCAGACACTGGTCGATTACAGATTGCTGAATGTGGTTCGCAAAGTGTTAGCAAAGCCACTCCCCACTGGATGGCAGCTGGAATTTGAGATTACTGAATCACAAAAGGTGCAGGAGCCGGTGCGTGTCGCAGAGGTTCTGGAAAAGATGCGAAGTTTGGGTATTAAAATCGCACTGGATGATTTTGGCTCTGGCTATTCAACCCTGCATTATCTGACTCGTTATCCTCTGGATAAAATAAAATTAGATAGATCAATGGTGTTGGGCCTCGCCAAACCCGATGGATTTAACTTCCTGCGACAAGTGGTGAAGTTATGTATGGTAGTTAAATGTGAAGTTCTTATTGAAGGCGTTGAAACGCAAGACGAATTAGCTCAAGTACAAATGGCGGGTATTGAGTTTTGCCAGGGTTATTTTTTCCATCGCCCATTACCTGGCAATGTGGTGTGCCAGCTGTTAACGGAACAGCATAAGAAAATGAGCCTCTCACATGCTCCCCGATTTAACCCTCAACAAATCTGAAAGCCGGGTCGTATAACGCGGTGACAACATCGCTCTTTTCATCTGCCACGGCTGCTCAATCCCCTGCCCCACAAAATAAATCGTCCCTTTGCCTTTCTTCTTATTAATGTCGTCTATCACCTGCATCAGCATTTCGCTGTTGGCTCGCGGCGGGTTTTCATCAAAGAGATTGAGCTGTGCGATACCCTGGCTGAAAAAGTCACAAAGCATCACCCCTGCTTTTTGATAGTGGTGCCCACCTCTCCAGATGCTATTCAGGCAGCGTGTCGCCGCATCAATAATATCTCTGGTGTCCTGCGTTGGGGTAAGGAGTTTCACCATCGCCTGGTTGCCGTAGTAAGGTTCATTCACCGTGAAAGGGGATGTTTTAACAAAAGCAGAAATATGACGACAATACTGGTGTTCGCCCCTGAGCTTTTCTGCGGCACGTGCCGCATAGCTGCAAATAGCCTGACGCATATGTTCATACTCAGTCAGCCGCTCCCCAAATGAGCGCGAGCAGATGATTTCCTGTTTCGTGGGAGCAAACTCTTCAAATCCCAGGCAAGATTCCCCACGCAGTTCACGAACCGTGCGCTCGAGCACGACACTGAAATGTTTACGTATAAAACGGATATCCGCATCAGCCAGTTGCAGGGTCGTTTTAATCCCCATCGCTTCAAGCTTTTTACTGATTCGACGACCAATTCCCCACACTTCGCCAACCGGGAACGCTGCCATTAATTGGCGTTGCCGCTCCCGGCCAGACAGGTCGACAACACCACCCGATTCCAGCGGCCACTGTTTTGCTGCGTGATTAGCGAGTTTGGCTAAGGTTTTTGTCTGGGCAATCCCCACGCCTACCGTTAAATGCGTGCGCTGCGAAAGAGTGGAACGGATTTCCCGGCCAAGATCTTTCAGATTTCGGCAATGACTCACGCCAGAAAAATCACAAAAAGCCTCATCGATTGAATAGATCTCAACCCGGGGGCAAATTTCCTCCAGCGTCATCATGACGCGATGTGACATATCAGCATATAACTCGTAATTACTGCTAAAAGCGGTCACGCCTTGTTGGCGGAAGAGATCTTTCTGCTTGAAATACGGGCCGCCCATTTGCACACCACAGTTCTTTGCCTCGGCGTTTCGCGCAATCACGCAACCATCATTGTTACTTAAAACCACCACCGGTTTGCCTTTCAGATCAGGCCTGAATATGGTTTCGCAACTTGCGTAAAAACTGTTTACATCAACCAGGGCAAACATAATTACCTCGTTGATTTCACGATATAAGTCACCACGCCAAACACCTCAAGCGCCTCATCTGAACCGAGATGAATAGGTTTGCAGGCGCGATTAAGCGGCATGAGCTGAATAACGGGTCTGAGTTGCAATTGTCTGACGACGAATTCGCCATTCACCGCCGCAATCACAATATCGTTATGGACCGCCGTTTTGGCGCTATTAACCACCAGCAAATCGCCATTGCTGATACCCCCTTCAATCATCGAATCGTCCGATGCCCGCATGTAGTATGTGGCAGTCGGATGTTCATCCACTAATTGACGAATATCGATGCTCTTTTCTGCATAATCCTGCGCTGGTGATGGAAATGCGCCCATAGTTACGCTCCGTAACCTGTTGATGAACAGAAAATAAAAAGAGTTAGCGGTGCCATAAAATCCTCACAAAGAATAACTGTATATATATACAGTATCGTTAAATGTGCGTTCCAGGCAAGTCGATTACAGGAAGATTCTTATAACGATTTGAAGGTGTGGAAAATTTAGTTAATCGAAATAGAGCGAGATTAATCGCAACGCAAATTTGTTCTACCGATCCGCTGCGTGCCGTTCTATGCTTAGTTAATGGAGAAAATAGCTGAACTAAAACGCACCAAGCGCCTTGCGCTGTCCCTACTGCTGGTTGCCGCTGTAACGTTTGTGACTACCCTCTTTTTACCACCGGGTTTCTGGGTGAGCGGCTTAAAAGCTATCGCCGAAGCCGCAATGGTGGGTGCGCTCGCTGACTGGTTTGCCGTGGCAGCGCTGTTTCATCGCGTACCGATTCCCTTCATCTCTCGTCATACGGCGATTATTCCGCGCAATAAAGACCGCATTGGTGAAAACCTGGGCATTTTTGTGCAGGAGAAGTTTCTTGATACCCAGTCCCTGATTGCCTTAATTCGCCGCCACGAACCGGCGCACATGATTGGCCAGTGGTTCAGCAAGCCCGACAATGCGCAGCGCGTCGGGCAACATCTGTTGCAGGTGATGAGCGCATTTTTAGACTTAACTGACGATACACGCATCCAACGCTTAATCCGCCAGGCGGTTCATAAGGCCATCGATAAGGTCGACTTGACCCATTCCAGTGCTCTGCTGCTGGAAAGCCTGACTAAAAATAACCGCCATCAGGAGTTACTCGACTCCGTTATTGCCCAGATGCTGGCGCTGATAAAACGTGAAAGCACGCGGGCCTTTATTGCCCGTCAGATTGTCCGCTGGCTGGAAACAGAGCACCCACGCAAGGCCAAAGTATTACCCACCGAATGGCTGGGGGAGCACAGCGCCGATTTGGTTTCCAGTGCGGTCAATTCGTTTCTGGATGACGTCAGCCACGATCAGGGGCACCAGATCCGTCAGGCTTTTGATCGCGCGACGTTAAAGCTCATCGACAATCTTAAAAACTCGCCGCAAATGGCTGAAAAAGCCGACAGCATAAAAAGTTATTTGAAAGAGGATGAGGCTTTTAACCGCTATCTGGGCGAACTGTGGGGCGATTTGCGCGAATGGTTGAAAGTGGATGTTAATTCTGAAAATTCGCGCATGAAAAAGCGCATTGCAGAGGCTGGGCAGTGGTTGGGAGAGACGCTGGTTGCCGATAGTGCACTGCGCGCATCACTCAATGAGCATCTGGAGCTAGCGGTGCAGAAAATGGCACCTGAGTTTGCCACTTTCCTGACTCGCCATATTAGCGATACGGTCAAAAGCTGGGATGCACAGGATATGTCGCGGCAAATCGAGCTGAATATAGGCAAAGATTTACAGTTTATCCGCATAAACGGCACGCTGGTTGGTGGCTCTATCGGACTGGTGCTGTACCTGCTTTCACAGATCCCGGCAGTATTGCCGTTGCTGAATTTCTGAAGGGAAGAGAAGAAATGCAACGCCCGCTGATGCGGGCGTTAGGAAATCAATGGTTTTTTTTCGGTTGGTCGTTGTGACCGACTTTTGAGAAGACGTTAAAGACTTCACCCAATCCATAGATAAGACCGAGAATCACCGCCATTACGATTGGCACCATGACCACGGCAAACACCAAGCTTTTCAATAACTCTAACATGGATGCCTCCAACAAAAGTGAGAGCGGCTATTCTAACGACCTGACAGAAAAACGCACTCTCCTTTTGTGCGATTTGCCCAACCCCACGCAATAGAGGAAAATGGCGTTTTCTTTATTGCGGAGAGGTTATGCAAGCTGAAATTCTACTGACGCTGAAACTCCAGCAGCGGCTGTTCGCCGATCCACGTCGTATCGCGCTACTTAAACAAATACAACATACCGGCTCAATTAGCCAGGGCGCAAAACTTGCGGGCATTAGCTACAAAAGTGCCTGGGACGCCATCAATGAGATGAATCAACTGAGCGATGAGACGTTAGTTGATAGAGCAACAGGCGGCAAAGGCGGCGGCGGCGCGGTTCTTACGCATTACGGTGAACGTCTGATTCAGCTTTATGAATTGCTCGCGCAAATCCAACAAAAAGCCTTCGATGTGCTGCGTGATGACGCGCTACCACTCGATAGTTTGCTCGCTGCAATTTCTCGTTTTTCTCTGCAAACCAGCGCTCGCAACCAGCTTTTTGGCACCGTTTTACGGCGTGATAGCGAACAAGTGCAGCAACACGTTGATATTTTATTGGCTGATGGCTCAACGCGTTTGCAGGCAGCCATTACGCGCCAGAGCGCAGAGCGCCTGGGTTTAAGCGAAGGCAAAGAAGTTCTGGTACTGATTAAAGCGCCGTGGGTGGAAATTACCACTGATGCCAAACGTGCCAGCGGTGCAGACAACCAGCTCCCCGGTATTATCAGCAATATTCAGCAAGGGGCTGAGCAAAGCGAAGTGCTGGTGCAATTGCCTGACGGGCAAACGCTGTGCGCCACCATGCCGAACACTGTAGTGGAAATCCAGAAACTGGTAGAAGGTGCTGAAGTCATAGCATTTTTTAATGCCGATCGCGTGATTATCGCCACTCTGTGCTAAAACCGCGCAGCGAATTGACAACACCGCAGGCAATCCGTAAATCTGGGCTTAATCACTGCAAAAAATGGGATGGTTTATGTCGACGTTGCAAATTTCGCAAGGAGTCTTTCACCTTAGCGACACCCGAACTCTTGCCCTCAATGATTTAGCCATTAACGCCGGTGAAAGCTGGGCGTTTGTGGGTGCCAACGGCAGCGGTAAATCAGCCCTTGCCCGGGCATTAGCCGGTTCACTCCCCCTGCAAAAGGGCGAGCGCCAGTGCACATTCACCCGGATTGCCCACCTTTCTTTTGAGCAACTGCAAAAGTTAGTCAGCGATGAATGGCAGCGCAATAACACCGATTTATTGAGTCCTGATGAAGACGATACCGGTCGCACCACGGCGGAAATTATTCAGGATGAAATCAAAGATGAAGCCCGCTGCCAAAAGTTAGCGGAGCTTTTCGGCATCACATTGTTATTAACTCGCCGTTTTAAATACCTTTCCACAGGTGAAACGCGCAAGGCACTGCTCTGCCAGGCGCTGATGCCGCAGCCTGATTTGCTTATTTTTGATGAGCCATTTGACGGGCTGGATGTGAAATCCCGCGAGCAACTCGCCGCATTATTAGGTGAGTTGAGTACGCAGGGCTACACCGTCGTATTAGTGCTTAACCGCTTTGATGAGATCCCTGATTTTATACAAAACGCTGGTGTGCTGGCAGATTGTGCGCTGATTGAAGTCGGTGAAAAACAAAAGCTACTGGAACAGGCGCTGATTGCACAACTGGCTCACAGCGAAAAACTGGCAGGCGTGGCGCTGCCGGAGGCTGACGATCCGAGTGCACGCTATACGTTGCCTGAAAACCAGCCACGTATTGTGCTGCGCGATGGTGTGGTGGAATACAATGACCGGCCTATCCTGCACAAACTTTCCTGGACGGTAAACCCTGGGGAACACTGGCAAATCGTCGGCCCGAACGGTGCAGGGAAATCGACGTTATTAAGTCTGGTCACGGGCGATCATCCCCAGGGATACAGCAACGATCTGACGCTGTTTGGTCGTCGTCGTGGCAGCGGCGAAACCATCTGGGATATCAAAAAGCATATTGGCTACGTCAGCAGTAATTTTCATCTGGATTACCGCGTCAGTACAACGGTGCGAAACGTGGTGCTTTCAGGCTATTTTGATTCGATTGGCATCTATCAGGCAGTTTCCGATCGCCAACAAAAACTTGCCCGTGAATGGCTGAACATGCTCGGCATGGACAACGCGATTGCAGATGCGCCCTTCCACAGTCTTTCATGGGGCCAACAGCGTCTTGCATTGATTGCGCGTGCACTGGTGAAACACCCAACACTGCTGATTCTCGATGAACCACTGCAAGGGCTTGATCCACTGAATCGTCAGCTGGTGCGCCGTTTCATTGATATCTTGATTGGCGAAGGAGAAACCCAGTTGCTGTTTGTTTCTCATCATGCGGAAGACGCACCGGAATGCATCACCAGACGGTTAACGTTCGTGGCAGACGGCGACGCTTATCGTTACCAGTTTGAATATTTAGCTGCCGCGCGTTAAACACTTCATCGGTAGGGTGGATTTTATCCACCCTACTTTCAGACAACCCGCAACATCCCTACGACACCTATTTGTTTTATAATCACTTTTCTGGCTTTTGAGTGCGTCTGAAACATTAGTGTAAACGATTCCACTAATTTAGCCCGTGTCACACTTTTCGCATCTCTGTTATGCTATGTTTATTACATACCATACGCGCAATGGAGCGAAAAATGAGAGTGTTGGTAACAGGTGGTAGCGGTTACATTGGCAGTCACACTTGTGTGCAACTGCTGCAAAATGGCCACGATGTCGTCATTCTGGATAACCTCTGCAACAGTAAACGCAGCGTGCTGCCGGTGATTGAACGTCTTGGCGGGAAACACCCGCTGTTTATTGACGGCGATATTCGTGATGAAGCCTTACTGGCTGAAATTTTCCACGATCATCAAATTGATGCTGTTATCCATTTTGCCGGGCTTAAAGCCGTAGGCGAGTCGGTTAACAAGCCGCTGGAATATTACGACAACAACGTCACCGGTACTTTGCGCCTGATTTCTGCGATGCGTGCCGCCAACGTCACCAACTTCATCTTCAGCTCTTCCGCCACCGTTTATGGCGATCAGCCACAAATCCCTTACGTTGAAAGCTTCCCGACCGGTACGCCTGCAAGTCCATATGGTCGTAGCAAGCTGATGGTTGAACAGATTCTGGCTGATTTACAAAAAGCCCAGCCAAGCTGGAGCGTGGCTTTACTGCGTTACTTCAACCCGGTCGGCGCGCATCCGTCAGGAGATATGGGCGAAGATCCGCAAGGTATTCCAAACAACCTGATGCCGTATATCGCGCAGGTTGCCGTCGGGCGTCGCGATTCGCTGGCGGTGTTTGGTAATGATTACCCAACCGAAGATGGCACAGGTGTCCGCGACTATATTCATGTGATGGATTTAGCCGACGGTCACGTTGCTGCTATGCAAACGCTACAAGGCAAGCCTGGCGTGCATATCTATAACCTCGGTGCAGGCGTTGGTAGCAGCGTGCTGGATGTGATCAACGCTTTCAGTACCGCTTGCGGCAAGCCGGTGAATTATCACTTCGCCCCGCGCCGTGAAGGCGATCTCCCCGCTTATTGGGCAGATGCCACCAAAGCCGACCAAGAACTTAACTGGCGTGTCAGCCGGACTCTGCAAGAAATGGCAGATGATACCTGGCGCTGGCAATCTCGCCATCCTCAAGGTTATCCAGACTAAGGAAATGTGATGGAGCAGTTTAACCCGGTGGATCATCCACATCGTCGTTACAACCCATTGACCGGACAATGGATCCTGGTTTCCCCGCATCGGGCTAAACGCCCATGGCAAGGGGCGCAGGAAACACCGTCCCAAGAAACCTTACCGACGCACGATCCGGATTGTTTCTTGTGTCCTGGTAATACGCGCGTAACGGGCGATAAAAATCCGCAATATACCGGCACGTTTGTTTTTACTAACGACTTTGCCGCGCTGATGACAGACACCCCGGATGCACCTGAAAGCAGCGATCCTCTGTTACGTTGTGAAAGCGCACGCGGTACCAGCCGGGTTATCTGTTTTTCACCCGACCACAGTAAAACGCTGCCGCAGCTTTCTGTCGCCGCGTTGGAAGAAGTGGTGAAAACCTGGCAAGAACAGACTGCGGACTTAGGCCAAACCTACCCGTGGGTGCAGGTTTTTGAAAATAAAGGCGCGGCGATGGGTTGTTCCAACCCGCATCCGCACGGCCAGGTTTGGGCAAATAGTTTCCTGCCCAATGAAGTGGCGCGTGAAGATGTATTGCAGCGCGAATACTTTGCTGAAAATGGCTCGCCAATGCTGGTCGATTACGCACAGCGCGAGCTTAAAGATGGCAGCCGCACGGTTGTTGAAACCGAACACTGGATTGCGGTGGTGCCTTACTGGGCGGCCTGGCCGTTCGAAACGCTGCTGCTACCAAAAACGCATATCCTGCGCATCACCGATTTAACGGCAGAACAAAGCAGTGATTTAGCCGTCGCGCTGAAAAATCTGACCAGCCGTTATGACAACCTGTTCCAGTGCTCATTCCCCTATTCTATGGGCTGGCACGGCGCACCGTTTACTGGTGAAGAAAACAGTCACTGGCAACTGCATGCCCACTTCTATCCTCCATTGCTGCGAAGTGCGACGGTGCGTAAATTTATGGTCGGTTATGAAATGCTGGCTGAAACTCAACGTGATTTAACCGCAGAGCAAGCCGCAGAACGCTTGCGTGCAGTGTCCGATATCCACTTTCGCCAATCCGGAGAATAAAAAATGAGTCTGAAAGATAATACCCAACACATCTTTGCCGAGAAATTTGGCTATCCGGCGACCCACACCATTCAGGCTCCGGGGCGCGTAAACCTGATTGGCGAACATACCGATTACAACGACGGTTTCGTGCTGCCTTGCGCAATCGACTACCAGACAGTAATCAGCTGCGCGAAACGTGACGACCGCATGGTTCGTGTCATCGCTGCGGATTATGACAATCAAGTGGATGAATTTTCACTGGATAAACCCATTCTGAGCCACGATACACAGCAATGGTCTAACTACGTGCGCGGTGTTGTTAAGCATCTGCAAAAACGTGACAAGAACTTTGGTGGCGCTGATTTAGTGATCAGCGGCAACGTACCCCAGGGCGCGGGTTTGAGTTCATCAGCCTCTCTGGAAGTGGCGGTCGGTACGGTGTTCCAGAAGCTTTATCATCTGTCCCTTGATGGTTCACAAATTGCGTTGAATGGCCAGGAAGCAGAGAACCAGTTCGTCGGCTGTAACTGTGGAATTATGGATCAGCTGATTTCAGCGTTAGGCAAGAAAGATCACGCATTACTGATCGACTGCCGCACGCTGGGCACCAAAGCTGTTTCGATGCCAAAAGGCGTGGCAGTTGTCATCATCAACAGTAATTTCAAACGCACGCTGGTCGGTAGCGAATACAACACCCGCCGCGAGCAATGCGAAACGGGCGCACGTTTCTTCAGCCAGAAGGCGCTGCGTGACGTGCAACTGTCCAAATTCAATGAAGTGGCTCATGAGCTTGACCCGGTTGTGGCTAAACGCGTGCGCCATGTCCTGACTGAAAACATCCGTACCGTTGAAGCCGCTGACGCGCTGGCAAAAGGTGACTTGCTGCGAATGGGTGTGCTGATGGCTGAATCTCACGTATCAATGCGCGACGATTTTGAAATCACCGTACCGCAAATCGATACGCTGGTTGAAATCGTGAAAGCGACTATCGGCGATAAAGGCGGTGTACGTATGACGGGTGGCGGCTTCGGCGGTTGCATCGTGGCGCTTATCCCGGAAGATTTGGTTCCAGCGGTTAAACAAGCGGTCGAAAAACAGTACGAATCGAAAACCGGTATCAAAGAAACCTTCTACGTTTGCAAACCTTCGGAGGGCGCTGGCCAATGCTAAAAGAGACTCCACAGCTCGCACCAGACGGGCAACCTTTCCGCATCTCCACCCTGCGCAATAGCGCGGGGCTGGTTGTCACCGTGATGGACTGGGGCGCAACTTTGCTGTCATGCCGCGTACCGATGAAAGATGGCAGCGTGCGTGAAACGCTGCTCGGCTGCGAAACGCCGGAAGATTATCTGAATCAGTCGGCTTATCTGGGCGCAACCGTAGGACGTTATGCCAACCGCATTGCTAACAGCCAGTTTGAGCGTGACGGTGTTACCGTAAACGTCACTGCGAATCAGGGCGCACACCAGTTGCATGGTGGCCCGGACGGGTTTGATACCCGCCGCTGGCGCATTGTGCGTCAGAACGAGCATGAAGTGCTATACACGCTTGATTCGCACGATGGCGACCAGGGCTTCCCAGGCGAGTTACGCGCTACGGCGCGTTATGCGTTAACCGAAGATAACTGCATTACTGTTGAGTTCCGGGCAAAAACCAGCAAGCCGTGCCCGGTGAATCTGACCAATCATGCGTATTTCAACCTTGATGGACAGCAGAATGATATTCGCCAGCATCGTCTGCAATTGTTGGCTGACAGCTATTTGCCCGTCGACAGCAGCGGTATTCCGCAAGCCGGGCTTAAAGATGTGGATGGCACCAGCTTTGATTTCCGCACACCAAAAACTATCGCTGATGATTTCTTGAGTGATGACGATCAGGTACTGGTGAAAGGCTACGATCATGCTTTCTTACTACAGGCGCAAGGCGATGCCAGCCTGCCCGCAGCACACGTCTGGTCGAGCGACAATAAACTGCAAATGACGGTCTACACCACGGCACCAGCGCTGCAATTTTACAGTGGTAATTACCTTGATGGCACGCCTGCACGGGAACAAGGTACTTACAGCGCATACCAGGGCCTGGCACTGGAAAGCGAGTTCCTGCCAGATAGCCCAAACCACCCTGAATGGCCGCAGCCCGATTGCTGGTTACAGCCCGATGATGAATATCTGAGCATTACAGAGTACGAATTTACTCCACTCTAAGTTTTTCGCCCTCCTTCACGGAGGGCGATTATTATTCAGATCGCTGGATTTCCCGCCATTTAGCGACAAAAATATAACAACCGTTCACATCCACCTTACACTCCACACTCTTTTTCGCTATGTTAAACGTTTAGCATTGCCGCTGGCCCCTTTGCGGCAATATAATGATAATCGTTATCATTAATCGCAGGCTTATTAAGGAGTAAACTATGGCTGTTACTAAGCTGGTTCTGGTTCGTCACGGTGAAAGCCAGTGGAACAACGAAAACCGCTTCACTGGTTGGTATGACGTTGATCTGTCTGAGAAAGGTCAAACTGAAGCGAAAGCTGCAGGTAAACTGCTGAAAGACGAAGGCTACTCCTTCGACTTTGCTTACACTTCGGTGCTGAAACGTGCCATCCATACCCTATGGAACATTCTGGATGAACTGGATCAAGCCTGGCTGCCAGTTGAGAAGTCCTGGAAGCTGAACGAACGTCACTACGGTGCGTTGCAGGGTCTGAACAAAGCTGAAACCGCAGAGAAATATGGTGACGAGCAAGTTAAACAATGGCGTCGCGGTTTTGCTGTGACTCCACCAGAATTAACTCGCGATGATGAACGTTTCCCAGGCCATGACCCGCGTTATGCAAGTCTGACCGACAAAGAACTGCCAACGACTGAAAGCCTGGCACTGACCATCGATCGTGTTATTCCTTACTGGAACGAAACCATTCTGCCACGCATGAAAAGCGGCGAGCGCGTCATTGTTGCCGCTCACGGTAACTCCCTGCGTGCACTGGTTAAATTCCTTGATAACCTGAGCGAAGAAGAAATTCTTGAGCTGAATATCCCAACTGGCGTGCCATTGGTATATGAGTTTGACGAGAACTTCAAACCTCTGAAACGCTACTATTTGGGTAATGCTGACGAAATCGCAGCAAAAGCCGCAGCGGTAGCAAATCAGGGTAAAGCGAAGTAATTCGCAACAGATGTGAAAAAGGCGCGGTGAAAACCACGCCTTTTTTTATGCAACTGTACTGCTAATTAACCGCGGCGGACTTTAACCGCATCAGCCAACTGACGTAGAACAGTTTCAGTATCTTCCCAGCCAATACACGCATCGGTAACGCTTTTGCCGTAAACCAGCGGTTCGCCACTCTCGAGGCTCTGATTGCCTTCTACCAGGTGACTTTCAATCATCACGCCGGTAACGGCTTTATCACCGCCTGAAATTTGCTGGCAAACATCGGCACAAACTTCAATCTGCTTCCTGAATTGCTTGCTGCTATTCGCATGGCTGAAATCGATCATCACCTGCGCTGGCAGACCTGCTTTTTGCAAGTCAGTCTTAACCTGCGCAACATGAGCAGCGCTGTAATTTGGCTCTTTACCGCCACGCAGAATGATATGGCAATCGCCATTCCCACTGGTGGTGACGATAGCTGAGTGACCCCATTTGGTCACAGACAGGAAGCTGTGAGGCGCGCCAGCCGCATTGATCGCATCAATGGCAACCTTCATGGTGCCGTCAGTGCCATTTTTGAAACCCACCGGGCAAGACAGGCCAGAGGCGAGTTCACGGTGAACCTGAGATTCTGTAGTACGTGCACCGATAGCACCCCAGCTCATCAAGTCCGCCAGGTACTGCGGGGTAATCATATCTAAAAACTCACCCGCAGCAGGCAGGCCGGAGTCGTTGATGTCTAACAACAACTTACGAGCAATGCGCAGGCCATCGTTGATTTTATAGCTGTTATCCATTTCTGGATCGTTGATCAAACCTTTCCAGCCAACCGTGGTGCGCGGTTTTTCGAAGTAAACGCGCATAACGATCTCTAACTCACCTTGCAGCTCTTCACGCAACTCAAGCAAGCGTGCGCCATATTCTTTCGCCGCTTTAACGTCGTGAATGGAGCAAGGGCCAATAACCACCAGCAGACGATCGTCATTTCCTTTCAGGATTTTATGAATCGCTTTGCGCGCGCCAGAAACTGTGGCGGCGGCTTTTTCTGTGGCAGGGAATTTTTCGAGCAGCGCTACTGGCGGTAACAGTTCGTTGATTTCTTTGATGCGTAAGTCGTCGTTCTGATAATTCATGATATGTCCGGGAATGGCCTTGAGATTTAGCTTAGTTGCAATCCCTTCAATCTATCGCTTCAAGCATGAAGTGTAAACGGGCTTTTACACTTCAGGCGGAATATTCCTGGAAACGACCTAAAAAGCGTCAAAAAATGGTAAAACCCCGGTTTACCGCTACAATTTTTAATTGTTAACACTAAAAAGTAGTCCTTTAGCAAAATTGTATTCTGACGTGATGTTAATCGGTGACATATTTAGTCGATAAATGGCGCAAGCTCAGAATAAAGCAAGTGCACTGTTGGAAGAAGTTATCCAGCAATAACAACCAGAACAGGAGCATGATGATGAAAAAATTAACCGCACTTTTCCTGACAGCAACCCTTTCAGTCGCCAGTGGTCTGGCAATGGCCGCAGATACTAGCGGTGACAATAATGGCCAGGCAAACGCCGCTGCGTCAGCAGGCCAGGTCGCACCGGATGCGAATCAGAACCTTGCGCCTAAAGGCGTTGATAATAGCAATATCAATAATGGCGGCACTATGCTTCATCCAAATGGCTCAACCAGCAGTAGTGGTATGACCAGCGACGGGATGAGCAAAGATGAAATCCATAAAAATTCGATGTGTAAAGACGGTAAATGCCCGGATACCAACCAAAAGGTTGAAACCGGTAGCGGTGATGACGTGAACACGAAAGTGGACGGCACTTCACAGTAAAAGAAACACCGCTAAACCAGGGGGGAGCTAAGGCTCTCCTTTTTTATGAGTTTTATTCAATAAGTTAATCAGCGTTAGTGGTTATAATTAGCGCATCGTTGTTTTGCGAAAATAGAAGAAACCATGGCGCATACACATCAACATTCCTCCGGTGATACCAATTCCAGACGCCTGCTTTGGGCGTTTGCCATCACGGCCCTCTTTATGGTGGCAGAAGTCATCGGCGGGATTATTTCCGGGTCGCTTGCTTTGCTTGCCGACGCAGGCCACATGCTCACTGATGCCGCAGCATTGTTAGTCGCGTTGCTGGCTGTGCGGTTTGCCAGGCGTCCACCCAATGCCCGTCATACTTTCGGCTGGTTAAGGCTGACCACGCTTGCTGCGTTTGTGAATGCTATTGCTCTGGTGGTCATTACCGTATTGATTGTCTGGGAAGCGATAAGCCGTTTTTATCATCCGCAACCGATCGCAGGCTGGACAATGCTGATTATTGCGTTTGCAGGATTGCTGGCGAATTTGTTTTCTTTCTGGATTTTGCATCGCGGAAATGAAGAAAAGAATATTAATGTGCGCGCTGCGGCACTGCATGTTCTGGGGGATTTACTGGGTTCTGTAGGCGCGATTGCTGCGGCACTGATCATTCTGTGGACGGGATGGACGCCCATTGACCCGATCCTTTCTATTTTGGTTTCGTGCCTGGTGCTGCGCAGTGCGTGGAATTTACTTAAAGAGAGTGTCAACGAGCTGCTCGAAGGCGCACCTCACTCCATTGATATCACTGTTTTGAAGCGGAAATTAGCCAGAACAATCCCAGAAGTTCGTAATGTTCACCACGTACACATCTGGCTGGTTGGCGAAAAGCCATTAATGACAATGCATGTGCAAGTGGTACCACCACACGACCACGACGCCCTGTTAGAGCGCATCCATCATTTTCTAAAAGATGAGTATCGGATTGAACATGCGACGGTGCAGATGGAGTATCAACTTTGCCATGGGCAAGATTGTGATTTAAATGAGCATGGTCAGCACGACCATGCTCATCATCATCATTGATTAAGACAAGGCGCGTGAGCCACGTTCACGCGCACTTTTGATCCACATGCGGCTGCCATTGAGCGCGATAAACGTCAGAATCATATATTCGAGCGACATCGCATAGACGCCTTGCAGGGCGAAAATCACCACGCTAATCACGTTAATGATCACCCATAGCAGCCAGTTTTCGACGTACTTACGGGTCATCAGAATCATCGCCACAATCGACAACACCATCATGCAAGAGTCCCAGAACGGGAAGGCATCAGGCTGAAGCACTGGCATTGTCACATTCAGCCCCAGCCCCTGCATGATAGAAACCGCTATTCGGGTCAGGAATGCAAATACCGGATCGATAAACACGGTCATTAAACCAATCGCCCCAACGCACACCGCAATCCAGGCGAGGGCTTTGGGCAAAGGTAACCAGCGAATCTGGAGAGCGGCCTGATTATCGTTTGTCTGCCGTGACCATGCATACCAACCATAAATATTGGCCGCAAAGAAGAACAGCTGAAGCAACAGGCTCGCATAAAGTTGAATCTGAAAGAAAATAACCGCAAAGAGCGTGACGTTAATTAAGCCGAATGCGTAATTGCTGATCTTTTCAAGGCTCGCCAACCAGATGCACAGTAAGCCCGCCACGGTTCCAATAGCTTCTATCCATGATAAATCATACCCACCAGCGCCGATGGGGATGTGAACCAAAATGTTCTGCGTGCTAAAAAAATCCATATTCGCTCCTGAGCATAAGATCCTTATGCGTTGCCTTTAATATTCCGTCGTAATTCAGCGGCAAAAGCTAACATTCGATTTAAAGGCACCAGAGCGCCCTCACGGAGTGCAGCGTCGACATGAATCTCATGCGCCGCTCCGCCCTGCTCCAATCCCTCAGCGATAGCTTTAAGGCCGTTCATCGCCATCCAGGGGCAATGAGCACAGGTACGACACGTTGCCCCTTCACCTGCTGTCGGTGCTTCGAACAACTCTTTATCCGGGCATGCCTGCTGCATTTTGTAAAAAATCCCGCGGTCGGTCGCCACGATCAGTTTCTTGTGGGGCAACGTTTTTGCCGCAGCAATAAGCTGACTGGTTGAGCCTACTGCATCGGCCAAATCAACGATGGCCTGTGGCGATTCCGGGTGAACTAATACCGCAGCATCCGGATAAAGCGCTTTCATGCGCGTTAATGCCTGAGTTTTGAACTCGTCATGGACGATACATGCACCCTGCCAGCACAGCACATCAGCGCCGGTTTGCTTTTGTACATAATTCCCGAGATGACGATCCGGCGCCCAGATGATTTTCTCGCCCAGACTATCGAGATGTTCAATCAATTCAACGGCGATACTGGATGTCACAACCCAATCCGCACGGGCTTTAACCGCAGCGGAAGTATTAGCATAGACCACCACGGTGCGATCGGGATGCTTATCGCAAAAGGCGTTAAACTCCTCGATTGGGCAGCCGAGATCCAGAGAACATTCTGCATTAAGCGTAGGCATCAGAACGGTTTTTTCCGGACTCAGGATCTTCGATGTTTCACCCATAAAGCGTACGCCTGCCACCAGGAGCGTAGTGGCTGGATGATTTGCCCCAAAACGAGCCATCTCGAGAGAATCAGAGATACAGCCGCCAGTCTCCTCCGCCAGAGCCTGAATTTCGGGGTCGGTGTAGTAGTGAGCCACCATGACAGCATTCCGCTCTTTCAGCAGACGCTTGATTTTCTCGCGGTAAAACAGCTTTTCGTCCGCGCTCAAAGGCTGTGGCTTAGGTGGGAAAGGATAAATCGCTGCTTCTGGATCGAACATTACGCTCATAGTGCTTTCTCGTTTGACTGACTTAACCAAATTAGCAATTTTCTGATGAAGACCGACCAGAAATGGCTAAGGTTGTTTTGTATGCTAAACAAGATAGCGAATTATGTCGGGATTGTCGTGGGGAATTTAATTTCAACCAGGAATTGCAGATAGCAAAAAGGCGCCTTTAGGGCGCCTTTCTACATTGGTGGGGCGTGCAGGATTCGAACCTGCGACCAATTGATTAAAAGTCAACTGCTCTACCAACTGAGCTAACGCCCCGAATGGTGGGTGATGACGGGCTCGAACCGCCGACCCCCTCCGTGTAAAGGAGGTGCTCTACCAACTGAGCTAATCACCCAAACTTCGGTACTACTTTAAAAAATGGTGGGGCGTGCAGGATGATTCAGCCTTTGGCCTCACCCTTCGGGTCGTTGCTACGCAACGCTGTTTCGCTTACGCTCAACTCGAACCTGCAGCAGGTTCAAACCCTTCACGACTCACTTGCACAGAATACTCAAATATTGGTGGGGCGTGCAGGATTCGAACCTGCGACCAATTGATTAAAAGTCAACTGCTCTACCAACTGAGCTAACGCCCCGCGGTGCGGTTACTGCTGTATCGAAGATGCTTTCACTCGAGGAGTGATGGGGCGTGCAGGATGATTCGGCCTTTGGCCTCACCCTTCGGGTCGTTGCTACGCAACGCTGTTTTGCTTTCGCTCAACTCGAACCTGCTGCAGGTTCAAACCCTTCACGACTCACTTAATTCGCACTACATCATAATTGGTGGGGCGTGCAGGATTCGAACCTGCGACCAATTGATTAAAAGTCAACTGCTCTACCAACTGAGCTAACGCCCCGCAATGCGGTTTACTGCTTCTTCAAATACTGACTGCTTCGAAATTGGTGGGTCGTGCAGGATGATTCGGCCTTTGGCCTCACCCTTCGGGTCGTTGCTAAAGCAACGCTGTTTCGTTAACGCTCAACTCGAACCTGCTACAGGTTCGAACCCTTCACAATTCACTTACTTCGTACTGCTTCGAAATTGGTGGGTCGTGCAGGATTCGAACCTGCGACCAATTGATTAAAAGTCAACTGCTCTACCAACTGAGCTAACGACCCAATTTCGAGTCACTTCGGGTTTGTTTGATATCCCTTGGCAACGGCGGCATATATTACTGATTTAAGATTTTGACGCAACAAGAATTTCGATCAAGATCACCTAATGGCTCGCGTTTCGTTCGGCTTGACCAGAAAAACAGCAATATCTGGTCAGGCCGCACTCACTACATCGCATTCAGACGTTTTTGTGCCTGCTTTGCGCCGTCGGTATTTGGAAATTGTTTGATCACTTGTTGATACACAGCTTTCGCTTTTGCGGTATCGCCTTTGTCTTGCATGATCACACCGACTTTAAACATTGCGTCCGGGGCTTTTGGAGATTTCGGGTAATTTTTCACCACAGAGGCAAAATAAAACGCCGCATCATCCTTTTTCCCTTTGTTGTAATTCAGCTGCCCCAGCCAGTAATTAGCATTTGGCTGGTAAGTTGAATCTGGGTACTTCTTGATAAAACTCTGAAATGCAGCAATGGCTTCGTCCTGACGGGACTTATCCTGCACCATGGCAATAGCGGCATTGTAGTCGCTGTTGGCATCGCCACCCTGCACTGGAGCCGCCTGAGTGCTGGCTGACGCACCAGCATCAGGTGCTGCTGTCGCAGCAGCGCCCTGATCGGTTGCACCAGCAGCTTGCCCTGCAGCAGCGCCGCTACCGAGGCTGTCTATCTGCAATAAAATTTGCTTCTGACGCTCAACAACCTGATTCAACTGATATTGACTTTCCTGGATTTGACCACGAAGGGAATCAATATCATTTTGGTTATCAGAGAGTTGTTGTTGAAGTTGGGTTAAGAGTTGACTGTGAGCGTTAGAAATACGCTCGAGTTGAGTGACACGGTCTTCGACCGAGCCTGAGCCGACACTACTGATTGGCGCCTGAGCAGTAGCGGCCCAGGGGGCCGCTATGCCAACCAGTAACGACAGACTCAACAAGTGATGTCTGAGGTTACTGTTCATACTGTTCTCTTAGTAAACCAGAACGGCACGACGGTTTTTAGCGTAAGCCGCTTCGTCATGACCCAGAACTGCTGGTTTTTCTTTACCGTAAGAAACGATGGAGATCTGGTCTGCAGAAACGCCTTTACCCTGCAGGTACATCTTAACAGCGCTAGCACGTCGCTCACCCAGGGAAATGTTGTATTCCGGAGTACCACGTTCGTCCGCATGACCTTCTACAGTCACTTTGTAAGATGGGTTGCTACGCAGGAAGTTAGCGTGCGCATCCAGCATTGCAGCGAATTCAGAAGAAACATCATATTTGTCCAGACCGAAGTATACGATGTTGTTCTGTTGCAGCTGTTGCATCTGTAGACGAGCCTGTTCTTCAGATGACATGTTGCCATTGCTACCGTTAGCGTCCATACCAGTGCCGGCGCCCAGCATACCTTCGCCGCTCTCGTTGTTGGCGCTCTTGTTAGAACTACACGCAGCAATTGCCATAACAGGCAATACCAGCATCAGCCCTTTCAGCACTTTGTTCAGTTGCATTTCTTTGATCCTTTAATATTTTATTATCACAGATACGGCGACCAGGCAGGGAATTTAACCTGACCATCGGTTGCCGGAAGACGCGCTTTGAAACGCCCATCTGTTGAGACCAGATTCAGCACAGATCCCATCCCCTGAGAAGAGCTGTAGATTACCATCGTGCCGTTAGGTGCCAGACTTGGCGTTTCATCCAGGAACGTTGACGATAAAGTTTGTACGCCACCCGCTACCAGATCCTGTTTGGCGATATGTTGTTGCCCACCGTTCGAGCTAACCATCACCATAAACTTACCGTCGGAACTCACATCGGAATCCTGGTTCTGAGAACCTTCCCAGGAAATACGTTGTGGAGCACCGCCATTCACATTCACTTTATAAATCTGTGGACGACCAGCCTGATCGGAGGTGTACGCCAGGTTCTGGCTATCCGGGAACCAGGTTGGTTCAGTGTTGTTGCTGCGACCATCAGTCACCTGACGAATCTGACCCGAGCCAATATCCATCACATACAGGTTCAGGCTACCGGTTTTCGACAATGCGAAGGCCAGCTTGCTGCCGTCTGGAGAGAAGGTAGGCGCGCCGTTGTGACGAGGGAAAGAAGCCACCTGCTGCACCGCACCATTCGCCAGAGTCTGGATAACCAGCGCTGAACGACCGCTTTCAAACGTTACGTAAGCCAGTTTGCTACCATCTGGAGACCAGGCTGGTGACATCAACGGCTGCGGAGAACGGTGAACCACAAACTGGTTGTAGCCATCGTAATCAGAAACGCGCAGTTCATACGGGAACTGACCGCCATTGGTCTGCACGACGTAAGCAATACGTGTACGGAACGCACCTTTGATACCTGTCAGCTTCTCAAACACTTCGTCGCTGGCGGTATGACCGGCATAGCGAAGCCACTGTTTGTTCACTTTGTAGGAATTTTGCGCCAGTACAGTACCCGGTGCGCCAGAGGTATCAACCAACTGGTAAGCCACGGTATAGCTGCCATCACCATTCGGTGTGACCTGGCCAACAACAACAGCATCAATACCCAGAGCGGTCCACGCGGCCGGTTGCACTTCCTGAGCGGAGCCAGGTTGCTGCGGTAAACGTGAACGATCGAGTGGATTGAATTTGCCACTGTTACGTAAATCAGCGGCAACAATGCCACCAATATCTTCCGGTGCCGCACCTGGGCCTGCCCATTTAAACGGCGCCACACCAATTGGACGCGCTGAGTCCACCCCTTGGGTGATCTCAATACGAACTTCTGCGTGCAGCACGGCTGCCCACAGCATTAAAAAACTTAATGCAACTCGAAATGCCTGCTTCATCATATCTCCCTTATCTGGACCCAAAGCCCACGATAATTTAGCAGAATGTTAACAAACTCAAATACACAAAACTACCAAAACCCTGTGACTCAGCCTGGTTAGTTTTCCTCACTTTCGCGAGGAAAATTTCACTGTGGCTTAAAGTCGATAGGCGCGTTTTTGAAAACTTCATAAACGTCCTGGCTTGGCGGTTTCGGAATCTTCGCCAGACGCGCTGCCGCGATGGCAGCCTGGCAAAGAGCCGGATCGCCACCCTCTGATTTGATATCAAGTAGTAAGCCGTCAGGAGCCAGTTTTATGCGCAATGAGCAGGTCTTGCCGCTGAAGGCAGGGTCCTGGTAAAACTTGCTCTCAATTGCTGCTTTTATCTGACCTGCGTAACCATTGATCTCAGCACCAGAAGCGCCATTATTTTTAGTATTCCCTTTTCCAGCAGCAGCTGCGCTATTACCTTTCGCTCCCGCACCCGTTTTCGGCGCATTCTTACCAGAGCTCAGGTCGCCAAATAGATCGTCAACGCCCGCAGCGGCGGCCTTATCGGCAGCAGCTTTATCAGCAGCAGCCTTTTTCTTAGCATCTGCTGCGGCTTTTTTATCAGCAGCAGCTTTTGCAGCAGCAGCCTTATCGGCCGCCGCTTTTTCAGAAGCCGCTTTTTCTGCCGCAGCAGTCTCAGCAGCTTCTTTTGCAGCAGCTTTTTTGGCAGCTTCAGCCGTAGCTTTCTTCTCAGCATCGGCAGCTTTCTTTTCGGCTTCCTGCTGAGCTTTTTTCGCCGCAGCGGCAGCTTCGGCAGCCGCCTTTTTCTCTGCATCAGCTGCTTTTTTAGCTGCTTCTTCAGTCGCTTTCTTTTGTGCATCCGCAGCAGCTTTCTTCGCCGCTTCTTCTGCAGCCTTCGCCTGAGCGTCAGCCTGAGATTTTGCCTGAGCATCAGCTTGCGCTTTAGCATCTGCTTTAGCTTTCGCCGCGGCTGCTTCAGCTTGCTTTTGTTGCTCTTGCGCTTCTTTAGCAGCTTCTTGCGCCTGTTTCTGCTGGTCTGCTTGCTGCTTCGCTTGTTCCTGCGCGTCGAGGCGTTCTTTCTCCAGAGCTTTCAGACGCTGTTGCTCAGCAGCCTGTTTTTCCTGAAGTTCTTCAGCCTGTTGTTGCGCTTGTTTCTCGCGTTGCTCGGCAGCACGTTTACTACTCGCCTGCTGCTGTTGCTGACGATTGTACTGCTGAACAACAGCACCAGGGTCGACCATGACCGCGTCAATAGCCGAACCTCCACCGCCGCCAGCACTGGCGTCGATGTGCTCGTCAAACGAACTCCAAATCAGGACTGCAATCAAAATGATATGCAGGATCACTGAGACGATTATCGCGCGCTTGAGCTTATCGTTTTCTATGGTTGCCTTTGACACTATCGGTTCCCAAATATCGCGAGATGGATCAGATTGGCTGCGTCATCAAACCGACGGATTTCACACCTGCGCTATGCAGCATGTTAAGTGCTTTGATGATTTCCTCGTAAGGAACATCTTTCGCACCACCGATCAAAAAGACCGTTTTCGGGTTTGCCTGCAAACGACGTTGTGCTTCCGCAACAACCTGTTCAGATGGCAACTGGTCCATACGGTCTTTCTCAACCACCACGCTGTACTGCCCTACCCCGGAAACTTCAATAATAACCGGTGGTTCATCGTTACTACTCACCGTCTGCGAATCTGTCGCATCCGGCAAATCTACCTCAACGCTTTGTGTAATGATTGGAGCTGTTGCCATAAAAATAAGCAGCAACACCAACAGTACGTCCAGCAGAGGAACGATGTTAATTTCGGACTTTAATTCCCGACGACCACGCCCACGTCCACGTCTGGCCATGACTTACCCCTTACTGCTTATCGCTGCTGGTAAAAGCCTGACGGTGCAGGATAGCCGTGAACTCTTCCATGAAGTTGTCGTAATTCAATTCCAGTTTGTTCACACGTTGATTCAGGCGGTTATACGCCATAACCGCAGGGATTGCAGCGAACAGACCGATTGCAGTTGCAATCAGTGCTTCTGCGATACCGGGTGCAACCATCTGCAATGTCGCTTGTTTGACCGCACCGAGTGCGATAAAGGCGTGCATAATCCCCCAAACCGTACCAAACAGACCGATATACGGACTGATTGAACCCACGGTTCCGAGGAAAGGAATATGAGTTTCCAGCGTTTCCAGCTCACGGCTCATGGAAATACGCATGGCGCGAGATGCCCCTTCAACAACTGCTTCAGGTGCGTGCGTGTTAGCACGATGCAGTCGGGCAAACTCTTTAAAGCCTGAATAGAAAATTTGTTCAGAGCCAGCAAGATTGTCACGGCGGCCCTGGCTTTCCTGATAGAGACGGGACAATTCAATGCCCGACCAGAACTTATCTTCAAATGCTTCTGCTTCACGAGTAGCAGCATTGAGGATGCGCGTACGCTGAATAATGATTGCCCATGATGCAATGGAAAAACCAATCAAAATCAACATGATAAATTTGACCAGAAGGCTTGCCTTCAGGAACAAATCAAGGATATTCATGTCAGTCACTGCTTGAACTCCGCGACAATAGACTTGGGAAGCGCACGAGGCTTCATTAGGTGTGGATCAACACAGACGATCAGGACCTCAGCTTCGTTGAGCACCTGGTTATCGGCATTGACGATTCGCTGTGTAAATACCATAGAGGTACCACGCATCGATGTAATTTCACTTTGGATTTCGAGTAAATCGTCGAGTCTGGCCGGCGCCAGATAATCCACTGTCATTCTGCGAACAACAAAGGCGACGCGCTCCGCCAACAAATCTTGCTGGTTGAAGTTGTGATGGCGCAGCATCTCGGTGCGTGCTCTTTCATAAAAAGCAACATAACTGGCATGGTATACCACACCACCGGCATCGGTATCTTCGTAGTAGACACGAACCGGCCATCGAAACAGCGTTGTACTCACTTTACATCCCGGTAATGCAATTAAACGTTGCTACTATACGCAAGAGGATGGGGGTTGGGAATGGGTTGCATTAAACGTTAGGTAAATATTTATGGGCTTGTTAAAGCCCATAAAATGTGTGTAAAAATCTTCAAGCTTAAAGAAGCATCAGAAGAAGAAAATAGCCAGCCCTGCCAGCAGGACTAATAGCGCAGGCAACGGACTAAAAACGCCCTGCCACAGCACTTTACGTGGACGAAAACCCACACCATGTATCACACCGGTGCAAACAGCCCACATCAACAAAAAACCGTGCCAGATTGCCAGGTCACTGGTTTTTGCCGCAAAGCGGGACGGGTCCCAAAACATACATCCGGCCAGGATAAGTGCCATGATCAAGGAAAGAGCCCTTAAAGGGCTCTTATCCATTACCGCATACAGCTTTGCGATAATTCCTTCCATTAAATTTCTTCTTTACCCGCTTTAGCAGCTTCTACGTGCTCAAGTGCCAGGGCGGTAATGATGCCAAAAGCACAGGCAAGAAGCGTCCCCAGAATCCATGCAAAGTACCACATAATCAGCTCCTTACTTAGTACAGAGAGTGGGTGTTGCTTTCGATATGCTCTTTGGTGATTCGACCGAACATTTTCCAGTAACACCAGATGGTGTAGATGAGAACGATCGGCACAAATACCGCAGCAACAAAGGTCATCACGTTCAGCGTCAGCTGGCTGGATGTTGCATCCCACATGGTCAGACTCGCGTTCAGCATGGTGCTTGAAGGCATGACGAACGGGAACATCGCCACACCAGCAGTCAGAATCACACAAGCCAGAGTCAATGAAGAGAACAGGAATGCCATGGCACCTTTCTCCAGACGCGACATCAACACAGTCAGCAGCGGCAGAACCACGCCCAGTGCAGGGATGAGCCACAGGATAGGCATATTATTGAAGTTCACCATCCAGGCACCTGCCTGACGAGCGACTTCTTTAGTCAGCGGGTTAGAAGCTGCATGGTGATTCAATTCTGAAGTCACAACATAGCCGTCAATCCCGTAGATAACCCAAACACCAGCCAATGCGAAGCACACCATCATCACCAGCGCTGAAATTTGCGCAGCGGCTTTGGCACGCAGATGCAGTTCACCCACAGTACGCATTTGCAGGTAAGTAGCACCTTGAGCAAGGATCATGGATACGCTCACGACACCAGCCAGCAGGCCAAACGGGTTCAGCAACTGGAAGAAGTTACCGGTGTAGTACAGGCGCAGATACTCATCAACGTGGAACGGCACGCCTTGCAGCAGGTTACCGAACGCCACACCAATGACTAACGGTGGCACGAAGCTACCGATGAAAATGCCCCAGTCCCACATGTTGCGCCAGCGCATGTCTTCAATCTTCGAACGGTAATCAAAACCTACCGGACGGAAGAACAAAGAAGCCAGTACCAGAATCATCGCTACATAGAAGCCGGAGAACGCAGCAGCGTAAACCATCGGCCAGGCAGCAAACAGCGCACCACCAGCAGTGATGAGCCACACCTGGTTACCATCCCAGTGCGGGGCGATGGAGTTCACCATAATGCGGCGTTCAACGTCAGATTTGCCAATGATGCGAGACAACATGCCCACGCCCATGTCAAAGCCGTCGGTGACTGCAAAACCAATCAGCAAAATGCCAACCAGCAGCCACCAGATAAAACGCAATACTTCATAATCGATCATTTGACGACTCCTGTCTTAGCGTGCCGGCTGAGAAGCCACATTGGACTGCTCAAAGTGATAGCGACCTGTTTTCAGACTGCTCGGCCCAAGGCGAGCAAATTTGAACATCAGGAACAATTCCGCCACCATAAACAGCGTGTAAAGGCCGCAAATCAGTACCATGGAGAAGATCAGATCGCCCACAGTCAGCGAGGAGTTAGCAACCGCGGTTGGCAATACCTCACCCACAGCCCATGGTTGACGACCGTATTCAGCAACAAACCAGCCAGATTCAATCGCAATCCATGGCAGCGGGATGCCATAGAGCGCCGCACGCAACAGCCATTTTTTCGAGCCGATTGCATTACGTGTTACGGTCCAGAACGAAGTCGCGATGATAAACAGCATCAGGAAGCCACAACCGACCATGATACGGAATGCAAAGTACAGCGGAGCAACGCGTGGGATAGAGTCTTTGGTTGCTTTCTGAATTTGCTCTTCCGTCGCGTCGGCGACGTTCGGCGTATAGCGTTTCAGCAACAGACCGTAACCCAGGTCTTTCTTAACCGATTCAAAGTTATCGCGAACCGCCTGATCTTTCGAACCGGCACGTAACTGTTCCAGCAGGCTATAAGCCTTCATGCCGTTACGAATACGTTCTTCGTGCTGCACCATCAGATCTTTCAAACCAATCACTTGCTTATCCACAGAGCGGGTGGCGATGATGCCAAGCGCGTATGGGATTTGAATCGCATAGCTATTTTCTTGCTTATCCTGGTCCGGGATACCAAACAGCGTAAATGCTGCTGGAGCTGGTTGAGTTTCCCACTCAGCTTCAATAGCGGCCAGTTTGGTTTTCTGCACGTCACCCATTTCGTAACCGGATTCATCACCCAGCACGATGACAGACAGGATAGCCGCCATACCAAAGCTTGCAGCGATGGCAAATGAACGTTTCGCGAATGCAACGTCACGGCCTTTAAGCAAGTAGTAAGAACTCACACCGAGGATGAACATCGCACCGCACACGTAGCCAGAAGCCACTGTGTGAACGAATTTCACCTGTGCAACAGGGTTCAACACCAATTCGGAGAAGCTGACCATCTCCATACGCATGGTTTCGAAGTTAAAGTCGGAGGCAATTGGGTTCTGCATCCAGCCGTTCGCCACCAGAATCCACAGCGCGGAAAGGTTGGAGCCAAGTGCCACCAGCCAGGTTACCGCCATGTGTTGGACTTTGCCGAGGCGATCCCAACCGAAGAAGAACAGACCCACGAATGTGGATTCAAGGAAGAATGCCATCAGGCCTTCGATGGCCAGAGGGGCACCAAAGATATCACCCACGTAATGCGAGTAATAAGACCAGTTTGTGCCGAACTGGAACTCCATGGTTAAACCGGTGGCCACGCCCAAAGCAAAGTTGATACCAAACAACTTGCCCCAGAACTTGGTCATATCTTTATAAATTTGCTTACCTGACAGAACGTACACCGTTTCCATGATGGCCAACAAGAACGCCATACCGAGCGTTAGTGGCACAAAAAGAAAGTGGTACATCGCGGTCAAGGCAAACTGTAAGCGCGACAGTTCGACAATATCAAACATCTTGACTCCTTGCTCTTCGCATGAAGACTCCGACCGTGGTTCACCCGATGGTTCACCACAACGCATGCCCTAATACAAAAACATTGGCTTCCAAACTCCACCCTCTCATTATTTGTATGCAATGAAGAAGATGAAAGGTTACAAACACGTTAATAAAAACCCAAAAATAATCCGCAAATATATTACCCTGCAAATCCCTTACGATAAATAGGTAATTGCTAAGGCTTATTTACGTTTCTAGACAGTGATCAATTTATAGCGAAAATGTCCACTAACCGCCATCTTGATCTGCAACAATTTACGCGCTTTTGCACCCTACTTGCTAGTTTTAGATATTGATCTAGCGCAATTTATTCCCTGTTTGTTAATTTAGTTCCTCATAACAATGAATGGTGAACTTGTTGTTAATGATATGTTTTGCAAAAGTCATTTTCGTTAATGCATGAATGATATCTATAAACAAAAGTTATTTATTTGAAGCCAGGCCCGGAAATTAAATCCTCCGCATTAATGAAGCACAGCATTAATCACCTCACGGTATTTTCTGCTGTTCATTTCTTTTTTTGCTCATAATTAACAAATAATTTACTTTTAATGATGAAATGTTTAACAAGTCATTATTTTTGATATGGTTAGCAAAATGTTGCTGTGGACTGAAAAACAGAAAGGCCACGTAAAAACGTGGCCTGAGAAAAAGACAGAAACAGTAACGCTATCTGGAACAGTCTATCGCAAGGCTAAATGTCCGCGACTGGCAAGGCTTAACCACAGCAAACTGCCCCACCCTTTCTGATTGTTGTAGCAACGGTTTTTCATCCATTCCCGTCTCCTGCCAGTCAGTAATTGGCAGTGTGCTAGTCACCATTCCCTCTCCATGGTGTTGTTCGTCGGGGTTAAAGATGCGAATAATCAATTCATCACGGTCTTCCGCCTTTTTAAGGGCACTGAGCATACATCCTACCGAAGGCATCGTAAGCAAGCTAAATGTACCCGGCGTTTCAAAATCTGCCCGATTGAGTTTCATCGCATCAAATGGAATTTTGTTGTAGCACTGCACCGGTGTCAGCCATGCGCGGGCATGTTGTGCAATTCCCGCCGCCGTCGGCGAACCGCTAAATGCCATCAGGCTAAAACGACAACTCAACTTTCCGCGTAGTTGAGAATCAGGGGTTGGCAATTTGATGCCGGATGGTCGTCCCGGACGTAACACCAATTCTTCTTTGCCCAAAACACCAATCGAACGGAAAAGCGTCAGCGCAAAAGTGTCTTTTTTCTCACCGATGATTTCAAACTCACGCAATCCGTCGGTAAACAGCGCCAGACCTTGTTTACCATCATGCAATGCGGCGTAATTGAGTAAATTCCATACCGGAATCGGGGCTTCTTTCCAGCCTTCCTTCTGCCAGTTTTCCATCGCCGTATCTTCGACGGGGCGTGTAATGGTCCCAAACTGGTTATCTGCCAACACCGCTGTCGATGCGAATGGCGTCGGTATCAACACCCTCACCCGGTGATCGTAAGCCTGGTTATCGAGTTGTATTTCGATATCAATACGACGGCTATTGCGTGCAAGCGTGACATGACATTCAGCATCCAGATAACCACTCGTCTCGCGCACTGCCCGCTGTTGTAAATTCTCAGGTAACGCCATGCGCAGCTTCAATGTCGCCATGCTTTGCCATGCTTCGTGTTTCACTTCACAAACATGCGCGCTCGAAGTTGAGTAAATCAACCATTCGGCTTTAGCTGGGGAATAATCATATTCATCGCCGTCATCGGAACCGTCTTCCAGTTGCAAAACCTGGTCATAACTCAGGCCAGTGTATTTATCAGTAATACGTAGCGTGCCGTTCTGGTTGAGGGCGATATGATAGAAATTGTTTTCCAACAGAGCTTGCGTCGGCACCGGTACACTACGTTGCAGGCCAGGCTTCTTCCCTTCGACATACAGCGTGCAATAACCCATCGCGGGCAGAACCTGACTGAGCTGAATATCGTATTCCATGAACGGGTCATAATTGCCGTAATGCACAATTTGCCGGTCAACCAAACCTGGGTCGATTTCCCGCGCCTCACGAATGAAATACTCCACTTCGTGGCCCTGTCCATCTTTAAGCGTGAACTGGCTGGCACGGATGCGAATAGTCGTGTTGATTACCTCTTCACGCGGATAGGGCATCATATTGAAAAACGTCAGTTTGTCGGCTTGTGTAGCAGGCATATTGTCGACAATTTTACGCATGTAAAAACGAATCAGATTTTCAGCCATATCGTCTGCAAGTACAAAACGGGTCATGATCTCCTTGTGAACTTTGTCGCTACAACAGCAACCGATACTGTCATGCGCATGGTTTTTCAGGATCTCTTTCCACATCTTTTCCAGCAGGCCGTGGTGATATTCAAAACCTAGCGACCACGCGATAGACGCCAGCGGCTCCAGAATATTGACGATTTTGTTTTCAATCTGCGCATGAGCGATTTTAATGTCCATGCGTGTCGAGCTGATGGTGCGGTGCACTCGCATGTACTTGCCGTCGATAAACTCCCCTTTTAGCGTGGCAAGCTTCTCGCGCAATGCTTCAATTTTCTCGAATACTTCCTCAAAACGGCTCATCACAAACTCACGCTGAGGGTAAATCTCGCGCAATTTATCAATGACCGTGAAAATATTTTGTTGTAGCGGCATTTGATCATGCCCGTTTGGTAGCAAAATCTCCTGCGTTGCAGAAGCCTTTTCCAATACTTCAAAATAAGTGTCGAGGCGCTTACGCAGCCCAACTTCATCATCCGGCAAATATTTGCCAATGGCGTAACCCAACGGCAGCACCTGGGCGACAACTTCACTACCATCGTTGCTGTGCCACAAAAATTCGGTTCTGTCCGTGCCGTGGCGTTCTGAACAACCGCGCCAGAACATTGCGCGCTTGATTCCAAAACCGTTAAAGATATGCGGCAATTGTGCTGACATCCCAAACGAGTCCGGCAGATAACCAATTTTCATCGGCTCCCCAAATGCCAGGCAATCCC
Source organism: Buttiauxella sp. AC142 (assembly GCF_979253435.1). Classification (NCBI taxonomy): domain Bacteria; kingdom Pseudomonadati; phylum Pseudomonadota; class Gammaproteobacteria; order Enterobacterales; family Enterobacteriaceae; genus Buttiauxella; species Buttiauxella sp. AC142. The sequence goes on from NZ_CEEDCH010000001.1 coordinate 3,101,214, forward strand.
GCATCCCGTACATCAGGTTGCGCACGATGGACTCCCCGGAAACAATAGTGGTGTCTGTTTGCGTATACCACGGTCCGATGATCAGCTTGCCCGCTTCGACCAGCGCTTTCACACGAGATTTATTTTCCGGTTTAATCGCAAAGTAATCTTCCAGTACCGCCGTCTGCCCGTCGAGTACGTAGTATTTATATTCAGGATCACACTCAAGGCGAGTCAGTATCTCCTCCATATTATTTATCAATAGGATACGAGACTCTTCGGTCGTGAAATACCATTCACGGTCCCAATGCATATGGGGAGTTATATGAACACGAGATACAGCTTTCATTCTTGTTTGCCTTACTTCTGAGTGATTACGATAAAACGCTTTCAGTGGAATATTTGCCCTGCTTAACCGCGCGTTTACGCCACAAAATCAGTATCAGGGTTGAAATAATGGTGCCGACCAGCGCTGCACCAAACCACCCTGCCGCCGCAGCCATGCCGCTATGACCGCCAGGATGAAGTAAAAATAAAGAGAAAATACCTGCCCCCGGTGTCGATAAACCGATATTCATTGCACCCACCATCGCCCCCGTAACAACCGATCCCACGAGGAATGAACCAATCACACGAATAGGATCTTCAATCGCCATCGGGATCGCTCCTTCCGTGATCCCGGCAAGACCGAGCAACCAGGTCGATTTACCCGTTTCAATTTCAAAATCTTTGAACAGTTTTGGAGCGATCAATGTGGAAGCCGTAACCGTAAAAGCTGAAACCATTTTGACGGAGGCGAAGATGGCGTATGGGCCATACACGCCGTTCGCCATCGCCCCGAGGCAAAATGCGTAAGAGGCTTTATTCACTGGGCCTCCCAGATCAAACGAACACATAAAGCCCAGAATCCCGCCCAGCAACAATGCGTTGCTGCCGGATAAACCATTAAGCCAATGAGTTAAAGAGGCATTGATCCACGCGACGGGTTCGCCAATCACAAACAGCATTAGACTGCCGGCGACAAGCGTGCCAATCACTGGATAAAGGTAGAACGTAAGAAAACCATTGAAGTTAGGGCTGAGGCGTATGTGCTTTTTCACCCAACGCATTAAATAGCCCGCGATTAAACCGGCCACCACCCCACCGAGAAAACCCGAGCCAATCATGTTTGCCGCAAGCCCTGCAGCAAAACCAGGACCAAGTGCAGGCTTATCGGCCAGGGAATAAGCCGTATATGCCGCCAGAACCGGCACCATCAGCGTGCCGAGCATTCCACCGCCAAGTTTGCGGTACATCCACAACCATGAATTTTCAAGATCGAACAAATGCTGCAAACCAAAAATCTGCGCCAGCAAAACGGCTACAGCTAACACTGTTCCGCCCGCGACAATCAGCGGAACGGCAAAGGAAATTCCGCTCAGTAACGCCTGTTTTAATTCAGTTTTAAAACCAGGTGCAGATTGCGCCGAATCTTGCTGCTCCAGGCGTTCATCAAATGACGCTCTCAATGCCAGCGCCTGCTGCAAAATACGCTCGGCATGTTTGATGGGTTCAGCAACCGGTGTCGTAATTGACGGGATACCTTTGAAGCGCTCGACATCCTTGATAGCGACTTCGGCGGCAAATATACAAGCATGCGCCTGATTGATTTGCCGCGCAGTTAAACGCCCCTCAATACCATTCGCCCCCTGCTTTTCGACATAGACATTAATACCTAGTTTGCGCCCGGCTTTTTCCAGATATTCCGCCGCCATATAAGTGTGCGCGATGCCAGCCGGGCATGCCGTGACACAAACGATCGTCGGGCGAGAAGCATCTTCTTCAACCACGACACTTTGTGGCTCGTTGTTTAACAGCGCCAGAAACTCGTCGACCGATGTTGCATGCATCACTTTTTCGCGTACTTCATCATCAACCAGTACGGTAGTCAGAGAAGTCAAAAGCTGCATATGAGTTGAACCGGCTTCGCCTTCAGGAATGGCCAGCAAGAAGATCATCCGCACCGCTTCCGGCCCGTCTACACCTTCCCACTCAACAGGCGTTTTAAGCGTCGCGGCCGCAAATGCCGCTTCTTTTACCGCATTTGTTTTACCATGCGGCACTGCCAACCCTTCACCGAGAGCAGTTGGCCCCTGCGCTTCACGTGAAAAAACTTCAGTCAGAAATTGTTCCAGACTATGTAGTTTTCCAACCGCAGCCAGTTGTTTCGCCATTGTATGTATCGCTTCATCACGACTGGCAAATGTTGTTTGCAGTGTGACCAAATCGGGGTGAGTCAACGCCGTCAGGTTCATCATTCCCTCGTAAGGAGTCGGTTCCAGTTGCCGTAAGCTTACACAGCAAAACAATACCTTTATGTGATCAATTTCACTGCAAAGAATATTTGTATTAAATTTGTATTAATACTTATCAGTTAACAGTCGTGATGAATGGCGCTATGATTCGCCATGATTTTTAATGTTCTCAGGGGAGTACGTGGTGGCTAAGAAACCGATGTACCGTCAGATCGCCGATGCTATCCGCCAGCAGGTTGAAAACGGTGAACTGAAACCTGGTGATGCGCTGCCGACTGAATCAGCGTTGCAGGCTCAGTTTGCGGTCAGTCGTGTCACCGTACGCCAGGCGCTAAAACAGCTTACCGAGCAGCAAATCATTGAGAGCATTCAGGGCAGCGGTTCATACGTTAAGGAAGAAAAGGTCAATTACGATATTTATCAGCTGACCAGCTTCTACGAAAAACTGGCTGACCGGAACGTCGAAACCCACAGCGAAGTGCAAATTTTTGAAGTGACCAAAGCCGATGAGCTTTTAGCCGCCCGTTTACAACTCACCACGGATGAAAAAGTCTGGCATGTAAAACGCGTGCGTTTTATCAAGCAAAAGCCCGTCACTCTGGAAGAAACCTGGATGCCGCTCTCACTGTTCCCTGACCTGACCTGGGAAGTTATGGAAAACTCGAAATATCACTTTATTGAGAACGTGAAGAAAATGGTCATCGACCGCAGCGAACAAGAAATCATTCCGGTGATGCCGTCAGAAGAGGTCGTTAAAGCGTTAGGAATTGATGCCAGCAAACCGATTATTGAGAAGGTTTCATGCGGCTATCTTAAGGATGGGCGGGTGTTTGAGTTCAGCCGCAATATCTTTAAAAGCGACGATTACAAATTTACGTTGGTGGCGCGGCGTAAGCATTAAATCTGTCATAAATCCCTCCCCTTACTGCACTCATAGCATCATTGAAGTTACCAACCAGAATGGTGCTATGAACATCAATCTCTAAGATCTTAAGCATTGATCTGTCCGTTTTCTTATTTTCTATATTGTGATCAACATCACAGCCAACATTCTTGGCTCGCTTTATCTTCCAGCCCTCCTACTTTATTGATTTTATTATATTTATCAGGGTTATGGTTCAGTTGCGACTATGTACTCTGGTCAATAATTCCACGGACAGGAAAGGACTTCCCTCATGGCCTCAGACGGCACCCGCTTTACCTTCACCGCCGGGCGTACACCTGCGGACACCTTTGCGGTGGTGAACTTTACGCTAAAGCAGTCCCTCTCCTCCCTGTTCAGCCTGGAGATCACCGTCGCCTGTCACGACCCGGCGATTGACTTTAAAGCCATTCTTGATGAAACAGCCACCCTGCTTATCTGGCAGGGGGATGTGATTAAGCGCCGGGTGCGTGGCCTGGTCACCTTCTGCGAGCAGGGCGATTCCGGAAAACACCAGACGCTCTACCGCATGACGGTGCGCCCGGAGTTCTGGCGCAGTTCACAACGGCAGAACTGCCGCAGTTTTCAGAACTACGACATCCAGTACATCTTCGCAAAGCTGCTGAAAGAGATGCGTATCCGCACGCATGACGCCCTGTTCCGTCGTCCGCATCCGGCGCGTGAATTCTGCGTGCAGTTTATGGAGTCGGATTACGATTTCATCGCCCGTCTCGCCGCCGAAGAGGGCATTTTCTTTTTTGAGGATGAATATCTCGACGACCGTGACCAGAAACTGACCTTCACCGATGACCGCTGCAACCTGCGCGGCCTCGGGGCTTTCCCCTATAACCCGAATGCCGCCTCTGAATCGTCCGCATACTGCATCAACACCTTTTGCCGCAGCGCGCAAATCCGCCCGGCAAAAGTCACCACTCAGGACTACACCTTCACCGCCCCCGGCTGGCAGGCGCAGTACCAGGAAGAAGGCACAGACCTGTCGTATCAGCGCCCGGACTATGAAATCTTTGACTATCCGGGGCGTTTTAAAGACGAACAGCACGGTGCCGATTTTGCGAAATATCAGATGGACGGCTGGCGCAATAACGTCGATTTTGCCAGTGGCACCAGTAATTGCCCCCAGCTCCAGCCGGGGCGCTGGTTCACCCTCACCGACCATCCGCGTGAAGATTTAAACAGCCCGTGGCAGGTGGTGTCGAGCGAGATGACCGGCAGCCAGCCGCAGGCGCATATCGGCAGTTCAGGCCAGGGCACCACACTCACCAACAGTTTTCATGTCATCCCGGCCACGCAAACCTGGCGCCCGGCGCCGCTACCGAAACCGCGGGTGGACGGCCCGCAAATCGGCATTGTCACCGGTCCGGCCGGGGAAGAAATCTACTGCGACGAACACGGACGTGTGACGGTGAAATTTGCCTGGGACCGCTACAACAAAACCAACGAAGAAAGCTCGTGCTGGGTGCGTGTCTCCAAGGCGTGGGCAGGCACCGGATTCGGCAACATCGCCATTCCGCGTGTCGGCCAGGAAGTGATTGTCGATTTCCTCAATGGCGACCCGGACCAGCCGATTATCACCGGGCGCACCTATCACGCCGCCAACCGTGCACCGGGCGACCTGCCGGGGACTAAAACCCAGATGGCGATACGCTCGCAGACGTATAAGGGTGCCGGGTACAACGAACTGATGTTTGAGGACCAGACAGGCCAGAAGCTGCTGTCGATGCATGCCCAGAAGGACATGAAGACGGTGGTGCTTAATAACCGGATGACGGAAGTAACAGCTAACCACAGCGAAAACGTGGGCGGCAACCAGGCAGTCACCATCGCCAGGAACCAGGTGCAAAGCATTGGTGCCAACCAGATGGAAACCATCACCGCCAACCAGGTCCTGACTGTCGGCCAGAATCAGTCGGAAACCATCGGCACAGCCAAAAAAGAAACGGTCGGGTTGCTCAGCGCATTAACTGTCGGACTGGCTTACCAGGTCAGCGTGGGAGGCGTGATGAATACCTCTGTTGCCCTGGCTCAGTCCTCAGAAGTGGGACTGCTCAAATCTCTGATGGTCGGGCAGAAATACGCTGTCAATGTCGGCAAGGAAATGACCGTCAGTGTGGGTGAGCGTAAAACAGAAAGTGTGGGCAAAGTGTCACAACACTCCGCCGGGGACCATCTGGAACTGAGTTGCGGAAAAGCCAAAATTGTTCTGACTAAAGACGGCAAAATATTTTTGTCCGGGATGGAACTGCATATCCAGGCCGTAACGGCCGTGAACAGTGATGCCCTGCTGATAAACCTGAATTGTGGGATGACCACACCGCCTCCTGCTGCGCCTTCTGACAGCGTTGGCAGTTAGCCAGACAACCCATTGATAATGTATTAATTAAAAGGATTTCACCATGCCAGGTATGCCTGCTGCGCGTCAGGGTGACGCAACGTTAATCGGTGGCCCGATTGTTCAGGGCTCGTTGGGTGTCATGATTGGTGCGCCCACCGGCGTGGCCTGTTCGGTCTGCCCGGGAGGTGTTGCGGTGGGCAATCCGGTCAACCCGGTGCTGGGCGCTAAAGTCCTGCCCGGTGAAACCGATGTCGCCCTGCCGGCACATTTACCCTTTGTGCTCACCCGTAGCTACAGCAGTTACCGCACCGACACACCCGCCCCGGTCGGCACGTTCGGCTCCGGCTGGCAGTCGGCGACAGATATTCGCCTGCAGATTCGTTCTTCTGAGCTCATTCTTAACGATAACGGTGGGCGCAGTATTCATTTTGACCTGCTGGCTCCGGGTGCGATTGCCTGGAGCCCGTCCGAAAAACTCTGGCTCGCCCGTGGGGGTGTGGATACGCAGCCCGATAATCATCGCCTGAGCCGCCTGTGGCAGGCGCTGCCGCCAGACGTTCGGCTAAATTCACATACGTACTTTGTCGCAAACGACGCCACCGGGCCGTGGTGGATACTGGAGCCTTTTCAGTTGCCGGTTTCACCGGAAGACGTGCTGCCGCGCCCGTTGCCGCCGTTCCGTCTGTTATCCGGTCTGACTGACCGCTCCGGTAATCAGTTGCACTATCGCCGTGATGCTGAAGGGGAATTTGCCGGTCAGGTCACTGCGGTGACGGACAGCAGCGGGCGGCAGTTCCGGCTGGAGCTTGCCACGCTGCCAGCCGGTACTCGTCTTGCCGCTGTCTGGCTGGTGCGCGATGTGGCGTTTCCCGATTTACCGTCAACACCACTGGTGCGTTATGACTACAGTCCGCGCGGTGAGCTGGCGGCGGTGTATGACCGGGCGGGGGTAAAAACGCGTCACTTCGAATGGCACCCGCAACATACAGGCCTGATGGTCGCCCATCAGCACACCGGCCGTCCCGCCAGTCGCTATGTCTATGACGACACGCTGCGCGTCATTTCCCAGACCAACCCCGGTGGGCTGAATTATCAGTTCGTGTACAGCGACAACCAGACCGTCGTCACTGACAGCCTCGGGCGGGTCACCGTCTACCACTTTGAGGGAAAACGCGGCCTGAAGCGGGTCGTCAGACTCGAACAACCCGACGGCAGTGACATCCACAGCGAATTTGACGGCAGCGGGCGGCTGGTCAGCCAGACGGATGCCGCCGGGCGTAAAACCGAATATCAGCTGGACGTGGTGAGCGGCAACCTGCTGGCCATCTGGTATCCGGACGGCACCGTCAGCCGCTTTGATTACAACGCCCGCAATCAGCTCATCAGCACCACCGCCCCGGACGGGAGTCGTACGGCCCGGGAATATGACTCTTGCGGACGACTGACGGCACAAACCGATGCCATGGGTCATACCCGCCGCTGGCATTATGCGGATGAGAAAAGCGCACATCCCTCAGCAACCGAAGATGCGGCGGGGGGACGCCAGCAACTGGAGTGGAATGCATACGGTCTGCTCGCCTCATACACCGACTGCTCCGGGTACAAAACACAGTACCGCTATAACCGCGACGGCCAGGTCACGGAAATGAGGGCGGAAGAAGGGCTCTCCACCCGTTACGAATACGATGCCCGCGGGCGACTTGTTGCCAGTGAAGACAACACCGCTGCCCGCACCACCCGCCAGTACAACGAGGCAGGTGACCTGCTGACCATCACGCATCCCGACGGCACCACCACCACACAGCGATATGACGCACGCGGCAACCCAGTCGCACAGACCCGCGGCGGACTCACCCGCCAGGCAGAGTTTGACGCTGCCGACCGGATTATCAGTCTGATAAATGAAAACGAGGCGCGCACACAGTTCCGCTATGACGCCATGGACCGGCTGGTGCACGAAACCGGGTTTGACGGGCGCGAGCATGTCTATCAGTACAGCCTGGCCGGAAAACTGATGCGCAGTGAGGACGCCGGGCTGGTCACCCGCTGGCACTATGACGACAACGGCCGTCTCATTCGCCGTGAGCGACCGCCCCTGCCCGACGGCACGCCCGATGAAATGCTGTTCGGTTATGATGACGCGGGACGGATAACCGACATGGCCCACCGCAGTGAAGACCATCTGGTCAGCGTGCGCCATGAATACAACCGTAACGGGCAGCTCACCGCCGGGCATCAGCTCATCCACAATGCGCAGGGGGACAGACTCTGGGAGTACAGCGTGGCCCGCAAATATGACCCGCGCGGCTTTGAGTCCGCCGTCACGTATGACGGACTGCCAGACATTCAGTGGCAGACCTACGGCCCCGGCCATCTGCTCGGGGTGAAACTCGGCGATGAACCCCTGCTCGAGCTGACCCGTGACCGTCTGCACCGGGAAACCCGCCGTCAGTTCGGTGACTGGCAGTCCGCCGCTGCGTACACGCCACGCGGGCAACTGGCACAACAGTCCGTCTCAGGCCCCCATCCTGCCCTGAACCGCGATTATCACTACAGCGCCACCGGGCTGCTGACCGGTATCCACACCGGCCACGGCGAACAACATTACACCTATTCCCCGTCGGGACGGCTGGAGAGTGCCCAGTTGCCGGACGCCTTTATCACCACCCTCACCGACCCGGCGGGCAACCGCAACGTGACGCTGGCGCACGATTTTATCCCGGCACCGGAAGACCGCCATGTCTGGCCCGATAACCGTACCGGCCAGGATGAACGCTACACGTATCAGTACGACCGGTATGGTTATCTCACCGAAAAACGCCGTTATCTGTCCGGCTGGACCGGCGAGGAATACGCCCCGGATGAAACTCACCATTATCATTACGACCAGAGCCACCGTCTGACGCGTTACACCCGGGAAGATGACGGAAAGCCCACCGCACAGGGCCGCTATGTGTACGACCCGCTTGGCCGCCGGGTGGGTAAACTCACCGCCATTGTAAACCCAGTAACGAAACAGACCGACACGCAGCACAGCTGGTATGGCTGGGACGGCGACCGACTGGTGCTGAGCGAAAGCCAGGGCATGCAACAGCACACGATTTATCAGCCCGGCAGCTTTGTGCCGCTGCTGAGAGTCGGGCAGACAAAAAAAGAAGATAACCACAGCTCGCTGGCCGAAAAGCTCGAACGTGACGCCGGGGTCACCTTCCCGCCGGAGCTGCACCAGCGGCTGAATCTTATTGAGCAGGAGCTGCGCAAAAACCAGCTCAGCGACGACACGGTGCAGTTCCTCATCGCCACTGGCCTGAAAGCGGAAAACCTCGCCCTGTGGCTGGAGCCCGAAGCGGAAAGTGACCGCACAATCCACCTGTACCACTGCGACCATCTGGGCACGCCGCTGGCGCTGGTTAACACGACCGGCACCGTCGACTGGCACATCACCCTCGACCCGTGGGGCAATGTGCTCCGCGAACACAATCCGCAGAGCCTGCAACAGCCGCTGAGAATGCAGGGCCAGCAATACGATGAAGAATCAGGGCTGCACTACAACCGGCATCGCTATTATGATCCGCAGCAGGGCCGGTATATTACGCAGGATCCGATTGGATTGGCGGGGGGGTGGAATGCTTATCAGTATCCACTTAATCCACTCATACATATCGACCCTTTAGGATTACATTCATATACGGGCATCAACATGGGGAAGGGAGTGACAGAACGAGCCTCGCTTGGCGAGTCGATGACTGAAAATGGAGCGTCTCCAGAAGAATTAACTAAATCTATGGCACCTTTCGCACCACCTAATCCTATATCAAGAGAATGTCGAGCCTCTGCAACAGCAGCGTTAGGTACTGGTGTATCAGGAACTGTTTCGTACAATGAAAATAATGGCATCAGCGGGTTAGGTAGCATCCCAGTTGCTGCTGCTGGCGCACGTGCAAGTGCAACGTGTGGACTGAAATTTAGAAGTTCTAAAGCTAAAGATTTAAAAGCTAATGCGGGTTTTGCAATTGGGTTAGGAATTATTAGTGTCGAGGTAACGCAGACATCATCATGGCCAGAGTTATATATTGGTGCAGGTCCCGGCATTGGCCCGGAAATTAAAATACCATACAACCCAAACGTATCCGTTCCATTGTTTTAGATGAGGTAAACATGTGTGAAGTAATTATAATCACCAGAGTCGTGGCATTCTTTATTATATTTTCTATGGCATTAATAGCTGTTTTTTCAGGAGTACGTTTCTGCAAAAAAAAAGGTATAGATTTTAATTCATTTTCAGGCATGTTTGAAATGTATACCCGTATTTTTAAATTTGAAGAAAAAGCATTTTCAATCTTGATGCTGAGTTGTATGTACGGAGGTGCTTTACTAGGAATAATAATAGTTTGCATCAGCGCTTGGGCAACAAATAAAGGATGTGTGTTCCCAACGCAATATAGTAAATAATCATAAACACGTGTCGATTATTAAGTACCCCAGGCATCCTTTGGCACGCGGTATTCTCAGAGATGAGAACTACTTTTGGCACTTCAATATCCATGAAGGTATGAAGTGCCAAGCTTAGTGATTGGGAGACTCTGCAAATAGAGATATCGCAGAATACGTATAATCATTCCTTTGAGTCAGAAAAAATATCATAGATATCTATAGTTATTTTCTCGTGAACAAATAAATCATAAGCCACAAATAAGGCCACCCAAACGGATGGCCAACCATGTCGAACATTTATTATTAGTTCTGCTTACTGAGGCAAAATAGCTTTCAGTGCTTCACCGATGTCAGCCAGGCTGCGAACGGTTTTCACGCCTGCGGCTTCCAGCGCTGCGAATTTCTCATCCGCTGTGCCTTTACCACCTGCAATGATGGCGCCCGCGTGGCCCATACGCTTACCTTTCGGTGCAGTCACACCCGCGATGTAACCTACTACTGGCTTGGTGACGTGCTCTTTGATGTAAGCGGCTGCTTCTTCTTCAGCGCTACCGCCGATCTCACCGATCATCACGATTGCTTCAGTCTTCGGATCTTCCTGGAACATCTTCAGGATATCGATGAAGTTAGAGCCTGGGATCGGGTCACCGCCAATGCCTACGCAAGTAGACTGGCCCAGACCGATATCGGTAGTCTGTTTAACGGCTTCATAGGTCAGCGTGCCGGAGCGGGAAACGATACCCACTTTGCCTGGCAGGTGAATGTGCCCTGGCATGATACCGATTTTGCACTCGCCTGGGGTGATAACGCCTGGGCAGTTTGGCCCAATCATGCGCACGCCTGCTTCGTCCAGTTTCACTTTCACAGTCAGCATATCCAGCGTCGGGATACCTTCGGTGATGGTGATAATCAGCTTAATGCCTGCGTCGATTGCTTCCAGAATGGAGTCTTTGCAGAACGGTGCCGGAACGTAGATAACAGAAGCAGTAGCGCCTGTTGCTTCTACGGCTTCGCGTACGGTGTTAAATACTGGCAGACCGAGGTGCTCAGTGCCGCCTTTGCCTGGCGTAACCCCGCCAACCATTTGCGTACCGTATGCAATCGCCTGCTCGGAGTGGAAAGTCCCCTGGCTGCCGGTGAAACCCTGGCAAATCACCTTGGTGTTTTTATCGATCAAAATGGACATTATTTCCCCTCCACGGCAGCAACAACCTGCTGTGCTGCATCCGTCAGACTTTTCGCTGCAATAATATTCAGGCCGCTGTCAGCCAGTTTCTTCGCACCCAGTTCCGCATTGTTACCTTCCAGACGAACAACCACTGGAACGTTAACACCCACTTCTGCAACCGCACCGATGATGCCGTCTGCAATCAGGTCACAACGCACGATACCGCCGAAGATGTTAACCAGAACCGCTTTCACTTTGTCATCAGACAGAATGATTTTGAATGCTTCGGTTACGCGTTCTTTGGTTGCACCGCCGCCAACGTCCAGGAAGTTTGCTGGTTCGCCGCCGTGCAGTTTAACGATGTCCATGGTGCCCATTGCCAGGCCCGCACCGTTAACCATGCAACCGATGTTGCCATCAAGCGCAACGTAGTTCAGTTCCCACTGAGCAGCCTGGGATTCACGTGCATCTTCCTGGCTTGGGTCACGCATTTCACGCAGCTCTGGCTGGCGGAACAATGCGTTGCCATCGGCGCCCAGTTTGCCATCGAGGCATACCAGATCGCCCTGCTTGGTGATAACCAGCGGGTTGATTTCGATCAGCGCCAGGTCACGATCCAGGAAGATGTTCGCCAGGCCCATGAAGATCTTGGTGAACTGCTGAACCTGTTTACCTTCCAGACCCAGTTTGAACGCCAGTTCACGGCCTTGATAAGGCATTGGGCCTGCCAGTGGATCCAGAGCAACTTTGTGGATCAGATGCGGGGTTTCTTCCGCAACTTTTTCAATTTCAACGCCACCTTCGGTGGACGCCATAAACACGACGCGACGGGAGCTACGATCAACCACCGCGCCGAGATACAGTTCTTTATCAATGTCAGTCGCAGCTTCAACCAGAATCTGGTGAACCGGCTGGCCATTTGCGTCTGTCTGGTATGTGACCAGACGTTTACCCAACCAGTGCTCAGCAAAAGCACGGATGTCTTCTTTGCTGTTAACCACTTTCACGCCGCCCGCTTTACCGCGGCCACCAGCATGAACCTGACATTTTACCACCCACGGACCAGCACCAATTTTTGATGCTGCTTCTTCCGCTTCACGTGGAGTGTTGCAGGCGTAACCGACTGGAGCCGGCAGGCCATATCGAGCAAACAACTGTTTCGCCTGATACTCGTGTAAGTTCATGAGTTCTATCCATCCTTCAGGGTAATCGTTATAAACCTGTAGGCCGGTGCGCTATTCATGCCAGATGGCGCGCAGCTTTCGGCCTACAGTGCAGGTGATGCTTTAAAACTAAACGTCCAGCAGCAGACGAGTCGGGTCTTCGAGCAATTCTTTGATTGCTACCAGATAACCCACTGATTCACGGCCATCGATCAAACGGTGATCGTAAGACAGCGCCAGATACATCATTGGCAGGATCTCAACTTTACCGTCAACCGCCATTGGACGATCTTTGATAGCGTGCATGCCAAGGATCGCGCTCTGCGGCGGGTTGATGATCGGCGTTGACATCAGGGAACCAAACACACCACCGTTGGTGATGGTGAAGTTACCGCCAGTCAAATCTTCAACTGTCAGCTTGCCGTCACGGCCTTTCACTGCCAATTCTTTGATGCGTTTTTCGATGTCAGCCATACCCAGGGTATCAACATCACGCAGTACCGGAGTCACCAGGCCGCGTGGGGTAGAAACCGCGATGCTCACGTCGAAGTAGTTGTGATAAACCACGTCTTCGCCATCAATAGAAGCGTTCACTTCCGGATAGCGTTTCAGTGCTTCAACGACCGCTTTGATGTAGAAGGACATGAAGCCCAGACGTACACCGTGGCGTTTCTCAAAAGATTCACCGTACTGCTTACGCAGTTCCATGATTGGCTTCATGTTCACTTCGTTAAACGTCGTGAGCATGGCGGTGGAATTTTTCGCTTCCAGCAAACGTTCAGCGACGCGTTTGCGCAGGCGAGTCATTGGAACGCGTTTTTCGCTACGGCCAGCCAGTGGCGCAACCGGAGCTTTGGATTCTTCTGCCGCTTTAGCTTGAGCAGGTTGAGCCGCTTTCGCCTGAGTCAGATGCTTATCCACATCTTCACGGGTGATACGACCGCCAACACCGCTGCCTTTAATGGCATTAGCATCCAGAGAATGCTCTGCAATCAGGCGGCGAATAGCCGGGCTGAGAGCGTCATTGCTCTGCTCTTCCAAAGAAGCCTGCTGGCGCTGCGCCGGGGTAGACTCTTTGCTTTCTGCTTTCGCAGAAGTCTCTTTACCAGAGCTGTTGCCTTCACGCAGGCGACCCAGGATTTGACGAGAAGTTACGGTGGTGCCTTCATCTTCCAGTACAGCATCCAGAATACCATCTGCAGACGCCGGTACTTCCAGTACCACTTTGTCAGTTTCGATTTCCACCAGCACTTCGTCACGGGTCACGGTGTCACCCGGTTTTTTATGCCAGGTTGCAACAGTCGCATCGGCAACGGACTCAGGCAGGTCAGGAACTAGAATATCTACGCTACTCATTTTTTATCCTTTAATTAATCGACGTTCAGCGCGTCATTAACCAGATCTTGCTGCTGTTTCTGGTGAACGGACAAGTACCCTACCGCAGGTGATGCGGAGGCTGGACGACCTGCATAACGCAGGGCTGATCCAAATGGAATCACTTCACGGAAATGGTGCTGGCTACAGTACCATGCGCCCTGGTTAAGCGGCTCTTCCTGGCACCACACAAAATCATGTACGTGAGCAAATGGTTTCAATGCTTCCTGCACCGCCTGGTGCGGGAACGGATACAACTGTTCGATGCGCACAATCGCCACATCTTTTTGATCGTTCTTACGACGCTGTTCCAGCAAATCGTAATAAACCTTACCAGAACACAGGACGACGCGTTTCACCGCTTTAGGATCAAGCTCGTCAACTTCGCCAATGGCAGGTAAGAAGGTGCCGTTAGCCAGTTCTTCCATGGTGGAAACTGCCAGTGGGTGACGCAGCAGAGACTTAGGCGACATCACCACCAGCGGACGGCGCATACCGCGCAGCGCCTGACGACGAAGCATGTGGTAAACCTGAGCCGGAGTAGAAGGCACGCAAACCTGCATGTTTTGTTCAGCACACAGTTGGAGGTAACGCTCCAGACGCGCGGAGGAGTGCTCCGGACCCTGGCCTTCGTAACCGTGCGGCAGCAACATCACCAGGCCACACATACGGCCCCATTTCTGCTCGCCGGAACTGATGAACTGGTCGATAACAACCTGAGCGCCGTTGGCGAAGTCGCCGAACTGAGCTTCCCAGATAGTCAGCGTGCGCGGTTCCGCAGTGGCATAACCGTATTCGAACGCCAGGACTGCTTCTTCAGACAGCACGGAGTCCCAAACTTTGAACTCACCCTGGCTGTTGTGAACGTGTTGCAGCGGCGTGTAAGTTGAACCGTTAGTCTGGTTGTGAATCACAGCGTGGCGGTGGAAGAATGTCCCGCGCCCCACGTCTTCACCCGACAAACGCACAGAAACGCCTTCATCAACCAGGGTTGCATACGCCAGATTTTCAGCCGCGCCCCAGTCGAATTTCTTCGCGCCGTTCGCCATTTCCATGCGGTCGCTGTAGATTTTCGCTACGCGTGACTGCATCTCAACGGTTTCAGGGGCGCTGCTAATACGCTTCGCCAGCTCCTGCAAACGCTTCATCTCTACCTTGTTCGGATAGCTCTCATCCCACTCGTGGTTGAGGTATGGCGACCAGGTAAATGAATGCATATTCATTGGGCGGTATTCTTCAACCACACATTCGCCAGCATCCAGCGCGTCACGATAGAGATTCACCATTTCGGTGGCATCTTCAAGCGTTGCCAGTTTTTGCTGCTCCAGACGGTCTGCGTAGATCTTACGCGGCGTCGGGTGTTTCTTAATTTTCTGGTACATCACTGGCTGAGTTGCGCTTGGCTCATCAGCTTCGTTATGACCATGGCGACGGTAGCAAACCAGATCGATAAACACGTCGCGCTTAAAGGTGTTACGGAAGTCCAGCGCCAGACGAGTCACAAACGCTACCGCTTCCGGATCATCTGCATTCACGTGGAAAATTGGCGCCATCACCATCTTACCGATATCGGTACAGTACGGCGTAGAACGCGCATCCAGCGGGTTAGAGGTGGTGAAACCAATCTGGTTGTTGATAACAATGCGAACGGTACCGCCCACTTCGTAACCACGCGCTTTGGACATGTTCAGGGTTTCCTGAACCACGCCCTGTCCGGCTACCGCGGCGTCACCATGAATGGTGATTGGCAGAACCTGGTTAATGCCTGGTTTTTCCAGACGGTCCAGACGCGCGCGCACAGAGCCGATAACCACCGGGCTAACGATTTCGAGGTGTGACGGGTTAAACGCCAGCGCCAGGTGTACCAGGCCGCCTTCGGTTTCAACGTCAGATGAGAAGCCCATGTGGTACTTCACATCACCGGTGCCGAGGTGTTCTTTATGCTTACCGGCGAACTCGTCGAACAGTTCCTGCGGTTTTTTACCCAGTACGTTGATGAGTACGTTCAGGCGGCCACGGTGCGCCATACCCAGAACCACTTCACGTGTGCCGCTCTTGCCCGCATGGCGGATCATCTCTTTGAGCATTGGCACCAGTGCATCACCGCCTTCCAGCGAGAAGCGTTTTGCGCCTGGGAATTTCGCACCCAGGTAACGCTCAAGGCCTTCTGCTGCGGTCAGCTCCTGCAGGAAGCGTTTTTTCTCATCAACAGTAAATGTTGAGTGACCCACTACCGATTCAATGCGCTGCTGAATCCAGCGTTTTTCTTCGGTGTTGGTGATGTGCATATATTCCGCACCGATAGATCCGCCGTAAGTCTGCTTCAGCGCACTGATCAAGTCGGACAACTTCATGGTTTCTTTGCCGCTGGCAAAAGAACCCACATTGAAAGTTTCCTGAAGATCGGCGTCAGTCAGATTATGGAAGGTCGGGTCAAGATCGGGAACCGCGTCCTGTTTCCATAAACCAAGTGGATCAAGGTTTGCAGCCTGATGGCCACGGAAACGCCAGGCGTTGATCAGCTGCAACACTTTGACTTGCTTGACGTCGGTGTCAGGGTCGGTAATTGCGGTGGAATAACGTGAGGCATCCTTCGCCAGACGACGGAAATAATCACGTGTTTTGGAATGGAATTGATCCGGTCTGGCCCCGGTTCCAGGTAATTGCTGGAACATTGAGCGCCAGTGCGCATCAACAGAGTCAGGATCGGTTAAGAAGTCTTCATAGAGCTGCTCTATCCAGGACTGGTTTGCACCTGCCAGGTAAGAGGAATCCAGCCAGGCTTTCATTTCGCCGTTCTGCATCGTGATCCCTTAAGCATTTATATGCTTATTTCGCCGTGAATAACTATTGCGTACACATGTGGTACACATTACCGGGGTTCACAACTACGAGCCTTTTTCCTTTCCAGGCGGCTCGAGAAGGAACCTTTAAAAACTGTCGCAACAGGGCAGTTTTTAAAGGTTTCCTGCAAATTTTCCCCTCTCCCGAAGGAGAGGGAACTAAAAGCTAGGCACTCTTTTGCAGCAACATCGACTTAATGTGGCCGATGGCTTTCGTCGGGTTCAATCCCTTAGGACAAACACTGACGCAATTCATGATGCCATGGCAGCGGAATACGCTGAAAGCATCACTGATTCCGTCAAGACGACTTGCGGTTTCAGTATCACGGCTGTCAATCAGGAAGCGATATGCCGCCAGTAAACCTGCCGGGCCGATGAACTTATCCGGGTTCCACCAGAATGATGGGCAGGAAGTCGAGCAGCACGCACACAGAATACACTCGTACAATCCATCCAATTTCTCACGCTGCTCGGGTGATTGTAAATGCTCACGAGCCGGTGGATTTTGCCCATTATTCAACAAGTAAGGCTTAATCTTCTCATATTGAGCATAGAATTGCCCCATGTCTACAACCAGATCGCGCACAACCGGCAATCCAGGCAGTGGACGGATCACAATCTTCTGCTTTCCATTGCCCAACGCGGAGATCGGGGTGATACAAGCCAGGCCATTTTTACCGTTCATGTTCACGCCATCGGAGCCACAAACCCCTTCACGGCACGAACGACGGAACGATAGCGTTGGGTCTTTTTCTTTCAGTTGCATCAGCGCGTCAAGCAACATCATGTCGCGCCCTTCTTCCCCTTCCAGGGTGTACTCCTGCATACGCGGAGCATCGTCAACATCCGGGTTGTAGCGATAAATAGAGAATTCGAGTTTCATCACTTTGCTCCGCTATTAATAAGTACGCACTTTCGGCGGGAATGCCGGACGCAGTTTCGGCTGCATGTTCACCTCACGGCGAGTCATGCTTTCCGACTCAGGCAGATACAGGCTGTGACACAGCCAGTTTGCATCGTCACGTTCCGGATAGTCGAAGCGGCTATGCGCGCCACGGCTTTCGGTGCGGAAGTTAGCGGAAACAGCGGTCGCAAAAGCAGTTTCCATCAGGTTATCAAGCTCGAGGCACTCAACGCGCTGGGTGTTGAACTCGCTTGAAGTATCATCCAGACGGGCGTTTTTCAGGCGCTCGCGGATTTCTTTCAGTTGCTCAAGACCTTTTGCCATCGCATCACCTTCACGGAATACCGAGAAGTTGTGCTGCATACATTCCTGAAGCGCTTTGCGGATTTGTACCGGATCTTCGCCGTTACGGTTGCCGTTCCAGCGGTTCAGGCGCTCGAGTGCGGCATTAATTTCGTCTTCGGTCGCATCACGCAGCTCGCCCTGCTCTGCGATAGACTCCAGCAGATGCATGCCCGCAGCGCGGCCAAATACCACCAGATCCAGCAGTGAGTTACCGCCCAGACGGTTTGCACCGTGAACGGATACACAAGCGATTTCACCGACGGCAAACAGACCAGGAATCAGAACGTCTTCGCCCTGCTCATTCACGGTCAGCGCCTGGCCAGTGACTTTGGTCGGGATGCCGCCCATCATATAGTGGCAAGTTGGGATAACCGGGATTGGCTCTTTAACCGGGTCAACGTGGGCAAAGGTACGAGACAGTTCGAGGATGCCCGGCAGACGGGATTCGAGAACTTCTTTGCCGAGGTGGTCAAGTTTCAGTTTCGCGTGTGGACCCCATGGGCCATCACAGCCACGGCCTTCGCGGATTTCAATCATAATGGAACGCGCAACAACGTCACGGCCCGCCAGATCTTTCGCGTTTGGCGCGTAACGCTCCATGAAGCGCTCGCCGTGTTTGTTCAGCAGATAACCGCCCTCACCACGACAACCTTCTGTAACCAGCACACCCGCACCCGCAATGCCGGTTGGGTGGAACTGCCACATTTCCATATCTTGTACAGGCACGCCTGCACGGAGCGCCATGCCAACACCGTCGCCGGTATTAATGTGTGCGTTAGTTGTAGACTGATAAATACGGCCCGCACCACCAGTTGCCAGAATGGTCGCTTTCGCTTTGA
The DNA here is from genome assembly GCF_979253435.1 of Buttiauxella sp. AC142. NCBI lineage: Bacteria > Pseudomonadati > Pseudomonadota > Gammaproteobacteria > Enterobacterales > Enterobacteriaceae > Buttiauxella > Buttiauxella sp. AC142. Next base: position 3,119,832 of record NZ_CEEDCH010000001.1, read on the forward strand.
AATAAACCACTTCGCCGGTTTCGATACACAGCGCGGTAGTCCCCACCACGGCGCCATCGGCGTTTTTCACCAGATCCAGCGCATACCATTCGGAGAAGATCGTGGTTTTGTTTTTCAGGTTTTGTTGGTACAGCGTGTGCAATAGCGCGTGACCGGTACGGTCAGCCGCTGCTGCAGTACGTGCCGCCTGCTCGCCACCGAAGTTCTTCGACTGGCCGCCAAACGGACGCTGATAAATAGTGCCATCATCAAGACGGGAGAACGGCAGACCCATGTGCTCCAGTTCCAGAATCGCTTCCGGGCCGGTTTTACACATATATTCAATGGCGTCCTGGTCACCGATATAGTCGGAACCTTTTACCGTGTCATACATATGCCATTCCCAGTTGTCTTCGTGGGTATTACCCAGCGCTACGGTGATACCACCTTGCGCAGACACGGTATGGGAACGGGTTGGGAAAACTTTAGACAGCAAGGCGCAAGTCTGGCCACCTTGTGAAATTTGCAGTGCGGCGCGCATACCTGCACCACCAGCACCGATGACAACTGCATCAAACTCTCTGACTGGTAAACTCATTACACACCCCACACCACAACGAATCCATAAATGACGTAAACCAGCAGTGCTACAACAATCACGAATTGCAGCCCAAGACGAATCGCCACTGGTTTAACGTAGTCGGTCAACACCTGCCACATGCCAATCCAGGCATGGATCAAAATTGAGAACAATGTCAGCAGGGTGAACACTTTGGTGAAGGCGGAGCCGAAGAAACCACTCCAGACTTCGTAGGTTAAATCGCCGGTAACAGCGAAGAAGCCAATCATATAGATGATGTACAGGGTGATTACGATGGCGGAGGCACGAACCAGAATATAGTCATGCACACCATTGCGACCTAATGCGGAGGCATTGCTTACCATACGAGGACTCCTGCGAGAAGTGAAAGCACGACAGTAATAACAAAGGAAATCATTGCGGATCGTTTGCCCGCTATCAGGGTTTCTTCCAGTAAGCCGGTGTCCATCAGGATGTGGCGAATACCCACAACAACGTGGTATGCCAACGCGGTGAGGATGCCCCACATGATGAATTTAACAAAGAAGCTACTCATTATGGATGAAGCAACGAGGAAGCCTTCTGGAGAAGAGAGTGACTGGCCTAACAACCACAGTAGAATGCCAACAGCCACAAAGGTGATCACGCCGGATACACGATGGAGGATGGAAGCGATCGCAGTGACGGGGAACCTCATCGTTGTCAGATCGAGGTTTACAGGTCTTTGTTTTTTCGCATTTTTTATCATGAATAGCGCCCACATGCTGTTCTTATAGTTTCCTTCCTCCGGATCTGCAGGCGGGGTCAGACAGCGTGAACTTTCTATAACTGTGCGTCATGCAAAAACAGCTACATCCAGATGCCAAAAAACTGGCTACAACGCTGGGTGGCGCCCGGTGGCAGGGTATTCCGGAGACCTGGCGGCAGTATAGGCGCTTCACAAATTCATTACAATTAACCTACATATAGTTTGAAGGGTTTTGGTCGGAACAGTGAGCAGGATCACGATAACAACATTATTTTAAATTTTAATCATCTGATTTGACAAAACTTAAACATTCTTGTTACAAACAGAGCCAGAAAAGCCGTATAATTCGTAAAAGTTATAGGGTCTGCCTTTCACCTGAGAATAAGTTATGTAACAGTGTATCGGTATTGACCCAATCAATCAGGACAGTTATTAGTGGTATACAGGTTTGAATGATATGGACTGCTAACGCTCTGATTTGCTGATTTTTCGCCTGCGTGGCATATGTTACCTGCAAGCGCCCTTCGCTCTGTACCCTTGCTGTACACAATCAAAACAGAGCCACGAGCATATAAAAAAACGGGTAAGCGTCACGGTTGGTTTGAAAGCAAGTCGGGCATCCCGCAGTCTGATAAATTAGGCGCTAAGGAGACCGTAAATGGCTGATAAAAAAGCAACTCTCACCTACAATGGTGATGATGCTATCGAACTGGATGTGCTAAAGGGCACGCTCGGTCAGGATGTAATTGATATCCGTAGTCTTGGTTCTAAAGGTGTGTTTACTTTTGACCCGGGTTTCACCTCTACCGCATCATGCGAATCAAAAATCACCTTTATCGACGGTGATGAAGGCATCTTGTTGCACCGTGGTTTCCCGATCGATCAACTGGCAACCCATTCCAATTATCTCGAAGTCTGCTATATCCTGCTAAACGGTGAAAAGCCGACTCAGGAACAATACGAAGAATTCAAAACCACCGTTACCCGTCACACCATGATCCACGAACAAATCACCCGTTTGTTCCACGGTTTCCGTCGTGACTCTCACCCGATGGCTGTTATGTGCGGCGTGACCGGTGCGTTGGCAGCGTTTTACCATGACTCCATGGACGTGAATAACCCACGTCACCGCGAGATTGCAGCTTTCCGTCTGCTGTCCAAAATGCCAACCATGGCAGCGATGTGTTACAAATATTCCATCGGCCAGCCGTTCGTTTACCCACGTAACGACCTCTCTTACGCGGGCAATTTCCTGAATATGATGTTCTCCACACCGTGCGAAGAGTACGTGGTGAACCCAATTCTGGAGCGCGCAATGGACCGTATTCTGATCCTGCACGCCGACCACGAGCAAAACGCTTCAACCTCTACAGTGCGTACCGCCGGTTCTTCTGGTGCTAACCCGTTCGCCTGTATCGCAGCCGGTATCGCCTCCCTTTGGGGACCTGCGCACGGTGGTGCTAACGAAGCGGCACTGAAGATGCTCGAAGAAATCAGCAGCGTTGAACACATTCCTGAGTTCATCCGTCGTGCGAAAGACAAGAACGACTCTTTCCGCCTGATGGGCTTCGGCCACCGCGTCTACAAGAACTACGACCCGCGTGCCACTGTGATGCGTGAAACCTGCCATGAAGTGCTGAAAGAGCTGAATCTGAAAGATAACAGCCTGCTGGAAGTGGCGATGGAACTTGAGCACATTGCGCTTAACGACCCGTACTTCATCGAGAAGAAACTCTACCCGAACGTGGACTTCTACTCCGGTATCATCCTGAAAGCGATGGGAATTCCATCTTCCATGTTTACCGTTATCTTCGCGATGGCGCGTACCGTGGGCTGGATTGCACACTGGAACGAAATGCACGACGACGGCATCAAAATTGCCCGTCCACGTCAGCTGTACACCGGCTACGAACAGCGTGATTTCAAATCTGATTTGAAAAAATAAGTTCGTTACTGGAAAGTAAAAACGCGCCAAATGGCGCGTTTTTTTATATCTGAAACAGCTCCTGAACCCTGCGCATTGTTATGCCTGCGGCGTATCCGTCAGATTAGTGATGCTCACGCCCTGCGGTGTCGACGTTTGCGTCTCTGTCGGCGACTGAATGGTTGGCTTCAACTCGGTGACTTTCGGCGGTTCCTGTGTTTCCGGCGTTGCGACTGGCGCGGCGGGTGCTTCAGCCTGCGTCTGTTCGGTGGCGGCAGGCTCTTCAATTTGCTTCGGTATCATCGGAATGGGTTCTGCCGGAATCGATTCTGATTTCGGTTTCGGTACTGGAGTTGATGCACGGACGATAAATGTCGGTTTGCCGTTCGCCACAGAATAGGTCACATGGCTGATAACGTCGCTTGATGTCGACACTTCGACAGGCGCGATGGTCACACGACCAATCAGCGTCCGGGCATAGCCGCCGACTTTATGCTTGCCCTCAGGCAGTTGAACCTCGAGACTCTCACTCGTCCCCAGCTTACCGGCATCCTTGCTATCGACAGTCACGTAAATTGCAGTGCCATCGTCAGTTTTAGTCGGAATATGCGTCACTGTCACCCGCGAGGAGCCGAAATCGAAAACCGGAGCCTGGTCGGCTGTTTTCGATTTTGTGCATCCCGTGAGGGCTAAAACGGCTGCCATGGCAGTCAGGGCGAAACGATAACTCATAGTACAACGTCTTCCTTTAAGATTTTTTTGTGATCTGCGTCCCAATATACCCGATCTCTGCCCGATGAGATAAACGCAATCTTCAGGATTGTTTAATGCTGACAGCCCGGGCACCAATAAAATGGCCTGGAGGAAAGCATTGTTTTCTCGATGATGCCACCGCAGCGTTCGCACTTCTGCCCCGCCCGATGAAACACCTTAAAGCTAAAAATCACCCCATGATGCTTATTTTCATCGACATTCCCACGCGTATTGTAGGAATGTCGCGGAATATCCAGCAGTGCATGCGACAGTTTGTCGAGTTGCTCGGGGGTTAAATCCTGCGCTTTATGCTGCGCCAGCAACCCCACCGCCCAAAGAATTTCAACGCGCAGATAGTTTCCTAATCCTGCCAGAAATGCCTGATCCAACAGCAGACCGCTGAACTGCCGCTTGTGAAATCTCGTCGACAACAAACGCTCTTTCACCCGTTCAGCGCTCAGTGTGAGATCCAAAACATCCGGCCCGACGCGCAACAAAAATGGATGTTTCGCCAGGCCGTCTGCATCGAGCATTTCAATATCCGAAGCGCTATAGAGCAAAATGGCTTTATCGGCTGTCTGCAATTTCACGCGCAGTACTCGCGTGGTTTCCGGCATTTCCCCGGTGTTGACCACGCGCCACACGCCATAAAGCTGGTTGTGGCTATAAAGGGTTAAACCGGCAGAAAAATGCGTCAGTAACGCTTTACCGCGTGTTTCGATACGCTCAACTTTTTGGCCGACAAGTGCCTGTTCAAACGCTTTTAATTCAGGAAAGGCGAACCACGCCGCAGTTAAAGGTTTACCTAAAACCGCGGCTTCGAGTTTATCCGCCGCTCGTCGTATTTCCGGGCCTTCTGGCATCACATTATCCCTGAAAATCAGTCTTCGTTATTCAGCCGCCAGGCCAGTTGCTCGAGATAAATATGCTGCTCGCGACGCGCTTTCAGCGCTTCCTCAAGCGTGCATTGCACAAAATGCACGGGTTCGCCGAGTCGTATTTGCGCCAGGTTAAACATATCGGCTTCGATTACGCAGGCGATTCTCGGATAGCCGCCGGTTGTCTGAGCATCGTTCATCAGTACAATAGGCTGCCCGTTGTGCGGCACCTGAACCACACCGGGTAACAAGCCATGCGACAGCAACTCGCGGTCAGTGGTGCGCTCCAGGCGCTGCCCCTGTAAGCGATAGCCCATGCGGTTACTTTGCGGGCTTAACTGCCACGGCAGACGCCAGAATTCATCTTGCGAAGTTTGCGTAAATTCATGATATTCCGGCCCCGCCAGCGCCCGAATGCGATTGCCCCAGAGCAACTGTTTCACGCCCCGCGCTTCGCGGAAATGGCGTGTGGTAGGTAGCACAGGGATCTCATCGCCATCTTTCACCAAGCGTCCTTCAAGGCCACCCACTTGCGCTTTAAGATCGGTACTGTACGATCCCAGAACCTCAGGCACATCCAGACCCCCCGCAACAGCAAGATAACTTCGCATGCCACGCTCAGGGTTTTTGAGCTTCAGTTGCTGACCCGCTTTCACCGGTAAACGCCAGCCCGTCCACACCGCACGGCCATCCAACTCGGCATGGCAACCCGCACCGGTCAGGGCAAACCAGGTATCCTGAGTAAACTCAACGACGCAATGACCAAGCGTGATTTCCAGCGCCGCGCTTTCCGGCGCATTTCCTACCAACAAATTAGCGATTTGTAACGCTGATGCATCAAGCGCACCGCAGCGGCTCACGCCTAATTGACGATAGCCATAGCGCCCGGTGTCTTGCACTGACATGTGCATCCCGGCACGAATAATTTTCAGCACACGCCCTCCTTTTGAGGCACAAAGCGCACGGTATCACCCGGAGTTAATAATGTCGGTTTCTCTGCTGCCGGATTGAATAATTTCAACGACGTCTGACCGATAATCTGCCAACCGCCCGGCGTTGCCAGCGGGTAAATTCCGGTCTGACTGCCGCCAATTCCCACCGAACCGGCAGGAACCATCAAACGCGGTTCAGCGCGTCGTGGGGTGACAAGCGTGGGCGCAAGCCCTGCCAGGTACGCAAAACCAGGCTGGAAGCCGAGGAAATAGACCACGTAATCAACCGCCGCGTGTTGTTCGACCACCTGACTTACCGATAAACCGCAATGCCCGGCCACTTCTGCCAAATCTGGCCCGTGGTTGCCACCGTAAATTACCGGGATTTCCACGCAGCGCGAGGCGGGTATCATGGCTTCACTCTCTTCCCACCAGCGCTGGATGCGTTCAATGCCATCCAGCGCCAGGTTCTGCGGCTCACGTAATACGACGGTGATATTGTTCATCCCAGGGATGACTTCCGACACGGAAGGCGCTTCCAGCAATCGTTGGGTCAATCCCCAGATACGTTGCTGACTTTCCAATGATAATGGTGGCTCCAGTTCGAGAACCACTGCGCTTTCGCCTAATAGATAACAGCGTGCTCTTTGCACTTTTTCTCCTCGGTCTTGCGTTATGCCGGGTTCGGAATATCAATGAAGGTCACGTCTAAATCGGTTTCGCTGTTCAGCCAGTCGCTCAATGCCTGGATGCCGCCGCGTTCAGTGGCGTGATGGCCAGCCGCATAGAAATGCAGACCTTGTTCGCGCGCCGAATGAATAGTTTGTTCTGAAACTTCGCCGGTAATGAAAGCATCGACGCCAAAACGGGCCGCGCTATCAATAAAGCTCTGCCCGCCGCCCGTACACCAGGCCACGCGACGAATGTGTTCCGGGCCGGTATCGCCACACCATAGCGGTGTGCGCCCCAGACGCATTTCAATCCATGACGCCAGTTCAACGCCGGAAAGTGGCGTTGGGAACTCTCCCCAGGGCACCAGCGGCTCAATTTCACCTTTGGTTTCAATGCCCAGCAACGCACCAAGCTGCGCGTTATTACCGAGTTGCGGATGGGCATCAAGCGGCAGGTGCCAACCAAACAGATTGATATCGTTAGCCAGCAGCGCTTTGAGGCGATTACGTTTCATGCCGCGAATCACCGGCGGTTCGCCTTTCCAGAAATAACCATGGTGAACGATAATAGCGTCTGCCTGTTGGCGTATCGCCTCATCAATCAGCGCCTGGCTTGCGGTCACGCCGGTCACAATTTTGCGAATCTCTTCGCGCCCTTCAACCTGCAAACCATTCGGTGCGTAATCGCTTATCGCAGCACTGTTGAGCTTCTCGTTAATCAGACGTTCGAGTTCGCTATTTTTCATCTTCTTTCTCTCAAGATTTCCGGGCCGCTTCATAAGCGGCGAGTGTCGCGATACGTGCTTGTTTATGTTCAACAATGGGGCGTGGATAGTCCAGCTTCAATTGTTGTTTTTCTGCCCAAACCCAGGGCGTATGAATATATTTATCCGGCACATCACTCAGCTCAGGCAACCAGCGGCGGATAAATTCCCCTTGCGCATCAAAACGCTCCCCCTGTGTGGTCGGGTTGAAGATGCGAAAATAAGGTGCCGCGTCGGTGCCTGTGGAGGCTGCCCATTGCCAGCCGCCATTGTTTGCGGCGAGATCCCCATCAATCAGTTGTGACATAAAGTAGCGTTCACCACGCCGCCAGTCACACAATAAATCTTTGACCAGAAAACTCGCCACCACCATCCGTAAACGATTGTGCATCCAGCCTGTGGTGTTGAGCTGGCGCATAGCCGCATCCACAATCGGGAAACCTGTTTTCCCTTGCTGCCAGGCGATAAACTGCGATTCATCTTGTCGCCAGACAACGTTGTCTGTCCATGAGATAAATGGCTGATGGCGACAAAGTTTCGGATACGCCACCAGCAAATGGCGATAAAACTCACGCCAGATTAATTCGTTTAGCCAGATACTCCCACTTCCCCCCTCCAGCGCCTGGGGATGTTCTTTTAGCAGACGATGTAAACACTGGCGTGGGGACAACACACCCGTCGCCAGATACGCCGATAAGCGGCTGGTCCCGTCGATGGCGGGGAAATCCCGTTGTTGCTCGTAATCGGCAACCGGCTGGCGGCAAAACTGGCGCAGTTGGTTAATCGCCTGCTGTTCGCCGATGGGGAACAAACTTTCATCTATTGGCTGGCGGGAATAATCAAATTCGCGGAGTATTTCTGGCTCAGGCAATGTGATTTCACGTGCTTTCGGCGCCGGAACACATTCCGGTAAACCTTCGTGCAAGCGTTTGATAAACGCTTTGCTAAAAGGTGTGAAGACTTTGTACATCTCGTGATTGCCCGTTGTGACGCTGCCGGGCGGCAGTAATACGCTGTCATCAAAACCCTGACAAACCACATCCCGACCCAGCGCCTTCTCAACCGCTGCATCACGCTGGCGTTCATTAAGTTCGTATTGATAGTTATAAAACAGGGCGTCGATGTGTTGCTGTTCGCAGAAACTCTTCAGGTATTCAGCGCAGGCATTAAAATCAGCCACTTCATGAACCCGCAACTCAATACCGCGCTGGGCAAGTGCGTGAGACAAACTTTGCACGTGTTGCCAGATAAACTCGGCCTGACGCGGCGCCATATCGTGCTGCCGCCATTGCCCTGGCGTGGCGATAAAAAGACCAACGACACGAGCGTGGGGATCACGACATGCGGCTGCTAAAGCCAGGTTATCATTTACCCGTAGATCATTGCGAAACCAGACCAGATGCGTGGTCATAAAACTCCATATTTAATTACCTGGCGCAAGATATGCTTCCGCACGTTTGAAAATGCTCGCTTAAGTGTAGCAAGCCCATAAAACAAAAAGGGCCACCCTGTTGGGCAGCCCTTTCACAGGTCGGGTTGGAACTACATCATCGGTGTCGCCATACGCACTAGCGTAATCAGCGGTTGCGGGTAAACACCCAGCAACAACACCAGCACGGCAGAGATCAGCACGACAACGCCGCCCGCAGTAAATGCCCAGTTTGTTGGCGCATCACGGCCTGGCTGTTGCGGTGCATTCAGGTACAAACTCACCGTCACACGCAGATAGTAGTAAAGACCAATCGCACTACCCAGTACCACAGCACCGGTCAGCCACCACAGGTGAGACTGCACACCGACGGCGATGATGTAGAACTTACCGATGAAGCCCAGGGTCATTGGGATACCCGCCAGAGACAACATCATCACGGTCATCACCGCAGACAGAATCGGCTTGTGCCAGAACAGACCACGATAGGAGTACAGCGAATCAGCATCCGGACCACGGTACGGGCTGGACATCAGGCTGACAACACCGAACGCGCCGAGGCTGCTGAACAGATAACCGGCCAGATACACACCAACGGATTCCATCGACATATCGCCGCTTTGCAGCGCAATCAGTGCCACCAGCAGATAACCCAGGTGCGCGATAGACGAATAACCCAGCAGGCGTTTAATATTGGTCTGGCTCAACGCCATCAGGTTACCAACGATGATAGATGCGAAGGCGATAATCCCCAGCACCACACGCACTGCTTCGCTATCGCCGACTGGCGCATAGAGGAACAGACGCATCACCACACCAAAGATGGCGATTTTGCTGGCGGTTGCCAGGAAAGTGGAAACCGGAGCTGGCGCGCCCTGGTAAACATCTGGTGTCCACAGGTGGAATGGAACCAGTGACAGTTTAAAGCCAAGTCCAACAATCATCAGACCCAGACCCGCCAGCAGCAGCGGTTCATGCAGCATGTTATCGGCGAGGCTCTTACCGAGGCTCACAAACGACAGGTCGCCAGATTCCGCATACACCAGCGCCATACCGAACAGCAGGAATGAAGACGCTGCGGCAGACAGAATAGTGTATTTGATACTGGCTTCCAGCGAACGTTTCTGGCGGAAAGCGTAACCAATCAAACCGAACAGCGGCAGAGAAATCAGCTCGATACCGAGGAACAACGCTGCCAGGTGATTTGCGTTAGCCAGCAGAATACCGCCGAGAGCAGCAATCAATACCAGTAAGTAAAACTCTTCGCGGTTGTCGGTATAACCTTGCAACCACGGATAAGCAAACGTACAAGTCGCAAGGCTCGCCAGCAAAACCAAACCGGTGTAAAGCATCGCATAGCCATCAACGCGCATCAGCGGCGTGACGTCCATTGCGCCAGCCTGGCCGACAAACCACAGTGAAACGAGTGCGGCGTTCAGGCCGATTACTGCCAGTGTTGCATTGACAAAATGGTCGCGTCGCCACGCTATGGAGAGCATCACAACCACCACCGTCAATCCGACGACGAGCAGCGGTAGCAGCGCGATCAATTGTTGAGGAGTTATAGTCATGGCGAATTACGGCCTTGTAGTTGGAATTGAACTGGTAAACCACTGCTGAATATTGCTCATCGCGGAATGCGAAGTATCCAGAATTGGCTGCGGGTAGAAGCCCAACAGGACTAACAACACCACCAGCAACAGGATGATAAAGAACTCGCGCAGCGACATGCCTGCCAGTTGTTTATCACTGATTTCACTTTTCGCTTTACCGAAGTAAGCACGATGAATCATCGCCAGAGAATATACCGAGGCAAAGACCAGACCGAAGGTCGAGATAATCGTAATCATTGGCACGACACGGTAGCTGCCGAACAGAATCATAAATTCGCCAACGAAGTTACCGGTACCCGGCATACCCAGCGTTGCCACTGCAAAGAACAGCGACAGACCTGGCAGCCATTTAATTTTGTTCCACAGACCACCCATCAGACGCATATCACGAGTGTGCAGACGCTCGTAAATCTGACCACAGATGATGAACATACCGGCCGCAGAAAGACCGTGCGCAATCATCTGAATCACCGCACCCTGGTAAGCCAGTTGGCTGCCGGTATAAATGGCAATCAACACGAAGCCCATGTGGGAAACGGAGGTATAAGCAATCAGGCGTTTGATATCGGTTTGTGCGAAGGCCATCCACGCGCCGTAGAAAATACCGATAACACCCAGCCACATCGCGATAGGTGCAAATTCAGCAGACGCTTCCGGGAACAGCGGCAGTGCGAAACGCAGCAGACCGTAGGCCGCGGTTTTCAGCAAGATACCTGCGAGGTCAACAGAACCCGCCGTCGGTGCCTGGGAGTGCGCATCGGGTAACCAACCGTGCAATGGAACCACTGGCATTTTCACCGCAAACGCAATGAAGAAGCCCAGCATCAGCAACCATTGAACGCTGCTGGACATTTCAGTGTGCAGCAATTGCTCGTAGTTAAATGTCCAGACGCCGGTTGAGTTGTAATGCACGAACACCAGACCAAGAATGGCAATCAACATCACCAGGCCGCTTGCCTGGGTGTAGATGAAGAACTTGGTCGCAGCGGTGATACGCGTCTTCCCGTCGGAGGCTTTGTGGCCCCACAGTGCAATCAGGAAGTACATCGGCACCAGCATCATTTCCCAGAAGAAGAAGAACAGGAACATGTCGATGGCAAGGAACACGCCGATAACGCCACCGAGGATCCACATCAGGTTGAGGTGGAAAAAGCCCTGATATTTTTCGATTTCATTCCAGGAACAGAGTACCGCCAGCACGCCGAGCAGACCGGTTAGGACCACCATCAGCAATGACAGGCCATCCAACGCCAGATGGATTTCAATCCCAAAGCGTGGGATCCACGGCAAAACAAATTCAGACTGCCACTGCGGCAAACCTGCGGATTGCGTCAGTGTGTAGCCACCGGCTAACCACAGTTGCAAAGAGAGAGCCAGTGTCAGTCCCATCGTTACCAGCGCGATCCAACGCGGCACTTTTACGCCGAAACGTTCAGTCTGCCAGCAGAAGAAGCCGCCAATAAAGGGGATGAGTATCAGCCAGGGTAATAGCATGGCATTTGTGTCCCTAAGTCAAAATAAACCAAAACATCACTCACATTCCCTCCCCTTATTCAGAGGAGGGAGCGTTGAATTAGCGCAAGACCAGCAGCAAGCCCAGAACAACCACCGCGCCGATACTCATTGATGCCACATACCAGCGAAGATAACCGTTCTCGCTCACCAACAGGCCGCGACCTGCAAAGCGGGAAAGAACTGCCGGAATGTTCATCAGTGAATTCAGCGGATCGCTCTTAATCAACCAGGCGATACCGAGGAATGGCTTAACGAAGACTTTGTCATACAGCCAATCGAAGCCCCAGGCATGGAACCACCAGGTACCGAAGAAGCGGCCCGGTGCGCTGTTAGCAATGGAGGTCACCAGAGTGCGTTTACCCAGCCACAGCCATGCTGCAATCAGAATGCCCGCGATGGCGACCACACCAGAAGTGATCTCCAGCGTCAGCACGCTACCGTGCGCAAGCTCTGTGGTTGCTGGCAGGACGCCCGCTAATGGCGGAACAATCATTGCCCCCACGAAAGTGGACAACACCAGCAGCACAATCAGCGGCAGGTGGTGAGTGATGCCTTTAAGCGCATGCGCGTGAATCTGCTCTTTACCGTGGAAGACGATGAAGATCATACGGAAGGTATACAGCGAGGTCATAAACGCACCGACCAGACCTGCAACCATTAGGTTCACATGACCATTCGCCATCGCACCGGCCAGAATCTCATCTTTACTGAAGAAGCCCGCAGTAATGAGTGGCAACGCAGACAACGCGGCACCGCCGACCAGGAAGCAGATATACACCAGCGGAATGGACTTACGCAGGCCACCCATTTTGAAGATGTTTTGTTCGTGGTGGCAGGCAAGAATCACCGAACCGGATGACAGGAACAGCAACGCTTTGAAGAAAGCGTGCGTCATCAGGTGGAAAATCGCCGCATCCCACGCTTGTACGCCCAGCGCCAGGAACATGTAGCCAATCTGGCTCATGGTCGAGTAGGCGAGCACACGTTTGATATCGGTTTGCACCAGTGCCGCAAAGCCTGCCATCACCAGCGTCACCGCACCTACGATACCCACTAAATGCAGCACTTCTGGCGTTAACAGGAACAGGCCGTGAGTACGAGCAATCAGGTAGACACCAGCGGTAACCATGGTGGCCGCGTGGATCAGCGCTGAAACCGGCGTTGGGCCAGCCATCGCATCAGCAAGCCAGGTCTGTAAAGGCAACTGCGCAGATTTACCTACCGCGCCACCTAACAGCATCAGAGTTGCCCACATCAGCATTTGGTTGCCAGCCGCAAAGTGCTGCGGTGCCAGTTCAACCATTTCGCGGAAGTTCAGCGTGCCCAGTTCGTTGTAAAGAATGAACAGTGCGAAAGCGAGGAACACGTCGCCCACGCGAGTCACAACGAATGCTTTCATGGCCGCCGCGCCGTTCTTCGGATCGGTGTAGTAGAAACCAATCAGCAGATACGAGCACAGACCCACGCCTTCCCAACCGAGATACATCAGCAGCAAGTTATCGCCAAGCACCAGAACGACCATGCTTGCAATAAACAAGTTGGTGTAGGCGAAGAAGCGGGAGTAGCCCTCTTCCCCACGCATATACCAGGAGGCGTACATGTGGATCAAGAAGCCAACGCCTGTGACCACAGAAAGCATGGTCAGCGACAAACCGTCGAGGATCAGATTAAAGCCGATATTGAAATCGCCGACTGACATCCAGGTCCATAATGGCTGGGTAAACGCTTCTCTTCCGTTGTTAAAGAAATCAACCCCAACAATCGCGGTGACTAACGCCGCAAGGCCGATTGAGCCAACCCCAACCGTGGCAGAAAGGTTTTCTGACCAGCGGCCACGAGAGAACGCCAACAATAAAAAGCCAATAAAAGGCAAAAGAATGGTTAACCAGAGAAGGTTCATCCACGCATCTCACTTACTGAATCGATATTCAGGCTCTGGCGACGACGATGGAGCTGCAATAACAGCGCGAGGCCAATACTGGCTTCGGCGGCAGCTAAGCTAATCGCGAGAATATACATCACCTGGCCGTCAGCCTGGCCCCAATAACTCCCGGCGACCACGAACGCAAGCGCCGCGGCGTTGATCATCACTTCCAGGCTAATCAACATGAAAAGCAGGTTGCGACGAATCACCAGGCCAGTCAGCCCAAGAACGAACAAAATGGCAGCAAGGATTAGTCCATGTTGCAGCGGAATCATACGTGCTCCTCCGTTTTTCTTTTAGCAGCCGCGTCAGCCTGACGATTGCTCAGCACTTCACCAGGGCGGTCTTCACGACCCAGGTGGAAGGCCACAACCAGACCCGCTAACAACAGCATTGAGGCTAATTCCACTGCCAGAACGTACGGTCCGAACAGCGCGATACCTACCGCTTTTGCACTCACTGAGGTGCCGTCGATACCCTGGTCATTCAGACCGAGAATCGCGTAAACCAGCACCGCCAACAGTACGGCAGACAAAATACCAGGGCCAATCCACAACTGCGGCTTCAGCCACTGGCGCTCCTGTTCTACAACCGCGCCGCCGAGGTTTAGCATCATGACCACAAAGACGAACAGCACCATGATGGCACCGGCGTAAACGATGATCTCAAGCGCTGCGGCAAAGTACGCCCCCAGGGAGAAGAACACCCCGGAGATCGCCAGCAGTGAGATAATCAGATACAGCAAGGCATGCACCGGGTTGGTATGCGTGATCACCCGTAAGGTGGTCCCCACCGCGATGATTGCGCAAATATAAAAAGCGAATTCCATTGCCTTGCTCCTTTAAGGTAATAGGCCTTTGACGTCGATAGGCTTGGCTTCGTTTTCCGCTTCGCCCTTATCTTTGCCGTCGATTGCCATACCTGCCATCCGGTAGAAGTTATATTCCGGGTATTTGCCCGGACCGGAGATCAGCAGGTCCTCTTTTTCGTACACCAAATCCTGGCGCTTAAACTCACCCAGCTCGAAGTCTGGAGTCAGCTGAATCGCGGTGGTTGGGCACGCTTCTTCGCACAGGCCACAGAAGATGCAGCGCGAGAAGTTGATGCGGAAGAATTCTGGGTACCAGCGGCCATCTTTTGTTTCTGCTTTTTGCAAAGAGATACAGGCTACCGGGCAGGCTACCGCACACAGGTTACAGGCTACGCAACGCTCGGAGCCGTCCGGATCGCGCGTCAGCACGATGCGGCCACGGTAGCGCGGCGGTAAATAGACTGGCTCTTCCGGATACATCTGCGTTTCACGTTTGGCAAACGCGTGCAGACCGATCATCCAGATACTGCGTACCTGGGTGCCGAAACCAACCGCTAACTCTTTCAATGTCATGGTTTTTTCACCCCTTATGGTGCCTGATAGAGAATGACCGCGGCGGTCACCAGCAGATTGATCAGCGTCAGCGGCAGGCAAACTTTCCAGCCAAATGACATCACCTGGTCATAACGCGGACGAGGCAAAGATGCACGGATCAAAATGAACATCATCATGAAGAACGCGGTTTTCAGCGCGAACCAGATGAATGGTGGTAACCACGGGCCATGCCAGCCACCAAAGAACAGGGTGACGATCAGGGCTGAAACGGTAACGATGCCGATGTACTCACCCACGAAGAACAGGCCGAACTTCATGCCTGAATATTCGATGTGGTAACCATCTGCCAGTTCTTGCTCCGCTTCCGGTTGGTCAAACGGGTGACGGTGGCATACCGCAACGCCTGCGATGGCGAAGGTCACAAAGCCAAAGAACTGCGGGATGACGTTCCACAAATTAGCTTGGTTATCAACGATATCGCCCATATTGAACGAACCCGCTTGCGCCACAACGCCCATCAGGGAAAGACCGAGGAACACTTCGTAGCTCAGTGTCTGCGCAGAAGCACGCATTGCGCCCAACAGTGAGTATTTGTTGTTACTTGACCAGCCAGCGAACAGCACCGCATAAACCGCGAGGCCTGCCAGCATCAGGAAGAACAAAATACCAATGTTCAGGTCGGCAACCACCCAGTTCGGGCTGACCGGCACAATCGCAAAGGCCAGCAGCATCGAGGTGAAGGCAATCATCGGTGCCAGGGTAAAGATTACACGGTCCGCAAAGCGCGGGGTCCAGTCTTCTTTAAAGAACATCTTGATCATATCCGCGACTAACTGGAGCGAGCCGCCCCAGCCAACACGGTTCGGTCCGTAACGGTTCTGGAACAGGCCCAGCAAACGACGTTCACCAAAGCTCATGAACGCGCCGCAAGTCACGACTACCAGCAGGATTACGACCGCTTTAAGAATGCTCAGCAGAATGTCGATAACATCCGGTGTTAACCAACTCATTGGCCAGCCTCCTGGAGATTTTCAAGACGAGCACCCGCCAGTACCGGAGCAATGCCTGGCATCCCCATCGGTAAACCAACCTGCCCTGCTGCCAGACCTTCGGAAAGTTGCAGCGGCAGACTCAACGTCTGGCCTTCGTAACTAAACGAAATCAGGCTTCCCGCATTCACGCCCAGTTTTGCAGCGTCTGCCGGATTGAGCTTGATATACGGCTCGGCCATGCGGCTCTGGAATATCGGAGATCGCTGGGACATTTCATCGCTGCCAAACAGATGGTAGTAAGGCGCGATACGCCATTTCCCTTCTTCGGCATGGAAGATTTCCGGCACGTCGGTGAAGTAATCAATCCCTGTTTCGGACGCTTCAATCAGACGTACACCCGGGTCACCATGACGCAGTTTGCCACCCACTTCGGCCTGGAATTTGTTCCATGCCTGCGGTGAGTTCCAGCCTGGCGCCCACGCAAATGGAATTTGCTGGCGGTTAGCCGACGGGCTGTTGTTCCCTTCCATAGAGAAAGCAAACATGGTGTCTTTATCCTGCGGCTGGCGCGGTTCATGCACGCTGATGTTCGCGCGCATCGCCGTACGGCCACTAGAGCGGATTGGAGAGCGCGACAGTTTCTGACCACGAATACGGAAGCTGGCATCTGGTGCCGCATCTTTAATTCCGGCCAGTTGTGGCAGCGCTTTCACGCACGCGTCGATAACGTGGTCGAGTTGCGTCCAGTCCACTTCACGGCTTTGAACCGTGCTGTGAAGAGAGTGCAACCAGCGCCAGCTTTCGAGCATCACCACTGAATGGTCGTAGTAAGACGGGTCATAAACCTGGAAGAAACGCTGTGCGCGGCCTTCGTTGTTAATCACTGTTCCGTCGCTTTCAGCAAAGCTTGCGGTGGACAGCACCAGGTGGGCTTTGTCCATAATCGCCGTGCGTTGATGGTCAATAACCATCACCAACGGAGCTTTGCTCAGTGCTGCGTCAACACGCGCCGCAGAAGCATGACGATGCAGATCGTTTTCCAGCACCACGACCGCATCGGCCGCACCGCTTTCCAGTTCACTTAATGCTTCTTCCAGCGAGCCGCCGCCAATCATGCCGAGGCCTAAGCTGTTAACCGCGCGAGCGACCATAGTGATACCGACATCGGCACCACGGCCTTTCAGTGCTTTAGCCACGTTGGCTGCCGCCTGAATCACCGCTTCGCTACCGGCGTTAGTACCGGATACAATCAATGGTTTTTTCGCACCCGCCAGCGCTTGCACGATAACGTCGACTTTGTTTTTCAGGTCGCGATCCAATTCAACTGCTGGAGAACTGCTGTCCAGCGCGTTGGCGATTGCGAAGCCCAGACGCGCCTGATCTTCAACCGGCGCACGGTAAGTCCACGCGGCGATGTCGTCCAGACGAGTGCTGTCGATGTTGGTGACAAACAGTGGATGTTTGGCGTGCTGGCCGATGTTCAGGATTGCGGCAATCTGCCAGTCAGCCACTTTCTGCGCTGCTGCCATTTCACGCGCTTTGCCTTTGACGGCCTGACGCACAGCCAGCGCAACACGCGCACCGGTTTGGGTAATGTCTTCGCCCAGCACCAGAACCGCATCGTAAGATTCGATTTCACGCAGTGCCGGAGTATGAATGCCGCTCTCTTGCAGCACTTTGAGCATCAGTTGCAGACGTGCTTGTTCACCGGTTGCGATACCGGTGTAGAAGTTGTCCGCACCGACCAACTCGCGCAGCGCAAAGTTGCTTTCTACGCTGGCACGTGGGGATCCAATACCGATCACTTTCTTCGACTGGCGCAGAATATCTGCCGCGCCCTGCATCGCTTGTTCAGCGTTCAGGGTGATCAGATCGTCGCCACGACGCTGGATCGGCTGACGTGGACGATCCTTCAGGTTGACGTAGCCATAACCGAAGCGGCCACGGTCACACAAGAAGTAGTGGTTCACGGTACCGTTATAGCGGTTTTCGATACGACGCAATTCACCATAGCGCTCACCAGGGCTTGTGTTACAGCCGATGCTGCACTGCTGGCAAATGCTCGGTGCGAACTGCATATCCCACTTACGGTTATAGCGCTCGGAGTGAGTTTTGTCCGTGAACACGCCGGTCGGGCAGATTTCTACCAGGTTGCCGGAGAATTCGCTCTCAAGCGTGCCGTCTTCCGGGCGACCGAAGTAGACGTTATCGTGCGCGCCATAAACACCCAGGTCGGTGCCGTCAGCGTAATCTTTGTAATAACGTACGCAGCGGTAACAGGCGATACAGCGGTTCATTTCGTGAGAGATGAACGGGCCGAGATCCTGATTACGGTGAGTACGTTTGGTGAAGCGATAGCGGCGGAAGCTATGACCGGTCATGACCGTCATATCCTGCAAGTGGCAGTTGCCGCCTTCTTCACAAACCGGGCAATCGTGCGGGTGGTTGGTCATCAACCATTCCACAACGCTTTCACGGAATTCTTTTGCTTCACCGTCATCAATAGAGATGAACGTGCCGTCCGAGGCCGGTGTCATACAAGACATCACCAGGCGGCCACGAAGATCTTCTGCGTTCTGATATTGCTTCACCGCGCACTGGCGGCAAGCACCGACGCTGCCTAGCGCCGGGTGCCAGCAAAAATAAGGAATATCGAGGCCGAGTGACAGACATGCTTGTAGCAGGTTGTCTGACCCGTTTACCTCATATTCTTTGCCGTCTACATGAATCGTAGCCATAGTCAGCATGCTTCCAGTTAATTATAAAATTTTTCTTACCTGCACCTTTATCGGCGCAGATATCACCAGCGTGCTTTTAACAAGTTCGGCTGAATACCACTAATGGCACGGGTGTTACCGAAATCTTGTTTGGCAATGCCTGCTTCGAATTCTTCGCGGAAATATTTAATCGCGCTCTGCAATGGCTCAACCGCACCTGGCGCATGCGCACAGAAGGTTTTACCTGGACCAAGGAATCGACACAGTTGCTCAAGTGTTTCGATATCCCCTGGCTGGCCTTCGCCACGCTCCAGCGCACGCAGAATTTTTACGCTCCACGGCAAGCCATCACGGCACGGTGTACACCATCCGCAAGATTCGCGGGCAAAGAACTCTTCCAGGTTACGAACCAGCGGAACCATACCAATTTCATGGTCTACGGCCATCGCCAGTGCAGTACCCAAACGGCTGCCTGCTTTGCCGATGCTTTCGAATTCCATCGGTAAATCGAGGTGTGATTCGGTCAGGAAGTCAGTCCCTGCCCCACCCGGCTGCCAGGCTTTGAATTTCAGTCCATCGCGCATACCGCCCGCATAATCCTCGAGGATTTCACGTGCCGTGGTGCCGAACGGTAATTCCCAAACGCCAGGGTTTTTCACACGACCCGAGAAGCCCATCAGCTTAGTACCAGCATCTTTGCTGGTAGAAATGCCCTGATACCACTCAACGCCATCCGCCAGAATCGCCGGGACGTTACACAGCGTTTCGACGTTGTTAACGCAGGTCGGTTTACCCCACACACCGCTCGACGCAGGGAATGGTGGTTTTGAACGTGGGTTTGCACGACGGCCTTCGAGAGAGTTAATCAATGCGGTTTCTTCACCACAGATATAACGCCCGGCACCGGTGTGCACGATCAGCTCAAAATCAAAACCAGAACCGAGAATATTTTTGCCAAGCAGGCCCGCTTCGGTGGCTTCTGCAATCGCACGGCGCAGATGCACCGCAGCTTCGATGTATTCGCCACGCAGGAAGATGTATCCGCGATACGCTTTGAGAGCGAAAGCAGAAATCAACATGCCTTCAACCAAAAGGTGCGGCAGTTGCTCCATCAGCAAGCGGTCTTTATAGGTGCCCGGTTCCATTTCATCGGCGTTACACAGCAGGTAACGGATGTTCATGGACTCGTCTTTTGGCATCAGGCTCCACTTCAAACCCGTGGAGAAGCCTGCGCCGCCGCGCCCTTTCAGGCCAGCGTCTTTAACACGGTTAACGACTTCATCTGGTGCAAGGCCAGTCAACGCCAGACGAGCACCTTCGTAGCCGTTTTTGCTGCGATATTCATCCAGCCAGACCGGCTGTTTGTCATCGCGCAACCGCCATGTCAGCGGATGGGTTTCGGCAGTACGAATAACGGTTTTCATTTGTACTGCTCCAGCAAATCAGGGATCGCTTCCGGCGTCAGATGGCTGTGAGTGTCATCATCAATCATCATGGTCGGCCCTTTGTCGCAGTTGCCCAGACAGCAAGTTGGCAGCAGGGTAAAGCGACCATCAAACGTGGTTTGACCCGGTTTGATGCTCAGTTTTGCTTCGATAGCCGACTGAATGCCCTGGTAGCCCGTAATATGGCAAACCACGCTATCGCAATAGCGGATAACGTGGCGGCCCACTGGCTGGCGGAAAATCTGGCTATAGAATGTCGCAACACCTTCTACGTCACTGGCAGGAATGCCCAGCACGTCAGCGATGGCATAAATAGCGCCGTCTGGCACCCAGCCACGCTGTTTCTGTACAATTTTCAGCGCTTCGATAGACGCTGCGCGAGCATCTTCGTAATGATGTTTTTCGTGCTCAATCGCATCACGCTCGGCCGCACTCAGTTCAAAAGCTTCAGCCTGGGGTTGTTGTTTATCGTGCATAGTTAGCGATCCACATCAGACATTACAAAATCGATACTACCCAGATAGACAATCAGGTCAGAAACCAGGCTGCCACGAATCGCAGACGGGATTTGCTGCAAGTGCGCAAAGCTCGGGGTGCGGATGCGGGTACGGTAGCTCATGGTGCTACCGTCGCTGGTCAGGTAGTAACTGTTAATCCCTTTCGTCGCCTCAATCATCTGGAAGGATTCGTTAGCCGGCATAACCGGGCCCCACGAAACTTGCAGGAAGTGAGTGATCAGGGTCTCGATATGTTGCAGCGTGCGCTCTTTCGGCGGCGGCGTTGTCAGCGGATGGTCAGCTTTGAACGGGCCAGCAGGCATGTTTTTCAGGCACTGATCAAGAATGCGCAAGCTCTGGCGAAGTTCTTCAACTTTCAACATCACGCGGGTGTAGCAGTCGCTGATGCCACCGCCGACCGGAATTTCGAAGTCGAAGTTTTCATAACCAGAGTAAGGGCGAGCTTTACGGATATCGAAATCGACACCAGTAGCACGCAGGCCAGCGCCGGTAGTGCCCCACTCCAGCGCTTCTTTCTTACCATAAGCAGCAACGCCCTGAGAACGGCCTTTCAGGATGGTGTTGCGCAGCGCAGCTTTCTCGTAGGAATCCAGACGTTTCGGCATCCAGTCGAGGAACTCTTTAAGCAGACGTTCCCAACCGTTTGGCAAGTCATGTGCCACACCGCCGATACGGAACCAGGCCGGGTGCATACGGAAACCGGTAATCGCTTCGACCAGGTCATAGATTTTCTGACGGTCGGTAAAGGCGAAGAACACCGGAGTCATCGCGCCCACATCCTGAATAAACGTGGAGATGTACAGCAGGTGGCTGTTGATTCGGAACAGTTCAGACAGCATGACGCGGATAACGTCTACGCGTTCAGGAACCTTGATACCCGCCAGTTTTTCGACCGCCAGCACGTAGGGCATTTCGTTTACGCAGCCGCCGAGGTACTCGATACGGTCGGTATACGGAATGTAGCTGTGCCAGGACTGACGCTCACCCATTTTCTCAGCGCCACGGTGGTGATAGCCGATATCCGGAACGCAATCGACAATTTCTTCACCGTCGAGTTGCAGGACAATACGGAATGCACCGTGAGCAGATGGGTGGTTAGGACCGAGGTTCAGGAACATGAAGTCTTCATGTTCACCGCAGCGCTTCATGCCCCAATCTTCAGGCTTGAAGGTCAACGCTTCCATCTCGAGGTCTTCTTTCTGTTTGGTCAATTCAAACGGATCGAACTCGGTGGCACGCGCCGGGTAGTCTTTACGCAGCGGATGGCCTTCCCACGTTGGCGGCATCATGATGCGCGTCAGGTGCGGGTGACCATTAAAGGTAATGCCAAACATTTCCCATGTTTCACGCTCATACCAGTTCGCGTTAGGGAACAGTTTGGTTATCGTTGGCACGTTCAGGTCGTTTTCAGACAGCGCCACCTTGAGCATGATGTCGCGATTGCGATCGATAGAAATCAGGTGGTAGAAAACGGAAAAATCCGCGGCCGGTAAACCGTCGCGGTGAGTACGAAGACGCTCATCCATACCATGCAAGTCAAATAGCATGACGTAAGGTTTTGGCAGTCTTTTCAGGAAATCGACAACTTCCAGTAATTGTTCACGCTTAACCCAGGCCACCGGAACACCAGTGCGGGTTGGCTGAACAGTGAAGGCGTCCGGCCCAAAACGGTTACGCAGTTCGCCAATAACCGGATCATCAAGATGGTCACGGGTTTGCCAGGCTTGCTGGTTGGCATCATGCGCAGTTAAATCGGTCATAATTCTCACCATTGCAAATGGTACTGTGGTGACTGTTGGTCAGCGGCTTCGCGCTAATATTATTGATATGCGAAGTAAACTCACGCCGACCACAGGCGCAAATTAAATCTCGTCTGGCGTCCGCAAGTTGGTGACAGCAATACGCTCACCACGTTTACGTTCGCGCTCGGATTGCATATTGGCGCGATACACACCTTGATCGCCAACTACCCACGAGAGCGGACGACGTTCTTTACCAATAGATTCTTGCAGCAGCATCAGAGCCTGCATGTAAGCTTCCGGACGCGGCGGGCAGCCAGGGATGTAAACATCAACCGGAAGGAATTTATCCACGCCCTGCACCACGGAATAGATGTCGTACATGCCGCCGGAGTTGGCGCAGGCACCCATTGAGATGACCCATTTTGGTTCGAGCATTTGGTCATAAAGACGCTGAATGACGGGAGCCATTTTGGTGAAGCAGGTTCCGGCAATCACCATCAGGTCAGCCTGACGCGGAGAAGCACGCAATACTTCGGCACCAAAACGTGCCACGTCATGCACGGCGGTAAACGAGGTCACCATCTCAACGTAGCAGCAAGAAAGGCCAAAGTTGTAAGGCCAAATTGAGTTTTTACGACCCCAGTTCACCATATCGTGCATGGCATGTTCGAGCTTGCCCATGTACACGCTACGGTTGATTTCTTGATCAAGAGGATCGGTTACGATCTCCTGTTTTTGCAGGGGGTAACGGTCGTTCTCACCGTCGGGGTCTATGCGGGTGAGCGTATAGTCCATCTTATTGCCTCGCTGTTACTGCTGACGGTTAGTGATACTGTCGGTTTCCGGGTTGATTTGGGCACGGCGCGAACGCGCAGGTGTCCAGTCAAGCGCGCCAATACGCACCAGATACACCAGGCCTGCCAGTAACACTAAAATGAAAATTGCGGCCTCGACGAAGCCTACCCATCCACTTTCACGGATGGACACTGACCACGCATAGAGATACAAGGCTTCCACGTCGAAGATGACGAAGAACATGGCGACCAGGTAAAACTTGGCGGATAGACGTAAGCGCGCTGTACCAACTGAGTCGATACCTGACTCGAAGGGAGTGTTTTTGTGCCGACCCTTAGCTCTCCCGCCAAGGAACCAGGCCCCGAGAAGCATTACGCAACACAGGCCAATGGCAACAATCAGAAAAACTGCGAACGCCCAATGGTGAGCGATAACTTCAGTGGATGTTGACATACTCATTGCTTACTCATCAAAAGTGGCGCCAAAGTCTCTGCTCTTGCTGGCAGATGAACACCACATCGATTCATGGGGAGGAACAATAAACCTTACAATAACTGCTGGAATCAAAACTTTACCAGCAAATTGATGGGGTTTTTTACTCCTTTCTATAACCTTTTGTCAACTTTAACAAAAGTATCCACACATTAATTTACATGACACCACCTTCATTAACATTTAGTGCCTTAAACGTTAGTAACGCCGAGTGATTAACTCGGTTTTATTAATGGTGAATCGTGTCCGTAACGGTGGAAAAAAATAACTACTGTTCTATTTTGGCAGGAAATCTCAACTATTCATCCCCCCTATAGGGAGTATTTTCTTGATCTGAGACACGCTTTTGTTAATCCATATCAAAAACCAACAACATTGCGGCCTATTTTTTAACATTTAAACACGAGTTGATTCAGAAGACGGTGGATGAAGGCAGTCAGTGAGGGAGGTGCGGAGTGGTTTGTTTTAAAACATGTTTTTACAAAATAGCAATAAACTTATCTTGCGTTGAATAAAAAACAAGCCACTGAGCTAAAAAACAAACTCAGTGACCTGTTTTCAAATTTCATATTTTGTTACCAACAACCTGCCATGCGTTACTCGAAATCGCGTTCCATTAACACAGTGCCATCATCTTCATCTGATGAAGCCAAATAACGATAGGGATTTGGGTTGGATTCCAGCGCACTAAAAATAGCCTGCGCCAAATCATTGGTCGTTTGCATATTGCGGCACAACAGATATTGGGTCTCTGGCATCACGGGTAAGCCATCAGCGCTACCGAGCACGCGCAACTCAGGACTCATCATTTCAACAGGACGAGCGGTAACACCCAGGCCTGCTTTAACGGCCGCTCGTACCGCTGAAAGCGTTGAAGCAACGTAAGCAATACGCCAAGGAATGCGCTCTGCATTCAAATGCTCAAGCATCATATCCCGGTAAGGACTCGGATCGTCGAGCATCACCAGAGGGACAGTTTCACCTTTCTGGAAGACATAATCTGCCGCGCAATACCATAACGTCGGTGAAGTGCGTAAAACAATGGATTCAAAATGTGCAGGCTTCGCTGTCGTAACAACTAAGTCAACTTCCTGCTGGTTGAGCATTTCAATCATGAACGGATTACGTTTAACCCGCACGTCCAACGCAAGCTTTGGATAAACGGAACTTATCCGATTAAGCAGGAATGGCAGAATCGTATCCGCTGTTTCATCAGAGGCGCCGATGGTCAGCACGCCCTGCAAATTACTAAACATCAGTGAGGTGCAAGCTTCATCATTGAAACGCAGAATTTTTCGCGCGTAGCCCAGAAGCTGGATTCCATGCTCTGTCAGTAGCTTATTACGGCCATGACGTGCAAAAAGCTCTTTCCCTACTAACTGTTCCAGACGCTGCATCTGCTGGCTTACTGCCGATTGAGTACGGCACACCGCAACTGCCGCCGCAGCAAAGGTATTGAGATCCGCTACGGCAACAAAAGTCCTTAGCAGATCGAGGTCGAGATTTAATATCGGACGATTTGCGTTAATCATAATTTTTTCACTAGTAGGTTGCTCTTACGAGTCTGCCTTAGTTTTATTGCTGTGATTTATCAAAAAGATAAAGCAATTCCCTTTTACAGAACGTCCCCGTAGGGCTGCACCATCATCCTGACAGTCGCTCTGACTTTTTTATTTTCACTAACCCAGGGTGACACGCACCAATAATGTGCAGCGCGTATTCCGGGAGTTATTATACTGGCGTAAACAACATACAAACATTCGTCTTAACGTACTAGTCGCGTAAATTAAAACTGAGTAATTATTGTAAATCCACTTCAATAATGAGTTTTATTTATTCGATACACAACAACAACGAGTGTATGACTGATGAAAATCTTCTTAATGTTACCACGCAGCAAGGGTAATTAGCCGGGCATGGTGACCACGAACGAACCCACAACAAAACATAGAGTTGCGTAATATTCAACAAGAAACACCTGCCATTAACTGTAGGATATCTTACCGCAAATCGTCTCATCTCATAACTTTTGTTGCGAATTATCTGATCTCATTCTCTTTTTTAATTCTTTCTTCTACCAATTATTACCAAAATTGGACATTTTCTTTCAAGGTAAATGAGAGGAAATTCAACTCTATTAACTATTTATATTAATAATATCGGTTGTTATTTTTTTATGCATATTATTAACTCACTCTAATGTATTCATTTTAACCTTAAGCATGAATATTCAATTTTCCTTAACTATTACTCAATTAAATTCGCAATTAACACAGCATTACCTGCTGCAACACCACACGCAGAGGTAGTTAACAGACTTAAAAAAACCTCATTTTGTTATATTTTTAATTGATAAATGCACACTTTACGACATATAACACTACAAAAACATCACTCACCTGGTTTTATCACTATCTCAAAAATTCAGAAGATTAATTACAGTTCAGCGCTTCGCCCACCTTCAAATCTGCGCGTGGCAGGAGTACATTGATGCCTGGTCGCTTCCACGGCAGGAAGTGACGCTAACATTTAAGGTCAGGTTCATGTCCCCTATCGAAAAATCCAGCAAACTTGATAACGTCTGTTATGACATCCGTGGCCCCGTGCTCAAAGAGGCAAAACGCCTTGAAGAAGAAGGGAATAAAGTCCTCAAACTGAATATCGGCAACCCTGCGCCATTTGGTTTTGATGCACCGGATGAAATTCTTGTCGATGTGATTCGTAACCTGCCTACAGCGCAAGGTTACTGCGACTCAAAAGGACTTTACTCCGCACGCAAAGCCATCATGCAGCATTATCAGGCACGTGACATGCGGGATGTGACGGTTGAAGACATCTATATCGGGAACGGTGTATCTGAGCTGATTGTGCAATCCATGCAAGCCTTGCTCAATAGCGGCGATGAGATGCTGGTTCCTGCTCCGGATTACCCTTTATGGACGGCTGCAGTTTCACTTTCCAGCGGTAAAGCTGTTCATTATTTATGTGATGAGTCTTCCGATTGGTTCCCGGATCTTGATGATATTCGAGCTAAAATCACACCTCGTACACGCGGGATTGTGATTATTAACCCGAACAACCCAACCGGCGCGGTCTACTCTAAAGAACTGCTACTGGAAATCGTGGAGATCGCTCGTCAGCATAATTTAATTATTTTTGCTGATGAAATTTACGACAAGATTCTTTACGACGAAGCCCAACACCATTCGATTGCAGCTCTCGCACCTGATTTGCTGACTGTCACCTTTAATGGTTTGTCCAAAACTTACCGCGTCGCGGGCTTCCGTCAGGGCTGGATGGTACTGAACGGACCGAAAAAACACGCTAAAGGTTATATTGAAGGTCTGGAAATGCTGGCGTCGATGCGCCTGTGCGCCAACGTTCCGGCTCAACATGCGATCCAGACGGCACTTGGCGGCTATCAGAGTATCAGTGAATTTATCGCGCCTGGCGGACGTCTGTATGAGCAACGCAATCGCGCATGGGAATTGATTAACGATATCCCGGGTGTCTCGTGTGTGAAGCCACGCGGTGCGCTGTATATGTTCCCGAAAATCGATGCGAAACGTTTTAACATCCATGATGACCAAAAAATGGTGCTGGATTTCTTGCTGCAAGAAAAAGTGCTGTTGGTTCAGGGAACTGCATTTAACTGGCCGTGGCCGGATCACGTGCGTATTGTGACTTTACCGCGCGTTGACGAACTGGAAATGGCGATCAATAAATTTGGCCGTTTCCTGGGGCACTACCACCAGTAAACCTTGAGGGGGAGATGTTTGCATCTTCCCCTGCCCCCCTGCACAATGGTTTTTTTGTAGTAGACACCGAGTGTACCTATGAGCCAGAGCCATTTCTTCGCCCACCTTTCACGTCTGAAATTAATCAATCGTTGGCCGCTGATGCGTAATGTGCGTACCGAAAATGTTTCGGAGCATAGCTTACAAGTCGCGATGGTCGCTCATGCCCTGGCAGTGATTAAAAACCGTAAATTTAACGGGAAAATTAACGCCGAACATGTTGCGCTGTTGGCGATGTATCACGACGCCAGCGAAGTTTTAACCGGAGATCTGCCCACTCCCGTAAAATATTTCAACTCGCAGATTGCCCACGAATACAAAGCCATCGAGAAAATTGCGCAGCAGAAGCTCATTGATATGGTGCCGGAAGAGTTACGCGATATCTGGGCGCCGCTTATTGATGAGCATCGCAGTAGCGATGAAGAAAGAGCGATTGTGAAACAAGCTGATGCGCTATGCGCCTACCTGAAATGTCTTGAAGAACTGTCTGCCGGGAATAACGAGTTTTTGCTGGCGAAAAGCCGACTCGAAAAAACCCTGGCGGACCGCCACAGCGAAGAGATGGACTATTTCATGAAGGTGTTTGTACCGAGCTTCCAGTTATCGCTGGATGAGATTAGCCAGGATTCACCATTATAGTTTTATGCCCTCACCCTAACCCTCTCCCCCAGGAGAGGGGATTCTCCGGTTTTCCCCCTCTCCATCAGGGAGAGGGCCGGGGTGAGGGTTGTTTTTAGCTAGTTAAAACGGAAATAGCATCGGCACCATCACCACGCTCACCACCATCACAATCACCGTAAATGGCACACCCATCTTCACAAAATCGCTGAACTTATAATTTCCCGGCCCCAGAACGAGCGTATTAACCGGTGAAGATACCGGAGTCATAAACGCAGCAGAGGCGGCAAGTGCGACAATCATCGCAAAGGGATAAGGCGAAACCCCCATTGATTTTGCCGCCGCCAGCGCGATAGGCGCCATTAACACGGCGGTGGCGGTATTGGAGATGAATAGCCCAATTGCAGCGCACATCACGAACAGGCAGATCAGCATCATGTGCGGGCCGTAGCCGCCCCCAAGACGCATCAAACCATCCACAATCAAGTTCACCCCACCCGTTTTTTGCAGCGCAAGAGCAAACGGCATCATGCCGACAATCAAGATGATGCTTGGCCAATGCACCGCTTTATAAGCACTTTCCATATCTATACAGCGGAATTTACCCATCAGCAAACAGGCAATAATAGCGGCAATAGTGTTGGGGATTTCATCGGTCAGCATCAGCGCAACCATCAACGCCAGGCAGAAAATAGCGTGCGGAGCCTGACTATGCGCAGGCGAGGCTTCGCCCTCTTCCACAGGTAAGTTAAGCACCAGGAAATCGCGGCCTTTGAGTTGCAATTGGCTGATCAGTTTCCAGTCGCCAACCACCAGCACGATATCGCCAAGTTGTAAGGCTTCATCCACCAGCAAGCCTTCCATCGCTTCGCCATTACGGCGTAACCCGACGACATTCAGGCCGTAGCGCGTACGGAAGCCGATTTCGCGCAGTGTTTGCCCGATTAACTCAGACTCAGGGATCAGCGAGACTTCCGCCATCCCCACATCCAGCGCCTGATCTGAAAAATACTCACCACGCAGCACCATCGGCTCAAGCATCTGTTCGCTACAAAACTCACGCAGATCGATTTCAGAAGCAGACATATCAATCAACAGCACGTCGCGCGCGCGAAATTCAGTGACGCCCGTAACATTGACGATCACCCGGCGGAATTTACGCCAGCGCTCAAGACCAATAACATTGGCACCATAACGCTCACGCAGTTTTAAATCATCAAGACGGCGACCCACCATTGGCGAACCAGGGCGAATCGCCAGACGACGCGCACGCCCCGTCAGCCGATAATCTTTGATCAGATCGCGGAAAGTTCGGCGTCGCCAGTCTTGTCTGCCGTCATCTTTTTTCTGCCCGTTTAATGCAAACCGCGCGATCAGCATATAGCCGATACCCAACAGCAAAATGACCAGGCCAATTGGCGTCACGCTAAAGAAGTGGAAACCCTGCAAACCTTCGCGCAGCAGTTCACTGTTTACCACCAGGTTTGGTGGCGTGGCGACAAGCGTCATCATGCCGCTAATCAACCCGGCAAAACTCAGCGGCATCATCAGGCGTGATGGTGACGTTTTCATGCGCATTGAAACACTGAGAACCACGGGAATAAATATTGCTACCACGCCCGTTGAACTCATGAACGCGCCGAGGCCCGCCACCGTTAACATCAGCAAAACCAACATTTTCGTTTCACTGCTGCCCGCGACATCCACCAGCCAGGCGCCCATTTTTGTGGCAACGCCGGTTCGAACGAGTCCATCGCCAATGATAAAAAGCGCTGCAATCAAAATAACATTGGGGTCGCTAAAACCAGAAAAGGCTTCGCTAAGAGTCAGTGTACCGCTGAGGACAAACGCAATAATGACAAGCAAAGCAACCGCATCCATACGC
The DNA here is from genome assembly GCF_979253435.1 of Buttiauxella sp. AC142. Classification (NCBI taxonomy): domain Bacteria; kingdom Pseudomonadati; phylum Pseudomonadota; class Gammaproteobacteria; order Enterobacterales; family Enterobacteriaceae; genus Buttiauxella; species Buttiauxella sp. AC142. The sequence goes on from NZ_CEEDCH010000001.1 coordinate 3,149,909, forward strand.
ACTTTGCCGGTGGCGAATAACACTACCGCAATCGCTAATAGCGATAAGACCCAAATCAATTCTGAGTTCAAAACAATTCCTTTGTGGTTGTCTCAGGGGGTAAAAATCTTGCCATAAAAAAGCCCCGCTATCGCGGGGCTAAATCATGTGTTTAGTGTTTTCTAAGCACTTCGACTGTACCGTCTGGCAACTTCTGCACCAGCAACTCAGTTAACGAGTGCAATGCATAATCGACATGTGCAAGGCGCGGCGTATCTGCCGGGGCGTTGACCGCAATAACGTGACAACCCGCTGCAAGACCTGAAAGCACCCCCGCAGGGGCATCTTCCACCACCACGCACTCTTCAGGCTCAAGCTCAAGTAATTGTGCACCGAGCAGGTAAGCATCTGGCTCAGGTTTTCCACGCGCTACACGTTCAGCAGTCACCAGCACTTCTGGCGCGGGTAGCCCACCCGCAGCACGACGAGCAGAGGCGACCGGTAACGAGCCCGAAGTCACGATGGCCCATGGAATGCCTGCTTCGTTCAGGTGAGTCAACAGTTCAACAGCGCCAGGCAAAGCGACAATACCATCGGTGTCTTCGGATTCGATTTTTTCCAGACGCAAGAATTCTTGCTGGATCTCTTCTTCAGAGGCACCCGCCATAAAGTGACGCAGCGAAGTAATCGCCTGTTTGCCATGAATGAAGCCCAATACTTCTTGCGGCGAAATATCGAAACGCTTTGCCCAGTTAATCCATGCACGCTCGACTGCTGGCAGGGAATCAACCAGAGTCCCATCCAAATCAAACAAGAAACCTTTGCACTTCACGACAAGTCTCCCCTCAGGCATTAATAATTTGCGCGATCTCGTTCGCACTTAAATGATACTGACGTGGGCATGACTGCCACACTTTCAACATACGCTGGTATTTTTCCCACATTGGGGTCTGCGCGTTAAAGCCGTGCGTACCCGCATCAAAATGCGCGTAACGGCCTTCAATATTCACCATGAAACGAACGTAACCCAGGAAACGTGCTTCTGTGGCCGCATCAAAACCGAGGAAGGTGACGCGGCGTTCGTCGATTTGCTGGTTGTCTTTCAGGTTGGTCCAGGAAACGTGCAGCGCGTGGTACATCTCCATGATGTCGATAACCGTGCGGCAGGTTTCTTCTGTCAGCTCGCCAAACTCCCTGTCCAGCTCACGCATTTGTAGGCCATAGCCACGCTCAATGATCGTTTGCAGGCGACGATAACGCTCGGCGTTGTCCGCATCGAGCATGGTCATCATTTTGTACTGATTAGATAAAATCAGTCGCTGGGCGTTAGTCATTTCCATTTCTTAGCTCCTGTTGCGCAGGGTAGATTGCCCTACGAAAAATAATCCTTTCTATATATGCGAAACGGCAGGGATTTTACAAATCATCAAGAAAAGTTTTATCCAACTGCTTGAACGCACGTTTAAGAACTTCCGCCAGCGCCTGGTAATCAGGCTTGCCTTCAATCGGCGATAACGCCTGTCCGGCTTCCTGTAGTTTGCCACGCACTTCGTAAAACCAATTAAGAATGGATGGCGGCAGCGGTGTGACGGAACGTTTTCCTAACCACCATAGACCTTGCATCGGCAGGCTACAGGCGAACAATGCGGTAGCGACGGCGGGGCCAAGTTGGCCACCAAGGGCAATTTGCCAGGTCAGCGTAAAGACAGCGAGCGGAGGCATAAAGCGGATGGCAAAGCGCGTGGCGCGGATAACGCGGTTTTCAACGAAGATCGGCGCGAGGCGTTTATCGACAGGCCAGGTCTTAGAATAATGCTGCCCGCGACTGAACATACTGAACCAGCTTGCGTGGCTGTTTTGGGGTGTCGACATGACGTTACCTCAACTTCACATATAAAAAATAAAATTTTTGTGCAATTTAACAACTCTAAATTACATGGTTCAAAATCTTTTGTCTTTAACCATCGCAATCAGGTATCCTGTGCCGGCCTTGATGGCCGTAGAAGGGAAACCGCAGGTTGTCAATTTTTTGCTCAGTTCGCCAATGCCGAAATATCACGCAATATGGCGTAAACTCTAGAGTATTTCTTCGTCATGCCAAAAAAACGCTTTCGGCATGACGTTAATCATAAATGTCTGTCTCATCATGCGCTACGCTGAGAGACTAAATGACGTTTTTTTAGCCACGTATAAAAGTAGGTACTTCCATGTCGAGTAAGCTAGTACTGGTTCTGAACTGCGGTAGCTCTTCACTGAAATTCGCAATTATTGATGCTGTAAACGGTGACGAGTACCTCTCTGGTTTAGCCGAATGTTTCCATCTTCCTGAAGCACGTATCAAGTGGAAAATGGATGGCGGTAAACAAGAAGCGGCTTTGGGTGCAGGCGCCGCTCACAGCGAAGCTCTGAACTTTATGGTTAATACCATTTTGGCACAAAAACCTGAATTGTCCGAGCAGCTGACTGCTATCGGCCACCGTGTTGTTCACGGCGGCGAGAAGTACACCAGCTCCGTCGTTATCGACGAGACCGTGATTCAGGGTATCAAAGATACTGCTTCTTTTGCACCTCTGCATAACCCGGCACACCTGATCGGTATTGCTGAAGCATTGAAATCTTTCCCTAAACTGGCTGATAAAAACGTTGCTGTGTTTGACACCGCGTTCCATCAGACCATGCCAGAAGAATCTTATCTCTATGCTCTGCCGTACAAACTGTACAGAGAGCACGGCGTTCGTCGCTACGGCGCACACGGCACCAGCCACTACTATGTGACTCAAGAAGCCGCGAAAATGCTGAATAAGCCAGTGGAAGAAGTGAATATTATCACTTGCCACTTGGGCAACGGCGGTTCCGTTTCTGCTATTCGTAACGGCAAGTGTGTAGACACCTCTATGGGTCTGACTCCACTGGAAGGCCTGGTAATGGGCACCCGTTCTGGTGACATCGATCCTGCGATTATCTTCCACCTGCATGACTCTTTGGGCATGAGCGTTGATGACATCAACAAAATGCTGACAAAAGAATCTGGTCTGTTGGGTCTGACTGAAGTCACCAGCGACTGCCGTTATGTTGAAGACAACTACACCACTAAAGAAGATGCTAAACGTGCTATGGACGTGTTCTGTCACCGTCTGGCTAAATACATCGGCTCTTATACTGCGCTGATGGACGGTCGTCTGGATGCAGTTGTGTTCACTGGTGGTATCGGTGAAAACGCAGCAATGGTACGTGAACTGTCTCTGGGCAAACTGGGTGTTCTGGGCTTCGAAGTTGACCACGAACGCAACCTGGCTGCGCGCTTTGGCAAATCAGGCTTCATCAACAAAGAGGGTACCCGTGCTGCGGTGGTCATTCCGACCAACGAAGAACTGGTTATCGCTCAGGATGCATCTCGCCTGACCGCTTGATTCTCCTTACCGCCAGCCTTCGCTGGCGGTGTTGTTTTCTGAGTCTCACAAGCCCCGCTTGTGCAACAAAGAGGTTATACCGTGTCCCGTACAATTATGTTGATCCCTACCGGAACTAGCGTCGGCCTGACTAGCGTCAGCCTGGGTGTTATCCGTGCTATGGAACAAAAAGGCGTTCGCCTAAGCGTTTTCAAACCTATCGCTCAACCACGCACGGGTGACGATACTCCAGATCAAACCACCAGCATCGTTCGTGCTAACTCCAGCATCCCTACTGCTGAGCCACTGCACATGAACCACGTTGAGTCGTTGCTGTCGAGCAACCAACAAGACGTGCTGATGGAAGAGATCATCGCCAACTTCCACGCCAGCAGCAAAGACGCTGAAGTGGTTCTGGTAGAAGGTTTGGTTCCGACTCGTAAGCACCAGTTTGCTCAGTCTTTGAACTATGAAATCGCTAAAACGCTGAACGCTGAAATCGTCTTCGTGATGTCCCTGGGTAACAACTCCCCAGAGCAGATGAAAGAACGTATTGAACTGGCTCGTAGCAGCTTCGGTGGTAGCAAAAACACCAACATCACTGGCGTTATCATTAACAAACTGAATGCCCCAGTTGATGAGCAAGGTCGTACCCGTCCTGATCTGTCTGAAATTTTCGATGACTCCACTAAAGCGAGCATCGCTAACATCGATCCTAAAGCACTGTTCGCTGACAGCCCGCTGCCAGTTCTGGGCTGTGTGCCATGGAGCTTTGATCTGATTGCTACTCGCGCGATTGATATGGCGCGTCACCTGAACGCAACCATCATCAACGAAGGCGACATCAAAACCCGTCGCGTGAAGTCTGTGACCTTCTGTGCGCGTAGCATTCCGCACATGCTGGAACACTTCCGTCCAGGTTCTTTGCTGGTGACTTCCGCAGACCGTCCAGATGTGCTGGTTGCAGCGTGCCTGGCAGCAATGAATGGCGTGGATATCGGTGCCGTTCTGCTGACCGGTGGTTACGAAATGGACCCACGCGTGAGCAAACTGTGTGAGCGTGCATTCGCCACCGGCCTGCCGCTGTTCATGGTTGATACCAACACCTGGCAGACCTCCCTGAGCCTGCAAAGCTTCAACCTGGAAGTCCCAACTGACGACCATCAGCGTATCGAGAAAGTGCAGGAATATGTGGCTAGCCACATTGATGCAAACTGGATTGAATCTCTGACTGCAACTTCCGAGCGTAGCCGTCGTCTGTCTCCGCCAGCATTCCGCTACCAGCTGACCGAGCTTGCTCGTAAAGCCGGTAAACGTGTTGTGCTGCCAGAAGGCGAAGAGCCACGTACCGTGAAAGCGGCATCTATCTGCGCTGAACGTGGTATCGCAACTTGCGTGCTGTTGGGTAACCCGGATGAAATCACCCGCGTTGCTGCTGCGCAAGGTGTTGAACTGAGTGCTGGCATCGAAATCGTTGATCCAGAAGTGGTTCGCGAGAGCTACGTTGCACGTCTGGTTGAGCTGCGTAAGAGCAAAGGCATGACCGAAGCCGTTGCGCGTGAGCAACTGGAAGACAACGTGGTGCTGGGTACTTTGATGCTTGAGCAAGACGAAGTTGACGGCCTGGTTTCCGGTGCGGTTCACACCACAGCGAACACCATTCGTCCTCCGTTGCAGCTGATCAAAACTGCACCAGGGAGCTCTCTGGTTTCTTCTGTGTTCTTCATGCTGCTGCCAGAACAGGTTTATGTTTACGGTGACTGCGCGATCAACCCAGATCCAACTGCTGAACAACTGGCAGAAATCGCTATTCAGTCTGCGGATTCCGCTGCTGCATTCGGTATCGACCCACGTGTTGCAATGCTGTCCTACTCCACCGGTACTTCTGGTGCGGGTAGCGACGTTGAGAAAGTACGTGAAGCTACACGTATTGCTCAAGAAAAACGTCCTGACCTGGTCATCGACGGTCCGTTGCAGTACGACGCCGCGGTTATGGCTGACGTTGCTAAATCCAAAGCGCCAAACTCACCGGTTGCAGGTCGCGCTACCGTGTTCATTTTCCCAGACCTGAACACCGGTAACACCACCTATAAAGCGGTACAGCGCTCAGCAGACCTGATCTCCATCGGGCCAATGCTGCAAGGTATGCGTAAACCCGTTAACGACCTGTCTCGTGGCGCACTGGTAGACGATATCGTTTACACCATCGCTCTGACTGCGATTCAGTCTTCTCAACAAGACTAAGTTCTTCTGAGAAGCAAAAAAGCCGCTAATTTGCATTAGCGGCTTTTTTATTGGTGATGTTCCGAGAAAAACCGAATCAATTACTCCGCAGCAGCGGCATGTTGGGATTCATTTTTAGCGTTGCGTGTCATCCACAAAGCCAGGGCTTTCAGAGAGTCAGGCGTGAAGTCATCACAACGTGCGGTAATTTCTTCAGGGGACATCCAGCACACTTCGCTGACTTCATCTTCCTGCAACGCAAACGGGCCGTGTGATACGCAGCTAAACAAGCCTCCCCATACGCGGCAGTTGATGTCCTCAAAGTAGAATTGCCCATGCTCTGCGAACGGTACACCAGCAATACCCAACTCTTCTTCTGCCTCGCGACGAGCCGAGTCCAGTAATTGTTCATCGGCCTGAACCACGCCACCCGCAGTTGCGTCGAGCATGCCCGGTAAAAAATCTTTTGTCTCAGTGCGACGTTGCACCAGGATTTTGCCCATACCGTCGTGCACAACGATATAAGTCGCGCGATGGCGTAAGCGCTGCGCACGCATTTGCTCACGACTTGCCTGCGCGATGACTTCATTGTCTTCACTGACAATGTCTACCCATTCCATGCCAACAAAATGACTCTGTTCCGCCATTGGGGAAACCTTATATAGGGCGCTCTTTGGCGCGTGATTCGTCTAACAAGCGGTAAGTTACGGGGTAATCTCGACCTGTGCAATAACCCCATCGTTATTCAGTGCGTGAACGCTCAGAACACCATCGTTTAGCATCCCGTAACTCGCTTCAAACCCACCTTTGGGGATACTCACGGAGCCAGGATTGAACAGATATATCGAGTCTTGCTTTTCAGCCAATGGCAGATGAGTGTGACCAAAAACCAACACATCATTTTCTGCCAGCGGCGGCAATTTATCGGGATTATATAAATGGCCGTGAGTGATAAATAAACGCTGCTCGGCCATCAATATCTGTTGCCAGGGAGCTGAAATCGGAAAATGTAGCAGCATCTGATCCACTTCGCTGTCACAGTTGCCGCGCACTGCAATAATTTTATCGGCAATGCTGTTAAAGCGCTCCGCAACGGCACCTGGATTGTAACCCACCGGCAAAGCATTACGTGGCCCGTGATTTAATACATCGCCCAGTAATATCAGCCATTTAGCAGCGCTGCGTTCAAAATGAGCCAGCACCAGCTCGGTTGCGGGTAGCGAACCATGAATATCGGAGGCAAACATCAGCTTCATAAAACCACATTCCTGTTAGTGATAAGCAAAATTATCATAACGAATTATGGGGCTAATCAGCCAGAATGCTTTGCGGAAAGTGCCAGAAAACGCTGCACGGATGCTCGCTGCCACTGGAATGCGGCATACTCCTGCAAACGCTCCGGAACCTCATCGCCATTGAGAATCAAGCGATTAAGCATCAGTGCCAAATCGGTATCAGCAATCGACCATTCGCCAAAAAGATTTTGCTGGCCGACGGGGAGTAAATTTTCTACCGCCGCGATGAGTTTTTGCGCCGCCGCCTGCCCTTTCTCGGTCAGAGGGGCTTTCTTCACGCCGGCAAAAACCACGTCGGTTGAGCGTTCTTCACGAATGGGCATTAAATCGCTGCGTATCCATGCCTGAATTTGTCTGGCCCGAGCGCGTTTTTCGAGATCATGGGGATAAATACGCTCCCAGGTAGGAGGCGCGAAACGGTCTTCCAGATACTCAGCAATGGCGGAGGATTCAGTCAGCAAAAAGTCATCGACCGCTAGCACCGGAACGCGTCGCGTAAGGTCATACCCTTTCCAGCCTGGTTGCAGATTTTGCCCGCTGTTTAAATCAACCGTTTGCAGAGTAAAGCTCAGACCTTTCTCTTTCAGTGCAACATAAACGGACATGACATACGGACTAAAAAAGTTAGCGTCGGACCAAAGTGTGATTGTCGGCTGGCTCATAACATCCCCATAATTTAGCTTTCCAGGTTATTGAACATATAGCGGAAAATAACTTCTGTCACTTGAACAAAACTCATCCACCCGGCAAGTTTTTCAAAAAGTCTATACTCCATAGGTTTACGAAAAATGCTGACATCAGGATGGGCATAACATGATTGACCTTTACTATGCACCGACACCAAACGGCCACAAAATCACGCTTTTTCTGGAAGAAACGGGGCTGGATTACACCCTTCACCGTATAGATATTGGCAAAGGAGATCAGTTTCAGCCTGCCTTTTTGGCGATTTCACCGAACAATAAAATCCCGGCGATAATCGACCACCATCCGGCAGACGGCGGCGGCCCACTGAGTATCTTTGAATCAGGCGAAATCCTGCTTTATCTGGCAGAAAAGACCAACGAGCTATTAAGCAAAGATCTGCGTGAACGCACCCACACGCTGCAATGGTTGTTCTGGCAAGTCGGAGGGTTTGGCCCAATGCTCGGCCAAAATCATCACTTTAATCATTTCGCGCCACAGCCTGTTCCTTACGCCATTGAACGTTACCAGGTGGAAACTCAGCGTCTGTATGGTGTCCTCAACAAACAGCTCGAGAAAACCCCATGGCTGGGCGGCAATGAATACAGTATTGCCGATATCGCCACTTACCCGTGGACGGTTTCTCATGAGCGCCAGCGCATTAATCTGGCGAATTTCCCGGCGGTGCAAAACTGGTTTGAACGTATTCGTTCGCGCCCGGCAACCGAACGGGCCTATGAGCAGGCTCAGAAAAGCTAACATCCGTGCGCCCGCGATGGGCGCGACATTAGCGCGGCAGAAACAGCGCTCAACGAACTAACATCCGTGCGCCCGCGATGGGCGCAATGTTTTTCCTCATCTCTTTTGGGTATAGTCTGCAACAGGAAATAACCAGAAATAGATACATAAAGGAAACCTGCAATGTCGCCAGACGCAATTATTCGAATCAAAAACTTACGCCTGCGCACTTTTATCGGCATCAAAGATGAAGAGATTTCCAACCGCCAGGATATTGTCATTAATGTGGCAATTCATTATCCGGCAGAGAAAGCTCGCGCCAGTGAAGACATCAACGACGCACTGAATTACCGCACCATCACTAAGCAAATCATCCAGTTGGTTGAGAATAATCGTTTCTCACTGCTGGAAAAATTAACTCAGGATGTGCTCGACATCGCATGCGATCATCCGTGGGTATCTTATGCTGAAGTAGAAATCGATAAACTACATGCGCTGCGTTACGCCGATTCGGTCTCTATGACCATGAGCTGGCAGAGGTAGACAAAAACAGCTGGAGACGAGCATGCAGATACTGATTACCGGCGGAACCGGCTTGATTGGCAGCCATCTGATACCGCGCTTGTTGGAATTGGGGCATGAAGTGACCGTTGTGACTCGCACCCCCGACAAAGCCAGGGCGTTATTTGATCCCAAAGTCACGCTGTGGAAAGGATTGAGTGAGCATAACAATCTCGATGGTTTTGGTGCGGTAATCAATCTCGCAGGTGAACCGATTGCCGACAAACGTTGGACGGAATCACAAAAACAGCGCCTTTGCCAAAGCCGCTGGCAAATCACCGAACGCCTGGTCGAGATGTTTAAAGCAAGCCAGACGCCGCCTGCGGTGTTTATTTCCGGGTCTGCCGCTGGATATTACGGCGACCTCGGCGAAGTGGTCGTTAACGAAGATGAACCGCCGCACAATGAATTTACCCATAAGCTCTGCGCCCGCTGGGAACAAATCGCCTGCGGCGCACAGAGCGAGCAAACACGTGTCTGCCTGCTGCGCACTGGCGTGGTGTTAGCACCAAAAGGCGGGATTTTGGGAAAACTATTACCGATATTCCGCCTGGGTCTGGGCGGCCCGATGGGCGACGGACGACAGTATCTGGCGTGGATTCATATCGACGATATGGTGAACGGCATTTTGTGGCTGCTGGATAACGATTTACGCGGGCCGTTTAACATGGTTTCGCCCTACCCGGTGCGCAATGAACAATTCTCTCACGCGCTGGGCCATGTGCTTAATCGCCCGGCATTTATACGCGCCCCAGCTACGGCAGTCAGACTGATGATGGGTGAATCTTCGGTGTTGGTGTTAGGCGGGCAACGAGCACTACCAAAGCGACTTGAAGAGTCCGGCTTTGGTTTCCGTTGGTATGATTTGGAAGGGGCGCTTGGGGATGTGGTGCGGTGATATTTAAGTCCCGCCACAACGGCGGGACTTTCGGTGTTACTTAAGCGATCCCGACAGAAACTGCTGTAAACGGGCGCTTTTCGGGTTACCAAACAACTCTTCCGGCGTCCCTTCTTCCTCGATTAACCCCTGATGCAGGAAAATCACATGGTTTGAAACGTGGCGCGCAAAGTCCATCTCATGCGTCACCACCACCATGGTTTTCCCTTCTTCCGCGAGTTTCTGCATGATACGCAGCACTTCACCCACCAGCTCAGGGTCGAGCGCGGAAGTCGGTTCATCAAACAGTAATACTTCTGGTTCCATCGCCAATGCACGGGCGATAGACACGCGCTGTTGCTGCCCGCCGGAAAGATGCACCGGATATTTCACCTGCTGGCGCTCGTCAATGCCGACTTTCGCCAGATACTTAACCGCACGCTCTTTCGCTTCTTGCTTGCTCAGGCCCAGCACCTGAATCGGCGCTTCCATGACGTTTTCCAGTACCGTCATATGGCTCCACAAGTTGAAATGCTGGAATACCATCGTCAGGCGCGTGCGCAGCAAACGGAGCTGGTTTTTATCGGCAACTTTCAGCTGACCATCGGTATCGCGCACCAGGTTAATATTTTGGTTATTGACGACAATCGTCCCTTCACTCGGTTTTTCGAGGAAGTTAATGCAGCGCAAAAAGGTACTTTTCCCTGAACCAGAAGAACCAATAATGCTAATCACATCGCCAGCATTGGCCTGTAAAGAGACGCCTTTCAGCACTTCATGTTGGCCATAACGCTTGTGCAGGTCGGTAACGCTTAATTTTTTATCAGTCATCATTGCACACTCAATGTGTTGAGCTTGGTTTAATATGCTGCAACCAGCGTTGCTCAGCCTTGCGGAACAATCTAATCAGCACATAAGAAATACACAGGTACAACACCGCAGCAATCCCGAAGGCGGTAAACGGCTGGTAGGTTGCGGAGTTGATGTCACGGGCGATCTTCAGCAGATCCGGCACGGTAGCGGTGAATGCCAGCGCCGTGGAGTGCAGCATCAAAATCACTTCGTTGCTGTACGCAGGCAGCGCAATACGCAGCGCTGAAGGCAAAATAATGCAGCGATACATTTTGAATGGCGAGAAACCGTAAGCCCGACCGGCTTCAATTTCACCGTGTGGAACGGCACGAATCGCTCCGGCAAAAATTTCTGTAGTGTACGCACAAGTGTTTAACGTCAACGCCAACACGGTGCAGTTCAGGCCACTGCGGAAAAACTCATTGAGCAGCACAGTGCCTTTCACCACTTCCAGCGTGTACATACCGGAATAGAAAACCAGCAACTGCACATACAACGGCGTGCCACGGAAAATGTAGGTAAACAGCCAGATTGGGAAGGCGATATATTTGTTGCTTGATACCCGTCCGATAGCCAAAAATAGCGCCAGAATCCCCCCCATCACCACCGACGAAATCAGCAACCAGAGTGTGATTGCCACGCCGGTAAAGCGGTATCCGTCAGTCCACAGCAGGGCTTTCCAGTATTCCTGAATGATTTCTATCATAGCTCCGCCCTCTTAACGCCAACGGAATAACGGCGTTCAAGCCAGAGCAATACGCCATTCGATACCGTGGTAAAGAACAGGTAGATGATCCCGGCAACAATCGCAAAGTAGAACGGCTGCCAGGTGCTTTTCCCGGCAAGCTGTGTCGCTTTCACCACATCTTCCAGGCCTAACAGAGAAACCAGTGCGGTGGCTTTCAAAATAACCTGCCAGTTGTTCCCAATGCCCGGTAACGCATAACGCATCATGGCCGGGAAGAGAATGCGGCGGAAAGTTTGCGAGCCGGTAAATCCGAAGGCGGTTGCCGCTTCGATATGCCCTCTCGGCACAGCCATAAACGCACCGCGGAAGGTTTCGGTAAAATAGGCACCGTAGATAAAACCAAGCGTAATGATACCGGCAACCATTGGGTCGATATCAAACTGGGCAACGCCTAGCGAATCGGTTAAGACATTAAGCGCCATTTGCAGACCATAGAAAATCAGCAGCATCAGCACCAAGTCAGGCACGCCGCGAATCAGCGTGGTGTAGCCTTCAAACAATATGGCTAACGGGCGGTTTTTGGATAATTTAGCACCGGCTCCAGCCAGGCCAATAATAACGGCGAGGATAACGGAGCTTAACGCCAGTTCCAGCGTGACGAGCGCCCCTTTAAATATTACTTCAGAAAAACCGTACAACATGGTGCGTATCCTGTCGTCAGTGTCTGCACAAACTTAACCTGCCCATTCAGGGCAGGTTTAACCACTGGTGACTGTTAACCACCGTAAACATCGAAATCGAAGTATTTCTTCGCTAACTTCTCATAAGTTCCGTCTTTACGCATTTCGGCAAACGCTTTGTTGAGCGCTGCACGTAATTCGGTATCGTCTTTACGCAGACCCATACCGGTGCCGACACCAAAGAGCTTTTCGTCTTTGATTGACGGGCCACCAAACTGGTAATTCGCACCGACAGGTTGCTTCAGGAAACCTTCGCTGGCGGCAACTTCGTCCTGGAATGCTGCGTCAATACGACCCGCAGTCAGGTCAGCGTAGATTGAGTCCTGCCCCTGGTAAGAAACAATTTCGATACCTTTAGGTGCCCAATGCTCATTCCCGAAGGTTTCTTGAGTCGTGCCTTGCAAAACGCCGACACGCTTACCTTTAAGGGATTCAAGGGTAGGTTGAATTGAGGAGCCTTTCGCAACCACTAAACGGGAATCTGCTGCGTACAGTTTGTCGGTGAAGGCAATCTCTTGCTGGCGCTTTTCAGTGATGGAAAGTGACGACATAATCGCGTCAATTTTTTTCGCTTTCAACGAAGGGATCAGCGCATCCAGTGGGTTTTCCACGAAGGTACAATTAGTTTCGATGCGTTTGCAGAGTTCTTTTGCCAAATCGATATCAAAACCCACTAATTCCCCTTGAGCGTTTTTCGACTCAAACGGGGCGTAAGTTGGGTCAGTACCAATACGTAAATTCTTGGGAATAGCGGCGAATGCTGTGGAAACACTGGAAAATGCCAGTACCAAAGAAAGAGCGATGATCTGCTTGTTCATAATTATCCTCGAAGTCACTGTTTTTATGCGCGATTGCTTTTCAACCGGATAAAATTGCATGTTCCATGCCAATTTATGCATCTCAATATAGTGTTTTTTCCCCATTATGGCGCAGCATTGCCGCGCATCTCAAAACAGGAAAAACACCTTGCACCAACAAGATGCAAGAAAACCACCATTTTAGTGCAGAGATAAATTACTGCACTAAACGGGTGCAGACAACTTAAACTGGATTGCAATTCTATTCAGCCCGGTTGCGCCAAAGCATAACCGGGCTACAGACTACGGGATAAACTTATTCACCGTAAACATTAAAATCGAAGTACTTCTTCGCAAATTTGTCGTAAGTACCGTCTTTACGCATATCTGCCAGCGCTTTATCAAAGGCCGCTTTCAGCTCAGCGTCGTCTTTACGCAAGCCAATACCGGTGCCGTCACCAAAGTACTGTTTGTTTTTTACCGATGGGCCTGCAAACTCATAGCCTTTACCCGCAGGCAGTTTCAGGAAGCCTTCGCTTGCAGCAGTTTCATCCTGGAATGCAGCATCAAGGCGGCCAGCAGCCAGATCAGAATAGATCAGATCCTGGTTTGCGTAAGGCACCACATCGACACCTTTACTGCGCCATTCAGCGTTGGCATACGCTTCTTGCGTCGATCCTTGCAATACACCGATGTGTTTGCCTTTGAGGGAATCCAGAGTCGGTTTAACCGGGGAGCCTTTAACAGCAATCAGGCGTGAATCAGCAGCATAAAGTTTGTCTGAGAAGGCAATCTCTTTCTGGCGTTTTTCAGTGATGGAAAGCGAGGAAATGATACCGTCAATTTTCTTCGCTTTAAGTGAAGGAATCAGCGCATCGAAGTCACTTGCGACCCAGGTACATTTAGTATTAATGCGCTTACACAGCTCATTACCAAGATCGATATCGAAACCAACAAAATCCCCTTTCGCATCTTTAGAAGAAAACGGCGCGTAGGTCGTGTCCGTTCCAAGACGAATACTCTGCGGAAGTGCTGCGAAGACGCTTGCGGTGGCGCTCAGGCCAAGCAGTAAAGACAGAGCGAGAACTTGCTTTTTCATACGTAACTCCCAAGTTTGACTTATCTTATTATGTGTAACGTCGTGTTGTGTTTGTTTTGTGTAGCTGTTTAAGAGTTGCAGTTCTCATGCCACTTTTTCTTGCGTGAAAGAAAGTGGGCAATATTGTGTTAAATAAAAGTTACAACTCTGTCACAAGAATGAAAGATAGCAGGTCTGGTATGAGGAAAAAGCATTCGCGGTGGAAAATAGCGGATAAATGTTCTGGAAGTGATCGGGGTTACAAAAACGCCTCATAATGAGGCGCAAGGTTTTGTGATGCACCACACTAGCGCATCGCGCTTATGCACCGCTCCAGCGAGTGAACAAATCTTGTGGTAACTCAATATCGAACTGATCGATGACCCGGTTCACCGTCTGGTCGATAATGTCCTGCACGCTTTGTGGCCGATGATAAAACGCAGGCATCGGGGGCATTATCACTGCGCCCATTTCAGCAGCCTGGGTCATCAGGCGCAAATGCCCAAGATGCAGCGGCGTTTCACGCACGCAAAGCACCAACGGGCGACGCTCTTTGAGCACGACATCCGCTGCACGCGTTAACAAACCATCTGTATAGCTGTGGACAATGCCAGAAAGAGTTTTGATTGAGCAAGGCAAGATCACCATGCCGTGCGTCTTAAAAGAGCCAGAGGAAAGGCTGGCGGCGATATCACGCGAGTCGTGAACCACATCGGCAAAGGCCTGAACTTCTCGTAAGGAAATATCGGTTTCCAGCGCGAGTGTCTGGCGGGCTGCATTGCTCAGGATAAGATGCGTTTCGATGTCCGGTAATTGTTGCAGTACCTGAAGCAGTCGCACACCGTAAGTTGCGCCACTGGCACCTGAAATCCCAACAATTAACCGTTTCATATTTTTCATTCGCCCGAGGAGTTTATCTGGGCTGACTTTGCCGCAAGATGGGCAGGGATGCAAGAAATGGTAACCCTCTCCTTCAAGGAGAGGGTTAGGTTGAGGATGGTGTTAACCCTCTCCTTGAAGGAGAGGGTTAGGTTGAGGATGGTGTTAACCCTCGTTATGCATCTCTAAGTTTTCCACTTCGTTCTGACGGGCAATCGCTTGTGAATCGTCATTACGCAGTGACTCAAGATACTCAAGGTATTCGTGATCCACATCTTTGGTCACGTAGATACCGTTGAACACCGAGCATTCAAACTGCGTGATATCCGGATTCTCAACGCGAACCGCTTCAATCAGATCGTTCAGATCCTGGAAAATCAGACCATCGGCACCAATCAACTGACGGATCTCGTCAACTTCACGGCCATGAGCAATCAGTTCGTTAGCGCTTGGCATATCGATGCCATACACATTCGGGAAACGAATTTCCGGTGCCGCTGACGCGAGGTAAACTTTCTTCGC
The DNA here is from genome assembly GCF_979253435.1 of Buttiauxella sp. AC142. Taxonomy (NCBI): domain Bacteria; kingdom Pseudomonadati; phylum Pseudomonadota; class Gammaproteobacteria; order Enterobacterales; family Enterobacteriaceae; genus Buttiauxella; species Buttiauxella sp. AC142. The sequence continues at coordinate 3,165,211 of NZ_CEEDCH010000001.1, forward strand.
ACCGGCCTCACGTGCCATCTCGATAATTTGCTCAGAAGTGGTGCCGCGCACGATGGAGTCATCCACCAGCAGCACGTTCTTATCGCGGAACTCAGCGCGGTTAGCATTCAGTTTACGACGCACAGATTTACGACGCAGTTGCTGGCCTGGCATGATGAACGTGCGGCCTACGTAGCGGTTTTTCACAAAACCCTGACGGTACGGCTTGTCGAGAATACGGGCGATTTCCAGCGCGATGTCGCACGAAGTTTCTGGAATCGGGATAACCACGTCGATATCCAAATCTTCCCATTCGCGAGCAATTTTCTCACCGAGCTTTTTACCCATTTCAACGCGGGCGCTGTAAACGGAAATTTTGTCGATGAACGAGTCCGGGCGCGCAAAGTAAACGTACTCGAACAGGCATGGATTGCTGGTCGGGTTGTCAGCACACTGGCGTGTAAACAACTGGCCTTTTTCGGTGATGTACACCGCTTCGCCCGGCGCAACATCGCGCAGGAACTCAAAGCCCAACGTATCAAGCGCGACGCTTTCGGAGGCCACCATATATTCGGTGCGGCCATCATTCAAATCGCGCTTGCCCATCACCAACGGACGAATACCGTTCGGGTCGCGGAACGCCACCATACCGTGGCCGATAATCATCGCAACACAAGCGTACGCACCACGAATCTGGCGGTTGGTTGCGGCAATCGCGGCGAAAATGTTGTCTGCTTCCAGCGGATAGTTGCGGAAGTTATCCAGCTCGCTGGCAAAAACATTGAGCAGGATTTCAGAATCGGAAGTGGTGTTAATGTGACGACGCTTTTCTTCGAACAACTTTTGGCGCAGTTCGTGGGCGTTAGTCAGATTGCCGTTGTGTGCAAGAGTAATGCCGTACGGAGAGTTAACATAGAAAGGTTGGGCTTCAGAAGCGCTAGAGCTACCCGCAGTCGGGTAACGTACGTGGCCGATACCCATGTTTCCCTGCAAGCGTTGCATGTGAATGGCACCGAACACATCGCTCACCAGCCCATTGGCTTTACGCAGACGAAAACAATTTAAGGCATCAATGGTGACGATGCCTGCGGCATCCTGCCCACGGTGTTGAAGCACCGTTAACGCGTCATAGATAGACTGGTTTACCGGCATAAAACCGGCGATACCGACAATACCGCACATGTTGTCTTTTCCTCATTAAGCCACAACCCCTGCCTTATGGCCGGGGCAAGAAACTTGACGAGCTTTGCAGATAGTCAAAGAACCATCTGATGATGAAACTGAATTGCGGGATAAGCTGCGACTTTTGCCAGTCGTCACTCTTGGAAAAACCAGTGAACGTATCAAGAAAGAACAGAATGGCGGCGACGATCAGTGCTCCACGTAACGCACCAAAACAAATCCCCAACACCCTGTCTGTACCCGACAGGCCGGTTTTCTCAACCAGCGCGCTAATCACATAATTGACTATCGCACCGACGATGAGTGTCGCGATAAACAGTATCGCGATAGCTATTCCATTACGTACCAGTTCGTCTTCAAAGCCAGTGAACCAGACAGAAAGGTAAGTGTAGTAATGACTGGCGACAAAGAAAGCACAGCCCCAGGTTACTAGCGATAACGCTTCACGCACAAACCCACGAATAACACTAATCAGAGCCGAAAAGCCGATGACCGCAATGATGGCGTAATCTATCCAAACCATGAACAAATCCCACGACAAATCGCCCTGACGTCCAGTTCGGGGCGCATTCTAACAGAAAAAGAAAACGTTTGCGTAGGGATTTCCTTCCCTCGCGTAAATAAATAATGGCGTTGAAAAAATGCTCAACGCCATTAAAAATTTGCCCTAAATCCCGCCTCTGCGGGTTTATCTGGCCGTATAAGTCATCACCACACCGTTCAGCCCGGAAAGCGAATTTAGCTCGCCCAATGAAGACTTAAGTTTGTCTTTCGAGGCATCCGGCCCTACCAGAATTCGGGTGACTTTACCCTGAACTGGCGTTGACGGTGAGGTATAAGCACGGAACCCAGCGCCGCGTAGTTTACCAACAATTTCATTCACTTTGTCGGCATTCTTCAAGGCACCCAGTTGCACGACGTAAGCTTTGCCGGTCGGTGCTTGCTCTGCAGTTTCTTGCTTCGCTGGTTTTGCAGGCTCCGGAGGCTGTTCGTTCATCATTGCCAGACGTTCTTCGGTTTGATCAACGGAAGCTTTGCTCTGTGGTTTTTCAACAGGCTTAGGTTTTGGTTTCTCAGCCACAGGTTTTGGCTTCGGCTGCTCACGGCTGACAGGCACTTCATCAATACCCGCTGCTCCGTCCCCAGGCAAAGAAGCGATATCAAGCCCTGGTGCTGCCGCTGTGCCTGCTCTCACCTCTTCGGCCGCCCCTTCAGGGGGTTGCGAAGGCAGTGCCTGAGTCGCGGCAGGCAGCATGTCTGGCTCATCGGTGTCACCCGGTTTTGGAACCAGAGGAATCGCTGCGAACTCGTCCTGATAATGCTTTTTCTGACCATCAAGCAGCCCTGGCAGGATAATGACCCCCAGTGCGACCAGAATAATGGTTCCGACTAATCGATTTTGAAACTTACTCGCCACCTGCTTTCTCCGCGTCCAACGCTTCCATTACGTGGGCTACTGTATGAAATGAACCACACACCAGCACGGTATCATTTTCTGTGGCGGCCTTCATTGCGGCACGCCAGGCTTGCGCCACACTGCCATAGACTTCGCCCTGACCGAGATGTTCAATCAGTTGTTCCGCCGTGGCACCGCGTGGGCCTTCTAATGGAGCACAATACCAGCTATCAACCTGAGGCGACAAACATGCCAACGTGCCCGCGATGTCTTTGTCATGCAGCATCCCGATAACGGCCAACACGCGTCCGCGTTTTGGAAGTTGCTCCAGACGCCCGGCCAAATACGCCGCCGCATGAGGGTTGTGCGCCACATCAAGGATCACCAACGGCTCACGCGAAATCACCTGGAATCGCCCCGGTAACGTCGCTTCTTTAATGCCTTGAATAATAGCCTCATTGTTGACATTTAGCTCGCTGGCACGCAACGCCGCCAGTGCCGTCGCCGCATTCGGCTGCGGAACTAACGGCAACGGTAATCCGCTCAGTTCGCCCTGGCTGTCCTTGAAGCTCCAGCTATTCTCACCAACGTGATAAGACCAGTCCACGCCACGGCGCAGCAATTGAGCGCCCTTCTCCGTCGCCACATCGGCAATGGTATGCGGCATATCAGGCTCGCCGACGATTGCCGGTTTCCCGCCACGGAAAACACCCGCTTTTTCACGCCCGATACTTTCACGATCTGGCCCCAGCCAGTCAGTGTGGTCCAGCGCGATACTGGTGACGACCGCCACATCGGCATCGACAATATTGCTGGCATCAAGACGCCCGCCCAGGCCCACTTCAAGGATCACCACATCCACCGCCAGTTGCTTAAACAACAGTAGCGCCGACAAGGTGCTGTACTCAAAATAGGTCAGAGATGTCTCGCCACGCGCGGCTTCAATTTGTGCAAATGCCGCCGTGTGGTATGCCTCGTCCAGCTCTTCACTTTGCACGCGCACACGCTCGGTGTAACGCACCAGATGCGGCGAGCTATAAACACCCACGCTGTAACCGGCCGCCATCAACACTCTTTCCAGGGTACGGCAGGTTGTGCCTTTGCCGTTGGTTCCCGCCACGGTAAACACCGTTGGCGCGGGTTTCAGCACATCAAGTGTTGCGGCAACTTTTTTTACGCGCTCAAGGCCAAGCTCGATGGTTTTAGAATGGAGGTTTTCCAGATAACAAAGCCACGTGGCCAGGGGCGACGTGGCTTGAGGAGTTTGAGTTTTTTCCATGATGCCCGCTCTACGCTACGGTTCAAGAAAAAGGGCAGGACCTGTTTGGCCTGCCCTTATTAACTATCAGGCCTCGTGACCTTCTTCCGGTGCGGCCGGAACCACAATCGGTTCACGCGGCTCTTCCGGATTCGGCGCTGGCTGATTTGTCAGTTTTGCCAGAATGCTTGCCAGTTTCAGGCGCATTTCCGGGCGGCGAACGATCATGTCGATCGCCCCTTTTTCAATCAGGAACTCACTGCGCTGGAAGCCCGGCGGCAGTTTTTCACGAACGGTTTGCTCGATAACACGTGGACCCGCGAAGCCGATCAGAGCTTTTGGTTCAGCAATGTTCAGATCGCCCAGCATCGCGAAGCTTGCCGAAACGCCACCCATTGTTGGGTCAGTCAGAACCGAAATATACGGCAGACCGCGTTCCTGCATTTTTGCCAACGCAGCACTGGTTTTCGCCATCTGCATCAGCGACATCAGCGCCTCTTGCATACGTGCGCCACCGGAAGCGGAGAAGCAGATCATTGGGCAATTATCTTCCAGAGCCTGTTCCACAGCACGAACAAAACGCGCGCCCACAACAGAACCCATAGAGCCGCCCATGAAAGCAAACTCAAACGCTACAGCCACAACTGGCATGTTGTAGAGCGTACCTTTCATGACCACCAGCGCGTCTTTCTCGCCGGTTTCTTTCTGAGCAGATGCCAGACGGTCTTTATATTTTTTAGAGTCTTTGAACTTGAGGATATCTTTTGGCTCAAGCTCACTACCCAATTCAAACATCGAGCCTTCATCTAACAGGCTGTGCAAGCGATCGCGCGCAGACATACGCATGTGGTGATCGCATTTTGGGCAGACTTCGAGATTGCGTTCCAGTTCGGCACGGTACAGAACCTGGCCACAGCTGTCGCATTTCGTCCACACCCCTTCAGGGATACTCGCCTTACGGGTAGGGGTGATATTGCTCTTATTGAGAATTCGTTCAATCCAGCTCATTGATGACCTTTCTGCTTGAACCTGGTCGATGCCAGTTTTTCTGTGGCAGAACTAGCTGCCCCAGACCATAAATGGTGCTCATTAAAACATAACGGCCCGCGACTTTGGATAAAAAAGTGGTCGAACCGCGCGATGGGGTTACTTTTGCAGGCGTTTGGCCGCACGTTTGTGGCGAATAATCTCAACCACGCCCGGCAATACCGACAATACAATAATCGCCACAATCAGTAATTTCAGGTTTTCCTGCACAATCGGCAAATCGCCGAACAGGTAGCCTGCGTAGGTAAACAGCAGTACCCACAGCAACGCACCGACAACGTTATACATCGCAAAATGGCGATAAGACATATGCCCCATGCCCGCGACAAACGGTGCGAAAGTTCGCACAATCGGTACGAAGCGCGCGAGGATAATCGTTTTTCCGCCATGACGCTCGTAAAAAGCGTGTGTTTTATCAAGATAACTACGGCGGAAGATTTTAGAGTTCGGGTTACTGAATAGCTTTTCGCCAAAAAGCCGCCCAATAGTGTAGTTCACTGCATCGCCAATAATCGCGGCGATGACCATCAAAATCACCATGGTGTGAACGTTCAGATCGTTAGTTGGCAACGCCGCCAGCGCACCTGCCACAAACAACAATGAATCCCCCGGCAGGAACGGTGTGACCACCAGACCGGTTTCACAGAACAAAATCAAAAACAGAATGGCATAAACCCAGACACCATACTTCGCTACCAACTCCGCCAAATGCACATCAATGTGCAAAATAAAATCAATAATGAAGCGGATAAATTCCATATGCTATCTACCTATTTCGTCTGGCGTCAGTCTGCCAAAAAAAGGGGTCCCATTGGGGGTTTAGGCAACTCAAAATGTTCAGGGTAGTCCACAGAAACTAAGTACAAGCCTTCTGCTTTACCGGTTGCAGCTGCCAGCTTGCGATCTTTTGCTGCCAGTAATTCTGCCATCCAGTTTTCTGCCTGATTGCCACAGCCGATTTCCATCAGGCTGCCGACAATGTTTCGTACCATATGATGAACAAACGCATTGGCTTTGATATCCACCACCACGTAAGCACCGTAACGGGTCACGTTGATGTGCATCAGGTTACGCCACGGCGTGCGCGACTGGCATTGCACTGCGCGGAACGAGGTAAAGTCATTCTCGCCCAGCAAGCATTGCGCCGCCCGGTGCATACGTTCAGCATCCAGCGGATGGTAAAAATGCGTGACACCTTGAGACATCACAGCCGGGCGCAGACGCTGGTTATAAATGACATAACGATAGCGGCGCGCCGTTGCACTAAAGCGGGCGTGAAAATCATCGGGCACATTTTTAACCCAACGCACGGCAATGTCGCCAGGTAAATTCGCATTTACACCCAGTGTCCATGCCGCGTCTTTACGATCCATACGCGTTTCGAAATGCACAACCTGGCCGGTGGCATGAACGCCTGCGTCGGTTCGCCCGGCGCAGAATACGTTGATTGGCTCATCCGCCACTTTCGAAAGTGCTTTTTCAAGCTTTTCCTGCACGCTGCGCACTTCGTTCTGGCGCTGCCAGCCGTAATACTTACTGCCGTCGTATTCAATGCCAAGTGCAATTCTGCGAAGCGGGGTTTGCAGCAACTCGTCGGACATTAGTACATATACTCCTGCACTAATTTTTCAGCTGTTTTCACTGCCATCAGTGCGCCGCCAAAGCGAACGTTATCGGCAACAGACCAGAATTGAATTTGTTCTGGCATACCGTAATCGTTGTGGATACAGCCGATGGAAAGGTGCGAGCTGCCGGAAGCATCGGAAACCTGAGTCGGGAAATCGCCCTCTTCAGAAAGTTCGATATCTTCAAATTGAATATATGCGTCACGTGCTTCTTCAGAGGCAAGCGGACGCATGGCTTCAAAGTTCACCATTTGCGCGTGGCCGTAAAACACCGGTGCCTGGACGAAGCTCGCAGAAATGATCACGCCTTCATCCTGCAAGACTTTGCGCACTTCGTTCACTAAGCGGCGCTCGACAGGAATGCTGCCTTCTGCATCAGGCATTAACGGCAGCATGTTGAACGCTAACTGGCGACCAAACAAATCGGCATCTTCAATTGGCAAACCGTTCAGCAGACGAGCACTCTGCCCGGCCAGCGCATCGACTGCACTTTTGCCACGACCAGAAGCGGCCAGTAAATTAGTGACCTGAATACGGGATAAACCACCTTGTTCGATAAGCGGTTTCAATGCGGTCAACAACTGGCTGGTCAGGCTGTCAGCCACGGCCACCAGATTGCGATTGCGGTATTCACCCAGCACGAATGGGTTCACATCTGGCACCACCAACGGTACGTCGTGTTCCATGGCGAACAAGCCACTTGAGTCGATAACCAGGCAACCAGCGTTAGTCGCTTCTTCAACATAACGCGCTGACGCTTCTGCACCCGCCACAAAGAACGCGAGCTGAACCTGAGTCCAGTCAAATGATTCAGCATCCTGAACCATCACGGTTTTGCCTTCATAACGAATATTTTCACCCGCACTTTCATTACGTGCGAGGGCATACAATTCACCAACCGGGAACTGGCGCTCGGCAAGCAGTTCAATCACAGCTGCGCCTACGGCACCCGTGGCACCTAAAACGGCAATATTCCAGCCTTCAGACATGTTGGTTTACTCCAGACTTAAATAGCAGTATCTCCCCGATAGCAGCACCGGGAAGATGAGAAGGATTGTTTTAACGCACCGCGTGATAGATAGCGCCAAAGCCTAGCTTTTGCAGCATTGTTGCTGCCGCTTCATCATCACACTGAATATAGAGCGACGACCATTCACGACGTTCCTGATAGTTTTTGCGTAACTTGTCAAACTCACCAGGAATACCCGCGACTTTACGCAGCGGTGCATCATCGCGGCGCACATCATACACCAGATGAACCAGTCTTTTGAGTGTCGCTTGATCGAGCGGGCCATGCAGGGTAATACGGCCAAATTCGGGTGCAGGCAGCAACGTGTCTAAAGCCACTTGCTGCTTCTGACCGATAAATTCACTGAATGCTTCGAACACTTGCGTGGTGCCACGCGCTTTACCTTCCAGCGTATAACCCGCAATGTGCGCAGTGCCAATATCCACGTTATCGAGCAATGCGACGTTGAGCTCAGGCTCAGGTTCCCAGACATCGAGCACAACACTCAGATCCTGGCCGTTCTCCAGGCATTTCAGCAACGCGGCGTTATCAACCACCGGGCCACGGCAAGCGTTAATCAGAATTGAGCCTGGCTTGAGGCTGGAGATGAGTTTTTCATCGGCTAAATGCAGCGATTTGTACGGGCCGTCTTTAAATAGCGGCGTGTGGAAGGTCAACACATCGGCTTCACGAACCAGTGTTTCCAGCGGCTGGAAATCACCGGGTTCACCACGATCGCTGCGAGGAGGATCGCAAAGCAGCGTGCGCACACCAAAGGCTTCTAAACGCGCCTGCAAACGTGAACCCACATTACCCACACCAACAATGCCCACCGTGCGGTCAGTCAACTGGAAACCGTCACGTTCTGCGAGCATTAATAGCGAAGAAAAGACGTATTCAACTACCGCGATAGCGTTGCAACCTGGTGCTGCTGAAAAAGCGATACCCGCGCTCTCAAGATAAGTTTCGTCAACGTGGTCACAGCCCGCCGTCGCCGTACCCACAAACTTGATTGCTTTACCATCGAGTAAATCAGCATTCACTTTAGTCACTGAGCGCACCATTAATGCATCGGCATCGGCCAGTTCAGACACGGGAATGGGGCGACCAGGAACGGCGGTGACATCGCCAAGACGGCTGAACAATTCGCGTGCATAAGGCATATTTTCGTCAACGAGGATTTTCACGTTAGTTACCTGTTGGTTAATCGTCGAGAATAAGCCCGATAGTGTGCCATAATCTGGCGTCCTGGCATACTTGAGCCGGGGGCTGACAAAGGATTAAGACTATGCAACCCATTCAGGGGGCGACAGCGCGTCCTCCGGGGGAACCGCCCTCCACACATTCTGCGGCAGGCGAGTTTCCGCTTTCCACTGTGCAACGTACCGTACTGGAACGTTTGATTACTCGTATCGTTGCGCTAAACCAGCAGCAAAGCGCCGAAGTATGGGCGGGTCTGAAACACGACCTCGGATTAAAAAGTGAAACGCCTTTGCTGTCGCGCCACTTCCCCGCGGCTGAACAAAATCTTAATCAGCGCCTGAATCATGCCCAAACGACTCACGGCACGCGCCAGGTTGTTCAGCAGCTTAGTGAGCTTTTGCCCCAGGGGAATAACCGCCAGGCCGTAAGCGACTATATTCGCCAGAATTTTGGGCAGACGGCCCTCAGCCAGCTCACGCCAGAACAATTAAAAAGCGTACTCACGCTTTTGCAAAATAACCAGTTGGCTATTCCGCAACCGCAACAGCGCCAGGCAACCGATCGCCCATTATTGCCCGCTGAACATAATTCACTAAATAAACAGGTCGCTAAACTCGCTGCCGCAACGGGCGAGTCCAGTAAGTTAATCTGGCAGTCAATGCTTGAGCTTTCAGGAGTGAAAACGGGTGAGCTGATCCCGGCAAAACACTTTGCGTTGTTGACCACGTGGCTTCAGGCACGCCAGACATTGAGTCAGCAAAATACGCCGACGCTACATACTATTCAGGCGGCTTTAAAGCAGCCGCTCGAACCCGCTGAATGGAAAGAGATAACGGACTATTCGCAGCAACGTTTTCAGGCTACACCGCAAACGTTACTGACCACCGCGCAGGTGCAGGATATTTTGAATCAGGTGTTTTTAAAACGCGCCGAACGCCAGCCATCAGCGCTTGAAGTGCATCACATTCAGCCGATCGCCAGCCCAATCTGGGCACCGTTTATCGATCCGCTGAAAGCGATAAGCGCACGACCAGGATTAGCGCTTATCGCGCTGGTTGTGGTGATTCTTTTGTTGTGGATAGTGATATGAAATTTGCCACCCGCGACGGGTGGCAATTGAAGGTTACTTGCGAAAAGCGATTAGCGTAACAACGATGCCCACGCCCGCCGAAATCGCCCCAGCTAAAAATACAGATGGGTATCCCATCGAAGTTGCCAGCAGCCCGGTCAGTGGCCCGGCGACACCGTACGAGATATCCTGAAACGCCGCATATCCACCAAGTGCCGTACCGCGCACTTGTGCCGGAACGCGTTTAACCACTTCAACTCCCAGCGCCGGGAAAATAAGCGAACAACCGCAGCCGGTTAACGCAGCACCTATTAACGCAATACCTGCGCCCGGTGCTTGCCACAGCAAAACCAGCCCGATGGTTTCAATCGCCAGTGACACTAATGCGACTCGCACACCACCAAAACGGTCCGGCATCCAGCCAAACAGGACACGCATCAGCACAAATGCGCCACCAAATGCGGTGAGCGTAAAGCCCGCCCACGCCCAGCCGTTCGACGCAAAATAGAGTGAGACGAAGGTGCCGATCACGGCAAAACCCACGCCCTGTAACGCAAGTCCGAGCCCTGGTTTCCAGATAAGGCCAATCACGGCAAACAGAGAAGGACGCTCGCCTTTATGCGCAGGCACTGCGCGAACGCGTCCGTTAAACGCCCACGCCACCAAAGGCAGCGCGATAGTTGATACGCCCAGCGCCACGAATCCCCATTGGCTGTTTAACAGCAAGCCAATGGGTGCCCCCGCCGCTAATGCGCCATAAATCGCCATCCCGGTCCAGGACATCACTTTGCCTGAGCGAGTCGGGCCAACCAGGCCTAAACCCCAGGTCAGATTTCCGGTCAGTAATTGGCTTTCGCCAAAGCCAAGAATCAAACGCCCCACTATCAATAAACCGAATTTTGCCATCGCATCCACTGGCAACAACGCGGCCAGCAAATAGGCCACCCCAGCGAAAGCACAGGCGCACATCCCTTGCATGGTCGAGCGTTTCGCACCTTGCTGGTCGGCCAGACGCCCGGCATAACCTCGGGTCAAAACCGTCGCGAGGAACTGGATCCCAACAGCGATCCCGACCATGGTATTGCCGAAGCCAAGCTCGTGATGGACAAAAAGTGGAATAACCGGCAGCGGCAAACCCACCGTCATATAGGTGAGGAACACCGCAAAGGTCAGGCTAAATAGGGACTTATTTTCGGATTTATTGTTTTGAAGCTGAGAATTATTTATTGAGGACATACTGCGGCTCCTTGGCAGTCGTCATTATGCAAAAAAAACGGGGCGCACAAGGCACCCCGTTTATTAACTTCACCGGAATTAAGCGTTAACTTTACGCATCACCAGTGTGGCGTTCGTTCCACCGAAACCGAAGCTGTTAGACATAACAGTGTTCAGTTGACGTTCGGTCGTTTCAGTCACGATGTTCAGGCCAGCAGCCTGCTCATCCAGCTCTTCGATGTTAATGCTTGGCGCGATGAAACCGTGCTCCAGCATCAGCAGAGAGTAGATAGCTTCCTGAACGCCAGCGGCACCCAGAGAGTGACCCGTCATGGCTTTGGTCGCAGACATCGACGGTGAGTGATTACCGAAGACTTCTTTGATTGCGCCCAGTTCTTTCACATCACCAACTGGTGTGGAAGTCCCGTGAGTGTTCAGGTAGTCAATCGGAGTATCAACACCGTGCATTGCCATCTTCATGCAACGCACTGCGCCTTCACCAGATGGAGCAACCATGTCCGCGCCATCAGATGTTGCGCCGTAACCAACGATTTCAGCGTAGATGTGTGCGCCACGAGCCAGAGCGTGCTCCAGTTCTTCGACCACAACCATACCGCCGCCGCCTGCGATAACGAAACCGTCACGGCTCGCATCATAGGTACGGGATGCTTTGTCCGGCGTTTCGTTGTATTTAGTAGACAGCGCGCCCATGGCATCGAACTCACAGGCCATTTCCCAGCACAGCTCTTCGCCGCCGCCAGCAAAAACGATGTCCTGTTTGCCCAGCTGAATCTGCTCAACAGCGTTACCGATACAGTGCGCAGAAGTCGCACATGCGGAGCTGATCGAGTAGTTCACGCCGTGAATTTTGAACGGAGTCGCGAGGCATGCGGAAACCGCAGAACCCATCGCTTTGGTCACAACGTAAGGACCCACCGCTTTCAGGCCGCGCGGGCTACGCATTGCGTCTGCACCGAACACCTGAGATTTAGACGACCCACCGGAACCTGCAATCAGGCCCACACGCGGGTTGCTTTGATAAACTTCTTCTTTCAAACCAGCATCTTCGATAGCTTGCTGCATTGAAAGGTAAGCGTAGACAGAGGCATCGTTCATGAAACGGACCACTTTACGGTCAATCAGGCCGGTGGTGTCCAGTTTAACGTTACCCCACACGTGGCTGCGCATTCCAGAATCTTTGAATTCTTGAGAGAAAGTGATCCCCGAGCGACCTTCACGCAGAGATGCCAGGACTTCCTGCTGGTTGTTACCGATGCTGGAAACAATGCCCAGACCAGTAATCACTGCACGTTTCATTCAATACCTCTTTCACTACACTATTTAGGATTTCGAATGGCACAATAGCGTACACTTGTACGCCGAACAAGTCCGATCAGCCAAATTGGTCTGAAATTTGCGCCGCTTCGCACACATCGTTATGATCGTTTCACCGCCTGCCAGACGAGTAACTTACGTGAAACCGTCCCCTATACAATCTGCCAACCTTGGCTTTAACGAAGAGGGTACACCTGTATCCCGAGAATTCGACGATGTGTACTTCTCTAATGATAATGGACTGGAGGAAACTCGTTATGTCTTTCTTGGTGGGAACCGATTATCGGAACGCTTCATAACCCACGATCGCTCGCTATTTATCGTTGGTGAAAGCGGTTTTGGCACCGGACTTAACTTCCTGACTTTATGGCAAGCTTTTGAAGACTTTTGCAAAAACCAGCCTCAAGCCACGCTCAAGCGCCTGCACTTTATTAGTTTTGAAAAATACCCTCTCACTGCCGAAGATTTACACACCGCTCATGCGCATTGGCCCGAACTGGCCGATTTTGCGCAGCAACTTCAGCAACAGTGGCCACTTCCAATTGCCGGTTGCCACCGTATTTTACTGGCTAATGGGCGTGTGACTCTCGACCTGTGGTTCGGGGATATTAACGAACTGATCCCGCAATTAGATGACACATTAAATAATCAGGTCGACGCCTGGTTCCTTGACGGTTTTGCGCCGTCAAAAAACCCGGATATGTGGACGCAAAACCTGTTTGACACCATGGCAAAACTGGCGAGACCAGGCGCCACGCTGGCGACATTCACCTGCGCCGGATTTGTGCGTCGAGGCCTGATTGATGCAGGTTTCACTATGACCAAAACGAAAGGTTTTGGACGCAAGCGTGAAATGCTGACGGGTGTAATGGAACGAGCGCTTGAAACGCCAGCACGCACGCCGTGGTACGCCCGCCCGGCAGCGCAAGGGCAAGAAGTCGCTATTGTTGGCGGCGGTGTGGCCAGCGCCCTGCTCTCACTCGCCTTGCTACGCCGTGGCTGGCGGGTCACGCTTTACTGCGAAGATATCGCCCCGGCACTTGGCGCTTCCGGTAATCGTCAGGGCGCGTTGTATCCCTTGCTGAATACGCACGACGCTTCGCTAACAAACTTTTTCAGCGCGGCGTTCACCTTTGCCCGTCGCTTATACGACTCGTTGCCTGTTGAGTTTGATCACGACTGGTGTGGCGTGACGCAACTGGGTTGGGATGAGAAGAGTCAGCATAAAATCGAACAAATGCTGAGCCTCGAATTCCCTGAGCGACTGGTTCATGCCGTCGATGCACAAACTGCTGCAAAACTTTGTGGCCTGGAAACCGGGCATGGTGGCGCAACCTATCCGCTCGGAGGCTGGTTGTGCCCCGCACAATTGACCGCAGGTGTGCTGGCTCTGGCAGAACAAATGGGGCTTAAAACCTATTACCAGCATCATGTCGAAGAACTGACGCAAACACCTGACGGATGGGAATTAATGTTTGCTGAACAGGCAGCAAAACGCCATGCGGTTGTGGTGCTGGCTAACGGCTTCAAAGTCAGTAAACTCGCCCAAACCGCGAAGCTGCCGTTCTCCGCTGTTGGCGGCCAGGTGAGCCATATTCCAACCAGCCCGTCGCTGTCTGAATTACGCCAGGTGCTGTGTTACGACGGTTATCTGACGCCGCAAAATCCAGACAATCAGCAGCATTGTATCGGTGCAAGCTATCATCGTGGCGTGGAAGAAATGCGCTATAACGATGAAGATCAGCAGCATAACCGTCAACGTTTGTTGAATTGTCTGCCGGATGTGGAATGGCCGAAGGAAGTCGATGTATCAGCGGGTGAGGCCCGATGCGGAGTGCGATGTGCAACACGCGATCACATACCGATTATCGGCAGCGTTCCGCGTTATGACGCCACGCTTGAAGCCTATGCGACACTTTGCGAAAACCGTGAAAATGCCGAAGCTGCACCGGTCTATCCCAATCTGTTTATGTTGGCGGCGTTGGGTTCAAGAGGGTTATGCAGTGCACCACTGGCGGCAGAAATTCTGGCAGCGCAGATATGCGATGAACCTGTTCCCATGGATGGCGAAACGCTGGCGGCTCTGAATCCGAATCGATTCTGGGTGCGGAAACTGCTGAAAGGAAGAGAAGTAAAATAATGAGGGTTTAACGCCCTCACCCCAGCCCTCTCCCCCTGGAGAGGGAGAACACCGAACAGTCCCCTCTCCTTGGGGAGAGGGTTGGGTGAGGGGGTAACTTAGAATTGCGCTTTCTGGTACAAGTTGTCCCACATTTCCAGCACCAAAGACTGGTCGCGTGGCGAAAGCTCACCTGCCTGAATCGCTTTCTCCAGGCTGCCGGATACCGCACTGTGCAGCGCTTCCGGGCTATGATCTTCACCGTGCTCCACATCAGCCACAGCGAGGGTCAGGTGGCCACGCAGATAACCGCTGGCAAACAGTTCATCATCACTGGCCGTCTCAACCATTTCATCAATTAGCGCCAGAATGCGTGTTTCAAATTCAGCGATCATCGTACTTCCTCTTCAATATGCAGGTTTTTTAGTTTAAATCTTCCGGCCACGGGAACTGTTCTGCGGCCAGCGGCGGGGTTTTGTAATACTCCCGCAGTGCTTCAATTAATTTTGCCGTGCGAGCCGGGATACCTTCTTGCAGGTAAATCATCACCTGCGCATGGACCCGACGCTGAAATGCGATTCTGTCCGGGTCAACATCCCCACTCAGGTTGTCGCAACTCACATTGAACGGGAAGTTTGCCGCCACGCACAGTAACCATTCCTGCGCCTGGGGTTTGACTTCCACATCCTCAAATTTACTTTGAGTTTCGGCATCACGCCCGTCCGGGCAATACCAGTAACCAAAATCCACCAGCTCGCGGCGAGCTTTACCCGCGATAAGCCAGTGAGAAATCTCGTGCATGCCGCTGGCATAATAACCGTGGGCAAACACCACGCGGTGATAAGGAATTTCCTCATCTGCAGGAAGATAGATCGGTTCGTCGTCGCCTTTAATCAGACGTGTATTAAATTCATCTTTAAAGCAGCTATCGAAAATGTCGATAAGTTCCTGATAATGGTGTTCTGTCGTTATTGTCATATTTGCTGTGGTCATCTTAATTTATCCCCAACCATTGGAGAATTTCCGTTCCGTGGCTATCAAATAAGAGTTTGGCGCTCATCACCGCCGACACAATCACAATCATCGGTCGGATCAGTTTTTGCCCTTTACTCAACACAAGACGCGATCCCATCCGCGCCCCTAAAAACTGCCCGGCCATCATCACAAAACCGGTTCCCCAAATCACCTTCCCGCCGATGATGAACAGCAGCAGGCCGCCCAGGTTTGACGTCGCATTTAATACTTTGGCGTGAGCGGTAGATTTAGCGAGGTTAAAGCCGCATAGGGTCACAAAGGCCAGCGCGTAAAATGAACCCGCGCCTGGGCCGAAGAAACCGTCGTAGAAACCGACGCAGCCCCCTGCAATCAGCGCAAACGGCAGGCCGTACAAACGGCGTTGCCTGTCTTCTTCACCCAGTTTTGGCATCAGTAAAAAATACAAGCCGATGCAAATGACCAGTAGCGGCAAGATTTGGCGCAGCACGTCAGATTTCACATACTGAACCAGCAGCGCACCCGATGTGGAGCCGAGAAACGTCATCAGAATATTCAGTTTCTGCTCTTTAAGATCGACAACTTTGCGGCGAATAAAATAGAGAGAGGAAGAAACCGAACCCCCACAGGCCTGGAGTTTGTTGGTCGCCAAAGCATGTGCGGGGGACATTCCCGTGGCTAACAGCACGGGGACGGTTATCAAACCACCCCCACCTGCCAGTGAGTCAATAAACCCTGCAAGCATGGCGACAAAAAACAGCGCCACCAGCATCAGGGGGGAAACCATAAACCATTCCATGAACTTATCCGTTAGAGAACGTGCTCATCCAGCAAAGCCTGACAAGAGGCGGGTAAAGGCGGTGGTGTTTTCTTTTTCGGTGGCCGCTCGCCCGGTGCTGGCGGCGCGAACCAGCTTTGCAGCTCGGCACCACAACCGTCGCCTGGCGGTGGTAATGGTTGGTCCTGGCACTCGAGGCTGTCAGCCGGACAACGCAGACGCACGTGCATATGCGCGCGGTGAGCAAACCACGGGCGCACTTTGCGCAGCCAGTCACGGTCAGCTCCGGCATCCAGACACAGTTGCTGCTTGATTGCCGGATTGACGAAGATCCGCGTGACGTCGTTATCTTTCCCCGCAAGCTTAATCAGGCTGCTGATTTCCGGCTGCCACAAACGCGGCACCACATGCTGATTATCGCTGGCGACTAAATCCAGCGCCTGCGGTTTAAGAAGCTGAGCTGAAGTCCAGCGAGCTTTGGGAAGCTGCAAGAAGATATCGACGTCCAGCCCGCTTTGGTGGCTGGCATGGCCTGAGCTAAAACGACCGCCCGCCGCCATTCCCATATCACCAATCAGCAGCGTACCGAGGCCAAGTTGCGTCGATTGATTGCTCAAGCGCTGGATAAACGACACTAAATCGGGATGGCCGAAATAGCGACGTTGGTCCTGGCGCATCACCTGATAGCGAGGATCGTTGAGCGGCAACTCGTGGGCACCCACAATGCAGCCGTTAGAGAATGCACCAATAGACTGCGGGCTTCCCGCAATCGGATGACTAATTTTCTGCCACGGCGTCGCGGCAAAAGTAGCGGTACTGGCAAGCAATGCCAGCAGCCCCACGAGTCTCTTTTTCATCGCATTACCAGCGCGGCAAAGGGAAAGTCACGTCACCGTTTTGAGCACGCTGACGCAGCATATGATCCATCAATACAATCGCTACCATGGCTTCGGCAATCGGAACCGCGCGAATACCCACGCAAGGATCATGGCGGCCACGCGTGACCATCTCAACTTCTTCGCCTTCGCGATTGATGGTGCGCCCCGGAACCATAATGCTGGAAGTTGGCTTCAGCGCCATGTTCGCGACAATTTGCTGGCCGCTACTGATACCACCGAGAATGCCGCCAGCGTGATTGCTCTGGAAACCTTGTCTGGTGATTTCGTCACGGTTCTGGCTCCCGCGCAGGTTAACCACGCCAAAGCCCTCGCCAATTTCCACGCCTTTCACCGCGTTGATGCTCATCAGCGCATGCGCGATATCGGCATCTAAGCGGTCAAATACGGGTTCGCCCAGGCCTGGTGGCACGTTGTCAGCCACAACCGTCACTTTCGCGCCGATGGAGTCGCCTTCTTTTTTCAGCGCACGCATTAGCTCATCAAGCGTTTCGATTTTATCGGGATCCGGGCAGAAAAACGGGTTCTGCTCGACTTGATCCCAGTCTTTGATTTCCAGCGGCACGTCGCCCATTTGCGTCAGACAGCCACGAATTGTGATGCCGTATTTGTGCGCCAGATATTTTTTAGCAATCGCTCCCGCCGCTACACGCATCGCGGTTTCACGAGCCGAAGAACGGCCACCGCCACGGTAATCGCGCAGGCCATATTTTTGTTCGTAGGTGTAATCTGCGTGGCCCGGACGGAACACGTCTTTGATCGCGCTGTAATCTTGCGAGCGCTGGTCAGTGTTTTCAATCAACAAACCGATGCTGGTGCCGGTCGTCACGCCTTCAAATACACCGGACAGAATTTTCACCTGATCGGGTTCACGGCGTTGCGTGGTATAGCGAGAAGTCCCTGGGCGGCGACGGTCGAGATCGTGTTGTAAATCTGCTTCGGTAAGCGGAATGCCCGGCGGCACACCATCAACGATGCAACCCAACGCCACACCGTGAGATTCACCAAAAGTCGTTACGCGAAAGACTTGTCCAATAGAGTTTCCAGCCATCTTCTTTCCGTTATCGTTTTTCGTTGTGTTGTGAGCAAATGAAGACGGGCCGTAAGGCCCGCCTGCACAGATTAATCTTTGTAAATGCTGAAATGTTCGCGGGCATCAATAAGCTGCGATTTGGTCAGCATGAACACGCCGTCTCCGCCGTTATCAAACTCAAGCCAGGTGAACGGCACATCCGGATACTGGTCCATCAGATGTACCATGCTGTTTCCGACTTCACAAATCAGGACGCCGCCATCGGCGAGATAATCCGGCGCACACGCCAGAATGCGACGCGCCAGTTTCAGGCCATCTGTACCCGCCGCTAAACCTAATTCCGGCTCGAAGCGGAACTCGCCTGGCAGGTCAGACATATCTTCCGCATCCACATACGGTGGATTAGTGACGATAATGTCGTACTGCACTTTTGGCAGGTCGCGGAACAGGTCGGAACGCATTGGCGTTACCTGGCTTTCCAGGCCGTGCTCGGCGATGTTTTGCTCGGCAACCGCCAGCGCATCAAGAGAAATATCCACCGCATCAACTTCTGCATTGTGGAATTCGTAAGCACAGGCGATAGCGATACAGCCGCTGCCGGTGCACATATCCAGAATGTGCTGCGGTTCGTTATCAAACAGGCCCGCAAAACGGTTGGTGATAAGCTCGCCGATTGGGGAACGTGGCACCAGCACGCGTTCATCGACATAAAACTCGTGACCGCAGAACCAGGCTTTGTTGGTCAAATAGGCGACCGGGATGCGCTCGTTGACGCGGCGAATCACGCGTTCAACGATACGATGGCGTTCGCTTGGCGTCAGACGCGCAGTGCGCATATCTTCTGGAATATCCAGCGGCAGATAGAGACTTGGCAGCACTAACTGAACGGCTTCGTCCCACGGGTTATCCGTGCCGTGGCCATACCAGATGTTGGCGGCGCTAAAGCGACTGACTGCCCAGCGCAGCATATCCTGAATGGTATGCAGTTCATTCACTGCCTCATCGACGAAAATTTTATCCACGTTGCCCTCCGCAGGCCGTTCGCGCTAATTCAATAATCGATTAGTTTGCCATGAAGGCCGCGACAAATCAGCATTTCAATCACTGTCACTGCGGTGAAAATTGCGTTTTATTTAGCGATGGACGACAAACCAGGTAAACTGGCGCTAATGCAGATGCGAGACGAGAAACAGATGAAGAAGAAAAATCCGCTCAGCGCTGACGATCAGAACCTTTTCCGTGATCTGATGAGCGGCACAAAAAAATTAACTCAGGACACCATTGTTCATCGCCCGATGCGTAAGAAAGTCCAGGAAGTTCCAGTGAAACGGCTGTTGCAGGAACAAGCCGATGCGAGTCATTACTTTTCAGACGAATTCCAGCCACGCCTGGCGACTGAAGGCCCGACACGTTATGTGCGCGAAGACGTCAGCCATTTTGAGCTAAAAAAAATTCGGCGCGGGGATTATTCGCCAGAATTATTCCTCGATTTGCACGGTCTGACTCAGATGCAAGCGAAGCAGGAATTAGGCGCGCTGATTGCGGCCTGTCGTCGCGAGCATGTGTTTTGCGCCTGTGTGATGCATGGACATGGCAAACACGTTTTGAAGCAGCAAACGCCATTATGGCTGGCGCAACACCCACACATCATGGCATTTCACCAGGCACCGAAAGAGTACGGTGGCGATGCAGCATTGCTGGTGTTGATTGAAATCGAAGAGTGGCTACCGCCGGAGTTGCCGTAGCATTATCTGCCGGATGACGTCGCGCTTATCCGACCTACGTTATTGATTTTGTAGGGGGAATAAGCGCAGCGTCATCCACCAAATTTATCGTATGAGCGCACAAACAAAAAGAGCCGCATTTCGCGGCTCTTTTTTCATGCTTACGGCAATTAAATAGCTTTAGCTACTTTCAAATTGCATGGACTCATTTGCCAGTTGAACACACCTTTGCCCGTTTCGGCATCCAGTGTGACATTAGCAATAGCCGAAGTGCTGAACATCGGCGGTGTCTCTTCCGGGCAAAGCTCAGACACCAGATAACCGACTAACGGCAGGTGAGAAATCACCAGCGCCGACTCAACCCCTTCATTTGCCAGGGCTTGCAGGTAGCAGCTCACCAGGCCCACATCGCCGCACGGCGTCAATTCCGGCAGAATGTCTTCTTTACCTGGAAGGGTCAGTGTTTCCCGCACTACATCCAGGGTTTGTTCGGCTCGCAGGTAAGGGCTCACCAGAACACGTTCGATATCTAACACTTGGCCTTTCAACCAGGTCGCCATTACCCGGGATTCATCACAACCACATTGTGTGAGTGGACGTACCGAGTCGCTGGCAGCATCGAGTGCTGCGTCGCCGTGACGCATGATAAAAACTTGCATATTGCACCGCTTTTGTTAACCAGGAATGCTTGAATTCCCCTGAAACTTAAGAGGGGAAATTCAGCAGCCGGGCATTGTGCCTTATCCGTACATCGAATGAAACGCTGTTTTTTACCTCAATGGTGCAAGTATAGTCAATCACTGTTTAATAAGTGACCGACCAGCATCCATTCACCGAGCCATATGTTGATGTTTCTTTGACTACAGTTTCATCTCCGGGGTTCACTTTGCCCAGAAATTTCGTTGCTCTTCCACCATTTGTAAAAGTCTGTCACAAGGGGCAAAACGCTCCCCGTATTGACTCGCCAGGCGCTGCAATTGCGCGACAACTTCACCCGCACCCAAAGAATCCATATAGCGGAACGGGCCACCAAGGAACGGTGGGAAACCAATACCGAACACTGCACCGATGTCGCCATCGCGAGCACTGCGAACAACACCTTCATCAAGGCAACGCGCCGCCTCATTGAGCATCATCATCACGCAGCGTTGTGCAATTTCTTTTTCTGCCAGTTGTCCTTTTGGTGAAACACCTAACAGCTTATAAATTGCAGGGTCGACCTGCTTTTTGCTTCTACTCCCTTTGCCTGGATAAAGATAGAAACCGCGCCCATTTTTTCTACCTTTGCGATCGTCATTCAATATTGCTGCAATATTTTGCGGTGCAGCAAAACGATCCCCGTAAGCCTGCTGAAGTATAGGGCTAATTTTAGTCCCTACATCAATTCCCACCTCATCCAAAAGTTGGATTGGGCCGACAGGGAAACCAAACGCCATCAGCGCATTATCAATTTTATCGACCAGCTCACCTTCCACCAGGCATCGCATCGCTTCATTAACGTAAGGTGCCAGAATGCGGTTGACGTAAAACCCGGCGCTGTCGCCTACTACAATAGGCGTTTTGCCTTGTTTCTTCGCCAACTGAACTGTTGTGGAAATCGTTTCCGCGCTGGTTCCCGCGTGAGGAATGACTTCTACCAGCGGCATTTTATCCACTGGGCTGAAGTAATGCAGACCGATCACCAGCTCGGGGCGCGCGGCGTTAGCCGCGATATCGGCAATCGGCAATGAAGAGGTGTTTGAAGCAAAAATAGTATGCGGTGCAGCATTTTGTTCAATCTCAGCGACCATTTTCTGCTTGAGCGCGAGATCTTCAAAAACGGCTTCCACGACAATGTCACGATTACGAAAACCGTGATAATCGGTGCCGCCGGAAATACGCGCCATTTCGCGCTGGCGTTCAATAGCTTTCAGATGGCGGCGACGCACTTTTTTATCCAGCAAATCCCAGCTGTATTTCAGCGCGTGGTTAATGCCTTCATTATTGATATCTTTAATACGCACCGGCAGCTTGCCTTTTGTCGCGGTGACAAACGCAATTCCTCCGCCCATCAAGCCACCGCCCAGCACGCCTACCGCCTTGATTGGACGCGGCTGCGCATCCGCGCCGTGCTCTTTTTTAAGCTCGGTGCTGGCAAAGAATAGCCCACGTAACGCCGCCGATTGTGGCGTCATCGCTAACTCGCCAAACGCTTTCGCTTCTGATTCGTAGCCGCTAAAACTCCCCTGCCCGAGGCCGATTTTTATCACGTCGATAATGCGTTTCGTGGCTGGATAATTACCGCGCGTTTTTTGCTCGGTTTTTTTCTCCACCATGCTAAACAGCAGCGAACGGCCAAGCGGGCCTGCCAGAATGCGTTCCCGCACCGGTAATGTCCGAGAGGGTTGGCGGCCCTTTGCGACACGTTCAACCGCGGCGGCCAGTAAAATAGACTGCGGAACCACTTCATCGACCAGGCCCAGTTTCAGCGCCTGGCGCGGGCGTAACTGCTTACCCGTCAAAATCATATCCAGCGCATTACTGACGCCAATCAAACGCGGTAAACGCTGGGTGCCGCCAGAACCAGGCAATAAGCCAAGCTGCACTTCCGGCAAGCCAAGTTTGGTTTTTTCATCATCGGTACAAATGCGTGAATGGCAGGCCAGGGCCAACTCCAGCCCACCGCCGAGACACGCGCCATGAATAGCCGCCACAACCGGAATCGGTAGCGCCGCAATTTCTGCCATGATCTGTTGCCCCTGATGCGCCAGCGTTTGGGCTTCCAGCGCGTTCTGGCAGTTGGCAATCATGTTGATATCAGCGCCAGCAATAAAGTTGTCAGGTTTACCTGAAATAAATATCAACCCTTGCAGTGCCGTATTGTCGCGCACCTGTTTGATGATGTTATGGACTTCGGGGCCGAAAGAGGCTTTCAGCGTGTTCATCTTTTCGTCCGGCACATCAATGGTCACAACCGCGATATTGTCGAGGCGGATGTGTAAGTTGAAAGCGGAAATCTGTTCCATTATTCGGCCTCCAGAACCATAGCGGCGCCTAATCCACCCGCAGCACAGGCAGTCACTAACCCAAATCCACCGCCACGGCGACGTAATTCGTGCAATGTTTGCGTGATCATACGCGCGCCCGTTGCCGCGAACGGGTGCCCATAGGCAATCGAACCGCCCAGCACGTTGAATTTCGCATCATCGACTTCACCGGTCGCATGAGCGCGGCCCAATACGTCACGAGCAAAACGTTCGCTGGCGAGCATTTTCAGGTTAGCCAGCGTTTGCGCGGCAAAGGCTTCATGCATATCAAACAACGTCAGATCATTGAGAGTGATGCCTGCCCTTTCGAGCGCCAGCGGCGTCGCCCAGGCCGGGCCTAGCAGCATGTCTTGCCAGACATCTACCGCCGTAAACGCATAACTGCGTAAGTAGCCCAACGGTTTCAAACCGAGTTCTTTGGCGCGGGATTCCGTCATCAGAATCACCGCAGCGGCACCATCCGTTAACGGCGTGCTGTTAGCGGCAGTGACGGTTCCGTGCTGGCGATCAAACGCCGGACGCAGCTTCGCGTAATCAGCAACCGACGAATTCTGACGCACGTTATTATCTTCGCTGAACGGTTGGCGATAAGGCGGGATAAATGCCGTCATGACCTCCTCCGACAATTTCCCCTCTTTCCACGCAATCGCGGCTTTGATGTGTGAGCGATGTGCTAACGCATCTTGCTGTTCACGCGTAATGCCATGGGTTTTCGCCATTTGTTCAGCAGTATCGCCCATTCGCAAACCGGTCGAATACTCGGCGACAGCAGGAGGAACAGGTAACAGGTCGCGTGGGCGTAAGCGGGAAAAGAGTTTCAATTTTTGCCCCAGGGTGCGTGCTTTATTAGCATCGACCAGTACGCGCCCCAGTTTTTTACTGACGCCAATCGGTAAAACAGACGATGAATCCGCGCCACCCGCGATACCCGCGCGAATAGTCCCGGCCATTAAACTTTCGGCTACGTTCGCCACCGCCTGGAAACTGGTCGCACAGGCGCGACTCACGCTATAGGCATCGGTATGTACGCTTAAACCCGCACCAAGAACGATTTCGCGGGCAATGTTTGGCGCTTCCGGCATCTGCACCACCTGGCCGAAAACGAGCTGTTCGATAACTTCCGGGGGAATTTCGCTGCGAGCGAGCAGCTCGCTGACCACCATGGTGCCAAGGTCAACTGCGGGAATGCCATGAAATGCCGTCGCCTGGCGGGCAAACGGTGTGCGTAAACCACTGACAATGGCAATGCGGTCACCCTGACGGGTCACCAACGGAAGTGCCTGACTCATAACGCTCCCCTATTCTTCCCTTTGTGTATGAATCTACAGCGATGTTGCTGTAACTGCATATTTCTGGGAATAAAAATGTAATTGACCAACAGTGGTCAGACCTGATCACAGTTTTAACCAAAAAGTTACAATCAGCCAACCGGGGGACTAAATAATTGGGAGGGGGGACACGCTTTAAGGAAGGATATTAAAGTGAAAGAAGGTGGATGACGCTTTCGCTTATCCACCCTACGGTTGGCACTTGTAGGTCGGATAAGCTTGCGCCATCCGACATTTTTACATTTAACGCAGGCCGAGCTGGAAGATCATGGTTTCAGCCTGGCAGCTGAAAGTGAAATCGATATCCAGACGGATGCCATCAGCTTCTTCGGTGTAACGCGGAACAATCTGGCAAGGTTCTGATTCTGCTGCACGAGCCTTTTCACTCAGTGCTGCCAGGGTTTCGTCCGCTTCAGCTTTAGTGGCAAATACGCGGCTGTAAGTGGCTGTGCAGTCGGTGTTATCAATGATAGAGCCGACATCAATACAGCAGCAAACCGGGGTTTCATCAGCAGTGTTCTTACTCATTTTATGATTTCCTCTGTATTTAAAAGGCAAAATATTTTCAACGAATCTTGTCTATTTTACGCTCCCTGTTGAAGCGACTCCAGTCGTTAATCTTGTCAAAATCTCTAAGTGACCCAAATCACACTTAAAAATGATCTAAAACAAGATTCACCTATTTTGCATAGTGACGCCGAACCCGATTTTGCCAGGCAGATCTCGTTTCGGCGATCAAATTTGAAAAATCTTAGATACAAACTTGCAACATACCATCTGGTCAGACCTATACTCTCGCCACTGGTCTGATTTCTCTGTAACAGATCAGCCCCTACTATTCGCGCTCCTGTTACGGTATGTAACATTGTTTGTATAAAAATAAATCCATTATGAGGTTTTGGTCATGAGCCAGAAAAACCTGTTTACAAAGTCAGCCCTAGCGGTTGCAGTGGCAATTGTCTCATCGCAGGCGTACTCAGCCGGCTTTCAATTAAACGAGTTCTCTTCCTCAGGCCTAGGCCGAGCTTATTCAGGGGAAGGTGCGGTCGCAGACAATGCGGGCTCCGCAAGCCGTAACCCTGCAACGATTATGATGTTTGACCGCCCAATGTTCTCCGGCGGTGCGGTCTTTATTGACCCGGACGTTAATATTTCTGGTACTTCTCCAACACGCCGCAGCACTGACGCAGATAACATTGCGCCAACCGCGTGGGTTCCAAACCTGCATTTCCTTGCGCCAATTAACGATCAATTTGGCTGGGGTGCTTCTGTTACTTCAAACTATGGCCTGGCAACCGAGTTCAACAATAACTACACCGCAGGTTCGATGGGCGGCAAAACCGACCTGACGACTCTGAACCTGAACCTGAGCGGTGCATACCGTTTAAATAATAACTGGAGCTTCGGTCTTGGGTTTGACGCCGTTTATGCGAAAGCAAAAATCGAGCGTTACGCAGGTGACCTGGGCCAGATTATTGCGGGTTCTGGCGCGTTGCCACCAAGTTTAGTTGGCCCAGTAGCAGGACTTCCGGCTGATACCCAAATCGCGCACCTGAAAGGCGATGAATGGGGCTTTGGCTGGAACGCGGGTATCCTTTATGAAATCAATAAAGATAACCGTTATGGCTTAACCTACCGTTCAGAAATCAAAATCGACTTTGACGGCGACTATAGAAGCAACCTGCCTGCGGCATATACCCCAATGCTTTCTGCATTCGGCCTACCGGCGGGCACCAGCGGGCAAACCGTTCCAGGTTCTCTGACCCTGAACCTGCCTGAAATGTGGGAGCTGTCAGGTTATAACAAAGTCGCGCCACAGTGGGCGATTCACTATAGTCTTGCCTACACCAGCTGGAGTCAGTTCGAAGAGCTGAAAGCGACTGGCAACAACGGCCAGACATTGTTCAAAAAAGAAGAGAACTTTAAAGATGCGTACCGTATTGCTATCGGTACCTCTTACTATATGGATAAGAACTGGACCTTCCGTACCGGTATCGCATTTGACGACAGCCCGGTTCCTGCGGATAACCGTTCTATCTCCATCCCGGATCAGGACCGCTTCTGGCTGAGTGCGGGTACCACTTACGCATTCAGCGATGATGCTTCCGTCGATCTTGGTGTTTCCTACATGCACGGTCAGCATGTTGAATTCACCGAAGGCCCATACACCTTCAAGTCTGAAGGTAAAGCGTGGCTGTACGGCATGAACTTTAACTACGCATTCTAATAGTTAACAGTTACAAAAAAGGCGAAACTCAGGTTTCGCCTTTTTTTATGCCTCGAACATATCGCATTTACTGCGAGTCGATATCTTTCAGGTCATCTTCAATGGACGCCGCATTCGGATTCTCCTGCGGTGAAAGCTTCCCACCGTTAGCCAGGAAATCATGGCGCTGGAAGTAGGCTTCACGAACCAGAATATACGGGTCTGAAGATTGTTTGAGCAACCCTTCAGAATCCAGCAATTGCGCACGTGTTTCAATGCCTTCAAGCGTCCACTTACCAATCGACATCCACCAGGTGAGCCAGGACAGAGGGGCATATAAATCATCTACCCATTCCCCGCCGTCTTCACGAATCGTAAAGCTACCATAGGCTGGCAACTGCACGTATGGACCGTAGCCAACACCGTAATGCCCAAGTGTGGTACCAAAACGGTTGGGTTCAACGCGTTGTAATTTCGGATTAGCCATACCGGCAACGTCGATGAAACCACCCATGCCCAACAAGGTGTTCAGGAAGAAACGGGTGAAATGCACCATCCCCTGATACGGATCGCCTTGCAGGAAATTGTTGACCATTGACGCAGGTTCTTCGAGGTTACTCGTAAAGTTACTCAGACCGTTGCGCGCAGGTTGCGGCACATAATCACGCCACACGACAGCAACCGGGCGCACGATATACGGATCCAACACATTGAAGTTGAAGTCGTACATTGTCCGGTTGAACCCTTCTAATGGGTCCGAGCGCCCTTGCGGCTGTGTATCGGCCGAACTCGCACAGCCGACTAATACGGTAGCGGCCAGTGCCAGCCCGGTCAGGCGGAAATTCATATCTCTCTCCCTGTTATTATTGCTCTCCGCTCCCCGCTTTAGTGCCGTCGTTACCTGCCAACGCCGCTTTTGCCTGCTCGATGCTTCTTTGCACCACAGCCCGACGCTGGTCGTTTACGGGTAAGACTTGCAACATGATTTGCCATGCACCAATCGCTTCGCGGTAATTCTGTTGTTCAAAAGCATTAAATGCGAGCAAGCTTAATACGCGAACATTTGTATGATCCGCCTTAAGCAATTCACGCAAAAGATCCCCACCAAGTTGGTTATCCTGTGGGTCGCCGCTGCGGGTCAATACTTCAGCATAGCCCAGCTTTACATTACTGTTAGAGGGCGACAGTTTAAACGCATGTGCAAAGGCTTGTGTAGCGGTACTTGCATTATTGAGCACCATACCAATTCGCCCGAGCATCATCCAGCCCTCAATATTGTCAGGTTCCTGCTGCAAACGCGTGCGTAATCCCAGTCCGAGATCGGCCATTTCAGGCATATCTAGCGGTTTTGCCTGTGGATCTAAGGCGCGCTGCAGAAGTTGTGGCGTTTGTTCGGTGACTCTTTGCCAGGTCTGCACCTTCTTCCAGTCCGACGTTTTCAGATAAACGCCTACACTCACGGCAACCAAAACAACCGCTCCCGGAGCAAAAAACCAGAAATGGGCTTTTCGAGTGACAGTCTGGTGCTGTTCGGTTTCCGGTTCATCACTAAAATGAACGCGTCGTTTGCGGCTACGCACCACAATCACGCCCGCGCCGCCGAGAATAAACAACACCGGCAGAACCCACAGAATAATGGTGGCAGGCGTCAACGGCGGTTCATAAGTCACAAAATTACCGTAACGCTGCACCATATAGTCGATAATTTGCTGCTTCGTTTTCCCCTGCTGCATCAACTCATAGACTTTCAGACGCATGTCAGAGGCGATCATCGCGTTAGAATCCGCAATGCTATTGTTCTGGCATTTCGGGCAGCGTAATTGCTCGGTGAGCTGGCGGAACTGCTGTTCCTGCGCTTCATCTTTAAACTGGAAAGTGTCTATTGCCGCCAGGACATTAGACGAAAACAGGAATGCGACGATCAGTAGCCATCCGCGTTTCATGCCCCGGCCTCCTTATTGTATTTGTCCCACAGCGGTTTCAGCTCCTGCTGCCAGACGCGATCGTTGAGATCGCCCGCGTGGCGATAACGAATGATCCCTTTGCCGTCGATAAGGAACGTTTCCGGTGCGCCATAAACGCCTAAATCCAGCCCTAACATGCCGTTGCCGTCAAACAGACTCAGCGCGTAAGGGTTGCCAAGTTCATTGAGCCAGGTGATCGCTTTGCTGCGTTCGTCTTTGTAATTCATCCCCACGACACGAATTCCCTGCGCCTTCAGCCCATTAAGAAACTGATGTTCAGCGCGGCAGGTTGGGCACCAGGTCGCCCACACGTTGAGGAGCAAAGGTTTGCCGTCAGTGAGCACCGCCTGGTCGTAAACCTTGCCAGGGTTTTCCAGCGACTCAAGACGAAACACCGGAACGGGCTTCCCGACTAATGCCGATTCCAGATTAGTGGGATCATCGCCCTGCGCGTTTCGCGCCAGTTGCCAAAGCAGCATTGCGGCCAGCAGTAAAAACAGAACGAGCGGGATAAATAATACTTTGCGATTCATGCAGCCTCCGGCACGTTTTTACGCTGGCGGTAACGCGGGTCAAACAAGCAGAACAACCCGCCAATGGTCATCAAAACTCCGCCCATCCAAATCCAGCGCACGAACGGTTTGTAATACAGGCGAACCGCCCAGCTTCCATCGTCCAGCTCTTCGCCGAGTGCGGCATACAGGTCACGCGTTACGCCGCCATCGATCGCCGCTTCGGTCATCATGGCGCGGTTACTGTTGTAGAAACGCTTTTCCGCATGCAACGTGGCTTCGGGTTTGCCATTACGCGTGACGTCGATAATCCCCACACCGCCGCGGTAATTCGGACCAGTCAGCTCATGCACATCGCGGAACACAAAGTGGTACTGATGGATGTCGATGCTATCGCCTGCTTTCATGCGCACATCGCGTTCAATGCTGTAGTTCTGACTAAACGCGATACCGACGACAGTCACCGCCAGCCCCAGATGCCCAAACACCATGCCCCAGTGGCTGCGTGGTAATTTCCATAAGCCTTTCAGCAAGCCGTGGCGATGCGCGGCGCGCTCATAGACTTCGGTTAAGGCCAGCACAAACACCCAAATCGCCATCAATAAACCGACCACCGTCATGGCTTCAACGCGGTCTTGCATCAGCCACGGCAGCACCAACGAAAACGCAACCGTAATGGTCACGGCAATCGCCAGCCTTTTCACTAATTTTTGCGGTTCGTCGCGACGCCAGCGCACCAGCGGGCCAATGCCCAGCAACAGCGCGAACGGCGCCATGAGTGCCGTAAACATGGTGTTGAAGAACGGTTCGCCGATGGAAATACTGCCCAGCCCAAGCTGTTTGTGCACCAGCGGCAGTAACGTCCCGAGTAACACCACCAGCATCGCGGCAATCAATAACACGTTGTTGCCGAGCAAAAATGATTCCCGCGACCACAAACTATTCCCAACGCGCGATCGCACTTTGCTGCCCTTCACCGCATACAGCAGCAGCGAACCGCCAATCACAATCACCAGGAAGGCGAGGATAAACATGCCGCGAGCAGGGTCTGAGGCAAACGAATGCACCGAAACCAGCACGCCAGAACGCACCAGGAAAGTGCCCAGCAGGCAAAGCGAGAATGCCGTAATCGCCAACAACACTGTCCAGGCTTTAAAGCTACCGCGCTTTTCTGTCACCGAAAGCGAGTGGATTAACGCCGTGCCCGCAAGCCACGGCATAAACGAGGCGTTTTCTACCGGGTCCCAGAACCACCAGCCGCCCCAACCCAGCTCGTAATAAGCCCAGGCCGAACCTAAAACAATGCCGATGGTTAAAAATGACCAGGCGGCTAACGTCCACGGACGCGTCCAGCGCGCCCAGGCAGAATCGAGTTTTCCAGCCATTAATGCGGCAATAGAAAACGCAAACGCCACGGAGAAGCCGACGTAACCCATATACAACAACGGCGGGTGAAAAATCAGCCCGATATCCTGCAACAGCGGGTTCAGGTCACGCCCTTCAATCGGGAAGTCAGGCAATGTGCGGGTGAAAGGATTCGAGGTAAAAATGATAAACAGCAGGAAGCCGAAATTAATCATCCCCATCACCGCCAGCACGCGTGCCACCGCATCTTGCGGCATGCTGCGACTAAACAGCGCCACGGCAAACGTCCAGGCACTGAGCAGCAACACCCACAGCAGCAACGAGCCTTCGTGCGCGCCCCAGGTCGCGGCGACGCGATACCACACTGGCAACTCGCTATTGGAGTTATTCGCGACGTACAGCACCGTAAAATCGTTCACCACAAACGCATTCACCAGCACCAGGAAACTTGCGCACAGCGTGATAAACAACGTCCAGGCTAATGGGCGTGATGAGGCCATTAAACGCGAATCATTGCGCGCCACGCCCCACAGCGGGTAAACACTCAGTAACAATGACCAGCCTAGCGCCAGACAAAGCAAAAAACTGCCGATTTCAGGCATCATGAGGCGTTATCCTTGTAAGCCTGTGGCGCACGTTGGTGATTTTTATCCATCGCTTCTTTCACTTCTGGCGGCGTGTAATTCTCATCATGTTTCGCCAGCACTTCTTTCGCTTCAATACGGTTCCCGGCTTCGAATACGCCTTGAGCGACCACGCCCTGCCCCTCGCGGAACAGGTCCGGCAAAATCCCGACGTAGCTGACATCCACCACACCGCTGGCATCGTAAAGTTTAAACGTCACTTTTAGCGTCTGGTTATCACGTTTCACACTGCCTGGTTGAACCATGCCGCCAACGCGTAAACGCTGCCCCACTTCGGGCAATTGATGGCTTTCCCCTTTGCCGTACAGAATTTCGCTCGGCGTATAGAAAAGGTCGATATTGCTGCGTAATGCATACAGCACCAGCGTGATAGTCAGCCCCAACCCCACCAGCACCGAAAGCGCCAGGTAAAGTCGATGTTTGCGACGAGTATTCATTCAGTTCCCTCTGCTTGTCGTGCCGCCTGAATCCGTTTTTCCCGTGCATGTTGGCGCGAGACAGAATTTAAAATCATGCGGCGCTGCATGCGGCTATGCACCACCAACAAGAATAATGGGATGACGGTCAACGCGACGGCGAGCCAGACGTAAAACGCATAACCGCCCATGGCGAAAAAATCAACCCAGTTTAAAAATGCGCTCGTCATGCGTTTCTCCCTTTATTCGCCAGTTCCATTACCCACGGGCGGCGTTGTTCCTGAAGCAAAATGAGATTGCGTAAACGCATTAGTGTCAGCGTGATGAACAGCATGAGGAAACCAAAAATGGTGAAGCGCAACGGCGTGCGCATAGCAGGGTCAATACTTTGCTGCATATTGGTTGAACCCTGATGCAGCGTATTCCACCACTCAACGGAGAAATGGATAATCGGCAAGTTCACCACGCCCACCAGCACCAGAATACCCGCCGCACGCCCGGCCAGACGGCGGTCGTCAAAAGCGTTATAGAGCGCAATCACGCCGATATAAAGGAACAGCAGCACCAGCTCAGAAGTCAGGCGGGCATCCCACACCCACCAGGTTCCCCACATCGGTTTACCCCATGCGGAACCCGTCACCAACGCAATAAAGGTGAACACCGCCCC
Source organism: Buttiauxella sp. AC142 (assembly GCF_979253435.1). Taxonomy (NCBI): domain Bacteria; kingdom Pseudomonadati; phylum Pseudomonadota; class Gammaproteobacteria; order Enterobacterales; family Enterobacteriaceae; genus Buttiauxella; species Buttiauxella sp. AC142. The sequence goes on from NZ_CEEDCH010000001.1 coordinate 3,197,200, forward strand.
AACGGGTGCCATCGCCGCCACGGCGAGGTCAGACATTTTCATTTGCCACACCAGGCCAATAAACGCCGCCACCGCCATCGAGCCGTAAATGCCCATCGACCAGATAGCCGCCGGGACATGAAGATACATGATGCGGTAGCTCTGACCTTGTTGATAATCGGCAGGAGCAAAACCGAAACCCCAGACGCAACCGACCATCAGAAGTATCGTGCTGATGATGGCAAACCACGGAACCAAACGCCCGCATAGCAAGTAAAGTCGCTCGGGTTTAGCGAGCTGATGTAACCATTTCCACATAATCGTTGCTCACAAAATATCAACCAAATCGGGTTTGAATTTGTAGGTCGGATAAGCAACGCGCCATCCGACATTTTTTAATTATTGAATACTCACTCGTAGCGCCGCCGCCGTAGCGAACGGGCTTAGCGTCGCGCTGCCCGCAAGCAACGCGCCAAGAATCGCCATATAACCATCCACCGGAAGATGCATTGATGCGGCGTCCATCGCAGCGGTGGCAAAAATCAGCAGCGGGATAGTCAACGGCAAGACCAGTAAACTCAGCAGCACGCCGCTACGCCGTAAACCCACCGTTAGCCCTACGCCCGGAGCACCCAGAAAACTCAACGTCGGCGTCCCAATAAGCAGCGTGAGCGCCATCACCTGCCAGCCGTAAAAATCCATTCCTAACAGCAAAGCGGCGAGCGGCGAAAGAATTAGCAGGGGTAAACCTGTCACCACCCAGTGAGCGGTCACTTTCGCTAACACCACCATCGGCAAAGGAATGGGCAACAGCATCAGTTGCTCAAGGGAGCCATCCTGAAAGTCATCACGAAACAGTCTGTCCATCGCCAGTAACGACGCTAATAGCGCCGCCACCCAAATCACACCCGGTGCAATACGCGCCAGTAACTGCGGCTCCGGGCCAATTCCCAGTGGAAACAGCGTGATAACGATAAGAAAAAACCATAAAGGATTGGCGATTTCTGCCCCTTTGCGGAACACCACGCGCAGCTCATGCAGAAAAATTCGGCTCATCATGCCAGTTTCTCCTGCAAATGAATTTGACGAACATTATTGGCTGCCAGCGGCTGATGGGTAGTGAGGATCACCATTCCGCCATTTTCGGCATGGTGTTCAAGCTTTCGTGTGAGTTTTGCAACGCCCGTCACATCTATGGCGGTAAATGGCTCATCCAGAATCCAGATTTTATGCGGGCTTAACCACAAACGTGCGAGGGCCACACGTCGTTGTTGCCCGGCGGACAGTTGATTGACCGGCACATCTTCAAAGCCCAGCAAACCCACTTCAGTAAGCGCTTGCCAACGTAGTGATTCCGCACTTTGCGCGTGATAAAAACTCAGATTTTCGAATGCGGTTAGAACCGTTTTAATTCCAGGCTGATGCCCAAGCCACAGCAGATCCTGATGATATTGATAACGAATGCGGGATAACGCTTCGCCCTGCCATTTAACTTCGCCCTCTTCTGCTTGCGCAAGCCCTGCCAAAATTCTTAGCAGCGACGTTTTCCCAGCGCCATTTTTGCCGGCGATTTGCACCATTTCACCCGGCAAAACGCTGAACGACAGCTCGCTAAATAACGTGCGGTCGTCGCGTACACAGGTCAGGTTAATCGCATCAAGCATTTTGAGGAGCCACTCCTTGTCTCGGGATGCAAAATCATAACACATCATAGGCTTTGCTCCAGTTGGGCTCGCGCCGCTGCGGTACTCCAAAAGAGGTAATCATCGGACACGAGATCAAAATTAAGTCGAATTAGTCTGTATCTCGGGGAAACGAGCCAAAAACCGCTACGCTTAGAAGTATCGCTAACTGGTGAGTGACCTTAAAAATGGGTGAAGTTAAAGAAGAGAAAATTGATAAATCCACCGATGAAATTGAGGTCGAAAGTGACGAAAAAGATCACGGGGAAAAGATAGAGGTCGATGAGGAACAGTTGCCATCGCGGGCCATGGCTATCCACGAACACATTCGCCAGGACGGTGAAAAAGAGCTGGAACGCGATGCGATGGCGCTGTTTTGGTCAGCCGTCGCCGCCGGGTTATCTATGGGCGCATCGCTGCTGGCAAAGGGGATATTTCACGTCAATCTGGAAGGCGTGCCGGGCAGTTTCTTACTCGAAAACCTCGGCTACACCTTCGGCTTTATCATCGTGATTATGGCGCGCCAGCAACTGTTTACTGAAAATACCGTCACCGCCGTATTGCCCGTGATGCATAAACCGACCGGCAGCAACTTCCTGTTATTAATGCGGCTGTGGGGTATGGTTTTACTCGGCAATATTATCGGCACCGGGCTTGCTGCTTATGCGTTTGAATATATGCCAATATTTGACGAGGAAACCCGGGACGCTTTCGTTTCTATCGGTATGGACGTGATGCATAACACGCCGGGTGAGATGTTCGCCAACGCGATTATTTCCGGCTGGATAATCGCCACCATGGTGTGGATGTTCCCGTCAGCGGGTGCAGCTAAAATCGTGGTGATTATCATCATGACCTGGCTGGTCGCGCTCGGGGATTTAACCCATATCGTGGTTGGCTCAGTGGAAATTCTGTACCTGGTCTTTAACGGCACCATCCACTGGAGCGAATTCTTCTGGCCTTTCGCCCTGCCAACCCTTGCCGGGAATATTTGCGGCGGAACTTTTATCTTCGCACTGATTAGCCACGCGCAAATCCGTAACGATATGAGCAACAAGAAGAAAGCCGAGGCGAAGGCTAAAGCAAAGCGCAAACAGGAAGTGGAAGACGGCAAAGAAGGTGGCGAAGACAAAAAGCAGGCGCGACGCACATAAAAATGGTTACGTTTCAGGCGATCAGCAGACCTGCCCCTTAACTCAGACCTAAAAGCGGGTATACTGTGCCGCGCAATGCCCTAAATAGTTCGAATTGTGGTTAGGCGGCAAAAGAACAAATCTCCAGGAGCTTACTTGAGTAAGTGACTGGAATTTGTGAATGCAGCCAACACACTCACAATTTGAAGTATGACGGGCATTAGGTCCTCTTAGTTAAATGGATATAACAAGCCCCTCCTAAGGGCTAGTTGCAGGTTCGATTCCTGCAGGGGACACCATTTATCCTTCCAGAACAGTTCAACAACGTCTAAAAATTCAATAATATCAATCGTATTACATCATCACACCTTCTCAAGCAGTCCAAGACATTCTAATGGAATCTATACACTGTTGCGTATAAGATTGTGTGTAACTTGGTTCGATCTTTTTTCTATACATATGCTGCTATCAGACCTTCAAATCAAACGCGCTAAACCACAAGACAAACCCTACACGCTTAATGATGGCGCGGGCTTATCACTGCTCATTGATACAACTGGTGGGAAAGGATGGCGTTTCCGTTATCGCTTCGCAGGTAAACCTAAGATGATCTCATTTGGCATCTATGGTGAAGTGTCGTTAGCAGAAGCCAGAAAAAAGCGTGATGATGCCCGTTCGATGCTGGCCAAAGGGATCAACCCGAGCGAAGCACGGAAAGCTGACAAAATCGCGTTACGCTTCGCTCATGACAATAACTTTGAAGCAGTTGCCCGTGAGTGGCATTTATCTAAAACAACGACCTGGTCAGATGGTTATGCTCAAGAAGTATTGAACTGCTTAGAGAAAGATATTTTCCCTTTTATCGGCCAACGTCCCATTGAACAAATTGAACCGCTAGAACTGCTGACTGTGCTTCAGAAGATAGAGAAACGTGGTGCACTTGAGCAAACTAGTAAAGTTCGTCGTCGCTGTGGTGAAGTGTTTAGATACGCCGTAGCCACTGGACGCGCTAAGTATAACTTTGCCCCAGACTTGGCTATCGCACTTAATAAGCCTCAAACAAATCATTTCCCGTTCCTGGCAGAAAGCGAACTACCGGCTTTTGTCCAAGCTCTGGAAAATTATCAGGGTAGTTTAGTGACAAAGTACGCCACGCAACTGCTCATGTTGACCGGCGTTAGAACTATCGAATTACGCGCTGCGGAATGGGCTGAGTTTGATCTTGAAAATTCTCTATGGGAAATTCCAAAAGAACGTATGAAAAAGCGCCGTTCTCATTTGGTGCCGCTTTCAACTCAGGCAATCACTATTCTGAAAAAACTGAGTGTGATTACTGGAAAATATAACTTGGTTTTTCCGGGCAGAAATGACGTAAGAAAACCAATGAGTGAAGCCAGTATAAATAAAGTGATCAAAATGCTTGGCTATCATGGGCGTCTAACAGGCCATGGGTTCAGGCATACAATGAGCACTATTTTGCATGAGCATGGCTTTGACAGTGCATGGATTGAAATACAACTAGCGCATGTTGATAAGAACTCTATAAGAGGTACTTACAATCATGCGCAATATTTAGAAGGTAGAAAAAAAATGCTTGAATGGTATTCATTAAGAATAACAGGGCAATGAATTGTCCTGTTATTCTTAGGTCAAAGCATTAAAAGCATTAGTAATACATAATGGTATATGCTCTACATTTATTTCATTGGAAATAACAGAACCCCATTCATGACTCTTGTTAGGCCATAAGGTAATGTCATCTACTCGTTCTATAGCAGCTAACTTTGTTCTTAACGCCGCCCTTAATCGTGAAGCAAACTTTTGGCTCTCTTGGCAATCTACACCCGGTCCAGCGTTAGGGATAGCATCTATTATCCCTTGAATTTCAAGTTCCGTAATAGATATTAAACCATTGAAAACGTTTCTCACTATTTCAGGCCAAATATGAATAGGTAAGCAATCTTCTAAATCTTGCTTCCCGACTAAAAAAACCGTAGGACTTGGAACCTTTCTGGTATCAGAATCAAATATATATACTGCAAGATCATCCATCTTAGAGAAACCATTAATTAATTGCTCTAATACATCGCTAGCAACCACTGCATTGGTGCATCCCTTTAAATTAATTAGCTGTACATTATCTTCTTTTAATGTCCTACCTTTATATAAATAATAAAGGGTAGGAATTAATGTTTCCTCTGTATGCCCCTCCACAATCAAGAATTTATTATAAAATAAAAAATCACTATTTTTTAGACCTAACGTTGTATATATATCTTCAACATTTGCGACTGTACCAACGTTAGTATAGTGGTTATCTATTTTGAACGTTTTAATATCCTCAACCTTGCTCGAATCTACAAATATTGTACTATGTGTACTTACTAATATTTGAAAGTTCTGACGAGATAATGATTGTATAGCGGAGAAAAAATCTCGTTGCGCTTTGGGATGCAAATGTGTTTCGGGTTCATCAAAACACCAGAAGTATCTTTTGTTACTGGCATTCATCTCAGCAATGTTTGCTTGAAGCTTTAATAAAGCAAACCATATTTGACGCTTAATGCCTTCACCTTGATTATCAATGTGAACATCATCTTGCGCCCCGACCTTTTGCACAAAAAGATCTGTTATCTTTCTTTGAAGTTCAAATGAAACCTTTGCACTAATACCCGTGATGCTAGGAACTTCATTTTGAATACCAACACTATTCAATTGCGAATCAATTTTCCGCTGGGCTTTTTCTTTCAGGAGCCTTGAAACTCTTTCCGCACGACTTATCTCAGCGCCAAGGGCCTCATCTAAAATAGTTGCCGCAACTTTGTTTATAGACTCTAAAGACTCAGCCCAACTCAAATATTGATATTCTGGAAAAAATTTAAGATCTGCTTTCCATTTGGATTTCTTTGCATCATCCTTAAATTTAACTGTGGCATTCACGGTAGGACCAGATTGAAGAATAGACCTAATTTTTTCATATATTGAGTGTTGACCTTGCCCGTTATCGTTAACCAAATTATTACCATCAGGATTTTTTTCTCGCAATGCCGCATTGGTTTGGGTCTGATTTAAATTAAACAATTCATTATTCACATCACTGCTAAGATATAAACCTGAGTAATAAACATCTGAATCACCAGATTGAGCATCAAAAACTCTAACTTTCCAAAAATCATTCCCAACCCCAGTTGACTCCAAAATCCATTTAAGATGAACTGAGGACTCTCGTTCATTATCTATATCAATTCCCTCAACCTTAAACCTAGCCGCAAAAACAATATACTCCTTATCCTCCCCTTCAAGAAAAGGGGGTAATTCTAACTGAGTCAGTTCATCATTAATATATGAAACATTCAATGGGCTATGGGAAAGATCACTTTTCTCCGACTTTTGATTTGGTAAGTTTACAGAAGCAGAGGAATCTAATAAAAATCTAATACTGCTGAGAGTAGATGTTTTTCCACAATCATTTTCACCAATTAAAACATTGGCTTTAACGTCATTAAATTCTACAAAAATATCTCTACAGCTTTTATAGTTAAATACCCGGAGTGAACTAAGCAGCATTTTTATCTCCTTTGCTGTGCGTGCTAATGCTGTCATCTAATGTAGCGTCCAATAAACTGAAAACACAGAAATTTTTTTGGCGTTACTAAAATCGCACTACAGTGCACCCGGTTACGGGGTTGGGGGGGTTGGGGGGGTTGGGATCATAAAAATTTTTCAGTTTTATTTTTTACAAACACTAAAGCCAACCACCGCCACGACTAGTGGTTCTAGGGATAGTGTGAAACTGAAAACATTGAAATTGCTTTCAGTATTTTTCATTTTTAAAGAGCAGAAATTGTTCTTAGAGTCTATGTAACCAATTGATTAATATTAAATAAATATACTTTACGTGGCTTCGAGTTAATTGATGAAAGGAAAAATACAGATGGTGATTGCTCTGGAATCCCTTACCGAACAATCACTTAAAGATAGGATTTCATAGACAGTTACTGAAAAATGCACATTCAAATTAAGTTGAAATTGTACCTTCAACCATCACGCAGGTTTTGAACTAAATGTACCTTAACTACCGGATTATCGATTTGTTGCAACTTTTTGTGGTCACGGTACGCCCTGCAGAGCATATCTACCATGTCCTAGCGCTTTTCCGATGGATAGGCTCAGGTGCTCAGTTCAATCAGCCTGTACTTACGAAAGTCGTGTCATGCCTGAATAGGCAGCACAACCTCACGCTTTAGCCTAATTCACAAGGTTTTTGAAACATACGCTAATTCAATATAGTTTTCTGAGCATCGTTTCAATCTTAACGTTTCCTTTCGTGGAGACTTGCCCCATTAAACTTCTGCGATTCCCACACAACTAAAAACCACCGACGTAATCACAAACGCCACGTAAACGGCGCTACACCGCACCCGCCTGCACTATTTAGATCCTGATTTTTTTGCAAAAGAACAGGTATGCAAATCTCCCCGTCAGCCACAGGGTGCGCGGGGTTCAGAGGAACGACTGGTTTTGCGCAATGTGCAACCAATTGCAATGTTTTGCAAAAGCAACTCTAAGACTCGAGTCAAGTAAATTTCATATCAGTATGTTTATAAAGAGATTTGTTAGCTTTACGTCACTATGGGCATTCAAAATTAAGATGCACACTTCAGTTCTTAAAATATGGCCAACCTCAGACCTGGCACACGTTGCAGGGCAATCTTTACGAATTTGAGAATTGCAATTTATTGCATAAGGAAGCAGCTAAATAACCATGGCTGAACCTTACTCGCGTAATACTACAAGAAAGCAAAAAAAACCATGTATACATTAAGGGGGAGAAGCGATAAATATTGAAGCCACCTTCTATATTAAAGATGGCTCCATCTATAATATTTAATCTATGAGTTGCATTTGTTCTTTTCGGAAACCGGAGAGGCATAGAATTTACTGATTTCAACACCTTCAACTAATTTAATAATTTTAAGCGCATCGTCAATTAACACTCCATGAAGTTCTATGACTTTGCGATCTTTATAAATATCAATTTTTATTATCTGGCGATTAATAAACATAATTACCCCTTCTAATGATTATCATTTATTTTATGCTTTACAAATAATCTTTCATCTTTACCCGCCACGCCTGTAACGGGATGGAGAGGGTTGACCTGCTGGTTTTTCGTTTATTAGTGTCTTGCTATCATCATTCTGCACCATTCGAAGCATATCAATCATTTCCTGACGCTTATCATCTGCGATACTGCCTATTAACCCTTTTATCAAATGACCGTGCGATATTGCGCTGGGGCTTAACGTGTGTGAAAACGTCATATTCATCACAAATGTATGCCCACATTCCACATTGCTGCATGCGCAGTAAACGTCTGAAATATGTGCATGCTTACGATTAGTTTTCTTGATAACGGCAACTTCGTCGCACTCCGGGCAATATATACGCATAACTCGCATATTGCTGGCTCCTCTTTAATGGACAGAACCGCCCGCCAGGAATAAAGCCTTAACGGACGGCTACTTTAACTTTATCTCTCTTATTCAGGTAAGGTAACAGCGGTAACACTGGCAACATCAATGATTTATAAAGAGAAAAAATGTTACCACTGCGATTTTTTCTAAGGTAACAACTGGTAACGCCATGATTCTTGTTACCAGTGTTACCAGTTAATATTTCTGACTGGTAACAGCTACAACCTGCATGACTTATGATTGTTACCTCTGTTACCTGTGTTACCTCAGAAAAATAAGACTCACGCGAAGTTAATCTTCATCTGACTCACCCAGAACATTGGTATTGAACTGATAGACCCGTTTGAGGCCTATTTCTGGCAGGCGGAGGCTTATTTGGGTTCGTCCATCCTTCCCCGGTTCCAGCCAGCCCGCACTAACACATAGTCTGGCAACTTTACGGGCATCAAAACCTTTACAGATTTCTTTCCATCCAGAAGGCAGCACATAGAAGGTTGTCACCGTCTCAGTATTGTTTGTTCCCTTATCCACCTTTCGAAAGCCCATCATGGCTACAGGGCGGTTCTTGTCGTCATGCCAGTCAGCAAAGCGGCTGAACTGGTTACGGGTCATAAAATCACGAACCTGTTCCATTGCAGCACTGTCTTCCTGATTGGCAGAATGGCCACGATCTGCCATCCATGATGCCAGGCAGCTTTCTGCTGCCCGATAGGCTTCTCCCGGCTGCCAGCCGGTGATACCGGCGCGGGTAGCCAGTTCACCCGCCATAGCAACCAGAGCAAAGCGAGTTACTGCACGTCCTACCTGATTTCCAGCATCTGCGGGGGTCATTCGGCGGGTGAAATCCTTCAGCATGACTTTTGCTTCACCAGTGATACCGATTAAGTCCTGCGTAAGGTGATGCAACCAGTCACGGAACGGCGCACCATGATATTGCGTTACCGCCTGTTCAAGATGTTCAGATAATGTTTTACCGCCGCTGAAACCATGCAATTCTTCAAACACGCCGTATTTGCCTGAGTCACTGGGGATCTGAATCATCCTGACTTCCACACCGGCATAGGTTCGTTCTCCGGCATTCGCGGCATGCTCAACCAGAGACAGCTCACCAGTAGATAGAAATAACAGGTTCCAGCGGTTTGTTTCACGCACTGAACCATCGGTACGCGCCCTTGCCTTGCCCTGGCCATTAGCCAGCATGTAAGCGATATTCCCGGCCTCGCGTCCATCCACTTCCCGGATCTCATCCAGCATTAACGTGGCATCGTTGCGGCGGCTTGCCGTTCCTTCCAGCGCGTTGCCAGTTGCTCGCCAGGTATGCCAGAAATCGGTTCCGCCACAAACTGAAGCCGATACTTTCATAGTGGTGGTTTTACCGTCTGTGGATTCGCCCTTAAGGTGATAGCCACCGCCACTAACGCCTACGATGCGCAGTAATGGCGCAGCGAAAGCCAGACTGACCGCAAACGCCACGCGGGCATTTCCGACACAATAACGGCTAACATGTTGCCGCCATTCCTCACTTGTACCCATTACGCGAAAATCACGACCTTGCACGCTGGAAGTTTGCAGGATCACCGACTCCGCACCCTTACCAATCACTTCATCCTGTAAAACGTATACCCCGCCATGCCAGCCGGTTTTATTCACACAGGTAACTTTTCTTTCAGGCTTACACAAAGAGATGTATTCCATCAGGTGCGCACGAGCCAGCCCATTGATATTGATATAGGACAAACCATTTACCAGTAACACCCGGCGCAACTCTTCACCACTGCCGCCCAGCATTTCCATTGGCATCGCCCATTTACGACTGTTGCCGTAGGTATCTTCCCATTCCAGTAAGCGGCCATAATTACTGCCATCTGCATCGCAAGTGATAGCCGTCACACGTAACGGGCTGCAAATCTTGATATTGCGGATCTCGGTATCACCATCCGATTTATTCACCAGTTTGTCGTACCACAAATATTCCTGGGTCAATCGGAAACCCTGCGGTAAGCGGGTACGCCCCTTACCGTGGAGGGTCATTTCTTCGGTGAAAGCTTCGCGGGTTCGCTCCTGGCCATGCTCCTGACGGTAATCATCCCAATCTGCTTTATGCCTTGTTGGCGGCAGAGTTACCCAGCCGTCTACTGCTTTCGCCGCTTTTTCAGCCCAAAGTCTGCCGGTGTTTTCTTTACCGTCCGTCAGATCGTTGTCACCTGCTATGATGATTCGCGCATCCGGCCAACGCTGGCGCAACTGCTGCGCCACCTTTACCAGATTGGTGGCAGCAACAGCGGCAACGACCAGACTTTCCGTCACTCCCGCCACTGTCAGACCAGTCGCATAGCCTTCAGTGATAACAACCTGCTCCGCAGCCTGTTGTTCACTACCCGCTATATGAATAAATGCACCTGACAGCTGGCTTCCAGGCAAAAGACTTTTATCCCCTTGCGGGCTGATAAGTTGGCCGCCTGTGATGTTCCCGGCAACATCTGTGAGCGGAAGCAGTATCGATCCTTGTGGGAATGCCATACCAGCCACGTCAAAGGTCTGCTTCAACAACGGAAGAATATGGCCATGAAAGCCGCGCCCGCTGAGATAGTCACTCTCACCGGTACTACATTTTTCACGCAGCCTGGTATAATGCTGTGCGCCTTTATCGGCTCGAGGGGCTTCTTTCCTGGCGGGCTGGGGCGCAACTGACGCCACATCGGGCAAAGAAAGCGCTCCGGCCACTAGTGAAGAAGCCTGTTTAATGCTTTTGCCGGACACCAGACAAACCAAATCAAGCCCGTCACCATTGCCGCACTGATTACAGAACCATGTTCCTCGCCCCTCTTTATCATCAAGACGAAAACGATCTTTGCCGCCACAGGCCGGGCATGCACCATGATGTCGCCCAGCCGGAACAGTGATACCCAGCGCGGGAAGAATTTGCGGCCAGCGTCCTCGTGCCGCTTCAGAAATGGCCGATACTGGTTTTAAAATCACAATAAATCCTCCCCGCCTACTGCTTGCATGAGTTCCATCCCTTCGGGCAACTGACCATCTGGCGCACCAAAAATAATATCCCGATAAACTTCGCGCATCTCAGTCACACCGGTTATAGAAAGGCGGATGCTTTCGCCCATAAATCCCGGTATTAGCATTTTTTCCAGCGCTTTAGCCGCGAAGTAACTGCCCTCGTCAATGCCAAATGAATCAATCAAAGGGGATTCAATGTGATAGATAATATTGATGGCCACACGATCAGGTGTCAGCGGGATACGCTCACCGTCTTCGACATACGCCGGTTCCCCATTGACCTTTATCATGAGTTCAAGAAATGCTTCAGCGATGTAGCGTCTTAATAGAGCAGTACGAAACGGCAGAGAATGAAGAGTTTTAGTGCTTATCATGGCGCACCTCATCACACATTCTGTTGCTTTGTTTGATCACGTTATCCATCTGATTAGCGAGACAGGCAAGAAGTGCTGCTGCCCCTTCACCTGAAATACTCCTGTTCCCGTCATAGCTGGAGCCAGAGAGCAATTCAGAGACGAACGTAGTAGCCAGAGATACACGCAGCAAAGTGTTTTCACCTTCTTCACTGAGCGTCATAGGAGCGTTTTTCATCAGATCCGTATTCATGCATTAGCCTCCCCATTCGCGTTTACAGGCAATCGCCCGGCAAAGGAAAGTACAAATTCGGAAGCCAGCAGAATGCGGGCAGAACGTTCATCGGATGCAGTAACTCGGACACGGCAAGGCTGTGCCAGACAATCAGCACGGCGAATAGCAAGAAACAGGAATGAATATTGAGGATAAGAAAAAGCAGGGATAGTTGTCATTATGGCGACATCCTTCAGATAGCGGGTAACGCTACCACCGGAGTTTCCACGCTCACTGGTGGTAGCCCAGACGGGGGTGGAAATACCGGCTCTGAAGGATACCGGCCTGACCGAAGTCAGCCCCGCCTGAGCCACCATTACGCGAGAGCTACAACGGCTAAGAAACCATTGCGCAAGTAACAGATGTGCAAAGACATAGACACAAAAAAAGACGCAAGGCGCGTCTGGTGTCGCCTTCAGATTACACGGGTTTCCACGCCCGGCAACCGATTTTGCGGCTGCTTTAAAACTATAGCTCGCGTCATTTGAGCGAAGCAAGATATTTATTACTGAAAGATAAAAGCGGATCACAAAATATAGGCCTGGCATACACGGTTTTCCTTCACGTTCGCTTTGCGTTACTGGTTTCTACCCGGCCGCTCAAAACCCGCGAAACAGTAGCGGGTTTATATATGAGCGTAATCAGTCAACTAGGGTCACTACACTTTCGTCCACAGCGGCATAAAGCCCCGTATCGCCCAGTGCATAGCCTTCGTAACGCAGATAGGAATGTGTGTATTCGCAGTTGACCTCATCAAATTCAGCACGATAAAAACGCGTATCAGCCTGTGTATAAATATGAAGGTTATTAAGCGTAGTAACGGCAAGACGCTTACCTGGCATAAATGGTGGAATAAAGGCAAAACGACCGGCGACTGAACTGGTAGCCATTTGTGCAGCGTTAATATCAGCTGGCCGATCCGCCACATTGAACAACTTCAGACGTTGCTGCGCAGCTAGCTCGGCCCCGACCAAAACGACCAGGCGAGAATCTTCCCTGAACGGTTCGGCGATAATATTTGTGATCAGGTGGTTGGCAAGCTGGTCAATGTTTTTCCAAGTACCGGACTCACCCAGGCTAACAGGCTCAGAGATGACCTGCTTGCCTCCCTGAAAATCCTTTGCCAACGCATGCCAACCAATATTGACATCCTCACCTTTCTTATTGGTTTCGGGGTCAGTGTTATCAGCAATTGAAGCACCATTAAAACCAATACGTAACATATCCAGCGCATAAGCCTGACTAAAGAAAGCATTCATTGCATCTTCAAAACCACCGCTCTGACCGAGACTATAAATATCAGTCATTTCTGCATAACTGATTCGGGCATTGCTATCCGTTTCAGAAAGCCAGAACTCAGTTCCGTTGATTGCCATTTTCTTACGGAACCGTCCACCTTCTACCCTGCCAGTATGCAACTCGCTAGCACCAATATTTATGGCGTTACCTGACGGGGCGTTAATATCGCGTAGTGTAATATTTTGCATCATCCAGCTAGATTCAAGTAAAGACACGCGCAACTTATTTTCTTTTCTCGTAGGCAAAGCAAATAGGCGGGTGGAATCAAGTTTAAAATCTGCTCCAATTGTAAGATTCCTGTGGTAGCGATTAGCCGCTTCCGGTTTAGCTTTCGTAAACACATTCATATTTACCACCAATAATAATCAATGAGGGAAGATTTTGTTTTTTCTTTCTGAAATACTTTTGTGATCGTGTACATACTCCACATAGTCTCTGTCACTAATAATGGCGCGCAGTAAGTAACTATTAGCACAGTAATAATCCCTATATGCTAAAGCTCGGGCAACCCCACCGTTATTAGCCGTATATTTATCTAAAGGAAATGTGCATAGTTGAATTATTTTCTTTACAGCTTCCGTTAGTTCATTCAGTGCATTGATAATAAAATCAGCAGCATTTTTTATTTCAGCCTGGCGGAATGCATCTAAAAAACCTGTAGGGATTCGAGCCATACGAGAGAACCCATTTAGTAATTTCTTGTTTATTCCCTCTTCGATATAATTGGCTTCTTCGGCTAATAAACCAGGCAACGATTTAATATGATTGAGCCTTGTTTGCTGCTCCATTTTCCGAGTCAATGCAGATTGATAGCGATGCTCTCTATCTGCCCGATCTGCACGGCTTTTACTTCCATTTCGTGCATCAGCGATGCTGCTAGCGCCAGTAGATGCCTGTTGAAATAGATGTTCTGTTTCATTAACTTCTCGTAATCTGAAGGCTAACTCTTCCTCCTCACGTCGGCACAACACAGCGCAGTGAGAAAGCAATGTGTTAATTTCTTCTGCGGTGGCTTCACAGTCAGGAACAGTTAAACCAGTCAATGAAAAAAGTTCTTTGCCATCAATTCTTAATTTATTAAGGAGATGTATTTCAATAATACGGGCAACGCATGCAGCATCACTATGTGTTTCCTTAAAAGGAATAACAGTATAACGCTGAATGATATCTGTCGTATTGTTCTGTAGTGGTGGAAGAGTGCGCAAACCCTCTCCCGATCTCTCGAGATTATTCATGATAAAATCCTATTTAATGTTTATTCAAGAAGTAGCCATCTATAAGTATTAAATTTAATTATTATTTCGCTTTATCAGATTTCCTTTTATCCAGTCTTGCACTTCACTTTCAACCCAAGCTACTGATTTCGTCCCTATATGTACCTGTGTAGGAAACTCATTATTCTTAACTTTAAGATATATAGTTGATTTCCTTAACCCAGTTAAATTAATTACGTCCGTGATACGTATTAGACGTAAATTTTCTGGGCATGCGTTACCCCGAGGTAATAAGCTCATGGCTTTTTCCTTTTTGTTCCAGAGAAGTTTACTTGGTCTTGTTTGGATGGATACATATTTGCACAGAAGGTTGATTTGGTAAAGATAGGGGGATTTCCAGAAAGTTAGCATGAACACTATATTGGTGGTTACTGATGAACACTGAGGATTGCCAATAAAATTCAATATAGGCCAATATAAGCCAATATTTGTCCTCTATTAGCCATTAAAAAGAGGTAAATACATTCAAATAATTATGTAAAGTAATGTAAATGATTGCGGGGCGTGAAATTAACGCGACCAGCCCGCCAAGATTTAAAGCCTATCCCAGTAGCCTAGTTTAATTGCCTGCTTGAACCAGGCAGTGCTCTAAATCCTAACATTGAGCGTTTATGCCTTGGTATTCCCGCACTGTTCGGATTCAAGCTACCTGCAACTTGGGCATCTGTTGGAAAGCACTCTTAAACAAATCCTGATAGGTATAGATGTGTGTATAAAATACAAATAAAAAAACATTTATTTAAGCATATTCAATATGATATCTATAAATATCGATTCCTGCAGGGGACACCATTTCTTAGTTACCCGACATTTCCCGCCGTAACCAAAACCCCATAAAAACTAGCAGCAAAGCCAATCCTTTATTACCTGACGTTACCTGTTGTGGATGGACTACAATCCATCAACCCCCACGCATCTTTCCAGTCAGCGATGCGTTTTGAACAATGCGCGGGAAAAGCCAAAACGCTGGCGAATGGAATATAATCATGAAAGGACACATTCATCATTAAATAACATAATTCTGGCTGAATTTATCCGAAGCATCAGGAAAGGCGAACGTCTCTAGTATAGAGACGAACTGATTTTGAGCCAGGATCAAAACATCAGCGCTAAAATCTGATACGGATTTCATCATAGGCTGAGATAACGGAAAACCGCTTCCAGGAAAGTGGCTTTATTCACATTGCTTACAGGTAATTAAAATGTAGCGTTGCAGCAACATTCACTTTCCCCGCTGAGGTGGTTGGGGCAATTTGAATATAATTGGCGTGTAATGGAATAAGCAACGCTCCAGTTTCCGCATTGTCCAGCTCCCTGCCCATAATCATAAAAGGAATATTAACGGGTATTATTCTCTTTTTGTACCAAAATTGAACACCGACTCCTCTGGCCGCATCATCTGACTTTTCAATATTTAAAATCCCCGCTAATGAATTAAATGCATCACCGTTGAGGGTAAGTGATATTAAATGCGGCGTTGAATTGCATTCCAGAGATAATGGAATTAATGTCTGGTCATTTGGAAGTGATTTTTTAGCGCCAATGGAAGCCAGTTTTTTAGACGGAAGATGGACAATTAGCTGAGGCAGTTGAACATTACATACAGGAGCAGGGAGCGCTGTGGAGATATGCAGGTTAATGATATTATTCAGTTGTTTTGTGTGAAAACTTAAGAGTGCCTGTTGCTGAAACTGCAATACCCCGTGTGCTTTGATTTCTCCCGCCGTTCTAACCAGCTCAATTTTCAATGTAATATCTTTTGTCTTAAGAGGCTGGTTCTTGTAAACAGGCATTCCGTCATGAAATGGTAATTTTTTTAACGAACGATAGCTGTCATGATAATTGACACCATAATAAATTCGAACCCCGACTCCATCGATTGCCGTAGGATAAACACCTCTTCCGCTTTCGCTACCCGTGAGCAACCCTGAGACCATCAATATGTCTGAGCTATCGGCACATGAAAGATCACTATTATTATGTGTCAGTTCTGAAAGTTTTTTTGTTTCAGAATAAAGCACTGAACCTGATTTTTGAGTGTTATTTAATCTCAGGGTGGCGTGTAACTGAACATCAAGGACATGGTTTTCATTATTACCCGCACAGGAAAACGCGCGGGGGACGATAAAAAAACAAATCAGTAATGATAGAATTATTTTCATGAATTAGTCGCAATTTAACGTAATAATATTAAAGTTACCTAAACGACTGGCATCAGCGATATCATACTTTGCCAGGCAGGTTTTTCCATGGTCATAAGTAACAGACAACGTGCCTTTCTCTTTGACGCCGCTGATATAGACCTGACCTTCATCGCCAACATAAAATACGCGCTGATTATCCTCAGCAGTACGGGCGACAGCCCCGAAGGGGATTTTCTCGCTGTGGTGAAGCAATGTCACCATCATATTTTCGCCTGGATGTGTCTCAAAGGGTACTAATACGATAGCATCCCTTGTCGGAATGACGGATTTAGACATTGAACTGATATTATTAATTGCAGAACTTTGATTGGTATCGAAAGCCACATCATCTCTGCTGTAGACAGACATATCCGGTTTGATGGCATAGCCAAAATAATCGGTATGAAGTCCTGTTCCCCCTGCTATCTGCGCACCACTCACTCCTGGCGTACTGATTAACGCCATCGCACCGGTAGAATACTGGCCCAAAGTGACTCCGCCGGAATGAACAATTAAGCCACCATTGACTGCCCAGGATGCTTTATTCTGTGTTGTTTCGTGAGCATAACCTAAATCAGCTTCTCCCTGATTCCCTGTCCAGGCAACATTGACGCTACTCTGGCTATTTTCAGCCTGACTATGATTAAAACTTTCCCCCGTCTGGAAAGAATAAGCTAACTGATCGTATTCAAGTGCTTCGCCCGACAACCCTGTCTGGAAAGAGGTATTTCCATGTAAATCGCTGGTTGCCATGTTGGTTATTGTCTGCGTGTGAGACGAAAATACCGATAAAGGTATTGATACCGAGAGAGCCACTTGTTTATCATTTTCAAAATCTGAGTCAGAGTCTTCATTTTTATTCGCGCTGAACGATAAAGAAACCTGAGCTTTGCTCACCGGGAAGTTTAAACCCGCCTGATAATTGTCTGACTCACTGCCATCGTAGTAAATATTTTTGTTAAGAGATAAATACAGACTCCACGAATCAATCAAAGCCTGATTCACAGAAAGGGTATATTCATATTTCTTCTGTTTATTATTATTGTCAAGGGTCATCGCGTCTTCAAGCGTGGCATACTCTTTGGAAGCATACCTTGTACTGGTTTGGATATCTGTTTCAGTGGAGTCAATATGGCGGGAATAACTGATACGGATATTTTTTCCGGAATACGTACTATCATTATTTACTTTCTTCGCCCGGGATAAAGTGACATCTGTTGAAACAGCCCCCAGTATCCCGAGATCGGCGCCAATACCCATATTCTCAGCAAAAAAATGACTATCACTCATTTGCAGGCCATTCAGTAGAGTTAATCCCCAGGGTAAACCATATGAAAGGTTGTATTGTGCGATATTACTTTGCTGACTTTCGCTATGCCCCTCGAAGGGAGTGGAATTATCTGGATAGCGCCGTTCTGTATCTTCTTTCTCCGGCGTACCGGTGGACTGTTTATCGTGATAGTGACCCACGGCAAATGCATATTTTAAAGCGCCTTCTCGTTGTAAATTCTGCATCGCGGAGTAGGTTTGCTGCAGGTGAGTCTCCTGACCGTTACTTTCTTTTATGGTGATATCCAGTTCCCCGCCGGAGGAGACGGGAGACAAATTATCAATAGTAAAGGGGCCGGGAGTGACATTGATCTGTGTAAGCGTATTACCCTGTTCTTTCACTGTCACGGTGGCATTGCTTTTAGCAATGCCGTGGATAACGGGCGCAAAACCATTCTGACTTTCGGGGATCATGCCGGTATCCGTAACTAACTGAATCCCTTTTATTTTGATGCTGTCAAATGTATCCGCCGTTGTATAAGTATCCCCGGCGGAAAACTCACTTTTTAATGCCGGTACCGTTCGTTCAATATAGGTGCCAATATTGTCAAAATGTTGCTCATCGCCACTGCTTTTTTGCCAGGAAGATAAGCTTCGCAGCCTCCAGGCTCCCAGATTAATGCCTGAGACAAGGTTCAAATAGTTTTCCTGCGCGTCATTCCCGGATGACGATGCATCTGTTTTGGAACCAGAGTATTGATATTCAACCAACAATGCCGGAATCCCTTCATCCCACTCTGAGGGCAATATGTCATCTTCATTTTTTCTTAACATAAAAGCCTGCGGGAATGTGATATCAAGAGCCATCTGATTCGGATTCAGACGTGATGTCGATTCCGGCGCAGCTTGTTGAATAAAGACACATTCATCAGCTTTACTCCCGGAGAACCTGTAACGCAATGCAGAAATATCCACTCCCAAAGCAACATAGTCACTTTTAGTCAAGCAGGGCTGGAGTGCCGAGTTTTTATCTTTCTTTAATAATATCGGCATCAGTCTGTAGCTTTTATCACCATTGATAAAAACATGTAAATGGCTGACACCTTCTTTTAACATTGTGGACTGTATTTCTTCAGTGCTTGTTATATCAGGAGCGTCATCGAAAGAGTGTAATAACGCCGGGTCATAATAATTATTTGCGTACGCAAGTTGACAGCTTACTGACAGGATAATGGGGACCGGAATACAACGCGTTAATCGTGCAAGTGACATAAAAGTTAAGCCACCTAGTGTATTACTGTTGAGTAAGACTGCGACGGAATACTGTAATCATTGATACCACTCCATGTTACTGCAATGGTATCCGTATTTTGTGCAGCAAGGCTAAATACTTTTTGTCCAAAAGGGGGCACTACTGTGTTATTTGTTTCAATAGAGACCACTGTTTCTTTATTATTTAATATGAGCCTGTTCATAACTACATAAAACGGTGTGTTGTTAACTGCTGCCACTGATTGTTTACCATCTCTTTTCCATATCAGACTTTTAATTGCCGCGACAGAAGTTCCCTGCAACCCCGCAGGGCGGTAGAAGACTTTAATTCTGTTACTGACGGCTAACAGCATTTTGTTATTCAATTCCTTTTCATTTTCTGAAACGGCTGGCACGGTTTTGATGTTTAACCATAAAAGACTTTCTCTGTCTTTCGGCAGACCTGCACCAAAATAAACCAGCTGGATGAGGTTTTCGGAATCTGGCTCCATCTGGAATAAAGCGGGTGCAATCATAAATGGAATTTTTATACCGCTAAGTAAGGGATTACCTTTAGTATCCAGCCACGTCTGAACTAAAAATGCCCGCGTATCATCATTTTTCAAAGATAATGTGGTATCTGATTTATCACCTTCATAGACCAGACGATTAGAGCCGAGTTTTAAACTAGCGTTCACTGATAATGAACAGAGTGAAAAAAGAATTAATAGTGTAGTGATTATTTTATTCATGAGGGGCTCAGCAAAAAACACAGCCCCGATCAGAACTGTGTTATTAATATTAAATTAAAGGTAATTAATGTGGATCTGTGCAGTCGCTTTGATTTTGCCTGGCTCGGCAGTACTGTTGGTTTCTTTAACAGGATTTATCTGGAATTCGAAGTTGTGTTGACTTTCTGTTCCACCTGTTTGCGTCGCTGTGCCGGTATTAGGCGCAACTATTGCGTTGTTTTGCGCGCTGATGAATGCAATGCCAACATGTTTTGCGTAGCCGTCACCCTGGGTAATACCCAGCAGTTCGGGATCGTTGGCATCAGCCGTACCGACTATTGAAGCGCTAACTGTGCCTGGCGAACACTCGGTGGCATTGATTACCAACAGTGTCGCATTCGAATCTGCACCTTTGCTTTTAACGTAAGCAGCGTCATGCATTTTATCGAATGAAACTGCATTGATAACAACTTCTTGAGACAGTGCCATCTGACAGGAGTTTTGCGTAATTTTACCAGTTGCTTCAAATGGAAGGTTACTCGGGTCTGCCGCGTGAGTAATTGGTGATAATAATACCAGCAGAGTTAACAGTGATATTTTTTTCATTTTATAATTATCCTTAATTAATTCAGAGGTAAACGATTTGAATTTGTCCATTAATACGAACATCACCCGCACCCGGCGCGTCGGTGGTTTTTACCAGTCCAGGCCATGCCTGAACGTTGAATGTACCATCTGTTTTGGCGGTATATGCTGAACTTGGTGTGCCTGGGGTAAGCTTGACTGCACTGGCACCATTCCCTAAAAACATCAGCAAACCGACATGTGTTGCAGGTGAGTTTGTGGAACCATTGGCAAGTGCATTGGCATCATCAGCATCTGCGGTACCTAGCAATGTCACGGTAAATTGCTGTTCTGCCGCGCAGTCAGACAAATCCAGCGTGGGCATCTGACCGGAGGGAGTAATCATATTTGTTGAATTTGCCGCGGTGCTGATTTCCAGTTTTGAAATATCAGTATCAGCAAAGGAGATCGAAGTCGGGAAGCTTACTGTGCAGCCGCCCCCGGTGACTTCTCCTTCAATATTTATGGTTTCCGTCAGACCATCAGCACCAAAAGCAATGGAGGATAATCCAGCTGAGACTAATAAAAGGCTTAACGCTAATGCCTTTCTAGTTTTATTTTTATTCATACTAATTTTCCTTGTGTTTATTATTTCCCAACTTCAAAGCATTTATTTTCGCTAACTATCTAATTTATCTAACAATAGTAAGCTAACACTTGTATGACATGATCTCTTTATATATTCGCTCCAAAAAAAGACCATTTTTTAATGGTAATAAAACTTCACTACTAGTAGCAGCCAGTTTGATCGTTATGCATTCCCGCTGATTTTTATCAACAGCAGGCGCTATCAGCCGCTTCGGAAACCCGCCTGCGGGAACCATTTTTGTAATGCGGTACCGGATTGCGTAAACTTTTGGTCATGCAAGCCAAATAGGCAAAGCCGATTGCGTACCATCACATACATTAGGCGGGAGCGCCCTGCCAGCCACCTGCAACATGATTTCCGACTGTGAGGCGTTCTGCGTCTTTGGTTTCTTCCGATAAAATCCTGATGCCGTCAAAACCGGTAATTTTCGCAGCAAATTCTTCTTTTGCGAGTCACGTCGCACCACATAAATGCAACGCTGAAAGCCCTATAATTCCACTTGTCACCTGAAAACCTCCGGGCGTATTCTCTCTGTGCACCAGCAAAATCTGGTGTCGGGCGTAGGAACCCGAATACTCTCTACGGCGATATCAAGGATTTAGCGTCTTTTTGATTGTCGCAGCACTCGCACACCTTTATCCTTATCAACGGTGGTGCTGATGGGGCAACCTTCGGGTTGGCCAGCTATCGTAGAGAGTCTGGTATTCCTACCCCCATTAGCACCACCAACTTGAGCGTAGGAACTCTTGTGGTGACGATTTAAATAACTCGCTACGGAGATCACCAACATGATGTCAGCTCAAACATTTTCTGAGGCGCAATGCGGCGGCGCCCTGTATTCCCAAATTTCTGCCAGCATGGATCTATTCCAGCTTCTCGACACGTGCGAATCCCTTGCCGACGAACTGATCGAATGCCATTCAGAAACTGAACAACAGGCGCTTTGCGGGCGAATCGCACATTGTCTGGAGGTGCTGAAAACGACTTTTGTCCAGCCACTGCCCGGCTACCTGGTCGAATGCCTCACCGTTGGAAAAGAAGCCAAAATACAGGTGAATAACGACTCAGAAATACAGCGCCAGTATTGCCATGCATTGACCCAGACATTATTAAGTCGTGCCCATACGCCTGAAGTTAACCGCGCCTTAACCGGCATGCTGTTTGATTTGATTAATGACCTGGTTGAAGACCTGCAGGCACCGCGCTTTCTGCGCGATTAAGTAGGGTTGTCTGACACAGCCTCGAAAATAAAAGGTATAATCTGCGGTATTACTTTATTGGATTTAGAAACGATCATGACAAAACTCACGTTACAAGAGCAGATGCTCAAAGCTGGATTAGTCAGCAGCAAAAAAATGGATAAAGTGCAGAGAACGGCCAAAAAATCGCGACTTCAGGCTCGCGAGGCAAGAGAGGCCGTGGAAGCCAATAAAAAAGCGCAAATTGAGCGCGATAAACTGCTGAGTGAACAACAAAAGCAGGCAACGTTATCTAAAGAATTAAAAGCTCAGATTAAACAGCTCATTGAGATGAACCGAATTGTTATATCAAAGGGTGATATTGGATATAACTTCACCGATAATAATCTGATTAAAAAAGTGTATGTCGATAAAGTGACTCAGGCTCAATTAATTAATGGCCGCCTCGCTATTGCACGTCTGGTTACTGATAATAACCCTGATGGCGAATACGCTATTATCCCCGCAAGCGTCGCCGATAAAATCGCGCAACGTGATGCCAGCAGCATTGTATTAAATAGCGCACTTAGCAAAGAAGCTCAGGATGAAGAAGATCCGTATGCTGATTTCGTCGTACCTGACGATTTGATGTGGTAAAGGTAATTGCCAGTCACATGGCGTGGCAGGCATAAAATTAGAAGGCAACGGGGTGACCCATTGCCTTCATTGCAAACCAGACTAAAAAATAAGTTACTCAAGACAGGCAATATATTTTTCACCTGAACGTCGCACGATCTCATCTGCGTTTTTGGTAATGTCTTTTCCTTCAAACGCCCCGTAGAGTTGCGCAAATTTCACATCACTCAGGCGGTGCGTAATATCGCTGACGGTCGCAGCCGATAGCGGCAGCATATTCGGGTAGCTCCACATGAACGATACGGCATTCGCGCCCGGCGTGACCTGGATAATATCTCCGGAAAGCAGTACCCCTTCGCCTCGCGTCCAGTGAAGAACGCTGCCACCGGCGAAGTGCCCGCCAAGACGAATTAAACTGACATCAGCAGTCAGCTTAAGGGTGTCACCTTCCCAGAGAGTAATGGAAGGACTGTCGCGCATGATCCACTTGCTATCACTGGCGTGCAGGTAAATCGGCGCGTCAAATTCAGCGGCCCAATCCTGCATCGTGGTGTAGTAATGAGGGTGTGAAATGGCGATGGCCTTTAAGCCACCGATGGCGGAAATCAGCGTTTTCGTCGCGTCGTCGAGATTAGCAATACAGTCCCACAGAATATTGCCTTCCGGCGTTCTCAGAATAAAAGCGCGCTGACCAATCGCAAAATCTGGAATACTCTCGATGCTAAAGAGGTTGCTCTCGAACTGCTTCCATTTGTTCGTATGCGCAGCTCTGACGGCGTCAAAATCGACCCATTTCTGCCCTGAGACAGGAATATACTGCCGCTCGTCTTCGCAAATTTTACAGTGTTCTGGATGGGAATCGGCTATCTCATAGGATGTGCCGCAGGCTTTGCATAAAGTGATCATTGCTGCTCCAGTATCCGATAAACATTGTCAGCCTGGCACAGCGATACATCACAATGTGTCAGTTAGTGCTTCCACCCGACTGTATCGGGTATCATTCAGCCCCAATATTCCTGATAACTTCTGTGGCTACTGGTATGAATCTCAATCGCTTCTGTTATTTTCTGCTGGCTTTAGCGGCTGCTGGAAGCCTATTTACGCCGCATCCCTGGGTCATGTGGCTCCTGCTCGTCAACATACTGACGGTGGTCGTTTACGGCGGGGATAAAATGGCGGCCCGCAAGGCCTGGCGCAGAGTTCCTGAAATTACCTTGCTGATGTTTGGGTTGGTGGGAGGATGGCCTGGCGCGATTGCGGGTCAACAACTCTTCCGCCATAAAACACAAAAGCAGCCTTTTAAAGCCTATTTTATCGTCAGTGTGATTTTGAATATCTCAGTACTGGTGGCAATTTATCAGCTCTACCCGTTTTCTTCTTTTTTCACTTCCTGAACATTATCCCTGGTCACAGACTGTTGAAAATACCTCAGTCTGAATGACCTCAGCCCT
The DNA here is from genome assembly GCF_979253435.1 of Buttiauxella sp. AC142. Lineage (NCBI taxonomy): Bacteria > Pseudomonadati > Pseudomonadota > Gammaproteobacteria > Enterobacterales > Enterobacteriaceae > Buttiauxella > Buttiauxella sp. AC142. The sequence goes on from NZ_CEEDCH010000001.1 coordinate 3,221,595, forward strand.
ACTCCCAACCCCAAATTTATTATTAAACGTATCTCTTGCGCCCAAAGCACAAACTGCACTTATTACAACATTTCTATCCCGTACCCTCGCGCCCTCCTCATTCTGGATTGAATAATCCCAACGCTTTGAAGCAACTGCATCTATATTTTTTATGCGACCTATTTTAGATGGAGATAACCATGAAACAGCAAATACCTGGTTTTAAAAAAAGTACGGTAGCAGGCCAATGAAGAAAATCACCGTTTTATGCTCAGGGCTGCTGTTCTCTTCGCTCAGTCACGCCAGTGCGCTCTATTTTTACGAAATCGGTACTGAAGACACGGCTCTTGCAGGTGCCGGGCAAGCCGCTCGTGCTGGCGATGCCTCAACAATTGTGACTAATCCGGCGGGCATGACGCGTCTACCCGACCATATATTTACCGGCGGCGTGCAGGCGTTAGGCGGGAATATTGATTACCAACTGGATAATTCATCACAGCAAAGTCCAGGCAACGTCATGAATGTCATGCCCAACGCGAGTGGATTCTACAGCCAGAAAATTAATGACGATTTGTACGCCGGTATTGGGTTATACGGCAATTACGGTTTAGGGATCGATTTCGGTAATTGGGCTGGCGATCGCTTAATCAAAAAAAGCACGTTGATGGCGATGACGCTGAGTCCTTCCCTCGCCTACAAATTAAGCGATCGCGTTTCGGTGGGCGCTTCTGCCAACATCAATTACGGCTTCCTGTCTTTAACCCGCAACGTTGATGGCGGGGACGATAAACAAAAAGATCATGACTGGGCGATGAGTTATCGCCTGGGTTTGTTGATGGAGTTAACTGACCAGACTCGCGCGGGCGTGACCTGGAACAGCGAAACTAAATACGATTTCAGCATCGACGGTAAGGCCCGTTTGCCTAACCTGCCCAACGTGCAGTACGACTTGCCAATTACTGCGCAAGTGAATGCGCCGCAGCAAATCATGGTGAGTCTGGTGCATGACATCAACAAACAGTGGTCGGTGATGGGAGATTTGGGCTGGCAGGACTGGAGTCGCTTTGGCGCACCGCAGGTTAGCGTTGTCGGCCAGCCGCTCGATAAAACCAACCGGATGAAAGATACCTGGCATACTGCGCTCGGTGTGCAATATCGCCCGACGGATCAGTGGCGTCTGAATGCGGGTGTCGCATTTGATAGCACACCGTACGATAGCCAGAGCAACGTGGCGATGACCATTCCAACCGGCGATGAGTGGCGCTTTGCCACGGGGGCGCAATACCAGTTAACCACGGCCAGCAACGTGGGTTTTGCGGTGGAATATCTGCACATGCAATCCTCTAAAACCCAGACGCCAGAGATACTTCAGGGCAGCTACGACCACCCATATCTTTGGTTTGCGAGTGTGAACTACAGCTATCAGTTCTAAACTTGACTTACCGGTGTAAACGGTGGATGACGCTGTGCTTATCCACCCTACAGCACCCTTTCGTAGGTCGGATAAGCGCAGCGTCATCCGACACAACCGGCGTAACTTTGTCAGCAATCAGGAGGCGACGAGCAACTATGACATTTCCGTTACCCGGCGCCTTCATTCTGCTGGGAGCGTTGCTCTCCAGCCCGCTGTGCTTTGCTTTAGACGGCAGCCGTCTGAAGCATCGGGCTGATGCCGTGCTCACCCTGATGAGTTACACGGTGGTGCCCGACATTACCGCCAGCGACCTGAATGTCGACAGCGGAACCAGCGAAAGTAATGAGCTGACCATTACCCAATTTGGCGGCGGCGCTACCATGAGCCAAAGTTTTCCCATTTATCTTGAAGGAGCAATGAGCTACAGCCGCTATGACCCTCAATTTGTTCTGACCAACGGTGAAGAAAGCCGCAAAATTCCGACCCGCTGGAACAGCCTGACCGCTACCGGAGGCATTGGCTGGGATTTTCACTTGTACAAAGATAAATGGGGCGGAAATCTGGTGTTGCGCCCAATTGGTAATGTGATGCTGGGCACCATGGCGAGTGATTTACGCATTGGCACCTACCTGGTGGAACAGCGTCTGGACGATGATTTTAAATTTCTTGATGGTGGCCGACTCAATGCCTATGGCCTCGGCGGTGCGTTAATGCTCGATTACGAGTTATTTTCCAAACCTCAGGATATTGATATTGAGTTACGCTACTCCGCAATGAGCCTGCAATCATTTGGCAGTACCACAAAAACCGTTCAGGGTCAGGCGAGTGCCGAAAACCTCGGTATTTATCTGCGTCGGCGTGCGCCGATTTCTGACTGGACGTTACTGCAAAAGCCGCTTCGCTATGTTCTTGAGGGCGCACATACCGAATATCTTGGTGAACAACGGGGGCAACTCGGCTTTAACAGCTTATCCTCAGTGGGGGTTGGCCTGGAGCTTGATAGCAGCGAGTATCGCATTTTTGTTACCCGTACACGCCTCGTTGCACGTTATATGTTTGGCGATAACACCACGGGTTATGGTCTGGGTTTGGCGATGAGTTTTTAAAATACCAAAGAAACAAGCAGGTTTTAGAACACTGGATACAATAAACACTTTTGGGATACCCGATGAGACGACAGCCACATTTTACTCCTGCGCGCTTTGCGACCGCCTTTTGCCCCCTGCTATTGCTCAGTTCACTGGCACACGCCGAGGTTGATCTCGGTTCTTTAGAACTATTCGCCAAAGACAACACCACCAGCCCTATTCCAAAAGGTCTGGTGCTGGGCGGCGCGGTCATTAACGGTACGGCACGCTACGAAGCGCAAAAGAACGAAACCTACGTGATTCCCGGCGCATTCTATTTTGGCAATAACCTGATGTATCTTGGCGACCGCGCCCGCTACTACTTTCATCTGGACGATACAACAGCGGCCTATGCTTACGGCAGATTTCGTTTTGGCAATCTTGATCCCGATGATGAACACGAATTTGATGGCATGGACAAACGAAAATCGGAGTTTGAAGCGGGTGTCGGCGGCACTCTTATCACGCCTTACGCATTACTCAGCGCAAGGGTCAGCTCCGATGTCACAGGGCGCAGTAACGGCCAGGAATTACTATTGTGGGCTGATTTCCCGATAGTTAAAGGTAAATTGCTCATCATGCCCGGCATGGGGATGATGATCCGCAGCTCGAATATGGCCAATTATTACTTCGGAGGCATTTCGAAAAACGAAGCCACTGCCAGTCGCCCGGCATGGGATACAGGAACGACCTTCTCGCCAATGACGGCGTTGATTACCAGCTATCGCTTTAGTTCGAAATGGGTGGGAATGTTTGCGGCCAATTACGAGTTTTATGATAAAGATATTGCCGACAGCCCTATCGTTCAGCACAACGGGGAGTTGTACGCGACCGTTGCGGTCGGCTATATCTGGTAATCAAATACGGGCTGATGGTATTCATCAATATCTATCTGGAGTCAGGAATGATCGAGATATGCCCGTTACGCTCCAGAATGGCGAATTTGATCTCTGCAAGCCTGGTAATACCGTGATCCACGCGGGCGGTTAACAAAATATCATCGCAGGAAATATCGGCTTTCTTCATTTTGTCCTGAAACAAATAGCCATTTTCCACCAGAATTACCGGCGTGTTATCAAGAAAGTCATCCGCACCCGGCAGATATTTTTTGATTAATCCAAACAACATATCCACCACAATCAGGGTGACGATGGTCAGCATCGCGCCGGTAACTGAAAAATCATCCCCCAATAATGCCTGTTGAGTCGCCTCACTAATTATCAGCAGTAAAATCAAATCGAATGACGTCATTTGCAGCAGCGCCCGACGACCCGCAATTTTAAACACCACCATGAGAATCAGGTAAATGGCTACTGCCCTTAAAACCATATCCATTGTCTGGCTACCTTAAGGATAAATAAATTGGTGGAGTGTGATTTCCGGGCCGTTATCAATGGCAACGGTGCTGTGAGTCGCGCCAAATTTCATTGGCGTCAGACTCAACCACAGCGTTTGCTCAGAGCCTGGTGCCGATACGGAATATTCAAGCACCATCTTTCCATTGAGGCTGTACATTTTATCGGGCTGAGGTTGCAGGGTATCGATGCGAAAGCTGTCCATGAAATCCCCGCCAAGAATAATACGGTTGCGGTTTTCGCGAATCTGGGACGAAGTGATTTTCATATCCACATCGCTCATCAGACGACTGTATTTCTCATAATCAATGCGAAGTGTTCCACTGTCGTTTGCGATTCGGGCGTCGCTAATATAGCCACGAGAAAAAAGCCCGACCATCGCTGCAATCACAATGGCTAGCAACAGGGCAAAACCCATCCTTCGCAACTGGAATTCAAAACTCAGCCAGAACGGTTTTTCAACAATCGGTAATGATGATTTATCGGCGGGGGTGGTTTTCATTATTCTTCATCCAGCCAGTGGTTGCTGGATGAAGTCTAGTCAAGCGGGACGGGCTACGCCACAAATCCCCGAATCATAATGCCCTGCGCTTCAAGCAATTGGCGAACCTGACGGGCCATTTCGATAGCGCCTGGCGTGTCGCCATGCACGCAAATAGAATCCGCCTGAACAGGGGTAAATTGGCCTTCAATGGACGTGATGCCGCCTTCGACAACCAGTTGCAGCATCCGTTGTGCAACAACATTAGCATCATGCAAAACGGAACCGGCTTCACGGCGCGAAACCAGCGAACCATCAGCGTGATAGGCGCGGTCGGCAAAGGCTTCGGAAATGGTTTTCAGCCCCTTTTCCTGCGCCAGTGTCAGCACGCGAGAACCCGCCAGACCCACCAACGGTAAATTAGCGTCGACGGCCAGAATGGCCTCGATAACTGCCAGCGCCTGGCGTTCATCATGGGCGATGGTGTTGTACAACGCGCCGTGTGGTTTTACATAGCGCACTTCGGTGCCAGCCGCTCGCGCCAGGCCTTGTAGAGCGCCAATCTGATAAATCACATCGGCGCGTAATTCATCACTCGCTACGTCCATATTCCGGCGGCCAAAACCAACTAAATCAGGATACGAAACGTGCGCGCCAATAGTCACGCCCTGCTGTTTTGCGGCATGCAACGTGGATAATAACGAGGCCGGGGAACCTGCGTGAAAGCCGCAGGCCACGTTGGCGCTGCTGACAAGCTTCAGAATGGCGGCATCATCGCCCATCGTCCACGCCCCGAAGCTCTCACCCAAATCGCTATTTAAATCAATTGCCGTGACCATCGTTGCCCTCTTTTGCCGCTCACTGTGAATAGGTGTTTTAGCATATAAAACCTATTTACGCAGCGGCACATCCTTCATCAGTAAAGACAACACAAACGCCAATATCACCACACACGCAGAAATCAGATATACCGAATGCAGCGCCGCGCCAAAGGCTTGCAGATAATCATTTTGTAAAGCAGCCGGGAGTTCATGTACCGCTTTCGCCCCCAGTTGATGGGGAAGTTCAACACCCGGCGGGATCAGCGCAATCAGTTTGTTTTGCAGCACGTTGGTGAAAATCGCCCCAAAACCGGCCACGCCAATGGAACCGCCAATCTGGCGGAACAGCGTGGTGCTGGACGTCGCCACACCAATCATATTTTGCTCAACGCTGTTTTGCACCGCCAGCACCAGCACCTGCATCACCATCCCCAGGCCAAAGCCCAGCAGCGCGATGTACATATAAAGAACGTGGATTGGCGTTTCAATTTTAAGCGTGCCGAGCAGCGCCATCGCGATAAAAGTCACCAGCGTGCCGAGAATCGGGAAGATGCGGTAACGCCCAATTTTGCTGATGATTCGCCCGCTGACAATAGAGGTCAGCATCAGCCCCCCCATCAACGGAAGCAACTGGATCCCCGCTTCCGTTGGCGTAGACGATTTTACCACCTGCAAATACAAAGGCAGGAAAGTCATGGAGCCAAACAGCGACATCCCGATGATAAAACCTATCAGACAGCTCAATAAGAAAGTGCGGTCACGGAACAACCCGAGCGGGATAATCGGCTCGATAGCCAGGCGTTCTTCATAGATAAACCCGCCAAGGGTGACGACGAAGAAAGCGAAAATGCACCACAATTGCGGATCGGACCACGCCATTACGGTGCCGCCCTGGCTGGTAAACAGAATCAAACAAGTTAATGAAGCGGCGAGATAACCCGCACCAAGGAAATCAATCTGGTGGCGAATACGCGCGGTTTGCGGTTTGAGTACCGCACCAATCACCAGCAGCGCGAAAACACCCAATGGCAGGTTGATGTAAAAAATCCAGCGCCATGAAAAGTGCTCAACCAGGAAACCGCCAATCAGCGGGCCAATGACCGTTGCCAGTCCAAACACCCCGCCGAATAAACCCTGATATTTGCCGCGATCCGCAGGCGGGATAACATCCCCTACCGCCGCCATTGTTACGACCATCAGGCCGCCACCGCCCAAACCTTGCAGAGCACGCATCAAAATCAGCTGCGTCATATTCTGCGCCAGGCCACATAACGCCGAGCCAACCAGGAACAGCACTATCGCCGTTTGCAGTACAATCTTGCGCCCTAATAAGTCGCCAAATTTACCGTACAGCGGCACCACAATAGTGGAAGACAGCAGATAAGCCGTGACCACCCACGAGAGTTTTTCCAGCCCGCCCAACTCGCTGACAATCGTCGGCAAGGCGGTTGAAACGATGGTCTGATCAAGTGCAGCAAGCAGCATGACCAACATCAACGCGGAAAACAGCAAACGAATTGACGTTGCGTGCTGTTGCGTTTCTGTCCGGGGAGTTTCTGTGACTGTCATCTTATCTGTCGGCTTGTAATTAATTAACTGGATAATTAATATAGAGGGAATAGTTTCACGTGGTCAATGGAAAGCGCACAAAATGTCACCTCAAAACGGCAGTAAAAATTCCGAAAAAATCGCGTCAGGCGACCAAAAACGCCGCCGTCCTGGCCGCCCGGCAGGGGCGAGTAAAAGTGTCGATAAGCGCGATTTACTGCTCGATACCGCATTGAAATTATTCTCGAATCAGGGAATAGCCCAGACCCCTTTGAGTGCCATTGCAACCGAAGCAGGCGTGACTCCCGCCATGCTGCATTACTATTTCAAAACTCGCGAACAACTTTTAGACGTATTGATTGATGAGCGTTATATGCCGGTGCGGGCATCCATGGGTGGCGCGTTTGAAATGCACCCCAACGATCCGGTCAGCGCCCTGACGGCACTGACGCAGAAGTTTATTGATGCTTCGCTTGAGCATCCCTGGTTTGCACCGTTGTGGATCCGCGAAGTGTTAAGCGAAACCGGCTTGTTAAAGCAGATAATCGATGCACGTTTTGGTACAAAAGAGAGAGAAGCGGCGCAGGTGTGGATCCGCAAATGGCAGGATGAAGGCCGCCTGAACCCAGACATTGAACCCGAATTTTTATTTATCTCACTGTTTGGCTTAACGCTTTTACCCGTGGCGCGTTTACAAAATGATCTTAGCAGCGGCAGCACGTCGCTGACCAGCGAGAGGCTTTCGCGTCATATCGCAGCCCTACTGAAATCGGGTGTGGGCAATCGCGAATCATAATCTTATACCCAAATAATTCGAGTTGCAGGTAGGCGGCAAAGGAGCAAATCCCCGGGAGCTTACTTAGGTAAGTGACTGGGGTTTGTGAGTGCAGCCAACACCCCTGCAACTTGAAGAATGACGGGTATACATCAAGGATTAGGCTTTTTCTTAGGTAACCCATACTAAAAATGATGGATTATGCTCGCGCCATATTTTGGCGTTTCGCTTCGGCGGTTTCTTTTACATTTTGGGTTAAACAGCAATGAAAAAAATAATGTTGATGGTGGTGATGGTAGGTATGGTTGGAACATTGGCTGGCTGTAGTACTCCGGCGCAGCGTATGGCGGATTGCCAGGCTCAGGGAATCAGTAAAGATACCTGTTATCTTGCCGAGCAAAATCGTCAGAACTCCATCAATAACGCGGCAATGAAGCAGGCGATGGAAAACGCCCATGACGCAGTAAAATAGTCCCCGTTTAACAGGCTCAGATGAGCCTGTTATTTCGAAAAATCATCCCACCTTAACACCGTCTTTTCATCTCAGCCACAGCCTTGCCACACAGACAAAATCCCTTTTAATTCAAATGGTTTATTATTTCTCAGCCCCGAGAAATGTAAAGTTAAAAAAAGGATTGCCATTACTGTTTCCAGGCTCTTGTATTACGCCTGAAAGGGGGAGTACATTAGCGCCCGACGAATCAATGCAAAGCGGCCAGCGGTTATGGAATAAATCCCAAAAACTCCAGATGGCGGTTTACTGTTTCTATACTGAATTTTTTAGCAAAATTGCGCGGCAACACGCGCGGAGCAATGTAACGTGAAATATTTCATGATGGGGTTGTCGTTCATTTTGTTGGTTTGGGTCGGTACATTTGTAATGATGGTTGAATGAATAAGAAACAGGAGCCAATTGGCTCCTGTTTTCGTTTTTATTCAGCAATATTTGACGGCGATTTCTGCGTGATGGGCAATAAACCGTCAGCGCGGAACATCGCTTTAATCCCCCGCACGGCCTGGCGAATGCGATCGCGGTTTTCAATTAATGCAAAACGCACATGCGTATCACCGTAATCGCCAAAACCGACACCCGGTGAAACGCAGACTTTCGCGTCCTGAAGCAGTTTTTTAGCAAACTCCAGCGAACCCATTGCCGCGTATTGTTCCGGAATTTTCGCCCACACATACATCGACGCTTTCGGGCATTCCACCATCCAGCCCGCTTCGTGCAAGCCTTTCACCAACACATCACGTCGGCGTTTATACTGCTCGGCGATATCGCGCACACATTGCTGGTCACCTTCCAGGGCAGCAATAGCAGCGACTTGCAGCGGCGTAAAAGTGCCGTAGTCGTGGTAACTTTTGATACGCGCCAGCGCGTTCACCAGCTCTTTGTTACCCACCATGAAACCAATACGCCAGCCCGCCATGTTGTAACTTTTCGACAGCGTAAAGAATTCAACGGCTACATCACGTGCGCCCGGGACTTCCATAATGGATGGGGCTTTCCAGCCGTCGTACACGATATCGGCGTAAGCCAAATCGTGTACCACTAGCACATCGTAGCGTTTTGCCAGCGCGACGACTTTTTCAAAAAACTCCAGCTCCACGCATTGCGCGGTAGGGTTTGATGGGAAGCCGAGGATCATCATTTTCGGTTTTGGGTAACTTTCGCGAATGGCACGCTCTAATTCGGCGAAGAAGTCCACACCTTCCACCAGCGGCACCGAGCGCACCTGCGCCCCGGCGATAACCGCCCCGTAAATATGAATCGGATAACTTGGGTTTGGCACCAGCACCGTGTCGCCGTGATCCAGCGTTGCCAGCATCAAGTGCGCCAGTCCTTCTTTAGATCCAATCGTGACAATCGCTTCGCTTTCCGGGTCGATTTCCACGTCGTAGCGATCTTTGTACCAGCGAGAAATCGCCCGACGTAAACGCGGAATGCCGCGCGATGTGGAGTAACCGTGCGTATCTTCACGCTGCGCTACGGTACAGAGTTTTTCCACGATATGCGGCGGTGTTGGGCCATCCGGATTACCCATACTGAAATCGATAATGTCTTCGCCACGGCGGCGAGCGGCCATTTTCAGTTCAGCGGTGATGTTGAACACATACGGAGGGAGACGATCGATACGCGAAAAACGACGTTTTGGACTGGAGTCAGCCATAAATTCCTCTGATTACGTTAGCGCCCGGACCGTCCGAGCGACGCTGCCACATGATGTGGCCTGCTTAGAAAATAGCCTGAATAAAAATCATCTGTCGAGAGGGAAAGCGAAATATTTTTCATCCGAGATAAAAGAGGATGCTTCATTTGAAGCTAATCCCTATTTTATTTGATGATCATGGATTACATTAACCATGTCGCAACATTAATTTAACCTTCTTTTAAGAGACGTGGAGCTTCGCTATGACCCTACACATTGATGACTTACCGCGTGCAATCCGTGAGATAAAACAAAAGCTTCGCCACGACTTGCCGGACTACAAAGCTGCTTTTGAACAACTTGAAGGCGATATGAAGCGCCAGATTGAGGCTATTCGTGCCGAGATGGAGCGGGGAGAAAACCCGGTGCCGCAAATTAACGCCGAAGATATCGTCAATAATCGTGTGAGCGAGCAGCAAAAAGCCCTGATTCGCCAGCGCGGTTGCTGCACAGTAAAAGGCGTTTTTCCGCAGGCTCAGGCACAGGCATGGAATGAAGAAGTCGGCAATTATCTGGAGCGGAATAACTTTGTCGAGAAGCTGAAGAATGCCGCAGAAGATAACTATTTCGGCACACTTGCAGAAAGTAAGCCGCAAATTTACGGTATCTACTGGTCTAAACCGCAGGTCGAAGCGCGCCAGCACGCCCGCATGAAAGCGGTGCAGGTGTTCTTGAATAATTTATGGGAAACCGAAAGCAACGGTAAACAGCATTTCGACCCGGATCGCGTGGTGAGTTATGCCGACCGCACCCGTCGCCGCCCTCCTCGCTCCAACTCTTTGGGCCTGTCGCCACATGTTGATGGCGGTTCCGTTGAGCGCTGGCTGGATGAGAATTTCCGCCATGTTTATCGCCACGTGTTTTCCGGCGAATGGCAGAAATACAATCCGTTCGCTGCTGAAGGCCGCACTGAAGTTCGTGAATTCCCGTCTCCGGCTGTGTGTTCGATGTTCCGTACTTTCCAGGGCTGGACTGCACTTAGCCCGCAACGCAAGCACGGCGGCACGCTGACTTTGCTGCCGGTGGCAAACGCGATGGCGTATATCCTGCTGCGTGCATTACAAGACGATGTGCCGGAGGAATCACTGTGTGAAGCGAAACCTGGACGCGCACTTTCTATTAACGAACAATGGCATCCCCTTTTATTAACTGGGATATCCTCAATTCCCAATATGGAAGCGGGCGACACGGTATTCTGGCACTGCGATGTGATTCACGCGGTGGAAAATGAACACCTTGGAGAGTTCGATAGCAATGTGATGTATATCGCTGCGGCTCCGTGGTGTGAGAAGAACGCCGCATATCTTGAACGCCAGTGGCCTGCTTTTGTAGAAGGCAAATCACCGCCCGATTTCGCGGCCGATGATTTTGAGGTCGATTTTGATGGGCGTGCGACTCCTGCTGATTTGAGTTCCGCCGGGCGCGAGCAGTTAGGCGGGAAGTAACCCCTCACCCTAACCCTCTCCCCAGGGAGAGGGAATTAATCCCCTTTCTGGTAACCACCCAGTAATTTCCTTATCATTACCCTTCCATTCTTAGTCACGCGAGTTACCGGTGCACGAAACCTTTGACATGCTGCTGGCGGTATTTGACCGTGCGGCGCTGATGCTTATTTGCCTGTTCTTTTTGATTCGCATCCGCCTGTTCCGCGAGTTGCTGCATAAAAACGCTCACACCCCCAAAGAGTTATTGGCGGTCACGGCTATTTTCTCGATGTTTGCTCTATTCAGTACCTGGTCTGGCGTTCACGTCGAAGGGTCGCTGGTGAATGTGCGCATTATTGCCGTGATGGCAGGCGGGATTTTATTTGGCCCGTGGGTAGGGATCATCACCGGGATTATTGCCGGGCTGCATCGTTACCTGATTGATGTTGATGGCATTACTGCCGTCCCCTGTCTGATTACCAGTATCGTCGCCGGTATTATCTCAGGTTTAATCAACCGCAAAGTCCCGAAAGAACAGCACTGGCGAGTCGGTATTTTCGGCGCCATGTTGTGTGAAACCATGACCATGATTCTGGTGGTGCTGTGGGCGCCATCCATTGAATTAGGGATAGATATTGTCTCGAAAATCGGGATTCCGATGATCCTCGGCACGGTGTCAATCGGCCTGATTGTGGTGCTGGTGCAAAGTGTTGAGGGTGAAAAAGAGGCCAGTGCGGCACGCCAGGCCAAACTCGCGCTGGATATTGCCAACAAAACGCTGCCGCTATTTCGTAACGTTAACAGTGAGTCTTTGCGTCAGGTTTGCAATATTATCCGCGACGATATTAATGCCGATGCGGTAGCCATAACCGATGTCGATAAAGTTCTGGCTTACGTCGGGTTTGGCGAAGACAACTATAAGCAAAACGACGACGGCATTAGCCCAAGAACACAGCTGGCTCTTCGTGAAGGGAAAATCATTATTCGTAATGATGATGAAGCGTATCGTACCCCGGAAATTCACTCGCTGATTATTATTCCTTTATGGGAAAAAGGTGTGGTGACGGGCACGCTGAAAATCTATTACCGTCACGCGCATCAGATTACATCGACCTTACAAGAAATGGCGGTGGGGCTTTCGCAGATTATATCCACCCAACTGGAGGTTTCCCGGGCCGAGCAATTGCGTGAAATGGCCAATAAAGCGGAACTGCGGGCGCTACAAAGCAAAATTAACCCGCATTTCTTGTTTAATGCGTTAAATGCTATTTCATCGTCTATTCGCATGAATCCCGATACCGCCCGTCAGTTGATTTATAATTTGTCGCGTTATCTGCGCTATAACATTGAATTAAAAGACGATGAGCAGATCGACATTAAAAAAGAGCTGTATCAAATTAAAGATTACATCGCTATTGAGCAGGCGCGTTTTGGCGACAAGCTGACGGTGATTTATAACATTGATGAAGAAGTGAATTGCCTGATCCCAAGCCTGCTGATTCAGCCGCTGGTCGAGAACGCGATTGTTCATGGTGTTCAGCAATGTAAAGGCAAAGGTGTGGTGACGATTAGCGTTGAAGAGAGCGGTAATCGCGTGCGCATTGCGGTGCGCGACACTGGGCATGGTATCGACCCGCAAGTGATTGAACGGGTTGAAGCTAACGAAATGCCAGGCAATAAAATCGGCCTGTTAAATGTGCATCACAGGGTAAAATTACTTTATGGCGAAGGTTTGCATATTCGCCGCCTTGAGCCGGGTACGGAGATTGCGTTTTACGTGCCTCACGCTGCTGCTACCGCCGTTCCACCGTTATTGTCGCAACAAGGAGGAAACGCATGAAAGTTCTCATCGTCGAAGATGAAGTGCTGGCGCAGCAGGAACTAAACTGGCTGATTAAAGAACACAGCCAAATGGAAGTTGTTGGCACCTTTGATGACGGTATGGATGTGTTGAAATACCTCCAACATCATGAAGTTGACGCTATTTTTCTCGACATCAACATTCCTTCTTTAGACGGTGTTTTGCTGGCGCAGAACATCAGCAAGTTTGCCCATAAGCCCTTTATCGTGTTTATCACCGCCTGGAAAGAACACGCGGTGGAAGCGTTTGAGCTGGAAGCATTCGACTACATTCTGAAGCCGTATCAGGAGTCGCGCATTATTGGCATGCTGCAAAAGCTGGAGGCGGCATATCTACAACAGAATGCGCCGACCTCAGGAAGCAGTTCTAACCGTGAAGCGCTGACGATTAATCTGGTGAAGGACGAGCGGATTATCGTTACCGATATTAACGATATTTATTACGCTGAAGCGCACGAAAAAATGACCTTTGTGTATACGCGCCGCGAAGCCTATGTGATGCCAATGAATATCACCGAGTTTTGCCACCGTCTGCCGGAAAGCCATTTCTTCCGCTGCCATCGCTCGTATTGCGTGAACCTGAGTAAAATTCGCGAGATAGAGCCGTGGTTTAACAATACCTATATTTTACGCCTGCGGGATTTGGATTTTCAGGTGCCGGTGAGTCGCAGCAAGGTGAAAGAGTTTCGGGCGTTGATGCGCTTGTAAAATGGGCGCAAGAATTTGCGCCCGACGAGATTACAGAACCTGACCCAGCGTTTGACGCAAATGCGCACCAGCGCCGAGCAGCCCCGGTTGATCGTGAACAATCAGGTACACCGGGATGCTTTGCACATATTCTTTAAAACGCCCTTTATCCTCAAAACCGCCACGGAAACCGGAAGCCTTAAAGAACTCAAGGAAACGTGGCACGATGCCGCCCGCGATATATACGCCGCCGAAGGTTCCCAACGTCAGAGCAAGGTTGCCGCCAAAGCGACCCATGATCACGCAGAACAGCGACAGCGCACGGCGACAATCGGTGCAGCTATCTTCGAGCGCTTTTTCAGTGATGTCTTTCGGCTTGTAATTTTCCGGCTGACGGCCATCTGATTTAACAATGGCACGATACAGATTCACCAGCCCCGGCCCTGAAAGCACACGCTCCGCAGAAACATGGCCGATTTCAGTGCGCAACTCTTCGAGGATGATCCCCTCTTCTTCGCTGTTTGGCGCAAAATCGACGTGACCGCCTTCGCCCGGCAGACTCACCCAACGTTTATCGACGTGAACCAGATGTGCGACGCCCAACCCAGTGCCCGCGCCATAAACCGCTACAGGTTTACCTTCAACCGGCTCGCCGCCGCCAAACTTAATTAAATGTTCATTTTTGATCATTGGAATCGCCATGGAAACGGCAGTAAAGTCGTTGATGATTTCCAGATGTTCAAAGCCGAGATTCTTTTTCATCTCAGCGGTAGAGAATGCCCAGGTATGGTTGGTCATCGCCACCCAGTCGCCGGTAATCGGGCAAGCAATTGCGATACAACCATCGGTTACACTGACATTGTGCTCTTTGAGATAATGCACCACGACCGCTTCAAGGCTTGGGAAATCGAGGCCCGAATAGGTTTTTGCCTGGGTGATGTCACCATTTTCAACGTTGCACAGTGCCAGACGCGCATTGGTGCCGCCTACATCTCCCACCAAAGCATATTTTGTCATTCTTCCACTGCTCCGCTAAAGTCAAAATAAGTCCTGGCATCACTGTAAAATTAGCTAGCCTAAACAACAACGACCAGATGATAAGTGCCTTGGGATTATAGATCTTCGTCACAGATTAGATTGAGCGTTTCAGCCCTTATTGCATAGCGGTCGAAATGTCCGGTCTGGCAGACTGTTTGCCGCGACGATTTTGCGCAAAGTTTATTTTAGTTAAGGAATAAAACATGCTCCATCCGCGAGCCAGAACGATGTTGGTTCTCTCTCTCCCTGCATTAGTGATTGGGATCTTTTCCAGCCTGGTATTAATCGTAGTGATGAAAGTTGCCGCTGTTTTACAGCGTTATCTTTGGGTATCACTGCCCGCCAGATTTGATCTCGATATGAACTCCCCGATGTGGATTTTGTTGATGCTGACGTTAACGGGGATTGCCGTGGGGCTAGTGATTCGCTATATGCCGGGGCATGCGGGGCCCGATCCGGCAACCGAACCTTTGATTGGCGCACCGGTGTCTGTCATGGCGCTGCCGGGGCTGATTATTGCTCTGGTGCTGGGGCTTGCAGGCGGCGTGAGTCTGGGGCCAGAACACCCGATTATGGCGGTGAATATTGCGCTGGCGGTAGCGATTGGGGCGCGTTTGCTGCCAAGAGTTGGCGCGCTGGACTGGACGATTCTTGCCGCCGCAGGCACCATCGGCGCACTATTTGGCACACCGGTTGCCGCAGCACTGGTGTTTTCCCAGACGCTCAATGGCAGCAATGATGTGCCATTGTGGGACCGTTTGTTTGCCCCGCTGATGGCGGCGGCGGCGGGAGCGTTGACCACCGACCTGTTCTTCCATCCTGATTTCTCTTTGCCCGCTTTGCAATATCCAGAAATGCGCCTGGTTGATATCTTCAGCGGTGCGGTAGTCGCGGCAATCGCCATTGCACTGGGAATGATTGCAGTGTGGTGCTTGCCACGTGCGCACCGTCTCATTCATCAGCTTAAACACCCGGTGTTAATTCTGGGCGTCGGCGGTTTTCTGCTAGGCGTGTTGGGGTTGGTTGGCGGCGAAGTCACGCTGTTTAAAGGCCTGGATGAAATGCGCCAGCTATCCACCGTGCAGCATTATTCTGTCGCGACGTTGCTGATGTTTGCGGTAGTAAAACTGGCGGCGCTAGTGATTGCCTCAGCCTGCGGTTTCCGTGGGGGGCGTATTTTCCCGGTGGTTTTTGTCGGAGTGGCGTTAGGCATGATGCTTCACCAGCATGTTGAAGCGGTTCCGGCCGCCATTACGCTATCCTGTGCCATCCTTGGCCTGGTATTGGTAGTGACTCGCGATGGTTGGCTCAGCCTGTTTATGGCAATGGCGGTGGTGCCGGATATCAAATTGCTGCCATTGCTGTGTATCGTGATGCTACCCGCATGGCTGCTGCTGGCGGGCAAACCGGTCATGATGGCGGATAAACCCAAAGTTTAATTTTACATTGCCAGTTTTGCCGGATGACGCTGCGCTTATCCGACCTACGGAATGGGTGTTGTAGGGGGGATAAGCGCAGCGTCATCCACCATTAATTCGACCGACTAACCGGCATTGCGTTTCGCAAGCGATGCTGTGATCGCCTGCAAAAGCTCAGGAATATCCTGCTTCGGCAGAACGACTTCTACCAGCGACAGTCGTTCTGCTTTTGCCACTTTCTGCATCACCTCATCGAGCTGCACCGGCTCCGTCACTCGCCAGCATTGCGCCTGATTATCAACATTCAATGCCTGCGGAATTTGCGTCCAGTTCCACGGTGCAATGTCGTTGTAACGCTGTTCGGCACCATGAATAGCCCGTTCAACTGTGTAACCCTCATTGTTGAGCAAGAAAATCACCGGGCGCTGCCCGTCGCGCATCATCGAGCCAATTTCCTGGATGGTGAGTTGCGCCGAACCATCGCCTACCAGCAATATCACGCGGCGATTTGGGCAGGCGGTTTGCGCCCCAAATGCGGCAGGAAGGGTAAAACCTATCGACCCCCAAAGCGGCTGAGCGATAAACGTGACACCTGCGGGAAGCGTGAGTGTCGCAGCACCAAAAGCTGCGGTTCCCTGGTCGGCAAGAACGATATCCCCCGCTTGCAGGAAGCCTTGCAAGGATTGCCAGAAAGCGTGCTGATCCAGTTTCCCGGATGTCGCCGCCGGTAACGCGGGCGGTTTTTGTTGCGGCGAAGACCAGCCTGAAACCTGGTGTTTGCAGAGCTGATGCAGAGTTTCAATGGCTTGCGCCATCGCTATCCCACTAAACCAGCGCTCGCCAATTCGGGCGGCATTCGGCTGGATGTCGATAGTCTGCTGGAGAGAAAAATGTTGGGTGAATCCGGCTGTTAGCGTGTCGGTAAATTTCACGCCCGCACAAATAACCAGTTCAGCCTGTTCAATCGCCTGAATTACCGTGGGCGAACTGGCCGAGGCGCTATAAGTCCCGACAAACCCTTGCTGGCCTTCATCGAATAATCCTTTGCCCATTAGCAATGTGGCGTGTGGCATAGGCGTGTCGTCCATCCATTGCTGCAAGGCTTTTTGTTGCCCAAATCGCAGCGCCAGGAAATCAGCCAGTAACGCCACGCTGCGGCTTTCTGCCAGGCGCGCTTGTGCGCAGACGCGGAATTGGGCGAGTAATGCCGGGTCGGTGGACGGTTGTTGCGGCAATAAGGGTTTGGTCGGGCGCGTCGCAGGTGTCTGAGAAACATCGCTTGGGAGCAGTAAATAACCCGGACGGCGCTGCAATAAAGCCTGCTGCAAAACCCGGTCGATCTCGTAACAGGCATTTTCTGCGGTGAGCGAGGCTTGTGCCACCGTCACTTCCTGCGCCATGCGTGAGAAATGGCCGAAATCCCCATCACCCAAAGTGTGATGCATCAATTCACCCCGCCGCTGCGCACCGAGACACGGTGCGCCGACCACATGTATGACCGGTAAATATTCGGCATAGCTTCCGGCGATACCATTAATGGCACTTAATTCGCCGACACCAAACGTCGTCAGCACAGCCGCCGCACCGTTACAGCGTGCGTAGCCATCAGCGGCATAGGCTGCATTAAGTTCGTTGGCGCACCCCACCCATGCAAGGGTTGGGTTGTTAATGACGTTATCCAGAAACTGTAAGTTGTAGTCACCGGGGACACCAAAAAGATGGTTAATTCCAGCCTCGGTGAACCGGTCCAGCAGATAGTCCGCGACAGTGTAATTCATGACTCATTCCTTCTCTGAGGGCTTACAGTGAGTATTGGACATCTGTGATCGCTGTCGAGGAACAAGGAGAATAAGGCCGTGGAAAGAGGGATTTACACTTAATCGGGGTGTAGTCTGATGGCCTTCAATGTTGTGAAAACGTATACACTAAGTTGGCATTATTCACTCACCAAGGATTTCACATGGTCTATCAGGCAAATTCTGCGCGTTATGAATCAATGGAATATCGTCGTTGTGGGCGCAGCGGTTTAAAACTCCCCGCTATTTCGCTGGGTTTGTGGCATAACTTTGGTGATAGCACGCTGCTGGAAAACAGCCGACAGCTGTTACACCGCGCGTTTGACTCAGGGATTACCCATCTTGACCTGGCGAATAACTACGGGCCACCGCCAGGTTCTGCCGAAGAAAACTTTGGTCGTATCCTGCGTGAAGATTTCCTTCCATATCGTGATGAGCTGATTATTTCGTCCAAAGCTGGCTATACCATGTGGGATGGCCCTTATGGTGATTGGGGTTCACGTAAATATCTGATTTCAAGCCTGGATCAAAGCCTGAAACGCATGGGTCTTGAATATGTCGATATTTTTTACCATCACCGTCCGGACCCGGAAACCCCGCTTGAAGAAACAATGCGCGCTCTTGACTCCGTCGTGCGCCAGGGCAAAGCCCTGTATGTCGGCATTTCAAATTACCCGGCTGAACTTGCGGCTCAAGCCATTGATATTTTGAACTCTCTTGGCACGCCATGCCTTATCCACCAGCCGCGTTATTCGATGTTTGAGCGTTGGGTTGAAGGCGGTTTGCTGAATGTTCTGCAAGAAAAAGGTGTCGGCAGCATTGCGTTTTCACCATTGGCGGGTGGGCAGCTTACGGATCGTTATCTTGATGGTATTCCTGCTGATTCACGAGCGGCGAGCGGCAGCAAGTTCCTGAACGCGGAGCAACTGACCGAAGATAAGCTGAAGAAAGTCCGAAAACTCAACGCCATTGCACAACGACGTGGGCAGAAGCTTTCGCAAATGGCGCTGGCTTGGGTGCTACGTGGTGATAAAGTCACTTCGGTGTTGATTGGTGCCAGTAAAATCAGCCAGATAGACGATGCGGTAGGCATGTTGGATAACCGTCATTTTACCGCTGCTGAGCTGGCAGAAATCGAAGAAATATTAGTGTAACCGTTAACACGTACTGATTTAATTTTCAGCTAAATTAGCAAAAAGTGCTCTCCCCTGCGAATTAGGAGTTGTGGCGATGAAACACTTAGTTACCACAACTTACTATACCGTTAACAAGCCGCTGTGGCGGTTATCGTATGTAGGGAGAGAGTATGTTCAGGTCACTAATTCTTGCGATTGCATTACTGGCATCAGCTCCAATGATGGCCAATGCGGGCGAAATCACCCTGCTGCCGTCAATTAAGCTGCAAATAGGCGATCAAGATTATCGCGGTAATTACTGGGATGGCGGTGGCTGGCGCGACCGTGATTACTGGCGTCGAAATTACGAGTGGCGCGATAATCGCTGGCACCGCCATGACAATGGCTATCACCGTGGCTGGTACAAAGACCGTGGTCGTAGCAGCTTTGAGAAAGGTTACCGCGCAGGCTGGAACGATCGTGACGATCATCGCGGACGAGGCGGGCGTGGACATGGTCACGGCGGTGGTCATCGCCATTAAGATTTTACAACGGGAGCTTCGGCTCCCGTTTTTTATTGCATCTTTTTAAGGGCTACAGGCCTAACACCGTGCCAATCAGCAGCCACAAATTCAACGCGACGACGATGGCGACAATCACCCATCCGGTGATTCTCACGATCCGGGTATTAACTAAATCGCCCATCAATTTTTCATTGCTGGTGAAGATAAGCAGCGGAACCAGTGCCAGGGCAATACCGAAGCTGAGTAATACCTGGCTCATGACCAGAATTCTGGTCGGATCCAGCCCCATCAAAATAACAATGAACGAAGGTGCCATGGTGACGGCGCGACGCACCCACAGCGGAATATAGAAGCGCACAAAGCCTTGCATCACCACCTGCCCCGCCAGTGTTCCCACCACGGTTGATGACAATCCCGCGGCAACCAGACTTAAACCAAAAATCGTGGCGGCAGAGTGGCTAAGTAAAGGTTCAAGCGTGAGGTACGCTTCGTCCAGGTCAGCAACCCCGGTGTGGCCCGAGAAGTGAAATGCGGCTGCCGCAGTAGCCATCATAGCCAGGTTGACGAACCCGGCAATGGTCATCGCGATGGCGACATCCCATTTAGTTGCTGAATACCTTTCGGCTCGATTACCACCGTGCAGGTGTTGGGTTAGCGAAGAATGTAAATAAATGACGTGCGGCATAATGGTTGCGCCGAGCACGCCTGCGGCAAGAAATACCGCTTCACTGGTCGGCAAACTTGGAATCAACATTCCTTTCCCGAGTTCTACCAGTTTCGGCTGGGAGAAAATCAGCTCCACAATGTAAGCCGCCGCCACGAACAGCAGTAATCCGCCAATCACTTTTTCCAGCGGTTTCTGGCCGCGCCGTTGCAGCATCAGTATCAGGAAAGTCGCGATTCCCGTTAGCACCGCACCTTGTAGTAAAGAGACGCCGAGAATCAGTTTGAAACCTATCGCGGCACCGATGAATTCAGCAAGGTCAGTCGCCATGGCGATAATTTCAGCCTGTATCCAGTAAAGCCACACCACCGGACGCGGATAATGGTCGCGAATCTGCTCAGCGAGATTTTTACCAGTCGCAATCCCCAGTTTTGCCGAGAGGATTTGGATAAGCATCGCCATGAAGTTGGCCCACACCACCACCCACAGCAATTTATAACCAAAGCTGGCACCGGCCTGGATGTTGGTCGCAAAGTTACCGGGATCGATATAACCGATGGCAGCAATAAAAGCCGGCCCCATCAACGCCAGGCGTAATCTGCGCGCTGTGCGAGTACCACTATTTTCAACGCGACTGTTTGTCATCATCTGCCTCTGGAGATATAGCCTTTGCTATGTTTCAAGCTATCAAAAGTGAGAATGATTATCAAATTCATTTGAGAAGCCATAGTCGATTACTTTGATAGACAGAAACAATAGTGAGGGATTAGCAGTGGCGAATTTCGATCGCCTGTTAAAGAAGCCTGATTGCAGCAAGCACTATGTTAAAGATATGTGCGTTGACGCAACTTTTATGTTCTTTACTTAACATAGCAGAAATGTATGGTTGATCACTAATTTTGAGTTTGGTCACACGACATCATTATAGTGTGCGATTAGTCTCGTTTTCTTATTGCTTGTTTCATAGAATGTGCAACGAAATTAAACCTGCCTCATATTTGGAGCAAATATGTCCCGCGTTCTTCATTTTGTCTTAGCGCTTGCCGTGGTTGCGCTACTTGCTTTATTGCTGAGTAGCAACCGTAAGCAGATCCGCATTCGCTTTATCGTTCAACTGTTGGTGATTGAACTTATCCTGGCCTGGTTCTTCCTGAACTCAGAAATTGGCCTAGGCTTTGTGAGAGGTTTCTCAGAGATGTTTGAGAAACTGCTGTCATTTGCCAACGAAGGGACAAACTTTGTATTCGGTAAGATGAATGACGAAGGACTCGCCTTCTTCTTCCTGAAAGTGCTTTGCCCAATCGTCTTTATCTCCGCACTGATCGGGATATTGCAGCACATCCGTGTTCTGCCGATTGTTATCCGCTTTATCGGTACCGTTCTGTCTAAAGTGAATGGTATGGGTAAACTGGAATCCTTTAACGCCGTAAGCTCGCTGATTCTGGGACAATCAGAAAACTTTATCGCTTATAAGGATATTCTCGGCAAGATGTCTCGCAACCGCATGTACACCATGTCCGCTACGGCCATGTCTACCGTGTCCATGTCGATTGTCGGTGCTTACATGACGATGCTCGAGCCAAAATATGTGGTCGCAGCGCTGGTGTTGAACATGTTCAGTACCTTTATCGTACTGTCGCTGATCAACCCCTACCGCGTTGATGAGAGCGAAGAAAATATCCAGATGTCTAACCTGCACGAAGGCCAAAGCTTCTTCGAAATGCTCGGTGAATACATTCTGGCAGGTTTTAAAGTTGCGATTATCGTTGCAGCGATGCTGATTGGCTTCATTGCTTTGATTGCTGCGCTGAACGCCCTGTTTGCTGCCGTCTTCGGCATCTCCTTCCAGGGCATTCTGGGCTACATCTTCTACCCGGTCGCCTGGGTTATGGGTGTTCCTTCCCACGAAGCGTTGCAGGTGGGTAGCATCATGGCCACCAAACTGGTTTCCAACGAATTCGTTGCGATGCTGGATCTGCAAAAACTAGCCGGAACGCTTTCCCCACGTGCGGAAGGTATCCTGTCTGTGTTCCTGGTTTCGTTTGCCAACTTCTCTTCTATCGGGATCATCGCGGGTGCGATTAAAGGCCTGAACGAAGAGCAAGGTAACGTGGTTTCTCGCTTTGGCCTGAAGCTGGTTTACGGCGCAACTCTGGTGAGTATTCTGTCAGCGTCTATCGCTGGTCTGTTCTTGTAATTCTCACAATAAAAAGCCGGGGCAATTTGCCCCGGCTTTTTTATGCCTGAATGTCTTCATCCTGCCAGCATACCTGATTTCTCCCACGCTCTTTCGCCCGGTACATTCGCATATCAGCCCGCGCCTGTATTTGGTCTAACGTGTATTCTGGAAACTCACTATGTGACGCCACGCCCAGCGATGCCGTAACAGGCAAGGATGAACCGTCCTCAAGAATCATTTCAGAAGACTCAAGCTCCCACTTAATTCGTGTTGCGACCATAATCCCGGCCTTGAGATCGGAATTCGGTAAGTAAATACAGAACTCTTCCCCGCCTATACGCCCCAAAATGTCCTGGTTACGGATAGCACGCTGAATACGTTGAGTGGCATGCACCAGTACATTGTCACCGACCAAATGCCCGTAGACATCATTCACATTCTTGAAGTGGTCGAGGTCCAGTTGTACCAGCGTGTAATCCACATTGTCCGACATGATTTGCGAGGTTTTATCGAAGAATCCACGCCGGTTAAGCGCCCCGGTTAAATCATCATGTAGGGCATGATGCTGCATTTCACGTTGCAAATTGCCCATATTCCGCACCAGACGGCAAATAATGCGGTAGGCACCCAACAGGGAAAGCGAGAAAATCAAAAACATCGTGACGAGAAGTAAACTGAATCGCCCAAAATCCTCATGCAGCCCCTGACTCACGGTCTGGGTGCTCACCAGCACCGAGTGAGTCCCTCTCAGCTGGCCAAACGTGATATAGACCAATCCGGAACGGAAGCTACCACGGGGATTATCCGCCAACATTCGGAGAATGGTTTCTTTCTGCTTCACGCTTAACTGAACGTTATTTTCCGCGCCCACAGATTTCGTCAGAGGTTTTAACTGTGCATCATACAGTCGGTAGGCACTTTGGGTGTCTTCCGGTAACGAAGATAAGAGGAATTTCTGAACTGACTGGCTATCAAATGCAATGCCCAGCAAGCCAATCCATTCCCCCCCAAAATCGACAGGGATAGAGGCGTTGATCAGCGTCTCATCGCTGTTAGCAATATTTTGTCGCGTCCAGAAAGCCGTTCGTTTGGGATTTAATAGCGGGGATGCCAGCACAAAACTGCCCAGCTTTTCGTGTGGGTTATAGCTATTGATCAGCAGCGAGTTCACCTCTTTCGACAAAGAGGCGATAAATTCGCCTTCGCGCGAGATGTAATACAAATCGGCAAACAGTTCATGGGATCCGGTTGCCAGGGGGAAAAGCCCCTGGATTTTACGCAACCCGTTGAGTTGTTGGCGCACCTCCAGTGACTCCTGATCCGGTAATTCATCATCCTCAGTGACACTATCAGGCAAGGGCAACTCGCCTATCCACAGCGGCCTTTGAATCGAATTTTCATTCACTTCCCATGGCGTCACTGGGCTGCCGGGGAAGATCGGATCATCCATGGCTTCAATAAATATTCTTTTTAAATAGCGAAGGTTATCAATCTTGTACTGCGCCCGGCTTTCTATGCGCGCAATCACACTTTCCAGATGACTTAGCTGGCTGGAGCGATAACCCTGACTAAACAGCTGCCCTTGCTGCCAGAACAGGATTGCGGTCAGGGCAAAAACAAAAATGAAGCACAGGTGAATAACACGTAGCGTGTTGCTCAACGGCAAACGAAATCGACTCGCTCTTGAAGTACTCACAATACAGTCCTGTGATCATATGCTCGCAACATACTGCTACCTTAAAAAGTATGGACTGTATTTAGAGGCTCGGGTTTGCCAATCAGATAACCTTGCAGGAACTGAACGCCCAGTTCATGAAGAAGTCTCCGCTGCTCTTCCGTTTCGACAAACTCAGCAACAACGCTCAATTGCTTCGTATGGGCCATATCACAAATAGATTTTACAATCAGAGGGTCAAGCGAGTCCGTGGTGATATCTTTGATGAAACAGCCATCAATCTTAATAATGTCCGCCTGCAGCCGTTTGAGCCTTTCGTAATTCGCATAGCCGGTGCCAAAATCATCAATCGCAATTTTAAAGCCATTTTCACGCAGTAACGTGATGTTCTGCATTGAGATTTCTGATTCTGAAAACGCCTGCTCTTCAGTAACTTCAATAATCACACTGCTGGTAGGCACCTGGAATTGAGTGAACAGTGAAACAATCTTTTGAGCGATATCCTTTTGCATCAGCGTCAATGGCATCAGGTTTACGGAAAAACGCGGGTACTCACTCTCATTTGGATGGAGATAGAGGAAATTAACCAGCTTCTTCATCACTAACATATCGAAGCGCGTGCTGAGGTTAAACTCGGCAATAACAGGAATAAACTTATCCGGGGTAATTAATTCATCGTTAAAAATGATGCGGCTGAGTATTTCCTGATAACCCTTTCCAGCTTGATTAACAATAGGCTGCGCATAAAGTACAACGGCTTCTTCTTCATCCAGCGCCCGTTTGATTTTTTGCAGCAACAAGACGCGCTCTGTCGTCTTGTCAGAAACATCTTCAACGCGTGTGTTCAGGCTAAGCACACACATTGATTCACTTGCCTGGTCTGCGAGATAACTTAATTGGCCTAATGTCCGGTGTAACTCATCAAGACTGTCGTCAATAACGCTATAAGAAGCGCCATACTCAATCTCAAGCATCGTGTTATGCCACTTTATTTTTTTGCTATTGAGTAACTCGACAATATGCTCAAGACGCGCATCGGTATGCTGACCACGAAGAAATATTAATAACTCACTGCCTGGCAATTGAAAGACTTGCTCACCTTGCTGCAAGAAAGGGGTTATCTGGCTGGTTACGATACGCTTACAATGAATGCGCATCATCATGCCGTAATGACGACTCAGAAACTCAAGATTAGACAAACGCAGGCAGCAAAGCGTCCCTTCCGGGTAGCTTTGCACATGATATTCCAGTGCGCGTAAATTAGGTAATTGCGTGAGTGGATCGGTTAAGGCTTGCGAGTGATAAATGCGTTTCATCCACTCATTTACCTTAAACATCATCGTCATGTATAACATGCAGACTGAGAAAGAGATAAAAACAGAAAGGATAAATGACAGGGCAAATTCAGTATTAACCCCGTAAAGAAAACCATCGTTATACGTCAGCAATAACCAGGCAGAAATCCCCCACAGCAGCCCCATAAGACGAGGGCCAAAATGACGAATCCCCAACGTAAACAGCACAAAAATCATAGGCACCAGATACCCTGAAACCTGCAATACACCCCATGAAGAACAAAGCACGACCATCAGGGTAAACAGGCACAGCATCCAGGTGAAAGAATATAAACGACGCGGCCCCACAAAATCTCGCATCACGCAACGACGCCAAAATGCACGAGCGTAGTGTGGGTTCAGGATCATTCTTAGTGGGTAATAAAACACGACGGTAAAGATAAGCGATGCCGCAACCAGATTTTGGAAATCCACCACCATAAATATGAGTGAGTTATGGCCAAAATA
This sequence comes from Buttiauxella sp. AC142, assembly GCF_979253435.1. Taxonomy (NCBI): domain Bacteria; kingdom Pseudomonadati; phylum Pseudomonadota; class Gammaproteobacteria; order Enterobacterales; family Enterobacteriaceae; genus Buttiauxella; species Buttiauxella sp. AC142. The sequence continues at coordinate 3,247,487 of NZ_CEEDCH010000001.1, forward strand.
AGGGGCAAGTTTCACTGGGACAGAAACGTAATGCCCGGTCAGATACATCAGTAATTTAATGCTGAAGGGGGCGATAAAACCGAGCCAAAATATTCTAATCCCGACGCCTTTATCGGACAGAGCATGGCGCCAGCGCTTTCCCAGATAATAACGGGTCACGAGGCTACAAACGGCTATGGGAAATATTAAGCTGAAGGTAAAGGCGACTAACGCTGGAGTGGCTAAATCCAGGCTGTAAGTAAAGGTTACAATGGAGGCTATTATCAAAGGAATAATCGCCACTCGACCATAGAGAAACACCATGGCAATCATAAAACTTACAGGAAGATACGCTAAATAAGTGTGTTTACCATCAATAATGGTTGAAGGTGAAAGGTACCGAGAAAGAGGTAAAAGCAAAAGACATAAAACCAGTGCTGTGAGCGATTTTTTGATTATTAGAGGAAATGTCATAAGCCCTGGAGTGGATATTTTATCATTGCTAAAAGCATTATTCGGTGACAAAGAATACGTTTATTTATTAAACAAATCAAGTTGACGTATAATTATATCCCTTTCAATTCATTGCCTTTTAATACAACACAACAAAGCGAAATAGTTTGATATATTCACACTGCAAATAAATCACATTCAACTATTCATTTAGGCGTTGAATAAAACCCACTGCGACACAAAATAACAACAAAATATACGAACGTATAAAACAAAAAACCCCCGCCATCAGGCGAGGGTTTCGTATTTTGGTGGAGCTAAGCGGGATCGAACCGCTGACCTCTTGCATGCCATGCAAGCGCTCTCCCAGCTGAGCTATAGCCCCACGAATGGGTTCGGGTTAAACGGTACAAATCTTGCTGGTAAAGATTTGGTGGAGCTAAGCGGGATCGAACCGCTGACCTCTTGCATGCCATGCAAGCGCTCTCCCAGCTGAGCTATAGCCCCATACCGTAAACACCTTGTCGTGTCGACGGGCGGCATCATATGAAACCCGTTCAATAGTGTCAACGGCAAATTCTGCTTCTGCGACTAATCGCCGAAAAAGCAAACAATACGGGAAATCTCAATTGCTTCTCATCGTACGGTAGTTAATCCTGTCACAGTTTCCAGTAAAATGATCCCCTAAAATGAACCACTAATAACCCTTTTGAACTTAAGGAAAAACTGTGCTCAAGGAACGTATGACCCCGGAAGAGCTGGCGATGATTACTGGTTATAGTCGCCAAACAATCAACAAATGGGTAAGAAAAGAAAGCTGGTTAACGACTCAAAAACCCGGCGTTCAGGGTGGAAAGGCGCGCCTGATCCATGTGGATGAGCGTGTTCGCGAGTTTATAAATAGTGCTAAACGCATTTCAGAAAAACCAGGCAATTATCATGTTAATGATTCGTCGCTGGAAGGTTTGCTGTTGAATGCACTCAAGCAAATGTCGATAGCAGAGCAAGAAAAAATGTCAGCTTTGCTGCTGCGAGAAGGTATTGCAGGGGTTTTGAAACGTTTAGGTATTCGTGATGAGTAAGACGACGAGTATTAAAAAGCCGGCATAGCCGGCTTTATTCGCTTTACTGTTGTGCTTCGCGTGCAGCGATAAATTCCAGCGCCTGGTTGATACGGGCGATGGAACGCTGTTTGCCAATAGCATGAACTGTCACATCCAGGCCAGGTGACTGCCCTGCCCCAGTAACAGCCACACGCAGCGGCATACCAACTTTGCCCATCCCAACTTCCAGCTCATCAGCCGTTGCCTGAATCGCATTATGGACATTTTCGGCAGTCCAGTCGGTTAACGCAGCCAGTTTGTCACGCACCACTTCCAGCGGCTGACGAGCAACCGGACGCAGGTGCTTCTTCGCAGCGTCTGCATCAAATTCGCTAAAGTCTTCATAGAAATAACGGCACGTTTCCGCCATCTCTTTCAGAGTTTTGCAGCGATCGCCCAGCAGTTTCACCAGCTCAGCCAATTCCGGCCCATTGCGGGTATCAATATTTTGCTGCTCAATATGCCATTGCAGTTGGGTCGCAACATATTCAGGTGCAAGATGATTAATGTAGTGGTGGTTCAGCCACTGCAATTTCTCAGTGTTGAATGCGCTAGCAGATTTGCTGACGGAATCGAGCGTGAACAGCTTGATCATTTCTTCGCGAGTAAAGATCTCCTGATCGCCATGCGACCAGCCCAAACGCACTAGATAGTTCAGCAGGGCTTCTGGCAGATAACCCTCATCACGATACTGCATGACGCTAACCGCGCCGTGGCGTTTAGACAGTTTTTTACCGTCGTCACCGTTAATCATAGAAACGTGCGCGTAAACCGGAACCGGCGCATTCAACGCTTTCAGGATGTTAATCTGACGCGGAGTGTTGTTGATATGGTCTTCCCCACGCACCACGTGAGTTATTTGCATATCCCAATCATCCACTACAACACAGAAGTTGTAGGTCGGGGAACCATCGGTACGGCGAATAATCAGATCGTCGAGTTCCTGGTTGCTAAACTCGATTGGGCCACGAATCTGGTCGTCGAAAATAACAGAACCGTCTTGCGGGTTGGCAAAACGCACAACGCAAGGTTCGTCGGCTGCGTGATGTTCATGACCGTGACGGCAGCGGCCGTCATAGCGTGGCTTGTCGCCATTCGCCATTTGTTCTTCACGCAACGCTTCAAGGCGTTCTTTAGAGCAGTAGCATTTGTACGCTGTACCAGCTTCCAACATCTCGTCGATAACCGCGTTATAACGATCAAAACGTTTGGTCTGGTAGTACGGACCTTCATCCCACTCAAGACTCAACCAATTCATACCATCCATAATAGCTTCGATAGCTTCTGGGGTTGAACGCTCAAGGTCAGTGTCTTCTATACGCAGCACAAACTCGCCGCCGTGGTTACGAGCAAAAAGCCAGGAGTAAAGAGCAGTACGAGCACCGCCAACGTGCAAATAGCCTGTTGGGCTTGGCGCAAAACGAGTTTTGATTTTCATTGAACGGCCTTAATTACGCAAAAATGCCGGAAAACCGGCAAATGCCAGAAAATAAAGAGTGGGCAACATTCTACCACTGTGCGCTGATTCCTCAATGTCGATACCTTTATCTGTCAGCAATCCGCATATTCTGGTGACAAATCAATCACCCATGGATATTTATCGATCGCGTTGATTATTTTTACGACGAACGAACGAAATCTTTAGAAAAGGCGTTGACTCATTTTCAACTCTCCCTATAATGCGACTCCACACAGCGGGGGTGATTAGCTCAGTTGGTAGAGCACCTCCTTTACACGGAGGGGGTCGGCGGTTCGAGCCCGTCATCACCCACCATTCATTAGTGAGTGATACCGCAGTGTGTAGTCGTTAAGAAGTACAGTAAGAGATAAGATTTGGGTGATTAGCTCAGTTGGTAGAGCACCTCCTTTACACGGAGGGGGTCGGCGGTTCGAGCCCGTCATCACCCACCATTATCTACTCTTGCAATCGTAGTACCGAAGTTTGGGTGATTAGCTCAGTTGGTAGAGCACCTCCTTTACACGGAGGGGGTCGGCGGTTCGAGCCCGTCATCACCCACCATTCGGGGCGTTAGCTCAGTTGGTAGAGCAGTTGACTTTTAATCAATTGGTCGCAGGTTCGAATCCTGCACGCCCCACCAATGTAGAAAGGCGCCCTAAAGGCGCCTTTTTGCTATGCGCAATTTAACCACTCTTTCCACTCAAGATTTATCCACATCAAGCCGATAACTGCTCTAATCAATCCTTTAAGGAATTATTATGAGTAGCACAATCAACACATCAACACCTTCTCCACAAACAAGCAGCACAGCTTCCAAAAGCTCAGGCGGCAACGATTTGGCGTCGCAAATCACCCGCATCACGCAGCAAATCACCAAGCTGACACAACAAGCGAAAGATATTGCTAACGGCAGCGGGACAACCGAAGAAAAACAAAAGCAGCAAGAGTTAATTCAGGCGCAAATTAAAATGCTCCAGGCACAGCTTGCGCAGCTACAGCGCCAACAAGTAGAACAAGCTCAACAAAAGCAGGAACAGCAGCAGTCCAGAGTGGAAGGCGTGAATAAACCGTCTGAAGATCATCAGATTGATATCTATATCTAATCGTGGTTAAAAAGTGGGTCGCCTGACCGGGCCGCGGTTAACTGCTGCGCCTGTTGGCGAACCACCTGCCAGATGGCTTCCGCCGCTCGTGACAGGGAACGATTTTTACGTCGCACCAGCATTAACTGCCTGTCCACGACCGGAATAAGTGGCCTGACAACCAGCGGGCGCCCCTGCGGAAGAGGCAATGCCAGCGCGGGAAGTACGCTGATGCCAATTCCCGCTTCCACCATCGGGAAAAGCGTTGCTGGGTGGCCTATTTGTTGAACAATATTGGTCTCAATACCCTGACGTAACAGCGCATCATCAATCAGCGGACGGCTTCCCGACGCGTAATCCTGTAGTACCAGATTTGCACCTTGCAGCGCCTGCCAGGGAACCTGCTCCTGAGCTGCTAATGGATGGTCATTGCGGCACAGCAGTAAAAACGGCTCTGAAAGCACCGCCTCACAATCCAGATCGTTGGCCTGAATCGGGTCGATGACCATGCCAAAATCCACTTCCCCCTGATAAATGCTTTGCAACACCCATTGCTGAGGGCGATCGTGAAGCACAAATCGAATCGCGGGAAATTCCAGTGCCGCAGCGGCAATAGATTGCGGCATTAAATGAGCAGAAATCGTCTGGCTTGCAGCAACACGCACCGTTCCGCTTAACTGATGCCCTACACTGCGCGTATCCAGTAAGGTGCTGGTTAATTCTTCCAGGAGGCGTTCGAGACGTGCTGCCAGTTGCTGACCAGCTTGGGTCAACACCACTTCTCGCGTGGTGCGATCCAAAAGCTTCACGCCAATTTCGCTCTCAAGCTCTTTCACGCTGTGGCTAACTGCTGACTGGCTCAGGCCAATTTGCTCCCCTGCCCGGCTAAAACTTCCGGCATGAGCGACCGCGACAAAGACTTTTAACTGACGTAGTGAATAATTCATTTAATAAATTCATTAATGTATTCAATAAATCAATTTTATTTCTAAAAACAATAAAAGCACAATGCCTTATCAAAAGTTTGAGGAATGATGATGAAACTCTTTCGCGTACTCGATCCATTCACACTGACATTGATTGTCACTGTATTACTGGCGTCTTTCTTCCCTGCCCAAGGGAGTTATGTTGGTTTTTTTGAAGGACTGACGACGGCTGCCATCGCGTTACTGTTCTTTATGCACGGCGCAAAGCTTTCCCGTGAAGCGATAATTGCAGGCAGTAGCCACTGGCGTTTGCACCTGTGGGTGATGTGTAGCACGTTTGTGTTGTTCCCCGTCCTGGGCGTGTTGTTTGCGTGGTGGGCACCGGTTAATGTCAGCCCTGAAATTTATACCGGCTTTTTATATCTGTGTATTTTGCCCGCCACGGTGCAATCGGCCATCGCATTTACCTCCCTTGCCGGGGGCAACGTTGCGGCGGCAGTGTGTGCGGCTTCTGCGTCCAGCCTACTCGGTATTTTCCTGTCACCACTGTTGGTTGGCATGGTCATGCATGTTCATGGCGCGAGCGGCAGTTTGCAGCAAGTTGGCAGCATCATGTTGCAGTTACTGGTGCCATTCGTGGCGGGACATCTGTCACGTCCGTTGATTGGTGATTGGGTTGCGCGCCACAAAAAGTGGATTGGTAAAACCGATCAAACTTCAATACTGCTGGTGATCTACACGGCATTTAGCGAAGCCGTAAGACATGGGATCTGGCACAAAGTGGGTATTGGCTCGCTGCTGTTTATTGTGGTCGTGAGCCTGGTATTGCTGGCGATTATTATCAGCGTCAATATGTTTGTCGCCAGACGTCTGGGCTTTAGCAAAGCGGATGAGATTACGATTGTGTTCTGTGGCTCGAAAAAGAGCCTTGCGAATGGTATTCCAATGGCGAATATTCTATTCCCGGTTGCAAGCGTGGGAATGATGGTGCTGCCGCTAATGATCTTCCATCAGTTACAGTTAATGATATGTGCGGTGCTCGCTCGTCGTTATCTGCAAGAAACAAAAGTGGCAGCCAAAGCTGCCACTGAAAACGCATAGTAAATCGTAATTATCTTTTGAGGGGCTTCACCAGCCCCTCCAATCCTTCGGTCTTAATCAGCAATGTCAGCCGCATCAGCTCGCCCAGATGCCCCTGCGGAAACTCGTCTTTGCGAGCAAACCACAGTAAATACTCTTCTGGCACATCAATCAGCACGCGACCTTTATACTTGCCAAACGGCATGACGGTATTGGCAATCTCGATAAGCTGCTCTTTATCCATCTCACGCACCTAATAAGCGAATCATTTCCGCTTCATCGATAACTTCAATACCCAGCTCTTGCGCCTTGACGAGCTTCGAACCAGCAGCTTCACCGGCAATCACCAGGTCAGTTTTCTTCGACACGCTACCAGCAACTTTAGCACCCAACTCAATTAAACGAGCTTTGGCATCATCACGGGACATAATGCTTAAGGAGCCCGTCAGAACCACGGTTTTGCCGGCAAACGGGCTGTCGATTTCTTCTGCGTTAATCACGACGGGAGCTGGCCAGTGAACGCCTGCTTCTTCGGTCAATTGGCGGATAACTTCGCGATTACTTTCTTCGGCGAAAAAGTTGAACACGTGCGTTGCAACCACGATGCCGACATCAGGTACTTTTTGCAGTTCTTCTATAGAAGCCGCTGTCAGCGCATCAAGCGTGCCAAAATAAGTGGCTAAGCCCGCTGCTGTCGCTTCGCCAACTTCACGAATACCTAACGCATACAGGAAACGGGCGAAAGTCGTTTCTTTCGACTTCGCAAGCGCATCGACAACGTTTTGCGCCGACTTTGGCCCCATACGATCCAGGCCAGTCAGTTTTCCAGCGGTCAGTTTGAAAAGATCTGCGGCGGTATGAACGTATTCTTTTTCAACGAGTTGATCGATTATCTTGTCGCCCATGCCATCAACATCCAGCGCACGACGAGAGACAAAGTGCTTAAGCGCTTCTTTTCGCTGCGCACCGCAAATCAAACCGCCGGTACAACGCGCGACGGCTTCGCCTTCGACTCGTTCAACATCCGAGCCGCAAACCGGGCAATGTGCCGGGAAGACAATTTCCGTCGTGTTTTCCGGTCGCTCAGACTCCACCACGCCGACAACCTGCGGGATTACATCCCCAGCGCGACGAATCACCACGCGATCGCCGATTCTTAACCCCAGACGCTCGATTTCATCAGCGTTATGCAAAGTGGCGTTGCTAACCAGTACACCTGCAACCTGCACAGGTTCCAGTCGCGCAACGGGCGTAATGGCGCCTGTGCGTCCCACCTGGAATTCGACGTCACGAACAAAGGTCATTTGTTCCTGGGCGGGGAATTTAAATGCCACCGCCCAGCGCGGCGCACGAGCAACAAAACCCAGTGTCTCTTGCAGAGCAAGTGAGTCCACTTTGATAACCACACCGTCGATATCAAAACCTAAAGTCGAGCGCTCTGCCTCAACCTGATGATAAAACGTCAGGACTTCTTCTGCTGTGTTGCAAAGACGAATGCGATCGCTGACTGGCAATCCCCATTCTTTGAACTGCTGTAAACGCCCGTGATGGCTGGCGGGTAATTCGCCACCCTCGAGCACGCCAACGCCATAACAGAAGAAAGTTAACGGACGTTTGGCGGTAATTCGCGGATCAAGCTGGCGCAAGGATCCCGCCGCTGCATTGCGCGGGTTAGCAAAAATTTTCCCCCGGTGCGACGAGCTTCTTCGTTGATCTTCTCAAAGCCTGCTTGCGGCAGGAAAACTTCACCGCGCACTTCGAGGCGGCGAGGGATGTTCTCACCGCGTAATTTCAGAGGAATGGCGCGAATAGTACGCACATTAGCGGTAATATTTTCGCCGGTCGTACCGTCACCGCGCGTCGCGGCGCTAATCAGCACACCATCTTCATATAGCAGGCTTACCGCGAGGCCATCTAACTTTAACTCACAGCAAAAAGTCACCGCTTCGGTGCTCTTTAAACGGTCCTGAATCCGTTTATTAAATGCGAGGTAGCTCGCCTCATCAAACACGTTATCAAGCGACAGCATCGGAACTTCATGGCGAATCTGAGTGAATTCGCTTAGCGGTGCCGCCCCAACACGCTGAGTAGGTGAGTCAGGGGTTATTAAATCTGGATGCGCTTCTTCCAGGGCTCGCAACTCACCCATCAGGCGGTCGTATTCCGCATCCGGGATTTCTGGGTTATCAAGCACATGATAGAGGTATTCATGATGGCGAAGCGTGGTTCGCAGTTGAGTAATTTGTTGTTCGATTGTGTCCATATCGCACCATCAATATAAAAAACCCCCGACATGCGGGGGTTTAGGGGAAAACATGTTCAGGATGAATTCTAGTGGCTCGCGTTAGCTTCAACCACTTCGCGAATACGGTCCTGATACTCACGCATTTTCTGCGGCGTCATCATACGACGTTGGTCATCAAGCACCACACCACCGACTTCATCAGCAATATGCTGAGCTGACTGGAGCATCAACTTAAAGTTTTGCGTCGGGTCACCATAAGACGGGACCTGCATGAAGATTGTCACGCCAGGCGTTGCAAAATTCGTCATGCTTTCTGGGTCAAATGAACCTGGCTTAACCATGTTCGCGAGGCTAAAGAGAACCGGACCGCTGCCATCAGGACTGAGATGACGATGGAAAATGTTCATTTCGCCAAAGATAAAGCCCGCTTGCTGAATACTGTTTAACAGCACATCGCCGTTAATCATGCTGCCAGCGTGCGCCGAAACGTTCAGTACAATCACCGTCTCTTTAAGACGAGCTGGCGCTTCAGGAGCCGGAGCAGGTTGTGCAACCACAGGCTCTGGCGCAGGTTCAGCATGCTGAACAATTGGCTGTTGCACGGGCGCTTGCGGAGCCACTGGCTGCGGTTGCTGTGCAATCGGCTGTTGAACAGGCTGCTGTACGGGTTGATGAACAGCTGGCTGATGTACTGGCGCAACAGGCGCTTCCTGACGCGGTGCTACCGGTTCAGGTTGACGCACAGGTGCACTCTGACGCGGCTCAGCAGAAGCGTAAGGCGGCTCGTACTGATGTTGAGGCGCTTGCGGCTGACGAGGCATTTCTGTCTCGCGATTCGCTGTTTCCGGCGCAGGGTTAACCCGACGCACACGCACCTCACCTACTCCATCATCTTGCTCATCGTCAGCCTCGTCGTCATCCGACTCGTGTTCGTCACGCTTAGACTTCATGCGCTTCATTGGACGATCACGAAAAACGGATGAACGCTCTTTACGACTCGTCCACAGACCGTGAACCAGTAAGGCTATTATGGCGATCGCGCCAACAATGATTAATATCAGACGCAAATCCTGCATCATTATATTCTCTGTTGTTCTAACACCTTGCCACCGCGGCAAACATTTACTTACTAAGAGTATTTGCCCATCTGCTCAAGTGCAAGTGCGCGCACGGTTTTCTCAGCATAAAGATGTACTGAAATCGATTTTTTGCTGTTTTTTCGACCATTTCCTAATAAGTTTTTCTCCTGGCAGTCAGTTATGATAACTCTGCACGTCATTGTAATGACCAAAAAGGAGTTCGTTCAGATATGGTTTCACCTTCAGGAGCCGGGCCACGTAGTGGCGTTTATTACTTTTCGCAAGGCTGGAAGCTGGTACATCAGCCTGGAATCAGGCGCTTCGTACTCTTGCCATTGTTGGTCAATATTTTATTGATGGGTGGCGCATTTTGGTGGTTGTTTACTCGCCTGGGTGTCTGGGTTCCCACTCTTCTTTCCTACGTGCCAGACTGGTTACAGTGGTTGAGCTATCTCATTTGGCCACTGGCGGTAATTTCTATCTTGCTGGTGTTTGGTTATTTGTTTTCAACCCTAGCCAACTGGATTGCCGCCCCATTTAATGGATTGCTGGCCGAACAACTTGAAGCACGCCTGACGGGTGCGACTCCGCCGGATACTGGCCTGGTTGGCATCATGAAAGATATTCCGCGCATCATGAAGCGCGAGTGGCAAAAGCTTGCCTGGTATCTGCCACGCGCACTGCTGCTGCTGGTGCTTTATTTCATTCCGGGTATTGGCCAAACCGTTGCACCTGTTTTGTGGTTCTTGTTCAGCGCCTGGATGCTGGCAATTCAGTATTGCGACTATCCGTTCGATAACCATAAAGTGCCTTTCAAAGAAATGCGCATCTCACTTCGCGAGAAAAAAGTGATCAATATGCAGTTTGGCTCGCTGGTCAGTCTGTTTACGCTGATTCCCTTCCTGAACCTGGTCATCATGCCAGTTGCCGTCTGCGGCGCTACTGCGATGTGGGTTGATTGTTACCGCTCCAAACATGCCATGTGGAAGTAATCTATCAGGAGCGGCTTATGCTGCTCCTTATTCCTTCTGGCTTCTGCTTATTTCCCTTCTACATATAGATATGCGATTTCTTTACTTCCGCATAACTTCTAAGCAGGTATGCTGATGAGGTTTCCCAAATTTCATACAGTTAAGGACGGGTTATGAGCAAGATCTATGAAGACAACTCTCTGACTATCGGTCATACGCCGCTGGTTCGACTGAACCGCATCGGTAATGGGCGCATCCTGGCGAAGGTCGAGTCCCGTAACCCGAGCTTTAGCGTTAAATGCCGTATCGGGGCCAATATGATTTGGGATGCCGAGAAACGCGGTGTACTCAAGCCTGGCGTCGAGTTAGTCGAACCAACCAGCGGCAATACCGGTATTGCGCTGGCATATGTTGCCGCAGCGCGTGGCTACAAACTGACATTGACCATGCCTGAAACCATGAGTATTGAACGCCGCAAACTGCTGAAAGCACTGGGTGCCAACCTGGTACTGACAGAAGGCGCGAAAGGTATGAAAGGAGCGATTCAGAAAGCGGAAGAAATCGTTGCCAGCGACCCAGAAAAATTCCTGCTACTGCAACAATTTAGCAACCCAGCTAACCCAGAAATTCACGAGAAAACCACCGGCCCAGAAATCTGGGAAGATACCGATGGCGAAGTGGACGTATTCATTGCTGGTGTCGGCACTGGCGGCACGCTAACTGGCGTTAGCCGTTATATCAAAAACACCAAAGGCAAAACGGACCTCATCAGCGTGGCCGTTGAGCCAACAGATTCTCCAGTTATTGCTCAGGCGCTGGCAGGTGAAGAACTCAAACCAGGCCCGCATAAAATCCAGGGTATCGGTGCAGGCTTCATTCCTGGCAACCTCGATCTTAAGCTTATCGACAGAGTTATCGCCATCACCAACGACGAAGCCATCTCTACTGCACGCCGTTTGATGGAAGAAGAAGGTATTCTTGCTGGGATTTCATCGGGTGCAGCGGTAGCTGCAGCGTTAAAACTTCAGGAAGATGAAGCATTTACCAACAAAAATATTGTGGTTATACTGCCTTCCTCCGGGGAGCGTTATCTGAGTACTGCCCTGTTCGCCGATCTTTTCACTGAAAAAGAGCTGCAACAGTGATGCCAGTCAGGTAAAAATGTGTAAAAAAGCACCCTAAAGGGTGCTTTTTTGTGGGGTTCGTCAAACTTTTGGCTACCCTGGCATTGCGTCGCCCTGTCAGGTCTGGTATCTATCCAGCAAATTATTTTGATGCGCGAAATTAATCGGAATGTGAGCTATATCTGCTGAATCGATTTAACGATTTGGTGCAAAATCACATTTCACGGCATAATGATTAATGACGAGCGAGCCGCTAAGCGCATGGTGAACGCCAGAGCACATTTCGCGGTTCCCGAAAGCATCCTGTGTCGCGTACAGTGTGACGTCGACGCTAACTATACAGGCTAAAGTTTTGCCACCAGGCTAGACTTTAGTTCCACAACACTAAACCTATAAGTTGGGGAAATACAATGTTCCAGCAAGAAGTTACCATCACCGCTCCAAACGGTCTGCATACCCGCCCTGCTGCTCAGTTTGTTAAAGAAGCTAAAGGCTTCACTTCTGAGATCACTGTGACCTCCAACGGCAAAAGCGCTAGCGCGAAAAGCCTGTTCAAACTGCAAACTCTGGGCCTGACTCAAGGTACAGTAGTGACCATCTCCGCTGAAGGCGAAGACGATCAGAAAGCAGTTGAGCATCTGGTAAAACTGATGGCTGAACTCGAGTAAGTTCTGGGTTCTTCGTAAATATCAGTCACAAGTAAGGTAGGGTTATGATTTCAGGCATTTTAGCATCCCCGGGTATCGCTTTCGGCAAGGCACTTTTGCTGAAGGAAGATGAAATTGTCATCGACCGGAAGAAAATTTCTGCCGACAAAGTTGCGCAGGAAGTTGAACGTTTTTTAAGCGGTCGCGCCAAAGCGTCATCGCAATTAGAAGCGATCAAAATTAAAGCTGGCGAGACCTTCGGTGAAGAAAAGGAAGCTATCTTCGAAGGCCACATTATGTTGCTGGAAGACGAAGAGCTTGAGCAGGAAATCATAGCCCTTATCAAAGATAAGTTAGTGACTGCTGATGCAGCGGCTCACGAAATTATCGAAGGCCAGGCCATTGCGCTGGAAGAATTAGACGATGAATACCTGAAAGAACGTGCGGCTGACGTACGCGACATCGGTAAACGTCTGCTGCAAAATATTCTGGGTCTGGCAATTATCGACCTGAGCGCTATTCAGGATGAAGTTATCCTGGTCGCTAAAGATTTGACTCCGTCAGAAACCGCACAGCTCAACCTGCAAAAGGTGCTGGGTTTCATCACTGATATCGGCGGCCGCACCTCCCACACATCAATCATGGCGCGTTCTCTTGAGCTGCCAGCGATCGTTGGTACGGGTAGTGTTACCAGCCAGGTGAAGAACGGCGATTACCTGATCCTCGATGCTGTTAACAATAAAGTTTACGTTAACCCAACCAACGACGAGATCGAAGCCCTGCGTGCTGTACAGCAACAGGTTGCTTCTGAGAAAGCTGAACTGGCGAAACTGAAAGACCTGCCAGCAATCACTCTCGATGGTCATCAGGTAGAAGTCTGCGCAAACATCGGTACTGTTCGTGATATCGACGGTGCAGAGCGCAATGGTGCAGAAGGTGTAGGTCTGTACCGTACAGAATTCTTGTTCATGGACCGTGATTCTCTGCCAACCGAAGATGAGCAGTTCGCGGCGTACAAAGCTGTTGCTGAAGCCTGTGGCTCACAAGCTGTTATCGTACGTACCATGGATATCGGTGGCGATAAAGAGCTGCCGTACATGAACTTCCCGAAAGAAGAAAACCCGTTCCTGGGCTGGCGTGCAATCCGTATCGCGATGGATCGTAAAGAGATCCTGCACGCTCAAGTACGCGCTATTCTGCGTGCTTCTGCTTTCGGTAAATTACGCATTATGTTCCCAATGATCATCTCTGTTGAAGAAGTGCGTGCACTGAAAGCAGAAATTGAAATCATGAAGGCGCAGCTGCGTGAAGAAGGCAAAGCGTTTGACGAAACTATCGAAGTTGGCGTGATGGTTGAGACTCCGGCTGCGGCCACGATTGCTCGCCACCTGGCTAAAGAAGTCGACTTCTTCAGTATCGGTACCAATGATCTGACGCAGTACACCCTGGCAGTTGACCGTGGTAATGATATGATTTCGCATCTTTACCAGCCAATGTCACCGTCTGTACTGACTCTGATTAAGCAAGTTATTGATGCTTCTCATGCAGAAGGTAAATGGACCGGTATGTGTGGTGAGCTTGCAGGCGACGAACGTGCTACACTTCTGTTGCTGGGTATGGGTCTGGACGAATTTAGTATGAGTGCCATTTCTATCCCGCGCATTAAGAAGATTATTCGTAACACGAACTTCGAAGATGCGAAGGTGTTAGCAGAGCAAGCTCTTGCTCAACCGACAACGGACGAGTTAATGACGCTGGTTAACAAGTTCATTGAAGAAAAAACAATCTGCTAATCCACCGGATGCGGCCCAATTTACTGCTTAGGAGAAGATCATGGGTTTGTTTGATAAACTGAAATCTCTGGTTTCTGATGATAAAAAAGACACCGGAACCATTGAGATTGTTGCCCCACTTTCTGGCGAAATCGTCAATATTGAAGATGTTCCAGATGTGGTTTTCGCCGAGAAGATCGTTGGTGATGGCATTGCAATTAAACCGACTGGCAACAAAATGGTTGCTCCGGTTGACGGCACCATCGGTAAAATCTTCGAAACTAACCATGCTTTCTCTATCGAATCCGATAGCGGCATTGAACTGTTCGTCCACTTCGGTATCGACACTGTTGAACTGAAAGGCGAAGGCTTCAAACGCATCGCAGAAGAAGGCCAGCGTGTTAAGAAAGGCGACGTAGTAATCGAGTTCGATTTGGCCCTGCTGGAAGAGAAAGCGAAGTCTACCCTGACTCCGGTTGTTATCTCCAACATGGACGAAATCAAAGAGCTGATCAAACTGACTGGTAGCGTGACCGTGGGCGAAACCCCAGTCATCCGCATCAAGAAGTAAGTTGTCCGCACAATAGAAAACGGCACCCTTGTGGTGCCGTTTTTGTTTGTATTTAAAATCTCAGATTCCAGAGCCTTGCGAGTAACTCTCTTCGCCAAATACGCCAGTTGATAAATAACGATCGCCGCGATCGCAGATAATCGCCACCACTACAGCACCGGGGTTGGCTTGAGCGACACGTAATGCACCTGCCACCGCACCGCCAGAACTCACACCGCAGAAAATCCCCTCTTCACGCGCAAGTTTGCGCATGGTTCTCTCAGCTTCAACTTGTGACATATCAATCACTTCATCAACCAGATTAGGGTTGAAAATCTTCGGCAACCACTCTTCTGGCCAACGACGAATCCCTGGGATACTGCTGCCATCTTCTGGTTGTAACCCAACAATTTTGACGGGTTTGTCTTGCTCACGCATAAACTGGCTGACACCGGTGACTGTTCCGGTCGTTCCCATACTTGAGACGAAGTGCGTGATTCGTCCCTGGGTTTGCCGCCAGATCTCCGGCCCGGTAGTGCTGTAGTGCGCATACGGATTATCAGGGTTGTTGAACTGATCGAGAACTTTGCCCTCACCTCGTTCATCCATCAAACGTGCCAGTTCACGAGCGCCTTCCATGCCCTGCTCTTTGGTCACCAGAATCAGTTCTGCGCCATAAGCCTGCATCGCCGCTTTGCGTTCCATACTCATGTTGTCAGGCATTAACAGCTTCATGCGATAGCCTTTGAGCGCAGCAATCATAGCCAGTGCAATGCCAGTATTGCCGCTGGTCGCTTCAATGAGCGTATCTCCTGGGGAGATTTCACCGCGAGCTTCTGCACGCACAATCATAGAAAGTGCTGCTCTATCTTTTACCGAGCCTGCGGGGTTATTCCCCTCAAGCTTTACCCAAATTTCACTGCCGTTATCAAGGCCGGTGCGCTGTAATTTAACCAGAGGCGTATTGCCAATCGTGCTTTCTAAGGTATTCACTTGCCTGTCCAAAAAATAAGAAAAGCGGCCACGTGGGCCGCCTTTGCGTGTCGTGTTGTTCAGTAAACTTATCAGGCGGATTGCGCGAGGTCTACCTGGCCATTATAAGTACTGTGAATTCTGTTCTTCCCATCATACAGGCGCGCATGTTGCAGGCCGACAAACAGACGCTCACCCCGCACAGGAACGTGATCTTCACGCAGCACAACCGTTAATGGTTCGTCATACCAACCCAGCGGCTGTACCACCAGCTGCATATAATGCCCGCGTGGGCTGATTTCCAGCACCTGCACCGGCAGCGGCGAATCAAGGTTGGTACGGCGACTGACGTCCACTTCCCACGGGCGAAGGAACAGATCGACCGGCCCCTGATGTGCCGGCGTAAAGCCCAGCGGCCAGCGGTGTGCGCCAACATGGAACTGGCTGCCACGCACAATGCCTTTCATACGGTTCACTTCGCCAAGGAACTCCAGCACGAAGCGAGTCGCCGGTTCACGCCACACGGCTTCCGGCGTATCAACCTGCTCGATATTCCCCTGGCTCATCACCACCACGCGATCCGCGACTTCCATCGCTTCTTCCTGGTCGTGCGTAACAAACACGCTGGTGAACTTCAATTCTTCATGTAACTGGCGCAGCCACCGGCGTAGCTCTTTACGCACTTGCGCATCCAGCGCGCCAAATGGCTCATCGAGCAGCAGAATCTGCGGCTCAACGGCTAACGCACGGGCCAGCGCGACACGCTGTTTCTGCCCGCCAGAAAGTTGTGCGGGGAAGCGATCCGCCAGATGGGAAAGCTGCACCATCTCCAGCAAACGGGTGACTTTTTGTTTGATAACCGCAGACGACGGGCGTTCACGGCGAGGTAGCACCGTCAGACCAAAAGCGATGTTATCGAACACCGTCATATGGCGGAACAGCGCGTAATGCTGGAATACAAACCCTACTTTACGTTCACGCGCATGAATTCGACTGACATCGGTGCCATGGAAACTAATACGCCCGCTGTTCTGGTGCTCAAGCCCTGCAATAATACGCAGCAGCGTGGTTTTGCCGGATCCTGACGGCCCCAACAACGCCACCATTTGACCAGAAGGGATATCCAGCGAGATATCATTCAGCACCTGGGTGCGACCAAAAGATTTCTTAATATTGGTAATATCAATGCTCATGATTCCCCTCCTGTTGCAGGCGTTTTTCCTGGCTATTCAAACGCCACTGCACCGCACTCTTTAAGAACAACGTAACGATTGCCATCAGGGTCAACAACGCCGCCGCGGTAAACGAACCGACAGTGTTGTAATCCTGCTGTAGCAATTCAATCTGTAACGGCAGCGAGAATGTCTCGCCGCGAATAGAACCCGATACCACCGACACCGCACCAAACTCGCCAATGGCGCGGGCGTTGGTTAACACCACGCCGTAAAGCAGCGCCCAACGGATATTTGGTAATGTGACGCGGCGGAACATCTGCCATCCTGACGCGCCCAGCAAAATTGCCGCTTCGTCTTCCTGGCTGCCCTGGCTTAACATCACCGGCACCAGTTCGCGAACCACAAACGGGCAGGTGACGAAAATTGTCACCAGCACCATGCCCGGCCAGGCGAACATAATCTGAATATTATGTTCGTCCATAAAGCCTGCCAGCGGGCCGTTAGAACCGTAAAACAACAGGTAAACCAGGCCGGCAACCACTGGCGAAACCGCAAATGGAATATCCAGCAGCGTGAGTAACAACTGGCGGCCAGGGAAATCAAAGCGTGTCACCAGCCAGGCCAGCAAAATACCGAACACCAGGTTTACCGGCACGGTAATCAGCGCAATCATGACGGTGAGCCAGATTGCGTGCAGCATATCCGGGTCGACAATATTGTTCAGCGCAGGCATCAAACCTTTCGAGAATGCCTGCGCAAAAATTGAGGCGACCGGCACCACCAGCAGCAAAAACGAAATCAGCACGCCGATACCAATCAGCGCCCATTTTCCCCAGTTAAAACCGGTACGGCGATAGCTTTTCAATTCAGTTACGTCCGTCATCAGTGACCTACCACGCGCCGACCAAAGCGGCTTTGCAACGTGTTAATGGTGAACAACAACAGCAATGACGCGGCGAGAATGACCGAAGCAATTGCGCTGGCTGCCGGGTAGTCAAACTCCTGCAAACGCACGAAAATCATCAGCGAGGTGACTTCGGTTTTCCAGGCGATGTTCCCGGCGATGAAAATCACCGCACCGAATTCCCCCAGACTGCGGGTGAATGACAACGCAACGCCTGCCATTAACGCCGGAGAAAGCTCCGGTAAAATCACGCGGCGGAAGCTCTGCCAGCGCGTCGCGCCCAGAGTTTCTGCAGCTTCTTCGTATTCTGGCCCGAGTTCTTCAAGCACAGGCTGAATGGTGCGTACCACAAACGGAATACTGGTAAATGCCATTGCCACAGCAATACCCAACCAGGTGTAAGTCACTTTGATGCCAAACTGTGCCAACCACTCGCCATACCAACCGTTAACGGAAAACAACCCCGCCAGCGTTAAACCTGCAACAGCCGTTGGCAGAGCAAACGGCAAGTCCATCAAAGCATCGAGCAGGCTGCGGCCCGGAAATTGATAACGCGTTAAAATCCACGCCATTAACATGCCAAACGCGCCGTTAAAGATTGATGCAACCCCCGCCGACAGCAGCGTGACTTTATAAGCTGCCACCACCTGCGGGTTAGTAATCACTTCCCAATACTGAGCCAGCGTCATCTCAGAAAGCTGCATCACCAGCGCACTGAGTGGCAGCAGTAAAATCAAACAGACGAACAGCAAACTGGTGCCGAGGCTTAAGGTAAAGCCCGGCAGCACCCGTTTAGAAGCAACAGCAAACATTACTCACGCCCCTTGCCGAGCAACTTATCGAACTCACCGCCACTGGCAAAGTGGGTTTTCATCGCTTCCGGCCAGCCGCCAAATTCATCTTCCACGCGGAACAGGTCGGTCTGCGGGAATTTATCTTTCAGCTTCGCCATTACTTCCGGGTTATTCACGCGGTAGTAATAGTCAGTGATGATGGTTTGCGCCGCCGGGCTGTACAGGAAGTTCAGGTATTCTTTCGCGGCTTTTTCGGTGCCGTTGGCTTTAACGTTTTTATCCACCCAGGCCACCGGGAATTCAGCAAGAATGTTGACCTTTGGCACCACGACTTCGTAGCCGTCTTTGGCGTACTGGTTACGAATGTTGTTCACTTCGGACTCAAAACTAATCAGCACGTCGCCGAGGTTACGCTCAACAAATGTCGTCGTTGCACCACGGCCACCGGTATCGAACACTTCAACGTTTTTCAGGAACTGCGTCATGTACTGTTCGGTTTTGGCTTTATCGCCACCGTCAGCTTTGTTCGCCGCCCCCCACGCACCTAAATAGGTGTAGCGCGCGTTACCAGAAGTTTTCGGATTCGGGAAAATCAGTTTCACATCCGGGCGAACCAAATCGCTCCAGTCGTGGATATTTTTCGGATTACCTTTGCGCACCAGGAACGCCATGGTGGAATAAAACGGCGAACTGTTGTTGGGTAAACGGGTCTGCCAGTCAGCAGGGATAAGGTTGCCTTTGTCGTGCAGAATCTGCACATCCGAAACCTGGTTATAAGTTACAACGTCAGCTTTTAAACCTTGCAGAATCGCCAGTGCCTGTTTTGATGACCCGGCATGAGATTGTTTAATCACCAGCTTGTCGCCGTTATTTTCCGCAGCCCACTGTTTCTGGAAAGCAGGATTCAGGGCAGCAAACAGCTCGCGAGACACATCATAAGAGCTGTTCAGCAGTTCTGTGGCGTGAGCTGAACCTGCCAGCAACGCAGAAACAACCAGAGCACTCCAGACTTTTTTGACTGACGTATTGACCATTTGGCACCCTTATAAATGTGATAACCGCCGAACTTTATGGTTACCAGTGTATTTATAACGAGTGTCAAAGCTGTAACGGTTTTATATATCGTTTGGTGATTTGCAATAAGAAAGGGATATAAGGTTTTTAGCAGGGATTTGTCGGGCGTCACTAACGCTAGCCCGACCTAAGCTTGATACGCACTTGTAGGGTGGATAAGCGAAGCGCCATCCACCATTTTATTCTACAGGTTCAACAAGTTATCTAAAGAAGGCGCGAAGTAATAACCACCGGTCACAGGCTTAGTGAAACGCAGCATCCCGTCACGCTTACCGTCGGTTTCGCCAAACATGCTCAGCAATTGCTGTTCGATGTTATGCAAACGCGCGCAATAGGCGATGAAGTACAGGCCATGCGGGCCGCTGGCCGTACCGTACGGCAGACTCTGGCGCACAATCTTCAACCCTTTGCCGTTTTCTTTCAAATCGACACGGGTTAAGTGGGACGTTTCCGGACGCTCGTCACCGTCAATCTCTTCATTGGCCTCTTTAGTACGGCCAATAATCATTTCCTGATCGTGAACACTCATGCGGTTTAGCTGGTTGAGATTATGTTCCCAACGCTGCACAAACACGTAGCTGCCGCCCGCATCCACACCGTCGTTAATCACAGCCACTTCACGGCGAGTCTCTTCGCCCTGCGGGTTTTCAGTGCCATCAACGAAACCACTCAGGTCGCGTTCTTCAACCCAGCGGAAACCGTGGATTTCTTCTTCAATTTTCAGCGCGTCGCCAAATGCAGCCAGCGCCGCTTGCGCCAGAGTGAAATTCACATCATGGCGCAGAGAAAGAATGTGGATCATCACATCATGCTGAGTCGCTGGAGCCAGGCCTTTGCCCATCGGAGCAAAGTTTTTCAGCTCGGCTGCACCCACGCCACCGCTTAAATCGCGCCATAAGTCGTGACCAAACGCCACCACCGCGCCTAAATTAGCATCCGGGAATTTATCCTGAAGCGCACTGAGCGATTGATTAAAGGTTTTACAGCCCTGGCGAATGGTATCGAAATCGCCCTGAATGCTCGCTTCCAGCCAAACGGCGGCGCGACAATGTTCTGGCAGAATGCCAGATTGAACACGAGACATGAATCCTCCTAAAAAACACACGCCACTCTACGTGGCGTTATTCCCTTATGATACCCAATTCCGGCAGCGCCTTCTTGAGAAGGCGCAAGCCAACGGCTATTTTTATCGACGCCAGATAATTTTACTGATCTTCCAGGTTTTGAGCGTATCGTCAGACGGCATCAACTCCTGCCCGCCATGCCATTCGCCGCTAAAAATGTAGCTGATATGCTGGCTGTCTTTAGCCTTACACTCAACACTTTCGCTATCATCTCCAGTCCCTTTGACACACGCGCCAAATGCTTTGTCGTACAGGTCGCTAAATTGCGTACCGATTTTCACGCCACTTGCTGTTTCAATTGCGGTGTCTAGCACTTCGACGCGGCTTACTGTGCCCTTCTCGCCGTTGACGATAACCATCACGGTTTTATCGTCCATCGCTTCATAGAAACGGACAATCTCGCCGTTATCGGTTTTCATACCGCTGCGCAGACGATAATTGTCATTCAAGGCACTGCTGACGGCCTTTTCATCCATCGGCGTGCTGGCATTTAACTCACCCACTCCTTGCTCGCTTACTTCAAGCGATGAACCAAACCAGTTCCAGGGATTTGCCGCAGACCAGTTGACAGAAGACAGCGTCGAACAACCGCTCAGAAGCAGTGGCAGCCCTACTAGCATCAGGCGCAGAGTTTTCATCAGAAATTCCTTTATTAAGCATGGGTACGCGCTTTGGAGTGCAAACTTTCCCAAAAGTGCCAGGTTATTCACGGCTAAGGGTGAAGTAATCGCGTAATCGGCGGCTGGTACACAACCACCACAGGGCAAAAATATCGGCAATCAGCAGCGCTAACGTCACCGGCGTGAGTTCTTCCCCCTGCCATAACAACCAAAGTTGCCAGGCCAAAACGCCCGCCTGCGCGGCGATTAACACCCAACGCCAGGCTGACCATAATCGCGGATACAAATGGCGACGACCGCTAATCATGAAGGCCAGGGCCGCAGGAACACCGGGCAAAAGCCCATACCAAAAATTGTCGCGGTCGGGGTAGAACACACCGAGAATGGCATCGCCCTGTTGACGGGACGCCGCCGCCAGCACTAACACAAACCAGGTTCGCGCCTGCAACAGGAGGATGCACCAAAACAAAAAGGGTGTTTTCAGATTACCGTGTGTATCGTAATCCGAAGGTGGATATAGATAAGGCATTAATATTCTTGATCTTCAATCAAACGTTTGCCGAGTAAAACCACATCCTGCTGCTCGTATTCAAGGCGCTCATACATGCCAATCACCAGGTCGTTTTCTTCGCGCACCATGATATGAATTTTTGGGCAACCGCGGGCGATAAGCTTTTTCTCAAGGCGGCTTAACAGCGCATTGGCGATACCGCGCCCCCGATATTCTGGATGCACACCGAGATAATAAGCAGAGCCGCGGTGTCCGTCGTAGCCGCCCATTAATGAGCCAACAACCTCACCGCCCACTTCGGCCACTAAAAACAGATCGGCGTCATGATTGAGTTTGCGTTCAATATCCATTTCAGGATCGTTCCACGGACGCAGTAAGTCGCAACGTTCCCAAAGCGTAATGACTTCTTCGAAATCATCCTGGCGAAAAACACGTATTTCCATGGTATTAGCCACCTGAAAGTCTAAAAACCTGATTATGGCGTTAACTTGGCGTTTAGCCAATATCTGCCGCAAAAGTGGGTAAAAAATGGCATACTTCCCTCTCATTCATTTATTGAAATGAAAAGATAATCATTTCAGGAAAATGCTTGTCGTTTACCGTTTAGCGATACGCTATAAATGCCTATCAGAAATTTTTAAGATAAAAATATTAGCCGCATGAGCAAAATTAAATCACTGACGCACCTGACCACCCGCCGCCAGTTACTGCTTACTGGTTTGGCTGCCTTAACGTTAACGGGCGTAAACAAGGCTTTGGCCAGCTCCGAGACTAAACCCCTTAAAACCACCACTAATCACAGTAAACCGACCAAAAAATCGGGTGCCCGCAGAGTAGTGATGCTTGACCCAGGCCACGGCGGGATTGATACCGGCGCGATTGGGCACAATGGTTCCAAAGAAAAGCATGTCGTTCTGGCCATTGCAAAAAATGTAAGAAACATTCTTAAAAGCAATGGGATAGAGGCCAAACTCACACGCACCAGCGATGAATTCATCCCGCTGTACGATCGCGTAGAAATCGCCCATAAACACGGTGCCGATTTGTTTATGTCGATTCATGCCGATGGTTTTACAAACCCATCGGCTGCCGGTGCGTCGGTGTTTGCCCTTTCCAATCGCGGAGCCAGTAGCGCGATGGCAAAATACCTTTCTGACAAAGAAAACGCCGCCGATGATGTGGCGGGCAGCAAGGTAAAACACAAAGATCAGTATCTCCAGCAGGTGCTGTTCGACCTGGTACAAACCGATACCATTAAAAATAGCCTGACGCTTGGCTCGCATATCCTCAAGCAAATCAAGCCGGTGCATAAGCTGCATAGTCGTAACACCGAACAGGCGGCATTCGTGGTATTGAAATCACCGTCCATTCCGTCTGTACTGGTGGAGACTTCTTTTATCACCAATCCCGGTGAAGAAAAGTTGTTAGGCACCCCGGCGTTCCGTCAGAAAATTGCCAGCGCCATTGCATCAGGCATCATTAGTTACTTCCATTGGTTTGATAACCAGAAAGCTCACAGCAAAAAACGTTGAACCCTATGAACTCACCCGACATTCACGCCGTAAAACAATTCCTGCTGCAATTGCAGGACACCATTTGCCAGCAACTAAGCCAGGTTGACGGTGCCACGTTTGAAGAAGACACCTGGCAACGCGAAGGCGGTGGCGGCGGGCGCAGTCGGGTGTTGCGCGGTGGGAATATCTTTGAGCAAGCGGGCGTTAACTTCTCCCACGTTCATGGCGATGCCATGCCAGCATCCGCCACCGCTCATCGCCCGGAACTCGCCGGTCGTAGTTTTGAAGCGATGGGCGTGTCGTTAGTCGTGCATCCGCTCAATCCGTACATTCCCACCAGCCACGCTAACGTGCGTTTTTTCATTGCGGAAAAGCCGGGCTGTGATCCGGTGTGGTGGTTTGGCGGCGGTTTTGATTTAACGCCGTTTTACGGTTTTGAAGAAGATGCGATTCACTGGCATAAAACGGCGTATGACTTGTGCCAGCCGTTTGGTGACGACGTGTTCCCTCGTTACAAAAAATGGTGTGACGATTACTTCTTTATTAAGCATCGCAATGAACAGCGCGGCATTGGCGGCTTGTTCTTCGATGACCTCAATACGCCAGATTTCGACCATTGCTTCAGCTTTATGCAGGCGGTGGGCAACGGTTATCTGGATGCGTATCTGCCGATTGTAGAACGCCGTAAAGCGTTGCCGTGGGGCGAGCGCGAGCGTGATTTCCAGCTTTATCGCCGTGGCCGTTATGTGGAATTTAATCTGGTGTGGGATCGCGGAACGCTGTTTGGTTTACAGACGGGCGGGCGTACCGAGTCGATTTTAATGTCGATGCCGCCGCTGGTACGTTTTGAATATAACTATCAGCCAGAAGAAGGCAGCCCGGAGGCTGCCTTGTATCGTGATTTCTTGCCGGTTAAAGATTGGGTTTAAAACAACCCTCACCCCAACCCTCTCCCTGAGGGAGAGGGAGTGGTCCGATTCTCCCCTTCTCCTGGGGGAGAAGGCCGGGATGAGGGCGTCCGATACTTAAAGCGGAACCGTCTGCGCCTCAACCACCGCCAGCGCTACCATATTCACAATACGACGAACAGACGCAATCGGTGTTAATACATGCACCGGTTTCGCCACGCCCATCAATACTGGCCCAACAGTAACCCCTTCAGAACTGGAAACACGCAGCAAGTTGTAGCTGATACGCGCCGCTTCGACGTTTGGCATGATCAGAATATTTGCCGAACCTTTCAGCGGGCTGTCTGGCATACGATCGTTACGGATGCTTTCCACCAGCGCGGCGTCACCGTGCATTTCACCGTCGATTTCCAACTCAGGCGCACGCGCACGCACCATTTCAAGCGTCGCACGCATTTTGCAGGCGGCTTTTGAATCGGAAGAACCGTAGTTGGAATGTGAAAGCAGCGCGACTTTTGGCTCAATACCAAAACGACGCACCGTTTCCGCCGCCAACAACGTGATTTCAGTCAGCTCCTCCGGCGATGGATCGTCATTCACATAGGTATCTGCAATAAAGGTGTTACCACTTGGCAGCAACAGTGCGTTCATCGCCCCGGCGGCTTTCACGCCTTCACGGTAGCCGAACAGTTTTTCCACCACGGAGAAATGCTCGTGATACTCACCAATAGTGCCGCAAATCATGGCATCCGCTTCACCGCGATGAACCATAATTGCGCCGATAACCGTCGTGTTGCTGATCACCGCACGTTGCGCCTGCTCTTGTGTGATACCACGGCGTTTCATGATGTTGTAGTACTCGTTCCAGTACTCTTTGAAGCGTGGGTCGGATTCGTTGTTCACGATTTCGAAATCGCGCCCAGCCTGCATTTGCAGCCCAAGTTTCTTCAGGCGCATTTCAATAACCGCCGGGCGGCCAATCAGAATCGGTTTCGCCAGCCCTAACGTAATCAGTTCCTGAGTCGCATGCAGCACACGCGCTTCTTCACCTTCAGTCAGCACCACGCGTTTCGGATCTTTACGCGCCTGGGAGAAAATCGGCTTCATGAACAAGTTGGTTTTGTAGACGAACTCGGTCAGTTTTTCGCGATAAGCATCGAAATCCTGAATCGGGCGCGTTGCCACACCGGTGTCCATTGCCGCTTTCGCCACAGCCGGTGCAATTTGCACAATAAGACGCGGGTCGAACGGTTTTGGAATCAGGTAATCAGGGCCGAAAGTCAGCTCCTCTTCACCGTAAGCAGAAGCCACCACGTCGCTTTGCTCGGCGTGAGCCAGCTCTGCAATGGCGTGAACGGCCGCCAGTTTCATCTCTTCATTAATCGCCGTTGCACCGACATCCAGCGCGCCACGGAAGATGAACGGGAAGCACAGCACGTTGTTGACCTGGTTTGGGAAGTCAGAACGGCCGGTACAAATAATCGCGTCCGGACGCACTTCTTTTGCCAGCGGCGGCAGGATTTCCGGCTCCGGGTTTGCCAGCGCCAGAATCAGTGGCGCACGTGCCATTTTCTTGACCATTTCCTGGCTCATTGCTTTCGGGCCAGAACAGCCGAGGAAAATATCCGCGCCTTCAATCACTTCATCAAGCGTGCGTTTGCCGTTATCTTCCACCGCGTAAGCCGCTTTGGTTTCTGCCATGTTTTCTTCACGGCCTTTGTAGATAACGCCTTTCGAGTCGCAAACCACAATGTTGTGTTTTTGAATACCCAACTGCACCAACAGATTCATACAGGCAATGGCAGACGCACCCGCGCCAGAAACCACCAACCGCACATCAGAGATATTCTTCTCGACCACACGCAGGCCGTTGAGCACCGCCGCGGTACAGATAATTGCAGTGCCGTGCTGATCGTCGTGGAACACAGGTATGTTCATGCGTTCGCGCAGTTTTTTCTCGATATAGAAGCACTCTGGCGCTTTGATATCTTCCAGATTAATGCCGCCAAACGTTGGCTCGAGTGCAGCAATCACCTCAATCAGTTTGTCCGGGTCCATTTCATCGACTTCGATATCGAATACATCAATACCGGCAAATTTCTTGAACAGAACGCCCTTACCTTCCATCACTGGCTTGCCCGCCAGCGCACCGATATTACCCAATCCCAGCACCGCGGTGCCGTTAGAAATCACACCGACCAGGTTGCCACGCGCCGTGTATTTATAGGCCGCTAATGGGTCTTTTTCTATCTCAAGACAAGGTGCCGCCACGCCCGGAGAGTAAGCCAAAGCCAGATCACGCTGGGTGGCTAAAGGTTTGGTTGGGGATACCTGAATTTTTCCGGGAGTAGGAAATTCATGAAAATCGAGGGCACTTTGCTTCAGTTGTTCATCCATTTCTTCGTTCCTTTTTATCACTCTAAAGGGTCGGTAAGGCCAAGTAGTATCGCGCTTGCGCGCTCTCTAAACTTTGAACGTCGCCATACTATCAGCAACGTCAGGTAAAAATGTTAGAAAATCAGAGTGACTATGTTAGCTACCATTAACAACAATGCCAGACCTATCTGCTATGCTTTTTAGTTATGCCAACGATGAATTTTCGTCGCGAATGACATGGAGTATTCAAGTAACAATCTGTATATCAAGGAGATAGTTATGAGTCAGCTAGACAGTATTAAGAAATTCACCACCGTTGTTGCCGACAGCGGTGACATCGAATCTATCCGCCATTACCAACCTATTGATGCGACCACCAACCCCTCGCTATTACTGAAAGCAGCGGGTCTGGAGCACTATCAATCACTGATTGATGATGCCATTGCCTATGGAAAGAAAGGCGGTGGCACGCAAGAAGCCCAGGTGGCGCAAGCCTGTGACAAACTGGCAGTCAATTTTGGTGCGGAAATTCTGAAAAGCATTCCTGGACGCGTCTCAACAGAAGTGGACGCCCGCCTCTCGTTTGATAAAGAAAAAAGCATCGCCAAAGCCCGCCATTTAATTGCGCTATATGAAGAGCTTGGCATTGATAAATCACGAGTTCTTATCAAGCTTGCGTCAACCTGGGAAGGTATTCGTGCCGCGGAAGAGCTGCAAAAAGAAGGCATCGACTGCAACCTGACGCTGCTGTTCTCTTTTGCCCAGGCGCGGGCCTGTGCCGAAGCGGGCGTATTCCTGATTTCACCGTTCGTCGGGCGTATTTACGACTGGTATCAGGCACGCAAACCGATGGACCCGTATGTGGTTGAAGAAGATCCGGGCGTCAAATCGGTGCGCAATATCTATGATTACTTTAAGCAGCACAATTACAGCACCATTGTGATGGGCGCGAGTTTCCGCCGTACCGAACAAATTCTGGCGCTAGTGGGCTGCGACCGTCTGACTATCGCCCCTAACCTGCTGCAACAGTTGCAGGAAAGCGAAGAACCAGTGGTGCGCAAATTAGTCCCCGGTTCACAGGGCTTCCGCCGTCCGGAACCGATTAGCGAAGCGGATTTCCGTTGGGAACATAACCAGGATCCAATGGCAGTAGAAAAACTGGCAGAAGGCATTCGCCTGTTCGCCATTGATCAACGAAAACTGGAAGATTTACTCGCCGCCAAACTTTGAACGACAACCACGGAGTGAAACATGTCATCTCGTAAAGAGCTTGCTAATGCCATTCGTGCCCTGAGTATGGACGCGGTACAAAAAGCGAATTCGGGCCACCCTGGCGCACCGATGGGGATGGCGGATATCGCCGAAGTGTTATGGAATGAATTCCTGCACCATAACCCGACGAACCCCACATGGGCTGACCGTGACCGCTTTATTCTGTCTAACGGCCACGCCTCGATGCTGCTCTACAGCCTGTTGCATCTGAGCGGGTATGACTTATCGATGGAAGAGTTGAAAAACTTCCGTCAGCTTCACTCCAAAACCCCCGGTCACCCGGAAATTGGCTATACGCCCGGTGTTGAAACAACCACCGGGCCACTCGGCCAGGGCTTAGCAAACGCTGTAGGGATGGCGATTGCTGAACGTACCTTGGGGGCGCAATTCAACCGCCCCGACCACGAAATCGTCGACCACTTCACCTACGTATTTATGGGTGATGGCTGCCTGATGGAAGGCATTTCTCATGAAGTTTGCTCGCTGGCGGGGACTCTCGGCCTCGGCAAGCTCATCGGTTTCTACGATCACAACGGGATTTCCATTGATGGCGAAACTAAAGGCTGGTTTACCGACGACACCGCCAAACGTTTCGAGGCTTATCACTGGCACGTGGTGCATGAAATTGACGGACACGATCCGCAAGCCGTGAAGAAAGCGATTGAAGAAGCGCAGAGCGTGAAAGACAAGCCGTCGCTCATTATCTGCCGCACGATTATCGGTTTTGGCTCACCGAATAAAGCCGGTAAAGAAGAGGCGCATGGCGCGGCACTCGGCGAACAGGAAGTCGCGCTCGCGCGTAAACAATTGGGTTGGAATTATCCGGCGTTTGAAATCCCGAAAGAGATTTATCAAGCCTGGGACGCCAAAGAAAAAGGCGAGAAAGCAGAAGCCGCATGGAACGATAAATTTGCGGCCTATGCCAAAGCTCATCCTGATTTAGCGTCTGAGTTTAACCGCCGGATGCACGGTGAAATGCCAGAGAACTGGCAGGAAACCACACAAAACTTCATTGAAAAATTGCAGGCTAATCCAGAAAAAATAGCGACCCGTAAAGCCTCGCAAAACGCGCTGAATGCGTATGGCCCAGGCCTACCGGAATTGCTCGGCGGCTCGGCAGATTTAGCGCCCAGCAACCTGACCATCTGGAAAGAGTCCAAATCCATTAAAGAGGATCTCGCCGGGAATTACATTCACTACGGTGTACGCGAATTCGGCATGACCGCTATCGCGAATGGGATTGCACACCATGGCGGATTCGTGCCCTACACCGCAACGTTCCTGATGTTTGTGGAATACGCCCGCAACGCGGCGCGTATGGCAGCTCTGATGAAAGCACGGCAGATCATGGTCTATACCCACGACTCGATTGGACTGGGCGAAGACGGCCCAACACACCAGGCGGTAGAACAACTTGCCAGCCTGCGTATGACGCCGAATTTCAGTACCTGGCGCCCGTGCGATCAGGTGGAAGCTGCGGTTGCGTGGAAGACGGCTATCGAGCGTCACAATGGCCCTACGGCACTGATTCTTTCGCGCCAGAACCTCGCACAAATGGATCGTACGCCGGAGCAAGTCAAAGCGATTAGCCGTGGCGGTTATATCCTGAAAGATAGCGACGGCGCACCAGATGTCATTCTGATTGCTACCGGCTCGGAGATGGAGATCACGACGCTTGCTGCGGATAAACTTACCGCCGAAGGCCACAAAGTGCGCGTCGTTTCGCTACCTTCAACGGACATATTTGATGCTCAGGATGAAGCATATCGCGAGTCCGTACTGCCTTCTGATGTGGCTGCACGTGTCGCCGTAGAAGCCGGTATTGCGGATTACTGGTACAAATATGTGGGTTTGAAAGGGGCGATTGTCGGCATGACAACGTACGGTGAATCAGCCCCTGCCGATAAGTTGTTCCCATTCTTTGGTTTTACCACCGAGAATGTGGTGGCGAAGGCGAAGAAGGTGTTGGGCGTTTAATCGAAAATAAATATTGTGAATCCCCTATGGATTTCGAGTTGCAGGAAGGCGGCAAGCGAACGAATCCCGATGAGCTTACTTGAGTAAGTAATTCGGGTGAGTGAACGTAGCCAACACACCTGCAACTTGAAAGACGACGGGGATTACTTCGTCACCCAAAGTGTCGGCCACGACGCATTGCTGTTCCACTCATCGCACGCCGGTTCTTCGGCATAACGCACCAGGCGGAAACGCTGTCCATCAAAACGCCAGCGCGTCGCAACGCCGCAATCGCCGATGCCACGTCCTTTCGCAAGCGTCATCAGCTCTTTGTTCGTTTCATCATACCCGGCGTTCATCAGCTCAAGTTCAGTGTTTCCACTCCCCGGCGTAAACGGCAGTTTTAAGCGAATTTGTCGTGCCGCAAAGGGTTTCTGGCGTGATACCACCCAGGCGAGATCGACCACGTTGTAAGCGCCCGCTTCGCAACCGGTCATCAGCAAAGCTTTATCATCACTGAGCGCAAACACACGAACTTCACGACGGGCGGGATCTAGCGAGCACTGACTGTTGTTCATGCGCCATGTGCCGTAATCCAGCAGATCACTCAGTTCTTTCTGCGTTAAAGGCGTTGGTGTAGGGTTTGTCAGTGTGACTTCTTTGAGTGCGGGCGCAGGCGGCACGCTCAGCGGCGGATCGTCACCTTTCTTAATCCAGGCCGTTTCACTGCCTACGCGTTGCTGCTGGCTATCAATAAATAGCAATGACGCTTTCAGACCCGCAAGCGAAATACTTCCCCGACCATTCGCCAGCGTAATCGCATCGGCGTTCGCCACTTTATCGAGAAAGCTGTTTATCGCGTCCGCATCGCTGGTTTTGAGATGGTGCGCTGTTTCCTGCCATTTCGCTAAGTCCAACGTCAACGGTTCACCATCTACCAACAGGCGCGGCGCAATCGGCGGCGCTTTAGGTTCTGTGATGGTCATATTGCCGAGATCAATTCTCAGCGTTGCATCGGTATGCGCACCCGCACTGCGGGTCAGCGTCATGACTAATCCTTGATGCAGCCCAGTGTTACGGGCCGCACAAAAATTTTGGTTGTTGCAGGTAACTTGCCAATCGGAAAAAGACTTTTGTGCAGGTGCCGCGAAAACGGAGCTCGCTATAAAGAATAAAAAGAGAAACAGCGAATTAATCCGGAAACCCATTGGCGACACATATCCTGAAAAGACGAAGAGAATTTAATGTACAAAATGTGGCGATATCTTCGTCTGGTTAACGTTTGCGCTCAATCGGATTTATCGGATAGATTCACCTTAAATAACAAACCCGTAATCCATTGAATTTAAATGCTTTTAACCCATAATTCCACGGAGCTGCAATTGCTGTAACAGAATGACTGTTTTTCCGTCACGAATTTCACCTGTTGCCACCATGTCGAGGGCGCGTGTGAAAGGCAATTCGAGTACATCAATGTCTTCATCATCAATACCGCCACCGGCATTTTCACGCTGGGCGTCGCTGTATTCCGCCATGTAGAAGTGAATCAGCTCGGTCACGCCGCCTGGCGACATATATAGCTCAAAGACTTTTTCGACTTCTCCTACTTCATAGCCGGTTTCTTCGATAGCTTCTTTGCGCGCACACACTTCCGGTTCGTCGGCGTCCAACAATCCCGCGCAGGTTTCAATCAACATGCCGTCAGGATTACCGTTTACCCATGTTGCAACACGAAACTGGCGTGTCAGTACCACGGTTTTTTTATCACGGTTATAGAGCAGCATGGTTGCACCGTTACCGCGGTCATAGACTTCTCGTTTGTGGCGAATAGCTTCGGCTTCGTTACGGTATAGATCGTAGGTGATATTGCGCAGGATGAAGTAATTATCTGAGAGGATTTTATCTTTGATGACTTCAATTTTAATCGACATACCGTCTCCACAGTGAGTTAGGGGAGCCGATAATCATAGGCTTTGATATGGTGGTTATCAATCTCGTTGTAAAGGCAAAATGTAGGGTGGATAAGCCGTAGGCGTCATCCACCATTTACACCTCTGGTGTCGGATGACGCTGACGCTTATCCGACCTACGAAGGGGTTAGAAACCGTTCTTCACTTCGCTCATATCCGGGAGTTTGTGCGCAATCCCCTTATGGCAATCCACACAGGTCTGCCCGTCTTTGACCGCTTTATCATGCATTTTCGCCGCCACGGTTTTCTGCGCGGTGAAATCCATGTAATCGAAGTTATGGCAGTTGCGACACTCTTGCGAGTTGTTGTTTTTCATCCTTCGCCACTCGTTTTGCGCCATCGCCAGGCGATGGTCATCAAACTTTTGCGGCGTGTCGATTAAGCCAAATGCTTTGGCATACAACTCTTTGCTGGCCTGAATCTTACGTATGATTTTTGGCCCCCACTCATGTGGAACGTGGCAGTCCGGGCAGGTTGCCCGCACGCCGCTGCGATTGTTGTAGTGCACCGTCTGCATATATTCTTCGTAGACGTTGGCGCGCATTTCGTGGCAACCGATACAGAACTCTTCGCGGTTTGTCATCTCCATGCCGGTGTTAAAGCCGCCCCAGAAAATAATCCCACCAGCGAAACCAATCAGCAATAACGTGCCAAGTGCCAGGCGGCTCGGGCGACGCCACCACTGCCATATACGACGGATGATGCCGGGTTTTCGGGTTGATTTATCCATAATGGCCTCTAGTTTCCAAAGCCTTTAGACGGCGTGAATGTGTTTTCGACAATCGGTGCCGCATCGGTTTGTGGAACGTGGCATTGCAGGCAGAAATAACGGCGCGGGGCGACGTTAGAAAGCACTTTACCGTCGCTGTCCATAAAGTGCGTTGGGCTGACTCGCGGTGCGCCCGTCGTGCGGTAATGCTCAACGCCGTGGCATTGCAGGCAGCGGTTAGTGTTTTTGGAAACCTGATAACCGTCAACGCTGTGCGGGATCATTGGCGGCTGATTCACATAGTTCAGCGCCATACGGCCCTGTTGTTTTGGCATTTTGACTGAGCCTTCCGGGGTACCGGAAACTTCTGGTGATTGCGTAAGATCAACCCCGTTTGCCGCCCATAACGCACCACTGATCAGCAGCGTTAATGCAGCCATCCATTTGAATAACATTCTGTTTTTCATGATACCCCCCTTACACCTTCGCCAGTTTCACAGCGCATTTTTTATAATCCGTCTCTTTGGAAAGCGGATCGGTTGCATCCAGCGTCAGGTTATTCACCAGTTGCGCGGCGTCGAAGAACGGCATGTACACCAGTCCCCGCGGTGGACGGTTGCGGCCACGTGTTTCAACAATCGAAATCAATTCACCACGGCGCGACAGCACTTTCACTTTGTCGCCACGGCGCAAATCACGCGCTTTGGCATCAAGCGGATGGATAAACAGCAGTGCTTCAGGGAACGCACGATGCAGTTCCGGTACGCGGCGCGTCATGCTGCCGGTATGCCAGTGTTCCAGAACGCGTCCGGTGGATAACCACAGGTCATATTCCTCGTCAGGGGACTCTGCCGCAGGCTCAAATGGCAGCGCGAAAATCACCGCTTTTCCGTCTGGTTTGCCATAGAATTTGAAACCCTCACCCGCTTTCACGTAAGGGTCATGCCCTTCGCTATAGCGCCAGAGCGTCTCTTTGCCATCGACCACCGGCCAGCGCAGGCCGCGTGCTTTGTGGTAATCATCAAACGGCGCGAGATCGTGGCCGTGGCCGCGCCCAAATGCGGCGTACTCTTCGAACAACCCTTTTTGCAGGTAGAAACCTAATTCATGGGATTCGTCATTCAACTGCCCTTCGGCCAGTTCAGTCACCAGGAATTTGCTGACGTTAGAGTTGGCGAAAAGCACGTCGAACAGCGTTTTGCCACGATATTCTGGTTTTTGATCGACAAGTTCCGCAGGCCACACTTCTTCGACTTTGAAGCGCTTCGCAAACTGAACCAGCTGCCAGAGATCGGATTTTGCCTCACCCGGCGCTTTAACCTGCTGACGCCAGAATTGAGTGCGGCGTTCGGCGTTACCGTATGCGCCTTCTTTTTCCACCCACATGGCGGTTGGCAGGATCAAATCCGCGCTCAGGGCGCTGATCGTCGGATATGGATCGGAAACGATGATGAAGTTGCGCGGATCGCGCCAGCCCGGCATACGCTCTTCGGTAATGTTCGGTCCGGCCTGCATGTTGTTGTTACACATCACCCAGTAGACATTGAGCTTGCCATCTTTCAGCGCACGGTCTTGTGCTACGGCATGTAAACCGACTTTTGCAGGAATAGTTCCCGCAGGCAGTTGCCACATATTTTCTGCGATTTGGCGGTGCTTTTCGTTGGTCACCACCATGTCAGCAGGCAGGCGGTGAGAGAAAGTGCCCACTTCACGCGCCGTACCACACGCAGATGGCTGCCCGGTTAGCGAGAACGGCCCGCAGCCTGGCTGAGAAATTTTGCCGGTCAACAGGTGGATGTTGTAAACGAGGTTGTTGGCCCACACGCCACGGGAATGCTGGTTGAAGCCCATCGTCCAGTAAGAAATCACTTTCTTATTCGGGTTGGCATAAAGCTTCGCGAGCGCTTCGAGTTGGTCTTCTGGCACGCCGCTCATCTGCGCGGTTTTTTCCAGCGTGTACTCGGCAACGAACGCTTTGTAATCTTCAAAACTCATCGGTTCGGAAGCATCAGAACCCGGGTTTTTAGCGGCCTTTTCTAACGGATGCGTTGGGCGTAAACCATAGCCAATATCCGTCACGCCCTTACGCAGATTCACATGCTGCTTAAAGAATGATTCGTTGATGGCATTGTTTTGAATGATGTAATTGGCGATGTAATTAAGGATCGCCAGGTCGGTTTGTGGCGTAAACACCATGCCGTTATCTGCCAGCTCGAAACTACGATGCTGGAAGGTAGAAAGTACCGCGACTTCAACGTTTTCATTCGACAGGCGGCGGTTAGTGATGCGCGACCACAAAACCGGGTGCATCTCCGCCATGTTCGATCCCCACAGCACGAAAGCATCGCCCTGTTCGATATCGTCGTAGCAGCCCATCGGCTCATCCATACCAAAGGTACGCATAAAGCCGACCACCGCAGAAGCCATGCAATGACGAGCATTAGGATCAAGGTTATTGGTACGGAAACCCGCTTTGAATAATTTTGATGCGGCGTAACCTTCCCAAACCGTCCATTGCCCGGAGCCGAACATGCCGACCGCTTCTGGCCCTTTCTCTTTCAGGCTGGTTTTGAATTTTTCTTCCATGATGTCGAAGGCCTGGTCCCAGGTGATGGGAGCAAACTCGCCTTCTTTATCGTACTGGCCGTCTTTCATGCGCAGTAGCGGCTGCGTGAGACGGTCTTTTCCGTACATGATTTTTGGCAGGAAGTAGCCTTTGATGCAGTTCAGGCCACGGTTAACCGGCGCATCCGGGTCGCCCTGGCTTGCCACCACACGTCCATCCTGAGTGCCGACTAATACGCCACAACCGGTGCCACAAAAACGGCACGGGGCTTTATCCCATTTAATGGCATCTTGTTGCCCGACAACCGCACGGGCAACACTCGGTACGCTAAGGCCAGCGGCGGCCGCCGCGGCTGCAATAGCGTTCGCTTTCATAAAGCTACGACGACTGAGTTTCATGGTGTTTCCTCACCTTGCTCATCCTGCTGGTGATAAACCAGCGACACCGCCAGCACGCCCGCAATATTGCGTGCTGACTCAATTTGATTTAGCAGCACGTCACTACGTTCTGCTTCCATAACCACCACCAATTTGCCGTGTTCAGCATCACTTGCCGCGACTTCGCTGCCCGGTAGCTCGTTTAATGCGGCGCTCACCGCAAGAATATTTTGGGGTTGGGCCTGAACCACCAGGCCTGCGACGTGCCAGTTAGCTTGCATTTGCGTGCCTCATCGTGATGGCGGAAACCGGGCAACCGGAGATGCATGCGCCGCAGGCGGTGCAATCGGTGTGGTTAACTAAAGGTTGTGCGATACCCAATAATGACGGGCGAAACGAGATGGCCTGCGGTTCGCAGATATCCTGACAGCTACGGCATTCGACGCTGTTTTTAGCCAGGCAATTATCGCCAATCGATAACGTATGTTCCCAGGGTGAAACCTCACGCGTAAGAAATAGTTTTTCCGGGCAAGCTTGCGCGCAGGCGTAGCAAAATGTGCATTCGCCGCGCTCAAAGTTAACTTCGGGGTATCCGCCCTGGCCGCGTCTTAACACACGGGTTTCGCAGGCCGATAAGCAGGCATTGCAGCGCGTGCAATCCACCAGAAAATGTTGTTCGTCCCCGCTCCAGGGCGGGCGAAAAGCTGTCGAGGAGCGTTGAAAGCTCCCGGTGAGTAATCCACGTCGGGAAAAATTAGCCATAAAGCACATCCTTGCATCACAAGTGCCAGATTTCGCCATGCAAGAAATCGGCAAACACTTCTGTGTTATTTCCGTAGTTTTCTACGGGTTTTTATTAGGTAATACGTTATGTGACGAAGGGGTGGTAGAGGCATCACCCTTTAGGGGTAAATACCGGTGTGGGATCAAAAAGGAATTCGGTTTGTAAAACAAACACTCACCCCGGCTTTACGTCGGGGCAAGTTTGTCGATTAATTCACGCGTTGAGGCGCAACGTTCAGATACTCCATTATCCCCGCAGCGGCATGACGCCCTTCCGCCATTGCGGTCACAACTAAGTCGGCACCGCGCACCGCATCGCCACCAGCAAAAATTTTCGGGTTGCTGGTCTGGAAACGTATTTTGTCTTCAACGCTGGCGATAATTCGGCCCCAGCTATCCAGTTTTACGCTGTGCTCCTCCAGCCACGGCATGCCGTGTGGGTGGAAACCAAACGCCATAATGACCGCGTCTGCTGGCATGACAAATTCAGAACCGGCAATAGGCTCCGGGCGGCGACGGCCCTGTTCGTCCGATTCACCCATTTGGGTGCGCAGCATCCGAATCCCCATCACACTCCCGCTGTCATTCAGCTCAATGTTCAACGGCTGGACGTTAAATTCAAACTGCGCCCCTTCTTCACGGGCATTTTTCACCTCTTTTTTGGAGCCTGGCATGTTGGCTTCGTCACGGCGATAAGCGCAGGTGACTTGCTCAGCGCCGTGGCGAATTGAGGTGCGCACGCAGTCCATCGCCGTATCACCGCCGCCGAGGACGACCACTTGCTTGCCCGCCATGTTGATGTACGGCTCGTCTTCAAGCTCAGGTAAACCCATCACCTGTTTAGTATTGGCAATCAGGAACGGCAACGCGTCGTAAACGCCCGGCGCGTCTTCGTTTGGCAGCCCGGCTTTCATAGAACGATACGTTCCCACGCCGACAAACACCGCGTCGTAATCGGCCAGAACCTGTTGCAGCGAGATATCACGACCAATCTCGCAATTGAGTTTGAATTTAATGCCCATCGCACTGAAGATTTCACGGCGACGGCTTAACAGCGATTTATCCAGCTTGAACGCCGGAATGCCAAACGTCAGCAAGCCACCGATTTCCGGATGGCGGTCAAACACCGTTGCTTTAATACCGTTACGCGCCAGAATATCTGCACAGGCAAGCCCGGCTGGCCCCGCGCCAATCACCGCTACGCGACGGTCTGTTGGTTTCACATAGGAAAGATCCGGCGTCCAACCGCTGGCAAACGCATTATCAGAAATATAGCGTTCAATGTTGCCGATGGTGACTGCGCCATATTCGTCTTTAAGCGTACAGGCACTTTCGCATAAGCGGTCTTGTGGGCAAACGCGCCCGGTGACTTCTGGCAGGCAGTTGGTCTGATGTGAAAGTTCTACTGCTTCCAGCACGCGCCCCTCTTTGACCAGCTCAATCCACTGCGGAATATGGTTGTGTAGCGGGCAAGTCCACTCGCAAATACTGTGATTGCCACATTTCAGGCAGCGGTCAGCCTGGCTTTCCGCCTGGTTTTTATCGAAGGTACAATAGATTTCGTCGAAGCCTGTTTTGCGCCGTACCAGCTCAATTTTGTCCGGGTCCTGGCGTGCCGGCGTCATGCGCATTTTGTTGGTTTTGGTTAAATCCGCCCCCAATGATTGCTGCTGCGCCATTTGCTGTGCGGTACTGTGCCACGGCTGCGACTCTTGCGCCGCCGAGCGTAAACGTCGGGCTTTCGCCAGCGCGACCAGGGTTTCACTATTGATTAATTTCAGCGCTTTGCTCGGGCAATTTTCCACACAGGCAGGGCCGTTTTCACGGTGCTGACATAAGTCACATTTGTGGGCGTTGGCTTTAACGGGCCGCCCATCATTCATTGGAACGGTGATAATCTGCATCGCGCCAAACGGGCACGCCACCACGCAGGATTTGCAGCCAATACATTTTTGCTGATTCACCTGCACGCTGTCGCTTACTCGCCTGATGGCTTCATTAGGGCAACTGCTGGCACACGGGGCATCTTCGCAATGGCGGCATGTCACGGCATTGCGCCGTCCTTCATGCTTTACCACCGAAATGCGCGGCTGAAATTGTTGGCTGGTCAGAACATGCTTTTCTTCATTGTGGGCCATCACGCAGGCCACTTCACAAGCATGACACCCGATACACTGCTGAGCATTGGCAAGAACAAAACGATTCATTTTACCCCTTTGCCCGTTATTACAAACAGGAGGCTTATTTTTTATGGGGATATGTTATGACCTGGCAAACTATTAACTGGCAATGGTCATTTGCCCAGTTTGCATTGAAATCTGACAATAACCTGGTACGGATCAATTTCTTTTCGTGTTTAATGAAACATCGTTTCCTCCTCCATAATTCTCAGGATATTGACAGGTGATAGTAAAACGCTCGGTCTCAACGAGCCTGGCCCGCGCCTTCTTTTACATTGTTCTGCTATCGCTGCTTTCTACAGGCATTGCGATGCTGACGCTCGCCAGCAGTTTACGTGACGCCGAAGCCGTCAACGTTGCGGGTTCATTGCGCATGCAAAGCTATCGTCTGGGATATGATTTGCAGGGCGACCGCAGAGAATTAGATAAGCATCTTGAGCAATATGCCCAGTCGCTGAGTTCTCCCGCCTTATTGAAAACGGAGAAATTCTGGGTACCAGCCGAAGTTCGGGATCGCTTCAAAGTGATTAATTATGCCTGGCTGGAGATGGAGGAGCATATTCGCAACGGAGATTTAGCGTGGTATCAGGCGCATATTTCCGGCTACGTTGAGCAAATCGATTTATTTGTTCTGGCGCTTCAACATTATGCCGAGCGCAAAATGATGCAGGTGGTTTTCGCCTCAGTAGTCGGCTTTATTGCGATTTTCACGCTGGTGTTTTTCACGCTGCGCCGCTTTCGCCATCAGGTTGTCGCCCCGCTGAATAAATTGATGGAAGCCAGTGCCTCCATTGAGCGTGGCGAATTTGATCACCCTCCTTTGAATACACAATTGCCTAATGAACTGGGGCTCCTGTCGCAAACGTTCACACGCATGTCGGGCGAATTACAAAAACTCTATCGAACACTTGAAGAAAGCGTGCAAGAAAAAACGCGGGATTTGCAGGAAGCGAACCGCACCCTGGAAGTGCTGTACGCCTGCTCGCAAGCGCTGACCGTCAGCACTATCGATAAACAGTGTTTCGAGCGCGTTTTGCAACAGGTACGCCAGAAAACACCGGTTAATTATCTGGAGATGAAAACTGGCGAAAACTGGAAAATTCACGACGGTGAAGAGCAAGACAGCGAGTCATGGCAGACCTTGCCGATTGTTCTTGAGCAAAAAGAGTTAGGATTACTGCGCTGGCAGGCAGCAGAGGGCGTCCCCCCACTGCCGCTGATGCAAAGCCTGGCGAACATGCTGGGGCGCGGCCTGTATTTCAACCAGGCGCAAAAACATTATCAGCAGTTACTGTTGATGGAAGAGCGCGCGACGATTGCCCGGGAGCTACACGACTCACTGGCGCAAGTGCTCTCTTATTTGCGCATTCAACTGACGCTATTAAAACGCACGGTTCCAGTTGAAAACCAGCCTGCGCAGCGCATTATTAATGATTTCTCCCAGGCGCTGAATGACGCATATCGCCAGTTACGCGAATTACTGACCACGTTCCGTCTGACGCTCCAGCAGGCCGATTTGCCTTCTGCGTTACAAGAGATGGTTGCTCCGCTACGCAACCAGACCGATGCCATCATTACGCTTGATTGCGATATTCCGACTCAGGCGCTGGATGCCTCCCAACAGGTGCATTTGTTGCAGATTATTCGTGAAGGCGTTTTAAACGCGATTAAACATGCGCAAGCCCGTAAAATATCCGTAAGCTGTAATACATCCGTATCAGGAATTCATACCGTGAATATTTTTGATGATGGAACCGGGATTGCCAGCCTGACGGAACCCGAAGGGCATTACGGATTAAATATTATGCATGAACGCGCCGCGCGTTTAGGTGGCGAGTTGACTATTTCCCGTCCTGATTCGGGTGGGACGTTGATTACGATGAATTTTCGCTCGCCGCCAGGGGATTTAGCGACCAGCGAAACAACCGTAAATCCATAACGATAATAATGTGAAAGTTCTGGGAGTTGTTATGAATGAGCAAACTGTCTGTCAGGTATTAATCGTCGATGATCATCCTTTAATGCGCCGTGGCATTCGCCAGTTGCTGGAAATTGATGACACTTTTTGTGTGGTGGGTGAAGCCAGTAGCGGTGCCGAAGCGATTAGTATGGCTAACCGTCTGGCGCCCGACCTGATCTTGCTCGATTTAAATATGAAAGGCTTGAGCGGGCTGGATACGTTAAACGCGCTGCGCCGTGACGGCGTCAGTGCGCGCATTATCGTGCTAACAGTTTCTGATTCGCGCAGCGATATTTTCACACTGATTGATGCGGGTGCCGACGGATACTTACTCAAAGATAGCGAACCCGATGTGTTGCTCGATAATATTCGCCGTGGGGCCACCGAAGGCGAAGCTTACAGCGAGCAGGTCGCGGAATATTTACGCAACCGCGGCACCGATAAGCGCAGCGATGACCCGTTCGCCGTACTGACCGAACGCGAACTGGACGTATTGCAGGAAGTCGCCCGAGGTTTATCGAATAAGCAAATTGCCTCCGGCTTGCATATTTCAGAAGAAACGGTGAAGGTTCATATTCGCAATTTACTGCGTAAACTTCAGGTGCGATCCCGAGTTGCGGCGACGGTGCTGTTCCTTGAAAGTCGGGGCTTTTAGGCCGCTCAGGCACTACAAAGGACGAAGATAATTTACATTATCTCCTCAATTTCTCCACGTTTGGACTTGCAGTTAAGGCTACAGTGACGGCTTACCCAAAAATCATAATCTGAAGTACTGACGAGGTCCTGACTGAATGGCGAATTTCTTTATCAATCGCCCCATTTTTGCCTGGGTGTTGGCCATTATTTTGTGCCTCACCGGCTTGCTCGCCATTTTTTCGCTTCCCGTTGAGCAATACCCTGACCTCGCGCCGCCGAATGTGCGCATTACTGCAAACTACCCTGGTGCATCTGCACAAACTCTGGAAAACACGGTAACGCAGGTTATCGAGCAGAATATGACCGGGTTGGACAACATGATGTACATGTCCTCCCAAAGCAGCAGTACCGGCCAGGCTACTATTACGCTGAGTTTTAAAGCCGGGACCGATCCTGACGAAGCGGTGCAACAGGTGCAAAACCAGTTGCAATCCGCATTGCGTAAATTGCCGCAGGCTGTGCAAACCCAGGGTGTTACCGTCAGGAAAACGGGTGATACCAATATTTTGATGGTGGCCTTTGTTTCCACCGATGGCAGCATGGATAAGCAAGATATCGCCGATTATGTTGCCAGTAATATTCAGGACCCGATCAGCCGTATCAATGGCGTGGGCGACGTAGACGCCTATGGTTCGCAATACTCGATGCGTATCTGGCTTGATCCGACCAAACTCACCAGCTACCAGATGACCACGCAAGACGTGGTGGATGCGATTAAATCGCAGAATGCGC
The DNA here is from genome assembly GCF_979253435.1 of Buttiauxella sp. AC142. NCBI lineage: Bacteria > Pseudomonadati > Pseudomonadota > Gammaproteobacteria > Enterobacterales > Enterobacteriaceae > Buttiauxella > Buttiauxella sp. AC142. Next base: position 3,289,130 of record NZ_CEEDCH010000001.1, read on the forward strand.
AAATTGCCGTCGGTCAATTGGGTGGCACACCTTCGGTCGATACGCAGGCACTGAACGCCACAATTAACTCCCAGTCGCTGCTGCAAACGCCACAGGAATTCAAAGATATTACGTTGCGTGTCAATCAGGATGGTTCGCTGGTTTCGTTAGGCGATGTGGCAGAAGTTGAGTTGGGTGCCGAGAAGTATGACTTTCTCAGCCGTTACAACGGCCAGCCCGCGTCGGGCCTTGGGATCAAACTTGCGTCGGGTGCTAACGAGATGGAAACCGATAAGCTCGCACGCGCCAAAATAGAAGAGTTATCGCAATATTTCCCTCATGGTCTGGAAGCGAAAATCGCTTACGAAACCACGCCATTCGTGAAAGCCTCAATTATTGACGTGGTGAAAACGCTGCTGGAAGCCATCCTGCTGGTGTTCCTCGTCATGTATCTGTTTTTACAAAACTTCCGCGCCACGCTGATTCCCACCATCGCCGTACCAGTGGTGCTGTTGGGGACGTTTTCCGTGCTCTATGCCTTCGGCTACAGCATCAACACCCTGACCATGTTTGCGATGGTTCTGGCCATCGGTTTATTGGTCGATGACGCCATTGTGGTAGTGGAAAACGTTGAACGCATCATGAGCGAGGAAGGATTATCGCCCAAAGAAGCAACCCGAAAATCCATGGGCCAGATTCAGGGCGCACTGGTCGGGATTGCGCTGGTGCTTTCCGCCGTGTTTGTACCTATGGCCTTTTTTGGTGGCACCACCGGGGCGATTTACCGCCAGTTCTCGATAACGATTGTTTCGGCCATGGTGTTGTCGGTATTGGTGGCGATGATCCTGACTCCCGCATTGTGCGCCACGATTTTAAAGCCGCTGCATAAAGGTGAACATCACGGTCAGAAAGGTTTCTTCGGCTGGTTTAACCGCATGTTTAACCGCAATGCGGCCCGTTATGAATCGGGTGTTGGCAAGATTCTGGCGCACAGCCTGCGCTGGATCCTAATTTATGTGCTGCTGATTGGCGGTATGGTGTTCTTGTTCCTGCGCTTGCCGACCTCCTTCCTGCCGCTGGAAGATCAGGGTGTATTCACCACTTCAATACAATTACCGAGCGGCGCCACACAGCAGCAAACCACCAAAGTGGTTGAAAAGCTCGAGCAATATTATCTGACCAAAGAGAAAGATAACGTGCTGTCGGTGTTTGCGACCATCGGTTCAGGCCCTGGCGGTAACGGGCAAAACGTGGCTCGTATGTTTGTGCGCCTGAAAGACTGGGATGAACGCGACCCGAAAACGGCCAGTTCGTTTGCCATTATCGAACGGGCAACCAAAGCCTTCCGTGAGATAAAAGAAGCGCGCGTGATTGCCAGCAGCCCACCAGCCATAAGCGGTTTAGGGAACGCGGCAGGTTTTGATATGGAATTGCAGGATCACGCGGGGGCCGGGCACGATGCGTTAATGCAGGCGCGCGATCAATTGCTGGAGATGGCTGGCGACGAAAAATTGCTGACCCGCGTTCGCCACAATGGTTTGGACGACAGCCCGCAAATGCAGATCGATATCGATCAGCGTAAAGCGCAGGCGCTGGGTGTATCTATTGATGATATCAATAACACGCTGCAAACCGCCTGGGGTTCGAGCTACGTGAACGATTTCATGGATCGTGGTCGTGTGAAGAAGGTGTATGTGCAGGCGGGGGCGAAATACCGCATGCTGCCGGAAGACATTAACCAGTGGTACGTACGTAATAAAGATGGCGGAATGGTGCCTTTCTCCGCGTTTGCCTCTTCGCATTGGGAAACCGGCTCGCCTCGCCTTGAGCGTTACAACGGCTACTCCGCATTAGAAATTGTTGGTGAAGCGGCACCAGGCGTCAGTACCGGGACCGCGATGCAAGTGATGGAAACCCTGGTGCAGAAGTTACCGACAGGTTTTGGCCTCGAATGGACGGGAATGTCCTATCAGGAACGGCTATCTGGGGCGCAGGCTCCGGCGCTGTACGCCATCTCGTTATTGGTGGTGTTCTTGTGTCTGGCGGCACTGTATGAGAGCTGGTCGGTGCCATTCTCGGTGATGCTGGTGGTGCCATTGGGCGTGATTGGTGCACTGCTGGCAACGTGGATGCGCGGCCTGGAAAACGATGTTTACTTCCAGGTAGGACTGTTGACGGTCATCGGTCTTGCCGCCAAGAACGCCATATTAATTGTTGAGTTTGCTAACGATATGAATGCGCAAGGTCGTGAACTGGTAGCGGCAACACTTGATGCCTGCCGCCAGCGCTTACGCCCGATATTAATGACCTCACTGGCGTTTATCTTCGGTGTTCTGCCGATGGCTACCAGCAGCGGCGCAGGTTCCGGTAGCCAGCACGCGGTTGGGACCGGGGTGATGGGCGGAATGATTTCGGCGACAGTGCTGGCTATATTCTTCGTACCGTTATTCTTCGTGCTGGTACGCAGAAGATTCCCGCTCAAAGAACATTCTGAAAACTAACCCACAAAAAAGCGACCTTAAACGGGTCGCTTTTTTGTTTGGCTCAAAGGAATATTGAAAATAAGAGCATCATGCCCTTGAGATTTTTATACCCGGTCAGATCATTTACGAAGCATATCTTCAATGAAATCTTTCCAGTTCCCTAGTTCGTGTTCAATCATAACCGCCTCTCTATTTCTATTCTCATTATACGTAATCCCTTCCCTGGAGTGAAGCCACGTTACTTTGCGGCTTCGCTGGCTATCATCAAATATTAAGAGTCGACTGCGTATTGGCTTAATTATTAGCTGAACAGGTAATTAAAAATGTGACAAAGCACCTGAAACAAAATGTTTCATCTACTTTAAGAATTCGCCCTGGAAGTCACTAAAAATCTGACTTGTCGCCGCAACCAGAGGATCAGAAAAGTGTTGCAGTGAATGGTGAGTAATTAATCAGCCCGGAAAAAAAATACTATTACCTAACCTTTAGAGTAGCAACCAGGTTATATTTTTCCTTGCGACTTTTTTATCATTTTAATTATTCTGATTACCTGCATAAAAAATCATTTTTTAAAGATAAGGATTAACTCCGTGATAATTCTCTACGGTATAAAAAACTGCGACACCATCAAGAAAGCCCGACGCTACCTGGAAACTCAAGGGGTGGAATATCAATTTCATGATTATCGCGTTGACGGCCTTGATGCCGAATTATTGAATAGTTTTATCGCGGAACTCGGGTGGGAAGCATTGCTAAATACACGTGGGACGACCTGGCGTAAGCTCGACGAAGCGCATCGCGCAAGCATTACGGATGCACAAACCGCAGCGAAGCTGATGCTCGAAATGCCAGCAATCATCAAACGCCCATTGCTCTACGCGCCAGGGCAGCCTATGCTGCTGGGTTTCAATGAATCGAACTATCAGCAGTTTATCAACGAGGTATAGTCCTATGTCTTGCCCGGTTATTGAGCTGACGCAACAGCTTATCCGCCGCCCTTCCCTCAGCCCTGACGACGCTGGCTGCCAGGCGCTGATGATTGAGCGACTACGTGCCATCGGTTTTACCATCGAGCATATGGATTTTGGCGACACACAAAACTTCTGGGCATGGCGAGGAAAAGGCGAAACGCTGGCGTTTGCTGGTCATACCGATGTCGTGCCTTCTGGTGACGCTGACCGCTGGATTAACCCGCCGTTTGAACCGACTATTCGCGATGGCATGTTATTTGGCCGTGGCGCTGCGGATATGAAAGGTTCGCTGGCGGCGATGGTAGTGGCTGCCGAGCGTTTCGTTGCACAGTACCCGCACCACAAAGGCCGCCTGGCATTCCTGATTACTTCCGATGAAGAAGCCAGTGCAAAAAATGGCACGGTAAAAGTCGTCGAAACGCTGATGGCACGCCACGAAAGGCTCGATTACTGCCTGGTGGGCGAGCCTTCGAGCACTGAAGTCGTCGGCGATGTGGTGAAGAATGGCCGCCGTGGTTCATTGACCTGCAACTTGACCATTCACGGCGTGCAGGGCCACGTTGCTTATCCGCATCTGGCTGATAACCCGGTTCACCGTGCAGCACCGATGTTGAACGAGTTAGTCACGATTGAGTGGGACAAAGGCAACGAATTCTTCCCGGCGACCAGTATGCAGATTGCCAATGTTCAGGCGGGCACTGGCAGCAACAACGTGATTCCAGGTGATATGTTCGTCCAGTTCAACTTCCGTTTCAGCACGGAACTAACCGACGAAGATATTAAACAGCGCGTGATTGCGCTGCTCGATAAATATGAGTTGCGTTACACGCTGGACTGGTGGCTTTCAGGTCAACCGTTCCTGACGTCACGCGGAAAGTTAGTGGATGCGGTAGTGAATGCAGTTGAGCACTATAATGAAATCAGGCCGCAACTGTTGACCACTGGCGGCACATCCGATGGACGTTTTATCGCGCGGATGGGGGCACAAGTGGTGGAGCTGGGGCCAGTGAACGCGACTATTCATAAAATTAATGAGTGTGTTAACGCCGCTGACCTGCAACTTCTTGCCCGTATGTATCAACGTATTATGGAGCAGCTTGTCGCCTGACAGGTCGCAATTAACATTAACAATCGCCAAATTAATTGGCGTTGTAGCAAGGCAGCCAGAGAGCTTATCCCGATGAGCTTACTTGAGTAAGTGATTCGGGTAAGTGAGTGCAGCTAACGCCGCGACAACGTCAAGTAAGAAGGCGAAAGAGGTATGAGCATGGAATGGCTATCGCATTACTGGTGGATCATCGTACTGGTGCTGCTACTTGGCATTTTCCTTAATGTTATTAAGGATCTGAAACGTATTGATCCGAAAAAATATATGGCGAATAAACCTGAGCTTCCTCCACATCGTGACTTTAACGATAAGTGGGATGACGAAGATGATTTCCCGAAGAAAAAGCCTTAAGTTTCGCCCTCACCCCGGCCCTCTCCCCTAGGAGAGGGGAAAACCGATCTATCCTCTCCCCCTGGGGAGAGGGTTAGGGTGAGGGAGTTCCATCTCAAAGAAACTCAACAATATCGTCGTCGTTCGGTTTACCGCCGCTCAATGCTTCATCGAAGTAATGTTTTGGCACTGTATAGCGCAGGTGATCCAGTGCAATCTGAATACTGCGGTCATCAATGGCGTGACCTAAATCGTCAAGCACGTCCAGCGTCACATCTCCACCCAACTGCGTTAATGCTTCTGATGCATCAAACGCGTGTTTCACATCAATCACTCTATCATCATCACCATGAATCAAATGAATGGTGGTTGCGGTAGAGGCTGCCTGCGGAAGCTGCGCATATCGGCCATTAAATGCCACCACGCGCGAAGCCAGCTCAGCTTCAGCTTTAACGCCCTCAAGTGCCATGATGGCTCCTTGTGAGAAACCAATCAGTGCTGTGGCATTCGCGGGTACACCGCTGTGTTTTTGCCAGTAACGCACGACTTCGACAAACGTTGGCATGATAGCGTTGACCCGCTGCTGCCGGTTTTCTTCCGTCACGCCAGCCACTGAAAACCATTCACGCCCCTGATACGGGCCGCTTGATGCCGGGCCGCCGATGCTGACGACCAGTGCATCCGGGAAATGCGGCGCAAACCAACTGCCGATTTGCCCCATCGCAACCGGGTTATCGCCCACGCCATGAAACAGCAACAACAGTTGTTTTGCAGGTGTCGCCGGGCTTTGGACAACAAAGTGTTCGTGTTTCATGGTTTTCTCCTTAAGTTTCTGGAGTTGACTATACGCTGACTACTTTTGATGACCATGCCATTTGACTGAACGACTTAGTGGAAAAATTGCAATTGCAAAAGCGAGGTTTTCAGAGCAATACACTGTTGCTTATCGAGTTTTTCCAACGCTTTTTGTACCTCCTGGCGCATGACATTGAGCAAGCCCTTACGACCCGAAATCTGTAATTGTTGGCAAATGGTGTCCACATTTGATTGCTGTTGCACTCGCGCACGCAGCGCATTGAGCGGCAAATCACTGGCAAGTAACAGACGATTAAGTGAACCCAGGCAGGCTTCAAGCGGGCGATGGCCAAATGCAAAACCGGTCAGTTCCAGCCAGTCATCACTATTTAGCGCAGCCTCTGCGAGGGAAATCACTGGCAAAGGTTGATCAATCCACGGTTGCAGCCAGCAGATATCGCGCTGTAGCCGGGTTTGTTCGTGTTCAGTCAGCGCTTTGCCTTGCCCCGTCAGTGGCAATAATGCCATCGCGGTGTAGCAGCCGCTGCTGGCCTCACGGTGGCTGCCGACACGCACTAACTCAAATCCACAACATTGCCAGAAGCGCCATAGCTCATCGGTGAAACCGAAGCTGACCGAAAGATAATCAATATCCTGCGGCGCATGCTCCTTCGCCCAGGCAATCATCTGCTGGCCGATTTGCTGACGTTGACGCAGCGGATGCACCGCAATACGGCTGACGCGTAATCCCTTAAGCGTTGCGGCAAGCGGGCTGCCCCCATGCGCGGCCAGCGACTGCGCGACTAAATTACCGCGAGGGCGGCGAAAACCCGCCCACACAGCGCGACTCAGATGCTCATCCAGCCCCCCCTCTTCGACAAGCCAGGTAGCACCTACCGTTTCATCATCGCTGATAGCGGCAATAAAATGCTGACCAGGGGCATCGAGCATACGACGCCAGTCCAGAGGGCTGGTTCGATAATGCGCCCCAGATAGCAGGCGGTACATCCCTTGCCACTGTTCAGAGGGTTGCAATTCGCTGCTACGTTCAATGGTTTGCAGAGAAACCCCGCCTTGTGGTGCCGTCGTCACGTCAGGTTCATCAAACAGCAAAATGGTGTCGATAAGTTGTTCCAACGGATCGTTTACCGCCCAGCGGATGGGAGTCGAGAGGGTGTAACGCGTGAGAGCATCAAGGCTTGCACAGAATTTGAGAACAAACCCGCGCCCGGTGCCTTCATAGCCCTGAACGGTGGTAGTCAGTAAAACTCGCGGAAAATGGGCAATGAGTTCGCGTAACTGTGGCGCGGGAAGTGCCGCCGCTTCATCAATGATCAGCCAGTCGGCCTGAAAAGCTGCGGTATTCGCCAGCAATGCATCAGGGGCGACAAAACTAAAGCCATCGCCCGCATGTTCTGCCAGCACGTCCGTCGCGGCTTTACCGGGTGCGGTGACTAACCCTTTTCCGGCAATCATGCGTAATAACATGCCCGCCAGCGCGGATTTCCCCCGGCCCCGCGGGGCGGTCACTACCGCGACACCTGGCGGCATTTTTACAAGCTCGTTGAGTATGGCTGCCTGCTCATCGAAAGGAGCGCCCTGGGCGGCGTGCCACATAGGACGTGATGCAAATTCGGGGAAACTTAGCGCCTGGTTCTGCTGCCAGAGCACGCACTCGCTATCGGCATCAATGCAGTGTTGCAGGTGAGCGACAAAATGAGGGGTAGGAATCGCTTCCGGTTGTTCACTCCAGCGGTTTGAATCACAGTCCGGTCGCATCGGCCATTCGTTCCACAGCGGTGCCAGAAGCACTAACCAGCTTCCTGCTTTCAGCGTTCCAGCCAGAGCGGCGAGCGCTTCAGCATCCAGCCCGTTGCGCGCATCAAAAACCGCGTGGAGAAATTCGCGACCCAGCAAGGTGCGTATGGCTGAAGTTGCACAGTGCAGCGGCAATTCTGGTGCCGCTCCAACCCACAACCAGTCGCCGGGTAATTGCCGGGCGAGCGCCTGAACATGCTGGCTGCTCCACGCACTCTCGCCCGCCAGAATCATCATCCGGCGAATACCGGCATCAGCCATAATGGCAGTTGCGTGCCTTAGCTGTTCCATAGCATCAATCCTTGCCACATCTCGTTATTTGACGGTATTACCGAAGGTATTGCATTGTGCTGGGTCGCCGCTGTCAAACCCACGTTTAAACCAGGTGTAACGCTGCTCTGAAGTCCCATGAGTGAAGCTGTCTGGCACTACGCGTCCTTGCCCTTGCTGTTGCAGACGGTCATCGCCAATGGCTTCCGCCGCGTTCAGCGCTTCCTGCAAATCTCCGGCATCCAGCACTTCTTGTTTTTGCATGCTGTTGCCCCAGACACCTGCGAAGCAATCAGCCTGTAATTCCATTTTTACGGACAGGCGATTGCCTTCAGCCTGGCTTGCGCTTTGCTGAAGCTGGCGTACTTTCGGCTCAATGCCGAGCAATTTCTGCACATGGTGGCCGACTTCATGAGCAATAACATAGCCCTGAGCAAAATCACCATCCGCACCCAGCTTGCTTTTCATGTCATCGTAGAACGAAAGGTCGATGTACACGGTGCTGTCTGCCGGGCAGTAGAATGGCCCCATCACTGATTGACCCGTTCCGCATCCCGTGCGCGTCGCGCCACGGTACATCACCAGTTTTGGCTGCTGATAGGTACGACCCATTTTCTGGAAAATCTGCCCCCAGGTGTCTTCTGTGGTTGCCAGAATAACCGAGGTGAATTTAGCCGCTTCGTCATCGTTAGGGCTGATAGAACGTTGCGCAGATTGCTGCTGCGGAACCGGTTGGCCACCAAGCATTGAAGTGAGATCGACGCCGTAATAACTCGCTACGACCACAACGATGAGTAAAATGATGCCGCCTTTCCCACCGGGCAAGCGGAACCCGCCGCCTCCCCCACCAAAGCTTGGACCGGAAGAGTTATTTCTTCTGTCTTCAACATTGTCGCTTTCGCGACGACCTTGCCAGCGCATAGGCGGCCTCTTTTAATATTTTGTAATAGATAGATCGTAGGTGGTTAATTCCAGAATTACCATAAGAAACAAGACGTGAAAAAGCCGAATGTGAGAACACATTCGGCTTCATAAGAATCGTGCGAGATTTTAGTCTAATTTAACGCCAATACGCTTCGCGACTTCTTCGTAGGCTTCAATCAGTCCACCCAGGCTTTGGCGGAAACGATCTTTGTCCATTTTATCGAGAGTTTCTTTGTCCCACAGGCGGCTACCGTCTGGGGAAAACTCATCACCCAGTACAACCTCACCGTTGAACAGACCGAACTCCAGCTTGAAATCGACCAGGATCAGGCCCGCGTCGTCAAAGATTTTGCTCAGGACATCGTTAGCTTTGTAGCTGAGCTCACGCATACGCGCCAGATTCTCTTTGCTCACCCAACCAAAGGTTTCGCAGTAAGACTCGTTGACCATCGGGTCATGCATCGCATCGTTTTTCAGGAACAGGTCAAACAGCGGCGGGTTGAGCACAATACCTTCTTCAATACCCAGACGCTTTACCAGAGAACCTGCCGCGCGGTTACGAATGACGCACTCAACCGGCACCATATCGAGCTTTTTTACCAGCACTTCGTTGTCGGAGAGCAGAGCTTCCATTTGCGTAGGAATGCCCGCTTCTTCCAGTTTAGCCATAATGAAATGGTTGAACTTATTGTTCACCATGCCTTTACGGTCAAACTGTTCGATGCGCGCACCGTCTCCTGCTGACGTATCATTGCGGAATTCGAGCACCAACAGATCCGGGTTCTCCGTGCTGTATACGGTCTTCGCTTTTCCACGATACAACTCAGCTTGCTTTTGCATCTTTCTTACTCCAGGTGTGATTTAACTAAAAAATTCCGCTATCTGTGGCTACGCACACGTTTGCGTAGCCTATCAGAAAAAAGGCCAGATTGCTCTGGCCTCTAAATGTTACTTGCTGAAAGCTGCCTGGAATGCGGCTACCAGTGCATCATTCTGCGACTGCGTTAGCGTGTGACCTTTAGGGTCGATGAACTGCAAACTACTGCGGTTATCGAGGTCGCCAACTTGCAGTTTATAGTCGCCACTGGACAGACCTGGGTCTTTCGCCCCTAAATCCTGCCATGCGCTATCAGACAATGGTTTGTACGTCACCGCCACGCTGCCGGTTGAACGCGTTGAGTCGGTAACTTTCATGCCCACTTTTTCAAGCGTTGCAGGTAAACGGCTCCACACCACGTTGTACGGACCACGCACCACCAACATTGGTAAACCAGTGTCATCCGCAGCACTTTGTACATCAAGCTGCGTTGCTACACGGCTGTCTTTGGCGTTTTGCAGGTCAGTCTGGGTTTTGTCCAGACCCGCGCTGATGCTGTTCAGCATTTCTGCGCTGTAACGCTGCATAGAGGCTGCATCTGAAACCGGCTTGCCCGCCTGCTCCAGGTTCAGCAATTTAACCACCACGGCTTGTTGATAGCCCTGTGGTTTCACACTGATTTGATAGCGGCCACGATACTGGTCATCTTCATCAGCACGGTTCCATTGCACCCAGTCAGTCGTCAGGGTTTGTGTCGCGTCATCACGTTTATCGATGCCGTAATTTTTCGCCTGAAGGACGCTAACAACCTGTGGCCAAAGCGTTGCGCTACGCGAACTTTCAACCATCAGTGTTGCGGTATCACCCGTAAACTGAGTTCGTGCGCCACTGACTAATGCCAGAGGTTGAGCTGGCGGACGAATATCCAGCCCTTTGCCTACTGCGCCGCTGCCGTTGGTGACCGGAATGTCATATTGGCCATTCTGCACCGGCAGGATCATCCCGGTCGGTGCGTGAATTTCCGCGAGGGGTGCAGCATCCAGATAGGATTCGTCACCACTAACCTGGCGCTTATAACGCTGGTCGGTGCTGCATGCTGCTAACAGCATTGCAAGCGATACCACTGCAACTTTCGCCACCGTCGACTTCTGTACTGAGTAAGCCATCAAATCTCCCTAAACTTTACAGCAAACCGGCATGCTTGAGCGCGCTAATAATCACCGGACGACTGGCTTCAGTCAGCGGTGTCATTGGCAGGCGCAAGGTATCGGTTGCCACAAGTCCCAACTCTCTACAAGCCCATTTGACTGGGATAGGGTTGGGTTCTACAAATAATTTATTGTGCAGCGGCATCAAACGTTCGTTGATAGCACGCGCTTGCGCATATTGCCCATTGGCGGCCAGTTTACACACTTCTGCCATTTCACGCGCGGCTACGTTTGCCGTCACAGAAATCACACCGTGACCACCCAATTGCATGAAATCGAGCGCACTGGCGTCATCGCCGCTGACCAGGATGAAGTCATCTTCAACCAGCTCTTTGATCTGGTTTACTCGTGTTAAGTTCCCGGTTGCTTCTTTGATACCAATAATATTTTTTATCTTCGCCAGACGGCCTACGGTTTCAGGCAGCATGTCGCAACCGGTACGAGATGGCACATTGTACAGCATCTGCGGCAGGTCGGTGCTTCCAGCGATTGCTTTGAAGTGCTGATACAACCCTTCCTGAGTTGGGCGGTTGTAATATGGCGTGACTGTCAGGCAGCCCACCACTCCGCTGTTTTCAAAACGCTTTGTCAGGGAGATAGCTTCAGAGGTGGCGTTGGCGCCAGTCCCTGCGATAACAGGAATACGGCCATCGGCCAGTTCCAGAGTCATCAGTACCACATCACCGTGCTCGTCGTGACTCAACGTAGCAGACTCTCCGGTAGTACCTACCGATACAATCGCCGATGTTCCGCTGGCGACATGGTAATCAATCAGTTTTTTCAGGCTTGACCGGCAGACATTACCTTTCTCATCCATCGGCGTCACAAGCGCGACAATACTTCCAGTGAACATTGGCCATCCTCTGTGCTAACAAGTGTCTCAATGGTACGTTTGGTGCAGGATCAAAAGCAAGTCACCAAGTGATGCCATACGGTTGTACGCAAGTTTTTTTTATGCTTTCCTTATGTTAACTCACCGATTCACAGGAAGAATACGTTTGACTCCCTCACCACACCATTATTTGGTCATCACGGCCCTTGGGGCTGACCGGCCGGGTATTGTAAATACCATCACCCGCCATGTGAGCAGTTGCGGCTGTAATATTGAAGACAGTCGCCTCGCTATGCTCGGTGAAGAGTTCACGTTTATTATGCTGCTGTCGGGTACCTGGAATGCGATAACCCTGATTGAATCAACGTTACCGCTAAAAGGCGCCGAGCTTGATTTGCTGATTGTTATGAAGCGAACCGCCGCGCAAGAGCGCCCGGCGATGCCTGCGACGGTATGGGTTCAGGTCGAAGTCACTGATTCGCCTCATTTAATTGAGCGCTTTACCAATCTGTTTGATATTCACCACATGAATATCGCGGAGCTTAGCTCACGGACACAACCCGCGCAGGATGGCAATCCGGCACAGCTATACATTCAGATTACGGCGCATAGTCCGGCATCTCAGGATGCGAGCGTTATCGAAGATGCGTTCAAGGCCCTCTGTACAGAACTCAAAGCACAGGGCAGTATTAACGTTGTGAATTATCCACAGCAAGATGATTAAGACGGAGAGTTGTAATGAGCCCACTGAAAGCCGGTGATAGCGCACCGAAATTTAGCTTGCCCGATCAAGACGGTGAGCAAATAAATTTAACCGACTTCCAGGGACAGCGCGTTCTGGTTTATTTCTATCCTAAAGCGATGACGCCAGGCTGTACCGTGCAAGCGTGTGGTTTGCGTGACAACATGGACGAGTTGAAAAAGAAAGGTGTGGAAGTGCTGGGCATCAGCACCGACAAACCCGAAAAACTTTCACGTTTTGCCGAAAAAGAGTTACTCAACTTCACGTTGCTTTCTGACGAAGACCATCAAGTCTGCGAGCAATTTGGCGTCTGGGGTGAGAAATCGTTTATGGGTAAAACCTACGATGGTATCCATCGCATCAGCTTCCTGCTGGATGGCGAAGGAAAAGTTGAGAAAGTGTTTGATGATTTCAAAACCAGCAACCATCACGATATCGTGGTGAACTGGCTGAAAGAAAACGCTTAAATATCGCAGGAACAATATTAAAAAAGCCGACTTCACGTCGGCTTTTTACTGTCTCTAATTCGTCTTGTCGTCTATCAGTAAGCTATCCGGCCAGGCATGAACCACCGCTTTGATAAGCGTAGCGAGTGGAATAGCGAAGAACACGCCCCAGAATCCCCACAAACCGCCAAATATCACGACCGAAAGAATAATCACCAATGGATGCAAATTCACCGCTTCAGAGAATAACACCGGCACCAGCAAGTTGCCGTCCAGCGCCTGAATGATGAGATACACGGCGAAAAGCGTCCAGAATTCGGGGCCAATGCCAAACTGGAACAGCGCCACGCAGACCACTGGAATAGTCACGACAAACGCGCCTATGTAAGGAATCAACACCGAGAACCCCACCAGCACGGCAAGCAGCAGTGAATAGTTCAGCCCAAAAACCACAAAACCGATATACGTCACCACGCCCACGACCAGCATTTCTAATACTTTGCCGCGAATATAGTTAGTGATTTGCTGGTTCATCTCCAGCCAGACCTGCCCTGCCAGCCCGCGATTTCGCGGCAAGACTCGGCGCACTGCATTGAGCATTTGCTCTTTGTCTTTGACCAGGAAGAACACCATCAGCGGAACCAGCACCAGGTAAATCGCCAGCGTGAGTAGACCCACCAACGAAGCCAGCGAGTATTTCACAACCTGGTCACCCATCCCCATCATGCGGCCACGCATATTCTCGGCGATGGCATCAATAATGCCCGCATCAACCAGCGCCGGATAACGTCTTGGGAGTGTGGCGGCATATTCAGAAAGTTTATTCAGCATTCCTGGCATATCGCGAATCAGATAGATGCCTTGCTGCCAGGCCACGGGTGCGACGACCAATACCATCAACAGCAAAATGCCAACGAAAAGCACCAGAATAATCGTCGTCGCCCAGGTTCGGGAACACCCGACACGTTGAAGTCGCGCGGTTGGCCACTCCAGCAAATAAGCCAGAACTATCGCCACCAGCAGCGGCGCTAAAAGCCCGTGGAAGAAGAACAGGATGACAAAACCTGCAACCAGAATAACCAGTAGCGCGATAGCTTCTGGATCGCTAAACCGTCGTCGATACCATTGCAACAACATTTCGAGCATACAACCCTTCCCTGACAGCATTGAGCGAAAAGAGATTGTATCTAAATGTCACTGTAAAGACTTCGCTTTTTATCTCTGTTCAATAGCAGTTTAAAATTGCCACGGCTAAGATAGGTTTCAATCACGGTGTGGGCTAAAGTTCATCAAGGCTGGCGAACAAAACCACCTAATACGTGTCGAAGATTAACTTTGATTAAACAGGACAGGACGTATGTTCAAGCAGTTGAAAAAATCGCTGGTTGCAACTCTGATGGCCGCTCTACTCGCCGGCCCGGCAACACCCGCCTTTGCAGATGTTACCGATCAACTGCCTGATATGGGCACGTCTGCGGGAAGCACTCTGTCGATAGGACAGGAATTGCAGATGGGCGACTATTATGTTCGTCAGTTGCGAGGCAGTGCTCCTTTAATCAATGATCCTTTGCTCGTACAGTATATTAACCAGCTCGGTATGCGTTTAGTTAGCCATGCCAACTCCGTCAAGACACCGTTCCATTTCTTCTTGATCAACAACGATGAAATCAACGCCTTTGCTTTCTTTGGCGGCAACGTGGTGCTGCACTCAGCACTATTCCGTTATGCCGATAACGAAAGCCAGCTTGCATCGGTTATGGCGCACGAAATCTCCCACGTCACGCAACGCCATTTGGCACGCGCTATGGAAGATCAGAAAAAGAACGCCCCACTCACCTGGGTTGGCGCTTTAGGGTCTATTTTACTGGCAATGGCCAGCCCGCAGGCCGGGATGGCGGCATTAAGCGGCACCCTTGCGGGAACGCAGCAAGGCATGATCAGCTTCACGCAGCAAAACGAACAGGAAGCAGACCGCATTGGTATTCAGGTGTTGCAGCGTTCAGGTTTTGATCCGCAAGCGATGCCAACCTTCCTTGAAAAGCTGCTCGATCAATCGCGCTATTCATCACGTCCGCCGGAAATCCTACTGACTCACCCATTGCCGGAAAGCCGTTTGTCGGATGCCCGTAACCGCGCCAACCAAATGCGCCCGGTCGTCGTGCAATCTTCCGAAGATTTTTACATGGCGAAAGCGCGTACGCTCGGCATGTATAATTCTGGCCGTAACCAGTTAACCAGCGATATATTAGATAATTGGGCGAAGGGTAATATCCGTGAACAGTATGCCTCTGCCTATGGCCGCGCACTTCAGGCGATGGGTAACGATAAATGGGATGAAGCTCGCAAGCTGTTGCAACCGCTGCTGGTCGCACAGCCTGCCAATACCTGGTATCTCGACTTAGCGACGGATATCGATCTTGGGCAGAATAAAACGGCAGATGCGGTAAACCGCCTGAAAAACGCCCCGGATCTGAAGCAAAACCCGGTATTGCAACTTAACCTTGCCAACGCTTACGTTCAGGCAAAACAACCCGCTCAGGCCGCAGCCATTCTGAATCGTTATACGTTTAGCCATCCTGATGACAGCAACGGCTGGGATTTGTTAGCGCAAGCCGAGGCGGCATTAGGCAACCGTGACCAGGAACTGGCGGCTCGTGCAGAAGTCATGGCGCTTGTCGGCAAACTCGATCAGGCTATCACGCTGCTCAGTAGCGCCAGTTCACAAGTGAAACTCGGCAGCTTGCAGCAGGCTCGTTATGACGCGAGAATCGATCAGTTCCGCGAATTGCAAAAACGCTTCCTTCAGTATTCTAAGATGTAACAGGAGTTACGATGCCCACCGTTTCTATTTACCACAATCCGCGCTGCTCTAAGAGCCGTGAAACGTTAAGCCTTCTGAAAGCGAATGGTGTAGAACCTGAAGTTGTGCTGTATCTGGAAACCCCGCCAGATGCCGCAACGCTCAAATCGTTATTAAGCAAGTTAGGCTTTGCCAGCGCGCGCGATTTAATGCGTCAGAAAGAGGATTTGTACAAGGAGTTAAAGCTGGCGGATTCCGCGTTAAGCGAAGATCAGTTAATTCAGGCGATGATAGAAAACCCTAAATTGATTGAGCGCCCGATTGTGCTGGCAAATGGTGAAGCAAGAATTGGTCGCCCGCCGGAGTCGGTGCTGGAGATTTTGTAATTTAACGCCCTCTCCCCCAGGAGAGGGAACTGCCGCGTCTCCTTCTCCCTCAGGGAGAAGGCCGGGATGAGGGTGGTTTTACAGGCCTAAAATATCTTTCACAAACGGGATCGTCAGTTTTCTCTGTGCCGTAATCGACGCATGATCAAGCTGATCGAGCGTCATAAACAGTGTGCGCATTTCCCGGTCCAGACGCTTTAACAGGAAACGGCCCACGTCTTCTGGCAATTCAAAACCACGCTGCTTCGCACGCAATTGCAGGGCCTGAAGTTTATCGTCATCCGATAATGGCTGTAGCTTGTAGATTTGCCCCCAATCCAGGCGCGATGCAAGGTCGGGTAATTGCAGATTCAGCTGGCGCGGCGGGCGATCGCCGGTGATCAGCAAGCGGGTTTTCCCAGATTCCAGAATGCGGTTATAGAGATTAAAAATCGCCATTTCCCACAGTTCGTCGCCCGCCACGCACTCGATATTATCGATGCACACCAACGAAAGTTGTTCCATGCCATCAAGCACTTCCGGGACAAACCAGGTGCGTTTATCAAGCGGCACATAGCCGACAGCTTCGCCACGTTGGGATAGTTCCGCACAGGCGGCATGCAGCAGATGGCTGCGCCCTCCTCCTTCTCGCGACCAGAAATAAATATAGCCGCTATGATCCTGGCGGAGCACAGACTGGAGTGCAGCGAGTAAAGCAGGGTTATCACCCGGCCAGAAACTCGCAAAAGTTTCGTCATCAGGTAAATAGAGTGGCAGTGATAGCTGTGCCGGCGTATTCAGAATTACCTCAACCATAACAGGCAGAAAAACGCAGAGAGTCTATCACAGAAATGAGGATCAGGAGAACCGGGCGAGCACGCCGCCCGGCTTTAAGCTAAATGGCTATTTTACGTCGTTTTCTTCGGCATCCAGCACCACTTCTTCCGGGCGCAAGACGCTGATCAATTTGAAGATAAGGCTCAGGCCCACACCCACGATCGTCGCCAGCGCCATGCCTTTCAATTCTGCTGCGCCGATGTGCACTTTCGCGCCACTCACGCCGATGATCAGAATCACTGAAGTCAGGATCAGGTTTTGCGTTTTGTTGTAATCGACTTTTGATTCGATCAACACGCGAATACCGGACGCGCCAATCACGCCGTACAGCAGCAGTGAAACACCACCGATGACCGGAACCGGGATGACTTGAATCGCCGCCGCCAGTTTGCCAATGCAAGAAAGCAGAATGGCCAGAATCGCCGCTCCGCCAATAACCCAAGTGGAATACACGCGGGTAATCGCCATGACGCCGATGTTTTCGCCGTAAGTCGTATTCGGCGTAGAGCCGAAGAAACCTGAGAAAATAGTCGAAATGCCGTTGGCAAACATGGAACGATGCAGACCAGGGTCGCGAATCAAATCTTTCTTCACGATGTTTGCCGTCACGACAAGGTGACCCACATGCTCGGCAATCACCACCAGCGCCGCTGGCAAAATGGTGAGAATGGCGAACCATTCAAAGCGCGGAGTATAGAAGGTTGGCAATGCAAACCAATGCGCTTCGATAATTGGCGTGATGTCTACCACACCCATGGCGAAGGAGAGTGCATAACCCGCCAGCACGCCGATAAGAATCGGAATGATGGCCAGGAAACCACGGAACAACACAGAGCCAAAGATAGTCACGGCAAGCGTAACCAGAGAAATGATGATGGTCGTTGAATCTGGTGAAGTACCATCAGCAGGCAGTAAACCCGCCATATTCGCTGCCACACCCGCCAACTCAAGACCGATAACCGCCACAATCGCGCCCATCGCCGCCGGTGGGAACATCACATCCAGCCAGCCAGTACCGGCTTTTTTCACAATTAGCGCCACAATACAGAACAGCACGCCGCACATGATAAAACCGCCCAGAGCAACTTCATAACCCAGCGGCAGGAGCAGGAGCACTGGCGAAATAAACGCAAAGCTCGAACCGAGATAAGCCGGGATTTTACCTTTACAGATAAAGAGGTACAGTAGCGTCCCGATCCCGTTAAACAGCAGCACAGTCGCCGGGTTGATGTGGAACAAAATAGGCACCAAAACGGTGGCACCAAACATCGCGAACAGGTGTTGCAAACTTAACGGTATCGTTTGCAGCAGGGGTGGTCTTTCGCTCACTCCAATGGCGCGGCGTGTCATTGTGTTTTCCTCTGAGTATTGTTTTTTGAAATAACGGCTCGAACAAATCAAAAAAAAGCCGACTTTCGAAGTCGGCTCAATTTTTACTTAGTACCAAATATTTTGTCCCCGGCATCGCCGAGGCCCGGAATAATGTATCCGTGCTCGTTCAGGCCCTGATCGATAGAAGCGGTGAACAGCTCTACGTCCGGGTGCGCTTTTTCCAGCGCGGCGATACCTTCAGGTGCTGCCACCAAAACCAGCACTTTGATGCTGGTACAACCGGCGTTTTTCAGCAGGTCGATGGTTGCGATCATAGAACCGCCGGTTGCCAGCATAGGGTCAACCACCAGCGCCATACGTTCTTCAATGTTAGAAACCAGTTTCTGGAAGTAAGGGACTGGCTCCAGGGTTTCTTCGTTACGGTAGATACCCACAACGCTGATGCGCGCGCTTGGAACGTTTTCCAGCACACCTTCCATCATGCCCAGGCCTGCACGCAGGATTGGCACAACGGTAATTTTCTTGCCTTTAATCTGATCGATCTCTACCGGGCCGTTCCAGCCTTCGATAGTGACTTTTTCAGTTTCCAGATCCGCCGTAGCTTCGTAAGTCAGCAAGCTGCCAACTTCTGAGGCGAGTTCACGAAAGCGTTTGGTGCTAATGTCGTTCTCACGCATCAGGCCCAGCTTGTGTTTGACGAGTGGGTGTTTGACTTCCACGATCTTCATACTCTTTCTCCCCGAGATAGTTGGCCACCATAAAAAAAATCGCCGGATTATACCGCTTTTTTAACACCGCGCCACCGCTTCGAGATCAAGCTGGGTGAAATCAGTATAGAACGATAATAATTACATCCCGCTGAACAAGAGGCTCGCAAACGTTTGCCTCCACTGTTAGAATTGCGGCGTTTTTTATTTCTAACCCATCCGCGGGGACTTAGCAGTGACCGACAAAACCTCTCTTAGCTATAAAGATGCCGGTGTTGATATTGATGCTGGTAACGCTCTGGTCGATAAAATCAAAGGTGTAGTGAAAAAGACTCGCCGCCCGGAAGTCATGGGTGGGCTGGGTGGTTTCGGTGCGCTGTGCGCGTTGCCTCAGAAGTATCGTGAACCTGTGCTGGTTTCTGGCACCGATGGTGTGGGTACGAAACTGCGTCTGGCGATGGATTTAAAACGTCACGACACAATCGGTATCGACCTGGTCGCAATGTGTGTCAATGACCTGGTTGTTCAGGGTGCTGAGCCGCTGTTTTTCCTCGATTATTATGCGACGGGCAAACTTGAAGTCGAGACCGCTGCCAGTGTTATCTCCGGTATCGCCGAAGGTTGTCTGCAATCTGGTTGTGCGTTAGTCGGCGGTGAAACTGCTGAAATGCCAGGGATGTATCATGGCGAAGATTACGACGTTGCCGGTTTCTGCGTCGGCGTGGTTGAGAAATCTGAAATCATCGACGGTTCCAAAGTAACCGACGGCGATGTGCTGATCGCCTTGGCTTCAAGTGGCCCGCACTCCAACGGTTACTCTCTGGTGCGTAAAGTGCTGGAAGTGAGTGGTGCTGACCCGCTGACCACCGAACTGGAAGGCAAGCCGCTGGCCGATCATCTGCTCGAACCGACCCGCATCTATGTGAAGTCGATTCTTGAATTGATTGAACAGGTGGACGTTCACGCAATTGCACACCTGACCGGTGGCGGTTTCTGGGAAAACATCCCGCGCGTACTGCCGGACAACACTCAGGCCGTGATCGCTGAATCTTCATGGCAATGGCCTGCGGTATTCAACTGGTTGCAACAAGCCGGGAATATCAGCCGCCACGAAATGTACCGCACCTTTAACTGCGGCGTCGGCATGCTGATTGCTCTGCCTGCGGCTGAAGCTGATAAAGCGGTAGCATTCCTGAACGCAAAAGGTGAAAACGCCTGGAAAATCGGTAGTATCAAAGCTTCTGATTCCTCCGAGCGTGTGGTTATTGAATAATGAAACGCATTGTGGTGCTGGTTTCCGGTAACGGAAGCAATCTTCAGGCGATTATTGATGCCTGCAAGCATAAAAAAATTAATGGCACCGTTGCGGCTGTATTCAGCAATAAAACCGATGCTTTTGGGCTTGAACGTGCGCGTGAAACAGAAATTCCTGCGCACGCATTAACGGCCAGCCAGTTCGCCGATCGCGCTGCGTTCGATCGTGAATTGATGCTTGAGATTGACGCCTACGCGCCCGATCTGGTGGTTCTGGCAGGTTACATGCGCATTCTTAGCCCGGAGTTTGTCGGGCACTATGCGGGCCGCCTGATTAACATTCATCCTTCTTTGTTGCCTAAATATCCAGGCCTGAACACACATCGTCAGGTTCTGGAAAATGGCGATGAAGTCCACGGAACGTCGGTGCATTTTGTGACTGATGAACTGGATGGCGGCCCGGTCATTCTTCAGGCTACGGTTCCCGTGTTTGAAGGTGATGATGAAGAAGACATCACCGCGCGCGTGCAAACTCAAGAACACGCTATTTATCCGCTGGTTGTTTCCTGGTTTATCGACGGGAGACTAGAGATGCGCGATAACAGCGCATGGCTTGATGGCACTCAACTGCCACCGCAAGGTTATGCCGCAGACGAATAAAATTAAGGGGCTTTTGCCCCTTTTTCATTTCTCCGACCTACGACGCTTACTTAACGTAAATCACATCTTAAATCGCGTTTTGTCATACTTTACGGCCAGCGTTGGACATTCCCCGCCAAAGCTCGCCATAATGACAGACGTGACGGCATTTTAACGTCCACGAAAACGGAGTGTGAGGGCTAATGGGTCAGGATAAGCTGTACATCGAAAAAGAACTGAGTTGGTTGAATTTTAACGAACGCGTGCTCCAGGAAGCGGCGGATAAAATTAACCCGCTGATCGAGAGAATGCGTTTTCTCGGCATCTATTCGAATAACCTTGATGAATTCTACAAGGTCCGTTTCGCCGAACTTAAACGGCGCATTCTGATCAGTGAAGAACAAGGTACGGCACCTAATTCGCGCCATTTGCTTAATAAAATTCAGGCGCGCGTGCTGAAAGCCGACCAGGAATTTGATGGGCTGTATAACGATTTGCTGTTGGAAATGGCGCGTAATCAGATCTTCTTGATCAACGAACGCCAGCTTTCGCCAAATCAGCAAAACTGGCTGCGTCATTACTTCAAACACTATTTGCGCCAGCACATCACACCGATCCTCATCAATAACGAAACCGATCTGGTGCAGTTCCTTAAAGATGATTACACCTATCTGGCGGTTGAGATTATTCAGGGCAGCGATATTCGTTACGCCCTGCTAGAAATCCCGTCCGATAAAGTGCCCCGTTTCGTGAATTTGCCGCCGGAAGCACCCCGTCGCCGCAAACCAATGATCCTGCTCGATAACATTCTGCGTTATTGCCTGGATGACATTTTCAAAGGGTTCTTCGATTACGATTCGTTGAATGCTTACTCAATGAAAATGACCCGCGACGCAGAATACGACCTGGTGACAGAAATGGAGTCCAGCCTGCTGGAACTGATGTCATCAAGCTTAAAACAGCGCCTCACCGCCGAGCCGGTGCGTTTTGTTTACCAGCGCGATATGCCTGATGCGATGGTCGAAATGCTACGTAATAAGCTGACTATCACTAATTACGACTCCATTATTCCCGGTGGCCGTTACCACAATTTTAAAGATTTCATTAACTTCCCAAATGTTGGCAAAGCCAATTTAATCAACAAACCTCTGCCGCGGCTGCGCCATATCTGGTTCGATAAATTCCGTAACGGATTTGATGCGATTCGTAATCGTGACGTGCTGCTTTATTACCCGTATCACACTTTTGAACACGTGCTGGAATTACTGCGTCAGGCCTCGTTCGACCCGAGCGTACTGGCGATTAAAATCAATATTTACCGCGTCGCGAAAGACTCGCGCATTATTGAGTCGATGATTCATGCCGCACACAATGGCAAGAAAGTCACCGTGGTGGTTGAGCTGCAAGCGCGTTTTGACGAAGAAGCCAATATTCATTGGGCAAAGCGCCTGACCGAAGCCGGGGTGCACGTCATTTTCTCGGCACCGGGTCTGAAGATCCACGCAAAATTATTCCTGATTTCGCGTAAAGAAGGTGAAGAAGTGGTGCGTTATGCCCACATCGGCACCGGTAACTTTAACGAGAAAACCGCTCGTCTATATACCGACTATTCCTTGCTGACCTGCGATGCGCGCATCACCAATGAAGTGCGCCGGGTATTCAACTTTATCGAAAACCCGTATCGCCCGGTGACGTTTGAACATCTGATGGTTTCGCCGCAGAACTCACGCCGCCTGCTTTACGATTTGGTCGATAAAGAAATTGCGAATGCGCAAAACGGCGAACCGTCTGGCATTACTCTGAAACTCAATAACCTGGTCGATAAAGGGCTGGTAGACAGGCTGTATGCTGCGTCAAGCTCGGGTGTGAAGGTGAATTTGCTGGTGCGCGGTATGTGCTCGCTTATCCCAAATCTGGAGGGGATCAGCGATAACATTCGGGTTATCAGTATCGTAGACCGTTATCTGGAACACGACCGGGTCTATATATTTGAAAATGGTGGCGATAAGAAAGTGTATCTTTCGTCTGCCGACTGGATGACGCGCAACATTGATTACCGTATCGAAGTTGCGGTTGCCATCCTCGATCCGCGCCTGAAACAACGGGTGCTGGATATTATTGAAATCTTGTTCAGTGACACGGTGAAAGCCCGCTATCTCGACAAAGAGTTGAGTAACCGCTATGTTCCGCGCGGTAATCGCCGCAAGGTGCGCTCACAGCTGGCGATTTACGATTACATCAAGTCTCTGGAACAACCTGAATAACGCATCATGCTGACTATAAAATCATGCCAATAAAAAAACATGCTCCACGACCGCAAGAATTCGCTGCGGTAGATCTTGGCTCGAACAGCTTCCACATGGTTATTGCCCGTGTGGTTGACGGCGCGATGCAAATCATCGGACGCCTGAAACAACGTGTTCATTTGGCTGATGGCCTGAATGCCGACAACGAGTTAAGCGAAGAGGCGATTGAACGTGGGCTGTCATGCCTTGCGTTATTTGCTGAACGTTTGCAGGGTTTCTCGGCCGATAACGTCTGCATCGTCGGCACGCACAGTTTGCGTCAGGCAGTGAACGCCGAAGAGTTCCTCAAACGTGCCGAGCAGGTTATCCCCTACCCGATTGAGATTATTTCCGGTAATGAAGAAGCGCGCCTGATTTTCATGGGTGTGGAACATACCCAACCTGAAAAAGGCCGCAAACTGGTGATTGATATCGGTGGCGGTTCGACCGAGTTAGTCATCGGCGAAGATTTCGAGCCGATGCTGGTCGAAAGCCGCCGTATGGGCTGTGTGAGCTTTGCGCAAAACTTTTTCCCACGGGGTGCTATTACCGCCGAAAACTTCAAACGCGCGCGGCTTGCTGCGGTACAAAAGCTGGAGAATCTTTCCTGGCAGTACCGTTTACAAGGCTGGAATGTGGCGATGGGCGCTTCTGGCACCATCAAAGCGGCCCACGAAGTGCTGGTCAGCATGGGCGAAAAAGACGGCATTATTACGCCTGAGCGCCTGGAAATGCTGCGCGATGAAGTGTTGAAGTACAAAAGTTTCAGCGCAATGAGCCTGCCGGGTTTATCCGAGGAACGCAAAGCGGTGTTTGTGCCGGGGCTGGCGATTCTGTGCGGCGTGTTTGACTCATTGGCTATCCGTGAACTGCGTTTGTCTGACGGGGCGTTGCGTGAAGGCGTGCTGTATGAAATGGAAGGCCGTTTCCGCCATCAGGACATACGCATCCGTACTGCGCAAAGTCTGGCTGACCAATATCATATCGACAGCGATCAGGCCAAGCGCGTGCTGGCGACAACCGAACATATTTATCAGCAGTGGGAAGTGCAAAACCCGAAACAGGCAAATCCGCAAATGTCCGCGCTGTTGAAATGGTCAGCCATGCTGCATGAGGTCGGGCTGAATATTAACCACAGCGGGCTTCATCGCCATTCGGCTTATATTCTGCAACACAGCGACCTGCCTGGATTTAACCAGGAACAGCAGACGCTCATTGCATCGTTAGTGCGTTATCACCGTAAAGGGGTGAAAATTGACGATCTGCCGCGCTTCACGCTGTTTAAGAAAAAGCAGTTCTTGCCGTTAATCCAGATTCTGCGCCTGGCTGTATTACTCAACAATCAACGCCAGGCGACAACCACGCCACCAACGCTGGTGCTGGAAACGGACGAGCATCAGTGGACGCTGCGTTTCCCCTATGACTGGTTCAGCCAGAACACACTGGTGTTGCTGGACTTAGAGCGGGAACAGCAATACTGGGATAATACGCCAGGCTGGAAACTTAAAATTGAAGAAGAAGCCAGCCCAAACATCGCGGCGTGATGATTAACAAATTTAAGCGCCCAAACGGGCGCTTAGTTTTTCACCTGTAAGCGCTGTTTAATGAGAAGTGATTCAAGTAACCGCGGACGCCCAATTAAATATCCCTGAATGTAATCAATCCCCAGGCTTTGTACTGCCGCTTTCACCGCTTCATTTTCGACATACTCGGCAACTAACTGCATCTTTTTCATGCGCGCTAACTGGCAGATGGACTCAACAATCTGGTAATCCAGACTGCTGGTCAGTATGTTGCGAATAAAACTGCCGTCGATTTTTAGGATGTCGGCACTAATGTCTTTCAGACGCGCATAACTGGCATAACCTGTGCCGAAATCATCGATTGCCACGCGGCATCCCATGTTTTGCAATGTGGTCAGCGTCATATTGGCCTGCTCAAGATTGGTTAATGAGTTACTTTCGGTCACTTCAAAAATGAGCTGCCAGGGCTGAATTTTATACTGCGCCAGCAGGCATTTGACTTCACTGGCAAACTGCAAGCGCCCGACCGAAGCCGGTGTCAGGTTAATCGAAAAACGGCTGCCGGGGAGTTGTTCACGGTGTGCGTCCATGAATTTTAGCGTTGCTTCAATCACCCATTTATCGATTTTAGATGACAAGCCAAACTCATGCGCCACTGGCAAAAAGGTATCAGGCATAAACAAATTATCACCTTCATTATCCCCTTTCATTCGCAACAAAATCTCATGGTAATGGTCGCCTCGAATCCCTTCGATTCGCTGCGCCATCAAAACGAAATCCCCTGAATCAATGGCACTTTGCACACGATTCATCATGGCGACTTTATTTTTTATCGCATTCTGCACAGGGTTTGTGCCCTGCTGCTGCAAGTTCTCAGGCTTAGACGTCGCGAGCGACAAATCCGCCATCGTACTGAGCTCGCCTAACAAGAAATAAATATGAGTCACCGGTTGGCGAATGTAGCAATAACTCATGCCCACTTGCGGCTGCATTGCCATTCCATCCCACATAAAACGGAACTGTTTGACGCGCTGGTCGATAGCTTCAATACGCTCGTGGTAATCATCATAATTTACCCGCACTGCCAGTTCATGCCCCGACAAGTGATAAACCTTTTCTCTATCCTCAAGCACTGGCTGCAAGTAATCATTTAGCTGCTGCTTATATTGAATGCGAAGCTGCACGCCATAGTTGCGACCCAGAAGTTCAAGCTCAGGTATGCGTAAAAAAGCCAGAGCCGAATATGGGTGACGGGATAAATCTCGGTTAAGCGCCCGCAGATTTGGCATCTGTACCACGGGGTCGATAAAAGCAACGCGTCGCGCTTTGTTGTGCAAAAAACGCTGGCGCGTGGTGACGACCGCCATCAAATAAATGGTAATAGAAAAAACCGCATAACAAGATGAGGCAATTGCCAGGTGAAGCTGGAAGCCCATATACGGTGGCAAGTAGTTTTGAAAACCGCTACACAAGATAGTAAGAATCACCATCCAGATCGTGGTGATAAACAGAAAACCAAAGCGCATCGCGCCCCACAACATCAGCGGCAGAATCAGCGTTAAGGTGTAATCGGTCGTGAAAATGCTACTGACATCGTCAATCGGTATTAATAACAAACTCATCAGCGCCATAACAATAACTGCCCATATCGCAATCTCGCCTTTGGTCACGCCCGATTGCATTTGGGCTTTCATTCGCGACAAAAACGAAAAAATAAAGCGCGGGTTTCGGCACATGCGAATGATGGAATAGAAAAATGGCATTCCCGTCAGGCAGCCAACAAGCACAGCCTGGAAATTAATCAATGTACGAGCGTGAAACGGGTTTTCCGCGACCGTTGAGTTGACGCCGTCATACCAGCCGAAGAAAAGCCCAAGCTGATAGATAATCAAAAAAATAAATGAGTTGACGATGACCAGCCACAGCATGCGTTGCGCCGTTAATTTGATGATGCCAAACATCACTGAACTGCGCCGGGGCACGAATATACGGTAGCCTCCCCAGCTAACCGCAATGGGGAGCAGAAAATGAATCACCGACAATAACGCGGTAATTTCCCCTTTCATAGGAACGTAACGGATTAACAACGCGAGAATAATGCCAGGGAAAGCGGCCCAACCGAAAAGCAGTGTGAAAGCCGTCATCAGACCAAGCGGCATATAGACGAGGAAAACGCGGCTCCCTTCCATCACGGTATTAGCATTACACCAAACAGCAATGGGAAGCAGCAGACTCGGCAGCACCAGAGGTAGCGCCCACCATTTGTTCTTATTGTTCTTGTACCAGCTTGCCAGAGACATTGAAATTCGCCAGGAACCCTATCATCCAGCTCGGGTAAGTTTCGAACAGGTATCCAACCCGGACGTTATGCCCATATTGCTATGGGATAGAGTGCAGATTTTAGTTAGGGATTACGTTATGAATATGATCTAAATCAATTTCCTTAATGAGTATGTCCTTTATTTACGATTTATTCAAAAAAGTAACTGGAGATATACTGATCAACTAATATTAAGAAATGTTTATATAACAAGGAGAAATGATTTCGCGTTCATTTCCAGGAAGAACAGGATTTGACCTTCAGGCATCACTATGCCTAAATATTGCTGTCGCCCGCGGTTGACGGGTAAACATCAAGGATCATTTGCGTGACACAGGTTACGAGTATGCGAAGACGACATAAATTTAATAATCGTATGACCCGCATTATTCTGCTCATCAGTTTTCTCTTCCTTTTTGGCCGTTTTGTCTATTCTGCCATCGGTGCCTGGTACCATCATCAGGACAAAGTAGAAGCACAGCAAAGTAGCCTGTCCGTGGACAATACTAGCCGGTAAGGCCTCACTTCAAGACATTGATATTCTAACCGCCAAACAGGTGGTCGATGCCTCACGCCTGAAGGTTGTGAAATGAGCGCGGATGGCATCCTATACTCTAACGACACGCAGTGAAGTGCACAGAATAAATTTGTGACAAGGAGAGAGTAGATGATACATGTCTTTGGCCATCTAAATCCCGATAGCGATACCGTCTGCACAGCGTACATGGCTGCACGCTGGCTGACGATTAAAGGGCGTAATGCCCAGGCGTTTCGTCTCGGTGAGTTAAACAGAGAAACAAACTATATATTCCGCCATGCGGGCCTGACGCCTCCGCCGCTGCTTGATGATTCCCTTGCTGGCAAAGATGTCTGGCTGGTTGATTTCACCGAACCCGCGCAAGGGCCAGCCTCGCTGAATGAAAGCAATGTTGTCGGGATTATCGACCATCACCGTCTTGGCGGCCTGATCACTCAGCTCCCTCCTGAAGTGTGGATAAAACCTGTCGGCAGCAGTGCGACATTGTTATGGCAACTGATGACTCCGACCATTCGCCATGAGATTTCCCGCAGCGAAGCCATTTTGCTTTTGGGAGCGGCGTTGAGTGATACCGTCGCACTTCGCTCGCCGACGACCACTGATGAAGACCGCCAGGCTGTAGATGAGCTCTGCTCTCTCGCCAAAGTGGATCGTGAAGATTTCATTCGTGATTTGCTGACCGCCAAGACAGATATTGTCGGTTTGAACGCAGACGAACTGTTGAATAAAGACAGTAAAATGTTTGATATTTCAGGGAATAAAGTACTGGTCGCACAACTCGAATTGTATTCTCTGGACCAGGCAGAACCGCTTATCGATGAGCTTAAATCAGCGATGGAGCAGCGGGTCACAACTTCGGGAGCTGGCCTGGTGGTTTTGATGCTGACCGATATCAGCGCTGAGTGCTCAAGGCTCTACTTTGCTGGCCCCGCACTTACCGATAACGCTCCCTGCACCATCGCCGGGATGTTAAGTCGCAAAAAACAATTACTTCCCTGGCTGCATGCGCGGCTCGGTTAAATTGCACCATAAAAAAAGCCCATTAAAAAATGGGCTTCGATTTAACTGACTACGAGATAGTGACAGTTATGCCTGACGGCTCGTTATTCCCACTCGATAGTCGCTGGCGGTTTGCCAGAAATATCGTAAACCACACGGGAAATACCGTTAACTTCGTTGATAATGCGGTTGGAAACACGGCCAAGGAAATCGTATGGCAGGTGCGCCCAATGCGCGGTCATAAAGTCGATGGTTTCAACTGCACGCAGTGAGACAACCCAATCGTATTTACGGCCATCGCCCATCACGCCAACAGAGCGTACCGGCAAGAACACGGTAAATGCCTGGCTGACTTTGTTGTAGAGATCTGCTTTATGCAGTTCTTCAATAAAGATCGCATCAGCACGACGCAGCAGGTCGCAATACTCTTTCTTCACTTCACCCAGCACGCGCACGCCTAAACCTGGCCCCGGGAACGGGTGGCGGTAAAGCATGTCGTATGGCAGGCCCAGTTCCAGGCCAATTTTGCGTACTTCGTCTTTGAACAGCTCACGCAGCGGCTCAACCAGACCCATCTTCATCTCTTTCGGCAAGCCGCCCACGTTGTGGTGAGATTTGATGACGTGTGCTTTACCGGTCGCAGAAGCAGCAGATTCGATGACGTCAGGATAAATGGTGCCCTGAGCCAACCACTTCACGTCTTCCAGTTTCAGTGCTTCTTCATCGAACACTTCAACAAACACGCGGCCAATGATTTTACGTTTCGCTTCCGGATCGTTCTCACCCGCCAACGCGGACAAGAAACGTTCTTCGCCTTTAACGTGAATGATGTTCAGACCGAAGTGATCGCCAAACATGTCCATCACTTGTTCAGCTTCGTTCAAACGCAGCAGGCCGTTATCAACGAATACACAAGTCAGACGGTCGCCAATCGCGCGGTGCAGCAGCATGGCGGTAACGGAAGAATCCACGCCACCTGACAAGCCCAGAATCACTTTGTCATTGCCCACTTGTTCACGCAGGCGAACAATCGCATCTTCGATGATTTTTGCCGGAGTCCACAGTGCTTCGCAGCCGCAGATATCCAGAACAAAACGTTCCAGCAAACGCTGGCCCTGACGGGTATGGGTCACTTCCGGGTGGAACTGCACACCATAGAAACGTTTTTCTTCGTTCGCCATAATCGCGAACGGGCATGTTTCGGTGCTGGCAACGGTCACGAAGTCTGAAGGGATCGCGGTGACTTTATCGCCGTGGCTCATCCAGACATCGAGCAGTGGTTTGCCATCTGCACTCAGGGAATCTTCGATACCGCGAACCAGTGCGCTGTCTGTTTTAACTTCGACCTGCGCGTAACCAAATTCACGTTCGTTAGAACCCTCAACGTGGCCGCCAAGCTGCATCGCCATGGTCTGCATGCCGTAGCACACGCCAAATACTGGCACACCTGCGGTGAAGACATATTCAGGCGCACGTGGGCTGTTATGTTCAGTGGTACTTTCCGGGCCACCAGAAAGGATGATACCGCTTGGGTTGAAATCACGAATCTGTGCTTCAGTGACATCCCATGCCCACAGCTCACAGTAAACGCCCAATTCACGCACACGGCGCGCAACGAGTTGAGTGTACTGAGAACCGAAATCAAGGATAAGTATGCGATGTTTATGGATATTTTCCGTCATTGAGGCTAATTCCGAGGCAAGTGAAACAAAATAAAAACACCCGGCATAAAGCCGGGCGCAGAAATTTTAAGAACCCATACGGTAGTTCGGGGACTCTTTAGTAATCGTCACATCGTGAACGTGACTTTCCTGAATGCCCGCACCGCTGATGCGTACAAATTCCGCTTTGGTACGCAGCTCGTCGATAGTACCACAGCCGGTCAGACCCATGCAGGAGCGCAGGCCACCCATTTGCTGGTGAACGATCTCTTTCAGGTGGCCTTTGTAAGCCACGCGGCCTTCGATACCTTCCGGCACCAGTTTGTCCGCTGCGTTGTCAGTCTGGAAGTAACGGTCTGAAGAACCTTTAGACATCGCGCCCAGGGAACCCATACCGCGGTAGGATTTGAAAGAACGGCCCTGGTAAAGTTCGATTTCACCTGGAGATTCTTCAGTCCCTGCCAACATACCGCCAACCATCACCGCAGAAGCGCCTGCTGCGATAGCTTTCGCAATATCGCCGGAGAAGCGGATACCACCGTCAGCAATAACCGGGATGCCGGTACCTTCCAGCGCTTCAACTGCGTCAGCAACCGCAGTGATTTGTGGAACGCCCACGCCAGTAACGATACGAGTGGTACAGATGGAGCCAGGACCGATACCGACTTTAACCGCACTCACACCAGCGTCAGCCAGCGCGCGAGCGCCGTTCGCCGTAGCCACGTTGCCGCCAATGATTTGCAGGTCAGGATATTTAGCGCGAGTTTCACGAATACGTTGCAGAACGCCTTCGGAGTGACCGTGAGAGGAGTCAATCAGCAAAACATCGACACCAGCGGCTACCAGAGCGTCGATACGCTCTTCGTTGCCCGCACCTGCGCCAACGGCAGCCCCAACACGCAGACGGCCCTGGTCGTCTTTACAGGCGTTAGGTTTACGTTCTGCTTTCTGGAAGTCTTTTACGGTAATCATGCCCTGCAGGTGGAAGTTGCCATCGACAACCAATGCCTTCTCAACGCGTTTTTCGTGCATTTTAGACAGCACAACATCACGCGCTTCGCCTTCTTTCACGGTAACCAGACGCTCTTTCGGGGTCATGTACACGCTGACAGGCTGGTTTAAGTCAGTGACGAAGCGAACGTCACGACCGGTGATAATACCGACCAGTTCGTTGGCTTCGGTGACAACAGGATAACCCGCGAAACCATTACGTGCGGTGAGTTCTTTAACTTCGTGCAGAGTGGTTGTCGGCAGCACGGTCTGTGGGTCAGTCACAACGCCACTTTCGTGTTTTTTCACGCGTTTGACTTCTTCAGCCTGGCGCTCAATCGACATATTTTTGTGGATGAAACCAAGTCCACCTTCCTGAGCCAAAGAAATGGCCAGACGGGCTTCCGTTACGGTATCCATGGCTGCGGACAGCATAGGGATATTCAAACGAATAGTTTTGGTCAACTGGGTGCTGAGATCGGCCGTGTTAGGCAGAACTGTAGAGTGAGCTGGAACGAGGAGAACGTCATCAAACGTCAGTGCTTCTTTAGCGATTCGTAGCATGGCAATATCTCAACCTGGGGTGAATGAGAACAGATAAAATATTGCCGCGGCATTATACAGAGCGGAATCGATTGCATCCACACTTTTTTAAGAAAACTCCTTGCCTAGGAGAATACGAAAGGTACTATTGACCGAATAACTTGCTGATTTAGAATTTGATCCAGGTCACATGCCAACGATAAATACTCCATCAATTTTTACCGTCAGCCGTCTGAATCAGACGGTTAGAATGCTGCTGGAACAAGAGATGGGGCAAGTCTGGATCAGCGGTGAAATTTCCAACTTCACCCAACCGGCTTCCGGTCACTGGTACTTCACGCTCAAAGACGATACCGCACAAATTCGTGGTGCAATGTTCCGTAACAGCAATCGTCGCGTCACCTTCCGTCCGCAACATGGGCAGCAGGTTTTGGTGCGTGCGACTCTGACGTTGTACGAGCCACGCGGTGATTACCAGATTATCGTTGAAAGCATGCAACCGGCGGGCGAAGGTTTGTTGCAGCAGCAATACGAAGAGCTGAAACAACGCCTCACCGCTGAAGGGTTGTTTGAACAAATCCATAAGCAGCCGTTACCAACACCGGCACACCAGGTCGGCGTCATTACCTCAAAAACCGGTGCCGCGCTGCATGACATTTTGCACGTGCTCAAACGCCGCGACCCTTCTCTGCCGGTAATTATTTATCCGACCGCTGTTCAGGGCGCTGATGCGCCGATGCAAATCATACGCGCTATTGAGCTGGCAAACGTGCGCAAAGAGTGTGACGTGCTGATTGTCGGGCGCGGCGGCGGCTCGCTGGAAGATTTATGGAGCTTTAACGATGAGCGCGTTGTCAGGGCTATCTTCGCAAGCAAGATCCCGATCGTTAGTGCCGTAGGGCATGAAACTGACGTCACGATCGCCGATTTTGTCGCAGATGTCCGCGCGCCAACGCCTTCAGCCGCAGCGGAAATTGTCAGCCGTAATCAGCTCGAATTACTGCGTCAGTTGCAATCGTCGCAGCAGCGTATGGAAATGGCGATGGATTATTATCTCGCCCAGCGCACGCAGCGCTTCACGCGCTTACAACATCGCCTGCAACAACAACATCCGCAACTGCGCCTGGCTCGCCAACAAACGACGCTTGAGCGTTTACAGCAGCGTTTGACCGTGGCAATGGACGCAAAACTGCGCCGCAGTTCGCAACAGCAGCAGCGCCTGATGCAGCGTTTGAACCAGCAACAACCACAAGCTCGAATTCATCGCGCGCAGACTCGTTTACAGCAGTTGGAATATCGTTTATCGCAGGTGGTCACGGCGCGTCTTAGCCAGACTCGCCAACGCTTCGGCACGGCTATCGCACAGCTTGAAGCAGTCAGTCCGCTGGCGACACTGGCGCGTGGTTATAGCGTCACAACGGCGACAGACGGCAAAGTGCTGAAGAAAACCAAACAGGTGAATTCTGGGGATACGCTAACAACGCGTCTGGAAGATGGCTGGGTGGAAAGCCAGGTCACCGGCATTACACCGGTGAAGCCTGTACGCAAGCGTAAAACGGCGGCGAAAAGCTAAAACTTATTCGACAACAGGCACGAACTCGACGCGTTTCTTCGAGATCAAACCATGTCCATTCTGGCAAAAATAATCCACCGCACCGCAGGCTTTTAAAACTTCCAGCGGCTTGTGGCAATCCGGGCAGCGAGCCTCAAGACGAAAATCCTGTTTGCAGGCTTCACAGTGCGCGCCTGTATCGGTTGGCTGGAGCGGGTTTTCACACACCGGGCATTTCGTTTCCATAATTACTCCTTTCAGTTCTACAACTCTATTCATCTTTTGTTGTACCCAGATGGAAACCTAAGCGCAAACCGATGGAATCGGAACACAACTGCATTTTTATTATTCGCCGGGAAGGTTTATTCCAAATATCGTCATTCGCATGCTGAGAATTATAGTTCCTCAATGCTTTCTCAAAATGATTCTCGCAACAGCCAGGGACTATCGACCAGCACTTTCTCTCGGTGGCTGTCGCCGTTGATGATGTGCAATGTACTTAAGCGCCCAATCTCATAGTGCGGTAGCTGGACAGTGGATAGCGGGGGGATAAACAAATTCCCGATCCCTACGAGGTTATCGTACCCAAGAACAGCAATATCCTGTGGGATTCGGATCCCTTGTGTCAACAGCGTCTGATATACCATAAATGCAATACGGTCATTGCCACAGATAACCGAATCAAATTGCGGTTGCCCCTGATGGATATGCGCCAGCAGAATGTCCGGAATATCACGGTAGTGCTCGTCACCATATTGCATATAGCAGTGCTCAAGCGTATCGGGATTGATATTGGCTTCACGGCAAGCGCGATCAAGCCCCCGACAGCGGCGAAGCGTCGCCAGATGGTTGGCAGGTAAATGCAAGCAGAGAGGGCGACGATACCCCGCCGCTAATAGCGCCTGCACTGCGGTATACTGCCCTTGTTCATCGTTAGGAATATAGCTGGCAACCAGTTCTCCCTTGTTCTCGCAATTGGCGAGTACAAGGGGGTGCTTCAGCAACTTGGGGGAGATGCTCACTTCGCGCAGCCCCATGGTGGTGAAAATAATCCCCCCAGGCCGGTGCGCGAGTAGCAGATCGACAATATCGTCAGGATTGTCATCAGCAAACATGTTAACCACGAAGCTATTCCAGCCATACGCCCGTGCGGTTTCTTCGATAGACAGCGTAATTTCGACTGAAAAAGGGGTAGTGACTGTATCCAGAGCAAGCACGCCAATTGTTTTATTCCTGGAGCCAACACGGCGCACCTGGCGGGCAGACAGATCCGGCACATAGTTGAGCTGTAAGATAGCCTCCTGCACCCGTGAAAGGGTTTCAGGTTTCACGCGTTTCGGATCATTCAGCACCCGCGACACGGTCATTAGAGATACATTGGCCAGTCTGGCCACATCTTTTAAAGACGCCATAACCTTCCATTAAAAAACTAACGATCCAATCCTGGTTTTGCACTCAATCCAGCGATTTAAGGGTTGTGATCAAACGCGAATTCCCTATTTTAAGCATCGAACCCCAAGGCTATGCAAACCACGATAAAAAATTTGATCTTGATCGCAACATATTAATGTTAACGTTAACTTTTGTGATTAACATCGGTTAACAAGCCAAAACTAAGTGTACATCAAAAATGTTAACGTTACCATTTATGCATACCCTCTTATGAGATTACATAAATGAAAAAACGGCCTTCACGCAGCTACCTGCTGCTCAGCGCTCTGCTGTTCTTTTTCTTTGTGACTTGGTCCTCGTCAAGTTCACTTCTCTCCATTTGGCTTAACCAGGAAGTGGGGCTAAAAGCATCGGAAACCGGCATTATCTTTTCCGTCTTATCCGTTTCCGCGCTCTTCGCTCAGGTTTGTTATGGCTTTATCCAGGATCGACTTGGCCTGCGCAAACATCTGTTATGGTTCATCACCGCCCTGCTGATCCTCTCCGGCCCCGCTTATCTGCTGTTTAGCTATTTGCTGAGCATCAACATTCTGTTGGGGAGCGCGTTCGGTGGTTTATTTATCGGGCTGACATTTAATGGTGGTATCGGCGTTCTGGAGTCTTATACCGAGCGCGTTGCGCGTCAGAGTACCTTTGAGTTTGGACGGGCCCGCATGTGGGGGTCTCTGGGCTGGGCTGTCGCCACGTTTTTTGCCGGGTTACTGTTTAATATCAACCCTGACCTTAACTTCCTGGTGGCCTCTTGCTCAGGGATAATCTTCTTCTGCCTGCTGCTCCGCTTAAAAGTCGCGGCTCCGGCATGCATGGAGAAACTCGAAATAGGCGCTAAAAAAGTCTCCCTGACAGATGCCCTGCGCTTGCTCACCTTACCGCACTTCTGGGCACTTATCTTCTTTGTGGTCGGAACCTGCATTTACGGCGTATACGACCAGCAATTCCCGGTCTATTTCTCTTCACAGTTCCCGACATTAAGAGAAGGGAACGCGATGTTTGGCTATTTAAACTCCTTCCAGGTCTTTCTAGAGGCAGCAGGCATGTTTTGTGCACCGTGGCTGGTTAACCGCATTGGCGCTAAAAATGGTCTGATATTCGCAGGGATGGTAATGGCGCTGCGCATGATTGCTTCCGGTCTGGTGGAAGGACCCCTGCTGATTTCAATTACCAAACTGCTTCACGCTGTTGAACTGCCGATACTGTTAGTCGCCATTTTTAAATACAACAGTCTAAATTTCGATAAACGCCTGTCCTCCACGATTTATCTGGTGGGATTCGCCTGCACCAGCTCGATTATTGGCTCCGTGTTATCCCCGCTGGCGGGCTTTAGCTATGAGAAATTCGGCTTCGCTCAGTCCTATCTGATCATGGGCATTACGGTGTTCTGCACCACGTTTATTTCCATTTTCCTTTTGCGCTCAAATCAACCCTCATCTGAGCCATCCTTTCTGCAGCAAAACGCTGTTTAATGTACTGAGAGTAAAGACAATGACATCCTTATTAGAACAGGCTGAACAGACGCTTGAAAAAGCACAATCCGCTATCAATCCACGCTGGTATCCGCGGTATCACCTTGCCGCTCGCGCAGGCTGGATGAATGATCCTAACGGCCTGGTGTGGTTTGATGGTTGGTATCACGCGTTTTATCAACATCACCCCTTTTCCCCTCAATGGGGTCCGATGCACTGGGGGCACGCCCGCAGCAAAGATCTGGTGCACTGGGAACATCTACCGGTTGCGCTGGCCCCGGAAGGCCCGGCGGATAAAGACGGCTGTTTCTCCGGCTCCGCCGTGGTGGACGGCGATACGCTGGCGCTGATTTATACCGGACATAAATTTCACGGTTCGGCAGACACCGACGACAATCTCTACCAGGTGCAGTGCCTGGCAAGCAGCTGTGACGGCATCCATTTTGAACGGCATGGCATGGTGATTGATACACCGCCAGGACTGCATCATTTTCGCGATCCGAAGGTGTGGCGCGAAGGTGAGTTCTGGTACATGGTTGTCGGTTCCCGCGTGGAGAATACTGGCCAGGTGCGCCTGTACCGCTCCACCGATCTCCGTGAGTGGCACGACAAAGGTATTTTCGCCGAGGCTGACGAAGGCATGGGTTTTATGTGGGAATGCCCGGATTTCTTTACCCTGGGAGATAAGCGCGTCCTGATGTTCTCCCCACAAGGGATGGCGGCGGAAGGTTATCATCATCGCAACCTCTTCCAGAGTGGCTATTTGCTCGGGGAATGGCAGCCAGGACAACCGTTCACCCATAATGGAGAATTTATTGAGCTGGACCATGGACACGACTTTTATGCTCCGCAAAGTTTCCTGACCCCGGATAACCGCCGCATTGTCATCGGCTGGCTGGCTATGTGGGAATCGCCGATGCCCGAACAGCAGGATGGATGGGCCGGTATGCTCTCTCTCCCGCGTGAATTAAGCCTTGATGACAATCATCGTGTGAAGATGAAACCCGCTGACGAAGTCACCGCACTGCGCGGCAGCTATTATCCCGCGCCCGTTCGCGACCTGAATAATCAGAAAGTCCTTGTCACGGCAAATGCCGAAGCGGTCGAGGTGCAGCTGGCATGGGATCTGAGCGCGTCTACGGCTGAACAGTTTGGCATGGCGTTAGGCGACGGGCTGAGAATATACGTCGACAATCAGGCCCAGCGTCTGGTGGTGGAGCGTAGCTATCCGAAATATTCACTTGAAGGGACGCGCAGCATTCCGCTGCCCGCAAACAGCTTACTGTCACTGCGAATATTTATTGATCGCTCATCAGTGGAAGTATTTGTTAACGATGGCGACGCTTGCTTAAGCAGCCGAATTTATCCGCAGCCGGATCAACGCGATATTTCACTGTTTGCGAATCACGGTATTGCCTCATTACAAGATGCCGGATACTGGTCTTTGGATAAATAATCCCACTCAGTTTCGACGTGTTTCTTACATTGAAAGCTTTTTATTTCTGCCAGTCTCTGGCTGGCATATTACTGTCTGGAATAATGAGATAGCAAAATGGATGAAATATTAGCACCTCAGCATCGCATTAGAGCGACAAATAAAAAAATATTCGTTTCAAGAAAACAGACACTGGCATTGATACTGTCATTGGTTACATATCCTGCCATTGCTGAAGAAACAACAGAACAGGCAGTAGATTATACAGGAAGCTATGAAAGCTATTTTCAAGATGAATCTGACACCAAAACAACGAGTACATCACTGGCAAAAAAAGAAAATAAGCAATCATCACTTAGCGTTGTTACTGCGGGTAAAGAATCTGAACCCACGGCATCGTCAGTGCCAGTAACATTATCAACTGATAATAAAACAGCTGAAGTGAAAAAAAATAATAACGTAGATAACCCGGAAGATGTCAGCCTATTGCGTTTAAGACAGGAAGACCCGCCGGTTCACTGGAACAGTATTGGTCGCAACATGGAAGTCGGCGGCCTGCACGGAAACATCGGGACTCAGGTAGAAATTGATGATGTTCGCTGGAGTAATAATAAGAAAGACAGCGGAAAATTCAAACTCGCCACCATCCAGGCTTTTTTAAGGCACGATGAATTACCAAACTGGTATTTTGGTTTCTGGAATGCCAGGGAAGATAGTTATAAAGGCCAGTTTAGCAATCAGGACTACAATGGAACCAATACCATCAATGAGATTTTTGTTGGTCATATTGTTGAAACCTGGCGAGGTAATATCGGTACGGAAGTCATGGTCGGTTCCGAAACAGCAACTAAACGCTGGAAGAATAGGTTCAAAGTCTGGCAAGACCTGCGACTGAGCAACAAATGGAGCCTTGCCGGATATGCTTATGGTGAATATCAGCCGCAGGGTAATGAGCCAGGAAATGGCGATCTTGATCAGTATATATTTGAAATTGAACCTGCCATTCAATACCGCGTGAGCTCGGATCTTGGTTTGTATCTTCGACCTTATTATTACTATAACCGTCAGGAGCGTGAAAGCTGGGGCGACATTATTGAAGAAGAATGGAAAGTCACGGCTGGACTCTGGCGAAATTGGTACCCTCTATTAACCTCGCTGTATTTTGGATTCGGTCAGGACAAAATAGATAATGCCAGCAATGCCAAAGAAGTTTTTTATGATGGCCGATATAAATTTATTGGCGGCACCATCAGCTATCCGGTTGTTGGTGAAGTGAGATTATATGGTGAATTCAAAGCGCAATTTACCAAAGAAACCGGACTCTGGACATCTACCGGTCACTCATGGAATCCATTTACCGTGGTTGGCGTGAATTATAACTTCTGACATTCAGGTATAGCATGAAAAAATCAACGTTGGTGGCATTCGTCGCTCTGCTGGCGCTCTCTGTTGGAAATACGACAGCCTGGTCGCAGCCATCTAAAGAAACATTACATAATAAAAGCATTAGTCATATTAATAACTTTTTCCCACGAGTGGAGGGTTCATTTATTGGTGACCCGATGCCTGTTTATAGCGATGGCAAATTTGATATTTTTTATCTTAATGATGTACGCGGTGGTAGCGATGTAGGAGTACACGCAATTCATCTGCTGTCGAGTGCCAACTTATATGATTATCAGAACCATTCGGAAGTGATTCCCTACGTTAACGACGTTGACGATCCTGAACTGCTATTGGGAACCGGCTCGATTATTAAAGTCGGCAATATCTGGCATGCCTGGTACACCGCACATAATGAAAATGTGTTCCCGGTGGAGTCCATTATGCACGCGACCAGTGAAGACCGTCTTCACTGGGTGAAACACCCTCAGGATACGATTCTGCCAGGCGGTAACTATCGGGGTAATGACTTCCGCGATCCCCATATTGCCTGGATTGAAGAAAAGAAAGAATACTGGATGTTAATTACTACCCGCAGCAATGGTCGTGGTGTTATTGCCCGGTACAGCTCAACCGATTTAAAGAACTGGGAAGACCGTGGGGTATTTTTTAATAACGATACTATTACCAGCAACGCAAACCTCGAATGCCCGACGCTTGTGTTCTTCAACGGACGTTGGTATCTCAGCTTTAGCGACCAATGGCCGCTACGCCTGACACAATATCGGGTCGCGGAGAATCCGGACGGGCCGTGGCGGAAAATGGACAATTATGTGGTCGATGGGTCGGGTTTATACGCAGGCAAACTGGCTCTCAAAAACGACCGCTTGTTTGTTTTCGGTTGGATCCCGACCAAAGCGGGAAACCGCGACAGCGGCAACATTGACTGGGCAGGAAATCTGGTAGTTCATGAGCTGACCGCAGATGACAAAGGCCAGCTCAATAGCATCCTCCCCCATGAGCTACTGACGGTCATCGATGACAACCCAGGTCCAGTTACCACCTTAACAAGCAGTAAAACGCTAAAAACGGCAACGCAGTTCGGCTTGTTACAGTCTTCTGTGTACCCACCCCTGCCCAAACGAGGTGAGTTAAGCGCAACGGTAGATGTTCCCTCTGCGGGAATGGTCATGAGCTTTGGGCTGACTGACGACAGAGTCAGTGATGCGACGCTCAACGTTGTGTTCAATAAGAGCAAAGGGAAAGTCTACTTTTTTAACGCTCCGCTCGCGTCGATTCATCAGGCCAACGCTGAATCCTGGGTGAATGTTCCGCTCGATGACAAAGTTGAGTTACGTGTTCTGGTTCAAAACTCAATTGCTGTTTTTTACATAAACAATAAAGCGGCATTCAGCACCCGGATGTATTCCATGCAGGAGAAACCATGGAGTATCAGTCTGCCTCAAAACGATAATTTTCACGCAATGCTGAAAATAAAAGAAATGATTTAACGGGATATTATTATGAAAAACCATCATGCCCTGTCTGTTATTTTTGTTCTTCTTTTTCCAGCGCTGGCGAATGCGAGTATGAGCATCATGAAGGATTCATCGGGAAAGGTTATTGCCGTGGATCCGTGGTCATATCTGGATGAGGATGTCATGTGGACCTCAACTCGCTCCTCCAATCCTGCCGGTGGTCGCGTTCACGGCCAGCTTAAAATGAAATATGCCATTGAGGATAATAACTGGCGTAACAGCCATTTCCACAGCGGGAATGATTCACTGACGTTTGTACAAGGGGTAATGCGTCATGATGCATTACCCGGTTGGTATCTGGCGTTCTCTGATGGCAGAACCACCAACTATAACGGCACGTGGGAGAACCAGACTTACATCAGCCAGAATCAGTGGACTCAGTTGATTATCGGCCACGAATATTTCTATAAGCGCCTTCGTTATGGCTGGGATGTTATGGGCGGGAGTGCGTCAATCGACGATCGTTGGCAAGGACGCGCCAAGTTCTTTACCGATTTGCGTGTTACGGACAATTTATCCTTCTTTAACTACCTGTATCAGCAGATTGACCATCGCCGCAGCGGTGGTTCACAAAATGACCGTGACGTACGTTCATTTCAGATTGAACCAGGGGTGCAATATATTATTAACAACACCACCGGGGTCTGGTTCCGCCAGCAATTTGCTTCTGCCATTTTAGACAGAGCGCAGTGGGGCGATATCGACGAAAAAAGCTGGACCGCTTCATTCGGCGTCTGGCGCAACTGGGGGAAATTATCCACAACACTGAGCGGCGGTTATGGGCATTATAAGAAAAACAATGCGCAGCCTGAAGATGGCGAAGTATTCCAAAATACCCGCAATCGCTTCCTGAAGGTGTCGGTGAATTATCCTTTGACCTCTCGTTTCACAGCATCTGGGGAAGTTACCGGTTCGTTGATAAACCAGAGCGGAAGCTGGGTCACTAATGGCGATGCCCTCACCACCGATTATAAGTTGATGCTGGATTATAACTTTTAAAAAATACGTTTGAATAAAATGAGTTAATTATCATTAAGGAAATATCATGAATATCTGGACTCTTGGCGATGCGGTGGTCGATCTTTTACCGCTTTCAGAGATGCAGTATCAAGCCTGCGCAGGAGGAGCCCCATTCAATGTTGCGGTAGGTGCTGCACGTTTACACAGCCAGAGTGGCTTTATTGGCCGGGTTGGTGATGACGACTTTGGTCATTTTCTAAAAAAAACGCTGTCTGACTCAGGCGTCTCAACCGCATGCCTTCAACTGGATAACCAGCACAAAACCAGTACGGTGCTGGTCTCTCTGAATAGTGGCGGAGAGCGCGAGTTTACGTTTTTAACCACCCCCTCCGCCGATCAATTTTTAACGTCCGATGCCCTTCCAGAATTTAGCAACGATATTCTGCACTTCTGCTCTCTGGCAATGGTCACCGACGTTTGCCGTAATACATTGGTTGCCGCCATCAGCAATG
The DNA here is from genome assembly GCF_979253435.1 of Buttiauxella sp. AC142. Taxonomy (NCBI): domain Bacteria; kingdom Pseudomonadati; phylum Pseudomonadota; class Gammaproteobacteria; order Enterobacterales; family Enterobacteriaceae; genus Buttiauxella; species Buttiauxella sp. AC142. The sequence continues at coordinate 3,330,941 of NZ_CEEDCH010000001.1, forward strand.
TTAAACAACGCGGGGGATTGCTGAGTTTCGATGTGAACTTACGGGAGCAAATGTGGCTCGACAAGCATGAAATGCTCGAGACGGTGCGCCATTTTTCCTCTCAGGCCGACATTCTTAAACTCTCGGAAGAAGAATGGTACTGGATGACAGGTACCCACAATTTTACCCTGGCGCTTGAAGGTCTTAAGGCGCTACCTGCACAACTGAAAGTAGTGACCTACGGTTCGCAAGGCGCCATGGTGTTATGGCGCGACAGCGTCATCCATTTCAATGGCTATACCGTCGATAGTGTCGATACAACCGGGGCTGGCGACGCTTTCGTCGCCGGTTTGTTGGCCTGGATTGCACATAATGGGATGCCGGAGAGCTTTGAACAGATCCATCAGGCCATTGCTCAGGCTGGTGCCTGTGGTGCCCTCGCGACAACCCGCAAAGGTGCATTGTCTGCCCTGCCGGATACCAAAGCGCTCAATGCCTTTATCAGCCAATTTTCTCTACCGGACTATGAGATAAAAAACCAAACGGGTTCTCGCCTTCCTTGAACTGGATACGGATTAGTGTACCCATAACATCCAGCGATTTGCGGAAGTAGTTCATCAAGTAACGCTTGTAGGAGTCCGGCAGGTCTTTAATCTGGTTGCCTACACCGCTGCCGCGTTTAAAGTTGCATGGCTCCTGGAATAAGCCTTCTTGCGCCGGTTAACCGGGGTGAAGCTGAAAGATGACAGTGATAATCCAGCCTTACATGAGCGTGTTAAATTCCCTGGCATAACGCATACTGAAGCCAGTACGCAAATTTCGACCTAAGGGTTCATCATGAAAAATATCGTTCTCATTGCGTTAGTTTTATTTCCGCTCGCTTCGCAAGCGGCGACTGAAAAGACGACACCTCCGCAGGCGTTCAATTTTAGCTGTGGGAAAACGGGCGGAACTTACAGTGACGGTAAAGGTGGCGTGTGGGTAAATGGTCAAAAAGCGACAATTAAACAGAGCAGCCCGACCTATTGGGAAGCGACCAGCGGTAAAACGGTGATCAGCATTGTGCGTTCAACAGACGGTAATCCTGAGATCTCTTTGACCGGCCCCAATCGTACTCACGGCGTCTGTTTGCCTGAAGATGAAGTAAGCTTCGCACCCACTGAAAATAAAAAATCGCAGCAGCAAACAGGCCCATCGTTTTCTTGCGCGGCCGTCAGCAAAGGCAGCATGGAAGACCTCATTTGCCAAAGTAAAACCCTTTCTGCTCAGGATCTAAAACTTACCGAGACGTACAAGCAAGCGCTGGCTAAATCCAAAAATAATCCGACGCTTAAAGCTGAACAACGAGGCTGGATTAGAGGGCGCAATGAGTGCTGGAAAGAAGACGATAAAAACGCGTGCCTGGCAGGCTCATATCAGCAACGCATCAGTGAGTTGCAAAGCAAATATGGCGTGAAGTGAAGATTAATTGCGAAATTTAAAGATAAAAAAACCCGGTTAAACCGGGTTTTTTTATGGCCAGGATGACTCCTCGCTACGAATTATTTGCTTTTCTTGATGTGTTTGATCAAACGCTTACGTTTACGCATCTGGTTCGGTGTCAGGGTGTTACGTTTGTTGGCAAACGGGTTCTCCCCTTCTTTAAACTGAATACGGATTGGCGTACCCATCACATCCAGCGATTTGCGGAAGTAGTTCATCAAATAGCGCTTGTAGGAATCCGGCAGGTCTTTAACCTGGTTGCCGTGAATCACAACGATTGGTGGGTTATAACCACCGGCATGCGCATATTTCAGCTTAACGCGACGACCACGAACTAACGGCGGCTGGTGATCTTCCGCAGCCATAGTCATGATGCGAGTCAGTAACGCAGTGCTTACGCGACGCGTTGAGCTGTCATAAGCTTCACGAACAGATTCGAACAAGTTACCCACGCCGCTGCCGTGCAGTGCGGAGATAAAGTGCACGCGAGCAAAGTCGATAAAGCCAAGACGGTAATCCAGGGTCTCTTTAACTTGCTCTCTGACTTCGTTGCTCAGACCGTCCCACTTGTTGACGACAATCACCAGTGAGCGCCCACTATTCAGGATAAAGCCGAGCAGAGACAAATCCTGGTCGGAAATACCTTCGCGAGCATCAATCACCAACATAACAACGTTAGCGTCTTCAATCGCTTGCAGGGTTTTGATTACCGAGAATTTCTCAACGGTTTCAGTGATTTTGCCGCGCTTACGCACACCAGCGGTGTCGATAAGAATATATTCACGCTCATCACGTTCCATCGGGATATAGATGCTGTCACGCGTGGTGCCAGGCATGTCATAAACCACTACACGATCTTCACCCAAAATACGGTTGGTAAGCGTTGACTTACCTACGTTTGGACGGCCAACGATAGCCAGTTTGATAGGCAAATCGATAGGATTGAAGGCTTCTTCTTCTTCCTCTTCGATTTCTTCTTCACCTTCAGGAACAATGCCATGCTTAGCATTAAATGCCGCCCAATAGGCTGCATCTTCATCAATTTCTTCTTCTGGTTCGCGCGGGTTTTTATCGTCGATAAACGGAATCAGCACGTGTTCCAGCAAGGTTGTCACACCGCGACCGTGAGAGGCAGCGATTGGGTGAATTTCACCTAAACCCAGGGAGTAAAAATCAATTACCGCCTGATCGGGGTCCATACCGTCTGTTTTGTTCGCCACCAGGAAGGTTGGCTTCTGACGTGAACGCAAATGCTTAGCGATAGCTTCATCTGCAGGCATCAAGCCTGCACGCGCATCAACCATAAATAGCACGACATCAGCTTCTTCAATCGCTAAAAGCGACTGCGCAGCCATATGTGTTTCAACGCCATCTTCAGTGCCATCAATACCACCGGTATCAATAGCAATAAACTCGCGACCTTCCACTTCAGCACGACCATACTTGCGGTCGCGAGTCAGCCCCGGGAAATCCGCGACCAGCGCATCTCGGGTACGCGTCAAGCGGTTAAACAACGTGGATTTTCCGACATTAGGGCGCCCGACGAGCGCAACCACAGGTACCATGATAAAAGCCTCATTACTCAAAATTCATCATAAAACGACGTCAATTCACGTCGTTTCTAAAAACAGGAAACGGCTCCCGGACTACGGGAACCGTTTCGCTCATGCTATTACGTCAGGTAAGTTTAACGCTTGATAGCGTACAACGTACCATCTTTCGCCTGAATCAACAGTTTGTCGCTGGCAACAACGGGCTCAGTCTGGAACCCAGAGCTGTCCACTTTCTGTTGAGCAACAAAGCGACCATCGTCGGCATTGATCCAGTGCATATAGCCTTCGCTGTCGGCTACAACCAGATAACCGTTGTACAGAACAGGAGAGGTCAAATTACGGTGCAGCAAATCGCTTTGCGTCCACAGAGTCACGCCGCCATCAGCGTTTAATGCCACAACGCGGTCATTCTGATCGACGAGGAAAATGCGGTTCGCATCCACGATGAAATCGTTCACTGAACCCAGTTCACGTTTCCACATGACCTGACCCGAACGTAAGTCCAGCGCAGTCAGGTTGCCGTTATATGCCAATGCATATACAACACCATTCACGATAACTGGCGTGGTATCAACATCGCTCAGACGGTCGATTTCAGTCGCACCAGTTGCCTGAGAAATACGTTGCTGCCAAATCAGCTGACCTTGTTTCATCAACACAGCGCTGACACGTCCGTTATCGCCACCGACAATAGCTGCACCAAACGCTACTGCTGGAGCTGATTCGCCGCGCAGGGAAAGCGCTGGCATATCCAGGTTTACGGTCCATTTCACCGCACCGTCAGCTTCATCAAATGCCTGGAGCTGGCCGTTGCTGGTGTGAACCAGAACTAAACCGTCGCTCACAACCGGGCGAGAAAGGACTTCGCCAGCCGCTTTGCTTTGCCACGCAATACTACCATCAGAGGTATTAAGCGCATAAACCTGTGCTTTTTCACTGCCGACGTAAACGTGCGCACCTTCAACCGTTACGCCACCAGAAAGCAGTGCCGGAAGGTTGCTGGAATAGAAATTCGTTTTTTCAGAGAGATCGACGGACCAGACTTCTTTACCGTCGTCCGCGTTTACGGCTTTAACGGTGCCACGGCGGTCAGCGGCATAAACGTTGCCGTCCTGCCACGCTGGGTGCAGATTGGAATAAAAATCACCAATGCCGCTACCAACAGAAGTGCTCCATGTTTTTTCAGGTTCAAACTGGTTTTCAACTGTCGGCAGTGGAGACATTTTAACCACGTCTTCTTCACCGCTAAACAGTGAACAACCGCTGAGCAGCGTCAGAGAAATCAGCCCTGGTACAAGTAGTTTACGCAATTGCATCGGGTCCCTCTTAGCTCGACAAATTATTAATTTTCATCTGCATCATTTCGCGCAGGGCTGGAGAAGCATCAGTGTTTGAGCCTTTGCTCCACGCATCGCGTGCACCTTGCTTATCCCCTTTGCTGAGTAGCGCTTCACCGCGCAAATCAGCAACAATCGCTACCCAACCTTCACCTTTAATGCTGTCGAGGGTTTTCAGCGCCGCATCAGATTGCTTCTGTTGAATTTGAACACGCGCCAGACGTGCGTTGATCAACGCCTGCAGGTTTTCATCAGTTGTGTTGGCAAGACCTTGCTGCAGCTGAGCTGCCGCTTTCGCAAGGTCATTGTTATCAGCATACTTCTGCGCTAATTCCAGTGCTGCCAGAGCACCATAAGTATTTTTTGTGCCGGCTGCGAATTTCTCAGCGGCAGCCAGTGTGGCAGGATTATCTGCGCGCACAGCATCTGTCACTGTTTGGTATTCAAGAGAAGAAGCCATTACGCTTTCAGCTTGATGGCTGTTCCAGTAACGCCAGCCAACCAGTGCGCCAATACCCAGTACGACACCCACAACCAGCGCTTTGCCATTTTCAGCAAAGAAGCGTTTTACCGCATCAACCTGTTCGTTATCGTTTTCGTAAATTTCCACGCAGTCCTTCTCCTTAACGATTAATCACTGGGGAAATTAACCCAGTAGCGCCTGCAAATGAGCCACCGCGTTGGTTTGTTCAACAGTAGTTTGCTCACCTGTGCGCAGATCCTTCACGACCACCTGACCATTTGCGACTTCCGTTTCACCCAGCACCAGAGCCGCACGAGCGCCCCACTTATCTGCACGGACGAACTGTTTCTTGAAGTTGCCACCGCCATAGTTGGTCATCAGTTTGATAGCTGGGACCTGGTCACGCAATTGCTCGGCGAATAACATTGCCGCAGCTTGCGTTCCCTGACCTGACGATATCAGGTAAATATCGACAACAGATTCTGCTTTAAATTCAGGATTAATAGCCTGAACCAGTAAAACAAGACGTTCAAGGCCCATTGCGAAACCAACTGCCGGTGCTGCACGGCCACCGAGCTGCTCGACTAAACCGTCGTAACGGCCACCAGCACAAACGGTGCCCTGAGAACCAAGACTGCTGGTCACCCATTCGAAAACGGTACGGTTGTAGTAATCCAGGCCGCGCACCAGGCGCTGGTTTACGGTATACGCGATACCCGCAGCATCCAGGTACTGACACAGGCCAGCAAAGTGTTCACGAGAATCCTCGTCCAGATAATCGCCAAGCGTTGGCGCATCATCTAACAGTGCCTGTACTTCAGGATTTTTGGAATCGAGCACACGCAGTGGATTGCTGTACATACGACGCTGGCAATCTTCGTCGAGCTTTTCTTTGTGCTGCTCAAGGAATGCCACTAGCGCATCACGATAGTTAGCGCGTGCTTCCAGCGAACCAATAGAGTTCAGCTCAAGGCTGACGTGCTGGTCAATACCCAGCGCACGCCACCAGCGCGCAGTCAGCATGATTAGTTCAGCATCTATATCGGGCCCTTGCAGACCAAAGACTTCAACACCCAACTGATTGAACTGGCGGTAACGCCCTTTTTGCGGGCGCTCATGGCGGAACATCGGCCCGATGTACCACAAGCGCTGTTCCTGATTGTACAGAAGACCATGTTCGATACCGGCACGCACGCAGCCCGCGGTGCCTTCAGGACGCAGAGTCAGGCTATCGCCGTTGCGGTCCTCAAAGGTATACATCTCTTTTTCAACCACGTCGGTGACTTCACCGATGGCGCGTTTGAATAACGGGGTCTGCTCTACAATCGGCAAACGGATTTCACTGTAACCGTAGCTGCCGAGCACCTGTTTCAGAATGCCTTCAATGCGCTGCCAGATGGCGGTTTCGCCAGGCAGGTAATCGTTCATGCCGCGGATGGCTTGAATGTTTTTTGCCACGTTTATTCTCTACCGAATTTATACAAAAAATGAACCCGAAATCAGACTGTTTGCGAAAGCGAAACGTCTGGCGGGTTCAATCATACACGGGAAGCCGAATGCTTCCCATGTTTCGCACTATTTTTCCAACTGCTGGATACTAATCCGCTGCGATTCATCAAGCATGGACGCCTTGGCACGAATACGCGCTTCAAGCTGCGCAATCATGTTGTCGTTATCCATTCGCTCTTTTTGACGCACACCGTCTTCGTAAAAACCACTCTTCTTGTTGCCACCCGTCACACCCAAAGTGGAAACCAACGCTTCACCCGGCCCGTTCACCACACAGCCAATGATCGAAACATCCATTGGGGTGATGATATCTTCCAGGCGCTGCTCGAGAGCGTTAACGGTTCCAATAACATCGAATTCCTGACGCGAGCAGGTTGGGCAGGCGATAAAGTTAATACCGCGAGCGCGAATGCGCAAAGATTTCAGAATATCGAAACCGACCTTAATTTCTTCCACCGGATCAGCAGCTAACGATACGCGCAGCGTGTCACCAATACCTTCAGAAAGCAGTAAGCCCAGACCAATGGCAGATTTTACTGAGCCTGCACGCATGCCACCCGCTTCGGTGATCCCGAGATGCAGCGGCTGATCAATTTGCTTAGCCAGTAAACGATAGGATTCTACCGCCAGAAAAACATCGGAGGCTTTAACGCTGACTTTGAACTGATCAAAGTTAAGACGATCCAGATGATCGACGTGGCGCATCGCTGACTCTAACAATGCCTGCGGCGTTGGCTCGCCATATTTTTCCTGGAGATCTTTTTCCAGAGAGCCGGCATTTACACCGATGCGGATCGGAATGTTTTTATCCCGAGCGCAATCGACAACGCTGCGAATACGCTCTTCGCTGCCAATATTACCTGGGTTGATGCGTAGACAATCGACACCATACTCAGCAACTTTGAGGGCGATACGATAGTCAAAATGGATATCAGCGACCAATGGGACATTGACCTGCTGTTTAATCAGCTTAAAGGCTTCGGCCGCGTCCATAGTGGGAACCGATACACGAACGATATCGGCGCCTACTCTTTCTAACGCTTTGATCTGGTTGACAGTGGCTTCAACATCCGTAGTACGGGTGTTGGTCATTGACTGGACGGCGATCGGTGCCCCGTCGCCGATTGGCACATTCCCGACATAGATCCGTTTGGATTTTCTACGTTGAATTGGGGCTTGGTTATGCATTACAAATCTCCACAATTACGCGTCATGCAGGCTGGATTATTCAGCACTTACTGTAAGACGTGCAACCTGGCTAGTTCTGATAAAACGACTCAGATCGACAGGTTTACCCTGGAACTGAATCTGTACTGCCGCCGGAGCACCAATTTTCAACTTATACGGTGCCTGACCGGCTAAATTTAAATTGCCATCTTTACGCTGCATACCGCTGAACAATTTTTTACCCGTCGCATCGGTCACTTCCAGCCAGCAATCAGCATTGAAGTTCATGACTAATGCATTAGGATCAGCCGCAGGAGTGGTTACCGCAGCCTGGTCAGTTGGCAGAGCTGTATTGGGTGCCGGTGGCGTCGTTGTCTGGGCATTATCAACTGGAGCCTGGCTTGGTGCTACCACAGCGGAAGAGTCCGCCGGGGTAGTTTGTTGAGCCGTTGCTGCCGCAGCCTGACTTTGCGCTGGGTCAGTCGCAGAAGTCGATTGCGGTGCTGGGGTCTGCACAGGTTGCTGTGCAGAGGTATCAGCAGTAGACGAATCGCTGGTAGTCAATGGAACTGACTGGGAGTTACTGTTGCTGGCAGAAAGTTCAGCTGAAGATTGATCAGCCATTGTCGAGATTTCTTCCTGCGCTGCCTTATGGTTTTGCCACCACCAGGCGCCGGTCAGACCGACAACAACAAACAACACGAGCCAGGTAAAGCTCATCAGCCAGCCGTCACGTTTCTTACGGCGTTTCCCCAGAGAAAAACTTTGCATCGGAGCGACAATCGCCGCTCTGACTGGAGCTTGTTTTTCCATCATTGGCAACAGTTCTTCTTCCGGGATACGCACCAGACGTGCATAGGACCGGATATAACCACGCAGGAAGGTCGATGCTAACTCAGCTGGCGCCTTGTCATCTTCAATATCCCGAACGGTAGAAACTTTCAGGCACAGGCGTTCTGCCACGGCTTGTTGGCTAAGACCGAGTTCTTCACGGGCAACACGTAAACGTTCACCCGTGGTTTTTGCTGCATTTGATTCGTGAGTGGCTTCAGTATTCATTAGCTACAACTGCTGGAACTGTTCGATTGAGGAATTAGGCAGGAGCCTTGTCGCACAGCATTTCCGCTACGCCACAACTCCCGCTCCGCGAAACAAATTTGTGTTCTGAAGGCAACACCTTCAGACAACATAACATTTAGTTCAAACAACTTGTTCACTTAAACGAACCGCTTAACCTGAACAACTTCATCACTGATGAATTAACCATAGACAGCATTTGTAATGTTGTCAGCGGATTGCGACTGTGATGGCTTAAATAGATGCGCCTAAACTATTGTTGTACCGTTACATACTGCCTTAAAAGGCAGTGAAACGCACCGTAATTATTAATCTTAAAGACACTCGCGAAACTTGCATAACTGCAAGATATCACTATGTGTTTTTTGCACCACGCAGCAATTCAACCGCGTGGCACGAATCTGATTTAAACGAATGCTAATCAGACTGCTTTAACATCAATAGGTTCACCTTGCATACGTTTACGTAACGTACGCTTGGTGCGGTCGATAACTTCACCCGCCAACTGACCGCATGCTGCGTCAATATCATCACCGCGAGTCTTACGCACGATGGTCGTAAAGCCATAACTCATCAATACTTTTGAGAAACGGTCGATACGGCTATTGGAGCTACGGCCATACGGTGCGCCCGGGAACGGGTTCCATGGGATCAGGTTGATTTTACATGGCGTATCTTTCAGGCATTCTGCCAGTTGATGCGCATGATCAGTCCCATCGTTAACGTGATCCAGCAGAACGTATTCTACGGTGACACGGCCCTGGTTGGCGTTGGATTTCTCCAGATAACGGCGAACCGCAGCCAGGAAAGTCTCGATGTTATACTTTTTGTTGATAGGCATGATTTCGTCACGAATATCATCGGTCGGAGCATGCAGAGAAATGGCCAATGCCACATCAATCATGTCGCCCAATTTATCGAGCGCAGGAACCACACCAGAAGTAGAAAGCGTTACGCGACGTTTGGATAAACCAAAACCGAAATCATCAAGCATGATTTCCATCGCCGGTACCACGTTGTTCAGGTTCAGCAACGGCTCACCCATGCCCATCATCACCACGTTGGTGATAGGACGAACGCCGGTTTTCTTTTGCGCACCGATAATTTTCGCCGCACGCCAGACCTGACCGATGATTTCAGAAACACGCAGGTTACGGTTAAAGCCCTGCTGAGCCGTAGAACAGAATTTGCATTCCAGAGCACAACCTACTTGTGAAGAAACACACAGTGTGGCGCGGTCTTCTTCCGGGATATACACGGTTTCTACCAGCTGATCGGCAATCCTGATAGCCCATTTAATGGTGCCATCAGCAGAACGCTGTTCTTCAGCGACTTCCGGTGCACGGATCTCAGCAACTTCTTTGAGTTTGTTACGCAGAACTTTATTGATGTCAGTCATATCATCGAAGTCATCACTGCAATAGTGATACATCCATTTCATGACTTGATCGGCGCGGAATGGTTTTTCGCCCATTTCAGCGAAGAACTCACGCAGTTGCTGGCGGTTTAGATCCAACAGATTAATTTTTTCTGACTTGTTGGAAACGACTGAAACGGGTGTCTCAGGATTGACAATTTGCTCTGACATATTTTCTTCCGGCCTCGTTGTTACACGTTACGGCCCCAGGTGGGTTAAAAAAAGATACGCCCCGGAGAGCAGGCTCGTCCGGGGCGCAGCATTGTACAAATTCTATGGCACAGATGCCATGACTGAAAGCGAAGTACATACAAATAAAATGTAACTGTCGCTTAACAGTTAATGCTTATTAGCGAGTACGCGGGCAAACTTCGCCTTCAGCGAAGAAATAAGCAATTTCACGAGCCGCTGACTCTACAGAATCAGAACCGTGTGTGCCGTTCTCGGTGAAGCTATCAGCGTAATCTGCACGCAGAGTCCCAGCCAGCGCGTTTGCTGGGTTAGTTGCACCCAGAATATCACGGTGACGCTGAACGGCATTTTCGCCTTCCAGTACGCTAACCATGATTGGACCGGAAGTCATGAACGCAACCAGGCCATCAAAGAAAGGTTTGCCTTCGTGCTCAGCATAGAAACCCTGAGCCTGCTCAGAAGTCAGGTGCAGCATTTTTGCGCCAACAATCTTAAACCCTGCGGATTCAAAACGAGCATAAATGTTACCAATAACGTTTTTTGCCACCGCGTTTGGTTTGATGATGGAAAAAGTACGTTCAATAGCCATGATTACCTCTGTGTCTGTTCTGTTTGCCCGGTCCCTGATGGGATAACCGGTTATGATTTGGCGCCGATTATAATGAGCAAGTCTCGCATTGCCTATGGATGCAGATAACATTTTTTTAAAATAAGATGAATGTCAGCAACATTTTCAATGCGAAAGCCTAAAAATTAGGCTATTAGCTCATTGCAACGTGAAATGAGCGGCCGCTATCTGCCCCGCCTCATCAAGAGCTAAAACCTGATACGCCCCTGGTTTAACCAGATCCAACGCGATTCCATTGCTATTGTCACCCACCGGTTCGCCATTCAAAAACCACCAGCGTTTTCCTTGCCCACCTTGAGCGCTAAGACGAAGCACTAAGCGTAATTCTCCAGGCAGGCGCTTCAAAATAGCGCCCTCACGAACCCCTAACAACAATAAAGGCGTAACTTCATCTTTCTGCTGCGGAGGACATTGCTCTGAAACCGGCGGTAAACGCGCAGACCTTCTTTCACTTGCGGGCAACCACGGCTCAAGCGGCAACGGCCACAAAGAGATAGTTTGTTGTTTCGCGCCCGGGCAATCAGCAGCTACCTGTTTACCGTTATCATCCAACCAGACAACCTTTCTTGCGCCCTGCACGCCCTCTTGTCCCGGCGCTTCAAGCGTGGGCGGTTGGCTATTCTCCAGCAACCAACTGGTTAATCTGCGTCGGCAATTGTTGTCTCCGGCAGCCAGATTTTGCCCACCCGGCCAACAAATTTGCCCTTCAGAAACGGAGGCCGGACGAGGATCAACCGGCAGACGCGCCTTCTGCACGGCGGAACTGGCTTGCAGCAAATTGTTCACCTGGTTTAACAGCGGAATTGCACTGCCCGTTCCGAACTGCCCTGCAACCGGCGTGCTGTCCGGGCGTCCGGTCCAGATACCAATCAGATAGCGAGGATTGATCCCGATAGCCCACGCATCGCGGTAGCCATAACTGGTACCCGTTTTCCATGCCAGCGGCACGACAGCAGGTAATGTTGCGTCCGGTTGCGGTTGTGCTTCACCAGCCAGAACTCGACGAATAATCCAGGCCGCTCCGGCAGACATCAATGGCCGTTCAACGAGTGGTTGTCCGGGCTGCAAGCGCAACTGTGCGGCACGGCCATGGCGTGCAAAGGCGCTATAGGCTGCAACAATCTGATCCAGACGAGCGCCGCCGCCACCCAGAATCAACGAAAGATTAGGCTCACTTCCAGCCGGAAAACGCAGGTCCAACCCCACATTACGCAATTGTGCAGCAAAGCGTTTTGGACCATACGCCTCAAGAACCTGCACAGCCGGAAGATTAAGCGAGCGCACTAACGCTTCGCTCATGCTGACCGGGCCATGAAAGCCAGTGTCAAAATTTCCAGGGCGATAATCGCCAAAGCGCCGGGGAACATCCTGTAACAATGACGTGGGGTGAATCAGGCCATCGTCCAGCGCAAGAGCATAGGCAAAGGGTTTTAATACCGAGCCGGGTGAGCGAATGGCCGTCACCATATCTACATGCCCGAAACGGCTTTGATCATTAATATCAACCGAGCCAACCCAACCGCGAACCTCCATAGTAGTGTGGTCAACGACCAGTATCGCGAGAGACGAGCGTGGAGGAAGCTGCGCTTTCCAGTTCAGAGCCAGTTCTTCGAGTTGGCGCTGCAACGGCGCATCGAGCGTGGTCGTTATTTTCTGCGCTTTGCTGCGGCTCACCAGATAACGCGAAAGCAATGGCGCCAGCTGTGGCATCTGTCTTGGTGCCAGCCAGACCGGTTCTTCAAGGGATTCTTTTACCTGCTGCGGTTCCCAGACGGCTTGCTCCGCCATGCGCATCAGGACTTTATTACGCGCGGCTTGTGCTCTTTCGGGCCAACGATCAGGGCGCAAACGACTAGGCGCTTGCGGCAACACTGCCAATAAAGCGGCTTCTGCATAACTCAACTGCTGCGGGGATTTCCCAAGGTACACCCAACTGGCTGCCCCCACGCCCTGCAACGTACCGCCAAAAGGAGCACGATTCAGATAAAGCGTGAGGATTTGTTCTTTTGAGAGATACCACTCAAGTTGCAACGCTCGCCATACCTGCCGAACTTTGCCACCCAATGTTCGAGGATGCGGATCAAGCAAACGAGCCACTTGCATGGTCAACGTGCTGCCACCAGAAATCACTTTACCACTGAGAAGATCTTGCCAGGCAGCACGAATTATCGACAGCAGATTGATCCCCGGGTGATCCCAAAACCAGCGATCCTCATAATTGATCAAGGCTTCGAGGTAACGGGGGAAACATCGCTAACGGTGACTGGATAGCGCCAGATGCCATTCTCATCGGCAAAGCGCCACAGCGGAGTGCCATCCGCCGCGACCACAACTCGCGCTGGATTTGCCTGAGAAAGCGGTAGCGGCCAAAGCCTGTCCGCCAGCCAAATACCCAGCAATAAAACGAGTGGCAGCACCACGAATAGATAGCGGTGCCGCCAGCGTAAAGGCTTTCGCACTTTGTTTAGCCTTTTACGGATGTATAGTCAGCATACCGGTGCTGGCTCCCGTTGCCCGCCATTGCGGCACATACATTGATTCAACTTGTGATACAGGGACATGGTAGGTTCCCGGTGTGACAGCACGAGCAAGGTAAACCAGGGTCGCATGTTGGCTTTCGTTAAGCGGCAATGCGGCAACAAAGCGATCGTCACGGAATTCCATATGTTGAATGTCAGCCTGCTGCATCTGATTCAGTAAACCCTGAACCTGATTATCACTATCACTCAGGCTGGCACTGCTTTCAGAAAGGTTCTGGTTTTCGAGTTCAAGACCTGCTGGTAACAGATCAACAACTAACGCATCCGGCACATTTTTATCCGCCCAAACATCCAGCCAGACCATCACTAGCTCGCCACTTTTCAGTTCAGACAATGATTTACGATTGCCTTTTGCATCCAGGAACTGACGCTCAATATGCAAAACGTTGCTGTAAGGTGCCGGAGCCTGCTGCGGATAACCCACACTGTCTAAACGCAGGTATAAATTACCCGCACCGGTGTTAGTAACCTGCAACCCTGCGAGCTGCTCGGCATTCAAATTACGCGTGATGGACTGCGTGCCCGCCAGCGGCTCAGCAATAAATGACACCTGCGATTGCCAGTCACCTTTCGCTGTTTGCCAGTTACGACCTGCCAGGAACAGCGCGTTACTTTCCTGAGTGGAAAGCCAGCGTTGGCTGTAAGCAAGATTAGAAAGCTCCATCAGCAATTGATTTTGCTGCTCTGGCAGCAATTTGTTCTCTTCCAGAAGACTCAACTCCATGGCTTTATCACGCAGTTCGCTGCCGTAGTCAGCCATCCAGATACGTTCGTCGCTACGATTGGTTTTCAGTCCTAAAGTGATAGCCTGGTCACCACGTGGCGCATCGCCCATTAGTTTCAGCGCCACACCCAGTTGCACTAAAGGTAAACCAGCACGCGCCCTGTCATGGCGTGACCACAGTTCACGAAGCGCGCCTAATGGTGCTTTTTGCTGACGTGCAAGCACTTGCCCGGCATAAGCCTGCACAGCGAATTTACTGGCAGCAGCATCATCGCTGTAACGCAGCGCAATCAGCCCCGAATCCTGAAGATAACGCAGCAGGCGCTGGTTAGCTTTGTTCAGGGAATCGGTATTTACGCTGTATCCTTGCTCACTGGCACGCACCAGGAAATCAGTAACATAAGCGGTTAACCAGTATTCCTCCGGCCCCTCTTTATCCCACAGGCCAAAACTACCGTCGTCGCGTTGCATATCCAACAGACGCGAGATTCCCAGATCGATTGCAGCGCGACGCTGTTCATCCGTGGTTCCTTTGATTCCCAGAGACGCTAACTGTGCCTGATTGGTATAAAGCGATGGGAAAAGCCCGCTGGTTGTTTGTTCAAGGCAGCCATATGGATACGCTTTAAGTTCACGGATATAGCGTGCCAGGTTCAGCGGCGGACGCCCACTGAGCAGCACTTGTCCTTCAAGTGTTGCGGGAGCTAATCCTGAAATATGCTGCGGCGGAATATCCCATACTTCGCCCGGAGTCAGCACTGCACCGCTATTGATATTTTGTGCCGGGAAAGGAGGACGAACCCCGAGTTTCCATTGTTTCTGAATAGCTGGCAGCGTTTCGCCTGGCAGATTAAGGCCGCTGATTTGCGCCTCTAGCTGACCATCCCCAAAACCCTGCAACCCACGTACCGAAACAAACAACGTTTTACGTGCACCAGGAAGCAGTTGCACCGTCTGCGACGGTGCGGAATCCAGGGCAATCAAGCCACTGGCACTGAGGTTGATACTCAGTTGCTGTGGTTTATCGGTCAGGTTAGTGAGATCCATCGCTAAGCGACTGGTATCCCCACTCGCCATAAAGCGCGGAGCTGCAAGCTCAGTCACCAGCGGTGCGGCGACGACGACTTTATCTTCGCTATTGCCAAAATGATCGTCGGTCCAGGCTTGCGCCATCACGCGCAGTTCCCCATTAAAATCGCCAATTGGCAGGGAGACAGTCCCTTCGCCTTTATCGTTCAATTGCACCGGTTGAGCTTGCTGCGCAATGATAGTGACATGATTTACCGGTTTTTTACCGCCACGGCTGAGTTCATCACCTTCGTCGCCGCTACCACCAAAGCGCAATGCAGCCAAACGCCCTTCACCTTCAATTACCTGACCATAGATATCGTATAGATCCGCGCCGTAACGCTTGCGACCAAAGAAAGCGTCCCATGGATCCGGTGTTTTGTAGTCGGTAATATTCAGCACACCGCTATCAACGGCTGAAACCAGCACGTTAATTTGCTTCGGCATGACGCCATTAATCGCCTTAGTTTTGACTTTCACCGTGAGGTTTTGGTTAGGGCGCATTTTGGCCGGAGCATCTAGCTCGAGCGCCAGGCGGCGGCTTTCATCACCTAGCGGCAGATGTAAAATCCCCACAGCGCGTTTCGGCGTTGCAGCGCGGTTTTTATCACCCGGGCGAATGACCAGCGTGCTCAAATACAAGTCATGGCGCTGCCAGTTTTTGTCGACTGGAATTTCAATATCCAGCCCTTTTTCTGGCACATCAATTTCCTTCCACCACAACGGACCATCGCTGGACTCCACCATCGCGTAGCCTTTACCTGCTGCCGGAGCAGAGATATGCAGATTGATAGTGTCGCCTGCTTTGTAGCTCGGCTTGTCAATTTTCAACGTGACGCGGTCAGGACGGACAGCACCTTCCCCGTCGCTATTATCTTGCCAGCTGTAACCTGCCCAAAAACGGATACTGCTTATGATATCGTTTTCGGTGTCGCGCACTTCAAGACGGTAAGAACCCCACTCAACCGGGAAGGCTACTTTGCCTGTTTCGCCCGCCGCGAGATCCATTTTTTGTTCCGCTTCTACTAAATCTTTTTGGTCATACTGCGACTGCCAGCCTTGACCCTCTTCCCAACTCCAGAAGTAATCGCGACGTTCGCGAATCAGCCGGACATCGAGGCCAGAAACCGCCAGTTTTTCACCTTTTACATTGGCATAGACAATGTCAAAACCCGCGTTGGTATCTTCGTCGACGATCGGTTGAGTGCGGGTGCTATCGGTGCGGTAATCGTATATTTCTTTACTGGCAAACTGAGGGCGAATACCAGGCAGCGCTTCGGCAGGCCAGATTGCTTGCTCAGCACGTCGCGTGACCGGGCGGCCGCCGGACTCCAGCAAACTTGCTTGCAGCACCAGCTTTAACGGTGAATGAACATCAGACCATTGGCTGTCTGTGCTGACCGTTGTTTTGCCCTGCTCGTCAAGCTGGAGCTGGACTTCATCCAGGTTACGGGTGAGATTTTCTTCGTTTACGTCACCAAACTGGAATCCCGGTAAAGCCGCCACAGCTTCACGCAATGGGCGTAAGAACAGCTGGCCTTGCAGGTTATTCCCGGAGGCAGGCGCGCCATATAAATAACGCCCGGCAATCTGGAAGCTCACAGATTCATCTGGGCTTACGGGTTGTTTACTGTTGGTGATGTTGAGCGCCATACGCTCAGGCATGAAGTCTTCGACTTTAAATGTCCAGATACGTGGCTGGTTGTCACCCGTATTCACACGGACTTGCCAGTTGCCGGTCTGGACATCTTGATTCAATGGATAGCTAAACTGATACAGGCCATTTTCAGGTTTCCAGACTTGCGTTCTGGCAACCTGGCCGTCAGGTTTTACCACTTCCAGTTTTACAGGTTGCTCAGGAAGGACTTTACCATCGCTGTCACGCAGCAGGGCATTCACCAACACTGTTTCACCCGGACGATACAAATCACGAGGACCAAACATAAAGAACTGTTTGCTAAAGCCAGTCTCACCGGCAATGTTAAATTCAGCCAGGTCCAGCGCCGGGCGGCTCAAATCAAGCATGGTGGTTTGCTCAGCGGTACGCGCCAGCAATAACGTCCCTTTATCGGTTTTTTCAAGCGTGGCATGGCCATCACCGTCGCTCTTAGCTTGAGCCACGGTTTGCCCTTTCTCATTGAGCAATGTGATTTCTACACTGGATTGCGCCGCCCCGTTTTCCAGACTCTGCGTAAACACATCTAAACGGTTGTGGTAACGGTGCGCCGAGATACCAATGTCGCTCAGGGTGAACAACGTTGCCGCATTGCTGTAACTGTAATGCCCAGCCTGATTCATGATGGCGATATAGACACCAGGCGCTTGCAGCGGCTTAATTTCGCCTAACGGCAAGAGTAGTTTTTCTCGGGTATTGCGAGCGGGGTTGAGATCAAACCGTCCGGTGTACACCAGGTCTGCAAGCTTGAGTAAATTATCAGACTCCCAGTTAGACACGGAATTTCGGTACTGCCACTGGCTGATAAAGGAGCCCAATGATTCACTTTTTATACGGTAGAAATTGACGTCAATTTTATCAACGTTTAACGCCATTACGGGTAAACCGGCGATCACCTTAGTAGGCAGTAAGGAGCCGCGACTGGCAAAACCAACGCTCGGCTGAATATCACGGGTTGAGATTTTCTTCTCAAAATTCCTGTCGAAGGTCGCTTTATTTAAGGCAATTAGCCCGCTATCAACCGTGAGTATTAATTCGCGTTTGGGTTCAAGATGGCGCAGACGTAATTCTTTGAGGTTTGTGGAAATTTCCCAGGCCCCATCGACTTTACCGCTGGTTTTATCCACCAAATGCGCCACGCGTGAGAAATCCTGGTTGGGGTCTAACGGAATAGAAAATGTGAGAACCAGCGTACTTGCGCCATCGAGCTGTACTTCCGAAGCGTCCAGCAAGTTCAGCGGTTTGCCCGCAGAATTCTTCGCCAGCTTTTCAAGTTGAGAGGCATCTGGTTTTGCCGCTTTTTCAACAGGTTGTTGGGTCGAGGAATGACCTTGATCCACCGCCTGCGGTTTATCGTTATTGTCGCACCCAGAAAGAGACAGTGCAGCCAGCAGAGTCGCAGCCAGCGCGCCCAGACGTATTATTCTCATGCTTTATCCCTGGCCAATATGGCCCATTAGTCCATCCAGTATTACTTCTATTATGCGGGTACATTAAAAAAACGAAAGTATGAAGATTCTGCATTGCGGTATTTCTCGCAAAGGAAAAGATTATTTTTGCAACGCTTTCACTCCGCGTTCGGTTTCAAAGTGGAAGCCCGATCACGCCCTGAAAGGTTACATGTTACCTTCTGAGTCATTTGTTTTTAAAACAATAAGATAGATAGATCACCAGTTCATATTATTGCTACATTTCATGCTGAGTCGCTGCCCCAACGCGGTGTTTAGCCAAAGTGATAATAAGAGACTGCTAAATGAAAAGTGCCGTTAACGCCCTACAAAATTTCGGAAAATCGCTCTATGGCCCAGTGCTTATTTTGCCGATCGTCGGTTTATTTATCGCGTTTGGTAATGTATTGGGCAACGGTAATCTCGCTGAATATTTACCTTTTCTCGGCCATCCTTCGATTCAACATACCGGCGTTCTGATTTCTAAATCTGCCGTTTCGGTGCTGGCAAATCTGGCGCTGGTATTTGGCGTTGGTATTCCCATTGGTCTTGCAGCAAAAGACAAAGGCTATGCGGCTTTGATTGGCCTGGTCACGTTTATCGTCTTCATTAATGCGATGAACGTAACGTTGCAATTGCAGGGCGAGTTAGCACCAGCCGACCAAATGCGTGCCGCCGGGCAAAGCATGGTGCTCGGTGTGCAAGTGCTTGAGATGGGCGTTTTCGCCGGTATCCTGACGGGAGCATTATCGGGATATCTGTACAACCGCTATTCCAGCGTACAGTTTTCCGGGGCAATGGCGATTTACTCAGGCCACTGTTTTGTCGCCATTATTATGCTGCCCGTGTCGATGTTGCTCGGCGTGGTCATGAGCGAACTCTGGCCGTTTGCTCAGCATGGCATCAGCGCTCTGGCGCTGGCGATTAAAGGTGCCGGGGCGTTTGGCGTTGCCATCTACGGTTTCCTGGAACGCATTCTGGTGCCAACAGGTCTGCATCACCTGGTTTATACCCCCTTCTTGTATACCGAATTAGGCGGCACGGCCGATGTTTGCGGCAGCGTTTACCAGGGCGCGCGCAATATTTACTTCGCAGAAATGGCCTGCCCGAGCGTCCATCAACTTAGCAGCACCGTGGTGTGGGATGCACGAGGCATTAGCAAAATGTTCGGTCTGCCTGCCGCCGCTCTCGCCATGTATATGACTGCAAAACCCGAGCGTAAAGCCGCAGCCAAAGCGATTCTGATTCCCGCTGCGCTAACGTCGATGCTGGTTGGTGTGACCGAGCCGCTGGAATTTTCCTTCCTGTTTGTCGCTCCGCTGCTGTTCGGCGTACATGCGGTTCTGACCGGCATAGGCATGATGCTGTTCTATCTGCTGGGCGTTCACGCCATCGGCGCAAACGGCATTATCGATTTCATTCTTTATAACCTGCCGCTAGGCACGGAGAAGTCCAACTGGCCGATGTACATCGCTGTTGGGCTCACGATGTCGGTGATTTATTTCGTGGTGTTCCGCTTCCTGATTCGCCGTTTCGATATGAAAACACCAGGCCGTGAAAGCGATGACGAAGAGACAAAACTGTATAGCAAACAAGAATATCAAGCCAAAGGCAGCAACGATGGCTTGGGTGAAGCAATTATCGAAGGCCTCGGTGGCCGCGCAAATATTGAAGTGGTCGACAACTGTTACACCCGCCTGCGAGTTACGGTGTGCGATGTCTCAGCTATCGACGAGCCCCGCCTGAAATCGACTGGTGCTAAAGGGGTGATTAAACAAGGTAATAACGTTCAGGTGGTCTACGGGCTACATGTCAAAAAAATGCGTGAAGCAGTAGAGACGTTTCTCTAAAGGAGTCAATGATGTTTAAACCCCCATTTATTTTGTCCATTGCCGGTGGCGGTAGTACTTACACGCCGGGCATTGTTAAAAGCCTGATGGTGCGCCTGGCCGATTTCCCGTTAGCTGAAATTCGCCTCTACGATATTGATGGTGAGCGCCAGTCAGTGATTGCGCCGGTGGTTGAGAAAGTCATTCGTGACCACAGCCAAAGCATTAAATTTACCGTCACCACCGACCCGGAAGTGGCGTTTAGCGGAGCTCATTTCGTCTTCGCTCAAATGCGCGTCGGGCAATATAAGATGCGTGAGCAGGATGAAAAGATTCCACTCCGCCATGGTGTTGTCGGGCAAGAAACCTGTGGCCCTGGTGGGCTGGCATACGGTTTGCGCACTATTTTGCCGATGGTCGAGCTTTGCGATTTTGTTGAACGTTACGCCCATCAAAAAGCGTGGATTGTGAACTATTCCAACCCGGCGGCGATTGTCGCAGAAGGCGTGCGACGCCTGCGCCCGAAAGCACGCGTGTTGAACATTTGTGATATGCCCGTCGCCGCCATGCGTAATATGGGTGCCATTCTTGGTGTGGATCGCCACAAGCTGGAAGTCGATTACTTCGGTTTGAACCATTTCGGCTGGTTTACCCGTGTGCTGGTTGATGGTGAAGATCGCCTGCCGGAGTTGCGCCGCCATATCGCTAAGTTTGGCCTGCTGACGGAAGACGCCGCGCAAACCGATCCGCAGCATTCGGATCCTTCATGGGTGAAAACCTGGCGTCATATCAAACCGATTATGGACCATTTCCCGGAATTCCTGCCGAACCCATATTTGCAGTATTACCTGATGCCAAACGACATCGTTGAGCACCAAAACCCTGATTACACTCGCGCCAACGAAGTGATGGATGGGCGCGAGAAGAAACTGTTTGCTGCCGCCGACGAGTATAAAAAAACCGGTATTTTGCCGGATGCGTTCCACGTTGGTGTGCATGGGGCGTTTATCGTTGACGTCGCCTGTTCGCTGGCCTTTGATTTGCGCCAGCGCCATCTGGTGATTGTGGAAAACAAAGGGGCGATTGCCAACCTGCCATATGATGCAATGGTTGAAGTTCCGGCTTACATCACTTCGGAAGGGCCAGAACCTGTGCGCATGGGCGCGGTTCCGCTGTTCCATCAGACACTGCTCATGCAACAGTTAGCCTCTGAACAACTGCTGGTTGAAGCCACCATCGAAGGCAGCTACGAGAAAGCATTGCAGGCGTTTACTCTTAACCGCACCGTGCCGACAATGCAGCATGCAAAAGCAATTCTCGACGATATGATTGAAGCAAACCGCGATTATTGGCCGCAGTTACAGCAAGCGTGGAAAGATGGCGAAACCGTGAAAGCGTAACTTTATCTAATATTTACGGCGCACTTCGCAGCAGTAAACATGGTTGCTTGTCGGTTTGGTGAAAAACACCGACAATCCGTTAGCCCCAAAATAATTCGAGTTGCATCAAGGCGGCAAGTGAAAGAATCCCAAGGAGCTTAGTAAACTAAGTGATTTGGGTGAGTGAACGCAGCCAACGAAGATGTAGCTTGAAGTATGAAGGGGATATCAATTGACGATTCGGAGGCAACCATGTCCACCACTTTCTTCGTTGCGGGCGACTGGCTCGCAGAACATATTAATGACGAAAATATCCAGATTATTGATGCTCGCATGTTGCCTCCGGGCCAGGAGCATCGTGATGTCGCTGGCGAATACCGTGCCGGCCATCTGCCTGGTGCGGTATTTTTCGATATCGAAGCCCTTTCCGACCACACCAGTCCCCTGCCCCACATGATGCCTCGCGCTGAGGCCTTTGCTGTCGCCATGAGAGAGCTGGGTGTCAGCAGTGATAAACATCTGGTGGTTTACGATGAAGGCAACTTGTTCTCCGCACCTCGTGCATGGTGGATGCTGCGGACTTTTGGTGTGGAAAATGTCTCTATTCTGGCAGGCGGCCTGGCCGACTGGCTGCGCGAAGAATTGCCTCTTCAGCAAGGTGATGTTGAATTGCCGGAGGGTGAATTCGACGTGAATTTCGACCCAATGGTCATTAAACGTCTGACCGATGTTTTGCTGGTCAGCCATGAAGGAACGGCACAAATTGTCGATGCCCGCCCTGCTCCGCGTTTTAACGCGCAAGTCGATGAACCTCGTCCAGGTTTGCGACGCGGGCATATTCCTGGTGCGTTCAACGTTCCATGGAATGACCTGGTAGAAAACGGCCAACTGAAAACCACCGACGACTTGAACGAAATATTCACCCGTCAGGGCGTCAGCTTTGATAAGCCGATTATTGCAAGTTGCGGCTCAGGCGTAACGGCCGCCGTAGTTGTTCTGGCATTAACCACACTTGGCGTTAACGGTGTTTCACTGTACGACGGTTCCTGGAGTGAATGGGGAGCACGCTCTGATTTACCCGTTGAACCGGCACAAGCGCAATAATGGATAACCGCCTGGTCGGTTTGCTTGAACGCGGGGATTCATTGACCCGCGCTGAGTATCGCGTGCTCTCGCACCTGACTAACCACCCATTGCTGGTGGGGAATATTACGGTACGGGAACTTGCCCACGCGACGTTTGTTTCCAGCGCGACCATAATGCGGCTGTGCCAGAAGCTCGGATTTAGTGGTTTTAGCGAGTTTATCTGGCACTGCAAACAACTGCTTTCCAGCACGCCGCATATCGCCAATCAACCGGCACAACCCGCCGCCACGCTGCCGATTCTGTTTGACCAGTTCGTGGAGAATTACCGCCAGACGTTCCGATGGGTAACGCCGGAATTAATGGCGCAGTTCGCCACGCTACTGCGTGAAAAAGAGAGCTTCTTTTTGTATGGTGCCGGGTTTTCGTATCTATTCGCCGAATACCTGACCAAAAAACTTCAGGTATTGGGTAAAACGGCGTTCATTTCCGGGCCTGGCGATAGCCGGGGAATTTTCCTGAGTAATGCCTCTAAATATGAGGTTTTTATCGCCATTTCACGCAGCGGTGAAACCGAGCAGGTTTTGGATAAGGCGCGGATTGCGCAAAATGTGGGGATGTCGATTGTGGCGTTCACGCGAGCATCGCCAAACAGTTTGTCTGAACTGGCCGATGTGCATTTTTCTCTGTATGACGAGGCGATCCATTATGCGGCCGAAGCCGCAGGGATTACGTCTTTTGAATCAAACTTGGTGATGCTGATTGATTTACTGCTGCTGCAAGCAACAGCATAAGTCATCAAATAATGCGGTTGGTTTTGAAATCGCGCAGGAAGCTTCCCCAGCGGCGCTCATAGAATGGCGTAATGTGCGCCATCATAAAGTGGCTGATGCCCTTTTCGCCTTCGACAACCTGACAAATATCAACGGGTTCATCGCCCGGTAAAGTATCGGTCGCGACACTTCCCGCCTGGCGAATAATCGCTTCGATATCCCCTTCTGCTTCAATACCAATCAATAAGTTAGGCTGCTCGTCTGCTCGCTCTTTGATGGAACAAATAAACGCGCGCTTCACGGTTTTCAGGTTTTTAAACAGCGTCGTGAGCGAGTCAACCATTTGTGCAGGCGGTTCAGCCACTTCGGAAAGCAGCAAAGAAGTCCCGCCATCCAGCACTTCCTGCTGGGTTAAAGGATCGCTTTCATCGCTGATCAAATGGGTAATTTCGCGTGGAGTAAATTCTTTGCCGGTTGGCAGTTTCGCATTCAGGAATAATGTCGCGCCCTGCGTCATTTCAAATAGCGTGCGCACTGGCATTACGACAAATGCCTGCTCGTGGCTGATAGCTTGTTGCAGCGCTTCAACTGAGGTGAAGAACGGAATGACTGAGGTGCCATCGTCTTTTTCCCAGTGCTGTAATTCAACGGCACTATCGGCATCAATGGCTTCGCCTTCAGCGGCGGTACCGGGCACCCATACGGTGGATTCCAGTAATACGCGAAAGAATGCCGGGCGGTGAGCAGGTTCAGTGGCAGCCTGCTCAAGCAGCGTTTCAAGTTCGTTTTTGAGTTCTGACATGGCCGTTCCAGATTATTCAGGTTTGATCCCCTCTCCCATTGGGAGAGGGTTAGGGTGAGGGGTAAGCATTGATGACAACCATCAAGCCAGGTCGCCCTCATCCCGGCCTTCTCCCCCAGGAGAAGGAGAAAAACAGTTACTGACTAACCAACAGATTCGCAATCGCGCGTACACCAATACCTGTTGCGCCAGCAGACCACTGCTCAACCGCACCTTTACGGTAAGTAGCAGAGCAGTCAATGTGCAGCCAACCTGCGTGGTAGTTTTCCACGAAGTGGGACAAGAAACCCGCCGCCGTGCTGGCACCCGCCGGGAAAGAGGCGTTAGAGGTGTTGTTCAGTTCAGCAAAGTTAGACGGCAACTGGTTGCGGTGGAACTCGGCCAGCGGCAAGCGCCAGAACGGCTCGTTTTCTTCCGCGGCACTTTCCATCAGGCGGTTTACCAGCCCATCGTCGAAGCTAAACAGCGCGTGGTAGTCGTTACCCAATGCGGTTTTCGCCGCACCCGTTAGGGTCGCGCAGTCGATGATAAGCTCAGGTTTTTGCGCACTCGCATCAATCAGGCCATCGGCCAGCACCAGGCGACCTTCGGCATCAGTATTCATCACTTCAACGGTTTTACCGTTGCGATATTTAATGATGTCGCCCAGTTTGAATGCGTTGCCGCTGACCAGGTTGTCCGCGCAGCACAGGAACAGTTTCACACGTTTGTTCAAGCCGCGAGTGATCGCAAATGCCAGAGCGCCGGTAATGGTGGCAGCGCCGCCCATATCAGACTTCATGGAGTCCATGAATGCGCTTTGTTTCATGCTGTAGCCGCCGGAATCAAAGGTGATACCTTTACCGACCAGGCATGCGTAAACCGGTGCATCCGGGTTGCCAGTTGGGTTGTAATCCAGCGCCAGCAGTACCGGTGGGCGCTCTGAACCACGACCTACGGTGTGGATACCCATGTAATTCTGCTCGCGCAGATCTTCACCTTTGGTGATGCGGTAAGAGACGTTATCGCAAGCCACATCACACAGCAGGTCAACGGCGCGGGAGGCGAGTTGCTCCGGGCCGAGTTCTTCGGCTGGCGTGTTGATGGTATGGCGAACCCAATCAATGATTTTCAGGCGGTTATTGAGTTCTTTTTGTTCTTCATCGCTCAGCACAGCCCAGTCAACTTTACGGGTGCCTTTTGGTGCACGGTAGCCCTGCCAGAATGCCCAGCTTTTCTCGACATCCCAGCCTTCGCCCGCCAACTGTACGTGCTTCAAGCCCTGGCCGTCGATTTTACGTGCGGCGCGTTGGATTAACCCCAGGTCATCTTTGCCTGTCAGGTGCAGGGTAATCCCTTCGTCGTTGATGCTATAAGCGGCTTTTTCACCCCAGCGCGCATCGGCAGACGCGGTGGAAAGCGTGATTTTCATGGCTTCTGACATTTTCTTTTCCTTATACTTTTCAGCTCATGCTTCATATAAAAACGGGCCGCCAGAGGCAGCCCGCTTATTGTTATTCTGCTTCATCTAACCAGACTAACAGAATCGCTTCCAGAATTTTTTCATTGGATGCGCCTGGATCGTCATCAAAATCTTCCAGATCGCAGATCCACTGATGCAGATCGGTAAAACGTACCGTTTTAGGATCAAGATCCGGGCGGCTGTCGTACAGAGCTTCACCAATTTCGCGGCTATCGGTCCATTTCAGTCCCATAAGCGACTCCTGTTAGTGCTCACGTGCATGGTTAATGGTGTAACGTGGCATTTCTACCACCAGATCTTCATCCGTTACACGCGCCTGGCAGCTTAAGCGGCTTTCAGGTTCCAGACCCCATGCTTTATCAAGCATGTCGTCTTCGTCTTCCGTGCTTTCAGCAAGGGAGTCGAAACCTTCACGCACCACACAGTGGCAAGTGGTGCAAGCACAGGATTTTTCACAGGCGTGTTCAATCTCGATACCGTTGCGCAGCGCAACATCAAGAATAGTTTCACCGACATTCGCTTCCAAAACTGCGCCATCTGGACACAAATCCTGATGAGGCAGAAAAACAATCTTTGGCATGTTAAACCTCGTCCACGGAGTGGCCTTTCAGCGCCTTACGGATTGATTCATCCATACGACGTGCGGCGAAATCCTGTGTTTGTTTGTCTACGTTTTTAATGGCTTGTTCAATAGCATCGGTGTCATCGCCCGCAGCTGCGGCGCTTAACGCCACCATCGCTGAGTCAATTTCCGCACGCTCTGCCGCACTTAACAGCGCGGCATCAGTCGCTAACGCACCTTGCAGGCTTTCCAGCACGCGGGCAGCGTCAACTTTTTGCTCAGCCAGCATGCGCGCTTTCACATCATGCTCGGCATAACTCATGGAGTCCTGAATCATGGTGGCGATTTCGCCATCGCTCAGGCCATAAGATGGTTTCACCTGGATAGAGGCTTCAACGCCGGTGGATTTCTCCATCGCGGTGACGCTCAGTAAGCCGTCAGCATCAACCTGGAAGGTCACGCGAATATGCGCCCCACCCGCAGGCATTGCCGGAATACCGCGCAGTGCAAAACGTGCCAGCGAACGGCAATCTTGCACCAGTTCACGTTCGCCCTGCATCACGTGAATCGACATCGCCGTTTGGCCGTCTTTAAAGGTCGTGAAGTCTTGCGCACGCGCTACCGGAATAGTGGTGTTACGCGGAATGACTTTCTCAACCAGGCCGCCCATGGTTTCAAGGCCAAGCGACAGCGGGATCACATCAAGCAGCAGCATTTCGCTGTCCGGCTTGTTACCCACCAGAATATCCGCCTGAATAGCAGCACCAATAGCGACGACTTTATCCGGGTCGATAGATGTCAGCGGCATGCGGCCAAAGAATTCGCCCACACGTTCACGCACCAATGGCACGCGAGTAGAACCGCCGACCATCACCACTTCCAGCACTTCATCGGCTTCGACGCCAGCGTCTTTCAGCGCACGGCGACAAGCCAGCAATGTCCGTTTAACCAGGGCTGCAATCAGTTCGTTGAACTGCTCGCGCGTCACGGTGCCTGTCCAGCCTGCGACTTCTACAGTCGCCGTTTCGACATCGCTCAGGGCGATTTTCGCGGCAATTGCGGCATCCAGTAACTGGCGCTGCACGCGGTCGTCGCTACGGTCAGCCACACCGGCTTGCTCACGCAGCCAGTCGGCTAACAGGTGGTCGAAGTCGTCGCCACCGAGTGCAGAATCACCGCCAGTTGCCAGCACTTCAAACACGCCACGGCTTAAACGCAGAATAGAAATATCGAAAGTGCCACCGCCCAAATCGTAAACGGCAATAACGCCTTCTTTGCCGGAGTCCAGGCCGTAAGCAATAGCGGCGGCGGTCGGTTCATTGAGCAGGCGCAGAACATGCAGGCCCGCCAGACGTGCTGCGTCTTTGGTGCCCTGACGTTGTGCATCGTCGAAATAAGCGGGAACGGTGATCACCACGCCATCAAGCTGACCTTCCAGCGCTTCAGTCGCGCGTGCGGAAAGGGCTTTTAAGATGTCGGATGAGATACGAATAGGGTTCAGCAGACCCGCCGGGGTGTCGATCATCGGCAGGCCATTTTCACTCGCTTTGAGCGCGTAAGGCAGATGCGGGTAACGCGCCTGGATATCGGCAAGCGATCGGCCCATCAGACGTTTTACCGAGCTGATAGTGTTTGCCGGATCGGTTGCGGCTTGCGCACGCGCGTCCCAACCGACATTCAGGCCTTGTTGCTGATAGTGCACCACAGAAGGCAGCAGATGACGGCCTTCATGGTCAGGCAGCGTTTCAGCTTGCCCGCTACGAACAGTTGCAACCAGTGAATTTGTGGTGCCTAAATCGATACCCGCCGCCAGCTTGCGCTGATGCGGTGCCGCACTCAGGCCCGGCTCACTAATTTGTAATAACGCCATATTGAGCTTCCAGTTAAAAATCGAGCAGCTTTTCTTCGAGTTGTTCTATTTGGCTGCGCAGTTTATCGAGAAAACGAAGTTTACGCACAGTATCCGCCGCTTGCGTCCAATCCTGATTATCCAGTTGCTGCACCATTTGCGCCATGCGGGTTTTCACCATCGCATTAACGTTGGCACTGAAGGATTCCAGGCGGTCGCTATCTTTGGCGTGCTCGATATTATCAAGCTCTTCACGTAATTCGAGTTGCTCCATCAAAAACGCGGTATCGCGCACGGTATGCTGCTCGTTAGCCAGATCAAAACCGTTGAGGGAGAGAATGTACTCGGCACGCGGCAGCGGATGACGCAGCGTTTGCCATGCCTGGTTGATGGTCGCAGATTGTTGGACCGCCAGCAGTTGTTCCGCCTGAGGGCGGCTGGTGTACTTGTCAGGGTGGAACTGGCGTTGCAGCTCCTGGTAACGTTTAGCCAGCAACTCGGTGTTAAGGGCGAAGCCTACTGGTAATCCAAAGAGGGTGAAGTAATCCATAACAGACTCGGGGGGGTTACCTGAGATACCCCCACATAACGGTACGTTACGTGGGGGAAGTGGCGAGCATCAGACGTGGAAGCTTTCGCCGCAACCGCACTCATCTTTCACGTTCGGGTTAGTAAATTTAAACCCTTCGTTAAGACCTTCTTTGACGAAGTCCAGCTCGGTGCCGTCTAAAAATTGCAGGCTTTTACCATCGACGACCACTTTCACGCCTTTGTCTTCAAACACGGTGTCTTCTGCCATCGGCTCGTCAACAAACTCAAGAACATAAGCCATGCCAGAACAGCCAGAAGTACGAACGCCTAAACGCAGTCCAAAACCTTTACCGCGATTGGACAAGAAGGCATTCACGCGTGCGGCAGCACTGTCGCTAAGGGTAATCGACATACAACAACCTCTACTCAACAATAATTATTTAGCTTCACGCTTGCTTTTGTAATCCGCAATGGCCGCTTTGATAGCGTCTTCTGCAAGGATTGAGCAGTGAATCTTCACCGGCGGCAGTTCGAGTTCTTCTGCGATGTCGGTGTTTTTGATGGCCTGCGCTTCATCCAGAGATTTACCTTTGACCCATTCGGTCACCAGCGAGCTGGAAGCAATGGCAGAGCCACAGCCGTAGGTTTTGAAGCGAGCGTCTTCAATAATACCTTCATTGTTGACTTTGATCTGCAACTTCATCACGTCGCCACAAGCTGGTGCACCCACCATGCCTGAACCTACGCTGTCATCGCTGTTATCAAAAGAACCAACATTGCGTGGGTTTTCGTAGTGATCGATTACTTTTTCGCTGTAAGCCATTTTTATTCTCCTGAATCCGATATCGACGCTCGAAAAGAGCGATTAGTGATGAGCCCATTCGATGGAATTAATATCCACGCCCTGCTTGAACATTTCCCACAGTGGAGAAAGGTCGCGCAGACGGCCAATGGACTTACGTACCAGTTCGATGGTGTAGTCGATCTCTTCTTCAGTAGTAAAACGACCCAAAGAGAAACGGATAGAACTGTGAGCCAGTTCGTCGGTCATACCCAGTGCGCGCAGCACGTAGGATGGCTCGAGGCTTGCTGATGTACAGGCAGAGCCGGAAGAAACCGCGAGGTCTTTCAGTGCCATAATCAGCGACTCACCTTCAACGTAGTTAAAGCTCACGTTGAGAATCGTTGGAACGCCATTTTCCAGGTCGCCGTTCAGATACACTTCTTCCATATCTTTCACGCCGTTCCACAGACGGTTACGCAGACCGCGCAGACGGGACATTTCTGTTTCCATCTCTTCTTTCGCGATACGGTAAGCTTCGCCCATGCCGACAATCTGGTGAACAGGCAGAGTACCAGAACGCATGCCGCGCTCGTGACCACCGCCGTGTACCTGAGCTTCGATACGAATACGTGGTTTACGACGAACGTACAGTGCGCCGATCCCTTTCGGGCCATAGATTTTGTGACCTGAGAAAGACATCAGGTCAACTTTAAGGCTGCTCAAGTCGATAGGCAATTTGCCTACGCTCTGAGTCGCATCCACGTGATAGATAATGCCACGCGCACGGCAGATTTCACCGATTGCCGCGATATCCTGCACCACGCCGATTTCGTTATTCACATGCATGATGGAAACCAGAATGGTGTCGTCACGCATTGCCGCTTGCAGCACGTTCAGGTCAACGATACCGTTGCTCTGGGGTGCCAGGTAAGTCACTTCAAAACCTTCACGCTCAAGCTGGCGACAGGTGTCCAGCACGGCTTTGTGTTCGGTTTTTACGGTGATGATGTGCTTGCCTTTCTTCTGATAGAAGTTAGCCGCACCTTTGATAGCGAGGTTGTCTGATTCAGTTGCGCCGGAGGTAAAGACGATTTCACGCGGGTCTGCACCAACCAGTTCAGCGATTTGGTTACGGGCGATATCTACTGCTTCTTCCGCCTGCCAACCGAAACGGTGGGAACGAGAAGCCGGGTTACCGAAGGTTCCGTCCATAGTCAAACACTGCATCATTTTCTGCGCAACACGCGGATCAACCGGCGTAGTCGCAGAGTAGTCGAGATAAATCGGTAATTTCATTGCTCTTTAAGCTCCGTACATCACTTCAATACGATACGAAGAACCAGGCCTAAAAATGGAATGCTGCTGTTTTTAAAAGGGAGCGGCAAGCCCCCAAACCTGATTCTAAAAAATCTAATTGTCTGCTTATGCGCGCAGTTTGACGTCGATCGCGTCTTGGGAGCGCGTACTGCGATGGTTTTCATTGTGCTGGCGACCAGAAACATCCAACACTTCCTGGTTATTCACCAGTTCACCCAAGGTGATGTTATTTAAAAAACCGGTCAGACGGTCGCTCAGGTCGCGCCACAGCGCGTGAGTCAGGCATTTATCGCCGCCCTGACAACCACCTTTACCCGCACAACGCGTGGCATCAACAGATTCATCTACTGCGCTAATGACTTCACCAACCGCGATGGCGCTTGCTTCTTTACCCAACAGATAACCGCCGCCAGGACCACGAACGCTGGCAACGAGGCCATTTTTACGCAGACGGGAGAATAACTGCTCCAGATAGGAGAGAGAGATTCCCTGACGTTCAGAAATATCAGCCAGTGGCACTGGGCCTGATTCGGAGTTCAACGCAACGTCAAGCATTGCGGTCACGGCATAACGTCCTTTGGATGTCAGTCTCATGTCTTACTTAACCTCTAATCGCCCCTCGAACCGGGGGTTTTTTATAAATGTGATTGTCACATAGCAGGCCGCAAGTCTGACATTCCCGAGTAAATTGGTCAACTATTTAACCTAGTAATTTACTCAAGTATTATTTGCCGTGTTTTTTCTCGTTATCAAT
This sequence comes from Buttiauxella sp. AC142, assembly GCF_979253435.1. NCBI lineage: Bacteria > Pseudomonadati > Pseudomonadota > Gammaproteobacteria > Enterobacterales > Enterobacteriaceae > Buttiauxella > Buttiauxella sp. AC142. The sequence goes on from NZ_CEEDCH010000001.1 coordinate 3,362,325, forward strand.
AGAAGAAAGCATGCCGCGCAGAATGTTAAGTTCCTGAGTTTCCGGGCGTGCACGGTTATATAAGCGGCGTAATTTGCTCATAATCTGGCCCGGATGGCTGGTGCGAATAAAGCCGGTTTTCAGCAACACTTGTTCCAGGTGAACGTAAAAACGCTCGAGATCGTCAGCCGACGGATACTGAGTCTGGTCTTCAACCACTGCCGCTTCTTTGCCTTCTTCTTGTGTAGCAAGCCAGGCAATTCTCACTTCATAAGCGAGGATTTGCACGGCCATCGCCAGGTTCAGCGAGCTGTATTCTGGATTTGCCTGAATCGCGACGTGGTAATGGCATTTCTGCAATTCGTCATTGGTCAAACCAACACGTTCACGGCCAAACACAATCGCCACTGGCGCATCTTGCGCTTCAGAAATGGTCTTTAGACCACATTCGCGCGGATCGAGCATCGGCCACGGTAATGTGCGTGAACGCGCACTGGTACCCACGACCAGGCTGCAACCTGCCAACGCTTCATCCAGCGTATCGACAATTTTGGCCTCACCGATAACATCACTGGCACCTGCGGCGAGCGCAATAGCCTGAGAATCAGGTTTAACCAACGGATTTACCAACCAAAGATTTGTCAGCCCCATGGTTTTCATGGCACGAGCGACAGACCCCATGTTGCCGGTGTGGGAGGTTTCAACCAGCACTATACGTACGTTTTGCAGCATTCTAGACTCATTGCCTGAAAAGATTATCGCGATATCCTATCATAACCCTGGGACATATTCCGAACGCTCTGCTATACTCCGCCGCGTTTTCCCGTTCTTTAACATCCAGAGAGAGACCGATGCATCCGATGCTCACCATCGCCGTGCGCGCTGCGCGCAAGGCGGGCAATTTAATTGCCAAGAACTACGAAACCCCTGACGCTGTAGAAGCGAGCCAGAAAGGCAGCAACGATTTTGTGACTAACGTAGATAAAGACGCCGAGCGTCTGATTATCGAAATTATCCGCAAATCCTACCCGCAACACACCATTATCGCTGAAGAATCAGGCGAACTGGCGGGTACCGAGCAGGATGTGCAATGGGTTATCGATCCTCTGGATGGCACTTCAAACTTCATCAAACGTTTGCCACACTTCTCTGTCTCTATCGCTGTCCGTGTTAAGGGCCGCACCGAAGTTGCTGTTGTTTATGACCCAATGCGTAATGAGCTGTTCACAGCCGTTCGTGGTCAAGGCGCACAGCTGAACGGTTACCGTCTGCGCGGCAGCAATGCACGCGACCTCGACGGCACCATTCTGGCAACGGGCTTCCCGTTCAAGCACAAGCAACACGCGACTCCTTATATGAACATCGTGACCAAACTGTTCACGCAGTGTGCTGACTTCCGTCGTACCGGTTCAGCCGCGCTGGATCTGGCATACGTTGCGGCAGGCCGCGTTGACGGTTTCTTTGAGATTGGCCTGAAGCCATGGGATTTCGCAGCAGGTGAACTGATTGCTCGTGAATCCGGTAGCCTGGTGTGTGATTTCACCGGCGGCCACAACTACCTGACCAGCGGCAATATCGTTGCAGGTAACGCGCGAGTTGTTAAAGCGATGCTGGCAGCTATGCGTGATGAATTGAGCGAAGCGCTGAAGCGTTAATCTTTAAAGCCCTCACCCTAACCCTCTCCCCCAGGAGAGGGGACTGTTCGGTTTCCCCCCTCGCCTTCAGGGAGAGGAGACTGTCCGGTTTTCCCCCTCGCCCTCAGGGAGAGGGCCGGGGTGAGGGTTGTTCTAATCAAGAACTAAAACGGTCTAATCCCACGCATGACCGGTTGAGCACTCAGCCACATAACCCCCGCTGCTAATACCAAAATTCCCCCACCTGCAAATGCCAGTGTTGCCCAGGCCACTTGTCGCCACAAAACCGGTGCTTTATTGCCGCTTAAGCGAACCGCCAGCTTGCGGAAACTGTGTACCAATAATGCCAGGCCGGAAATAGTGAGCGATGTCCCCGCCGCCATCGTCAACGCCGACGCAATTCCCCATGTATACACGCCGATCACTTTGCTGAACAACAGCACCATAATGGCTCCGGAACAAGGGCGCATTCCCATCGACAACACAATCATCGCCCGGGCGCGCCAGTCTTCCCCGGCATCAAGTTGTTGTTCAGTCGGCAAATGCTGATGACCGCAGCCACATTTTTCATGATGAACGTGGTGCGGTGTGAAAGAAGTAAAGCGCGCGGGTTTACGCAATATGCGGCGCAATTTGCCCACAGCCCGGCCACATAACATCAAGCCTAAAATCCCCACCAGCAAATAACTCCCCTTCTCCAGCCAGAAACTGCTCATATGTAATTGCCGCGAAGGGAGCGCCAGAATTCCCAGCACCAGCGTCACTAAGCCAATCGCCACCAGTCCTTGTAATAAAGAAGCGGCAAATGTCAGTTTGAGGCTGCTTTTCAGGCGCGACGGGTGCGTGGCAAGCCAGGTGGTGATCACTACTTTTCCATGCCCTGGTCCTAAAGCGTGAAGCACGCCGTAGACAAAACTAAATGACAGCAAAGACCAACCGGCGCGCGCCGGGTTTTCGGCTACCTCGCGCAAAAGCCCACTCATCTGTTGGTTAATGGATTTCTGCCACATCGCACTATTCAGGATGATTTGCGGCCAGTAATGCCAGAGGCTATAAAATGCAGCGGCGCAGACAATAAGGAAAAACGCCAGCGGCCACATATGGAGCCAACGGCGGGATTGCGGTTTGGTCGAAGGCATTACTGACATTGCACGATCACCTGTTGAGCAAATTGTTTACCCAGTTCCATATCTTCGGGCGGCGCGTCGGCTTTATCTAAAGAGAGTGCAAACGCCTGCATGTCTTCCGTCGGCTTAGGCGTTTTCACTGAGATTTTGCATTGTTTGGCTAATGTTTCCGGCAGTTTGGCATCGCTATTATGGTCGTAACTCATATCAACAAAATAGGTCGGGTCGAAGGTGGCGAACTGATAGGTTTGGCCTTTTAGCGGCTGCGGATGCGCCAACGGTAAAATGAAGGTCAGCACCGCCTGATGCCCAACCCGTGCGAGTCCATACTGCGGCGGCAAATTATCAAACGTCACCTTTTGGCCGTTATGCCAGAATTCGGTGAAATAATGTTGCCCCAGAACATTCGCCATCACTTCAGCCGCCAGCTTCTTCCACACGGGTGAATCCGGCTTCGCATTACCTGCGTCATACAGTAGATCGGCTGAAGTAATTTCATCCATCGTCCACTGCATTTTCAGGCCGGTGAGCTGGTCATTTTCAGCCATTACGGTCGTGACCAGGGTAATGAAGCTGTGCGGGTGTGCCAAAGCCATCGGGCTAAAAAGCGCCGTACTCAAGGCAAAAAGCGCAATTCTGTTACACATTTTCCTGCTCATTATTCTCTCAAGATTAAAATTCTGTGAGCCAGTCAGAATTCCGTAATTAAAAAGCTCAAATCCTAAGCTGTACGGCAAAAGCTTTAGCTACTCTTAGCAATAATTAACTTTGACTTGGTTATGCGGATGATGACACTGCTTTCCCCAACACCATCTGTACTCTCCAGTCCGCAGCGTCGCTGCCACCTGCTTTTGTTGCTTTACTTACCGGGCCAAACCGTCACCCCAGAGATCTTAGCCAGACTCAACGGGGTCGATGACGCCAAAGCCCTGCAAGATATAGCCGACACCGGCGATGAAATCCAGCGCTATCACAGGCTGAGCCTCATCACGCAACAGGACGGCAGCTACCGGATTGAGGGCACGCCTCTGAATAGACGCTTGTGCTTATTGCACTGGCTGCGTCGTGCTTTACGTCTAAGCCCACACTTTGTGCAGCAGCATTTTACTCCGGCACTAAAAACCCAACTTAAACAACAGGGCATCCTGACTGCGCTGTATGACGAAAAAAACCTCCAGGCGCTGATAAGCCTGTGCGCCCGCCGTTTGCAGCGCCAGTTTGATGCCCGTGACGTGCAGTTTTTAACGCTGTTTTTGCAGTATTGTCTGCATCAGCATCATGCGGGAATTATTCCAGAATTCACCGAGCAGCAGCGAGCATGGACGCAAATTCGCCCTGAATACCTGGCAGCCCTTGAGATTGCCCGCCACTGGAAGCGGCGAGTGTTGCAAACCGCCAATGAAAACGAGCAGCTATTCCTCGCGTTGCTATTCCAGCTCCTGCGAATGCCCGATCCGATTGGTGATAACCATGAGCAAGATTTACGTCTACGCGGCGCGATTGTCACCATGATTGCGCAGTTTCGTGAACAAGCGGGAATGTCGTTTAGCGATGAACAGGGACTGAGCGATCAGCTCTATATTCATCTCGCTCAGGCGCTGGACCGCTGCCAGTTCGGAATCGGGATTGATAACAGCCTGCCGGAAGAAATCACGCGTTTATATCCACGTCTGATGCGCACCACGCGTGAAGCGTTTAGCGATTTTGAAAGCCATTTTGAGATGCGTTTTTCTGACGAAGAAGTGGGTTTGGTCGCGGTGATTTTCGGCGCGTGGTTAATGCAGGAAAACGATCTGCACGAGAAACAAGTATTGCTGCTGACGGGCAATAATTTAGAGCTTGAGCAAACTATTGAACAACAGCTACGCGAACTCACGCTGCTGCCGCTCAATATCAAACATTTGACGATTCACAGCTATCAAAAAGAGGGCGCGCCAAAAGAAGTGGTGCTGGTGATTTCACCCTATTCCACTACGTTGCCGCTTTACTCTCCACCACTCATTCACGTCGAGCTGCCGCTGGGCGAACACCAGCAGCAGCAAATTCGTAAAATTATTGAGTGTTAACGCAATACGAAATTGGGCGTGGGCGAATCAACAACGCAGGAACGGCGACCAACGCCATAATCCAGAACACCCCACCCTGCATATGCTGGTAAAGATAGCCGGAGAACATGGTCATAATCGCAATACCGCCGCCCATCGCCACCGCAGAATAGACCGCCTGCAAGCGAATCACTTCGTTGCCTTCACGCGCTGAGATATAGCGCATCGCCGCAAGATGGCACACGGTGAAACTGCCGCAATGGAGGATTTGCGCCGCAATCAGCCACGGCAAATCGGTGGTGTATGCCATCAGGCTCCAGCGCAAAATCCCCGTCACGCCAGAAAGCAGCAGCAAATCACGCGCGCTCCAGTTGCGGAACAGTTTGTTGCTCAGCGCAAAAATCACGATTTCTGCCACCACACCCAGCGACCACAAATACCCGACAACCGAGGCGGAATACCCCGCGCCCTGCCAGTAAATTGCGCTGAACCCGTAGTACGCCGCGTGTGCTCCCTGCAACAACGTCACGCATGCGAGAAAACGCCATGAACCCAACACCAGTTTCTTCCACGCTGGCCAGCCCGCGCCTTCGTTGTGTCTCGCTTCGCCCTGCGGCATCACCGATGGACGCAACATCATGCCGATTAACATCGACGCGACGCCGATACTCAGCAGCACCAGAATCGCCTGGTAGCTAAACAAACTCACCAGTTTACCCGTCATGGCAGAGCCAATAACAAACGCCAGCGATCCCCACAGGCGAACTCGGCCGTAATCCATGGTGATTTGTCGCTGCCAGGTTCCAGCCAGTGCATCGGTCAGCGGTACGAGTGGTGAGAAGAATAGGTTAAAGCCGACCATCACAATCAATAGCCAGGCGGAGGTTTGCCCGAACCAAAAAGCGACGGCAAAAAGTAATGTGAGTAAGGCGAGGATTCTGAGGGCAAAGACAAGTCGGGAGGGGTCGGTAACTCGAGGGGCAAGTAACAAGCTGCCGAGGAAACGGGCGATTAAACCAGCCCCTAATAATAACCCGATGGTTTCAGGTGGCAGGCCAACTCCAGCGAGCCAGACGCTCCAGAAAGGTAAGAAAATCCCGTAGCTAAAGAAGTAGGTAAAATAACTGAGCGCCAGCCAGCGCGTTGAATGCAAAACCATGATCCCTCCCGTTTTGGAGGCGTTAGTGTGTCCGAGCGTTGGCTGGCTTGCAAGCATTCATTAACAGACTAATAACACGTAATAATTACGGAGTTTTATCATCACGAGACAAAACCGTAATCTCCATTTTGATCGCCGTTGATTGCTCGTTTTGCAACAACACCAAACCCGGTTGCCCCGCCATATTATGCGCATTCACCGGATGAGTTTGTGGTTCGAGGCAAATAAACGTTTCATCTTCCATGCGGAAAACCATCAAATACGGCGTGGCGCAACGCAGTTGAACACGCATTTCGTCGTTTTCAATTAACGCTCTGCCATTCCAGCCGGAATAGCCGACGTTCAACCACTGGTTATCCGGCGTTTTCGGTTGCAGGAAATCGGTTTGCGCGGTCAGTTCACCCTGCCATTCCAACGGCAAGTGGTTATCTCCTTCCGGCCAGAACCCTGTTGCGCCAAACTGCACGCGAGTGGAAGGTGTGAGATGGAAAAAGGGATGGAAACCCAGGCCATAAACCATCGGCTTACTTCCCCGATGAGACAATTCCAACTCGGCGATAAACCGTATCCCTTCCAGTCGATAAGCGAGCCGCGCCTGATAATCAAATCCGCAGTCGTGCTGGTTTTCCATTGTCAGCACGAGATTCAAAGAATCATGCTTTTCTACCTCCCAGGGTTTCAGCCAGCCATCGCCATGTAGAAAGAATTGCTCATCCACCGGACTTTTTGGCAATTCGATTAACTCGCCGTGTAGCGGAAAACGATTCCCGGCAACGCGGTTTGCCAGCGGCAACATCGGGAACAGCGCTTTATCGCCAGGGTGAAGTATTGGCTGTTGATGTGTGAGCGACTCCAGGCTCCGAATTGCCGCCCCTCGCGGGGCGACGGTTAAACGTAAATGTTCATTTTCAAGTAACAGCATTTCCATATCTTAATGGGCCGTTCTTTCGGCACGCGCTTTCGCCGCTGCACCGTATTGGTCTGCCATACGTTTTTCCAGCGTTTCCAGACTCACACCTTTCGTTTCAGGCACATAACGGCGCACATAGATAAAGCCTGCGGCACAAATCACGCCGTAGAGCAGGAAGCTGCCCGCCGCGCCAAGACTGGCGTTCAACAGCGGGAAGGTATACGTCAGTAAGAAACAGGCGACCCACAGCGCCAGTGTTCCTAAAGACATTGCCAGGCCACGCACACGGTTTGGGAAAATCTCAGACAGCAGAACCCAGGTGACAGGGGCCAGCGTCAGAGCGTAAATCGCAATCGCCGCCAGAACCAAAATCAACACTGGCAGTCCCATAATGCCCAGCCCGTAAGCCGCACCGATTAGCGCATAGATGATGGTCAGACCGGCCGCACCAAACAGCATCAGTTTGCGGCGTCCGATTTTATCCACCAGCGGCAGCGCTGCGAGGGTAAAGATAAGGTTAATCAAACCTGTCGCAACAATGGATTTCAGCGTGCTGTTGATATCAAAGCCTGCGGAGGCAAATATTTCCTGCGCGTAGTTAAATATCACGTTAATGCCGCACCACTGCTGGAACACAGCCAACACCATCCCAATGATAATGATTGGCTTCACTTGCGGCTGCCACAACGCACTCCATGAGACTTTTTGCGTGTCATTGTTCAGCGTTTGCAGAATATCGTTCAGCGTGTCGTCGGCATATTTTTGATTACCGATACGTTTAAGCATCTGATGAGCGCGTTCGTTTTTACCGGCACGCGCCAGCCAGCGTGGCGATTCCGGTACAAAGAACATCAGCACTAAAAATGCCAGCGCAGGAACCAGTTCAGCACCAAACATCCAGCGCCAGCCGACCTGCCCGTTCCAGCTTTCGGTGATTTGCTGCATCGTTGCCGCGCTGCCGACCGGTTCTGCAATCACCAGGTTGATAAGCTGTGCTGCCAGCACGCCAATCACAATTGTTAACTGGTTGATGGCAACAAACTTACCGCGTTTTTCAGCCGGGCTGACTTCTGCGATATACATCGGACTGAGTGCTGATGCGAGGCCAATCCCTACCCCACCGACGATGCGATACACCACAAACATGTCGAAGTTGCTGGCCATGGCAGTGCCCCAGGCCGAGGCGGTGAATAAAATCGCCGACATAATCAGCGGCGTTTTGCGCCCGAACCGGTCTGCGCACCAGCCGGAAATTAATGCCCCGAAAATACAGCCGACCAGGGCGGAACTCATCGCCCAGCCAGATTGCGCGGGGTCGGTTATTGAGAAGTAGGCTTCGTAGAACGGTTTCGCTCCACCAATTACCACCCAGTCATATCCAAACAGCAAACCTCCACAGGCGGCCACCAGACAGATAGTCCAGACATACCCCATGCGTAATTGTGTCTGTGCAGTGTTCATTGTTAATCCTCGTTTAAATCTTGTAGAGATACAGAGGAGCGGGAGTTATCTCCCGCCGTTTATTGTTATTTCAACACCAGGGGAAATACGCCGTTATGCACTGCCAGTTGCAGCAAGTGCGCTTTGTCATGAGCCGGATTTTGTGACAGCAAGGCTTTCAAGGCTGCTTCAAATTCGGCGAGCTCACCCAATCCAAGATGCCCAAGGGCTGCGACAAACAGGCAGTGTTGGTGATGCACAGCCTGACGATCGGCATCTAGCGCCACTAAATCTGGTAGGGAGACAGCAAAGAAATCGGGTTCAGACAGATCGTTAAAGTGCGCATCAGCCCAGGCAATAAAGTGGCGAAACTGCATCTCGGCCTGCTCTTTTTCGCCGATACGGACCAACGCCATGGCCTGGTAGAACAGGTAATCAACCGGCTGATCGTTGTAGTAACGCCCGGCTTCCAGCGTGGAGCCGCCCTCCAGCGCACGTTCGTAGCAATGCTGCGCACGCTCTGGTTGTTGGCTTTGCTGCGCACACCAACCCAGCAGATACCAGATATCGTTATCGCTCTGGCCAACTAAACGTCCTTCGCCGAGGTTTTCCGGGTAACTGAGCGCCTGCTGAAGTCGCTCTTCGGCTTTTCCAAACTGCTTATCGGCAATGTACGCCAGCGCCCTGCGTTGAAGATTTATCAGATACTGCCCGGTGACTTTGCCTTCGCCGCCCTCCCACGGGTGAAATTTACGCTGCGCTAAAACTTGCGCTGCGGCATCTGTTTCTCCATGGATATTCCACAGGCTGAGTAATTCTGCGGTCAGATCGTCACGTTTAAGGACCACGTCGCGGCGAGCCGCAAGATGCGCCAGGCGTTGTTCGGTAGAGCGACCGGTGAGTTTTTGCAAGTAATCCAGTTCAAACAGGAAGCGGGCGTTATCCGGCTCCAGAGCAACCGCGCGTTGCAGATACTGTTCCGCCAGTTCGGCATTGTGTTTTTTATTCCAGGCATGAATGCCCAACACCCGCTGAACCGCAGCAAATTCCGGGAGCTGCTCAGCAGCGAATTGCCAGCAGGCCACCGCGTCGTCATAGCGACGTTTGCTGTACCAGAAACATCCCAGCAGATATTGCGCGAAGCCATCATGCGGCAAACGTTGCAGCATTTGCACTTCGTCCAGCGTGTTCGGGAAGCGAACTTTGCGGGCAAAATTGTCCTGCGCCTGCTGCACAAAAGCATGTTGCTGTGCATGGTCAGTTTCCAGTGCCGCACGCCACAACAGCGGCATCGCTTCTTGTGAATCCATCACACTCAGCAATTCCCGGGCCTGCGTTTCATGGCCCAGACTCACCAGCCAACCCGCGAGAACACTGGCATTCACGCCGCGTTTACCGGTCACGCGCAGCAGTTCAGCACGGTCAGTTTCACTTTGCGTAATCACCCAGCGGGCATAATGCAGAACGTAACTGAGCGGGTATTCTTCAAGCTGCTGCGCAACCCAGCCCAGTGCTTTTTGTGACGCGCCGGTTTGATGAAACGCCAGCGCTTTCAGCCCCATTGCCAGGTGATTGCTGGCGTTAAATTTCAGGCTTTGATTCACAAATGCCAGCGCCTGCGCGGCTTCATCTTTGCGCAGCGCCAGGCGAGCAAGCGCGTAAAATGCGGCATCACGGCAATTGCCACTCCAGCTCGCTTTAAAATAATCGTCAAACGCCCCGGCGCAGTCGTCCTGCCTCTCTTTTGCCGCCCCACGCAACATGCTGGCATCACCGTTTTGCGGGTTTTTGTTCAGACGATGCGCGCGTTTCAGCGCGGCGTCGGCGTACTGTTCGGCAAGCGCCCAGTTTCCCCGGTTCAGCTCGAGCTGGCCTAATGCCACGTTACAACGGTAATCCTCCGGGTCCAGCGCCAGCGCTCGTTGGTAATAATCAAACGCCGAGCGGCTGGCGTGCAGATATTGCTCCAGATGCTGGCCGATGAAATACAGCTCGTCGCAATGGGTGATGTCCTGTGGTTTTGCCGGAACACTGGCAGGCTGCGGCAGCGGTAGATCTTCTGGAACGTGTTCGCAGTAGCTGAGAATAAGTTTGCCCTGCGCATCACGCAGATTCAGCGTCAGGCGCTGTGGCCAGCCGTCGCTGATAGCTTCCTGCCACGCCTGCGCGGGTTGCAGTGAAAGTGGGGTTTTCCACAACGTTCTACCCGCTGATTCAATGTCTAACGTAACGTCTGGCAACGGCGCGATGGCGTAGACTCCGAGGTGCAGTTCACCGTTATGGCGCTCAAGTTTCATCGCCGCCTGAGTGTTGGCGTTTTGCAGCGTGCCCAATTGGCTGTATGGCAGGAAATTCTGCACGAAGATTTTTTCTTCGTAAGGCGCAATCCAGGTGAAATCCGGCTGGTTATCGGTGAACACCCCCGTCATTAACTCGATATAGGGGCCGTTTTCATCCGTCAGATTGCGATCCCACGCCTGGCCGAAATCACAGTTTCCCCACGTCCATTGTTTCTTGCCTGGTGAAACATGGTGATCGGCAATATGCAGCAAACCGCCCTGCTCGCCGTGATGGTAAGCGCCGACAAAATCGTAATCTGATTTATCCGCCATGTAAGACGTTGGCACAGGAATGTTTTTGTAGCGCGAGATATCCACGCCTGCGGAATAGTCGACTTTGTAGTAGGTGCCGTGGGCGATCGGGAAGGCGGAAACATCACGTTTGCCGTGATCGAATACCGCGGTGACATCAGGGGGGAATACGCTTTGGTGATCGTCGCCGCCTTTGACTGCCGGATTCGCCCACCACAGGAAATGGCGCGGCGTGGCGTTGCCGTTGAATACTTTGCCGGTGATTTCAATCAGCGCTTTTTCCGGGTAGAGCGTAAACCCGGTCATGACTTGCAAGCCGCGCATCGGCTCCACTTCACCCAACCAGACGGTTTGTGCGCCGTTGCCATGCTTCTGGAAAGTCACATCGACAGGCATAAAAGTGGTTGGGCGATGATGTTGCGGCCAGTTAAATTCGATACCGCCGGAAATCCACGGCCCGACCAATCCCACCAGCGCCGGTTTCACCACTTCGTTGTAGTAAACGAAATCGCGCTCCATCACTTTGTCATAAGCGCGGTGAATACGCCCCCCCAGTTCTGGTAGCAGCATCACGCGGATAAAATCATTTTCTATCCAGACGGCATTGTAATCACGCATTTCGCGCACACCGCTCAGGGTGTCAATCACGCCGTAGGGATAAACCGCACCGGATGATCCCTGGTAAACACGGCTTTCAAGGAACATCGGATTCGGGTCTTCTGCACCGGTCGTCCATGTGGGTAACGCAATCGTCTCTTGCCAGACGTTAACGGCTCCGTACATTTCGCTTCTCCAGTAAACAAACAACAGTGAAATACGTTATGTTTGCAGTGTAGAGAACTCATTGCGCCTTAGAATGCTTAATGCTCACACAATAAAGTTAACGGAGTTTAGTGAAATGTATGATTCAGGGCTGAACAACCAACGCGTGCGGCAACTCAATCGCCAGACGTTGATGAAACTGGTGTGGCAGCATAAGCGGCTCAGTAAATCGCAGTTTTCGCAGTACACCGGGCTATCGATTCCCGCAGTGAGCAAGATTCTTGATGAATTAGTCGTAGACGGAAAGCTCAGCCATTCCAGTGAAAATCTGAGTAACCGTGGAATCAACAGCGGCAGTTACCAAATCCCGCCCGATGGCGATTTCATTCTTTGCATGAATGTCACCCCCACCAGCATTGAAAGCCAGCTGTGCGATGCACAGCTTTCACCGCAGGGGGAGTTTGAACGGATTCAGGTTAATGCTGCTACGCCACAGGCACTACTCGCGGCTATCGAGAATATCTGGCGCACGCAACGTAAATGCTGGCCGAAAAAGAAAATTAACCTGGCGCTCGGGATCCACGGGCAAGTCGATCCGGTTACGGGAGTGTCGCAAACCATGCCGCAAGCGCCGTGGCGTGAACCGGTCGAAATCAAATATCTTCTGGAAGAAAAGCTCGGCGTAACCGTCAGGGTGGATAACGACTGCGTGATGCTGGCGCTGGCAGAGAAATGGCAGAATCCGGCGAATCGCCAGGATTTCTGTGTGATAAACGTCGATTACGGTATCGGTTCTTCATTTGTGATTAACGGGCAAATTTATCGCGGCAGCCTGTACGGCAGCGGGCAAATCGGCCACACGATTGTGAACCCCGACGGCATGGCGTGTGACTGCGGACGTTATGGCTGCCTGGAAACTGTGGCCTCGTTGACGGCGTTAAAAAAGCAGGCGCGCATCTGGCTAAAATCACAACCCATTTCGCCAAAGCTCGACCCGGAATCTATTACTTCAACACAGTTAATTACCGCCTGGCATGAAGGTAATGAATACGTTTGCCGTTGGGTAGAAAACGCCGCTAACGCCATTGGGTTAAGCCTGTACAACTTCCTCAATATTTTGAATATCAATCAGATTTTGTTTTATGGCAGAAGCTGCGGGTTTGGCGAAAGCTGGCTTGCGACCATCGACAAGCAAATTGGATTTAATCCGTTTGACCATGGCGATTCACTCAAGGCAAATGCGACACAAATCAGTTTCGGGCAGTTGAGTCGACCGCAACAGGTGATGGGAGTGGGTTATTTGTACGCTGAAGAGTCGTTGAATCAGGTGTGATTTGGGCATAAAAAAACCCCGGCGAGCCGGGGTCTTCAACAGATTATGCGTACACCGGTAAGCGTGCGCAGATATCGAGAACTTTCTGCTTAGTGCGCTCGATAACCGCTTCGTCGTTGATGCTATCCAACACATCACACATCCAGCCAGCCAGTTCACGGACGTCAGCTTCAGTGAAGCCACGGCGCGTCACAGCAGGCGTACCGATACGGATACCGGAAGTCACAAACGGGCTCTTAGGATCGTTTGGCACGCTGTTTTTGTTCACGGTGATGTTTGCACGGCCCAGCGCTGCATCAGCTTCTTTACCGGTCAGGTTTTTATCAACCAGGTCCAGCAAGAACAGGTGGTTATCAGTACCGCCAGAAACCACTTTGTAGCCACGTTCCAGGAACACGGCAACCATCGCTTTCGCGTTTTTGGCAACCTGGTGCTGGTAAGTTTTGAACTCAGGTTCCATGGCTTCTTTCAATGCCACAGCTTTGCCCGCGATGACGTGCATCAGTGGGCCGCCCTGCGCGCCTGGGAATACCGCGGAGTTCAGTTTCTTGTACAGCTCTTCGCTGCCGCCTTTCGCGAGGATTAAACCACCGCGTGGGCCTGCCAACGTTTTGTGCGTTGTGGTCGTCACAACATGAGCATGTGGAACCGGGTTCGGGTAAACGCCAGCCGCAATCAGGCCTGCAACGTGCGCCATATCGACGAACAGCTTCGCATCGACCATGTCAGCGATTTCACGCATTTTTGCCCAGTCAACGACGCCGGAATAAGCAGAGAAACCACCGATGATCATTTTCGGTTTGTGTTCTTTGGCTTGTTTTTCCAGATCTGCGTAATCAATGTGACCTGTTTCATCGATGCCGTAAGGAACGATGTTGTACAGCTTGCCGGAGAAGTTAACCGGGGAGCCGTGAGTCAGGTGGCCGCCGTGTGCCAGGTTCATACCCAGAACGGTATCGCCTGGTTCCAGCAAAGTGGTGTATACCGCAAAGTTAGCCTGTGAACCGGAGTGCGGCTGTACGTTAGCGTAATCAGCGCCGAACAGCTCTTTTGCACGGTCGATAGCCAGTTGCTCAACCACGTCGACATATTCACAGCCGCCGTAGTAACGCTTGCCTGGGTAGCCTTCTGCGTATTTGTTGGTTAACTGAGAACCCTGAGCCTGCATCACGCGCGGGCTGGTGTAGTTTTCGGAGGCGATCAGTTCAATGTGCTCTTCCTGACGTACTTTTTCTTGCTCCATAGCCTGCCACAGTTGGGCATCATAATCGGCAATGTTCATTTCACGTTTTAACATTCGCATCTCCAGACTCAGCTAACAGTAAATATTTGAACAGCTTTTTGGCCGCCTTAAATACAACGGGCAACAGTGTAAACCGAAACAGTGTTGCGTGATAGGTCTTGACATAGGTTTTTACGCAAACGATTGGCTTGGCGTCCTGCAAGGGTTTGAAGGCAAAAGTCATCGCTTATTTCAACGGATATTAATTCATCATCAACTTGCAGAAATTTCATGTTCTGTGAGCCGAATCGACTCAGTCAGTATCCATTTACAATGTAGTGCTTTTTTTTTGGCGAAGAGTTTTATAAGATGCATTTAAAATACATCATTAGATTTTAATGTCAGAAAATGGAGCTATACCATGCTTGATGCCCAAACCATCGCTGTTGTGAAATCCACCATTCCCCTGCTTGCCGCGACCGGCCCAAAACTTACCGCACATTTTTACGACCGTATGTTCAGCCATAACCCTGAGCTGAAGGAAATCTTTAATATGAGCAACCAGCGCAACGGCGATCAGCGTGAAGCGCTGTTCAATGCTATTTGCGCGTACGCGACCAATATTGAAAATCTGGCTGTGCTATTGCCTGCGGTAGAAAAAATTGCGCAGAAGCACACCAGCTTCCAGATCAAACCTGAGCAGTACGATATTGTCGGCGGCCATCTTTTGGCTACGCTGGATGAAATGTTCAGCCCGGGCCAGGAAGTGCTGGATGCCTGGGGCAAAGCGTATGGTGTGCTGGCGGGCGTGTTTATCAATCGTGAAGCGGAAATCTATCAGGACAATGCAGCGAAAAATGGCGGTTGGGAGGGCACTCGCGCGTTCCGTATTGTGGCAAAAGAGCCGCAAAGCACGCTGATTACCAGCTTTGAGTTTGAGCCTGTCGATGGCAAATCCGTTGCCGATTATCAGCCAGGCCAATACCTCGGTGTGTGGTTGAAACCAGAAGGTTTCCCGCATCAGGAAATTCGCCAGTATTCACTGACTCGTAAAGCCGATGGCAAAAGCTATCGCATCGCAGTGAAGCGTGAAGATTTGGGCCAGGTTTCAAGCTGGTTGCATAACCACGCACAAGTCGGTGATGAAGTGCATCTGGCTGCGCCTGCCGGTGATTTCTTTATGGACGTGAACGCACAAACTCCGGTTACGCTGATTTCCGCAGGCGTTGGCCAGACGCCAATGTTGGCAATGTTGGATACGCTGGCAAAAACTCAGCATGCAGCCCAGGTGAACTGGTTCCACGCGGCAGACCATAGCGACGTGCACGCATTTGCCGATGAAGTAACTCTGTTGGGTGCGCAATTGCCACGTTTTGAAAGCCACGTGTGGTATCGCCAACCGAGTGAAAACTGCCGCGCGCAGGCGAAGTTTGATAGCGAAGGTTTGATGGATTTAGTCGCTTTTGAGAGCAGAATTAGTGCGCCTGATATGCAGTTTTATCTGTGCGGTCCGGTGAGCTTTATGCGTTTTGCGGCGGAGCAGCTAGTGAAATTGGGCGTTGAGCAGAGCCGAATTCACTATGAGTGTTTTGGCCCGCATAAAGTGATGTAATTTTTCAGCCGAAAACATGCCCTCTCCCACAGGAGAGGGGATTTTCTTTCCCCCTAGCCCCTTTGGGGAGAGGGCCGGGGTGAGGGGTAAAAATTAAATCGCGGCGTCGTCTTCTTCGCCAGTACGGATACGCACCACGCGAGCAACATCGAAGACAAAGATTTTACCATCGCCGATTTTGCCTGTTTGCGCGGTGCGGATGATGGTATCCACGCAGGTATCAACGATATCGTCGGTGACGACAATTTCAATTTTCACTTTCGGCAGGAAATCCACCATGTACTCAGCGCCACGGTACAGTTCGGTATGCCCTTTCTGACGACCAAAACCTTTAACTTCTGTGACCGTCATGCCAGTGATGCCAACTTCTGCCAGCGCTTCGCGAACGTCATCCAGCTTGAACGGTTTAATAATCGCATCAATTTTTTTCATAGTTTTCTCTGTCATCCCGCACTTCATCGATAGCCCAAACTTACCACAGACTACTCTTTAAAGTCATTGGCATCGAGCTCATGCCGTGAGAGTAATTTGTAGAATTCAGTACGGTTACGTCCCGCAACACGCGCCGCCTGAGTCACATTTCCTTTGGTCATTTGCAACAGTTTGCGCAGGTAATTCAGCTCAAACTGATTACGCGCCTCGACAAACGTCGGCAGCGCGGTGTTCTCACCTTCCAGCGCCTGATGCACCAGCGCATCGCTGATAACCGGAGCGGACGTCAACGCTACACATTGTTCAATCACGTTGACCAACTGGCGCACGTTGCCCGGCCAGCTTGCCGCCATCAGCCGCTTCATGGCATCGGTTGAGAAGCTGCGCACAAACGGCTTATGCCTGTCGGCGGACTGGCGTAACAAATGGTTTGCCAGCAACGGCACATCTTCTGCACGCTCTTGCAACGCAGGAATTTTCAGGCTCACCACGTTGAGGCGGTAAAATAAGTCTTCACGAAACTCGCCGCGCTCCATCGCTTTAGGTAAATCACGGTGAGTAGCCGAGAGAATACGCACGTCGATATCCAGGTCGCGGTTGCTGCCCAACGGGCGCACTTTACGCTCCTGCAAAACACGTAACAATTTGACCTGCAAAGGAATCGGCATGTCGCCAATTTCATCGAGGAATAACGTTCCGCCTTCTGCGGCCTGGAATAACCCTTCCCTGCTGCTGACCGCGCCAGTAAACGCACCGCGGGCATGACCAAAAAGCTCGGATTCCAGTAGCTGTTCCGGCAGCGCGCCGCAGTTAATGGCGATAAATGCTTTTTTGCTGCGTGGGCTGGCGTTATGAATGGCCTGCGCCAGAATCTCTTTGCCGGTGCCACTTTGCCCGTTAATCAACACACTGACGTCCGACTGCGCGACCATCCGCGCCTGCTCCAGCAAACGCAGCATAACGGGGCTTCGTGTGACGATGGTATCGCGCCACATGTCGTCCCCGGCGATGACCGAGTGCACCAGCGCATCGTCAATGGCTTTATAAAGCGCGTCTTTATCGACAGGCTTAGTCAGGAAGCTAAACACGCCCTGTTGCGTTGCCGCGACGGCGTCAGGTATCGAGCCGTGAGCGGTCAAAATGATCACCGGCATGCCCGGATACACTTTCTGGATTTCAGCGAACAGCGCCATACCGTCCATTTCGTCCATCCGCAAATCACTGATCACCAGGTCGATTTTTTCACGACCAAGCAGACGCAACCCTTCGGCACCGCTTTCGGCAGTCGAGACGGTGTAACCTTCGCTGGTCAGGCGCATACCGAGAAGTTTCAGCAAGCCCGGATCGTCATCGACCAGCAGTAATCTGGCGGGTTTACGTTGCGTCATGGTTTCGCCTCCTGCGCGGGTTTGGTGTTGTCCGGCAATTCTGTGCTGGCAGGTTTACGGCTGGAAAGCTGACGCTCGATGTCGGTTAAGTTTTCCAGTTTTCGGGTGGTCAAACTTAACTGGCTTCTGAGTCGTTGTTGCTGCTCGCGCAGCGTGTCCAGCTCGCTGTCTGAGGATTGCTGCAATTTACTGTAGCGCGTGCGTTCGTCTGAAAGCGCCAGCAAAGATGCCTGCCCATCACGCCATACCTGGAACAATGAACGCACCTGCGAAGGGACTTCAGCTGTCATCGTATCGAGCTTAACCATATAACGGCGGCGCTCGGTGGGGGAGATTTTGGCATTCGCCAGCAAAATGCCTCGCTTGAAGGTATCGCGCCAGCTATCGGACGGCCAGCGACGTGCTTCCGCTCGCGCCTGTGCAGGCGCTAAACGTTCGGCGCAGTCCATCGCCCGCAGCCAGTACAGCGGGTTGCTCATGGAGTCGTGGCTCTGGTTTTGCCAGATATCTTCACAATCTGTCGATAGGTAATCCGCCAGCTGTTGTTCCGGCTCTTCTGCCACCGGCGGATGTTTTACGTCTTTGGGCGCTGCGTTTTGCACACAACTCGCCAGCAATAAGGGCAGGAGCAATGCTGACAAAGGGCGAAAAATAGTCACTTTCATTTTTTATTTGTTCTCGGGAAAAACAGGCAACTCAATTCGGAAGCAGACATCTGCCGTTTCATCGTCAATCAGATGCAATTCGCCATGCATGCGACGGATACAATCCTGGGCAATACTCAGGCCCAGGCCACTCCCTTTAACCGCACCTTTGCGCTGGTGACTTCCCTGATAAAAAGGTTCAAAAATCATCTCTCGCTCCGCAGGCGGAATAGGATCACCCGTATTACCGACATCAATGTGAAGAGTTTTCCCCACCTGCGTGCTACGTAAATAAATGGTACCGGATTCAGACCCATAGTGCACCGCATTGGAATAGAGATTATCCAGTACGCTCATGAGCAACATGGGTTCGGCGAGGACAGGCTCCGGGCTAAATTCACATACGGTACGCATCATTTTAGCCCGTGCTGGCAAACTGTGAGCGGCAATAATCACATCCACTAACGGTGCCAATTCAACTTTCTCAAGTTCGACCGGAACGTCCGCCAGTTTGCGGTTGTAATCCAGCAGTTGTTCAATCAATTTTTGCAGGTGACGACTGCTGTTATCGAGGATTTCGACCACCTCTTTTTGGTCGTTGGTTAACGGCCCAACAACTTGGTCTGCCAGCAGTTCAGTGCCTTCGCGCATACTGGCGAGGGGAGTTTTTAACTCATGTGAGATATGGCGTAAAAACTCATGGCGCTGAGATTCAAGCCAGGACAGACGTTCGCTTAACCAGACAATTCGCTGCCCCACCGAGCGCAGTTCGCGCGGCCCTTTAAACAACACCGCGTTGCCCAATGAATGACCTTCGCCCAGTAAATTGATCATCCGTTCAATGCCTTTAACTGGGCCGATAATCATGCGCGTGAAGATAATCACCAGCGCGACGCTTAACAAAAACAGCACCAGCGCCTGCCAGCCGAAGAACTGTCCGCGTTCGGCGATTTCTTGCTGGAGTTGCTGCCCACGAGAGAACACCACCGCGCGTGTCGCTTGCACCATTTCAGCATTAGCCGTGGCGAAGGTTTCAAGGTGTGCCGCGGCAGCGGAATCTGGCCCACTGTTTTTGCATTGAATTTCAGCGAGCTCGTTTAGCGACTGGCGCAATGTTTGATAAAGATGGTTGTCCGGCAGGACGCCTGCGTGGGCCTCGAGCATCTGGGCGTAACGTTTGCGCTGCCCCTCATAAACCTTAGCGAGAGTGGTATCGTCCAGCACACAGTACTGTCGATAGCTACGTTCCATTTCCAGCGCCACGTTGGTCATCGCTTCACTGCGACGCGCATCCACAAGCGTTGTGCGATTGGTGACGGCGGCCTGGTCGCTCAGCGCATTCAGGCTTTGCCAGGCTTGCCACGCCAGCACCAGCAAGGGAACCAGAACCAGCAAAAAGGCCATCATGACGAGCTGACGTAGGGAGCGAGGGAAAAAGTGCCACTGGTTCAATAGCTTCATCTCATTGTCTACCTGAATGATTCGATGCTAACGGGGATTGGCGGGAGTTGAAAGTTCAGAAACAACAAAGGCAGAGAATATTCTCTGCCTTTGTTCTGGAATCAGGCGGTGCCTTACTCAACGTTTCGCCCGGAGCATGATAAAGCAGTACAAGACTGACAATAATCAAAAGGTGGACGGCAGGCACCTGGAGTGCGTCATTCTAAGTTTTATGTAGCACAACCCTTGCGGGGGCTGACATAGGAGGGTGAATGAGCCACTGCGCAGTATTATGCATACTATGTGCCATGTTTGCTACAAATAATACATGCCAATGTTTCTATTATGTTTATTTGTTTAATCACTCACACTGCAAGCTGATTGTTTTTCAACCGTAACGTCGCTATTTAGCAACACTTAAATTTCATATTTTACATATCAATTAAAATCAATATGTTAAGTGTCGCAAATTAGAGACACACCAAGAGAGCCATTGTCGGGATAGGGTGACAAAAAAAATCCCTGCCGAGGCAGGGATTCCACAACAACTTAACCGAGTTGCTTACGCGCATTACGGAAAATGCGCATCCATGGGCTATCTTCGCCCCACTCTTCCGGGTGCCAGGAGTTACTTACAGTACGGAACACACGCTCAGGGTGCGGCATCATAATGGTCACGCGCCCGCTTTCGTTGGTCACCGCAGTAATACCGTTCGGGGAACCGTTCGGGTTCGCCGGGTAGTTTTGCGTAACTTTGCCGAAGTTGTCGATAAAGCGTAGTGCCACCAGCCCTTTGCTTTCCAGCGCTGCCAGATGCGCCGCATCACGCACTTCAACGTGCCCTTCGCCGTGAGAAACCGCGATTGGCATGTGGGAGCCGACCATGCCTTGCAGCAGTAAAGACGGGCTGGAGGTGACTTCTACCAGACTGAAGCGCGCTTCAAAGCGGTCTGAATGGTTACGCACAAAGCGCGGCCACAGGTCGCTTCCAGGAATCAGTTCGCGCAGGTTCGACATCATCTGGCAACCGTTACACACGCCCAACGCCAGAGTTTGTGGACGATGGAAGAAGGTTTCGAACTCATCACGCACGCGAGAGTTAAACAGAATGGATTTCGCCCAACCTTCTCCAGCACCCAGTACGTCGCCGTAAGAGAAGCCGCCACACGCCACCAGCGCCTGGAAATCTTCCAGACCACGACGGCCTGCCAGTAAATCACTCATGTGCACGTCAATGGCATCAAAGCCCGCACGGTGGAAGGCGGCCGCCATTTCAACGTGGGAGTTAACGCCCTGCTCGCGCAATACAGCCACTTTCGGACGCGCGCCTTTGACGATAAACGGTGCGGCGATATCTTCTTTAATATCGAAGCTCAGTTTAACGTTCAGGCCAGGATCGTTGTCATTGGCTTTCGCTTCATGTTCTTGATCGGCACATTCCGGGTTATCGCGCAGACGCTGCATCTGCCAGGTGGTTTCTGCCCACCACATGCGAAGCGTGGTGCGGCTTTCGCTAAATACCGTATGACCATCGGCAGTCAGTGTGAAACGGTCCCCCGCCACGGCTTTACCGAGGAAGTGAACGCATTCCGCAAGACCGTGGTCTGCCAACGTTTTCTCAACGGCGGCACGATCGGCTGCTTTCACCTGGATTACTGCACCTAACTCTTCATTAAAGAGTGCAGCCAGATGGTCTTTGCCAAGTGCGGCAATATCCGCTTCCACGCCACAGTGGCCGGCAAATGCCATCTCCGCCAGCGTGACCAACAGACCACCATCAGAACGGTCGTGGTAAGCCAGCAGTTTTTGCTCGGCCACCAGCGCCTGAATGGCGTTGAAGAAGCCTTTGAGTTGTTCGGCACTGCGAACGTCAGCAGGTTTGTCGCCAAGCTGGCGGTAAACCTGAGAAAGCGCAGTAGCGCCCAGCGCGTTGTGGCCCGCGCCCAAATCAATCAGCAACAGGGCGTTATCTTCGGTTTTCAGCTGTGGCGTTACGGTGCGGCGTACATCTTCAACACGGGCAAATGCGGTGATCACCAGCGACAGCGGAGAGGTCATCTCGCGTTGCTCGGTGCCTTCCTGCCAGCGGGTTTTCATCGACATAGAGTCTTTGCCGACTGGAATTGTCAGGCCAAGCGTCGGGCAAAGTTCTTCGCCCACGGCTTTCACCGCTTCGTACAGGCCAGCGTCCTCACCCGGATGACCGGCTGCGGACATCCAGTTTGCCGAGAGTTTAATACGGTTGAGTTCACCAATTTGCGTAGCCGCAATGTTGGTCAACGCTTCACCGACCGCCAGGCGACCTGATGCCGCGAAGTCCAGCAACGCAACCGGCGCACGTTCGCCCAGAGACATCGCTTCGCCGTAATAGCTATCCAGACTTGCGGTCGTGACCGCACAGTTAGCCACCGGGATCTGCCACGGGCCAACCATTTGATCACGCGCGACCATGCCGGTGACTGAGCGGTCGCCGATGGTCACGAGGAACGTTTTTTCCGCAACCGTTGGTAAATGCAGCACACGGTTGACCGCATCAGCAATCGTGATGTTACGGCAATCCAGCGCGTCACCTTTTGCTTTCAGCGTTTCAACGTTACGTTCCATTTTCGGCGTTTTGCCGAGCAACACATCCAGCGGCATATCAATTGGCTGGTTGTCGAAATGGCTATCGTTAAGCGTCAGATGTTTTTCTTCCGTCGCTTCACCAATCACGGCATATGGCGCTCGTTCACGGCGGCACAGTTCGTCAAACAGCGGCAACTGGTCTGGGGCAACGGCCAGAACATAACGTTCCTGGGATTCGTTACACCACACTTCCAACGGGCTCATGCCCGGCTCATCGTTCAGGATATCGCGCAGTTCAAAACGACCACCACGGCCGCCGTCACTCACCAACTCAGGCATGGCGTTGGAAAGGCCACCCGCGCCTACATCGTGAATAAACAGGATTGGGTTGGCATCGCCCAGTTCCCAGCAGCGGTCGATGACTTCCTGGCAACGGCGTTCCATTTCTGGGTTATCACGCTGTACGGAAGCAAAATCCAGATCCGCATCAGACTGGCCTGAAGCCATAGAAGAAGCTGCACCGCCGCCCAGGCCAATGTTCATGGATGGGCCACCGAGGACGATAAGTTTCGCGCCCACGGTGATTTCGCCTTTCTGCACATGATCGGCGCGAATGTTGCCGATACCGCCCGCCAGCATGATTGGCTTGTGGTAGCCGCGCAGTTCGACGCCGTTGTGGCTGTTAACTTGCTCTTCGTAGGTACGGAAGTATCCCGTCAGCGCCGGACGACCAAATTCGTTGTTAAATGCCGCACCGCCCAGAGGGCCGTCGGTCATGATATCCAGCGCGGTCACAATGCGATCGGGCTTGCCGAAATCTTCTTCCCATGGCTGTTCAAAGCCCGGAATACGTAAGTTAGAAACCGAGAAACCCACCAGGCCCGCTTTCGGTTTTGCGCCACGGCCTGTTGCGCCTTCATCACGGATTTCGCCGCCTGAACCGGTCGCCGCACCCGGCCAAGGGGAAATCGCGGTTGGGTGGTTGTGAGTTTCAACTTTCATCAGGATATGTGCGTCTTCCTGGTGATAGTCGTAACGTCCCGCTTCGTGGTCGGCAAAGAAGCGCCCTACCTGCGAGCCTTCCATGACTGCAGCGTTATCTTTATATGCCGATAACACGTAGTCAGGCGTTTTCTCAAAGGTGTTTTTAATCATTTTGAACAGTGATTTAGGCTGTTCCACGCCGTCAATAATCCAGTCGGCGTTAAAAATCTTGTGGCGGCAATGTTCGGAGTTAGCCTGCGCGAACATATACAGCTCGATGTCATTCGGGTTGCGACCCAGTTTAGTGAACGCATCCTGCAAGTAGTCGATTTCATCTTCTGCCAAAGCCAGCCCTAAACGGATGTTGGCTTCTACCAGCGCTTCGCGGCCCTGCGTTAACAGGTCAACGCTTTGCACCGGGGCAGGCGTGTGATGAGAGAACAGTTGCTGTGCATCGTCCAGCGCACCAAACACGCTTTCCATCATGCGGTCGTGCAGCAACGCAGCAACTTCCTGGCGCTGTGCATCGGTCAATGTGCTGGCAGTGATGTAATACGCCACGCCGCGTTCAAGGCGCTTAACTTTGGCGAGATCGCAGTTACGGGCAATGTCGGTGGCTTTGGAGGACCAGGGTGAGATGGTACCAGGACGTGGCGTAACCAGAATCAGGTTGCCAGTCGGGGCGTGGTCGGCAAGGGTTGGACCATATTTCAACAACCGTTGCAGGCGGGCGTGCTCTTCAGCCGTTAGCGGCGCCTCGAGATCGGCAAAGTGAATATACTCGGCATAAATGTCGCTGACCGGAAGGTTGGCGTCATTAAAGCGGGCCAGTAATTTGTTAATACGAAATGCCGATAAAGCGGGCGAACCACGCAGAATTTCCATCATCAAAGATCTCTCGTCTTCGAAACGCCAGGGGGACGCTTCAGTGGGCGCAAGGGGAAAACGGGCGCCATTATAGAGAATCCGCCGCCATGACGAAACCGTTTGCGTATAAATAAACGCATTAGTTTTCACTGATGGAAATTTAACCAGAAATGTTGAATATGTTGCACAGTGGCGTTTTGTTAAGCAAAATGCGCCACACCTTTTGGGAGCACCTCCACTTTTGAAGCCTGTTGTTAGCGAAAACTCTACGCCTCGTTGCAGATTAACTATTTGAAAAGATTTAAGATTAATTATCTGCTTATCGGTGCCGTAACCGTGTTGCTGGCAGTGGCGCTATGGCCCTCCATTCCCTGGTTCGGACAAGCCGAAAACCGTATCGCCGCCATTCAGGCGCGGGGGGTTTTGCGCGTCAGTACCATTCAATCACCTTTGACTTATGCCCAGTATCAGGGAAAAGAAATTGGCCTCGATTACGAGATGGCCGAACAATTTGCCCGTTACCTTGGCGTGAAACTGGAAGTGACCGTTCGTCCAAATATTCAAGAGCTGTTTGATGACATTGATAATGACAAAGCCGATGTGATTGCAGCAGGCCTGGTCTACAACACTCAACGCAGCCAGCATTACCAGGCGGGACCAGCCTACTATTCCGTTTCGCAGCAGATGGTTTATCGCATGGGTAGCCCGCGACCTAAAACATTGGCTGGCGTTAAAGAGAACCAGTTGGTGCTTTCGCCAGGCGTGACCTCGCTTAATGCATTGAAAAAGCTTAAAGAAGAGAAGTACCCAGATTTGAGCTGGCGTATCGACGAGAGGCACAGCAGCACTGAACTGTTGCAACAAGTTGTAGACGGGAAGATCGCTTTTACGATTGCAGATTCCGTCGCGATAAGCACTTTCCAGCGCGTTCATCCGCAACTTGCCGTCGCTCTGGATGTGACTGACGAGCAGCCCGTGACATGGTTTAGCGCGCTGGATGGCGATGATAGCCTTTCTGCGGCCCTTCTCGATTTTTATAACAAATTGAACAGCGACGGGACTTTTGCTCGCCTGGAAGAGAAATATCTTGGCCACGTTGGGGATTTTGATTACGTCGATACCCGCACGTTCCTCAAAGCCGTGGATTCCGTGTTGCCTGAGCTTCAGCCATTATTCGAAAAATATGCCACTGAAATAGACTGGCGTTTACTGGCGGCAATTTCGTATCAGGAATCACACTGGGACAACCAGGCTACGTCGCCAACCGGCGTGCGCGGGTTGATGATGCTGACTAAAAACACGGCACAAAGTCTCGGTGTGACGGACCGACTGGATCCAGAGCAAAGCATTGCAGGTGGAAGCCAGTATCTGAAAGATATGATGGCGAAAGTGCCTGAGAGCGTGCCGGAAGAAGAGCGGATTTGGTTTGCGCTGACAGCGTACAACATGGGGTATGCCCACATGCTGGATGCACGCCAACTAACAGCGAAGCAAAAAGGTAATCCGGATAGCTGGGCGGATGTTAAAATTCGTCTGCCTCTATTGAGCCAGAAACAGTATTACAGCAAAACAACTTATGGTTATGCCCGTGGCCATGAGGCGTATGCGTACGTCGAAAATATCCGTAAGTACCACATAAGCCTGGCAGGGTATTTACTTGAAAAAGAGAGACTGGAAGCGCAGGAAGAAAAATACGCGCAAGCGTATCCTGTCGTCGCGCCTGGAGAGCTGGCTACTCCGCGCTTCGGGCCTTTTCCTTTAGGGCCTTTTTCTCAAGACGACGCGCTCGAAAGAAATCGCTCAGCATTGCCGAACACTCTTCTGCCAGCACACCCTCAGTCACAGTAACCTGGTGGTTCATGCCAGGGTGTCTGAGCACGTCCATCAAAGAACCAATCGCACCCGTTTTGGCATCACGCGCACCAAATACCAGGTTGCCTATACGCCCGTGAACCATGGCTCCAGCACACATGACGCATGGCTCGAGGGTGACATAAAGCGTGGTGTCCAGTAGACGGTAGTTTTGCAAAACGACCCCACCCTGGCGCAGCGCCATGATTTCGGCATGAGCCGTGGGATCGTGTCGGCCAATCGGGCGATTCCAGCCCTCGCCAATCACCTGGTTGTGATGAACCAGCACCGCCCCGACCGGAACCTCACCTTCATCCCATGCGCGACGAGCGAGTACTAACGCATGACGCATCCAGTATTCATGGGTAAATTCACTTTCTGACACGGGATTCTCCGGGCACGGCTATATTCGGGCGCGCATTATACACACTCAACGCACCTATAACTTGAAGTATGAAGGATATTATTCCAACTGCTGCAACTGGCCAAGCGGTGTGACGCGCCAGCGATGCTGGCAAAAATAGAGCAGCGGGTTATCCTGGTTGCTGTCGCTATAACCACTATAAAGCTGTAGCGGTGTGCCAATTTTTTGTTCCAGCTGCGCCACTTTCTCATGCCCAAGACAGCGCAATGTAAGCACCCACCCTCCATGCGAGCGTTCAATCTGGCTGGCAATTAGCTTAACTTTCGGTAGCCACGGCGTGTCGAAATAAACTTGCTGAACAAGCGGTTGCGGTGAACCCGTGATTAACCAGACATCAGCATCTGAACTGGTCAGGTAATCCGTCAGACGCTGCTGGACTATCGGGAAGGCAGTGACACGCCCACGGAACCAGGCAACGAAGTTCGTTTCCAGCTGTTTGAGGCGTGTTTCGCTATGACCAAAGGTTGCTCCCCACAATAACAGGCTCATCGGCCAACGAGCGGCGCGTCCTTTAATCAGCAATGCCCCCCCTATCACCGGCAAAAGCGGAATGACAAGTAACAGATTGAGGGGCAGATGGCGCAACAGATAGCGCAAAAAGCTGCCGAACATATCCTGCTGATGCAGCGTGCCATCTAAATCGAAAAAGACTACCCGACGCTCACTCTGAGTTGCCAAACGTTACTCCTCTGGATCGTTATCACGTAAATATCAAACTAGCGATTACCGCTATCAGAAAGCCTAACAGATAGACCATCACTTTTCCGGTAACGGACAGCAAAGATTGCGAGTATTGGCTTTCGCGAACCTGTGAACCGGACTTTTCCGCCACCTTTGAATAATTAATTCCTTCAGGTTTCATAATAATGGAATATACAATTAATTCAGGCGAGTGAATTTACGTTATTATTGGGCCGCTCAGGTATTTGACCCGGCACACTGGAGAGGAAATGAATTGTTTACTGCGAATCCGAAGCCGCTACTCAACACTGGCACAGAGTGACCGTAAACTGGCCGACTTTCTGCTGGAAAAACCCGATCATGCCCGTCATTTAAGCTCGCAACAGCTTGCGGCTGAAGCTGGTGTAAGCCAATCAAGTGTGGTGAAGTTTTCACAAAAACTGGGCTTTAAGGGCTTCCCTGCCCTCAAACTCGCCATCAGCGAAGCGTTGGCAAGCGGCCAGGATCCACAATCTGTACCGGTTCATAATTTGATTCTTGGTGATGATCCGCTGCGTCTGGTCGGTGAAAAGCTGATTAAAGACAATATGGCGGCGATGCATGCCACGCTTGATATCAATAGCGAAGAAAAGCTGCTTGCCAGTGTGAATATGTTGCGTAATGCGCGGCGTGTCTTGTTGGTGGGGATAGGCGCATCCGGTCTGGTCGCCAAGAATTTTGCCTGGAAGCTGATGAAAATTGGCATTAATGCGGTCGCAGAACAAGATATGCACGCGCTGCTGGCGACCGCCCAAGCTTCAAGTACCGACGACGTATTGTTGGCTATTTCCTATTCTGGTGAACGGCGTGAGATAAATCTCGCCGCGGATGAAACTCTGCGTGCAGGTGCAAAAATCCTCGCCATTACCGGCTTCACGCCAAATGCGTTGCAGCAACGAGCCTCTCTTTGCTTGTATACCATCGCTGAAGAACAGGCGACGCGTAGCGCGGCTATCTCATCCACCAGCGCACAGATGATGCTAACCGATTTGCTGTTTATGGCGCTGGTTCAACGGGATCTGGAACACGCACCAGAACGCATTCGTCATAGTGAAGCGCTGGTAAAAAAACTGGTTTGATCGAGGATTGGGCGTATAATGCCCGCCCTGTTTCTGTTGTTATCGAGATTTTCCCATGGCGCTACTTATCACTAAAAAATGTATCAACTGCGATATGTGCGAACCGGAGTGCCCGAACGAGGCCATTTCCATGGGGGATAGCATTTATGAGATCAACACCGATCGCTGCACTGAGTGTGTTGGTCATTACGAAACACCGACTTGCCAGAAAGTGTGCCCGATCCCGAATACCATCATCAGCGATCCCGCGCATATCGAGAATGAAGAGCAGCTTTGGGACAAGTTTGTTCAGTTGCATCACGCCGACAAACTCTAGTTTTCTATGATCACCGTTGCACACGCATAGTGCCGTTCATCGGCAAGCGTAACGTGCACTGAGCGCACACCCATTCTTTCTGCCAGTCGTTCTGCCTCTTCCCAGAATCGCAGTTGCGGTTTACCTAACGGGTCGTTAAACACTTCAAACTGATTAAACGCCAGGCCATTGCGAATACCGGTGCCGAACGCTTTTGCCGCCGCTTCTTTCACCGCAAAACGTTTTGCCAAAAAGCGCACCGGTTGCTGGTGCGCCTGGTATTGCAGCCATTCATTGGCACTCAGCACACGCTTCGCCAGACGGTCGCCCGAGCGTGAAATAACGCCTTCAATGCGCGCTATCTCAACAATGTCTGTGCCGAGGCCAAGAATCGCCATTAGCTACGCGCTTCCTGCATCAGGCGTTTCATTTCTGCCACCGCTTCTTTCAAACCACTCATTACTGCACGGCCAATAATCGCATGGCCGATATTCAGCTCGTGCATTTCTGGCAGGCGAGCAATGGCTTTTACATTGTGGTAAGTCAGACCGTGTCCGGCATTCACTTTCAGCCCTTTTCCAGCTGCGTAAGTTGCTGCTTCTGCAATACGAGCCAGTTCTTTGGCCTGGGTCACTTCGTCTTGCGCATCCGCATAGCAGCCGGTATGAATTTCGATATAGGGCGCGCCAACGGCCACAGCAGCATCAATTTGCGCGTGGTCAGCATCAATAAACAGAGAAACCAGAATTCCAGCATCCGCGAGGCGTTTGCAGGCGTCGCGCATTTTATCCAGTTGACCGGCGACATCCAGCCCGCCTTCGGTAGTGACTTCCTGGCGTTTTTCCGGCACCAGGCAGCAGAAATGAGGTTTAGTTTCGCAGGCAATACCAATCATCTCCTCGGTAACTGCCATTTCGAGGTTCATACGCGTGTCGAGGGTCTGTCGCAGAATGCGGACATCGCGATCGGTGATATGACGGCGATCTTCACGCAGGTGAACAGTAATACCGTCTGCGCCTGCTTGCTCGCAAATGAATGCGGCCTGGACAGGATCAGGATATGCCGTGCCACGCGCGTTACGCAAAGTTGCGATGTGATCGATGTTGACGCCTAACAGTAATTCAGACATGCCTTTCCTCGGGGTCAGAACGGTTTGAGTTCCGGCAGTTTACACCTGAGAAGGAAAGCATGGCTACGCCCAGGCGTTATTGCGGGTCTTGAGGTGATTTGAGTGGTGGTTTTTTGGGCACAAACTGGCGGAACAATTCGCGGCTTTTGAGGGGTTTTCCTCCCAGATAGGGTTTTAACGCTATGCGAGTAAAACGTTTGGCAGCGCGCAAACTGGCTAAATCTGGAAACTCGCGGTTAGCAAGCGCCTTTAATTCGTGGCCAGTGAAGGTGCGGTTATCCACCACAAGGCTTGCGATAAAGCCTTTCTCTTCACGATAGCGATAAGTCATGGTATCGCTGACTTCTTCGCCGCTACCGGCACAATGCAGGAAATCTACGCCGTAACCCAGATGTCCGAGCAGCGCCAACTCAAAACGACGCAATGCCGGTTCAGGAGAACCGCTGGTTCCGGCTAAAGCCTGAATACAATGGAGGTAATCGAAGAATAATTCAGAGAAACGGGTTTCATCTTCAAGCACGCGTGAAACCAGTTCATTCACGTACAGGCCGCTGTAAAGCGTAATACCGCTCAGAGGAAGTGCCAGCGAGACAGCTTCGGCGCTACGCAGTGTTTTAACTTCACCACGTCCACCCCAGCGAACCAGCAAGGGAGTAAAGGGTTGGAGTGTCCCTTTGAGGTTTGAACGGCGAGAACGAGCGCCTTTCGCAATTAAACGAACACGCCCTGACTCTTCTGAAAAGAGGTCAAGCAGAAGGCTGGTTTCGCTCCAGGGGCGACTATGCAGGACAAAAGCCCGTTGCCAGCCTTCCATATTATTACTTCAGATCGTCGGTATAACCCAGACTACGCAGTGCGCGTTCGTCATCTGCCCAACCGGATTTCACTTTCACCCACAGCTCAAGGTGAATTTTGGCTTCAAACATCTCTTCCATGTCTTTACGCGCTTCGATACCGATGGTTTTGATTTTGGCGCCTTTGTTGCCAATAACCATTTTCTTCTGGCCTTCACGTTCAACCAGAATCAAACCATTAATGTCGTACCCGCCGCGGGCATTCGAGACAAACTGTTCAATTTCAACGGTAACGGAATATGGCAATTCCGCGCCAAGGAAACGCATCAGTTTTTCACGGATGATTTCAGAGGCCATGAAACGCTGTGAACGGTCTGTAACGTACTCTTCCGGGAAGTGATGAGTCGCTTCTGGCAGACGTTTGCGAACGATGCTCGCAATCGTATCTACGTTCATGCCGTTTTCCGCAGAAATAGGCACGATGTCGAGGAAGTTCATCTGGCTACCGAGGAATTGCAGATGCGGCAACAGAATGCCTTTATCTTGCACGTTATCGACTTTGTTCACTGCCAGAATCACCGGCGCTCGCGCGTCACGCAGTTTGTTAAGCACCATTTCATCGTCTGCGGTCCACTTGGTCCCTTCAACGACGAAAATAACCAGCTCAACATCACCGATGGAGCTGCTCGCAGCTTTATTCATCAGGCGGTTGATAGCGCGCTTTTCTTCCATATGCAGCCCTGGGGTATCGACGTAAATCGCCTGATACGGGCCTTCGGTATGGATACCCATAATGCGGTGACGAGTGGTCTGCGCTTTACGGGAAGTGATAGAAATTTTTTGCCCAAGCAACTGGTTTAGCAGCGTGGATTTGCCGACATTAGGGCGACCAACGATGGCCACGAATCCGCAAAAGGTTTGTTCTTCGCTCATTATTCCAGCTCCAGCTTGATAAGCGCCTGCTCAGCTGCAGCCTGTTCCGCCTTCCGGCGGCTTGAACCGGTGCCAATCACCGGCTCAGGCAGGCCACTCACCTGACAGTGAATGGTAAATTCCTGATCGTGCGCTTCACCACGAACCTGCACCACCAAATAAGATGGCAGTGGCAAGTGGCGACCCTGCAAATACTCTTGCAGACGCGTCTTAGGGTCTTTTTGCTTATCGCCTGGGCTAATTTCATCCAGACGAGATTGATACCAGGAAAGAATTAAACGCTCAACATTCTGGATGTCGCTGTCGAGGAAAACGCCACCAATTAAGGCTTCTACGGTATCGGCCAGAATGGATTCGCGGCGGAATCCACCACTTTTTAATTCACCCGGCCCAAGACGCAGACATTCACCTAACTCAAATTCGCGGGCAATTTCTGCCAACGTATTGCCACGCACCAGCGTCGCACGCATACGGCTCATATCACCTTCGTCTACGCGTGGAAAACGATGGTAAAGCGCGTTTGCAATAACATAGCTAAGAATGGAGTCACCCAGAAATTCCAGACGCTCATTGTGTTTGCTGCTGGCACTGCGATGCGTTAATGCCTGCTGCAACAGATCCTGATGTACAAAAGTGTAGCCCAGCTTACGTTGCAGCCTATTAATTACGATGGGGTTCATGCGATACCAATTAATGAATGCGTCAATTATTCAGCACACGGAACAGACCTGAAAAAGAGAACCAACGCTGTTTCGTTTGCCGTGGCTCCTCAGAGAGGAGCCAACCTTAATACGGGGGGATATTCTATAGATAACGACGTGGAAAGTCGTTATCTGAATGGATTTAATTGATCAATGAATTCCGCCAATACGACTTAAACGAACACCCGTTGGCCATTCACCTTCTTGTTTCTCGAAACTCATCCAGATTGCGGTAGCTTTACCGACCAGATTTGCCTCGGGAACAAAGCCCCAATAACGGCTATCAGCGCTGTTATCGCGGTTATCACCCATCATGAAATAATGGCCCGGTGGAACAATCCAGGTCGCCAGTTGTTGGCCCGGTTGCTGGTAGTACATACCCAGCTGATCCTGCGCAATTGGCACGGTCAGAATATTGTGAGTCACATCGCCCAAAGTTTCTTTGCGCTCGGAAAGACGGATACCATTTTCTTTGGTTTGGTTCTGTGGCAACTGGAAGAAACCAGAGTTTGCTTCACTGCCGTTACGACGTGCAAATGTCTGCACAAAATCGCTGGGTTCTACATTGCTGTAAGTGATTGGCAATGCGTTGTCACAGGCCTGGCCTGAACTGCAATTTGGCTGAACAGTGACTTCTTTTGCCACAGGATCGTAACTCACACGATCGCCCGGTAAACCGACTGCACGCTTGATGTAATCAAGACGCGGATCTTGTGGATATTTGAACACCACAATATCGCCGCGTTTTGGATGGCCGGTTTCAATGAGCGTATTCTGGTAAATAGGGTCTTTTATGCCGTAGGCAAATTTCTCTACCAGAATAAAATCGCCGATTAAAAGCGTTGGCATCATGGAGCCGGAAGGTATCTGAAAGGGTTCATAAATAAATGAACGCACAATCAGAACTATCGCGAGCACCGGAAATACGGATGCCCCCGTTTCTAACCAACCTGGTTTCGGTCCGACTTTTTTGAGCGTTTTGCCATCAAGCGCATCACCCGTGGCAGCTTGCGCTGCCGCCTGTTTTTCCCGACGTTTTGGCGCAAAGATAAATTTATCAATGCACCATAAAATACCCGTCACCAGCGTCGCTATCACGAGGATTAGCGCAAACATATTCGCCATGCCAACTCCTTAATTTATTTGCTGTCTTTGCCGACATGCAGAATGGCGAGGAACGCTTCCTGAGGCAGTTCGACGTTACCGACTTGCTTCATACGCTTCTTACCGTCCTTCTGTTTCTGCAACAGCTTTTTCTTACGGCTTACGTCACCGCCGTAGCATTTTGCCAGAACGTTTTTACGCAATTGTTTAACGGTAGAACGCGCAATAATGTGTGCGCCGATAGCCGCCTGAATCGCAATATCAAATTGCTGACGCGGGATCAGCTCTTGCATCTTCTCGACCAGTTGGCGACCACGGAACTGTGAATTGCCACGGTGAGTAATCAATGCGAGGGCATCAACACGATCGCCGTTGATCAGAACATCAACACGCACCATGTCAGAAGCCTGGAAGCGTTTGAAGTTATAGTCCAGAGACGCATAACCACGAGATGTCGATTTCAGACGATCGAAGAAGTCGAGGACCACTTCAGCCATCGGAATTTCATAGGTCAGCGCAACCTGATTACCGTGGTAAACCATGTTGGTTTGCACGCCACGTTTTTCGATACACAGAGTGATTACGCTGCCCAGGTATTCCTGAGGCATCAGCATATGACATTCTGCAATCGGCTCACGTAGTTCGGCGATGTTATTCAGTGCTGGCAGCTTAGATGGGCTATCAACATAGATCGTTTCGCCAGTGGTGGTTTCGACTTCGTAGACTACAGTTGGCGCGGTGGTAATCAGGTCGAGATCGTATTCACGTTCCAGACGTTCCTGAATGATTTCCATGTGCAACAGGCCAAGGAAGCCGCAGCGGAAGCCGAAGCCCAGCGCCGTTGAGCTTTCTGGCTCAAAGAATAAGGAAGCGTCGTTCAGGCTCAACTTGCCGAGCGCATCACGGAAGTTTTCGTAATCGTCTGAGCTAACCGGGAACAGACCTGCATAAACCTGCGGCTTCACTTTTTTGAAGCCTGGCAGCGCTTTATCTGCCGGGTTACGTGCAAGAGTCAAAGTATCACCAACCGGTGCGCCGAGAATGTCTTTAATCGCGCACACCAACCAGCCTACTTCACCACAGCCCAGAACATCACGATCGACACGTTTCGGCGTGAAAATGCCCAGACGGTCAGCGTTATACACCTGGCCGGTGCTCATAACTTTAATTTTGTCGCCCTTTCTCATGGTGCCGTTTTTGATACGCACCAGGGAGACAACACCAAGGTAGTTATCGAACCAGGAGTCAATGATCAGCGCCTGCAATGGTGCTTCTGGATCACCTTCAGGGCCTGGGATGTCGCGCACTAGACGTTCAAGAACATCCGTTACACCAAAACCAGTTTTAGCTGAACAACGAACAGCATCAGTGGCATCGATACCTACGATATCTTCAATTTCTTGCGCAGCACGTTCAGGGTCCGCTGCTGGCAGGTCAATTTTGTTCAGAACAGGAACAACTTCCAGATCCATTTCCATGGCGGTATAGCAGTTTGCCAGGGTCTGAGCTTCTACACCCTGCCCGGCATCCACCACCAGCAACGCGCCTTCGCACGCCGCAAGCGAGCGGGAAACTTCATAAGAGAAGTCAACGTGACCAGGGGTGTCGATGAAATTCAGGTGATAAGTTTCACCATCACTTGCTTTGTAATCCAGAGTAACGCTTTGCGCTTTGATGGTAATCCCGCGCTCACGTTCAAGATCCATGGAGTCAAGAACCTGGGCTTCCATTTCGCGATCGGACAAGCCGCCGCAAATTTGGATAATACGGTCAGACAGCGTCGATTTGCCGTGGTCGATGTGGGCAATAATAGAAAAGTTACGTATATTCTTCATAGTTAGAGGTTTTTATGCCTTACAAATCCGGGAAAGCTCGGCGCTACGCGCTGTACAGAGCATGATGTCAATGGCTGTCTTTTGCCTGAAACGCCGCATTCTACACTACAACCAGAAAGCGAGGAAACAGGTCATCATGCAAGCTTAGCTGAGCGATGAAAAGCCGATGGAGTGAGTGTCAAAACAGATGGTGGGCAGCATGCGCTTCACGGGTTATCTGCAGGCGTCATGGTTTCGACTCTGAGCGCATCTGGCGGCAGAGCAACGCTGAGAATAACCGGCTGCCAGTTTTCACGGCGACTGAGTTTCACAGAGAACCCGCGAGCGATAAGAAAACCGCCTACGCCTCCCAGTAATGCACCACAAATCGCGGCAAGGTTTGTATCAAACATCGCCTGAAAAAGAGCAGATACGATAAACAAACCGACCAGTGGAGACATGTAAACCAGTAATGCAGAACCTATCAGGCTGCCTTCAGCGATGCCCAATTCAACTTTTTGACCGGTTACCAGCGGAGTTTCGCAGGCAACCGATAAGGTGTGACTCGTTTGTGGGCCGAGCTTATTAAGGATGCGACTACCGCAGCCAGCGCGTGAAGCACAGCTGCTGCAAGATGCTTTCACATCGCAGCTTAATAATGCTTCACCTTGTTTCCAGGAGACAACGGTTGCCCACTCTTTGATCATTGCCCATTCCTGAATTTGATGCTGTCCGCAATACGTTTTGCCGTTTGCGGCGGTAGTTCACCCACGATGGTGATTTCAGTTTTATCACGAATCTCAGAACTTACGGTGCGACGCCCCGTGCGTAGAATCTGATCGGTGCTATTACTGGCCGCCCGGCTAATATTGACCGAGAAGCTAAACAGACCATCTGAATAAAGACGTGATTCGATAGGGACATCAACCGTTGGTAATGGCCGACGACTGCTGGAAACTTCACTAAATCCTTGCGGCAGCCAGGTCGGTGCCCAGGTAAAGTTAATTTTTTCAGCACCAGGGACTGACAATAACGGCGGTAAATTCGCCTTTGCCAGACTTTGCATTATGCCGTTCGCTTCTTTACTGACGTTAAAGGAGATCACACGGAACTGTTCCAGCGTTTCGCCATCACGGTCCAGCAAATCAACACGCAGGGGTAATTTGGTTTCTGAATCCATCCACACCATATAGCTGTAACGCGTACCGTCTCTGGCCACCACACGGATGACTTCGCAAAGCCTGTCGGCAATACGAGTGCGTCCGACAGAGATGAAGTCGTAATATGGCGTTAAGCGTTTGAAATCGGTGTAAACGATTGATGGAAGCGAATCAACGATGTAATCCCCGGTGAGCGTAAATGGCTCAAGCCCAGGTTCAAAATAGCTGATTTCGCTGCCACGCTGGACGACTTCTCGGCGCGGGCCGTCCATCTGAAGCAATTGAGCAAGCGGACGATTATCAAGCCTTGCATGGCGATACCGTAAGGATTCTATGCCTTGCTTATTAATGCTGATAAATGCCAACTCATAATTGAGTGACTGACTCGCCTGGTTCATTTGCTGCAACAATGCCCCGGACGAAACAGTGTCCGCCGAGGCATTTGAGCTGAACAACAGGCTGCTTGTCATAAGAGACAGGGCATACCAAAGTTGCTTCATTACTGCGATTGAGTTCCTAAAGTTTGGTTTCCTGGCACTTGTACCGCAGCTTGCTGGGTTTGTGCCTGTTCAAACTGGAGTTGCTCGGCGTGTAAACGACGCTGCAATTCGTAATCTTGCAACATGGCATTGATACGTCGACGCTGTTCCTGTACCTGCTGCTGACCCGTACTGGCTGTGCTGTCAGACGGCACACCTAAACTTACCGGACTCGCTTTACCCATCATAGGCAAAGTGTTGAACACTGGAGCCTCGGGTTGAGCAGGGTTGTCAGACTGGCCAT
This sequence comes from Buttiauxella sp. AC142, assembly GCF_979253435.1. Lineage (NCBI taxonomy): Bacteria > Pseudomonadati > Pseudomonadota > Gammaproteobacteria > Enterobacterales > Enterobacteriaceae > Buttiauxella > Buttiauxella sp. AC142. The sequence goes on from NZ_CEEDCH010000001.1 coordinate 3,399,246, forward strand.
TATAGTGCTGCACACCAACGATTACTGCAAGTGATACACATGCAGCAACACCCATTTGGGTAAGTTGGCTAGCCCACGGACGCACCTTGTTCCAGAATGACATTTTCTGCCATTGTTCTGGTTTTGGTTGCTGTTCAGTAATGAGTGGCGTGACATGACGCACTGGCTCATTTTCAATTGCGGCCATGACATTAGCTGCAATATCAAAATGAAGTAATTCACTGGTATCGCCGCGCATTGTGTCGCGGATTAGGTGGTAGCTCTCCCAGCTTTGCTGCATTGATTCGTCTTTCGACAAAATACTTAGCAGTTCGCTATCCAGAGTTTCCCCATCCATTAAAGCGGAAAGCTGTTCTTTCTGCATGCCTAATTACCCTTCCAGTAACCCGCTATCGTCAACGCCTGATAAGCGGTTGAACTTTATTATCAATAGCTTCCCGCGCACGGAAAATACGAGAACGTACAGTCCCTACCGGACAATCCATGATGGCGGCTATTTCTTCATAGCTCAAACCATCCAACTCCCGCAACGTAATTGCCATACGTAAATCTTCCGGAAGTGACTCAATAGTACGGAAAACTATTTGTCTCAGTTCTTCAGACAACATTAAGTTCTCAGGGTTCGAAATTTCTTTCAATGCGCTGCCACTTTCGTAGTTTTCCGCATCAATTGCGTCCACATCACTTGATGGAGGACGACGACCCTGAGCAACCAGATAATTTTTCGCCGTGTTGACCGCTATACGGTACAACCATGTGTAAAACGCGCTATCGCCACGGAATGAATCCAGTGCGCGATAAGCTTTAATGAAAGATTCCTGCACTACATCAGGGACATCCCCTGATGGTACATAGCGGGAAACCAGGCTCGCCACTTTATGCTGATAACGAATTACCAGTAAATTGAATGACTTCTGATCTCCCTTCTGGACCCGTTCGACGAGGACCTGATCCGTTAACTGCTCGCTCATCCGAGGTAATGTCTCCCCAAACCTATTTCCACGCGTAATTGAAAAGCCACCCGAACTCTGCATACATGAGCAAGTTCACGGTTGGAACGCTCGATTTGAGCAAAGTTCCGTTACGCCTTTGTTTTCCTGATCTGTTCCACAAATTATCTCTTCTTGATTATAAGTTTCGTGGCACAAACGGTGACACCTTTTTTATCGTAAAAGGCGATCGCTAAATTGCATGCAGAGTATCGCATGAATCATGATTTTTCATCAGAAAATCTGCCGCTCACGGTGGCCTGACTGCAAATATGGCTTATTCCGCACATAATTCAGATGAAACTGACTTCTGCACGTCGTCCTGTTTAGTTGATATAACACTGCTTTAAAAAAAGCGTGTTGTAGCCCACATCGGGTGATATGCTGGCCCAACCATTGTTTAGTAAATTAAACACGATGAACGCAAATTCCGAACTCGCTTGTGATGTATTAATCGTCGGTAGCGGAGCTGCTGGCCTCTCTCTTGCTTTACGGCTTGCCGAAAACAGCAAAGTAATAGTTCTGAGTAAAGGGCCGATTAATGAAGGCTCAACCTTATATGCTCAGGGCGGCATTGCCGCTGTGTTTGATGAAACGGACAGCATCGACTCACATGTAGAAGATACTCTGATTGCAGGCGCTGGAATTTGTGACCGTGAGGCGGTGGAGTTTGTCGCCAGTAATGCACGTCACTGCGTGCAATGGCTGATTGACCAGGGCGTGTTATTTGATACCGAAGTTCAGCCAAATGGTGCAGAAAGCTATCATTTAACCCGCGAAGGTGGACATAGCCATCGTCGAATTCTTCATGCCGCTGACGCCACGGGTAAAGAAGTAGAAACCACTCTGGTAGGTAAAGCGCTTAACCACCCGAATATTCGTGTCATCGAACGCAGTAATGCCGTCGATTTAATTGTTTCAGACAAAATAGGTTTACCGGGTACGCGACGCGTGGTTGGGGCCTGGGTCTGGAACCGCAATCGTGAAAAAGTGGAAACCTGCCGTGCGAAAGCGGTGGTTCTGGCCACCGGTGGCGCATCGAAAGTTTATCAGTACACCACTAATCCGGATATTTCTTCAGGCGATGGTATTGCCATGGCCTGGCGCGCCGGTTGCCGCGTCGCGAACCTGGAATTTAATCAGTTCCACCCAACCGCATTGTTCCACCCTCAAGCACGTAATTTCCTACTGACCGAAGCCTTACGCGGCGAAGGTGCTTATCTCAAGCGCCCTGATGGCTCACGGTTCATGCCTGATTTTGATGAGCGTGGTGAACTGGCTCCGCGAGATATCGTCGCTCGCGCCATCGATCATGAGATGAAGCGTCTGGGTGCAGACTGCATGTACCTTGATATCAGCCACAAACCAGAAGAGTTTGTACGCCATCATTTCCCAACAATTTACGAAAAGCTGATGGGGCTGGGTATTGATCTCACCAAAGAACCCGTCCCGGTGGTGCCAGCGGCACATTACACCTGCGGCGGTGTGATGGTCGATGAAAATGGGCGGACTGATGTTGACGGGCTATATGCTATCGGCGAAGTCACTTATACCGGTCTGCATGGTGCAAACCGTATGGCTTCAAATTCGTTGTTAGAATGCCTGGTTTACGGCTGGTCAGCGGCTGAAGATATTATAAAGCGTATGCCATACGCCCGAATTTCCAGAAAACTGCCGGACTGGGATGATAGCCGCGTCGATAATCCAGATGAACAAGTTGTGATTCAACATAACTGGCATGAGCTTCGCCTGTTTATGTGGGATTACGTTGGGATTGTACGATCCACGCGCCGTCTGGAACGCGCACTGCGCCGAATTACGATGTTGCAGCAAGAGATCGACGAATACTATGCCAACTTCCGCGTGTCGAACAATTTGCTGGAACTGCGCAACCTTGTGCAAGTTGCTGAGTTAATCGTGCGCTGTGCCATGATGCGTAAAGAAAGCCGGGGTCTGCACTACACTCTGGACTACCCGGATTTGGCCGAAAACTCTGGGCCAAGCATTCTTTCGCCACTCTACATAAATAAATAGAAATCCTGGGTCAGGCTGCAATAGCCTTCGGAATACTGTTGGTCTGGCCCACGAATGATTAATCGTTCAGTAAAGTATTCACCATCTGTTGGTGACAACGCCAACATGACTCGATGCGGCATACGCGTTTCATTATCTGCGATATCTGTACGGTAACGTACAAACCATCCCTGTGTTTTTGCCAGTTCACAAAAAGCCGTTCCCGACGTTTCAGGCATGATCACACAGAAAAAGCCATCCTCAGTGATCAACTGTGCGGCACTACTCAACAACGCGTTATGATCAAGCGTTGTGGTATAGCGAGCCTGAGCACGCTCCGGCGAAGCACAATCACTGCCCTGGGTAAAAAACGGCGGGTTGCTGACGATTAACGAGTAACGTTGCGTGGCTTGTTGCGCCCATTCACGAATATCAGCGCAATGAACCGATATACGCGAAGACCACTTGCACCCTGCGGCGTTTTCCGCAGCTTGCTCAGCGGCAACAGGATCAAGTTCTACTGCATCGATCGTGACATTATCAGGCGTGCGCTGCGCGAGCATTAATGCCAGTAAGCCGCTTCCGGTGCCAATATCCAATACGTTTTTCACATTTGCTACGGGTACCCATGCGCCCAGCAACGTGCCATCAGTTCCGACTTTCATTGCACATCTGTCGTGCGCTACAAAGAATTGTTTAAAGGTGAATCCATCACGACGCAATACTGCTCTTTGACTGCACATCTTAGCTACCCTGTAGAGAAACGGGTGTAGCATAGGGGAAAGTTGCTGCCAGGAAAAGCGTCAGTTATCCACACAAACAGATGAAGATCGCAGCCATAACGTCTATAATCGGCGCCCTACATAGAGGAAGACCATGACTGTAACCACTTTTTCCGAACTGGAACTTGACGAGAGCTTGTTGCTCGCGCTCCAGGACAAGGGCTTTACCCGCCCGACAGCTATTCAGGCTGCCGCCATTCCACCTGCACTTGAAGGGCGTGATGTCCTCGGTTCCGCACCAACCGGTACCGGTAAAACAGCCGCTTATTTGCTGCCTGTGTTACAGCATTTGGTCGATTTCCCGCGTAAAAAATCTGGCCCACCACGTATTTTAATCGTCACGCCAACGCGTGAACTGGCAATGCAAGTGGCCGATCACGCTCGTGAGCTGGCAAAACATACACATCTTGATATCGCAACTATCACTGGTGGCGTGGCTTATATGAACCACGCTGAAGTGTTTAGTGAAAATCAGGATATCGTTGTCGCAACAACGGGCCGCCTGCTGCAATACATCAAAGAAGAAAACTTTGATTGCCGTGCGGTTGAGACACTGATTCTTGATGAAGCCGATCGCATGTTGGATTTGGGCTTTGCGCAGGATATCGAAACCATTGCTGCAGAGACTCGCTGGCGCAAACAAACCATGCTGTTCTCTGCCACGCTTGAAGGCGATGCAATCAAGAACTTCGCTGAGCGTTTGTTAGAAGATCCTGTTGAAGTTTCAGCAACGTCATCAACACGTGAACGCAAAAAAATCCACCAATGGTACTACCGTGCCGATAATATTGAGCATAAAACCGCTCTGTTGGTACACCTGCTGAAACAACCGGATACCACTCGTTCAATCGTCTTTGTGCGTAAACGCGATCGTGTGCATGAACTGGTTGCCTGGCTTCGCGAAGCGGGGATCAATACCTGCTATCTCGAAGGCGAAATGGTGCAGATGAAACGTACCGAGGCAATCAAGCGTTTGACTGATGGCCGCGTGAACGTTCTGATTGCAACTGATGTTGCCGCGCGTGGTATTGATATTCCAGAAGTGAGCCATGTGTTTAACTTCGATATGCCACGTACTGCTGATACCTATCTGCACCGTATCGGGCGTACGGGTCGTGCCGGTCTGAAAGGCACTGCAATCTCATTGGTTGAAGCGCATGACCATTTGCTGCTAGGCAAAGTCACTCGCTACATGAAAGAACCAATGAAATCTCGCGTGATTGATGAGCTGCGCCCAACCACCCGCGCACCGAGTGAAAAACTCACCGGAAAGCCGTCGAAGAAAGTGCTCGCTAAGCGCGAAGAGAAGAAGAAAGACGAGAAAGAAAAACCGCGTGTGAAAGTGCGTCTTCGCGATAAAAAGAATGTCGGTAAGCGCCGTAAACCAAGCAGTACGAAAACCGATTCAGCTGAATAATTCATCAGCAGCTATATAAACCGTCTCCCAGGAGGCGGTTTTTTTATGATTTGAGTTAGAGTTTTAACCATTTTGTTACATTTCTGAATCAGAACCATAAAAAAAGCCGGTGCAACTGCCACCGGCTTTTTAAATACTTTAGAAATTACAGGCTTGCAGTGAAGGTACGAGCAATCACGTCACGCTGCTGTTCTGCAGTCAGTGAGTTGAAACGTACGGCATAGCCAGAAACACGGATAGTCAGCTGCGGATATTTTTCTGGGTGTTTAACAGCATCTTCCAGAGTTTCACGACGCAGAACGTTCACGTTCAGGTGCTGACCACCTTCTACACGAACTTCAGGTTTTGCTTCCACACCGATTTCACGATATTCGAACTCGCCCAGTTTGCTCACTGCGACAACTTCGTCCTCTGCAAAATCTGCTTTAGCACAGACACAACGCGCTTCGCCTTTCTCGCTGTCCAGCAGCCAGATAGAGTTCAGGAGTGAATCATTTGCAGCTTTAGTAATTTGGATACCAGTAATCATTTTATTTCTCCCTATGGGCTAATTTTGTGATTCTATTTCGGGCCATAAACTGGCTCATTGGTAAAACCATTGTTGCGTTACTGATCTTTATACTAGCCAAACCGGCTTCAAACTTTGATTTAAATCAATTAAATCCATGCCATCAATGTGCCTATGATATCATTTATTTGTTTTACATCAACTTAGCTGGCCTGGTTGAAATTAAAAATTATGTAAATTTTCAAATTTTTTTAGGTTTAAGTCTCAACAGTGACTCATCCATTTTGTTTAGAAGAAAGAAGCCGTTAAGCTAGTGAGATTCCAAATCGCAGGAGAGCGAGATGACGCCCCCCCTCACCTGGCACGATGTGCTGGCTCAAGAAAAGCAACAACCCTATTTCATTCATACGCTAGCAACCGTTGCTGAACGACGCGCTGCTGGAGTCACGGTTTATCCTCCTCAGAAAGACGTATTCAACGCATTCAGATTTACGGAGCTGGGTGACGTGAAAGTGGTCATCCTTGGACAAGACCCTTATCACGGTCCAGGGCAAGCACACGGTCTGGCATTCTCTGTTCTGCCTGGTGTTGCAGTGCCACCGTCTTTAAAGAATATGTACAAAGAATTGCAGAGCGACATTGCTGATTTTGTGCAACCCAATCATGGTTATCTCGAAAGCTGGGCGCGTCAGGGCGTACTTTTACTCAACACAGTATTAACCGTCGAGGCAGGTAATGCGCATTCGCATGCGAAATTAGGCTGGGAAGCATTCACAGATAAGGTAATTGCGCTGATTAACGAACACTGTGAAGGCGTCGTATTTTTACTCTGGGGATCACATGCGCAGAAGAAAGGCAGTTTTATTGACAGAAACCGCCATCACGTTTTACAAGCCCCTCATCCCTCGCCTTTATCGGCGCATCGTGGTTTTCTGGGATGTGGGCATTTCTCTAAAACCAATCAGTATCTGACCGAACGCAACCAGCCCGCAATTGACTGGACGCCGGTCTTGCCAGAATAAAGAGACAAAAAAGCCAGCTTTCGCTGGCTTTTTAAAACGGTCATTCTCAAAGCATTACGCTTTGTTTTGACGCCACCATTCAGACAACAACACACCGGTTGCCACTGATACGTTCAAGCTTTCAACATTACCAGTGCCTGTGATCGCGACGCTCATGTCAGCATTTTCAAAGGTCGCATCAGAAACACCTTCGCGTTCCTGACCTAACACCAGAACCATTTTCTTCGGCAACTCAGCTTTGAAAAGCGGAGTTCCTTTATGGCTTGATGTTGTGACAATCGCGTAACCGGCTTTACGGAATTGCTCCAGGCCTTCTTCGAAAGTCTCGCCGCTGATTGCTTCAACATGCTCCGCACCGCCTTCAGCAGTACGAACCGCAGCGCCAGATTCCAGCATTGCTGCATCTTCCACCAGCAAGCCTTTCACACCGAAATGTGCGCAGCTACGCATAATGCCGCCGAGGTTATGCGGGTTAGCCACGTTTTCCAGCGCCAGAACACAATCTTCTTCGCCAGCTTTAGATAACCAGCTGTCAACAGTAATGCCGCGACGCTTTTTAATGATGAAGCAAACGCCACCGTGGTGTTCTGTACCGGATGCTTTAACCAACTCCGCATCATCTACCACATGGTAGGCTTTACGGTTTGCAGCCATCCAACGCAGTGCTTCTTTGAAACGCGGGGTCACGCTCTGGATGAACCAGGCGCGTACGATGCAATCAGGACGGCTCAGGAACAAAGCCTGACAAGCGTTCTCACCGTAAACACGTGTTTCTTCCGCACGTTGGCGGCGAATGATTTCAGGGTCAACAATAGGTCTGCCATTGGCACCCATTTGCTCGCCTGCTTCAGACACTTCTTCTCTTGGCGGTCGTGAAACCGTGCGCCATGGGTTATCACCACGATCTTCACGATCGTCACTACGATTCCGCTCGCGCCCTGCGCCAGGTTTATCATCGCGACGTGGACCACGACGGCCCTCACCGCGTGACGCTGCTGCCGGACGCCCACCACCTTTACCTGTGCGCGGGTTTTGGCTGCGTTTTTCGCTGTCATCGTCACCGCGGACATACATCACTTTGACCTTGCCGCTTTTACCTTTAAATTCGTCGTTCATGCTTTTCTCCACCTGGCTGAGCGCGTGGCGCGCAGATTACCCGATGTGGCACTGGTTAGCCATTAACTTTGGTCAAAAGCCCACAACTATTGTATTCATCGAATAAATCACTTTGCTGGCACTCGACTAATCGCTGATAATATTTAACATATAAGAAACATCATCTGTGAATTTCGCCATTTTTGGACAACACATCCTTTAGAGGTTAGTTATGAATACCGTTTGTGCCGCCTGCCAGGCAATTAATCGCATCCCCGATGAGCGTATTGATGACGGTGCCAAATGTGGCCGTTGTGGTCATGAGCTGTTCGATGGTGAAGTGATTAATGCCACCAGCGAAACCCTGGATAAATTGCTGCAAGACGACTTACCAGTGGTTGTCGATTTTTGGGCGCCATGGTGCGGCCCATGTGTCAACTTCGCGCCAATCTTTGAAGATGTGGCGGAGGATCGCAGCGGCAAAGTCCGTTTTGTTAAAGTGAATACAGAGGCGGAGCCAGCGCTAAGTGCTCGTTTCCGCATCCGCAGCATTCCGACCATTATGGTGTTTAAAAAAGGTGAAATGGTCGACATGCTAAACGGTGCGATGCCAAAGGCCCCGTTTGAAAGCTGGCTGAACGAAAACATCTAAGCCGCGGGCACGTTTATTGTGCCCGGATACTTCATCTACGTTAGAATGGCGTTTTTAAGCTTGTTTATCTGATGACTGAAAACGCCGTCTTACGTCTTCGCGCTGAACGCCTGGAGCGTGCAACTCGTCCTTTCCTTGCCCGTGGTAATCGCATACGCCGTTGCCAGCGTTGCCTGTTGCCGCTAAAAACCTGTCTGTGTGAAACGCTACAACCTCAGAATGCACGTAGCCGCTTTTGCCTGGTGATGTTTGATACAGAGCCGATGAAGCCAAGCAATACCGGGCGATTAATTGCCGATATTTTACCGGATACCGAAGCATTTCAGTGGTCACGTACAGAACCACCTCAGGCATTGCTCGATTTAGTCAGCTCCCAAGATTACCAACCAATGGTGGTATTCCCGGCATCTTATGCAAGCGTTGGGCGCGAAGTGCTGACCACCCCACCAAAATCTGGCAAGCCACCACTCTTCATTATGTTGGATGGCACGTGGACCGAAGCACGCAAGATGTTCCGCAAAAGTCCTTATCTTGATGGACTTCCGGTGATTTCAGTCGATTTAAGTATTGTCTCTGCCTATCGTCTTCGTGAAGCCCATGCCGAGGGGCAATACTGCACGGCGGAAGTCGCTGCGGCATTGCTTGCCCTGGCAGATGATGAACAAGCCGCCATAGGTCTGACGGAACATTTCACGTTATTCCGTGAGAGGTATCTGGCAGGGAAACCTCATCATCAATCCAGCATCACAGCACCGGAGCCAGAAAGCGTTTAAACTCACTGAGTTAATTCTCAGGAGAGAGAGAGCTATGAGTCAACGTGGGCTGGAGGCGCTGCTGCGCCCCAAATCAATTGCGGTTATCGGGGCTTCTGCAAAAACAGATCGCGCGGGTTATTTAATGATGCGCAATCTCCTGGCTGGCGGTTTCAACGGCCCGGTCATGCCGGTAACACCCAGCCATAAAGCGGTCTGCGGCGTGCTTGCCTGGCCTGATATTGCAAGCCTCCCCTTCGCCCCCGATCTCGCCGTCATCTGCACTCACTCAAAACGTAACCTGGAATTACTGCAATCACTGGGAGAAAAAGGCTGTAAAGCCTGCATTATTCTCTCCTCTCCCCCTGAACAATTGCCTGATTTACTGGCTTGCGCTGCACAGTGGCAGATACGTTTACTTGGCCCAAATAGCCTGGGTTTACTTGCTCCGTGGCAGGGCCTCAATGCGAGCTTCTCACCTGTCCCGATTCAAAAAGGTAAGCTGGCTTTTATCTCCCAATCTGCGGCTGTTTCTAACACCATTCTGGATTGGGCACAGCAACGTGAAATGGGCTTCTCGTGGTTTATTGCGTTAGGCGACAGCCTCGATATTGATGTTGATGAATTACTGGATTATCTGGCTCGCGATACCAAAACGAGCGCCATTTTGCTTTATCTGGAACATTTGAGCGATGCGCGGCGTTTTGTTTCGGCCGCGCGAAGTGCTTCTCGTAACAAACCCATTCTGGTGATTAAAAGCGGCCGTAGCACCAAAGCACAAGAATTGCTGAAAACACATCCCGGACTCGATGCTGCCTGGGATGCGGCGATTCAACGAGCCGGTTTGTTACGGGTGCAAGACACTCATGAACTGTTTTCGGCCGTAGAAACATTGAGCCATATGCGACCGCTTCGCGGCGAACGCCTCATGATTATCAGTAACGGCGCTGCTCCAGCAGCGTTGGCGCTGGATGAGTTATGGTTACGCAATGGCAAACTGGCAACATTGAATGAAGAAATACTCGGTAAGCTAAAAGGTGCTTTGCCCATCAGTGTTGAAAGTGGCAACCCGTTAGACTTACGAGATGATGCCACGCCAGAACGTTATCTTCACGCCGTGGAGATCTTACTTGATAGCCAGGATTTTGATGCACTAATGGTGATCCATGCCCCGAGCGCTGCAGCGCCGGGGACTGAGAGCGCCACCGCATTAATCGACTTAATCCGCAGGCATCCACGAGGGAAATACATCACGTTGATTACCAACTGGTGCGGTGAGTACTCGTCTCAGGAGTCCAGGCGCTTGTTCAGTGATGCCGGTATTCCGACTTATCGCACGCCTGAAGGCGCAGTTACCGCCTTTATGCATATGGTGGAATATCGTCGCAACCAAAAACAGCTGCGTGAAACACCCGCGCTGCCCGCCAATCTGCAAGCGAATGCCAGCGAGGCGCATCAATTGCTGATGCAGGCATTAAAAGAAGGCGCGACTTCACTCGATACACATGAAGTGCGCCCTATCTTGCAGGCCTATGGCTTGAACACATTACCGACCTGGATTGCCGGTGATAGTGCGGAGGCTGTGCATATTGCCGAGCAGATCGGATATCCCGTGGCATTAAAGCTCCGCTCTCCCGATATTCCACATAAATCGGAAGTTCAGGGGGTAATGCTTTACCTCAGAACAGCCGCTGAGGTTCAACAAGCCGCTGATGCCATCATCGACCGTGTGAAAATGGCGTGGCCGCAAGCGCGAATTCATGGGTTATTGGTTCAAAGCATGGCTAATCGCGCAGGCGCTCAGGAACTACGAATCGTGGTTGAGCATGATCCTGTCTTTGGCCCTTTGATTATGCTGGGCGAAGGCGGTGTAGAATGGCGACCAGATCAGCAAGCCGTTGTCGCATTACCTCCGTTGAACATGAACCTTGCCCGCTATTTAGTTATTCAGGCGATAAAAAGCGGAAAAATTCGTGGGCGTAGCGCGCTACGCCCATTAGATGTTCCCGGTATTAGTCAGATTCTGGTTCAGGTTTCTAACTTAATTGTCGATTGTCCGGAAATCCGTCGCCTGGATATTCACCCACTTCTGGCTTCTGGAAACGAATTCACATTGCTGGATGTCACCTTACAGCTCGCTGAATTCGAGGGTGATCCGGAGACCCGGCTGGCTATCCGTCCTTATCCATACCAACTTGAAGAAAACGTGGTCCTCAAGAATGGTGAGCAGTGCCTGTTTCGCCCGATTCTTCCAGAAGATGAACCACTGCTACGACAGTTTATTTCCCTGGTCACCAAAGAAGATCTCTACTACCGATATTTCAGCGAGATCAACGAATTTACCCATGAAGATTTAGCCAATATGACCCAGATCGACTACGATCGAGAAATGGCATTCGTTGCAGTCCGGCAACAAAACGGTAGCAGCGAAATAATCGGCGTAACTCGTGCAATCTCCGACCCAGATAATATTGATGCCGAGTTTGCGGTGCTGGTGCGCTCTGATTTAAAAGGACTTGGATTAGGCCGAAGACTACTGGAGAAACTTATTGCCTATACGTTAGAGCATGGGCTTCAACGACTTAACGGCATAACAATGCCAAATAACCGTGGCATGGTCTCATTGGCCCGAAAACTTGGATTCGATGTCGATATACAACTGGAAGATGGCATTGTCAGCCTGACACTTCCATTGATAAAAAGCATGGATTCGTGAGTAAGGTACTGGAAAACTTACTCACTTTGCGGGTCAGTAGTGGTATTATCAGCAAGTTCTGACGTCTGGATTTTGCAGAAGGCCATCCAATGAATAGAGAAGATACGCACTGTGATGTTGTCTAAATTTAAACGCAATAAACATCAACAACACCTTGCCCAATTGCCGAAGCTTTCTCAGTCAGTTGATGATGTAGAGACCCTTTTCTCCCCAGCGGATTTCCGTGAAGTCCTGCTGCAAAAAATTGCTAGTGCAACTCGCCGCATCTGTATTGTCGCTCTATATCTTGAGCAAGACGATGCGGGTAAAGCCGTGTTAGCTGCACTTTACCAGGCGAAACAACAACGCCCGGAAATTGAAGTGACTGTCCTGGTAGACTGGCATCGTGCTCAGCGAGGCCGAATTGGTGCTGCTGCAACTAACACAAATGCCGACTGGTATTATCGCATGGCCGAAGAACATTCAGGTGTAGATATCCCTGTTCACGGTGTGCCTGTGAATACTCGCGAAGCGTTGGGCGTTCTGCACTTCAAAGGCTTTATTGTTGATGATTGCGTGATTTATAGCGGCGCCAGCGTGAATGACGTTTATCTACATCAGCATGATAAATATCGTTATGACCGCTATCAGGTCATCTGTAATCCGCAGCTTTCCGACATCATGTATAACTGGATGCAGCAAAATCTGGTGCGTGGACGTGCGGTACATCGCCTCGATAGATTACATAGACCAAAAAGCCCTGAGATTAAAAATGATATTCGTTTGTTCCGCCAGGAATTGCGGGATGCGAGTTTCCATTTCCAGGGGAATGCCGATAACGAGCAGCTTGCCGTTACGCCTTTGGTTGGCTTGGGTAAAACAAGCTTGCTCAATAAAACTATCTATCATTTGATGCCGTGTACTGAGCAAAAATTAGTTATTTGCACGCCTTATTTCAATCTTCCGGCGGTACTGGTACGAAATATTATTCAGTTGCTTCGCGAAGGTAAGCAGGTCGAAATTATTGTCGGCGACAAAACGGCGAATGATTTTTATATTCCGGAAGATCAGCCATTTAAGATAATCGGTGCATTGCCTTATCTCTACGAAATTAACCTTCGTCGCTTCCTGAGCCGTTTGCAATATTACGTTAATAGCGGGCAATTAATTGTGCGTTTATGGAAAGATGAAGATAACAGTTATCACTTAAAAGGTATGTGGGTAGATGACGAGTGGATGCTGCTGACGGGAAATAACCTGAACCCGAGAGCATGGCGGCTGGATCTGGAGAATGCGATTCTTATTCATGATCCTAAACACGAACTCACCACGCAACGCGATCATGAACTGGAATTGATCCGCACGCATACTACTGTCATTCAGCATTATCGAGATTTACAGAGTATTGCGGAATATCCTATAAAAGTTCGTAAGCTCATTCGCCGTTTGCGACGTATCCGCATCGACCGTTTGATCAGCCGTATTCTGTAATTCATCGTTATACTGATAAAACCCTGCTTGCAGGGTTTTTTTATAGCCTGAGGATAGTGAATGCTTCGTTTATTACTTCCATTAGTGTTCCTCTTGAGTGGTTGCAGCCATATGGCGCAAGATCAGTGGCACGGGCAGGATAAAGCTCAACATTTTATCGCCTCTGCAATTCTTTCCGCTGCGGGGAATGAATATGGTCATCATCAGAACTGGAGTGATTCCCGTAGTGCTAATTTTGGTTTCTTATTTTCAGTCAGTCTTGGGGCAACAAAAGAGTTTTGGGATAGTCGTGAGGCAGGGAGCGGGTGGAGCTGGAAGGATTTCACGTGGGATGTAGCCGGTGCGGCCACCGGCTATGCAATATGGCAATTTGCCAAATATTAAAGTTTTATTCCTTTACCCTTGCGATGTAGCAACAGTGACACCAGGAATGCTAAAGCTCCCATTCCGGAGACATACCAGAAAAATGCTGTTTCCATACCGATAGATTTGAGGGAAAGCGCAACATATTCCGCTGAACCACCAAACAGCGCATTGGCTACGGCATAAGATAAACCGACACCTAATGCCCGGACTTCTGGCGGGAACATTTCAGCCTTCAAAATCCCGCTGATCGAAGTATAAAAACTGACGATTAACATAGCGAATATGACAAGGCCAAATGCCGCGTAGGGAGAGGTGACGTTTTGCAAAGCGGTAAGAATAGGAACTGTCACTACCGTCGCTAATCCACCAAAGAACAGCATGGAATTACGGCGACCAATTCTATCTGATAAAGCTCCAAAGAAGGGCTGTACCAACATAAATATAAACAATGCGAACGTCATTAATGCGCTGGCAGTATTAGCATGCATTCCTGCTGTATTAACCAAATACTTTTGCATGTAAGTCGTGAAAGTATAAAAACTTAGTGAACCGCCAGCGGTAAATCCAAGAACCATAATAAAAGCGCGGCGGTTTTTCCAAAGGCCGCCCAGAGTCCCTGCATCTTTGTGTTCCCGGGTCGCTTTATCTGAAGTTTCATCTAATGAACGGCGTAAATAGAGGGCGACAACGGCAAGTACTGCGCCCAGTGCGAAAGGTATCCTCCACCCCCATTCACGCAACTCTCCATCACTGAGAACTTGTTGAAGTACAACCACAACGAGTAGCGCTAAAAGCTGCCCACCAATGAGTGTTACGTATTGAAAAGAAGCATAAAATCCTTTACGGCCCTCTACTGCCACTTCACTCATATAAGTTGCACTCGTACCGTATTCCCCTCCTACAGATAGCCCCTGAAATAAGCGAGCCAGTAAAAGCAGTGCTGGGGCCCAGGTGCCAATGGTTTCATAGCCTGGTAAACAGGCGATCACCAAAGATCCGAAGCACATCATACAAACTGAGATTAGCATTGAGTTTTTACGCCCATGCTTGTCGGCAATATAACCAAACAACCAACCACCAATCGGACGCATTAAAAAACCGGCGGCAAATACCCCGGCAGTTTGTAGAAGTTGTGTTGTGTTGTTACCTGAAGGGAAAAAAATATGGGCGAAGTATAGCGAACAGAAGGAATATACGTAGAAATCAAACCACTCAACCAAATTCCCCGATGATGCTCCAACAATGGCCCAAATACGGCGGCGTGTATCTGAACTTGTAAGAGCGGTTTTATCCTGCTGTGTTGATACTGTTTCAGTCATTTTAATTTTCTCCTGTCTTCCTGAATAGGCGAACGCCCAAAGATCCAGTAAAGCAGGAGATAAAACAGATGCGACTCAGAGTTATCTGTTTCGATGTAGTTGCTTAAAAAATTGTGAGCAGGCTAATCTTTTAAAGTGGATTGCGAGAAAATTTCATAAATCACAGACAGCAAAAAGCCCTGTACGTCAGTACAGGGCTTTACACTTATTTGGAGCCTGGCAGTTCCCTACTCTCGCATGGGGAGACCCCACACTACCATCGGCGCTACGGCGTTTCACTTCTGAGTTCGGCATGGGGTCAGGTGGGACCACCGCGCTACTGCCGCCAGGCATATTCTGTTTCATCAACCGTTATGCTGTTCACACAACCATCGACTTAAAATCTCGGTTCAAGCTGAAAATTAAATATCTTAGTCTCTCAACCAAAACACCTTCGGTGTTGTAAGGTTAAGCCTCACGGATCATTAGTACTGGTTAGCTCAACGTATCGCTACGCTTACACACCCAGCCTATCAACGTCGTAGTCTTCAACGTTCCTTCAGGACCCTTAAAGGGTCAGGGAGAACTCATCTCGGGGCAAGTTTCGCGCTTAGATGCTTTCAGCGCTTATCTTTTCCGCATTTAGCTACCGGGCAATGCCATTGGCATGACAACCCGAACACCAGTGATGCGTCCACTCCGGTCCTCTCGTACTAGGAGCAGCCCCCCTCAATTCTCCAGCGCCCACGGCAGATAGGGACCGAACTGTCTCACGACGTTCTAAACCCAGCTCGCGTACCACTTTAAATGGCGAACAGCCATACCCTTGGGACCTACTTCAGCCCCAGGATGTGATGAGCCGACATCGAGGTGCCAAACACCGCCGTCGATATGAACTCTTGGGCGGTATCAGCCTGTTATCCCCGGAGTACCTTTTATCCGTTGAGCGATGGCCCTTCCATTCAGAACCACCGGATCACTAAGACCTGCTTTCGCACCTGCTCGAGCCGTCACTCTCGCAGTCAAGCTAGCTTATGCCTTTGCACTAACCTCACGATGTCCGACCGTGATTAGCTAACCTTCGTGCTCCTCCGTTACGCTTTAGGAGGAGACCGCCCCAGTCAAACTACCCACCAGACACTGTCCGCAACCCGGATCACGGGTCTACGTTAGAACATCAAACATTAAAGGGTGGTATTTCAAGGTTGGCTCCATGCAGACTGGCGTCCACACTTCAAAGCCTCCCACCTATCCTACACATCAAGGCTCAATGTTCAGTGTCAAGCTATAGTAAAGGTTCACGGGGTCTTTCCGTCTTGCCGCGGGTACACTGCATCTTCACAGCGATTTCAATTTCACTGAGTCTCGGGTGGAGACAGCCTGGCCATCATTACGCCATTCGTGCAGGTCGGAACTTACCCGACAAGGAATTTCGCTACCTTAGGACCGTTATAGTTACGGCCGCCGTTTACCGGGGCTTCGATCAAGAGCTTCAGCTTGCGCTTAACCCCATCAATTAACCTTCCGGCACCGGGCAGGCGTCACACCGTATACGTCCACTTTCGTGTTTGCACAGTGCTGTGTTTTTAATAAACAGTTGCAGCCAGCTGGTATCTTCGACTGCCTTCAGCTCCATCCGCGAGGGACTTCACCTACCGACAGCGTGCCTTCTCCCGAAGTTACGGCACCATTTTGCCTAGTTCCTTCACCCGAGTTCTCTCAAGCGCCTTGGTATTCTCTACCTGACCACCTGTGTCGGTTTGGGGTACGATTCGTTGTTACCTGATGCTTAGAGGCTTTTCCTGGAAGTGCGGCATTTGTTACTTCAGCACCGTAGTGCCTCGTCATCACACCTCAGCGTTAGATAAGAGTCCGGATTTACCTAAACTCTCCGCCTACATGCTTAAACCGGGACAACCGTCGCCCGGCTAACATAGCCCTCTCCGTCCCCCCTTCGCAGTAACACCGAGTACAGGAATATTAACCTGTTTCCCATCGACTACGCCTTTCGGCCTCGCCTTAGGGGTCGACTCACCCTGCCCCGATTAACGTTGGACAGGAACCCTTGGTCTTCCGGCGAGCGGGTTTTTCACCCGCTTTATCGTTACTTATGTCAGCATTCGCACTTCTGATACCTCCACCAGACCTCACAGTCCAGCTTCAACGGCTTACAGAACGCTCCCCTACCCAACAACGCATAAGCGTCGCTGCCGCAGCTTCGGTGCATGGTTTAGCCCCGTTACATCTTCCGCGCAGGCCGACTCGACCAGTGAGCTATTACGCTTTCTTTAAATGATGGCTGCTTCTAAGCCAACATCCTGGCTGTCTGTGCCTTCCCACATCGTTTCCCACTTAACCATGACTTTGGGACCTTAGCTGGCGGTCTGGGTTGTTTCCCTCTTCACGACGGACGTTAGCACCCGCCGTGTGTCTCCCGTGATAACATTCTTCGGTATTCGTAGTTTGCATCGGGTTGGTAAGCCGGGATGGCCCCCTAGCCGAAACAGTGCTCTACCCCCGAAGATGAGTTCACGAGGCGCTACCTAAATAGCTTTCGGGGAGAACCAGCTATCTCCCGGTTTGATTGGCCTTTCACCCCCAGCCACAAGTCATCCGCTAATTTTTCAACATTAGTCGGTTCGGTCCTCCAGTTAGTGTTACCCAACCTTCAACCTGCCCATGGCTAGATCACCGGGTTTCGGGTCTATACCCTGCAACTTAACGCCCAGTTAAGACTCGGTTTCCCTGCGGCTCCCCTATACGGTTAACCTTGCTACAGAATATAAGTCGCTGACCCATTATACAAAAGGTACGCAGTCACCCCATAAAAGAGGCTCCCACTGCTTGTACGTACACGGTTTCAGGTTCTGTTTCACTCCCCTCGCCGGGGTTCTTTTCGCCTTTCCCTCACGGTACTGGTTCACTATCGGTCAGTCAGGAGTATTTAGCCTTGGAGGATGGTCCCCCCATATTCAGACAGGATACCACGTGTCCCGCCCTACTCTTCGAGTTCACAGCATGTGCATTTTTGTGTACGGGAGTATCACCCTGTACCCTGCGACTTTCCAGACGCTTCCACTAATACACAAACTGATTCAGACTCTGGGCTGCTCCCCGTTCGCTCGCCGCTACTGGGGGAATCTCGGTTGATTTCTTTTCCTCGGGGTACTTAGATGTTTCAGTTCCCCCGGTTCGCTTCGTTAAGCTATGTATTCACTTAACGATAGTGTGACGAATCACACTGGGTTTCCCCATTCGGAAATCGTCGGTTATAACGGTTCATATCACCTTACCGACGCTTATCGCAGATTAGCACGTCCTTCATCGCCTCTGACTGCCAGGGCATCCACCGTGTACGCTTAGTCGCTTAACCTCACAACCCGAAGATGTCTCGTGAGACACAATCGATGTTGTGAAAATTTGAGAGACTCGAACATATCGTATTCCCATTCCTTATTACGGAGGAATGAGACGACATGTCGTTTCAATTTTCAGCTTGTTCCGGATTTTTAAAGAGCAAATACTTCTCAGCACACTGTTAAACAGTACACTTAGAAGTATTGGGTGAGCATGAAATGATGGTGGAGCTAAGCGGGATCGAACCGCTGACCTCCTGCGTGCAAGGCAGGCGCTCTCCCAGCTGAGCTATAGCCCCATCGATTTCGTAAAACCTTTGATTTACCGTGAATTATTCGCTAGTCAAGGCGCAGCGTCACGAAGCATATTGAAATATGCGAGTGATGCTGTAACGCAGGATAGCGGAGAATCTGGTAGGCCTGAGTGGACTTGAACCACCGACCTCACCCTTATCAGGGGTGCGCTCTAACCACCTGAGCTACAAGCCTATAAGGTTTTACTGCTCGTTTTCTATCAGACAATCTGTGTGAGCACTACGCAAGTTCGTATCTTTCAGGTAAGGAGGTGATCCAACCGCAGGTTCCCCTACGGTTACCTTGTTACGACTTCACCCCAGTCATGAATCACAAAGTGGTAAGCGCCCTCCCGAAGGTTAAGCTACCTACTTCTTTTGCAACCCACTCCCATGGTGTGACGGGCGGTGTGTACAAGGCCCGGGAACGTATTCACCGTAGCATTCTGATCTACGATTACTAGCGATTCCGACTTCACGGAGTCGAGTTGCAGACTCCGATCCGGACTACGACGCACTTTATGAGGTCCGCTTGCTCTCGCGAGGTCGCTTCTCTTTGTATGCGCCATTGTAGCACGTGTGTAGCCCTACTCGTAAGGGCCATGATGACTTGACGTCATCCCCACCTTCCTCCAGTTTATCACTGGCAGTCTCCTTTGAGTTCCCGGCCGAACCGCTGGCAACAAAGGATAAGGGTTGCGCTCGTTGCGGGACTTAACCCAACATTTCACAACACGAGCTGACGACAGCCATGCAGCACCTGTCTCACGGTTCCCGAAGGCACTAAGGCATCTCTGCCGAATTCCGTGGATGTCAAGAGTAGGTAAGGTTCTTCGCGTTGCATCGAATTAAACCACATGCTCCACCGCTTGTGCGGGCCCCCGTCAATTCATTTGAGTTTTAACCTTGCGGCCGTACTCCCCAGGCGGTCGACTTAACGCGTTAGCTCCGGAAGCCACTCCTCAAGGGAACAACCTCCAAGTCGACATCGTTTACGGCGTGGACTACCAGGGTATCTAATCCTGTTTGCTCCCCACGCTTTCGCACCTGAGCGTCAGTCTTTGTCCAGGGGGCCGCCTTCGCCACCGGTATTCCTCCAGATCTCTACGCATTTCACCGCTACACCTGGAATTCTACCCCCCTCTACAAGACTCTAGCCTGCCAGTTTCGAATGCAGTTCCCAGGTTGAGCCCGGGGATTTCACATCCGACTTGACAGACCGCCTGCGTGCGCTTTACGCCCAGTAATTCCGATTAACGCTTGCACCCTCCGTATTACCGCGGCTGCTGGCACGGAGTTAGCCGGTGCTTCTTCTGCGAGTAACGTCAATCACTGCGGTTATTAACCACAATGCCTTCCTCCTCGCTGAAAGTACTTTACAACCCGAAGGCCTTCTTCATACACGCGGCATGGCTGCATCAGGCTTGCGCCCATTGTGCAATATTCCCCACTGCTGCCTCCCGTAGGAGTCTGGACCGTGTCTCAGTTCCAGTGTGGCTGGTCATCCTCTCAGACCAGCTAGGGATCGTCGCCTAGGTGAGCCATTACCTCACCTACTAGCTAATCCCATCTGGGCACATCTGATGGCAAGAGGCCCGAAGGTCCCCCTCTTTGGTCCGAAGACGTTATGCGGTATTAGCTACCGTTTCCAGTAGTTATCCCCCTCCATCAGGCAGTTTCCCAGACATTACTCACCCGTCCGCCGCTCGTCACCCAGGAGCAAGCTCCCTGTGCTACCGCTCGACTTGCATGTGTTAGGCCTGCCGCCAGCGTTCAATCTGAGCCATGATCAAACTCTTCAATTAAAAGCTTGATTTGCTTCAACTCGTGAAGCGGTGCTCAAAAATTAACTTTCGTAATAATTCAACTAAATGAATTACTGCTTGGTCACTCTTCAAGACTTGATATTTTTTTGATACCCGAAGGTATCTGAGATATCAATCCTGCGAGTGCCCACACAGATTGTCTGATAAATTGTTAAAGAGCAGTGAGTTACGCGCTTTCGCTTGCTAACTCGAGGTGGCGTATATTACGCTTTCCTCTTTCAGAGTCAAGCGTTTATTTTCGCTTTTCATCTGAGTGACGGGCCGGTTTGTAAGCCGTTGTGCCGTGTCAGTGGAGGCGCAGTATAGGGATTTTCTGGAGGCTGACAAGTACTAAAATACAAAATACTTATCGACCGCTCACTTTCCAGGCAACACACCTTTAAAAACTCTCACATCGCCTGGTTTTTAAACAAAAACGAGCCCCAAAGGGCTCGTTTTATCTTTTTTGTGACTTACTGCACTGCCACAATATGATTGTCTTTTACTTCCAGATGCACAGATTTCCCAGGAATCAGCTCTCCAGAAAGGATTTGCTGAGCAAGCGGGTTCTCAATTTGCTGCTGGATGGCTCGTTTCAACGGTCTTGCACCATACACCGGGTCATAACCATTCTCGCTAAGCAGCTTCAGAGCCTCTTCAGAGATAGTGACTTCATAGCCACGGTCTTCGAGACGTTTATACAAACGCTGCAACTGAATCTGCGCGATAGAAGCGATGTGTTTTTCACCCAGAGGATGGAACACCACGACTTCATCTATACGGTTAACGAATTCAGGACGGAAGTTCTGGCTAACAACGCCAAGTACAATGTCCTTCATATGACCATAATCCAACTCGCCGAAACGTTCCTGAATCAAATCGGAACCGAGGTTAGAGGTCATAATCACAACCGTATTACGGAAGTCGACCGTTCTCCCCTGCCCATCAGTCAGGCGTCCGTCGTCCAGCACCTGTAATAGGATGTTGAACACATCCGGGTGCGCCTTCTCAACTTCATCCAACAGAATGACAGAGTAAGGACGACGACGAACCGCTTCTGTCAGATAACCGCCCTCTTCGTAACCAACATACCCCGGAGGCGCACCGACCAAACGAGAGACCGAGTGTTTTTCCATAAACTCGGACATATCGATACGCACCATTGCGTCATCGCTATCAAACATAAAGTTCGCCAGCGCTTTGCACAGTTCGGTTTTACCTACACCCGTTGGCCCAAGGAACAGGAACGAGCCTATTGGGCGGTTCGGGTCAGACAAGCCCGCACGGCTACGGCGAATTGCATTCGATACGGCTTCAACCGCTTCATTCTGCCCAATAACACGAGTATGAAGTTGTTGTTCCATACGCAGCAGTTTCTCGCGCTCACCTTCAAGCATTCGCGCCACAGGGATCCCCGTCCAGCGTGCCAGCACTTCCGCAATTTCTGCATCAGTGACTTTATTACGCAAAAGACGCATGGTTTTCCCTTCATTCTGAGTGGCAGCTGCAAGCTGTTTCTCAAGCTCAGGAATTTTCCCGTATTGCAATTCAGACATTCTGGCCAGGTCGCCGACACGGCGAGCCTGTTCAATGGCAATTTTCGCCTGCTCCAGCTCCGCTTTAATTGTCTGTTCACCAGAAAGGGATGCTTTCTCAGCTTTCCACTCTTCTTCCAGCACGGAATACTCACGCTCTTTTTGCCCTAACTCTTCTTCAAGCATACTTAAACGTTTCTGGCTGGCTTCGTCAGACTCTTTCTTCAGTGCCTGCTGTTCCAGTTTGAGTTGGATAATTCGACGATCCAGACGGTCAAGCTCTTCTGGCTTCGAGTCAATCTGCATACGAATGCTGGAAGCCGCTTCATCAATCAGGTCGATGGCTTTATCCGGCAGCTGACGGTCAGCGATGTAACGGTGCGATAGCGTCGCAGCCGCAACAATCGCCGGGTCCGTAATTTGCACGTGGTGGTGCAATTCGTAGCGTTCTTTCAGCCCACGCAAAATCGCGATGGTGTCTTCTACAGTAGGCTCGGCAACAAATACTTTCTGGAAGCGACGCTCAAGTGCCGCATCCTTCTCTATATACTGACGATATTCATCAAGTGTGGTCGCACCGACGCAATGAAGTTCACCGCGAGCCAGTGCTGGTTTGAGCATGTTGCCCGCATCCATTGCACCGTCAGCTTTACCTGCACCAACCATGGTGTGCAATTCGTCAATAAACAGGATGACATTACCTTCCTGTTTAGAAAGGTCGTTCAACACACCTTTAAGACGTTCTTCAAATTCGCCACGATATTTCGCACCAGCCACCAGCGAGCCCATATCCAGAGCCAATACACGACGCCCTTTCAAACCTTCCGGCACTTCACCATTAATAATGCGCTGCGCCAGGCCTTCAACGATGGCGGTTTTACCCACACCTGGTTCACCGATTAATACCGGGTTGTTTTTGGTACGACGTTGCAATACCTGAATAGTACGACGAATTTCTTCATCACGGCCAATCACCGGATCGAGCTTGCCTTGTTCCGCACGCTCGGTCAGATCGACGGTATATTTTTTCAATGCCTGACGTTGGTCTTCGGCACCTTGATCATTCACGTTCTCGCCTCCACGCATTTGCTCAATTGCTGCTGTCACATTTGCCGTGGTAGCACCCGCTGATTTCAGTAAATCAGTTAATGTTCCGCGTGATTCAAGTGCTGCCAGAACAAATAACTCTGACGAAATGAAGTTGTCATTTCTTTTTTGCGCCAGTTTGTCACACAGGTTTAATGCACGGACTAAATCCTGAGAAGGCTGAACGTCACCGCCCGTCCCTTCAACTTGTGGCAAACGGCTTAATGCTTGCTCGATCTCAGTACGCAGCTTTCCGGCATTTACACCAGCAGATGTCAGTAAAGGGCGTACAGATCCGCCTTCCTGATTGAGCAAAGCGCTCATCAAGTGAAGGGGTTCGATAAATTGGTTGTCGTGCCCGAGAGCTAAAGATTGGGCATCGGCGAGAGCAAGCTGGAATTTATTAGTAAGACGATCCAGACGCATAACTCCTCCCATAAACAGGTCAAATTTGCTACTGGAGATTAAATGAGGTCATCCCTCAATTATTCAAGGTTAATGACCTGAAATATTTGAAGCGTTTGTTACCTGCGCTGGATCGTCTTGATTCAATAAGTTATATCAGCCAAATGAAACTTGCCATACGGCCTGCGGTTCTGTCGCGTCGATATGAGAAAAAATCATCCGCTTCGCTGTAGGTACAACGGTCGCCACCATAAATTTGGGTAATGCCTACAGCTGACAAACGCTGGCGGGCCAGCGCGTAGATGTCTGCGAGGTATTTATCCCCAGACGGGCGAAATGCGCTGTCGGCCTGAATATCTTTGGCCATAAACGCTTCACGCACTTCAGGGCCAACTTCAAATGCTTCAGGTCCGATAGCCGGGCCAAGCCACGCCATAATATTTTCTGGCGCGTCTTTAAAACAAGCTACGGTTTCTTCAAGAACGCCTTCGCACAGGCCGCGCCATCCAGCATGAGCAGCCGCAACTTCCGTTCCGGCCTTATTACAGAATAGCACCGGCAGGCAATCAGCAGTCATTACCGCACAAACAGTACCTGGCGTTGAGCTATATGAAGCATCAGCACGTTTGGACAGATAAGGTTCACCGGTCAGCTTTAATACTTCTTTGCCGTGAACCTGCTCTAACCAAACAGGCTTAGAGGGCAACATTGCTGCGGCAAAGAAAAGGCGACGGTTTTCTTCGACATCATCCAGATTATCACCGCAGTGAGCACCCAGATTAAGCGAGTCGTAAGGCGGCTGACTCACGCCGCCAATACGTGTCGAACTGCACGCAGCCACTCCTTGAGTAAGCGGCCAATGCGGGACGATCAATTTACTCATAGCCAGTCCAGTTGGTCCTTGTGGAGTTCTGTATCAACGCGCAACGCTTCAATTAACTCGACCATATCCTGAGGAATTGGCGCATGCCATTCCATCAACATACCGCTGATCGGGTGATGGAGGCGCAGCATAGTTGCGTGTAAAGCCTGCCTGTCAAACTTACGCAGCACGCTGACAAACTCTTCCGATGCACCTTTTGGTGGGCGTGGACGACCGCCATAAAGCTGATCGCCAACCAACGGATGAGTGATATGCGACATGTGTACACGAATCTGGTGAGTACGACCGGTTTCCAGACGCAGGCGCAGACGCGTATGAACACGGAAATGCTCCATGATTCGATAGTGTGTAACCGCAGGTTTACCCATTGGATGCACAGCCATATGTGTACGTTTGGTCGAATGGCGACTGATTGGCTCATCTACTGTGCCACCTGCCGTCATATGACCAATTGCGACTGCTTCATACTCACGCGTGATTTCGCGTAATTGCAAAGCCTCAACCAGGTGAGTTTGCGCCGGTACTGTTTTCGCCACCACCATCAAACCGGTGGTGTCTTTATCCAGACGATGCACAATGCCCGCACGCGGCACATCGGCAATCGGTGGATAATAATGCAGCAGTGCATTTAGTACGGTTCCGTCAGGATTACCCGCACCAGGATGCACAACGAAATCTCGCGGCTTGTTAATCACCAGAATATCGTCATCTTCATAGACAATATTAAGCGGGATATCTTGTGGTTCCCAGCGCACATCCTCTTCGATTTCTGCATTGATTGTGACGCTCTCGCCACCCAATACTTTTTCTTTTGGCTTGTCGCTGATCGTGCCGTTGACCAGCACGCGTTGTTCAAGAATCCATTCTTTTATGCGCGATCGTGAATAATCAGGGAACAATTCGGCCAAAGCTTGATCTAAGCGTTGACCGAGTTGAGATTCGGACACTGTTGCGGTGAGTTGTACTAGTTGTGCCATAGACAGCTTCTTCGTTAACGTTGGGTTTTACGGCAATGCCGTTTAATATAGTGTGCTATTGTAGCTGGTCTTTATCGGGAGCTGGTACTGTGAGCCTCCCGGATAACATTCTGAGGAAAGTCAAAACGTCATGACGCGTATGAAATATCTGGTGGCAGCAGCCACGTTGAGCCTGGCTTTGGCTGGTTGCTCCAGTTCCAAGGATGAGGTTCCTGATAATCCACCTTCTGAGATCTATGCGACTGCCCAGCAAAAGTTGCAGGACGGTAACTTTAAAGCGGCGATAACGCAACTGGAAGCGCTGGATAACCGTTATCCGTTCGGGCCTTACTCACAGCAAGTGCAGTTAGATCTTATTTACGCTTACTATAAGAACGCTGATTTGCCGCTGGCTCAGGCTGCGATCGATCGCTTTATGCGTCTGAATCCTACCCATCCAAACATCGACTACGTACTTTACATGCGTGGTCTGACGGATATGGCGTTGGATGATAGCGCATTACAAGGTTTCTTCGGTGTAGATCGTTCAGACCGAGATCCTGCTCATGCTCGTGATGCTTTCAACGATTTCTCTAAACTGGTTCGTGGTTATCCGAACAGCCAGTATGTCACCGATGCCACCAAGCGTCTGGTGTTCCTGAAAGATCGTTTAGCGAAATATGAGCTTTCGGTGGCGCAATACTACACTAAACGCGGCGCGTGGGTTGCAGTAGTTAACCGTGTCGAAGGAATGTTGCGCGATTTCCCTGATACTCAGGCCACTCGTGATGGTCTGAAGTTGATGGAAAATGCTTACCGCGAAATGCAAATGCCGGCTCAGGCCGATAAAGTTGCTAAAATTATCGCGGCTAATAGCAGCAAAGCCTGATTCGCTGATTTATAAAAACAAAATGGCAGCCCTGGTGGCTGCCATTTTTATTGCCTGAAACACCAAACTGAAACGGTTTAGCGTCAGGTCATCCCATCAAATATGGACGCAATTTCTTCGTTCCACAAGCTTTAAAAACAGAGATCCTGTCCTGCCTCACAAAAAGGGTTTGCTGACAAAATGTGACAAAATAGTGTGATTCACATCACGCATTTTGACATTCAGAAAGGTATGCTGGAGTTACCAAGACGGGAAAGACAAGAGGTAACTTTATGACAATGAACATTACCAGCAAGCAAATGGAAATCACCCCAGCTATTCGTCAGCACGTCGCAGACCGTCTCACTAAACTGGACAAGTGGCAAACTCATCTAATTAATCCACACATTGTTTTGTCCAAAGAACCGAAAGGATTTGTGGCTGATGCCACCATTAATACGCCAAACGGCCAGCTCGTAGCGAGCGCTAAACACGATGATATGTATACGGCTATCAACGATTTGATTAACAAACTGGAGCGGCAGTTGAATAAAGTGCAACACAAAGGTGAAGCGCGTCGCACAGCAGGCTCAGTGAAAGACGTTGCTATCGCGGAAATTGAAGAAGAGTAAATTTTAGCTTTATCAATCACACCAACGCGCCTCCGGGCGCGTTTTTTATTGACAGAGCGAAAACAGACCGGGTACCTTACTTGTACGACTTATCAGGAACCGCCCATGAAATTATTTCCGTTTTTCTTCGCATTCTTTTTTACCTTCCCCTGAATGGGAGGCAATTCGTCGTGTGATAAAGAATGCGAAGACGAACAAACAGGCCTCCCCCAGCGGGGAGGCCTTTTTTATGGAATTTAAAAAGGTAGCGTTATGAGTGAGACAAACCCATTGCTGGCACTACGCGATAAAATCAGTGCACTGGATGTAAAACTGCTGGCTTTGCTGGCAGAACGTCGCTTGTTGGCTGTAGAAGTCGGAAAGGCGAAACTTGCGACTCATCGCCCAGTGCGTGATATCGATCGTGAGCGAGATTTGCTGGAGCGCCTGATTACTCTGGGTAAAACGCATAATCTGGACGCCCATTACATCACTCGTCTGTTTCAACTTATCATTGAAGACTCAGTCCTGACACAGCAAACGCTATTGCAGCAGCATCTTAATAAAACTAATCCGCAATCAGCTCGAATCGCGTTCCTCGGCCCAAAAGGTTCTTACTCGCACCTTGCCGCTCGTCAGTATGCCGCTCGTCACTTTGAACAGTTTATTGAAAGTGGCTGCGCTAAGTTCCATGACATCTTCAACCAGGTTGAAACGGGCCAGGCCGATTACGCCGTCGTACCGCTAGAAAACACCAGCTCAGGTGCCATCAATGATGTGTACGATTTATTACAACACACCAGCTTGTCTATCGTTGCTGAAATGACCGTGCCAATCGACCACTGTGTGTTAGTTAATGGCACAACCGATCTGAACACTATCCAGACGGTGTACAGTCATCCGCAACCGTTCCAGCAATGCAGCCAGTTCATTAATCGCTACCCGCACTGGAAAATTGAATATTGCGAAAGCACCTCTGCGGCGATGGAAAAAGTGGCTCAGGCAAATTCTCCACTTGTTGCAGCTCTGGGCAACGAAGCCGGCGGTGCGCTTTATGGTTTACAAGTTCTTGAACGCAACCTGGCAAACCAGACACAGAACATTACCCGTTTCATTGTGTTGGCACGCAAAGCGGTAGAAGTGACCGACCAGGTCCCTGCCAAAACGACCTTGCTGATCGCTACCGGTCAACAAGCCGGTGCTCTTGTAGAAGCGCTGCTGGTTCTGCGTAATCACAATCTGATTATGACGAAACTGGAATCTCGCCCGATTAACGGCAATCCGTGGGAAGAGATGTTTTATCTGGATGTTCAGGCAAACCTGAACGATGAAACGATGCGTAAAGCTCTGCGCGAACTGGGTGAAATCACTCGCTCCATGAAAGTGCTCGGCTGCTATCCAAGCGAAAACGTAGTGCCTGTCGATCCGGTATAACACTGGCAGTAAGCCAGCGCCATGCTGGCTTACTGCGTCTGTTTAAACTTCAGTTTGGGCATTCCCGCAACCGCGACGCCGAGCATAAAAATCGCCCCAGATAATGGCTTCGCAGCAACTTCTGCATCATCCATATTTTCTCGCGTCGTTGTGATAAACAACGTTTTCATATCATCGCCGCCAAAGCACACCATTGTCGGGCATCGCACCGGTAAACGGTATTCTTCAAGTATTTCACCGGTCGGCGATATACGGGCAATCCGATAACCATCAAACAATGCTGTCCAGTAGCAGCCTTCCACGTCAATTGCGGCGCCGTCAGGAATGCCTTGCCCTGGCTCGAAACGCTTAAACACTTCGCGTTTGCCCGGTTCACCTTGCTCATTTAAAGGGGTTCGGTAAATCACTCGATTTGGGGTATCGGAGGTAAACATCCATTTTTTATCTTCACTAAACGCTAAACCATTAGCCCCGTGAATATCATGTTGGATGACATGCGGCGTCAGATCGTTGTCCACGCGGCACAGTAACGCACCGTTGTAATCGCCCGGTCCCCAAAATGTTCCGGCGTAAAAACGCCCTTCTCTGTCAGTTCCACCATCATTAAAACGAGCCAAAGCCGGATTATTGGGATTATCACAAACTTTATGAGTGATAAGCCCAGTGCGATTCGTGAGATAAATTCCACTTCGCAGCGCAACAATAAAACCGCCCGTTTCGCATAAAGCAAAACAGCCGACTTCCTCTGAAAATTGGATTACATCGTGTTTTTTGCTTTCGACGTTATAGCGATGAATTTCATTTTCGAGAATGTCTGTCCAGTAGAGGCAATTTTCTTCTGCACTCCATGTCGGGCATTCAGGTAAGTGACCGGTGTAATCGAACAGAACCTGCGGCTGTGCCATTTCTCTATCCTTTTGCCAATAAAAAAAGCCAACGAGTTTCCCCGATGGCTTTCAATTATAAAACTATTTCACAATTACGGGCGGCTATCATTAGCCTGGCGTAATAAAGTGCGGCTTTCACTCTGGAAGCGCTGTGCGTAATCACCAAACCAGTGTTCAACCTTACGGAAGCTGTCGATAAATGCTTGTTTATCGCCATGCTCTAGTAAGCCTATGGCCTCACCAAAACGTTTGTAATAGCGCTTAATCAGATCCAGATTGCTTTCTGAAGACATAATAATGTCTGCGTAAAGCTGCGGATCTTGTGCGAACAAGCGCCCTACCATTGCCAGTTCCAGACGATAAATCGGCGATGAAAGCGCAAGCAACTGCTCTAACTGAACATTCTCTTCAGCCAGATGCAAACCATAGGCAAAGGTTGCGAAGTGGCGCAGCGCCTGAATAAACGCCATATTCTGATCGTGTTCAACTGCGGTGGAGCGATGTAAACGTGCCCCCCAAACCTGAATCTGCTCCAGGAACCACTGGTACGCTTCCGGCTGGCGACCATCACAATAAACCACGACTTGCTTCGCAAGGCTTCCACTATCAGGGCCAAACATAGGATGCAGACCGAGCACAGGTCCCTGATGTGCAGCCAACATAGCTTGCAATGGGCCATTCTTCACGGATGCGAGATCGACCAGAATACAGTCATCAGGCAGCCGGGGTAATTGAGCGATAACCTGTTCTGTGATGTGAATCGGAACACTCACAATCACCATACCAGAATCAGCCATTAACTCTGGCGCTTTAGCCCAGTCTTCTTTTTCAAGAATACGAACCTGATAGCCTGACAAAGTGAGCATCTTTTCAAACATGCGCCCCATCTGACCGCCACCACCGACGATAACCACCGGGCGTAACGCAGGAAACAGTGTTTTGAAACCTTTGTCGTTCTCGCTTGAGTAAGACTCTCGCATCACGCGGCGCAGAACATCTTCAATCAGATCAGGTGGAACTCCCAAAGCTTCAGCTTCTTTGCGGCGTGAAGCCAACATTGCAGCTTCACGTTCCGGGACATAAATCGGTAAACCATACTGGCTTTTGACTTCGCCAACTTCTGCTACCAGTTCCAGGCGGCGTGCCAGTAGCCCCAGCAACGCCTTATCCACTTCGTCAATTTGATCGCGTAGCGCGGTCAATTCAGCCACCATAGTAAAACCTCTTATGCCTGACGCGCCGCAAGCGTACCGTTCAGATCTTTATGAATCTCACGCAGTAAAGTCTCTGTCGTTTCCCAATCGATGCATGCATCTGTTACAGAAACACCGTATTTCATTTCACTGCGAGGTTGCTCTGAAGATTGATTTCCCTCGTGGATGTTACTTTCAATCATCAGGCCAATAATAGAACGATTGCCATCTTTGATTTGAGCGACAGCTGATTCAGCGACGCCCGGCTGGCGGCGGTAGTCTTTGTTTGAGTTGCCATGGCTGCAATCTATCATCAAGGCCGGGCGGAGTCCCGCCTGCTCCATCTCTTTTTCACACTGCGCGACATCTGCCGGGCTGTAGTTTGGCGCTTTGCCGCCGCGTAAAATCACGTGGCCATCAGGATTTCCCTGAGTTTGCAGTAAGCAAACCTGGCCCGCCTGATTGATGCCGACGAAACGGTGCGGCATAGATGCGGCACGCATCGCATTGATCGCAGTACCGAGGCTGCCATCAGTACCATTTTTGAAACCAACTGGCATAGAAAGGCCGGACGCCATTTCACGGTGAGTCTGAGATTCAGTAGTACGCGCACCGATTGCAGACCAACTGAACAGATCGCCTAAGTATTGCGGGCTGTTTGGATCAAGCGCTTCGGTCGCCAACGGCAGGCCCATGCTGACCAGCTCTACCAGCAAGTTACGTGCGATTTTCAAACCACCTTCAACATCAAACGAACCGTCCATATGAGGATCGTTAATCAATCCTTTCCAGCCCACAGTAGTACGTGGCTTTTCAAAATAGACGCGCATCACGAGGTACAGACTATCGCTGACTTGTTCAGACAGTGTTTTAAAACGACGAGCATATTCAATCGCGGTTTCAGGATCGTGGATTGAGCAAGGTCCACACACCACCAACAGACGAGGATCGCGGCCAGCGATAATGTTGGAAATCGTCTGACGGGACTGTTCAATCTGCGCTTCCTGAGCGGCAGTCAGCGGGAATTCCGCTTTCAATTGGTCCGGAGTGATAAGTACCTGTTCGTCAGAAATATGAACGTTGTTCAGCGCGTCTTTTTGCATGATGGCGATCCTGTTAGCTCGTTTGCGATAGTCGTTTCCTCAGTGAGGATGGAGCTACCTTATCATCTTTAGTAAAGATTGCAATCCATTTTACGTAAACAATTCGTTACACCAAAAAAATAATTGCCGTTTAAGGCACATTTAAACATTATAAGCGTAAATAAAAATATACACTCTGCATAAACAAGTCCGTTTCCTGCGCATTCATGCATTCTTTAAAAAATAACGTCATGGGAACCATAACCACTCTATGCTCAGAGAATACCCTTTGAAATGGATATCCCGGAATGCGTTACCTAGCTCTGATTCCTGCCTTGTTATTGACTGGCTGTTATGTCGACCCCTATACCCATGCCCCAACGCCCGCCCCCACCGACTGGTATCAGGCTGGCTGGGATGATGCGATGTCGGGACAACCCATAAGAAGCAACCCTGTCATTGCGCATTTGCATAACGATGAAAATGTTGACCGTGAGGAATGGTTAAAAGGTTATGCCGGTGGCCAGGAGCGGATTTGTGATCCTAAATTTTTAGAGATCCTGGGAGAAAGCGGAAAGTCGTTCCCAGCCAGCTGCGAAACACTTCCGGATGTAGCCGAGCGGCAAGCGCAATGGGAAAAAGCGAGTCGTAAAGGCTTTCAGGACTCTTTCATGCATTAAGCAAAAAAAGGGCTGCCAAATGGCAGCCCTTTATATGGATGTCGCGTTAGCGAATCTTACTTAGTCAGACGCTCTTTAATACGAGCAGACTTACCAGTGCGCTCACGCAGGTAGTACAGTTTAGCTTTACGAACGGCACCACGACGTTTAACAGTAATGCTATCGATTACTGGGGAGTGAGTCTGGAATACACGCTCAACACCTTCGCCGTTGGAAATCTTACGAACAGTGAATGCAGAGTGCAGACCGCGGTTACGGATTGCAATAACCACGCCCTCAAATGCCTGCAGACGTTTTTTAGAACCTTCAACGACCCATACTTTCACTTCCACGGAATCACCCGGACGGAATGAAGGTACATCCTGTTTCATCTGTTCTTGTTCAATTTGCTTAATAATGTTGCTCATAATTTTGTCTCTTATCCTGGGTAAACTGATAATCGGGGGCTTACGCCATCCCATCATGTTTATGTTGCTGTATTTGCGTGTTCACGTTGGAACTCCGCCAGCAACCTTGCTTGCTCTTCAGTCAGAGCCAGGTTTTCCAGAAGTTCAGGTCTTCTAAGCCAGGTACGGCCCAGCGACTGTTTCAGGCGCCAACGGCGAATATCAGCATGGTTTCCCGACAGCAAAACTGGCGGAACCTCCATGCCTTCTAACACTTCAGGACGAGTATAGTGTGGGCAGTCCAGCAATCCATCGGCAAACGAATCTTCGATTGCTGATGCCTGATGACCCAAAACTCCCGGAATAAACCGTGAAACTGAGTCAATCAATACCATTGCTGGTAACTCACCACCACTGAGAACGTAATCGCCGATTGACCATTCTTCATCAATTTCGGTTTGGATTACACGCTCATCTATCCCTTCGTAACGGCCACAAACCAGAATTAACTTCTCATTTGTTGCCAGTTCACAGACGCCTTCTTGATCAAGCTTGCGTCCCTGAGGTGACAGATAGATAACCTTAGCACCTTCCCCCGCCGCTGCTTTCGCTGCGTGGATAGCTTCCCGCAAAGGATTTACCATCATGAGCATACCCGGTCCGCCGCCGTAAGGACGATCGTCCACGGTACGGTGTCGGTCATAAGTGAAGTCACGTGGACTCCAGCTCTGGATGCTCAGCAGGCCATTTTTTACTGCCCGGCCAGTTACCCCGAAATCGGTAATTGCACGAAACATCTCTGGAAACAGGCTAACTACACCAATAAACACAAGCCAATCCCCATAACGCCGTCTTTTACCGTTTATCCGGAGGTTTTAAAAACCAGGATCCCAATCTACTTCAATGGTTTGAGTAGCGAGATCGACTTTCTTGATAACCTGCCCATCGAGGAACGGAACCAGCCGCTCCTTGATACCGAACGCATCTTTCAGGTTTGCCTTAATGACGAGAACGTCATTTGAGCCGGTTTCCATCATGTCGATGACTTTACCGAGCTGATATCCCTGAGTCGTTACCACCTGGCAACCCATAAGGTCTTTCCAGTAGTAATCGCCCTCTTCGAGACCTGGCAATTGCGCTGAATCAATCACAATTTCGCAATTAGTGAGTAGATTCGCCGCATCCCGATCGTCAACGCCTTTCAGCTTGATGATCAGATCCTGATTGTGGTGCTTCCAGCTTTCCAGCTGTACTTGCTGCCACTGACCCGCCTTCTGGATAAACCAGGGCTGATAGTCAAAAATGCTATCGGCGTCTTCGGTGGAGGAAAACACTCTGAGCCAACCTCGAATACCGTAGCAGGATCCCATCTTACCCAATACGATTGGGTTAACAGGTGCCTTTGCGGAGATTTGATTGCTCATCATGACCACCGTGACAGATTAAGCTGCTTTTTTTGCTGCTTTGATCAGCGCAGATACGCGATCAGAAACGGTTGCGCCTTGGCCAACCCAATGCTCGATGCGATCCAGATCCAGGCGAGTTGCCTCGTCTTTTTCGCCAGCGATAGGGTTGAAGAAACCAACGCGCTCAATGAAGCGACCGTTACGTGCATTACGGCTGTCAGTAACAACAACCTGGTAGAACGGACGCTTTTTAGCGCCGTGACGTGCTAAACGAATAGTTACCATAACATCCTCTTTAGTGAATAAAACACCAGGCCCCATCGAGGGATGGAGCCTGGTGTCATATTAAAAGCCCGAAAATTGTACTCATTCCTGAGCGGAAATCAATTTTTGTTTTACAAGCAAAACAAAAATTACAGAAATTAACGGCCTGGGAAACCTGGCGGCATCATACCTTTCATGCCGCGCATCATTTTCGCCATTCCGCCTTTCTTCATCTTTTTCATCATGCGTTGCATGTCGTCGAACTGCTTAAGCAGACGGTTGACGTCTTGCACCTGCATACCCGCACCCATCGCGATACGACGTTTACGTGAACCTTTGATAATCTCTGGCTGCGCACGCTCTTTGAGCGTCATGGAATTAATAATCGCTTCCATACGCACCAGAACTTTGTCATCCATTTGCGACTTAACGTTATCCGGCAACTGCCCCATACCTGGCAGTTTGCTCATCATACTCGCCATGCCGCCCATGTTTTTCATTTGCTTGAGCTGGTCAAGGAAGTCGTTGAGATCAAACCCATCGCCCTTCTTGAGTTTGGTGGCAAGTTTTTCCGCCTGAGCACGGTCAACTTTGCTCTCAATATCTTCGATAAGTGACAGAACATCGCCCATCCCCAGAATACGAGAAGCGATACGATCCGGGTGGA
Source organism: Buttiauxella sp. AC142 (assembly GCF_979253435.1). Taxonomy (NCBI): domain Bacteria; kingdom Pseudomonadati; phylum Pseudomonadota; class Gammaproteobacteria; order Enterobacterales; family Enterobacteriaceae; genus Buttiauxella; species Buttiauxella sp. AC142. The sequence goes on from NZ_CEEDCH010000001.1 coordinate 3,434,123, forward strand.
AAGGCTCCAGCGCTTCGGTCTTTTCGCCCACGCCGAGGAATTTAATCGGCTTGCCGGTGATATGACGAATGGAAAGAGCCGCACCACCGCGTGCATCACCGTCGACTTTGGTCAGTACGACACCCGTCAATGGCAACGCTTCGTTGAAAGCTTTTGCGGTATTTGCCGCATCCTGGCCGGTCATGGCGTCGACAACAAACAGAGTTTCAACTGGGTTAATCGCAGCGTGAACCTGTTTAATTTCGTCCATCATCGCTTCATCAACGTGCAAACGACCGGCGGTATCCACCAGCAGCACGTCAAAGAATTTCAGCTTCGCTTCTTTCAGCGCAGCATTAACGATATCGACCGGTTTTTGACCAACATCAGACGGGAAGAAATCGACACCGACTTGTTCAGCCAGCGTTTCCAACTGTTTGATCGCCGCGGGGCGATAAACGTCAGCAGACACCACCAGCACTTTTTTCTTGTGCTTCTCACGCAGGAATTTACCTAACTTACCTACGCTTGTGGTTTTACCTGCACCTTGCAGACCCGCCATCAGCACAACGGCTGGCGGCTGTGCTGCAAGATTCAGGCTGGCATTCTCGTCGCCCATCGCCGCAACCAGTTCGGCGCGCACGATTTTGACGAACTCCTGACCCGGAGTCAGGCTTTTGTTAACTTCATGGCCAACCGCTTTTTCTTTTACGCGGCTGATAAAGTCACGCACCACCGGCAGCGCAACGTCCGCTTCCAGCAATGCCATGCGCACTTCGCGCAGTGTTTCTTTTACATTCTCTTCAGTCAGCCGCCCGCGGCCGCTGATATTGCGCAGTGTGCGCGACAGACGGTCAGTTAAATTATCAAACATTGTCTTTTGCCTAACGTGGTAACTTAGGGCCGCAGCTTGCGACACAAAACAGAATTTGGCGGATTATAACATGAAGCCGCCTTTGGTGTGATGCAACGGTTAGAGTTGGAGCAGGCGGCAGGTAACGTTATACTGGTTTTTTTCTTCTCTGGCTAATTGACCGACACTTTATATGCCTGTTTTCGCAATCCTTGCGCTTGTAGCCTATTCCAGCAGCCTCGCGCTGATTATCCCAAGTCTGCTGACAAAAAACAGCGGATGGCGGCGTTTCGCTATCATCTCTGCTGTTATCGCGCTGGTAAGTCACGGCCTGGCGCTTGAAGCACGTATTTTTAACGCTGACGGGGGGCAGAACCTCAGCTTGCTTAACGTCGGCTCACTCGTCAGTTTGATGATTTGCACGGTGATGACCATCGTTGCGTCACGTAATCGCGGTTGGCTACTGTTGCCAATTGTTTACGCATTTGCGCTCATCAATCTGGCGCTTGCCACCTTTATGCCCAATGAATTCATCACCCATCTGGAAACAACACCGGGTATGATGGTGCATATTGGTCTGTCACTCTTTGCCTACGCCACGCTGATTATTGCGGCACTTTACGCGCTACAGCTGGCATGGATTGACTACCAGCTCAAAAATAAAAAACTCGCCTTCCGTGCTGAAATGCCGCCGTTGATGAGCATTGAGCGCAAAATGTTTCATATCACCCAAGTCGGCGTGGTCCTGCTGACGCTAACTCTGTGCACCGGCCTGTTTTATCTGAAAAATCTTTTCAGTCTCGAAAACGTCGATAAAGCGGTGTTGTCGATTCTCGCATGGTTTGTCTACATCGTTTTACTTTGGGGACACTATCATGAAGGTTGGCGTGGCCGCCGTGTGGTGTGGTTTAACGTCGCGGGTGCAGCGATTCTGACTCTCGCCTATTTTGGTAGCCGCGTCCTGCAACAATTCGTCGGCTAATGTTGTCTTTATAAAGGAAATCCTTTTGGAACAGATCTCAACGACTACGTTGATTGTCACACTGATCATCATGGTAGTCGTTTCAGCGTACTTCTCCGGCTCTGAAACCGGCATGATGACGCTTAACCGTTACAAGCTGCGCCACCTCGCCAAACAGGGCAACCGCGCCGCTAAACGGGTCGAAAAACTGCTGCGCAAGCCAGACCGCCTGATTAGCCTTGTGCTCATCGGGAATAACCTGGTCAACATTCTGGCCTCAGCCATTGGCACAATCGTCGGCATGCGTTTATACGGTGATGCTGGCGTTGCTATCGCAACCGGTATCCTCACCTTCGTGGTTCTGGTCTTTGCTGAGGTGCTGCCAAAAACTATCGCCGCGCTGTATCCAGAAAAAGTCGCCTTCCCGAGCAGCTTCCTGCTCGGCCCGCTGCAAATCCTGATGATGCCACTGGTGTGGTTGCTAAACATCATCACGCGTATGTTGATGCGCCTGATGGGTATCAAAAATGTCAGCACCGTCAGTAGCGCGCTAAACAAAGACGAATTACGTACCCTGGTGCATGAGTCACACACAAAAATCTCCCGCCGCAACCAGGATATGCTGCTCTCGGTTCTGGATCTCGAAAAAATGAGCGTCGACGACATCATGGTGCCGCGAAATGAAATCGTCGGTATCAATATCAACGACGACTGGAAATCTATCGTTCGCCAACTGACGCACTCCCCTCACGGGCGCATTGTGCTGTATCGCGACACGCTGGATGACGCCATCAGCATGCTGCGAGTGCGTGAAGCCTACCGTTTAATGACGGAAAAGCAGGAGTTCACCAAGGAAACCTTGCTGCGTGCATCCGATGAAATTTACTTTGTCCCGGAAGGCACGCCGCTCAGCGTGCAACTGGTAAAATTCCAGCGCAATAAGAAGAAGGTCGGCCTGGTTGTTGATGAATACGGCGACATTCAGGGATTAGTCACGGTCGAAGATATTCTTGAAGAGATTGTCGGCGACTTCACCACGTCAATGTCCCCAACACTCGCCGAAGAAGTGATGCCGCAAAACGATGGCTCCGTGATTATCGAAGGCAGTGCGAACGTGCGTGAAATCAACAAAGCGTTCAACTGGACGTTACCGGAAGATGAAGCACGCACCATCAACGGTATGTTGCTCGAAGAGCTGCAAGAGATTCCGGCTGTTGAAACGCGCGTGCGCTTAAGCCACTACGATATTGATATTCTCGATGTGCAGGACAACATGATTAAGCAAGTCCGCGTGACCCCAGTTACGCCGCTTCGCGAGAGTGTTCAAGAGTAAATCGCTTTTGTAGCAGACACAAAAAAGCCAGCCGCGAAGGCTGGCTTTTTATTTAAAGCAATAGTGCGAATTACGCTTTGGCTTTAGCCACAGAAACCATTGCTGCGCGCAGTGTGCGGCCATTAAGGGTGTAACCCTTTTGCATCACCATCAGCACATGGTTTGGTGCAACATCTTCGGACTCAACCATTGCAATCGCCTGATGGACATCCGGGTTGAACGGAACATTGGTCTCGCCAACCACTTCCACACCAAATTTACGCACCACATCCAGCATTGATTTCTGAGTTAATTCAATGCCTTCAATCATCGCGGCTAAATCGGTGTTGGATTTGTCTGCCACTTCCAGAGCGCGATCCAGGCTGTCGATAACCGGCAGCAGCTCGTTGACAAATTTGTCCAGAGCGAACTTGTGCGCCTTCTCAATATCGAGTTCGGTACGGCGACGGAGGTTTTCCATTTCCGCTTTATTGCGTAACACGCTGTCACGCTCGCGCTGCTGAACTTCTTCCAGTTGCGCTGTTAAATCGGCAATTTGTTCATCGCGCGGATCAACCACTTCGGCACCCTCTACGGCCTCGACTTCTTCGTGGCTTTCCATTGCAATTTCGTCCGAGACTTGCTCGTCTGGTGTTTTCTGATCTTTACTACTCATGAATTTCTCCGCGTTTTTAGCATTCATCTCGCTGGTTCGCTTATTATGGGGATCAGTTTCCGGGATTCAAGGGAACGTGACATATTGTCATAATAAGACGGCATATCTGCGCATAAGGACCTTCAGCATAATGAACAAACATTTCAACTGCATTGGTATTGTCGGGCATCCACGTCACCCTACAGCCCTCACCACGCATGAAATGCTGTATCGCTGGCTATGCAAAAAAGGCTACGACGTGATTGTCGAGCAGCAAATCGCCCAGGAACTTAACCTCCAGAATGTGAAAACTGGCACGCTGGCGGAAATCGGGCAACAAGCTGATCTTGCGGTCGTGGTCGGTGGCGACGGCAATATGCTAGGTGCCGCGCGTGTACTTGCCCGTTACGATATCAAAGTCATCGGCATCAACCGTGGCAATCTCGGTTTTCTGACCGACCTTGACCCAGACAACGCGCAACAACAACTGGCCGATGTGCTCGAAGGGCATTACATCGCCGAGCGCCGCTTCTTACTCGAAGCACAGGTGTGCCAGCAGGACACGCCGACGCGCCTGAGCACCGCTATCAACGAAGTGGTTCTGCACCCTGGCAAAGTCGCCCATATGATTGAATTCGAAGTCTATATCGATGAAGTCTTCGCATTCTCACAACGTTCCGATGGGCTAATAATTTCGACCCCCACTGGCTCAACGGCCTACTCACTCTCGGCAGGCGGGCCTATTCTTACCCCGTCGCTGGACGCCATCACACTGGTGCCGATGTTCCCGCACACGCTTTCTGCTCGCCCGTTGGTCATTAACAGCAGCAGTACCATCCGTCTGCGTTTCTCGCATATGCGCAGTGACCTTGAAATCAGTTGCGATAGTCAGATTGCCCTGCCAATTCAGGAAGGGGAAGATGTTTTAATTCGCCGCTGCGACTATCACCTCAATCTCATTCACCCTAAAGATTACAGTTATTTCAACACATTAAGCTCAAAACTTGGCTGGTCGAAAAAATTATTCTAAAAAGTGCCACTAGTTCTTTACTGTATATAAAACCAGTTTATACTGTATGAAAACACAGTCATGTCTTTTCATACAGGAAAGCTATTATGCTGGCACAACTCACCATCAGTAACTTCGCAATCGTTCGTGAACTGGAAATCGATTTTCATCACGGCATGACCGCCATTACCGGTGAAACGGGTGCCGGTAAATCTATTGCTATTGATGCCTTAGGATTGTGTCTTGGGGGCCGCGCTGAAGCTGATATGGTTCGTCAGGGTGCCAGCCGCGCTGATCTTTGCGCCCGCTTCTCTTTGAAAGACACCCCTGCCGCCCTGCGTTGGCTAGAAGAAAATCAACTTGATGATGGTCGTGAATGCTTGCTGCGCCGCGTTATCAGCAGCGATGGCCGCTCACGTGGCTTTATTAACGGCACGGCGGTTCCTCTTTCTCAATTGCGCGACCTCGGCCAGATGCTGATTCAAATTCATGGTCAACATGCGCACCAGCTTTTGTTAAAACCTGAGCATCAAAAAAATCTGCTGGATGGATATGCAGGTGAATCCGCACTGCTTTTGAAAATGGCAGAGAACTATCGCGACTGGCATCAAAGCTGCCGCACTCTGGCACAACACCAACAACTTGCTCAGGAACGCGCATCCCGCAGCGAATTACTGAATTATCAATTGAAAGAACTCAATGAGTTCTCACCGATTGCAGGTGAATTTGAGCAAATCGACGAAGAGTACAAACGTCTGGCCAACAGCGGGCAATTGATCTCCTTCAGCCAGCAAGCGCTGGCGATCCTTGCTGATGGCGAAGACAATAACCTGCAAAGCCAGCTGTATACCGTTCGTCATTTGATGGAAGAACTGGCGGGAATGGATAGCAAACTCTCCGGCGTATTAAATATGCTCGAAGAAGCTAACATTCAGATTTCGGAAGCCAGTGACGAGCTACGCCATTACTGCGACCGCCTCGATCTCGACCCGAACCGTTTGTACGAACTGGAACAGCGTATCTCGCGGCAAATCTCGCTGGCACGCAAACACCATATTTCTCCGGAAGAGCTGCCCGCTTTTCATCAGCAATTGCTCGAAGAACTTCAACAGTTGGACGATCAGGCCAGCTCTCAGGATGAACTGATGCAGGCGGTAGCCATCCATCATCAGCAAGCGCTTAGCACCGCACGCGAGTTACACCAGCGTCGCGCGCACTACGCGGCGGAACTTTGTGAGCTGATCACCGAAAGCATGCATTCCTTGTCTATGCCTCACGGCAAACTCGCCATTGACGTTGAATTCAATGAAAACCACCTGACAGCAGAAGGTGCGGACCGCATTGATTTCCGCGTCAGCACCAACCCTGGTCAGCCGTTGCAACCGCTGGCGAAAGTGGCCTCAGGTGGCGAGCTTTCACGTATTGCGCTGGCAATTCAAGTGATCACCGCACGTAAAATGGAAACACCAGCGCTGATTTTCGATGAAGTGGATGTCGGTATCAGCGGCCCAACAGCAGCAGTGGTGGGTAAATTATTGCGCCAGCTCGGCGAGTCAACCCAGGTTATGTGCGTCACGCATCTGCCGCAAGTTGCAGGCTGTGGCCATCATCACTTCTTTGTCAGTAAAGAAACCGACGGTGAAATGACAGAAACTCACATGCAGCCGCTTGATAAGCGCTCACGCTTGCAAGAATTGGCTCGTTTACTTGGTGGCAGCGAAGTCACCCGTAATACACTGGCTAACGCAAAAGAGTTGTTGGCGGCATAACCTCATCGTTCAAAAAAGCACCAATCAGCTAGCATATTGTTAATTGAGCAGGTTTTAAGCCAACTTTTTTGCCGTACCAGGGTCAGAGTTAAGCGCCTTAATGTTTTAAACTGCGTAAAGGTTTATTATCATCGGCATATTATGAATGAGCCATGTGCTGCTCGGGCCCGAAAAGGAATCAAATCACTATGCGCTGTAAAACGCTGACTGCTGCCGCAGCGGTTCTTCTTATGCTGACCGCAGGCTGTTCCACTCTGGAGCGAGTGGTTTACCGCCCCGACATTAACCAGGGGAACTACCTGACACAGAACGATGTGTCAAAGATTCGTACTGGCATGACTCAACAACAAGTTGCGTATGCTCTGGGTACGCCAATGATGACCGATCCATTCGGTACAAGTACCTGGTTCTATGTCTTCCGCCAGCAACCAGGGCATGAAGGCGTAACTCAGCAAACACTCACTCTGAGTTTCAACAGCAGCGGTGTGTTGACCAACATCGACAACAAACCGAAGCTGGAAAAAGAATAACCAACAAAAAAGGTGCCGATGGGCACCTTTTTTTTGGCTACTGTTTTGACTACTTATTTGTCTACTTCTGAGCAGCCTTTTCAGCGCGCTGGCGTCTTAACTCTTTCGGGTCAGCAATGAGCGGCCGATAAATCTCCACCCGATCTCCGTCGTTAAGCGTGTCGGTCAGTTTTACCGGGCGGCTAAAAATCCCAACCTTATTCTTCGTCAAATCAATATCGGTACGCAATTCAAGGATGCCCGATGCGGCAATCGCCTGCTCAACGGTACTCCCGTACGCCAGCCGGACTTTAAGCAAGTACTGCTTTTCAGGCAGCGCATAAACCACTTCGACCTTAATTTCAGGCGACACTGTAGACCTCTTTCGCACGCACGGTAAACGCCTGAACCATGTTACCCGCAAGCTCTTTGAAGATACGCCCAAATGCCAACTCAATAAGTTTGTTGGTAAATTCAAAATCAAGCTGGAACTCAATACGGCATGCTTCAGCGCTTAATGGCGTGAACTTCCAGCCCCCCATTAATGACTTAAACGGCCCATCGACAAGATGCATCAAAATACTTTGATTGCTGGTCAAGGTGTTACGCGTCGTGAAAGTTTTGCTGATCCCAGCTTTGGAAACATCGACCGCCGCCGTCATCTGTTCGGCCGACGCGTTAAGCACCCGGCTGCCAGTGCAACCCGGTAAAAAATCTGGATAGGATTTCACGTCGTTCACTAATTGATACATCTGCTCCGCGCTGTAAGGCACTAGCGCAGTACGGGTAATCTGAGGCATAGCATTTCCTGAGAGTCACAAAACGGGCAAATAATAACATTTATCATCACGCAAAGAAAAACTCTTAGCCTGGAGCCGTGCTAAGATATGCCTTCATCCTCGCAGCGAAGCGGGGTGTATTTGAACTCCTGGATTACATATACTGAGCAGCACTATGACAAAGAAAAAAGCATTCAAACCAGGTTCAGCCACCATTGCGCAAAACAAACGCGCCCGCCATGAATACTTTATCGAAGATGAGTATGAAGCGGGGCTAGTGCTACAAGGCTGGGAAGTAAAATCTCTACGTGCCGGGAAGGCCAACATAGGTGATAGCTACGTCATTTTGAAAGACGGCGAAGCATACTTGTTCGGTGCCAACTTTACCCCACTAAATGTGGCTTCAAGCCATGTGGTCTGCGACCCTACACGCACGCGTAAACTCCTGCTTAATCAGCGCGAACTGGACAATCTTTACGGCCGTATCAACCGTGATGGTTATACCGTCGTGGCTCTGTCGATGTACTGGAAAAATGCCTGGTGTAAAGTCAAAATCGGCGTTGCAAAAGGTAAGAAACAACACGACAAGCGTACAGATTTGAAAGACAAAGAATGGGCGCTGGATAAAGCTCGCATCATGAAGCACGCCGGTCGATAACCCTTATTCTATAACCTCCAGATATCATTACCGGTTCTTATTACTAAGAACCGGTAATGTATTTTACATTCCTGTTTTATAAATAAGTTAAATATAAAATTATCATTCTGAACAATTAGTTTCGGTAAGTTATTTATGGAAAATATATTCCACACGTTTATTAGTTGTGTGCTACCCCTCATAAACACATTCAGTGTTATCCGCAACAACCCGCTTCGTTGGATAAACCCTGCTTAATAAAAGCAAAATTTTTCACCTCTATTTCAACTCAAACAGATAAATGAACAACTTTCCCATCGGGAAATAACCTTATAAAAAAAGCGCCTTAAGTTGTTCTAGTCATCATATCCCCAGCCCAAACAAACCCTGTAACACATTGAATGAATACAAATTTAACCACCGCTAACTGTATAGCCACCCTTCAGGTAAATCCCGAAAATCTAGTCCCGATAACTCATGTTTTGGCAAAATGATAGTTCATAGATACTAAAGATTTTCTTTAGCAATCCTTAATTTGCGCTTTCATACTTTCCTGTCTATATCTTCAATAACCCTGAAATAAAATGATAAGAAAGTATGAAGTTTCCATTTATATAAATATGTGACCCGGTAGAAAACCTAATTCATCAATAATGCTAGTCGTCATCATTCTGATGTCCGGATTCGCTCGCTTCAAATTTATAGATCAATGGAATCATTTTAACACTTTGTTCAGGGGAAGTTATTTGCGTGCATCAGCTGTGTCAAAGCCCCTACGTTCACATTGAATGGAGTGATAATAATGCGTTCAATATCAATCATCTCAAAACTGACTGGCGTAACGAATAATGTTGAAAGCTCAGAAATCACGCTGAATGCTCCCTCAATTGTAGAACTCAGGGCCGAGCGTGCTGATATCGCCAGTATTGCTCGCACTAATCAGGATATGGTTATCACTCTGCGAGATGGTGAAGTGATTACCGTTAAAAATTTCTATGCGTTTGCCGATCAGGGCGGCAACCAATTAGTTCTTGAAGACAGCAAAGGCGCGCTGTGGTGGGTGCAGGATACCGACTCTGCTTTTCACTTCGAAAACATCGCCAATATTGATGAGCTGATGGCCGCCACGGGTGCCGAATCCCATGGCGGCGGAGCGATTTGGCCCTGGGTGCTGGGCGGAGTCGCGGTTGCAGGGGGGATTGCCCTTGCTGCTGGCGGAGGCGGCGGAGGTGGTGGCGGGAGCGACAACTCTAACGGCAACGGTAGCCCTGGTTCACCAAACCCTCCACCGCCAGCGGCTGACACCACCCCACCCGCAGCACCGACAAATCTGAACGTCTCGGCTGACGGTAAAACTATTACCGGCAGAGCAGAACCTGGCAGTACCGTGACCATTACCGATAGCGCAGGCCAGGTTATCGGAACAGGGACGGCTGATGGTAATGGCAATTTTTCAATCCCACTGACCAATCCGCAAATTAACGGCGAAGATCTCACAGCGCACGCCACCGATCCCGCAGGAAACATTGGCCCTGATGCCACAGTCACCGCCCCGCTAATTCCCGATCCTGTCGAACCCGTGGTAACCGCTGTAAATGATGACGCTGACCCGACAATCGGCCTGGTTTTGGACGGACAATCGACGAACGATAACACTCCGACAATAGAAGGCGTCGCACTCGCAAACTCCACTGTACGTATTTTCGACAACGGTCAGCAAATTGGCACCGTAGTCACTGATGCCAGCGGCAACTGGAGCTTTACACCAGGCACCCCCCTCGCTGATGGAACGCATAATTTCACCGCCACCGCCACCAATGAAAAAGGTGAAAGTGATCCATCCGGCAGCTATACCGTCACTATTGATAGCCAGGGGCCTGCCGCCCCCGAAAATCTTGATGTGTCTGATGATGGAGCAAGAGTCACCGGCATCGCCGAATCGGGCTGCATGGTGATAATTACCGACGCCAATGGCAACGAAATTGGCAAAGGAATGGCAGATGCCGCGACAGGTGTCTTCACCATCACACTTTCTCCTGCGCAAACAGCGGGTGAAGAACTCTTCGCTGTTGGTGTTGATGCGCTGGGAAATATTGGCACGGAAGCTGAATTCACCGCTTTCGACGCCCTCCCGCCATCCACGCCTGTGATTACCAGCGTAGTGGATGATGTCACACCCGTAACCGGCAGCCTGACTAACGGCCAACTCAGCAACGATCCTCGTCCAACGCTCAATGGCACTGGCGAAGCCGGTAGTACCGTGGCGATTTTCGATAATGGAACAACATTGCTGGGCACCACTCAGGTCCAGGCCAATGGAACCTGGAACTTCACGCCAGACACAAACCTGGGCGATGGAAGCCACGTTTTCACCACCAGCGCGACGGATGCTGCGGGTAATCTAAGCGGAACATCGCCAGGATTTGCAGTGACTATTGATGCGACAGCGCCTGCGCTACCGTCAATCACAGGCGTATACAGCGAGAACGGTTCGCTGGAGACACCTATTCTTGCCAACCGCGACACCAACGAAAATCACCCTTCTCTCAAAGGGTTAGGCGAAGCTAACACCACCCTCACCCTCAAAGACAATGGTGTGGTTATTGGAACTATCACCGTTGATGGAACGGGTCACTGGAGCTACACCCCAACCGCCCCGCTGGGAAATGGCAGCCATAATCTGACCCTCACCGCCACCGATGAAGCAGGCAACGTTAGCCAGCCTTCTACGGGCTTCGCCTTTACGGTCGATACCACCGCACCGGACGCGCCGGTCATTTTGAATGCCGACGATAATGTCGGTGATCTCCAGCAACCAGTGCTCAGCGGCGGTATTACTGACGACACGACCCCCACCTTCCACGGAACGGGTGTCGATGGCGATATCATCAAGCTCTACAACGGCAGCACCTTGCTTGGTATCACAACCGTTTCAGGCGGAGTCTGGAGCATCACCCCAACAGAGGCGCTGGCGGGTGGCCCATTAAATCTGACCGCAACCGCGACCGATGCAGTCGGTAACGTCAGCGATCCTTCGGCCAATTTTGCCTTGACCATTTACACCACCCCGCTCACCGAACCTGTGGTAACAGGCATTGTGGATGACGTAGGGGCGATTCAAACCCCGCTGACCGATGGCAGTTTCACGGACGACAAAACGCCAACCTTTAACGGCACAGGCACCGCGGGCAGCACGATTAATATTTATGATAACGGCGGAAGCACGCCGATTGGCACGACCGTTGTCGCCCCGGATGGTAGCTGGTCAATTACGCTGCCAGAACTTAGCGAAACGGAGCACTCTCTGACTATCGGTGCGACCGATCCTGCGGGTAATTCCGTCGGGCCATCAGCACCGATTGTCATTACTGTCGATAACACAGCGCCGCCTGTACCTCAAATCACTCAGCCCGTTGAAACCACCGGAACGCAGGTTAGCGGGACCGCCGAAGCAGGCAGCACCGTCATTATTAAAGATGCAGGTGGAACTGAAATCGGCAGAGGGACGGCCGACAGTAGCACCGGCACATTCACGGTTAATATTTCCCCGGCGCAAACCGCAGGGGGAACGCTGACTGCCATTGCCCAGGATCCTGCCGGAAATACCAGCGATTCAACCAGCTTCACTGCCAGCAACTCCGGCCTGCCGCAGCCGCCTGTCATCACACTGCTTGTTGATGACGTGGATCCGGTGAGCGGGAATCTCACCAGCGGGCAATCTACCAATGACACGCTGCCAGAAGTTCACGGTACGGCAGCCCCGAATGCCATCGTAAATCTCTATCTTGATGGCATCCCGGTGCTGGGGCCTATCATCGCGGACGTAAACGGCAACTGGACTTATCAATCCTTGTTCCCGATGTCAGAAGGCCCACATACCTTCACGGCAACCCAAACAACCAATGGCGAAACCAGCGGATTTACCGTCACCTTTACCGTCACTATTGATACTGCGGCGCCTGGCGCGCCTGCGATCACTGGCGTGATTGATGACGTCACGCCGGGAACGGGTGAGCTAACAAACAATCAGGCGACCAACGATTCGCGTCCAACCATTCACGGCACAGGTGAAGCGGGTACAACAGTGACCATTTTCGACAATGGTGTCCTGCTGGACACCGCTGTCGTCAATACCGACGGAACCTGGACATTCACACCTAGTTCGAATCTGCCTGATGGCCCACATATCTTTACCGCCCAGGCAACGGATTTAGCCGGTAACGTCGGCACCACATCGACAATTTTTACGATTGATATTGATGCAACCGCACCGATTGCGCCCGTTATCACGGGTGCCATTGACGACAACGGCACAGCGCAAGTGGCTGTGATCTCCGGGCAATCGACCAACGACACAACGCCGATCCTCAGCGGAACAACAGAAGCTAATTCCACCATTACCATCAGCGATAACGGTACCGTCATTGACACAATTCTTGTCGATGGCACAGGTACCTGGAGCTATACGCCGACGGCTCTGGGTGAAGGCAGCCACAGTTTCACCGTCACCGCCAAGGACGCCGTGGGCAACGTCAGCACCGTATCAAATACCTATACCGTGATTGTTGACACCACTCCCCCCGCCGCCCCAACCGGTCTGCAAGTTTCAGTCGATGGTCTGCATGTCACCGGCACGGCGGAAGCCGGCAGCATTATTACCGTCACCGACGGGAATGGTCTGGTGCTGGGAACGGGTACTGCGGATATCAATGGCGCATTCGATGTCACTCCGCTGACGACGGCGCAAACTAATGGCGAAGCGCTGTTGGTCAGCGCCACAGATGCGGCAGGTAACGAAGGCCCGAATACCGGCGTACTGGCCCAGGACACCACCGACCCTGGCGCCCCGACCAATCTGGCGGTTAACGACGAAGGAACTGTGGTCACCGGTAACGCCGAACCCGGCAGTACCGTGACGGTTAGCGACAGTAGCGGCAACCCGCTGGGTGATGGAAAAGCCGGGGATGACGGCAGCTTTAGCGTCACCATAACGCCTGCACAAACCAACGGCGAAACGCTGGAAGTCACCGCCACGGATAAAGCCGGGAACACCGGGCCAGAAGCGCCGGTTGATGCCCCCGACTCCACGCCACCAGCAGTTCCGGTGATTGGCGCGGTGATTGACGATGTTGCCAATATCACAGGCAATCTGAACAACGGCGATACTACCAACGACAATAAACCGACGCTGCAAGGCACCGCCGAACCAGGTGCAACAATCAACATCTATGATAACGGCGGGACCACGCCAATCGGCACTGTTACCGCTGACCCTGGCGGCATCTGGAGTTTCACGCCGACGACTGCGCTGGGGCAAGGGCTGCATAACCTGACGGTCACCGCGACCGATGCCGATAACAACATAAGCCCAGCCGCATCGTTTAGCCTGACTGTCGACTCCATCGCCCCGCTCGCTCCGGCAATCACTTTGGTGAGTGATGATGTTGGAACAATTACCGGTTCCGTGCCGAATAATGGCGTCACTAACGACACGACCCCAACCCTCCAGGGCACCGGTGAACCTGGCTCGACGGTGACTCTGACGCTCGACGGCACAACGACGCTGACGACGTTTACTGTTGATGCCTCCGGCACCTGGAGTTACACGCTGACCACCGCACTTAGCGAAAGCGAGCACCGCTTTACGGTCACGGCTTCAGACTCCGCGGGTAACGTCATTGCTCCGTCTACCGAGTTTGTGATTACGGTAGACACCACGCCGCCAGCAACCCCGGTCATTACTGGCGCGGTGGATGATATCGGCAGCGTAATCGCCCCGCTTGGCAACAATTCTTCCACCGATGATACCCGTCCGCAATTCAACGGCACCGGGGCGCCAGGCTCAACCATCACGCTTTACGATGGCGCAACAGCCATCGGCTCATTCACCATAGGAATAGATGGCCAATGGAGTATCACGCCAGCGCAACCTCTGACGGAGGGAGCGCACGCACTTACCGCGGTGGCGACCGATGCGGCGGGCAACGCCAGCCCTGCGGCCAACTATAATCTGACGATAGACACCACGCCTCCGGCTGCACCGTTGATTGTGAACGCCGTGGGTGAAGTCGGCGGTGCCAACGCCACACTGGTCAGCGGCGGCAGCATACAAAACGGGACTCCAACGCTTTCAGGAACCGGGGAAGTGGGGGCCACCATCAGGATTTACGATAATGGCGGCACCACGCCTATTGGCACGATTACCGTTCCGGCTGGCGGAAACTGGACATTTACCCCAACCACAGCATTAACTGAAGGCGCTCATACGCTCACCGCCGTGGCGACCGATCCCGTAGGTAACGTCGGCCTACCATCGGCTGGCTTTACGTTAACCGTGGACTCCTCGATCCCAGCCACACCGGGCATTCCAACCGTGACTGACGATGTGTCCCCAGGGCTTGGAACCATCGCCAATAACGGCAGCACCAACGACACCACACCGACCTTCTCCGGCACGGGAACGGCGGGCGATACCATCACGATCCTCGATAATGGCGATCCTATTGGCACCACGACCGTCCTGGCAGATGGCACCTGGAGCTTTACGCCGGGTACGCCATTCACCACGCCAGACCATTCGGTAAGCGTGACCGAAAGCGATGCAGCGGGTAACAAAAGCCCGGCCTCAGGCACCATTAACTTCACCCTCGATACCGAGCCGCCTGCTGCGCCAACCATTGATTCCGCGGACGATAACGTCGGTGCGGTGCAACAAACATTGCTGACCAATGGCGTCACCGATGACAATACGCCGACCTTCCACGGCACTGGAATCAATGGCGATACCATCACGCTGTACAACGGCAGCACCGTGCTTGGCACCGCTCTCGTCACAGGTGGTGTGTGGACGATTACGCCTGCTACCGCGTTGCCGAACGGCACGCTGAACATTACCGCCACCGCAACCGATCCGGCAGGTAACGTCAGCGACCCGACAGCGGCCTTTACCTTAACCGTTGATAACACGCCGCTCACCGCTCCGGTGGTGATAGAAATTGTTGATAACGAAGGCGTCATTCAAACTCCGCTAACGAGTGGCAGCGTTACCGACGACAAAACCCCGACCTTCAACGGCACTGGCACCGTTGGCAGCACGATTAATATTTATGACAACGGCGGAGCCACGCCCATTGCGACAACAACCGTTGGCGCGAATGGTACCTGGAGTGTGACGTTGCCTGAGCTGGCAGAAAACGGGCATTCGCTGACGATTGGCGCAACCGATCCGGCGGGTAACTCGGTTGGGCCATCTGCGCCAATTTTGATTACGGTGGATACAGCTCCGCCAGCCGCGCCGACTGTTTTAGTCCCTGATGGCACAGTTGTCAGCGGCACTGCCGAAGTTGGCAGTACTGTCATCATCAGAAACAGTACAACGGAGCTGGGCCGTGGCATCGCTGATGCAGATGGAAAATGGGCTATCACTCTGTCGCCTGCCCAGTTACCTGGCACATCGCTGATAGCGATAGCGCAGGATATTGCAGGAAACCAAAGCCCATCAGCAGGCTTTGATACAACTCTCTCACTCACCCTTCAACCTCCAACCATTGACCATGTTGTGGATGACGCGGGAACAATTACCGGAGATATCGCCAATGGAAAAACAACCAACGACACCACGCCGACACTGAATGGCTCAAACGCTGCATCTCTCGCAACTGTTCATATCTTTGTGGATGGTGCAGAAGTTGCCACTGTGACTGCCACTCTTTCAGGCACATGGAGCTACCAGATCCCAGCAGCGCTGGCCCAAGGCTCGCATACCTTTGCCGTCAGCCAGAGCACACTCCTTGAGACCAGCGGCCAGTCGCCGGCCTTTACTGTCATCGTTGATACAGCCGCACCGACGATTCCAGTTATCACATCTGTTACTGACGATGTGGCACCGATAACAGGCAATGTCAGTAGCGGGCAAGCCACCAACGATCCGCGCCCAACCCTTACCGGCAGCGGGGAAGCAGGCTCGACAATCACCATCCTTGATAACGGCTCGTCAATCGGCACCGCCGTAGTAGGCGCTGGGGGCACCTGGACCTTTACGCCGACGGTGGATTTGGGCAATGGTTCGCATCCGATAACCGTCACCTCAACCGATGCCGCCGGGAACGTCAGCGTACCGTCTGCAGGTTTTTCATTAAACGTGGATACCACCGCGCCCCTTGCACCAGTGATTAGCAGCGTGACGGATGACGGCACCACACCAGGAGCGGTGGTTTCTGGTCAACCAACCAACGACAACACGCCAACCTTTAGCGGAACCGTTGAACCCAATACCACGCTGATTATTAGCGATAACGGTACGGTGGTTGCGACGATTCCTGTCGGTATATCCGGTAACTGGACATGGACACCAAATCCAGCGCTGACCGAAGGCAGCCACCCGCTCACACTCACCACCACCGACGCGGCGGGGAACGTGAGCCCGGCCACCACCTTTACTGCGGTGGTCGATACCAGCGCGCCGATACTTCCGGCGATCACGTTGGTGGTTGATGACCAGACACAAACGGGAACCGATCTAACGTTAACCAGCGGGCAAGCGACCAAGGATACGTTGCCAACATTGAGCGGCACCAGCGAAGCCAACGCCATTATCACGCTCAAAGATGGCAATACGATTATTGGCACCACGACGGCGAACGGTGCAGGTGAGTGGTCATTGGATCCGACTACCGCTCTCGGCCAGGGCAGCCACAACCTGACCGTAACCGCCACAGACGCCGCCGGAAACGTCAGCAATCCATCCGGTGTCTTTACGGTCGTCATCGACTCGGTGGCACCAATCGCCCCGTTGATTGTGACCGTCACCGACAACACCGTGCCAAACATTGGGCCAATCACCAGCGGCGTGCCAACCAACGAAACGCGTCCGGTGATTACCGGCTCAGGGGAAGTGGGCGCGACCATTACGGTTTCTGACGGCAACCAGGTGCTGGGCACGACCACCGTGGGTGCTGGCGGAACGTGGAGCTTTACGCCAGGCACACCGCTCACCAGCGGGTCGCATAATTTGACCGTTACCGCCACGGATGCCACCGGAAACGTCAGTGCGCCATCAGCAGGCTTTAACGTCGTGGTTGATGTCGCGGCTCCCACCGCGCCAGCGATTACTAATATTGTTGACGATATCGGTTCAGCCACCGGTGATTTGGCTAATAACCAGGTGACGGACGACACTCGCCCGGCGCTAAGCGGCACCGCCGAAGCCGGTGCAAGCGTCAATATTTACGATAACGGCGCATTGATTGGCACCGTGACTGCAACGGGCGGCGTGTGGAACTTTACGCCACCAGCAGGCGCACCGTTGGGTAACGGTAATCACGCGTTTACCGTCACCGCCACCGATGCGGCGGGCAATATCAGCGCGTTGTCGCCAGCCTTCAATATTGTGGTGGACACTGCCGCCCCAACGTCCCCAATCGTGATTCAGGCATTCGATGATGTCGGCCCGGTTACGGGGCCGTTAGTCAGCGGGCAAACCACCAACGACAAACAGCCGTTGCTCAGTGGTACGGCTGAAGCCAACTCCACGGTGAATATTTACGACAACGGCGGCACCACACCAATCGGCACCGTCACTGCTTTGCCGAACGGCACCTGGAGCTTCACTCCTTCTGGCGATTTGGGCGAAGGGGCGCATGTGTTCACCGCCACCTCTACCGATGCGGCAGGCAACCTGGGGGCAGTATCAGGCACCTTTACGCTGAATATCGACAGCTTTGCACCGGCCACGCCAACGCTCACCACGGTAGTGGACGATGTGGCTGGCGGCGCAGTAGGTTCGCTGGGCAACGGGCAAGTCACCAACGATGCGCGGCCTACGCTTAACGGCACGGCAGAAGCAGGCAGCACGCTTGCCATCTTTGACGGCGCAACACAAATTGGCACCGTGACGGTTCCTGTTGGCGGCAACTGGACATTCACCCCGACCACGCCGCTGACAACAGGTCTGCATACCTTTACGCTCACCTCAACGGATGCAGCGGGTAACGTCAGCCCCACCAGCGCGGGCTTTGCCATTGTGGTTGATACCACCGCGCCGACTGTCCCGATTATCACCTCGATTGTCGATGATGTTGCGGGTGGCGTATTTAACGGTTCACTCGCCAATAACCAGGCGACCAACGACAGATTGCCAACGCTTAACGGCACGGCGGAAGCCAATGCCACGGTGAATATTTATGACAACGGCACGCTGTACACCACCGTCACCGCCAATGGCAGCGGCATCTGGACGTATACGCCGATGGTAGATTTGCCTGAAGGTAGCCATTCCTTCACCGTCACCGCTACCGATTTAGCGGGTAACATCAGCGCCCTTTCGCAGCCAGCGGCGATTGTCGTCGATGTCACACCGCCTGCGTTGCCGACCGGACTGGCGGTTAACGCCACAGGGACGAGCGTCACGGGAACTGCCGAAGCGGGCAGCACCGTGACGATTACCACCAGCGGCGGAACGGTGCTCGGCACCGCAACGGCGGACGGCACAGGCGCGTTCACCGTCGCCATTTCTCCGGCACAAACCAACTCGCAAGTCCTACAAGCGTTTGCTCAGGATGCGGCGGGCAACACAGGTAACGCCGCCAGCGTGACCGCACCTTCAACGGCATTGCCTGGCGTGCCGGTCATCACCAGCGTGGTGGATGACTTCGCCGCAGTGACCGGGAATGTCGCCAACGGGCAAAGCACTAACGATGCCACGCCAACCATCAATGGCATCGCGGATGTCGGAGCGACTGTCAACGTCTACAACAATGGCGTGCTGATGGGCACCACTGTTGCGGGAGTCGGCGGGGTCTGGAGCTATACGCCAACGGGCGCGTTGAGTGAAGGCTCCCATGCCTTTACCGCGACGGCCACCAACGTCAACGGCACCGGCGGCTTCTCCACTCCGGCAACGGTCGTTGTGGATACCATCGCCCCGCTGGCACCAACAGCCTCCATCAGCGCCGATGGCACAACCATCAGCGGCACCGCCGAAGCCAACAGCACCGTGACCATCACATTGCCTGGCGGCGCAACCGTCACCACCACCGCCAACGCCGGGGGCAGTTACAGCCTGACGCTACCGACACGTGAAATTAGCGGGGAAGTGATTTCCGTCAAAGCCACCGATGCGGCGGGTAACACCTCGCCGTCCATTACGGCGACTGCGCCGGTTCTGCCACTGGCGGCAGACGACAACGTGGTGAACCTGGCGTTAACCACCGACGCGCAAGTGACAACTTCGCATGCCAGCGACTACGGCGTATTGCTGGTCGGCGCACTGGGTAATGTGGCATCAGTTCTCGGCAATGACACCGCGCAGGTTGGCTTTAATATCGCCGCGGGTGGCAGCGGCAATATCACCATTGATGCATCCGCCACGGGAGTGGTGCTTTCACTGCTCAATACACTGGAAGTGGCGGTTCAGAAATACGATGCAAATACCGGAACATGGAGCACCATTATCGACTCGTCGATGCCGCAGTTTGCCAACCTGCTAACGTTGGGTGCCAGCGGCGTGACGATGAATATCACCGGGCTGCCGGAGGGTTCGTACCGTGTTCTGAGTTACAACACCAGCCTGCTGGCGACAGGTTCGCTGACCAACCTCGACGTTTCCGTGGTGCAAACCAGTGCGGGAACGATCACCAGCGGCACCACGCATCCGGGTAACGTGATTACCGACGCAGGCCCGACTGGCAGTTCAGACACCGCTCCGGCAGGAACGGTGGTGAGTTCCGTCACCAATGCGCAGGGCGTTACCACCCTGATTGGTGCGGGCGGGGCTGATATTCAGGGCCAGTATGGCGTGCTGCATATCAACCAGGACGGCAGTTATACCTACACTCTGACCAACACGTCCGCCACGGTTCTTGGACATACAGAAAACTTCACCTACACCATCACTTTCAACGGCGTGAGCAATTCGGCACAACTGGTCGTGACGCTGGGTAATGGCGCTCCGGCGAACACCGTTACCGCAACGGATAACACCGCATCGCTGACCTACAACACCGACGTTGAAGCGGTCAACCACGGGGCGTCATCGCAAAATGGCTTCTCGGTAGTCGGCGTCGGGCTTGGGAATGTGTTGAATCTAGATGTGCTGGCGAACATGTCGAACCCGATAATCTTTGATGTTGATGACGGTTCGACGCGCACCATGACGTTGCAGGCAAGCGTAGGCGGTGTGGCATTGCTGTCAACCTTCGACCTGTACATCTACAAGTTCAACGATGTCACCCAGCAGTTTGAGCAATATAAAGTGGTGAATACCTGGCTGACCGCGCCGTTGCTGGGCGGAACTTCGGGGCAATTAACGTTAACGCTGCCGGGCGGCGAGTACCTGTTCCTGCTCAATAATGCCAGCGGCGTCACCGTGCTAACGGGCTACACGCTGAACATTTTGCAGGATCATACTTATGCGGTGGAAAGCGTTACCGCTTCGACGACGGGTAATGTGCTGGCAGACGATGTGGCTCCGGTGAATAGCCACATCACGCAGGTCAACGGCGTTGCTGTCGCAGCCAGCGGAACCACCACCATTGTTGGCGAATACGGCACGCTGACGATTGATGCCAACGGCAACTACACCTACAAACTGAATGCGGGTGTGGGTGCTGACAGCATCAAAACGCCGGATAGTTTCATCTATACCGTGACCGCGCCAAATGGCGACACCGATACCGCGTCGTTAAATGTCACTGCCACACCGACCCCGGTGAATGCCATTGACGACGTCAGCACGGCAATGGCGGTTAGCACCGCGCAAACCACCGCGAATTACTCCGATACCACGGTGGGTTCGGCGGTCTGGAACGCAGCATTGCTTTCGCCAACCAGCAAAAGCGGCAGTGGGACATTTGTCGTCGGCGCGAATGACGTTTTGCACAATCCGGTTCTGCATTTCAACGTAGCGTCGTTGCTGTCTCTGGGCGGATTAAACGTGACCTGGAATATCACTGATGGCTCGGGCGCGGTGGTCAGAAACGGTTCGTTTAGCGGTGGTATTTTGCTCGGTGGCGTAGCAGATATTAACTTAACCGGGCTGGATCTTCAGGCTGGCACCTACACCCTGAACTACACCGGGAGCATGGGGCCGCTGGCATTAGGCCAGGTAAGCATCACCCCAACAGTCACCGGCACCACCATTGATCTGGATAATTATTTAACGCAAGGCGGCAGCACCGTTCACGGTAACTTGTACGATGGAACGGACTCCTCAGGCGCGATTGATCAGTTAGGCACCGTGCACACGCTACTGAGCATTACCGGCTTTAACGGCAGCACCGCAACGCTTGATCCGCTCACTAACAGCAGCGCCTCCGCCACCATTCAGGGGCATTACGGCACGCTGCAAATTGGCATCGACGGGGCGTATACCTACACGCTCAATAACGGGATTAACCCGGCGTCGATCACCACCAGGGAGACATTCACCTACACGCTGAACGACCAGAACGGTCATTCCGACAGCGCGACATTAACCATCAATATGAACCCGCAATTCGTCAGCACCGCGTTAAGCGATGTGATAACCGGCTCGGCTTATGGTGACACGCTGGTTTATGACCTGCTCAATAACGCCAACGCCACGGGCGGCAATGGCGCAGATACCTGGAAAAACTTCTCGCTGGCTCAGGGCGATAAAATAGACATCCACGATTTGTTAGTGGGCTGGAACCCGGCAAGCTCCAACATCGCCAACTACCTGAACGTCACCACCAGCGGCAATAACACGGTGATTTCCATCGACCGTGACGGCACCGGCACGACTCACAACGTAACCCCACTCGTCACTCTGGAGAATGTTCAGACCACGCTCGATGAGCTGGTACAGCAACACCATATTATTACCTGAACGGCGTAAATGGTGGATGACGCTAACGCTTATCCCCCCTACAAAATCAAAAATGTAGGTCGGATAAGCGCAGCGTCATCCGACAAAAGCAGGCAAGCCATACCAATTAGAACGTAGTGACTTTTAAAAGGGACTAACTATGGGAAAATTACAGCCGTTTGCACTGTGGCTGGCATGCAGCCTGTGTATAGCCCAGGCGCATGCCGATGACACACCACAATTTATCAGTACTCAGGAACTCTCTGAGCAACAACTACCGGCACTTGATGGCTCCACCAGCTTACCGTTGGACGCCCCCGCGCCGGGAACGCTGACTCTCAATGATGCGGTCAACCGCGCCGTTACCTGGCATCCGAGCATTCACGAAGCCATCGGTAAACTGGCCGGGCAATCTGAACAGGTCAACGTCGCAAAATCAAAATACTATCCGCAAGTCACGGCGGGCATGAATAACGGCTACAGCAACGGTTACACCGACAGCGGTTTTAGCCCATCGCTGGTGCTGTCCGTTTCGCAGATGCTGTATGACTTCGGCAAAGTCTCAAGCCAGGTACGAGCCGAAAGCGCAGGCGTGGCACAAGAGCAAGCAAACGTGCTGGTGAGCATCGACAATGTCGGCCACGACACCGCTAATGCCATGATTCAGGTGCAGATGTGGCAGCAAATGGTTGATATCGCCAAAGATCAATTAGCTGCCCTGAGCGCGATTGGGAAGTTAACCGAGAAGCGCAACGATGAAGGAGCCACGTCAATGTCGGACGTGGTGCAAACCAATGCGCGTATTGAATCTGCTCGTTCACAACTCATTCAATATCAGTCCAATCTCGACAGCGCCCAGGCCACATTAACGAGCTGGCTGGGCTGGAACAACCTCAACGGTATCAGCAACGAGTTCCCTGATAAGCTAGCAAAAAGCTGTGACATCGCCAAACCGGATGACCGGTTAGTCCCTGCGGTTCTCGCCTCGTGGGCGCAGGCCAGTGTCGCCCAGGCCAATCTTGATTACGCCAACGCGCAGATGACGCCAACCATCTCACTGGAGCCGCAGGTTCAGCACTATCTGAATGACAAATACGCCAGCCACGAAGTGCTGGATCGCACCCAATATTCCGCGTTTATCAAAGTCGAAATGCCGCTTTACCAGGGCGGCGGCTTAACGGCGCGTCGCAATGCGGCCAGCCACGCGGTGGAAGCGGCACAATCTGGAGTGCAACGCACCCGCCTCGACATTCGCCAGAAACTGATGGAATCGCGCAGCCAGGCACTCGGGCTGATGGGCGCGGTTCAGGTGCTGCAACGCCAGGAACAATTGAGCGAACGCACCCGCGAACTCTATCAACAGCAATATCTGGATTTAGGTTCACGCCCGTTGCTCGACGTACTCAACGCGGAACAGGAAGTTTTTCAGGCCCGTTTCGCGCAGCTACAAATCCTCAGCCAACTTCATCAATTGCAGCTCAACTGTTTGTATAACTCTGGCCGCTTACGCAACGCATTTGGCCTGGAGCACCGCACCATCCAGTCACTGGAGATCCAGCCATGAGCCAAACACCGCCTCCTGTTGATGAACACCTGACTGAACATGCGCTAAGCCACTGGGCGCAGTTGATTAGCCACGTCGCCGCGCATTATCGCGTCGCCTGCTCTCCCGGCACCCTCCAGGCAAACGCCCCGTGGTTTAAAGACAAAAACATGCTCTCGGCACTCACACAGTTATCGCGCCAGGCGGGGCTTTCATTTCATATGATGAGCGCCCCGGAACTGGCGATTGGCAAATGGCGGTTGCCTCTTGCGGCGAGCCTGAACAACGGGCAACTGGCGGTCATCGAACATTTCGACGGCGAGGATACGGTTGAAATTTGCGTTATTGACGGCGAACGCCAGACCAACCGGGTATCGCTCACTACGCTGCTGCCGGAAATCCGTTTTGTAGCCGCACTTCGCCCGCTGTCGGCGCTCAAAGACAGCCGCGTGGATGCGTATATCTCACGCTTTAGCCCAGACTGGCTAAAAGAGCTGGTGATGCAGGATCTGCGCCCTTACGGCCCGGTGATGCTGGCGGCTTTCCTCATCAATGTGCTGTCGCTTTCCGGCATCCTTTTCTCGATGCAGGTTTATGACCGCGTGATCCCCGCACAGTCGTACCCCACGCTGTATGTGCTGGCTTCCGGCGTGTTGCTGGCGGTGATATTTGGTTTTGTGCTGCGCGTGGCGCGTGGTCATATTATGGATGTGCTCGGCAAACGGGCGGATATGCGTGTTTCCGATCGCGTATTCAGTCACGCGCTGCGCCTGCGCAACAGCGCCATCCCCCGCTCCACCGGCAGCTTTATTTCCCAGCTTCGCGAACTCGAACAGATCCGCGAAATGATCACCTCATCAACGATCTCGACGATCGTCGATTTGCCGTTCTTCTTTATGTTCATCATCGTACTGGCGATTATTGCCCCGCAACTGGCGTGGATTGCGCCGGTCGCCGCCGTACTGATGGTGCTGCCGGGCATCCTGCTACAGAAAAAACTGGCGATGCTCGCCAACCAGTCAGCCCATGAAGCGACGCTGCGTAATGCGGTATTAGTGGAGAGTGTTCAGGGGCTGGAGGACATCAAACTGATGCAGGCGGAGAACCGTTTCCTGCAACAATGGAACAGCTACATTCGCATTACGGCGGAATCTGGCCTGCGCACCCGCCAGCTTTCGCAAGGGCTGATTAGCTGGGGAATGACGGTGCAAAGCCTGGTGTATGCGGCGGTGATTCTGTTCGGCGCACCGCTGGTCATCGAAGGCGATATGACCACCGGTGCGATGGTTGCCGCCTCAATGTTAGCCTCAAGAATGATTGCCCCGATGGCAAACCTGTGCGGCGTGCTGGCTCGCTGGCAGCAGGTCAAAGCCGCGAAACAGGGACTGGACAGCATTATGCAGTTGCCGGTGGAAACCCAGCGCGACGAAAGCCTGGTGCATCAGGATATCTTCCACGGCCACTATCTGTTTGAAAACGCGCAGTTTCGTTACCACAACGAAGACCAGCGCATCCCTTTACGCATTACTCGCCTCGAGATCCAGCAAGGCGAGCGCGTGGCAGTTTTAGGGCGCAACGGCGCGGGGAAATCCACGCTATTGCAGGCGTTAGCGGGCGGCGTCGATTTAATCAGCGGTGATGCGCGGCTCGACAACCTGAGCATGACGCAAATTGATATGGCGGATTTGCGCCGCAATATCGGCTTTATGAGCCAGAACGCCCGTCTGTTTTACGGCACGCTGCGCGAAAACCTCACGCTTGGCGCACCGAATGCCAGCGACGAAAATATCTTCGAGGTGCTGGAAATCAGCGGTGCGGGCAACTTTGTTAAGAGTCTGCCAAAAGGACTCGACCACGCCATTATGGAAGGCGGAACCGGTTTATCCGGCGGGCAACGCCAGTCGATTTTGCTCGCCCGAATGCTGTTACGCTCGCCCAATATTGTGCTGCTCGATGAACCGACTGCCTCGCTCGACGACCACACCGAACGCGAGTTCATTCAGCGCCTGGGTCTTTGGCTTGGGCATCGCACATTGATTGTCGCCACTCACCGCGTACCGATGCTTGAACTGGTCGAGCGCGTGCTGGTTCTCAAGGAAGGCCAACTGGTGATGGATGCACCGAAAGCTCAGGCGCTCAGTAACAGTAACAACAGCCGCGCCACCGTACAGCCAAATGGGCGGGAGTGGAAAAATGAAAACCAATCAGCGTGACGTCGCCATGGACGACCCGGATATTCAGCGCGAGCGCGAGTTTTCCGGTGCCAGCCGTATCATCATCATCAGCGTGCTGCTGTTTATTTTGCTCGGCGTGTGGGCGTGGTTTGGCACACTCGATGAAGTCTCGACCGGCACCGGGAAAGTGGTGCCGAGTTCGCGTGAACAGGTACTACAATCGATGGATGGCGGCATCGTCACCGAAGTGTTGGTCCACGAAGGCGACAAAGTTGAAGCCGGGCAAATCGTGGCGCGCCTCGACCCAACCCGTTCGGAATCAAACGTGGGCGAAAGTGCTGCGCGTTACCGTGCGTCCCTGGCCTCCAGCGTGCGGCTTAACGCGGAAGTGAACGATTCGCCGCTGGTTTTCCCCGATTCGCTCAAAGCCTGGCCGGAACTTATCGCCTCCGAAACGCGCCTGTATAAAAGCCGCCGTGCACAGCTCAACGACTCCGCATCCGACATACAAGATGCGCTGGTTTCGGTGAACAAGGAACTGGCGATAACGCAACGGCTGGCGAAAAGCGGTGCGGCGAGTAACGTCGAAGTGCTGCGTTTACAGCGGCAAAAAAGCGATCTGCAACTCAAAATCACCGACCTGCGCTCGCAATATTACGTCCAGGCACGCGAGGCGCTTTCCAAAGCGAACGCTGAAGTCGATATGTTATCGGCCATTATCAAAGGCCGTGAAGATTCCGTGAGCCGCATGACTGTGCGTTCGCCGATGCGCGGCATCGTGAAAAATATCCAGGTGACCACCATCGGCGGCGTGATCCCGCCCAACGGGGAAATGATGGAGATCGTGCCTGTAGATGACCATTTGCTGATTGAAGCTCGTCTCTCCCCGCGCGACATTGCGTTTATCCACCCCGGCCAGCGTGCGCTGGTGAAAGTCACCGCCTACGATTACGCCATTTACGGTGGGCTGGAAGGCGAAGTTGAAACCATTTCACCGGACACTATTCAGGACAAAGTTAAGCCAGAAATCGTTTATTACCGGGTATTTATCCGCACCCATCAGGATTATCTGGTGAATAAAGTCGGGCATCATTTTTCGATATCGCCGGGGATGGTCGCCACCGTAGACATTAAAACCGGGCAAAAAACCATCGTCGATTACCTGATAAAACCGTTTAACCGCGCCCGCGAAGCGCTGCGTGAACGTTAGCGCAGATGAGGGGTGGTAAGTGGCGCTACAACTCTGTTATACTTACAAAACACTTGTGGGGCTGATTCTGGATTCGACGGGATTCGCGAAACCCAAGGTGCATGCCGAGGGGCGGTTTGCCTCGTAAAAAGCCGCAAAAAAATAGTCGCAAACGACGAAAACTACGCCCTAGCAGCTTAATAACCTGCTAAGAGCCTTCTCTCCCTAGCTTCCGCTCTTAAGACGGGGATCAAAGAGAAGTCAAACCCAAAAGAGATCGTGTGGATACCTTGCCTGTGGTTGAAGCATTAAAACTAATCAGGATAGTTTGGTAATGGCGTGTCTACCCGCAGTTGCCCGGCGAATGTAAAGATAGACTAAGCATGTAGTACCGACGGCGTAGTAATTTCGGACGGGGGTTCAACTCCCCCCAGCTCCACCAAAATCTCCGTCAGTGGTTACCAGAGCCATATGATGAAGTCGAAAGCCCGCTTAACGAAAGTTACGCGGGCTTTTTTGTGCCTCCAGTTTGTCCCGCGAAGTCTGAAGCCAACTAATTAAATCCGAACCTTTTAGGCCCATTGATAGGCCCAACGAAAAGATCTATTGTTTTCGTTGGGCCTAAAAGCAGGGAGACACCCCATTGCGTCAGCAAGATAACGTGCGGCGAGGTTTTCGGGGGCGACCTTCGTATGCTTCCTCTGGCTCGTTGTCGACTGTGGTCGTACTAAACGCCTCGCATTCTTCGTCTTCATGGTCGTCGTGGTTATGGTTCAGTTCCATTGTCAGTCCTGGTGAGTTGCGGGCGAAAAAAGGGTAATACCTGCGGTGAACAGAGCAATGACGACCAGAATATAAATCATGTTAACAGACTGATAAGTAAAGGGGATATATCAGACAGGGCGGGAGTATGGCGATTGTCGCGTTCAGATGCAGCTACCAGTGCCGCCGGTATTCTTCTTCTTCCATCGCTTCCAGACAGTCATCGCAAATCTCTTCGTGCAGGCCATTGAAACACACCAGCAGGTTGCGTTTTTTCTGGCAGTAAGGGCAGGTCCTGTGGCGTAACAGCAGCACTGCGACAAAGACCGTAAACAGCAATCCTGCGAAGATCAGTAAATAAATGAACATGCAAAAACCCCTGTAAATGAATGGATACCATGCTACGGAGGTCACTCGCGAGCGTCCAATAGGCAGTACAGATCAATAATGGCCTATTGATCGTTGTGAGCGATCGTTGGTGTGAAAGCATCAGGGGCTCTTGTGCAAACAACAAAAATCGGCCTCACCCGCGAAGATGAGTCCGGCCAGCATTACTCAGGAGTGATATGGGTTTGAAAAAATTGGAACAGGGATCAGGAACACCTGTGTAGAATTCTAATTTTAAACAGTTGTAGTAAATTACGAATAATTGCTTACATCATTATCGAATTCTTGATTCAGGAGAAAATGACGAGTATCAGGAGCATAGATATACGGCATATTTACTTGATGATAATTATTTGGATATCCACATAGATGTATGTGAGTTAGGGTGTTCATTTCCTTGTGAATTGCATTTCAACTGATTACAAGTGAGATAACATCGGGCCAGGCCAGAAAGGATAATAATCCATACGTGTTTGAATTTTTTAAACCATAATATCAGCGACAGTTATTTACGAATAAATCATAAAAGAACCCGCTCGCGAAGCGGGTTTTCCAATTTTTAGTTACCTACAACACTATATCGCACGTAGTCGTGAATTTTTTGATCGCTTTTTTGGCAAATGAAACAGAGCCAGATCCTGAAGAAACCTGATTCCCATTCTTATCAATAACGCCCACTAAAAAATCTGAAGTTGAAGACTGGCTACTGAGTTGTTTTAGTAATGTTTTTATCTTGTCAGTTTCTTTACTTGTGAGCTGAATCTCACTGGCGTTACGACGTGACAAAACAGTATCAAAGGTTATCAGACTATTATCGTAAGTCTTAACCAGCGCCTTATAAGGCAAAGGTGTGCTAATGACAGTAGTGGGATCTATTTCCACACGGTTTAACGATAATTTGCTTTTGGTACAATCAAAAATAAGATACTGATGACTATTTGCAATCTCTCCAATCATCATGGCTTTCTTACCTGAAGTGAAAATATCCTCTTCAGTCGTAGTTTTCCAGGATGCCTGAGCATAAGGGAGGTACGCGATATTGATAGCTGCTACAATGTATATCACATTCTTAAACATAACATGGCTCCACTAAATATTGCATATTAAGGATTTTCATAGGAATCTGTTTGATTAATATGGCTTTATTCATTCAGTGAATGTAATAATGTTGTTGCATGTAATTTAATTATTAAATGGGTTTAAATTGCCACCTTGCTTTTAGAATTCAAAGTTAATAATGGCGCAGCTAAATTTTCTATCTGAATCGCCACCGATTACCTAGACATTTCCGAGCCGTTGATAATATTGGTTTTCATATTCTGTCGGTGATATCCGATCGCTCGAACCATGCCGACGCTTACTGTTATAAAACATTTCGATGTAATCAAAAATATCGCTGCGCTTCTTCCCGCGTGCCGTAGATCTTTTTCTTTATCAGCTCGCGATTCAGTAGTTGGAAAAAGCTTTCTGCAACCACGTATGGTGACTGTTACCGCAACGGCTCATGCTACGGCCTGATCGGAACGTGCAATCCCAAGGGTATCGATCCGGAGGCTTATCTGCGTCAGTAGTTACCAGAGCCATATGATGAAGGCGAAAGCCCGCTTAATGAAAGTTACGCGGGCTTTTTTGTGTCTGCGATTTGTACCGGCCCCATAAAAAAGCCACCAGCAAATGCCAGTGGCCATCAATAAACTCAGGCTCAATTAACGATGGTTGAACTTAACTCCCCCGGTAAGTTGAGTAACCGTATTGACTCAACAACAAAGGGATATGGAGTTTTTGATTCGTCTTTGTGACGTTGAAAATCACGGGAACAGATGGGAAGAATGTTTCCTGATTATTTGCTTTGAAATAATCCCCCACTTTAAAGGTCACTTTATAGATGCCAGGTTCCATATCACCAGCGTCCGGGAAAAGTGATTTGATTCTGCCGCCGGTATCCGTTTTCGAAGTCGCAAGATGCTTCCACGAAGAACTCTCTTGTTTGTCCAACTCGACGACTACGCCTTGCGAAGGTAAACCAGTCTGTTGGTTGAGAATATGGACACTGAGCGTTCCTTCGGGTGCTGCAAGTACGCTGAAGCTGATCAAAGAGAGAATAGAAGCCGCTAAAATTTTCATCGCGTTAACCTGTTGTGAATTTGTTAACGGATTATATGAACCTATACGCATAATAAAATTAAACTTTTTGTTATATGTTTGCATCTTGCAGCCTGCGACTGGCGCTGCTTCTTTGCAATTCCTGCAACGCAGAAACATTCTTTGGAAAACAACTCGCATTCCGTCTATTAGCGGGTTGGTTAACATCTTCTATTTACGATATAGTCGCCACCGCTGCGGCAAAATCCGCAGCCGGGATTTGCACCCCGCCAGAAACTACAAGGATTACTCAGTGTTCGCATTGAGTGTCAATGCCTCTGCACACCCGTTCAATGGTGACTCAGGCAGGGCAGCTTTCGGGCTGGCCGGTGTCCTTGTAGGCCGGTAGTGCAAACCCTGTCTGGGTTACCACCAAGAGATTTGCACCTCTGGTGGTAGCTGTTATCACTACAAGGAGATGTAAATGACACTTTCACACAGCCCCACTTTCCTGCCCTTCCAGGACTGGCACCCAGCCGACATCATCGCCGCACTGCGTAAAAAAGGCACCTCACTGGCAGCCGAATCCCGCGCCGCGGGTTTAAGTTCATCAACGCTTGCCAACGCCCTGACACGCCCGTGGGCAAAAGGGGAACTGCTAATAAGCAAAGCGATTGGCGTACCCGCAGAAACCATCTGGCCGAGCCGCTATTTTGACCCGCAGACCCACGCGCCAGTCACAAGGCTAATGCGCACACGTCATCCGAAATAAACGATTAGCGCCATCCGCCAGGCTATTGCGAGCGGGTGGCGCAACGCTCCACACAAAAAACGTCCCCCAAACCGTTTTCCCCCTCTCTCAATTCAGTTACAATAAATCATTGACTGTATAAATAAACAGGTTAATTGCAATGAATCTGGCTTTGAATGGCGAAAAAGTGGGTCGTAATCAGTTTACCGGCGCGAAAATTGAGAACAGCACTTTCTTTAACTGTGACTTTTCAGGCACGGACCTGACCGGTACCGAGTTTATTGGCTGCCAGTTTTATGACAGAGAAAGCCAGCAAGGTGGCAATTTTAGCCGGGCAATCCTGAAAGATGCGGCCTTCAAAAGCTGTGATTTATCGATGGCAGATTTCAGAAACGCCAGCGCACTGGGTATTGAAATCCGCGAGTGTCGGGCGCAGGGCGCGGACTTTCGCGGCGCAAGTTTTATGAATATGATCACAACTCGCAGCTGGTTTTGCAGTGCCTATATCACCAAAACCAACTTGAGCTACGCCAACTTTTCAAAGGTGGTGCTTGAGAAGTGCGAACTATGGGAAAACCGCTGGAATGGCGCTCAGATACTCGGCGCGACATTTAGCGGTTCCGATCTCTCCGGCGGTGAATTTTCTTCATTTGACTGGCGTGCGGCCAATTTTACCCATTGCGATTTGACCAATTCAGAACTGGGCGACCTGGACGTGCGAGGCACCGATTTACAAGGCGTTAAGCTGGATAATTATCAGGTAATCCAGATAATGGATCGCCTGGGGATCACAATTATCGGCTAGGTTCATTTCATGGCACCTGTTCAATTAAATGCTCACCTGCGGACAAGCAATAAAATACATATAGTTACGGTATTCCTACCGATGCGGCCTGAAAATCTCCCACATTTTCTCGTATCCTCAACGGTGCTATTGGTACGAAAAGCGTCAGAAATAAGGTATAAAGCGGCATGAAAATCCCAAATAGAATCCAACCGCTGGTTGATGACGGGCTGATAGACGATGTTCTTCAGCGCCTGAAAAGCGGTAAAGAAGCTGACGTTTACACTGTTTTATGCGGTGACAAAATCCAATGCGCCAAAGTGTACAAAGAAGCGACGCAACGTAGCTTTAAGCAGGCGGTGCAATACCAGGAAGGGCGTAAAGTCCGGAATAGCCGTAATGCTCGTGCTATGCAAAAAGGCTCGAAGTTCGGCCGCAAGCAGCAGGAAGAAACCTGGCAAACAGCAGAGGTTGAGGCGTTGTTCCGTCTGGCAAATGCGGGGGTTCGCGTGCCGCAGCCCTACCTGTGTATCGACGGTGTGTTGTTGATGGAGTTGGTCACCGATGCTGACGGCGCAGTCGCACCACGTCTGAGCGACGTCACCCTCGACGAAGAAACCGCGATTGCAGATTTCAACACCATGATCGGCAATATCGTACGCATGTTGTGCGCAGGTCTGGTGCATGGTGATTTATCGGAATTTAACGTGCTGCTCGATGCCCACGGCCCGGTCATTATCGACTTGCCACAAGCCGTTGACGCCGCCGCCAATAACCACTCCGAGTCCATGTTTGAACGCGATGTGAATAACATCACCGAATACTATGGCCAGTTCGCCCCGCAATTATTGAAAACGCGATATGCGAAAGAGATTTGGGCGTTATATGAAGATGGAAAGCTCACGCCAGAAACGGTGTTAACCGGCCTCTTCGTTGAAGAACAACATGACGTGGATATGGATTCTCTGATGGATGAAATCATCACAGCAGAAGATGAATATTACGACCGTCAGCGAGCAGCCAAAGAGCGCGATCAGCAATACGAATGATGGCGTTAGGAATTAAAAGCCCGCATAGCAATAGTTACGCGGGCTTGTTTGTTTTTTACGCAAGGCGTCATTAACAAAAATATTAGTTGGTTTCAGTCAAGTGATCAGCAATACGCTTCAGATACTCGTTATTTTTAAACGCGATCATGATCAATTCAAAACCGACACGCACGCCTAATGAACCGAGGATCAGGGCGAGGATACCTGCGATCATCTGCCCCGCAAACATAGTGATCACAGCAGAGATAAGGATTGAAATTAAACTTAACCAATACAGTACAACCAGAAGTTTTGGAGTAATCAAACTTTCAAAAAAGAAGATATTTTTCATGTTATTCCATTAAGTATTATAAAAACCAACCATGTTTATACTTTCTATACCAAACCGACAAATTATATTCTCACCCAGGGATTCCAACAACAAATTTCAATTAAAATGCCGATACCAACAGGTCGTTTCAGATATTAACTATAGCAGCAAAAATAATTCACAATAGGAATTAACCAATCGCTGTAAATATTAACGAGGTAAACTCAATCACGTGCATTTTTTCTCTAAAAGTGATTCCATACGCCAGATTATCAGCACGTTTAAAGGCATTTACAGTCCATGAGGAACAACATGACTATCGAGACTATTTCCCCGGCACAAGCCAAGATTCTGGTCGCGCAAGGTGCCGCGCTGATTGATATCCGTGAACGTGATGAATATGCCCGTGAGAATATTGAGCAGGCCCATTTGCTGTCGCTTTCCGCGATTGAAAATGGCGACCGCCTCGGCCCGTTCGATCCCTTCGATACCGTCATTTTTCACTGCCAGTCTGGGGCGCGAACTGCGCAGAACGCGCAAAAGCTGGTTGATGCCGTGGCTCCGGCAAAAGTCTTTCTGCTTGAGGGCGGTCTTAATGCCTGGAAAAAAGACGGGCAGGAAATACGTGCAGATAAATCACAACCCCTGCCGTTAATGCGTCAGGTGCAAATCGCCGCAGGGTCACTGGTGCTGGCGGGTGTGATACTCGGCTTTAGCATTCATCAGGGGTTCTTTTTACTTTCCGGTTTTGTTGGTACGGGATTGCTGTTTGCAGGGATAAGTGGCTTTTGCGGTATGGCTCGCTTATTGGAAAAAATGCCCTGGAATCAGCGTTAATTCGACTGCTTTGGACTATGGTTAACCATATATCTCTCCATCAAAATGAGGTTGGCTATGTCTAAAACAAGTGTGTTTAAAGCAGGCGATTTGGTGCAACCGAAAAAAGGCGGCCCGAAATACGAAGTTCTGGATGTTCAGGGAGATATGCTGTTCTGCACGCCCAGAAGTATTTTGACCGGTGAAACCGTCACACTAAAAGCTGAAGACGTTGCGCTGTATAAAGAAGACGGTGATTTCGGTATTTGCTAGCCATGAATGATACAGGCGGGCCAGGTTTCCCGCCTGAAATCCTGGCTGGATATGCAACAACGCTATCCGCCATTTTTGTCGGATGACGCTACGCTTTTCCGACCTACAAAATCATTTCCCCCTTCCTCGTTCTTCAAGAAAAGTAACCATCTGAATTTCAACAATAAAAAATAAGCGAAACGACAAAATCAGGAAACACTGCCTGTAATGTCTCATTTAGCGCATTTTATCGACCAAATGCGATTAAATAAAAATTTATCGCTAATTGCCTGTTTACTTGCAGAGATATAACCTACTCACGATCAACAACCTAACCATTCACACTGTAATTAACATGTTAATTCAGTGTTTATCGCTACTTTCCGTTCGGAGCCAGAATAATGTTTTCTCCTGAGTCACGCTTGCGCCATGCCGTCGCTGATACTTTCGCGATGGTAGTGTATTGCTCGGTTGTGAACATGATGATTGAGATATTTCTCTCAGGCATGAGCTTTGAACAGTCACTCTCTTCGCGTCTGGTCGCCATTCCAGTCAATATTTTGATTGCCTGGCCGTATGGCTTTTATCGCGATGCATTTATGCGTTTCACCAAACGCTACAGCAATGCAAGCTGGGCGAAGAATCTCGCCGATGTGTTGGCTTACATTACGTTTCAGTCACCCGTTTATGTCGTCATTCTGTGGTCGGTGGGTGCGGACTGGAACCAAATCGTCGCAGCGGTCAGCTCGAATATTGTGGTTTCAATGCTGATGGGTGCGGCTTACGGCTATTTTCTCGATTATTGCCGCCGCTTATTCCGCATCAGTGGTTATCGGAATGCAAAAGCGGGAGTTTGATATTTAGCAGTATGGAGGCGTGGCTCACCACAACGCCTCTTCCAATTAGTGCTCGCCAAACAAGCCTGAAAGATAACGCTCCAGCGCAATGCGTGAGCTAAAACCATGTGGAATGCCGTAATGTTGGTGCGTTTCACCCGCCAGATAGAGCGGAAATTGCTGGTAATGGTCGCAGGTTTTCACGTCCGTCGCGGGATCTGCCAGGGTCTGGCTTCGTTCTTTTAATGTTGGATGAATAATCAGAGCAGTGCGCCCCATGCGCGCTTCGCGATTGACATAAACATAGTTTTCGCCACGGCGATAGCCGTAGGTTTTGGGTGTCACGATATCCATGGTAAAACCGGCTTTTTCAAGAACGCGGGCCACCTCATCAGGTCGTAAATACATAATTTTTCCTCGTCATCTTCTATTGCAGCGCAACCTTACAATAACCAGCATTAGCAACGCTTTCAGATTAGTCCATAAAGACCAGATAAGAGCGTGAACCCAGTCATTACTAAAAATTATGGTCTACACTGAAAAGTACATCGCAAAAAGGAGAAAACAATGTTTAACCGAGTCAATCGAAATGATGTAGATGAAGGTGTTGACGATATCAACCATGACGTGAACCAACTGGCCGATACGCTGGAAGAGGTTCTTAAATCATTCGGTAGCGATGTTAAAGAGGAAGGGGAAGCCGCCCGCAAAAAAGCGGAGTCTCTGTTGAAAGAGACGCGCGCTCGCCTTCAGGGTCGCACTCGAGTCAAACAGGCCGCCTGCGACGCGGTCGGTTGCGCAGACACCTATGTCCGCGATAAACCGTGGCAGAGCGTGGGTATTAGCGCCGCTGTCGGTATTTTCATCGGCGCTCTGTTAGCGTCGCGTCGATAGTCAGTTTGACGGTTACAGAGTCACTTCGGCTTTCATAAAGTGTAGTGATAATAAATATGCGTCTGACCCCGGAATTAATTCCGGGGTTTTTAGTTTTGTAGGGTGGATAAGCGTTTTCAGGAAATGGCTTCACGCAGTTGTTTCGCGGCTTTCAGCGCCATGGCCTGCGACGTCAGATTAGTAAAACTCATCAATATTCCCCCTTCCCCGTTTGAAACCATGCGCCAGTCACTTAACGCCTGCACCGCAAGCCCCGATGCACGCGCTTTTGCGACTAACGCACGGTCGTCACCGTTTACACGCATCACCATCTGAATGCCTCCCGCCTGGGGAACGACATCAAACCCCTGCTGTTGCAGTGCGTGTTCGAGCCATAGCCTTCGCTCGCTGTAGCACAAACGCATCTTTTTCAGGTGCCGCCAGAAGTGGCCTTCGCGAAGGAAATCGGCAATGGTCTGCTGAACAAGCAACGGCGCGGTGCAGGGCAAGAAATGCGTGTGTTGCGAGAATGCCTCGACCTGTTGCTGCGGCACCACCAGCCAGGCGACGCGCAGCGCGGGAAAGAGCGATTTGCTGAATGTTCCTGCATAGATAACGCGCTGCGGGCCATCGAGGCTTTTTATCGGCGGGAGCGGTTTGCCGTGGTAGCGAAACTCACTGTCGTAATCATCTTCAATCACCCAACTTTGATTTTCCGCTGCCCAGTCGAGCAACTGGTGACGGCGGTTAAGCGACAGCGCAACCCCCAATGGGCTTTGATGCGCGGGCGTCAGCAATGCAAAACGGGCATCCGGGAAATGGTTAACGCCGTAGTCAATTTGCATCCCTTCACCATCGACCGGAACCGGATGCAACGACATCCCCGCTTCGGCAAAAACCGGGCGCACATAGCGGTAGCCGGGATCTTCCAGCCAGATGCCATCTCCGGGTTTTGCCAGCGTATGGGCCACCAGACGCATAGCGGCCTGAAATCCTGAAGTGATGAAAACCTGTTCTGGCTGGCAGTCGATACTGCGTGAAAAACGCAGGTAATCTGCAATCGCCTGGCGCAATGTCGATTCGCCATTCGCTTCCGGCAAGAGCAAATCGAAACGAGTTTGCAGGCGCAGTCGTCGCCCCATAACGCGCGACCAGAGTGCGCGAGGAAAAGCGTCCAGAGCCGGTAATCCCATCTGGAATGGGCGCGGTGCGCCCTGCGGTTGGCTGGTTGGCGTCGCGAGATTGTTGGCACCACTCGTCGCGGACGGGCTAACGAACGTTCCCGCCTGGCCACGTCTTTCCAGCCATCCTTGTGCGACTAATTCACCATAGGCATTTTCGACGGTTGCCCGCGCGACACCAAGTTCAAGCGCCATTGTCCGGCTGGAAGGCAGGCGGCTACCGGCGGCGAGTTCCCCATCACTAATGGCTTGTTTTAGTTGCCGTGCTATTTGCTGGTAACGCGGGATTGCGTGGTGAGCGCTTACTATCGGTTCGATCGACCTTGCCATTATGGCCTGCTTTATTAGTTAATTTATGGCTCTCTTTAGTAGTCCATCATAGTGCTAAATTGTCGGCATACCAATACGAGGAATAAAACCATGATTGAATTACGCCAACCTTACTACGACCTTTCTCCTGCCGTGTTTAAGCCAATGCTTCAGGCACTGAAAGGTCTGGAATCCAGCTCGCTCGGTTCAACACTAATTGAACTGGTTTTCCTGCGCGTCTCGCAAATTAACGGCTGCGCCTATTGCCTGGAGATGCATTCTAAAGCCTTGCGCAAAGATGGCGTCGAGCAGACCAAACTGGATGCCCTGGCAGGCTGGAAGGTGAGTAATCACTTCAGCGACAAAGAGCGTGCCGCGCTGGCCTGGGCAGAAGCGGTGACGCTGATTACCGAAGGGGCGGAAGATGCGGTGTATCAGCCGCTGCTGCAATTCTTTACGGCACAAGAGATCAGTGATTTGACCTTTACTGCGAGCCTGATGAACGCGTTTAACCGCCTGGCGATCAGTATGCGTATGTAGTTTATCGCCCTCACCCCGGCCCTCTCCCTCGGGGCTGTCTCTCAGTCACATCTCTGTGAGTTGTGGGACAGTTCCGTTCACCCGGTGTTCAGTGTTTTATATAGCCACTGAACCGGTGAACGACTTAGGGTGGCCACCGTCGCCACCCTAAGAACCCGGACTCCCGGCAAATCAATCGCCGCAAGCGGTAAACCTCCATTTTGTCTCCGTGTCCAGGTCGGTTGCGATTCGCTCCGGGCGATCGCGCCCTCCAGCCGTTCCCGACGGCTGGACCCGGCCACCTGGAGTCAAAATGGAGGCAATTGAAGCCGGAACCAGAGGTCAACGTCAAAACCGAAAGATCACACCGAGCCGGTTTTGACCTTGTTCCCGGTATAAATTGCCCCAGTGTTCCCCATAAGTCAGGGTTGAGCTGCCGGGAGCAGCGAAAGAGAGCGATCGTCGGGAACGAGTCGCGAACGACCCTGATGTTGGGGATAAGCTGGGGTTTACCGCGCAGCGGCAATTTAATCACCGGGCGACGGGGTCGCCAGGGGGATGTCGTTATCCACCTGGCACGTTCACCGTTTGCGGGAATGAAAGAGATTACTGAACACACGGGTGAACGGAAAATCGGCAAGGCTTAAAGATCTCACCCTGACAAAATTGCCAGGGTGACTTGTGTATCAGAGACAGCCAGGGGGAGAAAGCTGTGGTGAGGGCCAATTCCTCCCTTATCTAAAAATACTATATCTTGTATGGTTGATAATTTTCCCACCCACATCTAGTATTCATATTCTCAACCACAGAGAGAATAAGAATCATGCGCATTACCATATACACTCGAAATGACTGTGTTCAGTGCCATGCTACCCGCCGTGCAATCGAAAGCCGTGGGTTCACATTTGAGATGATTAATCTCGATGTAAACCCAGAGGCGGCCGACGATTTGCGTGCTTTGGGTTATCGCCAGTTGCCGGTTGTGATCACCGA
The DNA here is from genome assembly GCF_979253435.1 of Buttiauxella sp. AC142. NCBI lineage: Bacteria > Pseudomonadati > Pseudomonadota > Gammaproteobacteria > Enterobacterales > Enterobacteriaceae > Buttiauxella > Buttiauxella sp. AC142. The sequence continues at coordinate 3,473,221 of NZ_CEEDCH010000001.1, forward strand.
GCAGGAAAGCTGGAGCGGGTTTCGCCCGGATATGATTAACCGCCTGCAAACCCGAGCCACAGCATGAGCAATCTCGTCTACTTCTCCAGCACCTCGGAAAATACTCTGCGTTTTATCGAACGCCTGGGTTTGCCCGCGCTGCGCATTCCGTTGGATTTCAAACAACGGTTGGAAGTGACGGAGCCTTACATCCTGATTGTGCCGAGTTATGGCGGCGGCGGAATTGCCGGTGCCGTACCCGCACAAGTGATCCGATTTTTAAATAACCCCAACAATCGGGCATTACTGCGCGGCGTGATTGCCAGCGGTAATCGAAACTTCGGCGAAGGGTTTTGCCGGGCGGGCGATGTGATAGCCCAAAAATGCCAGGTGCCGTATCTCTATCGTTTTGAGTTACTCGGCACCGACCAGGACATTGAAAACGTGCGTAAGGGAGTCAACGAATTTTGGCAACGACAGAAGCTATCCGCCTGACGGCGAACGAAAGCGCGGATTATCACGCGCTCAACGCCATGCTGAATCTTTATGATTCCCAGGGGCGCATTCAGTTTGAGAAAGACCACCTGGCGGTGGAGCAATTCCATCAGCAATATGTGCTGCCCCGCTCGCGCCAGTTTGCCAATCCGCAGGCGCGCCTGGAGTGTCTGGTGGCTGAAGGCTATTACGACAATGCGGTGCTGCAACGTTACCCGAGAAGTTTTGTGGTCGGCTTATTTGAGAAAGCACATCACAGTGGGTTCCAGTTCCAGACTTTCCTCGGCGCGTGGAAGTATTACACCAGCTACACGCTGAAATCTTACGATGGCAAAGAGTATCTGGAACACTTCCCCGACCGTGTGTGCATGGTGGCGTTAACGCTGGCTCAGGGTGACGAAAAGCTGGCACTGCAATTAATGGATGAAATGCTCAGCGGACGCTTTCAGCCTGCGACACCCACATTTCTTAACTGCGGAAAGATGCAGCGTGGTGAGCTGGTTTCCTGTTTCTTGCTGCGTATTGAAGACAATATGGAGTCCATTGGGCGCGCGGTAAATTCTGCGTTGCAGCTTTCAAAACGCGGCGGAGGCGTGGCGTTTTTACTCTCAAATTTACGCGAAGTGGGCGCGCCGATTAAACGCATCGAAAACCAGTCATCCGGCGTGATCCCGGTGATGAAAATGCTCGAAGATGCATTTTCTTATGCGAATCAACTGGGTGCGCGCCAGGGCGCGGGGGCGGTTTATCTCCACGCTCATCACCCGGATATTTTGCGTTTCCTCGATACCAAGCGTGAAAACGCTGACGAAAAAATCCGTATTAAATCGCTTTCGCTAGGTGTTGTGATCCCGGATATCACTTTCCAGTTAGCGAAAGATAATCAGCCCATGGCGCTGTTTTCGCCTTACGATGTCGAGCGGATTTACGGCAAGCCGTATAGCGATATTTCAATTAGCGAATGCTATGAAGAAATGCTGGCTGATGAGCGCATCTGCAAAACCTTTATTAATGCCCGTGAGTTCTTCCAGCGCCTGGCGGAAATTCAGTTTGAATCTGGCTATCCGTACATCATGTTTGAAGATACGGTAAACCGTGCAAACCCGATTGCTGGCCGCATCAACATGAGCAATTTATGCTCGGAAATTCTCCAGGTTAATAGCGCATCGACGTACGACGAAAACCTCGATTATGCGCAAGTTGGGAAGGATATTTCCTGTAACCTCGGATCGCTGAATATCGCGCATACCATGGACTCACCTGATTTTGCCAGGACCATCGAAACCGCGATTCGCGGCCTGACGGCGGTTTCTGATATGAGCCATATTCGCTCAGTGCCGTCGATTGAAGCCGGAAATGCCGCGTCCCACGCCATCGGCCTTGGGCAGATGAATTTGCATGGTTATCTGGCCCGGGAAGGCATTGCTTATGGCTCGCCGGAAGGGCTGGATTTCACGAACTTCTATTTCTACACCGTCACCTGGCACGCCGTCCGCGCCTCAAATTTGCTAGCTCGCGAACGTAAACAGCGCTTCGCCGGTTTCGAGCAATCGCGTTATGCCAGTGGTGAGTATTTCCGCCAATATCTGCAAGAAAACTGGCAGCCAAAAACCGAGAAAGTGCGCGCTTTATTTGCCAGGGCCGGAGTCGCCATTCCCACCCGCGAGCAGTGGCAGCAGTTGCGCGATGATGTGATGGAATTCGGGCTGTATAACCAGAATTTGCAGGCCATTCCGCCGACCGGTTCTATCTCTTATATCAACCACGCGACCTCGAGCATTCACCCGATTGTCTCGCGTATTGAGATCCGCAAAGAAGGTAAAACGGGGCGTGTTTACTACCCCGCCCCGTTTATGACCAATGACAATCTGGAGTTTTACCAGGACGCGTATGACATCGGCCCGGAAAAAATCATAGATACCTACGCCGAGGCCACGCGCCATGTCGACCAGGGCTTGTCACTGACGCTGTTTTTCCGTGATACCGCCACCACTCGCGATATTAATAAGGCGCAGATATACGCCTGGAAAAAAGGCATTAAAACGCTGTATTACATTCGCTTACGCCAGATGGCGCTGGAAGGAACAGAAGTCCAGGGCTGCGTGTCCTGCGCTTTATAAGGAGAGAAAATGAATCAGTTAACCCGCGTGCGCGCCATCAACTGGAACATTATTGAGGATGAAAAAGACCTCGAAGTCTGGAATCGCCTGACCAGTAATTTTTGGCTGCCAGAGAAAGTGCCGTTGTCGAATGACATTCCGGCCTGGCAATCATTAAGTCACGATGAGCAACAACTCACTATTCGCGTGTTTACCGGCCTGACGTTGCTCGACACGGTTCAGAATACGGTTGGCGCGCCGATACTGATGAGTGATGCAATTACACCACATGAAGAAGCGGTATTGTCGAACATCAGCTTTATGGAAGCGGTGCACGCGCGTTCTTATAGTTCGATTTTCTCGACGCTTTGTCAGAGCAAAGATGTGGATGCGGCTTATGCCTGGAGTGAAGAGAACGAACCCTTGCAGCGCAAAGCACAAATTATCCTCGCCTATTATCATGCCGATGACCCATTGAAGAAGAAAATCGCCAGTGTATTTCTGGAATCATTCCTCTTTTATTCAGGCTTTTATTTGCCGATGTATTGGTCGAGTCGCGGCAAGCTGACCAACACCGCAGATCTCATTCGCTTAATTATTCGTGACGAAGCGGTGCATGGCTATTATATCGGCTATAAATTCCAGAAAGTGCTGGCTCAACAAAGCGCTGAACGCCAGGCCGAGTTACAGAATTTCGCCCTCGATTTGCTGATGGATCTTTACGATAACGAAGTGGCGTATACCGATGCGCTATATGGGGGCGTGGGCTGGCAAGAAGAGGTGAAAGCATTTCTGTGCTACAACGCCAATAAAGCATTGATGAACCTGGGCTATCACGCGCTGTTCCCACCTGAAATGGCAGAGGTCAACCCGGCGATACTGGCCGCTCTTTCGCCCAATGCGGATGAAAACCATGACTTTTTCTCAGGTTCAGGTTCGTCATATGTGATGGGGAAAGCGGTGGAAACCGCTGATGAGGATTGGGATTTTTAAATAAGCATATAACCTTAATGTAGGTCGGATATGCATCGCGTCATCCGACATTAATAAATGTAAAAATTGGTGGATGACGCTGTCGCTTATCCACCCTACATATTATTGATGATCGCCTCTCATTTAACCGAATTTCCCATCCGCTTACAAAAAATATCATCTTTCTCTGATTTGCCCTCAGCCCTTTACTCATGGGAAATTCTGCCCACTCAAGCCGCATGGATATTGGATATATCGGAAATCGAGGGTTGTCTCAGATTCTGAGTATGTTAGGGTATATGCAGTGAATATTTCCATCAGGAATTGTGTATAAATATATAAATACAGGAATAACTTTATTGCATGGCAATTAAACTTGAAGTAAAGAATTTATATAAGGTATTTGGCGAGCATCCACAGCGTGCATTCAAATATATAGAGAAAGGTATTTCAAAGTCTGAATTATTGGAGAAAACAGGGCTGTCGCTTGGCGTAAAAGACGCCAGTCTGGCCATTGAAGAAGGCGAGATTTTTGTCATCATGGGGTTATCGGGGTCCGGTAAATCCACCATGGTTCGCCTTCTCAATCGCCTGATTGAACCAACCCGTGGGCAGGTACTCATTGACGGCGTTGATATTGCCAAAATATCCGACGCAGAACTTCGTGAAGTCCGCAAAAATAAAATCTCTATGGTATTCCAGTCATTTGCTCTGATGCCCCATATGACGGTGTTAAATAACGCCGCATTTGGCATGGAATTAGCCGGCATCCCGGTTAAAGAACGTCAGGAAAAAGCGCTTGATGCGTTACGTCAGGTAGGGCTTGAAAATTATTCCCATGCTTACCCTGATGAGCTTTCTGGTGGTATGCGTCAACGTGTGGGTTTGGCACGCGCTTTGGCTATTAATCCGGATATATTATTGATGGATGAAGCCTTCTCCGCACTCGATCCTTTAATTCGTACTGAGATGCAGGACGAATTAATTAAATTGCAGGCGAAACACCAGCGTACCATTGTATTTATTTCCCACGATCTGGATGAAGCAATGCGTATTGGCGACCGAATTGCCATTATGCAGGGCGGCGAAGTGGTGCAGGTCGGGACACCGGATGAAATTCTGAATAACCCGGCGAACGATTATGTGCGCACCTTCTTCCGTGGTGTGGATATTAGCCAGGTATTTAGTGCCAAAGATATTGCCCGTCGTAGCCCGGCAGGGCTGTTGCGTAAAACCGCCGGTTTTGGCCCTCGTTCTGCACTTAAACTGCTCCAGGATGAAGACCGTGAATATGGTTATGTCATTGAGCGCGGGCAAAAATTCCTCGGCATTGTCTCAACCGATTCTCTGAAAGCCGCACTCGCTAAGGGTGAAGGTCTGGATGGGGCTTACCTCGAATCTCCTGCGGCGGTTTCCGCAGAAACGTCGCTGAGTGACTTACTTACCCATGTCGGCCAGGCTCCGTGCGCGGTTCCGGTTATTGGGGAAGAGAGTCAGTACGTGGGCATCATCTCAAAAGGGGTGCTGCTACAGGCGTTAGATCGTGAAGGGGTAAGTCAATGAGTGCATCAAATCCGTGGGATACCGGCAGCGCAGCGACTGCCGACGCAACAACACAACAAGCGGCTTCAACTGCCGATGCGTGGGGAAGCCAGGCCGCTTCAACACCCGCAGCAAGCAGCAGCGCAGACTGGCTGAATTCAGCGCCTGCTCCGCAAGCCGAGCATTTTAATATTCTCGATCCCTTTCATAAGACGCTTATCCCACTCGATAGCTGGGTGACAAGCGGCATCGATTGGGTCGTTATGCATTTCCGACCGGTGTTCCAGGGCATCCGCGTCCCGGTGGATTACATCCTCAGCGGTTTCCAGCACTTCTTGCTGGGCATGCCGGCCCCCGTCGCCATCATTTTGTTCGCGCTGATTGCGTGGCAGATGTCGAGCCTCGGGATGGGTATCGCAACACTGGTTTCGCTGGTGGCGATTGGCGCAATTGGTGCCTGGTCGCAAGCGATGGTAACGCTGGCGCTGGTGCTCACCGCCCTGCTGTTCTGCATGATAATCGGCCTGCCGCTTGGGATTTGGCTGGCACGCAGCGAACGCGCCGCGAAGATAATTCGCCCATTGCTTGATGCGATGCAAACCACTCCGGCGTTTGTTTATCTGGTACCGATTGTGATGTTGTTCGGTATCGGTAATGTGCCGGGCGTGGTGGTGACAATTATCTTTGCCCTGCCGCCAATCGTGCGTCTGACGATCCTGGGCATTAAGCAAGTGCCGGAAGATTTGATTGAAGCCTCACGCTCGTTTGGCGCAAGCCCGCGCCAGATGCTGTTCAAAGTTCAGCTTCCGCTGGCAATGCCAACCATTATGGCCGGCGTTAACCAGACGCTGATGCTCGCACTTTCAATGGTGGTTATCGCCTCGATGATTGCCGTTGGCGGTCTGGGCCAGATGGTACTGCGCGGGATTGGCCGCCTCGATATGGGTCTTGCGACCGTCGGCGGCGTCGGTATTGTCATACTTGCCATTATTCTCGACCGCTTAACTCAGTCCATTGGCCGCGATTCACGCAGCCGTGGCAACCGCCGTTGGTACAACTCAGGTCCAATTGGTTTAGTGACCCGTCCCTTCATTAAATAAGCCTGGCGGCGGCATTCGTGCCGCCCCTCGCCCCATCACCACAATCAGGAATAACGACGATGCGACACACAACTTTATTAGCTACAGCTCTTGCCACACTCGTTACTACCACCACTTTTGCTGCTGATTTGCCGGGTAAAGGCATTACCGTTCAGCCCATTCAAAGCACCATTTCTGAAGAAACGTTCCAGACTGAACTGGTCAGCCGGGCGCTGGAAAAAATGGGTTACACCGTCAATAAGCCAAGTGAAGTCGATTACAACGTCGGTTACACCTCAATTGCCTCTGGCGATGCTACGTTTACCGCAGTGAACTGGCAGCCTTTGCATGACGATATGTATGCCGCGGCAGGCGGCGATAAGAAATTCTATCGTGAAGGTGTGTATGTTACCGGCGCTGCACAGGGTTATTTGATTGATAAAAAAACCGCTGACCAGTATCACATTACCAATGTTGAGCAGCTAAAAGATCCCAAAATCGCCAAACTGTTCGACAGCAACGGCGACGGCAAAGCCGACATGATGGGCTGCACGCCGGGTTGGGGTTGTGAAGCGGTCATTAATCACCAGAACGAAGCGTATAAGCTGGCTGATACCGTCACGGTGAATCACGGTAACTATTCCGCCATGATGGCTGACACGATTGCGCGCTTCAAAGAAGGCAAGCCGGTGCTGTATTACACCTGGACGCCATATTGGGTAAGCGATGTGCTCAAGCCGGGTAAAGATGTGGTGTGGTTGCAAGTACCGTTCTCTTCTTTGCCGGGTGAGCAAAAAGACATTGATACCAAACTGCCGAATGGCGCGAACTACGGTTTCCCGGTGAATACCATGCACATTGTGGCGAACAAAGCCTGGGCTGCGAAAAACCCGCAGGCCGCGAAACTGTTCAGCCTGATGAAATTACCGCTGACGGATATTAATGCTCAGAATGCGATGATGCACAGCGGCCATGCTTCAGAAGCTGATATTCAGGGTCACGTTGATGGCTGGATTAAAGCTCACCAGGCCGAGTTTGATGGCTGGGTGAACGAGGCGCTGGCAGTTAAGTAATAGTTCATATCTAGCTGAGGACGCCCTCATCCCGGCCTTCTCCCCCAAGAGAAGGAGAAAACCGTACAGTTCCCTCTCCAGAGGGAGAGAGTTAGGGTGAGGGCGTCCCAATAAAATCAAACCGCACAATCCGACTCCCGCTTGCCTTAATTTTCGCTATTATTCCCGTCCTGTCATTTCCAACCGAAGAATAAGAATGAATAAAACCTCCCAGGGACTTAGCCCAGCGCTCATCGTCCTGATGTCTATTGCCACGGGTCTGGCCGTTGCAAGCAACTACTACGCACAACCCCTGCTCGACACCATCGCGAATGCGTTTTCACTCTCTATCAATCAGGCCGGATTTATTGTGACTGCGGCGCAGCTTGGCTATGCCGCAGGTTTACTGCTGCTGGTGCCGCTGGGGGATATGTTTGAGCGCCGCGGGCTGATTGTGTTTATGACGTTGCTGGCGGCTGGCGGCATGGTCATCACGGCACTAAGCCAAACGCTGTGGGTGATGATCCTCGGCACTGCACTGACCGGGTTGTTCTCGGTGGTAGCGCAAATCCTCGTGCCCCTGGCGGCTACGCTTGCCGAGCCTGAAAAGCGCGGTAAGGTCGTCGGCACGATTATGAGCGGGCTGTTGCTCGGCATCTTACTGGCACGAACTGTTGCCGGATTACTGGCAAGTCTCGGCGGCTGGCGGACGGTGTACTGGGTGGCGAGTGTACTCATGATCTTTATGGCTGTCGCGCTGTGGCGCGGGCTGCCGAAAGTGAAGTCTGAAACGCACCTTAATTACCCGCAATTGCTCTCTTCGGTATTCGGCCTGTTTATCAAAAACCCACTATTGCGTACCCGCGCATTGTTGGGCTGCCTGACGTTTGCGAACTTCAGCATTCTCTGGACATCAATGGCATTTCTGCTGGCATCACCGCCGTTTAACTTCTCGGATGGGATGATTGGCCTGTTTGGCCTGGCAGGTGCGGCGGGGGCTTTGGGTGCGCGTCCGGCGGGCGGTTTTGCCGATAAAGGCAAAGCGCATCTTACGACGACCATTGGGCTGGTGCTGTTGTTGCTGTCGTGGATTGCTATCGTGATGGGGCAGTATTCAATCATCGCACTTATCATTGGTATCCTGGTTTTGGACTTAACGGTGCAGGGCGTGCATATCACCAACCAAACCGTTATCTACCGCATGATGCCGGATGCGCGAAATCGCCTGACCGCCGGTTATATGACCAGCTACTTTATTGGCGGGGCCGCAGGTTCGATTATTTCTGCCAGCGCCTATCAACATGCTGGATGGAATGGCGTGTGCGCGGCGGGTGCCATCATTGCCCTACTAAATTTGGTAGTGTGGTGGCGCGGTTATCACCGTCAGCCGTGATACCACTAATCCTTTACAGACCCTGCGGATAATTTGGGGTATTAAGGGTCGTACCAGTCTGTTAAGGTTATCCCTGTTTGTTCATTCGAGTGACATTAACGTCAGAAATAGATAAATAGTTAATATGGATAGTCCTGCAACAGTTCCCTTAAATAACGAACAAAATGATGCTACCTGGGTTGAAGGGCTGAAAGACAGTTTACCGATTGTCATCAGCTATATTCCGGTAGCATTCGCATTTGGATTGAATGCGACCAAGCTGGGATTCACGCCATTTGAGAGCCTGTTTTTCTCCTGCATTATTTATGCTGGTGCCAGCCAGTTTGTGATTACCGCTTTATTGGCTGCTGGCAGTTCTTTGTGGGTAGCCGCATTAACAGTCATGGCAATGGATGTGCGCCACGTCTTATACGGCCCTTCCCTGCGCCAACGAATTACCCGTCAGTTGAGCAAACCTAAAACCGCGATTTGGGCTTTTGGCCTGACCGACGAAGTTTTTGCCGCAGCCACTGCGAAGCTGGTGCGCGATAACCGCCGCTGGAGCGAAAACTGGATGATCGGCATCGCATTCAGCTCCTGGTTCTCGTGGATACTGGGCACCGCACTAGGTTCATGGTCCGGGAATGGTTTGCTGGATAACTTCCCTGCTGTGGAAGCGGCGTTAACCTTTATGTTGCCTGCCCTTTTTATGAGCTTCTTACTGGCGTCGTTCCAGCGTAAGCAGTCATGGACGGTGACCGCTTCGCTTGCGGGCGCATTACTGGGCGTCACGCTGATTTCTATTCCTGCGGCGATTTTTGCGGGCATTGCGTGTGGATGCCTGGCGGCATTAGTGCAGGCGTTTTATCAGGGAGAACCAGAATGAGTACACAAGTGCTTTTGCTGGGTCTGCTGGTCGGCTTTGCTAACTATATGTTTCGCTATTTGCCTCTGCGCATCCGGGCAAATTCGACGCGCCCGGCAAAACGTGGCGCGACAGGCGTCCTGCTCGACAGTATTGGCATTGCGTCAATTTGCGCTTTGCTGATGGTTTCCAGCGTGCCTGAAATCATGCATGACGCGCAGCGTCTGGTCCCGACGTTAATGGGATTTATCATTCTCGGGCTGAGCTTTTACAAAACTCGCAGCATTATTATCCCGACGTTATTAAGTGCTCTGGGTTATGGATTAACCTGGAAACTCATGATGGTGATCACCGTCTGACGATGAAAAACGTATAAACAATACATTTACTTTATTTGTCACCATCGTTATTATATCGACCGCAACTAATGAGGTTATGCCAAAATGGATAGTTCGTTTACGCCCATTGAACAAATGCTAAAATTTCGCGCCAAACGCTACGAGGAATTCCCATACCAGGAAGTTCTTCTGACCCGCCTGTGCATGCATATGCAGGGCAAGCTTTTGGAAAACCGCAATAAAATGCTGAAAGCTCAAGGGATTAACGAGACGCTATTTATGGCGTTGATCACTCTTGAATCGCAGGAAAGCCATAGCATTCAGCCTTCAGAATTGAGCTGTGCTCTGGGGTCTTCCCGTACCAATGCGACCCGTATTGCTGATGAACTGGAAAAGCGTGGCTGGATTGAACGCCGTGAAAGCGATAACGATCGCCGCTGCCTGCATCTGCATTTGACCGAAAAAGGTCACGAATTCTTACGTCAGGTGTTACCGCCGCAACACCGCTGCTTGCATGAGCTGTGGTCTTCACTGAGCGGTACGGAGAAAGAGCAGTTGGAAAATATTACCCGCAAACTGCTGACCCGCCTGGATGAAATGGATGAGAACCAGACCGTACTTGAAGCCGTGCGCTAAGTGCCGTGATCGCGTGAAATCGTAGTGCCCCAAAAAAGATGAATACCGACAGGCCAGCAACTCACCTTGCTGGCCTGTCGGGTCTAACAGGTCGGCTCAGCCGATCACTATAATAAAAAAGTGTGGAGATAAGCATGAGCGCACATGCGGAGACTCAAACCCCGCAGCAGCCGGGTAACAAGAAAGGCAAACGTAAAGGTGCCTTACTCCTGTTGACCCTGCTGTTTGTCATTATTGCTGTGGCATATGGGATTTACTGGTTTTTAGTATTACGTCACTACGAAAATACGGATGATGCGTATGTGGCCGGTAATCAGGTACAGATAATGTCCCAGGTTTCCGGAAGCGTAACCAAGGTTTGGGCTGATAATACCGACTTCGTTAAACAAGGCGATGTGCTGGTGACGCTGGACCAGGCTGATGCAGAGCAAGCCTTTGAGCAAGCACAAACCGTGTTGGCTTCAAGTGTTCGTCAGACGCGTCAGTTAATGATTAACAGCAAGCAATATCAGGCCAATATTGAGCTGCAAAAGACTTCTCTTGCACAAGCTCAAAGCGACCTGAATCGCCGCGTACCGTTGGGGAATGCCAACCTGATTGGTCGTGAGGAATTGCAACACGCCCGTGATGCCGTTGCATCGGCTCAAGCGCAACTGGATGTTGCCGTTCAGCAATATAATGCCAATCAGGCGATGATCCTGGGCACTAAACTCGAAGAGCAGCCAAGCGTTAAGCAGGCCGCAGCCGAGTTGCGTAATGCCTGGATGGCGCTGCAACGTACCAAAATCGTCAGCCCAATGACCGGCTATGTTTCGCGCCGTGTCGTGCAAGTTGGCGCGCAAATTAGCCCAACGACTCCGCTGATGGCCATCGTGCCTGCGAGCGGTTTGTGGGTGGATGCAAACTTCAAAGAGACCCAACTTGCGCATATGCGCATCGGCCAACCGGCGACTGTCGTCAGTGATATTTACGGCGATAAAGTTGAGTACACCGGTAAAGTTGTCGGCCTGGATATGGGCACCGGCAGCGCGTTCTCTTTGCTCCCGGCACAAAATGCGACGGGTAACTGGATCAAAGTCGTTCAGCGTTTGCCTGTGCGTATTGAACTGGATGCAAAGCAGCTTGAGCAACATCCGCTGCGAATCGGTTTGTCGACACTGGTGACTGTGGATACCAGTAACCGCGAAGGCAGTATGCTGGCAAATACGACTCGTCACTCTCCGGTGTATGAAAGCAATGCGCGCGAGCTGAATCTTGCGCCTGCCAACGAGCTTATCAATAACATCATCCAGGCCAATGCGGGTTAACAAAGCGGAGCTTGTATGAAACAGCAGAAACCGCTGGAAGGTGCTCCACTGGTCATTATGACCATCGCCTTGTCATTGGCGACCTTTATGCAGGTGCTGGACTCTACCATCGCCAACGTGGCAATTCCGACTATCGCCGGGAACCTTGGCTCATCATTGAGCCAGGGAACCTGGGTTATTACCTCGTTTGGGGTGGCGAACGCCATCTCCATTCCGATAACCGGGTGGCTTGCCAAGCGCCTTGGTGAAGTGAAGCTGTTCATGTGGTCAACGATTCTGTTCGTGTTGGCATCATGGGCATGTGGCGTGTCCAAAAGCCTGGAGATGCTGATTTTCTTCCGCGTTATCCAGGGGATTGTTGCCGGGCCGTTGATTCCGCTCTCACAAAGTCTGCTGCTGAACAACTATCCGCCTGCTAAGCGAAGTATCGCTCTGGCGCTGTGGTCGATGACGGTTATCGTAGCGCCAATTTGTGGGCCAATTCTCGGTGGTTATATCAGTGATAACTACCACTGGGGTTGGATCTTCTTTATCAACGTGCCGATCGGTGCGGTGGTGGTTCTGCTGACGCTGCAAACGCTGCGTGGGCGCGAAACTAAAACCGAGCATCGTCGCATTGATGCCATCGGCCTTGCGCTGTTGGTTGTGGGCATTGGTAGCCTGCAAATCATGCTCGACCGCGGTAAAGAGCTGGATTGGTTTAACTCAACCGAAGTGGTGGTTCTGACTGTCGTCGCGGTGGTGGCGATAAGCTTCTTGATTGTCTGGGAGCTGACGGACGACAATCCGATCGTTGATTTGTCGCTGTTTAAATCGCGAAACTTTACCATCGGGTGTCTGTGTATCAGTCTCGCCTATATGCTCTACTTCGGCGCAATTGTTTTGCTGCCGCAGCTATTGCAGGAGGTATATGGCTACACGGCAACCTGGGCGGGTCTGGCGTCGGCACCGGTCGGGATCATTCCAGTTCTGCTATCACCGATTATCGGGCGCTTTGCTCACAAACTCGATATGCGGCGTCTGGTGACGTTCAGCTTTATTATGTACGCCGTCTGTTTCTACTGGCGTGCTTATACCTTTGAACCGGGGATGGATTTTGGCGGGTCAGCCTGGCCGCAATTCATTCAGGGCTTCGCTGTGGCCTGTTTCTTTATGCCATTGACGACGATTACCCTTTCCGGTTTACCGCCTGAGCGCATGGCTGCAGCATCGAGTTTGTCGAACTTTACCCGAACCCTTGCCGGTTCGATTGGTACGTCGATAACCACGACGCTTTGGACTAACCGCGAAGCGTTGCACCACGCGCAGTTAACGGAGTCGGTCACGCCATTTAACCCGAATGCGCAGCAGATGTATTCGCAGCTCGAAAATCTCGGTATGTCGCCGCAACAAGCCTCTGGCTATATTGCGCAGCAGATTACCAACCAGGGGCTGATTATTTCGGCCAATGAGATTTTCTGGTTCTCAGCGGGAGTCTTTATTCTGCTGTTGGGGTTGGTGTGGTTTGCCAAACCACCGTTTGGTGCCGGCGGCGGCGGCGGCGGCGGAGCACACTAAGTCAGACAGAATGTCAGAAATACAAAAGGGGCCGATTGGCCCCTTTTTGCTTTTACTCATTATTGTCGGATGACGTTGCTTATCCGACCTACAGGTGCAGCTCTTTGAGTGTCTCTTTCGGCAGAGCCAGCTCTTCGTTGCTGTTTACGCTCACGCCATGCTCAAGGATATGACGCGCGATATCCTGTGCTTCTTGCAGCGAGTGCATGTGGTAAGTGCCACATTGGTAAACGTTCAGCTCAGGGATCTGGTTTTGCTCTTTTACCTTCAGTACGTCTTCCATTGCCGCTTTCCATGCATCAGCAACGCGAGTCTCTTCAGGCACACCAATCAGGCTCATGTAGAAGCCTGTACGGCAGCCCATTGGTGAAATATCTATAATCTCTACGCCATTCCCGTTCAGGTGGTCACGCATAAATCCAGCAAACAGGTGCTCAAGAGTATGAATCCCTTTTTCTGGCATCACTTCCTTGTTCGGGATACAAAAGCGCAGATCAAATACAGTGATAGTATCGCCATGAGGCGTATGCATCGTTTTGGCCACACGCACTGCTGGTGCGCCCATTCGGGTATGGTCAACGGTGAAGCTATCCAACAACGGCATCTGACAACCTCCGATAAGTGATTTTTTTAAAAATAAAATGAACCATTCTTTCCTACGCTACTCTGAGTATATGAAAGACGCGCATTTGTTATCATCATCCCTGATTCAGAGATGAATATTTTGGCCACACTCATTGTGGCCTTTTTCTTTTGTATCAAGAGTGACTTTCAAGCCAGACATCAAACGGCTCAGTATCACTGGCCTCGATATCACGCTGGCGCTGCCATGAAGCATCACACTCTTTCTGTAATACTTCTTCAGTCAAAATCTCCAGCGGCTCTTGTACCAGAACCTGACGGTATTGCTCTGCCAACGCAAGCCCTGTACCGCCAATACCATTATCAATCATAGACCGCAGAATACGTGCTGAGTACGTTAATTCTGGATCGTCAAAGCACGCAACCAGTTGGTCGCACACATCCTGATATTCTGTATTTCCGGCAATGCCATCGAGCGTTTCGGCAACGCGGCGTAAATCTGCAAACAGATCCTTGCCCACTTTTGGCAGCGGATGTTGCGCGGTTTCACAGCCCATACCCAGCGTCAGGCCCGGTTTGCGGCCTTCAAGAATCACACGATTCCAGTTTTTGCGGGTACATAACAATTCGTCGCTGCTCATTTCAGGTGCGTCAGCCAACACACACCAAATCATAAACAGATCAAGGAAACGAACCTGCTGCTCGTCAACGCCAATTGGCGAGAACGGGTTGATATCGAGGGAACGCACTTCGATATACTCAATCCCGCCACGCATCAGCGCATCAGAAGGCGACTCACCCGGCCCTGTAACGCGTTTAGGGCGAATCGGTGCATAGAGTTCATTTTCAATTTGCAGCACGTTGGTGTTGATTTGAAGACGCTTGCCGTCCTTCTCTAACCCCATCTGCTCGTATTCTTCCGATGGCGTCTTAATGGCACGTTTCAACCCGGCGACATAAGTCTCCAAATCGTTAAACGTGATGCCAAGATTGCTCTGGGATTTATTGGTATAACCCAAATCGCTCAGGCGCAATGAAGTCGCATACGGTAAGTAATTCATGCCGCATTCGGTTTTTTCAAACGGCAATGCGCTTTCTTTCCCTTGCAGGAAGGATGAACAGATTGCAGGCGATGCACCGAATAAATAAGGGATGACCCAACCAAAACGGTAGTAGTTACGAATCAGGCGGAAGTATCCGGCGGAAATCGCTTCTTTACCGCTCTGCGCATCTTCTACGCCCAGACGAGCCTGCCAGAACTCCAGCGGCAACGAGAAGTTGTAGTGAACGCCAGAGATGGTCTGCATCAACGCACCGTAACGGTTTTTCAAGCCTTCACGATATAAGGTCTTTAAACGACCGTTGTTGGATGAGCCGTACTGTGCCAGCTCAATGTTCTGACCATCGTTGATGTAGCATGGCATGCTCAGCGGCCACATGCGCTCGTCACCCAGTTCACGGGCCGTATGGCGATGGAGATCGCGCATAAACGTCAGCATATGGTCGATGTCGCCATCAACTGGAGTGATAAACTCCAGCAGTGCTTCGGCGAAATCGGTGGTTATCCATTTGTGTGTCAGTGCAGAACCAAGGATTTCCGGGTGTCCGGTTGTTGCCAACTGGCCATCTGGGGTGACTCGTAGCGTTTCACGCTCAAGACCACGATGAATACCTTTTACTGCCTGAGGATGCTTTTCCAGCCAGGCCAGCGCCTGTGATACGTTCGGGATCAAATTGACCTCCCGCCTGTCGAATTCATTTTTATTAAGCATAATTGTTTTAGGTGGGGGTGATATTTATCATTCCACTCAATTAGTGCCACCACGCCATGCCTTGAACCGTTGCAGCCGCTACAACGATATAGCGAAGCGCTTTACCAAGGCATAAAAAAAAGATTACCGGTCCCCAGCTCATTCTTAATAAGCCAGCTAACAGGCACAGCAGATCGCCGATTACAGGCATCCAACTGAGTAATAATGTTACCGGGCCAAAACGCTCCAGCCACGCACTTGCCTTTCCGTGCCAGCGCGACGTTTCCCGTAACGGGAAAAACCGCCCCAGAATAACGTTAGTCAGGCCTCCAAGGCTATTACCCATTGTTGCTATCACAATGAGTAACCAGGTCGGCCCTGTGCCTGCAACTAATAGCGCAATCAGCACCGCCTCTGAACTTCCTGGCAATAAAGTAGCGCTAAGAAAACTGCTGGTAAATAACGAAAAAAGCGAAAGCGCCTCACTCACAGCAAACGGACGTCCACACCATCCATTCCAGCCGCTCGCGCCGCTTCGAGGCCGAAATCGGCATCTTCAAACACCACACATTTTTGCGGTGCAACGCCCATTAATTCAGCGCATAGCAAAAAAGTATCAGGAGCGGGTTTGTGATTTTTAACATGATCGGCCGCGACAACTGCGGAGAAATACTGACGTAAACCTAAGTGGTTTAGCAGCGCCTCGGCAATATCGCTTTCGCTGCCAGTTCCCACGGCCATTGGCCGACGACCATGCCAGGATTTAACGACTTCAATGAGGGGAAGTGGGCGCACCGTATCAAGAAGCATAGCTCTTACGGCCTGCGTTTTTTCCTGCGCAAGACGATGGGGATCAAGATCTGCACGATTGAGTTCGATAATCGCCTGCGCAATACGCCAGGTTGGGGAGCCATTCAACGCAACCATTGCCTGTTCGTCGAACTGCATACCATAACCCGCTAACGTTTCACGCCACGCCTTACGATGTGTTGGCTCGGTATCGAGGATGGTTCCGTCCATATCGAAAATCAGACCGTCGTAACGTTCGTACATCTCATCCCTCACATCACACAATATTGAGGCGTTACTTTAGCGTAAACCAATAATATTGTCGCTTATTTGTAATTGAGATAGTTCAGAAGGTAACTAATGGGTTTGTTTGGTGTTACTGGGGATTTTGTTTTTGAAATTCAGGAGGTAAAACTTGGGGGAAAGATGGTGCACCCAGGAAGATTACTCGCCGAAGGCTCGCCCTTCGGGCCGTTGCTGAAGCAACGTTATCTTCCCTTGTGCTTGCTGAGAAATTGAATTTCTCTGAAGCGCTACCATTGCTGGTATTTGGGAGGAATATGGTGCACCCAGGAAGATTCGAACTTCCGACCGCTCGGTTCGTAGCCGAGTACTCTATCCAGCTGAGCTATGGGTGCATCGGGTTACTGCTTTGACTTCTGAATCAATGTCACTGAAATTGCCGTAACATCGAAGAAGATGGTGCACCCAGGAAGATTCGAACTTCCGACCGCTCGGTTCGTAGCCGAGTACTCTATCCAGCTGAGCTATGGGTGCATCGGGTTACTGCTTTGACTTCTGAATCAATGTCACTGAACTTGCCGTAACATCGAAGAAGATGGTGCACCCAGGAAGATTCGAACTTCCGACCGCTCGGTTCGTAGCCGAGTACTCTATCCAGCTGAGCTATGGGTGCACAGGATTACTTCTTTTACTGCTGACTTAATGCTGTTTGTTGTTCTAAACAACATCAACAAGATGGTGCATCCGGAGCGTTACTCGCGGTGCTTGCCCTGACGGGCCGTTGCGTGAGCAACGTTTTTCTCCCTGCTGCTCGCTAAGAAATTAACTTTCTTTGGAACACTACCAGTGCTACGTGGTAGGAGGAAGAATGGTGCACCCAGGAAGATTCGAACTTCCGACCGCTCGGTTCGTAGCCGAGTACTCTATCCAGCTGAGCTATGGGTGCAAAATGGCGGTGAGGCGGGGATTCGAACCCCGGATGCAGCTTTTGACCGCATACTCCCTTAGCAGGGGAGCGCCTTCAGCCTCTCGGCCACCTCACCAC
Organism: Buttiauxella sp. AC142; assembly: GCF_979253435.1. Classification (NCBI taxonomy): domain Bacteria; kingdom Pseudomonadati; phylum Pseudomonadota; class Gammaproteobacteria; order Enterobacterales; family Enterobacteriaceae; genus Buttiauxella; species Buttiauxella sp. AC142. Next base: position 3,490,924 of record NZ_CEEDCH010000001.1, read on the forward strand.
ACGCCTCTTTCGAGGTGTACCGTTGAACTTGTTTCTGCTCATCGGCACTGCGTGGCGCACATATTACTTTCCCGCACTTATAAGTCAAACAATTTTTCCCAACTAATTTTTAATTGCACACTTCACACACAATTCGGGCGAATTCACGGCAAAAAGAGTGTTTTATCAACAAGCAAGATAGGGGTAATGGCGAAAAGAAAGCGATTAGGGCAAGTGAGAATTTATGATGATGACAGGAAACATGGGAGGTATTGCGAGGTAATGCGAAGAAAATAAGCCTGTAAAACGAAGCGTCTCGCTAGTGGTTAGCGAGACGCAGTAACTTTAGTAACTCGTTTGTTGCGATTTTTCAGCCTGGATACGTTGGTAGATCTCTTCACGGTGAACAGAAACTTCCTTAGGGGCGTTAACACCAATACGAACCTGGTTACCTTTTACCCCAAGTACTGTCACGGTCACCTCATCCCCAATCATGAGGGTCTCACCAACTCGACGAGTTAGAATCAGCATTCTTTGCTCCTTGAAAGATTAAAAGAGTCGGGTCTCTCTGTATCCCGGCATTCTCCATCATATACGCCAAAAAGTAAGTAGTGACAAACACATAAAGAGTGAACGGCCACGACACTACATTCTGTTATGACTAAGTCTAGCCGATATACGGGACTTTAACCTGACTTTATCATTATTGAGTGTGTGCAAATTAGTAAGACGCCATAACCTGAATGAGCTATGGCGTCTGTCTGCACTTTATTTTTTTACTTAGAGCTTCGCCGAGACCCAGGCTTCCACACCGGCCAGAGCGCCTGGCAATGCTGCCGCGTCTGTACCACCTGCTTGAGCCATATCTGGACGACCGCCCCCTTTGCCTCCAACTTGCTGGGCAATGACTCCAATCAGTTCCCCCGCCTTGACGCGGTCGGTCACATCTTTAGATACACCAGCAATCAAAGAAACTTTGCCTTCTGATACCGTCGCCAGAACAATAATTGCCGAGCCAAGCTGATTTTTGAGGTCATCAACCATGGTACGCAACATCTTCGGTTCAACGTTGGCAAGCTCACTCACAAGGAGTTTAACGCCTTTCACATCGACAGCTTTGCTGGAAAGGTTTGCACTCTCCTGCACCGCCTGCTGTTCTTTCAACTGCTGCAATTCTTTTTCAAGCTGACGGGTACGCTCCAGTACTGAACGCACTTTCTCATTCAGATTCTGGCTGTCACCTTTAAGCAACTGTGCAATATCCTGCAACTGTTCGCTCTGCGCATGCAGATTTGCCAGCGCGCCCTCACCCGTAACAGCTTCAATACGACGAACACCCGCAGCAGTACCTGATTCAGCGACGATACGGAATAGGCCAATATCGCCAGTACGTTTGGCGTGAATCCCACCGCAGAGTTCAGTTGAGAAATCACCCATGCTCAGAACACGCACGTGATCATCATATTTCTCACCAAACAGGGCCATCGCACCTTTCGCTTTAGCCGACTCCAGGTCCATGACGTTGGTTTCGATTGGCAAGTTGCGGCGAATCTGGGCGTTCACAATATCTTCTACCGCACGCACTTCAGCTGGTTTCATCCCTTCAAAATGAGAGAAGTCAAAACGCAGGCCTTTGTCGTTTACCAGTGAACCTTTCTGCGCAACGTGAGTGCCCAGAACCTGGCGCAATGCCGCATGCAGCAAGTGAGTCGCAGAGTGATTCAGACGAATCCGAGAACGACGCTCTTCATCAACTTCAGCTTTTACGCTATCGCCGACTTTCACAACGCCCGCAATTAACTTACCCAGATGACCGATAGCCTGGCCATACTTCTGCGTATCGCTGACAGCAAAATCTACGCCGTTCGCTTTAATCGCACCTTTGTCGCCAACCTGACCGCCAGATTCTGCATAGAATGGCGTCTCGTTGAGTACCACAACCGCTTCTTGTCCGGCAGTAATTTGCTCTACCGCTTTACCATCAACAAACAGCGCGGTGACTTTCGCGGTCAAATCGGTGTGATCGTAGCCTTTGAACTCAGAAGCAGAATCCACGCGAATCATGCTGTTGTAGTCAGCGCCAAAACCGCTGGACTCACGTGCACGACGGCGTTGCTCTTCCATAGCAGCTTCAAAGCCTGCTTCGTCTACCTTGAGGTTACGTTCACGGCAAACATCTGCTGTCAGGTCAACCGGGAAACCGTAGGTGTCGTACAGACGGAAAGCAGTTTCGCCATCAAGAGTGTCGCCGGTCAGTTTCGCCAGTTCTTCATCCAGCAGCGCCAAGCCACGCTCAAGTGTACGAGCAAATTGCTCTTCTTCAGTTTTCAGAACTTGCTCAACCAGCGCTTGCTGGCGTTGCAGTTCTTCGCCCGCCGCACCCATCACTTCAACCAATGGGCCAACCAGTTTGTAGAAGAAGGTTTCTTTCGCGCCCAACATGTTGCCATGACGAATCGCGCGACGAATGATGCGACGCAGCACATACCCACGGCCTTCGTTCGACGGAGTAACGCCATCAGCCACCAGGAATGCGCAAGAACGAATATGGTCAGCGATAACACGCAGCGACTTGCTGGTCAGATCGGTTGCGCCAGTGACTTTGGCAACAGACTGAATCAGCTTGCTGAACAAGTCGATCTCGTAGTTGGAATTAACGTGTTGCAGCACAGCGGCAATACGCTCCAGACCCATACCGGTATCAACCGACGGCTTCGGCAGTGGCAGCATTGTGCCATCCTGCTGACGGTTGAACTGCATGAACACGAGGTTCCAGATTTCGATATAGCGGTCACCATCTTCTTCAGGACTGCCCGGAGGGCCGCCCCAAATGTGGTCGCCATGGTCAAAGAAGATTTCAGTACATGGGCCGCACGGACCGGTGTCACCCATCTGCCAGAAGTTGTCAGATGCGTAAGCGCCGCCTTTATTATCGCCAATGCGGATAATGCGCTCACGCGGAACACCAACTTCTTTTTCCCAGATTTCAAACGCTTCGTCGTCAGTCTCGTATACCGTGACCCACAAACGGTCTTTTGGCAGGTTAAACCACTGCTCGCCGGTCAATAATTCCCATGCGAAATTGATGGCATCATGCTTGAAATAATCGCCGAAGCTGAAGTTACCCAGCATCTCAAAGAAAGTGTGGTGACGGGCAGTGTAACCGACGTTTTCCAGATCGTTGTGTTTACCACCTGCGCGGACACAACGTTGGGACGTTGTTGCACGGGAATAATTACGTTTGTCGAGACCAAGGAATACATCCTTGAACTGGTTCATCCCGGCATTGGTAAACAGCAAAGTAGGATCGTTATTCGGAACCAGGGAGCTACTCGCTACAACCTGGTGACCTTTACTATGGAAAAAATCGAGAAACGCCTGACGGATCTCAGCGGTGCTCTTGCTCATAATTATCCTGAAATCAAGCTAACGAGGAGTTAGCAAACCGGTCATAGCCAATTTTGATGCTTTGGTCTTGACCTGTTTGCCTGGAAAAAGTGGGAATAAGATAAGTTTTCTTATCGGGGAAGTAAAATCCCGCGTGGCCCTAATCGGCAAAATTTAGATATTTACCGTGAATAAACGCCCTGGACATCTTCCATGAAGAATCCGCGGTATAGAAGAAAACGCTGCACCTTAGCTCGTTCTTTCCATTCAGTTGGAAGCGGCTCACCAAATTTTCGCTCAGCAATTTCTTGTGCCATCACCTGCCAGTCTATTTCACAATTCAGCATTGCGGCTTCACTGGTCTCTCGCGAAATACCTTTGCTTTGCAATTCCTGGCGAATACGCTGCGGGCCATAACCTTTGCGGCCACGACTGGCTATAAAGCGTGTTGCGAAAAGTTCGTCATCCAGCCAGCGATGTTCATAACACCAGGCAATCACCTTTTCGATATCTTCTGGCGTAAAAGGATCTTCGTCTGTTTTTGGTTTTCCGGGAAAAGTCGACTGGGCCGTGAGTTTGCGACGAAGTTCTTGTTCGCTGTGATCGCGCATCGCCAAAATGCGAGTGGCTTTGTCTAATAATCTGGAATAAGGGCTGCGGCGGGAAGTAGATTCAGCAGGCATAGCGGATAACCTGTTTAATAGAAATGTTGTTACGCAGAAACAAACAAGGGCTGCCGTAGCAGCCCTTGTGGGATTTAGAAGTCTTCTTTGGTTTCGGCAACGTCTTTGTCGTGGTCATCAGCAACAAAGTCTGGTGTGCCATCTGGATTATTCAGCAGCATATCACGCAGTTTCTTCTCGATTTCAGCAGCCATTGGCTTGTTTTCTTTCAGGAAGTTACTGGAGTTTGATTTGCCCTGGCCAATCTTCTCACCGTTGTAGCTATACCAGGCGCCCGCTTTTTCAATCAGCTTGTGCTTCACGCCTAAATCAACCAGCTCGCCGTAGAAGTTAATACCTTCGCCGTACATGATCTGGAATTCAGCCTGTTTAAACGGTGCAGCAATTTTGTTTTTAACGACTTTAACGCGGGTTTCACTCCCCACCACGTTATCACCATCTTTCACTGCGCCAATACGACGGATATCCAGACGGACAGAAGCGTAGAACTTCAGCGCGTTACCACCGGTAGTGGTTTCTGGGTTACCAAACATCACACCAATTTTCATACGAATCTGGTTGATGAAGATAAGCAGGGTATTGGATTGCTTAAGGTTACCCGCCAGTTTACGCATGGCCTGGCTCATCATACGTGCCGCAAGGCCCATGTGAGAGTCACCGATTTCGCCTTCAATTTCAGCTTTCGGCGTCAGTGCAGCAACGGAGTCAACAACCAGGACATCTACAGCACCAGAACGTGCCAGTGCATCACAGATTTCCAACGCTTGCTCACCAGTATCTGGCTGGGAGCACAGCAGGTTGTCGATATCTACGCCCAGTTTTTTAGCGTAAACCGGGTCCAGAGCGTGCTCGGCATCGATAAACGCACACGTTTTACCTTCACGTTGAGCGGCGGCAATAACTTGCAAAGTCAGCGTCGTTTTACCAGAAGACTCTGGCCCGTAGATTTCAACGATACGCCCCATTGGCAGGCCACCGGCCCCCAGAGCGATATCCAGTGAAAGTGAACCGGTAGAGATCGTTTCCACGTCCATGGTACGGTCTTCACCCAGACGCATGATGGAGCCTTTACCGAATTGTTTTTCAATTTGGCCAAGTGCTGCCGCTAACGCCTTCTGTTTGTTTTCGTCGATAGCCATTTTTACTCCTGTCATGCAGGGTGATACACGGATGTGCCACACTGCTTACTATGCTGTTTTGTTGTGCCAATTATACTGTATGGTCATACAGTATCAAGCTTATTTTTGAGAAATTCTTCCCACAGAGTTTGCAGTGCGTATTCCGTGGCCTGGCGGCGAACTGAGTCACGGTCGCCGTCAAAACATTGATGGTGTGCAACCGTTCCATCTTTCTTTGAAGCAAAACCAAACCACACCGTACCGACGGGTTTTTCAGCACTGCCGCCATTTGGCCCGGCAATTCCGCTAACAGCAACCGCGAAGTCTGCTGCGGCCGCATATAACGCCCCTTGCGCCATTTCGCACACTACGGCTTCACTCACTGCGCCGTGAGTTTCCAGGGTGCCGCTGTCAACACCAATCATCTGATGTTTTGCTTCATTACTGTAGGTAACAAAGCCGCGTTCAAACCAGGCGGAACTGCCCGAAACATCGGTAATCACTTTCGCAATCCAGCCACCAGTACAAGATTCCGCAGTGGTAAGAGTGGCGCCGAGCTGACCCAGCGCTTCACCGACCTGGTGACTTAATTGACGCAATGTTTTCTCTGTCATGTTGGCTCCGATTGTAGACATATCGCAGGCTTACACGATAGCACTTAACGATGCTTTCAGAGGATTACATTAGATAATACGAGGCGGTTCCAGAAAAAACAGAACGGCCAGCGATTGCTGGCCGATTAAATCACTTCATGCTGTTAGCGATGGCGTCCACATTGTGTTTAAACGCCATTTCATAGGTGCTGGCTGGGCCACCTGCGGGTGAAAGCGCTTCAGGATAAAGCTCGCCCCCCGGCTGTGCGCCACTGGCCGCAGCAATTTGTTTGACCAGTCGAGGGTCGGTCTGGTTCTCAATAAAGTAAGTTTTGATGTGCTGATTTTTAAGCTGTTTAATGAGTGTCGCAACATCGCTGGCGCTCGCTTCAGCTTCTGTTGAAAAACCCACTGGCGCCAGGAAAGTAACACCATATTGCTGGCCAAAATACCCGAATGCATCGTGACTGGTAAGCACTTTGCGGTGTGATTTTGGAATAGACTCAAAACGTGTTTTCGCCCAGCTATCCAGCAGTTTCAAGCGGGTGACATACTCGGTGCCGCTCTCGCTAATTGCTGACGCGTCTTCAGGGTCGGCAGCCATCAACGCTTTAGTAATATTTTGCGCGTAGATAGCTCCATTTTCAGCACTGTTCCAGGCGTGCGGATCGGTAATTTGCTTACCTTCCTCCTCCATTTTACGCGTGGAAACGCCTTCGGAAGCAACAATCACTTTGCCTTTATATCCTGACGCACTCACCAGGCGGTCCATCCACCCTTCCATTCCCAGCCCGCTCACAATAACCACGTCAGCTTTGCTTAACGCAACGCTATCTTGTGGTGAAGGTTCAAAGCTATGGGGATCACCATCTGGCCCCACCAGACTTTTCACCGTCACATGCTCACCGCCTACCTGTTTTGCCATATCAGCCAGCACCGTAAAACTGGCAACCACATTGAGGTTTTTAGCGAGTGCCGCCTGGCTGGAGCAAGCCAGCACCAATGCCATCATCATCCCAAAACGTTTCATTTAATCCCCTTGCTTGTTGTTATCCAGCCTCTACAAAGGCTCCGAGCCAGCCCGCTACGCGAACCAAAAAGTATTGAGATAAAGAAGCCTACGCTTGCCGTTAATACGATGGCCGGGCCTGCGGGGAGTGCTGCGGCAAAAGACCACGCCAGCCCAAACCAGGCGGATAACAGGCCGCAAATCACGGCAATCAGCATCGCGCCTGGTAACGTTTTCGCCCAGCAACGCGCAGAAACAGCGGGCAGCATCATCAATCCGACAGACATCAGCGTGCCGAGAATTTGAAATCCCGCGACCAGATTAAGCACCAGCAACGCCAGAAAAACACCGTGTATAAGATGGGGAGCAAAGCGGTTATTGACCTGCAAAAAGCTGCGATCAAAGGTTTCCATCACCAACCCTCGATACAACCCGGCCAGAATAAGCAACGTCACGCTCGCAATCACGCCAACAAAGAGAGTGGCCTGGCTATCCACCGCCAGAATGGAACCGAACAATAGATGCAGCAAATCGACACTGGAACCCCGTAACGATATCAGCGTCACGCCCAGTGCCAGCGAGCCGAGATAGAACCCGGCAAAACTGGCATCTTCTTTTAGATTGGTTCGTGAACTCACCAGGCCTGAGATTAACGCCACCAGTACGCCTGCCACAAAACCACCAATACCCATGGCGATCAATGACATACCTGCCAATAAATACCCTACGGCAACACCGGGTAAAATCGCGTGCGACAGCGCATCGCCCACCAGGCTCATGCGTCGCAGTAAAAGGAAAATCCCTAACGGAGCGGTACTAATAGATAACGCCAGGCACGCCACCAGCGCCCGGCGCATAAAGCCGTAGTCGATAAATGGTTCAATTAAAAAGTGATAAATCATGCGGATAACGCCAAAGATGTGCCTGTTTGCGAGTAACGAGGCAATACTTGAGCAGCATCCCCCCAATGGAAATTTTCTTGCTCAAGCAGTAATACTTGCGGGAAATGTCTGCTGACGCGTTCGTTGTCGTGCAGTACCGCCATGACCGTTTGCCCTGCCTGCTGCATCTGGCAGATTAACGTCATCAAAAAATCACTGGTCTGGGAATCAACGCCGGTAAAGGGTTCATCCAGCAATACCAGAGGTGCGTTTTGCACCAACAGCCGCGCGAATAACATTCTTTGAAACTGACCACCGGACAGCATTTCGATAGGTTTTTTGCTGTAAGCGCCTAAACCAACACGCTCAATAGCATCGGTTACTTGCTGGCGATTTTTGCGATTCAACGCAGAAAACAGGCCACGCGCAGGCCATGCCCCCATGCAAACCACATCGTAAACGGTGGTAGGGAACTGCCGTTCCATCTCGGCGAGCTGCGGCAACCACGCAATGCGGGGGGCGCATCCATCCGTAAATAATAATTGCCCGGAGACCGGTGGCTGTAGCTTCAGCAGCGTTTTGAGTAAGGTCGATTTCCCAGTGCCGTTCGCACCGATGATGGCCGTCATGCTGCCTTGCGTAATATGGCCGGTTAATGGCGCAGTTACGGCCTTTCCCTGGTAGCCCAGCACTAATTGATTTAGCGAGATCATGGCAGTGCAATCGCCCATAAAATTGCCAGCCATAGCCCAGCCAGCAAAATTAAGACGGCACAAAATCGTACCGGCGCAGCCATGGTAAAGAGTGTCCGTGAAGGAAGCATTGCGGGATAAACCATTCAATCTTGATTTGTTATAACATAACATAAATTAAATTGAATGCGATGTAAATTCCTGATCGTCGATCAGGAAAAACCTTCACGATATAAACGAGGGGAAAACCCCCGCCTCAGAATAAGGCGGGGAAAAGCTTACTGAACGCGAGCCAGCGCAACCGCCTGACCTAGCTGCCAGACCGCCATCGCATAATGCGTGCTGTGGTTGTAGCGCGTGATGGTGTAGAAGTTCGGCATGCCGTACCAGTATTGATATCTGTCCCCCATATCCAGGCGCAACAAACTGGCTTCCTGATGATTCCCCAGGGAACTTTGTGGGGTAAGTCCGGACTGCTGCAACGCAGAAACCGAATATTTGGTTTTGAAACCGTTCGCCAGTCCAGGGACCTGGCCGTTGGCCGGAACCGCGACTAAATCGCCCTTCACCCAACCGTGACCTTTAAAGTAATTCGCGACGCTGCCGATGGCGTCTTCCGGATCCCATAAATTCACATGGCCGTCGCCGTTGAAATCAACCGCGTATTCTTTAAAGGAGGATGGCATAAACTGACCGTAGCCCATCGCCCCGGCAAACGAACCTTTCAATGCCAGCGGATCATCGCCTTCATTACGCGCCATCAACAGGAAGGTTTCCAGTTCGCCCGAGAAGTATTGCGCACGACGCGGATAAGCAAATGACAACGTCGCCAGTGCATCAATGATGCGCGTTTTACCCATCACGCGGCCCCAGCGGGTTTCCACACCGATAATCCCGACAATAATTTCCGGTGGCACGCCGTAAACCTGGAAAGCACGTTTCAGCGCGTCATCATATTGATTCCAGAACGCGACGCCATTTTGCACGTTATCTGGCGTAATGAACTTAGCGCGATAACGTAACCATGCGCCATTTGGACCCGGAGGTGGCGCGGTGGTTGGCGCTTGTTGATCCATCAAACGCAGCACGTAATCTAATCTTTTCGCCTGAGAAAGCACTTCATGCAATTGCTGGCGGTCAAAGCCGTGCTCGCTCACCATTTTATTGATGAATTTCTCGGCCTCAGGATTATTGGCAAAATCCCCCGTCTGCATAAAGACATCATGCTGCGGCTGCAACAGGAAACCACCCGAAGGCGTGCCGGCTTGCTGCTGCGGAGTTTCAGTTTTCGGTTTGCTGCTACATGCGGCCAGCAAAACAATAAGCGGAAGTAACGCGACGGAGTAACGCATGTGTTGAGATATCCATATGACTAACGACGAATGTGTATTCCTTATGGTAAATCAAAATCACAGCGGGAGTAACAGACTCTGCGAGCCGACGCGAAGATTTCCTGCTGTTTGGCGATATGTCAGCGAGTGGTTCTATGGTGTAATAGCGAAGCTTTTCACGGTGAATCAGCTTCATGCGATAATGTGACCACTAACAATAATAAAAAATCGCAATTAACTTTTAATTCAATGGATTAAAAAGAAAAACATTATGAGTACAACGGAAAATTTCGACGCCCATACCCCCATGATGCAGCAGTATCTGCGCCTCAAAGCAGAACATCGCGACATCTTGTTGTTCTATCGCATGGGTGACTTTTACGAGTTGTTTTATGACGATGCAAAACGTGCGTCGCAGCTGCTCGATATTTCCCTGACTAAACGCGGCGCATCCGCCGGGGAACCGATTCCTATGGCTGGCGTGCCACATCACGCCATCGAAAACTATTTAGCTAAGCTTGTGAATCTGGGTGAATCTGCCGCAATTTGCGAACAAATTGGCGATCCGGCTACCAGCAAAGGGCCTGTCGAGCGCAAAGTCGTGCGCATCGTTACGCCAGGCACCATCAGTGATGAAGCCCTGCTGCAAGAGCGCCAGGACAACCTGCTGGCCGCCATCTGGCAAGACGGCAAAGGCTTTGGATATGCCACGCTCGATATCAGCTCCGGGCGTTTTCGCCTGTCCGAGCCGGAAGATATCGAAACTATGGCGGCGGAGCTTCAGCGCACAAATCCTGCTGAACTGCTGTACGCAGAGGATTTTGCCGAAACTCGTTTGATTGAAGGCCGCCGTGGTTTACGTCGCCGCCCGCTGTGGGAATTTGAAATCTCCACCGCGCGCCAGCAGATGAATATGCAATTCGGCACACGTGATCTCACCGGTTTTGGCGTCGAAAATGCCCATCACGCGTTATGTGCTGCTGGTTGCCTGTTGCAATACGTTAAAGACACACAGCGTACTTCACTGCCGCACATCCGTTCAGTCACCATGGATCGCCAGCAAGACAGCATTATTATGGACGCCGCAACGCGCCGTAATCTGGAGATTACCCAGAACCTGTCTGGCGGCTTTGAAAACACGCTCGCGTCAGTGCTGGATTGCACCGTCACGCCGATGGGCAGCCGTATGCTCAAACGCTGGCTGCATATGCCGATTCGTAATGTTGATATTCTGCAAAAACGCCAGCAGACCATCGCCGCTCTGCAGGATCGTAGCGCTGAAGTTCAGCCGGTATTGCGTCAGGTCGGCGATCTCGAACGTATTCTGGCGCGCCTGGCGTTACGCACCGCGCGCCCACGTGATTTAGCGCGTATGCGCCACGCATTCCAACAGTTGCCAGAACTGCGTGAGTTACTGGCCGATGTCCCGACTGATTATGTGCAAACGCTGCGTGAGAACATGGGCGAATTCACCGAACTGCGTGAATTGCTCGAGCGCGCGGTGGTGGAGTCGCCGCCCGTGCTGGTGCGCGATGGCGGCGTGATTGCGCCGGGTTATCACGAAGAGTTAGACGAGTGGCGTGCGCTGGCTGATGGCGCGACAGATTATCTTGATAAACTAGAAATCCGCGAGCGTGAAAAACTCGGTCTGGATACGTTGAAGGTCGGTTTCAACGGCGTGCACGGCTATTACATTCAGATTAGCCGCAGCCAGAGTCACCACGCCCCGATTCACTACGTGCGCCGCCAGACGCTGAAAAATGCCGAACGCTATATCATTCCTGAACTGAAAGAGTACGAAGACAAAGTTCTGACTTCCAAAGGGAAAGCATTAGCGCTCGAAAAACAACTTTACGATCAGCTGTTCGACGCGTTGTTGCCTCATCTTGAAGCGTTGCAACAAAGTGCGACCGCTCTCGCGGAACTGGATGTTCTGGTGAACCTTGCTGAACGTGCGTACAGCCTGAATTACACTTGTCCGCAATTAAGTGATAAGCCAGGTATTAAAGTCATCGGGGGTCGCCATCCGGTAGTTGAACAAGTGCTGAGCGAACCATTTATCGCTAACCCGCTAAGCCTTGCTCCGCAACGCCGTATGCTGATTATTACTGGCCCGAACATGGGCGGTAAAAGTACCTATATGCGCCAGTCCGCGCTGATTGTATTGCTTGCCTATATCGGCAGTTTTGTTCCCGCACAACAGGCAGAAATTGGCCCAATTGACCGTATCTTCACCCGTGTCGGTGCCGCAGATGACCTGGCATCCGGGCGCTCAACCTTTATGGTGGAGATGACCGAAACCGCCAATATTCTGCATAACGCCACCGAACACAGCCTGGTGCTGATGGATGAAATTGGCCGTGGAACATCCACTTATGATGGTTTGTCGCTCGCCTGGGCGTGTGCCGAAAGCCTGGCAAATCGCATCAAAGCCATGACGCTGTTCGCCACGCACTATTTTGAGCTGACAACGCTGCCTGAAAAAATGGAAGGTGTAGCGAACGTTCATCTTGATGCGATTGAACATGGCGATACCATTGCGTTTATGCACAGCGTGCAAGACGGTGCAGCAAGCAAAAGTTATGGCCTGGCCGTTGCCGCGCTGGCGGGCGTGCCAAAAGAAGTGATTAAACGCGCGCGTCAAAAACTGCGCGAACTGGAAACGCTTTCTAACAACACCGCAGCCACGCAAGTAGATGGTACACAGATGTCGCTGTTGTCAGTGGCGGAAGAAACCTCGCCTGCGGTGGAGGCGCTGGAAGCATTAGATCCGGACTCGCTGTCACCGCGTCAGGCACTGGAGTGGATTTATCGCCTGAAGAGTCTGGTGTAGTTTTCGGCATCGGGTCGCCCTCATCCCGACCTTATCCCCCAGGAGAAGAAGAAAACCACGAACATAAAAAAGCGGTGACCTGAGTCACCGCTTTTTTATTTGAACAGTCGATTATTCGCGGAACATTTACTCGCGGAACAATGCTTCGATATTCAGACCTTGCGTCTGCAAAATTTCACGCAGACGACGCAGACCTTCAACCTGAATCTGACGAACACGTTCACGAGTCAGGCCGATTTCACGACCCACATCCTCCAGTGTTGCAGCTTCATAGCCTAGCAGTCCAAAACGACGAGCCAGCACTTCACGCTGTTTGGCGTTCAGTTCAAATAACCACTTAACGATACTTTGTTTCATATCGTCGTCTTGCGTGGTGTCTTCCGGGCCGTTGTCTTTTTCGTCAGCCAGAATATCCAGCAGCGCTTTTTCAGAATCGCCACCCAACGGGGTGTCTACTGAAGTAATGCGCTCGTTGAGACGCAGCATACGGCTAACATCATCAACCGGTTTATCCAGTTGCTCGGCAATCTCTTCTGCACTCGGCTCATGGTCAAGCTTGTGAGAGAGTTCGCGAGCGGTACGCAGATAAACGTTCAGCTCTTTCACGATATGAATCGGCAAGCGAATCGTACGGGTTTGGTTCATGATTGCCCGTTCGATGGTCTGACGAATCCACCATGTTGCATACGTTGAAAAACGGAACCCACGTTCTGGGTCAAATTTCTCAACGGCACGAATCAGCCCCAGATTACCCTCTTCAATCAAGTCCAGCAGAGCCAGACCGCGATTGCTATAACGACGGGCAATCTTAACCACCAGACGCAAGTTACTTTCAATCATGCGACGGCGGGAAGCGATATCACCACGCAGAGCGCGGCGGGCAAAATACACCTCTTCTTCGGCTGTCAATAATGGGGAATAACCAATCTCCCCAAGATAAAGCTGAGTCGCGTCAAGCACACGCTGAGTGGCCCCCTGTGACAACAACTCCTCTTCGGCTATGTCGTTATCACTGGGTTCCTCTTCTACGAGGGCTTTTTCGTCAAAGACCTCAACTCCATTCTCATCATATTCCGCGTCTTCATTTAACTCGTTAACTTTCAGCGTATTCTGATTCATAAGGTGGCTCCTACCCGTGATCCCTGGGCAAAATACTTATGTGCATAAATACAGCTCTGCAGTTAAGTACTTCGCCGGCTTATCGCTGCGGCAAGTAACGCAGCGGGTTGACGGATTTCCCCTTGTAACGAATTTCAAAATGTAAACGTGTTGAACTGGTTCCGGTGCTACCCATGGTAGCTATCTTCTGCCCCGCCGTGATTTCTTGTTGTTCCCGGACCAGCATTGTATCGTTATGGGCGTAGGCACTCAGGTAATCATCGTTATGTTTAATGATGATTAGGTTACCGTAACCACGCAGCGCGTTACCGGCATAAACCACACGCCCGGAGGCGGTAGCAACAACAGCCTGGCCTTTGCTGCCTGCGATATCGATCCCTTTATTGCCACCTTCGGTAGCAGAGAAGTTCTCAATAACCTTGCCTTCAGTTGGCCAACGCCAGGTCGAAATTGGCGCGCTATCGGACGTGCTGCTGGCAGTTGGTACAGTAGTCGTAGAGCTAACCACAGGTGCCGTAACCGGTGCTGTGACAGTTGTCGCAGTCCCTTTATTATTCGGCAACATTTTGTTATCACTCTGTTCACCTGAATCCTCAGAATACGTAATTACAGGTTTAGAAGCAACCACCGTGGTGCTATTTTGCACAGGCGTAGGCGCAACGCCTTGTGCGCTGGCATCTGCGGTAGTCACGGCATTACCACCGGTGATTGGCGTACCCGAAGCATTACCGATTTGTAGCGTTTGACCCACGTTCAGGCCATACGGTGCCGGTATACTGTTGCGCTGGGCTAAATCACGGAAATCGTTCCCGGTAATCCACGCGATATAGAAAAGTGTGTCGCCGCGTTTAACGGTATAAGTGCTGCCGCCGGTATAGCTACCTTTAGGGATATCGCCATATTTGCGGTTATAAACGATGTGGCCGTTTTGAGTTTGCACTGGCGTTGAAACCACCGGCTGCGTTTGCATCGGCTGGATCGTCGGTTGCTGCTGCACCGGTTGAATTTGTGGAGTCTGGCTTTGGGTGGACATTTTCGGTGGCTGGGTTACCAGCATGCCACCGGAAGAACTGCTGCTGGCATTGCTGTTGCCGCCTACAGAACTGATAGGCGCCTGGCTGTCATTGCTGGTACATCCAGCTAGCCACAGGCTCACCAGCGATAACGCTGCAATACGGCGTAAAGTAAAAGTTGGGCTTCCCGCGCTCATTAATCCCCCAAAAACAATCATATGCTTATGTATGAAAATACGGCAGAACCGGCGCTTACGGCCAGTTATCAAAATCTCGCTGCGCGTAACGTTACGCCAAAAACCTTAGAAAAAAAGCAAGATATTTCCGGGTTATGCCAGTTCACCCTTCACTAAGGGTACAAAACGAACAGCTTCTACCGTATCAATGACAAATTCCCCACCAAGTCGGCGAACGCGCTTCAGATACTGTCTTTCTTCGCCAACCGGGAGAACTAAAACACCACCTTCGTCCAGCTGAGACAATAGCTCGGCGGGAATCTCTGGCGGTGCAGCCGTAACAATAATAGCGTCAAATGGGCTTCGCGCATGCCAGCCCTGCCAGCCATCACCATGACGGGTCGAGATATTGTGCAGATCGAGCTGCTTTAAACGTCGCCTTGCGTGCCATTGCAGGCCTTTGATGCGCTCAACTGAACAAACATGATGCACCAGATGCGCCAAAATAGCCGTTTGATACCCGGAGCCGGTGCCGATTTCCAGCACACGCGACTCAGGAGTTAACTCCAGCAACTCGGTCATTCTGGCAACCATGTAGGGTTGTGAGATGGTTTGGCCTGAGCCAATCGGTAATGCCGTATTCTCCCAGGCTTTGTGTTCAAACGCTTCATCGACAAATTTTTCTCGCGGCACCGACGCAATCGCATTCAGAACTTTTTCGTCCGTTATGCCTTGATTACGCAGCTGTGTGAGAAGGGCTTGTACGCGTTTGCTTACCATTGCTCATCCACTCCTGATTTGTTCAACCAGTGGCTGACGACCTCGCGAGCGCTATGGGCAGTCAGGTCAACATGCAATGGCGTTACCGAAACATAGCCTTCATCAACGGCGGCAAAATCGGTATCCGGGCCTGCATCGAATTTATCGCCCGGAGGCCCAATCCAATACAGCGTATTTCCACGAGGATCTTCTTGCGGAATGACTTTATCTGAAGGGTGACGGCTGCCACAGCGAGTCACCCGGATGCCCTTGATTTGATCAAGCGGCAAGTCCGGCACATTAATATTTAAAATGCGCCCGGTACGCAGCGGCTCACGCATTAGCGCACGCAAAATTGTGCATGTCACGGCAGCGGCCGTTTCATAGTGCTCATGGCCATTAAGCGAAACAGCCAGCGCCGGAATGCCCAAATGTCGTCCTTCCATCGCCGCCGCAACGGTACCGGAATAGATAACGTCATCGCCCAGGTTTGGCCCCGCGTTGATACCGGAAACCACCACTTCAGGGGCGGGACGCATCAAAGCATTTACGCCGAGATAGACACAGTCTGTCGGCGTGCCCATTTGCACTGAAATATCGCCGTTTGCCAGCGTGAAAGTTCGTAATGAAGATTCGAGCGTCAGTGAGTTTGAAGCCCCACTGCGATTACGGTCAGGGGCAACAACCTGCACTTGAGCAAATTCCTTTAGTCGGGCAGCCAGAACTTGAATGCCCGGCGCGTTGACCCCGTCATCGTTACTCAAAAGTATTCTCATATTGAATTTACAAAGCTTCTTATTGTTTTATCCCAGATAGCTGATTTTAGTGCAGCCGTCATGAAATTGTTGCTGTTTTTGTAACATTCACAACCAAGAACTGTCCAGGATTACTATTCGGCAATATCAGCATAACCGCCCGGTGCGTTCATTAGTTCACGCACTACGCTTGTCGCGAAACTCCCGGCTGGCAGCCAGAATTTCAGCTCAACGGTAATATCATCCCACCAGGCCCAGCTTAACTCTTTCGGCATGACCAACATGGCGCGACGCGCCGCTTCTACACGCTCACGTACTAACAGTGACTGTAAATCCGTTTCCTGCGCCACACACTCTTGCTCAAACGCAAGTGCGGCGTTTTGTGAACCCCAGGCTCCGTCACCTGGTAAAGGCGCGGTAATCAGCAATTCACCCGCATCAACACGGTTTTGCAGCTCGGGCATCTCTTCAGGCGTTGCGACAAACCAGCTCCCACGCCCAGCGAGCTGCAAAGCGTCGCCATCGATAACCTGGTTAAAGTCCGGTTTTTTCAGCCTTTCGCTGACAATCTGGTTAAACATGGCGCTGCGAGCTGCTGACAGATAAAAACTGCGTTTATTGCGATCGCGGATTGGCGCATTGCTTTGCGCCCAACGCAGGGCCTGATGCAGGTTATTACCTGCAATACCAAAACGCTGGCTGCCGAAGTAGTTCGGCACGCCCTGGTGCAGAATTTTATTCAGGCGCTGTTCAAGCTCTGCGCGGTCACTCACGTCGCGCAGCACCAGCGTGAAGTTGTTACCTTTCAAAGCACCAAGGCGCAGTTTACGGCGATGGCGGGCAAATTCCAGCACCTTGCAGCCTTCAAGCTCAAACCCGCTCATAACCGGCATTTCTTTACCCGGCAGACGTACGCAGAACCACTGCTCGGTTACTGCATGCTTGTCTTTCTGCCCGGCAAAGCTCACTTCACGGGCTGGAACCTTCAGATATTTCGCCAGCGCATCAGCAACAAAGCGTGTGTTGCAGCCATTTTTCAGGATGCGTAACAGTAGTTGCTCGCCGTCGCCATCCGGCCCAAAACCCAGGTCTTCGATAACCACGAAGTCCTCTGGACTGGCTTTGATTAACCCGGTGCCTTGTGGCTTGCCGTGCAGCCAGGTCAGATTCTGCATATCCATTATTTACGCGCCTTATGCAGCAGAGCGACCGCTTCACACGCAATTCCTTCGCCACGGCCGGTAAAGCCGAGCTTCTCGGTGGTGGTGGCTTTCACGTTAACATCATCCATATGACAGCCGAGATCTTCGGCAATAAACACGCGCATCTGCGGGATGTGTGGTGCCATTTTTGGCGCCTGCGCAATAATAGTCACATCGACGTTACCCAGGGTGAAACCTTTAGCCTGAATGCGACGCCACGCTTCACGCAGCAACTCGCGGCTATCAGCGCCTTTAAACGCCGGGTCAGTATCCGGGAATAATTTACCGATATCCCCTAAAGCCGCCGCCCCCAACAAAGCATCTGTTAATGCGTGCAGCGCGACATCACCATCAGAGTGAGCGAGCAGCCCCTTTTCGAACGGTACACGTACGCCACCAATGATAATCGGGCCTTCTCCACCAAAGGCGTGTACATCAAAACCATGTCCAATACGCATTATTCAGTCTCCGTTTGGGTTAACCGCGTGAGGTAAAACTCCGCCAACGCCAGGTCTTCAGGACGAGTCACTTTTATATTATCGGCGCGGGCGCTAATTAATTCGGGATGGAAGCCACAATACTCAAGCGCTGAGGCTTCATCTGTAATCGAGGCGTGTTCATCGAGTGCGCGCTGCAAGCAGGTTCGCAGCAATTCCAGCGGGAACAGTTGTGGCGTTAAAGCATGCCAGAGGTCTTCGCGATCGACGGTGTGGGCTATCAGGTTTTTTCCCGGCTCGCCACGTTTCATGGTGTCGCGCACGGGTGCAGCCAGAATGCCGCCAATTTTGCTGGTTTCAGTTATCGCTAATAAACGCGCTAAATCACCCTGATGCAAGCATGGGCGCGCTGCATCATGTACCAGTACCCATTGAGCGCCTTGCACCACATTTAGCCCGGCAAGCACGGAAT
This sequence comes from Buttiauxella sp. AC142, assembly GCF_979253435.1. Classification (NCBI taxonomy): domain Bacteria; kingdom Pseudomonadati; phylum Pseudomonadota; class Gammaproteobacteria; order Enterobacterales; family Enterobacteriaceae; genus Buttiauxella; species Buttiauxella sp. AC142. Next base: position 3,509,363 of record NZ_CEEDCH010000001.1, read on the forward strand.
CAGCACGTTGCGCTCCACCCTCAATGACCGTCACATCTGGGTGTGAAGCAAGAGGCAAAGAGGCAAACCAGTTGTCGGTTGGGCTAATGGCGATAATGACATGAGCCACGCGTGGATGGGCCATCAGGCTTGCCACCGCATGTTCAAGAATAGTTTTATTGCCGATTTTTAGATATTGCTTAGGACATTCCGTTTGCATGCGGCTGCCGATACCTGCTGCCGGCACCACGGCAATTACGTCCGGGGAGGAGTCTGCCATGTAGATTCACTTACGCTTGATTATCGATTGTTCTGCCCGGCAGTGTTGCCTAAGCGCTTAGAGCTATCGGGTACCAGGCGGTAGAAAGTTTCACCCGGTTTGGTCATGCTGAGTTCGTTACGCGCACGCTCTTCAATGGCTTCCTGGCCGCCATTAAGATCGTCAATTTCAGCGAACAGCTGATCGTTACGCGCCTTAAGCTTGGCGTTCGTCGCCTGCTGAGCGGTAACATCGTCGTTCACACGCGTGTAATCATGTACGCCGTTTTTTCCAAACCACAGCGAATACTGCAACCAGACCAACAAAGCCAGTAACAGCAACGTTAGTTTACCCATCCTGCCCCCTGAAAAACGGCACAATCATCGCACAAAATTTTATCGAGCTTCGCTCTGGGCCCAAAATGGCCCCTCGTATTTGCGGCAGAATTTATCACAGATAGCGGCAACATGCGCGTTTGGAGGCGAGTTAGCGAACTTGCGGTCATAAATAGTCTGTTACGGTTTGGTAAATATTTACGGCTAACCCATCAGCCACAAGAATAGAATGCCGAACATGAGTGCCACGGCCAGCACCGTGGCCGCGCAGCTATATACCACGCGTCCGCGCAGCAAAGAGTGCAAGGCAATCCCTACTACCACCGCAACAGGGAGGAGCGCAAGGAAGAATGGCCAGGTATAGAGGAAGAAAAACAGGGTGTTAGGGCCGTAAACCAGGAACGGAATGCCCAGCGCCAATAGCCACGACAAAAAACCGATAAACGCCCCGGCCAATGACCAGGTCGTCTCTTCGGTGCCAGGGCTTGCTTCAGCCGATGTAATAGCGATATTGGTACTATTGCGCATAACGAATCCATAAACCCTGCAAGCCAGGTACGAAACAATCCTGGCAATCTCTTAGGTTTTGATAATAACGTCACGCCGCAACAGGTCTAATAATTGCGCAATCAAATTTGTTACTAATTGTTCGCCGCCTAAGTGTATTTCCGGGTTCTCTGGAGCCTCGTAAACCGAGTCAATTCCAGTGAAATTACGTAACTCACCGGCACGGGCTTTTTTGTACAAACCTTTCGGATCACGCGCTTCGCAGATAGAAAGTGGTGTATCAACAAACACTTCAATAAACCGCCCTTCCCCGACAAGCTCGCGCACCATCTGGCGTTCTGCTCGATGAGGAGAAATAAATGCGGTCAGCACCACCAGCCCCGCATCGGCCATCAGCCTGGCAACTTCACCGACGCGGCGGATGTTTTCTTTACGATCTGCATCACTAAAGCCCAGATCGCTGCACAAACCGTGGCGCACATTATCGCCATCCAGCAAATAAGTGCTGACGCCAAGTTTGTGTAACGCCTCTTCCAGCGCGCCTGCAATGGTCGATTTACCCGAGCCGGAAAGCCCGGTAAACCACAGCACCGCGCCCCGGTGCTGATGAAGTTTTTCACGCTGCTCAACCGTTACTGGATGCGCATGCCAGACGACGTTTTCGTCGTGCTCAGCCATTATTTGCCTCCCAGCAAATCACGTGCGCCCCAGTGTGGGAAGTGTCTGCGCACCAGCGCATTCAGTTCCAGCTCAAACGCGCTAAACGCAGAAGGTTCCTGATACACCTGTTCTTGCGGCTCACGCACCATTCCGGCACCCACCGTCACGTTGGTCAGGCGGTCGATGAAAATCAGCCCGCCAGTCACCGGGTTTTCCTGGTATTTATCCAGCACCAACGGTTCGTCAAAGGTCAAATCCACCAGACCGATACCGTTGAGCGGCAGGGTTTCCACCACGCGCTGGGTCAGGCTGTTAATTTCAACCTGATAATGAATGTTATCAACGCGAGCGCGGGTTTTCTTCCCGGCCACTTTGATATCATAGCTTTGGCCCGGCACCAGCGGTTGCTCCGCCATCCACACCACATCGACTTTCGCTGTCTGTACCGCAGGCTGTGCGTCGGCAGCATCCACCAGCAAATCCCCACGGCTGATGTCGATTTCATCTTTCAGCACCAGCGTAATCGCTTCGCCCGCAGCGGCTTGTTGCAAATCTCCATCAAAAGTGACGATTCGCGCAATGGTTGACTCAACGCCCGATGGCAGAACTTTTACCCGCTGGCCGACGTTAACAATGCCTGAAGCCAGCGTCCCGGCATAACCACGGAAATCGAGATTCGGGCGGTTCACGTACTGAACCGGGAAACGCATCGGCTGTTGCTCAACGGTGCGTTTCACCTCTACCGTTTCCAGAAGCTCCAATAAAGTCGGGCCGGTGTACCACGGCATGCTGGCACTTTGGGTCGCCACGTTGTCGCCTTCGAGAGCCGAAAGCGGCACAAAACGAATATCCAGATCCGCCGGAAGCTGCTCAGCAAAAGTCAGGTAATCCTGTTTGATCTGCTCAAATCTTTCTTCGCTGTAATCCACCAGATCCATTTTGTTAACCGCGACCACCAGATGTTTGATCCCCAGCAGCGTGGAGATAAAACTGTGGCGACGCGTTTGATCCAGCACGCTTTTACGCGCATCGATCAACAGGATCGCCAACTCACAGGTAGACGCACCGGTCGCCATATTACGGGTGTACTGCTCATGCCCCGGCGTGTCGGCAATAATAAACTTACGTTTTTCCGTCGAGAAATAACGGTATGCCACGTCGATAGTAATGCCTTGCTCGCGCTCGGCTTGCAGACCATCCACCAGCAAGGCCAGATCCAGTTTTTCACCCTGCGTACCGTGACGTTTGCTGTCGGTATGCAGGGAAGAAAGTTGATCTTCATAGATCTGGCGAGTGTCATGCAGCAGGCGGCCAATCAGCGTACTTTTGCCGTCATCGACGCTGCCGCAGGTCAGGAAACGCAGCAGGCTTTTATGTTGCTGCGCGTGCAGATAGGCTTCAACGCCGCCTTCATCCGCAATTTGTTGTGCAATAGTGGTGTTCATCTGGCGGCTCCTTAGAAATAACCCTGGCGTTTTTTAAGCTCCATGGAGCCTGCCTGGTCGCGGTCAATTGCCCGCCCTTGACGTTCACTGGTGGTCGAAACCAGCATCTCTTCGATGATTTCCGGCAGCGTCTGCGCTTCGGACTCAACGGCACCGGTCAGCGGCCAGCAGCCCAGGGTACGGAAGCGCACCATTTTCTGCTCAATCACTTCGCCAGGTTGTAAATCGATGCGGTCGTCATCCACCATCAACAGCATGCCATCACGCTCCAGCACAGGGCGTGGTGCGGCCAGATACAACGGCACGATTTCGATATTTTCCAGGAAGATGTACTGCCAGATATCCAGCTCGGTCCAGTTAGAAAGTGGGAACACGCGAATGCTCTCGCCTTTGTTAATCTGGCCGTTGTAGTTGTGCCACAGCTCCGGGCGCTGGTTTTTAGGATCCCAGCGGTGGAAGCGGTCACGGAAAGAATAGATACGTTCTTTCGCACGTGATTTTTCTTCATCACGCCGCGCGCCACCAAAAGCGGCATCAAACCCGTACTTACTCAGTGCCTGTTTCAGCCCTTCGGTTTTCATGATGTCGGTATGTTTAGCGCTACCGTGCACGAACGGGTTAATTCCCATCGCCACGCCTTCCGGGTTTTTATGCACCAGCAGCTCAAAACCATAGTTCTTCGCGGTGCGGTCACGGAAATCGTACATCTCGCGGAATTTCCAGCCGGTATCAACATGCAGCAGTGGGAAAGGAAGCGTGCCTGGGTAGAAGGCTTTACGGGCCAAATGCAACATCACCGAGGAGTCTTTGCCAATGGAATACATCATCACCGGATTAGCAAATTCGGCTGCGACCTCACGGATGATATGGATGCTTTCCGCCTCCAGTTGCCGTAAGTGAGTAAGTCGTTTCTGGTCCATAACCTTCCCTTTGCCGAGGTTTAGTACGGAGGACATGCCCCCGTTTAAAAATTCATTAGGGGACTATACGGCTGAGGTTTATTTGTTATGAAATTACGAATTGGAATGAGTAGTTCCACAAAGGAATAACGCCGTGGAAATGCAAATCACAAAATGTGCTTTACCCACGAGATAATGCGGCTTTCAGAGCAATTGAAATTGTGTAACGTCCATCACAGTTTCATACTACGCGGGCAAAAATTTTTCTCTTTGAAAGGGACCCACTATGTTTTCCGCATTGCGCCACTCGCTGACCAGCCTGGCGCTAAGCATTTGCTGTACTTTGCCAGCATTAGCAGGTCACTCGCCAATTGGCGAAATGGCCAGTCAACAAACCCGCCACATTGCGACGGTATTCCCAGGGCGCATGACGGGCAGTCCTTCGGAAATGTTAGCGGCGGATTACCTCAAGCAACAATTTAGCCAGCTTGGCTACCAAAGCGATATTCGCCGCTTTAATACCCGCTATCTTTACACCACCAAAGACGGTCATCAGAGTTGGCATAACGTGAGCGCCAGTTCGGTCATTGCTGCCCGCGAGGGCGTTGATCCACAGCAAATTATCATCATGGCGCATCTCGATACCTATTCTCCGCTCAGTGATAACGATGTGAATAACAATCTTGGCGGCTTAACACTGCAAGGTGTGGATGACAACGCGTCTGGTTTGGGCGTGATGCTCGAACTTGCTGCGCGCATGAAAGAGATCCCAACACGTTATGGCATTCGTTTTATCGCCACCAGCGGTGAAGAAATTGGCACGCTGGGCGCGGAAGATATACTCAAACGCATGTCGGCCCGTGAGAAGAAAAACACGCTGCTGGTGATCAATCTCGATAACTTAATTGTCGGCGACAAACTCTACTTCAATAGCGGGAAAGCAACACCGACTGCGGTCAGTAAATTAACGCGCGATCGGGCGTTAAAACTGGCACATAAGTTTGGCGTTCAGGCCACGACGAATCCGGGGCTGAATGCTGCCTATCCCAAAGGCACCGGCTGTTGCAGCGATACCAACGTCTTTGACGAGGCTGGAATTCCGGTGCTTTATGTTGAAGCAACGAACTGGTCGCTGGGCAAAAAAGATGGTTATCAGCAACGCGCGAAGAGCAAAGCCTTCCCGGAGGGAACCAGTTGGCATAACGCTCTGATTGATAACCAACAGTATCTGGATAAATGGCTCCCGCATCGTATCGAAAAACGCAGTCATGATGTGGTACGCGTGATGTTGCCGCTGGTAAAAGAGCTGGCGAAAGCGAAGCAATAACTCGTTGTTGGATTTAGGCCGCAAACGTCTGGGTAAGGGAACCAGGGTTTGGTCCACCAGCAACATGGAAGGGTAGCGATTTATCCCCACTCGCGTGGGGAACACCATATGGACGCACGGTCAGATAAACCGACACACGGTTTATCCCCACTCGCGTGGGGAACACATCAACATCGCGACCGCGAATGAGATCCAGCTCGGTTTATCCCCACTCGCGTGGGGAACACTCAGCGTGATAACGACCTGTAGTTCGTCGAGACGGTTTATCCCCACTCGCGTGGGGAACACATCCGCGAAGCTCTGAGCCATAAGGCCCTTTCCGGTTTATCCCCACTCGCGTGGGGAACACTGAAATCTTCTCCCAATTTTCGAAGCCCTGCTCGGTTTATCCCCACTCGCGTGGGGAACACTAATTTCAAACCAACATCGAGCGAAGGCATCGCGGTTTATCCCCACTCGCGTGGGGAACACCGGTCAATGAGGAAAACCATGCTGGTGGCCACCGGTTTATCCCCACTCGCGTGGGGAACACTCCCGGTGAACTGTATTCAGCGGTTACGGAGCCGGTTTATCCCCACTCGCGTGGGGAACACTCGCTGATGAAATAGTCGCTGTCGCCGCTAAACGGTTTATCCCCACTCGCGTGGGGAACACCATGCGCCCGAATTGAGAAGGCGGTGGCAGAACGGTTTATCCCCACTCGCGTGGGGAACACAAAAGCATTATCGCCGCGGGTTTGACCGTCCTCGGTTTATCCCCACTCGCGTGGGGAACACAGGAGCAAAACCCGGTGCGCCTGGGGAGAATGCGGTTTATCCCCACTCGCGTGGGGAACACTATGCTTTGTGGTGGCACCAGAATCTGTCACTCGGTTTATCCCCACTCGCGTGGGGAACACATCAATCGGTGCAATTAGCTGCATGGGCGCACCGGTTTATCCCCACTCGCGTGGGGAACACACCATCGAAAGTAAATGTTGGCATGTTAATTCCGGTTTATCCCCACTCGCGTGGGGAACACGGTACAAGATAAGAAGGATCGCTATCAATCTGCGGTTTATCCCCACTCGCGTGGGGAACACTCTAAAAGTATATCGCTGATCTAAAAAGGTTTTTTCAACCTAAAAAAATACACCGATTTTTACCTGTTTTTAAAGAACTACAACTCATTGATTTTAAATAGCCGAAAATGAAACCAGTCTTAGCCCATCGAGATCCACCGGCATTCGCCTGTTACTCCCCCAAGTCTGGAACTCAAAGCCTGATTCGTTATTTGTAGCCCAAGCCATAACCACATTTCCCTCCTGAGCCAGAACCGAAATTTGGTGCCAAATCATTTCCCGCACCTTTCGGGACGTGTCACCCACATAAACTCCAGCGCGTACTTCCAGCAGCCATATGGCTAAACGACCTCTGAGATTTGGAGGCACATTTTCTGTCACGACCACCAGCATGCTCATATTTACCCTCCCCGATGCCCCGCATCCCCTAATGCCACAGGCTCAGGAATGGCTGGGGGTTGCGCATCATCAAACGGCTGCGGCATCGCGATTTCTCCCGCTGCCAACACTTCCTCAATCAGTGGGATCAACCGTGCCAGCGTTTTCTGCGTGCGGAATATGTCTCTGCACGCCAGCCGAACGTCTTTATCTGGCGATGGTGAGTTTTTTGCCGCTATCTCAAAAGCCACCGGCACAACACCATCAAATTTCACTATATCGGCAATGTCATAAACAAATGAAAGGGGCTTTCCGGAATGCACAAAACCGATAGCTGGCGCATAACCTGCGGCGAGTACGGCAGCTTCGGTGATGCCATACAAACAGGAGGTTGCAGCGCTAATGCATTGATTTACCGTATCGCCTTTCTCCCAGTCTTTAGGGTCGTAGCGACGGCCATTCCATTTCACGCCGTAACGTTTTGCCAGCAAGGAATAAGTCTGACGTACTCGGGAACCTTCAATACCCCGGAGTTGCTCGACTGAACGACGACTCGGCGCAGGCTCGCCAAAGCGAAGCTCAAACATTTTACGCACGACTTTCAGGCGTAGTTCTTCATCCAGCGCCAGCTTCGCCTGATATAACAATCGATCGGAACGAGCACCGCCAGGCTGGCCGCTGGCATATAAACGCACACCCGCTTCGCCAACCCATACCAACAATGTTCCAGTCGTTGCCGCAAGCCGCACCGCAGCATGAGAGATGCGTGTTCCGGGCTCGAGCATAATGCAGGCGATTGATCCCACAGGAATATGGGTGCGAATTCCTGTCTTATCGATCAGGACAAAAGCCCCGTCTAAAACATCGATCTGCCCGTACTGGAGAAAGATCATCGAGGTGCGATCTTTTATCGGGATCGGCGAAAGAGGCAGATAGCTCATGGGTTATCCTCGCCGAATCAGCAGTAAACCACATCCCATTGCCTTGCTTTTACCCAGACCTTTTTTAAGCGTTTGCATAAAGAGCTGAGAATTTGTCACCTCCAGGCTGCCGGCGAAATCTACTGTGGTAAACGTTATTGGGTGTTCACCGGTCTTGCGAGCAAAGCGCTGGCGCTGCTGGCCTGAGATTTGTACATCCTGCGCTTCAACGGTAAAGCCACCTCTTTCCCCCTGCGCTTTTAACCACGCGAATGCAGCTTTCTCTTGTCTGTCAGGGAATTCACTCGGGTCAGTACCCTGCAATTTAGCTTGGTATTTTGCATCCATTAATACGTCGCTTCGCTTACCGTTACGTGTCACGACCGGATTGGCCCGTAAAGAAAACGCCAGCGTCATTCCCTGCGCAAGTTGCGGTGTGAAGGGCTTACTACTAATGGAAAACAGCGAGCGCTCGGCAATTGGAACTTCCTCTGAAAGAAGATAAAAACTGTCCCCTTGCGCTGTGGGTTCGTGGCGGAATAAAAACTGTCTTTCATTTTGCTCGGTGAAAAGCTGCCATAGCCACTGATGGCTGGCATAAGGCTGAGCAACCTTCCATTTTTGCCACATGGCGGGCGTCAATTTAGTGAGATCGAGCGTGACCCGGGAAAGAAACATTAGCACTCCTCCGTGAGATAACCCGTGTGTTGGGTGCGCGTCTTAAATTGCCAACGGCTTCGGTTAATCGGTTGGTCACAACGCAGCTGTGTGGCAAATTCAGATACCCCCTCGTGCTCACCCTCCCATATACAAAAGAGCTGCGGCGCTCTGATTGCTGCCAGTTCTTCACACAGGAAATGGTAGCTTGAGTCGGCATAAGCTTTATGGAATACCTCCGCCAGCGTTCCTTCAAAAATTAGCGGATTGAGCGGCAGAGCCGGTGGGCAAGATTTCCGTCCCAGATAAAGCGGAAATATTGGGGCGCTTAGTGCCCCTGCAATCTCATCTAGCGAAAAGGGAGCCTCTGGCGTTTGCCGCACAGCTATGTGGTAAAGCGCATCACAGCGATATTCCCGTGAAGTTAGCATTGTGCCAGGCTCATCCGTTGAGAGGATCAGTTCATCCCGCCGCGTGTAATAACGGCGTTTTCGATTCTCTTTAGGCACCTGGACGGTATGGTAATCACGCAGCCATTGCTCGCGCGGAGAAAGCGGCCTGATAGCAAAAGCGTAGTGCTGGTTAAAAACACCGAGCCGCTGCTCATCTTCGCGCCTGATACCTAGCGCCGCCGCCAGTAATCCCAGCAAAGCCGAACGACAGGGAATAGACGAGGTGTGGCGAACTTCCCCCACGGCGGCCTCTCCCCAGGAAACGAGCGGGGCGTAAAGTTGAAAGATCAGATATTGGGACATCATCACTCCTTACTGGCTGACAAAATTCAGCAGTTCCTGAAGCGTGCCATCACCTGATTCCACATTCATGACATATCGCTGTTCATCGGCCTGCGGCCCATATGCGCGAGAAAACTTCTGCTGTTGCTGCTCGAGGCGCGTAATGGCCTGAGCTTGCTGATCTTCACCGCGCACTGGGGTGAAGAATGCGACAGACAATGCGCGCGGTTGCTGTGTACCCTTTTCAGCCATGACATAAGAAGCCCAGGCGCGGGAAGCAAAGCTATTTTGTTTGCCACCAGGGGAAACGGTTAACGCAGTTTCGGTGAGTGCCTTCAAAGTACGCTGAACCAGCTCTTCGTTGCCCTTAAGGTTTTCCAACAGCAAATCGCGGCTAATGCAGATGTAACTGTAGAAAAGCGCCGAGGCAAAGCCCTGCTCCCCCATATGCGCAGAGCCTGAGTCTTCTTTGCGATTAAGGTCGTCAACGGCAGTAAAGAAATCCTCTTCAACCGTGACGGCGCTGGTTCCCAGCGCATGCGCCACCTGACAGGCTGCTTCGACGTTAAATTCAGGGTGAGACGCCAACATACGACCAAAGAGCGCAATATCTACCGCTTGCGCATTGGCACGCAGCAGTTTTAGCTCGTCATCAATGGGTTCGCGATCCTCGGCGATCAGCACTTCCAACAGCTTTTGAATTTGTTGTAGCTCTTCCGGGCTGACATGAACCAGTTGCTCAATTTCAAGATTACTTTCAGTCCTGGCCCCTTTATCGGTTTTGAGTTTACCGAACTGCCCGGCAATTTTTTCTGTGATGGCAATCGCCTTTTTCTCCGCGATTCCTTTTTCCAGAAGCTGTTGATAAATCTGCGGCCCCAGACGACGGGTACGCGTCCCGATATGCCCACTCAACGCATCCTCAAAAACATCAGAAGTGCGCCAGGCACGTTTCAGGCTTTGGGATGAAACGCGCAAGCGCTCGACGCCTCCCATAATGGCGGTTTTTGGGCGACCCGTGTCGTCACGGTTTAAATTTGAAGGAGCGTAAGCGGTAAGAATGTGAAGCTGAATAAAGGTTGTCATGATTATTATTCCATTAATTTCAAAGATTATTTTTCGACTGTCAGGAGATATTCGCTCGCCCAGCGCACGCTGAAACGCTTAAACGGGTCACTGTCGACAGGCTGGTTTTCTTCGCGCTGTTGCCATTCACGCATCCAGAGCAGAATGCCGTCGGCTAAGGAAACGATGTTGACGCCGCTATCGCCGCGTAACTTTACGGCGCGCGTGAGTTGGCTACACAATTCGGTAGGCGTTCTTACCGCCAATAAGCGGTCAAAGCGCAGGCGCGAAAGGCAAGGTGTGGAGCCGTTGAGTTTTTCACCGAGCTGGTATGCAAAACTTTTCTTTGGCTCGTCCGAATGTGCATGCGCGACAACGTAAGCAATCATGGCTAATGCAAGGGTATCGCTTTGTTTCAGCCCCACAATTTTAGAAAGCAACTGATTGAGGTGAAAAAATGCGCCAGTAGTTAACGCACCAAACGGTTGGGCGCTTCGACGCAGCTCCGCCCGCCAGGCTCGGCCATTGGTGGCAACACCCTGATGTTGGTTATTGCGTTCCTGCAAAAAATCGAACCAGCGACGCAGCACCTTAGTGGCAGCCGGGTCGGTTAGAACCACTGTTTTTGCGGTATCGACTTCAAACATCCTGTTTCTCCTTATGCTCACGCGTTAGCTGCAATAAAACATTTAAACTCTTTTGTTTCAGGAAGTTATTTTTCAAAGCTCGCCTGGCTTTTAAAATGCGTGCCAGGTCAGCGACCTCATCAGGGTTAGTCAATACCTGCTTATCAAATGTGTTAAACAAGTAATCACGCACCGCGATATGCCACAGACGCAAAGCGTCGCGTGCTTGTGGCAATTCGGCTGACGGGAATTGATTGAGGGTTTGCCATAACGCACTGAAATCGGCTTCGGTTTGCTGCCAGAAGGCGGTATCCACAAAGCTAAAATCACCTTTAGCCTCTTTAGGCGTTGCAAACCACGCCTCTTTTAATGCGTAACGCAGCAAAGGCAGGCTGCTCGCGGCAAGCTCCAGAGCCTGTTGGAGCAAATTTTTGAGTTCATCCTGGTGGGCTTTTGGCAAGGTGGATAACGGCAGGCGATGCTCATACCAGCACCGCGCTTTGGCGTTGTCCATGTCGTATCCGAAGCACCATAAATTGGTGAGCTTTGGCAAGGGATTCATAGCCACCACTTTTGCGGGGAACGTACTGTTAAGTTTGTCTTCCGCATCCACCACTAAGCCCAGCCAGTCTTTATACGCCAGCCCGCCCGGCTGCCCTTTCAGAGGGATCATGGGTGCGCTGGGGTCTTTCGTCGCTCGCCGATAAGGCGTGACGGGATGCATCCAGGTGTCGTACTGCACGCCGTAGTTTTTACTGCGAATATGAGTCAGCAAATGTGGATGCGTTTCGCCGCATAAATCACACTCTCCCGCCACCGTTTGGCTGAAATCAATCTCGATGCGGCGCGGCATTCCCCACCAGGCCTGTAGCGGATGGGCATTTTCCGGCGTGACAATATTTTTAGGCGTTTCACTGCTGCGCGTGGGTGCCAGCCAGGGGAATATCAGTGGCAGTTGCTCTTTTTGCCATATTTCACGCGAGGGCGTGACATTGAGCCAGAGCTTGCGCCAGAGCGCTTCGTCTGGTTTTTTCGGCACCAACAACGTGGTCATTGGCCCACCTCCGCGCATACTGGTGCGGTAGCCGACACCAGCGGCAGGGGAATTCGTCTGTACGGTATACAGCGCCATTGCCGTGCAGTGCGGGCAGAATTTTTGATATGCGGAGCGCTTGATGAAGTGATCTTTGTTGAGCTTGAGCGTGTTTCCACCAGGCGCATCTACCAGCAATCCAGAAATAGCAGACGACTCCACGGTTAGCGTCGCGAAATCCTGCAGGAATGCGGGCTTTTGCGGGCTAAATTTAAATGCTTCAGTGATGCGTTTCACAACCTCTTGCCAGCGTAGTGGCTCGATACCCTGTTCCCAAATCTCGTCCCACTCTTCTTCATCTTGTGGCGGCACCAAGGTTTGTAACAGGCCAATCAGCAGCTGATACGCCGCTCCCTGAAAATCCGCTCGCGGCCACGTTAGCTCAACAATCTCATTATCAAATAGCTGCTCAGGGGATATCTTCCTGTGCCGCCCGGAACGGTCAATAACGGGTAGCCAGGGATCGGCTATCAGTGAAAACATATTATTATCCTGCATAAAATCCCTCTTTTTGGTCCGTTTGTTTCAGCAGCCCTAACTCTCCACTGTAAAATTCTGACGCAACCCCACGCACCAGCAGCGCCACCTGCGCTTCAGGGTTACGGATGCTTAATCGCATTTGCTCCAGCGCCTCGTCTTCCAGATGCGGGATATCCGCCGCCAGCTTTTTCCATAGCGATACGCGAACAGACATACGGCTTTGCTCCCAGGCGTGAACCTCCATGTCGGCGTAAGGTTCACCGTTTTGCCAGGCGAGATAGAGATCGACAGTGGTTTCGCTCAAGCGAGTTGAGAGTTCAGCGTCATCCCAGGGATAATCGCTGGCGCTTCGTTTGTAACCATCATCACGCCGCAGCAGCGTCTGAGCTGCAATGCCGTTTGAGCTGAGATTTTTGCCGTAGGCATCGTCGCTCGCTCGCTGCAATCCCGGCGGCGCTGGCATCCATTCTTCATAAACACTTTCGACTAATTCTCGGGCATCTTCCGGCATGCGAATCTCGCCCTTTTCCCGCAATATGTATTGCGTGCGCCACAGGCAGGCGTGGTCGGCATAAACAAATCCAGTGCCTGAAATCGTCTGCTTTAACCAGTCAGGTTGAGGGTCGGCCTGCCAGGCTGGCGCAAGTATATGAAGCAGCGGATCAACACGGTTGCCGCGCTGGTGGCGTTGCAGGCGACCGGCACGCTGAATCAGTAAATCCACCGGGGCTAAATCGCTAATCATCACATCCAGGTCAATATCCAGACTTTGCTCAATGACCTGGGTCGCGATCAATACCTTGCCGCGCCGACCAGAAACGGTGCTCTGTTTACCAAATCTATCCAGCGCCTGGGTTTCGATTTTCATACGGTCGATAAAAGCGAAGCGGCTATGAAAAAGCAGTAAATCCTGCGCCGGAATTGTCGTGGACTGTTGCAACTGGCGATAAATCTCAATCGCTTCATCCACCGTATTTCGAATCCAGCATATGCATTGCCCGGCGTTAACGGCTTGTTCAATGAGCTCAATCCCTTGCTGCTGTTCTGTTAGCCACGCAATACCCACTGCACGGGCGACTTCAGGGCGTGTGGGGGTAAAACTTTCAGTGAGCGATTGAGTGGTGAGTTGAGAAAACCATGGATACTGTGCTTCAGGATCGGGGATGGGTAATGAGCCAGCGGTCCCTTTCTGGAAGGCCAGCAATAGCTTTTTCCGCAATGTGAACGGTAAAGTGGCACTGAGAATAATCGCACTGCCGCCCTGTGCTGCATGGAAAGTCAGCAACCCTTCTAGCAAACGAACCATATAGCTGTCATAGGCATGTACTTCATCCAGAATCAGCAACTTACCAAACAACCCAAGCAATCTAAGTGATTGATGTTTAAATGGCATCGCTGCCATTAAGACTTGATCCAGCGTGCCGACACCGACCTCCGCTAACAGTGATTTCTTCCGTGAATCAGCAAACCAAATATTGCAGGCGCTGCTGGCCGCGCTTTCGCCTGCCGCATAACTTTGCTGACCGCTATTTTCAGCACTCCACAATGATTGATTAAACGCATCAGACATATGGCGAGCGCCATGAGCCAGAATTAAAGAAGGCAAGCTATGTTGCGTAAACAATCCACGCCAGGCCTTAGAAAGGCGGTGATACATGGCATTTGAAGTCGCCATGGTAGGAAGCCCGACATACAAGCTGTCGCCATTGCCAGCGGACAATAAACGATGCGCCAGTATGAGTGCAGCCTCCGTTTTCCCGGCACCGGTCACATCCTCAAGCACCATCAGCTGCGGCCCCGGCGCTGAAATATCCACCTGCAATGCTTTTTGCTGGAGTGGCGTCAAATGCTCAATAAAGGGGAATAACGTCTGATAAGAGTTGAACGGCTGAATTGCGGAAGGTAGCGATAATTGCTGCAATGCGCGCTGTGCCTGGTTTTGGGCTTTTTGCCAATATTCAGCAAGAGGATAAATTTCGCTGACCAACGGAAAATAAATATGATTCGAACCGAGCCAATCCGCCAACACCGTTAAACCAGCAATCAACCAGCTTTGCTGCTTGAGCTTTTCCCTCCAGGCTTTATCAGCAAAAAATTCCGGGAAGGCTTTCATCTTCATCAGTTGCGATAAATCGGCTAACCAATTTTCAGCGGCTATTTTGTCTTCTTCAGTAAAAGACAACGTTCCTCTCACATCAACTTTGGGTGGTTTCCCGTGATGCCCCATGACAATACTGAACCAGCAATCAAGCGCATAAGCGGATTTTTTTCGCTGTTCGCAGTCAGGAATTGCATCGCGCAATTTCTCTTCCCAGCGGGGCTGTAAGAAATCTTTCCACAGCCAATAACCAAGCGAATCATGGCGTTCGCAATAAACTTTACCGCTTACAGCCGGAACTAATAAAGCATGAGCCTCGCCGGATAATTGCTGGAAGCCACGCGCAAATTTACCGAGATCATGTGCACCCAAAATCCACGCAAACCAGCGCGCTGCTTCGTCCTTTGTAAATCCAAGCTCAGCAAATATATCCGCCGCGTGAAAGTGGTTACTCATTACCATCTGCCAACCACAGGCGGCCACATCAAGGTTATGCCACGACAGCAAATGATAAGGCGCACTTTCGCAATCGCCTTTAGATCGCGTTTTCCCCCAATAGAATAAATAATCGGCTTGCTGATTCATAAATAGCTGCCCAATAAATATATAGGGAGTTAATACAACGCAAACCGACATTCTTAAACTTGATGAAAATCATTTAATCCTTTGAATTTAAATATATTTAAAAACATTATTGAATGTTTAATTAATTTTTTCATAAATAAAGGAAGGCAAAAAAGCGAAAATAAAATAGCAGTATGCATAGTTTTGTTTGGTGTTGTTTTTCCCCGCTGACGCGGGGAACACAAACGCCACAAATGGTATCGGACAGAAAGGTGCGGTTTATCCCCGCTGACGCGGGGAACACGGGTAATGGCCTCAGCTAGTTCTCGCGCAAAACGGTTTATCCCCGCTGACGCGGGGAACACCTGAACAATCCACGAACGGTAGCCCCGTCAGACGGTTTATCCCCGCTGACGCGGGGAACACTGCGTCATTTTCAATGCTGGACATAAAGCCTCCGGTTTATCCCCGCTGACGCGGGGAACACGCCAGAATATGGGAATACGGGCTGTCGGTACGCGGTTTATCCCCGCTGACGCGGGGAACACACTAAAAATAATCACCTGATTTCTAAGAGTATTTTAGAGTCTAAAGTTCCCACCAGTTTATTCTGTTTTATTAACCATCTAACTATTTGATTTTTTGAAACGAAAAACCTGATTGCAGTTGAATGGCAGAATCACCAAAGATTTCAAAGTTCAGATATTTAATGTGACTCAGTTGACCATTAATCAATCAGGTGTCTATTGATTCACATCAGTTAATGAGGGTTGTGTGCGGAGAATGAAGAATCGGATAAGGAGCTTCAAAAGCTGGGTGTCTCGGCGTGTTTTGAATAGGTCACGCCGAGCTTCGTTAAACAATTACTCGTGCAAGCCGCACTCACGTTTCAGACCGAAGAAGCGAGTTTCCTCTTCTGCCATACCTTCTTCCCATTTCCGCGTAGTGTGTGTGTCGCCTACTGAAAGGTAGCCTTGATCCCACAACGGGTGATATTTCAAACCGTTGGCGGTGAGGTACTGGTAAACCTGGCGGTTGTCCCAGTCGATAATCGGCAGAATTTTAAATACTTCGCGTTGAATCGCCAGCACCGGCAAGTTTGCACGGCTGCCCGATTGCTCGCGACGCAGGCCAGCAAACCAGGTTTGCCCGTTTAGCTCACGCAGAGCACGATTCATCGGCTCCACTTTGTTGATGTCATTGTATTTCTCAATGCCTTCAACGCCCTGCTCCCACAATTTGCCGTAACGCGCTTCTTGCCACGCCGCACTTTCCTTCGCGCTGTAGACTTTCAGGTTCAGCTTCAGCTTGTCGGTCAGCTCATCAATAAACTGGTAAGTTTCCGGGAACAGATAGCCGGTATCGGTGAGGATAACCGGAATATCTGGAAACTGCTGAGTGACCAGATGCAAACTCACCGCCGCCTGAATACCAAAACTAGAAGAGAGCACAAACTCGCCCGGCAGATTCTCCAGCGACCAGCTAACACGCTGCTGCGCCGTGAGTTTTTCGAGCTGGCTGTTGACCTCGGCCAGCGCCATCACACGCTCAACTTTTGGCAATTCATTCAGCGCTTTTAAATCGAGTGCGGCCATAAGTTCCTCGCTTGTTGCTTGAATCATGGTGGATGGCGCCTGCGGCTTATCCACCCTACAAGAGCCTTTCGTCGGTTGGATAAGCGTGAGCGTCATCCGACATTAAAATGGCTAGTCCCACAAGTCCCGAGCCGGGTCCAATACCGGGCGAATGATCCCCGCACGGATGGTGAAATCGCCAAAGCCTTCGTCAGCTTCACGCTCTTTCGACCAGCGCCCCACCAGTTCATCAATAGAGGCCAGAATTTCCGGTTCGGTGATATTTTCGCGGTACATACGCGGGATACGCGTGCCGATACGGTTGCCACCGATGTGCAGGTTGTAACGCCCTGGCGCTTTGCCTACCAGGCCAATTTCAGCCAGTAACGCGCGCCCACAGCCGTTCGGGCAGCCGGTAACACGCGTGACAATGTGTTCATCCGGCACATTGTGTTTCTCCAGCACTTCTTCAACTTTAGTCACAAACTGCGGCAGGAAGCGTTCAGCTTCTGCCATCGCCAGCGGGCAAGTCGGGAAGGCAACACAGGCCATCGAGTTTTCACGCTGTGGTTTCACCGCGTTCATCAGGCCGCTTTCTTTAGCAATTTTCTCGATTGCCGCTTTCTCGCTTGCCGGAACGCCCGCCACGATCAGGTTCTGGTTGGCAGTCAGGCGGAAATCGCCTTTGTGGATCTTCGCGATCTCCATCAAGCCGGTTTTCAGTGGGCGGCCCGGGTAATCGAGGATGCGGCCATTTTCGATAAACAGCGTCAGGTGCCATTTGTCGTCGATGCCTTTTACCCAGCCAATACGATCGCCACGGCCGGTAAATTCATACGGGCGAATCGGCTCGAACGTAATGCCTGCGCGACGTTCAACTTCGGCTTTAAACACGTCAACACCGACGCGTTCGAGGGTGTATTTGGTTTTAGCATTTTTACGGTCGGTACGGTTGCCCCAGTCGCGTTGTGTGGTGACAACGGCTTCGGCAACGGCCAGCGTGTGCTCAAGCGGAATGTAACCAAACTCGCTCGCGGTACGTGCGTAAGTCGCTTTATTACCGTGTTCTATAGACAAGCCGCCGCCCACCAGCAGGTTGAAGCCCACCAGCTTGCCGTCTTTGGCGATCGCGATGAAGTTCATGTCGTTGGCATGAAGATCGACATCGTTCTGCGGCGGCACAACGACCGTGGTTTTAAACTTACGCGGCAGATACGTTTCACCGAGGATCGGCTCTTCGTCGGTGGTCGCGACTTTCTCTTTATCCCACCAGATCTCAGCGTAAGCACGGGTGCGTGGCAGCAAATGCTCAGAGAGTTTTTTCGCCCATTCGTAGGCTTCCTGGTGTAGTTCAGACTCCACCGGGTTAGACGTACAAAGCACGTTACGGTTGACGTCGTTGGCGGTTGCCAGCGCGTCCAGCCCGACTTCATGCAGCATTTCGTGAGCCGGTTTCACGTTCTTTTTCAGAATGCCGTGAAACTGGAAAGTCTGACGGTTGGTCAGACGAATGCTGCCGTAAATGGTTTTATCTTCGGCAAATTTATCAATCGCACGCCACTGTTCGGTGGTAATAATCCCGCCCGGCAGACGGCAGCGCAGCATCATGGCGTGGCGTGGCTCAAGCTTTTGCTCCGCACGTTCTGCACGAATATCGCGGTCATCTTGCTGATACATACCGTGGAAACGAATGAGCAGGAAGTTGTCGCCTCTGAAGCCGCCGGTCAGCCCGTCCTGCAAATCTTCTTTGATGGTGCCGCGCAGATAATTGCTTTCGCGTTTCAGGCGCTCGGCATCACTCAATTTGCCTTCGACCACTAATGGTCCTGGGTGTTTTTCGCTCATTAGTAGACATCTCGCTGATAACGGCGCTCAACGCGCAGCTCACTTAAAAATTCATCTGCCGTTTCGAGGTCCATGCCACCGAACTCGGCTACCACTTCCAGTAATGCTTGCTCTACGTCTTTTGCCATGCGATTTGCATCGCCGCAGACGTAAATGTGGGCGCCTTCGTTAATCCAGCTCCACAGTTCCGCGCCTTTTTCGCGCAGTTTATCTTGTACGTATATTTTATGTTCCTGGTCGCGTGACCAGGCGAGACTGATATTGGTTAGCAGGCCGTCTTTGACGTAGCGCTGCCATTCAACCTGATAAAGGAAATCATCAGTAAAGTGCGGGTTGCCGAAGAACAGCCAGTTCTTACCGCTTGCTCCGTCGTTTTCACGCTGTTGCATGAAGGCGCGGAAAGGCGCGATACCTGTGCCTGGGCCAATCATAATCACCGGGGTTTCCGGGTTGGCTGGCAGGCGGAAGTTGTCGTTATGTTCGATGAACACACGCACTTCGCCGTCTTCTTCCAGTCGGTCAGCCAGGAAGCCAGATGCACCGCCAGTGTGCGCGCGGCCTTCGATGTCATAACGCACCACGCCGACTGTAAT
This sequence comes from Buttiauxella sp. AC142, assembly GCF_979253435.1. NCBI lineage: Bacteria > Pseudomonadati > Pseudomonadota > Gammaproteobacteria > Enterobacterales > Enterobacteriaceae > Buttiauxella > Buttiauxella sp. AC142. The sequence goes on from NZ_CEEDCH010000001.1 coordinate 3,528,461, forward strand.
GTGCACTTCGTTTTCTGCTTCTGCCTGCGACGATGCGATGGAATAGAGGCGCGGCGTCAGTGGGCGCAGCAGTTCAATCAGCTGCTCAGCAGTTAATTCTGCTGGCGCGTAACGCACCATATCCACGATTGGCGTGTTCTGCGCAAAGTGTTGCAGCTTGGTTTTATCGCCAACCAAATCCAGCAATGCGGCATTGCGAGTCACCTGCGCGTATTTCTCAACGATATTGACGGTGTTAATCGTCAACTCGAAATGCCATTCCAGCGCTTCACTCAGCGGCAGTGTTTTGCCATCGACGGTGACGCTTTCATCGCCTTTGAGCCATAACAGTTCGACCAGCTCTTTCACCAGGGCTGGATCGTTTTGATACCAGACACCCAGCGCATCGCCCGGCTGGTAACGCAGACCGGAATCACCCAAATCAATCTCGAAATGGCGCACGTCTTTTTCAGAATCGCGGCCGGTGATTTTCTGGTTAACCGCAAGCGATGCAGCCAGTGGCGCTTCTTTAGTGTAAGGGCTTGAGAAAACTTCGTTGACCACGCCCGTTGCTGTCACTGCTGCTTGTGCCGGAGTTTCCGCCGGGACACGGGATTTCAGCACTTCAACAATTTTTGCCCGCCACTGCTCGGCTGCTGGCTGGAATTCGACATCGGTATCGACACGATCAAGCAGGCGTTCGCCGCCCAATTCCGCCAGTTTGGTATCAAAGTCTTTACCGGACTGGCAGAAGAATTCGTAAGAGGTGTCGCCCAGACTAAAGACGGCAAATGCCGTATCCGGGAGTTTTGGTGCTTTTTTCGAGAAGAGGAATTTATGCAACGCCACCGCTTCTTCAGGCGGCTCACCTTCACCCTGGGTTGAGGTAACAACAATCAGCAGTTTTTCCTGGGCAATTTGTTTGAATTTGTAGTCGCCCGCATTAACCAGATTGACGTTCAGTTTTGCTGCCAGCAAATCGTCGCGTAATTGTTCGCTCACGCGACGTGCGTTCCCGGTTTGGGATGCGGAAATCAACGTAATCACCGGAATTTCTGCCGCAGGTGCCTGAGCTGTGGTAACAGCACCCGGTTGTTGATTAATCATTCCCCAGAAATAGCCCGATAACCAGGCCAGTTGAGTCTGCGAGAAATCAGTTGTCGCCGCCTGGAGGCGTGCCAGTTGCTCCGGTGTCAGCGGTAGCAACGCGGTCGGTGGGGCCTGAGTCGTCATGCGTATTGGGTTCCAGTAGCAAAGGTCCGTTTTCAAGAATAAACGGCAATAAGGTAAGGTTAACCAGAGCGATAGTAACAATTAAAGAAGGGATAGAAATAACAAATAACCAAAATGACTAACCGCTTTTATGGGTAATTCATAACGTTAAAAGTGGTTATCTAAGCCTATGAAAAACAAAAGATAAAATAGAAAAGAAGCAGAGATACAGGGATTTACTCCTGGGGCATGATTTAAGTTAATGCGCAAAATAGTGGATTCCGGTACTATGCGGCGGTTTTTCGCCCTACAGAGAAAGTAATAATGACCACCACCCTGTTTAAAGATTTTACCTTCGAAGCCGCTCACCACCTGCCGCATGTGCCGGAAGGCCACAAATGCGGCCGCCTGCATGGCCATTCTTTTATGGTGCGTCTGGAAATCACCGGCGAGGTTGATCCTTACACCGGCTGGATTATGGATTTTTCAGAACTGAAAGCGGCGTTTAAACCGACTTATGATCGTCTGGATCATTACTATCTGAATGATATTCCAGGTCTTGAGAATCCGACCAGTGAAGTGCTGGCAAAATGGATTTGGGATGAGATGAAGCCAATCGTGCCGCTGTTAAGCGCGGTGATGGTGAAAGAAACCTGTACCGCCGGGTGCGTGTATAAAGGTTAAAAGAAAGGCACCTTCGGGTGCCTTTCTTGTTTTACGCAATATTCAAATATTTGTGCGTCTGCATTGAAAGCCGCCAATTGCGGGCGATACATGTTTCAATGCACAGACGCGTGGCGTCTTCTTTCTGGCTGATAGGCTGGAGCGCAATCACGCGTTTTTTGTCATCCACCAGCGTTGCCAGCAATTCATCCAGCGCTTCAATATCGCGCATGCGCCCAACCGGATGTTTGATTTCGTCCGCGCGTTCTAGCGCCTGAGAAAGCACATCGTAACCGCCACGCATATTCACTTTCGGAGAGACCGTAACCCAGGTTCCCGCAGTACAACGCACTTCGTGCGTGCCGCTGGTTTCTATCTGGCAACTATAACCGTGGTGTTCAAACAGTGAGGTCAGCGGCGTGAGATCGTGAATGCACGGTTCGCCACCGGTAATCACCACGTGACGAGCGGTGTAATCCTGACGCTGGAAAATAGCCAACAGATCTTCCGCAGTCGCGCTGCCCCATTTATCGGTTTCTTTGGTTTTAGCCAAAATGCTGAACAGAGAGACTTCACGATCCGCGAGTTTATCCCAGGTGTGTTTGGTATCGCACCACGCGCAACCCACCGGGCAGCCTTGCAGGCGAATAAAAATGGCGGGCACACCAGTAAAATAGCCCTCCCCTTGCAGGGTCTGGAACATCTCGTTAATCGGATACTGCATAGTCTTCTCAGAAATAGGTGTAAAGAATAATTATCGCAGAAGTCGCGGTTGAGGTCATGCGCAACGCGGCTGCTGCGGCATTTGTTCTAAAATAAGTCCCTAAGCCGACCCAATAACCACCCAGCAAACAAGGTTATTGTGCTTATCATCACAACAATTACCCTTCTCTTCTCTCTATGCCTGACTGCTTGATCCCTGTCATATTCCGCTGCCCGCAACACACTTAGCATCGCCTGCGTATTGACCCCATCAATGACATAAGGAAATGATATATGGAAAGTTCGGTTCATTCAGGTGACCAACGCGTGGGGCCTGGCGCCTATATTGCGTTGCTGTTCGCAATGGTGTTCTTTTCTGGGCTGTTGGGTGGCAAGGAGTGGTATGGAGTCTTCGACTTCACCACATTAAACGGTGCGTTTGGCAAAGTCGTCACCGATGTCAATCTTTCGGGCGATGCCGTCGACGCGGCCAAAAGTGCTTTTCGCGGTAAGGGTGGGCATGGGGCAATGGACGGTTTCCTGTTCGCCTTTGGCCTGATTCCAGCGGTGATGTTTGCGCTGGGGATGATAAACGTACTTGAGCATTACGGTGCACTGAATGCGGCCCGTAAACTGCTAACACCTCTGTTACGCCCACTTCTCGGGATTCCAGGTTCCACCGGCCTTGCGCTGATTGGCAGTCTGCAAAGTACCGATGTCGGCGCCTCGCTCACTCGCGTGTTAGCCGATGAAGGGCAGATAACCGACAAAGAAAAAACGATCTTCACGATGTTCCAGTTTTCTGCGGGCGCCATGATAACCAACTTTTTCTCCTCCGGTGCCGTGCTCTTTACACTGATTACCATTGACGGAACGAGCGCTGTTCCAGCATCCATCGGCCTGTGCGTCGCGGTGATGTTCATCATGAAAATCGTCGGGGCGAATGTGATGCGCCTGATTCTTAACGTCACAGAACGTAAGCACAGTGTGGAGGTGCAACATGGCTGATACCGCTAAACCGATGATCACCGATGTGTTCGTCGCGGGTGCCCGCAAAGGCTGGAATATCGCGACCACCAGCACCCTTCCTAACGTGCTGATGGCATTCATTATTATTTACGCTCTACAAATCACTGGCGCACTGAACGGCCTGGCATGGATATTTGGCCCGTTGATGAAAGTTTTTGGCCTGCCCGGTGAAGCGGCTGCGGTTCTCATCGGTGGCTGGATGTCGATGGGTGGCGCAATCGGTGTTGCTATCACTTTGTTTGAAAAAGGCATTCTCACCGGTGCTCATCTTGCCATTCTCGCCCCTGCCATTTATCTGATGGGCTCTCAAGTGCAATATGCTGGCCGCATCCTTGGCGTGGTTGGCATTCCGGCAAAACGTATTCCCTTAATGATCGCAATTTCGGTGCTGAACGCATTTGGCGCCATGTTAATTATGCGACTGATGATTCTGGAGTAAGACATGGATTTGAAACAGTACCTTCAAGAACTCAAAAAACTGGTCAATATCGACTGTGGCACGGCAACGATTGATGGCGTTGAAGAAGTCAGCCGCATCATTCAACAGTGGTATCACAACGAAAACTGGCATTGCGACCGAATCGCTCTCGGCGAAATAGTTGGCCCGGGTTTATTTGCCACCAATAAGCCAGACGCTGAACATTATGATGTGCTGCTGGTCGGGCATATGGACACCGTCTTCCCGGTTGGAACCGTGGCCGAGCGCCCATTCAGCATCGAAGGCAATCGTGCTTACGGTCCAGGCGTTTCAGATATGAAAAGCGGCCTGCTGAACATTCTCTGGGCATTACGTGAGATGGATAAAACGACACTTGAGCGTTTGTCTATTGGCGTGGCAATGAACCCGGATGAAGAAACAGGATCGGCGCATTCGCATCACTGGATTGGTGAACTGGCAAAACGCAGCCGCTGTGTGCTGGTGTGTGAAGCCGCAAGGGCAGACGGTTCGCTGGTTAAAGCGCGTAAAGGCATCGCGGGTTATAAGTTAACGTTTAAAGGTGTGGCAGCGCATGCGGGTAACGACCCGGAAGCGGGCCGCTCCGCGATCAAAGCGCTGGCACGCGCGGTGCTGGAAATCAGCGATCTGGCAGATATGGCTAAAGGCACGACCATCAATACCGGCGTGATTTCAGGTGGTGTGGGGGCAAACATCGTGCCGGAGCATGCGGAGATGATTGTTGATGTCCGCTTCCAGGACAACGATGAATATGCGCGAGTCCACGCCGCAATCCAGGCTTATGGCCAGCGTGAGTTTGAGCGTGATGTGAAAACGAGCGTTCACCAACAAGCGCACAAACCTGCGATGGCACCGACGGCTGATACCGAAGAGTTGATGCGAATTGTCGAGCAAGCGGGTGTTGCCGAAGGGATCGACGTACGTTGGAAATCGGTTGGCGGCGGTTCTGATGCTAACCACACAGCAGCGCTGAGCATCCCTTCACTGGACGGTTTCGGCCCGATTGGCGCGGGGTTCCACAGCGCATCAGAATACCTGGAGATAGACAGCATTGAGCCGAGAATTCGTCTGCTTAAGCGGGTAATTCAGTCGCTTTAAAATCAAATGGCCGGGGAAATCCCGGCCAACCTGGACAACGCTTATTTCTTAGTTTTAAAATCAATAACCATACGGCCTTTGATTTTGCCCTCTTCCATTTCCTTGAAAATAGCATTGATATCTTCAAGCGGACGCATCGTCACTTTTGGCACAACTTTACCTTCGGCGGCAAACTGGAAGGCTTCAGTCAAATCCATGCGGGTTCCCACCAGAGAACCGACGACTTCGATACCATCAAGCACCAGTCGCGGAATGTTTAGACTCATAGACTCAGAAGGCAGGCCGACCGCAACGATACGTGCACCAGCACGAACCGCATCGACCGCCGAGTTGAATGCCGCTTTTGCCACAGCCGTGACGACCGCCGCATGAGCACCACCTACTTTCTCCTGAATAACTTTGGCCGCATCTTCGTTGCGCGAGTTGATGACTAAATCTGCTCCGCACTCTTTAGCAAAATCGAGCTGCGCGTCATTAACATCAATGGCAATGACTTTGGCATTAAAGACATTCTTCGCATATTGCAGCGCGAGGTTGCCAAGGCCACCCAGGCCGTAAATCGCAATCCATTGACCAGGCTGAATATGGGAAACTTTCACCGCTTTGTAAGTGGTGACGCCCGCACAGGTTACGCTACTGGCTGCAGCTGATTCGAGGCCGTCAGGGACTTTTACTGCGTAATCGGCAACCACAATGCACTCTTCAGCCATACCGCCGTCAGCGGTATATCCCGCATTCGTTACGCTACGGCACAGTGTTTCGTTACCGGTATTACAATATTCACAATTACCGCATCCACGGAAGAACCAGGCAACACTTGCACGATCTCCCACTTTCAGCGACGTGACGCCGGGGCCGATGGACTTCACCACCCCGATCCCTTCATGACCCAGCGTAATGCCGGTTACATCACCAAAGTCTCCGTTTTTCACATGTAAATCGGTGTGGCAAACACCGCAACACTCCATTGTCAGTAATGCCTCGCCGTGTTTCAGGGCACGAACGGGTTTATCTATGATGCCGACAGAGTGGTCTTTGTTAACAACTGCAGCTTTCATGGCGGTCTCCTGACCTGTGAGTGAAATAACCCACTAATCCTGGTCGAGAGCACTGGCAACCGCAAACGGCATTCCTGGTTTATGCGAGAGTGGCTCAGGTTTGGTGAAAAATGCGCACAAAAAACCCGCCGAAGCGGGTTTTTTAATCAGAATTTAAAGCAGTAACGAATTACTGACCTTTAACTTCTTTCAGACCGTTGAACGGAGCTGGTGTGCCCGCAGCAGCCAGTGCTTCTTCGATACGAATCAGCTGGTTGTACTTAGCAACACGGTCAGAACGGCTCATAGAACCAGTTTTGATCTGGCCTGCAGCAGTACCAACAGCCAGGTCAGCGATGGTAGCGTCTTCAGTTTCGCCTGAACGGTGAGAGATAACTGCAGTGTAGCCAGCATCTTTCGCCATTTTGATCGCAGCCAGAGTTTCGGTCAGAGAACCGATCTGGTTGAATTTGATCAGAATGGAGTTAGCGATACCGTTGTCGATACCTCTTTTCAGGATTTTGGTGTTAGTCACGAACAGGTCATCACCAACCAGCTGAAGTTTGTCGCCCATTACTTTGGTCTGGTATGCGAAACCATCCCAATCAGACTCGTCCAGACCGTCTTCGATAGAAACGATTGGGTACTGTTTGGTCAGGTCTTCCAGGAAGTGGGTGAATTCTTCAGAGGTGAAAGCTTTGTTGCCTTCGCCAGCCAGAACGTATTTACCGTCTTTGTAGAATTCAGAAGCAGCACAGTCCATAGCCAGAGTAACGTCTTTACCCAGCTCGTAGCCTGCAGCTTTAACCGCTTCAGCGATTACAGCCAGTGCTTCAGCGTTGGAACCCAGGTTTGGCGCATAGCCACCTTCGTCACCAACAGCAGTACCCATACCTTTAGATTTCAGAACTTTAGCCAGGGTGTGGAAAACTTCAGAACCCATACGGATGGCTTCTTTCAGAGTTTTCGCGCCAACTGGTTGAATCATGAACTCTTGGATATCAACGTTGTTATCAGCGTGCTCGCCACCGTTGATGATGTTCATCATTGGCAGAGGCATAGAGAACTTGCCTGGGGTGCCGTTCAGTTCAGCGATGTGTGCGTACAGCGGCAGGCCTTTAGAGGCAGCAGCAGCTTTAGCAGCAGCAAGAGAAACAGCCAGGATTGCGTTAGCGCCGAAGTTGGATTTGTTTTCGGTACCGTCCAGGTCGATCATGATCTTATCGATGTTAGCCTGGTCTTTCGCATCTTTACCAATTACAGCCGCAGCGATCGGGCCGTTAACTGCAGCAACGGCTTTCAGAACGCCTTTGCCCAGGAAGCGAGATTTGTCGCCATCGCGCAGTTCCAGCGCTTCGCGGGAACCAGTTGAAGCACCTGATGGTGCAGCAGCCATACCTACGAAACCGCCTTCCAGATGAACTTCAGCTTCAACAGTCGGGTTACCACGGGAGTCGATGATTTCACGACCGATGACTTTAACGATTTTGGACATTAGATTTTCCTCAGTACAAGTTAAACTAAAACTCCAGACAAACAACGCGCGAAACATTCGCGCGTTGTCGTTCTAACTCTCTCTTACTTCGCCTGACGCTTCTGGAACTCACCGGCAGCTTTAACAAAGCCTGCGAACAGTGGGTGCCCATCACGCGGAGTAGAAGTAAATTCCGGGTGGAACTGGCAAGCAACAAACCACGGATGATTTGGCACTTCGATGATTTCTACCAGTTGGTCATCACCGGAACGGCCCGCAACGCGCAGACCTGCTGCTTCAATTTGCTTCAACAACATGTTGTTGACTTCATAACGATGGCGATGGCGCTCAGTAATTGTCGGTTCACCGTACATCTGGCGCACCAGACTACCATCGGTCAACTGACACTGCTGGCCACCAAGACGCATGGTGCCGCCTAAGTCGCTCTTTTCAGTACGAACTTCAACGTTACCTTCTTCGTCGCGCCACTCGGTGATTAAGGCGACCACCGGGTATTTACAGTCTGGCACAAATTCAGTTGAGTTGGCGTTAGCCATGCCTGCAACGTTCCGTGCGAACTCAATCAGCGCAACCTGCATACCTAAGCAAATGCCCAGATACGGAATGTTTTGCTCACGAGCATAACGCGCGGTGGCGATTTTGCCTTCCACACCACGGTAACCGAAACCGCCAGGGATAAGGATAGCATCCAATCCCTTCAGCACTTCTTCAGCACCGCGAGTTTCAACATCCTGCGAGTCAATCAGCTTGATGTTAACGGTCAGACAATTTTTCAAACCACCGTGTTTCAATGCTTCAATCACAGATTTGTAGGCATCTGGCAGTTCAATGTACTTGCCGACCATACCAATTGTGACTTCGCTTGTCGGATTCGCTTCTTCATAAATAACTTGTTCCCATTCGGACAAGTTAGCTTCAGGAACGTTCAAGCTGAATCGTTTACAAATATAATCGTCCAGACCCTGTGATTTCAACAGACCTGGAATTTTATAGATGGAATCGACATCTTTTAGAGAAATAACCGCTTTCTCCGGGACGTTACAGAACAATGCAATTTTTGCACGTTCGTTAGCCGGAACAACGCGGTCAGAGCGGCAGATCAGCACATCTGGCTGAATACCGATAGAAAGCAGTTCTTTTACGGAGTGTTGAGTCGGTTTAGTTTTCACTTCACCAGCAGCAGCCATGTATGGCACCAGAGTCAGGTGCATATACAGGGTGTGCTCACGACCCACTTCAACCGCCATCTGACGAATCGCTTCGAGGAACGGCAGGGATTCGATATCGCCTACAGTACCGCCGATTTCAACCAGCACGACATCGTAGCCTTCGCCACCTTCAAGGATGCGTTCTTTGATTGCGTTCGTGATGTGTGGAATAACCTGAACAGTCGCGCCCAGGTAGTCGCCACGGCGCTCTTTACGCAGAACTTCTGAGTAAATACGGCCAGTGGTGAAGTTGTTACGACGTGTCATTTTGTTGCGAATGAAACGCTCGTAGTGACCTAAATCAAGGTCGGTTTCAGCGCCGTCTTCTGTAACGAACACTTCCCCATGTTGAATAGGGCTCATGGTACCCGGATCGACGTTGATATACGGATCGAGTTTCATGATGGATACGTTGAGGCCACGGGCTTCGAGAATAGCTGCGAGGGAGGCTGCGGCAATGCCTTTACCCAGAGAGGAAACGACCCCGCCGGTCACAAAAATATAGTTCGTTGTCATGCTGAACCTGAAGAGTTAGGTTTAAAGACGATGGAAGTACCAGGACGGGAAAGTAGTATACCCGAACAGTATCGGCGCCACAAACTTTCATTCTGTCTGCAAAGCCCTGACCTCGCGCTTTGTCAGGGCAATGAAAATAGCCCGTTTGGCATAAATGTTTTTGACGTAAATCAAGCGCTTGTTAAATTGGAATTGCCATAAAAAGCGCTTGACCACAAAAACGCGTTAAATTTCAGTTTCCTGGCGTTTAACCTGCTGCCAGACTTGTTCCATGATTTCCAGGTCAACTCCGGTCATTGTCAGGCCCCTGTCGGCAATAATCCTTTCCACTTCGCGGAAACGACGCTCAAACTTCAGGTTAGCTTTTTGTAATGCCGTCTCAGCTTTGGTGCCTAAATGGCGTGCTAAATTGACGGTAGCGAACAATAAATCGCCGACTTCTTCTTCCAGTTTGGCTTCATCAACGACGGCTTGTTTTGCCTCATGCATCACTTCGTCGATTTCTTCATAGACTTTGTCTAAAACTGGGCCAAGCGTGGTCCAGTCAAAACCCACCGTCGAACAACGTTTCTGGATTTTGTGCGCGCGCATCAATGCAGGTAATGCGTGAGGAATATCATCTAACGCCGAATGCTGCGCTTTTTCCGCTCGCTCATCACTTTTGATTTGTTCCCAGCGCTCTAACACTTCGGCACTGTTTCCGGCGGTGCCGTCGGCAAAAATGTGCGGGTGGCGACGTTCGAGTTTGTCGCTGATAGCTTTGCAGATATCGTCGAAACCAAAGCGCTCTTCTTCCTGCGCCATTTGCGCGTAAAACACGACCTGGAACAGCAAATCACCCAGCTCACCGCGTAAATCGTCAAAATCTTCGCGGTTGATGGCATCAAGCACTTCGTAGGTTTCTTCCAGCGTGTAAGGCGCGATGGTGGCGAAGGTTTGCTCACGGTCCCATGGGCAGCCTGTTTCCGGGTCACGCAGGCGCTTCATAATGCCCAGTAGGCGGGTAATTTGAGAGGACATATCGGCTCTATTTTTGTCAAATTTGTGGCTATCTATAGCAAAAAATGAGGTCGAGTTTCAATGAAATTACTCTTTCCACGTTTTTTTAGGTTGAGTCAAAATGTTAAAAAAAAGAGGAAGAATCATGCCATGAATCCATACAAAAAAAGTTGAGATATACATAATCCAGTCGTCATTTAAATATACGTTCAGATTTGATAGTAAACCATAGGGGAATGTTCCATATTTCAAAATATGGAATTGCGTGCCACCAAGAATCATGACAGAGATCACATACACAACCACAAATAATGAAGTATTAAATTTCACAGCATAAACGAAACACATCCCCTGTATCACAACAAACACAACCGAAGTAATGAGATACAAAAACAGAAAAAAAACATCCTCCATCATTATTCCTTTTCTAAGCCAGCTATCGTTGCACTATCTGAGGAGATTTCAATCGTTAGTTCGGACGGTGTCATTTTTTTGAAAGCATAAATTTTATCTTGGTTCATATATCGGAATAATCGCCACGCTTCTGGTTTGTTCACTTTGGTAAGTAAACCATTTACAGATAACCCAAGGTCAACCACAGCAAAAGCATTTTCGCCCTGTTTTTCAGTAAACCCCGCTTCTTTTGCGACGATCTGATAAACTTGTTTCACATACCCGACTTTTTCTTTTCGATATAACAAATAATATCCATTTTCATACATATTATTTGTACCGTGGGCAATAAGAGTTCCTCCAAACGCTGCACAACCTAGCCCTAACGTCCCCGCACAAGCACCATATCCCGCTATAATTTGTGTTCCCCCACCCACAAAACCGATTTGTTTGATGACTAGTGTCTTCCAACCATTGTGCTCAGTTTCAGCCTCCTTTTCAGCTTCAATAATGATCCATTGCTGCACTCGTTGAGCAAAGAGGTCGTCACTGGATTTTTTAAGGTAATTATACTCTTGCTGCAATACATAAGTCGCAGCATTCAAAGTTATTCGGCCTTCGACAAAAGCCGTTTCACTCTGTGAAATTAACTGTTGAACCTCTGCCAGGAAGCGGCGTTTTATATACGACTGTCGCAGGTAATTTCGCGCCACATGCTCACCCAAATTCTTAAGCTGTAACGATAATCGGTGTAATGTCTGAAAGGAAAAACTGTTTTCAATTTCAGAGGAAAATCTCGCCACTGTCATACGCGGTCTTCCCAGAAACTATATCCGCAAGTTCCAGCCGCATGGTGTTCCCAGGTAATATCATTATAGCGCAGCGAAATAACCTCCTCAGGCTGAACCTCGCTTTGCGTTACTGAGTGTGGGTAATCAATAAACATTTCAACAATCACTGCGCGATTAATTTTTATGGTGAAATATTTTTCCTGCCGCCCATGTGAAGCCGTACGATAAAAATCTATAACGAGTGTTAATTCTTCCTGATTAGATATTGCCACGCCCAGTAACGGTGTCGCTTTATCAATGGCTTTTATCAGTGTGACTGGGAGGTGGTTAACATTTTTGTCGCAAAGAATATGATGTTTGAATGAAAGAAGTTGAATTTGATCGGCATGAGATAACTGGCATCTGTTACCAATCGACTCTATCGATGAACAACCTTGTGAAATAAGACCCTGTTTATTTCCTGTCAGACTCATATAAATAGAATGTGCCATGGCTAATCCTTTAAATGAACACGAAGAATATACTTTACTCAGCTCATAAGGAAAAACAACGACATAAATATATATGATTAATCATTTGAAATAAGCAGCGGAAATACTTCCGCTGCAAAATTAAAACTCTATCAGCCGTGCAAGCGCCTGGCGTCGATAATATCAGGCACCTGATTCAGTTTGCCCAATACCCGGCCCAGCACTTGCAGGTTGTAGATTTCGATATTCATATCGATGGTCGCCAGTTGCTGTTTGGTGTCGCTGCGGCTCGCAACGCCCAATACGTTCACCTTTTCATTCGCCAGAATGGTTGTGATATCGCGCAACAAGCCGCTGCGGTCATTGGCGGTAACACGCACCACCAGCGAATAACCGCTGGAGTAGCTTTCGCCCCACACCGCATCAACGATACGTTCTGGCGCGTGTGATTGCAGTTCCGCAAGCTGGTCGCAGTCGGCACGGTGAATAGAAATACCGCGCCCCTGAGTAATAAAACCAACAATCTCATCACCCGGAATCGGCTGGCAGCAACGTGCGATGTGGTGCATCAGGTTGCCAACACCTTCCACTACCACGCGTCCATTATCTTTGCTGCGCGATTGTGGCGTGTAGGATTTCTTCTCTAGCTGGCGTAGGGCTTGCTCATCCTGTTCAGCCGCCGTTGGCTTATTAAACTGCGCTTGCAGGTAATTACTCATCTGGTTAAGACGAATATCCCCGCCGCCAATGGCCGCTAGTAATTCTTCAATGTCATTGAAGTTGTAGCGCGGCAATAATGACTTTTCGGCTTCTTTCAGGCTGATACCCAGATGTTCAATTTCATCATCGAGGATTTGGCGCCCGGCCAGAATGTTTTTGTCGCGATCTTGCTTACGGAACCAGTTGTGGATTTTGGCACGCCCACGGCTGGTAGTGATGTACCCGAGGTTCGGATTTAACCAGTCACGGCTTGGGTTCGGCTGCTTCTGGGTGATGACTTCAATTTGATCGCCCATTTGCAACTGATAAGTAAACGGCACGATGCGCCCACCGATTTTCGCTCCAATGCAACGATGCCCGACATCGCTATGAATATGGTAGGCAAAGTCCAGCGGCGTAGAGCCTGCCGGTAAATCCACCACGTCGCCTTTCGGCGTAAACACATACACGCGGTCGTCGAATACCTGACTGCGCACTTCGTCCAGCAACTCGCCGGAGTCGGCCATTTCTTCTTGCCAGGCGATCAGTTTACGCAGCCATGCGATACGATCTTCATGACCTGAACTTCCGCTCTTGGCATTGCCTTCTTTGTATTTCCAGTGCGCCGCCACACCCAGTTCCGACTCTTCATGCATCTGCTTAGTACGGATCTGAATTTCAATGGTTTTGCCATTTGGCCCCAACACCACGGTATGAATCGACTGATAACCGTTCGGTTTTGGGTTGGCAACATAGTCGTCAAATTCATCAGGCATATGGCGGTAATGAGTGTGCACGATACCGAGCGCTGCGTAGCAATCCTGCAAACGTTCAGCCACCACGCGCACCGCACGCACATCAAACAACTCGTCAAAGGCGAGGGATTTCTTCTGCATCTTGCGCCAGATGCTGTAGATGTGTTTCGGGCGACCATACACTTCAGCCTTCACACCCTCTTCTTTCATCGATTTACGCAGCGCACTAACAAATTCGTCGATGTAATGCTCGCGGTCTATTCGACGCTCGTGCAGCAATTTGGCAATACGTTTGTATTCATCAGGATGCAGATAACGGAAGCAGTAATCTTCCAGTTCCCACTTGAGCTGGCCAATACCGAGGCGGTTGGCGAGTGGTGCATAAATATTGGTGCACTCTTTTGCCGCCAGGACGCGTTCGTCTTCCGGCGCGTCCTTCACTTCACGAAGGTGCGCGATGCGTTCTGCAAGTTTGATGACCACACAGCGGAAATCATCGACCATCGCCAGCAACATGCGGCGAACGTTATCGACTTGTTCAGCAGAAACGGAATCGGTGTGGGCCGCTTTCAGTTGGCGAATAGCCGCCATGTCGCGCACACCATGAATCAGCGTCACAACCTGGTTATCAATGCTTTCGCGCATCACTTCTTCGGTCACGACGCCTGCATCTGCCAGCGGGAACAGCAAAGCAGCGCGTAGGGTGTCGTTGTCCATGCTCAACATCGACAGAATTTCCACCATCTCGACGCCACGCCATAACAGCAGCTCTGCGTTCGGGTGGCCTTTCGTCTGTTGCTCGCAATACCGCCAGGTTTCGGCTAAGCGTTCACATGACTGCTGGTTAGTGATCCCGAGGCTCGCAATCCATCTGTCGGGCGCAAATTCGCCAGCTTTATTGAGATGTGCACTTCTTACCGCAACCATTGTCCATCCTCTTCGGTGTATACCCTACGCCTTGAACTTTATCGGGTATGTATCAAATCACTCGACCTGATCTAACCGCTCAAACAGCGCCATTGACTCCAGGTGCCCTGTGTGCGGGAACATATCCAGCATTGCCAGTTGGCGCAGTTGGTAGCCTGCAGCCAGCAATGCCTCGCTATCGCGGGCAAGCGTGGTCGGATTACATGAAACATAGACCACTCGCGTTGGCGCAAGTGAAATCACATGCTGCATGACACCCGGCGCCCCCGCGCGTGCGGGGTCGAGCAATATTTTGTCAAAACCCTGGGCAGCCCAGGGCTGACGAGTCACATCTTCTTCCAGGTTTTCATGGAAGAATGTGACATTTTTCAGCGAATTACATTCTGCATTATATTCAGCTTTTGCCACCAGCGCAGCAACGCCTTCCACTCCAACAACACTTTCAGCGCGCGTGGCAAGCGGGAGCGTAAAGTTTCCCATTCCACAGAACAGGTCCAGCACGCGGTCGGTTGGCTTAATATCCAGCCATTCAATAGCACGTGCCACCATTTGCTGATTCACGCCATCATTCACCTGAATGAAATCACGCGGACTGAACGTTAAGCGTAGTCCGTCTGAATGATAGCTGGGCTGAACATCACCCAGGGCCGTGAGTGTCTCACTGTCAGGCGCGAAAAACAGATCGACGCCATGAGAATGCGAAAAGCGTTCCAGTTTTTGCCTGTCATCATCATTCAGAGCATCTAAATGACGCAGCACCATCAACGGGCCATTATCGGCATGAACCAATTCAACATGCCCTAAACGGCGAACGGCTTTTAAACTGGCTAAACATTCGTGCAAAGGTTCTAGCAGCGCTTCAAGCTGGGGCACCAAAACTGGGCAACGCTGGATATTCACCAGTTCGCTGTCCTGAGATTTACGAAACCCCATTTGCAACGTCTGTGTTTTCGCCAGGTAATTCAACCCCAAACGCGCACGACGACGATAACCCCATGGTGTCCCAGAAATTATTTCGTCCACCACCGCCGGGTTTTCACGTTTGCCCATCATGCGGGCCAGCGCCCTGGATTTGGCTTGTTGTTGCAGTTCGATGCTGGCGTGTTGCTGCTGGCAGCCGCCACAGACACCAAAATGCGGACAACGCGGTGTCGCACGTTGCGGGCTATCGTTTAAACGCCGCTTAACTTTAGCCTGAGCAAAGTTACGTTTATCTTCAGTAATGGTAATGTCGACCTGTTCACCAGGCAGTGCGCCCTGGATAAAAAGCGCCTTACCGTTGTGGCGTGCGACGCCTTGGCCAAACGGGTCAAGGTCGTTAACCGTCACGGTTATGATCTGACGAGTCGTAACCCGTCGCTTTGCAGAGTAGAATTGCGCCATGAGCCAGAATGCTCTCTCAAAATATTAACTATTGCTTCAATTGTCCCATATCGGAACCCCATGACCAACTACAGCCTGCGCGCACGCATGATGATCCTGATTCTGGCGCCGACATTAATGATCGGTTTATTGCTCAGCATCTTTTTTGTCGTCCATCGTTACAATGACTTGCAGCGTCAGTTAGAAGATTCCGGCGCCAATATAATCGAGCCGCTGGCGGTTGCGAGTGAATACGGTATGAGCTTCCACAGCCGCGAGTCGATTCGCCAGTTGGTCAGCGTTCTGCACCGCCGCCACTCTGATATTGTGCGGGCAATTTCGGTTTTCGATGAAAACAATAAACTGTTTGTCACCTCTAATTATCAGCTCAATGCGTCCGCACTCAAGTTGCCAAACAACGAAAAACCGCCGCACAGCTTGAGTATCACGCGCTATGGCGATTCCATTATCCTGCGCACGCCGATTATTTCAGAGAGCTATTCACCCGATGAATCAGAAGTCACTGACGCCAAGCCAGCAGGAAACACGCTCGGCTATGTCGCGATTGAACTTGATCTGAAATCCGTACGTTTACAGCAATACCGGGAAATTTTTATCTCGACGCTGATGATGTTGTTCTGCGTCGGTATCGCCATGCTGTTTGCTTATCGCCTGATGCGCGATGTCACCGGCCCGATTCGCAATATGGTGAATACCGTTGACCGAATCAGACGCGGGCAGCTCGACAGCCGGGTGGAAGGTTTTATGCTCGGCGAATTAGATATGCTGAAAAATGGTATCAATTCGATGGCGATGTCGCTAACCGCTTATCACGAAGAGATGCAGCACAATATTGACCAGGCGACATCTGACTTGCGCGAAACGCTGGAGCAGATGGAAATCCAGAACGTGGAGCTGGATTTGGCGAAGAAACGCGCCCAGGAAGCGGCACGTATTAAGTCTGAATTCCTCGCGAATATGTCTCACGAACTGCGCACTCCGTTAAATGGCGTGATTGGTTTTACCCGCCTGACGCTAAAAACCGATCTGAACGCCACGCAGCGCGATCACTTGCATACCATTGAACGTTCAGCGAATAACTTACTGACGATTATCAACGACGTGCTCGACTTCTCGAAGCTGGAAGCGGGCAAATTGATCCTCGAAAGTATTCCCTTCCCGCTGCGCAATACGCTCGACGAAGTGGTGACTTTACTGGCGCATTCAGCACATGACAAAGGTCTGGAACTGACGCTCCACATTAAGAATGATGTACCGGATAACGTGATTGGTGACCCGCTGCGTTTGCAGCAGGTGGTGACGAATCTGGTGGGGAATGCGATTAAATTTACCGAAAGCGGCAATATCGACCTTGTGGTCGAAAAACGCTCACAGGGCAACAATAAAGTCCAGGTAGAAATGCGTATTCACGACACCGGCATCGGTATTCCCGAGCAGGAACAGTCGCGTTTATTCCAGGCGTTTCGTCAGGCGGATGCGAGTATTTCACGTCGCCACGGCGGTACTGGCCTTGGGTTAGTGATTACGCAGAAACTGGTGAGCGAAATGGGTGGCGATATTTCATTCCATAGCCAGCCAAATCAAGGCTCTACCTTCTGGTTCTACATCAACCTGGATCTCAATTCCAACGCGGTTCTGGACGGTTACTCCACCGAAAACCTCGCAGGTAAGCGTATTGCGTATATCGAGCAAAATGCCACTGCCGCGCAAAGCACGCTCAATATTCTGGCGAATACGCCGCTTGAGGTGATTTACAGCCCGACGTTTATGACTCTCGCCGAAGCCCACTACGACATTATGCTATTTGGTTTGCCGGTGGCGTTCCGCGATTCGCTTTCCATTGCCAATCCAAAACTGGCTAAAGCCGTCACCATGACCGACTGCCTGATTCTGGCGCTCCCAAGCCATTGCCAGGTCGATGCAGAATCTCTGAAAAAAGAAGGCGTTGCTGGTTGCTTGCTGAAGCCTGTTACCTCGACACGTTTGCTGCCGTTACTGGCCGAGCACACTTTTAATGCGAATCCTGCACTCGTCGATAGCCTTGAGAATAAAAAATTACCGCTGACGGTAATGGCCGTGGATGACAACCCGGCAAACCTCAAGTTGATTGGCGCGTTACTTGAGGATCATGTTCAGAGTGTCGAACTGTGCGGCAGCGGGGCACAAGCGATTGAACGTGCGAAGCAGATGCAGATAGACATTATTTTGATGGATATTCAGATGCCGGAAATGGACGGTATACGTGCCTGTGAATTGATTCGCCAAATGCCACACCACCAGCAAACCCCGGTTATTGCCGTCACCGCACACGCCATGGCAGGGCAAAAAGAGAAATTGTTAAGCGCCGGGATGAACGACTATCTCGCCAAACCTATCGAAGAGAAAAAATTGTATAGCCTGCTGATGCGCTATCAGCCGGGAGCGATTACCGCTCCAGCCTCAGTGGCGAACGTTGAAACTACCGTGCCAACCAGCCCGCAAAACCAGACGCTGGACTGGGCGCTTGCGTTGCAACAGGCGGCGAATAAGCCGGATCTGGCGCGTGACATGCTGCAAATGCTGTTGGCTTTCCTGCCTGAAGTTCGTAACAAAGTTGAGGAGCAATTGGTAGGAGAAAATCCAGAAGGGTTAGTGGATATCATTCATAAGCTTCACGGCAGTTGCAGCTACAGCGGCGTACCAAAGTTGAAAAGCTTGTGCCGCCAGTTGGAGCATGAGTTGCGCTGTGGGGTGAAGCCTGAAGACCTGGAGCCTGAGCTTCTTGAGTTGCTTGATGAAATGAATAACGTTTCGAAAGAAGCCCAGCGGATGCTCAGCTAATTTAATGTCGGATGACGCTTATCCGACCGGGAAGCCTTTCGTAGGGTGGGCAAGCGCAGCGTCCCCACCTTAACTTTTGAAGCGAAATCCACCGCCTATTGCCAGGGTGGCGGCGATATTGCGTGAAGCCATTCGCAAGTTTTCCCCGGCATTTTTCAGCGCATCTTCCAGCGTGCAAATGCTATACAGCACACTAAATACCGCATCCAGACCATGTTCATGCACCACGCCGACATCCGCGGTTAAACTCCCGGCAATCCCAATGACGGGAATATTGTAGCGCCTGGCTATTTTCGCCACGCCAATCGGCACTTTTCCGTGGATTGACTGGCTGTCGATGCGCCCTTCTCCGGTAATCACCAGGTCAGCATCACGCACTATTTCATCGAGTTTTAACGCTTCGGTGACTATCTCAATGCCCTGGCGCAACTGCGCATGACAGAACGCATAAAGTGCAGCGCCCATACCACCCGCAGCACCGCCTCCGGAAAGCTCCAGCACATTTATATGGAGGTCGCGGGCAATGATTTTTGCATAGTGTTCCAGCGCCTGATCAAGCTCGCGGACAATCGCAGGCGTCGCGCCTTTTTGTGGGCCAAATACTGCCGAAGCCCCTTCATTACCGGTGAGCAGATTAGTGACATCACACGCGACTTCAATGCGACAATCCTGCAACCGTTTATCCAGCCCGGAAATGTCGATGGACGCCAGTCGCGCAACTTCCCGTCCGCCCAATCCCAGCGGTTCGCCGTCGCTGTCGAGCAAACGCGCCCCAAGCGCCTGCACCATGCCAATACCGCCGTCGTTGGTCGCACTACCGCCAATCCCAATCAAAATGCTTTTTACACCGCTATCCAACGCACAGCGTATTAGCTCGCCCGTTCCCCACGATGTGGTGTTGAGCGGGTTGCGTAATGCGGTTGGCACTTGCTCCAGGCCACTCGCCGCCGCCATTTCGATAAAGGCTTGCTGCTGGTCGCCTGAAATTCCATAAAACGCCTGAATCGGGTCGCCCAACGGCCCGGTGACATTCACCTCAATGATTTCACCGTTTGTTGCAGCAACCATCGCTTCTACGGTGCCCTCACCTCCATCAGCGACGGGCAATTTCACATAATCGGCATTCGGGAACACCTCCCGAAACCCGGCTTCAATCTGTGTCGCCACCTCGAGAGCACTGAGGCTCTCTTTGTAAGAATCTGGTGCGATGACAATTTTCATATGCCGTCCATTTAATGTCGGATGTCGCAACGCGTATCCGACCTACGCGGTTTCAGAAGGTTTTGTATAGCCTAACGAACCATGCAAGGGCGCTTATTATTAAACGTCCATTCGGGAATCAGGTACTGCATCGCCATGGCGTCATCGCGCGCGCCAAGCCCATGTTGCTGGTAAAGCTCATGCGCTTTCATCACTTGATCCATATCCAGTTCAACGCCCAGGCCCGGTGTTTTCGGGACTTGCACCATGCCGCCTTTAATTTCAAATGGCTGCTTAGTCAGGCGCTGGTTGCCTTCCTGCCAGATCCAGTGAGTGTCGATAGCGGTGACTTTGCCCGGTGCTGCCGCGGCAACATGTGTGAACATCGCCAGAGAAATGTCGAAGTGGTTATTAGAATGCGAACCCCAGGTCAGGCCAAATTCATGGCACATTTGTGCCACGCGCACCGAGCCTTGCATGGTCCAGAAGTGTGGGTCAGCCAGCGGGATATCGACCGATTGCAGAGAAAGCGTGTGGCCCATTTGTCGCCAGTCGGTGGCAATCATATTGGTCGCCGTTGGCAAGCCTGTGGCACGGCGGAATTCCGCCATAATTTCACGACCTGAATAACCTTGTTCCGCGCCACACGGGTCTTCTGCATAGGCCAGAACACCGCGCAGTTGCTTACCGATGCTAATCGCTTCGTCCAGCGACCAGGCACCATTCGGATCTAGCGTCACGCGGGCTTGTGGGAAACGTTTTGCCAGCGCCGTCACCGCTTCGGCCTCTTCGCTCCCGGCTAGTACACCGCCCTTGAGTTTGAAATCGTTAAAGCCGTATTTCTCGTAAGCCGCTTCTGCCAGGCGCACAACCGCATCCGGTGTCATGGCTTCGTCATGGCGAATGCGATACCAGTCGCATTTCTCATCGGGCTGGCTCTGATAAGGCAACGGAGTCTGTTTGCGGTTGCCCACGAAGAACAGATAACCCAACATTTCGACTTCGCTGCGCTGCTGTCCGTCGCCCAGCAACGAAGCGACGTTCACGCCGAGATGCTGGCCGAGCAAATCTAACATGGCCGATTCAATGCCAGTTACAACATGAATGGTGGTGCGCAAATCAAAGGTCTGCAAACCCCGGCCGCCAGAATCGCGATCGGCAAATTCGGCACGCACCAGGTTCAGGATATTTTTGTATTCACCGAGCGTTTTACCAATCACCAGTTGCGATGCATCTTCCAGCGTCTGGCGAATCTTTTCCCCGCCCGGAATTTCTCCCACGCCAGTGTGGCCGGAGTTATCTTTGATAATCACAATATTACGGGTGAAGAAAGGCGAGTGTGCGCCACTCAGATTCATCAACATACTGTCGTGACCCGCAACGGGAATAACCTGCATCGCGGTGACTATCGGGGTAGAAGTTGTCATGTTATTCGTTCCTTGTCGTCAAGATGAATTAATTGCGGCCAAATGCCGGACGTTTGCGATCGAACTTCCAGCCCGGCACCAGATATTGCATGGCCGTTGCATCGTTACGCGAGCCGCCCGGAAGGGATTTATACACCTCGTGGGCTTTTTGCACCTGTTCCCAGTCAAGTTCCACGCCAAGGCCAGGTGCTTCCGGCACCGCGATTTTACCGTTGACTATTTGCAGCGGTGATTGAGTCAGGCGCTGGTCGCCTTCCTGCCAAATCCAGTGCGTGTCGATGGCAGTCGGTTTGCCCGGTGCCGCAGCACCCACATGGGTGAACATCGCCAGCGAAATATCGAAATGGTTATTGGAATGACAGCCCCACGTTAGCCCCCATTCGTCGCACATCTGCGCCACGCGAACCGCACCGCTGAGCGTCCAGAAATGCGGGTCTGCAAGCGGTATATCCACTGCATTAAGCATGATGGCATGGGTCATTTCGCGCCAGTTGGTGGCAATCATATTGGTCGCCACCGGTAAGCCCGTCGCGCGACGGAATTCCGCCATCACTTCCCGGCCGGAATAGCCTTGTTCTGCGCCGCAGGGGTCTTCGGCATACGTCAGCACATCGCCCATGCCTTTGCACAAAGCGATAGCTTCATCGAGCAGCCATGCGCCGTTCGGATCTACGGTTATTCGTGCGTCCGGGAAGCGTTTTTTCAGCTGGCGTGCGGCTTCAAGTTCCTGCTCGCCAGGTAACACGCCGCCTTTAAGTTTGAAGTCTTTGAAGCCATAACGGTCTTGCGCGGCTTCAGCGAGACGCACAATAGACTCGCTGTTCAGCGCCTGCTGGTGGCGTAATTCATACCAGTCGTGACGGGCATTTTTGCCATCCAGATACGGCAAATCGGTTTTGTTACGATCGCCTATGTAAAACAAATAGCCTAAAACGGTGACTTCATCGCGCTGTTTGCCCGGCCCTAACAATTCGCAAACCGGAACGTTCAGCGCTTTGCCGAGCAAATCAAGCAATGCCGCCTCGAGAGCCGCCACCGCATTCACGCGCAGTTCGAAAGTCCACGCACCTTTGCCGAAGGTATCAAAGTCCGCCGACTGATTACCTTTATGAACGTTCTGCACCACGCGATTCATGCGCGCAATTTCCTGACCGACGACATGTGGGATCGCGTCGACCAGCGTCTGATAAATCACTTCACCACCGGGCGCTTCGCCCACACCGGTATGCCCGGCGTTATCGGTCAGAACAACAATGTTGCGCGTGAAAAAGGCACCGTGCGCGCCGCCAATGTTGAGCAACATGCTGTCATGGCCCGCCACCGGAATGACTTTCATATCCGTAATCAGCGGGCTTGCCTGAGTATTCATGATGATTGCCCCGCAGTGACAGGTTTGAGTTCGACACGTTTGATATCGCCAACAATCACCAGGTAACTCAGCACCGCGACAATCGCGTGAACGCCAACGTAAATCAGTGCGCCGTTAAACGACCCGGATGTGCCGACGATGTAGCCGATAGCGATTGGCGTCACGATGCCAGAGACGTTGCCGAACATGTTAAACAGGCCGCCGCTCAAACCGCTGATTTCTTTCGGCGCGGTATCAGCCATCACCGCCCAGCCAAGCGCACCGATACCTTTGCCGAAGAATGCCATCGCCATAAAGCCGACAACCATCATTTCGGACTCAACGTAGTTACAGAACACCATGCTGACTGAGAGCAACATCCCGAGCACGATTGGCGTTTTACGGGCGATGTTTAACGAGCCGGTGCGGCGCATCAGGTAATCAGAAATCACGCCACCCAACACTCCGCCGACAAATCCGCATACCGCCGGAACCGACGCGACGAAACCGGCTTTCAGAATCGACATGCCTTTTTCCTGCACCAGGTAAACCGGGAACCAGGTAATAAAGAAGTAGGTTAAAGCATTGATACAGTACTGCCCGATATAGATCCCAACCATCATGCGTGATCCGATCAACTGTTTGATCTGGCCCCACTTCTGCGCCATTGGGATATGTTCTTTTGGCTTCTTCTGATCCATGTTGATCAGCGCACCGCCCGCTTCAATGTACTCCAGTTCTTTTTGGTTTACGCCAGGATGGTTGTTCGGCTCATGAATCACTTTGAGCCACACGAAGCTAATAATGATACCCAGCCCGCCCATAAAGAAGAACACATGCGACCAGCCCACTTCGTGCGTCAACCAACCCATGATTGGCGCGAAGATAACGGTGGCGAAATACTGTGCGGAGTTAAAAATCGAGACCGCCGTGCCGCGTTCCTGTGCCGGGAACCACGCTGCGACGATTCGGCTGTTGCCGGGGAAGGAAGGTGCTTCGGCCAGACCCACCAGGAAGCGCAGAGTAAACAGCGCGATGATGATGCCAAAACCATTAAAGATATCGACGAAACCTTGCAGCAAGGTAAACATCGACCAGATAAAGATGGACCAGAAATAGACGCGTTTTGAGCCGAATTTATCAAGCAACCACCCGCCGGGGATTTGCCCTATAACGTATGCCCAGGAAAACGCGGAAAACACATACCCCATGCCGATAGGGTCGAGGCCGATATCTTTTGCCATTTCCGAACCGGCAATAGATAACGTGGCGCGGTCACCATAGTTAAACGAGGTGACGATGAAAAGCATGACGACTATCCAATAGCGAGCGTTGGTTCTTTTCTCGGCCACGCTCGCCGTCTGGCTAATTGAATTCATGTTGCACTCCTGAATTATAGCTTTTGGCTATGATCCACTCTGCACTTGTAGGGTATCAGAATGAGGTATCGGCCCATCCACAGTATTTTTTGTGGTGCTGAATCTGCGGTTTTTTGATGCCGAAGGAAAGTATATTCAGGGAGTGAGCGTGCCTCATCGTGCAAAGACACAAGTTTGCCGGACGTTTCATGAGCAGTTTATGGCGTCTGTCCAACGTGCTGGGGGATGGTTCACGATTTTTGAAACAACCAGATAAAAGGAAGGGTCTATGCTTAGGCTGCAAGGCGAGGTAAAAATATTCGGCGGCAGGGAAGTGTGACTTCACCTGCCAGGATTCATTTTGTTACTTTAACAACGTCACCCATTGCTCAACCCATGGGTTAGAAACCGCTTCAGGTTCCGGATGATCGTTGGCATCAATGGCTAAAACATTACCGATGCGTTTCGCACCCTGCTCTTGCAGTAAGGCGTCAAATTGCTTTCCGCCCCCGCAAAAATGTTCGTAGTTGCTGTCACCTAATGCAATCAAACCGTAACGCAATTCAGGCTGGTATCCGATTTTGTCTTTTATCGCCTGAAACAGAGGAACGATGCTGTCTGGCAAATCGCCCTGGCCGGTTGTTGAAGTCACAATTAACACGTACTGGTCGCTAAATTTCTGCCAGTCAGCAAGCTCAGGATCTTCAAAAACGGTAGCTTTATGACCATTCTTTTTTAAAATCGCTTCGGCTTCTTCTGCTACCAGCAGCGAGTTTCCATACATTGTTCCTACAAAAATCCCTACTTCAGCCATCAGTTAACTCCTTGCGTTACGGCGGTATTATTCATCCTGGCCGTTGCTTGCCACAAACTCAACCTTTTCGATGTCACTCAGTAAGCCGCTCCAGCCAAACTGTGACATCATCTGCATCCAGGTGTCATCAAGGTTGGCGCGAAGGCACAGCGGTTCGCCTGTCACCGGGTGGTTTAACGAAAGCTGGCTTGCGTGCAGCATTAACCGCTGGCAGCCAAAATGTTCGGCCGCAGCGCGGTTCTGGCGCAGGTCGCCGTGTTTTGAATCGCCAATCATGGGGTGGCGTAAGTGCGACATATGGCGACGTAACTGGTGCTTACGCCCAGTTTTAGGCTCCAGCTCAACCAGGCTGTAGCGTGCGGTTGGATAACGACCAACCGGAACCGGCATTTCTACGGTCGCCAACCCACGATAATGCGTTACCGCTGGCTGCGCTTCTTTATCCTGAGTCGCTTTTTTATCGGCGATTTTATCCAGCTCTTCCACCAGCGGGTAATCCAGCACCGCTTCATCTTCAAGCCAGCCGCGAGTCACCGCGTGGTAGCGCTTTTGAATTTGGTGATTTTCAAACTGCTGGGATAACAAATGCGCGACTTCGCTGGAAAGGGCCATCAGCAATACGCCTGACGTGGGCCTGTCGAGGCGGTGCACGGTAAACACATGTTTGCCAATTTGGTCACGCACGGTTTGCATCACAAAGACCGTTTCATGACGGTCCAACCAGCTTCGGTGAACTAACCAACCCGAGGGTTTGTTGACCGCAACCAGCCATTCATCCTGATAAATAATTTCCAGCATCAGGATTTGTCACTCACAAACAGCGCATCAAGTTCTTGCAGGGCTTTTAACAGAGGTGTACGTCCGACATGTGCCGCATCCAACGCCATTTCGTAATAGGGCGCGAGGGCAAAATCAGCAGGCAGAGGGTGTTGAGCATCAAGAAGCGCGTGCATTCGGGGAATCAGAACCCATTGCAACCATTCGTGAGGCTGCATTGTATCCAGGCAAAATGGTTGCGTGCTTTCAAAGGCTTCAGCGTTTGGTGCACAACCCTGCCAAAGTTGGTGGTCACGCAAAACCTGTTCAATGATGTGTAGATGCTGGCGTACCAGCGCGTGGCGTTCCATGGAAACCTCGAGCATCAGTCAAAAGAAGCCGGCAAGCATATCACTTCTTAGGCTGAGCGAAAAAATGCATAAAAAAAGGGAGCACTGTATAAACAGTGCTCCCGGTTCGTTTCGCAGCTAATCCGGCTACTTTTGGTGCTCCCTGCTCGTCCGTGACAACTATGTCCTGCGGTCTCCTGACCTACAATCCGTCGTACTCGCGTCCTGCTACCATGATCCTGAGGTGTTCCGGCATCGTCCTGATGCATAATCCTTTGGTCTTCCAGACCCACCGAATGTTCCTGATTCGGCTCTCATTCTCCGTCCTGGAGGTGTCCCTTACTCTTCCTGAGTGATCCTTGCTTCATCCAGAAGCCTTCCTTGCAACACCATCCTGGTGTGTTCCACTTCTTCAATGAAGTGACATCATCCTAATGTCTCCTTCACTTCCCGACGTCCTGTCGACGGACATAGAATCCTCTATTTCGTTCACTCTGACAACCCACTCACAACCAAAGCTTACGATAACTTTCATTCAAAAGCAGACGTAAAACCAATCAAGTTATTGATATAAAAGAGTTAATAAATTTATCGACATGAAAGCTCTGCATGAAAAGTTAGAGATCTCTTACAACTCGTGTAAGAGATCTCTCACAAGACTGATAGCGATTAACGCTTAAATGACCTGCGGTTGTAAGCCTTGCAGGAACAAATTAAGTGACGGGGCGAGGGTTGTACGCTGTTTGGTGCCAATTTTTTCCAGAACGACTTCACCGGTAAGATTACACAAAGACACCACTTCCATTTCATCAGGTGTGGTAGCCAGAAACAGCGTCGGCGATAGCTTCAGGCGTTTTTGAGTGACCAGATGACCAATCAAGTTTTCTTGTACACGTTGGAAATCGTCTTCGCTCCACGCCTGCAACAGCGTTAACGCCTGGTTGCCAGACATCGCAGGCATGTCACCGGCAAATTGGGTGGTGTAAAACTGATGCGCGCCAGGCTGCAAGGCAATATCCATCGCCCGCTCAACCGCGCTGAGATCGTTTGCGGGAGCAAATGGCTGCGGCTGCCAGCGCACATCGTTACCGGTTGTCGTCACGATACACGGCGATGGCACACCATATAATTCTTCACTTGCAGGCCAGCCATCAGCTTGTTCACGCCAGGCCTGACAAAAGCGCTCAGTGAAATCTTCCAGCGCCTGACGTACTTCGTTATCCACCAATTTCTCACTCCCTCAAGGCTGCGGTACAATAGGAACCAATTGTACCTGCATTCTATCGGTGACACATGTCTTATGAAAACCACCAGGCACTGAGTGGCCTGACACTGGGTAAGCCAACCGCTTACCAGGATCAATACCAACCGTCTTTACTCCAGGCCGTCCCTCGCAGCCTGAACCGCGACCCATTAGGCTTACATGCAGATAACCTGCCATTCAGCGGCGGCGATATCTGGACGTTGTACGAACTGTCGTGGCTGAACAGTAACGGTTTGCCCCAGGTCGCCGTAGGGCATGTGCAGCTTGATGCGAACAGCGTGAATCTGGTTGAGTCCAAAAGCTTCAAACTCTATTTGAACAGCTTTAATCAGACCCAATTTGCAGATTGGGAAACGGTTCAGGAGGCGCTAAAGCGTGATTTAAGTGCCTGCGCACAAGGTGATGTCAGCGTGGTGTTGTTCCGTCTGCATGAGCTCGAAGGGCAGGAAATCGCGGCATTCACCGGCGAGTGTATAGATGAACAAAATATCACTATTGATAACTACGAATTTAATGCCGATTACCTCAGTGGTGCGGCGGGCGACGAAATCGTAGATGAAACCCTGGTGAGCCATCTGCTGAAATCTAACTGCCTGATAACCCACCAGCCCGATTGGGGTTCCGTTCAGATTCGTTATCGTGGCCCGCGCATCGACCGGGAAAAATTGCTGCGTTATCTGGTGTCATTCCGCCAGCACAACGAATTCCACGAGCAGTGTGTGGAGCGAATCTTTAATGATATTCAGCAATTCTGCTGCCCGGAAAGCCTCAGCGTCTATGCACGCTATACTCGTCGCGGCGGTCTGGACATTAACCCGTGGCGTACTAATACCGATTTCCATCCGGCATTTGGCCGCCTGGTTCGTCAATAAGTGCGAAACGCCTCGCAGCCTGCGGAAGGATTATTGTTTTCAGGTTGTTAAATTGAACATGCCAGGGCTATTGTAATCATTGGGAGCGGCACTTTACGCTTCGTAAGGAGTTAACTTGATTACACATATTAGCCCGTTAGGCTCAATGGATATGTTGTCGCAGCTGGAAGTCGATATGCTTAAACGCACGGCCAGCAGCGACCTCTATCAACTGTTTCGCAACTGTTCACTTGCCGTACTTAACTCAGGAAGCCAGACCGATAGCAGTAAAGAGTTGTTATCGCGTTACAAAAACTTCGATATCAACGTGCTGCGCCGCGAACGTGGCGTCAAACTTGAACTGATTAATCCACCTGATGATGCGTTTGTTGATGGTCGCATCATCCGGGCTTTGCAAGCCAACCTGTTTGCCGTGCTACGCGATATTTTGTTCGTGAACGGCCAGATTTCCACCGCCGGGCGCTTCCAGAATCTCGATTTGGCAGACCCAGAAAATATCACCAATATGGTGTTTTCTATTTTACGTAACGCTCGTGCATTGCATGTTGGCGAAGCGCCAAACCTGGTGGTTTGCTGGGGCGGGCACTCGATCAACGAAAACGAATACCTCTACGCACGTCGTGTCGGTACTCAACTCGGTCTGCGCGAACTCAATATTTGTACCGGCTGTGGCCCTGGAGCCATGGAAGCACCAATGAAAGGTGCCGCGGTGGGCCATGCCCAGCAACGTTATAAAGAAAGCCGCTTTATTGGTATGACGGAACCGTCAATCATTGCCGCGGAACCACCTAACCCGTTGGTAAATGAACTGATAATCATGCCGGATATCGAAAAGCGCCTCGAAGCGTTTGTGCGAATCGCGCATGGCATCATCATTTTCCCTGGTGGCGTGGGTACAGCAGAAGAACTGCTTTATCTGCTCGGCATTTTGATGAACCCGCATAACCACGACCAGGTATTGCCGCTGATTTTGACCGGGCCGAAAGAGAGCGCTGACTACTTCCGCGTGCTGGACGAGTTTATCGTCAACACGGTGGGTGAGCAGGCGCGTCGTCATTACCAAATCATTATCGACGACCCGGCTGAAGTCGCACGTCAGATGAAAAAGGCCATGCCAAAAGTGAAAGAGAATCGCCGCGAAACGGGCGATGCTTATAGCTTCAACTGGTCGATTCGTATTGCGCCTGATCTACAAATGCCGTTTGAGCCAACCCACGAAAATATGGCCAATCTCAAGCTCTATCCGGATCAACCCGCAGAGCAACTGGCGGCTTCTTTGCGCCGGGCGTTTTCCGGTATTGTTGCGGGTAACGTAAAAGAGGGCGGGATACGCGCCATTGAACAATTTGGCCCGTACAAAATTCACGGCGACGCACAAATGATGCGACGCATGGATGACCTGCTTCAGGGCTTTGTCGCCCAGCACCGCATGAAATTACCAGGCAGTGCTTACATTCCTTGCTACGAGATTTGCACCTGAATCCTCAGGGCGGAGCGACTCCGCCCTTTTTTATTTCCATATTTTTTTCTCATTTTTCCCGCTAATTTCGCCCCCTTTCATGTTACCCGTATCAGCATAAACATCTTCACGTAAACTAATACCTCAGTTCAATTCCATGCTAAAAACCCTGCGTATACAGACAATTACCCTGAGAGCACAGACTGAAACAACGGTTTATTATCTACAATACCCGTAATTTTAGGGTGTAAATATCAAACAAAATATCAGATGCAGAGTGAAAATCTGCCAAAAACCACACAAGCAGTGGATTCTTACATTTGAGATCTTGATCACTGATGAATTGACAACATGAATGTATCTTTCCGCCCGCTGATTATCACTGGCCAAAATTACTATAAAACCGCCCGCTACCAGCATTAAATTTCAACAGTCAATGGCAAGGCAACGCGATTGACTCAGTTTTCGAATCAATATGTTCCTTTGGAGAAGTAGTAGATGGAAACCACACAAACCGGCAGTATTGCCTCGGTTGAAAGCAAAAGTTCATGGCGCAAGTCCGATACCATGTGGATGCTGGGCTTGTACGGCACCGCAATTGGGGCTGGCGTTTTATTCCTGCCGATTAACGCCGGTGTTGGCGGCCTGATTCCGCTGTTCATCATGGCAATTCTTGCGTTCCCAATGACTTTCTTCGCTCACCGTGGTCTGACTCGCTTTGTGCTGTCAGGTAAAAACCCTGGTGAAGACATTACTGAAGTTGTAGAAGAGCACTTCGGTGTGGGCGCAGGTAAAGTCATTACCCTGCTCTACTTCTTTGCTATCTACCCAATTTTGCTGGTGTACAGCGTCGCTATAACTAACACCGTTGATAGCTTTATTACGCATCAGTTGGGTATGGTTTCTCCGCCACGTGCGCTTTTGTCTCTGATCCTGATTGTGGGTCTGATGACCATCGTTCGTTTCGGTGAGCAGATGATCGTTAAAGCGATGAGCATCCTGGTGTTCCCGTTTGTTGCGGCTTTGATGGCTCTGGCGTTATATCTGATCCCTGAGTGGAGCAGCGCGGCGTTTGATACCCTTTCATTTAGTGCAGCGGCATCTCCTGCAACCGGCAGCGGCTTGTGGATGACGCTGTGGCTGGCAATCCCAGTAATGGTGTTCTCCTTTAACCACTCGCCTATCATCTCTGCGTTTGCGGTTGCAAAACGTAACGAGTACGGCGACGAAGCTGAGAAGAAATGTTCCCGCATCCTGTCTTTTGCGCACATCATGATGGTAATTACCGTGATGTTCTTCGTATTCAGCTGCGTACTGAGCCTTTCCCCGGAAAACCTGGCCGAAGCAAAAGCACAGAACATCTCTATTCTGTCTTACCTGGCTAACCACTTTAACGCGCCAGTCATTGCCTGGATGGCACCGATTATCGCGATTGTTGCTATTACCAAATCCTTCCTCGGCCATTACCTGGGCGCACGTGAAGGCTTCAACGGGATGGTTATCAAATCCCTGCGCGGTAAAGGCAAAACTATTGAAATCAGCAAACTGAACCGCATCACCGCTATCTTCATGCTGGTGACAACATGGATTGTTGCCACCCTGAACCCAAGCATTCTGGGGATGATTGAAACCCTGGGCGGCCCAATCATCGCGATGATTCTGTTCCTGATGCCGATGTACGCGATTCAGAAAGTCCCGGCAATGCGCAAATACAGCGGCCATATCAGCAATGTATTTGTGGTAATTATGGGTCTGGTCGCTATTTCCGCCATCTCTTACTCTCTATACTCGCTGTTCATCTAAAAGTTATAAACCGCCTGCCTCCTGCAGGCGGTTTTTTCTCTTAAAGTTACTCAGGCAACGGACGCAACATGATTAGCGTATTCGATATTTTCAAAATCGGTATTGGCCCATCCAGTTCCCATACCGTCGGCCCGATGAAAGCCGGTAAGCAATTCGCAGACGATTTGATCGCGCAAGGGATTTTGCGCAACGTCACGCGAGTCGTCGTTGATGTATACGGTTCACTCTCTCTCACCGGTAAAGGTCACCATACCGATATCGCCATTATTATGGGTCTGGCGGGTAATATGCCGGACACCGTTGATATCGACGCCATCCCACATTTTATTCAGGACGTGAATACTCACGGTCGCCTGTTGCTGGCAAACGGCCAGCATGAAGTGGAATTCCCGGTCGATAGCTGCATGAACTTCCACGAAGATAATCTTTCCCTGCACGAAAATGGCATGCGTATTACAGCGCTGGCAGGAAGCGAAGTTGTTTATAGCCAAACGTATTACTCCATCGGCGGTGGTTTTATCGTTGATGAAGCCCATTTTGGCGTGGAAGAGTCCCAGCAGGTTGTCGTGCCATATCCTTATAAAAGTGCCGCTGATTTGCAGCGTCATTGCAAAGAAAGTGGGCTTTCGCTGTCTGGCTTGATGATGCTCAATGAGCGAGCAATGCGTTCGCAGGCTGAAATTGACGCACACTTTGCTGACGTGTGGAATGTCATGCGCAGCGGTATTGAACGTGGCATCACCACCGAAGGCGTGCTGCCGGGTAAAATGCGTGTCCCCCGTCGTGCTGCGGCATTACGCAGAATGTTGGTCAGCAGTGATAAGAACAACTCTGACCCAATGGCCGTTGTCGATTGGATTAACATGTTCGCGCTGGCGGTAA
Source organism: Buttiauxella sp. AC142 (assembly GCF_979253435.1). Lineage (NCBI taxonomy): Bacteria > Pseudomonadati > Pseudomonadota > Gammaproteobacteria > Enterobacterales > Enterobacteriaceae > Buttiauxella > Buttiauxella sp. AC142. The sequence continues at coordinate 3,560,627 of NZ_CEEDCH010000001.1, forward strand.
ACGAAGAAAATGCGGCGGGTGGTCGCGTTGTCACCGCCCCAACTAACGGCGCATGCGGTATTGTTCCGGCGGTACTGGCTTATTACGACAAATTCATTCGTGAAGTTAATACAAACTCCTGCGCGCGTTACTTCCTCGCGGCGGGCGCAATTGGTTCTCTGTACAAGATGAACGCGTCAATTTCAGGCGCTGAAGTGGGTTGCCAGGGCGAAGTCGGTGTTGCCTGTTCCATGGCAGCTGCAGGTCTTGCGGAATTACTGGGCGGCAGCCCAAGCCAGGTTTGCATCGCGGCTGAGATTGGGATGGAGCATAACCTCGGTCTGACGTGCGACCCGGTTGCCGGACAAGTTCAGGTTCCGTGCATTGAGCGTAATGCGATTGCAGCGGTAAAAGCGGTGAATGCGGCACGTATGGCCTTGCGCCGTACCAGCGAACCACGCGTTTGCCTCGATAAGGTTATCGACACCATGTACGAAACTGGCAAAGACATGAACGCCAAATACCGCGAAACATCACGCGGTGGCCTGGCGATGAAAGTGTCCTGCGATTAAAAACAAAAAACCCGCTGCGAAGCGGGTTTTTTATAACGGCTTCTTATCTTAGATCGCCAACCTTCACATGATCCATATCGTCAAACACCTGATTCTCACCCACCATTCCCCAGATAAACGTATACGCGCGCGTACCCACACCTGAGTGAATTGACCAGCTCGGGGAAATCACCGCTTGCTCGTTCTGCATCACAATGTGACGGGTTTCTTGCGGCTGGCCCATCATGTGGAATACGCAGCTGTCCTGCTCCAGACCGAAGTAGAAATAAACTTCCATCCGACGTTCGTGTGTATGGCAAGGCATGGTGTTCCACAGATTACCAGGCTCCAGTTCAGTCAGACCCATACTCAACTGGCACGTTTCCAGCACATCTGGAACGAAGTACTTGTTGATAGTACGGCGGTTGCTGGTAACGCTATCGCCCAGTGTGACTGGAGAAACGTCCGCAGGTGTCACGCGCTTGGTTGGGTAAGTGGTGTGTGCCGGAGCACAGTTGTAGTAGAAGCGTGCCGGGTTTGCAGGGTCGATGCTGGCGAACACCACTTCTTTAGCGCCCTTACCGACGTACAAACCGTCGCGAGCGCCGATTTCATAGCAAGTACCGTCAACCGTAATTGTGCCCTGGCCGCCGATATTGATTACACCCAACTCGCGGCGCTCGAGGAAATAGCTCACCCCCAACTGCTTACCAACTTCACCGCCAACACTCACCGTGCGCGTAACAGGCATGACGCCACCAACAATGATGCGGTCGATGTGGCTGTAGGTCATAGTGTACTCGTCAGCAGTAAAGATGGTTTCGATCAGAAACTCTTTACGTAAACCGGCAGTATCCAGGGTTTTTGCGTGATCGCTATGAATGCTTTGACGAATATCCATTACTTTTCCTTTCAAGGCTGAAAATACCAGGCGGAAACACAATCACGCCCGTTACTATTAATAATAATTTAGCAATTAAAATAGAGTTACTCACAAGTCATCTACATTTAACCGCACCACATAGACAGTTTATCACCTGATTATATAAATAATGTGATCCAAATTGAAATATCGTTTCAATTTGATTGAATTGCAATTCCAACAGAGCGATAGTTTATCTCACGAAGCGTTACCGGGGCACATTAGCCGTGGTGACTAGCTCAATGAGGTTAATCAAACTGCCATTAAGAGCAACGAGCATCTCTGACCCAACATCTTAAATAATCAGGGAAAACTAACTGTTTTCGCTGCTAACTGTTACGTCATTTTTTCATTAACACGCTGTAGAAAATGAAAAAATCATAAGGAATTACCATGAAGATCAAAGCTACTATTGAACGCATTCCTGGTGGGATGATGCTGATTCCATTGATTCTTGGAGCTATTTTAAATACTTTCGCTCCAGACACTGGTGCCTATTTTGGTTCGTTTACTAAAGGAATGATTAGCGGCACCGTTCCTATTCTGGCGGTTTGGTTCTTCTGTATTGGTGCCTCAATTGATCTGCGTGCAACAGGTACCGTTTTGCGCAAGTCCGGCACCCTGGTGCTGACCAAAATTGCTGTGGCCTGGGTCGTGGCTATGATTGCCGCGTCCTTTATTCCTGAAGGTGGGATTCAGACAGGCATGTTCGCTGGTTTATCCGTTCTGGCCCTCGTCTCTGCGATGGACATGACCAACGGCGGCCTGTACGCGAGCCTGATGAACCAGTACGGCACTAAAGAAGAATCAGGTGCATTCGTGCTGATGTCTCTGGAATCTGGCCCACTGATGACCATGGTGATCCTGGGTTCTGCGGGTCTGGCATCCTTTGAACCACACCACTTTATCGGTGCCGTGCTGCCCTTCCTGATTGGTTTTGCATTAGGTAACCTGGACCACGACTTCCGCACCTTCTTTAGCAAAGCAACGCCAGTCCTGATTCCGTTCTTCGGCTTCGCTCTGGGTAACACCATCAACCTGGGCGTGATTATGGACACCGGCTTGCTGGGTATCATGCTGGGTGTAGCGGTTATCGTTGTTACGGGTATTCCGTTGATTCTGGCTGATAAATACATCGGCGGTGGTAACGGTACCGCGGGTATTGCAGCCTCTTCGGCAGCAGGCGCTGCGGTGGCTAACCCGGTTATCATTGCGCAAATCAACCCGGCATTTGAGCCAGTCGCCGCTTCAGCAACCGCGCTGGTTGCAGCGAGCGTGATTGTGACCGCAATTCTGGTACCAATCATTACCGCACTGTATTCAAGACGTATGGGCGGGAAAGTTGCTCAAAAGAATGAAAATGATGATGTGGTGGAGCTTTCACATTAATCGTTAAACAGTTAATACAAAAATGGAGCCTTGCGGCTCCATTTTTTTCGTCTTATAGCGCCGCTTTTAAGCGTTGTACCGCCTCATAGAGCTGCTCTTCGGTGGCCGTTGCATAAGAGAAACGCAGCGTTTTCTTGTCGGCATTATCACTAAAGAAGAACTCACCCGGAACATACACCACGCCTTTTTCCAGCGTCTGTTGCAACCAACGGGTGGTATCAAATTCGTAGCGGAAAGAGGCCCACAAGAACATCCCACCCTGCGGTTGGTTAAAGGTGATGTGCTCGTTTAATTCCTGATGCAAATACTTCGACAAGCTCAGGCATTTCTTCTTATACGCTTCGCGAATCAGTTCAATCTGCGGGTCAAGCCTGTCGAGTGTGAGATAGGCAGACACCAGTGATTGCGTAAAAGAGTTGGCGTGCAAATCGGTGGCTTGCTTAATGATGGCGACTTTTTGCTTCATCCATTCCGGCAGAACAATCCAGCCTACGCGCAAACCCGGTGCCAGAATTTTAGAAAACGTCGAGGTATAAACTACGTTTTCCTGGCTGCCACGCTCAGTGGCCACTTGCAGAAGCGTTTTCTCGCGAGTGTCAGTGAAGCTAATCGCGCCGTACGGATCATCTTCAACAATGACGAAGTGATGTTCTTCAGCCAGTTTGACCAGTTGCTCACGGCGGCTGGCGCTCAATGTTGTGCCGCTTGGGTTGCCAAAAGTCGGAACGATATAGACGCCTTTAATACGCGTTGTTTTCAGCAACTCTTCCAGTTCGTCGACAATCATCCCGTGCTCATCGCTACCCACGGATTTCACATCGGCTTCGTTCAGGCTCAGAATTTGCAGCGTCGCCAGATAAGTTGGGCGCTCAACCACAAACACATCACCAGGGTTCACCAACGCACGCATCAGCAAATCCAGCGCCTGTTGAGAGCCAGAGGTGATCAGCAACTGTTCTGAAGTGGTGGCAATCCCCCGTTGCTGGCACAGCTCAACCAATTGCTGACGCAGTTCAACATTGCCTTCGGTCAGGCCATACTGGAACGCGTCATTAAAATTCTCGGCGACCACTTTTTGCGTCGCAATTCCCAGCCCTTCTTTATCAAACAATTCGCTGGAAGGAATGCCGCCAGCAAGGGAAATCACGCCAGGCATTTTGCTGTGCTTCAATAATTCTCTGATGGCTGACGGTTGTAAAGCCTGGATGCGATGTGCGAGGTGTGAACTATTACTCATGTTGTTGTCTCTGATTTTTCTATTCGTTTAAAATATATATAGCAACCTAAGTACTTAGCAATGCTTTTCAGAACAATAATATTGCGAGCCGCTTTCCTGAATTTAATTCCCGCGTTCGCGGTCGTCTCGCAGAAATGTTACTGTGCATCAAGAGAATGTTGAATGCGAAATACCCATGATGATTCATTTACTTATCGTTGATGCCCTGAACTTAATACGCCGTATTCATGCGGTTCAAGGCTCGCCCTGCGTTGATACTTGCCTGCACGCTCTTGATGCCCTGATTACCCATAGTCAGCCCACGCACGCCGTCGCCGTGTTTGACGACGATGACCGCCGTGAAGGCTGGCGGCATCAGGTGTTGCCTGACTATAAAGCGGGGCGCACACCAATGCCAGATACCTTGCATCAGGAAATGCCAGTATTACGAGATGCGTTCGCTAAGAGAGGCGTCGCCTGCTGGCATTCTGCGGGGAACGAGGCTGATGATCTTGCCGCCACACTTGCGGTAAAAATTGCGGCCAGCGGGCACCGTGCGACTATTGTTTCCACCGACAAAGGTTTCTGCCAGTTGCTCGCACCGAACATTCAAATCCGCGACTACTTTCAGAAACGCTGGCTGGATGCGCCATTTATTGCGCAAGAATACGGTGTGCTGCCTACACAATTGGGTGACTTCTGGGGGCTTGCGGGAATCAGCAGCAGTAAAATTTCTGGTGTTCCGGGTATCGGGCCGAAGAGCGCCACACAATTGATCAATCAGTTTTCAACGCTCGAAGCGCTGTACGAACGATTAGAAGAAGTACCTGAGAAATGGCGTAAGAAGTTAGAACAACATCGTGAAAGTGCGTTTATCAGCCGCCAGGTGGCGCAGTTGCAGACGGATTTACAGCTTGATGGGAATTTACAGCAATTGCGATTGCCGGGCTGAACACCCTCTCCCTGAGGGAGAGGGTTGAATGAAGGTGATTATCGCTCGTCGCGACGACCGCCCACAGCGGCCCACATACGGCGCACGTGCACTGTCACTTCTTCACGGTCGTGGTACAACTGGCGCGCCTGAATTTCCGCGCTGATTCCATGCTCTGCCAGTTTTTCATGAATCAATGCCAGGTTTTGCGACACTTCTTCATAACGCTTCTTCATTGGCAACTTGAGGTTGAAAATAGTTTCGCGGCACCAGCCGTTCACGAGCCACGTCGCCATCAGACTCGCCACTTTTGCCGGTTTCTCAACCATGTCGCAGACCATCCAGGAGATGTTGTTGCGGGTTGGCTTATATTTAAAACCATCTTCCTGCAACCAGGTCACTTGCCCGGTGTCCATCAGGCTCTGTGCCATTGGGCCGTTATCAACGGAGCAAACCCACATATTGCGTTGCGTTAATTGGTAAGTCCAACCGCCAGGGCAGGCTCCCAGATCAACGGCATGCATCCCGTTCGCCAGACGCTCATCCCACTCATCCGCCGGAATGAAAGTATGGAATGCTTCTTCCAGTTTCAGGGTTGAACGGCTTGGCGCTTCAGCAGGCAATTTCAGTCGCTGGATGCCCATATAGAAAGGCGAGTTATTCGTGGTGTAGGAATAACCGGTGTAGCAGCAGCCGGGTGCGATAAAGAACACATGCACCACCGGGCGTTTTGGCGTTTCGTAATTGGTGAGGATCCCTGCCTCGCGCAGGCTGGCACGCAGCGGTACCGTCAGCTTACGGCAAAACTTCATCAGCTCTTTGCTTTCATTCGTGTCAGCAACTTCAACGCGCAGATCGCCGCCCTTCTCAACCACGCCCGTCAACATTCCGGTAATTGGCGTAATACGATCTTCCGGTGGAAGATCTTTTAGCAGCTCACCCGCAACGATCATCTGGCGAGCAAAGATCAGATCACGAAACGGCAATTCACGCGCCAGTTTGTCAGCGTCATCTTGCTGATAGCATTCGTAAATTACGTAACCGCTGTTTTCTTTCACCCGCGCAAAACCAAACACGCCGCGCTGGCCCGCTTTATCGGTAATCTCTGCCGCGCACTCTTTCTCAAAACCTTGTCGGCAGTACAAAATAACTTTATTCATGGCTTACGCCCCTACGTTTCAGGCGCATTGCACCAATCAACATCAAGATCCAACCGGCGAGAAAACTAAACCCGCCGACCGGAGTAACAAACGCCCACAGGCGTAAGTGTGACAGCGCCAGACAATAAAGACTGCCGCTGAATAAAACAGTACCGAGCGCCATAAAAACGCTGCTCCAATAAAACCAAATGCTGACCCGGCGTTGCATGGCAACGGCCAGACCAAATATGGCTAACGTGTGAAACGCTTGATATTCGAGGCCGGTTTGAATCCAGCCCATTTCCACAACACCAAGCGTTTTGCTCAATACATGCGCCCCAAAGGCCCCGAGAGCAACAAAGATAAAACCGCTAATTGCGGTAAAAATCAGCATGAAACGGCTGGTCATGGTGTAACCCTAAAGTGAAGGCGCAGCACAATGCCTGCGCGAAGGTTGCTTATTGATCGTAACGAAAACGGAATTTTTCTTGTTCGCTCGCTGTTTTCGCCAGAATCCACTGCCTGAAGGCCGCTATTTTACCCAGTTCTGCCTGACTGTCATGACAAACAAGATAAAAGGCATTTTTACTCACCAGCACGTCGTTAAATGGGCAAACTAAACGTCCCGCTTCAATTTCCGATTGCGCCATCACATTGTTTGCCAGCGCAATGCCTTGCCCGTGAATCGCAGCCTGGAGCACCATCGCGCTGTGGCTAAAGATTGGACCTTGCTGCACATTAATATGGCTCACCCCCAGCTGGCGCGTGTAGGTTTGCCAGTCACGACGAGACGCATCATGCAATAAAGTATGATGCGCTAAATCTTCAGGTGTTTTAATCGGTTTCTCGCCGGTCAAGAGCATTGGTGAGCAGACCGGTAGCAAGTATTCTGCGTATAATTTTTCCACACGCAAGCCAGGCCAGTTACCTCGCCCGTAAAAAATTGCGACGTCGACATCATCCGAAAGTTTATCTTCCTGACGGTCAACCGCCTGAATTCGGACATCAATTCCCGGATAAGCTGTATTAAAGCTAGTAAGACGAGGGACGAGCCAATGAATGGCAAAACTAGGCAACAGGCTGACCGTTAAGGCGCCCTTTGCACTACGCGCCTGTAGCTTACGCGTGGCTTCGGTGAGCTGCGAAAAAATCTCTTTGATGTCCAGATAGTAACTCTGCCCCTCTTCCGTCAACAGCAAAGAGCGGTTGCGGCGGCGGAACAATTTAAGGCCGAGGAAATCTTCCAGGGACTTAATCTGGTGGCTGACGGCGGCCTGAGTCACGAACAGTTCATCGGCCGCTTTAGTAAAACTCAGGTGACGAGCAGCGGCGTCAAATACACGTAAGGCATTTAAAGGGGGCAAACGCTTGGACATAGTTGATTGGCTTAAATGTTAAAGTCTATTAACAAACAGGTGAACTTAGTTAACCTATTAGTTTTTTTTATCTGAGCCATTATAAATTGTCCGTTGAGGATGCACCAGCAAATACCTATAGTGGCGTCACTTCCTGAGCCGGAACGAAAAGTTATCTGAAATGCGTGTTTCGGAGGGCTTTTGGCTTACGGTTGTGATGTTGTGTTGTTGTGTTTGCAATTGGTCTGGCATTCCAGACCCCGGTAGCTAAGCTACCCCTTTTTCACTTCCTGTACATTTACCCTGTCTGTCCATAGTGATTAATGTAGCACCGCAAATTGCGGTGCTTTTTTTTGCTCTAAATTTACTTATCTAACTCAACCATCTCTTTCACGTCAGTACGGTTAATCTGCTGTTTATTCCCATTAGCGTCTTTGTACTGAATCATCCCTGTATCTTCATCGGTTTGCGGTTTGCCATCGGAAACGATAGTCCGACCATCGTTAGTGTGCATCACGTAATTAGGGCCTGAACACGCTGAAAGACCAAAAACCATAACACCTGCTAATACTGCTGCGGCTGCCTTGTTCATATTCTTCTCCTTAGTAGCGTTTAATGCTGATTTGTACTTCAAAATAAACACGGTGAAAGATTCACCTAACATTAATTAGCATAACCGTCTTTTCTGACTTTGCCAGATTAAGCAGACTATTCCGAAGGTTACGTATTCCTTGTGCGATTAAGACAAATGCGCGACGATCGGCGGCATTGGATACGAGGAAAATCATGAAATCATTTAATCCAGCCGAATTTCGCAGCCAGTTTCCGGCTCTGGCTGATGCCGGTGTCTATCTCGACAGCGCAGCAACCACACTTAAACCTCTCGCGGTGATTGAAGCCACCAGGCAGTTTTATAGCCTGAGCGCCGGGAATGTTCATCGCAGTCAATTTGCCGAAGCCCAACGCCTGACAGAACGATATGAAGCCGCTCGCGATAGCGTGGCTGGTTTGCTTAACGCGCCATGTGCTAAAGATATTGTCTGGACGCGTGGCACCACCGAAGCTATTAACCTCGTGGCGCAATGTTATGCCCGTCCGCGTCTACAGCCCGGCGATGAAATCATCGTTAGCGAAGCAGAACATCACGCAAACTTTGTGCCGTGGTTAATGGTCGCAGAGCAGACTGGCGCGAAGATTGTAAAATTGCCGCTGGGCAAAGATTACCTCGCAGATTTAAGCCAACTCCCTGAGCTTCTTAACGCACGCACAAAAATTCTGGCGTTAGGCCAAATGTCTAACGTCACAGGCGGCTGCCCGAACCTGGAAAAAGCGATTACGCTTGCTCATGCAGCGGGCGCGGTGGTTATGGTTGATGGTGCACAAGGTGTGGTCCATTGCCCACCGGATGTACAAGCGCTGGATATTGATTTTTACGCCTTCTCGGCGCACAAACTTTACGGCCCCACCGGCATCGGTGCGCTGTACGGTAAAACTGAGTTGCTCGAAGAGATGTCGCCATGGCTTGGCGGCGGCAAGATGATCACTCATGTCTCATTTGAAGGATTCAAAACTCAGCCAGTGCCGTATCGTTTTGAAGCTGGCACGCCAAACGTCGCGGGTGTGATTGGTCTGAGTGCCGCTCTTGAGTGGCTGGAATCTGTTGATTTACAAGAAGCTGAAGCTTATAGCCGTGGGCTTGCAACACTTGCAGAAGCCGAGCTGGCGAAACGCCCTGGTTTTCGTAGTTTCCGCTGCCAGGACTCAAGCCTGTTAGCATTCGATTTCGCCAATATTCACCATAACGATATGGTGACGTTGCTGGCCGAAGCCGGAATATCCCTACGCGCTGGCCAGCATTGTGCGCAACCGTTGCTCGCCGCGTTAGGTGTCAGCGGCACATTGCGTGCTTCATTTGCGCCGTACAACACACAAAGCGACGTCGATGCCCTGATTAAAGCCATCGACAATGCACTGGAAATTCTGGGGGATTAAATGACAAGTGGATTTTTAGCCGGTCACCCTTTTGGCACTTCAATTACCGCCGATAACCTGCGATCGACGTTTGCGCCATTGCAGCAATGGGAAGATAAATACCGTCAGTTGATCCTGTTAGGAAAGCAGCTTCCGGCACTGCCTGCTGACTTAAAGCAGGAAGATATCGAAATTGCCGGGTGTGAAAACCGCGTCTGGTTGGGGCATTCTCTTCAGGCGAATGGCACGCTGCATTTTTATGGTGACAGCGAAGGGCGAATCGTTCGGGGTTTGCTGGCGGTGTTGCTCACCGCCATTGAAGGGAAAACAGCTGAACAGTTGCTGAATGAAGACCCACTCGCACTGTTTGACGATTTAGGGCTGCGTAATCAATTAAGTGCGTCGCGCAGCAGCGGGCTTGCAGCATTAGCGCAAGCCGTGCAGATTGCGGCTCAGGCAGTCTGAGTTCGCGCCGCTTTCGCCATCATTTTCTTTAAAACATGGGATACCGCCACAAAACCAAAGCTGGCGGTGACCATGGTTGCCGCACCAAATCCAGATGCACAATCCATACGCTTCGGGCCATCAGCCGTACTTTTCATTGCGCAGACCGAACCATCAGCCTGAGGGTAAACCAGCGCTTCGGTGGAAAACACACAATCGATCCCCAGCTTGCCTTTACTGTTCTTCACCACGCCAAAATCGCTTTTTAATCTTTCACGCAGTTTTGCCGCCAGCGGATCCTGAATCGTTTTCGCCAGATCGGAAACCTGAATTTGCGTAGGATCGATCTGCCCGCCCGCCCCACCGGTTGTCACTAATGGGATCTTATAACGACGGCAATACGCGATCAGTGCGGCTTTAGGGCGCACGCTGTCGATGGCGTCAATCACATAACTAAAACCCTGATTAAGCAACTGGGCGGTGTTTTCAGCAGTGATAAAATCATCCACCACCGTGACGCGGCATTCCGGGTTAATTTCACGAATGCGCGCAGCCATCACTTCGGTTTTGGCCTGGCCGACAGTGTCCCGCAAAGCATGAATCTGGCGGTTGGTGTTAGTGACACACACATCATCCATGTCGATAAGCGTAATCGCGCCGATACCGGTACGAGCCAACGCCTCTGCGGCCCATGAGCCAACGCCCCCAATGCCAATCACGCAAACATGCGCATCAGCAAACAATTGCAGAGCATCACGGCCATACAAACGTGCCGTGCCGCCAAAGCGTTGCAGCCAGGCATCGGTCAAAACTACAGACATTACGTTATCCTCGGAAAATCTTTGCGGGTGTTATTGCAGATATAGATGACGGGCTGATTATACAGCCCGTGCGCGGGAAGATTAACCCGTGAATACGCTGTTGGTCGTTCCCGGCGCATTTTTCAGCACCCAAACACGTCCATAATGGTTGTACCAACCTGCGCGATGCCCGGCGTCAGCCCCGATGCCCTGGTAAATATCAAAGTGCTGACCTTTAATCGCACCGCCAACATCCAGCGCCACCATCACGCGTAATTCATATTGCCCACTGAATTTACCGTTGTTATCAAGTAACGGCACTTCCGCAAGAATAGTGGTGCCCGCAGGAATAATTGAACGATCAGACGCAACCGACGCACGTCCAATTAACGGCACCGCACTCGCCCCTTTCACCGGCGCGAAGCTTGCAGGTTTAAAGAAGACGAACGACGGATTCTGTTCGAGCAGCTCCTGCACTTCAGCCTGGCTGTGCGTTTCACCCCAATGGCGAATCGCCTGCATCGACATATCTTCTTTCTTCACTTCACCACGATCGATAAGTACTTTGCCGATACTGCGGTAAGCGTGGCCATTTTTGCCCGAATAGCCGAAGAAGGTTAATGGCTGCCCGTCGCCGAAATCTATATAGCCGCTGCCCTGCACATCCATAATGAAGTTATCCATTAAGGAATTGCTGTAAGCAATAATGTAGCTGTCGCTCAACCCACCCCGGTAAATCTCCGCACGGGACGGCAGGCGACCGCGTTTTGGTGGCATACGGTAGATTGGATACTGGAACTCGCCCTGGCGGGTATAACGCGCCTGTACAACTGGCGTGTAGTAGCCGGTGAATTGCACGTTGCCGTAGTTGTCAGCACCTTCCATTTGCCAGGCATCAAGACCGTACTGGCTCAGCTTGCTGGTATCGCCACCGGCACGCAGCCACTGTTGAACGGCACCGTAAACATCGCTCTTGCTATTATAGAGGCGAGGAGAAGCAGAACGAATCTGGTTAACTTGCTCAGCAAAGTCACCACCGTTTATTGGTGCTCCCACCGCATCCGGTTGGTTTACGAGGGAAAAAGGCTGGGTAAACTTCCCGTCTTTATATTGCTGACCTTTATCTGTCGGTTTTGAGGAGCAGCCCGCCAGAATGGCAACCACTACCCCAGTTACAATGTACTTCGTCCAACGTCCTATCATTACTTCCTCGCCCGGTTACGCCGCTTTATCCCACGCGAAGATAGCAAACACGCTGCAAGATTTAAACGTGTTGCGCCTCGCACAGCCCAGATGTGTTCGTTATTTGTACTTAAATTAAATTATTATCAGTTAGATGAGACAAATCGGGTATTTTTTAAAAAAAGGGTTGCATCAAAAGCCGAGCAGAGTATAGTGCGCTTCCACGGACGCGGGGTGGAGCAGCCTGGTAGCTCGTCGGGCTCATAACCCGAAGGTCGTCAGTTCAAATCTGGCCCCCGCAACCAATTAAAAAGTCGCTGAGTTTAGCGCGGTGATGAAAATCACTAGTAGTGAGTAGTAAATAGTTATACGGACGCGGGGTGGAGCAGCCTGGTAGCTCGTCGGGCTCATAACCCGAAGGTCGTCAGTTCAAATCTGGCCCCCGCAACCAACTAAGTCGCTGAGTATTCGCGCAATGATGAAAATCATTTGGGTAACAAAGAAGTTTACGGACGCGGGGTGGAGCAGCCTGGTAGCTCGTCGGGCTCATAACCCGAAGGTCGTCAGTTCAAATCTGGCCCCCGCAACCAACATTTAAAGCACTCTCAGGAGTGCTTTTTTTGTATCTGAAATTTGGGTTATTTGGTGGATGACGCTTACGCTTATCCCCCTACGAAATGCCGTTGTAGGTCTGATAAGCGTAAGCGTCATCCGACAAAGTATTAGCCGCGCCGCGCTAATCGCGAGCTATCCGCAAAATACGCCTTAATCCCTGCAAGAATTGATTCCGCCACTTCCTGCTGGAATGTCGCAGTACGCAGCTTGCGCTCTTCCTCAACATTACTCAGAAACGCGGTTTCGACCAGAATGGATGGAATATCCGGGGCTTTCAGCACGGCGAATCCAGCCTGATCGACGCTGTTTTTATGCAGCTTGTTCACTTTGCCTAATCTGGCCAGCACTTCTTTACCGAATTTAAGACTGTCGTTAATCGTCAGCGATTGCACCATATCGAACATCGTATGGTCGAGATATCTGTCGCCACTCTTACTCACCCCACCAATTAAGTCGGCGGCGTTCTGCGTTTGGGCAAGGAATTTTGCTGCCGTACTGGTGGCACCTTTGGTTGAGAGTGCAAATACTGACGATCCGCGAGCGGCTCCGGACGTAAACGCATCCGCATGAATGGAAACAAAAAGATCCGCACGCTGCTTCTGCGCTTTTGCCACCCTGACTTTTAACGGGATAAACACATCCTCGTTGCGCGTCATGTAGGCTTTCATATTCGCTTCTTTATCAATCAACGCTTTCAGGCGGCGCGCAATTTTGAGCACGATGTCTTTTTCACGCGTTTTGTTCGGCCCAATGGCTCCGGGATCTTCCCCGCCGTGGCCGGGATCGAGCATGATAACAATTGGCCTGTCACGCCCTGCCTTGCCGGGTTGCGGCCCTTGCTCCGGAGACGGAGGAGTATCTTTATCCAGCTTGCCGTTATTGTAATCTTCGAGCAGCGCCAACAGAGGATCCTGCTCGCTGTTCATATTGGCCGGATATAAATCCATTACCAGGCGTTCTTTAAATTCAGCAACCGGTGCCAGCGCAAAAAGATGCGGGGTGACATTCTGCTTGAGTTCAAAAACCATACGCACCGTTTGTGGATCAAACTGCCCAACACGTGCTGACTTGATGAAAGGATCGTCGCCGCGAATCTGGCCACCAATTCCTTTCAAAACTGAATTTAAATTCACACCTTCTATGTCGACAACCACGCGATCTGGGTTGCTCAATGCAAACTGCTTATACTTAAGCTGCTTGTTCGATTCCAGCGTGACACGAGTGTATGACGATGCGGGCCACACACGCACCGCAACCACCAGGCTTGAGGCAGCAAAGCCAACCTGGCTGACACTCAGTAGCCACATAGCGCCTGCGCCCTGCAATAAGCGGCGACGACTAATTAACGAACGGGAATCTGACATAGCTCTCCTGAGCGGTGTGTTTCCGTGAAACAAATAACCAATTTTATTTTTTGAGCCGAAAACTTTAGCGAAACACGCTCGGGCTGTCACCCTTTAAAGGGTAAACATTCGCAATCAAGCACCTGGCTGCACGGATGCAGAAATTTCTGCTTTGAGGAAATTGCTGCTTGCGCCAGAGGCAATAAAAGAATAAAAATACAGAAATTACGAATAATCATGCATCGAGGGCTTGCCGTGGTGAAGGAACGTAGAACCGAACTGGTACAGGGATTCCGCCATACTGTCCCCTATATAAATGCCCATCGGGGAAAAACGTTTGTCATTATGCTGGGCGGCGAAGCCATTGAACACGAGAACTTTTCCAGTATCGTTAACGATATTGGGCTGTTGCACAGCCTGGGAATTCGTCTGGTGGTGGTCTACGGCGCGCGTCCACAGATTGATACTAATCTGGCTTCGCATAATCATGAGCCTATCTATCATAAACACACGCGCGTCACCGATGCCAAAACGCTGGAACTGGTCAAACAGGCCGCCGGTTTGTTGCAGTTGGATATCACTGCGCGTTTGTCCATGAGCCTCGGCAACACGCCGTTGCAAGGTGCACACATCAATGTCGTTAGCGGTAATTTTATTATTGCTCAGCCTCTTGGCGTGGATGATGGCGTGGATTATTGCCACAGCGGGCGCGTGCGTCGCATCGACGAAGAAGCCATTCATCGTCAGCTTGATAACGGTGCAATTGTATTGATGGGCCCGGTGGCGGTTTCTGTCACTGGCGAAAGCTTCAACCTCACGTCTGAAGAGATTGCCACGCAGTTGGCGGTCAAACTGAAAGCCGAGAAAATGATCGGCTTCTGTTCTTCTCAGGGCGTTATCGATGACAACGGCAATATCGTTTCAGAACTGTTCCCCAACGATGCGCAAAAACGTATTGAAGAGCTGGAAGAAGCGGGTGATTACCACTCTGGCACCGTGCGTTTTCTGCGTGGCGCGGTGAAAGCCTGCCGCAGCGGCGTGCGCCGCAGCCACTTAATTAGCTATCAGGAAGACGGGGCGCTGTTGCAAGAACTCTTCTCACGCGACGGTATCGGGACACAAATCGTGATGGAAAGTGCGGAGCAAATTCGCCGCGCCACTATTAACGATATCGGCGGCATTCTGGAGCTGATTCGCCCGCTGGAGCAGCAAGGGATTCTGGTGCGCCGCTCGCGTGAACAACTGGAAATGGAGATCGACAAGTTCACCATCATCCAACGCGATAACCTGACTATCGCTTGCGCGGCGCTTTATCCATTCCAGGAGGAAGGGATTGGTGAAATGGCGTGTGTTGCGGTTCATCCGGATTACCGCAGTTCATCACGCGGTGAAGTATTGCTGCAACGCATTGCCACGCAAGCGCGGCAAATGGGGTTAAGCAAGTTGTTCGTGCTGACAACCCGCAGTATTCACTGGTTCCAGGAACGCGGGTTTATGCCGGTGGATGTCGAACTGCTGCCGGAAAGCAAAAAAGAGATGTACAACTATCAGCGCCGTTCAAAAGTGTTGATGGCAGATTTAGCATAATTAAAAAGCTAGCCCTTCTGGGCTAGCTAAAACTCTCCATCAACCCGCTACGCCGTTCAGTCCTGGTCACAATTGCCTTTTCTAACACCCGATCATCGGCATACAGCGACAGCTTATTTCGAGCGCGGGTAATCGCCGTATACACCAGTTCACGCGTCACCACAGCGGTGTACTGGTTTGGCAGCACCAGCGCGGCATGTTCAAATTCAGAACCCTGCGATTTATGCACCGTCATGGCGTATGCCGTATCGTGGCCCGGTAAACGACTTGGCTGTACGGATTTAATGGTGCCATCCGGCATCGGGAACCAGACCCTTAACCCCTCGCCTCTATCCAGCGCAATACCAATATCCCCGTTAAACAGCCCCAACGAACTGTCATTACGAGAAACCATAATCGGCCTGCCGTTATACCAGCGCGATGTCGCCTGATTTGGCCGCTCAATTAACCGTTTTTGAATCAGTGCCAGCTCGATGCGGCTATTCAAACCGCTGACGCCAAACGGGCCTTCACGCAAAGCACAGAGCATTTGATAACGCCCAAAAGCTTCAAGAATAGAAGCGGGCTCTGCCTGATTGCGAATCAAGTCCAGGTATGGTCGATACCCTTCCACCGCATCGTCAATCATCGTGGCGTAGTCCGCCGTTTCACGCAGTGGTTGTTTAGAAATATCGCTAAAACCTTCGCTAAATACGGTTTTGACGCGCTTAACATCGCTGGCATTGACCGCAAATGCCAGTTGCCCGATGCCGGATTTACTGTCAAAGCGGTAGCTTTTTTGCAGTAAACACAAACCATCACGCAACGCGCTCGCACCGTTACCTTCTCCAGCAGGAAGCGTATAACCGGTGAGTAGACTCAGCTCTGCTGCACGCTCAGATGAATATCCATGCGTAACATAGTGGCAAATATCCCCGAGCACGGCCCCTGCTTCAACCGACGCCAACTGGTCGCGGTCGCCTAAGAAAATCACTCGCGCATGAGGAGGCATCGCATTGATCAGTTTTGCCATCATCGGCAAATCCACCATCGAGGCTTCATCCACCACCAGCACATCAAGGTGCAAAGGATTTCCGGCGTGGTAGCGCAAGCGTTGGCTGTTCGGTTGCGCACCTAACAAACGGTGCAATGTGCAGGCATCGTTGGGTAATGAGGCTTTTTGCGCTTCATCTAACGGCAAGCGGCGCAACGCCGAACCCAATGATTCCGTCAAGCGGGCTGCGGCTTTCCCCGTCGGCGCGGCGAGTTGAATCCGCAAAGACGGGGCATCCGAAAGCTGGACTAACGCGGCGAGTAATTTCGCCACCGTGGTGGTTTTACCGGTACCCGGCCCACCTGAAATCACCGATATACGACGGGTTAATGCCACGGCTGCGGCCACTTTTTGCCAGTCAGTCTCGGGCAGCGGCTCAAAAAGCTGATTGAGTACGTTAATGACCTGCGATTCATTAAGCGCAATGGGCCGATTTTCCTGCACAAAAAACTGCGCAATGGACTGCTCGTTTTGCCACATTCGGTTGAGATATAAACGCTCGCTAATCAGCTTTAGCGGGGTCGCCCCTTCGTATTCACTCACCGCATTGGAAGCCAGCAATGTCTCGCGCCAGCCGCTTTTCAGGTCGGCAAGCGCAAAAAGTTGTGCCACTAAATCTGGCTGACGCCCGGAAAAAAAGAACTCCGGGACTAAACGTGAAAGCGGAATGCAGACATGCCCTTCACCCGCATCGTGGCTGACCAATGCCGCCGCGAGCATCACCGCGGGCTGATCATCACTGGCAATCATCATGGCAAACTGTGCATCCAGCGCACGCAATAACTTTTGCTCCACCGCCTGCTGTAAAAGCTCAGACATTTTCATGGCGTCACCTCGTCCTTTTGCGCCGCGAATAGTGCGTCCATCTTCGCAATCAGTTGCTCATCCGGGCACGTTGAATATATTCCTTGTGAGGAGCCGTTACTTTCGATGCCACGTAAGAAGAGGTAGATAACGCCGCCGAAGTGAGTCTGGTAGTCATAATCAGGAATTCTGTGCCGTAAATAACGGTGCAAAGCCAGCGTATACAGTTGATATTGCAGATCATACCGATGAGATTGCATCGCCGCCGCCATCGCTTCCCCGGTGTAAGCGCTGCTGTCTTCGCCCAGCCAGTTCGATTTGTAATCCAGCAGGTAGTAGCGCCCCTTCCAGCGGAACACCAGGTCAATAAACCCTTTCAGCATGCCACGCACTTGCTTGAAGTTTAACGGCGGACAACCTTTTGATAACGGGTCATATTCCCGCACGAGGGCATCTAAATGTGCTGCCTGCAAATCACTCTTTATCGGCAAATAGAACTCCATTTCGACCTGCCTGTCTTGCGGAGTTAACTGGCTAAGCGACACGCCCGCGTCATTCAACGGTGCCTGCAAAATAGTGTGCAACCACTCGGTGACAATCGGCTGCCACTGCTCACCAAAACCTTGCTCGCTTAACTGCTTTGCAATCCACGCTTCATCTATTGGCTGAGTAAAATCAATGCCTTCGAACAAGCTATGCAAAAATGTGCCCGGCCCTGCCCCACGTGGAAAGGTGTGCGGAGTAAGTAATGGCTCACTTTGAGTCGGCGCAGCAC
Organism: Buttiauxella sp. AC142; assembly: GCF_979253435.1. Taxonomy (NCBI): domain Bacteria; kingdom Pseudomonadati; phylum Pseudomonadota; class Gammaproteobacteria; order Enterobacterales; family Enterobacteriaceae; genus Buttiauxella; species Buttiauxella sp. AC142. Next base: position 3,578,663 of record NZ_CEEDCH010000001.1, read on the forward strand.
CTGCGGCATCGACATCCAGGCGCGGCAATAAATCCAGAGCCTGGCTGCTACCATGCTGCTGTAAACCTGAATAACTGGTGACTCGCCAGTTATCAACCACCTGCCTTGTCATGATGCGTGCGCTAAGTTCGGGCAACGCTTCACTCACTGGCTGCCACGGAGTGTAATCATCTGACTTAGGATCTTCGACGCTAATCGACTCGCTCGCCAGTTCCTGCAAGCAAACTTGTAATCCCGCAGCATCTTTCGCTTCGCCTTTTTGTAAAAGATAACCCAACGCCCCGAGGTGCGAATCGCTGTTCCCTTTTTTAGCGCGATTACCTTTAAACAACGGTGCGACGCCGAGACTGCAATGCCAGATTGAGCGTGTCAACGCGACGTACAACAGGCGTAAGTCTTCCGCCAGGCGCTCTTCTTCTGCCAGACTCAGGCTTTCCGCGTCATCACTTAAATCCAGCAAAGGTGAAAACGTGGAACGGTCATGGTACAGGCCGCTGTTTTGCGCCCGATAATTGGCGATGAATGGCAACCAAACCAGCGGGTATTCCAGCCCTTTTGATTTATGGATAGTGACCACCTGAACCAGGTGTCGGTCGCTTTCGAGACGCAGTTGTTGGCTATAGGCGTTACTGTCAGGTTCCGTAACCTGCTGAGCCAGCCAGCGCACCAGCGCATGTTCACTGTCAGTTTGCGCGGCTTCTTCTTGCAACAGCTCGCTGATATGCAAAATATCGGTCAGACGCCGCTCGCCACCCGGGGTTGCCAGCAAGTTTTCTGCAACCTGACGTCGTGCGATAAGCGCTCGTAACATCGGCATCACGCCTCGGCGTAACCAAATTTGCCGATACTCGGAAAACTCTTCAACCAGGCAGTCCCAGGCATTTTCGTCATTGTTCAGCGCTTCTATCATTCGGGCATCCAGCCCCAACATGCTAGTGGCGACGGCGCTGCGCAGCGCCGTTTCTATTTCTGGGGCCAGTACCGCCTGCAAAATCCACAGAATCTCTCGAGATTCTGGCGTTGCGAATACTGAGTCGCGGTTTGAAAGATAAACCGAAGGGATATTCAGGGCGCTCAATGCTTCACGCACAATCGATGCTTCGCCGCGACTACGAACCAGAATGGTGATGTCAGACGACTGTACCGGGCGTGACTCTTCGCCTTTCCACAGCAATGCTTCGCCACGCTGCCCGGCACTCAACCATTCCCGAATTTGTTGTGCGCACTGCATGGCCATAGTTTGTTGGTAATCACTCACACCGCAGCCATCACCCGATTGCGCCCAGAACGACATCGCCGCCTGGTTTTTCCCTTTCAGGGTAAAACGTAAGCCATTGTTCTTCTGGGCGGCTTTCACCGCTAAGAATGGAATTTGCGCGAATAAGAAGGGGTTATCCAACTGCTGGAACAGGGTATTTACGCTGTTTATCATCCCCGGTGATGAGCGCCAGTTGGTGTCCAGCGTGTAGTGGGCGCTTACCTCATGCCGGGCTTTCATGTAGGTAAAAATATCCGCGCCACGGAAAGCGTAAATCGCCTGTTTTGGGTCACCGATAAGCAACAATGCAGTATCAGGCTGATTAATATACAAGCGTCTAAAAATACGATATTGCTGCGGGTCGGTATCCTGAAACTCATCAATCATTGCCGCAGGGAAACGGCTACGGATCGCCGCTGCCAGCGCATCTCCACCGGGTTTATGCAACGCTTCATCAAGGCGGGTTAACATATCGTCAAACCCGAGTTCGCCACGGCGGCGTTTTTCCTGCTGCACGGTGTAGCGGATTTCAGCCATCGCGCGGGCAATGACTAAATCACGCAGGGTCAGCGGTTCGCCCAGCAGATCGTTAATCGCCCGGAAAACAGGATGCTGCGGCGGTTGGCCTTCTTTGGTTTTCTCATCAAGCATCGACTGAGAAAAACGCTCCAGCTGATCGGGTAATTTATAGGTCGTGGTTTCTGTCTGCGCCCACACACCAACAATATTCAGCCAGTTCGGTAAGTTTTTACTGCTATAGCTGCGGCGGTCAATCTTCGCCACACTCAGGATCTGCGCGATGTCATCCGCACAGTCTCGCCATTGTGCTTTTACATCTTCAATGGCATTAATGATTTTTTGATGACGAGCAAGCAGCGTTTCATCATCGGCTGGAGGCTGTTTCAGAATGGGTTGTTCACCTTGCAGCCAGCTATTGATATCTCTGAGCAGTTCTTCCGGGCCAGCCCACTCTTCTGCCATCACCTGGGCGACAGGTTTAGGCAACGGATAACAATGGCGGCGCCAGAAATCAGCACAAGCATGGCGACGTAGCAGCGATTCATCTTCGATGAGTTGTTGTTCAAACAACATGCCTGATTCAAAGGCATTCAGACTCAGCATTCTTTGGCAGAAGCCGTGAATGGTGAATATCGCCGCTTCATCCATTTGCTGTTCGGCCAGACGCAGAACCTGCGCCGCCTGATGCAGGTCAGGAATTTCGGCCAGCAGACTCTGGAACAGAGGATTGTCGGTACGATTGCGTACGCATGCGATGCGTAGCTCATGGATATTGGCTCGAATGCGGCCACGAAGCTCTTCCGTCGCCGCCTGCGTAAAGGTTACGACCAGCAACTCTTCGACAGAAAGCGGCCTGGGATGAGCATGTTTACCTCCCAGGCCTAACAACAGGCGTAAATACAGTGCCGCAATGGTAAAGGTCTTTCCGGTCCCCGCAGAGGCTTCTATCAGCCGCTCCCCCGTAAGAGGCAAGCTAAGGGGATCAAGAGGCTGCGTGGTTCCGGTCATTTTTTACCCTTTGTCTTTCAAGTTGCAGGTATTTTAGCTGCTATCACTTTGAATCTACGAGCGGCAGTGATTGTTGCAGAGCGCTGACCTCCTTCCAGGTTTTCCAACCATCCGGAGCGGCATAGTCTGCTTTACCATTGTGGCTACCAGAAACTTGCGACAGTACCGCCATTCCCTGTTGTTCGATAACAGCCTGATGGAAGAAATCAGCCAGTTTTTGTGGAGTCAGCTTTTTAATTTCGGCGACTACTTTATCACGCGAATCAAAGTCCATGTTTCCACGATCAAAATCTTTGCTCAGCTGCGAAGCTTCCTGGGACAAGGTCTGCGGAGCCTGCATAATTTCACTGATCATTCCCAGCTGCATTTGCGCGAAATCTTCCACGCTCATGCTACGCAGCTTTTTCTCGGCTGTTGGGTAAAACGCTTTGAATCGTTCATACAAATAGGCCGGTTGCTTGTCATTACTTTGCAACAAGAAACCAATGCCCCACTGGCGCCCCACAGACATCGGGAATGCGAACACCGCGTACCCTAACTGTTCCTGAGTCCGCAACTGGTTGTAGAACCACGGTTGAATAATTTGCCCCAGCATTGAGCTGTAAGCGGTACTCACGGTTTCATCGAAACCTTTGGGCACATATACAGCTGCTAATGCGGAATCGGTGCTGCTGCCGGTTTTTTCAAACATGGATAAATGTTGTTTATCCACCAGCACGTCTTTGTTGCGGCACCATTCATTGCCTTTAGTCCCGAGCAGGCTTTGCACCCCATGCGCCAGGTCTGTAGCCTGCTGTGGGGTGATATTACCGAGGACTAAAAACTCAGGTTTAGCATTGGTTTTTAAACCATCGCGGTAATCGAGCACGTCTTTCAACGTTAACGCCGGCAACAGAGCACGACGAGTTTCACGCTGGAAATACGGCACCTGTGAGATCATTTGCACCGGCATAATCGCCTGATCGTAAGCCTTTCCTTTATCTGCCGAGTCCATCATCTGGGCATACCAGGACTTCGCTTGATCCAACTGTTCTTGCGTTGGCGTGTAAGAGAAGTAGCCCTTTAATAACGCTTCAAAAAGCTGCGGCAAACGTTGTGTGTAACCGTTGGCGTTAACCATCAACCCGCTATTAGCATTAGTCGAGAAACCAATTCCGCCGATTGAGGCCTGATTGCTTAATTCATCCAACGCAATTCCAGCCAGATAATCATTGAGAGCAAACAGCACCTGGTTTTTAGCACTATCCATCGCTTGCGGATTACGCAGCACCATGGTCACGTCAGCTTTAGGCTCGCTCGCGAAGTAATGGCTTGGCATATACAACACGCGTAACCCTGGTTCTTTTACCAACAGTTCAGGATGCGCGTAAGTTTTATCAGGTTTAACCAACGTAAAATTGTCAGGAATGTACGGGTTTAATTGTGGCAATTCCAGCTTGATGGCCGCCGCTTTTTGCTTCCAGACATCAAAGACTTGTGGTGTAATTTTGTCGACCTGATAAGGGGCCTCAACAAAATATGCCGTCTTGTTGTGCGGTTCTTTCGGGCTGATATACCAGACTCGCGCGTTCTGCGGCGTCATCATATCTAGCCGAGATTTAATCGCCGCGGGATCGTATTGATCCGCGATATTAACCGCATCCAGCGTATGTTCGACCGGTACACGTAACATGGTGTCTGCCAGCCATTCGACATAATCCATATCGCGTGTAATTGATGGGTAACGGAAATCGAGATCCAGAACATGGGCAAGCTCATCGAAATAGCTTTTATCAACGCCATTTTCGCGCAGCTTATTCAAGTAACTGAAGATTGCCGCAACCACTTCATCACGCTGTGCAAGGCCTTTGTCTGTTAACGACACCGAAATAGCAAATACGCCGCTATTACCGTTGACTAACGGATCGGAATCAGCGCGAATGCTGTCAGCAAGACCCTGTTTTTGCAGCCAATCTGAAAGAGTATTATTGCTGCGATTACCAATCAAATAGCCAATTAACTCATCCGTTTTACTGCGGAATTTATCGCTATTGTTGTCGATGCGGAATTCAACACGCACGACCTTGCGCGGTAATGCTGGCACGTAGTGAATCACAATGCCTTTTTGCGCATCGGTCACTACTGGTACATCAATCACCGGACGTTCAATGTTTTTATTGGGCACCCGGCCGTAGGTTTCTACCGCAATTTTTGCCAGTTCAGGCAATGGTTTATTACTGTAGATAACCGCTTTCATCAAGTTTGCGGAATAGTATTTATCGCGGAAAGCCACCAGCGCATCCAGCAGTTTGCTGCCCGGTTTGTCACGCAGTGTTTCCAGATTGCCGCCAGAAAAACGTGAACCAGGGTGAGCTGGGTTGATGGTTTCGGCACTGACTTGCGCCATGCGCATACCGTCACGAGCACGCGCCAGCGTCAGCTCTGCGTTGACCGCATTACGTTCACGTTCAGCGTACTCAGGCGCAAGGTTCGGCTCAGCGATAGCATCCGACAAGCGATCTACCGCCCCTTCCAGCGCATCGTTTTCCACTTCGAGGTAAAACGCAGTGCGGTAGGTTGCAGTGCTGGCATTGTGGCTGCCACCGTGCTTTTTGAGAAACTCCGACAGGCTGTCAGGCTCTGGATACTTTTTAGAACCCATCAGTGTCATGTGTTCAAGATAGTGAGCAAGGCCGAGATGGTCGTTCGGATCCTCTAACGATCCCACTGGAACAACCAATGCAGACAATGACTTAACAGCTTGCGGGTCAGAAACCAGCAGAACCGTCATACCATTATCAAGGCGTACTGCCTGGTACTGGCGATTGTCTTTTTCGCTTTTACGGATTGTTTCCTGGATAGGCTGCCAACCCGTATCTGCCTGACTTAATGGTGCCCAAAGAGCGACTAACAAGAAAAGCGGTTTTAACCAAGTGCTGCATTTAGGCATTAACGAACCTCATTCACTAACTTACTCATCATTAACAACTTTTAAAACAATCTGTCATTGTCGTTGTTTCTTTTTTCGCCAACCCTGAGCAAGCTGCGCATAATAGATGAACCTGCCGGATTGTGCAATTTTTATACAATTCTTTTAAGCTTTATTGAAGCGAAACAGGGGCAGTAAATAGCGCTCGGCTTCACTGATTATCGCGTCGTAGTAGTCAGGCTCGAGCGTTCGATACAGGCGTTGCAGCCACATGTCGGCGCCTTCCCCGTCGACTCGCTGATTCCCTTCCCAGGCCGCCAACAGCTTACTTTTGGCTTTCTGTTGCGTTTGCTCATCCCATAAAATGGCATCATTCGCGGGTTCGTAACAAGCTTTTATCCATGCCCCTCCACTTATTGGAAGCAATAGCAATGGCTGTACCAATCCTTTCCGATAACCATCAATAAGTTGCTGGAGATAGCTTTTCGCCTGTTCAATATCCATCGGCGGGAATTTCCACTCAGTAGAATCGCGCCCATACAGACGACTTTCTCCTTCTCCTCCCATTGCACACCACACAACATGCTCAATCCACAGTTGTAATCCATGCGCCGAATTGAGGATCGACGGTCGCCAGCGCAGCAAACCATCGGCCTGCACATCCGACAACCAACCTTCCAGACTTGTTCCGTCTATCTGGAGCGAGACTTCCTGGCTGGTGCCATTTTGTCGCTCGGCTCTCACTTTTTGCGCCAGTTCTTCCATTTCTGTTAACTGGGTTTCCCATAAAATTTCACCGAATGCGCCAAACGGTAATATCCCCGCAGCCCGATAGCGGCTGAATAGCAGCTGCGTGTCGCCTTCCTGAACTAGCGTATTGAGCAATTCCTGGTTCATCTGGAAACGTTCAAGGCTATCTAAGGTGAAAGGTTCCGCATCAGGCAGTTCGGTTTCTTCAAGACGGAAGTTAATGCCCAGACGCATCTGGAAAAAAGCGCGGACAGGATGGCGCCAGAAACGTTGCAATTGATCCAACGTGATAACGTCATGTGTTTTGTCTTCAAGTGGCTGAATAAACGGGGTTTGTGCTTGGCCTTGCTCGCTTGCGGCAGGTAGCCATTCATAGGCATAACTTTGCACAGATGCGCCAGAGACAAAATTCCCGGCTTCAAATGGAGTGCGGTGATGCAGTTGCACCAGATGCCTTTTTACACGCTCGCTGCTTTCGTCGCAGGTTTGTTCTGTGTCCTGCGCCAGGCAATGGCTTTGGGAGATGTAATCTAATAACTCATCTACCAGCACTGAAGGGTAACGCTGGCTGTTGTCCTGAATGGAACGCCCGATATAGCTGATATAGAAACGCGCTTGCGCGGAGTTGAGCGCCTCGAGGAACAAGTAACGGTCATCGTCACGGCGGCTACGGTCGCCGCGCTGCGGCTTCTGGCTCATAAGATCAAACCCGAGCGGAGCCAGCGTGCGTGGATAAACGCCATCATTCATCCCCAGCAAACAAACCACTTTGAACGGGATAGAACGCATGGGCATTAAGGTGCAGAAGTTTATCGGCCCTGCCAGGAATCGCTGACTGATGCGCTCCTGGTCGAGGCGCTGTGCCAGTTCATCACGTAACAGCATCAGGGAAACATTTTCCTGATAACACGACTCCAGACCGTATTTAATGATTTCTTGCCACTGCTGCTCAATCAGCGCCAGTGCGCCTTCAGTTTCGATATCAGGCAGGAAGAAGCTGGCTAGCATGTCACGGCAAACGGAAGTCCACTCAGCCAGCGGACGCGCAACGGTAAGCTCATACCGCCATTTATTGAGCTGCATTAACAGATCTGCCAATTGCCCAACCAGTTCGGCAATTAAACCGTTTGATTCATCGTATGGAAGAACTGACTGCCATTCACCCGCCTGGCTATCCATTGCATAACCTAACAGCATGCGCGTTAAACCAAAGCGCCAGGTATGTTGCCCGGTTGCCGGGAGATCCCATTCACGGACATTGTCGTCATCAATACCCCAACGAATTCCGGATTCATTCACCCACTGGCGCAAGTAGCGTAGCCCTTCTTCATTGATTGAGAAGCGAGCAGCCAGTGCGGGAACTTCAAGCAAAGCCAAAACATCCTGCGCAGCAAAACGGCTATCAGGAAGTGAAAGCAGGGAGATAAATGCCTGTAGGGCCGGGTGCGCTTGTCTTGCCCGGCGATCGGAAATCGCAAATGGTAACCGACGCTCCGCTACTGCATTGCCAAATACCGCCTGGATAAACGGACTGTAGCTGTCAATATCCGCCACCATCACGATGATATCGCGCGGGGTAAGGGTTGGGTCAGCATCAAGCATCGCCAGCAACTGGTCGTGCAACACTTCGACTTCACGTTGAGGGCTATGGCATTGATGGAAAGCGACGGAATTATCATCCAGTGAAAGGATTCTTTTGCTGTGGCTATGCTCGAACTCTTCCTGCGTCAAACCTGTCACCGCATTGTTTTGCAGCTCAAGTAAATCGTACTGCAAACTGCGCAATAAACAGTCTGGTTCGATATCAACGAAAACATCAATTTCTTCAAAGCGTTGCATCTCAGCAAGCATGAACGTGTAATCGCGTCCTAATTTTCCCCACGAGGCCAGCAACGGGTTGCCAATATCTTGCTCACCGTCTTCATTAAACAATGAAGACGCCGTGTCGCTATCTTTAAACAACGGAAGAGTAATACCTTGATGCCCATGGCTACGACGCCGGCGGCTAATTAAGCGCGCAAGATAAGCAGGGTCTTTAATATCACCCCAGTAGTAGCGGCACGGGTTAGTAAACAGCAAATGCACGTCAATATGCTTACCCAGTGCTTGTAATGCCTGAAGATAAACCGGAGGCAGGGCTGAAATACCACAAATAAAGACTCGGGCAGGCAAACCTTGCGGGCATTCGTTACTTGATTCCAGAGCGTTAATAAAACGTTGGTACAGGTTTGCACGGTGCCATTCAGGTTGCCGAAGCTCTTGCGTGTGGCGAACCAAAGCAGCCCACAGCGGAGCCTGCCATAACTGGGCCTCGCCCACGTTATCAACCAGTTCGCCTTTCTCCCACTGGCTTAACCAACCTGGGCGGTAAACCAGGTATTGGTCATAAAGGTCTGCAATTCTTGAGGCTAACTGAGAGAGTTTTCGGCCATTTTCATCTTCTGCCAGATATTGGTTTAACAAAGCGAATTCAGGCTGATCCAGCATCGTCGGGATGAGCGTCATTAACTTCCAGCTCATGCTTTGCTTGTTGAAAGCACTTTGCTCAGGAATATTTGGCAGTACGCGCACAAACATGTCCCAGATAAAGCTCGCCGGAAGTGGGAAACTGATGTTAGCCGCGATACCAAATTTATGGGCCAGCGTCATTTGCAGCCATTGCGCCATACCGGTACTTTGCACCAGGACAACCTCGGGTTCAAAAGGGTCAGGCAGCGGTTGCCTTTCCACAATAAACTCCATAATTGCTTCCAGCACATCCAGTCGATTGGAATGGTAAACACGCAACATAGAAACGCTACTCCTGACTTTTCTCTTTCTGCGAGCAATGCAACCGCGACAACTGCCCGGTACGCCCGACAGGGCTGGTAATAATAACATTGATGCTGACACATCCTGCCGTCGATGTCTGCTGCTGGCTGACTCTCCATTCATTTGTGGGCAGAGGCGATTCAGGTTCCCCCATTTCTACAGCTAAGCGCCAGAGCTGGCGGAATTGCCATTGCGACTGAAAACCCTGCTGGAGAACACGGTGGTAGCCCATTAATGCCAGCATAACGACCGAAAACAGCGCCATAGCACACAGCACTTCAATCAGACTAAAGCCGCGCTGTCTTGATTTCATTGGGGTAACTGGCATCGGGAAGCATCCGTTAAAGGGCAAAAGTCGAGCCAACCATGGGGAGTTGATATCCAACGTGAGTTCTCCAACGAACCCCACAGCCAAAGAGTTACTGGTGATTGTTGCCCCGGAAAATTCCCGTAAGCCGCCATCAGAAATTCATTTTTCCCCACAGTTAGTATGCAAGCATTCCAGCCCTGGTGTGACTGGTGCTGGCACTCCCAGGTTGGTGTCGACGTCCAGGATAGCTGACTACCCCAGGCCTGTGCTGACACAGCGGCAGCATATTGTTTAAGAAACCCTATTTCGCTTGCAACCAGGTAGCGCTGTTGATTTAGCTGCTGCTGCAACCCGCTTAGCATTAATATTCCTAAGGCAAACAACAGCAGCACAAAGCCCAGGGTAGCGTTACCTTTCTCTGATTGCCCATTCACAGGTTATAACCGACAACGATATGGCGCAAAGACACAGGGATTTGCTCTTTTTTAAAAGCGGCAACCAGCTCGATAGCTAGCAACGGTGGCAGTGAGTGGCGAGCCAGTCGGGTTACAGAGAATTTTTGTATCATCATTGATGCGGGATCGGAGATTTTTTCCCAACCACTGCCTTCACAACTGGAAGCACCGCGCAAAGCTTCGAGGTTGTTACCATTAAGTCTAAAACCGGTTAATTCAGTTTCATTATGGCCAGACGGTTCCCAGCGTCCGTTGCTGTTATTGTCCCATTGCAACAAGACACACTCGCCCTCTTTACGTATAACCAGCCCCTCACCCTGGCAACTTCCATGACAATAGCCCGCGCGTTGAAGCTGTTTGCCTACACTAAATGCCAGTTGCCAGAGCGATTCTTGCAGTGTCTCTTTCTGATACTGTAGTAATACCGCCTGCTGGAGCACTGGAAATAGCCTCCCGGCCCCAAGCAAAACAAGACTGCTCAAGGCCATGGCAATAAGCGTTTCAAGTATTGTGAAGCCCTGTTGGTTTAGCTGCATTTGTTGTTCCCTTTAACTTCGCAGACGCGAATTCTTCCCTGCGTTGAAAGAATAACTCGCCACTTTCCGGCAGAGCTTTGTAACGTGATATGACCCGGCCACGCTGTGTCCCTAAGCCCGTAAAACCCCATCCCCGGCGTGGTATCTGCAATATCGACATCAGCAAATGGTTGTAGCAATGACCAGCGTTGACTTGCGTTACAGATACTCCCTGCATTGAGTTTGCTTGCCAGACACCACGATTTTCCTGAGCGCTTCACCGCAAGCAAATGGTCGCGATTGTTCCAGTTTGCATCGCTGCGTAACTGTTCAAGTAAATGTCGAATCTGCTGAGTGGTTATCCGCAAGCGCTGCTGTTGCTGCCATTGTTGCCAGCCGTAGACGCCGCCAGCACTGAGCATTGCGACAATGACAATGACTACCATCATTTCTATCAGGCTGAAGCCAGACTGTTTTGTTTTCATGGTGGGAGTGTGCCAGCTGCGAAATTACGCGCCAGCAGCAATAACTCGTTTCTCGAGGCTTCTCGAAGGGAAGTTTTATTGTTGCGTAGAATTGCAGAACTACTGGAAACAGGCTCGTAAAGCCGAAATTGAGGAAAAAAAAACCGGCGCACATAGGGCACCGGTTATGGCAGGTTATTAACCGTTAGATAGCGACTGGAGCTTTGATTGCCGGATGAGGATCGTAACCCTCAATTTCAAAATCTTCGAAACGATAATCAAACAGTGATTCTGGTTTGCGCTTGATTACTAGCTTCGGCAATGCGCGTGGCTCACGAGTTAATTGCAAACGAGTCTGCTCAAGGTGATTGCTATACAAGTGAGTATCACCACCTGTCCAGACAAAATCACCCACTTCCAGCTCGCATTGCTGCGCCATCATATGCACCAGTAAAGCGTAGCTGGCGATATTAAACGGTAGGCCGAGGAAGATATCGCATGAACGCTGATAAAGCTGGCAGGAAAGCTTGCCATCCGCTACGTAGAACTGGAAAAACGCATGGCAAGGAGCCAATGCCATTTTATCCAGCTCACCCACGTTCCACGCCGAAACAATAATACGGCGTGAGTCGGGATCGTTTTTCAGTTGGTTAATTACGGTGGTCAGCTGATCAATATAGCGGCCATCAGGTGTTGCCCATGAGCGCCACTGTTTACCGTACACAGGCCCCAAATCGCCGTTTTCATCCGCCCATTCGTCCCAGATGGAGACATTATTTTCATGCAGATAAGCAACGTTAGTCTCACCTTTCAGGAACCACAGCAGCTCATGAATGATGGAACGTAAATGGCAACGCTTAGTGGTAACCAGTGGGAAGCCATCTTGCAGATTGAAGCGCATCTGATGACCGAAAATCGACAATGTGCCGGTACCGGTACGGTCATCTTTTGGCGTGCCGTTTTCCAGCACATGTTTCATCAAATCAAGATACTGTTTCATGTTTCCTCACGAAAGCTGTTGCTGGGGGCGACGGCGATATGCCCAAACCATCATTGCCACACCAGCGACAATCATCGGAATCGAAAGGATTTGCCCCATGCTGATGTACTGCACCCACTCACCGGTAAACTGCGCATCTGGCTGGCGGAAGAATTCGACGATGATACGGAACGCACCGTAACCAATCAGGAACAGGCCAGATACAGACCCCATCGGACGTGGTTTACGGATAAACAGATTCAGAATGATGAACAGCACGATGCCTTCCAGAACCATTTCATACAACTGAGATGGGTGGCGCGGCAAAACACCGTAGGTGTTAAAGAGCGACTGCCATTCAGGGTGAGTCGCCAGCAGACCGATATCTTCGCTGCGGGAACCAGGGAACAGCATCGCCCACTGGAAGTTCGGGTCAACACGACCCCACAGCTCGCCATTGATAAAGTTACCAAGGCGACCCGCGCCCAGGCCAAATGGAATCAGTGGCGCTATGAAATCAGAAACCTGGAAGAAGGAGCGATGGGTTCGGCGCGCAAACCATATCATTACGCAGATGACACCGACCAGGCCGCCGTGGAAGGACATGCCGCCGTCCCACACTTTAAACAGGTAGAGTGGATCGGCCAGGAAAGATGGCAGATTGTAGAAGAAGACATAACCAAGACGCCCACCGAGGAATACCCCAAGGAAGCCCGCATACAGCAGGTTTTCGACTTCGTTTTTCGTCCAGCCACTGCCTGGCTTATTAGCACGACGACCTGCAAGCCACATGGCGAACACGAAGCCGACCAGGTACATCACACCATACCAGTGCAAAGAGACTGGCCCGATGGAGAAAATCACCGGGTCAAATTCAGGGAAATGCAGATAGCCACTATTCATCTGTCACCACAAACCATTGTTACCCCATCGAAAATAGACGATGGGTTGCAAGTACGCATCTGTGCAGATGCGCTCCGAAGGGAGCGGATCATAGCACAAAGGGCTCAAGGGTTAAGTCGAGGATCTTGTAAAAGATGTGTAATGCCTGATGGGCCAGGTACCTAGCGCCCGCCGCGAATTAACCCACCCATCCCTCTACGTTCCATGAAGGACGCGACCTGATGGCGCACTTCTGTCGCAAGCTGCGCCTCAAGGCTGCGCTGGGCGAGAAGTTGTGCTTCTTCGAGGCTAATGTGGCGCAACAGATATTTGACGCGAGCCACCGAACGGCCGTTCATCGATAAATGGCGATAGCCCATGCCAACCAGCAGTGCCACACACATTGGGTCACCTGCCATTTCGCCACATAAACAAAGATCGATCCCGTTACGTTCCGCTTCTTTGGCAATATGGTTCAACGCTCGTAGCATTGCCGGATGCAGAGAATCGTACAGGCTTGCCACGCGAGTGTTATTACGATCAACTGCCAGCAAATATTGCGTAAGGTCATTGGTGCCAACCGAGATGAAATCAACGCGGCTGGCAAGATGCCCCAGCATAAAGACCATGGAAGGAACTTCAACCATCACTCCAATACGCGGTTTAGGCAGTTCATAACCGAGCACCTCTTCCACTTCACGCCCCGCACGGTCAATCAAGCGACGCGCTTCATCAATCTCGTCAATGCTGGTGATCATCGGCAGAAGAATGCTCAGGTTGCCGGTCGCAGCATTGGCACGCAGCATGGCACGCACTTGCACCAGGAAAATCTCCGGTTGGTCCAGCGTGATGCGAATGCCTCGCCAGCCCAGACACGGGTTTTCTTCACTGATAGGCATGTACGGCAATTGTTTATCGGCACCGACATCAAGCGTTCGCAGCGTGACCGGTTTTTCGTTAAACATCTGCAACATGCCCTGATATTGGGCAACCTGTTCTTCTTCTGAAGGAAAACCACTTTGCAGCATAAAGGGAATTTCGGTGCGATACAGACCAATTCCATCGATACGGCCGCCAAGTTGCTGCTCATGCTCCGGGCTAAGACCCGCATTCAGCATGACCTGGACGCGCTCGCCGCTTTTCAGCGCGGCAGGGCTATCAACGTCGTCTTCAACCAGACGAGTCAGTTCGTTCTCTTCGGTGATGAGACGCTGGTATTCCTGCAACAACACCGTTTCCGGGTCAACGAGCAATTCACCACGATAACCATCGACAACCAATGTGCGGCGATGCAGCACTGAAGGCTGAATATCAGCGCCCATAACGGTTGGAATGCCGAGCGCCCGCACCATAATTGCAGCATGGGAGTTTGCCGCACCATCGCGCACCACCACCCCAACAAGGCGATTTTGCGGAAGTTCGGCAAGTGTCGTTGCGGATAACTCATCCGCCACCAATACAAAACGTTCAGGCCAGGTATTGGGACTTTGAATGGTGTCATCGAGATGGAATAACAAACGCTGACCCAGCGTGCGCAAATCGCCCGCTCGTTCTTTCAGGTAGCTGTCACTTAAACTTGCGAACTGTTCCGCAAACTTTTCGATGACTTTTTTAACCGCCCATTCTGCAACCGAGCCTTTATCGACTTCGTCGAACAATTCACGGCGAAGGCGGGCATCGGTTAACAGGTGTGAATAGAGGTCAAAAATTGCTGCCGTTTCTTTCTGCGCTCCCGCCGCAAAGCGTTTGCTGTAGCGACGAAATTCATTGGAAGCCTCTTCAAGGGCAGCGGTCAGGCGCTCACGCTCAAGTATGGTATCAAGCGTTGACGCTTCAGATACCTGCTCCATTAATGGGAGCGTCGAGTCCATCCAACCTTCGGCAATCGCCACCCCTGGCGATGCAGGTAATGCCCGAATTCGTGTCTGACGATATTGGCCAAACAACGCGGCTAACTGTGATTGAGAAAGAATGGCGGCCATTTGAGTGGCGAGTGTGACGAGGAAGGACTCCTCGCTTTCATCGAATTGACGATGTTCACGCTGTTGAACCACCAGCACGCCCAACAATTGGCGTCGCTGAATAATAGGAACCCCGAGAAACGCGCGGAAACGCTCCTCTTTTACAGCGGGAACATATTTAAAACTTGGGTGTTTTTGCGCATCGGCAAGGTTTATCGGCTCTGCAAGGCGCCCTACCAGCCCGACAATGCCTTCATCAAATGCGAGGGTGATGGTTCGACCACGCGGCTTTTTAAGGCCACGCGTCGCCATCAGGTAAAAGCAACGCCGGTCATGATCTGCGAGATAAACCGAGCATACCTCGGTGTCCATCGCAAGGCAGATATCTGTAACCAGAATATCCAGCGCCTCATTGAGGCGCGGGGCGCTGGCAACCTTCTCGACTATTTCTCGCAAACGGGTGAGCATTTTTCGCGTGAATTAACCTCTTTTACGTCGCCATGCAGGCGCGTTATTACGTGGTGGCGTAACTTCCTGTAGCGGCATTACGACGCTTGCAAACTCTTTCATCACCCGACGATACACATCGCGTTTAAACGAGACGACCTGACGAACCGGATACCAATAGCTGACCCAGCGCCAGCCATCAAACTCTGGGGTACTGCTGGTTTGCATATTGATATCGTTATCGCTGCTTATCAACTGCAAGAGAAACCATTTTTGTTTCTGGCCGATACAAACCGGCTTTGTGTCCCAACGCACCAAACGTTTAGGTAACTTGTAACGTAACCAGTTTCGGGTCGAGGCGAGTATTCGGACATCTTTTCGCTGTAACCCCACTTCCTCGAAAAGTTCCCGGTACATTGCCTGTTCCGGGGATTCGCCAGGATTGATGCCACCTTGCGGAAACTGCCAGGAATGTTGACCAAAACGCCTGGCCCACATCACTTGACCCTGCCGATTACAGATTACGATACCAACATTCGGGCGGTAGCCATCATCATCGATCACCGGACTACCTCAAAACAAACTTAGATTAGGGCGATTGTTTCATACAAGCGCTAGACGGTAAACCACTGTGTAACGGTTGCCTGAAGGAATAACATTTGAATAACTCACAAAATTTGACCGAGTTATAAACATTAGTGGATTTGGAACCGGCAGTTTATTCACTTTTTCTGTGGATATAACTGTGAAGAACTACCTAATACTCTCGGGACAACTTAGGATAACTCTAAAATACGCTTTCAAAGCACAAATAAAATATTCATTAATTTCAATGAAATAAATAAACATTAATTCTCTCACAGCCCAGTAGTGTGATGATCATCACATATGAAGATCTTCCATTGATGAAAGATCGACCAATGACGTTTTTATCCACAGAATGTGCCAACAAGTTAGTCACAATCTGGTGAAAAAATGGGTTTTACCCCCCAGTCAAGGCTGTAAATCGAACCAGTAGTGAGCTTTTTTACCAGTTATCCCATTTTTCTGTGGATAACCCGGTGTAAGATCCTGTTCATTCCCGGTGACCAGAATGGGAAAAGGTTTTTGCAGGATTCGGATATGACAATTTTAATCGATAAAAATGATTCAAAATCAGTAGATTGTCATTCTTATCCCCGACACGCTAAACTATTTCCACACTGTGGGTAAACCACGCTTATTTTTTAACCGATCAACAGCCAGGCACAATGCAAGCTCTACGTCCACTACTTAACCCTCCAGAAAATGAACAGATTTTACTGGCCCAGGCCCAGAAGCTGGCCGGCTTTACGCTGGGTGAGTTAGCGGCTTTGGCCAACTTGTCGATCCCAAACGATCTTAAGCGCGACAAAGGTTGGATCGGCGTCTTGCTTGAACTTTGGCTGGGTGCCAGCGCCGGAAGCAAACCTGAGCAAGATTTCGCCGCATTGGGGATTGAGCTTAAAACTATCCCGGTGGATAGGTTCGGTCGCCCGCTGGAAACCACGTTTGTCTGTGTTGCGCCACTCACCGGTAACACCGGAGTGGTTTGGGAAACCAGCCATGTGCGCCACAAATTGAAACGCGTATTGTGGATCCCTGTCGAAGGTGAACGGCAAATCCCGCTTGCTGAGCGGCATATCGGCACACCGTTGCTGTGGGCGCCGTCCGAAGAAGAAGAGCAACAGTTACGCATGGATTGGGAAGAGTTGATGGATTTGATTGTGCTCGGGCAAGTTGAGCGCATTACGGCCCGTCATGGTGAAGTGCTACAGTTGCGCCCAAAAGCGGCTAACAGCAAGGCGCTAACCGATGCCATCGGGGCAGATGGCGCACCGATTCTAACGTTACCTCGCGGTTTTTACCTGAAAAAGAACTTTACCGCCGCTTTGCTGGCTAATCATTTCTCGTTGTAGCACCAATTAATTTGTGTCCTGCGTTAAGCTCGCGTTTATAATTGGCGTTTTATAATTTCTGGCAGGGCTTTAAATGTTGTTTGCATGGGTTACCGATCCTAACGCGTGGATGGCGCTAGGCACTCTGACGATTCTCGAAATCGTACTGGGTATCGACAATATCATCTTCCTCTCCCTTGTTGTGGCGAAGCTGCCTAAAGCGCAGCAGGCTAAAGCACGCCGTCTTGGGCTCGGCGCGGCGATGATAATGCGTCTGGTCTTGCTGGCGTCTATCGCCTGGATGACGCACTTAATTCACCCGCTGTTTTCCGTAATGGGCCATGAATTCTCGGCACGCGATCTTATTTTGGCATTGGGTGGGTTGTTCTTAATCTGGAAGGCGAGCAAAGAGATTCACGAGTCCATTGAAGGTGAAGAAGAGAGCCTAAAAACAAACGTTCACTCTTTCTTCGGCGCTATCGTGCAAATCATGCTGCTGGATATTATTTTCAGCCTGGACTCGGTGATTACCGCAGTAGGCCTGTCCGATCATCTGTTTATTATGATGGCAGCGGTTGTGATTGCGGTGATGGTCATGATGTTTGCTGCTAAATCGATTGGTGATTTTGTAGAACGCCACCCTTCGGTGAAAATGCTGGCGCTGTCATTCTTGTTGCTGGTCGGCTTTACGCTGATTCTGGAAGGCTTCGATATTCATGTGCCGAAAGGCTACATCTATTTTGCGATGTTCTTCTCAATTGCCGTAGAAACACTGAATCTTATCCGCAACAAAAAGAACCCGCTTTAACCGTCTCAGGGGAGGCGCTCTCGCTTCCCCTCTGTTTCTTTTAAGAATTTACTGCTTACCTTCTGCGCTTTGTCGAGTTATTACTAGACTATATATGTCATTCCATACCACACGAGGCGAATAATGATGAAAAAATGGGCAGTTCTAATTTCCGCTGTCGGTCTGGCATTTGCGGTTTCAGGTTGTAGCAGCGATTACGTGATGGCAACCAAAGATGGCCGTATGATTCTGACTGACGGAAAACCGCAGGTCGATGATGACACGGGTTTAGTGAGTTATCGCGATCAGCAAGGCAATGAGATGCAGATCAACCGCGATGATGTTTCACAAATTATCGAACGTTAATAAATCCAGCATATAAAGGTCAGCGCCTCGCTGGCCTGTCACACTTTTTCTTCGTTTACCCCCTTCCGCTTTTGCTTCCCCTCTGCCATGTTTATAGTCCATTTTTTGTCGGGCGCGTGCCTGGCTGATAAGTCAGAAGAATAAGGAAAGCGGCTATGCAATATCACCGTATCCCCCACAGCTCTCTTGAAATAAGTACGCTAGGGCTGGGAACCATGACGTTTGGTGAGCAAAATAGCGAAGCCGACGCTCATGCACAGCTTGATTACGCCGTCCATCAGGGCGTAAACCTCATTGATGTGGCAGAAATGTACCCGGTGCCACCTCGCCCGGAAACCCAGGGGCTAACAGAAACCTACGTCGGTAACTGGTTAAAGCAGCGCGCTAATCGTGAAAAGCTGGTTATCGCCACCAAAGTCAGCGGCCCGAGCCGCAACAATGATGCCGGCATTCGCCCAAACCAAATTCTGGATCGCCGCAATATCCGTGATGCGCTGGATGCCAGCCTGAAGCGTTTGCAAACCGATTATATCGATCTTTATCAGGTTCACTGGCCGCAACGCGCCACCAACTGCTTTGGCAAACTGGGCTACACCTGGACCGATAACGCCGTCCCGGTCACTCTGCTGGAAACACTCGAAGCACTGACCGAATTCCAGCGTGCCGGGAAAATCCGCTATATCGGTGTTTCCAATGAAACGCCGTGGGGTGTGATGCGCTACCTGCAACTGGCTGAAAAGCATGATTTACCACGCATCGTTACCATCCAGAACCCGTACAGTCTGGTGAATCGCAGCTTTGAAGTGGGACTGGCTGAAATTACCCAGCGCGAAGGTGTCGAATTGCTGGCTTATTCCTGCCTGGGGTTCGGTACGCTGACCGGGAAGTACCTGAATGGGGCGAAACCTGCTGGCGCACGCAACACGCTGTTTAGCCGTTTCACACGCTACAGTGGCGAGCAAACTCAGCATGCGGTTGCAGCTTATGTCGATGTCGCTAAGCGTCATAATCTCGACCCGGCGCAAATGGCGCTGGCGTTTGTACGCCGTCAGCCGTTTGTTGCCAGCACGCTTTTAGGCGCGACTACGCTTGAGCAGTTAAAAACCAACCTTGAAAGCCTGCATCTGGACTTGAGTGAAGATGTTCTTGAAGAGTTAGAAGCGGTGAACCGGATTTATACTTATCCGGCACCGTGATGTGGAAATCTCCTCTCCCCAGGGAGAGGAGAAAACTATTTCTGCCGAATCTGCCAAACCCACAGCCAGCCAATCGCCAGCGCAAACACTGCGCCAAAACCAATGCCAATTCCGACTATCGGCGCGCCGGTTTTTACCGCCAGCGAGTAAAGCCCAAGCATCAGCAACATCGCGGTATTTTCGCCGAGATTCTGCACCGCAATCGCATTCCCTGCGCCGACGGAATGTTTGCCGCGTTCCTGAAGCAGCGCATTGAGCGGAACCACAAAGAACCCGCCCAGAACACCAATCAGCACCAACAACATATAAGACGGCAGCAGTGCGTGTTGCAGCGAGAAGAACAACACGCCGACACCAATTAAGATCCCGGCAGGCATACAACGTGCGACGGTTTTGAGCGTCACAAGTTTCGCTGCAGCCCCCGCCCCCACCACAATCCCTACCGCAACCATGGCGTTCAGATACGTTGGCGTCGCGTTGTCAGTAATACCCAGCGCAACCGGTACCCACAACACTAACAAGAAGCGCAGCGTGACGCCCGCCCCCCAAAACAAGCTGGTGCCGACTAACGAGAAGCGAGTTTCACCGTTTTGCCAAAGCGTGCGGCAAGCCGTGAAAAAACTGCGCGTCATCGGGGTAAAGCGCCATGACTGACCAGGGCGAGCAGGAGCAAGTTTTGGAATAAATATGTTGGCGACAACCGCCCCGGCATACACCAACACACAAACGCCAAGCGCTGCCACAATATGCCAGTCGGCCAGCACGCCACCTGCCATTGAGCCCAGCAAAATCGCGGCAATGGTCGAGGCTTCCATCAGTCCATTCGCCTTCACCAGACGATCGCCCGTGGTGAGTTCACCTAAAATCCCGTATTTAGCTGGCGAATAGGATGCTGCGCCAATCCCCACCAGTGTATAGCCGACGAAGGGATTAAAGCCAAAACAGATCAACGCTGCGCCAGCCAGTTTGAGACTGTTGGCAAACATCATCACTCGCCCTTTGGAAAAACTGTCTGCGACCTGTCCGACAAACGGGGCAAATAAAATATAAGCGCCAACAAAAACCATCTGCAAAACAGGCTGGCTCCAGTCGGGGTAAAACTGCTGTTTCAGCACTGCCAACGTGGCAAACAGCAACGCGTTATCACCAAACGCTGATAAAAATTGCGCGCAGGTTACTGCCATCATACCTCTGGACCAAATGGAGGTATCGTTTACGGCATTATCACGCATGCTCTGTCTCCGGCTGGTCTACCAGTGTTTTCAGACTAACAAAATCAGGTTTGCCGCTCCCAAGAACCGGCAACTGTTTCATGAAACGAATATCACGCGGCACCGCCAGTTCTGGGATCCCATTCGCGCGCGCAAAGTGCAGCAGTTTTTCACGGTTCAGTTCGCTATCCGTGGTGAACATCACCAGCGCCTCACCTTTTGCCACATCGCTTTTAATGACCGTAGCGTGCATTTTCTCTGGTGAAACGCCGAGCGCCAGTTGCTCTACCATTTCCAGCGAAACCATCTCACCGGCAATTTTGGCAAAGCGTTTTGCGCGCCCCTGAATCACACAAAAACCGTGCTCATCGAAACTGACGATATCGCCCGTGTCGTACCAGCCCTGCTCCACCTCGCCTTGTTCATTTTCGGCGCTCGGTGCTTCCAGAACACCCGGGTTTTCCACTCGCAAGTAGCCCTTCATGATGTTCGGCCCTTTCAGTTGCAACCGCCCACCTTCTTCAATTCCCGGTACTGACAACAATCTGGCATCCATCGCTGGCAGAATGCGCCCGACGGTGCCGACTTTTGCGGCCATAGGAACGTTGATAGAAACCACGGGCGCGCACTCAGTCACGCCGTAGCCTTCCAGCACGCGCAGTCCAAATTTATCCTGCCAAAGTTGTTTGGTGCTTTCCTGGAGTTTTTCCGCACCCGCCACCACATAACGCAGGCGGAAGAAGTCGTAAGGATTTGCAAAACGCGCATAGTTGCCAAGGAATGTCGAGGTGCCAAACAACACGGTGCAATTACGGTCGTAAACCAGCTCAGGCACAATGCGATAGTGCAACGGACTTGGGTAGAGAAACACTTCGGCACCCGTCAGCAGCGGCGTAAATAACCCCACAGTCAGGCCGAAAGAGTGGAACAACGGCAGCGCCGACATAAAGCGATCGTTCGCCGTAAAATCAGCAATCGTGCGAATTTGCTCCACGTTCGCCAGCAAACTTTTATGGCTGTGGACCACACCTTTTGGATTGCCTTCTGAGCCGGAAGTAAACAGCACCATTGCGGCGTCTTCTGGCTGTTGTTTTACCTGGGCCAGATGCGGCATCAGTAAATGAGCGAAGATCCAGAGCTTATCTGCCAACGTGACATCGGCTTTTAAGTCTTCCAGAAAGGCCCAACGAACCTGCGTGAGCTGCTCGGGAAGATGCCATAATTTGCCTTTGTCGAGGAACTGACGCGAAGTAAATATCGTCTTGAGCTGTGCGGCTGTAATCGCACTGGTCAGCCCTTTCACGCCCGCGGTGTAGTTCATCATCGCCGGAATTCGCCCACGGGACGACGCACCAAAAATCACCGCGGCGCTGATAGCCGCATTGGGCAGCATCAGGCCAATTGTTTCGCCCGGCGCACTGTATTTATTCAAAATACGCCCGACAAACAAGGTCTTGGTCAGCAGACTGCGATAAGTATCCGGTTTGAAATTGATATCTTCGATACAGTTTTTTCGCTCACCGTAACGATATTGCGCAGCAAGCAATGCCTCATACAATGTTTCACGCGGGCGTACTGCCATTCGTGCTTCCATCATTATCTGATGCAGCATTTCCCCTGCCATTTTCCGGCGTTCACGCGCTCGTGGAGCTTCTGGCATCGGAACGGATGTCGGCGGCAGAATATGCAGGCTGATACGCGGGAACAAACGCCGCTTTACCAAGCCTTTCAGGCGGCTGAAAAATGTCAGCTCAGCGCCATCAATACGGATGGGAATAACGGTCGCGTTTGATTTTGCGGCAACAAACCCGGCACCTTCATAAATTTTCATCAATGAGCCAGTCACAGAAATTCGCCCTTCAGGGAAAATAACCACCGGACGGCCCTGCTCCACCAGCCGCACCAGATGTTTAATCGACATCGGTTTGGTTGGGTCAAGCGGCACGAAATCTATCAACGATTTTAACCAGCGCATGTACCACTGCTGACTAATAGATGAATAGACAGCAAACACTGGCCGGCCAGGTAAAAACAGCGCCAGCAAAATACCGTCAATAAAGGAAACGTGGTTTGGAACAATCAGGACGCGCGGCTGAGAAAGAGATTGCTGCGAGCCATATAGCCGCACTCTGAACAAAATACGAAAAAGTGCACGGAAAAAACCAAATAGCATAGCAACTCCCTTTGTCATGAATAAGCCGCAGGTACTTAAGTGTAGTGGGAGATTACATGACTAAATGGAAAGGAGCGATAGTTTGGGTGAATGCAAAGTCTGAAAAAAAGGCAAAAAAAACCTGCGCATCTGCGCAGGTCGGTGCAAAGAATTTACTTAACAACGTAACTAGAATTCTCACCAATCAATACCTCTGGGACTTGAATTGTGGCGCAGTCAGCGCAAGGCTACCAGTGAGAAAAAGCAAGGGAATTAGCGGAAAGTGCAACCAGTTGTTTAAAACATCGCGTCTTGTTACAGGCTGCCATTTTTTGGACAAAAAAAACCTGCGCATCCGCGCAGGTTGGTGTAATTCATGTGATCAGCATTAGATGCTGACATCACCTATCAATACCTCTGGGACTTCAAATGTAGCAGTGCCTGGTCACTTTTCGCCATGGCGAAATAGCAACAGCGCGATGCAAACTGTAAGCAAAAATTTACTCTGAAATCTTTAAAAATCCATAACATGCCATCTTCTACCGCTACGCTTGATTTTCGTGGTGCTGGTATGTGTAACGATTACACTGAATTTGGTTTCTTTTTAGAGAGGTTTGCGACGCTGACGACAGTTGCGCCCTTGAAGTAACGCGGCTTTTCCGTAACACTTAAAACTGTGTAAACGCTTACCCACTCAGGAAAATCTTCGATGGCGACAATTAAGGATGTAGCAAAACTGGCAGGCGTTTCTGTCGCCACGGTATCACGTGTCATAAATGATTCCCCCAAAGCCAGTGATGCATCACGCCTGGCGGTAAGCAGCGCGATGGAAGAGCTGAATTACCATCCTAATGCGAATGCGCGCGCACTTGCGCAGCAAACCACTGAAACCATTGGCCTGATTGTGGGCGATGTCTCCGATCCATTTTTTGGCGCGATGGTAAAAGCCGTAGAACAAGTCGCCTATCGCACCGGCAATTTTTTGCTGATCGGTAACGGTTATCACAACGAACAAAAAGAGCGACAGGCGATTGAACAACTTATTCGCCACCGCTGCGCGGCCCTGGTCGTTCATGCGAAAAAAATACCTGACGAAGAACTCATTTCTTTAATGAAACAAATGCCCGGCATGGTGGTAATCAACCGAATTTTGCCGGGTTTTGAGCAGCGCTGTGTGGCGCTCGATGACCGCTACGGCGCGTGGCTTGCAACCCGCCATCTGATTCAACAAGGCCATACTAAAATTGGCTACTTGTGTTCCAACCATCAAATTTCCGATGCCGAGGATCGTTTGCAAGGTTATTACGACGCGCTAACGGAGCATGGATTACCGATTAATGATCGCTTAGTGACTTATGGTGAACCGGATGAAAGCGGTGGTGAGCAGGCAATGACGGAACTGCTGGGGCGCGGAAAGAACTTTAGCGCGATTGCCTGTTACAACGATTCCATGGCCGCAGGTGCAATGGGTGTTCTTAATGATAATGGCATTGATGTCCCGAAAGAGATTTCACTGATTGGCTTTGATGACGTGTTGATTTCACGCTACGTTCGCCCACGTCTGACAACGGTGCGTTACCCGATCATTACCATGGCAGAACAGGCCGCGGAACTGGCTTTGGCGCTGGCTGAAAAACGTGAGTTACCCGAAATCACGCATATGTTTAGTCCAACACTTGTGCGGCGGCATTCGGTGATTGCCTATTCGGGCGAGTAAAGAAAATGAAATCAGCCAGATAAAAAATCTGGCTGCAAATAACAAACAACCTTATCCATTCGCACTTTAAATACCAGATTAATTATTAATTAATAAAATATGTAACAAAGCGAAATAAAGTAGAAAAACCTTCCAAAATATTATGATTGCATTTTATTTATATTGAGACCAGGATTTCAGGTTAATAAACTTGCAAATCCTTATCATATAAATCACATCAATGATATTAATGGAATGATATGTCAAACTTAGCCTATTTAACCATAAATGGTCAAACACAAGGCCTGATCTCTGCTGGATGCTCATCATTAGATTCTATTGGTAACAAAGCACAAATCGCTCACATTGACCAGATTATGGTTTATGCCGTCACTCATTCAATGTCCCGAGCACAAAACGTCAATCATCATGAAATGGTGATCATTAAGCCGATTGATAAAGCTTCACCTTTATTAGCCAAAGCGATCAATGATAATGAAATGCTTGTCTGCGTTCTGGATTTATACCGTACCAACCGGGTTGGGATGAATAACCTTTATTATAAAGTCAAACTTACCGGAGCTCGAATTTCGCATAATGAATTCATTGTACCTCACAATCTTCTGGATAACGGAGCCGAACCCCAGGAAAGAATCACCTTCAGCTATGAAACGATAACCTGGGAACATTGTGATGCAGGGACCAGTGCGTATAGTCTGTGGAATGATCGCGTATTTTAAATATTAGTTTTGATAAATAAGGAGGTTGTCATGTCTGAATTAAGAAATTCAAAGAATAAGCCACATGATTACTTGCGCGACGAGCATCAATTTCAAACCTATCCAAGTATGAATCCAGTGTTGCGTGACATGGCGGCTATCAATGGTGATTTTATTACTGAAAGCCGATACATCATGTTGCTAACTATTGAGGAAGCGCAGGGGGTATCAGATGAATTACTTGGTAATTTAGATTATTTCTTCTCCTATCGATTAGGGCCTGGGAATATTAAAGATGGCCTGGATGGATTTCGCACCCTCAGCAAATTAACAACTTACTACAGCCCTACGGGAAAATTAGTTTTTAACTTTAATTGTCTAAAAATAAAAGCCGTAGAATATGTAATTAATGGCAAAGCATACATTAAAATCACTGGATATGCTGGCCTGCGTCGCATACTGACAGGCACCCGTTATGGGGCAACAAACCCACAAATGCTTGAAATGGCTATTGGTATGCGCGGTTTTGGAACCGCCCTTATAAAAGGAATGAAATTTTGTATTTATGCCTCGTTAGCGTTGCGAGGTGTTGAACTGATATTTAAGTCTGATTATCACCTTGTTGATTTTTTGGTTGATATTCCAATGGATATAGCAAAAATAATTGTGTCAAGCGTAGCGATCGGGATTGTCGGTGGGGTGATGACATTTTTCAGCTTTCCAGTTGTAATTATTGCTGGGTTTATCATTGGAATAGGCATTATATTAAATAATCAATTAAATCATCTTGATAACGAAATGGGGCTATCTACAGATCTAAAAAACAAAATTCGTGACGCTATCATTGAGCAGCAAAAAATGAGCGAATGGGATTATCAACATTTGGCTCCATTTTCAAAACCACTACATGAAAGAGGTTTCTAAAATGCGACCATATACCAAATTACAATGGGTAGGCTTTAAATTTGCTGGTATTTTTTTGATGGCCGTATCTTTGATTATGGTATATTACTCTATGTTTTTTATTGAGGAGTATCGACTCTACTCCCTTATTACGCTGGATAATACTATTATTTATGACGGAAGAATAATTACCGCCATTGGAGGGATACCAACTTACATTTACGTATTCTTTTTCTCATTCCGCACAATTTTGCAAAAAGGCGTTGAGCGACTAAAAAAAGGAACGCTCATTGGTAATATCTGGGGATTGTTTAGCCTTGCATGTTTCGTTTTTTTCATGAGCATATCCTGGATAATCCCTCTGGGATTAATGGCGTTAGATTACACGTTATGTGACGAGGAAGGGGACGTTCCTGGACTGTATTACGCCAGTAAGCCAGAAATCTGCAAAACTATTGTTTCTAAACCTTAATTAGTGTGTGGTAAATGTTTAAAGCACGTATTTATAAAGATGAACCACCTTATCCGGGTAATCCAGCCCGTCGCCGATATATTCCCAGCCAAAACGCTCGTAATAATCTTTGCACGCTGAATAAAGATAAAGCTGCGGATAACCCAGTGCGCGGGCGTGTTCAATAACGTGCTGTTGCAGCTTCGCCCCAAGTCCACGTCCGCGCTGGCTTTCATCGATATATAACGCCGCTAACCACGGATAAAGATCCTGGCGGCTAATTAAATCGCAGCGCCATAACCCAACCGTTCCAACCAGTTTCTCACCTTCAACCGCCACAAAAGTTAAAGGCAACTGCCCTTCCCGCTGGCTGGTCGCCACAATTGAAGCGAAAAAGTCCCGGCTGTCAGAAGTGCCAAATGCCTGCCATATCCAGTCTGTAACCTGCTCGGCATATTGCGGCATCGCATACAGCGGGAGAATTTTCACATCAGCTTCCCCTGAAAGATGGGAACGGACTCGAAAAGATAGCCGTCGAAATCGGGCGCATCGGAATCAGATTGCTCGAGCAGGCTATTTTTAACGTTTTCTAAATGCTGCCACATCGCCTGCCATGAACCCATGACATCGCGGCGGCGCAGTGCCGCCAGAATAGTTTGCAGGTCGCCGAGCCACTTCAGGCGATAGCTGCGTGTATCAATATGCGCCCGCAATTGCTGCCACATTGGGCTGCTGTCTAAATGGCGCCAGATACTTTCCACCGTCGCCAGCAACATCTGGTTTTGCGAAGCGCCCGCCAGAACCAGGTGGAACATCTTGCAGTTATCCTGACTCAGATCGTTTATCGCGATCGCGCGCTGCTCTTGCTCGAGAATTCGCTTAAGGTTGTCGATGTCCGCTTTGGTCGCCATTTTTGCGGCGAATGCCGCAATATTACTTTCCAGCAACTGACGCGCCTGGAGCATTTCAAACGGGCCAATATCGCTGCTGAAAAAGGCTTCTTCTTCCGCTTCATTTTCTGCCGGAACGCGCATGACATAAACACCGGAACCCTGGCGAATATCGACTGTGCCTTGCAGTTCGAGCATCAGCAACGCTTCACGAACAATCGTGCGGCTGACGCCATAGGTTTCAGCAATATTACGTTCAGGCGGCAAACGTGAACCGACTGGATACAGTCCTTGCATTATTTGCGCGCGTAGATCCTCACCAATTTCCTGGTATTGTTTTTTTTCTGGCGAAAGCACTACCTTGTCCACGATATCACCCGCATTTGTTGATTCTCAGCGCCATTATGTTCTGACGCTGATTTATGCCCGCTAGCTTATCAAATTATGTACCCAATTATTTCCATTCATCATCAACGTTGAGCTGCAACGTGTGAGTTTCACCCAGCGTCCGATACCAATGCGCAGATTTTTTCGCCCGCCGCTCGCGATTGTTTTGCAGGTTAATTTCAATCAATCCATAGCGATTTTTGAAGGCGTTCATCGGCGATACGTTGTCGGTAAACGCCCACAGCATATAACCCTGGCAGTTAGCGCCATCTTCGCGAGCGCGCAGCGTCTGGTACAAATGCTCGCTGATAAACGCGATACGATAATCATCTTCAATCACGCCGTCAGCATTGCGGAATTGCGCCTCGTTTTCTGTTCCCATCCCGCTTTCTGCGACAAACCACGCAATATTGCGATACTCCGTTTTTATCCGCATCGCCATGTCATAAACGATACGGGGGTAGATTTCCCAACCCCGTGACTTATTCATTCGCCGCCCTGGCAACTCAAACGGCTCGTAATAATATGCTGGATGGAATGGCGTCTCCTGATTCCAGGCGCGGGACGGCGCTTTTACGCGATGTGGATAATATAAGTTGATACCCAGTTCATCGACGGTATTTTCCCGGATAATCGCCAGCTCTTGTTCGGTGTAATCCCACTTAATATCATGTTTTTTCAGTAGTTCGATAAGCTGCTGCGGATACTCGCCGTGCACCAGCGGGTCTAAAAATACGCGGTTGTAAAACAGATCGTATATCTGCGCCGCTTGCTGGTCATGAGCAGCACTGGAGCGCGCATAAGTCACTTCTGGATTAAGAATACAGCCGACGGTTCCGCTATAGCCTTTTTCGCGGAAAAGCTTCACCACTTTCGCCGTGGCGAGGTTTTTGTGGTGGTTCCACTGCATCCATTTATGGGTGTTTTGCTCATACGGCCAGCGCAACGCATCAAGATAAACGCGGGTTTGCACCACAATCGGCTCGTTGAACGTAAACCAGCGATTCACTTTATGCGCGTAACGGGCAAACACTTTTTCAGTGTACAAGACAAAAAGCTCGACCACTTTCTTCGATGCCCAGCCGCCGTAGGTTTCAAATAAAACGGCTGGCAATTCATAGTGCTCAAGACAAATCATCGGTTCGATGCCGTTGCGGCGCATTTCGTCGATTAAGTTGTCGTAATACTGCGCATATTCCTCGTCAATTACGCCCTTTTCATAGTCCGTGAAAAAGCGCGACCAGTTGATAGAAGTGCGGTAGTGCGTTAATCCCGCCTGTTTCATCAACGCCACATCTTCGCGGTAGCGATTGATAAAATCCGTCGCGACCGCCGGGCCGTAGCCTTCATGCCATACATGTCTGTCGTTTTTGTACCAGGCGTCAAGCCAGGAATCCTGCCCTTCTTTTTTGCCGCTCCAGCCTTCGGTTTGCCAGGCCGATGCCGCAGCACCGAGTATAAAATCTGCTGGAATAGTGATTTTTACGTTGCTCATGCCTTCCTCACACGTTTTTGGCAAGTTGTTGCTGTTCGGCCTGTAACTGCGCTTGTTCAGCACGGCGAGAGGCTATTTTCACAAACGGCAGGTAAATCAGAACCGAAACCAGAATACAGCCCAGTTGCGTGACGACCGCGCCCATCGAACCGGCGGTAGAAAGCCAGGCGTTAATCAACGGCGGCGTGGTCCATGGCACCATCACAACGGCTTTACCGGCAAAACCCATTGCCGTTGCGAAGTAGCCAATAGTGCCGGTAACCAGCGGCGTAATAATGAAAGGAATAGCCAGAATAGGGTTGAGCATAATCGGCATACCAAAAATCACTGGCTCATTAATGTTGAAGATCCCAGGGCCGAAAGAGAGTTTGGCGATTTCTTTCATCTCTTTGCGCTTCGTCGCAATCATCACCGCAATCAGCAGCCCAATCGTTAAACCGGAACCGCCAATACTCATATACACATCCCAGAACGGCATGGTGATGATGTTAGGGATCTCTTTGCCTTGCTCAAACGCGCTCATGTTGACGGTAATCGCCCCGAGCAGCAGCGGCTCGCGGATAGGTTTGATCATCTGATTACCGTGAATACCGATAACCCAAAACAGCTGTGCGACAAACATCAGCAGCAAAATCCCCGGCAGGCTTTGCACCACTTTTTCCAGCGGTTGCTGCACCACCTGATACACCGCGTCATACAGGTACATGCCGGTAGTTTGGTGGAAAACAAAACCAAAAGTCGCGATGGCGGTAACGGTAATGATCGAAGGGAGCAGTGCTGAGAAAGAGGCAGAAACGTTAGGCGGAACGGTATCCGGCATTTTGATCTTCAGCCCTTCGCGCTTTTCCAGCCAGCAGTAAATTTCCACCGACAAAATAGCGATAAACATGCCAAGGAACAGGCTACGGGTGTCAGAAAACTGGCGCGCCAGAATGTCTTTCACCATATGCATTTGCCCATCGACCATCATTTCGATGGTGGTTGGCGTCACGCAAATGAAGCAGATAACCGCCAGCAAGCCTGGGAACAGACTTTTGATGCCGTTGATTCTGCCTAATTCGATACCAATCAGGAACACCGCGCCAATGTTTAAAAAGTTAAGCGTGGCGTAGTTAATCGCCGCGGTAATCGGCTTGAGTTGGGCGAGAAATGACAGTGCAGAAAAACTGGCGAGGCCGTTTTTAGGATCCAACACCATATTCGAGATGAGGACCGAGAATGCCCCGACGATAATCACCGGCATTAGGGTAATGAAGGAAGCTTTGATCGCCATAATATAGCGGTAGCTATTGAATTTAGTGGCAAAACTTCCCAGAGAGTCGATTAACTTTTCCTGCAAAGCCATAGGGTATACCTCAGTGTTGTCGTTTTTTTATTATTCAAAGCGATGGAAGACGACCGATTTGGTATACCAAAAATAGAACCAACTCATTAACATTTCCGTGATAAACGTCCCACATTGTTATATTGGAATTCCAATGTGAATAATCTGGTATACCAAATAAATATAAGTTGCATGAATCATTCAAAAGCGTGATCCGGCACGACAATTGCTGCTAGCGCCATGTTTCATCATCACAGCGTGATAAACTAGCGCCATTATGCGACCACGCGGCAAGCGTCTTAATCAGGAATGAATTGATGGTAACAATGCTGGATGTCGCGCTACGCGCAGGCGTTTCCAAAGCAACGGTATCACGCGTGCTTAACGGAATTGGGCAAGTTAAAGAGAGCACCCGCGAGCAGGTGTTTACCGCCATGGAAGAACTGGGCTATCGCCCTAATTTTCTGGCGCGATCACTGGCGAACCGTAGCAGTAATAGCGTCGGTTTGGTGGTGTCGACTTTTGACGGGTTCTACTTTGGCCGCCTGTTACAACAAGCCTCACGGCAAACGGAAGTCTGGGGCAAGCAATTGATTGTCACCGATGGACACGATACGCCGCAAAAAGAACTGGAAGCCGTGCAAATGCTGGTCGATCGCCATTGTGATGCCATCGTGCTGTACACCCGTTTTATGAACGAGCGGACTTTATTGTCGCTAATGAACAGCATTAAAGTCCCGCTGGTCGTGATTAACCGCGATGTTAGCCAGGCGCGCGATCGCTGCGTTTTCTTTGAACAGCAAGATGCTGCGTTTCAGGCGACCGATTATCTCATTGAGCAAGGTCATCGAGATATCGCCTGCATTACCGTGCCTATTTCTACGCCAACCGGCCAGGCACGTCTGATGGGTTACAGAAAAGCATTGCAAAAACATGGCATCGCTTTTAACGAAGACCGAGTGAAATATGGCGATTCAAGCATGGTGCTTGGCCATAAATTGTGTCAGGAATTACTGGAAAGCCAGGTGCCATTTAGCGCCCTGTTTGCCTGTAACGATGATATGGCGCTGGGCGCTTCAAAGGCGCTGCATCAGGCTGGAGTGCGGATTCCGCAGGATATTTCGTTGTTTGGTTTTGATGATGCGCCGAGCGCGCAGTGGCTTGAACCCGCGTTATCCAGCGTTTATCTGCCTATCGACAGCATGATCACCACGGCAATCGATCAGGCGATAAAACTGGCAAACGGCGAGCCGCTTAAAGCTATCCCGCCGTTTGTCGGCAAACTGGTGTTACGCGAGTCAGTCGGCCCTGGCCCGTATTACATTTCCAACGCCAGCAATTCCTGAATGGTCTGACGGCGGCGAATCAGTCGCGCCACACCATTATCAAATAACACTTCAGGCAACAATGGGCGGCTATTGTAATTGGATGACATCGAAGCGCCATACGCGCCGGTGTCATGCAGCACTAAATAGTCACCGACCTGCACCGGCGGCAGCGCACGCGTTTCCACTTTGCCGCCCTCTTGCTGAGTAAACACATCGCCCGATTCGCACAATGGCCCGGCCACGACGGTTTCTACTGTTGGAAGTGAAGCGAGTTCACGTCCGTCTCCTGCCAGAGCGGAAATATGGTGATAGCTGCCGTACATTGACGGACGCATCAAATCGTTAAACCCGGCGTCAATCAGCACGAAGTGGCGCGAACCCATATTTTTAACCGAGCGCACCTGCGCGACCAGAACGCCGGATTCTGCCACCAGGAAACGGCCTGGTTCGATTTCCAGTTTCACCGGGTGTCCCAGACGCTGGGCGATTTTCTCACGCGCCGCATTCCACAAGCCGTAATAGTGATTAGTGTCGATGGTTTCTTCGCCTTCACGATACGGAATGGACAAACCACCACCTGCGGAGATCGCTTCCAGATCCTGACCAAAATCAATCACCTGCTGCACCATCGCGCCACAAACGCGTTCGAGGTGACCATAATCCACACCAGAACCAATGTGCATGTGAATGCCCACCAGGTGCAGTTTGTAGCGCTGGATAACCTCTAACGCCTGCGGCAAATCTGCATGCCAGATGCCGTGCTTACTGTTTTCCCCACCGGTGTTGGTTTTCTGGCTGTGGCCGTGACCGAAACCAGGATTAACGCGCAGCCAGACGCGATGGCCCGGCGACATTTCACCAAGCTGTTGCAGCATATCCACGGAACCCGCGTTCACCGGAATCTGCTGTTCAGCCACCAGCGCCAGCGTCGATGGGTCAATCATATCGGCGGTGAATACGATATCGTCTTTGTTTTCAACCGGGTTATAGCCCGCCGCCAAAGCGCGGACAATTTCACCCTCTGAAACCGAATCCACTTTCACACCCTGCTCGCGCATCAGACGCAGAATGTGAATGTTAGAACACGCTTTTTGCGCAAAACGAATCACATCAAACTGGCGCAATTGGGCAATCTGCTGGCGAATAATCTCAGCATCATAAACCCAGACCGGGCAGCCAAATTCCGCAGGCAATGCCAGCAGGTTTTGCGCATTCAGCGCGGTGTCGGTGTTATTGAGTGGGCGTGGCATGGTGGCTCCGGCAACATTTCATTTTTTTATATTACGCCACACCGCGAAGTGAAGAAAAAATATCGTTTTCCCTGGAGTCTATGCAAAACTGATATGGAAACAGGAGAACGTTATGCCCTCAATAACCTTACGCCATATCGAAATTTTCCACGCGGTGATGACAGCCGGCAATCTGACTGAAGCTGCAGGGCTGCTGCATACGTCGCAGCCGACCGTCAGCCGTGAGCTGGCGCGGTTTGAAAAGCTGATTGGCCTGCAATTATTTGAACGTAGCCGCGGGCGGTTACATCCCACCGTGCAAGGCTTACGCTTGTTTGAAGAAGTGCAGCGCTCCTGGTATGGCCTGGACAGAATTCTGAATGCCGCCGAAAGCCTGCGTGAATTCCGCCAGGGCGAATTGTCGATTGCCTGCCTGCCGGTGTTTTCACAATCTTTTCTGCCGGTGTTAGTGCAGCCGTTTCTGGCGCGTTACCCTGAGTTGAGTCTCAATATCGTGCCGCAGGAATCACCGCTGTTAGAAGAGTGGCTTTCTGCCCAGCGCCACGATTTAGGGTTGACCGAAAATACCGTGACGCCCGCTGGAACCGAACGCCAGACGTTACTGACGCTAAACGAAGTCTGCGTGTTGCCCGCAAGCCATCCCCTCGCCCATAAAAAAGTGCTCACGCCGCAAGATTTTGCCGGGGAAAACTACATCAGCCTTTCGCGCACCGACAGCTATCGCCAATTGCTGGATTCACTGTTTCAGGAGCACGACGTCAAGCGGCGTATGGTGATGGAGACACACAGCGCAGCCTCGGTTTGTGCGATGGTGCGGGCCGGAGTGGGCGTATCGGTCGTCAATCCGTTGACGGCTCTGGATTACGCCTCAAGCGGCGTTGTTGCGCGACGTTTTAGCGTGGCGGTGCCGTTTACCATGAGCCTGATTCGCCCCCTGCACCGCCCTGCTTCCGCGCTGGTCAGCGCTTTTAGCGAGCACTTACAAACCAATATGCAGATTTATATCGAACCGCTAAATGCGCTGCTGGATGCCTGATTTAGTGTTCTGCCGCCGGATGCTGATGCCCGGTGCCATTGCTGAAGTTAATCAAGCAGATAGCCAGGCCAATCGCCGCAAGCCCTGCCGCCGCGACAGGAACCGCCGTCAGCCCAAAACCGTGCGCAATAACAGAGCCGCCAACCCAGGCACCTAATGCGTTGCCAACGTTAAATGCGGCAATATTGAGTGTCGAAACTAAATTCGGTGCATCTTTGCCGTGCAAAACCACGTTGATTTGCAGCGCAGGAACCGTCGCAAATGCCGCCATCGCCCAGAGAAACAGCGTAATTTCAGCCAGCCACAGGCCGTGGCTGGTCCAGCGGAACAGCAGTGAGAAAATAGCAATCAGGCTGAAACTCAGGATCAAACTGAAAGAAACTTTCCAGTCTGCCAGGCGCCCGCCCAAAATATTCCCCACCGTCAGACCCGCACCTATCAGGAAAAGCGTCCAGCTTACGCCTTGATGAGTCACGCCCGTCACCTGCAAAAGCATTGGCGCAATGTAACTAAACAGAGCAAACATCGCGGCGGCAAAAAAGACCGTCATTGCCAGTGAAAGCCACAGTTTGCCGTTCGCCAGCGCGCTGACTTCGCGTTTCAGGTTTGGCGGAGTTTCCTCCTTTTGCGATGGCAAACTGACAATCAGCGCAATAAACGCCACCACGCCAATGATGGCCACGCCCCAGAACGTCGAGCGCCAGCCGTACAATTGCCCAAACCAGGTGCCAATCGGCACGCCCAACACGTTGGCTAACGTCAGGCCTGTGAACATCAGTGCCACTGCCGAGGCTTTGCGATTAGGTGCCACCAGGCTTGCTGCCACAACTGCGCCGATGCCGAAGAAAGCGCCGTGGCAAAGGGCGGTAATAATGCGAGCGAGCATCAGTAAATGATAATTCAGCGCCAGCGCACACAGAATGTTACCGACGATGAAAATCACCATCAGCAAGATGAGTGAGAGTTTGCGCGGTAATTTTGCCGTGAGCAGCGCCATGATCGGTGCGCCAATTGCCACGCCAAGCGCATAGCCACTAATCAGCCATCCCGCCGCAGGAATAGAAATCGACAGATCCCCCGCTACGTCGGGCAACAGGCCCATAATGACGAACTCCGTCGTGCCGATGGCAAACGCACTCATCGCCAGCGCGAGTAAGGAAACAGGCATGGGATTGACTCCAGATTGCAGAAATAACAAAAGGCGGGAGAGTGAACTCAGCCGCCAGTTACTTGAAATATGAACTAAAAAAATATTACTCAGCCAACATGAAATTGACTGCATCAGCGGCGTGAATAGCCGCGGTATCGAATACCGGGAGCGGGCAATCTTGTTGATTAAGCAACAAGCCAATTTCAGTGCAACCGAAAATCACGCCCTGCGCGCCCTGTTCCTGAAGTTGGGTAATAACTTGCTGATAATACTGCTTCGACTCGGCGGTGATTTTGCCCAGGCACAGCTCTTCAAAAATTATCTGGTTAATACGCAAACGCTGCGGTTCATCAGGGATTAAGGATTCGATACCAAACTCAGCCGTCAGGCGACCCCGGTAGAAATCCTGCTCCATGGTGTATTTCGTGCCGAGTAGCGCAACCCGATTCACGCCTTGTGCCGTAATGGCACGGCCCGTCGCATCTGCGATATGTAAAAACGGCAGCGCACACTGTGATTCAATATGATGCGCCACCTTGTGCATGGTGTTGGTACACAGCACGATGCCTTCAGCACCCGCTTTTTGCAGGCCCAGTGCCGCTTGCGCCAGCATATCCCCCGCCCGATCCCATTCACCACTGGCCTGGCAGGCTTCGATTTCATGAAAATCAACGCTGTGCAGCACGATCTTTGCGGAGTGTAAGCCCCCTAAACGGTTTTTAACCCCTTCATTAATCAGACGATAATAAGGGATAGTCGATTCCCAACTCATCCCTCCCAGCAAGCCAATTGTTTTCATCACGTTTCACCTGTTCGTATTTATTCCATTGGTTATATCAGAGAGACGACAAAACGTGAAAGCGTGATCGGCCTTACAAAACACGGGGGTGAACTATCGCAATTGAACTTTTCAGGATACGATTATTTAAATGAAACAATGTTTCACATAACTAAGGATCAAGAAATGTTCACCTTTATTAAAGATACTCAACTGGAAGATTTAGGTGCGGGCGTGAGCCGCCGTATTCTGGCGCATGACGGTAAAATGATGGCGGTACAGGTTAATTTTGAAAAAGGCGCTATCGGCCCGATGCACAACCACCCGCATGAACAGCTAACTTATGTGCTGTCAGGTGAATTTGAATTCACCATTGGCGAAGAAACTCATCGCGTTACCGCAGGCGACACACTGTATAAAGAACCGCATGTGATGCACGGCTGCGTTTGCCTGGAAGCGGGTACTCTGCTTGATACCTTCACCCCAATGCGCGAAGATTTTCTGAAGTAACGGACAAACAAAAACGGCTTCTTTTCAGGAAGCCGTTTTTGTGAAGCGAAATACGCGATTAGATTTCTTCAATATGCATACGTGATGCCAAAGCCCCACGCACCAAAACCAAACCAGATGCAACAATCACCCCCACCAATCCCGCCAGTATAATAATGAGTGCTTTACCCGGGCCGTCTTTTTTGAGTGGATATGATGGCTGCATTTGCAATTGATAAGGCGTGAAATCAACATTGCCAAGATTAATGGATTCTAATTGGCTCAGTGCATGCTCACGGTTTTGTAGTGATGCATTCATCTGCGCAACATCTTTAATCGACTGCTCAATCTTCAACTTCTCGGTCAGCCCTTTAGAACCAAGGGAAACAGAGTAATCAGGATCATCTTTTACTGCCTGACCGTTGCTGTATACCGGTTTTTCCAGACCCGCAGCGTTCGCCACCTGCAATGAGTATCCCAGGCGCTCCAGGTTAACGTTATGTTGGTTTTGGAGGTTAACACGGTCGAGTGCCAGCTTATTTTTTTCAAATGCAACTTTGAGTTCGATTGCATTTTTCACATTGGTAATAACGTCTTTATTCACTTCAGCAGAAACAAAATCAATATAACTTTTCAGCAATTGCTGGGCATCATCTGCGTCAGGCGCGGTAAAGCTGAGAGTCCATGAAGTGTAGGGAAGATTTTCGCTTTTTTTAGGGTCACTGTTGTCGAGCGCCTTAAATTTTGCTGAAACATTGACGATCGCACGGTACAAGTCGCTCTTATCTACATTTGGGTTTTTCAGCAGAGTCTGTACATAAGGAGATTGAGCAAGGAATTTTTCGCGCACTTCCTGAGAATCAAATTTCTTTAAAAATTTATTATAGAGGCGACTAGCATCAAGATTGGTTTCGACACCAAGCACTGTCAAATCAACCACCGCACGGCGTAATTCAATAATATTGCTATTTTCAGGTGGCGTGATAACCGCCTCGCTGGTCCATTTTTGTGGAAGCAGGAAACTGGCGGCCAATCCGCACAATGCGAACAGAAGCGTAATCGTGACTATCTGCTTTTTCGCGGCGTAAAGAGTCGATAATAGGCTCAATAAGTCTATCTCTTCATGCTGTGGTGCCACGAGTGGATAAGATGACGTATTTTCTAAAAGATTGGATTTCATTTCTATGGAAGACATAACTAGCCAGTTTTTAAAATATTAAGAAAAAGACCCGCTTTCGATACTCACACCAGTGAGTGCATTACCTACGTCATATTTTTGGTAAGCAAGTAAGATTTAAACGGCGAGAAAGTAGGTATTTCTGTTCCTTATTCGTGTCATTGTCGGGGCGAATACCCACAGCAGACAACAACCCGACTAATACGTAACATTCAGATAACAAAGAAACAAATTCACACCCAAATATGAAGCCCTTCTTTGAAGCGCCATTATTAACAAGAATTGTCTGAAAGACAACCACCAACTCTTGCAGTTTTTAAATTCGCAAAAATCGTGTTCTCTTTTACCGTTCCGCTGCAAAACCTCGTTCCCTTCACATATTCAAAACAGTGTTTCGACTTTGATCACATTTCCTTCATGAATCGAATGACTCAGTTACAAATCGTAATAAGATTATTTAAAACGCTGTTTTACAAATCAGGAACCACGGTTCGGATGTTTATGAAATCTATAAAACGATATGGATGATGAGCAACTGTAACGGTGATTTAATATTTTAATATCAATCAATTACCAGGGAATGAATATGTATGAATGAAAACAGAATGCTGGGATTGGCATGGATTTCACCCTACATAATAGGGTTGTTAGTCTTTACTGCCTTCCCGTTTGTTTCATCTTTCTTCCTCAGTTTTACTGAGTACGATTTGATGAACCCGCCGGTATTTAACGGTATCGAGAACTATCGCTACATGTTGACCGAAGATTCGCTCTTCTGGAAATCCATGGGTGTGACTTTTGCGTATGTGTTTTTAACCATTCCGTTAAAACTCGCATTCGCACTCGGCATCGCATTTGTTCTGAACTTTAAACTGCGCGGCATCGGTTTCTTCCGTACTGCGTATTACATTCCGTCAATTCTGGGTAGTTCTGTCGCCATCGCAGTTTTGTGGCGCGCACTGTTTGCCATCGACGGCCTGCTGAACAGCTTTATAGGTGTGTTCGGTCTGGACCCGGTGAACTGGCTGGGTGAACCTTCGTTGGCGCTGATGTCCGTTACGCTGCTGCGTGTCTGGCAGTTCGGTTCTGCGATGGTTATCTTCCTGGCGGCACTGCAAAACGTTCCGCAATCACAGTATGAAGCCGCGATGATCGACGGTGCGTCTAAATGGCAGATGTTCATGAAAGTGACCGTGCCTTTGATTACGCCAGTCATCTTCTTCAACTTCATCATGCAGACCACGCAGGCGTTCCAGGAGTTTACCGCACCGTACATCATCACCGGTGGCGGCCCGACTCACTACACCTACTTGTTCTCGCTCTACATCTACGACACAGCGTTCAAATACTTCGATATGGGTTATGGCGCAGCACTGGCGTGGGTACTGTTCCTGGTCGTGGCGGTCTTTGCCTCCATCGCCTTTAAGTCATCGAAATACTGGGTGTTCTACTCCGCAGATAAGGGAGGCAAAAATGGCTGATATCCAACCAAGCCAGCTAGCGGCTAAAAATGCGACGGACCTTGCAGAAGAAGAGATCGCGCAGACTTTGCGCCGTGAAAAAATCAGCCGCACCATCCGTTATATCGTGCTGATTATTGTCGGTCTGTTGATGCTCTACCCGTTAGTGTGGATGTTCTCTGCGGCGTTTAAACCGAACCATGAGATCTTCACCACGCTCGGTCTGTGGCCGTCAAACCCAACCAGCGACGGCTTCGTCAACGGCTGGAAAACCGGTACTGAGTACACCTTTGGCCACTACATGTGGAACACCATGCAGTATGTGATTCCCAAAGTGCTGCTGACCATTATCTCTTCAACGATTGTCGCTTACGGCTTCGCCCGTTTTGATATCCCGTTTAAGAAGTTTTGGTTTGCAACGTTGATTACCACCATGCTGCTGCCAAGCACCGTGCTGTTAATCCCGCAATACCTGATGTTCCGTGAAATGGGCATGTTGAATAGCTATCTGCCGCTGTGGCTGCCAATGGCATTCGCAACCCAGGGATTCTTTGTCTTCATGTTGATCCAGTTCCTGCGTGGCGTGCCACGTGATATGGAAGAAGCCGCGCAAATTGACGGCTGTAACTCCTTCCAGGTGCTGTGGTATGTGGTAGTGCCGATTCTGAAACCGGCCATTATCTCTGTCGCCCTGTTCCAGTTCATGTGGTCAATGAACGACTTTATCGGGCCGCTGATTTATGTGTACAGCGTAGACAAATACCCAATTGCACTGGCGCTCAAAATGTCTATCGACGTGACTGAAGGCGCTCCATGGAACGAAATTCTGGCAATGGCGAGCATCTCCATTCTGCCATCGATCATCATCTTCTTCCTGGCTCAACGCTACTTCGTACAAGGCGTAACCAGCAGCGGAATTAAAGGTTAAGTGAGGGAATATCATGGCTGAAGTTATTTTCAACAAATTGCAAAAAGTTTACTCCAACGGCTTCCAGGCGGTTCATGGTATCGACCTGAAAATTGAAGACGGTGAGTTTATGGTTATCGTCGGCCCATCTGGCTGCGCGAAATCAACCACCCTGCGTATGCTGGCGGGTCTTGAAACCATCAGCGGCGGTGAAGTCAGAATCGGCGACCGCGTGGTGAACAACCTGGCTCCTAAATCTCGTGGGATTGCGATGGTGTTCCAGAACTACGCGCTCTATCCACACATGACGGTGCGCGAAAACCTGGCGTTCGGCCTGAAACTGAGCAAGCTGCCAAAACAGCAAATCGAGTCCCAGGTGAATGAAGCAGCGAAAATCCTTGAGCTGGATGAGCTGATGGACCGCCTGCCGCGTCAGCTTTCTGGTGGCCAGGCACAACGTGTGGCCGTTGGCCGTGCGATTGTGAAAAAACCGGATGTGTTCTTGTTTGACGAACCGTTATCCAACCTTGATGCCAAGCTGCGTGCGTCGATGCGTATTCGTATCTCCGACCTGCACAAACAGCTCAAGAAGAGCGGCAAACCCGCGACCACCGTTTACGTTACCCACGATCAGACCGAAGCGATGACCATGGGCGACCGTATCTGCGTGATGAAACTGGGCCACATCATGCAGGTGGATACACCAGATAATCTTTATCACTACCCGAAAAACATGTTCGTGGCAGGCTTTATCGGTGCGCCAGAAATGAACATTCGCCCGAGCAAACTGATCGAGAAAGATGGCCGTCTGCAAATTAGCGTCGGCAACGATACGCTGGCATTGAACGAGCGCCAGCAATCGCGCTGTGCGGAGTACAAAGATCAGGACATTTTCTTCGGCATCCGTCCTGAGTTTATTTCAATCTCTGATGAACCGTTCGCTGAAAGCCATTCAAGCGGTGAAATGGTGCGTGTAGAGAATATGGGCCACGAATTCTTCATCTACCTGAAAGTAGCTGATTTTGAAATGACCTGCCGCATCCCTTCCGATGAAGCTAAGCCAATGATTGAGAAAGGCCTTCACCGCAAGGTGTATTTCAAGTTTGACATGGAAAAATGTCATATTTTCGACGCTAAAACAGAACAAAACATCTCACTCTGACAGGAGTCTATGATAATGAAAAAAGTGCTGTTAAGTACCCTGATTGCCTCTACCTTAGCAATGGCTGCCGGCTCTGCATTCGCGGCAGATGATGTTGATTTACGTATGTCCTGGTGGGGCGGTAATGGCCGTCATCAGGTCACACTGAAAGCGGTTGAAGAGTTCCAGAAGCAACATCCGAACATTAAAGTGAAATCGGAATACACCGGTTGGGACGGCCACCTTTCGCGTCTGACTACACAGATTGCTGGCGGTACCGAGCCTGACGTCATGCAAACGAACTGGAACTGGCTGCCCATTTTCTCTAAAACCGGCACCGGCTTCTACGACCTGAATACCGTGAAGGGCGATTTGGATCTGGCGCAATTTGATCCGAAAGAACTGCAATCCACCACGGTTGACGGCAAGCTGAACGGGATCCCAATTTCCGTGACCGCGCGCGTGTTCTATTTCAACGACGAAACCTGGAAAAAGGCCGGCATCTCATACCCTAAAACCTGGGAAGAGTTGATGGCTGCGGGCAAAACTTTTGAAAGCAAACTGGGCAAACAGTACTTCCCGGTGGTGTTAGAACACCAGGATACGCTTTCTCTGCTGCGCTCTTACATGGTCCAGAAATACAACATTCCTGAAATCGACACGGCGAAAAAGCAGTTTGGCTACAGCAAAGAACAGTGGGTCGAGTTCTTTGGCATGTACAAAAAACTCATTGATAGCCACGTGATGCCTGACACCAAATACTATGCGTCATTTGGTAAGAGCAACATGTACGAAATGAAGCCGTGGATTGAAGGCGAATGGGCGGGGACTTACATGTGGAACTCCACCATTAACAAGTATTCCGACAACCTGAAACCACCAGCAAAACTTGAGCTGGGTTCTTACCCAATGTTGCCAGGTGCAACTGATGCCGGTCTGTTCTTCAAACCTGCGCAGATGTTCTCAATCAGCAAAACGACTAAGCATCCAAAAGAAGCCGCGATGCTGATCAACTTCTTGCTGAACGAAAAAGCAGGCGTGGAAGCGCTGGGTCTGGAGCGTGGTGTTCCATTGAGCAAAGCAGCTGTTACACAGCTGACGGCTGATGGCGTGATCAAAGATAACGACCCGGCGGTTGCAGGCCTGAAACTGGCACAATCGCTGCCAAACAAACTCTCTACATCGCCATACTTTGACGATCCGCAGATTGTTTCCCTGTTCGGGACTTCTTTGCAGTACATCGACTATGGCCAGAAAACCGTAGAAGAAACGGCTGCTGAATTTGAACGCCAGGGTAATCGTATTCTGAAACGCGCAATGCGCTAATTATTCAGCCTAAGTATTGAAATTCATGCCCTGCCCGTTTCATCGCGTGGCGGGGCATTTTTTTAGATTCTCAGGAGAATCGTTATGGCTAAGGGTAAGAAAATTCAACTTTCCTTCCGCGCCCGACGCGACAAGGAAACCGGTACGGAAGTGCTTCGTTTAACGCCCCCGCACATCATTTGTCACCGCAATTATTTCTATCAAAAATGTTTTAGTCACGACGGGCAGCGGCTGATTTTCGGCGGCGCGTTCGAAGGGCACTGGAATTATTATGCGCTGGATTTAGAAAAACAAATTGCCACGCAGCTAACGGAAGGCGAAGGCGACAACACCTTCGGCGGATTTTTGTCGGCTGACGACCGGTCACTGTGGTATGTGAAAAACACCCGCGAACTACGCCGCGTCGATCTGGAGTCGCTCGAAGAATACGTCGTGTATGAAGTCGATGACGAATGGGTGGCTTACGGCACCTGGGTGGCGAATTCTGATTGCAGCCAACTGGTGGGGATTGAAATCAAAAAGAGCGACTGGTCACCGCTCACCACCTGGCAAAAATTCCGTGATTTCTATTTCACGAATCCGGAATGCCGTTTGATTCGTATTGATTTAAACAGCGGCGAGCAGCAAGTCATTCTGCAAGAAAAACGCTGGCTGGGCCATCCGATTTACCGTCCGTTCGACGACGAAACCGTCGCGTTTTGTCATGAAGGTCCGCGCGATGCTATTGATGCCCGCATGTGGCTGATTAACCAGGATGGCAGCAATCTGCGCAAAGTTCGCCAGCATCAGGAAGGTGAGAGTTTTACTCATGAATTCTGGGTACCGGACGGGTCTGCTCTCTATTACGTCGCGCATAAAGAAGGCGACGCGCACCGCTATTTGTGCAGCGCCGACCCGCAAACGCTGGAGAATCGTCAACTGC
This sequence comes from Buttiauxella sp. AC142, assembly GCF_979253435.1. Taxonomy (NCBI): domain Bacteria; kingdom Pseudomonadati; phylum Pseudomonadota; class Gammaproteobacteria; order Enterobacterales; family Enterobacteriaceae; genus Buttiauxella; species Buttiauxella sp. AC142. Next base: position 3,622,387 of record NZ_CEEDCH010000001.1, read on the forward strand.
GTACCATTCCGCCATGCTCACATTTAATGAGCAACCACGACGGCTCGCTGGTTGTCGGAGACGGCGCACCGCATAAAACGGGAAATATCGATCTTAACGATCCCTTCATTTGGGTGTTCGATCTTAAGAAAGGAACGCAGAAAGCGGTTTGTAGCCACAACACCTCCTGGAAAGTGTTGGATGGCGACCGTCAGGTGACGCATCCACATCCGTCGTTTAGCCCGGATAACCAATGGGTGCTCTACACCTCCGACGAAGAAGGCATGCCTGCGTTGTATTTAGCGAGGGTATAGATATAAAAAAACCTCCTGAAAATCAGGAGGTTTCTACTTCGCTTGCGTTTGTCGGGGGCGCTACGCTTGCCCGACCTACCGAAAGGATTGGATTTTGTAGGGTGGATAAGCGCCAGCGCCATCCACCGTTTACATCAATCCTAAATTAACGCGCTAACCAGCCGCCATCAACCGCAACGGTGTAACCGTTGATGTAATCAGAAGCGGTTGATGCCAGGAACACGATTGGACCTTTCAGATCTTCTGGCAGACCCCAACGACCCGCTGGGATACGCTCAAGGATTGCCGCGCTACGCTCTTCGTCAGCACGCAGTTGCTGAGTATTGTTGGTCGCCATATAACCCGGGGCGATAGCATTCACGTTGATACCGTGTTGCGCCCACTCGTTCGCCAGCAGACGGGTCACGCCCATCACCGCGCTCTTAGATGCGGTGTAAGAAGGAACGCGGATACCGCCCTGGTAAGAAAGCATAGAAGCGATGTTGATGATTTTGCCGCCTTTGCCCTGAGCAATGAACTGGCGAGCCACAGCCTGAGACATAAAGAACACGCTCTTGATGTTCAGGTTCATCACGTCGTCCCAGTCTTTTTCGCTGAAGTTGATCGCGTCTTCGCGACGAATAAGACCCGCATTGTTCACCAGGATGTCGATTTGGCCGAACTCAGCAACCGCACGCTCCAGCAGCGACGGAATACCATCAATCTGACGCAGGTCAGCAGTCAGGCTCAGGAAGCGACGGCCCATCGCGGTCACGCGCTCGATGGTTTCAGTTGGCTCAACAATGTTGATACCCACGATGTCACAGCCCGCTTCTGCCAGACCGATAGCCATACCCTGGCCCAGGCCAGTATCACAACCTGTCACAACAGCAACTTTACCTTCCAGGGAGAACGAATCCAAAATCATGTAGGTTTCCTTTTTTATACGGGCTTGCTGTTAGCGCAAGCATCTCGGGGAAAATTTGTCTGCGCTAACTGCGCCATTCATAAAATCACTTACGGTAAAAACAGTGTTCCGTAATCTTTGATGGAGTAATACTAATCTTGTTGAAACCTCTTTTCAATTATAAATGAAACGATGTTTCAACTTTTGAGAGATAGTTTTCAAATTTGATATTCCGATCACGGTTACCCGCCATTTTCCCCTCCTGATCCATCAGTCTGATAAAAGTATTGTGAATGTTGTCACCGTTTAGTGAATGCAATCACACATATTGAAACAATGTTTTGATAAATTAACACCAGAAGTTCGAACACAAATTTTCGGCAGATATGAATTGCCATTTAAAGGAGAGCATCATGGCTAAAGGTATGCGGGTTAAACTGGTTTATGAAGTGAGCCAGGACCCAGACACAGGCGTCGAAGTCACCCGCTTAACGCCACCGGAAGTAACGTGTCATCGTAATTACTTCTATCAAAAATGCTTTACTCAGGATGGCAGTAAACTCCTGTTTGCTGGCGAATTTGACGGCAACTGGAACTACTATTTGCTGGATATCGCAGCCGCCGAAGCGGTGCAACTGACTGAAGGAATGGGCGACAACACCTTTGGTGGCTTCCTCTCTCCGGATGACAAATCCCTCTATTATGTGAAGAACGAGCGCACGCTACTGGAAGTCAATCTTGAAACATTGGTTGAACGCGAAGTGTATCGCGTACCGGAAGATTGGGTGGGTTACGGCACCTGGGTGGCAAACAGCGATTGCACCAAATTAGTCGGTATCGAAATTTCCAAAGACGATTGGGTTCCGTTGAACGACTGGAAAATCTTCCATGACTTCTTCCACAAAGGCCCAAATTGCCGCTTACTGCGCGTTGATTTGCAAACCGGCGAAAGCGCCGTTATTCATCAGGAAAAAAACTGGCTCGGTCACCCGATTTATCGCCCGTTCGATGACAACACTGTCGCGTTCTGCCACGAAGGCCCGCATGATTTGGTCGATGCGCGGATGTGGATGGTCAACGAAGACGGCAGCAACGTGCGTAAAGTTAAAGAACACGCAGAAGGCGAAAGCTGCACCCATGAATTCTGGGTACCAAACGGCTCATCGCTGATGTACGTTTCTTATCTGAAAGGCCAGCAAGGCCGCACTATTTATAGCTACAACCCGGACAACGGAATTAACGAAGAAGTGATGCAGATGCCTGCATGTTCTCATTTGATGAGCAACTTTGACGGCACGCTACTGGTAGGCGATGGCTCAGGTACGCCGGTCGATGTTAAAGATACCAGCGGTTATACCATTGATAACGATCCTTATTTGTATGCATTCGACGTGGCGAAGAAAGCTTATTTCCGCGTTGCCCGTCACGATACTTCCTGGGCGACATTTGCTAATAGCCGCCAGGTGACGCATCCGCATCCTTCCTTTACACCAGACGACAGCGCAATATTGTTTAGCTCAGATAAAGACGGTAAACCGGCACTGTATATTGCAAAAATGCCTGCGAACCCAGAATTAATTCCCGCCTGATAGAAATATAGTGTGTCCTGTGTAGGCCTTGCCCTCTCATAAAGAGAGGGCTTTTTTTATATTATTTGTACTTCAATTAACACCCAACATAATTAAGATATAAAAAAGCCCCCGCAAAGGCGGAGGCTGTTTGAAAGGGTATTAATGAATGAAGTTATTAATGCACTATTAGAAGCTGTATGCCACACCGACACGTAAACGGGTCTGGCGATCGTCACGGTCATTCACACCGACGTTGCCGACTTCACCATATGGAGCCCAATTTTTATCCAGTTTGTAAGCTAACTTCACATTATATTCTTGAGAATAAGGTTTGTTATTATTACGTGCGTTACCTTCTTCACTACGCGCATAAACGTAGTTCAGCTCTGTACGCCAGTCACCCATCACAAAACCAGCCCACGCATCACCACGGTTCACTTTATCATCTTCTTTATTCGCGCTTGCCGGGTAACGGGTGTAGTCATAACGGTAGCGGACTGCGACATAGAAACCATTGTCGAAGCTATATTGTGCGCGCAAGTTTGGCTTATAAATAGTACGACTGTCGTTACTTTCAATATTAAAACCTGGTGTTAACGAGAAGTTTTTATTGGCTTTCCATTGCCAGCTAATCGCTTCTTCATGTCCATTACCGATGAAATCAGCAAATGGCTGATCGGTATTATCACCGCCTGATTTCCATTTCGCTTCAACAGAGAAACCAAAACCATTTGCAAAACGATGCGAAACTGAGACGCGGTCAGCGTTGGTTTTATCCGTCTTACCACCGTCAATGTATTCATGGCGTAAGTCGACGGTTACAGCCTGTGCTGCAAAAGAAGCACCAATCAACATTGCCAGACCCAGAGTTTTCTTCAACATGTTTCTAATCCCTCATTGAAATATCGTTTCATTATTATGAAACTGGATTTTATTTTTAAATGAACAATATTTTAGTGATCGGGATCGTAAATGTTTATGTCAAAATACACACATGGCAATATTCGTGACGACTATCAACAAAACAAACATCAAAGCCTGACATTTGACGACAGGCATCACATTAAAAGTGCCAAAAACACTTTTAAAAAAGCATTTCAACGATGTTTAAGTTTATTTACACAGCAATACAACCAGACTTAAATAAAATTAAATCGCCGGATTTCTTAATAATAAAATTAAGAAATGAATAAAAATATGTGACGCAGTTAAATAAAAATGGGTGAGAGTGTGATCTATATACAAGAAAAAAGCCTTCCGCTGGGAAGGCTTTAATTTACGCTGGTTAGTTTTGTCGGATGACGCTGCGCGTATCCAACCTACGCTTGCGCTTTAAGAATGATGGGTACTGTTAATCTCGTTCAATTGCCAGGGCAACACCCTGCCCGCCGCCAATACACAACGTCGCCAGTCCTTTTTTGGCGTCTCGCTTGATCATTTCATGCACCAGAGACACCAGGATTCGGCAGCCCGACGCACCGATTGGGTGCCCCAGGGCTAGCGCACCACCGTTAACATTCACTTTGCGCTCGTCCCATTCCAGCATTTTACCTACTGAAAGCGCCTGAGCCGCAAAGGCTTCGTTGGCTTCAATAAGATCAAGCTCTTCCAGCGTCCAGCCTGCTCGCTCAAGGCAACGCTGAGTCGCCGTCACTGGCGCAATCCCCATATAGGCGGGATCCACTCCAACGCTGGCGAAAGCCCGAATGCGTGCCAGAACCGGTAAATTCAGCTCTTCGGCTTTACTGGCACTCATCATTAACACCGCTGCGGCGCCGTCATTAATTGAAGAGGCATTTCCTGCTGTCACGCTTCCCTGAATATCGAAGGTTGGTCGTAATTGCGCCAGGGCTTCGGCACTGGCATCGGTACGTGGCTGTTCGTCAGTATCAACAATCACCAGTTTTCCGCTATTCGACTCAAACGCCACCGGGACGATTTCATCTTTAAAACGCCCGGCATCAATTGCCGCCCGCGCTTTGTGTTGTGATGCCAACGCGTAAGCATCCTGGCTTTCACGGCTAATACCGTATTCGCGAGCGAGGTTTTCAGCGGTGACGCCCATGTGGTAATCATTGAACGCGTCCCACAAGCCATCGTGAACCAGGCTGTCGATGAGTTGGGAATTGCCTAACCCCGCGCCGTTTCGGCTATCGGCCAAAACATGTGGCGCTCGGCTCATGTTTTCCTGCCCGCCCGCTATCACTACATCCGCCTCACCACATTGAATGGCCTGCGTCGCAAGATGCAGCGCTTTCAGGCCAGATCCGCACACGTCATTGATGGTGATGGCGGAAACAGACCAGGGTAAACCGCTGTTCAGTGCGGTCTGTCGCGCCGGATTTTGCCCGGCGCCTGCCGTCAAAACCTGCCCAAGAATAACTTCATCGACTTCCTGCTCGCTCACACCGCTGCGTTCAAGCAAGGCTTTCACTACTGCACTTCCCAGCTCCGAGGCGCTGCGCGGGGAAAGCGCCCCCTGAAAGCAGCCGATGGGCGTGCGTGCCGCTCCCACGATGACGACATCTTTCATTGTTTTCTCCGCAACGTTTGACTGCTAACCAGGAATGTTTAAAAGCCCCGACGATGCGCCTTTTCGACATACATCGCCGTATCGGCTTCACGCAAAGCCGTATCTTGGTCAGTCTCAGCCGGATTGACCGCGACGACACCGATACTCGGGCCTGCATAATTAATCACACTGGAATGTAGCTGAAACTCGCCGGTCAGCAAGTTCGAGAGGCGAATTTTGAATGCCTGCGCAGCATGTTGTGCTTCGTCAGTATTTGACGGCCCAAATCCCGCCACGATAAATTCATCACCGCCGACGCGTCCGATGATCTCGTCAGGGCGCGTTCCCTTTTGCAAACGCTGGCCTATCTCACACAAGAAGTCGTCCCCAGCTTCATGGCCATGGATATCGTTAATCTCTTTAAAATCATCCAGATCAGCAAATGCCAGCAGCACAAATCGGGCGTCGTCGCGGGCCTGTGAAAAGAGTTTGGGTAACTGTTCAAACACCGCGCGGCGGTTGGGCAAACCGGTCAGCTCATCCGTGTAACTGGCGGTCGTGAGCGCGGCATTGGCCTGCTGTAACTGCTGCAAAAGCTGTTCATTCTGAATCTGTTGCGCAATCAGCTGCGCAAAGAGTTGCAACACTTGCTCACTGCGGTCAGTCAAAATACGATGCTCAGAACTGGCCGCGCACAGCGTGCCATATAAAGATCCATCCGCGAGCGTCACCGGGGTGCTGACATACGTCGTGATCCCCAATGCTTTCGCCGCCTGCGAATCCCCCCAGACTTTTGCCACATCGCTGGTATAACGCTTGCCTTCATCCAATGCACGCTTGCAAAGCGTATCGCCCCACGGCACTGAAAGGCCTTCAGGAATCTGCATCTGGCGGGTATTTCGGGCAAAAAGAATGTGCTGAAAACTGCCATCCGGTTCAATACGAGTCAGGTAAGTGGACTCCATATTGGTCACCAATTCGAGCATCTCAAGCAACTGTCGGACAAGTCCTTCAAGCGTATATTCAGATTCTAACGCGGTGGAAATGCGCTCGATAAGATTGTCAGACATTTTTCGTTAACCCAGGGAGGCGATCTTAGATGTGCACTTTTAACATATTTTGGATGTGAGTTCCGCTGCCATTTATGGCATTTGAGGGGGCAACTATGGCGGTATGGTGATATTCCGTTCACCCGAAAGTTCTCAGATCCTATATAGATCAATGAACGGTGAACGACTTAGGGTGGCCACCGTCGCCACCCTAAGAACCCGGACTCCCGGCAAATCAATCGCCGCAAGCGGTAAACACCGTTTTTCACCCAACATTCGCGAACAACCCTGAACGTTGGGGGTAAGCTGGGGTTTACCGCGCAGCGGCAATTTAATCACCGGGCGATGGGGTCGCCAGGGGGATGTCGTTATCCACCTGGCACGTTCACCGTTCGCAGATTTATGTGGGATCGAATAACGTACAGGTGGACGGAAAACAACAAGACTTATAGATTCCCCAGGGACGCTCCCACAGGCCAACTCAATAACCCACTAAATCCCTCATCCCACACCAAAGCCCTGAGCGCCGGTAGCTGGCAGCACGGCTTTAATAATTCCGGCAAAGGATAAATATCTCCCGGCGATAACTGCACATTCTCCAGTTTCCCCCACAAATACCACCCCTGCTCCACATTGCTTGCTGGAACAATCAGATGCAGATGCATCCCTTCTTCGGGTTCGTCAGGCAACCCTAACCATTGGCTTAAGCGCGGAATGTCTTCGGCTTCATAAACAACCAATGAACAGCGCTGCACCTGAGTAGCAGGAATATAGAAGCGCTGGTTTCCCAGCGTGATGCGCACCGCCGCAAGACTAAGCCCTTGAGTCATAGCCGCTGGTTTCCAGGTAACGTGCGAAGACTAAATCCAGATCCAGTAACGCAAAATATTCGGAACCGACAGGCACAATGCCGACCACGATTTTCTGCATAGTGGCCGATAAGTTGTCCGCTGCCGGGTGAATCTGGCTCTCGGCAACTTCCAGCACATCAATTAACTTATCGACCAGAATACCGCTTTGCATTTTCTGGCCACGGCCAATCAGAATGGTGCGTTTACCCGCGTCCGTTGCAGGTGTGTCGAGCAGCTGATTAATATTAATCACAGATTCAACGCGTCCCCGGTAATTAATCACCCCTTCCAGAGAAGGCGGGCAACCAGGCACCCACGAAACCGGGCGTTCTGCCATAATTTCTTTGATTTGCGAGCCGTAAAACGCGAATTTCTTCTCCGCCAGTTTGAATAACACCAGGCTGCATTGCGGTTCATCAACGTTGGTGATTTCGCGGTTTTCGTCTTGATAGTGACTTAAAATGTGTTCCAGCTGCTCGCTCATGCGACGTCCTTATCATTGGCGAGGCAATAGCGATTGCGCCCATGCTGCTTCGCGCAATACAGAGCCTGGTCGGCACGCTCACGGATACTTTCTATTTTGTCGCCCGGCTGCCAGGAGGCAATGCCTGCGCTGAAGGTGTTGCTAAAGCGGGTCTGGTTCACCGAGAAGTGTATTTTTTCAAAGCCCTGACGCAGTCTTTCAACAACTGCCGCCGCTTGCTCTTTGGTGGTCGCAGGCATAATTATCGCGAACTCTTCCCCGCCGTAACGCCCGACAATATCCGTGCTGCGTAAGCGATGAGAAAACAGCTGCGAAATTCCCAAAATAACCTGATCGCCCGCCACGTGGCCGTAAGTGTCATTGATATTTTTGAAGTGATCCAAATCGACCATCACCAGGCTAAAGGGAATACCGCTGTAATTAGACTCGGTAATGGCGCTTTCAAGATAATGCGTGGTGGTCGAGTGGTTATACAGCCCGGTCAGGCTGTCCTGCGACATACGCGCCCGCAGGGTACGCATTCTTTCCGCACGAATCGACACCGCATTTATCAACTCCTGCGGGTCGGCCTGCTTGATAATAAAATCTTCAGCGCCAGTGCTCATCGCCCCGAACTGAGTCGTTTTATTGGTTTCGCTCGACAAATACGCAATCGGCAAACCGATATGCTGCGGGATTTGACGGATAAGTTTCGTCAACTCTTCGCCGCTGTAATCCGGCATGTGGAAATCCATCAGCACGATATCAATCGGATGGGTGTTCAGCACGTTCAGCAAATGAGGAATTTGTGTCAGAACATGCACTTCCATGCCAGCCATGCGCAGCATTTCAGCGTTGTATTGCGCGACTTCCGGCTCGTCATCAATCAACAAAACCTGATACGGCTTTTTCAGCGAAGGCTGCGTTAATCGATGCAGTTCCTGGACTAAATCGGTGGTGGAGGCGGGCTTAACATAATAGCCGTCGCACCCGGCTTTAATGGCATTGATGCGGGCATGGAAATGGCTGTGGCAGGAAAGATAAAGCACCGGGAACGGCGTGCCGACTTTCTTTTTTAAATCTGACATCGCCAGCGGGCCACCGTAGGCGTGTTCCGGGAAACTTACATCCATAATCACCACCGAAGGCGGCTGTGAGATAACGGCCTTGGTGAAATCAGCGGTGTTGGTAAACACATAACAAATAAAGCCAAAGCAGCGCAGTTGCGTCGCCAGCAGCTCGGCCTGTTCGCTTTCATCGTCACACAGGTAAACCGGCTTAATGGTGCGGTTAATCGCCACTTCGTCCTGGCTTGAAGCGGCTATCGGGAATTTCACAAGTGAATCCCCGCCGCGCCGTGCGCTTTCCGCCTGCTCTTCGGTTAAGGCGTAGAGCTGCTGAACCAGCTCTTTTAGCTTGTGGTAAAGCGAGTCGGGAAGCGTATTGCTCACCAACATATGCTCACCTTCCGCCGCAAGACTGGCTATTTTGGTGAAGCCAAACGAAGCGCTGGTGCCGTGGATGCTGTGCAGTAAAAGGTGTAATTGTTTATTGTCCGCATCCACAGGTGCAGCCGTCAACTTCGCCAGCAGAGCGTCCGCTTGTTTCAGCATTTCGGGAATGCGCTGCAAAAATCGCTGGCGTAAACGAGCGATTTTATCCTGCGCGGTGTTCATCGTATTTTGCGTCAATTGTTGATTCATCATGATTTTTTAATTTATTGAGCAGCTACGTCTGGGTTGAGAATTTCATTCACTACGGCCACTAATCTTTCTGCCATATTCTCGTCTTTCTTCACCCAGCAATCAGGGATGATAGTAATGTCGGTCATCTCGCTGGCGCTGAGTAAAATGAACGGTTTTTTCCAGCCGTTGGCACGCAGCATCTCTAACAAGTCCAGGCCGGTAATATCCGGCATATGGAAATCGCTTATGATCAGACTGATTTCGCTGTCTGAGTCCAGATTGGCTAACGCCGTCATCGCACTTTCGGCAATAATCACTTCATAACCGCTCATTTCCAGAAATACCGAAGCCAACTCCGCCGAAAACAAATCGTCATCTACTAATAAAACACGCATTTTTTTCTCACTTAGCGCCGTCAGCACAACAGCATCTTTAATGTTTCTATAAGACTATCTTGCTCAAAATCACCCTTGGCGATGTAAGCATCCGCGCCGACCTGAATGCCCCGGCGGCGGTCTTCTTCTTTTGCCCTGGAGGTGACGATAATTATCGGAATATGTTGATAATTTTCTTCAGCGCGAAGTGCTTTAGTCAGTGAGAATCCATCCATTACTGGCATTTCGACATCCGTCAGAACGGCGTCAAATTGCGTTAAGCGCGCTTTTTGTAAACCTGAGAATCCATCTTCAGCGAGCGTGACTTGATAACCGTGCGCTTCCAGCACGTTTTTCTCAATTTCACGGGTGTTCAGGGAGTCATCGACGATCAATACATGCCAGGAGTTTTGTCGTACTTCTGGTTTACGCGCAGCCGCCCTTGGCTGCCCCTGCTTTTGCGCCATTTCCATCAGCACCGGCACCTGCAAAACACTCACCAGTTGGTTATCCGCGGTGAGCACCATGCCGGAGACGAGAGCCTGGTGCTGCATATGTTTCGGCAGGGGTTTTATCATCATGTTGCGTTCGTCGAGCAGGTTATCCACCAGCATCGCCATCTTGCCGAACTGATTCTGAATAATGATCAGCAGCAAACTGGTCGCCACGGGCGTAGGGGTCTGGCTGCCGTGTCGGTCATTAATACGCAGGATCTCGGCGGCGGAAATCACCGGAATAAACTCGTTATGCAGAATGATGGCCGGGCGGTCAGCAATATCGCGAATCTCTTCGCGAGAACATTTCACCACTTCGACCACATATTGCGCCGCAAGGCCAAACAGGTGGTTTTGCTGTTCAAACTGCAAAATGCGCATCATCGCCAGTGAAATCGGCAGCCTGATAATAAAGGTGGTGCCCTGGCCTGGGCGGCTGTGAACCTGAAGCGTGCCTTGCAAATCGGTGACAATAGTTTTACGAACGATATCCAGCCCTACGCCGCGTCCCGAAAGCTCCGTGACAATTTTGCTGGTCGAAAAACCGGGGTGGAAAATCAGCTCGTTACATTCCAGCTCTGAAAGCTGGTCAACCACATCGGCGCTCACCAGGCCGCGAGCAACCGCCTTGGCACGAATCGCCGGGTAATCCAGGCCGCGCCCGTCATCTTCGACGCGCAACAAAATACCGCGTCCGTCTTGCTGCGTGGTCAATGTGATAGTGCCGCGCGCCGATTTCCCGGCAGCCAGCCGCTCTGGCGCTTCGCAAAGCCCGTGATCGACTGCGTTGCGCAGCAGATGCGTTAACGGCTCAGAAAGTCGGTCAATTAACTGCCGGTCAATTTCTACTTCGCCGCCCAGAATCCGGCAGTCCACCTGCTTATTGAGCGAAGCCGCAAGTTCGCGAACCTGCTGTGAAACAGGCTCGAACAGCATGGAAACCGGGAGCATGCGAATCGTGGTGGCGACGTCATACAGTTCGTACATCTGGAGATGCTGAACCTGGAAATCTTCTTTTAGCTGGCGGCTAAATTGCAGGATTTCCTGGCGGAGTTGGTCGGCATCCATATGTGCCAGGCGCGGCCCAATGTTCGACAGGCTTTGAACCTGCTGCTCCAGGCGGTCATGGCTGGCAACCACTTCGCCGAGAATATTAATCAGGTCATCGAGCTTTTCGAGTTTGACGCGCACCGAACCGGCTTGTTTGAGTCCGCTTTCTGCGATATCGAGCGCCACAACGGGTTTTTCCGCCGGTACGACTTTTGCCTGCACCGGTTCGTCGCCCATTTCGCCACGGCTGGCACGCGCCAGACGCTCGCATAATTGTGCGTCCGCCGGGGGCAAGTTGTTAGTGCCTTCGCTGGCGGTCAACTGGTCGAGTTGCCTGGAGATGTCATCCGTGGCCTGCAGAATCAGCGTGCCGAGGTTTTGGTCGGGTTCGAGTTTCTTATCGCGCAGCTCGCTTAAGATCTCTTCAAGCTGATGGGTGACATCGGCTATGCTTTGCAGTTTCAGCATACACGCGCCCCCTTTCAGGGTATGGGCTGCACGGAACATCTCACCGATTTGTGCATCAACATTTTCACCCGATGAGAGCGAAAACGCCCCTTCTTTCACGGTCTGCAAATGGCCGTTTGCTTCATCGATAAAGCGCAGCACAAATTTTTTAAGATCGATTGCCATACGGTTCTCTAAATCCCATCCTGACTGGTGAACTGCGCCAACTGATGTTCACAAAGAAAACGAAACGAATTACTCGGGAACGACAAGGGCAGCCGCAACGAACTGGCGTTGGCCGTCGTATTGTTCATTTCCGCGTTGAGTAATTGCAGTGTGATGCGGTAGGTTCGCTGCGCCGGGCGATGCAGTTCACTTTGCCGATACATTTCCGCCAGGTAGTAATGCGCGGGCCAATACCCTGGCTGTTGATAAACCACCTGTTTAAACCAGGCAATCGCCTGTTGTGTGTGGTGCTGCCACATCATGGCCAACCCCAGCAGCATCTTCGCTTCCGCTGACCATTCATCAAGTTCGAGGACGTGCTGCGCACTGAGCGCGGTTTGTTCGAACTCGCATTTTTCCAGCGCAATCGCGCCTTTAATCACCAACGCTTCCTGGTTATCAATATCGCTATCGAGCACCTGGCTAATCCACTCTTCTGCTTCGACAAAACGTTTGTCAGCCACACACGCGAGCGCCTTTTTAATCCAGCTATCGCACTGCTGCACGGAGGGAACCGGTGCGGCCACAAAAGGCGCCTGGGCCGGAATCACCGGAGTGATAATCCTGGGTGCGACGCTTGCCGCCGGAGGCTGGAGGCGCGATGTTTTCGGCTGGCAGAAATAGAAATGCCCGCTCTCTTGTTTGAGTTTTAAGATGCCAAAATTATTGGCTAGCGTTTCCGCATTACCAAAGAACAGCGCGCCATCGGGTTGCAGAATGTTCAGCAAATTAAAATGCAGCAGTCGCCGCGTTTCGACATCAAAGTAAATGGAGACGTTGCGCAGCAAGATAATGTCGAATTGGGGTTGGAGTTGTTCTTTGACAATATTCGAGCGATGGAACATCACTTTTTCGCGGATCACATCGTGTAACTGAAATTGATTCCCGTGGCGCGTGAAATACGTTTGCTGCAATAGCGGGTCAACGCCGCGAAACGAGTAGCTGGAATAACTCGCCGCGCGGGCTTTCTCGAGAATTTTAACGTCGATATCGCAGCCGTGAATTTCCACGCTTCTGGCAAATTTATCGTGATATTTCTGGTGGAGCTTTATTGCCAACGAGTAGGCTTCTTCGCCAGATGAACAGCCTGCACTCAGAATGCGTACCGGGCCGCCCTTCTGCTCAAGCATGCGCGGCACCAGCTTTTCACAGACGATATCCAACACTTCCGGCTCGCGGAAAAAGTAAGTTTCATTGATGGTGAGCAGACTTAACAGCTTGTCGAATTCGACGCTCGAGACGCAAAGTTTCTCGTAATATTCAGCGCTACTTTCTTTTCCCCGCTCGGAGATGCGCTGATGCAAAGCGGCATTCAGCAACCCTTCCATGCCGTTGTAAAAATGCAGGCCGACACGGTCTTTAATAAGATCTTTAAAGGCTGCAATATTGGGGATCATAAGCGTTTACCTTCAAAATACCGGGGATGGGTCATCGCCAGTAACGTCGCGGCGAGCTGCTCCAGCGGTAAGATTTTGTGGATAACGTTCTTATCAATGGCGAATTTATTCATACCAAACACCACCGACGTCACCTCGTCCTGAGCCAGCGTTTTACCGCCTTTGTGGAAAATCGCTTCGATTCCCCGGCAACCATCACTGCCCATGCCCGTCATAATGAGACCGACCGCTTTTTCACGATAAACCTCAGCCACGGACTCCAGCAGCAGGTTGCAGCTTGGGTGGTAAACATCGCTGGCCTGGCGTGCGACAGCCGCTAAACGATGGTTTTTTTTCACCACCAGATGCTGTTCAGGCGGCAGAATGTAGACCCGTCCTGCGGTTAAAACGTCATTCACTTGCGCCAGTTGCACTTGCAGCTCGGTAATGCCATCCAGCCATTGCACCATGCTGGTGGCGAAACCGTCGGCAATATGCTGCGCGATAATAATCGGGCATGGGAAAATGCCCGGTAGCGCCTGTAACAATTTGCTCAGTGCCTGCGGGCCGCCCGTGGAACAGGCAATCGCCAGCACAAACGGCCATTCGTGATGCTGCGGTTGAGCGATTTCAGGGATCGGCGCGGTTTTCACCGCCCCTTCTGCATGATGCCGTAGCCCCTGAATGTGGCGTATCACCTTCACTCCCACCAGCATTTCCACCTGACGATGTAACGCTTTCGTCGCCTGCACCGACTCGCCAGGGTTGCAGACCACCGCCAACGCGCCGCGGGTGATAAATTCCGCATCCCACTGCGCATCGGCGTAATAACGCATCACCATGATTGGAATGGCGCAAGTCGCCATAATCGTTTCCACGGTTTCGACATTTTCACGACCCGGCGCACCTAACGTCAGCACCAGAAGCTGCGGAGCCATCTTTTGCACCAGGCTCGCCGCTTGTTCGCGATGAACGGATTGCCCCACCACTTCGATGCTTTTATTAATCTCAAGCTGTCGAATCAAATCATTGCGCGACGAGCCGCCATGATCGACGATCAGCACGCGGATTTTAGGCCTGCACATCAGAGCCGTCCGTCAGTTTGAAAGACTGTGAGGCCTGATTTAGCTCATTGGAAAGCTGAGTCATATCCTGGCTGATAGACAGAATATCTTTAATCGATTGCGAGGTGTAATTACTGGCCACCACGATCTCACGCAGCGCCATAACCACCTGATTACTTGCCGTTTTCTGCTGCTGCGTAGAGAGTGAAATCTGCATGGCGGCGGTAGAAGTTTGCTCTGCGGTCGCAACGATATCATGCAGGCGATCGGCGCTGACTTTGCAGGCTTTAGTACCCGCTTTAATGCTGTTGCTGCCTTTCTCGGCATTGAGCACCAGGCGGTTAATCGAGTTCTGAATTTCGCTGATTTTGTTCTCAATCTCGAAAGTCGATTCCGTTACGGAGTCCGCCAGGCGACGGATTTCTGCGGCGACCACCGAGAAACGTTTACCCGATTCACCCGCACTTGCCGCTTCAAGGGCTGCGTTAAACGCGATGAGTTTGGTTTGGTCCGCAACGTTATTGATGATAATCATCACGCGGCTAATCTCTTTGGACTTGTTACCCAGCATCATGATTTCACGCATGCTTTGCTGGTTGTCACTGTCGATATCAGCCATACGAGTGAGCAGTTCGCCCATCGAATCAGAGCCTTTGTTGCAGTCATCAAGCGTGACATTGGCGATATCCACCACCGCACGAGAATGCTCGGCAATTTGCGTTGAGGAGGCCGAAAGTTCTTCCATCGTCGAGGTGATTTCTGCCACTGAAGATGAAGTTTCCACGCTGGTCGAGGCCTGGCCATCCACCGCTTCGGTGATATTTAAAGCCGCTTCATGAACGCGGCGGGCATGTGAAACCACTCCGCCCACCAACGCGTGCAACGACTGACGCATCTTTTCGTTCGCACTGAGCAAATCACCGATCTCATCGTTGTGATCGACCTGCACATTCACGGTCAGGTCGCCCTGAGCAATAGATTGCGAAATTCGCAGCACTTTATTTAAACGGCGTGAAATCAGAATACGGCTGGTGGCGGCAATCAAAATCAAAATCACCGGCATTAACAACACGCTGAACATCAGCAGGCTGTTGCGCACCAGATTGCTGCTGCGGGCAACATCGTCGACATAACTGGTGGTGGAAATAATCCAGTTAATGCCATCTATATATTCAAATACCGCAACACGTTTGCGCGGTGCCGCACCGTAACCGCTCACGGTTTCGTAATAAACCGTGCCATTTTTAAGCGCCATAATATCGGCATAACGCTTGTAGCCATGGGCGTCGGTAATGTTTTCTACATGCTGGTTAGCAAGGGTTGGGTGCGCCACCATCATGCCGGGGCTGAACCCCGCATCCAGCACGTACGCATAGCCGCCTTCGCCAATGTGAACCGCTAGTAACTCTTTAATAACCGGTTGCAGCGCCAGTTTAACGTCAAAGCCAATCGCAACAGCCCCCACCACCTGGCCGAATTTATCGGTAATAGGTTCGTAGTGGCTGATGAATTGTTTGCCATATATCGTCACCACACCTGAATAAGGTTTATTTTTAATCAGCCCCGCTAACGCCGGGTTGTCATGGCTCAGAACGGTGGATGTCGCTATTTTGCCTTCTTTGCCCTGGAGAGTGGTGGAGACACGAACAAATTGCTCGCCTTCACGAATAAAGGTCGAGGCAAATACGCTGGTTAATTCGGTAAAATGCGCATTAATACGCGTATCGCTTAATAAGGCTTTTAACTCTTCAGTCCCTAATGAACGCAGCGGCACCGGAGACATATTCTGGTAGTTATTAATATAAACGTTGCTGTAACGTTCAGCGTCTCGGGTAACTCGTTTATATTCAGTAATGATATTGTTATGGAAGATACGCGTATTTGAACGCAAAACTTCCAGGGCGTTATCCTGCAGCTGTTTAGCTAAATAAGATGACAACAGGAACGATGCGCCAATCAGCAGCACGGCGATGCAGGCAACCAGCATCAGCCCTAGCTTCATCGCCACCCCCACATGTAATTTATGCAGCCAGGATGTCAGAAAATTTTCGCTGCCCTTGGTTTCTTCCACATCTGAGGGGCGCTGTATTGTTAAAAATTTACGCATGGGTTTCCAGTTATCTAAATAATGTGAAATGAATGCTTAATTAAAGAATTTGTTTATGCGTGTCGTTATATCAACGTCAGCAACGGCACTGGCTTACCAATGTGATATCCCTGAAGCCAGTCAACATTCATATTTTCCAGGCAGCGTTGAATTTTTTCATTCTCAACATATTCAGCGACGACCTGCATATTTTTCATTTTTGCAACATGGCAAAATGACTCAACAATGTAATGACTGACTTCGTTATCGGTAATTTCACGAATAAACGAGCCGTCTATTTTCAGAATATCGGCGCTGACATCCATCAGGCGAGCATGGCTCGAAAAGCCCGTGCCGAAGTCATCAATCGCCACGCGGCAACCCAAGCTTTTGAGCGAGCGCACCGTATTTTGTGACTGTTCGGTATCTGACAGCGCATCCGCTTCTGTGATTTCAAAGATAATGCGATGCGGATCGACGCCGAACTCCGTCAGCAGTAACTGAACGTGATGAACGAAACTGGCGCGACACACAGTAACCGGAGCCAGATTGATAGAAAAACAGTGTTCCGGATGCAACTGCATGGTTTTCAGCGTATTTCTGATCACCCATAAGTCGATATCAGGCGCAAGCCCCGCTTCGGTTGCCACCGGTAAGAAACGATCCGGCGGAATAAACCGACCTTCTTCATCTAACATACGCAGCAGAATTTCGTGGTAACGCGGCTCGCCACAGGTGCTGACGATCGGCTGCGCCATTAATACAAATGCGTCGTTATCCAGCGTTTTCTGCAATACGGTACGAATATCAGTGCGCCCAACAATATAGCTTTCATGAATACGGCTGGACTGCGCCTCGAGGTTTTCCGGCTTACCGTTGACCAGCGAAAGCCCGGAAACAATGCCCAGTTTCCCGGTCAGGCTGTAGACATCGTTACAGAACTGCGTGGCCCGGCAATATCCCAGACCACTGCGAAACCCGAGCTGCTGATTGTTATGAGAATAGCGAAAGGTATTCGCCGATTTGTACAGAATGCTCAGTCTTCCCCAGCTAGGTTGCTCCAGCTTGAGCAGCAGACCATAGCCCGCGTGGTAATAGACTTTCTCATCAACATAGAGCTTAAGGCGCAGATGCTCGGCCAGTTTTTTCTGGTATCTGGCGCGAAAATGCAGCCCGTAGCGACGCGAAAAAAGCTCCATTTCCGGCACCTGAATCAGGCATACCGTAGAATCTGGGGACGCCTGAATATCCGCTTTCAATGCCCGCAAATTGGGCATATTGGTCATCGGGTCCGTCAGACCCATATTCAGCAATTGCTCAATGCGTAGGGTGTTGAAACGGGCAAGCACGCCCATGATCACGATGGTGAGCGTGAAGATAAAAATAGCCGTAGAGACCAGCACCTGATGCAACATGAAGTCATCATTGACTGCGATGTAATTCACATTATTCTTCGCCAGCACAATCATCATCACGGTCCAGACGGGAGCCGTGAAAATATAGCCAATGCGCACCGAGCTCCACAGCATCAGCGGGAATATCAGTACCAGGCTGTAGAAGGTGAAGAAGATATTGTCTTTGAAGGGAATATTCAGACAAACCATCAGGATGAGTAGCGATAAGGCCCATGCGGAAAAGCGAGTGTAACCGACGTTTTCTGATAGCTGGGCCAAAACTGACTTCTGGCAGACTGCGGCGTATTTCGGGCGGCAGATAATCCTTAATGCGGTGTAAAACAAAGGAATGCCCGTGATGCAGCCATTCATCACCCCCTGGATTCTGACCAGGGTTTCCGCGTTAAAAATGTAATCGCAGACCATTCCTGAACCCGTATGCGGCGTGGTCAGCAGGCAAATCACTTCACTAAAAAGCGTATTGAGCACCGCATTGCACAGACAGAGCCAGATAATTCGCTGGGTCGTGAGTGAAATCCGCCCAAAACTTGATGCACTGCGCCAGCCTGTATACCTGGTGTAGAAGAAGTAACTGATGAATGCGGCAATCAGGTAACCAAGCAGCTCGTAGGATTCGGTTGAAGAACGGAACAGCAGGGAAAATACAGAGAGAAGAATCAGGCCGGGTACGGCTCTGTAACCAAATAGCACCAATACCGCAGAGATAGCCGCCAGTTCCAGGTCATAAACCACCAGAACTCGTCCATCGACAATAAGGTGGCTACTGAGCAATTGGGCCAGTGAGTAAAGCAGGAACGGGAGAACCAGCGGGAAAACCCACCGTTTATTGGTATACGCTGTGCTGTTGCTGGCTGTAGAGTCCAAGTATTTAACCCGTTGCTTATGCTTAGTGTGCTATTTAGGTAGCATGGTGAGTATATTGATTAATGGAAAAATTCTTGCAGAAGACATAATGGAATAGAAAAAACGTTATAATTAATTAACATTTACAACGATATTAAGAAGATCCCGCACGTATTAAAATCAAAACAAATACGAACAATTAATTAACAAGCGCCATTGGTTATTTTAAATGATTTAAATTATTAACAAACAAGAAATCGCGCTGGCATTCTCAAATCCTTTTTAATTGTATTCATTTTGCACTCAAAAAAGAACTGCTACTTATAGGTAAAAATGGACATTAATTAATAATAAAAGCCTGTTCAACAACAAACAAAAAATACACATAACTTACTGATTACCATCGAAATAAAATCAATAAAGAATTGTATAATATTGCGTTAAAATGGTAATTGAAAGATAAAGTCGCTGTGTCACCAACGTCTTTATTTGATGAAAAGCTTAAAGAGAATCAATGAATCGCGAAATTAGCGTTTAATCACTATTTTTTGTGATTGACTTGGTTATCCAGGTTATCTATAGTCCCGCCGCGTGTTTTGCCTTTATTTATTTCCTCATCATTAATGTTACATAATAGTTTGTTATTGGTGACGCAACGTCTGACACTCTTCATAAAAAACTCACATAACAGCAACAGCCAGACAATATATTTCAATGCATTAATTTCAAATCATTAATGCATGAGCAATTCGTATTCATTAGGAAACCGACAATCTGTGGCTAAAAGTTTTTTCTCGCTTAAAAGCGTAAAAGGTTGGCACCATTCTATCGCCGGGAAAATAACCCAGTTTTTGCTGGCGGGTATCCTTATTGCTTTCGGGGCAGGTGCCTGCGCGGGTTGGGGTCTGATTGATAGCTTTTCGTACCAACAGTGGGTACATCAGGCTGAAGCGAATGCGCAAATCATTACCTATATTGTCCGCAATGTTTATACCAACGTCGCGGTGGGAACCAGTTCGACCGGCCAAATCACACGCATTGTGTCGGAGCACAAAATCGGCGACCCGGACTCAGTGATTCAAACCGGTTATAACCCTGTCGATGTATTAGCTCTGGCCGCGGTGCAAACCCGTAACCCGACGTGGCTTTTCCTTTATACGCCAGAAAAAGGCTTCCAGGGCATCAGCAATAATTCAGAATCAACAGAAGAAAAAATCAGCTTCAAAGGACAAAGAGCCACTGACGCCCTGGGGAATTACTACATTGGTTTTGCCTCGATTAACGGCCAGGATTGCTTTATCAGCGCCGTGCCTATTCTGACTCCATCAGGCGAAATTCTGGGTAGTTTAGTCAGCAGCATCGGCAATAAAAAACAGCTCTATGCCGCCTATGACGCGATGCTGAAGAAAACACTGATCATTCTGGCGCTAATTTTGTTAGGTACGCTGGCTCTGGTGACGCTGTTTATGCGCCGCCTGTTCCGCCCGGTACCGTTGCTCATCAACTCCCTGACCCGCATTGCCCACGAGCAAACCGACCTTATTACCCCTTATTTAGATCAGGATGACGAAATCGGCAAATTAGCAGCAGCGATTGAAAAACTCCGTATTGCGATGGTTGAACGCGATTACCTGCAAAGAATGCAGGATATGTCGCAAAAAATGGAGTACATGGCTCACCATGATTCGCTGACCGGCTTCCCGAACCGCGCTTCTTTTAGCCAGGCACTGGATAAATGCATTCGCGAAATGAATCAAAACGGGCAGTCTTTCAACTTGTTGCTGATCGATCTTGATAACTTTAAACCGGTCAACGACACCTTCGGCCACTCGGCGGGCGATGAAGTTCTGATCGGTGTCGCACAGCGCCTGTCATTGTTGCTCGGCCCGATGGACTTTGCTGCGCGGTTAGGCGGCGATGAATTTGCTATTTTGCAGAGTGTCCGGGAAGACAATTGCCAGGAAGCTGGAGCACTGTCGCAAAAAATCGTTCGTGCTTTGAGTATTCCGTTTACCTACGGCAGCCACTCTTTCGCCATCAGTTGTAGCGTGGGTATTGTCACCGCCCCTTCTCAGGGCAACAGCGCCACGACGCTGATGATCAATGCTGACCTGGCATTGTACGCATCAAAACATAGCGGGCGCGGTTGCTACCACTTCTTTGAAGACGGCATGATGATGAAGCACACCAACAGTGTGTTCGTGAATCAGGAAATCATTAACGGCATTGATAATAATGAGTTCGTGCTGCACTACCAGCCGATTATCGATCTGGAAAATGAAACGGTTTGTGGTTATGAATCGCTTATCCGTTGGAATCATCCTACTAAGGGACTGATATTCCCGGATTACTTCATTAATATTGCGGAAGAGTCCGGCCTGATTATTCGTTTGGGCGAATGGATTATCCGACAATCCTGTATGGCTGCGGCGAAGTGGCCTGAGTCCACTAAAGTCGCGGTGAATATTTCGGCCTATCAATTACATGGCCCTGGCCTGATAGACATTATTGTTGATGCGTTAAAACAAAGTGGCCTGGCGGCTAACCGCCTGGAAATTGAAGTCACTGAATCAGAAAAGCTGGATCAGTCTATTGCGTTGCCGGTATTCAGAAAAATTCGTGAAATGGGTATTTCTATTGCGATGGATGATTTGGGAACCGGATATGCGGCGTTGGATTACCTGCTTATTTATCCGTTCACTCGCATTAAAATCGCCCGTACCCTGATTATGAAACTGGAGCAAGAAAGTGCGAGCCAGTACCTGGTCGTGATGCTGATTCAATTTGCCCAGAAATATGGCATGAGCGTGACGGCAGAAGGGGTTGAAACGGAGCAGCAGCGGACTATTTTGCGCCGAATTTCTTGCCAGAATGTACAGGGTTACTATTACAGCCGCCCATTACCTGAGAAAGATCTGGAGCCAACGTTTGGCAATAAAGTCATCGCCGGGGAAATCTGCGATGTCTGTTAAAACCCTTTTTGCTGGGTTATTTCGTCGGTCGGATAAGTGTAACGCCATCCGACACTATTCACCGAAATGGTGGATGACGCGTACGCTTATCCACCCTACAAACCTGTCAGTCATCTGGTTTTTGGCACTATTTTTGCTCAGTAGTCCGGTATGCCACGCACATGGCGTACACAGTAAAAACACACTGGATAAGATAGCCGAGACAAAGACAATTACGCTGGGTTATCAGGATGATGCATTTCCCTTTTCATACATTGAGGGGCAGCGGCCGACGGGTTACTCCATTGATATATGCAATAAACTCGTTGATGCAATCAAAGTAAAACTGAAGCTGAAAGACCTTAAAGTTCGCTGGATAAAAAGCAGTACCGCGTCACAGTTCGTGCTCATTAAAAATCATGCTACTGATATCATGTGCATCCCTGGTTTTTATTCTGAATTGCGTCATCAAAAAGCCGAATTCTCATTCCCATTTTTCTTCTCCAGCACGCGTTTCATTACTCGCAAAAATAACCATACCGATACCATTGACGACTTAGCCGGGCACAGTGTCCTGGTTAAAAGCGGCACTATTTATGTCGAGCAAATCCACACCATCAATAGAGCGAACGATCTCAATTTAAATATTGAGCTTGATAACAATAACAAAGGTGCATTCCAGGAACTTCAAAGCGGTGAGTTACCGGCTTTGATTTCAAGTACGGCGATTCTGAAAGGTATGATCGCGATGTCCCCGACGCCTGATGAGTTTGAAATATCAGATCAGACGTTAAGCCCACCGATTCCCGCAGGCTTGTTGTTGCCGCTTGATGACAGTGAATTCAAAAATTTTCTCGATAACACGCTCAAAACACTTATTACCGGCAAAGATTTTCAGAAACTGTACCAACGATGGTTCCAGTCTCCTATTCCACCGAACGCTATTAATCTAAATATTCCAATGTCGGCGGAACTTAAAAAACTCACAACATCTACAACACTCTATGCGTACTAACATGAAAAAGTCATTTAACACCGGGCTCAAGGTTCTTCTGAGGGCGTTGGCATTGTTACCTCTGATAATGGCTCCCAATTATCTTAGGGCCGATGGCACTTCCGCCACGCTTGATCATATTAAAGAAAGTAATGCGTTAAACATTGGTTATCGTCAACTTGAGCCTTTCTCTTTTCGGGATGTGAGCGGCAAAGTGACCGGGTACACCATCTCCCTATGCAATATGATTGCTGATGAATTGCGTATTTCTCTGGGTAAAAAAAATCTCGCCGTTCATTACATTCCTACTCTATTTACCGAACGCGTGAACTCACTTAACTCTGGTAAAATAGATTTGGATTGCAGCGTTAACACCGATGCGCCAGAGCGGAAGAAAAGCGTCTCCTTCTCTGTTGATTATTTTGTCGCCCATATGCGTATTATTTCGCTGCGCCAGAATAATATCCATACGCTTGAAGACTTAAAAGGCCGTACCGTCAGCGTGCCACGCGGTTCTAAAGATTTGTTAGAGTTCAATCGAGTGAACCGTGAGAAACATCTGAGTATCTCGATAATCACTTCAGATACCGTGCAAGATGCGTTTGATATGATGGCGCAAAAACGTACTGCCGCGATCATTCTCGATGACATCCTGGCGTATCCTATTATCAATCAAAATGAGCATCCTGAAGATTTCTCTGTTTCCCAGGACGTTGTGGGTGAAAAAATGAAATATGCCATTATGATGAGGAAGGAAGACCCACAGTTTGTTGCTTTTGTAGATAAGACACTTGGGCGCATCTTTGAATCACCCGTCAATACTCAGTTGACTCACAAGTGGCTGACACAAAAAGTGATGCCGAAAAACCTACAGCGAAACTAAACAATTATTGGCTCTATTCGGATGTGTAATTGAACTCAGTCAGGTTATTTTTTCGCACCAGGTTATTAGCGCCTCTGATTTTTTCTGGTGTGCTGTTGTTACTATTGGCGGGAGGCTCTTTACGTGCAGCCTGGGATTTCACGACCATTCAACAACGTGCCGATCAACTCTATGGCCCGGCAACAAAGGATGGCGATCAGCGTATAAATGCATGGCAGCAACTGTTATTGAACCAACGGAGCCAAACTGAACTCGCGCAATTAAATGCGGTGAATCGTTTTTTTAACCAGCAATTGCATTACCGTGAAGATATTGAAATCTGGAATAGCACTGATTATTGGGCAACGCCCGTAGAATCGCTGCGCAAAGGCGAAGCAGATTGCGAAGATTATGCTATCGCTAAATATTTCACATTACGTCACTTAGGTGTTTCAGGAGAAAAGTTACGTATTACCTACGTTAAAGCATTACGTCTGAATCGGGCGCATATGGTATTAACCTGGTACTCGTCACCGGATGCGATTCCCATCGTTCTTGATAGTCTGACGGATAACATTTTACCTGCAACACAGCGCTCGGATTTATTGCCTGTTTATTCCTTTAATGATAGCGGGTTGTGGTTACCAGGAAGTCAGAATAATAAACGTGTCGGGGATAGTAAGCGTCTTTCTCGATGGCAGGATGTGTTGAAAAAAATGCGGGAAGAAGGATTCCCGATTGATGAATAGGATAAACCTGTGTCACTTTTCAAACAGCTTCTAATAGCTATCTTTCTATTTATGCTGATCATCTTCAGCGGTAGTTTTATTGTGAATCTCGAAAGTTCCCGGGAGCAATACAATAACCAGCTGCTTTCTCACGCGCAGGATGCCGCGACCGCATTGGGCCTTTCGCTCACCCCGCACGTTGACGATCCCGCGATGATCGAGTTAATGGTCAGTTCAATTTTCGATAGCGGCTACTACGATGCCATCCGTGTCATCGATCAGTCGAGCGGCAAAACGATTCTTGAGCGCAGCGCGTCGTTGTCTATTCCCGAAGTGCCGGGCTGGTTTGTCGCCCTGGTCAATGTGAAGCCGCAAGCCGGTGAAGCGACGATTATGCGGGGCTGGCAGCAGGCGGCGCGCGTCGAAGTCCTGAGTAACCCGGTGTTTGCTATCAAGCGCTTATGGGAAAGCACGCTGGCAAACCTGCTGTGGATGCTGGCCTGTTCCGTGGTTTGTATTCTGGCGGGTGCCGCACTTTTGCGCCGCCAGTTACGCCCGCTCAATTATATGGTCAAACAATCCCAGGCGATTACCCGCCGCGAATACCTCACTCAGCTCGACTTACCGAAAACGCCGGAGTTGCGCCGCGTTGTTGAGGCCATGAACCTGATGGTCGCTAAACTTAAATCACTGTTTGAAGATCAGGCCGAGCACAGCGAACGTCTGCACAATGAGGCCTATCTCGATAGCCAAACCGGTATCGCTAACCGTCGCGCTTTCGACTTGCAGATGCAGACCCGCTTAAGCGATGAAGAATCGGCATCTGGCTATTTGCTGTTATTGCGCATTCAGGATCTCGGTGGCCTGAACCAGCGTTTTGGCGGCCCGCATACCGATAACTTGCTGAAGCATGTTGCCGATATGATGAATGTCGTGAAGAACCAACATGCCAATGCCGACAGCATTCTTGCCCGTATTCGCGGTGGCGAATTTGCCCTGCTTTGCCCAGGCGTAACGCACAATGAAATGCTGACTTTGCAGAACTCGCTCAATCAGCAACTTGCCGCCTTCTACGCAACCGGCATGTCTGACATTAACCCGGTCGCGCATACGGGAATGGTGCCGTTTAGTTATGGGGATTCCCCGCAGTCGCTGATTGTTCAGGCCGACCGCGCATTGATGGAAGCCGAAACCCATACCACGCATCAGACCAACCTGTTCCCTGTGGTTCAAACTGATGCAGCCAATGAAGACCAGCATCTGTGGTTTACGCGTCTTGAGAATGCACTGAGCAAAGAGCAGTTCCAGTTATTCTTCCAGCCGGTTGTGGACTGCAAAAACATACAAAAAGTGATTCATTACAAAGTGCTGTCGCGCATCATTGATGAAAAAGGCAACAGTATTCCAGCCGGTCGTTTCCTGCCGTGGATCCACCGGTTTGGCTGGAGCCAACGCCTTGATCAGGTGATGTTGAATCTGACGTTGAAGCAGTTGAAAAACTATCCGGGTTATCTGGCGCTCAGCCTGTCAGGAAGTTCTCTGGCAAATGACGCCACTATCAAGCAGTTGCTTAACCCACTGAAGACGAACCCGCAGCTTGCCGGTCGTTTAATTCTGGAGCTGGATGAGAACCAACTGCCGGAACCTGAGCAAATGGAAGTGTTTATCAAGTCGCTGAATTACTTTGGCTGCCGCCTGGGTCTGCAACACTTCGGTAGCCGCTTCGATATGATTGGGCACCTGTCGCAATGGGGCCTGGCGTACCTGAAAATTGATTCCAGCTATATCCGCCACATTGATATTGAGAGCGATAAACGCTTGTTTATCGACGTGTTGCACAGTGCGACCCATAACATTGATTTGCCATTGATTGCCGAGCGTGTTGAAACCGAAGGGGAGCTGCGCGTGCTGCAAGAAGTGGGGATTTATGGCGCGATGGGGCAGTTGTTGGGTGAGCCAGCACCGTTCTGATTGATGAAAAATGGTGGATGACGCTGCCGCTTATCCACCCTACTCGTGTTTCGTAGATCGGATAAGCGGCAGCGTCATCCGACTCAGAAGATCCCTTGATCGTCGCTGTTCAATAAATCCTCTAACCCACCCAATCCCTGGCGCGCCTGCGCACGATTCATCAGCTTCACCTGCGCCATTGGCGGCAGGTCGGTGATCGTAATCACCCCTTTTTGAATCAGCAGGAAAATCAGGTCGTCCAGAACGCGGACCATTTCAAGGTCACTGCGTTGCAGTAATTCTTTATGTTGCAGGCTTTCATCCACCACGTTGCGGGCGTTATTCCAGGCGGTGATTTCAGGCGTCTGCGTGAAGACTTCACCTGTCATTCCGGTAAACGGCTCGTTCTCAACCCGTGTCAGTTGCCCTTCTTCATTACGTTGAACGTAATACATTTCCAGTACCTTTCTTTTATTGCCTGTGCGGCATGTGAAATCACCGCCCGGTGAAGGGCGGTGATTATCATTTAGTGTGAGTAATGTTCTGGCTTGGCGATTAAGTGATCCAGCGAGAAGTGCGATGAACCACCTGAGTCGTGCATCGTTCCAGCGTCACCCGCGTGCGGAGCACCCGGTAAGTGTGTCGCTGCAGACGCCAGGCCTTTGCCTTGGCCGTGATCATCACCACCTCTGATGTGGTGCGTAATGTCCGGGTTCTCGTGCAGTTCTTTCGCCAGGCTGCTGAGATCGTGTTTCGCTTCGTTGCTGTCATCTTTTCCGGTAAAGACTTTAGCGTCGTCACGGCCCGAATGAGCTTTGGCATCATGATTAAGATTGAAAGAAAGCGAATCATTGCTGTCATCGAACAGATTGCTTAAGCCGTGATCATGGCCGTGCGCTGCGTGATGCGCTTTGCCCGAAGTATCAACGTCATGCTTACCACGATGGGATAGATCATCCATTGTGAAATCTGACTGTTGATGGATAACGTTACTGTTGCCATGATCGTCGTGAGCAATCACTGAAACATTCACGCTATTTTTACCGACATTCAGTTCATGGGTATTAACCGGAACGTCATATGTCAGATGACCATTCTCTTCGTGCAGTACCACGTCATAATGCTTGTGGTTGATGGTGACATTGATATGTTCATTGTCATGCACATCGGCGCTGTCAATCTGGCCGGTAATATGAGTCAGATGGTGACGTGCTTCCTGCGAGTCGATGTGGTTATCGTCGGTGACATTATTGATAGTGATTTTGGCATCGGCATGGGTGTCCAACTGGATATGCTGGGTGGTCTCTTTAGTGATGACATTCCCTGCATGATCCTGAGTGGTCACCTTGGCTTTCAGGATATTGTCACCGTCGTTCAACCATTTTTTCTCAATATCAGTCTTATAAACTAACTGGCCATTGAGCAATTCAACATCAGCAGAGAAGGTGTGGTGATTGATTTCAAATTCCACATGATCCCCCTCTTTCACATCACCACCCACCAGGCCGGTGACAGAAATAGACTCAGGCGCGCTGGCATTGATCACGTGATTTGGTGTGACTGGATCGAGGGCGATCGTCGCATCAATTTTTGTATCAACGTAAACCGGATGGATGACTGGTGGAGTCGTTAAGTGATTACCTGCGTTATCAGTAACGCTGACGCTTACACTCAGATCGTTGTGGCCTTCCTGCACCCAATCCTTTTTAACATCAAACTCATAGCCAAGATGGTTCCCCATCATTTTTACTTCAGCCGTCGCGGTATGGCCATTAACTTCCAGTGTCACCGTATCGCCCGCTTTCGCATCGCCATCAACCTGGCCCGTCACAGAAATACGTTTCGATTCGAGCGCATTAATCGTGTTATCAGCTGTCAGCGAATTGACGGTAATCGTCGCATCAGCATGGGAGTCCAGCGTAACAACCTGGTTATAAGCAGGTATCAGTCTATTTCCAGCATCATCGGTTACCTGCACATTGACGGTGACGTTGTTATCACCTTCATGCAGCCAGGTTTTATCCATCCGAACGTCATAGCCAAGATGGTCGCCAACGGGAACAACTTTGGTCCGGATTTCATGGTTGTTAACGTTCAGCGTCACGATGTCACCATCACGAGCGTCCCCATCAACCATTCCTGTAACATGAATTTGCGCGGGTGCCTTGCCGTTAACCACATTTCCTACCGCCACTGGGTCGATATTAATCGACGCATCAATTGTGGTATCGAGCTTAATGTGATGAGTATCGGTGGAGGTTGCAGGGTTGCCAGCGTTGTCTTCCCCATTGATGGTGATAGTGACCGTGTTATCGCCTTCAATTAACGCATCGGTTGAAACCGGAATAGCAAAAGTCTTATGCACACCGTCATCAGCGACGACAACGTCTTTAATATCAACAGTGATATTCGTGCCGTTCAAATCGATGGTTATCTTGCCGTTGACAACATCACCCGTAATGACGCCATGCACAATAGTATTGGCATTGTGGGATTCATTAATATTCACTCGATTATCACCAGCAACAGTATCAATTTTCACCGTGTTTGCTGCATCGTGGTCGATGGTAATGGTGTTTGTTTCGGTGACGGTTAAGGTGTTGCCGACAGCATCGACGCCGGTCACTTTATAGGTAATCGTCTGATCGGCAAGCAGATCGGAAGTCGGGACCTCCAGTTTAAAGGTGTACCCATGTGTATCATCGCCATGGATGGTTACAGGGCGCTCATTACCATTAATGGTAAGAATAACAGTGCTACCGTCTTTCACATCGCCGGTTACTGTGCCGCTAATCTGCGTGGTTGAATGCTGACTTTCTTCGATGTTCAGGATGTTGTCTTTTGCCACCGGATCAAACGTCAGCTTCACATCGGCATGATCGTCAATGGTCACAACTCTGCTCTGACTTTGAGTAAAGTGGTTACCGGAGCTGTCTTCGCCATTTACCGTCACGACAATCGTTGGTTTATCGGTGTGCTGATATTGCGCTTCAGCTTTGAGATCGGCGGAGTCAACGTTCACCGTATAGACCAGCTTCCCGGTCACAGCATCCACTTCAACAAGCCCGCTCTTCACAACGCCATTGAGCATGATCGTAACTTTGTCACCGACCGCTGCATCGCCATCTACTGTGCCGGTGATCTTCGTGTGTTCTGCGCTGAGATCTTTCGCCGAAAGGATGTCATCACCGGACACGATATTCATTTTGATACCCGCATGGGCCTCGGTATCAACGGTAATATTCTGAGTCGCTTGGGCTACAAGGGTATTTTCATGCTCATCATGCCCAGTCACTGCTACGGTGATCGGTTTGCCGTCAACTAAATCACTGATTTGTACATCAACTTTGTAAGTCCCGTCTTGAGCCACTTCTACATCGCGATATTCATGGCCATTGGCGGTCAGCGTTACGTGATCGCCTGGCTGCACGTCACCCGATACCTTACCGGTGATTTGCGTGGTAGCCGCTGTGCTTTCATTCGAATTGATGATGTTATCGCCCGCGACAGTATTAATAGTGATACCAGCGCTAATGTCCGTATCAACAGTAATATTTTTACCGTCCGTTGCCGTAAATGTATTCCCCTGTTCGTCTTGCCCGGTCACGCTCACGGTGATGGTCGGGGTATGGCGCAGATCGTCAACGCTGACGTCTTTGCTAAAACGCATCACACCTTCGGAATCGGTAAACACCTGAGTGGTAACAGGATTTCCATTCACCATGATGGTGACGTTACTGCCGTCATGAATACCATCACCTTTGACAATGCCGCTGACGGTGGTCGTTCCCGCCCCCGCTTCGGCAATGTTGATCACATTATCGCCAGCAATATCATCGAGGTGAATTTCAGCCTTAGCCTCAGTATCTACGCTCAGTTCTTGAGATGCCGTAAACACTTGGTTGCCGTTGTGCGACGTGACGAGTGCTGTCACAGCCGGACTGTTCATCAGGCTTGCTGTATCAACCGGAATTTCATATCCGTACTCACCTGGGAGATTTGGCAATTCAACGACTTTACCGGTATAGGAATCTCTACCGATATGTAGCGTCACTTCATCACCAGGATGAACATCCCCTGAAACCGTACCGCGAATTAAGGTCTTGCCCGCTTCTGATTCGGCTTTATTGATCACATCATTACCCGCAACCGGGCTGATGGTGATTTCGGCATGTGGGGTTTGACCAGCGTTCGATGGATCTACATATGGCGGAAGCACAGAATGATCGTTTGAACCTGGTGCCAACATATGGTTCGTTGCAGTCTGAGTATTATCGTGGGAATCAGTCCCCGTAATTTTAACGACCACATATTCATTATTATCAGTACGATATATCTTCGTATCTTGCCCAGTCACTGCATCTTTCACATCATCAGCACGATAATACAGATAAGTAGAGCCATCATTATGGGTGCCGCTCAATACAGGAGTGGTATAGGTATGATGACCAAAAGTAATAGTAACCGTATCCCCTGCTTTCACATCCCCGCTAACCCCCCCTGTAACGAGCCAGTGATCGCCCAGGGTATCCATGGAAATGCCTATCTGCGCCTCAGCCCGTGTATCAATACCGACAGCATGATCCGTCGTTGCCAGCACGGTGTTCCCCGCCGCATCGTAGCCGGTTACTGATGCATGAAGAATCGGTTTATCGCCACCGGAAAGCAGATCTGTGGTACTCACATCAATGCTGTAACCCAGGCCGTGGCCCGTGCCTTCAGAAATGACTTTTCCGGTGTAATGCTGGTTGTTCACTTCCAGATCAACGGTGTCACCGATATGAACATCACCGGTGACTTTTCCAGTAATAGTGGTGTGTTCCTGATGAGCATCTACATTATTGATCCAGTCATCACCCGAAACAGAACCAATAGAAATCGTCGCGTTTGCGCTGTCATCCCTGGAGACATCGTGTGACGCGTAAACCGAAACGCTGTTGCCATGCGGATCGACAGCCGTAACGGTGGCATGAATATATGGATTGGCTAACAGCGCATCGGTTCTCACGTCTACGGAATAACCCAGGGCGTTATTGAGATGCGGCTGCGGTTCAACCGTCGCACGGTAATCAATTCCATTGACCCAAACATGGACGATATCGTCTTTCTGAACATCGCCACCGACGGTGCCGTTAATGTTGGTGGTTGGGTGCTTTTGATCAAGGTGATTAAGGATATCGTCGCCAGAAACCACGTTGATCGTCACTGATGCATTAGCATGATCATCAATAATGACGTCGTGATGGGCAGTAGCTACGGTGCTGTTTTGTGCCTGATCCGTGACGCTGATGCTGGCATGAATATGCGGATTGGCCTGAAGATCTGCCGTACTAACGGAAATATGGTACCCCATCTTTCCATTACCCTGATCTTCTACAAACCCTTGATAGTCATGACCATTGATGGTTAACGTCAGAGGATCGCCTGCATGCATTTCCCCTTTAACCGTGCCACTAACCAGAGTATGCCCCTGCTTGAGTTCATCGGCGTTCAGGGCGTTATCAGGCGTAACGGAATCAACCGTAATTTCAGCTTCAACTTTCAGATCAACAACAACAGTCCTGTCTGCTTCAGCGGTTGCCGTGTTGTTGGCATTATCGGTGGCGATCACGCTTGCCGTAAAGTGAGGGTCGACCATCAGGTCGTGGGTGCTCACCTGTTTGCTCCAGAGCAGGTGGCCCTGAGAATCTTTAGTGACTTTCGCCGTCAGCTCATTGCCATTAATCACCAGGTGAACAACGTCGCCTTCTTTCGCGTCGCCGCCGACGGTGCCTGAAACCGTGGTTAATTCATTTTCCGACTCTTTACCATTGATCATATCGTCCCCGGTGACAGGATCGATAGTGATGCTCGCCGTCGCTTCCAGATCAATATTGATAGGGTGGGTGATATCGATATGATCTGCGTTACCGGCGGCGTCGTGCGCCACAACATGGGCAATCGGGTCCGGGTCGGCCAGCAGATCTTTGGTCAACACATCCACGCTATAGCCTAAAGCGCCATGCTGATAAGGCAGCTTGATAACGGTAGTTTCATATGAGTGATGATTAACGGTAATGGTGACTCTATCGCCTTCATTAATCTCACCGCTCGTCGTGCCAGTCACCGTACCGGTGACTTTGGTGGTGTGCTCTTGTGATTCGTGGTGGTTAATAATGTTATCGCCGGTCACCTGCCCCACAGTGATAATGCCATCGGCGTGGTTATCAATATGAACAGTGTGTTCAGTGGTAACAGTAACAACGTTGTGAAGTTCGTCGTGAGAGGTGACGGAGGCGGTAAATT
Source organism: Buttiauxella sp. AC142 (assembly GCF_979253435.1). Taxonomy (NCBI): domain Bacteria; kingdom Pseudomonadati; phylum Pseudomonadota; class Gammaproteobacteria; order Enterobacterales; family Enterobacteriaceae; genus Buttiauxella; species Buttiauxella sp. AC142. The sequence continues at coordinate 3,654,841 of NZ_CEEDCH010000001.1, forward strand.
TCACATCGGCGTCGATTTTATTGCGGTCACTTAAATCGTCAGATTTATGATCAGCCTTTTGATGATTGTTGCCGAAAGCATAAGAATCAACATCGATCTTATAGCCTAAGTGACCGTTATCCAGAACAGTCACACTCCCTGGATAATCAGCCCCATTAATCGTAATCACTACGTGATCACCAACTTTAGCATCGCCACCCACGTCACCGGTGATCGTCACTTTAGGCTGTTCTAAGTCATTGTAGTTAAGCACGTCGTCAGCAGTGACTTTATCGATACTGATAGTGGCATCCGCATGGGTATCGACCGCAATATCATGCGTATGGGAAGTCGTGACGACGTTACCGATTTCATCCTGGCTGGTGATAGAAACTTCTACCGTGTCCAGTCCTTCATAAAGCCCGCCCGGTGGCACCGGCACTTCGTAATATAGATGACCATTTAAATCAGTGTGAACCACGCCTGGATAATCATGATGTGCAGGATTGCCGTGTTCATCAACGCCCGATACACGTACGGTTACTGGATCGCCATTTTTCGCATCATCACCCGTAACTGCACCACGAATAATGGTATTTTTCAGGGATTCAGCATGGCTGATCCAGTCTTCGCCCGACACCGTTTCGATGGTGAAATCGTTGACGGCAAAGTTATCAATATCAACCTTGTGATCGGTGGTGACGGTGACTTCGTTGCCCGCAGCATCATGCGAGGTGACGGAAGCGGTGAATGTCACCTCAGTGTCGATCTTATCGTGGTTATTGCCAAAGATTGAAGAATCCACAGGGATACGATAGCCAAGCTGCCCATGTCCGAGCTGCCCGTGGCCAAGATCGATAACTTCCCCATAGAAGTGTTGGTTATTAATCAGGATGTCTACAACATCATGAAGTTTGGCATCGCCGCCTACTGTGCCAGTGATAACCTGTTTCGCATGAACCAGTTCTGCATGGCTCAGAATATTGTCCGGAGTGACATTATAAATAGCGATGCTGGCATCAGCCTGGGTATCCATCGTGATGTTGGTGTTCGCAACCGATGTGACGTCATTCCCGGCTTTGTCAAAACTGGTCACCAGCACCTGCACGAAGTTATTACCTAAATGCAGTGTTCCGGCCGGTAAAGGGACTTCATAGCGCAGATGGCCATCAGCGTCCTTGACGACGTTACCTTCAAATTTCTGCTGGTTAACAAGAACTAAAACATGATCGCCTTCGCGCGCATCACCACCGACATCTCCGGTGATCATCGTAGGCGCAACGGATTCAACGGCGTTAACCGTGTTATCACCACCGGCAAGATTGTTATCAATGGATACGGTACTACTGGCAAAGTTATCAATATGAACAGTGTGTTCGGTCGTTTCCTTGACTTCGTTACCCAAGATGTCATGTGACGTCACGGACGCGTGGAAGGTGACAAATTTGTCGTCAAGCTCCACCTTAGGATCATGGAATTCCCAGGTCGGAACAGAGATTTTGTAGCCCAGAGAGCCATCACTCAGAACTTCGACCGTGCCCGAGTACGTGCGATTGTTGATCTCAATAACGACCTCATCATCTACACGAGCATCGCCGCCCACCTTGCCGGTGACGATTTGATCATGCGAAGCCAGTTCATCACGATTCAGTACATTGTCATCGGTCATTTGCTCAATTTTGATGGTCGCGTCTGCATGGGTATCCACCGCGACATAGTGAATGAGTGAATTTTCGACAACGTTCCCCGCTTTGTCGTGGCTGGTCACAGCCACTTTCACATCATTCTGACCTTCTTTCAGCGCCCCAACAGGAAGTGAAACTTCATAGTACAAATGCCCACTGGCATCAGCATGAACCTCCCCCGTGTAGTTATGATTATTCACATTAACCACTATCGGATCGTGCTCGCGCGCATCTTTGCCTGTGACATCGCCGCGAATAACGATCGGATTTTGGGATTCCGCATTACTGACCCAATCTTCGCCCGCAACGGTGTCGATAGTCAGGCCATTATTGGCGTGGTTATCGATATGCACAGTGTGGTCGGTGGTCACCGTCACCACGTTTCCGACATGGTCATGGGAAGTCACTGACGCGGTGAAGTCGACATTTTTGTCCACCTCGCCTTTGTTGTTGCTGAATGCGCGGGTATTAACATCAATGCGGTAACCCAGGTTACCGCCACCCAGATCAATCACTTCGCCAAGGAAATGCCGATCGTGAATGTTGATATCAACTTTATCGCCAATAGCGGCGTCACCGCCAACGGTGCCATGGATGGAAACGGTTGGATTAGCCAGTTCGCTGTGGTTCAGAACATTGTCTTTGGTGACACGATCAACTGTGATAGAGGCATCGGCGTGGTTATCAATATGAACTGAATGGTCAGCGCTCTGCACCACCACGTTGCCCGCGCCATCGTGGGATTTGATGGTAGCGCGGATGTTGACGTCACCGTCAATTTCGCCTTTGTTGCGGCTAAACGCCGCGGGGTCCACTTCGATGTTGTAGCCTAAATTACCGTTGCCGAAATCAACGACACTGCCGGTGAAATGATTGCCGCGAATTTCAAGATCAACCACATCACCCACGCGCGCGTCGCCGCCAACGTTACCGTGAACAAACTGCTTTTCGGCATTCAATTCGTCGTGATTGAGAATGTTATCTTTGGTGACTGCGTCAATGGTGAGAGTGGCATTGGCGTGGTTGTCGATTTTAACCAGGTGATCCTGAGTCGCGATCACTGCGTTGCCCGCATCATCATGAGAGGTAATGGTGGCGTGCACATTGACCGTACCGTCCACTTCACCTTTGTTGTTGCTGAAGACACGCGGATTGACCGGGATGTTATAGCCCAGTTTCCCGTTGCCAAGATCAATCACTTCACCTTTGAAATGATTGCCTTTAATTTCTATATCCACACGGTCGTGAAGTTTCGCATCGCCATCCACAACACCGTGAATAAACTGGGTTTTAGCCGCCAGCTCATCGTGATTCAGGATGTTATCTTTGGTGACCGGATCAATGGTGATCGTGGCGTTGGCGTGGTTGTCGATTTTTACCAGGCGATCCTGAGTCGCGATCACTTCGTTGCCCGCATCATCATGAGAGGTAATGGTAGCGTGCACATTGACCGAGCCGTCAACCTCACCTTTGTTGTTGCTGAAAACGCGCGGATCGACCGCAATGTTGTAACCCAGTTTCCCGTTGCCAAGATCAATCACTTCGCCGTTGAAATGATTGCCTTTAATTTCTATATCCACACGGTCGTGAAGTTTCGCATCGCCATCCACAACACCGTGAATAAACTGGGTTTTAGCCGCCAGCTCATCGTGATTCAGGACGTTATCTTTGGTGACTGCGTCAATGGAGATGTTGGCATCGGCATGGGTGTCGAGGACTACATTTTTATGCTCCACCGCAATCGCGGTGTTGCCCGCAGCATCGACGCCGGTGACCATCACCTGCACGTCATTGTTGCCTTCGTTGAGCGCCGCCGTCGGGACCGGGACTTCATAACGCAGCTGGCCGTTTTCATCAGTCACCACATCGCCACGGTATTCATGGCCGTTAACACTGACGACAACTTTATCGCCCGCCTGCGCATCGCCGCTCACCACACCGGAAATCAGGGTCGGCATCCGGGATTCAATGGCATTCACCACGTTGTCACCGGCCACGGTCTGGACGATCACATGGTTTTCGGCATGGGTGTCGAGCACCACATTTTTATGCTCAACCGCAATCGCGGTGTTGCCCGCAGCATCGACGCCGGTGACCATCACCTGCACGTCATTGTTGCCTTCGTTGAGCGCCGCCGTCGGGACCGGGACTTCATAACGCAACTGGCCGTTTTCATCGGTGACCACATCGCCACGGTATTCATGGCCGTTAACGCTGACGACGACTTTATCGCCCGCCTGCGCATCGCCGCTCACCACACCGGAAATCAGGGTCGGCATCCGGGATTCAATGGCATTCACCACGTTGTCGCCCGCCACGGTCTGGACGATCACATGGTTTTCGGCATGAGTGTCGAGCACCACATTTTTATGCTCCACCGCAATTGCGGTGTTACCCGAAGCATCGACGCCGGTGACCATCACCTGCACATCGTTGTTGCCTTCGTTCAGCGCCGCAGTCGGGACCGGGACTTCATAACGCAGCTGGCCGTTTTCGTCGATCACCACATCGCCACGGTATTCATGACCGTTAACGCTGACGACAACTTTATCGCCCGCCTGCGCATCGCCGCTCACCACACCGGAGATCAGGGTTGGCATGCGTGACTCGGCGGCATTCACCACGTTGTCGCCCGCCACGGTCTGGACGATCACATGGTTTTCGGCATGGGTGTCGAGGACTACATTTTTATGCTCCACCGCAATCGCCGTGTTACCAGCGGCATCCACGCCGGTGACCATCACCTGCACGTCGTTGTTGCCTTCATTCAGCGCCGCAGTCGGGACCGGGACTTCATAACGCAGCTGGCCGTTTTCATCGGTCACCACATCGCCACGGTATTCATGACCGTTGACGCTGACGACCACATGATCGCCCGCCTGCGCATCGCCGCTGACGACACCAGAAATCATGGTCGGCATGCGGGATTCGGCGCGGTTTATGGTGTTGTCGTCTGCCACGCTGTCGAGGGTCAGGGCGTTGTGCGCCTGGGTGTCGAGCACCACATTTTTATGCTCCACCGCAATGGCCGTGTTACCGGCAGCATCCACGCCGGTGACCATCACCTGCACATCGTTGTTGCCTTCGTTCAGCGCCGCCGTCGGGACCGGGACTTCATAACGCAACTGGCCGTTTTCATCGGTGACCACATCGCCACGGTATTCATGACCGTTGACGCTGACGACCACATGATCGCCCGCCTGCGCATCGCCGCTGACGACACCAGAAATCATGGTCGGCATCCGGGACTCGGCGGCATTCACCACGTTGTCACCCGCCACGGTCTGGACGATCACATGGTTTTCGGCATGAGTGTCGAGCACCACATTTTTATGCTCCACCGCAATTGCGGTGTTACCCGCAGCATCGACGCCGGTGACCATCACCTGCACATCGTTGTTGCCTTCGTTCAGCGCCGCAGTCGGCACTGGCACTTCATAACGCAGCTGGCCGTTTTCATCGGTGACCACATCGCCACGGTATTCATGGCCGTTGACGCTGACGACAACTTTATCGCCCGCCTGCGCATCCCCGCTCACCACACCAGAAATCAGGGTCGGCATCCGGGACTCGGCGGCATTCACCACGTTGTCACCCGCCACGGTCTGGACGATCACATGATTTTCGGCATGAGTGTCGAGCACCACATTTTTATGCTCCACCACAATGGCCGTGTTACCGGCAGCATCGACGCCGGTGACCATCACCTGCACATCGTTGTTGCCTTCGTTCAGCGCCGCAGTCGGCACTGGCACTTCATAACGCAGCTGGCCGTTTTCGTCGATCACCACATCGCCACGGTATTCATGACCGTTAACGCTGACGACAACTTTATCGCCCGCCTGCGCATCGCCGCTCACCACGCCGGAAATCAGGGGCGGCATCCGGGATTCAGCAGCATTCACCACGTTGTCACCCGCCACGGTCTGGACGATCACATGGTTTTCGGCATGGGTGTCGAGCACCACATTTTTATGCTCCACCGCAATCGCCGTGTTACCGGAAGCATCGACGCCGGTGACCATCACCTGCACGTCGTTGTTGCCTTCATTCAGCGCCGCAGTCGGGACCGGGACTTCATAACGCAACTGGCCGTTTTCATCGGTCACCACATCGCCACGGTATTCATGACCGTTAACGCTGACGACAACATGATCGCCCGCCTGCGCATCGCCGCTCACCACGCCGGAAATCAGGGTTGGCATGCGGGATTCATTGAGGTTCACGGTATCGTCACCGGCCACGGTTTCAATCGTCAGGACGTTATGCGCCTGCGTATCAAGCGTGACGTTGTGGTGCTCGACCGCAATCGCTTCGTTACCCGCCGCGTCGTGGCTGACCACCTCAACCTTAACGTCATTATTGCCTTCGTTAAGCTGGTTGGTCGGTACGGGGACGTTATAACGCAACTGGCCGTTTTCACTGACCACAACTCCGTGGTAATCACGGCCATTTACCGTCACCGTAATCGGGTCGCCTGCCTGCGCATCGCCACCCACTACGCCGGTAATCATCGTTGGCATACGGGATTCGATGGCATTCACCACGTCATCGCTAGCCACAGTCCCGATAGTGACCGAGTTATGAATATCCAAATCAATATCAACGTGGTGATCGGAAGAAGCCTGAGTGGTGTTCCCCGCTTCATCCGTTGAAGTCACCGTCGCGTGAATATTGGGGTCGGCCAGCAACCCTTGAGTAGAGACGTCAATCCGGTAACCCAGCGCGCCATTACCCAGGTCAATAACCTCACTGTTGTATTCATGCCCATTCACCGTCAGCGTAATTTTGTCGCCGAGTTTGGCATCGCCGCCGACAGAGCCGTGAACGGAGGTTTTCTCTTGATGAGATTCGGCGATGTTAATTACGTTATCAGCGGTGACGTCATCAATGGTGATAGTGTCGTGCAGATCGACAGTGTCAATCAGTGCATCGGCGGTGCTTTGCGCGGTGCGCCCGGAAACATCAGTGGCGGTGGCAACCACGGTAATTTCACCGTCTACAAGACCGCTTAAATCAGGCTGGATTGTCCAGTGTCCGTTAGAGACAGGAACATCGACGCTGATTGTGTTTTTTTGGCTATCTGTGAAGACCAGCGTGACGTGATTTTGGTTACTGGTGCCGCTGACGTTGGCGTGATTTATTTCTTCTTTGTTAATGAAGCCATCGTTACCGGCAAAATCTTCAATGTTAACCAGCGGGGGAAGTACAGGCGGGGAGCCGCCGTCGTTTAAACCATTCTCGGGGAGGTTTATTGCCCAGGTCGGTGCGCCGATACCTTGCGTGTTGAAACCGGCCGTTGGGTCGATGATTTGCCCGGTTAAATCCAGCTGCACGAGGGTGTGACCACCGCCACCGCCTTCAATCTGCACAGGGGGTTCATTGCCCGCTGCGGTCGCTTCTAAGGCTTGCGTCGGGTCGGTACCGTCGGCGATGGCCTGCTGTATGGATGCGACATCTTGCGTGTCATGCTCCACATTATTCACCGCGTTTAAGCCGTGTTCAGTCCAGTGGCTATTACGCCCGAGATCGAGTGTTTTACCGTCTGGCAGAGCCACACTTACCGCACCGCTGGCACCAGTGACAATTTCCTCGCCACTGTAGATTCGGTCACCTTCTTTCAAGAGACGCTGCGAGCCATCTGCTTCTACTACATAAACCTGGCCTATTACCGCCTTGATCACACCGAGTAAATTACTCACAGTACCCTCTCTTGAATATCATCTTTATTTTTATAAATGCCGCAATAAGTTAATTAACCAATAACATTATTCTTTCATTCGCAATACATTCACGGAATATAGAAAAATATCCATTAATGGACATCTCTAATTCAGAGATAATTTAAAATGTAGAAAAAAACACAGTTATTAGAACTCTATTACTGGAGGCTTGACTGAGCGTTAAATATAATCAAAAATGACGCAAAGTGAAACATCACATTACAAAACATTAAATTTCATTTCGAATGAAAGCCGCATTTATTGTGGACAGGCAAACACTTCAGCACTTGTTAATTAATATGATGTTTCGTGTTAAGAGATAATGGATATAAAGCGTGATATAGGGATATCATTACTATGCGTAATAAGGCATTCAGACAATGCAGAAGTTTTTCTTTTTTATAATTGGTTGTTTATCAATACAATCTGTTAACGCAGAAAGTTTACAAAATACTGTCAAACAAGCCTTATCAAATCATCCTGAAGTTAATGCCTCTGTTAATAGTCGTTATTCTGCTGAACAAGACTTACGCGCAGCTCGCGGCGGCTATCTGCCAACATTAAATCTGGATGCCGAAGCAGGCCAGAAGAATATTAATGATGCTACTACACGCGCAGGCGGCAGTAACAAAGGGATGAACCTTTCCCCGAACGATGCCACGATTAACCTTAATCAGAATGTCTTCGACGGGTTTGCGACGTCAAGCGAAGTAGATCGCCAGAAAGCCACGGTGGACTCTCGTGCTTTTAACGTCTTGAATGTTAGCGAAACAACCGCATTCGAAGTGGTTCAGTCCTATCTCGACGTATTGCAACGCCAGGAATATGTCCGTCTGGCAGAAGACGATTTGGCAAACCATGAACGCATCTATGACCAGATTCGTTTGCGTACCGATCAGGGTGTTGGCCGTTCTGGTGATTTAATGCAGGCAGAGGCCCGTCTTGCGCAGGCTCGCAACAATTTACTGACCGAGCAAACCAACCTCGAAGATGCAAATACGACGTTCTTGAGTGTCACCGGTGAAGCGCCAGAAAACCTCAGTCTGCCGGAAAACATTGATGCTTTGTTGCCAAAATCGCTTGAAGATGCGAAACGGATTATGGAATCCAACAGTCCGCTTCTGAAATCTGCAAATGCCGATATTGAAGCGGCTCGTCAGCAATATGAAGCATCTAAATCAACGTTTTACCCACGCGTTGACGTCGAACTTGCCCGTAGCGTCAGTAATGACACTGACACCACGCGTGCACATTCTGAAGAGTGGCAAGCGATGGTGAAAATGCATTACAACCTCTATCAGGGTGGCAGCGATAAAGCCGCAATGCAGTCTCGTGCCTATTTGCAAAAACAAGCGCAGGATGTTCGTAATAACACACTACGCCAGATGAATCAGGAAATTGGCCTGGCATGGTCGGCATTAAAAAGTGCCCGTGACCAATTACCCGCAGCCGCTGATTATGCCGACCGTAGTGTAAAAGTCCGTACCGCTTATCAGGATCAATTTAGTTTGGGTGAACGTACGCTGTTAGATTTATTAGACAGTGAAAATGAAGTTTTTTCATCCAAACGTCGTTTAGTGGAATTACGTTACCTGGAAATATCCAGCGGCTACCGTATTTTTGCCCGGACAGGTGAATTATTAAAATCGCTGAAAATTAACCCAACAGCCGCAGGCCAGCCAATAGATTCGGCAAGTAATAATACGCTGCCAGAACTTAATTAATCTCTCGGTGTAAATGGTGGATGACGCTACGCTTATCCACCCTACAAACACAAAACAGTTATTTCGTAGGTCGGATAAGCGCAGCGCCATCCGGCAGAAATTATTTCGTTCACCAGACATAACGCCTAAATGAATTCACAAGTTGAACAGATGAATACCCTGTCAGAAACGCCTCCTGTTGAGGAGTCGCATTATCATGACCCACGTAGCCGCCACGATGATCCTTTGCTCGACTGTCTGTTGGTGCTGTGCTCTTTGCATGGTAAATCTGCGAGCCGCTCAACATTAAGTAGTGGTTTGCCGCTGGAAAACGATCGTCTGACGTTAGCGATATTACCGCGCGCGGCAGCTCGCGCCGGTTTGAAAGCGCGGGTCATCAAACGCACGCTCGATAAAATTCCGGCAATGTCTCTGCCTGCGGTGGTTCTACTTCGTGATGGCGGCGCTGCCGTGTTACTGGGCTGGAATGCCGACGGCAAAGCACGCATTATGCCAAGCGAAAGTGAAGGTGGTGAAATCACTATTGACGCAAACGAGCTTGAGTCAATCTACGCAGGCCAGGTCATTTTCGCCCATCCGCGCCATGAGTTTGATTTGCAGTCGGAATCATTCCTGCCGCGTACCAAGTCCTGGTTTAAAGATACGCTCAAGCTGTCGCGCTATCTGTATATGGATGCGGTGCTGGCAAGTTTGCTGATTAACCTGATTGCGCTCGGAACGCCGCTGTTTACCATGAACGTGTATGACCGTGTGGTTCCTAACCACGCCACGGTGACGTTGTGGGTTCTGGCGGTTGGGATTTGCATGGCGTTCATTTTTGATTTGATATTAAAAATGCTGCGCGGTGTCTGTCTCGATATCGCAGGGAAAAAGAGTGACCTGATTATTTCCGCAACGCTTTTTGAGCGTATCACCGGCATGGAAATGAAAGCGCGCCCGGCACGCGTCGGCAGCTTTGCACAGAATATTCATGAGTTTCAGTCGCTGCGCGACTTCCTGTCTTCGCTGACGCTGACCACGCTTATCGACCTGCCGTTTACGCTGGTGCTGTTGCTGGTTATCGGGATTATCGGCGGCACTCTGGCGTGGATCCCACTGCTCACCTTCCCTATCGCATTGCTGATTAGCTGGGCATTACAAAAGCCAGTGAATGCGGCAGTGGCCAAAACCATGAGTCTGGCAAGCGAGCGCCAGGCATTGCTGATTGAAACCCTCAGCGGGCTGGATGCCATCAAAGTTAATAACGCCCAGAGCGAGCGCCAGTATCAGTGGGAACAAACGCTGGGTAGCCTGAGTCGCCTGGAATTGCGCGTGAAAACGCTGTCCAGTTTTGCCAGCAACCTGACCGGATGGTTCCAGCAAATGTCTGGCGTCATCATGATTATTGTCGGCGTGTATATGATTATCGGCGGCAAGCTAAGCATGGGTGGCCTGATTGCCTGCTACATGCTCAATAGCCGTGCGCTGATGCCGATGGGGCAATTGACCGGGTTGATTGCGCGTTATCAGCAAGCCCGTCTGACCATCAACAGTACCGAAAAAATGATGTCGATGCCGCAGGAACGTCGCGAGCACGAACATCCGCTCAAGCGTGAAAACTTCCGGGGCAGCATTGAGTTTAAAGACGTTGATTTTAGCTATCCCGAGCAGAAAAACCCTTCGCTGCAAAAAATTAATCTGACGATTAAGCCTGGCGAGCGCGTCGGGATTATTGGCCGTAGCGGCTCCGGTAAAAGCTCCATCAGCAAGCTAATTATCAATTTGTACCAGCCAACCGGCGGTAACATTTTGATCGACGACGTCGATGCGCGCCAGCTGGATGTGAATGATTTACGCCATAGCATTGGTTACGTTCCGCAGGATATTCAGCTATTTAACGGCACGCTGCGCGATAACCTGATTTCTGGCGCGCGTTATGTTGACGATGAAACCATGCTGCGTGCGGCGGAACTGGCGGGGGTTAACGAGTTCGCACGTATTCACCCGGACGGTTATAACCTGCAAGTGGGCGAGCGTGGAATGCAGTTGTCTGGCGGGCAACGCCAGGCCGTAGCGCTGGCTCGCGCGCTTCTGCTCGAACCTCCTGTTCTGCTGCTTGATGAACCAACCAGCGCTATGGACAACACCAGCGAAGACAGAATCAAACAGGGCCTGGTGCCGTTTGTTGCTGATAAAACCTTGCTACTGGTGACACATAAAGCGTCGATGCTGTCGTTGGTTGATCGCCTGATTATTGTTGATAAAGGACGCATTATTGCTGATGGCCCGAAAGCTATCGTGATGGATGCGCTGAAGAAGGGTCAAATCAATGCGTCTCGCTGAGTTATTTAAAGATTTCCGTCAGCAAGCCCGCCACTATTTTAAAGGTCGCGATGAGAACCAGGCGGAAAATATTAACGAGGTCAGTCATGCACTTATTGATGATTCACCGCGTGTTATCCGTCTGACGCTATGGACTATTTTGGCGTTGGTGGTGTTGGCGTTCATCTGGGCCGGATTTGCCCAGCTTGACGAGGTAACGCGTGGCGAAGGCAAGGCAATTCCCTCCTCCCGCCTGCAAAAAATTCAGAACCTGGAAGGCGGGATTGTCACTGAACTGTTTGTTCACGAAGGGCAAATTGTTGAAGCCGGAACCCCTCTGCTGCATCTGGACGACACGCGTTTTGCATCGAACGTCGGTGAAACGGAAGCAGACAAACTTGGCCTGCAGGCTAAAATTGACCGCCTGAGTGCTGAAGCGGAAGACAAAGATTTCATTATTTCGGATGAGATAATGAAAAAAGCGCCTGATGTCGCTCGTGGCGAACTCGACCTTTTCAACAGCCGCCGTCGACAGTTCCAGAATGAAATCGAAGGGCTTCAGGAACAGTTGGTGCAGAAGAGACAAGAGCTGCGCGATTTCCAGTCTAAGCAGTCGCAATACAAAAACAGCCTCAGCTTGTTACAGCAAGAGATCAAAATGTCTGAGCCACTGTTGGCGTCAGGTGCGATTTCTAAAGTCGAGATTTTGCGTTTACGCCGCACCGAAGTGGAAACCAAAGGTTTACTGGACTCTGTCGCGCTTTCCATTCCTAAATCTGCGTCCGAAACCAAAGAGATTGAGAATAAGATTGGTGAAAGCCGCAACCGCTTCCAGAGCGATGCACTTTCCCAGCTCAACGAAGCACGCACTAACCTGAGCAAAGCCGAAGCCACGGGCAAAGCCCTGGAAGACCGCGTTAATCGCACTATGGTGGTTTCACCTGTTCGCGGTATCGTTCAGCAAATAATGGTCAACACCATTGGCGGCGTGATTCAGCCGGGCAGTGATTTAGTCGAAATCGTTCCACTTGACGATAAGCTGCTGATTGAAGTGAAGATCCAACCACGTGATATTGCTTTCTTGCATCCAGGCCAGCATGCGATGGTGAAATTTACCGCTTACGATTACACCACTTACGGCGGACTGGACGGTGAACTGGTGCAGATTAGCCCTGATACCGTGACGGATAAAGAAGGCCACAGTTACTATATTGCCCGTCTGCGTACCGACAAGAACTACCTGGGAACAAAGGAGCAGCCAATGCTTATTATTCCAGGAATGGTCGCATCGGTAGATATATTGACGGGTAAGAAATCCATTCTGAGTTATCTGCTAAAACCGATTATCCGGGCAAAAGCAGAAGCCTTACGCGAAAGATAAAAAAAAGCCGCAACGAATAACGTTGCGGCTTTTTTCGTCGGTCAGATTAGCTACTGAACGAAGACAACTTCCCACGATTGAGCGTCAACTTACCTTCATTAACCAGTTCCTGTAGAACCTTATGAATAGCACTACGAGAAATATGGTTTCTGCTCAAAATGAAAGTATAAACTGACGTCTTTTCGCGGATCTCAGGCTCAAGAGACCATATATGTTTCACATGCTCAATCACGATTTCGCGAATGGTCTTGTGCGAACGCATATTTTCGCGCTGGAAATAACGTTGCAGATGATTGGTTAAAATATCAAATGCATGCATCCACAAACTTTTTCTGGTGAGCATTTCATTGGCATTAGCCGAACTCATTACCCACATCTCACAGTCGCTATCACAACGCAGATAATGAGACATGACATCATTACGCATCTGTGCCAGGCCGAGTATGGCGGGGGCCGTGAAACTCACCGTGACTAAATCGTTTTCAACCCGGTAAACAGAGACGGAACCTTTTTCAAGGTAAAATATGTTGCCATCCTTTCTCATTTCGATGCGCTGACGTTTCTTTCTCAATGAGAAATACGCGTTTTCAGATTTTTTTATCTCGTCTCCGATGAGCATTACAGATTCATCAAAATTAGGAGTGAACATCAGCTTCTCTTACTCGTGTTATGGGATTGAGATTATCTCCCGATGCAAGGCAAAAGGAGACAGCCCTAAGTGATGATACGTGCTACCAGCAACGTCTATCAATATAGGACATAACGACAAACATGTACTTATACGCCAGGCTTATCTAAATCGTAGGGTGGCAATTTGAAAAGAAACACACAATGAGTGCAATCGCGGTAAGTTAATACCGCAACAATATTATTATATTGAGAATGAATAAACCCGTAGCTCACTATTATTACCCACAGTCGAAATCACCTGTTGAGTAAAGGCGACAGAAATAGTCAGGTATTAAATAGAGCTGGAAAAACTTGCAGCACTGAGCAGCTGAACGCTGAAAATGACCGTTCGCTACCTCTCATGCCATTGCGTCAGCGAGTATATTTATTAATGGACATAAACGTAATTTTTTTAATCTTTCCACCGGGATCTTTCTCTTTGCAATTAAAAAAGAATCAGGGAAAACATATAAGATATTGATAATTATGGATTTAATGTGTTTAAGAAGAGTGATTAATTTGTTATACAATTTGTCTTTGCAGACTTCATTCGCAAGCAGAGGGTAAAGTCCCGAAAACACTGAGTTCTTCCATGCTTCATTATGCTTATAATGGCGTGTCAAAAAACTGCCTGAGTTAACGAGAGTACTGGCAACATGTCCGAAGCAGATAATTTATGTTATCTCATTGAAAATAAAATATTATTTAACCCTGAGAAGCAGAGCCTTGTGCATGCTGATAGCCATGAACAGATAAAACTCAAACCAACGGCATCTTTATGCCTGCTGTTGTTGCTCAGAAATCACGGCGAGATAGTCACGCAGAATGAACTGTTGGCCTTTGCGTGGGGAGAAAGTCACAGGCAAGTGAGCTTTAATGCTTTTTATCAAAGTATCCTTTCTTTGCGTAAGTCTTTCCTACAAATGAATGTGGATAAACAAATAATCACCACGATTCCACGTAAAGGATTGGTCATTCAGCAAGAAATAACCATAGAAAAAAAGTGTGTTCTCATTCCTGAAACAGTTACGGAACCTACGGCAGAGGTTGTTCCTCAGAGCACCCCTTTAGCAACTCAAGATGAAACGACCGCCATTTTAGTCGGCAAAACAAAACGTGCTTTGTTAACGCCGGTCGAAGGCATGATTATTATGTTAACCATGCTAATAATCGCGCTACTTATTTATCCACGGGTCATCGGCAAACAATATTTCTCTGGTTATGTTGTCTTAAACAAATATGCTGGCCAATGCCATTATTTCTTAAACGATGATGCCAGTGACCACACGCGGCATGAGGACTTTATCAAGCGACATCCCGAGATGTGTAATAATGATAAATACCTTTATATAACGGCTTACCCTGAGACGAAGAATATTTCTATCATCCTTTGTGCTACCCGCATGGAATTGTCACACGATAATGCCTGCCAGTCCGTCTATTATCCACGGTACGATAGCCAATGAAGATATTCGCAACGATTGCCTCTTTCAGAACTCAGACGCGCATCATTTTTTTAGCGTGTCTGGCTATTGCTACCAGCCTGGCGCTGTACCTCTATCATCCCCAGATAAACGAGAATCAGCACAGTCTGGTTTGCCGGGCAAACTTACAGATAGTCAGAGATAACGCAACATTTCGTGGAATCATCGATTTCAAAGCTGGCGAAGGGAAAGGCATTGCCCATATAAACGGTATTATTGATGCAGCCCCGCAAGAGTACACTGTTCAACGTACTATCCTTTTTACACACACTGATTATGGCCTAAGCCCGGTGTGGGTCTCCCGACAAATTGTCATTTCAAATCGGGAAACCGTACCCTCAGAATTGCTCATAAAATTCCTTCCTGACTTCTACCTGAAGAACTCCGGCGTGACCGATATTGATATTTTTACACTGAACAAGGACGCGGACCTGATCACCAGAGAGGGCATCCCTTACTTGTATTGCCAAAAATATCTGCTGCCTGAAGACGAATAATATTCGCTTAACAGCCTGATTGAGCTAAAGCTTAAGGAAAATTTACTTAAGCTTCATCTTTCCGATAAAAATGCTTCGAACTCCACTTCGCGCCGCATAACACCCTTTGTGCCAAAAAACACTTGTTTAATATACTGTTCAGACCAGATAACCACTACTAATGATATAAAATAAAATACACATAATGATAACTAAAAACATCATAAATATTAACAAGGCAATAGATAACACCGATCTGTATTTAATAAATTGATCACCAATACCTATCAATTACACCTATTAATTATTAGTTATTGATCGTCAATACCGATCTATGTTTGTATTTTATACATTAAGTATGGCGCTTACTCCGCTGACATCCAGGAATTCGACTCTGAAATTCGTTCATTTTTTTCGCTGACCTGATTTCCAGATAGTTATCTTTCTTATTATGAAGAAACATTAAAGTGTTTAGCCAATCATTCGATGAGATGTCTTTCAACAGCGCCTGAAAATAATCTTCCAGCAATCATTTACCCCAAAAAAAATAACCTGATGGTGGTTTTCACAATGGTACGTGTGTGGTTTCAGAACAATTTTATTTATCAGTTGAACACCAGCAAGGCATTATTTTTTAACAACAACATTGTTAAATCTATTGTCGCCAGTTCGTTAGCTATTGTTCCCTTTGCAATTATCCGTGCTTTACTCCTGGTATGCTCTGTTATATCGGGTTATGTCGGATGGCACAGTTTTGCTCTCTGGCTCGACCAATTACAACAAACGCTTATGGATTTCATGCCAATCCTGATGAATGCCTTTATGGCATTACACTGGGCAATTCGTAATCGGAGATCGGTCACTCACTTCCTGACTGTAAATATATGTAGCCTGCTATTTATAAGTCGCGCAATCAGTAACGACCGGCTATTTTTCCTTGATATCTCCATTCCTATTGCACTTTTCTCGGGTATTATTGTTAATTACTGTCTGGATAGATTTATAGGACAGGTCGATAAACAATTAGGTGCGCAGACTAAAAATATCAAAAACACAGTCCTGTTCTTCTTTTCCATATTCACCATTTCATTCTGCACTTTTGTGATGAGTTTTTTGGCACATCATCTGTTTTCACTGGTGCCAGGCTACATAGAAAATGCGCTGCAACACAGCTATCCGCAAACCTTCTCCACAGGGCTTCTGTATATCGTACTACGCTGTATTCCCTGGTTTTTTGGCTTGCACGGTTATTTTTTATTCTACGACATTGATGCCAACTTCCTGGCTGAAGCTCAGGCAAACATCGCGGCATGGCATGCCGGACACGCCGATCTCAATATATTAAGCCCGGAGTTTTACAATATCTGGTGCACCATCGGCGGAACGGGCAGCACCCTGAGCATGCTGCTATGCATCATCTTTACTAAGAATAGTTCACACCGCCATATCATCGGCCCGTCAGTCCCATTGGCAATCTTTAATATTAACGAGCCCCTGATTTTTGGCCTGCCCATCGTGATGAACCCAGTGCTGATTATCCCCTTCATTCTGGTGCCCGCGGTTTCATACATCATTGCTTATACAGCGACAGCATGGCATTTGGTACCGGCAATTTCAGTTGCCGTGAACTGGAGTGTGCCGCCAATTATTAGCACGTGGATAGGAACCAATGGTTCCATTGCCGCCATCATTCTGAACTTCATTATTATTGCCGTAGGCATGTTGATATATGCCCCGTTCTTGCAACGCTGGACTATCAGCAAGAAAAATAACCAACAGCAGCACTTATTCTTACCGCCGACAAATCTCGAGTTAATGCCTAACCATCGCAAACTCAAGGACGAAAAAGAGTATATGGAGGCGCTGGATCATGTGCATCAATTGCAATCTAGCGGGCACTTTATTCTCTATTTCCAGCCTCAGGTTCGGCTTTCAGACCGGCGGATCATTGGCATGGAAGCGCTTATTCGACATAAAGGTAACGACGGTAAAATATCTCCACCTGTCTTTTTACAATATTACGACCGCTTAAATGCCATGCCAGATATCGATTTTTGGGTAATGGAACAGGCCGTCAGCTATCTTCGTCAGCACTTGAGCCATTACACAGGGATGACACTATCGGTCAACGTATCGCCGCAAACCCTCGTCGATAAACGCCTGTTTAATGTTATTTCACGCATTTTGAACGAACCTTTGCCTGCTGGCTGGGAGCTTGAAATTGAGATCACCGAGTCGCAGGCCGTGAATGCACCTGAACAAGTTGCTGAGGTTCTCGCTCAACTGAAACTACGCGGGATAAAAATTGCTCTTGATGATTTTGGTGCCGGTTACTCAACGCTCAACTACCTGACTCGCTATCCACTCGACAAAATCAAGCTGGACCGCTCCCTGGTAATAGGATTAGGCAAAAAAGGCGGGCTGCAGTTTCTCAGACAAGTCACAAAATTGTGCCAGATTACCGAGTGTCATGTAGTGATTGAAGGTGTCGAAACAGAAGATGAACTACGTCAGATTCTGATTGAAGGTGTTGAAACAGAAGATGAAATGGCGCTGGTACGGTCTGCCGGAATTGAACTCGCTCAAGGATTTTTGTTCTGGCGCCCGTTGCCAATTGATGAAATATGCCAGGTGTTAGAGAAAAATAACGCATCGAAAGAAGCTCAGGACCAGGAACAACACTGATACGCATCAACCCTGTTCAAGGAGTGCAAAAAAGACAACTCGTAAACGGGTTGTCTTTTATTTCCTAAAATTAATAGAAATCTCTTGAAGATAATATGCACATCGTTATTATCCAACCGCAGCTCGATTATAATAAACACATGCCTACCAAGAGTAAATTTTAAGTTAAAGATGTTATTTAATTATGATATTTCATTAGTCCTACTCGCAGTAATTATTGCGTGCCTCACTTTTTATGTCTCTTTTTGGCTATGTAAAGCGGGTGCGCGCAAAAATCATTATTGCTGGCCTTTATGCAGTGGCCCAACGATGGGATGTGGCGTTTGGGTTTTGCATTACATGATAATGCAGGCTCATCATCATAGTCATGTTATCAATTATAACATTCATAAAACAATGGCTTCACTGTTAATAGCCATTATTGGATGCACACTGGGATTTGGTTGCTTTCTATTCAAAAAATTCCGTGGTAAACGCTATCTTCTTCCAGCGCTGTTATTTTCCTCAACAATTGCATCAATGCATTATCTGGGAGTGGCAGCAATCATCAATGCAGGCCACAGACATGCCAGCATCACGTATGTCACTCTATCGTTAGCCGTTATTTTTATTACCTCATTAATTATGTTGCGTTTAACTCACATGATGTTGGTAATGACGGGTAAAAATGATAGTTATGCCAATTTCTATCGACTCAGTGCAACGGTGACTCTTTGCCTCGGCGTCGCCATTATGCATTTTTTAGGCACCAGTGATTTAAATATGGCGCCTTCATTCAGAGCTTTAACAGCCATCAATCAGGAAGTTCACATAGAAAAAACCATTGCGATGATGTTAATCGTGCTTATTGTCATGATATTTATCATTTCTATATTTATTTGGTTTGTTAATTTCAAAGAACATTTAAGCAATGAGATTCTCAAGCGCGAGTTAATTGCTAAAAACTTGCAGCTGAAAAAAATGACGCAACACGATGCGCTGACTCAATTACCTAATCGCTTTTATCTGCAAAACCATTTGCACACTCTGTTTGAGCGTCAGGTAGAACCGCTGCACATTTTGTTTCTTGACCTGGATGGCTTTAAACGTGTGAATGATGTCTGGGGGCACGCCATTGGCGATGAGTTGCTGGTTAGCATTTCACAAACGCTCAGAATCGTTGTCAGTGATGAGGGTTTTGTTGCCAGAATTGGCGGTGATGAATTTATCATCGTGGTTTGCCAACGTGAGAAAGCAGCCGTTATTGAACTTGCTAAGAAAGTACTCGCCTCGGTTTCCGGTGTTTACACTCTCTCTGCAACCACCATTGATTTTTTGTCTGCCAGTATTGGCATTTCCATTTACCCCGAACACGGGCGCGATATTGCCACATTGTTGAAAAAGGCAGACACGGCAATGTATTACATAAAAAACAAGAGTAAAAACAATGTGATAATTTATGACGATACCGAGATGATATTACCAACATAAAGTATGAAATTAAAATAACCGAGTATAAATACTACTCACTCTTAAGCAATGGATGCTTGTTAATCATTCCAGAATCTGGAATTTGTGTATAAAAGCAGACATTGATGATGCAAATTTCTTCGTTGTACAACAAATACAAAGATAATTGGTGGGCACTTCCATTAATTCTCCCGTTCATACTCTATCCCATCACGCAGCGCCTGAGTACCTACGGTATTGTTGACGGGTTTGACATTCCTTTCATTTATTTCAATATGGCGCTGATGACGGTCCTTACCATGATGTATGGTGTAAAGGCCATTCCAGGAATCGCTCTTTGCATATTCTCCCGGGTGTATCCCGACAGGGGGTTTGAACCTGCACTGATGTCGATTTTGCATTATTTCACCTCGATCGTCATTAGCTGCGCCGGGTATTACTACTTCACCGGTAAGAAAGGTCTGGCAAGTTTCGGGCGTTATAACTTGACCTGGCAGCGTATATTTTGGTTAGTATTTATTAACACCACTCTCTTCTTAAATTATTTCCAGGCGGTGCTTTACCTGGGGTTATTTGGAGGGTATGACAAGATGATGTACGTAAACCCTTTCACTACACGTACATTAATTAATTATCACGCCATGCTGGTCGGAAATATGATCGGATTGCCAATGCTTTATCTGGTTATTCGCTCTATCCGAAATCCTTTCTATTTAATTAAGTATGGAAAAAAAGTTCGTCATCAGCTTGCAGAAGACTTGCGCGTTGTTGAGCTTATTTGTTTACTCGGTTCTCTAACGATGTTAACAGCGCTCATGATTTATGAAAGAAATCATACGCTAATGCTGATGAATTCAGTCTACACGCTGACATTATTGCTACCCGTAATGATATGGGCAACGTTGCGACTGGGACATGCCGCTGTTTCTATCGTATGGTGGGCGATCGTTATTGTTTTGTGCAAATATTATCAGAGCTACATACCCAGTGGTGGTGATTTCGATTTGCATCTAGCGATCGCGACCTCTTGCTTCTCTGCATTTTCAATAACCATCACATTAATGGCGATAAATATCTCTCGCCAGCGGGCTTTGAATGTAAAAACCAAAAGGTTAATGAGCATTGATCCTGTCGTTCACCTACCAAATTTGCTTGCCCTCGATGCCGATTTAAAACAGAACACTATCTCAATTTTGTGCCAACTCTATGCTCCGGATCTCGAGTTGCTAGGCCGCCATTATGGTCTGCTGATGCAGGTTCAATACAAACAGCAATTGGCTCAGTTTTTAAAACCCGTGCTAAAAGAAGATGAGCGAATTTATATTAGCTCAGGCCATGACTTAATCGTTCGTATGTCCCCATTGAATGCCGAAAAACGAATTGCCGAGCTTTATAACAAAGCCAAAAAATTCCGTTTCATTCGTGACGGCGTAAAACTGTACCCGCAAATCGGCTGTAGCTACTGCATCATTAATTACCCCGTCGGCCATCTGTATATGTTGATTGGCGAACTCCGCGCACTGGCAGAAATTTCGCTCACCACCAACCTGCCTGTCGATATGAGAAAACACAGCAGCCGCCAGGTGCAAAACCAGGTTAAAACCAAAGTTGATATGATGAATCAACTTCAGCACGCGCTCGAATTAGATCGATTCGTATTGATGGCTCAACCCATTGAGAGCAAAAATGGCGATCGATACCATGAGGTGCTGCTGCGGATGCGGGGTAACAATAACGAGATTATCTTCCCGGATACCTTCCTGCCGGTGGCACATGAATTTGGCATGTCTTCCAGCATTGATCTGTGGGTGTTAAACAACACGATGAAGTTTATGGATGAAAATCGTGACTCGCTGCCAAACCAACGCTTTGCCATAAACCTGACTCCTGCCTCTATCTGTCGCGCAGACATGGCAGCGCTGATTGAAAGACTGTTAATCCAGCATGGAATTGCTCCTGAGCAGATTGTCCTGGAAGTCACGGAAACAGATGAACTGACCAATAATGTGCAGGCAGAAAAAACGCTGGATGCGATGCACCGCCTGGGCTGCAAAATTGCCATTGATGATTTTGGCACCGGTTATGCCAGCTATGCTCGCCTGAAAAATATGCGTGCCGACATTCTCAAAATTGATGGCAGTTTTATACACAAAATCAATTCCAGCGAAATGGATTACAAGATTGTGCAGTCCATTTGCGAACTGGCGCGCATGAAGAATATGACCCTGGTGGCGGAGTTTGTTGAAACCGAAGAGATTCGCCATACGTTATTCCGCATGGGCGTAGATTATGTGCAGGGCTATTTGATTGGTAAACCCGCACCGATTGAGAGCATTCAGACAATAAATTGAGGTTTATTTAACAATTTAAAACAATACAGGGGAGCCTCAGCTCCCCAAAATCTATGACCGCTTATCCGGCGTTACTTTTTCATGTTGGTGGCCGTTGCACTTGCCACTACAATTCCAGGCATTGATGAATACCATTCATAATCCCTATCCTCCCCTCTGTGATTATCAATAAGCACAAACCCGTTAGCATACCCCTATTCGCAGATGTAGCGATCACTATGGCCTCTTTATGTTTACGTGTAGGGGATACGGTGAATTTGAAGTTCAGCCAATTTAAGGAAGGAAACACGCTGGAAGTGCTGGAGAGTAAGACGGGTAAAAAGAAGGAAATAATCATTCCTGCAAAGGTGTGGGAGATTGTTGAACGCCGCCGCCAGGCATTCCCGAAAGACGAATACGTTTTCACGTCACATAGCAACCGAGCATCAGGAAAAACCCCTGTAAGCCGTGAGCAAGTGAACCGTGAGATCAAACAGGCTGCGGAGAATGTGGGGATCAAAGGCACTGTAGGTTGTCATAGCTTCCGCAAGTTTTCTGCAACTGCGGTTTATGAGAAATCTAACGGGAATCTTGCCTTAACCATGAAGACGCTGAACCATTCCGATCCTAAAGTCACCATGAACTACCTGAAAATCGACGTTAAGAGCGTGGGCGCTGCCCTTGCAAACATTTGGGAGTGATGCACATCCCCCTTTAAACGTTTACTCTGCGGATTTCTGGCAACCTCAAGTTGCACAATTATCCATTAAGTTTAAGAAATCTGCACTCGATCATAAATTTCATTTTTTTTGCATCCCATTGACAATTGTCCCAGGCCTTATGTGACATGGGCTTAGCGAAATTCTACTTGTCAAAACCTTAAAACCTCCTCGAAATCAATACTTGTTCTCAAACAATTACTTATTAGAATACTCATCATATAGTGCAATGATTAGTCGTAACCACTATATGTAGTGCCTGACACTAAATTACAGGCATAAAAAAACCGGACTCACTTTATAAGTAAATCCGGCTTTAGAAGCATGACCACCATGAGTTTGCAGACTCATAACGACTGTTAGCCTCGCCTTCATTTTTGACGGTTTGATTGTGCCAGGCTTGGTTGGTCATGTAAACCCTTAGTATCAATCAATAGGTAAATGACCATGACCATTTGTTCTAAGCAGCACCGTTATGATTTTAAATTCAATAATTTACCGGATGATCAAGGCGGCGAAGGTCGTCATAAATGTTGTGGTTGTGCTTATGACCAAGGTTATCGAGCAGGATTCTCTCGCACCGGTCAGTTATGGGTAGATCTTTGCTCACTGCCAGAAAGCCAAGCAGGGACTGTGCGCCATAAAAGCCCACAGGCAGCTTTTGCTGATGGTTACCGCGATGGTGTGCGCGATTCTTATCGCAAAGCAGGTTAGTAAAATATTTAAAGAGGAGAGTTAGCTCTCCTCTTTTTCCTTATAATACATACCTTCAAAGAACCCTATATCGACACCCTCAAACGCGATTATAACTTAAAGATTAGAAGTATCGTTTGCTACCTTACTGTTTGGAATGTAGCGAACTACTGTTTGGGCCATAATCCCAGAAATGACCATCTGGCTTAACTCAACCGTGGTGTCAGGAAGTTTCCAGGTTGCTTTATTTGGATCCGAAAACTCAGGCTTACCATACTTCTGAGTTAATAGTTGATTTAAGGTTCCAAATTGACGAGCAACGATGCCTTCATTTTTCTTTTCGTGGCTGGATACATTCGTTTGGACAAGACGATCAGATGAATCGAAAAGGAAGGTGACTGAGTAAAGACCGCTACCGATTGATACGGTATCAATTCGTACCTTACCAACACTACCTTTAAATTTCTCTGGAGAGATGAGGTGCGCCCCATTGCCTTGAGCTGCAACCACTTCTGACGGATTCATATCCCATTTAGTATTTCCATAACCCACCCCCTTAGCAAAAGCGAGCACAGGTAAAGTTAGAATCACGAAAGCCATTAGTAATTTTTTCATTCCATCCCCACGAATTGAGTTTATTTATTGTGAACCAGTTTGCAACGATCCCATTGTTCAGTGCTTCTTGCGATGCGGTCACTAATTGCAAAGTTCATCAGCCACGAATCATAGGCGTACACTTTGCTTTTATCATCTGCCATCATCAACTTGCCGTTAGTTTTCAGCTTTGGCGAGAGCAGGTATGTACCGTTTAAACGGTTAGCTTTGAAGCTATCTACATACAACGTCACCTCGGCACTACCCAGCACACGTAAAGCGCCTGTTCTGCCATTCTGTATTGCTGCAATAGCATACTGACAGAGGTAAGTTTTCTCGGTTGAAGCCGTAGTTTTACCGTCAACCTTAGCTGATGGGGAATGTGAAGAGGATTTAGGGATTGAACTATGAAGAGAAGATGACGGGTAAGAGTAATTTTTAAAAGTAGAAGATGAACGCGAACTACCGCCACATGTTTTCCATGCTGCAATACATGAATTACCGCATGGTATACCTTTCTTGCAATTCTTCGCGTATGCAGAGAACGACAACCCAGCTAATAGAAATGTACCGATGGTTATCCTAACCAACGAAGACCAGCCCATAAACCACCCTTCTTTTAAGATTTTCCTTGGATGATACCATACTTAAATCAAGGCAATAGAAGCCAATAAGCCCCGTTGGTGGTAAGACAGCAAGCGGAGCGTAGCGACAGCATCAAGGTTATGTCAGACAACAAGCATTTATCAGGATAACCGTGTTCCCATAAAGGAGCGTGGCTGAGACGCTGGCAGAGCCTGCATTTCGTGTGCAGGTACGAACCACCATAGACCTGTTTATTCTCTGCAACGTCATCACGACGTATGGCATAAGAGATCATCGGGCTTAAATGCGCTTGCTGAAAGTTTATGAGAATCAATGCCCGGATCAGGCTTTTCCTTCACGTTGGATTATCGTGGTGTGAAGTTGGAACTGCCGCCGACGAATAGTTATACTCTCATTTCCATAGTAACTATCCGTGACAACTAACAGTGTACCCCCCGTTGGTACTTTGTCGTTCAATGGTAGAACGAACGAGGCAACTTATCTTTAGTAAGTTGTTGATAGCAAAACGAAATATAATGAAGTTTTGCCACAAGGGGAGAGATCTGGAGCGGGTGAAGGGAATCGAACCCTCGTATGCAGCTTGGGAAGCTGCCGTTCTACCATTGAACTACACCCGCTTTGAAGTGCGTAGGCATTATAGACGTTCAGCTTTTACTGGCAAGCGCCTTTTAAGTTATGTGATGGATTATTAAGCGATTGTTTTTATTAAGCAGGGGAAACTATTGGTTTCCCCTGTTTCATTAAGCCTGACTCAGCTCTTTTTCGGGAACACAAACAGCGCCACGATTGGAGAGACAACCATTAACGCAAATGCCCAAATGAAGCCCATGGTGAACCCTCCGGTTGCATCGATAGACCAGCCAATTAGCTGGCTATTTGCGGTAGCGATAACAAACGTGCATACCCAGAATGTCGACATGGTGTAGGTCACGGTTTACGTATTCGCGCCTTTTAACGTCTCTTTTGGAATCGAGAAGATAAAGGCAAACCAGTTCGCAAACACAAAACCGGTCAGGAACGAACAAACCAGAATCAGGATGTCATTGGTCGCGAACAGCATGATAAAAGTGGTAATCGCCATCACAATGCTGGTGCTAAATAGCCAGTTTTTATAATGATAGCCACGAGCTTTGCAGAACGGGTCCGCTATCGCTCCGAGCATAATCCCCACCTGGTTCACCGTCCCGCTCAGATGAGCGTGAGATTCAGGCGGCAGGTGCGCGTATTTCGCGTAGTACTAACGGCAGGAAGGTGAACCAAACCGCGCCGAGCACCAGGGTAATGCGTGACAGAGATCAAGCGCGAGGGGATTTATTAAAAGCCAGATTAATTCTGGCTTTTAATCATTAGCAGGAAGGTTTACTGCCCGCAGGAGGCAAATAACGCTGCGGATCAATAGCGGTCGCGCGATAGCGAATCTGGAAATGTAGATTCACAGAATCTGAACCGCTGCTGCCCATGGTGGCAATTTTCTGCCCGGCAGCCACTTTTTGGCTGGTGTTCACAAGCGTCGTTTCGTTGTGGGCGTAGGCGGTGATGTAATCTTCATTATGTTTAATCATCACCAGATTGCCGTAGCCACGAAGCTGGTTGCCGACATAAACCACGGTGCCAGCGGCAGAGGCGTAAATGGGTTGCCCGCGTTTGCCCGCGATATCAATGCCTTTGTTGCCGCCATCGCTATTGGAGAACGGCACGATCACTTTGCCCGTTGTCGGCCAGCGCCAGCATTTTGATCCCACAGGAGGTGCTGCCACTTTGGCAACGCTGCTGGTCGAAGATGAACGTGGTTTGGATGTTTTCGCCACCGCCGTTTTCTTCGAGGAAGAACCGGAGCTGCCTTTAACGCGAAGCTTTTGCCCGACTTCCAGGGTATAAGGCGCGGAAATGCCATTAAGACGCGCCAACTCGCCAACACTTGAGCCGGTCATGCGTGAAATTCGATAGAGTGTGTCGCCACGTTTAACGGTGTAAACCGGCCCACTATAGTTTCCTGCGGAGGCTTTAGAAGTGCTCGCTTTGTTTGATGAGCAAGCGACGAGAAACAGGCCCAGGAGCAGGACGATGGCGTTGAGTGACCATTTTCTGACTGTGCTTTCCTTGCGCAAACTAATCCTCGGAATACATTAACTGAAAAGAAGATGTTCCTCCCCGCAGTGACGCAGGGAGGAACGAGTACCACTTACTTAACCGGGCGCAGGGCCGGGAACAGGATAACGTCGCGGATGGTGTGGCTGTTTGTGAACAGCATAACCATACGGTCGATACCAATGCCCAGACCCGCTGTTGGCGGCAAGCCGTGCTCCAGAGCAGTCACGTAGTCTTCGTCGAAGAACATTGCTTCGTCGTCGCCTGCATCTTTTGCAGAAACCTGGTCTGCAAAGCGCTGAGCCTGATCTTCTGCATCGTTCAGCTCAGAGAAGCCGTTACCGATTTCACGGCCACCGATGAAGAACTCGAAGCGGTCAGTGATTTCTGGGTTTTCGTCGTTACGACGCGCCAGTGGAGAAACTTCTGCCGGGTATTCGGTGATGAAGGTCGGCTGAATCAGATGGCTTTCAGCCACTTCTTCAAAGATTTCTGTCACAACGCGGCCCAGGCCCCAGCTCTTCTCAACTTTGATGCCGATAGCCGCTGCGATTTCCAGAGCCTTAGCCATATCGTCCAGATCCGCAATATCGGTTTCCGGGCGGTATTTTTTAATAGCTTCGCGCATGGTCAGTTTTGCGAACGGCTGGTCGAAATCAAACACCTCTTCGCCATACTGAACTTGTGCTGTACCCAACACATCATGTGCCAGAGTACGGAACAGAGACTCGGTCAGCTCGATAAGGTCCTTGTAATCCGCATACGCCATATAGAGTTCCATCATGGTGAACTCTGGGTTATGACGCGGAGAAATGCCTTCGTTACGGAAGTTACGGTTGATTTCGAAGACGCGATCGAAGCCACCTACAACCAGACGTTTCAGATACAGTTCCGGCGCAATACGCAGGTACATATCGATGTCCAGCGCATTGTGGTGGGTGATGAACGGACGCGCAGAAGCACCACCAGGGATGACTTGCATCATTGGAGTTTCAACTTCCATAAAGCCACGGTTAACCATGAAGTTACGGACGCCAGCCATGATCTGAGAACGAATTTTAAAGGTCTTGCGGGATTCATCGTTGGAGATCAAATCCAAATAACGCTGTCGATAACGCGCTTCTTGATCCTGCAAACCGTGGAATTTGTCTGGCAGCGGACGCAATGCTTTGGTCAGCAGACGCAGCTCAGTACAGTGAATTGAAAGCTCACCGGTTTTGGTTTTGAACAGCTTGCCGCGAGCGCCCAGGATATCGCCAAGGTCCCATTTTTTGAACTGCTCGTTGTAGATGCCTTCTGGCAAATCATCACGGGCAACGTAAAGTTGAATGCGGCCACCGACATCTTGCAGAGTCACGAAAGACGCTTTACCCATAATACGGCGCGTCATCATACGGCCCGCAACGGCTACTTCGATGCCCAGCTCTTCCAGCTCTTCGTTCTCTTTCGCGTCGAAGTTAGAGTGCAGTTGGTCAGAGGTGTGATCGCGACGGAAATCATTTGGGAAAGCGATGCCCTGCTCACGCAGGCCAGCCAGCTTCTCGCGGCGTGCTTTCAGTTCATTGTTAAGATCAACCGCTTCGGTGCCCTGCTCTTGTTGTTCAGACATGTTGGTTCCTCATAACCCTGCTTTCAAACTTGCTTCGATAAATTTGTCCAGATCGCCATCCAGTACCGCCTGCGTGTTACGGGTTTCTACACCAGTACGCAAGTCTTTGATACGGGAGTCGTCCAGTACGTAAGAACGAATCTGGCTGCCCCAGCCGATATCCGATTTGTTGTCTTCCAGCGACTGCTTCTCAGCATTTTTCTTCTGCATTTCCAGCTCGTATAACTTCGCCTTCATCTGCTTCATCGCCTGATCTTTGTTCTTATGTTGCGAACGGTCGTTCTGGCACTGAGTCACGGTATTGGTCGGAAGGTGGGTAATACGTACCGCAGATTCTGTACGGTTAACGTGCTGACCACCAGCGCCCGATGCACGGTAAACGTCGATACGCAGATCCGCTGGATTGATTTCGATATCAATGTCGTCATCCACTTCTGGATACACGAAAGCGGAGCTAAAGGAGGTATGGCGACGGCCACCGGAATCGAATGGGCTTTTACGCACCAGGCGGTGCACGCCAGTTTCGGTACGCAACCAGCCAAAGGCATATTCACCCTGAATGCGAATAGTCACGGATTTAATCCCGGCGACTTCACCTTCAGACTCTTCAATGATTTCAGTTTTGAAGCCACGCGCTTCTGCCCAACGCAGATACATACGCATCAACATGCTGGCCCAGTCTTGCGCCTCGGTGCCGCCAGAACCTGCCTGAATGTCGATATAGCAATCCGCGCTGTCGTATTCGCCGGAGAACATGCGACGGAATTCCAGCTGCGCCAGTTTGGCTTCGAGTTGGTCTATCTCAACAATGGTTTCATTGAAGGTATCTTCGTCGTCGGCTTCGACGGCCAATTCCAGCAAGCCGTTAACATCTTCCAGCCCCTGAGTCATTTGGTCTAAGGTATCGACAATGGCTTCCAGTGCAGAACGCTCTTTACCTAACGCTTGCGCGCGCTCAGGTTCGTTCCACACATCAGGCTGTTCAAGCTCTGCGTTTACTTCTTCCAGGCGCTCTTTCTTGGCATCGTAGTCAAAGATACCCCCTAAGAACGTCGCTGCGCTCGGTGAGGTCCTGGATGCGGTTTTTTACCGGGTTAATTTCAAACATGGTCTGTATTATCTTATGTTGATGACAGAAGACGAAAATGCGGTCGTAAACCGGAAAGTTTACCGGAATTACGCCGCTTTTTATAGTTTTGGTTGGCTATATCGGCCAGATATGGTCGATTAAAAGCTGAACACTGCGGTTGCCGCGAAACTCGTTTACATCAAGCTTGAAAGCCAGTTCGACTTCGCGCACGCCGTTATCTGGCCAGTATGCGGTGTCGACGTTAAAGGCAATCCCGTCGATAAGCGGGCCGCCGCCGATAGGCTCCACCATGACTTTCAGATGGCGTTCACCCACCAGCCGTTGCTGCAATAAACGGAATTTACCGTCAAACAGCGGCTCGGGGAACATCTGCCCCCACGGCCCGGCATCACGCAATAGCTCGGCGGTTTCCAGCGTCATTTCTTGCGCAGTAATGGCACCATCAGACCAAACCACGCCTTGCAGCAGCGCGGGGTCAAGCCATTCGCCTACCAAATCGCCAAAGCGCTTACGGAACTCTTCAAATTTCGCTTCTTCCAGCGATAAACCCGCTGCCATCGCATGGCCGCCGAATTTCAGCATCAAGCCAGGATGCAGGGTATCAAGGCGCTCGAGTGCATCACGCATATGCAAACCTTGCACTGAACGCCCGGAGCCTTTCAGCGTGCCGTCACCCGCTGGCGCAAAGGCGATAACCGGGCGGTTAAAGCGCTCTTTAATACGAGATGCGAGGATACCGACTACGCCCTGATGCCATTCAGGGTGATACATTGCGAGGCCATACGGCAATTCATCGTTACTATGTTCAAGCTGCTGGCAGAGGGTCAGCGCTTCGGCCTGCATCCCCTGCTCTATTTCTTTGCGCGTCTGGTTTAGCGCGTCAAGTTCATTGGCAAGCATGCGCGCTTCGCCGATGTTTTCACTGAGCAGCAACGCAACGCCGATTGACATATCATCCAGCCGCCCCGCCGCATTCAGACGCGGCCCTAAAGCAAAACCTAAATCGCTGGCGGCCAGTTTTTGGGGTTCACGGTTCGCAACTTCAAGCAGCGCTTTGATGCCAGGACGGCATTTCCCCGCACGAATGCGGCTCAGCCCTTGCCAGGTCAAAATACGGTTATTGGTGTCGAGGGGAACCACATCCGCGACGGTGCCTAATGCAACCAAATCCAGCAATTCTGCCAGATTTGGAACCACCAAACCTTGCTGTTCAAACCAGCCGCATTCGCGTAAATGCGCTCGAAGCGCCAGCATCAGATAAAAAGCAACACCGACTCCTGCAAGGGATTTTGATGGAAACTCACAATCGACCAGATTCGGGTTGATGATGGCTTCTGCCGCTGGCAACTCTGGCCCCGGTAAGTGGTGGTCAGTCACCACCACAGGAATTCCCAGCGCATGAGCGCGTTCAACGCCGCTATGAGATGAGATGCCGTTATCGACGGTCAAAATCATTTGCGCGCCGCGCGCATGAGCTTGATCCACCACTTCAGGGCTTAAACCGTAACCATCTTCAAAACGGTTTGGAACGAGGTAACTGATATTTTGGCAACCAAGGCTGCGCAGCCCCAGCACGCTCAGCGCGGTGCTGGTTGCACCATCAGCATCAAAATCGCCGACCACGATAATGCGCAAACCCTCGCGGAATGCGTTGTGTAACAACTCAACGGCTTTATCCATGCCGTTGAGTTGCTGCCAGGGCAGCATGCCTTTCACACTACGTTCGAGGTCTTGCTCGCCCTGCACCCCGCGACTGGCATACAGGCGCTTTAAGAGTGGATGCAGTTGCTGAGGCAGCACGACAGATTCATCAACGGTACGACGGCGAAGTTGTGTTTGCTGTTTCACCCGTCAACTACCCGCCAATATTCGTAAGCTGCTGGTGGGCATCCAGCATTTGTTTCATCTCTTTCGGCCCTTGATAGCCAGGAATAACGGTGCCATTGCTCAGTACAATTGCCGGCGTTCCCTGGATACCAAACTGCACGCCGAGGTTGTAATGATTGGCGATGTTCATATCACACGTTCCACCTGTCACTGTTTCACCTTTCATCGCCGCATCGAAGGCTTTTTTAGGGTCTTTTGCGCACCAGATGCCTTTCATGTCGTTTTCTGTCTGGCTTTGCAGACCCTGACGTGGGAAGGCCAGATAACGCACGGTAATCCCCAACGCGTTGTAGTCTTTCATCTCTTCGTGCAACTTGTGGCAATAGCCGCAAGTGATGTCGGTAAACACAGTAATAACGTGTTTTTCCTGTGGCGCTTTATAGACGATCATCTCTTTTTCGAGCGCGTTCAGTTTACCCACCAGCAGTTTGTTGGTGACGTTAACAGGCTGCGCACCGCTGACATCGTACAGCGGCCCTTGAATGAAATGTTTACCGTCTTCAGTCACATACAGAACACCGCTATCGGTTAGTACCGTTTTCATGCCCGCAACAGGTGCTGGCTGAATGTCAGCGTTTTGCACACCTAACTTCGCAAGAGACAGCTTGATTGCTGCGTCGTCAGCATGAACAAAACCGGACACAGAGACCGCTAATAATGGGAGCAGCCACAAACGCTTTTTCATGATGATTCCTTTATCTTCTGCCACTCACGCACGTGGGTGGTGCTGTTGATGTAGCTTGCGTAACCGCTCAGTCGCTACATGCGTATAAATTTGTGTGGTGGACAAATCACTATGCCCAAGCAACATCTGTACGACTCGTAAATCTGCGCCATGGTTCAGTAAATGCGTCGCAAAAGCATGCCTGAGAACATGGGGGACAGCTTCTCGCTGTCGATTCCCGCCTGCACCGCGTAATGTTTGATGCGGTGCCAGAATGTCTGGCGCGTCATTTGTTGCGCGCGATTACTGGGGAAAACGGTATCAATCGACACGCCATTAAGCAGCCACGGCCGACCGTGTTCAAGGT
The DNA here is from genome assembly GCF_979253435.1 of Buttiauxella sp. AC142. Classification (NCBI taxonomy): domain Bacteria; kingdom Pseudomonadati; phylum Pseudomonadota; class Gammaproteobacteria; order Enterobacterales; family Enterobacteriaceae; genus Buttiauxella; species Buttiauxella sp. AC142. The sequence continues at coordinate 3,687,044 of NZ_CEEDCH010000001.1, forward strand.
AGTTTTCTACCCAATAAACTGCTTCCTCACCCATCGGCACCAGGCGCTCTTTGTTACCTTTACCAATAACTCGCACTACACCCTGACGCAGACTCATATCACTCATTGTCAGGCCGACTAATTCGGAAACACGCAGCCCGGTAGCATACAATAATTCGAGCATGGCTTTATCACGTAACTCGATAGGCTGGTCAATACAGGGTGCTTGTAGCAAGCGTTCGACCTGCGCTTCGCTTAAATCTTTCGGCAAACGCTGCGGTAATTTTGGCGATGACAGCATCACGCTGGGGTCGTCATCGCGAAGTTTTTCGCGGTAGAGATACTGAAACAACCGGCGCATCGCACTTAACATTCGTGCCGAGCTTGTTGCTTTATAGCCGCCTTCAAGACGCTCAGCAAATAGCGACTGCAAATCGCCCGTTTGGACATTCAGCAAATCTAAATCATGGCGTTCAAGCCACTCCGCCAGCATCTTCAGATCCCGGCGGTAGGAGTCTAATGTGTTCTGTGCCAGATTCCGCTCAAGCCAGAGCGCATCAAGAAATTGTTCGATTCGGGCCTGATCTTGTTCCACTGCTGCCTCACTTACTTGCCCCGCGTTTGGCGAATTGTGTCCATTATGCATGATGCACAATGGGATCTGATACAATTGCCAGTCTGCACGTTTTTAAAAGAGTTATTAACGCGATGAACATTGGCCTTTTTTATGGCTCCAGCACTTGTTACACCGAAATGGCTGCCGAAAAAATTCGTGACATCATTGGCCCGGAACTGGTGACACTTCACAATCTGAAAGATGATTCACCGGCCATGATGGAACAGTACGATGTGCTGATTCTCGGTATCCCAACCTGGGATTTCGGCGAATTACAGGAAGACTGGGAAGCCGTCTGGGATCAACTGGATAATCTGAATCTTGAAGGCAAACCGGTTGCGCTTTATGGCATGGGCGATCAACTTGGCTACGGCGAATGGTTCCTGGATGCGCTGGGTATGTTGCACGACAAACTTGCCCCACGCGGCGCTCAGTTTATTGGCTACTGGCCAACTGAAGGCTATGAATTTACTAGCCCAAAACCGGTGATTGCTGACGGACAGCTGTTTGTAGGCCTGGCACTTGATGAAACCAATCAATACGATTTAAGCGATGAGCGAATCGAAAACTGGTGTGATCAAATTCTTGTAGAAATGGCCGAGAAGTTTGCCTGAAAACCGCTCAGACTTGACCTCTGCCGCTGGCTTGCTGTTGCAGCATCAGGCGGCGCAAATCACGCCATTCACTTGTATCCATGCTGTCGGCAGACAACCATAGATGTTGACAGCGTTTACGCCCAACGCGGCGTAAGCGCAACATCATGCCGCTACGTAGCATCCAGGGTGAACCCACGATCTCCCATTCCTGATTTTGCCAACGCAGGTGGTAGTCGGTCAGGATTTTCATTTCCCCCTGGCAGGCATGTATACGGCGCTGGCTACGTACGCTGTCAAAAACCACCAGCGAAAGTAGTAGCATCCAGATTAGCGTGTAGCTCATCGGCCACGGCATCAGCAGCACAAACAGTGCGACCAGACCGTGGGCCAATAGAGAAAGCCATTGTGCACGCCAGGAGACGCGAAGATCAGATTGCCACAGGACCACGTTCTTTATTCCGTGTCTGAATCAGTGTCACCATCCGTTGCAGCTCTGTATCTGCCGGTTTGCCATGATTCATTAACCAATTGAACAGGTCTGGATCATCGCTTTCCAGCAAGCGAACAAACAATTGTTTATCCTCAGCGCTTAACGAGTCATATTCATATTCAAAGAATGGCATAATTGAAATATCCAGCTCGCGCATTCCCCGGCGGCACGCCCAATGAATTCGGGCTTTGTTATTGATATCCATGTGCTCTTTCCTGGTTATCTGATAAAGAAGGTACAAATCTTAGTGTAACGTGTTTTTATTGCACGCATTAACTGAATGTTACCGTTTGCGCACTTTCTCGAGAGAATAATTTGCAACGTGTTGTCGTTGCATTCACCTTGCGAGAATTCCCGTAAGCGCACAATTCGCATGATCAAACTGCTTGCATTGCCAAATGGCTCTTTTACCATTGAGCCATATCTCTGCTCAATAACCTGGGACATCTCTATGGCTTTCACTCCATTTCCTCCACGTCAGCCTACGGCCGCAGCCCGCCTGCCGCTAACTCTCATGACTCTTGATGATTGGGCTTTGGCAAACGTGACGGGCAAAGATGCAGAATCCTATCTGCAAGGCCAGGTCACTGCTGACGTTGCGCAGTTGACACCAAACCAGCACACACTTTGCGCCCACTGTGACGCGAAAGGGAAAATGTGGAGCAACCTGCGCCTGTTCCACCGCGGCGAAGGGTTTTCACTGATTGAGCGCCGTAATCTGCGCGACGCGCAGCTTGTTGAACTGAAAAAATACGCGGTGTTTTCCAAAGTCACTATCACACCTGATGACGAAAGCGTACTGCTGGGCGTGGCAGGTTTCCAGGCGCGCGCCGCTTTGGCAAATGTGTTCGCCGCACTGCCTGATGCAGAAAACCCGGTCGTTCAGGAAGATGCCACCACCCTTCTGTGGTTTAACCTCCCTGCCGAGCGTTTCATGCTGGTCACCGATGAGGCTACCGCGCAGGCGCTGGCTGAAAAGTTACACGGTGAAGCGCAGCGCAATGATAGCCAACAATGGCTGGCGCTAGAGATCGAAGCGGGTATTCCGGTCATTGATGCTCCAAATAGTGCGCAGTTCATTCCGCAGGCCACCAATATTCAGGCACTTGGCGGTATCAGCTTCAAAAAAGGCTGTTACACAGGCCAGGAAATGGTTGCCCGTGCGAAGTTCCGTGGCGCGAATAAACGTGCGCTGTGGTTCCTCGCAGGCAAAGCCAGCCGTCTGCCGGAAGCGGGGGAAGATCTCGAGCTGAAAATGGGCGAAAACTGGCGTCGTACTGGCACCGTGCTGGCTGCAAGTCAGCTTGATGATGGGCGCGTATTGGTGCAGGTGGTGATGAATAACGATCTGGAAGCCGACAGCGTGCTGCGTGTTCGTGATGATGTTGGCAGTGAGCTTGTTATTGAGCGACTGCCTTATTCATTAGAAGACGAGTAAAAGAACCCGCCGTCGCCCTGCTCAAGCGGGCGACGGTTGATTAATGGATGTATAAATAAATTGCAAGAAAGTGGCAAACGCTGCCGCCCAGTACAAATCCGTGCCAGATGGCGTGGTTGTACGGAATACGTTTGCAGACGTAGAAAATAACGCCTAACGAGTAAATTATACCGCCCGCAGCCAGCAACGTTACGCTGCCCGGCGCGAGTTTAATGATCATCTGGTAAATCACTACCAGCGATAGCCACCCCATCAGCAGATAAGTGACGAGCGACAAAACTTTGAAGCGATGCGCGATGGTTAATTTGAAGAGAATACCCGCCAGAGCCAGTCCCCAGATAACAATCATCAGCCCTCGGGCCAAAGGTGAATCAAGACCAACGAGTAAAAATGGGGTGTATGTCCCGGCAATCAGCAAATAGATTGCGCAGTGGTCAAATTTCTTCAGCCAGCGTTTGGCGCGTTGATGTGGAATGGCGTGATACAGCGTTGAAGCCAGAAACAGCAAAATCATGCTGCCGCCGTACAGACTATAACTGGTTATCGCCGTCACACTGGCGTTGCTATCCACCGCCTGGACCAGTAACAAAACCAACCCGACAATCCCGAACACCAGCCCGATACCGTGGCTAATACTGTTGGCAACTTCCTCTGCCAGTGAATATCCTTTCGCGATCAATGGTTTGTCAGCCATGTGGCAACTCCCGGTGAGACAAAAGAGTGAAAATACATCACAGCTAGCATAACTGAGAATAATTCCAGCTAACACCTGTACGCTAAAATAAATCTGTCAGAGTTGATAACCATACTCATACACCACAGACACATTTGCCTGGCTGATGAAGTCCCTGCGGGGGCGAAAGCTGAGGCGAAATATGGCACTATGTCGTTAGTTATCACTCTTGTGCGCACGAAAAAGGCTGGTTAATTTAATGTTCACTCATGCAGCAATTGCCAGGCTAAACGGCCTGGAAATGATGGTCTATAACTTTGTCATCAAAAACCGCGACAAAGTGATGTACATGACTATTCGCGAGTTAGCCGATGCGGCGGGCGTTTCCACCACCACGGTGCTGCGCTTTTGTCGCAAATTAAACTGTGAAGGTTATTCTGAATTTCGTGTGCGCTTTAAATTATATCTTGAGCAAAATGACGAGCAGTTAGTTAATTTTGGCCCAAGCGAAATCATCAGTTTTTTTAAAAGCACTAATAATGAAGAGTTTGATAATTTAATTGACCAGGCCGTTGATATTATTTGTTCATCAGAACGAATTATATTTGTTGGCGCAGGCACCTCTGGCGCATTAGCGAAATATGGCGCTCGCTTCTTCTCTAACGTCGGTAAATTTAGTAACCATATTGATGACCCTTATTTTCCTGTCACCAATGACATGGCGAAAAACGCGCTGGCGATTGTGCTTTCCGTTTCCGGTGAAACCGAAGAGATCCTGCGCTTCGCCAGCCAATTCAGCCTGCATAACTGCAAGGTGCTCTCCATCACCAGCCACGAAAACTCAGCTCTGGCAAGGCTCGCCGATTTTAATATTTCCTGGCATATTCCGCTTACTCGCGTCGGCGGGGTTTATGACATCACCACACAAATCCCTGTTATTTATATTTTAGAAACCATTGGCCGTAAACTGGCTAAAAAAATGGCATAAAAAAACAGGCTGTTTTTTCTATGTAACAAATCACATTACCGGTGATTTGTTATATCGTGACAATTAATTCTCGTTTGTTAGACTCCAGAACAGAGCTTATTAACGCACTGCCATTTTGTGATGTATCGCACATTATTTCTGGCCCTGACAGTGAGATTAAAAAATATGAAGAAACTGACTTTACCAAAAGACTTTTTATGGGGCGGCGCGGTTGCTGCGCACCAGGTTGAAGGTGGCTGGAACAAAGAAGGTAAAGGCCCAAGTATTTGTGATGTGTTGACCGGCGGCTCGCACGGTGTACCGCGTGAAATCACCCAGGAAGTTGTCCCTGGTAAATTTTATCCAAACCACGAAGCCATTGATTTCCATGGCCGTTATAAAGAAGACATCGCGCTGTTTGCCGAAATGGGCTTCAAATGCTTCCGCACCTCTATTGCCTGGACGCGTATCTTCCCAAAAGGGGATGAGCTGCAACCTAATGAAGAAGGTCTGAAGTTCTACGACGACATGTTCGACGAACTGCTGAAATACAACATCGAGCCGGTGATCACCCTTTCCCACTTCGAAATGCCGCACCACCTGGTGACCGAATACGGTGGCTGGGCTAACCGTAAAGTAGTCGATTTCTTTGTTCGTTTTGCCGAAGTAGTGTTTGAACGCTACAAGAGCAAAGTGAAGTACTGGATGACGTTTAACGAGATCAATAACCAGCGCAACTGGCGTGCGCCGCTGTTCGGTTACTGCTGCTCTGGCGTGGTTTACACCGAGCACGACAACCCAGAAGAAGTGATGTATCAGGTGCTGCATCATCAGTTTGTGGCAAGCGCCATGGCGGTGAAGATTGGTCATCGCATCAACCCTGAAATGCAAATCGGCTGCATGCTGGCGATGGTGCCGCTGTATCCGTTCTCCTGCAAACCAGAAGATCAAATGTACGCGCAGGAATCAATGCGTGAGCGTTATGTCTTTACCGACGTGCAACTGCGCGGCTACTACCCGTCTTATGTGTTAAACGAGTGGGAACGCCGCGAGTTCAACATCAAAATGGAAGCCGGCGACGAGCAAATCCTGCGTGAAGGCGTGTGTGATTATCTCGGTTTCAGCTACTACATGACCAATGCAGTGAAAGCAGAAGGCGGCACTGGCGATGCATTATCTGGCTTCCAGGGCAGCGTGCCGAACCCGTTTGTGAAAGCATCCGATTGGGGCTGGCAGATTGACCCGGTTGGCCTGCGTTACGCGCTGTGCGAACTGTATGAACGCTACCAGAAACCGCTGTTTATCGTCGAAAACGGCTTTGGTGCTTACGACACCGTCGAAGAAGACGGTTCAATCAATGATGATTACCGCATCGATTACCTGCGAGCGCACGTTTCAGAGATGATGAAAGCGGTCACGTACGACGGCGTGGATTTGATGGGTTACACCCCGTGGGGCTGCATTGACTGCGTTTCCTTCACCACCGGTCAGTACAACAAACGCTACGGTTTTATCTACGTGAACAAACACGACGATGGCACTGGCGATATGTCCCGTTCGCGCAAGAAGAGCTTTAACTGGTACAAAGAAGTGATTGCCAGCAACGGCGAAAAACTCTGATTGATTGGCTCACCAGAACGCCCCGTTTTCGGGGCGTTTTTTTCAGGTAGGTAATCCAAAACGGAAACACGCACCCGTTTCTGGCCTTTCCACCAGCGCAATATCGCTGCCATGAAGTTGCAACATCTGGCGCACAATCATCAGCCCTAAACCGCCGACTCTGACATGAGACTGGCTGACTATCGACGGGCGCACAAATAAACCTTCCTTGAGTTCCTGCGGAATTCCTGGGCCGTTATCGCTTATCTGCACCATTACTTTTTCGCCCTCTTTCCACAAGCGAACGGCAACGGTTCCCTGCTCCGGCGTATGACGAATCGCATTATCCAGCAGATTAGTCAGCACCCGCTCAATCATGCCTAAATCTGCATCGATCAGCGGCAAACCTGGCTGGATATCAGCGACCAGCTGTAATTGCCGTGTTTGGGTCATCAACTCAAATTTCTGGAAGACATCCTGCAATAATTCGCCGAGACAAAAGCGTTCTTTTTGTGGCTTTACAACGCCATATTCCAGACGCGCTAACTCAAACAATGATTGCGCAAGGGTGCGGACTTTCTGGCTTTGCGCTAAAGCGATTTCCAGATAACGTTTTTTCTCAGCTTCCGAAAGCGTCGCCGACATCACGGATAAGCTTTCAAGATAACCATGCATCGACGTCAGTGGCGTGCGTAAGTCATGGGAAATATTGGCAATGAATTCTCGACGCAGTTGGTCTTGCTGTGAAAGCCGATGCCACTGTTCTGAAATACGGCGCGCCATCGTGATAACACCCTGGCGCAGCAGGCTAATTTCATCGTTACTGTTCGATTTATCAAGCGGCAGTGCCGCCATGGCCTGCATCTCAGCCATGCCGCCCGTTTCCAGTGCGTTCACCTGGCGTGAAAGCGAACGCAGAGGCCGCGTTATCCAGCGAAATGCCAGGCCACCGACTATCAGACCTAATAATGCAATCAGGCTTATGGTCAGCAGTACTACTTTTGAAATGGTATTAAATCGCGCATCGTTTGCCAGGGCATTGTAATTTTCACCCAGCAAAATGATGTACAAGTAACCCTTAACCTCGCCGTTTTGCATCATTGGCGCGACGCTAAACACTTTTTTGCCGTCAGGGCTGCGCGGGTCGTCGCCGTAGAGTGGAAATTGCTGTTTATCGAGAGCGGCCTGAATCGGCTCCAAATCTACATGATGGCGTTTAATATGATTCGGTGGCGCCGCATCACCAATAATATTGCCTTTTTGATCAAGCAGATAAACCTCAACACTTGGGTTTACCGTCATCAGGTGGTCAAACAGACTGCGCACAGAATCATTGTTCAAGCCATCCTGACCAAGCAATGGATAGCTTTGGTTAATGTGCTCCGCGAGCGAACCAGAAAGTTGTTGTATTACCGCCTGGCTGTACTGTGTGCTGGTGCGAATTTGCAGCCACCCCAACAATGAACAAGAGGTGATAAGCAGCAACGCAAAAACCAGTGTCAGGCGCTGAGAAAGCGTGAGTTTTCGCATGGTTTACTCGTGTCGAGGTGCAATGAATTTATACCCTTTTCCCCACACCGTCAGAATGAATTCAGGCTCTGCGGGGTTATCTTCAATCTTGATACGTAAGCGGTTGATATGGGTGTTTACGGTGTGTTCGTAGCCTTCGTGCTGATAACCCCACACCTGGTTGAGCAGATTAAGGCGCGAAAAAACTTTGCCGGGGTGCTTGGCAAAAAACCACAGCAAATCAAACTCACGCGGTGTCAGCTCAACAGGCTGATTTCTCAGCCGCACATCACGGGCAAGGGGGTCGATAGTCAGCCGTTCAAAAGTGAGCGTTCCGGCATCCTGCATCAGGTTCTGGCTCATTGCTTCCTGGCGGCGAAATAGCGCTTTGACGCGTGCCACTAGCTCCAGCATTGAAAACGGTTTTGCCAGGTAGTCATCTGCGCCCAGTTCCAGCCCCAGAACCCGGTGCGTTTCGCTTGAACGCGCGCTGATCATCACAATCGGCGTGTAACGGGTCATGGTGCGGGCATAGCGACATATTTCCAGGCCATCAACACCGGGCAGCATCAGATCCAGAATCAGCGCATCCCATCCGCCCTGTTTTAGCAATTCCAGCCCTTGCGATCCATCTGCCGCATGGACAATTTCATAGCCTTCTTCCCGCAAATGCAGTTGCAGGAGTTCAGCAATATTTTCGTCATCCTCAACGATTAACAACTTTTTGGGCTTCATTGCTTCGCCTTATCTGCCTCTCTTAGAAGGAGTCTATACAACATTCGGCCGTGGAGTTATCACATTTAATTTAACTTTTCGTGAGACTTTGGCGAACAGATTTGAGCCACACTCATTTCAACGCAATAACCGGAAATAAAACGATGGATACGCCAACGTTTCAGGTTAAACCCACCATAGTGCATCCATTATGGCTAAGGCTTTGTCACTGGCTGAATGCCCTTGCCATGCTCATTATGGTGACCAGCGGCTGGCGAATTTATAACGCATCGCCACTGTTTAATTTCAGCTTTCCGAATGAGTTAACGCTCGGCGGTTGGTTAGGCGGCGCGTTGCAATGGCATTTTGCGGGGATGTGGTTATTTGGCATAAATGGCGTGATTTATTTGCTGATAAATATCTTCAGCGGACGCCTGAAACGCAAATTCTGGCCGCTTTCACCACGTGAATTAATCAGCGATTTTATTTCAGCATTGCGCGGGAAGCTCACTCATAACGATCTTAACCATTACAACACAGTGCAAAAAATGGCGTATTTATTCGTGATGATCGACGGGATCATTCTGGTGTGCTCCGGTTTTGTGGTGTGGAAATCTGTGCAGTTTCCATTGCTGCGTGAATTACTCGGAGGTTATGAAAGTGCGCGGTTGATTCATTTCTTTGCGATGTCCGGCATGGTGGGATTTATCGTCATCCATTTAATTATGGTCGCGCTGGTGCCGAAAACTTTACTCGCTATGTTGCGTGGGCGCTAAGGAAAAATAATGTCTAATAAAACGAAGCTTTTTTCGGATTCCGACAAAGCGGTCATTATTCAGGACGCCTCTGAACAAATTAATAAACAGCTATCATCTGAAGGCCGTCGCCGTTTTTTAAAGCAGGGTTTAACGCTTGGCGGTTTAATGATGCTGACCGGCTGCGATATCAGCAGTAATGAATCTGTCGAGTCTACATTAAGCGGTATTTCGCGCTTTAATGACAGGATCCAGGGCTGGCTATTTAATGCCAACGATCTGGCTCCGGTTTATCCCGAAAGCATGATGACGCATCCTTTCCCGTTTAACGCCTTTTATAGCGAGGATGAAGCGCCAACGATTAATGGCGATGATTATCGCCTGGAGCTTGCAGGCTTAGTGGCAGATAAGCGGCCATGGACGCTGGCACAATTGCACCAGATGGCGCAGGTCAGCCAGGTAACACGCCATATTTGCGTCGAAGGATGGAGCGCCATTGGCAAATGGGGAGGCGTGCCGTTTTCTCTATTTCTTAAAGGTATTGGTGCTGATTTAAATGCACGTTACGTGAGTTTTAAATGTGCCGACGATTACTACACCAGCATTGATATGGCGACGGCATTACATCCACAAACCATCATTGCATTGACTTATGACGGCGAAATATTACCACGTAAATATGGTTTCCCGATGAAATTAAGAATGCCAACCAAGTTGGGATATAAAAACCCAAAACACATTCAAGTTATAGAAGTCACGAATCGCTATCCCGGTGGATATTGGGAGGACCAGGGTTATAACTGGTTCGGCGGCAGCTAGTTTCTGACCATGTAGTTATTAAAACGACGAGGAAATACAAAATGAAAAAACTCTACACTGCTTTGATGTGCTCAGCATTATTCTTTGGCGTAACAGCAGCAAACGCGGCTGATAATATGGCTAAAGACAATATGTCTAAAGATAATATGGGAAAGATGTCCCATGATTGTTCTAAGGACAGCATGAAAAAAGACTGTATGAATAAAGATAATATGTCTAAGGACCACATGTCCAAAGACGGAATGAAGAAAGATGATATGTCTAAAGATGGAATGGCCAAGGATAGTATGTCCAAAGACAGCATGTCTAAAGGCGAAATGGACAAAAAATAAGACGTTAAGCTAACACCAGGATAATGGCAGTTCGCCTGTTACTTTAGGAGGCTGCCATTTTTTTATTTGCCACCCGCTAAATCGAGGAAACTGCCCGTCACATATGAGGCTTTTTCACTCAGTAACCAGACGATAGCTTCCGCCACTTCTTCCGGTTGCCCACCGCGTTTCATCGGCAAGAGATCTTTTACGCGGTCAACGCGTCCGGCTTCGCCGCCCGAAGCATGTATGTCGGTATAAATTAATCCAGGACGCACTCCATTAACGCGAATACCCTGGGCAGCAACTTCCAAAGAAAGCCCGATAGTTAGCGAATCCACAGCCCCTTTTGACGCTGCGTAATCAACATATTCCCCCGGCGCACCTAAACGTGATGCCGCCGACGAGACATTCACAATCGCCCCACCGTTTCCACCGTGACGCAATGCCATGCGTTTTACCGCTTCACGGCAGCAAAGAAAATAGCCCGTTACGTTGGTTGCCATCACGCGATTAATACGTTCAGCCGTGAGTTCTTCGACTGTAGATTGCTGGAACAAAATCCCGGCGTTGTTGACCAGTGCGGTCACAGGGCCGAACGCGTTGTCGATTTCCACAAACATTGCCATCACTTGCAGTTCATCGGCAATATCCGCTTTGATGGCGATCGCCTCGCCGCTATGGGCACGAATAATGCTCACCACTTCATCAGCGGCTTGTTTGTTTTGCAGATAATTAACCACGACTTTGTAGCCGGATTGCGCCAGCAGGATGGCGGTGGCTCGGCCGATTCCACGGCTGCCACCGGTGACTAATGCAACGGACATTTTACCTCCTGGAACCCCTCACCCCAACCCTCTCCCCCAGGAAAGGGAGAAAACCGGGCGATCCCCTCTCCCTCAGGGAGAGGGCCAGGGTGAGGGTTGTTTTAGAACTTACTGATATTCGCTCATCGGCACGCAAGAACAGAACAGATTGCGGTCGCCGAACACATCGTCCAGGCGTTTCACGGTTGGCCAGTATTTATTGCTATGGCCTGCCGGGAATACCGCCAGTTCGCGGGAGTACGGGTGCGTCCAGTCAGCAACGATTTCGTCCTGGGTGTGCGGGGCGTTAACCAGCGGGTTATCTTCCAGCGGCCATTCACCTCGTGCAACACGGTCGATTTCAGTGCGGATAGTCAGCATCGCGTCGATAAAGCGATCCAGTTCCAGTTTGCTTTCGGATTCTGTCGGCTCAACCATCAGCGTACCCGCCACCGGGAACGACATGGTCGGCGCATGGAAGCCGAAATCAATCAGGCGTTTAGCAATATCCAGCTCGCTAATTCCGGTCTCTTCTTTCAGAGGACGAATATCAAGAATACATTCGTGCGCCACATGCCCACTGCGCCCGGTATACAGAATCGGGAATGCAGATTTCAGTCGGGTCGCAATGTAGTTAGCATTCAGGATGGCTACCTGGCTGGCTTTTTTCAGCCCCTGTGCGCCCATCATGCGGATATACATCCAGCTGATTGGCAGAATCGATGCGCTGCCAAACGGTGCCGCAGAAACAGCGCCCTGCTGGGTCAGCATCTCTTCAATTTGCACTACGCTGTGGCCTGGAACAAACGGTGCCAGGTGAGCTTTCACACCGATTGGCCCCATGCCTGGGCCGCCACCGCCGTGAGGAATGCAGAAGGTTTTATGCAGGTTAAGGTGTGAAACATCGGCACCGATATAACCCGGTGAAGTGATTCCCACCTGTGCGTTCATGTTCGCGCCATCGAGGTAAACCTGGCCGCCGAACTGGTGAACAATCTGGCACACTTCGCGGATGGTTTCTTCGTATACGCCGTGGGTAGAAGGATAAGTCACCATGATACAAGACAGCGCATCGCCCGCTTGTTCGGCTTTAAGACGCAGATCGTGAAGATCGATGTTGCCTTGCTTATCGCACGCGACAACGACTACTTCCATGCCCGCCATTTGTGCTGACGCCGGGTTGGTACCGTGCGCAGAGCTTGGGATCAGGCACAGATTACGGCTGCCTTCGTTGCGGCTTTCATGGTAACGACGAATCGCCAGCAGGCCTGCGTATTCACCTTGCGCACCAGAGTTTGGCTGCATACAAAGCGCGTCGTAACCGGTCAGTTTCACCAGCCAGTCGGACAACTGGGAAATCATCTGATGATAACCTTCCGCCTGGTTTGCCGGGCAGAACGGGTGCAGTTCAGCGAATTCAGGCCAGGTGATTGGGATCATCTCAGCCGCAGCATTCAGCTTCATGGTGCAGGAGCCGAGCGGGATCATCGCCTGATTCAGCGCCAGATCTTTGCGTTCAAGCGAGTGCATGTAACGCATCATTTCGGTTTCGCTGTGGTAGCGATTAAACACTGGATGCGTCAGGATCGCGTCTTCACGCAGCATTCCTTTCGGAACAGACAGGCTATCGCCCGCCACGTTTTGGTCCAGTTTATCGATATCCAGACCGTGGTTATCGCCCAACAAGACATCGAACAGCGCCTGCACATCTTCACGCGTGGTTGATTCATCAAGCGTAATACCCACTGCGTTGAGAATGTCGCTGCGCAGATTTATTTCATTGGCTTCAGCACGCGACAGCACAGCGGCTTTATCAGCGACTTCAACGCACAGAGTATCGAACCAATGTTTGTGGCGCAGCACCAGCCCTTTTTGTTGCAGGCCAGCCGCCAGAATATCGGTCAGGCGATGAATGCGCCCTGCAATGCGTTTCAGGCCAGCCGGGCCGTGGAACACCGCATACAGGCTGGCGATGTTTGCCAGCAAAACCTGGGAAGTACAAATGTTGGAGTTCGCTTTTTCGCGGCGAATATGTTGCTCGCGAGTTTGCATCGCCATGCGCAGCGCGGTGCGGCCCGCGGCATCGCGGGAAACGCCGATAATACGGCCAGGCATAGAGCGTTTGAATTCGTCACGTGCGGCAAAGAATGCAGCATGCGGGCCACCGTAACCCATTGGCACGCCAAAACGCTGCGCGGAACCAAATACGATGTCAGCACCTTGTTTGCCAGGTGCAGTCAGTAGAACCAGCGTCATAAAGTCAGCGGCAACGCTCACGATGACTTTGCGGCTTTTCAGTTCGGTAATCAGAGCGCTGTAATCATGCACTTCACCCGTGGTGCCCACTTGTTGCAGCAGCACACCGAAGACATCCTGGTGATCGAGCACTTTCGCGGCATCATCGACAATCACGTCAAAACCGAAGGTTTCAGCGCGGGTACGCACCACGTCCAGCGTTTGCGGATGTACGTCGGCGGCAACAAAGAAACGGTTGGCGTTTTTCAGTTTGCTGACGCGCTTTGCCATAGCCATGGCTTCGGCTGCGGCAGTCGCTTCGTCCAGCAAGGATGCAGAAGCGATGTCCAGACCGGTCAGGTCCAGCGTCACTTGCTGGAAGTTCAGCAGTGCTTCAAGGCGGCCTTGTGAGACTTCCGGCTGATACGGCGTGTACGCGGTATACCAGCCTGGATTTTCCAGCATATTACGCAGGATCACCGGCGGAGTTTGCACCGCGGTATAACCCATGCCGATGTACGTTTTGAAACGCTTGTTACGGCTGGCGATGGTCTTTAATTCAGCCAGGGCCGCGAATTCAGTTGCAGCCTCACCCACCTGTGGTGGCTCGGCAAGCTGGATATCAGCCGGAACGATCGAAGCGATTAAGTCGTTTAACGAACGAGCGCCCACCGCCTCCAGCATTTCGTGTTGCTGCTGTGCGTCTGGTCCAATATGGCGGTCGATAAACGCTTCGTGATTTTCAAGCTGACGTAAAGACTGGGTCATGAGCGGTGATTCCTGAAACATACTAAACGGTTTCCCCTCTCCCCCAGGAGAGGGGACATAAAACTTATTCGTCTTCTAACAGAGCTTCGTACGCAGTCGCATCCAGCAAACCATCCAGTTCGGACTCGTCACTTGCTTTGATCTTAAAGATCCAACCCGCCGCGTACGGCTCGCTGTTGATAAGCTCTGGTGAGTCGCTCAGCTCGGTGTTGACTGCGATGATCTCACCGCTGATTGGCGCGTAAATATCAGAAGCGGCTTTTACAGATTCAGCAACGGCACAGTCATCGCCAGTGCTTACGGTTGTGCCCACTTCTGGAAGATCTACAAACACCATGTCACCCAGCAGTTCTTGCGCGTGCTCGGTAATACCCACGGTGTAAGTTCCGTCAGATTCTTTACGCAACCACTCGTGCTCTTTGCTGTATTTCAGTTCGTTTGGCACATTGCTCATTGTTTTTCTCCTGATTTCAAAATCACTGCGCGACAGCTTTACCGCCGCGAACAAAAATGGGTTTGGTTACTTTCACAGGCATTTCGCGGTTACGAATTTGCACAATCGCGGTTTCACCAATGCCTGCCGGCACGCGAGCCAGAGCGATGCTGTAACCGAGTGTTGGCGAGAAGGTTCCGCTGGTAATGACACCCTCGTGGATGTTGCCTGATTCGTCAGTAAAACGGACAGGCAGCTCATTACGTAATACGCCTTTTTCCGTCATGATCAAACCAACGAGTTGGTCGGTGCCTTTCTCACGCTGAGCTTCAAGCGCTTCGCGGCCAATAAAATCGCGTTCTTCAGGCTGCCAGGCGATAGTCCAACCCATATTGGCGGCAAGGGGTGAAACGCCTTCGTCCATTTCCTGGCTGTATAAGTTCATGCCTGATTCCAGACGCAGCGTATCGCGCGCGCCCAGCCCGCAAGGTTTGACGCCAATCTCGACCAGTTGCGCCCAAAACTCAGCGGCTTTTTCGTTGGGCATCGCGATTTCGTAACCTGCTTCACCGGTATAACCGGTTGTAGCAATAAACAAATCACCCGCCTGAACGCCAAAGAATGGCTTCATGCCAGCAACAGCAGCACGTTGTTCTGCGGTAAACAGCTGCGCGGCTTTGGCCTGTGCGTTTGGCCCCTGAACGGCAATCAGCGACAGATCATCACGCACGGTAACGGAAACGGAGAACGGCTCGGCATGTTGGTTAATCCAGGCCAGGTCTTTTTCGCGGGTCGCGGAATTCACCACCAGGCGGAAAAAGTCTTCGGTCTGGAAATAGATAATCAGGTCATCGATAACACCGCCGGAGGCGTTGAGCATTGCGGTGTAGAGGGCTTTACCCGGTTGGGTGAGTTTGGCAACGTCATTTGCCACTAAGTAACGCAGGAATTCGCGGGTACGGCTGCCTTTCAGGTCAACGATGGTCATGTGGGAAACATCAAACATCCCGGCATCGTTACGCACCGCGTGGTGCTCATCAATCTGCGAGCCATAGTGCAATGGCATCATCCAGCCATGGAAATCCACCATGCGCGCGCCGCAGAGATTGTGCTGTTCAAACAAAGGGGTCTTTTGAGTCATTTGTTCCTCTTTAACCATCTGGTTGAAAAGCGCTGTTCGCTTTTCTTTTCGTCAGACGAAACCCAGCATCGCCACCGATCCCGATAGCGACGCAAACGTTACCTTTTGCCTGAACTTACCATTGAATGAGGGAGTAAACCATAAGGTACAAACGGTCATTGCATTAGCTTATGACCAAAATGAGAGGCACATGATGCAGAGCATTCATCTGGAAAAATGCGAGGCACCGCGCATAAACAGGAAGTGTTTTAGTCAGAATTTAGCGTTAGCTAACATTTACCACCATTTCAGAAACAAATTCACTACATCGCTAAAAACGTGGGATGAGAAAAAGTAATCCGAAATTATGGGTGAGATTAGAATTTTTCAAATGAGAAGGGAATTTCCCTTTCCGATAAAAGGAAAGGGAAATGTGACGTAGTTATCTTAACCATTCTGGAAGATCGTGTAGGCCCATCGCCTGGCGAACCAATTGCGGTTTTACGCCCGGCAACGTATCAGCCAGTTTCAGGCCAATATCTCGTAGCAGTTTCTTCGCCGGATGAGTTCCGGCAAACAAGTCCCGGAAACCCTGCATGCTGGCGAGCATCATTGCGGCACTGTGTTTGCGGCTACGTTCGTAGCGGCGCAGATACAAATACTGCCCGATATCTTTGCCCTGGCTGTGCAAACGGCGCACTTCATCAATCAACTCAGCGGCGTCCATAAAGCCCAGGTTCACGCCCTGCCCGGCCAGCGGATGAATCGTATGTGCAGCATCGCCCACCAGCGCCAGACGGTGAGCGGCAAAATTACGCGCATAACGCCCCGTCAATGGGAACACCTGACGCTCGCTTTCAACATTGCACAAACCCAGGCGCATATCGAAGGCCACACTGAGCGCCTGGTTAAATTCTTCACTACTCGCCTGCTGCAAACGTTCGGCTTCCAGCGGTGGCAACGACCAGACAATGGAACATAAATGCGGGTCGCTTAACGGCAGAAATGCCAGAATACCCTCGCCATGAAACACCTGGCGGGCCACTGCCTGATGAGGTTCAGTCGTACGAATGGTGGCAACCAGAGCGTGGTGGCGATAATCCCAAAATGTCAGGGGGATATCAGCCTGTTTACGCACCCAGGAGTTTGCGCCATCCGCACCAATAACCAGGCGGGCAGTCAGCATTGCGCCATCTTTAAGGGTGATAAACGCTTCGTTTTCGCCCCATGCGACTTGTTGCAATTCGGCAGGAGCCATCAATGTGATGTCACTGCACTGTTCAGCCTGCTGCCATAAAGCATGGTGAATGACCGCATTTTCAATAATGTGGCCCAGGTGACTAAATCCAAAGGATTTATCATCAAAAGCGATATGCCCGAAGCTGTCTTGATCCCACACTTCCATGCCGTGATAGCAACTGGCACGTTGGGCGATAATTTTCGGCCACGCACCAAGATGAGTCAGCAGTTTTTCACTGGCGGCATTGATGGCTGAGACACGCAAAGCTGGCGCAGAATCCGCGGCCAGCGGCTGCGGGAGATGGTTCTCAAGCACTGCGACACGTAAGCCACTTCCTTGCAAACCACAGGCCACTGCCAGTCCGACCATGCCACCACCAACAATCGCCACATCAACGCTTTGCAATTTGACTCTCCTTAAAAACCTGTTTTAACGCGCAACCCAACCGAGAGTACGCTGTGCCAGCAAATCACGTGCCGGAGTTAAATGTTCCATTGCCATCAAACCAAGATTGCGCCCCACAACAAGCGGTGCCCAACGATTGGCGAACAACTGAACTAAACCATCGGTCACGCCAATGGTGGCATTTTTATCTTCCTGACGTCGCTGCTGATACTGGGCCAGCACCGCATAACTGCCAGGGTCCTGAGAGGCTTCGTGTGCTGCCGCTAAATCTTCAGCCAGTGACATCACATCGCGCAGGCCGAGGTTAAAGCCCTGCCCGGCAATCGGATGCAGAGTTTGCGCGGCATTGCCCACCAGCGCAACGCGGTGCGAAACCGGCTGCGAAGCGGTAGTCAACGCGAGGGGATATTGCGAACGCGCGCCAGCGTGAGTAATTCGCCCAAGCCGCCAGCCAAAGGCCCGTTGCAGCTCATTGCAGAATTTCTCGTCATTCCACTGTGCGATTTCAGCCTGAGCGTCTCGCGGCTGGCACCAAACCAGCGAACAGCGCCCATTCGACATCGGTAACATCGCCAACGGGCCATGCTCAGTGAAACGTTCGAACGCACGCCCGATATGCGGTTGCGATGTGGTGATGTTGGCGATAACCGCGACTTGCTGGTAATCCTGCTGCTGCCAGGTCATACCACATTGCGCAGCCAGTGGTGAGCGTGAACCATCAGCGGCTACCAGCAATTTGCCTTCGATCAGCTCGCCATTATCAAGCGTAACGCTGACGTTATCGGTTTCACGGGTAAACGAGGCCACGCGCTGCGGACAATGCAGCGTCACACCCGGCGCTTTGCGTAACAGCGCGAATAAACGCAAACCGATGTCATGCAGTTCGACGACTTGCCCTAACGCCGGGATTTGGTAATCCTGCGCTTCGAGAGTGACAAACCCCGCATGGCCGCGATCGCTGACATGAACAGTTGTAATCGGGGTCGCGCAGTCTTTAATGGCTGGCCACACGCCAATGCGTGTTAATTGCTGGCAAGTTCCCTGAGCAATCGCGATAGCGCGGGCATCAAAACCAGGATGCGCCGCCGATTCGGGCGCTGCCGCTTCAATCAAATGAACCGGCAGTTTTCCGTGGGTCAAATGCGATATCGCCAGCGCGAGAGTCGCGCCAGCCATACCGCCACCGACAATAATCACACTCATGACTGACGCGCCGCCGCCATTAATGCTTCGATATCATCTGCCGATTTCACCACACTTGCCGTCAGATTTTCGTTACCGTCGGCGGTGATCAGAATATCGTCTTCGATACGAATACCGATTCCACGGTATTGCGCAGGCACATCGGCATCAGGCGCAATATACAGACCCGGTTCAACGGTTATCACCATCCCCGGTTCAAGCACCCGTGAACGATCCTGCCCGTAAACGCCGACGTCATGCACATCCAGCCCCAGCCAATGGCTCAAACCATGCATAAAGAAGGGGCGATGGGCGTTCTCAGCAATCAGTTTATCTATTTCACCGTTGAGAATGCCGAGCTTCACAAGGCCAGTCACCATGATGCGTACGACTTGCGCGGTGACTTCCTGCATGGAAGTTCCTGGGCGATAAAGCTTAAGCGCGGTTTCGAGAGATTCGAGCACGATGTCGTAAATTTCACGCTGCGGTGCACTAAATTTGCCGTTGACCGGGAAGGTACGGGTGATATCGCCTGCATATCCTTTGTATTCGCAACCGGCGTCAATCAGCACCAAATCGCCGTCGCGCATTTGGCTCTCGTTTTCGGTGTAATGCAAAATGCAGGCGTTTTCGCCGCTGCCGACAATCGTGTTGTAAGACGGGAAGCGCGCACCGTGACGGTTAAATTCGTGAAGGATTTCGCCTTCAAGCTGATATTCAAACATATCCGGACGGCATTTTTCCATCGCACGGGTATGCGCCAGCGCGGTGATTTCCCCGGCGCGACGCAGCGCGATGATTTCTTCTTCTGATTTGAACAGGCGCTGCTCGTGAACCCATGGACGCCAGTCCGTCAGCGCGGCCGGAGCGGTGAGGTTCTGGCGAGAACCGCGGCGGAGTTTATCAAGTGCGGAAAAAACAATGCTATCGGCATAAGCGTATTCGCCCTGCGCGTGGTAAACCACATCCAGACCGTTCAACAATTGATGTAATTGTTCGCCGATTTCGGAGAACGCCAGCGCACGGTCAACGCCCAGTTTTTCTGGCGCGACTTCCTGCCCAAGACGGCGCCCGAACCAGATTTCTGCCGTCTTATCGCGTAAACGGTTAAACAGCACGCTGTGGTTGTGGGTTTCGTCGCTTTTAATCAGCACCAGCACGGCTTCAGGTTCGTTAAAACCGGTGAAATACCAGAAATCGCTGTTCTGGCGATACGGGTATTCGCTGTCTGCACTGCGTGTTACCTCGGGAGCGGCAAAGATGAGCGCGGCGCTCGCCGGTGCCATTTTGGCTAACAACGCCTGACGGCGCCGGAGAAATTCGTGCTGATTCATCACACCTCCTGAAGCTTAACTTTGTTATTAGTGTAGTGTTGGTTTCTGCACTTCCGGCGCAGTCGGAACCGGGCGAGTAAAGTTGTCGTGGCACAGTAGTGCAGCAACGCGCACGTACTCGATTATCTCTTCGAGAGACATTTCCAACTCTTCTTGATCTTCGTCTTCGTCGTAGCCCAGTTGCGCGATGTTACGCAAATCGTCGATTGCTTCACCGGTTTCGCCAGTGACTTTATCAAGCTTCGGTTGCGTCACACCGAGGCCCAGCAGGAAGTGGTTTACCCAACCCGCCAGCGCGTCGGCACGATGAAATACCGTCGCTTCATCGCCTTCAGGCAGATAAAGCTGGAACATAAAGCCGTCATCTTCCAGCGAATCACTGGTGGCGCCGTGCATCTGACGCAGGGTGTCGGCAAGATTTTGACCAAAGGCTAAGCCCTCGTTAGTCAAATCATGTAACAGCGGTTGCCAGGTGGTGTCTTTGTTGCCGCCGCACAGCATTCCGCTGATTAAGCCGTGCATTTCCGAGGCCGTGAGGCCTACGCCTTGCTCATTCAATAATTGGCCGACTAAGTCGTAGTCAGGCATAGTGTTCTGTATAGACATGCGCATTCGCCATCGTTGGCAGGGATAGTTCATGTTATGCTACCACCAGGGACCCCAAGGCACCAGAAAAGGGCTTGTATCTTCATTTCGGGATAGCTATAGTGACGCCCCTTTCGTAGCCTGGCATAGGTTAGCGAGAGGCAGGCGAGTTAACAGCAGGAAGGTGGCATGTCTGCACAACCAGTCGATATCCAAATTTTCGGTCGTTCATTGCGCGTGAATTGTCCGCCTGAACAACAGGATGCACTGAATCTTGCGGCTCAAGAGCTTGATCAGCGGTTGCAAGATTTAAAAGTTCGCACTAGAGTCACAAATACTGAGCAGTTAGTTTTTATCGCAGCACTGAATATTTGCTACGAGCTGGCTCAGGAAAAATCGAAAACCCGCGACTACGCTTCCAACATGGAAGAACGTATTCGGATGTTACAGCAGACCATCGAACAAGCGTTGCTTGAGCAAGGTCGCATAACTGAAAGACAGGGTCCAAATTTTGAATAACACTTCCCAGTTACCTATGGTAGAGTAACTTTGAAGACCAAATTTCTCTGAGATGTTTGCAAGCGGGCCAGTCCCCTGAGCCGATATTTCATACCACAAGAGTGTGGTGCTCCAGAGTCTGTGAGCATGCTCGGTCCGTCCGAGAAGCCTGATGATTCTGACGCTGCATTCACCTTGAACCAAGGGTTCAAGGGTTACAGCCTGCGGCGGCATCTCGGAGATTCCCTCTTCCTACCAAACCAGTCATCACCATGACAAAAATTCAGCTAATCCCATCGCTTCGGCAAGAAATCAGACAACACATTCGCCAACGTCGCCGACAACTCACGCCCATTGAACAACACCAATTCGCAGAACTTGCTGCCGAACGCATGCTCGCGTACGAACCTATTGTGAATGCTTCAACGGTTGCGGTGTTTTTGTCGTTTGATGGCGAGCTGGATACCACGCCGCTGATTCGCGCGTTGTGGAAAACGGGGAAAACCGTTTACCTGCCTGTTTTACATCCATTCAGTAAAGGCAATTTGTTGTTCCTGCGGTACGCGGAAAACAGCCATCTGGTGATGAATCGTCTGAAAATCCTTGAGCCTAAGCTTGATGTGCGCGATGTATTGCCACTGGATAAGCTCGATGTGTTGATAGCGCCATTAGTGGCGTTTGATGAGCAAGGGCAACGGCTGGGAATGGGCGGCGGTTTCTATGACCGCACGTTGCAAAACTGGCAGCGGCACGGTTTGTGGCCGGTTGGGCTGGCACATGATTGCCAGCACGTTCCGGCGTTACCCGCCGAAGAATGGGATATTCCCTTACCCGCCGTGGTCACGCCTTCGCGAATCTGGCAGTGGTAGCATCACGCTGCGCGCAGTTTAAGTAGCTGCTTTGTATGCCAATATTGCAGAATCAAAACCGTAGTCAACGCCCCAAGAAGCGCACAGAACATATCTGATTGCGTATCCCACACGTCTCCCTGCGTCCCTAAAAATTCATCCGCACCCTGCCCTAATGCCAGCGCGGCCGCCCATTCAATGAGTTCATACAGCGCACTAATGGCAAGCGCGACACAGCACACCAGGAATGCGACCATTTTGCGCCCACGCACATAACCGCCACGAATCAGGATTTCGCGCGCAGCCAGCGCCGGAACTAATCCCTGGAAAAAGTGGCCGAGTTTGTCATAGGGATTACGGCTTAAATTCAGCCATTCCTGAACCTCAAACCCAATCGGTACTTTGGCGTAGGTATACAAACCACCCACCATCAGAATGATGGCGTGCAGGAAAATCAAAAAATAGAGCAGCGGTGTCAGCGGGTAGCGCGAATAAGTCGCTAAAAGCAGAGGGACAATAATGATGACTGGAGTGACTTCCATCAGCCAGGTAACGCGGTCTGCGGTGCTGATGCCCGTGTAGATAAGAATCAACAGAAGTAAAAATGCGCCGGATTTTAATAACGTACTCGTCATGATGCTTCACCGTCTCGCTAAAAATGTCACTATCGGTGGAGTATAAGAAAAACACAACTGAGGGCGTGGAGTTTCAGATTAAAAGAGGAGTCCTGTTGGACTCCTCAAATTTGGAATTAGTACAACAGACGAGCGCGGATAGTACCTGGAATCGCCTTCATTGATTTCAACGCAGCTTCAGCCACATCTTCTTCTGCATCCACATCAATCACCACGTAACCCATATGCGGCGTAGTTTGCAGATACTGAGCGGCGATGTTGATACCTTGCTCGGCAAAAATCTGGTTCAGTGCGGTCAAGATACCTGGGCGGTTTTCGTGAATATGCAGCAAACGGCTGGTGCTACCACCGTGTAACGGCAGGGAAACTTCAGGGAAATTCACTGCTGACAGGGTAGAACCGTTGTCGGAATATTTCGCCAGTTTGCCAGCCACTTCCAGACCGATGTTTTCCTGCGCTTCCTGAGTTGAACCGCCGATGTGCGGCGTCAGGATCACGTTATCAAACTCACACAGCGGTGAAGTGAACGGATCGCTGTTGGTTGCAGGCTCGGTTGGGAACACGTCGATTGCCGCGCCTGCCAGATGTTTACGCGCCAGCGCATCGCACAATGCTGGGATATCCACGACCGTGCCACGCGCATCGTTGATCAGCAGCGCACCCGGTTTCATCAGCGCCAGCTCGTTGACACCAATCATATTTTTAGTTGAGGCATTTTCAGGAACATGCAGGCTGACCACGTCGCTCATGTTCAGCAAATCAGACAGATGCTGTACCTGAGTCGCGTTACCCAGCGGGAGCTTGTTTTCAATATCGTAGAAGAAGACATTCATGCCCAGCGCTTCAGCCAGAATCCCTAACTGAGTCCCGATATGGCCGTAACCAATGATGCCGAGCTTTTTGCCGCGCGCTTCGTAAGAACCGACCGCCAGCTTATTCCACACGCCACGGTGTGCTTTGGCGTTAGCTTCAGGCACGCCACGAATCAGTAATAACAGTTGGCCGATAACCAACTCAGCAACGGAACGCGTGTTAGAGAACGGGGCATTAAACACCGGCACACCGCGTTTAGCCGCAGCATCCAGATCGACCTGGTTAGTACCAATGCAGAAACAACCTACAGCAACCAGCTTCTCAGCCGCAGCCAAAATCTCTTCCGTTAAGTTAGTGCGGGAACGCAGACCAATGAAATGCGCATCACGGATCGACTCTTTCAGGGCATCGCTGTCCAGCGCACCTTTATGGTATTCGATGTTGGTATAGCCTGCCGCGCGGAGGTTATCCACGGCTTTCTGGTGTACACCTTCCACCAGCAGGAATTTAATCTTGTCTTTATCCAGTGATACTTTTGCCATTTCCCGACCCTATTTTTAGAACTGATGTTGTGCTGTGTGATAAGACACCCTTCTGCCAAAATATCAAAAAATACGGGCGGGGCAATATAAACGATTGCGCAGTCGTCAGTGCAAGAAAGGAATAAGCCACAGTGGGCAGCAGAAAATGCTGAGCTAAAGAAAGAACCAGGAATGAATCACAGGGAGTTGTTCAGAATGTGACATATGTCACCAAATTTGCCGTTAGATTATTTTGTCATTTTTTATTCAGTAATCGGGGCGCAAGAAGCGCCCCGGTCAGATCATTTCACTATGGTTTTCACGCCATCAGCCGTACCAATCAGTGCGACGTCCGCACCGCGGTTGGCAAACAGACCCACAGTCACCACGCCTGGCAAGCCGTTGATGGCATTTTCCAGCGCGACAGGGTCAACGATACTCAGGCCGTGAACATCCAGAATCAGGTTGCCGTTATCAGTCACTACACCCTGGCGATATTCCGGGCGGCCACCGAGTTTGACCAGCTCACGCGCCACACAGCTACGCGCCATAGGAATCACTTCAACCGGCAGCGGGAAGTTACCCAAAATACCCACTTGTTTGGACGCATCGGCGATACAGATAAACTTTTCCGCCACGGAAGCGATGATTTTTTCGCGGGTTAACGCAGCACCTCCGCCTTTGATCATTTGCATCTGGCCGTTGATCTCATCGGCGCCATCAACATAAATACCCAGAGAGTCAACTTCGTTGAGATCGTAAACAGTGATGCCAAGGCTTTTCAGTTTGGCGGTAGAAGCGTCGGAGCTAGAAACGGCACCATCAATTTGATGTTTGATCGTCCCGAGAGCATCAATAAAATGCGCGGCAGTGGAGCCAGTACCCACACCAACGATAGTGCCTGGTTGCACGTATTGTAATGCTGCCCAGCCGACTGCTTTTTTCAGTTCATCCTGCGTCATGGTTTTTGCCTGTGCTGTGAAAACTGACGCGCATTATAGTGCAAGCGCCTCGAGGTTGTCCCAGGGAATGGCAGAACTCGTCCGATCTTTGTGGATTTGGTCTGGATCGACTGCAAATTTATGTCATAGTGCTGAAATAACAAAAACAGGAGTTAGCAAACAACAATGAAACGCCCGGACTACAGAACGCTACAGGCGCTGGATGCAGTGATTCGTGAACGAGGATTTGAGCGCGCAGCACAAAAGCTCTGCATTACTCAATCAGCGGTTTCACAGCGTATCAAGCAACTGGAAAATATGTTCGGCCAGCCATTGTTAGTGCGCACGGTTCCACCGCGCCCAACCGAACAAGGGCAAAAGTTACTGGCATTATTACGCCAGGTTGAACTGCTGGAAGAAGAGTGGCTGGGGGATGAGCAAACCGGCTCCACGCCTCTGTTGTTGTCGCTTGCGGTGAACGCCGACAGTCTGGCAACCTGGTTGCTGCCAGCGCTCGCGCCTGTGCTTGCCGACTCCCCTATCCGCCTGAATCTTCAGGTTGAAGATGAAACCCGAACGCAAGAACGCCTGCGTCGCGGTGAAGTGGTCGGTGCGGTGTCCATTCAACCACAGCCGCTGCCAAGCTGCCTGGTCGACAGGCTCGGTGCGTTGGATTATCTGTTCGTCGGGTCGAAAGATTTTGCCGCTCGCTATTTCCCGAATGGCGTCACGCGTTCAGCACTGTTGAAAGCCCCGGCTGTCGCGTTTGACCATCTCGACGATATGCACCAGGCGTTTTTACAGCAGAATTTTGATTTGTCACCGGGCAGCGTGCCGTGCCATATCGTTAACTCGTCAGAAGCCTTCGTGCAACTCGCACGCCAGGGCACAACGTGCTGCATGATCCCGCATTTGCAAATTGAAAGAGAGATTAACAGCGGTGAGCTGATTGACCTGACGCCCGGCCTGATGCAACGCCGCATGTTGTACTGGCACCGCTTTGCACCGGAAAGCCGCATGATGCGCAATGTCACCGATGCGCTGCTGGAGTACGGGCATAGAGTTCTACGACAGGACGCTGAATAGAAAAAGGCCGCTAAATTTAGCGGCCTTTTTGTTTTGTCGGATGACGCTAACGCTTATCCAACCTACATTTTACGGTTTTGTTGCGACTTACTGGGCTGGCTGCTCGGTCTTAGCGCGTTCCAGCTCAAACACCACATCAACCTGGTCATCAAACTGAATAGTTTGCTGATCGTAGGTATCCTGGGCCGACACTGGCGCTGCGGCGTCTGCTTTCATCATCCGCACCATTGGCGCCGGCTGGTAATTAGAAACGTGGTAACGCACGCTATACACTGGCCCCAACTTGCTGTTAAAGCCTTCGGCTAACAGTTTCGCCTGGCGGGCAGCATCGTCGATGGCTGCTTTACGCGCTTTATCTTTATATTGCTCCGGGTTTGCAACACCCAGGGAAACAGAGCGAATTTCGTTAAGCCCCGCTTTCAATGCCCCATCAAGCAGCTCGTTCATTTTGTCGAGCTTGCGCAGAGTGACATCAACCTGACGCACGGCACGGTAGCCTTTCAGCTGCGTTTTGCCGTCTTTCAGGTATTCATATTCTGGTTGAGTGCGCAGGTTAGCGGCATTGATGTCTTTCTTCTCGACACCGCTTTGCTGCAGGAATGTCAGATATTGTGCCACACGGTCGTCAGCCTGTTTTTTTGCTGATGCCGCATCTTTGGCAGACACATTCACTTCGATAGCGAGTGTGGCAATGTCAGGAACCGCATCCACGCTTGCGGTGCCGGATGTCACGACATGTGGACCGTTGGGTAACTCATCGGCCAATGCCGGAACCGAACCAAATCCCACTAAAGCGGCTAATGCCAGGGTTTTAAACTTCACTGTAATTCCTCCATGCTACATTCCACTGTCATTACGTCCGTAAAATACACGGACGTCTGGCAGCAAGCTTAGCCTGGAATGGTAACTTGTCTATCGGATTAAGGCTAATTAGCCATAAGGGAAGCGATATGGCGAACCCCATCTGACGCAAGTTGCAGCGCGATAACCCACATCACCAAGCCGACGACGCCATTGATAATACGCTGGGCTTTCGCGGTGCGCAGGCGCGGTGCAAGCCATGCCGCCAGCAGTGCCAGGCCGTAAAACCAAAGGATAGACGCGCTCACGGTTCCTAATGCAAACCAGCGCTTCGGTTCGTCGGCGAGCTGCCCACCGAGACTCCCCAGCACCACAAAAGTATCCAGATACACATGCGGATTAAGCCAGGTCACCGCCAGCACGGTGGCGACAATTTTCCAGCGCCCTTGCTTCATCACTTCAGCGGAGGCCAACTCAACGCTGCTGCTCATCGCGGTGCGCAGCGCGCCCCAGCCGTACCACAGCAAAAACGCCACGCCGCCCCAGGTCACAATCGCCAGCAACCATGGCGACTGCATCAGAAGCGCGCTGCCACCAAAAATACCTCCGCAGATCAGTATCAAATCGCTAATCGCGCAAAGAGAAGCAATCATCAGATGGTATTGGCGGCGAATGCCCTGGTTCATCACAAAAGCATTTTGCGGTCCGAGTGGCAGGATTAACGCTGCACCCAATGTAAGGCCTTGAAAGAAATAAGATAACACGATGATTCACTCTTCAGTATTTAGCGACTGAGGAAGAGTGTAATAGGGAAAAATTATTAGCGGAAATGGATAATTTTAATGGTTTATAAGAATTACTAATAAAAAGAAGGCCAGCCGAAGCTGGCCCCGGACAATCATTCTTGTGCAGGTTCTTTCACACGTTTGAAGTTCACGTCCATTTGCGGATACGGGAAGCTGATCCCCTGCGCATCAAACTCGCGTTTAATGCGTTCCAGCACATCCCAATAAACGTTTTGCAGATCGCCACTGTTGCTCCAGGCGCGCACCACAAAGTTAATCGCGGAAGGCCCGAGTTCATTGAGCCGCACAGTAATATCGCGGTCTTTCAACACGCGTTCATCGCTAGTGATGATGTCGGTCAGGATTTGCTTAACTTTGTCGATGTCGGAGTCATATGCCACGCCAATAATAAACTCATTACGGCGCACCGGTTCACGGGAAAAGTTAATGATATTACCGGCGATAATTTTACCGTTTGGCACCACGACAATTTTGCCATCCAGCGTGCGCAGTGTGGTGGAGAAAATCTGCACATTAAGTACGGAACCTGCGATCCCCCCAGGTCAACGTATTCACCCGCGCGGAATGGGCGGAAAGTCACCAGCAACACGCCTGCGGCGAGGTTTGAAAGCGAACCTTGCAACGCGAGGCCAATGGCTAAACCTGCGGCACCGAGTACCGCGATAACGGACGCAGTTTGTACCCCCACGCGCCCCAGAGCGGCAATTAACGTAAAGGCGATGATGCCGTAACGCACCAGAGCGGAGAGAAAATCAGCGACGGTGGCATCAATATTTCGAGCGACCATCACACGGTTAATGGCGTTGGACACGATACGAGCCACGATCATCCCGACGATAATAATCGCAATCGCCGCCACAATGTTGACCGCATAGCTCAGCAGTAACGCCTGGTTGCGCACCAACCAGCCCCCGGCATTATTGATACTGTCTACTACGTTGAGATCTTCCATTCACGGTTCCTTGTCATTACTGAAATTGTGCACCCCGAAGGCACAACAGAACTTTAAAGGGTAAACAAAACAAGCGAATGTGCCAAGTTAGTCACAAGTTTGGTCAAAAAAAAACCCGCGCGCGGCGGGTTTAGGGGGAATGGCAAACCTACAGATTCATCAGATCGAGTGAATAAAGGTACGAGATATCACATCCTGTTGCTGCTCACGCGTCAGAGCATTAAAGCGCACCGCATAACCCGAAACGCGAATGGTGAGCGTCGGATAATTTTCCGGATGTTCGACGGCATCCAGTAACATTTCACGGTTCATCACGTTCACGTTCAAATGCTGCCCGCCCTCAGTTTTCACATCGTGATGGAAATAACCATCCAGCAAGCCCACCAGGTTTAACTGGCGTATCGCGTCATCACGTCCGAGCGCCGCAGGAACGATTGAGAAGGTGTATGAAATCCCGTCTTTCGCATAGCTGAACGGCAGTTTGGCAACCGAGGTTAATGAAGCAACAGCGCCTTTACGATCCCTTCCGTGCATCGGGTTAGCACCTGGCGCAAATGGCGTCCCCGCGCGGCGGCCATCCGGCGTGTTACCGGTTTTTTGTCCATAAACCACGTTTGAGGTGATCGTCAGGATCGACTGGGTCGGTACCGCGTTGCGATAAGTTGGCAGCGCCTGGATCTTCTTCATAAAGCGTTCAACAAGATCGCAGGCAATCGCGTCAACACGATCGTCATTATTGCCGTATTGCGGATACTCACCTTCAATCACGAAATCTACCGCCAGCCCGTTTTGGTCGCGCACCGGTTTCACCGTGGCGTACTTGATAGCGGAAAGTGAGTCCACCGCCACCGACAACCCGGCAATGCCACACGCCATCGTGCGATAAACATCTCTGTCGTGCAGCGCCATCAGCGAGGCTTCGTAGCTATATTTATCGTGCATATAATGGATGAGATTGAGCGCCGTAACATACTGCGCCGCCAGCCAATCCATAAAGTGATCGAGGCTGCTCATCACCTCTTCATAATCCAACACGTCATCGAGCAGCATCGGCATTTTCGGCCCGACCTGGATTTTGAGCTTTTCGTCCATCCCGCCATTGATGCAATACAGCAGCGTTTTTGCGAGGTTGGCTCGCGCACCAAAGAACTGCATCTGTTTGCCGATAACCATCGGACTGACGCAGCAGGCGATCGCATAGTCATCGCTGTCAAAATCACAGCGCATCAGGTCATCATTTTCATACTGCAACGATGATGTTTCGATGGACACTTTTGCCGCATAAACTTTGAAAGGTTTCGGCAACGCTTCCGACCAGAGAATAGTCAGATTCGGTTCTGGCGCTGGCCCCATGGTGTAAAGCGTGTTCAGGTAGCGATAGGCATTTTTGGTGACCAGCGTGCGCCCGTCTAAACCCATACCGCCGATAACTTCTGTCGCCCAGATTGGGTCACCGGAGAACAGCGAATCAAACTCTGGCGTGCGCAGGAAACGCACCATGCGGATCTTCATAATGAAGTGATCGACCAACTCTTGCGCCTGTAGCTCCGTCAACACACCGGCTTTAAGGTCGCGCTCGATATAAATATCAATAAACGAGGTGGTGCGCCCCAGGGACATCGCCCCACCATTTTGCGATTTCACTGCAGCCAGATAGGCAAAATAGAGCCACTGCAAGGCTTCTTGCGCATTGCGAGCCGGGCGAGAAATATCGAAGCCGTATTTTGCTGCCATCTCCTGAATTTGCAGCAGTGCGCGGCGATGCTCCGACAACTCTTCGCGCAGACGAATGACCGCTTCGAGGTTTTCACCGCGTTCAAGCTGGCCTTGTAAATCGGCAAACTGCAATTCACGTTCCCGCACCAGATAGGCGATGCCATACAGCGCGACACGGCGATAGTCGCCGATAATGCGTCCACGCCCGTAACCGTCCGGCAAACCGGTCAACACACCCGATTTACGGCAGCGCAGAATATCCGGTGAATAAACGTCAAACACGCCCTGATTATGGGTTTTACGCAAAGACGTAAACTGGTATTCAAAATCGGGATCCATTTCACGACCATAAGCTTCAAAAGAGCTTTTGATCATATTGATGCCGCCATAAGGATGCAGAGCACGTTTCAGCGGTTTATCCGTTTGCAAGCCGACAATCTTTTCGTGGTCTTTGAGAATATATCCCGGGGCATGTGCAGTGATGGTCGTCGCAATGTTAGTGTCGAAATCGACCGGTGCATGTGTGGCGTTTTCGATACGAATGCCATCCATGACCTTTTCCCACAGCGCCGTCGTCGCCGTGGTAGCTCCCGCTAAAAATGATTCATCACCTTCATACGGGGTGTAGTTATGTTGGATAAAATCCCGAACATTAATGTTGGTTTTCCATTCGTCGCCTGAAAATTGTTGCCAGGCATGGGAATAATTATCGTTGGTAATATCAACATCTACTTTCATTACATCATTCCTTTAAACCACATTATTAATTCAGGCATATTCCGCAAGATAACATTGTTTGCCTAATTGCAAAGCATCAAGCGCAATCATTTTCTCTTCGTTAGTGGGAATAACGGCACAAATTATTGATGAACTCTCACTGGAAATTATTCGCTGCCCTATTCGGTTAGGCTGGTTATTTTTATCAATATCCAGCTCAACACCAAATACGCGTAAACGTTCGGCAACCAGACGGCGAATAAGTATTGAGTTCTCGCCAATACCACCGGTAAAAATAACCCCGTCCAGACGATTTAATGCAGCAGCGTGCGCGCCAATCGTTCGGGCAATGCGATGAACAAACGTTCTGATAGCTAATTGCGCACGCATATCACCTTCATGCCAGGCTTTTTCCAGGGTACGTAAATCTGAAGACAAACCCGAAAGGCCTAACAGCCCAGACTCTTTATTCGCGACTTGCTCCAGGTCATCCATCGACTGCTCAGTCTGGCGGGCAAGCCAGGCCATGGCACCGAAATCAACATCGCCACAGCGCGTGCCCATAATCAGCCCTTCCAGCGGTGTCATACCCATCGAGGTATCAACACTTTCACCATTCTGGACCGCGCAGACCGAAGCGCCATTTCCTAAGTGAGCAATCACCAACCCCGAATTTACTGAGTTCAGGCCGGGTAACTCACCCGTTTGCTGAGAAACGTAGCGATGCGACGTGCCGTGGAATCCGTAACGGCGCACGCCGTACTCTTCAAAATAGCGATACGGTAAACCGTATAAATAGGCCTCTGGTTTCAGAGTTTGATGAAAGCTGGTATCGAATACCGCGACCTGCGGGACGTCCGGGAAGCGGGTTCGCGCAGATTCCACCCCGTGCAAATTGGCGTAATTATGCAGGGGGGCCAACGGTGAAACCTGGCGAATCTGTTCGATAACTTCATCGGTAATTAATACCGACTCGCTAAATAACGATCCGCCGTGAGCAATCCGGTGGCCTACAAATGCAACGCTATCAATTAAATCGCGCATTTCCAGTTCATGAGAGATTGCGGCGAGTGCTTCTTCATAATTCTGGCGAGCCAGAATAACTGGCTCCCCATCATTGACCGTAATAAAGGCTTTATCGGTATTAATACCTTCACAAATCCCGGACAACAGCACATCACATGTTTCTGCATCTAATACTGAAAACTTTACCGAAGAAGAACCACAATTAATCGTCAACACTACCGGGTAATCATTCATGTTTAAATCCCACTCATCCTGAGTCAATCTACCCAAAGTTATTAGATAAGTTTGTAGACAATATTAAGAATGGTCAGCAAACCAATGACGGTGACAAAAACATTCTCAGTTTTACCTTTATATTTCGCCAGAGCCGGAGTTTTACGAATGGCATACATCGGCAGTAGACAAAGTAAGGATGCAATAATCGGAGCACCCATCGCTTCAATTAAATCGAGGATGTTCGGGTTAGCGTAAGCCACAACCCAGGTTGATCCCATAATGAAGACCATGCTGATAAGGTTGAGTTTTCCGCCAGAAACTTTGGTTTTATCCCCTTTGTAGCCGAACTTCAGAACCAGACCGTTTAATCCTTCGAGGGTGCCAAGATAGTGGCCGAAGAAGGATTTGAAGATAGCTACCAGGGCAATAATGGATGCGCCGTATTCCAGTGTCGTGGCAAAGGTCGATTTGGTGCCAGACATCGAGGAAAAGTGGTTCGCCAGATACGAGAGCACTGGAATATTCTGTGCTTTAGCTTCAGCCATGTTCTGCGGGGAAAGCGTAAACAGGCAGCTAAAAGCGAAGAACATAACTACCGCAACCATCAACATGCTGGCGCGAGAAATGATTTTTGAACATTTGTCTTCGGTGTACTGCTTGCCAAAGTCCTGCTCGTACTCTTCGCGTTTGGAAACCACAAACGAGGAGACAATCGGCGAGAAGTTAAAGGAGAACACCATGATGGAAATACCCAGCCATACCGTGACCAGAATGCCATCACTGCCAGTGAACGAAATATCGCTGAGGCTCACTTGATCGATAACCGCCGAGTTCCAGTAAGGGATCAGCGAGACTGAAATCAGCACCAGGCAGGCAATGAACGGGAACACCAGATAGCTCATGACTTTGACCATCAGGTCTTTGCCAAAATAGATAACAAAAGCCATCAACAGCAGCAGGAACAGCGCCACTATTCCTCGGTTTAACGGCATGAGCTGGAGCTGGTTTTCCCAGAATGTCATGAAGGTATTGGTTATCGTGACACCGTAAATCCACAGCAGCGGGCAGATTGCGAAAAAGTACAGGAAGGTGATGACCACGCCGCCCGTTTTACCAAAATGCTCTTCAACCGTTTCTGTGATGTTTCCGGAAGGATTACTGCCGGAAAGGCACAGACGCGCCAGCGCACGGTGGCAGTAAAACGCAATCG
Source organism: Buttiauxella sp. AC142 (assembly GCF_979253435.1). Classification (NCBI taxonomy): domain Bacteria; kingdom Pseudomonadati; phylum Pseudomonadota; class Gammaproteobacteria; order Enterobacterales; family Enterobacteriaceae; genus Buttiauxella; species Buttiauxella sp. AC142. Next base: position 3,720,404 of record NZ_CEEDCH010000001.1, read on the forward strand.
GGAATGCCAGGAACAGCATAATCAGTATCGGAATTAAACCGCCATAACCTGCACGGATGGGGAAGAATAAAACTCCCGCACCGATAGCCGTTCCAAATAAACCAAGAGTCCAGGTAGTGTCAGATTTGCGCCATTGCGATTCCGCTTTTTGGCCAACAAGGGTTGCATCAGTATTACTCATAATAAAGTTCCTCGAGAGATTCTATCAAATATCTGCGGAGCCTGTAATTTGTGAGACGCGAGACAGGTCAATATTACCGCCGGAGATAATACTAACTGTTTTACGCCCTTTAATATAATGATCTAACTTACCGCTTAATAATGCAGCAGTCGCTAATGCACCTGCGCCTTCAGTGACAACTTTATTACGTTGAATAAGGGCTACCATACTGTTACGAATTTCGTCTTCACTGACTAATACAATATCAGTAACGAGCTTCTTCACAATTTCATAGGTTATTCTGCCAGGGCGAGAAACATCGCAACCGTCGGCTAATGTCCCGGTCGTACGATGGGCCATTAATTCGCCTTTATAAAACGAAGCAGCCATACCATGTACATTTTCTGCCTGCACGCCGATAATATTAATGGTCGGGTTTATGGATTTAATCGCCAGTGCAATACCCGCAATTAATCCGCCGCCGCCAATTGGCACAATGACGTTATCGACATCGTATAAATCTTCAAGGATTTCCAGGCCGATAGTTCCTTGCCCGGCAATCACTTTTTCATCGTCATAAGGTGGAATAAAGATGCGCCCTTCCATCTCAACAATTTCACTCACTTTAGCGATGGTGTCGTTGAAGTTATCGCCGTGCATCACGACTTGTGCAGAGTAGTCAGAGGTCGCCGCGACTTTGGACTTTGGCGCGCCATTAGGCATGACGACTTTACCATCAATGCCAAGAATGGCGCAGGAGAGTGAAACGCCCTGAGCGTGGTTGCCCGCAGAGCAAGCAACAACACCTTTTCTTTTTTCTTCTTCAGTTAAAGAACTGAGCTTATTAAATGCACCACGAATTTTAAATGAACCCGTGCGCTGCATATTTTCAAATTTTAGAAATATCTCACCTTTACAACATTCGCTGAGATAATTTGAGCGAGGCATTCCAGTTTTATAGATATATCCTGTGAGTCTTTTTTTCGCTTCAAGAACATCAATAATAGTAACGGGAAGTTCATAGTCGATATGCATGTTGACCTCAACATTTAAAAGCAAGAATGATTTATGGGGTGGCTTTATTAAGCCACCACTTTGAATGAGTAATTTTTATTGGTTACTTAATTAAACTAAGCAACTTCTGTTAATTTGTCAGATTGAAATTTAATTCGTAATGAATGTTTTTTGGCTAGCTCAACTAATGTGGCAGCAGATCTATTAATTCGATAATTCTTAGACCAAACAGCAGCGTATCGCGCGACAGGTAATTTATCCTCAACCGGGACTTTAATAAATTGGTTAGAGCCAAATGGGGAAATCATATCGCGCGGAATAACTGTCAGAAAACCTGCGTTGAGCACCAGATTATAAATGGTTACTACCGAGTCCGTTTTTACGATGTTTTCACTTTTGATATTGTTCTTTTGCAGTGTCGTCAGCAGTTCGCTGTAATATCCCATTTCCGTTTGTGGTAAAACCCATTGCTCATGACTTAATGCGCTGAGCGTGGTCGTCCCTTTAACTACCCGTGTTCGATTGGCAACCAGGACAAACTCTGACTCGAACAGTGGCTCAATGTGCAAATCTTGTAGCAACATTTCGTCGCTCAACGTGCCAATAGCAAAGTCCAGACGGCCATCGCGGATTGCAGGCAAGAAAGAAGAAAGTTGGGCTTCGAACATCGAAACCTGAGCCTGTGGGAAAAGCTCTTTAAACTCTTTCATCATGCCGGGTAAAAAAGTGAAGCCGATAAGCGATGGGTAGCCAAATGACACATCAACCACGCTATTTCCAACCATACGATTCATTTCACTACACATATTGCGCAATTCACGTGTGATGGATTCAGCGTGAGTCAGCAATACTTTGCCTGCTTCAGTTAATTTAACGCCGGTATTTTTTCTGATAATAAGCTCTAAACCAAAATACGATTCCATGTCGCTTATAATTTTACTGACAGCAGGCTGGGTCAGGCTCAGTTGTTTCGCCGCAGAACCAAATGATCCACTTCTCACCACTTCCTGAAAAACAAGCAGGTGTTGTGTTTTTGGTAAGATATTATTGTCCATTTAAATCTGCGCCTATTAACGTCCCATGCAGCAGATCATATCGAATTATGCATCAGTTGTAGTGTGCAGTGACTCACAATTACTAGACCGCTAATCGTATGCAAATCAAGCAAACAAATTTAACCCTTTTAAATCATAATGTTAAACATTGGTCATTTGCATTTTACATGACAGAGGTCAACCTTAGCAGGAGTAATAAAATAAAGTTATGGTGATAATAAAATCATATCTGTACAAATAACTCCCACTTTTATAGGCACTTATAATTAAATTAAAATAATCTTATAAAATTGCCGAAATAAATAGCGTTCAGAAAATACTCGCATCAGAAAATATCCTTTCTGCCATCAGTTTATTTAAAAGCAATATGCTGGCTTTTTAAGTCTGGGTTGCAGATAAAAATTTATTAAAGGTACAAAAAAGCCCGCACGAGGCGGGCTTGATTCAAGCATTTACTGCTTCAAATTACAGAACGTCTACTGCGTTCAGTTCTTTGAAAGCCTGCTCCAGACGGGTGATCATAGAAGTCTGTGCAGAACGCAGCCATACGCGTGGATCATAGTATTTCTTGTTCGGCTGGTCTTCGCCTTTAGGGTTGCCCAACTGGCCCTGCAGGTAAGCTTCGTTAGCTTTGTAGTAGCTCAGGATACCTTCCCAAGTTGCCCACTGGGTATCGGTATCGATGTTCATTTTGATAACACCGTAGCTCACGGAATCTTTGATTTCTTGAGCAGTTGAACCGGAACCGCCGTGGAACACGAAGTTCAGGGAGTTGTGCGGCAGGTTGTGTTTCTTAGAAACATAATCCTGAGAATCGCGCAGGATAGTCGGGGTAAGAACCACGTTACCTGGTTTGTAAACACCGTGCACGTTACCGAAGGAAGCCGCGATGGTGAAACGTGGGCTGATTTTGCTCAGTTCAGTGTACGCGTAATCAACGTCTTCTGGCTGAGTGTACAGAGCAGATGCGTCCATATGGCTGTTATCTACGCCATCTTCTTCGCCGCCGGTGCAACCCAGTTCGATTTCCAGAGTCATGCCCATTTTTGACATACGAGCCAGATATTTAGAGCTGATCTCGATGTTTTCTTCCAGAGACTCTTCAGACAGGTCGATCATGTGGGAAGAGAACAGTGGTTTGCCAGTTGCCGCGAAGTGTTTTTCGCCAGCGTCCAACAGGCCATCGATCCATGGCAGCAGTTTCTTAGCGCAATGGTCGGTGTGCAGGATAACTGGCACGCCGTAATGCTCAGCCATCTGGTGAACGTGGTGTGCGCCAGAGATTGCGCCCAGGATTGCAGCACCCTGAGGAACGTCAGTTTTCACGCCTTTACCCGCGATGAACGCAGCGCCGCCGTTAGAGAACTGAACGATGACTGGTGCTTTAACTTTCGCAGCAGTTTCCAGTACGGCGTTGATAGAGTCGGTGCCTACGCAGTTAACTGCTGGCAGAGCAAAGTTGTTTTCTTTTGCTACCTGGAAAACTTTCTGTACGTCATCACCAGTGATTACACCAGGTTTTACGAAATCAAAAATCTTAGACATGGTTGTTTGTCCTGTATCGTCGGCCGATTTGCCCGTCATCCTTCAAGCTGTAACTGCGTTGACTGCCTTCCCATCTCCCAGTCACTTAACGGAGTAAGCTCCTGGAAGCTGCTTAGTTGTCGCCTTGCTACAACTCGAATGATTTTGGGTAAATAAAGAAATATTAACCACCTACCATTCACTGTAAGCGGCAAAAATTCAACGGGCAGGAAACCCTGCCCGTAATCATTACTTCTTAGCGCGCTCTTCGAGCATCGCTACTGCTGGCAGAACTTTGCCTTCCACGAATTCGAGGAATGCGCCGCCACCAGTGGAGATGTAGGAGATCTTGTCAGCAATGCCGAACAGGTCGATTGCTGCCAGAGTGTCACCGCCGCCTGCGATAGAGAATGCTTCGCTGTCTGCGATTGCATTAGCAACGATTTCAGTCCCTTTGCGGAAGTTAGGGAATTCGAACACGCCAACCGGGCCGTTCCACAGAATGGTTTTTGCATTCTTCAGGATTTCAGCCAGTTGAGCTGCAGAAGCATCACCGATATCCAGAATCTGCTCGTCAGATTTAACGTCGTTTACAGATTTCAGAGTTGCAGTAGCAGTCTCAGAGAACTCAGTCGCTACGCGCACGTCTGCAGGAACCGGGATATCACAGATAGTCAGCAGGCGTTTAGCTTCGTCAACCAGGTCTGCTTCGTACAGGGATTTACCCACGTTGTGGCCTTGAGCAGCAACGAAGGTGTTCGCGATGCCACCGCCAACAATCAGCTGGTCAGCGATTTTAGACAGGGAATCAAGAACGGTCAGTTTGGTAGAAACTTTAGAACCGCCAACGATAGCAACCATTGGGCGAGCTGGTTCTTTCAGTGCTTTACCCAGTGCGCTCAGCTCTTCAGCCAGCAGCGGGCCAGCACAAGCGATGTCTGCAAATTTGCCAACGCCGTGAGTAGAAGCCTGTGCGCGGTGCGCGGTACCGAAAGCGTCCATTACGAATACGTCACACAGTGCAGCGTATTTTTTAGACAGGGTTTCGTCGTCTTTCTTTTCGCCTTTGTTGAAGCGAACGTTTTCCAGAACAACCAGTTCACCCGCTGCAACTTCAACGCCGTCGAGGTAATCTTTAGCCAGACGAACCGGAGCAGACAATTTGTCTTTCAGGTAGTTAACAACCGGCAGCAGAGAGAATTCTTCGTTGTACTCGCCTTCAGTCGGACGACCCAGGTGAGAAGTTACCATCACTTTAGCGCCTTGCTTCAGGGCCAGTTCGATAGTTGGCAAAGATGCACGGATACGTGCGTCAGATGTCACTTTCCCTTCTTTAACTGGTACGTTCAAATCTGCACGGATCAGAACACGCTTTCCAGCCAGATCCAGATCGGTCATCTTAATTACAGACATGGTGAATCCTCTCGTTGATTCTTAAAGTTTTGCGGACGCTTTATGCGCCTTACCTGAAACCACTTGCGGCCATGACTAACGTCGTGTCGAGCATTCGGTTAGCAAAGCCCCATTCGTTATCACACCAGACTAGAGTTTTAATCAGATGTTGCCCACTGACCCGGGTTTGCGTGCCGTCAACAATGGCACTGTGCGGATCGTGGTTAAAATCAGTCGAGACCAACGGTAATTCCGTATAGTCAACTATACCATGAAATGAATCCCGTGCTGCTTTTTGCAGCAACTTGTTGACTTCATTGGCATTAACTGCATTTTTCACCGTCACGCTTAAATCGATAGCCGTGACGTTAATGGTCGGAACACGTACCGCAATTGCTTCAAAACAGTCGTCAAATTGCGGGAAAATACGTGTGATACCAGCAGCAAGACGCGTATCAACAGGAATAATAGACTGGCTGGCTGCACGGGTGCGGCGCAAGTCCGGGTGATAGGCGTCGATAACTTGTTGATCATGCATGGCAGAATGAATCGTGGTGACGGTTCCCCACTCAATACCCCAGGCGTCATCAAGCAATTTGATAATGGGAATGATGCAGTTTGTGGTGCAGGAAGCATTGGAAACAATGCGATGTTCAGCAACCACACTTTCATGATTCACACCGTAAACAACGGTGGCGTCGAGGTCGTTACCGCCTGGATGGGAGAAGAGGACTTTTTTGGCACCGGCTGCCAGATGCGCTTCACCGTCTGCACGGGAGCCAAACACACCGGTACAATCCAGCACCACATCTACACCCAGTTCACGCCACGGTAAATTTTCGATTTCCGGTTCGTGCAAAATACGGATGGTGTCATCACCGACCCATAACTGGCTGCGTTCCTGACGCACGTCCCAGGCGAAGCGACCATGGCTGGTGTCGTATTTCAACAGATGCGCCATACCCGCAGCATCAGCCAGTTCATTGATTGCCACGACGGTAATTTCCGCACGGCGCCCGGATTCGTACAATGCACGTACCACGTTGCGCCCAATGCGACCGAAGCCATTAATTGCTATGCGTACGGTCATATCTCTCCTGCCAGAATCCCTGAGACTAAGTGGCTGACAGAGTAATCCAGCTATCGCCTGAGGGGAATCCTCGCACTATCGAAACTGCAATTGTTTGCTCAATTGTCGAACATTCATTCGACTGAAACGCTTCAGCCATGTTAAGCGATAAGCGGAATAAATGGAACGTTACCCCAGTACAGGCAACCGATCTTCTGACACAGGTCACATTTTTGATGGAATAACTGCAACGGCAAATGCGTAAAGGACGAATAATAACCAGACGGGATCAAGCATGATGTAAAAGGCCGGGCCGTTTTAAAGACCCGTGCCCCTATCAGCTTCGATGATAGCCGCCCTGATCGTCCATACGTAACGGCATGTCCGCGGGCTGGCTGTTTTCCAGCACACGCAATACATTCGGCCCGTCAGTCGCCTGGAAAAAGGCTTCGGCTTGTTCCCGAGTCAAACCCCCACGCACTTTTCTGCCAATCAAACGCTCTGAGAGCATGTCAGGCGCAGCTGAAATAAAGACTGAGTAATCGCAAAGTTCGCGTAGAGCTTGCCATTCTGGCTGATTGAGCAGCAACCAGTTTCCTTCGACCACCACAATCGGCGCTGTTACCGTAATCGCGTTTTCCACCGGATCGTGCAAATTACGATCGTACTGCGGCCAGTGGCTTTCGGGCTTATGCAAATCGCGCAACGCATCCGTCAGCTTCTGCACATTAAAGGTCTGCGGCGCACCTTTATGCTGTTTGAGGTTGGATGCCTGTAGATAATCGTTGTAGTGGTGGAATCCGTCCATCGGCAACGCCTGAATGGCAGTCAATCCAGAATCTTGCGCGCTCAAATATTCCCAAAATGCCACCAGCGTCGATTTTCCGGTTCCCGGCGGGGCCGCTAAAAACACCACCAGTCTGCGGCTTAACCGCTTTTGTTTTTCGGCTAACTGTTCAAGCAACGGCTTATGCAACGCATCGACTTCTTCGTCGTTAAAACGGGCATGCGTCTCTAATCCATTTATTATCAATGTGACATTCACCAGACTAGCTCCTTCAATAATGAAGTCACCGCCAGAGATAACGCCGTTTTCACCAGATTCCCATAACGCACTTCGGAATAAATAGAGAAGTCCGAATACTTCATGCTTTTAATTGCATTAAACAGCGTGGCGTTTTGGGTAATTGAATTAAGGTTCGCAATGAAATCGTAAGTAACATCATCATGAAACTGTATGGTTTCTTTGCTGTGCTGCACGAAATCACAAAACTGGCTAAAACAGGTAATATCGGCATACAGCCATTTATCCATTTTCCCCAGGGCGTAAATCAAGCGCAGCGCAACGTCGATATCATCAAGCGGCCCGCTTCTGGCAAGCAAAGGCTTAACGGCGTACTCGACTATCTCTTCATCATTATCAACAAATAACGAAGGCAGAAATTGCCTGATTCCTGAAAGCAAAATATCGTGAGCGACACTCATAAACGAGGCCAGTGAATTTTGCGCTTCCAGCCGCTCAAGCACATCATCTTCGTTCAACGTGGTCATCAATAGCTCAGTACATTAAAGGTGATGTAGGGAGTCTATAATATTACAGGTGCGCTCTATACCATTAATCAAGAGCGTTTGTGTGCGCACTACCTCACCTTCTTCACGCACACCTTGCAGAATATCGCCTCCCGTCACACCGGTTGCGGAAAATAAAACTTCATCACTTTGAACGATTTCATTCAGGCTATAAATACGGTTCACTTCGACGCCCATTTCAGCGCAGCGGCGGTGTTCAGAATCTGCAATCTGGCGATTCGCGGGAGACTCCCCTTTCGCCTGGCAAAAATCTAATAGCTCGATCTGCATTTCGCCCCCCAGCGCTTTCACTGCGCAGGCTGAAATAACGCCTTCCGGCGCACCGCCAATGCTGTACATCACGTCGTACTGGTTTTCCATCAAACACGTCATCACGCTGGCGGCAACATCGCCATCTGGCAGGGCAATCACTTTCACCCCAAGTCTTGTGGCTACCGCTATCGCATCCTGATGGCGCGGTTTATCAAGCGTGACCATTCGCAACCGTTCGAGCGGTTTACCCAGGGCTTTGGCAATATTGCACAGGTTATCTTCAAGCGTTGCCGCCAGGTTGATCACTCCTTTCGCCTTTTTGCCGACGACCAGCTTCTTCATATACATATCCGGTGCATGAAGCAGTGAACCTGCTGGCGCGCAGGCCATCACTGCTAGCGCGTTGTTTTGCCCCATCGCGACCATGCGTGTGCCTTCGATAGGGTCAACCGCAATGTCGATTTTAGGAGACTGGCCGTTGCCTAGCATTTCGCCGATATAGAGCATGGGCGCATGGTCGATTTCCCCTTCACCAATGACGATTTTCCCCTGCATCTCGATTTGATTCAGGGCATCGCGCATGGCCTGTACCGCGACACCATCAATACGATTCTTGTCGCCGCAACCAATCAGGGGCCAGGCAGCCAGCGCGGCCTGTTCTGTGGTGCGAAAAAAAGGATAAGCCAACGTTTTCATGCTTAAGCCTCCATGCCGGTATCGACGCCAAAATGCGCTAATAAATGTTTTTCAGCGGCTTCGTTCCACACGCCGTGAGTTTCGCTTACCAGCTCAGCCAGGCAGCGGAATAACGGATCTGTTTCACCCAGGCGTGCGAAATCAGTGATTGCAGTCAGTGGCATAGTCACGCCGTTGTAAATCAGCTTTTTACCGCCTGGGATGTCCGGCAGGTTCAACACGGTTTCAGGCACCGCATCTAAACCGCCAACATGCGTGACCATAAATGAAGGCTGCAACCGACCGCTGGCGGCAAGTTCGATGGCTTCCAGCATGTCGTCCGTGGAGCCGCCTGAAGTCCCAACGATATGCGTGCTACCGTAATGAACATTGTAGAAGTTGAACGGCACTTTAAAGTTTTTGTCAGTTGGCCCGGCAAAGAAGTTCAGGCAGCCATCATCAGCCAGCAGATCGTCGCCAAGCTCGATAACCGCGGGCACGGCGGCGTAGACAAAGACATCGTCGAAACCTGCGCCCCCAGTCATGTCGCGCAATGCAGCAGCAGGGTCATCCAGATTTTTGCTGTTCACATATACCAGTTCAATGCCCTTTTTTGCCGCCAACTCTACCGGCAATAGTTTTTGCGCCTGCTCCAGTCGGGCTTCATCAATATCGACTACGACGACTTTAGCAGGTTTAATATTTCCGTTAATCGCATAATCAATTGCGCCAATACCCATCGGCCCGGCACAGGCTAATAATGCCAGGTTACCGCCGGGTTTAATTCCCATACGATGTTCGTAAACATATTGCGTGGTGTGGTAGTTAGCTTTATAGGCACCAATAATGCAGCACATCGGTTCAGCTAAAGAGGCGGCGGCAAAATAGGAACCGCTATAAGGTAAAACACAGCCCATATCAATCGCCAGCTTAGGAATAATCATATAGGTGGCATTACCACCGAAATATTCATAGCTGTATCCTGCCGAATACCCGCTTGGCAAACCCATTGCCGGTTGCAGAACGTAACGCTGACCTTTCTTATATTTATCCCGTAGATTATTCCCGACTTCAACAATCACGCCAGCGCATTCATGCCCGGTAATAACCGGATGATTAATTAAATCATCCGGCACACGTTTGTGATCGCTTGCCAGTAACGCGGCTTTCCATGTTGATAAACAAACGCTGTCAGAAATAACACTCACTAATAATTCATCATCGGTAATCGCGGGTAATTCGAACTCACGGATACGCACATCCCGCTTACCATAAATGGCTGCAACTTTAGTTTTCATAAGAATCCTTATTATTAAGCCTTAGCGGTTAATTCAATAAATAACGCGTCAAGTTTAGGGTCGCCGATATAGTTATTAATCAGGATCAGCGGTTTGTTGGTTACCAGTTTTACGCGCCCTTCAAGACTTGCGTGAGTGACAATAATTTCTGCATTCTCAGGAACGTTTTCGATCGCGTAATGTTTCACTTCTGTTTCCATGCCATGCTTTTGCAGGCGCTTACGGAAGGTTGTCGCCCCCATAGCACTTGACCCCATTCCTGCGTCACAGACGAAAGCGACCAGTTTCACAGGTTTGGCACTCCACGCGCCTTCCTGTTTCATCGCCTTCATGGCGCTGGCTGTCTCATCAAAGTTGTCTTCTTTCTCGACTTCTTTGCTGCGGTCCATTTTCAGGATCAGCGAGGTGATAACAAATGACACGACAGTTGCAACGGTGACCCCAGCGATTGTGGCGAAGAAGGCTCCGCGCGGTGTCAGTGCCAGATAAGCAAAGATAGAACCCGGACTCGGCCCCGCGACCAGGCCACCACCCAGAAGGTTAAAGGTGTAGATCCCGGACATACCGCCTGCAATCATGGCAATCAGCGTCAATGGTTTCATCAACACATACGGGAAATAGAGTTCGTGAATGCCGCCGAGGAAGTGAATAATCATGGCGCCCGGTGCAGATTTTTTTGCCATTCCTTTGCCAAACACAGCAAATCCAAGCAGCAAGCCGAGTCCTGGTCCCGGGTTCGACGCCACCATAAAGAAGATAGATTTCCCGGTGTCCGACGCTTGTTGCATTCCTAACGGATAGTACACACCCTGATCGATAGCGTTATTCAGAAACAGAATTTTTGCCGGTTCATTAATCAATGATAAAAGCGGCAAATATCCCGTACTCACCAACGCTTCAATACATTCCTTCACGAAATTATTAGCCACCAGAACCGCCGGGCCGATAATTTCGAAAGCAAACAAGCACAACAACATCCCGGCAATACCCAATGAGAAGTTATTGATAACCATCTCAAAACCAGGTGGGATGCGCTTTTCCAGTTTGGTGTCGATGAATTTGATAATCCAACCGCCCAGCGGCCCCATGATCATCGCGCCAATAAACATCGGAATATCCGCGCCAACAATCACACCGATGGTGCCAATTCCGCCCATAACAGCGCCACGTTTGCCTCCCACTAAATGGCCGCCGGTTGAACCAATCATCACCGGAAGCAAATAGGTAATCATCGGGCCAACTATTTTGGCGAAATGCTCATTAGGCATCCAACCGGTTGGAATAAATAACGCAGTAATAAAACCCCACGCAATAAAAGCACCAATATTGGGGATAACCATAGCTGTAAGAAATCCGCCGAAAGCCTGGACTTTGGCACGAGCCGATTTATTTTTCATATTTATCCTGACGAGAGAATGATTACTCTTGAGTGATAATATCCATGAGTTGCTGTGCGGTATTCGCGTTTAGCAAAGCTTCAATTTTTTCTTCTTCGCAAAACATTTCACTTAATGCCTGAATCGCACCTATATGCTCATCAGAATCAGCTGCCGACAATCCTATTAGTAATTTTACGGGCTCTTTACTTTCGCCAAAATCCACACTGTTTTTTAATAGCGTGAGTGATAAACCCGTTTTTATTGCGCCACACTCCGGTCGGGCATGAGGCATTGCAACAAGCGGTGCCAGAATATAATACGGCCCCGTTTCTTCGGTGGTGGATTTTATTGCATCGATGTAAGAAGAGGTGACATATCCTTTCTGCAATAGTGCTTCCATTGAATAATCTATTGCCTGCTGCCAATCATTGGCAGAGTTTTTTATGGATATGGCAGCATCAGGGAAATAATCTATTAACCGCATACTGACTTCCTCGTTGTAGGGTGTTTTTATTTTCAATTAAAGTATGACGGTGGGAGAAATAAATCAAATGAGTGCTGGGATGGCGAGGATTTTTACGCGGAAATGATTTACTGAATTAATTCAAGTAATTAGATGAAAAGATTTCAATTAATTGATGTTGTCAATACGTATAATTTGATCTGATTCACATATGTATAACTCGAATTAATACAATATTTGTAATTGAGATCACATTAAAGGGCTTGATTGGGTTTGTTTTTGAGATATTACGCAGTGGGTTAAATCTGACAACCTCAAAAGAAAACAGCCAGTCGGTGGTATCGCCGACTGGCTGTTTTTAGTTAACGACCTTCAATTAAAACTCAATACGCGCCCCAAGATTATAGCGGCGACCTTCCACCAGGCCGTAATCACCCCATGGGCTGATACGCTGTGGATCAACATCAAACAGGTTGTAGACGCCCGCCATCAACTGAGTGTGTTTGTTCAACTGATAACGCGCTCCGAGATCAACCATCGTCCAGGCTTCGTAATCAATATGATCGCCCGTATCACGGTTGCTACTGCGGAAATTCGCTTTGCTCCAAAAATCCAACGCCTCAGTGGCCGACCAGGTCAGCGACACGTTTGCCATATGGCGCGGGTAATCATTGAGCGCGTAGCCTTTATTTACGCCTGTTTTCTGCTCGCTGTGGTTATAGGTGTAGTTGGCATTAGCTTTTACCGTTTCAGTCATCTGCCAGTCAGCATTCAACTCCAGTCCGTAGACATCCGCTTTGCCCACGTTGAAATACTTGCTGATGGAATCGGCCTGATAACCGTTCATCTGGCATTGATTCGTCGCCGTCGTTTCGCAAATTGTTTCTTCAGAGATTTTGTCTTTGAATTGGGTGTAGAAAATGGTGCCGTCTAACGCCAGTTTTTCTCCAGCCCAATACAGACCTAATTCGGAGTTAACGCTTTTCTCTGGTTTCAGGTCATCGTTACCCACGGTCAAATAAGGATATGGCGGCAATGAACCGCGTGGCGTCACGAAATTAGCAGACGTTTCGCGCAGCTCAGGTTTTTTATAGCCCGCCGATACGCCGCCTTTCAGCGCCCACGCATCGGTTATTGCCCAGTTACCGTAGAGTTTTGGCGTGATATGAGTGCCGAAATAATTATCGCGATCCAGACGCGCGGATGTGGTGAGCGTGAAGTCCCCAATATGCCAGCCGTCTTCAGCGAACAAAGCCCAACCATCACGGCTGATTTTTGTCACCGGCTCTACTCCCGGCGCTTCTTTACTCGAAACCGCAAACTGGTCGTTGAGTTCTTCACGCGTAAAGTTAGCCCCAACGGTGAGTTTGTGATTATCGAACGAGAAAGTGGTCTGGCTATTCGCAACATAGTTTTCGGTTTCGATGTACTGCGGTGCATCGCCGTCCAGATTGTATTTAGAGCGTCCCTTCTCATAGTTGAGGTAGTTACTCGTCGCGATCGTATCATCGGCATACCAACCGCTATGGCTGAGCGTGACCGCATCGCGATCAAAGGTCCACATCCAAGGCGCTTCATCACGATTTTTTTTCTGTTTACCCGTCACCACATTCAGGTCAAAAAGGTTGGTTTCGTTTGCCGCAAGACCGACGGTCATATCGAGAGATTTACGATCGTTTTTGCTGAAATAGTTATTCCGTTCGTCATCGCGGCGGTTTAACCAGTCGGCCGCGACGCTCACACCTAGCACGTCGGGCACAATTGGCCCCATGGCGAACAAATTCATTTGGTTGGTATTACCGAATGAGCTGTCTTCCTGGATGAAGGTATTGGCCGCCAGAGCCCCCGTCCAGTCTTGTAAACCATAAGGTTTTTTGGTGATAACGTTAACCACACCGCCAATCGCATCGGATCCATAAAGTGATGACATTGGCCCACGAATCACTTCGATGCGTTCGATAGCTTCCATCGGGGGCAAGAAGTTAACTTCAGAGCCGAGATCCTGGCCATACGGGCGCGCTTCACCGGTGTTTTGTTTCACACTGTTGACCATAAACGCGGTGTAACTTGAGTCCATACCGCGCATCATAATACTGCCGGATGACATATCGCTTGAACCTGAACCGACATTCACGCCGGGCAAATCCTGAATAGCCTCGGCGACATTACGGTTAGGCTTTTCATCAAGCTGTTTACGGTCAACAACTGAAATAGTCGCGGGGGCTTCTTTTTTCTGTTGAGAAAAACCCGATGCCGTCACGACCATTTGATCTTCAGACTCACTGAGCGTTGCGTTACTTTCTTCTGCGAGTGCCGGAAGCATTGTGCCTCCAGCGAGAACTACTATTCCTGCCAATGCCAAACGTTTATTGTTTCTCATTTTTTAATTACCTGAGATATTGAAAAATTGAAAATAGACTGCTGGCCCTGTGAATTCTCACCACAGGGCTGTATTGTTCTTTGTTATTAAAATTATATTTTGTTGAGATCGACTTTAATTATATAGTCCGGCTGCTTGCCCATCTCTTTTTCGCCTTGTTTCACACTGGCATACAGCGTGTTTCCATCCGCTGAAAGCGCAAGGCTATTGGGAAGCGCCGTTGTTGAAATGCTGGCTTTTACTTTATAGGTTTTGCTATCAACGATGCTGATCAGTTGTGCATTACGATGGGTAATGTAAATTTCATTACGTGCTGCGTTGTACATCACAGCGAGAGAGTTGATAACATCGATCTGATGAATGATTTTTCCATCTTTAAGCGAAACTACCAGTACATTCGGTAAATCTGGATCGGTAATAAAGGCACGTTCTTTATTCTCATCCACAGCAATATTTAAGAAGAAATGCTTTTTATGCGATTCGACTTGAGTGCGGGAAAGTATTTTATTATCGCTGGCATCAAGTGTAATTAACTCTCCGCTGCCGTTAACCGCATAAACTCTTCCCTTTTCTTCATCAATTGCCAACCCAGTTGGATATTCCCCCATATTTTCAATGGTGGTAATATGATGCTGTTTTTGTGTATCGATAACCCAAATAATTCCTTTTTGAGTCACACCCGATACATATAAACGCTGGCGTTTTTTATCAAGCACCATTTCGCGGGTGTGAATAATCTCTTTGGGATTGCTCAGGTCACTCAGTTGTACGGTCTTAATCTCTTTGCCGCTGCGGGTATCTATCAGCGTCACAGAGCCTTCGAGGGTGTTGCCAATATACAGAATGTGGTTTTCAGCATCGAGCACCGTAGCGAATGCGCGTCGCTCAGTGGTGATTTTTCCAGAGGCCTTAAGCGTATCCGGGTTAAGTTTGTAGATCAGACCATCAGTCTTATCTTTATCAAATGAAGGCGCAGAGGCGGCAAACAGAACGTTTTGAGAGGCGTCATATGCCAGCTCATACACACCATTTCCCATAGGGACGGTAAGAAAATCCTTTTCAGGTAGTGGTTTAGCGCTCACGCTCAGGGAGTTCATTAATAGTGCGACGGTTAAAGCAATGAAGCCCGATTTCTGGTATCCGTACAAAGTATGTCGATTCATTTACTTAGATTCACATTTATTTACGAATGTGAATGATAATAATTTTCAATTGCATTATCAACAACAGATAAAAAAAAGACCAGCAATCAACGTTTGCTGGCCTTAGTAGTATTACGTTTTACAGAACGGCTTTAGCCTGTTTCACAACGTTTTCAACAGTGAAGCCAAACTCTTCGAACAGCTGCTCAGCTGGAGCAGACTCACCGAAGGTGGTCATGCCCACTACCGCACCGTTCAGGCCAACGTATTTGTACCAGTAGTCAGCGATGCTGGCTTCGATAGCAACACGTGCAGCAACGGCTTTCGGCAGCACCGCTTCGCGGTAAGCTGGATCCTGCTTGTCGAACGCATCAGTAGACGGCATGGAAACCACACGCGCTTTGATGCCTTCAGCAGTCAGTTGATCCCATGCAGCCACAGCCAGTTCAACTTCAGAACCAGTTGCGATCAGAATCAGCTCAGGCGTGCCTGCGCAATCTTTCAGAACGTATGCGCCACGGGCAACGTCAGCCAGCTGCTGTTCAGTACGATCCTGCTGTGCCAGGTTCTGACGGGAGAAGATCAGCGCGGTCGGGCCGTCATGACGTTCTACAGCGTATTTCCACGCCACCGCAGATTCAACCTGGTCACATGGGCGCCATGTGCTCATGTTTGGCGTCACACGCAGGGCAGCAAGCTGCTCAACCGGCTGGTGAGTTGGGCCATCTTCGCCCAGACCGATTGAGTCGTGGGTGTAGACCATCACCTGGCGTTGCTTCATCAGCGCTGCCATACGCACCGCGTTACGGGCATATTCAACAAACATCAGGAAGGTAGAGGTGTACGGCAGGAAACCACCGTGCAGCGCGATACCGTTCGCAATCGCGGTCATACCGAATTCACGTACACCGTAATGGATGTAGTTACCGGCCAGATCTTCGTTGATGGCTTTAGAACCAGACCAGATAGTCAGGTTAGACGGTGCCAGGTCAGCAGAGCCGCCGAGGAATTCTGGCAGCAGATGGCCGAATGCTTCGATGGTGTTCTGAGATGCTTTACGGCTGGCAATTTTCGCCGGGTTAGCTTGCAGGTTCTTGATGAACTCCTGCGCTTTAGCAGCAAACTCAGCAGGCATGTCGCCTTTCATACGGCGGGTGAATTCAGCCGCTTCCTGTGGGAAGGCTTTAGCGTATGCCGCGAATTTCTCGTTCCATGCCGCTTCTTTCGCCTGGCCTGCTTCACGCGCGTCCCACTGAGCATAAATGTCAGACGGGATTTCGAATGGCGCGTGTTTCCAGCCCAGAGCTTCACGGGTCAGTGCGATTTCTGCGTCACCCAGCGGTGCACCGTGGGAATCGTGCGTACCGGCTTTGTTCGGAGAACCGAAACCGATGATGGTTTTGCACATCAGCAGTGAAGGTTTGTCGGTAACCGCTTTGGCTTCTTCAACAGCGCGTTTGATAGCGTCTGCATCATGGCCATCAACGCCGCGCACTACGTGCCAGCCGTAGGCTTCAAAGCGTTTCGCAGTATCGTCTGTGAACCAGCCTTCAACGTGGCCGTCGATGGAGATACCGTTGTCATCATAGAAGGCAACCAGTTTACCCAGACCCAGCGTACCCGCCAGCGAGCAAACTTCGTGGGAAATACCTTCCATCATGCAGCCATCACCCATAAAGGTGTAGGTGAAGTGGTCAACGATGTCATGACCAGGACGGTTGAACTGTGCTGCCATGGTACGTTCTGCAATTGCCATACCGACTGCGTTCGCAACACCCTGACCCAGCGGGCCAGTCGTGGTTTCAACACCAGCGGTGTAGCCCACTTCCGGGTGGCCCGGAGTTTTGGAATGCAGCTGACGGAAGTTTTTCAGCTCTTCGATTGGCAGGTCATAACCTGTGAGGTGCAACAGGCTGTAAATTAGCATTGAACCATGACCGTTAGACAGCACAAAACGGTCGCGGTCAGCCCACGCTGGGTTCTGCGGGTTATGGTTCAGGAAATCGCGCCACAGGACTTCGGCAATGTCGGCCATACCCATAGGGGCGCCCGGGTGACCGGATTTGGCTTTTTGTACTGCGTCCATGCTGAGTGCACGAATAGCATTGGCAAGCTCTTTACGAGAGGACATTTTGACTCCAGATCGGATGGTTGAAGGTCAGGCCTTGACTACTATACGTTATGGGCTACGCCCAAAAAATTGCCATCAATGTACCGCAAGCCGTGTGTCATGTACATGGAGCATCCTTTTGTCCGGTTAAGAAATCTCTGGAAGCTGCTCGCATGTTGCGCAAGTTGCTGCGCGAGTTTGGCTAACTTCTTTATACTGAAGCGACTAGCCAACGGTTTGTGGCTGAATGACCTCTGAGCAGTTATCACTAATAAAGGATATTGGCATGAAATTGCGCCCAATTTTACTGAGCCTGAGCGTTGCTGCCCTATTGAGCGGCTGCCAGAATATGGACTCTAACGGCCTGCTGGCTTCCGGTGCAGAAGCCTTTCAGGCGTACACATTAAGTGATGCGCAAGTTAAAGAGCTGAGTGACAAATCCTGTGCTGAACTCGACAGCAAAGCGAGCATCGCGCCCGCGAGCAGCGAGTATGCGCAACGCCTGAGCAAAATATCCGCCGCCCTGGGCGATAACATCAATGGCATGCCGGTGAACTATAAGGTTTATGTCACCAAAGACGTGAACGCCTTCGCGATGGCAAACGGCTGTATCCGCGTTTACAGCGGCCTGATGGATATGATGAACGATAACGAAGTCGAAGCGGTTATCGGCCACGAAATGGGCCACGTCGCGCTCGGTCATGTGAAGAAAGGGATGCAGGTCGCTCTGGGGACCAACGCAGCGCGTGTTGCAGCGGCCTCTGCGGGCGGCGTGATTGGCAGTTTGTCGCAGTCACAACTCGGCGATTTGGGCGAGAAACTGGTGAATGCGCAGTTCTCCCAGCGCCAGGAATCTGAAGCTGATGACTATTCATATGATTTGTTGAGAAAGCGCGGGATTAACCCAATCGGCCTGGCGACCAGTTTTGAGAAGCTGGCTAAAGAGGAAGAAGGCCGCCAAAGCTCAATGCTTGACGACCACCCTGCTTCCGCCGAACGTGCGCAACATATTCGCGACCGTATGGCTGCGGATGGATTGAAGTAAAATTACCCCTCATCCCGACCTTCTCCCCCAGGAGACGGAGAAAACCGTACAATCCCCTCTCCTTTGGGAGAGGGTTAGGGTGAGGGGGCAACACTCAATAAAGGCGATTATTCGCCTTTCTTCGCCGCCTGGATATACAACATCTCTAAAGCAAGTGTTGCTCCAGCCAAAGCAGTGATTTCGGACTGATCATACGCCGGAGACACTTCCACAACGTCCATGCCGACGATGTTCAAATCTTTCAAACCACGGACCAGTTTCAGTGCGCGGTCGGTCGTCAAACCACCGATAACCGGCGTACCGGTACCTGGCGCGAAAGCCGGGTCGATACAGTCGATATCAAAGGTCAGATAAACCGGCATATCGCCAACAATCTGCTTAACCTGTGCCAGCACGTCGTCAACAGTGCGGTCGTTAACCTGGCCTGCATCCAGCACGGTGAAACCGTTGTCTTTATCAAACTCGGTACGAATACCAATCTGCACAGAATGGTTTGGGTCAATCAAACCTTCTTTAGGTGCGGTGTAGAACATGGTGCCGTGGTCGAACTCGCAGCCATTTGCGTAGGTATCGGTGTGAGCATCGAAATGTACCAGCGCCATTTTACCGAAGTGCTTCGCATGGGCGCGCAACAGCGGCAGAGTCACGAAGTGGTCGCCACCGAAAGAGAGCATACGCTTACCCGCAGCCAGCAGTTTTTCTGCATGAGCTTGCAGACGTTCGCTCATGTCACGCGCATCACCGAAGGCGTAAACCAGGTCGCCGCAGTCAACAACGTTCAAACGTTCGCGCACGTCGAAGTTCCACGGGAAGCGGTTGCCTTCCCATGCCAGATTGGTAGACACCTGACGGATTGCCGCAGGGCCATGACGACCACCTGCACGGCCAGATGTTGCCGCATCAAAAGGAACGCCAGTGATAACCCAATCGGCATCGCTGTCGTATGGCATGAAATTCAGCGGAAAACGTAAAAAACCGAAGGCATTGGATACCAGGGAATTGTCGTACTGATGGCCTAAGGTGCTCATGGTTTGACCTCACGATGATGGTAATTATTAGCAAAAAAAAGTCCCCTCCGCGTCGTTAAACCCGACGAGGAAGGGACTGTATTCATTCAGACTGCTTGTTGGCGCGGATTATCGCCGAATGCAGCATTATTTGTACACTAATTACTCTAAATAAAGACGAGTAATTTACTCGTCTTCTAAATAAGTATAGCCATACAAACCCGCCTCGAACTCTTCGAGGAACTGCTGCTGTAAACCAGCATCCAGATCGGTCTGTTTCACCTGATCGCGGAAGTGCTTGAGCAGGGTTTTTGGATCAAGCTGAACGTATTCCAGCATGTCCGCAACGGTATCGCCTTCGTCAGACAACTCCACTTCTACGCTGCCGTCAGGGAAGACGAAAACGTCAACCGCTTCGGTATCGCCAAACAGGTTGTGCATATTGCCAAGGATTTCCTGGTATGCACCAACCATAAAGAAGCCCAGCAGCGGCGGGTTTTCCGCATCATATTCTGGCATCGGCATGGTGGTCGCAATACCGTCGCCGTCGATGTAGTGATCGATAGCACCGTCGGAATCACAGGTAATATCCAGCAGCACCGCACGGCGCTCAGGGATCTGATTCAACCCTTCAAGCGGCAGCACCGGGAACAACTGATCGATACCCCACGCATCCGGCATTGACTGGAACAGCGAGAAGTTGACGTAAATCTTATCCGCCATACGTTCTTGCAGTTCGTCGATGATCGGACGGTGCGCACGGTTGCTTGGATCAAGCAGGCGCTGAATTTCGTGGCACATGCTCAGGTAAAGCTGCTCAGCCCAGGCACGCTCTTGCAGCGAGAAACTGCCAGATGCATAACCGGTATGGATGTCGTGCAAGTCAATCTGGCTATCGTGCAGCCATTCACGCAGCGAGCGACGGTTGTTCGGCTCATGCATTTCGCCCCAGGTTTCCCACATGCTTTGCAGCGCACGGGAAGCATCTGCAGCCGGAGCCGTTGGCGTGGTGTATTCGTTGCGCTCAACACCGATGATGTTGGACACCAGCACGGTGTGGTGCGCGGTTACCGCACGGCCGGACTCGGTGATCACCGTTGGGTGTGGCAGGCCGTGTTCTTCACACGCATCACCAATCGCCCAGATAATATTGTTTGCGTATTCGTTCAGGCCATAGTTGACCGAACAATCTGACTGCGAACGCGTGCCTTCATAGTCCACGCCCAGACCGCCGCCAACATCGAAGCATTCGATGTTAACGCCCATCTTGTGCAGCTCAACGTAGAAACGCGCTGATTCACGCACGCCGGTGGCGATATCGCGAATGTTCGCCATTTGCGAACCGAGGTGGAAGTGCAGCAATTGCAGGCTGTCGATACGACCGGCTTCACGCAGCATATCAACCAGTTGTAGAACCTGTGTGGCTGCCAGGCCAAATTTCGATTTCTCGCCGCCAGAGGACTGCCATTTGCCAGAACCTTGCGATGCCAGACGCGCACGCACGCCAAGGCGCGGTACTACATTCAGGCGCTCAGCTTCTTCCAGCACAATGCGAATTTCAGACATCTTCTCGATGACCAGATAAACCTTGTGGCCCATCTTCTCGCCGATCAACGCCAGGCGGATGTATTCACGGTCTTTATAGCCATTACACACAATGACTGAACGCGTCATGCCCGCATGCGCCAGTACAGCCATCAGCTCTGCTTTGGAACCCGCTTCCAGGCCCAGCGGCTCACCGGAATGAATCAGCGATTCAATCACACGACGGTGCTGGTTTACCTTGATTGGGTAAACGAGGAAATAGTTGCCGTTATAACCATAGGATTCACGAGCACGTTTGAACGCAGCATTAATAGAACGCAGGCGGTGCTGCAAAATCTGCGGGAAGCAGAACAGTGCAGGCAAACGTTGCCCCTGTGCTTCACGGGCTTTTACGAGTTCAGCAAGATCAACACGCGCTTCCGGGACATCAGGGTCCGGGCAAACGGTGATATGACCGAGTTCATTGACGTCGTAATAGTTATTGCCCCACCAGGCAATATTGTAAGTACGCAGCATTTTGCTGGCTTCCTGGGAGCTCATGGCAACCTCCTGCATGGAGCGGTGTACATCCTGCTCGCCCACTGACGAACCCGAAACAGAAGAGATTTTGTCAGACATGGCGAACCTCAAATTTAAACGAATGTGCAAAACAGTTGACTACTATCGCAGGGGTATCCCGCAATAACAACCCATTAACAGCGCGTAGAAGCAGCATAAGACGCTGACAGACTAACTGTGCGACCGGTTTCTTTTTCATATCATTGTAAAACACGTAACCGAGCTTCGTAGAACGAGTCGGCGAAACCACGAGAATACTCTTATCGATGACAAGAGAGCCCTTGTTCAGAATCTCGCGGGTTTAAAAACCGGCCCGAGAATCCTGAGAAGCGCCGAGATGGGTATAACATCGGCAGGAATGAATACACGAAATGCAGTTTATGAGGGGCATATGTACGACCTGAGTGGCCGCCAGAGTTTGCGAATTACAACGGTTCATTAATCGAGTCACCTCCACGCATACCAGAAGCATGCGACAAGCCAAAGCTAAGAAATTTGCTCAACCCGGCTGGAAGTGGGCAACACAAAAATGTGTGCTTGTTGAATGAGCCGCGCGCGCCGCTTTATACCGACAACAGCCGGAAATTGCAAAACAAAAATCCCTGGTTTGCTGCGGGTGTCAGTAAAATTTGCCACTTAAGATTATCCGCACAAACTTGCGAGCGTAAAAATCACTGGTAATCTGATTAATGGATAACCTAGAATAGCCGTCCAGATGTTAATCCATCTATACCGATTAACTGTTAGACTGCCTGAAATGAAACCTGTGGTATAAGCTCGATTAACCAGTACATCGCACTGGGGTGAGCACCAATTAGCAGCAGTCTGCACTAACCTAATTCTCTTAGGGTGAATAAAACATGGCCAAACACCTCTTTACGTCCGAGTCTGTATCAGAAGGGCATCCCGATAAAATCGCTGACCAAATCTCCGATGCGGTCCTTGATGCGATCCTGGAGCAGGATCCAAAAGCACGCGTAGCTTGCGAGACTTACGTTAAAACCGGCATGGTTCTGGTTGGCGGTGAAATCACCACCAGCGCCTGGGTTGATATCGAAGAGATCACTCGTCAAACGATTCGTGAAATCGGCTACGTGCATTCTGATATGGGCTTTGATGCAAACTCTTGCGCAGTGCTGAGTGCTATCGGCAAACAATCCCCGGATATCAACCAGGGCGTTGACCGTACCGATCCACTGGAGCAAGGTGCTGGCGACCAGGGTCTGATGTTTGGTTATGCAACCAACGAAACAGAAGTGCTGATGCCAGCGCCAATCACTTACGCACACCGTCTGGTTCAACGCCAGGCAGAAGTTCGTAAGAATGGTTCACTGCCATGGCTGCGTCCGGATGCAAAAAGCCAAATCACGTTCCAGTACGACGACGGTAAAATCGTCGGTATTGATGCCGTGGTTCTGTCTACCCAGCACTCCGAAGATGTTCAGCTGAAAACGCTGCAAGAAGCGGTGATGGAAGAGATCATCAAGCCAGTTCTGCCAGCAGAATGGTTGAATGCGTCTACCAAATATCACATCAACCCAACAGGCCGTTTTGTTATCGGTGGCCCAATGGGTGACTGTGGTCTGACCGGTCGTAAAATTATCGTTGATACCTACGGCGGCATGGCTCGTCACGGTGGCGGCGCATTCTCCGGTAAAGATCCGTCTAAAGTTGACCGTTCTGCAGCGTATGCGGCACGTTATGTGGCGAAAAACATCGTTGCTGCTGGCCTTGCTGACCGCTGTGAAATCCAGGTTTCTTACGCCATCGGCGTGGCAGAACCGACTTCTATCATGGTTGAAACCTTCGGTACTGAGAAAATCTCTACCGAGCAACTGACCCTGCTGGTACGTGAGTTCTTCGACCTGCGTCCATACGGCCTGATTCAGATGCTGGATTTGCTGCACCCAATCTACAAAGAAACCGCGGCATACGGTCACTTTGGTCGTGAACATTTCCCTTGGGAAAAAACCGACAAAGCCGAATTGCTGCGTGATGCTGCTGGCCTGAAATAAAACCCGCCAGTTCATCATCAAACTTTAAAGGCCAGCGCTTAGCTGGCCTTTTTGTTTTTTACTCCCTGCACTCCTTAAATTCCTTTCCCGCAAAATCTCTCGTAACAAACAACACCTAGTGGAAACGGTTACACAGGCGTTAACAAGGCATTAATTAAGACAGTTCTGCATGACAACATTTTGTTGCTGCGCTAGTTACAAAACATTTCAGAATAGTCTTGCATGGAAAATTTCGGTTTTATTTTCTACACTCAATTCACTGTTTTGATTAAATAAATTACACATACAGTTCTTGACACTAGTGTAACCGATTACACTAACGTGAGTTGAATCACACAATTTCACGTCGCGTTAACCTAACCTTAATAGCGAGATATCCCGCAAATTATTCAACTGGAGAGCACTATGCCTGAAATAAAAAAACAAGGGCGCTCGAACAAAAGCATGACCTTTTTTGTCTGTTTTCTCGCAGCCCTGGCCGGTTTGTTATTTGGCCTTGATATTGGCGTGATTGCCGGTGCATTACCGTTTATCGCAAAAGACTTCCAGATAACTGCGCACCAGCAAGAGTGGGTCGTGAGTTCGATGATGTTTGGCGCTGCTGTCGGTGCCGTTGGCAGCGGTTGGCTCTCCTTCCGCATCGGGCGTAAATACAGCCTGATGATTGGTGCCGTGCTGTTCGTTGCGGGTTCTCTGTGTTCTGCTTTCGCGCCAAACACTGAGATCCTGATTCTCTCCCGCGTATTACTCGGCCTGGCAGTCGGTGTTGCGTCTTACACTGCGCCGCTTTACCTATCAGAAATTGCGCCAGAAAAAATCCGTGGCAGCATGATCTCGATGTACCAGCTGATGATTACCATCGGTATCCTCGGCGCTTACCTTTCTGATACAGCCTTCAGCTACAGCGGCTCATGGCGCTGGATGCTGGGCGTCATTACTATTCCAGCCCTGATTCTTCTGGTTGGTGTTTTCTTCCTGCCAGACAGCCCGCGCTGGTTCGCCGCTAAACGCCGTTTCCACGATGCCGAGCGCGTCCTGTTGCGTCTGCGTGATACCAGTGCCGAAGCAAAACGTGAACTTGAAGAAATTCGTGAAAGCCTGAAAGTAAAACAAAGCGGCTGGTCCCTGTTTAAAGACAACAGCAACTTCCGTCGCGCGGTGTTCCTCGGCATTCTGCTTCAGGTGATGCAACAATTCACCGGCATGAACGTCATCATGTACTACGCACCGAAAATCTTCGAAATTGCGGGCTTCACCAACACCACTCAGCAAATGTGGGGCACGGTTATCGTTGGGCTGATCAACGTGCTGGCGACCTTTATTGCTATCGGCCTGGTTGACCGTTGGGGCCGTAAACCAACGCTGGTTCTGGGCTTCATGGTGATGGCAGTTGGCATGGGGATTCTTGGCACAATGCTGCACGTGGGTATTCACTCCCAGGGCGCGCAATACTTTGCAATCGCCATGCTGCTGATGTTTATCGTTGGTTTTGCGATGAGCGCCGGTCCGCTGATTTGGGTGCTGTGCTCTGAAATCCAGCCGCTCAAAGGCCGCGATTTTGGTATCACTTGCTCCACCGCAACCAACTGGATTGCCAACATGATTGTGGGTGCAACCTTCCTGACCATGTTGAACACGCTGGGCAACGCGAATACCTTCTGGGTCTACGCCGCACTCAATCTGTTCTTCATCGTTCTCACACTGTGGCTGATTCCAGAAACCAAACACGTTTCCCTGGAACACATCGAGCGTAACCTGATGAAAGGTCGTCGCTTACGTGAGATTGGTGCTCAAAACTAAGCTTACCCCGCCCCTTTCCTGCATGGAGAGGGGCTTGCACCCTGCCCTTCCTCGCACTATTCTTGCCGGTTATGAAATCCCCGAGACTCCCAATCGCCATCCAACAGGCCGTTATGCGTTGCCTGCGGGAAAAGCTTCAGCAGGCAAATCTGCACTTAGCCCGTAACTACCCGGAACCGAAGCTGGTTTATCAGCAGCGCGGCACGGCTGCGGGTACTGCGTGGATGGACAGCTACGAAATCCGCCTCAACCCCGTATTGTTGATGGAAAACCAGCAAACCTTTATTGATGAAGTCGTACCGCACGAACTGGCTCATTTGTTGGTGTGGAAACACTTTGGCCGCGTCGCACCCCACGGCAAAGAGTGGAAGTGGATGATGGAAACGGTTCTGGGTGTGCCTGCCCGCCGGACACATAAGTTTGAAGTGCAATCCGTACGTAAAAATACCTTCCCCTATCGCTGCCGCTGCCAGCTCCATCAACTCACCGTCCGTCGCCATAATCGAGTGATGCGAGGCGAGGCAGAATACCGCTGCGTGCAATGCGGTGACCTGTTAAAAGCCGACGCTACAACTTCCTGTAATTAAAAGTATTAGCCGAATAATTTCCTGATTTAGCTTATTGAAACTGGATAAATCATCAGGTACGTTGCGAGCACGTTTTAGTAAGGATTCTGGAAATGTCTCGCAAAATTTCTTTGGCTGTTGCTGTTGTTGCAGCCTTCTGTACCTTTTCCGCTTTCAGCGCTGGTATCAATAATTTCTCTCAGGCCAAAGCTGCAGGCGTCAAAGTCAACGCCGATGCGCCAGGCGATTTCTATTGCGGATGCAAAATTAGCTGGGAAGGTAAAAAAGGGGTTCCTGACCTTGAGTCCTGCGGTTACAAAGTCCGTAAAAACGAAAATCGTGCGACACGCATCGAATGGGAACATGTTGTCCCTGCCTGGCAATTCGGCCACCAGCGCCAGTGCTGGCAAGATGGCGGACGTAAAAACTGCGCCAAAGATCCGGAATATCGCAAAATGGAAAGCGATATGCACAACCTGCAACCGGCTGTTGGGGAAGTGAATGCCGACCGTAATAACTTCATGTACAGCCAGTGGAATGGGGGTGAAGGTCAGTACGGGCAATGCGCCATGAAAGTCGATTTCAAAGATAAAATCGCCGAACCACCCGCCCGCGCCCGTGGTGCCATCGCCCGCACTTACTTCTATATGCGTGACCAATATCAGCTGAATCTTTCCCGCCAGCAAACCCAGTTATTTGAAGCCTGGAATAAACAATATCCGGTGACAGCCTGGGAATGTGAACGCGATGAACGTATTGCCAAAGTTCAGGGTAATCATAACCCTTATGTGCTGCGGGCTTGCCAGGCACAAAACAGCTAACCTACACTAGCGGGAATTGTTATCACTGTTCCCGCTTTTGGATATTAAAAACCATGCGTATACCCCGCATTCATCACCCTGAACTTCTCTCTGTCGGCCAGGACGTAGCACTTTGCGAAGATGCTGCCAACCATGTAGGCCGCGTCCTGCGCATGAGTGCCGGTCACGCGTTGCAATTATTCGATGGCAGTAATCAGACTTTTGAAGCTGAAATCGTGCAGGCAGATAAAAAAAGTGTGCGGGTGAAAGTCCTGAGCGCAAGCCTTGATAACCGTGAATCCCCTCTGCACTTACATCTTGGCCAGGTGATGTCGCGCGGCGAGAAGATGGAGTTCACCATTCAGAAAGCGGTGGAACTCGGAGTGAATGTGATTACACCTTTGTTTTCTGAACGCTGTGGCGTAAAACTGGATGCCGAGCGCCTGAATAAGAAGCTCGGACAATGGCAGAAAATTGCCATTGCGGCCTGCGAACAATGTGGCCGTAATAGCGTGCCAGAAGTTCGCCCGGCGATGGATCTGGAAAAGTGGTGTACCGAAGAAGATGACAGCCTGAAGCTGAATCTGCATCCTCGAGCCAGCGCCAGCATCAACACGTTGCCACAACCTGTAGAGCGCGTGCGCCTGTTGATTGGCCCGGAAGGCGGTTTAACGGCTGATGAAATTGCCATGACCGCACGTCATCAGTTTACTGATATTCTGTTGGGACCTCGCGTTCTGCGTACTGAGACTACCGCGCTCACCGCCATTACCGCGCTGCAAGTGCGCTTTGGCGATCTGGGCTAAAACGGAGAAAAACAATGATTAAGCTCGGCATCGTGATGGACCCCATCGCAAACATTAACATCAAGAAAGACTCAAGTTTTGCCATGCTGCTGGAAGCCCAGCGCCGTGGTTACGAACTGCATTACATGGAAATGGCCGATCTGTATTTGATCAACGGTGAAGCACACGCACGCACCCGCCTGGTCACGGTCGAGCAGAACTACGACAAATGGTACGAATTTGGCAGCGAGCAAGACATTCAGCTTGCCGATCTCGACGTCGTGTTGATGCGTAAAGATCCTCCGTTTGATACCGAATTTATTTACGCGACCTATATTCTTGAACGCGCCGAAGAACAAGGCACGTTGATCGTTAATAAGCCGCAGAGCCTGCGCGACTGTAACGAAAAACTGTTCACCGCCTGGTTTGCAGATTTAACTCCGGAAACGTTGGTCACGCGCAACAAAACGCAGCTTAAAGCGTTCTGGCAAAAACACGGCGACATCATCCTCAAGCCGTTAGATGGCATGGGTGGCGCTTCAATTTTCCGTGTTAAAGAAGGCGACCCTAACATTGGCGTTATCGCGGAAACGCTGACTGAACTGGGCAACCGCTACTGCATGGCGCAGAACTATCTGCCTGCGATTGTCGATGGTGACAAGCGCGTTCTGGTGGTGGATGGCGAACCTGTTCCGTATTGCCTGGCACGTATCCCACAAGGTGGCGAAACACGCGGTAATCTTGCCGCCGGTGGTCGCGGCGAACCGCGTCCGTTAACCGAAAGCGACTGGGAAATTGCCCGCCGCGTGGGTCCAACGCTAAAAGCTAAAGGGCTGATTTTCGTTGGCCTTGATATCATCGGCGATCGCCTGACTGAGATTAACGTCACCAGCCCAACGTGCATTCGTGAAATCGAAGCCGAATTCCCGGTTTCTATTACTGGCATGTTGTTCGATGCAATCGAGACACGTCTGGCAAAATAGTCCTGTGAGCGGGCTTAGCCCGCTCAGTAGTGATAAACTGACTGCTCGCTTTTTCAACCGGAACCAGAACCTCTGACAATGAATTTACAGCATCACTTTCTAATTGCCATGCCGGCGCTCCAGGACCCATTGTTTAAGCGTGCTGTCGTTTATATTTGCGAATACAACGAAGACGGCGCGATGGGAATAATCATTAATAAACCCCTCGAAAACCTCCAGGTTGACGGCGTTCTGGAAAAGCTGAAAATCGCACCAGAACCGCGTGACCCAGCCATTCGCCTTGATAAGCCCGTTTTTATTGGCGGCCCTTTGGCAGAAGACCGTGGCTTCATATTGCATTCGCCGCCAGACTGTTTTGCTTCCAGCATCCGTATATCTGATGAAACCGTGATCACCACTTCCCGCGATGTACTCGAAACCATCGGTACTGCGCAGCAACCCGCAGATGTCATTGTCGCGCTCGGTTACTCATCATGGGAAAAAGGGCAACTCGAACAAGAAATCCTGGATAACGACTGGCTGACAGCCCCCGCAGACGCATCCATTTTGTTCCATACGCCAATTTCAGAGCGTTGGCGCGAAGCGGCTAAATTAATCGGCATTGATATTCACAATATGCCAAGTGAAGCAGGACATGCTTAATGAGTAGCGGAACTTTATTAGCCTTTGATTTCGGTACTAAAAGCATCGGTGTTGCAGTGGGTCAGCGTATTACTGGCACCGCTCGCCCGCTCACAGCCATCAAAGCCCAGGACGGCACGCCAGACTGGAACGTGATCGAAAAAATCCTTAAAGAGTGGCAGCCGGATGAAGTCATTGTTGGCCTGCCGCTGAATATGGATGGCACCGAACAACCGCTCACCGCCCGCGCCCGGAAGTTTGCAAACCGCCTGCATGGCCGTTTTGGCGTTAAAGTCGCTTTGCAAGATGAACGCCTGAGCACCGTTGAAGCACGTGCCGGGCTGTTCGAACACGGTGGTTTCCGCGCGCTGAACAAAGGCAGCATTGACTCAGCCTCAGCGGTTATCATTCTTGAAAGCTGGTTTGACTATAATCCTTAGTCTTTTTTGCTGTCAGGCGTACCTGAGGACTCTTCAATCAGTTCATGCCTGGCTGCAACGGCCAGAAAATGGCTGCGATCCCGGTAACCCGAGGATGGCTGTTTTACGCGGTTATCAATACGCATAAGTAACGTATCCGGCAGCGTAATGTTGATCCTATGTTGTTTTCCTTCCAGAGCCGACAAATCCACATCCACCAGCAGCCACTGATTACAGTACACATATTCTGGATTTGCGGCATAAACAAATGGCCCGGCATCTTTAAGCTGGGTGATATCGACCCCGCGCTTGACCATTTCATCCGCAATTAACAATATGGCTTCTTTGACCATACCCGCGATTTCATCCTGGTTATCTGCCGCTGACACACAGCCGAAATCATCATTGCATAACGCCGGTACAACCAGACCGAACGCATCGTTCTCGTTTGCAGGCATCTCCACGCCAACTGAAAAAAACATAGGTAATCTCCGTGAATTGGGAATCAAATTCCCGCGTTAGTTCATCGCTTTCTCCTGACAAGAAAACAATACACACGAATACACACAGAAGCAATAATTTTAACCATCACTTTTCTTCCCCGTCAGCAATACGACCTTCTACACGCAGCATTGCCTCGCTGTGCGCGAAACTGCACATCCCATGTTGCTGCCCAGTTTGTATCTGGCCCGGTAGTTGATGCGTTTTCCCTTCACGGATAAGACTCGCCACAGCAGGCGTATTCACCAACAGCTCGTACACCGCAACCCTTCCCCCACGTCTGTCGGGCAATAATTTTTGTGCCAGCACCGCTTTTAAACTGCCCGCCAACTGGCTGCGTACCATGCTTTTTTCTTCCGCAGGAAAGACATCCACCAGACGCTCTACAGCTTGCGCAGCACCTCGGGTGTGGAGTGTTGCTAAAACTAAATGCCCTGTTTCGGCGGCTGTCAGCGCAAGACGTATGGTTTCGCTGTCACGCAATTCTCCCAGCAAAATGAAATCAGGATCTTCACGCAATGCCGCGCGCAAACCCGCTGCAAACGAATGACAATGCAACCCTGGTTCGCGCTGTTGAATCAAACAACGTTGTGAGTGATGGATAAATTCAATGGGATCTTCAAGGGTGAGAATATGTCCGTCTTTCTGAAGGTTGAGAAAATCGACCATGGCTGCAAGCGTGGTCGATTTCCCGCTCCCCGTTGCACCCGTCACCAGAATCAGTCCGTCGGGGGAATCGAGTAATTCAGGAATCAATGGCGGAACATTTAGCGCTTCCAGTTTTGGGGTTTGCGAAACCAGCAATCTTAAGGCAAGCGAATAACCCTGAAGCTGGCGAAAGGCATTAGCACGCAGCCGTGTGCCGTCTTTTAACGACACGGAAAAGTCCAGTTGCCCGGCTTCTTCAAGCTGTTCTCTTTGCGCGGGTGTGAGCCAAATATCCAACAACGTTTGCGGATCGGGTGCAATTTCTGGCAGAGGTTCAAGCCGCCCTTGCCTGCGCCAGCGAGCAGGAAGCTGCGTACACAGGTGTAGATCAGAGACATTATGCTTTACACTAAGGGCCACAATTTCTTCGATATCCATATCACTTTCCAACCTATGAACGAGATAGCGCACAATCTGGCACAGGTTCAGAACAAAATCTTCGCGGCAACTGAACGCTGCGGCCGTGCTCCAGAAGAAGTGACTTTGCTTGCAGTCAGCAAAACAAAGCCTGCGAGCGCCCTCGCAGAAGCGATTGCCGCAGGGCAACACGCGTTCGGCGAAAACTACGTGCAGGAAGGCGTGGATAAAATTCGTTACTTTGCCGATAACAGTGAAGCCACACTGGAATGGCACTTTATTGGCCCATTGCAGTCGAACAAAAGTCGCCAGGTTGCTGAACATTTTGACTGGTGCCACACCGTCGACCGTTTACGCATTGCAACCCGTTTAAGCGAGCAGCGTCCTGCCGAATTGCCGCCGCTTAACGTACTGATTCAAATCAATATCAGTGATGAACAAAGCAAGTCTGGTATTGCGCTCAGTGAGCTTGATGCGCTGGCAGCAGAAGTTGCTGCGCTGCCGGGTTTGGTGTTACGAGGTTTAATGGCAATTCCTGCCCCTGAACCTGATTACGAGCATCAGTTAGCGGTTTGCCAGAAAATGGCTGACGCTTTCGCATCGCTCAAAAGCCGTTTTTCAACGGTTGATACATTGTCCCTGGGCATGACCGATGACATGGACGCCGCGATTGCCGCAGGCAGCACCATGGTGCGCATTGGAACCGCTATTTTCGGCGCGCGGGATTATTCCGCTCGTTAATCACAAAATAATAATTGAGGAACGCCATGCTGACGTTGACTTTCCTGGTCAAGACGCTGATTGAACTGTATGTAATGGTGCTGCTAATTCGCATCTGGATGCAGTGGTCACGTTGTGATTTCTACAACCCTTTTGCACAATTTATCGTCAAGATTACCCAGCCGATTGTGGGGCCGCTGCGGCGTGTCATTCCGTCGATTGGGCCGATTGATACCTCTTCGTTGCTGGTGGCGTTTATTCTCACCACAATGAAGTATCCGATTCTGCTGCTTATTCAGGTGGGCGCGCTGTCGCTTGACCCAATGAATCTGTTGGTTGGCCTGTTATCACTGCTGAAATCCGCCGGTACGCTGGTGTTCTGGGTCATTATTATTCGCTCGCTGATGAGCTGGATTAGCCAGGGCCGTAGCCCGATTGAATACGTGTTGATGCAACTGACCGAGCCAATGATGGCGCCGATTCGCCGCGTAATCCCTGCTATGGGCGGTATCGACTTCTCAGCGATGGTCGTCATTTTGATTCTGTACGCGCTGAACTACCTCGGCATGGATTTGTTCCCGGGGCTTTGGTATTTGCTGTGAGTGCAGTGAGTCAAACTGAAGATGGGCTGGTTTTACGGCTATATATTCAGCCTAAAGCCAGCCGCGATAGCATTATCGGGCTGCATGGCGACGAGCTAAAAGTCGCCATCACCGCCCCACCGATAGACGGCAAAGCCAACGCCCATCTGGTAAAGTATCTGGCCAAGCAGTTCAAAGTCGCCAAAAGTCAGGTGCTTCTTGAGAAGGGCGAACTGGGTCGCCATAAGCAAATTAAAATTATTAACCCGCAACACATCCCGACGGAAGTCGCGGCATTGCTTGATTAATTACCTAATTTCACAGGATTTTCTCACTATGCAAAAAGTTGTCCTCGCGACCGGTAACGCCGGTAAAGTGCGTGAACTCGCCGATTTACTCGGTAATTTTGGTCTGGATGTGGTGGCTCAAACGGAATTAGGCGTGGAGTCGGCGGAAGAAACCGGGCTGACGTTTATCGAGAACGCCATTCTGAAAGCTCGCCATGCGGCGCACATTACGGGCCTGCCAGCGATTGCTGATGATTCCGGTCTGGCGGTTGACGTGCTGGGCGGCGCGCCTGGTATTTATTCTGCACGTTACGCAGGCCTTGAAGCATCCGACCAGCAAAACCTGGAAAAGCTACTGGCGACACTGAAAGATGTGCCTGATGAGCAACGCAAAGCGCGATTCCATTGCGTGCTGGTGTATATGCGCCACGCGGAAGACCCAACGCCGCTGGTTTGTCACGGGAGCTGGGAAGGCAAGATTACCCGCGAAGCCGCAGGCCAGGGTGGCTTTGGCTACGACCCTATTTTCTTTGTCCCGAGTGAAGGCAAAACTGCCGCTGAACTGACTCGCGACGAAAAACGCGCCATTTCCCACCGTGGGCAAGCGCTAAAACTGTTACTGGAAGCAATGAAAAATGGCTAATTTGCCACCTCTGAGTCTTTATATTCACATCCCGTGGTGCGTGCAGAAGTGCCCCTACTGTGACTTCAATTCCCACGCACTCAAAGGTGACGTGCCGCACGACGAGTACGTCGCTCACCTGTTGCGTGACCTGGATAACGACGCACCGCTGGCGCAAGGACGTGAAATAAAGACCATCTTTATTGGTGGCGGTACGCCGAGCCTGCTGTCAGGTGAGGCGATGCAAACGTTGCTGGATGGTGTGCGTGCGCGCCTGCCGCTGGCAGCTGATGCGGAAATTACCATGGAAGCGAATCCCGGAACGGTAGAAGCAGACCGCTTCGTGAGCTATCAACGTGCGGGTGTTAACCGCATTTCTATCGGCGTGCAGAGTTTTAGCGAGCCGAAGCTCAAGCGTCTGGGCCGTATCCATGATTCAGGCGAAGCGAAACGTGCTGCGAACCTGGCGAATGGATTAGGGCTGCGCAGCTTTAATCTGGACTTGATGCACGGCCTGCCGGATCAATCTCTGGAAGAAGCACTCGACGATTTACGCCAGGCGATTGAACTGAACCCGCCGCATCTCTCGTGGTATCAGCTGACGATTGAGCCGAATACTTTGTTCAGCTCCCGCCCGCCAAAACTGCCGGACGACGACGCGCTTTGGGATATCTTCGAGCAGGGCGACAAACTTCTGACCGCTGCGGGCTACCAGCAATATGAAACCTCGGCCTACGCGAAACCGGGTTATCAATGCCAGCACAACCTGAACTACTGGCGCTTTGGCGATTACCTTGGCATTGGCTGTGGCGCACATGGCAAGGTGACGTTTGAAGACGGACGTATTATGCGTACCGCGAAAACTCGCCACCCTCGCGGTTATATGGAAGGCAAATACCTCGACAAGCAGCACGATGTCGAACAAGCCGATAAGCCGTTCGAGTTCTTTATGAACCGTTTCCGTTTATTGGAAGCCGCACCGCGCAATGAATTCAGTCTGTATACCGGGCTTGATGAATCAGTGATTCGTGCGCAGCTAGACGAAGCGATTGCGAAGGATTATTTGGTTGAGACAGAAGATTTTTGGCAGATTACCGAGCACGGTAAACTGTTTTTGAATTCGCTGTTAGAGATTTTTCTGGCCGAATAATCAGGCATTGTCTGGCGGATGACGCTGCGCTTATCCGCCCTACGAAATGCAGTTGTAGGTCGGATAAGCGCAAGCGTCATCCGACATTATTTCAGCTTAAATGTTCTTCACCCGGCTGGTAAGAATCAACGCGAACACCGACAGCCCGGCAATTAACCAATATACCGAATAGTGCCCAAAACTTTCCGCCAGCGCGCCCTGTAAAACCCCTGCCAAAATCACGCCTGTCGAAATACTGTTGGTGAAAAGCGTGGTCGCCGAACCCGGCCTACCAGGCATTAAATCCTGGAACCACAACATGCCGATACCCGCGACAATCCCGATAAATATCGCGTTAAATAGCTGAAGCAGCAGTAAAGCAATACGGCTATGGAACAGAATCAGCCCGACGTAAAACATCACGCCAGCCGAGACAGCAATCACCATCATGCGACGTTTACCGAAGCGCTTCACGTAATAACCCGCCAGGATCATCGCCGGGATTTCCAGCCCTGCGGCAGTGCCCATCAAAAGCCCAGCCAACGATTCGGGCAGCCCTAAATCACTGCTGACCCACAACGGCATGTCGATGATATACATGGTGTTGCAGGTCCACATCAGCATTGAGGCAATAAATAACATGCGGACGTTTTTGTCTTTCCAGCCGCTGACCTGGGTAAGCGCCACATCTGCGGGCTGCTCAATCCTTGCGACCGAGGGAAGTGCGAAGAAGATTAGCGCCAGCGAAATAACAAAAATTCCCGCGGCAATAAGAAACATGGTGGTAAAGCCGTAATTTAACGCGAGCATAAACGACAGCGGCGGGCCAATAACCCAGGCAAGCGAGAGCTGCGCACGCATTATCGAGCTGAACATCACCACTTCACGCGCTGAGTTATCGGCATATTCACGGGCAAGGGCAAATATTTGTGGCATCGCGGTATTGGCAATAGACGCGAACATGACGCCAACGGTGATTAACGTCAGGTAATGACGGTTAAAAGCAAAAAGCACACAGTTTGCTACTGCCATCACGCAACAAACCATAATCAGTTTGCGACGGTCACCCTGATTATCTGAACGCTTCGCCAGCGCCAGGCTGACGAGGATCCCGGCTATCGCATTGACGGTATAAAACAGGCCGACCCAGAATGGGCGCACCTCGACTTCGCGACTTAAAAACAGGCTAAGAGTGGGCGCCTGGAGTGCCCCCGCAATCCCCATCATGAAAGCCACAATCATAAATGCGGCATATACCGGATTGAGGCGGCGTCCTTTGGTCAGAAACCAAATCATGCAGAAATTCCTTTTGTTCGAGCGCTCACTGGGTGTGCAAAACGTCAACTATACCCTAAATAATTCAAGTTGCAGGTAGGCGGCAAGGGAGCTTATCCCCAGGAGCTTACTTAAGTAAGTGACTGGGGTAAGTGAGTGCAGCCAACACCCCTGCAGCTTGAAGTATGACGGGTATAAAAAAGCCAGCAGTAACAATCTGCTGGCCAGGTGAACATCACCAATTCTCAGTCACACATGTATCAACGAGTCAGTACTTCACGGTCACGGAAGTTGTCACCTCCCACTGCATTAAGTCCTCAAGCATCCTAAGACGTTGCGATGCTGTCAGGCGAGCCAGCCATCCAGCAGAAACACTTTGGGTTGCGGTAAAATACTGTTGATAAAACTTAACCACTGGCGACCGTTTCATATGTACCTCCTCGCTTTCAACGTTGATGATTATTGGCGTAATATGAGGAAAGTTAAATTGATGAGTTTCTGACAGGAGTTCCTCTTTTATGAGTTCGAGTCGTCTGCAACAACAATTCATCCGCCTGTGGCAATATTTCGAAGGTAAACCGCAGGATACAACGTTGAATGACCTGGCCTCACTGCTGAATTGCTCCCGCCGCCATATGCGCACGCTACTCAGTGCGATGCAGGAAAAGGGCTGGCTGAGCTGGAAAGCGGAAGTCGGACGAGGCAAACGTTCGCAGCTCGAATTTCTCTACACGGGCCTCGCACTCCAGCAACAGCGGGCAGAGGATCTTCTCGAGCAGGACAGAATTGATCAACTGGTGCAGATCGTCGGGGATAAAGCCGCGGTGCGCCAGATGCTGATCTCCCACCTCGGACGCAGCTTCCGGCAGGGGCGACATATTCTGCGCGTTCTGTACTATCGCCCGCTGTTAAACCTGTTACCAGGCTCGGCTTTACGCCGTTCAGAAACGCATATTGCCCGGCAAATTTTCAGCGGCTTAATCCGCATAAATGAGGAAAATGGGGAACTGGAAGCGGATATAGCCCACCACTGGCAGCAAATATCCCCATTACACTGGCGTTTTTATTTGCGCCCTGGCATTCATTTCCACCATGGCCGCGAGCTGGATATGCTGGATGTCATGACCTCTTTGCAACGGATCAATGCGCTACCGCTCTATTCTCACATCACCCAGATTAGCTCCCCAACCGCCTGGACACTGGATATTACGCTCTCACAGCCAGATAACTGGCTGCCGTGGTTGCTTGGCAGTGTTAATGCGATGATTCTGCCGCGTGAGTGGCAAACGCTGGACAACTTTTCCCGCCAGCCAGTCGGCTCCGGCCCCTATTCGGTCGTGCGTAACAACACCAACCAACTGAAGATCCAGGCCTATGATGATTACTTTGGCTATCGCGCATTGATAGACGAAGTGAATTTCTGGGTGCTGCCGGAAATTGGCGAAGACGTCAGCTGTGCGGTGCAATTATCGGGAATGCCTGACAGCGAGAAAGCGGTTGAAAGTCGCCTGGAAGAAGGCTGTTACTACATTTTATTTGATAGACGCTCGCATTCCGGCAGCAATGAACAAGTGCGTCGCTGGTTGAGCCATGTGCTGGCACCTATTCACCTGCTTTATAGCGCGGGCGAACAAAACCAGCAGTATTGGTTCCCGGCATACGGCTTATTGCCACGCTGGCACCACACCCGACCGCAGCCGGTCGTCGAAAAACCCGCAGGGCTTGAGTCCGTAACACTGACGTTCTATCGCGACCACGTTGAGCACCGGGTTATCAGTAAAGTGATGGAACAATTGCTGGCACGCACAGGCGTAAAACTGGTGGTGCAAGAAGTCAGTTATGAAGAGTGGCATCAGGGCGATGCCGAAAGCGATATCTGGCTTAACAGCGCCAACTTCACCCTGCCGCTAGAATTTTCACTCTTTTCGCATCTTTATGAGGTGCCGCTCATTCAAAAATGTATTGCGATTGACTGGGAATCCGATACCCGTAAATGGCACAACAGTGAGCTTTCACTGCCCGAGTGGTGCCAGAAGCGCGTTGAGAATAATGACATTTTGCCGTTAATTCACCACTGGCTGCGCATCGAGGGGCAACGCAGCATGCGTGGCGTGAGGATGAACACGCTCGGCTGGTTTGACTTTAAATCGGCCTGGTTTGCACCCCCGGAACCTTAATACTTTCGATTCATTCACAGAATCATTACAATGCTCGCGTTCTCAACGGGGTGCTAAGACGAAAGTCTGGCTGAGATAATACCCGTCGAACCTGATCCGGATAATGCCGGCGAAGGGATTTGAGGCTCCATTCTCAAAGTCCTTTGCCACCCCTAATTCCAAGAGGTGCAAAGTGTTCAAAAAATTTCTGCCGTTGCTGGCACTCATCGCTGCCCCAGTTTTTGCCAAACCCCTGCTGACTGTTTACACCTACGACTCCTTTGCCGCCGATTGGGGTCCAGGTCCTGCGGTGAAAAAAGCCTTTGAAGCTGACTGCAATTGCGAGCTGAAATTTGTCGCACTCGAAGACGGCGTCTCTTTGCTAAATCGCCTGCGCATGGAAGGAAAGAACACCAAGGCTGATGTGGTGCTGGGCCTGGATAACAATTTGCTGGAAGCGGCTGCACAGACCAAACTGTTTGCCACCAGCAATGTTGATAGCAGCAAACTGAAAATCCCTGGCGGCTGGAACAACGACACGTTCGTGCCTTTCGACTACGGCTATTTCGCTTTCGTCTACGATAAAAACAAACTGAAAAACCCGCCAAAAAGCCTGAAAGAACTGGTCGAAAGCGACCAAAAATGGAAAGTGATTTACCAGGATCCGCGCACCAGCACGCCGGGTTTAGGCCTACTGTTATGGATGCAAAAAGTTTACGGCGACAAAACACCTGAAGCCTGGGCGAAACTGGCGAAGAAAACCGTCACCGTCACCAAAGGCTGGTCTGAAGCTTACGGTCTGTTCCTGAAAGGCGAAGGCGATTTGGTGATGAGTTACACCACCTCTCCGGCGTATCACATTATCGAAGAGAAAAAAGATAACTACGCAGCGGCGAATTTCAGCGAAGGTCATTATTTGCAGGTAGAAGTCGCTGGCCGTTTAGCTTCCAGCAAGCAGCCTGAACTGGCTGAGAAATTCATGAAATTTATTACCTCGCCAGGCTTCCAGAACACCATTCCAACCGGCAACTGGATGTACCCGGTAACGGACGTGAAATTGCCTGAAGGTTTTAACGGTCTGGTGAAACCGCAGACCACGCTGGAATTTAGCTCGCAAGACGTCTCTTCCCATCGCGCAAGTTGGATTAGTGAATGGCAACGCGCCGTCAGCCGCTGATCCCCGGCTGGCTGATTCCAGGGCTATGCGCCGCTACTCTCGTGGTAGCCGTAGCCCTCGCGGCTTTTCTGGCGCTGTGGTTTAACGCGCCGCAAACCGATATCCGTGCTCTGGTGCAGGATAGCTATTTGTGGCACGTGCTGCGTTTCTCGTTCTGGCAAGCATTCCTCTCCGCTGCCCTTTCGGTATTTCCGGCGATTTTCCTCGCCCGCGCACTTTACCGCCGCCATTTTCCGGGGCGGCTCGCGCTGTTACGTCTGTGTGCCATGACGCTCGTGTTGCCGGTGTTAGTGGCCGTGTTTGGTATTCTGACGGTGTATGGCCGCGAAGGTTGGCTGGCCTCATTGTGCGCCTGGCTGGGCATTGAATGGGTTTTCTCGCCGTATGGCCTTAAGGGCATTTTATTAGCTCACGTCTTTTTTAACCTGCCGATGGCGACGCGCCTGCTGCTTCAGGCGCTGGAAAATATCCCCAGCGAACAGCGCCAGGTCGCCGCGCAGTTGGGAATGCAGGGCTGGAACTTCTTCCGCTTTGTTGAATGGCCGTGGCTACGCCGCCAGATTCTTCCTGCCGCCGCACTCATTTTCATGCTTTGTTTCGCAAGTTTTGCCACCGTGCTTTCACTGGGCGGCGGGCCGCAGGCAACGACCATTGAGCTGGCTATCTTCCAGGCGCTGAGTTACGACTACGATCCTGCCCGTGCGGCGTTGCTCGCATTAGTACAAATGATTTGCTGCCTGGGTCTGGTGCTGATGAGCCAACGCCTCAGTAAAGCGATTCCGGTGGGTATCAGCCAGATGCAAGGCTGGCGCGACCCGCAGGATAACTTGCGCCGCAAACTGTGTGACGGGCTGCTTATCGTGCTCGCACTATTATTGTTATTACCGCCGCTGATAGCGGTCATCATTGATGGTATCAATAGCGGTTTTAACAGCGTACTTTCCCAGCCGATTCTCTGGCAGGCATTATTTACCTCGTTAAGAATTGCAGTCGGCGCGGGATTGATAAGCGTAGTCATCACGGTGATGCTGCTGTGGAGTTCGCGTGAATTGCGCCTGCGCAACCGCGCATTTGCCGGGCAGGCACTGGAACTGAGCGGCATGTTGATTTTAGCCATGCCGGGCATTGTGCTGGCAACCGGCTTTTTCCTGTTGCTCAATAACAGCGTGGGTTTGCCGCAAACCGCTGACGGCATCGTAATTTTTACCAATGCGCTGATGGCCATTCCTTACGCGTTGAAAGTGCTGGAAAACCCGATGCTTGATGTCGCAGAACGCTACGGCAAATTGTGCCAGTCACTCAATATCAGCGGCTTAAATCGTCTGCGCTACATCGAGTTGCGGGCGCTCAAACGCCCACTGGCGCAGGCGTTAGCATTTGCCTGCGTGCTCTCGATTGGTGATTTTGGCGTCGTGGCGCTATTCGGTAATGAAGATTTCCGCACGCTGCCTTTTTATCTCTATCAACAAATTGGTTCATATCGTAGCCAGGACGGTGCCGTTACCGCGCTAATCTTGCTGATACTGTGCTTTGCTTTATTCACATTGATTGAAAAACTTCCGGGACGCCATGCTAACGCTAACTGATGTAACCTGGCTCTATCACCATTTACCAATGCGTTTTTCGATGCAAATTAATGCCGGAGAACGCGTGGCGGTGCTGGGGCCGAGCGGCGCGGGAAAAAGTACGCTGCTGAGTTTGATTGCCGGTTTTCTGACGCCTGCCAGCGGACAGATTAGGCTCAACAATGAAGATCATACGCATAGCGCTCCTGCGCAGCGCCCGGTGTCGATGCTGTTCCAGGAGAACAATCTTTTTAGCCATTTGACGGTGCGTCAGAACATAGGGCTTGGGTTAAATCCCGGCCTGAAGCTGAATCCTGACCAGCAGCAGCGTCTGGCGACCATTGCCAGCCAAATGGCGATTAGTGATTTGCTCGACCGTTTGCCTTCACAGCTTTCTGGCGGCCAGCGCCAGCGTGTCGCCCTCGCCCGCTGTCTGGTGCGCGAGCAACCTATTTTGCTGCTCGATGAACCTTTCTCAGCACTCGATCCAGCGCTGCGCCAGGAAATGCTGCAATTGCTTGATGACCTGTGCCGCCAGCAGCAGCTGACGCTGTTGATGGTTTCGCACAGTATTGAAGATGCGGCACGCATTGCCGAAAGAAGTCTGGTGGTGGTCGATGGCCGTATCGCCTGGGATGGCGACACGGCAACCTTATTGAGCGGGGAAGCAAGCGCATCGGCGCTGCTGGGTATTAGTGGTGGCCAGTAAGCACTTTCCACAAAATTTCGCGGTAAATCGGCATCAGCGGATGCATTTGAATCGCCACAAAACTGCCTATCGCCAGCACCGCCATGGTGGGGGCTAACCAATGCAAACGCGCCCGAGGCAAATATTGCGTTAAACGGTCGGCACTGGCTTTACCGCTACGCCACCAGCGCCAGCACAACCAGCCCGCCAGCCAAAGGCCCAGCGCGACCAGCAGCAATAGCCATTTAAAGCTGCCGCTCTGCATATCCGCAGGAATATCAATGGCGGCTCCCGCCAGAATTCCGGGCAAGAAGTAGATTGGCGGCCAGAAAATGCAGCCGATAATATTAGGGACGATAAATTTAGAAACAGGGAGATCCAACATGCCTGCAACCATCGGCACCAGCGGGCGTGTCGGGCCAACAAAACGGCCAACCAGGATGGTAAACATGCTGTGTTGATGCAGCGCATGCTCGGTTTTATCCAGCAGCGCTTTGTTCTTTTTCATAAACGACCAGCGATGCAGCGGCCCTTTAAAGCGGCCTCCCAGCCAGAACGAAATCCAGTCGCCCAGCAGGCAACCGATAATCCCTGCAGCCCAGGCGTGATAAAACCCAACCTGACCGCCACCAATCAGCGCACCAAGTCCCGCCATCATTACCGTGCCAGGAAGGATAAGCCCCACCAGCGCCAGAGATTCCAGAAAGGCCACCAGCATCACCGCAAAAAGCGAGTACGCCACTGACTGAGTTATAAAGTGTTCCAGCAAAGCTTCCATAAAGCGTCCGTCGAGAAACGAGTGGGCGATTCTCCTGAGTGATGAGATAACCGTCAAGCCATCATTTGTATGTATAAATTATAGTGATCATTCACACCCTGCACGAAACTCACTCGGGCTGGCACCCGTACACTTCTTGAAAACTCGCGAAAAATAGAGCTGGTCTTCAAACCCGACATTGCGCCCGACGCTGGCGATCGGCATACGCGTGGTGCTGAGCAATAGTTTCGCCTGGAGAATACGTTGGTCTTCACGCCAGCTTAAAACGCTGACGCCAAGCTGTTGGCGGAACAAATGCGACAGGCGAGAAGGCGATAAACAGACATGTTGCGCGACACTGGCGATATCAAACTGGTTATCAGCCAGATGGTCGCTGATGTACTGGCACGCGTCACGAACGCGGTTATCGAGCGGGGGATTGAGCGAGGCGCTTAATACTTCCATGCGCCGCAGTAATAATTGCTCTAACAGATTGATAGCCAATAATTCCGCATAACGCCCTTCTGCCTGCCCGGCCTCAATAATCTGCCCAAAGAGCTGAGAAAAGTTTTGCTGGTGAGCATCATCCGGGCGGAAAAACCCGGTGTGCGCAAAGATTGGCTCCCAGTTCAGCCACTCCTGCCAGTAAGCGCGCGGGCGGAAATAAACCCACTGGTGATACCACTCCTTGCTGGCAGGTTCGCGGCCATAGTGGTGCACTTCACCCGGCGGGAACAACAGAATATCGCCTGGGCGGCAAATATAGTTCTTCCCCTGATTATTGATAACCCCTTCTCCGCGCACCGTTAAATTGAGGATGTATCCTTTCATGCCAAGCGGTCTGTCGATGAAAAAATCCAGTGGCCCTTCAGCTTCAATTGGCGTTAATCCAGCCACCAGGTGGGCGTTAAATGAGTACCCTGGTAACAGGGGGTCGTTTTGCATCTCAGGCATCATCAAGCTCGCTATTTAATTGGGCGATAGGAACAATTTGTCCATATCCATGCTATTCACTGGCGGCGTCATACTGCGCAAACAACAAACCGTCCTGATTTCATCATAAAGCCGCAATTTACCTGCACCTATGCTTTTCATTCGTCAATCACAAGGTTTTGTGACGATAACCGAAGTGTTTATAAAAGTAGCAGAAATGTCCACATCCATTATTTGCGGGGCGTCACACTTCTCAAAGGCACAGCAAATTTCTCCATAACTACAGCGAATACGACCTGACGGTTTTCCGGCATAAAAACTAATGTCATTTCCATAGATAACCAGGTCAGGGAGTAAAAAAATGTCGATTGCGCTGGGCCTCGATTTTGGCAGTGATTCCGTGCGCGCCTTAGCCGTTGATTGCGAAAACGGAGCGGAGCTTGCCACGAGTGTGGAATGGTATCCGCGCTGGCAGGAAGGCCAATATTGTGACGCCCCAAATAACCAGTTCCGCCATCATCCACGGGACTACATTGAGTCGATGGAGCGCGCGGTAAAAACCGTTCTCGCTGAGCTGACCGCTGAACAACGTGCCCGCGTTTGCGGCATTGGCGTCGACAGCACTGGTTCGACTCCCGCCCCGATAGATGCCAAGGGCAATGTGCTGGCACTCACGCCAGAATTCGCTGACAACCCGAACGCCATGTTTGTGTTGTGGAAAGATCACACTGCCGTAGAAGAAGCCGAAGCAATTACTCGCTTGTGCCATCAGCCGGGGAAAAATGACTACTCCCGTTATATTGGCGGTATTTATTCCAGCGAATGGTTCTGGGCAAAAATCCTGCACGTCACCCGCGCTGACCCAAAAGTGGCACAAGCGGCGGTATCGTGGATTGAATTATGTGACTGGGTTCCTGCGCTGCTTTCCGGCACCACTCGCCCGCAAGATATTCGCCGTGGCCGCTGTAGCGCCGGGCATAAATCCCTGTGGCATGAAAGCTGGGGCGGCCTGCCTCCGGCGAGTTTCTTTGATGAATTAGACCCGGTGATTAACCAGAATCTGGCTTACCCGATGTTTACCGAAACCTGGACTGCGGATATCCCGGTCGGCAACCTTTCCGCCGAATGGTCTGAGCGCCTTGGTTTACCGCAAAGCGTAGTGATTTCCGGTGGCGCATTTGACTGCCATATGGGTGCAGTTGGGGCTGGTGCTCAGCCGAACACCCTGGTGAAAGTTATCGGTACTTCTACTTGCGACATTCTGATTGCTGACAAACTCACCGTTGGCGACCGCGCAGTCAAAGGCATTTGCGGGCAAGTCGACGGCAGCGTGGTTCCGGACTTTATCGGCCTCGAAGCCGGGCAATCGGCATTCGGTGATATCTACGCCTGGTTTGGCCGAGTGCTGGGCTGGCCGCTTGAACAGCTGGCGCAGCAGCACCCGGAACTGCGTGAGCAAATCAACGCCAGTAAGAAGCAGTTGCTGCCCGCGCTGACGGAAGCCTGGGCGAAAAACCCTTCCCTCGAACATCTGCCGGTGGTGCTCGACTGGTTTAATGGCCGTCGCACCCCGAATGCCAACCAGCGCCTGAAAGGTGTGATTACCGATTTAAACCTGGCAACAGACGCACCTGCGCTGTTCGGTGGGCTGATTGCCGCTACTGCCTTTGGTGCTCGGGCCATTATGGAATGCTTCACCGAAC
Organism: Buttiauxella sp. AC142; assembly: GCF_979253435.1. Classification (NCBI taxonomy): domain Bacteria; kingdom Pseudomonadati; phylum Pseudomonadota; class Gammaproteobacteria; order Enterobacterales; family Enterobacteriaceae; genus Buttiauxella; species Buttiauxella sp. AC142. The sequence continues at coordinate 3,765,210 of NZ_CEEDCH010000001.1, forward strand.
AAGGAATTCCCGTCACGAACGTGATGGCACTGGGCGGTATTGCACGCAAATCCCCGGTCATCATGCAGGTCTGCGCTGACGTACTGAATCGCCCGCTGCAGATTGTCGCTTCTGACCAGTGCTGCGCATTAGGCGCGGCGATTTTTGCCGCCGTGGCCGCGGGCAAACACGCAGATATTTCCCGCGCCCAGCTCGCCATGGCCAGCCAGATTGAAAGCACCTTACAACCCGATTCCCAACGCGCCGAGCGCTTTGAGCAGCTTTATCGCCGTTACCAGCAATGGGCGGTTAGCGCGGAACAACATTATCTCCCTTCAGCCCCAGTTGCGGTTACTCATGCAGCTCAGGCCACTGTGACCCATTAAGGACATGACGATGAACATTTTTGAACAATATGAAGTGTGGTTTGTAATTGGCAGCCAGCATCTCTACGGTGCGGAAACGTTGCGTCAGGTGAATCAACACGCCGAGCAGGTTGTGAATGCGCTCAATAAAGAAGCCAAACTGCCGTGCAAGCTGGTGTTGAAACCTTTGGGAACCACACCGGATGAAATTACCGCTATCTGCCGCGATGCGAGTTACAGCGATAAATGCGCCGGTATGGTGGTGTGGCTGCACACCTTCTCGCCAGCCAAAATGTGGATCAACGGTCTGAGCATCCTGACCAAACCGCTGCTGCAATTCCACACTCAATTCAATGCGCAGATCCCATGGGGCAGCATTGATATGGACTTTATGAACCTGAACCAGACCGCGCATGGCGGCCGTGAGTTCGGTTTCATCGGCGCACGTATGCGCCAGCAACACACCGTCGTGACCGGGCACTGGCAAGATCCGCAAGCTCATCAGCGCATTGGTTCCTGGATGCGTCAGGCGGTTTCAAAACAAGATACTCGTCAGCTGAAAGTGGTTCGCTTCGGCGACAACATGCGTGAAGTCGCCGTGACTGATGGCGATAAAGTGGCCGCGCAGATGAAGTTTGGTTTTGCGGTCAACACTTACGCTGTGGGCGATTTAGTTCAGGTTGTAAACGCAGTGAGCGACGGGGATGTGAACGCATTAGTCGACGAATACGAAAGCAGTTATCGCCTGACCGCTGCTGCGCAAATCAACGGCGATAAACGCCAGAATGTGCTGGATGCCGCACGCATTGAGCTGGGGATGAAACAGTTCCTGGAACAAGGCGGTTTCAGTGCCTTTACCACCACATTTGAAGACCTGCACGGCCTGAAACAACTTCCGGGTCTGGCAGTGCAACGCCTGATGCAGCAAGGCTACGGCTTTGCGGGCGAAGGCGACTGGAAAACTGCCGCTTTGCTTCGCATCATGAAGGTGATGTCAACCGGTCTGCAAGGCGGCACCTCTTTCATGGAGGACTACACCTATCACTTCGAGAACGGCAACGATATGGTGCTCGGTTCCCACATGCTGGAAGTTTGCCCATCCATTGCTCTTGCTGAAAAACCAATCCTCGATGTGCAACACCTGGGGATCGGCGGCAAGGACGATCCTGCACGTTTGATCTTCTCCACCCAAACTGGCCCGGCGTTGAATGCGAGCCTTATTGATCTGGGCGATCGTTTCCGCCTGCTGGTGAACTGCGTTGATACCGTCGAAGCGCCGCATCAATTGCCGAAACTGCCTGTGGCGAATGCACTGTGGAAAGCGCAGCCGGATCTGCCTACCGCATCCGAAGCGTGGATTCTGGCAGGTGGTGCGCACCACACCGTGTTCAGCCAGTCTCTGACGCTCGACGATATGCGCCTGTTCAGCGAACTGCACGGTATCGAACTGGCGGTTATTGATAACGATACCCGCCTGCCTGCGTTTAAAGACTCTCTGCGCTGGAACGAGGTTTATTACAGCTATAAACGCTAAAGCGTTTTGCCCTCACCCTAACCCTCTCCCCCAGGAGAGGGGATTATTCGGTTTCCCCCTCGCCCTCAGGGAGAGGGCCGGGGTGAGGGTGGTTCAACAAGCTAAGGATCAAATATGTTAGAACAACTCAAACGTCAGGTACTGGAAGCCAATCTCGCGCTGCCGAAACATAATCTGGTCACCCTGACCTGGGGGAACGTCAGCGCGGTTGATCGGGAACGTGGCGTATTAATTATCAAACCTTCCGGTGTCGATTACAGCATGATGACTGCTGAGGATATGGTGGTTGTGAGCCTGGAAACGGGCGAAGTGTTGGAAGGCAATAAAAAACCTTCATCGGATACCCCCACTCACCGCTTGCTGTATCTGCAATTTCCGCACATTGGCGGGATTGTCCACACCCATTCACGCCACGCGACTATCTGGGCACAGGCTGGAAAATCCATTCCGGCCACTGGCACGACTCACGCGGATTATTTCTACGGCACCATACCTTGCACGCGCAAAATGACCGATGAAGAGATCAACGGTGATTACGAATGGCAAACCGGCGAAGTTATCGTGAAAACCTTTGCTGAACGTGGAATTGATGCCGCACAAATGCCCGGCGTGCTGGTACATTCCCATGGCCCATTTGCCTGGGGAAAAGATCCGGTTGATGCGGTGCATAACGCCATCGTGCTGGAAGAAGTGGCCTATATGGGCATATTCTGCCGCCAGCTCACGCCAGAATTACCGGATATGCAGCAAACATTACTCGATAAACATTATTTGCGTAAGCATGGTGCAAAGGCTTATTACGGGCAGTAAAATTCCCCTGAAGTTGTCGTGCTAGTTGCTGCAACTTCAGGTACAAATAGAAAATGAAGAAAAGAATATTTATTGCATTAGTGGGTTTTCTATTAAGCATCGCCTGCATAACAGCAAACTCCATTTATACTTTCAGTCAAAGAGATGAAACTCGCACAGCTGATTGCGCCATTGTTCTCGGGGCTGGCGTCAATAACCACGTCCCTTCAGCCGTTTTTCGAGAACGGCTCAACCATGCAACTTATATATACCAGCAAGGTTATGTAGGAACGATTATCTTAACCGGCGGCATAAGTCCCGGTAATACTATTTCCGATGCAGAAATTGCCAGGCGATATATTGTGTCGCAAGGCATTCCAGACGAAATAGTTTTGCTTGAAGAGAAATCCAGCGTCACGCGGGAAAATCTCAGCAATGCCAAACAGATTATGGATTCACATCATTTATATAATGCGTTAATTATCAGCGATCCATTGCATATGAAACGCGCCATCATCATGGCGAAAGACAGTAATATAGAGGCCTTTTCTTCACCCACACAAACATCCCAAATTAAGAGCACATATGCTCTTCTGCGTTTTATTAGCAGAGAGAGTTTTTACTATACGGGATACCTGGTTCGTCGCGTTTTCACTGTACATAAAATCAGTAATCCAGCTTAAAGTGGTCTATAATCAGACCACTTTTTCTTTTATGAGAATGCAGCGTGTCACAAGCTCGTCAGGGTTTCTTGCTTACGCGTCACTGGCGAGATACCCCGCTCGGTACCGAAGTTGAATTTTGGCTGGCAACGGATGATGGCCCGGTGAAGGTGCGTCTGCCGCGCCAGGAATCCGTGGCGTTTATCCCGCAATCACAACAAGCCGAAGCGACACGCCTGCTCGCAAACGAAAGCCAGTATCGCCTCACCCCACTGCCGCTTAAAGATTTCCATCGCCAGCCCGTCTGCGGTTTGTACTGCCGTCAGCATCGGCAGTTAATGCGTATCGAAAAGTTATTGCGTGATGGCGGCGTTAAGGTTTACGAAGCCGATATTCGCCCGCCCGAACGCTTTTTGATGGAGCGCTTTATTACCGCCCCCGTCTGGTTTAGTGGCGAACAAAAAAATAATCTGGTGGTTGAAACGAAGCTGAAACCCGCGCCGGATTATCGTCCGCCGTTGAAATGGGTGTCGTTGGATATTGAAACCACTCGCCATGGCGAACTGTATTGTATCGGTCTCGAAGGCTGCGGCCAGCGTATCGTTTATATGCTTGGCCCGGAAAATGGGGACGCGAGTGGTCTGGATTTCACACTGGAATATGTCGCCAGCCGTCCGCTAATGCTCGAAAAGCTGAATGCCTGGTTTGCTGAACATGACCCAGATGTTTTGATTGGCTGGAACGTGGTGCAGTTCGATTTGCGGGTACTGCAAAAAATGTCCGAACGTTACCAGGTCCCGCTGCGTCTTGGGCGTGAAAACAGCATTCTGGAGTGGCGCGAGCACGGCTTCAAAAAAGGGGTTTTCTTCGCGCAAGCCGCCGGACGGGTCATTATTGATGGCATCGAAGCATTGCGCTCTGCCTTCTGGAATTTCTCCTCTTTTTCTCTTGAGTCAGTTTCTCAGGAATTGCTTGGCGAAGGTAAATCTATTGATAATCCCTGGCAGCGCATGGACGAAATTGACCGCCGTTTTGCCGAAGATAAGCCCGCACTGGCGAAATATAATCTCAAAGACTGCGAACTGGTCACGCGGATTTTCCACAAAACCGAGCTGATGCCATTCTTGCTGGAGCGCGCCACAGTGAACGGTTTGCCGCTGGATAAACATGGCGGTTCCGTTGCAGCATTTGGCCACCTTTATATACCTCGCATGCATCGCGCCGGTTACGTTGCGCCCAATCTCGGCGAGGTACCGCCTCAGGCAAGCCCTGGCGGATATGTGATGGACTCGCGGCCTGGGCTTTATGACTCGGTGTTAGTGCTCGATTACAAAAGCCTTTATCCGTCGATCATCCGCACGTTTCTCATCGATCCAGTTGGGCTGGTTGAAGGAATGGCACAGCCTGACCCTGAACATTCTGTAGAGGGTTTTCTTGGTGCGCATTTCTCCAGGACCACACATTGCCTGCCAGAGATTGTCGGGCAAATCTGGTCGGGTCGCGATGAAGCAAAACGACACGGCAATAAGCCTCTGTCGCAGGCGTTGAAGATCATTATGAATGCATTTTATGGGGTATTGGGCACCAGCGCCTGCCGTTTCTTCGATCCTCGCCTTGCGTCGTCGATCACCATGCGCGGGCATCAGATCATGCTGCAAACTAAAGCGTTGATCGAATCTCAGGGTTATGACGTGATTTACGGGGACACGGATTCCACCTTCGTGTGGCTCAAAAAAGCCCATTCCGAGGAAGATGCCGCTCGCATCGGCCAGCAGTTGATGAACCATGTGAATGCGTGGTGGAAAGCGCATCTGCAAGAAACTCAGCAACTCGACAGCAAACTTGAGCTGGAGTTTGAATCGCACTTTTGCCGCTTCCTGATGCCGACTATTCGCGGCACGGTTGAAGGTTCCAAAAAGCGCTACGCCGGAATGATTCAGGAAAATGGCAAGCAGCGCATGGTGTTTAAAGGATTGGAAACCGTGCGCACGGACTGGACACCGCTGGCACAGGAGTTCCAGAAAACACTTTATTTACGGGTTTTCCGTAACGAGCCGTATCAGGATTACATCCGCGAAACCATTGCAAGCTTGATGGCGGGTGAGCTGGACGAGCAGCTGATTTATCGGAAACGACTGCGTCGTCCGCTCAGTGAATACCAGAAAAATGTGCCACCGCATGTGCGTGCTGCACGTCTGGCTGATGAGCATAATCAACGGCTTGGTCGCGCACCGCAATATCAGAACCGGGGGACAATCAAGTATGTGATCACAACCAACGGCCCTGAGTCGGTGGATTATCAAGAGTCCCCCCTGGACTACGATCACTACCTGACGCGCCAGCTCCAGCCAGTCGCCGAAGGAATTTTACCTTTCCTTGAGGATGACTTTGCTACACTAATGACAGGGCAATTAGGTCTATTTTGACGGTGACGAATCAGTCGGCTTCCAGTACCATAGCGCCCTCCTGAATCATCCTTAAATCTACTTTTGAACTACCGCCCCCCTCTGCGCGCGGTCGTTTTACCATTGCCTGCAAATCTTAGTAACTGATAATAGAGCCGAAATCTTATGCCTTTTACACTTGGTCAACGTTGGATCAGCGATACCGAAAGCGAACTGGGACTGGGAACCGTGGTCGCTTTAGACACGCGAATGGTAACCCTGCTCTACCCTGCCACCGGTGAAAATCGTCTGTATTCCAGAAGTGACTCGCCTATCACACGCGTGATGTTTAACCCGGGTGATACCGTCACCAGTCATGAAGGCTGGCAACTCAAAGTTGATGAAGTTAAAGAAGAAAACGGTTTGCTTGCCTATATTGGCACCCGTCTGGATACAGAAGAAGCTGGCACGATGCTGCGCGAAGTATTCCTCGACAGCAAACTGGTGTTCAGCAAGCCACAAGACCGTCTTTTTGCCGGGCAAATCGACCGTATGGATCGTTTTGCCTTGCGTTATCGCTCTCGTGTTTACCAAAGCGAACAGTATCGCCAACCGTGGAGCGGCCTGCGCGGCATGCGCACCAGCCTGATCCCGCACCAGTTGAACATCGCTCACGACGTGGGTCGTCGCCATGCGCCACGCGTGTTGCTGGCTGATGAAGTCGGTTTGGGTAAAACCATCGAAGCCGGGATGATTTTGCACCAGCAGTTGCTGGCTGGCAGCGCTGAACGCGTATTGATCGTCGTTCCGGAAACTCTGCAACACCAGTGGCTGGTTGAAATGCTGCGCCGCTTTAACTTGCGTTTCTCGCTGTTTGATGACGAGCGTTACGCAGAAGCCCAGCACGACAGTGATAACCCATTCGAAACAGAACAACTGGTTATCTGTTCTCTGGATTTCGTGCGTCGCAGCAAGCAACGTCTTGAACACCTGTGCGAAGCCGAATGGGATTTGATGGTTGTCGATGAAGCGCACCATTTAGTGTGGAGCGAGAATGCGCCTAGCCGTGAATATCAGGCGATCGAGCAACTCGCCGAGCATGTTCCGGGCATCCTGCTGTTAACCGCAACGCCTGAGCAGTTAGGTATGGAAAGCCACTTCGCACGCCTGCGTTTGCTGGACCCAAGCCGTTTCCACGATTTCGAGCAGTTTGTTGAAGAACAGCAACACTACCGCCCGGTAGCAGATGCCGTTGCATTATTGCTGGCAGGTAACCACCTGACCAACGATCAGCTCAATATGCTGAGTGAGTTGATTGGCGAGCAGGATATCGAGCCTCTGCTGCAAACTGCGAACAGTAACCGTGAAGGCAGCGATGCTGCGCGTCAGGAACTGATTTCCATGCTGATGGACCGCCACGGGACCAGTCGCGTGTTGTTCCGTAACACCCGTAATGGCGTCAAAGGTTTCCCGAAACGCGAACTGCATACCATCCGTTTGCCGCTGCCAATGCAGTATCAAACCGCGATTAAAGTGTCCGGCATTATGGCGGCACGCAAATCGGTAGAAGAACGCGCCCGCGATATGCTTTATCCGGAGCAGATTTATCAGGAATTTGAAGGCGATACTGGCACCTGGTGGAACTTCGACCCGCGTGTTGAATGGCTGATGGGCCACCTGACCAGCCACCGTTCGCAAAAAGTGTTGGTGATTTGTGCCAAAGCCACCACCGCCTTGCAGCTTGAGCAAGTGCTGCGTGAACGCGAAGGTATTCGTGCTGCCGTGTTCCATGAAGGAATGTCGATTATCGAGCGTGACCGGGCCGCAGCCTGGTTTGCCGAAGAAGATACCGGCGCACAGGTATTGCTGTGCTCTGAGATTGGTTCCGAAGGGCGTAACTTCCAGTTTGCAAGCAACCTGGTAATGTTCGATTTGCCATTTAACCCGGACTTGCTGGAGCAGCGTATTGGCCGTCTGGACCGTATCGGTCAGGCGCACGATATTCAGATTCACGTCCCTTATCTGGAAAAAACCGCGCAATCGGTACTGGTGAAGTGGTTCCATGAAGGGCTGGATGCTTTCGAGCACACTTGCCCGACTGGCCGTGCGATTTACGATAACGTTTATCCGCAACTGATTGAGTTCCTGGCCGCACCGGAAAATACCGATGGTTTCGATGCGCTTATCAAGCTGTGCCGCGAACAACACGATGCGTTGAAGCTGCAACTTGAGCAAGGCCGTGACCGCCTGCTGGAAATCCACTCCAACGGCGGTGAAAAATCACAGGCGTTGGCGCAGGCCATTTCTGAGCAGGATAACGACACTAATCTGGTCAGCTTCGCCCTGAACTTGTTCGATATTGTCGGCATTAATCAGGACGATCGCGGCGACAACATGGTGGTACTGACGCCTGGCGATCACATGCTGGTGCCGGATTTCCCTGGCCTGCCGGAAGACGGTTGCACGATTACGTTTGAACGTGAAGTGGCGTTGTCTCGTGAAGATGCGCAGTTTGTCACCTGGGAGCACCCAATCATTCGCAACGGCCTGGATTTGATTCTGTCCGGCGATACCGGTAGCTGCGCACTGTCTTTGTTGAAAAACAAAGCGCTGCCGGTGGGGACCTTACTGCTGGAACTGGTGTATGTCGTTGAAGCGAAAGCGCCTAAACAGCTGCAACTTAATCGCTTCCTGCCGCCGACTCCGGTGCGCATGCTGGTTGATAAAAACGGCACTAACCTTGCGGCTCAGGTCGAGTTTGAAAGCTTTAACCGCCAGTTAAGCACCGTGAATCGTCATACTGGCAGCAAATTGGTGAACGCCGTTCAGCAAGATGTTCACGCGATTTTGCAACTGGCAGAAGAGAAAGTGGAAGCGGCTGCGCAGGTGTTGATCAAAGCGGCACGCGAAGAAGCAGATGAGAAGCTGAGTTCTGAACTTTCCCGTCTGGAAGCGCTGAAAGCGGTTAACCCGAACATTCGTGATGACGAACTCGAAGCCATCGAAAGCAACCGTCTACAAGTGCTGGAAAGCCTTGCGCAGGCCAACTGGCGTCTGGATGCACTGCGTTTGATCGTGGTGACACACCAATAATGTTAATGGAACCCTATAACCCACCCACTGATCCCTGGCTGGTCATTCTGTATCAGGATGAGCACATCATGGTCGTCAATAAGCCTTCGGGCTTATTGTCGGTACCAGGCCGTCTGGATGAGCATAAAGACAGCGTGATGACGCGTATTCAGCGCGACTTCCCGCAGGCAGAATCAGTGCATCGTCTGGATATGGCTACCAGCGGCGTGATTGCCGTGGCGCTGACTAAAGCAGCAGAGCGCGAACTGAAACGCCAGTTCCGTGAACGTGAGCCGAAGAAACAGTATGTGGCGCGGGTTTGGGGTCATCCTCAGCCAGAAGAGGGGCTGGTAGATTTACCGCTTATTTGTGACTGGCCAAACAGGCCAAAACAGAAAGTGTGTTATGAAACCGGCAAAGCAGCACAGACGGAATATCAGGTGCTGGAGTACGCGGCGGATAACACCGCTCGTGTGCTGCTAAAACCGATTACCGGGCGCTCACATCAGTTGCGCGTGCATATGTTGGCAACGGGACACCCGATTCTGGGCGATCGTTTTTACGCGTCACCTGAGGCGTTAGCGATGGCGCCGCGTTTGCAGCTCCATGCGGAAATGCTGACTATCACTCACCCTGAGTATGGAACACCCATGACGTTCCGCGCTCCGGCTGATTTCTAAATCCCCTCACCCTAACCCTCTCCCACAGGAGAGGGTATTGTCCGGTTTTCCCCCTCTCCCTGAGGGAGAGGGCCGGGGTGAGGGTCTCTTCTCTTACTTAAATCCTTTCGCCGTCTTTATCAGATCGTACGCTTTCTGGATTTCCTGCGCTTTCTGCTTGGCCATTTCCATCATTTCTGGCGGAAGACCTTTAGCCACCAGTTTGTCCGGGTGATGCTCGCTCATCAACTTACGATACGCACGCTTAATGATTGTGGCGTCGTCGCTACTTTTGACGCCCAGCACATTGCAGGCATCTTCAAGCGTTGGCCCACGTTGCTGCTGGAAACCGCCTTGCGACTGGTTGTAACCGCCACCAAACTGCTGCCCACCTTCCATCATGCGTAAGAACTGATCGAACTGTATGCGTGAAATGCCGAGTTCTTCGGCAATGACGTACAACACTTCTCGTTCGTTCGGATGCAAAGATCCATCAGCAAACGCCGCCTGAATTTGAATTTCAAGAAACATCCGAATCAGGTCAAAACGTCCGAAGCAGACGCTGCGAAGCTGGCGCATTTTTTCACGCAACGGATAGCCATTTTCTTTACCGACGCGGAAAGCATGCTGTGCGGCACTTCGCGCATCACCATGTAACTGCATACGATCCATTAATAGCGAAGCTATCTGGATATCGGCTTCCGTTACGCGCCCTTTTGACTTGGTCAAATGGCCCATGACTTCAAATGTAGTGCTAAAAAACAGTGACTGGCGCTGTTGTTGGTTAGAAAACCAGGATTGACGACGGCTACGCACCTTATCGATGGCATGACCAATCAGTAACCCAAACACCACACCCCAGAAGCCACCGCCCATAATTAGTGCTATTGCGACACCGAGTACTTTTCCCCAATACTGCATATACTCCCCAAATTGTCATGCCGTCGGCTAGAATTTGCTTTATCATACCCGTCATTGATAGCGGTGCCTAACGGCAGACTGCTAAACGGACAGGATTAACACTAGCGCTGTGGTGATGAGTAAGTTAGTCTCTGACCGTTTGCCGACGCTAAGCCATTGATGATGGAACAACGAATAACACGTATGAAAAAACGTATTCCCACCTTGCTGGCCATCTTGATTGGCGCAGCGCTATATAGTCAACAAGGTATGGCTGCCGATCTTGCGTCGCAGTGTATGCTTGGTGTGCCAAGTTACAATCGCCCATTAATTCAAGGCGACACCAACAACCTGCCTGTCACTATAAATGCCGATCACGCAAAAGGAAATTATCCTGACGACGCAGTGTTCAGTGGCAATGTAGATATTCAACAAGGCAACAGCCGCCTGCAATCTGACGAAGTTCTCCTGCATCAGAAACAGGTTGAAGGTCAGCCCGAGCCTATTCGTACCGTCGATGCCGTTGGCAACGTCCATTACGACGATAATCAGGTGATTCTTAAAGGGCCAAAAGCCTGGTCGAATCTGAACACCAAAGATACTAACGTCTGGGATGGTGACTACCAAATGGTAGACCGCCAGGGTCGTGGTACCGCAGATTTGATGAAACAGCGCGGCAATAATCGCTATACCATTCTGGAAAATGGCACATTTACTTCCTGCTTACCGGGTTCTAATACCTGGAGCGTTGTGGGAAGTGAAGTTATTCAGGATAGAGAAGAAGAACTCGCTGAAATCTGGAATGCTCGTTTTAAAATCGGGCCAGTTCCTGTGTTCTACAGCCCTTATTTGCAATTACCGATTGGCGATAAACGTCGCTCCGGTTTCCTTATTCCCAATGCGAAATACAGTTCCAATAGCGGCCTTGAGTTCACGCTGCCGTATTACTGGAACATCGCGCCAAACTTTGATGCCACCATCACTCCGCATTACATGGAAGAGCGTGGCATGCAGTGGCAGAACGAATTCCGTTACCTGACCCAAGCGGGTGCAGGTTTAATGGAATTCGATTACCTGTTATCTGATGATGAATACAAAGACGATGTAGCTAAGAACCCAAGCGGTGATGAGCGACGCTGGTTGTTCTACTGGAACCACAGTGGCGTAATGGATCAGGTGTGGCGTTTTAACATCGACTACACCAAGGTCAGCGATCCAAGTTACTTCAACGACTTTGATTCGAAATACGGTTCCAGTACCGACGGCTACGCCACGCAAAAATTCAGCGTCGGCTACGCGAATGAAAACTTCGACGCCACGCTGTCTACTAAACAGTTCCAGATCTTTGAGTCTCAGCAGAACAATAATTCATACAGCGCGCAACCGCAGCTGGATATGAATTACTATCAAAACGATGTTGGGCCGTTTGATACTCGCATTTATGGCCAGGCGGTTCATTTCACCAACGTGAGTGATAATCAGCCAGAGGCCACCCGTCTTCATATTGAGCCGGTCATCAGCCTGCCCCTGTCTAACGGCTGGGCAAGTCTGAATACCGAAGCCAAATTGATGGCGACGCATTATCAGCAAGATAATCTTGAAAAATATCAGAAAAACGTCAACCCTAACAGCAAGTTAGAATCGTCGGTTAACCGCGTATTGCCTCAATTCAAAATGGACGGAAAGCTGATTTTCGACCGTGCAATGGATTCGGCTGCCGGTTGGGAACAAACGCTTGAACCGCGTGTGCAGTATTTGTACGTGCCGTATCGTGATCAGAGCAACATCAATAACTACGACTCCTCACTGTTGCAGTCTGATTACAGCGGTTTATTCCGTGACAAGACATACGGTGGTCTTGACCGTATTGCCTCAGCAAATCAGGTCACTACCGGTGTAACCTCTCGTATTTATGATGATGCCGCAGTTGAACGTTTTAACGTTTCTGTGGGTCAAATCTACTACTTCACTCAGTCCCGCACTGGCGATGACAATATTGAGTGGGAAAAAGACAAGAAAACGGGATCGATGGTCTGGGCTGGTGATACCTATTGGCGCATGACCGACCGTTGGGGTCTTCGCGGTGGTCTACAGTACGACACGCGTCTTGATAATGTCGCAACAGGTAATGGTGTTGTTGAATATCGCAAAGATAACGATCGTCTGCTGCAGTTGAACTACCGTTATGCCAGCCCGGAATACATTCAAGCGACGCTGCCAAGTTTTGCAACGGCGAGCCAGTACAAAGAAGGTATTTCACAAGTTGGGATGACGGCGAGCTGGCCTGTGGTTGACCGTTGGTCTGTCGTTGGTGCGTATTACTACGACACCAATGCGCAACAAACCGCTGACTCCATGCTGGCAGTGCAGTACAACTCTTGCTGTTATGCGATTCGTGTCGGTTACGAGCGTAAAATTAACGGCTGGGAAAACAACGAAAGCAAATACGATAACGTAATTGGCTTTAACATCGAGTTACGTGGCCTGAGTTCCAACTACGGCCTGGGCACTCAGCAGATGTTGCGTTCTAACATTCTGCCTTATCAGAGCTCGATGTAATTCACTTTGACTAGAAATCGCAGTCCGCTTTGCGGCTAAGTAAATGGAAAAAGTATGAAGAATTGGAGAACGCTGCTTCTCGGTTTCGTCCTGGCGGCGAATACCTCTTTCGCGGCCCCACAAGTGGTCGATAAAGTTGCAGCCGTAGTGAACAACGGTGTGGTACTGGAAAGTGACGTTGACGGCATGATGCAGTCAGTGAAACAAGGTGCTCAACAAGCCGGCCAACAACTTCCTGACGATGCCACTCTGCGTCATCAAATTTTGGAACGTCTCATCATGGATCAAATCATGTTGCAGATGGGTCAAAAAATGGGCGTTAAAGTGACCGATGAGCAGGTGGATAAAGCCATTGCTGATATCGCGGCACAGAACAAAATGAGTATGGACCAGATGCGCAGTCGTTTGGCGTATGACGGTGTTAATTACAACAGCTACCGTGCTCAAATCCGCAAAGAAATGACCATTTCGGAAGTGCGTAATAACGAAGTTCGTCGCCGCGTCTCGATTCTGCCACAAGAAGTTGATGCTCTGGCACAACAAGTGGGCAGCCAAAACGACAGCAGCACCGAGTTGAATTTAAGCCACATCCTGATTCCATTGCCTGAAAACCCAACATCTACTCAGGTCGATGATGCGGAAAAACAAGCGCGTGATATCGCTTCACAAGCCCAAAGCGGTGCGGATTTCGGCAAGCTGGCAATCACCTACTCTGCTGACCAACAGGCGCTGAAAGGCGGCCAAATGGGCTGGGGACGTATTCAAGAGTTGCCGTCTATTTTCGCTCAGGCTTTAAGCACGGCGAAAAAAGGTGATGTCATCGGTCCGATTCGTTCAGGCGTGGGTTTCCACATCCTGAAAGTTAACGATTTGCGTGGCCAGAGCCAGAGCATTTCTGTGACTGAAGTTCATGCTCGTCACATCTTGCTGAAATCCTCACCTATTATGAGTGACGATCAAGCTCGTGCGAAACTGAATCAGATTGCGGCTGATATCAAGAGCGGCAAAACCACCTTCGCAGAGGCAGCAAAATCCTTCTCTGAAGATCCAGGCTCTGCTAACCAGGGCGGGGATTTGGGCTGGGCGGCAACAGATATCTACGATCCGGCGTTCCGTGATGCACTGTCAAAAATGCATAAAGGCGAGTTGAGCGCACCGGTTCACTCTTCATTTGGCTGGCATTTGATTGAACTTATGGATACTCGCAACGTTGATAAGACCGATGCTGCACAGAAAGATCGTGCATATCGTATGCTGTTCAACCGTAAGTTCTCTGAAGAAGCGCAAACCTGGATGCAGGAACAACGTGCTTCTGCCTACGTGAAAGTTATCGGTAGCAATGGCTAATACCCATCGCGTGGTCATCACTCCCGGCGAACCCGCCGGGATTGGCCCCGACCTGGTCATCGCGCTGGCAAGCCGCGACTGGCCCATAGAAATGGTTGTCGCTGCTTCGCCTGAACTCCTCCAGGAACGTGCTGCCCTACTCGGCCTTCCTCTCAATATCAAAACTTACCAACCTGGCACTCCGGCAAGCCCACAAGTGGCTGGCTCGCTCACCGTTCTTCCCATCGAATTACGCGCTCCTGTCGTCCCTGGACAATTGGATGTCAGAAACAGTGCCTATGTCGTAGAGATGCTGGCGCGTGCTTGTGATGGTTGTATTAACGGCGAATTTGCCGCACTGATCACCGGGCCGGTGCACAAAGGCATTATTAACGATGCCGGGATCCCGTTTATCGGTCACACCGAATTTTTTGAAGAGCGATCGCACAGCGAAAAAGTCGTGATGATGCTGGCAACGGAAGAATTGCGTGTGGCACTTGCGACCACGCATCTGCCACTGAAAGCGATTTCTGATGCAATAACGCCAGATTTATTACGCCAGATAATCACCATCCTGTATCATGACCTGCAAACCAAGTTTGGTATCGCCGAGCCTCACGTGTTGGTTTGTGGCCTTAACCCCCATGCCGGGGAAGGCGGCCACATGGGTACGGAAGAAATTGATACCATCATTCCAGTACTGAATGAAATGCGCGCTAAAGGGATGAAACTCTCTGGGCCGCTTCCGGCAGATACGCTATTCCAGCCTAAATATCTCGATAATGCCGACGCAGTACTGGCGATGTACCACGATCAAGGTTTGCCGGTACTCAAATACCAGGGCTTTGGTCGCGCGGTGAATATCACGCTAGGCTTACCTTTTATCCGCACTTCGGTTGACCATGGAACCGCGCTAGAACTAGCCGGTCAGGGGAAAGCCGAGGTCGGCAGTTTTATTACGGCGCTTAATCTCGCCATCAAAATGATTGTTAATACTCAATGAATACTCGTGTCCACCAGGGCCATTTAGCCCGTAAACGTTTTGGACAAAACTTCCTTAATGACCAGTTCGTTATCGACAGTATTGTCTCTGCAATTAACCCGCAAAAAGGCCAGGCGATGGTTGAAATCGGCCCCGGCCTCGGCGCATTAACCGAGCCTGTGGGTGAACGCCTGGATGAAATGACCGTCATCGAACTGGACCGCGACCTTGCAGCACGCCTGCAAACGCATCCGTTCCTGGCTCCGAAGCTGACTATTTATCAGCAAGATGCCATGACCATGGATTTTGGAGAGCTGTCGCAAAAAATCGGTCAGCCGTTGCGCGTATTTGGCAACCTGCCGTATAACATCTCCACGCCATTGATGTTCCATCTCTTTAGCTATACTGATGCCATTGCAGACATGCACTTTATGCTGCAAAAAGAGGTGGTAAACCGTTTAGTTGCTGGCCCGAACTGTAAAGCGTATGGTCGCTTATCGGTTATGGCGCAATATTATTGCAACGTGATCCCAGTGCTTGAAGTGCCACCAACGGCCTTCACCCCTGCACCAAAGGTTGATTCAGCCGTTGTGCGCCTGGTTCCACATGCAGTAATACCAAACCCAGTGAAAGAGCTGCGCGTGTTAAGCCGCATCACCACTGAAGCATTTAATAAACGCCGCAAGACGATTCGTAATAGCCTTGGTCATCTATTCAGTCCTGAAGTGATGGCGGAGCTGGGAATCGATGCAACCCTGCGTGCTGAGAACATCTCAGTCGCACAGTATTGCCAACTGGCAAACTATTTGGCTGAGCACCCACAGCAGCAGCCGAAGGAGAGTTAACGATGTTGAATTCGCCCCGCGTATGCATTCAGGTACAAAGCGTTTATATCGAATCGCAGTCCTCACCTGAGAACGAACGTTTCGTCTTTGCTTATACCGTCACCATTCGTAACCTGGGGCGAACACCGGTTCAGTTGCTTGGCCGTTACTGGCTTATCACCAACGGCAACGGCCATGAAACTGAAGTTCAGGGCGAGGGCGTGATTGGCGTCCAACCGCATATTGAACCGGGCAACGAATACAGCTACACAAGCGGTGCCGTGCTTGAAACACCGCTTGGCACCATGCAAGGCCATTACGAAATGGTCGACTCTCAGGGCGATGCCTTCCGTGTCGCTATTCCCGTATTCCGTCTGGCTATTCCAGCCTTCATTCATTGATACGATGTCTACATACCTGATTGGCGACGTTCACGGCTGTTACGATGAACTGGTAGCCCTGCTGCAACAGGTCGAGTTTACGCCTGGCAAAGATATTTTATGGCTTACGGGCGATCTCGTCGCGCGTGGGCCTGGCTCGCTTGAAGTCCTGCGTTACGTGCGTGGACTGGGTGATAGCGTGCGAATTGTTCTCGGTAATCACGATCTCCATCTTCTGGCGGTTTATGCCGGTATCAGCCGTAATAAACCGAAAGATCGCGTTTCCCAATTGCTGGAAGCGCCAGATGCCGACGAACTGCTTAACTGGTTGCGCCGCCAGCCTCTGATTCAGGTTGATGAAGAGAAAAAACTGGTGATGGCTCACGCCGGAATTACGCCGCAGTGGGATTTAAATACCGCCATGGCCTGTGCGCGTGATGTCGAAGCCGTGCTATCCAGCGACAGCTATCCGCTTTTCCTCGACGCAATGTATGGCGATATGCCAAACAACTGGTCACCGGAACTTTCAGGATTAGCCCGTCTGCGTTTCATTACCAACTCGCTAACCCGCATGCGTTATTGCTTCCCGAATGGCCAGTTGGATATGTACTGCAAAGACACGCCAGAAAGCGCACCTGCACCACTGAAACCGTGGTTTGCCATCTCTGGTCCTGTCACTGCTGAGTATTCCGTTATCTTCGGGCACTGGGCATCGCTGGAAGGCAAAGGCACGCCAGAGGGTATATACGGGCTTGATACCGGCTGCTGCTGGGGTGGTGAGCTAACTTGCTTGCGCTGGGAAGACAAAACGACCTTCGTTCAGCCATCCAATCGCCGGAAAGATGTCGGTGATGGTGAAACGGCTATCGCTTCATAAAACTCTCTTAATTTCATATCTGGTTTTACTAACTGGTGTTTATTCGTCTCTCCAACTGAATAAATGCCAGTACTATTCCGCATAGAATCTGTCTGTTTTACTACTTCCTGCATGTGATATCGATCACTGTTACTTCCCTTCGTTCAGTTTATTTTCACTATTCTATCGCATTGATTTAATTATATTTATCTGACTTATGAATCGAAAAAATTTATCGATTCATATCAATGATTCATCAATTTGTTGAGGGAATAACATCATGGCCACTGACGGCACCCGCTTTACCTTCACCGCGGGGCGCACTCCGGCGGACACCTTTGCGGTGGTGGGCTTTAAATTAAAGCAGTCTCTCTCTTCGCTATTCACTCTGGATATCACCGTGGCCTGCAATGACCCGGCGATTGGCTTTAAAGCCATTCTCGACGAATACGCGTTGCTCACCATCTGGCAGGGTGACGTGATTAAGCGCCGGGTGCGGGGTATTGTCACCTTCTGCGAACAGGGTGACAGTGGCAAGCACCAGACGCTCTACCGCATGACGGTACGCCCGGAGTTCTGGCGCAGTTCACAGCGGCAGAACTGCCGCAGTTTTCAGAACTACGACATCCAGTACATCTTCGCAAAGTTGCTGAAAGAAATGCGTATCCGCACGCATGACGCGCTGTTTCGCCGCCCGCATCCGGCGCGCGAATTCTGCGTGCAGTTTATGGAGTCGGATTACGATTTCATCGCCCGTCTCGCCGCCGAAGAAGGCATTTTTTTCTTCGAGGATGAATATCTCGATGACAGCGACCAGAAACTGACTTTCACCGATGACCGCTGCAACCTGCGCGGCCTCGGGGCGTTCCCCTATAACCCGAATGCCGCCTCTGAATCGTCCACCTACTGCATCAACACCTTTTGCCGCAGCGCGCAAATCCGCCCGGCGAAAGTCACCATGAAGGATTACACCTTCACCGCGCCCGGCTGGCAGGCGCAGTACCAAGAAGAAGGCGCAGACCTGTCGTATCAACGCCCGGACTATGAAATTTTTGACTATCCGGGGCGTTTTAAGGATGAACAGCACGGGGCGGATTTTGCGAAATATCAGATGGACGGCTGGCGCAATAACGTCGATTTTGCCAGTGGCACCAGTAATTGCCCCCAGCTCCAGCCGGGGCGCTGGTTCACCCTCACTGACCATCCGCGCGAGGATTTAAACAGCCCGTGGCAGGTGGTGTCGAGCGAGATGACCGGCAGCCAGCCACAGGCGCATATCGGCAGCGCCGGCCAGGGCACCACGCTCACCAACCGCTTCCATGTTATCCCGGCCACGCAAACCTGGCGCCCGGCGCCGCTACCGAAACCGCTGGTGGACGGCCCGCAAATCGGCATTGTCACCGGTCCGGCCGGGGAAGAAATCTACTGCGACGAACACGGGCGCGTGACGGTGAAATTTGCCTGGGACCGCTATAACAAAAGCAACGAAGAAAGCTCGTGCTGGGTGCGCGTCTCCCAGGCGTGGGCAGGCACCGGCTTCGGCAACATCGCCATCCCGCGCGTCGGCCAGGAAGTGATTGTCGATTTCCTCAATGGCGACCCGGACCAGCCAATCATTACCGGGCGCACCTACCACGCCGCTAACCGCTCCCCGGGCGACCTGCCGGGAACCAAAACCCAGATGGCGATACGCTCGCAGACGTATAAGGGCAGTGGCTACAACGAATTAATGTTTGACGATCAGACCGGCCAGGAACTGCTGTCGATGCATGCCCAGAAGGACATGCAGACTGTGGTGCTGAACGATCAGTTTTACAATGTTCAGCATGACAGAGAAAAATGTATTGGTAACGATCAGCGACTATCTGTAGGGCGCGACGATACTATCGTCGTAGAAAGAGATCGGCATACAACGATCAAAGGTGGCTGGCATCTGGATGTAAAGACACATCGCGAGGAATATTCCCATGCCAACTTTCATAATGAAATTGCAGGCGACTACTCGCGGTTAACTGAAGGTAAAGAAACTATTTTAACCGGAAAGGAAAATACCACTCAGGCAAAAAAAATAATTCTGAAAGGTAATGAAAAAATTGATATTCAGGGGCCGATGGGGAGGATCAGCATAGATGGCTCGGGGATAACCATTGACGCCCCCGTTATTAATCTGCGTGGCATAGTCAAAATCACACCTCCAACTGCGAATGTTCTGGCTAAAATCAACAACGCAGGACAAAGTTTTGCAGATTCAGAGATAAATCAGTCTGCATTTTCAAAGAGTACTGAAGAGCCAGAATCCCAGCCACCAGAAAATAACAACCCGAACTCTGACATTCCTCCGCCCCAGGATAACGCTGACGACAAAGATGAAAATGAACCTTATCAGTTACGCTTCAAGCTTACTGATGATGAGCAAAAACCATTCATCACAAAAAAATATATCGCATTTCTTAAGGACGGCAGTACCACCAACGGCACCACAGACAAACAGGGATATACTGAAGTGTTTCAGGCTGAGGAAATGGAAAATATACATATTGATGTGGTACTTGATAACAACCAAAAGGACATTTTATAGTCTATGAATATATATGCTAAATTCTCCGTAAAAGCTGTCGGTATTGATGACTGCTCCGCTATCGATTTCAGTCGATACAGCTATATTATTAAACTTTGTCATACATCAGATCGCGATAACGTCATTTCCTCCGAACCTGAAACAAAATTTTCTCAATCAGGTGAATCCTCGCTACACTGTATGAACTATACAGGCTCCTCATCCGAACTCCCTGTTACCTATTGCGATATCTATTGTGCAGGTGTTTGTACGGATAAAATTTATATTAAATCTTTCTCCGACTCAGGAAGTAGTCACGACTGGACGGTGCTGAATAAAAAATTCAGCAAAGGTGAAACGACTCAGGGCAAAAACTACGATAAAATCTGTAATATTTCCAGTCATCGCATCTTTATTGATTCACAGTTTCCAGTGGGTGACCCCAATGATCCCTTTGAGAAAAGTAAAATAGAGCGGCAACTGGCGGCACGATTGAAGTTTCAACCATCACCAGTAGATTTTATGCACTATCAATTTCCTGACCAAGGAAATGCAAGTATTTGCGGTCCAGCAGCATTTTTTTATACCTTGCTAAAAGATCGTCCTGATCTATATAGCCAATATATAAAGGATCTGTGGAACAATGGTGAAGCAAGTTTAGGTAAACTAACAATCACTCCATCCAAAGGTGTATGCCATCCTACCAATTATACAGAAAGTATGGGGGATACCAGGGTCCCCGCCATTGATTGGATATCTATGGCGAGTTTAAGAGATGATGAAAATATTTTTTTAGATTATGACAATCCTGACAATGAATTGAGTGGATTAACCATGCCTGAGGGTATTATAAAATGGGTTAAAGCAGTTGGCTCAGATGTAATTTTTCATGACATGTCTCTTTTCCACTGGCCAAAAAATATGGTTGCAAAATTAAGTCACTACGTTGGCGAAACTAACCATGTGGCTGTGTTGATCCATCATGGCATGCTTAAAGGCATTGATAGCCAATATCCAACTCACTGGATAGTTTGGGATGGTAAAGTGACTGTTGTGAATACACAGCAACCAGCCGATGAACATACGTCAGATAATGAATTGGTTGATGTTAAACTTTTCTCTTGGGGACAATCTAAAAACATGAGTTCTTACTCTATAGCCAAAACACTACCATTCAAAAAATTCTGTTCTTACATATATGGAGGAGTGGTATTTAACAAAATACCATAAATCATGATGAATAAATTATATCTGCTCCCCTTAGTTTTAACCTTATATGGATGTTGCTCATTTGTGAGCGATAATGAATTAACATTCACTCCGGACAAACTATCTCATGCAATTGTGGGGCAACCATACACCGCAGAAATAAAAAATTCTGGTTCAAATATTTCTAGTTTATGGGTAAAGGGTTATAAACCACATTACCAGACCGCTGCCCTACGAAATGGTTTGGTGTTAAATACTTATAATCCAGAATCAAACTGGAACATTAAAATATCTGGTACGCCTAATAAAATCGGGACTGAGAGTTTTACAATTGAAGGTTTCACATCAGGCACTCAATGCCCGGGACTTCAGTTCAGCAAAACATTCACCATCACCACTGTATCAAACGAGCAAGAAGCAAAAACAGCAACTATAAAAGTCCAGGATAACAAACTCGCCACAGCATGCCGTTGATAATTACAGAGGAGTAATATTATGCCCGGAATACCGATAATTCTAAAAGGTGACAAAACTAGTCACGGTGGAACTGTATTAGAGGGATTTTCTGGAATTACCTGGCAGGGACTTCCTGTTGCAGGTGTCGGACATATGGTCACATGTCCTTTATGTGAAGGCAAATTCCCTATCGTGGCGGGTACACCACAAATGGCTTATTGCGGGGTTAGTGTCGCTGTACAAGATATGAAAACCGCCTGCGGAGCTAAGTTAATTCCTTCTCAGCAATTGTTTTGCATTTCCGTTTGATTCAACCAAATCGAATATCGGCTAAAAAAAAGCACTGGGGATTTTCATCAACCCAGTGCTTTTTTAAGCATTCCAGCACGTCTTATCGACGCTCCAGAACCTCAAAACAGTAACCGTGAGAGTTATTCTCGTCAGCGTCATGGAATTCGCTGAACGTTGACTGCCACTCGTCCGGGTCGTAATCCGGGAAGTGCGTGTCACCTTCCACTTCCGCGTCGATGTGCGTCAGATACAGGCGCTGGGCTTTAGGCAGGAACTGTTCGTACACACGCCCGCCGCCAATCACCATAATCTCTTCCGCATCGCCACAGGCTTTGATCGCATCTTCAACGGATGAAACCCACTCAACGCGATCGTCGGTACCCGGTTTGCTGCTAATCACGATGTTCTTGCGACCCGGCAGCGGACGACCGATAGATTCCCAGGTCAAACGCCCCATAACGACAGGTTTATTCAGCGTAGTACGTTTAAACCAGGCCAGATCGGCAGGAATATCCCAGGGCATGGCGTTTTCCATGCCAATTACACGATCTACCGCTAATGCAGCAATCAGACTGATCATTCTATTAACCCAAGGGTGGTGAAAAAATTGCCGCCACTATACGGAAAGCGCATTCTTTCGTCGACTGTCCGCATGCGTGTCCGCGAGAATATTTTTGTTCTGCGAGTGTAAACCCATTATGTATTGCTTTGTGATACAGCAGGAACAATGAGTTAGCGTAAAAGCGCCAGAAGTCATCTAAAAGCTGGCGTAAAAAATTATTCACTGCACTTCCGCGCCTACTATAAGTTTATGCAATAGCTGGGGTATAGTTCACGTTTCTTCGTCTGTACCGGATAAAACCATGTTAGAAACCACGCTGTTTGTCGCCACCATCGCCACGTTGGGGATGCTTTCTCCTGGGCCTGATTTCTTTCTGGTCATTAAGAATGCAGCCCGCTACCCGCGTATGGCGGCGATGATGACGTCGCTTGGCGTCATTAGCGGCGTTGCGACTCACATGGCTTATTGTGTTGCAGGGCTTGCGGTACTTATCACCACTACACCATGGCTGTTCGGTTTATTGAAATATGCGGGTGCGGCATATCTAATCTGGGTCGGCCTTAATGCTTTGTTGGCACGTGGCGGCAGTAAAATGGATGTCAGCCAGGTTGAACGCCAGCAAACCACGCTCAAGAAAGCCTTCTTACAAGGCTATTTGTGCAATCTGTTAAACCCGAAAGCCACACTCTTTTTCCTTTCCGTTTTCACTCAGGTTTTAAGCGTGAACTCAGGCACTATGGAAAAACTCTGGTACGCAGGTGTCATCCTGATGCTGTCGGTCGTCTGGTGGCCGCTATTAGTGGTGCTGATTCAAAGCGAGCCGGTGCGTCGCGGCCTGGCCAAAGCGCAGAAGATCGTCGATAAATTGCTGGGTGGGATGTTGATAGCGCTCGGGATTAAAGTGGCATTGAGCTGATTTTGTAGGGTGGATAAGCCGCAGGCGTCATCCACCATTTTCGCTATTTGTGTCGGATGACGCTCCCTGTACGACCTACGAAAGGGAGCTTTTTCGTTATTCCGGCTTCACCGGCGGTTCATCCGCGAGTTTCCCCGAATGAATCCCCTCTTCCGTTCCCTGCCAGCCGTGGCGTTGAATCACATTCAGATGCGAACGGTCTTCGTTGATCACCTCCGTCAGCATTGCGCTGGTGCGTTTAAGCACATCGGCACGTGCGGACCAGTCTGGCGCCGGAACCATCTCTTCGACCATTTGCATATTGAATCGGCGGAAATGATCGGCGCGTTCCCGAGCTTCATAACTCCCCACACCCAAACCTTCCAGCGCTCTGCGCCCTACTTTCAACGCCCCTTCAAACGTCTCACGTTCAGGTTGATCAACCCCAAGCTGGCGCAGACGAATAAAGTGGTCAAGGTCACGCGCCCGGGCAATGACTTTCAAATGTGGGAAATGCTCCTGCACCAGTTCGGCTAACTGCATATTGGCATCAGGGTCGTCGATGGCATTGATCAGCACTTCCGCTTTTGCAGCACCTGCAGACTCCAGCAAATCCACGCGCGTCGCGTCACCATAAAACACTTTGGTGCCGAATTTGCGCAGCGTTTCAATGTGGTCAGGGTCGTGATCAAGTACCACCATTTTCACCCCGCTGGTCAGCAATAAACGTCCGGCGATTTGCCCGAACCGCCCGAAACCGGCAATGATTACTCGCGGCTGCTCTTCGTCGATTTCGTCGGCTTCACGCGCCTGCTCTTTGCCTGATTTTTCCAGTCGATTGAGCAACACCAACAACAGTGGCGTGGCCGCCATAGAGAGCGCAACCGCCAGCGTCAGCGATTTCGCCCAGCTGTCGTCCAGCACCTGCGCCATGCGCGCGGTGCCAAAAATCACAAAGGCGAATTCACTGCCCTGCCCGAGCAGAACGGCAAACCAGCGCCGCTGTTTGCGCGGCACCTTGAGGGTTTTTGCCACAATCCATAGCGTGATGATTTTAATCGCCAGGAAACCCAACAATAGCGCGATAATTCGCAGCGGGTTTTCCAGCAGCGTGCCGAAGTCTATCGACATCCCCACGCCGATGAAAAACAGCCCCAGCAGCAAACCCTTAAAGGGTTCGATATCGCTTTCCAGCGCGTGACGATATTCAGAACTCGCCAGTAAAACGCCCGCCAGAAACGCCCCCATCGCCATCGAAAGTCCGGCTTCCTCGAGCAACAAACCAAACCCAAACACCATAAACAAAGCCATGGCGCTGAACACTTCACGCAGGCCAGACCGTGCAACAAATCGCAGCAGCGGGCGTGTTACATAGCGCCCAAGCAATACCACAATCGCCAAAGCCCCAACCACTTTCAGCGCCGAAATGGAGAACGCGGCAAAGGTGGTGGTCGCGCCACTCGTGGCAAGCAGGGGAATCATCGCCACTAATGGGATCGCCGCGATATCCTGGAATAACAGCACCGCAAAGGCACTGCGACCCATTTGCGAAAGTGTCAGGTTGCGCTCGTTCATCGCCTGCATGGCAATCGCGGTGGAAGAGAGCGCCAGCGTCAGGCCGATTAACGCGGCAACTTGCCAGCGCAAGCCTAAGAACATGCAGAACAAACCAAGCAACAGTCCACACGCGACCATTTGCAGTGCGCCGCCGCCAAACACCGATGCTCGTAGCGTCCATAAACGTCGCGGGTCAAGTTCGAGGCCAATGACGAACAGCATCAGCACCACGCCTATTTCCGCAAAATGCAAAATAGTCTCGGCATCTGTGACCAGTCGTAGACCCCACGGGCCAATAATGCAGCCGGCAATCAGGTAGCCCAGCACTGACCCCAAGCCAAGGCGCACCGCAATCGGTACGATTATCGCGGCAGAGCCGAGGTAAATCAGCGCCTGAATCATGCTGTGGCTATCCATGGTTTGCCTCCTGCCAGTCGAGCAAGCGTTGTTTATACATTTCGGCTTGTACCTCGAGGGTATTTTCGTCGCAGACAAACGTGAAATGGATGGTGAAGTGCGGTATCCAGTTCATGCCGCAGTAAAGTGCTGTCGCTTGTAACGGCTGCCCGAGCACATCAAAACCGGGATGGTCACCGAGGTCAAAGTGGTGATCGCCACCGCCGGTCGTCACCGCCCACATCACCTGTTTTCCGCGCAGCGCGGTTCCACCGTGACCATACGCCCAGCCGTGAGCCAGCACTTTGTCTATCCACAGTTTCATCAATGGCGGCATGCTGTACCACTGCATAGGATGCTGCCAGATAACCAAATCAGCGCGGTTTAAAGCCTGCTGTTCGGCGGCAATATCAATATTGAAATCGGGGTAAAGCTCATAGAGGGAGCGCACTTCTACATCGGGTAGAAGTGATGCTTGTTCGAGCATTTTCTTGTTGGCGTGAGAGTGTTGCGGATAGGGGTGCGCATAAATAATTAAGATCATCAATTAACCTGTTGTGTTACTGCTCTCTTTTCTCAAAGAGTGTAGTCAGTAATTCAACAGGCTAATAGTCATAATTCTTGATGGGCTAAGTGGGAAAACCTGAATTAGTTATCCAGTTCGCCCATAGATTTAACCTGGTCACGGTTGATCTGCTCGGTCTTGCCCGTTTCAGCATTTTTGTAAGAAACCAGGCCCGTGTCGTCATCTACCTGCGGCTTGCCGTCGGTCACAATCGTTTTGCCATCGCTAGTTTTTACCGCCTGATTAGACGAACAGCCTGTAACAGTCATCAGCGTTGCAGCAGCGAATATGGACGCCAGCAGAATTTTGTTTTGCATGTAGTTCTCCCTGTTTATAGTCATTTCTCATCTTCAGACTAAAAACTTTAGCAGGAATTTCCGGCCCCGCTGGCAAATACAGAACACTCTGAAGGTCGCCCACCATAATCATCAGACGAAAAAAAACCCGCGCGAAGCGGGTTTTAAAAGTATCGAGCAGCGATTACTTGGTGATTTGCGCGTGCATTTCCTGAACAGAAATCACTTTCTCAGTCGCATCAGCATTTAATGCCATCGCTGTCGCAAAACCACCATTCAGCGTGGTGTCGTAGTGCACTTTATATTGCAGTGCACTGCGGCGGATGAGCTTAGAATCCTCAATCGCCTGGCGACCCGCTGTGGTGTTGATGATGTAGGTGTATTCGCCATTCTTGATACGATCCTGAATGTGCGGACGACCTTCATGCACCTTGTTCACCAGACGTGGGTTAATGCCTGCTTCACCCAGCACAACCGCTGTACCGTGAGTCGCATCCAGGTCAAAACCCTGTTTCAGCAGTTTCGCTGCCAGATCAACCACACGCTTTTTGTCGCCTTCGCGAACAGACAGCAGCGCACGGCCCGGTTTACGCATGGTGGACTGGCTACCCAGCATTGCTTTGGAGAACGCTTCTGCGAAAGTGCGACCCACGCCCATCACTTCACCGGTAGAGCGCATTTCTGGCCCTAACAGTGGGTCAACGCCTGGGAACTTGTTGAACGGCAGAACCACTTCTTTCACCGAGTAATACGGTGGAATAATTTCTTTGGTCATACCTTGCTGAACCAGCGTCTGACCAACCATCACACGTGCCGCCACTTTCGCCAGCGCCATGCCGGTTGCTTTAGAGACAAACGGTACGGTACGCGCAGCACGCGGGTTCACTTCAATCAGGTAGACTTCGTTATCTTTCACTGCAAACTGCACGTTCATCAGGCCGCGAACTTGCAGCTCGAAAGCCAGTTTCTGCACCTGTTGGCGCATCACATCCTGGATTTCCTGGCTCAGCGTGTACGCTGGCAGAGAACATGCGGAGTCACCGGAGTGAACGCCTGCCTGTTCGATGTGCTCCATGATGCCGCCAATCAGCACGGTTTCACCGTCGCAAATGGCGTCAACATCCACTTCTACCGCATCGTCGAGGAAGCGGTCGAGCAGCACTGGCGCATCGTTAGAAACGCTGACCGCAGTCTGGAAGTAACGGCGCAAATCGACTTCGTCATAAACGATTTCCATCGCGCGGCCACCCAGAACGTAGGATGGACGAACCACCAGCGGGTAGCCAATCTGTGCCGCTTTCTCTACAGCCATTTCAATGGCGGTAACGGTGGCGTTAGCCGGTTGTTTCAGCTTCAGGCGGTCAACGGCGTGCTGGAAACGTTCGCGGTCTTCTGCACGGTCAATGGCATCCGGGCTGGTGCCGATAATCGGTACGCCAGCGGCTTCGAGTTCACGCGCCAGTTTCAGCGGAGTCTGGCCGCCGTACTGCACGATGACGCCTTTTGGCTTCTCAACACGGACGATTTCCAGCACGTCTTCCAGCGTAACCGGCTCGAAGTACAGGCGGTCGGAAGTGTCGTAGTCGGTAGAAACCGTTTCCGGGTTACAGTTAACCATGATGGTTTCGTAACCGTCTTCACGCAATGCCAGTGATGCATGTACGCAGCAGTAGTCAAATTCGATACCCTGGCCGATACGGTTCGGGCCACCGCCCAACACCATGATTTTGTCACGGTCGTTGTTCGGGTTGGCTTCACACTCATCTTCATAAGTGGAGTACATGTACGCGGTGTCGGTTGAGAACTCTGCCGCACAGGTATCAACACGCTTATAAACCGGATGCAGCTTATATTGTTCGCGCAGTTTGCGAATTTCTGACTCACGCACGCCAGCCAGTTTCGCCAGGCGCGCATCCGCAAAACCTTTACGCTTGAGCATGCGCAGGAAGTCGTAGTCCAGGCCGGTGATACCGACTTCTTCAACTTTCTCTTCCAGACGAACCAGCTCTTCAATCTGCACCAGGAACCAGCGGTCGATGTTGGTCAGGTTGAACACGCCATCAACAGACAGGCCAGCGCGGAAGGCATCAGCCACATACCAGATACGCTCGGCGCCTGCGTCTTTCAGTTCGCGACGAATTTTGGTCAGTGCTTCCGGGTCATCCAGGCTCACTTTCGGGTCAAAACCGGTCGCGCCCACTTCCAGGCCGCGCAATGCTTTTTGCAGCGATTCCTGCTGCGTGCGGCCAATCGCCATAACCTCACCGACAGATTTCATCTGCGTCGTCAGGCGGTCGTTGGCACCCACGAATTTCTCGAAGTTAAAGCGTGGAATTTTTGTCACAACGTAGTCGATGGACGGCTCGAACGACGCAGGCGTTTTGCCGCCGGTGATGTCGTTCATCAGCTCATCGAGGGTGTACCCGACCGCCAGTTTCGCCGCGACTTTCGCAATCGGGAAGCCGGTTGCTTTAGAAGCCAGTGCAGAAGAGCGCGATACACGCGGGTTCATCTCGATAACAATCAAACGGCCTGTTTTCGGGTTAACCGAGAACTGCACGTTAGAGCCGCCGGTTTCCACGCCGATTTCACGCAGCACCGCCATCGAGGCGTTACGCATGATTTGGTATTCTTTGTCGGTCAGCGTTTGCGCTGGCGCTACGGTGATGGAATCACCGGTATGAATACCCATCGGGTCAAGGTTTTCAATAGAGCAGACGATGATGCAGTTGTCGTTTTTATCACGCACAACTTCCATTTCGTACTCTTTCCAGCCAATCAGAGATTCGTCAATCAGCAGCTCTTTGGTTGGCGAAAGATCCAGACCACGCTCGCAGATTTCTTCGAATTCTTCACGGTTGTAAGCGATACCGCCGCCGGTGCCGCCCATAGTAAATGATGGGCGGATGATGCACGGATAACCGACGTCAGCGGCAACCGCCAGCGCTTCTTCCATATTGTGAGCAATGCCAGAACGCGCAGTATCAAGGCCGATTTTTTTCATCGCCACGTCGAAACGGCGGCGGTCTTCGGCTTTATCAATCGCGTCTGCCGTTGCACCAATCATGGTGACGCCAAACTCAGCCAGCACGCCCTGACGTTCCAGCTCCAGCGCACAGTTCAGCGCAGTCTGGCCGCCCATGGTTGGCAGCACCGCATCCGGACGCTCTTTCTCAATGATTTTGCGAACCACTTCCCAGTGAATCGGCTCAATGTAAGTCGCATCGGCCATTTCCGGGTCGGTCATGATGGTTGCCGGGTTGGAGTTCACCAGCACAACACGATAACCCTCTTCACGCAGCGCTTTACACGCCTGAGCACCAGAGTAGTCAAACTCGCACGCCTGGCCGATAACAATTGGGCCAGCGCCGAGGATCAGGATGCTTTTTATATCTGTACGTTTTGGCATTTTAATTAGCTCCTGATACTTACTTGCTGTTAAGAGTGGCGGTAGAACGGTAGTGCTTAATCAATTCGATAAAGTGGTCAAACAGTGGCGCCGCATCGTGCGGGCCTGGGCTTGCTTCCGGGTGCCCCTGGAAGCTGAATGCGGCTTTATCTGTGCGATGAATACCTTGCAGCGTGCCGTCGAATAGTGACTTGTGCGTGACGCGCAGGTTGGCAGGCATCGACGCTTCATCCACCGCAAAACCGTGGTTCTGTGCGGTAATCATCACGCAATCACGGTCTAAATCTTTAACCGGGTGGTTGCCACCGTGGTGACCGAACTTCATCTTCACAGTTTTCGCGCCGCTCGCCAGAGCCAGCAACTGGTGGCCTAAGCAGATACCAAATACCGGAACGTCGGTTTCCAGGAAGGATTTGATGGCGCTAATGGCGTAGTCACACGGCGCCGGGTCACCTGGGCCGTTAGATAAGAAGATGCCGTCTGGATTTAACTTCAACACATCTTCAGCAGATGTTTGTGCAGGAACCACCGTCAGGCGGCAGCCGCGGTCAACCAACATGCGCAGAATGTTGCGCTTCACGCCGTAATCGTAGGCCACGACATGGAAAGGTAAATCTTCTTCTTTGGCCGCTTCTGGCAATTCGCCTTCCAGCGTCCAGCTCCCCTGCTGCCAGGAGTACGCTTCCTGAGTGGTCACTTCTTTCGCCAGATCCATGCCGTTAAGGCCTGGGAAGGCTTTCGCTTTTTCCAGCGCCAGAGCGGCGTCAAGGTTATCACCGGCGATGATGCAGCCGTTCTGTGCACCTTTCTCGCGCAGAATACGTGTCAGCTTACGGGTATCAATATCGGCGATGGCCACAATGTTATGGCGCTTCAGGTAGGAAGAAAGGTCTTCGGTATTGCGGTAGTTGCTGGCAATCAGTGGTAGGTCACGGATAACGAGGCCTTGCGCATGTACCTGGGAGGATTCTTCGTCAGCAGCATTGGTGCCGACATTTCCGATATGAGGATAAGTAAGAGTGACAATCTGGCGGGAGTAGGAAGGATCAGTGAGGATTTCTTGATAACCGGTCAAAGAGGTGTTGAAAACGACTTCCCCAATGGCCGAACCCGATGCCCCAATGGCCCGACCGTGGAATTGGGTTCCGTCTTCCAGAACCAATATTGCTGACTTAATCAAAACGCCCTCCAGGGAATAAACAGTCAATTTATTTGCATATTAATTCAAAACGAATTCAGGAATCAATGCAAAACAGCCTGTCATTTGGATTTTTGACAAACGGCGGCATTCTAGTGAGAGGCCGGGGAAAAGTCTACCATAAGCGCAACTTTTTATGTGTTTTTTAGCACTCTGATGGGTAAAAGAGGAATTGACCGTTGAAATCAACAGCTAACTCAGGATGCGTAACCGATTGCGGACCAGGATGAATGGGATACTGTCTATCATAACCATGAAAAGTGGACCAAACGGTCAAAATTAACAACAAAGCAACGATTACAAGCAGGATAAGATGTGGTTATGGTAATTTCAAAGAAATGGAAAGGAAAAACCCTCAAAACAAAACAAATAAAAAAGGGCAATAAAATACTGCCCTGCCAATCAAACACTTATGATTGCAATAACCACATCACGATGGGTAATAACGCTTATAAATTGTTGAGATCAAGCACATCACGCATATCGTAAAGGCCATTTTTCTTAGACTTCAACCACAATGAAGAACGAACTGCCCCATTTGCAAAAGTCATACGACTGGAGGCTTTATGGCTGATTTCAATACGCTCGCCGATGTCCGCAAACATCGCCGTATGTTCACCAATAATGTCGCCCGCACGCACGGTGGCAAAGCCAATAGTGCCTGGAACGCGCTCGCCGGTGTACCCTTCACGAGAGTAAACGGCGCACTCTTTCAAATCTTTGTCCATCGCATTAGCGATGGCTTCGCCCATGGCTAATGCCGTGCCTGATGGCGCATCGACTTTATGACGGTGATGCGCTTCGATGATTTCGATGTCGGTATAATCCCCCATCACTTTGGCCGCTTTCTCCAGCAGCTTAAGCATCACATTCACGCCGACGCTAAAGTTGGCCGCAAAAACAATCGGTACTTCGCTCGACGCATCTGTAATCGCCTGCTTGCCCGCATCATCAAAACCCGTCGTACCAATAACCATGCCCTTGCCGTGCTGGCGGCAGAAAGCCAAATGATTGAGCGTACCTTCCGGGCGTGTGAAATCGATAAACACATCGAAATCGTTCACCACCGCGTCCAGGCTATCGCTAACGATCACGCCAGTTTTTCCCACGCCAGCGAGTTCGCCTGCATCGCTCCCCACTAAGGATGAACCCGTGCGCTCAAGCGCTGCACCCAGTTTTACGCCATCCAGTTGCAAAGCTGCCTGAATCAGTTGTCGCCCCATGCGACCACCCGCACCCGCGATTGCTACGCGGACTTGTGACTCATCCATATTCACTCTCTTTTCTTTATTCAATAACCAATGAAACTGTTCTCAGATTAACGAGGCCTTGGGAGGCTCGCCACTCGAAAACACCGATAATAAGAAATTTATGACAAAATGGCGGAATTATCAGTAAAAGCCATTAATCCCATAGCAGAATCAGGGAATTGAATGCGTTTGATACAATTCCCGGCGTCGCCAGTTCACATCTGCCACGGAATTCCCCAACTCAATGGAACCCTGGAGCAATAAATTAAACCGGGAGCTGATGTTGCGCGTTAAGCGACTTTGCAGGATACAAACCGCTTCACTGCCGAGTTCGCGGCAAGGCTGAAAAGCCGCGGTTAATCCCAACGATTTTATTTCGTCCATTTCATGTGAGTAAGCGCAACTCATGACTGAAATATCTTCAGGCACCTGTAGCTGATGGTTTTTCAGCTCGCCGAGCACCGCACGCGCAATGGCTCCCCCACCACATAATATGGCCGAAGGCAGCTGTTGCTTTGAACGTTGTTGGAGGTATTTTATAAAATTCGCCCGCGCTTCTGGTTCGCCATAACCTTTCGTAACCAGCAAATTTTCCGACTCATCAAATACAAGGTGGTGATCCTGGCAGGCTCGCTTGAACCCTTCGAGACGCTGGATCATGGTTTCACGTCGCAAATCGGTAAAGAGCAGTACCTGGCGGTGGCCTTTTTCTAGCAAGTGTTTTGCCGCGCTATAACCAATGGAAGAGTGATCTGGCGAGACGCAATCAAGGCGCATCTTTTTATCTCTGGCATTAATTGTCACTACAGGTTTATCGCTTTCTGCGGCCAGTCGATACAAAGATTCATCATCAATCCCAATGATTATTACACCATCGACATCGTCTTCGTTAACATGTTTCATAAATAAAGTCGTGTCTGCTTCGTTAATATCCAGCGAGCATTTTTTAACGTGAATATCGTAATGCGATATTTCTGAAATAACACCCTGAATCACTTCGTAATAATAACGATCGCCATTTGGCGTAAAAGCCGCCGCCGGAGCACACACTAATAATGAATTCATGAGTAAACGACTGGCGGGAATATCCCGCAAAATACCCATGTAACGAGCATGGTAAAAAACCTTTTCTTTTGCCTGCGGGCTAACATTATTTTTACCCGCCAGCACCCTTGATACCGTGCTCGGTGAAAGCCCTGTCAGCCCGGCTATCTCTTTGATTTTCAGCTTACCCGTCATTTTGTGATCGATGCCTCATTAGCATTTTGACATTATTTTCATGACTAACTCTTTCTCATCACAAGCATTTCTCTTCGATCACAACAGCACTATTTATGCCGTGCAATTCCTGTCATAAATAGCGGTTGTGTGCAAAAAAAACCATAACTATGCTCTCAAAAAATGATTCCTGATAAAAATAAACCCTATTTTTTTGTATAAGTGAGAGCACAATGCAAAGAATCGCTATTATTGGAACCGGTAATATTTCCCACAATCACATTCAGGGTTAT
The DNA here is from genome assembly GCF_979253435.1 of Buttiauxella sp. AC142. Lineage (NCBI taxonomy): Bacteria > Pseudomonadati > Pseudomonadota > Gammaproteobacteria > Enterobacterales > Enterobacteriaceae > Buttiauxella > Buttiauxella sp. AC142. Next base: position 3,798,633 of record NZ_CEEDCH010000001.1, read on the forward strand.
CTCGAATTTCCTGACCGCTGTCAGATTGTCGCTCTGGTTGATATCTACCCAGAAAAAGCCGAAGAAAAGAAAAAACATTACGGGCTGACGGAAGCCAAAATCTACAGCAACCATCAAGATATTCTTAATGATCCTTCCATTGATGTATTTGATATCTGCACCCCACCGTATGTACACGCCGCTATTTCTATTGATGCGCTAAATGCAGGCAAACATGTGTTGTGCGAAAAGCCAATGGCCGCGTCACTCCAGGAATGTGATGCGATGATTGCCGCAGCCGAGGCCAGCGGAAAAACGCTGTCGATTATCGCCCAAAACCGCTTCACCGATGCTTTCTGGCGTTTGAAAAAAGTGCTCGAAAGCGACCAAATCGGCAAAATTTGCCACGCGCAGGTGGATTCCTTCTGGTGGCGCGGTCACTCCTATTACGACCTGTGGTGGCGTGGCACCTGGGAAAAAGAAGGCGGCGGCTGCACGCTAAACCATGCCGTGCATCACATCGACGCCATTCAGTGGATGTTGGGTTTCCCGACTGAAGTGGTCGCCATCACCACCAATGTTTCCCATGACAACGCCGAAGTCGAAGATCTCAGCGCTGCGATTTTCAAATACGACAGCGGCGCATTGACGCAACTTACCGCATCGGTTTTACACCACGGTGAAGACCAGAAAATCGTGATTCAGGGAGAAAAAGCGCGCATTTCTGCGCCGTGGGATAAATTCGCCAGCATCGCTGCCCCCAACGGTTTCCCCATAGACGCGCGCGATACCTCGCTTGAAAATCAGCTTGAAGATAGTTACCAGACTGTGCCGCGTCTGACCTGGACGCTGCATACCGGGCAAATCGAAAACTTCCTGCATGCGTTGCAAACAGGCACCGCTCCGCTAGTGGATGGCCCCCAAGGTAAGCGTTCGCTGGAACTCATCACTGCAATCTATAAATCAGCCATCACTCGCAGCATTGTTTCGCTGCCCATTAGCGCAAGCGACCCGTACTACCAGACGGGCGGCTTAGTGAAAATGGCACCACACTTCTTCGAGAAATCCGCCTCAGTGGAAAATTTCGCCAATGAAGAGGCGATTCCATTGGGTAAAGATATGGATAAAGGGGCATAAACATGAGCATTAAAGACGGTATGAATTACGCGCCAAAAGGCAAACCGCAGCCAGTCGTGCAGCCAGATGATTTTGTTTTTGCCGCCGCCGCGCTCGATCACGGCCATATCTACGGCATGTGCAATGGCCTGATTGAAGCGGGCGCGACGCTGAAATGGGTTTACGATCCTGATCCACAAAAAATCGAGCAGTTTGTTAAGCAATATCCGCAGGCGAAAATTGCGCCGTCTCTTGAAGCGATACTGGCCGATCCGGGCGTCAAACTGGTTGCCGGAGCGGCGATTCCTGATGAACGTTGCGCGCTTGGCCTGAAAGTGATGGATGCAGGAAAAGACTATTTCACCGATAAAGCACCGCTGACCACCCTCGAACAACTGGCTGCGGCTAAAGCGAAAGTCGCCGAAACCGGACGCAAATATGCGGTGTATTACAGCGAACGACTTCACGTCGAAAGTGCGGTATTTGCCGGGCAACTGGTGCGCGACGGTGCGATTGGTCGGGTGATTCAGACGCTGGGCATGGGGCCACACCGTGAAGGAACGGGCCGCCCGGACTGGTTCTACTTTAAGAAACGCTTCGGTGGCATTCTTTGTGATATTGGCAGCCATCAGATTGAACAATTCCTGTTTTATACGGGCAACAGCGAAGCACAGGTTGTTGCCGCGCAAACTAACAACTTCGCCCATCCGCAATACCCTGAATTTGAAGATTTCGGCGATGCCATGCTCAAAGGCGAGAACGGGGCTAGCGGCTATTTCCGCTGCGACTGGTTCACACCAGCAGGACTCAGCACCTGGGGCGACGGACGCCTGACGCTGCTCGGCACCGATGGCTATATCGAAATCCGCAAATACGTCGACATCACTCGCCAGGAAAAAGATGTGGTGTATCTGGTTAATAAAGAAGGTGAATTCCGCTATCCGGTTGCCGGAAATGTGGGCTTTCCGTTCTTCGGCGAACTGATTCTTGACTGCCTGAATCGCACCGAAAATGCGATGACTCAGGCGCATGCCTTCAAAGCCGCAGAACTGTGCGTGCGCGCGCAAATGCTGGCAAACGGAGTGCAATAGCAATGAAGACGACACAGGCCGCAGTCGTCGGGTGTGGAGCAATCCACACCTTACACGTCGAGGCAATTCAATCGAACCCGGCCTGCAGGCTTAGGGCAATTGTCGAAACAGACTCCGCAAAGGGTCACTTATTGGCCGAGCGTTACGCTTGCCGTTATTACGCCGATTACCGCGAAATGCTGTGTGATACCGAAATTGACGTGGTACACGTCTGCACGCCGCATGTCGCGCACAAAGAAGTGATTCTTGCCGCCCTTGCCGCCGGAAAACACGTCTTCACGGAAAAGCCGGTGGCGCTGAATCCAGGTGAAGTAAAAGACATTAAAACCGCGCTGAAGCACGCAACGAGCCAGCTTGGTGTCTGTTATCAGAACCGACTGAACCCGAGCAGCCAGAAGATCAAATCGTTGCTGGAGGCGAACATCTACGGAAAAGTGCTGAGTATCAAAGCGGTGCTGACATGGAATCGAACGCAAGATTACTATGCGCAAAGCCCGTGGCGCGGACGTTTCGCCACCGAAGGCGGCAGCCTGCTCATCAACCAGGCGATTCATACGCTGGATTTAATGCAGTGGTTTGCTGGCGGAGTCGAGTCGGTGAAAGGCGTGGTGGAGAGCAGTTTTCTCAGCAATGCCACCCAGGCCGAGGACACCGCGATGGCGAATATGCAATTAGCCAACGGGGCTCGAGGGATTTTTTACGCGACTAACTGTCACACCACCGACTCGCCGCTATTTCTTGAGATCCATTGCGAAGAAGGCCTGCTGCAACTTCATCACAATAATCTGTGGTTTATTACTGGTGAGGAGAAAAATCTATTGGCCTGCGACGAAATACCACGTGAAGTCCAAAAGTGTTATTGGGGGAGCAGCCACCAGCAGGCTATTAATAATTTTTATCATTCATTACATATACCCGAAAATCATAATTACGTTGATATATACCAGGCGGAAACATCTCTACGCATGGTCGAAGCAATTTACCAGTCTTCTATAACCAGAAACTGGATAAAAATTTAACAACAATAACGTTTTCCTTTTCACCCTACACAGAAATGGAATAATAATATGAAACCTACAGAACGCAGAGTTGGCTATGGAACAGCCATAGGATATGGTGTTACCGATTTATTTGGTGGTGGCGCATTTGCTATTATTGGCACCTGGCTTCTATTTTTCTACACCACTTATTGTGGATTATCGGTATTAGAAGCCGGTTCGATATTTGCTATTGCCCGCGTGATAGATGCGGTATTAAGTCCAATTATGGGTTACATCACCGATAACTTCGCTAATACCTGGCTGGGTAAACGCTTCGGTCGCCGCCGCTTCTTTTTATTACTCAGCGCCCCACTGATGTTTTTGTACGCCCTGCTTTGGGTGACGGATATGGGCTACTGGTATTATCTCGGCACTTATCTCTCCATTGAGCTGCTCTCCGCAATGGTGCTGGTGCCGTGGGAAACGCTGGCGGCAGAGATGACCAACCGTTACACCGAACGTGCCCGTTTATCAGGAGTGCGCATGATCTGCTCACAGCTTGGCGGTTTTCTGGCGGTGTCTGTGCCAGGTGTAATCATGCAGTTCACCGGCAAAGATAACTCGATAACCTACACTTACACAGGCCTGCTTTTCTCAGCGATTTTTTGCCTCGCGGTATTTACCACCTGGATGTGCACCTGGGAAGCCAAAGATGTGCGCGAAGAGTTTGAACCCGAACCCGAAGGAGCAAATAGCGGTAATCTTTGGCACCATTTAAAAAGCCTGGTGTTAGATTTACTCTCTTCATTTAAGATCCGCATGTTCCGCCAGCATATTATTATTTATATTGCTTCGTTTACCGCAATGGACGTTTTCGGCTCAGTATTTACTTATTATGTCGTTTACGGATTACATCAGGATGCCGCCGCCGTTTCAGGTTATTTAAGCGTGGCCGCATTTGTTTCTGTTCCGGGAACATTTGTCTTTATGCTGTTACTCAGCAAATTGAATTTCACGCCTTCCGGCGCACTGCGCTTATCTTATAGTTGTATTTTTGCAGTATTAGCCTTCCTGTTTTATGCCTATATCAATAACATCCATGTATCCGTGATCTTGTTCTCCGCTGTGTTTGTCATTTTGGGTATTTCACGTGCGGGTCTTTATTTTATCCCCTGGAATATTTACAGCTTTATTCCTGACGTCGATGAAATCGTGACTAAAAAACGCCGCGAAGGCATCTTTGCTGGTGTGATGGTCTTAACCCGGAAAAGTACCGTGGCGCTGGCCATCATGCTGATTGGTGTGGTGCTGGAAGAAAGCGGTTTTGTTAAAGGCCAGGGCGAGCAACCTATTGAAGCGTTACACGCGATTGTCGGGCTAATGGTCTTTGCCACCACAGCATTGCTGGCGATCAGTTTCTGGATGACCTTTAAATTCAAACTCACCCGTGAATCCCATAAAACGCTGATTAAAGAAGTCGCCCGTCTCAAGCTGGGCGGAAACCTCGCAGACTGCGATATGGAAACCCGTAAAGTCATCAAAGACCTGACCGGCTATGAATACGACAAAGTCTGGGGCAACACGCCAGGGCGTAAATCGGTATCCAGCTTAACGCCGGAATCACCGTAGGAGCCACGTCATGCGTACACAATGGAGCAAACAACAGGCCGCTCAGTGGCACAAAAATCAGGGTTGGATTTGCGGGTTTAATTACCTGCCCCGCAGCGCCGTAAACTGGACAGAGCTATGGCAGCGCGAAACCTTTGATCCCGAAACCATCGATCAGGAACTCGGTTGGGCGCAAGAGATCGGCTATAACCAACTGCGCATCAACCTGCCGTTTATCGTCTGGCAGCACGATCGCGATGGATTGCTGATGCGCATCGAGTGCTTCCTGCGTATCGCCGAAAGCCATCAAATAAAAGTCATGCTGACGCTGATGGACGACTGTGGTTTTTCTGGAGATGAGCCATTTTTAGGGCCGCAAAAAGCACCCGAACCCGGTAAACACAACAGCCAGGCGGCGGCGAGCCCTGGGCGTGAAACGGTATGTAACCGCGAGATGTGGCCGCAGCTTGAACGCTATGTGCGCGACATAGTGCGCCATTTCAAAGACGATTCACGCATCGCTATCTGGGATTTGTACAACGAGCCTGGCAACCGCGGCACGTTTGCCAGCGGGCTTGAGGAAATTCAGTTCGATGAAAAGCTGGAGCATTTTGCGCTGGAGCTGCTACAACAGGTTTTCGCCTGGGCGCGTGACGAAGATCCCCGGCAACCACTGACCGTAGGTGCCTGGCACATTTCGCAAGATCCCAACGAACCGGAAGCGGAGTTTTTTGCCCATCCTATCGATAAGGCGGCAGCCGATCTTTCGGATGTGATCAGCTTCCACGCCTACCTTGCCACACCGAAAATGCTGCAAGTATTGCGCTACTGGCAAACATTCGAGCGTCCGATGTTATGCACAGAATGGTTGGCGCGGCATGTCGGCTGCGTGATGGAAGAACAACTGCCGCTGTTTGCCGCCCTGAATGTCGGCTGTTTCCAGTGGGGGCTGGTGCGCGGCAAAACGCAAACCACCCTCCCCTGGCCGTCAGTGCGCAAACGTGGCGTCGATTACGCGCACCTGTGGTTTCACGATGTGCTGGATGAATATGGCATTCCCTTCCGCCACAGTGAAATGGAACTGATCAGGCGCTTAACCCATTCATAGCCCAAACCCGCAAGACTCCCGCACCACCAATGTAGGCGGGAGAATAATGCGTTTTGGCGGCTCATCGTTGCCCTGAATGCGGCTAAATAACAACTCCCCGGCTTTACGGCCAATCTCCTTGGCGGCCACCGAAACGGTGGTCAACGCAGGCTGAACCAAAGACGCCTCGGTAATATCGTCAAACCCCACCAGCGCAAAATCAACACCTGGCTGGCGGCCCATTTTGCGCAGAGTCTGCATCACGCCCAACGCCACGATATCCTGATAACAGACCGCTGCGGTGATTTCCGGGTATTGCCGGAACAACTCCTCGGCCACACGTGCACCGTCACTTTGGCTGGCAAGAGAAGACACCACCCACTCGCTTTTCGGCTGAATGCGATGCTCGAGCAATTTGCTGCTGTAGCCGCCAATACGTTGCGCGCGGCTGATGGAATTTTCACTCCCACCAATAAACGCAATATGACGATGCCCCAGACGCAGCAGATGTTGTGTTGCCAGTTGGGTGCCAAGGAAGTTATCGGTGCCGACAAAATCGAAGTCCACGTCGTCCATCGGGCGCACCACCATAATCGCCGGAATGTTGCGCCGCTTCAGCGTTTCAAAAAACAGCGGCGGCGTTTCTCGTGCCGCGCACAACACCATGCCGCAGGCGTTATTGCGCATCAGAGAATCGACAAATTTTTGCTGCCGCTCGCCGGATTCTTCGCTGTTTGCCAGAAAAAGCAGCAGATCGTGGCGCTCCATCTCCTGACTCAGACCGGCGGTCATTTCACCGTAAAACGGGTTGGTGATGTCATGGAGCAACAACCCAACCTGATTGCTGGTGCGGTTGCGCAAATTGGCCGCCGTTTGGTTATACACATAACCCAAATCATCCAGCGCTTTGAGCACGCGCTGGCGAGTGGCGTCAGAAATACGGCCCCGATTTCGCAACACCATTGAAACGGTAGCGGTTGAAACTTCAGCCTGTTTCGCGACCAGGGCAAGGGTGACAGTGCTCATTAGCACTCCTCAAAATTAAGCAATTCCACACAGATTAATCGAATAACCAAAAAAAATGCATATCTCCATGTGAATGCCGTCACAGATAACTCAACTTTAAGCAACACCTTGTTAAAAATGGCGGGTTAATCGCGTTTACCACGCTGTTCAAAATGGGTTAATCGATTAATCTTAGTTCATCAGAAACAGGGAGAAGATTATGCATCCGGCATCATACGATAAGTATCCCGAAGTCCGCGTTTCGGGGTTTGAGCATCAGGCCTGGCAGGGTTGGCCCGCCATTAAACAAGCCGTGAGCGAACGGCTTTCCGCTTCGGGCAAAACGGTACTGGTGATTGACTGTTATCCCGGCGTTCAACTCGACGAACTGCACACGCAGCTCATTGAACAACTTAACCCGCAACACATTATCAACGCTGAATCCGCGCGTCTGAGTGAACAGCATCTGCATGATTTGCTGGCCCGCAATTTGACGGACGACCGGGTGTTCGGCGTGCTTTCCTGCCACGAACTCAGCGAGTTTTTCTGCCCGGACAAACTGGCGCAAGCACAGCGTGAAGCCGCAGAAACGACGTCTGGCCTGGTGGTGATTTACGGCCCAGGTGCTGCCTTAGTTCATCCGGGTGATGTGCTGATTTATGCCGATCTCGCTCGCTGGGAAATTCAGCAGCGTTTTCGCCGTGGAGAATTGGGCAACTGGGGGGCAGATAACGTTAATGAAGATATTCTGCGCCGCTATAAACGTGCCTTTTTCATTGAGTGGCGCGTGTTCGACCGCCATAAAACCCCGCTTCTCAAGCGCGCGGATTTCCTGCTCGATACCAATAATGCGCAACAACCGGCGATGGTGAGCGGAGATGCGCTGCGTCATGGCCTACAACAAACCACGCAGCAACCGTTCCGCGTGGTGCCATTCTTCGACCCCGGTGTCTGGGGCGGGCAATGGATGAAAGACAAGTTTGATCTCGATCCCTCAAAGCCAAATTACGCTTGGTGTTTTGACTGCGTGCCCGAGGAGAACAGCCTGTTACTGCGTTTTGGTGATGTGCGGATCGAGATCCCCTCACAAGATCTGGTGTTGCTCTACCCGCGTCCGCTGCTTGGCGAGCGCGTCCACGCCCGATTTGGCGCAGAATTCCCGATCCGTTTCGACTTCCTCGATACCATCGGCGGGCAGAATTTGAGTTTCCAGGTTCACCCGATTACCGAATATATTCAGCAGCATTTCGGGATGCATTACACCCAGGATGAGAGCTATTACTTGCTGGAAGCCGAGCCGGGCGCAGAAGTTTATCTCGGCACAAAAACGGGGATCGACCCGCAGGAAATGCTCGACGATTTGGCCCGCGCCCAGCGTGGCGAAAAAGCGTTTGATGACGAGAAATTCGTTAACCGTTTCCAGGCGCGTAAACACGATCACTTCCTGATACCGGCAGGCACCGTGCACTGTTCCGGATCGGGAGCCATGGTGCTGGAGATCAGCGCCACACCGTATATTTTCACCTTCAAATTATGGGACTGGGGACGCCTGGGGCTGGACGGTCTGCCGCGCCCGGTGCATCTGGACCACGGCGCGCAAGTCATTGACTGGCAACGCGATACCCAATGGGTAAGCGAGCACCTGGTTAACCATTTTGAACCTATTGCCGAAGGCGATGGCTGGCGCGAGGAGCGCACCGGCCTGCATGAACGCGAGTTTATTGAAACGCGTCGCCACTGGTTTACGCAGCCCGTCACACACCACACGCACGGCGGCGTGAATGTCCTGAATCTGGTGGAAGGCGACGAGGCGCTGGTTGAAAGCCCGAGCGGCGCGTTCGAGCCGTTTGTGGTGCATTACGCCGAAACCTTCATCATTCCTGCTGCCGTCGGGGAATACCGAATTTCACCGTATGGTCGGGGTGCCAGTCAGCAACTCGCCACCATGAAAGCCTGGGTAAGGGGTTAATTATGATCAACGTCATTCTGGCAACACACGGCACGCTGGCGGAAGCCCTGCTGGCAAGTTCACGCATGGTCTACGGCGAATTGCCGCATGTATTCCCGGTCATGCTCACGGAAAACAAAGGCATTAATAGCTTTGGTGATGAGTTTGCGGCGGTGTTGAAACAGGCCAGCAAAGAGGCTGATGGCGTCGTGGTGCTGTGCGATTTGCAAAGCGGCACGCCGTGGAATATCGCCTGCCACTACGCCTTTAACCCTGATACGCAACCGCCGGTCACTGTACTCGCTGGCGTCAACTTCCCCATGTTGCTGCTAAGCGATGAGATAAAAGATCTCGCGGATATCGAACAGGCCACCGCACAACTGCTTGCCAACACCCAGGACACGCTGGTGCAGGCGACACTTGCTGAAACTACGCAGTCAGATGATTTTTAAGGGGCAACGATGAGCATTTCATTTGTACGAATCGACGACCGCGTGATCCACGGCCAGCTCGTCACTCGCTGGGCAAAAGAGCTGCCGTGCGATGGGATTATTGCCATCGACGATGCGGTCGCCGCCGATCCTTTACTTTCTTCGGTGATGAAAGGCGCGGTTCAGGACATCAAAGTCTGGCTGTTTGACACCGCCACGGCCATCGAAAAACTGCCAAAAATCATCGCCAGCGAGAAGCATTACTTCGTGATTGGCAAATCACCCGTCACGTTAAAGCGCATCGAAGAAGCAGGTATCAGCCTGCAAAACAGCAATAAAAAAATCAACGTCGGCCCGATGAGCGCACGAGCCACAACAACCACCATTGGCCCTAATCAATCTGTGAATCCGGAAGAGAGTGCTGCGTTCGACTACCTCTTGCAGCGCGGGCATCAGATTGAATTTCGTCTGGTGCCCGATGCCAGCAGTTATAGCTGGCAGGACGCTCGCCAAAAACTCAAATAAAGGAGTGCAATATGGCTTTTGAAGCGGCTTTGATCGGCATTCTCTGTTACCTCGGTGCGTTAAGTAGCCCATGGCTGCTGGGGCTAACCGGCGGCTGGTATTTGATTACCCGCCCATTGGTTTCAGGGATGCTGGTAGGTTTCATTCTCGGCGATGTGCAGACCGGGATTATCATCGGCGTGGCGGTTCAGGCCGTGTATATCGCGATGGTAACCCCCGGTGGCTCAATGCCTGCGGATCTCAACTTTGTAGCTTTCCCGGCTATCGCGCTGGGTATTCTTTCCAACAAAGGCCCGGAAGTGGCCGTGGCGCTGGCGGCCACTATCGGTATTGCAGGCACCGTGTTGTTTAACGCCATGATGGTGCTCAATTCCTGGTGGAACCACCGCGCAGATCTGGCGCTGGAAAAAGGCGACGAGCGTGGCGTGTATCTCAACAGCGCTATCTGGCCGCAGGCGACCAATTTCCTGATGCGTTTTATTCCGACGTTTATCGCGGTCTATTTCGGCGCGCAGTACATCAACGCCTTTATGGACAGCCTGCCGCACATCGTGCTTTCGACGATGAACGTGCTCGGCGGCATTCTGCCAGCGGTGGGCATCGCGATTCTGCTTAAACAAATCATCAAAAATTACAGCATGTTGATTTACTTCCTGGTGGGGTTTATCTGCATCGTTTTCCTGAAACTGAACATGGTGGCGCTGGTCATCGTCGGCGCATTGCTGGCCCTGATTCACTACAACTACAAACCTGAGCCGCAGGCTGAACGTGCAGCCTCCACGCCCGCTGATGATGAGGATGAATTCTGATGGAAGAACGTAAACTCACTCGCCAGGATCTGCGCCGCTGCTGGCGCAGTTGGATGATGTACAACCTTTCGTCCATGAGCTTTGAGCGTCTTGAATCATTCGGCTTTTGTTTGAGTATGTTGCCGGTGGCGAAAAAGCTGTACCCCGATGACGAACAGCGCAAAGAGATGCTTAAACGCCACGCCTCGTTCTATAACACCGAGCCACAGCTTGGGGCGATTGTGAACGGCATGGTGCTGGGGCTGGAAGAGAAACGCGCCAATGGTGAACCGATTGACGGCGAAACCATCAACACCCTGAAAGTCGGCCTGATGGGGCCAGTGGCGGGGATTGGCGATTCGATGATTCCGGGCATGCTGATCCCAATTTTGCTCAGTATCGGCATGGCGCTGGCTGCAGGCGGGAATATCCTCGGGCCACTGTTTTATTGCGTGGCGTGGCTGGCGATTATCATTCCCGGCTCGTGGTTCCTGTTCCTGAAAGGCTACCGCATGGGGTCGACGTCGGTTGAGATGCTGGTCAGCAGTAAATCGACGCGCCTGCGTGAAGCGCTATCGTTATTAGGCGTGTTCGTGATGGGCGGCGTGGCGGCAAGCTACGTGAAGCTCGGCACCGGGCTTGAATTTGTCACCAAAGATGGCGTGAATATTCATGTGCAGCAGATGCTGGACGGAATTTTCCCTAATCTGCTGCCGCTGCTGGTGGTGATTGGCACCTGGTATTTGATGGCGAAACGCGGCGTGTCACCGGTGAAAGCGATGCTGTTGCTACTGGTGCTGGCGGCAGTTGGCGTGGCGGTGGGGTTATTTTCTTAGTTGTATGCCCTCAACCCGACCCTCTCCCCCAGGAGAGGGAGAAAATCGAGTTAATTCCCTCTCCCTCAGGGAGAGGGCCAGGGTGAGGGTTGTTTTAAGGATGAAACCCCACCCACTTCTGCCCGACTATCCCCGGCTTCGAAATAAACTGAAACCGCGCGGGATCATCAATAAACTGCTGATACAACGGCTCCTCGGTTATCCCAAACTCGGTATACTGCCGCGGTGAAGTCACCTGCAAACGCCCCGGCATGTAGCTGCGGTTGTGCTGCCAGGCAATATGCTCGTCTTGCAATAGCGGATACCATGCCAGCCCTTTGTAGGCGCGAACTGCATCGTATTCAAAACCGTATTCGCGGTCGCACCAGGCACCAAACGTCAGCGGTTCATCCGGCGAAGCTGAAATCGTGGCGTGCGCCCAACCCGGCGGCACCAGCACTTTCTCGCCAGGCCCGGCGCAAACCGCAAAGCAACGCCCCGGATCGTCCGCCACATACTCCTGCATGTAGATAATCGCTTTGCCCTGCCAGATTTCATACAGCTCAGGCGGCGACCAACCGCTGTGACTGCTGATACGGTGAATGTGACCCTGGCTGCGAATCGGCTCGTCTCCCAGGCGGCCAGAAGCGTAAGTCACCACGCCAAATAACAGCATGCGTTTCTTCAGCTCTTCTCTGTCCTGCAAACGCGCCACATCCATCACAATCGCGTACACATCCTCCGGCCCGTTGCACGAGGGATCGCGCAACGAGGCGCGGATCTGATCGAGTTTACGGATCTCCGGCACCGGGCCGATCACCTCTTCGCCGTAGCTAAAACCCATCGGCTGGTGGTGGATCTTCATATCCAACCCAAAATTCAGGTGCTGATCAGCCATTTTGCACCTCTTTTGCCTGGATTTTGTCGTCCTGCAAAACCACTCGCAGCGCAAAGCCTTGCGCCAACGCCGCGTAATCATGCCCGGCAATGGTTGGCCAAACGGCGAGTGCAGAGAGAACTTCGCTGCCGGTGTTAATCAGGCGGTGCGCTGTAGCACCTGGAATGATATGCACTGACCCCGTAGAAACCTGCTCAAGCCGGGCTTTACCCTGCTCGTCTTGCAGCAGCAACAAGCCCGTTCCGCGCAAGCCAATATACACTTCGCCTTGTTCACGTCGTTGGTGGAAATGGCCACGCGTCATATAAAACTCATCGCCAACACGCCCCGGATTGAGGTGCGTGGTGCCGACAAAAAGCTCACCTTCCCCTTGCGCAGATTGCAGCATTTCAACCTGATAGATGGGTGTATTAGCAGGTAGCGCAAGCCATGCGGCTTCGTCGTGAAAGACGCCCACAAGATCGCCACTGTGTGTGGTTTTATTAATGATATTTTCAGCCGTGAAATGGCCGTTCTGGAATGCCACGCCCGGTGGCATGATGACAGGTATATTCATTTTGTTTCTCCGGCCCAAGGAGAACTGCTTAATCAGCATAGCAGGTTAATCGATTAACCCTATGGTCAGGCCGAAGAAACTCGATCTACGTCGCGTTATATATTTAAGGTGCTAGTGCCAGGACTTCTGCAACCCATGTCTGAAAACCGGCAACATCGAGATCCAACGCCACATGGGCGTTTGGCTCGCGCTGATAGCGCCCTTCAATATCCACAACTGTAGTGCCTGCAGTAAATTCACCGTGAGTTTCGACTGCCACAAAACACGGTTGAGTCTGGAATAATTCCGGTTTTACCAGCCAGGCGATGGCGCACAGATCGTGCATGCGTAAACCCGTCGCCATGCTGCCGCTGCGGTAATGGCTAAACAGCGCATGCAGCATTTTCCCGGTTTGGTTGAGTTCTGACAGCGTTGCCAGATATTCAGGACTCAGCAGCGCCTGGTTGGTGACGTCGAGGCCGCACATCACAATTTCCAGGCCACTTTCAAATACGCGCGCACCCGCCTCAGGATCGATAGCGATATTAAACTCGGCATTTGGCGTGAAGTTGCCGCGCCCTGCCGATCCGCCCATGATCACCAGGCGTTTGATCTTCGCTTTACAGCCTGGATATTGGGTGAGCAACAGCGCAATATTTGTCAGCGGGCCGATCGCCACCAGCGTGACGGGTTCAGGGCTGGCATTTAAACAATCATAAATCGCCTGAAAAGCGGGTTTATCCAGCGGCTGACGTTGATGCTCCACAAACGCATAACCTTCCATGCCAGACTCGCCGTGCACATAAGCCGCATCGCGTAATTTACGCACCAGTGGCGTAGCAGCCCCCTGCGCAACGGGAATATCCTTCTGCCAAAAGTGCATCAATTGCAAGGCGTTGCGGGTAGTTTTCTCGACGCTGACATTGCCTGCGACCGTCGTCAGCAACTTTAAATCAAGCTGTGGGGCAAAGAGTGCGGTGGCAATGGCTACGGCGTCGTCGATGCCTGGGTCGGTATCGAGAATAATGGGAGTTCTGCTCATACGTTGCTCTCTTATCTTTTAAGTACATACGGTGCGAATACGGCGCGATTAGCTTACTATGTAGCTCATTTCCATGTTCAGACTCGACCGAGAAAGTGTAATGAAAGTCCCACAGACAAATATTTCAGAATCTGTCACTCAGCATCTTGCACGCCGGATTATGCATGGCGATCTCGCGCCGGGGCTTTCTTTACCAGGTGAAAATGAGCTGGCCGTGGAATATGAAGTCTCCCGCACCTCAGTGCGCAATGCCCTGCAAGTGCTTGCGGCAAAAGGGCTTATCTCGATTCAGGCCAAAAAACGCAGCACCGTTAATAGCCGCGAGCAGTGGAGTCTGCTGGATATTGACGTGCTCGGCTGGCTGGCTGAAGGTGAGCTCGACCTGAAACTGGTTGAGCAACTGATTGTAACGCGCCTGATTTTCGAGCCAAACGTGGCAACGCTTGCGGCGCTAAACGCTAACGGACACGATCTGGCGGCGCTGGAGGATGCGTTACAGTTAATGCGCAAAGGCCAGCTCGAGGCGCAGCGTTCCCTGTTTGAAGAAGGCGACATGGCCTTTCACCATGCTTTGCTACGTGCCACGCATAATCCCTTTCTTTTAGCCCTTGGCAACGCACTTTCTGCGGCCATGGCGCTGTCGTTTAAACAAACCCTCGAAAAAGACGTGCGTCAAACCAAAGCCGCCGTCGATGAACACTACCAGTTATTCGATGCGATTCGCCTGAAACAGGTCGATAACGCTCGCCTTAAAATGCGCGATATTCTGCTCAATGCTGCCAAAAAACGTATCTGGCAGGATCGTCCGGAAATGTTCGACCATATTATTTGATCCTCATCTGACGTAATTTCGATCTCCCTCACACACTGTGGGTGTTTTTTGCTCTAGCATTCTTGTATTACAAGATTACATGGTTTGTATTACTTGAATGAAGGCTCACTGGATTGCCATTGATTGGGGAACGACCAACTTCCGTGCATTTTTGATGCAGGGTTCAAAGCCAGTTTCCAGAATTAGCCAGCCTTGCGGATTGTTATCCGTCGAGAAAGATCAATTTGCGCCGACGCTGCAAGCCTTGCTGCAAACGTGGTTAGAAGAGTACGGCAACCTGCCGATTGTGATGGCGGGAATGGTCGGTTCGCAGCAGGGCTGGCATGAAGTGTCTTATGCGCCGCTCCCCTGTATGGCAAAAAATCTGGCTGCCCGCACGCTGGCTTTCACCACCCCCTGGGGCAGCACGGCGTGGATTATCCCAGGCGCTAACGGCAACAGTCCGTTCTCTCAACCCGACGTGATGCGCGGCGAGGAAGTACAATTATTAGGCCTGGCATCACTGCACCCCGCCTACCAGCACACCGCATTACTGCCCGGTACGCACAGTAAACATGCGTATATGGTGAACGGTGAAATCACCTCGTTCGCCACGTTTATGACAGGCGAAATATTCTCGCTCCTCAGCCAGCATTCCATTCTTGGGCGGGCACTGCCTGAACAGCAGGAAGATGCAGATGCTTTCTTGTTGGGCGTGAAAACCGCTCAGCAAGGTGCGCCCTTCACCCACTTAATCTTCTCAGCCCGCACCCGCCGCCTGGCCGGTGAAATTGCTGAAACGAGCGTTCACAGTTATTTGTCCGGTTTAACTATTGGCTACGAATTGCAGGCACTTCCCACTGGGTTGCAGGCGTGGGTGGTTGGCAGCCCGGCTTTGACGGCTCGCTATCAGCTTGCGGCAGGCCCGTTGGATCTCAATCTCATCCCGGCGAATGGCGATGACTGCTTTATTCACGGCCTGTGGCATCTCTTTTGCCAACTTCAAGGAACCCCATCATGAACTCAGAAAATTTCATCGCCCAATGGCAAAAAGAGCCGTTACCACTGGTCGCTATTTTGCGCGGTATTACGCCGCAAGACGCCCTGGAAGCCGCGGAAATCCTACTCGACTGCGGATTTCGTTACCTTGAAGTACCGCTCAATAGCCCGAAACCGCTGGAGTCAATTTCCCTGATGCGAAAAGTGGTCGCCGAACGCGGCTACGTTGGCGCAGGAACCGTGCTGACAGTTGAGCAAGTTGATGCTGTCGCCGAATGCGGCGGGCAATTGATCATCTCCCCGAACTGCTGCCCGGAGGTGATCCGCTATACCCGCAAGCTCGGGCTTATCAGCATGCCGGGGATCATGACCCCAAGCGAGGCGTTCAGCGCCATGGCAGCCGGGGCCAGCGCATTGAAACTGTTCCCCGCCGAACATATCAGCCCGGTGATAACTAAAGCCTTTCGCGCGGTGATCCCCGCAGAGGTGGCGTTACTTCCCGTTGGCGGCATTCAGCCCGATGCCACGCAAATGCGTAGCTACATTCAGGCGGGTGCCAACGGTTTTGGCCTTGGCGGGGGTTTGTATCAGGCGGGAATGAGCATGAATTTGCTACGCATGCGTGCGCAGGCTTATCAACATGCCTGGCGCGAGTGTGCAGAATAAATCATGGCGGCATTTATCAGCGGCAGCCTGCAAATCATTGGCGATTACCGCGCCCAGAGCCATCGATTCCTATTTTAAAAATTATAATTATTAAGGTCTTAACTATGAACCCTACAAAAACAAACAGGCAAACAATACTTGTTTGCCTTCTTGCCGCCCTCGCTGGATTGCTGTTTGGTCTGGATATGGGCGTTATCGCGGGTGCACTGCCATTTATTGCTAAAGAATTTGGTTTAAGCAGCCACCATCAAGAAATTGTGGTCAGCGTGATGATGTTTGGTGCCGCGTTTGGTGCCTTGTGTAGCGGCCCGATGTCATCTTCTCTGGGCCGTAAAAAGAGCCTGCTACTGGGTGCGGTGCTGTTTGTGATTGGCTCGATTGGCTGCGCGTTTGCACACAATGTTGAGATCCTCACAATTTCTCGTTTTATCCTCGGCCTGGCGGTCGGCGTCGCCTCTTTTACTGCACCGCTGTATCTCTCAGAAATCGCTCCGGAACGTATTCGTGGCAGCATGATTTCGCTTTATCAGCTGATGATCACCATCGGGATTCTGGTGGCGTTTCTCTCCGACACCGCACTGAGTGAAGGTGGACACTGGCGCTGGATGTTGGGTGTGATCACCTTCCCGGCGATTGTTCTGTTTATCGGCGTTTTAACACTGCCGGAAAGCCCGCGCTGGCTGGCGATGAAAGACAGACATGAACTGGCAGGAAAAGTGCTGAAACTGCTACGTAATTCCGACAAAGAAGCGCAGAACGAACTCAATCAGATCCGCGACAGTCTGAAGATGAAACAGCGCGGATGGCAGCTTTTCCGCCATAACTCGCATTTTCGCCGTTCCACCTATCTTGGCGTATTACTCCAGTTCATGCAGCAGTTCACCGGCATGACCGTCATCATGTATTACGCGCCGAAAATCTTCGAAATTGCCGGTTTCTCTACCACGCGTGAACAAATGTGGGGAACGGTGATTGCCGGGTTAACGAACGTGCTGGCGACCTTTATCGCTATCGCCCTGGTGGATCGTTGGGGGCGCAAACCTATCCTGAAATTAGGTTTCTCCGGCATGGCCATCTGCATGGGTATTCTCGGTTATATGTTCCATAGCGGGATATCAAACCCGACGGAGCAGTACGCCGCCGTTATCGTCCTGCTTATTTTCATCGTTGGTTTTGCCATGAGTGCAGGCCCGCTGATTTGGGTGCTGTGTTCCGAAATCCAACCGCTGGCCGGGCGCGATTTTGGTGTGACCTGTTCAACAATGGCGAACTGGATTGCCAATATGATCATTGGCGCGACCTTCCTGACACTCATCGACACCATCGGCAGTCCGAATACCTTCTGGCTTTACGGCGTGATGAACATCGTCTGCATCGTGCTGACGATCCTCTTTGTGCCTGAAACCAAAAATATTTCCCTCGAAAACATTGAACGTAATTTGATGCGTGGCGAACCGCTGCGTCTTATCGGCCAGCAAATTTTCAAGGCAACACGCCCGGGTACCGCCGCGGCGAAATAACAATAAATCTCACCTCTGGAGCAGACAAAATGCAGAAAACTCTGGGCAACAATCCCACCGCTGCGGTGGAAGAATCAAAGGTCTACAGCAAGATAACGCGACGCCTGATCCCGTTTTTGATCTTGTGTTATTTCTTCGCTTATCTGGATCGCGTTAACGTCGGTTTCGCCAAACTCCACATGCAGGATGCGCTGAACTTTAGCGACACCGTATATGGGCTGGGAGCGGGCATCTTCTTTATCGGCTACTTCCTGTTTGAGATGCCGAGCAACCTGCTGATGCAACGCTTCGGGCCACGCTTCTGGATTGCGCGCATTATGGCAACCTGGGCGGTGCTTTCGGCTGGCATGATGTTTGTCACCACCCCGTCGCAATTTTACATCGTGCGTTTCTTGCTCGGTGTGGCGGAAGCCGGTTTCTTCCCTGGCATCGTGTTCTATCTCACGCTGTGGTTCCCGTCGTGGCGCTCCGCTCGCACACTGGGTCTGTTTATTCTGGTGACGCCGCTTTCGACCATTATCGGCAGCCCGCTTTCCGGCCTGATCCTTAAACTTTTTGAAGGCGTTGGCAGCCTGCACAACTGGCAGTGGCTGTTCCTGGTTGAAGCGATTCCCTCTTTCCTGCTCGCTTTTGTGGTGCTGCGTTATCTCGATAACGATGTGAAATCGGCCAAATGGTTAACTGATGCCGAAAAACAGGTCGTCATTAACGACCTGGCAAAAGATGCCGCCAACCGTGAGCGTGCCAATAAAGGCAAAGTAGACTCCAGCCTGAAAGGCATGTTGAAAAACGGCTATGTCTGGCTGCTGGCAGTCGTGTTCTTTAGTTTCAACATTGGCTACTACGGCATCAACTTCTGGCTGCCGTCGATCATCAAATCCTCCGGCGTCAGCGACGATTTCCATATCGGCCTGCTCGCGGCACTGCCGTACGTCTTCGGTGCCTGTTTTATGGTGTGGAACAGTCGCCATTCTGATTTGAAACAAGAACGCCGTTGGCACATCGCCATTCCCGCCATGATTGGCTGCGTGGGCCTGGCACTGAGTGCTTATTGCAGCGGGTCTACCTTCTGGATGATGGCGTGGATTTGCGTGGCAATGTCCGGCACCCTGGCATTGATTCCAACCTATATCAGCCTGCCTGGCGCTTTGCTTTCCGGCACAGCTGCTGCCGCAGGTATCGCGTTTGTTAACTCCATCGGCAACCTGGCCGGGTTCTTTGGCCCAACGGTTCTTGGCTGGCTGAAAGATACCACCGGACGCACCGACACGGGCTTATATATTCTCGCCGCCTTTTTGCTGCTGTGCGCCCCGCTCATTCTCACTTTGCCTGCCCGGCTGGCAAACCCGAAGAAAGTTATCGCTGTACCCGAACAGTCAACTGAGCGCTCTGACGCTGCTCAACATATCAACGCGACAATCGATCGCTAACGTTTAGAAGAGATAAAAACTATGAGTGGATGTGGCGGATGTGCCAGCTGTGGCACGCATTTCAACCCGATCCTCGAAGGTGACGATGGTGCACTGAAACGTGCGCTGTACAAATCAATGGGTCATACCGATGAACAATTGCGCAAACCTGTCATTGCAGTGGTTAACAGCTACACCAATGCAACGGCGGGCCATGCCAACCTCAATGAGCTGACCGCTAAAGTGCTCGAAGGCATTGAAGAGGCAGGCGGCGTGGGCATGGTGTTTGGCACTATCGCGCCGTGCGACGGCATTGCCGAAGGGCATTTGGGGATGCGCTATATCCTCGCCGCCCGTGAAGTGATTACCGCGTCGATTGAAGTGATGATGCGCGCCCACCGTTTTGACGGCATGGTGTTACTCGGCTCGTGCGACAAAATCGTTCCGGCGATGTTAATGGCCGCGGCACGCCTGGATATCCCGGCGATTATGGTTAACGGCGGGCCGATGTATCCGGCTGAATACAAAGGCAAACACTGGGACGGCAATATCGTTACCGAAGCCATCGGCTGGAAAAAACGCGGTGAAATCAGCGAAGAAGAGTTCGCGCATATTGAAAATATCGCCGAACCTGGCCCTGGCTCCTGCACCATGTATGGCACCGCGAACACCATGTGCTGTATTGGCGAAGTGCTGGGCATGAGTTTGCCGGGCAGCAGCACGCTACCTGCCGTGTCGCAAGAGCGCCGTGATTGTGCAGTAGAAACCGGCCGCCAGGCGGTGGAGCTGGTGCTTAATGGCGTGAACGCGCGCCAAATTATTACCCGGGAGTCCATCCATAATGCGATGGTTTATCTGCTGGCAACGGGCGGCTCAACCAACGCGATCCTTCACCTTCAGGCCATTTATTACGAAGCAGAATTGGGCCACCTGCCGCTATCAGCGTTTGATGAACTGAGCCATAAAGTCCCGTTAGTCGCGTCGCTGTATCCGGCTTCCGAGCATGACATGATTGATTTCTGGGAAGCGGGTGGCGTGCAGGCTGTAGAGGTTGAAATCAGCAAGCTGATGCATCTGGATGCGCTGACTGTAGCCGGCAAAACCAAAGCCGAACTGATTGCCGAAACAAAACCGAGTTGCCGCCCGGAAGTGATTCACACGCTGGCGATTCCTGTGCGAAATGAAGCGGGCGTTGCCGTGCTGCACGGTAATCTGTCGCCACTCGGATGCGTGGTGAAACCGGCTGCCGTACCGGAAAATCTGATGGTATTCCGTGGCCCTGCGGTGGTGTTCAACAGCGAGCTGGAATCCGTAGAAGCGATTATGTCCGGTCAAATTCAACCGGGCAGCGTGCTGGTGCTACGCTACGAAGGGCCGAAAGGCGGGCCTGGCATGCCGGAAATGTATAAGCCGATGAAATCGCTGGAAGGCATGGGGCTTTCTGATACTTGCGCCCTGATCACCGACGGGCGTTTTTCTGGCTCCAACCGTGGTTTGTTCGTGGGTCATATTTCGCCTGAGGCGGTAGACGGCGGCGAACTGGGGCTGGTGGAAAATGGCGATGAAATCTCGATTGATATTCCTTCACGCACCCTGACGCTGCACGTAGCCGAGGCCGAACTGGCTACGCGTCGTGAAAACTGGCAGCCGGTCGATAAAGAAGTCCCGCGCGGTTTCCTGCGTTTGTATCGCCGTTGGGCGCTACCTGCCGCCCAAGGTGCGGTGCTGGCCGACCGGGAGGAAGACTGATGACTAAGCACTATACGGCGCAAGACATTGGTGGTGTGAATCCGATTACCGCAATGCCGTTTACCGCTGGCGGCGAGATTGATGAAGTGAGTTTTGTGCGTCTGCTGGAGCATCTTTCCGCCAGCGGCGCGCAAGGCACCACGCTGTTTGGCATCGCCAGTGAATTCCCGAAATTGCATGACCAGGAACGCGATCGACTGGCGCAAATGTTTGTCAGCACTCTGGCAGGTAGCCCGCTTTATCGGGCGATGTCAGTGACCGATCACAGCACCGAGCTGGCAGTCAAACGCGCGCGTTGCTACGCCAGGTTGGGTGTGGATGCGCTAATGCTGTTGCCACCGTTCTTTCTCAGCCCTAATCCACAGGCGATTCAGGAGCATATTTTTGCCGTGCTGGAAGCGGTAGATATTCCGGTGATGGTGCAGTATGCGCCGGGCGAAACCGGCCTGGCGATTACGCCGGAACAACTGGCGGCTGTCGCGGCGCGATATCCGCATGCGGTGTTCAAAATCGAGTGTAACCCACCAGTCGACTACACCCGCGATTTCCTGAGACTGGCTCCGCAGGCCAGCGTGCTCAACGGCTATGCGGGTTTATATATGCTGCAAATGCTCGCGGCAGGCGGAAAAGGTGTGATGCCGGGCTGTTCGTTTACCGAGGTTTATGTGCGGATTTATCAGCACTGGCAGCGGGGCGAAACGGCCCAGGCCGAGGCGTTGCATCAGGCACTATTACCGTATATCCAGCGCTGGATGACGCATTGCGAATACATCATTCAGGTTGAGAAAACGATTCTGAAACGACGGGGAATTATCGCAACGGATTATTGCCGCAAGCCTGGCTGGCCGCTTTCCTCAGACGATAGTCAGCTTATCGATCATTTCATCAGGGACTTATTATGAAAACCCAACAATCTGCACGCGTTGTGATTGTTACCGGAACCAGTCAGGGGATCGGCCAGGCCATTGCACAGACTTTTTTGAATAATGGCGACATCGTTATCGGTTGTGCGTTTTCTGCATTAGAAAAAGCACCCAATGCCCGGAAGATGCTGGCTGAATATCCCGATCGTTATTTCTATTTTTCCGTCGACGTCACCAAAACGGAATCTATTAAGCAGTTTGTTATTGATGCCGAAAAGCTGTTTGGTCGCATTGATGTCGTGATTTCTAACGCGGGCAAAAACGTATTCAAAGGCATCGACTGTGAAGAGAGTGACTGGTCGCATAACTTCGATTTGAATTTACGATCCCACTGGTACCTGGCGAAATGCGCCCGCCCGGCGCTGCGCAAAAGCAACGGGGTGATTATTGTTATTACCTCGAATCACGCATTTTCGACTATGCCGGGCTGTGCGCCGTATAACATCAGTAAGCGGGCGCTATTGTCGCTGGTGCAAAGCCTGACTATCGAATGGGGACCAGAAATCCGAACCGTGGGTATCGCGCCTGGCTTTATTGATACAGATGGCAATCAGGTGTGGTTCGACTCGCATGCTGATGGAAAAATGGCACGCGAGAAAACCATCAAAAAGCACCCGGTTGGGCGCATTGGCCGTTCAGATGAAGTTGGCGATCTTTGCCTGTTTTTATCCAGTGATAAAGCCGGGTTTATTGCCGGGACAACGATTGTGATGGATGGTGGGCGAAGCGCGATTATGCAGGATGAGGAAGACGCCTGAGTTTCTGGCAAAGAAAAATGGGGAGCCTAAGCTCCCCATTTAAAACGGATGACGGTATTGCTTATGCGCCCTACACTTCTTTCACATCCATACGCAGTTCACGCGGCACTTCGAAGATAATATTTTCTTCGCGCCCGACCAACTCGCGGGTTTCGCTACCGCCTAACTCACGCAGGCGAGCCAGAACGTTTTGCACCAGGATATCTGGCGCGGACGCTCCTGCCGTAACACCAACACATGCCACATCTTTAACCCAGGATTCCTGGATATCCATCGCATCATCAATCAGATATGCGGCTTTGCCCATGCGTTGTGCAAGCTCTGCCAGACGGTTGGAGTTGGACGAGTTTTTCGAGCCTACCACCAGCACCACATCCGCTTCATCCGCCAGCGCACGCACGGCTTCCTGACGGTTAGTCGTTGCGTAGCAAATGTCGTCTTTACGTGGGCCGATGATTTTCGGGAAGCGTTTACGCAGCGCGTCAATCACGTCGGAAGTGTCATCAACAGAAAGCGTGGTTTGCGTCATAAACGAAAGTTTTCCTTCGTTTTTCACATCCAGCTTGCTGACATCTTCCGGTGATTCAACCAGGTACATGCCGCCTTTCGGGTTGCTATACTGGCCCATGGTGCCTTCCACTTCCGGATGACCGGCGTGGCCAATCAGAATGGATTCTTCACCACGGCGGCTGGCGCGAGCCACTTCCATATGCACTTTAGTCACCAACGGGCATGTCGCATCAAACACCGTTAAATCACGGCCTTTAGCTTCGTTACGCACCGCCTGGGAAACACCATGTGCCGAGAAAATCAGGATTGCGCCATCCGGCACTTCACTGATCTGCTCGATGAAAATCGCTCCACGTTCACGCAGGCTATCAACCACGTAGCGGTTATGCACCACTTCGTGACGGACATAAATCGGCGCGCCGTAAATAGCCAGCGCGTTTTCAACAATGCTGATAGCGCGGTCTACCCCGGCACAAAAGCCGCGTGGGTTAGCCAACAGGATCTGCATTCAACGCCTCCAGTACCGGGTCAATTTCCAGTACTTCGATATCAAAATGAATGGTTTGCCCGGCGAGTGGGTGGTTAAAATCAACGGTGATGGAATCGCCGTTAACTTCACGCACCACGCCTGGCATCTCGCTGCCATCCATTCCTGTGAACAGCATGATGGCACCCGGTACCGGCTCGCCCGCGTCAATAAATTCACGACGCGAGAAATACTGGATCATGTCCGGGCTTGGAATACCAAACGCGGATTCAGGTGCCAGAGAGAACGCTTTTTTGTCCCCTGCTTTCAAACCGACTAGCTGGTCTTCCATGCCTGGCGACAGTGTTTCATCGCCCAGCGTGAAGAGTGCCGGTTTGCCGTTGTTGCGGGTCGACTCGGCAGTGGAGCCATCTTCGAGTTTCAGCGTGAAATGCACGAAAACTCTGCTATTGGCCTGGATAGACTCAGCCATGGATTACCCTTTTTGCTTAGCGGGCTTGTCGGAGGAGACAAAGAACCCCTCCAGCACAATCAGCGCCGCGCCGATACAGATTGCCGTATCGGCCAGATTAAACGTGGCGAAGTGCCAGTCGCCGACATAGAAATCAATCATGTCGACCACAAAACCGTGCCATAAACGGTCAAACAAGTTGCCGAGTGCGCCGCCAATGATTAAAGCATAGGCGATATTATTCAGCTTCTGCGTCGCTTTAGCGCGATACATCAGCACCGCCAGAATCACGCAGATACCAATGGCGATACCCGCGAAGAACCAGCGCTGCCAGCCGCCTTTATCCGCAAGGAAACTAAACGCGGCACCGTAGTTACGGGCATAGTGCAGATTCAGCGACGGGAACAGCGATACGGTGTCCCCCAGCATGAAATGCTGGAGGATCAGGTATTTGCTGCCCAGATCGACAATCAGGACTACGACCACCAGCCACAGCCAGCGCAGACCAGTCGAACTAATCAATTTACTCATCAGGCAAATTTACGCTTTTCGCCGTCACCGGCAATGTTAGTTACACAGCGGCCACAGATTTCTGCGTGTTCCGCTACCTGGCCAACGTCAGTGGTGTAATGCCAGCAACGCGGGCACTTCTCACCGTCAGCTTTACGCAGTGCAACTTTCAACCCTTTAAGGATTTCGCTTTGCTGCGCGTCTTCCGTTGCCTGCGCATAATCGACAACTTCGCTACCTGAGGTCAACAGGACAAATCGCAATTCCTCGCCCAGGCTGTTGAGCTTCGCTGCCAGTTCGCTGTCAGCGTATAAAGTCACAGCTGCTTCCAGAGAACCGCCCACACGCTTGTCAGCACGCGCTTGTTCGATGACTTTGTTGACTTCGCCACGCACGATTAACAGGGTGTCCCAGTAATCGTTGTTCATGGTTTCGCTATCAGCCAGGCCGAACAAACCTTCGTACCATTCGCCGGTGAAGACATATTTCTCGCGCTCACCTGGCAGGTAAGCCCAGATTTCATCAGCAGTGAAGGACATGATCGGTGCCATCCAGCGAACCAGCGCTTCGGCAATGTGGTACAGAGCAGTCTGGCAGCTACGACGCGCCACGCTGTCTGACTTCGCGGTGTACTGGCGGTCTTTAATGATGTCGAGATAGAACGAGCCCATTTCGATGGAGCAGAAACGCATCAGGCGTTGCACCACTTCATGGAAGTCGTAGTTTTCGTAAGCTGCAAGGATATCGGCCTGTGCTTCTTGCGCACAACCTACCGCCCAGCGATCCAGTTTCACCATCTCTTCTGGTTTCACCATATCGGTTTCTGGATTGAAGCCGTTCAGGTTCGCCAGCAGGAAGCGTGCGGTGTTACGGATACGACGATAAGCGTCGGCAGCACGTTTCAGGATTTCGTCAGAAACCGCCATTTCGCCGGTGTAATCGGTCGATGCTACCCACAGACGCAGGATATCCGCGCCCAGTTTATTCATCACGTCTTGCGGAGAAACGGTGTTACCGATGGATTTAGACATTTTGCGGCCCTGACCATCAACGGTGAAACCGTGTGTCAGTACCTGGCGGTATGGCGCTTTGCCTTTCATCGCCGTCGAAATCATCAGGGAAGACATGAACCAGCCACGATGCTGATCCGAACCTTCCAGATACATGTCTGCCGCATGGCCGTTGAATTCAGGGCGCACATCAACAACAGATGAATGGGTTGAACCGGAGTCGAACCACACGTCCAGGGTGTCTGGCACTTTGGTGTAGTTGTCAGCGTCATCACCCATGATGTCGCGCGGATCGAGATCCCACCACGCCTGGATGCCGTCTTGCTCCACGCGTTTAGCGACTTCTTCCATCAGCTCCAGCGTGCGCGGGTGCAGCTCTTCAGTGTCTTTGTGTACGAACATGGACATTGGCACACCCCACGTACGCTGACGAGAGATACACCAGTCCGGGCGGTTCGCCACCATAGATTCGATACGCGCCTGGCCCCAGTCAGGGATCCATTGCACGTCTTTGATCTCTTTCAGAGACTGCGCGCGCAGGCCTTTTTGATCCATGCTGATGAACCACTGTGGCGTTGCACGGAAGATGATTGGCGTTTTGTGACGCCAGCAGTGCGGGTAGCTGTGCAGCAGTTTTTCAACGTGCAGCAGAACGCCTTTATCACGCAGGATATTAACGATCAGGTCATTCGCTTTGAACACCTGAACGCCGTCCAGACCTTCATAGGTGCCTGGCAGGTAGCAACCGTCCGGGCCAACCGGGTTGGCGATTTCCAGATTGTATTTCTGGCTGATCACATAGTCGTCAGGGCCGTGGCCGCCAGCGGTATGAACCGCACCGGTACCGGCTTCCAGCGTAACGTGGTCGCCAAGAATCGCCGGCACGTCGAAATCTAAGAATGGGTGTTTGTAACGAGTCAGCTCGAGGTCAGCACCTTTAGCTTCACCAAGCACTGTCCACTCGGTGATACCCGCGCTCTTCATTACGCCTTCGAGCAAGTCTTTAGCCACGATCAGCGCCTGACCGTCAACCTGAACCAGCACGTATTCGAATTCGGCATTCAGAGAAACCGCACGGTTAGCTGGCAGAGTCCACGGAGTGGTCGTCCAGATAACCATTGAAACTGGGCCGTTAACTTGTGTTACACCAAACTTCGCTTTGACCGCGTCGGCATCAACAGCCTTGAAGTTCACAAAGATGGATGGAGACGTTTTGTCGTAATACTCAACTTCCGCTTCAGCCAATGCTGAACGGCAGTCAACACACCAGTGCACAGGCTTAGCGCCTTTATGCAGGTGGCCGTTACCGACGATTTTACCCAGCGCACGGATGATGTTCGCTTCGGTTTTGAAATCCATGGTCAGGTACGGACGTGACCAGTCGCCCAGCACACCCAGACGGATGAAGTCTTCGCGCTGCCCATCAACCTGCTCAGCGGCGTATTTACGGCACGCGGCACGGAATTCAGCGGCAGACACTTTCTCACCAGGCTTACCGATAAGCTGCTCTACTTTCAGCTCGATTGGCAGGCCGTGGCAGTCCCAACCCGGAACGTATGGGGAGTCAAAACCGCTCAGTCCTTTGGACTTCACGATAATGTCTTTCAGAATCTTGTTAACTGAGTGACCAATGTGAATGCTGCCGTTCGCGTATGGAGGGCCATCATGCAGAATGAAGGATTTTTTGCCTTTCTTTGCATTACGGATGATGCCGTACAGGTCATCATCATTCCAGCGAGCCAGCATGCCCGGTTCGCGTTTGGCGAGATCGCCACGCATCGGGAACCCTGTTTCCGGTAAATTCAGGGTAGATTTAAAGTCACTCATTAGATTCTCGGTTCCGTAGTTAGCTTGCTCAGGTATTGGGCCCAAAAAATTCGCGGGCGGTTACCACATCTTTGGCGATTTGCGCTTTCAGTTCATCAAGCGAAGCAAACCGTTGTTCATTTCGTATTTTTTTACGCAGCACCACATCAATATGGTGCCCATATAAGTCCATTACAACGTCCAGCAAATGGACTTCCAGCTGTTGGCGCAGGCCCGCCACCGTTGGGCGCGTGCCGATATTGGCAACGCCTGGCAGCAGTTTGTCGCCAAGGCCTGCGACTTCTACCGCAAATACCCCTTTTACCGGGGAAACCTGACGACGAAGCGGTAAATTCGCCGTTGGGAAACCAATGGTTCTTCCGAGTTCATCACCATGGACAACGCGCCCGGAGATGATAAACGGATGACCCAGTAAACTTTCAGCCAGCGCTAAGTCGTCCTCGGCCAGAGCCTGACGCACCGCTGTGCTGCTAATTCGCACGCCGCCTTCACAGAAAGTTTGCGTACTGGTGACGTCAAAGCCGTATTCCAGGCCAGCCTTCTGTAATAACAAGAAATCCCCCTGGCGACCAGCACCAAAGCGGAAATCATCACCTACCGCGAGGAATTTTACCCCGAGGCGGTCGACCAGCAGATCGCTGACGAAGTTTTGCGCGGTGAATGCAGCAAAGCGACGGTCAAATCGCACGCACAACACGTAGTCCACTCCACACTCGGCCAGATAACGCAGCTTTTCGCGCAGCCTTGTCAGACGCGCTGGAGCTTTATCACCCGCAAAAAGCTCAAGCGGTTGCGGCTCAAAGATCATGACCATCACCGGCAGATTGCGCGCACGTCCTTCCGCACACAGCCCTTTTAACAGGGACTTGTGGCCTCGATGAACGCCGTCGAAATTCCCAATGGTGAGGACACACCCGTGGTGGTTCTGGCGTAAATTATGTATGCCGCGTATCAGCTTCATGGCTGGCTCAAGACAGTGGAAATCGGCGGATTATATCAATTACCACGGTGAAGGTTAACCGGCGATTGTACCCTTTGACATAAAGCATTAAGGATTTCATCGCGCTGGCGTCTGGTTTCTATATAGATGCGCATCACTGGACGATTTTTGTTGCTTAAAGCTGTATTCATGAGCATGAAGCTGGTAGAATCCGCGCCATCACAACGTAAGAGGCTCCGGAAATTTAACGGCGCTTATTTGCACAAATCCATTGACAAAAGAAGGCTAAGAGGGCATATTCCTCGGCCTTTGAATTGTCCACATAGATCATATTTGGGAGTTGGACCTTGGCTAATATCAAATCAGCTAAGAAACGTGCTGTACAGTCTGAAAAGGCTCGTAAGCACAACGCAAGCCGTCGCTCTATGATGCGTACTTTCATCAAGAAAGTATACGCAGCGATTGAAACTGGCGACAAAGCTGCTGCACAGAAAGCATTTAACGAAATGCAACCAATCGTGGATCGTCAGGCTAGCAAAGGTCTGATCCACAAAAACAAAGCTGCGCGTCATAAGGCTAACCTTGTAGCGCAAATCAACAAACTGGCTTAATCGCCAACTTGTTGTTAGCTTAAAAAAAACCGGCTTCTGCCGGTTTTTTTATATCTGAAATTTGAGCTTTTGAATCAAGCTTCTTTGAACAAAGCCGAATAATCCCGGTTACACACACGCTGTACCGCAGGGTGCTGAATCATTCGTTCAGCGAATATCGCGTGATATTCTTCCATCACATTCTCAACGCGCCCGATTTCGACAATGCTCTCATCTTTGTAAGTGTCTTCACCGTAAAGGGTTGGTGCGACAAATATCGCATTATGCGCCGCCCCAAAAGCCTTCATCAGTGCCGCATCATCAAACTCGCCGAGGATCTCAACATTCAGCCCCTGGCCATTAATCCAGTTGAGAATTTTGCGCCCTAGCATCGAACGACGCCCCGGAATCAGTAAGCGTCGGGTTTCCAGGCATGCAGGGAATGGCAAATCAGGCACCGGATTCTGGCTCCAGAAGCTAATTCCGCATTCGCCGATTTTCACCGAGAACAACCCTTCTTGCTGGGTCGAATCAATCGGGCAGTCAGAGATAATCATATCCAGCTTATGTTGGCTCAATTGTTCGAGCAGCATTTCGTGTGTCGATTCAAAGCAGCGCAGGTGAATTTGTTCATCCTCAACCACCGCGGCATCCAGCACGCCGCTGACCAGACGTTTTGATAACGCATCGGCAATACCCACATCAAAGAGCAGGCTCGACTCTTTGCGATAGTTGACGATATCCAGCATCTCCTGGCTTAGCGTAAACATGCGGTCTGCATAACGAAATACAAGCTGGCCCAGCTCAGAAGGAACTAAACCACGCCCCTGGCGACGGAACAGTTTACCTTGCAGGCGTTCTTCTAATGCTTTGATTTGGCCGGTAATGGTTTGTGGCGTCAGATATAGAGCTTCTGCTGCACCTACGACAGAACCTTCTTTGCAAACGTGCCAGAAATAATAGAGATGATTGTAATTTATGTGTGACATGCGTTGTTCGCTCCCTGATAAACCATCCATTTGCTAACGGCTCCCAAGGAGCCGTTAGTGGAATATTAATTATGTTTTAGTTGTGGGCTGAAACGACTTCTCAACATGCAGTAACCCACCACTGCTGAAAGCAGTGAGCCAAGCAGAATACCCAGTTTCGCCCAGGTAATGAGTGCCGGATCCGCGCCGTCGAATGCCAGCGACGCGATGAAAATCGACATCGTAAAGCCAATTCCGCACAGCACACCCACCGCCATAATCTCTTTGCAGGTTGTCCCTTCAGGCAAGGTTGCCAGTTTAAATTTCAGAGCAGCCCAGCAGAACAGGCTAATGCCCAGCGGCTTGCCGATAAACAGACCCGCCATAATCCCCATTGGCAACAGCGAGGTTAAGCCGGCAAAAGTTACACCGCTCAACGACACACCTGCATTGGCAAAAGCGAACAATGGGAGAATCAGGAACGCGACCCAAGGGTGAAGCACATGCTCCAGCTCTTTTGCCGGGGAACGCCCGTCTTTCTCTTTAAGCGGAATAAGGAAGCCAATGATGACCCCGGCAAGCGTTGCGTGTACACCTGATTTCAATACCGCAGTCCACAATACGACCCCCACCAGAATATACAAGCCGGTGCGACGAACGTTGCAGATGTTCAGTAATGCCAGGACCGCAATCGCCCCCGCAGCAACCGCCAGCGACAGAATTGAAAGGTCGCTGGTGTAGAACAAAGCGATGATAACAATCGCGCCCAGGTCATCGATAATCGCCAGCGCCATCAGGAACACTTTAAGTGCAACAGGTACACGGTTGCCCAGCAATGCCAGAATACCCAAAGCGAAAGCGATATCCGTCGCAGCCGGGATCGCCCAACCCTCACGGGTGATTGGGTCCTGGAAGTTAAACAGTAAATAAATTGCCGCCGGAACAACCATGCCGCCCAACGCCGCAATTACCGGGAACGACGCCTGACGCATGCTGGCAAGCGAGCCGCTCACCATTTCACGTTTCACTTCCAGACCAATCATCAGGAAGAAGATGGCCATCAGTGCATCATTCACCCATAACAACAGGTTTTTACTGATATCCAGAGAACCGATACGGACTTCTACCGGTGTGTTCAAAAACGATTGATATAACTCGCTGGTGGAACCCAGATTAGCAAGAACCATTGCCAGAACTGCGGCAAGGATCAAAAAGATGCCGCTTGAGGCATCGCTATGGAAAAAGCATTTTAGTTTTTTAGTCATTCTGTCATCCCGGTTTTTCAACTGCCTTAAATCATTTAGGGCTTTAATATGTATTAAGCATAGCCTGCCTAATACATCGAGAAAAGTAGATTATATAGCATCAAACAATCGGAAATAACGAACTATATTACTTATAGAATTAATACATTTTTAGCGCATAAAAAAGCCTGAATCAAAAACAAACGATTCAGGCTTTTGTACTGCTGAAAGGAAATGGGGTTTAGCGGGTCAAATCATCAAAGAACTTTTTCACGCCGTCAAAGAAGTTCTTTGAACGCGGACTGTTCTTTTCACCGCTTGGGCCACCAAAACTTTCAGCCAAATCACGCAGCAGTTGTTTCTGCTTTTCGTTCAGGCTGACAGGGGTTTCCACCACAACGCGGCACAGCAGATCGCCTTGAGCGCCGCCACGTACGGATTTCACACCTTTGCCACGCATTCTGAACAATTTGCCCGTTTGCGTTTCGCCCGGCACTTTCAGGTTCACACGGCCATCAAGCGTAGGGACTTCGATTTCGCCACCGAGCGCAGCCATCGCGAAGTTAATTGGCACTTCGCAATACAGGTTGTTGCCTTCACGTTCGAAGATCGGGTGCTGTTTAACCTGAACCTGAACGTACAAATCACCTGATGGAGCGCCATGCTCACCCGCTTCACCTTCGCCTGCAAGACGAATACGGTCACCGGTATCGACGCCAGCCGGGATTTTCACCGACAGGGTTTTCGTTTTCTCTACACGGCCATGACCATGACAGGTATTGCACGGATCTTTAATAATAGAGCCGCGACCCTGGCAGTGCGGACAACTCTGCTGCACGGTGAAGAAGCCCTGGCGCATTTGCACCTGACCTTGTCCATGACAAGTCGGGCAAGTCTGCGGCTTAGAGCCAGCTTTCGCGCCGCTACCGTGGCAAACACCGCACTCTTCAAGCGTTGGGATACGGATCTCTTTGGTGACGCCACGAACCGCTTCTTCCAGCGTTAAGTCCATGTTGTAACGCAAATCGGACCCGCGGGAAGCGCGCTGACGGCGGCCACCACCGAAGATGTCACCGAATACGTCGCCAAAGATATCGCCAAAGTCAGCACCGCCACCGCCAAATCCGCCGTGACCGCCGCCGCCCATCCCGCCTTGCTCAAACGCGGCATGACCATATTGGTCGTAAGCAGCACGTTTTTGATCATCGGTCAGGATTTCGTAGGCTTCTTTGATCTCTTTAAATTTGCCTTCGGACTCTTTGTCACCCTGATTACGATCCGGGTGGAACTTCATTGCCAGGCGTTTATAGGCTTTCTTGATTTCACGCTCTTCCGCGTTTTTCGGAACGCCTAAAACCTCGTAATAGTCTCTCTTCGCCATCTTTTTTGTCTGCCCCTAACATGCGGGCACGGGCGCAGAGGAAAACCTCGACGCCCGTGCCAGTTACCAACCGCTCAAAGGGCGATTATTTTTTGTCTTTAACTTCTTCGAACTCAGCATCAACAACATCGTCGTCTTTGCTTGTTGAGTTACCAGCATCAGTTGCGTTACCAGCTTGCTGCTCAGCATGTTGCGCCTGAGCCAGTTCCATCAGTTTCTGAGAAACTTGTGCCAGTGCCTGCATTTTCGCTTCGATGTCTGCTTTGTCTTCGCCTTTCAGAGAAGATTCCAGCGCTGTCAGTGCAGACTCAATAGCAGTTTTGTCATCAGCTGGCAGTTTGTCGCCTGCTTCTTCAACCTGCTTGCGAGTGCTGTGCAGCAAATGGTCGCCCTGGTTGCGAGTCTGAACCAGTTCTTCAAACTTACGGTCAGCTTCGGCGTTAGCTTCTGCATCGCGAACCATTTTCTGGATTTCTTCTTCGTTCAGACCAGAAGAAGCCTTGATGGTGATCTTCTGCTCTTTACCGCTGTTTTTGTCTTTCGCGGAAACGTGCAAGATACCATCAGCATCAATATCGAAAGTTACTTCGATCTGCGGCATGCCGCGTGGTGCTGGGCTGATACCATCCAGGTTGAATTGACCCAGAGATTTGTTATCCGCCGCACGCTTACGCTCACCCTGAATCACATGGATGGTCACCGCAGACTGGTTATCTTCAGCTGTAGAGAACACCTGGCTGTGCTTAGTCGGGATAGTGGTGTTTTTGTTGATCAGTGAAGTCATCACACCGCCCATGGTTTCGATACCCAAAGACAGCGGGGTAACGTCCAGCAGCAGTACGTCAGTCACATCACCAGCAAGCACCCCCCCCTGAACAGCTGCACCGATTGCAACAGCTTCGTCCGGGTTAACGTCTTTACGTGGTTCTTTACCGAAGAACTCAGTCACTTTCTTCTGCACCATTGGCATACGAGTCTGACCACCAACCAGGATAACGTCCTGGATATCAGATACAGACAGGCCAGCGTCTTGCAGAGCAACTTTCAGCGGCTCGATAGAACGGTTTACCAGGTCTTCGACCAGGGATTCCAGTTTTGCACGAGTCACTTTGATGTTCATGTGTTTTGGACCGGTCGCGTCTGCTGTGATGTACGGCAGGTTTACGTCGGTCTGTTGAGCAGAAGACAGCTCAATTTTCGCTTTTTCAGCAGCTTCTTTCAGACGCTGCATAGCCAGTGGATCGTTACGCAGATCGATACCTTGATCTTTCTTGAACTCTTCCACTAAGTAGTTGATCAGACGGCTATCGAAGTCTTCACCACCCAGGTGGGTATCACCGTTGGTTGCCAGAACTTCGAAGGTTTTTTCGCCATCAACTTCGTCGATTTCGATAATAGAGATATCGAAAGTACCACCACCCAAGTCGTAAACCGCGATAGTACGGTTGCCAACTTCTTTATCCAGACCGTAGGCCAGAGCCGCTGCGGTTGGTTCGTTGATGATACGTTTTACTTCCAGACCTGCGATACGGCCAGCATCTTTAGTTGCCTGACGCTGTGCATCGTTGAAGTATGCAGGAACGGTGATAACAGCTTCAGTTACTGGCTCGCCCAGATAATCTTCAGCGGTTTTCTTCATTTTCTTCAACACTTCAGCAGAGATCTGCGGAGGTGCCATTTTCTGACCTTTAACATCAATCCATGCGTCGCCGTTGTCGGCTGCAATGATTTTGTACGGCATGATGGCTTCATCACGCTGCACTTCTTCGTCCTGGAAGCGACGGCCAATCAGGCGTTTGATCGCGAACAGTGTGTTCTGCGGGTTAGTCACTGCCTGACGTTTAGCCGGCTGACCAACCAGAATCTCACCATCCTGCGTATAAGCAATGATTGAAGGAGTGGTGCGATCACCCTCAGCGTTTTCAAGAACGCGAGCGGTAGTACCATCCATAATTGCTATACAAGAGTTGGTTGTACCCAAGTCGATGCCAATAATTTTACCCATCTAAACGTCTCCACTTAAAATTTGTTCGTCATATGGTCGTGAACCTGTTATGCGGGCAAACAAGAGTCTTTCAACTGCCCAAACACGTTTTTTTGCAGGCTCATCAACTGCGGTTGCATACAAGATGGGGTCACTCGGCTCGCCATCAAGGGGCAAGGCAAAAAAAATTTTCATCTTCACACCTGTTTAGATCATGGACTCGAACCCCTCTCCTGATTATGATGCCGCGCCCCGCTGCCCTTTCGCAGTCGTGTGGCGACTACAACTATTCATTTTCAGACGAATTTTAGAGGAACTATGGGCAACACTAAGTTGGCTAATCCAGCTCCCCTGGGCTTGATGGGCTTCGGCATGACTACCATTCTGCTCAACCTGCATAACACCGGCATATTCCCTTTTGATGTCAACATCCTTGCAATGGGCATTTTCTACGGTGGTATCGCACAAATTTTTGCCGGCCTGTTGGAATTTAAGAAAGGTAATACTTTCGGCCTGACAGCATTCACTTCTTATGGCTCTTTCTGGCTGACTCTGGTCGCCATTCTGATCATGCCTAAGATGGGTCTTGCAGACGCTGCAAACGCACACTTCCTCGGCGCGTATCTCGGTCTGTGGGGCGTATTCACGTTGTTCATGTTCTTCGGCACCCTGGCTTCCGCGCCACGTATGCTGCAGTTCGTGTTTGCAAGCCTGACCGTTCTGTTTGCTCTGCTGGCTATCGGCCACCTGGCTGACAACGAAGGCATCGTACGCATCGCGGGCTGGATTGGTCTGGTGTGTGGCGCGAGCGCCATCTACCTGGCGATGGGCGAAGTGCTCAACGAGCAGTTTGGCCGTACCGTGCTGCCGATTGGTGAAAAACACTAATTCCGGCAAGCAACGAATCAGAAAACAAAAACGCGGAGGTTTTCCTCCGCGTTTTTTTATGAATGTTGCAGCGGCCTTTCAACCACTTTGCTTTCCGACGTTAAATCGTTGCGCAGCCAAATCCCCAGACCTAAACCCACCATCGCTAACGCCAGCACATACCACGCGGGTCCCATCGGTGATATTGCTGATAGCATCGTCACGAAGATTGGCGTCAGGCCACCGAAAATGGCATACGACATATTGTAAGAGAACGAGATTCCGGTAAAACGCACTTCCGCCGGGAACGCTCTGACCATCACATACGGAACCGCCCCAACAACGCCGACGCTTAAACCGACCAGACCATATAAGAAGAACAGGTATTCAGGGTGGCTCGCGGTCAGGTGGTAGAACATCCAGCTACAAACAGCCAGCATCAGACTGCCGACAATAAACGTTTTACTGGCACCAATACGATCGATAACCAACCCCGCCACAATACAACCGATACACAGCATCACGATGGCAATGCTGTTTGCCTGGAGCGTTAATGCAGGCGCAATCCCCAACTGTTTTTGCAACCAGGTGGGAGCCATCAAAATCACCACTACAATCCCTGCCGACAACAACCAGGTCAGGAGCATCGAAATCACGACCGCTTTTTTATGGTTTGCGATGACAGATTTCAACGGCAACTCTTCTGCCAGCGCTTTGCGTTGCTGCATCTCTATAAAGATGGGGGTCTCTTGCAGCCAGCGACGCAGATACATCGCTACCAGGCCGAAAATACCGCCCAAGAAGAACGGAATACGCCAGCCGCCATCGTGAATGGCTTCCTGCGTCATCGAGGTATTAATGATGGTAGCGACAACGGAACCCAGCAAAATCCCGGCTGTTAAGCCCGCCGTTAAAGTGCCACACGCAATGCCGATACGTTTATAAGGAACGTGTTCGGCAACAAAGACCCAGGCACCTGGGACTTCACCGCCAATTGCCGCGCCCTGAAGCACACGCATCAAAAGCAGCAAGACTGGAGCCGCGATGCCCAACGTTTCGTAGGTTGGCAGCATACCAATCGCCAGCGTCGGTAACGCCATCAGCAAAATGCTCAGGGTGAACATTTTCTTGCGGCCAACCAGATCGCCAAAGTGCGCCATGATGATGCCGCCTAAGGGACGCGCCAGATATCCCGCAGCAAAAATGCCGAAGGTTTGTAGCTGGCGTAGCCATTCGGGAATGTCCGCAGGGAAGAAAAGCGCCCCGACAACGGTGGCAAAGAAGACGAAGATGATGAAGTCGTAAAATTCGAGCGCACCACCAAGGGCGGCAAGAGTCAGAGTTTTATAATCCTGACGATTCAGAGGTCTTGTGCGTTGTATTGAATGCTGTTGTTGTGACATAAGAACCTGCGTATGCAATAGGGCGTGGTATTTAGTTTCCATTTTGCTGTAAAGCAAAACTTACTATAACGAACCCCGCCACACATACCACACTCACTACATCTTATGTCACAAACAATTAATTTTTAGGAGTTTATCTCGCGTATCGCGCTTTTAGGCCGAAAAGCTGCTACTACAACGCTATCCGTTTCGATATAAGGACCATCAAGCAACTGTATACAATACGGTACACTTGCAAAAATTCCCGGCACAACGACTTTCCCGTCCGCATCTTTGACGCCTTCCAGCGTTTCCTGAATTGATTTCGGCTGCCCCGGCAAGTTAAGGATTAATGCTTGTTTGCGGATAACACCGACCTGGCGAGAAAGAATGGCCGTCGGCACAAACTGCAGGCTTATCTGACGCATCTGCTCGCCAAAGCCAGGCATCACGCGGTCAGCAATCGCAAGCGTAGCATCAGGGGTTACATCACGACGCGCGGGGCCAGTGCCACCAGTGGTTAACACCAAATGACACGCCATTTCATCAACCAGCTCGCAAAGAGCCTGCTCAATCAACGGCTGCTCATCAGGGATTAAACGGGTTTCAATCTGGAAAGGGGTGGTTAAGGTTTTTTCAAGCCAGGCAACAAGCGACGGAATGCCTTTATCTTGATAGACACCGCTCGAAGCGCGGTCAGAGATGGAAACTAAGCCAATGCGTAAGGTATTCATATCATTCCCGGGGAAATCAGCAAACTTAACGGAATGATACACGGCGAAGAGAGTTGCAGACAGGGTGAAACACTAAAAAGCGTGACCGGAATGCTCCGGCCACGCCAATGATTACAGCAGGTCGCCGATCATTTTTTCCAGTTTTTCCTGGTCGATAGCAAACTTACGGATGCCATCAGCCAGTTTATCAACAGCCATTGGATCCTGGTTGTGGCTCCACAGGAACTCAGACTCGGTCATACGTTCTGGGCGCGCTTTAACTTCGCCGGTGTAAGACAGTTTACGCTCAACAGCGCCTTCGCTTTCTGCCAGCTCTTTGAGCAGCGCAGGAGCGATGGTCAGACGGTCACAACCAGCCAGTTCGATGATCTCGCCCAGGTTACGGAAGCTTGCGCCCATAACCACAGTCTCGTAACCATGTTCTTTGTAGTACTGGTAGATTTCAGTAACAGAAACCACACCTGGATCTTCGTTTGGTGCGTACTCTTTCTTATCGGTATTCGTTTTGTACCAGTCGAGGATACGACCTACGAATGGAGAAATCAGGAATACGCCCGCTTCTGCACAAGCACGTGCCTGAGCGAAGGAGAACAGCAGAGTCAGGTTACAGTTAATTCCTTCTTTTTCCAGCTGCTCAGCAGCACGGATGCCCTGCCAGGTAGAAGCCAGTTTAATCAGGATACGGTCATTGCTGATGCCCGCATCGTTGTACATTTTGATCAGGCGTTTTGCTTTAGTGATGCTGGCATCGGTGTCATAGGACAGACGCGCATCCACTTCAGTAGAGATGCGACCTGGGATCAGTTTCAGGATTTCCAGACCAATATTCACCGCCAGCTTGTCAGTGGCATCCACAACTTGTTGTGCATGGTCACTGCTCTGCTCACGCGCCCATGCAACCGCATCATCAATCAGTTTGCGGTATTCAGGAATTTGCGCAGCGTTCAGAATCAGAGAGGGGTTGGTGGTCGCATCTTGCGGTTGATACAGCTTCATTGCCGCAATATCCCCGGTGTCCGCAACAACTGTGGTTAGCTGACGCAGGGAGGTCAATTTATCCGTCATGATAGTTTCTCGTTTGGTAGAACTTGTTAGGGGGATGTAACCGGTCTGGCTTGATGATATCACGACGCAATTCAGGTGCAACCGCAGTGACACATCGGTAAGAACTGAACGCTAAACTGATATATTCTATGTATTATTCGCCTGCAATCTAATGGAGCATACGCGCAAGCTGCGCATTGGCTGTGCACGTATCGCATGCAAACGAGGGATGTTAATGGCAGATTTTTTTCTTTTTATCAATGAGATACTCTGGGGTTCAATCCTCATTTACTTATTAGTCGGCGCGGGTTTGTGGTTCACCTGGCGATGTGGATTTGTGCAATTCCGCTATCTGACTCATCTACGCAGTCTCCTCCTTGCGAATAAAAACGCAGATTCTTCCGGACTATCCTCATTCCAGGCATTGTGTACAAGCCTTGCTGCGCGTGTTGGAAGCGGTAATCTTTCCGGGGTCGCACTCGCTCTGACGCTCGGTGGCCCGGGCGCTATTTTCTGGATGTGGGTCGTCGCAATGCTGGGTATGGCGACTTCCTTTGCCGAATGTACCCTTGCCCAACTTTATAAAACCCGTGACAGCGAAGGCAATTATCGTGGCGGCCCGGCCTGGTACATGGAACGCGGGCTGGGAATGCGCTGGATGGGCGTCATGTTCTCCATCTTCCTGATGATAGCCTTTGGACTGATTTTCAATGCGGTCCAGGCAAACTCTATCGCCAATGCGGTAAACCATGCTTTTGGTATTCCTAAAACCTGGATTGGCATGGCTCTTGTTGTCATCACCGCATGCACAATTTGGGGCGGAATGCGAGGCACCGCGCGTGTTGCCCAATGGTTAGTGCCCTTCATGGCGTTAATCTGGGTGTTGATGAGCCTGGTGGTTATGGCAATGAACATTGAGCGTTTACCAGAAGTGGTTTCGCTGGTGTTCAAAAGCGCGTTTGGCTGGCAAGAAGCCGCCTCGGGCGCAATTGGATTCACCATCAGCCAGGCGATTACCACCGGTTTTCAGCGCGGAATGTTCTCTAACGAAGCGGGTATGGGCTCTTCGCCCAACGCAGCAGCGGCGGCGGCACCGTGGCCACCCCACCCCGCCTCGCAAGGGCTGGTGCAAATGTTCGGTGTGTTGATTGATACCATGATCATTTGTACTGCAACCGCAGGCATCATCCTGTTTTCCGGAATACTCGATACCGCCGATCCCAGCATGAATGGCATTACCCTGGTACAACAAGCGCTGAGCAGCATGGTTGGCTCCTGGGGAACCGGGTTTATCGCTTTTATCGTGATGCTTTTTGCCTTCACATCTATTGTCGCCAACTATGCCTATGCAGAAAACAACCTCTTCTTTTTGCAACAAAAAAGCCCGTTCGCGACGGTGTTATTCCGCTGTCTGGCGCTGGTGATGGTGATGTTTGGTACGCTTTCGCCACTGCCGCTGGTCTGGCAAATGGCGGATGTGGCAATGGCGTTTATGGCTGTCACCAACCTCACGGCAATCCTGCTGCTCTCACCGATTGCACGCGACCTGAGTGCTGATTACCTGCGCCAGTTGAAGCTCGGAGAAATACCGGTTTTCGATCCGAACCGTTTTCCTGAAATTAAAAGCCAACTGGCACCGGGTATTTGGGACAATCCAAAGCCTCCTGAAACCAAACGCTAATCGCAACCATTGGCTAATACTTCCAGTAAATTTGTTAGAGTAGGCGGTAAAAGTGAGCAAGGAACAAATATGCTAATTCTAATTTCACCTGCAAAAACCCTGGATTATCAAAGCGATCTGCCTACCGATCGTTATACACAACCCGAACTGTTGGACTATTCCCAGCAGTTGATTGCCGTGGCGCGCAAACTCAGTGCGCCGCAAATTTCTTCTCTGATGCATATTAGCGACAAACTGGCCTCACTAAACGAAACTCGTTTTCACGAATGGCAGCCGGATTTCACGCCGCAAAATGCGCGTCAGGCGATTCTGGCCTTTAAAGGCGACGTCTACACCGGATTACAGGCAGAAGAGTTTAGCGATGCGGATTTCGACTTTGCTCAGCAGCATTTACGCATGCTTTCCGGCTTATATGGCGTGTTGCGCCCGTTGGATTTAATGCAGCCGTATCGGCTAGAAATGGGTATCAAGCTTGAGAATCCGAAGGGTAAAGATCTGTACCACTTCTGGGGCGATACCATCACCGAGAAGTTGAATCAGGCGCTTGAGGCTCAGGGTGACAATATCGTGGTTAACCTGGCATCTGATGAGTATTACAAATCGGTGAAACCGAAAAAACTCAATGCAGAAATCATCAAGCCAGTGTTCCTCGATGAGAAGAACGGCAAGTTTAAAGTTATCAGCTTTTACGCCAAGAAAGCGCGTGGCTTGATGAGCCGTTACATCATTGAAAACCGCCTCACCCAACCTGAACAACTGACCGGTTTTAACACTGACGGCTACTTCTTTGATGAAGCCGCCTCCGGTGAACATGAGCTAGTGTTCAAGCGCCACGAGCAGTAAGCCAAAACGCCAGCGCAATGCTGGCGTTTTGTTTAGTGATGTTTGTTTTGGCCGTAGTGATTACCGTTGTCATGATGGTCTTTGCCATGATGATTATGGTCGTCGCGATGATCGTTGTGATGATCATGCGGATGCCATCTGTTATCACGCCATTCATAGTGATCATTCCACCAACCATGGTCGCGCCAGTTACCGCCATCCCAATAGTTTCCGTGATTATCCTGATCGCCAATTTGTAATTTCACTGCCGGAACTAATGTAATTTCTGAAGCTTGGGCAGCTAACGGTGCGATTACCAGCATCGATAACGCAAGAATAATTGATTTCAACATAAGTGACTCCTTACTGCATTCATGCCCCATATGGGTCGTTGAAGAGAGCATATGCCTTACAGCATGGGGTTGTTATTCTCCGCAATCCTAATCTCTAAGCGCCCGCATTTAATGGGAATTCCTACATTTTCCCTCCTTGTTTCCTGCACATTTCCTCCATGATTCAGAGATAAAAAAACCACTCCGAAGAGTGGTTTTTAAAGCAATGCGGTCATTACGCTTTGGCCATCATCAACTCACGCAGCGCAGCAAAATCCGCGGGTAGATTGTGGGAAAGCAGCGGTAAATCAGCACGTTCGGCAAGCTCTGCTGGCAGTGGCAGAGTTTCACCGAGGATCTCCTCCACGCTTTCTTTGAATTTCGCCGGATGCGCAGTGCCAAGGAACAAGCCGTATTCGCCTGGCTGGAGCTGGTCACGCAGCGCGCGATAAGCGATAGCCGCGTGCGGTTCAGAAACATAGCCCACTGCTTTCAGTTCTTTCATCGTGGCTTTGGTGGTTTCGTCGGTGACGGTCGCATAACCGAGGTCGGTCAGACGCCAAATCTTACGGCGGAACAACTCTTCTACACGCGGCCAGTTGTTTGGCTGGCTGACATCCATGGCGTTAGAAAGTGTCGCAACCGTGGTTTTCGGTGCCCATTCGCCGTTGGTCAGGAAACGTGGAACGGTGTCGTTGGCATTGGTCGCCGCAATAAAACGCTTGATTGGCAAGCCGAGTGATTTTGCCAGCAAGCCCGCGGTTAAATCACCAAAGTTGCCGCTTGGTACGGAAACCACCAGCTGATTGCGAGCTTCTTGTGGCAGTTGCGCCACCGCTTCAAAGTAATAGCAAATCTGCGCCAGCAAACGGCTGATGTTGATTGAGTTGGCGGAGTTTAACCCCAGCGCCAATTTCAACTCTTCATCATCAAACGCTTGTTTCACCAGCGCCTGGCAGGCATCGAAATCGCCGTCGATAGCGACAGTTTCAATAT
Source organism: Buttiauxella sp. AC142 (assembly GCF_979253435.1). Lineage (NCBI taxonomy): Bacteria > Pseudomonadati > Pseudomonadota > Gammaproteobacteria > Enterobacterales > Enterobacteriaceae > Buttiauxella > Buttiauxella sp. AC142. Next base: position 3,841,076 of record NZ_CEEDCH010000001.1, read on the forward strand.
TACCGCCAAGGGTACAGAACAGTTTTTCCTGTAGCGGGCTAATTTTGCCACGCGGATAAAGAATAACGACGCGCACGTTTTTCAGGCCGTAGAAAGCATGCGCTACCGCAGCACCCGTATCGCCAGAAGTCGCGGTCAAAATAGTGACCGGTTTGTCGCCGCTAATATGCGTCAGCATTTGCGCCATAAAGCGCCCGCCGAAATCTTTAAACGCCAGCGTCGGGCCGTGGAACAGCTCAAGGCAGCCGATATCTGGCTCTACGCTTTTCACCGGTGCAGGGAAAGCAAACGCCGCACGCACACGTTCTTCGAGAATTTCTTGCGGGATTTCATCACCGATAAATGCAGACAGAATTTTGCTGCTGCGGGCGACAAAGTCCATCTTCAACATTTCGTCGACTTCGGTCAGTTCAAATTCCGGCAAGTCGTGAGGAAAAAACAGCCCCTGCTGTTTACCCAAACCCTGCACAATTGCCTGGGCAAAAGTGACCTGCTCATTATGATCTTTAAGGTTATACAGTTTCATGCGTTATCCCAGAACTCGTGCGCCCGCCGTGTCCAGACGGCAAATATGTACAAAACCTTCCTGGTTCTGCAAATAGTGTTGGCTGAGCCAGTCAGCCACGCGTTGTGCGGTGTCAGTGTTATCGCACAGCGCAAAAAGAGTTGGGCCGGAACCCGAAATACCACTCGCCAGCGCACCAATATCCGCGGCGGCCTGGCGTGCTTCGTTAAAGCGCGGCAGCAATTTTGCGCGGTACGGCTCGGCAATCACATCACGCATCAGTTTTGCCGCAAGATGTGGCTGACGGGTGTGACAGGCGTGAATAAAGCCTGCCAGATGGCGTCCGTGGCTGATGCAATCCTGGCGGCGATATTGCGCCGGCAGAATCGCACGGGCTTCGGCGGTCGAGACTTTAATTCCCGGATACGCCAGCACCCAAAGCCATTCATCAAAGCCCGGTACAGACTGGCTGATGATGCCATTTTCTTCAATCATCAATTGCATACCGCCAAGGAAGCACGGCGCAACGTTATCATAGTGAACGCTGCCCGAAATGCGCCCTTCCAGCTCACCCATCAGGCTCAGCAAACGGGTGTCGCTTAGCGGTTTACCGCAGTATTCGTTCATCGCCATTAAGCCTGCGACTACCGAACACGCGCTGGAACCCAAACCGGAACCAATCGGCATGCTTTTTTCCAGCGTCATGGCTACCGGAATGTTTTTGCCGATTTCCTGGCAGAAACGCTCCCAGCATTGGTAAACGATATTTTCGCGCGGCTCATCAGGTAACTTGCTGGCGAAACGCCCAATATTATTCAAACTGAAAGTGTCTGCCGCTTCGACCGTCACGTAATCGCCGAGCAGCGAACCGTCTATTGGCGAAACCGCCGCGCCCAGTACATCAAACCCGACGCTCATATTGGCACTGGAAGCCGGGGCGTATACTTTAACCATCTTAAACTCCTAACTTCCATGACAAAGTGCGCAATAAGTCGGCGAAAACACCGGCAGCAGTAACATCATTCCCTGCTCCGTAACCACGCAACACAAGCGGTAACGGCTGATAGTAATGGCTATAAAACGCCAGGGCGTTCTCGCCGTTTTTAACTTTATACAACGGGTCATTACCATCAACCGCATCAATTTTAACTTTGCAGCTGCCATCCGCTTCAATCACGCCAACATAACGCAACACTTTTCCTTCGTCGCGGGCTTGTGCCACACGCGCAGAAAACTCGTCATCCAGTTGCGGGATACGCGCCATAAACGATTCGACATCACCTGTAGAATCAAATGACTCAGGCAATACAGGCTCGATAACAATATCGGAAAGCTCAAGGTTGCTGCCGGTTTCACGCGCCAGAATTAACAGCTTACGCGCGACGTCCATGCCGGAAAGATCGTCACGCGGATCGGGTTCGGTGTAACCCATTTCTCGCGCCACTTTGGTGGCTTCTGACAAGCTCATACCTTCGTCGAGTTTGCCAAAGATAAACGACAGTGAACCAGAAAGAATGCCGGAGAAACGTTGTAATTCATCACCCGCGTTAAGCAGGTTTTGCAGGTTTTCGATAACCGGCAGGCCCGCGCCCACGTTGGTGTCGTAAAGGAATTTACGGCGTGATTTCGCCGCAGCGTTACGCATCTGGTGGTAGTAATTCATGGTGGAAGTGTTCGCCTTTTTGTTCGGCGTCACGACGTGGAAACCTTCCCCCAGGAAATCGGCGTATTGATCGGCCACCGCCTGGCTGGAAGTACAGTCAACAATGACCGGGTTCAGCAAATGGTACTCTTTCACCAGGCGAATCAGGCGGCCAAGGTTGAACGGCTCTTTTGCCTGCGCCAGCTCTTCCTGCCAGTTGTTCAGATTCAGGCCGTGGATATTGGTCAGCAGCGCTTTCGAGTTCGCAATGCCACACACACGCAAATCAATGTGTTTTTGCTTGAGCCACGCCTGCTGGCGTTTCACTTGCTCGACCAATGCCGCACCAACGCCGCCCACGCCAATCAGGAACACTTCGATAACCTGATCGGTATTGAATAGCATCTGATGGGTCACACGCACGCCAGTTGTCGCATTGTCATTGCTGACCACCACAGAAATCGAGCGCTCGGAAGAACCTTGTGCAATGGCCACGATATTGATGTTGGCGCGGGCAAGAGCGGCGAAGAACTTGGCAGAAATGCCACGCAGCGTGCGCATGCCGTCACCGACGACAGAGATAATTGCCAGATGCTCCATGATCGCCAACGGTTCAAGCAGACCTTCTTTCAACTCAAGATAAAACTCATCTTCCATCGCACGACGCGCACGGGCGCAATCTGCCTGCGGCACGCAATAGCTGATGCTGTATTCAGAAGATGACTGAGTAATCAGCACCACCGAAATCCCGGCGCCGCTCATCGCCGCAAAAACACGAGCCGCCATACCGACCATGCCTTTCATGCCAGGGCCTGAGACGTTAAACATTGCCATGTTGTTCAGATTGGTGATGCCTTTGACCGGCAGAGAGTCTTCGTCGCTATCCGCGCCAATTAACGTGCCAGGCGCTTGCGGGTTTCCGGTGTTTTTAATCAGACAAGGGATTTGGAACTGAGCGATAGGAGAAATGGTGCGTGGATGCAGAACTTTAGCGCCGAAGTAAGAAAGCTCCATCGCCTCCTGATACGACATAGATTTCAATAACCTGGCATCTGGAACCTGGCGCGGGTCGCAAGTGTAAACTCCGTCAACATCAGTCCAGATTTCACAGCAATCAGCACGTAAACAGGCGGCCAGCACGGCGGCGGAATAGTCAGAACCATTACGCCCTAACACCACCAGCTCACCTTTGTCGTTCCCGGCAGTAAAGCCCGCCATCAGGATCATATGGTCAGCCGGGATGCGGCTGGCGGCGATGCGCCGAGTGGACTCTGCGATATCAACAGTGGACTCAAGGTAATGCCCGACGGCGAGAAGTTTCTCAACCGGATTGATAACCGTCACGTTGTGGCCGCGCGCTTTGAGCAATTCAGCCATGATCGCGATAGAGAGTTTTTCTCCACGGCAGATCATTGCGGCGTTGATGCTGTCTGGACATTGCCCCAACAGGCTGATGCCGTGCAGGACATGCTTTAACTGAGCAAACTCCTGGTCAACAAACGATTTCAGCTGCGCATGAGGAAAACCGGGTTGTGCTTCTGCCAGGCCATTAAGAAGTTCGCTGAAGATGCGTTCTGCGTCACTGATATTCGGTAGGGCATCCTGGCCGCCAATGGTTTTTTCAATCATGGCAACGAGGTGATTGGTAATTTTCGCCGGGGCAGAAAGCACTGTTGCCACCTGCCCCTGTTTGGCATTGCTTTCCAGGATATCGGCAACACGGAGAAAACGCTCCGCATTTGCCACTGAAGTACCACCGAATTTCAACACTCGCATTTGTTATTACCCTTGAGTTTTTAGTCCAAAAAAAAGCCCGCACTATTTAGGTGCGGGCTTTTTTCGTTTTTCCTGGTATGCGTCAGCCCGCACCGTTACCTGTGGTAATGGTGGTTGTAATAATTGTGGTCATCAGGCTGCTGCGAATCATGGATGTTGTGTGCTCGTAATATGATTTACCTATATTGACTAAAGTATCCGACAGGCTAAGTCAATTTATTTTTAATTTTACCACTATCTGTGACATGACTATTGAACGCTGATAATTCATCACAAAATGCGCTCATTACGCTAAAAAAGAGGGGGGAGCACACCCCATCCTCACTACTATGCATTCAGTTGCCAGCATTTTTCTCTGGTAACTTTTTTTCAATATCATGGAGCAAACGGTGCAACATCGCCGTATCACGCTGCGCTAAAAGCCCCAACCGCTGCTGCAACCAGTCGACCATTTTTTGGTCTTCGCTGGCATCAACACGCTCAAGTAAAGAGGCGATACGCGCACGCAAAGCCACTAACTGTTTTGCGTCAACGACATCATGCTCAGGAGCGGGCTGTTGCATCAGCGCGGAGAGTTGGTAGCAATACACCATGACAGCCTGCCCAAGATTGAGAGACGGATAATCTGCCACCATCGGCACGCCGGTTAAGACATCAGCCAGCTCCAGCTCTTCGTTGGTCAGCCCCGAATCTTCACGCCCAAAAACCAGCGCCGCCGTGCCGACCCATTCCCGCTTTTCTTCAAGCAAGGGCACGAGTTGCTGCGGCGTGGCGTAATAATGGAATTTCGCACGGCTACGAGCGGTGGTGGCAATCGTGAAATCCACATCATGCAGCGCTTGCGCGAGTGTATCGAAATGCTGCGCGTTATCCAGCACGTCGCCGGAACCATGTGCCACCCATCGCGCTTCAGGCTGACGGTCCGCTTCGCTATCAACAACGCGTAGTTCAGCAAATCCCATGGTCTTCATTGCGCGGGCTGCGGCACCGACATTTTCAGCTCTGGCGGGAGCAACCAAAATAATTAAAAAACGCATCAAAGCTCTCTTAAAAAAGTGTCTGTTTTCGGACATTCACAAAATACAAATGATAATACGCATCAAAAATTTACATTAAAGTAACATTGATATATAAAATGCATGAATGCGAATCATAAGTACCACAAATGCTTTTCGGTGGTTTGACCAGCACCAATACAGATCACAAACAATACTATCAATTTGTTTTATATAACAAAAAGACCATAAAAACGCCATCGACAATCTGATTTACATTCTTAACTAATCAATTCGCGTAACTATCTATATTATTAAAATATTGTGACGAAAGGTGGCAAAACGCTACGATGATTTCATCAAACTGTTAACGTGCTACAATTGAATTTGATATATGTCAACGAAGCGTAGTTTTATCAGATGTCTAAAGCGGTCCTGCCTGTTATGTTGCTGTTAAAATGGTATAGGATAACAACCGTTTTTGACACCGTCGGGTCCAGAGGGAAAAGTGCCCACGACCAAGCTAATGATGTTGTTGACGTTGATGGAAAGTGCATCAAGAACGCAATTACGTACTTTAGTCATGTTACGCCCAGCATGTTAATTTATGGCATGTAATAGGCAGGTCAGGGACTTTTGTACTTCCTGTTTTGATTTAGTTGGCAATTTTAGGTAGCAAACATGCAGACCCCGCATATTCTTATCGTCGAAGACGAATTAGTAACACGCAACACGTTAAAGAGCATTTTTGAAGCTGAAGGCTATGATGTTTTTGAAGCGACCGATGGCGCTGAAATGCATCAGATCCTTTCTGATAATGACATCAACCTGGTCATTATGGATATCAATCTGCCAGGTAAAAATGGCCTGCTCCTGGCGCGTGAATTGCGTGAGCAAGCCAATGTGGCATTGATGTTCCTGACTGGCCGCGATAACGAAGTGGATAAAATCCTTGGCCTTGAAATCGGCGCAGATGATTACATCACTAAGCCATTCAACCCACGTGAATTAACCATTCGTGCGCGTAACTTGTTGTCTCGTACTATGAACCTGGGTGCAATCAGCGAAGAACGTCGTTCCGTTGAAAGCTACAAGTTCAATGGTTGGGAACTGGACATCAACAGCCGTTCACTGGTCAGCCCAAATGGCGAGCAGTACAAATTGCCGCGTAGCGAATTCCGCGCGATGCTGCACTTCTGCGAAAACCCTGGGAAAATTCAGTCTCGCGCTGAATTGCTAAAGAAAATGACAGGCCGTGAGCTTAAGCCGCACGACCGTACCGTTGACGTCACAATTCGTCGTATTCGTAAGCATTTCGAATCGACTCCAGATACACCTGAAATCATCGCCACCATCCATGGCGAAGGTTATCGCTTCTGCGGCGATTTACAGGAATAAACCTGTAATCAACTTGAACACGAAAGGGCGGATTAAATCCGCCCTTTTCTTTTGCTTTTAGAAAACCTCTATTTCCACAGGCGGAAGCGGTCAGGATCTTTCTGAGCGTCGCCAGTTTCCGGTATCTGCACTTTTTTACTCATACCGTACCAATCTGTATGACGGGTTAGCATCATAATGGCCGAAAGCGCCACAAAAAGGACTCCCGTACCAAGTAACAAAGCACTGTCCTCAGACTGAAGCAACTGCCAGAGCACAGCATCAAGCGTCAGCAAGCCGGTCGTAAACATCAAACTGGTTTTCCAGCTGTTCAAAATGGCCTTCAAATAGAACCCATTAATCCCCGCACAAATCAGACTCGCCAGCAGCCAGGCGCCGTTAAACCCGATATGTTCTGAGACCGCCAACAGAACGAGATAAAACATCACCAGCGATAGCCCAACCAACAAATACTGCATCGGGTGAACGCGCAAACCCGTCAGCGTCTCCAGCAGGAAGAAACTCATAAACGTCAAACCAATCAGTAAGATGGCATATTTAACAGCGCGATCGGTGAGTTGATATTGATCGACAGGATTTGCCACCGTCACGCTAAAGGCTGGCAGGCGATCGACATCCATAATTTGTCCGTCATAGAAGCTGGTATTCAGGTTGTTAGCAAACCAGGTGCTCTGCCAATTAGCGGTAAATCCGTTTTCCGTTACCGTGCGCTGTTGCGGCAGGAAATCGCCAATAAAGCTCGGATGCGGCCAGTTGCTGGTTAAAGTGAACTGGCTATTGCGCCCAAGCGGCACCACGGCAAGCTGTTTGGTGCCCATCAAGTCCAGACTAAAGCGAAGCGTGAGTTTCTCATCCTGGAGGTGCTCGGCAGGGAGAATGGCGTGCAGCCCCTGTTCGACGCCGGGTAAGTGACTCCCAGGTTCAATCGGATAAGATTTGCCGTTGATATCCAACTCGCCAACTTTACCGATACCGCGAGAATCGCCTACTGCCAACACGACATACGGTGTGCCAATTTGAGTGTTACCGCTGAAATCATTATTGAGCTGCTGGCGGCTAAACGTGGCATCAAGCGTGATAGCTGTGCGCCAAATTTGCCCCTCGTAAATGCCGATATGACGTGGCTCAACGATCTGCTTTCCCACAATACTCAAGTTTTCCGGCAGATAGTAGCGAATGAAGCGGTGCTCTTTTTTAACCTCTTTATTGTCTTCCATAACGGTTGTCAGTTCAGTTATGGGAATGGCAATGAGCGGGCCGGTAATGGTCTGTGGGCCGCTGGTACTCTGACGCAGCGACTGCTCAACATCATCCCGATAACTACTACGCTCATCAATTAGCGAACTCAGCATACTCAGTGGAATGAGCAACAGCAGCATGCAACCGAGTAAAGTCATCACTTTCCAGAACAACGCAGATTTCAACATAATCCCCTCCATATTTTGATGTGGCGAGGATAGCGAGCGTATGTGGGGGCTAAATGAAGTTATGTGAAGAGACGGTGAAGTGGCGAAATTATTTTCCGGGGAGGCTCAACCTGGCTTGCGCCCCACCCTCGGGGCGGTTCTCCAGCGTAATGGTGCCGCGATGCAGACGCGCGACTTCGCGCACAAAAGCCAGCCCTAAGCCGCTGCTCTTTTGCCCGTTGCTGCGGGGTAATGAATAGAAACGCTCAAAAACACGATCGCGAGCATAGTCCGGAATACCGCTTCCGGTATCCGTTACCAGGATAGCAATGCCGTCATCGGCATTTTCGATACTCAGCGTAATCTCACCGCCTGGCCGGGTGAAATCGAGCGCGTTATCCAGCAAATTCCCGATAGCCTGTTCTAGCAGCGCGAAGTCGCCTTCGACGATGGTGTCTTTCAGTGCGCTCTCATTGATGCTTAACGAAATCTTTTTGCTATGAGCGATCACTTCACGGCTGTCGCACAAGGCAGAAAACAGTGCGACCAGATGAATCGGCTGCGGTATGATTTCCGCCCGGCTTTCGAGTTTTGCCTGGCGTAATAAATTATCCACCAGTTGCTGCATACGCAGATTTTGCTGAAGAATATTCCCCGAAAATTTCTCAATCACCTCCGGTGGCGGGCCTTCACGCAAAATTTCAGCCGCCCCCCGAATTGCCGCCAGAGGGCTTTTCAGCTCATGCGTTAACGCATGAACATACTGCTCGATATAACTTTTCCCTTCGAGTTTCAGGCGCATAGTTTCCAGCGCTAAGGCGAGTTTTCGTAATTCGCTGCTGCCGGGTTTGGGTAGCGGGAGAGGATGTTCTTCTGTCACTGAATCGGCGTAACGCACAAGCTGACCAATCGAGCGATTAATCCATAACACCACCCCGAAGCCAATCATCAGCGCGATACCCAGCAACGCAACGCCCGCCCACAGAATTCGGCGCTCGCTACGATGAATCACGGGTTCCAGAGCGCTATTAGGTTTCCCAACACTGAGCACACCGACAATATTGACCCCGTCGCGCACGGGAGCGGCCACGTACATTACGGTGCTTTCAGGTTTATTGGCATTGACTGGCGTACTGCGCGCGCCATATTTCCCTTGCAGGGTCAGCCACACATCATTCCAGCGCGAGTAATCCTGGCCCGTTGCTTTGCCGCTGGAATCGAACAAAACAATGCCTTTCGCATCCGTCAGGTAGACACGATATTCATTTCGGGATTTGGTAATACCGCCGATATTGGCCTGAAAGTTATGTTGATTAAGGCGGGAAAATGCTTGCGCGAGTTGCCCGTTTTGCGCATTTCCAGCCAGCATGTCGGCACGCGCAAACTCGGCAAGTAACGTTGCGGTATCAATCAATGTTCCCTCGGTTGCTCGTCGAACACCGGGTTTCACTTCTTGTAAAAAAATCGACAGCACAAACCAGGCCGCAATCGCCACAATCAGAAAATAGCCCAGCAACAAGCGCATACCGATGCGCATTAGTTCACTCCCAGGCTGTAACCCAGGCCACGGTGCGTGTTAATGGGGGAAAGATCAGGATTAATAGCCCGGAGTTTGGCTCGCAGGGTTTTGATGTGAGTATCCACGGTGCGATCAAAACTTTCTTCCGCCGTGCTCCAGACTAATTCCATGAGTTGCTGGCGCGAAAATACACGCCCTGGCCACTGCAAAAAAATCTTCAGCATCAAATATTCATAGCGAGTCAGATGCAAAGGTTGCTGGCACCAGGTGATCAGCGCAGCCATTTCGTTAAGTTCAAACAATCCAATACGCTGAACGCTTGCCCCGGTATTTTGCCGCTGCTTGTGTAAACGGCGCAAAACGGTTCGCACCCTCGCACACACTTCCCGCGGGGAGAATGGTTTGGCGATATAGTCATCCGCGCCAATTTCGAGGCCAATCAACCGGTCGACCTCTTCGCTTCGCGCCGTCAGAAACAGTAACGGTAATTCTGGATAATCAGCCAACAAGCGACGACATAACTCAAAACCATTAATGTCTGGCAGGCCAACGTCCAGAATCGCCAGGTCCGGACGCGCAACACGCGCCGCATCCAGCACTGGCAAACCGCGATCAAACCCGCGCACCACAAAGCCTTCTTGTTGCAACGTGTAGATAAGCGTATCGGCGATACTGGCTTCATCCTCAACTAACCAGATTGTGGCCTGACTCATCATTCGCTCCTGGTTACTTCCACGGCATAATTGGCACGGCACTTAGCGCGTTTTTTGGCGAGCCGTCGACGACTTTGTCAGAATAAGCCAGGTATGCCAGCGTGTTACGTTTTGCATCGTAAAAACGAACCACTTGCAGCTTTTTAAAGACCAGCGATGTCCGTTTCTGGAACACCACATCTCCCTGAGTTTTACCCGCTTTAATTTTCTCGCTCAGTTCTACCGGCCCCACTTGCTGGCAGGAAATTGCCGCATCTGATGTGTCTTCGGCAAGACCTAAACCACCTTTAATGCCACCTGTTTTTGCGCGACTGATATAACAGGTCACGTTTTTGACATCAGGGTCGTCAAACGCCTCAACGACGATTTTATGGTCAGGGCCAAATATTTTGAAAACCGTGTCAACCGAGCCAATTTGCTCTGCCCGAACACCCAATGAAATCAACATTAATGAACCCAGTACAACTAAAACTTTATATTTCATATTGTTACCATTGGTTAAGATTGCATGTAGGGACTATTAACTTTTTCGACCAGAAAGTCGTTAAATATCACGTTATTAATAAAATTATCAGAATGAGTAGCTAATTTTGGCACGACTTGTTAAAAAAAACTCTGAATGTCATAACAACAAAAAGTGCTATCATCGCCCACATTAACGGCACTCACCGTGTCAGGATGAGGATATTATATGGATCAGGCAGGGATCATTCGCGATCTATTAACCTGGCTAGAAGGCCATCTGGATCAGCCTCTGTCACTGGATAATGTGGCGGCAAAAGCAGGCTATTCCAAGTGGCATCTACAACGGATGTTCAAAGATGTCACGGGTCATGCCATTGGTGCATACATTCGTGCGCGTCGTTTATCTAAATCCGCCGTAGCATTGCGATTGACCGCGCGTCCAATTCTGGATATTGCCTTACAATATCGTTTTGACTCGCAACAGACGTTTACTCGCGCCTTCAAAAAACAATTTACTCAAACGCCTGCATTGTACCGTCGTTCTCCTGACTGGAGCGCTTTCGGCATGCGTCCGCCGTTGCGTTTAGATGAGTATGCACTGCCGCAAGCGCAATTTGTCACGCTGCCAGAAACTCACCTGGTTGGCGTCACGCAAAGTTATAGCTGCACGCTTGAACAAATATCTGATTTCCGTAACGAAATGCGCATTCAGTTCTGGACGCAGTTCCTGGGGAACTCTCCAACTTTGCCACGTGTACTTTACGGTTTGCATGAGCCGCGCCCAAGCATTGAGCGTGATGACGAGCAGGAAGTGTTTTATACCACGGCACTCGCGCCAGAACTGGCGAACGGGTTCTTGCCCGATTCCCATCCAGTCAGGCTGGAAGGCGGCGACTACGTGCAGTTCGACTACGAAGGCCCAGGCACCGGTTTGCAGGAATTTATCCTGACGATATACGGTACCTGTATGCCATCGCTGAACCTAACGCGTCGCAAAGGTCAGGATATCGAACGCTTCTTCCCGCAAGAAGAAGCGCGTGTTCAGGACCGACCAATGCAAATCAGATGTGAATATCTGATTCCTGTACGTCGTTAACGCTGTAACTCATCCAACGCAGGGGCGTCTAAATGCGAGATGTCCCCTGCCGTTTCAACCACCCAGCCAGAAGCCAGCCACGGACTTTGTTGGTGATCCACCCGAGAAATCGAACAGTTTCTTAAACGTAAGCGACGTTCAGCCCAGGCGGGCAAACCCAGAATCGTACTCACCAGGCAACCCAGCGCCATACCATGACTCACCAGCAACGGACGACTCCCCGCAGGTAAATCCAGGCAAGCATTTAAAGCCGCGTGCATACGTTCGCTCATCTCCAACATGCTTTCACCGTCGGGAATTCGACCATCAGCCGTGCCATTGACGAGTTGACGACGCCAGCCCTCTTCTTCTTCGTTTAGCGTGTCCAGATTGCGGCGTTCCAGAACGCCCATATCCAGCTCGCGTAAACGGGCATCCAGCGTGACATCCACACCACACGCCATCGCAATGATCTCAGCGGTGCGGCGGGTACGCCCCAAATCACTGGCAATCACATGCGTAATGCCCAACGTTTTGACACGCTCAGCCACCTGCTCGGCCTGACGTTCTCCTTTTTCAGTCAGCGCACTGTCTGACTGGCCCTGAATGCGGCGCTGCGCATTCCACTGCGTTTCGCCGTGGCGAACAAGGTATACCTGTAACATGCGTTTTTTCCGTTATACTGCGGCAACAATTTCTTGAGAGTTTCAATGATTATGTACCATGTCGTCTGCGCAACAACCAATCCTGCCAAAATTCAGGCAATTCTCCAGGCATTCGACGATATCTATGGTGAGGGATGCTGCCATATTGAACCCGTCGCCGTCGATAGTGGCGTGCCCGAACAGCCATTCGGAAACCATGAAACGCGAACTGGCGCACGATGCCGAATTATGAATGCTCGCCAGGTTCGCCCTGAAGCAGATTTTTGGGTGGCGGTTGAAGCAGGAATTGACGACGACAGTACGTTTAGCTGGGTCGTTATTGAAAACCACAAGCAGCGCGGTGAAGCCCGTTCGGCAACCCTTCCGCTGCCTGCCATCATTCTTGAGAAAGTCCGGGCAGGCGAAGCGTTAGGGCCAGTGATGTCGGCCTATACCGGGATTGATAAGATTGGTAATAAAGAAGGGGCGATTGGTGTCTTTACCGCCGGGAAACTGACACGCAGTAGCGTTTATCACCAGGCCGTGATTCTGGCATTAAGCCCGTTCCACAACTCGATGTATCACTAGTTTTTACCGGCTAATAATTCCTGCTCCAGCCAGGCACGCAACGCAGGCGGGGCAGATTTCAGGCTATTGGAGCCACGAGTGATTGTCGCAATCCCCGCGCCAAGCTCGTTTTTAAGCTCACGCTGGCTCATCTCACCACGCAGTAACTCTTCAATGATTCTGACGCGCGTCCCCAGGGCTGTGCGTTCGTCTGGCGTCAGCAACAGCATAAGCAGCGGCATGTGCAGCTGCTTATCGAACGATTGCTGTAGCAGCTCCACAAAGCGGAGCCACTCTTGATTACTTTGCTCGGCGTGCTCTGCCGAATATTGAGAGTGCTGAGTCATGTTATGCCACCATACTATTCAACTAGTACAATACAATATCACAACCCCCACAAAATCAATAACGGCGTTGCCACTCTCCATCGGTCAGCAGCGGTTTAGATTTGCCCATGAAATAGCTGTAGTAGGCATCGTAAGCCAGCACGTTCTTCACATATCCGCGCGTTTCAGAGAAAGGAATACTTTCAACGAAGGCCACTGCGTCGATGCGCCCGGCGCTGTTACCCAGCCAGGTTCTGACACGTCCCGGACCTGCGTTATACGCCGCTGATGAGAAAATCCGGTTATTCTCAAATTGCTGAGAAACATACTGCAAATAGCTGGTGCCGATGTTGATGTTGGTATCCGGGTCCAGTAGCTGATTAGTGCTGGTGTAACCTGGAATATTAAACATATTCACGGTGTGCGTCGCAGTACCCGGCATAATTTGCATTAAACCACTCGCGCCAACAGGCGATCTTACTTTAGGGTTCCAGGCACTTTCCTGCCGCGCAATCGCCATTGCGTAGCTTTGCGAGATATCTTTTCCGCTCACGTAACGAGAGAAAATATCTTTGTACGCCAGCGGGAAGCGCTCTTCGAGATGATCCCAAAGTTTTCCGGCGATCGTTGCCTGCACACTCAGATCCCACCAGTTTTGCTCAAACGCGTAACGCGCTAACCCTTCCTGCTCGGGCTTACTGCGGCTGGTGATCAAATTCGCCCATTCGCTGCGGGCGGTATTATCCAGATTCCAGTACATCAGTTCGCGTACACGCGCCATTTCAGGCCCCTGAACCAACGCTGGGTTTACCGCAACCGCTTTATCAACGCGTAACGAATATTCTTCCCCTAAACGCTGCGCTGCCACCATCGGGTAGAAACCCCGTTGCTGCATCAGTGAATGGAGAATTTCTTTGGCTTCCGTTTCACGGCCACGCTCCATCAGCAGATCCGCTTGCCAGTAGCGCCATTCATCTTTCTCTTTGGCTTCCATCGGCAAACGCGCAAGCCAGGTATTCAGACCATTTCGATCGCCCGTACCCAGCGCCATTCGCACGCGTCGTTCAACTAAACTTGTGGACTCTGAACGCATAATCGCATCATCACGCCAGGCAGCCTGTTCGGCAGTGATATCGTTGCCCATCAAACGCCAGGCCACGGTGTCTCTTAGCTCCTGAGCCTGAGAGTCGTTAAGTTGCTGCGCCTGAATAAGCGATGGAATCATCATGCGCGCATTTTCTACGTCATCGCGTGCTACACGCGTGAATGCAATGGCGACAGCCTGACGAGTGAAGTCAGTGGCACCCACTGAACGGGCAAACGTCAGTACCGTATTAGGATCGTTTTGCAGGCTAATGAGCGCGCTGGATATGGTCTGGTAGTCGGCTGGCATTTGGCTCGCCAGATTGTTAACCAACGAAGTATTACCTTCTTTCATCGCCAGGCGGATACGTTCCAGATACGCCAGCGGATCCAGGCTACCGGACGAACGCCACGCCGAGAATAAACGGTCACAGCTCGACGGCTGGTTTTTACCTGTCAGCCACAAATCTTTAGCACCCGCCCATGCAGCATCTGCCTGCCCGGTGTTAAATTTCGCGTAGTAATAATTACATTTAGCTTCTGTTGTGCCCGGTTGATCTGGGCTGAATGCCAGCAAGCCACGCCAGTCTTCACGGCGCGCCAGTTCATTCACAAAACGTGATTTCAGCACCCGCGCTGGAGGAAGTGTTGGGTTGGCTGCAATAAATTGGCTGACGACGAGCGTTGGCTCATTCATTAAGTCGTCAGTAATCTGGCGATATTCGAGATAGGGATACAGCGGATAATCTTGCAAAGTGGGCATTATTCGCGCCACCACATCCATTTGCTTGCTATCCCATGCTTGTTTGATTTGCGCGTAGCGGCTGCGCTGCTCGTCCAGAGAATCCGCACGAACTGCATGAGTTATTGCCGCAAGAGTTACCATCGCCACTAGCAATTGCCCTACGACTTGTTTGGCTTTCCCCACAAGTTCTCCTCACATGTTCACGGGCAGCATCATGCCGCCATTAATTACTTCATGCTAACCCTGGTATTGCAGTTTCGCCACGCCAGAGGGTGTTATTTTGTCTTTAAAAGCGTTAAGGCTGTTCCGGGTAACACATCCCGCTTCCCCTGCTGGGATTACCTGCTGAAAACGGCTACACTTCGCCACTGATATGTACCATCTTACATCACGAAAAAGAGGCGAAGTCGCACTGTGGCTCAATTCGTTTATACCATGCATCGTGTCGGCAAAGTTGTTCCGCCGAAACGTCATATTCTGAAAAATATCTCGCTCAGTTTCTTCCCTGGCGCCAAGATTGGCGTACTGGGTCTGAATGGTTCCGGTAAATCCACGCTGCTGCGCATTATGGCCGGCATTGATACCGACATCGAAGGCGAAGCTCGTCCACAACCTGGACTGAAAATCGGCTATCTGCCGCAAGAACCGCAACTCAACCTTGAACATACCGTCCGTGAATCGGTTGAAGAAGCCGTGGCTGAAGTGGTTAATGCCCTGAAAGGCCTCGACGAAGTGTATGCCAAATATGCAGAGCCGGACGCTGACTTCGACAAACTGGCAGCCCAACAAGGCAAGTTTGAAGAAATCATTCAGGCGCACGACGGCCATAACCTGAACGTGCAACTCGAGCGTGCTGCTGATGCACTGCGTCTGCCAGACTGGGATGCGAAAATCGCTAACCTGTCCGGTGGTGAGCGTCGCCGCGTGGCACTTTGCCGCCTGTTGCTCGAAAAACCAGACATGCTGCTGCTCGACGAACCAACAAACCACCTGGATGCTGAATCCGTGGCATGGCTCGAGCGCTTCCTGCACGACTTCGAAGGCACCGTTGTGGCAATTACCCACGACCGTTACTTCCTCGACAACGTTGCGGGCTGGATTCTGGAACTTGACCGCGGTGAAGGTATCCCGTGGGAAGGTAACTATTCTTCCTGGCTTGAGCAGAAAGATGCTCGTCTGGCTCAGGAAGCCTCAACGGAAGCGGCTCGCCGTAAATCCATTGAGAAGGAACTGGAGTGGGTTCGTCAGGGCGCTAAAGGCCGCCAGTCTAAAGGCAAGGCCCGTCTGGCTCGCTTTGAAGAACTGAACAACACCGAATACCAGAAACGTAACGAAACCAACGAACTGTTTATTCCACCAGGTGCACGTCTGGGCGATAAAGTCGTTGAAGTGACCAACCTGCGTAAATCCTACGGCGACCGCCTGCTGATTGAAGACCTGACATTCTCTGTACCGAAAGGTGCAATTGTCGGGATCATCGGTCCGAACGGCGCGGGTAAATCTACCCTGTTCCGTATGATGTCTGGTCAGGAACAACCTGACAGCGGCACCATTGAACTGGGCGAAACCGTGAAACTGGCGTCTGTCGATCAGTTCCGTGACGCGATGGACAACAGCAAAACCGTGTGGGAAGAAGTTTCCGGCGGCCAGGACATTATGCGTGTCGGTAATACCGAGATGCCAAGCCGTGCATACGTTGGTCGCTTTAACTTTAAAGGCGTTGACCAGGGTAAACGTGTTGGCGAACTATCTGGTGGTGAGCGTGGTCGTCTGCATCTGGCGAAACTGCTGCAAGTTGGCGGTAACGTATTGCTGCTCGATGAACCAACAAACGACCTGGATATCGAAACCCTACGCGCGTTAGAAAACGCCCTGTTGGAATTCCCAGGCTGTGCAATGGTTATCTCGCACGACCGTTGGTTCCTTGACCGTATCGCCACGCACATTCTGGATTACCAGGATGAAGGCAAAGTGGAGTTCTTTGAAGGTAACTTTACTGAGTACGAAGAGTACAAGAAACGCACCCTGGGTGCGGATGCTCTGGAACCTAAGCGTATTAAGTACAAACGTGTAAGTAAGTAATTGCTGTAACGCCCTCACCCTCTCCCTCAGGAGAGGGAATTATCCGGTTTTCTCCCTCTCCCTGAGGGAGAAAACCGGGGTGAGGGTTATTTTTCTACCCGCGTTCGCCAATCAAACCTTTCACCAAATCCACACAGCGCAAGAAACGCGAATCGTAGTCCGACTCTTCCACGTGCACATAGCTGATGTTGTTCTCATCAAGCATCGATACCAACAAATTCTGGAAAGACTTCCGATCCGTATCACTGCCAAGGCTACGCAAGCCATCGGCTACCCACGGCGTGTTGTTTTCCAGCAAAATCACCAGATCAAAGCGGTACTCATCAATCAGCGCCTGCACAAACGGGTGTTCGCGGCCTTCGTACTTTTTACAGAATGCCTGCGTAGTCACAAAATCGGTATCAATAAACGCCACTTTATTCGCATACTTCACTGCAAAATCAACGTACTGCGCGTGACCGATAGCAATCTTGTCATAATCAGAATATTGCAGCGCCATCTCATCCCCACCCAGATGGGAAAAGACGTAATCACGCCCGTATTCCCAGGCACTGGTGGTATTGAAAATATTGGCGAGCTTATTCACCATCCACGACTTACCGCTCGACTCACCGCCCAGAATCGCCACGGTGCGCACAAAGAACGGTTTCACTTCCGTTGGAATATATTCCCAGTAGCGGAACGGGTTTTCGCGAATCTGCCCACCGCTGATATTCATGAACGTGCGCTTCGGGTCTATCAGCACCGTTTCAATGCCAAGCTGTTCGATAAACCGTGGCGCATCGCCCTCTTCTGAGGTGTAGATGCAATCGGGATTGATACCTTTGCTTTCCATAAAAGTTTTGATACCGCGGCTCCAGACATCCCAGCCGTGCGGATACGGCTCCATCCCCTCTTCGTTAAACGAATGAATGCGGATGTTTTTCTGATATTTGAAAGTCTGTAGCAGCCAGCGCAGACGGTCGCCCGTGGTGGGTTGTTGAGACATGGCGCTGTCTTCAAACAACAAACGGTCGCGAGTTTCGTCATAACCCATAATGATGTGCAGTTCATCAACCTGGCTTGCCGCGCGTTGAATCAAATAGATATGGCCGGTATGCAGTGGGTAAAACTTACCAAACACCACGCCGACTTTTTTCTCACGGCGGGGAAATTCAAGACCCAGAAAACGGTGTAATGCCTCCAGCTTCTGCGCGCTTGGACTTTTGATTTTGGCGTTCAATAGCTGACTAAGGTAGCCCTTAGTCATGCCGCAGGATTCCGCAACTTGTTGCAGCGTAACGCTCTGCTGACGAATAGCGGTCTTCAGATACTCAAAAGACGACATGCTGTGCCTCCTGCGAAATAGGTCATTATAAGTCGTCAAACACCGACAGCGCATCAGCAAGTTTTTTCACGCCGAAGACCTGCATCCCTTCCGGTAGTTTTTTCGGTACATTCGCCTGCGGCACAATGGCACGTTTAAAGCCGTGTTTTGCCGCTTCGGAAATTCGTTCCTGGCCGCTTGGCACCGGGCGAATTTCACCTGCCAGCCCGACCTCACCAAACACCACTAAATCTTGCGGTAAAGCGCGATTTCGCAGACTGGAAACCATCGCCAGCAGTAACGCCAGGTCAGCACTGGTTTCCGTGACTTTCACACCACCCACCACATTTACAAACACATCCTGATCAGCCATTTGCAAACCGCCATGGCGGTGTAAAACGGCCAGTAAAATTGCCAGGCGGTTTTGCTCAAGACCCACAGCCACACGACGTGGGTTGGACATCATGGATTGATCCACCAGCGCCTGGATTTCTACCAGCAATGGCCGCGTGCCTTCCCACACCACCATCACCGAGCTGCCGGGAGTCACTTCATCACCACGGCTCAGGAAGATGGCAGAAGGGTTGCTCACTTCACGCAGCCCTTGTTCCGTCATGGCGAACACGCCCAATTCATTCACCGCACCGAAGCGGTTTTTATGGCTACGCAACGTGCGGAAACGGGAATCGGCATCGCCATCCAGCATTACCGAGCAGTCGATACAGTGTTCGAGGACTTTTGGCCCGGCAAGTGAACCGTCTTTAGTCACATGACCGACCATGATTATTGCCACACCGCGCGTTTTGGCAAAGCGCGTCAGGTAAGCGGCGGACTCACGCACCTGCGCCACACTGCCCGGCGACGATTGCACGTCGGCCATATGCATTACCTGGATGGAGTCGATAACCATCAGCTTCGGCGCTTCTTCTTCGGCAATCATGCAGATTTGCTCGATGCCGGTTTCCGAAAGCATATTCAGGTTGTTAGTCGGTAAACCCAGGCGGTGGGCGCGCATGGCGACTTGTTGCAGCGATTCTTCACCCGTGACGTACAGGGTTTTCATCTGTTCGCTGAGCTTGCATAACGTTTGCAGCAGCAGCGTGGATTTACCCGCGCCCGGATTACCACCAATCAGAATGGCGCTGCCAGGCACCACACCGCCGCCTAACACACGGTCAAATTCTTTAAAGCCGGTGGAAAAACGCGGCAGTTCCTCGAGGCTAATATCTGAAAGTTTTTGGACTTTGCTTACGCCCGCACTGCCAGCATAACCCGACAAACGCTCGTTACGCGCAACGGTTGGAGACGCGGCAATCCGCACCTCAGTAATGGTGTTCCAGGCATGACAGGCGCTGCATTGCCCTTGCCAGCGAGGATAATCTGCACCACATTCGTTACAGACAAATGCGCGTTTCGGAGCTTTCGCCATTAGCGTTCTTCCTGGATAAGACTGCCTGAAAGAATACAGAACACACCCATCAAATCTGCGTGACGGATAGTTATTTCAGTTTTCTCATTCACCTTTGGTTTCGCGTGATAAGCGATGCCCAGGCCAGCAGATTGAATCATTGGTAAATCATTGGCTCCATCGCCAATCGCGACAGTTTGCGCGGCAGGAATTTCATATTTATCCGCCAGACGCTTGAGCGTTTCGGCTTTGAATTGCGCATCAACAATTTGACCGATCACTTCGCCGGTTAGCTTGCCGTCACAAATTTCCAGCTCGTTCGCTACTACCGCATCAAGATGCAGTTTATCGCGCAGGTATTCTGCAAAGAAGGTGAAACCGCCGGAAGCAATCGCGACTTTCCAGCCCAGCGATTCGAGTTTTAGCACCAGCGAAGTCAGCCCCGGCATTAACGGCAGTTCATCACGCACCTGACGCAGAATAGAAGCATTCGCTCCTTTAAGGGTGCCTACGCGCTGCTTCAGACTGGCCGTAAAATCTAACTCGCCACGCATGGCGCGTTCGGTCACTTCGGCGACCATTTCACCGGTTCCCGCCAGTTTGGCGATTTCATCAATGCACTCGATTTGAATAGCGGTTGAGTCCATATCCATCACCAGCAGGCCTGGCGTGCGCAAATGCGGAATCTTACCCAGCGGCGCGACATCCAGCCCGGCGTCGTGCGCAAGTTTGGTCGCTCGCGGTGTTAATGAACCTGCCAGGCGAATAACCTGATAATCTTCAACACACCACGCAGTTACGATAACCATGGCGGCGCCAAGTTTACGCTGGTAGCGGTTCAGGCATTCTTTATCCAGGTTCCGACCATACAGAAGCCAGCCGCTGCGGCCAGCACGGTAATCGAGTGGCATAACTTCATCACCACTTAGCGATAGCGGCAACCCAGGCCAAAGAGAAACATCGGTCGGTAGGTCGCACCAGGTCAGACTATTTGGCATCACAGCTCCAGAATAAAGATAAAGGCCAGAGTAAAACAACGCATGAGGCTACCCTGTCCACGCTGCTTCTGGCAACATTAAAGTAAGCAATTTATTGAAGGTGCATTATGGCTCGGGCAAAAATGAAATTCAGGCTGCATCGTGCAGTGATTGTGCTTATCTGCCTCGCACTTTTAGTCGCGCTGATGCAAGGCGCATCGTGGTTTAGCCAGGGGCATCAGCAAGCCCGAAATGTGCAACTCGAGGAGCTGGCAAGAACGCTGGCACGTCAGGTCAGCTACAACCTGACTCCGCTAATGAAATCTGAAAATCCTGATGAGAAAAAGATTTCAGCCGTGTTGAAGTTACTGACTCAGGACAGCCGCATTCTGGATGCAGGTGTTTATGACGATAACGGTGATCAAATCGCCCGTGCCGGCGAAGGGATCGGCGTGCGCGACAGACTCGCGCTGGATGGCAAAAAAGCGGGCAGCTATTTTAACCAGCAAATTGTGCAACCCATTGAAGATAAAGATGGGCCAGTCGGTTATCTGCGTATCACGCTCGATACGCATACTCTCGCCACCGAAGCCAAACAGGTGGATAACACCACAAACATTCTGCGCCTGATGATGTTGCTGGCGCTGGCGATTGGCATTGTACTGACACGCACGCTGTTGCAGGGCAAACGCACCCGCTGGCAGCAATCGCCTTTCCTTCTTACCGCGAATACCGAAGTGAAGGAAGATGAAGATGAACAGAGCGCGGATAACCCTGGAAAGAAAGGATCTCTTTGATGACGACACTACGACTGCTTATTTCTGACTCTTACGATCCGTGGTTCAACCTGGCGGTTGAGGAGTGCATTTTCCGCCAGATGCCGGCCACACAACGCGTACTCTTTTTGTGGCGCAACGCAGATACGGTGGTTATTGGCCGGGCGCAAAACCCGTGGAAAGAGTGCAATACCCGCCGCATGGAAGAAGATAACGTCCGGCTGGCAAGGCGCAGCAGCGGTGGTGGCGCGGTATTCCACGATTTAGGCAACACCTGTTTTACGTTTATGGCCGGAAAGCCCGAATACGATAAAAGCATTTCTACCGCCATTGTGGTGAATGCGCTTAATTCTCTCGGGATTAATGCAATGGCTTCCGGGCGCAACGATCTGGAAGTCGCTACCGCTGATGGGGTGCGTAAAGTTTCTGGCTCGGCATATAAAGAAACGCTCGATCGCGGCTTCCATCACGGCACTTTACTGCTCAACGCGGATTTAAGCCGTCTGGCAAATTACCTGAATCCTGATGAGAAGAAACTTCAGGCCAAAGGGATTACGTCGGTTCGGGGGCGAGTGACCAATCTGAGCGATATTCTGCCTGGTATCACGCACCAACAAATTTGCGATGCAGTTCGCGAATCATTCTTTGCTCACTACGGCGAACGCGTAGAAGCGGAACATATCTCTCCAGATGCCCTGCCCGATTTGCCAAACTTTGCCGAAACGTTTGCCCGTCAAAGCAGTTGGGAATGGAATTTCGGCCAGGCTCCGGCATTTAGCCACTTACTTGACCAGCGTTTTACCTGGGGCGGCGTTGAGCTGCACTTCGACGTTGAAAAAGGGCATATCACCCGCACGCAAATATTTACCGACAGCCTGAACCCCGCCCCGCTGGAAGCGCTAGCGGCACGCTTGCAGGGTTGTCTGTATCGTAGCGATATGTTGCAGCAGCAGTGTGAAACGTTGATTGCGGATTTCCCTGAACAGGAAATGGAGCTGCGTGAACTGAGCGCGTGGATTGCGCAGACGGTGCGTTAGGCAAGGCGTTTAACGTTGGCTTCAACCGCATCCAGCTCTGAAGCCATCGCACAACTCAATTCCCGGAAACTTTCGCTAATCCCTTGATTCTGGCTTGCCTCAAGCCAGAACTGGCGAGCATAGGGCAACATTTCCAACCACACCTCCCGCGGGATTACGGGATCAATCTGCGGTTTTACCGGCTCCCTGCGCATATTCCCGGCGCTGTTCGGGGCAAAAGCCATGGGTAGCATGTCGTAGACAGGAGCCAGGCGCAGTGGCATATCAGACAGATAGAACGAAAGATTCCCTGCATGCATATCGCTGTTGGCTATCAACCGGCCAAACGCCCAGATGCGCTGCGTCAGGCGTAGGGTTGCTGGTTCAACCGACTTTTGGGCGAGTAATTTTCCCATCGTGACGGGCCAATGCTGTGCCCCGCTGGCAAACTCACTCTGCACCGCCTCTAGTGAGACAATTCCTCTGCGACCCTGGGCACCCATGCAGTCAAAACGAATAACTTCAAGGAATGTTTGGCTTTGCGTATTGCTCAGAACTTTTGCCGTCGAGGCGGGGATACCGGCCTGAGCCAGAATGTTGAGCGCTAAGGCTTCGGCATAAAGCAAATCAGACCAGCGCTGACTATTCTCGTTTTGAAGCGGCGGGGTGAATTTAACGATGACATGCGCCGGCCCGGTCGTCGTCTGTGCATAACAGGTAAATTTAGGCTGCTCCCCCCCGCTGACGACCCCACGATATCGCCCGCGAGTGCGCTACTCGCCAGTTCGCTATAAACCGATAATTTATCAGCATCGGCAATCACCGGCGGCAAAGGCGTATCAAACCAGCGTCGATAACTTTCCTCGCCAACCAGCCAGCCACCAAGGTTTTCCGATACTTGCTGAGACAGCGCCAGGAGTACATCTTCTTCCTGCCACAAGCGGATATCTTCCGGTAGCCCCGCCTGCTGGGCTAATTTGCGACCCCACGTTCTTCCCAAAAATCCCTGCGGGCGGAGGTCGGTCAAATACCAAGGGATCCCGTCAAACCACTGCGCGGTACCATTATTCAAAATGACCAGGCAACTCCCCTGCGGCCAAATGGGATACAACTCACCGAAGCGCCATGCCTGCCCAACATTATCGATTTGCCACAACGGGAACTGCTGAATCTGACGAACAGGACGCCGCAGCGCGTAGCGAGTCGCTCTGGCGGCCCCCGCTTTAATCACATTGCTCTGAGCATTGACAATACGTGAAAACGTCGCCTGGCTGACACCCAAACGCTGCCGCAAGGAGTTTGCAGTTTGTGGCCCGTGGAGTAACAAATCAGTCAGCGCGCTCATATGAATAGATTCGTGAATAGATACTTGAATATATTTATAGCGCTATATATTTGAAAGGTAAAGCAGGTGTGAAGAATGAGGGGGTTTCAGTGAATAGATACTATGAACAATATATGAACGATAAAGGGTGCCGAAGCACCCTTTTGAATCTTACTCTTTGTCGCCCAGTAACACAGATTCAAGAGCAATCTTGATCATGTCGTTAAAGGTAGTCTGGCGCTCTTCAGCAGTCGTCTGCTCGTGAGTACGGATATGGTCAGATACGGTGCAGATGGTCAGTGCTTTCGCACCGAATTCTGCTGCCACGCCGTAGATACCAGCGGCTTCCATTTCCACGCCCAGGATGCCGTACTTTTCCATGACGTCAAACATAGTTGGGTCTGGCGTGTAGAACAGGTCAGCGGAGAAGATGTTACCTACGCGAGCGTCAACGCCCAGCGCTTTAGCTGCATCAACGGCGTTGCGAACCATATCGAAGTCAGCGATAGCCGCGAAATCGTGGTCTTTGAAACGCAGACGGTTCACTTTAGAGTCGGTGCAAGCACCCATGCCGATGACCACATCACGTAGTTTCACATCAGCACGAACCGCGCCGCATGAACCCACACGAATGATTTTCTTCACGCCGAAATCAGTGATCAGCTCTTTGGTGTAGATGGAGCAGGATGGGATGCCCATACCGTGACCCATTACAGAGATTTTGCGGCCTTTATAAGTCCCGGTGAAGCCCAACATGCCACGCACGTTGTTCACTTCACGGACATCTTCGAGGAAAGTTTCTGCAATGTGTTTTGCGCGCAGCGGGTCGCCAGGCATCAGTACGACGTCAGCGAAATCACCCATCTCAGCATTAATATGTGGCGTTGCCATATTTTTATTCCTTGTTAAAAGAGGTTCAACGCGGGCGGTGATTCCACCACCCGTCGAAATCACAGCATGTTCTTGCCGTAGTCCATCGGAGACGTACCGAAATAGCTAGCAACCGTCTGACCGATATCGGCAAACGTTTCACGGTGGCCCAGCGAGCCAGCTTTCACTTTCGGGCCGTAAATCAGGACCGGAATGTGTTCGCGAGTATGGTCTGTGCCTTGCCAGGTTGGGTCACAACCGTGGTCAGCCGTGAGGATAAGAATGTCATCCTCTTTCAGCAGTTCCATCAGTTCTGGCAGGCGGCGGTCAAACAGTTCTAGTGCGGCAGCATAGCCTGCAACATCACGACGGTGGCCGTAAGAAGAGTCGAAATCAACGAAGTTGGTGAACACGATGGTGTCGTCGCCCGCTTCTTTCATCTCTTTGATGGTGGCATCAAACAGCGCATCCAGACCGGTCGCTTTCACTTTTTTGGTGATACCCACTTCAGCATAGATATCCGCAATTTTGCCCACGGAAACAACCTGGCCATTTTTCTCATCAACCAGTTTTTTCAACACGGTCGGCGCTGGCGGTTCAACAGCCAGATCATGACGGTTGCCAGTACGCTGGAAGTTACCTGCTTTGTCGCCGATAAACGGACGCGCGATAACACGACCAATGTTGTAGCCGCCTTCGGTCAACTCTTCACGGGCGATTTCGCACAGCTCGTAGAGTTTATCCAGGCCGTAGGTTTCTTCGTGACAGGCAATCTGGAACACGGAGTCAGCAGAGGTATAGAAAATCGGCTTGCCGGTTTTCATATGCTCTTCGCCCAACTCATCCAAAATCACCGTACCGGAAGAGTGGCAGTTACCGAGGTAACCCGGCAGATTTGCACGCTTAACCAGTTTATCCAGCAGTTCTTGCGGGAAGCTGTTTTGAGTGTCCGAGAAGTAGCCCCAGTCAAACAGCACAGGAACACCGGCGATTTCCCAGTGACCAGACGGCGTATCTTTACCTGATGACAGTTCATGCGCCCAACCGTATGCCCCGATAACTTCTGCGTTACCGTCCATACCTGCCGGGATTTTACCGGTAGAACCTTCGGCGGCTTTCACCAGACCCAGACGGGTGAGGTTTGGCAAACTCAGCGGGCCTTTACGGCCTTTGTCTGCTTCGCCTTTGGCACACGCCTGCGCAATGTGCCCGAAAGTATCAGAGCCTACATCGCCAAATTTTGCTGCATCTTCTGTTGCGCCGATACCGAAAGAGTCCAGCACCATAATAAATGCACGTTTCATAATTTCTCCTGCGTCATTGCGCCTGAAACGCCCGTAAGCGTTTCAAAAAGTGATCAGATCAGTATGCCAGCATTTAGCTGATACGGCGATATACAACTGGCGTTTCTGCGGGCTGTGTATCGTTCACTTTGATTGCCGCTTTTACCGCTCGAGCGGCTTCCTGCCATTGGTTTTCGCTGGCGGCGTGAATAATGGCCAACGGGCGAGTGGTGTCAACGCTGTCGCCCAGACGAGCCATATCAGTGAAGCCCACGCTGTAATCAATGGTGTCAGATGCCTGACGACGACCACCGCCCATGGAAACCACCGCCATGCCTAAAGCACGGGTGTCCATTTCGCCCACGAAACCTGCACGATCGGCATAAACAGCTTTGCTCAGTACCGCAGTTGGCAGATATTTCGCATAGTTTTCGACGAAGTCGGCCGGGCCTTTTTGCGCCGCAACCATGCGACCAAAGACTTCAGCCGCTTTACCGTTATCAAGCACCGCTTGCAGTTTCTGACGTGCTTCGGCGTCATCTTTTGCCAGATTGCCGGAAAGCAGCATCTCCACGCACAGCGCCATGGTGACTTCATGCAGACGCGGGTTAACGTATTCACCGGTCAGGAACTGCACCGCTTCGCGAACTTCCACCGCATTACCCGCGCTGGAAGCCAGCACCTGGTTCATGTCAGTCAGCAGCGCTGTGGTTTTCACGCCTGCGCCGTTCGCCACGCCGACAATCGCTTCGGCGAGTAATTCAGAAAGCTCATACGTTGGCATAAATGCGCCGCTGCCGACTTTCACGTCCATAACCAAAGCATCCAGGCCTTCGGCAAGTTTCTTCGCCAGAATCGATGCAGTGATGAGAGGAATGGAATCTACGGTCGCGGTAATGTCACGCGTGGCGTAGAAACGTTTGTCAGCCGGTGCCAACGAATTTGTCTGGCCGATAATCGCCACACCGACATTTTTGATGATGTCGCGGAAACGGTTATCGTCCGGGAAAATATCAAAGCCTGGGATTGCTTCGAGTTTATCAAGCGTACCACCAGTGTGGCCTAAACCACGGCCAGAAATCATTGGGATGTAGCCGCCACATGCCGCCACCATTGGGCCAAGCATTAAGGACGTCACATCACCCACGCCGCCCGTTGAGTGTTTATCAACGATGGGGCCGTTCAGATTAAGGCTCTTCCAGTCCAGCACGGTTCCTGAATCTCGCATCGCCATGGTCAGTGATACGCGTTCTGGCATAGTCATGTCGTGGAAGAAAATGGTCATTGCAAGTGCTGCAATTTGCCCTTCGGAGATGGTGTTATCGCGAATACCATTAATGAAGAAACGAATTTCATCATCACTAAGCGCATGACCATCACGTTTTTTACGAATAATTTCTTGAGCGAGGAACAAGGTAACCCCCTGAGTTCATCAGGTGAAATGCGGCGGGGAAACCGCCGCAAAGGAAGAGATTAGTAGCCGCTAGCGCTTTTGCCGTCGCCGTGACCCAGAGCTTTTAACAGACTCGCGAGCAGGCTGGATGCACCAAAGCGGTAGTGACGGGAATCCGCCCAGTCAGCACCAAACAGATCGTCTGCAATTGACAGGAACAGTGCTGCATCTTCAGCAGTACGCACGCCGCCCGCAGGTTTGAAACCAACCGTTTTCGCGACGCCCATATCACGAATCACTTCCATCATGATGCGAGCGCTTTCTGGTGTAGCGTTGACAGGCACTTTACCAGTAGAAGTTTTGATGAAATCAGCACCTGCTTTGATAGAGATTTCAGATGCTTTGCGAATCAGTGCTTCTTCTTTCAGCTCACCGGTTTCGATGATCACTTTCAGCAGAACGTTCGCCGCTGCACAAGCTTCTTTGCAGGCTTTCACCAGCTCAAAACCGACTTGCTCGTTACCGGCGATCAACGCACGGTATGGGAACACAACGTCAACTTCATCCGCACCGTAAGCGATAGCCGCACGAGTTTCCGCCAGGGCGATTTCGATATCATCGTTGCCATGCGGGAAGTTGGTGACGGTCGCAATACGGATATCAGGCGTACCCTGTGCATTCAGAGTTTTACGCGCAATGGGAATGAAGCGCGGATAAATACAAATCGCCGCAGTATTACCCACCGCTGTTTTGGCCTGATGGCAAAGTGCGATCACTTTTTCATTGGTGTCATCGTCATTCAGGGTAGTCAGGTCCATCAATTTCAGGGCGCGTAAGCTGCTTGCAGTTAAATCGGTCATAACACTCTCCAACAAAAGATATAGAATCAGTTGCGATGTTATAATTATAACATTCACAATCCTGATGGTTTTGTGTATAGCATCACAAAAGCCAAAGATGTAATTACATGCTTTCTACAGTATATGTGATTTAACAACGTTGGATAACGTAAAAATGCCGTTCAAAAATAAAAAATGGCCGACGCAAGCGTCAGCCATTGATTTCACAGGGATGTTATAATTTTAACATCGCCGTTTTTATAGTGACAGGAAGACCCCGGCAATGGTTGCACTCATCAGGTTAGACAATGTACCTGCGGCGACCGCTTTCAGACCCAACTGCGCGATTTCATGACGACGGTTTGGCGCCATGCTTCCCAGGCCACCAATCAGAATGGCGATAGAAGAAAGGTTAGCAAAGCCACACAGTGCGAAGGAAATAATTGCTTTGGTGTGATCTGACAGAACTTGCAGGCCAGCTGCCGCAACGGTTGCATCATCTTTCAGGTATTCACCGAAGTTCAGATACGCAACAAATTCGTTGATGATAAGTTTCTGACCGATGAAGGAACCCGCGACATTCGCTTCACTCCATGGCACACCGATAACCCACGCCAGCGGTGAGAACACCCAGCCCAGAATCAATTCCATAGACAGTTGCGGGTAGTTGAACCAGCCGCCAATGCCAGAAAGCATACCGTTGAGCAGGGCAATCAACGCCACAAACGCCAACAACATTGCGCCCACGTTCAGGGCCAGTTGCATACCTGACGCCGCACCTGATGCCGCTGCATCCAGCACGTTTGCCGGGCGATCCGGATCGTTTTTCATTGATTCCAGTTCAGGCGCATCGTTTGGCGTTTCAGTTTCAGGCAGGATGATTTTAGCGAACAGCAAGCCGCCAGGTGCCGCCATGAAGGACGCGGCAATCAGGTATTCCAGTGGAACACCCATTTGCGCGTAACCTGCCAGAACGGAACCAGCAACAGATGCCAGACCACCACACATGACAGCGAACAATTCTGAACGCGTCATGGTCGCGATATAAGGACGAACCACCAGCGGAGCTTCAGTCTGGCCCACAAAGATGTTTGCAGTTGCGGACAGAGATTCGGTGCGAGAGGTTTTCAGAACCTTGCGCAGGCCGCCGCCCAGAATGCGAATAACTAACTGCATGATGCCCAGGTAATACAGCACAGCAATCAGTGAGGAGAAGAAGACGATAATTGGCAGAACGCGCAATGCGAAGACAAAGCCACCGCCGCCAAAGACTTCGAACATTTTGTCCGAAACCAGTCCACCAAACAGGAAAGAGATACCCGCGTTACCGTAACCGATAACGTTCGCCACCCCTTCGGACATGGCCAACAACACTTTACGACCAACCGGAACATAAAGAATTAAGGCACCGATACCGACTTGAATGATCCAGGCGCCAATAACAGTGCGAAGATTAATCGCTTTGCGATTACTGGAAAGTAAAACGGCGATCAGCAGCAGAACGATCATGCCGATCAAACCCATGAGTATTTGCATACAGAATCCCTGTGTATAAGTTGAAAAAGGAAAGTGATCTTAAAGCCCTTAGCGGGCGGGATTATAGCGGCAGGGAGACCAGGAAATGGAATGGCAATCACGTATTTATAGACATTCACAGAAACGTTTGTCTTATAAAGTGAGCTGCGTCACATTTTGTTACTGACTATTTCCATTTGAATAATTCATCGCAGTTATGAACTATCGCGTTCGCGATAACTTCGGGAGGTTCTGAACGCAATGTACAAAGCGTCTGAAAAACGTCGGCAATTCGTTCCGGTCGATTAGGTTGCCCCTGCCAGCCGTTAAGCGGCATATCGGGTGCATCCGTTTCCAGCACCAGAGCGCTAAGGGGTAAGCGTGCTATAACATCGCGCGTTTTACTGGCGCGTGGGTAAGTGATCGTTCCACCCACACCAATTTTGTAACCCATCGCCACAAAACGCTCGGCCTGTTGCAGGCTGCCCGAGAACCCATGTACCACACCGGTGCGCGGTAAATTATGGCGTTTTAAATGCGCGGCAAGTTTGTCGTGCGTGCGACGAGAGTGAAGAATGACCGGCAAATCATAGCGTTTTGCCAGTTTTAGCTGTGCATCCAGCATTGCTTCTTGTTTATCAAAAAGTGGATTTTCCATATACAGATCAAGCCCAATCTCACCGATAGCGACCAGTTTAGGTGGCCGTTGTTGCAGGTGATGTTCGAGTAAGGCCAGCGACGCATCCTGGTGCTTATGAATCACAATTGGATGCAAACCCACTGCGGCATAGAGCGCCGGGTAGTTGTCTGCCAGCGCCAGCACCGTACTAAACCGATCGGCTTCGATTGCCGGAACAATGATTTTTGTTACGCCCGCTTGCGCGGCAAGTGAGATGCTGTTGGCTTCATCATCGCTAAACGGCGGGAAATCGAAATGACAATGGGTATCGTAAAAGGTCATTGTCACGCCGTATCCTCGTTGTTGAAAGTGGCGTCGTTGGCTTCTGGCGTTTCAATCACCGCTTTAGACAATGGTTCCTGAGCGACCACGGTATGCGGAACGACCACCGGCCCTGGAACCACAATACGCGGAAGGTGGCGCTTAATTGGCGGCTTATCCGTGAGCAATTTCCCGACAGTTGCGAGGAAGTAACGTCCGCACAAACGCCCGATTTTATAGTCGGTATTCAGCGCCGGTAATCGGCTGCCCAATGCGGAGCTCATCAACGGTTTCGGCGGGTAAATTTCAAAAATGCGCAGCTTTCCCGGTGGCTTTTCGATGAAATTCTGTATTTCGCGATAGCTGGCTTCATGGTGATGCACCAGGTTGAGCAACGGTTGCAGGCTGCTGTCGCCAAGCCAGCGCTCCATACGTTTAAACCATTCTGGCGTGTAATACATTTGCGAAGGTACGGTACGAATCACCACCAGCGTATCAGCACCTAAACGCACCGCTTCTCTCACCGGGATCGCATCGCTGATTCCGCCATCCTGATAGCCAATGCCATCAATTTCTACGCCCGTGCGGTAAAAGCCAGGAATTGCGCTTGAGGCTTTCAGAAGATTCAGCCACGTGCCGCTGTCTGGCGAAAAATATCCCGGCGAGTAGTCATCGCTGCGGCAAGCACACATGTAGAACGCTTTGCCAGACTCAAACATTTTTTCCGCCGTGCCCATCGAGAGCGGAATTTTTGCTGCGGTCGATTCCACCAGCCAGTCGAGATCGATGAGATGCCCCCCACGCACAAAGCGCAGCGGATCAAAAAATTCGCGCGTGGTTGTAAAACGGGTGATCACTCTTCGGGCGTAACCCGGCTGGTGGCAAACGTAAGCAGAGAGATTTTGTGCACCCGCAGAGGTGCCTAAGAAGAGATCGAACGGGTTGAAGTTGGCGCGCATAAACTCATCCAGCACGCCGGCTGTAAATATCCCACGCTGCCCGCCGCCTTCACAAACAATGGCGAGTTTACCGGGACGAAACGCTTTTGACGCAAGCGGCGCAATGTTGCCGAG
Source organism: Buttiauxella sp. AC142 (assembly GCF_979253435.1). NCBI lineage: Bacteria > Pseudomonadati > Pseudomonadota > Gammaproteobacteria > Enterobacterales > Enterobacteriaceae > Buttiauxella > Buttiauxella sp. AC142. Next base: position 3,872,737 of record NZ_CEEDCH010000001.1, read on the forward strand.
CGTTACGGGTATTCTTTGTCCCACCCTGCTTTCCTTAATCTAAAGGATCTTTATTATTGGTTATTTGTTAGTCGCTTAAAAACGCGAGAGCCAGTCTAAATAGACTGGCTCTCTGGTCTGTCTCTAATGGTTATAGCACGTAAATATTGCTATGGGCGTTTTCGACCCATAAACAGGCTAACCAGGAACAGAATAATACCTACCACGAAGACAATTTTTGCTGCACCTGCCGCAGTACCCGCGAGAGTACCAAAACCCAGTGCTGCTGCAATCAACGCAATGACCAGAAAAATAATGCCCCAACGAAACATAAGCTTCTCCTTAACCATATTGAACCCGAATCGCTTCTGGAAGAGTGCCAGATGCGCACTCATTGGCGATATTTGAGTAACGATGTTGCTGACCTACTTCCCCGGTGGTTATCACCGGAGAAGAAAGTTTCTCTCTTTCTATTACTTCACTTTCAGGTCGTTTTTGACGCTTTTCACGCCATCAACAGCTTTAGCGATACTCTCAGCACGTGCAGCCTGTGCATTCGATTCGACAGTACCGGATAGCTGAACAACACCTTCAGTAGTTTCCACTTTCACATGACGTGAAGGGACGATGTCGTCTGCTAAAAGTTTAGCTTTGATTTCACTGGTGGTTGCAGTATCGCCTGCATAACCGCTTACAGATTTGTCAGTGCCATTACGCACATGCAGTTTGTCGCTTACGGAAGACACGCCTTCCACACCTTTTGCAACGGTAACTGCCTGCTCAGCCTGAGCCTGGCTTTCTACAAATCCACTTAACGTCACCACTTTTTTCTCAGTTTTCACAGAGATGTCAGTGCTTTTGATATCTTCGTGATCGACAAGAGCGGCTTTCACTTTGGCAGTGATTGCGCTGTCATCCATGAAATTACCGACGTCTTTTACGGAGCTATCAATTTTTTCGCCTGCTGTGTCCGCTGTCGATTCGGTTTTGTTAAGCATCTTGTCTTCTGCTAAAGCGCTACCGCTTGCCAGCACAGAGCCAAGAACAACAGCTAACAGAGTTTTAGAAATCTTAGTCGTAGTCATAGTCATCGATTAATTCCTATAGTTTTGCTCACAATTCGAGCACAAGCCTTAACGTAACGGCTTTCCTTAAACATCAGGCCAAGTACTACGGCCCAAAAATTTTCCGTTCAGTTTTTAATAACGCCAATAAAAATTAGAGTGGAGGAACCCGCCAGAAAGCTTCGTTTACATGGCATATTCGACCAACCAATTTGTCACTGGTTTGTTAAATATAGACAACAATCACAGATTTGCATGGTGCGAATGGAGGAACGTAAGGAAAATGCCGGAAATTAAGAACAATCCGTAAGGGATTAATAAGACGGGAAAAGTAGCAGGACGCGACGGCTGCCGCGCCCTGAGAGACGATTAGTGCTCGCGAGTTTTACGGAACGTTACTTCTGGGTAACGATCTTGTGTCAGGTTCAGGTTGACCATGGTTGGGGCGATATAAGCAAGGTTATCGCCGCCATCAAGCGCCAACTGCATTTCGTTTTTCCGTTTGAATTCTTCAAACTTCTTCACGTCAGTGCTTTCAACCCAACGCGCCGTCGAAACGTTTACGGACTCGTAAATCGCTTCCACGTTGTATTCGCTTTTCAGGCGCGCCACAACGACGTCAAACTGCAGCACACCGACCGCACCAACAATCAGATCGTTGTTAGCGATTGGGCGGAACACCTGAACCGCGCCTTCTTCAGAAAGCTGCACCAGACCTTTGAGCAACTGTTTCTGTTTCAACGGATCACGCAGACGAATACGACGGAACAGTTCCGGCGCGAAGTTCGGAATACCGGTGAACTTCATCATCTCGCCCTGGGTGAAGGTGTCGCCGATCTGGATGGTGCCGTGGTTATGCAAGCCGATGATATCGCCAGGGAAGGCTTCTTCAACGTGCGAACGGTCACCGGCCATAAAGGTCAGCGCGTCAGAAATCACGACATCTTTGCCGGTACGAACCTGGCGCAGTTTCATGCCTTTTTCGTATTTACCGGAAACCACACGCATAAACGCAACGCGGTCACGGTGTTTCGGGTCCATGTTGGCCTGAATCTTAAACACAAAACCGGTGAATTTATCTTCCGCCGCTTCCACAACACGCGTATCAGTTTTACGTGGCATTGGCGCAGGCGCCCACTCAACCAGGCCATCGAGCATATGGTCAACACCAAAGTTACCCAATGCAGTACCGAAGAAGACCGGGGTCAGTTCGCCTTCCAGGAACAACTCGCGGTCAAATTCGTGAGAAGCACCCTGAACCAGTTCCAGTTCGTCACGCAATTGCGCCGCCAGGTCTTCACCTACAGCCGCGTCCAGCTCAGGGTTATCTAACCCTTTAACAATGCGCACTTCCTGGATGGTGTGGCCTTTACCGGTCTGGTAGAGATAGGTTTCATCTTTATAAAGGTGATAAACGCCTTTGAACAACTTGCCACAACCGATTGGCCATGTGATCGGTGAACAGGCGATTTTCAGCTCACGTTCAACTTCATCCATCACTTCCATCGGGTCGCGAATATCGCGGTCGAGTTTGTTCATAAAGGTGAGGATCGGCGTATCACGCAGACGGGTAACTTCCATCAGCTTACGGGTACGATCTTCTACACCTTTCGCGGCGTCGATAACCATCAAACAGCAGTCAACCGCAGTCAGAGTACGATAAGTATCTTCGGAGAAGTCTTCGTGCCCTGGGGTATCGAGCAGGTTAACCAGGCTATCGCGATACGGGAATTGCATTACCGAGGTGGTAATCGAAATACCACGCTGCTTTTCCATTTCCATCCAGTCAGATTTTGCATGCTGGCTGGAGCCACGGCCTTTTACCGTACCTGCGGTTTGAATGGCCTGTCCGAACAACAACACTTTTTCAGTGATAGTCGTTTTACCGGCATCGGGGTGAGAAATGATCGCAAAAGTGCGGCGTTTCCCCACTTCTTGTAAAAAAGGAGACAAAGTCATAATAGAATCTTCTGTGAATTGCGCACAGGCAAAGCTGCGCGGCAAATGAACATTACCTGGCGGCTATTTTACCCATCAGGTCAGGTTTAACAATCAGCGTCGATGCATTCATCAATTACACAACAATTGCTCCAGTTCATTTAATGAGGCAACTTCCCAGGTCGGTCGGATGCCTTCCGGCAAGCTTCTTGCGTGGGCATTGAGCCAGCAGGTCGCGATTCCCGCATTCATGCCGCCTAAAATATCGGACTCTGCGGTATCGCCAACCATCAATACGCGATCGCGCGGCGGATGGCCCATTTGCTCAAAGGTATAGTCAAAAATTTTACGATCGGGTTTTGCAACACCTACTTGTTCAGAAATCACCAACAAATCGAAGTAATCCCGCAGGCCGGTACGCTCAAGTCGAATTTGCTGCAACGCCGTAAAGCCGTTGGTGATAATGCCTATTTTTACTTTATCTTTTAGGGCATTAAGCAAAGACACCGCGCCAGGCAATGGCACGCAAATCTCAGCCATCGCGTTGAGGAAAGCGGCATTTAAATCGCCTGCAGGCACCGACAATCTTTCCGACCAACCCTGAAAACGCTGATGCTGCAAATGAAGGGCGCTAATGGCACCGTTCTGATAATCGACCCACAAAGGTTTGTTAACAGCCTGGTAATCCTGGAAATCTTCAGCGGTAAACGTCACGCTATAATCAAGAAACATCCGCTGTAGGCCGCCGAAAGCGTCGAAGGTAAATAACGTTTCGTCAGCATCAAATAAAATCCAGTCCCAGTTCATCAACACACCTTTTTCAAATTAGCCTAACGGTAATGCCATGATGATGGCATCTTCGCGACCCTCTTTTGTGGGGTAGTAGTTACGGCGAATCGTCGCCTCGTTAAACCCCAGGCTCTCATAGAGTGCAATCGCTGCCGTGTTCGACGCGCGCACTTCAAGCCAGAGGGTAAACACATCTCGCTTTTCCAGTTCGCTGATTAAATGCTCCAGCAACTGGCGGCCCAAACCCTGACGTTGAAAATCAGGATCGACCGCAATATTAAACAGCGTCGCTTCATCCAGTACGACTTGCGTCACTGCAAACGCCGCCATCTTGCCATCTACGTCGAGACGTAAATTTAAATAGCGCTCACCTTCGTTACTGGCGAAGGTCTTTTCACTCCATGGGAAAGCATGGCTGCGAAGTTCAATGGCGTATGCCTGGCTCAAGTCACTGGTGGTGAGGGAAGAAATCGTTTTCATGTTCGCAAATTTGCTGCCACAGCGCCTTTCGCGCCGCGCCATTGTGATAAAGCTCGTTTAACTCGGGAGTCGCTAACTGCGCACCTGGAATGGGGAGCGTTTCACTCACACCCAATCGCCAGCTATTACAGCGGCTGTCAGTTGGCAGCATTGCAGCTCGTTCAGGCGTCAGTTGCATAACCTGCTGTACGCTCAGATTTAAACTGCGTAAAACATCGTTTACCAACGGATCGCTGAGATCCGGAAGGTCTTCGGCAACCATCAGTAATTTGACGTTTTCATGCAGTGAGACGGCAATTTCGCCCTGTAACGCGGCCGGGCGTCGCAGCTCCCATTGGGTAATGCCCAGTTGTTGTAACAACCAGTCACGTCGCAAAGGTATATAAGGCATAGCGAAACCTGTTGAGAGTGCCAATTGGGGCGCAAATATAGCAAATTCATCGAATATGCGCCATTAAAGCTCTATAATCGCCGCTCTGCTTTAATAGGAGTGTCCTGATGTCTGCGTTAACCCCGGCAAGTGAAGTGCTGCTGCGCCATAGCGATGATTTTACCGAGAGCCGCGTGCTGTTTGCCGGTGATTTACAAGACGATCTGCCGGCCCGTTTTGAAACGGCTGCAAGTCGCGTCCATACACAACAATTTCACCACTGGCAGGTTTTAAGCGCACAGATGGGCGAAGACGCGCAATATGGCCTGGTGGCTGATGCCAGCACCCTTGGCGATTGCAATACCCTGATTTATTACTGGCCGAAGAACAAGCCAGAAGCTCAGTTCCAGTTGATGAACATTTTGTCGTTGATGCCGGTTGGCAGCGACATTTTTGTGGTCGGTGAAAACCGCAGCGGCGTTCGTAGTGCTGAGCAAATGCTCGCAGAATTCAGCCCGCTCAATAAAATCGACAGCGCGCGTCGTTGCGGCTTCTATCACGGTCGTCTGGAAAAACAACCGCAATTTGATGAACATTCCTGGTGGGATGAATATCAACACAATGATATGACGATCAAAACTCTGCCAGGCGTGTTTAGCCGTGATGGCCTGGATACCGGCAGTAAACTGCTGCTTTCCACGCTCACTGCGCATACTAAAGGTAAAGTGCTGGATGTCGGTTGTGGTGCGGGTGTGCTGGCAGTAACGCTTGCCAAACATTCCCCAAAAGTCCGTCTGACTTTATGTGATGTTTCTGCTCCGGCCGTTGCTGCGAGCCGTGCAACGCTTGCTGCCAATGAAATCGAAGGCGAAGTTATTGCCAGTAACGTCTATTCCGAAGTGAATGGTCGTTTTGATATGATTATCTCTAACCCACCATTCCATGATGGCCTGCAAACCAGCCTTGATGCAGCTCACCAGCTGATTCGTGGTGCGGTTCGTCATCTGAATATGGGCGGTGAATTGCGTATCGTGGCTAACGCCTTCCTGGCGTATCCAGACGTGCTGGATGAAACGTTTGGCAACCACGAAGTTATCGCCCAGACAGGTCGTTTCAAAGTTTACCGCTCAGTTGTTATGCGTGGCGTGAAGAAGCGCTAACACTTTGTTGTGCCGCTTTTTGCAGCGATTAGAAAAGCGGCGCTAAATTAACTGTTGACGACGCGCAGAAAACATCTAGAATGCGCCTCCGTGGTTACAATACTTCGGTGTTGTGGGTATGCGAAGGTGGCGGAATTGGTAGACGCGCTAGCTTCAGGTGTTAGTGTTCTTACGGACGTGAGGGTTCAAGTCCCTCTCTTCGCACCATTAACCACGCAAGATATCGTTCGCACTGCGCGAAGGTGGCGGAATTGGTAGACGCGCTAGCTTCAGGTGTTAGTGTTCTTACGGACGTGAGGGTTCAAGTCCCTCTCTTCGCACCAATGCGAAGGCGATATCTTAGATAAGACTTGATTTGCGAAGGTGGCGGAATTGGTAGACGCGCTAGCTTCAGGTGTTAGTGCTCTAACGGGCGTGAGGGTTCAAGTCCCTCTCTTCGCACCAACTCTTATCACCCTCTTCTCGCTTCACTCTTGTCATTCTCAGTTTTACTTCCCTATTTCATTGCTTCCAGATTCATCATCACAAGCGCAAGCCCACTGGCAAATGCAACGCATGATGGCAACAGCACAAAATGACGTAACCGTTTATGGTACAACATGCCCGTGGTCGCCAATAACCCCAATACAATCAGCACCCGCCACTCGCTAAACGTAAGATCAAGATACAGCAAAGCAGCAACAACCCCTCCAGGAATCAATACTCCCCACCCGCTTTCTAACCGCCGTTGTAAAATCATAGCTATTGCACCAAGTGGTAATGATAACCAATATCATATGATATAATTTCTCGTTTGTCAGCCTGGTGTATTCACCGTTTTACATTAGAAATGTTAAGCATTCCTCATCATCTGATGACATATTTTCCTTAAGGTGATAGATTGAGCAACGATGTTAAATCCATAAATAAAAAATATATAATCACATTGAATCATCACTTCGCCTATCTCTTTTTATAATATTATTCAACAACATAACGTTGAGCATGAGTGTAAGAACTATTCTGATATGACAGCAACAACCTGGCGCGCATTACTCAAAGGGAAGCATCAACTCTCGTTGCGTTTATTTTTATTACTGAACGCATTCTCTGCGGGATTTAGTATCGTGTCGCCGTCAGCCAACACTCAACATTTCACCGCGCCCATCATCATGGTGCTGGTGATCAGCCTGTCGTGTCTGCTTTGGCAGTTCATTAACAAAAAGAAACTAATTAATATTAATGTGGTTTCGTTAATTATTGGGCTGCTTTGGGCCTGGCATATCTATATAAAAGTAAGTGCGATGCCTGTCGTCGATCTTAATTTCCTCATTATCGCTTTATTGGCGATATTATTTATTGGCTCGATTTCTTTTATCAATAATATCCAGGCCTTTTTCGCATCATGCTTGCCCGCAACCGCCGTCATTTTATGGCTCGACCATGGCGAAAACTGGCCACGTGTATTGTATTCAGTCGTCCTCCCCGGAATTGGCATCACGATTCAACATATCATTCAGAAACGTAATGATAATTTCACCCGTCGATTGATGGATAAATTACTCGAAGAAAAAGAAACGCTTAATGATTTGAGTATGCTCGATCCACTCACGGGTTTGTATAACCGCCGTGGGTTCCGTAACCGTCTTGATACCATCCTGGCGTTAGGCTCAGGCCAGCATTTCGTTCTGCTGTTAGATATTGATCATTTCAAAGCCTACAACGACAACTACGGCCACAGCATGGGCGACCAGGCTCTGACGCATGTTTCAGCCGCGATTCGCGATGCAGTTCGCTCACGTGATGTCGTTACGCGCTATGGCGGCGAAGAATTTATGATATTGCTGACGGATATTGATGCCGAACGCGCCATTCAAACGGCAGAGCGAATTCGCCAACGCGTGTACGATTTGAAAATCCCTCACCTGTTTAATGACGACGTCGCCACTCATGTGACCGCCAGTATTGGTATCGCAGCACTTGAGCATTCCGATATTGAAGAAGCACTCCGCCAGGCAGATACCGCACTCTATCGGGCAAAACGTCAGGGTCGTAATAGCATCCTGATTAGCGATTCACTGCTACCGGCTTAAACCAATACCGCATAACTTCCTCCCTTTTTTATTGCGCATAAAATGGCCTTGCCAAAGGCATTATCTATAGATAGGATTGGCAATCATTATCATTTGTATTAGTGGTCTTGTTTGTCGATGGCGTTTCAATCTACACAGTTTGATGATTATCTGGCGTGGCAACCGCCTTTTGCGAGCGTACAACCCACGCTTGCGGATGAGCTACGGGCATCATTCACCGCGCACAGACCCTATTTCAACGACATCATCAAACTCAACGAATCTGCGCCCGCAAACAGCCTGACTCTCCGCCAATGGTCGCAACCAGCAACCCTTGCCTCCCTTCTTGCCAGCTACAGTGACCATATTTATCGTAATCAGCCACAGCTTGCCCGTGAGGGAAAACCACTAAAGTCACTGTGGGCGCAATGGTATCTGGGTTTACTGGTCCCACCGTTGGTGATGGCGCTCGTGACGCAGCCGCGGGCGTTGGATATCGATCATCAGCGCATCCAGGTGGAATTTCACGAAACGGGTAGAGCCGCCACTTTCTGGTTAGATATTCAGGAAGACAAAGTTGCCACCACGCAGCCGTTAGTTCAACGCCTGGAAAAGTTGCTTGTTACCGGGCTAATGCCGGTGGTTGATGCTCTGGAAAATAGCGGCGAAATTAACGGGAAACTTATCTGGAGTAATACTGGATATTTGCTGAACTGGTTTTTTGGTGAGCTTAGAGAACTGCTGGATGAATCCACAATTGCCGAGTTACGCCACGTCTGTTTCTTTGAAAAACAGCTGAAAAACGGCCAGGACAACCCGCTCTATCGCACCGTTATCCTTCGTGAGGGTTTGTTGGTACGTCGTACTTGCTGCCAGCGCTATAAACTGCCGGATGTTCAACGCTGCGGTGATTGCACTTTAAAGTCATAAAACAAAACGGCGGGTTTCCCCACCGTTTCATCTCATTTCTCACTATCCAATTAAGCCGCCTGTTGGCTCTCTTCGCCAGACGCTTTTTGTGCTTCTTCTGCTTCTTGTTCCAGCAATTGCTTCTCGTACACTTTGAAGAACGGGAAGTAGATGATGGCAGAAACAACGGCCAGCAGAATCACCAGAATTGCTGCGCGGAAATCCCAACCCAGTGCCCATGCAGCGCCGATAGGTGCTGGAGCTGTCCATGGTACAACTGAAATCACACGCCCGATTAAATCCATCTTCATTGCTCCCCAGGCCAGAACGGCGTTCACCATCGGTGCCAGCAGGAAGGGAATAAAGAACACTGGGTTCATAACGATTGGTGTACCGAAAATGACCGGCTCGTTAATGTTGAAACAGGTAGGAACGATACTCAGGCGGCCAATTGAGCGCAGGTGCGCTGACTTACTACGCAGGTAGCAAATCACCAGCCCCATCGTTGCACCCGAACCACCCACCACAATGAAGAACGTCCAGAACGCTTCCATAAAGATATGTGGCAGCGGTGCACCTTGTGCCAGTGCGCTCTGGTTCATACCCAGGTTGGTCAGCCAGAACATTTGCAGCATACCGGAAACGATAGCCGCACCGTGAATCCCGGCAAACCAAAGCAGGTGGCCAATCAGCACCGCCAGCAGAATCGCAGGCAATGAGTCAGCCGCAGACACCAGCGGTTTAAACACCGACATAATCGCTTGTGGAATCAGCATATCGAACTGCGACTGAATAAACAGACTCAGCGGATAAAGCGTCAGCACCACAACAAGAACCGGAATCAGGAGATCAAAAGAGTTTTTGATCATCGGTGGCACCTGGTCTGGGAGTTTGATCCCAATATTGTGCGCTTTAAGGAAACGCATCATCTCAACGCAATAAATCGCAACCAGGATCGCAGTGAAGATCCCCGTTCCGCCAAGGCTATCCATTGGCATGACGCCTTTGGTTTTCGGTGCCGCCACCAGCAAAAATGCCATCAGCGAAAGCATCGCGCACATGAACGGATCAAGGCCGTGCGACTTCACATAGTGTTTACCGAGGTTGTAAGCAATAGCCGCACAAATGTAGATAGACATAATGCCCATCGTCATATCAAACGGCGTCAGAATTTGCCCTTCAAACTGTTTTGCCATGTCCAGCCACGCACGCGCAAAACCCCAGGTGGTGGTTGGCGAGAATGGAGGATAAGCAAAGACCAGCAGGAACGAACCGACAATCATAAATGGCATCGCAGAGATAAACCCATCACGGATCGCCATCACGTGGCGTTGTGAGGAGATTCGCCCAGCGACAGGGCTAACGTAGTTTTCTACAAAGCGAAATATCAAATTAAAGGCTGCATGATTCGTAGACATAGGCTGCTCTTATTATTGGATACAGGAAGGTGACCGTTTCAGTATTCATCGCTATTTCATGCACTGCAACCGGTTACTGAAACCGGTTGCAGTGATTGTGAAGAAGATCGAGAAATCACTGAATCTTTGGCTTCTTTAGGCATTTCACATCACAACATCACCCTTTCACTCAGCATTCAGAGGGCGAATTTCACTGGTTTACATATAGCACAGACTTATGCCAAATTATTTGCTGGCTAAAATGGGAGAAAAGCATGAGCCTGCAGTCCGTCCGGCAATTTTTTGCCGAAAACGCCCCTGATATCGACATCATAGAACTGAACCAAAGCACGGCAACGGTGGCCCTGGCTGCAGCGGCTCATAATGTTGAACCGGGTCAAATTGCTAAAACATTGTCGTTGAAAATAAAAGATCAGGTCGTGCTGGTTGTCGCGAAAGGTGATGCACGTCTGGATAATAAGAAACTCAAAACCGTATTTGGTGCCAAAGCTCGCATGTTAAGCAGCGACGAAGTGGTTATCTGGACAGGCCACCCCGTAGGCGGCGTTTGCCCGTTTGGTCTGGAGAATCCTTTAACGGTTTATTGTGATATTTCACTGAAACAGTACGAAGAGGTTTTACCCGCGGCCGGGGCGACTCATAGCGCGGTACGGATTTCCCCGACTCGCATGGCAGAACTCACCGCCGCACATTGGGTCGATGTTTGCCAATAAACAGAAAACTGAGGATAGGCTAACTCTCCTCAGTCATATCTGACAAACTTCACATTACCGGGTTGCGCGGCGACAAATTCAGCTCTTGCATACCCTGTTCACTGATCATCCAGGCAAACATTTCAGCATCACTTTTCAATGACAGGCGACGCAGCGCACTGCTTTTTTGCGCACTGATGGTTTTATAATTTTTTTCGAGCAGAGTCGCAATTTGCGTCAATTGCCAACCTTTGCTGATTAGCCGTAACACACGACGCTCAGAAAAAGTAAGATTCGTACTGACCACTTCCGCACATGTTGATTGCGCCGCTTTCTCTTGCAATAACAGCCTGCTAATTCTTTCGACTTCGCCGCCGCTATTAAAGACATGCTCAATAAAACTGCTCATCGGCTCATGCAAAGAAAGTAATGACGTTCTGGAAGTCAGCAGGCGTTCAATGGCGATATTTGTCAAATGGGCGGGCAAGGTGATAATCCAGTGAACCTGCCGATACTGATTTTTCAGTGAATTAAGGAGTTCACATTCATTGAAAACTTCTTGCAGCGAACTGTCCAACTCTAGTACCACGACATCAATCTGAAGCAATACTTCGGGTGTAAGCTGTGAGTAGTCAGACAGTAAAACCAGCGATGACTTCGGCGCCTTCTCTGCCATAATCACCTGTAAACCCTCACACATTAATGGCCGCTTACTTACAATAGCCGCGCGACAGAATGGATTACGCAAAAAAATCCTTGTTTTGCTTTCCTGCATTTTTATCTCCTTATAAAACCGCTATTTTCCTGACAACGCACAACCTAAAACGTGAAGATCTTTCTCGCAGTTTAGTCCCAGTTTTTCCATGGCATGCCTTTTGTGCGCACTCACCGTTCTGATATCGCGCCCTAAGTTATGCGCCACCTGGCTAACATTATGTCCAAGGAATAATTGCCCGATAACCTGAACTTCGCACACCGTTAACTCAGTGGTAATTCTTTCTTCCAGGATACTTTTAACGATCGGGCTACACAGCATTGATTTTGAATTAAAAGATTTACTGACCAGATCGGAGAAAGTCGCGGTTGGCTCATATTGGGAAATAATGACTTTCACCCCCAAAGCGGCAATATAATTCAGTACACTGACTTTATGATTACGAGTGTAAGCAATGATATTCGCTGAAGGTTGTACCGTTCGGCACCAGTTAATAAACTTTATCTCTTCGGCAAGTTGGCTGGTTGATTCACTGATATTTAAAAGGACCATGACGTCAGGTATTTTTAAAATCCCCGAGTAAGCTTCATCCAGTCGTTTGATAACCTTAACTAATCCATTTATTTTTAACTGAGTCTGTAGCGTATTGACGATTCCTGCTGCGGTTAATACACAAGGCATCACAACGATTATGGGGCTGGAAATATTATTTACAGTGATATTATTTTGCATATCATTCCTTTGATCAATATATAATAAACTATAAAAAAGGAAGGATAAGACTTCTCAGTCAACATTTAAAACAGAAAGAAATATTTATGATGAAATATTATTTCCGTTAGTGACATTATTTACAAATTGCTTTTTATTTTAAATTAGCCATAGTTAATAGCGTATTAATTTTCATTAAATATATTACATTTCATGAATGGGATGATTGCGAAAATCTTTTGGTGTCGTCCCGGTATAGCGGCGGAAAAAACGAGAAAAATAAGTCGCATCACTGAATCCAAGATATTCCGAGATCTGGCTTATCGTCATGCTGGTATAAAGCAAACTACGCCTGGCTTCAAGCAACACGCGCTGATGCAGAACGTTAAGGGCGCTACAGCCATAAAACTCATGGCACAAGTTGTTCAGATGAACGCTCGATAAACCCACCACCGTTGCATAATGCGTTACCGATAATTGCTCTCGATAGTGGCGTTCCACTAATTGATTAAACTGATGAATAACAGAACGCTTTCGTTCAACACGCGAACTACCACTCGGCGCAGGAGCGCACTGCCGATTAAGCCAGACCAACAGCGCACCGATCAGCGAATGAAGCATCATATCTCGTGCCTCGCCCTGTCCTTGATACTCGTTCTGTAACGTGCTGAACAACGTATTAATTTGCCTGCGCGAATCCTTCACCGGGACGCAAGCGGCTTGCGCTAATACTTGCAATGGTCGGCCGAATTGCTGTTCAAACTGGGCGATCAAAGGCGCTGAAAACGAAAGAATATAACCCTGAGCACCGGGTGAAAATTTAAAACCATGTACGCACAATGCAGGCACCACTTGCAGACAGGCATGAGCTACATGATGCTTTTCGCCTTCAATATCTATCTCTACCTGCCCTTTATGCAGATATAGCAACTGAACCAAATCGGCATGCTGATGAATACGAATATGCCATTCATAAAGACTGCTGCGACTGTGAATAGACTCACAATGCAGCAAATCCGCCGCAGGCCAAATGCGGCTTTCACCATAAAGTTTAAAGACCGGAATACCGGTGTTCAGACTCATACCATCCTCTTGTCCAATGTTGCGTCGAACAAGTGTAGTTTATTCAACGGATTCGAAAGCAAGCCCAACATAGTTTTCTGCAATCGTCGTCAGCCCGGCGCGTGATTTCAGGTAATACTCCCGGTCTGCCTGCTGCATCTTGCGATCAAACGCGTTCATGCCTGCAAAATCATGCAGCAGATTGGTCATAAACCAGCTAAAACGTTCGCCTTTCCAGACCCGGCGGAGCGCCATCGGTGAGTAAGTTTCCAGCAGGTCAGTTCGCCCTTCGTGATAAACCTTTTTCAAAATCCGGTACAGATAATTAACATCAGACGCCGCCAGATTCAGCCCTTTTGCACCAGTTGGCGGTACGATATGCGCAGCATCTCCCACCAGGAACAGGTTGCCATACTGCATCGGCTCGACCACATAACTGCGCAGCGGCGCAATACTCTTCTCAAGTGAGTGACCAGTCACTAACTTTTCTGCCAACTCTTGTGGCAAACGCTGTTTTAGCTCGTCCCAGAAGCGCTCATCGGGCCACGCTTCCACGTTATCGCTCAGCGGAACCTGCAAATAGTAGCGGCTTCTGGTTAGTGAGCGCTGACTACACAAAACAAACCCGCGCTCATGGTGAGCGTAAATCAACTCATGATTCACAGGAGGTGTGTCAGATAACAGGCCTAACCAGCCAAAGGGATAAACACGCTCGTACTCTTGCGTGACTTGTGCAGGAATGGCTTTGCGTGAAACGCCGTGAAACCCATCGCAACCCGCAATATAGTCACAATCAATACGGTAAGTTTCGCCCTGCTTTTCAAAAGTGACGTATGGGGAATCACTTTTAACATCAAACAATTGTACATTGCTGACGCCATACATTGAGACGGCATCCGTTGCCCGCCGCGCATCCATTAAATCTTGCGTGACTTCAGTCTGGCCGTACACCATAACCGTCTTTCCGCCCGTCAATTCTTTGAGCGGAACAGGGATTCGCTGACCATCAACCAAAAATTCAACGCCTTCATGAACTAACCCTTCAGCATCCATTCGCTCACTGACGCCCGCCTCCCGCAATAAATCCACAGTCCCGCTTTCCAGAACTCCCGCCCGGATACGCCCTAAAACATGTTCGGGGGTTTGTCTTTCGAGCACGATATTGCTGATTCCTGCATTGTGCAGCAATTGCCCTAACAACAAACCCGACGGGCCAGCACCAATAATGACGACTTGAGTTTTCATAGAATACGCTCTCTGCCCTACGGTTATATGAATGTTTCTTTTATGTTTCATAAATGCGCATTCATGCATTTTTATCGTCATCAGAGGGAAAAAGAAGGCCAAAATCGGACTGAAACGTGCACTTTTCGAAACTCACACTAAGAGTGTGGGCGAGTTCATATTTCGCCGAAATAGTGTGCGAAATAGGTTATCTGGATAAATGTTGATCTGGCCCGCCTGAGTACGGGGGGTGGCCTATGTTAATAATGGGAGATGTTAAAATTTGAGCGGCGTCACCGCTTTCATCTATTAAAGGACAGGCATGTCGACAGAAGTAAACTTACAGCGCGATGTCACCCGGCTCTGTATTCAGTGCGGGCTTTTCTTGCTGCAACACGGTGCGGAAAGCGCACTGGTTGAAGAACTTTCCAGCCGTCTGGGCATCGCTTTGGGGATGGATAGCGTTGAAAGCTCCATTTCAGCAAACGCCATTGTTCTGAGTACTATCAAAGATAATCAGTGCCTCACGACCACGCGCAAAAACATCGACCGCGGCATCAACATGCACGTGGTGACGGAGGTGCAGCACATTGTGATCATGGCCGAACACAAGCTATTAGATTGCAAAGATGTTTTAAAACGCTTCGAGCACATTAAACCACTGCGTTACCCACGTTGGTTGGTGGTGTTGATGGTCGGCCTTTCCTGCGGCTGTTTCTGCAAGCTCAATAAGGGCGGTTGGGATGGCGCGTTTATCGCGTTTCTGGCAGGTTCAGTGGCGATGTATGTCCGGCTGATACTCACCGCACGCCATTTACATCCACAGATTAACTTCTGTATTACGGCTTTTGTCGCCACGTCGATTTCAGGCTTGCTGATTGCCAAAGGGCCATTTGCCACCACGTCTAATATTGCGATGGCGGCAAGCGTGTTGCTGCTGGTGCCGGGTTTCCCGCTGATAAACTCTGTCGCCGATATGTTTAAGGGCCACGTCAATACCGGACTTGCCAGGTGGGCAATGGCCAGTTTACTCACGCTTGCCACCTGCATTGGTGTCGTAATGGCAATGTCGTTATGGGGGCTGAAAGGATGGGAATAATCGACTTTTTGCTGGCGCTATTACAAGACATGGCGCTGGCGGCCATCCCGGCCGTGGGTTTTGCGTTAGTGTTTAATGTTCCGCAACGCGCACTGCCGTATTGCGCTCTGCTCGGGGCGATTGGTCACGGCTCCAGAATGGCGATGATGACCGCTGGTCTGAACATTGAGTGGAGCACATTTATTGCTTCGCTGCTGGTCGGGAGCATCGGCATTCAGTGGTCGCGCTGGTACCTGGCGCACCCCAAAGTCTTTACCGTAGCCGCCGTGATCCCGATGTTTCCGGGAATTTCAGCCTACACCGCCATGATTTCAGCCGTGAAACTCAGCCACTTTGGTTACACCGAAGACCTCATGATTCAGCTGCTTACCAACTTCCTGAAAGCGTCATTTATTGTGGGGGCGTTATCGATTGGCTTATCTATTCCGGGGCTTTGGCTTTACCGTAAACGCCCGCGAGTGTGATGTGTTTCAGGGCTTCGCTAACTCATCAGTGCTTTGCCCGCGCAAACTTGTTTTAATGTCATCTGGCCTGGGCGGTACCAGCGGCCTGATGACATTAAGGAGCCTTGCGTGGAAACCCACGAAATTTATCTTCCTGAGCGTTTTGATGACGCCAGTTTGAAAGAAAAGATTTTCTTCAGCGCCATTAGTTTGTTCGCTGAATTTGGCCTTAACGGCGCACGCATGGAGCAAATAGCAGAAAAGGCCAACACCACAAAACGCATGGTGGTTTATCACTTCAAGAGCAAAGAACTGCTTTATGTTCAGGTGCTTGAATATGTCTACACCCAAATCCGTAGCTGTGAGCGCCAGCTAAATCTTTCCCATCAACCGCCGGTTGAAGCCATGGTGGAACTGGTGGAATGGACATTTGATTTCCACGCCACTCATCCGGATTTCATTCGTATTATTTGCATGGAAAACATGCAGCGCGGGCGCTTTGTGAAAGAGTCAGCCTACCTACGTGAAATAAACCGCAGCGCCCTGGAATTACTCGAAGATGTGTTAACCCGCGGCCAGGAAAAACAACTGTTTAATAAACTCGTGACGGCCAAAGACGTACACCGCCTGATCAGTAGTTTTAGCTTCTACCATGTCGCGAACAGCTACACATTCTCGAACTTCTTTGAAGATGGTTCAGAGCCGGTTGTTAGCACCGCGCATTACCGTGAAATGGCGGTAAAAGTCGTCTTGCGCTACATCGGGCCATAAAACCCATGCAATCTGGAAGCTTTAAGAACTCTCCTGGCTCTGATGAGCTTAGAGAAAGCGCTATACTCGACGAAAATTCTCCTGCAATGCAGGTTATCGAAAAGAGTATAAACAGATGAAAGCAAGCAATAAGGTTTTATGCGCTCTGGCGCTGGCAACATCCGTATTTGCCGGTCAGGCGATGGCAGCAAGCTGGCAGGATCAGCTCTCCAGCGCGGCAAATGAGTTAAGCAAATCCACCAGCACCAGCAATACTGGCACCACGGGCAACTCTGTCGCCTCACTGACCAGCCTGCTCGGCGGCGGGACTAACGCCCTGAGTGCTGACACCATGACCAACGCCGCCGGTATCTTGCAGTACTGCATGAAGAACAAGCTGGTTTCCGCCACCAATACCGACAACGTGAAGAACCAGCTTCTCGATAAGCTGGGCTTAGACAGCGGCACCAAAGAAAGCCAGCCACAAGATTACACTCAAGGTTTGATGGGGCTGCTCAATACCGGTAAAGACCAGCAGGTGAATCTGAATACCATCGGCAATTCATCCCTGGCTGAAAAAGTGAAAACTCAGGCGTGTGATTTTGTGCTGAAACAAGGCATGAATTACCTGTCTTAATAAGATGGCCTGCTCATTCCTGAATAAAAGTCTGAGCAGGTTTATTGCTTCACATTGATTTCCAGCACCGCATAAACCCCATCGCTCGGTAATGTCACCGTGACATTTTGCAGACTGATTCCCGCCGCCAGAACAATATCCCTTAGCTCGAAAAGCGTTCGCGGATATATCGTCGTCCAGCC
The DNA here is from genome assembly GCF_979253435.1 of Buttiauxella sp. AC142. Taxonomy (NCBI): domain Bacteria; kingdom Pseudomonadati; phylum Pseudomonadota; class Gammaproteobacteria; order Enterobacterales; family Enterobacteriaceae; genus Buttiauxella; species Buttiauxella sp. AC142. The sequence continues at coordinate 3,890,410 of NZ_CEEDCH010000001.1, forward strand.
CACACAACGCAGCGCGAAATCAATTTGCGGACTAGTTTTAAGCATATTTGAAACGATCAATACGCCGCCTGGTTTGACCAAACGTAGCGCGTGGCGAATAAAATGCACCGCTTCGGATTCCGAGAAATATTCAAATATCCCCAGGCCATCAACCAGCTCCGCAGACTGTTCACCCAACTCCTGAACCAGTTTGTCGCTGACCACCATCCGGTCAAATAAATTGCGCATCAGTAACTGAAAATGATGCCCTTCCACCAGCCCATATTGTGTCGCAAGGCCTCGGGCAAATTTCAGCGATTGCCGGTCGTGATCAATCAGCAACAAAGTGAATTTTTGCGCCCTGAGTTTTGCCCCGCGCAGCGTCTTTAAAACCGGTACCGCCGCGCCACAGGCCAGGCTCACCCAATTTCCTGAGACACTATTATTAAGATGAATATCCGCAATACTCGCCATCACTTTAGCGCGTGAGCGAATCCCTCGCGCATCATTGGCATGGATAAACCAGGGTCGGCTGTGGATATCCATTTCCCCGCCGCTTATCAGGCGCTCCGCCAGCGGATGCTGTACAGCCCAAAGTGCCAGCGCGGTAGGAACCAACTGGCAACGCCATTCTTCGAGGGCAGGACGATGATGGAAAGCGAGTTCCGAGAGTTTATTGCGACAGCGTATGCGCCGTTTCCCCTCGCTATCTAAGAAGATCTCCGGTGCCTCAAGCGTCGGATCGTTGACTAACTGCAGGTTAATATCATCGATCTGTTCTGAAACCTGATCCTTCATCGGCCAGTCATCACTTATGTCGCTGTAAGTGATATTTTTTACGGCGAGATCCACAGGCACAGCTCCTGGGATCACTGAGAGAAAAGGTTGCCAGGACATGTATAACCTCTGCTGACGTTTTCTTTCAGTCTAGAAAACCCAGGGTTATTCACCGTCAGCAGAAAGTTGTAATTTACGAGCGTAAGAATGACTCAGTCAGCTTGACCCAGTAGGTCGCGCCGCTGGAAATACAGGCATCGTTAAACTGATATAAAGGATGGTGAACCGAGTAATCATTGTTGCCGGTCGCCGTACCCAACCACAAGTAGCAGCCAGGAACTTCTTCGAGCATGAACGAGAAATCTTCGCTGCCCATCGCACTTTTCACCGTCGCAGGATCCGCGACTTTATCAGCACCAAAAACGTCGCGGGCAATCTGCATAGCAAACTCAGTTTGCTGGGGATCATTCACCGTCACCGGGTAACCGAAATCCACCCCAATCGACGCCTTCACGCCAAAACTTTCCGCCTGAGCATGAACCAGCTGCTGAATGCGCAGTTTCACTGCATCACGCACCTCAGACTTAAAGGTACGCATATTGAGCTTCAGCACCGCGCTGTGCGGGATAATGTTGTGCGTGGTGCCGCTTTGCAGGCTCCCGACCGTCACCACCGCTGAATCTTGCGGATCGACATTGCGCGAGACAATAGTTTGGAGCGCCATCACGATCGACGCCCCCGCCACCGTTGGATCAATACAGTGCTCCGGCATCGATCCGTGCCCGCCTTTGCCTTCAAGCGTAATCGTCATGCTGTCTGACGAGGCCATCAACGCGCCAGGTTTAGTGGCAATTTCACCCGCGGGTAACAGTGGGAAGTTGTGCAAGCCAAACACCGCATCGCACGGGAACAGCTTGAATAAGCCGTCATCAATCATGCGTTTTGCGCCGCCAATCGACTCTTCCGACGGCTGGAAAATCAAATGCAGCGTCCCGCTGAATGGGCGATGTTCTGCCAGATAACGTGCCGCCGACAATAAAATCGCGCAGTGTCCGTCATGGCCGCAGGCATGCATTTTCCCCTCATTCACACTCGCCCATGGCAGCCCGGTTTGCTCCTGCATCGGCAGCGCATCCATATCGGCACGGATCCCCAGACGCTTACCACCACTGCCGACTTTTAATGTCCCTACCACGCCTGTTCCGCCCAGGCCACGATGCACTTCGTAACCCCAGTCCGTCAGCAATTGGGCGATGCGATCGCTGGTGCGGAACTCTTCAAAACCTAATTCCGGGTGTTGGTGAAAATCGCGGCGAATCGCGATCATTTCTGCTTCGTTATCAAGAATTTCTTTAATAAGCATAGGGTTATTCCTTTTTATTCATCACAGAAAGTTTTGCGTTCATGCCAGCCAAGCAATGCCGCGAAAGTCACAACGGCGCAGAACATCAAATACCAGGCGGGAGCCATCGGTTGACCGGTGACTTTTAGCAACCAGGTCACGATTAACTGAGCGAAGCCGCCAAACAACGTAACGCCGATGGCATAAACCAACGCCATACCGGAGGCGCGAACCGCTTTTGGGAAGGCTTCGAGGATCAACAAGAAAAAGGCGGCCGAACTGATATTGGCGAGGATCTGATCGAGTGCTATCAGCGCCAGCGTCACGCCCAGTGGTGCGCCGTGCAAAATCGTAGCGAAGATTGGCCAAATCAGGATGAACGATCCCAGCGCACATCCAATCAGGATCGGTTTACGTTTAGGGAGTTTATCCGCCAGTTTGCCGCCAAAAAACGGCACTAATAATGTCAGTGCCGCTGCCGTCAAACTCACCCACCATGAGGTGCTGGCGGGCATATGCAGCGTGTTAACCATGTAAGCAGGCATGTAATAAATGATGATGTAAAACGTGGTGGTACCTTTCATTACCAGCAAAATGCCAAGCAACAAGGCGCGGCGATGCTCACGCCATAACGTCAACGCCGGATTTTCTGTCACGACATTGGCTGTCACCGAGTGGGTTTCAGCAAGCTGGCGGCGGATATACAAACCAATCGGCATAATCGCCAGGCCGACAATAAACGGGATACGCCAACCCCAGTCGTAAAGCTGTTGTTCGCTCAGGACGTGGCTTAAGCCCGCGCCCATTGCGGCACCAAACAGTGCCGCTCCCCCCTGGCTAGTCATCTGCCAACTCACCCGCGAGCCACGGCTGGACTTATGCCCCGCTTCCATTAGCCAGGAAGTTGCCGCCCCCACTTCACCGCCCGCTGAAAAGCCCTGCAACATGCGCCCCGCGACCAACACAACCGGGGCGAGAATCCCAACCTGGTGATAGGTCGGCGCAAACGCCACCATCATCACGCCTAAAGACATCAGGCCGAGGATTAGCGTCATCGCGGCTTTGCGTCCGTGCTTGTCTGCGTAGTTACCGAGCACCAGGCTACCCAGCGGGCGCATGACAAACCCGACACCAAATGTCGCCACCGCCAGTAGCAAAGAGGTGTAATCGTCGGAGCTTGGGAAAAACAGATGACCAATGATCACCGAGAAAAAGCTGTAAACCGCAAAGTCGTAAATCTCGAGGCCATTGCCAAGAGTGACGGCCACCAACGACTTAAAGTTGGCGCGCTCCGGGACCAACGGCGCATCATACGGAAGCGAGGATGAGACTCCTCCATCCACCTGGGCATAGCTGACACGCTGTTTCATGCTCACGTCCTTTTTTGTTACTCAGATGTAAACAAACTGGGGTTGATTTAACTATCTGCATAAAAAAAGAACATTACAATCATAAAAATTAGTTATGCCTTTGGTTATCTTATTTGTATTGTGAGAGAGCAAAATTTGCACCACGGCGATGATTCAGGCGGGACGGAAAATTGAAAATCAAACTAAATCAGTTAGATATTTTGTTGGAAGTTGCAGCGCAAGGCAGCATTGGTAAAGCGGCGAAGGCGTTACACCTCACACAACCCGCCATTTCTAAAACCATTCAGGAAATGGAAGCGGAAATCGGCATGCCGATTCTGCAACGCTCATCACGCGGCGTAACGTTAAATGAGTATGGGCAGGTTTTGCTGCGCCATGCCCGAGACATTGACCGCTCTTTGCACCAGGCACGTGATGAAATCGACAATCTGCTCGGCAAAGCGATGCGCCAGTTACGGGTGGGATTCACCTCTGCCGCCTCTTACGGGCCATTCACCAACACGCTGATTCAATTCCAGGCTCGTTACCCGGGAGTGAAACTCATCGTGATGGAAGGCCGCCCGCAGCAAATTCACGATGCGCTGGAAAACCAACGGCTGGATATCGCGGTGATTACGACGGCCAATCACACCTCGCAAAACAGTATGTATTACGAGTCGCTGTACGCCCTGAGCAACACGGTGATCGCCGGAAATCAGCATCCCGTCACGCACACGACGTCGCTGAAAAAATTGATGGATTATCCGTGGCTGGATTGGGATGAACCGGGTGAACATTCCATTCTTGGGCAAGTATTTCGCCGCTACAACCTGCCGCTGCCGCAAAATATCATCCACTGCTCATCGCCATGGATAATGGCACGCATGATGGAACAAACCCACGCGGTGAGCATGTGGACGTCAGTGCGACTGCGTTTTCCAGGCTACAGCCCAAACCTGCGCCCGCTGGTCTTGCGCGAAGTTTTACCGGCCAGCAGTATCGGCATTTTATGCCCGAATATTGCGCGGCTTTCCACGGCTGGAAATACCTTTATGGAGATGCTGCGAATTAACACACGTGACTGGTTACAAGATAGCGATGCGCTGGAGATGGTGGTGCGGGTTTAAACATTTTATTGCGGCCAGGCTTCAAAGCCAGGCCGCATGACTCACAATCAGCTTAAATCAGCGCCATTGCTGGCAATCACTTTCTTATACCAGTAAAACGATTTTTTGCGTGTGCGGGCCAGAGTACCGTTGCCCTGATCGTCGCGATCGACGTAGACGAAGCCATAACGCTTGCTCATTTCACCGGTGGATGCCGCGACTAAATCTATGCAGCCCCACGAGGTGTAACCCATAACTGGAATGCCGTCGTCGATGGCGTCGGCCATGGCTTTGATGTGCTCGCGCAAGTAGCTAATACGATAGTCATCGTTGATTTCGCCCTGCTCGTTAACCACATCTTTCGCACCGAGGCCGTTTTCCACCAGGAACAGCGGTTTCTGGTAGCGGTCGTACATCATGTTCATGGTGATTCGCAGACCCAGCGGGTCGATTCCCCAACCCCATTCGCTCGCCTGAATGTGCGGGTTTTTCAGGGATTTCACGATATTTGCCGCATTACTGTTGTTATCGTTCATATCAGCCGATGCACAACGCGAGGCGTAATAGCTGAACGAAACAAAATCGACGGTATTCTTGAGAATTTCATCATCGCCCGGCTCGATTTCTAGCGTAATGCCTTTCTCGCGGAACACGCGTTTGGTGTAAGACGGGTATGCGCCGCGCGCCTGCACATCAATAAAGAACAGATTCTCACGGTCTTTTTCCAGCGCCGCCCAGACATCTTCAGGCTTGCAGGAGTATGGGTAGAAATTCCCGCCCGCCAGCATGCAACCCACCTGATTGTCCGGATTCACTTCGTGGGCAATTTTCGTCGCCAGCGCACTCGCCAGCAGTTCGTGGTGCGTTGCCTGGTATTTAACTTGTTCTTTATTATCACCTTCTTCGAACACCAGACCTGCGCCAGAATACGGGCTATGCAGCAGAATGTTGATTTCGTTGAAGGTCAGCCAGTATTTCACCAGCCCGTCGAACGCTTCAAAACAGGTGCGCGCATAGCGGGTGAAAAACTCCACCATTTTGCGGTTACGCCAGGAGCCGTACTCTTTCACCAGATGCATCGGCACATCAAAATGGCACAACGTCACCAGCGGTTCGATACCGTACTTTTTGCATTCAGCAAACATGTCGCGGTAAAACGCGATGCCTTCCGCGTTTGGCGTTAATTCATCGCCATTAGGGTAAATACGGCTCCAGGCAATCGAGGTGCGAAATACGGTAAAGCCCATTTCCGCCATCAGCGCGATGTCTTCTTTGTAGCGATGATAGAAATCAATGCCGACGTGGCTCGGGTAATATTCGTCATCGCGCAAACTAAAGCGCTTCTCGATACCCAGTTTTACCGATAAACGGTCTTTGCCATGCGGGATCGTATCGACGGTGGTCAGCCCTTTGCCGCCGTCAAGATAAGCACCTTCAGCCTGGTTCGCCGCAATCGCACCGCCCCATAAAAAATCCTTCGGAAATAGAGATTCGCTCATGAGATTCCTCTTCTTAATTAGTTAGCGCTTGCAGATGCAACAACGGCGTTTGGCTGTACCTGTTCTTTCTCGTTACTTTGCTCTTGTTCAACCGGGATATCTTCAAAGCCCAGCAACAACGTCAGGAAGAAAGAGAGCACCACAGCCAGAATCATCACGCCAAACACCCATACAATGCTCATCGGATTTGCCGGGTCAAAGAACTGCACACTAGTGAATAAGCCTGGGGATGCCATCGAATGACTCGCCAGCCCGCCGATTCCGGCCACCGCACCACAGACAAAGCCGCTGATTAATGCCGCAATTAATGGGCGTTTCAGACGCACCGCCACACCGTAAAGTGCTGGTTCGGAAATACCCGCCACAATCGCCGAAGCCGCAGCGGCCAGCGCAGTCTGGCGCAGTTCAGGGTTTTTCGTTTTCCACGCCACTGCCAAAGATGAACCGCCAAGTGACAGGTTGGCACCAATTTCAGAAGGCATAACCATCCCTTCTTTGCCCGTTTCAGCAATGGTTTGAATAATAGATGGTGTGAATACACGGTGCATGCCCGTCATCACCAGCAGTGGCCACAGCGCACCCATAATCGCCACCGACAACCAACCTAAATAGTGGTGAATGGTATAAACCAGGGAAGAAATACCGGTACCAATCCAGATACCCAGCGGGCCAATCAGCATGATGGCTATCGGGGCGGAGATCAGCACAATCAGCATCGGTTTGAGGAAGTTTTTCGTCACCGCAGGCGTAATGCGGTCAACCCAACGTTCGATGTACGACAGAATCCAGGTCATGCACAACGCAGGAATAACGGTGTAGGTGTATTTTACCGCCGTGACCGTCATGCCCATAAATTCAACATGTTGGCCCTGGGCCGCTTTCGCCATCAGGTCAACAAAGTTCGGGTGAACCAGCACGCCAGCAATGGCAATCGCCAGTGACATATTGGTTTTGAATTTTATCGCGGCAGAGGCCGCAACCATGATTGGCAGGAAGAAGAACGCGCCATCGCCAATCACGTTCAGAATAATCAGCGTGGACGAGCCTTTGTCGAATACGCCGGTCATATCCAGAATCATGGCCAGCAGTTTTACCATCGAGCCGCCGATAATCGCCGGAATCAACGGCGACATGGTGCCAATCAGCGCATCCAGAATCCCGGCACCAATCCGTTTCAGGGTGATTTTATTTTTGCCATTTGCCGGAACCGCTGGCTGCATACCTTCTGGCAACAGTTTCAGCACTTCAGCATAGGCCTGAGAAACGGTATTACCGATGATCACCTGGCACTGGTTTTCGCTGCGAACAACACCCAGCACGCCATTGATAGCTTTCAGTTTCGCGGTATCCACGATGCTGTCGTCATTTAAAACAAACCGCAAACGCGTCATGCAGTGTGTGACTGCGCCAACGTTTCCTGCGCCACCAATTGCGTCCACTATCGACTGAGAGACTGCCGCGTAATTCTTAGCCATGAGTTACCACTCTTTCTTATTTAAATTCATGCAGTTGCAAATGTCATTACCGGTAATATCACGCCAGGCTGTAGGGTTCTGAGAAATAGGTAACCGGTTCCACATTAGATTGACCAGGCAAAACAAACAGATCAAACACTAATTTTTCATATTGTTAATTTTGTGATTACGATCGCCATAATCGGCCTTTTAAGGCCACTAACACCGCTTTCATACCCTAAATAATTCGAGTTGCTTCGAGGGGGCGAGGTCACTCAGCCAACAAAGAAGCGGCTTGAAGTATGACGGGTATAGGGCAGTATTTTGTCGCTGCGGAATGTGTAAAATGGGCGCAATCATCAAAGCCAGGAAGCTCCCATGTCGACAATGCTAGAAGTGGCAAAAAAAGCCGGTGTCTCAAAAGCCACCGTTTCACGCGTTTTATCCGGCAAGGGATACGTGAGCGACGCCACCAAAGAGCAGGTTTATAAAGCCATTGAGGAAGCAGGATATCGGCCAAATTTACTGGCACGTAATCTGGCGTCTAATAAATCGGAATGTATCGGGCTGGTCGTGACAAACACGTTATATAACGGCAGCTATTTCAGCGAAATACTTTCTCAGGCCGCCAAGAAATTAGAAGACAATGGTCGCCAGCTTATTCTGGTGGACGGTAAACACAGTGCGCAGGAAGAACGCGAAGCCATTCAATTTTTGCTCGATTTACGTTGTGATGCGGTGATTATTTATCCGCGCTTTTTATCCATTGATGAAATGGATGAAATTATCGATCAATATAAACAGCCCATCATGGTAGTGAATCGAAAATTAAGAAAACACCAAAGCCACTGTATTTGTTGTGACCATAAAGGTTCCAGCTATCTGGCCACCAAACATCTTATTGAGCGCGGTCATCGTGATATTGCTTTTATTACCGGATCGATGGATTCCCCTACCGCGATCGAGCGTTTAGCCGGATATAAAGAAGCGTTAAATCAATATGATATTGGCATTAACGACAACTTAATTGTGCAAGGGAAATGGACGCCTGGCAGCGGAGTCTCAGCGGTAGAATCGCTGTATCAACGGCAAGATAAGATCAGCGCGATCGTCGCCAGTAATGATGAAATGGCGATCGGTGCCATGAAGAAATTAAACGATCTGGGAATTTCGGTTCCCGGTGAAATATCAATTATCGGCTTCGATAATATCCCTACCGCACCTTATCTCTCCCCGGCGTTATCCAGTGTTAAAGATCCCGTCAGCGAAATGATCAGCGAAGTGATCAACCGTTTAATTTCAATGCTGGATGGCGGGTATTTGTCCAAAGAGAATATATTTACATCGGATTTATTAGTGCGGAATTCGGTAATAGATGGGCCATATAAAAAGTAAAAAAATGGGTGGATAAGCATTAGCCTCATCCACCCTTTTCACCTTATTCGGCGACTTTCACAATCACCTTGCCAAAGTTCTTGCCGCTTAACAAGCCGCGGAATGCTTCAACGCTATTCTCCAGACCGTCGACAATATCTTCACGGAACTGAATTTTACCTTCCGCCAGCCATTGGCTCATCTGCTTAAAGAATTGCGGGTAACTGTCGCTGTAATCCTGAGAAATAATAAAACCTTGAACACGCAAACGTTTTTTCAGAATGGTGCCCATCAACAGCGGCAAACGATCCTGCTCAAAAGCGCTGTTAGCGCCGTTGTACTGGCTGATGACGCCACATACCGGAACCCGCGCTTTGGTGTTCAACAGCGGCAGAACGGCATCAAACACGGCCCCGCCGACGTTTTCAAAATAGACATCAATGCCTTTGTTACAGGCTTTTTCCAGCTGTTCGGCAAAATCTGGCGCTTTGTGGTCAATACAGGCGTCAAACTTCAGCGTTTCTGTGACGTAACGGCACTTCTCAGCACCACCTGCAATCCCGACGACTTTTGCACCGAGCAATTTCGCCACTTGCCCCACCACTGACCCGACCGCACCGCTGGCCGCCGCAACAACCACGGTTTCTCCGGCTTTCGGTTGCCCGATATCGGTCAGCCCCATGTATCCGGTAAAACCAGGCATGCCGAGCAAACCGAGCGCATACGACGGGTGTTGCATATTCGGGTCTAGTTTCTGCACGTCGCTGCCATCAGACAACGCGTAATCCTGCCAACCGGTGTAGGCCAACACCAGCTCACCCGCTTTATAGTCCGCGTGTTCAGATTTTTCGACACGGCAGACGGTGCCTGCACCAATGACATCGCCAATGGCCAACGGCGCGGAATAAGACTCGGCATCATCCATACGCCCGCGCATATACGGGTCGAGGGATAAATAGAGTGTGCGCAGCAGCAACTGGCCTGCCGCAGGCTGTGGAACGGGCTCTTCTTCCAGGCGAAGATCCTGATCGGTTGGCATACCTTGCGGGCGCTGCGCCAGGACAAAGCGGCGGTTAATTTGGGACGACTGCGTCATAACGCTCTCCATTGATAGGGTCGTGAGTAAAAATTCAATTAGTCCCAGACTAGCTAATAATCCTCCGACATGGGGTGAAAAATGTGCCATTTAACATCAGTGCAAAACCGTCACCGCATCTTCGAGGCGCGTCGCCCGGTGCTTCACCATCGCCGACACTTCCGCACTTTCTTCGACCAGCGCCGCATTTTTCTGTGTGATAGCGTCCAGTTCTGCGACCGCTCGCGTTAAATCAGACAATCCTTCGGCTTGCTCAGAAGTGGCAAGGCTGATCTGCCCCAAAAGCTGCGTCACATTGCGCACCTGCTCGACAATATCATTCATGGTGCGCCCCGCTTCGTGAACCTGAATGGTGCCGGACTGCACTTTGCTGGCGCTGGCATCAATCAGTTTGCGGATATCGTTGGCCGCCGTCGCGCTGCGTTGTGCCAGGTTTCGCACTTCACCGGCAACCACGGCAAAACCTTTACCCTGCTCTCCGGCACGCGCGGCTTCCACCGCCGCGTTCAGCGCCAGAATATTTGTCTGGAACGCAATATCATTGATAAGACTGGTAATGGAGCCAATACGCTGGGTGCTGTCGGCAATGTCATCCATGGTCGTCACCACGGTTTCCATCGCTTTCCCGCCGTGCGCTGCGGCCTGGCTCGCAGAACTGGAAAGTTTATCGGCGGCGGCGGCAGTTTCTGAATTGTTCTGCACCGATACCGCCATCTGGCTCATGGTGGTGACGGTTTGCTGCACATTCTCCACGGACTGGCGCGTGCGTTCATTCAATTCCACGTTCCCCTGCGCCAGCGTTTCACTCCCGCTACGCACGTTTTCAACCTGGTGGCTGACATCATGAATCAGCCAGCGGCACATCAACCCAAGCTGGCCGATAGCGCGTAACGTCATGCCGATTTCATCGGTCCGCGCCAGATGCTGCACGGTCTGTTGGTTTCCGGTTGCTACTTCAAGCGCCTGGCGAGCGACATTTTCCAGCGGATGCGCAATTTGCCACTCAAGTAGCAAACAACCCAGCACGCTCGCCAGAGCGCTAATCAGCACCGGCAATGCGCCCAGACCCAGCGAAACAGAAGCCGCCATCATCAGCAAAAACACGCCGCTCATAATCAAACGAATACGGCCACGCAGTGGCAAGGCCGGGATTTTCCCCAGCCAGGTTTTGCCAATAACCAGCCCCTTAAACAGACGGCGCTGGCAACGCCCTTCCTTAAGCGCCTTGTAGAGCGGCTGGACGGCGGCAATTTCTTCCGGTTTCGCTTTAGTGCGAATCGACATATATCCGGTTGTTTTCCCGTTTCGCACCACCGGGATGACATTCGCTCGCACCCAGTAGTGATCGCCATTTTTGCGCTGGTTTTTGACGATACCGGTCCACGGCTCGCCTTTTTGGAGGGTGAACCACATGTCAGCAAAGGCAGCTTTGGGCATATCTGGGTGGCGCACCAGGTTGTGCGGCTGGCCTGTGAGTTCGTGAAGTTCGTAACCACTCACTTTCACAAACGCATCGTTCGCATGGGTAATGATGCTTTTCAAATCGGTAGTCGACATCAATGTCGTGTCGTCGTCGAGCAGGTATTCATGCTGTGTAGCAGCCGTGCGCGCAGTCATAGCAACTCCCTTGGCAGGTTATCCAATTGTTAATATTTTTAGTGGCATTGTTATTTCGGCGCTGCAAAAATTTCCTTTAGCGGTTAAACTTGACGACGATCACACTTTTTTAACTAAGCCATATTTTTTATAATGATTTTGGATGGGGAACACATTTCCCATTAATTTCATGAAGTTATTAATGAAAATGTCATAGTGACGCTAAGTGCTGGAGTTTTGACCTTCAATTTGCAATCGGCACACTACACTTAGTATGGGACCGTTTAGCTCCCGCAAGGAAAAAGAGGATAATAATGTTAAAAAGGAAAAAGAAAGTCAGACCTATTAAGGTCAGTGACGTCACCATCATCGACGATAGCCGTCTTAAAAAGGCGATTACCGCCGCATCGCTTGGCAATGCGATGGAATGGTTTGATTTCGGCGTGTACGGCTTTGTTGCTTACGCGCTCGGTAAGGTCTTCTTCCCGGATGCCAGCCCAAGTGTGCAGATGATCGCCGCACTGGGTACGTTTTCCGTTCCCTTCCTGATTCGCCCGTTGGGTGGCCTGTTCTTCGGTATGCTCGGCGATAAATACGGGCGTCAGAAGATCCTGTCCATCACCATTATCATTATGTCATTGAGTACCTTCTGTATTGGCCTGATTCCGTCGTACGCGACAATTGGTATCTGGGCGCCAATCCTGTTGTTGCTTGCGAAGATGGCGCAAGGGTTCTCAGTGGGTGGTGAATACACCGGTGCTTCAATCTTTGTTGCGGAATACTCACCAGATCGTAAACGCGGCTTTATGGGCAGCTGGCTGGACTTCGGTTCGATAGCCGGTTTTGTCTGTGGTGCGGGCGTGGTGGTGCTGATTACAGCGATTGTCGGTGAAGCCAACTTCCTCGAATGGGGCTGGCGTCTGCCGTTCTTCCTGGCGTTGCCATTAGGGATTATCGGCCTGTATTTGCGCCATGCGCTTGAAGAGACTCCTGCGTTCCAGCAGCACATCGAAAAGCTTGAACAAGGCGATAAAGAAGGCCTGGCTGAAGGCCCTAAAGTCTCCTTCAAAGAGATTGCGACGAAACACTGGCGCAGCCTGCTGACCTGTGTCGGCATCGTGATTTCAACCAACGTCACCTACTATATGTTGCTGACGTATATGCCAAGTTACCTGTCGCACAACCTGCATTATTCCGAAGAACATGGCGTGCTGATTATTATCGCCATCATGATTGGGATGCTGTTTGTGCAGCCGATGATTGGCCTGCTGAGTGACCGTTATGGCCGCCGTCCGTTTATCGTCTTCGGTAGCGTGGCATTGCTTGTTCTGGCGATTCCGGCCTTTATTCTGATTAACAGTAATGTGCTGGGGCTGATATTTGCTGGGTTGCTGATTCTGGCGGTCGTGCTGAACTGCTTCACCGGGGTGATGGCTTCGACTCTGCCCGCCATGTTCCCGACGCATATTCGTTACAGTGCGTTAGCCAGTGCCTTTAATATTTCGGTGCTGGTTGCGGGTGTGACCCCAACGGTTGCGGCGTGGTTAGTGGAATCCACCGAAAACCTGATGATGCCCGCTTATTATCTGATGGTGGTTGCGGCTATCGGTCTGATTACCGGTCTGACGATGAAAGAGACGGCGAATAAGCCGCTGAAAGGCGCAACGCCTGCGGCGTCTGATATTGCCGAAGCGCGTGAAATTGTTCAGGAACACCACGATAACATCGAGCAAAAAATCGAAGATATCGACCGTGAAATTGAAGAATTACAGGCGAAGCGTACCAACCTGGTGGATCAGCACCCGCGCATCAACGAGTAATCTTTAGCAGCATCACAAACGCCGGGTTAATGCCCGGCGTTTTCATTTCAGGCTTTAACCCTCATTCCTGGCAGGAATTGGTTATGTCTAAAATTTATAAGCAAAGTATTTTTTGGACTTTGTGAATATCCATAACTCACCTAACGTAACCGGCTCAAAGAATAACAATTCATACATACCCAAAATAATTCGAGTTGTAGCTTTGTAGGGTGGATAAGCGCGAGCGTCATCCACCATTTACGCCCGTGGTGTCGGATGACGCTGTGCTTATCCGACCTACGAAGAGTCATCAGTCTCATATTCTTCCTTCTTAAGCAGGGTGCCACATGCAAAGAAAAGCACTGCCGTTACTGCTATTGGCTGCAATCTCCGCCAGCAGCTATGCCGCTACACCGCCAAATACCTTGATTGTCGCCCAGGGGCTGGACAATATCGTCAGCCTTGACCCTGCTGAAGCGAACGAGCTTTCGAGCATTCAAACCGTACCAAGTTTGTATCAACGCCTGGTTCAGGCCGACCGTGATGACCCGGCAAAAGTGGTCGCAGTGCTGGCCGAAAGTTGGGAGGGCGATGCGGCGAATAAAAAACTGACGATTAAACTGCGCCCGGATGCCAAATTCTCCTCGGGTAATCCGCTGCGCCCGGAAGACGTTATCTTCTCGTATACCCGCGCGGTGACGCTCAACAAGTCCCCGGCGTTTATTCTCAACGTGTTGGGCTGGCAGCCAGACAACATCGCCAGCCAGTTGAAAAAGGTCGATGACCACACGCTGGAATTACACTGGACGGCAGACGTTAGCCCGGCGGTGGCGCTGAATATTCTCTCCACGCCGATTGCCTCTATCGTGGATGAAAAAGCGGTTTCCCCAAATGCTAAAGCCGGTGACTTCGGCAACGAATGGCTGAAGATGCACTCGGCGGGCAGTGGCCCGTTCAAAATGCGCGTTTACCAGCCGCATCAGGCGATTGTATTAGACGCCAACCCAACATCACCGGGCGATGCGCCTAAAGTTAAAAACATCATCATTAAAAACGTGCCAGACCCGGCCGCTCGCCGCCTGCTGATTCAGCAAGGTGACGCAGATATCGCCCGCGATTTAGGTGCGGATCAGACCAGCGCGCTGGAAGGCAAACCGGGCGTTAAAGTGTTGAGCATCCCTTCTGCCGAGCAGAATTACATGGTGTTCAACGCCGGTAACAATGCTAACCCGCTGCTGAAAAACCCGGCCCTGTGGGAAGCGGCTCGCTACCTGGTCGACTACGAAGGCATCACCAAAGACTTGCTGAAAGGCCAGTATTTTATCCACCAGAGCTTCCTGCCGGTGGGCTTTGCTGGGGCGTTGGATAACAATCCATTCAAATTTGACCCGGCAAAAGCGAAAGAAATTCTCGCGAAAGCAGGCATCAAAGATGCGCACTTCACGCTGGACGTGGAAAACAAACCGCCGTTTATCACCATCGCGCAGTCTATGCAGGCAAGCTTTGCCCAGGGCGGCGTGAAGATTGATCTTCTGCCAGCCGCAGGTAGCCAGGTTTACGCTCGCGTTCGTGCTAAACAGCACCAGGCGGCGATTCGTTTGTGGATCCCGGATTATTTTGACGCTCACTCCAACGCCAGCGCTTTTGCCTACAACGACGGCAAAGCGAGCACCGTGGCAGGCTTAAACGGTTGGCAAATTCCTGAGTTGAATAAGCAAACTCTGGCGGCTGTCGCCGAAGCAGACCCGGCAAAACGCCTGGATCTGTATAAGAAAATACAGGAAGAAGTGCAGCATAACTCGCCATATGTGTTTGTTGATCAGGGCAAAACCCAAATCGTGGTACGTGAAAACGTGAAGGGTTATCAGCAAGGTTTGAATGCGGATATGGTGTATTACGATCGCGTCAGTAAATAAGATTGCCCCTCACCCTAACCCTCTCCCCCAGGAGAGGGGATTGACCGGTTTCTCCCTCTCCCTCAGGGAGAGGGTCGGGGTGAGGGTTGCTTTATCCAACACCATCAAAAGAGTTACCCATGTCTGAAGTCTCATTTCGCCGCCCGTTGCTCACCCTGGCCCAGGGATTGTTTACCCTGGCGCTCACGCTTGTCGGCCTGCTGCTTATCACCTTTGCCCTTTCGGCACTTTCGCCTGTCGATCGCGTGCTGCAAATCGTCGGCGACCACGCAAGCCAGGCCACTTACGACCAGGTCCACCACCAGCTTGGCCTGGATAAACCGCTCCCGGTTCAGTTCTGGCATTACCTGACCCAACTCGCTCATGGCGATTTAGGCACCGCCAGCGCCACCGGCCAGCCCGTACTACAAGATTTGTTCGCCGCCTTTCCGGCAACACTTGAGCTTGCCACCCTCGCGCTGATTATTGGCAGCGTGCTGGGCGTGTTTTTTGGTGTGCTGTGTGCCCGTTTTGCAGGCTCACCTTGGGATTTAGCGGTACGCACCTTCACCCTGCTGGGCAACTCCGTGCCCATCTTCTGGCTCGGTTTGCTGATGCTGGCGCTGTTTTACGCACGCCTGCAATGGAGCGCGGGGCCTGGGCGTCTGGATGATATTTACCAGTACAGCGTCGAAGCCAAAACCGGTTTTGTGCTGATAGACACTTGGCTTTCTGGCGACCGTGATGCCTTCATGAATGCCATCAACCACCTGACTTTGCCGGTTTTGCTGCTGGCCTATTACTCGCTGGCAAGCATTACGCGCCTCACGCGCACCGCCTGTTTAAGCGAAATGAACAAAGAGTACATTACGCTTGCCCGCGCCAAAGGTGCTGGCGACATGACGATTCTGGTGCGCCACGTGCTGCCCAACATTCGCGGCACGCTGTTTACCGTTATCGCGCTGGCTTATACCGGCATGCTGGAAGGGGCGGTGCTCACTGAAACCGTCTTTTCCTGGCCGGGAATCGGGCGTTACCTGACAACCGCGCTCTTCGCCGGAGATACCACCGCGATCATGGGCGGCACACTGCTGATTGGCGTGTCGTTTGTCATTATCAACAACCTGACTGACGTGCTGGTGCGTGTCACCGATCCGAGGGTGCATTGATGCCGTCTTACCTGTTTTTACGCCGTACATTGCGCTCACCCGCCGCCCTTTGCGGCCTGGTGATTATCACCCTGCTGGTGCTGATTGCGGTTTTCGCCCCGCTTATCGCCCCCTTCGACCCGAACTGGCAAGACGCCGCCGCACGCCTGCAAGCGCCCAACGCTCACCACTGGCTGGGTACCGATAGCTACGGTCGTGACCTGCTTTCACGCCTGGTTTATGGCGCGCGTCCAGCAATCGGGCTGGTGCTGCTGGTGACGGTAATTACCCTGCCCGTCGGCTTGCTGATTGGCATTCTGTCTGGCTATTACGGCGGCTGGCTTGAGCGCGTGTTAATGCGTTTTACCGATGTGGTGATGTCGATGCCGCGCCTGATTCTGGCCTTCGCTTTTGTGGCGATGCTTGGCCCAGGGCTTGTGAATGGCGCTCTGGCGTTGGCACTCACCACCTGGCCTGCGTATGCCCGCCAGGCGCGCAGTGAAATCCAACGCCTGCGCCACAGTGACTATCTCGCTGCCGCCGAAATGATGGGCATTCGCGGGCTGCGGTTATTGGTGGGGCATATTCTACCGCTCTGTTTGCCGTCGGCGATTGTGCGCCTGGCGCTTGATTTAGCAGGCATTATTCTCGCCGCCGCCGGGTTGGGTTTCTTAGGTTTGGGCGCAAGACCGCCGATGTCCGAATGGGGTTCAATGATTGCCGACGGTATGCAGGTCATTTTTGACCAGTGGTGGATTGCCGCCATTCCTGGCACCGCTATTTTAATTAGCAGCCTGGCATTTAACTTATTGGGCGATGGTTTACGCGACGTGCTGGAGCCGGGTCATGAGTGAGAATCGTATTGAAGTTCGTGAGCTAAACATTGATTACCCCGGCGCACGCGTGGTGAATAATCTTTCGTTTACGCTGGGCAATGAACGCCTGGCGCTGGTCGGGGAATCAGGCTCTGGTAAATCCATGACGGCGCGGGCGCTGATGGGGCTGGTGCGCAAACCGGGCAAAGTCAGCGCCACTCAGCTCAATGTGTTGGATAACGACCTGCTGACGATGCACAACCGTGGCTGGCAAAACCTGCGCGGGAATGACATCGCGATGGTGTTACAAGACCCGCGCTACGCGCTCAATCCGGTCAAAAATGTCGCCCAGCAGATTGACGAAGCCCTGCGACTGCATCAGAAACTCTCAGCGGCACAGCGCCGTGAACGGATTCGCGAAGTGATCAATTCAGTCGGGTTGCCGGAAAACGTGCTGCCACGCTATCCGGCTGAACTTTCCGGCGGCATGGGGCAACGCGTGATGATTGCTATCGCGCTGGTCAACAACCCGAAAGTGTTGATCGCCGATGAACCCACTTCCGCGCTGGATGCGCGTCTGCGTAACCAGATTCTGGAACTGTTGGTTGAACAATGCGAGCAACGCCAAATGGCGATGTTGCTGATAAGCCATGATTTACCGCTGGTTGCCCAACATTGCCAACGCGTCCTGGTGATGTATCAGGGTCAAAAAGTCGATGAAATGGCCGCCGACCAACTTGCCAACGCCACCCATCCGTACACCCGCACACTCTGGACATGCCGCCCCAATGCAACCACCTACGGCATGATGCTACCCACGTTAGACCGCAACCAGAATCTGCAAGGAGATAGCCATGGCTCTCGTTGAAGTCAATAATTTACGCGTGCAATTTCTGGCAAAAGGCCAGCTTAAAACCGCCGTACGCGATGCCAGTTTTACCCTTAATCAGGGTGAAACGTTTAGTTTGATTGGCGCTTCAGGCTGTGGGAAATCCACCATTTTGCGCGTGCTGGCGGGATTACAACGCGAGTGGCAAGGCCATGTGAAATTACTGGATGGCGCAATTAAACCCGGCGTGCGGTTTCAGGGCGATTTGCGTCGCAACGTGCAAATGGTGTTTCAGGATCCCTACGCCTCTTTGCACCCAAACCATACTATTTACCGGACGCTGGCCGAACCGCTGAAAATTCATGGCGAGTCGCAAATTGTACTACGCGTAGAAGAAGCATTGCAGCAGGTCGGTTTGCCCGCAGACGCTTTGCAGCGCTATCCGCATCAGCTTTCCGGCGGGCAACGCCAGCGTGTGGCTATTGCGCGTGCGCTGTTATTGCGCCCTAAAATTCTGCTGCTCGATGAACCCACTTCCGCGCTGGATATGTCGGTACAGGCGGAAATTCTCAATTTGCTCAACCGCCTGAAACAACAGTTTGGCATGACTTATTTGCTAGTCAGCCACGACGCGGACGTGATTGCGCATATGTCAGACCGTGCGGCGTATATGGCGGACGGCGCGATACAGCATGAGTTCGACCGCGCCGCTCTGGTTCGCGGAGAACACCGCATGGACGCCGCGTAAGCGGCAACATGGCGTAATCGCACCAATAAGCAGCATGACGCATGGTTATGGTGCATAAAAACCAGATATCCCATAGCAAAGCCGCTCCTGACCAGGATATTTGACCGCAAAACGTGACTCTTTGTGATTAATTATTACGCAATCGCAATTCCCCCAGATCGTTTATCCCGATTTTGTTTAGGGGAAGCGAAGTGGCGTATTCCCTGCAATACTTATTTTGTGTATCGCGTGATACGTCATTCCCAGGAGCACATTTTGAACAGGTTACCTACTAGCGCTTCGGCTCTTGCCTGCACAGCGCACGCTCTGAACATCATCGAAAAGAAGACACTCAGCCATGAGGAGATGAAAGCGCTAAATCGAGAGGTTATCGAAAACTTCCAACAACATGTGAATCCGGGTTTTCTTGAGTATCGCAAATCAGTGACCGCCGGCGGGGATTACGGAGCCGTAGAGTGGCAAGCGAGCAGTCTGAATACGCTTGTCGACACCCAGGGTAAGGAATATTTAGATTGTCTGGGTGGGTTCGGCATTTTTAACGTGGGGCACCGTAATCCAACAGTGGTATCCGCCGTACAGCATCAGCTAGAAAAACAACCCCTGCACAGTCAGGAGCTGCTCGACCCTTTACGGGCGATGCTTGCCAAAACGCTTGCGACACTCACTCCGGGCAAACTCAAATACAGCTTCTTTAGCAACAGCGGGACAGAATCGGTTGAAGCGGCGATTAAACTCGCCAAAGCGTATCAATCTCCGCGTGGGAAATTTACCTTTATCGCAGCCTCAGGCGCGTTTCATGGCAAATCTCTCGGGGCATTGTCCGCAACAGCAAAAGCCGCTTTCCGTAAACCGTTTATGCCGCTGCTTCCGGGCTTCCGGCATGTGCCGTTTGGTAATATCGACGCGTTACGCACTATGCTCAGCGAATGCCGTAAAACCGGTGATGATGTCGCAGCCGTGATCCTTGAGCCTATTCAGGGTGAAGGCGGCGTGATTATCCCGCCAGTCGGATATTTGCCAGCGGTTCGCAAACTGTGCGATGAATTCGGCGCACTGCTGATTTTTGATGAAGTGCAAACCGGTATGGGACGTACGGGCAAAATGTTCGCCTGCGAGCACGAAAACGTACAGCCTGATATTTTATGCCTCGCCAAAGCACTCGGCGGCGGCGTAATGCCGATTGGCGCAACGGTTGCGACAGAAGAAGTGTTCTCTGTGCTGTTTGATAATCCTTTCCTGCACACCACCACCTTTGGCGGCAACCCGTTGGCCTGTGCGGCAGCGCTTGCGACAATTCATGTTCTGCTTGAGCAAAATCTTCCCGCTCAGGCGCAGCAGAAAGGGCAACTTTTGGTGGATGGCTTCCAGGCTCTGAAACGTGAGTTCCCGGAACTGGTTGTCGATGCGCGTGGACAAGGTTTGTTGATTGCCATCGAGTTTAGCGACAACGAAATTGGCTATAACTTTGCAAGTGTTATGTTCCGCCAGCAGGTGCTGGTCGCCGGGACGCTCAACAATGCGAAAACTATTCGTATTGAGCCACCGCTGACTATCACGATTGAGCAGTGTGAACATGTGTTGGGCTGTGCGAGGAAGGCTCTCACGAGTTTGAGAGTGACTCAGCCAGATGCGGTTGTGACAGAAGAACATTAATCCGATTCTTCATCCTTAAACTTTCTCTTATACAGATCTCAGTCTGGCAATTTGCCAGGGTGAGATCTGTCATCCTCGTTAATTTCCGCTCACCCGAACGTCTGGTTATCTCTGCAACCACTGTTAACGGTGACCGTATCAAGGAGAGAACGCCCTCTCCTTGATAATCCTGGCTCCGGGAAATTTTTACCGGGAACAAGGTCAAAACCGGTTCGGCTTTTGACTTTGACCTTAGCTTTTGACTTTGACCTTTGAGTCCGGCATAAATCGCCTCCGTTTTGACTGGAAGGCCGGGTCGAGCCGTCGGGAACGGCGAGAGGTTGTGATCGCCTGGAGCGAGTCACAACCGACCCAGGGACTGAAAGGAAAAACGGAGGTTTACCGCGCAGCGGCGATTTAAACGCCGGGAGCCGGGATTGCAAAGGGTGCTGCGGTTGTACTGAACCCCAGATCCTGGATCTTTGTATCCAGTATCTTGAGGTTCAAACCATGAAATATCCTGTCTCAGTCCGGCTGTCTGCCGTTCAGTATTATCTTTCCCGAAAAGGGACACTCAATGAAACAGCCCTTTTGTTTGGTGTCGGAAAATCGCCCCTGGGTCGATGGATCCGTGCATTCAGGCAGCAAGGCGAAGCCGGGCTGGAGCACCGACTTTCCCGCACTTATACTCAGGACTTCAGGCTCGGGGTTATTCGCTACATGATGAAACACAAATGCAGCAGTGCCGAAGCTTCTGCGCACTTCGCCATTCCTAATGAAACGCTCATCCAGCAATGGTTGAAGCGTTACCGTGAAGGAGGGGCGGAGGCGCTTCATCCTGTTAAAAAAGGAGTCTCTGTGCCCAAAGCAAAATCCCCTCCTGGCTCAAAACCCTTCTGTGAGATGACCCACGCTGAACTGCAGGAAGAGCTCGAATATCTGCGTGCGGAAAACGCTTATCTAAAAAAGCTGAAAGCCCTGAGAGAGGAAAATGCCCTCAGGGAGCAGCAGAAAAAACAAAAATAGTGCAGTCACTGTTACCCGCGCACCGGCTTGTTTTTCTGCTCCGTGCAGCCCGACTGGCGCGGAGTTCGTACTATTACAATGCCACGAAGCCTGCAGCGGAAACCGACAGATATGCTGGTATTGTGCGGGCTATCATGGCCATTAATGTGCGTCATATGGGGCGCTACGGTTACCGGCGTATGACGCTGGCGTTGAGAAAAGAAGGTTTTACGCTGAACCATAAGACAGTCCGCAAACTCATGAAGCAGCACGGCCTGACCTGCCACATTCGCCGCAAAAAGTATCGCTCGTACATGCCCGGTGGCGGACCAGCTTCAGATAATCTGCTGGCCCGTAACTTCAAAGCGGAAAGCAGCGGCATGAAATGGTGTACAGATGTCACGGAGTTCCGGGCCGGAGAGCATAAGCTTTATCTGTCGGTTGTCCAGGATCTGTATAGCCATGAAATCGTGGCCTGGCATACGTCGCGCAGCCCGTCTCAGCGTCTGGTATGCAAAATGCTGGATGATGCACTGAAGGTGAACTACCGGAAAAAAGGACTCATACTTCACAGTGATCAGGGCTGGCATTATAAAACGCTGATGTGGCGGGCGATGCTGGCAGATGGCGGGGTAACGCAAAGCATGTCAAGGAAGGGTAATTGCCTGGATAATGCCGTAATGGAAAACTTTTTCAGTCATCTGAAAGCGGAGATGTACCACAGGAAACGATATGACTCTGTGGAAGTGCTCAAACGAGATGTTATTGATTATATTAATTATTATAACAATGAGCGTATTAGTCTGAAAACGGGTGGAGTGAGTCCGGTAGAGTACCGGACTCAGATGGAAATACAGCAATAAACTACGTGTCCAGGTTTTGGGGTTCAGTACAGCGGTAGCACCCTTTGCACGTTCACCGTTTCGGTTGCTTCATAAGCCACTGAAAATTAAGTGAACGGAACTTTCACCTGGCTCATATAGATCTGACTAAGAGACAGCCATCTCCTATGGCAATAACCCCACAAAACTCCGTTTCTTACGCGGTTCCGACATCATCCCATCCAGCTTCTCAACGCACGCTAAGTAATGCGGCGTCTGCTTATGCGCCAGCACCGCCTCGTCGTTTTGATAGGCCTCGTAGATATAAAACCGTGTCGCCACATCCGGATCCTGCAACACATCAAAACGCAGATTCCCCGGCTCGTTGATTGACCCTTCGTGATTGGCGCGGAACACATCCATAAATTCATCGACCCGTTCCGGTTTGATATTAATCTCCACCAGCGTCACATTCATGCCTTGCCTCCATGATGTTTTTCATCGAGCCAGAACTGATACGCATCCCGGGCCGAAACATTCTCATGCACCACTTTTTTCACCGCTTTTAACATCGCAAGCGGTGCATCTGACTGGAAGATATTGCGCCCCATATCCACGCCCGATGCACCCTGGTCAATCGCCCTGAAACACATATCCAGTGCTTCTTGTTCCGGCAATTTTTTACCTCCGGCGATAACAATCGGCACCGGACAACTGGCCGTCACTTTCTCGAACCCTTCTTCAACAAAATAGGTTTTCACAAACTGCGCCCCGATTTCTGCGGCAATTCGGCTGGCGAGGGAGAAATAGCGCGCATCTCGCGCCATCTCTTTACCCACACCGGTGACGGCCAGAGTCGGGATCCCGTACCGCGTGCCTTCGTCCACCAGCTTAATAATGTTGTTGATCGACTGATGCTCGTATTCGCTGCCGATATAAATTTGCGCTGCCACCGCGCAGGCATTGAGGCGCAGCGCATCTTCCATCGTCACCGCTACACTTTCGCGCGACAGTTCGCTGAGAATTGAATTCCCGCCCGAGGCCCGCAACACCACAGGTTTGTTCGTGGCTGGCGGCACCACGCTGCGTAAAATACCGCGCGTACACATCAGCACATCGGTTTCCGGGAATAGCGGCGCAATAGATAAATCGATACGTTCAAGGCCGGTGGTCGGCCCCTGGAAATAGCCGTGATCGAAGGCCAACATGACGGTGCGCCCGGAGTCGGGGTTAAATATCCGCGCCAGGCGCGATTGCATCCCCCAATCCAGCGCCCCGCTGCCTTTCAGGTAGAACGCTTTGTTCTCCTGAGGGCGGCCAATGCCGTAATCTTTACCTTCTCTGATATCGTCAAGATCTGCCATTTTTCCTCCCTCAGAAATCGTATTTGCCGATGTTGTCTTTGGTGAACACCACGCGCTCCGGCAGCAGCACAATGCCGTTGCCTTTGGCTTCATATTGATAACCCTGCACGCTATTTGGCTCGACTTTCAGACTGCCGATTTTCGCCACTTCCACGCTATCGCCCACGTTAAGATCGCCCTTTTTCAGCATGGTATTTGCGACGTTCACCGCAATTTCACCCTGCTGTACCACGTCCCAAAGGCCGAAAGCTTTCACCGTTCCGCGCTCAACATACGGGCGCATCACGTTTGGCGTACTAAAGCCGACGATCGCCACATTAGTGCGTTTCAGGTTTTCAGCAGCCTGCGCGGCGGCAGGCAGTGCGTTCGCATCCGGGGCAATGATCGCATCCAGATCCGGGTACGCTTTCAGAATACCTTCGGCGGTTTGCAGCGATTTAGTCGCATCGTTATAGCCAAACTGAGTGGTGACGATTTCCCATTCTGGATGATCCTTCGCAATTTTGGCTTTCGCCTCTTTCACCCACTGGTTTTGATCCGTCACCGTCGGGCTTGAGTAGAAGAACGCCACTTTGGCGGCAGGTTTTGTTACCTGTTTAGCAGCCATATCCACCAGCATTCCGCCAAGCTGTTGCGGCGTGCCCTGGTTGATGTAAATACTGCGGCACTCAGGTTTGGTGTCAGAATCCCAGGTCAGCACTTTTACCCCGCGCTGCATGGCGCGTTTCAGCGCCGGGCATAAACCATCTGGCGATACCGCCGAGACAATAATCGCGTTGTAGCCCTGGTTGACGAAGTTGTTGATAAGCTGCACCTGGCCGGAGACGCTCGGTTCAGTTGGGCCGTCATACGTCACCGGCACGCCGAGATCTTTACCCGCCTGCATCGCGCCATTACCCCCGCTGGTAAAGAAACCTACGCCGACCAGTTTTGGGATAAAGGCGATTCGGTCGGCGGCCTGCGCGCCCACCACACCAAAGGCTAAGACCCATGCACTGAGTTGCAGGGCGCGTTTTGTTGTCTGCTTCATAATCAAACTCCCGTTAGTTTTCTGTTACCGCGCAAACGACGCCACGCCGCCTGTAAATATTCGCGGTGCAAACTCACCGAACGACCAATGACCACCACAATCAACAGCGCACCGGACAACGCACTCGATACCTGATTAGGCACGCCAGCCATCTGTAAACCTTGTTGCAAATACCCCACTAATAACGCCGCCAGCGCGGTGCCTAAAATCGAACCGGAACCGCCATAAATATTCGCCCCGCCCAACACCGCCGCCGTTAAAGCAGGCATCAACAGGTCACGCCCTAAATCAGAGCGCGCCGAGCCGAAATATGACACCAGCACGATGGCGGCAATCGCCGACGCCAACCCCACCATGCCGTACACGCCGTACAGCGAGCCGTTGACTGGCAACGCGGCATAACGCGCCGCACGCGGGTTTTGACCAATCAAGAAAATATGGCGACCAAAGCGGGCGCGGTGTGTCAGCAGCCAGAACAGCAGCGTGATCACCGCGAACATCACCAGCGGAATCGGCAGGCCGAAAAGTGTCAGGTTGGCGAAGTTGGTAAACGCATCCGGGAAGCTACCGATGCCTTCATAACCCGTCGCCCCCGCCATGCCCGAAAGCAAAAGTGCCGCGCCGCCGTACAGATAAAGCGTGCCGAGCGTGATTACCAGCGGGCTGATACCGGTGTAGTGAATGAGTGCGGCGTTAAACACTCCGCACAACAGGCCGACGGCGAGCGTGAGAATAATCGCCAGCGAGATTGGCAAGCCCGCCTGGAGCATCACGCCCAACGCAATGGCGCACAGGCCGATAGTGGAGCCAAGCGAAATATCAATGCCGCCGCTAATGATCACAAGTGTTAGCGGCAGCGCCACAATGCCTATGCAGATAAAATCGCTGGTGCTAAACAGCAGCATATTGACATCCAGCATGCGTGGGTTAATGGCCCCGAACAGCAGAATTTCTGCCACCAGAATCAGCAATAGCGCCACTTCCCAGTTAAGTTTCAGCTTGCTCATTTACGCCACATCCTTCTTCTTGCGGGGAAAAGGCCGCACGTTTTTAGCTCCCGGCAGCGGCGGCACAAAGCGGCTGTATTTCTGCGCCCGCTGATGACGCGCCAGGGCCTGGCGTAAGCGCCCGTCCAGCACCAAAACGCCGAGCAAAACCAGCCCAGCGATAAAGTCATTCCACCAGGCCGGGAGTTTGAACAGCACTAACACGGTGTCGATTTGCGTGAGGAAAAATGCGCCAAGAAACGCCCCAATCACGGTGCCAGTGCCGCCGAGTAATGAAATCCCGCCCAATACGCAGGCAGCGATGGCTTTCATTTCCAGCCCGCTGCCGGTTTGGTTGGGGACAAAACCAATTTGCGCAGCAAAAATAATCCCGGCGATGGCCGCCAGCATGCCGTTGAAAGTGAAGGCTAAAAGACGGGTGCGATTCACCGCGACCCCAAGCTGACGGGCAGCGGCAAGATTATCGCCCACCGCGTAGAAATCGCGCCCGAAGGCCGTACGGGCGAACATCCAGGCGGCGACAGCGACCAAAAACAACACCATAAAACCGAGCGGCGAAATCCCGATAGCGATGGGTTCGGATAGCGATTTCAGGCTGGCGGGTAAACCTTCAATCCATTTGCCGCCGCTCCACAACAGCATGCCGCCGCGATACAGCCCGAGCGTCCCTAGTGTGGCTACGATCGCCGGAATGCGCAGCCAGACAACTAACACCCCGTTGAAGAAGCCCGCCACCGCGCCAATCCCCAGCGCAAAGAGCATCGACACCGGCAAGCTGTAACCACTGTTGAGCGCCACCCCAACGGCGATCGCACACAGGCCAACGGTCGATCCTACCGAGACGTCAATATTGCGCGTCAGCATCACCATCGACGCGCCCACCGCCAGCAGGATCAGGATCTGTGCGCTGGTGAAGATCATGCTTAAGGTTTGCAGACTGAAATAGCTGTGGTTGAGCGCCACCAGCACGCCAAACAAAATCACGATCGCCAGTAGCGCGCTCAGTTCGCGGTTACGCAGCAAGGTTTTCATGCTTTACCTCCGCCAAACGCCATGCTCATCATTCTCTCGACGGTGATCGACGGTTTGCGTAACTCGCCATTCATCGCGCCCTGATGCATCACCAGCACTCTGTCCGCCAGCCCGCTGAACTCATCGAGATCGGAGGAGATCATCAACACCGCCACGTTTTGTGCCGCCACACTTTTGATCAGTTGATAGATATCTGCCCGGGCGGCGACATCAACGCCACGGGTTGGCTCATCAATGATCAGCAGCAGCGGGTTGGCTTCGAGACAGCGTGCCAGCAGGATTTTTTGCTGGTTGCCACCGGACAGCGTGCGCACGGTTTGCTCAGCGTTATTGAGTTTGATCCCCAACGCCCGGTGATAACGTTCCACCACCGCCGCTTCGCGTTTGCTTTGTTGCCAAACGCTCGGTTCGTTTAATGCGACGGTGTTCCAGCTGATCGGCGCATCGAGAAATAATCCGGAAACCTGTCGGTCTTCGGGGAGATAAATTAGCCCGCGATCGAGCCGTGATTTGGTGCGATCGCCGCTGATTTCACGATTTTCTAAATAGATGCGGCCACCGCGCACCGGGCGCAAACCGTAAAGCGTTTCCGCCAGTTCGGTGCGCCCCGATCCTACCAGGCCCGCCAGGCCGACGATCTCGCCTGCATACAACTCAAAACTAAGATCGATAAATCCTTCGCCGGTGAGTTCTTCTACGCGCAGCACCGGGAAATCCTGCGCTTCGGTGCGGCGGTTTCCCGGCAGCGCCAGCCACAGTTTTTGCGTATCACTGAGCTTGTGCTGTTTATCGCCAGGGGTCATGGCGTTGATCAACTGCTCATCAAGCAGCTCCGCCGTTTTACCCTGTAGCACCACGGCACCGTCGCGCATCACGGAAATGTGGCTGGCGATCTGGCGAATTTCAGGCAGCTTGTGGGAGATAAAAACGATGCCGACGCCCAGATTTTGCAGCGCGCGGATCTGGCGGAACAAGCGATCGGTTTCACCGGGAGTCAGGGATGCGGTAGGTTCATCGAGGATCAGGATCTTCGCTTCGTGCATCAAACCGCGCAGGATCTCGACCATTTGTTGATCGGCAACTTCCAGCGTGCTGGCGGCGGCATGAAGCGGGATCTGGCATTCCAGTTGCGTCATTTTTTCTTGCAGGCGTTTTTCTACATCGCGCGCCTTGGGCAGACGAAACAGAATGTTTTCGCGTACGGTGAGGTTAGGAAACAGCATCGGCTCTTGCGGCACCAGATAAATTCCCAGTTCGTGCGCCTGGCCGGGTTTCAGTCGCCCAAATGCTTTGCCGTGGATATTCAGTTCACCGCTATCCGGCGTTTCGACGCCAGCGAAAATCTTCATCAGGGTCGATTTCCCTGCCCCATTACCGCCCAACAATGCGTGGACTTGCCCGGCATACAGAGCAAAATCAATACCTTTCAGAACATTCACGCCTGAAAACTGTTTGCTAATTTTGCGGGCTGCAAGCATTGCGGTGGTGTCGGGCATTTTCACTCCACAATTGAACAAAAGAGATTTTGAATTAATAATGTTCAAAAGCGTAGACGCCGGATAATTTTTACAACAGGGCAGAGATCACAAAATTTTTAAATAGATCAGCTAAACCATTTGCATCTGAAAATGATCTTTTTGCCGTGCGCTTCACATTTTCTTATCCCGCACTCTCGAACATATGATCTAAATTTTAATAAGAGTTCACTTATGAGCGATAAACGAGCAGCAGAAGAAGGGAAGTTAGCCGCCTTGCCGATGGCAGAAGAAGAGTTGCTGGCGCGTGTGGCCTGGTCTTATTACCACGATGGCCTGACGCAGAACGATATTGGTGAAAGGCTTGGGCTGCCTCGTTTGAAGATTTCCCGCCTGCTGGAAAAGGGACGTCAGTCCGGCGTCATTCGGGTGCAGATTAACTCGCGTTTTGAGGGCTGTCTGGCGCTGGAAACGCAGTTGCAGCAGCGTTTTGGCCTCAAGATTGCGCGAGTGCTGCCGGCGCATAACACGCCACCGATGAATACGCGTTTAGGCATTGGCGCTGCGCAATCGCTGATGGGGATTCTGGAACCGGGGCAATTACTGGCAGTGGGCTTTGGCGAAGCGACCATGAATTGCCTCCAGCATTTGAGCGGGTTTATCGGCTCGCAGCAGATTCGCCTGGTGACGCTTTCCGGCGGTGTTGGCCCGTACATGACCGGCATCGGCCAGTTAGATGCGGCGTGTAGCGTGAGCATGATCCCTGCCCCGCTGCGGGTTTCATCGCCACAGGTGGCAGAGATTTTACGTATGGAATCGAGCGTGCGTGACGTGATCCTCGCGGCGACCGCCGCAGATGTTGCGGTTGTCGGCATTGGCGCTATCAACCAAAAACGCGATGCCACCATTTTGCGCTCGGGTTATATCAGCGAGGGCGAACAACTGATGTACGCCCGCAAAGGTGCGGTGGGCGATATTCTGGGTTATTTCCTGCAAGCGGATGGCGAACTGGTGGAAGGTCTGGAAATCCATCGTGAATTGCTTGGCGTAACGCTCGACGACCTGGCGCATCTCCCGACGATTGTCGGTGTCGCGGGGGGCGTGGATAAAGCGGACGCTATTTATGCCGCACTTCGTGGCCTACGTATTAACGGCCTGGTGACGGAAGAAGAGACTGCGCGGGCGGTGTTAGCGTTAGCTGATTAACCCCGCGCCATAAGCTGCGGGGACGTGTTCATGAGTTATTTATTAGCGCTGGACGCCGGAACGGGGAGTATTCGCGCCGTTATCTTTGATACTTCAGGCCATCAGATTGCCGTCGGCCAGGCTGAATGGAAGCACTTAAGTGTTGCCGATGTTCCCGGCTCGATGGAGTTTGATCTCACCACCAACTGGCAGCTCGCCTGCCAGTGCATTCGCGATGCGCTGCAAAAAGCGCATCTTCCACCTGGTGCTATCAGCGCTGTTTCCTGCTGTTCAATGCGTGAAGGGATCGTGCTCTACGATCGTAACGGCGATCCTATATGGGCATGTGCCAACGTGGATGCCCGCGCCAGCCGCGAAGTAAGCGAACTTAAAGAGATCCACGATTTCCAGTTTGAATCTGAGGTTTATCATGTTTCCGGCCAGACGCTGGCGTTAAGCGCTATGCCTCGCCTGCTGTGGCTTGCGCACCATCGGCCTGATATTTATCGCCAGGCGGCAACCGTCACGATGATCAGCGACTGGCTGGCTGCGAAACTGAGCGGCGAGCTGGCGGTAGATCCTTCTAACGCGGGTACGACTGGCATGTTGGATCTGGCGACGCGTGACTGGCAGCCTGCCTTAATGGATATGGCCGGATTGCGCGCCGATATTCTCTCTCCGGTAAAAGAAACCGGCACCGTGCTCGGTGGCGTGACGCAGGAAGCTGCACAACAAAGTGGTTTGCTGGCAGGTACGCCGGTGGTGATGGGCGGCGGCGATGTGCAGCTCGGTTGTGTGGGACTGGGCGTGGTTCGCGCCGGGCAAGCGGCAGTTTTAGGCGGCACATTCTGGCAGCAGGTGGTGAATCTGCCCGCGATAAAAACCGATCCGGATATGAATATTCGCATTAATCCACACGTTATCAGCAACATGGTGCAAGCGGAGTCCATTAGCTTCTTTACCGGTCTGACAATGCGCTGGTTCCGGGATGCCTTTTGTGCCGAAGAAAAGCTGCTGGCAGAAAGGCTTGGCGTGGATACTTATGCCTTGCTCGAAGAGATGGCGGCACGGGTGCCTGCGGGCTCTCACGGCGTGATGCCGATTTTCTCCGACGCGATGCATTTCAAACAGTGGTATCACGCTGCACCGTCGTTTATTAACCTCTCCATCGACCCGGAAAAATGCAATAAATCGACGCTGTTCAGGGCGCTGGAAGAGAATGCAGCAATTGTTTCGGCCTGCAACCTCGAGCAAATTTCTGGGTTTTCAGGCATTAAATTTGAATCACTGGTGTTTGCTGGCGGCGGATCTAAAGGTGCTTTGTGGAGCCAGATTCTGAGCGATGTGACCGGTTTGCCGGTGCGCGTGCCGGTAGTGAAAGAAGCGACAGCGCTGGGTTGTGCGATTGCGGCGGGTGTCGGTGCCGGGATATTCAATAATCTGGCAGATGCTGGCGAACGGCTGGTGCAATGGCAGCGCGAGTTTACGCCGAATCTGGCGCATCGTGAGTTGTATGACGAGATGAAACGCAAGTGGATGAAGGTATATGCCGATCAGCTCACGCTGGTTGATAGCGGTTTGACGACGTCAATGTGGCAAGCGCCGGGGTTGGTGATGCCCTCCCCCCGACCCTCTCCCTGAGGGAGAGGGTAAGTTTTGTCGGATGACGCGGCTGCTTATCCGACCTACGAAGAGCGTTGTGCTTAACATTCAAATTAGAAGTAATATTTGAATCTCACACGCCCGCCATAGCGGGTGTTATCACTGTCATCGCTGGAGTCCTGATCCGCACTGACCCACGACACATAAGTCCCCAGATAAATATTAAAGTTCTTCATGCCCATCACGTTCGGGAAGAGATACGAAGAGTGAATAGTATGGATGTCATAAGTCCCGGCGTTGGTTATCCAGCAATCGCTGTCGCAGTTTTCCAGCGCATTGGTCACATCAAACTTATCAATATCGTTGTGCGCATAGATATAACCCAACTCAAAGCGTTGCCATAAAGCGTTCACACCTGCGGTGAAGTCGGTTTCATCTTCAGCATCCAGGTAAGCCGTATTGAAGTTGGCGACAATGCCGTTGTCCGGATCGCTTTTCTGCCCGTTCCAGGTCATCGTCAGGCCGTAACCGGTACGGTTGGATTGATCGACCATCTGACCGTTAGCATCTTTATAACCATATGCGTTATCAACCACTTGTGCTTCCATGGCCGCTGCGGCAGAGAACGCGCCTTCAGACCAGGATATAACCGGGCGGATATAAGCCACGTTTTTGTCTTTTTGCATTTCGTTGCCGTGATAGGACTTGTCCTGATACAACGAGGTGCCATCTTCAAGCAGAGTGTTTAATTCGAAATACCAGTTGTCGATATTTTTGCTCAGCATGAAATTGCCGCCCGTATCACTGCGCCCACGCCCTTCTTTCATCATGTAGATGTAGCCGTAGCCATCGCCGTAGAGATCGTTCGCCGTATTACCGGAATATTCAACAAAGGTATCCTGATTTAACGGGAACATATCGTAGGCTTCAAAACGGCCCACTTTAATTTTCCAGTCGTTTTCATGGCCAAAGAAGAATGCTGCATCATCCAGATTCATATGGCCTGTTAGATCGGCTAATGGTTGTGCGGTAAATCCAGCAAAATGACCATCATCCATGCGGCGATAACCATCAAAGCCAAGCAGAATACGGCCATTAATATCCCAGCGCTCGTTAGTGCCATCGGCCCAATTAGTATTGGCACTGCGGCGAACAGATGTCAGGCCATTACTGTGGCTGGCGGCATCCATATTAAATTCCACATCACCATATATTTTAACGTCGCCATAGCCGCTTAAGCTTAATTTAGGCGATTGATTATCGGCTTTACTATTAACAGATTGTTCGCTCACGACAGCAACCGGTGCAGTTGCAGCAACTGGCGACGGCGCTTTCATTTTCTGGATTTCAGCCTCTGCACTGGCGGCGCGGTTTTCGGCTGCTATTAGGCGTTTCTCTAATTGGTTCAAACGTTGTTCTAAAGCAGATTCATTTGTTGAGGCGATTGTACTATTTGAAAAAAATGCGGCTATAAACAGTGCTAATGTTGTTATTTTCATTACATATCCTTATCAGTTTTATATAATCCATGCGAATGCCTGAGCACTCATTAATAAATTAATTAAAATAATAAAAAGCGCATTAATGATTTTGACGAAAAATAACATAGCAATGTTACCAGGCTATCTCAAAACTGTAATTGGTCATAATTGTAGCTTTATCACACTCAATTAAATAAAAAATAAAAGAGTCTGATAATTCATAACTGGTGGAAATGAAAAACCGAGATACATAATAAATATCCCCTTTAAAAAGGTTATTTATGAATAGAGAAACGCAAATTCATAACTTTGACGGAACCAGGCAGGAAAAGTCATCAGTCAAAAAACATCTGCATTTTTTGATTCCCATCACAATCATTCGACAACTTTCCCCCATTTTCTCTGCTTCCCGCTAAATTACTAACTCATCCGACCACATAATAATAATGACCCTGCAGGAAGAGAATATGAGCTATCCGTCGCTGTTTGCCCCGCTGGACCTGGGTTTTACCCAGCTTAAAAACCGAGTGCTGATGGGTTCGATGCACACCGGGCTTGAAGAGCACCCGAACGGTGCCGAACGTTTAGCAGCCTTTTATGCCGAGCGCGCGCGCCATGGTGTGGCGTTGATTGTCACGGGCGGCGTAGCCCCTTCACCTTCGGGCGTTGGCGTGGAAAGCGGCGCGGTGCTCAATGACGCAAGCCAACTTGCCCATCATCAAGTTGTGACCGAAGCCGTACACCGTGAAGGTGGCAAGATTGCGCTGCAAATCCTGCATACCGGGCGATATAGCTACCAACCCAACCCGGTTGCCCCATCTGCCATTCAGGCACCGATTAACCGCTTTAAGCCTCACGCGCTGAGCCACGAAGAAATCCTGACCCTCATTGAAGAGTTCGCTCAATGCGCGAGCCTGGCGCAACAGGCTGGATACGATGGCGTCGAAATCATGGGTTCCGAAGGCTATCTGATTAACCAGTTTCTGGCAGCCAGAACCAACCAGCGCGACGACGAATGGGGCGGCGATTACTCGCGGCGTATGCGTTTTGCCATCGAAGTCGTGCGTGCGGTTCGCGAAAAAGTCGGTGCGAATTTCATTATTATTTATCGCCTGTCGATGCTGGATTTGGTCGATGGCGGCGGCACCTTTGACGAAGCCGTAGAGCTTGCGAAAGCTATCGAAAAAGCAGGCGCGACGTTGATCAACACCGGTATCGGCTGGCATGAAGCTCGCATTCCAACCATTGCCACGCCGGTTCCGCGCGGGGCATTTAGCTGGGTGACGCGCAAACTGAAAGGGCTTGTTTCGATCCCGCTCGTCACTACCAACCGAATTAACGATCCACAAACAGCCGAGAAGATCCTTGCTGATGGCGATGCCGATATGGTGTCGATGGCGCGGCCATTCCTCGCCGATGCCGAGTTTGTTTCTAAATCGCAGCAAGGTCGCGAAGATGAAATAAATACCTGTATTGGCTGCAACCAGGCATGTCTGGATCAGATATTCCTCGGCAAAGTCACCTCCTGCCTGGTGAATCCTCGTGCCTGCCACGAAACCAAAATGCCCGTTGTTCCGGCATCAGTTCGTAAAAATCTGGCCGTGGTTGGCGCAGGCCCAGCAGGATTAGCTTTTGCCGTCAACGCCGCAGCACGCGGCCACAAAGTGACGCTATTTGATGCCGCTTCGGAAATTGGCGGGCAATTTAACATCGCCAAGCAAATTCCCGGCAAAGAGGAGTTTTACGAAACGCTGCGCTATTACCGTCGTATGTTAGGGATTACGGGCGTGGAAGTTCGCCTGAATCAGTACGTCACCGCCCCGCTGCTTAAAGAGTTCGACGAGATTATTCTCGCCTGCGGTATCGAGCCGCGTCTGCCGCTTATTGACGGGATCATGCATCCTAAAGTTCTGAATTATGTCGATGTACTGCGTGAGAAAGCTCCGGTGGGTGACCGCGTGGCGATTATTGGTGCCGGAGGTATTGGCTTTGATACGGCGATGTATCTGAGCCAGGAAGGAGAGTCCACCAGCCAGAATATTGCTGAGTTTTGCGTGGAATGGGGTATCGACACCAGCCTGCAACATGCGGGTGGGTTACGCCCGGAAGGTGCTCAACTGCATAAAAGCCCGCGCAAGATTGTCATGTTGCAACGCAAAACCAGTAAACCGGGTGAAGGATTAGGCAAAACAACAGGTTGGATCCACCGCACAACGCTGCTGGCGCGTGGCGTAAAAATGCTGGCAGGAGTCACTTATGAACGCATAGACGACGAAGGTTTGCACATTACGGTAGGCGGAGAGCCGCAGACATTAGCCGTGGATAACGTGATTATTTGTGCCGGGCAAGATTCGCGTCGTGAGCTGGCGCAACCGTTGCGCGAACTGGGGAAAACGCTGCATTTGATTGGTGGTGCGGATGTGGCGATGGAACTGGATGCCCGACGTGCAATCGCGCAAGGCACCCGTTTAGCGCTAGAAATTTAGCGCTAAACGTCGGATGACACTGCGCTTATCCGACCTACAGGCCAGGTTTTGTAGGGTGGATAAGCAATAAGCGTCATCCACCACTTTTAGCAGAAGTGACCAAACGTTTAGCGGAGACGGCCTAGTTTCACGGCTTTAAGCACCACAAATTTCTTATTGGTCGCAACAGTGTCGCAGTTACCGAAGATCTTTTTCAGTTTGTGGTAGTAATCCAGATGGCGGTTAGCAACGATGTACAGCTCGCCGCCATTTTGCAGACAACGACGCGCATGGTGGAACATTTCCCACGCCACCTGATCGGTCAAAGAGTGCTGCTGATGGAACGGCGGGTTACACAGAATCGTGTTAAAGCGGTACGGCTCCACACCTGACAATGCGTTGTTAATCATAAACTCGCAGCGTTCCAGGTTTTCCGGCATGTTGAATTCGACATTCTTCTGGCTAGATGCAACGGCCATCGGTGATTCATCAACAAATACCACTTTCGCTTCTGGGTTTTGCTCAAGCAAGTGCAGGCCAATCACGCCATTACCACAACCTAAATCGACAATTTCACCTTCCAGATTGGTTGGCAGATTCTCGATAAAGAAGCGTGCGCCGATATCCAGACCGGTGCGGGAAAAGACGTTTGCGTGGTTGTGAATCGTCCACGGCGTGCCTTCCAGCTTCCAGCTCAGGGTTTCCGCAGTGTCTTTCAGAACCGGTGCGCTGAACGTTGCGTTGATCAAACGCGCTTTTTTCCACGCCAGAGTGGTGGTGGTCGGCCCGATGATTTTCTCAAACAACTCGATGGTGGAGTTGTGAATATCACGCGTTTTAGCACCCGCAATAATACGAGTTTCAGGCGTCACGACTTCATGCAGGGCGCGCAATTGCTGCTCGAGCAAAGCTAAGGTTTTAGGGATCTTAATCAGAACCACGGCTGGAGCTTGTGGATATTTCGCGGTGCTATCGAGGAACGTGACGCTGGACTCAACGATGCCGTTCTCGCGCAGGTTCTCACGGATAGCCAGTTCGCTAAGATACGAGTCGCTGATGCTATACGGCTGGTGTTCAGCCAGCACGCAAGACAGCGCCCCGAAATTGTCATTAAAAATCAGGACCGGGCCACTGATTTCGATTTCGTCCAGTTGCTGCAAAAGATAATCATCGGCAGCTTCCCACGCCTGTAGTGGGTTAACGTCGTCCGTTTCTGGAAAACGTTTTAGTGTCAGTGAACGGAAACCGTTGTCTAATTGGCTCATCGGCCCTCCTGGATGGTAAAATTTCGGCTAATCCCCGAATGGGGGCGTGAGTATACCCTTTTTTTTCCAAACTGCCTTTTGAAAGACGTCAAGCAAGAGAGAACTCATGAGCAATTTAACTTATCTGCAGGGATATCCGGAACATTTGCTCTCGCAGGTTCGTACCCTGATTGCGGAACAACGTCTGGGCGAAGTGCTGCAAAAACGCTACCCGGATACGCACAACATCACCACCGACAAAGCGCTGTATGCCTGGACGCAAGATTTGAAGAACCAGTATCTGCGCAATGCGCCGCCGATCAATAAAGTGGCGTATGACAGCAAAATTCATGTGCTGAATAATGCGTTGGGTTTGCACACGGCAGTATCGCGCGTTCAGGGAAATAAGCTGAAAGCTAAAGCGGAGATTCGCGTGGCAACGGTGTTTAAAAATGGGCCAGAAGCCTTTTTACGCATGATTGTGGTTCACGAACTCGCGCACCTGAAAGAGAAGGATCACAACAAGGCATTTTACTCGCTGTGCTGCCATATGGAGCCGCAATATCATCAGCTTGAGTTTGATACGCGGCTTTGGTTGACGCAAATGGCGTTAAGCGGCCAGGCTTAACCGGGGAAAATGGTGGATGACGCTAGCGCTTATCCACCCTACAAAATCGACACAATCACTTCATTCCTGCAAACACCGCCGCAATCGCCACCGCTCCAGGGTCTTTCACCCCGTTCAGGTTTTCGCTGTTCACATATGATGAGCGCCCGGCGTTGGCTTTTTGCATCTGTGCGGTAGCTTCAGCCCCTTTATTCGCAGCCGTCACCGCAGCGCTCAGGTCGCTGTTTTTCAAGGCTTCGAGCGCAGGCTGCAACGCGTCGATTAAGGTACGATCGCCTAAATCAGCGCCGCCGTAGCGTTTCATCTGCTCAAGCCCAAACAGCAAGGCGTCTGCAAGAGGCTGCTTTTTAGCGACTTCCTGCCCGCTGGCGGTAAAGAAAATCGACATCAACACGCCGCTCGAACCGCCCATTACCGTTGCTAAACGCTCGCCTATTAATTCCAGCAGTGCCGCCGTGTCGTTTAATGGCAGCTTGCCGTCATCGTTAAGCTGCGCGATTTCCCTCGCCCCCAACGCGAACGTCGAGCCAGTATCGCCATCGCCCACTTTGGCATCCAGCGCATTCAATGCATCTTCCTGCTCGATAAGCGTGCGGGTAATGGTGGCGACCAGCGCTTTAACGGCGTCGTTTTCTGACGGTTTCGCATGGGTTCCGCCGTGGATCACTCGGTGCTTTTGCAGCGGCATTGGGTCGAGTTTCACCAGCGGTTGCCAGCCCGCAGTTTCAACATCGGCCTGCAACGCTTCGATAAATGTCTCATTGAGCGCGATGGCAGAAAGCGAGAACCCTTTCATATCTAAAGCGGTCACCAGTGCGGCAGGGCCAATCAAATAGTCGATTTGCTCTTTGAGTTCTGAATGCACCAGCTCTTTCGTCAGCAGGGCCATTTCCAGCGCAGACGTTCCACCAAGGTTATTGATGAGCACCGCAAGCCGGGCTTCCGGCCCCGTAGCCTTGCGCAGGTGTGTAACCAACGCGGCAATCGTCTTCTGGCTGTTTTGGCTATCAATTGTGCTGGCTCCAGGCTCGCCGTGAATCCCGAGGCCCAACTCGACATGACCTTTTTTGATGCGCCCTTCTTCATCATTCTGACCCGGAAGATTACAAGTTTGCATGGCGACCCCCATGCTGGCAATGCTGTCGCAAGCAAGTTGCGCGATGTCTCGAACATCGCTTAATGACTTGCCCTGCTCTGCGGCATAGCCCGCAATTTTGTGCACTAAAATCGTTCCGGCAATGCCTCGCGGCTGTTTATTGTCGGGCAGCGAAACATCATCGCCGACGATAACCATCTCGACTTTCAGCCCATGCTTTTTAGCGCGTTCAGCGGCGAGGCCGAAATTAAGACGATCGCCGGTGTAGTTTTTGACGATGAGTAGACAACCCCGGTCGCCAGTCACTGCCACAATCGCGTTCAACACAGCGTCTACACTCGGCGAGGCAAATAAATCGCCACACACTGCCGCAGTTAGCATCCCTGTACCGACAAATCCTGCATGTGCCGGTTCATGGCCAGAACCACCACCAGAAATTATCGCGACTTTGCTTTTGTTCCAGTCTTTGCGCACGACGACGCGGATGGCGGGGTCAGTATCTAAGCGGGTCAGATTGCGAAAACGAGAACTGATAATGACGCCTTCAATGGCGTCGTCGACCATGTGCTTACGGTCGTTAAAGAAGAATCTGGACATAGTTTCCCAATAATAAGTAATACATATGCAAAGCATAGCCTTTGCTGCGAGAGCTGCCGCAATCCTGGATTTTGGCTAATGACGAACGTCTGCCGCTTGCTATGCTTATGGAAATGTCGCCACAGGGAATTCATCATGATTGCGCCGCTCCTGATTGCCAGAACCACCGAACAAGAACTGCATTTGCTGCCCAGTATGGCGAACCGTCATGGGCTGATAACCGGCGCTACGGGTACGGGTAAAACTGTCACACTGCAAAAGTTGGCCGAATCGTTTTCCGAAATTGGTGTGCCGGTATTTATGGCGGATGTTAAGGGCGATCTCACCGGCGTTGCACAAGCTGGCGTCGAGTCTGAAAAGCTGCTCGCAAGGCTTGCAAAAATCGGTGTGAATGACTGGTCGCCACATGGTAATCCAGTGGTGCTGTGGGATATCTTCGGCGAGAAAGGCCACCCGGTGCGGGCAACGGTTTCTGACCTCGGGCCACTCCTGCTTTCACGGTTACTCAACCTCAACGACATTCAGGCCGGGGTGCTGCAAATCATCTTCCGTATTGCTGACGATCAGGGCCTGTTACTCCTCGATTTCAAAGATCTACGCGCGGCGACTCAGTATATCGGCGATAACGCCAAATCGTTCCAGAACCAGTACGGTAATATCAGCAGTGCGTCTGTCGGAGCCATTCAGCGTGGGTTGTTGCAGCTTGAACAACAAGGCGCCGAGTTTTTCTTTGGCGAGCCGATGCTGGATATCAAAGACTGGATGCGCACCGATGCAAACGGCAAAGGCATTATCAATATCTTATCCGCCGAAAAGCTCTATCAAATGCCAAAGCTATATGCTGCCAGTTTGCTCTGGATGTTGTCAGAAATCTATGAGCAATTGCCCGAAGCGGGGGATCTGGAGAAACCGAAGTTGGTGTTCTTCTTTGATGAAGCGCATCTGCTGTTTAACGATGCACCGCAAGTGCTGCTCGATAAAATCGAGCAGGTGATTCGCCTGATTCGTTCTAAAGGCGTTGGCGTTTACTTTGTTTCCCAAAATCCATCAGATATTCCGGATACGGTGCTGGGGCAGCTTGGTAACCGCATTCAGCATGCGCTGCGCGCCTTTACTCCCAAAGATCAGAAAGCGGTGAAAGCAGCAGCGCAAACCATGCGTGCTAACCCTAAATTTGATACTGAAAAAGCGATTCAGGAGTTGGGTACCGGCGAAGCTCTCATCTCTTTGCTGGATGAAAAAGGCAGCCCGACGGTGGTCGAACGTGCGATGGTTATCGCCCCTTGTTCACGTATGGGGCCCGTGACTGATGATGAAAGAAATGGGCTGCTAAACCACTCGCCATTGTACGGGAAATACGACGAAACCGTTGACCGTGAATCGGCTTATGAGCGCCTGCAACAAGGTGTTCAGGCCGCAGGTGAGCAACAAAATGCACCACCCGCGAAAGGCGAATCAGTAGCCGTTGATAACGGTATTCTTGGTGGGCTGAAGGATATTCTGTTTGGCACCACCGGGCCACGCGGCGGCAAGAAAGATGGCGTCGTGCAAACCATGGCGAAGAGCGCTGCGCGCCAGGTGACGAATCAAATAATACGCGGTGTGTTGGGGAGCATTATGGGCGGGCGTAAACGGTAATCTTCCTGATAAATAAGAAAGAAGTGGTGGATGTCGCTGACGCTAATCCACCCTACAAAACCAATCAGTTATTAGCCTGAGCGCTTCATCATCAACCACAAACTGATTAAGAAGAACGTCGCACTTGGCAACAACGCACCGAGAATCGGCGGAATGTTATACACCAGGCTCAGTGGGCCAAAGATTTGGTCGAGCACGTAGAACACGAAACCGAAGCTGATACCGGTGACGACACGCACACCCATTGGCACGCTACGCAGCGGCCCGAAGATGAACGACAAGGCCATTAACATCATCACCGCAACAGAAAGTGGTGCAAAGATTTTGCTCCACATGTTGAGCTGATAACGCCCGGCGTCTTGCCCGCTGGACTTCAGGTACTTCACGTAATTATGCAGGCCGCTTATCGAGAGCGCATCCGGGTCAAGAGCAACGACACCGAGCTTGTCCGGCGTGAGCTTGGTTTTCCACTCACCGCTCACAGTCTGAGCACCGGTAATTTGCTTCTCATTGCTCAGGTTAGATTCATCAACCTGAGACAACCGCCATACTTTGTGTTCCGCGTCGTACTGTGCGGAGGCGGCATAGCGAACCGATTGCAACCGACGATCCTGGTTAAAGCTGTAGATACTTATTCCCGCGAGGTCGTTGTCGCTTTTCACGCGTTCGATATAGACGAAGTTCTGGCCATCTTTCGCCCACAAACCTTGCTGCGTGGTTAACAACGAACCGCCGTACATTTGTTGTGCACGGTA
The DNA here is from genome assembly GCF_979253435.1 of Buttiauxella sp. AC142. Taxonomy (NCBI): domain Bacteria; kingdom Pseudomonadati; phylum Pseudomonadota; class Gammaproteobacteria; order Enterobacterales; family Enterobacteriaceae; genus Buttiauxella; species Buttiauxella sp. AC142. Next base: position 3,931,273 of record NZ_CEEDCH010000001.1, read on the forward strand.
GTTACGCGCCATTTGTTCGCCTTGCGGGGCAACCCATTCACCAATCGCCATCGTCAGCAATACTAGCGGAATCGCCGTTTTCATTACTGACAATGCAATTTGCAGACGCGTAAAACCCGATGCCTGCATGACAACCAGTTCACTACGTTGCGCCAGCATCCCCAACCCCAGCAATGCACCAAGCAGTGCAGCCATTGGGAAGAAGATTTGAATGTCTTTTGGCACACTCAGAACGGTATACACACCCGCGCCTAAAGCGGAATAACTGCCCTGCCCGGCTTTTTTGAGCTGGTCGACAAACTTAATAATGCCCGACAGCGACACCAGCATGAACAATGTCATCATGATGGTGGTGAAGATGGTTTTACCGATATAACGGTCGAGAACACCAAACATTTATGCCGCTCCTCGTGTTTTGCTAAAGCGTGCACGTAGCTGGCGCATCGGCACCGTGTCCCACACGTTGAGCACCACTGCGATGGCAAAATAAACCAGGTTAACCAACCACATCCAAATCATCGGGTCGATTTTCCCCTTCGCTGCGTTAGATTTCAGCGAGGTCTGAAGCAGGAAGAAGACCAGATAGAGCAACATGGCAGGCAACATAGAAAGCACGCGACCCTGGCGCGGGTTGACCACGCTTAACGGAACCACCATCAATGCCATAATAAATACGGTCACAATCAGCGTTAAACGCCAGTGCAGTTCGGCTCGCGCATTTGGCGCATCGCTTGCCCATAAAGTACGTAGGTACATCTGACTGGAATCATCAGGGTCAAGCGCTACGGTCTGGTGCCCCACAATTGCCTGGTAATCCTGGAAGTCGGTAATGCGGAAATCGCGCAATAATGCGGTCCCTTCAAAGCGTGTGCCGGTGTTTAGCGTGACAACCTGCGAGCCGTCCGGGCGTTGAGATAGCTGGCCGGAATCTGCCACCACCACGGAAGGGCGCGCATTGCCTTTCGGGCGTAATTGCGCAAGGAACACATCTTTGAAGCTGGCGCCGTCTACGCTTTCAATAAACAGCACAGAGTTACCGTCAGTCGCTTGCTGGAACTGCCCCTGAGCGAGTGCCGCCATTCCAGGGTTAGCCTTGGCTTCCGCCAACACTTCGTCCTGGTGACGAGAGGACCATGGTCCTGCCCACATCACGTTGACGGTTGCGACCACGCCGGTAAAGAGTGCGAGAATCATTGCAGCTTTGATAAGCACCGCTTTACTCAAGCCACAGGCATGCATTACCGTGATTTCACTCTCGGTATACAAACGGCCAAGCGTCATGAGTAGCCCAAGGAAAAGGCTAAGAGGCAGGATGAGCTGCGCCATTTCAGGCACACCTAGTCCTAAAAGGGAAAATACGAGATTTGTCGGAATTTCGCCGTCAACCGCCGCACCCAGTATCCTGACCAGCTTCTGACAAAAAAAGATCAGCAGCAGGATGAAAAGGATCGCAAGTTGGCTTTTGAGCGTCTCCCGAACCAGATATCTTATGATAATCACATTAAATACGCCTGTGAAAACGAGTCTTTTTGCAGGAAAATCGCTTGTTTCATCGCTTATACGTCATTTATTCTCTTGAGTCGTCGAAAACATCGCTAAGATTAAAAAGCCCGGCATGATTCTGGCGCAGGGTGATTTAAATGACGTCGCCGAAACTGTAAAAACATACTCGTAAGATTAACACGAAGTCATCGCAACCGCGGAGATGAGTTACGAAAGCTTGCAATTCTAGCCGTAGCCACCGCCGTTGTCTTTAAGATTCAGGAGCGTAGTGCATGGAGTTCAGTGTAAAAAGCGGTAGCCCCGAGAAACAGCGTAGTGCCTGCATCGTTGTGGGAGTCTTTGAACCGCGTCGCCTGTCCCCGGTCGCCGAACAACTCGATAAAATCAGCGATGGCTACATCAGCGCACTTTTGCGCCGTGGTGAGCTTGAGGGAAAACCCGGTCAAACTTTATTGCTTCACCACGTTCCGAACGTGCTCTCCGAGCGCATTCTGCTGATTGGGTGTGGCAAAGAGCGTGAGCTGGATGAACGTCAGTATAAGCAAGTTATCCAGAAAACAATTAATACTCTAAATGATACTGGCTCGATGGAAGCCGTTTGCTTCCTGACCGAACTGCACGTTAAAGGCCGCAACACTTACTGGAAAGTACGCCAGGCAGTGGAAACGGCAAAAGAGTCTTTGTATAGCTTCGATCAGCTGAAGACCAATAAAAGCGAGCCACGTCGCCCGCTGCGTAAAATGGTCTTCAATGTGCCAACTCGCCGCGAACTGACCAGCGGTGAACGTGCGATTCAGCACGGCCTGGCGATTGCTGCGGGCATTAAAGCCGCGAAAGATTTGGGCAATATGCCACCAAACATCTGTAATCCTGCGTACCTGGCTTCTCAGGCGCGCCAGTTAGCGGATGCTTTCAGCAAAAACGTAGTGACTCGCGTGATTGGCGAACAGCAGATGAAAGAGCTGGGCATGCACTCTTACCTCGCGGTAGGGGATGGTTCCCAGAACGAATCGCTGATGTCCGTCATCGAGTACAAAGGCAGCACCGATCCTGAAGTGCGCCCAATCGTGCTGGTGGGTAAAGGCCTGACGTTCGACTCCGGCGGTATTTCCATCAAACCTGCCGAAGGCATGGACGAGATGAAATACGACATGTGCGGTGCCGCTTCTGTTTACGGCGTGATGCGCATGGTGGCCGAACTGAATCTGCCGATTAACGTGATTGGCGTGCTGGCAGGCTGTGAGAACATGCCTGGCGGGCGTGCTTATCGCCCAGGTGATGTGCTGACTACCATGTCTGGCCAGACGGTAGAAGTGCTGAACACCGATGCCGAAGGCCGCCTGGTGCTGTGTGATGTGCTGACCTATGTTGAGCGCTTCGAGCCTGATGTGGTTATCGACGTGGCAACGTTAACCGGCGCGTGTGTGATTGCCCTTGGCCATCACATTACCGGTTTGATGTCTAACCACAATCCGCTGGCGCACGAGCTTATCGGCGCGTCCGAACAAGCGGGTGACCGGGCATGGCGTCTGCCAATCAGTGATGAGTATCAGGATCAACTGGAATCTAACTTTGCTGATATGGCAAACATTGGTGGCCGTCCTGGTGGCGCAATTACCGCAGCCTGCTTCCTGTCGCGCTTTACCCGTAAGTACAATTGGGCGCACCTGGATATCGCAGGTACGGCATGGCGTTCTGGTAAAGCCAAAGGTGCGACTGGCCGCCCGGTTGCGCTGCTGTCACAATTCTTGTTGAACCGCTCAGGGTTTAACGGCGAAGAGTGATTTAGCGCCCTCACCCTCTCCTCCGGGAGAGGGTAAAACCCATTACCTGGAAAAAGCTGGCTCAATGAAAAACGCGACGTTCTACCTGCTCGACAACGACACGCCTTCCGGTGAGTTGAGTGCCGTTGAAGCGTTGGTTTGTGAACTGGCGGCAGAAAGCTTTCGCGCAGGCAAGCGCCTGCTGATTGCTTGTGTTGATGAACAACAGGCTATCCGTCTGGATGAAGCACTCTGGCAGCGCGATGCGCATGCATTTGTCCCTCATAATCTTGCCGGTGAAGGGCCACGCTACGGCGCCCCGGTGGAACTGGCCTGGCCGCAACGTCGTGGAAGTTCACCACGCGATGTGCTGATTAGCCTGTTGCCGCAGTTCGCAGATTTTGCCACCGCTTTCCATGAAGTGATAGACTTCGTACCTTACGAAGACACTCAAAAACAACTGGCCCGCGATCGCTACAAAGCCTATCGCGTTGCTGGTTTCCACTTGACTACGGCGACTCATACCCCGCCGGGAACGACATAGCAGACAATGGAAAAGACATATAACCCGCAAGATATCGAACAGCCGCTTTACGAGCATTGGGAACAGCAGGGCTACTTTAAGCCAAATGGCGATACCAGCCAGGAAAGCTTCTGCATCATGATCCCGCCGCCGAACGTTACCGGCAGCTTGCATATGGGTCACGCCTTCCAGCAAACGATCATGGACACCATGATTCGTTACCAGCGCATGCAGGGTAAAAATACTCTGTGGCAGGCGGGGACTGACCACGCCGGCATCGCGACGCAAATGGTCGTTGAGCGCAAAATTGCCGCCGAAGAAGGCAAAACACGCCATGATTATGGCCGTGACGCCTTTATCGACAAAATCTGGCAATGGAAGGCTGAGTCTGGTGGCACTATCACCCGTCAGATGCGTCGTCTCGGCAACTCCGTAGACTGGGAGCGCGAACGCTTCACCATGGATGAAGGCCTGTCCAACGCGGTGAAAGAAGTGTTCGTCCGCCTGTACAAAGAAGATCTGATTTATCGTGGCAAACGCCTGGTAAACTGGGACCCGAAACTGCGCACCGCAATTTCCGATCTGGAAGTTGAAAACCGCGAATCTAAAGGTTCTATGTGGCACCTGCGTTATCCGCTGGCTGACGGCGCAAAAACCGCTGACGGCAAAGATTACCTGGTTGTCGCAACTACCCGTCCGGAAACCGTGCTCGGTGATACCGGCGTGGCAGTGAACCCAGAAGATCCGCGTTATAAAGATCTGATCGGTAAATTTGTTGTGCTGCCGCTGGTTAACCGTCTTATTCCGATCGTGGGCGATGAACACGCCGATATGGAAAAAGGCACCGGCTGCGTGAAGATCACGCCTGCTCACGACTTTAACGACTACGAAGTTGGCCGTCGTCACGCCCTGCCAATGATCAACATTCTGACCTTTGACGGTGATATCCGTGAGAGCGCAGAAGTGTTTGATACCAACGGCGAAGAAGCCGATGTGTATAGCAATGAGATCCCAGCTCAGTTCCAGAAATTAGAACGTTTCGCGGCGCGTAAAGCTGTGGTTGCTGCGTTCGATGAAATGGGTCTGCTTGAAGAGATCAAACCACACGATCTGACCGTTCCATACGGCGACCGTGGCGGCGTAGTTATCGAGCCAATGCTGACCGACCAATGGTACGTGCGCACTGCACCGCTGGCGAAAGTCGCGGTAGAAGCGGTTGAGCAAGGCGACATTCAGTTCGTGCCGAAGCAGTACGAAAACATGTACTTCTCCTGGATGCGTGATATTCAGGACTGGTGTATTTCTCGTCAACTGTGGTGGGGTCACCGCATCCCAGCCTGGTACGATGCCGAAGGCAACGTGTACGTTGGCCGTAACGAAGCGGAAGTTCGTGCTGAAAACAACCTCGGCGACGACGTTGCACTGAACCAGGACGAAGACGTTCTGGACACATGGTTCTCTTCCGGTCTGTGGACATTCTCCACGCTGGGCTGGCCTGAGAACACCGAAGCGCTGCGCACCTTCCACCCAACCAGCGTGATGGTCAGCGGCTTCGACATTATCTTCTTCTGGATTGCGCGCATGATCATGCTGACCATGCACTTCATCAAAGATGAAGACGGCAAACCACAGGTTCCGTTTAAAACTGTCTATATGACCGGTCTTATCCGCGATGACGAAGGGCAGAAAATGTCCAAGTCCAAGGGTAACGTCATCGATCCACTGGATATGGTTGACGGTATCTCCCTGGAAGACCTGCTTGAGAAGCGTACCGGTAACATGATGCAGCCACAGCTGGCTGAGAAAATCCGTAAGCGCACCGAGAAGCAATTCCCGAACGGTATTGAACCACACGGCACCGATGCGCTGCGATTTACGCTGGCAGCGCTGGCGTCAACCGGTCGCGACATCAACTGGGACATGAAGCGCCTGGAAGGTTATCGCAACTTCTGTAACAAGCTGTGGAACGCCAGCCGTTTCGTGATGATGAATACCGAAGACCAGGATTGCGGCTTTAACGGTGGCGAAATGGTTCTGTCTCTGGCAGACCGCTGGATTCTGGCGGAATTCAACCGCACGGTGAAAGCATATCGTGAAGCGCTTGACAGCTATCGCTTTGATATCGCTGCCAACATTCTGTATGAATTCACCTGGAACCAGTTCTGCGACTGGTATCTGGAGCTGACCAAACCGGTAATGAACAGCGGCACTGAAGCGGAACTGCGCGGTACGCGTAATACGCTGATTAACGTGCTGGAAGGTCTGCTGCGTCTTGCGCATCCGATCATTCCATTCATCACCGAAACCATCTGGCAGCGCGTGAAAACCTTCAAAGGCATCACCGAAGATACCATCATGTTGCAACCGTTCCCGTCATATAACAGCGCACAGGACGATGAAGCTGCGTTTGCAGATACCGAGTGGCTGAAGCTGGCAATCACCGCAGTACGTAACGTTCGTGCTGAGATGAATATCTCTCCGGGCAAACCACTACCAGTATTGCTGCGCAACGTCAGTGCAGAGGCGGAACGTCGCGTTAACGCGAACCGTACCTTCCTGCAAAATCTGGCGCGTCTGGAAAGCATCACCCTGCTGCCTGCTGATGATAAAGGCCCGGTTTCCGTGACCAAAATCATCGAAGGTGCAGAGCTGCTGATTCCAATGGCAGGCCTGGTCGACAAAGCCGCTGAGCTTGCGCGTCTGGATAAAGAGATGGCGAAGCTGGATGTTGAAATTACATCCATCGAAAACAAGCTGTCCAACGAAGGTTTCGTGGCGCGCGCGCCAGAAGCTGTTGTCGCAAAAGAGCGCGAACGTCTGGCTGCCTGTGGCGAAGCTAAAGTAAAACTGGCTGAGCAAAAAGAAACTATCGCTGCGCTGTAATTGAGTGCTTTAATGTGAAAAGGCCGGGAGATTCCCGGCCTTTTTTATGAGTATAAATATTGGTTAAAAACTAATGTTTGGAGTCAGGCCTCGAGAAAGACGGCTCACAATATCGTTGGCAATTTTTTCGTTATGATCCTGCAAATCTAATTCGTCCAGATCACCATCAACCCAGGTATTTCGTGCCAAATATTTACAATAGCGTACTCGCGCCCATGGGTAGCCCACGCCTAAAGTACAACCTGTTATCAATGCATTGATTATTAACTGGCTTAAAAAACCGGCTACCGTCAGCGTCGAGCGAAAGGTAAAATGCTCGCTAAGCGAGATGGTTTTATAATAATAATTACGCATTGTGACATAGAGATAGCTTGCCCAAAGTAATATGCCAAACATATAAATCAAATAGCCAATAAACATTGCTGTTCCTGATGACTGAAGTTCATTGGCAATAGCCTCGGGATCGCCCTGACTGGATAATATTTTTATATAAGCAGGGACTTCCAACTTCAAGACTATCAAAAGAACAGGAATCAACATCAACATACTCATAAGGCTAATGCTGACGATTTTTTTGATACTAATTTTGGCAGTGAAATTGTTTTTACCAAAACTTAAATGGTTGAATAATAAATTTAACCAAAGTGCCGAGGAAACACCCTGCACAACGGCCATCCCCAAAACTCCCACAACTAAAGCGACAACACTGGTAATGATGATCCGATCAAATTCAAAAATCGAAGCCGACCGGCAAGTCAGCATGATAAGAGTACAAACCAGAAGCACACCCAGCATCATTATTAACGGACAACCCAGCATCACCCACCATGCTTTAAAGCCTGAACACCGAAAATTAAAACGCACATTATTGAGGGTAGTAGACTGCAACTGATAACGTAAACTTTGCACCAATAAATATGGCACAAATAGTATTAATGCGGCCCCCAAACACACGGCAACGAAAGTGTGTCTACCAATAACAGCGCCTTCTAAAGCGAAAATATAAATCAACATACACAGCCAACTGGCAAATAGAGAACGACCTGTTGCATGGTAAGTAAAGCATGAGCCAGATAATTCTGTATGGCTATAAAGATATTGCTTAGAACGCACCAGTGCCCATGCACCAAAAATGCCAAATGTAATTATTATTAATAATAAATTGACTATGCACACTCTAAAATAGCCACTACCTGTCCCATTAAAAACCAGATTTCTGGTTTGTTTTTCTTTTATTACAACTTGCTGATCTGTCATATATCTCCCTCAGGATTGCATCCCTGTCTCTTCGTGAACGATTTCTTTTCATACTCTTGCCGACTGTTATCTAACCACACCTCTTCGTGTTTAAATAATCCGAAACGGGAGTAACAAAACAGCTTAGAAACTTGCTTGTTAAGTTTCACAGTGGTATTAAAATGAGCTGTCTTTACCCCATCATTAATGAGTCACGCTATGAATCTTGCTGCTCCGGTTGAAATCGCTCTGCGCCGGATAACCGCCCACGACAATGCGGCTATCGCGGGTGTCATCCGCGAAGTCTCTGCTGAATATGGTTTAACTGCCGATAAAGGCTATACCGTTGCAGACCCTAATCTGGATGAACTGTTTCAGGTTTACAGCCAGGCAGGGCACGCATTCTGGATTGTGGAACTGGACGGCAAAGTGGTTGGTGGCGGAGGCGTCGCGCCGTTAACCTGTAGCGAGCCGGATATTTGTGAATTGCAGAAGATGTATTTCCTGCCGGTCGTGCGTGGCAAAGGGCTGGCAAAAAGGCTGGCATTGCAGGCGATGGATTTCGCCCGCGAAGAAGGTTTCAAGCGCTGCTACCTCGAAACGACGGCATTCCTGACAGAAGCCATCGCGCTGTATGAACGCTTAGGGTTTGAACATATTACTGAGCCGCTGGGCTGCACCGGGCATGTTGATTGCGAAGTGAGAATGCTGAGAACGCTTTAAGTCGGCACGCCACTATGAAAACGGAATTCGCTATCAGGGCTGCTAATTAAAGCGGCCTCGACTTCCCCAAAGAAACGCACCCGATCGCTGATATCTCTCCCGGCAATTTGTTCGGCTAATGCTAAATAATCCTGATAATGCCGGGCTTCTGAACGCAATAGCGACAAATAGAATTTCTGTAGATCTTCATCCAGATGCGGTGCCAGTGCGGCAAACCGCTCACAGGAACGCGCTTCGATATACGCCCCGCAAATCAGTTTATCCACCAGCATGACAGGCTCGTGCGTTCGTGTTTCGCTCAGCAAACTTTTGGCATAACGGCTGGCGGTCATTTTCACGTAGGGAATGTGGCGAGCGAGCATAATCTCGCGTACCTGCCAGAAGTGATGCAGCTCTTCTTTAATCAACAAAACCATACTGTCGATAAGCTGCTGGCCCCAGGCGCTGTCCGTTTTGGGCATCACGCTTTTGCTCAGGGTTTTATGCAGTGCAATAAAATCAGGTTCTGCCCCCTCACGGAAAGCGAAGTCCTCGTAGGGTTTTAGCCAATCAAGTAAAAACTGCGCACTGCTTTTATCGGCAACGTATTTGCGAATCAAAAACATCGCGGTTTGTGCAGCTTTGAGTTCACACACCAGATGGTCTGTCAGCAATAACGGTAAATGCTCCGGCTGGCGGGCTTTTTCAATCCAGGCTTCTGGCGTTGGACAATGCAGGAAATTCAATACCGGGGAGAGGAGTTGCGGGTAGTTCATAAGGGTTGTTATTGATCCTTGATGTGCAGCGGCATCACACCGCTGCACGGAAGATATTAGTGGCGCACGCCGTCGTCGTCTTCGTCGACTTCATCCTCGTCATCGCCTTCTTCACCGTTCGGGTCTTCGAAGTAAGTGCCCCAACCGTCATATTCCACACCGAATTTCTCAGCGAGGTTCAGCAGTTGTTCGACTTGCTCGTCCAGTAATTCAGCCTTCAGCGCAGATTCGCTCAGCACGTCACAGCAGATTACCGTTTCACCCTCTTCGACTTCCAACTCTTCCGGGTCAGTGACTTCGTAACCCATTTTGAATGCTTCAACCGCGGCTTTCTCAAGAGTTTCGAAATCATCTGCGGAAAGGTGATGCTCGATAGTGTACAGCGCATCAGGATCGCTGCCGTCTTCCAGTAATTCTTCAATAATCAAACGCGTTTCTTCGCGTTGCTCTTCCAGCAGTTCTGGATTTGCCATGGCCCTTTCCTCAATTTGTAGGCAGATACTTCTATTTTCACACACGGCTGAGTTTGCCTCCACCTTTCCCGCTAAAGTTTTTACGCGAGGGGTTGCAAATGAATAACCATACATATAAATTGAATTTATATTCAATAAATGGCGTGCGCCATGTGAGGAAAATATGAGTCACTTTTATCAAAAGCATTTTCTGAAATTACTGGATTTCACCCCTGCCCAACTTCACGAACTACTCGCCCTTTCAGCCAGCCTGAAAAAAGACAAGAAAAAAGGCACTGAAGTTCAGCATCTTACTGGTAAAAACATCGCGCTCATCTTCGAAAAAGACTCGACTCGTACGAGGTGCTCTTTCGAAGTTGCCGCATTTGACCAGGGTGCACAAGTGACTTATCTCGGCCCAAGCGGCAGCCAGATTGGGCATAAAGAATCAATTAAAGATACCGCGCGCGTTTTGGGCCGCATGTACGACGGCATTCAGTATCGTGGCTTTGGCCAGGAAATCGTCGAGACGCTGGCACAATACGCGGGTGTACCGGTGTGGAACGGACTGACCAATGAGTTTCATCCAACGCAGTTACTGGCCGATTTACTGACGATGCAAGAGCAATTGCCGGGCACAACATTCCAGCAGATGACGCTGGTTTACGCCGGTGATGCACGTAATAACATGGGAAATTCAATGCTGGAGGCTGCCGCACTCACCGGGCTTAACCTACGCCTGGTGGCCCCACAAGCCTGCTGGCCGGATGAAAAACTGGTAACGGAATGCCAGGCTCTGGCAGCTCACAATGGCGGGAACATTACGCTGACAGAAGATATTGCGGCGGGCGTAAAAGGTGCCGACTTCATTTATACCGATGTGTGGGTGTCGATGGGTGAAGCCAAAGAAAAATGGGCTGAGCGTATCGATCTGTTAAGGGCATATCAGGTAAACAGCAAGATGTTGGCACTGACCGGTAATCCTGATGTGAAATTCATGCACTGTCTGCCTGCTTTCCACGATGACCAAACGACGCTGGGCAAGCAAATGGCGGAGCAGTACGGTATGCATGGCGGAATGGAAGTGACAGATGAAGTGTTTGAGTCGGCTAATAGCGTGGTATTTGACCAGGCTGAAAACCGGATGCACACCATTAAAGCGGTGATGGTCGCGACGCTGGCTGACCTTTAATAGTTAATGGCGGAGGGCGCTAGCCATCCGCCACCATCATTGATTACGCCATCAACATCTTCACTACGACTTTACGCACGGTCGCAGGTTTCCCCACCGCACACAACGGTTTGTGCACCTCACCTGGATAGAACACCACAAAATCCCCTTCATTCAGGATGACGGTTTTTTCCTGCTCACCTTCTGGCAAGAATGCGATGTCTTTATCAGCCAGCCAATCAGTTTCAGGCGTGCCCGCAGGCAGGCAGCTAAAGGTCATGCCTTCCTGGCCGCGCATCACAATCTGAATGTCCAGGTAGCGCTGGTGAAATTCAGCCGGGCGCTCTGCGATAGGCTGTGTGCTGTCTTCTGAAACCAGCATAAACAGGCGATTGCCGTCGATATCATGCTTGCCCAACGGAGTTTCTGGGGTTATGTGCTGTTTAACGTGCTCAATCGCCTGACGCAGTTCTTCCGGAAGCCAGGATTGCAAAGCATGAATGTTGCCGATAATCATAATCAATACCTTTTTGAAACGATGTTTTATTACGGTATTTATACGAGCATTCATCTTTTGCCGCCACGAGTTTTTTTAGAAAACCGGTGTTGTCTCCAAAAAATGCACAAACAGATGATTAAAACCTCCGAGGGATGACAGCGCAGAGAGATGATTCAAAAAATGGTGAGCAAATAGCATTTATTGCTAACATCATTCTCGTGAATAAAAATGCACCAACTAATACAAAATAAGCATTTTGATGAATATCACCGCCTGCCTGACATGAAGGGAATTCATTAACAATAGAGCTTCATTTTGTTAGCAAATTTAAAGCTCAACCGCTGCAGGCTAAACATTGATGCGATTAATCCCGCTCCAGAGAAGTTTATTTTTCAAGTATCGTCTATTTTGCAATTAATAACTTCACATATTAATAACCCAGGCTATTGATAACTTATTCAGTCGTTTTCAAATAAAACGATGTTTTGTTATTTACACAAAAATCAAAAGTGACCGACATCACAGTTTTATAAACTAGCCTGATTACAATAGCCCCGATTTCCAAAAATGAAGGGAAATAGAAAATGGAAAATAATAATAAGGCCATGCCACACATTCGACGTATTACGCATATTATGATGCTGATACATCGTAGCTGCTTTGACTTCCACCTTTTCAACTCTAAGTAATCTCCCCCCTAACGGCATCTGCTTTTGCGGATACTCGTTCCTGCTTGTCACCAAACACTGATAAACCCAGTAAACCATTGAACAGGGTTGCTATTATCCATTGTTTTGCGTGCGGCATTTGACTATCCAAATTAACAGACAAGCCTGACTGGTGAATCAATCACCTGGCATTTATCGACTCTTATCAATAATTCCATATTAAGAATTATTGCGGGTAGCTATTGCCTTTAAAAAATAATAAAGCATCGGAATCCCATCAGGGAATATCTGACGGCTATGCCATATCTAAATTTTACGCATTACAAACATTAGAGAACATAAGCAAAATGGAAAAATTAAAAATAGCGGTTAATACCAGCACAACTGAATGCTTTAGTACCGATCGCGAAATCGTCGATATTACTCATACTAATTTCACTGATGTGTCTGCTGCTGTTATTTCCGTGAAAGATGCTATCTCAGGGATGTTGAATACTATTGAACAAACGGGCTTCGGCATTCCAATTTTTGTCGCGGTTTGTTGTGAAGAAGAGTTGCCTGCTGAAGTGCTTCCACGCGTCACCGGGGTGTTTGAACTGTGCGATGGAAATGTGGATTTCTACGGTAAACAACTGGAAGCCGCAGCGGTTAAATATGAAAAAGAAGTGCTGCCGCCGTTCTTTGGCAGCCTGGTGGAATATGTGCAGCAAGGCAATGCCGCTTTTGACTGCCCAGGGCACCAGGGCGGCCAGTTCTTCCGCCGTCACCCAGCCGGACGCCAATTCTTTGATTACTTTGGCGAAACGCTCTTCCGTTCTGACCTATGTAACGCTGACGTCTCGATGGGTGATTTACTGATTCACGAAGGCGCACCATGCACCGCACAAATGCATGCGGCGAAAGTGTTTAACGCCGATAAAACCTACTTCGTTTTAAACGGGACGTCTTCCTCAAACAAAGTGGTGCTCAATGCGCTGCTGGCACCGGGAGATTTGGTGCTGTTTGACCGTAACAACCATAAATCAAACCACCACGGCGCATTGATTCAGGCGGGTGCCACACCTGTTTATCAGGAAACAGCTCGCAACCCGTTTGGTTTTATTGGCGGTATTGATGCCCATTGTTTTGAAGAAAAATATTTGCGTGATTTAGTGCGCGAAGTGGCTCCAAATCGTGGCGCTGAAAAACGCCCGTTCCGCCTTGCGGTTATTCAGTTAGGCACCTACGACGGCACCATTTATAACGCGCGTCAGGTTGTCGATAAGATTGGTCATCTGTGCGACTACATCTTGTTTGATTCTGCCTGGGTAGGTTACGAGCAATTCATTCCGATGATGAATGACTGCTCACCGCTGTTGCTCGAACTGAATGAAAACGATCCAGGGATTCTGGTGACGCAGTCTGTGCATAAGCAACAAGCGGGCTTCTCCCAAACCTCACAAATTCATAAAAAAGATAAACATATCAAAGGCCAGGATCGTTACGTGAATCATAAGCGGATGAACAACGCGTTTATGATGCACGCCTCCACCAGCCCGTTCTATCCGTTGTTCGCAGCCCTGGACGTCAACGCCAAAATGCATGAAGGCGAAAGCGGTAAACGCATGTGGATGGATTGCGTAAAAGTGGGGATTGAGACGCGTAAGTTGCTGTTAAAACTCTGTAAACACATTCGTCCGTTTGTGCCAGAAACAGTCGAAGGCCGCAAATGGGAAGATTTTGATACTGAGGTGATGGCGAACGATCTGCGTTTCTTTAATTTCATCCCCGGCGATCGCTGGCACTCATTTGAAGGCTACGCAGAGCATCAATATTTCGTTGATCCTTGCAAACTGATGCTAACCACGCCAGGTATCAACGTTCAAACCGGTGAGTACGACAAGTTCGGTGTCCCTGCAACTATCCTCGCCAACTTCCTGCGTGAGAACGGCATCGTGCCGGAAAAATGCGACCTGAACTCCATTCTATTCCTGATGACGCCTGCGGAAGATATGGCAAAGATGCAGCATCTTGTTGCCCAAATTGCGCGTTTTGAACGCCTGATTGAAGAAGATGCGCCACTCTGCGACGTTCTGCCTTCCATCTACAAAACCTACGAAGAACGTTACCACGGCTACACCATCCGCCAGCTGTGCCAGGAAATGCACGATTTGTATGTCAGTCACGACGTGAAGCAGCTGCAAAAAGAGATGTTCCGTAAAGCTCACTTCCCGAAAGTCGTCATGAATCCTCAACAGGCAAATATTGAGTTTGTGCGCGGAAACGTTGAATTAGTGGCGTTATCGCAAGTTGAAGGTCGCATCGCCGCTGAAGGTGCTCTGCCCTATCCTCCAGGCGTTTTATGCGTGGTTCCAGGGGAAATCTGGGGCGGCTCTGTGCAGCGTTATTTCCTGGCGCTGGAAGAAGGGATCAATTTGTTACCTGGCTTCGCGCCGGAGTTACAAGGGGTTTATATCAAGCTGGATGAGGACCGCAAAAAACGCGCGTATGGCTATGTTATTAAACAATAAATCTGAAATCAAAAAGCGTCAGGGTTACTGGCAAAAATTGATTCTTCCATAAAAAAAGAAACAGCGAAGAAGCGTGACGTTACCGGTTCTTCGCTACTCAAAATTATTAAAGGAACAGATTATGAGTAAAACTAACAACAAAATGGGCGTCGTTCAGCTCACGATTTTAACCGCGGTAAATATGATGGGTTCAGGGATCATCATGCTGCCGACTAAATTAGCGGAAGTGGGCACGCTGTCGATAATTTCATGGTTAGTGACCGCTCTGGGTTCGATGGCCCTGGCTTACGCGTTCGCGAAATGCGGGATGTTTAGTCGTAAATCAGGCGGGATGGGCGGCTACGCAGAGTATGCCTTTGGCAAATCTGGCAACTTTATGGCGAACTACACCTACGGGGTTTCGCTGCTGATTGCCAACGTCGCGATTGCTATCTCAGCCGTGGGTTACGGCACCGAATTACTCGATGCGACCTTATCCCCAATCGGGATTTGTGTCGCCACAATCGGGGTGTTGTGGCTCGCCACGGCGGCAAACTTTGGCGGCGCACGCATTACCGGACGTATCAGCGGCGTCACCGTCTGGGGCGTCATTATTCCGGTGCTGGGGATTTCAGTCATCGGCTGGTTCTGGTTTAGCCCGACTTTGTATATGGAGTCCTGGAACCCGCACCACCTTCCTGTTTTTGAAGCGGTCGGTTCTTCCATCGCCATGACGCTGTGGGCATTCTTAGGTTTGGAATCTGCCTGCGCAAATACTGATGTGGTGGAAAATCCTGAGCGTAATGTGCCTATCGCGGTACTCGGCGGCACGTTGGGCGCAGCTGTTGTTTACATCATTTCTACCAACGTGATTGCCGGTATCGTGCCAAACATGGACCTGGCCAATTCAACCGCACCGTTTGGTTTAGCCTTTGCGCAGATGTTCACGCCTGGCGTAGGTAAAATCATCATGGCGTTGATGATTATGTCTTGCGTCGGTTCGCTGTTGGGCTGGCAGTTCACCATCGCTCAAGTGTTTAAATCCTCTGCTGACGAGGGATATTTCCCTAAAGTTTTCTCCAAACTGACCAAAGCCGATGCGCCTGTAAAAGGCATGATTGTTATCGTGCTTATCCAGACCGGGCTGTCGTTAATGACCATCAGCCCATCGCTGAATAAACAGTTCAACGTGCTGGTTAACCTGGCGGTCGTCACCAATATTATCCCTTATATCCTGTCGATGGCGGCGTTGGTGATTATCCAGAAAGTGGCGAATGTGGCGCCGAACAAAGCGAGCATTGCCAATATCTTCGCGTTCATTGGTGCGATGTATAGCTTCTACGCCCTGTATTCATCTGGTGAAGAAGCTATGATGTACGGTGCCATCGTGACGTTCCTGGGCTGGACGCTGTATGGCCTGATTTCACCGCGCTTTGAACTGCGCAATAAGAATGCCTGAGAGCAACGCCTTCGGCGGGATTGAATGCGGATAAGTATTCACAGCAACCGATTGCTAACAGGCAAAATATGTGAATTATTCGCTTGAAGTGTCCTCTTACATGCGTATAATGCGCCACAATTTGCCGGAGGAAACATGGCCCAGTGTGTTCAAAAAAATGCCACACAACGTCGTCTGAAAGACGGCGCTAACCTGTTTTTCTTTCCGTTGCTTCAATCAATTCCAAAGGCCCCTCATTGAGGGGCCTTTTTTTTTGCCCGACGCCCGAGAGCAGGAGATAAACATGGCTAACCCCCTATATCAGAAACATATCATTTCCATAAACGATCTCAGTCGTGAAGAACTTGAACTGGTGTTGTCTACTGCGGCAAAACTGAAAGCGAATCCGCAACCTGAATTACTCAAACACATCGTTGTTGCCAGCTGTTTCTTTGAAGCATCAACGCGCACGCGCCTCTCTTTTGAAACCGCCATTCATCGCCTGGGTGCGTCGGTGGTCGGGTTCTCGGACAGCAGCAATACTTCGCTGGGCAAAAAAGGCGAAACCCTGGCCGATACCATTTCGGTTATCAGCACGTATGTTGATGCCATTGTGATGCGCCATCCGCAAGAAGGTGCCGCCCGTCTGGCGACGGAATTCTCTGGCAATGTGCCGGTGCTCAATGCAGGTGATGGAGCGAACCAGCACCCAACACAAACGCTGCTGGATTTGTTCACCATTCAGGAAACTCAGGGCCGCCTGGAAAACCTGAATATCGCCATGGTCGGTGACCTGAAATATGGCCGCACCGTGCATTCACTGGCGCAGGCGCTGGCGAAATTCGAAGGCAACCGCTTCTACTTTATCGCACCAAATGCGCTGGCGATGCCGAAGTACATTCTCGATATGCTGGACGAAAAAGGCATCGAGTGGAGCTGCCACGAAGCCATCGACAATGTAGTCGGTGAACTGGATATTCTGTATATGACTCGCGTGCAGAAAGAGCGCCTGGACCCGTCGGAATATGCCAACGTAAAAGCTCAGTTTGTGCTGCGCGCCGCAGATTTGGTGGATGCCCGCACCAACATGAAAGTGCTGCACCCGCTGCCACGCGTTGATGAAATCACCACCGACGTTGATAAAACCCCACACGCCTGGTATTTCCAGCAGGCAGGCAACGGTATTTATGCCCGCCAGGCTCTGCTGGCGTTAGTTTTGCAACCTGAACTGGTTTGAGTGAGAGGAAGATTAAGATGACACACGACAACAAATTACAAGTTGAAGCGATTAAACGCGGCACCGTTATCGACCATATTCCTGCGCAGGTTGGTTTTAAATTGCTGACGCTGTTCCAGTTAACGGAAACCGACCAGCGCATCACCATCGGCCTGAACCTGCCCTCACGCGAACAGGGCCGTAAAGACCTGATTAAAATAGAAAATACCTTCCTGACAGACGAACAAGTCAACCAGTTGGCGCTGTATGCACCGCACGCCACGGTAAACCGTATTGATGAATATGAAGTGGTAGGTAAAAGCAAACCCAGTCTACCTTCGCGCATTGATAAAGTTCTGGTTTGCCCAAATACCAACTGCATCAGCAGAAGTGAACCGGTTCATTCTTCATTTGCAGTGAAAAAGCGCGACGAGAACATTAGCCTCAAATGTAAATATTGTGAGAAGGAGTTCTCACATTACGTTGTGCTGGCAGATTAATCATTGCTGCTTAAGCTCTCGGCCCTATAATGGGCGCGAGCTTTATCACTTCTCATAAGGAATGAAAATGTCTTCTCGTACCATTAGCACCGAAAACGCACCTGCAGCAATCGGCCCATATGTTCAGGGCGTTGATCTTGGCAGCATGATTATCACTTCCGGTCAGATTCCTGTTGACCCGAAAACGGGCAGCGTGCCGGAAGATGTGGCAGCACAAGCGCGCCAGTCTCTGGAAAACGTGCAGGCGATTGTTGAAGCGGCTGGCCTGAAAGTAGGCGATATCGTTAAAACGACCGTTTTCGTGAAAGATCTGAACGACTTCGCGACCGTGAATGCGACCTACGAAGCTTTCTTTAACGAGCATAAAGCAACCTTCCCTGCGCGTTCTTGCGTGGAAGTTGCCCGCCTGCCAAAAGATGTGAAGATTGAAATCGAAGCGATTGCCATCCGCCGCTAACGAGCCAATCAAAAGGCCGCATTTGCGGCCTTAAATTTTTATCACCGTTAAAAATTACTTCACACTCGCCCGTAATAATTTTTGCAACGGATACACTGCCGCAATCACCACTTCATCTTGCGTTTGTGCCGCATCGTCGAGCTGTTTTTGAATTCCCTGAACTTCGTCAGCGCTCAAATTACCCTGTTTAGCCACCAAATCCGTCAGACGCAGCCCAATTCCCGCCAGCTTATCGACGTTTTCCGCCACCGGTTTTAGCGCTTTGAGCTGATAATTACCGTTGATTAACTCCAGCACATCCGGCGTATTGCTCTGCCAGCGCGCAAAGGTGTGGCGCAGCGAATCCGCGCTGTTGCCATCTTCCGGGTCAGCAATCAGTTTATCGACCCACGCATCCAGTGCGCGCACCTGGTTGCTTTCGGCACCCAGCGCATCGGCAAATCGGTTGAGTGGCTCGAAGTGATGGTAGTTTCCAGCCTGGAATTTCAAGTGCTGGCGCGTGTAATACTGCGCCGGTTCGACCGCCTGGGCGAGTATTTGCAACGGCATAATTTCCGTCGAACCCGCAAGACGCGTCATTTGTTGCGCTGCCGCAGCATGTTGTTCCAGGCCGACGGAAACCGTCGACCAGGCGTCTATCGCCTGCAAGCGCTGGTACATGTTGTCGATGTCTTTGACATCTTCTGCCGACCACAAACGCTCGGCAACCGCAAACGTACGCGGCCACAGTTTGATATCCAGCAGCGGCGATGCAACGTTTTCAGCCCACAGAGCCGCTTCGCCGCCGATAATATTATTCATTTGCTCAGGCGTCGGTACCACCGGCTGGATACCATCCGGCACAGCATCAAGCTTCTGCCCGGTAGCCGGGTAGCGGACGTTGCCCACCAGCAAATAACCGCTCAGTTTGTCCTTATCCAGTGTTAAAACGGGGCGCGTTTCCCCCATCCATGTGTCGACGGTAAACGTCACCTGCGTTGGGCTTAACCACTCAATATCACGCACCGCACGGCGGGATTTTCCTTTGAAATCGATAAATCCGCGCCAGGTTGTTTTACCATTCACCAGCGTAAAACTTCCTTCCACGGCACTGCCTTTCAGGCGCGGCATACTGAAGAACCAGCTTTGTGCGCTGTCAGCTTCCGCAATTTCATCGACGCCATTCAGCCCTTGCGGCAGGACTTCGTTGCGATAGTGGTAAGCGGTAGATTGCGGTTGATCCAGATAGAAACCTGTCGAGAGGATGCCTTTGTAACCGTTCGCTGCAACGGCACCCAGCGCATCCTGACCCTGCCATGATTGGATCAAAATGCTTTTTGGCAGGTCGGGATGGTAGATCTCATCCCAGCCCATCATTTGACGATGATGTTTTTCGAGGATCTTTGAAGTAGGTCTGTAAGGCGTGGGTATCCGCCAGATTATGCTGCTTCATAAATGCCTGGATTTCTGCCGATTTTTGCCAGTGCTCATCGTCCACTTCATCGCCCCCGATGTGCAAATAGCTGTCCGGGAAAATCGCGGTGAGTTCACCAATCAAGGTATCGACAAATTTATAGGACGCATCGTTGGTCGGGTTGAGTAACGGTTTTAACACGCCCCAATGGCGCTCCATTTGGTATGGCCCCGGCGCACTCATCAACTCGGGATAGGCAACCGCAATCGCCGAGGCATGTCCCGGCAAGTCCATTTCCGGTACTACGCGGATGCCGAGCGAAGCCGCATAGCGCACCACTTCTTTCATCTGCGCCTGCGTGTAAAAGTCGCCGTCGCTGGCCAGTTGCTGCAATTTTGGGTACGCAGTGGAAGCAAAACGCCAGCCCTGGTCATCCGTTAAATGCCAGTGCAGCACGTTCATTTTGGCCGCCGCCATTCCATCTAACTGGCGCAAAATATCTTTAATCGGCATGAAATGGCGGGCAGAGTCGATAAGCAAACCGCGCCACGGGAAACGGGGCTGGTCTTTAATTGCGACAAACGGAATGGCTGTATTATCAGGCCCGTTCTGAATGAGTTGTAAGAGGGTTTCCATGCCGCGCATCGCGCCAAAGCGCGTGTTTGCCGTGAGCTTTACGCCGTCGGCGGTGACGCTTAATTCGTAACTTTCATCACTGTCGAGTTTAGGTAAGGGAGCAACGGCTTTTTTGATTTGGATATCAATGGTGGGTTTTGCAGAATTGGCCTGCGCGGGTTGTAGCTGCCAGCCCGTTTGCTGGGAGATTCTCTGCCGCCAACGATCGATAGCACCTGGCAGCTTGTCGCCGCTGATTTTTATGGAAATGGCGTTGTCAATTTGCAGCGTGCCTTCCGCAGCCGGGCGATTAACTTCTTGCGGCCAGGGCATTAACGGTAAGTCGCCAGCCGGTGCAGCCCAAGCCTGACACGTTGCCGCAATGCAAGCTGCCAGCAGGCTCAAACGAATGGATTTAAACATGAATATTCCTTTAACAGTGACGGGCCAGAAAAAAGCAAAAACAATCTGGTAACACGTGTAGAAATATTCATCAAGATTATGGGACGGAAACGCGGGATGTAGATCACATCCCGCTGATTTTTACTCTACCCATTAGCATTCGAGTTGCAGCCAACGCCGCTGCAGCTTGAAGGATGATGGGTATATTACTGCCAGCCGTAACGGCGGCTGTAGAACCCTTTCACACACTGAGTCAGCGTCATGTATCCGGCAAGGATCGCAATCAGCCATGGGAAGTAGCTCAGCGGCAGCGCCTGAAGTTGCAGGTAACTTGCCAGCGGCGAGAACGGCAGGCCAATCCCAACCACCATCACGACCAGGGTCATGATCATCAACGGCCACGCAGCGCGGCTTTGAATGAACGGGATACGACGGGTGCGAATCATATGCACAATTAATGTCTGCGACAGTAACCCCACCACGAACCAGCCAGACTGGAACAGGGTTTGCGCTTCTGGCACGTTGGCCTTGAACACCCACCACATCACGCAGAATGTCAGAATATCGAAGATGGAGCTTATCGGCCCGAAGAACACCATAAAGCGGCCTAAATCCGCCGGGTTCCAGCGCTGCGGTTTTTTGATTTGCTCGTCATCGACGTTATCGAACGGAATCGCCACCTGGGAGACATCGTACAGCAGGTTCTGAATCAGTAAATGTAATGGCAGCATCGGCAAGAACGGCAGGAAGGCGCTGGCCACCAGCACGCTGAACACATTACCGAAGTTAGAACTGGCGGTCATTTTGATGTATTTGAGCATGTTGGCGAAGGTTCTGCGCCCTTCAATCACGCCCTGTTCCAGCACCATCAGGCTTTTTTCCAGCAGGATGATATCTGCGGCCTCACGCGCAATATCCACCGCGCCATCCACGGAAATCCCAATGTCTGCGGCACGCAATGCCGGGGCGTCGTTAATGCCATCACCCATGAATCCAACTACATGGCCTTCGCCACGCAGCAGGCGCACGATGCGCTCTTTGTGCATTGGCGTCAGGCGGGCAAACAGCGTGGTGCGCAAAGCCAGTTCCGCAAGCTGGTCGTCAGGCATGTTTTCGATTTCGCTGCCTGTCACCAACTCGCCCACCTCCAGACCCACTTCGCGGCACACTTTCGCGGCCACCAGCTCGCTGTCTCCGGTGAGAATTTTCACCGTGATACCACTTTCTTTCAGCGCTTTAAGAGCCGGAGCGGTGGTTTCTTTTGGTGGATCGAGGAACGCAATATAGCCTTCAAGGATCAGATCCGATTCATCCACGCGGCCATAATCTTCGCAACGCGCGGGTAAGAATTTGGTCGCAACGGCCACCACACGCAAACCCTGGCGATTCAGATCGTCAGTCACACGGCGAATACGCGCCAGCAAGGATTCGCTGAGCGGCACGATCTCGTCACCGTAACGAACCTGGGAGCAGACGTTCAGGATCTCCTGCAATGCGCCTTTGCAGATCAACTGATGCACTTCCGGCTGTTCGGAGACTACTACCGACATGCGGCGACGTTCAAAGTCGAACGGGATCTCATCCACTTTCTGCCAGCGGGCGGCAGCGTTACGCGCATGATCCTCGTCAACACCTTCCAGCACCGCGACATCCAGCAGGTTTTTCAGGCCCGTCTGGTAATGGCTGTTCAGCCAGGCGGTATGCAGAACATGGTTGCTGACCGCACCGAGAATATCGGTGTGAGTTTCCAGAACAATACGATCCTGGGTCAGCGTGCCGGTTTTGTCGGTGCAAAGGATATCCATCGCCCCGAAGTTTTGGATCGCGTCGAGGTGCTTGACGATCACTTTTTGCTTCGAAAGTTTTACCGCACCGCGAGCCAGCGTCGAAGTAACGATCATCGGCAGCATTTCAGGTGTTAAACCCACCGCTACAGAGAGCGAGAACAGCGCCGCTTCCCACCAGTCGCCTTTAGTGAAGCCGTTAATCAGCAGCACGACAGGCGTCATCACCAGCATGAAGCGGATGAGTACCCAGCTCACACGGCTGATGCCTTTCTGGAATGCATTCGGTTCGCTTTCTTGCTGGGTTACGCGCCCGGCCAGTTGCCCAAACCAGGTATTGCCGCCTGTTGAGATGATCATTGCCAGCGCCGTGCCGCTCACCACGTTGGTGCCCATAAAGCACAGCGTGTCGCATTCCAGCGGGTTGTTGTGCGACAGATCGCGGCTGACCGCGACTTTTTCTACCGGTAAGGATTCGCCAGTGAGCGAAGCCTGGCCGACGAAAAGATCGCGTGCCTGGATGACGCGCAAATCCGCCGGGATCATGTCGCCTGCCGCCAGTTTGACAATGTCGCCCGGCACCAGTTGGTCGAGCGGGATTTCGATAAACTCGTTTTCACCACTTTCATGGACGACACGCAGCACGGTCGCGGTGTTGCTGACCATCGCTTTTAGCGTATCCGCCGCTTTGGTGGAACGCGCTTCCTGAACGAAATTCAGCAAGGTGGCGATGACGACCATCAACGCAATGACGCCTGCGGCAAACAAGTCTTCAGTGGAATACGAAACAATCCCGAGGATTGTCAGCAAGATATTGAAAGGGTTGCGATAGCACAACCACAGATGGACCCACCATGGCGACGCTTTTTGCGCCGGGATTTGGTTCAGGCCATGTTGCTCTAGCGCACGTTCAACTTCACGCGCATTCAGCCCTTCCGGGTGGCTCTGGAAATCGCGGTACAGTTGCTCTTCTGAGGCTCGCGCATATTTCAGGCAGGCTTCGCTTAATGAAGCCGGGACGTCCTGAGCATGAGCAACGGTATTGTCATCCGGCATCAGGTCGCGTTGGATCAAGCGACGTGGCAGGTGGCGGCTCAGTTGTGCAAACAACTGCCGGGTCAGATTTTTTAACAGCATAATAGTCCCTCGGCCCCACGTAATGCGGAGCCTGGTGACATGCAGGCGCGGCTAATCCTTGCCTTGCAGGCCAAATAATTTTTTCAGCAGGGATATCATTGATTGATACAAGATAGATCTCTGCCTTACGCAATCCGGTAAGGCAGTCACTTCAAAGGCAGTTGCTTCAAAGAAGGGAGTCTTACCGGATTATTCCTGTCATTACAGGGCTTGGACTGGGATCAGGTTCCATGTCGCCTCCGGTTAAAAGTAAAAGTCATTACACTAGTCGCGGGCATTCTACGCCCGCAAACCTAAACCTGGCGTAAACCAGATTTTTTCCATTGTGGTATTGTTGGCTTGCCTTGATTCTAATGAGCAATTGACTGCCGGGAACCTACACGATGCAAAGCCGCCTCACTATTAAAGACATCGCCCGTTTAAGCGGTGTCGGTAAATCGACTGTTTCTCGCGTGTTGAATAACGAAAGCGGCGTCAGCGCCCGCACGCGAGAACGCGTGGAAGCGGTGATGCAGCAAGAGGGTTTTTCCCCTTCCCGCTCGGCGCGGGCGATGCGTGGGCAAAGTGACAAAGTCGTCGCCATTATCGTGACGCGTCTGGACTCGTTATCAGAAAACCTGGCGGTACAAACCATGCTGCCGTCGCTCTATGAGCAGGGTTACGACCCGATCATGATGGAAAGCCAGTTCGATCCGGAACTGGTTGAAGAGCATCTGGGTATGCTCAAGCGGCGTAATATCGACGGCGTGATTCTGTTTGGTTTTACCGGCATCAATGAAAAAATGCTCGCCCCCTGGCAATCGACGCTGGTACTCATGGCGCGGGATGCCAAAGGGTTTGCCTCGGTTTGTTATGACGACGAAGGGGCAATTAATATTTTGATGTCACGCCTTTATGAGCAGGGCCATCGCCACATCAGTTTCCTCGGCGTGCCCCATAGCGATGTGACAACCGGCTTGCGCCGCCATGAAGCCTATCTCGCGTTTTGCAAACAACACCAACTGACGCCAAACGTGGCGCTACCGGGGTTGGCGATGAAACAAGGTTACGAACACGTCGCTGAAGTTTTGTTACCAGAAACCACCGCCCTGCTTTGCGCGACCGATACCCTCGCTCTGGGCGCCAGCAAATATCTCCAGGAACACCAACGCACCACGCTGCAACTGGCGAGCGTCGGGAATACGCCGCTGATGAAGTTCCTGCACCCGGAAATCATCACGGTCGATCCAGGTTATGCTGAGGCAGGACGCCAGGCGGTTTTGCAGTTGATTGGGCAAGTCACGCAGGATCGTGAACTGCGCCAGATCGTTATCCCCAGTACTCTCCAGTAACACCCCTCACTTCAGGTTTATTGTGATCGTCGATTGATTTCGGGAACGTTCCCATTTTAGAAGTGAAGATTAAAAGATAACCTTGCGGCAGATAAAAAACCTCACTCCTTACTCTGGGACCTCATCATGGCCAAAGTGAAACAACAGGATATAGATAAGCTGATCGACCTGGTCGGCGGGCGCGAGAATATTGCCACCGTCAGTCACTGCATCACTCGCTTACGGTTCGTATTAAACAATACTGCGATTGCGAAGCCGAAAGAGATTGAAGAGCTGCCGATGGTTAAGGGCTGCTTTACAAACGCCGGGCAGTTCCAGGTGGTAATTGGCCCGGAAGTGGGCGATTACTACAAGGCATTGATCGCCGCGACAGGCCATAGCACTGCAGATAAAGAACAAGCGAAACTCGCTGCGCGCCAGAATATGAAATGGCACGAGCAATTAATTTCCCACTTCGCCGAGATCTTCTTCCCACTTCTACCTGCATTAATCAGCGGAGGTTTAATCCTCGGCTTCCGTAATGTGATTGGCGATTTGCCGATGAGCAACGGGCAGACTCTGGCGCAAATGCACCCGTCCCTACAATCGATTTACGATTTCTTGTGGCTGATTGGCGAAGCTATTTTCTTCTATTTACCGGTCGGTATTTGCTGGTCAGCAGTGCGAAAAATGGGTGGGACACCTATCCTTGGTATTGTGCTTGGCGTCACGCTCGTGTCACCGCAGTTGATGAATGCCTATGAATTGGGTAGCAAAATTCCGGAAGTCTGGAACTTCGGCTGGTTCACCATCGAAAAAGTGGGCTACCAGGCGCAGGTGATTCCAGCATTGCTGGCGGGGCTGGCTCTGGGCTTTATTGAGACGCGTCTGAAACGCATCGTGCCAGATTACCTCTATCTTGTAATAGTGCCTGTGTGTTCGCTGATTCTGGCGGTGTTCCTGGCGCATGCGTTTATCGGCCCGTTTGGTCGCTGGATTGGTGATGGCGTGGCCTTTGCGGTTCGCCATTTGATGACGGGAAGTTTTGCCCCTGTCGGTGCCGCGTTGTTTGGCTTCCTGTACGCACCGCTGGTGATTACCGGTGTGCATCAGACAACACTCGCTATCGACATGCAGATGATTCAGAGCATGGGCGGAACGCCGGTTTGGCCACTGATTGCGCTGTCTAACATTGCGCAGGCATCTGCGGTTGTCGGCATCATTATTTGCAGCCGTAAACATAACGAACGTGAGATTTCAGTTCCGGCGGCGATTTCTGCCTACCTGGGTGTGACTGAACCGGCGATGTACGGCATCAACCTGAAATACCGCTTCCCGATGCTGTGCGCAATGGTTGGCTCAGGGCTTGCAGGCTTGTTGTGTGGCCTGAGCGGAGTGATGGCAAACGGGATTGGCGTGGGTGGCTTGCCGGGAATTTTGTCCATTCAGCCGCGCTATTGGGAAGTTTATTCCCTCGCCATTCTGATTGCAGTCGTGATTCCAATCGTGCTGACCAGTGTGATGTATAAGCGCAAATACCGTCAGGGCACGTTGTTAGTGGTTTAGTTTTTTGGTGGTTCAATTTTTAACTTATGCCCTAAAGATTTCGAGTTGCAGCCAACCCAGCGGCGGCTCGAAATATGACGGGCGTTTAGGAATGATTTATGAATACAACTCCTCCCTGGTGGCAACATGGTGTCATCTACCAAATCTACCCGAAGAGTTTTCAGGACACGACTGGCAGTGGCACGGGCGACCTGATTGGCGTCATTAAGCGTCTGGACTACCTTAAGCTGCTGGGTGTTGATGCCATTTGGCTGACACCGTTTTATGTCTCACCGCAGGTGGATAACGGTTACGACGTGGCGAACTACTGCGCCATCGACCACACCTACGGCACGCTGGATGATTTCGATTTGTTAGTCGCCGGCGCCCACGAGCGCGGCATCCGCGTCATTCTGGATATGGTTTTTAACCATACGTCCACCCAGCACGCCTGGTTCCACGAAGCGCTGAACAAAGAAAGCCCATTCCGCGAGTTTTATATCTGGCGCGACGGTACGCCTGATGTTCTGCCTAACAACTGGCGCTCTAAATTCGGTGGTAACGCCTGGCGTTGGCATGCAGAAAGTGGCCAGTATTACCTGCATTTATTTGCCCCAGAGCAGGCGGATCTCAACTGGGAAAACCCGCAGGTTCGCGCTGAATTGAAGAAGGTTTGCGAGTTCTGGGCCGATCGCGGCGTAGATGGATTGCGCCTTGATGTGATTAACCTGGTTTCGAAAGATCAAGATTTCCCAAGCGATATTGAAGGCGGTGACGGACGACGTTTCTACACCGACGGGCCGCGTATTCACGAATATCTGCAAGAGCTAAGCCGCGATGTGTTTGTGCCACGCGAGCTGATGACGGTGGGGGAAATGTCGTCAACGACGCTCGATAACTGCCAGCAATATGCCGCGCTTAACAGCAATGAACTGTCGATGACGTTTAACTTCCATCACCTGAAAGTGGATTATCCCAACGGGCAAAAATGGGCGCTGGCTGCTCCGGATTACGTGGCGCTTAAAGCTATCTTCAGCCACTGGCAGCAAGGCATGCATAATGTGGCGTGGAATGCATTGTTTTGGTGTAACCACGACCAGCCGCGCATCGTGTCGCGTTTTGGTGATGAAGGCGAACTGCGTGTTCCGGCGGCAAAAATGCTGGCGATGGTGCTGCACGGTATGCAGGGCACGCCGTACATTTATCAGGGCGAAGAGTTGGGGATGACCAATCCGCACTTCAAACGCATCATTGATTACCGTGATGTGGAAAGTCACAACATGTACGCAGAGCTACGCGCGCAAGGCCGTGACAGTGAAAACCTGTTGGCTATCCTTGCCAGTAAATCGCGTGATAACAGCCGCACGCCGATGCAGTGGAATGACGGCGAACACGCTGGATTCACTGACGGCACACCGTGGATAAACCTGTGCGATAACTATCAATCTATCAATGCCAAAGCGGCTGTTGATGACCCGGACTCAGTTTTTTATGCCTATCAGAAACTGATTACGCTGCGTAAAGCGAATCCTGTTTTCACCTGGGGTAGCTATCAGGATTTGCTGCCTGAGCATCCGTATTTATGGTGCTATCGCCGCGAATGGCAAGGCCAGACGTTGGTGGTTGCGGCAAACCTCAGCCGTGAAAACCAATGGTGGGTGCCTGAAGCCTTCGAGGGTGACTGGGATGTGCTAATGAGTAATTACGCTGATGCGGCGGGCAAACCGGGTGAAATGAGTTTACGACCATTTGAAGCGGTTTATTGGTTGCAGTAAAGATACTGAATTAATAAATAAAAAGCCCAAATGGGCTTTTTATTTATTCCAGAAACTAATTAATTTTTACTGGCGCTGTAATTGTTATGTGTATTTTATTGGACTCAACAAATAACTCGTCACTGCCAATCTTGTCTTTAAAATAAAATGGAGTTTCCGGAATAAAGATTTCATAGGCATGTACGCCAGGAAGGAAGTGATAATACCTCCCAAGTTTTACGATCGTTTCATATTTATGGTCAGATTCAATGGTGACATAATCATCAGGATATTGATATACACTTCCAAAATTAACTAGCTCCCCTACATAATCCAAATAAATACATCCGGAAGTTATAGAAAAGATTGGGTTGGATAAGCGCCCCTCAACCGCAGTATTTTTCTTAGGGATAACTATCGATTTATCACTTTTATTCTCTACTGAAACATTAATATTACCTTCCAATTCCTCTGCCTTAATGACAATTTTGAGCGCATGGGATTGCAAAGAATTTTCTTTATATATCCTGTTGTCATTTATGGGATCTGGTGCATTGTATGCTTGTTGCATTCTTAATGGATAAATTGCCTCATTTGTATGCGCAACTCCGTTATAAAAAAGCTTTCCATAACCATATTGCTGTCCATCACTACAATCATTTGGAACTGCTAATGTGTAAAATGAACACAAAAGAGTTATACAAAAAAGTAGTAATTGATAATTTATTGTTTTCATGATTTACACAAAATACATTTCAAAATTGTATGAGCTTTGCATAGTTCTTTCATCACATTTCCTTGCCAGTGAAACTGCATAACTTCTTGGGGAACCCTCACCTAAATCTTTAGTACCTAGAATATCATCGAAGTGTGACATTTCATGACATAAGGTTACCACTTGTGAATTCTCACCAGTCAAAGGCGCCTTCGAGAATTTCTCTCCAATATTAATATTATGTTCTAAATCAGAGGAATTTACGGATGCATAAACATTTTCTTTGGTCTTCTTAAAGTTAGATATTGGAATTTCATTATTTAATAAAATCTCTTTATTTATACCTTCCAGTATCCATTGCCGTGCCTTTTCATTAGTTAAACCAAACGCTTTTTTGAACCTTTGCTGAGCACACCCATCCCATATTTCAAGTTCATTTTTTCTTTCCAATAAAATTATGCGCTGCTCTTTCAAGGCATTTCTAATCATTTTTTTAAAGGGATCTGTTATTTTTTGGTGCACAACAACTCCCTTTTCTAAAGATGTAGTTCCTATTGTTATTTTTTCATCTTCACTGCTAAACATATTTCCTCCTAAAATCTCACCAAATATCGAACAAAACCTTAATTTTTATATCTTCTTTTTGTATCGAATTAAATGTCTCTGTAAATCCATTTTTATCGATCACTCCTTCTTTTTGTGTTCCATCAGAAAAACAAGCAACATATTTCATATCTGTATAGGGTGTATCGTCATCATCCGAAAAATGGAATTGGATATTGTACTGGTCAGATTCATCCTCGCTACCATGTTCGTCCCCTTCCTCAGAATTACCTCCATCGCCAGAACTATCTGCATTCTCATCCTGCGGCGACTCAGTTGCTGCATCATCCACTTTATCACCCAACGCACTCAGCACCGTCGGTTGCAGGGTCTGAACTGGTGTCCCCGCACTACCGCCACCATTGAAGTTGATTTTCAGCCCGGTGATGTCCACGCCGCCGGGATGAATGACAATGAATGAGCTGCCCATTTTCAGCGTGATTTTGCTGTTGCTCTGCAGCACAATATCACCCTGCGCATCCACACCCAGCGCACCCGCAACTTTCTGCGCCTGGTCGCCTTTCACTTCCAGGCTGTGACTGCCCTTCACCAGGCTGATATGGTCTTTTGTGGTGTTGTATTCCTGATTGCCTTTCACCGTGACTTTACGGTCGCGCTCGACGTACAGATTGTCATCGCGCCCGCTGTTTACCGCCCGGTCGCGGGTGACTTTCAGCGTCTGGTCATTGCGGACGGTGATGCTGCGGTCGTGCGCCACGGTGATGTTCTGGTCGTGCCCGGCGGCGTTCTCCTTGCCGACTTTTACCGTCTGCCCCAGCCCGACCGTGACCTGCTGGTTATTGCCGATGGTTTCGCAGTGGTCGACTTTCACATTGGTGTCGCGGTTGTTCAAAACCACCGTCTTCATGTCCTTCTGGGCATGCATCGACAGTAGTTCCTGTCCGGTCTGGTCCTCAAACATCAGTTCGTTGTATCCATTACCCTTATACGTCTGCGAACGTATCGCCATCTGGGTTTTCGTCCCCGGCAGGTCGCCCGGTGCACGATTGGCGGCATGATACGTGCGCCCGGTGATAATCGGCTGGTCGGGGTCGCCGTTCAGAAAATCGACAATCACTTCCTGGCCGACGCGCGGAATGGCGATGTTGCCGAATCCGGTGCCCGCCCACGCCTGCGAGACGCGCACCCAGCACGAGCTTTCCTCATTAGTTTTGTTGTAGCGGTCCCAGGCAAATTTCACTGTCACGCGCCCGTGCTCGTCGCAGTAGATTTCTTCCCCGGCAGGGCCGGTGACAATGCCGATTTGCGGGCCGTCCACCCGCGGTTTCGGTAGCGGTGCCGGTCGCCAGGTCTGGGTGGCAGGGATAACATGAAAACTGTTGGTGAGCGTGGTGCCCTGGCCGGAGCTGCCGATATGCGCCTGCGGCTGGCTGCCGGTCATCTCGCTCGACACCACCTGCCACGGGCTGTTTAAATCCTCTCGCGGATGGTCGGTGAGGGTGAACCAGCGTCCCGGCTGTAACTGCGGGCAATTACTGGTACCGCTGGCAAAATCGACGTTATTGCGCCAGCCGTCCATCTGATATTTCGCAAAATCGGCACCGTGCTGTTCATCCTTGAAGCGCCCCGGATAGTCAAAAATTTCATAGTCCGGGCGCTGATAAGACAGGTCTGCGCCTTCTTCCTGGTACTGCGCCTGCCAGCCGGGGGCGGTGAAGGTGTAGTCCTGGGTAGTGACTTTTGCCGGGCGGATTTGCGCGCTGCGGCAGAAAGTGTTGATGCAGTAAGTGGACGATTCAGAGGCGGCATTCGGGTTATACGGAAACGCCCCGAGGCCGCGCAGGTTGCAGCGGTCATCGGTGAAAGTCAGTTTCTGGTCGCTGTCATCGAGATATTCATCCTCGAAGAAAAAAATGCCTTCTTCGGCGGCGAGGCGGGCGATGAAATCGTAATCCGATTCCATAAACTGCACGCAGAATTCCCGCGCCGGATGCGGACGACGGAACAGGGCGTCATGCGTGCGGATACGCATTTCTTTCAGCAACTTTGCAAAGATGTACTGGATGTCGTAGTTCTGAAAACTGCGGCAGTTCTGCCGCTGGGAGCTGCGCCAGAACTCGGGGCGTAGCGTCATGCGGTAAAGCGTCTGGTGTTTACCGGAATCGCCCTGCTCGCAGAAGGTGACGATACCGCGTACCCGGCGCTTAATCACGTCGCCCTGCCAGATGGTGAGCAGCGCGAATTCATCGAGAATGGCTTTAAAGCCAATCGCCGGGTCATTGCAGGCGACGGTGATCTCCAGGCTGAACAGGGAAGAGAGGGACTGTTTAAGCTTAAAGCCCGCCACCGCGAAGGTGTCCGCCGGAGTGCGCCCGGCGGTGAAGGTAAAGCGGGTGCCGTCTGAGGCCATGAGGGAAGTCCTTTCCTGTCCGTGGAATTATTGACCAGAGCCTATAGTTGAAACTTAACTATTAGCCTGATAAATATAATTAAATCAATAATATATATGACAAGCACAATAAGACTGACTCTGAAGAGTGACTGTGATTTTCATCACATAAAAAGAAATTAGAAACCATACAAAGTAATGAGGGAAAGGATTCTGGTTAACAAAATGCACGAACTGCATACTTTAAAAATTTTAAGATTTCTTCTTGTTGCCCATCCTTCCTACTACGCCCGATTTACCTTGTCCTGCATCAATAAAATCGCAAACTTGTTTGATGCAAATCACTACATATAGACCTTAAAATACACCCTGCCCCTACATCTTGTATTAATCGACTATTATAGCAACAAGAGCCACAGCCACTTCTGGGGATTATCTGTGGATAAAGCCAGGGGCAAAAACAGAAAGCCTATGGCAATGCGAGCAAAACCCGGCTTGCAGACAATGACATCCCTTTGTGGATAACCTTTTTTAAATGGAGAGATCATGACACCGCATGTGATGAAAAGAGACGGGTGCAAAGTACCTTTCACTTCAGAGCGCATTAAAGAAGCTATTCTTCGTGCAGCTAAAGCAGCGGGAGTCGATGACGCAGACTATTGCGGCCGCGTCGCAGATATTGTCCGTGCACAGATGGAAGGCCGCAGTCAGGTTGATATTGGTGAAATCCAGACTGCTGTAGAAAACCAGCTGATGGCTGGCGACTATAAGCAACTTGCGCGTGCTTACATCGAATATCGCCATGACCGTGATATCGAGCGCGAAAAACGTGGCCGCCTGAATCAGGAAATCCGGGGTCTGGTAGAACAAACCAACTCCGCTTTGCTCAACGAAAACGCCAATAAAGACAGCAAAGTTATCCCGACTCAGCGTGACCTGTTAGCCGGTATCGTGGCAAAACACTACGCTTCTCAACATCTGTTACCGCGTGATGTGGTGCTGGCGCACGAGCGCGGTGATATTCACTATCACGACCTCGATTACTCGCCATTCTTCCCGATGTTTAACTGCATGCTGATTGATCTGAAAGGTATGCTGACGCACGGTTTTAAGATGGGTAATGCGGAGATTGAACCGCCGAAATCCATCTCTACGGCGACCGCCGTCACGGCACAAATTATTGCCCAGGTTGCTAGCCACATTTACGGCGGCACCACCATTAACCGTATTGATGAAGTGCTGGCACCGTTCGTCACTGAAAGCTTTGAAAAACATCGCCAGACTGCTGAAAAGTGGCAGATCCCGGATGCCGAAGGCTATGCACTTTCTCGCACCGAGAAAGAGTGTTATGACGCTTTCCAGTCGCTGGAATATGAAGTGAATACGCTGCACACCGCTAACGGTCAGACACCGTTCGTGACCTTCGGTTTTGGTCTGGGGACCAGTTGGGAATCTCGCCTGATTCAGACTTCTATTCTGCGTAATCGCATCGCGGGTCTGGGCAAAAACCGTAAAACAGCGGTGTTCCCGAAACTGGTCTTTGCGATTAAAGACGGCCTGAACCATAAAGCGGGCGACGCAAACTACGACATTAAACAGCTCGCGCTGGAGTGCGCCAGCAAGCGCATGTACCCGGACATTCTGAACTACGACCAGGTTGTGAAAGTGACCGGTTCGTTCAAAACGCCAATGGGCTGCCGTAGTTTCCTCGGCGTGTATGAAGAAAATGGCGAGCAGATCCACGATGGCCGTAACAATATCGGCGTTATCAGCCTGAACCTGCCGCGTATTGCGCTGGAAGCAAAAGGTGATGAATCTGCCTTCTGGAAACTGCTCGATGAGCGCCTGGAACTGGCATACAAGGCCCTGATGACGCGCATTGCACGTCTGGATGGCGTTAAAGCTCGCGTGGCACCTATCCTGTATATGGAAGGAGCTTGCGGCGTGCGTCTGAAAGCAGACGACGACGTTTCTGAGATTTTCAAAAATGGCCGCGCGTCGATTTCCCTGGGTTACATCGGTATCCATGAAACGGTGAATGCGCTGTTTGGCAATCAACACGTTTACGATAGCGAAGAGCTGCGTGCCAAAGCCGTCGCAATTGTTGAGCGCCTGCGCCTGGCGACCGACACCTGGAAAGATGAAACCGGCTACGGTTTCAGCCTTTACAGCACGCCAAGTGAAAACCTGTGTGACCGTTTCTGCCGTCTTGATACCGCCGAATTTGGCGTAGTTCCTGGCGTGACCGACAAAGGTTACTACACCAACAGCTTCCACTTAGACGTTGAGAAGAAAGTTAACCCATACGACAAAATCGACTTTGAAGCGCCATATCCACCAGTGGCTAACGGCGGTTTCATCTGTTACGGCGAATATCCAAATATTCAGCACAATCTGCAAGCGCTGGAAGATGTCTGGGATTATAGCTACAAACACGTTCCGTATTACGGCACCAACACGCCAATTGACGAATGCTACGAGTGCGGTTTTACCGGTGAATTTGAGTGCACTAGCAAAGGTTTCACCTGCCCTAAATGTGGCAACCACGATGCCGCTCGAGTATCCGTAACGCGCCGCGTCTGCGGTTATCTGGGCAGTCCGGATGCACGTCCATTTAACGCCGGTAAGCAGGAAGAAGTTAAGCGCCGCGTGAAGCATTTGGGTAACGGGCAGATTGGTTAATGCGTTGTCATCAATACTACCCGGTAGATATCGTTAACGGGCCTGGGACACGCTGCACGCTGTTTGTTTCTGGCTGCGTGCATGAATGCCCCGGGTGTTACAACAAAAGCACCTGGCGGTTAAATTCAGGCACGGCGTTCACGCAGGAAATGGAAGATCGGATAATCAACGATCTGAATGACACGCGTATTCGCCGCCAGGGGTTGTCGCTTTCGGGCGGCGATCCGCTTCACCCGCAAAACATCGCGGATGTGCTGAAACTGGTGCAGCGAGTGCGGGCGGAATGCCCTGGCAAAGATATCTGGCTGTGGACGGGTTACAAGCTTGATGAATTAACCGAAGCTCAGCGCGAAGTTGTTGAATTAATCAATGTGCTGATCGACGGTAAATTTGTTCAGGATCTCAAAGATCCGGCGCTTATCTGGCGTGGTAGCAGCAACCAGGTTGTGCATCATTTACGGTAAAGAATATCATTACGGCCATTGAAGCTAATCCGCCCAATGGCCTTAAAACGCACTAAACGTTCATCACTTCGAATCAAATTCTTGATATCACCGCCCGTTTTAGAATGCCCTTACAGCTAAACTCGCAGCAGTTTTTATTATCAATAAAGCTGCTGCTGGCGATTACACATGCCTTTTGTGGCTAAGCTAAGGATGCGCTATGAAAGCGACGGAAGCTCGCCTGTTTGATTTTCTGAAGAAATCTCCGCAGTTTGTTATTCCTATTTACCAACGCAATTATTCCTGGACGATTACTCAGTGCCAACAACTCTGGGATGACATTATTCGCGCGGGTCAGCGAGAAGATATTCAGGCCCATTTTATTGGCTCCGTGGTATATATCGAGCAAGGGCTGTATCAGGTAAGCAGCCAATCGGCATTGCTTGTTATTGACGGCCAACAGCGCCTGACTACCGCAACATTGATTATTGAGGCATTATGCCGACACCTCGGCGATAGCGAACCTTTAGAAGGATTTTCTGCTCGCAAGTTACGCCATTATTATTTACTTAATGATCTGGAAGAGGGAGAGCGAGGCTTTAAACTTCTTCTGACTCAAACAGATAAAGAGTCTTTATTGGCATTGCTCAGGCAAAAACAATGGCCTGAAAACCACTCTCTGCGTCTGAAAGAAAATTTTGATTTCTTTGATGAAAAGCTCAGTAAGATTCCAGAAGATTTACTGCTTGTCTGTAAAGGGTTAGCGAAACTATTAATCGTGGATGTAGCGCTGAGCCGTGGGCAGGATAATCCGCAACTGATATTTGAGAGCATGAACTCCACAGGCAAAGCCCTGAGTCAGGCCGACCTTATTCGTAATTTTATCTTGATGGGGCTTGAGCCAGGCCATCAAACAAAGTTGTACGAAGACTACTGGCGCCCCATGGAAATGGCATTCGGACAGGAAGGCTATAACGCACAGTTTGACGGTTTTATGCGCCATTATCTGACGGTAAAAACTGGCAATATTCCTCGAATTGATGATGTTTACGAAGCGTTTAAAGCCTATGCTCGTGAGCCGCAAAATCATGCTGATGGCGTTGATAAGCTTCTCAAAGATATCCAGACGTATGCATGTTATTACTGCGCAATGGCGCTGGATAAAGAATCAGACAAGCAGCTTTCATTAGGTTTTAGAGACTTGCGAGAGCTAAAAGTGGATGTAGCCTATCCATTTTTATTAGAGCTTTATCATGATTATCACCACGATGATTTGTCAGTAGCCGATTTTTTGGCTGCGATAAGGTTGATTGAATCTTACGTTTTTCGCCGTGCGGTCTGCGCAATCCCGACCAACTCCCTGAACAAAACCTTCGCGACGATTAAGAAATCGATCAATAAAAATACTTACCTGGAAAGCATTCAGGCTTATTTGCAAGCATTGCCCTCCTATCGCCGCTTCCCGGATGATGAAGAATTTAAACGTGAAATTAAAAAGCGCGATCTTTATAACTTCCGCAATCGAAGTTATTGGCTGCGCCGCCTGGAAAATGAGGGCCGTAAAGAGCGTATATCGGTGGATGAATATACGATTGAACATATTATGCCGCAGCAGCGACCTCTATCCTCCGCCTGGCAGAAAGACTTAGGGCCAGCGTGGAAACAAACTCATGATTCGTACCTGCATACGCTCGGAAATCTGACTTTAACGGGCTATAACTCCGAATACAGTAACCGTGTGTTTAGTGATAAGCGTGACATGAAAGGTGGATTTAAAGAGAGCCCGTTACGGCTGAATCAATGCCTGGGAAGTTTGAACCACTGGGACGAACAAGGAATTGTGGGCCGTGCACAAATGTTGGCGCAAAAAGCGGTCGAAGTGTGGCAGGCCCCTAATCTACCGAGCGGTATTCTTGTGGGCTATACGGAAAAACGCCCTGAAAATGCTACCTGGAGTCTCGCAGATCACCCACATTTATCAAACAATTCCCCAATGCGGGAAATTTTCGATGTGTTCCGCCAGCAGGTGCTGGAGATCGATGAAGGAGTCACTGAAGAGTTCACCAAACTCTATGTGGCTTACAAGGCAGAAACCAATTTCGTCGATGTTGTTCCACAAAAAAGTCGGCTCAGGTTGTCCCTGAATATGCCTTTTTATGAGCTTTCAGACCCGAAAGGTTTGGCTAAAGATGTCACGAATGTTGGCCGCTGGGGAAATGGGGATGTAGAAATTGGGCTTTCCGCTCTCGACCAACTGCCTTACGTGATGGGATTAGTGCGTCAGGCTTTCGAAAGACAGATGGGTGAGGAAAACACATAACGGCACCTAGGTCGCTATTTCCCGCAACTGGCGTGAATCCAGAATATTCACGCCTTCACGCGATGGTAGCAGCGCTTCATGAAGCATCGCTTTTGCCACATCCCTCGCTTCAATTGACTTCCATTTCCCTGGCATGATTTTAAACAGCGGCGCAAACAGCGATTCATTAAAGCGTTGCGATTCACGGTGCCCAAGCAACATGGACGGGCGAGCAATGGTTAAACGTGGCCAGTCTTGCGCGATCAGCGCCTCTTCCATTTCGCCTTTCACACGATTGTAGAAAAACGGTGATTTACTATTAGCGCCAATCGCGCTCACCACCAGCATATGCTTCGCGCCAAGGCGTTGAGCGGTTATGGCGGTATCCACCACCAGCGTGTAATCCGCCAGCACAAAAGCTTCTTTGCTGCCCGCTTCTTTCATCGTGGTGCCGAGACAACAAAACACAGTATCAAGCGGCTCGGTTAATTGTGTGAGTGCATCACTCAATTGAGGATCGTGGGGATTGGTGACTTTATTCATTGCAGGCAACGGACGCCGTGTCGCCGCAGTGATATGGCTGACTTGCGGCGCCTCGATCAACATGCGTAATAGATGTCCGCCAATGAGGCCCGTGGCCCCTGTTAACAAAACCCGGCTCATAAGTTCTCCTGTCGCTTATTCACCAAGCTTAGTGTCATCTCGCAGCCAGTGCAGTTTTTTCCCAAAACCGAGTGTGTTATCTGTCATTTTCAGCTCATCGAGCCGAATTTCCCAGACCGGAGCAGACATCACTCTCGCTACAGGGAAGCGTTTGCAGTAAAGGTTACGAATATTTGCCGCTTCAGCTTCTTCAATCAGCGTAATCTCCCCACGGAACTGCACGCCACGAATAAGTGCGACGGTTTTCGGCTGCCCGTTAACGGTTCCGGCCACCCTGGCTTGTTTACCAATCAACTCGCCATGGCGGGTGTGGGATTCGCTTAACAGATAAAAAGCCACGCGCTGCGCATCGTATAAATAGAACGCATTAGCGCACCATAAATCACTATGACCGCCAGCGCAGTAAGTCAGTACATGCTGTTTGTTCAGCCAGCGACTGATGGCATTGAGAGTTTCCATGGACAACCTGAAGAGTGATATTCTGCGTAAAACGTTAATTATGCGCCTGACCTATGTCTCCCTGGTATCTCTATTTAGTTCGCACCCTTGATAACCGTTTATATACCGGTATAACCACCGATGTGGAACGCCGCTTCTCGCAGCATCAGGCTGGAAAAGGCGCTAAAGCATTGCGCGGGAGAGGTGAATTGACGCTGGCATTCAGCCATCTGGTTGGCGATCGTTCAAGCGCCTTGCGCCTGGAATATCGCATCAAGCAGCTAACTAAAGCGCAGAAAGAGATGCTGGTAAAAGGAGCTTTGTCGTTTGAAGACCTGCTGGCAAGCCTTCAAACGTCATCAGAGATCAAAACTCTCGGTTAAAATGCTCGTGATATTCCACTAATCCACTTACGCCATTAAGCGCGTCATCGGCCAGCGGGTGAATCAGGAAATAGGCTTCGGTATCAGGCCACGCACAACGCAAATCGAATTGTGCAGCAGGAACAAAACCAAAACGCCCGTACAATGCCGGTTCGCCTAACGTGACAACCGCCGCGTAGCCAAACTCATTGAGTGAATCCAGCCCTTCATAGACCAGTTGTTTTGCCAGCCCCTGACCACGATAAGCTTCATCAACTGCCAGCGGCGCTAAACCAACCCACTGAAGCTCTTCACCTTCTACCGCAACCGGGCTAAAGGCGGCATAACCGACAACCTGACCTTCGTCATCGGTCGCCACAACGCCAAGTGTTAACAGGCCGTCTTCTCGTAAATCCTTCACTAAATCTGCCTCACCATTGCCCTTAAAGGAACGGCGAAGTAAAGCGTCGATGCCGGGAGCATCAATAGGTATTTCTACACGAATTAGCATGGCTCACCTACCGAGTTACTTTCTGGAACAGGTTTGTGTTTCATACCTGCTTCGACAAAATCAGCCAGTTGCAGCAGCAGTATGCGTAAAGGTTTCGGCATCGCATCCAGCTCAATGGCATCCATTAAATTTTTGACGTACAGACCCAATTCGGTGTCCCCTTCAATAACCAGGCGACGTTGGAAAAACAGGGTATCGGGATCTTGTTTGCGTGCAGCGATCATCAACAAATCATTCGCCGTTGCGCTAAAGCTGACATCAGCAGGAGCGTCTTCACGAACCACCAGTTTATTATCTTGTACCGAAGTAAACCACTTCAGGCCGAGATCGCGGACTTCAATGCTTAACCAACGATCCTCAAGAAATTCGAGCTCACCCTCTTCCATTGCCTGACGAAACTGCCAGCCCAGAACCTGTTCAAGTACCTGGCGCTTCAGAGTAAAGGGCGTCAGTTTAACCGGTGTTCTTAACAATGACGGGCCTAAATGGACCAGGCGTGAACGCAATTTATCCAACACGAGCTTTACTCCTTGAGAAATTTGAACGCTATTTTGCCACACCAGCCATTCTCCGTAGCGGTGCAAATCAACAATTACGCGGGTTATCGATACCTCTATATTGATGTCATCAATACGCCATTAACTGCCTTAAATCAAAATTTGTCGTGGACGGGTTAACTAAAATCCCAGTTCGTTAACAATTTTGTGGCCCTTGCCCTGGGCTGCATGGGGTGCCTCAAAGGTTACCCGATGATTCAGGATAAATTATGGAGTTGCTTTGCCCAGCCGGAAACTTACCGGCGTTGAAAGCGGCCATCGATAATGGTGCCGATGCGGTTTACATTGGTCTTAAAGATGACACCAACGCCCGCCATTTTGCTGGACTGAATTTCACGGAGAAGAAACTGCAAGAAGCGGTGAGTTACGTGCATCAACATGGCCGTAAATTGCATATCGCTATCAATACGTTTGCGCACCCTGACGGCTATGTGCGCTGGCAACGAGCAGTGGATATGGCAGCGCAACTCGGAGCCGATGCTTTAATTCTCGCCGATCTGGCGATGCTTGAGTACGCAGCAGAACGTTATCCGCAGATTGAGCGCCATGTTTCGGTACAGGCCTCCGCCACCAATGAAGAAGCGATTCGCTTTTATCATCGCCATTTCGATGTCGCGCGAGTGGTTCTGCCGCGCGTGTTATCCATTCATCAGGTAAAACAGTTAGCCAGGGTAACTCCAGTGCCGCTGGAAGTCTTTGCTTTTGGCAGCCTGTGCATTATGGCTGAAGGCCGTTGCTACCTTTCTTCTTATCTGACTGGTGAATCGCCAAATACAGTTGGAGCCTGTTCTCCTGCACGGTTTGTGCGCTGGCAGCAAACGCCGCAAGGGCTTGAGTCTCGTCTCAACGATGTACTAATTGACCGTTATCAGGATGGCGAAAACGCAGGTTATCCGACGCTGTGTAAAGGCCGCTATCTGGTAGATGACCAGAAATATCACGCGCTTGAAGAGCCAACCAGCCTGAATACGCTTGAACTGCTGCCTGAATTACTCGCGGCAAATATTGCTTCGGTGAAAATTGAAGGCCGCCAGCGCAGCCCGGCGTATGTCACCCAGGTCGCCAAAGTCTGGCGTCAGGCTATCGACCGCTGCATGGCCGATCCGGAAAACTATCGCGCTCAACCCGCATGGATGGAAGCGCTAGGCGAGATGGCCGAAGGCACGCAAACCACACTCGGTGCCTATCACCGTAAATGGCAGTAGGAAAACCCATGAAATATTCATTAGGGCCGGTGCTTTATTACTGGCCAAAAGAGACGCTGGAAAAATTTTATCAGGCTGCCGCAAACAGCAGCGCTGAGACTATTTATCTTGGCGAGTCAGTGTGTAGTAAGCGTCGTGCGACAAAAACTGGCGACTGGTTAGATATGGCGAAAAACCTCGCAGACCAGGGCAAACAAGTGGTGCTTTCGACCCTCGCCCTGGTTCAGGCTCCGTCTGAACTCAACGAACTAAAACGTTACGTTGAGAATGGCGATTTCCTGATTGAAGCCAATGACCTGGGTGCCGTGAATATGGCGGCAGAGCGCAAGCTGCCGTTTGTCGCCGGTCATGCGCTTAACTGCTATAACGCGGTGACTCTGCGTCTGTTACTCAAACAAGGCATGATTCGTTGGTGCATGCCTGTGGAGCTGTCACGCGACTGGCTGGCAAACATGCTGACTCAGTGTGATGAGCTGGGTATTCGCAACAAGTTTGAAGTGGAAGTCCTGAGCTACGGTCATTTACCGCTGGCCTATTCTGCGCGCTGCTTTACCGCTCGTTCTGAAGATAAGCCAAAAGATGAATGCGAGACCTGCTGCATTAAATATCCTGTAGGGCGCAATATGCTTTCGCAGGAAAACCAGCAAGTGTTTGTGCTCAACGGCATTCAGACCATGAGCGGCTATGTGTACAACCTCGGTAATGAACTGGCATCGATGAAAGGCCTGGTCGATATGGTACGTTTATCGCCGATGGGGATGGAGACATTGCGCGTACTGGAAGCCTTCCGCAAAAATGAGAATGGCAATGCGCCTTTGACGCTAGCGCAGCAAAGTGATTGCAATGGTTACTGGCGACGCGTCGCTGGATTAGAACTGGTGACTCAGAGCTGAGAAAAGGCTCACTTTGTTACTTAATTGTTGATGGTTCTGCGCAATACTAAGGCTAATTATCAGCAAACGAAGTTACCCACTTCGTCTAACAAAGTGAGCCGTTATGTCTGACATCACCCAAGTTCCTTTCTCTCTACTCGATTTAGCCCCGATTCCACAAGGCTCCCAGCCTCGTGATGCGTTCCATCGTTCTCTTGATTTAGCCCGCCTTGCCGAAAAGCGCGGCTACCATCGCTATTGGCTGGCTGAACACCACAATATGACCGGTATCGCCAGTGCGGCGACATCCGTGCTGATTGGCTATCTTGCGGCGAATACCGAAACTTTGCGCCTGGGTTCAGGCGGCGTGATGTTGCCAAACCATTCGCCGTTAGTGATTGCTGAGCAGTTTGGCACGCTTGAGACGCTCTATCCGGGCCGTATCGATCTAGGTCTGGGCCGCGCACCGGGAAGCGACCAGCGCACAATGATGGCGTTGCGCCGCCATATGAGCGGCGATATCGACAACTTCCCACGCGATGTCAGTGAGTTGGTTTCGTGGTTTGACGCAACCGACCCCAACCCGGCGGTGCGCCCGGTTCCGGGTTACAACGCGAAAATCCCCGTCTGGCTGTTAGGTTCCAGCTTGTATAGCGCGCAACTTGCCGCACAACTTGGGCTGCCGTTTGCCTTTGCTTCGCACTTTGCTCCAGATATGTTGTTCCAGGCGCTGCAACTTTACCGCGCTCAATTCAAACCATCTGCACGTCTGGAAAAACCGTATGCGATGGTGTGTATAAATATCGTTGCCGCCGACAGCAACCGCGATGCCGAATTCCTGTTTACCTCTATGCAGCAGGCTTTCGTTAAACTGCGTCGCGGTGAGACTGGCCAACTACCGCCACCAATTGAAAATATGGATAATTTCTGGAGTCCCGCCGAGAAGTATGGCGTTCAGCAAGCGTTGAGCATGTCGCTGGTTGGCGATAAAGCGAAAGTGCGCCACGGGCTGATTTCACTCCTGCGGGAAACCCAGGCCGATGAAATCATGGTGAACGGGCAGATTTTTGATACCGAAGCCCGACTACATTCATTTGATTTGGCAATGGATGTGCATGAAAGTTTGACGAGTTAATGATGTCGCCCCTCAATGGAGGGGCGACAAATTTAATGATAAACCGGTAATAGATCGAAGCTTGAAAGGATATGAATTGCTGCGTTGGTCACGCCAAAGATCAGAATCAGCGCAATCATTTTATTGCCGCCCCACACCCGATAAATTGGGCTGCCAAACTTTTTACGGGAGGCTTTTGCCAACAGCGCGGGAACGATTGCCGCCCAGATAGTCGCCGCCAGCCCGGCAAAACCAATCGCGTAGATAAACCCATCAGGCCAGATTACACCACCTAACATTGGCGGGATAAATGTCACCAACGCGGTTTTCAGGCGCCCGGTCGGTGAGTCATCGAACTTAAATAAATCAGCAAGGTAATCGAATAATCCTAACGTCACGCCCAGGAAGGAACTCGCAACGGCAAAGTTAGAGAACACGATCAACAGCAAGTCCAGCGCGCGGCTATTCAACACACCGCTCAACGCCCCTACCAGCACATCAATATTTCCGCCTTTGTCGGCAATAGCAATAAAATCACTGCGCGGAATATTACCCATACTGCCAATCAACCAAATGACATACAGCCCCAGCGCCATCAGCGTTCCCCAGACAATGCAACGCTTAATGGTTTGGGGATCTTTGCCGTAATACTTCATCAGACTAGGCACATTACCGTGATAGCCAAATGAGGCGAGACAAAATGGCAGTGTCATAAAGAGATACGGCAAATAGCTCGGATTAATCGCTTTGCTATCCAGTAATGTTGCCGGTTCGACGTGCCACATCAAGCCGCCAAACGTCATAAAGAAAGTGAGTATTTTTGCACCGAGAACGATAGTGGTCATGCGGCTAACGGCGCGCGTGCTCATCCAGACAATAAACGCCACCACCAGGGCAAAGATCAATCCGGCAAATCTTGCGGGGAAATCGACAGACATTTTGCCAAGCGTGTGATGGATAACTGAACCGCTCGCCGAAATATAGGCGTAGGTCAGGATATACAGCACAAACGCGATGGACAGGCCGTTAATCAGATTCCAGCCTTTGCCCAATAAGTCTTTAGTCACGGTATCGAAACTCGAGCCGACTCGATAATTAAGATTGGCTTCGAGAATCATCAAACCAGAGTGCAGCATACAAAACCACGTCACCAGCAGCGCAGCTAGTGACCAGAAAAACCACGCACCAGACATAACCACTGGCAGAGAAAACATCCCCGCACCAATAATTGTGCCGCCAATAATCATGACCCCGCCGAAAATAGACGGCGATGCGTGAGTGGTAGATAAGGTTGCCATACGAATTCCTGAAACAATGAACGACTGTCGAAGCGACAGGTTTGCTGTGAAACATTGTACCAGTACATGAGTACAATTTGGATAAAAAAAATCCCGGTTACAATAACCAGGATTTTTATCACTGCCTGCTGATTAACAGCAGGCATAAAGTTCTGTCAATTAGGCTTCAGTTGTACGACGACGAGTTGGAGCTGCGCCATCTTCACGACGTGGGCCACGACCGCCTTCACGACGTTCGCCGCTGAAGCTACGTGGAGCACCAGCACCTGCAGGGCCATCACGACGTGGACCGCGACCGCCTTCACGACGCTCACCACCACCGAAGCTACGGCCAGCACCT
This sequence comes from Buttiauxella sp. AC142, assembly GCF_979253435.1. Taxonomy (NCBI): domain Bacteria; kingdom Pseudomonadati; phylum Pseudomonadota; class Gammaproteobacteria; order Enterobacterales; family Enterobacteriaceae; genus Buttiauxella; species Buttiauxella sp. AC142. The sequence goes on from NZ_CEEDCH010000001.1 coordinate 3,975,941, forward strand.
GCACCAGCACCGCCGCCACGACGTTCGCCGCCACGATCGGTACGAGGTTGTGCATCACCCATCAACTGCATATTCATTGGTTTGTTCAGAATACGAGTACGGGTAAAGTGCTGCAGGATTTCGCCCGGCATGCCTTTTGGCAGTTCGATAGTAGAGTGAGTACCGAACAGCTTGATGTTACCGATGTAACGGCTGCTGATATCACCTTCGTTAGCGATAGCGCCAACGATATGACGAACTTCAACACCATCATCACGGCCAACTTCAATACGGTACAGTTCCATATCGCCAACATCGCGACGTTCGCGACGCGGGGCATCGCCATCACGCTGTGGACGATCTGAACGCTCTGGACGGTCACCGCGTGGTGCACGATCTGGACGATCGCCACGTGGTGCACGGTCTGAACGTTCGAAACGCTCATCACGTTCACGGAATTCACGACGTGGACGCATCGGTGCATCTGGTGGCAGGATCAGAGGACGTTCGCCCTGTGCCATTTTCAGCAGTGCTGCAGCCAGTGTTTCCATATCCAGCGCTTCTTCTGATTCAGCAGAAGGTTGGATTTTTGCCAGCAGACCACGGTACAGATCCAGATCGCTGCTTTCCAGTTGCTGCTGAACTTTAGCTGCAAACTTAGCCAGACGACGCTCACTCAGCAGATCGCGGTTTGGCAGTTCAACTTCAGGAATAGTCAGCTTCATGGTGCGTTCGATGTTGCGCAGCAGACGACGCTCGCGGTTCTCAACGAACAGCAGCGCACGGCCAGCACGACCTGCACGACCAGTACGGCCGATACGGTGAACGTAAGACTCTGAGTCCATCGGGATGTCATAGTTAACAACCAGGCTGATACGCTCAACGTCCAGGCCACGAGCCGCAACGTCGGTTGCAATCAGGATGTCCAGACGACCGTCTTTCAGACGCTCCAGGGTTTGCTCACGCAGTGCCTGGTTCATGTCACCGTTCAGTGCTGCGCTGTTATAGCCGCTTTGTTCCAGTGCTTCAGCCACTTCCAGAGTCGCGTTTTTGGTACGTACGAAAATGATCGCCGCATCAAAATCTTCAGATTCCAGGAAGCGAACCAGCGCTTCATTTTTACGCATACCGTGGACAGTCCAGTAGCTCTGGCTGATGTCCGGGCGAGTCGTTACGCTAGATTGAATGCGAACTTCCTGCGGATCTTTCATGAAGCGACGAGTAATACGACGAATCGCTTCTGGCATAGTTGCAGAGAACAGAGCGGTCTGATGACCTTCTGGGATCTGCGCCATGATGGTTTCAACGTCTTCGATGAAGCCCATACGCAACATTTCATCAGCTTCGTCCAGTACCAGACCTTTCAGGTTGGACAGATTCAGCGTACCGCGTTTTAAGTGGTCAAGCAGACGACCTGGGGTACCAACAACAATTTGTGGTCCCTGACGCAGGGCGCGCAGCTGCACGTCATAACGCTGGCCACCGTAAAGGGCTACAACGTTTACGCCGTGCATATGTTTAGAGAAATCCGTCATGGCTTCTGCAACCTGAACCGCCAGTTCGCGGGTCGGTGCCAGCACCAGGATTTGTGGTGCTTTCAGCTCTGGATCAAGGTTGTGCAGCAGTGGTAAAGAGAACGCTGCAGTTTTGCCGCTACCCGTCTGGGCCATACCCAGTACATCGCGGCCAGCCAGCAGTTGTGGAATACACTCTGCCTGGATTGGAGAAGGTTTTTCATAACCCAGATCGTTCAGGGCTTTAAGGATGGAGTCGTTAAGACCCAGATCAGAAAAAGTAGTTTCGATAGTAGTAGTCTCGATGATATCAGTCATGTAGTACACGTGCCTCGTAGATGGCGGCCAGTCTACATAACTCATCGTGAAATTGACCTGCAATTTTCATTGAAAAGTGTGAACCGGCTCAAATTTGGTTGATTAACGAACAAAAACGCCCTCACCCGTTAAGGTGATGACTTTAATAAAAAAGTTTATGGGCTGATCGATGTTCGTCAGCTATTGCTGGTCCGATTCTGCCAGGTCATCTTGCTCCTGGCCCAAGAGCGCTAATTCCAACAATGCATAACGATGCTCAACGTAGTTGTGTACGTTGTTAGCGACCGCTAACTTGAACAGTGCCGTGGCGCTGTCCTTTTCCCCCAGACTTAGGTAGTACTTACCTAAATAGAAGTTGGTTTCACTGAGATGCTCAGCGAGCGAGGTGTTATCCGTTGCGTCCGCCTCGAGGCGTTCCATTAACGTTTTTTCGTTAATGTTCCCCAGGTAGAACTCGACAATGTTCCATCCCCATTGCTCTTTATCCGATTTATCGAGGCGTTGTTGTAACGCCACCTTAGCCTGCTTTGCATCTAAATTGCTTTCAGCAATGTAGAGCCACAGACTACGGAAAGGATCATTGGGATCGTCTTGATAAAACGCTAGCAGATCATCTTGCGCTAAACGATAACGACCACCGTAGTAGAGGGCGATACCGCGATTTAAATGCGCGTAGTTGTAAGTTGGATCAAGCTCAAGTACAGAATCAAACGCTTCATAGGCAGCATCAAAATTGCCTGCCTGCGTTAAATATATACCTAAGTAATTGAATACTTCAGGCATATCGGGGCGGATTGCCAACGCTTGTGAAAAATCATTTCGCGCCAGAGCCCGCAAGCCGAGACTATCATACAACACTCCGCGCTCATATAAAAGCTGTGCGCGTTCATCATCGGTTAAAGCCCTGCTGGCAAGTATCTGTTCCATGCGTGCAAGAATGACTTCTTGCTGCAAAGTCGGCTGCAAAGGCACCGCCAGGACTTCACTTTTACGCCAGGCAGAGTTGCTGCATCCTGCCAGCGTGAGAGCTGTCGCAACGAAACACCAGCGCAAAAAAGGCTTCATTTCCCACTCCCGAAGACAACAATTGGATGACGTCCTGTCCGCCGGCCCTAAAACGAGACTCCCTGCCCCGTAATAAACAGCTCCCCATGTTGCCACGGGGAGCTTAATCGGTATCGCTTACTCAGCTTCTGGTGCAGCAGGAGCTGCGCTTTCTGCTGGAGACTGCTCAGTTGCTTCTTTGATGCTCAGACGTACACGGCCCTGGCGGTCAACTTCCAGAACTTTAACTGGAACTTCTTGACCCATTTGCAGGTAGTCAGTCACTTTCTCTACACGCTTGTCAGCGATTTGAGAAATGTGCACCAGACCTTCTTTGCCGCCGCCGATAGCAACGAATGCACCGAAATCTACGATACGAGTAACTTTACCCTGATAGATACGGCCGACTTCGATCTCAGCAGTGATCTCTTCGATACGACGAATTGCGAATTTCGCTTTGTCGCCGTCGGTCGCAGCAATCTTAACTGTGCCGTCATCTTCGATTTCAATGGTAGTACCGGTTTCTTCGGTCAGCGCACGAATCACAGAACCACCCTTACCGATCACGTCTTTGATCTTGTCTGGGTTGATTTTGATAGTGTGAATACGTGGAGCGAATTCAGAGATGTCACCACGTGGTGCATTGATAGCTTGTTCCATCACGCCAAGGATATGCAGACGCGCACCTTTAGCCTGGTTCAGAGCCACCTGCATGATTTCGCGGGTGATACCTTCGATTTTGATATCCATCTGCAGTGCAGAGATACCTTCACGGCTACCAGCAACTTTAAAGTCCATGTCGCCCAGGTGATCTTCGTCACCCAGAATGTCAGACAGAACAACAAAGTTTTCGCCTTCTTTGACCAGACCCATCGCAATACCGGCTACAGCGGCTTTGATTGGCACGCCTGCATCCATCAGTGCCAGAGAAGCACCACATACGGAAGCCATAGAAGAAGAACCGTTAGATTCAGTGATTTCAGACACTACACGTACGGTATATGGGAAGCGGTCAGCTTCTGGCATAACAGCCAGTACGCCACGCTTAGCCAGACGACCATGACCAATCTCACGACGCTTCGGTGAACCGACCATGCCGGTTTCGCCTACGGAGTACGGAGGGAAGTTGTAGTGGAACAGGAAGTTGTCGGTACGTTCGCCCATCAACTCGTCCAGGTTCTGTGCGTCACGTGCGGTACCCAGAGTTGCTGTAACCAGCGCCTGAGTTTCACCACGGGTGAACAGTGCAGAACCGTGAGTACGTGGCAGAACGCCAGTACGCACATCCAGACCACGGATCATGTCTTTTTCACGGCCATCGATACGCAGCTCGCCAGCCAGAATACGGCTACGAACAACATTTTTCTCGATAGCGTGCAGGATGTCGCTGACTTCGCCAGCATCAATTGAATCGTCTTCAGCTGACAGTGCAGCGATAACGTCAGATTTGATGATGTCGACTTGTGCGTAACGCTCTTGCTTATCAGTGATACGGTAAGCATCGCTCAGGCGGGATTCAGCAAGTGCAGCAACGCGCGCATTCAGCGCTTCGTTAGCGGCTTCAGGCTTCCAGTCCCAACGTGGTTTGCCAGCTTCAGCAACCAGGGAGTTGATGTTCTGGATAACAACTTGTTGTTGTTCGTGGCCAAATACTACCGCGCCCAGCATCTGGTCTTCGCTCAGCAGTTCAGCTTCGGATTCAACCATCAGCACAGCACCTTCGGTACCGGCAACAACCAGATCCAGCTTGCTGGTTTTCAGTTCGTCAGCAGTTGGGTTCAGCACGTACTGGTCATTGATGTAGCCCACGCGAGCAGAACCAATTGGACCATTGAATGGAATACCAGACAGGCTAAGAGCTGCAGAAGCACCGATCATGGCAACGATGTCTGGGTGAACTTGTGGGTTCACAGAAACAACGGTCGCGATAACCTGAACTTCGTTCACGAAACCTTCCGGGAACAGCGGACGCACTGGGCGGTCAATCAGACGCGCAATCAGTGTTTCGCCTTCGCTTGGACGGCCTTCACGACGGAAGAAGCTGCCAGGGATACGACCAGCAGCATAAGTACGCTCCTGATAGTTAACAGTCAGTGGGAAGAAGTCTTGACCTGCTTTCGCTTTTTTCTGACCGACTACGGTCACGAATACAGCTGTGTCGTCCATGCTTACCATTACTGCTGCGGTAGCCTGGCGAGCCATCATACCGGTCTCTATTGTGACCGTATGCTGACCGTATTGAAATTTACGGACAATCGGAGTTAGCAAAATAATATCCTTAATAATCTTTGGTAGCAGGTGATTGCACTTGCTCCGTTTAACCCGACCTTCATCGCATCCTCGCGACTAATGACAACCCTGACCCGCCCATGCGGATAAAGCCTCTCATTAGCCGCGCGAACCTCTGCAACAAAGATCACACCCTGCAACAATACATTAGTTTCCATAGAATTGCTGCCATATGGTTGAAAAAAGGGGCCTTAAAAGGCCCCTTTTTCTGAAACTCGCAAGACTTAGCGACGCAGACCCAGACGCTCGATCAGGCTGGTGTAACGTGCTACATCTTTACGCTTCAGGTAGTCGAGCAGTTTACGACGCTGAGAAACCATACGCAGCAGACCACGACGGCTGTGGTGATCTTTTTTGTGCTCTGCAAAGTGACCTTGCAGGTGGTTAATCTGTGCAGTCAGCAGTGCAACCTGAACTTCGGTAGAACCGCTGTCGTTAGTACCACGACCAAACTCAGAAACGATCTTAGCTTTAGCTTCAACGCTTAGAGACATTTTAAACTCCAAAATTATAGATAAAAAGATAGAGTGCCGATCTCTAATTCAGCAACTCCAGTGCACTTTCACAACAATGTTAAACAAAGGTATGAAAGTTAAGCCGCGCCATTTTACCTGTAGCCACCGCTTATCGCAAGGCAACTCCAGGTGTCAGAGCGGATACTCAACGACCAGACGACGAGGCGCAACGCGTCCATCATCGTCTATTTCGGCCATGCCGATAAATTTGCCTTCATCACCTTCGGTGACGCGGACTAGCCCTTCTGCTGGGCTACCCGAGACTTGCACCGGCTGCCCATTCTTGAAGTAACCCGCAACAGCAGGTAATAAATTCACGATTGGGAAATCCGACGCAGGGCTATCCATTGGCATCAATAACGGATCTAACAGCACGGATGACTCAATTTCTTGCGCTTGTGCTTGCTCAACCAATGCATGCAATTGCTCAAGCGTTACCATGCGTTCGACTGGATACTTGCTTACTGCAAGGCGACGCAGGAAAGTCACATGGGCACCACAACCGAGTTTCTCACCTAAATCATCAGTGATGGTCCGGATGTACGTTCCCTTAGAACAGTGAATTTCCAACTCAAGTTCATTGCCTTCATGGCGAATAAACAGAAGTTCGTAAACCGTGATAGACCGCGCTTCACGCGGCACTTCGATACCCTGACGCGCATACTCATAAAGTGGCTTGCCTTGATATTTCAGTGCGGAGTACATCGATGGAACTTGCTGTGTTTCACCACGAAAGCTTTCTAACGCTTGCGCCAGCTGTTGCTCGGTAAAGGCTACCGGACGCTCCTGAACGACTGTGCCATCAGCATCAGAAGTATCAGTGCGCTGCCCAAGACGGGCAATAACACGGTAACGCTTATCGGAGTCCAGCAGATAGCGCGAGAATTTTGTCGCTTCACCGAGGCAAATCGGCAGCATTCCAGTTGCAAGCGGGTCAAGCGCTCCGGTATGACCGGCACGGTTAGCGTTATAAATACGCTTAACTTTCTGCAACGCATCGTTTGAAGATAAGCCCTGAGGTTTATCTAACAACAGTACTCCGTGGATATCACGACCACGACGACGAGGACGACTCATTAATCCTCCTTGCTGTCATCCGTATCGTTTACACGGCGCTCATCATCGTTTCTGATGACGTTAGAAACCAGATTCGACATGCGCATACCTTCAACTAACGAGTTATCGTAGAAGAAGGTCAATTCAGGCACGATGCGCAGGCGCATTGCTTTGCCCAGCAAAGAACGAATGTAACCAGAAGCATCTTGCAGAACTTTGATGCCTTCTTTAACAGCCTGTTCGTCTTTATCGTTCAGGAAGGTTACAAACACTTTGGCATAGGCCAGGTCACGTGACACTTCGACACCAGAAACGGTGGTCATCATGCCCAGACGCGGGTCTTTAATTTCGCGTTGCAGGATGATTGCGATTTCTTTCTGCAATTCCTGAGAAACACGCTGCGGGCGACCAAATTCTTTCGCCATAATAAATTCTCCATAAAATCAGGGGGCGCTCGGCCCCCTAAAGATATTAGCTATGTACTCGGCTGATATCAGGCGATAGTACGCTGGATTTCGATGATTTCGAATACTTCGATCACGTCACCAACACGCACATCGTTGTAGTTCTTCACGCCGATACCACATTCCATACCGTTACGAACTTCGTTCGCGTCATCTTTGAAGCGGCGCAGAGATTCCAGCTCGCCTTCATAGATAACAACGTTGTCGCGCAGTACACGGATTGGGTTGTGACGTTTGACCACACCTTCGGTAACCATACAACCTGCGATTGCGCCAAATTTAGGTGATTTGAACACGTCGCGAACTTCGGCCAGGCCGAGGATCTGTTGTTTGAGCTCCGGAGACAGCATACCGCTCATTGCTGCTTTAACTTCGTCAATCAGATGATAGATGACGGAGTAGTAACGCAGATCCAGGCTTTCAGATTCAATTACGCGGCGAGCAGATGCATCAGCACGTACGTTGAAGCCAACCAGAATAGCGTTAGAAGCTGCAGCAAGCGTTGCGTCAGTCTCAGTGATACCGCCCACGCCTGAACCGATGATTTTAACTTTAACTTCATCAGTTGACAGTTTCAGCAGGGAATCGCTGATCGCTTCAACAGAACCCTGAACGTCTGCTTTGAGCACAACGTTCACTTCTGACACTTCGCCTTCGGTCATGTTGGCGAACATGTTTTCCAGTTTAGATTTCTGCTGGCGAGCCAGTTTAACTTCGCGGAATTTACCCTGACGATACAGAGCAACTTCACGAGCTTTTTTCTCGTCACGAACAACTGTTACTTCATCACCCGCTGCCGGAACACCGGACAGACCCAGGATTTCAACAGGAATAGACGGACCTGCTTCAGTCACTTCACGACCCATTTCGTCACGCATTGCACGAACACGGCCATATTCGAAACCACAAAGAACGATGTCGCCTTTGTTTAGGGAGCCTTCACGAACCAGTACCGTTGCTACCGGACCACGACCTTTATCAAGGAAGGATTCGATAACCACACCGCTCGCCATACCGTCACGCATTGCTTTCAGTTCAAGAACTTCAGCTTGCAGCAGGATTGCGTCCAGCAGTTCGTCAATACCTGTACCTGCTTTAGCAGACACGTGGATGAACTGGCTTTCGCCGCCCCACTCTTCTGGCATGATGCCGTACTGAGACAGTTCCTGCTTAACGCGGTCTGGATCAGCTTCTGGCTTATCGATTTTGTTCACCGCAACAACTACCGGCACCTGCGCCGCTTTCGCGTGCTGGATAGCTTCGATAGTTTGTGGCATTACGCCATCGTCTGCAGCAACAACCAGAACAACGATATCCGTCGCCTGAGCACCACGAGCACGCATAGAAGTAAACGCTGCGTGGCCCGGGGTATCCAGGAAGGTAACCATACCGTTGTCAGTTTCTACGTGGTATGCACCGATGTGCTGGGTAATACCACCCGCTTCGCCAGACGCTACTTTAGTAGAGCGAATGTAGTCGAGCAGTGAAGTTTTACCGTGGTCAACGTGACCCATGATGGTAACAACCGGCGCACGTGACTCAGCAACTGCGTCAGTGTCACGGTCGCTCATCAGCGCTTCTTCCAGTTCGTTTTCACGACGCAGGATGACTTTGTGGCCCATCTCTTCGGCAACCAGCTGTGCGGTTTCCTGGTCGATGACCTGGTTGATGGTTGCCATTGCACCCAGTTTCATCATTGCTTTGATGACCTGAGAGCCTTTAACAGCCATTTTGTTAGCCAGTTCTGCAACAGTAACGGTTTCGCCGATTACGACGTCACGGTTAACTGCTTGTGCAGGCTTGTTGAAGCCTTGCTGCAGTGAACTTGGTTTACGCTTGCCTTTACCACCACGAACTGCAGCACGAGCTTCTTCACGGTCAGCTTTAGACTCGCCGTGTTTGCCGCCTTTTTTCTGGCGTGGTGCTTTAGTTGTCGCAGTACGAGCGCGAGTACGACCTGCTTCAACTTCACGGTCGTTTTCGTCTTCAGCCTGGCGAGCATGCTGAGAGGTGGTGACATGGTAATCAGATTTGTCGTCTTCCACTTTCTCTTCTTCCGTCCATACACCTGCGTTAGCTTCAGCCATTTTACGGGCCTCTTCAGCTACACGGCGGGCGTCTTCTTCTAATTTGCGACGGGCTTCTTCTTCAGCAGCGCGCTTCAGCTCGGCAGCTTCTGCTTCGCGGCGGGCTTTGTCGGCCTGGGCGCTTTTCGTCATATCGTCTTGTTGATTGCTCACTTTGTCTTTTTCCGCAGCTTCACGTTTCGCTTTATCAGCGGCTTCACGCTTAGCTTTATCTTCAGCTTCACGTTTAGCTTTTTCTTGCGCCTGACGATTGGCAGCTTCCTGCGCCTCACGTTGGGCTTGCTCTTCCGCTTCACGCTGCGCCTGTTCTTCCGCGGCAAGACGTTCAGTCTCTTGCGGATCACGTTTCACAAAGGTGCGCTTCTTGCGGACTTCGATTTGTACCGATTTACTTTTCCCACCGGTACCTGGAATGTTTAAAGTACTGCGCGTTTTGCGCTGTAATGTCAACTTATCTGGCGCAGAACCATGTTCACGGTTCAGGTGGGCCAGTAATGTTTGTTTCTCCTGGGCCGAGACAGAATCATCAGCAGCCTTAGGGATCCCTGCATCAGCAAATTGCTGTACCAGGCGGTCCACGGAGGTCTGAATCTCTGCGGCCAGCGCTTTTACGGTTACATCTGTCATGCTGTTCCTTCCTGCTACAGTTTATTACGCTTCGCCGCCAAACCAGCAGATATTGCGAGCAGCCATAATCAATTCACCGGCCTTCTCGTTAGTTAAACCTTCAATATCTGACAGATCGTCGACACCTTGCTCAGCCAAGTCTTCCAGCGAGCTCACACCGCGCGAAGCGAGTTTAAAGGCCAGATTGCGATCCATACCTTCGAGGTTCAGCAGATCCTCTTTAGGTTTGTTATCGCCCAGGCTTTCTTCCTGCGCCAATGCCAGCGTGGTGAGGGCGTTTTTGGCGCGATCACGTAATGCTTCCACTGTATCTTCATCAAGGCCATCAATTTCCAGCAGCTCTTTCATTGGCACGTAGGCCAGTTCTTCGAGAGTGGAGAAACCTTCTTCTACCAATACAGTGGCGAAGTCCTCGTCGATTTCGAGGTATTTAGTAAAGGTATCAATGGCCGCATGTGCTTCAGCCTGATGCTTAGCTTGCAGGTCATCAACAGTCATAACGTTGAGTTCCCAGCCGCTCAGTTGAGCAGCCAGACGCACGTTCTGACCATTACGACCGATAGCTTGTGCCAGATTGCCTGCCTCTACCGCGATGTCCATTGTATGTTTGTCTTCATCAACAACAATGGAAGCTACGTCTGCTGGAGCCATAGCATTGATAACAAATTGTGCTGGGTTATCGTCCCACAACACGATATCAATACGCTCGCCACCCAGTTCAGTAGAAACAGCCTGGACACGCGCACCACGCATGCCAACACAAGCCCCTACTGGGTCGATACGCTTATCGTTGGTTTTCACAGCGATTTTCGCACGAGAACCAGGATCACGCGCCGCAGCTTTAATTTCAATAACTTCTTCGCCGATTTCCGGCACTTCAATGCGGAACAGTTCGATCAGCATTTCAGGCTTAGATCGACTAACAAACAGTTGAGCGCCACGAGCTTCCGGACGCACAGCATAAAGCACACCGCGGATACGGTCACCTGGGCGGAAGTTTTCACGCGGCAACATATCTTCGCGAGGAATTACTGCTTCAGCACTCGTGTTAGAACCATCGATCGGGCGAACTTCTAGCGAAATATTATCACGGTTAACTTTCTTAACCACGCCTGTGATGATCTCACCTTCTAGCTCGCGGAACTGATCAACTACCATTGCGCGTTCAGCTTCACGTACTTTTTGTACGATAACCTGTTTTGCGGTCTGAGTAGTGATACGGTCGAAAGTCACAGATTCGATCTGGTCTTCAACGTATCCGCCAACATTCAGCTCTGGATCTTCGAATTGAGCTGCATCAAGGGTAATTTCACGCGTAGGTTGGGTCACTTCTTCAACAATAACCCAGCGGCGGAAAGTATCGAAGTCACCACTTTTACGATCGATGCTGACACGCACATCAATCTCTTGTTCGTATTTTTTCTTGGTCGCTGTTGCAAGTGCACTTTCCAGCGCTTCGAAAATCTTCTCGCGCGGCAGTGATTTTTCATTGGAAACTGCTTCTACAACAGCCAAAATTTCTTTGTTCATCCTGGGTTTTCACCTCAATCCAAACTATTAAAAGTGGGGTACCAGGTTCGCTTTCTGGATGTTGCTCAGCGCGAACACTTCATCTTTACCTTCCACCGTGACCGTGATCATCTCACCTTCTACGGCTTTAATTATACCCTGCCATTTACGACGGTTTTGCACAGCCATTCGCAACACAATGCTCACTTCTTCGCCGGTAAAGCGAACGTAATGCTCCGCGGTGAACATTGGGCGATCAAGGCCTGGTGAGGAAACTTCCAGGTTGTAAGCTACAGTGATAGGGTCTTCGACATCCAGAACTGCACTTACCTGGTGACTGACATCAGCACAATCATCAACATTGATGCCAGCTTCACTATCAATATAGATGCGCAGCGTAGATTGGCGACCTCGAACGAATTCGATACCGACTAATTCATAGCCCAGCGCCTCGACCGGTGCTGAAATCATCTCTGTTAATTTTTGCTCTAATGTGGACAAGCCCACCCCCGAGAAATAAAAAAAGGGCATATAGCCCAGTTATTCTGAAGTCAGATAACAAAAAACCCCGATAAATCGAGGCTTTATATAACTGAACCCTGTACACCGCGATTGCGGCCCGGACACCATCCAGGAGAATTTTTTTCTAAATTCTTCGCGAGGCACCAACTGGTGTTCACAGTATATTTGAAAAAGAACTCTCAGGGAAAGTGGTTGCGGGGGCCGGATTTGAACCGACGACCTTCGGGTTATGAGCCCGACGAGCTACCAGGCTGCTCCACCCCGCGTCCGAAAACGTGGCAAATATTACGCCGATATTGCATAAAATGCAAGAAATGCAGATATTTTGGTACCGAGGACGGGACTTGAACCCGTAAGCCCAATCGGGCACTACCACCTCAAGGTAGCGTGTCTACCAATTCCACCACCTCGGCACTTTGCGTACGGCAATCATTTCTTACCGTACAGAAGCTTACTACTTACTGCGGGATATCGCTGCTCGGCTTGGTAGGTGCCGCTGGCTGTGACTCAGTTTTTGTTGGCTGAGTTAAGTTATCCCACACACTTCCTTTATCGGTTTTGTTGGTATTGAGGTTACCCAGTACCAGGCTGATGATAAAGAACAGCGTTGCTAACACAGCGGTCATACGGGTCATGAAGTTACCAGAACCGTTAGAACCAAACAGCGTAGCGGAAGCGCCTGCTCCGAAGGAGGCTCCCATATCAGCGCCTTTACCTTGTTGCAGCATAATAAGACCTACAAGGCCCAGAGCTACAATAAGGAAAACAACTAAAAGAGCTTCGTACATATTATCAACCTGTTCCTTGCGGTATTACCGCATACCAAAGCTTCAAACCAGTCAAGCGGATACGTTTAAGTTTACCCACTGAAGCGGGTGAGAATACTAACCAAAGCCTTCGACCTGCGCAAGGGCAATTTATTCACATTTCGCTGACTGCGGAAAAAAACAGCAACACACCCACTTTCGCCTGGAAAACAGGCGGCAAGTGCCGCCTTTTCACACAATAACCAAGAGTGACTTTACACTGCTTTTACAGCATCAGCGATACGGTTGGCATATTCAATGACCAACGCTTCATCTTCGCCTTCCACCATTACGCGGATGAGAGGCTCTGTGCCGGATTTACGTAGTAACACACGGCCACGATTGCCTAGCGCCTCTTCAACTTCAGCAGTCACTTTTTTCACTGAGTGGTGTTCAAGTGGATCACCGCTGCCTGCGGTAAAGCGTACATTAACCAAAATTTGCGGGAACAACTTCATTCCGCTGCATAAGTCATGCAAGCTCATATGGTTACGCACCATTGCTGTGAGTACTTGCAAACCTGCAACGATACCGTCGCCAGTAGTGGTTTTATCCAGAAGAATTACGTGACCTGAATTTTCAGCGCCAATTCTCCAGCCTTTTTCCTGAAGTTTTTCCAGAACATAACGGTCGCCCACTTTTGCGCGAGCAAACGGAATACCCAGCTGTTTGAGAGCCAGTTCCAGTCCCATATTGCTCATCAGCGTACCGACAGCGCCACCGCGTAATTGGCCCTGACGCAAACCTTCACGAGCAATGATGTAAAGAATTTGGTCGCCATCAACTTTATGGCCCAGGTTATCCACCATGATGACACGGTCGCCATCCCCATCAAGCGCGATACCAATATCAGCTTTTTCGGCCAGCACACGCTCCTGAAGCATACGCACGTCAGTCGCACCGCATTTTTCGTTGATGTTGACGCCGTTAGGCTCACAGCCCACGGTAATAACCGTTGCACCCAGCTCGCGCAGCACATTCGGTGCAATGTGGTACGTTGCACCGTTAGCACAATCGACAACAATTTTCAGGCTGTTGAGGCTTAATTCGTTCGGGAATGTGCCTTTACAGAATTCAATGTAGCGACCTGCAGCGTCAACGATACGGCTGGCTTTGCCCAGCTCCGCTGAATCCACGCAGGTAATTTCTTTTTCCATTTCCGCTTCGATAGCTTCTTCCACCTCGTCCGGCAATTTAGTACCGTCGATGGAGAAGAATTTAATCCCGTTATCATAGAACGGGTTATGGGAGGCAGAGATAACTATCCCTGCTTCAGCACGGAATGCACGGGTCAGATAAGCAACGGCAGGCGTTGGCATCGGGCCAGTGAATGAGGCAGACAGCCCTGCTGCCGCCAGACCAGCTTCCAGAGCAGATTCCAGCATATAACCAGAGATACGGGTGTCTTTACCGATAATAATTTTACGCGAGCCGTGGCGCGCTAATACCTTACCTGCGGCCCAGCCGAGTTTGAGCACGAAGTCAGGAGTAATTGGAGAATCGCCTACACGACCGCGGATGCCATCTGTGCCAAAATATTTACGGTTACTCATAGCGTTTTTTTTCCTTCGCTGAAAGTGTGGCTTCCACCACGCGCATCGCTTCGACTGACTCTTTTACATCGTGAACTCTAATGATATTAGCCCCTTGCATTGCAGATATTACCGCGCAAGCAAGACTGCCGCTCAGACGTTGATCCGGTCCGACGTTCAGCAATTGGCCAACCATTGATTTACGCGACATCCCCACCAGCAGCGGTAAGCCAAAGTGGTGGAATTCGGAGAGTCGGGCTAAAAGTTGATAATTATGGGTTAGATTTTTACCGAAACCAAAGCCCGGGTCGAGCAACAATTTTTCTTTTGAGATTCCGGCCGCTTCGCAGCGAGCTATTTGGTCGATAAAAAAGCGGTTCACATCGGCAAAGACATCATCGTAATGAGGTGCTTGCTGCATATTTTTAGGCTCGCCCTGCATATGCATCAGGCAAACAGGTAACCCTGTTTCGGCAGCGGCTTCGAGCGCCCCTGGCTCTTGTAATGAACGAATATCATTGATGATATGCGCACCGACTCTTGCAGCTTCGCGAATCACTTCCGGTTTCGACGTATCAACAGAAATCCACACTTCGAAGCGCTGTGCAATGGCTTCTACAACTGGGATCACACGAGACAACTCTTCCTCGACACTCACTTCAGCCGCGCCCGGGCGCGTTGACTCACCACCAATATCAATAATCGTCGCACCCGCGTTGATCATCGCATTAGCGTATTTTACGGCCTCAACTAACGAATTGTGCTGCCCACCGTCAGAAAACGAATCAGGTGTGACATTTAAGATCCCCATAATATGAGGGTGCGAGAGATCGAGCGTAGTGCCCTGTGCGGTGAGTTTCATCAAAATTCCCTGCATAGACTTTGGTTAAAACAAAAAACAAAAACCCCGGGACAAGCCCAGGGTTTTATAGATTACTGCATTAACATCTGGCAGTGACGACTTATTTATCGCCCAACTGCTCTGACATAGTATTTCCAGGATTCGGCGTGCGCGGTTCATCGACCGGACGCGGTGCACGTGGTGTACCGTTATTATCAGAATTGTTGTTGCCGTTGTTTGAATCTTCCCAACCTGCTGGCGGACGCACATCGCGACGATTCATCAGGTCATCAATCTGAGGCGCATCGATGGTTTCATACTTCATCAATGCGTCTTTCATGGTGTGGAGAATATCCATATTTTCATTCAGGAGCTGGCGTGCGCGAGCATAGTTACGCTCAATCAACAGCTTCACTTCCTGATCGATGATACGCGCAGTTTCATCGGACATATGTTTTGCTTTCGCCACGGAACGACCCAGGAATACTTCGCCTTCCTCTTCCGCATACAGCAACGGACCGAGTTTCTCAGAGAAGCCCCATTGGGTGACCATGTTACGGGCAATAGATGTCGCTACTTTGATGTCGTTAGACGCACCGGTAGAAACATGCTCAGCACCGTAAATAATCTCTTCAGCAAGACGGCCACCGTACAAAGTAGAAATCTGGCTTTCCAGTTTCTGGCGGCTTGCGCTGATTGCATCACCTTCCGGCAAGAAGAACGTTACACCCAGCGCACGACCACGCGGAATAATCGTTACTTTATGCACAGGATCGTGTTCTGGAACCAGACGGCCAATAATCGCATGCCCTGCTTCATGATATGCAGTGGATTCTTTTTGCGCTTCTGTCATCACCATGGAGCGACGTTCCGCACCCATCATGATTTTGTCTTTCGCTTTTTCGAATTCAACCATCGAAACTACGCGCTTGTTGCCACGGGCAGCAAACAGAGCAGCTTCGTTGACCAGGTTTGCAAGGTCAGCACCGGAGAAGCCTGGCGTACCACGAGCAATAATAGCTGCGTCGATGTCCGGAGACAACGGTACACGGCGCATATGCACTTTCAGGATTTGCTCACGGCCACGTACATCTGGCAGACCAACCACAACCTGACGGTCGAAACGGCCCGGACGCAGCAATGCTGGGTCAAGTACGTCTGGACGGTTAGTCGCAGCGATAACGATGATACCTTCGTTACCTTCGAAACCATCCATTTCAACCAGCATCTGGTTCAGTGTTTGTTCACGTTCATCGTGACCACCACCCAGACCCGCGCCACGCTGACGGCCTACGGCGTCGATTTCATCGATAAAGATGATGCATGGTGCCGCTTTCTTGGCTTGCTCGAACATGTCGCGAACACGGGATGCACCCACACCGACGAACATTTCTACGAAGTCAGAACCGGAAATAGTAAAGAACGGCACTTTCGCTTCACCTGCAATAGCTTTCGCCAGCAAGGTTTTACCGGTACCAGGAGGGCCAACCATCAGCACGCCTTTCGGAATTTTACCGCCCAGTTTCTGGAAACGGCTTGGCTCACGAAGGTACTCAACCAGTTCAGCAACCTCTTCTTTTGCTTCGTCACAACCAGCAACATCAGCAAAAGTGGTCTTAATTTGGTCTTCGGTGAGCATACGCGCCTTGCTCTTGCCGAACGACATGGCACCTTTGCCACCCCCGCCCTGCATCTGACGCATAAAGAAGATCCAGACCCCAATTAGCAATAGCATTGGGAACCAGGAGATGAAAATAGAAGCCAGCAAGCTTGGCTCTTCAGGCGGTTCGCCTACTACTTTCACATTTTTGGTCAGCAGGTTATCAAGCAGTTTAGGATCGTTAACGGGGATGTAAGTCGTGTATCGGTTACTATCTTTCTTGGTAACTTTGATTTCACGTCCATTGATACTCGCTTCACGAACCTGATCCTGATTCACTTCAGACAGGAAAGTGGAGTAATCCACCCTACGGCCGTTTGACTCGCTGGGCCCAAAGCTCTGGAACACAGACATCAGCACAACCGCGATGACCAGCCAGAGTATTAGGTTTTTCGCCATGTCACTCAAGGGATTAACCTCATATTACAACTGTGTTAACAAACAGCGTCAGGGGACTATAGTTTTCGCCCAGTCGCTACAATGTACACTTCACGTGAGCGGGCACGAGAAGAGTCCGGTTTACGAACTTTAACTGTCGTAAACAGGGAGCGAATTTCTCGTAGATACTCATCGAAACCTTCGCCCTGAAACACTTTCACTAAAAAACTACCGCCCGGTGCCAGAACATCACGACACATTTCCAGTGCCAGTTCTACTAAATACATAGACCGAGGAATATCAACTGCCGGTGTCCCGCTCATATTTGGAGCCATATCTGACATGACAACCTGAACTTTACTGTCACCAACACGATCCAGCAGAGCTTTCACGACTAGTTCATCACGAAAATCGCCCTGAAGGAAATCAACACCAACGATAGGATCCATTGGTAAAAGATCGCAAGCAATGATTCGCCCCTGGTTCCCGATTTGAGTCACAACATATTGTGACCAGCCTCCGGGAGCCGCGCCAAGATCAACAATAGTCATTCCTGGCTTAAAAAGTTTGTCACTTTGCTGTATTTCATCAAGTTTAAACCAGGCACGGGAACGCAACCCTTTTTTATGCGCCTGAATTACATATTTATCGCTAAAGTGTTCCTGCAGCCAGCGACCAGAGCTGGCAGAACGCTTTTTACCTGTCATCTCATTTTCCAACTTTGTTCATCGTGAGTAGCAGGCTGTAGACTTATCAGCACAGCCGATTTGGCGATACAGTAGAGATGGCGGTAGAATGAACCGTTTTCAATCCCAACGTAAGCAAAAAATACGATGAATCTGAGTACTAAACAAAAACAGCACCTGAAAGGTCTTGCACATCCGCTCAAGCCTGTAGTCATGCTTGGCAATAACGGTTTGACCGAAGGGGTACTGGCCGAGATTGAACAAGCGATCGAACATCATGAGTTAATCAAGGTGAAAATCGCAACTGAAGATCGCGAAACTAAAACCTTAATCGTGGATGCCATCGTGCGTGAAACCGGCGCCTGTAATGTACAGGTTATCGGTAAAACGCTGGTGCTCTATCGCCCGTCTAAAGAGCGCAAGATTTCTCTGCCGAAATAAGCAGAGAGTGTGCAAAATGCCACGCTCTGTTAGTTGATAAAAGGCCGCGGTGCGGCCTTTTTCCTTTCTTTACAATACTCCACGCCATAAAAAAGCGTAGCAGAAATTATAAATATTCCACTTTCACTATCTCAAACTCTACATCGCCACCCGGGGTACGGATAACAACAACATCATCCTGCTCTTTACCCACAAGGCCACGAGCAATCGGTGAGTTCACCGAAATAAGATTCTGTTTAAAATCAGCTTCATCGTCGCCAACAATGCGATAAGTCTGCTCTTCGTCGTTGTCCAGGTTCAAAACAGTCACACTCGCACCGAAAATAACGCGGCCATTATTTGGCATTTTTGAGATGTCTATAACCTGAGCGTTGGAGAGCTTAGCTTCGATGTCCTGGATACGGCCTTCACAAAAACCCTGTTGCTCACGCGCGGCATGATATTCAGCGTTTTCTTTCAAATCGCCGTGTTCGCGGGCGTCAGCAATCGCGGCAATAATTTGCGGGCGGCGTACGGACTTCAGGAAATCCAGCTCTTCACGTAATCTTTCTGCGCCACGTAGGGTCATCGGAATAGGTTGCATTGTTATACCTCTTCAAAACTTTCCTGTTCAGAACTGCCCTGCGGCACTCCTGAATCCAGAGCCGAGTCTGCATTAATAAGGCAAACCCCTGGCACTAAGCAAAATAAAACTGACCCGGCGCAAAGCGCCAGGTCAGGAACGGTTTCCAAATTGACCTGTATTTTACCCTGGAGTTCCCTGAGGGTCATCGTTTACTTTGCACTGCGATGCACCGTAGTATGACGGCACGTTTCCAGGTTGTTACCGCGAGATTATGCGATTTTTTAGATTTGTCATTGGATTGACCAGTGCTGTGGTGTTTACCGTCCAGGCTGCCAACATTGAAGAATATACTTCCCAGTTGCCTGCTGGTGCGAATTTGGCTTTGATGGTGCAAAAAGTGGGTGCTCCCGCTCCGTCGATTGACTATCACAGTCAACAGATGGCGCTGCCTGCCAGTACCCAGAAAGTCATTACTGCGCTAGCCGCACTGCTGCAACTCGGTCCAGACTTCAGGTTTACTACCACCCTTGAAAGCCGGGATCAAGTGAGCAACGGTGTTTTACAAGGCGACCTTATTGCACGATTTGGCGGCGATCCGACGCTAAAACGCCAGGATGTTCGCAATATGGTTGCGGTTCTGAAGAAATCGGGCGTCCAGCAAATTCAGGGCAATGTGCTCATCGATACTTCCATTTTTGCCAGTCATGACAAAGCGCCTGGCTGGCCGTGGAATGACATGACGCAATGCTTTAGCGCCCCACCGGCGGCGGCCATTGTTGACCGAAATTGTTTTTCTGTTTCGCTCTACAGCGCGCCTAAAGCGGACGATTTAGCCTTTATCCGCATTGCCTCTTACTACCCTGTCGTGATGAATAGCCAGGTTCGTACCCTCGCCAAAGGCTCTCCAGACGCACAATATTGCGAGCTGGATGTCGTTCCAGGCGATCTGAATCGTTTTACGCTCACCGGGTGTATGACTCAACGCGCCGACCCACTGCCACTCGCATTTGCGATTCAGGATGGCGCAAGTTACGCAGGCGCGATTTTAAAAGCAGAGCTTAAAGAGGCGGGAATCAGCTATAGCGGAACTCTATTACGTCAGACGCTATCTAATACCCCAGGAACGGTGATCGCCAGCAAACAATCGGCACCCTTGCACGATTTGCTAAAGGTCATGCTGAAGAAATCAGACAACATGATTGCCGATACCGTTTTTCGTACCATCGGCCATAACCGCTTTGGGGTGCCGGGAACCTGGCGTGCCGGCGCGGACGCTGTGCGGCAAATTCTGCGGCAGAAAGCAGGTGTCGATTTAGGTAACAGTATTGTTGTGGATGGTTCAGGCTTATCTCGCCACAATCTCATTTCTCCAGCCACGATGATGCAAGTGTTGCAATACATCGCGCAGAATGACACTGAGCTTAACTTTATCTCAATGTTACCGTTAGCGGGTTATGACGGGTCATTGCAGTACCGCGCAGGTCTTCATCAGGCGGGTGTTGATGGAAAAGTTTCGGCGAAAACAGGTTCACTGCAAGGGGTCTATAACCTTGCTGGATTTATTACCACTGCCAGCGGCCAGCGCATGGCCTTTGTGCAATATTTGTCAGGTTATGCTGTAGAGCCTGCCGATCAACGTAACCGTCGTATCCCGTTAGTGCGCTTTGAAAGTCGCCTCTATAAGGATATCTACCAGAATAATTAAGTTATGAAACTGCTGATTGTTGAAGACGATTTACTGTTACGGGAAGGCCTGGTGCTGGCACTGAACAGCGAGGGTTATGCTCTGGATTGCGCAACAACAGCTGCTGAAGCAGATGCGCTGATTGAAAGCGGTGAATACGGCATGGTAATCCTTGATCTTGGCCTGCCGGACAAAGATGGCGCTACGCTGCTCAGGCAGTGGCGCCGTCGCAGTATTAGCACGCCAGTGCTAATACTTACAGCACGTGATGCGCTGGAAGACCGTGTTAATGGCCTGGACTCAGGCGCTGATGATTATCTGGTTAAACCCTTTGCTTTAGCCGAGTTACAAGCCCGCACCCGGGCGCTAATTCGCCGTTATCAAGGCCACAGCGATAACCTTCTCCAGCATGATGACCTGACGCTCAACCTGCAAACTCAGCAGGTATTATTGCAAGATAACCCCGTCGAGATCACACCTAAAGAATTCGCATTACTGACACGCTTGATGATGCGTATCGGGCAGACGGTACACCGCGAGACATTACAGCAAGATATCTACAGCTGGCAGGACGATCCTGGCTCCAATACGCTTGAGGTACATATTCACAATCTCAGGCGTAAATTAGGCAAGGACAGAATCAAAACCGTACGTGGCGTGGGCTATCGGCTGGAGAGTCGAAAATGAACAGTATGCGCCAGAGGCTAATGATTCTCCTCGCGCTTATCTTGCTGTTTTTCCAGTTAATCAGCGTTATTTGGTTGTGGCATGAAAGCCGTGAGCAAATCAGTTTCCTGGTCAGTGAAACGCTATCAGCCAAAGCTCGAAACCAGCATGTAGAGAAGGAAATCCGGGAGGCGATTGCATCTTTGTTGGTTCCTTCTCTGGTGATGATTGGATTCACGCTATTCTTCTCATTCTGGGCAATCACCTGGATTACACGTCCGTTGAATCGCCTGCGCACCAGCCTTGCTAATCGATCGGCCGACAACCTGTCACCTCTGCCTATGTATTCAGACATGGATGAGATGGTGGCTGTAACTAATTCGTTAAACCAGTTGCTGGCACGTCTGGACAATACTATCCAGCAGGAACGTTTATTTACTGCTGATGCCGCCCACGAATTACGCACGCCACTGGCTGGCCTGCGTTTGCACCTGGAGTTAATGGCTAACTCAGGCGTTCAGCAAGCCCCTATGCTGCTGGAGCGCATCGATCAGCTCATGCATACCATTGAACAGTTGTTGATGCTCTCGCGTGCCGGGCAAGCGCTGGCAAGCGGTCATTACGATACATTGAACTGGAATCGCGACATCATCGCCCCGCTCAAAATGGAAATGGAGGAGATGGTTGCCCTGCGTGGGCAAAACATTATCTGGCCAAACGAAAGTGCTGATATGGTGCAAGGAGATGCAGTGCTGCTTCGCCTGATGTTGCGGAACTTGATGGAAAATGCATCCCGCTATAGCCCAACAGAAAGCACCATCACGGTGTCATTAGTGACTCAGGGAAATGGCGCAGTGCTGGGGGTTTCCGACCAGGGACCAGGTATTGAGGAAGAACATCGCCAGACGATAACCGATCCCTTCCGCCGTATGGATCAACGCTATGGTGGCAGCGGGCTGGGACTGAATATTGTCCAGCGTATTGTTCATCTTCATAACGGGAAATTGACGTTAGATAGCGGAGCGGATGGCATTGGCCTGCAAGCCAACTGCTGGATCCCAGCGCAAAACCAATAATTGAGACATAAAAAAGCCGGGAAATTTCCCGGCTTTTTATTAGATAACGTTTTATTTCTGATAGATGATTTCGACGCCTTCGTCGTCATCTTCATCCCAGTCGTCATCCCAGTCTTCGTCTTCCTCTGCTTCCACCGCATCGAGTTGCTGCTGATGATAATCATCCCACATAAACTCGACTTTCTCTGGCGCGACAGGTTGAAGCTCGGCAACTTTCGGGTTAGCAATGATAAAGTCCATCACATCCCAGCAAAGTGCATTAACGCCTTCGCGATTAACCGCTGAAATCAGGTAGTACTTCTCTTCCCAACCCATCGCAGTAGCAATTTCTTTCGCACGCGCTTCTGCGTCTTCTTTGCTCATCAAATCGCATTTGTTGAAGACCAACCAGCGTGGCTTCTCAGCAAGTTTCTCGCTGTATTTTTCCAGTTCACCAATGATGACACGGCCATTTTCAACCGGATCAGATTCATCAATTGGCGCGATATCGATGAGGTGCAATAACACACGGCAACGCTCAAGGTGTTTCAGGAAGCGAATACCAAGGCCTGCACCGTCAGCGGCACCTTCAATCAACCCTGGAATATCGGCAACCACAAAGCTCTTCTCGTTATCCATACGAACAACGCCAAGGCTTGGGATTAATGTGGTGAACGGATAGTCCGCTACTTTTGGTTTAGCCGCAGAGACAGAACGGATAAAAGTGGATTTACCCGCATTCGGCAAGCCAAGCATGCCGACGTCAGCCAGCAGCAACAGCTCAAGCTGAATATCACGCTTCTCACCCGGCGTACCCATGGTTTTCTGACGTGGGGTACGGTTTACAGAGGATTTGAAACGGGTGTTACCCAGACCGTGCCAACCGCCCTTAGCTACCATCAGCTTCTGACCATGCTGGGTCATATCACCCATGGTTTCGCCAGTGCCCTGGTCAATTACACGCGTACCTACTGGGACTTTTACGGTGATGTCTTTACCACGTTTACCGGTGCAATCACGGCTCTGGCCATTTTGACCACGTTCAGCGCGGAAAGATTTTTCAAAGCGATAGTCGATTAGGGTATTGAGGTTTTCATCCGCCTCAAGCCACACATCGCCGCCATCGCCGCCATCACCACCGTCCGGGCCGCCCCTGGGAATATATTTTTCACGACGGAAGCTAACGCAGCCGTTACCGCCATCACCTGCTACGACCAGGATCGTTGCTTCATCAACAAACTTCATTTTACTTCTCCGTAAATCATTCGCCCGAACGTTGTACTGGAAGAACAGCTTCGGTTTTGCGCCAACGTCCCCAAAGACGGTGACCAATGGCTGAATACATTGCACCTGCAACCACGACGAACGCGCCGAAATAACCCACGAGGTTAAGTATCGGCATGGCGAAGAAATCGGGCCAGGCTAACGCTAATAAATCTGAAAATAGCAAAGTAAACAGCGGGGTTAGCGTAATAATGGCGCTAACCTGTGCCGCCTGCCACCGTGCCATGGCTTCTGCCAGTGCCCCATACCCAACCAGTGTATTCAGGCCACAGAAAACTAAACATGCCAGTTGCCATTGACTGAGTTGGAAGACTTTATCCAACTGAGCCAGCGGCAAAAGCGCAAGAGTACATAAAGTGTACAGCAAAAAGAGGATCTGTTGCGAGGCCAGGCGGCGTAATAATACCTTCTGCGCCACACCATAGGTGACCCACACTGTCGCCGCCAGAACACCAAAAATCACCCCAAGGGTGTAATCTGTCAGGCGGGTAAAAATTTCTATCAGGCTAGTGTTAAAGAACATCACCAAGCCACAAAGCAGCATTATGGCGCCGATGACCTGTGTGCCGCGCATTTTCTCTTTAAGCACAACCACACTTGCCACCATCATTCCCACTGGGGAAAGCTGGCCAATAACCTGAGATGCCGTTGGACTCAAGTACTGCAAAGACGAACTAAACAGCAAGAAGTTACCGAACAATCCCCCCGTTGCGATGGCAAGTAATACCAACCAACGTGGTTTTCGGAACAGGCGCAAGGGCGGTAATTTCCCGCGTATAGCGAGAATGGTACCTAAACCCAAACTTGCCATCAGGAAGCGATAAAAAACGACTGTCGGCGGTTCCATTACCGTCAGGACTTGTTTCATCGCGATTGGCAAAGCACCCCAGCATATTGCTGTAGTCAGTGCCAACAGAATGCCAATGCCTGCCTGCTGTTTCATTATCTATTCCTGCAACCCGAAATCTGAAGAATATACTTCATTGATTTACCGGTCGCAGAATGTAAAAAGCCCCGCAACGTGTTGCGGGGCTTTTATCCGTTACCGGGACGCGAAAAACTTATTCAGCAACGATGCTGATGAATTTACGGTTTTTCGGACCTTTAACTTCGAACTTAACTTTACCGTCAGTCAAAGCGAACAGAGTATGATCTTTGCCGCAACCTACGTTGGTGCCAGCGTGGAATTTAGTACCACGTTGACGAACGATAATGCTGCCTGCCAGAACTGCTTCACCGCCGAAACGTTTTACGCCCAGACGTTTAGCTTCGGAATCGCGACCGTTACGAGTAGAGCCGCCAGCCTTTTTATGTGCCATTTAATATGCTCCCCTGTATTAAGCGCTGATGCCGGTGATTTTCACATCAGTGAACCACTGACGATGACCCTGCTGCTTACGGTAGTGTTTACGACGACGAAACTTAACAATCTTAATTTTCTCGCCACGACCATGAGCAACAATTTCAGCTTTAACTACGCCGCCATCGACGAAAGGAACGCCGATTTTGATTTCTTCACCATTAGCGATCATCAGAACTTCTGCGAACTCAACTGCTTCGCCAGTTGCGATGTCCAGCTTTTCCAGGCGAATGGTTTGACCTTCGCTTACTCGGTGTTGTTTACCACCACTTTGGAAAACCGCGTACATATAAAACTCCGCTTTCCGCACGCACCTTACGTATGTTTCAGGTGGCGCTATAAATATTCACAATAGGGCGCGAATATTACGCAAAACGAGAGCCTTTGACAAGCCCTGTCATGAAACATGGTAGAAAAAAAACGCAACATCACACCAGCCGTTTATCTGCCTCGTTTTTTCAGTACAATCTGTACTACATTATTACTCCTCTACCCTCACGTGATTCCGTAAAGACATGTGGTAAACAGGACTTTAAGCCAGACTTTTGCGATGAATTTAGAAAAAATTAATGAGTTAACCGCGCAAGATATGGCGGGAGTCAATGCGGTCATCCTTGAGCAGTTGAACTCAGATGTCCAATTGATCAATCAGTTAGGGTATTACATCGTCAGTGGCGGTGGTAAACGTATCCGTCCAATGATCGCCGTTCTTGCTGCTCGCGCGCTGGGTTATCAGGGCAACGCGCATGTTAATATTGCTGCGCTCATTGAGTTTATCCATACCGCAACGCTGCTGCATGATGATGTGGTGGATGAATCAGACATGCGCCGCGGAAAGGCTACAGCCAATGCCGCATTTGGCAACGCTGCCAGCGTATTGGTAGGTGATTTTATTTATACCCGAGCCTTCCAGATGATGACGCAACTCGGCTCGCTCAAGGTACTTGAGGTCATGTCCGAAGCGGTAAACGTGATTGCCGAAGGTGAAGTTCTGCAATTGATGAACTGCAATGACCCCGATATTACAGAAGAAAGTTACATGCGGGTGATTTACAGCAAAACGGCACGTTTGTTTGAAGCAGCCGCGCAATGTTCCGGTATTTTGGCCGATGCCACTGAAGAGCAAGAGAAAGCATTGCAAGACTATGGTCGTTATCTGGGAACCGCTTTCCAGCTGATTGATGACCTGCTTGACTACAGTGCAGACGGGCAAACGCTGGGCAAGAATGTTGGTGATGACCTGAATGAAGGCAAACCGACTCTTCCGTTGCTGCATGCAATGCGTAACGGTAATGCAGAGCAAGAAAAAATGATTCGTGAAGCCATTGAGCAAGGCAACGGGCGTCATTTACTTCAACCCGTACTGGATGCGATGGCGGCCTGTGGTTCTCTCGAGTGGACTCAATTACGCGCAGAGCAAGAAGCGGATAAAGCGATTGCGGCTTTAGCCGTTCTTCCAGAAAGTGAGCATAAAGAGGCTTTAATTGCTCTTGCTCATATGGCTGTTCAACGCGACCGTTAAACTTCCTGGCGCGCCATTTTAATGGCGCGTTAAGTTTCCAATAAATTTATCCACCACCTCGCTCGCTCGCCTCATAGCAATCTGTTTTCATTGATTTTCATTCACTTTGTGTGGGCTCACGCAGATTTAATTTTTTACGTTATTTATTGGAATCTTTTGGATGATTGTCATGTTATAAATGCTCTTGAGTAAACCGGTAAAACGAAGCGGTTTCAGGGAGAAACATGGAAAGTAAAAATTCTGACTGGCACCCAGCAGACATCATCGCAGGGTTACGTAAACGGGGAACATCTCTGGCAGCTGAATCAAGGAAAGCAGGCCTGAGTTCATCGACGCTGGCTAACGCGTTGACGCGCCCCTGGCCCAAAGGTGAGTTAATCATCGCACAAGCGTTAGATATTTCGCCGTGGGTAATTTGGCCCTCTCGTTATTACGATCCGCAAACCGATCAGTTTATTGATCGAGCTTGTTTGATGCGTAAACGATAAAAAAACCGGGCAAGCCCGGTTTTCTCTTTTGAGTATCAGCAGAAAAATTTATTCGCCGCTGCCACTACCTTTCACGCGTTCAATCTGCGCACCTAACGCTTGAAGTTTATCTTCAATGCGCTCGTAGCCACGATCGATGTGGTAAATACGGTCAACAACTGTCGTTCCTTCGGCGATACAACCCGCCAGAACCAGGCTTGCCGAAGCACGCAGATCTGTTGCCATCACTTGCGCACCAGACAGTTTTTCAACGCCGTGGCAAATCACGGTATTGCTCTCGATTTCTGCATGAGCGCCCATACGGATAAGCTCAGGAACATGCATGAAACGATTTTCAAAGATGGTTTCAGTGATAACGCCCGTACCTTCAGCCACCAGGTTCAACAGGGTAAACTGAGCCTGCATATCGGTTGGGAAACCAGGGTGTGGCGCAGTACGGATTGTCACGCCTTTTGGACGTTTGCCGTGCATATCCAGGCTCACCCAGTCTTCGCCAACTTCTACATCAGCGCCAGATTCGCGTAGTTTCGCCAGCACGGCATCAAGCGTGTCTGGTTGAGCATTACGGCAAACAATTTTGCCACCAGAAATGGCCGCAGCAACCAGGAAAGTCCCGGTTTCAATACGGTCAGGCACGACGCGATAAACACCGCCACCGAGGCGTTCAACGCCCTGGATAGTAATGCGGTCAGTACCTGCACCGGTGATTTTCGCACCCAGAGTATTCAGGAAGTTCGCCGTATCAACGATTTCCGGTTCGCGGGCAGCGTTTTCGATGATGGTGGTGCCTTCAGCAAGCGTTGCAGCACTCATGATGGTAACAGTAGCGCCAACGCTTACTTTATCCATCACGATATGCGCGCCTTTCAGACGGCCATTAACGGAAGCTTTAACGTAGCCTTCTTCCAGTTTGATTTCCGCACCAAGCTGTTCAAGACCTGTAATGTGCAAATCGACTGGACGTGCGCCGATTGCACAGCCACCAGGTAAAGAAACCTGACCCTGGCCAAAACGTGCAACCAACGGCCCAAGCGCCCAGATAGAAGCACGCATGGTTTTCACCAGGTCGTACGGCGCACAGAAAATATTAACTTCACTGGCGTCGATCCACACTGAACCGTTACGTTCAACTTTGGTACCCAACTGGCTTAACAGCTTCATTGTGGTATCAATGTCTTTCAGTTTTGGAACGTTTTGAATCTCAACTGGCTCTTCGGCCAATAGAGCGGCAAAGAGGATCGGCAGAGCGGCATTCTTCGCCCCGGAGATCGTCACTTCACCACTCAGTCGGGTTGGCCCGTGAACTCGAAATTTATCCATTGAAACTGCTCTCTATTAAATTCAAATCGTTACAACCCGCCGTGGCGAATTGCTCAAAAACCATTAAGTTTACGATCGCGATCCCACTCTTGCGGAGTATAGGTCTTGATGGAAACCGCATGAATACGGTTATCTGCAATCAGTTCCATCAATGGCGCATAAACTGTTTGTTGCTTCTTCACGCGACTTAACTCGGCGAATAACTCACCCACCGCAATCACCTGAAAATGGCTGCCATCGCCTGAGACGTGGACTTCCTGTAGGGGCAGTGCGTTCATCAGCACTGTCTGAATTTCATGATTTTCCATGGGATATAATTCGTCGATTAATGAAACAAGCCACACATCTTAGAGGAAAGTGGCGCTGGCTTAAATAAGCAAAAAGCCCCTGATCTAATTAGATCAGGGGCAATGATAGTAACGCTATGAAAACACTAGCCTGCAAAAGCAGGAAGGATGTCTTCAGGTAGGTTATAAAGTTTGGTCAAAGTCTGAAGGTTATCGCTTGCACCCTGAAGCTCAACCTCCACATTTTGGCGTCGAGCAAAGGCCACAAGATGAATCAGCAGCGCTAAACCTGAGGTATCTACGCGCGAAAGGCCTGAAAGATTCAAAACCTTGATACCCGCCATGATTTGCTCACGCTGACGCCATAACGGCCCCACGGTATCGCTGTCCAACTCACCTGTCAGATGCAAGGTTTCAGATTCACACTGCCAGCTAAGCTCGTCGGCCATTACTTTTTATTTTCCAGAGTGATTGGCAGTTTAGAGATTGATTGCAGTTGAGCCGTCAAACCTTCAATCCCTTTGGTGCGTAGGATATCGCTCCACTCATTTTGCTTGGTGGTGATCATGCTTACACCTTCAGCAATCATATCGTAAGCCTGCCAGTTGCCTGTCTGGCTGTTCTTACGCCACTGGAAATCAAGACGCACCGGTGGACGCCCATTCGGGTCAATGATAGTGACGCGAATAGCAATAATGGTGGCATTACCCAGCGGTTGCTCTGGGGCGATTTGATAAGATTGCCCGTTATACATAGCAAGTGCCTGACCGTAAGCCTGTTTCAGATACTCTTCAAATGCTTTGAAATAGGCCTCACGCTGCGCAGGCGTTGCATCTTTATAGTAACGACCTAATACCAGCGCACCTGCGTATTTAACCTGCACATACGGCAGAAGCTCCTGACCCACGATCTCGCGCAGATAGTCAGGATTTTGACGGATTTTAGGTTGTTCGTTTTTGAGACGATCAAACGTTTTTTGCGCCGCTTCGCCCATCAGCTTGTAAGGATTGCTCTGATCCACGGCATGCGCCAGTGGTGCGACAACCAACATAGCAATCATAATAAGTCGTTTAAACATAACACTCGTCCTCTTAGATTAGTGCGTCGTGCCAGGCTGTGGCTCTGCGCTATTATTCTCTGAATTCTGCGAAGGGGTATCCCCTGAATTCTTATTATCACCATTGCCGCTCTTATACAGGAACTGACCAATCAGGTCCTCCAGTACCAGCGCTGATTTAGTGTCCTGAATCGTGCCACCTTCTTTAAGGATAGATGACCCAAGCTCAGGGTCATCAAAACCGAGGTTTAGGGCAAGATATTGCTCACCCAGTAAACCCGAGGTGCGGATCGCCAGCGAGCTGGTGTCCGGGATGCGGTCATAGCGTGTTTCGATATCCATGGTGACGCGAGGTAAGTACGTTTTCGGATCAAGTGTAATATCGTCAACGCGGCCAATCACCACACCGCCCAGGCGCAGCGGAGAACCCGTTTTCAGGCTACCGATATTATCGAAAGTCGCATAGACCCGGTATGTTGGCTCACTGCGTAGCGAAGTGACATTTGCCACTTTCAGGCACAAGAAGACGATGGCAGCCAATGCGATAATTAAAAATGCGCCAACCCCAGTTTCAAATTTCTTAGTTTGCATGAACTTAATTCCCAAACATCAGTGCTGTGAGCACAAAATCCAGACCTAAAACGGCCAGTGAGGCATGCACAACGGTACGTGTTGTTGCCCGGCTAATCCCTGCGGACGTAGGAATGGCATCGTAGCCATTGAATAATGCAATCCAGGTCACTGTTATCGCGAACACCACACTCTTGATGACACAGTTAACCAGATCGGTACGCCAGTTGACGGCATTTTGCATCGCAGACCAGAAGAACCCTGCATCAATTCCCTTCCAGTTAACGCCAACCAATGCGCCACCCCAGATACCCACAGCGACAAAGATAAGCGTCAGCAGTGGCAACGAAATGACACCGGCCCAAAATCGAGGTGAAACGACGCGACGCACCGGGTCAACCGCCATCATCTCCATACTCGAGAGTTGCTCTGTCGCTTTCATCAGGCCAATTTCCGCAGTCAACGCTGAACCTGCGCGCCCGGCAAATAAAAGAGCTGCAACAACAGGCCCAAGTTCACGCAGTAGCGACAATGCGACCAACATGCCGAGACTTGATTCCGCACTATAAGTTGTCAGAACTAAATAACCTTGCAGACCAAGAACCATGCCGATGAATAGGCCTGACACAATGATGATTAGCAGCGACAAAACGCCTACATTGTAAATCTGGCGAATGAGTAATGGCGCATGTTTGCGGAATTCCGGTTTCCCCACCACCGCATTAACAAGCATTATCCCGGCCCGACCAAATGACGCGCAGGTTTTCAATCCCCGCCGCCCGAACGATGCCAGTGCATTAAAGAGCATGAGCAACTTAACTCCCTGTTTCTGATAATAAGTCATCCCGATAATCCGCTGCCGGATAACGGAACGGTACAGGTCCATCGGCAATACCATCGAGGAATTGACGTACACGTGGATCGCTATTTTCACGCAAAGCTGTTGGAGTCCCTTCGGCTACTATGTGCTGATCCGCCGCAATATAGGCATAATCGGCAATGCTAAGCACTTCAGGCACGTCGTGGGAAACTACAATACAGGTCACACCCAACGCACTGTTTAATTCTGAAATCAGTTTTACCAATACCCCCATAGTAATAGGGTCCTGGCCAACGAATGGCTCATCAAACATAATCAAATCGGGTTCGAGTGCGATGGCACGGGCAAGTGCTGCCCGTCGGGCCATACCGCCAGACAGCTCGTTAGGCATCAGTTTAGCGGCTCCACGTAATCCAACCGCTTCAAGCTTCATCATCACGGTGCTACGCAGCAACTCTTCCGGTAAGCGGCGGTGCTCCCGAAGAGGATATGCAACATTTTCAAAGACATTGAGATCGGTAAACAGCGCGCCGGATTGAAACAGCATACTCATGCGTTTGCGAACAGTGTATAAACGTGAGCGCGACATCGCGGGTACATTTTCACCGTCAAACAGGATTTCACCGCTGTCGGGCTGAATTTGTCCACCGATCAACCGTAGTAGTGTTGTTTTACCAATACCTGAAGGCCCCATTATGGCGGTAATCTTGCCACGCGGCACGTTCAGTGAAATATTGTCAAAGATGCGCCGACTGCCGCGGGTAAAACTAACACCGCGAATTTCGACCAGATTCGTCTGCGCCTGGCTCATCATCTTTCCTTTTATCAAGTTCACGGACGAGGCATTGAACGGAAACTCAGTTCCAACCCATCATTTTTACAGAATATTACCCGTCCCGATTAGCGAAAACTGGCATTTGTTTTACTTTTCTGCCGCATAAAGTCAGAATTAAGAATTATGCTCAACCCTACAGATCTGTACGCTCTGCCGGTACTTTCACAGCACAAGACCGGCGATTATACCTGAATAAAGGATTTTGAATGCTGTTAGCTACAGCTCTGTTAATCATTGGTTTGCTTTTGGTCGTCTATGGCGCCGACCGGCTGGTGTTTGCCGCGTCCATTCTTTGCCGTAGTTTTGGGGTTCCACCACTGCTTATCGGTTTAACAGTCGTCAGCATCGGGACTTCGTTGCCTGAACTTCTCGTCGCAAGCTCTGCCGCCCTTCATGGTCAATTGAATCTGGCGGTGGGGACAGCACTGGGTTCGAATATCACCAATATTCTGCTGATTCTCGGCTTAGCGGCGCTTTTACACCCATTTACCGTGAATTCCGATATTCTTCGTCGCGAATTGCCCCTAATGTTAATCGTCAGTGCAATTATTGGCTGGCTGCTTTTTGATAATCAGTTAAGCCGCGTCGATGGCTTAATTTTGATTGCTGTAGCGATAGCGTATCTGCTGTTTACCATTAAAATAGCACGCCTCGCCGGGCATGAAGGCTCTGACAATTTAACGCGCGAGCAACTGGCAGAACTTCCCAGAGAAGGTAATCGCCCTGTTGCGTTTTTATGGCTGGCCGTCGCCCTAATCATTATGCCGATGGCGACACGCATGGTTATCGATAACGCCAGCGTGCTGGCTCATTACTTTGGTGTGAGCGAATTAGTGATTGGCCTGACGATTATTTCGGTCGGCACGAGCCTGCCAGAGTTAGCCACGACGATCGCAGGAGCCCGTAAAGGTGAAGATGATATTGCGATTGGTAATATCATTGGCTCGAATATTTTCAATATTGTTCTGGTGCTGGGCATTCCGGCGTTAATCGCGCCAGGCGAAATAGACCCGCTCGCTTTTGCTCGGGACTATTGGGTCATGTTGATTGTTAGTGCCATTTTCGCCGTACTTTGCTGGCGTAAGCGTCGCTCTATCGGCAAGACTGCTGGTGCTCTGTTAACATGTAGCTTCTTCGTATGGATTGCGGTGCTGTGGTTACTTGCATCACCGGTCGTTGGGTAAAACGGAACGGAAATTATGTCACAGATTAATTTACAACCGGGTTTTGACTTTCAACAAGCAGGCAGAGATGTCCTGAAGATCGAACGTGAAGGCCTGGATCAGCTCGAGCAATACATCAATTCAGATTTCACGCAAGCCTGTGAAAGAATGTTCTATTGCCAGGGCAAAGTGGTCGTTATGGGCATGGGCAAGTCAGGGCACATCGGTAAAAAGATGGCCGCGACGTTTGCCAGTACCGGCACACCTTCGTTCTTCGTCCATCCTGGTGAAGCCAGTCACGGCGATCTCGGCATGGTGAGCGCGCAAGATATTGTCATCGCTATTTCAAACTCTGGCGAGTCGAACGAAATTCTGGCGCTGATCCCCGTTCTCAAACGCTTGCAGGTGCCACTCATTTGCATCACCAGCCGTCCCGAAAGTTCGATGGGCAAAGCGGCGGATATCCATCTGTGCGTGAAAGTGCCACAAGAAGCCTGCCCGCTGGGCCTGGCTCCGACATCAAGCACCACTGCCACATTGGTCATGGGTGACGCACTTGCTGTTGCGATGCTCAAAGCCCGCGGCTTTACCGCAGAAGATTTTGCACTTTCTCACCCAGGCGGCGCATTGGGTCGTAAACTGTTATTACGTGTCAGCGACATCATGCACAGCGGCGATGAAATACCGCATGTCAGTAAAGATGCTTCATTGCGTGATGCACTGCTGGAAATAACGCGTAAAAATATGGGGATGACCGTAATCTGTGATGACCTGATGAAAATCGAAGGGATCTTCACGGATGGTGACTTACGTCGTGTCTTTGATATGGGCGTAGATCTCCACACCCTGAATATCGCAGATGTCATGACCGTCGGCGGAATTCGCGTTCGCCCAACAGTCCTGGCGGTTGATGCATTGAATTTGATGCAGTCTCGCCATATTACCTCGGTATTGGTTGCAGATGGCGACCAACTACTCGGTGTGGTACATATGCATGACATGCTACGCGCAGGCGTGGTTTAACAAAGGATTAGCCTTAATGAGTAACCATGAAGCGTCTCTTGCCACTTGTTATGGGCCGGTAAGTGCGCGCGTTATGGAGCGGGCCGCTAATGTGCGCCTGCTCATTTTAGACGTTGACGGTGTGATGTCTGATGGCCTGATTTATATGGGCAACAGTGGCGAAGAGCTGAAAGCATTCAATGTGCGTGATGGCTATGGTATTCGCTGTGCACTGACATCAGATATAAACGTCGCGATTATTACCGGTCGTAAAGCAAAATTGCTTGAAGACCGCTGTGAAACGCTGGGTATCAAGCATCTCTATCAAGGTCAGTCCGATAAGCTTGTGGCTTTTCAGGATCTTTTAGATAAGCTCGCAATCCCAGCTGAACACGTGGCTTATGTGGGTGATGATTTAATCGACTGGCCTGTGATGGCAAAAGTCGGTTTGAGCGTTGCGGTATCGGATGCACATCCTTTACTCATTCCTCGTGCCGACTACGTGACGCGTATTGCTGGCGGCCGTGGAGCAGTGCGCGAAGTCTGCGACTTGCTGTTACTGGCACAAGGTAAGCTTGATGAGGCCAAAGGGCTATCTATATGAGTAAGACCAGACGTTGGGTTATCATCCTGCTTTCATTGCTGGTGCTGATTTTGATCGGTGTGAATCTGGTAGACAAAGATGCCGTTGCGCCTCCAACAGTGAACACGAATGAACCAACCTATAAAAGTGAACATTCCACGACTCTCGCCTACAGTCCTGAAGGGGCTTTAAATTACCGACTGGTTGCTGAGCACGTTGAATATTTTTCCGAAACCGCCGTTTCGTGGTTCACCAATCCGGTGATGACGCAATACGACGAAAACAAAGTCGCCACCTGGTCATTACGAGCAGATCGCGCCAAACTTACTAACGATCGGATGCTGTATCTGTATGGGAATGTGGTGCTTACAGCTCTGACGCCAGATTCGCAGCTACGCA
Source organism: Buttiauxella sp. AC142 (assembly GCF_979253435.1). NCBI lineage: Bacteria > Pseudomonadati > Pseudomonadota > Gammaproteobacteria > Enterobacterales > Enterobacteriaceae > Buttiauxella > Buttiauxella sp. AC142. Next base: position 4,010,869 of record NZ_CEEDCH010000001.1, read on the forward strand.
AAATTACCACGGATAATGCGCAGGTTAATTTAGTCACTCAGGATGTTGCCTCTGATGACCAGGTAACCTTGTACGGAACCAGCTTTAACTCCACCGGCCTCAAAATGCGTGGTAATTTACGCAGCAAAAATGCCGAGCTGATTGAAAAGGTTAGAACATCTTATGAAATCCAGAATAAACAAACTCAGCCGTAATTTAGTACTGACCAGTACGCTTTTAGCCGCCAGTTTTTCGGCATTTGCGCTGACCGGTGATACCGATCAGCCGATTCACATTGAATCTGACCAACAGTCGCTGGATATGCAAGGCAACGTCGTCACCTTCACCGGCAATGTGGTTGTGACGCAAGGTAGTATCAAGATTAATGCCGATAAAGTCGTTGTCACACGCCCCGGCGGCGAGCAAGGTAAAGAAGTGATTGATGGCTACGGTAATCCAGCCACTTTCTATCAGATGCAAGATAGCGGCAAACCCGTTAGCGGCCACTCATCGACTATGCACTATGAGCTGCAAAACGATTTTGTCGTGCTGACCGGCAATGCCTATCTGGAGCAGGTCGATAGCAATATTAAAGGCGACAAAATTACTTACCTCGTTAAAGAGCAGAAAATGCAGGCCTTTAGCGAAAAAGGTAAACGTGTTACGACCGTTCTGGTTCCTTCTCAGTTGCAGAAAAAAGACGGCAAGGCTCCGGCACCCGCCCCTGCGCAGAAAAAGAGTAACTAATTCGTTATGGCTACTTTAATTGCAAAAAATCTCGCTAAAGCCTACAAAGGCCGCCGCGTTGTAGAAGACGTTAGTCTGACCGTTAAATCAGGTGAGATTGTCGGTTTGCTCGGCCCTAACGGTGCAGGGAAAACCACCACTTTTTATATGGTGGTCGGTATTGTTCCGCGTGATGCGGGCAACATTATTATTGATGATGAAGACATCAGCCTGCTGCCGCTTCATGCACGTGCACGACGTGGTATTGGGTACTTGCCTCAAGAAGCGTCTATTTTCCGCCGTTTAAGCGTGTTCGATAACTTAATGGCCGTGCTGCAAATCCGTGATGATCTTTCTACCGAGCAGCGTGAAGACCGCGCCAATGAGCTAATGGAAGAGTTCCACATTGAGCATTTGCGTAATAGCCTCGGGCAATCTTTGTCCGGTGGTGAGCGTCGCCGTGTTGAAATTGCTCGCGCATTGGCTGCAAATCCAAAATTTATTCTTTTGGATGAACCTTTTGCAGGTGTTGACCCAATTTCCGTTATCGACATCAAGCGAATCATCGAGCATTTACGCGACAGCGGGCTTGGGGTGCTGATAACTGACCATAACGTACGCGAAACGTTAGCCGTATGTGAACGCGCTTACATCGTAAGCCAGGGCCATTTAATCGCCCACGGCACGCCAGCTGAGATCCTGGAAGACGAGCATGTTAAACGCGTGTATCTGGGCGAAGAGTTCAGACTCTGATAGGGTAGGAATAATTAACGATTACACCTGAGGAAGTTCGCTCTGAATATGAAGCAAGGTTTGCAATTACGGCTCAGCCAACAACTTGCTATGACGCCACAGTTACAGCAGGCAATTCGTCTGTTGCAGCTGTCGACGTTAGAATTACAGCAGGAACTTCAGCAAGCACTGGAAAGTAACCCGCTGCTTGAGCAAACCGATCTGCATGAAGAAATTGAAACTCAGGAAGTTCGTGAAAATGAAGCGTTAGATACTCGTGAGGCACTCGAACAAAAAGAGATGCCCGACGAGTTACCGTTGGATACCAGCTGGGACGAAATTTACACCGCAGGTACGCCATCGGGAACCGGAACTGACTATATAGACGACGAGTTACCGGTTTATCAGGGAGAAACTACCCAGTCACTCCAGGATTACCTGATGTGGCAGGTCGATCTCACCCCGTTTTCTGATACCGACACCGCGATTGCAACGTCTATTGTTGATGCCGTTGACGAAATGGGCTATCTGACCGTTTCGCTGGATGAAATTCTCGAAAGCATGGGCGATGAAGAAATCACCCTCGACGAAGTGGAAGCGGTGCTCAAACGCGTGCAACGCTTCGATCCTGTCGGCGTCGCCGCACGCGACCTTCGTGATTGCCTCCTGATACAGCTTTCACAATTCGCGCGAGAAACACCCTGGCTAACCGAAGCTCGCCTGATTGTCAGCGAACATCTCGACTTGCTCGCCAACCATGATTTCCGCAGCCTGATGCGCGTCACGCGTCTGAAAGAAGAAGTGCTGAAAGAGGCGATGTGCCTGATTCAGTCGCTTGATCCGCGTCCGGGCCAGTCCATTCAGACCAGCGAACCAGAGTATGTAATCCCTGATGTGTTGGTCAAAAAAACTCAGGGCCGCTGGACGGTAGAACTCAACGCCGACAGCATCCCACGTCTAAAAATAAATCAACAGTACGCTGCTATGGGCACCAATGCCCGCAATGACAGCGACTCACAATTTATTCGCAGTAACCTGCAAGAAGCGAAGTGGCTGATCAAAAGCCTTGAAAGCCGCAATGATACCTTGCTGCGGGTTAGCCGCTGCATCGTTGAACAGCAGCAAGGCTTTTTTGAGTTCGGTGCAGAGCATATGAAACCGATGGTTCTTGCTGATATCGCCCAAGTGGTCGAAATGCACGAATCCACCATTTCCCGCGTGACCACGCAAAAGTATTTGCACAGTCCGCGAGGCATTTTTGAATTGAAGTATTTCTTCTCAAGTCATGTCAATACCGAGGGCGGTGGTGAAGCCTCGTCCACGGCTATTCGGGCTTTGGTGAAGAAGTTAATTGCTGCGGAAAACCCTGCGAAACCGCTGAGTGATAGCAAGTTAACGACTATGCTATCGGATCAGGGGATCATGGTGGCACGCCGCACTGTTGCGAAGTACCGAGAGTCTTTATCCATACCACCGTCAAACCAGCGTAAACAACTGGTGTGACTTAACCGATAAGGAAGACACTATGCAGCTCAACATTACAGGACAAAACGTCGAAATCACTGACGCACTGCGCGATTTTGTGAGCACGAAGTTTGCCAAACTGGAGCAGTACTTCGATAGGATTAACCAAGTCTATATTGTGTTAAAAGTGGAAAAAGTCACGCATATTGCCGACGCAACACTTCATATCAATGGTGGTGAAATACATGCCAGCGCTGAAGGGCAGGATATGTATGCGGCGATTGACGGTCTGATTGATAAACTGGCGCGCCAGCTAACCAAACATAAAGATAAACTAAAACAACACTGATAATCCAGGCAACGGTTTTGGCATTCACGGCTCGTTACGGAAGTAACGGGCCGTTGCCACAACAGAGTGCTTAGGTGAACTTATGATGAACAACGATTCTGCTCTACAACTTAGTAATGTCCTGAACAAAGAATGTACCCGTAGCAATGTACATTGCCAAAGTAAGAAGCGTGCGCTGGAAATTATCAGTGAACTCGCGGCGAAACAGCTCGGTCTGCCACCTCAAGTCGTTTTTGAGGCGGTACTGACGCGTGAGCGAATGGGTAGTACCGGTATCGGCAATGGTATCGCCATTCCTCACGGAAAACTGGAAGAAGATACCACCCGCGCCGTAGGGGTGTTTATTAAACTGGAAACCCCTATCGCGTTTGATGCTATTGATAATCAGCCGGTCGACCTGATGTTTGCGCTACTTGTTCCGGCCGATCAGACAAAAACACATTTGCACACTTTGTCTTTGGTAGCAAAACGTCTCGCGGACAAAACGATTTGCCGACGCCTGCGTTCAGCGCAGAGCGATGAAGAGCTTTATCAGATCATTACCGAAACCGAACATGGTAGTGAAAGTGAATAATCTGGCTGCGGTCATGTGCGTGCCACAGCAAGAGAAGTTGGGGGAGTGATAAAATGGTGCTGATGATTGTCAGCGGCCGCTCTGGTTCAGGGAAGTCTGTAGCCTTGCGTGCACTAGAAGATATGGGATTCTACTGTGTAGATAACCTGCCAGTGGTGCTGTTGCCTGATCTTGCCAAAACTCTCGCAGAGCGACAGATTTCTGCGGCAGTCAGCATCGACGTGCGTAACATGCCGGAAAACCCGGAAATTTTTGAACAGGCGATGACCAATCTACCTGATTCATTTTCTCCACAATTGCTGTTCCTCGATGCCGATCGCAACACGCTGATTCGTCGTTATAGCGACACACGTCGTTTACACCCGCTTTCCAGTAAAAACTTGTCGCTGGAGAGTGCGATTGATGAAGAAAGCGATCTGCTGGAACCGTTGAAATCCAGAGCCGATTTAATCATCGACACCTCTGAAATGTCGGTGCATGAACTCGCGGAAATGCTGCGGACTCGTCTGCTCGGCAAACGTGAACGTGAATTGACGATGGTCTTCGAATCCTTCGGCTTTAAACACGGCATTCCGATTGATGCAGATTACGTGTTTGACGTGCGCTTCCTGCCAAACCCGCACTGGGATCCAAAACTGCGTCCAATGACGGGTCTCGACAGGCCTGTTGCAGCGTTCCTTGATCGTCATACCGAAGTACACAACTTTATCTACCAGACGCGTAGCTATCTTGAGCTTTGGTTACCGATGCTGGAAACCAACAACCGCAGCTATTTGACTGTAGCGATTGGTTGTACTGGCGGTAAACACCGTTCGGTTTATATTGCAGAGCAGTTGGCAGACTATTTCCGCTCACGTGGGAAAAACGTGCAGTCCCGTCACCGTACGCTGGAAAAACGCAAACCATGACCGTAAAACAAACCGTTGAGATCACCAATAAGCTGGGCATGCATGCGCGCCCGGCTATGAAACTATTCGAACTTGTGCAAAGTTTTGATGCCGAAGTGATATTGCGTAACGAGGCTGGCACCGAAGCCGAAGCTAATAGTGTGATTGCACTACTGATGCTGGATTCAGCCAAAGGTGGCCACATTGAAATTGAAGTCACCGGGCCTGAAGAAGAACAAGCATTGAACGCTGTTATCGCGCTGTTCAATGCAGGTTTTGACGAAGATTAACTTATTACGTATTTTGATATTTATCCTTAGAAATACTTAAATGTTTATACAGCCACGCTAATTAACACAATCAACTTATTATATTTAATAGGTTGATTGTCAGCCTCCTCTTTTAATTTTACATATAAAAACTATCAATCCTATAGTTTATATTCACCTCCCAAATACCCCGCGAATTAATCTTATTACAAACATATCTTATCGTTGCTTAAATTTAAAAGCCTATCAATACTCAGCACACCAATATACTTGCATCTATTTTTATTCAGATAAAAACGATGTATCAATGGTGTGATGATAAAAGGATTTATATTATGGCCTCAGACGGCACCCGCTTTACCTTCATCGCGGGGCGCACTCCTGCGGACACCTTCGCGGTGGTGAACTTTAAGCTTAAACAATCCCTTTCTTCTCTGTTCAGCCTGGAGATCACCGTCGCCTGTAATGACCCGGCGATTGGCTTTCAAAAAATCCTCGATGAATACGGGGTTCTCACCATCTGGCAGGGCGACGTGATTAAGCGTCGGGTGCGTGGCCTGGTCACCTTCTGCGAGCAGGGCGACAGCGGCAAACATCAGACACTCTACCGCATGACGGTACGCCCCGAGTTCTGGCGCAGCTCCCAGCGTCAGAACTGCCGCAGTTTTCAGAATTACGACATCCAGTACATCTTCGCAAAGTTGCTCAAAGAAATGCGTATCCGCACGCATGACGCGCTGTTTCGCCGCCCGCATCCGGCGCGGGAATTCTGCGTGCAGTTTATGGAGTCGGATTACGATTTCATCGCCCGCCTCGCCGCCGAAGAGGGGATTTTTTTCTTCGAGGATGAATATCTCGACGACCGTGACCAGAAACTGACTTTCACCGATGACCGCTGCAACCTGCGCGGCCTCGGGGCGTTTCCGTATAACCCGAATGCCGCCTCTGAATCGTCCACTTACTGCATCAACACTTTCTGCCGCAGCGCGCAAATCCGCCCGGCAAAAGTCACTACCCAGGACTACACCTTCACCGCCCCCGGCTGGCAGGCGCAGTACCAGGAAGAAGGCGCAGACCTGTCTTATCAGCGCCCGGACTATGAAATTTTTGACTATCCGGGGCGCTTCAAGGATGAACAGCACGGTGCCGATTTTGCGAAATATCAGATGGACGGCTGGCGCAATAACGTCGATTTTGCCAGCGGTACCAGTAATTGCCCGCAGTTACAGCCGGGACGCTGGTTCACCCTCACCGACCATCCGCGAGAGGATTTAAACAGCCCGTGGCAGGTGGTGTCGAGCGAGATGACCGGCAGCCAGCCGCAGGCGCAAATCGGCAGCGCCGGCCAGGGCACCACGCTCACCAACCGCTTTTATGTTATTCCGGCCACCCAGACCTGGCGCCCGGCGCCGCTACCGAAACCGCTGGTGGACGGCCCGCAAATCGGCATTGTCACCGGTCCTGCCGGGGAAGAAATCTACTGCGACGAGCACGGGCGGGTGACGGTGAAATTTGCCTGGGACCGCTACAACAAAAGCAACGAAGAAAGCTCGTGCTGGGTTCGCGTCTCGCAGGCGTGGGCGGGCACCGGCTTCGGCAACATCGCCATTCCACGCGTCGACCAGGAAGTGATTGTCGATTTCCTGAACGGCGACCCCGACCAGCCGATTATCACCGGGCGGACGTATCACGCCGCCAATCGTGCACCGGGCGACCTGCCGGGCACCAAAACCCGGATGGCGATACGCTCGCAGACGTATAAGGGTAATGGATACAACGAACTGATGTTCGAAGACCAGACCGGGCAGGAGCTGCTGTCGATGCATGCCCAGAAGGACATGAGTCGGATAGTCAATAATCGAGATGCTTTCTGGGTAGGTGAAAATCAGCTGATGCATATCAAAGGCGAAAATCATTTACGAGTTGAAAGCGAAAAACGTGATTTAGTTAAAGAAGATTACTCACTCACTGTTTCACAGACTCTTCATATTAAAACTGAAGAAAATATGCTGATCGTAAATGGCAGTGAATATCACGTCAAAGCAGGCAGTAAAGTCACACTTGATGCAGGATGTGAGTTAACACTACAAGCCGGTGGTAACTTTATAAAAATTGACGCCAGCGGCATCCAAACCAGTGCAATTGTAAATATGGGGATGGGTTCTCCGGGTAAGGGTACTGAATGGAATGGGCAACTCCCGGATGAACTCACGCCTTCTCAGGGAAAATTAACATTGGGAAAAAATAAGGCCGAATCGTCTGATATGACGGTTCGGCCTGAACTCGAAGAAGATATATGCCTGGAATGCATGATGAATTCAATGCGTGAAGATTCGGCAATAGTGGGTGGAAACTAACATAATGATACTGTCTGAATTACTCATTGTCAGCCATATGGCTAAAGAGGCTACAGCTTCATCGTATGCATTATTTGAAGCTGGATTAGTTGAAAATAAAGTGCTGCGAGAAATATGCGCATCTGCGAGTGACCGAATGAGATCTCTCTTTATTCACCCACAACTTGAATCATTAGTATCCGTTGGTCCATGGCTTATAAAGATTACTGACCTGAATGACACTATTCCAGACGTTCTGGATAAACAAGGTGCGCTGAGAGGGATCATCATTTCCAGCCTTGCGTTACCACAACTGGCAGAGCAATTATCCTGGGGATGTATCGTAAAATCTCCTGATGATAAAGGTCTGTTGTTGCGATTCTATACGCCTTATGTATTACAGCATTTATCGCAACGTAACGATTTAAATGGATATTCGACTCTTTTTAACGGGATCGATAAATGGTTTGTTCCCAATATGGATCAACAATGGTGGCCATTATCTTTAACACCAGCTTTAAACACCGAATATGATAAGACCCACAAAACCATTGAACTCGATCAAGCTCTTTGGGAATTATTAAACGGTGACACCGACGTCAGCGCCTTGTTAAGAATCTGGATACAACAACCACAGAGTAAACATTTCCCAGCATGTATTCAGCGTGCAATGGTTCATAAGGCGCTCAACAAAGCTCAACAAGCGGGGTTATCACGACCCATTGATAAAAAAATATACGCCCTGCATTACTTGAGCGGCGGAAATAAAGAAATTCAATCATCTGATATGACTCGAGCACTCGAAAAAGTTACAGCGGGAAATATCACTCTCACCGAAGCACTGCTTCAGGAGACTTAACTATGAGTCTACTTTTTCGACTGGAAAAAATAGATGCTTCATTAAATCGTTTCTGGGCTCGCTGGAGTCGCTGGTTACGCAGAGGGTTAATTCTTCTGGTTGTCATCTGGGGGGGTAATCTTGCCTGGTCGGTATTTTTTGGTCCACCGACTGGAGGTGTTGCACTGATCATTCATAGTGAGATAGATCGTCCTATTCTTGGTTTTAGCGTTAATGGTGTCGCGGGGGGAAACGCTTTTGCACATGGAGGTGGAAAATTAACGTGCTGCGGAACAATTGAAGGTGATACTGCTGAAGTTATATGGACACTGGATATAACTCATTCTCAATATTTACAAGGAATGCGACTGGAAAAACGCCTTAAAACTCTGCCATTGCCGGAAAGAAAATGGGGAGAAGACAATTTGCATGTTCATTTCCTGCCAAATGATCAGGTCAAACTGGGGTGGAGTCGTGATGCATGGTCACCCTTTGAAATACGGCCCGAAATAAAGACTAAGAAATAAATAAAGGACAGAGTGATATTAAGGATATCAAAAATATGAATTTACTTTCCCGACTAGAAAAAATAGATGCTGCGCTACATCGCTTTTGGGCGCGCTGGAGCCGTTGGATGTGCAGAGGGTTAATTCTACTGATAATAATCTGGGGTCTGAACCTTGCCTGGGATGTCTTTTTTGGGCCACCGACTGGAGGTGTTCAACTGGTAATTCATAATGATTTGGACAGACCAATATTGGGTTTTAGCGTCAATGGTGTTGCGGGTGGGAATGCTTTTGCTCATGGTGGCGGTGCCGTAACCTGTTGTGGCAATATCAGCGGTGATACAGCTGATGTTATCTGGACTCTCGATATGACTCACTCCCAGTATCTACAAGGAATGCGCCTTGAGCGGCGCCATAAAACCCTTACTTTGCCTGAACGAAAATGGGATGAAAATTATCTGCATGTTTATTTTTTGCCTGGCGATAATCTTCGCTTATGGTGGGGAGAAGGGTTAAGCCATCCATGGCGGAAAATACCCAATTATTTAGACAATAAAAATCAAGTAAAATAGAGATGTGTAAATGAATAAGGAACAAATAATCGGTACTGCTAACCAAGCGCAACAGAATGAAGATAGCCAAATGAATGCATGTGGCCGAACATTGCATATTGGTTTCTTCTTTGATGGTGTAGGTCGAAATATAGAGCAAGATGCTGTAGATCATAGGCTCAGCAATATTTGTCGACTTTACAGAGCCTTTCCTGAAGAAAAGGTAAATACTAACATAAGTAGCCACATTAAATTTTATTTATCCGGATTGGGTACGCCTTTTAAAGATGAATTATCTACGAAGATTCATACAGTAATGGATACAAGTATGTCTAAAGCATTAGATGAAGCTAAAAGCATCCCGAAAGACGCCGTAGAAGATGCAGCAAAAGATATTTTCACCTTTGACTGGTATGAGGTTTTAGATAAACAATGGAAAAAACTCTGGAATCCTGCTGAATGGCGGAAAACGCTCTTAAGTGCAGGAGGCAAAATTTTTGCTAGCGCCTCTATAGAAGCCATGCCATGGTTAAGAGATAATAAATACATATCTGAAATATTATTCACTGGAGTAGATACACGAGTAAACACAGCAAAAAATAACTTTGAAAAAGCTTACAAAGATAGTATTGATCTGTCCCCACTTCCTATTAAACATATCGCCATCTCCATTTTTGGTTTTGATCTTGGTGCTACCCTCGCGCGAAAATTCATCGATGATCTTCTTAAAGATATTTGCCAAAAAGAAGTGACAAAAGATGTACCAGTAAAATATTTATATAACAAAGTTCCAGTAGATATAATATTTGCTGGTTTTTTTGATTGCTCACGCCATAGCCCTGCTAGTAGCAATAATGGGTTGGATTATTATGTCGCTTTGCTGGGTACTCCAGGAAAAAGCGTAAGTCTTTTTATGGGAGATAAATCTATCGACCAGGATACTCCCTTACCTTCGATGGTGCGCAATGCTCTACATTTGGTTGCTGCGCATGAGCGTCGCCCATGGCGTGGAATCTATTCTTTGGGTAAGGGGAACTGGCAAGAAATATTGCTACCCGGAAGTAGTGAAGATATTGGTGGCGGATTACTGCCTGATGAACAAAAACCCAGTGCTGAATTATGCAGGGTGGCCCTGCATCAAATGTACCGTACCGCATATATGGCTGGCGTACCTTTCCCTGATTATCAAACTTTGCCCGAGCTATCAGCGACGGTTGCAAATTATTTTTATATGAACGACACCATTGAAGGCCGTTCGGCACAATACTGGGCAAAACGCTATCAGTCTATCATCGGCTACCAAACACTCAGTACTCATGCCCAAAATGCTCATCTTGACAGCTATTTTAACTGGCTTAGTCAACAGTACTATTTGTATTGCACAGAGCTGCAAAGAATAGATGCGGAAAAAGCAGACATTATGAGCACCATAACATTATCGACAGAAGACCCCGAATTACGGAAAAAAATAGCAGACAATCATCTTGCCAGAGAAACGCTGAAAAACAATTGGGGTTGGCTGGATGATGTTAAAGATCAGGCGCGCTGGTTTATTAATAGTGTGATGACAAACCCTAATGAGACACGAATGCGAGTGGCCCCAAAGATTTATATTCCTGCATTCAGGCGGGCAAAAAAATTTCTGGAATACAGCGTTTGTGCTTATCAGCAAAAACCTATGCCTGCCTCAACAGATAACGCCCCAGAGGAAATTTTTACTTGGCTGGTTCACGATATTCAAAAAGTTGATCCGGCCTCCTCAATTAGTGTGGATTTCCTGGCTATTCGCTCATTTGAAGTACCTGAAGCAGAAGAAGACGAACCAGAAGCCGAGTCTCCAGCTGAAAACTCAACACCCGCCAATGCCTAAGAAAATAATTCAGGAATAAACAATGAGAGCAATGATGACTCAAACTTGCCCAACAACAACGGGCGGGAAAATACTTGAAGGTGTTCCTACGATCACCATAGCAGGATTACCGGTTGCACTGATCGGAATGAAAGCTTCCTGCCAGGTTTGTAAAGGAGTCGGGGCAATCACCCCCTTGGGTCCGCATCTACAAACATTCAACGATATCCCCGTAGCTCTTCAGGGGGATATCGTTGCTTGTGCTTGTCCTAAAGGGAGTAATACTCTTTTGCCACTGGTGCCAACGGTAACGGTTTTATAGTTGTCTAACTCACTTCAACTCATGCTGCGCCATAAACGATTCGCCACCCAGCTGGCGCATCTGGCGCAAAATCCATTGCTGGCGCTGCCGAACATAACCTGAAGGTGCATTCGCTTTAAAGCGAATGGGATTAGGTAATACTGCGGCAAGCAAAGCAGCTTCCGAGGCCGTCAGGCGACTTGCTGGTTTATGGAAGTAACGCTGCGAAGCTTCTTCCACGCCAAAAATTCCGTCACCAAATTCTGCGATATTCAGATACACCGTGAGAATGCGGCGTTTCGTCCACACCACTTCCATACCGAGCGTTATTCCCGCCTCCAGGCCTTTGCGAACATAGCTCCGTCCATCCCATAAAAACAAGTTTTTCGCCGTTTGCTGGGAAAGCGTTGACGCACCGCGAACGCGATTTTCATTGCGTTCATTGTGTGCAATGGCTTTTTCAATCGCGGAAACATCAAACCCCCAATGGTCCGGGAATTTCTGATCTTCTGCCGCAATAACTGCAAGCCCCATCCACGGTGAGATTTCGTCCATGCTGACCCAATCTGAATGCGCCACGTAACCAAAATCACCTGAGAACCAGGCGCTGAATTGCCGTTCGACCATGACTGCCGAAAACGGTACCGGCATAAAGCTGAACAGGATTATCCCTGCCAACCAAACTCCTACCAGCGCCAGCGCACAGCGTAGTACCCAACGCTTGAGGGTGGATAAGAGCGCAACACGCCCTTTCTTCATGCAATCATACTCACAACGCGAGCCACCAGTTTTTCTATACCTAATGCCGCTTCATCAATGCGTGTGGCCAACATATAAGCAGGCGTCGTCACCACTTTGTGTTCTTCATCAACCACGATGTCGTCAACCGGACATGGAACATGTTCAGCCCCCATCTCTTCAACAATTTCTGCCGTATCAATATCAGTGCCGATGGTCAAACGCACCGGAACATCGAGAATTTTTGGCAGCATCACCGGGGCAATACAGATAAAGCCGAGCGGCTTGCCCTGTGCATGGCAATCGCGAGCCAGACGACGTAAATCAATATCCACCACGCACTCGCTGCCGAGACTTGCAAAATTGCACAGGTTTTTCGCTGCCCCAAAACCACCAGGAACGATCAGCGCATCCAATTCGCTGGCATCGGCCTGCGCCAATGGCGTCACCACTCCACGGGTGATTCGAGCCGCCTCAACAAGCACATTTCGATGCTCTAAAGACTCATTATTAGCGAGGTGATTAATAACATCTGCTTGAGGTTTGTCGGGTGCAAAGCAAACAGCTTCAGCGCCAGAGCGAGCGATTGCTAACAGGGTAATAACAGCTTCCTGAATTTCGCTTCCGTCGTAGACCCCGCAACCACTGAGCACCACACCAATCTTCTTCATTCAGCTATTCCTTTTCATCACGCGACTTCCATCATTAGTTATGACGATTTGATCGCTATGCTTCACACATTTTACTGTTTCATGTAACAAACTATTTAAGATTTGCTATCTTAATGCCTGAGCAGCACACGAGATTATCGGCTGCGCCATTTGGATAAAGACTTATAACTCAACGGCGCAGCCTACTTTTTCCCTGGTGTTGGCGCAGAATTCGCGCACCCCGGTTTATCCGGGGTCATTTTTTGGGAGCGTTTGCAACCCAAGCTTTCAGAACGTCAACATCGTGCTGCCATTCTTGTTTCAACTCTTCAATCCATTCGCCCACGTTTTCCGACCAGGCTGGTAGATCCGGTGACTGAATTTGCTGGGCAACTTGCTGCAAATGGCGCAACCCTACAGAACCCGCAGCGCCTTTAATCTTATGCCCCTCTTCCACAACCCCTTTCTGGTCGCGAGCCGTCATGTTGGAGTCCAGCACACTCAGGTAGCCCGGCATCATTTTTTCAAACATCGCCAGCCCATCAGTAATCAGTTTTGGCCCGACAAGCTCCATATACTGCTCAAGCATCGGGATATCGAGCAATGCTTGCTGTTTTTCGCTATTAACTTGAGGCACTTGAGACTCCTTCTTAGACTCTGACTGTTGGTTGTCCCAGAATTTTTGGATCATCGCCATTAACGCCGGAACCGAGAGGGGTTTGCTCAGCACATTGTCCATGCCGGCATCCAGATACTCTTTTTTATCTTTCAATACGTTAGCAGTCAATGCCACCAGCGGTGGTAAATCTTCACGCGCATAACGCGTGGTCAGTTGCCGGGAAATATCCAGCCCAGTCATATCAGGTAACTGAATGTCTAAAAGCACCAGGTCATACTCACCTGGGGTGAATTTTTCCAGCGCCTCTTTACCTGTCATCGCAACATCTACGCTGTTGCCAAGTTTCTCCAGCACCGAACGCGCAACAATCACGTTGAGTTCAATATCTTCCACCAGCAGAACGTGCAATGCAGGCAGAGGCATTTCGTCATTGTCGAGCGTGTCTTCGATTTCATCCGCCACGCGAGGAGCCTGAATGGTCAAGGTAAATAGCGAGCCTTCGCCCGGCTTACTGCTGACGGTAATATCACCGCCCATACTCTTCGCCAGGCGGCGCGACACCGCCAAACCAATCCCGGTACCCGTTGCCGGTTTACCACCGTGGCTATCTTTCACCTGATAGTACATGGCGAAGATTTTGTCCTGCTCATCCTGCGGGATGCCAATGCCAGAATCCTGGACTTCAAAGCGTAAGGTATTTTCTTCTTCATAACGCACGCGCACCGAAACCAGGCCGCCTTTTGGCGTAAATTTCACGGCGTTGCTGATGAGATTCCAGAGGATCTGGCGCAGGCGCGTACCGTCCGTCACCACTTTATGTGGCAGCGGCAATGTCGGGTTCATTTCCAGCTTCAGTCCTTTTTGCTGCGCCTGCAAACCAGAAAGGTTTTCCAGGTCAGCAAGGAAACTGGTGAAATCAATCGGCTGGTTATCAAGCTGAACTTTACGGCGCTCAAGCTTATCCATATCAATGATATCGTTGAAAATATTACCCAGAGTTATCGCTGAAACATGAATCGTTTTGAGGTAATTGGTCTGTTCCGGGTTAAGCTCAGTATCAAGCAGTATGCGGCTTAAGCCGACGATACCGTTTAGCGGCGTACGCAGTTCATGGCTGATCGTCGAAATGAATGTGGTTTTATCACGGCTGGCGCGTTCAAGCGCATCCTGGTAACGCTTACGCTCGGTAATGTCGCGGCCAAAGCCCATTAAACCATGGCGTTTGCCGACCCGGTCGTAGTAGGGAACTTTACGGATTTCAAAACACGCCTTACGGCCATCCGGGTAATCCAGCCATTGTTCGTAAGTCAGCGACACATTATGACGGAACACTTTCTCGTCGGTTTCGATAACCTTCTGCGCCGCTTCTGGCGAATAGACATCTTCCGGTTTCAGGCTTATCAGCTGCTTCTCACTCTTACCGGTCAACAGTTCCATCGCACGGTTACAGCCTGAGAACTCTTTGTCTTCGTTACGATAGAAAACCAAATCTGGAGAGGCATCGAGGAATGAACGTAAAAATGAAGATTGTTGCTCAAGCTGGATTTGCGTCTCTTCGCGTTCCTGCATCTCAACTTTGAGCTGCTCAAGCATCGTCTGACGTTCGTCTTCCGCTTTCACACGGTCAGCAATTTCCTGGTTCAATTGCGCGATATTGTCTTTGAGCTGCACATTGAGTTTCAGATCTCGCTCGCGCATCTCTTCGAGTTTTTGCACCAGTTTTGACAGTCGCTGCCTCGACTCTTCAAGTTGTTCAACGACCACAGAAAGGAAATAGACGGCCCATGGCGTAATTAACAGGCCAAAAAAGATGGAGCGCACAACATCAATGCTTTCAACCTGGCCGCGCAACAGCATCGTCACGGCCATTTGCACCACAATAGCCAGCACCACCAGAGCAGAGGCCAGCAACAAAGAGAAGCGCACTAATCCGAGCTTCACCATCAAATCAACGTAATATTGTGCCAGTAACCGGATTTGCTTCATGGAACGTTTCCCTCGCCTTCAATCTGCTAAATATACCGCAAAAAGATCTCACGCTCAGGATTTACAACAGAATTGTCGGGTTCCACGGGGTACCGAGTGCCGAGCCTTGCGTACCGTGCTCATTCAGATAGCTGTCAATCGCCCCCATTCCGCTCCAGCGGTTCTCGCACCACAGCGGTGCCAGCAACGTGGGTCGGCGGGCATTCGCCGAAATACGATGGAAGACGACATCAAGCGGAGTATGGCGAATCATCTCACCGGCAGTTGTCGCATACTCTTCTAATTCAATCGCCTGTAAGCGCCCTACCTGCCAGCTTTTAGCCATCGTGCTGCCACTCACTATGTGCAGAGGGTGGAGCTTGATGCCATCAACGCCGGTTTCGACCACTTTCTCCAGCGTTTCCATGCAGTGCTCCTGCCCTTCACCCGGCAGGCCGACAATCAGATGGCTACAGACTTTCAGGCCACGTGCGCGAGCGCGGCGAGTGGTTTCCTGGTAACAGGCAAAATCATGCCCGCGATTGATACGATGCAGCGTTTTATCATGTGCCGTTTGCAGTCCCAGTTCTAACCAAACCTCATAGCCTTTTTCATGATATTCACTGAGCAAATCCAGCACGCTATCCGGTACGCAATCCGGGCGCGTCCCGACGCATAACCCCACAATGCTCGCCTGGCTGACAGCCTGTTGATACATCGAGCGCAGCACCTGCACTTCGGCCCATGTGCTGGTGTATGCCTGGAAATAGGCAAGGTAGTGTTGAGCGCGATTGACGAGTTGCGACTGGCGCTCGAGTTGGTCGGCGATAGAGTGATTTTGTTGGGCTTCATCCGCAAATGACGCAACATTGCAGAAAGTACAACCGCCACGACCAATTGTGCCATCACGATTTGGGCAGCTAAAACCGCCGTGCAGCGTGAGTTTATGGACTTTATGACCATACCGACGCTGAAGATCGCCACCAAACATATTGACTAATTTTTGTAACTGCATAATCTGATGGGCCGCCCTGTAAAAGGGACGTAGCCTGCCATTATCTGCCCAATTTAGCGATGACCTGGATCAATCGCTCTGGCGCAGCTTTATCCATTGAATATAAATTCACAATTAGTGCAATTTTACGCATCTAAAAGATGATTACTTTTCCTTATGTTGACCCGCTATTTTTAAAGAATATGTGCCCTTGCGAAAAACAGTGTCATACAACACGCGAAACCGCGTTGTTAGCATAAGATCCTGCCAATAACATCATTGCCAGCATGGTCTGGAATTTTGCAGCCTCTCATACAGTGAGAGAGATCACATAACCCAAGCGATTCCCCTGCCGTTTAAATACGATAAAAATGATAATAAAATGTTTAATTTCATAACGTTAAATGTCATTTAGCACATATTTGTATAAATAAGAATGCCATTTGACCTGTGTGCGCTTTCCCGATAACTTGGAAATCCGCTGGAAGCTTTCTGGATGGGTTCTGTGCCCATCATATTTATGCAGTAATTAAGATTCCCTCTAAAGCAAGTCCTCAATACTTGTGCAACCGGATGCGTTAGACATAAAGAGGGCGACACGCGAGGTAAGCGTAGATGCGCAAACCCCGTCGCCATGCCCTTGCTGCGTCTGGACGCAATCGGTATCGGGAATCACGTAGAGCCTGGGGAGGTTCACTGATATGTTGTACGATAAATCCCTTGAGAAGGATAACTGTGGTTTCGGCCTGATCGCCCACATAGAAGGCGAACCTAGCCACAAGGTAGTGCGTACTGCTATTCACGCACTGGCCCGAATGCAACACCGTGGAGCAATCCTCGCCGATGGAAAAACCGGTGATGGTTGTGGCCTGCTGTTGCAAAAGCCTGACCGTTTCTTCCGAATCGTTGCGGAAGAGCGTGGCTGGCGTTTGGCAAAAAATTATGCCGTCGGCATGATTTTCTTAAATAAAGACGACGCTCTGGCGAGCGCAAGCCGCCGCATCGTTGAAGAAGAGTTGCAAAACGAGACCCTGTCGATTGTTGGCTGGCGCGAAGTGCCAACCAATGAAGACGTACTCGGTGAAATCGCCCTCTCCTCAAAGCCTCGCATCGAACAAATTTTTGTTAATGCCCCGGCTGGCTGGCGTCCACGTGATATGGAACGTCGCCTGTTCATTGCTCGCCGTCGCATTGAGAAACGTATTCAGGACAAAGACTTCTACGTATGTAGTCTTTCAAACCTGGTCAATATCTATAAAGGTCTGTGTATGCCGGCAGATTTGCCGCGCTTTTACCTGGACCTGGCGGACTTACGTCTGGAATCAGCAATTTGCCTGTTCCACCAGCGTTTCTCCACCAACACCGTGCCACGCTGGCCGCTGGCTCAACCGTTCCGCTATCTGGCACACAACGGTGAAATCAACACCATCACCGGTAACCGCCAGTGGGCGCGTGCGCGTACCTATAAATTCCAGACTCCGTTGATCCCAGACCTGCATGATGCCGCGCCATTCGTTAACGAAACGGGTTCCGACTCAAGCTCAATGGATAACATGCTGGAACTGCTGCTGGCAGGCGGTATGGATATCGTTCGTGCGATGCGTTTGCTGGTGCCACCAGCCTGGCAGAACAACCCGAACATGGACCCAGAGCTGCGTGCGTTCTTTGACTTTAACTCCATGCACATGGAGCCATGGGATGGTCCGGCCGGTATCGTTATGTCCGATGGGCGCTACGCCGCCTGTAACCTGGACCGTAACGGCCTGCGTCCGGCGCGCTACGTCATCACTAAAGACAAGCTGATTACTTGTGCTTCTGAAGTTGGGATCTGGGATTACCAGCCTGATGAAGTGGTGGAAAAAGGCCGCGTCGGCCCTGGCGAGTTGATGGTTATCGACACGCGTATTGGTCGCATCCTGCATTCCGCTGAAACTGATGCCGATTTAAAAAGCCGCCACCCGTATAAAGAGTGGATGGAGAACAACGTTCGCCGCCTGGTGCCGTTTGAAGATTTGCCAGACGAAGAAGTTGGCTCGCGCGAAATGGATGACGATACGCTCGCAAGCTACCAAAAACAGTTTAACTACAGCAGCGAAGAGCTGGATTCTGTCATTCGCGTGTTGGGTGAAAATGGCCAGGAAGCGGTCGGTTCAATGGGTGACGATACCCCATTTGCCGTACTCTCCAGCCAGCCACGTATTATTTACGACTACTTCCGCCAGCAGTTTGCACAGGTGACAAACCCGCCAATCGATCCGCTACGTGAAGCACACGTAATGTCTCTGGCGACCAGCATTGGCCGTGAAATGAACGTCTTCTGTGAAGCAGAAGGCCAGGCCCACCGCCTGAGCTTCAAATCGCCAATTCTACTGTGGTCTGATTTCCAACAGCTGACCTCGCTTGAAGAACAGCACTATCGCGCAGACACGCTGGACATCACTTACGATGCTTCTGCTCAATCACTGCACGAAACAGTTTCCGCACTGTGCGATGAAGCTGAGCGTATGGTACGCAACGGCACGGTTCTGTTGGTGCTGTCTGACCGTAATATCGCGAAAGATCGCCTGCCGGTTCCAGCGCCAATGGCGGTAGGTGCGATTCAGACTCGCCTGGTCGAGAAGAATCTGCGTTGCGATGCCAACATCATCGTTGAAACCGCAAGTGCACGTGACCCGCACCACTTCGCTGTTCTGCTTGGCTTTGGCGCGACGGCAATCTACCCGTACCTCGCCTACGAAACGCTGGCGAAACTGGTTGATAACGGCGCGATTGAAAAATCTTACCGCGCAGTGATGCAGAACTACCGCAACGGCATCAACAAAGGGCTGTACAAGATCATGTCCAAAATGGGCATCTCGACTATCGCCTCTTATCGTTGCTCGAAGCTGTTTGAAGCGGTTGGCCTGCATAAAGAAGTTTCTGAGCTGTGCTTCCAGGGCGTTGTTAGCCGTATTGGTGGTGCAGGCTTCAACGACTTCCAACAAGATTTGCTGAACCTGTCTAAACGCGCATGGCTCGCACGCAAGCCGTTGGATCAGGGTGGTCAGCTGAAATACGTTCACGGTGGCGAATATCACGCTTACAACCCTGACGTGGTTCAGACGCTGCAAAAAGCAGTGAACAGCGGCGAGTACAAAGATTATCAGGAGTACGCGAAGCTGGTGAACGAGCGCCCGGTGGCAACACTGCGCGATATGCTCGCACTCGATCCGCAAGGTGAAACAGTCAGAATCGAAGACGTGGAGCCAGCCACTGAGCTGTACAAGCGCTTTGACACTGCGGCGATGTCTATCGGCGCATTAAGCCCGGAAGCACACGAATCCCTGGCAGAAGCAATGAACAGCATCGGCGGGAATTCTAACTCCGGCGAAGGCGGTGAAGATCCTGCGCGTTACGGCACCAATAAAGTGTCCCGTATCAAACAGGTCGCGTCTGGTCGTTTCGGCGTCACCCCGGCTTACCTGGTGAATGCTGATGTCATCCAGATTAAAGTCGCGCAAGGTGCAAAACCAGGCGAAGGCGGCCAGCTACCGGGTGATAAAGTCACGCCGTATATCGCGAAACTGCGTTATTCCGTGCCTGGCGTTACGCTGATTTCACCACCGCCGCATCACGATATTTACTCTATCGAGGATTTGGCGCAGCTGATTTTCGACCTTAAGCAGGTCAACCCGAAAGCGATGATTTCCGTCAAACTGGTTTCCGAACCAGGCGTTGGCACCATCGCGACCGGCGTGGCTAAAGCTTATGCCGACCTGATTACTATCGCCGGGTACGACGGTGGTACAGGTGCAAGCCCGCTGTCATCCGTGAAATATGCCGGCTGCCCGTGGGAACTGGGTCTGGTGGAAACACAGCAGGCACTGGTGGCGAATGGCCTGCGTCACAAGATTCGTCTGCAAGTTGATGGCGGTCTGAAAACGGGCTTAGACATCATCAAAGCCGCGATTCTTGGTGCAGAAAGCTTCGGTTTTGGTACCGGACCAATGGTCGCATTAGGTTGTAAATATCTGCGTATTTGCCACCTGAACAACTGCGCAACCGGTGTTGCAACTCAGGACGAAAAACTGCGTAAAAACCACTATCACGGCCTGCCGTTCAAAGTGACTAACTACTTTGAATTCATTGCTCGTGAAACCCGTGAGTTGATGGCGCAGTTAGGCGTGAAGCGCCTGGTCGACCTGATTGGCCGTACCGACCTTCTCAAAGAGTTGGATGGTTTCACTGCGAAACAGCAAAACCTTGATCTGTCGAACCTGTTAAAAACAGCCGAACCTATGCCGGGCAAAGCGGTGTTCTGCACCGAGAATAACCCGCCATTTGATAAAGGCGACCTGAACGCGCAACTGCTCGCTCAAGCGAAACAGTATGTCGACGACAAACAGAGCAAAACGTTCTGGTTTGATATCCGCAACACTGACCGTTCAGTGGGTGCCACGCTGTCAGGTTATATCGCGACGCATAATGGCGATCAGGGTCTGGCAGCCGATCCGATTAAAGCGCATTTCAGCGGCACCGCCGGGCAAAGCTTCGGTGTGTGGAACGCAGGTGGTGTTGAATTGCATCTGACTGGCGATGCTAACGACTATGTTGGCAAAGGTATGGCTGGCGGTCTGATTTCCTTGCGTCCTCCGGTTGGCTCGGCCTTCCGTAGCCATGAAGCGACCATCATCGGTAACACCTGTTTGTACGGTGCAACCGGCGGCAAACTTTATGCTGCTGGCCGCGCGGGTGAGCGTTTCGCCGTGCGTAACTCCGGAGCCATTACCGTGGTTGAAGGCATTGGCGATAACGGTTGTGAATACATGACTGGCGGTATTGTCTGCATCATCGGCAAAACAGGCGTGAACTTCGGTGCAGGTATGACCGGTGGTTTCGCTTATGTGCTCGATGAAGACGGCGATTTCCGTAAGCGTGTTAACCCTGAGCTGGTAGAACTGATCAATGTAGATGAGTTGGCCATCCACGAAGAACATCTGCGCGGTATGATTACCGAGCATGTGCAACTGACGGGTTCCCAGCGCGGTGAAGAAATTC
This sequence comes from Buttiauxella sp. AC142, assembly GCF_979253435.1. NCBI lineage: Bacteria > Pseudomonadati > Pseudomonadota > Gammaproteobacteria > Enterobacterales > Enterobacteriaceae > Buttiauxella > Buttiauxella sp. AC142. The sequence goes on from NZ_CEEDCH010000001.1 coordinate 4,032,233, forward strand.
TGGCAAACTGGCCGGCATTTGCCTCTAAATTCACGTTGGTTAAACCGAAGTCCAGTGATGTCAAAGCATTGTTGGGTCACCGTAGTCGTTCCGCAGCTGAGCTGCGGGTGCAGGCGCAGTAAGGGGATAAGATGAGTCAAAACGTTTATCAATTTATCGACTTACAGCGAGTTGATCCGCCAAAGAAGCCGCTTAAGATCCGTAAAATTGAATTTGTAGAAATTTACGAGCCGTTCTCAGAAGGCCAGGCTAAAGCGCAGGCAGATCGCTGTCTGTCCTGCGGCAACCCGTACTGCGAATGGAAATGCCCGGTACATAACTACATTCCCAACTGGCTGAAACTGGCCAATGAAGGGCGCATTATCGAAGCGGCTGAACTGTCTCACCAGACAAACAGCCTGCCGGAAGTATGTGGTCGCGTTTGCCCGCAAGACCGTCTGTGCGAAGGTTCTTGTACGCTCAATGATGAGTTTGGAGCCGTGACCATCGGTAACATCGAGCGCTATATCAACGATAAAGCGATTGAGATGGGCTGGAAACCAGATCTGACCGGCGTGAAACAAACCGGTAAACGTGTCGCTATCATCGGTGCTGGTCCTGCTGGCCTGGCATGTGCCGACGTGTTAGCGCGTAATGGTGTGAAAGCGGTAGTTTATGACCGCCACCCGGAAATTGGTGGCCTGCTGACCTTCGGTATTCCAGCATTCAAACTGGAAAAAGAAGTGATGACTAAACGCCGTGAGATCTTCAGCGGCATGGGTATCGAATTCAAACTGAATACTGAAGTTGGCCGCGATGTTCACATTGACGACCTGCTGAAAGAGTTTGATTCGGTATTCCTGGGCGTGGGGACTTACCAGTCCATGCGTGGTGGTTTAGAAAATGAAGATGCGACAGGCGTATTTGATGCCCTGCCGTTCCTCATCGCTAACACCAAGAAAATTATGGGCTTCGGTGATTCACCAGAAGAGCCATATGTGGATATGTCAGGCAAACGTGTTGTGGTACTTGGCGGTGGTGATACCGCGATGGACTGCGTGCGTAGTTCGGTTCGCCAGGGCGCAACGCATGTTATCTGTGCTTATCGCCGTGATGAAGAGAACATGCCAGGTTCTAAACGCGAAGTGAAAAATGCGCGTGAAGAGGGTGTTGAGTTCCAGTTCAACGTGCAGCCGCTTGGTGTGGAAGTGAATGCCAATGGGCGCGTGTCAGGCGTGAAAGTTGCGCGTACTGAGCTGGGCGCGCCGGATGCCAATGGCCGCCGCCGTCCAGAGATCGTTGCCGGTTCTGAGCATGTTGTCCCTGCCGATGCCGTCATTATGGCGTTTGGTTTCCGTCCTCACGCCATGCAGTGGTTAGAAAAACATAGCGTTGAGTTGGATAGCCAGGGACGTATTCTGGCACCGGAAGGCAGCGATAATCCATTCCAGACCAGCAACCCGAAAATCTTTGCCGGTGGTGACGCCGTTCGTGGTTCTGACCTGGTGGTTACAGCTATTGCCGAAGGCCGTAAAGCCGCTGATGGGATCCTGAACTTCCTCGAAGTCTAACGAAGTGAAATGCAAAAAAGCCCGGCGATAGTAAAGTCACCGGGCTTTTTTATGCTCTGTTATTTGACCGCTTTTTGCATGACCCGACTTTTAGCCGCGCCCATCTTTACGGCCCCACTAAATGGTTTACCATCAATGGCATCGTGCGTTCGCACCGCCTGCGGATGGATCCAGCGCTGAACTCGCGATGGCATATCCAGACCAATCAACAAAATAACCACGAATGTCAGGCTAAACGAAAGCGATGCCAGTGCAGTCCCTAAATCAAGACGTTGCGCAATAGTGGCCCCAATAATCGGAGCGAGTGCCCCGCCTAATGCACCAACGTTATAGGTAAAACCAAGTCCCGCAGCACGCTGTTCAGTATCAAAGTAACCGCCAATCAACTTAGGCAAAATCCCTGAAATTCCCTGGCCTAACATCTGTTGGAAGAACAGCAGTAAACCCAGAACCCAGATATTTCCGCCGCCGATGGCGAAAACAGGAATGATCAGTAGTTGAGACACCAGCAGGCTACAGACATAGGCTTTACGTGTGCCTAACCAATCCCCCAGGAATCCTCCCACGCAACAGCCGACAGCGGCACCAAATCCGCTAAAGAACAGAACATGCGCCACGGTTGTTGGGTTGTAGGCCAGTTCCGTTTTCAGATAGGTGGGTAGCAACGCCTGAATCGGCCAGGAGTAGAGGAAGGCAAAGAATACGACGACCATTAACGTCACACCGGTCGGCCAGCGTTTGCCGCTGCTTTGCACCATGAAGCTAATGAATATGGCGGCGCAGATTAAACCCAATACTGCGACAAGTACCGCATTGCCCAGATTACCGGCAAAGCAGAAATACAGCGCTGTTGCGACGACAATCGTCAGGCCAATGTTAATAAACCGATGCTCGCCACGGTACAGAATGTCCACCATGGTTTTGGTCGGTTTTGTATCAGCAAACTTCTCTTTCCAGTCTTCAGCCTCAGGGATGTTTTTACGTAGCCACAACGCGAAAATAATGGGCAAAATACCGATGAAAAACAGCGCGCGCCAACCCCATGCTGGAACCACAACGCTATAGACCTGAGCGGCAATCACTGCGCCGACAGAAAAGCCAGATATCAAAAAACCACTCGCTTTATTACGCAGGTGTTTCGGCCAGCTTTCAATTACATAGGTCGCGCTGGAGCCGTATTCACCCGCCATCCCCATGCCAATCAGTAGCCGAGCCAGGAACATAGTGGTAAAACCAGGTGCAAAACCACACGCTAACGTCCCGAAAGAAAACAACACGATACTGGTTATCATGGCGAGTTTGCGGCCATAACGATCGCCCATCGCGCCTAATACCAGCCCACCAAACCAGCGCGAAATAAACGCCGCTGAGATAAGACTCGCCGCCTGAACAGTCGTCAGGCCAAATTCACTTTGAATTTCAGTCAGTACTAACGCTATCAAGACAAAATCAAAACCATCCAATAAGTAGCCAATCCATGCTGCTGAAAATGCTTTCCATTGCGGCTTAGTTAAATGGCGGTACCACGGGATCTGTTGGGCAGTGTTATTCATAAAGCACTCCCGGTGCGAGTTCGCAAAAACCCGCCCTCTGGTTAGGTCTGATTAGGTATGGTCTACGGCACCACGGTTTGCATATGCCATTCAGAGCGCGGCGCGTTCTTTCTGAAGCTGCGCCGCGAGTGCTTTAAGTTCAGGCAGATATTGCTCCTCAACCGGTGCAAAAGGTTTGCGACAAAGCGGCACTGCCAGCACATCCATATAATGCAGAATTGTTTTCAGCCCGCGGAAAACACCGACTTTAATCAGCAAATCAATGACCTTGTTGCATTCACTTTGAAGCTGTCTGGCTCGTTGAACATCTCCTTCCTGTACGGCATTTTTAATTGCCATATATCGCCAGCCCATTACGTTGTAAGTGCTGCCAATACCGCCGTCAGCCCCTGCCAACAGACCAGAAGCGAAGATCTCGTCATAACCGTTATAGAGCACAAGATCCGGATGAGCACGACGGATCTGCTCCATCTGATAGAGCTCACCCGAGGTTTGCTTTAACGCCCCGACGCCCGGCAAGCTGATTAAGGTATCAATCTGTTCAAGCGAGAGCTTCACACCGCTAAGAGCCGGAATGTTGTAAACCACCATCGGCAACCCACCAGACGAATCAATAACTGCGCGATAGTGGTCACAGTGTTCGTTGAAGCTGAACGGATAGTAAAACGGCGTGACCGCTGAAACGGCATCGAATCCATAACGGTGTGCTGCACTCGCCAGAGTCTGACTCTCATGGGTGCTGATACCACCCACATGTGCAATTAACGTCACCTTGCCTTTCGCTTCTTCGGCGACAATTTCCAGCACTTGCTCACGTTCTTGCGTGGTCTGCAAAAATGCTTCGCCAGTGGAACCACCGACATAAAGGCCATCAATGCCCTGCTCAATATTGAAACGAACCAGACGGCGCAAACTGTCGGTGTCGATCTGTTGTTGCGGGTTAAACGGAGTAAGCAATGCGGGTATCACACCGCGAAGATTCTGTGCCATAAACGCCTCTTTGTTGTCTGATATTCAAATGATAAGGGATACCTTTATACCTGTTATACCAGATCAAAAAGTAAACACCACATATCGAAGAGGTCAGGATGAGATCTGGCTCATATGAAATAATGATGGGTGATCAGAAATTACTTACGTAGAAGTGGGGAGGATCTCAAATTAGCGCAGCTATTTTTTTGCGGTGCGTTTACGGGGCGTGGGGTAATAGGAGGCGAAAACGCTTTTCAGATGAGCCTTTAATGCGCTGTCAGCAGCATCGGGATCGCGTGCAAGGATCGCATTATAAATTTCAATATGCTGCTGATAACTCACATTATTGTGGGCATGCAAAATATCCTGAGCAACCGTTGGCCGCGCGGCAATCAACCAGTCGAGCAAGGCAACGTGCACGGCCATGAAGATCGGATTATCAGGGATCTCTGCCAGTTCACGGTGGAATTCGATGTCGGATCGAATAAAGAGTTCGTTATCATCCAGAGCCTGATTATTCAGCTCAAGAGCTTTTGCAAGGCGGGCTATTTGTTCATCTGTCGCGAATTCAGCGGCATAGCGGACCAGGCTGGATTCAAAAAACATACGTAACTGTTCGAAATGAGCAATGCCACCTGGCCGCGAAAGGAAATCTTTTGCCACGCCAGATAACTCACCAATAATGGTATCTGCCGAAGGACGAGATACGCGAGCGCGTTCGCCATTACTGATTTGCACCAAACCTTTTCGTTTTAGTGCTGCCAGGGCTTCACGCACTGAAGGGCGTCCAACATTAAAAAATGCCATCAGCTCACGTTCAGACGGTAATTGCTCACCCTCTGCAAACTCACGTCTGCGAATCATCTGCTCAAGTTCTTCTTCCACCATTTCCGAGAGTTTTTTACGCGCAAGAGGACGACGGCGCATCGTATGCCCGATGGTTTCTGTCATCTCAGATGGTTGCTCGTCAAATGTGCTCATAGCGTCGGGATTTGGCCGTTTTAGAGAAGAAGCATGGCAAATAGTATTGTCGAATCATAACACAGCAAATCTTGGCTTACGTAAAGATGCAGTTGCCAGGTTTATTTAAGGCAATAAAAAGCCAGTCCTGAGACTGGCTTCGATTTGCATTTTTACTGGCAAGCTACGCGGATAATATCTTTGAATTACTTCACTACGCGCAACGCCGGACGACCACCACGCGGAGGTGGCTCGTTATCCGGGTCGTTGTCATCTTCATCGTGATCGGGGCGTGAGCCATCAATCACTTGCATGACCATTTCTGAATCAGACGACAACTGCTCGTTATCATTATGACTTTCAACATCTTCGTCATAACTGGCTTCTGGTTCGAACATTGTACCAGCGCCGTTTTCACGAGCATAAATAGCCAGAACCGCGGCCATAGGAACAAATACCTGGCGTGGCACACCACCGAAGCGCGCGTTAAAACGCACATCACCGTTGGCCAATTCCAGGTTTCCTACTGCACGTGGTGCAATATTCAGGACAATTTGCCCGTCGCGAGCATATTCCATAGGAACATGTACGCCAGGCAATGTCACATCCACCACCAGATGCGGTGTGAGCTGGTTATCCAGCAGCCACTCGTAAAAAGCACGAAGTAGATACGGACGACGTGGTGACAATTGTGACATATCCATCAATTAGCCCCGGGTTTGCAGACGCATTTCGCGCTCAGGCTCGGTCAGAGAAGCGAGGAATGAATCACGCTCAAATACGCGAGTCATATAACCTTTCATCTCTTTAGAACCTGCGCCTGTCAGCTCAATACCCATCTGCGGCAAACGCCACAGCAGTGGTGCCAGGTAGCAATCTACCAGACTGAACTCATCACTCAGGAAGAAAGGTTTCTGAGTAAATACAGGTGCGATTGCCAGCAATTCTTCACGTAATTGCTTGCGTGCAGCATCAGCTTCTTGAGCAGAACCGTTCATCACGATGTGCATCAGGGAATACCAGTCTTTCTGGATACGATGCATGTACAGGCGACTTTCACCACGTGCAACCGGGTAAACCGGCATTAATGGTGGGTGCGGGAAACGCTCATCAAGATATTCCATGATGATGCGGGATTCCCACAGAGTAAGTTCGCGGTCAACCAGGGTCGGTACGCTGTGATTTGGGTTGAGGTCAATCAGATCCTGAGGCAGGTTATCCGTTTCCACATGCTCAATTTCAACGCTAACACCTTTTTCAGCCAGGACGATACGTACCTGGTGGCTATAGATGTCAGTAGGACCGGAAAACAGCGTCATCACCGAACGTTTGTTGGCAGCGACAGCCATGAAAACCTCCAAGTTTATTCAGAAAATTACTGCTAATGGCCGCAGTAAGCGGCAACTAACCTGACCGTTTGATACCCAGATACGCCGGAAAACCACCAGTCGCCAGAAAACAAGGCGAAAACAAGGCGAAAACAACCGGATGCCGACCTTTGGGCAGAAAATTGGTTGATAGTTTACCAGATTTTACGGGTTTTGTGGGGAATGGATCTGGAATTCGTCTAAAACATATTCAACATCAAATAGTTAGCAACGCTAAATATAATTTTCAGGCATAAAAAAACCCGGTACAAGACCGGGCTTTTCGCGAATTGTATTCTGCAAAAGCAGAGGACAATTAACGTTTGGAGAACTGAGGACGACGACGTGCTTTACGCAGACCGACTTTCTTACGTTCAACTTCACGAGCATCACGAGTAACGAAACCAGCTTTACGCAGTTCGCCACGCAGGGACTCGTCGTACTCCATCAGAGCGCGGGTGATACCGTGACGGATCGCACCAGCCTGACCAGAAGTACCACCACCTTTAACAGTGATGTACAGATCGAATTTCTCAACCATATCAACCAATTCCAGCGGCTGACGAACTACCATGCGGGCAGTTTCACGACCGAAGTACTGTTCCAGAGAACGTTGGTTGATGATGATTTTGCCGCTGCCCGGTTTGATAAACACGCGAGCTGCGGAACTTTTGCGGCGACCAGTGCCGTAGTATTGATTTTCAGCCATTGCCATAATCCCGATTAAATGTCCAGAACTTGCGGTTGCTGTGCCGCGTGGTTGTGCTCGGTGCCCGCGTAAACTTTCAGTTTACGGAACATAGCACGGCCCAGCGGGCCCTTTGGCAGCATGCCTTTAACCGCGATTTCAATCACACGCTCAGGACGGCGGGCAATCATCTCTTCAAAGGTCGCTTGTTTGATACCACCGATGTGGCCGGTGTGATGGTAATACACTTTGTCAGTACGCTTGTTGCCGGTTACAGCAACTTTTTCTGCGTTCAGAACGATGATGTAATCACCAGTATCAACGTGCGGAGTGTATTCCGCTTTGTGCTTACCGCGCAGACGGCGAGCCAATTCAGTAGCCAGGCGACCTAAGGTCTTACCGTCAGCGTCAACAACGAACCAGTCGCGCTGTACGGTTTCTGGTTTAGCTGTAAAAGTTTTCATTAAAAGCTTACCCAATATATAGTTACACGTAGGTGTTCACCCAAACGTTTAAAATCAGTTCAAGGTTCACACGACAAAGTCCGGCAAACCTACCCCTTCGAATAGCCAATGCCAGCACGACCAAGTTTTGGGAAAAAAACTTTGGTTGTAACGTGGGGTCGCAAGATTATAGGGAAGTCGCCCCTAAAGGTCGAACCTTTTTGTAGTTTTTGTCACACTTTATGGTCACTCTACGTTCAAACTGCGGTTCACGGCATGTGCGACAAGCGTAAATACTCTTCACTTTGCATTTCTTGCAGACGCGACAGACAGCGCTGGAATTCAAAGCGCAATCTCTCCCCCTGGTAAATCTCGAACAGCGGAACCTGCGCTGAAACCACCAATTTAACGTGGCGCTCGTAAAACTCATCCACCAACGCAATGAACCGCCGCGCTTCATTTTCGTTACGGGTGTTCATCACGGGCACATTAAATAGCATCACAGTATGGAAGAGGCGTGAGAGCGCGATGTAGTCATGCTGACTCCGGGCGTCAACGCATAGCGTGTTGAAATCTACCGCCAGTGTCTGATTCGCCAACCCAAGCGTGGCTAACGGACGGTGGTTGATTTCGAGCACCGGTTCCCCTTCCCTCGCCGTACCTGCTAACGCGGCATAGAGTTTTTCCATCTGCTGCGCGGTTTCGTCGTTCAACGGGGAAAGCCAGAGATGGGCCTGAGTCAGCGTTCGCAGTCGGTAATCAATACCGGCATCGACATTCATCACTTCACAGTGCCGTTTAATCGCATCAATCGCAGGGATGAAGCGCGGGCGCTGCAAGCCGTTACGGTACAATTCATCAGGTGGAATATTAGATGTAGCCACCAGCGTGATCCCACGCGCGAACAAAGCTTGCATCAGCGTGCCAAGCAGCATGGCATCTGTAATGTCAGAGACAAAAAATTCATCGAAGCATAGAACGTCTGTTTCTGCTTTAAAGCGGTCAGCAATCACTTCCAGGGGATCGGTTTGCCCCTGAAGCGCCGCCAACTCTTCATGGACACGCAGCATAAAACGGTGGAAATGCAGCCGTAACTTGCGTTCGCCAGGTAGACTCTGAAAAAACATATCCATGAGCCAGGTTTTCCCGCGCCCTACTCCGCCCCACATATACAACCCGCGAACCGCTTCCTGACTCACCGCGACATTACGTTTGCCAAAGAGTTTGCCAAAGAAACCACCATTCACAGGCTCAGTCGGCTTTTGCTGGCTCAAAGCCTGCCAGATAGCGTCCAACCGGGTTACGGCCTCACGCTGAACATCATCAGGTTGGTAGCTGCCCTCATTCAGGGCTTGTTGGTAGCGCGATGCTGGGGAGAGATTTTGCATGGTATTATGGTATTTCCTTAAAAATCGGATTGCCGTTTACTTAATGCTCAAAAAGGGACGGTTGTCGAAAAAAAGGCCGTTCTACCCTAAGCGATGCTGCGTCAGGATTCCACTTCTCTTAGGTTAACGGTTATAGTGGCTACATTACCCTACGGAAACACAAGACAACGGGAGAAGTTCATGACCTGGGAATATGCGCTAATTGGGTTAGTTGTTGGCATCATCGTTGGTGCAGTTGCTATGCGTTTTGGCAACCGCAAGCTGCGTCAGCAGCAGGCAATGCAGTACGAGATTGAGAAAAACAAAGCAGAACTTGAAGAGTATCGCGAAGAGTTAGTCAGCCACTTTGCCCGCAGCGCCGAGTTGCTGGACAACATGGCACATGATTATCGCCAGCTTTATCAACACATGGCAAAAAGCTCCAGCAGCCTGCTGCCTGAAATGTCAGCCGAAGAGAATCCATTCCGCAATCGCCTTGCTGAGTCTGAAGCCAGCAACGATCAGGCACCGGTGCAGATGCCGCGTGACTACTCTGATGGCGCATCCGGTTTGCTGCGTACCGAACGCGCAAAACGCGATTAATCACAAATCCAGAATATTTTCTTGGGGTACCGCTTTCGTACCCCAATCTCTCTCCAGCACAGCTATCATTTACTTGTGTTACTTCACTCTATAACAGCATTGTTACCCGGCTGATATTTCAATAACATCGGAGTGTTATCGGGTTTTCCTTTTCCAGGTTCAGGTCACGAGAGCAAGCCATCAATGAAGAAACAAACACTGTTGTTGAGTGCCTTAGCGTTAAGCGTCGGACTGACGTTCGGTGTGACATCTCAGGTGAATGCGGCGTTGCCAGCACAAATTCCGGGTCAACCGGCTTTGCCAAGCCTTGCACCAATGCTGGAAAAAGTTTTACCTGCCGTGGTGAGTGTTCAGGTAGAAGGGACAGCGGCAGCGCCTGCCCAGAAAGTCCCGGAAGAGTTTAAGAAATTCTTTGGCGATGATATGCCTCCTTCGGAAGCCCAGCCTTTTGAGGGTTTGGGTTCAGGCGTGATTATTAATGCCGAAAAAGGTTATGTGCTGACTAACAATCACGTCATCAATCATGCCGAAAAAATCAGCGTGCAGCTCAATGATGGGCGTGAATTTGATGCCAAACTGATTGGTGGCGATGACCAAAGTGATATCGCGCTGATTCAAATTCAGAACGCAAGTGGCCTGACTCAAATCGCCGTTGCCGACTCCGATAAGCTGCGCGTCGGTGATTTTGCCGTTGCGGTCGGCAACCCATTCGGCCTGGGGCAAACGGCAACGTCAGGGATTGTTTCGGCTTTAGGTCGTAGCGGTCTGAACCTGGAAGGGCTGGAAAACTTTATCCAGACCGATGCCTCAATTAACCGTGGTAATTCCGGCGGCGCATTGCTGAACCTGAATGGCGAACTTATTGGTATTAACACCGCTATCCTCGCGCCAAGCGGCGGCAGCGTCGGTATCGGCTTTGCTATCCCAAGCAATATGGCGCAGACCCTGGCCAAACAGCTGATGCAATTTGGCGAGATCAAACGTGGCTTGCTTGGTATTAAAGGCACAGAGATGAGTGCTGATATTGCCAAAGCATTCAACCTGACCACCCAACGTGGCGCATTTGTCAGCGAAGTCTTACCGCAATCGGGTTCGGCAAAAGCGGGTGTGAAAGCGGGTGATGTGATTACCAGCCTGAATGGTAAAACCATCAGCAGTTTTGCCGAATTGCGCGCAAAAATTGCCACTACTGAGCCTGGAACCGTAGTGAAACTAGGCTTGCTGCGCGACGGCAAACCGCTGGAAGTGAGCGTTACGCTTGATAAGAGCACCGCCTCATCTGCGAACGCCGAGCTAATTATGCCAGCCTTGCAGGGCGCGACATTAAGCGATGGTCAGCTCAAAGATGGTACAAAAGGTGTCAAACTCGACAGCGTTGAGAAAGGCACGCCAGCGGCACAAGCGGGCCTGCACAAAGACGATTTCATCATTGGTGTAAACCGCGAACGAGTTTCAAGCATTGCGGAGATGCGTAAGGTTCTGGAAACTAAACCCGACGTTATTGCTTTGCATGTGGCTCGCGGCGAAGAAAGTATCTATCTCTTAGTACGCTAATCTGCTCAGTAATCGGACATCTCTATACGATGTCCGATTAACTCATGCTATTCTGCTCCCGGCTTATTATTAACTAATACAAATCCATGTTTCTGAAGATATTACGCTCGGTGGTGATTGGCCTGATTGTGGCTGGCATATTGTTGGTATCGTTACCTTCACTGCGCCAAAAAATCATCCCCTTAGCACCCTCGAAGTTTGACAGTGCCGATGAAACTCCGCTGAGCTACAACACTGCGGTGCGACGCGCTGCGCCTGCTGTGGTCAACGTTTACAACCGCAGTGTCGGCAACAACTCACAAAATCAGTTAGAAATTAAAACCCTCGGCTCTGGCGTCATCATGGATGAACGCGGCTACATCATTACTAACAAACACGTCATTAATGATGCCGAGCAAATCATCGTTGCTCTGCAAGATGGCCGAGTGTTTGAAGCTTTATTGGTTGGCTCAGATAGCCTGACTGATTTAGCGGTGCTGAAAATTAACGCCACCAATCTCCCTGTCATCCCTATCAATAATAAGCGCATGCCGCATATTGGCGATGTTGTGATGGCGATTGGTAACCCGTATAACCTCGGGCAAACCATTACGCAGGGGATTATTAGTGCAACCGGCCGTATTGGCCTTAGCCCTTCTGGCCGCCAGTCCTTCCTGCAAACGGACGCTTCAATTAACCATGGTAACTCCGGTGGTGCGCTGGTCAATTCCCTCGGCGAGCTAATGGGCATCAATACATTGTCGTTTGATAAAAGCAACGATGGCGAAACCCCTGAAGGTATCGGCTTTGCGATCCCGACTCAGCTTTCGACAAAAATCATGGATAAGCTGATCCGCGATGGACGCGTAATTCGTGGCTATATTGGTATTGGCGGTCGTGAGATTACGCCATTGCATGGCCCGGCAACGGGTATCGATCAAATTCAAGGGATCATCGTTAATGAAGTTACCCCTGATGGCCCGGCAGCAAAAGCAGGTCTTTTGGTTAATGACGTGATTATCTCCGTGAACCATAAACCGGCCATATCCGCATTGGGGACAATGGACCAGGTAGCGGAGATTCGCCCAGGCTCAGTCATTCCTGTTGAAGTGATGCGTGAAGATAAAAAGCTGACGTTGCAGGTAACGATTCAGGAATATCCCGCCACTAACTAATAAGCAGTGAACTCCAGGCAATAAAAAACCGGAATCAGTGTTCCGGTTTTTTTTCGCTTAAGCGCAGGGTTTATTTGTTAACAAACTCTTCGCCAAGGGTAATGTCTTTCTGCAGAGTATCCAGCATGCCTTCCAGCGCCTGGTGCTCAAACGCACTCAGTTTTCCGTAAGACTTGTGCTCCGCGATTCCATTTTTGCCCAGCAGCAATGGCTGAGAGAAGAAACGAGCGTGCTCGCCGTTACCTTCTACATACGCACATTCAACCACGTTGCTTTCGCCTTGCAGCGCACGCACCAAAGACAGACCAAAACGTGCAGCAGCCTGACCCATTGACAGAGTTGCAGATCCGCCACCCGCTTTCGCTTCCACAACTTCAGTACCCGCATTCTGGATACGTTTAGTCAGGTCAGCAACTTCTTGCTCGGTGAAGCTTACGCCTGGGATCTGAGACAGCAATGGCAGAATAGTCACGCCAGAGTGGCCACCGATGACAGGGACTTCGATCTCGGTCGGCTGTTTGCCTTTCAGTTCCGCAACAAAGGTGTTGGAGCGGATGATGTCTAGCGTAGTCACGCCAAACAGTTTGTTCTTATCGTACACACCTGCTTTTTTCAGCACTTCAGCTGCGATAGCAACAGTGGTATTCACCGGGTTCGTGATGATACCGATACAGGCTTTCGGGCAAGTTTTAGCAATCTGTTGAACCAGATTTTTAACGATTCCCGCGTTGACGTTAAACAGATCCGAGCGATCCATACCTGGCTTACGAGCGACACCGGCGGAGATAAGCACGACATCAGCACCCACCAGCGCTGGTGTAGCATCTTCACCGCAGAAACCTTTAATTTTCACATCAGTAGGGATATGACTCAGATCGACTGCAACACCTGGGGTTACCGGTGCAATATCATACAGAGAGAGTTCTGAACCTGAAGGCAGTTGGGTCTTGAGTAGAAGGGCAAGCGCCTGGCCGATTCCGCCTGCTGCGCCGAGGACTGCAACTTTCATCCTAAACTCCTTATTATGGTTAGCAAATAGGTGCCGTAACTCCATGCGGTGGCGACCATAATCCAGAGAAGGGGTAATTACAATCTTCCCGCTTAAGGTTTGCGAAGTTACGCATCCCTGAAGCGTTACTGCTGCATTTACTCACCGGGTGGAAACGACGCCTGAGCGCCCGGTCACAACCTGATGTTGTCACATCAACGGCGGTTACATTACCCCTCCCTACGCAGCAAAACAACATCATTTTGATAACATTTGATTTACTTACCTACATATTTTCGAGTCGTGACGAAGGCATGTTCCTCGATAACAAAATTTGATAAAATCCGCCTCTTTCATAACATTATTTCAGGCTGACAACCTGCCATTCATTTGCATAATAATTCATTTAAATGCATAATAATGTTATCTTTGTTGACCTTTAAATGGGTAACCTATGCGTATTTCCTCAAAACAAGAAGAATTAGTCAAAGCATTCAAAGCACTATTAAAAGAAGAGAAATTCAGTTCTCAGGGCGAGATCGTCCATGCATTGCAAAACGATGGTTTTGAAAATATTAATCAGTCCAAAGTTTCTCGCATGCTGACAAAGTTCGGCGCCGTGCGTACCCGCAACGCAAAAATGGAAATGGTGTATTGCTTACCGGCAGAGCTTGGCGTGCCAACCACTTCCAGCCCGCTAAAAAATCTGGTGTTGGATATTGATTACAACGATGCCGTTGTGGTCATTCATACCAGTCCTGGTGCTGCGCAGCTTATTGCGCGCCTGCTGGATTCTTTAGGTAAAGCGGAAGGCATTCTGGGAACCATTGCCGGGGATGACACTATCTTCACCACTCCCGCGAAAAACTTTACCGTGAAAGAATTGTATGAAGCGATTCTGGTGCTGTTTGAACAAGAACTGTAAGCGTTAATACTCCATTCCCGTTGTGAATGAACAACGGGAACAACACCTCCGTAACAATCCCCCTGCTCACATCCATTGTCAGTAAATCCCGGTTTTACCTTCTTTCTAAGCCTAAATCTCGCTTGCATCAGCCAGTTATGTGATAAACCGCACAAAAAATCAAAGTCTGACATCCCATTGTTTTTACTTATATTTAACACAAAAATAGCAATATACATCCATTTTTAATAACTTTACGTAATAACCAAAGCCTCTATTATTGTAAAGTTTCATAGAGAATAATTAGCAGGGTATTAATTTTGTGAGTTATTAGTGTATACTTGATTTTGTGATGAGGGTCACGAAATGAAGACCCCAATAAAAGAATACGACGAGGTAAAAACCATGAACATGAAATCAACAGTAGTAGCCGCTAGCCTGCTTTCAATGCTGTCATTTGGTGCATTCGCAGCCACTTCTATCAACGCTGAACAAGCGCAGAACCTTCAGTCAATGGGTTCCGTTTCTGTAAGCCAGGTAGGTAGCGCACCAATGGATATGCACCAGATGTTGAATAAAAAAGCTGAAGAGCAAGGTGCTTCTTCTTACCGTATCACCGAAGCACGTTCTGGCGATGCATGGCACGCAACTGCTGAGCTGTACAAATAACAGTCGTTAGCCATAAATAATAGTGATTTACCGTTTAAACAAAATGACGACCCCAAGAACAATAAATGCACTTAAGCCCTTCCGGTCGTTGAAAAACTTATTCAGGAGTAGACATCATGAAAACCAAATTAACCATCGCAGCACTTAGCCTTTTCTCCGTGATCTCTTTCGGCGCTAATGCAGCCGCACATCAGGTCACTAACGAACAAGCTCAAAACATGCAGTCCATGGGCAGTATTTCAGTAAGCCAGGTGGGTAGCGCGCCGATGGATATGCGTCATGAATTATCACAGAAAGCGACTCAGGAAGGTGCCTCTGCTTATCGCATTACCGAAGCACGTTCAGGCGATACCTGGCACGCCACCGCTGAACTGTATAAATAAACCCTCGTCGTCAAATCTGGCGACTTTGCCCCCGCTCGCGGGGGCTTTTTTATGGGTTTAAATCAGCGTTAGCCACGCACGTTAAACCGCAATTGCCCTTCCAGCTCCTCTTCCGCTTCGTCAAAAAGCAAAATCAAAGCGCCATACCGCCGCCTTTGCATTTCTGGTAGATGAACAAATTCAATCTCTACCGGGAGCGGCAAAATATCCCCAACGACGACATCCCACAAACTATCGAGATCGTGAACCTGTTTTTTCTCAAGTTGAAAAACCTGGATAAAGTGGCGATAGAATCCCGGCTGATCTTCTATCTGACTAAAATCAAAGGTGTATTTTTTCATAGATTGCCACCTAACCCATTCGCATTGTGGTGACTATAGCCCGCCAATATGCAAGGTTTTGACTTCCAGAAACTCATCCAGACCTAACACGGAACCTTCCCGACCCAGTCCGGATTCTTTCACACCACCAAACGGCCCCAGCTCGGTCGAAACGGCGCATTCGTTGATACCAATCATCCCGCTTTCAATCGCTTGCGAGACACGGAATACGCGGGCCAGATTCTGAGTATAGAAGTAGGCCGCTAAACCAAATGGTGTGTTATTCGCTCGCTCAATCACTTCCTCTTCCGTTTTGAAACTGAAGCAGGCGGCCAACGGGCCAAAGGTTTCTTCCTGCGCGAGTTTCATATCATCGGTGGCATCCACTATCACCGTTGGTTGCCAGAAGTTGCCACCCAATTCATGACTCTTCCCGCCTACCAGCACTTTTCCGCCCTTCGCCTGCGCATCTTCAACATGTTCACGGACTTTATCGACCGCAGATTTTTCAATTAATGGCCCTACAACAACGCCTTCTTCAAGACCATTACCCACTTTCAGGGCTTTAACGGCATCCGCGAGTTTGTTGACGAACTGGTCGTAGACCTTTTCCTGAATAAAGAAACGGTTAACGCTAACGCAGACCTGGCCTGCATTACGGAATTTATTCGCGACAGCCCCCTTCACGGCTTCGTCAATATCAGCATCTTCAAAGACGATATACGGCGCATTGCCGCCAAGTTCCATCGACACCTTTTTCATTGTTTCAGCCGCATTACGCACCAGGGTTTTACCCACTGCAGTGGAACCGGTGAATGATATTTTGCGAACGTCGCGGCTGGCCATAATTGCATCGCTAATTTCTTGCGTATTCCCCGCCACGGCGTTGAGTACACCATCTGGGACACCGGCTTTCTTCGCCAGAGCCAGCAATGCAAATGCAGACAGCGGAGTGTTATTAGCAGGTTTAATCACGCCGGTACAACCCGCGGCAAGCGCCGGGCCTAGTTTGCGAGTCAGCATTGCCATTGGGAAGTTCCACGGCGTGATAGCCGCAACTACGCCGATAGGCTCCCGGGTGGCTAAAATTCGTGAACCGGGTTTCGCCGGAGGAATAATTTCACCATTTGCACGCTTGGCTTGCTCGGCAAACCACTGGATAAAACTTGCGGCATACTCGACTTCGCCTTCCGCCTCTTTCAACGGTTTGCCTTGTTCTGTGGTCATTAAGCGCCCGAGCCAGGCTTTGTTCTCGATAATTAACTGGAACCACTTATAGAGAATCGTGGAACGTTCTTTGGCGGTTTTTGCACGCCATGCAGGGAAAGCTTTAGCCGCAGCGGCAATCGCTTCTTCCACCTCTTTTTTACCGGCTTTTGCCACTTTCGCGACAACTTCGCCGGTAGCCGGGTTGAGAACATCGAAGGTTGCGCTGAGTTTGCGCCATTCACCATTGACCAGATAACCGGTGTTAAATAATTCACTGTCCTGGAGTGCCTGATTTGTCATAGTTTTCTCCTGTTATGAATTGGGCATCTGGTAAGTATAGATACAAAAAAGCCGACGCATGGCGTCGGCTCGGGTCAGGCAGCGATGAATGCGTGCTGGTATTTATGCAGCACCTCGGCTAATCGCCGTACCGGCTCGGTGACCTGTAATGGCGCCTCCCAGATACGCAATTTTTCCTGGTAGATGTCCAGTTCCTCCAGCAATTGCTTGAAGTAACGCTGCTTTTTGTCATCGCTGGAGGCCGAAGTCACTTTGTCTGCTGTCTTGCGCAGTTGGCGATGGAATGCCGAAAGATCGTCGTTCATCGGTATCGGCGCATCACGTAGACGCTGGTGCGCAATGATTAATGTCAGCGCCAGGCGATAACGCGGGATATCACCCGGGAACATATTCAGCAGTAAGAAAAGCTGCTGATACAGCGCGGGCAGATGGTTTTCTTTGCGGCGAGCCTTGTTGGTTGTTAATGCGGAAACTGCCGCAGAGACAAACTGGTTCAACAGCGTGCGACCCGTTCGGGCTTTCGAATTATCACGGATGATGAGTATCACCATCAATGCCACGAAACAGCCAATAATTTGCCCCAACGCGCCATCCAAAAATGTATTGAAGTGAAACGTCATGGGGTTATCTAACACGATAACGTTAATTGTCCCGGCCAGCGCCCCCATCGAACCCAACCGCCGTTTCTGTACTTCGATACCAATAAAGAACGCCAACAACGCAAGGCTAATAGAAAGCAGCACCATACTTTGCTGTGTCGCGGGAATGATGACCAGAAAATAGAGTCCCCCCAGCGGCAACGCCACCAGCATTCCGTAGAGAAAATCTAACGCCACCATGCGAGGGTTCGGCAAACGCATAGCGAGCGATGTGACCACCGCGATCATGACCATGGCACCGCTACCGGATGTCCAACCGGTCGCAAGCCAGAACAAGCAGCCCAACAGGCAAGAAATGGCGGTACGCCAGAAATTGATCATCGCGTGGTGGCCTTCAGCTGATTGCACTTTTACCACCACTTCCTGGGTTAAAATCTCTTCTTCAATCGCATTGATACGAGTATTGCTGATAACACCCCGTTTCAGCACTAAATAGCGCGTCGCCTCGTTAACCCAACTACGGATGGTGACAGGGGTATATTTCTCACCAGCGAAAGATACGACTTTGCGGATAACTTTCAACTGCTGATGCACATCCGCAGCTGTTTCTACCGGCGTTTCAAATAACTCGCGAAATTCAGGGGTGACAAATTCAGGGCGCGTATTTTGAATCAGGAAGGTTTCACACGCCTGAGTAATCAATGCCAGAGAAACCGCATTCAGTGCTTTCAGGCGGCGGTTCGCACGTCCCCAACGAGCAGATTCAATCTTCAGGTTATCGCGCATTCCTTCAATCACAGTGGTGCGCTGAACCAGGCTTGCCCAGGCCCTATCGACCTCTTCTTTATCGCCATGCGCAATACACAACTGCATCAGGCGGTAATGATCCACCAGCAAGCTATCAAGTTGACGATCGATTTCTTTTTTAATCGAACGCGGGGAGAAAATTAAGTCGGCAATAATGGCGCAAACAATACCAATGACAATTTCACTGCATCGCTCAACGGCAAACTGCGGTGCCACCAGAGGATTGGCTTGAATGGTGACAATAATAATCAGCGTGGTGTAGCCCGCAAGACCCCAGGCATAAGAGTTTTCGACTTTAACTAGCGACGAAATCCAGGTGCAAAATCCGGCCCAGATACAGCATACCAGCAACATAACGACCGGGGCACGAATCAGTGTGGTGATGATGAATAACGCGGCGAAACAACCAATAAATGTGCCTACAATACGCAGCATTCCGCGATAGCGAATCGCTCCAGAATAGGGTTCACCGCCCGCCGCAAAAGCAGGCCCCGCGGCGACCAACACGGACGTCAGCACCGCCCAGCGCGGGGTTTCCAGTTCAAAATGAAACCCTACCCATAGCGCCAGCACGATGGCAAAAGCCAATTTGAAGGCGAAGCGCAAATGTAACCGCGAAATATAATACATATCGACCTACGCTTAACCGAACTCACGCAAACGATGCATGAGTTTAATGAATACCGATTCGTGGTCAGTATTTCTGTCTTTATCCCCTGTTACCACGACGGTTGCCGTTGTCCCGGCGGGATAGAGATTTGCCTGTTGCTCATCAAGGTGAATGCGTACCGGCACACGTTGCGCCAGGCGCACCCATTCGAGATTGGAATCAACAGTCGCCATACCTTTACTGTCTCTGGTGCTACTGGCATTCGTCACCCCGGCCGAAAGGCTATCGACCGTTCCACGTAATATACGATTACTGCCAAGCGGTGTAATTTGCACCCGGTATCCTGGGCGAATACCGTCAAGCTTGGTTTCTTCCATGTAGGCAAGAATGTAGAAAGAGCCACGTTTGACCAGCGCCACAGCGGTTGAGCCACGGGTAATAAACTCACCGGTATACACATTCAGGTTAGTTACCCAACCTTCTGCTGGTGCGCGAATGATGGTACGTTGCAAGTCCAGTTCGGCTAAATCACGGGTTGCTTCAGCTTTGGCTAACTGATGCAAAACCGTCTGAAGCACATTGTTGGACTGTTCGATTTCTTCACGCGACATTGCCTGCGTGCCTAATGAATTACGACGCCCGGCTTCACGGCGTTTCTCGCCAGCTAAAACCTGGTAGTAGGAAACATCGGCTTGGGCTTGTTCTAAAGCTTTCTGATAACGAGGCTGATCGATAGTGAAGAGAATCTGATCTTTCTTCACCAATTGGTTGTCGTGGACCTTCACATCGGTAATTAAGCCGGAGACATCGGGTGCAATCGCGACAACGTCTGCGGTAAAGCGGGCGTCACGCGTCCACGGTGATTCGGTATAAAACACCCAGGCGCGGTAGATAGCGATGAAAGCCAGCAGCACCAGAATTAGTGTGATGGCAGTGCGGATCATTTTTGTTGTAAGTGCTTTCACATCAACCTCAAACAAACAGGCGCGAGATCAGATAAAACAGGCAGCAATAAAGCGCTGTGTTAAATAATGCCGGGTGCCAGACAAAATCATAAATTCCCGTCGGAGTCAGCAGACGGCGAACCAACCAGAACAACGCCAGCGATAAAATCAGCTCGAAGAATATCGGCGGAAAAGAAAGACCGAATATCACGATAACGGGAAATAGACTCATGTTAACCTTGCAGAAAATACAGAAGACACAAACCCTGGGACAGCCAGGAATGCTGAGCAAACGAATGATACGGGTCGTGTTGTTAATAATATATTACCGCAATAGTTAGCCCGTTATCTATAATCTGTGATCTAAATCACTTTTCACTCAGAGTGAACAATGGAAAGACTTAAGCGCATGTCGGTTTTCGCCAAAGTTGTCGAACTTGGCTCTTTTACCGCCGCGGCCAGACAGCTTGAAATGAGCGTGTCGTCCATCAGCCAAACGGTTTCAAAACTCGAAGACGAGTTGCAAGTTAAGTTGCTAAACCGCAGCACACGCAGCATTGGGCTAACCGAGGCCGGTAAAATATACTTTCTTGGCTGCCGTAAAATGCTGCATGAAGCGCAAGCAGTACATGAGCAGCTTTATGCTTTCAACAACACGCCCATCGGAACGCTACGTATCGGCAGTTCTTCAACTATGGCACAAAATGTCCTCGCGTCCATGACCGCAGACATGCTCAAAGAATACCCGGAATTGACGGTAAACCTGGTGACGGGAATCCCAGCGCCGGACCTGATTGCCGATGGCCTGGACGTGGTTATTCGTGTCGGTGCTTTGCAGGATTCAAGCCTGTTCTCCACACGCCTCGGATCGATGCCGATGGTAATTTGTGCCGCTAAAAGTTATCTGCAACAAAACGGCACGCCAGAAAAGCCCGCCGATCTTGCCAGTCATTCCTGGCTTGAATACAGCATTCGCCCGCACAATGAATTCGAGTTGATCGCGCCCGAAGGGCTTACCACGAAGATGATCCCGCAAGGGCGATTCGTCACCAACGATCCCATGACGTTAAGCCGTTGGTTAAAAATAGGTGCCGGGATCGCTTACGTTCCGCTGATGTGGGTGATCGATGAGATCAATGAAGGGACGCTTGAGATCTTAATGCCGAGCTATCAATCCGATCCTCGTCCGGTGTACGCACTGTATACCGAAAAAGATAAGCTGCCTCTGAAAGTACAAGTTTGTATTAACTACCTGACCGAGTATTTCGTGAAGGTTTCGCATCTTTATCAAGGGGTACGCGACAACAAAGGACGCGGTAAAGACGTGGGGTAAAATGGGCAGTATTGAAAATAAAACTGCCGGGATTAACCCGGCAGTTTATGACTATCGAAAGTAGAGTATTACGCTGTGCCGCCAACCGTCAGGTTATCGACTTTAAGCGTTGGCTGGCCGACACCGACAGGCAAACTCTGCCCTTCTTTGCCGCACACACCGACGCCGTTATCCAGTGCCAGGTCATTACCGACCATCGAAATCTGCTGCATGGTTTCGATGCCGGAGCCAATCAGCGTTGCACCTTTAACTGGCGTTGTGACTTTGCCATTCTCGATGAGATACGCTTCGGATGTTGAGAACACAAATTTACCGGATGTGATATCAACCTGCCCGCCACCAAAGTTCGGGGCATAAATACCGTATTCCACGGATTCAATGATCTCTTGCGGCGTCGACTTACCTGCCAGCATGTAGGTGTTAGTCATGCGCGGCATTGGCAAGTGTGCATAAGATTCGCGACGGCCATTCCCCGTTGGCGCAACACCCATCAGGCGAGCATTGAGTTTGTCCTGCATGTAGCCTTTCAGCACGCCGTTTTCAATCAACACATTGTATTGACCCGGAACACCTTCGTCGTCAATGGCGACTGAACCCCGGCGGTTTGCCATGGTGCCATCATCAACAACGGTACACAGTTCAGAAGCAACCAACTGGCCCATCTGACCGCTGAATACGGAAGTCCCACGACGGTTAAAATCACCTTCTAAACCGTGGCCTACCGCCTCATGCAGCAGAACGCCTGGCCAGCCTGCGCCAAGCACCACCGGGAACATGCCCGCTGGAGCTGCGACGGCAGAAAGAGTCACCAGCGCCATGCGCACAGCTTCTTTCGCCCAGGCATCAGCGCGAACTTCGCCATCAATGGTTTCAAGGAAAAATTCATAACCGAAACGACCGCCGCCGCCGCTAGAACCGCGCTCGCGTTTGCCGTTATCTTCAACCTGAACACTGACAGAAAGTCGTACCAAGGGGCGAACATCTGCCGCCAGAGTGCCGTCAGTTGCCGCCACCAGAATCAATTCATAGACGCCAGTCAGGCTGGCCGTGACTTCCTGAACGCGTTTATCTGCCGCACGAGCCACGCTATCAACACGTTTCAGGATGTCGAGCTTCTCTTCACGCGTCATGCTTTGCAGCGGATCTGCACTGGTATAAAGCGCGCTATGTTGCACCGCACCTAAAGTCTGGACACGACCATTCCCTTTTTCCTGCACAATGCTTCGCGCAGCATGGGCACTTTGTTCCAGCGCTAAAAGACTGACCTGGTCGGCATAAGCAAAACCGGTTTTCTCGCCGCTAACGGCACGCACGCCAACACCTTGATCGATGTTATAAGAGCCATCTTTAATGATGCGGTCTTCCAGCACCCAGGATTCGTGATAACTGGACTGGAAATAGAGATCGCCATAGTCGAGACGACGCTCGGACAATTGTCCCAAAATGGAAAAAAGATCTTGATGGGTTAAGCCATTCGCAGACAGCAACTGCTCACTTACCAGGTTCAGACTCATCGTTTCGCTACTCTTATTTGTCTATCAATTGGAGATATCTATTGAGCTTGCGGCAATTAATGTTCCGCGTCAAATCACTTAGCGTCATTAACCCTTGGCTGGCGAAGCACTTCATTGATTTGCGGTTGGTCTACTGGACCGGTGATGTGGTAGCGCAGCACGGAGATTTTGCTCCACAGCGGCCCCAACACTTTACTGGCAGCAAACACAGCAGCCCCGATAATTGGGTTAACCACAAAGGCAGTCGCAACGCCGACAGTCGCGGAAATTTCAGGTGCCACAACCGCTTCGACATCAAGACGTCGTCGAACCAAATCCACGGAACCTTTCAAGCCGATATCCGCTTCCAGGCCATCCACCAGCGTATCGTCGCTGTGTAACTGACCGTCTTTAATCCACGCCGTGCTGCGAATCGAGTCGAAGTAGAAGCCATCTCCGAAAGTATCGCTGAAGTCAAAACGCAGCTTGCGCATCAACGCATCGACACTGACCAGACGCAATAATTGCCCGGCATGCCCCGTGCCGAGATCTGCAATCTGACCCTTGCCTAATTTGGCGTGCAGGATACCGTTTAATGTCGCCACATCTGGCTGCCAGGGTTTATCGCGCCAGTGCAAATCATAATCGACGTCGAACGACGAACCTTGAATCGGTGTTTTAACGCCGAAGAAGTTAGTCGCTGCATCCAGTTTGCCGCCATGAAGTTTACCTTTTATAGAGGTACGTTCTTCAGCCGGGCTATTAACCCATTGCCCGGAGCCGGTTAGCCTCGCAAATCCCGTATCCACTAAACCATTATCTAATTCCAGGGTGTTTCCTTTGAACGCAAAGTCAGCTTCCATGCGTCCAAATTTTTGCCCCATTAACCAGCATTCAGCGCAACGCAGTTGCACATCAGGCCAGGACCGGAAATCAATTGAACCACGTTCATCAAGGAGTGGATGGCTGGCTGATTTGGTGGAGCCGCTATTCCAGTCAGGGTTGAAATAGAGATACTTGATAGCTGCGCGCCACGGTGCATTATCTTGCATCGTCAGAGAGCCATTCACTTCGCGGCCTTGCGCTTCAACACGCGTGCCGCCCGGTATTGCATGGGAAACCAGACTCAGGTTGTTCCACTGCTGGCCGCCAAGCGTCAAAGACGGGGTTCGCAAGGTGACATTCGTCGGGAATGACGCTGAATTACCGACGCTATCAGCGGCTCCCTGGCTAAACAGCGCCAGCCACTGCGCACCGTTCATTGCAGGGAGATCGAGTTCCAACCCTGAATTCTCAGGCAAAGGCGGGATAGTCTGGCTATTTGAAGCCCAAATAGCCCGATCAAGCGTGAGCTTTTTATTGAGCAACCAACGGCTGGAAAAATGATTTTTCGCACCAGCACTACCGGTCAGATTAAAGCTATTCAGGTCACCTTTTACTGCGACTTTCAACGGCTGAGCCTGACCTGCTGCTTTATCGACAGGTGCAGGTAAGTGACTACTTACATTTTTCAGATCCGCATCGACATTGACCTGATAAGTTGCCTGACCACGGTAAGGGAGTTTTATCGCAACATCACCTTTCCATGGAATGTTACCGCTCAACTCTTTATTGATAGGCTCAGGCAAAATGCCCATTTTTGTTGGCTGCCAGTCGCCCAGCAAATTAACCCCAATCTGGTAATCCTTGTCACCGGTTTTGGTATTAAAATCAATGGTTACAGGCTGATTAAACCACGTTGCTTTCAGCGGTTCACTGTTCAGGTCGCCATTCACAAAGCTGAACTTGCCCGTCAGATTGCTCAAGGTGCTGGATAGCGGTTTTATCAACAAAGTATTGTTGTTGAGCTGAACATCGCCTTTTGCCGTTGTCATGGTGCCATCAAGCGGAATATCCAGATGTAAGCGAGCATTCACATCGCCTCCAATCTGGAGTTCATCAAGAGCGGCTGATAACGAATCTTTAAGAGGCGTGTCTTTGAAGTACGGGCCAACCGCACTCCCTGGGCCGCTGATATCAGAATCAATCAACAGCTTTTCTTTAGAGTAATCCGGAATAATCGCCGTAAGGTTACGCCCAGTCACGCCGCCCAGTTTCACTTTATCAGATTTCATCCACAGACCGTCGTTAATGAAATCGAGAGTAATATTCAGGTTTTCTAATGCAGGCCAGTCCGGCTGGAAGGCAAACTTTGCATTACGCAGTGGAACGTAGACTTCAAACTGGCCTTCGTTGTGCAGGTAAGGGAAAAGATGCGGGTTGCCGCCGTAGACCAGC
Organism: Buttiauxella sp. AC142; assembly: GCF_979253435.1. Taxonomy (NCBI): domain Bacteria; kingdom Pseudomonadati; phylum Pseudomonadota; class Gammaproteobacteria; order Enterobacterales; family Enterobacteriaceae; genus Buttiauxella; species Buttiauxella sp. AC142. The sequence continues at coordinate 4,057,280 of NZ_CEEDCH010000001.1, forward strand.
GTCGCATTATCCGCCTCGCCACCCTGAATCGCGCCGCTGAGGTAATCCACCAGCTCTTTGCCCATCAGGTTTTCAGGGAAATAACGCCAGGCATCTGCGCCATTATGCGTGCTAATTCCAGCCAGAATGCCTAACCAAGGATCGCCATCCTTCGGCTGGTAATAACGGAAATCACCCGCAGCCCAAACCGAGCGTGCTTTAACATCAAGGTTTTTACCATCAAGCTGAAAACCTTCGGCATTTTTCTGCCATTCAAGGGTTGCGACACCGCGTTCAATTTCCAGCGGTGCACGGAACACACCTTCATAAGGCATTTTGGCATCCAGAACCTGCGCATTCAGTTGCCCATGACCAACACTTCCTGTAATCGAGCCAGAGAAATGCTCAACGCCCGGTAACATCTTCCATTGGTTCCAGCTGACCTCTTTCCAGCGCCCTTGCATACGCGTGTTTTCGGTTTGCTGGAGAGGAATATCAACCGCCAGCACGTCTATATGTCCGCGCGGTTTCAGAGTGGTCCAAATCTCGCCCAGGTCTGGTGAAATTTTCTCAGCGATAGGCAGCAAGCCGGTGAAACTTTCCAGCTCCATGTTTGTTGCACGAATGCGCAATTCATCACTGCGGGTGCTTTCTTTCCCGCCGACATTTTGTGGAGCAATCCACGCCAGGGCGAGCGAGCCTTTTGGCCAGGTTTTGCCATCAAGCGTGATATTGGTGGAAGGAACAGCAAGGTTCCAGCCCGCGTCAGAACGATTAACGTGGGCCATTAAATTATCAACAGACAACTGATGCGAAGTGCTTTTCCCCGCCCAACTTGCGCCGCCTTGTTTCAGCCAGACGTTGCCCCCGGAAATGTCACCATCTTTGATATCCATCCAGGCTTCAAGAGTGAATTCAGCGGTTTGCAAATCGACATTATCTTTCATCCAGCGGCCAAGCCACGGTTTCACATCGACGTTATCAGCCTGCAACCAGACCTTGCCAATATTCAGCAAACCGTTTTCGTCACGCAAATCCATGCGCACTTTTGCCAGGCCATGTTGACCGGTAAAGCTCGACAAGCTCACAAGCCCTTCTGCGCGGTGGCGATTTTTTGTGTTGAGCCAGGTGAGTTGTGGGATTGCGAGTTCGGCGCGTTGGCCGGAAAGGGTCAAGAAACTCAGCGAGCTGTCACGCAGATCAAAGTGATCGAACTGGCGTAAAAAGAGATCGCTGATTTGGCCTGGTTCGAATTTACTGTCGCTTTTGTTTTGGCTCAGCGGCGTGTTGGTGCGCAGCTGCAATTGATAAAAAGTGAGATCGCGAAATTGCCAACGCGCATGTAGCAGGCTTTGCCAGAGATCGAGCGCTAACGTGACGCGTTTTACGCTCATTTCGCCGCCGTCTTTCAGGCCCGCTTTGATATCGCGCACATCGAGCGTCGGGCCGTAATTCTCCCAGCTTGCTTTTATCTGGCTGGCATCGACAGGCGTGCCTGTCATGGCTTCGATTTTATCGAGTAGCGCTGGCCGCCAGGCATCGAGATGCGGCAAAACCAGCCGCAGACCACTCACCAGCAGTGCGACGATAACGATAAGCGTAGCGCCAGTGAATAGCAAAATGCCGGGCAGTCGCCTCACGTATATCTCCTTATCTACCGCCGGGGCGGAACTCAAAACTGCACTATCCGTGCAGCGAGTTACATCATAACAACGTCGAACTGCTCCTGATTATAGAGCGGCTCGATCTGCACTTTGACTTGTTTACCGACAAAAATTTCCACTTCTGCCAGCGAATGGGACTCTTCGCTTTTCAGCGCTTCCCCTACGGCAGGTGATGCATAAACCAGGAAACGATCGGAATCATAAGCATGATGCACACGCACGATTTCACGCATAATTTCATAGCAGACTGTCTCGACCGTTTTCACGGTGCCGCGCCCATGACAGGTTGGACAGTCATTGCAAAGCACATGTTCAACGCTTTCACGAGTACGTTTGCGCGTCATTTCAACCAGACCAAGCTGTGAGAAACCATTGATACTGGTTTTGACCCGGTCTTTACTCAGCGCCTGTTCGAGCGAATGCAGCACACGTCGGCGATGGTCTTCATTACTCATATCAATGAAATCAATAATGATAATGCCGCCCAGATTACGCAAACGTAACTGGCGGGCAATCGCCTGAGTCGCTTCGATGTTGGTGTTGAAAATAGTATCGTCAAGATTGCGATGGCCGACAAAAGCGCCGGTGTTGATATCAACGGTGGTCATCGCTTCCGTTTGATCAATCACTAAATAGCCGCCAGATTTCAGCTCGACCTTACGTTCCAGCGCGCGCTGAATTTCGTTCTCAACGTCAAACAAGTCAAAAATAGGCTGACGACCGCTGTAGTGTTCAATTTTTTCGTGCATTTCCGGCATGTATTCTGCGGTGAATTCCAGCAGCATGTCGTAAGTCAGGCGGGAGTCGACGCGAATACGGTCGAGTGCCGCATCGGCAAAATCACGCAGCACACGCTGTGCCAGCGCCAATTCACCGTAAAGCTGGCAGCGGGTTTTGTTACGCTTTTTGCGCTCGCTGACTTTCGTCCAGACACGCTTTAAATATGCCGCATCTGACGCTAAATCGTCTTCACAGACGCCTTCAGCCGCGGTACGAATAATGAACCCGCCTTGTTCGTCACAATAGGCATTAACGACGCGCTTCAGGCGCTCACGTTCGGCTTCGCTTTCAATACGCTGAGAAACACCCACGTGCGAAGCGCCCGGCATAAAGACCAAATAACGCGATGGCAGCGTGATATCAGTTGTCAGACGTGCACCTTTGGTGCCCAGCGGGTCTTTCACCACTTGCACCATTAAATCCTGGCCCTGACGAACTAATTCTGAGATGTCACGTACTGTGAAGTTTTTTCGCTCTTCACCTGCCACACATTCGGTATGCGGCATGATGTCAGAAGCGTGGAGAAACGCTGCCTTATCAAGGCCAATATCTACAAATGCCGCCTGCATACCCGGAAGCACCCGGCTAACACGACCTTTGTAGATATTCCCTACGATCCCGCGACGTGCTTCGCGTTCAATATGAATCTCTTGCAGTATTCCACCATCAATGTAAGCCACCCGAGTTTCCGATGGGGTCACGTTGACTAATAATTCAGCCGTCATGTTTTCCTCGTCCATCACGCAATGCGTGAAAATTACTCAGCAATTCATAGGTTTCAACTAGCGGTAAGCCGACTACTGCATGATAGCTGCCATTAATCTTCCTGACAAAACAGCCACCAAGCCCTTGAATACCGTATGCACCTGCTTTATCCATAGGTTCACCGCTGGCAACGTAACCGGCGATATCTTGTTCTGATAATGCACGAAATGTCACTTCAGTCGTCACCAGACAATCCAGCAACGATTCACTATCTGCCAGCGCTACCGCCGTCATGACTTGATGCTGGTTGCCGGACAACATTCGCAGCATTGCAACTGCATGTTGTTCATCTTTAGGCTTTTCCAGCACGTTGCCGTTGTAGATAACAATAGTATCTGCACCCAAAACCGGTAAATCACGGGATGCAAGCGCCACGCCCGCACGCGCTTTATCACGCGCCAGGCGTACAACATATTGTTGCGCGCTTTCATGATTAAGTCGTTGTTCTTCAACATCGGTAATAATGCGCTCAAATGAGACGCCCAACTGCGTCAGAAGCTCCTGACGACGTGGGGAACCCGATGCAAGATACAAAGATGTCATGTTAAATCCTATTGCACAGCAAATTGTTGGCGAATTTTACGCATCAGCAAGAAAATCCATGGCCAGAGCACGCCATTCACGACGCTACTCCAGAAGATTTCCGGACGGAAAGAGACGTTGATGACTAAAAACTCAGACCAGAAAACAATGACATCCGTCATCAGCGACAACAGCATAACGACCAGAGCCTGTTGCCAAAGCGCCAGATTACGGAATAGCTGATATTTCAACGCCACCAGATAAGCAACGATGCTCAGAGACAACGCCCGCACGCCAAGGGTGGAACCACTGATCAGATCCAGTATGGCACCCACCACAAAACCTGTGCCCACATTTACGCGGTGCGGCAATGCCAATATCCAGTACAGCAGGATCAGTAAAACCCAGTCCGGACGATAGACTTTCAAATCGTCAGGCCAGGGCATTACTTGTAATAGCAAGGCGATAAGGAAAGAGAGCCAGATTACCCAACGCCCCTGGCTACGATAACTTCCCACTACTGCCCTCCCTGGGTCGCAGGAGCAGGAGAACCGGAGTTCACCGCAGGAGTCTGTACCACTCCCGTTGCCGGAGGTGGTACAGGAGCCGGAGCTGGCGGGCCAACAGAATCAGCCGGAGGTAAAACCTGCGGCATCATTTGCATCAAACGCTCATTGGCAACACGATGCACTTCATCCGGTGGCATCGGGGTTTTCCCTTCGCGATCCGCGCCCCATAACAGCAACAGATAACGCAGACGTTGCAAGCCAGCGGTTGGGCGTGCCTGAATCACGGTGTAAGCACGTTGAGTATCCAGTTTCACCGAAGAAACGACACCCACAGGGTAACCTTCCGGGAAACGACCACCCAAGCCCGACGTCACCAACACATCGCCTACGCGGATGTCAGTGTTAGCCGGCAAATGTTCCAGTTGCAGATCGTCAGTGCAGCCATTACCCGCCGCAATAATACGAATATCATTACGCAGAACCTGAATAGGCAGCGCATGGGTCGCATCGCAGATCAGCAAAACGCGGCTAGTGAGTTTCGCTACCGCGACAACCTGCCCAACAACCCCTTTATCACTAATGACAGGCTGGCCTTCATAAACTCCGTTGACGCTGCCTTTATCAATAACCACCTGGTCACTGTAAGGATCGTTAACGGTTGAAATAACCTGTGTCACCATTTTTTGCTCGTCTTGACGCAACGGTGAGCCAAGCAGTTCGCGCAGGCGTGCGTTTTCCTGACGATATTGACCCATCATCAGTAATTCGCTGTTTTTCAGGATCAACTCCTGACGCAGTGCACGATTTTCGAGTTCTAGCTGGTCGCGTGATGCCAGTGTTTGCGAGACGCTGTCGAGCAATTCACGGGGACCATTTGAGACAAAATAGAAAGGGCTGACGGCAGTATCCATATACGTTCGAATCTGACTGAACGTACCCAGGCGACTATCGGCAATCATTACACCAATCGCCACCAGCACCGCCAAAATCAGGCGAAACTGTAACGAAGGGCCACGGCTAAAAATTGGCTTCATAGGCTATGCGTATTCCAGGGCCAGCAAGAAAGGGCAGTCTTAATGACTGCCCCTTACGTGCGGCTGATTACTCTTCGCTGAACAAGTCGCCGCCGTGCATGTCGATCATCTCCAGTGCCTTGCCGCCGCCACGGGCTACGCAAGTCAATGGATCTTCTGCAACTACTACCGGAATGCCTGTTTCTTCCATCAGCAGACGGTCAAGGTTACGCAGCAATGCGCCGCCACCGGTCAGAACCATACCGCGCTCAGAGATATCGGACGCCAGTTCTGGCGGACACTGCTCCAGTGCAACCATCACCGCACTCACGATCCCCGTCAATGGCTCTTGCAGGGCTTCGAGGATTTCATTGGAATTCAGGGTAAAGCCGCGTGGAACACCCTCAGCCAGGTTACGACCACGAACTTCGATTTCAAGCACTTCATCGCCTGGGTAAGCAGAACCGATTTCGTGTTTGATACGTTCAGCGGTTGCTTCACCAATCAGTGAACCGTAGTTACGGCGCACATAATTAATGATGGCTTCATCAAAGCGGTCACCACCAATACGAACGGAAGAGGAGTAAACCACACCGTTCAGAGAGATAACGGCAACTTCAGTTGTACCACCACCGATATCCACAACCATAGAACCGGTTGCTTCAGAAACTGGCAGGCCAGCACCGATAGCCGCAGCCATTGGCTCTTCAATCAGGAAGACTTCACGAGCACCAGCGCCTTGAGCGGATTCACGGATTGCACGACGCTCAACCTGAGTTGCACCGACTGGCACACACACCAAAACGCGCGGGCTTGGGCGCATAAAGCTATTGCTATGCACTTGCTTAATGAAGTGTTGCAGCATTTTTTCGGTCACGAAGAAATCGGCGATAACGCCATCTTTCATCGGACGGATAGCTGCGATATTGCCAGGGGTACGACCCAGCATCTGTTTAGCATCATGGCCTACGGCCGCAACACTTTTAGGTGAACCGGCACGATCCTGGCGAATGGCCACGACCGATGGCTCATTCAGTACGATGCCTTGTCCTTTTACATAAATCAGGGTATTCGCGGTACCCAGGTCAATGGACAGGTCATTGGAAAACATGCCACGAAATTTTTTCAACATACTAAGGGATAATCCTGAAAGCTGGGGCGGAAACAAAATCCGCTTACTTTACCAACCACTCATTGCAGCGACAAGGCGCAAAAATGTTCTGCAATGGTGAAAAATTGTGCAGTTTACTACGACTGTTACACCTTCGACACGTTTATCCCCAAAATGCAGAGGAAATAAACAAACGCTGTAGGTTAAACGAACAGTGCAAGGAAGCAAACTGGGTTCATTTCGTGCTTCAACAATCTGGTCAGCAGGCGTATTCGCCCCCTTGAGATGCAGCGCGCGTTATTCTACGTGAAATATTTATAAACGGCAGGTTAAACCGAATATCTTTGCGAATATTTTTTCACGTTGCTATCGAGGGGTTGTGAGGCGGCAAAAAAATCGCCCTGAGCACCCGTCACGCCTTTCTCCACCAGTGTCTGCCATTCACTTCGAGTTCTTACTCCCACCGCAAAAACTTGCGTCTGAGTCCCGTTACATGCTTCAACCAGGCTTTGAACAAACAGCTGATTTTCGGCTCGTTTCTCAATGTTTCGCACAAGCCCTGGGTGCAGTTTTATCAACTCAACATCCAACTCTTTAATATAAGACGTACCGACTACGGTCAAACCGGCCTGAGACACAGCAATTCTGGCTCCCAGCGCTTTGATTAAACGAACCACAGGTTGTAAACGGCTGATGTGTTGACAAACATCTGCCTCTGCAAGTTCAAAAAGAATACGTCGGCGTAAAGATTTTTCTGACTGCATCAGTGCATCACGCAGCCACCGCTGGAAGGGTACGCGAATTAATGATTCGACAGAGACCTGAATTGCCAGCGTTTCCTCTGGCCAGAAACCGACTAACGGTAACAAACGTGCAATGGTTTGTCGGTCATATTGCTCCGATAAACCAAACTGTTTCACCATCGGCAAATATTCCGCCGCCAGCACTTCTTGCTCGCCGTCGAAAATTCGACACATGATTTCACGGTGGTGCACATAGCCATCGCGCTTAACCGACGGCTTTTGATAAAATCGTGGGCCACCACGCTGCAAGACTTGCTCAATGAGCGTACGCCATTTAACGTTGCCGCGCCCTTTTTCAGGCAAAGTATCGTCATACACCGACCAACCGTTGGTTCCCTGCAAGGAAGCGTTTCGCGTCGCCACCTCTGCATTCTCCATCACTTGTTCTTTGGTTTGCCCACTACGCCAGGCGCAAATACCGATGTGCATCATGTCATTACGGTCGAGCATCCGTGTCGGCGGTAACGAATCAACGGCTTTTAATAGCTGACTGGCGATGCTATCGGCTTCTTTTAATGTGCGATGCGGTAACAGAACGGCAAAATCGCTGCGGAAGTAGCGTGCCAGCAAAGCACCCGGATAGCGCATCACAAATGTCGATAGCATATTAATAATGGTAAACAAATATTCTTCTACTGCACTTCGCCCCCACGTTTCATGCAAGGTATCAAAGTCCGGCAAACGAATGATCATCACCACCCCGTGCGCACCAACTTGTTCTTGCTCATCAAGTAAAGTGGCCAGTTGGTTATCAAAAAACAGACGATTGTTCAGGCCAGTTTTCGCATCCTGGGCGGCGAAAGCACGAATTAACGTATCCATTCTGCTCCGTTGATCGCTGGCATTCTGTAGATCGGATAGCAGCAAATCGAGTGCGCTGCTGGCTTGAGGCGGCCATTCCAGCACCGAACCACGCGCCCCAACGCCGCGCTCACCGTTGAGGATACGGCGTGCCCTATCCTCCAGTAACTCTTGCCCGGCGAGTTGCTTTTTCATCCAGCGAATAGCAAAGAACAGCACGATTAGCATGAAGCCGACCGTGATAGAAAGGGGGACTGTCGTGAATAAAGAGTTGTAGTAATTCGCCACCGGATCGCGATATGTCAGGCTCAGAAACGTCCCTGGATGCTTCATTAGCTCAACGGTCACGGTGCGAAAACTGTAGCTGTTTCCCAACAAGCTATAGGTTTGGGCCAGTTGATGTTGATAAACGGTGTTATCGCCTATTTTGAAATCGACCTCGGTGATATCAATGGGGACCATCACTTCGTTGAGGCGTTTGATCAAATCTTGCGGGGAACTTGAAACCAGTTCGTTATCAATAATGGTGGCAACCGCAACCACGCGTTGATGAACTTTAAAGTGCATCGCATTGAAGAAGCTTAATGAACAACCGACGAGCGTCACAAAAATCGCGAGGCCGGTCAATAGTGTCATAAAAGCAGAAAGTTTCGTCGTTAATCGCATCCTTGTGTTAACTCCGTTTGGTGAAGATATACTGCCAAAACACCCTAAGGCCTCATCTGATGCGGCATTACATAGCAAAAGCGCTGGCCTGGCAAACGCAGTGAACAGATTTTCACCCTTTGTTGCACCCGGCATTCTTTACACACCAGATTTCAAGTATAGCCTTCAGCCATTTTTTTCCCATGAACGTGATTCCAGCGTTGCCTGAGAGCGTCTAATTTTCAATTTTTTGTGACATATTCGCAGGGTTGTTCGTTCTCCGTCATGCTTAACGTATTAAGCAACGCAGGAGTTTAAGATGAAGAAGGTCACGCGCTTTACCGAAGCAGATGTCACAGCCGAATCCGTTTTTATGATGAAACGCCGTCAGGTACTGAAAGCGCTGGGGATCAGTGCCGCCGCTCTCTCCATTCCTCAAACGACACATGCCGATATTCTTTCCTGGTTTAAAGGCAATGACAGGCCACCGGCACCGTCGGGCAAACCGCTGCAATTTAGCCAGCCCGAGCAGTGGCAATCAAAACTTGCCATGACACCAGAAGACAAAGTCACCGGATACAATAACTTTTATGAGTTCGGGTTAGATAAAGCCGACCCCGCCGCTAACGCCGGTAGCCTCAAAACCGATCCGTGGAAAATCACTATCAGCGGCGAAGTGGCAAAACCCCAAACTCTCGATCTGGACGATCTGTATAAGAAATTCCCGCTGGAGCAGCGAATCTATCGCATGCGTTGTGTTGAAGCCTGGTCGATGGTGGTGCCGTGGATTGGTTTCCCACTGAGCAAGTTGCTGGCGATGGTTGAACCCACTAGCAAGGCGAAATATGTCGCCTTTGAAACCCTTTATGATCCGGAACAAATGCCGGGGCAAAAAGACCGCTTTATTGGCGGCGGGTTAAAATATCCCTACGTGGAGGGTCTGCGTCTTGATGAGGCCATGAATCCTTTAACGTTGCTCACGGTCGGTGTTTATGGCAAAGCCCTCCCGCCACAAAACGGGGCTCCAATTCGACTCACCGTGCCGTGGAAATATGGTTTCAAAGGAATTAAGTCGATTGTCAGCATTAAATTAGTCAGCGAATTACCGCCCACGACCTGGAATATGGCCGCTCCCAACGAATACGGATTTTATGCCAACGTTAACCCGAACGTAGACCACCCGCGCTGGTCGCAAGCAAGCGAAAGATTCATTGGTTCTGGTGGTGTGCTCGATGTGAAACGTCAGCCGACGCTGCTGTTTAATGGCTATGCCGATCAGGTAGCTTCGTTGTATCGCGGCTTAAATCTGAAGGAGAACTTCTAACGTGAGACTCACGGCGAAGCAAATTACCTGGCTTAAAGTGGTGCTGCATCTCGCCGCCTTCTTGCCGTTCTTGTGGCTATTTTATGCGGCAAGCCAGGGGCTTTTAAGCGCCGATCCGGCAAAAGATATCCAACATTTTACTGGCAGAATGGCACTAAAATTGTTGCTGGCAACGCTCCTGGTCACACCGCTGGCCCGCTACGGAAAACAACCGCTACTGATTCGCACCCGTCGCCTGTTGGGATTATGGTGCTTTGCCTGGGCGACGCTTCATTTAACCAGTTACGCGATGCTGGAGTTGGGCATTAGCAATTTGTCGCTGCTTGGAAGAGAACTGGTCACGCGCCCGTATTTAACTTTAGGAATAATCAGTTGGTTGGTGCTGTTATCATTGGCGGCAACGTCGACCCAATCATTGCAACGAAAGTTAGGTCCGCGCTGGCAAAAACTGCACAACCTCGTCTATCTTGTCGCTATCCTCGCACCTGTTCATTATCTTTGGTCGGTGAAGGTTATTTCCCCGCAACCACTGCTGTATGCTCTGGGCGCATTCATTCTGCTGGCCTTGCGCTACAAGAAATTCAGACAGTGGCGGCGATAACTCCAGATATGTGCTCATCCGTGCAAAAAAGTGATCAACCCGTCCATGAAAAAGGATATGAGTTGATCATCTTCCCTGATAAGACCAGTATTTAGCTGCCAATTGCTACGAAATCGTTATAATGTGCGACTTTGGTTTTTCTGACAGGCCATTTTCTGGCTCTGAAGGTGACAACCGAGCAACTTAGGTATATTTTGTAAAATACCTACAAATTGCAGGAGATGGCAGCACGATGTCGGCTAATTTTCACATTTTGCTTTTGAACGGTCCGAATCTTAACATGCTGGGTACACGTGAGCCTGAGAAGTACGGCACGCTGACTTTAGCTCAAATTGTTAACTCGCTCGAAGACGAAGCGAAAACGTTAAATGTCTCGTTCAGCCACCTGCAATCTAATGCGGAATATGAGTTGATCGACCGAATTCATCAGGCTAAAGACACTGTCGATTTTATTCTGATTAATCCGGCCGCGTTTACGCATACGAGCGTTGCGCTGCGTGATGCCTTGCTGGCCGTGGATATCCCGTTTATCGAGATCCACCTCAGTAATGTTCATGCACGCGAGCCGTTCCGCCATCATTCGTATCTTTCTGATAAAGCGGTTGGTGTCATCTGCGGATTAGGCGCTGACGGCTATTCATATGCACTACAGACGGCGGTAAAACGCTTGTCAAAATCCATCTAAACAAGAGTACGGAACCCACTCATGGATATTCGTAAGATTAAAAAACTGATCGAGCTGGTTGAAGAATCAGGCATCTCCGAACTGGAAATTTCTGAAGGCGAAGAGTCTGTTCGCATCAGTCGCGCACCGGCAAACGCTGGTTTCCCGATGATGCAACAGGCTTATGCAGCTCCAATGTACCAGCCGCAGCCAACTCTGGCTGGCGCTGTTGCTCCTGCCGCAACACCGGTAATGGAAGCGCCAGCGGCTGCTGAAGTCAGTGGTCACATCGTGCGTTCCCCAATGGTCGGTACTTTCTACCGCACCCCAAGCCCGGATGCTAAATCATTTGTTGAAGTTGGCCAGAAAGTTAACGTTGGCGACACGCTTTGCATCGTTGAAGCGATGAAAATGATGAACCAGATCGAAGCTGATAAAGCCGGTGTGGTGAAAGCCATCCTGGTTGAAAATGGTCAACCGGTTGAATTTGACGAGCCGCTGGTCGTCATCGAGTAACGAGGCGAACATGCTGGATAAAATTGTCATCGCAAACCGTGGCGAGATTGCCCTGCGTATTCTTCGTGCCTGCAAAGAGCTGGGCATCAAGACTGTCGCTGTGCATTCCACTGCGGATCGCGATTTAAAACACGTTTTGCTGGCGGATGAAACCGTTTGTATCGGTCCTGCTCCGTCCGTAAAAAGCTATCTGAATATCCCGGCAATCATCTCTGCGGCAGAAATTACTGGCGCGGTGGCGATTCACCCGGGTTACGGCTTCCTGTCTGAAAACGCCAACTTTGCTGAACAAGTTGAGCGCTCAGGCTTTATCTTCATTGGCCCGCGTGCTGATACTATCCGCCTGATGGGCGATAAAGTTTCTGCAATCAATGCAATGAAGAAAGCTGGCGTACCTTGCGTACCAGGATCTGACGGCCCACTGGACGGCGATATGGATAAAAACCGTGCCCATGCGAAACGCATCGGCTACCCGGTTATTATCAAAGCGTCTGGCGGCGGCGGCGGTCGTGGTATGCGCGTTGTACGTGGCGATGCAGACCTGGAACAATCCATTAATATGACCCGTGCGGAAGCAAAAGCTGCTTTCAACAACGATATGGTCTATATGGAGAAGTACCTCGAAAACCCACGCCACATCGAGATTCAAGTTCTCGCTGATGGTCAGGGTAACGCGATTTATCTGGCTGAACGTGACTGCTCTATGCAGCGTCGTCACCAGAAAGTTGTTGAAGAAGCGCCAGCACCAGGCATCACGCCTGAGCTGCGTAAATTCATCGGTGAGCGCTGCTCTAAAGCGTGTATCGATATCAACTATCGCGGCGCGGGTACTTTCGAGTTCCTGTTCGAAAACGGTGAGTTCTACTTTATCGAGATGAACACCCGTATTCAGGTTGAGCACCCGGTAACAGAAATGATCACCGGCGTTGACTTGATTAAAGAACAGCTTCGCATTGCAGCTGGGCAGCCATTGTCTATCAAGCAAGAAGATGTTCAGGTTCGTGGCCATGCGGTTGAATGCCGTATCAACGCCGAAGACCCGAATACCTTCCTGCCAAGCCCTGGTAAAATTACTCGTTGCCACGTGCCGGGTGGTTTTGGTGTACGTTGGGAATCGCATATCTATTCCGGCTACACCGTTCCTCCATACTACGATTCAATGATCGCGAAGCTCATCTGTTACGGTGAAACTCGTGAAGTGGCGATTGCGCGTATGAAGAACGCCCTGGCGGAACTGATCATAGATGGCATTAAAACCAACGTTGATTTGCAGACCCGCATCATGAACGATGAAAACTTCCAGCACGGTGGGACGAACATCCACTATCTGGAGAAAAAACTGGGTCTTCAGGACTAAGTTTTCTTAAGTAGTTACATCGTTAAAAGGCCGGTTATCCGGCCTTTTTCTTTTTTGATCCTCAATTTGACGCTATGCGTTACAATCGCCGCTTTCCGCCAACTCAAGGGACAATAATGGACGCGCGTTTTGTTCAGGCCCATAAAGAAGCCCGCTGGGCGCTTTGGCTCACCCTTCTCTACCTTGCAGCATGGTTAGTGGCTGCTTACTTACCTGATAACGAAATCGGCCCAACCGGTCTCCCGCACTGGTTTGAAATGGCATGCTTGCTGGTACCGCTGCTGTTTATTTTGCTGTGCTGGGCGATGGTGAAGTTTATCTTCCGTGATATTCCATTGGAGGATGATCATGCAGCTTGAAGTCATTTTGCCGCTAGTGGCGTATTTACTGGTGGTTTTTGGCATTTCTCTGTACGCCATGAAACGCCGCACTACGGGTAATTTCCTCAACGAATATTTCCTCGGCAGCCGTTCGATGGGTGGGTTCGTATTAGCGATGACGCTCACCGCAACCTATATCAGCGCCAGCTCCTTTATTGGCGGCCCAGGAGCGGCTTATAAGTACGGCCTTGGTTGGGTACTACTTGCGATGATTCAGCTCCCGGCGGTGTGGTTATCATTGGGGATTCTGGGTAAAAAGTTTGCCATTCTTGCGCGTCGCTATAACGCCGTAACCCTGAACGACATGCTGTACGCTCGCTACCAAAGCCGCCTTTTAGTCTGGCTGGCAAGTATTAGCCTGCTGGTGGCTTTTGTCGGTGCCATGACCGTTCAATTCATCGGCGGTGCGCGTTTACTGGAAACCGCTGCGGGGATTCCTTACGAAACGGGATTGCTGATTTTTGGCATCAGTATCGCCCTTTACACCGCTTTTGGTGGCTTCCGCGCCAGCGTTCTCAACGATGCGATGCAAGGTATGGTGATGCTGATTGGAACGATTTTGCTGTTGGTTGGCATCGTTCACGCGGCAGGTGGCTTGCATAACGCGGTTGATACGCTCCAGCGTATCGATCCGAAACTTGTTTCACCGCAGGGGGCTGATGACATCCTGTCTCCAACGTTTATGACATCGTTCTGGGTACTGGTTTGTTTCGGGGTGATAGGCTTGCCGCACACGGCAGTACGTTGCATCTCTTATAAAGACAGCAAAGCCGTACACCGCGGCATTATTCTCGGCACGATTGTTGTGGCGATTTTGATGTTTGGTATGCATTTGGCGGGTGCGTTAGGCCGTGCAGTGATACCGGATTTGAAAGTACCGGATTTAGTTATCCCAACGTTAATGGTCACAGTTCTACCGCCCTTCGCCGCGGGGATCTTCCTTGCAGCACCGATGGCGGCAATCATGTCGACAATTAATGCCCAATTGCTGCAATCATCCGCTACGATCGTTAAAGATCTTTATCTCAATATGCGCCCGGAGCAAATCCACAACGAGACGCGCCTGAAGAGAATGTCTTCGGTGATCACGCTGATCCTCGGTGTGCTGTTGTTGCTTGCGGCGTGGCGTCCGCCAGAGATGATCATCTGGCTGAATTTACTGGCGTTTGGTGGGCTCGAAGCTGTGTTCCTGTGGCCGCTGGTTTTGGGCCTCTATTGGGAGCGTGCTAATGCAGCCGGCGCACTGAGCGCGATGATTATTGGCGGTGGGCTTTATGCCGCGCTGGCGAGTTTCAAAATCCAGCTATTTGGCTTCCACCCAATTGTGCCATCCTTATTACTAAGTTTGCTGGCGTTCCTGGTAGGCAACCGTTTCGGTCAGCCACTGCCCGCCCCAGCACTCGTTCCAACTACTGATAAATAAAGAGTTTCGCTATGCCATGGATTCAACTGAAAATTAATACCACCGGCGCAACCGCTGAAGAGCTCGGCGATGCACTGATCGAAAGCGGCGCAGTATCCGTGACCTTTCAGGATACCCATGACACACCGGTATTCGAGCCATTACCTGGCGAAACCCGTTTATGGGGCGATACCGATGTGATCGGTTTGTACGACGCTGAAGCTGACATGAACGAAGTGGTCGCCATTCTCGAAAGCTGCCCACTGCTGAGCGTTGGTTTCCACCATAAAATCGAGCAAATCGAAGACAAAGACTGGGAACGTGAATGGATGGATAACTTCCACCCAATGCGTTTTGGCCAACGCCTGTGGATTTGCCCAAGCTGGCGTGATGTGCCCGACGCCAACGCTGTAAATGTCATGCTCGACCCAGGTCTGGCGTTCGGTACAGGCACGCACCCAACAACGTCGTTGTGCCTTGAGTGGCTTGATAGCTTAGATTTAGCAGGCAAAACCGTGATTGATTTCGGTTGTGGCTCCGGCATTCTTGCCATCGCAGCACTGAAATTGGGTGCAGCGCATGCGATTGGTATCGACATCGATCCACAAGCGATTCAAGCCAGCCGTGACAATGCGGAACGCAACGGTGTTTCTGAGCGTCTGGAACTGTATCTGCCGAAGGACCAACCAGAAGCCATGAGCGCCGACGTAGTGGTCGCTAACATCCTGGCAGGGCCATTACGTGAGTTAGCACCATTAATCAGCGTGCTCCCGGTTCAGGGCGGTTTCCTTGGGCTTTCTGGAGTTCTGGCAAGCCAGGCTGAAAGTGTCTGCGAAGCGTATCAGGATAAATTCACTCTCGACCCTGTTGCTGAAAAAGAAGAATGGTGCCGAATTACCGGCTTCAAACGCTAACTCCCCTTAAAAGTGGCCAATTGGCCACTTTTGCTGCTGACTTATTCCTAAATGTAACGCCCCCGCCATTTTTGCCCCTGCCTTCTGAAAGCCGAGTTTTATAATGCGCCGTTTCAAATGTGTCAGTTAAACGACGTTATTTAGTAAAATTTATCAGGGAATGAATTAATGAAAACCACTTTGCGCACTCTGGCAGTTCTCACAATGGGAATGCTGCCCGCTTTAGCAATGGCCTCTCACTGGAGTTATGAAGGTGAAGGTTCGCCAGAGCACTGGAGCGAAATCAGCCCAGAGAACCAAATGTGCAAGCAGGGTATGAATCAATCACCAATTGATATCGACAATACGCTTAAAGCGCACGTTAACCCGCTTAAAACCCGCTACGTTGACTCTCCGGCCACCATCATTAACAACGGTCATACGGTGCAGGCAGGTTTTACAGCCAATGCGAAAGATAGCGTGATGATTGATGGCGTCTCTTTCCAGCTCCAGCAGCTCCATTTCCATGCGCCAAGCGAGAACACGCTTCATGGCAAACATTACGATATGGAAATGCATCTGGTGCACAAGAATGCCGACGGGGAACTCGCTGTGGTTGCAGTCATGTTCGAAACCGGAGCGGCAAACAGCGAATTGAGTAAGCTTTGGCAGGCGATGCCAGCGAAGGCAGAAGAGTCTAGCCAACTCACCCAGAAAATCGATATCAACAAACTGTTACCCTCTGACTTGAGCCACTATCGTTTCAGTGGATCGCTGACAACGCCACCGTGTTCAGAAGGTGTCCGTTGGCTGGTGATGAAACACCCTGTGACGCTGTCTGAGCAACAATTGAAACAATTCACCTCAGTGATGCATCATCATAATAACCGCCCTGTACAGCCTTTACATGGCCGCGTAGTTGTTGAATAGATAGTCTATTAACGGGGTTTTTTACCCCGTTTTCATTTACTTTTCTCCCGCCTGACGTTAGCGTTTTCGTGCAAAAAAACGAGATTTCACTCACATAAAAATGCATAAATTGGTGAACAAAGCAGCAGTTTATAGGGTGATAGCGGTCAAAATTGGTGAAGATTGCCTCCCGGTTTCACAAAAATCAAAAAGAGCATAAATAAACCAAATCAAATTAACTTACTGATAATTATAATTAATTTGTTTTGTCTGTTATTCCATATGCGGATTCATTGATCTACGACAGCTGATTGTTCAAAGTTTGGCCTTTCATCTCAGGCTAAAAATGCGTAATATACGCCGCCTTGCAGGCAAGTATGGTCATTTCTTAACTCATGCGCATTGGACACCACCAGCTCAGGAATCGACTGATTGCAGCACCGATGGCTGGCATTACCGACAGACCATTCAGGACGCTGTGTTACGAGATGGGGGCGGGGCTTACTGTTTCGGAGATGATGTCATCTAACCCAGAAGTTTGGGCGAGCGACAAATCACGTTTACGGATGGTGCACGTGAATGAACCAGGTATTCGCACCGTGCAAATTGCCGGTAGTGATCCTGATGAGATGGCAGAGGCCGCACGCATTAACGTGGCTAATGGCGCCCAGATTATTGATATCAATATGGGATGCCCAGCGAAAAAAGTGAATCGCAAGCTCGCGGGTTCCGCTCTGCTGCAATACCCAAGTCTGGTGAAGTCTATCCTGACGACGGTAATTAACGCAGTTGATGTACCTGTGACGTTGAAGATTCGCACTGGCTGGGATACGGCGCACCGTAACTGTGAAGAGATTGCCCAACTGGCTGAAGACTGTGGCATTCAGGCTCTGACAATTCATGGACGCACCCGCGCCTGTTTATTTCAGGGAGATGCTGAATACGACAGCATTCGGGCAGTTAAGCAGAAAGTTTCCATTCCGGTAATCGCGAATGGTGACATTACTGACCCGCTTAAAGCCAGAGCTGTGCTCGACTACACAGGGGCTGATGCTCTTATGATAGGACGTGCAGCTCAGGGAAGACCCTGGATCTTTCGGGAAATCCAGTATTATCTGGACACTGGAGAGCTGCTTCCTCCCCTGCCTCTGGCAGAGGTGAAGCGCTTACTTTGCGGGCATATTCGCGAACTTCATGACTTTTATGGTCATGCAAAGGGATACCGGATTGCTCGCAAACACGTTTCCTGGTACCTACAGGAACACGCTCCAAATGACCAGTTTCGGCGCACATTCAACGCCATTGAGGATGCAAGCGAACAGCTTGAGGCGTTGGAGGCATACTTCGAAAATCTTGCGTAATTAGAAATAAAGAGCTGACAGAACTATGTTCGAACAACGCGTAAATTCTGACGTACTAACCGTTTCAACCGTTAACTCACAGGATCAGGTTACCCAAAAACCTCTGCGTGACTCCGTGAAACAGGCACTGAAGAACTATTTTGCTCAACTGAATGGTCAAGATGTTAGTGATCTGTATGAGCTGGTATTGGCTGAAGTAGAGCAGCCATTGTTGGACATGGTGATGCAATACACCCGTGGCAACCAAACCCGCGCTGCCCTGATGATGGGCATCAACCGTGGCACGCTGCGTAAGAAATTGAAAAAATACGGCATGAACTGATATTAATCAGTTAAGTTGTTGTTTAAAAAGGCGCTACTCGGCATGGGGAAGCGCCTTTTTTAACGAATGGACTACACCATAGACTACACATAGATGTGAACGAACCGGGACAATGGGAGTATTTAGCCGTGTTGCTCCTGTTATCTCTTATAGCTGTATACCGTTGTTTTGCCCGCCTTAATACCACGGCCCACCAGCTCCGCTGATATCTGCGGGTAACTCATCCCCTGCGCCCAAAGACCGGCGATCAGTTCACCATGTTCAAACGGTGGACGGCCACAGTGCACACCCTCAGATTTTGCGCGGGCAATTCCTGCTTCGCGGCGTTCGGCAATAATGCTTTTTTCCATCTCAGCGAAACCCGCCATCATGTGAAGCATCATTTGCCCTGCCGGTGTGCTCAGGTCGAAACCTTCACGCAGGCTGATTAACTTCACGCCCTTAGCCTTGATGGTTTCCACGGTGCTTAATACGTCGATAGCGTTACGGCCTAAACGGTCGATAGCCACAACCACGAAAATATCCCCACGGCGGGCGGTGCGGATAGCCTCCATCAGTGCCGGGCGTTGCTCTGCCGGAACCGCGCCGCTAATCCCTTCATCAGCGAAAACAAAATCATTATCCAGTGAGTACCCGGCAGCCTCGATTTGCTGGCGCTGATTTTCTACAGTCTGATCGTTTGTTGAAACGCGAAGGTAAGAGATAACAGCCATGTTGAATTGCTCCGGGTGTTTTTGTTCGTAAAGTCAGTTCGCAAATAATAGCAGTTCATAAATTAATAAACAAACTTTACGAACACATAAAACACCCTTGTTTTAACTGTTCGTAAAGGAACTCCTTTATGAACACTTCCATGACCAACGCCCCAACAATCACCCCATCATTGTTTTATATATTTCTGCGGCCCCCTCCGGAGTGACACCCTCAGGAAATAATTTCCCTTGTAACTCCGCTATTCTTGCCTGTCGTTGTCCTGGGGTCATTGACTCCACAGGGTCAACCACCTCACCTTTGGCATTGATAAAAGCAATCTCGAACCTATCCGCCTGCTCCTCATCACTCAAGTTAGCGAAAGGATTTGCCAGCGCCGCTTTCAAACCATGCTGAATTTCAAGCAAGAGTGTTTTAGGAATGGCTAGTCCTTTGATTTCAAGTTCAGTGGCCGCAGCCAAGGCGCTAATTTTCCCTTCCATCTTGCTTTTGAGTACATCTCTTAAAAATTTGCGCTGCGCTTTCCTTTCCAGCGCTTCCAGTTCAGCTATCATCTGATCGCGTGTCATTACCACTCCTCCTGCTCACCTGCCTGTTGTCTGGCATCGCGCAGCGCTTCAGCCAGTTCTTCATTCGTCATTAACCTATAACGACCAGGTTCACCACCTACACCTTCAAGAATTTTCCTGGCTTCAAGCATTAGCGTGTCAGGTATAGCGATCCCCTCGATTTCAATTTCCTGCACTGCCGTTAGTGCGCTAATCTCCCCGGATGATTTGCGGCGTATAACATCACGCAAAAAATCCCGGCGCTGACCAATGGACAAATCAGCCACGCTAGGGCCGCCCCGCATCTTACTTGCTGCCAGTACATCACTATGGCTAGGAATAACCTCCTCAGTAACCGTTTTTACATCACTCCCCTGCTTGGTAGTTATCTTGCGCTTACGCGTTTCAAGATTGCCCTGCATCACTTTATTTATTTTTTCATCCAATATTTGCCTGGCTTCACTGAACGCCCGGTCAAATTCATGATCGCTTTTACGCCATTTTCTTATTGTCGTTTCAGAAACGCCAAGCCGCTTGGCTACGTAATTATTGCTTGTCTTTTCGCGTGAAAGACAGATATCAACCACCAGCGCGATAAACCGTTTATTGAATTTCTTTTCGGTCGCCATGCCAGCCCCTCCGGCACTTAGTTTGGTTGCGCATTTGCACGCACCATGGCTTCGATCTTTTCGTCATTAATGCCGGAAAGGTAATAAGCCTCAAGAAACAATGACAACGGCGGGCGTATCCCTCTCACATCTAGCGCGTTACACGCCTCGAAGGCTGTATATTCCCCTTTAGACTTCTTTTCCAGAACACAGAGAAGGACTTCAATCTCCAAATACAGCGTATGAGTAACACTCGAACCCATAGACACCAAATCATGAGCCGCCACAATCGCCGAGCACTCCCCGTTTATTTTTTTCCAAATTACGGAACGTGACACCTCACGCCTTCTACGCTGTTCAACCAATTTGCGCAGCTCTACGGCCTCATGGGCATAATATGGGCTGTTCGGGTTAATATCAGTGCGCTCAAGCTCCACCCCCTGACTAATAAAACTTTCAGCATCAGCAAACGCCGCGTTGAAGTTTTTATGTATTCTCCGCCAGTCCCTGATTGTCTTTTCACTAACTCCTATCAACCTGGCAATATAGCGATTACTCGCCACCTTCTGGTTAAGTAATGAATGATTGATCACCATCTGAATAAATGCCGGTCTGAACCTTTTTTTAGTCATCACTTCTCCCCCTAAAAAGCCACTTGCTCAATATTTGAACGATTATTTTTATCCACAGAAAACATGATTTTTCTTCCGCGCGTGTTTAGGGCAAAACACCCACTCAACGCCTTGCCAGTGCTGGAAAAAATAAGCCTGAAAAAAACTCGAACTTGTGCATTTTTTGTACATCCGCGATTTTCTCCCCGCAAAGCCGCATGAAATAAGGCATGTAACCATTTACACCTATTTACGATACATGCACGATTTAGAACCCTTTTAGACTCCCCGTCAGCGGCCACTCCTGCTCCAGAAAATGGGCATAGACTGCTGCTGTTATTGAGGCATCTTTATGTCCTGCAAACTTCGCCGCATCCGCCATTGTTGCCCCGCGGCGCAACAGATTTGTGATGGCAAAATGACGCAAATCGTAATAACGCCCGATCCCGTACTCATTCAGTAACTGCCGCATAATCCCGCGCTTACTGTAATTCAGGCTCAGGCGCTGCCTGCGCTTACCCATGATTACCGGAAACTGTGTTCCTAACAGGCTCTTATCCAGCAGCTGCCACACTTCCTCTGGCATGTTCACCTTTCGCCCTTCTTTACAGCGTTTAGTGCCTTCTTTCTCACCCTGCGGAGTAAGATGCCTGCGAAGGATAATTTTTTCCCGGCTCACGTCGCAGTAACGCAACGCCATTAGCTCGCTAGGACGAAGACCACACACCGCCCCCAGCAAAATAGCTAACTTCTCCCTAAGTCCTGCCGCATCAAGCATTGCCACAATTGTTTTTTTTTCGGGTAATTCTATTTTGTGGGATGTTCTACCGGATAACCGCCCTACCGGGTTAGCGGTCAGCCAGTGACCCGCCACCAGCAAACCAAATGCAAAGCGTAAGTATTTTTGCGTCATTGTCGCCAACTCACCCAGGCGGTGCGGTGTCAGCTTGCTTATTGTCACTTTCAGCAGCTCCGGTGAAAGCACGCCAAGCTGTTTCCGGTACTGCTCATAAGTGCCAAGCGAAATACTATGATTTTCAACCCGTCCGTACTGATATCCCAGCCAGAACCACACCGCCTTTTGTACGGGCCAGCGCCTCACCGCCGCTACACTATCCGCCAGCGGCATAAGCTGGTGTTCTGATAACTCTGCCTGCCAGAAAAACCTCATAGCCTCATCAAGAGTGCGAGGACGGGCAACAGCATTTTGCCTTGATATTTCATTACGATATCTGACAGTGAACCGCCGCCGCGTGCCGGTTCCGCTTTCACTTATGCTTGCCATTAATCCCGCTCCCCGCCTGCAATCCTTCGCGCCCAGCCTTCAGGCGCAATCACGTCCAACCAATGAGCAATACTGGTGAATCAGCACTCATTATTTTTTCCTTCTTGCTTACGCAGTTCCAGCGCTGAATCAATCAGGCTGCGCGCTACGGTATGAATGGACGGGCAAGCACCGATCCCCGAACGCTGGCGCTCCTGTTCCTGAATCTGGCGGATTTGCTCAAGCTGGTCACGGTTAATCAGTACGGCGGTTGAATTACGGGGAGCTGGCATACTTCACCTCATTGTGATGAGCGAAATAAACATAATTTCATAAAATGAAATGATAGACTTAATTGTTGCGTTTTGTGCAATTATTTTGACAGTTTTTAGCTACAATTTGCGGTATGAGGCATAAAAGTAAAAATTAGAGTGTTCAAGGCAAAAATTTATTTAACGGCAGATATTAATAATCACGATTCTGTATGAAATCATACAAATGATTTCCCATCATTTTAGTTCATGGATATTTGGCGTATTTTTTCTTGTGTCATTAATCAACAAGGAAAACCAAATGGATGATTATTTAGGTTCAAATGCCAGGAGGGATGAGCGGTATTATCGGGCAATGGGGAGCATTGAATGTGAGAGCTTAATAGCTCAGGCCCACTCACTGGCAGAACGCTATATTCAGGACATCATGTTACGCATTCAGTTTGTATCGTCAGTTGAATCATTTGCCAGACACAATCTGGATGTCTTTGCTACATCCAGAAACCGGGAAGATCGAAAACAGGCAATGCAATTTATCAAGGAAGAAATGGAAAACCTTTCAAAGCAAGATTTTATGCTGTCTATGGGGCAGGCAAAAATTTATGCCACGGCTACCTTTGAAAGACATGAAAAAACAATTAGCTATATCATTGACGGGATCGCTATTGTTCTTGGTGGGGTTCAGGTCATAAGCGGAGTCACTGTGGCTGCTGCTTCTCTGGCATCAGGTAATGTGATTGGTGTTCTTGCAGGAGCGACTCTTGTTTTAACTGGCATCAATACTGTCCAAGAGAATGTACAAAAAATACAAGGAGATAAAAAACCCACCGGATGGATCCGAGAAAAAACGATGCAAACGGCAGAGTTCATGGGGTTTGATCGTAAGACGGGTGATCTGGCTTACCTTGTTTTAGACCTTAGTTCTTCACTTTACGTTATAGGTGGTCTTTTTCTGAAACCAGAGGCATGGCGACTTTTTCATTATTTACCAACTGATTTCCAGAGGAAAATAACCACAATGGGGAAGACAGCATTAAGTCTCAAGGTTATTTCTACTGCTAATAAAATTAGAGTGATTGATAAAACCTATACTAGTGAAGATGATATTTACAATAGCAAATAATATACCTACTGGCTATGCTGATCGCTTAATATACTGACGAGCTTTGATAGCCAGTTTCATTGGGATAACGAAGTAGATAACGATTATCCCAAAAATAATTATTCCAGCATTAGCGTAAACAACTCTCATATCCAACGGGTTAGACTGAAGGATACTTGATAAAGTTGGAAGCAATATCAAAAATAAGCATATTACGCCGCCCCAAAATCTCTTAGATAAATCTCTCAGAAGCGATTCGTAAGTTACTCCATTCACCGCTTCAATATTTTGATTAAGTATTTTCAGTTCTTTAACGGTAAAACCTGCATCCAGTAAATCTTGCTCTGTCATTTCCCTATGCCTCTCTTCTTGTCCTGAACGCCATCATACGCCCGACAACTGATTTAGATTGATAAATAATGCCAGTGTCGATGCTGAATCTGGATGCTTCGAATAAAAGATAGAAATTACTTTTTATAAAAAAGTGTTCACCCTGTTCACCCCTTGTGATTTCATCATAAATATCATGTCGTTATAGGGTGTACACTATCACCTTAAAGTATTCACTAGTGTTCACCCTTACTATTCACCATTGAACATAAAAGCATGTATTGATGAATACTGGTGAACACTTGGTGAACACTTTGAGTTAAAGTATTCACCATCTTACTTAATGATTTTCATGGTATTTTTTACAAGGTGAATACTGATGAACACTTTTATCATTAAGATAATTTTTCATGCAAACACCAGATATAAAAAAGGACAGCTATAAGCCGCCCGTAAGGTTTACTCCTGCTCGCCACCCGTTGCCCTGGGTAACCATTCTTCGGCGTCCCCGTCTAACTCAACATTGGAGCGAATGCCCTGTTTAACCTTCTGCTTTGCATATTCTTTGCCATATTCAGCCATCGCGCCGGGCATATCAGCTCCGAACCGGCTTAACGACACGGGCCGTGTTAATCCATTGCCCTGCATAAACGCCATATAAGCATGATAGAGATAGCGGTGCGGATTAAACGGCATAATGTTAGCACTGCCTATAAACATGCCGTTACACTCAGCCCCGGCCAGCAGATAGCCACAAAAATCCACCAGCGAATCACCCTCGCGCTTAATCTCCAGCGCCTCTTCTGATTTGCGCTGTTCGGCCAGCAACTCCCGCGCTTCGTCCTGGCGAGCAAAACGGGTAAGCAGGAAACGAATAATGACCGCCAGTTCGCTTTCTATTTTCTCCACCAGCAAGGGATCGCGTTTATTCTCCCCGACCACTTCCGAGAAGTTAAAAATTACCCGGCGGCGCGATATCCCCCCGCTGCGGTCACTGAATGTCATAGCGTTATTGTTGACTGCCAGTACCACGGCGGGAATACGACAGGAATACGGTGCTTTATGTTTTGGATCGATGGAAACCTTATCCCCGCCTGTGATGGCCTTAATTCCAGCCCCATCACCTGCGTATCGCGTCATGTCAGGCATGATGATAAGAGAATACCCAACAATAAGCGCACGTTCGCGCGGGTTCTCCAGTGCTGCCATGCTCGCAGAAACAGCATTACCCTTACCCGCTAACATGGTGCAGATTTCCGCCATGACGCTTTTACCGCTTCCACCAGGGCCGGTAACCTCAAGAAATAACTGCCAGTCGTAGCGGTTCGCCATCACCATATACAACGCCGCCAGCAGGCGATCAGCTTTGCGGGCTTTTCCTGCCGTTGAGTGCTGCAACCACTGCCAGAAGTTCGGCGCATGGCTTGCCAGCTCCTCACCTTTCACCGCTTTGGAAAAATCCACATCACTGGCAATCAATAGCCAATCACCTTTTTGATGCTCACGAAAAATGCCCTTCCGGGTATCAAAAACACCATTACGAAAGCCAATAAGATTGCGGGCAGTATTACCCATTTGAGGCAAACTTAATTTCATGGTATCCACAGCATTTTTTACGCTGGCCTGCGAATAGGCGATTTCAGAATCAATAAAAATTCGCGCCATTTCCCGTTGCAACTCTTTATCAACCACGGGCACCCAGATAACCCCGGTGTAATGGTGCACGGTGTCCGAGTCACCATCTATCGCTAAATCATTATCATAATGCGCCGCCAGAACCTCGCCACGCTGGCTGGCCCCCATCTGGTTTAATGCTGGTGTGGTGCGCGGTTCGCCTGCGTTCTGGCCTGCTGCGGCTTGCTCTTTCGCTAGTAGGTTAAGAGCAATACTTTCCCCACGTTCGGCTTCCTCTTTCAGCCCGGCAAGGCGAGGCGTCCAGTCCTCCACCAGCTCGAGCGACGCAGAATAAAAACGGGCTTCCTGTGCACCAGCCAACGCCAGCATGGTGGCAATAGTGCTGGCCTGAACTTCACTCAGTGCGCCAGCCTGGTACACACGAACATAACGCCGACCAGGATTAATGATGCGCAGATTTGCCAGATTGTTTAATTCCTTTGCACCCAGCGTTATAGGGGGAACCGTGTCGCCTGCCTTGTTATTTTCCTGCCAGTCTTTGGCGTGAATCCAGGCATCTGCACCCGCGAATATAATCGCCTCGGTCATAGGGTCTTTTGGTAAGTGCTTTAGATTAGGTGCGGCTTTCATGCTGATTGCTCCATGCTTCCTGGCGCGGCGGCGGGTTTAAATTCACGACTCAGGCGACCAGGTGAGCACACGCAAGGTGAGCTAAAGCCGTAGCGCACATAACTAATGCGGTATTCCGTCACCTCAGTGACCATGACCAGGGAACCGGCGTTATCTGCGAACCACGCGCCCTGGCGAATTTCAGGTTGAGCGCGGCCCTCAGAATGAATCTGATTAATTTTCTTTTTCATCGTTTTATATTCCTGAAATGTTTTCGGGCTTCGTTACCAGGTAACCTGCGCAGGCCAGCAATTCGAGTAACGTTTCCAGTGAAGCTATATGCTGCTCATCACGTAAAGGCATATATGAAGTTATATGGCCGCGCTCCACATCAACCAGCACGCGCCCGTTGAATCCCTTTTCAATGGGTAAGGTTTCCATATTTAAAGTGTTAAACAATTCCCCCTCAGGGAGCCGCTGGCATTCACTGGCCTTCTTATCCAGCGACAAAGAAATAAATTGATTAGCCATGATTCACCGCCTGCAATATCAGAATGAAAAGAGCTGCTCCGGGAATTACTGCCCCGTCATAGGGGCAGAATGACCGCTTTGTTTTTACGCCAGGCGTCTATGCATACTCACCACCACGCGCAAAGCGCGGCGCTTTCAGGTCTTCAACCAGCATGGTTATCTGGTCGAAAAGAAGTCCGCAAAGCTGGCGGGTCACTGTAGGGGTGAGTGCGCAGGTTAAAAGCGCCTGTGTCAGCGCGTGGCTGTTCTCACATATCAGGTCGGAATCTGGTGTAGTTTCTTGCCGTTCGGCTGGCAGGGTATCTACGGTGAGACGCTCGATAAGGTGAGAAGGTAATGGGTTATCCAGTTCGCAAGCCAGCACATCAAGGCAGCAAGCCAGGCGACCACATAAGGCGACACGGTAAGCATTGTCGTAACATTCCACCAACTCGGCGGCGTAGCTTTCGCAAAGGTCGGCAATCTGGAATAAATCAAGGGCGGTGGTTAATGGCGAAGTGATTGAATTACGCATGGTCACCCTCGCACACTGGCAGGCAACCAGCAAACGAAAGCACATACTGACCAGCAAGTTTACGGCGGGCGTCCTGTTCGGTATCGGCCTCGATAGTAAGGCGGCAGGGTTTGGCGTGAACATCAGCGCGGGAAAGGGCGAAAAAACGGTACTCAAATTTAGGGCGAGCGAGTGTGGTACTATTTGCGATAGCCATAGCGTTAGTCCTTCTAACGTGGTGGTTAGAGGCCCGGTTTGTGTTGACGCACTACCGGGCTTCACTATTTTACACCCAAACAACCTAAGGTGTCGGACACAATGTAATTCCACAGTGTCGGACACGTCAATTATTTTCTTCTCACAAATTACGTGTATCATTGTCGGACACCAAATCAGAGGAGTCACAGAAATGGCAACAAAAGCTGTTAATGCCAAATCAAAAAGATTTGATGTTCGCGTTCCGCATGATGTAGCCGATTCCGTAGATGAACTTAAAGCAGATGGCGAAAGCATCGGGCAATTTGTAGTAACTGCATTACAAGGCGAAATAAAGCGCCGCCAGCGCCGCAAAGCAAAAGAAGACGCGCCAGAAGAGTGATTATTACTGGTGAATGACCAAAGGGCGTGGCCGCAATCCGCGCCCTTTTTATTTTGTCCTGCGCAATCTCCACGCAGTGTGGCTGGTGGCTTTATGTGGATTTCAATATGGGGATTCCCATAACGGAAACTATTCAAGAGCACACGCTGTGCCTGCTTAAATATATTCCTCACCGTGTTTTGGGCGTAGCGCTGCCCGTTCCGGCTGTTGCCAGTTTTTTTCATGTTCATTTTTTTCGCTATTGCCTGTGAGTTAAAGATTTCGCCGCCTGGTGTTAGCGTGGCGCGTTCTTAATACTTAATCCTGTTTGGGTGGCGTTTGGCCCACCAGCGCCGATAATTCCTTATCGTGGGTAAACTCGCTATTCCAATCAGTTTTCATTGGTAGCTCGCCTTTCAGGTACCGGCGGTAAATCCAGATAGCCCCCTTTTTGAGTAGCACCGGGCTAAATGCTTCAAAACTCTTTTGGCCTTTCGTGATGGGCTGCGATGTTTCTGTGAGATAACGATCCCGCGCATATGAAGCCACGCGCCAGCTTGCGTTACTGCTGTTGGGCTTGTCGTCATACAGCCAGCCCACTACCGAAAGCCCGTGATTAACCTTGTTGGTGTTTACCCCATTCAAACGGCGGCAAAACTGAACCGGCGTAAGACCCTCGGAAAATAATTCCTCCAGGTGGTCTATGTATCTGGCCTGGCGCTGCACATAACCAAGCGCCTTATTTTTTTCCTCGTACTCATCAGCCCATGCGCGAGCGGCAGCGGCGGGATCTGAAAAATCCGGTACCACCAGCGCGGTAGACTTCTCCCGGATAAAATAGCTTTCTTCCATCCTTTCGAAAAAAGACCAAGCCTCGTCTGTATCCACAATCTTTGACATGCGGGCCGCGCCGCGCTGTGTCCATAGGGTTAGTGAGGTAGTGTGTTTATTAACCGAGTAAATATTATTGATGTGGTTGCGAAATGCTCTTAGGGCTGTTCCCTTCACGGTGTGGATATGGACTCCTTCAACAAAGCGATCCCGATTGTTGAAAAGATTCATACGAATATTGTTTTCAGTGGTGCCGTAACCGGTCGCCAGGCTTTCAGTAGTGACGACACGAACACCACACCATTCAATAACAGGTAACAGGGCTTTAGGGTTGCGTGGGCTGCTGGTGGGCGACCCACCAGCGCCGATGGTAGGGATTTCGTAGGAAAGGCGCTTCATGATTAAGCCGCCTTATCGTTCGTGGTGATTTTGGTGCGGCTGTTCAGCCATTCCAAAACCTCGGAAAGCATCCACCCCATAGAGCGGCCACCGAGCTGGCGGCGCGTTGGGAAGTTACCGGCCTTTTCCATCATATAGCGGGTTGTGCGTGCCAGTCCTGTAAGTTGCTTACATTCCCGCTCACGCACAATGCGATCCGGGGAAAGTGATTGTTCTTTGATGTTCATAAATACCTCTGCCGTGTTTCCGTTTCGTTCAGTGGTATTCTGGTATGGGTTTTAAATGTAAGTAACCGCAAAACAAATAATTATTTTATCGTCGAGTTTTTTTATGATTTTTTTTCGACTTAATTTCTAGATGAAACTTCTCGATAACTTCCGCTGAAAACAGATTTACTGTGAATGGCTGAATAGTATCAATAATTGACTTCTCCCCATATTCTCCATTCGGATATAACGCAACAGCCAATACACTGTACTGAATATCATGACCAGTTGCGCGTTGCCAATCGAGCAAATCATTTAGCGCAAAAGATTTATATTTAATTATTTTCTCTCTTGTTTTTTCCCACGTTGTTTTTATTCTGACTGGCTGTTTCTCAAAACCAAATTTCATACGCCACTTAGGCAGCAAACCCCTTAACTCACTAATTATGCGGTCATCACTACTGTAAAGATCAATTTTGCAAAAAACTTCACCGAACATACTCGCACCATCTATAAGCCCGTTAACATGACTATATTCATGGGCCATATTTTCACTATCTAATTCAATTTGTTCTAAGATATAGACAACATCACTCACACCCAGCGCAATTACTACCGACCCACTATCAATCAGCTTTTGCTTCGACCTCCATTCTTTTAAATTATCCTCCTGCATTAAATTCAAGCCAAATCCACTTTTCAAGTCATGCGTAAAATAATTATTATTTTCATATCTCTGCGTTAGTTTAGAATTATATCTACAACTAAGCTCATGAAATAAATCATCATCACTGTACTCCGCGAATTTCTCATAGTAATTCAGATCAAACCATGCAGGAAGATTTCTTTTAGATGTTATTTTCACTTCGCCACCTTAAATAAAACAACATTGTCATTATTATTTGCTAACACATCGAGGCGCTCCATCCAGATATTAAGAGCTTCCAGTTTTTCGGGTAAATACTGGCTTTTGTTATACACAGCCATTACACCGGGCATGGTGTGACCAAGGAGCTGCTCAACCACATGTGGAGCTATACCTAAATTATTTAACGTAGTGGAGAAAGTCCGGCGCAAGTCGTGAAGTGACCACGGCGTCTTATGGCCTAGCCGTTTATAAATACCTCGTCCCCACTGACTCACTGCGGATGATTCTTTTACTTCACCGAGTAGAAAACCACTTTTTTTGTGCTGTACATGTAGCGCCTCAATAAATGGCCGCACCGCTTCAGGTATTGGCCTGATAATTTTTGCACCACCCTTGCTATGCACTTTTGGAACCGTCCAGACCCATTTCTTTAAATCCCACTCATCCCATGTAGATAAGCGCGGCTCCTGAGAACGGCACCCAAAAACCACCAGCAAACGCAAAATATTTGCGTAATAGGGTTTAAATTTTCTCTCAGCACATGAGCGCCAAATGTCAGCGATCTCGTCTTCGTCATGCTCCCTGTCGCCTACCTCCTGTTTTTTCCCCACATCTGGAATAGTCAGATCGTCCAGGGCGTTACTGGTGGCATATCGGCGAACCCGGCAAAACTTTAGCGCCTGTTTACTCATCTGTAGGATGTAACCGGCTGCAACGGGGGATTCTTTCTTAATTCTGTCAAAACACTCTAACCAATGATGTGTTTCACACATGGTTAACGGCAGAGAGCCAATGTATGGATAAATATGTTTTTCTAACTGTGCCTGGTGGCGCACCACGTTTGCGCGATGTGCTGTTGCGTACTCTTTTATCCAATACTTGAGCGCATCGCTCACGGTAACAGGCTTAAGCGTTTCCTGAACCGTTACATTGAGCTGGTGCTTTGGATTGCTCCCCTCGGCTAGCCAAGTCCTGCATTGCTCCCGCTTCTCTCTGGCAACTTTAAGAGAAAGCTCTGGGTAGTTGCCCAACTTGATCCGCTGCGGCGTTGCTTCTCTTCCACCAGTTCGATATGTGAAGAACCAAGTCATTAGCCCTGCTTTTGAGACTTTTACACTCAGCCCTTCACCATCGGCATAAAAATTATCTCCTGGACTATTTCGGCCATTCATCTTACGTAATGACGCATCACTTAACTTATTCGTTCCACCAGCCATATCAGACCCAAAAAAATCAGTTCATATGCAAAATAGACTACACCATAGACTACACATGCGCATGAACCCCCATAAACAGAGGTGAACGAATTTAAACCAATAATTATGATATTTGTTTTATATTCAATAAATTATGTGAACATAAAGGAACAAGGAAAAACTGCAAAAAACACTATTTTGCAAAATACGGCATGAACTGATATTAATCAGTTAAGTTGTTGTTTAAAAAGGCGCTACTCGGCATGGGGAAGCGCCTTTTTTAATTTTGGTGATGCGCGTGTGTAGAAACTCACACTAGCGCTCTGAGTTCTTCCCGCATATAGGAAGAAAAGTATTCAGGGTTTTTAATAACAATACGATTTTCGGACTCAACTTTTTCAGCCCAACCGGCCACCTTTTTCGTGAACTCAGTATTCCATCCCTCCTGATCACCGCGAGCCGTCACATCGGCAGCACTAACCGGTACGCCCAACTCTTTCAGATACTTAAAAATTCCTTTAGTTGTACTTTCGTCCATAGAATCTGGCGTTGATGCGGATGTATTCATACCGCCAATGTAGTCCAATGCTTTTTCAATGACAGTTGGCATATTCTTGTCCTTAAAATTGTCCATGTTTTAAACGAGTCGGTGCATGCACCGACTCCCTCAGTTAACCATATGATTTAAAAGGTTACCATTATGGGTGAGCACCCTTTTAAATAGTTGTGACACACTGAACGCTTCCTGAGGAAATGGTCACTTTTAAATCTGAAAAGTGGTTGCTGCTGGTGCAAGAACGAGCATGGCTGGAAGCGTTGCCTGTTGAATTATAGGCACGCCTTGAGAAGCACTGTGTGAACCACGATAACTTTACTTTGCTATGCCGGATTAAAATCCGAAAATGCTCAAATTCATTTTCTCTCCACATTTATTTGCTTTTGCCCCCTTCTCTCCACTTTGTTTACACAGCACATGAATTGCAATTATTCCCTTCTCTCGCAAGGGTGATGACGGTGATAAAATCACCATATTCACGCCGGTTCAGGTTTGTAGATTTCCCGTAGCCCACAGCGCGAGTTATCCCTCACCGGGGTTTGCTTCAATGAGGTTCCAAATGAAAAAGCTAATTGCTGCTGCGTTGCTTTCAACACTTCTGGCAGGTTGTGCAACCGAGTCACCTTGCGTGCCTGTTTATGATGATCAGGGTCGCCTGGTGCACACCAATACCTGCATGAAAGGGACGACTCAGGATAACTGGGAAACCGCAGGCGCAATCGCCGGTGGTGCCGCTGCGATTGCAGGCTTAACGCTTGGTATCGTTGCATTAACTAAATAAGCATTCCGTTCGAATTACAAAAAGCGCGCCCAATCAGGGCGCGCTTTTTTATTGAGAAAATCCCTCTGCATCTTTTAAGTGCAAGCAAAGATACCCCCCTTCCTTTTTAGGTCGCCCCTGCAGCCCTTTTAGCGTGAAACGAATCACTCAGTTTCGTGCTTTTTTGTTTTGTTGCATCAAGAGCCGTGATGCTTCTCACACCCCAACATTAATAGCACCCAAGCTAATATTAACGTCAGAAACTACTTCTTTTCATATGATCTAAAACTGAAACTTTTTTGTGCTGAAATGTGGCGTAGGTTTCATTTTTGCACCGTTTCAGGGCGCTGCGAGCGATTTTTCCTGTCTACACTCAGCTAACTGCGACGAGTGGTACACGCATACCGCGACTCGCAATCTTGGCACTCCCTTTGCTTTAACAAGACTGGCAGATGCCACAGACAGGAAAACGGCGCCACGCAAGCGCCAATACTTATAACGATAATTTCGCCACACAGGATGCATTATGAAAAAGACGCTACTCTCCACTCTGGTCGCAGCCGGTGCATTATTCGCAATCGTCGGCCATGCTCACGCAGGGACCACGTTTGAAGCGGTAAAAAAGAAAGGTTTTGTGCAATGCGGGATTAGCGATGGCCTGCCAGGTTTTTCCTATGCTGATGCCAACGGGAAGTTTACCGGCATTGATGTAGACGTTTGTCGCGGTGTTGCTGCTGCGGTATTTGGGGATGCCTCGAAAGTTAAATACACCCCGCTGACAGCAAAAGAGCGTTTCACCGCCCTCCAGTCTGGCGAAGTGGACATTCTGTCGCGTAATACCACCTGGACGTCCTCTCGTGATGCTGGCATGGGCATGATGTTTACTGGCGTCACTTATTACGATGGTATCGGCTTCCTGACGCACAACAAAGCAGGTCTGAAGAGTGCGAAAGAGCTGGATGGCGCAACAGTTTGTATTCAGGCTGGGACAGACACAGAGTTGAACGTGGCTGACTACTTCAAAGCCAACAACATGAAGTACACCCCAGTGACCTTCGACCGTTCTGATGAATCAGCCAAAGCGCTGGAATCAGGCCGTTGCGATACGCTGGCTTCTGATCAGTCTCAGCTTTACGCCCTCCGTATCAAATTGAGCACGCCAGGCGAGTGGCTCGTTCTTCCTGAAGTCATCTCCAAAGAACCTCTTGGCCCGGTAGTTCGTCGCGGTGATGAAGATTGGTTCTCCATCATACGCTGGACGCTGTTCGCTATGCTGAATGCCGAAGAAATGGGCGTTGACTCTAAAAACGTTGACCAGATGGCCGCTAACCCGACAACACCAGATATGGCGCATCTGTTAGGCAAAGAAGGCGATTTCGGTAAAGACCTCAAGCTCGATAACAAATGGGCTTATAACATCGTTAAGCAAGTGGGTAACTACGCTGAAATCTTTGAGCATAACGTGGGTTCTGATAGCCCACTGAAGATTAAGCGCGGGCAAAATAATCTGTGGAATAAAGGTGGCATTCAGTACGCACCACCGGTTCGCTAAGCGAGACGTCAAAATGGGCACTGCCGCGGTAGTGCCCAGGGTTTGAGTTCATGTTATTGAGGTTCGCTTATGTCCCATCGCCGCCCACTCCTAAAAGGAGATATCTCCTTTTCAAATCCTGCGGTTCGTGCGTGGCTGTATCAGATTATTGCGGTCATCATCGTCGCTGGCATTGCCATTTACCTGATACACAACACCGTCACCAACCTTAGCAATCGTGGCATTACCTCCGGTTTTGCATTCCTGGATCGCAGCGCAGGCTTCGGTATTGTTCAGCATCTCATTGATTATGAGCAGGGTGATACTTATGGCCGGGTGTTTATGGTCGGCCTGCTGAATACCCTTTTGGTTTCTGCGTTATGCATCGTGTTTGCTTCATTTATCGGCTTCTTCCTCGGTTTAGCCCGGCTTTCCGATAACTGGCTTCTACGCAAACTTTCTACTTTTTATATCGAGACGTTCCGCAATATCCCTCCTTTATTACAGATTTTCTTCTGGTATTTTGCAGTACTGCGCAACTTACCCGGCCCCCGTCAGGCGGTTAATGCCTTTGATCTTCTCTTTCTGAGCAACCGTGGGCTCTACATCCCTTCTCCGCAAATAGGTGAAGGAATACTGGCCTTTATTGCTGCTATTGCGGCTGCATTGATCCTTTCTGCGGGCCTGTTTCGCTACAACAAAATGCACCAGATAAAAACTGGGCAATTGCGCCGTACATGGCCCTTTGCTTTGTGTTTATTGATATTGCTGCCGATTGCTGCTCAATGGATTTTCGGCGCGGCACTGCACTGGGATGTCCCAGCTTTGCGTGGGTTCAACTTCCGCGGAGGTATGGTGCTTATTCCTGAGCTTGCGGCATTAACTCTCGCATTGTCGGTTTATACATCCGCTTTTATTGCCGAAATTATTCGTGCCGGAATCCAGTCAGTGCCTTATGGCCAGCACGAAGCGGCGCGCTCATTAGGCATACCTAACCCGGTCACATTACGCCAGGTCATCATTCCTCAGGCAATGCGCGTCATCATTCCACCGCTTACGAGTCAGTATCTCAATATCGTGAAAAACTCCTCTCTGGCGGCCGCTATTGGATATCCGGATATGGTTTCTTTATTTGCCGGAACGGTGCTGAATCAGACGGGTCAAGCCATTGAAACTATTGCCATAACGATGTCGGTATATCTGATTATCAGCCTGACAATATCTCTCTTGATGAATATCTATAATCGGCGAATAGCCCTGATTGAGCGCTAAGGAACCACGATGACAAAAGTATTGATGTCACATCACACGCGCCCAAAAGCTGTTCGGTCCGGAGCTGTGCAGTGGGCACGCAAGAATCTCTTTTCAAGCTGGTCTAATAGCTTACTGACTATTTTCTGTTTGTGGATGATGTGGAAGCTGATCCCGCCATTGTTAAACTGGACGATTTTCCAGGCGAACTGGATAGGTGATAGCCGTGCTGATTGCACCAAAGAAGGTGCTTGTTGGGTGTTTATTCATGCACGTTTTGGGCAATTTATGTACGGACTTTATCCTCATGATCAACGCTGGCGTATCAACCTGGCGCTTTTGATTGGCCTGGCTTCCATCATTCCTATGTTCTGGAATGCGATGCCGCGCCGGGGGCGTTATATCGCGGTGTGGGCTGTCGTCTATCCATTAGTTGTTTGGGGTTTATTGTACGGTGGGTTTTTAGGGTTGGATCGTGTCGAAACACGTCAGTGGGGAGGGTTAACTTTAACGTTAATCATTGCATCCGTTGGGATCGCCGGAGCATTGCCGCTGGGGATCTTATTGGCATTAGGCCGCCGTTCAACAATGCCTGTCGTCAGAATTTTGTCGGTGGTGTTTATTGAATTCTGGCGCGGTGTGCCGCTAATCACCGTATTGTTTATGTCATCCGTCATGCTGCCGTTATTTCTATCCGAAGGGACAAGCATTGATAAATTGATCCGCGCATTGGTTGGTGTGATTTTGTTCCAGTCGGCCTATGTGGCAGAAGTCGTACGTGGCGGCTTACAGGCGCTACCAAAAGGGCAGTATGAAGCGGCGGAATCTCTGGCGCTAGGATACTGGAAAACACAGGGGCTGGTTATCTTACCTCAAGCCCTAAAAATGGTCATTCCAGGCCTGGTTAATACCATTATCGCCCTATTCAAAGACACCAGTCTGGTGATCATTATTGGCTTGTTTGATCTCTTCAGTAGCGTGCAACAAGCCACGGTTGATCCCGCCTGGCTAGGCATGTCGACCGAAGGATATGTTTTTGCCGCGCTTATCTACTGGATTTTCTGCTTCAGTATGTCGCGCTACAGCCAGCATCTTGAAAAACGTTTTAACACCGGAAGAGCACCGCACTGAGGATGAATAAATGAGCCAAATGACTATGCAACCCGCTGATGCGATGATCATGCTGGAGAATGTTAATAAGTGGTACGGGCAATTTCACGTACTGAAAGATATTAATCTGAAGGTCAAACAAGGTGAACGTATTGTTCTATGCGGCCCTTCCGGTTCAGGTAAATCAACAACAATTCGTTGTATAAACCACCTGGAAGAGCATCAACAAGGGCGTATTGTCGTTGATGGAACCGAGCTGAATGATGATTTGCGCAATATTGAGAAAGTGCGGACTGAGGTTGGCATGGTATTTCAGCACTTTAACCTTTTCCCACATCTGACCGTACTGCAAAACTGCACGCTTGCCCCAATTTGGGTGCGCAAAATGCCCAAGAAAGAGGCCGAAGCACTCGCAATGCATTACCTGGAACGCGTGCGAATTGCCGAGCACGCGCATAAATTCCCAGGACAAATCTCTGGTGGGCAACAGCAGCGCGTGGCGATTGCTCGCTCGTTATGTATGAAGCCCAAGATCATGCTGTTTGATGAACCCACTTCTGCACTCGATCCTGAGATGGTTAAAGAAGTGCTTGATACGATGATTGGCCTGGCAGAATCTGGCATGACGATGTTGTGTGTAACGCACGAAATGGGCTTTGCACGAACGGTAGCTGATAGAGTTATCTTTATGGATCGAGGGGAAATTGTTGAACAAGCGCCCCCCGATGAGTTCTTTGCACATCCGAAGTCAGAGCGTACCAGAGCTTTCTTGTCGCAGGTTATTCATTGATATTCAAAGATAAAGGCCACAATAGTGGCCTTATTTTCCTGACAAAAGTCCATAACAAAAAGGCCATCCTTTCGGATGGCCTTTTTGTTTATTTGAAGCCTGGCAGTTCCCTACTCTCGCATGGGGAGACCCCACACTACCATCGGCGCTACGGCGTTTCACTTCTGAGTTCGGCATGGGGTCAGGTGGGACCACCGCGCTACTGCCGCCAGGCAAATTCTTTATCCAGCGCCGAACTTTAAACCTAAAAACTGGTGCTGATACCCAGAGTCGAACTGGGGACCTCACCCTTACCAAGGGTGCGCTCTACCAACTGAGCCATATCAGCACACTTTAATTTGGAGCCTGGCAGTTCCCTACTCTCGCATGGGGAGACCCCACACTACCATCGGCGCTACGGCGTTTCACTTCTGAGTTCGGCATGGGGTCAGGTGGGACCACCGCGCTACTGCCGCCAGGCATATTCTGTTTCATCAACCGTTATGCTGTTCACACAACCATTGACTTAAAATCTCGGTTCAAGCTGAAAATTAAATATCTTAGTCTCTCAACCAAAACACCTTCGGTGTTGTAAGGTTAAGCCTCACGGATCATTAGTACTGGTTAGCTCAACGTATCGCTACGCTTACACACCCAGCCTATCAACGTCGTAGTCTTCAACGTTCCTTCAGGACCCTTAAAGGGTCAGGGAGAACTCATCTCGGGGCAAGTTTCGCGCTTAGATGCTTTCAGCGCTTATCTTTTCCGCATTTAGCTACCGGGCAATGCCATTGGCATGACAACCCGAACACCAGTGATGCGTCCACTCCGGTCCTCTCGTACTAGGAGCAGCCCCCCTCAATTCTCCAGCGCCCACGGCAGATAGGGACCGAACTGTCTCACGACGTTCTAAACCCAGCTCGCGTACCACTTTAAATGGCGAACAGCCATACCCTTGGGACCTACTTCAGCCCCAGGATGTGATGAGCCGACATCGAGGTGCCAAACACCGCCGTCGATATGAACTCTTGGGCGGTATCAGCCTGTTATCCCCGGAGTACCTTTTATCCGTTGAGCGATGGCCCTTCCATTCAGAACCACCGGATCACTAAGACCTGCTTTCGCACCTGCTCGAGCCGTCACTCTCGCAGTCAAGCTAGCTTATGCCTTTGCACTAACCTCACGATGTCCGACCGTGATTAGCTAACCTTCGTGCTCCTCCGTTACGCTTTAGGAGGAGACCGCCCCAGTCAAACTACCCACCAGACACTGTCCGCAACCCGGATCACGGGTCTACGTTAGAACATCAAACATTAAAGGGTGGTATTTCAAGGTTGGCTCCATGCAGACTGGCGTCCACACTTCAAAGCCTCCCACCTATCCTACACATCAAGGCTCAATGTTCAGTGTCAAGCTATAGTAAAGGTTCACGGGGTCTTTCCGTCTTGCCGCGGGTACACTGCATCTTCACAGCGATTTCAATTTCACTGAGTCTCGGGTGGAGACAGCCTGGCCATCATTACGCCATTCGTGCAGGTCGGAACTTACCCGACAAGGAATTTCGCTACCTTAGGACCGTTATAGTTACGGCCGCCGTTTACCGGGGCTTCGATCAAGAGCTTCAGCTTGCGCTTAACCCCATCAATTAACCTTCCGGCACCGGGCAGGCGTCACACCGTATACGTCCACTTTCGTGTTTGCACAGTGCTGTGTTTTTAATAAACAGTTGCAGCCAGCTGGTATCTTCGACTGCCTTCAGCTCCATCCGCGAGGGACTTCACCTACCGACAGCGTGCCTTCTCCCGAAGTTACGGCACCATTTTGCCTAGTTCCTTCACCCGAGTTCTCTCAAGCGCCTTGGTATTCTCTACCTGACCACCTGTGTCGGTTTGGGGTACGATTCGTTGTTACCTGATGCTTAGAGGCTTTTCCTGGAAGTGCGGCATTTGTTACTTCAGCACCGTAGTGCCTCGTCATCACACCTCAGCGTTAGATAAGAGTCCGGATTTACCTAAACTCTCCGCCTACATGCTTAAACCGGGACAACCGTCGCCCGGCTAACATAGCCCTCTCCGTCCCCCCTTCGCAGTAACACCGAGTACAGGAATATTAACCTGTTTCCCATCGACTACGCCTTTCGGCCTCGCCTTAGGGGTCGACTCACCCTGCCCCGATTAACGTTGGACAGGAACCCTTGGTCTTCCGGCGAGCGGGTTTTTCACCCGCTTTATCGTTACTTATGTCAGCATTCGCACTTCTGATACCTCCACCAGACCTCACAGTCCAGCTTCAACGGCTTACAGAACGCTCCCCTACCCAACAACGCATAAGCGTCGCTGCCGCAGCTTCGGTGCATGGTTTAGCCCCGTTACATCTTCCGCGCAGGCCGACTCGACCAGTGAGCTATTACGCTTTCTTTAAATGATGGCTGCTTCTAAGCCAACATCCTGGCTGTCTGTGCCTTCCCACATCGTTTCCCACTTAACCATGACTTTGGGACCTTAGCTGGCGGTCTGGGTTGTTTCCCTCTTCACGACGGACGTTAGCACCCGCCGTGTGTCTCCCGTGATAACATTCTTCGGTATTCGTAGTTTGCATCGGGTTGGTAAGCCGGGATGGCCCCCTAGCCGAAACAGTGCTCTACCCCCGAAGATGAGTTCACGAGGCGCTACCTAAATAGCTTTCGGGGAGAACCAGCTATCTCCCGGTTTGATTGGCCTTTCACCCCCAGCCACAAGTCATCCGCTAATTTTTCAACATTAGTCGGTTCGGTCCTCCAGTTAGTGTTACCCAACCTTCAACCTGCCCATGGCTAGATCACCGGGTTTCGGGTCTATACCCTGCAACTTAACGCCCAGTTAAGACTCGGTTTCCCTGCGGCTCCCCTATACGGTTAACCTTGCTACAGAATATAAGTCGCTGACCCATTATACAAAAGGTACGCAGTCACCCCATAAAAGAGGCTCCCACTGCTTGTACGTACACGGTTTCAGGTTCTGTTTCACTCCCCTC
Source organism: Buttiauxella sp. AC142 (assembly GCF_979253435.1). Lineage (NCBI taxonomy): Bacteria > Pseudomonadati > Pseudomonadota > Gammaproteobacteria > Enterobacterales > Enterobacteriaceae > Buttiauxella > Buttiauxella sp. AC142. The sequence continues at coordinate 4,097,381 of NZ_CEEDCH010000001.1, forward strand.
GCCGGGGTTCTTTTCGCCTTTCCCTCACGGTACTGGTTCACTATCGGTCAGTCAGGAGTATTTAGCCTTGGAGGATGGTCCCCCCATATTCAGACAGGATACCACGTGTCCCGCCCTACTCTTCGAGTTCACAGCATGTGCATTTTTGTGTACGGGAGTATCACCCTGTACCCTGCGACTTTCCAGACGCTTCCACTAATACACAAACTGATTCAGACTCTGGGCTGCTCCCCGTTCGCTCGCCGCTACTGGGGGAATCTCGGTTGATTTCTTTTCCTCGGGGTACTTAGATGTTTCAGTTCCCCCGGTTCGCTTCGTTAAGCTATGTATTCACTTAACGATAGTGCAACGAATTGCACTGGGTTTCCCCATTCGGAAATCGTCGGTTATAACGGTTCATATCACCTTACCGACGCTTATCGCAGATTAGCACGTCCTTCATCGCCTCTGACTGCCAGGGCATCCACCGTGTACGCTTAGTCGCTTAACCTCACAACCCGAAGATGTCTCGTGAGACACAATCGATGTTGTGAAAATTTGAGAGACTCGAACATATCGTATTCCCATTCCTTATTACGGAGGAATGAGACGACATGTCGTTTCAATTTTCAGCTTGTTCCGGATTTTTAAAGAGCAAATACTTCTCAGCACACTGTTAAACAGTACACTTAGAAGTATTGGGTGAGCATGAAATGATGGTGGAGCTAAGCGGGATCGAACCGCTGACCTCCTGCGTGCAAGGCAGGCGCTCTCCCAGCTGAGCTATAGCCCCATCGATTTCGTAAAACCTTTGATTTACCGTGAATTATTCGCTAGTCAAGGCGCAGCGTCACGAAGCATATTGAAATATGCGAGTGATGCTGTAACGCAGGATAGCGGAGAATCTGGTAGGCCTGAGTGGACTTGAACCACCGACCTCACCCTTATCAGGGGTGCGCTCTAACCACCTGAGCTACAAGCCTATAAGGTTTTACTGCTCGTTTTCTATCAGACAATCTGTGTGAGCACTACGCAAGTTCGTATCTTTCAGGTAAGGAGGTGATCCAACCGCAGGTTCCCCTACGGTTACCTTGTTACGACTTCACCCCAGTCATGAATCACAAAGTGGTAAGCGCCCTCCCGAAGGTTAAGCTACCTACTTCTTTTGCAACCCACTCCCATGGTGTGACGGGCGGTGTGTACAAGGCCCGGGAACGTATTCACCGTAGCATTCTGATCTACGATTACTAGCGATTCCGACTTCACGGAGTCGAGTTGCAGACTCCGATCCGGACTACGACGCACTTTATGAGGTCCGCTTGCTCTCGCGAGGTCGCTTCTCTTTGTATGCGCCATTGTAGCACGTGTGTAGCCCTACTCGTAAGGGCCATGATGACTTGACGTCATCCCCACCTTCCTCCAGTTTATCACTGGCAGTCTCCTTTGAGTTCCCGGCCGAACCGCTGGCAACAAAGGATAAGGGTTGCGCTCGTTGCGGGACTTAACCCAACATTTCACAACACGAGCTGACGACAGCCATGCAGCACCTGTCTCACGGTTCCCGAAGGCACTAAGGCATCTCTGCCGAATTCCGTGGATGTCAAGAGTAGGTAAGGTTCTTCGCGTTGCATCGAATTAAACCACATGCTCCACCGCTTGTGCGGGCCCCCGTCAATTCATTTGAGTTTTAACCTTGCGGCCGTACTCCCCAGGCGGTCGACTTAACGCGTTAGCTCCGGAAGCCACTCCTCAAGGGAACAACCTCCAAGTCGACATCGTTTACGGCGTGGACTACCAGGGTATCTAATCCTGTTTGCTCCCCACGCTTTCGCACCTGAGCGTCAGTCTTTGTCCAGGGGGCCGCCTTCGCCACCGGTATTCCTCCAGATCTCTACGCATTTCACCGCTACACCTGGAATTCTACCCCCCTCTACAAGACTCTAGCCTGCCAGTTTCGAATGCAGTTCCCAGGTTGAGCCCGGGGATTTCACATCCGACTTGACAGACCGCCTGCGTGCGCTTTACGCCCAGTAATTCCGATTAACGCTTGCACCCTCCGTATTACCGCGGCTGCTGGCACGGAGTTAGCCGGTGCTTCTTCTGCGAGTAACGTCAATCACTGCGGTTATTAACCACAATGCCTTCCTCCTCGCTGAAAGTACTTTACAACCCGAAGGCCTTCTTCATACACGCGGCATGGCTGCATCAGGCTTGCGCCCATTGTGCAATATTCCCCACTGCTGCCTCCCGTAGGAGTCTGGACCGTGTCTCAGTTCCAGTGTGGCTGGTCATCCTCTCAGACCAGCTAGGGATCGTCGCCTAGGTGAGCCATTACCTCACCTACTAGCTAATCCCATCTGGGCACATCTGATGGCAAGAGGCCCGAAGGTCCCCCTCTTTGGTCCGAAGACGTTATGCGGTATTAGCTACCGTTTCCAGTAGTTATCCCCCTCCATCAGGCAGTTTCCCAGACATTACTCACCCGTCCGCCGCTCGTCACCCAGGAGCAAGCTCCCTGTGCTACCGCTCGACTTGCATGTGTTAGGCCTGCCGCCAGCGTTCAATCTGAGCCATGATCAAACTCTTCAATTAAAAGCTTGATTTGCTTCAACTCGTGAAGCGGTGCTCAAAAATTAACTTTCGTAATAATTCAACTAAATGAATTACTGCTTGGTCACTCTTCAAGACTTGATATTTTTTTGATACCCGAAGGTATCTGAGATATCAATCCTGCGAGTGCCCACACAGATTGTCTGATAAATTGTTAAAGAGCAGTGAGTTACGCGCTTTCGCTTGCTAACTCGAGGTGGCGTATATTACGCTTTCCTCTTTCAGAGTCAACCCTTAATTTCAGGATATTTGACTCTCATCGCCGCCGTGACTCTGTGATGTTGTTCACATGTTCCGTGTCGATGGAGGCGCATTATAGGGATCTCTTTTTATTGCACAACCCTTTTTTCGATCTTTTCAACTGACTGATTAGTTTTCGCCCTTTTCGCTGCGATCGTGTTCGATCCGCCCTGTTTTTGACGGTTTCCCTCCTTGCCATCGGTTAAGAAAGCAGCCACAGTCTATCTACGAAGAGAACTTCCAGAGGTGTTTATGTCCGCAGTATTACGACCTTTTCAAAAAACTTACCCTAAAGTCGGCCAACGAGTGATGCTTGATAGTTCAAGTGTAGTAATTGGCGATGTACATCTTGCCGATGATGTGAGTATCTGGCCGCTAGTCGCCATTCGTGGTGACGTTAACTATGTCGCTATTGGTGCTCGTAGCAATATTCAGGATGGCAGTGTTCTACACGTCACGCATAAATCCGCCTACAACCCGGAAGGCAATCCGCTAGTTGTCGGCGAAGATGTAACTGTTGGACACAAGGTCATGCTGCATGGCTGCACTATTGGCAATCGCGTGCTTGTCGGTATGGGGTCGATTTTGCTGGATGGTGTAGTAATAGAAGATGACGTAATGATTGGTGCGGGAAGTCTGGTGCCACAACACAAGCGACTTGAAAGTGGCTACCTTTATTTGGGCAGTCCGGTTAAACAGATTCGCCCGCTCACACCAGAAGAACGGGAAGGCTTAAAATACTCAGCCAATAACTACGTACGATGGAAAGATGAATACCTCGCTCAGGAAAGCCATACCCAGCCTTGATCGTCATCTTCGCCTTCGGCAATCATAGCATCAGCTTCTTCTTCCAGGTCCCAACGATGAAGACGAAAGTGCTCGAGCCATGATTCCTTATTATCGCCACCATAACGGCTGGCGATAATCTTCCCGGAAATGCCACACATCACTTGAAACCCATTTACTACCGCTGGAAAGCATATCGCCTGGAGCTGATCGTCCCACCATTCACGATCGGGAAACTGGATCGCCTGGTTCACTGCGACATTTCCTGTTTTAGCTTCTCTATTACGGGTGCGATTTCAGGTAATCTTCCATGCCACAGTAAAAATGCATGGGCAGCTTGCCCCACCAGCATTCCCAAACCGTCAGCGTAGTGCTGAACACCGTGTTGTTTGCACCAAAGCAGGAAGGGTGTTTCACCTTTTTGGTAGAACATGTCGTAGCAATAAACGTTGTGCGAAAGCAGAGACGCCGGAATCGCTGGAATGTCACCGGCGATTCCGCTCGAAGTCGCATTGATAATGAGATCAAATTCATGACCATCGAGGTCACACTGCGCCAACGCCTTAACGCTGCCGGTGTGGCTAAATAGCTGCGCGAGTTCTTGTGCTCGGGAAAGAGTTCGGTTAACTATCGTTACTGCGCAATCAAGCGAAAGCAACGGCAATAACACCCCTCTTGCCGCGCCACCAGCACCTAACAACAAAATACGCTGCCTCGGTTTAATGAAGGACAACCGTTCAAGGTCGGTTAACAACCCAATACCGTCAGTGTTGTCCCCCAACAGGCGGCCATCGTCCAGCCGTTTGAGAGTATTCACCGCTCCGGCTAATGCTGCACGTTCAGTCAGTTCATCTGCCCGAGCGAATGCCTGCTCCTTAAAAGGAACGGTAATGTTGATGCCTTTGCCGCCAGCCTGGAAAAATTGCTCCAGTGTTTCAATAAAAGCATCAACAGGTGCCAACACACGGCCATATGAATGCTCGATAGTTAGTTGCTCAGCAAACATCTTGTGTATTTGCGGTGATTTGCTGTGCTGAATTGGGTTACCAAAAACGGCAAAGGTTTCCATTAATTAAATTACCCCTGGCGGAAAAGTTGGCCGGTCAAAGCGTCACGAATTTCAGAAGGATTCTGGCGGCCTCCGGTATCACCACGCAATACCGGGAAGTTATCGCCAAATTGCAGCGACACTTCATCAGCAGTGCGACACGGAGGCAGGCCGGATAAATTGGCACTGGTGGAAACCAAAGGTTTGCCAAACGCCTCGCATAAATCGCGGACTAAAGGATGGTCCGTGACTCTCACAGCCAGGGATTCAAACCGCCCTGTCAGCCAGCGCGGCGTTGAAGGAAGTGCAGGAAAAACAAAAGTCACAGGTCCTGGCCAGCAAGAAAACACATTGTCTCGCTGCTTTTGTGAAAGTGCGGAGCTATCTATATAAGGAACAAGTTGCTCGAAATTCGCAGCAATCAGAATAAGGCCTTTGTCGACAGGGCGATGTTTTAACTCAAGCAAACGCGTAACGGCTAATTCACTGTCAGGATCACAACCGACACCGAATACAGCTTCGGTTGGATAAGCGATGACTTGTTGTTCTTTTAAGGCGGCAACGATCTCTACGAGTTGCTCTTTTTGCAGGTTTGTCTTCACAAGCTTTTATTCCGCCGTTACCGGCTTTCCACATTGTTTACTGGCACAAAGATGTTTTAAGCCCTGTGCGGTTTTCTTTTCGATAAGTAAAGAATAGTGACATGCAGGGCATTCGCCCGCTACCGGTTTGCTGTTGATAACAAACTGACATGTCGGGTAGCTATCACAAGACCAAAATGTTTTGCCAAATCGGGAACGGCGCTGGACTAATTTACCCTGCTGGCACTGGGGACAATTGATTGCCGTTTCATCTGGTTTGTCGATAACTTCCGTGTGCTCGCAGGAAGGATAGTTGCTACAACCAATGAACATACCAAAACGCCCCTGGCGTAGAACAAGGTTCTCCTGGCATAACGGGCAGAGCTGGCCTTCCAGTACTTTAACTATATGGCCGTCAGCCTGGTTTTTTAGCGGACGCACATAATCGCATTCCGGGTAATGAGAACAGCCAAGAAAAGGGCCATGTTTACCGGAACGAATCACTAACCCTGCCCCGCATTGAGGACAGGGTTCATTTTTAGGCACAGTGAACAGTGCTGATTTGGTCATAACATCTCATGCTGCGACTTTAATTTAGTGCAGCATACCTTCATTTACTTCGAAGAGTAATTCTTCCATTTGTTGATATGCGTTTTCGCAACCCGGAATATTGAACAGTACCATTAGCACCACCCACTTTAAGTCTTCCAGCTCAAACTCAGCGGTGTCTAGCGCCAATACTCGTTCAATGACCATTTCACGGGTTTCGAGGTTCAGCACCTGAATCTGTTCCAGGAACAGTAAAAACCCCCGACAAGTTGCATCAAGTCGCTGGCATTCTTCTGCGGTATACATACGCATAGAAAGAGGATCAGCGGCCAGTTGCATGGGTTCAGTCAGACCATCTTGATAGTCCGCCAGCTTTTCAAGCCATACAAGAGCGTTATAAATGTCTTCGTGATCAAAACCAGCATCGGCGAGATCACGCGTCAATTTATCTTGATCAACTCGCATTTCCACTTCGTTGTGGATGTAGGTTTCAAATAAGTACATTAGTACGTCGAACATGGCATGCCCTCCTCAATCGGACATAGCCGCCGGGTACAGCTGCGATCCATCCTGCTAACTCCAGTTCGAGTAGCTGGGCTACCGTAACTGGCACAGGTTGGCCGGCACGTTCAGCGACGACGTCAACAGGTGTAACCTCATCTCCTACGTTAGCCAACAGCTCAGGAAATGGCAATGTGCGATCCCCTTCATTGTGTGAATATATTAATGCGTTGTGAGGTGACGGAAGCCATTGCAGTTCGTTTTCGAGATACTCGAGAATATCTGAAGGATGGCTCACAAGAGTTGCCCCCTGCTTAATCAACCAATGCGGGCCTTCGCTCCCCGGGCTTCCCACGGCCCCAGGTAACGCAAACAATTCACGGCCTTGTTCGAGGGCATAACGCGCTGTCACCAACGAACCGCTGCGCTCACTCGCCTCCACAACAAATACTGCCCGGCTTAGACCACTAATGATGCGATTTCTGCGAGGGAAGTTACCGGGATACGGCGAGGTCGCAAGTGGAAACTCACATATTACCGCTCCCCCTTCAGCAATGATCTGCTGACCCAACTGCTTATGTCGTTTGGGGTAGATATCTGCCAGACCGTTTCCCAATACCGCGACGGTTTTCCCATGAACATTGAGTGCTGCGCGGTGTGCTACCGCGTCAATACCCAAAGCCAGGCCACTGGTTATTGTTAATCCAGCTGTAGCGAGTGGCTCACAAAACATCCGGCACCAACGTTCGCCGTAAAGAGTAAGGCCACGATTACCCACTACAGCAAGCTGATTACTGGAAAGAAGCGCCACATCACCCGCGACAAATAGCGCTGCGGGGTAACAGTCTATTGCTCGTAGTTGCTCGGGATATGCTGGGTCATATGCGGTCAGGAGATGATGATTAGGTTGTTCAAGCCAACTGAATGATGCTTCCAGCTCTTTATTACTGAGTGCCAGAAACTGAGATATCTGTGGAGCAGACAACCCCGCTTTAGCCAGCGAGAATGCCGAATACTCCGGCTCACTCATTAAGAAATGGGCAATTTTTAATAGCTTATCGCCACTCAAGCTTTGAACAGCCATAAGGCGTAACCAAATCTCTGTTGTTGGCATAACTTCCCCCTGCCATAAGCTATAAAAGCAATCCTTGCGATTGGTCACTGATGCTGTCAATCAGGCGGGGAAATGTCTAGAATAGAGGTAATAATCTTTCTATCAATTGAACACAGCTCTGGATATTTATGTCAGTTTTGCAGGTATTACATTTTCCGGACGAGCGCCTTCGCACTGTTGCGACGCCGGTTAAAGAGGTGAATGCGGAGATTCAGCGGATTGTCGATGACATGTTCGAGACAATGTACGCAGAGGAAGGTATCGGCCTGGCAGCAACGCAGGTGGATATCCATCAACGTATTATCGTGATTGATGTTTCCGAGAATCGCGATGAACGCCTGGTGTTGATTAACCCTGAACTGCTGGAAAAAAGCGGTGAAACAGGTATCGAAGAAGGTTGTCTGTCTATTCCTGAACAACGTGCGTTGGTTCCACGTGCGGAAAAAGTCAAAATCCGCGCGCTCGATCGTGAAGGTAAGCCGTACGAACTCGAAGCTGATGGCCTGCTGGCTATCTGTATCCAGCACGAGATGGATCACCTGGTTGGTAAACTTTTCGTCGATTATCTTTCGCCGTTGAAACGTCAGCGTATTCGTCAGAAACTGGAAAAAATGGCTCGCCTGAATAAGAGCGCCTAATCCATCACAAAAGGGAATAATGTGTCTGATTCACTACGTATTATTTTCGCTGGCACACCTGACTTCGCAGCGCGTCATCTAGACGCGCTGTTGTCTTCTCAGCACCAGGTTGTTGGCGTATTTACACAACCCGACAGGCCCGCTGGACGTGGTAAAAAGCTGATGCCGAGTCCGGTCAAAGTGTTGGCGACGGAAAAGAGTATCCCCATTTTTCAACCTGCGTCATTGCGCCCTGCTGAAAATCAGGAATTGGTTTCCAACCTGGATGCCGATGTGATGGTTGTCGTGGCTTACGGTTTGATTCTGCCAAAAGCAGTACTTGATATGCCTCGCCTGGGTTGCATTAATGTGCACGGGTCACTGCTGCCACGCTGGCGCGGTGCGGCACCTATCCAGCGTTCGTTATGGGCAGGTGATGCTGAAACTGGCGTAACCATCATGCAGATGGATGTTGGTCTGGATACTGGCGATATGCTGGTTAAACTCGCATGCCCGATTGAAGCGACAGATACCAGTGCAACGTTGTACGATAAACTGGCAGATCTTGGTCCTCAGGGATTACTGGAAACATTAAGCCAGTTAGCAGCAGGCACTGCAAAACCTGAAACTCAGAATGAAGAATTAGTGACTTACGCTGAAAAGCTCAGCAAGGAAGAGGCCCGCGTCGATTGGTCACTTTCTGCGGCACAGCTCGAGCGCAATATCCGTGCATTTAACCCGTGGCCAATGAGTTGGCTGGAAATTGACGGTCAACCTGTCAAAATCTGGCAAGCATCCGTGATTAACCAGCCCGCTAAAGCAACTCCTGGAACAATCATCGAAGCCAATAAGCAGGGTATTCAGGTGGCAACAGCTGAAGGAATTTTAAGTCTGGAATCGCTTCAACCTGCAGGTAAAAAAGCAATGAGCGCTCAGGATCTTCTGAACTCTCGCAGTGAATGGTTTAAGCCTGGCGCGCTTCTCGCCTGATAAAAGAAATTCTTTGCGCCCAGGTCATACACCTGGGCATTTTTGTTTTTAAGCGCCGGAAAACCAGAGCGTTGTTATGAAAAAAACACTAAATCTTCGCAGTATGGCCGCACAGACGATTGAACAAGTTGTGGAACAGGGACAGTCGCTCAGCAATGTCCTACCAGCCATGCAACAAAAAGTCTCTGACAAAGATAGAGCCTTACTACAAGAACTTTGCTTTGGTGTAATACGCACCTTGCCACAGCTAGAATGGCTGATTGGCAAATTGATGTCCCGTCCAATGACCGGCAAGCAACGCACCATCCACTATCTGATTATGGTGGGTTTTTATCAGCTGCTTTATACCCGAATTCCTGCCCATGCCGCTCTGGCAGAAACAGTTGAAGGCGCAATGGCAATTAAACGCCAGTCGCTGAAAGGTCTGATTAATGGCGTTCTACGCCAGTTCCAAAGGCAGCAAGCAGAATTAATGGCGGAAGCGGCTAAACACGAAAGTCGTTTTTTACATCCTTCCTGGTTGCTGCAACGTTTGAAAAAAGCTTACCCCAATCAGTGGCAATCCATCATTGAGGCTAACAATCAGCGTCCACCAATGTGGCTACGCGTGAACCGTCAGCATCAAACGCGTGAAGAGTGGATGGCATTACTGGCTGAAAAAGGTCTTGAAGGTCATGCTCACCCGCAATATCGCGACGCTGTGCGTCTGGAGGCTCCAGCTCCAGTGCATGCACTGCCTGGATTTGAAGAGGGCTGTGTTACTGTTCAGGATGCTTCGGCTCAGGGTTGTGTTGATCTACTTGATCCGCAAAACGGCGATACGATCCTGGATTTGTGTGCGGCACCGGGCGGAAAAACGACACATATTCTGGAAGCTGCTCCAAAAGCGCATGTCATGGCAGTAGACATTGATGAACAGCGCCTGAAACGAGTCCACGAAAATCTACAACGTTTGGGAATGACCGCTGATGTGAAAAAAGGCGATGGTCGTTACCCTGAGCAGTGGTGTGGCAACCAGCAATTTGATCGTATTCTTCTTGATGCTCCATGTTCAGCAACAGGGGTTATTCGACGCCATCCAGATATCAAATGGCTGCGTCGTGACCGTGACATCGCTGAATTAGCCGTGCTGCAAAAAGAGATTCTTGAAGCTATCTGGCCAAAATTGAAAACAGGTGGAACACTGGTCTACGCGACCTGCTCTATCCTGCCGGAAGAGAATTGCCAGCAAGTCGCCGCGTTCCTTGCTCTGCATCCAGAAGCAAAACTGGTTGAAACGGGTACAACTGAAAAGCCGGGGATCCAGAATCTACCTTCCCAGGAAGACGGTGACGGCTTCTTTTACGCTAAGCTAATTAAGAGCTGATTCAGTTTGCTGAGTCTTAGGTTTCATCACCCATGAAGCTATAAAAAATGAAAATAATAATTCTCGGTGCTGGCCAGGTTGGCGGCACTCTGGCAGAAAACCTGGTTGGTGAGAACAACGATATTACCGTTGTTGATACTAATCAGGACCGCCTACGCAGCTTGCAGGATAAGTTCGATTTACGTGTTGTGCAGGGGCACGGCTCGCATCCACGTGTTTTACGTGAAGCAGGTGCTGACGATGCCGATATGCTGGTTGCTGTTACCAGTTCTGATGAAACGAATATGATCGCCTGCCAGGTGGCGTATTCGTTGTTTAACACGCCAAACCGAATTGCGCGTATCCGTGCGCCAGATTACGTGCGTGACGCCGAGCGTTTGTTTAACGCTGAAGCTGTGCCAATTGACCATCTTATCGCGCCAGAACAATTAGTTATCGACAATATTTATCGTCTGATTGAGTATCCTGGTGCGCTTCAGGTAGTGAATTTTGCAGAAGGGAAAGTCAGTCTTGCGGTAGTGAAAGCCTATTATGGTGGTCCATTAGTAGGGAATGCCCTTTCGACGATGCGTGAGCATATGCCGCATATTGAAACTCGAGTCGCCGCTATTTTCCGTCACGACCGACCTATTCGCCCGCAAGGTTCAACCATCGTTGAAGCTGGGGATGAAGTCTTCTTCATTGCCGCATCTCAGCATATTCGAGCAGTGATGAGTGAGCTACAGCGTCTGGAAAAACCGTATAAGCGCATCATGCTCGTTGGTGGCGGCAATATTGGCGCAGGTCTGGCGCAACGCCTTGAAAAAGATTACAGCGTTAAGCTTATTGAACGCGATCCACAGCGCGCAGCCGAACTTGCGGAAATGCTGCAAAATACCATCGTATTTTATGGCGATGCTTCCGATCAGGAGCTGCTGGCTGAAGAGCATATTGAGCAGGTAGATTTGTTTATCGCCGTCACCAACGATGATGAAGCAAATATTATGTCTGCTATGTTGGCTAAACGTATGGGAGCCAAAAAAGTTATGGTTCTTATTCAACGTAAAGCTTACGTGGACCTTGTGCAGGGCAGCGTAATTGATATTGCAATTTCACCGCAACAAGCCACCATTTCGGCACTTCTGGGGCACGTGCGGAAAGCTGATATCGTGAGCGTTTCATCTTTGCGTCGTGGTGTAGCCGAAGCGATTGAAGCCGTTGCGCACGGTGATGAGAGTACTTCACGTGTAGTAGGACGCTCTATTGATGAGATAAAGCTTCCACCAGGGACGATTATCGGTGCAGTAGTTCGTGGTAATGACGTTATGATCGCAAATGACAATTTACGCATCGAACAAGGTGACCATGTCATTATGTTCCTGACAGATAAGAAATTTGTTAGCGATGTAGAACGTCTGTTCCAGCCAAGTCCATTCTTCCTGTAGTCACTTTTGGGCAGAATACTTTACTGCCCATTTCATTTTCAATCTCGATAAACCTTACTAAAGCTATTGAATTAGCGGGAAATTCTTATTTCCTGATGTAATGGCAATCGAGTCATCATTTGTTAGACTTATTAACGTCAGCCGGTACAAGGAGAGAAAAATGAGCATGTTAAAAGAATTTCGCGAATTCGCGATGCGCGGAAATGTAGTTGATTTGGCAGTGGGTGTCATTATTGGTGCAGCATTCGGGAAAATCGTTTCGTCTCTGGTCGCAGATATTATTATGCCACCATTGGGGTTATTGATTGGTGGCGTTGATTTTAAACAATTCGCTATAACGCTAAGACCCGCAGTTGGAGATATTCCGGCAGTGGTAATGCATTACGGCGTATTTATTCAAAATATTTTTGACTTCGTGATCGTTGCGTTCGCAATCTTCATGGCAATCAAAGCGCTAAACCAACTGAATCGTAAGAAAAAAGAAGAACCTGCAGCGCCACCGGCGCCAACCAAAGAAGAAATATTACTCAGCGAAATCCGCGATCTGCTTAAACAGCAGAATGAGCGAATCTGATTGCGCTAGTTAAAACAGGAAGGCCAGTGGTAAAAAAGCAATTTGCTTGTTTGCCACTGGCCTCCCAGTTACCTCGTTTTGCATGTTTTGCTGTTCGTTGATAACTACCCTTCCCTTTCTTATTCTGCTCAACTCGTTGGCGAAACAGCGGATCATGCAGCAAAGCCTCGATAGCATTATCCCTGATGACACCTTTTTTATGCTGATACTTACTCATAAAAACTCCAGATAGATTAAAATAACGGCATTATACTATGCCTGCACATATCGGACTGCAATTTATTCTTTTCGCTGCCTCGCACCTTGCTCAAGCGCCTCGAGAATTGAACAATACTCACTGCTATGAGCGCTGCCACAGCAGGCATCATTCAGTCTTTGTAATGACCTTTTCATATGCTGTAATTCTCTAATTTTGGACTCAACTTCGAGCAGCCTCGACTGCACAATGCTCTTTGATTCCTGGCATGTATGATGTACAGGATCAACTCGGATAGACAAAAGTTCACGGATCGTTTCAAGAGTGAAGCCCAACTGCTTGGCATAACGGATGAATTTCAAACGCTGTAAATCACTTTCGCAGTAAAGTCTGAATCCGCCTTCAGTCCTGACTTCATGAGCCATCATTTGCTGCTTTTCGTAATAACGAATGGTATCAGGTGTAACGTCCGCCAGTTTGGCCAACTCTCCAATACGAAACATGATCATTCCTCATCAATTTTATGAAGTAACGTATGTTGCTCTTGCTGGTAAGAGATACAACAAAGATACGATGAATTAATGCCGGAGGGGAATTTCAGATATAAAAAAACCGGGCAAGCCCGGTTTTTTCACGTTACTACAGATTACTCTGCAGCAGCTTCTGTTTGAGATTCGGCGCGGTCAACCAGCTCGATGTAAGCCATCGGAGCGTTATCACCAGCACGGAAGCCACACTTAAGAATACGAGTGTAACCACCAGTACGCGCTGCAAAGCGCGGACCCAATTCATTAAACAGTTTTGCCACGATCTCGTTATCACGAGTGCGGGCGAATGCCAGACGACGATTAGCAACGCTATCAGTCTTGGCAAGAGTAATCAGCGGCTCAACTACGCGACGCAGCTCTTTCGCTTTAGGCAGAGTCGTCTTGATGATCTCATGACGAACCAGTGAACCTGCCATGTTGCGGAACATAGCCTGGCGATGGCTGCTGTTGCGGTTCAGTTGACGACCACTCTTACGATGGCGCATGACCTTATCCTTCTCAGTAAAACCTTAACCTGTGATCCGGTTACTCGTCAGCGATGCTTGCCGGTGGCCAGTTTTCCAGGCGCATGCCCAGAGACAAACCACGGGAAGCCAGCACGTCTTTAATCTCAGTAAGAGATTTTTTACCCAAGTTAGGCGTTTTGAGCAGCTCAACTTCGGTACGCTGTACCAGATCACCGATATAGTGGATAGCTTCTGCCTTAAGGCAGTTAGCAGAGCGGACAGTCAATTCCAGATCGTCAACAGGGCGCAGCAGGATCGGATCGAATTCTGGTTTCTCTTCTTTAACTTCTGGTTGACGTACATCACGTAAATCAACGAAAGCTTCAAGTTGTTCAGCCAGAATGGTTGCCGCACGACGAATCGCCTCTTCAGGATCGATTGTGCCGTTGGTTTCCATTTCGATGACCAGCTTATCCAGGTCGGTGCGCTGTTCTACACGCGCAGCTTCAACATTGTAGGCAATTCGCTCTACAGGGCTGTAGCAAGCGTCGACCAGCAAACGTCCGATTGGGCGCTCATCTTCTTCCGAATGAATTCGGGCAGAGGCCGGCACATAACCGCGACCGCGCTGAACTTTGATACGCATGCTAATAGATGCGTTCTCATCGGTCAGGTGGCAGATCACATGCTGCGGCTTGACGATTTCGACATCACCATCATGGGTGATATCGGCTGCAGTCACAGGGCCAATGCCAGACTTATTCAGAGTAAGAATAACATCATCTTTACCTTGAACTCTCACCGCCAGCCCTTTCAGGTTGAGCAGGATTTCCAGGATATCCTCCTGAACGCCTTCTTTGGTGCTGTACTCATGTAGTACACCATCAATCTCAACCTCTGTCACCGCGCAACCCGGCATCGATGAGAGCAGAATACGGCGCAGTGCATTACCAAGAGTATGGCCAAAGCCACGCTCTAAAGGCTCAAGGGTCACCTTGGCGTGCGTCGAACTCACTTGCTCGATATCTACCAGGCGCGGTTTTAGAAACTCTGTCACAGAACCCTGCATTGTGTCCTCTCTTTGGTACTAAGCCTTACTTGGAGTAAAGCTCGACGATCAGGTGTTCGTTAATGTCCGCAGACAGATCTGTACGCTCAGGCTTACGCTTGAACACACCTTCCATCTTAGCAGCATCAACTTCCAGCCAGGTTGGCTTTTCACGCTGTTCAGCCAGCTCCAGAGCGGCCTTCACGCGAGATTGCTTTTTGGCTTTCTCACGGATGCTAACTACGTCATTCGGAGTTACCTGATAAGAAGCGATGTTAACAACGCGACCATTTACCATTACTGCTTTGTGGCTAACGAGCTGACGTGATTCTGCACGAGTAGCACCGAAGCCCATACGGTAAACAACGTTGTCAAGACGACCTTCCAGCAGAGCCAACAGGTTTTCACCGGTGTTGCCTTTCAGACGAGCTGCTTCTTTATAGTAGTTACGGAACTGACGCTCCAGAACACCGAACATACGGCGAACTTTTTGCTTTTCACGCAACTGCACACCATAGTCAGACAGGCGCGGTTTACGCGCACCGTGCTGGCCAGGAGCTTGTTCAATTTTACACTTGGTATCGATCGCGCGAACACCAGACTTCAGGAACAGGTCTGTGCCCTCGCGACGGCTCAGCTTGAGCTTAGGACCCAAATATCTTGCCATTTTCTTTCTCCAACATTCCTAAAAACGAGCGTTATACGCGACGTTTTTTCGGCGGACGACAACCGTTGTGAGGGATCGGAGTCACATCAGTAATATTAGTGATGCGGAAACCAGCGGCGTTCAGAGCACGAATAGTAGATTCGCGGCCTGGACCCGGTCCCTTAACCATAACTTCAAGGTTCTTGATACCGTATTCTTTCACAGCTTCTGCGCAACGCTCTGCTGCAACCTGAGCTGCGAACGGAGTAGACTTGCGAGAGCCACGGAAACCGGAACCACCGGCAGTTGCCCAACCCAATGCATTACCCTGACGATCAGTAATAGTAACGATTGTGTTGTTGAAAGAAGCATGGACATGAGCCACGCCGTCAGAGACTTGTTTTCTTACACGCTTACGTGCACGAACTGGTGCCTTTGCCATTATTCAATCACCCCGATTATTTCTTGATCGGTTTGCGCGGACCCTTACGGGTACGTGCGTTGGTCTTCGTACGCTGACCGCGCACTGGCAGACCACGACGATGACGCAAACCGCGATAGCAACCAAGGTCCATCAGACGCTTGATGCTCATACTCACTTCACGGCGTAGATCACCTTCAACGACAAATTTGGCAACTTCGTCACGCAGCGTGTCGATTTGTTCTTCAGACAGCTCTCTGATCTTAACATCTTCAGCGATACCCGCCGCAGCACAAATGGCCTTTGAACGAGTCTTGCCTACACCGTAGATCGAAGTTAAAGCGATCACGGTATGTTTTTGATCAGGAATGTTAATGCCTGCTATACGGGCCACTATGCACTCCTACTATTTAGATTATGCGTCCCATACCGAAAAGCCCGTTTTCAGGATACTCAAATGGAAACGCATAGACATACAAAAGATTGGCTGGCTAATCTAGCCAGCTCAACCCAACTTTGCAAGAAAAATATGCGAGATAATCAGCCTTGACGCTGTTTATGCTTCGGTTCGGCGCTGCAAATCACGCGAATAACACCGTCGCGCTTAACGATTTTGCAGTTACGACATAATTTCTTGACGGAAGCACGAACTTTCATTTTTACTCTCCGTAACTTCTCAAGCGACTATTAACGGCCGTAGCCTTTCAGATTCGCTTTCTTCAATGCAGACTCGTACTGACTTGACATCATTAGAGTTTGCACTTGAGCCATAAAGTCCATGATAACCACGACAACAATGAGCAGTGAGGTTCCACCGAAGTAGAAAGGCACTTTCATTGCGTCACGCATGAACTCCGGGATTAGGCAGATAAAGGTAATGTACAACGCACCAACCAAGGTCAGGCGGGTCATTACTTTATCAATATACTTCGCCGTTTGTTCTCCCGGACGAATTCCTGGTACAAATGCACCGGACTTCTTCAGGTTATCTGCTGTTTCACGAGGGTTGAAAACCAACGCCGTATAGAAGAAACAGAAGAAGATGATTGCAGACGCATAGAGTAACACATAAAGCGGTTGCCCAGGCTGCAAATACAGCGAAATTGTAGTCAGCCAGTTCCAACCGGTTCCGCCCCCGAACCACGATGCAATCGTCGCAGGGAACAGAATAATACTGGAAGCAAAGATTGCTGGAATAACACCAGCCATATTCACTTTCAGCGGTAAATGCGTGCTCTGCGCAGCATAGACACGACGACCTTGTTGACGTTTTGCGTAGTTTACCACAATGCGGCGTTGACCACGTTCAACAAAAACAACGAAGAAGGTCACTGCGAATACTAGTACTGCAACCAACAGCAACAGAAGGAAGTGCAGGTCGCCTTGCCTTGCTTGTTCGATAGTATGGCCAACGGCCGGCGGCAAACCCGCAACAATACCAGCGAAGATTATGATTGAGATACCGTTACCGATACCACGCTCAGTAATCTGTTCGCCCAGCCACATAAGGAACATCGTTCCCGTGACAAGACTCACAACAGCTGTGAAGTAGAATGCAAAGCCTGGGTTTAACACCAGGCCCTGCATACCAGGCATATTCGGTAAACCGGTAGCAATACCGATTGACTGGAATATTGCCAGCACCAGAGTTCCGTAACGGGTGTACTGACTAATCTTACGACGGCCAGATTCCCCTTCCTTCTTCAACTCTGCTAACGCTGGATGAACCACCGTTAACAGCTGGATAATAATCGATGCCGAAATATACGGCATGATACCCAATGCAAAGATAGAAGCACGGCTGAGAGCACCACCAGAGAACATGTTAAACATTTCAATGATAGTGCCTCGCTGTTGCTCAAGCAGTTTGGCAAGTACAGCGGCATCAATACCAGGGATCGGAATAAAAGAGCCAATGCGGAAAACAATCAGCGCACCGATAACAAACATCAGTCTGCGTTTCAGCTCACCTAGCCCGCCTTTAGCACTTTGAAAATCTAATCCCGGTTGCTTTGCCATCTGCTACTTATTCCTCGATTTTACCGCCAGCAGCTTCGATAGCAGCACGAGCGCCTTTAGTGACACGCAGGCCGCGAACAGTTACCGGACGAGAAACCTCGCCAGACAGAATCACTTTCGCGAATTCAATCTGAATACCGATAATGTTTGCTGCTTTCAGCGTGTTCAGGTCAACTACGTCGCCTTCAACTTTCGCCAGATCAGAGAGACGAATCTCACCGGTGATCATTGCTTTGCGAGAGGTGAAACCAAACTTCGGCAGACGACGGTACAACGGCATCTGACCACCTTCAAAACCACGACGTACGCCACCGCCAGAACGAGAATTCTGACCTTTGTGACCACGACCAGCGGTTTTACCGAGGCCAGAACCGATACCACGACCCAGACGCTTGGAAGCGTGCTTAGACCCTTCGGCCGGAGACAGAGTATTTAAACGCATCTCTTACTCCTCAACTTTAACCATGTAGGAAACCGCGTTGACCATACCACGTACAGCAGGAGTATCCTCGCGCTCTACGGTGTGGCCAATACGACGCAGACCCAGGCCAAGCAGCGTTGCCTTGTGTTTCGGCAGACGACCGATTGCACTGCGGGTTTGTGTAATTTTAATAGTCTTTGCCATGGTCAATTACCCCAGAATTTCTTCAACGGATTTACCACGCTTGGCAGCGACCATTTCCGGAGACTTCATATTCGCCAGGCCATCAATAGTTGCACGAACCACGTTAATCGGGTTGGTGGAACCATATGCTTTAGCCAAAACGTTATGAACTCCAGCGACTTCCAGAACGGCGCGCATTGCACCACCGGCAATAATACCGGTACCCTGGGAAGCCGGCTGCATGAACACACGAGAGCCTGTGTGCACACCTTTAACAGGGTGCTGCAGGGTGCCGTGGTTCAGCGCGACGTTAATCATGTTGCGACGGGCTTTTTCCATCGCTTTCTGGATAGCTGCTGGAACTTCACGCGCTTTTCCGTAACCAAAACCAATGCGACCGTTACCATCGCCAACCACTGTCAGAGCAGTGAAGGAGAAAATACGACCACCTTTAACGGTTTTAGATACGCGATTTACCGCGATCAGCTTTTCCTGCAGTTCGCCAGCTTGTTTTTCGATGTGAGCCATCTTACACCTCTACCTTAGAACTGAAGGCCAGCATCACGGGCAGCATCTGCCAGTGCCTGGACACGACCATGATATTGGAAACCAGCACGGTCAAAGGATACTTTCGTAATACCTTTTTCCAGTGCGCGCTCTGCAACAGCTTTACCCACAGCTGTAGCGGCGTCTTTATTTCCAGTGTACTTCAGTTGCTCAGCGATAGCTTTCTCTACAGTAGATGCAGCTACCAGGACTTCTGAACCGTTCGGTGCGATAACCTGTGCATAAATATGACGAGGCGTACGGTGAATCACCAAACGAGTCGCACCCAGTTCTTTGAGCTTGTGACGTGCGCGGGTCGCACGACGGATACGAGCAGATTTCTTATCCATAGTGTTACCTTACTTCTTCTTAGCCTCTTTGGTACGCACGACTTCGTCGGCGTAACGAACACCCTTGCCTTTATAAGGCTCAGGACGACGGTAGGCGCGAAGATCAGCAGCCACTTGTCCAATCATCTGCTTATCAGCGCCTTTCAGCACGATTTCAGTTTGAGTTGGACATTCAGCAGTGATTCCCGCTGGCAGAGCATGTTCAACAGGATGAGAGAAGCCCAGGGCCAAACTCACCGCATTGCCTTTAACTGCTGCACGATAACCTACACCAACCAGCTGCAGCTTCTTAGTGAAGCCTTCGGTAACACCGATAACCATTGCATTTAACAGCGCACGAGTGGTACCCGCTTGGGCCCACGCGTTAGCAAAACCTTCGCGTGGAGCGAAAGTCAGTGCATTATCAGCGTGTTTAACTTCAACAGCATCGTTGATTGTACGAGTCAGCTCGCCGTTCTTACCTTTGATCGAAATAACCTGACCGTTGAGTTTTACCTCTACGCCAGCAGGAATAACGACCGGTGCTTTAGCAACACGAGACATTTTATTCCTCCAATTAGGCTACGTAGCAGATAATTTCGCCACCAAGACCAGCTTGGCGCGCTGCACGATCAGTCATAACACCTTTAGAGGTAGAAACGACAGCAATACCCATACCGGCCATAACTTTAGGCAGCTCATCTTTTTTCTTATAGATGCGCAGACCTGGGCGGCTGACTCGCTGAATGCTCTCTACCACAGCCTTGCCCTGGAAATACTTAAGAGTCAGTTCCAGTTCAGGCTTGATGTCGCCTTCGATTTTAAAATCTTCAATATAGCCTTCTTCTTTCAGCACGTTGGCAATTGCCAATTTCAGCTTGGAGGAAGGCATGGTGACCGCAACTTTATTCGCGGCTTGACCGTTACGGATACGGGTCAGCATATCCGCGATCGGATCTTGCATGCTCATCTGTCTTTACTCCCGTGATTCAATTGGATATTACCAGCTAGCCTTCTTCAAGCCAGGTACTTCACCGCGCATAGCGGCTTCACGAAGCTTGATACGGCTCAACCCGAATTTGCCCACATAACCATGCGGACGACCAGTTTGGCGGCAGCGGTTACGCTGACGGGACGGGCTGGAATCACGCGGCAGAGACTGCAGCTTAAGAACAGCATCCCAACGATCTTCGTCGGATGAGTTCACACCAGAGATGATAGCTTTCAATTCCTCGCGTTTAGCGCGGTATTTGTCGGCCAGTTTCACGCGAACGACTTCGCGTGCTTTCATCGATTGCTTAGCCATTAGTAACCCTACCTTACTTACGGAATGGGAAGTTAAAGGCTGCCAGCAGAGCACGGCCTTCATCATCAGATTTCGCAGTAGTGGTAATGGTAATATCCAAACCACGAACGCGATCGACTTTGTCATAGTCGATTTCTGGGAAGATGATCTGCTCACGGACACCCATGCTGTAGTTACCACGACCATCGAATGACTTAGCGGACAAGCCACGGAAGTCACGGATACGCGGTACAGCAATGGTGATCAGGCGCTCAAGAAACTCCCACATGCGTTCGCCACGCAGAGTTACTTTACAGCCGATCGGATAGCCCTGACGGATTTTGAAGCCTGCAACTGATTTGCGTGCTTTGGTGATCAACGGCTTTTGACCGGAGATTGCTGTCAAGTCAGCTGCTGCGTTATCCAGCAGTTTCTTGTCAGCGATCGCTTCACCCACACCCATGTTCAGGGTGATCTTCTCGACCCGAGGGACTTGCATGACAGAATTGTAGTTAAACTCAGTCATGAGTTTTGTAACTACTTCGTCTTTGTAGTAATCATGCAGTTTCGCCATCGTACTACTCCAAATTACTTGATAGTTTCGCTGTTAGACTTGAAGAAACGGACTTTTTTGCCCTCTTCGAATCTAAAGCCTACACGGTCAGCCTTGCCGGTTGCCGCATTGAAGAGTGCAACGTTAGAAACTTGAATAGCAGCTTCTTTTTCAACGATGCCACCTGGTTGGTTCAGGGCCGGAACCGGCTTCTGATGTTTCTTAACCAGGTTAATACCTTCAACAATTAGCTTGCCGGAAGACAAGACATTCTTAACTTTACCGCGCTTACCTTTATCTTTACCGGTTAACACGATAACTTCGTCATCACGACGGATTTTAGCTGCCATGATTCGCTCCTTAGAGTACTTCTGGTGCCAGAGAGATAATTTTCATGAACTTTTCATTACGCAGTTCACGAGTTACCGGCCCAAAAATACGCGTGCCGATTGGTTGCTCGCTGTTATTATTTAAAATAACGCATGCATTACCATCGAAGCGAATGACAGAACCGTCCGGGCGACGAACACCCTTCCTGGTGCGCACCACTACCGCTTTCAGGACATCGCCTTTCTTCACCTTACCACGAGGAATTGCTTCCTTGATGGTAATTTTGATGATGTCGCCGACGCCTGCGTAGCGACGGTGCGAGCCACCCAGAACCTTGATACACATTACGCGACGCGCGCCGGAGTTGTCGGCTACGGTCAGCATAGTCTGTTCTTGGATCATTTCAGTGCTCCGCTAATGTCAACTACTACTTCGGGACCCATAATTAGGTCGTTAAAAAGCCCCATAAACGAGGGCGCGGCATTATAACACCGGTTCCTGAATATGGGTAGAAAAAATAAACGGCTCATTTACTGAGCCGTTTATTCGTTAGACAAAGCTCACTGTATTACAGAACAGCTTTATCTACAACGCGAACAAGCGTCCAGGACTTAGTCTTGGACAGTGGACGGCATTCGCGGATTTCAACCACGTCACCGATACCACATTCATTGCTCTCGTCATGTACGTGCAGTTTGGTCGTACGTTTGATGAATTTACCGTAAATCGGGTGTTTCACCACACGTTCGATAGCAACAACGATGGACTTCTCCATTTTGTTGCTAATCACGCGACCTTGCAGAGTACGGATTTTATCGGTCATTACGCACCCGCCTTCTGAGTCAATAAAGTCTTAACACGTGCAACATCACGACGCACTTGCTTCAGCAGGTGAGTCTGTTGCAGCTGGCCACTTGCTGCTTGCATACGCAGATTGAACTGCTCACGCAGCAAATTCAGCAGCTCGGTGTTCAGCTCTTCAACACTCTTTTCACGCAGCTCTTTTGCTTTCATTACATCACCGTCTTAGTTACAAAGGTGGTTTTAATCGGCAGTTTCGCTGCTGCCAGCTTGAATGCTTCACGGGCCAGCTCTTCTGGTACGCCGTCCATTTCATACAGGACTTTGCCAGGCTGAATCAAGGCAACCCAATACTCTACGTTGCCTTTACCTTTACCCATACGCACTTCAAGCGGCTTTTCGGTGATCGGTTTGTCCGGGAATACACGGATCCAGATCTTACCCTGACGCTTAACTGCACGGGTCATTGCACGACGTGCTGCTTCGATCTGACGTGCAGTCAGACGACCACGGCCAACAGCTTTCAGACCGAAAGTGCCGAAGCTAACATCCGTACCGGCAGCCAGACCACGGTTGCGGCCTTTGTGCACTTTACGGAATTTTGTACGCTTTGGTTGTAACATCAGCGACTCTCCTTACTTACGGCCTTTACGCTGCTGCTTTTTAGGTTGAGCAGCCGGTTTTTCCGGTTGTTCAACAGCAGCCATCCCACCCAGGATCTCACCTTTAAAGATCCACACTTTAACGCCGATTACACCATAAGTGGTGTGCGCTTCAGAGGTGTTGTAGTCAATGTCAGCACGCAGTGTGTGCAATGGCACGCGACCTTCACGATACCATTCGGTACGTGCGATCTCAGCGCCACCCAGACGGCCGCTAACTTCAACTTTGATACCTTTAGCGCCCAGACGCATGGCATTCTGTACAGCACGCTTCATAGCACGACGGAACATAACACGACGTTCCAGCTGTGAAGTGATGCTATCAGCAACCAATTTTGCGTCCAGTTCAGGCTTACGAACTTCGGCGATATTGATCTGTGCAGGAACGCCGGCGATATCCGCTACGACCTTGCGCAGTTTTTCTACGTCTTCGCCTTTCTTACCGATTACGATGCCAGGGCGAGCAGTGTGAATAGTCACACGGATGCTCTTAGCTGGACGCTCGATAACGATACGAGATACAGACGCCTTCGCCAGTTCCTTAGTCAGGTACTGACGAACTTTAAAATCGCTGTCCAGGTTGTCAGCGAATTCTTTGGTGTTCGCAAACCAAGTAGAGTTCCAAGGTTTTACAATACCCAGGCGAATACCATTAGGATGTACTTTCTGACCCATTGCTAGTCTCCAGAGTCTCAGCGATCGGACACAACCACAGTAATGTGGCTGGTGCGCTTCAGGATGCGATCTGCACGACCTTTTGCACGTGGCATAATGCGCTTCATGCTTGGGCCTGCGTCTACGAAGATTTTCGCGACTTTCAGATCGTCAATGTCAGCGCCATCGTTGTGTTCAGCGTTAGCAATGGCAGATTCCAGAACTTTCTTGACCAATACCGCAGCTTTCTTGTTGGTGAAGGTCAAAATTTCCAGTGCCTGCGACACTTTCTTACCGCGAATAAGGTCTGCAACAAGGCGAACCTTTTGAGCAGAAGAACGAGCGTGGCGATGTTGAGCTAAAGTTTCCATCTCTTCCTCCTACTTATTTCTTCTTGGCTTTTTTATCAGCAGCGTGGCCGCGATAAGTACGTGTCGGTGCAAATTCACCCAGTTTGTGACCGACCATTTCGTCGGAAACAAATACCGGAACATGCTGACGACCATTATGGACAGCGATGGTCAAACCGATCATGTTAGGAAAGATCGTTGAACG
The DNA here is from genome assembly GCF_979253435.1 of Buttiauxella sp. AC142. NCBI lineage: Bacteria > Pseudomonadati > Pseudomonadota > Gammaproteobacteria > Enterobacterales > Enterobacteriaceae > Buttiauxella > Buttiauxella sp. AC142. The sequence continues at coordinate 4,121,403 of NZ_CEEDCH010000001.1, forward strand.
ACGGGACCAAGTGCGCAGGGGCTTCTTGTCACCGCTTTCCACCGCTTTCTCTACCTTCTTCAGCAAGTGCAGGTCAATAAAAGGACCTTTCTTGAGAGAACGTGGCATGGCTTATCCTCTAAAATTATTTGCTACGGCGACGTACGATGAATTTATCAGTACGCTTGTTGCTGCGGGTCTTCTTACCTTTGGTCTGAACGCCCCACGGAGTTACCGGGTGCTTACCAAAGTTACGACCTTCACCACCACCATGTGGGTGGTCGACTGGGTTCATCGCAGTACCGCGAACGGTAGGACGAACACCACGCCAGCGTGCAGCACCTGCTTTACCCAGAACGCGGAGCATATGCTCAGAGTTACCGACTTCGCCCATGGTTGCACGGCAGTCAGCTTCGACTTTACGCATTTCACCAGAACGCAGACGCAGGGTAACGTAAGCACCATCACGTGCAACGATCTGCACATAGGTACCAGCAGAACGTGCAAGCTGACCGCCTTTACCTGGTTTCATTTCTACGTTATGAACGGTAGAACCAACCGGGATATTGCGCATCGGCAGGGTGTTACCTGCTTTGATTGCAGCATCAACGCCAGATTGAATCTGGTCGCCAGCTTTCAGGCCTTTAGGGGCCAGGATGTAACGGCGTTCGCCATCTTTGTACAGAACCAGTGCGATGTTCGCAGAACGGTTCGGATCGTACTCAAGACGTTCAACAATTGCCGGGATACCGTCTTTGTTGCGTTTAAAGTCAACAATACGATAAGCCTGCTTGTGACCACCACCGATGTGACGAGTAGTGATACGACCATTGTTGTTACGGCCACCGGATTTGCTGTTTTTTTCAACCAGCGGAGCAAATGGTTTGCCCTTATGCAGCTCAGGGTTGACCACTTTAACTACGTGGCGACGACCCGGAGATGTCGGTTTACATTTAACAACTGCCATTGTTTTTCTCCTCCGACTTACTCAGCGCCGCCGACGAAGTCCAGATTCTGGCCTTCCTTCAGGGTGACGTAAGCTTTTTTCCAGTCGCTACGACGACCGATACGCTGTCCATGACGCTTAGTTTTACCTTTAACAACCAAGGTATTAACGCCTTTAACTTCAACTTCGAACAGTTTCTCAACAGCAGCAACGATCTCTGCTTTGGTCGCGTCTTTTGCAACTTTGAGAACGATGGTATTTGTTTTTTCCATCGCCATAGATGCTTTTTCAGATACGTGCGGCGCGCGCAGTACTTTCAGCAGACGTTCTTCACGGATCATGCCAGCATCTCCTCAACTTGCTTAACTGCATCAGCAGTCATAACGACTTTGTCGAAGGCGATCAGGCTAACTGGATCGATTGTTGCTGCATCGCGCACGTCAACCTTATGCAGGTTACGCGCAGCCAGGAACAGATTCTCATCCAGTTCGCCAGTTACGATCAGCACATCTTCCAGAGCCATGTCTTTCAGTTTCTGAGCAAGCAGCTTAGTTTTAGGCGCTTCTACAGAGAACGTCTCGACAACGATCAGACGATCCTGACGTACCAGTTCGGACAGAATGCTTTTCAGCGCTCCGCGGTACATCTTTTTGTTAACTTTTTGACTGTGGTCCTGCGGGCGAGCAGCGAAGGTTACGCCACCGGAACGCCAGATCGGGCTCTTGATAGAACCTGAACGCGCACGGCCGGTACCTTTCTGGCGCCACGGCTTTTTACCGGAACCAGTTACTTCAGCACGGGTCTTCTGAGCACGAGTACCTTGACGGGCACCAGCTGCATAAGCAACTACAACCTGGTGTACCAGCGCTTCGTTGAAATCACGACCGAAGGTAGTTTCGGAAACAGTCAGCGCGCTTTGCGCGTCTTTCAATACTAATTCCATTGCTATCTCCTCACGCCTTCACAGCTGGTTTAACAATAAGGTCGCTACCGGTTGCACCCGGAACTGCACCCTTAACCAGCAGCAGGTTGCGCTCAGCGTCAACGCGTACTACATCCAGGCTCTGAACAGTTACACGTTCGTTGCCCAGTTGGCCTGCCATTTTCTTGCCTTTGAACACTTTGCCCGGAGTCTGGTTCTGACCGATAGAACCCGGAACGCGGTGAGACAAGGAGTTACCGTGTGTAGCGTCCTGGGTACGGAAGTTCCAGCGCTTAACGGTACCTGCGAAACCTTTACCTTTAGAGGTGCCAGTTACGTCAACTTTTTTAACTTCAGCAAACAGCTCAACGCTAATGTCTTGACCTACAGTGAACTCTTCGCCTTCTGCAAGACGGAATTCCCAAAGGCCACGGCCAGCTTCTACGCCAGCTTTAGCGAAGTGACCAGCTTCCGGCTTAGTTACACGGCTAGCTTTTTTAGCGCCAGTGGTAACTTGAACAGCACGGTAGCCGTCGTTAGCCAGGTCTTTAACCTGAGTAACACGGTTTGCTTCTACTTCGATCACGGTTACTGGGATAGAAACGCCGTCTTCTGTGAAGATACGGGTCATACCCACTTTTTTACCGACTAAACCAATCATTGTTTCAACCTCTCAATCGTCAATGACCTGATTAACCCAGGCTGATCTGCACGTCAACACCAGCAGCCAGATCCAGACGCATCAGAGCATCAACGGTTTTCTCAGTTGGCTCAACGATGTCAACCAGACGCTTGTGAGTGCGAATTTCGTACTGATCACGCGCGTCTTTGTTGACGTGCGGAGAGATCAGAACGGTAAAGCGCTCTTTGCGGGTCGGCAGCGGGATCGGACCACGTACTTGCGCACCAGTGCGCTTAGCAGTCTCGACGATTTCCGCAGTTGATTGATCGATCAGACGATGATCAAACGCTTTAAGGCGGATACGGATTCTTTGGCTCTGCATGAGACCATAGCTCCAATTATTTTATAGACGAAAAAAATCACTACTCGCACCCATTACGATTGATGGGGGAGTGTAATCGTTCATACATAGTTCCCCAATTGGGAACATTGTCGACAGCAGCTTCACTGTCAGGCTCATATCGAGCCAGCCATCGATTAAGACAGGCCCGCGCATTATACGTAAATCTGCACCTTAAGCAAGCCATGGATACGAATTAAACAATCTTTTGTGTGGGAATACGATTCTCTTTGCAGGGTAAATGTCTTCAATGATGCCCGAGAGAACTTTTTGGGAAGATCCCTCGTAAATCAGCAATTGTCATTTTGCTTTGACCCATTCATTTCACTAGCCTGGGGAGACATCTTTTTGAAGAGTATTTTACGTAATGTTTATCTCCTCTACCCTGGTCCTTTTACTTTTTATTGTCCTGCATATTGGACTTTTACTGCGCCTGGCCTGGATTGATTATCGAAGCATGTTGCTACCGGATAGACTGAACTATCCTCTTCTATGGTCTGGATTACTATTTCAAATCTGTTTAGCACCTGAACACTTATCTGACTGTGTACTTGGAGCCATTATCGGCTATTTGAGTTTGTGGATGCTCTATTGGGCTTACTATTACTGGCGAGGTTGGGAGGGAATTGGATACGGTGATATGAAATTGTTAGCGGCTTTGGGGGCGTGGCATGGTTGGCAGAATTTAGGATGGATAACATTAGCGGCGGCAACATCCGGATTGCTATGTGCCTTGATATCAAAACTGTTACTGACGAATCGTCTTTCACTTGCTACCACTCCGCTACCTTTCGGACCAAACCTTGCGATAGCGGGTGGTTCTGTAGGATGGATTTGCTCTTCCTTCCCACAGTTTAAAGAACTCAGTTTCCTTCTTTGATTTGCGATTGTAGATAGTTTTGCAAACCAATTTTTGAAATGAGGTCCAATTCAGTTTCTAACCAGTCGATGTGATGCTCTTCTTCGGCAAGAATTTGTATCATCATATCCCGACTAACATAGTCATGAATGGTATCTGCGTACGCAATGGCTTCACGTAAATCTTTAGCGCCATCCATTTCTAAGTTGAGATCGGACTGAAGCATTTCTTCGACATCCTCTCCGATGTGAAGTTTGCCTAAGTCTTGTAGGTTAGGAATGCCTTCGAGGAACAAAATTCGCTCGATATATTTATCGGCGTGTTTCATTTCATCGATGGATTCGTGGTATTCCACTTCGTTGAGGCGCATTAAGCCCCAGTTTTTGAACATTCTCGCATGGAGAAAATACTGATTGATCGCGACAAGCTCGTTTCCCAATAATTTATTGAGATAATTTATTATCTTAATATCACCTTTCATTTTTTACTCCCTCCGCTTCCACTACATGAAGCGTAGATGTAGCACGGAGTAAGTCAAAAAAAAGTGACTGGCTTAGGCAATCTCTTTAAATTCTGGGATCTGCAATAACTCTTCTTGCATGATTTCTCTTGCTGCGCGAATGCATTTGCCACATTGGTTTCCCACAGGCACAAACTTGCGAAGCTGCTGGAAAGATTGTGGATGAAACTGGCGTACAGCCTGCCGAATTTTTTTATCACTTACACCATTACACAAACAAACGTACATAAGCACTCCCGTTCAAATTACGCGCAAAGTGTAAATGAGAATAGTTATGATTACAATAGCACACGAATGTTTGATGCAAGTGAGAAGCGGTAAAATATGCAAAAAAAAAGAGCGCCTAAGCGCTCTTTTTTCATATAAAGGTATCAGCGATTAAGCGATAACTTTAGCAACAACACCAGCGCCTACAGTACGGCCGCCTTCACGGATTGCGAAACGCAGACCGTCGTCCATTGCGATTGGGTGGATCAGGGTAACAACCATTTGAATGTTGTCGCCCGGCATTACCATCTCAACGCCTTCTGGCAGTTCGATGGTGCCAGTAACGTCAGTTGTACGGAAGTAGAACTGTGGACGGTAGCCTTTGAAGAACGGAGTATGACGGCCGCCTTCATCTTTGGACAGGATATAAACTTCTGATTCGAACTGAGTGTGCGGCTTGATAGAGCCTGGCTTAGCCAGAACCTGACCACGTTCGATATCTTCACGTTTAATACCACGCAGCAGAACACCAACGTTCTCACCAGCACGGCCTTCGTCCAGCAGTTTGCGGAACATTTCAACGCCAGTACAGGTAGATTTCACGGTATCTTTGATACCAACGATTTCTACTTCTTCGCCCACTTTAACGATACCACGCTCTACACGACCGGTAACAACAGTACCACGGCCGGAGATGGAGAATACGTCTTCGATTGGCAGCAGGAATGGCTTGTCGATAGCACGCTCTGGTTCTGGGATGTAGTTATCCAGGTGACCAGCCAGCTCGATGATTTTAGCTTCCCACTCTGCTTCGCCTTCCAGCGCTTTCAGAGCTGAACCACGAACCACTGGGATGTCGTCGCCCGGGAAATCATAAGCAGACAGAAGTTCACGAACTTCCATTTCTACCAGTTCCAGCAGCTCTTCGTCATCAACCATGTCACATTTGTTCATGAACACGATCATGAATGGAACGCCAACCTGGCGACCCAGCAGGATGTGCTCACGAGTCTGTGGCATCGGGCCATCAGTCGCAGCAACAACCAGGATAGCGCCGTCCATCTGAGCAGCACCGGTGATCATGTTTTTAACGTAGTCGGCGTGCCCTGGGCAGTCAACGTGCGCGTAGTGACGAGTCGGGGTGTCATATTCAACGTGGGAAGTGTTGATGGTGATACCACGAGCTTTTTCTTCTGGTGCGTTATCGATCTGGTCGAATGCGCGTGCAGAACCGCCGTAGGTTTTAGCCAGAACGGTAGTGATTGCTGCAGTCAGAGTAGTTTTACCATGGTCAACGTGGCCGATAGTACCGACGTTGACGTGCGGTTTTGTACGTTCAAATTTTTCTTTAGACACGGCTATATTCCTTACTGTTGCGCTCTCCCCTTCTGGAGAGAGCACGGGATCAATGTTTTTTAAAACCCGGGGCTTATTTACCGCGAGCTTCGATTACGGCCTGAGCTACGTTGTTTGGCGCGTCATCATACTTCAGGAATTCCATGGAGTAAGATGCACGACCTTTGGTCAGTGAACGCAGTTGAGTTGCGTAACCGAACATTTCAGACAACGGAACTTCAGCGTGAATCTGAACGCCAGTAGCGTTAGATTCTTGACCTTTCAGCTGACCACGACGACGGCTAAGGTCACCGATAACGTCACCGGTGTTCTCTTCCGGAGTTTCAACTTCAACCTTCATGATAGGCTCAAGCAGAACTGGTTTCGCTTTCTTAAAGCCATCTTTGAAGGCAATAGAAGCGGCCAGTTTAAACGCCAGTTCAGAGGAGTCAACGTCGTGGTAAGAACCGAAGTGCAGACGCACGCCGAGATCTACTACTGGGTAACCCGCCAGAGGACCAGACTTCAGCTGCTCCTGGATACCTTTATCAACAGCAGGGATGTATTCCGTTGGGATCACACCACCTTTGATGTCGTTGACGAACTCGTAACCTTTCGGATTCGAGCCCGGCTCCAGTGGGTACATGTCGATAACAACATGACCGTACTGACCACGACCACCAGACTGCTTAGCGTGTTTACCTTCAACATCGGTAACTTTCGCGCGAATCGCTTCACGGTAAGCAACCTGAGGTTTACCAACGTTAGCTTCAACGTTGAATTCACGCTTCATACGGTCAACGATGATGTCGAGGTGAAGCTCACCCATACCAGCGATGATAGTCTGGTTGGTTTCTTCATCAGTCCATACGCGGAATGATGGATCTTCTTTAGCCAGACGACCCAGAGCCAGACCCATTTTTTCCTGGTCAGCTTTGGTTTTTGGTTCAACTGCGATCGAAATTACTGGCTCAGGGAATTCCATGCGCTCCAGAATGATCACATTGTCCTGGTCACACAGGGTATCACCGGTTGTCACTTCTTTCAGACCGATAGCTGCAGCGATGTCGCCCGCGCGAACTTCTTTGATCTCTTCACGTTTGTTAGCGTGCATCTGTACGATACGGCCCAGACGCTCACGTGCTGATTTCACCGGGTTGAACACGGTGTCACCAGAGTTAACAACGCCAGAGTAAACGCGGAAGAAGGTCAGGTTACCAACAAACGGGTCAGTTGCGATTTTGAACGCCAGAGCAGCAAACGGCTCGTTGTCGTCAGAGTGACGAACAGCCGGAGTGTCTTTACCGTCGTCCAGCATACCGTTAATCGCAGTAACGTCAGTTGGAGCTGGCAGGTATTCAACTACCGCATCCAGCATCGCCTGAACACCTTTGTTCTTAAATGCAGAACCACAGGTAACCAAGATAATTTCGTTGTTCAGTACGCGCTTACGCAGAGAAGTTTTGATCTCTTCTTCAGTCAGCTCTTCGCCACCAAAGAATTTCTCCATCAGTTCGTCAGAACCTTCAGCAGCGGCTTCAACCAGTTTCTGGCGCCATTCTTCGGCCAGTTCCTGCATATCAGCTGGGATCTCTTCGTATTCGAAGGTCACGCCCTGATCGGCTTCGTTCCAGTTGATGGCTTTCATTTTCACCAGGTCAACAACACCGGTGAATTTCTCTTCCGCGCCGATAGCCAATTGCAGAGGCACCGGAGTTGCGCCCAGACGTTTTTCAATCTGATCAACAACTTTCAGGAAGTTAGCACCCATACGGTCCATTTTGTTAACGAACGCGATACGTGGAACTTTATATTTGTTTGCCTGACGCCATACGGTCTCAGACTGTGGCTGAACACCACCAACAGCACAGTAAACCATTACCGCACCATCAAGAACACGCATGGAACGTTCAACTTCGATGGTGAAGTCAACGTGCCCTGGGGTGTCGATGATGTTGATGTGGTGTGGTTCGAACTGTTTAGCCATACCTGACCAGAAACAGGTGGTCGCAGCAGACGTGATGGTAATACCACGTTCCTGCTCCTGCTCCATCCAGTCCATAGTGGCTGCGCCATCATGAACTTCACCGATTTTGTGGTTTACACCGGTGTAGAACAGAACACGTTCGGTAGTAGTTGTCTTACCGGCGTCGATGTGAGCACTGATACCAATGTTACGGTAACGCTCAATGGGTGTTTTACGAGCCATTTGATTCCTCTATATCCTAGGACGTTCATTTAAGTAACCCAAAGCGGGCAGCTCACATGAAGCGCCCGCTTGGTGACTAACACTCCGAAGGGATTACCAACGGTAGTGAGCGAACGCCTTGTTGGCTTCAGCCATACGGTGAACGTCTTCACGTTTCTTAACTGCAGTACCTTTGTTCTCTGCAGCATCAGAAAGTTCGTTCGCCAGGCGAAGAGCCATGGATTTATCACCGCGTTTACGAGCAGCTTCTACGATCCAACGCATTGCCAGAGCATTACGACGAACCGGACGTACTTCTACTGGAACCTGATAAGTAGAACCACCAACACGGCGGGACTTAACTTCGACAGTCGGACGAACGTTGTCCAGAGCGACTTCGAAAGCTTCCAGTGCTTGTTTACCAGAACGCTGAGCCAGGGTCTCCAGCGCGGTATACACGATAGATTCAGCAGTAGATTTCTTACCATCTACCATCAGAATGTTTACAAATTTGGCCAGCAACTCTGATCCGAACTTAGGATCTGGAAGAATTTTACGTTGACCAATGACGCGACGACGTGGCATGGGAATACTCCGTTGTTAATTCAGGGTTGTCCAAAACTCTATTGAGTTTGACATTTATTTAAAACGTTTGGCCTTACTTAACGGAAACCATTAAGCCTTAGGACGTTTCACGCCATACTTGGAACGAGATTGCTTACGGTCTTTAACGCCGGAGCAGTCAAGTGCACCACGAACGGTGTGGTAACGAACACCTGGCAAGTCTTTTACACGACCACCACGGATCAGGATCACTGAGTGTTCCTGCAGGTTGTGACCTTCACCGCCGATGTAGGAGGTAACTTCAAAACCGTTAGTCAAACGCACACGGCATACTTTACGCAGTGCGGAGTTTGGTTTCTTAGGAGTGGTAGTATATACACGAGTACATACGCCACGTTTCTGCGGGCAGGCTTCCAGCGCTGGCACGTTGCTTTTTGCAACTTTGCGAGCGCGTGGTTTGCGAACCAGCTGGTTAACTGTTGCCATTAAATAGCTCCTGGTTTTAGCTTTTGCTTCGTAAACACGTAATAAAACGGCCTCATATAATATGAGGACGCAGAATTTTAGGGCTGAGCCGAAAAGGTGTCAAGAAATATACAACAATCCTGGATTTTACCAGGTAATCTGCTGTTCGTGTTTAACTGTCAATCCGACGAAATCAGTATAGCTGACCTTGCCTATGCCGTTCGAAATTTGAGCAGTTAAGCCACGAGCCTCGATATCTTCGTGCAGCGCGTAAATAGAAATGGGGGCGGACAGCAGCAAATCAAGGGCTTTGGTCCCTGATAACGCAGCGATGACCCCATCTTGTAGCAATAAAACATCGTCGCCAGGCTTCACACAGCGCAGCAACGCTTCAAGATCTGTTTGAAAAGGTGAGTGTTGTAAAATATGCAGCATGTCGCCTCAGAAAGTCAGAACTACATCAAACTGATGCAGCATTTCGCTCAGCGCCTCTGGCTCAAGAGGTTTTACATCAAGCACCCAGGTACCTTCTGGAGACAATCCTCTCTCGCGAATGGAGTCTGCACAGATATAACACTGTTCTATGTCGTACAGCGGCAGTACGCGAAAAGTTGCGATGTAATCTCTTGCGAGGACAAGTCCCGGCTGTTGGCCCGGAATCAATTGCAATACGCCATCACCAATGAAAAATACACCGATGTCTTCGCTTAGCGCAGATGTCGCCAGCAAAGCATCCAACCCTTCCCGGCCAGCAGCGCTTCCATGAGGCGGTGTCTTAAATATAAATGCCACACGCTTCATCAGAATTGCACCGTTCTATCACAGGTCAGAGATGCTTGTGCCAAAGCGCCCAGTCCACTCAGCGTGAAACCAGACTGCAAATTATGGCACGGTAAACCGAGTTGAATCGCTTGTTCTTCGTCTGTCACGCCGCGGCGTAACGCGGCAGCCACGCAAATATGCAGCTCGACTCCATGCTCTTGATGTAGATGTTGCCAGGCGCGCACTAAATCAAATTCATCGCTTGCAGGAGAGGTCAGCTGATTCGCGTTATAAACACCTTCTCGGTAGAAGAACACACTTTCCAACGTATGCCCCTGGCCGATAACAGCCCGTGAAAACTGCAACGCACTACTCGCTTGCTGCGTGCCATAAGCCGGCCCTGTCACCAGGATGGCAAAACGCATTATTTATCCTGCCCCTGGAAATCACCGTTTTTGAATTGACGGATGTAGAGATACACCGTGTGTTTAGAAATATTCAAACGGTCGGCAACCTGGTTGATAGCGTCTTTGATATCAAAGATGCCTTTCTCGTAAAGATTAAGGACAATCTGCCGATTCTTGGCGTTGTTGGACACATTACGATCAGCATTTACTTCTTCAATCGTGAATTCCAGCGCCTGCATAACCAAATCTTCTACGGAGGAAGCGAAGTTCACGGAAGAAGCCACTTCTGGCGTTTCCGGCGGAATAAACGTCGACATAATTTGCGAGAACGGCACATCAAGGTTGATGTTGATGCACAACAGTCCGATGACTCGCTCATCACGATTACGAATGGCGATAGTCTCTGACTTCATCAGTACGCCGCTTTTTGCGCGTGTGAAATAGCATTTAGAAACGCTACTGTCCGCACCGGTCATATCATGCAGCATTCGTAATGCGAGATCGGTAATTGGCGAGCCAATTTTGCGCCCGGTATGTTCACCATTCGCGATACGGATGGCGGAACATTTTAAATCTTGCAGCGAGTGCAACACAATTTCACAATGAGAACCAATCAGCATCGCTAACCCGTCCACTACCGCTTCGTAGGATTTTAATATTTCAAAGTCGGTTTGTTCAAAAGGACGCTGGTCCAGTAAGTCGAGCTCACTGGTTTCATTGGTTAAAAGCGAATTGGACATTTAAAGATACCACCCTCTACAGAGAGCCTGTCGCGCTTAAATGGTGTCAGGGCAGACTCATACTCGTTGTTGCGCAGTCTGCTAAGGTAATACAGCGTAAGATGCGCTTTCCAGCTTTTATTATACCCTGCCTCAAATAAAAAACCGCCGCCCATGTGGGCGGCGGTTAATCATACCTTACTTGCTCTTAGCTGCTTCAGCTTCTGGAGCAGGAGCGGCATCTGGTTTAGCGTCTGCTTTAGGTGCTGGTTTAATATCCAGCAGCTCAACGTCAAACACCAGCGTGGAGTTAGCAGGGATCCCTGGAACGCCAGTTTTTCCGTATGCTAATTCTGGTGGAATAACCAGTTTGATTTTCCCGCCTTTCTTCAGGTTTTTCAGGCCTTCAGTCCAGCCAGGGATAACACCGTCAAGACGGAAAGACAGCGGCTCGCCACGGGTGTAAGAGTTATCAAACTCTTTACCGTCAATCAGCGTACCTTTGTAGTTCACAACAACAGTGTCGCTATCAGTTGGTGCTTCACCCGTACCGGCTTTGTCGATTTTGTACATCAGACCAGTTGGAGAGGTTTTAACACCTTTCTCTTTTGCGAAAGTATCACGGAAGGCTTTGCCTTTATCCGCGTTTTCTTTAGCGTCTTTTTCCATTTTCGCTTGAGCAGAAGACTTCACGCGAGCTTCAAAAGCTTGCAGAGTCTGCTCGATTTCCTGGTCAGATAATTTGCTCTTGTCAGCAAATGCATCCTGAACACCAGCGATAAGCTGAGTTTTATCAAGAGTGATACCCAGCTTTTCTTGTTCTTTCAGAGAGTTTTCCATATAACGGCCCAGCGAAGCACCTAATGCGTACGCAGATTTCTGGTCGTCATTTTTGAATGCCGTGTTGCTGGCAGCAGCAGGAGCCGCAGCATCTTTAGCGGCAGCAGCCGGGGCAGCGAACGCCGGAGCGCTCAGGGCAACGGCCATCGTGGTCGCCAGTAGCGTTACTTTAAACAGTGATTTCATCCATTTCTCCAGGGCCGGGGCCTCTAACCCCAAGGTTATTATCAACTAAGAGACGTACTATAACGTCGTGGAAGAAATCTACACAATCTCTCCGCGTCTTATCGAGACAAATTCAGACTCTTTTTGTTTAAAGAAGTTTCGTCCAGCGCAAAACGGCACTGTATCGAGCGAGATTTTTCAGTAGAATCGCCGGGAATTGTCCATCCGCAGGCCAGGAGTCATTAGCCATGCAACAAAAATCGACCGAACAACGGCTGGAAGAACTTGAGAGTCGTCTCGCTTTCCAGGAGATTACAATAGAAGAGTTAAATCAGACGGTAACGGCTCACGAATTGGAGATGGTCAAACTGCGCGAGCATTTCCGTTTGTTGGTTGAAAAACTAAAAGCGAGCCAACCTTCGATGGTAGCTTCAGAAGCCGAAGAAACACCGCCCCCGCATTACTAATTTTACAAAAAGAAAAGGCGTGTCACAGACACGCCTTTTTTATTCTTAACGGCATCCTTAACGGATTAATGGCAACCGCAGCCACCATTACCGCCGCAACCACCTTTACCATGTTCATGGTCGCCGTGATCGTGGCCGTGACCACCGCAGCAGCCATCTTCACCATGGTCGTGGTGATGATCGTGTTCGCCGTGAACGTGACCATGAGCCAGTTCTTCAGCAGTCGCTTCACGAATAGCGATAACTTCTACATTGAAGCTCAGGTTCTGACCTGCCAGCATGTGGTTGCCATCGACAACAACGTGCTCATCTTCAACTGCGGTAATTTCAACAGGTACTGGACCCTGGTCGGTATCAGCCATGAAGCGCATGCCAACTTCCAGCTCGTCAACGCCCATGAAGACGTCTTTCGGTACACGCTGAACCAGGTTTTCGTCGTATTGGCCGTAAGCGTCATTTGCGCCAACGTTCACGTCGAAACGATCACCAACAACGTGACCTTCCAGAGCGGTTTCCAGACCAGAAATCAGGGAGCCGTGACCATGCAGATAGTCCAGCGGCGCACTCACCGGAGACTCATCAACCAACACACCGTCTTCTGTACGTACCTGATAAGCCAGGCTGACCACCAGGTCTTTTGCTACTTTCATGATATCTCCTGAGCGAGCGTGAGAAAAAAACTGGCGCCGATTGTAGCGGAATTTAGCGCCGGTGTACCCCTAAGCTTAAAAAAAGCTGGCGCATCTCGCTAGTCCGGATGAAAAATCCCGATCACTTGCTCTTGTTCGCGAGCACGGTCCCGAGGTTGCTTATCCTCTTCACGCATTTGATGACCGCACTTAACACACTCAACAATATCGACATTATTCTCACGCCACATCGCGAGGGAATCCCGCGTCTGGCATTCAGGGCAAACAGCCCCGGCAATAAAACGTTTACGCACCGGCATTGGCTTCACCTTAATTATTCAAAATCGTCCCAACCATCGAACTGCCGACGCTCTTGCTGCATCTCGCGTTCGAAGATTTCTTCTAACTCACGACGCGCTTCCCGAACCCTGGAAATTTGTGCGTTATCGGTATGAATCGGCATTAATTCACGCAGCATGCTCATGTCCAGGCGTCGGAAATGAAGCTGCGCACGATGTGCCTGATGGGGATGCATTCCTAGCGTCATCAACGCCTTACGCCCCAGCTCGAGCGCACTGGAAAACGTCTCGCGGGAGAACTGCGTGACGCCAGCCTGCAATAATTCATGCGCCTCCACACGGCCCCTGGCACGCGCCAGTATCGCCAGATGTGGAAAGTGTTGTTGACACAAATGAACGACTTTCATCGTGTCTTCCGGTTCATTACAGGTAATCACAATCGACTTTGCCGTCTCAGCGCCCGCCGAACGTAACAACTCAAGTTCGGTGGCATCACCATAATAAACTTTGTAGCCATATTTACGCATCAGGCTCACGGAACTGATATCACGCTCCAGCACCGTAATACGCATTTTGTTCGCCATCAGTAAGCGCCCAATCACCTGCCCGAAACGTCCGAAGCCGACAATAATCACCTGCGGCTGGTCGTCTGCCACGTAGGGCTTTTCATCGTTTTCGTCATCAACAATATTAAACCGTCGCGCAAGAATGGCATCGACACCTTTCATCAACAGCGGTGTGGTCATCATCGATAACGTAACGGTCACAAGGAGTAGCGGCATTTGGTCACCGCTGAACAGCTTTTGTGATGAAGCGGTTGAAAATAGTACGAAAGCAAACTCTCCGCCCTGGCTGAGTACGCCAGAAAACTGCAAACGCTCGGAGCTGCGCAAGCCGAAAAACCATGACAGGCCATACAACACACCGGCTTTCACCGCCACCAGCACTACAACGCCCAGGACAACCCAGAAAAGATGGGTGTAAAGCACGCCAAGGTTTAGTGCCATGCCGACGGAGATAAAGAACAGTCCGAGCAACAATCCTTTAAAAGGATCAATCGCGATTTCCAGTTCGTGCCGGTATTCACTTTCAGCCAATAACACGCCTGCGATGAATGTCCCTAGTGCCATTGAGAAACCCAGCGCATCCATAAATAACGCCGAGCCCAACACTAATAACAGTGCCGCAGCGGTAAAGACTTCCCGCACGCCGGAGCCTGCAATAAAGCGGAACAGAGGCTTTAAAAGGTAACGGCCGCCAATCAACATGCCCGCAAATGCCAGCACTTTGAAGCCGATCTTTATCCAGTCGGTGTGCCCGCCGTCATTACCGGCCAACAGCGGTACCAAAGCAATCGCCGGAATGACGGCTAAATCCTGGAACAACAACACAGAAAATCCGAGCTGGCCGGATTCATTGCGGTTCATGCCTTTATCGCGCATTAACTGCAATGCCATCGCGGTCGAGGACATCGCCAGCCCTATTCCGCCGATGACCGCCGCTTGCCAGGAGAACTGCGTTAGCATCAACAAACCAGCAAGTACCACCGCACTGAGCAATACCTGTGCGGCACCGACACCAAAAATAGAACGCCGGAGCTGCCATAACTTTGAAGGATTAAGCTCCAACCCAATGATAAACATCAGGAACACAACACCCAGTTCCGAGAAGTGTAGGATTTCATCTACGTCACTGATAAACCCTAAACCCCACGGCCCAATGGCGATTCCCGCCAGCAAATAGCCGAGCACCGCGCCAATCCCTAATCGAGCAGCGATAGGGACAGCAACCACTGCTGCAAACAAAAACAGCACTCCCGCCAGCAATACGTCAGAACCTTCCATCAGCGGCCTCCTGGCAGGGTTGGTGATGCCAACCACTCGCCATACGCCTTCGCGTGGCTGGCAAGCTCTTGGGGAGACTGGCGACGCGCCCAATAAACAATCATTGGATTCATCCAGTGCATACGGCACATCGCGGCAGTCAGTTCAAAGGGCCGTAAAATATCGGTCAGTGGGAAGCGATTAAAACCATCGTGGCGATAGGCACCTTCTGGTTCCCCGGTGGTTATCACACTACGCCAGTACTTTCCCGCAAGGGCTGTACCTCCAACACCACTGGCAAAGCCACGGCTGAGCACACGATCCAGCCACTCTTTGAGTAACGCCGGGCAGCTATAAGTATAAAGAGGGTGCTGAAAGACGATGACATCGTGCTCTTGCAGCAATGCCTGCTCGCGATAGATATCAATAAAAAAGTCAGGATAGTGCGCATAAAGGTCATGCACAGTGACATTAGCAAGCTTCTGCGCAGGCTGGAGTAAGACGCGGTTTGCGACCGAATCTTGTGACTCCGGATGGGCATATAGCAGCAAAACTTTCGGCGGCTGCGACATCATTACCCTCCAGGGCGTCGTCATAGTCTTTAAATTGGGCTACCATGCAGCCCGACGCGGTGCCGTAAGCATCACGTTACCTTAATATAATGACAATTTAACATACTCTGAACATACGGCGCTTTATGATTGTTTTCTCCTCGTTACAAATTCGTCGCGGCACACGCGTTCTGCTGGATAACGCCACCGCTACCATCAATCCAGGCCAAAAAGTGGGTCTGGTGGGTAAAAACGGCTGCGGTAAATCCACGCTGCTGGCGCTTCTGAAGAACGAGATCAGCGCCGATGGTGGCAGCATGACCTATCCGGGAAACTGGGCGCTGGCTTGGGTAAACCAGGAAACGCCAGCACTGGCAATGCCTGCCATTGAATATGTTATTGATGGCGACCGCGAATTCCGACTGCTTGAAGCGGAGCTGGCAAAAGCCAATGAGCGCAACGATGGCCACGCTATTGCACTGATTCACGGTAAGCTTGATGCCGTAGATGCCTGGACGATTCGCTCCCGCGCTTCAAGTTTGCTGCACGGTTTAGGCTTCAGCAATGAGCAACTCGAACGCCCGGTGAGTGATTTCTCCGGTGGCTGGCGTATGCGTCTGAACCTCGCGCAAGCCCTGATTTGCCGTTCCGATTTACTGCTGCTCGATGAACCGACTAACCACCTGGACTTAGATGCGGTTATCTGGCTCGAGCGCTGGCTGAAAAGTTATCAGGGCACGTTAATTCTGATTTCCCACGACCGAGACTTCCTCGACCCGGTGGTCAGTAAAATTATTCACATCGAACAAGAGCAGATGTTTGAGTACACCGGCAACTACTCGTCGTTTGAAGGCCAACGCGCCACTCGCCTGGCGCAACAGCAGTCGATGTATGAAAGCCAGCAGGAGCGTGTCGCGCATCTGCAGGGTTTTATCGACCGTTTTAAAGCAAAAGCCAGCAAGGCGAAACAGGCGCAAAGCCGCGTGAAGATGCTTGAGCGCATGGAGCTGATTGCCCCAGCGCACGTTGATAACCCGTTCCATTTCAGCTTCCGCGCTCCGGAAAGCCTGCCAAACCCGCTGCTGCGTATGGAAAAAGTCAGCGCCGGTTATGGGGATCGCGTGATTCTGGATTCCATCAAACTGAATCTGGTTCCTGGTTCACGCATCGGCCTGCTGGGTCGCAACGGCGCCGGTAAATCAACGCTGATAAAATTGTTAGCGGAAGAAATTAAGCCATTACAGGGTGATATCGGCCTGGCAAAAGGTATCAAGCTCGGCTATTTCGCGCAGCATCAGCTCGAATACTTGCGCGCTGACGAGTCGCCGTTGCAGCACCTGGCGCGTATTGCACCAAAAGAGTTGGAACAACAACTGCGTGATTACCTGGGTGGTTTTGGTTTCCGGGGCGACAAAGTCACCGAACAAACCGCGCGTTTCTCCGGTGGTGAAAAAGCACGCCTGGTACTGGCGCTGGTTGTCTGGCAGCGCCCTAACCTGCTGCTGCTCGATGAACCGACCAACCACCTTGATCTCGACATGCGTCAGGCGCTGACCGAAGCGTTGATTGATTTTGAAGGCGCACTGGTAGTGGTTTCGCACGACCGTCACTTGTTGCGTTCGACTACCGATGATTTGTATCTGGTCCACGACGGTAAAGTCGAAGCGTTTGATGGCGATCTGGAAGATTATCAGCAGTGGCTTGTCGATCTGCAAAAGCAGGAAAACCAGCCGCTCGATTCTGCAAAAGATAACGTCAACAGCGCACAGGCTCGTAAAGATCAAAAACGCCGTGAAGCAGAATTGCGCACGCAAACTCAGCCCCTGCGTAAGCAAATCACCACGCTTGAAAAGCAGATGGAAAAGCTGAATGCCCAGCTTGCGCAAGTGGAAGAAAAACTGGCTGACAGCGCTATTTACGACCAAAGTCGTAAAGCAGAAATGACCGAATGTCTGCAAACTCAGGTGAAAGTGAAGTCAGCACTGGAAGAGTGCGAGATGGAATGGCTGGACGCGCATGACAAGTTAGAGCAGATGATGCAGGCCGAGTAACCGTTTTGCCTCAACCTTATCGAAAACTAAGGATGAGGCCCGCGAACTTAATGCCAAATCAACAGGGCACACGCCGCCGTCAGCAACCCCATAAAGACATTGAAGATTGTCCAGGAGCGGCGGCTGCGCAGCAGTTTGCCGATCATGCTGCCAAACGCAATCCAGATAATACCTGCAACAATGTTAACCAGCGCAATCCCGATACTGATTAACGCCACGGAATGCAGGTACTGAGCACCGGCAAGGCTAAAACTTGCCACTGCACCCAATGCCATCAACCAGGCTTTAGGGTTGATAACCTGAAGTAAACCGCCCTGCCAGAATGGAATAGGAGCCGGAGGCGGCGCATCCGTTTCCAGTTTTTCATAGGTCGCGGTGCCGATTTTCCATGCCAGCCATAATAGGTAAGCACTCCCGGCAATCTTCAGGATAAGGTGCAAAGCAGGATACAAAAGGATTAAGCTACCGACGCCAAAGGCCACCAGCAACAGGATGCATTGCATCCCAAGCATGATGCCAATCATCAACGGAATGGTGCGCATAAAGCCGTAATTGGCGCCGGAAGAAGTCAGTAACATATTGTTTGGGCCGGGTGTAATAGCCGCGACCCAAAGAAAACCAAGCATTGAGAAGAAAAGCGTTTCCATGAAATGGGTGTTCCACACCCGGTAAAGTTAATTAGCAAACTAAATGAAACTAACAGTGTGATATGGCTACGACAAGTCCCGCAGTATTGAATTTTAATCACGAAGAAGATGATCAATTTCGTCCGTTGAAGGGTGTCAGTAATCCGCACCTGCAAACCATGCTTCCGCGTTTGATTCGCCGTCGCTTAAATTTCAAACCTCACTGGCAGCGTCTGGATATGCCGGATGGAGATTTTGTCGATCTTGCCTGGAGCGAAGACCCACGCCAGGCATTGCATAAACCACGGTTAGTCGTTTTTCATGGGCTTGAAGGTAGCCTGCACAGCCCATATGCCCACGGCTTAATCGAAGCCGCCAGCAAGCAAGGCTGGCTGGGCGTAGTCATGCATTTCCGTGGATGTAGCGGCGTGCCAAATCGCATGAAGCGCATTTATCACTCGGGCGAAACTGAAGACGGAAGCTACTTCTTAAACTGGCTCAGTACCCGTTACGGCAAAGTGCCGACGGCGGCAGTGGGGTTTTCCCTCGGCGGGAACATGCTCGCTTGTTTATTGGCTAAACAAGGTGCTGACTGCACGCTACAGGCCGGTGTCATAGTTTCAGCCCCTCTGATGCTGGAACATTGCAGCGCACATATCGAAAAAGGATTCTCGCGCGTTTATCAGCACTATCTTTTGAATCTGCTGAAGAAAAATGCCGCGCGCAAGCTCAGAAGCTATCCGGGCACTCTACCTGTTGATCTGCGCCAGCTTAAAGGAATGCGCCGCCTGCGTGAGTTTGACAATTTGATCACTTCAAAAATTCACGGCTTTGCTGATGCTCTCGACTACTACCGTCAATGCAGCGCGATGCCGTTACTGCCACAAATCAAAACCCGGACGCTAATCATCCACGCCAAAGATGACCCGTTTATGGATCATCATGTGATCCCGGATAAAGCCATATTGCCTGCTAATATCGAATACCAACTTACGCGCTACGGTGGGCATGTTGGGTTTGTTGGTGGGACGTTACGCCGCCCTGAAATGTGGCTTGAGCAACGCATCCCGCAATGGCTGTCTCAATTTTTGGACCAGTAATATGATGATTCCCTGGCAAGACCTGCCTCCCGAAACGCTTGATAATCTGATTGAATCCTTTGTATTACGAGAAGGCACAGATTATGGTGAACAAGAGCGCTCACTTGAGCAAAAGGTGGCTGATGTTAAGCGCCAACTGCAAAGTGGTGAAGCGGTACTGGTATGGTCAGAACTTCATGAAACGGTGAATATCATGGCTCGCGGGCAATTTCGCGGCTAAGCCTGCCTATACTGCATAATACAACTGCCTTCACCCAACCAAACTTGCTACTACCCATGGAGTTGTTGCCTTATGTCAGCCAAACATCCGGTTATTGCCGTAACAGGTTCCAGCGGCGCGGGAACGACCACCACCAGCATCGCCTTCCGTAAAATCTTCCAGCAATTAAACCTACGTGCAGCTGAAGTTGAAGGCGACAGTTTCCATCGTTTCACCCGTCCTGAAATGGATATGGCGATTCGTAAAGCGCGTGACCTTGGCCGTCATATCAGCTACTTCGGGCCGGAAGCCAACGACTTTGGCTTGCTTGAACAAACGTTTATTGAATACGGCAAAACCGGGCAGGGTAAATCACGTAAATATCTTCATACCTATGATGAAGCCGTACCCTGGAATCAGATTCCCGGCACGTTTACTCCGTGGCAGCCGTTACCAGAACCGACTGATGTTTTGTTTTATGAAGGCTTGCATGGCGGAGTCGTTACCCCGCAGCACGACGTCGCCAATGCCGTCGATTTACTGGTTGGCGTAGTGCCGATTGTAAACCTGGAGTGGATTCAAAAACTGGTGCGCGACACCAGCGAGCGCGGTCATTCCCGTGAAGCGGTAATGGATTCCGTCGTGCGTTCGATGGACGATTACATCAACTACATCACGCCGCAGTTTTCCCGCACGCACATCAACTTCCAACGCGTACCGACGGTAGATACCTCTAACCCGTTTGCCGCACGCGGTATTCCGTCATTAGATGAAAGTTTTGTCGTGATTCATTTTCGCGGTCTGGATGATATCGACTTCCCGTATTTGCTCGCCATGCTGCAAGGCTCATTTATTTCCCACATCAATACATTAGTGGTGCCGGGCGGCAAGATGGGACTGGCAATGGAGTTGATCATGACGCCGTTGGTTAAGCGCCTGGCGGAAGGAAGAAATATCAATAATTAGGGCGGCTAAACACCGCCCTTTTCTTCACTCTAGCTTTCAATCACTTCGTAGCTATGGGTGATGTTTACGGCTTTTTCCAGCATCAACGCAACGGAACAGTACTTCTCAGCAGACAAGTCTACCGCACGCGAAACTGCATTATCTTTCAATTCTTTGCCTGTCACAATGAAATGCAGATTGATATGTGTGAACAGACGCGGGGCTTCTTCGCGGCGCTCAGAGGTCAGTTTCACTTCACAATCCGTCACGTTGTAGCGGCCTTTTTGCAAAATAGAAACTACGTCGATTGCGCTACAACCACCAGCGGACATCAGAACCATTTCCATCGGACTGGGTGCTTTATCGCCAGAATTACCGTCCATCAGAATCTGGTGTCCAGAAGCGGACTCCCCAAGGAAGGTTAACCCTTCAACCCACTTCACTCGTGCTTGCATGTTACTTCTCCCGTTGAAAAAATTGTCTTTCAGAGTACGCAGATTCAGCAAATCTGGCAATGGAAGGCGACCTGCGTCAAGCTGAAACGAGACAATAGGAGACACTTGTCAAAAGCTATGCTAAAACAATCCAGATGCTACATCGATACATTGACGTTATGCATGTATGCAGAGGACATCACTAATTACAGGCAGCAAGAATGACTTGCATGCCATCTCCCCAAGGTGGGGAATATTCTAATACTTGCAACGCCAGACAGGATGTTTAGCGTCCTGTCGTTGGTAGCCAGTTATAAAACAGAGGATAACCGCGCATGGTGCTTGGCAAACCGCAAACAGACCCGACTCTCGAATGGTTCTTGTCCCATTGCCACATTCATAAGTATCCATCGAAGAGCACACTGATTCACCAGGGTGAAAAGGCTGAGACGCTGTATTACATCGTCAAGGGTTCTGTGGCTGTTCTGATCAAAGATGAAGAGGGCAAGGAAATGATCCTCTCCTATCTGAATCAGGGCGATTTCATTGGCGAGTTAGGGCTGTTCGAAGAAGGTCAGGAACGTAGTGCTTGGGTTCGTGCTAAAAGTGCCTGCGAAGTGGCTGAAATTTCATATAAAAAATTCCGCCAGCTGATTCAGGTCAATCCAGATATCCTGATGCGCCTGTCTTCACAGATGGCTAGTCGTCTGCAAGTTACATCTGAGAAAGTGGGTAACCTGGCATTCCTGGATGTGACTGGTCGTATCGCGCAGACACTGCTGAACCTGGCTAAACAGCCTGATGCAATGACCCACCCGGACGGTATGCAGATAAAAATTACCCGTCAGGAAATCGGTCAGATCGTGGGTTGCTCTCGCGAAACCGTTGGTCGTATCTTGAAAATGCTGGAAGATCAAAATCTGATCTCTGCTCACGGTAAAACGATCGTCGTTTACGGCACTCGTTAATCTCCGTCTCAAAAATGGCGTGTTGCTTCATAACACGCCTTTTTTGTCTCTAAAAAACTAAATCCGAAACCCGATTAATTGAAGTTGCAGCAAGGCAGCAAGTGAGTTCATCCCGATGAGCTTACTCAAGTAAGTGATTCGGGTGAATGAACGCAGCTAACGCCGCTGCAGCTTTAAGTAAGAAGGGTTTATGTGGCGAAGACTGATCTACCATCCTGAAGTTAACTACGCACTGCGGCAAACGCTGGTGCTGTGCCTTCCGGTGGCAGTAGGTTTGCTCTTTGGCAATCTCCAGTCCGGCCTGCTTTTCTCTTTAGTCCCTGCCTGCTGCAACATTGCAGGACTTGATACTCCCCATAAACGCTTCTTCAAACGCCTGATCGTCGGCGGTAGCCTGTTTGCCGTCAGCAGTTTGATCATGCAGCTTTTATTGCTTTATACCTCAGTGCCGTTGCCGGTGATATTGGCCGTAATGGCGCTATTGCTGGGCGTCACAGCCGAAATCAGCTCCCTGCACGCTCGTCTGCTTCCCGCCTCACTCATTGCCGCGATCTTTACACTCAGCATGGCGGGGAATATGCCCATCTGGAAGCCAATGCTGCTGTATGTCAGCGGTACAATTTGGTACGGCGTGTTTAACTGGTTTTGGTTCTGGATGTGGCGCGAGCAGCCACTGCGCGAATCATTAAGCCTGCTCTATCGCCAACTGGCGGATTACTGCGAAGCCAAATATGGCATGCTAACGCAGCATACCGACCCTGAAAAAGCGCTGCCTCCGCTGCTGGCGCGTCAACAAAAAGCCGTTGATTTAATCACTATTTGCTACCAGCAATTACACATGCTGGCAGCGAATCAGCAAAACGGCTACAAGCGATTACTGCGCGCGTTTCAGGTCGCTCTGGATTTACAAGAACACATTTCCGTCAGCCTCCACCAACCTGCCGAAGTGCAAAAGCTGGTTGAGAAAAGTCACGCTGAAGCCGTGATTCGCTGGAACGCGCAGACCATTGCAGCGCGTTTACGCGTGCTGGCTGACGACATTCTTTATCATCGGTTCCCACAGCGTTTCACGATGGATAAACAGATTGATGCCCTTGAGAAAATCGCGCGTCAAAATCCGGATAACCCGGTTGGGCAATTTTGCCATTATCACTTCAGTCGGATTGGCCGTGTTTTACGCACCCAGCGCCCGTTGTATATCCGTGATTTGATGGAAGACCGGCAGCGTCGCTTGCCACTTTGGGCAGCACTGAAAAGCTATTTATCTTTGAAATCCGCCGCGCTGCGTAACGCCGCCAGATTAGGTGTAATGCTGACCATCGCCAGTATTTTGGGGGGGTTTTTACATCTGCCTAAACCTTACTGGATTTTGATGACGGTAATGTTTGTGACGCAAAACGGCTATGGCGCGACCCGGGTGAGAATTCTTCACCGGTCGGCAGGCACCATTGCAGGTTTAGCGATAGCGGGCATCGCGCTGCACTTCCACTTTCCGCAAGATATCGCGCTGGCCGCGATGTTGATCATTACGCTGGTCAGCTATTTGTTCATTCGTAAGAGTTACGGTTGGGCGACAATTGGCTTTACCGTCACGGCGGTTTACACCCTGCAACTCATCACCCTCAGCGCCGAGCAGTACATCGTTCCGCGCTTAATAGATACGCTGCTCGGCTGCCTGATTGCCTTTGGTGGCATGGTGTGGCTGTGGCCACAGTGGCAAAGTGGTTTACTGCGCCAGAACGCCCACGATGCTCTGGAGCGCGATCAGGATGCGATTCGCCTGATTCTGAGCAGCGACCCGGAACCCACCCCGCTGGCGTATTCGCGAATGAGGGTCAACCAGGCGCACAATGCCTTATTCAACTCGCTCAACCAGGCGATGCAGGAACCTGGATTTAACTCGCACTATCTTGCCGATATGAAACTATGGGTGACGCACAGCCAGTTTATCGTCGAACACATCAATGCGATGACCACACTTGCCCGCGAGCACAACATGTTGACGCCGGATCTCGCCCAGCGTTATTTGCAATCGTGTGAAATTGCGCTGCAACGATGCCAGCAGCGGCTTCAATATGATGGGCCTGGGGAAACCAATGATGCGAATATTCTCGACCCGCTGGAAGGGCTTCCGAGCGGGCCGCTAAGTACCATGGAACAACATTTACAGCGGGTGTTGGGCCACCTCAGCACCATGCATACCATTTCTTCGGTTGCATGGCGTCAGCGGCCACATCACGGTATCTGGCTGAGCCGCTTACGCCGCTCAAATTGACGGGCGATTAAGCGTTAACGACTTTTGCGACCGCTTTGGCAAAGCGCGTCATACCGTCTTCGATATCAGCATCCTCAACAATTAACGCCGGAGCAAAACGCATGACGTCTGGCCCCGCGTTCAAGACCATCACGCCCGCTTCTGCCGCTGCGTACAGGAACTCCCGGGCACGGCCTTTGTAGTGAGGTTTCAACTCAGCGCCAATCAATAAGCCCATGCCACGAATGTCGCTGAACACGTCGAATTGCTCGTCGATTTGCTGCAAATGCTTAACGAACTGCTGGCGTTTCGTCGCAACGCCTTTCAAAACCTCAGGCGTATTGATGATGTCAAACGCCGCACCTGCAACGGCACATGCCAGCGGGTTTCCGCCGTAGGTTGAACCATGAGTGCCAACATGGAACGCAGAAGCAATTTCCTGAGTAGTCAGCATGACGCTGACCGGGAAGCCACCGCCGAGTGCCTTCGCGCTGGTCAGAATGTCTGGCGTCACGCCGTAATGCATGTACGCAAACAACTCGCCGATACGCCCCATCCCGCACTGCACTTCATCGAATACCAGCAACGCTTTATGCTCATCGCACAACTCGCGCAAGCCTTGCAGGAATTCTGGGGTTGCCGCCGTTACACCGCCCTCGCCCTGAATCGGCTCGACCACGACCGCACAAGTATGGTCATCCATCACCGCTTTCACTGCATGCAAGTCGTTAAACGGCACATGAATAATATCGGCTGGCTTCGGGCCAAAGCCGTCGGAATACTTCGGCTGACCGCCAACAGAAACGGTAAACAGCGAACGACCGTGGAAGGCATTATGGAAGGCAATAATTTTGGTTTTATACGGACTATGGCGCGTAGAAGCGTAGTACCGTGCCAGTTTGAAGGCGGTTTCGTTGGCTTCGGTACCAGAGTTCATAAACAGTACGCGTTCAGCAAAAGTAGCATCAATCAGTTTGCGGCCCAGGCGCAACGCGGGTTCATTGGTGAAAACGTTGCTGGTATGCCATAGCGTTTCGCCCTGACTTTTTAACGCTTCCACTAACGCCGGGTGGCAGTGACCTAATGCCGTGACGGCAATCCCACCGGCGAAATCAACGTACTCTTTACCTTGTTGATCCCAAACACGACTGCCTTTGCCTTTAACCGGGATAAACTCCGCCGGTGCATAAATCGGCAAAATCACTTCATCAAAAGTAGCGCGGGTAATTGCTGATTGTTCGCTTGCCATTAATTGCCATCCCATTTTTACGCAAGAACAGACATGAAAATATAATCATGAAATATGCATAAAAAATCATTATCTGGCAATAAAAAATCAACGATTGAGGAAATTGGCTAACAGCTGGTGCCCCTGCTCACTGAGAATACTTTCCGGGTGAAACTGCACACCCTCCAGCTCAAGCTCGCGGTGACGGATCCCCATAATCTCTTGCTTATCCGTCCAGGCGGTCACGTCAAAGCAGTCGGGTAATGTTGCGGGGTCGATAACCAAAGAGTGATAGCGCGTGACGGTAAGGGGATTATTCAGGCCGTTGAATACGCCAGAATTGTTATGCGTAATAGCGGATGTTTTGCCATGCATCACTTTTTCGGCACGCACAATGGTCGCCCCAAACGCCTGGGCAATCGCCTGGTGACCAAGACATACCCCGAGAATCGGTAACTGTCCGGCGAAATGCGCAATCGCCGCAAGAGAAATCCCTGCTTCGGTGGGCGTGCAGGGGCCTGGCGAGATAACCAACTTTTCTGGGGCTAACGCGCTGATATCAGAAAGGGTCAGCTCATCGTTACGTTTCACCACCACTTCTGCACCTAATTCGCAAAAGTACTGATAAAGGTTCCAGGTGAATGAGTCGTAGTTGTCGATAAGCAGTAGCATCGCGGCTCCAGGGTAAAAAAGAACCGCGCTATTCTATTCGCTTTCGCGCGCTTCGCTCACCACTTTAGTGAAAATCTCATTGAGCAGCGTCAAATCACCCAATGCCCCGGCCTGATTCGCCGTTGCCCATGCTTCAGGCGATACGTCTTTCCAATCGAGGATGTAACCAGCGTGAATCGCTAGCTGCTCGAAGAAAACGCGCTGTGCCCGACCACTGCCAACAAAAAACGGATGAAGGACGTTAATTTCACAATAGTAATGCGACAGGCGCTGAACGAACTCATTTCTGGTAAGTCCGACGAGATAATGCTCATCCTCCATTTCTTGCATCAGATCGTTGCCTTCATTTTCGATGTACTCGAAATGGCAGAACTGTATCTCCCCTTTGGAAATATCAACATCTCGTAGCTCGCCTGCCCAGTCGAAAACATCCTGAAAAAGCTGCTGATGGATGGCACACAACCAGGGTAATCCGCGATGCAACGGGCCAAGTTCAATCGTTTCTACACGCTGCGCGATAAGCTCATCTTGCGCATGAGGCTCAAGGATATCCAGCCGGGAACTGGCCTGAAACGAACGGCTGCGCAATTGCTGCCAAAGGCGGGACTTTTGTTTATCGGTCAGTTTCTTTGCCATGATGCCTCCCTAACGTGACGACCCATACTTGCCACAAGTATAAGCAGCAATCGGGGGAAGTGCAGGAAGGAAGTCAATGCGCGGGTGGAGGAAACCCGCGCAGGAATTTTTTACGGCAGGACTTTCGCGGAGAGGATAACTACAGGTTTTGACGGCACATTTTGGTATGGGCCAACGTCGTGAGTTTGTACCTGAGAGATTTTATCGGCAACGTCCATCCCTTTCACAACTTTACCGAATACCGCGTAACCAAAGTCGCGCTGGCCGTGATCGAGGAAAGCGTTATCTGCCACATTCAGGAAGAACTGGCTGGTCGCGCTGTCTTTATCGGCGGTACGGGCCATAGAAATGGTACCGCGAGTATTACGCAAGCCGTTATCGGCTTCGTTTTTAATCGGTGGGTTTGGCTGCTTCTGATTCATATCTGCCGTGAAGCCGCCGCCCTGGAGCATGAAGCCCGGGATCACGCGATGGAAAATGGTGTTGTTGTAGAAGCCGCTGTTAACGTAATCCACAAAGTTTTTCACAGAAACTGGGGCTTTCTGGCTATTTAACTCAAGCTCAATTTCACCTGCTGAAGTCGTCAACAGGACGTGTGGGTCACCTTTAGCAGCAAGTGCCGCAGGAGAGAGAGCGGAAAGAGCAAACACAGTTGCTACAGCCGCCAAAGTCGATTTGAGCATGAATAATTCCTTACGAATGCAGTGAATGAAGCAAGTTGCTAGATTGTAAAGACGTGCTCAACTCTGCGCCAGCCATTTACGGTTTTTTACTTTCACACAAATCAATAAGTTAAATGAATGAATTAATGAGTAGCGCTCTTTAATGTGATCGAAATCACTCTGAAACCAGTCTGTTGCTGCAAATGAATTATAAATTGTATGAATGAATCACGTTTTTGACTAAAATCCATTCTTCTCGAGTGCTGTCAAAGCACTTTACATTTCTATTCACAGGCTCGTCATGACTAACAGCAACCGCATTAAGCTCACATGGATCAGCTTCTTCTCCTACGCCCTCACTGGCGCGTTGGTAATTGTCACCGGGATGGTGATGGGCAATATAGCCGAATACTTCCACGTTCCCGTTTCCAGCATGAGTAATACCTTTACCTTCCTGAACGCAGGCATTCTGATTTCTATCTTCCTGAACGCCTGGTTGATGGAAATCGTGCCGCTCAAAACTCAGCTGCGCTTCGGATTTATATTGATGATTCTGGCGGTGGCCGGACTTGTCTTTGGCGATAACCTGACCATATTCTCCGTCGCGATGTTTGTGCTCGGGCTGGTCAGCGGTATCACCATGTCGATTGGTACTTTCCTGATCACCCACATGTATGAAGGCCGCCAGCGTGGTTCACGCCTGCTGTTTACCGACTCCTTCTTCAGCATGGCGGGGATGATTTTCCCAATGGTGGCAGCAATTTTGCTGGCGCGTAGCATCAACTGGTATTGGGTTTACGTCTGCATCGGCCTGGTTTATGTCGCTATTTTCATTCTGACTATCGGCTGCGATTTCCCGGCACTGGGCAAACACGCACCGAAAACCGAACACGTTGCCGAGAAAGAAAAATGGGGCGTGGGCGTTCTGTTCCTTTCCATTGCCGCACTTTGCTACATTCTCGGCCAACTGGGCTTTATCTCCTGGGTTCCGGAATATGCCAAAAGCCTGGGAATGAACCTGAATGATGCAGGCCAGTTAGTCAGCGATTTCTGGATGTCTTATATGTTTGGCATGTGGGCATTTAGCTTCATTTTGCGTTTCTTCGATCTGCAACGCATTCTGACTGTTCTGGCAGGTGCCGCGACCGTTCTGATGTACTTCTTCAACAAAAGTGAACCTGCCCATCTGGCGTGGTTTATTTTGGCGCTCGGTTTCTTCTCCAGCGCAATCTACACCTCGGTTATCACGCTCGGTTCATTGCAGACAAAAATCGCTTCACCAAAATTGGTTAACTTCGTACTGACCTGCGGCACCATCGGCACCATGCTGACCTTCGTGGTCACTGGCCCGATTGTGGCACACAGCGGCCCGCATGCGGCGTTACAAACCGCAAACGCGCTGTATGCTGTCGTGTTCATCATGTGCCTGATTCTGGGTCTGGTGACTAAGCACCGCCAGCATAACGCGGTGGCAGCGAACTAAAAGCGGCGCATAGCACTGCGTTTATCAGAGCGAAAAAAAACTTACGGCGGGTGCTTACCCGCCGTATTTTATCTCTTCAGCATCGTCCAACATCACCCAGGTTTGTGACAATTGCGTGGTCGCAATCACCTTCCCTGCGCGTATAGACCAGCGCACCGGCACCTGACGGCGCACAGCATCAAAGCCGTTTTCCGCAGGAAGAACAATCAGGTTCGCCGCATTTCCCTCAGCAATACCGTAATCTTTCACCCCGAATGTGCGCGCACTATTTTCCGTAATCAGCTTTAACCCTTCGTCAATCTGCTGATACCCCATCATCTGGCAGACATGCAGCCCCATATGCAGCACTTGCAACATATTGGCCGTCCCCAGCGGGTACCACGGGTCAAACACGTCGTCATGACCAAAACAAACGTTAATGCCTGCTTCAAGTAACTCTTTGACGCGCGTGACGCCCCGACGTTTCGGGTAATCATCAAACCGACCTTGCAGATGAATATTCACCAGCGGATTAGCGACAAAGTTAATGCCAGACATTTTCAACAAACGAAACAAGCGCGAGGTGTAAGCGCCGTTGTAAGAGTGCATCGCCGTGGTATGGCTGGCGGTAACACGCTCGCCAATGCCATCTCGCAGCGCAAGAGCGGCAACGGTTTCGACAAACCGCGACTGCTCATCGTCAATTTCATCACAGTGAATATCCAGCGGGCGGTCGTATTTTTTCGCCAGTGCGAAAGCTTTATGCAGCGATTCCACGCCATATTCGCGGGTAAATTCAAAATGCGGGATCGCCCCCACTACGTCAGCTCCGAGGCGCAACGCCTCTTCAAGCAAGGCTTCACCGTTGGGATAAGAAAGAATGCCTTCTTGTGGAAACGCCACGATTTGCACCTCAATCCATGGCGCGGCTTCTTGTTTCACTTCCAGCATCGCTTTTAGCGCAGTCAACGTCGGGTCCGAGACATCAACGTGTGTGCGAACATACTGAATACCGTTCGCAATCTGCCATTTCAGCGTCTGCCAGGCGCGTTGTTTCACATCCTCGTGCGTCAGAAGTGCTTTACGTTCAGCCCAACGTTCAATGCCTTCAAACAAAGTGCCCGACTGGTTCCAGTTCGGTTGGCCCGCGGTCTGCGTAGTATCAAGGTGAATATGAGGCTCAATAAATGGCGGGATCGCCAGACCGCCTCGCCCGTTTAGAATCTGCTCGCTTTCCGGCTGGGTATCATCCATGGGTTTTATGGCGTTGATGCGCCCATTTTCGATGGTTATTTGCCACAACCCTTCACGCCCGACCAGACGCACATTCTGAATTAACTCCAACGCCAACTTGCTCATACCCACCCCTTGTTGATTAGCTGCCTCTATTTCATAGCACGACCAGGCAAAATCAGGGCATTTATTGTCTTCCAGTGAATAGCTAAACATTTCCGTCACTTATAAAAACCCACTAAAATCAGCAATATACCCATTAAGAGGTATATAAAGGTGTATTTGATTTGTATCAATAATCGCCATTGCTGAATCGTTAAGGTAGGCAGTAATAGAAAAGAAATTGAGGCAATTATGAGCAAAGTCAAAATCGCAATCATCGGTAATGGCATGGTCGGCCATCGCTTTATCGAAGACTTACTTGATAAAGCCCAGCCAGGCCAATTCGATATCACCGTTTTTTGTGAAGAGCCACGCAAAGCCTACGACCGCGTGCATTTATCTTCCTATTTCTCCCATCATACCGCTGAAGAATTATCCCTTGTTCGTGACGGTTTCTATGAGAAACACGGTGTAAAAGTGCTGGTTGGCGAACGCGCCATCACCATTAACCGCCAGGAAAAAGTCATTCACTCGAATACTGGCCGTACCGTGTATTACGACAAACTGGTCATGGCGACCGGTTCATACCCGTGGATCCCGCCGATTAAAGGCTCCGAAACACAAGACTGTTTCGTCTACCGCACCATTGAAGATTTGAACGCTATCGAAGCATGTGCCCGCCGCAGCAAGCGCGGCGCCGTGGTCGGTGGTGGCCTGCTCGGCCTTGAAGCCGCAGGCGCGCTGAAAAACCTCGGCGTTGAAACGCATGTTATTGAATTCGCGCCAATGCTGATGGCCGAACAGCTTGACCGCATGGGCGGCGAGCAGCTGCGCAATAAGATTGAGAGCATGGGTGTGCGCGTACATACCAGCAAAAATACGCTGGAAATCGTGCAGGAAGGTACGCAAGCGCGTAAGACCATGCGTTTCGCTGACGGCACAGACCTGGAAGTAGATTTCATCGTCTTCTCCACCGGTATCCGTCCACGCGATAAGCTGGCAACACAATGCGGCCTGGCAACAGGGCAACGCGGCGGTATCGCGGTGAACGATAGCTGCCAGACGTCTGATCCAGACATCTACGCTATCGGCGAATGCGCGAGCTGGAACAACCGCACATTCGGCCTGGTCGCCCCTGGCTACAAAATGGCCCAGGTCACAGCTGACCACCTGCTCGGTACAGAAAACGCCTTCGAAGGCGCTGATATGAGCGCCAAGCTGAAACTGCTCGGCGTGGATGTGGGCGGGATTGGTGATGCGCATGGTCGCACACCGGAATGCCGCAGCTATGTTTATCTCGACGAAAGCAAAGAAGTTTATAAGCGTCTGATTGTTAGCGCTGACAACAAAACCCTGCTCGGCGCTGTTCTGGTCGGCGATACCAGCGATTACGGCAACCTTCTGCAACTGGTTCTGAATAACATCGAACTGCCAGAAAACCCGGACGCGCTGATTCTGCCTGCACATGCCAGCGCCGGTAAGCCGGCAATTGGTGTTGATAAACTCCCGGACAGCGCGCAAATCTGCTCCTGCTTTGATGTCACTAAAGGTCATCTGGTTAAAGCCATCAACAACGGCTGCCATACTGTCGCTGCATTGAAAGCAGAAACCAAAGCCGGCACTGGCTGTGGTGGTTGCATTCCTTTGATCACTCAAGTTTTGAATGCCGAACTGAGCAAGCAAGGCATCGAAGTTAACCATAATCTGTGCGAGCACTTCGCGTTCTCTCGCCAGGAGCTGTATCACCTGATTCGTGTGGAAGGCATTAAATCCTTCGACGAGCTACTGCAAAAATACGGCAAAGGCTACGGCTGTGAAGTGTGTAAACCGACCGTCGGTTCTTTGCTGGCCTCTTGCTGGAACGACTATGTGCTGGCACCACAGCACACGCCGCTTCAGGATACTAACGACAACTTCCTCGGCAACATTCAGAAAGACGGGACTTACTCTGTCATTCCACGTTCCGCAGGCGGAGAAATCACACCGGAAGGTTTGATGGAAGTCGGGCGTATCGCACGCGAATACAATCTCTATACCAAAATCACCGGCTCCCAGCGTATCGGCCTGTTTGGTGCGCAGAAAGACGATTTACCAGAAATCTGGCGTCAGCTGATTGAAGCCGGTTTTGAAACGGGCCATGCCTATGCAAAAGCGTTGCGCATGGCGAAAACCTGCGTGGGTAGCACCTGGTGCCGTTACGGCGTTGGCGATAGCGTTGGCTTCGGTGTTGAGCTGGAAAACCGCTACAAAGGTATTCGTACTCCACACAAAATGAAGTTCGGTGTATCGGGCTGTACTCGTGAATGTGCGGAAGCACAGGGTAAAGACGTCGGTATTATCGCGACTGAAAAAGGCTGGAACCTGTATGTGTGCGGTAACGGCGGCATGAAACCTCGCCACGCCGATTTACTGGCCGCAGATTTAGACCGCGAAACGCTTCTCAAATATCTCGACCGTTTCATGATGTTCTACATCCGTACCGCCGACAAACTGACGCGTACCGCTCCATGGTTAGATAGCCTGGAAGGCGGCATCGAGTATCTGAAAAAAGTCATCATCGAAGACAAACTGGGCCTGAACGATCAGCTCGAAGCCGAGCTGGAACGTCTGCGCGAGAAAGTGATTTGCGAGTGGACTGAAACGGTCAATACCCCGGAAGCTCAGGTTCGCTTCAAGCACTTCATCAACAGCCCGGTGCGCGATCCGAATGTACAAATCGTCCCTGAGCGTGAGCAGCATCGCCCGGCAACGCCATACGAGCGTATCCCGGTCACCCTGGTAGAAGAAGTGGAGGAAAATGTATGAGCCAGTGGACTACCGTTTGCCAGTTAAACGACATCCTGCCCGCTACCGGAGTTTGTGCGCTAGTCGGCAATAAGCAAGTTGCGATTTTCCGCCCGCGCAATGACGACCAGGTATTTGCCATCAGCAACATTGACCCGTTCTTTGAAGCGAGCGTGCTGTCGCGTGGCCTGATTGCCGAGCACCAGAATGAACTTTGGGTTGCCAGCCCGTTGAAAAAGCAGCGTTTCAGACTGCGAGACGGACTGTGCATGGAAGACGAGAGCCGCTCAATTGCGCACTACCCAGCGCGCGTACAAGACGGCCAGGTTCAGATTAAAGCTTAAGTATTAAAACAACCCTCACCCTAACCCTCTCCCTGAGGGAGAGGGAATTAACTCGGTTTTCCCCCTCTCCCTCAGGGAGAGGGCCGGGGTGAGGGAGAAATTTCAGTTATTTATTTTTTCTTTCAATTTGTTGGGATAACAAAAATGTTCACCGATACCATTAATAAATGTGCGGCGAATGCCGCTCGCATTGCCCGATTGTCAAAAAATAACCCGCTTGGTTTCTGGATTAGCTCCGCAATGGCGGGGGCTTATGTAGGGCTTGGCATCATCCTGATTTTCACACTGGGGAACCTGGTTGACCCAGCGTTTCGCCCGCTGGTTATGGGTGCGACTTTCGGTATCGCCCTGACGCTGGTCATCATCGCAGGCTCTGAACTATTCACCGGACACACTATGTTCCTGACGTTCGGTGTGAAAGCGGGCACAATTTCTCACGGTCAGATGTGGGGTATTTTGCCGCAAACCTGGTTAGGTAACCTGGTAGGTTCAGTGTTTGTTGCTCTGCTTTACAAGTGGGGCGGCGGTAGCCTGCTGCCGTTAGATACCAGCCTGGTTCACACCGCAGCGCTGGCAAAAACTTCAGCTCCTGCAATGGTGTTGTTCTTCAAAGGCGCACTGTGTAACTGGTTGGTTTGCCTTGCAATCTGGATGGCTGTCCGCACTGAAGGCGCGGCTAAATTCATCGCAATTTGGTGGTGTCTGCTGGCGTTTATCGCTTCAGGTTACGAGCACTCCATCGCGAACATGACGCTGTTTGCCCTGTCCTGGTTTGGTCATCACAGCGATGCGTACACGATGGCTGGTATCGGTCACAACCTTCTGTGGGTAACGCTTGGGAATACCCTTTCTGGCGTAGTATTCATGGGTCTGGGTTATTGGTATGCTACTCCGAAATCCGAGCGTCCACAGCCTGAGCGAATCGCCACGCCGGAGACTGCACGTCATTAATTTTTGAGGATTACCCGTGGATCACCTGCCTATATTTTGTCAATTGCAAGGTCGTGCCTGTTTGCTTGTTGGTGGTGGCGATGTTGCAGAACGTAAAGCGCGTTTGTTGATGGAGGCAGGTGCACTGGTCACTGTGAATGCCCTGGACTTCTCCCCGCAATTCCATGTGTGGGCGGAACAGGGCATGATAACTTTGGCTCAGGGTGAATTTAATCCCGCACTGCTCGATGTTTGTTGGCTGGCCATTGCCGCCACAGACAACGATGCAGTCAATCAGCAAGTCAGCGATGCGGCTGAATCCCGCCGTATTTTCTGTAACGTGGTTGATGCACCAAAACAGGCAAGCTTCATCATGCCATCAATTATCGACCGCTCACCGTTGATGGTTGCCGTTTCTTCCGGTGGCACCTCCCCTGTTCTTGCTCGTCTGCTACGCGAAAAACTCGAAGCTATTCTGCCGCTGCATCTGGGGAAAATTGCCTCTTATGCCGGGACGCTGCGTGGCCGGGTAAAAGCCAATTTCAAAACCATGGGCGAGCGCCGTCGCTTCTGGGAAAAGTTCTTCACCAACGATCGCCTTGCACAATATTTAGCGAACGAAGACAAACTAGCTATCGACAAAGAAACCGAATCCATGTTCGCCACACCACTCGATCATCGTGGCGAAGTGGTGCTGGTCGGTGCAGGTCCTGGGGATGCCGGGTTGTTGACGCTCAAAGGATTACAGCAAATCCAACAGGCTGACGTAGTGGTCTATGACCGTCTGGTATCAGATGACATTATGAACCTGGTGCGTCGCGATGCGGACCGCGTCTTTGTGGGTAAACGCGCGGGTTATCACTGCGTCCCACAAGAAGAGATTAACCAGATCCTGCTGCGTGAAGCGCAAAGCGGTAAACGCGTGGTGCGTTTGAAAGGTGGCGATCCGTTTATCTTTGGTCGTGGTGGCGAAGAGTTGGAAACCTTGTGCGAAGGCGGCATTCCGTTCTCCGTGGTGCCTGGAATTACTGCGGCATCTGGCTGTTCCGCTTACTCAGGCATCCCGTTAACTCACCGCGATTACGCGCAAAGCGTGCGTCTGGTGACGGGCCACCTTAAAACAGGCGGCGAACTGGATTGGCAAAATCTGGCTGCTGAAAAACAAACGCTGGTATTTTATATGGGCTTGAACCAGGCACCCGCCATTCAGGAAAAACTCATTGAGCATGGAATGTCGGCTCAAATGCCCGTCGCGCTGGTCGAAAATGGCACTGCGGTTAAACAGCGGGTTGTGAGTGGTGTTTTAAGTGAACTGGGTGAATTATCAACCCAGGTTGAAAGCCCTGCGCTTATTATTGTCGGCAGCGTCGTTGCATTACGCGAAAAATTAAACTGGTTTTCAAATCACTAATAATCAACATAAATTTCGCCCATATTCTGTCTGGTTTCGGACTTAGCAATAATTAAGGCTTCTCATATACTGAGAAGCCTTTTTTATATATCCAAATAGTCCAATCCAATTATGATAGGGAATATCAATGATTAAGCTTGTGAAAATTACCGCATTATTCGCCGTTATCTCAACGCTGACCGCATGTAGTGGTCACATTGAAAACAAAAGCAAAAACTGTGGTTATGATTATCTTCTTCACCCAGCAATTTCTATCTCAAGAATTATCGGCGGCTGTGGCCCTGCGGATGAATCAAAATAAACAAGCCACATTAAATATGTGACACCCTCTTTATGAGGGTGTTTTTTTATATACCTTCACAACTTTCACGCAATATTCTCAATACCGTTTCTGCACCACTGCGATTTGGATTAATACGAATCATGCGCTGTTCAAGCGTTGGGTCAGACTCACGGAAAGTACCTGACACCCGGTAAAAAAGCGGCGGGATTTCATATTTCGACTCAGCACCCACCGGATACGGTAATGCGCCCAGTTGCTGTGCTTTCGCCAGAACTTTTTCTGCAATCGGTTGGTGAAACTCAACCAACAAAACTTTCGATTGCGCGTTGGCGATAAACGCCTGTTTAACCTGCGCAATACTGCTCGTATTGAGTTGTTCGACCAGACTATCGTTTACCTGAGCCTGAACCGCATGCATAACAGGTGCGAACACTAATCCGCGTAATGCTTCCATGGCCTGGAAACCCTGAATCTGGCTACCGCCTGAATACATACTCTGGCGTACAGCATTCACAGCCTTTTCAGCCCCAACCACAACGCCAACGCCCGGCGGGCCGAAAAGCTTGAAACACGAGAAAGTCGAAAGAGTGGCGCCGCATTCACAACCAATCCTCTCCACTTTCATCACGGCATAATTATCATCCGTGAGCGATGGCAAATTGTATTGATTAAAACAGGCGATAACCTCCCGCAAATGATACGAATCATTGATGCTCTGGCGTGTGTGTTGAATCAGTGCCGCTTGCGGACGGTGCTCTTCTATCGCCCTTTTCACGTCTTCAAGCTGATTAAAATCGGCACGAATAAGCTGCAAGCCCATTTGTTCCGCAATGACAGCAGTGGTGGGATAAAGCGGCGCATCGTGAATCAGTAAACTCCCACCGGATTTCAACAAAGCGGCTAAACCACTGCGAATTGCGCCCGTGCCTGCACCTTGCACAAGAGCCGCTGCGGGTGCGCCAAAGAAATCGGCCAGTACCGACTCAACACGCTGGGTCATTTGCGGCTGATTGAGGCCAGGCACTAAACCCAGGTCACCGGCGCTAAGAAAATCACTGCCGGGAAAATGGCGGCAAATAGTATCCACCAGTTGAAACTGTTTACGCTGCGCCTGTTCCATCGTCAGGCTCTGCAAAGGCCAGGTTTTCACTTTATGCACTCCGTGAAGCCCACCGCCCTTCAGGGCCGTGGGCAAAGAGAGAAATCAGACCGGAATAAACAGGCCGCAATAATAGAGAATATTCAGCACGATACCGGTGATCAGCACCGCCACGACCGGTGAGGCCATTTTCTGAATCGGACGTCCCAAAGCTTCGTTCAGGAAATAGAGCGCCGCCGCGATGGTAAAGCCGGTGTAACCCGCCATTTTTATAGCCGCAAAAATAGAGCCAACCAACAGCGCCATTTCCATCAGCATATTCATCGCGTTACGAATGTTGTCCGATGCGTTACGCACAGACGGGTAACGTCCCAGCCATTTGCCGATGGAACGCAACAGCAACACTTCGGCTGAAATCACGACCGCCCCCACAATAAAGGCTAATAGCGGGTTGGAAATGAGATACCCTGCGGCATAGACAAACGTAAAACCTGCCACAGCGTAAACACCCGTCGCCAGCGCCGTAGTGGCAATCAGCGGCACGAACCCAAGCCCGCGCATAAATTCGGCAAGTGCTGCCTGATGGATCAGCGTTTGTGATTGTTCCGGTGTAATACCGGCTGAATATGCCTTCTCAAGCGTAAAGATCGACACTTCAGAACCGGCGAAGATCTTCATGCTGGCAACCACCGCAATCAACCCGCCGACAATCGCTATAAACGGCAGGTTTTTGATGATGCGCGATGTGCGCTCTTCAAAGACAGAAAGCCCTCCGTCATCGTGCTCGCGTTCATCACGGGTACGATGATCCTGAGCAATCGCAATCCCCAGCAGCATCACCATGCCGACGAAAATTTCGATAGATTCAGGATTGAGATGTGGGAAGAAACGCACAATTAGCACGCGGGTCATCAACACCACAAACGCCGCAAACAGACTGTTCTTCCAGCCAAACTGGTAAAAAATGGCTACCAGAGGGAACAGAGCAAAAGCGGAAACGACCGGCGAACTTAACTCGCCAAGCGACCCGAGCACATCCACCGGGAGGGCTGTCAGCAAATGGTTAACCGGGATCAGGCAAGTCAGGATCAACACGCCCCAGACAGCTCCCATACCAAACGCCAACAGGCTGTTTGCCGCTAATACCCCGAGAATATCGGTCGGCAGGAATAACAGCCAGGCGTTCAGCAAACCGGTTTTGAGCGTGAATGAAATCCCAACCGAGGCCACAAAGCCAATACTCAGGCCGAAAGCGATACTGCCTGCTTCGCGGCGATTCATATTACCTTCGATAAGCTGAGGCAGGATGGGGCGAATACCATCGTGGAACACTGCCGCTGACTTATGCGCCAGCAGCGCCGTCATCCCGGTCAGGCAAGCCACCACAACTATCTGAATATAGAAATCCATAGCGTTGCCTTTATTTTAAATGAGCAATAAGCATCGGGATGGCATGTTCGATATGCTCCACCGACAGGCCAAAAGCGACTTTCCCATCCGCAACCATTTTGGCGACCTGCTCTTCCTTCGCCTTAATTCCTGGCTTCGCAATCGTGCAGCTTTTGTTGTAACCAATCACGGCGATAGCAATCGACAGCGCCGCGCCAGCACCGGTATTACAGGCACCAATGTAGTAATCGAGCTGGCCTGATTTCACTTTCATAGCCGCTTCCATATCGTTGTAAATAAACACTTCAAAGCAGTCAGGTGCGGACGTCTCGATAGTTTTTTTAATAAGTTCGCGCTGTAAGCCAGCAACACCGATCTTTTTCATGGGAAATCCTTATTTAAAGAAGACAGAGGGGTTGTCACGTAACATCAAATCAACGTCGGCCTGAGAGAAACCCGCCTCCAGCAACAAAGGCACAAACGTTGTCAGCAAATAATCAAAACCGAGGCCGCCGTTGGCTTTTAAATGCGAGCGGCGGGTAATATCCATAGAGAGCATGACGTGGTCGAGTAAGCCGCGGCTGGCGATTTCTTGCAGCATCGCTACGCGCTTCGCATCCGGGTAATAGTTGTTTTTGCCGATGGTATCGAACTGGACATACGCGCCCTGCTCAATCATGCGCAGAATGTTGTCGAGGTTATCTTTCAGGTCGCAATGGCCGACAACCACGCGGGACAGATCCACGCCGTAGCTTTTGAGTAACGCTAGTTGTTCCAGGCCCATGGTGCTAAAAGAGGTGTGCGTCGAAATTGGACGCCCTGTTTCACGGTGTGCCATCGCCGCAGCAGAAAACACTTTTGCTTCATCCGGCGTGATGACGTCCACGCTTGAGCCGATTTCAGCAATGATGCCCGCTTTAAGCTCAGAGCCTTCAATGCCGATTTCGATTTCGTCGATCATCTCCTGCGCCAGTTTTTCTGCGCTGGTACTGGCGACGTGTTCGGGGAAGAAATCATGCTGGTAATAGCCGGTGCAGGCCACAACATTCATGCCGGTGTCACGCATAATATCTAGCATAAACTGCGGGTTACGCCCCATGTAGCGGTTGGTCATCTCAATGATGTTGCGCACGCCTAATCCGTAAAGCGTTTTCATTTCCGCACAAATCAGATCGTATTGATCCAGGCGGCAATCAATATTGTTTTTGAATGACGACAAGTCGATATGCAGATGCTCGTGAGCATAGGTATAACCCGACGCGTCAATTCGCAGCGGTTCAGCCATGATTGCCTCCGGTATTGGAAGTATTAAGAAGTGACAGGAAAGAAGTGCCGTTTTGTGGTGCGCTTGCCGCGAAGAATTCGCAGACTGTCGCACCAACATCAGACAGTGTTTTTCTGGCACCAAGGTATGAATGGGATATGCCTGGCTGCCAGACCAGAAGCGGGACATTTTCGCGGGTGTGCTTGCTATGGCCGATAGTCGGATCGTTGCCGTGATCGGCCATAACCACCAGACAATCGCAGGGTTGTAGCGCATTCATCAGGCGCGCAAGATTTGTATCGACCACTTCCAGGCGCTCAGCATAACGCGCGACGTCCTGGGCATGACCGGCCAAATCAGTTTCCTGAATATTGGTACAGATAAAAACATCACCCGGCTTTTGTACTTCCTCAAGCGTGATATCCATGATCTGTTGGGTATCAACGAGGTTCTGATAACTGATGCCGTGCGGGTTAAGAGCAATATCAGCAACTTTACCGACTAATACCGTTTTGACGCCTGCGTCATGTAATTTTTGCGGCACTTGCACGCGACCATTCACGCCAAAGCCCATATGCACAACCTGGAAGCCCTGCTGATATACACCCGATCGCGGCGCGTTGATTCCGATATAAGTGCCTTGTTTTTCTTCGGCTGCATCAAGAAGTTGCTGGCTGCTTTCCAGTAATCCGCCAAAAGCAATCACCCGCCCGACTTGCACACAGTGACGCACGATTTCACCAATGGCGCGAACTTCGTCGAAGGAGATGGCGTTTAAATTAGCGCTGATGTTAAACACCTGACCAAGATCGGCCTCGAGATTATCGCCAATCGCAACCGCCTGATTCACCCATAAAAATTGCAGCTCATCACCTATCCGTTCTACCTGCCAACAATCGGCTTTTAATGCTTGCTCAACTTCATCAATAACCTCTGAGAAAGGCATACGCAGCGGGGCTTGAGGCCGGGTTCCAAGTATTTCCTGGTGTCCCATGAAAGTATCGCCACCTTCATGTTGCAATGCTGCCGTCCCGTAAACTGCGTTTACCGAAGGTCGCATGACGCCTTCGGTAAAACCCAACGCATTAATCAGGCCGAGTTTTTCAAGCACCGGCAAACGCAATTGCGGGAAATGCCGCAAAATATGCCCACAGGTATTTGCACCAATATCTTCAGGCCTGACTTGCGGAACGTCATCCATAGCGCCCACGCCAAAACTATCTATCACCACCACCACAAACTTACTCACGTAGACCTCCGCAAATGGGGTTACCGAGACTGTCATACAGCGCTTCGAGCACTGGGTTTCCGTGACTGATTCCAGAAACCAGAGCCACATCGCTGCGCGTTACAAAAACTTGCGTGCGAAAACACATCACGACCGGTACACCGACCGGGAATTTACCTTCCAGCCCGATGTGATAATCAATACTGCTGTCATCCATCGGCAATACGTTTGCGCGAGAAGGAGCGCTGCTCGACACCGGGTAAACCAGGGCATTTTCAGCATGACCCCGACGATAGTAGCCACCGCCAAAGCAGTAACTATTCCCCTGAAATTGATGTGATACTTCAGTGAGATACAACATAGCGATGCGTTCTGGCTGGTCGCCACGCTGGTTGGCGGGAATCGTCCCGGTTAGCGCGTGGCCGGGTTCAGCATGGGTCACACCATATTCGGCAAGCAGCGGCAACGTGCTGCAACTTGACGCAGATGGCGCATTCAGTTGAGCGATTTCAATGCCCAGGCTACGAAGTTGGTCGCGAGCCTGCAAAAGCGTATGCAGATTCTGCGTAGGCAGAGTTTTCTGTAATTCGTCATCCCACAGCAGGCACGGGAAATGGGTCAGTCCTGAGATTTTCACACCGGGCATTTTGCCGACGGCGGCGACGGTATTCTCAAGATCGGATAAAGGAAATCCTGCTTCCTGCCCCGGATAAAGTTTGTCTTTCTCATCGAAGACTTTCAGCATAATGGGTTGGATAAGCCCGAAGCGCTGCGCTGCATTCGAGATTTCACGCGCCTTCTCCAGCGAAAAAACGGTGATCATTTCCGTCAAAGCGATGACATTTTCTGTGACCAGGCTGGTCGGTGTCTGCACCAAATGGCCCACGTGCGAGACGGGTATTTCAGCATTGCGCAGCGTGCGGGCTTCTTTAAAATCCACAGCGACGGTGCCGTGAAAACCAAGTTCAATCAGTCGTTTTGCCATCCACGGATTACGCCCAATTTGTTTGGTCATCAGATACAGCGTGATGCCGTGGCTTTGGGCGATTTCCAGCAGACGACGACCGTTCTCCAGAACCTGGTCAACGTCGATAACGCAGGTATCTGGCAGAATATCGCCCTGACGCCATAACCTTATTGCGGTCTCAATCAACGCCGGATTTTGTGCCTTGAGTGCTTCAATAAACATGCCCTTGCCTCTCGACTCCATGATGCAAAAAACTCTAAATAATCATTTTTTTGAATATTTAAAGCAAAGCAGTGAACGAATAAAAAAAGATTTAGCTTTTACTGACCATCCAAAGGCTAAACAGGTTGGCCAGCAGATAGCCCTCTTCATTGGGATGAAGCGTGACATCAAACGGTGCCAGCATTGCCCGATGAATCGGCAGAAGTTCTGGATAGGCCTGCGACATGACAATTTCCTCAAGCAATTCGTCATCAAGCGGGCCAATTTCCTCACCACGGCGGCTGCGCATCAAAGCGTTCGCCATGTGCGTGATAGCCATTTCTCCTTGCTCATTTCGCACCGGGATCGCCCATACGCTCTCTAGCTGCTCAACCACACTGAGCATACCTTCGCAAATATCCCGGTCGATAATCCCCGCATCACACAATAGATTTAGCCGCTCTTCCACTGCCCTTACCTCTTAATCAAACTTAGTAACTTGGCTCCTGCTCACCCTGTAACACTCTTTGTTGATGGGCAAGCAGCTCACTTTTGTTCACTACCGTGCGCAGCAATTGCTGGATGGGCACATCCTCCGCACGCGTTAATACCACGGCTTCGGAGGCCTGCACGTAACGCGGGTCACCGTTTAACGGCTGTGCCACCAGACCGAGCAATTCCAAATCGGCCTCGCCGCCCACGTTCCAGATGACGGCATCAATTTCACCCTTCGCGATGCGGTTGATACACTCGTGGTAAGGCACATCAAGTATCTCAACCGACTGACCAGAAAAGTAAATCTCGGTCATGATGCGCTGGTCAGCAGAACGTGAGTCCAGTCCAACACGCTTAATCTGTTGATCGCCTGCGCGGCGAATCAGCTTGTGCTCTCCGACGTAGGTGTGCGGGCCAAGATCCAGCGCCATACAAACATCAGTGTTATCAAGATAACTTTGCGCGGCCAGCCGGGAAACGACCGCCAGGTCATAAACGCCATTGAGCAAGCATTCGACACGGACATCTGAGCCACGCATATGCGCGTAATAAAACGGAATACCATCAAACTGCGCTTTCAAACCGCTGGCTAAGCCCTCGTAAAGACGGGTGTAGGGTAACGGCATGGCACACACTACATTGCCAATATCAGCAAAAGCCAATAAGGCTTTGTTATCCATGCTCACCAGATAGCTGCCATTACGCCCACGACGCTCAACAGATACCGCCCCCGCTTTCTCAAGAGTTTTTAGTGCGGCTTGAATCAGCCCGACTGAGAACCGACATTCTGTTGCAAGTTCGTCGATAGTCTTCAGTCGGTTACCGTTTTTCTCACCCAGTAAATAACGTGCCAGGCTCGCCTGGGCGACGCCTTCTTTCTTGATAAAGCTACGGCTCATAATTAATCTTCATTTTATTGAACGGTTATATCTTCATTAAAATGAATATAAATGGCAAACGTGAAATATGCAAAAAGAGAATGGGGTCACAAAAGATATTTAGCGGAGGAATGGTTGGGAGGGGTCGCCCTCACCCCAGCCCTCTCCCCCAGGAGAGGGAGAAAACCGATCAATCCCTTCTCCCTGAGGGAGAAGGTTAGGATGAGGGTTGTGTTAA
This sequence comes from Buttiauxella sp. AC142, assembly GCF_979253435.1. Taxonomy (NCBI): domain Bacteria; kingdom Pseudomonadati; phylum Pseudomonadota; class Gammaproteobacteria; order Enterobacterales; family Enterobacteriaceae; genus Buttiauxella; species Buttiauxella sp. AC142. The sequence continues at coordinate 4,165,155 of NZ_CEEDCH010000001.1, forward strand.
ATATTAAGGCTGTGCCACAAAGCCAATCACTTCATAGACTTTCTTCAGCGTAGCACTGGCGTGTGCGCGGGCTTTATCGGAGCCATCTTTCATCACTTGCTGCAAATAGGCTTCGTCATTACGGAAACGGTGGAAACGTTCCTGCAATTCAGTGAGCATGCCAGAAACCGCTTCAGCAACTTCACCTTTCAGGTGACCATACATTTTGCCTTCGAAGTGCTGCTCAAGCTCAGTAATGGATTTACCCGTCACACCGGAAAGAATATCCAACATGTTGGAGACGCCCGCTTTGCTGGCGGTATCGTAGCGCACAACAGGCGGCTCGTCGGAGTCGGTTACTGCGCGTTTGATTTTCTTCACGACGGCTTTCGGGTCTTCCAGCAGGCCAATAACGTTATTACGGTTATCGTCTGATTTAGACATTTTCTTGGTCGGCTCAAGCAGAGACATCACACGAGCACCGGATTTCGGAATAAACGGTTCAGGCACTTTGAACACATCACCGTACAGCGCATTGAAACGTGAGGCGATATCGCGACTCAGTTCCAGGTGCTGTTTCTGATCTTCGCCGACCGGCACCAGATTGGTCTGGTACAGCAAAATATCTGCGGCCATCAGCACCGGGTAATCGAAAAGACCGGCGTTAATGTTTTCCGCATAACGGGAAGACTTGTCTTTAAACTGAGTCATACGGCTCAGCTCACCGAAATAGGTGTAGCAGTTCAGCACCCAGCCCAATTGCGCATGTTCTGGCACATGAGACTGTACAAAGATAGTGCTTTTAGCCGGGTCGATACCGCAAGCCAGATACAACGCCAGCGTATCGAGAGTACGGCTGCGTAGTTGTGTCGCATCCTGACGCGCGGTAATCGCATGCTGATCGACGATGCAGTAAATGCAGTCGTAATCATCTTGCATATGGACCCACTGACGCAGCGCACCCATGTAGTTACCAATGGTCAATTCACCTGATGGCTGTGCGCCACTAAAGACAATGGGTTTACTCATGTTCTGATTCCTGATGTTCTTTGCTAGATAGCCCTAATGCGGGCAGTAAATCGTTGAAGTGATCAAACACGTAATCCGGTTTGCTCAGCTCGATAGACTCACCGTAGTTATAACCGTAAGTCAGGCCAATTGAGCAGCATCCGGCAGCTTGCGCCGCCAGAATATCGTTGCGAGAATCACCGACAAACAACAGCTCATCCGCACCGAGGTTCAACTGCTCCATCACTTTATGCAGTGCTTCTGGATGTGGCTTTTTGTTTTCCACATCGTCGCCGCCAATAATGACGCTGAAGTAATGCGCAATGCCTAACTTTTCCAGCATCGGTAAGACAAATGGCGTCGGCTTATTCGTCACCAGCCCCATCGGCAAGCCTTTTTCCTTCAGTGCCGCCAATGTGGTAGCCACTTCAGGGAACAGGAAACTGCCCTCTTCCGCCGTTTGAGCATAGAAGGTATCAAATAGTTTACGCGCGATACGGCATTTGTCGGCTTCAGGCTCTTCGCCTTTTAATGCCCAGGTCAGCGCACGCTGAACCAGAACATCAGCCCCATTACCAATCCACTTCTCAACCTTATCTTCACCGGCGGTCGGCAATTCCAGCGCATACAGCGCCTGGTCCATTGCTTGTGTCAGGCCCAGTGCAGTGTCTACCAGCGTACCGTCTAAATCGAAGGCGATACCGCGAATTTTATTTAACTTATTCATGACTTACCTTTGCCAACTCGCTGCGCATACTGTCAATAACGGCTTTGTAATTTGGCTGGTTGAAAATTGCAGAACCCGCAACAAACATATCTGCGCCTGCTGCGGCAATTTCAGCAATGTTGTCGACCTTCACGCCACCGTCAACTTCCAGGCGAATGTCATAGCCGGAAGCATCGATGCGTTCCCGCACCTGACGCAGTTTTTCCAGCGTATGAGGAATAAATGACTGACCGCCAAAACCTGGGTTCACAGACATCAGCAAAATGACATCCAGTTTATCCATCACGTGATCAAGCCAACTCAGAGAGGTTGCCGGGTTGAATACCAGACCGGCTTTACAGCCGTGTTCTTTGATGAGTTGCAGGGAACGGTCAACGTGTTCTGACGCTTCCGGGTGGAAGGTGATGATATTGGCACCTGCGGCGGCGAAATCCGGAATGATACGGTCAACGGGTTTCACCATCAGATGCACATCAACAGGAGCAGTAATACCGTAATCACGCAGCGACTTTAACACCATCGGGCCGATAGTGAGATTCGGTACATAATGGTTATCCATAACATCGAAATGGACGACATCCGCACCAGCAGCCAGCACCGCAGCCGTATCTTCACCCAGGCGGGCAAAATCGGCTGAGAGGATTGAGGGGGCAATCAAAAACTGTTTCATCCGCTTCTCCAATTGCAAATCAAAAACGACTGCGGACGAAACGTCTCAGGCACCGACTTTATACAGCGCCAGCAGTTCGTCCACCTTGTTTCGTGCTCCACCATTTCGGCTAATACTGCGACGCACTTGTACAACATGCAGTTTTGCCTGGTGATACCACAACCGAGTGAGTTCAGTATCGTGATTGGAAATCAATACGGGAATGCGATTTCCCCGCAGGTTTTCCGCAAGCTTCGCCAGATGTTGCTGTTGCACCATGTTAAAGCTATCGGTGTGGTATGCAGTAAAATTAGCCGTTGCAGACAAAGGCGCATACGGCGGGTCGCAATAGACAACTGACCCGGCACTCACATCCGACATGCTGACATCGTACGACTGGCAAAGGAATGTCGCGTTTTGTGCTCGTTCGGCAAAATGATACAACTCTTCTTCAGGGAAGTAGGGTTTGATGTAGCGGCCAAACGGGACATTGAATTCACCACGTAGGTTATAACGACACAGGCCGTTGTAACAATGGCGGTTCAGATATAAAAACAGCAGCGCACGACGAAACTCATCTTTGCACTGGTTAAACTCGGCACGATTGAGATAAAACGACTGCTCGTCGTTTTGTTCAGCAGTAAAAAGTTTTCGGGACTCCTGAACGTACTCATCTGTGCGAGTTTTGACGATGTTATAGAGGTTAATCAGATCGCTATTGATATCTGCGAGGATATAGCGGGAGTAATCAGTATTCAGAAAGACTGAGCCGGCACCGACGAACGGCTCAATCAGACAATCACCTTTCGGCAGATACTTTTTAATGTCTTCGAGCAGGGGGTATTTCCCCCCGCCCACTTAAGAAAAGCGCGATTTTTTTTCATGCTGCCTAACTATTTACACCTTTTCCTGCTGTGGAAAGGTTCCAACAGCGGCTGCGCTTGTTCATCACTTCAGATCAGACTGAACCTGATGGATAGGTTTTGCCCATGGGTTCTTGGCCTGAACATCAGCTGGCAATGTTGCAACGGCACGTTTTGCCTCATCTTTGTTGGCATAGATACCGCTAACCAAAACATACCATGGCTGGCCATTTCGCACCGTCTGGTAAACCATATAGTGTTGCAGATTCTCTTTCTTCGCCCAAGCATTCAAATTTGCTGAGTTTGAAGAAGAGCTAAGCTGCAAAGTGTAATGGCTACCCGGCGCGCCTTTGATTGCGCCAGCATCACCGGCTACGGCACCTGTTGCTGCTGTCACTGGTGCGGCGGCAGCGGCTTTGGGCGCAGGAGCGGCTGCGGTTTCGGTTGCTTTCGGCGCAGTTGCAGTTGCAGTAACCGGAGCTTTCGCTGGTGCGGTCACAGTTGGTGCTGGAGCAGCAACAGGCTCGCTACGTTTAGCCGTCGCAACCGGTTTTGGTTCTGCTTTCACGGCAGGCTGTTTAGCAGGCTGAGCTTTGTGTTGCGGCTCGATGACTGCAGTTTTGCGCTCCTGACGAGGTGCGGCTTGCTTCACAGGCTCTGATTTCGCAACAGGACGTGGCGCTGTAGTCGCACCGTTGCTGCCAGCTACCGCTGCAACGGTCGCTGGGGCCGTTGGTAATGTCGAGCTGTTCACTGCGTTATCAATCTGACCAGATTGTTGCGTCAGTGCATTATTCAAATCGCCCGGGACTTCCACACGCTGCTGGCCCTGAGGTGCAGGCTGAGTCTGTGCTTCAGTGGGTGTTGAAGAAATGGCTGGAAGCGTCACTTCTTGCGGGTTACCAGCATTTTCTGTCTGATTAGTCGCAGCGGTGTTACCGGGTTGTGGCTGTGCACCGTTAGCTTGATCGGCTGGGCTGCCACTGGAGCCAGATAAATCAATGTTTTTCTCCGCACCCGGCTGCTGATTTACAGTTTCGGTGTCGGTAGATGGGGCTTTAAGCGCCGAACCAATTCCAATGATCAACAGCAATAGCACAAGAATGCCAATGCCCATCATCAGATGCTGGCGGGATACCGGAACTTTAGGCTTAGCGGATTTCTTACGGGCGCGCGCCGGGCGACGTTCTTCTGCGTCAACTTGCAGGTTATCATCGCTCTCATACTCTTCTTCATCACGAGTACGGCGTGAACGCGCTGGACGAGGTTCGTCGGCATCTAACTCAACATCATCGACATTGATTTGCGGTTCACTTTCACGCTCATCAGCTCTGCGGGTACGACCTGAACGGCGATCGCTTGGATCGGGTTTCAGTTCGTCTTCCGGTTTAAACTCATCCATTTAACACCCCACTCAAAGGCTTATGCCAGCGATTCAAACTCAGCACATCACCCGAAGTTAAAAATCGCCTGACAACAGCGACCGAAATTTCTAATAATTAAGCCTGCTGACAATCAGCAATGGCGGACAAAACGACATCGTGTGGCACTCCGCCACGCATTTCACTCTTCCCGATTGCCAGTGGCAGCACTAAGCGCAGCTCACCAGCCAAAACTTTCTTGTCACGCATCATGTGGGGCATATACGCGTCGGCTGACATTTCTTTCGGCCCGGTGACTGGCAGCCCAGCGCGTTGCAGCAACTTAATGATTCGCTGTACATCGGCTTCGCTAAAGTTTCCAAGACGCTGAGCTGTTCGTGCTGCCATTACCATACCTGCGGCAACAGCTTCACCATGCAGCCAATTGCCGTAACCCATTTCAGCTTCTATAGCGTGACCAAAGGTGTGGCCCAAATTCAGTAAAGCACGTAAGCCGCTTTCGCGCTCGTCGGCGGCAACAACATCGGCTTTAAGCTCACAACAACGGCGGATACACCAGGCCATAGCTTCACCATCAAGCGCCAGCAAGGCATCCAGGTTTTCCTCAAGCCAGTTGAAGAATTCACCGTCGAGAATAATTCCGTACTTAATCACCTCTGCCAGGCCAGATGCTAACTCCCGCGCCGGTAAAGTATTCAGACAGTCGAGATCTACCACCACCGATGCCGGTTGATAGAACGCGCCAATCATATTTTTACCAAGGGGGTGGTTAACGGCTGTTTTTCCGCCGACAGAAGAATCCACTTGCGAAAGCAATGTGGTTGGAACTTGAATAAAACGAACGCCACGTTGATAGCTCGCCGCAGCAAAGCCCGTCAGGTCTCCAACGACACCGCCACCAAGGGCTATAAGTGTCGTATCACGACCATGTGGCTTTTCAAGCAACGCAGTAAAGACCGTGTCTAATACAGCGAGGCTTTTAAATTGTTCGCCATCCGGAAGGATGACGGAATCGACTTTAACGCCCGCCTGCTCAAGCACGCCACGCACCTTATCCAGGTAGAGCGGCGCCAGGGTTTCATTGGTCACCAGCATCGTTTGGTCGCCAGCTTTCAGCGGCCCAAAAGATGCCGAGTCACTAAATAACCCAGCAGCAATGGTGATAGGGTAACTACGTTCCCCGAGAGTGACTGTTAACCTCTCCATAACGCGAAGTCCACCTTGATGTTGCTTAGCCCGCAGGCGTTTTTATCGATTAAGCCAGAATCAGTTGCTTTCCAACATATTAATAATCTGGTTAGCAACCACTTTGGCACTTTGGTCGTCAGTGCGAATCGTCACATCAGCAATCTCTTCATAAAGAGGATTGCGTTCTTGAGCTAAGGCTTCAAGAACTTCACGCGGTGGAGTCTCAACTTGCAGTAATGGGCGCTTTTTATCACGCTGAGTACGGGCAAGCTGTTTTTCAATTGTGGTTTCAAGATACACCACAACTCCACGGGCGGAGAGACGGTTACGGGTCTCACGAGACTTCACAGAGCCGCCGCCAGTTGCCAGCACAATGCCCTGTTTTTCAGTGAGTTCGTTGATGATTTTTTCTTCGCGATCGCGGAAGCCGTCTTCGCCTTCAACGTCGAATACCCAGCCCACATCAGCTCCGGTACGTTTCTCAATCTCTTGATCAGAATCGAAAAATTCCATATTGAGTTGCTGAGCTAACTGACGCCCAATAGTGCTTTTGCCGGCACCCATAGGCCCAACCAGAAAGATATTGCGTTTCTCTGCCATTTTTTCGGTACTACTAAGACAATTCGTTGATGATAAACCCGCCCTGTTAAAACCAGGTGCAGCGGGACATGAACTGAAACCTCATAAGCGATAGTGCGAGAGTCAGACTGAAAATTATCTCAATACTCAAGGTGGTTTGGCAACCGATTATATTCCCCAGCGTTCTCGTGAAGGAGAAAATGCATAAATCAGGGTTATCTGTCACAAACTTGAGCGTCTAGCCTCTCGAAACGGTACACCTTGTAAGCTAATTCCTCTCTGCCGTCAAACACCTGGGCATCGTTTCAAAGAAAAACTCAGCGCTGATGAAAGAAAACACTACGGAATCGGGATAAGTCTGGGCGTAATAAAGACAACTAATTCGCGGCGCTGATGATTTTTTGCGTCGTGGCGAAACAGGCTACCCACCAACGGTATTGAGCCGAGAATGGGAACACTATCGCTGCTGTCTTTGTTATGTTGCTGGAAAATCCCACCCAGTGCGAGGGTTTCACCATTTTTCACCGCGACCACCGTTTCTATCTCCTGTTTATCTATCGCCAGCACTTCGCCATCCGCTTGCTGAATACTTCTCCCCGGCATGTTTTGGCTGATGCGCAATTTTAAGCGAATGTTTCCATGGGGCTGAATTGTGGGCGTCACTTCCATCCCCAGAACAGCTTCTTTAAACTCTATGGACGTCGCCCCGCTTTCTCCACTGGAAACCTGATAGGGAATTTCAGTGCCTTGTTTGATGCTCGCGGGTTGTTGATGAGCCGCCATCAAACGCGGGCTGGCGATGATTTCTAATTGCTGTTGCTGTTCCAGAGCTGATAACTCAAGTTCCAGCAAACGCCCGTCAATGCGGGCAATATTAAACCCGACTTTTGTAGATGCATTGCTCACTGAAAGATCCGCCGAAATTCCCGTCGGCTGGTAGAGCTTGCTGTCACCCGTTTGCTCTGCCGTAGACCACTTCACGCCCAGTTCACGAAGCTTGTCCTGATTAATAGTGACGATATGGGCCTCGATTTCGACTTGCCCTATCGGTAAGTCCATTTCGCTCATCCAGTCTGCGACCTGCTTCAGTACCGTCTTGTTGTCTCTGACAATAAGACGGTTCGTTCGCTTATCAACCGTGATGTTGCCTTGCGGACTCAGGATCTTATTCCCCGATGATTTTAATGCTGCAGAGAGATCCTCAACATCTGCATGATGGGGAGCAAAGACCTGATAAAGCATAGGCTGCTCAAGCACTTGTTGCTTGCGTAATTCTAAAGCCTGCGCTTGCTGTTCGCGTTGCCGGGCTTTTGGCATCACCTGAATGACATTCCCGTCTCGCTGCTGGCTCAATTCCGCAGTATTCAACACGAGTTGAAATGCCTGCTTCCAGGGCACGTTGATTAAATTAAGCGACAACATCCCTTCAACACCCGGCGCAATGAGGAGATTGATATTTTGGTGCTCAGCCAACGCCTGTAAAACTTGCGCGACCGGCGCGTTGTCCAGTATCAGAGAGACACCTTTATCGGCCCGGCTTGTGAATGGCAGTAGCAGCGCCAGCAACATTACTCGTATCCATGGCATGATTTTTTCCTTTTATTTCCCAACGATAAGTTGCGGGCTGGCAGGTAGGGTCAATTTTTGCCGACACCCCCGCTTCATTCACACTTTCAATTCGCACACCTGGTGCGAGCTCATTATCGACCTTAATTCGACGCCAGATTCCTTGAGGGCTCAGCATCAGCGCCGTATTTGTAACTGCTGAGCCAATCACTCCTTGCAACACCCAGCCTGCAAGTTGTGCGGTTAATTTTTCACAAGGAGAAACCTGCGGCAGAAAAGGGTTTGCAGGCATCGCGTGTGCGCAAGACATCACAATGATTAAGCCCAACCACACGCTACGGTTCATCAGCAAACTCCATTGCCAGAACAAGTTTGAGTAATTCCCCTTGTGCCGTGATGGTGAATGAGTGACCGGCCACGACGTGATACTCAGCGAGGCGGGAAAACGATTCTGGCAATTTTTCCCATGGCAACAGCATTTCCAGAGTTCCTTGCTTCACGTCTGGCTGCCATTTCAATAGTTTCCCGTGAGCTTGCCCAACAAACTCCGCCACAGAAAAAAAGGGAGCATTTGACGGCTTGAGCGGCATACTGAGCGGCGTCAGTTTGCCTATTTTGTGGCGCACATCTGCCAGTTGCTGGCTCGTTAGCTCATTGCCCTTTTGCAATTGCTCCAACAAAGAATATTGCGGACGGATAAGGCATAACCACGCCACGAGTGCGACCACTGCGCCTATCGCAATAACTGAAACGATGCGCAGCCAAACGCCCCCGCTAAACCAGCGTTCAATTAGCCAGAGCATTCGCCACCTCGGACAACGTTAAAGTGAAAACAAAGCTCATCCCGCCCTGCGCTTCATACTGAACAGCTCCGGTACGAACCGTGGCAACACCCTCAAGCTGAGTTAACTCCTTTTCCAGTGCCTGCACGTCGTCCAAAAAACCTGCATGCCCTTTAATAACGAACTGATTTTTTTGCAGCGTTAAAGCAGACAACCACACGCCGGGAGGTAAAAAGTCAGCCAACTGTATTAATCGTCCATCCCAGACCTGAATTGCCCGCTGTTGCTGGGCACGGGTTTGCTGTAATTGCAGCAGTTTTTGATTATGTGCCTGCTCTAACAACCGCTTCTGGTAGATGTTTTTTAACACGGGCAACATGTTGCCCAGATACTCTTTATTCACCCGCTGTTGGCTAATTTCCCATGCTGAAAATTGCCTCACGCAAGCGACGAGTAACGGGGCGATGATTAAAATCAGCATCAGCCATGCGCCCCAGCGTTGAGCGCTTTGTTGACGCTGCCTCTGACGCCAGGGGAGTAGGTTAATGAGCTGCTTCATCTGCACAACCCGCCGATGGCAAGCCCAATGGCTACCGTAAATGCCCCTCCATGGCGCGGTAATGGAGGCTGTAAACGTGACAACGCTTGCCACGCATCCATAATCATTGCGCCAGGCAGGAGTGGTTCTGGCTGAGAATGACTCAAAGCGACAAACTGTGGCTCGGTGTTGAGTTGCTGACACAAATCTAAAATCGTCGGGACGGCATCCGTATCGGCCCACCCCCAACGCGGCATCACCTCTGTCGAGGCCCACAGCCAGTGGTTGTGCTCGCGATGGATAAGATATTGGCATTTCTCCAGATGGCACGGCGTAATGAGCGCCGGCAATGCACTGGCCCCAGGGGTTAACGTTGCGGGGAAGAGCCGTAACTGCGCTAAGCTCTTTAGCAATAACGCGACATCTGTCTGCCGAGCAGCAACAATCACATGCGCGTCTGCAACATCTTGTGACGCTAAATAATCCCAACACAATTGGGCTGGGGACATTTGTAACTGGCGGGCGGTTGCTGAGGCGATATACGCTTCGCTTGCTGGTTCGCTAAGGCGTTTATCGGGGATAGGAACCGGGCGTTGCAACGTTCGTTGGGTAGGAAAAGAGACGCGTAATTGATGGCGCAACGGTAACTCTTTTCGCCACGCTGACAAGACGTTAGTCAGCGCTTGGGTATTAATTAACAAACCGTCACGAAAGGTGGCTTCGGGCAGTGAAAATTGCCACCAGTGCCGAAGCTGCCATCCTTGCCGTTGGCGCTGTACCGCCACAGCACGAATGCTTTCATTTTGAATATCCAGGCCAATTTGCCAGGTTGTGAACACCATGTTTACGATCTCCTTATCGCCGGTTACGGAAAATGCCATACCAATGCCACTGGCTTGCCTTTATACTACCGCGCGGTTGTTTATAAACTGCCCAATGGAAACGTAATGGGAAATTTAAGGTGAAGTTCGTAAAGTATTTATTAATCCTTGCAGTGTGTTGCATTCTGCTGGGAGCAGGCTCGATCTTCGGGCTCTACAAATTTATTGAGCCGCAATTGCCTGATGTCGCCACGCTTAAAGATGTGCGACTCCAGATTCCAATGCAGGTTTATAGCGCTGATGGCGAGCTGATCGCTCAATACGGCGAGAAACGTCGTATTCCGGTAACGCTCGAACAAATTCCACCAGTGATGGTGAAAGCGTTCATTGCGACCGAAGACAGCCGTTTCTACGAACACCATGGCGTTGACCCGGTCGGGATTTTCCGCGCCGCCAGTGTGGCTCTGTTTTCAGGCCATGCCTCGCAGGGTGCAAGTACCATCACGCAGCAGCTGGCTCGTAACTTCTTCTTAAGCCCTGAACGCACTCTGATGCGTAAGATAAAGGAAGTGTTCCTCGCTATTCGTATTGAACAGCTGCTGACCAAAGACGAAATCCTCGAGTTATACCTCAACAAGATTTATCTCGGTTATCGCGCTTATGGCGTGGGTGCCGCAGCACAAGTCTATTTTGGTAAGTCCGTTGATCAACTGACACTCAGTGAAATGGCGGTGATTGCCGGTTTGCCAAAAGCGCCGTCAACATTCAACCCGCTTTACTCGATGGATAGAGCGACTTCCCGCCGTAATGTGGTGCTTTCGCGCATGTTGAGCGAAAACTACATTACCCAGGCGCAATATGACGAAGCGCGTAATCAGCCAATCGACGCGAATTATCACGCCCCAGAAATCGCGTTTTCTGCGCCGTATCTCTCTGAATTAGTGCGCCAGGATATGGTCGCCAAATACGGAGAGAAGGCTTACGAAGATGGTTACAAGGTTTACACCACCATCACCCGTAAGACGCAGCAAGCCGCACAACAAGCTGTTCGTAACAACGTTATGGCTTATGACATGCGCCACGGTTATCGCGGCCCGTCAAATGTGTTGTGGAAAGTGGGCGAAACGCCGTGGGACAAAACCAAGATTGTCGATTCATTAAAGAACCTGCCCGTTTATGGTCCTTTATTCCCGGCCGTGATTACCCAGACGTCACCTACTGAAGCGACGGCATTACTGGCCGATGGCAGTGCTGTTGCCCTGAATATGGAAGGTATGCGCTGGGCACGACCGTACCGCTCTGATACCGCGCAAGGCCCAACGCCACGCAAAGTGACGGACGTGGTGCAAGCCGGTCAGCAAGTGTGGGTGCGCAAAGTTGACGAAAGCTGGTGGCTTGGACAAGTCCCGGACGTGAACTCTGCCCTGGTTTCTATTAACCCGCATGACGGTGCCGTTGTGGCGCTGGTGGGTGGTTTTGATTTCAACCAGAGCAAGTTTAACCGCGCGACACAAGCATTGCGCCAGGTTGGCTCCAACATTAAACCGTTCCTGTATACCGCAGCCATGGACAAAGGTTTGACGCTGGCGAGCGTGCTCAATGATGTGCCGATTTCCCGCTGGGATGCCGGTGCCGGTTCCGACTGGCGTCCGAAAAACTCGCCACCGGAATATGCAGGCCCAATCAGATTACGCCAGGGCCTTGGCCAGTCTAAAAACGTTGTGATGGTGCGGGCGATGCGTGCAATGGGTGTTGATTACGCGGCGGAATACCTGCAACGCTTTGGTTTCCCTGCACAAAACATCGTGCATACCGAGTCCCTCGCCTTAGGTTCAGCATCATTCACACCGATGCAGGTCGCGCGCGGATACTCGGTCATGGCTAACGGCGGTTTCCTGGTTGACCCTTATTACATCTCAAAAATTGAGAATGAAATTGGCGGCACCATCTTTGAAGCGAAACCGAAAATCGCCTGCGCAGATTGTGATATCCCCGTGATTTACGGCGAAACGCAGAAGTCTAACGTTCTGGAAAATAAGGATGTTGAAGACGTCGCGCAGTCTCAGGAAACACAGAATGCCAGCGTTCCAATGCCGAAGCTTGAACAAGCTAACAGTGAGTTGGTTGCCCAAAGCAGCCCGCCGGAGTACGCGCCGCATGTCATCAATACACCGCTGGCGTTCCTGATTAAAAGCGCGCTTAACTCGAATATCTACGGCGAGCCAGGTTGGCAAGGCACCGGCTGGCGTGCTGGTCGTGACCTGAAGCGTAATGATATTGGGGGTAAAACCGGTACGACCAACAGCTCGAAAGATGCCTGGTTCTCGGGCTACGGGCCTGGTGTTGTGACATCGGTATGGATTGGTTTTGACGATCACCGCCGTGACCTTGGACGTACCTCCGCATCAGGCGCCATCAAAGATCAGATCTCAGGTTACGAAGGTGGCGCGAAGAGTGCTCAACCCGCGTGGGATGATTTCATGAAAGCGGCTCTGGAAGGTGTACCAGAAGAACCCTTAACTCCACCGCCAGGTATCGTCACGGTAAATATTGACCGTTATACCGGGCAGTTGGCGAATGGCGGAAGTAGCCGTCCTGAGTTCTTTATTGAGGGCACCCAACCGACGCAGCAGGCGGTGCATGAAGTGGGAACCACGATAATTGATAACGGCGAAAGCCACGAGTTGTTCTAGAACGAGATGTCACCCGCCTCATATGAGGCGGGTGAGTTAAAAAGGTTTTACAAACGCCCCTGCTCTTTCAGCCATTCCCGCACCAGGAAGAGCGCACTGACATTTCGCGCCTCGCTAAAATCTTCTTCATTCAGCAAATCGAGCAGCGATTCCAGCGGCCAGCGCACTTGCGGCAACTCTTCCGGCTCATCGCCTTCCAGAGATTCTGGATAGAGATCTTCCGCAATCACGATATTCATTTTGCTCGAGAAATAAGACGGCGCCATGGTCAGCTTTTTCAGGAACGTTAACTGATTAGCCCCAAAGCCCACCTCTTCTTTCAGCTCTCGGTTAGCCGCTTCAAAAACAGTCTCGCCCGGATCGATTAATCCTTTAGAAAAACCGAGTTCATAAGATTCCGTTCCAACCGCGTATTCGCGAATCAAAATCAAATGATTATCAACGATAGGGACTATCATTACAGCTTCGCGCGCGGACGGGCGCATGCGCTCGTAGACACGGCGCACACCGTTGCTGAATTCCAGGTCCACCGTTTCCACATTAAACAACCGTGAACGGGCCACGGTTTCAACATGTAAAATGGTCGGTTTTTGTAATGGTTTGCTCATCGTGAACGGGGCTAACAGTAAATGCAGGTGCACCATTGTGCGTTATGCCACATATCTCACGCAACGGACATTGGTTATTATTTACATTTCTGCAACTTTAAGTGATTTTTTAAGACCTCTGTTACCTGTCAATAGCCAGCAAATGAAATAGGAATTTGCTGATATTTCTCGCAAAGTCGCTTTGCTAACATTATGTTACAGCAGCCTATATACATAAAAATCCCTCAAGTTTGAGGTCAGGTATGCCGATAATGATTTTTACGCCCGTATGCTGTAAGGGGTGCAACTTGCTGCGTTTTAATAAGAAAACGAGTGTTTGATGGGGAAGGCATGAGCACCTTATTACTTCTTTTAGCTGCTATGCTGGCCTGCATCTTAATTGCGGGGTGGCTCGTATGGCGCAGCCTGCGCTTACGCGCTCGTTTATCACAAGCCCAATCATTTAGTGGTGCAACTTCTCGTAAGTTGACCGCTGATGAACGCGCCGCTGTTGAAAACTATATTGAATCCTTAGCACGCACGCAAAATATCGTGGGGCCTTCTGGCGCCAGTGCGGCACCCGCAAAGCTGGTTCTTAACTCCCTCAGTAACACGGCACTTTCTCTTACTCGCTCTATTACCCGTTATGGTTTATCCACAGATGACCCCAACAAGTGGCGCTATTACCTTGATTCTATAGAGGTTCACCTTCCGCCATTCTGGGAGCAGTACATTACTAACGATAACTACGTTGAGTTAATTCGTACTGAAACCATGCCACTGGTTATCTCCCTGAACGGGCACACGCTTATTGACTACAGCAGTGAAAACCGTGGCTTCGCCCTGGAACAAGACCCACACACTCAGGCTTCGATTCGCGGTGAAGAAAGCGAACAAATAGAGCTATTGAATATCCGCCAGGAGACACCAGAAGAGTATGCACTAAGCCGCCCCGATGGCTTACGTGAAGCGATTCTGATTTGTGTAGCTTTCATCATGCTGTTTTTGTGTCTGGTGACGCCTCCGGTCGTTTTGCCTTGGTTAGTGGGCGGCGCATTTATGCTGCTGGCAGCAAGCCTTTGGGGTCTGTTTGCTCCGCCTGCCAAAAATACGTTGCGTGAAGTCCACTGTTTACGCGGCACGCCTAAGCGCTGGGGGCTGTTTGGTGAGTCGAATCAGGATCAAATCAACAATATTTCATTAGGGATAATTGACCTGATTTACCCTGCTCACTGGCAGCCTTATGTGGCTCAGGATCTCGGGCAGAAAACGGATATCGACATTTATCTTGATCGGAATGTACTCCGCCAGGGGCGCTTTTTATCGCTGCATGACGAAGTGCGCAACTTCCCTATCCAGCATTGGGTACGCAACCTGGTGATTGCAAGCGGGAGCTTAATCGTTCTGCTGATGCTGACTCTTTGGGTGCCGCTGGAAATGCCGTTAAAACTGAGCATCTCCTGGTTGAAAGGTGCACAAACCATTGAAGCCACCACTGTCGCAGACCTGAACAAAACGGCGCTGCGGGTTGGCGACACGCTGAAAGTGAACGGAACTGGCATGTGCAACATTCATACTCCAGGCAACTACATCACGCGGCAAACTTACCCATTCACGCCGTTCGATTGTTCGCAAATTGTCTGGAACACCGCGCAGTCTTTGCCGGTGCCTGAATCAGATATCATGGATAAAGCCACCGCGCTGACACAAGCCGTCAGTGGGCAAATCCACCCGCAGACCAGTGAAGATTCAAAGGTGAACCCGCAATTACGCGATGCTATTCAGAAATCAGGCATGGTGTTACTGGATGATTTTGCCGGAATTGTATTGAAAACACAGGCGCTGTGTACCGCAGCAGACGAATGTGTACGTCTGAAAAATGCGCTGGTAAACCTTGGGAATACAAAAGATTGGGATGCACTCACCAAAAAGGCTGATTCAGGAAAACTCACTGGCGTGAATGTTTTGCTGCGCCCGGTCAGTGCTGAGTCGCTTGATAACCTGGTCACCACGTCTACGGCTCCCTTCTTTATCCGTGAAACAGCTCGCGCGGCACAAGCGTTGAACAGCCCCGCCCCTGCCGGGTACGTGATTATCAACGATGAAGGCAGCGACATGGTAGACCAGCCGCTCCCGCCAGTTCCGTTATACGACATCCCTGCACAAGAACAATGGGGGGAGTTCCAGCGTCTGGCCGAAATGCTACTTAAAACGCCATTTAGCGCCGAAGGAATTATTACCGGTATTAAACAAGATGCGAACGGCACACAACATATCACGCTGCACAAAATCCCGGACAGCAGCAGTCTGTGGCGCTACATCAGCACTACATTGCTGCTCATCTGTATGATTGCCTGCCTGTTGATCAATGGAGTGCTGGCGATTCGCCGCTTCCGCCGCAGCCGCAGCCGCCTGGCGCAAATCCAGCAGTACTACGACAACTGCATGAATCCCTCGTTAACGACGATCTCCGCCGTCCGCCCGCTGTTCTAAACTTCACGCGACAGGTTGTGCTAACCTGTCGCGCAGTTTCCTCTAATCAGGCCCGAACCTATGCATATTGATATTGCCTGGCAAGATGTTGATACCGTATTGCTCGATATGGACGGCACATTGCTGGATCTCGCGTTCGATAATCACTTCTGGCAAAAACTGGTGCCGCAAACAGTCAGTGAACGAAGAAATATCCCACTGGATGAAGCGCACCAGCTGATCGCCCTCGAATATCACGCCGTGCAACATACGCTAAACTGGTACTGTCTGGATTACTGGAGTGAGCGTCTGGGTTTGGATATTTGTGCGATGACCACAGCTGCTGGGGCAAACGCGGTGCTACGTGAAGACACCGTCCCGTTCCTGGATGCCCTGAAAGCCTGCGGTAAGCGGCGGATATTACTCACGAACGCGCATCCACATAATCTGGCGGTCAAACTGGAGCACACCGGTTTAGCTCAGCACCTTGATTTATTACTTTCCACCCACACATTTGGTTATCCGAAAGAAGATCAGCGGTTGTGGCAAGGTGTTGCCGAGCATACCGGACTGGAACCGGCCAGAACGCTATTTATAGATGATAGCGAACCGATTCTTGATTCTGCTGCGAAGTTTGGCATTCGTTATTGCCTGGGCGTCACCAATCCAGATTCCGGCCAGGAAGACAAAATCTATCACCGCCATCCGGCATTGAATGACTACCGCCATCTACTCCCGAAGTTGATGTTTAAGGAGTCGTGATGAAAGAGAAAGCGTCTGAAGGTGTGCGTCTCGACAAATGGCTGTGGGCGGCGCGTTTTTATAAAACACGAGCCATCGCCCGGGAAATGGTTGAAGGCGGCAAGGTGCATTACAACGGGCAACGCAGCAAACCGAGTAAGCTCGTTGAGCTAAACGCGATGCTGACGTTACGCCAGGGGAATGACGAGAAAACCGTCAAAGTTCTGGCCGTAACCGAGCAACGTCGCCCCGCTACCGATGCCTCGCAGCTGTATGAAGAGACCGCGGAAAGTATCACTAAAAGGGAGAAAGTGTCGCTGGCGCGCAAAATGAATGCGCTGACAATGCCCCACCCCGACCGTCGCCCTGATAAAAAAGAGCGGCGCGATTTGATGAAATTTAAACACGGTGGCAACGAATAGTCCCCATCTGCAACTTGAAAGATGAAGGGTAAAGCTGCCATCTGAATGAGAGAAAATTATGACCCAACACGACCAACTGCACCGTTATTTGTTTGAAAACTTCGCCGTACGCGGTGAGCTGGTAACGGTTTCCGAGACCTGGAAACAGATCATGGAAAACCATGATTACCCGGCACCGGTGAAAACTATTCTCGGTGAATTGCTGGTCGCAACCAGCCTGCTGACCGCAACCCTCAAGTTTGATGGCGATATTACCGTGCAACTACAAGGTGATGGCCCGATGACTCTCGCGGTGATCAACGGTAACAATAACCAGCAAATGCGTGGCGTCGCGCGTTTTAAAGGTGAAATTCCTGCCGATGCGGACCTGAAAACTCTGGTGGGAAATGGCTACCTGGTTATCACCATCACACCAGCACAAGGTGAACGCTATCAGGGTGTGGTTGGGCTTGAAGGCGATACGCTCGCGGCATGTCTGGAAGATTACTTCTTACGTTCCGAGCAGTTACCAACGCGCCTGTTTATCCGTACTGGCGACGTAGATGGCCAACCCGCTGCTGGCGGCATGTTGTTACAAGTCTTGCCAGCTCAAGATGCGCAGGCCGATGATTTCAATCATCTTGCAGCGTTAACAGAAACTATCAAGGCTGAAGAACTGCTGACTTTACCGGCCAACGATGTGCTGTGGCGTTTGTACCACGAAGAAGAAGTGACACTTTACGATCCGCAAAACGTCGAGTTTAAGTGCACTTGTTCCCGCGAACGTTGTGCCGATGCACTGAGAACGCTGCCTGATGAAGAAGTGGATAGCATCATTGCCGAAGAAGGTGAAATCGACATGAACTGCGATTACTGTGGCAATCACTACGTGTTCAACTCTATGGACATCGCTGAAATCCGCAGCAACGCCTCCCCAGCCGATCCGCAGGTGCATTAATCTTCTTTCCCTTACTTTCGCTTTCTCCCTCTCCTGGGGGAGAGGGCTGGGGTGAGGGCATTTTGAAAAAGATAAATTTCACGGTTTGCATACGAATGCGCTCTCGCTCACACCTCGTCCGTTAATCGCACTATTTTTTAACATATTCAGAATATTTTCCCTGCCTCATTAGCATTTCCTGCCATACTCTCACCCCGTTGTGACTCGCTTCACAGCGTTTTCCGCTATATGGATTTGGGTGGATGCTCAAATCTATGATAGGTGTCGCGGTTAACAACCAATAAACAACCCTACAATCTCAAGCAGTACAAATTGGCTAAGGAGCAGTGAAATGCGAGTTAAAGGCATAACAGCGCAAGATCTCAAGGCTTATGGTATTCATGATGTAAGCGAAGTCATTTACAACCCCGATTACGACACCTTGTATCATGAAGAGTTAAATCCCAATCTGGAAGGTTTTGAGCGCGGCGTAGAAACAAACCTCGGTGCAATTGCTGTTGATACCGGTATCTTTACCGGCCGTTCCCCAAAAGATAAATACATCGTCCGCGACGACACAACCCGCGATACGCTGTGGTGGGCGGATAATGGCAAAGGCAAAAACGACAATAAACCGCTGAGTGAAGAAACCTGGCAGCATCTGAAAGGACTCGTCACCAACCAACTCTCTGGCAAACGCCTCTTTATTATTGATGCTTTCTGCGGCGCGAATGCTGATACCCGTCTCTCGGTGCGTTTTATTACCGAAGTGGCCTGGCAGGCTCATTTCGTTAAGAACATGTTTATCCGTCCAACTGACGAAGAGCTGGAAACATTCGAAGCTGATTTCGTGGTGATGAATGGCGCGAAATGCACCAACCCACAATGGAAAGAGCAGGGTCTGAATTCTGAAAACTTCATCGCCTTTAACCTGACCGAGCGCGTGCAATTAATTGGCGGCACCTGGTACGGCGGTGAAATGAAGAAAGGGATGTTCTCTATCATGAACTACCTGCTGCCGCTCAGAGGCATTGCTTCCATGCACTGTTCGGCAAACGTCGGCGAAAAAGACGATGTCGCCGTGTTCTTTGGTTTGTCTGGCACTGGCAAAACCACGCTTTCTACCGATCCAAAGCGCCGCCTGATTGGCGATGACGAACACGGATGGGACGACGACGGTGTGTTCAATTTCGAAGGCGGCTGCTACGCGAAAACCATTCGTTTATCCAAAGAAGCCGAGCCGGAAATCTTCAATGCGATTCGCCGCGATGCGCTGCTGGAAAACGTCACTGTTCGCGCCGACGGTTCCATCGACTTTGATGACGGCTCTAAAACTGAAAACACGCGTGTCTCCTACCCGATTTACCATATTGAAAACATCGTTAAACCGGTTTCTAAAGCTGGCCACGCCAACAAAGTTATCTTCCTTACCGCTGATGCTTTCGGTGTTTTACCCCCGGTTTCACGCCTGACGGCAAACCAAACGCAATACCACTTCCTGTCTGGCTTTACCGCCAAACTTGCAGGTACTGAGCGTGGCATTACCGAACCGACGCCAACTTTCTCTTCTTGTTTTGGTGCGGCATTCTTGTCTCTGCACCCGACGCAATACGCAGAAGTGCTGGTGAAACGCATGCAGGCTGCGGGTGCTCAGGCGTATCTGGTTAACACCGGCTGGAACGGCACCGGCAAACGTATCTCCATAAAAGATACGCGTGCAATTATTGATGCGATTTTGGATGGTTCTCTGGACGATACAGAAACGTTCACATTGCCAATCTTTGGCCTTGCAGTGCCGACAGCACTGGCAGGTGTTGACGAAAACATTCTGGATCCGCGTAAGACTTACGCAACGCCTGAGCAATGGCAGGAAAAGTCAGAGCAACTGGCTAAGTTGTTTATCGAGAATTTTGAGAAATACACAGATACCCCAGCGGGTGCAGCGCTTGTTAGTGCAGGGCCGAAGATCTAATTTTCGAATAGCGAACGAGTTTATAAGGTGGATTAGCGCAAGTGACATCCACCCTCTACGCTAACCCAATAGACAAAAAAGCGAACCCCAAGAGGTTCGCTTTTTCTTTATCACTCAGCTTTCTTTAATCTGGCTGAAAGTTTTGTTCATCGGTAACGGCAAATAAGCCCGTATCCGCAAACCGCCCCGCTCGCTAACGCCGATATCCAACAGACCGTTATGGTTGTCGATAATACGTTGTACGATTGCCAACCCCAGACCGGTGCCGCTGGTAGTCCGCGCACTGTCGCCGCGAACAAATGGCTGGAACAGGTGTTTAAGCTGCTCAGGCTTAATGCCCGGGCCATCATCTTCGACCTGGAACCAGGCACGGTTAAGCTCGCCACCACTGCTGACTTTAATCCAGCCATTTCCATAACGCGCGGCATTCACCACCATATTGGCGACAGCTCGTTTAATGGACAGCGGATGGATATTCACCAGTAATTCGCCTGCTTGAAGATCGGTTTCAATCTCCCGCTCGTAACCGCTTTCTGCAGCCACCACTTCACCCAACACACTGTTGAGATCGGCAGTTTCCAGTGGCATCTCTTGCCCGGTACGCAGGTAATCGATGAACTGTTCGATTATCGCATTACACTCTTCGATATCTTTATTAATCGACTCAGAGAGATAACCATCTTCTTCACTCATCATTTCTGTTGCCAGACGAATACGAGTGAGCGGCGTACGCAAATCGTGGCTGACACCCGCCATTAACAGCGTGCGGTCATCGGCGAGTTGCTTCACACCAGCGGCCATATGGTTGAACGCGCGGGTAACTGAACGCACCTCCGAGGCACCATATTCACGAAGCGGCGGCGGAATAATCCCTTTACCGACCTGCAACGCGGCGTGCTCGAGGTCAACCAAGGGTCGGTTCTGTATTCGAATAAACAACCACGCACCGCCTATCGCCAGCAGCATTATAGCAAGCGTATAGCGGAACAGCGGTGAGAAGTCGCCCTGGTGAATTTCAGTCAGCGGAACGCGAACCCAGATATTTGGCGACAGCCACGTCTTCAGCCACACAACCGGCGAGCTTTTGTTAACCTCAACGCGAACTTCGGTTGGGCCGCCCAATTGCTGCGCCATTTGATGGCTTAAGAATTCGTAATGCTGCGCCCAGCGCAAACCCGCGTCTTCCGCCGCTTCATTGGAATACAAAGAGATTCCCAACTCACGGTAGATTTCACGCCGAAATGCAGGCGGAACCACCAGTTGCGTCCCATCTTCAAGTTGCAGTTTATCGGTCATCAGCATACGGACTTCGTAAGCCAGTACCTTATTAAACTGTTGCAAACTCGGCAGAATGGCAAAGTTCAACACCACAAGGTAGGTCGTCACCAGGCTGACAAACAGCAAGGTGACGATCAATAACAGCGTGCGGGCAAACGAGCTTCTGGGGGAGAAGCGGACTCGCCTCATGCCTTAGAACCGTCCGGCACGAATACGTAGCCCAGGCCCCATACGGTCTGGATATAGCGTGGATGTGCAGGATCTTCTTCAACCATACGGCGCAGGCGAGAAATCTGTACGTCGATAGAGCGTTCCATCGCACTGTATTCACGGCCACGCGCCAGGTTCATCAGTTTATCGCGTGATAACGGCTCACGCGGATGGCTCACCAGCGCTTTTAGTACCGCGAACTCACCGCTGGTTAACGGCATAGGCTCATCTTCACGGAACATCTCGCGGGTGCCGAGGTTCAGTTTAAACTTACCAAACGCGATAACCGCTTCTTCCTGGGAAGGTGCACCTGGCAGTTCGTTGGCCTGACGGCGCAGAACAGCACGGATACGGGCGAGCAGTTCACGCGGGTTAAACGGTTTTGGAATGTAGTCATCCGCGCCAATTTCCAGCCCTACGATGCGGTCAACTTCTTCGCCTTTCGCAGTAACCATAATGATTGGCATCGGGTTGCTTTGGCTGCGCAGGCGACGGCAGATAGACAAACCATCTTCGCCTGGCAACATCAAATCAAGGACCATCAAGTGGAAGGATTCACGGGTTAGCAGGCGATCCATCTGTTCTGCGTTAGCAACGCTACGGACCTGGAAGCCTTGTTCGGTGAGGTAACGTTCCAGCAGCGCACGCAGGCGCATGTCGTCATCCACGACCAGAATCTTATAATTCTCTTGCATTCTTATACTCCCAAAGGCTCGAACAGTGAGTGCGTATTCTTAAAAAACTGCGACGTTACGACCAGTCAAATCTGGTATATATTCTAGTCGAAATTGTTACAAAGCATATTAAACAGATGGTTATAGGTACTTTTTAACACAGAATAATGACTTACTTCGCAAATCGACAGGATTGCCATCACCCTGATATTTCGGTTTAAATCATCTTTATTGTTCTACCCATTCAAGGCTTGACGATGAAAACGCCATTAATTACCCGCGAAGGCTATGAAAAGCTCAAACAAGAAAAGGACACCTTGTGGCGTGAAGAACGTCCGGAGGTGACTAAAAAGGTCACCTGGGCCGCAAGTCTTGGCGATCGCAGTGAAAATGCCGACTACCAGTACAACAAAAAACGGCTGCGAGAAATAGATCGAAGAGTGCGATATCTCACGAAATGCCTCGAACAGCTGAAAATTGTCGATTATTCGCCACAACAAGAAGGCAAAGTGTTCTTTGGTGCGTGGGTAGAAATTGAAAATGATGACGGAAACCAACTGCGTTTTCGCATCGTCGGCTATGACGAAATTTTTGGCCGCAAAGATTACATTTCTATCGATTCACCTATGGCACGTGCACTGCTGAAAAAAGAAGTGGGCGACCTCGCTATCGTGCAAACACCCGCCGGTGAAGCCCAGTGGTACATCAATGAAATCGAGTATGTGAAATAGCACACAGGCCAGCAACAGAACAGTCCGATTCATCACCTCTCGGGCGCTGTGGCTGGCATTTTCACCCTCCAATCCGTATAACTACACTCTGAAATTTCGACTCAAACAGATGAAAAAACCATGATGAATGATTCACTCTGCCGCATTATTGCCAGCGAGCTTAAGGCCAAAGATGAACAGGTTGAAGCCGCCGTTCGCCTGCTCGATGAAGGGAATACCGTGCCGTTTATTGCACGCTATCGTAAGGAAGTCACTGGCGGTCTGGATGACACGCAACTGCGTCAGCTGGAAACTCGTCTGGGCTATCTGCGCGAATTAGAAGACCGCCGTCAGACAATCCTCAAGTCCATTACCGAACAAGGTAAAATGAGTGACGAGCTTGCCGCGGCCATCAATGGCACGCTGAGTAAAACCGAGCTGGAAGACCTTTATTTGCCGTATAAGCAAAAGCGCCGTACTCGTGGGCAAATTGCTATCGAAGCAGGTCTGGAACCACTGGCCGAACTGTTATGGAACGACCCGTCCCACACTCCAGAAGAGGCCGCTGCAAGTTACGTTGACGTCGACAAAGGCGTTGCTGATACCAAAGCCGCACTGGATGGCGCTCGCTACATTCTGATGGAGCGTTTTGCCGAAGACGCGGCATTACTCGCAAAAGTGCGTAACTATTTATGGAAGAACGCGCACCTGGTTGCCAATGTTGTTGCGGGTAAAGAGGAAGAAGGCGCGAAATTCCGCGACTACTTCGACCATCACGAACCGATTGCTACCGTCCCGTCACACCGCGCCCTCGCCATGTTCCGTGGTCGTAATGAAGGCATTTTACAGCTCGCGCTAAATGCCGACCCGCAGCACGATGAACCACCGCGTGAAAGCTATTGCGAACAGCTCATTATTGACCACCTCGGCTTGCGCCTGAACAATGCTCCGGCGGATGCCTGGCGCCGTGCAGTAGTGAGCTGGACCTGGCGTATAAAAGTGCTGATGCACCTCGAAACCGAACTGATGGGCACCGTGCGCGAACGCGCCGAAGACGAAGCGATTAACGTGTTCGCCCGTAACATGCATGATTTGCTGATGGCCGCCCCTGCTGGCCTGCGCGCGACAATGGGTCTCGATCCGGGCCTGCGTACCGGCGTAAAAGTCGCCGTGGTGGATTCCACCGGTAAACTGGTCGCCACCGATACTATTTACCCGCACACCGGGCAAGCTGCGAAAGCGGCGGTCGCCGTTGCGGCACTTTGCGAGAAGCACAACGTAGAATTGGTGGCTATAGGCAACGGCACGGCATCGCGTGAAACCGAGCGTTTCTTCCTTGATGTGCAGGCGCAGTTCCCGAAAGTTACCGCGCAGAAAGTGATTGTCAGTGAAGCGGGTGCATCGGTGTATTCAGCATCTGAGCTGGCAGCACTGGAATTCCCGGATCTCGATGTTTCAATTCGTGGCGCAGTGTCGATTGCTCGTCGCCTGCAAGATCCATTGGCAGAGCTGGTGAAAATCGACCCGAAATCTATCGGTGTCGGCCAGTATCAGCACGATGTTAGCCAGTCTCAGTTAGCGAAAAAACTTGATGCCGTAGTCGAAGACTGCGTAAACGCCGTGGGCGTTGATCTGAATACTGCATCGGTCCCGTTGTTAACTCGCGTAGCGGGCTTAACACGCATGATGGCGCAGAACATCGTGAACTGGCGCGACGAAAATGGCCGTTTCCAGAACCGCCAACAACTGCTGAAAGTCAGTCGTTTAGGGCCGAAAGCGTTCGAGCAATGCGCGGGCTTCCTGCGTATTAACCACGGAGATAACCCGCTGGATGCTTCCACCGTTCACCCGGAAGCGTACCCGATTGTTGAGCGTATTCTGGCGGCAACCGAGCAAGCATTGCAGGATTTGATGGGCAATGGTGAAGCACTGCGCGGCCTAAGACCACGCGATTTCACCGATGAACGTTTTGGTGTGCCAACGGTGACTGACATCATCAAAGAGTTGGAAAAACCAGGCCGTGACCCGCGCCCGGAATTCAAAACCGCGAAGTTTGCTGATGGCGTAGAAACCATGAACGACCTTCAGCCTGGCATGGTGCTGGAAGGCGCTGTCACCAACGTGACTAACTTTGGCGCGTTTGTGGACATCGGTGTGCATCAGGATGGCTTAGTCCACATTTCCTCGCTTTCAGACAAATTCATCGACGACCCGCATAAAGTGGTGAAAGCCGGTGATATCGTCAAAGTGAAAGTGATGGAAGTGGATATGTCGCGTAAGCGCATTGCACTGACTATGCGTCTGGATGAGCAACCTGGCGAGTCCAACCGCCGTGGCTCCGCACCACGTGAGCAAACTGAACGCCGCCCGGCACAGCAACAAAAACCGCGCGGACGTGATAACGCCAGCAGCAGTAATGCAGGTAACAGTGCGATGGGTGATGCGCTGGCTGCGGCATTTAAAAAGCGCTAATCATTGATGAACAAATCCCCCCTCTCCCACTCAATAGCGAGAGGGGGGATTTCTCTGGTTCCCGATTCAGCACAATTTGTTTGTTTTAATCTGGCATGGTCTAAATAACATTTCGTTATCACCCTAACCAGTTCATCCCAATTAGATTAAGTTTGCGGTAGATCAATTTCCGCAACACTTTAAAAACAGCACCAATATTTATCAAATCTGTAACAGATGAAATATCCAGACAACATTAACGAAGGTTAATTAATAAAATTACGCATTTACGAAAAACACAACCCACTGTTAATTATTCATTTTTTATAAAAACCTCACCAGGCACCACGAAAAAATAATAAACAACCGCGCTGTGGAAAATAATCTAAACGACTTATTCATCACAAAAATAATTATTGAAGACAGAAACCATTCTCATTATCATTGATTTGTTCGTTATTTCTCCTTTATCCAACGAAAACTCTCGTTAGCATAAATACCAGAGCGCAGCTCTAAGTAGGTCCTATGCAATTCTTGCCAAGTAGTGCGTGGAAAATTACCGGCTTTGCCAGCGAAATTAGCCCGTCATATCGCCAGAAATTATTATCGCTCGGTATGTTGCCCGGCTCTTCATTCAACGTTGTACGTGTCGCGCCATTAGGCGACCCGATTCATATTCAAACACGTCGCGTCAGTCTGGTATTACGCAAAAAAGATCTCGAACTACTGCACGTTGAAGCCATTGCCTGATTGGCGGGGTGAGCGCTCGCGCTCGTTGCTATTTTCTTTAAGTTCACGAAAAAAATGAAAAAATTAACTATCGGCTTAATCGGTAACCCTAACTCCGGGAAAACCACGTTATTCAACCAGCTCACCGGCTCACGCCAACGAGTGGGTAACTGGGCAGGCGTTACCGTAGAACGTAAAGAAGGTCAGTTTTCAACGCTGGCGCATCAGGTCACATTGGTCGACTTGCCGGGTACTTACTCGCTGACCACCATTTCATCGCAAACTTCTCTGGATGAACAAATTGCCTGTCACTACATTTTGAGTGGTGAAGCAGACTTACTGATAAACGTCGTCGACGCCTCCAACCTTGAGCGCAACCTGTACCTGACGCTGCAATTGCTGGAACTCGGCATTCCGTGTGTCGTCGCGCTCAACATGCTCGATATCGCCGAAAAGCAGGACATTCGCATTGATATTGATGCGCTTGCTGCACGCCTGGGCTGCCCGGTTGTGCCACTGGTTTCGACCCGCGCGCGTGGTATGGAAGGGCTGAAGCTGGCAATCGACCGCCGCCTGCCAAACACGCATACCGATTTAGTGCTTTACCCACCAAGACTACTTGAAGAGGCCGACAATCTGGCCGCGCAAATGCCTGCCGATATGTCTGCCCAACAGCGTCGTTGGCTGGCTCTGCAAATGCTGGAGGGCGATATTTACAGCCGTGAATATGCCGGTGACGCCGCCGATAAACTGGATACCATTCGTGCCCAACTGGCCGAAGAAAACGAAGATCCGGCGCTGCTGATTGCCGACGCGCGTTACCAAACCATTGCCGCGATTTGTGACTCCATCAGCAACAGTCTGACCGCCGAGCCACATCGTTTAACGGCAATGATGGATAAAATCATCCTGAACCGATTCCTCGGTTTGCCTGTTTTCCTGCTGGTGATGTACGTGATGTTCTTGCTGGCGATTAACATCGGCGGCGCATTACAGCCTATTTTCGACGGCGGTTCAGCGGCCATCTTTATCCACGGTATTCAGTGGATTGGCGCCACCCTGCACTTCCCAAGCTGGCTGACGATTTTCTTAGCCCAGGGGATCGGCGGCGGTATCAACACCGTGCTACCACTGGTGCCGCAAATCGGCATGATGTACCTGTTCCTTTCGTTCCTTGAAGACTCCGGTTACATGGCCCGTGCGGCATTCGTTATGGACCGCCTGATGCAATCCCTCGGCTTGCCGGGTAAATCATTCGTGCCATTGATTGTCGGCTTCGGTTGTAACGTGCCGTCGGTAATGGGTGCGCGTACGCTGGATGCCCCGCGTGAACGCCTGATGACCATCATGATGGCGCCGTTTATGTCATGCGGTGCACGTCTGGCGATTTTTGCGGTGTTTGCCGCCGCGTTCTTCGGCCAGGAAGGCGCGTTAGTCGTCTTCTCGCTCTATATTCTCGGCATCGTGATGGCGATCCTTACCGGCCTGATGCTCAAACACACCATCATGCGCGGTGAAGCAACGCCGTTTGTGATGGAACTGCCGGTCTATCACGTCCCGCATCTGAAGAGTTTGTTACTGCAAACCTGGCAGCGCCTGAAAGGGTTCGTGCTGCGTGCCGGTAAAGTGATCGTGATTGTGAGTATTTTCATTGGCGCACTGAACAGCTTCTCGTTTAGCGGCAAAGAAGTCGACAATATCAACGACTCGGCGCTGGCCTCCGTAAGCCGCGTACTGACACCGTTGTTGCAGCCGATTGGTGTCCACGAAGATAACTGGCAAGCGACCGTTGGTCTGTTCACCGGGGCAATGGCAAAAGAAGTGGTTGTCGGTACGTTGAACACGCTATACACCGCTGAAGATATGCACGAAGAACCGTTTGATGCGGCAAGCTTCAGCCTGACCGATGAATTAGGTGCCGCCGCAGGCGAAACCTGGCAGAGTCTGAAAGACACCTTCAGCCTGAGCGTGTTGGCCAACCCAATCGAAGCCAGTAAAGGCGACGGCGAGATGGCAAGCGGTGCGATGGGCGTTATGAGCAGCAAATTTGGCAGCCCGGCTGCGGCCTACAGCTACCTGATTTTTGTTCTGCTCTATATCCCATGTATTTCGGTGATGGGTGCCGTTGCCCGTGAATCCAGCCGTGGCTGGATGATGTTCTCGGTGCTGTGGGGGCTGAACATCGCTTACTCACTGTCCACGCTTTACTACCAGACGGTAACGTTTAGCGCTCATCCGAAGTACAGCCTGGTCTGTATTCTCGCGGTGGTGTTGTTCAACGTGTTGTTGATTGGTGGTTTGCGTAAGGCGCGTAGCCGTGTGGATGTCAGCCTGATGACGACCCGCAAAACAGTCGAAGCGGCCTGCTGTAAAAGCACCGCTGGCGATTGCCACTAAGGAGAGGGTATGGCGAGTTTAATTGAGATTCGTGATGCGCTGGCGCTGCAAGGGCGACTGGATGCGACGCAAATTAGCCAACAGCTCGCCACGCCGTTACCGCTGGTGAACGCCATGCTGAGCCGCCTTGAAGCCATGGGCAAAGCGATGCGTATCACCGAAGACCCAAGTGATTGCCTGACTGGCAGCTGTAAAAGCTGCCCGGAAGGTAAGAAATGTATACGGGAAGTGTGGGCGCTGCGGGCATAAGATTTTTAAAGGGTGGATGACGCCTGGGGCTTATCCACTCTACAAAACTCTTCAATTACCCGGCAAAATTCCTGCGGGTGCGAAATAAACGGTGCATGGGCCGCTTTCGGGAAAATCACCGCCTCGCTTTGCGACCAACGTTCATCCAGCAAACCGGCAATTTTGCGCGGTACCAGCCCATCTAAATGCCCATATAAACGCAAGAATGGCACGTCAAGATGGCTCAACGGCTCACGTAAATCTGCCGTTTTCAGGATTTCCAGCCCCCCGTTTAACACCTCCACACTCGGCATCGGCTGCTCGAGAACAACCACCTTCAGACGGCGAGCGTCCTGGCGTGCGGTTTCCGTGCCCAGAGTTTGCAGCGCAAGAAAACGCTCAACCGTGTGCTGAAAATCTTCACTGAGCTGTTGCTGGAAATTCGCCAGCACTTCCGGTTTGATCCCCGGCCATTCGTCGTTTGCGGCAAAACAGGGCGAGGAGGCAACCGTGACCAACCCTTTTACGCGCTGCGGATGGCTGAGTGCAATCCGGCTGGCCACCAGCCCGCCTAAACTCCAGCCCAGCCAAATCGCCTGCTCTGGCGCTTGCGCCAATACTTGCGTAGCCATCTCCTCAAGCGTCAGTGCGCCGAAATTCTGGCTGCGGCCATAGCCCGGCAAATCGACAAGATGAAGACGAAAATGCGAGCCGAGTTCCTCGCAAATGCAATGCCACACTTCCGCGTTCAGTCCCCATCCGTGCAGCAGCACAAGATCGTCTTTTCCTTCACCTTTTGTCTGCCACCAAAGCGTGCTCATCAGTTACTGTTCTCATTTTTCTACGCAAGGAAGCGAACATGCTAACAATCCCAGGGCTGTGTTGGCTATGCCAGATGCCTCTCGCATGCGCACATTGGGGCGTTTGTTCATGCTGTGCCAAAGCGTTACCCGCGCCACCGCCGTGCTGTCCGCGCTGTGGATTACCCTGCGCTAACATACACTCACCCTGCGGGCGTTGCCTGCAACAGCCACCCTTCTGGGATTCTATGGTGTTCGTCACGGATTATTGCCTGCCGCTCAATCGGCTCATCCAGCGATTTAAATTTAATGCCACCGTTGCGCTGGCACAGGCTTTGGCACGTTTGTTATTGCTTAAGGTTCTTTTCACAAGACACCAGAAACCCGACTGTATTGTGTCCGTTCCGCTGCATTTAGGCCGCGCCTGGCGTCGTGGATTTAACCAAAGTGATCTGCTGGCAAATCACCTTTCTCGCTGGCTGCAATGTGACTATTTTCCCAAGGGAATCAGCCGAATCCGCGCAACGCAAACCCAGCGTCAGCTCAACGCACGAAGGCGGCGAAATAACCTTAAAGGTGCTTTCAGGGTTGATTTTCCGGTAGCAGGCCGCCATATAATTATTGTGGATGATGTCGTCACGACGGGCAGTACGGCGGCGGAAATTGCGCGGCTGCTGAAAAAGCAGGGCGCGGCGACTATCCAGGTGTGGTGCCTTTGTCGAACCTTGTAGACCCTCGATGATGGGCGTATTATAACCGACTAAAATAGTCAACTATTGAGCAATCGTTATGATCCGTATTTCCGATACAGCACAATCCCACTTTGCCAAACTGCTGGCAGGTCAGGAAGAAGGGACGCAAATTCGCGTATTCGTCATCAATCCTGGTACTCCTAATGCGGAGTGCGGGGTGTCTTACTGTCCGCCGGATGCGGTAGAAGCGTCAGATACTGCCCTGAAATTCGAGCAGTTGACCGCGTATGTTGATGAACTGAGCGCACCTTATCTTGAAGACGCCGAAATTGATTTTGTTACCGACCAACTCGGCTCACAGCTCACGCTGAAAGCACCAAACGCTAAAATGCGTAAAGTGTCCGACGACGCGCCGCTGATGGAACGCGTTGAATACATGCTGCAAGCGACGGTTAACCCACAGCTGGCAGGCCACGGCGGCCGTGTGACGCTGATGGAAATCACGGACGAAGGTTTTGCAATTCTGCAATTTGGCGGCGGTTGTAACGGCTGTTCAATGGTCGACGTGACCCTGAAAGAAGGCATCGAAAAACAATTGCTGGCAGAGTTCCCGGAATTGAAAGGCGTTCGTGATTTGACCGAACACCAGCGCGGCGAGCATTCGTACTACTAATATTCTTTCCCCCTCACCCCGACCCTCTCCCCGGAGGGGCGAGGGGGAAAAGAAAGTTCCCTCTCCTGTGGGAGAGGGTTAGGGTGAGGGCGTTAAAAGTTATCTCTTCTTACGTCGCTTATCCAAATCCTTCAGCAACTTATTCACTTCTTCATCAGCGAACATCGCCTCAAGCGAAGTCGATAACTTGCGTCGCCAGTTTTTATACTGGTAGCTGGTGCCCGGAATGTTCACCGGCTCCGCCATCCCCAACCAATCTTCCGGTTGCAGACCCAACAACGCACTATTGCTGTCGGCAATGTAACGCTGCATTCCGCGATTAAGTGTTGGCGTCATCGCCATCAGCGAGGCTTTGTGCCCGGCACGTTTTGGCAGACAACCATATTCATGCAGTCCATCCAGCAAACCTTGTTTGGCGCGTTCGCGATCCTTATACAGCTCGGTCAACATCTCTTCATCAGGATATAACCCCAGCGTTTTACCCAGCGTCAAATCACCGCTTTCCCAATAGCCGCGCAGCGTCGGTAAATCGTGGGTCGTCGCCACCGCCATGGATTGTTTCGGCCACGATTTCGGGGCGCGGAACTGTTTTTCCTGATCGTGCTCGAAATATAACACTTTGTACGAGTAAACACCGCTGTCACGCAGCTTGCCGACGATCTCAACCGGCACGGTTCCCAGATCCTCACCGATCACCATGCAGTTATGGCGCTTACTTTCCAGCGCCAGGATCGACAGCAGATCGTCAACGGGATAATGCACGTAAGCGCCTTTATCGGCAGTTTCGCCGTAAGGGATCCACCATAAGCGCAGCATCGACATTACATGGTCAATGCGCAGCGCGCCGCAACTGGTCATGTTAGAACGCAGCAGTTCGATAAACGGTTGATAGGCGCGCGCGGTAATCACATGCGGGTCCATCGGAGGCAACCCCCAGTTCTGGCCGAGCGGGCCAAGAATATCCGGTGGCGCACCGACCGAGGCTTTCAGGCAGTAAAGCTCACGGTCACACCAGGTTTCCGAGCCGCCTTCTGCCACACCAACCGCTAAGTCGCGATACAAACCAATCGGCATTTTGAAGCCCTGGCTGGTTTGCCAGCACGCATCAAACTGCGCATAGGCCAGGTATTGCAACCACAGATAGAAATTCACTTCATCACTGTGTTCGGTACAAAACTCTTTCACTTCCGGGTTGTGCGCGTCACGGAAACCTTCTGGCCACACCGGCCAGCCCCAACGCATTTCATCTTCTTTAACCTGATAAGCATGCAGCGCATCAAACGCCGCCTGGTAATACAGGCTGTCGCCACCTTCCTGGACAAACTTATGGAAGGCAACAACTTGCTCATCACGCGCGCCACGCCGCGAGAATTGCTTCCACGCCATGCGAAGTGCGGCCATTTTCAGCACGGTAACGGTGGCATAATCCACCCACTGTGCGTCGCGGACTTCGCTCAGCATTTGTTGCGTGACCGGCATTTTCCACCAGTCTTGCGCTTCATCACTAAGTAAGAAGTCATCAACCGCGTTCACGTCGATATAAATCACGTTCAACCAACGGCGTGACGACGGGCTATACGGACTGGCACTTTCCGGGTTCGCCGGATACAGCGCGTGGATTGGGTTCAGGCCGATAAACGAACCGCCCCGTTTTGCCACATCCACCAGCATGCGCTGCAAATCACCGAAATCACCGATTCCCCAGTTATGTGCCGAACGCAGTGTGTAAAGCTGTACACACGCGCCCCATAGCTTTTCATCACGCAGAAGTGCCGCGGATTCGTAACAACGTTTCGGCGCCACAATAACGCGGCATTGCCAGTGGTGTTCATTCTGGCTGACCGTGAGGTCGTGATAGCCTTCCGGCAGCGCGGCGGGCAGCGTCAGTTTTTTACCCGCCAGCGCATGCCCTTTATGTTGCTTACCGTCTTCGGTGGTTAACTGCCAGTTGTAATCGCCGTTGCCTTCCAGCATTGTCGCCATGCGGGTGCCCGAAGTGAACACCAGTACATTTGCCACTGGCGTCACCGCCACCTTTTTCACGGCGGTGGGACGGCTCATGGCTTCCAGCAAACGCTGCTTGGTATCCGCAGGAATGGCCTGCGGTTTGCCGTGGGCGTTAATGTAGTTGGGGCTAATTCCCGCCTCGAGGGCGGCGTTATCAAGACGTTTGCTGTCCATCGCGTTCCCTTAGCGTTTTGCCTGCCAGATGCGTTGCTGATAATCACGGATAGAGCGATCGGAGCTAAACATGCCGCAACGCGCCGTGTTCAGAATCGCAGCGCGAGTCCATGCTTCCTGGTCGAGATACAGTGCATCCGCCAATTTTTGCGCTTGCGCATAAGCGGTAAAATCTGCCATCACCAAATACGGGTCGCCGCCTTGTTTGCCGATGCTGTGCAGCATCTGGTCGAACGCGTGTTTATCGCCGTCGGCGTAAATACCTTTCTCAAGCTCTTTGAGCACGTCATCCAGCGCTTTATCTTTCTTGCGCCATTTCACCGGGTCGTAGCCTTTGGCTTTCAGCGCTTTTACTTCTTCCACGGTGTGGCCGA
This sequence comes from Buttiauxella sp. AC142, assembly GCF_979253435.1. Classification (NCBI taxonomy): domain Bacteria; kingdom Pseudomonadati; phylum Pseudomonadota; class Gammaproteobacteria; order Enterobacterales; family Enterobacteriaceae; genus Buttiauxella; species Buttiauxella sp. AC142. The sequence continues at coordinate 4,198,437 of NZ_CEEDCH010000001.1, forward strand.
AGATAAAGATGTTTTCCTCGCCCACTTTCTCGGCGATTTCGACGTTCGCACCATCCAGCGTGCCGACCGTCAACGCGCCGTTAAGTGCCAGTTTCATGTTGCCGGTGCCGGATGCTTCTTTACCTGCGGTAGAGATTTGCTCGGAAATATCAGCCGCCGGGATCATCACTTCCGCCGCAGAAACGCAGTAGTCCGGCAGGAACACCACTTTCAACTTGTCGCCAACCACCGGATCGTTATTGATTGCGTGCGCCACTTTGTTGATCGCAAAGATAATGTTTTTCGCAAGGTAGTAGCCCGGTGCGGCTTTAGCACCGAACAGATACACGCGTGGCACGCGGTCAGCCGTCGGATTTTCGCGGATTTCTTTATACTGCGCGAGAATATGCAGCAGGTTCAGGTGCTGGCGTTTGTATTCGTGCAGGCGTTTGATTTGCACGTCGAACAGCGCATCCGGGCTGATGATAATGCCGGTGCGAGCTTTGACGAACGCCGCCAGTTTCACTTTGTTCTGGTATTTGATGTCGCGGTATTCTTTGCGGAATTTTGCGTCGTCGGCATATTTTTCCAGCCCTTCGAGCACATCCAGATCGTTAGCCCACTCTTTCTTCAATTTCTTATCAAGCAGAGCAGCCAATGTCGGGTTGCATTGTTTAATCCAGCGGCGCGGCGTGATGCCGTTGGTAACGTTATGGAATTTGTTCGGCCACAGTTGGTGATATTCCGGGAACAAATCTTTCACCACTAAATCGGAGTGCAGCGCTGCCACACCGTTTACCGCGAAGCCACTCACCACGCACATGTTCGCCATGCGAACTTGTTTGTCGTGAACCACCGCCAGTTTTGCCCACACGGCTTCATCGCCCGGCCAGGTTTTGTCCACCAGCTTTTTAAAGCGAGCGTTGATCTCATTGATAATCTGCATGTGTCGCGGCAACAGCGCCTTCACCAGCTTCTCGTCCCAGCACTCCAGCGCTTCAGGCATCAACGTGTGGTTGGTGTAGGCGAAGGTTTTGCTGGTGATGGCCCATGCATCGTCCCAGCTCATCTGGTGCTCGTCGATCAGCACGCGCAGCAGTTCTGGAATGGCAATAGTCGGGTGCGTGTCGTTAAGCTGAATAACTTCGTAATCGGCCAGCTCAGAAATCTTACGACCCGCCAGATGGTGGCGGCGTAAAATATCGCCCACCGAGCATGCACACTGGAAGTACTGCTGCATCAAACGCAACTTCTTACCGTTCAGATGGTTATCGTTCGGGTAGAGCACTTTCGTCAGTTTTTCGGCGTCGATACCCTGTTGTTCTGCTTTCAGGAAATCGCCGTCGTTGAATTTAGTTAAATCAAACGGATGTGCGTGCTTTGCCTGCCACAAACGCAGCGGTTGCGCCACGCCGTTACGGTAGCCAAGCACCGGTAAATCCCAGGCTTCACCGTGGAAAATAAACGCCGGTTCCCAGCGCACGGTTTTGCCGTCTTTAATCACTTTACCACCGACGCCAACCTGCACGTCGAGTGCCGAGTTATGCTGGAACCACGGATAGCTTCCGCGCTTCCAGTCATCAGGCGCTTCCATTTGATGACCATCCTGGAAGGACTGGCGGAACAGGCCGTACTGGTAATTCAGGCCGTAACCAATCGCCGATTGCCCAACCGTAGCCATGGAATCCAGGAAGCACGCCGCAAGACGCCCTAACCCGCCGTTCCCCAATGCCGGGTCAGTTTCTTCTTCCAGCAGGTCAGTAAGATTGATATCAAACGCTTTGAGTTCGTCAGCCACGTCCTGATACCAGCCGAGGTTCAGCAAGTTATTGCCCGTCAGGCGGCCAATCAGGAATTCCATTGAGATGTAGTTTACGTGGCGCTGTTTCTTCTCTGGTTTCGCAACAGGCTGAGCAGCCAGCAGTTCTGCCAGCGCACCGCTGACGGCGTGCCACCATTGTTGCTGAGTCATTTCGGAGGCGGAATGCAGCCCATAACGCTGCCACTGACGTGTCAGTGCAGCCTGAAATTGTGCTTTATTGAAGGTCGTCTGTGACATAGTGACTCGGGTCCTGTGAGGTTCTAATTTCATTACCCGCTAGTGTGCCGGGTGCCCTGGGCTAATTCCTCCTCCTGAGGGGGATTACGGAGGGAGGAGTAGCGGGGAGTAGCTGAAAATGTGATCGCCGCCACTTAAAGTTAGGTGCTCTTGCCAGGAATGCCCACCAGTCCTGACTTCTCCATGTCCGACAGTAACTATTACAGATGGATTCAACTAATGAATAGATTTGTGAGCAGGAGCAACTTACAACGTCTGAAACCCTGAACAATCTTGCAATCACCCTCAATCTGAACGACTTTGTAGTAAGTATTAATTACGAAGCGTAAAAAAAATCACATTCGTACATATCTCATACACAGTGAAGTGATTGACCATGCTGATCCCCTCCAAATTAAGTCGTCCAGTTCGTCTGGAAAATACAGTGGTCCGCGACCGTCTGTTGTTGAAATTATCAACAGCCAATAACTATCGACTGGCACTGATAACCAGCCCGGCGGGCTATGGAAAAACAACGCTAGTTTCGCAGTGGGCGGCAGGGAAGAATGAACTCGGTTGGTACTCCCTTGATGAAGGCGATAACCAACAAGAACGTTTTGCCAGCTATTTGATAGCGGCAATTCAGCAAGCAACGGCTGGTCACTGTGTTACCAGCGAAGTGATGGTACAAAAACGCCAGTATTCGAGCCTGACGGCGTTATTCGCCCAGCTATTTATTGAAATGGTGGAATGGCATCGTCCGCTATTTTTAGTCATTGATGATTACCATCTAATAACTAACCCTGTCATTCATGAAGCGATGCGCTTTTTCATCCGCCACCAGCCAGAAAACCTGACTCTGGTGGTGCTGTCACGCAATTTGCCGCAGTTGGGTATCGCTAACTTACGCGTGCGCGATCAGTTGCTGGAAATCGGTAGCCAACAGCTTGCGTTTACTCACCACGAAGCGAAGCTGTTTTTCGACCATCGTCTGAACTCCCCCCTCGAACACGTCGACAGCAACAGTCTGTGTGACGACGTCGCAGGATGGGCGACTGCGCTGCAACTCATCGCGCTTTCCGCCAGGCAGAACAGTAACTCTTCGGCACATCATTCCGCGCGCCGTCTTTCGGGTATTAACGCCAGCCACTTGTCTGACTATCTGGCCGATGAAGTGCTGGATAATGTCGATGCGCAAACCCGTAATTTCCTGCTGCGCAGCTCGATTCTGCGTTCCATGAACGATGCGCTGATTGTGCGCGTCACCGGCGAAGAAAATGGCCAGATGCGACTGGAAGAAACCGAGCGCCAGGGTTTGTTTATTCAGCGTATGGACGACAGCGGTGAGTGGTTCCGTTTCCACCCGCTGTTTGGCAATTTCTTGCGCCAGCGTTGCCAGTGGGAACTGGCGACTGAATTGCCGGATATCCATCGCGCCGCAGCCGAAAGCTGGATGGCGCAAGGCTTCCCGAGCGAAGCTATTCACCACGCGCTGGCCGCAGGCGATGCAACTTTGCTGCGCGATATCCTCCTCAATCATGCCTGGGCGTTGTTTAACCACAGCGAACTCACGCTGCTGGAAGAATCGTTAAAAGCGCTGCCGTGGGAAAGTTTGCTGGAAAATCCAAAACTTGTCCTCCTGCAAGCATGGTTGATGCAAAGCCAGCACCGCTACAGCGAAGTGAACACGCTGCTGGCCCGTGCCGAGCAAGAAATGAATGTCGTGATGGACGACACCATGCACGGTGAATTCAATGCGTTACGCGCTCAGGTTGCCATTAACGATGGTAATCCTGATGAAGCCGAACGCCTGGCGATGATTGCCCTCGACACGCTGCCGCTTGCCAGTTTTTATAGCCGCATTGTTGCCACCTCCGTCCACGGCGAAGTGCTGCATTGCAAAGGTGAGCTGACCAAATCGTTGTCCGTGATGCAGCAAACGGAACAAATGGCCCGCCGTCATGACATGTGGCACTACGCGTTATGGGGTTTATGCCAGCAAAGTGAAATTCTGCTGGCACAGGGGTTCCTGCAATCGGCCTGGGAATCCCAGGAAAAAGCCTTTGCGCTTATCGAAGAGCAACACCTTGAGCAACTTCCGCTGCATGAGTTTTTACTGCGTATTCGTGCGCAGCTACTGTGGGCGTGGTCGCGGCTGGATGAAGCCGAAGCGACAACGCGCAGGGGTCTGGAAGTGCTTTCCGGCTACCAGCCGCAACAGCAATTACAGTGCCTGGCGCTATTAGTGCAATGTTCGCTGGCGCGAGGCGATTTAGATAACGCACGTAATCACCTGAACCGACTAGAAAACTTACTCGGTAACGGTGCATTCCATAGCGACTGGGTTTCTAACGCTGACAAAGTCCGGGTGATTTACTGGCAAATGACGGGAGATAAAAAATCTGCTGCCAACTGGCTGCGTCTGACGCCGAAGCCAGAATTTGCCAACAACCATTTCCTGCAAAGCCAGTGGCGTAATATTGCCCGCGCACAAATTTTGCTGAGTGATTTCGAACCGGCTGAAATGGTGCTCGAAGAGTTAAACGAAAACGCCCGCAGCCTGCGTTTAATGAGCGACCTCAACCGCAACTTGCTACTGCTGAACCAGCTTTACTGGCAAGCCGGGCGTAAAAGCGATGCCCAGCGCGTGCTGCTGGAAGCGTTGGCGCTGGCGAACCGCACCGGGTTTATCAGTCACTTTGTGATTGAAGGGGAAGCGATGGCGCAGCAGTTGCGCCAGTTAATTCAGCTCAACACTCTACCTGAATTAGATCAGCATCGCGCGCAGCGTATTTTGCGTGAGATTAACCAGCACCATCGCCATAAGTTCGCCCACTTCGACGAAAACTTTGTTAACCGTTTATTGAATCACCCTGAAGTGCCGGAATTAATCCGCACCAGCCCTTTGACTCAGCGCGAATGGCAAGTTTTAGGCCTGATTTATTCAGGTTACAGCAATGAGCAAATCGCGGGTGAACTGGATGTCGCAGCCACCACGATTAAAACGCATATTCGTAATTTGTATCAGAAGTTGGGCGTCGCGCACCGCCAGGATGCGGTGCAGCATGCGCAGAAATTACTGAAGATGATGGGCTACGGGGTTTAAATTACCCTCACCCTAGCCCTCTCCCTGAAGGAGAGGGTATAGAACGGTTTTCTCCCTCTCCTGGGGAGAGGGTCGGGGTGAGGGCTACCGACTCACGACGCTAATGACAAATGCGCCTTACCGTTACGCTTTCCCAGCCATTGCGCGACTCGCTCCTGCTGCTCTTTCGTAAGCCACATCCCTAATTTGGTACGACGCCAGATGGCATCATCAACGCTACGCACCCACTCGTGTTCCACCAGGTAACGCAATTCTGCTTCAAAAAACTCGTGTCCGAAATCTTCGCCTAAATCGCCAATGCTGGTCTTTCCTGCCAGAATCAAATCGCTATTGCTACCGTAAGTGCGTGAGAAACGGCGGGCCAGGCTTTCGGTCAGGAAGGTATAACGGCGGCGCAGCTGTGCCGCGTAATCATCGCGATCGCCCTGAATATCACCACCGGGTAAGGTGCTGCCTTTTGTCCAGGCTGGCCCCATTTTTGGGTAATAACCTTTCAGTTTTTCCAGCGCATGTTCAGCCAGTTTACGGTAGGTTGTCAGCTTGCCGCCAAATACCGACAACAGCGGCGCTTTGCCCTGCTCGTCATGGATATCGAGCGTGTAATCACGCGTAATTGCCTGCGGTGAATCAGATTCATCATCGCAAAGTGGGCGCACGCCGGAGTATGTCCAGACGATATCTTCGCGGCTCAGCGTCTTTTTAAAATGCGCGTTATAGGCATTCAGCAGGTAGTTGATTTCGTTATCATCAATGTGAACATCTTTCGGATCGCCCTTATATTCCACATCGGTAGTGCCAATAATAGAGAACTCATCCATCCACGGAATGACGAACACAATTCGCTTATCTTCGTTTTGCAGAATGTATGCCTGCTTCTGGTTGTGCACGCGCGGCACCACGATATGGCTGCCTTTGATCAGGCGGATGCCATATGGCGAAGGCAATTGCAGGCCATCGTCAAAGAAGTTTTTCACCCACGGGCCGGTAGCATTCACCAGGCCACGAGCACGCCAGGTAAAGGTTTCACCGGTATCAATATCCTGCGCTTCCACAACCCACAGGCCGTTTTCGCGACGCGCACGAGTGGCGCGGGTACGCGTTTTCACCTCGCCGCCTTCGCGCGTCACCATCTGCGCGTTCGCCAGAACCAGGCGAGCATCGTCTACCCAGCAGTCAGAATATTCGAAACCGCGCACGATATTCGGTTTTAGCACTGAATCTGCGCCAAAACGCAAACCGGTAGACGCCGGTAAACTGGTGCGTTTACCCAAATGATCGTACATAAACAAACCGATACGAATCATCCACGCCGGGCGTAAATGCGGGCGGTGCGGCAAACGAAAGCGCATCGGGAAGGCAATGTGCGGAGCCATGTTCAGCAGCACTTCGCGCTCGGCAAGTGCTTCACTCACCAGGCGGAACTCGTAATGCTCAAGGTAGCGTAGGCCGCCGTGGATAAGCTTCGAGCTTTGCGACGAGGTGGCGCTGGCTAAGTCCTGAGCTTCAAGCATCAACACGGATAAACCACGGCCTGCAGCGTCAGCGGCGATACCTGCCCCGTTAATTCCTCCGCCAATCACAATCAGATCTTTAGTTTCCATGTTGCCCTCACACGCTTTCGTTAAAGTTCAAATATGTTCGTTATCGCTCATACTAGCAAGACTACGCGCGGTTTGTAACGAAAAAAAAACATTACTGCGTGATATGGATAACATAATGGCGTTAATATCAGCGGCCAGAGGGCAGATTCCCTTAATATGGCGTAAGCCAATTTAATAAAATTACGAGCAAATCCATGGAAACGTTTGAGTGTATTGGTGTGGAAGAAGCGCACCAGAAGTTGCAGCACAACCTGGCTGTATTAGTTGATATCCGCGATCCGCAGAGCTTTGCGATGGGCCACACGCCGGGCGCGTTTCATCTGACTAACGATCGTTTGGTTGCCTTTATGCAGCAAACCGATTTTGAAACGCCAGTGATGGTGATGTGCTATCACGGCAATAGCAGCAAAGGTGCGGCGCAATATCTGCTGCAACAAGGTTACGATCAGGTGTATAGCGTCGACGGTGGTTTTGACGCATGGCATCGCCATTTCCCGGCAGAAGTCGAACACGGCGCGTCTTAAGTCGTCAGGAAATGGTGGCGTTGCAGGTATAATCATTTTTTTTATACGGATTTAGTTGAAACCTTATGATCATGATTACCTCGTTTGCCAACCCGCGAGTCGCGCAGGCATTTGTCGACTATATGGCGACGCAGGGGATTATCCTCACGATTCAACGGCATGAGCAAAGTGATATCTGGCTGGCGAACGACAGCCAGGAATCCCATGTCCGTGCCGAGCTTGAACAGTTCCTCGCGAATCCCGGTGATGCACGTTATCTGGCGGCAAGCTGGAACACGGGCCACACCGGCAGCGGCTTGCAGTACCAGCGCTACCCTTTCCTCGCCACCATTACTCAGAAAGCCGGGCCATTCACTATGGTGATTATGGCTGCCTGCGTGCTGGTTTACCTGATGATGCAGGTGATGGGCGATCGTGCCGTCATGACCTGGTTAGCCTGGCCGTATAAAGAGAGTTTGCACTACGAGCTGTGGCGCTACTTCAGCCACGCGTTGATGCACTTTTCTATTATGCATATCGCGTTTAACTTGCTGTGGTGGTGGTATCTCGGCGGCCCGGTAGAAAAGCGCCTCGGCAGCGGTAAACTCATTACGTTGACGCTCGTTTCAGCGCTTCTGAGCGGTTTCGTGCAGGCGAAATTCGGCGGCCCGCTGTTTGGTGGCTTATCCGGTGTGGTATACGCATTAATGGGTTATGTCTGGCTGCGTGGCGAACGTGACCCCGACAGCGGCATCTACATGCAGCGCGGCCTGTTAGCCTTTGCGGTATTGTGGATTGTGATAGGATTTTTCGATGTTTTAGGAATGTCTATCGCCAACGCTGCACACATCACCGGCCTGGTTGTTGGCCTGGCGATGGCGCTGGTTGATACAATGCATGCGCGAAAACGAACATAGCATTTCAGGAGAATAAAACAGCGTGAAGCAAACACAACGTCATGATGCGATTGTCGAACTGGTTAAAAAACAGGGTTATGTCAGCACAGAAGAGCTGGTTGAGCAGTTTGCGGTTAGCCCGCAAACCATTCGCCGCGATCTCAACGATCTGGCTGACCAGAACCTGATCATGCGTCACCACGGAGGCGCGGCACTGCCTTCAAGTTCTGTGAACACACCGTGGCATGACCGCAAAGCGACTCAAACGGCGGAAAAAGAGCGCATCGCGCAAAAAGTTGCCAGCCAAATCCCAAATGGCGCGACGCTGTTTATTGATATCGGCACCACACCAGAAGCGGTCGCTCATGCGTTGCTAAACCACAGCAATTTGCGCGTCGTGACCAACAACCTGAACGTGGCGAATACACTCAAAGTTAAAGAAGATTTCCGCATTATTCTGGCAGGCGGCGAGTTACGCAGCCGCGACGGCGGAATTATCGGCGAAGCGACGCTCGATTTTATCTCTCAGTTCAGGTTGGATTTCGGCATTCTGGGGATCAGCGGCATCGACGGCGACGGCTCGCTGCTGGAATTTGATTACCACGAAGTTCGCACCAAACGCGCGATTATTGAAAACTCGCGCTGCGTCATGCTGGTGGTGGATCACTCTAAATTTGGCCGTAATGCAATGGTGAATCTTGGCAGTATTAGCCTTGTCGACCAGGTTTATACCGATATGATGCCGCCCGCAGGCGTGATGCAGGTGATTGCCGAGAATAACGTGCAACTGGAGTTGTGCTGATATTTGCTTGAAAACAACCCTGACCCCGGCCCTCTCCCTGAGGGAGAGGGGGAATACAGGGCTAGTCCCCTCGCCCCTTTGGGGAGAGGGTTAGGGTGAGGGGAGTAATTACAATCTCACCGGCTTAATATGCCAAATCTCATCGGCGTATTCCTGAATCGTCCTGTCAGACGAGAAATAACCCATGTTGGCGATATTGTGCATAGTGCGAATCGTCCACTCTTCCGGTTGGCGATACAACTCATCTACCCTGTCCTGGCAATCCACATAGCTGCGGTAATCTGCCAGCACCTGATAGTGGTCACCAAAGTTAATCAGTGAATCCAGTAGGTCACGGTAGCGCGTCGGCTCATCCGGGCTGAATGCCCCGGTACCGATTTGCGTCAGCACCTGATGCAGCTCTTCATCTTGCTCGTAATATTCACGCGGCTTATAGCCTTTACGCCGCAGCGTTTCGACCTCTTCCGCCGTATTCCCGAAGATAAAGATATTATCCGCGCCAACGTGCTCCAGCATTTCGACGTTTGCACCATCGAGCGTGCCGATAGTCAGCGCACCGTTCAAACCAAACTTCATGTTACTAGTGCCGGAAGCCTCCGTTCCCGCCAGCGAAATCTGCTCGGAGAGATCCGCCGCCGGAATAATGATCTGCGCCAGGCTAACGCTGTAGTTCGGGATGAATACGACTTTTAAACGATCTTTCACTACCGGATCGTTATTGATCACCGTCGCCACATCATTGATGAGATGAATGATGTGCTTCGCCATGTAATACGCTGACGCCGCTTTACCGGCGAAGATATTCACGCGCGGCACCCAATCTGCTGTCGGATCGGCCTTGATGCGGTTGTAGCGCGTAATCACGTGCAGCACGTTCATCAGCTGGCGTTTGTACTCGTGAATACGTTTGATTTGCACATCAAATAACGCGTTCGGGTTCACCACCACATTGAGCTGCTGGCCGATGTAACTTGCCAGGCGCTTCTTGTTGGCCAGCTTCGCCTTGCGAACATCCTGATGCACCGTCGGGTAATCAATATGCTGCTTCAGATCGTTCAGTTGGCTGAGATCGGTACGCCAGGTGCGGCCGATATTTTCATCCAGCACTTCTGAAAGCGGCGGGTTCGCCAGTGCCAGCCAGCGGCGCGGCGTAACACCATTGGTTTTATTGCAAAAACGCATCGGGAAGATCGCAGCGAAATCAGCAAACAGCGACTGCACCATCAGGTTGGAGTGCAGCTCAGAAACGCCGTTCACTTTATGGCTGGCGACCACCGCAAGCCACGCCATACGGACTTTACGCCCGTTCGATTCATCAATAATCGAGGTGCGCCCCAGCAGGCCGGTATCGTTCGGATACTGCTCCTGCAAGGTTTTCAGGAAGTAGTCGTTAATCTCAAAGATTATCTGCAAGTGGCGCGGCAGAATTTTACCTAACATGTCTACCGGCCAGGTTTCCAGCGCCTCGCTCATCAGCGTGTGGTTGGTGTACGAGAACACCTGGCAGGTGACTTCAAACGCATCTTCCCAGGTGAATTTATGCTCGTCGATGAGCAAACGCATCAGTTCAGGGATCGCCAACACCGGGTGCGTGTCGTTAAGGTGAATGGCGATTTTATCCGCCAGATTGTCGTAGGTTTTATGCAACTGGTAATGGCGGCTGAGAATATCCTGCACGGTGGAGGAGACGAGGAAATATTCCTGACGCAAACGCAGTTCCCGGCCTGAATAGGTTGAGTCATCCGGGTAAAGTACGCGGGAGACGTTTTCCGAATGGTTCTTATCTTCTACCGCAGCGAAATAATCGCCCTGGTTAAATTTACCCAGGTTGATTTCGCTACTCGCCTGCGCATTCCACAGGCGCAGCGTGTTAGTCGCATCAGTGTCGTAGCCAGGGATTATCTGGTCATACGCCACCGCCAAAATCTCTTCGGTTTCTACCCAGCGGAATTTCTTCGCTTCCATTTGCACACGCCCGCCAAAACGCACTTTGTAGCGCGTATTGTGGCGTTTAAATTCCCAAGGATTACCGTATTCGAGCCAATAATCCGGGGACTCTTTCTGGCGGCCATCAACGATATTTTGTTTAAACATGCCGTAGTCGTAGCGAATACCGTAACCGCGGCCAGGCAAACCAAGCGTTGCCATTGAATCGAGGAAACAGGCGGCGAGACGACCTAACCCGCCATTGCCGAGGCCGGGGTCGTTCTCTTCGTCAATCAACTCTTCGAGATCAAGCCCCATCTCTTCCAGCGCATTTTTGACATCTTCATAAATGCCTAATGAAAGCAGTGCGTTAGAAAGAGTGCGGCCAATCAAAAACTCCATCGACAGATAGTAAACCTGGCGAACTTCCTGGGAAAGCTGAGCACGGTTTGAACGCAGCCAGCGTTCTACCAACCGGTCACGAACGGCAAATAATGTGGCGTTGAGCCACTCATGCTTGTTCGCAATGGCAGGGTCTTTCCCAACCGTAAACATCAGTTTATAAGCTATTGAGTGCTTTAACGCCTCAATACTGAGCGTCGGTGAAGCATAGGAAAAGGGTGCGTTCATATCAGTGATTCCTGGTGGATGTCTACAGCAAACGTTGGTACAAGTCGCGGTAGGAATGCGCCGCTACCTGCCAGCTAAAATCCATGCCCATAGCCTGACGCTGAACAAACCGCCACAGCGAAGGGCGAGACCACAACACGAAGGCACGCCGAATCGCTCTTAGCAGCGACCAGGCATTACTGTCTTCAAACACGAATCCACTGGCGATACCGTCAGCCAGGTTTTCTAGCGAGCTGTCAGATACGGTGTCTGCAAGCCCACCCGTACGCCGCACCAGCGGCAAAGTGCCGTACTTCAAACCATACAATTGCGTTAAACCACAAGGCTCAAAACGGCTCGGCACCAGAATCACATCTGCGCCCCCCATAATGCGGTGCGAGAACGCTTCGTGATAACCGATTTGAACCCCAACTTGCCCAGGGTGCTCAGCTGCCGCCGCCAGGAAACCTTCCTGCATGACGGTATCACCCGCGCCCAGCAATGCCAGTTGCCCGCCTTGCTCGAGCAATCCCGGCAACGCTTCAAGCACCAAATCCAAACCTTTCTGGCTGGTCAAACGGCTCACTACCGCAAACAGCGGCGCTTTGTCGTTAACCTTCAGTCCCATCGCCACCTGCAACTGACGCTTGTTCTCGGCTTTTTCTTCCAGCGTGTCGCGGGTGTAACGCGAAGCCAGAAGCAAGTCATGTGCCGGGTCCCAAATTTTTTCGTCCACGCCGTTAAGAATGCCGGACAGCCGTCCCTCGCGGTGGCGCTGGCGCAACAGCCCTTCCATGCCGTAGGCAAATTGTGGCTCGGTTATCTCACGGGCATACGTCGGGCTGACCGCCGTAATATGATCAGCATAGTAAAGGCCAGCTTTCAAGTACGAAATTTGACCGTTAAACTCCAGGCCGTTCATGTTGTAGAACGACCATGGCAGGTCAATTTCATTCATATGATGGGCGTAAAACAGCCCCTGGTAAGCCAGGTTGTGAACGGTAAATACCGACTTTGCCGGGCGACCACGAGCCTCGAGATACGCTGGTACCAGGCCCGCATGCCAGTCATGTGCATGCACAATATCCGGGTGCCAGAAGGGATCCAGACCACATGCCATCTCAGCGCCGACCCATCCGAGCAATGCAAAACGGTGCACGTTATCGGTGTAAGCGAACTGGTTAGTATCGTGATACGGGCTGCCTGGGCGTTCGTATAAATGTGGAGCGTCAATCAGGTAAATCCCCACGCCGTTGAAGTGGCCATATAACAAAGTCATATGACCCGCGAAGGTGTCACGATGTGCGACAACCTGCGCATCAACAATGCCACGACGGATATCCGGGAATGCAGGCAGCAGGACTCTCGTCTCAACACCTCCTGCAATTTGTGCCGCCGGTAGAGCGCCAAGCACATCTGCCAGACCACCCGTTTTTAGCAGTGGAAACATTTCAGAACATACATGTAAGACCTGCATTATCGCTCCCGTATGGAAAGTCGTGGCGTAAAAAATCAAACGCCAAACGATAAAATTACAACGCGCAGCCCCTGCTGCGCGTAGGTCAATCCTAACCTGGCAATTTGGCCAGCATTTCCCGTGTCACCAGCACAATACCTTCTTCGGAACGGTAGAAACGGCGTGCATCTTCCTCAGCGTTTTCCCCCACTACCATGCCTTCAGGAATGACGCAGGCGCGGTCGATAATGCAACGGCGTAAACGGCAGGAGCGCCCGACAATGACATCCGGCAGCAATACTGAAGAATCAATGTTGCAAAACGAATTAACGCGCACTCTCGGGAACAACACCGACTGAACCACCACCGAACCGGAAATAATGCAGCCGCCAGAAACCAACGAGTTCAGCGTCATGCCGTGACTGCCCGAACGGTCTTGCACAAATTTCGCCGGAGGCAACGGTTCCATATGAGTACGGATCGGCCATTCCTGGTCGTACATATCCAGTTCCGGCGTTACCGAAGCGAGGTCGAGGTTGGCTTTCCAGTAGGCTTCCAGCGTCCCGACATCGCGCCAGTATGGCTCGGCATCAGGGTCAGACTGCACGCAAGAAAGCGGGAATGGATGGGCGAAGGCCGAGCCGGATTTCATGACGTACGGAATAATATCTTTCCCGAAGTCATGGCTTGAGTTTTCGTCTTTGTCGTCGGCTTCCAGCAGTTCGTAGAGATAATCTGCATCGAAAACGTAGATCCCCATGCTGGCGAGCGCTTTGCTGTCGTCGCCTGGCATCGACGGCGGGTTGGCCGGTTTTTCCACGAACTCGATAATTTTCTCTTCGCTATCCACCGCCATCACGCCAAAGGCCGAAGCTTCGTGCAGCGGCACTGGCATACATGCCACCGTACAACGCGCCCCTTTCTCCACGTGGTCAATCAACATGCGTGAATAATCTTGCTTGTAGATGTGATCGCCCGCGAGGATAACCACATACTCCGCCTTGTAGCGGCGAATAATGTCGAGGTTTTGCGTCACCGCATCCGCCGTACCGCGATACCAGTTTTCACCGTGTACCCGCTGCTGCGCCGGGAGCAAATCGACAAATTCGTTCATCTCCTCGCTGAAAAACGACCAGCCGCGCTGAATATGCTGCACCAGCGTATGTGACTGATATTGGGTGATAACGCCGATGCGGCGAATACCCGAGTTAATGCAATTCGACAGCGCGAAATCAATGATTCGGAACTTGCCACCAAAGTGAACGGCAGGCTTGGCGCGTGTAGAGGTTAAATCTTTCAATCGGGTACCGCGCCCACCAGCCAGAATCAGGGCGACAGATTTATTTGGCAGTTGTCTTGCCAACATCAGAGGATCGTTCTTATCAAGCCTAACCATGACTGACTCCTTTTTTATGACTTCTGGAATACGCAGACTCCGTGCGCCGGACCATGCCATACAGCCATCACCACCGGGTTGTCTTCGCCGGCAAACGGAGGAATGGCGCGCCATTCCCCTTCGGGTAATACGATGTCGGCCACTTCTTCGGTAGCGTTAATCGTAATAAGCCAACGTTCTGAAAGCTGGATTTGCAGGCGATGAACGCCGTTTTCCCACTCGTCAGCACTCAGAGGCTGAGCCTCTTTATTCCACCAGCGAACATTGCCATCACCGTCCTCCCACCAGACATTCTGGGTTAGCGCCGGAATCGTCTTGCGTAGATGAATCAATGCCGCGGTAAATGTGGTTAAGCCATCGTTACAATGCTCCCAGTCAAGCCATGTCAGTTGGTTATCCTGGCAATAAGCGTTGTTATTACCGTGCTGGCTGTGACCATGTTCGTCACCGGCCAAAAGCATCGGCGTACCCTGGGAAAGCAGTAACAATGTCAGCAAGGCGTGAACACTGTCGCGCCGCCGTTCTTTGATATATAACGAGGCTTCCAGCCCTTCGAAGCCGTAATTGTTACTGTAGTTATTGTTGGTGCCATCACGGTTATCTTCGCCGTTTGCTTCATTGTGTTTTTGATTGAAGCTGACACAGTCACGCAGCGTGAAACCATCATGCGCCGTGATTAAATTGATGCTGGTTGAAGGTTTACGCTCGCCTCGACGATACACATCGCTCGAACCGGCAAAGCGGCACGCGAATCCTCCTAACGATAGATCTTGTCGCAGCCAGAAACGCCGCATGCCATCACGAAAATGGTCATTCCATTCCGCAAATAACGGCGGATAATTGCCGACCTGATAACCGCCCGGGCCAATATCCCAGGGTTCAGCAATCAGTTTTATTTGCGACAACACCGGATCGTTTTTGATGGCTTCAAATAGCGGTGCATCCTGGCGAAACTCCGGCGTGCGCCCCATGATCGACGCCAAATCAAAACGGAAGCCGTCAACATGCAGGCTATCAACCCAGTAGCGCAGGCAATCCACAACCTGGGCGACCACGCCTGGCGTACTCAAATTCAACGTATTACCGCAACCCGTCCAGTTCTGGTAATCGCCATTCTCCATTAACCAATAATAGCTACGGTTATCGATTCCGCTTAGTGAGAGGGTCGGGCCATCGCGATCCAGTTCCGCGCTGTGGTTGAGCACAATGTCGAGAATCACCTCGATACCCGCGCTGTGTAACGCTTTAATCGCGCCACGTAACTCATTGGCGGCACTGAGCGGATCGTGATTCACCGCGTAATAACCTTCGACGGCATAGATAGAGCGTGGGTTGTAGCCCCAGTAGTTGCTCAGTCCGAGGTGTGAAACGCGCGGCTCGCTAACAAAATGCGCCACCGGCAACAGCTCCAGCGCCGTAATCCCCAGTCGTTTGAAGTAGTTAATCATCACCGGATGGCCAAGTGCAGCGTAAGTTCCGCGCAGTTCTTCGGGAATACCTGGGTGAAGCAGCGTCAGGCCGCGCACGTGAGCTTCGTAAATAACGGTATCGCCCCACGCAGTGCGCGGATGTTCATCGTCTTCCCAGTCAAACTTATCCTGCACCACCACGCATTTCGCCATATGCGGGGCGCTGTCTTCCAGATTCGGTTCGTCATAACCGCCATGCAAATGGGGATGATGCTCAACCCCACCCACCACCACGCGGGCGCAAGGGTCGAGTAACAATTTTGCCGGGTTAAAACGATGGCCGTTATGCGGTTCCCACGGCCCATGCACGCGGTAGCCGTACTTCAAACCGGGTTTGGCATTAGGCAAATAACCGTGCCAGATATCTCCGGTTCGCACCGGCAAATCGTAACGTTGCTCGTGACCGTGTTCGTCGAACACGCATAGTTCGACTTTATGAGCATTTGCGGAAAACAGGGTGAAGTTCACCCCTTTTCCATCATAAAACGAGCCGTAAGGCGCGGAGTTTCCGGCAGTGAGTTGTGTCATTCAGCCTCCCTTACCAACCAAATAGTGGAAAGTGGCGGCAGGGTCAGACTCAGGGAGTGCTCGCGACCGTGGCTTGGGATCTCATCGCTGTGCACCGCGCCACTGTTCCCGGCGTTACTGCCGTGATAGTGCATCGAGTCCGTGTTCAGCTCTTCGCGCCAGCGGCCTGGCTGGTTAATGCCAAAGCGATAGTTGTAACGCGGCACCGGGGTAAAGTTACTGGCAACAATAATTTCATTGCCCTTCGAGTCGCGGCGCACAAAGATAAACACCGAATTCACGTTGTCTTCGACCACCAGCCATTCGAAACCGTAGCTGTCGAAATCCAGCTCATGCATTGCAGCGTGATGGCGATAAGTGTGGTTTAAATCGCGGACCAGGCGTTTCACGCCGTGGTGCCAGTTATCGCCGCCTTCCAGTAAATGCCAGTCGAGACTGCTGTCGTGGTTCCACTCGCGGCCCTGGGCGAATTCATTGCCCATGAACAACAATTTCTTGCCGGGGAATGCCCACATCCAGCCGTAGTAAGCTCGCAGGTTGGCAAACTTCTGCCACGCGTCCCCCGGCATACGGTCAAGAATAGATTTTTTGCCGTGGACCACTTCGTCATGCGACAACGGCAGCACGAAGTTTTCGGTGCTGTTGTACAGCATGCCGAAGGTCATTTTGTTGTGATGATACTGGCGATGCACCGGGTCGAGTTTCATATAGTCGAGGGTGTCGTGCATCCAGCCGAGGTTCCATTTAAACCAGAAACCTAAGCCGCCCATTGAAGCCGGGCGCGACACGCCTGCAAAGTCGGTGGACTCTTCCGCCATCGTCACCGCACCCGGCGTTTGCTCGCCGATAATACGGTTGGTATTACGCAGGAATTCGATAGCTTCGAGGTTTTCGCGCCCGCCTTTATCGTTCGGTATCCACTCTCCAGGCTGGCGGCTGTAGTCGCGATAAATCATTGATGCCACCGCATCAACGCGCAGACCGTCAATACCGAAGCGCTCAATCCAGTACAGCCCGTTACCGACCAGATAGTTGCTGACTTCACGCCGTCCATAGTTATAAATCAGCGTGTTCCAGTCCTGGTGATAACCCTCACGCGGGT
The DNA here is from genome assembly GCF_979253435.1 of Buttiauxella sp. AC142. Classification (NCBI taxonomy): domain Bacteria; kingdom Pseudomonadati; phylum Pseudomonadota; class Gammaproteobacteria; order Enterobacterales; family Enterobacteriaceae; genus Buttiauxella; species Buttiauxella sp. AC142. Next base: position 4,215,848 of record NZ_CEEDCH010000001.1, read on the forward strand.
CGCCGTGTTCATAAAGCGAGGTGCCATCGAATTTCGCAAGGCCAGCGTCGTCCGTCGGGAAATGCCCGGGAACCCAGTCCAGCAGCACATTCAGGCCCGCAGCATGTGCGGCATTAATGAAATAGCGGAAGTCGTCGCGCGTACCGAAGCGGCGCGTCGGCGCATACATCCCTTGTGGCTGGTAGCCCCAACTGCCGTCGAACGGATGTTCGTTAATCGGCAGCAGTTCGAGGTGCGTAAAGCCCATCTCTTTCACGTACGGCACCAGTTGGTCTGCCAGTTCGCGATAGCTGAGCCAGAAATTATTGTCGGTATGACGACGCCAGGAACCGAGATGCACTTCGTAAATTGAGATCGGCTGGTCAAAGCCGTTGGCGCGTTGACGCGCTGGGCTCAGCGTGGTTTTTTCTGGCAGGCCACAAATCAGCGACGCCGTTTCCGGGCGCATTTGCGACTCAAACGCATACGGGTCAGCCTTCAGGCGCAGATGCCCTTCGGTGTCGATAAGCTCGAATTTATATAACTGCCCAGGGTGAGCACCTGGAATAAAGAGTTCCCAGATCCCGCTTTCACGGCGCAAACGCATCGGGTGGCGACGGCCATCCCAATAGTTGAATTGCCCGACAACCGAGACGCGGCGGGCGTTAGGTGCCCAAACGGAGAAGCGCGTTCCGGTCACGCCGTCCATGGTGTCGGCGTGTGCGCCGAGCGTTTCGTAAGGGCGTAAATGGGTACCTTCGGACAACAGCCAGCTATCCATTTCCTGAATTAGCGGCCCAAAGCGATAGGGATCATCAATCAGATTTTCATGGCCATGCCAGACGACAGCCAGTTGGTAACGAAAAGGATTTTTACGTCGGGGAATAACCCCGCAAAAGAAACCGCGAGAATCAATACACTCTAATTTACCGACCTTCCCACCGGTTTTAGGGTCGATAATCCAGACTTCTGTGGCGTTGGGTAACAGGGCGCGTACTTCCAGCCCGGCTTCTGTTTTATGCATTCCCAGCAGAGAAAACGGATCGGCAAAATGACCCGCAATTAGCGCATTTATCACGTCTTTTTCTGGATGAACAGACATGGCATTCGTCCTGTTTTTTGTCATTCATTGACCCTAACGGACGGCAATAACATTGTTTTCCTGCAAGCCGTTCCGCCCAACTAATTTTCATGGCGGTTTATCGCCCTGAATAAAGCATAGCCAACGCTCTGTTTTGCTCCCGAAAATTAATGAACTAAAGTCATACGCTTCATGTATACCCAAATAATTCACGTTATGGGAAGGCGGTAAACTCAGGAATCCCCAGGAGCTTACTTAAGTAAGTGGCTGGGGTGACGGAGTGCAACCAACACATCCATAACGTGAAGTATGAAGGGTATATGACGTGATAAAAAAAGGGGCTGCAATGCCCCTTTGGTGAGTAAGTGTAATTATGCGAGCAAGCGCAACATTCTACGTAACGGTTCCGCCGCACCCCACAAAAGCTGGTCGCCAACGGTGAAGGCAGAAAGATACTCCGGCCCCATGTTCAGCTTACGCAAACGCCCGACAGGTGTGGTCAATGTGCCGGTGACTGCCGCAGGCGTCAGTTCACGCAGTGTGATATCGCGGTCGTTTGGCACCACTTTCACCCAATCGTTATGGGCGGCCAGCATCGCTTCGATAGTTGGCAGAGAGACATCTTTTTTCATTTTGAGGGTGAACGCCTGGCTGTGGCAACGCAGTGCGCCAACACGGACACACAAGCCATCAACAGGAATGACGGTGCCGGTATTCAGAATCTTGTTGGTTTCAGCCTGGCCTTTCCACTCTTCGCGCGTCTGGCCGTTATCAAGCTGCTTGTCGATCCATGGGATCAGGCTGCCAGCCAATGGCACGCCAAAGTTATCCGTTGGCAGGCTGCCGCTACGGGCCAGATCCGTCACTTTACGTTCGATGTTCAGGATGGCAGAAGCCGGGTCCGCCAGCTCGCTGGCAACATGGCTATGCAGTTGGCCCATTTGAGTCAGCAGTTCACGCATATGACGCGCACCGCCGCCAGATGCCGCCTGGTAAGTCGCAACGGAAACCCAGTCAACCAGGTCGTTCGCGAACAGGCCGCCGAGAGACATCAGCATCAGGCTGACGGTGCAGTTACCGCCCACAAAGGTTTTCACGCCATTGTTCAGACCTTCCTGAATAACGTGCTGGTTTACCGGGTCGAGGATGATAATCGCATCATCTTTCATACGCAGAGAAGAAGCCGCATCAATCCAGTAACCTTGCCAGCCGCTTTCACGAAGCTTTGGATAGATTTCGTTGGTATAATCGCCGCCCTGGCAGGTAATGATGATGTCCAGTGCCTTCAGCGCTTCCAGGTCATACGCGTCCTGCAACGTGCCGTTGTTCTGGCCGGCAAAAGACGGAGCCGCGAGGCCGAGCTGAGAAGTGGAGAAGAAAACCGGACGAATGGCGTCAAAATCGCGTTCTTCAACCATGCGTTGCATGAGAACGGAACCGACCATACCGCGCCAACCGATAAAACCAACATTTTTCATAGCGACTAATCCTGCAGAGGTGTTTGCGTTGTGCACATTAATTGAGATTACTGCCCACATTACAAAATGCTGCCAAAGTCGCAAGTGAAATTAATCAATGATATGCGCGCTATTAGAAATACAACTTATCAATGAACACGTTATTTATTAGAGAACACTATTCATGACCGAAATCATTTCTGCGGCAGTACTGTTAATCCTGATTATGGACCCGTTGGGAAACCTGCCGATTTTTATGTCAGTGCTCAAGCATACCGAGCCGAAGCGCCGCCGGGCCATCATGATCCGCGAGCTGCTTATTGCGCTGATCATCATGCTGATTTTCTTGTTTGCCGGGGAAAAAATTCTCGCGTTTCTTAACCTGCGCACAGAAAGCGTGTCGATTTCCGGCGGGATAATTTTGTTCCTGATTGCGATTAAAATGATCTTCCCAAGCCACGAAGGGAACGCCTCTGGCCTGCCTGCGGGCGAAGAACCCTTTATTGTGCCGCTGGCTATTCCGCTGGTTGCCGGGCCGACGCTGCTGGCAACGTTAATGCTGTTATCGCACCAGTATCCGAATCAAATGAGTCATTTAGTGATAGCGCTATTACTGGCCTGGGGCGGCACCGTGGCAATTTTGCTGCAATCGTCGCTGTTCTTGCGCCTGCTGGGCGAGAAAGGCGTGAACGCACTGGAACGCCTGATGGGACTGGTGCTGGTCATGCTGGCGACGCAGATGTTCCTGGATGGGCTGCGGGTGTGGATGAAGGGTTAAATAAAAAAACGGTGGATGTCGCTAACGCTAATCCACCCTACAACTGCTCTTCGTAGGTCGGATTAGCATTAGCGACATCCGACACATTCACTAAAGCTCGATAACCAAACCTGACTCAGCCGAATCCGGCGTAACAACCACACCCTGCTCGCCCGCAGCACTCTTACCTTGTTTCACGCCTTTCACGTTACCGATATTGCGCAGACACAGCGTCCAGTCTTTTGCCTGACCCTCGCACTGCACCGCCAGCGTATTGCCTTCACGACGCACTTTCAGCGTGAAGATAACCGAACCGTCTGCTGCCGGGACTTCGCAAAGCGCCTCGCGCCCATCGTCGAGATTAAACAGCTGGAAGGCGGTGCCTTCATGCCACGCGTAATCCGGTTTCTGGTCGTTATTGCCCAGCGCTAACAGCGTATTGTCACGCACGTACACCGGCAGGCTCTGGAAATCATGCTTCTCTTTATGCCAGCGGCTACCTTGCGCTTGCTGGTTGCTGAGTAGATGCGTCCAGCGCCCTTCTGGCAGATAGAACTGCACGTCGCCCGCCTCCGAGAACACCGGCGCAACCATCACGGAATCGCCCAGCATGTACTGGCGGTCGAGATAATCGCAGCCCGGATCGTCCGGGAACTCCAGCATCATGGCGCGCATCATCGGCGTACCGAACTCTGCGGCCTGCGCCGCCTGACGGTACAGATACGGCATCATGCGTGATTTCAGCTGCGTGAAGTGGCGCACCACGTCGCAGGCTTCATCGTCATACGCCCATGGCACACGATAGGATTTGCTACCGTGCAGGCGGCTGTGGCTGGAAAGCAGCCCGAACGCGCACCAGCGTTTATACACATGCGCCGGAGCGGTATTTTCGAAGCCGCCAATATCGTGGCTCCAGAACCCAAAGCCGGACATGCCGAGTGACAGGCCGCCGCGCAGGCTTTCTGCCATTGATTCGTAGTTGGCGTAGCAGTCGCCACCCCAGTGAACCGGGAATTGTTGTGCGCCAACGGAGGCTGAACGGGCAAACAGCACCGCTTCTTCGTCGCCCAGCTCTTGCTTGAGCACGTTCCACACCAGCTCGTTATAGATGAACGCGTAATGGTTGTGCATTTTCTGCGGGTCGGAACCATCGTGCCACACCACATCCGTTGGAATGCGCTCGCCAAAGTCAGTTTTGAAGCAATCCACACCCATGCGCACCAGGCGTTTCAGATGCCCTGCATACCATTCGCACGCCGCCGGATTAGTAAAATCGACAATCGCCTGGCCTGGCTGCCATTTATCCCACTGCCACACCGCGCCGTTCGGGCGTTTGAGCAGATAACCTTTTTCCATTCCTTCGCGGAACAGCGGGGATTTCTGGCCGATATACGGGTTAATCCACACGCAGATTTTCAGGCCACGCGCTTTCAAGCGTTTCAACATGCCTTCCGGATCGGGGAACGTCACCGGGTCCCACTCAAAATCGCACCACTGGAAGGCTTTCATCCAGAAGCAGTCGAAATGGAACACGTGCAGCGGCAAATTGCGTTCGGCCATGCCGTCGATAAAGCTGTTAACCGTCGCTTCGTCGTAGTTGGTGGTAAAGGAAGTGGTGAGCCACAGGCCAAACGACCACGCTGGCGGCAACGCCGGGCGGCCAGTGAAGCGGGTGTAACGGCCGAGAACCGCTTTCGGCGTTGGGCCGTCAATCACGAAATATTCGAGATATTCGCCTTCGACACTGAACTGCACTTTGGAGACTTTCTCGGAACCGACTTCAAAGGAGACACATTCCGGGTGGTTCACCAGCACGCCATAACCGCGATTGGTGAGATAGAACGGAATATTTTTGTAGGATTGCTCGGTGCTGGTGCCGCCATCGCGGTTCCAGGTCTCCACCGTCTGACCATTTTTCACCAGTGCGGTAAAACGCTCGCCCAGGCCGTAAACCGTTTCACCGACGCCCAAATCCAGGCGCTCGAACATGTGCGTATTACCGCTGTTCGCATCCTGCACATAACCGTTGTTTTTCACTGCACTGCCGGTGATACGCACGCCATCGCGCAGGAAATCCAGCGCCCATTCAGTGCCTTTGGTTACGCGCACCGCCAGGTTGCCGCTTTTCAGCTCGGCAAATTCAGCGGTGTTTTGCATGGTCACTTTCACATCGTGCAATACGTTGAGCGGATAATGCGGGCCGTTATTCACCGCGCCCTGGAAATGCTCGATGCGCACACCAACAATCCCTTCCTGCGGGGAGAAAAAGCGCAGCGTAAACAGTGGAGTATCAAGCTGATTCCCCCGCTCCCGCACATCCTTCATGCCCGCGTACACCACCATTTCGTTGCCCTGTTGTTCAACTTCAAACACTTGCACCGGGTGGATAAGCGCTAAACCGGGCTGAATCAGCCAGTTGCCGTCACTAATTTTCATTATGCCGTCCTTTTGAATACTGAATTTTTGGAAACGGTGTGCCAGTGGGTCTGGTGATCACCTTTAAAAGCGAGTGTAAAAAATTCGATAGTTCAGGTTTTAAAGCATCGGGAGGCGGGCCGGAATTCCAATTTCTGGTTATCAGATTACGTTTCTTGATAAGTGTGAGCAGAGTCGCTCAATAGAGGGGTTCAAAAGTGCTAAACGCGTGGATTTCGTACGGTTTAATTGATCCGGCTAATAGTTTTCAGGAAATCATTGTGGAAAGGGCAAAGCATTGTTTGGTAAGCGGGAGAAACCAGGTATACTGCGCACCGCCTCCATGTAGCAATCGAGGCTAGGAAGATCGTCGTCTCCGGTGAGGCGGCTGGACTTCAAATCCAGTTGGTGCCGCCAGCGGTGCCGGGCAGGTTCAACTCCTGTGATCTTCCGCCATTTTTTGATTCAATCATGTAGATATGCGGAATTACACATTTTACGATCCTGATCCATTAATCACTTCCACTCCTAGCATAATTATCTATACTAGCGTGAGTTTATAAATCTCGCTAATTATATGCACTTTTAGTCATTTAATAATATTTTGCGCTGGAGATCTTTATGGAAACTAGTACAAATTTATTTGGAATGTTGTTTAATAGTAATACTCTTGTTGTTTTAGCAACATTGTTTGCACCATTGCTAGCAATTCAAGCTACACGTTATTTAGATAGAAAAAGAGAAGTGGGTCAAAATCAACAATTTTTATTTAGAACTCTTATGGCAACCAGAGCGACGTCAACTGATATTAGACATGTAGAAGCATTGAATTCTATTGATGTTATATTTTCAAATCAAAAAAATAAAGATGAAAAAAATATACGCCTTGCGTGGAAAGAATATTTAGACTTTTTAGCAACCAGAAAATACACAGCTGAAAATGCTGATAACTGGGAATCAGAAAGAAAGAATCACCAGATTGAATTGCTTAGTAGGATGGCAAAATATTTAGGTTATGATTTCGATAAAACACACATTAAGAATCAAGTATATTATCCGGAGCGTTTCAACACGGATGAGAATTATGCAACCATAGGGAAAGAGTCATTATTAAAGGTATTGCAAGGGAAATCTCCCATTTCAATTAATATTACTGGAATGGATCTTCCCACACAAAAAGAGAAGACAGAGAAATCAGATATTGTCGAAAAAATATTCAATTCACAGTGAGTAATTATACATACCTAATTTTTCGCCGTCATATTTAAAATCTGATGGCGAAAAAATATAGAAACATAAATTCTATATTTCTTTGTGATCCAGCCTCTCCAATTCTTTCCTACCCAACTCCTTCAACCAATTCCCCAAACTCATACCAGCATCTTTCGCTGCAACTTCAAATTGGGATTTCAGTTCCGGTGTGATGCGGATCTGAAATGTCGGAGATAGTCCTTTTCCCTTAGGGCTTTTATCACGTTTGATAGTTGACATGTACGTACGCGTTCCTCATTATGTTCTAGTCGCGTACGTACATTATAACGGTACGAGATAAAGAGCAACGCCCCGGAGTGCGTCAACACTACCGAGGCGTTTAACCACTATCGTTAAGGACATAACGCAATGGCTAACACCAATAGTACCACAACCGCTTGCACTGAAAGCGTGTGCCTGCCGTCAGTTAATGAAACCGCTATTACCGCACTGCTAAAAACCCCACTTGGTGCGCATCTGGATTTATTTCAGATCCTCGATAACTGCCAGCACCATGTCGATGCGCTGATTGAAAACGACGACAACACCGAATGTATGGCGCTCTGCGGGCGCTTACTTGCCGCTCTCGAAGTATTGAAAGGTGTGCTTAAAGCGCCGTTACCGGCTCATTTAATCGAGCGCCTGACGGTGGATGTGGCAGAACCCGATAATTACCGCGCTCCGCTTTCTACTGATTCCGAAACTCTGCGCGAGTATTGTTCCGCACTCACCATCTTATTGCTGCAACATCAGCAATCGCCCGAGCAGAAAGAACACATCACAGGGCTATTATTCGAGTTGGTTAACGTTCTGGTCGAGGATTTAAAAGCACCACGCTTTGTTAGCACAGATGGCGGGCTTGTGATGATTAGCGGCGAGGCAGTGCCTGGGATTCACTAGTTTTTGTAGGGTGGATAAGCTTGCGCCATCCACCATTTTTGGTGGATGGCACTCTTGTTAAAGTTCTCATATATTATCTCGAACGCATGTCGTTAATGACGTACAAAACCAGCCATTCGAGCAGCGCTACCAGCAAAACAGCGAGGATGACGGAAAGAGTGAAATATATGACTATCCCGTTTGTTTCCAGCCGTTGGCTATAATCCGGTAATCGCCCCATTCCCAGCGACGTAAGCAGATTGGTATATGGCCCAGTTAGCGCATAAGAAAGTGAACGAAACACACCGCCGATCACCAGCAACCAGCCAAAAAATAAAAACAAGCCAGTCCTTAATATCCATCTAAGACTCTTCAATATCGCATGCCCTATCCAACACATTACAGTCACCAACAATTAGTGCACCGGCTGCATCATAAAGCCATAAATATGCGAGAACAGCCATATTCTATTTCTCCATTATTAGCTGATGTGTTATTAACGTGAAAATCAAATATCACGTTAAAGTTACAGAAACAAAAGACATATTTTCATGATCTATTTCGCAGTTAAAATAATAAAAGTGTCAGACATGAAGATAATTGTGATGAGTTATATCAAAAATATATATCCCAGAATATTATATTCATTATTTCGATGTATAATTCCCTCAATTTTCGTAGCTCGGGTAAGCGCAGCGTCACCCTTGATCCCCCTGCTGCACAACCTGTACGGTCTTCTTTGTCGATGAAGCATGTGACATACTGTGCCGATATTGTTCCCGCCACAAAAATTTATCTGGCGTAAACAAACGAAAACAAGGGGTTACGTGACGCGTAGCCCTTTTTTAATGCCTGACGAAACAGGTAGCAGCAATTTAAGAGGTTTGTATGAACTGGGATGTGTTGAAGTGGTTGATTGGCATCTACTTTGGCTGTTTTTTTGGGCTTCTCAAAGTCGCCTACTCAGACCCAAAGTTTTATCTTGAGTACATAGATAAAAAACTCACCTGGTTCTGTTACACGTGTCTGGTCGGCTTCAGCGCCTTCTGGTACGGGCTTTATGCGTGCAGAAATTACACCGTAGAAAACATTGATCTGATATCGGAACAACTGTCCCATCTGGACAAAGAATATAGCTATGTCACGTCCTATCTTCTTGTTTTGATTATTGCGTCCTGTTTGTCTTTTGGCGCCAGCATTTTGTTTATTGATATCGCGCGCAGAAAGCAGGCGCATCTGAGCTCTTAAGCCTGAACAAATTGAAAACCCGTATGGTTTAGCCATGCGGGTTTTTGTTTTGTGGCAACGCTGAACCCTCCCCCTAAAACCCTTCGTAATACACCTTAACAATCTGTCTTGAGCGCAGCAGGTAGAATCCCCTTCTTATTTAAAAGGGATGTTTCAGCATGAAAAAATTGATGGCAGTTCTGCTGTTAAGCGGTGTAGCGCTTTCGGTCACGGCGTGTTCGAGCGATTACGTTATGTCGACCAAAGCAGGCGATATGATTGTGACGCAGGGGAAACCGCAAGTTGATTCAGATACTGGCCTGATTAGTTACACCGACCAGCAAGGCAACGAGCGCCAGATTAATAACGACCAAATCGTGCAGATGATTAAGAAAGACTGATTTTCTGCGCCAATATCAGCCAGCTTAGGTTGGCTGGTATTTTCATCCCCCCGCTTATTCCCTGGGTTAAATCACTGTCTGTGCTGCACAAATACGTGCCGGAGAGGGTGTACTTTCATTCTAGCCGCAAAAAAATTTCATTTTCCTGGCAATATTTCTACTTCTCATTCGTCTACCTCATCAGAAGCAATAATTAACTAATCTGATGAGGAGTAAAAATGATGAGAGATTTTGATATGCGTGGATATGGCCGGGAGCACGGTCGCGGATTCGGCGGCCACCCGATGGCTAAACCACTGCTGATTGGCATTGTGTTTATTGCCGTGTTAAGCCTGCTGGTGATGTCGCTGTGGAATGCATTGTTGCCTGCGATTATCGGCGTGAAAAGCATTGGCTTCTGGCAGGCGCTTGGGTTGCTGGTGCTGTGTCGGATTCTGTTCGGCGGTTTGGGTCTACGTCCTGGGATGTTCGGTATGGGCCGCGATCGCCGCCGTATGCATGAACGCTGGATGCAAATGACACCAGAGCAGCGCGAACAGTTTGTACAGCAGCGCCGCGGTGGATTCTGGCGTCATGGTCGCGGGCATTGCCATCATCGCGATGAGCGGCATGGTGAAAATGAGCATTGCCGTCAGAAGCCGGAAGATAACGCCCAGAAACCGACGCAAGCTGAGTGACGATAATGAAAGCCGGGACGGCAGGACATTCTCGAGTCATGTTGGCGCTCAATGCGTGTCGCTCGAAGCTGAAAGCGTTTATCGTTGGCCGCACGCCAATACGTGATGACGCAGACGATATCCTGCAAGAAGTGACATGGCAGTTGATGAAGGTGGAGCAACCGGTGGAGAACGTCGCCGCCTGGTTGTTTCGCGCCGCACGTAATGAAATGACCGACAGAGCACGTAAAAAGCGCGAGCTTCCGCTTTCTGACTACTATTCTGACGACGATGATGGTTTTCTTCCTGAAGACGAACTGGCGGAAACGTTGTTTGGCGTGCCACAGTCACCGGAAGACGAATATCTGAGTCAGCTGCTCTGGGATGAGCTGGAAGATGCGATGTCGGAGCTTTCTGTGGCGCAGCGTGAGGCGTTCGAAAAAACCGAACTCCACGGCTACAGCTTTAAAGAGTTAGCGGAAGAAACAGGCACTAGCGTCCAGGCCCTGTTATCCCGCAAACACAAGGCCGTGCTTTATCTACGAACCCGTCTTCGCAATCTTTATGATGAGCTAACCGAAGACTGAGTTAATTGCGCTTATTGACCGACCCGCCACGCAACATCACGCATGGCATCGCGGGCTGCCTGGCTGATACCACCAAGCTGGAAAAAGCCCTGGATCACCCCGAGATAGCGTTGGCAGGTGGACTCAACGCCTTGATCCATCAGGCACTCATGCAGAACCTCGCCTTCATTACGCAGTGGGTCATATTCAGCGGTAATGATATGTACTGGCGGCAGGCCTGCAAAATCCTCACGAAATAACGGGCTGGCCTCTTCATTCATTGAGTCAAGATCGGGCATATAGGCTTCGTAACCTGAAAGCAGCGTATCGCGGGTAATGATGTAGTCGTAGCCATTTTCCTGATAGCTGACAGATTCCGCCGTCGCGTCCAGCATCGGGTAAATCAGCATGAGGCGCGCAGGCAACCAGTTTCCGGCACTTTTCAGCCGCAGTGCGGTGACCAGGGCAATATGCCCACCGGCGCTGTCGCCCGCGAGCGTAATTCGTTCACGATTCACTTCCAGTTGTTCAGCCGCTTGCCAGATAGCGTCCGCTGCACGCTCAGCATCATCATGTGCAGCCGGATAAGTGTGCTCTGGTGCCACGCGATACTGAACGGCAATCACCCGGCAACCACTGTGATAGCAAAGCTGGCGTAACTGATTGTCATGGGTTTCAAACCCACCGCTAACAAAGCAACCGCCGTGGTAGTAGATCACGGCGGGGAGTGATCCGGTTGAATTTAGTGGGGAAAATATACGTAACGTGCATCCATTAAGACTGATGTCTTTCACGTCGACTCGGGTTTCGGTTTCGCCCGCTAAAACAGTGCTGGCGATATACCCAGCCCGGCGTTCGGCAAAAGTTTGTTGGCGTGAAGAAGGGCGGCCAGAGTTAATAAATTCATCAACCAGCCCGGCAATTGCGGGTTCGAGGGACATACTGTGATCCTGCGTGATGACCAGGGCGGATAAGCCAAAGCTCTCCGCCCTGGGAACTTGTTACTCCCCTTCCCCCGGGAACAGGAAAGGATTGATACTGCTGCGGGCAAAACCTTCTTGCTCCATGCGTGCATCCAGCACCAGCGTGGCTAAATCGTCGGCAACGGCTTCCACTTTGGCATCTTTTTCCTGATAGAGAATCTTCAGGTAGGTGCCGCAGTCGCCACAGCTTTCCGCTTTAATCGCTGACTGTTCGCTTTCCAGCGACCAGTAGTTCAAATCGCGGGTTTGCTCGCAGTTGCTACATTTCACACGCACCACGTGCCACTCGGTTTCACACAAGTTGCAGTGCAAGTAACGCAAGCCACTGGTGCCGCCAATCTGCACGATGCTGGAAACCGGCATCGAACCGCAAACCGGGCAGAACTGGCGTTGCTCGCCGTATTCCGCTTTCGCACGCCCTGGAATCAGGCTCGCCATTTGCGCCCAGTAAAGCGACAACGCAGCCCAGATGAACGGGGCTTTGTCGCTGGAAACCAGCGCAAAATCAGCGTTAAACAACGCAGTAGCCATCTCTTCCAGCTCTTGCGTTGAAGCCTTTTCCAGATTTTCGATAACCGCCAGCGCCTGGCCGCTCATCTCTGGTTTTAGCTCAGCAATCAATGAGTTGAGCAAACGCTGCCAGTGCGGGTCACGCGGCAGAACATGGATATCCAGCGGCGGCTTGCCCGTTTCAGAAGATTTCTGAATCAGCGCCGTTAAATCCATTTCCAGCGGGTGGTCGTACAGCACCACTTCCTGCGCGTGGGCAATAAGCGCCGCAAAGCGCAGGAAATCACCCAGCGGGTTGTCGGTCGCCAGTTCGCGCAGGCGTTCTGCACGGCGGTTGTAGAGATTTTTCAGCCGGGGGAACAGTAACGGCGGGATAGTCTCCGCCGTACGTTTCGCGCTCTTATCCAGCTGGTCTTGCGGGATTATGCGAATGCTCATTCCTGTCGTTTTTCCTGTTTCTGGCGAACTTCACGATACCATTTCGGATGGTGTTTCTTCGCCCAGGACGTTGTGACCCAGCCTTCCACCATCGCGGTAATCGTGCCTTTCACCCAAAGGGCGGCGTAGATGTGGACCATAATAACCACAATCAGTGCCACTGCGGCAAATGAATGCACCATCAGGGCTACGCGAATCACCGGGATTGAGAAAGCAGGAGCGAAGTAAGGACGCCAGATAATCACGCCGCTCACCAGCAGTAGCACCAGGAAAATAATCGCCGCCCAGAACACGCATTTCTGGCCGAAGTTATAACGCCCGGTGTCACCCACTTCCTCGTTGACGACGATCTTACGAATATTCTTCGCCCAAAAGATATCATCCCGATTGATTAGATTGTGGTGCCAGTAACGGAAAAACATGATGATAAACGAGGCAAACATCACCACACCGACGAACGGATGGAGGATGCGCGCCAGCTGCGGCGTACCCAGAATGTGCATCAGCCAGTTAAAGGATGGGAAGAAGAACCCCAGCCCGCTCACCGCCGCCAGTATGAAGCAGAAGGCGGTTACCCAGTGGTTGATGCGCTCTGGTGCGCTGTAACGTTGAATGGTCACTTGTTTTTTCATGGTTTGCGCACCTCGTCATCGTCATGGTGCAAGTTTTCGTCTTCATCATCGGCACGGTTCGGGCCGACTCCCACATAGTGGAACACGCTGGCGGCGAAGGTCGCAGCAAAGCCAATAGCGGCGAGCGGCTTCCAGACACCTTTCCAGAATTTCACGGTTGGGCTGATGGACGGATTCTCCGGCAGGCCGTGATACAGCGTCGGCTTGTCCGCATGATGCAGCACGTACATAACGTGAGTGCCGCCAACGCCTTCCGGGTCGTACAATCCGGCGTTGTCATAACCGCGTGTTTTCAACTCTGCCACGCGCTCGCCCGCCAGGTTTTTCATCGACTCTTTCGAGCCAAAATGAATCGCACCGGTTGGGCAGGTTTTCACGCAGGCAGGCTCCTGGCCGACGGTCACACGGTCTACGCACAGGGTGCATTTGTAGACACGGTTGTCCTCCGGGTTCAGGCGCGGCACATCAAACGGGCAACCGGCGATGCAGTAACCGCAGCCGATGCACTGTTCAGACTGGAAATCGACAATACCATTGGCGTACTGAATGATTGCGCCTTCAGCCGGGCAGGCTTTCAGGCAGCCTGGGTCCGCGCAGTGCATACAACCATCTTTGCGGATCAACCATTCCAGTTTGTCGTTTTGCTCCACTTCCGAGAAGCGCATGACCGTCCATGATTTGGCGGTTAAATCAGCCGGATTATCATAAACACCGACGTTGCTGCCGATTTCATCACGCAGATCGTTCCACTCCGAACAGGCCACCTGGCAGGCTTTGCAGCCGATACAGGTGGTGACGTCGATAAGTTTCGCAACCTCTTGCTGACTTCCCCGCGCTTGTGGCGCGGGCGTGAGGCCGTTGGTGGCGGAACGACGGATAATGTCCTGAGATTGATAAGCCATAATTCGTCTCCGTTACACCTTTTCCACATTGACCAGGAACGCCTTAAATTCAGGCGTTTGCGTGTTGGCATCACCGACAAATGGCGTCAGGGTGTTGGCGATAAAGCCTTTCTTCGCCACACCTTCATAACCCCAGTGAATCGGAATACCGATGGTGTCCACTTTCTGGCCGTTCACATCGAGCTGGCGAATACGCTTGGTCACCACCGCTTTGGCTTTGATAAAGCCACGGTTGGAGGAGACTTTCACCGTGTCGCCGTGAGCAATGCCGAGTGAATTCGCGAGCTTTTCGCCAATCTCGATAAACTGCTCTGGCTGCGCGATGGCGTTAAGTACCGCGTGTTTAGTCCAGTAGTGGAAATGCTCGGTCAAACGATAAGTGGTGCCGACATACGGGAATTTGTCATGCTTGCCCATCGCTTCCAGGTCACCTTTGAACACGCGCGCCGCCGGGTTAGAAACCACGTTCGGGTGCAGCGGGTTGGTGCCAAGCGGCGTTTCAAACGGCTCGTAATGTTCCGGGAACGGCCCTTCTGCCATCTTGTCGATAGCAAACAAGCGCCCTAAACCTTCCGGCTGCATGATGAACGGCCCAACGTCAGTGCCAGGTGCGGCAGTGCTGTAGTCGGCAATATCCGCGCCGCTCCACTTCGCGCCATCCCAGGAGATCAGGCGGCGTTTTTCATCCCACGGTTTACCCGCTGGATCAGCAGAAGCACGGTTATACAGAATGCGGCGGTTGAGCGGCCACGCCCAGGCCCAGCCTACTGTGTTACCCAGACCAGACGGATCAGCGTTATCGCGGCGTGCCATCTGGTTGCCGTCTGGCGTCCAGGAACCAGCGAAAATCCAGCAGCCACTGGAAGTAGTGCCGTCATCGCGCAGTTGTGCGAACGAGCTAAGCTGCTGACCTTTTTTCACCAGAACCGTACCGGTTACCGGATCGACCACGTCCTGCAACGCTTTACCGTTGCTTTCCATCGCCACTTCTTCCGGAGCCGGGTTGTCTGGCGTCTGGTAATTCCAGGTCATGTTCAGCACTTGCTCAGGCAGCGCACCGCCTTCGCTTTGGTACATATGGCGCATACGGCTAAAGATACCCGCAAGGATTTCGCCGTCATTCAGCGCTTCCCCTGGGGCGTCCGCACCTTTCCAGTGCCACTGCAACCAGCGGCCGGAGTTAACGATAGAACCGTTTTCTTCAGCAAAGCAGGTGGATGGCAGGCGGAACACTTCGGTCTGGATTTTCGACGGGTCGACATCGTTAATCTCGCCGTGGTTTTGCCAGAAGTTCGAGGTTTCGGTGTTCAGCGGGTCGATGGTCACGAGGAATTTCAGCTTCGACAGTGACGCAATGACCTTGTTTTTGTTCGGGAACGAGGCGACAGGGTTAAAGCCCTGGCACAAATAACCGTTCACCTTGCCCTGGTTCATCATCTCGAAATATTGCAGGACGTCGTAGCCCTTGTCCCACTTCGGCAACCAGTCATAACCCCAGCTATTTTCCGCTGTGGCTTTGTCGCCGAAGAAGGCTTTCATCATCGAAACGAAGAATTTCGGATAGTTGCCCCAGTAGTTGACCTGGCCTTCCAGCAGCGGTTTCGGCGTGTTGGCAGCAAGGTAAGTCTGGAGGTCAGGCTGTTTTTCATTCGGCAGCGTCATGTAGCCTGGCAGGCTTTGTGACAGCAGGCCGAGGTCGGTCAGACCCTGAATGTTGGAGTGACCGCGCAGGGCGTTGACGCCGCCGCCTGCCATCCCCATGTTGCCGAGCAGCAACTGAATCATCGCCATGGTGCGAATGTTCTGCGCGCCCACGGAGTGTTGCGTCCAGCCCAGCGCGTACAAGAACGACGCGGTTTTATCTTTTACGCTGGTCGCTGCGATGTATTCACAGACCTGGATGAAGTCATCTTTCGGGGTGCCGCAAATATTGGAAACCACTTCTGGCGTATAACGGGAAACGTGCTCTTTGAGCAGGTTCCACACGCAACGTGGATGAGTCAGCGTCAGGTCGCGTTTGGCGAAGCCTTTTTCGTCCAGCTCATAATTCCAGGTGGTTTTGTCGTATTTACGATTTACCGCGTCATAGCCCGAGAACAGGCCATCATCGAAGCTGTAATCCTCACGCACAATCAGATTGGCGTTGGTGTAAGCCTCAACGTATTCACGGTTGTATTTATTGTTATTGATCAGGTACAGCAACACGCCAGACAAGAAAGCGATGTCTGAGCCGGAACGAATCGGGGTGTAGAAATCCGCCACCGAAGCGGTACGCGTGAAGCGCGGATCGATAACAATCAGCTTCGCACCGTTGTGGATTTTGGCTTCCATCGCCCAGCGGAACCCGACTGGATGCGCTTCTGCCGCGTTTCCACCCATCACAATAACGAGATCGGCGTTCTTGATATCAACCCAGTGGTTGGTCATCGCACCGCGACCAAATGTTGGAGCAAGACTTGCTACCGTTGGTCCGTGTCAGACACGCGCCTGGTTATCTACGGCTAACATGCCGAGGGCGCGGGAAAATTTCTGGGTTAAATAGCCGGTTTCATTACTGGAAGCGGATGCGCACAACATGCCGGTGGAAAGCCAACGGTTAACCGTGGTTCCCTGGTCATTCTGGGCAATAAAGTTGGCATCGCGGTCAGCTTTCATCAGTTTGGCGATACGGTCAAACGCCGTTTCCCAGCTGATTTGTTCCCATTTATCCGAGCCTGGGGCGCGGTAAGACGGGAATTTAAGACGGCTTTCGCTGTGGATGAAATCCACCAGCCCTGCGCCTTTAGGGCAAAGTGCACCACGGTTTACCGGATGGTCCGGGTCGCCTTCAATATGGAAGATAGATGCTTTGGCATTTTTCGCGCCGTCACCGAGGCTGTACATCAATAGCCCGCAACCGACGGAACAGTATGTGCAGGTATTACGCGTTTCACGGGTACGTAGTAATTTGTATTGCCGTGTTTCCGCCAGTGCAACGCCCGGGGCAAAACCCAGTGCCGCTGCTGTAGTCCCTGCCATACCGCCAGCACAGATCTTAAAGAACTGTCTTCTGCTGACCTGCATGGGTGCTCCTTGTTTCGACATTTTCACATGACTTATAGGTGTATTTTTTTTGCGGTCTGCGCCGCAAAAGTCCACAATCAAACCGAACTGGAAATATCCCCTACTCCAGAAGGGTTAGTGTTTCCAGAATACCACATTAGAATTAAGGCTGTTCCAATCAGGTTAAGACAAAGTGAACAATTCCAACCCAAATCAAAGCAAAATTGTGAACGCCGTCACTGGTGCGCGGACTATCGAGCTATGGCAACGCCAGGATTTGCTCGAGTCCAAAGACGACTGGCTGGCTGAAGAAGTGCCAGTAGCGCTGGTCTACAACGGTATTTCTCACGTGGTCATGATGGCCTCGCCCAAAGATTTGGAACTTTTTGCGCTCGGTTTCTCTTTATCTGAAGGGATTATTGAATCTCCGGCAGACATTTATGGAATTGATGTTTTATCCGTTTGTAATGGCTTAGAAGTGCAAATTGAGCTTTCCAGCCGCCGTTTTATGGGCTTGAAAGAGCGCCGACGCTCCCTTGCCGGGCGCACCGGCTGTGGCGTATGCGGTGTGGAGCAGCTCAATGATATTGGTCGCCCGATTACCCCGCTGCCATTTACGCAAACCTTCGATTTAAACCAACTTGATGCCGCCTTAAACCAGATGCGTGGATACCAGCCGGTCGGGCAACTCACGGGTTGTACTCACGCCGCACTTTGGCTTGATGCAAACGGCACCATTCTGGATGGCAGAGAAGATATTGGTCGCCACGTGGCATTAGATAAACTGCTCGGTGCACGCGCTCGCGAGGCCTGGCACAACGGCGCGGTTTTAGTCTCAAGCCGTGCCAGCTATGAAATGGTGCAAAAATCGGCCCAGTGCGGCGTCGAAATTCTGTTTGCCGTTTCTGCCGCGACAACGCTTGCCGTAGAAGTGGCAAGCCGCTGCAATTTGACGCTGGTGGGCTTTAGTAAACCAGGTCGAGCCACGGTTTATACGCACCCGCAGCGGCTGCGATAATAATCACCTGTTTCAGCATTCGTTTTTAATGGTTAGCGTGTAACGGGTTAGCCGCAAAGTAACGCCATAAACTGCGGGTAGCTCCTGATGCGTTCAATCTCATGCGCATCGTAGCGGTTTAATGCATTAGCTAAATAGCTGAAAATCTTTAGCTCCTGGCGCAATGCAGTGCTGGTGCAGGCTAACAACAGATGGGCAACAGACTCGCCGTTAATCATCACCGGGTGTTTAAGGCAAATAAAATAGCTGCGAAATTGATTGCTCGATTCACTCCAGCAATGGGGGATGGCGATATGATTGACGACCAGGTTTTCCCCTTCAGTTTCTCGTTGATAAACACTGTGCGCATCATCCTTATTTAAAAGCCCCCGCTTCACTAACCTGGCACAGATATCTTTGATAATGGTTAGCCACTGATCACCCGGAGTGTTGGCATAAACAAAACTGCACTCCTCAGGGATAAATTGCGGTAGCTTTTGTTTTATCAATGAATAATCCAGCTTCTCTTTCACGAGATTAATGCCTGCCGGATTAATAATATTCTTGATAACCAGCATTTCCGCCACGAGTGTATCCAGTGGAAAAGCGCTGTTATTGATAATCAGCGCGGGAGTCATTTCTTCGCACAATGCGTACAACTCCGCAGGGTGGAGCGCGATAACCACCCGGCAATTATGCAACTCACGTTCAATAGCCAGTTGATTGATAGTAGCGATGGCATTTTGCTCGGCGAGCAAAACAATGGTGTGCTTTTCACCCTGGTTGCGTTCCAGCGCACAGGCGAAATACAGGCCTATCAAATCGCTGTCATAAATTTCAATATTCAACCGCTGCCTGATTTGGTTAATCAGCCCGATGCTGAGATCAAACGCCACTGGCCACGCTGCCTTCAGGTTGTTCATGGACCCTTGACGGCTCTCTTGTAACCATAAAGGCCGCGCCGCACACCGCGCAATATGAGCAGTCAGGTCATCAATCAGTTGCTGATCCAGTTCCCCCAAACCGTGGCTAATCAATAACTCATTCGTCAACTCGCCTATCACTGTGGTGGTGACTTGCGAAGCACTGTCTTGCAGCGCTTTTACCAGGGAATCGGCTTCCTTCAGCGCGTCATGCGAAAGGTACAGTCCAGCGGCTTCGTAAGCAGCATGGAAAGTCTGGCTGTTGCCTGCCGGTACCGAAGGCGATTTTTGATTTCGCAGCGCGTAAACCGCCAACAACAACGTTGCGCAGTATTCAGAGTTATCGCTGATACCTTCAATATTCTGTTGCAGAACCTGAAAGACCCGGCTTTCAAGGTTGAGACTGGCACAGACTGCCGACGGTGATTTTTTGATTAAATTAGCCAAAATGATCAGCTTCTTTCGGCGCGGCTCATCAATATAGTGCCCGGAGTTTGGCCTGCTGGTGATCCTGAAGCACCGTGAGCTTCGCTGCTTGAGCCGTGCGAGTTGATCGTTAACGATTTTCTCAGGCAAATTGAGGGCTTCTGCCAGTTGCAGCCGTGTGGTGTAGAGGTTCGTGAGTAAGACAAAAAGCATTCTGTCATCGTTATCATGGCGCTGTAACTGCATGAAATAACGGTTTCTGTCGAAAATATCTAACTGGTAGCCACTACCGTTAGTGCTAATGCGTGCCGCATCGCTGAGAGTAAAATTCAGGTAGTCGATATCGCGCAGCACAGTTCGGCTGGAGACATTTCCCCCGCTCGCCAACTCCTTCATGGTCAGGTTCTGGTTTTCCAGTCTTTCGAGCAGGGACAACTGACGTTCACTAAGCATTGATGGCGTACCGGGTTGAAGAAAACATAACCACTTTTGCGATTCGCCCGGAGAATGGCAAGCATCAAAAAACGGGTTTGCGAGATACATTCCAGAACTTACGCAATCCCGTAATTATCTTTAAATATAAGTATTTACCTCATCAATAAATGAAGCGTTAATTCTATTTAGAAGATGATGAATCATGCTAAAAGCCGCTGCATAATCGTTCCCGGAAATCATCGAACTATTCGCGTGCAGATAACGTGTTGGCAGGCAAATGGACACTACCGGGCGGCCTCCTCCCATCACATTAAAACGCCCGCCGTCTGTGGCCCCCGTTTTCATGGTGCAAAACTGCACGGGCGCGCCTACGGCTTCACTACTTTGCTTCAGCGCTGCCACCAGCTTTTGGTTGGGGAAATAACGTTTATCAAACAGCATTACCGCCGGGCCGTGGCCAAGTTTGAGCGGGAATTTAATGGGGTCGATGCCGGGAATATCCCCTGCCACGGCGGTATCCAGCACAATCACAATATCCGGTTTAACGAATTCGGCAGACGTTTGAGCCCCGCGCAGACCGACTTCTTCTTCAACCGTCGCAATGCCGTAAAGCGTGATGTCAGGGTTATTAACACTCTCAAATAACTCCGCCATTAATGCGCAACCCGCACGATTATCCAGCGCTTTCGCGGTGATTTTATCTTCACCCCAGCGGGCAAAATTGGCCTCTGGACTAATGAAATCCCCAATAGCGATGCCGCGCGAACAGACTTCTTCCCGGCTGCTGGCACCGATATCAATAAACATTTCTTCATGCGCCATCGGCTGCTGTTTTTGCTTTTCACTTAAGGCATGAGGCGCTACGGAACCAATCAAACCGGGGATTTTCTCACCGCCACGGGTTCTGATTGTTACGCGGTGATTCAGCATTGACTGGTTCCACCATGACCCAATGGTATCGAACCAAATAAAGCCTTGTTCGCTGATGTGTTTCACCATAAAACCGACTTCATCCATATGGCCGACTATCGCCACTTTCGGGCCTTTATTGCCTTTGCAGGCGATAAAACTGCCCAGCCCATCGAACGTAATTTCATCCGCGAAGGGGCGTAGTTGGCGCGCCAGAATTTGGCGGACTTCATGTTCGTCACCACTGACTGCGCTGGCGTCACAAAGCTGTTTTAAGAAGTTAAATTTCATGAGCAACGTCCTGTTTTTCTGCGAGTTTACGAGCGCTATGTTTAAGCCAGGCGCCTTTGAGCACAATAATCAGCGTGATGTTCAACGCCAGTCCTGCGGCAAGCACCGCATAAAATGGAATGACAGGAGACATCAAACCAATCAGCGGGTCGAATACGCCAAGGCCCGGAGCCAGGCGTTGAATACCAAAGGCAATAACCAACATTCCAGTGATCCCACCGCTTAAAGTATTCGCGGTAATCATCGGTAACGGTGCAGCCAGCGCATACGGTATTGCAGGTTCGGTTGCCACGGTAGCCCCCACCACAATCGCGCTGCCTGCGGCGTCTTTTTCCTGCTGGGTAAACAGTTTTGGCGCAATAAAGGTGGCGATACCGGCAGCCATCGGCGGCATTAATGCCACCACGCCGACAATCGCGTACCAGTCATAAATGTGTTTTTCGAGCAGTGAAAAGCAGAAGAACCACGCAGTTTTGTTGATTGGCCCACCCATATCAAACGCCAGCATGGCCCCAACAAGGAACGCCGCGCCCAGTTTCATCGACGGTGGAATGGTATTCAGGAAATGCAGCAGCCCGTCCATGATGCTCGCCATAAACGGCCCGACGACGTAATACGTCAAAACACCAAACACGAAAAGCGTAACGAAAGGGATCAGCATCGAGCCAAGCAGAGGTTGCAGCGCCTTGCCAAGTTTGACCTTACGGAAGTAACGAACGAAATAACCAATCGCCAGGCCGAGCACGACCGCGCCCAAGAATCCCGCGCCAGATTGCGTGCCGAGTAAACCTTTGTCATTTGCGAGGTAACAGACGATAAACGCCGGAGCAAACGCGGGTTTATCGCTAATTGACCAGGCGATATATGCGCCCATTATCGGGATCATAAATTTGAAGCCAAGATAGCCGATGGACTCGATAATCCAGCTAAACGACGGCGCGCCTTTGCTCATGTCCTGATACGGCAGGCCAAATTGCACCAGCATATTGGCGATTGCCACCAGAATACCGCCGCCAATCACGAACGGGAGAGCGGCTGAAACACCTGCCATCAGGTGACTCATCACGCTGCCCTGCCTTACTTCCTGATTTCCCAGTTTCACGCCGCTATCTGCCGCGAAAAGTTTTGAATGCGTCGGTAATTGTTCAAAGATCTGATTAATGTTTTTTAGCGCTTGCGAGATAGGCAACTCATACACTTTTTTCCCGGCGAAACGGGCGCGATCTTCTTCGTTTAATCCGCGCCCAATAGCGAGAATAACGTAGTCCGCAGCGGCGATTTCGCTGTCCAACAGGCGGTTTTCGACTCCGTTTGCACCTTGTGTTTCAACTTTAATGACATGCCCAAGCGAACGGGCTTTTTGCTCCAGCGCCTCAGCCACCATGTAGGTGTGGGCAATCCCCGCCGGGCAGTTTGTTATAGCGACAAGTTTGAGAGGGGCTTCCATGGCGTGTTCCTCAGGCTCAGGAGAGAGTTTGGTTGAGCAGCGCGACGACATCCTGCGCATTGCCGGTTTTCAACTGTTGGATAAAATCCTGGTGAATAATTTTGCGGCACAATGTGGAAATCACATTCACCTGTTCTTCGCCGCCGATCTCGGGAATGCCGATGCAAATCCAGCAGTTAACCCCTTCGCCATCCATCGCTTTCCAGTCAATATCCAGGGTGCTTCTGGCGAACAAAACAAAAGGTTTTACTACCGCAACGCTTTTGCCGTGGGGAACCGCCACACCAGAACCAAAACCCGTGGAGTGGTTTTGTTCACGCAGCAATAGCGTTTGCATAAAGGCTTGTTTGTCATTGATGTAGCCAAGATCTGCCGCCATTGCAGCAAGGTTTTTCAGCACTGAATAAGCGCTGTTGCCGCCAATATTGAGGTTTACTGCATTGGCATTGAGGAAGGACATCTGTTCGCTCCATCGAAGATTCAAAGCGATAGTGTAGAAAGTTAAACGCCTGCAAATAACAGCGGATATGTCACAGACCCGGTGACATATTTGCGACTCTTAATCACGTTATTCTGTGGACGGGTACACATTGTTGCGGGAAACTAGCTTTCAGCTCCGCCACTTACTCACCAGACACGGATTTTTATGTCGCTTAAAGCCATCGCCAAACAACTCGGACTTTCTGTTACTACTGTCAGCCGCGCGCTGAACGGTTATGACGATGTATCGCAAGAGACAAAAGCACGTGTCGAAGCCGAAGCGCAGCGCCGTGGTTACCGCCCAAATACCTTTGCCCGCCGCCTGAAAATGGGGAAAATTGATGCCGTTGGGCTGGTTTTTCCTGTTCATCCCGTGCCGCTCAATAACAGCGTCTTTATGGACATGGTCGGCGAAATTAGCCGCGAACTGGCGCAACATGAAGTGGATTTACTGCTTATTGCCGATGACGATAATGCCGATCGGCACGGATTTATGCGCATGGTGCAAGGCCGCCGTGTCGATGCACTGATTGTGGCTCACACGCTCGATAACGATCCACGTTTGCAGCAGCTACAATCTGCCGGTTTTCCGTTTTTGGCACTGGGTCGCAGCCAACTGGCTCAACCCTACGCATGGTTTGATTTTGACAACCACGCTGGCACATTTAATGCGGCTAACCATCTGATTTCACTCGGACATGAGCGAATCGCGCTGCTTGGCGAAAATAACTACCAGGCATTTATCACGCAACGCCGCAACGGCTATCTTGATGCACTCGCAAACCACCAGTTATGCACGGATTATCTACGCGAAGTGCCACCAACCCGCCGCGCGGGTTACAAAGCCGTGCAAGAGTTAATGGCGTTACCTTCGCCACCCACGGCGATAATTACCGACTGCAACTCGCATGGCGACGGTGCCGCGATGGCATTGCAACATATGGGATTGCTGACGGGTGAAAACCGCGTGTCCCTCGTGGTTTACGATGGTTTGCCAACAGACAGCATTGTCGAAACTGACGTCGCCGCCGTGATTCAATCGACGCGTGAAGGTGTCGGAAAGCAAATTTCAAGCATGGTGCTGGGCCTGATTTCCGGCCAACCTATCGATTCCCTGCAAATACTTTGGCAACCGGAATTTTTTCCCGGCGTCACCACTAATCCTCCAGCCTGATTTTCACTGATTTTATAATCACGATCACATTACCGAAACGTTTTGGTTGGCATCCGAAACGTTTCGGATCAACAGTAATGACATCACTTTCCCGGAGATGCCATTCATGGAACCGATTTATCATCGCTTAACCAGCGCCCAAAGCGACATCGTTATAAGAACCCAACCTTTCGCCGAAATTGTCTACTGGGGCCAGCATCTTGCGCACTTTTCACCGCTAGATTGCGCCAGCCTGGATCGCCCCATCGCCAATGGCCGCCTTGATATTGATACGCCGATAACCTTAGGTGCAGAACTCGGGCGCGGTCTGTTTGGCTCGCCGGGGATTGAAGGCCATCGCAACGGCCTGGATGCCTCCCCTATCTTTACCACCACGCAGGTGGAACAAAACGGCCAGAATTTAACGATCACCGCTGAGGATAAGCAGGCCGGTTTGCGCCTGATTAGCGAGCTTCGTCTTGATAGCAGCGGCGTGTTGCAAATTCGCCATGGGCTGACCAACTTACGTGCGGCTCCGTGGCAAGTGGATCGCCTGGCTATCACTCTGCCCATTGCTGAACGCGCCCTGGAAGTCATGGCGTTTCATGGGCGCTGGACACGTGAATTCCAGCCACACCGCATTCGTCTCGAACACGACAGCTCCGTGCTGGAAAATCGCCGGGGGCGTACCTCGCATGAACATTTCCCGGCCATGATTGCGGGAACGGCCGCATTTAGTGAACAGCAAGGCGCTGTGTGGGGCGTGCATTTGGGCTGGAGCGGCAACCATCGTCTGCGCTGCGAAGTGAAAACGGATGGCCGTCGTTATCTGCAAGCCGAAGCGCTGTATCTGGCGGGGGAAATGGCGCTGGGTGAAGGCGAAACGCTGCACACGCCATGGCTTTATGCCAGCCATTCTGGCAATGGGCTGAACGGTATGAGCCAGCAATTTCACCAATTCCTGCGCGAACAGGTTATTCGCTTCCCGGAAAATAAGCCGCGCCCGGTGCATCTCAATACGTGGGAAGGGATCTATTTCGACCATAACCCGGAATACATCATGCAGATGGCGAGCCGCGCCGCCGAATTGGGCGTGGAGCGTTTCATCATTGATGACGGCTGGTTTAAAGGCCGCAATCATGACCGGGCAGCGCTTGGCGACTGGTATCTTGACGAGCAAAAATATCCGAATGGTTTGATGCCGGTTATCAACCATGTGAAGGCATGCGGCATGGAATTTGGTATTTGGGTCGAGCCAGAAATGATTAACCCGGATTCCGATTTATACCGCGCGCATCCTGATTGGGTACTGGCGCTGCCGGGCTACGAGCAGGCAACCGGACGTTACCAGTGGGTGCTGGACCTTAGCAATCCGCAGGTGTTCGATTATCTTTTAGAGCGCATGAACTGGCTGCTGGGCGAACATCCGATTGATTACGTGAAGTGGGATATGAACCGCGAGCTGGTTCAGGCGGGGCATAATGGCAAAGCGGCAGCGGATGCACAAACTCGTCAGTTTTACCGTCTGTTGGACGAACTTAACCGCAAATACCCGCATGTTGAGTTTGAATCCTGCGCATCAGGTGGCGGTCGAATCGACTATGAAGTGTTAAAACGCACCCACCGTTTCTGGGCCTCAGACAATAACGATGCGCTGGAGCGTAATACCATCCAGCGCGGCATGAGCTATTTCTTCCCGCCGGAAGTGATGGGTTCGCACATCGGTAATATGCGTTGCCATGCCACCTATCGTCAGCACAGCATTGAGTTTCGTGGCCTGACAGCCCTGTTCGGGCACCTGGGTATGGAGCTTGACCCGATGACGGCCGACGCTGCCGAAAGCGCAGGTTACGAGCGCTACGTGCAACTCTACAAACAGTGGCGACCGCTGCTGCATACCGGCAAACAGTGGCGCGTGGATATGCCAGATGCCACAACGCAAGTGCAAGGTGTCGTTGCGGAAGATAAGTCTCAGGCGCTGTATTTAGTCAGCCAACTGGCGATGCCGGATTATACGCTCGCCGGTAATTTGCGCGTGCCAGGCCTCGACCCGGCGGCACGTTATTGCATCACGCTGCTCGACCATCCGCAAATCAGCGTGGTGGGCAAAGGCGGTCATACCATGCGCAAGCTACCGGGCTGGATGGAAACAACGCAAACCGTTAGCGGGGAATGGCTGGCGCAGGCCGGATTAGCCCTGCCGATCCTCGACCCGGAAAGCGCCATTTTGATTGGCTTTGAACGCGTGTAATACCATGACATCGGGGCGGCACACGCTGCCCCATCAAGTTTGTCCCTTTGAGGAAAACACAATGAGCATGCCTGCCTGTACCCATAAAAATAACCCTAATTTCTGGATTTTTGGCCTGTTTTTCTTTCTCTACTTTTTCATTATGGCGACCTGTTTCCCGTTCCTGCCCATCTGGCTTTCGGACGTAATCGGCCTGAATAAAACGCATACCGGGATCGTGTTTTCCTGTATTTCTCTGTTTGCCATTCTCTGCCAGCCCGTTCTGGGGATCATTTCCGACAAACTGGGGCTTAAAAAGCATTTGCTGTGGGTCATAACCCTGATGCTGTTCTTCTTCGCCCCCTTCTTCTTGTATGTTTTTGCTCCGCTGCTAAAAACCAATATCGTGCTCGGGGCGCTTGCTGGCGGCATTTATATCGGTTTTGTATTCTCTGCCGGTTCCGGCGCGATTGAGGCGTATATCGAGCGCGTGAGCCGCAATAGCTATTTTGAATACGGTAAAGCACGGATGTTTGGCTGCCTGGGCTGGGGGTTGTGCGCTTCCACCGCAGGGGTGTTATTTAACGTTAATCCGGCGTTTGTGTTCTGGATGGGTTCAGGTGCGGCCGTGATTTTGATGGTGCTGTTGCTGGTCGCTCGCCCACAGACAAACCAGACCGCACAGGTTATGGATTCTTTGGGTGCCAATCAGCGCCAGATTTCTGCAAAAATGGTCTTTTCGTTATTTAAAATGCCCAAAATGTGGATGTTCATTCTCTATGTGGTGGGTGTGGCATGTGTTTATGACGTCTTCGATCAACAGTTTGCGACCTTCTTTAAAACCTTCTTTGATTCTCCGCAGCAAGGCACCCAAGCCTTCGGTTTTGCGACCACTGCCGGAGAAATTTGCAACGCGATTATTATGTTCTGCTCGCCGTGGATCATTAACCGCATCGGCGCCAAAAACACGCTGCTGATTGCCGGGGCGATCATGACCACGCGTATCATCGGCTCGGCTTTCGCCACCTCCGCGTTTGAAGTGATTGCACTCAAAATGTTGCATGCGCTGGAAGTGCCGTTCCTGTTGGTTGGGGCATTTAAATATATTACCGGCGTGTTCGACACCCGCCTGTCGGCCACGATTTATTTGATTGGTTTCCAGTTTGCCAAACAGTCCGCGGCGATTTTCCTCTCGGCTTTTGCCGGAAATATGTACGATAAGATTGGCTTCCAGCATACCTATCTGATTCTGGGCGGTATCGTGCTGACCATCACCGTCGTGTCAGCGTTTACCCTGTCAAATCACAGAGCCCCGCTCCCACAAGCTGCGGCAGCTCCGGCAAATTAAGGAAGAAAGAACATGTCAGTACGAAGAAAAATGGAAGTTGGCGAGCTGTATACGGACCACTGCGAAGGGTTGCCGGAAGAGCGCCGGGCAGGCAAAGAGTTGGTCTATGACTACAACATGACGCGCCCTTCGCAAGAGGCTCACCGTGCCGAACTGCTCCAGCAATTATTTGGCAGCGTGGGCGAAAATTGCTGGGTCGAGCCGCCCATCCGTGTGGCTTATGGCAGCCACACGCATATCGGCAAAAACTTTTACGCTAACTTTAATTTCATCGTGGTGGATGACGCCACGGTGACGATTGGCGATAACGTGATGGTTGCACCCAATGTGACCATTTCTACCGCCGGGCATCCGATAGACCCAGAAATCCGCATCACCGGGCAGCAGTTTTCTTTGCCCGTTACCATTGAAGATAACGTGTGGCTGGGAACGGGCGTCATCATCAACCCCGGTGTGGTGATTGGCCGCAACAGCGTGATTGGCGCGGGTAGCGTAGTGACAAAATCTATTCCGCCAAACGTGGTTGCCGCAGGCGTGCCTTGCCGGGTGCTGCGTGACATTACTGTGGAAGATAAATTGTCTTTTGCTGGTTAGAATGCCCTTTTAAATGATGAAGACGGATGGCTTATCCGTCTTCACGCTTATTTCTTTTAGACTTCTAAATTAACCCCATTCCTTTTCAGCCATATAAAAATGCGTTAGCAGTCACATTTTTGAAAGCTAATAATTCCCCATCAAAACCAAATACACGCTGATATTATTAGTTTTCACCCACCAAGATTAATCCATTGAAATATAGAATATTTTCAACAAATTTTTTGTTTCCCGCCATTAATTATCTGTGATTTATATCACAAAACACACCCATAAAAACCCTCTGTCAATGACCTTCAGGCTTAAATGAATCCTGCTTTTGTGACATCCGTTGCAAATTCAAGTCTTGTTTAAAGGGAAAAATGTCTGCAAGCAAATAAACGAGGCGAGCGTCATGAGAATCGGCATGGTAATTAGCGGCGGTGATGTCACGGGAATAAATAATTTTGTTTTTCAGATTTCCCGACTGGCACAAGCAGAAATCGTTTT
The DNA here is from genome assembly GCF_979253435.1 of Buttiauxella sp. AC142. Lineage (NCBI taxonomy): Bacteria > Pseudomonadati > Pseudomonadota > Gammaproteobacteria > Enterobacterales > Enterobacteriaceae > Buttiauxella > Buttiauxella sp. AC142. The sequence continues at coordinate 4,244,746 of NZ_CEEDCH010000001.1, forward strand.
GTTTAACGGTGGTATTCCAGGTTTATTGCAGAATAATCACCAGGCTATTTCCGCACGGGATCTAGTGGATTTTTCCGTTGCCGCCATTCCGATTATGTCTTCAGGCAGAACTCATCGTAAATTAATGGGTAGCGAATATGAAACCATCGCAAAACAGTTAAAAACCCTGCATATCGATGTGCTTATTATGGCAGGCGGAGACGGCTCCTTACAGTTTCTGAATAACCTTAGCGAATATGGTGTGAATTGTTTCGGTGTCGGTATGACCATCGACAACGATGTTTACGGCAGTGATTACACCATTGGTTTTTCAACCGCCTGTGAACAAGTCATTAAAGAAGTCGGCAAACTGCGTAATACAGGTCGCGCTTTGCCGGGGCGGGTTTTTATGGTTGAACTGCTCGGCGGCTACTGCGGTGAATTGACGCTGCAATCGGCGATTAAAAGCAATGCTGATTTTGCGCTCATCCCAGAATGCCAGCAGTCGTTGAGCGAACTGGCACACAAGATTAGCGCACGCCTTGAGACACAAAACAGCGTCGTAATCCTTTGCTCTGAAGGTTACACCAAAGAATATTCCCCCGGTTTCCAGGGGGCGATTGACACCATGATTAAACAACTTGAGCCAAAAATTGGCGTACGAATTCGTAAGTCGATTATTGGTTATAGCTTGCGTAACGGTGACCCTACCTGCGAGGAAATTTATCAGGGCACAATTATGGCAGGTGAAGTCGTTCGTTGTATCCAGTCCGGCATGAGAAATAAAGCCATTATTATTAATTCGAGTAATAAACCGATCCCTATAGATTTAATCAGTATGCAAAAACGCCTCGTCGACACCGAAGGGCATCATTATAAATTAGCGAAGCAGCTCAATATTATTTGAGGAGACTTTCAATGCTTAAAATTCTTTGTGTATGCGGCTGTGGTTTAGGTTCCAGTTTCGCCATTGAAATGGCTGCAACTGCGGTACTTAAAAAACTTCAAATCCCGGCAGAAATTGATCACACCACCGTATCAGAAGCGGGGGCCTTTAAATCTGACATTATTTTAACGCAAAAAACCTTCGCCGATATTTTAACGGCCGATGCCAGCGAAGAGGAAATTAAACGCGTCATTGTGCTGCACCGTCTCACGGATAAAGACGAAATCGAACAAAAGATTGTCGCCTTTTTAAAAGAACGCAATGTGAAGGTATTCGACCATGAATAGCATCATTAACTTTATTGTTAAAGACCTGCTAGGACAGGCATCAATATTGATTGCCTTTATTGCCATGCTCGGTCTTTTGCTGCAAAAAAAATCGAAGGGTAAAGTCGCGGAAGGGACGTTTAAAACGCTGCTTGGTTTTTTAATCATGATGGCGGGTATCAACATTATTGTTGATACGCTGACTTTCCTGAACGACATCTTCACCCACGGTTTCGGTATGAAAGGCTACATCACCGATGTGGCCGCTATTGCCGGCCTTGCAAACCGTGAGCTGGGTTCCGAAGTGGCACTCACGCTGATGGTGATATTTATCGTCAACATCATCATTGCCCGCATCACGCCGTTTAAGTACATCTTTCTCACCGGGCAAGCACTGCTTTGGATGGCAACGATTGGTGCAGTTATCGGCTATAAAGCCGGGCTGACCGGGCTGCCGTTGATTCTTACTGGCGGGATCTTCGGCGGAATTATGGCGGTGCTGATGCCAGCCCTCGCCCAACCTGTGGTACGCCGCATTACCGGTTCTGACGATGTCGCTCTGGGCCACTTCTGCACTATTGGTTATCTGGTGCAGGCTGCGGTGGCGAAGGTTGTCGGCAAGGGTTCTAAATCTACCGAAGACCTGGTGCTACCGGATAACTTCAAATTCTTGCAGGACACTTACCTTTCGATGGCCGTGGTGATGATCCCTATGTACCTCATCCCGGCGCTGGCGGCAGGCCCGGAATACATCGGCCAATACTCCAACGGCGTGAATTACCTGATGTTTGCGTTTATGCAGGCAATTCAGTTTGTTGCCGGGGTATTCGTGCTCTATAGCGGTGTGCGTTTGCTGCTTAACGAACTGGTGCCTGCGTTCCGTGGTATTGCGATGCGCATCGTACCGGATGCCAAACCGGCGTTGGACTGCCCGGTGCTGTTCCCTTACGCCCCCAATGCCGTAATTGTTGGTTTCCTTGCCACAACTGTCGGCTCCATCATCGGCATGATTGTCTTCCCAATGTTTGGCCTGGCGATGATTCTGCCTGGCTTGTTGACCAACTTCTTTGCTGGCGGCACCGCTGGGATTTTCGGTAACGCAATGGGCGGCAGACGCGGTGCAATCATCGGCGGCGTAGTACATGGACTGTTTATTACCTTCCTGCCAGCCATCCTGGTGCCAATGCTTGAAAGCTACGGCTTTACCGGTGTGACTTTCAGTGATTCTGATGTGATCAGTAGCGGCCTGATTTTGGGACATGTATTCCAGAATAACTGGACGTTTGTCGGCTTATTCATCCTGTTCGTAGCGCTTATCGCCTGGTTCGTGAATGGCAAATCAACCAAACCTCAAGAGGAAAAAGCACATGAGTCTGTATAACTTCCCGGATTTATTACAGGTAGCCAAAGAGCGTAAATTTAAAGCGGTAGGCTCCTTTAATTTGCATTGTCTTGAAATGCTGCCCGCTTATTTTAAAGCTGCCAAAGCAACCAATAGCCCGTTAATGATTCAAATTTCTACCGGGACGGCGGAATATTTAGGTTATCGTTTATTAGTAGATTCCATTCGTTCTTTATCCGAAAGCCAGCAAATACCCACCTGCTTGCATTTGGATCACTGCTCAGATATTGAGTCCATTAAAACAGCCATCGATGCCGGGTTTAGTTCAGTAATGTATGACGGCTCCCATCTGGACATGGCAGATAATATTGCTAATACCCGTAAGGTTATTGATATTGCTCGCCCGCGAAATATCTCTGTAGAAGCAGAATTAGGCGCGATTGGCGGCTCAGAAGATGGCAAAGCGGTTGCCATGGAAGATATTTGCTTTACCACCACCGAAGACGCCAAACGCTTTGTTGATGAAACCGGGGTGGATATGCTGGCGGTGTCCGTCGGTACGGTACACGGCCTGTATACCGGCAAAGCGAAAATTCAGCATCAACGCCTTGCGGATATCAGCGAAGTGACCAAAACCCCGCTGGTACTGCACGGTGGCACAGGTGTCAGCGATGAAGATATGCGCCGCGCCGTCGCCGGGGGCATTGATAAGGTCAACGTCGGTACTGAAATGAACGTGCAATGGGTAGGACACTGCAAAGAAACCTTCGAGAAGGGCAAAGTGAATGACAGTGTGCGCAAATTTTTAATACCGGCAAATGATGCAGTCGCTGCTGTATTAATCGAAAAGATCGCATTATTTAAATAAAGCAGGCGTTATCCTCTACTCTTCATTGTAACCCTGGTTGCGTGGCAACCGTCGGGCGGGAGCTAGCTATGTTTGGATCTTTAAAAAAACTTTTTCACAGTGATAATTCGGATACGGCGCAATATGATATTCAAGCCGTACAACTTGAAACTGAATTAACTGCTCTGGAAAACACGTTAACGGAAAACCCAAATAATGGCGAAACACAAAAAGCATTAATGTTGCGCTATAACCAGGCGTTACAAGTTTTTGCGAAGAGTAAAACACACCGTCAGCATATCGATGCTTTATTTGTCAAAATTGATGAGCTGAGAAATATTATTCGTAAGAATATTTAGGGAGAACTCATGGCCATTAAAGAGTTATTAATTGAAGCGCAGGCAATACAAGTTGGCGTGCGCGAAACGGACTGGAAAAAGGTGATTAGACTAGCGGCTCAACCGCTGGTTGATAATGGCTATATCCTGCCCTCCTACTACCAGGCAGTAATTAATAACACCCTTGAGCATGGTGCGTATTACGTTTTTGAAGAGGGCGTCGCCATGCCCCACGCTCGCCCGGAATGCGGGGTGATAAAAAATGGCTTCAGTCTGGTTTTGCTTGATGAGCCCATCGCCTTTGCCGACAGCGAAAAGGCCGATATCGTGATTATGTTTGCCGCCTGCGACAGCAACGGGCACATCGAAGAAGGTATCCGCGCGATTGTGAATTTGTTGGGCGATGATGATGTGATGGCAAAACTGCGTCGGGCAAAAGGTAAGGAAGAGGTGATCGCAATATTATGAGCCAGACCACGCGAACACAGGGCAAAACGGTGGTACTTGTGAACGGCGTACCCGCCTCAGGAAAAAGCACTATCGCCCGTTTGTTGTCCGAACATTTTGCGCTACCGATTCTGACCATTGATGGCATAAAAGAGCCTTTTATGGCTCAGTTCGATGAAATTGATCGCCCATTCAACCGCCGCCTGGGAAGTGCCGCTTATGAGGTCATTTGGTCGATAGTGGCCGATAGCCCAATGCAATGTGTCTTTATTGTCGATGCATGGTTTGGCTTCCAACCGAAAGAGGCGCTTGAACGATATCTTGAGCAGGCGGGCGTTACCCGGGTTCTGGAGGTATGGAACCAAATTCCTGGCCCCCTCGCCGCCGAACGCTATGCACTGCGGCTTGGCGTAAGACGCCACGGGCACCCAGGGGAAGAATATCTGCCGGAGTTGGTAAAACTTGCGGATAACGCAGAACCGATGTCGCTTGGGCCGGTTTACACCGTGGACCACCGCGAGCCGATAGACAGAGCCGGTCTCGTGGCATGGCTGGATAACGAAATGGGCCAATAAGGGTGAATTTTCCCGGCTATACAGACTCCACTTTTTCCCCATTCTGCCGATAACTTAAACAGGCGCCAGGGCGACTACCCGCCAGGTTATCGAGCAGAGGTTTAAATGGATAGTTTTCAAAAAGATATTGATGAAAGGGCTAACCTGGCGTTATCCAACAAATTTGAGCTGTTGTTGTTCCGCTTAGGAGAAGGCCAGCACGGCGGGAATTCTGAGCTGTATGGCATCAACGTTTTTAAGCTACGTGAAATTGTGCCGATGCCGAAAATTAACCGTGCGGCGGGAATGAAATCGCCCCTGCTGGGCATGGCGAATATTCGCGACCAGTTTATTCCGGTCATCGACCTGCCCGCCGTTACGGGTTGCACGCCACAAACTGGCTTGAATTTATTGCTGATAACCGAGTACGCCCGCAGCACACAGGCATTTGCAGTGGAGTCGGTAGAAAATATTATCCGCCTCGACTGGAGCCAGGTTCACGCCGCCGAATCCGGTGTGAGTAGCCGCAATATCACCAGTATTGCGTCCCTGAACAACGATGAATACAAAGGTGAACTGGCGCTGGTACTCGATGTTGAACAGATTCTTTACGACATTATTCCTTCCGGGCGCAAAGTCGATATGGCGGCCATCGAAGGGAACACAAACCCTTTGAAACCGGGTGCTGTCGCGATTGTTGCCGAAGATTCAAAAGTCGCCCGCCAGATGCTTGAGCAAGGCCTGAAAGGTATGGGTATTCCGGTGATGATGCATTCCACGGGTTTAGAGGCCTGGGAGAAAATAAAAGTGATCGCCGCAGAAGCCAAGGCCGCTGGCCAGCCGATCACCGACCGCATTGGTATGGTTTTAACGGATATTGAAATGCCAGAAATGGACGGATTTACCCTGACGCGAAATATCAAAACAGATATCACGTTAAAACACATTCCGGTGGTGATTCACTCGTCGCTTTCAGGCAGCGCCAACGAAGATCACGTCCGCAAAGTGGGCGCGAACGGCTATGTGGCGAAGTTCGATGTGAAAGAGCTTTCACAAGTGATTAATAAAGCGCTGGAAGGTGCGGTGGTTTAAACAGGTGAAAAGGGTGGATTGGCGCTGAGGTTTATCCACCCTACAAAACCTGTTTATTACCTGTTACTTCCCCACCCAGCTATTTTTTATTTTGAATTTGTCTGCGCGGTTGTAGCTGCACGAAAAGTTAAACGCTTTGCCATCTTCAAGTTTGGTCACACCAGAGACTTTGAGCATTGGTAAACCTTCAGAAATCGACAATAAAGCGGCGAGTTCTTCATTGAACAAATCGCCTTCAATAACCGAGTTATAAAACTTAATTTTTTTGCCGGTGTATTTTTCGATGTATTCATATAACGAGCCATGCTCTAGCACTGAGCCTGGAATGGTTTCGATAACATCACTATTTATCCATGAGTCTTCAACCAGCACCGGGACACCGTCAATTAAACGGATACGTCGAATAAAATGCACCCGCTGTTCTGGCTGCATTTCCAACTGCTGCGCGACCCACTGCGGCACTTGAATTTGTTCATGTTGAACAAGCTGGCTGGTGATTTTCGCCTGCTGACCAAATTCACGAGAAAAGCCTAAAATAGAATCCCCGGTACCGCTGTTGAGCATATAGACATTGTCTTCAATCACTTTCGTGACATACATTCCTTTGCCATGGATTCGCTCGATAAACCCTTCCTGCTCAAGGATATGCATCGCTTTTTGTAGCGTCACTCGTGTGACGCCATATTGCACGGCAAGCTCTCTTTCTGACGGGATTTTCTCGCCAAGCTGGTAGCGATGGCTGAGGATATCATCCTGAATACTCTTCTTTATTTCTATATATCGCGCAGCCATAGGGGTTATTTCCGGGTGTTATCATCCAGCCATTAGTGTACCACTTCAGCTAACAACTCTGCTTCCTGCGCTTCAATAGCCAACTGTTTTACTTCCATTATTCTGAAGAACGGATAGTAGATGATTGTCGAAATAATAATCATGCAGCCCGACCATATTGCCGCAGGAATATTCCCGCCGGTGGCAAAATACGCATTCAGAATGGGTGGCATCGTCCAGGGGATTTGGAATACCGGCCTGCCAATAATGCCGAAATCCATCAGCAGATAAGAGCAGGTACAAATCACCATGGGCGCGACAATCAGCGGGAACATCATGATTGGGTTGAGGACCATCGGCACGCCAAATATAACCGGTTCGTTAATACAGAAAATCGACGGCCCAAAAGAGACGCGGCCAATGGATTTGTAATAACGGCTTTTAGACAGCAGCATTGCCAGCACTAAACCCATGGTGGCACCCGATCCACCTGCACAGATAAAGAAGTTATAAAACCCTTCGGCGGTTATGTGTGGAACGGGCTGGCCGCTAAGATATGCCTGAGTATTTTCAGCAATAAATTTTAAAAATATCGGGCTGGTGATCCCGGAAAGTACGTTGGTGCCATGAATGCCGCAGCTCCATAACAACGAAATAAGCGCTACCAGAATTAACATACCAGGCAACGTATCTAAACCGTGAACCAGTGGGCTGAGCAGCAGAGTAAAGAACGCGTTGATATCAAAATTCAGAATCACGCGTACAAACCAGACGATCGTAAGGCATACCACTGCGGGTACCAGACTGATAAACGATTGCAACACGGCGGGAGGAACACCTTCTGGCATTCGGATATAGATTTTGTGCGTGATAAAAAAGCGTACGGTATAGACCGTAAATATCGACAAAATAATGGCTGAGAATAACCCCGCGGCCCCAAAATTATCGACGTTAATTTTATAATGGCTATCGAGTTGCGCGAGAACAAAAACCGATACCGTAATACAACAACAACTTAGACCATCAAGGTTGTATTGTTTTGCCAGGTTATAACTGATGCCAATCGCCGCGACTAAACCAATTATCCCAAAAGTTGCCTGTACCGGGACACTGAGTTTATCCGCATAGGCTCCAAGAAACTCACTCCAGCCCGGAATGGGTAAGTTAGCAATAATCAGAAACAGGCTTCCGGCAATAATAAATGGCAATGTAAAAGCGACACCGTTACGAATGGCGACCAAAATAACGTTATTGCCGAGCTTCATTAATACCGGAATAACTCTGTTTTCCAGAAAGCTTTGCATGAAATATTCCTTTAATGACTATTCATCCATGGCGAGAGTGTATTGCGGCAAGAAGTCTCGGTTAGCGGCTAAATACTCCTTGAGTATATTCTCCGCAACCGCCACGGACGGCACTAACGGGTGAGCCGCCAGTGCCAGCAAAGCCGTATGTTTATTGCCGGTCATTGCCGCTTCAATGGTCAGTTCTTCAAAGGCTTTAACACTCTGAACTAGCCCACGAATGCGGGCTGGCAAGCGCCCGTAAGCCAAAGGACGTGCGCCCTGTTTATCAATCAGCGCATTGGTTTCAATGACTGCGTCATCCGGCAAATCAGGCGTTGTCCCTCGATTGGCGGTATTAACGACATGCACCTCTTTTTTGTTGTTATAAAGCGCGCTGATAATCGAGCAGGCAGTGTCGGAATAATAAGCGCCACCACGACTGGAAAGTTCAGGGGGTTTTTCGCAAAGCTCAGGGTTGCGATAAATTTCAAACAGGGCCTTTTCAATTTGCAGCGAACGTTCGCCACGAGTACCGCCTTGATTTAATTCCTCCAGTTCATGCTCAACCATTTCCCGATTTAAGTAGAAATACTTTAAATAGGAGAGTGGATATACATTCAGCGCGCGGATAAACTCAGGCGGCAAACCCAGATCAGAGATATTTTTTAATTTATTGTCACTCGCTCCCTGCGCAAGTTTCTCAATAAAATCAGCGGTAATATCTTTGCCATGCAAAGTAATTCGGTCGGCAAAAATTAAATGGTTCAGCCCCATAATTCTGGCATCAATTGCCTCGCGGCCCACGCCGTAGGTTTTCGCGATATCCATCATCATGCTGTTTGCACCGCTACAAATCCCCAGAGATTTGATTTTGCTGTGCTTCTCAATGGCCTCAGTCACAATCCCTGCCGGATTAGTGAAGTTGATGAGCCAGGCATCCGGGCAGAGCGTCTCCATCTCTTTGCAGATTTCCAACAAAACCGGAATGGTGCGCTGCGCCTTCATAAAACCGCCAGGACCAGTGGTTTCCTGGCCCAAAACACCATAACGCAGGGGGATCTTTTCATCCTGAATACGTGCGGCAAGCTGCCCGACGCGAATTTGTGTGGTAACGAAATCGGCATCTTTTAACGCCAACTGGCGGTCGGTGGAAAGGTGCACCGTCATGGGAATACCCGATTTTTTCACCATTCGCTGGGCGAGTTGACCGACGATTTCCAGCTTTTCACGGCCTGTTTCAATATCCACCAACCAAAATTCGCTAACAGGAAGTTCAGCGTGTCTTTTAATAAATCCGTCTATGAGTTCCGGCGTATAACCAGAACCACCGCCAAGAGTAACTATCTTTAATGGCTTCATGATGCTTCCTTTTTTTAAATTAAACTGGCATATGCCAGTTTGCAAAAAAGAAAATATCACACTCGTTGAGAGCAACTTTGGATGTTTGTCACATATTTAAAAGGGTTATTGATAACCTGAAAATCGGCAAAAAAATCCCCGACCGGGGCCGGGGAATAGATTCAACTTGTTTGGAAAAAGGTCTTACTCTAAATAAAACACTTCTTTCAGCTCCACACTCACCGGGCTGTTATCGGCATTGCTCGGCATGATTTCGCTCATATGCTTCCACCAGCGCTGGCAAACTTCCGTTTGTGCGACCGCATTCCAGCGAGCTTCGGACTCTATTTCTACCGTGGCAAAAAGTAGGTTGCGTTGAACATCAAGATAAATAGCGTAGTGATGAGCACCATGCTGTTTAAGTACCGCTTCCAGCTCTGGCCAAATCGGCGTATGGCGACGTTGATATTCTTCATGGGCATCTGGATTTACCTGCATCACAAAAGCTTTGCGGATCATAGCGCCTCCATATACAGCTCACGCACTTCCTCACGTGTTGCCGGGCGTGGATTACACCCTGCGCATGGGTCAGCCAGAGCGTTATCCAGCCAGCCTTCGATATCTGCAGTTTGAATTCCAAGCTGGCTAAAGCCAGATGGAATGCCGACGCGAGTAGAAAGCGCACGAATCGCCAGAATCGCCTCAAAGCTGGCTTCTTCTTCGTTCATATCCTGAGTATTTACGCCCATCGCTGCGGCAACTTTCGCAAAACGTGCAACGGCTTTCGGGCGGTTAAAGGCTTCGATAACTGGTAGCAAGATCGCGTTGCACACGCCATGCGGCAGGTTGTGCGTCGCACCCGGTTGGTGAGCCAGCGCATGTACCAGGCCAAGGCCGGCGCTGTTAAATGCCATGCCCGCCAGGTATTGCCCGTAAGCCATCATTTCACGCGCTTCGAGGTTGTGCCCTTCGTCGACTGCTTTTGGCAACCACTGGCTAATCAGGCGGATAGACTCCAGTGCGTTAGCATCAGTTAACGGATGAGCTGCAACGGAAACATAGGCTTCAATGGCGTGAGTCAGCGCATCCATGCCGGTTGCGGCGGTCACGCTTGCCGGGATATCGAGCATCACGCTGGCGTCATCCACGGCGATATCCGGGATCAGATTGGTGTCGATAATCACTTCTTTCACGTGGCGCAAAGAATCAATGATTACCGCATTGCTGGTCATCTCCGCTGCGGTGCCTGCGGTGGTGTTAATCGCCACCAGCGGTACGCCAGGGTTGGCGACTTTGCCTACGCCAGAATATGCGGTGGATGGGCCAGGGTTTGCCGTCAGGATTTTCACCGCTTTGGCGGTATCAATCGGACTGCCGCCACCGAAGGCAATCAGGTAATCGCAACTTGCCGCCTGGTACGCGGCAAAACCTTTCTGCACCAGTTCTTCGGTCGGGTTCGGGAACACTTCGTCGAAAAGTTCGTAAGAAAGTTGATGTTCATCGAGCGCACTAAACAGGCTGTCGAGCAGGCCCATTTTCACCAGTTGCCCGTCGGTAATAATCAGGGCTTTTCCCCAGGGTTTAGCGGCAATTAATTTCACCATATCGCCGATGGCACCTGCGCCGTGAAGGCTGATTTTTGGTAAAGCCAACATAAAGCTCATTACTATTCTCCTTAATATTGATGTTTTATAAATCCATACCCTCACCCCGGCCCTCTCCCCCAGGAGAGGGGGAGAACCAGGGAGGGAAAAAATCAAACTCGCCGACGACCTAAAAAACGCCGGGTAATAATCGGTAGTGAAATCACGGTAATCAGCATCGCGCCGACAATAATCGACATCACGATGCCCGGCACATTCAAAAGACTGAGCCCGAAGGTGACGAGGCCCATCAGGAACGCGGCAATGATCACGCCCGCCATGCTGCCAGAGCCGCCCAGAATATTGACGCCGCCCAGCACCGCCATGGTCACCACGCTTAACTCCCAACCCATAGCAATAGTCGGGCGTGTGCTGCCAAGACGCGAGGTCAGCAACACGGAGGCAAGCCCTGCCATCACGCCCACCAGCACAAACAACATCAGGTTGTGGCGTTTCACGTTGATGCCGGAATACCACGCGCCGGTAGGGTTATTGCCGATGGCGTAAGTCCGGCGGCCAAAGTTAGTTTTATGCAGCAGGAAGGCGAAAACCGCCCCCAGCACAATGAAGAGCGCAAATTCAAACGACAATGCCCCCCAGACATAGCCCTGCCCAAACCAGGCAAAACTTTCGGGGTAGTGGTTTAGCGCCTGGTCGCCCAGCAAAATGTAGGTAATGCCGCGATACAGACTCATGGTGCCGATGGTGATAACAATTGATGAAAGGTTAAAACGCGTGACCAGCAGGCCATTGAACAAACCGCACAACAACCCGACGCCAAGCCCGATGCACACCAGCCCTGCGGTATCGACACCTGCCTGAGCGCAAAAGCCCATGGCCGTTGAACTGAGCGCAATGGTTGACGCTACAGACAAATCGATTTCACGGGCGATAATCAACATCGCCATCGGCAAAACGATGATCGCTTTTTCCGTGAAGTTAAAGGTGGCATCTGACAGGTTCCAGATGTTGAGGAAATACGGTGAAGCCAGCGCATTTACCACAAAGACAGCCAGCGTTACCGCCAGTAAAAATGACTCCCAGCACAGCAAACGGCGCAACAGCGGAGCCGCTCCAGCCTGCGATGGCACAGATTCAGAGATCAGCGTTTTATTCATGGCTCGCTCCCGAAGTTTGTCGCGCAAGCGCTGCGTCGCGCAGAATCAGCCGCCCTTTGCGTTTATTGCCGCGTTCGTTAAGCAGCACCGCAATCACAATCACCGCACCCGATATCGCCATTTGCCAGAATGGCGATACGCCAATCACCGGCAGCGCGTTGTTGATCACGCCGAGGAACAGAGCACCCAGCAGGCATCCAAGCACACGCCCGATTCCACCCATGGTGCTAATTCCACCAATCACACAGGCTGCGACGATTTGCAGTTCAAAACCGTTAGCGACATCGACATACGCAACGGCAAATCGAGAAATCCACAAATAGCCGCAAAAACCGGCCAGCGCTCCCGAGAGGCTAAAACTGATGAACTGCATTTTCCCGGCATTGATTCCGGTGTAATACGCCGCCGTCGCGTTGCCGCCCGCGGTGTACATCGCCCGCCCGGTGCGGCTGTAACGCAAGAAATACCCCACCAGCAAAAGGGCCGCGACCGCACACCAACTGAGCAACGGCATGCCCAGCACTACCGCTCGCGGCAATCCGAGAAAATCGCTACTCATCTGATGCGCATTAATCCAGCCGCCGTTTGAGAGCAGGAAGATAATGCCGCGATAAATACTCATGGTGCCAAGCGTGACGACAATCGCCGGAATGCCGAGCTTCCAGACCAGCAAACCGTTAATCACCCCCATCACCAGGCCAAGAACGGTCGCCAGGGATAGCAGCGCCCAGACCGGGATTTGCGGATAGTGGAAGTTAAGCAAGGCGACAATCATGCCGGTGAGCGCCAGGTTCGCCGCCATCGACAAATCAATGCCTTTGGTCAGCAGCACCATCATCTGGCCGAGGGCGAGAATGATCAGAATCGAGGTGTCATTGAACATTTCTACGAGGTTGCCGGGCGCCAGGAACGACGGCACGCGGCTGCCAATCCCCAGAATCATCAGCAAGATGACGCCCGCCAGCAGGAATTCGCGATGTTTGAGAAGAGATTGCCACATTATGCTGCCTCCTCATGGGAACCGCTGGCGGCGCTAACAATCATCTCAGCACTCGCTTCACCTGCCTCAAATTGCGCCACCATCAGCCCCTCGTGCATCACGATAATTCGGTCGGCCATGCCCATCACTTCCGGCAATTCTGACGACACCATGATCACCGCCAGACCGTGGCCAACCAGCTCGGACATAAACTGGTGCACCGCCGCTTTCGAGCCGATGTCGATACCTTTGGTCGGTTCGTCGAGAATGATGACTTCCGGCTGAGTTGCCAGCCATTTGCCGATCACCACCTTCTGCTGGTTGCCGCCGGAAAGCGTTTCAACCGGCTGTTTCCAGCTAAAGGCTTTTACCTGTAAACGTTTGGCGTATTCGTCCGCCAACGCCCATTCGCGCGCATCGTTTAAGATACCGCGCGGGTTAAGGCGGCTCAGTTGGGGCAGGCTAATGTTTTGATAAATCGGCAGTTCGATAATCGCGCCCTGCTTCTGACGCTCTTCCGGCACGCAGACAATCCCGGCTTTGATCGCGTCCGCTGGCTGGCGGAACTGCATCGCCTGGCCGTTGAGCAAGATTTCGCCGTGGGACGGGCGCGAAATACCCGATAGCGCCTGCATTAATTCGGTACGCCCGGCACCGACTAAACCGTAGAAACCAAGGATTTCCCCTTTGCGTAACTGGAAGTCAATATGGGCAAATTCGGTTGGATGGCAGAGGTCTTTCACCTCCAGCACCACCTCGCCTGGCTCGCAATTCACTTTCGGGAAGGCGTGAGTGATTTCGCGCCCGACCATCATGGTGACCATCCGCTCTTCGGTTATCTCGCTGATTTGCCCGGAACTGATATAGATACCGTCGCGCAAAATGGTGTAGTGATCGGCGATGGCAAAAATCTCGTCGAACTTGTGCGAGATAAACAGTATCGCTTTCCCCTCGGCTTTCAGGCGCTCAACGATTTGATAGAACTCGACGATTTCATGCTGCGAAAGTGCGGCGGTTGGCTCATCGAGAATCACGACCTGCGCTTCAAACGACAGCGCGCGGGCAATCGCCACCATGTGACGTTGGGCAATACTCAGCGTTTTGAGTGTGGCGCGAGGGTTAATTTGCACTTCCAGGCGAGTGAGGATGTCTTGCGCTTGTTGGTGCATGGCGGGCCAGTCGAGCTTCTTGAAGAAGCCGCGATAAATATAGTGGCCGACAAAAATGTTTTCGGTGACGGTCAGTTCATCGAACAGCACCGTTTCCTGATGAATCGCCGTGATGCCGACTTTGTGCGCCGCTTCCGGGTTTGGCAGCGTTATCGGTATCGCTTTATAAAGCAGTTCGCCCTCTTCCGGCTGATAAATCCCGGTCATGACTTTAACCAGTGTGGATTTACCTGCGCCGTTTTCACCGATTAGCGCCGTGACTTTTCCTGGCCACAAATCGAGGTGGACGTTTTCAAGCGCGCGCACACCGGGGAAGACTTTCGTTATCCCCTTCAGGGACAGCAATGGTGTAGTGAGTGTCATGGTAAATTCCCCATTAAATCAGATCGCCCTCACCCCGACCCTCTCCCCCAGGAGAGGGGGAAAACAGGTTAGGGTGAGGGTTGTTTAATAGCCAATCAGAATATTTTGGAGAATTTATCGATGTTGCTGGCATCGTAAACAAACGGTTCAGCCATCGCGCCGCTACCGTCTGCATCCAGTTTCACTTTGCCCAATTTGCCCATGCTGGCTTCATCTTTGGTGGCGGTTCCTTTGACTAAATCATCCGCCAGATAAGTTGCGGCGTAGCCCAAATCAATAGGGTTCCAGATAGCGAAGCTTTTCGACGCACCAGATTTCACCGCACCCGCCATTTCTGACGGTAAACCCAGGCCAGTCACATAAACTTTGCCGATTTTGCCCTGGTCTTTCACCGCTTGCGCCGCGGCAACAATCCCGACGGACGACGGCGAGACTATCACTTTCAAATCCGGGTAGGATTTCAACAGGCCGACGGTTTCGCGGTAGCTTTTATCAGACAGATCATCGCCATAAGCGACTGTCACCAGGTTCACGGAAGGATATTTCGGCAGCACCTTTTTCATCTCAGCAATCCAGATATTCTGGTTAGTTGAGGTGGGTGTGGCGCTCAGAATCGCGACGTCGCCCTTTTCCAGGTTCATCGCTTTTAATGCATCAGCCGCCAGCTTGACGTTGGTTTCGCCAATCAATGCGTTATTGGAAGGATTAAGGTGAATCTGGCGGCCCTCTTTTGCCACGCCGGAATCCCAAGAAACCACTTTAATGCCGCGCTGCATGGCCTTTTTCAGCACCGGAACCAGCGCGTCTGGGTCATTGGCAGAAATAGCAATGGCATCAACACCCTGAGCGATCAAGCCGTTGAGAACTTCAATTTGTGCTTCGGCGGTTGTCGTGGTTGGGCCGGTATAAATAACTTTTACATCCCCCAACTCTTTGGCGGCTTCCTGCGCCCCGACGTTTGCGGCTTCAAAGAAACCATTCCCGAGGGATTTCGCCACCAGCGCGATTTTCACTTCAGCAAGGGCAGAGCTGGACAGAGCCAGTGCGACAACGGTGAGCGTACAACCTAATATTGCTTTAGTTTTCATTGCTTGTACTCCGATGTATGTAGGGTTTGCAGGTGTTTTTTATTTTTGTCATAGAGCGGGTTAACCCGCTCTATGTTTACGACTTAAAGCTCTAAAGCACTGGCTAATGGGGTGACGCCAAAACGCTTGCCCAGCGCGATAAGCTCATCACGAGAAATGGTTTGTTTCATGCCACCCATCGAAATGACTTTTACCAATACTTCGGCAGACTTCTCAGCGGTATCAATCAGACCAAACGCTTCATCAAGCGTTGGGCCACTACCAAATACCCCGTGGAACGGCCACAACACCAGCGAGTGTTTTGTCATCTCGCCCGCGGTCGCCGTGCCAATTTCATCGGTACCCGGCACCATCCACGGCAGAATGCCCACGCCGTCCGGGAACACTACCAGGCACTCGGTGCTGCCTTCCCACAATTTGCGGGTAATCACGTCGGTCGTGTTTTCCAGCACGTAAGTCAGGGCAATCAGGTTGGTGGCGTGGCAATGCATAATGACGCGATCTTTTCCGCCGGTGGTTTTGATACGCACGATATGTGACTGGAAATGCGAAGCCAGTTCAGACGTCGGCACCGCTTCGTTCTCCAGCCCCCACAAAATGTGGTAGCCCGTACCGCGATTGTCCACTTTCACCACGCCAATATTTGCCGCCGGGTCGAGCTGCACGTTACGGAAGAATTTTCCGGAACCGGTCACGATGAACGGCGTGTTCGCCAGTTCAGGCATCGGCTGGCTTAGGGCGATATAACGCGGAGCGGCATGGAATTCAGCCTGGAATGGCGTGATATCCGCTTCATCCAGACGCATGGTGATGTTACCGCCATTGCGCTCGTCCCAGCCTTTCAGCCAAGCGTCGCTCGTTGCTTTGATCATGCCTTCTACAAACCAGGCGTTAAGGATGTTCTGCATAGTCTTGTGGTTCCTGTTGTGTTCGTTTTTCCCCTTCTCCCTCTTAGGAGAAGGCCGGGATGAGGGTGGTTAAGCGCGTTGACTCAACACGTCTTTTTCATAAGTCCGCACTGTTTTCAGCCACTGGGCATCAACCGGCGTGTCGTTGCGCTGGCAATACATTTCCCAGACCGCCGCCCACGGCAGCGATTTTTGCTCTTCGAGCAATGCCAGACGCGCGGTGTAATCGCCTTCCAGCTCCAGCTGACGCAGAGTTTCGGTAGGTTCGAGCAATGCACGCAATAGCGCTTTCTTCATGTTGCGGGTGCCGATAACCCATGCGGCGATGCGGTTAATGGAGGCGTCAAAGAAATCCAGGCCGATGTGCACGCGATCGAACAGATCGTGGCGAATAATCTCGCTGGCAATCGCCTGAGTTTCATCATCCAACAGCACCACGTGGTCGCTGTCCCAACGCACCGGGCGGCTCACGTGCAGCAGCAGGCGCGGCACATACAACATCGCGCTGGAGATTTTGTCGGAGATAACTTCGGTCGGGTGGAAGTGGCCGGCATCCAGACACAGTGCGGTCTGGCGGCTGGTCGCGTAACCAAAATAGAATTCGTTGGAGCCGACGGTATAGCTTTCTGCACCAATGCCGAACAGTTTGCTTTCTACCGCGTCGATGTGATGCTGCGGATTGAGTTTTTCGCTCATCGCTTCATCAAGTGCGGCGACTAAACGCTGGCGCGGGGCCAATCGATCAACGGTGATATCTTTCATGCCATCCGGGATCCAGATGTTCATGACTGACGGCGTGCCCAATTGTTCACCGAAGTACGCGGACACTTTGCGGCTGGCCTTAACGTGGTCAATCCAGAACTGGCGGATTTCATCGTTAGCGTGCGAAAGCGTAAAACCGTCGGCGCTTAACGGGTGCGAGAAGCAAGACGGGTTAAAATCCAGCCCTAATTTGTTGGTTTTCGCCCACTCAACCCAGTTTTTAAAATGTTCTGGTTTGATTTTGTCGCGGGAAACCGGCTGTTCAGACTCCAGATAAATCGCGTGCAGATTCAGGCGTTTTGGCCCAGGGATCAGGCTTAATGCGCGTTCCAGATCCGAGCGTAATTCAGCGGCGTTGCGCGCTTTACCGGGGTAATTACCCGTCGCCTGAATCCCGCCGCTCAACGCGCCTTCCGGGTTTTCAAATCCGGCAACGTCATCGCCCTGCCAGCAGTGCATAGAAACCGGTAAACGGTCGAGCTGTTGCAGTGCGGCTTCAACATCAACACCGACCGCAGCAAAGCGCTGTTTCGCCAGTTCCCAGGCTGTTTCAAGAGATGTGGTCATGCGCAAAACTCCTTTCGTGTTTGAATGTTCAGCGGAAACCGCGCGATATAACGGGCAATTTCGCTTTCTGTTTCGGGGGAAAAAGATTTCAGTTCATAGTTGGCGGCGACTACTTTGCGGAAGTCATCGACATCAGTGATTTCGTCCAGCGCCATTAACTGGCAGCCGATATTGCCGAGCGTTGAGGCTTCAATCGGCCCGGCGAACACCGGAATACCGCAGGCATCGGCGCATAGCTGATTGAGTAAGGCATTCTGGCTGCCGCCACCGACAATGTGCAGGCAGCTAAACGGGCGGCCACGGACGGAGGCGAGTTCTGACAGCGTTTTGGCATACAGCAGCGCCAGGCTGTCGAAAATGCAGCGCGCCAGTTCGTTGTCGGTGAACGGCACCGGCTGGTTGCTTTCGCGACACGCCGCCTGAATCTCGCGGCTCATGCTTTCCGGATTAATAAAACGATCGTCATTCGGGTTGATCACAAAACGGCAGGCCGGTGTTTGTCTGGTGCGATCGATAAGATCAGCCAGATCGGTGATGTCCAGTTCGCGTGTCACGCGCTGCAACAACCACAGTCCCATAATGTTTTTGAGCACCCGATAGCGCCCTTCCGCACCACCTTCGTTGGTGATATTGGCGGCCAGCGCCGCGCTATTGGCATAAGGCGTTTTGCTCTCAAAACCCATCAGCGACCAGGTGCCGGAAGAGAGATACGCGGCATCTTTGTCTTTCAGCGGTGCACCAATCACCGCGCTGGCGGTGTCATGCGTGGCAACCGAAACCACCGGGATTTTGTTGCCTTCACGGCAAATCCACTGCCCGATAACGTTGCCCGGATGCGTCGGTGTGCCGAACCATTTATGCGGCACGCCCGCCCAGTCGAGCAGCGTTTCATCCCAGTTGTCGCTGTTGATATTCACCAGTTGCGTGGTGGTTGCGTTGGTGTATTCCCAGTTCAGTGCGCCAGTCAGGCGGAAGCAGAAATAGTCCGGGATCAACAGGGCGTGCTCGACGTTATCGATCAGTTCCGGCTGCTGTTCCACCAGCGCACGGAACTGATAGAGCGTGTTAAATGGCAGGAATTGAATGCCGGTGCGGCGGTAAATATCTTCACGGCCCAGTTGCTTGAGCGCGATGTCCATCACGCCATCGGTACGGCTATCGCGGTAGGAAATAGGCTGCCCGACGCGCTTGCCTTCGCGGTCAATCAGCACGTAATCCACACCCCAGGTGTCGATGCCGATGCTGTCGATAGCAATGCCTTCGTCGCAGGCTTTTTGCAGGCCGATACGGATTTCATCTTCCAGCGCGTCGACATCCCAGATGGTGGAAGTTTCGGCCAGTTTTAAGCAGTTAGTGAAACGATGAATTTCGCGCAGGCAGATACTGCGAGTGTCGCTATCAAAACGCGCCAGCATGACACGGCCGCTTGATGCGCCCAGGTCTACCGCAACACTATGGCGTAGAGTCATTTTGGGGGTCCTTGCTAAATTAATTGCCCCCACTCTAAAAAGTAACGCCGTCGTCCACCTTCTCGACACTGACAGTGCCTATCAGCCATTGGCAAAAAGGCAAAGGTGAACGTGAGTGATGTCACAGATTCATGTTTATCCCCCATAAAGCTGCCCTGTGACGCTCTCCGCATTTCCTGATAATTCCCGTCCGTTCTTAAAAAACGAGCAAGTTTTAACTGATTTCGTGTCGAAACTTTAAGGTGCAGATGAGAATCGTTACCTACTATCTGCCCATGTTAAAAAAAGCTTGGGGGTAATGATGACGGTATTACATGGTTTTGACTTTTTCCCATCTGGACATTCATCCGTGGCGATTGAGCCGCGTTTACCCCAGGCTGCATTCCCTGAACATCATCATGATTTTTATGAAATTGTCATTGTGGAACATGGCACTGGAACGCACGTTTTTAACGGCCAGCCCTACACATTGAGTGGCGGTTCGGTCTGCTTTGTACGTGACCACGACCGCCATTTGTACGAGCACACCGAAAATCTGTGCCTGACCAATATTCTGTATCGCGCCCCGGATGCGTTTTGCTTTTTGTCCGGCCTCGATAAGCTGCTGCCGCAGGAACTAGACGGCAATTATCCGTCGCACTGGCGTGTAAACCAGCCGGTGCTGCAACAGGTACGCGGCCTGATCGATCAGTTTGAGCAAATTGGCGAAGCGGCGGACACGCACGCCGTCGCCAATCGTGAAATTCTGTTTATGCAGCTTCTGGTGTTGCTGCGTAAAGGCAGCATGATGGAAGGCGTAAGCAACTCGGAAGGCCGCTTAAATCAACTGATGGCGTGGCTGGAAGACCATTTTGCCGAGGAGATTTGTTGGGAACAGTTAGCCTCACAATTCACTCTTTCCTTGCGCACGTTGCATCGGCAGCTTAAACAGCAAACCGGCATGACCCCGCAGCGTTATCTCAACCGTTTGCGCCTGATGAAAGCGCGTCATTTGCTGCGTCATGGCGAGGAGAGCGTGACGGAAATCGCCTTCCAGTGCGGTTTTGGCGACAGTAACCATTTTTCGACACTTTTTAAGCGTGAGTTTTCCTGGTCCCCGCGTGAGATTCGCCAGGGGCGCGACACGCAACTTCAGTAATCGCGAAGGCAGTCACCGTTTTTTTAGCCAAAAAAGCCAATACTTTCTGATTCTTTCGGTTTTTGAGGCATCACGGTGGCGGGTCATTTAGTTCTCAAGAAAGCAGATTTTTTCGCCTCTGCCACGCAGCCCGTGGCGGTGGCTGACCGCTATCCGCAAAACGTCTTTGCCGAACATACCCATGATTTCTGCGAGCTGGTTCTGGTGTGGCGCGGCAACGGCCTGCATATTCTCAATGACCGCCCTTATCGCATTACCTGCGGCGACCTGTTTTACATTCGTGCCGAAGACCGCCACAGCTACGAATCCGTCAACGGCCTGGTACTGCATAATATTATTTACTGCCCGGAACGGCTGAAACTGAACGTCGACTGGAAGGATTTGCTGCAAAACACCACGGTGGCAGGGAAGGACCCGCGCTGGCGACTGAGCAGCCACGGTATGGCGCAAGCAAGGCAGTTAATCGCCCAACTGGAACACGAAAGCGTGAAGCCCGATGCGCTATCGTTATGTTTGACGGAAAGCCTGTTTCTGCAACTGTGTATTTTGCTGCGTCGCCACCGTTATCAATCCCAGGACTCCGCCGGGCCTGACAGCAACGAAACCCTCGATTTACTGATGGCAGCCCTGGGAAAAAGTCTCGATGTGCCTTTTGAGCTGTCGCAGTTTTGCCAGCAGCATCAGGTGGCAGAGCGCCAATTACGCCAGTTCTTTCGCCAACAAACCGGCATGACGATTAGCCAGTATTTGCGTCAGTTAAAGATTTGCCAGGCCCAGGATTTGCTGCGTCATAGTGAACTGTTGATTGGGGATATCGCCACGCGCTGCGGCTTTGAGGACAGCAATTACTTTTCGGTGGTGTTTACGAAAGAAACGGGGATGACGCCACGGATGTGGCGCCAACGATATACCCTTCAATTGGATACCCTAAATAATTCAAGTTGCAGGTAGGAGGCAAAAGAACTTATCCCCAGGAGCTTACTGAAGTAAGTGACTGGGGTAAGTGAGTGCAGCCAACGCCCCTGCGGCTTGAAGTATGACGGGTATTACGCAGCCATGCCCAAACCGACGATATTCGCAGCAATAATAATCACCACGCAACCGATGCTCAACACACCAACCGGCCTTCTGCCTGCTGATTTCCACTCTTTCATGATCAAGCCAACCAATCCGCCGCACAACACGTAGAAGCTCATGTGCAACATCCAGCTCATGTAGTCGTATTGTGCCGGGATTTTGGCGTGGCCCCAGGCGTAAAAGAAGAATTGCAGATACCACATCAAACCGGCAAGGGCTGCGAACAGCACGTTGCTGATGATCAGCGGTTTTGCCAGCGAGAAGTCGGCTTTTATCGACAAACTCTTCATGTTTGCCAGACGAATGAAGCAATAACCGAGGTTAATCACCGCCCCCCCGCCCATGATGATTACGTAGCTTGGCAGCGCGACATACAACGGGTCAACGCCTAACGCGGCAGCAGCTTCATGCATTGGTTTTGCTGCGTCCATCGCAAAAGACATACCCGCCGAGAAGATGCCGCACATCACCGCCAGAACCAGCCCTTTTTTCAGGTTGAACTCTTCGGCTTTGATACCCATTTTGCGTTCTTTGAGTTGGCCTGCGCGGGTCACAATCGCCACACCAACCAATGCCACCAGCACGCCCAGCAGGGTCATGCGCCCGCCAGGTGTTCCCACTAAGACATCAAATTTACCGGCAATAATGGGTGTCATTAACGTGCCGACAATCAGCGTGATACCAATCGCAATACCGATGCCCATCGACATGCCGAGATAGCGCATCGTCAGGCCGTAGTTGATGTTACCAATGCCCCACATCGCGCCGAACAGGAATACCGGCAGCAGCGTGGAAGCATTGAATGAACCGTAATAAGCCCAAAAATCAGGAAGCAGAATGTAACTGACCAGCCATGGCAAAATTATCCACGAGACGAAACCGCCAATTGCCCACATGGTTTCCCAGGACCAGTGCTGAACTTTCTTAAAAGGGGCGTAAAAACAGGCGGCGCTTGCAGCACCCACCAGATGCCAAATTATCCCCATTGTTATTGCATTACTCATTATCCATCCCTCTGTTTTAACTAAAAAACGCAGGGGTGACAGCGCATTACCCCATTGCGAGTAAGTCTAAAGAGTGAGCAACTTGCGAACCTTCTATGTGCTGCCGTAACGGGGGGGAAACTGGCAAAATTCAGGGGGTACGATTGACGGCGGTCACAGTTCTTTATACCCGCCGTCGCTCGTTTTTCGGGTTAACAGATTTTCACGCTTTGCACATCCAGGAGCCAGGCGAGCTTTTCCAGAACCTCGCCCTGATGGCCAAGCCCGATCGCGCAATGATGCGCAGGCCCGCCGAGGCACCATTGTGTGGTGAAATCACGCGCGGATAACGGGAAGCGATAGCGGCTGTTGGTGTTGCCGATATCCAGCACTTCCCCTGCAACAGCTTGCCCTTCGGCATACTGCAAACGCACGCCGTTTTTCGCATCCTCCACAATAGACAGGAAAGTGACCGGGCCGGGTTTTACCGTCATCTGAATCGACACGCCTTTGCCCGGTTTGCCGTGATAAACCGGCAGCGGGACGAGGCGCACGTCACCTTGCGCCATCAATGGATGCGCCGGGCCATCATGCCCCCAGAGCACGACATCGTCGGCAAATTCAATGCCGTAGGGTTCTGAAAACGAGCCACCCGCCCCCAGCAACTGCTGGATTTTCATCGCCAGCACGTTTTTGATTTCATACTCTCCGGCGACCGGCATACCGCGCTGGGTCAGCAGCGTGTTGCCGAGAATAATCGAAGTAATAATATTTTCGTAGGCGTTGCCGTTGCGCCCTTCGTAATAGTAAGCCAGCGCCCCGAGGTGATTGTTTTCGATGAGTTTGTCCATGGCGCAGGCGGTTTGTACGGCACGCTCCAGTTCGGCTTTTTCACAAGCCGGGTCGATTTGCAGTGAGGCTTCCACCTCCTGCCATTTTTGCGTGCTGGTGTCCGCCGCCACCTGTTCGCGATATTCCGCCAGTTCGCACATTTCCAGCGGTTTGAAGCGCACGCCGAGTCTGGCGCTCAGGTTAGTCATGTTGCTGTAAACATCGACCATACCGTCGTAATAGTGGCCAAGCACACCCACCTGGCAGGCCGCTAACCCCTTCTGCACCTCCAGCGCTTGCAGCCACTGTTCCGTTTGCTGCCAGACGTATTCATCGCCCTGCAATGCGCCCACAAGCAGCTGGTAGCGAATCCCCGCCCGATTAAACACGTTCGCCAGTTCAGGTGCGCTACACGCCTGGCAATGGGCCAGCCATTCGCCGGTGCGTTCGCCACGATCGGCCATGTCGCGGATTTTCCCGTACGGCAAACCCAGCTCGGGTTGCAGGGCGAGGATAATCACCGGCTTGTTGATCTTTTGTACCAGCGGCAGAACCGTGGAACTCAGCGCGTAGGTGCTGATATAAAGCACAATGGCATCGACCGGTTGGCTTTGCAGGTGCGTGGCAAAAGTATCGGCTTTGGTCACGCTATCAATCAGGCCGCCGTTGATCACCGTGGCATTCAGCTTCGTGAGGCGTTGGTCGATGTGCTGCAAGTAACCCGTCAGACGTTGTTCCAGACCAGAAAACTGCGGCCAGTAAGTATCAAGGCCAATACCAAAAAGGGCGACATTAAGCGACATGATGGTGCTCCAGGATTCAAAGAAACGCCGACTATCACCCTAATTTTGCTGCACTGCCTTTGCCGTAATGCCAGTTTCTGAACAGCGTGGCAAAAAACGATTTATCCGCCTGACAATGCTCACATTTTCGCCAACATGCCGAAAAGCGATAACCTTATAAAAAGTACGGCATTGATAATCATTTTCAATATCATTTAATTAACTATAATGAACCAACTGATTACGCGGCGTTAACAGGTTGTTCGCCGCTCATTTATCTATCCACCCCTTCGAGGAGATAATGAATATGAGCTATACCCTGCCATCCCTGCCTTACGCTTACGACGCCCTGGAACCTCATTTCGACAAGCAAACGATGGAAATCCATCACAGCAAACACCACCAGGCGTATGTTAATAACGCGAATGCAGCGCTGGAATCTCTGCCAGAGTTCGCAAGCCTGCCAGTTGAAGAGCTGATCGCTAAACTGGATCAACTGCCAGCTGACAAAAAAACCGTTCTGCGTAACAACGCGGGCGGCCACGCTAACCACAGCTTCTTCTGGAAAGGCCTGAAAACTGGCACCACCCTGCAAGGTGACCTGAAGGCGGCAATCGAGCGTGATTTCGGTAGCGTTGACAACTTCAAAGCAGAATTTGAGAAAGCAGCAGCAACTCGCTTCGGCTCCGGCTGGGCGTGGCTGGTTCTGAAAGGTGACAAACTGGCTGTCGTTTCTACTGCAAACCAGGACAGCCCGTTGATGGGCGAAGCAGTTTCTGGCGTTTCCGGCTTCCCAATCGTGGGCCTGGACGTTTGGGAACACGCTTACTACCTGAAATTCCAAAACCGTCGCCCTGACTACATCAAAGCATTCTGGGATGTCGTGAACTGGGACGAAGCAGCAGCACGTTTTGCCGCTAAAAAATAAGTTGCATTGCAGCTGACGAGAGGCGAGCCTGATGGCTCGCTTTTTTTATGTCTGTTGCAGGGAGGTTCAGATGCACTATCCGCTAAACATTTATCTTGGCAAAGTCCGCGAATACGAAGGCAGCAAACCCAGCGCTATCGCCAAATATGAGGTGGACGGTGAACTTAAACTCACCGAACTGGGGCTGGAAGGCAATCAGCAGGCTGAAAAAGTTGTTCACGGTGGGCCAGATCGCGCGTTGTGCCACTATCCACGTGAGCATTACATCTATTGGGCACGTGAATTCCCTGAGCAGGCAGAACTATTTACAGCTCCGGCCTATGGTGAAAATTTATCGACCGAAGGCCTGACCGAGAAAGATGTTTATATCGGCGATATTTTCCGTTGGGGCGACGCACTGATTCAGGTCACGCAGCCGCGTTCGCCGTGCTACAAGCTGAATTACCATTTTGGCATTCATGATATGTCGTCCTTGATGCAGGAAACGGGTTATTGCGGTTGGCTGTATCGGGTGGTTTTGGCGGGAAATGTATCGACGGAATCACCGCTGGAGCTGGTTTCTCGTCTGAGTGATGTGACGGTGGCAGAAGCGATTGCTACGGCATGGCATATGCCGTTTGATGATGAGCAGTATCACCGATTGCTGTCGGCGGCGGGGTTGTCCGTTAGCTGGACGCGCACCATGCAGAAACGGCGCATTTCCGGGAAGATCGAGGATAATTCGCGGCGTTTATTTGGTAAGTAAGTTGGGTAAGTAAACCCCAGATACGAAAAAACCCGCCGAGGCGGGTTTTTAAATTCTTAGCTTTGCTAACGCTAACCTTACAGGCTAGTTACGTTACCAGCAGCTGGGCCTTTAGCACCACTTTCGATGGTGAAAGACACTTTCTGGCCTTCGTCCAGAGACTTGTAGCCATCGTTCTGGATAGCAGAGAAGTGTACGAACACGTCTTTTGAGCCATCGTCAGGAGTGATGAAGCCGAAGCCTTTGTCAGAGTTGAACCATTTTACGAGACCAGTCATTTTGTTAGACATAGATATTACCTTTTAAATTAAATTTGCCTTCCGGCGCAATTGGAATGTTTTACAGATTTTTAAAGCGATAAAGGAAGGTAGATCACGTCGAAGGGTATCTATGATAACTCTTTGAGGACTGCGCTACTAAACTGCTTAAAGGTTCTGTGCTTCAAACCGATGGATGTATTAACTCATATAAGCAGGGTGAATAACAAGGTTTATTTTAGCCGTCCACAGGGCTGGAGCTCAAGCCACCTCTGGGATCCCCCGCAATTAAGCGGGGGAAATCGCCATTACTGCATGGAGTTTTTTGCCGTTGAATATGCCTGCATAAACGCCTGATGCTGTGACGCCAGCGGCGCAATCAGCGAATTGTACTGGCTGGCTTGCTGTGACGTTGGGAACTGAATGCCACCCGCGGTGAAACCAACTTGAGTCCCCTGCTGCTGGATGAAATCACCCACTTGCACCAGTTGCGCAGTAAAGGTTTGTGCCGCTGGGATCAACGGAGCCATGGCTTCTGCCGGAGCAATAACCACTTTCTCATAAACCTTGTCGTACACCACTTTCAGATCGTCTGGTTGTTTCAACGTGGAACGTGCGCTGTCAGCCTGCATTTTTGCATTCTGGACTTGCTGGCCTAACACATTCAGAGAACCGTTCGCCTGACGCAGTGGACCGCTCTGGGTCATGTAATCCTGCGGTACACGAATGCTGTTTACGCTGTCGGCTACCGGACGCATGCCATCGTCCATCGCCTGGTTCACCTGCTGGGAGAAACCATACAGAATCGCGTAATCAGAAACCAACGGGCCAAACTGCTTTTTCTGGTCGGTTGTCAGCGTCGGCAAACGTTCACCGCTGCGCATCGCCGTATTTTGCAGGAAATCGATAAATGCCTTGCGCTGATCGCCTTCTTTATCGAAGCAACCGCTCAAGCTCACTACCATTAAAATTGCCGCAAGCGGCGCAAACCAGCGTGACCAGGACTTACCTGTCGCCATCTTTTCTACTCCTTTCACCATTCAGTGCCAAAGCACAAATGCGTACCCAATAATGCTGCTAAGGATAGTCCAACCTGACTTTGCAAGATACCCTTTCGCATTAATCTCTTAAGGCGAATTGATGTTGCATGATTGTTATCTTTCTCACAAATTCGGCGTCGCTTTGTCGCCGAGAAATCACTACCAAGCTATTAATATTAAAAGATTAATTCCAATATTTCCGTCAACACTCACGTAATCAGTACGATAATCGCACACTAACACTGGAGGGATGATTGCCCAATAGCCTGCTGAGTGGTTTGATTTAACGAACGATTAACGAATTATTGTTCGATAATCGAACATCTCTGTATCCTACAGGACATGCCTTATGACAAAGACAACAACGACTGATATTCAGGCATTTATAAACAACAATCGCTTTTCCAGATACCAATGGATGATCCTCGTTCTCTGTTTTATTACCGTAGCACTGGACGGCTTCGATACCGCAATCATCGGTTTTATCGCCTCTGATCTGGTGCAGGAATGGGGTGTGCAGAAATCCGATCTTGGCCCGGTAATGAGTGCGGCTCTGGTTGGGCTGGCGGTGGGCGCGTTAACCGCCGGGCCAATGGCTGACCGCATCGGGCGCAAAAAAGTGTTAGTGCTCTCGATTCTGGTTTTCGGCGGATTTAGCTTGCTGACCGCCTTTGCCACCAGCCTGACGTCCCTCGCCCTGCTGCGTTTTTTAACCGGTCTGGGTCTTGGTGCCGCCATGCCCAATGCCGCAACATTGATGTCTGAATACGCACCCGAGCGTAAACGTGCGCTGTTGGTGAACCTGATGTTCGTCGGCTTCCCGATTGGGTCATCAATGGGCGGTTTTGTCTCCGCGTGGATGATTCCCCACTACGGTTGGCAGAGCGTTTTAGTGCTCGGCGGTGTGATGCCGCTGATTCTGTCCGTGGTGCTAATGATTTGGCTTCCTGAATCAGCCCGCTATCTGGTGGTAAAAAACAAGCCGCAAAAAGATATCGCCACGATTATGCGGCGTATCGCCCCGTTACCGTCGGGTGAAAATCTGCGCTTCGTGCTGAACGAAGTGGGTGGTCATATCAAAGATAAAACCGCGCTTGGCGTGATTTTCTCACCGCGTTATCTGGTGGGAACATTAATGCTGTGCATCACCTACTTCATGGGCTTGCTGATTTTCTATCTCCTGACCAGTTGGCTGCCGCTGTTGATTCGTGAAACCGGAGCAACACTGAGCCAGGCGTCAATTATCACCGCGCTGTTCCCGCTGGGCGGTGGCATTGGCGTGCTCATTATTGGTGCGCTGATGGACAAGCTAAACCCGAACAAAGTGGTCGCGATGGGTTATTTGCTGACAGGCGTGTTCGTCTGCCTGGTCGGTTTCTCGACCTCAAGCCTGGTGTTAATGGGTGTGATGGTGTTTATCGCAGGCACCATTATGAATGGCGCACAATCGTCGATGCCTGCGCTGGCAGCGGGCTTTTATCCAACGCAAGGGCGTGCAACCGGCGTGGCGTGGATGTTAGGGCTTGGGCGTTTCGGCGGTATTCTGGGGGCATTTAGTGGTGCATTCCTGATGCAGGCCGAGCTGTCATTCAAAACTATTTTCATGTTACTGGCGATTCCGGCAGTGCTTTCTGCCACTGCGCTGATGGTGAAATCCTGGGCGGGCCTGCGAGCGCAGGGAGCAAATCGCGTAGAAAATCACGAGCTGGAAAAAGCTACGCAAAAAGCATGATGGCAAATTTTTTTACTTAAACAGGTACACGGCGGGCTAGCCCCGCCGTTTTGCATAATTTGCATATCTATTTACAAATTTATACTGACTCCCCAACTCCACCGAGTTTTCAATTCGTTATGCCGCTTAGTTTTTTTGCTGAAACGCATAAGCCGCTGCCAGTAAAAAAATAGTTAGCCTGAAAATCATCGGCCCGCTTTTTTTCGAACTACTCTTAATGAGCTTCTTACGTGTTCACTGTCCATTGTGTGATTTATGAGGAGTACTCGATGGAATATAAAGATCCAATGATTGAGCTGCTGAGCAACCTTGAGCAGATTGTGTTTAAAGACAGGCCACAAATGATGGCTCTTAGTGATAAGCCCAATGCATTTTCTGAATTTGAACAACTAAGAAAAAGTACCGGACTTAAGATTGATGATTTTGCCCGCGCAATGGGTGTTAGCGTGACGATGGTACAGGAGTGGGAATCAAAACGACTCAGACCCTCCAATACCGAACTGAAGTTGATGCGCTTGATACAAGCGAATCCAACCATCAGTAAGCAGTTGATGGAATAATTTGATCATTTGTACCCTGATTGCCTTAACCAAAACCCCGCCTGATGCGGGGTTTGTTGTTTTTGCATGAGCGCCGCGACAATTTCCCAAATTTAGACCCAGGTCACTACAGAAATCGCAAATATTAACCATAAATTAAAGAGGGTTATCACAAGCAATCAACAGGAGGTTGTATGTCTAAGAAAATCCTCGTTCCTATCGATATCTCTGAAATGGAACTGACCAAACAGGTCATTCCGCATGTTGAAAACTATGCAAAGCTCGACGATGCCACAATCCACTTCCTGGCCGTTATCCCCGACTATACCTATTTTGCCTCTTACGGCCTGGGTTATGCTTCGATTGCGCCGGATGCCAGAGAAAGGGAGGCGGCTGCCCTGGAAACACTGAGCGATATCATCGCTAAGTTTAAGATTCCGGACGACCGTATCGAAAAGCATGTTCTGAGCGGTACACCAAAAGATCATATCCTCGGGCTTGCCGAAGATATTGATGCCGATGTGATTATTCTCGCCTCTCACCGACCTAGCATGTCGACTTATTTACTTGGTTCAAACGCTGCAGCCGTGGTTCGCCACGCGAGGTGTTCTGTGCTGGTTGTTCGCTGAGTTTTAGCCATAAAAAAACCCGCCGAGGCGGGTTTTTTATTCAACGCTATACCGTCACTGAAGCAACGAAATATCTGCAACCTGCAAGAACAGCTCGCGCAGTTTAGCCAGCAGCGTCAGACGGTTGATACGCAGCTCTTTATCTTCTGCGTTCACCATCACTTTGTCGAAGAACTTATCGACTGGCTCACGCAACGCGGCCAGTTCGACTAACGCTTCCTGATAGCGGCCTTCAGCGAAGAACGGCTCCAGTTTATCGCGCAGGATAACCAACTGACGGGCGAGATCCATTTCTTCCGCTTCTTTCAGAACAGAAGCGCGTACGTGGTCTTGCAGCGTTTCGTCTGACTTCGCCAGAATGTTAGATACACGCTTGTTCGCAGCCGCCAAAGCTGACGCCGCTTCCAGGGTACGGAAGTGCGAAACCGCTTTCATGCGCGCATCGAAATCAGCAGGTTTGGTTGGACGACGCGCCAGTACGGCCTGGATAGTATCCACGCTGTGGCCTTCTTCCTGATACCAGGCGCGGAAACGGCCCAGCATAAAGTCGATGACTTCGTCGACAACCTTCTGGTTAGTCAGCTTCTCGCCGTAAAGGCGCACGGCCTCTTCGGTCAGAGTTTGCAGATCCAGCGGCAGATTTTTCTCAACGATGATGCGCAGAACACCCAAGGCGGCACGACGCAGAGCAAACGGGTCTTTGTCGCCTTTTGGATGCTGACCGATACCGAAGATGCCCGCGAGGGTATCCATTTTATCGGCAATCGCAACTGAGCAAGCCACCAGGTTAGACGGCAGTTCGTCGCCCGCGAAACGCGGCTGATACTGCTCGTTGAGCGCAACAGCAACGTCTTCGGCTTCGCCGTCGTGACGCGCATAGTGCATGCCCATCACGCCCTGGGTGTCGGTAAACTCGAACACCATGTTGGTCATCAGGTCGCATTTAGACAGCAAACCGGCGCGAGTGGCGTGGTTAACATCAGCGCCAATCTGGCCAGCAATCCAGCCTGAAAGGGCTTCGATGCGGTTAGTTTTGTCACGCAGCGTACCGAGCTGTTGCTGGAACAGGACGGTTTCCAGACGCGGCAAGTTGTCTTCGAGGCGCTTTTTACGGTCGCTGTTGAAGAAGAACTCTGCATCTGCCAGACGCGGACGCACAACTTTCTCGTTACCAGAGATAATCTGAATCGGGTCTTTCGACTCGATGTTGGCAACAAAGATAAAGTTCGGCAGCAATTTGCCGTCGTTGGCGTACACCGGGAAGTACTTCTGGTCACCTTTCATGGTGTGAACCAGCGCTTCCGCAGGAACGGCGAGGAATTTCTCTTCGAATTTCGCGGTCAGAACAACTGGCCATTCCACCAGAGAAGTCACTTCTTCAAGCAGGCTTTCGCTCAGATCAGCATTACCGCCAATCTTGCGAGCCGCTTCTTCAGCGCCTTCTTTGATCACCGCTTTACGCTGTTCGTAGTCGGCAATAACTTTGCCGCGCGTGAACAGAATTTCAGGGTACTGGTCGGCGTTATCAATTGTGAATTCCGGCTCGCCCATAAAGCGGTGGCCGCGAATAACACGGTCAGATGCGATACCCAGAATAGTGGCTGGAATCACTTCATCGCCCAGAAGCAGAGTCACGGTGTGAACCGGACGCACGAATTGGGTGTTGTTATCGCCCCAGCGCATCAGTTTTGGAATCGGCAGTTTGGTCAGCGCGGTGGCAATCATCGCAGGCAGCAGGGCTTGCGCACTTTCGCCTTTAACATGGGCGCGGTACATCAACCACTCGCCTTTGTCCGTTGCCAGACGCTCTGCCTGTTCAACCGTAATGCCACAACCACGCGCCCAGCCTTCAGCGGCTTTGCTTGGCTTGCCTTCTGCGTCAAATGCCGCAGAAATTGCCGGACCACGTTTTTCAACTTCACGGTCAGGCTGAGACTCAGCCAGGTTGGAAATTTTCAGCGCCAGACGGCGTGGTGCCGCAAACCATTTTACTTCGCCGTGAGCGAGATTCGCCGCATCCAGTTCCGCTGTAACGTTCGCAGCGAAGGATTCAGCCAGGCTGCGCAGGGCTTTTGGTGGCAGCTCTTCAGTGCCAATCTCCACCAGAAAAGTTTTTTCAGACATGGCAGCCTCTTATTTATTCTTATTGCACATCGGGAAGCCAAGCGCTTCACGAGAAGCGTAATAGGCTTCGGCCACGGCTTTGGTCAGAGTACGAATACGCAGAATGTAGCGCTGGCGCTCGGTAACCGAGATGGCCTTGCGGGCATCAAGCAGGTTAAAGCTGTGCGCGGCTTTCAGAATGCGTTCGTAAGCAGGTAGTGGCAGCGGGTTTTCCAGCGCCAGCAGGTGCTGCGCTTCTTTCTCATACTGCTCGAAGCAGGAGAACAGGAATTCCACATCGGCGTGTTCGAAGTTGTAAGTTGATTGCTCAACTTCGTTCTGGTGGAACACGTCGCCATAAGTGGTTTTACCCAGCGGGCCATCGCTCCAGACCAGATCATAAACGCTGTCTACGCCCTGGATGTACATCGCCAGACGCTCTAAACCGTAAGTGATTTCACCGGTTACAGGCTTACATTCCAGGCCGCCAACTTGCTGGAAGTAAGTGAACTGCGTCACTTCCATGCCGTTAAGCCACACTTCCCAGCCCAGACCCCAGGCACCCAGCGTTGGGTTTTCCCAGTTGTCTTCTACGAAGCGAATGTCATGAATCGTTGGGTCCATACCCAGCTCTTTAAGCGACCCAAGGTACAGCTCCTGAATGTTGTCAGGAGAAGGCTTGATCACCACCTGGAACTGATAGTAGTGCTGTAAGCGGTTCGGGTTTTCACCGTAACGGCCATCGGTAGGACGGCGAGATGGCTGCACATAAGCAGTCGCCATCGGCTCTGGCCCTAAAGCCCGCAGGCAGGTCATTGGGTGAGAGGTGCCGGCGCCGACTTCCATGTCCAAAGGTTGAACAATGGTGCAGCCCTGGCGAGCCCAGTAGTCCTGTAAAGTCAGGATCAGGCCTTGAAAGGTCTTGGTATCAAACTTTTGCATGTTGATTTCGCACGCGTTCGAGAGGGTTAAAAAGAGAAGCGGTCAGTATACCTTTTGATGGCAAGATATACAGCCCGAATGCACGTGCGTTTGCCTTGCGTTGCGGCTTTATGTCGTCGAAAGGTGCAAGAATTGACCACTTTCGTCGAAGGAGCAGGTGAATCCTTCCCGGCGCGTGGTGCTGCCAAGAATCTCATAGCTCCCCTGATACTGTTTAAAATCCACCACGCTGATGCGATCGGCGCGCGTGTTGTAACGATGCGCCGCTTCTCCTTTGCAGGTTTCGATCATCGCTTCGCCCTGGATGGCCGGATGCTGAGCGACTTGCGCGTATTGTGGGTGTTGTTCCGAATGACTACAGGCACTGAGTAACACGGCGGCAAAAATCAGCAGCCAACGGCAATTTTTTATTTTTGGCATCATCATTAGTTATGTGTACGTTAAAATCGTTATTGTTATTCAATAATTAACAGGTATTCCGCATTCTGCAAATCCACTTTATATCTGGCAAGAGCACGAAGACAAAACTCAGATAAATCACCGTCAACAACACCAGAGGAACCCATGCAGCAGCAAAAAATTAACTGGATTGACAACCTGCGTGGGATTGCATGCCTGATGGTCGTCATGATTCATACCACGACCTGGTACATCACCAACGCAAATATCGTCAGTCCGTTTAGTTGGGATTTATCGAACGTACTGAATTCGGCATCCCGCGTCAGCGTCCCGCTGTTCTTCATGATTTCAGGTTATCTGTTTTTTGGAGAGCGCAGTGCGCAGCAGCGTCACTTTTTGCGCATCGTCACATGCTTGTTGTTTTACAGCGTGATTGCGCTTATCTACATCAAACTCTTCACGCCAATTAATGCCGGACTTTCCCTGCGCTATATCCTGCAAAAACCGGTGTTTTATCACCTGTGGTTCTTCTTTGCGATCATGGTCATCTACCTTCTTTCGCCTCTGATTCAGGTGAAGAAAGTCAACGCGACGGTGATTCTTGGGCTGATGGTGTTACTCGGCGTTGTCGCCAACCCCAACACCGTGCCGCAAACGCTCGACGGCTTTAAATGGCTGCCGATTAATTTATACATTCGCGGCGACACGTTTTATTACGTGCTGTATGGCCTGCTGGGGCGTGCGATAGGCATGTTTGAGACGGACAAACGCTGGATTAGCGGGCTGGCTGCCGGAATTTTTGTGCTGTGTATTTTTTCGATTTCGACGGGCACGCGCCACCAGTTAGAAGTGAACGGTAATTTTGCCGATACCTTTTATGTTTATTGCGGGCCGCTGGTGTTTATCGCCGCGATCGGTTTGCTGGTGCTGGTAAAAAATTGCCTGAACAGCCGCCCGTTGCCGGGACTGACATTAATCTCGCAACACTCGCTGGGAATTTACGGCTTCCATGCGCTGATAATTCACTTCCTGCGCACACACGGCTACCAAATCACAAGCTCTCCGGTGCTCGATATTCTGTGGATTTTCGGCGTCACGCTCGCCGGAAGTTTGTTACTTTCCATGGTATTGCAACGCATCGACACCCGAAAAATGGTGAGCTAAATAAAAGACGGGAGTAAAGTAAGCGCACACAAATTGTGGATATCAATGGATGAAGCAATGAATTATCAAGTGACGTCGCTTTACTTCTATTCCGTCAAATCTTTGCTGTGGGAAACTCTATGTTGTGGGCTGAATTTTTTCGGCTGCCAGGCACCGTTTCTTTACCTGATGGTTATCGGTATTGTTTTCCCGGTTTTAATTTCCATCCGGCTTAACACATTGACCGAACAGGGAGCAGTGCGCAGTAACCGTGAGACGCATGACTGGCTGGTTTTCGTGAGAGGCATCCCGGTTCAGGAAAAACGTCGGCACTTAAGCAACCCATTTTTCTACAGTACACAACGGGCAACGCAGTTCTTCCTGAAAGGCTTTTTACTTCGCGCGGCGCTACAGGCATCTATCATCGGCTGGACGATATTTCGCTGGCCGCCTGCCCAGGAATGGTGGGTCTACGCCGCAGTCGTGGTGGCCTTGCTGGTGATGCTTTACAGCCTTTGGCATACGCTGTGCAATCTGTATGCTCTGTATAAAGATAACTGGGAAGTCGAGAGCTTCACATCGCCGACCGAGAGTCAGTGGTTCCGCGCTTTCTTTAGCTGGGGCAAGAACAGGCAAGGTGCGCTGGAAAACTTGCTCACTCAGTTTTAATGAGGCTTACGCATCCGGGCGCGATGCAACTGGCGGGGTGACGAAAACCCCGCCGCAATCGCCGCCTGCTCCATACGCTGCCCTTGTAACAAGCGCTGTTCGGCCACCGCCAGGCGCAATTGTTCTAAATAGTCCCGCACTGAAATTCCCAAATGCTGCTGAAAAAGCCGCGCCAAATGGCGTGAGCTGACATGAACTTTGTCGGCAATTTCCTGCACATCCCACGCCGATTCGGGTGCTGCCGAAAGCAAATCCTGAGCACGATGCACTGCCGGATGAATATGGTTACGGTAGCGCAGCCACGGCGATAGTTGCGGGTCGTCGCCCGAACGGCGGAACCACACCACCATCTCACGTGCCACATCCAGCGCGGCTTTCGGCCCGCAATAGCGGTTAATCAGATGCAGCGAGAGATCGATGCCGGACGTAATTCCAGCGCTGGTCCAGATGCCCCGATCTTCGATAAAAATGCGGTTCTCTTTCACCTGCGCGGTGGGTGCCGCAGCGCGTAATCGCGCCAGCACATCGTGATGGGTGGTGCACTGCACGCCATTCATCAGCCCGGCTTTCGCCGCCAGCAACGAACCGGAACAGACGCACATTAAATTGAGTTGCTGGCTGTGAATCTGCGGTTGCAGGCGCATCAGCCAACGGCGCACCGCTTCAGCCTGCGGCGTGTCAAAGTAGCGGTTTGAATCACAAACCCCAGGCAATACCAGCAAACTGCCTGGCGGGAAACTTTCTGGCAGCGGTTCGATGCCAGAAAAGTTCAGTCCGATGGAGGTGGAAACGTGTGGGTCCGGGCCAATGAAATGCAGGTGAAAGGCATCCCCCGCCAGCGCCAGCGTTTCCGCAGGGCCGGTTAAGTCGAGTGACAAAACACCAGGCAAAACAACGAACCAGACCCCAATACTCACGATAATGACTCCAGGCACTCGGCAACGGTTTGAATTTGCGCAAATCGCCCTGCCAGCACGGTTTCAGTGCGGTGGCGCAGGGTTTGCGTATCCAGCGTAACCCCTTTCCAGCTCATCGGGAAGGTGAGCATCGCCTCACTGACAAATGAAACGCGATAACCCAAATCCGACGCCACTCGCGTGGTGGTTTCGCAGCATTGTTCGGTGCGAATCCCGCAGATAATCAGGTGGTTAATATCACGGCTACGTAACCAAAGATCGAGGCCAGTATCAGTAAATGCGTTATGCACGTGTTTCTGGAATGTCACATCAGCCTGATGCTGCAAGAAAGGCATCGGTTTAACGTAGCCTGATTCAAGTGAAAACGGGCTTTGATCGTCAACATGGAAGATATCCACCACAGGAATTTTCAAATCCTGGCAGCCAGAAATGAGTTGCGAAATGGCCTGCTGGAAAGCCGGAAAGTCATCTTCTTGCCAGTAATCGCGATGGAAAAAAGATTGCTGCGTGTCGATATTGATCAGAGCGGAACGGGACATTTTCGGACTCCTTCACTTTGGGTGTAAAGCCATTGTGGCAGGGGTTAGCGTGGTTGCTAATACCAAAAACGGACAGAGTGAGGCTGATAAAGGACCAGTTGAGATCTTTGGATGGGTGCCGGATGACGCTTACGCTTATCCGACCTACGAAACACCAGGCCTTTGTAGGGTGGATAAGCGCCAGCGCCATCCACCAGCGGGTGTAAATTATGTTACTCTCCAGAAAGTTACCCTTCGGAGAAAACCATGAACAGCAAGGCTGCGCGCCCCACGATAAGCGACGTCGCGAAAGCGGCAAAGACCGGAAAAACCAGTGTTTCCCGCTATCTTAACGGCGAGCAAAATGTGCTGTCAGACGATCTTCGTTTGCGCATTGAAACGGCGATTGCCGAACTCGATTACCGCCCAAGCCAAATGGCTCGCGGCCTAAAACGTGGGCGAACCCGCTTAATTGGCCTGATCATCGCCGATATCACCAATCCCTACTCCGTCGATGTGTTGAGCGGTATCGAAGCCGCCTGCCGTGAAAAGGGCTTTACGCCGCTGGTCTGTAACACCAATAACGAAGTGGATCAGGAGCTGCATTATCTCGATTTGCTGCGCAGTTATCAGGTGGAAGGAATTGTGGTGAACGCCGTGGGCATGCGCGAAGAAGGGTTAAATCGCCTGCAACAATCGGCCTTGCCGATGGTGCTGATTGACCGCAAAATTCCCGATTTTGCCTGTGATGTCGTAGGCTTAGATAACACCCAGGCGGCAACTACGGCGACTGAACACCTGGTCGAACAAGGGTTTGAAGCCATTCTTTTCCTCAGCGAACCGCTCGGCACAGTGAACACTCGCCGCGAGCGTCTGAATGCGTTCCGCGCCACTCTCAAACGCTACCCTGGCATTGTTGCCGAAAACGCCGAAGTGCCTTTGCACGAAGCGGATTTGATGGACAATACCCTGCGCCAGTTCCATTCCGCGCACCGTGGCATGCGCAAAGCGGTGATTTCAGCGAATGGTGCGCTTACCCTTCAGGTGGCCCGTTCACTGCGCCGCATCGGCCTGCACTGGGGCAGCGATATTGGCCTGCTTGGCTTCGATGAACTCGAATGGGCGGAGCTTGCAGGAGTCGGCATCACCACTCTTAAACAGCCAACCTGGCAGATTGGTTACGCCGCGCTTCAGCAGGTCGTGAAGCGCATTGAAGGCGGCAGCGATACCGTTTATGAACAGGTCTTTTCCGGCGAATTAATCGTTCGCGGTTCAACCGTCCGTTAATCAATGTTCGTGATAGCGATCATAAATTGAACATGCCTGGCTTTTCTTTGGAACCGGTTCCATCTAGCGTAATAGTTATATTAGGTAGATGAACCTGGCCGGAGAAACGAATGCCGAGAAAAATTATTGTCGTCACCGCCGCTTACGGGCATGACCGCATCGCCGCAATGGGCGGCCAACAAGCGCTGTTGCCGATTATCGCCAGTGCCGGAGCTGACGGTGTTGAAATCCGTCGCGAATTATTAAATCACATTCAGCTTGATGCCTTGCCTGCGCTTGCCCAGCAAATTGCTGAACACCGGCTCGATGCCTGTTATTCCGCGCCGGAACCGCTGTTTGTTGAAGATGGCAAACTCAATCCGTTGATCCCTTCTTTGCTGCTCGAAGCCCACCAGCTCAACGCGAGCTGGTTGAAACTGTCTCTTGGTCACTTCCGTGGCAGCCAACAGTTCTCACTTTTACAACAGTGGCTTGAGAAAACAGACGTGCCTCTGGTCGTCGAAAACGATCAAACAAATTGCGGAAAACTCGCGCCAATGCAGCGCTTCCAGGCCGCCTGTAATGTGCTAAACCTTCCAGTGACGCTGACATTTGATATGGCCAACTGGCTGTGGGTGGATGAATCCCCAGAAGCCGCAGCCCGCGTGCTGGCGCCGTCGGTCAGCTATATCCACGTCAAAGCCGCCGTGGCACACCATTACCACTACCGGGCGATCGCGCTCGATGACGCGGAACCGCGCTGGCTTGAATTACTGAACAACCTGCCAGCCGATGCGCCGCGCGGAATTGAATTCCCGCTCGAAGGCCGAGACCTGACGGCTGTTACGCGCCATTACGTCAACTTATTACGCGAGGAGTAAGCGATGTCGACCCAACTTGATGTCATCACCATAGGTGAAGCGATGGCGATGTTTGTCGCCAGCCAAAGCGGTGATTTAGCCGCCGCAGAACAGTTCGTTAAGCGCGTGGCGGGAGCGGAGTTAAACGTTGCCACGGGGCTTGCGCGTCTTGGCCTGAAAGTGGGCTGGGTCAGCCGGGTGGGCAACGACTCTTTTGGTCGCTATGTGCTGCAACAACTGGCGAAAGAGAATATCGACAGCCGTGGCGTGACGACAGACGAGCGCTTTGCTACAGGCTTTCAACTTAAATCTAAAGCAGAAAATGGAACCGATCCCATTGTGGAATACTTTCGTAAAGGATCGGCGGCCAGTCATCTTTCTACCGCTGATTTTGATGAAGAGTATTTTGGCTCGGCACGCCATCTACATTTAAGCGGCGTGGCGGCAGCGCTGTCGGATAGTTCATTAGAACTGCTCAATCACGCTGCTCGCGTGATGAAGCAGCAAGGGAAAACCATTTCGTTCGACCCTAATCTGCGCCCGGTTCTCTGGAAGAGTGAAGCCGAAATGGTGAAACGATTGAATCAACTCGCCTTCCTGGCAGACTGGGTGCTGCCTGGATTAAGCGAAGGCGCGATTCTGACCGGCCACAAAACACCAGAAGCAATTGCCGATTTCTATCTCGACCACGGCGTTAAGACCGTGGTGCTGAAAACGGGCGCTGACGGCGCATGGTACAAAACGGCCTCAGGTGATAAAGGGGCAGTAAGTGCGGTAAAAGTCGAGAACGTCGTCGATACCGTCGGCGCAGGCGACGGTTTTGCGGTGGGCGTGATAAGCGCCCTGCTTGAAGGGAAAACCTTAGAACATGCCGTCAGCCGCGGGAATAAAATCGGCTCACTGGCAATTCAAGTCATCGGCGATAGCGAAGGGTTACCGACCCGTAGCTCGCTTGGCGAATAAACAAAGACTGCATCAGCTGTGCCCTACACCCGGCATGATGCGACTCTCCTCAACATAGAGGCAAGCCCATGAAAACCCATTCCCTTGCATCAAAGACAATCGCGCCAAAACGTTGGTGGTACATCATGCCAATCGTGTTTATCACGTACAGCCTGGCGTACCTCGACCGTGCCAACTTTAGTTTTGCTTCCGCCGCAGGTATCAACGACGATCTCGGTATCACCAAAGGGATTTCCTCCCTGCTTGGAGCGCTGTTTTTCCTCGGTTATTTCTTCTTCCAGATCCCCGGCGCGATGTACGCCGAACGCCGCAGCGTACGCAAACTGATCTTCGTTTGCCTGATTTTGTGGGGCGGTTGCGCGTCACTCACCGGCATGGTTAGCAATATCCCCGCGCTGGCGGCGATTCGCTTTATCCTCGGCGTGGTAGAAGCGGCCGTGATGCCCGCAATGCTGATTTACATCAGTAACTGGTTCACTAAGTCTGAACGCTCACGGGCTAACACCTTCTTAATACTCGGTAATCCGGTCACGGTGCTGTGGATGTCGGTGGTTTCGGGCTATCTGATTCAGGCCTTTGGCTGGCGTGAAATGTTTATCTTCGAAGGTATCCCGGCCGTTATCTGGGCATTCGCCTGGTGGATGCTGGTAAAAGATAAACCTGCGCAAGTTGGCTGGTTGTCTGATGCAGAAAAATCCGCGTTGCAGGCTCAACTGGAAAAAGAACAGCAAGGGATTAAAGCGGTGCGCAACTACAGCGAAGCGTTCCGTTCGCGTAATGTCGTGCTGCTGTGTATGCAATATTTCTGCTGGAGTATTGGTGTATACGGCTTTGTATTGTGGCTGCCGTCAATCATCCGAGGTGCAGGGACGGCAGGCATGGGCATGGTGGAAGTTGGCTGGTTGTCATCGGTTCCTTATCTGGCGGCAACTATCGCGATGATTGTGGTCTCCTGGGCTTCGGACAAAATGCAGAACCGTAAGCTGTTTGTCTGGCCGCTACTGCTGATTGGCGCGCTGGCATTTCTCGGCTCCTGGCTGGTTGGTGCCGATCATTTCTGGGTTTCCTACACTTTGCTTGTGATTGCCGGTGCCGCCATGTATGCGCCGTATGGCCCATTCTTCGCCATTATTCCTGAAATGCTGCCACGCAATGTTGCAGGTGGCGCGATGGCATTAATCAACAGTATGGGTGCGC
This sequence comes from Buttiauxella sp. AC142, assembly GCF_979253435.1. Taxonomy (NCBI): domain Bacteria; kingdom Pseudomonadati; phylum Pseudomonadota; class Gammaproteobacteria; order Enterobacterales; family Enterobacteriaceae; genus Buttiauxella; species Buttiauxella sp. AC142. The sequence continues at coordinate 4,285,676 of NZ_CEEDCH010000001.1, forward strand.
TCGGTTCGTTTGTCGGCTCCTGGTTTGTTGGCTACCTCAACGGGGCAACCGGCAGCCCGTCTGCATCCTACATTTTTATGGGGGTAGCATTGCTCGCGTCAGTGTGGCTAACTCTGATAGTGAAACCTGCGACAAACCAACAAGTTCCAGCGGCAGCACACCACGCCTGATCGCTCAATCCGGGCGGTCGTTGCACCGCCCGGTTGTATTTAACTGTTAACGGAGAACGTCATGAAGCCGTCCGTCATCCTCTATAAAACGTTACCTGACGACCTGCTTGCCCGTCTTGAAAGTCACTTCAGCGTCACTCAAGTCAGTTCCCTCAGCCCTGAAAATCTCCAGCAACACGCCGATGCTTTTGCCAATGCTGAAGGGATTTTGGGTTCCAGTGAAACGGTGGGTAAAGAGTTTTTGTCTCATACACCTAAGCTGCGCGCCGCCTCTACCGTTTCCGTTGGCTACGACAATTTTGATGTGGACGCGCTGACCTCACGCGGTATCGCACTGATGCATACGCCAACCGTGCTGACTGAAACCGTCGCGGATACCATGATGACACTGGTGTTGGCGACCGCTCGCCGTGCGGTAGAAGTGGCAGAACGTGTCAAAGCTGGCGAGTGGACAGGCAGCATCGGCGCGGACTGGTTTGGAATCGACGTGCACCATAAAACGCTGGGTATTTTAGGCATGGGCCGTATTGGCCTTGCGCTGGCGCAACGTGCGCACTTTGGCTTTAACATGCCGATTCTGTATAACGCGCGTCGCCATCATCAGGAAGCTGAAGACCGCTTTAACGCCCGTTATTGTGACCTCGACACCCTGCTGGCCGAATCCGATTTCGTCTGTATTTCCCTGCCGTTGACCGATGAAACGTATCATCTGATTGGCGCTGAACAGCTGGCGAAAATGAAATCTTCAGCGATTTTGATTAACGCCGGACGTGGCCCGGTGGTTGACGAAAAAGCGTTAATTCAGGCACTGGTTGACGGCAAAATTCACGCCGCTGGGCTGGATGTCTTTGAGCAGGAGCCGCTACCGGTGGACTCACCTTTGCTTAGCTTGCCGAACGTCGTGGCGCTTCCGCACATCGGTTCTGCGACGCACGAAACTCGCTACAACATGGCTGCATGTGCGGTAGATAATTTGATTGCGGCGCTGACAGGAGATGTGAAAGAGAACTGTGTGAACCCGCAGGTATTGAAGTAATTGATTGTTGGCGGATGACGCTTGCGCTTATCCGCCCTACGAACGATAACCAGTAGGTCGGGCAAGCGCAGCGCCCCCGACATATTGACTAAAGCCAGATTAGAAATCAGTCTTAGAAAAACCAGTCATTTCTTCGAGACCCATCTCACGGCCTAGCGCCGTCATTGGATGGACGATAACCAGGCCACGTACCGCTTTTTTCAGAGCGCCCATGTTGGCTTGTTCTTTCTTGGTGATTGGACGTTTGTACGGCAGTGCCATCAGTTTTTGTGCTTCTTTGCTCAGCTTCTGGTTGCGCACCGCTTGCAGGCGCACGATCTCAATTTCCAGCTTCGCTTTCTCTTTTTCCATCTCAGCGTACTTTTCAGCGTCGTTGATCAGATGCAGTTCTGGCATCTCGTGACGGATAAGATCGAGGCGATCGCTCAGGCGTTTGATTTCTGCTTTTTCGATTTCTTTCATTTTTGATTAACCGTGAATAACTTTCATTGCTGGCAAGGATACACCATTCGGCGTAAGAGGGCGAAAAGGGAGTTCGGTCAGAATTACTTCTGGAAGGCTTTTTTTAAGCTGATCCGCGAGATCAGCTCGGTCAAAGAGAGCACCATCGTCGAACGAACGATTTGCTGGTAACGCTGTTTTTGCATAGCAAACAGCTCAGGATCGCTGCCATCCACAAACTTTGGCGTTGGCGGCAGGGCTGAAACACAATGCAATTCACCGAACGGGCCGAGCATCTCATCATCGGTAAAATTATATTCGTTACCGTCGTGATTCAACTCTTCTCGCAGTGCCATTATCAACTCACAATCTTCGTACTCGACGCGATTGAGCACGCCAAGACCGTAGATAAGTTTGAGACGCACGGAAAGATCCCCTAACGGGCCATCGCCATCCAATAACGGTTCAACCGCGTATTTCACTGCATAATCGTCTTTACGGAAGACCTGCAACACCAGAATATTCACCGCTTCGGTAAGAAGTTCGACAGCGGCAATCAGCAGGCTACGTACGGTTTTCCCGGCATTAAGACGCTCAAGCACACGGTTTTCAAAGGCTTGGGTTTCTTCCATCTTTGCCTACATTACTAAAAGTATTATTGGGTGCAGCCACTACTTGCTGCACCCGCTTTCCATCACTATTTGTTGCTGTATGCCTTCACCGCTTCTGCCACCACATCGCTGTTAGCATCAAGGCCGGAGATTTCGGCAAGTGTTGCTTGCGGGCCTTTTTCTGCCAGCAACTTCTCCAGCTCCTGCGCCTGTGGATCTTGCTCGCTACGGTAATGCATCGCCGCGGCAATACCTTCAACCAGGAATTGGTGCGGCAAACCGTATTCGATAGTGCCCAACAGCGGCTTAATCAGACGGTCGCCCGCACTTAATTTACGCAGCGGCTGGCGGCCTACGCGCTCCACATCATCTTTCAGATACGGGTTCTCGAAACGACCAAGGATTTTCTGGATGTAGGCTGCATGCTTGTCTGCATCAAAGCCATAACGCTTGATCAGCACCGCGCCGCTTTCATCCATCGCACCCTTCACGACCGCCCGGATTCTCTCATCGAGAATGGCATCGCGAATGGTCTGATGACCGGCCAGTTGACCAAGGTATGCGGTTATAGCATGCCCGGTATTCAGCGTGAAGAGTTTGCGCTCAACAAACGCCATCAGGTTATCAGTCAGTTCCATGCCAGGAATGTTAGGCAGCTCACCTTTGAACTGGGTTTTATCCACAATCCACTCGCTGAAGGTTTCAACAGTCACTTCAAGCGGGTCATTGGTGGCAGATTCTGACGGTGGAACGATACGGTCCACAGCAGAATCAACGAAACCTACATGCTGCTCAACCCAGGCCTGATCATCTTCAGAAAGTGCCTTCATCACGTGAGCTTTCAGCTGGCTGGTGCCGCGCACCATGTTTTCGCAGGCAATAATATTCAGGGGTTTTTCATTGCCGTTAGCACGACGCAGAACCAGACCTTTTGCCACGGCTGGCGCGATGCGCTCCAGCACAACCGGGCCGACGGCGGTGGTCACCAGGTCAACGTCGGCAATCAACGTAACAACATCGTCACCAATGCTGCTGACGGCATTCACATTAGAAACAGTATCGATTTGCTCTTGCTCACCCACCACATGAACCTGATAGCTGTGGCGCTCGTTGAGCGCGTCCAGCACGGTTTGGTTAACGTCAGCGAAGGTCAGTTGAATACCCGCGTCTGCCAGCAGTTTCCCGATAAAGCCACGGCCGATATTACCTGCGCCAAAATGTAATGCTTTCATGTCGTTCACCTTCTTAAATTTGAATTACCCGAGAGGGTTCGGGTGAGGTTATTTTGATTTAAACAACCCTCACCCTAACCCTCTCCCTGAGGGAGAGGGGACTAGATCGGTGTTCACCCTCTCCTGGGGGAGAGGGCCGGGGTGAGGGCGACCGTAGCCACCCGCACCACCACTGCTACTTCTTACCGGCCAGCAAATCGAGAACTTCCTGAACGCTGGTAGTATTCGCCAGGCGATCAATCACCGACTCATCATCCAGCGCGTTGGTCAGGCTGGTGATAACCTGGATGTGTTCGTTATTGCGAGCGGCAATACCGATAACCAGGCGGGCAATATCTTCACTTTCTTCACCGAAGTGAACACCGTGTGGATACTGGCAGAATACGACGCCGGTTTTCAGTACGCGGTCTTTCGCTTCAACCGTACCGTGTGGAACCGCGATACCTTCGCCCAGATAAGTTGGGGTCAGTTTTTCACGCTCAAACATCGCATCCACATATTCAGGCTGAACGTAACCGCCATTCACCAGTTGCTCACCGGCAAAGCGAATGGCTTCTTCTTTGGTGGCAGCCGTCAGGCCGAGGAACACGTTGCCAGCGCCCAGACGGAACAGCATCTCTTCGTCAGCAACGAAGCTGTCTTCCAGGCTGCTCATGACCTTAACTTCTTTCTCGCTCAGGTTATGAGAGGCCACCAGACGCTCGGTCAGGTTGGCGTACAGGCTGCTGTCGAGGAAGTTGGTCAGGGAAATATGCTGTGCCTGTGGCACCTGGCGCATAGCGCGCTCAGTCAGGTCACGGTGCGTGATAACCAGGTCAACATCGTCTGGCAAGCTGTTGATTGCACAGTTGGTTACAGAGATATTTTTCAGGCCCGCATCGTTCACTTTCTTGCGCAGCACACCCGCCCCCATCGCACTTGAACCCATGCCTGCATCACATGCCACGATGATTTTGCGCACGTGGCTCAGGTCGTTAGACAAACCTGCACCTACCGCCAGTGGCGCTGTAGCCCCTTTGGATTCTGCTTTCATCTCAGCCATACGGCGAGCTGCTGCTTCGATATCATCTTCTTCTTTCACTTTGCTGGTTTTCAGCAAGATTGCTGATACCACGAAGGAGACTGCGGTTGCTGCAACGATTGCTGCAATGTTCGCGAAGTACGCACCTTTTGGTGTCATCGCCAGAACTGCCAGGATGGAACCCGGGGATGCCGGGGAAACCAGGCCGCCGTTCAGCAGAGTCAGAGTGAACACGCCAGTCATACCGCCGAGGATAACGGCCAGGATCAGACGTGGGTTCATCAGCACATATGGGAAGTAAATTTCGTGGATACCGCCCAGGAAGTGGATGATTGCCGCGCCGCCCGCAGACTGCTTAGCATTACCACGACCGAAGAACATGTACGCCATCAGCACGCCCATACCTGGACCTGGGTTAGCTTCAATCAGGAAGAAGATTGATTTGCCCAGTTCGTGGGACTGCTGAATACCCAGCGGCGAGAAGATACCGTGGTTGATTGCGTTGTTCAGGAACAGGATTTTCGCTGGTTCTACGAAGATAGAAGCCAGTGGCAGCATGTCATGGACAACCATGAAGTTAACGCCTGCCGCCAGAACCTTGGACAGGACTTCAACCGCAGGGCCGATACCCATGAACGCCAGAATCGCCAGAATCATACCGATGATGCCAGCGGAGAAGTTGTTCACCAGCATTTCAAAGCCGGATTTAATCTTGCCGTCTACCCAAGCGTCGAAATGTTTAATCGCCCAGCCGCCCAGAGGACCCGCAATCATCGCGCCGAGGAACATCGGCATATCCGCACCGACGATAACACCCATGGTTGTGATTGCGCCGACCACACCACCACGGTCGCCACCGATTAAGCGACCACCGGTATAACCGATGAGCAACGGCAGCAGGTAAGTAATCATCGGGCCGACCAGTTTCGCCAGCGTCTCGCTTGGCAACCATCCGGTTGGAATAAATAAAGCGGTGATAATACCCCAGGCGATGAATGCGCCGATGTTTGGCATTACCATGTTGCTCAGGAAACGACCAAAGCTTTGCACTCTGATCTTGATATCGGATGACATACGCACACCCCTTGTTGTGTTTACGTGCTGGGAAAGCAGCCCGAGGTTTATTGTTAATGTGGTGGCAAGCAGTGCTGCCAGATGCTCTAAGTGAGGCAAATCTGGCACTGAATCGTTAAGGTGTCCAGCGCATGGAAATTAGTGTGATGGAGATCACTCATTACAGGGTGTGACGAGTCATGATCTGGCGATCCAGATCACATAATTAGTGTGTAAAAAAAACACAGTAGCTAATTTTTGCGCATCATTGACACCTTTATGTGATAAGAGTCACATTTACTTGCTGAGACTTTGTTATTTAAATGTGATGTGATTCACAAAATATTTTACGTGGATTTTCGCGAGTGTGATCCAGGGCAGCTCCACCTGCCAGAAGCCTTTCGTTTTGTCAGAAAATTACAGCGCAGCGGCAAACAACATCGCGCGACCCCAGGCGTCTTCATAATTCCTGAACCATACTTATGCTTTGTCGATTGAAAATGGACGATGTAATGAAACTTATCGGTAATTACACCAGCCCGTACGTGCGCAAAATATCCGTCATACTGCTGGAAAAGGGCATCACGTTTGAATTTGTGAACGACAACCCGTGGACGTCTGATAGCGTCACTCCGCAATACAACCCGCTGGGCAAAGTTCCGGCGCTGGTGACGGACGATGGCGAGTATTGGTTCGATTCCCCAATTATTGCGCAATACCTCGAGCTTTTGGACATCGCCCCTGCCCTTATCCCCCGTGACCCAAAAGCCGCCCTGCAAATGCGCCAGATTGAAGCGCTGGCAGACGGTGTAATGGACGCCGCCCTGGTTTCAGTGCGCGAACGCCAGCGCTCGATCGAGCAACAATCTGAAACAGAACTCCTGCGCCAGCGCGAAAAAATCAGCCGAGGCCTGACACTGCTCGAACAATACGCTGCGGATAAAAAACTCAATGCCGATGAACTTTGCGTGGCGACCATCGCGGTGGCTTGCGCGGTGGGCTATCTCAACTTCCGCCGGGTTTCCCCTGGCTGGTGTGTCGACCGCCCACATTTGGTAAAGCTGGTCGAAAAACTCTTTGAACGTGAAAGTTTTGCACGGACAGAACCGCCAACGGCATGATGTTCCGTTATTAAATAGCCTCTGAGAGTTATTTTGCGGAAGAGGCTATTTATATTAATAAAAGTCCGATTTCCTATATTTAAAAACTTTTCATTTATTGTTCCTGACCCTAAGGCGTAAAAAGAAAGTTATTCACTGTCTGTAATAACTCTTAGGAAAGGAATAATAACAATGTCGAATAATATCTATCTATCATTAACTGGTGAGAATCAGGGATTAATTTCAAGCGGCTGTTCTTCATATGATTCAATTGGCAACGCTTATCAGGCTACCCATCGTGACCAAATTCTTATTTACGAACTGGCCTATGCGATATCCCGGGATCAAAATGTTAACCACCAACCATTAACTTTTAAAAAGCCAATCGATAAATCCTCGCCGCTGTTAGCCTTCGCTATCTCTAACAATGAAAAGATGGATGCAGTATTTGAAGCCTATAGAACGGATAAGTCTGGCACACAATCTCTCTTTTATAGAATAAAGCTGATTAAAGCGACAATTGCAGACCTGAGTTTAGTTTCACCAAACTCACTAACCCATAATGATGCTCAACCCATCGAGAGTGTCTCATTGAAATATGAAAGTATTACTTGGGAGCATTTATCGGCGGGAACATCAAGCTATAGCTTATGGGAAGATAGGGTGTTCTGAAATGGATTATATCTTTGGTCATGATAAAGATCGCATGGATGATTACTACAGAACCATGGGGGGACTGGAAGCTCGCGCGGTTACTGAAAGTGGCCTTACCGCCGCTCAATTCATACAAAACCCCAGAGTGAGAATAGACTTTAAAAATAATCTATCTCTTTTCATCACAAATACACTAGAGATAATTGATGGTGATTACAGCTCTCAACAAAAAGCGATGGCAATAAATGAATTAAAACAAGAACGGGACTACTTAATCAAACAAGAAGGTTTAATCAGGCAGAAAAAAGCAAAGCAGTATGCTGTTGTAGATATTCAAAAAACCCAAGGCATTATGTTTTATTTTGTTAAAGAAGTTGGATTCGCCGGCGGTATAGCTGAAGTTGGAGTTGGCATTGACATGATTGGAACTGGCGTAGCGCTTAGTAGTACAGGATTGGGAGCAGTTATAGGAATTCCGGTCATCTTTTGTGGCCTAATTATCACGTTCCATGGATTTAACGCTATGCAGGAAAACGCTGGAGCTTTTATCAACTCAGACCCAGATTACAAAGGCCTGTTATCCAAAATGTATGAAGGAGGGGCTGAAATGTTAGGTTACCCCAGACAATATGGAGATCTTGTATATGGAGGCGTAGATTTAGTCACTTCAGCTAAAGGCCTATTTTCATTTGTCACCAAGCCAGATGCATGGCGATTGTTTAAGTATTTAAATGCTGATTTAGTTATGGGATTCAGAGCCATGAGCATTCCTGCCCTGACTCTTGAATTAAGTGCAGATGGATTAACGATACAAAGCATTCAAAATAACACGCCATCCAACCCAAGAAATGAAAAATAATTACACAACATCATTCCTCCATATCTCTGACAACTCTCCTTGCTTTAAAACATAGATCTAAGCCAAGGAGTTTCATCAAAAAGAACAAAGGAACTATCATTATGCACGTTATTTGGAGTGGGTTCTTATCTTCATTTAAAATTGGGGCTACAATAGAAAGTATTAAAAATAAAAAAAATATCACAGATAATATTACAAATCTCTTTGAAAGCTGAATAATGGTTATCTCAAGAGATAAATGATCTGTAATGGAAGCTTCTTCTATTCTGGCAATCTGTTTGTCAGAAAATCCATTTTTCTTCATAAGTTCGATTACGTTGGTATTTATCATATTCTCTCCTGAATCAAAAACATTTATGATGAAGAACTCTCACACTGCTCGGCTTCTGCATATTTTTGCTTAATGACGCACATAATTTTTCGGCATTTTATAACATAAGTCATTGCGCTTGATTTATAAATTAAAAACAATCCGGTTAAGTAAACACAGAAAATGATGCTTTCCAAAATAATACTATTTATAGGCATAATTATAAAATAACAAAAAACTGTAATAATTAACAAAGAAAGAATTATGTTTTTGAAGTGTCGAGCAAACTCACCCATAACCCATCCAAGCGTCGCCGGATACTTTTCAGCAGTAAGGAGTAATTTCCTTACTTCCTTTTTTGTAAAACCATTATCATTCATCAGCTTTATTAATTGTTCTTCATCCATGTTAAATTCCAATATATAAATATCAGAAAACAAATTGTAACGCTCTTTCTTAATTCAGAGAAAGATCAATGTTTAATTCATTTCGTTCCAAAAGAATTAACTCATATTAAATTTATATCCTTACTTGCAGCGCACACCCGCATTCCGAACCTAAACTCCCATGACAGAGAGCCAACTCCCCCTGTAAACTAAGGCTATATTTCACCACTCAGCGGCTTGCCATGACACCCGATCGCAACTTGTACAGCCAGCTTCCAGCTATCGATAAACTGTTACGTGACGCTTCTTTCAGCGATTTGCTACGCAATTTCGGCCACACGCAAGTGGTCAGCACCTTACGTGAAATGCTGGAAACCGCCCGCGAATACATCCGAACCCAACAACAGCTCCCGACATGGAATGGAAATTGGGCGGCTCAGGCACAAGTACAGTTGGAATCTCACCAGCGCAGTGCTCTCCAGCCCGTGTCTAACCTGACAGGCACCGTGCTGCATACCAATCTGGGCCGAGCATTGCAGGCGGAAGCGGCAATCGAAGCTGTGACCAACGCGATGCGCTTCCCGGTGACTCTGGAATATGATTTACACGGTGCAGAACGTGGGCATCGCGATAAAGCGCTGGCAGGCTTGCTTTGCGAGCTGACCGGTGCGGAAGACGCCTGCATCGTTAATAACAATGCAGCAGCGGTGTTGCTGATGCTGGCAGCCTGTGCAAGTGGTGAAGAGGTGGTTGTCTCGCGCGGTGAACTGGTTGAAATCGGCGGTGCATTCCGCATTCCGGATGTGATGCGCCAGGCGGGCTGCAAATTAGTGGAAGTCGGCACCACCAACCGCACGCATCTTAAAGATTATCGTCAGGCCGCGGGTGAAAATACGGCGCTATTGATGAAAGTCCACACCAGCAATTATCAGGTGGCGGGCTTTACCAAAGCCGTCACCGAAGCCGAACTGGTGGAGCTTGGCAACGAGCTGAACATTCCGGTAGTGACCGATTTGGGCAGCGGTTCGCTGGTTGACCTCACTCAATGGGGATTGCCAGAAGAACCGATGCCGCAACAACTGATTGCCGCAGGCGTAAGTCTGGTGAGCTTCTCTGGTGATAAACTGCTCGGCGGCCCGCAAGCGGGCATTATTGTCGGCAAAAAAGATCTCATCGCCCGCATTCAAAGCCACCCGCTAAAACGTGCATTACGCGCCGATAAAATGACGCTGGCAGCCCTTGAAGCGACCTTACGTTTATATCAGCATCCGGAAACGCTGGTTGAAAGATTGCCGACGTTACGCCTGTTAACGCGTGATGCGAATGAAATCACAGAGCTTGCACAACGTCTGCTGCCTGAATTTCAGAGCCAATACGGCGAGCAATTCACAGTCTGTGTTGAGCCGTGTTTATCGCAAATTGGCAGCGGATCTTTACCGGTAGACCGATTACCAAGCTCGGCGCTGACATTCAGCCCGAAAGATGGCCGAGGCTCCACGCTTGGCGCACTCACTCAAAGCCTACGCGAATTACCCAAACCCATTATTGGCCGTATCAGCGACGGGCGTTTATGGCTGGATCTACGCTGTCTTGAAGATGAAACAGGCTTCATGGAGAACCTGAAACCATGATTATTGCGACCGCCGGGCACGTTGACCACGGCAAAACCACCCTGCTACAAGCTATAACTGGTGTGAATGCTGACCGTCTGCCGGAAGAGAAAAAACGCGGTATGACCATCGATCTCGGTTACGCCTACTGGCCGCAACCCGATGGCAAAATTCCCGGTTTCATTGATGTTCCGGGGCATGAAAAATTCCTCGCCAACATGCTGGCAGGCGTGGGTGGCATTGACCACGCGCTGTTAGTCGTCGCCTGCGACGACGGTGTGATGGCGCAAACTCGCGAGCATCTCGCCATTTTGCAATTAACCGGCAAGCCATCGTTAACCGTCGCCTTAACCAAAGCCGACCGGGTGAGCGAAGCGCGTATCAATGAAGTCCGTGAATCAGTGCTGGAAACAGTCAAAGAATTTGGCTGGCAAGATGCTGCTTTGTTTGTCACCGCAGCCACCTGCGGCACAGGGATAGATGAACTACGTGAGCACTTACTTTCACTGCCAGAGCGAGCTCATCCTCGCCAGTACCGTTTCCGGCTCGCCATTGACCGTGCTTTTACCGTAAAAGGCGCAGGTTTAGTGGTGACGGGAACCGCACTTAGCGGCGAAGTAAAAATTGGCGATTCACTTTGGCTGACAGGTGCCGATAAACCCATGCGCGTGCGCGGTTTACATGCCCAAAATAGCAAAACAGAAAGCGCATTTGCCGGGCAGCGTATCGCACTCAATATCAGCGGCGATGCCGAAAAGCTGGATATCAAACGTGGCGACTGGTTATTGGCAGAGCAACCGCTCCAGCCAGTTGAACGCGTGATTGTTCAGTTGCAAAGCCACGCACCGTTACAGCAATGGCAGCCGTTGCATATTCACCACGCCGCGAGCCACGTCACCGGGCGTATTTCTCTGCTGGAAGACGATCTCGCTGAGCTGGTCCTGGATATGCCGTTGTGGCTTGCTGATAACGACCGCCTGGTGCTGCGCGATATCAGTGCTCGCGTCACATTGGCCGGTGCGAGAGCGATTCTTCTGCACGCGCCGCGCCGTGGTAAACGTCAGCCTGCATTTTTGGCCTGGTTACAGCAGCTAAAACACGCTGAAAACGACCAACAGGCGCTCGACACCCATTTGCAGCGTAGCGCTGTGACATTGAGTAATTTTGCCTGGGCGCGCCAGCTCACCGCTCAGGGCTTGCAGGAACTGCTAACCCGACCGGATTATCTGCGCGCGGGCAACAGCTTGCTGAGTGATGAAATGGCAACGCGCTGGAAGCAAAAATTGCTCGATACGCTCGAGCGTTATCATCAGCAGCACGATGACCAACCCGGCCCTGGACGCGAACGCTTACGCCGTATGGCGCTGCCTGGCGAAGACGAACCGCTGGTTCTGGCGTTAATCGAGAAAATGCGTCAGGAAGAGTTGCTTGCAAGCCGCCAGGGCTGGCTGCATCTTCCAGACCACAAACCGGGCTTCTCCGCCGAACAACTGGCGATATGGGTAAAAGTAGATGTGCTGTTTGGCGATGACCCGTGGTGGGTGCGCGATCTTGCGCGGGAAACGCAGCAAGATGAACAAACCATGCGCCAGTTACTGCGCTTTGCCGCGCAGCTTGGGCTGGTGACAGCTATCTTAAAAGACAGGTATTACCGGAACGACAGGATTCAAACCTTTGCTAATTTGATCCGCGAACTGGATCAAACGCAAGGCGCCACCAGTGCTGCCGATTTCCGTGACTGCCTGGGCGTCGGTCGCAAACTCGCGGTGCAAATCCTCGAGTACTTTGACCGAATTGGCTTTACCCGCCGCCGTGGGAACGACCATTTACTGCGTGATAAGGCGTTGTTTCAAGCCGATAAGTAGAGAGTAGCGGGTGCGCAGGTCTGCATCGAAGCGATTCACGCTGAGATTATGGCGATTTACCTGGCCGCGATGTAATTGCCCTGACAGGCAGCCTCTTGTAATGAGAGGCTTTCAGAGAAAATAATTTAAAATTCGTCTAAATGTCTAATTCCGTTGAGCTTACTGACGCACTTCACGTTTTTTTCTTTGCGCATAAAGGAGTATTAATGAATCTCAATGAAGGAGGTTTACTCAATGGATTTTATGGAAAAATTAAACACATTATCAGCAAAAATAAAGCAGCAAGCTGGTGCGATTCAAACTGAAGAAGCAACGAAAACCGCGTTTGTCATGCCATTTATCCATAACGTATTGGGCTACGACGTCTTTGATCCTACAGAAGTTGTGCCAGAGTTCATCTGTGATGTGGGAACTAAAAAAGGTGAAAAGATTGATTACGCTATTTTTAAAAATGGCGAGGTTCAGATTCTGATTGAATGTAAAAAAATTGGCGATGACCTTAATCTAAATCATGCCTCACAGTTATTCAGATATTTCCACGTTACAAATGCGCGCATATCCATTTTGACTAATGGTCAGGTTTATAAATTTTTCACCGATCTTGATTCACCTAATAAGATGGATGAAAAACCCTTTCTTGAATTTGATTTACTCGATATTGATGAATATGTTTTGCCGGAATTACGTAAACTCACTAAATCCGCATTTGATGTTGAATCCATAATTAATGCCGCAGGTGAGTTGAAGTATGTAAGTCAAATTAAGAAGATAATTAATACTCAATTTACCACTCCAGATGAAGATTTCGTAAAATTCTTTGCCTCACGAGTTTATGACGGAATCATCACGCAAAAAGTTCGGGACTCATTCACAGAGTTAACCAAGAAAGCCACCAGTCAGTTTCTTAATGACCAGATAAATGAAAGGCTGAAATCAGCCATGAGCGGTGTACAAATCCCTGCAGTGACACAGGATACTGTAACGGGTTTGGAACCTTCCGAACCTGAGGTTTCTGATGAAAGTGAAATCCAGACCACAATTGATGAACTGGAGGGTTATCACATCGTTAAAGCTATTGTGCGAACAGTTGTTGATGCGGGTCGCATTAGTCAGCGAGATACGAAAAGCTATTTTGGTATTTTACTTGATGACAACAATCGCAAACCTATCTGTCGTCTGCATTTCAATCGCACTCAGAAATACATCGGCATTTTTGATGGGGATAAAAATGAAACACGCCATCCAATTTCAACCCTGGATGAGATTTATCAGCACGCCGATATTTTGAAATCAACAGCCAGTTTGTACGATTAAATCCATTTCAATTGATGTCCTTTCCCTGTTCAGGGAAAGGACATCTCGCTTCTCGCTAGAACAACCCTAACGGCTTCTCGGAATAACTCACCAACAAGCATTTAGTCTGCTGATAATGCTCCAGCATCATTTTGTGAGTTTCACGCCCGATACCGGATTGTTTGTATCCCCCGAACGCGGCATGTGCCGGATAGGCGTGATAGCAGTTGGTCCACACGCGCCCGGCCTGAATTCCGCGCCCCATTTTGTACGCCAGGTTGCCGTTACGGCTCCAGACGCCTGCACCCAGGCCATATTCGGTATCGTTCGCCAGTTCCAGGGCTTCCTCCATGGTTTTAAACGTCGTCACGGCGAGTACCGGGCCGAAGATTTCTTCCTGGAAAACGCGCATGTTGTTTTTACCGAACAGAATGGTTGGCTCGAGGTAATAACCGGCTTTCAAATCCCCTTCCAGCGCTTTGCGACGTCCGCCGGTGAGCACATCAGCGCCCTCCTTTTTACCGATATCAATGTAGTTCAGAATGGTTTCCATCTGCCCTTGCGATACCTGCGCGCCCATCTGTGTGTTCACATCCAGCGGGTTGCCGCTGCGGATAGATTCCACGCGGCGGATGGCGCGTTCCATAAAGCGTTCGTAAATGGATTCCTGCACCAGTGCGCGGCTCGGGCAGGTGCAAACTTCGCCCTGGTTGAAAGCAAACAGCGCGAAACCTTCCAGCGCTTTGTCGAAGAAGGCGTCCTCTTCGTCCATCACATCAGCAAAGAAGATGTTTGGGGATTTGCCGCCCAGTTCCAGCGTGACTGGAATAATGTTTTGCGTCGCGTACTGCATGATTTGCTGGCCAACTTCGGTCGAGCCGGTAAACGCGACTTTGGCGATGCGTTTAGACGTCGCCAGATATTCACCGATTTCACCCCCAGCGCCGTTCACCACGTTGATGACTCCCGGCGGCAGTAAATCGCCCACCAACTCCATCAATAGCAGAACAGACAGCGGCGTTAATCGTGCCGGTTTCAGCACTATACAGTTCCCCGCAGCCAGCGCCGGAGCCATTTTCCAGCTTGCCATTAGCAACGGGAAGTTCCACGGAATAATTTGCGCGACGACACCGAGCGGTTCGTGGAAGTGATACGCCACCGTATCGCCATCAACTTCACTGATCCCGCCTTCCTGCGCGCGAATACAGGATGCAAAGTAGCGGAAATGATCGATGGCCAAAGGCACGTCAGCGCCGCTGGTTTCACGAATCGGTTTGCCGTTATCCCAAGTTTCTGCCGCCGCCAGCAGCTCAATATTCTGCTCCATACGGTCGGCAATTTTCAGCAGGATATTGGCGCGATCCTGAATGGACATGCCGCCCCAGCCTGCTTTAGCTTCGTGCGCCGCATCCAGGGCAAGGTCGATATCGCCTTTGCTGGAACTGGCGATTTCACAGAGCGGTTGGCCGGTGACAGGCGTCAGGTTTTCGTAGTATTTCCCGTCGACCGGCGGCACCCATTGGCCCCCAATAAAGTTGTCGTAACGAGGCTTAAGTTTGAGCGGGAAACCATATTCGCCGGGAATAATTCGGGTATCGGGAGGATTATTTGTCATGGGGTTCTCCTTGTCGGTTTGCACTCTCAAGCGTAGACGCCACAGGTGATTTCTTCGCCAGTGTTTGGAGGCTTTACGACACCGATCACGGATTAAACATCTGCTGATTCGGAGTAATCAATCAGCAGGTTATTGGTTTTGATACATACTTAAAGATTCATTTTTCCCGTTACACAATTAGGAATGCTTATGCGGCTGTTTATAGGCTTCGATGTCGGAGGTACTCATGTTAAGCACGGTTTGTTCACTGAAGAGGGAGAGGTGCTTATCGCCGAAGAATATGACACTCACTACGACAAGCAGCTGTTTCTGGATGCATGGCAAAGCGTGGTGGCGGGGTATCGGCAGCATAATGAAATTGCCGGTATTGCTATCAGCTTCCCCGGATACATAAACCCGCACACAGGTAATGTCCCCAAGGCTGGCGCCCTGGAGTTTCTGGATGGTAGCAATCTTCTGGAAATTTTTGGCGCACTGACTGACCTTCCAGTCACCGTTGAAAATGACGCCAACTGTGCTGCACTCGGTGAAATGTGGCTGGGTGCGGGCAACGAATACGACTCCCTGGTTTGCGTCACTATTGGTACGGGCATCGGCGGCGGCATCATTGTGAACCGCGAGCTAATGCGCGGCTCGCACTTTCGGGCCGGTGAATTTGGCGTGCTGCCGGTGGGCAAATATGGCGAAGACATGCACCAACTGGCATCGGCCAAAGGGCTGATGGACGCCTGTCGCCGCGAGATGAATATCCCCGCCGATGAGAAAATCCGCGGCCAGGATATTTTCGCCCGCGCCGAAACCGATCTTCATATTCAGGGCGTTATCGACAACTGGGTAAAATACCTGGCACGTGGCATTTATAGCGTGGTGTCGCTGTTTGACCCGCAGGCTATTTTGCTCGGCGGCGGCGTCAGTACGCAGCCCATGCTGTACCCGATGCTTGAGCGGCATCTGGAAGGTTTCAAATTCTGGGACGTGCTGAAAGTGCCAATTCGCCCCTGCAAACTGGGGAATAAAGCGGGCATGTTGGGTGCCGTATGGCTGGCAAAACAGAAGTAGTCCAGACGCAAAAAAGCCCGGCGAAGAGACCGGGCAACGGACGATAGTAAAACTTTTTATTTTATATGCTGCACATCAAGGTTCTGTTTACCCAAAATAATTCAAGTCTTTGTAGGGTGGATAAGCGAAGCGTCATCCACCAGATTTGAATTATTTTTCGCCAGCAATCTCAACCACTACGCGGCGATCCGGTGCCAGGCAGTCGATAAGCTGTGATTTTGACATGTTGTTATCGCAGCTATTGCCGGTAACAGGATCACTCTCACCACGGCCTTCAGCACGCACGTTTTGAGCAGGCATACCTTGTTCCACCAACGCATCAACCACGGCTTGCGCACGCTGAGAAGAAAGCTGCTGATTGTAGTTTTCTGAACCCAGGCGATCGCTGTAACCGACTACCGTCGTCGAGCTGTTTTTCGCCGCCTGCATTTCCGGGCTGCTATACAGCTGCGAAATTGCCGCGTGGCCTTCTGGCGTCAGTTCTGCGGAATTAAAGCCGAACAGCACATCAGATTTCAGATTGAATTTTTTCACTTCGGGCGCTGCTGCCACTGGTGCAACAACAGGTGCCAGAACAGCGTCATCATGCTGGCCGAAACGGTACACAATACCCGCTGAAACAGAGCTTACATCGCTGCTAATACCAATCTGGTTGGAGTTACCGACGTTGCTCACCCATTGGTATTCCAGGCGACCCGCCCAGTTTTTAGTGAAGGCATATTCAGTACCGACTGCGGCCAGTGGGCGCACGCCAGTTTCAAAATCGCTACGACCTGCGCCGCTGGTTTCTGCGCGATAACCCATCGCACCAGCACGGCCATAGATATCCCAGCTATCAGTCAAACCGTAACTGGCTTTCAGAGACAGTTGCAGGCCCTGGCTTTTCATTTTCGCGCCAGAAACGCCGTTATTACCGTTAATACCCATGTTGCCGAGGTAGTCATAACCCCCTTCCACCGCTAACCATGGCAGAACCTGATAACCTGCAAACACACCACCGCTGACATTATCTTTATCGAAATCGAAGTCAGTCGCGTTGCTCACGTTATCGTTGAAATCTTTGTTGCCGCTGGCATCAAAATAGTGGGACCAGCCCATTTTAGCGCCGCCGTACCAGGTGTTCGCGTCTGCCGCAGCAAATACGTTAGAAACTGCGCAAGCATTCAGCACGATTAAAGCCACAAGAGTCTTTTTCATATATTCCCTAACATATCCAGTTTCTGAGCAAACGACTCAGAATTAAAAACCATAAGTTTGTCGACACGGATAATAGAGAGATAGTTCACTCATTTGAAATTATAATAAGTTTATTTTTAAACGTTTTATTTTCAACGACGTTAATTACCAGACACCATCATATAATGGAGCATGGTAATTAACATAAAGTGCTAAAGCCACATGCTTATTTCTTTCGCACGCGTCAAATCTTCTCGGGCAATTCATTCATTTCAATTAAATAGCCGCCTCTTTTCAGAGAGAGATAATTGGCTTCCTTTAACGCAAACAAAACATTAAGCACGCTGCTGCGTGATAAGTGCGTTCTTTCCTGAATATATTCAAGGACGGAAACACGCATTCTTGTTTCCAGCGGTAACTGAATGATTTCCTGTAAATGGTTGCAAATAACGGAATAGGTACGCTGTTGAACAACCAGATCGTCACGATAAAAGAGGTAACTATTAAAGTAAGCTAAGGTAATAGAAACGTCACGCCACAGGTTTTGTTGGTCGAATATTTCCATGGCTTTTTTAGCGCTGACTCGCAATATAGTGGAATCAACATCAACGCGCAGAATATGGCAGCGTGAAGGTTGAAGCGCCTCCGCTAAGCCAAACAGATGCGGAACGTAGGCACCGGCAATCACCAGCCCGTCTGTTACGCGCAACACGGACAACTCACCTTGCATAAAGAGATATAACTGCGCTTCGCCCTTGTATTCCCAGTGCAATCTTTTACGTGGTACCACGCTCATTTCTGTACTGAAAGGCTTCAGTGCTTCAAGTAAACGCCCAATTGATTCATCCGGTCTGACGGGGGCAGATAACGGCATAGTTTTTCCTCAGTGAATGACTTCAATATGATTATATACATTTTTCCATAAATTTATAAATAAATAAATAAAAGTCACATTGAGCAGCATGCGTTATCCGGGCATCATCACAAACGTAACAAATGAATATCCAGAAACAATTTATCCTCAGTTAAAATAATAACATACGCCCTCAAAATTTAATTTTAATTAAATTATCAGTAGCCAATTCCACTATTTACCCCTACCTTTTCCGGTCCCCATTTCACCGGAAATTATTCTTATGTTTTTAGATTATTTCGCGCTGGGCTTATTGTGCTTTGCCGCTCTGGCCGTGTTTTACGGAATAATTGTCATTCACGATATTCCCTACGAAATCGCCGTTGAGCGCAATCACCCTCATCAGGACGCTATTCACGCCGCCGGATGGGTCAGTCTCTTAACGCTACATGTGTTATGGCCTTTTATTTGGATTTGGGCAATGTTGTACCGCGAAGACCGGGGCTGGGGCTTTAGTGCTAAAGAAAGCGATAACATGGCACAACTGCAAGCCCGTCTAGCGCTGCTTGAGCAACAACTCGCGGCGCAAAGCGTCAACAGCCAGAAAGATTTACCCCATTCAGACTAATTAAATGACCAGGAAATATCGTGGAATTATTACTGCTCCTTATTTATGCTGCCATTTGTATTTGTATATTTAAACTTTTTAAAATACCTCTTAATAAATGGTCAGTGCCAACGGCAATATTGGGTGGGGTTATTCTGTTAAGCAGTCTGGTCCTGACGATGAATTATAACCATCCGTACACTGAACGAGCACAGATGCTGACCGTAACAGTGCCGATTATTCCTGAAGTTCAGGGAACGGTAACCAGGGTCACTCAGGACACGAATAAGATGCTGAAGAAAGGAGATTTTCTTTTCAGTATTGACCCCACGCCTTACCAGTCAAAAGTCGATGTGATTAAAGGCGAAATTGAAACTGCGCAGCAAAATGTCGAAGTTCTCAAAGCCCGGCTCGCCTCGCAAACCGCCGATATCGAACAATACAAAGCCAACCGCGACCTGGCGTTAAAAGATGCCAACCGTTATCGCGAAGGCAGCCGCGACCGCATGAAAAGCCCATTTACCGATCAAGAAGTCGTCAGCGCGCAGGAACACGCACTGGCGGCACAAGCACAATGGCGTTCGGCACAGGCGAAACGTGAGCAAACCAAAGCGCAACTGGATGCATTAGTGGGCAGCGAAAACGCCACGGTCTATAAGCTCGAATCGAGCCTGAAAGAGGCGCAATACTACCTCGACAGAACCACCGTTCGCGCACCTGAAGCGGGTTATGTTACCCAGGTCTTACTTAAACCCGGCATGTTCTTACGTCCACTGCCGCTTCGCCCGGCAATGGTATTTGTCCCTGAGCAAAAAACCGATATTTATGCGGCATTCCGCCAAAATTCAGCGTTACGTTTACACGCAGGCGACAAAGCCGAGGTGGTGTTTAACGGTCTGCCGGGCAAAGTCTTTCCAGGCACGGTGAAGCAGATACTGCCTGTGGTCGCTAATAGCAGCTTCCAGGCACAGGGGTTCTTGCAGGGGTTGAGTCAGAATGCAGGGCTAGACGGTATTTATGCGGACATTACCCTGGAGCCGAATTCCGCTATCGACGCGCTGCCGAAAGGGACGACCGCCCAGGCGGCGGTGTACACCGAGCACGTGGAGCACTTGTCGATTCTGCGCAAAATCCTGCTGCGCATGACAAGCTGGACGCACTACCTTTATATCGATCACTGACCGATCGACGGGATCTCTGGCAGCAGAGATCCCGTCGATCGCGGATTACTCGCCGTTAACCCAGATCCGCATTTCCCCTTCCCCACGGTTCGCCCAACTAAACCACGGAATAAAGGTCAGCTTTTTCGCTGCGGTTTTTACTGGCGAATTATCATAGTGATACAACGCCTGTGAAGATGCCTGCTCACATGACTTACGCTCGCCGTCAGCCTGAATCAGCACTTTGTGGGCGAACAAACCTTTGCCTTCAATCAGGCTGAAAGTGCTCTCTTTCGGCAAATACAGGTTATGCAGTTCGGCACCGTTATCCGCCTCTTCCAGGCAATAAACCAGCGGCCCACGTTGCACCGCGACTTTGCCTGCAATATGGCGCAGCAGCGGATTGCCGTAAACGCGACGAACCGGCATCGGCAGCGTCAGGCTGATGCGGTCGCCCTCCTGCCATTCGCGGTTAAGATGCAGATAACCTTTGCGAATTTCCCCTTCACAGTTTTCGCCATTCAGCAGAACCTGCGGGTTTTCGCACCAGTCCGGTAAACGCAGCGCAATAGTATGCTGCACGGTTTGCGGCGACGTCACGGCAATGTCTATCTGCTCATCCCACGGATAATTACCGCTGATTTTCAGGCGCAGTTCTTTATCACCCACCGGAACGGCCATTTCGTTGCCGACATACAGATGCACATACAGCGCTTCCGGCTGCGGCGTATAAATGTAGTGGCCGAGCGAAGTCAGCACGCGCGCGATGTTCGGCGGGCAGCAGGCGCAACCAAACCAGCGTTGGCGAACCGGTTTTACATGGTCGTAAATATGGTTGAAGGCCAGCGTTTTCGGGTGCACTTCCAACGGGTTCACATAGAAGAAATGTTTGCCATCCAGCGCCATTCCACCAAGAACCGTGTTGTATAGCGCGCGTTCCATCACGTCGGCAAAGCGGCTGTCGGCTTCCATTTGTAGCATGCGGCGGGCGTACATCATCAGCCCAATGGAAGCACAGCTTTCGGCGTACACCGTGTCATTCGGCAGATCGTAATCAGAGCTGAACGCTTCGCCGCTACTTTGCGAACCGATACCGCCTGTAATGTACAGCTGGCGCTGCACCATGTTGTCCCACAGGCGCAGGCAGGTCTGGCGTTTTTCTTCATCTTTATGCAGCCGCGCCAGGTGCGCGACGCCTGCCATTAAATAGACAAAACGCACCGCATGGCCGATAGCTGTTTGTTGCAACGCCAGCGGTTCATGCGCCTGGCTGTAGGCTTTGTCTTTCACCATCCAGGCTGGGCCGTGAATGTTCCAGTGCGAGGTACGCCCACGTTTTTCATATTCAATATCGTAAAAATGCGGCTGCGCTCCACGTTCTTCAACGAAGTAATTCACCAGATTTAGATAGCGCGGATTGTCCGTCACTTCATATAAACGCATCAGCGCCAGTTCGATTTCCGGATGGCCTGGATAGCCATGAAGCTGATTAACGCCAGGGCCAAACACGCGGTCGATATGGTCAGCCAGACGGCATACCACATCCAGCAGGCGGCGTTTTCCGGTCGCCTGAAAGAACGCGACACCCGCTTCAATCATGTGCCCGGCGCAGTAAAGCTCGTGGCATTCAGCGAGGTTCGTCCAGCGCTCATCCGGGGCTTTTACGGTGAACCAGGTATTCAGATAACCGTCTTCGCACTGCGCCGCCTCCACCAGTTCGATAACGTCATCGGCAGTTTTTTCAAGCTCCGCATCCGGCTTCTGGCACAGCGACCACGCCACCGCTTCGAGCCATTTCGCCACGTCGCTGTCCTGGAAAACCATGCCGTAGAACTCGCCTTCTTTGCGCCCCGCCGCGATTTCAAAGTTTTCGATGGCGTGGCTCGGGTCCGCTTCGGGAATGCGGTCGTTCAGGGCATCCCACTGATACGGGATCACCACGTCGCGCACCAGACGCTGGTACTGGCCTAAAAACGCATCGGTCACTTTCAGTTGGTGCAGGTCTACTTCCTGTAAAATATCAGGCTGATTCATAACAACTCCTCAGGCGGTCTGGACATGGCGCTGACGTAAGTCAGTGGAAATCTGCGCCATCATAGGATTATTCAAACGGCAACGGCGAATCGCCAGAGCCAGTAACAGGTGGAATGCGGCTGGCAGCAGGGTTTCCAGCGCGGTAATGCCAGAAAGTGAGGCCGCCGTCTGGTGTTCCGGGCCGGGTTGATAGGCCACGAAAATAAACACCAGGCTGATGATCCCGGCGCTGGCAGCCCAGGCTAATTTGATGAAGAAAAGATTGAATGCGAAGTTCATCCCCGAGGAACGCACGCCGGTTTTCCACTCGCCGTAGTCATCGGCAAACGCCATGATTGAAAAGTGCAGTGGCAGAGTGAATCCAAGAATGATGCCGTTAGCCAAAATCACCAGCAGCCATAAGGTCTGGAACGCCGCGCCCGTTGGCAAAAGCCACATCCCCGCAGCCAACACCGCTAAAACCAGGTTGGTGTAATAGTAGAGTTTTACGGTATCAAAGCGTTTGGCGAGCGGGTTCACAATCACCGCCCCGAGAATGGATGCGAATGTCACCATCGTGAAGAACAGCGAGGCAAACCCAGCGCTGCCTTGCAGCACATAAGTAATGAAATACATGTAGCCGCCGCCGCGCAGGTTAAACACGTTAATCAGCAGGAACGACATCACCAGGCTCAGTAATAGCTGGTCGTTTTTACGCAAACCCACCAGGTGTTCGCGCAGAGTAAATTTGCCCATCAGCGCCAGCGGCACTCGTTCGCGCACCCAGAAGAAGCAGCACAGAAACATCACCACCGCCACAGCACACAAAATGCCAACGCCCATCTGGTAGCCCTTCGCGGCGTTTCCCTGGCCGATGATTTCCACCAACCACGGCAGGCCAACCGACACCAGGAAGCCCGCCACACCGCACAACACAAAGCGCCAGGACTGGCAGGAAATCACTTCATCGTGGCGCGTGGTCATGGTGTTGATTAGCGCGCAATAAGGCACGTTAATGGCGGTGTAACCCACTGAAAGCAGGAGATAAGTGCCGAACGCCCAGAGGATTTTCATATTGGCGCTAAGATCCGGCACGGTAAACGTCAGCACGCCGATCACGCCAATTGGCACTGCAACCCACAACTGCCATGGGCGGAAGCGACCAAAACGGCTTTGTGTACGGTCAGCCAGAATGCCCATCAGCGGGTCAGAAATCGCGTCGAAAACACGTAATGCAATAAACAACGTGCCGACAATCGCAGGGGTTAAACCGAATACGTCGGTGTAGAAAAAAGTCAGGAAGTTCATGATAAGGCAGGTAATAACCGTTCCGCCTGCATCACCTAATCCGTAACCTATTTTCTCACGAATCGAGAGCCTGTCATTTAAATCTGTAGCCGCAATATCAGTATTATTTATAGGGGTAGAGGTCATGATTTATTTACACCTCGTTTCAGATTAAGAACCGGAAGTTTTTATTATTGATTTAGTACCCCAATAAATTGGCACCCAATCTAAATACCAACAAGGCGATAGAAAAGTATAAAAAGATGACAATTCCGACCTGAGGATAAAACTGTGAAGGAGATCGCCAAACGCCTGCGACAAATCCACCGCCCGGTTTATTTTATCTACACTATCGCGGGAGAATGGATTTGAGGATTACGTAATTGTTTGATTTAAAAATATCTTTACCACTTCGCGTGCAAAACGGCGGTTTGTTTATTTCACGTGGCGTGGGCAGCCATCCACAGCGGGAACTGGACTCGTGGGAGCTGATTTTCGTTGAAAAAGGGACACTTACGATCAGAGAAGAGGACGCGCTTTTTAGCGTTAAGGCGGGGGAAAGTTTATTGCTCTGGCCACATCGGAAACATGTCGGGGTAGGCAACTTCCCGGCGGATTTAAAATTTTACTGGCTGCATTTTGAACTCAACTCACAGGGTGATAATCCATCAGACTACCCGGTTTCATTAATTTCTATGCCACAGCATGGGCAAGTGATTAATCCACAATATGTTATTTCTTTATTTCGCCAGTTTTTAAGCGAACAGGAGACCATTAACCGCAGCGACTCGCTGGAGCTCATTTTATTGTTGATCATGCAGCAACTTTCAGTGGCAGCGAATGACAATCCCCAGGCTGACAACAGCGGCGTGGCGTTGGCGTATAAAGCCCAGCAGCTAATCCGTACACAATTTCATCTGCCAGTTTCGACGTCATCACTCGCCAGTCAATTACATTGCAATGCGGATTATCTTGGCCGTGTTTACCGGCAGACATTTGAATTAACCATCACCGAGGCTATTCACCGCCAGCGCGTACTCAGTGCAGAGAAAATGCTGATTAGCGATTCATGTTCGTTAAGCGAAGTGGCGCAGCGCAGTGGGTTTCAGGATGTGGGATATTTCAGGAAGGTGTTTCGTAAAACGATGGGATTGACGCCCGCGGCATGGAAGCGGCGCTATTGTAAGGTGCATATTAATTCGGATTAGAGGCGAGTAACGTTGCATTACCCGCCTTTATATTTTACCGACAGTTTAGCGTGCTGATTACCAGTTGAACGGGATTTCCGCCCCGACGCCCACACCGGCATCGTTATCACTGTGTTTTGCTTCGGTGTACCAGATGCCCATTTTCAGCCTCGCCGAGCGATAAACATCTCCGCTCCAGCCGAGTTGCAGCCCTGTCAGAGTGTCTGACCGAGGGAAAGCCTGGTTAATTTCCTTACTTTCAGGATTGACCCTCGCGTAAACCAAACGAGCACTCCAGCGCTGGCTGTCTTCAGTAGCCAGTTCCACCTTGCCCGCAAGTAGCCGCCCATCGCCACCAATAGCATCACCCAACGGATATCCCTGCTGATAATAGCCATCGGTGTAAATATGATGGGTGTAGCTGGAACCCAGGCGCCCGAAGTTTCTGCGCGTATCATGAGCTTCGACATACCAGTTAATGGCATCTTTTCCGACTATATGATGGCCTTCTACGCCACCGAGGAAGAGATTTCCGCTAGGCATGAAACCGGCTTCGTCTTCTCCAATAATCTGACCATAAAAGTTGACTGGCCACCCAAGCGAGGGTTGAAGCTTCAATTTGAAATCAAAACCGGCCAACTGGTTGCCCGGTTCATTACCGGTTCCGGTGTTATCTTGCCCGGTTATACCATCCATAAATGTACTGAATGACTTTGGTCTCCCATCCCCTCCCCACTGCATCATGCGCGACGCACCAAGTTCAAGTGAAGACAGCGGGGTAAAAGTCACTCGTCCACCGGTGAGTAGCGTATGGGGAACCGCGGTGTATTGATTGAGTTCGCCTGCAGTCAGTTGATATTGCCATGGCCCAATCCAGTTCAACCACCAGGTTTCGGGGGCAGTTTGTTCTGCACGCTGCATTAAAAACCCTGTGACCGGACGTGCTGCATCAGAACGAATAAGGCTGCCTTCATAGCCCGGCCCCCACCACTGTGGGATCTGCCCGAAAGCTAACCACTGATTAAAAAACTTCATTCCGGCATAAGAACTGTTGAGGTTGAAACGGGAACCATTGCTTATCTGCATGTCCGCTTCTGCGTTGCCCTGCAAATGCACGTCCCATTCTTCGCCACCGAGATTCAACGCCAGCGAAAGATCTTGTCCAGCATAAACTGAATCGGCAAATCCTTGCGGTGTACCAGTCTCATGGCTAAATGAGTGAGCGGTGATTCGCGCGTTGGATTTCAGGGCTGCCAATCGATGATCGACTCGTTGTAGGACCACGCGCTCAGATGCATTTTGCGTTCGGGCATTTTTCAGCGCCCTTTCAACCTCATCCTGGCTAAGAGGCCAGGTGGAAAGTCCGAGGTTGATAATTCCCCTTTCGGACAAAAAGGCCAGATCGTTGCGCAGCATTTCATCGGGTAAAAGTAATCCCGATGCATTTGCTGTGATGCTGATACTTAATAAGGTAATACTGACTGTGACACGAATAACATTATCTTTGAACGAACCCACGGGATATCCTTTCTGGTATATTCAGAAACTCCATTAATAAACGAAGGGGCTTGACAGGAACGCTATCTATTAAATAATTATAATTAAAAAGAGTTTGTTAACTTATCTCGCCCATTTATAAGCAATTCGTAAAAGGTGGGCTGGCATTAAATGGAATACGATGCGAGAATATATCAATAAAATATTTTTTATTGAGGTCTGCTTTAACATCCACATATATTTACTTCTTAGCTTGATTTCACTTAACGCTTTACTAAATCCTTTTCTGCGATGAACCGTATCCTCATCAAGCCGATAGTCCAGCAGTACGTCTTTGATATTGGCAAATCTAAAGCCGTTATGTAGCAGGTAGAACCATAATGCCATGTCTTCAGTTAACGTAGTATCCACCGGATAACGGAAACCTTTCTCGAAAACTTTGCGGCGGAACATGACGGATGGATGAATAAAAGGACATCTGATAATGCTGAACTTCAATAAATCATTATGGCAAAGAGGAAGATGTTTTTGGTCTAAAGCAAAATTAGCGCCAAATTCATGGCAAGACGTTCCCAATACATCAATATCACTACATGTTTTCATATAGTTCATTTGTTTAAGGAGTCTATCAGGATGCGAAATATCATCACTATCCATACGAGCAATAAACTTATAACCCCCCTCCAGACATCGCTCAATTAAATAATTTAACGCAGTTGCCAGTCCTTTATTTTCATCAAATTCGAATATTTTGCATCGCGTGTTTTCAGAATAACCATCAAGTACCGCCTGCAAGGCATCACTTACCTTACCATCGCGATAAATCAATATATCGCAATAAACATCTTGTGATAATAAACTTTCTATCGCAGCAGTGGCGTACTCAGGTGTATCATTTTTATATAAACTCATAATAACTGATATTTTATTCTTCATATTAGTCCATTCTCAATATTAGAAAGAAATTAATCAAATTTATAGATACCTGCTATACGACGGTTATTTCATTAAAATCCCGTAATAGGAACTCGCCATGACCTCTGAAGATAAGAAAAGATCAAAGTCACGCTTTATATCAAGCGGATTTAAATTTAAGCAGTATTTTATCGCATCGCTAAGGGACCTGGGATCGTTAATATCACAAATACAACCAAAGTTCGGGCTTATTCCAATGATCTCTTTATGCGGTGGAATATCTGACAAAATGCAAGGAGTACCCGTCGCCAATGCTTCTAATGCAGCCATTGGTAGCCCCTCGAAAGCCGAAAAAGAAACAAAGATATGGTGCTGTGAAAGAAGTTCAGGAATATCATTTCTTTGCCCAAGATATGTTGCGTACTTGTCTTTTTTATTCAGATCATTACTCTCACAACTTCCGACAATGCTTAGGGTAACATTGTCGTGTTCTAACTGATTACAACACTCGACTAACTCTTTCACTCTCTTTCTTTTATTAACTACACCAACATAAATCAACTTGATGGGCGGGTGTTCAGCTGTAGAAGGAGTGTAATCAACAGAACGCACACCATTTTTTATAGACGTGCTTGTAAGATTATAATTTTGTTTCACATAGTCTGCGACGCTTTGTGAAACGGAAATTACATTTAATCGCCTCAATGCATATAAATGAAAGTTAATCATCAATCTCGATAACAACTTACCATATGTTAACTTATAGTCCGGTCCTATATAATTATGCAAAATACAATAACATTTTGCTTTTATCTTATTGATAACGAGCGATAAAGAAACGTCAGACCTAATCCCTTGTGAAACAACGACATCAATGTCATTAATTTTTATATATGAAACCATTTTTCTTGAAAGTTTCAAAAAATTATAAGAATCATCGTTAAATGACTCTACATGACACCCCAATTTTATGAAATCCAAAGCGCGAGATCTTTTTACATCCAAAGAAGATAAAGAAATTATTGAAATTGTGCTGCGGCAATCCTGAAATGCTTCACTGCTAATAAGTTCATAAAGTTGATTTATTGGCCCTCCTCTTGTTAAAGAAGAGACCAAAAAAAGAATGTTTTTATTCAAATTGAGATTTCCATAGCTCAATCGACTTAAGCGGCAAAGAAATATTAGCGCTATGTTCCTCGTTGAAAATACTCACATATTCATCAACACAAAGATCACGTGAGATTACATGCAGATTAAAGTCTTTTCTTTTTTCTTCTGCCCGGTTATCAACAGAAATAATGATGCTTCTTCTTAATTTCTGTAAAGCTCGGATACCCGCATGCAAACGTGTTCCAACATAATCTATAGACGGAACATTCTCTAAGACGTAATCGAAGTCGGAAAGGTTTGCTGGTACAACTTTAATACCATTAATTAAACAACCAAATGACTGGAAGTACTCATAATCCTGAGAGCCTTGTACCCAAAAGTAGACATCATCATATGATTTCTTTAACGCTTCAATCAGGATCAAATCTTTTGCATAATCTTTCCTATAATCAGTCAGCGTAAATATTACATCCTTAGATTTTTTAGGAACGATTTGTGCGCAGTGATCTTCTGTTAAATCCCACATTGTCGCACAGGCAGTATTGACAACATTCGTTATGCCGGCACTTTTCAAAAGCTTTTCGGTATATGAATCCCGGACAGAATGCATATGGGTGTTACTGAGAATATGCCTCAATAAAAAAGAGGTGTAAGGACCAGGCTTATCCTGATAATTAGTCCAACCAACACCTAAAGTAATCACTTCTTTCATAAAGAAGGCGTTATAAAGATCAACATTCCATTGTCTGTGTAATAACATAGAGGAATTGAGACAATTAGTACCGCAAAGAATATTGATTGAGATTTCTTTTTGTCTTTTCATTCCCACACGAGTAATTCTTTCATGGGTAGGGAAATGCACTTTCTGTGACTGAGGAAACAGTTTTGAAATTTGTTTATATGCCGAATCCATGATGATGAAATCACCAATATTCATTGAACAAATACTTGTGTTCAAAATCCCTATTTTTGATGATGCGTTATCAAAAAACAATGTTATACACCTCGGTTAATATGTAAAAAATAGCTATACAATAAAGAACTTACAATCCCGTTAGCTAATATAATTAATGGCAATGAAAATGAGTTATCTGTGCCTACACCCATATAAAATAAAACTACAATTATTACTGAAATAAGATTACAGAAAAATACAGATCGATGAAGCTTCTTAGCTTTAAGGTGGAATGAACTAAATTTAAAAACACCGCTAATGGATTGATACAAACACATAAGCAATATGATAGACAATTGATATTGATTGATGTCGAAAAATATCATATAGAACAAAACGACAAATAGAGTGCATACGAATGAAATAATCAACCCGTTTTTAAAATAACATCTCCAAAGGGAGAACAGTAGATTTGAATCTCCACTGTATACTATCCCTCTAATTTCAGGCATGAGCTTATTTTCTACAGCTGAAAAGTATATAGCTATTATTCCCGCCAGGCTCAATGCAAGCCTGGTAAACACCAACTGTTCATTATCAATTACTTTTTCAAGGTAAATAAAACTGCCTTGCGTAATAATCCAAAAACAAAGCATTGAGGCTGCCGACCATTTACCTATTGTCCAGTATTCAAGGAGTATTTTTTTAAGATCCTCCTCAAAAGGATATGAATGATAGTTTTTATTATTAATGATCATTATTATCAAAGATATAATGCTCATTATGAAGATGAGAGCTGAAAGATAATCTCCAGCTTCACGCGCGCCACAAAAATACATCAGGCAATAACTCAGGGTTGAAACCAACAATAGTAACGCCGAAAGTATTGCTGAGATAAATTCCTTCTTAACAATATAGAGACTACGGCGCAAAAAATCATACAATGGATAGCAAACTGATAAACCAAAAATTAACAGACCGTACCTCCAGTCTTGTTCCCTATAGAACATGAATGAGGAGAGTAATGTCGCTGATATAAAACTTATCAAAATCGTCAATTTTAAAGACAGTCTATAATGATAACCTTGAGTTTTTCTCTCTACACTAAAAACCCAAAATGGTGAAATTACTAGTGATACAATTACCACCAGACTAAAAGAAGAGTAAGAATTTATAATTATATATTTTGCTGCTTGGGAATTATCAAGGAATCGGGATGCAAAGAAAATCATTCCAACATTTAAAGCTGCGAAAGAAAACTGATCAATATATTTACAAAGTTTACTTAATTTGACTAACATCATTTATACACTTGTTTGTTTTTATATTAATTTAACATGCCACTTTGCATGTATTATAAAATAATGCATTTTGTTTAAAGCTATTTAATAATTGCTGTTAGTAACATATCACGAGAGGATGAAAATATATAAGTTGGTAATATTGCCACTATAAAAAATGCAACTCTAACAATTTTCTTTTCCTTGTAATTTTGTTCTATAGCAATAACCGTTGGGATTAACATTAATACCAAGCAAAACATTCCTATCCGCTTGGATTGTCCACCACCCATCAAACTAATTGAAACGACAATTAATGAGATAAAATAAACCTGTAAATGCATAACTTTTTTACTTAGATCATCAAGTTTGAACTGGTATGAGACACAGTAAAAACCTAATAGAGCTAATGACATTGCCAAGTAAACCCCTGCCCCTAACTCCCCTGTTTCCGAATTTGATTTAGTGGATAATACAAACTGTATTGCGAACAGAAAAACTATGCTGATTAATATAAAAACCAGACTGTTTTTTTTCTTTTTATTGAATAATAAATAAATTGTAAAGAACAAGAAAAATACATTATGAGTCAATCCGGCCAACAACCCAACACTCATTTTCTTTTTGAATGAATCATCAAGCATGCACATTGCCAGAAATGACGATGACAACACCATAGATAAATACTGCCTGTATATATTTTCCATCCCCATTAACGATGGGAAAAATAATAAAAACAAGTATGGATAGTAGGTTGGTAGATTTAGTTTTCTTGTTGTCCACAGCACAATTATAAATGATAGAGCATCATATAATACAAAGACAACCTCATCAGAGTGGATAAGCTTATAAACATATCTGGATGACAACCAAAACACAGGTTCCTTTAAATAATATAGATCTAAAGACTCTAACTTAAAGTTTACGGCATAAGCATTGATATCCAAATCAAACCCGGATGTTCTCATTATTATTGAGAAGACAAGAAACAATGAGAACGTAATGAAATAATATGTCTTTGTTCTATTTTCAATAAAACAACTCACTATTCCTGCAACAAATAAAATGCTATAAAAAATCAACTCTAAAGTCATTAGACATTCTCATCAAAAATATTCACGATGAATAATAATTATAGGCCCCATACTCATAATAATTACTGGTACGTTTTTCAACACCATTAAATATTATTCCGCTCACAGTAAGGTTATTTTGTGCAAACCGTTTTGCTGAAATATCCATTTCTTTCAAGGTGTTTTGCTGAAAGCGAGCAACTAACATTATTGTGCCCGCATATTTAGCGGCGATGCAAGCATCACTTACGGCAAGGACGGGAGGAGTATCAACAATAACAATGTCATATTGACTAGCAGCCCAAACCATCAGATGTTTAAAGTTTGCATTCATCAGCAGTTCAGAAGGGTTTGGTGGCACCTGTCCTCTTGAAATAAAATGAAGATTATCAACCTCTGTTTTTTTAATAATTTCATCAAAGGATTTCCTACCAATTAACATATCGGAAAGGCCATTCTTTTCATTACATCCAATAACATGATGAACCTGGCCTTTACGCATATCGGCATCGATCAAGAGTACTTTTTTATCGGACTGCGCGATAACAGCAGCAAGGTTACAACTGACAAATGTTTTTCCTGCTTCGGGTGTTGCCCCAGAAATAAGCAAAATATTATTCTCGGCCTGCATCATTGCAAAGTGAAGGCTGGTTCGCAGACTACGAATAGCTTCGACTGAAAGGTCTGTTGGATTATCTTTGGCAAGTAAATTGATTGAGCGAACCGTTTTGCGTTTGCTTTTATCCATTTTCTGGTTTCGGTCTTTTAACCATTTAGAAGCAGGAATAGCCGCATACACGTTTAGGCCTAACCCTTCAATTTGCTCGCTGCTCTCAATACCGTTATGCAAGAATCGACGTGTTAAACAAAATGCTATTGAAATGAATAACCCAACTGCAAAACCTAAAAATACAATTATCACTATCTTTGGTGAGACCGGTTTTGTATCAGTAACTGCCATATCGACAATACGTACGTTACCTACAGTACTCGCTTTATTGATATTCAATTCCTGCTGTTTATTTAATAGCAACATATACACTTCCTGCCCGGACTGCACATCACGAGTAAGACTCAATATTTCCTGTTGAGTTTTAGGCATGTTACCAATACGGACATTCAGTTTGTCTCGTTCTTTTAATAAGATTTCTTTCTTTTCCAATAATGTACGATAAGCGGGGTGATCTTTTGTATAAAGCTTTGATATTTCCGCTTCTTTAAAGGTTAACTGGTTAATTTGCGCATCTAAAGCAACGGTATTATCAAGGACAGATTTAGCTTCTAATGATAAATCAACTGATTCATTTTTCTGCCTGAATACGTTCAATCGGGTTTCAGCTTCATCTAATTGTGAGCGCACCAGAGGTAACTGCTCTTTCAAAAAATCAAGGCTCTTAGCAGCTTCTTCAGATTTACGGCCAACGTTCTGTTGCAGGTAATTGTTGGCAATACTATTCAATACCTCAGTGGCTTTCTTAACACTATCTGCTTTAAAAGTGAGTTGTAACATACCGCTGTCTTTACTTAGATCAGAAACAGCGAAGTTATCCAGCAAATTATTAATAGCTGTGAGTTTTGCCAATTTGGTTATAACAAAAGTTGTATCTACGGGTGCTTCAATATCACTCACGAGTATACGTATGCCATTCTTTTCTAATAGCGTCCCTGTCTTTCCTGTCAGACTTAAGCCATCGATTGATACGCTATATTTATCTGTTGAAAGCACCGTGAGAGTAAATGGAATATCTAATAATTCATCTGGTACATTTAATCTCGAAATAGCAATATTCCCATCATGATTGCCAAAAACTCGAGACAACCCTTTTCCAATTAATGGGAAATGCTTTTGTTGAACAATCATATCTAGCCCTAACTGTTCAACCGTTTGTCCTAGTACCAAGCGAGACTGCAATAACCCTATTTCGGTCTGTGACTCAGGTTTATTGTCCGGCAAAATGTCTGAAAGTTTACTCAATACGCTGCTACTCGTGCTTTGTTCAACTTGCACTAGCGCATTTGCGCTATAAATTGGAGTTGCCAATAAAGAATAAGCGATACTCATAATAGTAAAGACGCTGGTAACGATCACTATCTTCCATTTATTATCAAGCAACACGCCTAATAATTCGCGCAAGTCAATTTCTTCATTTCGATTATTGTTTTTATTAAAACTAGAGGTTACTTCAGACATTTAACGACATCTCTTTACGGTATCTATTTCTTTAATGCCAGAACCCAACGCGCGGTGCTTTGAGCCAGCTGTGTATAAACCAGTTGATACATTTCTCGGCTTTTTTTGTAGGGGTCGCCAATTTCAAGCTGGTTCTGCCAGTGACCCATTAACATGGTTTTGCCACTCGCTTCCGGGTAGTTTTTTTTAATGCGCTCAAGATGGGATTTTTCCATCACCAGAATCAGGTCATATTGCATCGCAAGCTCTGAAGAGAATGCCTGGGCGCAATGCCCATCAAGCGTTAAGCCATTTTCCGCAGCAACTTGTGCCGCTATTGGGTTGGCAACTTCACCAACCAGCGCACCTAATCCAGCAGAATCAATCTTTATACCCGGCAGAGCTTTTCGTAATAACCGCTCCCCGGTTGGGGAGCGGCAGATATTGCCGATGCAAACCACTAATATTGAATCAAACATAATTACCAGTTCTTAATCATGCGGACGGTTTCAGTCATGTCGTTAACCCCTGTAATCGTTGGGACTAACTGACCCAGCACGCGATTCCAGCGAGTAATTGGTGCGGTGGTGACATACACGATGTCATAAGGTTGCAGTTTGAATTCAGTGCCCATCACCAACGCTGTCGCATCGGAAACATCCAACTGATAGACGTTGGCAATTTTGCCGCTATTTTCTTTAGCGCGTGTCGAGCGAATAACGAAAATACCCGTCGCATCGGATGTCATCTGGTCGATGCCTTCCGCATTACCCAGCGCTTCGGTCAGTGTCATACCGCTGCGGTCCATTCTGAGCGTGGTTTGCTTTTTCACTTCTCCCATCACGAACACTTTCAGGTCATCGTTACGCGGCACATACAGAATGTCGCCGTTGTACATCAGGCGGTTTTGTTGAAGATCGCCGTTTTTCATCAGCGCCTGCAGGGAAATTCGCTCGTCTTTACCGTTGTGGGTCAGCACCGCGTTATTCCAGTCGGCGTTTTCCCCCAGGCCACCGGCCTGATTGATCGCATCCATGATGGTTAGCGGCACATTAGAAATTGCCAACTGGCCAGAGCGGGCGACTTCACCCGTTACATAGGCTTTTTGGGAACGGAATGCGGCGACACTGATGTCGATTTGCGGCGTTTCAATGTAAGCCGCCAGTTTGTTGGTCAGCTCCTCGCGCAACTGGGCGAGTGTACGGCCCACCACTTTTACCTTGCCTGCGTACGGGTAGAAGATCGTGCCGTCGGATTGCACCCAGTTACCGGTGTCGGAAGCACTGCGATACTGGCCCGCTGGCGTCGTCAGTTCCGGGTGATCCCACACTGTGACCATCAGCACATCGCCTACGCCAATTCGGTATTGGTAATCCTGAACTTCGCTTTCTAACTGCGGGTTAGTCCGTGCCACTACGGGTGCGGCAGTGAGTGACTCAATCAATTTTGGCGTCACGCGATAGACATTGACTTTGTCATTGATATTCACGGTGTCGTCTTTATTGACGATGGTTTTACCGGAGGTCGTGAGGTTGCTGCCAGGCACAATCGTACAGCCACTGAGTAAAACAGCTGAAATCATAAGCGGAACAGCTGCTAATTTTACAGTCATCATGTTGGTCACTTACTTCATCAAAGAGTGTAAAACCCAGACACGCTGGGGTTTACGCCAGGAAAATAGAGGGGGTGTTAACGATTACTGGCAGTGAACGTTGCGGTTCCTGGCCGGCTAAATTGCGCTCTCATATCTGGGTTAAGGGACTGCAGCCGATTGTTCGCTAACAAGTAGCTGATAAATAACCCAAAGAAGAACACTAAAGAGAGCCATTCAGGCGTCCCTAAAATGGAAAGCACAATGCCGAAACCTGCAATAGTGGCCGTGAGGATCGTCATCACTAATACCGTCTGGCGAGACGTTAGCCCGCTGCGCAGTAGGATGTGGTGCAAGTGATCGCGATCCGGGTGGAACGGGCTGTGTCCACGGCGCACTCGACGAATCATGATGGCAACCATGTCCATCAACGGCAGAGCTATCAGCCACAATGCAATAACCGGCGCCATTTCGGCGTTCTCACCCTGGCTACTCAGCATCACGAGCCACAACACGGTAAAACCAATCACCATGCTGCCTGCATCACCCATGAATACTTTCAGCCGTTTGCTGCCGATTAACCCCATGTTGAGCATCAAATAGGGGATTAAGGCGACTATCATTAACAGACACCACATTGCGCGTATTTCTGAACCGGCCAGAAGAAAGACCACCATCAGCGCGGCAAAGGTTGCACCCGCTACCGAACCGAGTAATCCATCAATGCCATCAATCATGTTGTAGGCATTGATTGCCGCCCAGGTCGCTAACAGCGTGACCAAATAGCCCACCGGCCCTAACACCAGTTCGAAAGACCCCAGCACATGCCCAAACGTGTGCAGATACAGGCCATCAACCATCAAAATAATGGCGGACATGGCCTGAATAACCACGCGCGGCACGACGGGAAGGTCAAAGCGATCGTCAGCAATGCCTACCAGCAACAATAAAGAGATGCTGAGTAGGTAAGTCAGGAAATGCGCTTCGCTGTAAGGCAGCGTTTCAGGCATGAAGATGTAAAACATCGCAATTGCGCAATAGAAAGAGATACCGCCCACCAGAGGAACTTCACCTTTGTGCTGTTTACGCCCACCGGGTTTATCGACCAGACCACACTTCAAGGCCACCACGCGAGCGATAAGGAGAGCAATCATCGCTGTTATAAACATGATGAAAATATCTTTACTCATGATGGTAATACCTTATTTATCTTCAAGAACGCTACCGCCCATGGCGAAAGCGAAAATATCCACTTGCCATTCAAAAAATCCATTTCTCATATACGCGAGCAGCACTACCCATGTAACATTATTAATGTATGGAATAGTGAAGTCGGACGAATCATATGACATCGTTTTTATCATCGCAAAAAGACATGTTTTTACTTTCATTCATATCTGAAAAGTTTCGTAGCGTTATTAGTTTTTTGCAATAATATTAAAACACATTAAAAACAACAAGATACGAACAATTTCGTTATAATAAAAAGCCAGGTTTAATTTAATTAATTACTACCAAGATATTTGAAATTATTAATATATTACTAACTCCCACGTTGATCATGATTTATTTCTTGGTGTATTTTTGTTTATTACGCAGCAGAAAATACGCCCTTTAATAAAATGTTTATCGTAAGACTCACTTTATTCAATTAATGATTGATTAATTTTCATTGATATCGATATTTAAAATCCTGCCATATATAAGAAATAACGTTCGAGGATGAAACGGATGAATATTGAGTTAAAAGTGCTGACTGTTAACTGACTTTAAACCCAACATCTTGTGCAAGAAGTGCTTTTCTTGACCTTTCATGCGGTCAATAAATGCTCCAGGAATTTTCTGATACAGCATAA
The DNA here is from genome assembly GCF_979253435.1 of Buttiauxella sp. AC142. NCBI lineage: Bacteria > Pseudomonadati > Pseudomonadota > Gammaproteobacteria > Enterobacterales > Enterobacteriaceae > Buttiauxella > Buttiauxella sp. AC142. The sequence continues at coordinate 4,322,661 of NZ_CEEDCH010000001.1, forward strand.
TGTGAAGTGTATTTCTCTCCCATAAAAACGGTGAAATCCAGTTGTAACCCCCATTTAAAGAAACACAGTAACAATCTGAAAAATAATGATTTTTATCGAGAATATCGTGCATTTCTCTGGTCCGAAATATTTCTATTCGGTAATGTCCAAAGTCTGCGGAGGTTTTAGGGGATTTTTGGCGGGCATTTTGGCGTTTCGGGTAAAAGCAAAAACCCTATCTTCAGCGTCTCCGGCTACCGTCAGAAGGAAATACCACAAAATCCGCGGCTGAATTTAGGCGCTGAAAAGGGCAGAAGGCACTGTTTATAAGGTTAAAAAGTAATAGCTATATTGGCGTGTTGGGTGTTTTTTATTCCGCTGGCACAAATGCCGTGCCGAATTTTTGCGGAATCAGCATGATTTGTGAGCGCGTAATTTCAAGCGGTGATCAATCAAGCAGTGAGGCGGAAATTTGAAAAACTGCGAAAATTCCGTAAACGGCCCGAGATTATTCTGAAAGGCCTGAAATGGAAAGCTACAAGGGGGAATCAAAGAGTTAAGACGCTAAAAGGTGAGTAACGGTGCGTTACCCACCTGAATGCATTGAAAGGTGGTGCGCCCGACTACTTCTTCTTGTTGAGCATCGACTTTAAGTCTGCGAATGGGTTGTATGTTGCTTCCCCAATATCCTTCTGCGCGTCATCGCCCGCAATGACAGTCGAACCGTACTGGTCAGCTTCGGTGTATTTTGAGTGCTCGTGATCGTGACAATACAGGCATAACAACTCCCAGTTACTGCCATCTTCCGGGTTGTTGGTATGGTCGTGGTCCATGTGGTGTACGGTGAGTTCGCGCAAATTAGAATACACAAACTCACGCGAGCAGCGTCCGCATACCCACGGGAACAACTTCAGTGCTTTCTCACGGTAGCCGCTTTCCAGCCGCGTGTAGTTTTTTGGGATCAGAGCCATAATCGCTATTACCTGGTAAAAAATGTAGGGTTATAACTAGTTTATATTCCCTCTTTATCAATCCCCAAACGTTTCATGCGAGAAAGCAGCGTGGTGCGCTTTAATCCCAGGCGTTGCGCGGCACCACGCGGGCCAGCCACTACACCGTTAGTTTCTTTAAGCACACGCATAATTCTCTGGGCTTCATCTTCGCCTTCACGAACCTCTTCGCTCGCCACCAACTGCATCGGTTTTTCTTCCGGCACGCAGTAGTCCATTTCCGGCAGGGAAAGATGCAATACATTGCCGCGAGTCAGCAGCACCGCGCGTTCAATCACGTTTTCCAGCTCACGCACGTTACCCGGCCAGTCCATACGGCTGAGAGCGCGCAACGTTTCTGCCGGAATACTGTCGATATTGCGGTTCATGCGATGGGCGATTTTAAAGGTGAAGGATTTCACCAGCAGCGGGATATCTTCCGGGCGCTCACGCAGCGGCGGCAACATAATCGGGAAGACATTCAGACGGTAATAGAGATCACTGCGAAACTCGCGCTCCAACACCATCTCCTTGAGATTACGGTTGGTCGCAGCGATTAAACGCACGTCCACTTGCTGAACTTTGTTGCTCCCGAGGCGTTCAAATTCTTGTTCCTGAAGCACGCGCAACAGTTTGGGTTGCAGCTCCAGCGGCATATCGCCGACTTCATCAAGGAACAGCGAGCTTTTATCCGCCAGCTCAAAACGGCCGATGCGCTGAGTGTTAGCACCCGTAAAGGCACCGCGCTCATGGCCGAACAAGTCGCTTTCCAGCAATCCGGCAGGCATCGCCGCACAGTTAATTTTTACCATCCGGCGGCTGTTACGCTCGCTCAGATTGTGAATCGCCCGTGCAATCAGCTCCTTGCCCGTCCCCGTTTCACCGAGGATCAGCACCGTACTGTCACTTTTCGCGACCATCTCAACCTGTTTGAGCACATTTGACATCACGTCGCTGCGGCCAATAATCTCACCAAAATCGCTGGCGACATTATTGATTTGCTCGGTCAGATACAGATTTTCGTCCACCAGGTTTTCTTTCAGACGATTGATTTCCTGGTACGCCAGGGCGTTATCCACCGCAATCGCAATACGTTCTGCAATCTGCCGTAGCAGCTTGAGGTTTTGTGGGGTGAATACGCCCGCCTCGCATTGCGCCAGTTTCAACACGCCCAGCATGTTATTGCCGAAAGTCAGCGGCAACAGGCACAGCGTTTGAATTTGGTTGCCCCACATCTCGAACAACATACGTTCATACGGCGCAAGTTGATCGCCGTGATGCAAATTCAACAGCAGCATTTCGCCGCTTTTAAACACCCGCTCTGAAAGCGTGCCCGCCAGAGCGACATCACTGTGATCATGGATTGGCGATTGCTCTTCCACAAAGTGGGTGGAATAGATATTGAGGCGGTCTTTGCGGTTGGTCCGCAGCACGATACTGATGGAATCGATAGAGAAATAGTGGTGAATCTCACGGGCGATTTCGCTGATCAGTTCGTCGAGATCGAGCTTGGAAAGCACGGCGTTAGTGACCGCCACCAGAATACGGAAATCGTCGCGTTCGCGGCAAAGCTGCTGATAACCCAGGTTTGAGTCGAGGCGGCTCTGAATTTGTTCCGCCACCAGCGCGACAACCTGTGCCATGGTGTGTAAGCGGTTAAGTTCTTTATCTGTCCATTCAGCGTCGTTATTGCGAATAAACTCGCAGCCACCAAAAATTTTACCTTCGGCAGCCAACGGCAACAGGCAATAACGACCAAACGGCGCATATAGCTCGAGATTCAGTACCTGCGGCCAGGTATCACTAAATTCTTCATGGGTGCAGATCAGCGCTTCCGGGCGTGAGAGCACGCGCCGCACCGGGCCATTTGCCAACACCATTTCATCTTCGTAATGCCATTCCTTGCCATGCTTATCCGTGCCAAAAAAGGACACACGCTGATGCAGCGGATGATAAAGCAGAATATTCACTCTGTCTGCCAGCGCACCTTGCTTTGCCATTTGCGTCAGGCAGTTAGCAAGTGCCGGGAGATCAGGTTGCTGCAACAGGGTGCGCGTTATATCAAATAGACCCTGTTGCCCGAGATCGCTCATCGGTGTGTATGGCATTGTGCTTATCCAATTGGTGGTGCGGAGGGGGTGGATGAAGCTGGCGCTTATCCACCCTACAAAATCTAAACGCCTAGCGATTTGTCATATAAATAGCGCTTAAGTGTAGCCAGGACAGCACACTGCGTTTATGGCTCAGGTCAACAAATACGCGGGAGTGGCTCTGAATGCGGCAAATCCAGCGTCCGTTTAACGCCATATAATCCGGCGACCCGGACACCTTTGCGCTCAACCACTTCACCGATAATAGCGGCATCTTGCCCCAATGGATTTGCCTGTAAAGCGGCAAGAACACTTTCTGCGGCGCTCCTCGCAACCGCAATCACCAGTTTGCCTTCATTGGCAAAATTAAGCGCATCGAGGCCGAGCAGTTCACACACGCCACGTACCGCATGATTTAACGGGAGCTGGCTTTCAGCGACTTCCATTCCACATCCGCTGGATGCGGCAAACTCATGTAACACGGCATTCACGCCACCGCGCGTGGCATCGCGCAGCGCTTTTACACCGGGGATATTCACCAGCGGCGCAATTAACGGTGCCAGCACCGCACAATCGCTGATTAACGCCCCTTCCAGCCCCAATGATTCGCGCAGGTTGAGGATTGTCGCTCCGTGATCACCCAGCGTTCCGCTAACAATAAGCACGTCGCCTGCGCTAATTTGCTGCGCACCCCAGCTCAAACCTGCCGGAATCGCGCCAATGCCCGCGGTGTTGATAAACAGCTTATCCGCCGCCCCGCGCTGTACAACTTTGGTATCGCCCGTCACCACCGCGATGCCCGCTGCTTTTGCCGTAGCCGCCATACTGCTGACCACGCGCTCCAGCGTTTCAAGGGGTAAACCTTCTTCAAGAATGAACCCGCAGGATAACCAGCGAGGAGTCGCGCCACTGACTGCAACATCGTTGGCGGTTCCGCAAACCGCGAGTTTGCCGATATCACCACCGGGGAAAAACAACGGGTCAATCACGTAACTGTCGGTTGAAAAGGCTAAACGATCGCCGCTGGCCGTGAGTTCAGCCAACGGTAAACGCGCCTGATCTTCCTGCTCTGCCAGCCACGGATTATCAAACGCTTGTACGAACAAGTCAGCTACCAACTTTTGCATTGCCTGGCCGCCACTGCCGTGGGCGAGTTCGATAGTTTTCATGATTTTTTACCTGTGTCGGATGACGCTGCGCTTATCCGACCTACATTGGACTCGTTTTTGTAGGTTGGATAAGCGTTAGCGTCATCCAACGAAAAGGTTTTATGCCTCGCATTCATGGCTGCGATATTGGTACCATGCGGCGCAGGCTCCTTCGGAGGAAACCATCAACGCGCCAAACGCATTTTGTGGATTGCAGGCTTTGCCAAACATCGGGCACTGATGGGGTTTGCAACGCCCAGTGAGCACATCGCCGCAGCGGGCGAGCGGGTCGTCGTAAACCTGCTGCGGAGCCGGTTTGAAATGATCTTCCGCATCGAACTGGCGATAGCCATCGGTCAGTTGCACGCCAGAATCACTGATGGTGCCAAGTCCGCGCCATTCAGCATCACCACACACGGTAAACACCTCTGAAATCGCCTGCTGGGCAAGATTATTGCCCGCATCGGGCACCACACGTTTGTACTGGTTTTCCACTTTGCTGTGCTGATGAATTTTTTGCTCCACCAGCATCACCACGCCCTGCAATAAATCCAGCGGCTCAAAGCCAGCCACCACCAACGGGCGCTGATGCTGTGTCGCAATAAAATTATAGGCAGCCGTGCCAATCACCATGCTGACATGACCGGGAGCGAGGAACGCATCAATGCCGTTATCCGGCTGCTCGAGCAGGCTGCGCAACGTAGGAATCAAAGTAATGTGCTGGCAGAAAAAGTAAAAATTAGTGATGCCCTGCGCTTTCGCCTGTTGCAGCGTGATGGCTGTCGTCGGCATGGTGGTTTCAAAACCGAGGCCAAAGAACACCACTTTTTTGTCCGGATTCTGGCTGGCTAAAGCGAGCGCATCCATCGGCGAATACACCACGCGCACATCCGCACCGCGTGCTTTGGCCTGCATCAGTGACCCATTTTTACCCGGCACCCGCATCGCGTCGCCAAAGGTGCAGAAAATCACTTCAGGGTGGCTGGCGATTTCAATACAGGCATCAATGCGCCCCATCGGCAACACACACACCGGGCAGCCAGGGCCATGAATAAATTCGATATTCTCCGGCAGAAGCTGGTCGAGGCCAAATTTAAAGATAGCGTGAGTATGGCCGCCGCAAACTTCCATAATGCGCAGTGGACGCTGTGCGGTGTACGGCAGTTTAGGCGCGCGTTCACGCAGCACATCAATAAGCTGCATGACTTTTTCCGGAGCGCGATATTCGTCTACGAAATGCATCATCTGCGTTCTTCCCCAAACAGCAGGCCACCGACGTCAGGTTCCACTTCAAACATATTCTGTAGCGCGTCGAGCGTGTCGCGAGCTTCGGCTTCATCAATAATAGCCATCGCAAAACCGACGTGAACCAGCACCCATTGGCCGATTTGCGCGTCGCCCACCAGCATCAGATTGACGTCTCGCTTGATGCCACAGACATCGACTTTGGCGCTACCGTCTGGCAAACGCTCGACGATTTGGCCCGGAATGCCTATGCACATCGTTCAACCTCCAGCCAGTTCAGCCACTCTTCCATGCCTTCACCGCTGGTCGCAGAAACCAGAATGATTTCAATATCAGGGTTCACCTGGCGGGCGTAATCGAGGCATTTATCGACGTCGAACTGTAAGTACGGCAGCAGATCGATTTTGTTGAGCAGCATGAGGGAGGCCGCAGCAAACATATGCGGATATTTTAGCGGCTTGTCTTCGCCTTCGGTAACCGAAAGCACCGCCACTTTATGACGCTCGCCGAGATCAAAACTCGCCGGGCAGACCAGGTTGCCGACATTTTCGATAAACAGAATGCCATCGCGTTCAAGCGGCAGACGCTGCATGGCATCACGAATCATCTGCGCATCAAGGTGGCAACCTTTGCCGGTATTCACCTGAATGGCTGGCGTGCCGGTGGCGCGAATACGCGCGGCATCGTTCACGGTTTGCTGATCGCCTTCAATGACCGCACAAGGCACACGCCCAATCAGGCGTTTTAGGCTTTCGGTCAGCAGCGTGGTTTTACCGGAGCCTGGGCTTGAAACCAGGTTCAGCACCAGTTGTTGCTGTTTCGCGAACTGTTCGCGGTTATATACGGCGAGCTGGTTGTTTTTATCCAGCACGTTAAGTTCGATTTCCAGCATCCGGCGTTGCGTCATGCCCGGTGCGTGAGTGCCTGCGGCACCGTGACCATAATGCAAATCGCCTTGTTCATCGGCGGTTGGGGCAAACTTCACGCCGGTGATTGGCGTTAGCGCTCGCGCGGCTGGTGCGAAAGGTGCGCTACGGAAACCCGAGTGCGGGTTGCGCTCGTCGCCTTCTATATACAAGTTGCCTTCAGCGCAACCACAAGTACTACACATGATTTGTCTCCTCGACTTCCAGACGTTTAATCTGCACGCCATCATCCGCCACGATGCGTAAATTGCTACCTTCGCAAAGCGGGCAGCGCCGAACCAATTGCGTTAGCAAAGTGATGTGCTGTTCGCAGTCGTAACACCAGCATTCCGCTTCTTGTTGGTGAATATGAAGCTGACAGCCTTCGGCTAATGTGTCGCGGCACACTAATTCGAAACAGAACTCCAGCGCGCTTTGCTCAACGCATGAGAAAGCGCCCACTTCAAGCCAGACTCCGGTGACGCGGGTCGCGCCATGTTGGCGGGCTTGAGCTTCGATGAGTTCCAGTGCGCGTTGGCAGAGGGTGATTTCGTGCATATTACCTCCGGGGATATCTGGGGGAGGTAATGCAAGGATAATGCCAGGGTTTATATCCATTTCTCTGACAGACCGAATTTATTCCGTTCACTGAAAGTTTACCGACACCTGAACTTACCGAAACGGTGAACGGAAAATCACCATTCCAGGCATAAGCATAAACAATGCTGACATTCCCCCGTCAAACATGTCGAAATGACATGTCATTACTGTGGCTATTTGCTGACAATTAATACAAAACTCAATAATTTCAATAAAATACAATATTGGCACGAAACGTGCTCTGTAGACGCATCAGCAAAAACAGAGTGATTTAAAAATGAACATTTGGGAACTGAGCGAAAAAGCCGAATACATTGCCGACAAGCATCAGCGCTTGCTCACGCAGTGGCAACATTACTGCAATAGCTTGATTCAGGGCATTACCCTTTCTAAAGCGAAGCTGCATCACGCAGTCGGGTGCAATCCAGATGATTCCCTGCGCTTCTTCTTATTTGACCATTTCGTCATTCACGTACGCCTGGCTGAAGGCTTCAACAGCCACACCATTGAGTACTACGTTGAGAAACGTAACGGCGAAGACAGAGTATTGATTGCTAAAGCAATGCTCGATGACGAAGGCCGCGTAGACAACAGCATCAGCAACCGTAACCGTGAAAGCGTTCTTGAGCATTACCTCGAAAAAATCCATCCGGTATACGAAAGCCTGTACAGCGCAGTTAACACCGATACACCGGTATCGATGGGCCAACTGCAACAAAGCGCTCAGGTCTGATAGCCATGTTGGGTGTCGAAAACTGTCGAAACGGCAGCCGTCGGCACAGTTTCGTCAAAAATGATGATGTGATCTAAGGAAGACCTGGTGAATCGCTTTATAATCGCCGACTCCAAACTTTGCATGGGTTGCCATACCTGTGAGGCGGCCTGTTCTGAAACGCACCGCCTGCATGGATTGCAATCCATGCCACGCCTGAAAGTGATGCGTGACGCGAATGATTCCGCGCCGCAAATGTGCCACCAATGTGAAGATGCGCCTTGCGCGGGCGTTTGCCCCGCTAACGCCATTACCCGCGTCGATGGGGCTGTTCATCTGAATGAAAGCCTGTGCGTCAGTTGCAAACTGTGCGCCATCGCCTGCCCATTCGGTTCGATTGAATTCTCCGGCAGCCGTCCTATTCATATCCCGGCAAATGCCAACAGCCCGAAGGCACCACCAGCCCCTCCTGCACCTGCTCGCGTCAGCTCGCTAATCGACTGGGTGCCTGGCGTTCGTGCCATTGCGGTGAAATGCGACCTGTGCAGCTTTGATGAAGATGGCCCGGCGTGTGTTCGCACCTGCCCGACCAAAGCATTGCGCGTGGTTGATAACAACGACATTGCCCAATCAAGCAAACGTAAACGTGAACTGACTCTGGGCGCGACGCTTGGCGATCTCACCCTGTTTACCCAGCCTGAGGTGAAAAAATGAGTGCTTTTATCCTGATTCATTGGGCGCTGATAGGCTTTGCGCTCAGTGCAGTTCTGGCAGGTATCACGGCATTTAATAAAACCCTGAGCGGCGTGATTGCCGGCCTGGGTGGCGCGATAAGTTCGGTTCTGGTGCTGATTGCCGGTTTCGATGCGTTAACCGGATTTACCGGTATGGCGCAAGTCTGGCAGCTGCATTTACAGCTCAATGCTTTTAATGGCGTGTGGCTGGTGACGCTGGCTCTGCCTGGCCTGTTCATCTCTTTGTTTAACATCGACTGGCATTGTCATCACGCTGTAAAAGCCAATGGCTTGCTGGTGAACCTGGTGATGGCGGCGGCGGTTGCAGCTGTGGTTGCTGATAACCTCGGCATGTTGGTGGTGCTGGCAGAAATTGTCGCGTTGAGCGGCTACTTCCTGACAGGCTGCCAGAAATCCGGGCAGCTTTGGTTCGCACTGGGCCGCATCGGCACCGTGCTGCTGGCAATTGCATGCTGGATGCTGTGGAAACAGTACGGCACGCTGAGCTATTCCGAATTGCACCTGATAACCAACGGCGCACCGATTAGCTCCGTAGTCTGGCTGCTGGGTCTGGTGGGTTTTGGTTTGCTGGCTGGCATTATCCCGCTTCACGGCTGGGTGCCGCAGGCACATGCCAACGCTTCTGCTCCGGCAGCGGCGCTGTTCTCCGCGGTGGTGCTGAAAATTGGCCTGTACGGCATCATGAGTTTCTCGCTCATCAGCAATGCAATGCCGTTGTGGTGGGGCATTCTGGTCGTCGTTCTGGGGATGATTACGGCGTTTATCGGCGGCCTGTACGCGCTGATGGAGCACAACATCAACCGCCTGCTGGCTTATCACTCGCTGGAAAACATCGGCATTATTCTGCTTGGCCTCGGCGTTGGCCTGATGGGCCTGGCATTAAACGAATCTACGCTGGTTGCGCTGGGCATGATTGGTGGTTTGTATCACCTGTTCAACCATAGCGTATTCAAAACCACGTTGTTCCTCGGCGCAGGCGCAGTCTGGTTCCGTACCGGTCATCGCGACATCGAAAAACTGGGTGGGATTGGCAAGCGTATGCCGCTGATTTCTATCGCCATGCTGATCGGCCTGATGGCGATGGCGGCTCTGCCTCCGCTGAACGGCTTTGCTGGCGAATGGGTGATTTACCAGTCGTTCTTCCATCTAGGCACCTTGCCGCTGTTTATCACTCGCTTCTTAGGCCCGATGCTGGCTGTAGGTCTGGCGATTACCGGCGCGCTGGCAGTGATGTGTATGGCGAAAGTGTATGGCGTCACCTTCCTTGGCGCACCGCGCACTCCGGAGGCTGAAAACGCCACGTCCGCACCGTTCCTGATGAACCTGAGCGTGGCTGCACTTGCGGCATGTTGCGTGATTGCTGGTGTTGCAGCGCCATGGCTGATTCCGCTGTTGCAGAACGCTATTCCACTGCCGCTGGAAACCGCAAATACCACCGTTTCACAACCGATGATCACCCTGCTGCTGATTGCCAGCCCGCTGCTGCCATTCATTCTGATGGTGATTTTCCGTGGCGATCGTCTGCCAAACCGCTCGCGCGGCACGGCCTGGGTTTGTGGCTACGACCACGAACAAGCGATGGTGATTACGGCGGGTGGTTTTGCTCAACCAGTAAAAGCGGCGTTCGCGCCACTGCTGAAATTGCGTAAAACCCTGAACCCGGTGAAGTGGATGCCTGGCTGGCAGTGTGATTGCCTTGCCGGTACGTTCCGTCGCCTGGCAATGATCGAACTGGCCGTGTTGCTGGTTGCGGTCTGCGCTTAAGGAGCCTGAGATGAATACCATTTTCTTTTCGTTGATTCAGGCGCTGGTGTTATTTGCCGTCGCGCCGCTGTTGTCCGGTATCACCCGCGTCACTCGCGCCCGCATGCACAACCGCCGTGGGCCTGGCGTGATGCAGGAATATCGTGACCTGTTCAAATTGTTCAGCCGCCAGAGCGTGGCACCAGCCGCATCCGGCTGGGTGTTCCGCCTGATGCCGTTTGTGATGGTTGGCGTGATGCTGACGATTGCCACCGCACTGCCGGTGGTGACGCTGTATTCACCGCTGCCGTCGCTGGGCGATTTGATAACCCTCATCTATCTGTTCGCCATCGCCCGTTTCTTCTTTGCGATTGCAGGTCTCGACACCGGTAGCCCGTTTACCGGCATCGGTGCCAGCCGTGAAGCAATGCTCGGCGTGTTAGTTGAACCAATCCTGATTCTGGGACTGTGGGTTGCCGCGCAAGTGGCTGGCAGCACGCACATCAGCAATATCGCTTCCACCATTTATCACTGGCCAGCCGCACAAAGCTTAACGCTGATTCTGGCGCTCGCCGCCTGCGCCTTCGCCACATTTATCGAAATGGGCAAACTGCCGTTTGACCTCGCAGAAGCCGAGCAAGAATTGCAGGAAGGCCCATTGACCGAATACAGCGGTGCGGGTTTTGCAGTGCTGAAATGGGGCATTTCCCTCAAGCAATTGGTGGTGCTGCAAATGTTCGTCGGCGTGTTCCTGCCATGGGGCCAGATGAGCGAATTTAGCTGGGGCGGCCTTGTCATCGCGCTGGTTCTGGCAGCCGTCAAACTGGTGCTTGGCGTGCTGATTATCGCGCTGTTCGAAAACAGCATGGCGCGCTTACGCATGCTGGAAACTTCGCGCATTACCTGGGCCGGTTTTGGCTTTGCCTTTTTAGCCTTCGTCTCCTTGCTGGCGGCGTGATTTAAGAGAATTTATCAATGTCTGAAGAAAAGATTGGCCAACATTATCTCGCGGCGCTGCATAAGCAATTTCCTCATGCGGTGATCGACGAAGCGTGGCAGACCAAAGACCAAATCACCGTCACCGTGAAGCTCAATATGCTGCCAGAAGTGGTGGAATGGCTTTACTACCAACAAGGCGGCTGGTTATCCGTGCTGTTCGGTAACGATGAGCGCCAACTGTGCGGCAACTATGCGGTGTATTACGTGCTTTCGATGGAAAGCGGCGTGAAATGCTGGATTACCGTGCGCGTAGAAGTTGACGCCGACAAACCGGAATTCCCTTCTGTTACGCCACGCGTGCCTGCTGCGGTTTGGGGCGAACGTGAAGTGCGCGATATGTACGGCCTGCAACCTGTTGGCCTGCCGGACGAACGCCGTTTAGTGCTGCCAGATGATTGGCCAGATGATCTGTATCCACTGCGTAAAGACAGCATGGATTACCGTCAGCGCCCGGCGCCGACCAGCGATCAGGAAACTTACGAGTTCATCAACGAACTGGGCAGCAAAAAGAACAACGTGGTGCCGATTGGCCCGCTACACGTAACCAGCGATGAACCCGGCCACTTCCGTCTGTTCGTTGATGGCGAAAACATTATCGACGCCGATTACCGCCTGTTCTACGTCCACCGTGGCATGGAAAAACTGGCTGAAACCCGCATGGGCTATAACGAAGTCACCTTCTTGTCTGACCGTGTTTGCGGTATTTGCGGCTTCGCCCACTCCACCGCGTATACCACGTCGGTAGAAAATGCGATGGGTATCGTGGTGCCAGAACGCGCCCAGATGATCCGTGCCATCTTACTGGAAGTTGAACGTCTGCACAGCCACCTGCTGAACCTCGGCCTGGCTTGCCACTTTGTCGGCTTCGACTCAGGCTTTATGCAGTTCTTCCGCGTGCGTGAGATGTCGATGAAAATGGCAGAAATCCTCACCGGTGCGCGTAAAACTTACGGCCTGAACCTGGTCGGCGGGATTCGCCGCGATCTATTGAAAGACGACATGATCCAGACGCGCCAGCTCGCCCAGCAGATGCGCCGCGAAGTGAAAGATCTGGTCGATATCCTGATGAGCACACCAAACATTGAACAACGCACCGTCGGGATTGGCCGCCTGGACCCGCAAATCGCCCGTGATTTCAGTAACGTCGGCCCAATGGTTCGCGCCAGCGGTCACGCCCGTGACACCCGCGTCGATCACCCGTTTGTCGGTTACGGTTTGCTGCCAATGGAAGTTCACAGCGAAACTGGCTGCGACGTGCTTTCGCGCCTGAAAGTCCGTATCAATGAAGTGTATACCGCGCTGAACATGATTGATTTCGGTCTTGATAACTTGCCTGGCGGCCCGCTGGCCGTAGACGGTTTCACTTACATTCCAAACCGTTTCGCGCTTGGTTTCTCCGAAGCCCCACGCGGCGATGATATTCACTGGTCGATGACGGGTGACAACCAGAAGTTGTACCGCTGGCGTTGCCGTGCGGCGACGTATGCCAACTGGCCGACACTGCGTTACATGCTGCGCGGCAATACCGTTTCTGATGCACCGCTGATTATTGGCAGCCTGGATCCTTGCTACTCCTGTACCGACCGCATGACGGTGGTCGATGTGCGTAAGCGCAAGACCAAAGTGGTGCCGTACAAAGAGCTTGAGCGTTACAGCATTGAACGCACCAATTCGCCGCTGAAATAGACGGAGTCACCATGTTTAACTTCATCAAAAAAGCCATTAAAGGCGGCGTGGCCACCGAGTCGTACCCGCTACAACCGATAGCCGTGGATCCAAACTTCCGTGGCAAACCGGAACACAACCCGCAGCAATGCATCGGATGTGCGGCCTGCGTTAATGCTTGCCCTTCCAACGCGCTGACGGTGGAAACCGATCTGGTGGCGGGGCAACTGGCGTGGACCTTCAACCTGGGGCGTTGCATTTTCTGCGCGCGCTGCGAAGAAGTCTGCCCAACGGCGGCCATCAAGCTTTCTCAGCAATACGAACTGGCCGTGTGGAACAAAGCCGATTTCCTGCAACAGGCGCGTTTTGACCTGTGCAATTGCCGCCAGTGCCACAAGCCTTTTGCGGTGCAAAAAGAGATTGATTACGCCATTGCGTTGCTTGAGCACAACGGCGACAAACTTGCCGAAGCGCACCGCGTCTCGTTTGAAACCTGCCCGGAATGCAAACGCCAGCAAAGCCTGGTCTCTTCCGACCAAATTGACCTTAGCCGCCAAATTAGAGAGGCCAGCTAATGAGTATGTTACTCGGCCCACGCGACGACAACGGCATGCCAGTGCCAATGACGGTGGATGAGTCCATCGCCGCAATGAAAGCGTCGTTGCTGAAAAAGATTAAACGTTCCGCCTATGTTTATCGTGTTGACTGCGGTGGCTGTAACGGTTGCGAAATCGAAATTTTCGCCACCCTTTCACCGCTTTTCGACGCAGAACGCTTCGGGATCAAAGTGGTTCCGTCGCCACGTCATGCGGACATTTTACTGTTTACCGGCGCTGTGACTCGCGCTATGCGTTCCCCCGCGCTGCGCGCATGGGAATCAGCGCCGGACCCAAAAATCTGTATTTCCTACGGCGCATGCGGCAACAGCGGCGGCATCTTCCACGACCTGTATTGCGTCTGGGGTGGCACCGATAAAATCGTTCCTGTCGATGTGTACATTCCGGGCTGCCCGCCAACGCCTGCCGCAACGCTGTACGGTTTTGCGATGGCGCTGGGTCTGCTTGAGCAAAAAATTCATGCCCGCGAAGCCAGCGAAATGGATGCTCAACCGGCGCAGATTCTCCACCCGGATATGGTTCAGCCATTGCGTGTACGAATTGATCGCGAAGCACGTCGCCTGGCGGGTTATCGCTATGGTCGCCAGATTGCAGACAGCTATATGGAAAACCTGACCGCCGGTGGTGGCAGTGTTCAACAATGGCTGGCACACGAGAACGATCCGCGTCTGACGGAGATCGTCAGCAATCTGGAAGCACTAGTGAAGCAGGAGCGCGTGTAATGAGCGAGTCGGTGGTGTTTTGCCAGCTTAGCCGTAAGTTTGTCGATGAAAACGACAACACACCGAGTGATGCGCAACAGGTGGTTTATTACAGCCTGGCAATCGGCCACCATCTCGGCGTTATCGACTGCCTGAAAGAGAATTTAGTCTGTTCATTTGAGCCTTACAAAGCGTGGATTGCCACGCTTGAAGAGGGCAGCGAAGCGCGGCGCAAAATGGAAGGCGTGCCGCGTTACGGTGAAATCGTTATCGACCAGAACCATGTCGTTTTACTGGCGAAAGCGTTCGATGCCGCAAAACCAACTCAAACTGAACAGCAGCAAGAATGGAGCCAGGAATTGCTCGATATGCTGCAAGCTATTCAACAAGAACCCGCTATTTATTTGATGGTTCGGAGGCGTTATGACTAACAGAAACGTACTATTGTGCGTCGGCAACACCATGATGGGTGACGATGGCGCAGGTCCATTACTTGCCGAGAAATGCCAGGCCGCCCCACAAGGCGACTGGATTGTTATCGACGGCGGCACCGCCCCTGAAAACGATGTGGTCGCGATTCGTGAATTACGCCCGGATAGATTGCTGCTGGTCGATGCGACGGATATGGGCCTGAACCCTGGCGAAATCCGTATCATCGATCCGGACGATATCGCCGAAATGTTTATGATGACCACCCACAACATGCCACTCAACTACCTGATTGATCAGTTGAAAGAAGATGTTGGCGAGGTGATTTTCTTAGGTATTCAGCCCGATATCGTCGGCTTCTACTACCCAATGACCGACGCGGTAAAAGCGGCGGTTGAGACGGTATATCAAAGCCTGGCTGGCTGGGAAGGAAAAGGCGGTTTCGCGGATTTGGAAGCGCCAGAGTTCGAGTAACCGTTGCCGGATGACGCTGCGCTTATCCGGCCTGGGGGTCTGGCGTCATCCGACAAGCAGATATCAGACGTAATGAATATCCAGTGAAATCCTTGCACCACAGGCCGCGGCATAGCGTTCAAGCATTTTGACACTGGCACTAAGCGGGTTTTTCTCAAGACGGCTAATACCTGACGAGTTTGTTCCAAGCTTATTTGCCAGCTCTGTTTTCGTCAGCCCGGCGCGTTCACGCATCTCGTATAACGCCTGAATGAGCGCGAGTTCTCTATCCGCTTCATGGTAAGCCTGCACAGATTCATCATCACTGAGCATTTTCGTTTTCAGTGCATCAAGACAGACGGGTTTCACTTCATAAACTCCTTCAACCTTATACGTGCAATTTCAATGGCGTTAACCGGCGTTTTAAGCGTCTTTTTAGTAAAAGCATGCAGGATATAAATGGTTTGCCCGTAGCTAAAAGCATAGACCGCGCGAGCAATATCTTTATCACCCACTCGCAGTTCAAAAAGCCCGTTACCCAGCACCCGACTATGAGGCATTCGCAGTTGATTTCCTTCGGATTCGAGTCGTTCAATTAAGCGAAACATTCGGCCTCGCAATTGCGAGGGTAAAGCCACGAGTTCTTCGGCTGCCGCTTCATGCGTCAATATTGTATACATTCTAACCCCTCCGTCCGTTGAAACATAACAAGAGAGGAAACTTTCCCTAACGCATTTTTGGTTTCACGTACAGAGATTGCGAGGCGCTTTCCAGAACCCCTCTGTCATCTGCCCAAATGACATCGTCAAATGTGTCGATGTCACTGTCATCCCTTCCCCGATCAATGCACAACCCCTTGAATCACGCTAGTTTCAAAGTTGGCACACTTTATGTATGTCTATCGCCGACTTATAAAAACAGGAGTCTCTGATGAACCGCTTCATCATTGCTGATTCGAGCAAATGTATTGGCTGTCGCACTTGCGAAGTGGCCTGTGTCGTGTCCCACCAGGAAGCGCAGGATTGCGCGGCATTAACACCGCAAACTTTCCTGCCACGTATTCACGTGATTAAAGGCGTGAATGTTTCTACCGCGACGATGTGCCGCCAGTGCGAAGACGCACCGTGTGCCAACGTCTGCCCTAACGGCGCTATCAGCCGCGAGCATGGGTTTGTGAATGTGATGCAAGAACGCTGCATCGGATGCAAAACTTGTGTGGTTGCTTGCCCGTACGGCGCAATGGAAGTGGTTGTTCGTCCGGTTGTGCGCAACAGCGGCGCGGGTCTTAACGTGATGGCCGAAAAAGCCGAAGCGAATAAATGCGACCTATGCCACACCCGCGCATCAGGCCCGGCCTGTATGGAAGCCTGTCCAACTAACGCCATTATCTGCGTTGATCGCAACAAACTTGAACAAATGAGTGCCGAAAAACGCCGTCGTGCTGCGTTTGATGCCACTTCATCTTTGATTTTCTAATTACACTGAATTCACTTTTAACAGGTCTGTTACTGATGAAAAAAATTACCAGTGTCTGCCCTTATTGTGGCGCAGGCTGCAAACTGAAACTGGTTGTTGAGAAGAACAAAATTATCCGTGCTGAAGCGGCTGATGGCGTGACTAACCAAAATGAACTCTGCCTGAAAGGCTATTACGGCTGGGATTTTCTCAATGACACTAAGCTGCTCACACCGCGTCTGACGCAGCCGATGATTCGTTACGAAAAAGGCGGAAAACTTCAGCCAGTAAGCTGGGAAGAAGCCATTAGCTATACCGCGAAACGCCTGAAAGCGATTAAAGAACAATATGGCCCGCGCTCAATTATGACCACGGGTTCTTCGCGCGGTACGGGTAACGAAACCAACTATGTGATGCAGAAGTTTGCACGCGGCGTCCTGCATACCAACAACGTCGACTGCTGTGCGCGTGTTTGCCACGGGCCGTCGGTTGCGGGTTTGCAAGTGACGCTGGGAAATGGTGCGATGAGTAACTCCATCGGCGATATCGAAAACTCAAAATGTCTGTTGGTGTTTGGCTATAACTGCGCTGATTCGCACCCGATCGTGGCGCGTCGCGTGATTAAAGCGAAAGAAAACGGCGCAAAAATCATTGTTTGCGATCCACGTCGCATCGAAACCGCGCGCATTGCCGATCAACATTTACAGCTGAAAAACGGCTGCAATATGGCGCTGGTGAATGCGTTTGGCTACGTGCTGCTCGAAGAGAATCTCTACGATACACAGTACGTTGCGAAGTTTGCCGAAGGGCTGGATGCTTACCGCGAGGTGGTAAAAGGCTACGCGCCAGAAGACGTTGAACACCTGACCGGCGTGCCTGCGCAACAGGTGCGCCAGGCGATGCGCACATTTGCCGCAGCCCCTTCAGCCACCATTATGTGGGGCATGGGTGTAACTCAATTCGGCCAGGCGGTGGATGTCGTCAAAGGTCTTTCAAGCCTTGCGCTGCTGACCGGCAACCTGGGCCGCGAAAACGTCGGTGTTGGGCCGGTTCGCGGGCAAAACAACGTGCAGGGCGCGTGCGATATGGGCGTGCTGCCAAACCAGTTCCCGGGTTATCAGGATGTCGTTGACCCGCAAGTGCGTGCCAAGTTCGCCAAAGCCTGGGGTATCAACGTTGATGATATGGACGACAAAGTCGGCGTGCGTATCACCGAAGTGCCGCATATGGCGATTCACGGCGAGATGAAAGCCTACTACATCATGGGTGAAGATCCGTTGCAGACCGAAGCCGATCTCGGCCTGGTGCGCAAAGGTTTTGAAGCGCTCGATTTTGTGGTGGTGCAAGACATCTTCATGACCAAAACGGCAGAAGTTGCCGACGTTATTTTGCCAGCGACTTCCTGGGGCGAACACGGCGGCGTATTTACCTGTGCCGATCGCGGTTTCCAGCGTTTTGAAAAGGCCATCGAGCCGAAATACAACGTCAAACGTGACTGGGAAATTATCAGCCTACTCGCCACCGAGATGGGCTACCCGATGCACTACGACAATAACCAGCAAATCTGGGATGAACTGCGCGAGCTTTGCCCGCTGTTCTACGGTGTCACCTGGGAAAAAATGGGTGATATGGGTCACGTGCAATGGCCGTGCCCAACGCTTGATCATCCAGGAACACCTTATCTCTACAAAGACAGCAAGTTCGATACCCCAACCGGTAAAGGCCAGCTCTTTGCTGCCCAGTGGCGTGCGCCTGCTGAAGTGCCGGATGCCGAATATCCGCTGGTGCTGTGTACCGTGCGTGAAGTCGGCCACTACTCTTGTCGCTCGATGACCGGCAACTGTGCGGCGCTGCAAACCCTGGCCGACGAACCTGGATTTGTGCAAATCAACCCGACGGATGCCGAGCTGCTCAACATCAAAGATAAGCAACTGGTGTGGGTGAGTTCGCGCCGTGGCAAAGTCATTAGCCGTGCGGAAGTGAACGAGCGCATTAACCTCGGCTCGGTTTACATGACGTATCAATGGTGGATTGGCGCGTGTAACGAACTGACGCAAGACAACCTCGACCCGATTTCCAAAACACCGGAAACCAAGTATTGCGCGGTTAACGTCAGCCAGATTGCCGACCAGCAATGGGCGGAAAATTACGCCCAGACAACCTATAGCGATATGAAAGCGCGTTTGCGTCAGGCGGTAGAGGTTTAAAACAACCCTCATCCCTGCCTTCTCCCTGAGGGAGAAGGTGTATTTCCCCCTCTCCTGTGGGAGAGGGGGTACGGGGGTAAAACATAAAACAGGAAAAATAGTGAATCTTAACGGCGTGATGCTACGCATTCGCGGCAAAGTGCAGGGCGTTGGCTTCCGGCCATTCGTCTGGCAACTGGCGCAAAAGCTCAACCTGACCGGCGACGTCTGCAATGACGGCGCGGGGGTGTTGGTGCGCCTGGTGTCACTGCCCGATACGTTTATCAGCGAGCTTCACGCCCATTGCCCACCGCTGGCTCGGATTGATAGCGTTGAGCAAACCCTGATGCAATGGGAAACACCGCCGCAGGATTTCACCATTCGCCACAGTGCGGGCAGCAAGATGAACACGCAAATCGTTCCCGATGCTGCGACTTGCCCGGATTGCCTGCGCGAAATGAACGATCCAACCGACCGTCGCTACCGCTATCCGTTTATCAATTGCACCCATTGCGGCCCCAGATTCACGATCATTAAAGCAATGCCATACGACCGCCCTAACACGGTAATGGCAGCATTTCCGCTGTGCCCGGCGTGTGAAAGCGAGTATCGCAATCCCATGGACAGGCGCTTCCACGCTCAACCAGTGGCCTGCCCGGAATGCGGGCCGCAAATTAGCTGGCAATGTGGCGAGCAAAAACTTGCGCGCGAAGAGGCGTTAAAAGCAGCCATTGCAGCGTTAAAAGACGGGAAAATCGTCGCGATTAAAGGGCTGGGTGGTTTCCACCTGGCGGTTGATGCAAGTAACGATGCCGCCGTTTCGCGCTTACGCGCCCGCAAACATCGCCCTTCTAAACCGCTGGCTGTCATGCTGCCCGATTCACATCGGTTGCCCGCAGAGGTAACGGCACAGCTCAACACGCCAGCGGCACCGATTGTGCTAATGGCGAAATCTGCTTTGCACGGATTAAGCACGTTTATCGCCCCGGGCCTGAGCGAAGTGGGCGTGATGCTGCCCGCCAACCCGCTACAACACCTGCTGTTACAGGATTTCGGCGGCCCTTTGGTGATGACATCCGGCAATCTGAACGGCAAACCACCCGCCATAACCAATCAGCAGGCGCTTGAAGAGTTGGCTGAAATTGCCGACGGTTGGCTGCTGCACAACCGCGATATCGTGCAGCGCATGGATGATTCGGTGGTGCGTGCTGATGGCGAAGTGCTGCGCCGGGCGCGAGGATTTGCGCCAGATGCGCTGCCCTTGCCGCCAGGCTTTGACGCGCTGCCACCCATTTTTGCGGCCGGTTCCGACCTGAAAAACACCTTCTGTTTACTCCGTGGCAACCAGGCGGTACTCAGCCCGCATTTAGGCGATCTGGCTGAAGATGGCGTGGAACAGCAGTGGCAAAAAGCGCGTGAGTTGATGTTTGACGCGTGGGATTTCACGCCAGTGCGCGTCGCGGTGGATGCGCATCCCGGCTATCACAGTTCGCGCCTTGGGCGTGCCATGGGGCTACCGGTGAGCAAAGTTTTGCATCATCACGCTCACGCTGTGGCATGCCTGGCAGAGCACGCCTGGCCGCTGGACGGTGGCGATGTGATTGCGCTCACCCTTGATGGTATGGGTTATGGCGAAAACGACCAGCTTTGGGGCGGTGAGTGCTTACGCGTTAATTATCGCGATTGCGAGCATCTCGGCGGCTTACCGGCAGTAGCGCTGCCCGGTGGCAATCTCGCCGCGCGCCAACCGTGGCGTAATCTGCTCGCCCATTGCGAGGCGTTTGTCCCGCATTGGCAACAGCGCCCGGAAACAGCCGTCATTCGCGCACAAAACTGGCCATTGCTGGCCACCGCCATTGAACGTGGCATTAATGCGCCGCTCGCTTCATCCACTGGCCGTTTGTTTGATGCCGCCGCTGCGGCACTGAACTGCGCGCCGCTACAACAAAGTTATGAAGGTGAAGCCGCTTGCCGCTTTGAAGCGCTGGCATTGCAAAGTAGCCAATGTCTCCATCCCGTCACTTTACCCATTATCGACGGCAAACTGGATCTTGCGACCTTCTGGCAACAGTGGTTGAACTGGAACGACTGCGCTGCCGCTCGCGCCTGGGCATTTCATGACGCCCTGGCGAAAGGCTTTGCCGATTTGGCACGCACTCATGCGCAAAGGCTCTCGATTCGCACCATCGCATTCAGCGGCGGCGTGCTGCATAACCGCCTGATGCGCGAAAGATTTTCGTATCATCTCGCAGATTTCAATCTGCTCTTCCCGACACTGTTACCGGCCGGTGACGGTGCACTAGCATTGGGCCAGGCTCTGGTTGCCGCTGCCCTTTTCACCCTTCCTTCACAAGGATAAAATGATGTTATTGCGTGTTCTTCGTGACAATCCCCGCGCCGCTGTTTTGCTCGTGGTGTTAGTCGCCGCCAACCTGGCCGCCTGGGCCTGGGCGCTGGTTTCGTTCCACCACAGCACCGCGCTGATGGCCGCGAGTTTGCTGGCCTGGTGCTACGGATTACGCCATGCGGTCGACGCCGACCATATCGCGGCGATTGATAACGTGACGCGCAAGATGATGCAGCAAGGGAAACGTCCGTTCGGTATCGGCGCCTGGTTCTCCCTCGGCCATTCCAGCATTGTGGTACTGGCTTCCATCGCGATTGCTGCCACAGCGGCGGCATTTCAAAGTGATATGGACTGGTTCCATGATGTCGGCGGCGTGATTGGTACGGCCGTTTCAGCGTGCTTCTTGCTGGCAATGGCGCTGGTGAATCTGGTGATTTTACGTGGCGTGTGGCGCAACTTCCGTCAGCTAAAGCGTGGCGAAGCGCTGTCTGCTGAAGCGACTGATTTCAACGGCGGCGGCATGATGAGCTGGCTGTTCCGCTCCACGTTTAAGCTGATCAACAAAAGCTGGCATATGTATCTGGTCGGTTTTTTGTTTGGTTTAGGATTTGATACTGCGACAGAAATTGGCGTGCTCGGTATTTCTGCTGCCAGCGCATCCAGTGGCATGTCGATATGGTCGATTCTGGTGTTCCCGGCGCTGTTTGCCAGCGGCATGGCGCTGATTGATACGCTCGACAATATGATTATGGTTGGCGCGTATGGTTGGGCGTTCAACAAACCGCAGCGCAAACTTTATTACAACATGACGATCACCGGCACCTCGGTTGTGGTCGCGCTGTTTATTGGCGGCATGGAAGCATTAGGGCTGTTGGCCGATAAATTCGACCTGCATAACGGCATGTGGAAATGGGTTGATGCGCTTAATGAAAACCTCGGCAATGCGGGCTTTATCGTGGTTGGGCTGTTTATTGCCTGCTGGATTGTGTCGATGCTGAATTACCGCTGGAAGGGGTACGACTCTTTGGTGGTTCGCTAATTCGGTTATAAATTGTCGGATGACGTGATTGCATGCTTTTGTAGGGCGGATAAGCGCAAGCGCCATCCGCCATTTCACAAATTACTTCGACTCAGCCCACGCGCGTTCAATCTCTTCGGCCAGAATTTTCACTCCCGCCTCGATTTTCTCCGGCTCCGGCACGTAATTCATACGCATACACTGATGCGTATGCGGCCACGGCTTATCAAGGCCTGGGAAGAAGTAATCCCCAGGAACCATCAAAACGCCGCGCTTTTTCAGGCGCTGGTACAACAACTCGGTCGAAATCGGTAAATCCTTAAACCACAACCACAGGAAAATCGCCCCTTCTGGTTTGTGGATCAAGCAGCGTTCTGGTGACAAATAGCGGCGAATGGTCGCGATTGTGTCCTGAACACGCTGGTAATAAAACGGTTTGATCACGGTTTCAGACAGACGCAGCAAATCGTTACGCTTAATCATCTCGCACGCCATCGCCGGGCCGACACCGCCCGGTGCCAGGCTGATGATGCCGTTCATGTTACTGATAGCTGAGATGATTTTTTCATTGGCGATGATGATGCCGCAACGGCTGCCCGGCAGGCCGAGTTTCGACAAGCTCATGCACAGAATGATATTTGGATTCCACAGCGGGCGCGCTTCGCTGAAAATAATGCCCGGGAACGGCACGCCATACGCGTTATCAATCACCAGCGGAATACCGTGCTGATTCGCCAGCGCATCAAGCTTAATCAGCTCTTCGTCGGTGATGACGTTGCCCGTCGGGTTGGTTGGGCGCGATACGCAAATCATCCCGGTATCCGGGCCGATATGCAGGTGCTCAAAGTCTACGTGATATTTAAACTGGCCTTCCGGCAGCAGTTCGATGTTCGGTCGCGTCGAGACAAACAGGTCTTCCTCAAGGCCGGAATCCGCGTAGCCAATATATTCAGGGGCCAGCGGGAACAGCACTTTTTTAGTGCTGCCATCGGCATAACGACCGGCGAACAGATTAAACAAGTAGAAAAACGCGCTCTGACTGCCATTTGTCAGTGCAATATTCTGCGGGGCAATATCCCAGCCTAATTCTTTGCGCAGCATTTCCGCTAGCGCGTCAAGCAAGTCACTTTTCCCCTGCGGGCCGTCGTAATTGCACAGCGCATCGGTCATTTTCCCGTTTGCCAGCATATCTGCGAGCAACGCCTGGAAGTAGTCATTCATTGCAGGGATTTGCGCAGGATTACCGCCACCGAGCATGATTGCTCCAGGTGTGCGTAGACCATCGTTGAGGTCCTCCATCAGGCGTGTGATGCCTGCATGGCGGGTAAATTTGTCGCCGAAAAGTGAAAACGTCATAACGTAGATCTGTCTTTGACCATCAAAAAGAGGCTAACCATAACGCCGGATAAGACGTGGTGCAAACCCATTAAGATTAGTCTCTCGTGGTCAATATGCTGCCTGAAACTAACATCCCAGCATTTTATGTTGGATGACGCTGCGCTTATCCAACCTACGGGGGAAGTTGTAGGGCGGATAAGCGCAGCGTCATCCGCCGTTATTTATGGGTTGCCAGCCCAAACTACCAGTACTTTGTCATCGCCGAATTCACGAGTAAAACCATAACCTTGCTTGATGCTTAATATGTTCTGTTTACCCGCGCCAATGGCCGGGTGACGGGCGCGGAACTGGCTGATTTTTTGCCAGTGAGAAAGCGTTGCGACGTTTTGCCCCCAATTCATGTCAGAACGCGTACCCTGAAGCGGGTCGGAACCCGTCGGGCCAAACGGACGCTCGGTTTCATCACCATAGAAAATCTGCACAGCTCCCGGCGCCAGCAGCAATAATTCAGCCGCCCGTTGCCCGCCTTCGCGGAACAATCGAGTATCATGCGATGAAAGGTAGCTAAGAACGTTAAACTCCTGCAATTTAGTCGCCATTTGCTGCCAGGTGAGATCCATATCGGCCAGACAATTGACTGCTTTTGCTGCTTGCTCCTGGTAATCAAAATTGATCATCGCGTCAAAGCCGCTGCTGTAGTAATCGCTTTCCATCACGCCGTGGCCCCAGGATTCGCCGGTCATCCAGAACGGAGCATCATCCAGCTTTTTGTCCGGGTTAGCTTTCTTCCATTCGGCCAGGGCGGCAACCGACTGCTCTTTAAGCTGCTGCCAGCCTGCTTTTTCGACATGCTTCGCGGTATCGACCCGAAAACCGTCGATGCCGTAATCACGCACCCATTGACTGAGCCAATGAGTCAGATAATCGCGCACGGTAGCGTCGGCGATTTCTTTGGCGTGGGTATCAGGCTTATGGCGATAAAAAACAGGTAAACCGGCGGGTTGTGTCGATTCGGTTTTCAGGTCAGGCAGGAAGGCCAGGGACATGGTTAAATCATCAAAACCCGGCGTGTCGTAATCACCGATATCCGTACGAATCCAGTTTTCCCCCCACCAATTCTGCCATGCCGCTTTGTCACCAAAGTTGATGTAATCATTGAAGGAATGCCAGCTTTGACCGGGACCGGGTTTCCAGTCGGTCCAGTGTTTTCCGAGCGTTTTCGTCAGCTCGTCGCCTTTGAGGTACAGCGCGCCAAACTGATATTCCTGCATATCGGCAAGTGTTGCGTATCCGGTGTGGTTCATTACGACGTCGAACAAAATGCGGATCCCGCGTTTATGCGCTTCATCCACTAAGGTGCGTAATTCATCTTCGGTACCCATATTGGCGTCGAGTTTTGTCCAGTCCATGGTGTAGTAACCATGGTAGGCGTAATGCGGGAAGTCCCCTTTTGTCCCGCCACCGACCCAGCCATGAATTTGCTCTAGTGGCGAGCTAATCCATAACGCGTTAACGCCCAACTGCTGCAAATAATCGAGCTTGCGCGTTAAACCCGCCAGATCGCCACCGTGAAAAGTGCCGATTTCTTGCATGCCATCTTTATGACGACCATAGCTGTTGTCATTTTTTGGGTTACCGTTTTCAAAACGGTCGGTCAGGACAAAATAGACGGTGGCATTGTGCCAGCTAAAGGGGGCGGCCTTTGTGGTAGCGGCGGATTCCAGTAGCAGCAGGCCGTTACTGTTCGCCGCAGGCATCAGGGTAATCTGGCCATGCTTCACCGTGGCCGTAGCGCCGCTGTAAAAATCGCGCACTTCACTACCTTCGGCGAAAGTTTTGCTGACATCGAGCGTGAGCGGTTTACCGTCCCATTTTGGGCACTGACGCGTAACATCGACCGGAGCGGCTTGAGGTGCGCTATTAACGCTCAGGCTGAGCGTAGGCGTCCCGCTGCGCGTATCAATTTGCATCCGATACTCGCCTTCACGGAATAATCGCCAGACTGGACTCTCGCCCTCACAGGGTTTTAGCGAAAGCGCCTGATTCAACTTGATAGACTCGGCGGGCTGCCAGCAAGCGTCCCCAAGCTTGAGACTGAGCGGCAGCGTCCCCTTCGCAAGCTTTGCCTCGCTGACAAATAACCCCGGATTTTGCTCTTTAAAAGCGGGTAAACCGGGTGCGACCCACGCTGCATGTGCAAGGCCTGGGAACAGAAGAAATAACAGAGGTAATGTTTTCATAGGGTTGAGCCTGTGATTATCTTTTATCCAGTGTGGCACTGTTTTAATTAACTGAATTCCTCCCAAAAATGGATAATCGGGGATGAGTTAAAAGGGTGAGTGATGGCGTTATCAATTTACTGAAATATGAGATAACCATCGCATATCACAATACTTTTTGCCGTCATAAGAAGATCGTACGTGACTTCGTTTCAGAATCGGATTATTTCTTTTGGTGCTCTGAAGGTCTATTTTTGTTAGTATCTGCGTTTGCTTTATTCAAAACCTTTGACAATTAAGGCACTGGAAACGTAACGATCCGACCAGGAGATCTAATGATATCAACCCCAATCCGACGATTTGGGGCTGCGATACTAATGTTACTGACCTTCAGTTTTTCAACTGGGGTATTAGCAAGTAAACATGAGCCAAAATCGCATAAAGCCCAATTAACAACGACGAAAAGCACGACGACACACAGTAAGAAGCTGGCAAGTAGTAAAAAAGAGTATTCTCGCAATAGTGAAATAGCATCGCTCCCTGATTTGCGAAAATACCCTTCCGGAACACCTAGAAAAAAAGCGTTTCTCCGGACGGTCATGCCATATATTACAAGTCAAAATGCAGCGATCACGGCTGACCGTAACTGGCTGGTTTCTAAGCAGTATGAGCAACGCTGGTCACCGTCAGAGCGTACACGCCTGAAAGATATCACTAAGCGCTATAAAATTGCGTGGAATGGTAATACTAAGCGTGTGCCGTGGAATACGCTGATGGAAAAAGTCGACATCATTCCTACCAATATGGTGGCAACGATGGCCGCAGCCGAGAGTGGCTGGGGTACGTCTAAACTTGCGCGTAGTAATAACAATTTGTTTGGCATGAAGTGCAGCAAACGCCATTGCAACAGTGAACCAGGCAAAGTAAAAGGCTATTTGCATTACGATTCGGTTAAAGAAGGTGTTAACGCCTACGTAACAAATCTGAATACGCATCCGGCCTACAAATCTTTCCGTAAATCACGTGCTCAATTGCGTAAAGCGGATCAAGAAGTGACTGCCAGCAATATGATTCATAAGCTGAAAGGGTATTCCACACGCGGTAGTAGTTATAACAACTATCTATTTGCGATGTACCAATCCAATCAGCGTTTTATGGCACCGAACTAAATAATTAAAATAGATTGTTAATAATAAGTAATAATTCACGCCTTCAATTAGAAGGCGTTTTTTTTATTAAAAATTAGCATTCAAACCAATATCTCGCTGTGTCGCTCCCGATGTTCCTTCGGCGTTGCGTCATACTCTTTCTTGAAGACTGAATAGAAATATTGCAATGAAGGATAACCGCACATTTGCGATATTTCGTTAATAGACAACGACGTAGAAACCAGCAAGCTGCGCGCCTTTTCGAGCTTTTCAGCGTGAATCATTGCATGAATTGTTTCGCCGACTTCCTCTTTAAAACGCTTCTCAAGGTTCGACCGCGAAATCCCCACAGAATCCAATACCTGTTCTACTTTGATGCCTTTGCAGGCATGGTTGCGAATGTAGTGCATCGCCTGAATGACGGCCGGGTCATGCAAAGAACGATAATCCGTTGAACGACGTTCAACCACGCGCACCGGCGGCACCAACACGCGTTGCAGGGCAAGCGGCTCGTTATCCATCAAACGGTGGAGCAATTTAGCCGCCTGATACCCCATTTGCCTTGTCCCCTGCGCGACTGACGAAAGAGCGACGCGCGACAAGTATCGCGTCAGCTCTTCGTTATCAATGCCAATCACGCAGAGCTTTTCCGGCACCGGAATATGCAGATGTTCGCAGACTTGCAGTAAATGGCGGGCGCGAGCATCGGTGACGGCGATAATCCCGGTTTGCGGCGGCAGCGTTTGGACCCAGTCTGCCAGGCGGTTTTGGGCGTGTTGCCAATTTTCCGGAGCGGTTTCTATCCCTTGATATACCACGCCACGGTATTTTTCTTTCGCGACCAATTGGTTAAATGCATATTCGCGCTCCATCGCCCAGCGTTTGCCGCTTGAATTGGGTAAGCCATAGAAGGCAAAACGCTGCACGCCTTTTTCTTTAAGGTGCAAAAAGGCACTCTCCACCAGCGCATGGTTGTCGGTGGCTATGTAATGCACGGGTGGATAGTGTTCAGGCAAATGATAGGAGCCGCCAACGCCGACAATCGGCACATCTGCCCCATCTAACAAACGCTGGATTTCAGTATCGTCAAAATCGGCGATGACGCCGTCGCCTAACCACTCCTTGATGTTATCGATACGAGCACGAAAATCTTCTTCAATAAAAATGTCCCACTCGGATTGAGACGCCTGCAAATATTCGCCTACCCCTTCCACCACCTGGCGGTCATAGGCTTTATTGGCATTGAATAACAACGTAATGCGATGACGTTTCTCAAACATGCTTTTATTTCCTGATAACAAAACCTTAAGTGCAATACCATAACGGCAACCATGCCGGGCAACCTTCCCCCGGCATTGTGATCATTTGCACATTTATGCTCTACGCTTGGTCGCCGAATCCATCCATACGGCCAGCAATAAAATCGCGCCTTTAACGATGTACTGCCAGAACGTTGGCACATCCATCATGCTCATGCCGTTATCCAGCGAAGCCATGATAAATGCGCCCATCACCGCCCCAGCAACGCTTCCCACGCCGCCTGCAAGGCTCGTGCCGCCGATGACACAGGCTGCGATAGCATCAAGCTCAGCAATGTTGCCAGCGGAGGGAGAACCCGCCCCCAGACGCGAACTGAGAATCAAACCGGCAATGGCCACCATTAATCCATTGATAGCGAAGACGGCGAGTTTTGTGCGCTCAACATTAATACCAGAAAGTCGTGCCGCTTCGATATTGCCGCCAATCGCATAAATGCGCCGCCCAAACGCAGTACGGGTCGCCATAAACATGCCAGCCAGCAGCAATAGCGTCAGGATCAACACCGGGGTTGGCACGCCACGATAATCATTGAGTAACCAGATTGCCCCTAACACGATCACCGCCGTGATGGCCTGCCGCCCGACGACGCCTGTAGATGCGGGAGTTGCCAGTCCTAACGCCTCGCGGCGAGTGCGCATACGCCATTGCCAGGCCACAAAAATGACCAACCCCAAAGTGCCGATACCAAAACCAATTCCGTCCGGAAGGTAGCTTTGGCCGATTTGCGACATCGCCGCGCTGGTTGGCGAAACGGTGGTGCCGTTAGTAATACCAATCAACACACCGCGAAACGCCAGCATTCCGGCCAGAGTGACGATAAATGACGGCACTTTGCGATACGCCACCCACCAGCCATTCCATGCTCCCAGCACCAGCCCGAGAACCAGCGTAACGGCAATCGTCAGCGGTAAAGGCCAACCGAGCCAGACATCAAAGATCGCCGCTACGCCGCCGAGCAAACCCATCATAGAGCCGACGGAAAGATCAATTTCTGCCGAGATAATAACGAACACCATGCCTACGGCCAGAATCCCGGTAATGGCTGTTTGCCGCAGTAAGTTAGATACGTTTCTGGCGCTGAGATAAGCACCCTCTGTGGTCCAGGTGAAAAACAGCATGATGACAACAATCGCCGCAATCATGACAAAGACCTGGAGATTCAGCGCCCGTAAAGCGGCAAAAGGCGAAGCTGGGGGTGCCGTAAGTTTCATTTCAGACTGGTTGCTTTTCGACATGCTTTTCACTCCTCAGTGCGGCTTCCATGACCTGCTCCTGGGTCAGGTTGTGGTTTATCAGGTCAGCTTTGATTCGCCCCTCGTGCATCACCAGCACTCTGTCGCTAAGACCGAGCACCTCTGGCAATTCCGATGAGATAACAATGACCGCAATCCCTTGCTGAACCAGCTGATTGATTAATTTGTAGATTTCATATTTCGCGCCGATATCAATGCCGCGCGTAGGTTCATCAAGGATCAGGATGCGTGGGTTGAGCAGCAGGCAACGCGCCAGAATCGCCTTTTGCTGATTACCGCCGCTAAGGCGGCCAATCGCCAGTTCAGGCGAAGAGGTTTTTACTTTCAGGCGCGCAATAGATTGCAGGACGCAGTTTTGTTCGGCGGCATCATCCAAATGCGAGAGCGCACCTGAGAATTGGTTTAGCGCGGCCAGGGTGATGTTTTGCCCGACGGCCATCACCGGCACGATACCGTCTTTTTTACGATCTTCCGGCACCATGGCAATTCCGTGAGTAATAGCTTGCTGGCAGTTATCAATAATGACCGGCTGGTTATCAATAAATATCCGGCCTTCAGACCTCCCCGGCCAGACGCCAAATAAGCACTGCACCGCTTCGGTTCGCCCGGCCCCCACCAACCCTGCAATACCCAGGATTTCGCCCTTGTGCAGTGAAAACGAAATATCATTTACCCGCTTGATATGCCGGTTAACCGGGTGCCAGGCCGTTAGATGTTCGACACGCAGAATTTCTTCGCCAGTCTGGTGTGGTTCATTGGGGTACAGCGCGGTCAGCTCACGCCCCACCATCATGGTAATAATGTCTTCTTCACGCATTAACGCGGCATCACGCGTACCGATGGGCTGCCCGTCGCGGATAACACAGACGGTGTTGGAAATGGCTTTAACTTCATTGAGTTTGTGAGAGATATAAATGCAGGCGATACCATGCGCTTGCAGATCCCGGATGATCTCTAACAGCACTGCGGTTTCTTGCTCGGTAAGCGATGCTGTCGGCTCGTCGAGAATCAACAAGCGCACCTGTTTATTCAGCGCTTTAGCTATTTCCACAAGCTGTTGTTGCCCAAGCCCCAGCGAGCCAACACGGGTATCGGGAGAAATATTTAAGCTCACCTGTGCCAGCAGTTTTTGGCAGCGTAGTGTCATGCTGTCGTAATCCAGCACGCCATATTGTGAAAGCTCGGCACCGAGGAAAATATTCTCAAGCACTGTCAAATGCTTAACCAGCGCCAGTTCCTGATGGATGATTGCAATGCCTTTGCGTTCAGTATCGCGAATATGACTCGCCTGGAGTTT
Organism: Buttiauxella sp. AC142; assembly: GCF_979253435.1. Taxonomy (NCBI): domain Bacteria; kingdom Pseudomonadati; phylum Pseudomonadota; class Gammaproteobacteria; order Enterobacterales; family Enterobacteriaceae; genus Buttiauxella; species Buttiauxella sp. AC142. The sequence continues at coordinate 4,353,272 of NZ_CEEDCH010000001.1, forward strand.
TTCACCCGCAAACCAGATTTCACCTTCGTAACTACCGTAAGGATAAATCCCGCATAACACCTTCATCAGCGTCGATTTTCCCGAGCCATTTTCGCCGCAAAGTGACATGACTTCACCGGCATCAACTGACAAGCTGACGTTATCCACGGCCTTCACGACACCAAAGGCTTTGGTGATATTTTTCATTTCCAGTAAACAAGGCATAGCCCCTCCTTTACCTGATTAAGGGTATGCCCGTGCCATGCACGGGCGCAGTGGGTTATAGCTCGCTCTTTTTATGGAAACCGTCTGCCACAACGGTTGTGTCGATGTTGGCTTTATCGACCTCGACTGGCGTCAGGAGACGTGAAGGGACATCTTTGACGCCATTATTCAACGTGGCGTCAGAAGCGGGTTGTTTGCCCTCACCGAGTTCCACGGCAATTTCGGCCGCAGTATTGGCAAGCTGGGTGATAGGCTTGTATACCGTCATGGTTTGCGTACCGGCGATAATGCGCTTCACACCGGCTAAATCAGCATCCTGCCCGGAAATGGCGACTTTGCCCGCCAGGCCTTGCGCACTCAGCGCCTGAATAGCGCCGCCCGCGGTTGCATCGTTTGAGGCCACCACCGCGTCAATTTTATTGTTATTTGCCGTCAGCGCATTTTCCATAATTTTCAATGCGTTTTCTGGCAACCAACCATCAGCCCATTGATCGCCGACGATTTTTATTTTCCCACTCTCAATATAAGGTTTTAATACTTTCATCTGCCCGGCGCGGAACAACTTGGCATTATTATCAACAGGCGAGCCACCCATCAAAAAATAATTACCAGAAGGTACTTTATTAACAATGCTTTGCGCCTGAAGTTCGCCGACTTTTTCATTATCGAATGAAATATAATAATCAATGTCGGCATTATTAATCATGCGATCATATGCTAATACTTTTATCCCCTCTCTTTTTGCCTCAGCAATGACATTACTTAATACCTGGCCGTTGTAAGGAATAATAACCAATACATCAACGCCACGGTTAATCATGTTTTCGATTTGCGACATTTGCGTTTCTTCGTTGCCGTTAGCGGATTGTACAAAGACTTTCGCCCCCAGAGACTCCGCTTTTTTAACAAAGATGTCGCGATCTTTTTGCCAGCGTTCAAGGCGTAAATCGTCTATCGCCATGCCAATTTTAACTTCTTTGGCGATGCCGCTGACACTGGTGAGAACGAGTGAGGCACACAACGTTAGTAAAAGGTTCTTAATCTTCATTTTCATATTTTTATACCTGTGTAGGGTGTAATAAATCGGATTAAAAATTATTAACATCTGTCGACCGGCTGTGATTGTTGTCTGTGAATGGCAATCCGGCAATTACAGATTTTTATCTTCCTATTACGTTTTTTTGTTTAATTGTTAATTTATGATGGCGATCTTCTTTTAAATTAGAAAAAACATTTGTTGCGTTATTTATTGGAATAACGCTCGAGATATTTCTTTCATTAATTCCTGCGTTTTTTGCGAGACAGCGCACATTTGAGCATTCTCTTAATCGCAGTGTGAAATAACGTAATTGAGCAACGCCAAAGGAAAATACAGGATGGTTACAGAATCGCTTACTTGCCGCCCCCTGATTAAGATTACGGAGTCAAATATGCAAGCCTATTTCGACCAACTCGATCGTGTACGTTTTGAAGGCACTAAATCCACTAATCCTCTGGCGTTTCGCCATTACAACCCAGATGAAATCGTTCTGGGAAAACGCATGGAAGATCACCTGCGCTTTGCAGCCTGTTACTGGCATAACTTCTGCTGGAATGGCGCAGATATGTTTGGTGTCGGTTCTTTTGAACGCCCATGGCAGCAGGCAGGTGATGCACTGGCGCTGGCAAAAGGCAAAGCCGATGTCGCGTTTGAGTTCTTCCACAAACTAAACGTACCGTATTACTGCTTCCACGATGTTGACGTATCGCCAGAAGGCGCGTCACTGAAAGAGTATCTGAATAACTTCGCGCAAATGACCGACGTGCTGGCGCAAAAACAGCAAGAAAGCGGCGTGAAGTTGCTGTGGGGTACGGCTAACTGCTTTACCAATCCACGTTACGGTGCAGGTGCCGCCACCAATCCAGACCCAGAAGTGTTCGCATGGGCGGCAACACAAGTCGCCACCGCGATGAATGCCACGCACAAATTAGGCGGCGAAAACTATGTTTTATGGGGTGGGCGTGAAGGTTACGAATCTCTCCTCAATACTGATTTGCGCCAGGAACGCGAGCAAATTGGCCGTTTCATGCAGATGGTGGTTGAGCACAAACACAAAATTGGTTTCCGCGGAACGCTGCTTATAGAACCGAAACCACAAGAGCCAACGAAACACCAATATGACTATGATGTTGCAACGGTTTACGGCTTCCTGAAGCAGTTTGGTCTGGAAAAAGAGATCAAAGTGAACATTGAAGCGAACCACGCAACACTAGCCGGTCACTCCTTCCACCATGAAATTGCCAGCGCGATTGCGTTGGGTATCTTCGGCTCTGTTGATGCGAACCGTGGCGACCCGCAGCTGGGCTGGGATACCGACCAGTTCCCGAACAGCGTTGAAGAAAACTCACTGGTGATGTACGAAATTCTGAAAGCGGGCGGCTTCACTACAGGCGGCCTGAACTTTGATGCCAAAGTTCGTCGCCAGAGCACCGATAAGTACGATCTGTTCTATGGTCATATTGGTGCCATGGATGTCATGGCGCTGTCGCTGAAAATTGCCGCACGTATGATTGAAGAGGGTGAACTGGATAAACGTGTTGCCAAACGTTATGCCGGCTGGAATGGTGAAGTCGGCCAGCAAATTCTGAAAGGGCAAATGTCTCTGGCGCAAGTTGCGCAGTACGCTGAACAACATAACCTGGCGCCGCAGCACCAAAGTGGACATCAAGAGTTGCTGGAAAACCTGGTGAATCATTATTTGTTCGACAAATAAATCTAAGCCGTAGCTGAAATGGTGGATGACGCTTCGCTTATCCACCCTACGAATTCCCGCGCCACGTTTTACGTGGCGCGTTTGTAAGGAGTCGGTATGTACATCGGAATCGATCTCGGCACCTCGGGTGTAAAAGTGATTTTGTTGGATGAGCAAGGCGAGGTGCTGGCAACACGTACTGAAGCACTGACGGTGTCGCGCCCGCATCCGTTGTGGTCTGAGCAAGATCCAGAGCACTGGTGGCAAGCGACAGACAGAGCAATGAAAGCACTTGGCGAGCAGCATTCTCTTCAGGGCGTAAAAGCGCTGGGGATTGCCGGGCAAATGCATGGCGCAACCCTGCTTGATAAGCAGCAGACCGTTTTACGCCCAGCGATTTTGTGGAACGATGGCCGCTGCGGTGAAGAATGTGTGCTGCTGGAAGCCGCCGTGCCTGAATCTCGCAAGATTACCGGCAACCTGATGATGCCAGGTTTTACTGCGCCGAAGCTGTTATGGGTTCAACACCATGAGCCTGAGGTTTTCGCGCAAATAGATAAGGTCCTGTTACCGAAAGATTACCTGCGTTTGCGCATGACCGGTGTGTTCGCCAGCGATATGTCTGACGCCGCCGGCACTATGTGGCTGGATGTCGCGAAGCGCGACTGGAGCGACAAAATGCTCGACGCCTGCCAACTCAGCCGCCAGCAAATGCCTGATTTATTCGAAGGCAGTGAAATTACTGGCAAGCTGAAAGCAGACGTGGCGCAGGCGTGGAATATGCCTGCGGTGCCGGTGGTAGCCGGTGGAGGTGATAACGCAGCAGGCGCAGTGGGTGTCGGCATGATGGACGCAGGCCAGGCGATGTTGTCGCTCGGCACCTCGGGGGTTTATTTTGCCGTAAGCGAAGGTTTCCTCAGCAAGCCGGAAAGCGCCGTACATAGTTTTTGCCACGCATTACCTAACCGCTGGCATTTAATGTCCGTGATGTTGAGCGCGGCGTCCTGCCTTGACTGGGCAGCAAAGCTGACCGGCCTGGATACCGTTCCGGCGTTACTGGCAGCGGCTGAACAAGCCAATGAAGAAGCGGGCGATGTCTGGTTCCTGCCTTACCTTTCAGGCGAACGCACACCGCACAATAATCCGCAGGCAAAAGGTATTTTCTTTGGCCTGACGCATCAGCACGGCCCGGCAGAACTGGCTCGCGCGGTACTTGAAGGCGTGGGTTACGCGTTGGCGGATGGCATGGACGTGGTGCATTCCTGTGGCGTCACACCGCAAAGCGTTACGCTGATTGGCGGCGGGGCGCGGAGTCCGTACTGGCGGCAAATGCTGGCGGATATTAGCGGGCAAACGTTGGATTACCGTACGGGGGGGGATGTCGGCCCGGCATTGGGTGCTGCACGACTGGCACAAATCGCCATGGCGCCAGAAAAACCTTTGCAATCCCTGCTTCCTCAGTTGCCACTTGAGCAGCAGCACAAGCCGGATATGTCACGCCATGAACGTTACAAATCTCGTCGCAAAGTGTTTAACCAGATTTATCAGCAGCTGTTGCCGTTGATGTCTTGAGAGTATTTTCAGAAACATGACGCTCTGGTTTTCCAGAGCGTCATCCACCATTTCAGGAGAGCAGCGTAAAAGCAATCATCCCGACCAGTGCACCGGTGGTGCCGAGGATGGTTTCCATCATGGTCCAGGTTTTCAGGGTTTGCCCTTCGGTAGCGCCCGTAAACTTACCGAACAACCAGAAACCGGCGTCGTTTACGTGGCTCACCACAATGGAACCGCCCGCGATGCAAATCGACAAGGCTGCCATTTGCGCGCCGCTATAGTTCAATTGCTCGATAACAGGCATCACCAGACCCACTGCGGTCAAACAGGCGACTGTTGCAGAACCCTGGATAATGCGCACCGCTGCCGCCAGCACAAAGCAGGTTAACGCAATCGGAAGACCTAATCCGGTTAACGCTTCACCTAAAGCCGGGCCAACACCTGAGTCCACCAGCACTTGCTTGAACACACCGCCCGCGCCGATAACTAAAAGAATGATGCCTGCAGGTTGCAGCGCGTGGCCGCAGATTTCCATGACTCGCTCTTTCGCCATACCCTGGCGGTACGCAAGGCCGTAAATCGCCACCAGACACGCGACCAGAATCGCGGTGAACGGGTGGCCGACAAACTCGAGCCATTCGTACAGCGTGGAACCCTGTTCAACGAAACGTGCAGCGATGGTTTTCATGCCCACCAGCACCAGCGGCAACAGGATCAGCGACAGGCTGAAGCCGAAAGATGGCAGTTTACCTTCGCCCAGATGCGGTTCGGAGATATCGTCAGGAATATGCAGCTCGACATATTTGCTGATGAAGTTACCAAACAGCGGCCCGGCGATAATCATGCTCGGAATTGCAGCGCATAAGCCGAGCAGAATCATCCAGCCAAAGTCGGCATGCATCTGGGAGGCAAGTAACATAGGCGCAGGCCCAGGCAGCAGAAACGCTGCGGCAGCGGCGACGCCCGCAAACAGAGGGATAACCAGCTTAACGAGGTTAGTTCCGGTGTGGCGGGCCATAGAAAACGCCACGCTAATCAGTAAAACGATCGCCACTTCGAAGAACAATGGCAGGGCGCAAATCAAGCCAGCCAGGCCAATCGCGTAATGTGCGCGACTGTGGCCGAAAGACTTCAGCATTTTGACGGCGATTTGGTCTACCGCGCCCGTTTCATGAAGAATCTTACCGAACATCGCGCCAAGCGCGACGACGATGGCGAGGAATCCGAGTGTCCCGCCCATTCCTTTTTCCATGGTTGCCGCGATTTTATCGAGCGGCATTCCGGAAAAGATCCCTGCACCAATTGAAACAACCATCAAAGCAACGAAGGCGTGCATACGCGCCTTCATCACTAAAAACAGCAACAGTAATACTGAACCCACTGCTGTTAAAACAAGAGTTAATGTACTCACTGCGCACTGCCTTTATTAATCACATCAATCGTGCTGGCGACTACGCCTTCAAGCGTTTGGTCGATATCCACCACCAGCACATCAGGTTCGTCAGATTGAGGTTCCTCCAGCGTTTCAAACTGAGTGACCAGCATCTGCGTTTTGAAGAAGTGACCTTTACGGGCTTTCAGTCGGTTTTCAATCACCTCGAAATCCCCTTTCATGTAGATGAAGGAGAGGTTCGGATTACCTTCGCGTAATTGGTCGCGATAAACTTTTTTCAGCGCAGAGCAAACAATCAGGGAAACTTTGTTGGTGCGTTGCATCGCGAAAGCTGCATCGTTCAACGCTTGCAGCCACGGCTTACGATCTTCATCGTTCAGCGGCTCGCCCGATGCCATTTTCATGATATTGCAGCGCGGATGAAGGAAATCGCCGTCGAGGAACGCGGCTTTGAGTTGATGAGCAACTTCACTTGCAACAGCAGATTTACCGCTGCCAGAGACGCCCATCAGGACGTAGATGTGGTTTTCGTGGTTGGTAGTGCTCATAGCGTAGCTCCGACTAGCGCAACAATTTGTTATAGTAAATTGTTACGGGTAACTGTTATCGGTAACATTGTCTAAGCTGCCTGCGCAATAAGCAATAACCATTAGCTTGCAAAGTGTATAACTGTGAGCTAAATCATATTTTGGGACGGTTAAATTGAACCGCCAGGAGAAAGCGTAAAGCCTAGATCGAGCATTTGCGGAGTGACCTCTTCACCGCGAATTCTCGCCAGCAAACGCTCGGCACCAATGCGGCCCATTCGTTCACGCGGCGTCAGTACGCTAGCAAGACGCGGCTCCATCACCTGGCCGATATCGTGACCGTGGAAACCGGCAATCGCCATATCTTTCGGGATGCTCAAACCCTGGCGCTGGCATTCAAACGCCGCACCGATCGCTAAGTCATCGTTGGTGCAGAAGATACTGTCGAGCTGAGGATATTCACGACGCGCCTGACGGAAGAGTTCAATACCTGTTGAGTACGAAGAAGATTGTTCAACCATCACGCTGTAAGGCACGAGGCCTGCATCAAGCATCGCTTGTTCGTAGCCCTTTTTCTTAATCACGGTACGTTCATCAAGACGAGCACCGAGATACGCGACGTGGCGGTGGCCGCGAGCAATAATCGCCGCAGTCATCTGGCGTGCAGCTTCGAAGTTATCAAACCCGACGGCGATATCGAGGCACGGAGAAATGCTGTCCATCAATTCCACAACGGGGATCCCCGCCACTTCAATCATTTTTAAAGTGCGTGGGGTATGGGTGCGTTCGGTGAGGATAAGTCCGTCGATATTCCAGGAAAGCATTGATTCCAGACGCTCTTCTTCCAGCTCCGGCTTATAGCCGTAGTGGGCGAGCATGGTCTGGTAGCCGTAAGCATCAATGACGTTTTCAATGCCACGCAACACTTCGGCAAATACCTGGTTGGTCAGCGAAGGCAGTAAGACGCCAATGGCGCGACTGGTTGAGTTGGAAAGAATGTCAGGGGCGCGGTTAGGAATGTAGCCAAGTTCATCAAGGGCGGCGGCAATTTTTACCTGTAACGCAGCGGAAACCTGGTCAGGGTTACGCAAAAAGCGGCTGACCGTCATTTTTGTTATGCCGACGCGATCTGCAACGTCCTGTAATACCGGTCTTTTCTTTTTCATTATCTTGCTGTGCGGGTTAACTATCGACAGCGAAGTTTAGCACGGACAAAGCACAACCTTCCCCCGGTTTCGAGGAAGGTTGTGACCGGTAACTATCGGTATTTATTAGACTGGAGGTAAATCGAACAAAAGAATCTCACTTTCACTATTGGCGTGAATCGAAATCGCTTGTTCATCCCATACGGCAACCGCATCGCTGGTTTTAGCCTGAGTACCGTTGATAGAGACATCACCTTTCACAACCTGCACCCAAATGCGGCGATCTGCCGGGATCTGATAGACAGATTGTTCGTCTTTCGCTAACGCCCAACGCGACAGCTCCATATCCTGGTTCACTTTCAGAGAACCATCACGCGCATCTGGCGACAACACCAGCTGGCGGCCCTGTGGCGCATCAAAACGACGCTGATCGTAACGCGGCGTGATGCCTGTTTTGTCTGGAATAATCCAGATTTGGTACAAACGTAGGCGCTCGGTGTCATTTGGGTTGTACTCGGAGTGAGTAATCCCGGTCCCGGCACTCATAATCTGGAATTCACCCGCAGGGACTTTCTCTTCGTTGCCCATGCTATCGCGGTGTGCCACGGCACCTTCGAGCACGTAAGTCAGGATTTCCATGTCTTTGTGCGGATGGGTACCAAAACCTTCACCGGCTTCCACCACGTCTTCGTTAATCACACGTAATGCCGAGAAACCCATGAAATTGGCATCGTAATAGTTAGCGAATGAGAAGGTGTGCCAGCTATCCAACCAACCATGATTCGCGTGACCACGTTCTTCAGCTTTTCTTAAAAAGATCATCTTCATTTCTCCGCAATTCGTTTGATGGACTAAGTGTGGACTCGAATCGGAAATGATCATAGAGGGTGAAAATTGACGCCTCTGTTCAAAAAAAGTGAACGAGTTTACGGCGTCAATTTTCAGGTCAGGCGAGAGTGATTGTTGAAGGCGAAGCCTGCTCGAAACCGCGTTCGAGGATCTCAAGGTTGGTCAGTGCTTCAATTTCTCTGACGTAATTGGATTTGCCGTTAAGAATGGTTTCATAAAGCGCATCGTATACGCGCCCGTAGTCGCCCATTTCCGGTTTCAGCTCTTCGCGCACGGTTTCACCCGCATCGTTCACGTACTCAAGCACGCCCACGCTGCTATCAGCCGCAAAGCCCGGTTCACCCGGCATGATGTACGCCTTGAGGCTGGTTTCTTGCTGGTCGATTCCGTATTTAATAAATGAGCCTTTGGTGCCATGAACCTGGAATTTCGGGTAGTCGATTTTCACCAGATGGCTGGTTTTGACGATGGCTTTCATATCGCCATAGAAAAGCTGCGCTTCAAAGGTATCGTCCGGATTGGCTTTATTGCGCACGCTACGAATGTCGTAGGCGACATGATCCGGGCGGCCAAACAGCGAAATAATTTGGTCCATCGTATGCACGCCAAGACCGTAAAACGCACCGTCAGCCGGTAGACCTGGTTTGGTTTCGGCAACCGGGCGATACATATCAAAGTGGCTTTCTATTTCAACAATATCGCCAAGTTTGCCGCTTTCGATGGCTTTTTTCATGGTCAGGAAGCAGGAGTCAAAACGGCGGTTTTGATACGGCGTGACGGTCAGTCCTTTGGCTTTCGCCAGCTCGAACAATTCTTTCGCTTCAGCCAGTGTTGGGGTAAACGGCTTTTCCACCAGCACATTTTTGCCTGCTTCCAGCGCGCGTTTCGCGTAATCGAAGTGGCTGTCTGCATGGGTACACACCACCACCAGTTTCACCTGCGGGTCGTTCAGCACTTCGTCTAAATCGCTGGTGAAATGAATGTGGCTATATTCTGGCTGCTGCTCGATATCAGGCTTTTCATTGCGGCGGAAGATATGGGCAACGTGAAATTTATCTTTGCGAACCAGAACGTAAGGAAGGTGGTAGCGGGTGGTGCTTTTGCCAAAACCTATAAAAGCGCAGTGTAGGGTCATTGCTTCGTCCTTTTTGACTTTGAATTGCAATTACCATACTTGAGACGGAGGCGGATGGCACCGTGATTTTGCGGCTATGGAGTTGTTTGCTTTTGGCGGAGGACGCTGCGCTTTTCCGCCCTACATAAACCAAAACATTTTAGTTTGTTCACAGCCCGCGGACAAAATGGCAAGTAAGCCAGGCTGAAAAAAGGGCAAAAAAAAGCCAGCGCAAGGCTGGCTAAGTAATACTGGAAGCAATGTGAGCAATGTCGTGCTTTCAGGTTGTCTCCGTAAGGGTCTCCCCTGAACGCATGGCAATAATAATCATTATCATTCGCACTTGTCTACTATTTTTTAGAAATAATTGGCAGTTGACGAAAATTAAAAAGTCAATAATGTTGAAGGGGTTACCTAACCAATTGAGGAGAAAAGGAATGAGCGAAATAGTGATACGTCATGCTGAAATCGGCGATGCGGAAGCTCTGCATCAACTTTACTCTCAACAGACGCCGCAACGCGACACGCTACATATTCCTTATTCTCCGCAAGGGCAGTGGCTAGAACGGTTGAAGGAACCAAAACCAGGCAGCCGTAATCTGGTCGCATGTATTGATCGAAAAGTTGTTGGCCAACTGACGTTTGCGGTAGAACCATCACCGCGCCGCAGCCACGTCGCATCCTTTGGCATAGGTGTGGACAGTAATTTTCATGGCAGAGGCGTCGCCAGCGCGTTGATGGCAGCCATGACCGACCTGTGTGATAACTGGCTGCGCGTCGAGCGTATCGAGTTGACGGTGTTTGTTGATAACGCACCAGCCCTGGCGGTCTATCGTAAATTCGGTTTTGAGATTGAAGGTACAGGCAAGAACTACGCACTGCGTGACGGGCAGTATGTGGATGCGCATTTTATGGCGCGGTTTAAGCCGGAGTAAATCGCCCTCACCCTAACCCTCTCCCTCAGGAGAGGGGACTCTACGGCTTTCTCCCTCTCCTTTGGGAGAGGGCCGGGGTGAGGGGCAACTTAATAACCCGCCGTCAAATCATCCACGGAACGCGGGTCAGATGCACCATACAGCGTGCCATCCGGCGCAACCATAATGCTTTGCGTACTGCCCATCGCCTCTTTCACCTGCACATTCTGCCCTTTATCTTTCAGCAGTTTGATGGTGTCCGGGCTAAATCCTTTTTCGACACGTAACTCATCTGGCAACCACTGATGATGGAAACGCGGCGCGTTGGTCGCTTCGGCGACGTTCATCCCATAATCAATGGTATTCATCACCATTTGCAGCACAGTGGTGATGATTCGGCTGCCGCCTGGACTACCCGTCACCAACCAGGTTTTCCCATCTTTGACCACGATAGTTGGCGACATCGACGACAATGGACGTTTGTGCGGCCCTACCGCGTTGGCATCGCCACCCACCAGCCCGTAGACGTTCGGAACACCCGGTTTGGCCGAGAAATCATCCATTTGGTTATTCATCAGAATGCCGGTATTCCCCGCCACAATACCTGTGCCGAACACGGTATTAAGGGTGTAAGTTACTGCTACAGCGTTGCCGTCTTTATCCACCACCGAGAAGTGCGTGGTCTGGTTGCTTTCATACGGGGCAAGTTTGCCCGGTTTGATTTCGCTCGACGGTCGCGCCTTGTTGATATCTATCTGTTCTGCCAATGATTTCGCATAGGCTTTGTTGGTCAGCGCCTGCCACGGTACTTTCACAAAATCCGGATCGCCAAGATATTCCGAGCGATCGGCATAAGCATATTTTTCAGCCTCTGCGGTGAGTTGCATCGCATCGGCGCTACCAAAACCGTATTTGGCGAGGTCGAAGTTTTCCAGAATATTAAGGATTTGCACGATGTGAACGCCACCGGAAGACGGCGGTGGCATAGAGAAAATCTCATAGCCACGGTATTCGCCGCTAATTGGCGCACGTTCTACCGCCTTGTAATTCGCCAGATCCGCTTTGCTGATCAGCCCACCATTTTTTGCCATTTCGTCCGCAATCTGGTCAGCAATAGCCCCTTTATAGAAAGCATCCGGGCCATTTTCAGCAATCATTTCCAGGCTTTTGGCGAGATTCGTCTGCACCAGCTTGTCGCCCTTTTGCAGCGGTTCACCATCCGCTTTCCAGAAAATAGCTTTGCTGTTTGGGTGATTCGGGATCACTTCCGCGCCATACACTTTTAAATCTTCAGCCAGTGCATCGTTCACCGTAAATCCGTCCTGCGCCAGTTTAATCGCAGGCTGAATCACTTTGTTGAGCGGCAGAGTGCCGTATTTTTCCAGCGCCATTGAGAAGCCCGCCACGGTGCCAGGTGTGCCGGAAGCAAGATGAGAAGTGAGGGATTTTTTGCTGTCAGCGTTGCCTTGCGCGTCAAGGAACATATCGCGCGTGGCTTTTTCTGGCGCCATTTCACGGAAATCAATGGCGGTGGTTTTACCGTCTTTGGTGCGCAGCATCATAAAGCCGCCGCCGCCAATATTCCCGGCCTGTGGGTGTGTTACCGCCAGCGCAAAACCGACTGCAACTGCAGCATCTACGGCATTTCCGCCTTGTTTCAGAATATCGACGCCCACTTGTGTGGCAAGGGAATCTTGTGAAGCCACCATGCCATTTTCAGCACGCACCGCATGGTGTACGTCAGCTTCAACACCATAGGATACCGGGGGTGCCGCCGGAGGGGGCGCGGCATTAACAGAAAGGCAAAGTCCTATCATGAGCGCAGGAATGGTCATCCAACGCATTACTTCTGAACGAAAAGTTTTCCACTGCTTCATCGTTGTTTTCTCCATGTTTGTCCAGTCAATCGCCCAATAAGCCTGGTCTAAAACTCCTAAATAATCTTCGTAACTACGGAAAACGATTAAACTTAGTAGATCCCCCAAATGGAGGAAGTGACGATGAAAAAAATATTACTTGTGGCAGCTTTGCTGCCGTTGACCTGTTTGGCACAGCCGATTAATACCCTGAATAATCCCAATCAACCGGGTTACCAGATTCCCAGCCAGCAACGGATGCAGCAGCAAATGCAGACGCAGCAGATACAGCAAAAAGGAATGTTGAATCAGCAGTTACAAACACAGACACGCGTACAGCAACAGCATCTGGAATCGCAGATAAACAATAATTCGCAGCAGGATATATTTAAGGTGAAGAAAACACTGCCAAACGAACTGGATGTCGGGACGCAACAGGTGTTGCCGAATACGAATGGAGGGATGCTGAGTGGCAGTGGTTCGAACGTCAGCGGGCAGGATCACATGCTACAACCGAGAACCAATGGCAGCATGCTGAATTCTCATGGTAGCTCGACGTTACAGCCGAGCATTCCGCTGAAAACTATTGGGCCGTAATGAAAACGGTGGATGACGCTATCGCTTATCCACCCTACAACACCGCAACCGTAGGTCGGATAAGCTTGCGTCATCCGACATTGGTGAGGTATTAGCCCGTAAAGTCCGCACCAATTTGGTCGATGCGGTCAGTGCAAATAGTATCGACTCCCCAGCGCAGCAGCGTGGCTGCTCGTTGGGGATTATTCACGGTATAAACCAGAATAAATAAACCCGCCGCTTTGAGTTCCCGCACACGCGTTTCATCCAGCAATTTATGGTTCAAATGAAGTGATACGCAGCCCAGGCTAGTGGTCAGCTCGCGCCACTCATCACGCCATTCATCCAGCAACAAACCCCGAGGTAACTCTGGAACCGCATGTTGTGCCGCTTCCAGCGCGTCGATGGAAAAAGACGACAGCAATGGCGCGGTTTGCCCCTGCCATAATTCACGGGCGGCCAGCGCAATGAGTTTCCCGGTATCGGAATCAGTACCCGTTGTCGGCTTGATTTCGATATTGACCATCATGCCATGTTGTTTACAGCGCTCTGCAACCTGCGAAAGCAGCGGCAATGGCTCGCCTTTGAATTCATTGCTAAACCAGCTTCCGGCGTCAACGTTGAGCAGCTTATCCCACGGCAAATCGCCCGCCACTCCCCAGCCATTACTGGTGCGCTCCAGCGTGTCATCATGCAGCAGGAAGATTTGCCCATCTTTTGACAGCTTCGCGTCAAACTCAATCATGGTGTGGCCGTAGCGCGCACCAACATCAATGGCTGCCAGCGTGTTTTCCGGTGCCAGTTTTCCGCCGCCACGATGGGCCGCGACTTTTGGGTATGGCCAGTTACTCATAAACGTTGTCCATTTTCTTTATCAAAGAAATGCAGATGATTTTCAGGCAGATGCAGCCATAACGTACTGCCGGGTTGCGGGCGTTCCTGATGCCCAAGGCGCACCACCATTTTTTGCTCGCCCCAACGCCCATGCACCAGATTATCTGCGCCGAGCATCTCCAGCGTGTCGACCATAAAGGGGATTCCGCCTGCGGTTTGTGAGCTTAGCGCAATATGTTCCGGGCGGATACCCAGGGTAACAGCCCGGCCTCGTTGCAGATTTGCCGCATTTCCCAGCGGTAACTCCATGCCACCTGCCAGTTCAAAACGCGTCCCGTCAGCACTGATATTCCCTTCCAGCAAGTTCATGGCGGGCGAGCCAATAAAACTCGCCACAAAGCGGGTTGCCGGGCGCTCGTAGACTTCGACTGGTGTGCCGATTTGCTCTGCAACGCCTTTATTCATCACCATCACGCGCTGCGCCAGCGTCATCGCTTCGACCTGATCGTGGGTGACGTACAGACTGGTGGTTTTCAGGCGGCGATGCAGTTGCTGTAATTCGAGGCGCATTTGCACGCGCAGTTTAGCGTCGAGGTTTGATAACGGTTCATCAAACAGGAATACCGCTGGATCGCGCACAATCGCACGCCCCATCGCCACACGTTGACGCTGCCCGCCAGAAAGCTCACGCGGACGGCGTTTTAGCAAACCATCGAGTTCCAGAATACGTGCTGCCTCTGCCACTTTCTGCTGAATATGCGCTTTACCCATGCCACGGATTTTCAGCCCCCACGCCATGTTTTCTTCCACGCTCATATGCGGATAAAGCGCGTAATTCTGGAACACCATCGCAATACCGCGCTCTTTCGGTTCCATTTCAGTGACGCGCTGGCGATCAATCCAGATATCGCCGCTGGTGACGCGCTCAAGCCCGGCAACCATTCGTAATAACGTCGATTTTCCGCAACCCGACGGCCCGACCATCACGATAAATTCGCCATCCGCCACATCGAGCGTTAACGGTTGAATCACCTGGGTTTTGTTGTCCCAGCTTTTGCTGACTGCCTGTAATTTTAAACCTGCCATGGGGGTTATTTCTCACTATCAACAAGGCCACGCACGAACGCACGCTGCATGGCTAAAACGATTATTACCGGTGGAATAAGAGTCAGTAACATAGCCGCCATAACCTGATTCCACTGGGTAGAGCCTTCACCGGAAGACATCATGCTTTTGATACCCGCCACGGCTGTGCCGAGGTTGACGTCGCTGACAATCAGCAACGGCCACAGATACTGGTTCCAGCCGTAGATAAAGGTGATGACGAACAGCGCCGCCAGATTGGTTTTCGAGAGCGGCAGCACGATGTCGCGGAAGAAGCGCATCGGCGTTGCACCATCAATGCGAGCCGCTTCCATTAACTCATCGGGCAGCGTCATAAAGAACTGGCGGAACAAAAACGTGGCGGTCGCCGAAGCCATTAGCGGCAGCGTCAGGCCGGTATAGCTGTCGAGCATCTTGAGATTGGCGATGACTTCTACCGTTGGAAAAATTCGCACTTCGACCGGCAGCATCAGGGTGATGAAAATCATCCAGAAGAACAGGTTACGCAATGGAAAGCGGAACCAGACAATGGCAAAAGCGGAGAGCATCGACACCGTGATTTTGCCGATGGTGATAACCATCGCCATCACAAAGCTGTTTAGCAGCATCAGGCCAAACGGCGCACTGTTTGCACCCACGCCATGTACCCAAATATGGGTCATATTTTCCAGCAGATGGGAGCCTGGGATCAGCGTCATTGGCGTTTGAAACACGGCCTGGCTGTCCAGCGTTGCCGCCACAAATGCGACGTACAGCGGAAACAGAATCACGATGATGCCAAGAATGAGCATGGTATGGCTGAAAATCGTCAGTCCGCGGCGGTTCTCAATCATTGGTAGCGCACCTTACGTTCCACGAAGCGGAACTGAATGACGGTCAGGATGATGACCAGGAACATCAGCACTACCGATTGTGCCGCCGATGCGGAAAGGTCGAGACCGGCAAAACCTTCGCGATAAATTTTGTAGATAAGCGTGGTGGTGGCTTGTACCGGGCCACCGCCAGTTGCGGCGTCGATAACCGGGAAGGTATCGAAAAAGGCGTAAACCAGATTCACCACCAGCAGGAAGAAACTCACCGGAGCAATCAGCGGCAGCGACAATTTAAAGAAGCGGCGCACCGGCCCGGCACCATCAATGGAAGCGGCTTCGACCAAGGATCGAGGAATCGACTGAAGTGCAGCGAAGAAGAACAGGTAGTTGTAGCTGATTTGCTTCCAGACCGAGGCAAACACCACAAGGAACATCGCCTGACCGCTGTTTTGCGCGTGGTTCCAGTGATAACCAAACTGCTCCAGCAGGTGCGTTAACAGGCCGCGCCCAGGATTGAACAGGAAGATCCACAGCACGGCGGCAATCGCGGGCGCGACCGCATACGGCAGCAACATTAGGGTTTGATAAATACGGCTCCCACGCACGACATAATCTGTAAGGGCGGCGAAAAACAGCGACACCAGCAGCCCACTGCCTGCCACTAATCCACTGAAAATTAAGGTGGTGTAGAAGGAGTCGAGATAGTAGCTGTCGTGGAAAAGCTGTTTGAAGTTATCCAGGCCGACAAACGTGCTCGAAAGCCCAAACGGATCGACATTCTGAAGTGAATACCACAGCGCTTCGCCCGCAGGCCAGATGAAAAAGATAATGGTGATAACCAGTTGCGGCAGGACTAGCGCATACGGTAGCCAACCGGAACGGAATACAGGACGAGATGATGACATAAGTAATTCTTTTCCTGAACAATGTCGGGTGACGGCTTCGCCTTAACCGACCTACAAACAGCCATTCGTAGGTCGGATAAGCGAAGCGTCATCCGACACTGAAAAACTTAAGACTTAGTCGATTGCTCGAAACGACGCAGCAGCTGATTGCCACGCTCAACCGCGCTGTCTAACGCCTGCTGAGGGGTTTTCTTGCCGGTCCACACCGATTCCAGTTCTTCGTCCACGATGGTACGAATCTGCGGCATGTTGCCCAGACGCAGACCTTTGGTGAATGGCAATGGCGGCTTGTTCATCATCTGGCGCGTGGCGATGTCAGCACCCGGGTTTTTCTCGTAGAAACCTTGCTCGCGCGTCAGGTCATAAGCCGCTTTGGTAATCGGCAAGTAACCCGTTTTCTGGTGCCATTCGGCAGCGATTTCAGGCTGGGCGAGGAACTGCATAAACTCGGCAACGCCTTTGTAAGTTGCCGCGTCTTTACCCTGCATTACCCACAAACTTGCCCCGCCGATAATGGCGTTTTGTGGCGCATTCGGGATGGTTGCGTCATAAGGCATCATGCCCACGCCGTAGTTGAATTTGGCGTAGTGGCGGATATCTGCCAGCGAACCGGAAGAGGCGGTAGTAATGGCGCAATCGCCGTTGTAGAACTTCTCGGTGGATTCGTCTTTACGGCCGAAATAGCTGAAATCGCCTTTCTTGTTCAACTCTTGCAACAGCGCAATGTGTTTCACTTGCTCGGGTTTATTGAATTCCAGAACCGCGTCAGTGCCATCAAAGCCGTTGTTTTTAGTCGCAACGGGCAGGCCGTTCCAGGCGCTGAAGTTTTCAATTTGAATCCAGCCCTGCCAGCCGCTGGCGTAGCCGCACTTCATGCCCGCTGCTTTCAGTTTGGCGGTGTAATCAGCCAGATCCTGCCAGGTTTTTGGCGGCTGATCCGGGTTCAGACCGGCTTTTTTAAAGGCGTCTTTGTTGTAATACAGCACTGGCGTGGAGCTGTTGAAAGGCTGGGAAAGCAGATGCCCGGTTTTCGCATCGGTGTAGTACCCGGAAACCGTCGGCACAAACTGGGATTCGTCGAACTTAATGCCTGCATCGTTGAACACTTCATACACCGGCTTGATCGCTTTCGAGGCCATCATGGTCGCCGTGCCCACTTCATAAACCTGCAAAATGGCTGGCGCATTGCCCGAACGGAAAGCCGCAATCCCTGCCGCCAGGTTTTGTTCGTAGTTGCCTTTATAAACCGGAACAATTTTGTAGTCAGGATGCGTCTGGTTAAAGCGTTGAGCCAGTGAATCAACTTCTTTGCCCAGTTCGCCTTCCATCGAGTGCCAGAAAGGAATGGAAGTGGCGGCGATAGCGCTACTGCTAAATACGCATCCAAGCGCCAGGCAAATTGCTGTGTGTCGTAACGATGCAGTCATGTCTTATGTCTCGAATTATTTTGAGGTGAATAAGTTGCGCGAAAATACGCGTTTTTGTTCGCATCAAAACATGACATGCGCGAATGACAGAAAAATAACCGTGAGGTGACAGGATCGTTACGATGAAGTGAAGGAATTATGACTAGTGGAAAAATGTCATAAAAAAAGGAGCCAAAGGCTCCTCGTGTTTGAAACGATAAACTAGCCGCCGAGGTAGGCGCTACGCACCGCTTCGTTAGCCAGAAGTGCATCACCTGTGTCTTCCAGTACCACGTGGCCGTTTTCCAGCACGTAGCCACGGTCAGCGAGTTTCAGCGCCTGGTTGGCGTTCTGCTCGACGAGGAAGATGGTCATGCCTTCGCTGCGCAGTTGTTCGATGGTATCGAAAATCTGCTGAATGATGATTGGCGCGAGGCCGAGCGATGGTTCATCTAACAGCAGCAGGCGCGGTTGGCTCATTAATGCACGGCCAATCGCCAGCATTTGTTGCTCACCACCGGACATCGTACCCGCACGCTGAATACGGCGCTCCAGCAAGCGTGGGAACAGTTCGTAAACGCGTTGGATGCGTTCATGATACTGGTCGCGTTCCGCGAAGAAGCCACCCATCGCCAGGTTCTCTTCTACCGTCATGCGTGAAAACACGCGGCGGCCTTCCGGCACAATCGCCACTGCTTCACGCATGATGCGCGCGGTATGCCAGTCGGTGATGTCTTTACCATCAAAGGTAATCTTGCCGCTTGAAGCACGCGGGTCACCACACAGTGTTCCCAACAGCGTCGTTTTACCGGCGCCGTTCGCGCCAATCAGGGTAACGATTTCGCCCTGTTTGATGTGCAGACTAACCTCATGAAGCGCCTGGATTTTTCCGTAGTGGGCGCTCACATGGTCAAATGACAACATGATATTTTCCATATTAAGCCTCACCCCCATTATGCTTCACCTAAGTAGGCGCGGATTACGTCAGGGTTATTCCGGATTTGCTCCGGCGTGCCGTTCGCAAGCGGCGTCCCCTGGTTTACCACGTAAATCCTGTCAGAAATGCCCATCACCAGTTTCATATCGTGCTCGATTAACAGCACGGTAGTGTTGTGATGGTTGCGTAACTCCATGATTAACTCATCGAGTTCATGCGTTTCTTTCGGGTTAAGGCCAGCCGCGGGTTCATCAAGCATCAGAATTTCTGGCTGAGTCACCATGCAGCGTGCAATCTCAAGGCGGCGCTGGTCGCCATATGCCAGGTTACTCGCCTGACGGTTAGCCTGCTCAAGCAGACCAATACGTTCAAGCCAGGTTGCAGCGCGGTCGAGCGCTTCGTTTTGTGAACGGCGAAAAGCAGGCGTTTTCAAAAGACCTGAGAACACACCGGTTTTCAGCTGCATATGCTGAGCAACCAGCAAGTTTTCAATCACGGTCATTTCGCGGAACAGACGAACGTGCTGGAAAGTACGCACCACGCCCATACGTGCAATTTGCTGGCCCGGCAGACCTTCAAGGTGTTGATCACGCAACAGAATCGTTCCGCCTGAAGGTTTGTAGAAACCCGTCAGGCAGTTAAACACCGTGGTTTTACCGGCACCGTTCGGGCCGATTAACGAAACAATTTCTTGTGGATGCAGTTCCAGAGAAACATTATTTACGGCGAGCAGGCCGCCGAAACGCATCATCAAGCCGTTTACGGATAACAATGGCTGACTCATGCCTGCTCTCCTTTCACTTGTTCCACTTGCTCTTTTTTAAGCTTCAATTGCGGACGCGACATTGGCAGCAAGCCTTGCGGACGCCAAATCATCATCAGCACCATCAAGCCACCAAGCACCAACATGCTGTATTCGTTCAGGTCACGCATCAGTTCGCGCGACACCACCAGCAGCACGGCGGCGAGGATAACGGCAAATTGCGAGCCCATACCGCCCAGCACGACAATCGCCAGCACGAAGGCAGATTCGGCAAAGGTGAAGGATTCCGGGCTGACAAAGCCCTGGCGTGCGGCAAACAGCGTACCAGCAAAGCCTGCAAACGCGGCGCTAATAGTAAACGCGGTCAGTTTGATGCGCGTTGGGTTCAGACCCAGTGAACGGCACGCGATTTCATCTTCACGCAACGCTTCCCACGCGCGGCCCAGCGGCATACGCAGCAAGCGGTTAATCACAAACAGAGACAGCACAACCAGCAACAGCGCAACGAGGTAGAGGAAGATAATCCTGTCACCTGGGTTGTACGCGATGTTAAAGAAGTTGCTGAACGTGTCCCACCCGCCTTCACGTGCGCTGCGGCTGAATTCCAGACCAAACAGCGTAGGTTTAGGGATCTGGCTGATGCCGTTCGGGCCACCGGTAATTTCGGTGTTGTTCAGCAGCAAAATACGGACAATTTCACCAAAGCCGAGCGTCACAATCGCGAGGTAGTCGCCGCGTAAACGCAACACCGGGAAGCCCAACAGGAAACCTGCCGCCGCAGACACCAGGCCCGCAATCGGCAAGCATGTCCAGAATCCCAGACCGTAGTAGTGGTTGAGCAGAGCAAAGGTATAAGCGCCGATGGCATAAAAACCGCCGTAGCCCAGAACCAACAAGCCAGACAAACCCACAACCACGTTCAGACCAAGGCCGAGAATGATATAAATCATGGTCAGCGTGGCGATATCCACCGTACCGCGTGACACCACAAACGGCCACGCAACGGCGAGTACCAACAGTGCCGCCAGGAACAGTTTTTGTTTCGGCGTAGAACCGTCTAACGCAGGCAGCACAAACTTCGGCCCGGAGACTTTTTTCATGCCTTTCTGGAATGCAGGGCGCAGCAACTGGAAGACGAAGACAATCGCCGTACCAATCAACACCCATTCCCAGCGCACCGTTTCGGCGCTGTGAACGACAAGCTTAGTGCCATCGAGACTCAACTGAACGCCCATAAAGACGCCCGCCAGCACGAAAAATATGGCCGCCGAAAGCAGCGCAAGAACAACATGCATCGGTTTCATACTTTTTCTACCTCCGGGCGACCCAGGATACCGGTAGGCATAACCAGCAGTACCACGATGAGCAGCGCAAAGGAGACAACATCTTTATATTCGGTGCTCAGATACGCGGAAGTCAGCGCTTCTGCAACACCCAAAATCAGGCCACCAATCATCGCGCCAGGGATACTACCGATACCGCCCAGAACTGCTGCGGTGAAGGCTTTCATCCCGGCCATAAAGCCGATGTATGGGTTGATAACGCCGTAGAACTGGCCGAGCAGTACACCTGCAACCGCAGCCATGGCTGCGCCAATCACGAAGGTCAGCGAGATAACACGGTCGGTGTTAATTCCAAGCAGGCTCGCCATTTTCAAATCTTCTGCACACGCACGGCACGCACGGCCCATGCGGGAGTAGCGAATGAACAGTGTCAAAGCCAGCATCGCAAGGAACGTTACCACCCAAATCACCAACTGCATGGTGGTAATGGTTGCGGTGAAGTTGTCGCTGGCACCGACGACCCACTGGCCGTTAAACAGGCTTGGCAGCGCGATGTCGCGCGAACCTTCAGTCAGGCTGACGTAGTTTTGCAGGAAGATAGACATCCCGATAGCAGAGATCAGTGCAATCAGACGCTTAGAGTTACGCACCGGCTTGTAGGCAACGCGTTCGATGCTCCAGCCGTAGGCGCTCGCAATGACAATTGCACCAATAAAACCTGCACCAACCAGCATCCAGCCCACATCAATGCCCATCATCATCAGTGCTGCGATGATCATAAACGAGACGTAGCTGCCGATCATATACACCTCGCCATGGGCGAAGTTGATCATGCCGATAATGCCGTAAACCATGGTGTAACCGATGGCGATCAACGCGTAAGTACTGCCCAACGTGACGCCGTTAAACATCTGTTGCAGGAAGTAGAGGAACTGCTCGGACATACAATAACCTTATTTATTCCTCCCCAACGCATAGCCGCCGGGGAGGTGGGATGACCCAGAGTTGCCGCTACTATTATTTCGTCGCTACAGAAGACGAACCGTCGGCATGCCACTGGAAGACACCAAAATCAAATCCCTTCAGATCGCCTTTCTCATCCCAGTTCAGCGGCCCAATCACGGTTTTCGCACCGTTTGCTTTCAAATCTTTTACTAAATCAGCAGGTTCTGCACTTCCGGTACGCTCAAGTGCTGTCGCCAAAGACTGCACCGCGGCGTAAGTGATCCAGACATATGGGCCACTTGGGTCTTTCTTCTCAGTTTTCAGTTCATCAACGATAGCTTTGTTCGCTGGGTCCTGGTCATAGCGTTTTGGCATGGTGACTAACATGCCTTCGCCCGCATTGCCCGCAATGTTGGACAGCGATGCGTTACCCACACCCTCTGGACCCATAAACTGAGTTTTCAGACCAACGGCACGTGCCTGACGCAGGATCTGGCCCATTTCTGGGTAGTAGCCGCCGTAATAAACAAAGTCGATGTTTTCTTTTTGCAGACGCGCCACCAGCGTGGAGAAGTCTTTATCGCCCGCAGTGATGCCGTCGAAGAAGACGATATTCGCGCCACCTTTCTTCAGGCCATCTTGTACAGAACGCGCCAGACCTTCGCCGTATTGCTGCTTGTCATGAATGATAGCGATACGCTTCGGTTTTACGGTTTCCAGGATGTATTTAGACGCCGTTGGACCCTGGGAAGAATCCAGGCCCGCGGTACGCATAATCATTTTGTAACCACGGGCCGTCAGCTCTGGGTTAGTCGCACCAGGGGTGATCATCAGGATGCCTTCGTCTTCGTAAATATCAGACGCTGGCTGAGTGGAAGAGGAGCAAAGGTGGCCAATGACATAGCGCACACCGTCGTTAACGATTTTGTTGGCAACCGCTACGGCTTGTTTCGGGTCACAAGCATCGTCGTATTCAACCGCGACTAGTTTGTCGCCTTTGATGCCGCCTTTTGCGTTGATGTCTTTGATTGCCTGGCGAGCACCGTTAAATTCCATGTCGCCCCACTGCGCAACCGGGCCAGACATAGCACCAACAACGGCAACTTTGATATCAGCTGCGGTTGCCGCGTGAGACACCGCCAGCGCAATAACCCCAGCGAGTAATGTCTTCGCGTTCATTTTCATAGATCCAATTCCTGTTCGTGATTTGTGGTTTTATTTTGGGCAAAAAACAAACTGAACGTTTTTTAGCCTTTAACCATTTTTATGAGTGCCTTTAAGGGCTTAGCATTAAAATTTACAATTTTTAAGGCTAAACTCTCTATTTTTCAGGCTATTAAGCAAAGATATTATTCTGTATTTGCTTAGAGTTAAACAAAAAAAAGCAGCTTTTTCAGCATAAAATAGCGATACAAAGAGCGGAATAAATCACTAGGTTTTAGGGTTTTATACTGACCATTTTTCAATCTGCCACTTATCGAACTGGCATATGTTTGACGCAAAAATTAATCGTCTGGTATATGACAGATAAAAGAGAAAGCGTCTGGCGCAAATAAATTGGTTACACTCGGGGTTTTCCCGCTTTTTGGTTAGCTCGCTTATGAAACTCACCATCATTCGTCTGTTTGAGTGTAGTGCCCAGGATGAGATCGATCTCGCTAAGATCTGGCCGGAATATTCCAGCGCCTCGCTTACGCTTAGTGATACTCACAGAATTTACGCGGCAAAATTTAATGAGCGACTGCTCGGCGCGGTGCGCGTTACGCTTGCGGGCCGTGAAGCCGCGCTGGATTCGCTGCGGGTACGCGAGATCACCCGTCGCCGTGGCGTGGGGCAGTATCTGGTTGAAGAAGTGATTCGTGATAATCCTGACATCACCGGTTGGTGGATGGCAGATGTTGGCGTGGAAGACCGTGATGTGATGACGGCGTTTATGCAGGCGGTTGGGTTTGAAGTTCAGAGTGGTGGCTGGAAGAAGTGATAACGGGTTGGTTATCACTTCCCCATTTATCGAAGCATTTCGTGCTGCGGAAAGGCGGCAAGTGGTGAAATCCCCGGGAGCTTACATCAGTAAGTGACCGGGGTTAAGCAACGCAGCCAACGCATCAGCGGCGCGAAAGGCGACCGATAAATTATTTAGCGTCGGTCGCAGTCCCGTTCGCATGCCAGGTAAACACGCCAAACTCAAAGCCTTTCAGATCGCCCTTCTCATCCCAGCTCAACGGACCCATTACGGTATCAACCGTTGCGCCTTTCAGGTACGTCGCGATTTCAGCCGGATCTTCTGACTTGTTCAGACCTGCAGCCAGAGATTGCAGTGCTGCGTATGTGGTCCATACGAACGCGCCACTTGGATCTTGTTTCTTCGCCTTGATTGCATCTACAACCGGTTTGTTCGCAGGAACCTGGTCGTAGTTCTTCGGTTTGGTGACTAACAGGCCTTCAGCAGATTCGCCAGCAATGTTAGACAATGAAACGTTCGCTACACCTTCTGGACCCATGAACTGAGTTTTCAGGCCTGCGGCACGAGACTGACGCAGGATCTGGCCCATTTCAGGGTGGTAGCCACCGTAGTAAACGAAGTCGATATTCTCTTTCTTCAGGCGTGCCACCAGCGTGGAGAAGTCTTTCTCACCTGCGGTGATGCCGTCAAAGAACACCACGTTAGCGCCGCCTTTTTTCAGGTTTTCCTGAACCGAGCGCGCCAGGCCTTCGCCATATTGTTGTTTGTCATGAATCACCGCGATGTTTTTCGGTTTCACGTGATCAAGGATGTATTTCGCCGCCGTTGGGCCCTGATCGGAGTCCAGTCCTGTGGTACGCATTGTTAATTTGTAACCGCGCGAAGTCAGCTCAGGCGCCGTTGCCGCAGGAGTGATCATCAGTACACCTTCGTCTTCGTAGATATCAGACGCAGGTTGAGTAGAAGAAGAACACAAGTGGCCGATTACATATTTGATGCCATCGTTAACCACTTTGTTGGCGACCGCCACGGCTTGTTTCGGGTCACAAGCATCGTCATATTTGGTGATAACAAGTTTGTCGCCTTTGATGCCGCCTTTGGCATTAATATCAGCAACCGCTTGTTCTGCACCGGTAAATTCCTGGTCGCCATATTGAGCAACCGGGCCAGACATCGCCCCAACTACCGCTACTTTGATATCCTTCGCAAATGCTGCGTTGCTCATCGCAAGTGCAATACAACCAGCCAATAACGCTTTGCCCTTCATGTTCATCCTGAGAATCCCCATTCTTGTTGTGATTGGTATTTGTTGTGTTGTTTTGGCACGGTTTTATTTTTGGTTTACGAATACCGCGTGTGCCTTCGCCGCACTCAGAGTTAAAAACATACCCGAATTTGCGGCTTTTGGAATAACAATTTTTTCACAATGGGGAAGGAAAGTGACGGGCATAAAAAAACCGCCCTGGAAGGCGGTTTTTTTGTCTTGCTGAATAACTTACGCTTCGATGGCCATGCGCAGTTTTTTCATCGCGTTCTTTTCAAGCTGACGCACACGCTCGGCGGAAACGCCATAACGGTCGGCCAGTTCTTGCAGCGTGCTTTTGTTGTCTTCATCGAGCCAACGGGCACGGATAATATCCTGGCTACGTTCGTCCAGGCCTAACATGGCATCGCTGAGTTTATCAGCCGCGTGCGATTCCCAGTTGTCGTCTTCAATGCCATCGGCAAAGTTAGAAGACTTATCCTGCAAGAACAGCACCGGAGCCATTGGCGCGCTGTCTGAATCGTCGTCGTTGCCCATGTCGAACGTCATGTCCTGCGCCGCCATGCGAGATTCCATCTCACGGACATCTTTGCTGGAAACACCCAGCTCGTTGGCGACCATTTCCACTTCGTCCTGGTTGAACCAACCCAGACGTTGTTTAGTTTTACGCAGGTTAAAGAACAACTTACGTTGTGCTTTAGTGGTTGCCACTTTCACAATACGCCAGTTACGCAGAACGTATTCGTGAATTTCAGCTTTGATCCAGTGCACAGCAAAGGACACTAAGCGGACACCCACTTCCGGGTTAAAGCGGCGCACCGCCTTCATCAGGCCAATGTTGCCTTCCTGAATCAAGTCAGCCTGCGGCAAGCCATAGCCCGAGTAATTACGAGCGATATGAACAACAAAGCGCAGGTGAGACAGGATCAGCCTTTTCGCTGCTTCCAGATCGCCCTGGTAATGCAGCTTTTCAGCAAGCTCCTTCTCTTCCTCAGCCGTCAACATCGGCCAGGAGTTAGCGGCCCGAATATAAGATTCCAGGTTACCAACAGGGGCTAAAGCTAAATTTTGCATTTCTTTGGTCATTCAAACCCTCTCTTAGAGACTAACGTACAGGTTGCTACACAGTGCCACACCTGACTCCACGTCAAGCGCCAAACCGTACCACCCACAGTAAACTCAGACAGTGATGCTATCCACAAGTTCCGTGTAAAGCTGTGCATAGATTGCACACAAAATGTGACAGAGCTATGAAACATGGCAGGAGAAACGCTTACCGAGGTGGGAACGAGTCCCCTGCTGATAGGTACTTCGTAGCAGGGGACTAGTATATCAAAAAATTTTTACTCTGGGGTAAAACGACGTAAATGTTGTACTGTTGCTATCCACGCAGCCAACCAACCGCTCATGGATGAAACCAGCAACAACAGCAGGCATTCGTCGAAACCCAGGCCCGTCAGATCGAATTTTGTGCCAAATACTTGCGCCACTTCGGTCACAGCCGATGACAAACGCCACACCAGAATTTCGGTCAAAATCAGCGACAAAAACGCACCGCTAAAGCCTAATAACGCACCGCCGTACAAGAACGGGCGCAGGATGAATCCATCCGTCGCACCAATCAGTTTCTGCACATTGATGGAGTCGCGGCGGGCAAAAATGCTCAGGCGCACGCTGTTACCAATCACCAGGAATACCGCGGCAACCATCAGCACGCCAATCATCGCAGCAACACGCCCTACCAGACCAGTCAGCGAGGCGAGACGTGCAAACCAGCTGTCATCCATGCGCACTTCATCGACACCGTTAATACGAGCGACACGGTCACGCAAAGTGTTCAGGTGGTCTGTGGTCTGGAAATCGAGTTTCGGGTTCACCACGGCAACGGCAGGCAGCGGGTTTTCTTCCAGCATATCCAGCGCGCCGCCAAAGCCCGACCAGTTGCGGAATTCGCCCAGCGCTTCGTCACGCGATAAATAGTTAACTTTATCGACGCCCTCTTCTGCCTGAATCGCACCCACCACTTGCTGCGCGGCGTTGTCATCCAGCGCTTTGTCGAGGTAAACGGTAATTTGCGGCGAAGGGTAATACTGTGTGGCGGCCTGATTTACGTTTTTGTAAACCATGTAGCACACGCTTGGCAGTGTAAGAGAAATGGCGATAACCATGACCGTCAGGAAAGTGGCTAAAGGCTTGCTGCGTAAATCCTGTACAGCCCCCTGCCAGGCGTAGCGGAACTGTTCGTTCACACCGCCCTTGAGGGATTTGCTTTTCGATTGAGGCCCTTTGCCGCGTTTTTTCACCGAGCGGCCTAAATCCCCTAACTTATTCAGCGAGTTGATTTTATCCAGCTTGTTGCTGAAGCGCTTTATGTGATTGAGCGCGCTGCGTTTATTCACCTGCCAGGCCTCCATGCAAATGGCCGTCACTTAACGTCAACATGCGATAATTACGGCGGGAAATCAGCCCCATATCGTGCGTTGCCATCAGAACCGTTACGCCCACGCGGTTAAATTCCTCGAACAGACGCAAAATACCTTCCGAGAGCGCATCATCAAGGTTACCGGTCGGTTCATCTGCCAGCAATACCGCAGGCTTATTCACCACCGCACGAGCAATGCCCACGCGCTGCTGTTCACCGCCAGAGAGTTGAATCGGGAAACTCTTCGCTTTATCGAGCAGGCCAACTTTATCCAGTGCCGCAGACACGCGGCGGCGAATGTCTTCACCGCTGGCACCCGCGATGATCAGCGGGATCGCCACGTTGTCGTAAACGGTTCTGTCCATCAACAAATGGTGATCCTGGAAGATCATACCAATCTGACGGCGCAGGAACGGCACTTCGCGGCTCTTGAGGCGGCTAATATCATGGCCGCTGAACGAAATCTTTCCGGCACTTGGCCGCTCAATACCGCAGATAAGCTTAAGCAGGGTACTTTTCCCGGCTCCAGAGTGACCGGTCAGAAAAGCCATCTCGCCAGGTTGCATATGGAAGGTGACTCCCTGCAACGCTTGTCTCCCACCGAGATAGGCCTTACTAACGTGTTCAAAGCGAATCATGGTTAATCCTCTCGGGCAAAAAGTGCCTCAATAAAATCGCCCGCATTAAACGGACGCAAGTCCTCAATACGCTCGCCGACGCCAATGTAGCGAATCGGAATACCAAACTGATCGGCAACGGAGAAAATCACGCCGCCTTTGGCTGTACCATCCAGTTTGGTGAGCGTAATGCCTGTCAATCCAACGGCTTCATGGAATAATTTAGCCTGGCTAATCGCATTTTGCCCGGTGCTGGCATCGAGGGTGAGCATAACCTCATGCGGTGCATCTTCGTCCAGCTTTTTCATTACGCGAACGATTTTCTTCAGCTCTTCCATCAGGTGCGCTTTGTTCTGCAAACGCCCGGCTGTATCGGCCAGAAGGACATCTACATTGCGCGCTTTTGCCGCCTGAATCGCATCAAAAATCACGGAAGCAGAATCGGCACCGGTGTGTTGAGCGATAACCGGAATATTGTTGCGCTGGCCCCAGACCTGCAATTGTTCTACTGCCGCCGCGCGGAAGGTATCGCCCGCCGCCAGCATTACAGATTTGCCTTCTTGCTGGAACTGACGCGCCAGTTTTCCGATAGTGGTGGTTTTACCCACGCCGTTGACACCAACCATCAGAATAACGAATGGCGTTTTGCCTTCAACATTCAGCGGCTCATCGACTTTCGCCAGAATCTCGCCCATCTCTTCTTTCAGCAGACCGTACAACGCTTCCGCGTCACGCAGGTCTTTACGGCTCGCGCCTTCTGTCAGATTGGTGATGATTTTGCGCGTTGTTTCAACGCCCACATCGGCGATAAGCAACTGCTCTTCAAGTTCTTCAAACAGATCATCGTCGATTTTCTTGCCACGGAACAGACTGATAAATCCGGAACCGAGGTTCTGTTTGGTTTTAACCAGGCTGCGTTTGAGGCGTGCGAAGAAACCTTCTTTGGTTGGACGTTCTTGTTCCTGCTGGATTTCTTCTGCTGGCTGCTCTTCCGCCACTTCTTCGGCGATAACGGCAGCAACCGGGAGTTCTTCAGCAAGCTCTTCTTCCAGTATTTCTTCTACGACAACATCTTCAATAACTTCAACTTCTTGCTCAACTACCGCAACAACAGACTCTTGTTCCGGTTGCCACTCTTCTGGCTCCAGTTCAGCTTCAGCAACCACGTCTTCAGGAACCGGCAGCTCTTCGTGTTCTACAGCAACTTGCGCGGTAACTTCTGGTTCTGGAATGATTTCCGGTTCAGCCGCCACCACTTCGCTCTCAACGAGCTTTTCGGTGACTTCGACAATTTCTTCTGCGAAGACTTCTGGTTCATCGCGCTTAGCAAACGCGACAGGCTCTTCTACAGTCAGAGTCTCTGGCTGGATTTCAGGCTTAGCTTCTTCTGGTTGTGCAGTTTCTTCAAGCGATTGTGGTTGTTCAGCTTCAATAACCTGCTCAACGACTTCTTCGGCAACCGGTTGTTCTTCTGCTACTTTTTGTTCTGTTTCTTGTTCAGAAGCCTGCTCTTTCTGGCCAAAGCCTAGCCATGAAAAAAAGCCACGTTTTTTCTCTTTCGCCATTTGCGAACACACTCCTCGCTGTTAATTCATGGCACAGGCCCGATTGAGCATGCCACGGGCACTGAAAATAATTATCTAATGAATGCCTTAGTCTATCACTTTCCCCGCCTTACACACACCGTTACACTAGACGGCAAGAAATTGCATCGCAGTGAGTCTCATGAAAAAACCGCAATCTACTGGCACCGGCCAGATTCGTATTATTGGCGGCCAGTGGCGCGGCCGTAAACTGCCTGTACCAGACAGCCCAGGCTTGCGTCCTACAACGGACAGAGTTCGTGAAACCCTGTTTAACTGGCTGGCTCCCTCAATGGTCGATGCCACCGTATTAGACTGCTTTGCCGGGAGCGGTGCATTAGGGCTGGAAGCGTTATCGCGTTACGCCAGCCGCGCCACGTTGCTCGAGATGGATCGCAACGTTTCACAGCAATTGCAAAAAAATCTCGTCACGCTAAAAGCGGCTAACGCCAAGGTCGTGAACACTAACACGCTCAATTTCCTGGCGCAGCCTGGCGAGCCACACACCATTGTGTTTGTTGACCCTCCGTTCAGAAAAGGCTTGCTGGACGAGACGTTAGCGTTACTTGAGAGCAATGGCTGGCTGGCAGATGAAGCGCTGATTTACGTTGAAAGCGAAGTAGAAAACGGGATGCCTGCGCTACCGGCAAGCTGGTCACTGCACCGTGAAAAAGTCGCAGGCCAGGTCGCTTACCGTTTATTTAGCCGCGAAATTTAAGGAACAGCATCATGTTGATCAATATCGGCCGCTTGCTCATGCTCGGCGTCTGGGCATTTTTGTTACTGAATATTTTCCACCCGTTCCCGCGCCCACTTAATATCTTCGTTAACGTCGCGCTGATCTTCACCGTGTTGATGCACGGCATGCAGTTGGCGCTGCTAAAATCGACTCAGCCAAAAGGCAGCCCACCGCTCAGTCGCGCTCAACAGATTAAGATTTTCATCTTTGGCGTATTTGAACTGCTGGTCTGGCAGAAGAAACTCCGCCAGGGCAAATAATCAATGGGGGACGAACCCTACAAACCGCGTCCCCTTATACTGCAAAGTCCCCGCGTCGCCGACACTCATCGAGTGGTACTGTTCAGCCGTCACACGCATTTTCAGATCCAGCCCGCCACTTTGTGGGCGAAACCAAATCTCATAACGCATCGTATCTTCCACTGGCGTAACCTGGCGTTGCCGCGAGCGCCGATCGTTGGTGGGCGTTTCACGTTTTGTCGCCACCAGTACGCTTCGTTGCATCAGAGGTGCTGCATCATTTTCCGCATTCTGGCGGCGCTGCTGCACAAAGCGGAACGACGCTGCCACGATGATAATCGCAACAACGGCGATGAAGAAAAGGGGCATTTTACTCATGGATTTATCTCGAATTGTCAGGCACTTTTAAGAATACCCTGCCGCTCTGGACGTTGTCATCCGTCGCAATTGACCACTAGACTTAAGAAAAACGGCAGATTAACTCATATTTACCCAAAATAATTCGAGTTGCAGGAAGGCGGCGACACAGTGAATCCCCAGGAGCTTACTTGAGTAAGTGGCTGGGGTGAGCGAGGAAAGCCAACACACATGCAACTTGAAGTATGAAGGGTACAAAAGGACACGCCATGCTCTGGTCATTCATCGCAGTATTCTTCTCAGGCTGGCTGTACGTTGACGCCTCCTACCGTGGGCCAACCTGGCAACGCTGGGTGTTCAAGCCTGTCACCCTTTTGCTTTTATTACTGTTGGCCTGGCAAGCGCCAATGTTTAACGCAACGGGCTACTTGATTGTCGCCGGCCTGCTGGCAACGCTACTCGGCGATGCGCTCACATTGCTACCAACCCAGCGCATGCTGTACGCCATCGGGGCATTTTTCCTCTCACACCTGCTCTACACCCTCTATTTCGCCAGCCAGATGACATTCAGTTTCTTCTGGCCGCTCCCGTTGGTTTTGCTGGTTGTAGGAGCCTTATTGGTTGCGGTTATCTGGACGCGTCTCGAAACGTTCCGCTGGCCGATTATGACGTTTATCGGCATGACGCTGGTGATGGTGTGGCTGGCAGGTGAGCTTTACTTTTACCTGCCGACGCGCCCAAATTTCTCGGCCTTTAGCGGCGCAACGCTGCTGCTGTTAGGCAATATTGTCTGGCTGGGAAGTCATTACCGCCGCCGCTTCACCGGCGACAGCGCCATCGCCGCAGCCTGCTACTTTGCCGGGCACTTTATGATTGTCCGCGCGTTGTATATTTGAGGCTAAACAGTGTCGGATGGCGCAAGCTTATCCGACCTACAAATACCGCGAACTTAATCTGGAAAATTTCCCTCTTGACTCTGGAGTCAACTCCAGAGAGTAACATGGGTAATGAGAACATTATCATTACCCAGGAGGGCACATGCTCAACTCCCCAAAGCCACCGCAATTTGCTAAAGCAAAGCTCAGTCCGTTGCCGATAAAAACCGATGCCTGTCACGGTAACGACTGCTGTAGCGAAGCCGTACCTCCTGTGGAAACGCAAACCGTTACAGAGCCTGGCGAGCGTTATAGCTGGCTGGTCGATGGCATGGATTGCGCGGCCTGCGCTCGCAAAGTTGAAAACGCGGTGAAACAACTGGCCGATGTTCAGCGCGTCCAGGTGTTGTTCGCTACGCAAAAGCTGCTGGTCACCGCCGAGAGTGATGTGCGTCAGGATGTTGAAAAAGCGGTAAAGGCGGCAGGTTACAACCTGAGAAACAGCACCGCTCCTGCGCCAAAAACCTCTTCCTTGCGCGAAAATTTGCCGCTCATTCTGCTGATTGTGATGATGGCATTGAGCTGGGGTCTTGAGCAGTTTAACCACCCATTCGGTAATATCGCGTTTATCGCGACCACGCTGGTTGGCCTGTGGCCAATTGCCCGCCAGGCCGTGCGACTGATGCGCAGCGGCAACTGGTTTGCCATCGAAACATTGATGAGCGTAGCCGCCATTGGTGCATTGTTTATTGGTGCGACAGCCGAAGCCGCGATGGTGTTGCTGCTGTTCTTAATTGGTGAACGCCTCGAATCTTACGCCGCCAGCCGCGCACGCCGTGGGGTAAGCGCGTTGATGGCACTAAAACCCGAAGTCGCCACGCGCATTCGTAATGACGAACGCGAAACTGTCGCGGTGGGCGATTTGCGCCCTGGCGATGTGATTGAAGTCGCAGCCGGTGGGCGTTTACCCGCCGATGGCCGCCTGCTAACTCCATTTGCCAGTTTCGATGAAAGTGCGTTAACCGGAGAGTCGATTCCGGTCGAACGTCAGCAAGATGAAAAAGTCCCGGCGGGCAGCACCAGCGTCGACAGACTGGTTCAGCTCGAAGTCATTTCAGAACCGGGTGACAGCGCCATCGACCGCATCCTGCGTTTAATCGAAGAAGCGGATGAACGTCGCGCGCCAATTGAACGTTTCATTGACCGTTTCAGTCGGATTTACACGCCGATTATTATGGCGATCGCGCTGCTCGCCGCTGTTATCCCGCCGCTGTTATTCGGGCAAAGCTGGAGCGAGTGGATCTACAAAGGGCTGGCGCTGTTACTGATTGGTTGCCCATGTGCGCTGGTGATTTCTACTCCTGCGGCGATTACTTCCGGGCTTGCGGCAGCAGCACGCCGTGGCGCGTTAATTAAAGGCGGCGCAGCACTTGAGCGTCTTGGCAAAATTCAGCATATCGCGTTTGATAAAACCGGCACGCTGACCGCTGGCAAGCCACAGGTAACGGCCATTGAAGTGAATGGCGATCGTCACGAAAACGACCTCCTGGCCGTTGCTGCCGCCGTCGAACAGGGGTCATCGCACCCGCTGGCACAAGCGATAGTGCGTGAAGCACAAAATCGCGGGCTGACGCTGCCTGAAACCAGCGCGAACCGGGCGCTGGCAGGCATTGGCGTAGAAGCCACCATCAACGGCGAAACCGTACTCCTGAGCACGCCGGGAAAACTCGCAGAAAATGTTCTCAATTCGCAGTGGCAGACACGCATCACCGAGCTTGAGGCCGAGGGGCAAACGGTCATTGCCGCAGTCCAGCAAAGCAAATTAATCGGTGTTCTGGCCCTGCGCGATACTTTACGCAGCGACGCTAAAGCCGCCGTGGCAGCACTGCATGATATCGGCGTTCAGAGCGTGATGCTGACCGGCGATAACCCGCGGGCCGCGGCTGCAATCGCTCAGCAACTGGGAATGGATTACCGCGCCAGCTTATTGCCAGCCGATAAGGTCAGCGCGGTTAATGAACTCAACGACCGCTCGCCACTAGCGATGGTAGGCGACGGCATCAACGATGCTCCGGCCATGAAAGCCGCGACTATCGGTATCGCTATGGGCAGTGGCACCGACGTGGCGCTCGAAACCGCCGATGCCGCGCTGACGCACAACCGCCTGACGGAACTGGCTGGCATGATTGGCCTTGCGCGCGCCACGCATAACAACATTCGCCAGAACATTACTATCGCGCTGGGGCTGAAAGGGATTTTCCTGGTGACAACATTACTGGGCATAACCGGTTTGTGGCTGGCGGTGTTAGCCGATTCCGGAGCGACCGCATTGGTTACAGCGAATGCGTTGCGGTTGCTGAGAAGACGTTAATTTGCGTGAAAGCTCGAGCATTTGTAGTGCGCTGCTGGCAAGAAAAATGATCACGCATGACAATGGCAATTCACCGCGAGAGGTTGACTAATTGGCAACCTCTCGCCTATATTTGTTTTGTTGCCAGATAGTCAACTTCAGGAAGAAGTATGCACTTGATCTCACTCAAAGCCCTGAGCGAAGCCAGCCAACGATTTCCGCAGCATTCACAAGAACTGCTGATGCTGGCGCGGATTATTGAAAAAGGGCATTTCCCAACTCCTGAATCGCTCAGGAAAATTTACCCAACACTCGATAACTTCAAGTATCTCGACAAGCACTACGTCATTAACATCGCCCGCAATGAGTTGCGTTTGATCGCGTTAATATTTTTTGAAAGCCAGAAATTTTACGTTCGCGACATCATGACCCATGCCGATTATCTGAGGTTTACCGAAACCCATCGAGGAAAGAAAAGATGATAGCAGATGCACTGAAAGCCACCGAAGCGTTGAAAGCTGCCGTGCCGCTTCTAGCGGGGAACGCTGGCGAAAAAGAGTATTCCGAAGCATTGGAACTGATGGAATATCTGCTGCTGAACGACCCGACCAGCCCACTGCTGGATCTACTCAGCCTAAAAATTTCTCAATACGAAAACGCCTTGCCTGAAGTCATCGCCTTTCGTGAACAAATGGATGCGCTGCCACCTGGTATTGCGGTGTTGAAAACCCTGATGGATCAGCACCAATTGAATCAAAGCGATTTTCAGCAAGAGATTGGTAGTAAATCGATGGTTTCCCGCGTTTTACGCGGTGAGCGGCAACTCACTACAGAGCACATCAGAAAACTGTCTCAACGTTTCGGCATTTCTCCAGCACTCTTTATCTAACCCTCACTCGGCTTGAGTGAGGGTTATCTTAGGGCTTTTAGCTCGTCATACCCAACGCATGCGGCAGCCACAGAGAAACGGCCGGAATGTAGGTCACCATTGCCAGCACCACCAACAACACGGCGTAGAACGGTAGCATCGCTCGCACCACCACTTCGATTTTCTGTTTACTCACCGCACTTGCCACAAACAACACCGAACCGACTGGCGGCGTTATCAGGCCAATCCCGAGGTTCACCATCATGATCATACCGAAATGCACCGGGTCGATGCCCAGCGAATTAGTCACCGGCAGCAATACTGGCGTCAGGATCAGGATAATCGGTGCCATGTCCATCAACGTGCCAATCAACAACAACATGATGTTGAGGTACATCAGGATCACGTATTTGTTATCAGACAGAGAAGTGAAGAATTCCGTGATACGTGAAGGCAACTGCATGTAAGTCATTACCGCGCCAAAAGCGGCGGCAAAACCAATCAAAATCATGACGATAGAGACAGTTTTTACCGTGCGGAACATCAGTTTCGGCAATTCGTTCCACTTGTAATCGCGATAGATAAACATGGTGACGAAGAACGCCCAAACACAGGCCACCGCCGCAGATTCTGTCGCAGTAAATACCCCCGTCAGAATCCCGCCAAGAATGATAACAACTGTCATCAAACCCCACAGCGCATCGAAGAAAATTTTCGCCGCTTGTTTGAAGGGAATACGTTCGCCCTTTGGATAACCCCGTTTATGGGCAAAGCCAAGACACATGACCATTAGCGATACACCGAGTAATAATCCCGGCAGAACGCCTGCGATAAACAACGTGGCAATAGAAACCGTGCCGCCTGCCGCCAGGGAATAAATCACCGAGTTATGGCTTGGTGGGATCAAGATTGCCTGCACCGATCCGCTCGCGGTCACTGCCGCAGCGTATTCACGCGGATAACCCTTTCTCTCCATTTCCGGGATCATCACGCTGCCGATGGAAGCCGTATCTGCAACCGACGATCCGGAAATCGCACCAAAGAACGTAGAAGCGACGATATTCACCAGCGACAACCCGCCGCGAATAAAGCCCACGAAGATATACGCAAAGTTGACCAGGCGACGGGCGATCCCCCCTTCTGCCATTATCGCGCCCGCCAGAATGAAGAACGGAATCGCCAGCAGGGTAAATTTATTCACCCCACTGGTAATTTGAATCATGATCGCTTCCAGCGGTAAATCTATCCATAACGCTCCGACGATGGCGCTTAGCCCAACAGCAAAGGCTACGGGCATTCCCACCGCGAGTAGCACCGCAAGCGTTGCTAATAATATAAATGCGTCCATGTTTTCCCCTGACCTTAGCCGTGATTACCCAGCAACACTATTGGGCGGTTCTCTTGAGAGCCGAACAGTAATCGCTCAACAACAAACAGAATCATCAAAATCGCGCCCACAGGCAGCGGAAGATAGGTTTGACCGGACGTGAGAAGCGGGAATTCGGCAACAGGCTGTTCCCATAAATCCGCGCACAGATAGAAGCTGTAATAGAACATCACCAGCGAAATCAGCAGCATTAGCAAGTCGACCAGGCGTGCGCAAAACGTCTGCGCAGCCTGCGGCAGACGGTCTGTCAGCATATTCACAGCGATGTGGGAACCGGCGCGGTAACTCACCGCCGCGCCGATAAACGTGAAGGTCACCATGCAGATTATCGCCACCGGTTCCGGCCAGGATTCCCCACGGTTCAGCACATAACGCGAGAAAATCCCAATCGGAATAATGATTGTCATCACCAATAGCGACAGCCCGGCGACAATCATCGCCAGCAAATAAACTTTATCCATCAAGTCAGAGTAGCGTTGCGACATAAAGTAAACCTCCACGGCCCCAAAAGTTACTGAACGTCAGCAATGGCTTTCATCAATTCCTGATGCTTATCGCCGTACTCTTTACGTACCGGTTCAGTCGCTTTCACAAACCAGGCTTTGTCGATTTCGTGGAACTGAACACCACCAGCTTTCATTTTTTCCAGCGCTTGTGTGTTGTAGGCATTCCACAATTGGCGCTGTTCCATTTGCGCATCACGAGCCAGCTTCAGAATTTTTTGCTGTTGGTCAGGTGTCAGCTTGTCCCATTTCACTTTGGAGTAAAGCAGCATTTCTGGCGTGATGAAGTGGCCGCTCAGAGTGTAGTTTTTGGCAACCGGCATGTAGTTATGGGCAATAAAAGTTGGCGGGTTGTTTTCAGCACCGTCGATGACCCCGGTTTGCATCCCGCTATACACTTCGCTCACGCCCATCGCGACTGAGTTTGCCCCCATGTCTTTGAGTGTTGCCAGCGCAACTGGGCTGCCCTGAACGCGGATTTTCATTCCTTTAAGATCTTCGGGTTTCACTACCGGGTTTTTAGTAATCAGGTTACGCGTGCCGGAGTCCATCCAGCCGAGGAACACCAGGCGGGATTTCGGGTTGTTAGTCAGTTTGTCGCCGATTTGTTTGCCCAAATCACCGTCGATAACTTTATGCATATGGTCTTCATCGCGGAACACGTACGGCAGAGTAAAGACTTCTACATCAGGCAGGATCGCCGCAACGGGTGCCATCGAAACACGGATAATGTCGATTGCCCCCATTTGCGCCTGTTCAATCATCTGTTTTTCATCCCCTAACACACCGCTTGGGAACACTTTAATTTCTAAATCACCGTTAGTTTCTTGTTTGAGTTTTTCACCCATGTGCTGAACCGCAACTACGTTTGGATACCCTTCCGGGTGAACGTCAGCGGCTTTTATCACTTGTGCGAAAGCAGATTGCGCAAAAAAAACTGACGCGGTAGACAGACATAAACCAGCAAAAGCAGGCAGAAAGGTCTTC
This sequence comes from Buttiauxella sp. AC142, assembly GCF_979253435.1. NCBI lineage: Bacteria > Pseudomonadati > Pseudomonadota > Gammaproteobacteria > Enterobacterales > Enterobacteriaceae > Buttiauxella > Buttiauxella sp. AC142. The sequence continues at coordinate 4,391,279 of NZ_CEEDCH010000001.1, forward strand.
TTCATTGTGTCGCTCCAGCAGAGGTAGAGATGTGGGGTAAGAAATAAAACAATGTTTTAATTTGTCGTTTAAAAACTAGCCTAAGTGAAGAAAAGCGTGGGTGAAGCACTTCACAAAAAGCGACAAAAAAATGAAATTAGGGTTCAGGAGAGATGCAAAGAGGGTTCAGAAGCCCAAAGCGGGGAGCAAAGGGCTTGCGCGGTGTTACTGCCCTTTACGCAATAAGTATTGGTAAGGCAATGATTCCACTTGTTTGGCAAGCAGTTCGTGTTCCATGAAAATGCAAAATCCAGGAATATCACGCGTGGTTGCTGGGTCATCAGCAATCACCAGCAGGGTTTCGCCAGGCTGCATACTACGCACGGTTTTACGCACCATCATTACCGGTTCCGGGCAACGCAGGCCCAGGGCGTCAAGCATGTGGTCAGGATTAGAAAAAAGATCGGTCATGGGAAAGCTCGCAATTAACAAACCGCGATAGTTTACGCCGGGAAGATTCTCGCGCAAGTCACGTGAACGATTGCGCTAAAATTAACCATTGCAAAGCGGGGGTAAAGCAGTATCATCGCCCCCGCTTTAAAAAAGACCAGGGTTCCCTCACCCCTTTCACTAAAAAGGCTACAAAATGACGCAGTTCAATTCTACTCAGCGCACTAAAGCGCTGTTCTGGCTATCGCTATTCCATTTGCTGGTGATCACATCCAGCAACTATCTGGTGCAATTACCGGTTTCGGTTTTTGGGTTCCATACCACCTGGGGCGCGTTTAGCTTTCCGTTTATCTTCCTCGCAACCGATCTGACGGTACGCATTTTTGGCGCTCCGCTGGCTCGCCGCATTATTTTTGCCGTGATGCTCCCCGCGCTGGTGATTTCCTATGCCATTTCCGCGCTGTTTTATATGGGAACATGGCAAGGGTTCGATGCACTGCTGCACTTTAATCTGTTTGTCGCTCGTATCGCTGTCGCCAGCTTTATGGCCTACGCGTTGGGGCAGATACTGGATGTGCATGTGTTTAATCGCCTGCGCCAGAGCCGTTATTGGTGGCTTGCACCCACAGCATCGACCTTGTTCGGGAATATCAGCGACACGCTTTCCTTCTTCTTTATCGCTTTCTGGCGCAGCCCGGATGCCTTTATGGCGCAGCATTGGGTGGAAATCGCAGTTGTGGATTACTGCTTCAAAGTGCTTATCAGCATCGTGTTCTTCCTGCCGATGTACGGCGTAGTGCTGAATATGTTGTTGAAACGGCTGGCAGATAAGTCTGAAAACTCAGCCTTACAGCCCGGTTGACGGTGGTTGAATTATCTTGTGATAAGATGCGCAGAAGGCCGCAAAGGCTTGCTAACGTAAAGGAAGAAGTCATGGGTAACCTGGTAAAATATGTCGGTATCGGCCTGCTGGTATTGGGCCTGGCCGCTTGCGATAACAACGACAGCAAAACGGCGACAGCGAACGATGCGGCGCAGGCTAGCGCAGCCAGTCAGCCGGTCAGTCTGCTGGATGGGAAAATCAGCTTTGCACTCCCCGCCGATATGACCGATCAGAGCGGTAAATTAGGCACTCAGGCAAATAACATGCACGTTTATTCTGACGCTACCGGTCAGAAAGCAGTGATTGTGATTGTGGGTGAGAACACGCCAGACGATCTGGCCGCCCTGGCAAAACGCCTTGAAGATCAACAGCGTGCTCGTGACCCACAACTGCAAGTCGTGACCAATAAATCCGTCGAGATTAAAGGCCACACGCTGCAACAGTTAGACAGCGTTATCTCCGCCAAAGGCCAGACGGCTTACTCGTCTGTTATCCTGGGTAAAGTTGATAACCAACTGTTAACTATGCAAATTACACTGCCTGCTGATAACCAGCAAGCGGCGCAAACTGCGGCAGAAAACATCATTAATACCATCACCATCAAGTAATTACGGTTGTGATGATGAGACGGCCTCCGGTTCTTCAACCGGGGGCCGTTTTTTTAACAGCCATGCCATTAATAGCGCGATGCAAACCAGCACCGCCGCTGCCAGATAAATCACCGAGACGCCCGCGTAAACCATCACAAATCCGGCTAATGGCCCGGTGATCCCCAGCGATAAATCCATAAACACGGTGTAGGTCGCCAGCGCGCTACCCTGGTTTTGTTGCGGCACCATTTTCACAGCAACCACACCCAACGCCGGGAACACCAATGAAAAACCTGCCCCCGTCAAAAATGTGCCGACTTTTGCCATCCAAGGTTCGTGCGCAAAGCCCACTAACAGCAACCCGATAATCTCCACCGAGAAGCAAATCATCGCCACGTTCAGGCCGCCAAGCCGGTTAATACCGTTAGGGAACAGTAAGCGAGTGCCCACAAATGCGCAGCTAAAGAGGGTGAGTGCAAAGGCCGCGCCGTCCCAACCTTTGGCGTCGTAAAACAGGGTGATGAAGGTGGCGATAACGCCAAATCCTGCGGACGCCAGTGCCAGCGCCATGCCGTAGGGCCAGACTCGCCCGAGCACCGCACGAAACGGCAGTGGCTTGCCCTTGCTGGCTTTCACCGCCGGGCGAGGAATGGCCAGCAGCACCGCAATCAGCGCCACCGCCATAATGATTCCCGCCAGTAATTTCAGCCCGCCGAAGTGATAAAACAGCACCCCCAGCGGTGCGCCCATCGCCATCGCGCCATAGGTCACGATGCCATTCCAGGAGATCACCCGCCCGATGTGCAGCGAGCCGACAACTCCGACGCCCCAAAGCGTTGAACCGGTTCCTGCAAAACTTTGCCCAATCCCCAAAATCACGCGCCCAAGGCACAGTAGAACCAGACTCGCCAGCGGCCATGCACTGCCAAACGCCGCCAGCAAGTAGCTCGCACCACTGAGAAAACAGCCGCACAAACCGAATATAACGATCTTTTTCGGGCCAAGAATATCCGCGTAACGCCCCGCATGTGGGCGACTGAGCAGCGTGGCGAAATATTGCAGGCTAATCACCAGCCCCGCCCAAAACGCGCTGTATCCCATAACGTCATGCACGTAGCCCGGCAACACTGCGAGCGGCAGGCCTATCGTCATATAGCTGGCAAAATTGAACATCACGACAGAAACAATCTGTAGATTGAGTCGGAAACTACTTACTACCGGGGCGGGTGTCAGGTCAGGCATGGTTAATCACTTTTAAAACAGCGTTCCTCAGTATAACCATGTCGTGATTCACATTTCAGCAACAGACTTTCAGACTCGACCTGCGAGTGAGAAACAAACGAAGCGCTACACTAAGAAGATCCCTCGAACACAGGATCTTTTCATGGTTTCTCCAGAACCCGACAAAACCGGGCTACACATTCTCATTAAGCTTTCTGCTCTGGTGATTATTCTTGCCGGGATTCATGCGGCCGCAGACATTATCGTCCAGCTTTTATTGGCCCTGTTTTTTGCCATTGTCTTAAACCCCTTAGTCACCTGGCTAATTCGCAGGGGAGTGAACCGTCCGCTGGCTATTTCAATGGTCGTGTTTGCCATGTTGGTCGTGCTGACCATGCTGGTTGGTGTGCTGGCAGCGTCGATGAGCGAGTTTGTCGATATGCTGCCCAAGTACAATAAAATGCTGACGCAAAAAGTTTTTGAGCTCGAAAAGATGCTGCCGTTTATGCATCTGCGATTATCACCTGAGCGCATGTTGCAGCGTATGGATTCTGAGAAAGTGATGTCGTATGCCACGACACTCATGACCAGCCTTTCCGGTGCGATGGCCAGTATTTTACTGCTGGTTATGACCGTGGTGTTTATGTTGTTCGAAGTGCGCCACGTTCCCTATAAACTCCGTTTTGCCCTTTCCAATCCGAAAATTCACATCGCCAGCCTGCACCGTGCTTTAAAAGGCGTGACGCATTACCTGGCCCTCAAAACATTAATAAGCCTGTGGACCGGGCTGATTATCTGGCTTGGGCTGGAACTGATGGGCGTGCAGTTTGCGCTAATGTGGGGCGTGCTGGGGTTCTTGCTGAATTACATTCCTAACATCGGTTCGGTTATTTCTGCGATTCCACCGATGATTCAGGCATTTTTGTTCAACGGCACTTACGAAATGGTGCTGGTCGGTGCGTTATTCCTGGCGGTACACATGGTGCTGGGAAATATTGTCGAGCCACGCATGATGGGCCGCGGGCTGGGGATGTCGACGTTCGTGGTTTTCCTTTCGTTACTATTCTGGGGCTGGCTGCTCGGCCCGGTCGGCATGTTACTTTCCGTGCCGCTCACCAGCGTGTGCAAAATCTTGATGGAAACCACACAAGGTGGCGGAAAACTGGCGGTGTTACTTGGCCCAGGACGGCCCAAATCTCGATTGCCGGGATAGGCTCAGTATTCGCACGGTGGTAAGTTAAGGTTCTACCGGGGATAAGAAAACGGAGTTACAAACCCATGCCTAATATCACGCTTACCACCATCAAGCAGCCTGAAATCTATCTCAACGTCCCGAGTGTTGGGTTAAACGATCGGACGATTCAGGAGCGCTTGCGCAAAATTTTGCAGGGAATGGCGCAGCAGAATCTCGATTCGCTAGTCGTTTACGCAGACAAAGAACATGGCGGGAATTTTGAGTATCTGACCGGTTTCATTCCGCGATTTGAAGAAGGTTTGTTGGTGCTGCATAAAAATGGCGAGGCGGTGCTGGTGCTCGGCAATGAAAACCTTAAGCTGGCGCAATTCTCCAGAACGCCCGCTAAAGTGGTTCATGCTCCGTGGTTTTCACTGCCAAACCAGCCGATGGACACCGCACTTTCGCTCAGTGACTTGCTAAAGCAAGCCGGACTGGATGGACAACAGCGCGTCGGGATCGCGGGCTGGAAGCTGTTCACCGGCAACCACGACAACAACTCGTCACTGTTCGACATCCCGACTTTTATTTTCCATGCCCTTCAGGCTGCGCTCACTCCAGAATGCGAGCTGCTTAATGCCACCGGGCTGTTTATCTCGCCGCGCAATGGCGCACGCATTATTAATAATGCCAACGAAATCGCCCATTACGAATACGGCGCAAATCTGGCATCAACGGCGGCACTAACCGCCCTAAACGCAATTGACCTGGGTAAAACAGAAAAATCGATTGCCGCACTGCTTGCCGCTGAAGGGCAGGCAAACAACGTCGTAACCATAGCCGCGACGGGCGATCGCTTCGAAAACGCCAATTTGTATCCTTCCGATAAGCACATCCAACAAGGCGATAAATTCTCGTTAACCGTCAGCTATAAAGGCGGTTTAACCAGCCGCGCGGCTTACGTTGTGAGTAGTGCCGATGAGCTTCATCCCGACGTTAAAGATTATCTGGATGTGGTCGCCATTCCGTATTATCGCGCGGTAGTGAGCTGGCTTGAGAAGATGCATGTTGGCGTAAAAGGCCATGAAGTTTACGAACTGATTGAGCGGGTTTTACCAAAAGACGAATACCACTGGCACCTGAATCCTGGCCATTTGGTCGCCGATGAAGAGTGGCTGTGTTCGCCAATTTACCCGGCGTCAGATATTCCATTATCCAGCGGTATGCTGCTGCAAATCGACATTATTCCGTCGCGCAAAGGCTATGCCGGAGCCAGTATCGAAGACACTGTAGCACTGGCCGACAAGGCGCTTCGTGAGCAAATTAAAACCGATTATCCTGAGCTTTGGCAGCGTATTAGCGCACGCCGGGAATACATCAGCAATGTGCTTAATATTCAATTGCATGAAGATGTATTGCCGCTATCCAACACCGTTGGATATCTGCGCCCTTACCTGCTAAATAAAGATTTGGCATTAGCCTGTCAGTAAGATTAAACCTGATGTCGCCTGACTTGAGCGGCATTATCGAGCCGCCTGATGGACGGCGTGAAGCTGGCGGCGATAGTTGCCAGCAGAACCGCGGCTGCGCAAGCCAGTAAGACTTTTTCATTGCCGTAGTGCATCGCCAGCGGGCCTGCGGCAAGTTCACCCACCGGAATCGCCACAAATGAACCTAACGCGTCGTATGCGTAAACCCGCGCCAGTTTTTCCGGCGGGATATGCGTTTGCAACGATTGCGCCCACGCCACACCAAACAAACCGAAGCCCACGCCAGCGATAAAAAATACCATCATCAGGATAGGTGTCGATGGTAGCAAAGCCAGAACGACAATCGGCCCTGCGCAAAATGCCGTCAGAATTGTGCCAATAAGTAAATCGCGACGAGGCCGCCAGCGAAGCGCAATAACTGAGCCAACAATCAAGCCAGCGCTTTGTGCCGCGATGGCCATTCCCCAACCCGCGCGGCCAAATGTCTCATCAGCGACGACCGGGCCAAGTATCATCATCACGCCGCTGAAAGCCGCATTCACAATGGTAAACTGCACCACTATCGCCCAAACCCACGAGCGAGAAATAAACTCGGTCCAGCCGTCTTTTAAATCCTGCAATATGTTGGATTGCGAGCCTTGCGGTTGTGTCGAATGGATGCGGATCATCAGATAAAGTGGTGCTGATGCAGCAAATCCTAATGCATCTACTGCCAGCCCCCAGCCCGGTCCCATCACGCTGATCAACACGCCACCCAGCGACGCGCCAAGCACCGTTCCGCCGTAAATTCCCAACTGAATAAAGGCGTTGGCTTCTCGCAATGAATGTACCGGAACGGTTTGCGGAACCATTGATTGTGATGCCGGTAGCGACGCTCCCGCCGCTGCGCCATTTATCGCGCCGAGCACCGCCAATAGCGCGATGGTAGCCGATCCATCCAACACCAGGCAGGCGACAACAGCCTGAGAAACAGCGGCAATCACCGATGAGTACAACAGGACTTTGCTTCGTGCGTAGCGATCGGCGAGCACTCCGCCAATGAGCAAAAAGGCAACGTTAAAAACGGAACGTGAGGCAATCACAATACCTAAATCAGCAGCCGTTCCGCCCATATCGAGCACAGCAAAAGCCAGAGCAATGGGTGCAATACCGTTGCCCAGTACCGTTAAAAGACGCGCGAAAAATAGATTTCTGAACGAAGCGTAATGAAATGCTCGTTTTGAAGGTAGCGCTGCCGATTCCCTGCTCATTAATTTACAACCAAATCCTGCGCGCACGCCCAGGCAGATGCCCAGGCCCACTGGAAATTATACCCGCCTAACCAACCACTTACGTCCATCACTTCACCGATAAAATACAGCCCCGGCACATTACGCGCTTCCATGGTGCGGGAGCTAAGTTCGTTGGTATCCACGCCGCCAAGGGTGACTTCAGCGGTGCGATAACCTTCGGTGCCGTTAGGCTGCACACGCCAGTTTTGTAAGATTTCAAGCACTTCACTTTGTTGACGGGTATTGAGCTGTTTAAGTGTGACATCCGGTATTTGCTCAAGCTGTTGCAGGCACTCCACCAGGCGTTTTGGCAGTACCATCGCCAGCGTGTTTTTCAGGCTTTGATTTGGATGAGCGTTGCGCTGCTCGTTAAGCAATTCATCCAGATCGGTATCAGGAAGTAAGTTAACGCTCACAAACTCGCCAGGCTGCCAGTAACTCGACAGTTGCAACACCGCAGGGCCAGACAGACCACGATGCGTAAACAATAAACTTTCACGGAAGCTCACGCCGTTTTCAGCCGTAATGACGGACGGAACCGAGACGCCTGAAAGTACCTGTAGCTGTTCGAGTAACGGTTTGTGCAGCGTAAACGGCACAAGGCCTGCACGAGTTGGCAACACTTTTAGCCCAAACTGTTCAGCGATTTTATAGCCAAAAGGTGTAGCCCCCAGGCCCGGCATGGAAAGCCCGCCCGTAGCGATGACTAATTTTGCTGCCTGAACGCTGTCGCCATTTAATTGAATGGTGTAGCCGTTTTCATCACGTTCGATGCCTAACACTTCGCTACGCAGGCGCATGGTCACTTGCCCTTTATCACATTCGACCACCAGCATATCGACTATCTGTTGAGCTGATTCATCACAAAAAAGTTGGCCGAGCGTTTTCTCATGCCACGCGATACCGTGCTTACCGACCATGTCGATAAAATCCCACTGGGTGTAGCGTGCGAGCGCAGATTTGCAAAAATGAGGGTTTTGGCTGAGATAAGCTGCAGGTTCGATATAAAGGTTAGTAAAGTTGCAGCGACCTCCGCCCGACATCAGAATCTTACGGCCTGGTTTTTTACCGTTATCGATGAGTAGCACTTTGCTTCCCGCCTGCCCAGCCATCGCTGCACAGAACATTCCTGCGGCTCCCGCACCAATAATTACGGCATCAAACTTTTCCACGACCTACTCCCGACTATGCTTAATGCAAGGAATTGTAAAGATAGCGGGCTGGTCGCACCAGCTAAATGCGTCTTAACAATTGCAGGTGATTGAAAATAAATATGTAAATCTTTTCATTGTTTGACCTAGGAAGGACAAACATCAAGAAAAGTCCATATTTCTGTTGGCGCATTACGGAGTTGTCTTACATAATGCGCCGCGTTCATGTCCTCAAAATGGCGTAACGTCTATGGAATTTCTGTTTAATGGCCTGGATCTACATACCGGGCTTTTGTTATTACTTGCTCTGGCATTTGTTCTCTTCTACGAAGCGATCAACGGCTTCCATGACACTGCAAACGCAGTGGCAACCGTTATCTATACACGTGCAATGCGATCGCAACTCGCGGTGGCAATGGCGGCGTTATTTAACTTCCTCGGCGTTCTGCTCGGCGGATTGAGCGTGGCGTATGCGATTGTGCATATGTTGCCAACCGATCTGCTGTTGAACGTAGGGTCCGCTCATGGCCTCGCCATGGTGTTCTCTATGTTGCTGGCCGCTATTATCTGGAACCTCGGCACCTGGTATTTTGGTCTGCCAGCATCCAGCTCCCATACGCTAATCGGTGCCATCATTGGTATTGGTTTGACGAATGCATTAATGAACGGAACCTCCGTTGTTGATGCGCTGAATATCCCGAAAGTGATTGGGATTTTCATGTCGTTGATCCTCTCTCCAATTGTGGGTCTGGTGATTGCGGGCGGGTTAATCTTTTTGCTACGTCGCTACTGGAGCGGCACCAAAAAGCGCCGCCGTATCCACCTGACACCTGCCGAGCGTGAAAAACAAGACGGCAAGAAAAAGCCACCATTCTGGACGCGTATCGCCCTGATTATCTCCGCTATTGGCGTGAGCTTCTCTCATGGCGCAAACGACGGGCAGAAAGGTATCGGCTTAATCATGCTGGTATTGATTGGCGTTGCGCCTGCAGGCTTCGTGGTGAACATGAATGCTTCCGGTTACGACATTGCTCGTACTCGCGATGCCATTACGCACCTTGAGCAGTATTACGCGCAGCACGGCGATGCGATTAAGCACGTTGTCGATCTGAACCCAGCTATTCCAACCCCTGAAGAAGTGAAGGGTCAGGATAAGCCTGCTGAATTCCATTGTGACGCCAGCCGCGCCATGATTGCAGTGCAGCGTGCGAAAGAACTACTGGGCAATATCGACAGCTACGACAAGTTGAGCATCGAGCAGCGTAGCCATATGCGCCGCCTGCTGCTGTGCATCTCTGATACTTCAGAGAAAGTCGCTAAACTGCCGGAAACCAAACCGGACGATAAGCGCTTCCTGAAAGAGCTGAAAACTGACTTGTTGTATACCATCGAGTACGCACCAATCTGGATTATCATGGCGGTCGCTCTGGCGCTTGGCCTCGGTACTATGATTGGCTGGCGTCGTGTGGCAACAACTATCGGTGAGAAGATTGGTAAGAAAGGCATGACGTATGCGCAGGGTATGTCCGCGCAGATGACAGCCGCCGTCTCCATCGGTATTGCGAGCTACACCGGTATGCCGGTTTCTACCACTCACGTGCTTTCTTCTTCCGTAGCGGGGACGATGGTGGTTGATGGCGGCGGTTTGCAGCGTAAAACGGTAACCAACATCCTGATGGCCTGGGTGTTTACTCTGCCGGTGTCGATTCTGCTTTCTGGTTCTCTTTACTGGATTTCACTGCACTTCATTTAAGAGCGGTGTAGTCACCAGAAAGCAAAAAGCGGGTCAGTTTACTGGCCCGCTTTTTTTATGTGCTCAAACTGTCAGTGCCAAATCATCAAACCGATAAGACTAATCACCACAAGTCCGCACAGCGCGCTGGTCAAAATAAATTGGCGGCGCAGACGTTCACAGCGGCGGATAAACTCATCGTCGTGATGGTCAAGATAACGTTGAGCATAGATGTAGCCCACTAAGCGAATCTGTTTGCTTGGCTGGCCGTGTGAGGTAAAAAAACCGCCTCCATCGACATATTGGTACAGCAGCGGATCGCAACCGCGAAGTACCACCAGCAGTGCACGCAAAGATGAGTAATAGCGCGCCATATTCACGACACAAACTACACAAAGCGCCCAAAAAAGTGCGACGGTGCTGATCATCATAATACCCCTCCCGGTGAAGCCCCAGAACATCACTCCAGGGCAACCGCTCACCCCGAAAACCAGAAAGACCGTTCAGCGAGCCCAAAAAGCCGATCCGGCTCACATTACTATTCCGGAACGGCTCATTTAATAGTGTAGGAGATCCGCTAATTTTTTTGCCACATCATTAATCTTTATCAAAGCGATTAAGGCTATTTGGGGCTTCAATGTATACAGCGGTGGCACATTGACGATTTCTATCATTCGCTATAGGGTAGAAATATCATCTACAATTTAGGTCTTTAGACGCGGATGGCACAGATGCAGCGCATCGTGTTATCCGACCAGGCTGGTCATCGACAACTTATGGAAGGAGTAAAATTATGTCTTACAAACACATTCTAATCGCGGTAGATCTCTCCCCGGAGAGCAAAGTACTGGTGGAAAAAGCGGTTTCTATGGCTCGCCCATACAACGCGAAGGTTTCCCTGATTCATGTCGATGTAAATTACTCCGATCTCTATACCGGATTGATCGATGTAAATCTTGGCGATATGCAGAAACGCATTTCTGAAGAAACTCATAACGCATTGAGCGAGCTGTCAACTGGCGCAGGTTATCCAATCACTGAAACCCTGAGCGGTAGCGGCGATCTGGGCCAGGTTCTGGTAGATGCCATTAAGAAGTACGATATGGACTTAGTGGTCTGCGGGCACCACCAGGATTTCTGGAGCAAACTGATGTCTTCTGCACGTCAGCTGATCAACACCGTTCACGTTGATATGCTGATTGTTCCACTGCGCGACGAAGACGAAGATTAAGTTTAGAACGTTTAAGCCCTCACCCTAACCCTCCCCAGGAGAGGGTCGGGGTGAGGGGTGTTCTATTCCACGATTGCCGTTCCCGAATAAATATCAAACCGGTGGCCTTTGGTGACCACAGCGTTATGCGTTTCCACGCCACCGAGCGGCGGCGCGTAGTCCGGGCGTTTCACCACCACACGTTTTGTCGCCAGCTTTTGCGCAGGCAACAGCAAACCATCTGCATCTTCGTCTGGCCCCACTAGCGACTGAAACACACGCATCTCTTTCTTCACCAGCGCGCTTTTCTGCTTATGCGGGAACATCGGATCGAGATAGACCACTTCCGGGCGCGGCGTAATATCGCTCAACGCCGTCAGACTTGAAGCGTGAATCAGCTGCAAACGTTCCTGCAACCAGCCGCCAATTTCCGCATCCTGGTAACCACGGCGTAAACCGTCGTCGAGCAACGCCGCCACTACCGGATTACGCTCCAGCATTCGCACGCGGCAGCCTACAGACGCCAGCACGAACGCATCGCGCCCAAGCCCTGCTGTCGCATCGACAACATCTGGCAGATAGCCGCTTTTGATGCCAACCGCTTTTGCCACCGCTTCGCCACGCCCACCGCCAAATTTGCGGCGATGCGCCATCGCTCCAGAGACAAAATCAACAAAAATACCGCCGAGTTTTGGCTCGTCGCGCTTACGTAATTCGAGATGGTCAGGCGTCAAAACCAGCGCCATCAGGGAATCTGCATCGTGCACAAGACCCCAGCGCTCGCTCAAAAGTGATAAGGCGCCGGAGTCGGCGCCTGCTTCAGTTAATAAACAGATTTTCACAGAATGAATTAGCCCTTGATGCCGTAATGAGCCAGCATCGCATCGAGCTGCGGTTCACGGCCACGGAAGCGTTTGAACAGCTCCATTGGCTCTTCTGAACCGCCACGAGTCAGGATGTTATCAAGGAATGATTGCCCGGTTTCGCGGTTGAAAATGCCTTCTTCTTCAAAACGTGAGAACGCATCTGCCGCCAGCACATCCGCCCACAGGTAGCTGTAATAACCCGCCGCATAACCGCCAGCAAAGATATGGCTGAAGGCGTGTGGGAAACGACCCCATTTTGGCGATGGCACAACCGCAACCAGCTTCTTGATTTCAGCCAGAGTTTCCAGCACTTTCGCGCCCTGCTCCGGGTTGAATTCAGCGTGCAGACGGAAGTCGAACAGGCCGAACTCCAACTGGCGCAGAATAAACAGCGCTGCCTGGTAGTTCTTCGCCGCCAGCATTTTATCCAGTAGCTCTTTTGGCAGCGGTTCGCCAGTTTCGTAATGGCCGGAGATAAACGCCAGCGCGTCAGGCTCCCAGCACCAGTTTTCCATAAACTGGCTTGGCAACTCGACCGCATCCCACGGCACACCGTTAATACCAGAAACACCCGCCGTTTCGACTTTAGTCAGCATGTGGTGCAAACCGTGTCCGAACTCATGGAACAGCGTGATCACTTCGTCATGAGTAAACAGCGCGGGTTTGCCATTGACCGGGCGGTTGAAGTTACAGGTCAGGTAGGCGACAGGTTTTTGCAGCGAGCCATCGGCTTTACGCATCTGGCCTACGCAATCATCCATCCACGCCCCGCCGCGTTTGTTTTCGCGGGCATACAGGTCGAGATAGAAGCTGCCACGCAACTCATTTTTCTCGTCATATAGCTCGAAGAAACGCACATCGGAATGCCACACGTCGATGTCTTTGCGTTCTTTCGCGGTGATACCGTAAATGCGTTTCACCACTTCAAACAGGCCGTTTACCGCGCGATCTTCCGGGAAATATGGGCGCAGTTGTTCGTCGCTGATGCTGTACAGATGCTGTTTCTGTTTTTCGCTGTAATAGGTGATGTCCCACGGTTCCAGCTCGGTGACGTTAAATTCTTTTTGCGTGAACGCGCGCAGTTGCGCCAGTTCAGCCTCGCCCTGTGGACGCGCACGTTTAGCGAGATCGGTTAAGAACTCGAGCACCTGCTGCGGGTTTTCTGCCATTTTAGTGGCGAGAGATTTTTCCGCGTAGTCGCCAAAGCCCAGCAGCTCAGCCAATTCATGACGCAGCGCCAGAATTTCTTCCATCACTGGCGTGTTGTCCCACTTGCCTGCATTCGGGCCTTGATCGGATGCGCGAGTCGCATAGGCGCGATACATTTCTTCGCGCAGTCCACGGTTGTCGCAGTAAGTGAGCACTGGCAAATAGCTTGGGATATCCAGCGTCAGCAGCCAGCCATCTTGCTCTTTGGCTTCGGCCTGAGCGCGTGCTGCCGCCAGTGCACTTTCCGGCATACCAGAAAGTTGCGCTTCGTCAGTAATCAGTTTCGTCCAGCCTTGGGTCGCATCCAGCACGTTGTTGCTGTAGGTCGAACCCAGTTCAGACAAGCGCGCAGCGATTTCGCCATAGCGCTTTTGTTTTTCTGGCGGCAAACCGATGCCAGAAAGCTCGAAATCACGCAGTGCGTTATCAACAGCTTTTTTCTCAGCCACGCTCAGATCGGCATAAAACGCGCCATCGCGCAGGTTGCGATACGCCTGATAAAGCCCTTCGTGCTGCCCAACCCAGGTGCTGTACTCAGACAGCAGCGGCAGCGTTTGTTCGTAAGCCTCACGCAGTTCCGCGCTGTTTTGTACCGAATTCAAATGACTGACCGGCGAGAAGATGCGGCCCAGGCGGTCGTCTACTTCTGCCAGCGGCTGGCAAAGATTATCCCAGTTATAAGGCGCGCCTTGCGCTACCACGCTTTCGACTTTCGCACGGCAATCATCCAGCGCTTGCTGCACGGCTGGCACGATATGTTCAGGTTTAAGAGCGGAAAACGGCGGCAGATCGAAAGGGGTCAGCAATGGATTAGTCATAAGCGCGGTTCCTGATATCGGAGAAGTGGAGCGCGTAATGCGCTACAAAAGCAATCTTCTTAACATGAGGCTTAGTTTAGCTAATTTCAATGCCAGGCGGTGAGCATAAGGCTGTATACTGTGCAGAATAGTTGTTCTTCTTTTGTCTTTGGAAACCCTGCAAGCCATGCTCAGTTATCGCCACAGCTTTCACGCCGGCAACCACGCCGACGTACTGAAACACACCGTTCAAAGTCTGATCATCGAATCCTTAAAAGAGAAGGAAAAACCTTTTCTGTACCTGGATACTCATGCAGGCGCAGGCCGATACAAACTGAGCAGCGAGCACGCAGAGCGCACCGGTGAATATCTGGAAGGGATCGCTCGCATCTGGCAACACGATGATTTACCTGCCGAACTTGAAGCCTATATTGGTGCGGTGAAAGCCTATAACCACAGCGGCCAGCTTCGTTATTACCCAGGTTCCCCGCTGATTGCCCGCCAGCTTTTGCGCGAGCAAGACAGCCTGCAACTGACCGAACTGCACCCGTCAGATTTCCCGCTGCTGCGTTCTGAATTCCAGAAAGACAATCGCGCTCGCGTTGAACGTGCAGACGGTTACACCCAGCTTAAATCCAAACTGCCGCCAGCTTCGCGTCGTGGTCTGATTCTTATCGACCCACCGTATGAGATTAAAACTGACTACCAGGCCGTTGTGACAGGCATCAACGATGGCTATAAGCGTTTTGCGACAGGGACTTACGCCCTGTGGTATCCCGTGGTTATGCGTCAGCAAATCAAACGCATGCTGCGCGAGCTGGAAGAAACAGGCATTCGCCGCATTCTTCAAATCGAACTGGCCGTACTGCCTGATAGCGACCGCCGTGGCATGACTGCCTCCGGCATGATTGTTATCAACCCACCGTGGAAACTGGAGCAGCAAATGGCTAATGTACTGCCGTGGCTGCATAAAACCCTGGTGCCATCAGGCAACGGTTCGACCACATTGAGCTGGGTTGTGCCTGAGTAACGGCTATTGCAGCTATCGGTGGAACCATTTTCTCGGCGCGCTACAATCGCGAATATTTTTCGACTCATTAGGGAAACATCATGACCAAACATTATGACTACCTCGCCATTGGCGGCGGCAGCGGCGGTATTGCCTCCATTAACCGTGCGGCGATGTATGGAAAGAAATGCGCACTGATTGAGGCGAAAGAGCTGGGCGGTACCTGCGTAAACGTGGGTTGCGTACCGAAAAAAGTAATGTGGCACGCGGCGCAAATCGCCGAAGCTATCCACAACTACGGCCCGGATTACGGTTTCGACACCACGGTGAATAAATTCGACTGGGACAAACTGATCGCCAGCCGCACCGCATATATCGACCGCATCCACACTTCTTATGACAACGTGCTGGGTAAAAACAACGTTGATGTAATTCGCGGCTTTGCGAAATTTGTCGACGCACACACGGTCGAAGTGAACGGCGAAACCATCACCGCAGACCACATCCTGATTGCCACCGGTGGCCGCCCAAGTCGTCCGTCTATTCCAGGTGCTGAGTACGGTATTGATTCCGATGGCTTCTTCGCGCTTCCTGCGTTGCCAAAACGCATCGCGGTTGTTGGTGCAGGTTATATCGCGGTTGAAATCGCAGGCGTGGTCAACGCGCTGGGTTCTGAGACACATCTGTTTGTGCGCCAACACGCACCACTGCGTACTTTTGACCCGTTAATCGTCGAAACGCTGCTGGAAGTCATTAATACCGAAGGTCCAACGCTGCACACGCAAGCGGTGCCGAAAGCGGTTGTTAAAAATGCCGATGGTAGTTTGACGCTGCAACTGGAAGATGGCCGCTCTGAAACCGTAGATTGCCTGATTTGGGCGATTGGTCGCGAGCCGGAAACCGACAACTTCAACCTGGCAGCAACCGGTGTCAAAACCAATGCCAAAGGCTATATCGAAGTCGATAAATTCCAGAACACCAGCGTTGCGGGCATTTATGCCGTGGGCGATAACACCGGAGCCGTCGAACTGACACCAGTCGCCGTTGCGGCCGGTCGTCGCCTGTCAGAACGCCTGTTTAATAACAAGCCGGACGAGCATTTAGATTACAGCAACGTTCCTACCGTCGTATTCAGCCACCCGCCAATCGGCACGGTTGGTTTAACCGAACCGCAAGCGCGTGAGCAATACGGCGACGACAACGTGAAAGTGTACAAATCGTCCTTCACTGCGATGTATACCGCCGTGACTTCGCACCGCCAGCCATGCCGCATGAAGCTGGTTTGCGCTGGCCCGGATGAGAAAATCGTTGGTATTCACGGCATCGGTTACGGCATGGATGAAATGCTGCAAGGCTTTGCAGTGGCACTGAAAATGGGTGCGACTAAGAAAGACTTTGATAATACAGTGGCCATTCACCCGACCGGTTCGGAAGAATTCGTTACCATGAGGGGTTAGTGTAGGAAAGTCATCTCCACACCTTTAAAAATCTGGAAAACTGGCTTATTGAAGCCAGTTTTTTTATGGCTATTATTTGTGTTTCATATTCTTGTTAATCTTCAACTAACTATCTTGAGATAGTTGAATTCTTTTATATCCGATCCAAAAACTAAACAGATGAGAATAAAAATCCATCAATCACCTGTGGATATAGCGAACACATTTTTTGCTGCTTTATATGGTAAGAAATATCTAAATCTGGAATGCTCAGCTTCGCTGAAATCCATTTTTAGATCTTCCCCGAAACTTTATTTATTCTATTTTTTGTATAAGATTTGGAGATACTTACAATATGATCTATAACTGGACGGGTAAATGCTGGGCTTATGTAGCCGTTGTGATTGTTCTGTTTTCCAGGACTCCGCACTGAGAGCGAAAGTGCTTTTCCTGTCTGGGAAGCGAGAAGCCATGTGTTGATGTGTGATGCGACCGGTCTGTCGCAACATCGCGCTTGCTGGGTCATCGGTATTGACCGTATATCAGTACCGATAATAAGCCCTTATCGCCGCACAGGGTAACGACTTCCACAATAACTGATCGCGAAGGCCCGTCAGGAAATAGATATCTTCCACGTGAGTGAGTTCCATTTCTAATTTTATCGCAATTTGCTCAGCTGTCATACCACAGGCCTTCATGCTAAGTACCATTCTGGAACGCTTTTCACTGTAGCGTGTAGATGTACGACGTTTTTCAAACTGTGGCATATTTACCTTTTTCATATGACATCACCTTTACTAAGAGTTATTAACACGCAGGTAGATACGGTCCCGCGGTAGAATACTAAGCATTTGGAAAGAGCAGTCGACGTCCTTAAGCGTAAGGGAGTGACGATTACAATGCAGAGAAAGTATCGTAGTATTTAATTTTCCATTTTCGTTTTTTTAAATTAAATCTTTCTATGAGAAAATTAAAATTTGGCACATAGACCTTCACATTTAGAAATGTTATTTATTATTTGTACTTTCTATAAATATATTTGTTGGTTCTTTTCCTTAAGACTCTTCAAAAAAAATAATAATTCACAATCATTCCTGAGATTAAACTTGCTCATTATCAGCCGTTTATGCGCACTGGCTGTTTTTATGCTAATATTTAATTTCTGCGATATTTTAAGAATGTCCTCTCCATGTAGCAAAGCTTTCGCAATTAAAATCTGTTGCGGTGTCAATCTCAGATATTTGCATTGCGCGCATTTATTGCAATGAGGACTTTTAGGCATAGCTTTGGTTTCCTGCCATGCTTTACTAATTGTTTCTCTAGCACTAGACAATGACTCGGACCGTGAGATAAAGATAATATCCTTGATGCAAAGTGGTAATTTTTTATGATGAGGTTTTTTTTCGGCATCGTAAATGCCAATAATAAGGCCTGGCTTTGTGCGATATTTTAGTTCTGACTGGCAAATAAATTGCGCACCTGCAGAAAACTCTTTTACGATTATATCCGCTTCTATCGCATTTATTCTTGTTAAAGTTTGGAATTCGATAGAGGAACTCGCTTCATTGCGTAATAACTTTTCAATAAATAACTCAAATCCATTTCTATAAAGTGTGTTTGAGTCCTCAATGGCAATGTTTAACATAATTAATCCTGTGGGATGTTATAATTCTATATTTGTTAATGGTATTTATTTGCAATTCCATTCCTCTGCAAGAGGTAAATATAGTATTTTGAAAATATAATTTTATAAATAAATAGAAGCGTTAAGGTTTATTTATACAGATATGTTCACTTGGTAGAGCAGGTAACAATTAAAATTTTTTTACTCAGCGAGCGTCATCAGGCCAGAACCTACAATTTCTGCTGCTATCATCATAATTTTCCAGTTCTTGTATGCAGACGAGTACCCTTGGATATACTGCCAAACCCTCGCTGTGGAACCTTTACCACAGCGTAGGTTTAGTCTGTAACTATTGATAGGTGAAGTTAACTAGCACATTACTTGATACCAGTCCCGCGCCAACGTTGCCGGCAGGCGTATACAAGCGGGCCGCCAACGGGAAGGTTGCGGTGTTAGTCGCGCCATCAACATTGACCGTCATGGTGTTGCCGTTTGACAACACCGCGCTGTGGTCGGCATCTTTTGCCATCTGCACCGCCATATTGGCAGCGGCGCTCGCAGCCGGTTCAGTATTCGCGAACAATGAACCACCTGGGCCCGCCGGTGTACCGGAAAACGTAATGGTACTTTGGCTGGTTCCAGCCGGGCAGTTGGTCAGGCTGAGACTGAAGCTTTTCCAGTCGCCGGCATCGCCGGCATTCTGGAACCGGGTTCTTCCCAGCGTGCCAAGATTGACCTCCTGTCCTCCTGCGAGGACCGGGTTAACGGTACAGGATGCGGCAGTAATCTTACCAACGATGGTGACGTCAGCAGCCTCCACCTTCGTGCCCGGCAGGACAGCGAGGGCGGGAAGCAGCATGTTGAGAAGAAAAAGACGTTTTAACATGGATAGCTCTCCTGCCAGGTAATGGCATAATCAGTTATAGGTGAAGTTCATCAACACGACGGTGTTGATATCGCCTACGGTGGCGCTGCCTGGAGTACTGTAAGGGCGAGCCTGCAGATCAAATGTTGCATTCTTGCTGCCATCCACGTTTACCGTCATGGTGCTGTTTTTACCCTTATCGGCTACAGTGCCGGAGCGGTTCTGTACCTGAACCGCGACGTTGGTGGCATAGCCGGTACCGGTTGTGTTCGCATACTTGGCCGCATCGCGACTGTCTGCTGTACCATCAAACGTAGCAGTGACCGTGGAGGTGCCAGCCGGACAGTTACTCAGCGCCACGTCGAAAGCCTTCCAGGTGCCAAACGAGTTGGCCGGGTTCAGCGTAGCCGCGGTAACATCAGGCATCGTGACCGTGTAAGCGCCATTGTTATTAATGGTACAAGCCGCCGCAGTGACTTTGCCATTGATGGTAATAGTTGTATCGGCGGCATGAGCAGCAAGAGAAGTAGTACTAATAACCAGAGCAGCAATCAGTCCTTTGGTAAACATACGCATTTTAAAACTCCTTTAAATAATATTTAGGTATGGCTCGCTCCTGCCAAAATTGCAGGAGCATTGGTGAACAAATTAGTTATACATAATGGTTGCATAAGCAATAGCACTGACTGCGCCAGCATCGGCATTGTTAGTCAATGCATAATATCTGGCCGTCATAGGTACCGAAACGCTACCATTAATCGTTCCCAAGTTAAGATAAGTACCCGCCGCCGTTGGTATAGGCGTATTATCTTTCAAGATTTGCACCCCAACACTGTTGGCATTTGTGCTGCCACTGAGGTTACTGAATACCGCATTGTTGGCATCGGCAATATCACCACTAAAGGACAGCGAAATATTAGAAGCCGAAGTACAATTCAACGGAATACTAAACGCGTTATCCTTGCTGGTATTACCCACGCTCGTTAATTGAGACGTATTGGTATCATCCAGATTAACGGCAATCGCCGACTGAGTTACAGTACAGGCCGGTGTAACCGGCGCGAGAAAAATGGGACCATCGAGATAAAATTCAATAACAGGAACATTATTAACGGTCTCTCTCCCAAAAACTAGTGGACCAAATGTCCCACTTCCTATCGGCCCTGTTTTTACAAATTCAAGATAAATGGTCCCCCCCATATAAGTCCCTGGCAGACCTGGATCGTAAGCATATACACTTGCAGGCCAAGTTTTCGTTAATTCTTGCCCTGGCCAACCGGCAGCAACACGCGCTCGATATGCTACACCAGGTATAGATGTTGGATACAAGTTACCATTAGGAACGCCAACCCCCCCAATCCACCAATAGTTGTTCCCATTATGATAAGTACCAGCAGGACAAGTTGCGCTTCCGAAAGGAAAACTGACCGATACTGCACCGACGACGCTACCGATAGCCACAGTGGGGTTAATATTAAGGGTGCTCGGGGGTGAAATTTTTTCAACCGAAGGACATCCAACAGACCAAGCAATTGATGGGTTAAAAAAAGATACCATGCCAATTACCATTAACAGTATCCAGGATGTTTTACATATTTTCATTTTAATAATTCCCTCAGTACATGAAATGCACACTATTGCTTTAGTTTTACTAAAAAAGTTAAAACTCAGCTTTATCGGCACAATCCACGAACATTAACAATACCATTCGTTTTATTAGGTATGCTGTAATCCACTCGGCACTGCTCATCCAGCGAATTTCCCCATTTTACCTGGAGAACTCCGCTATCACTCAGCCCAGTTAAATATACTTGGCCACCATCACCCACAATAAATCCTTGAGATTCTTTATTATCCGCGACCGTCACGGTGGCACCAAACGGCACCGGCTGACCACCCGCACGCAGCAATGTCATCAAGACTCTATGGCCCACGCTGGTCTGGTAAGTGGCTCTCACTACCGCCCCACGGGTTGGAACAACGGTCTGGGTGGTGATGGCCACTTCCGTATCGTCACCAAAAGTTTGGGTATTGAGTGTGACATCATTTTTACGGTACGGGCTGGTGTAAGGCACCACCGCATAACCGCGGAAATCGGTCTTCACGCCTGTCTGGCCCTGCACACTGATGTCTTTTGCCCCCGGAGCGGCAACCAGCACCACGGTTTCACCTAACGGTTGGCCGAGAGTCACACCGTTCTCATGGGCAACAATCCCGCCCTGCAGGCCATAGTTCAGGCGCTGACTGTTGTTGTCGTAGGAGTAACCGCCGTTGACTTCACCGTAAGTAGCACGCCAGTCAGCATTGGCACTGCCGCTGTTGCCCTGGCCCTGTGAGCCGTAGCCCTGCTGTACGCTCCAGCTCAGGTTGTTTTCCTCCAGGGTGGTCCCGCCAACGCTGACGCTGTTGGTGGTATTGCCATTCTTGCTGGTATTAGCCATATAGTTGGCATAGGTCGGGTGTTTATCCCCAAACAGTTTGCTCAGCGGCACAGTCAGATTGAGGGCAAACAGCTGGTCCTTGTCATAGATACGCCCGTTGCCACTGGAACTGCTCCCGTAGTTCACCGTGGAGTTGATGTTATAGGTGTAACTCAGCCCGTAACTGATGCCGTTCCATGAGTTGTTGTAACTGGCGCCATAGGACTCCATACGCCGGTCGGTGTTCCAGTAGTCTTCGCGTGCAGCCGTCAGGCCAAGGTTACCGCCGCCTTCCCACAAGTTCTGTGACAGGGTGAGTTCAGCGCGGTTACGCCGACGTTCCTGTAACGTATAACTGTTACCATCGGTATAGGTGTCCAGCACTTCCTGCATGCCCCAGTAACCGTCGGTCGCATAACGGTAACCCGCAACGGCAAAGTTGGTGCCGGTCTGCACGAAGTTTTTGCTGTAACGCACTCGCCAGGACTGGCCGCTCTCTTTCTGCCGGTCTTTCTGCTTAGACCAGGCCTGGGTAACATCGGTGGACAGGGCACCGAAATCCCCCAAGTTCTTGCCGATACCCAGCGCCAACGATTGATACTTGCTACTGAACTGGCCTCCGCCGTAAGTGGTGAAGCCTGCTGGTAAACCGTAAATCACGGTACCTTCGCTCAGCGGCGTTTTGTCCACGCTATTGTCATAGGAGCGGTATAAGCCGGTGGTGACGGCATACTTCAAGCGCCCTTCACGCTGCAAGACTGGCAGGGAAGCGTAAGGGATCACCAGTTGCTGCTCGCTGCCGTCAGATTCTTTGATCGTCACGTACAGATCGCCCGCACCGCCGGTGGGGTACATATCGGTAATTTCAAAACTGCCCGGTGAAACATAACTCTGGTAAATCACATAGCCGTTCTGGCGAATGGTAACCTGCGCATTGGTACGGGCAATGCCGCGCACCACTGGCGCATAGCCGCGCAGACTCTCAGGCAGCATATCGTCGTCAGAGGCCAGTTGAGCACCACGGAACGGAATGCTGTCAAATACATCAGCCGGAGTAGAACTATCACCGGCAGTTAGCTGGCTTTTCAGTGCGATAATATCGCGCTGAGCGTAGGTATAGACCGTATCCCAATGATCTTCGGTTTTGCCATTGACGCCGCCGTTGTCAGACCGGCTCCAGGTGGTGTAGTTACGCAGACGCCACGGGCCGATATTGATACCGGGGCGCAGGTTAACGTATTGGCTGTTGCTATCGTCGCCCTGGCCACCCTTGGCGTAGTTGTTAGCACCGGTCATGCTGTAATTCAGCAATGCTGCCGGGATACCCTGATCCCAGAACTTCGGGTCAACCCACCCACGTGCCGAGTTGCTGACAGCCGTTTGTGGCAAGCTCAGCAACAGTTGCTGGCGTTCAAAACGAAAATCACTATTCGCCTAGGCGATCGCTGCCAAATTCGCGCAAGCACTACCTGGCGCACCAAGCTCCGGGTATTTATTAACTAACACCCCCCAATTCGCTAAATCATCGACCGGGATGCAGGGTTGCAGTACATCGCTGCCCTGGGCGTTCTTAGTCATACGAAATTCAACGTCACGCGTTTCAACCTTCTCGTTGTTGAGGAACACATCAACACGATAGGTGCCCGGCATCTGGCCCCCCTTGTTCTCAAAGGAAGACAGGTCAACAGTCTTCTGCCCTGGCGCACCCAGCTCCAACAGAGCGGGGTCAAAGTAATCTCGCGCCTGCGCAGTCATCATTGTCCCGGTAAGCAGCGCCACCTGAGCCGCCACAAAACAGGCAACACGGCTTAACCGCGGCCATACGCGAGTTTTATTATTGTTCATCCTTAAGCACTCCATTTTCCACGTAAGGCTTTGATTTATCTGTATCCTTAATATTCATGCTCATCATGAATATGCTGCTAATGCCCTGTTGTATGCTCAGCACCGGTACCGCCGTAGTCACTGATAAGCTTCCAACTCACAGGTCCACTCACGTTAGCGGGTGCATTAAAGGTGGCTTGGCTCATGGGCAGTACGTAAGTAATGTCTTTGATTTCACGTCCTCCCACTTTGACCTGCTGGAAATTCATCACGAATGGGGTTGGGTTGTTAACGGTAAGGCGAGTACCACTCTGTGACCAGGTCAGTTTGTTGGTCACGCTTTCTGGTGTGTCTTTCAATCCTTTCGGACGATAAAGCAGCTTGATACGGGTTTTGACCGCAATCTGTAGGGTGTTAGTACCTTCCTTTTTACTACCCGCCGGGATGGATTTGATGTTTAACCAGTAAAGAGACTCGCGATCTTCTGGCAAACTACCGCCGGTACGAACAATACGTAACAGGTTTTGCTGATTCCCTTCCAGACGGAACAATGGCGGGGTCACAATAAAGGGGGCTTTCTCAGCGCCACCATTTTGTGTCTCCGTCCATGACTGGATGAGATAAGGATTGGTGTCAGAGTTAGTGACGTTCAGTGAAGCCTCCTTCTTTTCGCCGTTGTAAATCAAACGGGTGCCGCCGACGGTTACGCCGCCAACATCAGCCGCCTGCGCCAGCGTACCGCTCAGTAATAAAGGAAGGCAGAGGGCTTTAAACCAGGTATTCATAACAATGCAATACTCCAAAGAAGGCGGGCCAACTAAAGTCGACCCGTAGAAATGCCTTCCCAACACGGGATAAGGGTGAGAAGGCAGTCCTGATTAGTTGTAAACGATAGTGAAGTTGCTGACAGCGTTAGCCGGGCCTGCAGTCACTGTTGCAGCTGTTGCATAGTAACGAGCTACGAAGTCGAGGTTATTGTCACCAACGCTCAACGGATAAGCTGAAGAAGCTGTGTGCAATGGCACGACAACGTTTTTGTTATCCGTCAACTGAATGCCTACGTTAGTTGCCACACCAGGGATCTGAGACAGGGCAAGAATGCTGTTAACATTGCTGTCTGCAAGACCGTCAAACTTCACTTTTGCGGAAGTCATAACAGCCGGGCAGTCTTTCAGTGCGATGGTGAACTTAGTTGGTGCTGCAGTAGAGCCTGCTGCGGTGAATGCCTTGCTGGACACGGTGCCCATAGTCACTGTCAGCGGGTTAGTTATGTTGTTGACTACAGTACATGCGTCATCAGTGATGGCACCAATAAAGTTGACTTGACCGTCAGCAGCAAATGCAGCGGAAGACAGAGAAGCAATGATAGACGCAGCGATAACTAATTTTTTCATGGAAATAATCCTTTCGTTTAATGATAAATTACATATTATTCAGTAAGGCGATCCGTTCGCCATTATTGAATGGGGTGGTGCAGTTATTTCAAAAATAGAGTCTTCATATTCTGTTTCTGAATAATGCGTTATAACGTAAAACCGAACGTGCGTTGAGATGATGTTATCCCAGTTTTTTAAGACGTTAATCTTATAAGCACCCGCAGTCTTTTCAGACGAATTTAACCGTCTGGCAATAAGGTATACATCCTTTTGCTGTGCAAAAAGATCCATAACTATTGTTTTCATGTTTTAGCGTGATATCAATTAAAAAATATCACTTACTTACCTGTTCTTTTTTGGACGAGTTAATTACAAATTTTTTGTTCTGCTCTGGATGCGTAGCAGGATAATGTCATTATCATATAATATGTTAAACTCATTGGTACTGATATGATTAGCATGAATGTTGCATAGTCAGTATTGCCATAATATTCGTAAAAAAATCATCTTTAGTGATGAAAAATATTGTGCTGATGTTCTATTTTAGGTGGCATCTTCTTTTCACTGTATAACACAGTGATCATGTTCTCTCTGACGTAATAACCTTTAGATTCAACTCGCAGGATAAAATCATCCGGAATACCTACATAACTTAATTTTGTTTTTAATGCTTGCATGACTTGCCATAAGCGCTGATTTGATGAGCTTAAGCCATGCCTATCCCATACGTTAAACAGGATATCTGAATTATAAATAATGGTTCCGTTGGCATTTTCCAACAAAAAAATAAATAGACGAAACATGGTGTCTCTAAGAGAGACCATTTTCCTCTGGCTTATCCGCGGAACAGCACTCACGTTGATCAATGTTTTGTTGGTCACATCAAAGTGAACATCAGATCCGATGTAGTAGCCAAAAATCGTTTTTTGCATTTTTAGTCTCTTTCATCATCATGCTTATAGGCTAAAACAAGGTGCATATTTACTCTTCACTGATGACGACTATTCTTACGTGCCTTAGAAAAATTGGCAAATCAGTCAGAGAAATCGCATTTCATCAACATGATGTGTCGATTTGTTTCTTAAAGTAGTTTTTTTTGCTGGCATGTAACAATTTATTGGTTTTTTTATTCAACTTACGAACAAAAAAACCAACAAATTGACTAAAGTAGCTATAAAAAAACACTCAACATTTTCATGGGTATTGCATGCACTTGTCAGCATGTCCCTCTGATAAGCAGGGTTGCTTATGTATGTCATGATATTGTGATACATCCTATCCCCAGTCTCGTATGTATTGCCTATTGTTTAGGTTACGTACCAGGCTGATGAGGCAAAGATTAATGCGAATAGATTCATCAGTGAATCTAAATAGTTGTATTTAGGTGCTAAATCCAATGGTAAGCGAATCAGAGGCGGGATAATGAAGGGAGTTGGCCCCATCCGGGTTTCTGTAGTTAACCTGATTTAGATTAAAATTGTTATTTTACAACTGATTATTTATATTTTTTTGTGTATAGAGCACGCACTGGAAGGACTCTGTCTTTGATAAATTTCTCATAGAAGTGTCCTCTATTCTTACTAAGAAGATCTATTTTAGATTTTTAACTCATTGAAAAAAATGAGGATATAACGTCTGTGCCGTGAGGATTAATCATGTCAAAACGCTATGTTTTAAATGCCTGTATTGAGTTTTATCCGGAGAAATGCCAATTATCCGCATGCGAAAACAAGAGTCTGACAGTGAAACTCCATGCTCCAGTCAGCCGTTGCCTTGAATTACTGGTTGAACGGCGTTACGAGATGGTACCCCAAAAGGATTTTTACCCTTATGTTTGGGGAAGTGAAGGTAAACAAGTGCCTGTAAGTACGCTTTATCAAAACATTGCTTTGCTGCGTAAGGCTCTGAAAACTTTTCACGAAGAAGGTAGCCAGATTATCAACACGGTGCCAAAGCAGGGATTTTCGCTGCACCCCAATGTGACGGTACAAGAATTAGTGGGGGGCCAGGAGATAACCGAATCGATCACTGTCCAAACAACAGATCAATCCTTAGTGACTCAGGGAGGCCTATTTAATGAGAGGCTTTCTTCTTTACCACCTGTTGCAGTAGAGAAAGAAACGATTGTAAGGAGGCGGTTTCACCACTTTTTACTTCCTGCGGGTATTTTTGCTCTTTCTGGTTTACTTGCCTACCAACTTACACAATGGGATTTATCCTCCCCTGAACTTGATCTTTCTCAATATAGCAAAAGAGGTGAGATTGCTGAGTGTCAGATATACACGAATAGCCCTGATACTGAGATGAACAACGCCAGCATACTCATTAATAACAATCGGATCGACTGTAGTAAAAAGGCCTACCTCTATATAACCGGCTTTCAATACAGTGAGCATCAATCCATGTTGTTATGCACTCGAGCGCTGGATGATTCGAGTTCCCCAAAGTGCCTGGCATATAATTTTTATTGAATGGGTGAAGGTATGAAAAAATCCTATTGGTTTACTGCAATGGCGATTACCCTGGTACTTTTAGTTCTCATAAATACTTACGTCTATCAACAACATTACCAAAAGAAACATTTCAACTGTCACGGCGACGTGTCAGTAAGTAATAGCAACTACACGCTAAACGCGCGGTTGATGTTAAATTTTTCGAACAACATTGGTCAGGCTTTAGTGGAGGGTAAGCTGATAGATCGTGCGGGCATCAGCTATTTTGTTCATCGGGCCAGTTCTTTTTATGTCAAGCAGGATAGTGACGATATATACCTCACCGCCTTTTCAGTTACTGAGTTGCCTGGTAATACGGCTGACATATCTATGCTAAAGGGGCTGATCTTGCCAAATCTATTGACAAAAAATATCAGCGTTCACTTAAATCTCTTTTCCATAACGAGTAAAAATCACTTGTTTACTAATGATAAATATGTGTTGCTTTATTGTGAAAAATAGTAGGTTAGGTTAGCTATCATTATTTAAACGTCACCAGGAAGTGATGTGATGGATACCCTCCTCAAGTAACCAGCGCCATACTTTTACTGACTGCATTATTCCGGGAATAAAATTACATGAATATGAATGGAAACCTTTTCAGCTTCGCATTTCTGAAGCCGGCCCGCTTATTGCCGTTGTTTTTATCAGGGAAATTGATCTTACACAGTTCTCCAACGGCAGAGATTTATCAGCCTGGAGTGGCCTGGCAGTGATGCGCTGCGTGCAAAGACATGATGACAGCCTTGAATTGCGGCGCTTGTTGATTCGAGCTTACTAACAAGAAGAAGAGTAAATTGTCGAATGCAAAACTCTGGAAAACCATCCCCCCGTGCAAGCCTTACCATGAGGTAATGAATTAAAAGTGAATTAAAAAAGGCTGCGAAATTTAGATTTCGCAGCCTTTTTATTTATTTCGGACATTTTAATAAAGCTCGAATAATCAAAAACACTAACTCATTAATTTTCATACACCTGCGCTATAAAAACTTTCCAGATGAAACTTTAATTATATTTTAACTGATTTGGTTACATTCAGATGCAACTGCCACATCTATACTCTTCAGATTGTATTCATTTGAAATTTTATATTTGCAGAGTGCCTCATATGAAAAGTAAATCGTCGATAATCATGGGTGTTATGGCGGGCATTTTTATGTTCTCCACGCTTTCCATCAACAATGCTTACGCCACAGAACAAGGCCAGCAACGCCGCCAGGCAAGGGATGTTCGCCAGGATACCCGTCAGGACTCGCGTCATGACAAGCGTGAATGCGTGGTCAACGATAGCAAAAGCAACAGTGATTGCCGCCAGGATAAGCGCCAAAGCAAGCAAAATGGCCGTGAAGAAGCCCGAGATATTAAATACTAATAACTAAGCCATACCCTTGCCGGGTATGGCTTTTTTTATTTCCGGCTCGCCATGTCAGGAATAATCAAATCACCACGCAGTACGTTCGAACCCAAAGCACTTTGGGTTTTCTCGGTCAACCATGTCACGATTCTTGCCGCCATCGCATCCATTGAATATTCAATGGCGGGAATGGTTGGAATCCCCGGCAGATGCAGTGAACCCGCCAGGCTAAACACCATAATGTCTTTCGGAACAGATTTATTAAACGCCTGCAATTGCGGAATGATGTGCTGTGCTTCCTGCTCATCAGCAACTAATAACGCGTTGAAATTCAATGTTGTGCTGTTATTGAGCAGCACCTGGAGCGCGACAGATGAAGACGTTGAATCCATAAATATCAGGTTGCGGTTAAAGGGCAGGAAATTGTTTTCCAGCGCGCGCTTATAACCCAACAGAATTTGATCAACCGACCCGCAGGAATCAGGGTTGATGACCGCAATCTGCCTTCTTCCCTGCTTAATCAAATAATTACAGGCCGTTTCAGCAGCAAAAGCGTGATCAAAATTAATGCTGTTACTGGAATCAACATCCACGCAATCGACAAGAATGACATTCTCCTGGTCGATATTGAGCGGGAAACGTGCGCCGATAATCAGCACGTCATCACACAGCCCACAGGTCAGCTCATCAAGAGCATGTATGACCTCCGCTTTACTATTCGCAAAACGCAGCAGCAGGTGTTTTTGATGTTGGCTAAGATGTTTCTCCAGCGCGTAAAGATAACCCGTGGTCTGGTTGATATTTTCCTGCGCGCAAATCACGCCAATGCAGCCGGTAGACTGGCTGAGTAGTGATTGCGCAATCATATTTGGACGGTAACGCAGCTCCTCCGCCGCTTTCAGCACGGCCAGGCGACTTGCTTCCTTCACTCCGCGAGATCCACTCAACACCCGTGATACTGTGGCTTTAGAAACCCCAGCTAAACGCGATACATCATTGATTGTAGACATCATTTTCCTTTATCAGGCTGTGGTTCATGCCTGTTTGTCCTGAATACAACTTCGGCTCAGATGGTAGCCAATTTCAGTATAGTCGTTTCCATTTTTGATGGAAACCGATTTTCCACATGATGTCCAAACGATACATTCACCAAACAATTTTGTGATGACGATCCAATAAGTAATGCCGATAAAGACGGGATCTTGATGGGTGTCACAGATCTGTTTGCTATGGATGGAAAACGGTTTCCATAAAGTATCAAATCATTTCCGCAATACTTTATTTACATTTTGAGGATGAGTGTTAATGGTCAAGATTATGTTGTGTTGTTCCGCCGGAATGTCCACCAGCCTGCTGGTTAAAAAGATGCTGACAGTGGCTGAAGAACGAGGAATGCCTGTAGAAATAGAGGCTTACGGCGTGGCTGAGTTTGATGTGCAGTTCCCGCGTTATCAAGTGGTGCTGCTCGGGCCACAGGTAAAATATATGTTAAGTACGCTTTCAGAAAAAACCGCCTCTCACGGTATTCCGGTTCAGGCCATCGACATGATGGATTACGGCATGCAGCGTGGCGATAAAGTGCTGGATTATGCTCTGTCGCTTATCGAAGCGGCTCACTAAAAGGGTTATTCATATGAGTTCGCTATATCAATCCATGGTGACGGTGATTGAGCAATCCATCACTCCGTTGGCGGGTCGTCTGGGGCAACAAAAGTACGTGATCGCGATTCGTGATGGGTTCACCGCAGCCCTGCCGTTCATGATTATTGGCTCTTTTATGCTGGTGTTTATATTCCCGCCGTTCTCCGCTGATACCACTATCGGTTTTGCTCGTGCATGGCTGGATTTCTCTCAGACTTACCGTGAACAGCTGATGCTGCCGTTTAACCTGAGCATGGGCGTGATGACGTTTTTCATCTCAGTAGGCATTGGCGCAAGTCTCGGGCGACAGTTTAATCTCGACCCGGTGATGTCCGGCCTGCTGGCCTTTATGGCATTTTTGCTGGTTGCAGCACCGTATGCCGACGGCAAAATTTCGACTCAATATCTTTCAGGCCAGGGCATTTTCACCGCGCTGATTACGTCGATTTACTCCACGCGTATTTATGCCTGGCTTAAAGAAAACAAAATCACCATTCGCCTGCCAAAAGAAGTGCCAACTGGCGTTGCACGTTCGTTTGAAATTTTGATTCCGGTGGTCGTCATTATCGGCACGCTGCATCCGCTGAACTTATTCATCGAAGCGCAAACCGGCATGATTATGCCGCAAGCGATTATGCACCTGCTGGCACCGCTGGTTTCCGCATCCGATTCCTTACCCGCCATTTTATTGTCCGTGTTGCTGTGCCAGATTTTTTGGTTCTCTGGTATCCACGGCTCGCTGATTGTCACCGGCATCATGAACCCGTTCTGGATGACAAACCTGGCAGCAAACCAGGCAGCGCTGGCTGCGGGAACCGCATTGCCACATATTTATCTGCAAGGTTTCTGGGATCACTATCTGCTCATTGGCGGCGTCGGTTCCACATTGCCACTCGCCTTCTTATTGCTGCGCAGCAAAGTGACGCACCTGCGTACCATCGGGAAAATGGGCATCGTTCCAAGCTTCTTTAATATCAACGAACCGATTCTTTTCGGTGCGCCAATTATCATGAACCCATTGCTGTTTATTCCGTTTATTTGCGTCCCAATGGTCAACGCCGTGTTGGCTTACACCGCAACTAAACTGGGCTGGCTGGCACAAGTCGTCTCCCTGACTCCATGGACAACTCCGGCACCGATTGGCGCATCGTGGGCGACAAACTGGGCCTTTAGTCCGGTCGTGATGTGTGTGATTTGCATGGTCGTTTCTACCATAATTTATCTGCCATTCCTGCGCGCTTACGAGCGTTCATTGCAGAAAACTGCAGCAGAAAATGAAGCACGTTCACCTCTGACAGAAACGGCTATCAGCAATTAATAACCGCCGTCTAAACACTCTGGAATTAATGATGATTGAATTAGAAGAAGCCGTAATGGAAATAATTATGAATGCCGGGCAGTCGCGCAGTTTGTGTTTTGAAGCGCTGCATTCTGCACGACAAGGAAATATCGAAGAAGCCAAACTGTTATTACTGGAAGCCGATGGTTACGCGCGCGAAGCTCATAAAATGCAAACCAAATTGATTGAGCAAGATGCAGGCGAAGCCAAACAGCCTATGACGCTAATTATGGTGCATGCTCAGGATCACCTGATGACATCAATGTTAGCGCGCGAGCTTTCAAACGAAATCATTCATTTATATCAGCGCTAAGTATTACGTAAAAAACAATAATATTACCTCTGGCAGGGAGAGATCATTACGTAAATAATTTTAATTAAGTCCAATCCGATGAAAGTATAAATAAAGATAAATATGTTTGGTTAATAGAGTTTTCTCTATTAACCCTGAACAGGATATTTATTGTCTGAAAAAATAAATTACTAAATTGAGATTATAATGAAATTAATTAAACAGCTTCCATTAACAATGGCGGTTATCGCCGCGCTTTGCCCAATTTCTGTACTCGCACAAGAACCAATGACTCAAGAACAAATTGATCAAATCGTGGCGAAAGCGGTGGATAAAGCCCTGGCCGACCGCGATGCGAAAATAGAAGCCGCACGACTTAATAGAACCGATACCCTGGTTACGCCTCAGGTTCCCACCACGCCAGATATGTCTGTTCCGTTGGGGCTTAAATTCACCGGTTATGCCCGCTACGGGGCGCATTTCCAGGCGGGAGATCAAAAATACATTGGCGTTGATGGTTCCTACAACGGCTCCTCCGCAATTGGTCGTTTAGGTAACGAAGGCAACGGCGGCGAATTTCAGCTCACCAAAATCATTAAAGCCGATAACGGGGCCATCTGGGATATTGGCGTGATGATTGACCACTGGGGCGATGAAGTTAACCTGAAAAAAGCCTATGCGGGTGTCACTAATCTTTTTGAAGCACAGCCAAATGCCTATTTCTGGGCGGGTCGTGACTTCCATCAGCGCCCACAACAAGGCATCAACGACTACTTCTGGATGAACCACGATGGTCAAGGTGCAGGCGTGAAAAGCCTCGATCTCGGCTTTGCACAACTGGATATCGCGGCGGTTGCCGCCGTCGATCAGTGTGACCCTGAAATGATTGAAGACGGTGATAACCCGTCGCGCATCTCGTGTACTGGCGGCTCCGGCACCGGTGATAAAGGCAACTACGCGGCGACATCAAAACTGCACGGCATCAAATTTGGCCCAATTGATTTCGAGCTGTACGCCAACTATGGTTTTGATTCCAAAGCCATCGACAGCGACGAACGCTCCAAAGCCTGGCAGGCCGCCGTGGTGTTAAGCCACACCGGCGACAATGGGGTGAACAAAATTATCACCCGTTATTCTGACCATTCAGACAACAGCGTTTATAACAAAACCAATGGCCTGCACACCGTTTATGCCAGCTTCGAGGGGAACTATAAGTTCACTCAACAAGCGCAGATTGAATATCTGCTCGCCTTCCACGATTACGACAATGATGATCTGACCCAGGATAACCGCCGCAACTATGGCGCTATTGTTCGTCCGATGTATTTCTGGAACGACATACATTCCACCTGGCTTGAAGCGGGTTATCAGCGCGTAGATTACGAAAACGACGGTGATAACAAAGGCTGGAAACTGACCCTCTCACAGAACATTTCCATCGCGATGGGACCAGAGTTCCGACCAATGCTGCGTTTCTATGTCACTGGCGGTCAGGTCGATAACAACCACACCACGCGTATCGCGGGCGAGCCAAATACCCAGCTTGATTCGTTCAACGTCGGCGCGATGTGGGAAGCCTGGTGGTAATCAGGATAAGGGCTTTGTAAGTCGTTGTAGGGCGGATAAGCGTTAGCGCCATCCGCCATTTTCACTCACCGCATCGCATTATAAATGGCCTGCTGAATATCAACTGCACGTTTTTCCTCGGCAATGCCCTGCTCGTCTTTACGCTGTTGTTGCGCATTCAGTCGCAGTTTCGCTCTGTCCAAATCCTCTTTCTGCCGCTTGACGGTTCCAGGTGAAGTACAAAAAGTTTGCAGGAATTGTTTGCGCAGTGAAGTCAGATTTTGCCCGTCGTTCATCGCCTGGCTAAGGGTTCTCACCATGCGCCGACACGGGCGTTCCTCGTCCATCTGCGAGCGGTATTGCAGCAAAGTATTAAGCGCGTCGCGGTAATCTCCCGCCAGCGCAGATTCGGTGAAATACACTTTCCAGTTCATGCCACCTAACATAAACAGGCGCACCACGGTGGCATCTCCGCGCTCAATGGCCGAGCGCAAATTCCCCTCTTCCCAAGTGATGCCAATATTCGCCAGCTTCTCACGCGCGCTTTCCGTTTCCGGAAGCGAATCAAGTGCTGTGATTTTCGCCGGAGTGCTTTTCGCCTCGGCAGGCTTATTGGTGACATCGCTCAGATAATACATACCGAAAATAGCCGCGCTAAGGGCCGTAACACCGGCCACGCACCACAGAACCATGCGCAAGGTTTCGCCAGTGTCCTGTTTGCTTTTGGCTTTGTGTGAGTCGGGGCGTTCGATGGCATCACGCACTTCTTCGCTATCGCGGCCCATGGCCTGATATTTTTTGCGCGCCTGGGCGAGATAATCCTGCAATGCGGCATCCTCTACCGCCAGCAACGCCGCCGGGTTCACTTTCGCTCGCCCTTCATCAAACGCCCGCTGAATAGCCGCCGTGCTTTCCTGGTGATAACTCTCAAGCAAAGCGAGCTGTACCGAGGTTAATGTCTTTTGCGCCACCAGATCGTTGCGAATTTCGCGTACATCATCGAGAAAAGTTTGCAGCGTTTTGCGTGGTTCAATGAGCAAACTCAGGTGTGCGGAGTCCTGAAACAATCCGGCGTAATGGTTGGCGTACTCTTTTTTATCAACCACCATTAATGCCAACTCACTAAAACGCATTCCGCTGAGAATATCGCCCCGATCGCCATTCTTCAGCCAACGGCGCACGCAATCTGCGCCAAATTGCGATTTGAGTTTATGCACCAGATTCGCCTGGCTCGGATAGCTTTGATTGACCAGGCCTTTGAGCATCAACTCCAGCGCGCACATCTGGCGTGCCGCTTTCTGCTGCCGGGCGTCGTCGTTACTTTCAATTTCACTCAAATACCCGAGCAGCGGCTGCTTTGCCCGTACATGCTCGAGATAACTGACAAAACGTAACGCCGCGATGAGCTGATTGTGACTGACTTCCTGGCCGCTTTCATACTCCGGCACCAGTTGCTGCAAATGGCGCAGCAACAGCGTGAAATGCGAGATTTCGGCGTCATTAAGATTTAAGCGTTTTGCCACCGCCATCCAGCTTCCAAGCACCTGTCTGGCTTGTTCGAGCTGTTGAAAAAACCATTGGGGATCTTTCCCTTCGGCGGCTTTGATTGTAAGAAGTGGCAGGATTTGCAATGACGCCTGGCGAATCACACTCAGGCAAGTCTCGAACTTTTCCCGCATCAGCAACTGTGCAGCGCTGGTCATGATTTTCCTTTTTGAATAAGGCGCGAGTCACGACGCCATTGCACAGAATGTTAGCGTAGCCGGAGTGGAAGCAATGGCGATAAAAGACCAGGGAAATTAACCATTTTCAAAAATATCGCTGATCACCTCGCCCAATTTTCGCAGCGCGGTTTCGGTCGCATCATTGAATGGCAGCGCGTAGTTCAGGCGCATACAGTTGCGATATTTCCCGGAAGCGGAAAGCAGTGACCCCACCGCAATCCGAATATTGTGCTCACGCAGTGTTTCAATAATCGGCACGATATCAATGTGTTCCGGTAGCTCTATCCACATCAGGAAACCGCCTTGCGGACGAGAAACACAAATACCGCACGGGAAATAGTGGCGCACCCAGCAGGTGAAAATGTCGAGATTACGTTGATAGTGTTGGCGCATACGCCGCAGATGGCGATGGTAATGGCCGTTACGCACAAATTCAGCGACCGCCATTTGCGTAAAGGTCGTAGTGCTGCCGGTCACGATATATTTCATATGCATCGCGCGGTCAAAATAGCGCCCCGGCACAATCCAGCCCACCCGCAAACCCGGCGCTAACGTTTTGGAAAATGAACTGCACAACAACACGCGTCCATCGACATCGAGCGATTTTATTGTCATCGGCCGCGGATATTCATACGCCAGCTCGCCGTAAACATCATCTTCAATGATGGCGATATCAAAGCGTTGCGCCAGGTTCAGCACCGCTTTTTTACGCGCATCGGGCATGATAAACCCGAGCGGATTGTTGCACGTAGGAACCAAAATCACCGCTTTGATTGGCCACTGTTCCAGCGCCAGTTCAAGGGCTTCAACACTAATCCCCGTTTCAGAATCCGTTGGTATTTCAATCACTTTAATGCCAAATGCACGCAGCATTTGCATGGTGCCGTGGAAACAAGGCGACTCAACTGCCACAATATCTCCCGCCTCGCACACCGCACGAATCGCAATCGACAGGGCTTCATGGCAACCGGTGGTGACAACAATGTCATCCGGCGTGACGACACAACCGCTATCGAGCATCAGACGTGCAATTTGTTCGCGCAGCACGCGCTTACCGTTAATACAGTCATAGCCCAAAACTTCGGCTTCCTGATATTGCACAATACGGCCCATTTCACGCCACAACGGTTTAATCGTTGAATGGGTCACGTCCGGGAATCCACTGCCAAACGCGATGCTGCCGCCATCTTCCCTGCCGGTGAGCTGTTCAAGCACCGCATCCCACTGAGTAATTTCTACCGGACGCTGCGTAGGACGAGTCAACGCAGGCACAGGCGGCAATGATTTGCGCGGCGTAACAAAATAGCCGGAGCGCGGTTGCGGAGAAATAAGCTGGCGGTCTTCAAGAATATGATAAGCCTGCTGTACAGTGCTGATACTGACGCCGTGT
Organism: Buttiauxella sp. AC142; assembly: GCF_979253435.1. NCBI lineage: Bacteria > Pseudomonadati > Pseudomonadota > Gammaproteobacteria > Enterobacterales > Enterobacteriaceae > Buttiauxella > Buttiauxella sp. AC142. The sequence goes on from NZ_CEEDCH010000001.1 coordinate 4,427,654, forward strand.
TCGCTACTCAGGTTGCGCACCGATGGCAAGCGTTCCCCACTGCGATACAACCCTTGTTCGATGCGTTCTGCCAGCAAAGTGGCAAGATGTTGGTAGCGCGTCATGCTGTATCCTCTCAATTCACCATACAGACGGAAAAACCAGTACAGAATGGCGGAGAATCCCCCACTCAGATCTTGTTTTAGCGCGTCTGTATGTTAAATAAAAGTTATATTTGCGTCTGCCTACGATCTGTATGGCGGCGCATGATTGTTCCCATCGACACGATGAGGAGCAACACCATGGGCTTTGAAGAAAACAGACCACGCCGGCCTTTTTATGGCTTTGTGATGATTTACCAATATTTCCGCCAAAGAAGGTTACTGCGCCAGACAGAGCGCACTTTAAAGGGGCTGAGCAAAGAACAATTAAAAGATATTGGGCTGACGACGGATGACATATCACACTGGAAATAACTCTCAATAACGGCGCGTAAATATGGCGCCGTTATTTTTTTGCTGATATCAATTAGAGGACACCTGCAAAAATAATAAGGAAAACCATGCGCATTACTGACCTGCCTTTTAATACGACCGACTGGACTACACTCACCCCCACCGAACATCCGGGCATCACCGGGAAAGCGTTGTGGCGCACACAACAGTTTGGGGAAATCCGGGTGCGCATGGTGGAGTACACCGCCGGATATCTTGCGGATCACTGGTGCCATAAAGGCCATGTCTTATTTTGCCTGGCGGGAGAGTTACAGACTGAGCTGGAAGATGGGCGCTTGTTTACCTTAAAACCCGGCATGAGTTATCAGGTGGCGGATAACGCCGAACCACATCGTTCATCAACGGCTATCGGCGCAACGCTGTTTATCGTGGACTAAAAACCATGTTTCCACTCGTGACTTCCAGACTCAATTTAACGCAAATTACCGAACAAGAATGGCCATTATTCTTGCGCTTGCAGCAAGACCCCGACGTCATGCGTTATGTTTCAGATAATCGACAGGAAGCTGAGATTCGCCAAATTTTTAATGCTCGCCTGGTGCGCTGGGAAATTCACAGCCGCCACTGGCTTTGCCTTGTTATGCGCGATAAACACAGCGGCGTGCCGATGGGTTTCACCGGTTTTGTGCGTAGCGATGACGAGATGGCGGAAGTGGGTTTTATTCTTGATCCCGTGTTTCACGGGCAGGGCTACGGATTTGAATCGCTTCATGCGGTATGCAAATTTGCGTTCGAAAAGTGCCGGATGCGCAGGCTGACCGCGACAGTTACCGTCGGGAATATCGGTTCTAAAAAGACGTTGGAAAAGGTGGGCTTTAAACAGGAAGGCATTCTAAGAGAAAACTATTTTCTGGGCGATGCCTGGCAAGACGACTGGATTTTCGGTTTGCTGCGCAAAGAATTTAAATAAAACACGGTGGATGACGCTGGCGCTTATCCACCCTACGACGACGGTCTTGTAGGCCGGATAAGCGCAGCGTCATCCGGCATCAAACCTGGATATCCTTATAAGAACATGCCACCAGAAACTTCAATGCGCTGCGCGTTCATCCAGCCGCTCTCATCGCTGAGAAGTACAGCAATGGCATTGCCGATATCATCCGGCTGCCCCACGCGCCCCAGCGCAGTTTGCGCCGCAATAGCATTGGCAACCTGTTCGTTGTCGCGCACCACACCACCGCCGAAATCAGTCGCGATGGCACCCGGCGCAATAATGTTTACCGAAATCCCACGCGCTCCGAGCTCTTTGGCCTGGTATTTAGTCAGCACTTCCATTGCGCCTTTCATCGCGGCATAAGCCGCTTTGCCCGGCAACGCAAAACGTGTCAGCCCGGTAGAAACGTTGAGGATTCGCCCGCCGTTTTTAATCAGTGGCAACAGGTGTTGGGTCAGGAAGAATGGCCCCTTCAAATGGATGTTCATTAAATCATCAAATTGTTCTTCTGTTGTTTTTTCGAACAGCGCATCAAGGCCAGTTCCTGCGTTGTTCAATAAATAATCAAAAGAATCGCGTTGCCATACGTCGTGCAGTTGTTGCTTCACTTCCTGAGCAAACGCAGCAAAACCCGCGCTATCGGCGACATTCAATTGAATTGCCACGGCTTTCACGCCAATTAGCTCAATTTCACGAACCACATCCCGCGCTTCTTGCTGCTTGCTGTTGTAAGTCAGAATAATGTTCACGCCACGCGCAGCCAGTTTCAATGCTGCGTTTTTACCTAATCCACGGCTGCCGCCGGTCACTAATGCGATTGTTTGACTCATGATTTGCCCCTTTGATGGCTGTCAGGTGATTGAGGTGAAGCTTATTAGCTGCTACAAGATCAATAAAGAGTGCTGGTTGCGCATCACTGTTTCACTCACAACAACAATGTGGAAATAAAGTGGATAAAATACACGCAATGCAACTGTTCATCAGAGTGGCAGAACTGGAGAGTTTCTCCCGCGCCGCCGATACTCTGGGCCTTCCTAAAGGTAGCGTATCGCGCCAAATTCAGGCGCTAGAAGGCATTCTAGGAACAAGGTTATTACATCGAACGACGCGACGAGTGCAGCTGACACAAGACGGCATGGTGTATTACGAGCGCTGTCGTGACTTGCTGGCGAATATCGACGAGCTGGACGGGCTTTTTTTGCAGGATCCCAAAAGTGTCAGCGGCCGATTACGCGTGGATATGCCCGTTGGCGTGGCTAAAAACCTCGTTATCCCGAGGCTCCCGGCATTTTTGCAGCAATACCCTGGCATTGAACTTGAACTCAGCAGCAGCGATCGCATGGTTGATGTGGTGCGCGAAGGGTTCGACTGCGTGGTGCGCGTCGGGCAGCTCAAAGACTCAGGCCTGGTGGCGCGGCCACTCGGGAAACTCACCTTAATTAACTGCGCCAGCCCGGATTATCTGGCGCGTTTCGGTTATCCGGAAAGCCTTGATGATTTAGCCTCGCACGCCGTCGTGCATTACGCGCTCAATCTCGGCAGCCGCCCGCAGGGGTTTGAAGTATGGCAGGACAAAAATACCCGCTGGATAAAAACGGGTGGCGTGATAACGGTGAACAGCACGGAGACATATCAGGCTGCGTGCCTGGCCGGGCTGGGGATTATTCAGGTGCCACGCATCGGTGTAAAAGACCTGCTTAAGAGTAAAAAACTGGTGGAGATCCTGCCGCAATATCGCGCCGAACCGATGCCCGTTTCGCTGCTTTATCCGCATCGTCGTAACCTTTCGCGTCGCGTTCATTTGTTTATGGAGTGGCTGACGGGATTGGTTAAAGGGTATGTCGATTAGCACCAGGCTATAATTTCGTGAAGAGCTTGTTTTATCTAAAGGAAAAAATAACCTGATGACTACATCGGATAATAGCGAGAAACGCCCAACTGAATCGCTCGATTATGAGCCTGTCGCCAAATTTCAGACGCAACCTAAATCCGAACCTGCCGCGCCTGAGAACCCCGATGAATCGGAGCCGTTGGTCAATATCAAGACAAAAAATGAGACGGTTAATCATACGATTGCCGGTGTCAATAAAGCCGCGAAACGCCCGATGGTCGCACATCTTTTACGTGCCACCGAGCGGTTTAATGACCGCATGGGCAATCAGTTTGGCGCAGCCATCACCTATTTTTCATTCCTGTCTCTGATTCCGATTTTGATGGTAGCGTTCGCCGCCGCCGGTTATATCCTCGCCTCACACCCCACACTGCTCGAAGAGATTTTCGAAAAAATCCTCACCAACGTTAGCGAGCCAACACTTGCCGCCACGCTGAAGAACACCATCAATACTGCGGTGCAACAGCGTACAACCGTTGGCCTGGTCGGCCTGCTGATTGCGCTCTATTCCGGTATTAATTGGATGGGCAATTTGCGTGAAGCTGTGCGTGCTCAGTCGCGGGATAAGTGGGAAAGGAATCCACAAGATCAGGAGAAATTTTGGGTAAAGTATCTGCGTGATTTAGTGTCGCTAATAGGTTTATTGGTCGCGCTGATTGTGACGCTTTCTATCACGTCAGTTGCCGGTTCAGCCCAGGCATTCCTGATCACTCTTTTGCATCTGGACGGTATCGAATGGTTAAAACCGGTTTGGCATTTAGTCGGGTTAGCAATCTCCATTGTTGCTAACTACCTGCTGTTCTTCTGGATTTTCTGGCGTCTTCCGCGCCACCGCCCACGCAAGAAAGCACTGATTCGTGGCACATTGATTGCGGCAATTGGTTTTGAGGTTATCAAAATCATCATGACTTACAGCCTGCCAAAACTGGTCAGTTCACCGTCTGGTGCTGCATTTGGTTCCGTTTTAGGTTTGATGGCGTTCTTCTACTTCTTCGCCCGTCTGACGCTGTTTTGTGCCGCGTGGATAGCCACCGCACAATACAAAGATGACCCGAGAATGCCGGGTAAAACACATAGTTGATCCCCCTCTCCCTCAGGGAGAGGGCTGGGGTGAGGATGGTATGTTTCAATGGCTCGCCCTCATCCCAACCTTCTCCCCCAGGAGAAGGAGAAAGCAACGGCCCAGCACATAAATCCAGCCTGTAACTTTTATTTAACCTAAAAGCAGTTTTATTCACTGAATTTTTAAATATGAGAAGCACGACGTAGACACTTCTCTTCTGGACTAGAAATTATCCTCTTATTGCTCGTTAATCGCACAGCGCGATGAACAAGCGTGCGTTGAAATGCCCTATTTGCTGTGCGTAATATGGCCCTTCGTTCGCTATAAATAAGAAAAATCTATGCAAGCCACCATCGCAAATTCAATCAATACCGAAACAGACGCAACGCCTGTCAACTCACGCGGAAAAGTCGTCGTAGCCTCGCTCGTCGGCACCGCTATCGAATTCTTCGATTTCTATATTTATGCCACTGCAGCGGTTATCGTTTTCCCGCATATCTTCTTCCCGCAGGGCGACCCGACAGCAGCCACGCTACAGTCGCTGGCTACCTTCGCCATTGCCTTTGTGGCTCGCCCGATTGGCTCCGCGTTATTTGGCCACTTTGGCGACCGCGTAGGCCGCAAAGTGACACTGGTGGCATCACTTCTGACGATGGGTGTTTCCACCGTCGTTATCGGCCTGCTGCCGAGCTACGAAAGTATTGGCGTTCTGGCTCCCATGCTGCTCGCATTAGCTCGCTTCGGACAAGGTTTGGGTCTGGGCGGTGAATGGGGTGGCGCGGCATTGCTGGCAACCGAGAACGCACCACCGCGCAAACGTGCGCTGTATGGTTCGTTCCCACAGTTGGGCGCACCCATCGGTTTCTTCTTTGCCAACGGTACCTTCCTGCTGCTTTCCTGGTTGCTGACCGACGAACAGTTCATGAGTTGGGGCTGGCGCGTACCGTTTATTCTCTCGGCAGTGCTGGTGATTATCGGCCTGTATGTGCGTGTTTCGCTGCATGAAACCCCGGTTTTCGCCAAAATTGCCAAAGCCGGTAAACAGGTGAAAGTGCCGATGGGTACGCTGCTGACTAAACACCTGAAAGCGACGATTATCGGCACATTTATCATGCTGGCGACATACACGCTGTTCTACATCATGACCGTTTACTCCATGACGTTCAGCACCGCCGCTGTACCAGTTGGCCTCGGTTTCTCGCGCAACGATGTGCTGTGGATGCTGATGATGGCGGTGATCGGGTTTGGTGTGATGGTGCCTATTGCCGGTTATCTGGCGGATAAGTTTGGCCGCCGTAAATGCATGATTGTGATCACCAGCCTGATGATTGTCTTTGCTCTGGCCGTGTTCCAGCCGCTGTTAGGCTCTGGTAATCCAACTCTGGTGATGGCATTCCTGCTGATTGGTCTGAGCCTGATGGGCTTAACGTTCGGCCCGATGGGGGCATTGCTGCCAGAGCTGTTCCCAACCGAAGTGCGTTATACCGGGGCGTCGTTCTCCTATAACGTGGCCTCGATTCTGGGCGCGTCTGTGGCACCGTATATCGCCACCTGGTTGCAGGCGAATTACGGTTTGTTCTATGTCGGTTTGTATCTGGCGGCGATGTCAGCGATTACGCTGGTTGCGCTGTTAGTGTCGAAAGAGACGCGTCATTTGTCGCTGTAGTTTATTTCCCCTCACCCCGGCCCTCTCCCTCAGGAGAGGGAGAAAACCGAACGATCCCCCTCTCCTGAGGGGAGAGGGTTAGGGTGAGGGTGTTACTTCTTCATCTGCCCCAAAATACGGCTGCACTGATTGTCGCTGCCCTCGGAAGGTGAGATTAGCGCCAACAGTGCGGCGGCTGGCGTGACAAGCGTCGCCAGAGCTGCCGCAACCGCACCGCGCGCAATCAACGGCCCGGCTTTCACACCGGCATCCGGGTTCTTGAACGTACCGCGCACATACAGCGGCGATCGCAGCGTAATGATACGAATCCCCTTGCTCTCTGGATCGATGGTTAAATCGAGCCGCTCACTTTTAAAGTTCGTCGTCCCGGTAACGTTAATCAGCGAATTTTCAGTATCAAAGGCAAAGATACGCGGAGTCGCCACGCCATTACGTAAATCAAGGTTTGCCGCCGCACAGTTAATCCGCACTTCGTCATCACCAAAGATTTGCCCGACGATGTAATTCCCGACGTTTAAACCGACGATTTCCATCAGGTTGCGGCTGATTAGCCCGTCGTTCATCAGCAGTTTCAGGTTGCCATCGCTGCTGCCCAAAAGTTCGGCAATGGAGTTTCCGCGCCCGCGCAACTCCGTATCGCCGTTTAGCTCACCGAGCGTTTTCTGCATCGACTCCACTTTTGGCATCAGTTGCTTGAGCTGCAAACGCCGCGCCTGAATATCCGCTCGCCCCTGCATCGGCTTTTTGTCACCTTCGAGATGGATATTGGCGCTGATGGTGCCGTTCGCCATACCGAATTTCAGCGGCTGGAGCCGCAGGTCAGCATTTTTCAAAATCACATGTGTGGATAAATTACTCAGTGGCAGCGTGCCACTGTGTTCGATACGTCCGCCTTTAAAGCGCACGTCGGCATCCATCACGTCCCATTTATCGGTTTCAAAGCGGTCATACGGCAAAACTTTGTCGGCGGGCTGATTCGTTTTCTCGCCCTTAGCCTGCTCAGACTGTTTGCTCTGTTGCGCGCCTTTGCCCGAGTCCACGCCAATTAGCGGGCCTAAATCCGCCAGACGAAGCTGTTTAGACTCGAGATCGCCTTCCAGTTTCGGGCGCGGTTTGCCTTGCGAATAGGTGAGCGAGCCGTGAATGTCGCTGTCGCCAATGCGCCCGTTAAAGTTCTGGTAGCGGAATACCGAGCCTTTTTCGGTGTCGATTTTTGCCAGCAGGTGTCCATCCGTTTCAAACGGCGGCGTGTCCGGCAACAGCACGCCGGTTAAATCATAAAGATTGCCCAGTGAATCGCCGGAAAATTTAAGCTGTAAATCGACGCCGCCCATTTTCATCGGATCGTTTATGGTGCCAATGAACGCCACACGGGAATTGCCGGAATGCACATCTGCCTGCACCGGGAAGGCGGTTTCGCCTTCGCTGCGCAGCGCTAACATTCCGCCAATTTTGCCGCTGCCTTCGAGCGGCGCGCCGTTATAACGGCCTTTCATTTTCAGGCCAAAGACATAATCTGCGGCTTTTGCCGCATCTTTGCCCGTGGGTTTCTTACCATCGACTTCGCTAAACGGCAAGGGTTTGCCCAGCGGGTCGACAAGGATTTCAATATCCGCTTTCGTGACTTTGTCGTTAACCGCGATGCGGCCTTTATCGAACAGAATATTGTCCACTTTGAATGACCAGGCCGACGGCGGCTGGTTGGGATCTTTATTTCCGTCTGAGGCTAAATTAAACGTCCAGTTATTGTTCTTTTCTGAAAGGCGAATAATTCGCGCATCGGGCTGCACGAGCTTAATCCATGGGATATAGACGGTTTTGGTGAGTAACGCGAGCGGGGCCAGTGTCGCGTCAACGCGCGGCAGATGCACCATGGTTACTTCAGGGATTTCAGGTGGGTTGCCGAGAATAATATCTTCGGCATGAACGTGCGGCCAGGGCACCCAACTGCGCCAGCCCGTTTCTTCTTTGTTTCGTTCCCAAACCACGCCTAAATCGCCACGAATAGCGAACGGGCGGTTAAGTTCTGTCGAGACTTTTTGGTTGATGGTCGGTTTGAGCCGATTCCAGTCAAACGTCGCAATCACAATGATTGCCACCACAACCAACAACAATAAAACCCCGACGACACCGCTAACAATTTTTCCAGTTTTAGTCATGCCTTTCACCCTTTCCTGATGTGGCTCGCTTTAACTAAAGATAGTTGAGCGGGGCCAAAACGGCATCAGGAGAGGCGAGTTAGCACATTTTCCAACTGTTCAAAGGGGATGGGGCGAGAAAGAAAATAGCCTTGCGCGGCAAATGCGGGTGATTCTTGTACGTCACGCCATTCCGCCTCCGTCTCCACACCTTCAACAATGACGCCTTTGCAGTAGCGGTTCATCAGTTGCAGCAACATGGTGAATAAATTGCGGCCTTCGTCGCTAGTGCGCAGCATGATGAACAAATCACGGGCAACTTTGATGTAGTCATAACGCATTTCGCTGAGTGCCGAGAAGTTGGCAACGCCTGTACCAAAATCATCAAGCCAGAGCGGGCCAAACTCGTGCATTCCGGCGAGCGTCACGGCTTGCGGTTGGGTGATGTGTTCAACCAGTTCAAAACGCACCCATGGCATTTTATTGATGAGCGCCAGAATGGGCTGATGTAGCTTCATCGCCAGCAGCGTCGGGCCATCCACATTGACCGAGGCCAGAATGTCATAACCGAGGAAAATAGATTCCCATTCGGCCAGCAGATTCAGTTGCTCTTCGATAACCATCAAGCGTGAGCGGCTGGATATGGACGTGAAGTAGCGATCCGGTGGAATACGAATTTCTGGTTCGTCCGGGTGAGTGACCACCGTCAGCAGCTCTATCGCCATTAAATGACCGTCGATTTTATAGATCGGCTGGAAAGTATACTGCCGCTGGCATTGCAGCCAGAACCGCCGTTCCTGCAAACTTTCGACACTCGCTTCAAGCGTATTAAGCCGGTGAGTGATCTGCTTAAACTTCATCATGTACGTCCTGTTTACCTTGATAACTCGGATGGCTCATCGTCAAGTTATCGGCGTGGCGCATGAGAACTTTATGTTCGCTTTCAGTACAACCGCAATGAAGGAGAGTTGCTTCACATCCCTCATAAACTGCCTTAGCTCAAAGTTTTCCGAAACATCGTTTTAAATTGTTTGACTCGTTTTTAGCCGCCCATCAAACTAGCGGTAATTTCATTAATTCAGGTCTACTGCTATGCCAACGCGCAAAATCGCCGTCATCGGTGAATGTATGATTGAACTGTCGCAAAAAGGTGCGGAAGTTAGCCGCGGCTTTGGTGGCGATACCCTTAACACTTCCGTTTATATCGCTCGTCAGGTTAATGCTGACGATCTTGAAGTCCATTACGTTACGGCTCTGGGTGAAGATAACTTCAGCCAACAAATGCTCGACGCGTGGCAGCAAGAAAATGTTCACACCGAACTGACACAGCGCCTGGAGCACCGTCTGCCGGGCCTGTATTACATCGAAACCGACTCAACCGGCGAGCGTACTTTCTATTACTGGCGCAACGAAGCCGCAGCCCGTTTCTGGCTGGAGAGCGACCAGGCGCAGGCGATTTGTTCCGAACTGGCGCAGTTCGACTACTTGTATCTGAGCGGCATTAGCCTGGCGATTCTGAACGCGGCAAGCCGTGAAAAACTGATGGCGCTGCTGACTCAGTGCCGCGCTAATGGCTGCAAAGTTATCTTCGATAACAACTACCGTCCGCGCCTGTGGGCGAGCCGTGAAGAGACGCAACAGGTTTATCAGCAGATGCTGGCCTGCACCGACATCGCCTTCCTGACGCTGGATGACGAAGATTTGCTGTGGGGCGAGAAGCCGGTTGAAGAAGTCATTCACCGTACTCAAGCGGCTGGCGTGCGTGAAGTGGTTATTAAACGTGGCGCGGATTCTTGCCTGGTGGCGATTCAGGGCGAATCAACCTTAGAAGTGCCAGCGGTTAAATTACCGAAAGAAAAAGTCATTGATACCACTGCGGCGGGTGATTCTTTCAGCGCGGGTTATCTGGCGGTGCGTTTGACGGGCGGCAGTGCAGAAGAAGCGGCGAAACGCGGGCATTTGACTGCGAGCACCGTGATTCAGTATCGCGGCGCGATCATTCCTAAAGACGCGATGCCGAAGTAATAACACCCCTCACCCCGGCCCTCTCCCTCTTAGGAGAGGGAGAAAACCGAGCAATTCCCTCTCCTGTGGGAGAGGGTTAGGGTGAGGGCAAATGTTATTGCGCTGGCGGAATATCCGACACGTCCTGCTTAGGTTCATCCGTTAACGGAAGCGCCTTAGACGGAACCATCACTTTATCCCACGTCGCTTGCAGATCCTTCATGTTGTACTCAGGTTCACCTTTCGGTTGCAGCAACACTAACGCCATTTCTTGCGACAATTGCTGGCGCAAATCCTGATTCAACCCGCTCAGAGTCAAGCTGTTGAGGAAGTCCTGGCGCAGCTTCTGGTACTGTTCCGGCGCAATATCTACCACCTGGTTTTGCAACGAACGCAAACGCTGGCCAATTAGCACATCGGTATCAGTCCGCGCGTACGTGGCGAACAGCCCAGCCAGCTCGGCCTTTTTCCGGGTAATCAAAGCATCGAACTCTTCTTGCGACAGCCCTTTATCACGCACGCTCACCAACTCTTTCCCAACCGTCGCCAGATTCGCGTCCAGTTTGGTATTTGGCGATTCCAGGTTGATGCCGCATTGCGCACGCTGATACAGCACGCGGCAATCGAAGCTGAGATTTAAATCCTGGATATTCTGCTTGCTGAGATTTTGCTGCACATGCCAGAACAGCGCCTCACGCGCGAGATCGGCACGCCAGTAACGCAGCAGCGCGGAAGATTCACGAATCGGCGTCCAGGCGTTATCCCACGTCAGCGAAAGCCGGTCCTGACGCACGCTGTCAGTCATTAAACTGACGGGAGTCCGTTTCAGCGGAGAAAGTGTCGCGACCGGTGCAGGCGTTTCACGTTTACCGGTTAAGGTGCCAAACGTTTTATTGATTTGATCGGCAACGCTGCGGCTGTCGACGTTACCCACCACAATCAGCGTCATCGCATCTGGGGTGTACCATTTCTGGTAGAACGCTTTCAGCTGCTCGCTATCGACAGGCTGCTTGAGATCTTCTGCTGGGTCATGGCCCAGCAGCGTGGAGCCTTGCAGACGATAGCGCCACCAGTTGTCTTTGGTGTCCATCGGCCAGGTGGCGACCATATCCTGAGTTTGCAGCCCAACGTTTACCGTTTCTGGGGTAATCGCCATTTTGCCGCTGCTGTCGGAAAGATAAGTCAGGGCTTCTTTGAGTAAATCATTGCGGTTATTTGGCAGGCTGAGATTAAACAGCGTGTAGTCATAGGAGACAATAACCGGTGGCAGTGGACGCTTCGGGTCCACACTTTGCTGCCATAAAGAACGCGCCTGTAAAGGCTGCAAGCTGCCGCTTTGGGTCAGCGCCAGACGTGGTAAAAAGTGGCTGTAGCCGCTCTGCTGGTTGGTCTCTGTCAATGAGCCAGTATTCACCATCAGACGAATTTCAATGCGATCGCTCGGGCGCTGAGGTGTGGCCAGGACTTGCCATTGAAAACCATTGGCAAGCGTACCTTGCTGCCAGGCTGGATCGGGCTGAAGTGCTTCTGCCTGCACATTACTGGCGGCGGCGACCAACAGCAATCCGCCAGCTAAGAGTCGAATTTTGGTGCCCTGCATGTTAACCCCTGGAAAACAATCCTGATTAAAAAGTGTAATGGCGACATAGCATTACGCAATATAGCCACCACAGGCGACGTATCACCACTCCGTTTGACCGCAACTTCGCGAAAACGTCACTTTAAAAATGAAAAAAACGCCAAAGAAAATGGCACAAGGGTCAATTATGCGCAGTAGCCCACAGCAAGGGCAAGTCGCTGTGGGCAATTGGAAGGGATTAAGAAGAGACTTCGCTCACTTTTTTCGCGGAATGTGGATTATTCAGGGTTTCGGTCAGCTGTTTTTCATCCAACTGCTTCACCCATTTCGCCACAACGACAGTCGCCACGCCGTTACCGACCAGGTTGGTCAGCGCACGTGCTTCAGACATAAAGCGGTCGATACCGAGAATCAGCGCAAGCCCTGCAACCGGTAAATGCCCCACCGCCGAGATAGTCGCTGCCAACACGATGAAGCCGCTTCCGGTTACGCCCGCCGCCCCTTTAGAGGAGAGCAGCAACACCACCAGCAACGTGATTTGATGGAAGATATCCATATGGCTGTTGGTGGCCTGCGCGATAAACACCGCCGCCATCGTCAGGTAAATGGAGGTGCCATCGAGGTTGAACGAATAACCCGTCGGGATCACCAGTCCGACCACCGATTTGCGGCAGCCCAACTTTTCCATTTTATCGAGCATTCTTGGCAGTGCGGACTCAGAAGAAGAAGTGCCCAGCACAATCAGCAGTTCTTCTTTGATGTAGCGAATGAATTTGAAGATGCTGAAACCCGTCACCTTCGCGATAGAACCCAGCACCAGCACGACAAACAAAATACAGGTGATGTAGAAGCAGATGATTAACTGGCCGAGCTGAACCAGCGAGCCGACACCGTACTTGCCGATGGTAAACGCCATGGCACCGAAAGCACCAATTGGCGCGAGGCGCATGATCATATTGATGATGCCGAAAATGACCTGCGAGAAGCTTTCAATGACGTTGAAAATCAACTGGCCTTTGTGGCCCAGGCGGTGCAGTGCAAAACCAAACAGAACCGCGAACAGCAGCACTTGCAGAATGTTGCCGCTGGCAAATGCGCCAATCACGCTGCCCGGAATCACATCGAGCAAGAATGCGACCACGCCCTGTTGTTGCGCCTGTTCGGCATATATCGCCACCGCTTTAGCATCAAGCGTTGCCGGGTCAACGTTCATCCCCGCACCAGGCTGAACGACGTTAACCACAATCAGGCCGATGATAAGCGCAATGGTGCTGACAACTTCAAAGTAAAGCAGTGCCACCGCACCGGTGCGGCCCACGGCTTTCATGCTTTCCATGCCCGCGATGCCCGTCACAACTGTGCAGAAGATAACCGGGGCGATAATCATTTTAATCAGTTTAACGAACGCATCGCCGAGGGGTTTCATCTGCGCGCCTAACTCTGGGTAATAATGTCCCAGCAAGATACCGATAGCGATTGCCGTCAGAACCTGAAAGTAGAGGCTTTTGAAAAGAGAGAGTTTCATAGGGTGTCCTTGAGAGGTGAAGATTCCGCAAACCTTTCGATCTGCGGCACCAAAAATAACACCCACAAAAACACCCAAAAGTGATACAGCGCTAATTTGTAAACAAAATTGTTAAATTATTGAACTGACTCGCGCCAGCTTAATAACATTTGCAACAAATGATTTACTGCTGAGTGGTCGATAAATATCGCGCATCAAATTCTTTAAGTGTCAGCGCTCTGGAGAATAAATATCCCTGCGCCAGCGTCACGCCTTCGCTTAATAACCAGTCGCATTGCGCCTGGTTCTCAATCCCTTCAGCCACCAGTTTCAGGCCCAGCGTTTTCGCCATACCGATAATCACACCCGCCATTGCGTTGTCGTCGGGCAGGCCGTCAACAAAGCTCTTGTCGAGCTTCAGGACATCGACCGGCAGCGCTTTCAGATGATGCAAATGGCGCAGGCTTGCGTAACCCATGCCAAAATCATCCAGCGCAATTCTGACCCCGGCTTTACGCAGCGGGCGCAAAACACTGATCGCTTTTTTCGGGTCATCAATACGATGGCTTTCAGTGACTTCAAGGATCAACATGCCTGGCTGAATGCGGTAACGCACCAGTAACTCCAGTAGCGACGACCCCATTTCTTCATGCAGCAATTGGTGCGCCGAGATGTTCACACACAGCGGCATGGTGATGCCCTGACTTTGCCAACCCGCCAGCACGCGGCAAGACTCTTCAAGCACCCAGTTGCCAATCGTGAACATCAACCCGCAATCTTCAATACGCGCAATCAAACCCTCTGGCAGCGCCCAGCACCCATCCGGCTGCTGCATGCGCAGTAAAACTTCTGCACTCACCACTTCGCGGGTACGCATATTGACCTGGGGTTGGAGCCAAATCGCAAATTGCTGGTTGTCTAATGCGGTCAGTAAATCGTGCTCCTGCGTCAAATGGCGCTGCGCGATTTCCATCTGTTCCGGGTCAAAGAATTGAATCTGATTTTTACCGTGGCGACGCGCTGAAAATGCGGCCGATACCGCACGACGATACAGCTGTTCTGCCGTCAAACCACCGAGATACATCGCAATTCCGATGCTCGCCGTCGGTTTAAGAGAGATTGACTGAATCGGTAATTTTTCGTTAAGCACCGCGAGAATTTGCTTTGCCAGCGCCATAGCAGCCCAGGCATCTTGCACACCATGCGCGATAATCCCGAAGTCGTTGCCGCTAAGTTGCGCCAGCACCATATTTGGTGGTAGCACGCTTTTGATTTTTTCGACCAGCGTCAGCAACAGCATTTCTCGTTGCTCTTCGTTGAGCACGCCCGCGGCATCCTGCAAGGTTTCGCTGGCAATCACAATCAGCGCACTTTTTTTATCATCCGCCGTAAGCTGTTCGAGCAACGCCAGCAACAGCGCTTTATTGGGCAGCTCTGAAACCACATGACGCGTGCTCATGGCGCTCATTTCATCATGCAAACGCAGCGTCATCTGCTGGTTACGGTTATAGCTGCGCACCAGCATGCCGATTTCATCATCGTGATGCAGCGCGGGTAATTTGAGTTGATGGCTCGCCGCATCGTGCGGGCTAAGGTTGTCTATCTCACGGGCAATATTTCGTATCGGATGCACGATCAAACGGTTAATAGACCAGCTAATAGCAACCGACAAAATCAGCGCCAACAAGAGATAAGTCGTCAGCAATGTTGAAATGGTGCTGATGATGAATTTGTACATCCGCCAGGAATCCGCTTGCAGCACAAGGTAAGCCAGCGGCTGCGGATTTGCCGGGCGCTCCAGGGAATACAACGGCAACGAAATTTGAACCGGCAGCTCAAACAGGCGAGCAATCCACATCGGAATTGGGCGCTCAGGCGCAAAGCTCTGGCGTAATGCCTGGAACTGGTTCGGCAATACCACGTCTGCCCGGCTGATAATGCCGGACGGTTGAATTTGATTCAGGATGGATTCAGCCTGTGGAATATCCGCTTTCAGGATCGCAGCAGACAGCGGAATACGCACCGAATGGGCGATTTTCTCCATCTGGCTGGCTGTATCGTAGCGGCTTTGCTGTACAAAGTGGAAAAGCTGAACCACGATAAAAATGAAAATAAACAGCACGGAAACGGCTGACACCATTGCCATCTGTTTAATCGTTAACGAACGACTGACTCGCAAACTCACTCTCCGCAATGACTGTGCTCTGATAGACATATTGTTGTGCAGGCTGAGTATACTGCATTGTGGTGGGTTTTAGATGTTGTGGCGGCCGAATAGGGGAATTCTGTAAGCAAGATTCTCTGGTGAGTAAGAGGCATGGGGAAACCTCATCCTTCATCGTAACGACAATCGTTGAAAACCCTGACAACACGTTTCTATTCCTGCTCATTTTCAGGTGAAGGATCTCCAGAAAGGGTTTCCCTCAGGGTCTTTGAAATGGCATGACAAATAGAAAGAGGTAAAATGGTATGCACAAATATTAAGAAATCAGCGAATAGAGGATTAAAATCATATGCTCCACCACTATACCAACCGTATTCCTTCTTCATGGTATGATATAAATCATCAAACATAAGGTCCAGAGGTAATAAACACATAAGGATCATAAGTGCTAAAGACATTATACTGACGCTAATAATATAAACAAATGTGTAATAACACGACCGCACAAACAAACGCTTAATTTTAGATTCTTTCTTTTCATTAGCATTAAGAAACTTATTCGCTATATTATTTATAATAATATAAAAAACTGGCGTGAACAAAAAACCATATAAAAAATAACATGCAACACCGAGTTGGAAAAAATCGCAGACCCTATCGAATATATCAGCTTGTTGTTTCCATTTAGTGCACACCCATAGAGTCAAGTCACTAAAATAAAAAACTGTAGAAAGAACACTCAGCATAGAAGTCGTCAAGCCAAAAAACAAAAAAGGAGGTTTTATAATAATTTTCATCAAGACTACGCTCTATTTTATAATGGTAATGGAAACACCCGTTCTTAGATCTGACTCAGATTTATTATGTTGTTCTCTAAATGTCCGAAAATCATCTGCAGCCTGCCCATAGCAGGCATTCTCTCGTAACAATGGATTGCTCACTTTGCCTCCTTGCAATAAATTATTATAATCATCAAGACCTAAAGACTCTGTGAAAAAATTATGTGGATCGGGTAAATTTCCATTTTTATAGTCATCATGGATAGTCGGATTATTTATGACATGAATGTCACCATAAACTTCTAACTTTTGACCAACTGCAAACACTTTAGTTTTCTTCTGGTGTAACAGTGCTCTTCTGACAAATAAAAAATCAGGTACACTATAAAAAGTAATACACCCCTCAGATACTCCACTTCCATCAGCATTTAATGGATGCAGGCAAAAAGCACTTCTTATTTTATTATAAACAGGGAGTTCATTACTCATTGTTTTGTCACTGAATAAACCAAACCAGTCTTGATGATAGGGCGTTTCACCACTTATAAATGTATTTTTCCACAAATCAATAAATGTCGCTCTTGCCCTATTCTTCAAAATCCCTACTGGCCGATCAACGATCCAGTATTTACCCGGAGGGATAGCAGCCCCGCTTTTAAATGAACATTCTGGGATATTAGTATAAGGTTCCTGACCGCTTAATACATCGAACTGGCCTAGCCGACCACAATTGAGTTTTAGTCTCTTACTCTTCACATCTCTTTTTGCATAGTCCATTACAAAATGTAGCATTGCATCCTCTCAATGATGACAACTTACCTTGCCGTGAAATTGCATTTATAAAAATAACTTATGACTACAATTTGAAATATTCATTTTAATGATATTTAATAGACTCGATCACTCCACAAACTATATGCACTGGTTCCTGCGGTGCAATGTTCCCATGTTATGGTTTCATAGGAAAGTGATATTACCTCATTCGGTTGTCCGTTAGGGTCACTTAAATTATTGGGTAGTGTCATATGAATATCGGTCATTCGGGCTTGAGTTAGCTTTATTTTGTAGAACAGTTCATTAATACCAAATTTATTTATCATATAGACGTCGAAATCGCATGTCAAAATCTCGTTCTCAGAAATAGCCTTGCCAAGTAAAGGTGAAGATTTATCAATAGGTTTGGTGATTATAACCGGGTGGTGACAGGCATTTTGATCGCGGGAAATGGCGTGAGTTAATTCATAAATAAGAATCTGATCCAGATGGGAAATTTGTGCTTTATTTCCCACAGAGTCCAGCGACATACAACCCGCAGAGATCTTTCCTTGCTTTTGTCCGATAAGTGTTAAATATGTTAAATTCGCCATGAGTAATATCCTTTATTAATAATGAACAGGCATAAAGGATTTACACACAAAGAGAAGAGCATAACAATTCTGATTTCGGATCGAATATCAATCTTAAGCCCCGCACCCACGAATATAGCGGTGAAGGGCTGACACCAACCATCAACTCACTTCGTCGACAACCCCACCAGCATCTTCAAACTCGCAGAATAATAATCTTCTTGCGCGGTGATTTGCGGTTGCGCGGCACTTGCGGGTTGCAGCACTAAATCGCGTACCGCCAGCAAGCCACCGTCCATCATATAAGGCGCCGGATCACCGGTGGTGACATTCACCCAGGCTGGGGTTTTATCACGCGCGAAACGCCCCCACCAGGTTTTATAAACCTGTAATTGCGGGCTATTGTGGTTAAACCAGTACACATAAAGCGGGACGCGAATCGCGTCGTAGCTAAAACGAGCTGGCCACTGTTTTGCCGGGACGGTTCGCCCATCGGAATATAAAGAAACCCAGTCAGAGGGAAGCTGCGGATTGCCAAACTGCATTTTCCCGAGCAGCTTCTGCCCGTCGTTGATCAAATCTCGCCACACCATTAAATGACTACGATTAGCAAAATCCTGCCACGCCGGGAAGATGAAATAGGAAGGGTTGAGGTTTACGTAACTGTTGAGATTAAAGCCCTTGGCTCCGGGCAGCATCACCTGGTAGCCCGCAAAACGAATCACATTATGGGCAACCAACGCCTTGGTGATGGCATCAGATTCATTGAGATAATCTTTGTCGCTCCACTTTTCCCCGGCTTTTAGCAGCGCCCATGCAATAAACGTATCGCCATCGGTGGCGTTATTTTTATCGGTAATAGGTTGTGCTTCAACAGGGTTATAGCGCCAGTAGAACAAACCATTTTCCGGGTTTTTCAGGGTCGTACGCGTCCAGCCCCATATCTTATCGAAACTGTCACGGTCATCGTTTAGCACCGCCATCATCATGGCGAAACCCTGGCCTTCGGTGTGACTGACGCTTTTATTGCCGGTATCGACGATGCGACCGTCCGGCATTAAAAATCGCGATTTATAGCTATCCCATGCGCCATCAGCCAGCGCGTAATGGCTGAAGATCAAAGCGAATATTGCCACTATCAGCGTTTTGTATCGCTGCCACATCGAAGCACCTCATCGACTAATTTGATATCTGAAGTGTACCACTGTTGTCGACGGTGAAGACTCACGCCACAGCGATACGTGCGGTTTACCGCCCTGATCGCGAATCCAACGGGCGTACACGCCTTCCAGAACCGCGCTAAAAGCGTTGTTCCAGGAAGCCTGCTGCGCTTCTTCGCCAGGGACAGGTAAAGCCATATGGCGAATAAGCATCGCCGTTTCGCTGGCCTCAATATCAATATAGCCCCAGTTGAAAATGGCGAGCCTGCCATTTATCTGTGTTTCGAGTTCGCCCACAGTTCTTGCGACAGGTAATGGGAAACGCCCGGCTAAGGTGTCGCCCATTTGCACCAGAAACTGGCGGCTTTCCTCTTCACCCGCATTCGCCACCATGCTTTCAATCATGATGTGGAGCAGAGAGAACCAGCCCGGTTGCGTTTGCTGACTCTGAAAGTATTTCAAAAGCTGCGCGTCATTCATGCTTAATTATTCCCCAGCAGGTAACGGAAGTAGAGTTGCGCGGTACTTTCGTTGTAATCACCAAAGGTGTCATATCCAACCTGGCCACCAATCGTCATGTCTTTATTCACTTTGTAATCGGCTGCGGCGCGAAGGTTGTAGCCCATGCCGTTTTCGCTGCTGCCGCTGTACCACGCCTCTTTAGCAAAGCCGTTAGCCACGTAGTTTTCCAGCTGCGACTGCATTGCTGAATCGGTCGGGAAGTACGGGCTTTCGTCCTGGCTATACGACTGGTAGCCCAGCGACGCGCCGACAGACATCGTCCAGTTATCAAACTTCTGCGAATAATCCACCGGGAAGGAGACGCTGATGTAATCCTGCGGGCTGAAATAGCCGCCTTGCCCGTAACTGAAGAAGCTGAGGTTTTTCGAGTAATCCATGTAAGTCATACTGATACCGGTTTTCAGTTCGCGGTCATCAGCATGGTACGGGCGAATATAAACGCCTGCGTTACCCGTGAAGTTGTCGTTACTCGGGACATTTTCGCCACGGTAGTTATACAGGCCAACACCGGCATAAAAACCGGCGTCACCATCGTCGTAGCTCAACTGCGCGCTACCGCCGTTTTTGGTGACTTGCCCCCACTTCTTACCGCTGTATTTGTCTTCGACACCCACATAAGAAAGCAGGCTATCGACCACCGCCCGGCGTTCGCCGGTCAAAATTAATTTCAGGTAATCAGTCAGCTGCGGCGACCATTGCACGCCACCGACCACGGTATTCAAATCCTGACTCAGCGGCGTAGAACCGATATCCAGCTTGTACTGCTCGCCAGTTAACGCCATGCCCACTTCAACACCCGCCGCACTTTGCGAACCCTGAGACGGCACGATTATCTTGTCGATATTTGGCAGCTCTGGCGGTGTGGTGGTGGAAGCGTTATACAACTCCTCGCCCACTTGCCCCTGAATCAGAGCACCCGTACCAAAGCGGCGGCTGGACTCGTTTGACGAACTCCCGGCGTTCAGGCTGATGGGTGTCACGTTCAAATCTAATCGCGAGTCGCCAAACGGAACGGTTGACCACTGTAACGGTGCTTTAATTTCAGTGAGTTTGCTCAGGCCACTTTCGCCATCACGCCCACGCACCGACACCGCTCCACGCGCCCAGGTAGAAGTTTTCTCGGTGAGCTGTTCCATCATGTTATCAACCTGGCGCAACGTGCCCGCCTGTGCCGTTTCAACCGGCAAGTCGGTACGCGTCGTGCCCACAGGCGCGGTTTGCGGATTACGCGCCAGCTGTGCGACCTGCCACGGCATCGCTTCGCCATACAGCGAGTTAGATGCGGTAGCTTGCGGAGCAACGGACGTTTTCGGGGTGAACGGATTATCTGCCAACGCCAGGCCGCCCAGCGTTGGCGCCGTACCGCTTTCAACCCCTTGCAGGCCCACCAATTTGCCACGGGCGGTGCGTAAATAGCTCATCGCCTGTTGGTGATTGCCGTCGGCTTCCGCCACGCGTGCCAGCAGCAGCAGGCGATCCGGGGATTCGTCATTACGTAAACCCGCAGCCAACTGCTTCGCTTTATCGACATCTTTATTCGCCAGCGCGACGTCAATTGCTCCCGTACGCGCATCTTGTTGCGGCGTGTCGCGCGTCATCAAATAGTCGTAAACCAGACCCGCTTCTTTGTTCATTTTGCCGGACTGATACAAACGCGCCATGGCAAACATCAGGTCGGTGTTTTGCGGATCGTTTTGCATCGCACGAATCAGTTTGTCGTACGCCGCCGCATAGTTGCCCTGCGTGCGTAGCTGATCGGCTTCGTTGATGACATAACCGTTGCGAATACTCGCCAGTTGCGTCGGCGTGCTGCGCGACTGCAATTCCGGGCTGGCCAGAAATGCCTGCGCTTCACGCCCGAGGCCCGCCTGGTTTAGCACCGCAATCTGGTCGCCATAATCACCGGCATTGCCCTGCACGCCACGGCTCATATTGCCGCGCACAATTGCCACGGCGGTGGTGACATCGCCAGATTGTGCCAGCATCTTCGCCAGTTTACCGGCATCAGCCGGGCTTTGTGGCGGACGCGTAGCCAGTGCTTTTAAGGTATTCGCCGCAGCAACCGTATCGCCCTGCGCCAGATAGCGTTCGGCGACCGACATTTGCAGGTTGTAGTTCACCCGTGACGCAAGCGAGCGCATATCGCTGTTCTGGCTGGAGGCCGGAATGCGCGAAAGCAGCGTCTGTGCTTGCTGCCAGGCGTTGTTTTCGCTGGCAAACAACGCACCGGCATACAGTTCGGTATTGCTGGCATTTGGACGGAACGACGGCGACATCACATTGCTCGCCTCCGCACTATTCCCCTGTTTCTGTAGCTGACGCGCTAAGTCGAGGCGCAGCCACGGGTCAGATGGATAACGCGAAACACCCTGCTGCAAAATCGCAATGGCCTGTTGTGGATTGCCATTTGCGACGGCCTGTTGTGCCTGGCGACGCACCGGATCGGCTGGGTTGCCGCCAGAAACTCGCGGCTGCAATTTTGCCTGCAAACTGGCAGGCAACGTTTGTAACATCGCCTGCGCTTCGGCGGTTTTATTCTGCTCGCGCAACACGTAATAGAGGTTTTCACGAGCCGGGCCGTTATTGGGCTGATCGGTCAGCACACTGCGCAGCGTCTGCTCGGCAGCGGCGTAATCTTTATTGTGGCGTTGAACATCGGCGCGGAATAATTTCGCTGATGTCCCGCGCTCACCGCTTTGTTGCGCCAGCGGCGCGCTGAGTGCCAGCGCCTGGCTGATATTGCCTTGTTTAAACGCGGCCTGTGCGCTCGCCAGTTGCCCGTAAAACTCGGCGTCATCGGCCTGCTGTTTGCGCTCGCCGGACTGTTCACCGCCGAGGTTCGCCGCACGATTTAAATATTCTGCGGCAGCGGTGTAATCGCCTTTACGTTGCGCGATATAACCCATGCCCGCCAGCGCATCGGCGTCTTGCGGGTTGGATTGCAGCACTTGTTCGAACTGGCTTTTCGCCGCATCGGTATTCCCGCTGTTAAGCGCGGTAAAGCCTTCGCCTTTGGCCGCACCGCCGATGTTTTTACGGTAGTGATCTTGCACCGCCGTATCTTTCGGGTGGCGTTGCAGGAAGGTTTGATAATACGGCTCGTCGCTCGCCGTTGGGCCAAGCCACAGCAACGCCTGGCGCAGCGCTTTGTCCGCATCCTGGCTGCCACTGGCCATATTTTGCAGGATGTCCATGCCTTCACGTCGCGTCCCTTCCTGATAAGTCAGCACTTTACCCAGCGCGATGCGCCCGCCGTTATCCTGCGGGTTTTGGGCGGTGAACTGGCGTAGACCTGCCACCGCCTGCGGATAGAGCGATTTATCGCCCGCCATCGTCAGATAATATTCCGGCGCAAGGCTTGGCGGCGGTTGGTCGCCGTTAAACAAATTACGCCAGGTCGCAAGGGCTGCGGGAACGTTGCCGCTGCGTGCTTGCTGGCGAGCCAAATCCAACTGCCCGCGAGGGATTTGCTGAATTTGTTTCGCGTTATCTAACGCCTGCAAATTGTTGTCTTGTGGCGAAACGGACGCCAGGCGTTCGCGCCACTGTGTGGCACCTTTGATATCTCCGGCCTGCTGCGACCACAACGCCATCAGGTACATCGCCTGGGTGTTGTTGGCGTCAACCATCAACACCTTTTGCAGCGCTTCTTTCGCCAGCTCGTCGTGTGACTTTTCATGCCAGTAGTTAGCCTGGTCAAACAACGCTTTTAACGCCGGATTATTATCCGCAGCCTGTGCGCTAAACGTCAGGCCGCCAAAGAAGCACAGAGTTAACAGGTGCCGGGCAGTTTTATTTTTATAAGTCATTGAGCACCACCTTTACTTACCATCATCCTGAGGATTAAGACGTTTACGTGCGCGTTTTTTCAGTAAGGCATACAAGCTCAGGCCGATTACCGTAGCGAACAACAAACCTAAAATGGCCAGGAAGGCGGAGTGCTGGTTGGCGTACCAGACCACCATCATGTACCACGGCATTTGGCCGCTCGGGAACTGCTGGCCGACACGGAAGCTGCGGACACCGTTTTCATCGGTAATGATCGCCGCATCGCCACGAATGCTGGCGTTGATTCTGGCCGAGCTGAGATCCGTCTGAAGCCGTGAGAGTTGTTCGTCGGTACTGCCAATCGCCATCACCACTACGCGATCGGGGTTCCACTGCGAGCGGAAACTCACAAACCCGCGCCACGCTTCGTTAGATGAGAAATAACGGTCAGCGGCGATACCCGTCGAACCCCAGTCGCCTTCTATCCAGCTTTGAATTTTTTGCCAGATTGAACGTTCACGAACGCCAAACGAATGCTCATTGCTGGTAAACGGCGATTGCGCCAGTAACGTGCGGTTGAACGCATTCTGATTGATGGTCGAAACCGCCAGCACATGGCTTTCTTCAAGGCGTTGCAGGTTTGCGCCGCCGGTCGGCAGGCCAAACATCACCGCGTTGTTGTTAAGCGATGCCCCGGTCGCATTTCCCGAACGAGCCGCCATATTCAGCAAGGTGCTGATTTCAGTCTCGCCTGGGTTTTCAGGCAGCAGCAGAACGGTATGTGAGTAATCCGCAAAGCGGGAGAACGGGAACGAAGCACCAACGAAATAGGAGAGGTTTGGCAGCAGCGAGAAGTGGCGCGTTTTGCTCAAATCAATCCAGGAATCATCGTCGATACGGCTCTTAATGTTGTTATTAAGCAGCACGCTACACGGCGCGGTTTCTTTGGTCTGGATGTTGAAGTACAGCGACAATTGGTTGTCGCCGTAAATCAGATACGGTTGCAGCGCGAGGTTGTAATTTTCCTGACGTGCATCGCCGCCCACTTTGCGCCACAACGTTTCCAGCGCACCCTGCTTGTTCACCGGCAGGTTGTTGAGGAACGTGCCGTTGAACGTCATGGAAAGGTATGAGCGCTCCTCGTCTATCCAGTTTTCCGTTGGGAAGCGATAACCGATTTTCATCGGGATCGTGTCGCCATCCCACAAGAACAAATCCGGTGCGGCGCGGAAGGCAACGCTTAATGGCTCATGCCAGATCCCCGTTGCGGTCAGGCTTTGGTCTTTGCGCATCAGTTCAGTTAAACGCACCGGGCGTTCGGTGGAAATCCAGCGCGGCGCGTCATACGCTTTGCTCACCGGAATCACCTGGTTTTCAACGGCGGCGCTGGCGGTTTGCCCGTCAAATTTACCGTGAGTTAAACGCCACGCCGCCGCGCGAAGTTGCTGATCTGAATTCCCTACCACCAACAGCAGTTTATAAACCGGGTTGCCAGGGTTATCGATGATTTGCAGCATCGGTTTTTGCGTTGCGGGTAACGTCAGGCCGCCAATCTGGTCGCCCGGTTTACCAAACAAAATGCCGTTTTTCTCGGGCAGTTTGTCGTGCAGCGCGTTAAAGGAAATCCCACGGTAATCCGCTTCGATCCCCAACCAGGACGCCACCAGAGCCGCAGCACTCACCTGCTCAGGCAGCGTTTTGGCCGGGAAGGCAAACGCCACAGAAGCCGGAGTCATCTGCATCGCGTCAAAGAACGGGCGCGGGAAATGGCTAAGATCCGCACCGATATTCAACTGCTGGCCTTCGAGATCCAGACGCGTGGTCGGCATGATCGTGACCTGGTATTTATCAGACAGGTCACGCAGGCACAGTAACGCATCGCCATCGTTGATTTTAAAGCTGATATTGTTGCTCGACACCACCATTGCCGCAGGAATGTCCAGCTGGTAATTCGAGACATCGCTGTCCGCAGAACCTAGCGGCACCATCCCCAATGGCTGACCGTTCATCATCAGCTGCAACGTGGTGTTGCGTGCCGCCATCGCCGGAGACACTTTCAGATTCAGCAGCAATTGCGCGTTGGTGATGACCTGATCTGCGGGCAACGTAAAGTCGATCCCCGCCTGCAACTGGCCGCCACTGAGCATGACGCCGCGCGGCTGGCCCATTTGCGCCACGGTAATACTGCTGACGTTGCCCGGCGTGAAGACTGATGGCGACGACGGTGCCGTCACAGCCGGAGTCGGCTCCGTCACAGGAACAGAATCTTGCATCGGTGGCGTTTGGGGCACAGGTACAGAATCGGGTGTCGCTTCTGGCGTAGTAGATGTGGCGTCCGGTGCCGGTAAATCCAGCGGAATTTGTGACTCTACCGTCGCGGTGTCTTCGGCCATAACGGGCGAGCTTAAAACACATAACGCGAGCAATAACTGGCAAACTTTAACGGTCATCCGTTTCATGTCACGTTGTCCTCACTGGCACTTTCCATACGCTTCGCTTCTTCCTGGCGCAGACGGCGGTTTTCGCGACGTGATTTCCAGGTCAGCCAGAACAAGTCAAACACACAACGGATGATGATAAGCAGGGAACGGAACGGGTTATCCTGCGGTTTCGGTGGGTGAATCCAGGCATCAGCACGAGCCAGAACCACGCGCACCAGCTCACGGCGACGGTCGAGTGGGATCTCTTCAAATTGCAGGCGAATCGCTTGTTCGTCGTTGGCAATTACTTGCACCGGAATACTGATTGAGCCGGACTTCAGTTGCAGCTCAATTTCTTCAATTTCATCGGTGAGATGGCGATCGTCCGGCACCGCAATTCGGCAGCCGCCCATCGACAAATCGAGCGTATTACTGCGCGATGAAATCCCGCTGGCGTAGTGGATCACCACCGGAATATCGACATCAATACGAATGGTTTTACGGGTCTGACGCGTTTCACGGGCGACGGCAATCGCCGCCAGCAGGAACACCAGGCTGTATAAACCCCAGCCCACGTTGAGCGCGATAACGTTCGGATCCACGTCGAAATAGTCATGCGCACAGGCACGCACTATCCCGGCGATCACCGCGACGGCCAGTAAAACCGCGACAATCATATGCGGGCGCACGACGCTGAAATCGAAATATCCGACGTTCAACAGCGCGCCTTTATCGGTCACGTTGAATTTGCCGCGTTTCGGGAACAGCATTGTGACAGCCGTCGGCAGAACCAGGTGGAATGCCATCACCATGTCGTAAATCTCACCCCAGAAACTGTAGCGATAGCGCCCGTTCATGCGTGAGTTGAGGTAAATGCTCAATATCAGATGCGGAAGCGCGTAAGCAAAAATCAGACTCGCCGAGGAGTGGATGATGTTCAGGTTGAACAGCAAATAGGCCAGCGGTGCAGTCACAAACGCCACGCGCGGCAAGGCGAACTGGAAATAGAGCATCGCGTTGAGATAACACAGGCGCTGCTGCCATTTCAGGCCACGGCCAAATAACGGGTTATCGAGGCGGAATATTTGCGTCATGCCGCGCGCCCAGCGGGTTCGCTGAATCACGTGCAGCACCAGGCGCTCCGTCGCCAGGCCCGCCGCCAGCGGGATATCCAGGAACGCGGATTTCCAGCCAAGGCGCTGCATTTTCAACGCGGTATGCGCATCTTCTGTGACGGTTTCTACTGCAAAACCACCGATTTCTTCGAGTGCGCTACGGCGAATCACAGCGCAGGAGCCACAGAAGAATGTCGCGTTCCAGTTGTCATTACCCTGCTGAATCGGGCCGTAGAACAACGCGCCTTCGTTGGGAATGTTTTTCCCGCCGGATAAGTTACGCTCGAACGGATCGGGCGAGTAGAAATAGTGCGGAGTCTGCAACAGCGCCAGTTTCGGGTCTTGCAGGAACGCACCGACGGTCGCTTGCAGGAAAATACGCGTGGCGACGTGGTCGCAGTCAAACACGCAGATCAGCTCACCTTTGGTGAGTTTCATGGCGTGGTTGAGGTTCCCGGCTTTAGCATGCGAGTTATCGTTACGCGTGATGTAACCCACGCCCGCATCTGCGGCAAACACCGCAAACTCGCGTCGTTTACCATCATCGAGCAGGTAGATTTTAATCTTGTCGCGCGGGTAATCGATACATTGCGCAGCCAGCACGGTATCGCGCACCACTTCGAGGCTTTCGTTATAACTGGGGACGTAAACGTCCACCGTCGGCCAGGTCGAAGTATCATCCGGCAGCGGCACAATTCCCCGTTTTAATGGGAAAGCGGTTTGCAGATAACTCAGTAATAAAACGACCCAGATATAAAGTTCAGCTAAAAATAACCCTATTCCCAGAATGGCTTCTATTTCAGAATTAAAGTGCAGGGTTTGTGTCGCACGGAAATAAATATAACGCGTCGACATCAAAACCGAGACCAGCATCATGATTATCGAGACGCTGTGCTTTTTGCTGAAGCCTAATAAAAACAGAATCGCAAGGCTAATAAAGCCAAAGATATACTGCTTCTGGCTGTCCATAGGCGTAATGATGATCAGGACTGCTATTGGAGCTAATACCAATAGCAGTAAATAAAACAGGACCTTTTTCATAGGACATCCTGGATAAATGTCAGAAATTTGACGTTCTCAAGGCGGTGTGAACCGCACCATCACCAATTTTTATGCCGAGAATAGCTGCAACTCGTTTACTGATCAGTTCAATATCAAAAGCCGCAGCAGAAGCAGGGCTGAAATCGAATATTGATTGCTGAGAAGCATTTGCTTCAGCCACACTTTCATCACGGTTAATAACACCAAGCAGACGATCGCCAAGATGCTGCTGCATAAATGCGGTGACGTCGCGGCTTATATGACGGCGGTTATCGCTCTGGTTGAGAACAAAATAATATCCCGCTTTATTATTTAACGGCTCGCCAATCAAACGATGGTTTTCAATATGTGGCAACAGCGAAAGCGAGGCGGTGTCCGCCAGCATCGTCACCAGATGCAAATCAGCCAGGCGCGATACGGCCTTCAGCGCCGGGTTCGGCCCAGGTGGGAAATCGGCGATAATCACCAAGCCGGGATAGTTAAGCAATGTGCTTAATCCGCGCATCAGGAAGTGGCTGTCGGTTGCCAGAAGATGCTCAAACTCAAGACGCTGATCTTCCGTGACATCGCCATACGGCAACACAAACATATTGCTGCCAGCGGTTAAAACTGACTGGCTCCAGTCCGCAGATTCAATCGCTTTTGTGACATAACCCCGTCCATCAGACAACGGCACGCCAAAGTGCAGGCGCAGCGCATTTTGCACATCAAAATCAATGGCTAAAACCTTGCTACCCGCACGCGCGAGCGCATACGCCAGATTGGCAGTAACCGTGGTTTTCCCTACTCCGCCTTTTGGCGAGCAAACACACACTAGCGGCATGACGCAATCATCTCCAGCAACGGTTGCAGCGGTAAGTCTTTGGCGGGATGACTCCGCGCCGTATTCCCTTTGGCTGCGAACAGTTTGTCAAAACGCACGGGTTCGGTTGTTACCGGTGCAGGGGCCTGCGGCGGGGATACCACGGCAGGTTTCACGGTTTCTTTTACGGGTTCTGGAATAGAGTGCGGAATCGGCTCGACAGCAGCTTCTGGCGCGGCGGTGACCGGTGCAAGTTGTTCAAACAGAGTTGCGGTGGTGTGCTGCGTTTGCTCAGGTTGAAAAGCCGCAGTTTTAGTGTCGGGCAGTGCACTTTGCAGGCTATCCAGAATAGACCCTTGCGCCGCCGTACTCGAGATGGGTTGAGCGACTAACGGCCTGAAATGGCTGGCATCAAACTCATCCGCCTTCACCGCCTGTGGCGCTGGCACCGCAATGCTTCCGGCATGAGACAACACGGAGTCGTCATCTCCAGTATTCATTAACTGCTTGATGATGGCCCAATTGCTGGTATCTGAGTGTTTGTTTTGCGCCGACATATCCTTGAATTCGATAGCGCCTGTGCGGGTCTTATCCTTGAATCGCTGTAAATCATCATAATTTTTCATTGCGACACTCATGATTTATAAGACGTTTCGATGAGATAGTTATGCAAAGCTTATACCAATACTATTAAAAAGGTTTTTTGGATAATGATCATGGGCTATTGACTTCATAAATCATTATTAATTGCGGTGAGTTATCATCACTATTTTTATTATTGTTTTTGCAGGTAAAACAATGGCATTCCAAGCCAATATATAGGCAGCAGCGGCCTTTTCTCCATCTTTTTTTCTTATCAATACGCATCTAAGCATGAAGATGATTAGATTTGTAATTAAGCGCTATTTAATACTAACCATTAAAAGGTAGCAGCTTTTGTTTGTGAATTCACACACATAAATAGAATTGGGCCAAGTTGAATATTTCGCGTGGAAAATTAACATTAAATTTGAGGTTTATATTTCCCTGGGGTTTGTGTGGCAAATAGCACACTGGAAAAGTAAAAAGTTGTTTTGGTATTTAGGTGGTGAATATATTGGGGTGCAAGGAAGGGTTTTATTCCTAATGTCGCGACCGCCAAACACCCAGGTCGCGACTAAATTTAAAACGATCAGGTACGACGACAACTATTGAGGAATACCAACATTTCCGTCGCGTCTTTACTGACATAGAAGCTCACCATTTTGTCGTTAAACTCTTGAGCTCTCGCGGCTGGAACGCTTATCGGATCATATCCATGCTTCATTAACCAGCCGTTCATCATATGGCGACTGGTGCGTTTGTTACCGTCAAAAAAGAACTGCTGTAATGCACCGAAAAGAAACATCGTTAATGCTCCTTCAAATGGCGGCAATGTCTTTATAAATTGCACACCTTCAGAATAGATACGGTTTAATTCAGGAGCACCCGTTAACGTCGGCAATGGGCGGTGCTCGCCTTGCTCACCTAAAGCAACGTAAGGAGAATAACTCGTCTCTTCGCCTTCGCCGCGAAACACTCCCCATTCAAGAGCTTCATTACGAGCAACTATGCTATGCAAAAGAGTGATTGTTGGCTTATCCAGGTCGAAGCGTTCTGCCTTAACTAATTCCACCAACTTTTTACTGCTGTCGGCAAGATTCGTGACCTGCTCGGCATCGGATAACTTATGTCCTCCGACGGTCACACCGTCCAGAAGTGTTTGCACTTCAACAAACGTGAACGGGTTATTTTCCAGCTTTGCAGCGTCCCACACGAATGAGGTTAACTGTTGCAGATAAATAGCCAATGCCCGACGTATAGTACCCGGATTAACCTGCGGTAATACGCTGGAATCCCAGCTAAACCCAAGCGGAGTGGAATTTTGTGTGCTCAAGGGGAACTCCTGTGTGTCTCTTGGCTTGTAATCTACATCAGCGGGGCTGGGGATACAAAAATGTAGCATGGGAGTGTGAAGAAGGCGGATGACGCAAGATTATCCGCCCTACGAAATCTTAATGGATCCCCGGCACCGCCTCGCCGCTCATCATCACCAGTCCAGAATCCGTCCGAACAAAGCGCGGAGTTTTGAGGTCTTCAATCAACACGTTAACCAACTCGAACAATAAACCCGTTACCTGCTGCTTTTGTTCAGCGGATTGCTGGCGCTGTAATAAAAGCATCGTTAATGCCGCGCAATATTGGCGAATTGTTTCCGAATCCGTAGAAAGTGGGCAACGATAATTATCATCGGTAGCGACATCCACTGTCAGGCGTTTAATTAAATGTGTCGGAAGCGGGGCGTTAAGCGTGACTTTCAACATTTCCAGCGCCGCAAGCAGTCGTCCACAAAGCGCCATACATTCGGTGTTGTTGTCGTTTTCGATCAATGCGTCGATATGGAACTGGCAGTTATCAAGAATCTCGAATAGATCCAAGTGATTGCCGAGCGGGGCTTTTAACAATGTGGTGATGGCAGGCTCGATTTCAGGGCGAGCGAATGTGTTACTATCGGCGTTAGCCATAGCGTTACTCCTAATCAGTGAACGTTTGTGGTCAGCCCTCGTCTGGTACTCCAATACCTGGCGGGGGCGTTTTTTTTCAAATGACTTCATGATAAGGTGTCACCTGACAACAAACAAACTAACCCTGAGGTGGCCTCTTGTCAATCTTAAAACGGGATAAAAAATCTACAATTGGCGGACAAGCCCCGCAATTCAAAATGCGCATTGCTCCCGCGTTACGTGAACAGTTAGATGTCGAAGCCGCAGAACAAGGCATGAGTCTGGCGAACTGGTTTAAGAATCTGGCGCGCGAAGAACTCAAGAAGAAAGGGATTGAGCCGAAAGGTTGAAAAAGTCTTTTTTCAAACAAATAACGCTTTCCATAAGTGTTGGCGGTGGTTCCAAAATGAACGATCACCTTCTTTTGCCAAAGTACTTTTTGTAAGCAATGCCAAATGCCAATGAATAGAGAAAACAAATAAATAAAGGTATTAAAGAAAGCACAATATTACTACGGCCATGAATCACAATATCGGTGTAAGGTACCACACCATACCTTCCAATATAAACCTGAAAGTGTCCTATTCCTGCCAATAAAAAACCAGAGAGATAATTAAGCGTGACGTTTTCAGAGTATAAAAAATGGCATGCTATATGATAGTAAATTGGTATGCCCAGTAAGCAAATAAAAAAATAAACACTAAATGATAGTATATGATCCATTTCTAATATGACCTATATTGTGCCGTTGCAGTATTTATATCACCCGCAAACTCAGCTGCAATGTCAAGAACGGACATTGAACTCATTCCCTGCTGTTTTAAGCCAGTGAGTAAGTCAGCATTGATGTATCTGAACAGCCTTGCGTCATCCTCTCCAAGCTTATAACTAAGAAGAGCATTCAGTGACATTCCTATATCCGTAAATGTATAGATGAGATCAGCGTTTTTTTTGCTTATACCAAATGCCTCACCTATTCCCTGGTAGACAAACCTTACTGGACCAGTATAGCTTTCCCGATACAATAAATAATAGCCACTCTCCACAACATTATTGACTCCGTGAGCGACTAACAAGGCTCCCGCAGCAGCGCCCACGCCAGTACTGATCATCGCGGCACCAGCGACAAACTGGAGGCCACCGGCTATAAACCCGATGCTTGCAATAACTAAATCAAAAGTGGCATCATTTTCATTGTTAGTTTGAGAGGGTCTTACAATTATCGCTTGCTTAACTTCTCCCTTACTAATTTCATTATCTTGTTTTTTTAATGAACCAATTTCATTGCTGAGTAAATAAATAGCGTCATCGACTGAAATGTCTCCGGTGCTTAATCTACTTCTTATACTTTCCTGCAATATTATTATTTCTTGTTCAAAGTGATACTTTGCCGAACTCAACCCGATAAACTTCCTGGCTACATCACGAGATAATGAATCAAGCTCACATTCTTTATTTATTAGCGTTTGTAGCTTATCAGAGTCGTGCTCATCGTAAAGGTGGTATAAGTCATCCATAAATACACTTTCCATTCTCTCACAAAGAAAAGTAATTTTAGCATCATTAGCTTTATGCAACAGGAGGCATTTGATGCTATTTAATTACCTTAATTAAATGAATTAATATTGGAATCATGCTTTGAATGAATGTATATAATTAAGATTATTACAGAATGTAATTCGAGCGGAGGGTGAATTTTTTAGGCAGCATTTGGAGTTAATATGGAATAGCGCCGCACTCCAAAGATGATAGAGTGCGGCGTTTTGAATTACCGAATTTCCCCGTTCTCATCCTGATCAACAGCGAAACACGCCACCAGTTGGCCGCCGTACTCTTTAAGCTGCGGTTGCAACTGCGTGCACGGCCCGAAACGGCGACGGCAGCGGGCGTTGAACGCGCAGCCCGGAGGTGGGTTCAGCGGGCTTGGCAGCTCGCCGGTGAGTTTGATGCGCTCGCGGCGATCGTCCGGGTTCAGGCGTGGTGTGGCAGATAACAGCGCCTGCGTGTACGGGTGACGCGGGTTTGAGAAGATCTGATCTTTCGTCCCTTTCTCTACACAGCGCCCCAGATACATCACCATCACTTCGTCGGCAATGTGTTCCACCACCGACAAATCGTGGGAGATAAACACATACGACAGCCCCATTTCCTGCTGCAAATCCATCATCAAGTTCAGAACCTGCGCACGCACGGAAACGTCGAGTGCGGATACCGGTTCATCGGCGATTACCACGTCCGGGTCGAGCATCAAGCCACGAGCGATAGCAATACGCTGGCGCTGGCCGCCGGAGAACATATGCGGGTAGCGATCGTAATGCTCGGTTTTCAGGCCAACTTTCGCCATCATCGCCAGCGCTTTTTCACGGCGCTCGGCTTTGCTCAGGCTGGTGTTGATTTGCAGCGGCTCTTCAAGAATTTGCCCCACTTTTTTACGCGGATTCAGGGAGCCGTACGGGTTCTGGAACACGATCTGGATTTTCTGGCGACGCAGCTTTTCGGCGGTTTCGTCAGGCTTGAGCAGATCCTGGCCCTGATAGTAAAGCTCACCGCCGGTCGGGATTTCAATCATCGTCAGCAGGCGGCCCAGCGTGGATTTACCACAGCCAGATTCACCCACTACCGCCAGCGTTTTGCCACGTTCGAGTTCAAACGATACGCCGTCCAGCGCTTTCACCAGGCGTTCCTGACCGAAAATGCCTTTCTTCACCGGATAGTGTTTTTTCAGATCGATGGCCTGCAACAGAGGTTGCGCAGCGGCCTTTTCGGTACTCATAGCGTTGGCCTCCCGGCATCATCGAGTGGATAGTGGCATTTGGACTGACGCCCGTTATCCACCATGTTCAGTTCTGGTTCTTCCGTGCGGCATTTGTCGGTCGCATACGGACAGCGTGGATTGAGCAGGCAGCCGTTCGGGCGGTCGTATTTGCCCGGAACCACACCCGGCAGCGACGCCAGGCGTGCTTTATCCTGCGCAAACTCAGGCAACGCACGCAGCAGCGCCTGGGTGTACGGGTGGCGCGGCGCACGGAAGATATCGTGCGAAGCCCCCGTTTCCACTACCTGGCCTGCGTACATCACGATGATTTTGTGCGCCGCTTCAGCCACCAGCGCGAGGTCATGGGTGATAAGAATCAGCGCCATGTTCTCTTTTTGCTGAAGTTCCAGTAACAGCTCAATGATTTGCGCCTGGATGGTCACGTCCAACGCGGTAGTCGGTTCGTCGGCAATCAATAGCTTAGGACGACAGGCAATCGCCATTGCGATCATCACGCGCTGGCTCATACCGCCGGAAAGCTGGTGCGGGTAAACGTCCAGACGCGAAGACGCATCGGGAATGCCCACCAGGTTCAGCAGGTCGACAGCACGCTGACGACGGGTACTTTTGTTGCCGCCCTGGTGCACTTTGATGGCTTCCATAATCTGGAAACCAACGGTGTAGCAAGGGTTGAGGCTGGTCATCGGGTCCTGGAAGATCATCGCCACTTCGGCGCCGACCAGGTTACGACGCTCTTTCTCAGAAATCTTTTGCAGATCCTGGCCGTTAAATTCCAGTTTTTCCGCCATCACGCGGCCTGGGTAATCAATCAGCCCCATAATCGCCAGCGAGCTGACGGATTTACCGGAACCAGATTCACCCACAATACCGACCACTTCGCCCTGATTTACGCTGTAACTCACGCGGTCTACGGCACGGAACGGTGTCTTTTCGTCGCCGAAATGCACCGATAATTTATTTACATTCAATAACGCCATTACGTAGCCCTTTACTGCTTGAGTTTAGGATCGAGCGCGTCACGCAGCCCGTCACCCATCAGGTTAAATGCCAGCACCGTCAGCAGGATGGCGACACCAGGGAAGGTGACCACCCACCAGGCACTTTGGGCGAACTGCAACACATCGGAGAGCATGGTGCCCCATTCCGGTGTTGGCGGTTGTGCACCCATGCCGAGGAAGCCGAGAGCGGCCATATCGAGAATGGCGTTAGAGAAGCCAAGAGAAGCCTGCACGATAAGCGGTGCGAGACAGTTTGGCAGAATGTTGATGAACATCTGGCGCATCGGGCTTGCCCCCGCCACGCGAGAGGCCGTCACATAATCACGATGCACTTCCACCAGCACCGCACCGCGCGTCAGTCGCACATAGTGCGGAAGTGCTACGAAGGTAAGCGCCAACGAAGCGTTGACTATCGACGGGCCAAAAATGGCCACCAGTACCAGCGCTAACAGCAGGCTTGGCAGGGCCAGCATGATATCGACAACGCGCATGATGATGTTGTCGATAAGGCCGCCGAAGTAGCCCGCAACCAGGCCGAGAATCACGCCCATGACCAGCGACAGCACCACCACCAGGCAGCCGACCAGCAGCGACAAACGTGCGCCATACATCAGGCGAGCCATGATGTCGCGGCCAACGTCATCAGTGCCGAGGATAAACTGCCAGCTTCCGCCTTCTTGCCACACTGGCGGGTTCAGCAGTGAATCACGGAACTGTTCTGCCGGGCCGTGCGGCGCGAGAACGTTAGCGAAAATAGCGATCAAAATCATGGCGGTGACATACACCAGGCCGACGACCGCCCCTTTGTTACGTTTAAAGTAGTGCCAGAATTCCTGGAATGGCGTCATTGGAACTGGCGCCGCTACCATTTTGTTTTCAGTTACTTGCGTCATGATGGCCCCTTATTTCTTATGGCGTATACGCGGGTTCACCACGCCGTACAGTAAGTCGACGATCAGGTTCACGAGGATAATCATCGTCGCGACCAACAATACGCCGCCCTGTACTACCGGGTAGTCACGACGTTGCAATGCATCAATCAACCAGCGGCCAAGGCCCGGCCAGGAGAAGATGGTTTCCGTCAGAATCGCACCCGCCAGCAACGTACCGACCTGCAGGCCGATAACGGTGACGACAGGCAACATGGCGTTGCGCAGAGCATGAACCACGATAACGCGCATGCGGGTCAAACCTTTAGCGCGAGCGGTACGGATGTAATCTTCGCCGAGCACTTCGAGCATGGACGAGCGGGTCATACGCACGATAACCGCCAACGGAATCGTGCCGAGCACCACGGCTGGCAGCACCATGTGCGCCATCGCATCAATGAAGTCGCCCGGCTCGCCCCATATCGCAGTGTCTATCAGCATGAAGCCGGTGAGCGGCAAGGTGTCGTCGAGGAATACCGTATCGCTGACACGCCCTGAGACGGGGGTGAGGTTCCAGTAGACGGAAACCAGCATGATTAACATCATACCCCACCAGAAAATAGGCATGGAGTAGCCGGTCAGCGCGAGGCCTACCGCAGTGTGGTCGAACACAGAACCGCGTTTAACCGCAGCCAAAACGCCAACCGGAATGCCCACGGCAACGGCGAACATCATCGCGCAAACGCCAAGTTCCATGGTCGCTTTAAAGCGCGGCACGAACTCGTCCCAGACCGGGAGACGACTTTTTAACGAAATGCCCAGGTCGCCGTGCATCACACCCCAAATGTAATGGAGGTATTGCTGCCACAATGGCTTGTCGAGGCCAAGTTCGGCCAACAACTGAGCATGACGTTCAGGAGAGATACCGCGCTCGCCCACCATAATCATCACCGGGTCACCGGGAATCATGTGTACGAAAGCGAAGGTAAGAAGGGTAATACCGATAAACGTGGGGATGACTAATCCCAGACGTCGGAGGATGAACTGCAACATAACCCGTATTCTCTGTAGTGACCAAGAGCCTGGTGACTCTTCGTCTGTATTGCTCACATATCAAAAGACACCGCCCTCACCCTGGCCCTCTCCCTGAGGGAGAGGGGATTTTACGCCTTCTCCTGGGGGAGAAGGTCGGGATGAGGGCGGGCTTAAAGTCAGAAAATTATTCTACTGACACGTTCTCGAAGTGGTGTTTGCCCAATGGGTCAACCACGTAACCTTTCACTTCTTTGCGTACTGGCTCGTATACCGTGGAGTGAGCAACGATCAGCGCCGGAGCCTGGTCATGCATCACTACCTGAGCTTGTTTGTACAGCTCGATACGTTTGTTGTGATCGTCAGTCGCACGCGCAGGTTGAATCAGGTCTTCAAACGGCTTGTAGCACCAGCGAGAGTAGTTAGAACCGTCTTTCGCCGCAGCACAGCTGAACAGGGTAGCGAAGAAGTTGTCCGGATCCCCATTGTCGCCAGTCCAGCCCATCATGACCGCCTGGTGCTCGCCCGCTTTGGCGCGCTTCAGATACTCGCCCCACTCGTAGGTGACGATTTTGGCGGTCACGCCGACTTTCGCCCAGTCAGCCTGAATCATCTCAGCCATGCGGCGAGCGTTCGGGTTGTACGGACGTTGTACTGGCATTGCCCACAGGTCAACGGTGAAGCCGTCAGCGTGGCCGGATTCTTTCAGCAGCGCTTTTGCTTTCTCAGGATCGTAGGTGTAATCCTTCACGTCATCGTTGTAGCCCCACATGGTTGGTGGGATTAGGTTTTTAGCCGCAGTGCCTGCGCCCTGATAAACCGCTTTGATAATCGCTTCTTTGTTCACCGCGTAAGTCAGCGCCTGACGCACTTTCACGTCATCAAACGGTTTCTTCTCGGTGTTGAAGGACAAGTAACCCACGTTCAGGCCAGCCTGTTCCATCAAGTTGATGTTCTTGTCTTGCTTCATGCGAGCGATGTCAGCCGGGTTTGGATACGGCATAACCTGGCACTCGTTTTTCTGCAATTTAGCGTAACGCACGGACGCATCAGGGGTGATGGAGAAGACCAGGCGGTCGATCTGCGGCTTGGTGCCCCAGTAACCCGGGAACGCTTTGTAGAGAATGCGGGAGTCTTTCTGGTATTGCAGCAGCTGGAACGGACCGGTACCGATTGGGTTCAGGTCAGTTTTTTCCGGCGTACCGGCTTTCATCATATTGTCTGCATATTCTTTGGACAGAATAGAGGCGAAGTCCATCGCGAGGTCTGCCAGGAATGGTGCTTCTGGACGCGCCAGTACGAACTGAACGGTTTTATCGTCCACTTTCTTAATTTCGGTGATCAGGTCAGGCAAGCCCATGCCTTCAAAGTATTCGTAGCTGCCGCCAGAAACTTTGTGGTACGGGTTGTTTGCATTTTTCTGACGATCGAACGAGAACACGACGTCATCAGCATTCAGATCGCGTGTTGGTTTGAAATCTTTATTATCCTGCCACTTCACGCCCTGACGCAGGTGGAAGGTATACGTTTTACCGTCTTCGCTCACTTCCCACTTTTCAGCCAGGCCTGGAATGATTTCAGTGGTGCCCGTTTTGAATTCAACAAGACGGTTATAGATTGGCACTGAGCTGGCATCGTACGTGGTACCAGAGGTGAACAGCTGCGGGTTAAAACCTTCTGGGGAACCTTCTGAGCAATAAACCAGTGTTTTTGCCTGAACGCTTGCTGCTACGGTCAGTGCCACCAGGCTCAGACCAAACTTCAGCATCCCTGACTTCTTCAAGGAAAGACTCATTCTTCTGCTCCATTGTGAGATGTGTTGTTTTTTCCGTTAGACCTTTGTTATTTGTGTGCGGTCCGTTCGGTGTGCCCGGAGGCGGAAGTGAGGCCAGGGATTCCTTTCGTCAGACTAGCTGTGTGATAGTGCGGACTGTCCATAAATTGCCCCTCACGCCCTACAATCTGTCAATAGATGAGTTAAACGTCAATATAGGTAACGGGGATTTACAACCGAGGTGAGAATTGGCGAACAAAGTTTAAAAAAAGCCTGCCGTACCATTTCCAGCAGGGAAATTTATGCTACGGGGTTGTTACCAGAATATTACACTGCTTAATTTGCAACCGATAGCGGTAATCGGTTGCGCGATTTTTGAAAAATTTCTTGTCATATGCTGATTATCTGAACGATTCATTTTGTGATCTAAGTCTCTCACAGCGAATCATGCTGGTCTGAAACATAAGCAACGGGGTATTAGTCCGCTATTTTCCATAACAAAATACGATGGAATGTGTCACAAAATAATATAAAGGCAGGCGTTGCGCGATGAAGCGGATATTTTGGCAAGATTACGGTATTCGACATCAACTAATTTGCCGGATGACGCTGGCGCTTATCCGGCCTACACGTTCATAAACTCAAGATGCAAAAAGGCCAACCCGAAGGTTGGCCTTTTCTAAATTTGGTCGGCGAGAGAGGATTCGAACCTCCGACCCACTGGTCCCAAACCAGTTGCGCTACCAAGCTGCGCTACTCGCCGAATGCGGAGCGCATAGTACTGCGCACCGTTTTAGCCGTCAATCCCTGAAAGTAAAAATCACGTCCGTTTGTTTTAAAATCCAGCATTTGTAGCGAAATGGTTACTTCGCGGCCGTCTTTGGCACATGGCACCAGTTGTTATTCTGGTTAATACCGCCATCTGGTGAGGTATAGCCCAGGCAACCCATAATGGTGTCATACAGTTCCACGTGGCGATGCGGCACTTTCATTTTTGCCTGTTCTTGCATGTGGGCAAACTCGCGCGCGCGGTCTGGGTTTTCCAGGTATTTATCAGACGCCCAAACTAACAGCGGCACACGGAACTGCTCCGGCGGTGCCATTTTACGCGGCGTACCGTGCAGATGTTTGTGCTCATCAATGGACTCACCGTGGTCAGCGGCATAGAAAATAATTGCCCGCTTGTCGCGCAACTGGTCAATCACACGTTCAAGCACGGAGTCGGTATACAGCACCGTATTATCGTAGGCGTTAATCAACTGCTCTTTGCTGCACTCGTTAGCAATGCTGACACACTCTGGCGTCCACTTCGCATAGCTACGCGGATAACGTTGCACATACGAGAAGTGCGAGCCTTTGGTATGCAGGATAATCAAATGCTTGCCTTTGGGATGCTGATCAACGGAAAGCTTCATCTCCTCCATCAGCAGCATGTCATCGACTTGTTTGCCACTGTTACGCGGCTCGGCAGCAATTTGCTCACGGTATGAGAAGTTATCTGCCATCGTGTTGCCGTAAAACCACACTTCACTTTGCATCGCAAAAAGGTTTGATGAGAAGCCCAACTGTTTGAGCACGGCAAAAACGTTTTGCTCTTTTAAGGTACGCTGCGGGTTATCTTCCGCCCCACCTTCACGCACAAACATGCAGCGCAGCGAAAGCTTTGTGGCGGTATCACAAGATTCGCCTCTGAATGCGACCAGGTTTTTCTCTTTAGCCAATTTCGGCGTTGTATCTCGCCCGTAGCCTAAAATCCCCATGTGATCCCAGCGAGTGGTTTCGCCAATCACAAACACCACGTAGGTATCATCCAGCTCTTTTGGCGCAACATAAGTGAACTGTTTTACCGGGTTCATTAAAGAGCGATTATCGGTGGACTCATCGGCTTGCGCCCAGGCATACAACCCTAACGCTGAAACCCAGTTAGAGGGTAAATAGGAGTTGGCCACCACACCGCCATAGCTTGGCATATCTACGGTCGTGCGCCTTTCTGAGTTCTTTTGTTGTTTGCCCAGTAAATTGAGCGGCGCCCACACCATTAGCCCGGCGAGCAGCACAATGGCGACATTTTTAAAGCGCTGGCCAGGGGTTTTGAGCTGCTTAAGAAGCGTATCGCGTGCGGCGTTAGTCCAGATAAGTACCAACGGCACGGCGCTTATCAGAATGAGCCATAATACGAACTGATAGCCGACAATCTCTTTCGAAAGGTCGATATCGGTAGTCATCACCGAGGCAATAATCCCGTAGCCGATGACCACATTGAGTAACGTCATGTAGTAGCTTGCGGCGACAGAACACAGCACCACTAACGTCGATAATATGCGCCAGGCGGTGCGCCCAAACAGAGATAGCATGCGGAATAAAAAGAAAGTGACCAATACACAAGCCACGACTTCCGCCACCATATAAACGCCTGACAGGCCACTAAAGTTCTGAACGAATCCCTCAAAACGGTGGTAAAAAACTGAAAGGTTCAAAAACAGTCCGATGTATACCGCTAACAGAAAACTGAGCTTCTGCTGCGACATCGTTTTAACGTAGTTCATGCAGGGTGTCCGAAAATAAAGCGCAAAAAGAAAAAGTTATAAGCATCACTCAGACTACACATTACCTGGAAAATTCTGAGCAATAAAAAATAGTGTCTGAATCAGGACGATTCTTAGCCGATTTAGCGCGGATTAGTAGAACATAGGGAAGGTCAAAAGTATCGGCAAAAAGCGTGATCTGGCCCGTTGTTTACACAACTTGA
This sequence comes from Buttiauxella sp. AC142, assembly GCF_979253435.1. NCBI lineage: Bacteria > Pseudomonadati > Pseudomonadota > Gammaproteobacteria > Enterobacterales > Enterobacteriaceae > Buttiauxella > Buttiauxella sp. AC142. The sequence goes on from NZ_CEEDCH010000001.1 coordinate 4,468,764, forward strand.
AGCCGAACGGCTGAATACGCCGCAACGATGTTATAAGCATATTAAATAATGTTGTTAATGCTGAGGGAAAAACATGCAATCGTTGGAAGAACGCGCCCGTCGGTATGCAACAAAGGCACATGCGGCTTGCGATCAGCGCCGCAAATATACGCTTGAACCATATATTGTCCATCCAGCCGCCGTGGTTGAGCTGGTCAGGGGAGTTTGCCCTGTTGAAGAGGTTCTCGCTGCCGCCTGGCTACACGATACGGTGGAAGACACCGGCACCACGATAATTGATATTGAAGAGCACTTTGGCCCCGACGTCGCGGCGCTTGTCGCCATGGTCACCAACCCGGAACAACTCCCCGGCACCAACCGCATGAATCGCAAGCGCGCCCATTTCCTGCACACCGCAAATGCAAGCGGTGAAGCGCAAACCATTAAGCTCGCTGACATCATTGATAATACCCGTGAGATTTTGCGCTACGACCCGCATTTTGCGCGTGTCTATTTAATCGAGAAACGGATTCAGTTGGCGGGATTACAACGGGGAAATGAGTTCCTGAGAGGTCAGGCCGAGAACATTATTGAGCAGGGTATTTCACAATTAATGATGCCGCCGTATAACGTCCCGGCGGCATGGTTTGCGGCATTAATGACTCGCTATCAAGCGTGAGCGTGGACTTTCTGCAAAACTTCTCGCGCTGGCTGGCGGATGGTAGTGGAAATCGCCAGAGACAAAATCAGCAGGGCGAAGATGACGCAGAAGGTCACATAGAAACCGCCGAAGATAGACGCGATAATCGAACCGCAAATGCTGCCGATACCGAAGCCTAAGTAAATCACACCGTAGTTTTTAGTCAGGTTATTCAGACCAAAGAACTCACTTACCAGTGAAGGGTAAACGGTGATGGTGCCGCCGAAGTTAAATGCCACACAAGCAATCGCTGCAAAGAAAGTCGCTTCGGTAAGTGGGGCGAACAACAGCGCTGCCATACCCACTAAAGAAATAACCTGGCCGATGGTGATAACACGGATACGGGCAATTTTGTCGGACAGAATACCCAGCACCAGGCGGCCGCTCAGGTTAGCAATCGCGATAACCGTCACCGCATTCGCTGCAGACTCAGCGTTTAAATGCACCATGCCTTGCGCAATATCTTTCGCCACACCAATCACATACAGGCCACTCATGCAGGCGGTCAGGAACATTACTGCCAGCATCCAGTACTGCGGTTTACGCATAGATTCTGCCAGGGTGTAGTCCTTTTCAGCTACACCGTTTGCGGATTTCACTTCCTGCAATGGCGCATCTTTCATCAGCATGGAACCCAGCAGAATCATCACCATCGCCAGACCACCCCAAATCATGAAGGTACTTTCCAGGCCGACGGTTGCCAGCAAATGGCTGTCGATATATTTGAAGCCCAGGCTGCCGAGACCGTAAGAACCAATGGCAAATGCAGAAATCAGACCTTTACGTTCCGGAAACCATTTCACGCAGTTGGAAAGGGTCAGCAGATAACCCGCGCCATCGGCCAGGCCGACCAGCACACCCGCGCTGAGCCACAGCATCAACAAGTTATTGGAGTGAGCGGTAAGGAAGAAACCGACACCCAGCAACACACCCGCCGCCATGGTGACTTTGCGTACACCAAAGCGTTCCTGCAATTTGCCCGCAACAGAGGAGGAAATCGCCAGACCCAGGCTTAATAAACCGAAGGAGAACGCGACCTGGCTGATTGGCTCATCCAGTTTTTGCGAAAGCGCGCTGTTAAACAGGCTCCAGGTATAAACGGAACCCAGGGCAAACTGGGTAATGATGGTGCCGATCAGAGTTAACCAGCGAGTACGGTTGTAAGAGGCATTATTCATGGCAGATGTCCGCAAAATTTAAGAGAAATCTTCTGCTGCCAAGAGTAACGAAGTGCATTTTATTCCAGGAGAAAAAGGCATGAGTTGCACTCAAGCCGGAATGAAATGCATCTGAGAGGGTATGAATGACCTGGACGGGGATTGAACAAGCCGTTTTGTTAGTGATTACTATCAACCTGACGCCCGTAAACATTGAGCATTAGATGTTAAATATACAGGTTCAAGGTTAAATTAATGATCAGAAACGGGCACTCACACCCACATTATAAATATAGGCTTCGCCGGTGGCTAAACCTTCCGCTTGTGACATAGAAGCAAACGCTGCCATATTTTTACCAATCGGCATATCCGCCCCCACGGTCACATCCATCCAGCTCGCATCCTGTCCGTTTGCAACGTTAGATCGCATCCCGGACTGCGCTTTCCACTGATTTTCACCATATTGGTGGTTGTAACTGAGCTGTGCCCACGGGCGCAGATAACCCACCGATGAATCTACCCGCCAGCCCACAGTAGAAACGCTGGCATGCCAGAGTTGATCGGTAAATTGCGCGGCAACGGCGGAGTCGCCATATTCGTTATAAATCCCGGTAGACGAGCCATCCCAACGATATTTTGCCGTCGGCCCGGTAGTTATTTTTCCAGGCAAAGAGATATTCCAGCCGATACCCAAATGTGAGCTATCAGCGTTAACACTGTCGTTACCAGAAACGAGCATTAGCCCCTCCTGGTTTTGGGAGGTAAATGAAGAATTAATCCTTTCTGCGAGAATATCGTTATAACTTGGTTGGTGATTACTGTCCCAGGTATAACGATCCTGCGCTTCGCCTGAAGTTTCTTCGGCGACATACTCTTGTTGCCAGGCAAATACATTCGTAGCATAGGGCAGGCAACACAAAACCAGCACCGTGGAGAAAGTGACACGGCGACCACTGCGTTTAAAGTTTTTATTCATTAAAGCGACTCCAGGAAAGAGCCAAATCCGGCGATATTTTTTTGTGTTTTTGGCGGGCTTGCGGATAGCCCTGAATTAACTATTGTCTCTTTATCTGGCACGTCAAGTTGGCACGAGAAATTTCATCAAAGGAGATACATATGTTGCGTTGTGGATGGGTATCCCAGGACCCGCTCTATATTGCGTACCACGATAAGGAATGGGGCGTGCCGGTGACTGACGGTCAACATCTTTTCGAGATGATTTGCCTTGAAGGGCAACAGGCCGGTTTATCCTGGATTACCGTGTTGAAAAAGCGTGAAAACTACCGTCGGTGCTTTAAGAATTTCGACCCGCAGGCCGTGGCATTACTGCAACCGGAAGATGTCGATGTATTAGTACAAGACGCGGGAATTATTCGCCATCGAGGGAAAATTGAAGCCATCATCAATAACGCAAAAGCGTACCTTGCGATGGAAGCCAACGGCGAGAAATTCCCGGAGTTCGTCTGGTCATTTGTCGATAATCAGACGCAAGTGACGAAAGCCGCAACGCTGGGTGAAATTCCAGCCATGACCCCCGCTTCCGACGCGCTGTCAAAAGCGCTGAAAAAACGCGGTTTCAAATTTGTCGGCTCGACGATTTGCTACTCGTTTATGCAGGCTTGCGGATTGGTTAACGATCATGTCACCACGTGCTTCTGCCATCCTGATAATCTCAAATGATTCGCCGCTTACAGCCAGATGAAATGGATGAACTGATTGAAATCTGGCTTGCCAGCACTATTCAGGCTCATCCCTTTATCAGCGAAAACTACTGGCACGAAAGTGAGTCCATCGTGCGCAACGTATATATCCCGCAATCTGAAACCTGGGTTTATCAGCATCAGGACAAAATGGTGGGATTTATTAGCGTGCTGGATTCGCTGTTTATCGGCGCGCTGTTTGTCAGCGAACCTTTTATTGGCAAGGGAATGGGTCAGTCGTTGATGGAACACGTCAAAGAGATTTACCCCTCACTGAGCCTCGAGGTTTACCAGAAGAATCAGCGGGCGGTGCATTTTTACCATCGCCAGGGCTTTCGCATTGAAGAAAGCGCCTGGCAAAATGAAACGCGCCACCCGACGTGGATTATGAGCTGGCAGGAGGAGAAAACGCAGTAACCTCCGGCACCGGGCCGAGATATTTTTCGGCCCATACCAGCGAGGAGTTCGCCGCACAGCCATTTGCCAGCCGCGACGTCGGAATATCCAACGTCAGCACGTTAACCGCTCCGTTCTTACATAGCTTCCGGTCATCTAAATCCGGCCAGGCACCTTCGTGTATACAGACGACGCCAGGTTTAATGCCGTCCGTCACCAGCGCCCCCACCAACACCTGCCCTCGGGCATTCCAGACCCGCACCAAATCGCCATCAGCAATACCACGCGCCGCGGCATCTTGCGGATGCAGCGTTAACGGCTCACGCCCGGCGATGGCGTATTTGTCACGCAACGCTGCGTAGTTAAGCTGGCTATGCAGACGGTGCGCCGGGTGAGAAGAAAGCAGTTGAAGCTGGCCTGCTTCAGCATTGCCTTGCCATTCGTCCGGAGCAAGCCAGGTCGGATGCGGCGGGCAATCGGCGTAACCAAAACTGGCGATTCGTTCAGAATAAATTTCGATTTTCCCGCTCGGCGTTTTTAATGGATGCGCCTGCGGATCGCGCGTGAAATCAGCAAAACGAATAAAACCGGCATTCTTTTCACTTTCCGGCATTTCTATCAGCTGGTTACTTTCCCAGAACGTTTTAAAGTCCGGTAATTCCACCTGCTGCGCCGCACCGCGTTTGCGGGCGATTTCATAGCACTCTTCCAGCCATTGCAGCTCGGTTTTACTTTCAGTGAAACGCGCCTCGCCGCCCTCTTCCCACAATGCGCTAAGTGCCGCAAAAACGTCGAAATCATTACGCGCTTCACCCTGCGGGGCAACGACCTGCTTCATCGGCACCAGATGCTGATTGCTGTAATCGCCGGTCATCGTTAAATCATTGCGTTCAAACGATGTGGTGATCGGTAGAACAATATCGGCGTGCTTTGCCGCCGCCGTCCAGAAGCATTCGGAAATCACCACCAGTTCCGGTTTCTGCCAGGCTTTTATCAGGCGGTTTGTATCCTGGTGATGGGTGAAATTACCGCCGCCAGCCCACCACAACATGCGGATATCCGGGAAGATTTTCTGTTGCCCGTTGTGCTGATACTCACCACCGGGGTTTTCCAGCGCTTCTACTATTCGCGCCACCGGGATTTTTTCTACGGCATCGGCTCCATTTGCCACGGTCCCCTGCAAAGACCCTAACACCGCCGCGCGCCGCGTTGGATTGCCGCCATTCGCAAAATGATAGGACAGGCCAAAACCGCCGCCAGGCGTGCCAATCTGCCCAAGCATCGCCGCGAGCGTCACCAGCATCCAGTGTTTTTGCTCACCGTATTGCTGGCGCTGCATGCCCCAGCCGGACATCAGCATGGTGCGGTTTTCGCTAAACAACTGCGCCAGATATTCGATAGTTTTCGCAGGCACGCCGCAAATTTCTGCCGCCCAGCTTGCTGTTTTCGGTTGGCCGTCTGATTCGCCCATCAGATAAGCAGCGAATTTGTCGTAGCCATGCGTGCAACGCGCCAGGAATTGTGTATCGTGCCAGCCGTGTCTCACCAGCGTATGCGCGATACCCAGCATCAGCGCCACATCAGTCCCCATATTCGGGGCAATCCATTGCGCATTTTCGCCAAAGAAATCCACCGTTTCCGAGCGCATCGGGTCAATGGCGATCACCGTTTTGCCGCTGTTTTTCAGTTGCTCGAAAAACTTCACGCCTTGTTCGTCACTGGCGTTCCACGCAATCTTCAACGTGTTGAGCGGATTAGCGCTCCAGAGCACCACCACGTCGCTATGTTCAAGCACTAACGGCCAACTGGTTTGCTGCTGATAAACTTCATTGGAGCCAACCACATATGGCATGATTACCTGCGCAGCGCCCGTTGAATAGTCCCCCAGATGCCCGGTGTAGCCACCTGCAAGACTCATATAGCGCTGCAATAGCGTCGCCGCTTTATGGAACACGCCATTGGATCGCCAGCCGTAAGAACCCGCAAAAATAGACGCTGCGCCATAAGTGGCACGAATACGTTGGTGCTGCTGGTGAATCAGGTGCAGCGCCTCATCCCAGCTAATCCGCACATATTCATCGTCGCCACGCACACCTTGTGGGGCATCAGGCGAGGCAAGAAAACCTTTTCGCGCCATGGGAAATTGCACACGGGCTTTGCTGTGGACCTGATCCGGAACGGCGCTTTGCAATGAGTTTTCGTGGCCGGTTTCCAGTGCGCCGATGGATGCGAGCACGCGCTCTCCGTCAGTTTCGACGAGCATCGGCCCCCAATGGGCGGCGGTCAGGATTTTCTTGTTTGATGAGAGTGTATTAGCCAATTCAGGCTCCCCTTGTTGCAGGTAGTGGGCAGGTGGCGGCCTGATGGCCACTCAATATTTAGTTTACAAATTCAGACGACTCTATAGAAATTTCTACACATTCACACTGCATAATCAACCGCCGCCGATCATGCGGTTGAGTTATTAAATTCACAAAGGAAATGAGATGAAAAAACGCGTCATGATGATTGCCGCCATTGTTTGCGGCACGTTAGCAGTTTCTGGTTGTACGACCAACCCTTACACCGGCGAACGTGAAGCAGGGAAATCAGGTATTGGAGCAGGCATCGGCTCGCTGGTTGGGGCAGGCGTAGGCGTACTTTCCTCATCCAAGAAAGATCGCGGCAAAGGCGCACTGATTGGTGCCGCTGCGGGTGCAGCTTTAGGTGGTGGCGTGGGTTACTACATGGATGTGCAGGAAGCTAAACTTCGCGACAAAATGCAAGGAACAGGCGTAAGTGTGACGCGTAATGGCGACAACATCGTGCTGAACATGCCAAATAATGTGACCTTTGATAGCAGCAGCGCGACGCTGAAACCAGCTGGTGCAAATACTTTAACCGGCGTGGCAATGGTACTGAAAGAATATCCAAAAACTGCGGTTAACGTTGTGGGTTACACCGACAGCACCGGCAGCCAGGAGCTGAATATGAAGCTCTCACAGCAACGTGCAGATGGCGTGGGTAGCGCGCTTATCACGCAAGGCGTGGCCGCAAACCGTGTGCGTACCACAGGGGCTGGCCCGGCAAATCCAATCGCCAGTAACAGCACAGCTGAAGGCAAAGCGCAGAACCGCCGCGTAGAAATTACGCTTAGCCCGCTGTCTTAATCGAAACATCCCCCTCTCACTCCGGCTTTTGCCGGGGTGAACCCCGCTCGACTCTCCGTGATACGCTACGCAATATCTGTCATTCCGGTTACACACTGATACCTTGATAGGTAATAATGATGAATCCACCTCGTTGTTCTGTGCTGGTTCAGGAAGAGATATGGCTTATAAATACGCTTTGATATTGCTTATCCCGCTCGCCATTATTGGTTGCTCATCGACTGATACATCAGGCTATGACGGGCATAAAACCCTTAGCCCGACCGAGACCAACGAGGCATTAATCATGCGCTCGCAATATCCGGATCACTATTATGGCCGTGAGAATTTAACGACGGAGCAGCGCAGAGAGATAAGCGAACAAATGCGCGCTGACAGACTCGAAGCCCGCGGGCGACGTGATAACAGCACCGACAGCGGCGATGGCTTCGGGCAGTCCGTTCCGCAAGGGTTTTATAACTAAGTAAATTTCATATCTTATAAAAACAAAAAACCCCGCTGGTGAGGCGAGGTCTTTTGTTTTTACTGCTAGTGCTTTTACTGCTTCGCACATCTAGTAACTTCAACCTCCAAAATATACGACGAAACCTTCGGCGGTGCAAATACTTGCTGCTATTGTGAGCAATCAATAAAAACGTCACTTGCGAAGCTGTTCGCATTTTCACCTCTTTACTGTTTATTTATACAGTAAAATAGATATACTGAATGTGTTGAATGTGATGTGCTCTGAGGCCGCAAACCGCCGCGCAATTCAAGTCCTGGCTGAAACGGGTGGTGCCGTCAGTGCCTTAACCTCAGAGGAGCGCATCTAGTAACCTCAACAAATTCAGTTGGCTACAGGCAGCGGAAAGGCTCGTCGGCTGAAAGTGCTCCTGACTACAGGAGAAAAAGCGTATGGGCTTGATGGGACTGGCTATTTTGTTTCTGAAACTCATGGTTGCGTTACTGCAACTGCTTGAGGTCGCCATGAAATACTTTAAGTAATTCCTGGCCTTCAAGTCGCACCAAAGGGAGGCGGGAAACCGCCTCCCTTTTATAAATTTCCGCAGCCGTTTCGCTGGCAACAAAAATTGCCGTTGAGGCTTTACAGGCTGCCATTTTATCTCTGGTTCAAAAGGTGTCAGTCCATAGGGTTTCATGGTCTTTGTGTGGTAGATTCCTCTCGATTTTTTGGCGCAGTCAGTTTTATAAACTGACAATTAGCATCTACACCCCAAATAACACCTGAGAAAATGAAAAAGTTAGCCAATATTCACCTTCTGATGATGTTGATCCTGTTGGTTGCTGTCGGACAAATGACGCAAACCATTTATATCCCCTCAATTCCCGATATGGCTCGCGATTTTGGCGTGCGCAGCGGCGCAATCCAGCAGGTGATGGCGGCTTATTTGCTGACCTATGGCTTATCACAACTTGTCTATGGGCCAATTTCAGACCGTATTGGCCGACGCCCGGTCATTCTTACCGGCATGAGCATTTTCATCCTCGCCACCCTGTGGGCGCTGTTTACAACAAATTTAACCGCGTTAGTGATTGCCAGTGCGCTGCAGGGAATGGGGACGGGCGTTGCGGGCGTGATGGCGCGGACCATGCCACGTGACCTTTACGAAGGTGCATCGCTTCGCTCGGCTAACAGTTTGTTGAATATGGGGATTCTGGTTAGCCCACTCATGGCTCCGGTGATTGGCGGAATGCTTGACTCCGTGTGGGGGTGGCGCGCTTGCTACGGTTTCCTGCTGGTGCTGTGCATGATTGTGGCGTTCTGCATGCTGCGCTGGCTGCCGGAAACGCGCCCAGTTCAGGAAAAACCGCAACGGCTGATGGCGAGCTATAAAACGCTGCTCGGCAGCGGTTCATTTAATTGTTATTTGCTGATGCTGGTCGGTGGTCTTGCCGGTGTTGCGGTATTTGAAGCCTGCTCTGGCGTGTTGATGGGCGGTGTTTTGGGGCTTAACGGCTTGGTGGTGAGTATTCTGTTCATTCTGCCGATTCCTGCTGCCTTTTTTGGCTCCTGGTATGCCGGGCGGCAAAACGCGCGTTTTTCATCGCTGATGTGGCAGGCGGTTTTAAGCTGCCTGTTTGCTGGCATCCTGATGTGGATCCCAGGCTGGCTGGGCGTGATGAATATCTGGACGCTGTTGGTGCCAGCCGCGCTGTTCTTCTTCGGCGCAGGGATGTTATTCCCGCTGGCGACCAGCGGTGCAATGGAGCCATTTCCGTTCCTGGCAGGCACCGCGGGGGCGCTTGTGGGCGGGCTGCAAAATATTGGATCAGGCGCAATGGCGTGGTTTTCAGCGTTGCTGCCACAAACCGGGCAATTCAGCCTCGGCATGTTAATGACCGCAATGGGCGTGATGATTCTGTTCTGCTGGTTGCCGCTGGCGCATCGTTTTCAGCAGCATGGGGAAACGGTGTAAGTTTCCCCATGCCCGAAATTAAAGCACCTTACTCAAGAACTCTTTGGTGCGCGGGTTGGTCGGGTTGCTGAACAGTTGCGACGGCGGCCCCTGCTCCTGAATCACGCCCTGATCGATAAACACCACGCGGTCGGCAACCTCACGGGCAAAGCCCATTTCGTGGGTGACGATAACCATCGTCATCCCTTCCAGCGCCAGCTGTTTCATGACCGCCAGCACTTCGCCCACCAGTTCAGGGTCGAGTGCTGAAGTTGGCTCATCAAACAAAATGATCGACGGCTCCATTGCCAGTGCACGCGCAATCGCCACACGCTGCTGTTGCCCACCGGAAAGGCTCGACGGCCAGGCGTCAATCTTGTCTATCAATCCAACCTTTTGTAGCAGCTTTTCGGCACGTGACACGGCTTCGGCTTTCGACAAACCTTTAAGCGAGATCGGCGCCATTGTCAGGTTTTCCAGCACCGTCATATGCGGGAACAGATTAAAACGCTGGAATACCATGCCGACGCCAGAACGCAGCGTATTCAGGTTGGTTTTCGGGTCATGAACCGCGTAACCGTTGACCACGACTTCACCGCCGTCTGGTTTTTCCAGCGCGTTCAGACAACGCAGGAAAGTACTTTTCCCGGAACCGGACGGACCAATGACGCACACCACTTCTTGCGGCGCGATATCACATGAAATGCCGCGCAGCACATGGGTTTTGCCAAACTGTTTCTGCAAGTCTTTAACGTGAATCACTTTTGCCAAACCTCTTTTCCATGTGTTGCACCATCAGCGAAAGCAGGAACGTCAGCACCCAATAAACTAATGAAATTGTCAGGTACGGTTCCCAATAAGTCGCATAAGCGCCAGAAACAGTACGCGCTGCATAAGCCAGATCGGCCAGACCAATCGCTGAAGCCAGTGAAGAATCTTTCACGATGGCGATAGCATTATTGCCCAACGGCGGCAGGATGCGGCGGAACGCCTGCGGCAAAATCACTTTGCGCATCGTTTTTCCCCAGCCCATTCCCAGCGCACGTGACGCTTCCATCTGACCTTTGTCGATTGACTGAATACCGGCGCGGAAAATTTCCGAAACGTAAGCTCCCGCGTTCAGCGTAATCGCCACCACGCACGAAAGAAACGCGCCGTATTCCGAGCGCAGCATGCGGGCGAAATCCACCGACATCAGTCCGCTGGTCACTAACATGCCGTCACGTGGGTTGATAAACAGCGGCACCAGCGCGAAGTGCACCACCATGATTTGCACAAACAATGGCGTGCCACGGAAAGCGCTCACATAAACGCGCACTGGCCACTGCACGGCGTAACGCAGCACGTGTTTCCACGGGCCATCTTCGGCGTGCGCCATGCGGCCTAGCCCAAGCAACAAGCCCCAGGTGGTGCCTAAAATAACGCAGATGATGGTGCACTTGATGGTCATGATCGCGCCTTGCATAAATAACGGCGCGTATTCTGAGATTATCTCCCAGCGAAATCCGGTCATACCTGTCCTTGTTGGGGCCGAAACGGCCCCAAGTCATACGAAATTATTCAGCGGGGAGGGTTGGAACGTTGCTATCAAACCACGTGGAATAGATTTTTGCGTAAGTCCCATCGGCAACGATTTTCTTCAGGCCGGAGTTAATTTTGCCCAACAGCTCCTGGTTATCTTTTGCGACCGCGATACCGAAATACTGGCGTTCAAATTTGTCGTCTTTAACGGCTTTCAGCGCTTTTTCCGGGTGAGATTTGATGTAGTACTTCACCACGCCAACGTCACCAACAGCCGCGTCGATACCGTCTTCAGCCAGCTCTTGCAGCATCAATGGCGTGTTATCAAAACGTTTGATGTCGGTGCTGTTTTTACCCAGCGTGTCGGAAACCACGGTGTCACCCGCACTGGAGTTCACCACGCCAACTTTCTTACCTTTGAGCGCGTTAACAGAATCCACTTTCGAGTCATTCGGCACCACGATGGATTGCTCTGCCGGGAAGTAAGGCGCGGAGAAATCGACCATCGCTTTACGCTTGTCGGTGATGGTGATGCCGGAAATAATAATGTCGCGATCGCCAGAATTCAGGGTGGCGAAAATACCTTCCCACGGCGTGTTAACCAGTTTGATATCAAAGCCTTCCGCTTTCGCGATGGCCTTGATGATGTCGATATCGAAGCCTTCCAGCTGCTTCTGACTGTTTTCAAATTCAAATGGACGGTAAGTGCCGCCAGAGCCGACCACATAAGTCTGCTGCGCGGCGTAGGCGGAAGTGAGAACGGTGGAAACCATGCACCCGGCTAAAAGAACTGACTTGGCAAACATCCTTAACATGTGACGCTCCTGATGAATTATTTATGCATTTAATTTGCATAAAAATACATAATTTGACGGAGCGCGGCAACAACAAAATCAAACTTGTGACTGCATCCACTGAATAAACGCTTCAATTTTAGGCCACTGCCGCCCAGGAAGTGTGGTGGCGTAGTAATGCTGATGGCATTTCAGGGTCATGTCTCCAAATGGGGCCACCAGCTCGCCCTTGTCGATACGTTTTTGCACCAGCCTTTTTCGCCCCATTGCCACGCCCACCTGGTTCACAGCGGCGATCACCGCTAAATCTGAGCGGTCAAAACCAATGCCAGAAGAAGGTGGTAAATCAACGGAAAAATGTTGCGCCCAACTGTGCCATTCGTCAGTGCCGGAGTCATTGCTCCATGCCTGGCGGTCATGCAACAACGTGCAATTTCGCAGGTGCGCAGGCTTATTGTGCAATTCAAAACGTTGTGCATATTCTGGGCTGCACACGGGCAAAATGGCTTCGTCCATCAGGAAATGGTGGGATAACTGCGAAGAGGGTGCGTCGTCAAAGTAGAGTGCCAGGTCAACACCAGCGCGCTGCAAATTCACGTTGTCGTTGCCGGTCAGAATAGTCAGGGAAATCGAAGGATAGCGCCGGGTAAAATCCCCCAGCAGCGGAACCAGCCAGCACTGAGCAATGGAAGGGCGCGAATAAATCGTCAGCAGGCCCGAAAGCTCCTGGTTTTTGATATCCAGAATCTCCTGGTTTAGCGTATCGAGCGATGATTTCAACGCCCAGAAAACACGTTTCCCTTCATGAGTCAGTTCAACTTTGCGGTGCGAACGCACAAACAGCTGAATCCCTAACTCCTGCTCAAGCTGGTTTATACGGTGACTGACCGCACTGGAACTTAACGAAAGTTCTTCAGCCGCCAGTGCGAATGACTGGTGTCGGGCAGCCACTTCAAAAGTATAGAGTTTTGATAGCTGCCAGCCGTTAAGCAGACGGTTTCTGACTTCACGTAACGGATCCATAGTGCTCTCTGCATGAATTATTTATCGCCGTATTGTAAAAAGATCCGCCATAAAACTCATTTTAAGATGTGAAAAATCGAACCAAAATCAAATTACCCCCCTATTTTCGACCTGAATCACTCTTTTGCCTCAATTCAGCTCATGTGAAATGCCATTTATATCGTTTGTCAGCCTGGCGCAATTTTTATCCAATAGCGGCAGATAAATCGCAGAACGAGGTGAGGTATGGAATCTCAGATTTGGGTTGTGGGCACGCTACTGAGTAGCATCATTTTAATTGTTTTAACCATCGTAAAACTGAAGTTTCACCCTTTCCTCGCTTTGCTGCTGGCCAGTTTCTTTGTCGGCACCATGATGGGCATGAGCCCGCTGGATATGGTGAATGCTATTGAAAGCGGCATCGGCAGCACTCTCGGGTTCCTCGCGGCAGTGATTGGCCTGGGTACGATTCTGGGCAAAATGATGGAAGTGTCAGGCGGCGCGGAACGCATTGGCCTCGCGCTCCAGCGCTGCCGATGGTTATCGGCTGACGTGATCATGGTGTTGGTCGGGCTGATTTGCGGCATCACGTTATTTGTAGAAGTGGGTGTGGTGCTCCTGATTCCACTGGCGTTTTCTATCGCCAAAAAGACCAATACCTCTTTGCTAAAACTGGCTATTCCATTGTGCACAGCGTTAATGGCAGTGCATTGCGTGGTTCCACCACATCCGGCAGCCATGTTTGTCACCAACAAATTGGGCGCGGATGTCGGCACGGTGATTGTGTACGGTTTGCTGGTCGGTTTAACCGCATCGTTAGTCGGCGGGCCGCTGTTCCTGAAAATCGTCGGCAATCGCCTGCCGTTTAAAGCGGTGCCCGCTGAATTTTCCGACCTGAAAGTTCGTAACGAAGAAACACTCCCTTCGTTGGGCGCAACGCTGTTTACGATATTGCTGCCGATTGGCCTGATGCTGGTAAAAACCATCGCCGAGCTGAATATGGCAAAAAGCGGTACGTTGTATACGCTGCTGGAGTTTATCGGCAACCCGATTACCGCCATGTTTATTGCGGTGTTTGTCGCCTATTACGTGCTTGGGATACGCCAGCATATCGGGATGAGCAAACTCCTGACGCATACCGAAAATGGCTTTGCTTCTATCGCCAATATTTTGCTGATTATCGGTGCGGGTGGTGCGTTTAACGCGATTCTGAAAACCAGTGGCCTGGCTGATTCACTGGCGGTATTGCTGTCGAATTTGCATATGCACCCGATTTTGCTGGCCTGGCTGGTCGCGCTAATTCTGCATGCGGCTGTCGGCTCGGCAACGGTCGCCATGATGGGAGCTACCGCGATTGTCGCCCCGATGCTGCCGCTTTATCCCAACGTTAGCCCGGAGATTATCACCATTGCTATCGGTGCCGGCGCGATTGGTTGCACCATCGTGACTGATTCGCTGTTCTGGCTGGTGAAACAGTATTGCGGCGCGACACTCAACGAAACATTCAAATACTATACAACGGCGACTTTTATCGCCTCTGTGTTGGCACTGGGCGCAACGTTCCTGCTTTCCTTTATCATTTAAGCGCAAAGAGATTGTCTTATGAAAAACGCTGAAATAAACACATTGATTCAACAGTTTCCCCTGGTTCGCGATTTAGTTGCGCTGCAAGAAACACGCTGGTTTAACCCGCAAACCACCACGCTTGCCGAAGGCTTGCCGCATGTCGGCCTGACGGCTGAAGATGTTCAGGATGCACACGCCCGTCTGACGCGTTTCGCACCTTATCTGGCGCAGGCGTTTCCAGAAACAGCCGCCACCAACGGGATTATCGAATCAGAATTGGTGGCGATTCCGGCGATGCAAAAGCGCCTGGAGAAAGAGTTTAAGCAGGTGATTGGCGGCCAGATGTGGCTCAAAAAAGACAGTCATCTGCCGATTTCAGGTTCGATCAAAGCGCGTGGCGGGATTTATGAAGTTCTGACTCACGCCGAAAAACTGGCGATTGCAGCCGGGTTGCTGACCACCGAAGACGATTACAGCAAGCTATTGACGGCTGAATTTAAAGAATTTTTCAGCAAATACAGCATTGCCGTGGGTTCAACCGGCAACCTGGGGTTATCCATCGGAATAATGAGCGCGCGCATTGGTTTTAACGTCACCGTGCATATGTCTGCCGACGCCCGCGCCTGGAAGAAAGCCAAATTGCGCAGCCACGGCGTGACGGTTGTGGAGTACGAAGAAGATTACGGTGTCGCCGTTGAACAAGGTCGTAAAGCCGCTGAATCCGACCCGAATTGTTTCTTTATCGACGACGAAAACTCGCGCACATTATTCCTCGGCTATTCTGTTGCCGGGCAGCGCCTGAAAGACCAGTTCGCGCAGATCGGACGCGTTGCGAATGAACAGCATCCGCTGTTTGTTTATCTGCCATGCGGTGTAGGCGGCGGCCCTGGCGGTGTAGCATTTGGTCTGAAAATGGCGTTCGGCGATCACGTTCACTGCATTTTCGCCGAGCCGACTCACTCGCCATGCATGCTGCTGGGCGTTTACACCGGCCTGCATGACACAATTTCCGTGCAGGATTTAGGCATTGATAATGTTACTGCCGCAGATGGCCTGGCGGTGGGGCGTGCATCCGGTTTTGTCGGGCGTGCGATGCAGCGCTTGCTCGACGGTTTCTATACTCTTGAAGATCAGACGATGTATACGCTGCTCGGCTGGCTTGCAGATGAAGAGAATATTCGCCTTGAGCCTTCAGCATTAGCAGGAATGCCTGGCCCGCTGCACATCAGTGCGGATACGGCTTACCATCAGATGCACGGTTTCACCGCTGAACAGCTACAAAACGCCACGCATATCGTTTGGGCGACGGGCGGTGGCATGGTGCCAGAAGCGGAGATGGCGCAGTATCTGGCAAAAGCGAAGTAATCCGTTTACGGCAAAGTTGTCGGATGTCGCTAACGCTAATCCGATCTACGAAAAAATCTGGAGTAAGGGGGACCCCTTACTCCAGTCCACCGTTACTTCAGTTCAGGCCAGTACTCTTTGTTTGCCTCAATCAAATCATCAAGAATGGCTTTGGCAACCGATGCACTTGGCACGGTTTTCGACAGCGTAATCGCCTGCCATAACTTCACGTAAGAGCCTTCTTCCCAGGCTTCGACCACCAGTTTTTCTACCGCCACCTGCTGGCTCATCAACCCTTTCTGGAATTGCGGAATGTTGCCGACAACCAGCGGTTCCGGCCCGCTTTTACCGACCAGACATGGAATTTCGACCATCGCTTCCGGGTCAAAGTTATTAATCGCGCCGTTGTTCGGCACAATCAAAAGCATGCGTTCTTGTGTGTTAAAGGCAATTGCCGCCGCCAGATCGACGATGTACGACGCATGTTCGTCAATCTCAAGTTCCCCAGCCGATGATTTCCCGGCCTGAATGATGGCATTACAGGAACCAAACACATGTTTTTCGCGGTGTTCCATCACTTCGTTGGCGCGAGTGTGTTCCGGGTTGGAGTGCTCAACGACATAATCCGGGAACAGATAATATTTCAGATAAGTATTCGGGAAGGTGCTCGGGTCTAAAGCCCATACGTCTTTTGCTTTAGAGAATGTGTCATTCCAGCTTGCTTCAGTCCCATGCTCATCTGATGGTGGAACATAACCAAATTTAGCCACATGTTCGCGGATCTTCGGCATCAAATCATTGCCATTTTTATCCTCGATTGATGTCCACCAGCCAAAGTGGTTGAGGCCGTAATAACGTACGCGCATCTCTTTACGATCTTTCAGGCCAGCGATTTGCGCCATGCGGCTTTCAATGCCGATTGGCATATCGCAAATGTTGAGAATCTTCGCGTTCGGACGCAGTTTACGCGTGGCTTCAGCCACAATCGCCGCCGGGTTGGAATAGTTAAGCATCCAGGCGTTTGGCGAATATTTTTCCATGAAATCAACCAGCTCTAATACCCCGCCGATGGAGCGCATGCCGTAGGCAATCCCGCCTGGACCGCAGGTTTCCTGACCCAGTACACCGTGGCGCAGTGGGATTTTCTCGTCTTTTTCACGCATCGGGTACTTACCCACACGGATGTGCGCCATCACGAAGTCCACATCGGTAAAGGCTTCTTTCGGATCGGTGGTATAGCTGAACTCGATTTCAGGAGCCTGCTCTTTGAGGATGACTTTGCACGCTTCTGCAATCGTTTCCTGACGTGCGCCATCGTTGTCATAGAACTTCAGGGCGCGCAGCGGGAAGCGGTGCTGGTTTGCCAGTAACATCAATACGATACCAGGAGTGAATGTGCTGCCGCCACCGGCTACTACTACAGAGAATTTTTTCATGATACTGCCTCCGTCATGGATTTAAGTTCGGTCAAAGAAGTGTCTTTCATCAGGGTTTCAAGTTGGTCTCGGACTTGCGGGACATGCAGGCCCACAATCACCTGAATACCGTTGCCGCGTCGCACCACTCCGTGGGCTCCCAGCGCTTTGAAAATGTCGTCGCTTTGCGTCTGCGCCATATCCGCAAGGGTGATGCGTAAGCGAGTCGCACAGTTATTGACGCTAAGAATGTTGCCAGTACCGCCCAGCGCTTCGAGGATGCCAGCAGCCTGGCCTTGTTTGGTTTCTTTGGTGGCAGCAGCCGTTGTCTGACTGCGGGACGCCTGGTAATCCGCTTTGCTGTACAGCTTGATCTCACTCTCTTCACGGCCTGGCGTTTTCAGGTTGAAGCGCAAGATTAGGGTGCGGAACACCACAAAGTAGATGCCGGTGAAGGCCAGACCGATACCAATCTGGATAAACATCATCGACGCGTGGTTGTGGAACATCGGTATCCAGTTTTGCGGCAGGAACTGGTCGAGAAGCCCGCCACCCATGTTGCCCACCACGCCACACATGTACATCACGGTCGCCATCGTTGCGGCGAGGAATGCATGGACGGCAAATAAAACCGGCGAGATAAACAGGAAGGTAAATTCAAGCGGTTCGGTAATGCCCACTAGCATCGCGGTGAGTGTTGCGGGTATCAGCAAGCCTGCGACTTTCACGCGGTTTTCAGGAGCAGAAGTGGCGTACAGCGCGAGAGCAATTCCCAGGCAACCAAATATCTTGGAGTTACCGTGCAGTGCAAATCCTCCTTCCGGGAACAGCGTTTTCAGCGGCAGCGTGCTTTGGCTGAACTCCTGTAAATGCTGCGCCCAGTAAACCTGAATGCCCCCTTCCACGACCGCCGGGCCAAAGATAAACGGACCGTAGATAAAGTGATGCAGGCCGGTTGGAATCAGAATGCGTTCCAGGAACGTATACACCCAGACGCCAAGCGAACCGGCGCTGCGCAAGAATTCCTGGAGGGATTCAATACCCATTTGCACTTTTGGCCACCCAAACAGGGTAAACCAGGCGCAAGGGATCATGGCGAAGAAAGCGACAATCACGACAAATGAACTGCCCTGGAAGATACCGAGAAAGACAGGGAGTTGTTTTTCGAAATAGCGGTTGTGGATAGCCGTGACAAACCCGGAGATAACAATCGCGCCGATGATGCTGGTATCAAGCGTTTTGATCCCGGCAATCATGGTTAGCCCAGATCCCGCCACCGGATCGGCGTTGAAATCGACACCGAAATAATGGCCCCAGGTCATCCCCATGGCGTTGATGAAGTAGTTCCAGGTCATAAAGCTCACCAGCACCGCTAAGCAAGCACGGCCCTGCGCTTGCTTAGCGAGGCCAATCGGTAAGCCGACGGCAAAAATCAGCGGCATATTACGGAATACCGTCCAGCCACCTTCTTCAATAATGTGAACAATTTGCGCGAATAAGTTATCGGGGGCGGTGAGCGCTTCACCGACGAACATCGGATTGCGCAGCATGATGGCGATACCGACGACAATCCCGGCGAACGGAAACAACAAAACCGGGGTAAACATTGCGCCACCAAAACGTTGTATTTGACTGAGCATTTTTAAATCCTCACGTAACAACCTGTAGGGTAAATGGCCTTATTTTTTAACGCTGGCCTGAGACTGAGAGTAGGGAGACGCAGGTGACTTATCGTTGCCCGTCGCACCGATTCGTGATCGCTTTCATAGTTTTTATTTGGTGTAAGTTGTCTACTTTTTGATTAATAACTAGACACGGTGATTTTTCCTTTCTAATTCATTAGGTGAATGCGAAATTAAAATCTTTTAAATCAGATAATTGATTAATGGAACGAGGGTTTATTAAGCCCAGCGCGAAGTTATTAAGAGGTCTACAGGTGATCTATAAATCTATCGCTGACAGGTTACGCATCCGGCTTAATTCAGCGGATTACAATATTGGCAGCCCATTGCCT
This sequence comes from Buttiauxella sp. AC142, assembly GCF_979253435.1. Lineage (NCBI taxonomy): Bacteria > Pseudomonadati > Pseudomonadota > Gammaproteobacteria > Enterobacterales > Enterobacteriaceae > Buttiauxella > Buttiauxella sp. AC142. The sequence goes on from NZ_CEEDCH010000001.1 coordinate 4,487,897, forward strand.
TCTGAAAAGCGTCTGGCGAGCGAGTTCGGCGTATCAAGAATGACTTTACGCAAGGCTATAGATTTACTGGTGAGCTGGGGGTTAGTTGTGCGCCGCCACGGCAGCGGCACCTACGTGGCGAATAAAGACGTTCACCACGAAACCAGCAACCTGACGGGTTTTATTGAGGTGATGCGCAACCAGGGCAAAGAGGTGGTGAGTAATGTGCTGGAGTTTCTGATAATGCCCGCACCGCCCGCCATCGCCAGTCAGTTGCGCATTAATATTGATGAACGGATCTATTTCTCGCGCCGGGTGCGCTCGGTAGATGGCAAACCGCTGATGGTAGAAGACAGCTATATGCCGTTGAAATTATTCCGTAATTTGTCCATCGCACATCTGGAAGGTTCAAAATTCAGTTATATCGAGGATGAGTGCCACATTATCGTGTGCGGTAACTATGAAAGCCTGACGCCGGTATTAGCAGACAAGAAGATGGCGAAATTGCTCAACATTGATGAGCTAACTCCTATTCTGCGTATCACATCGCTGTCATATAGCGACAGCGGTGACTATGTGAATTATTCCGTGATGTTCCGGAATGCCAGCGAATACCAGGTGGATTACCATTTACGCCGGGTACACCTGTAAGCGCTGGCATTCATCGTCATTACATCCAGAACAGTACGGCCAGAAGCTGCGGCGTGATAATGCGCAGGAACATCACCAACGGATAAACCGTGGCGTAAGAGAGTGCTGCGGCACCACTGGTCGCGTGCAAACCATTTGCGAAGGCCAGAGCGGGCGGATCGGTCATCGAACCGGCCAGCATGCCGCACAGCGTCAGGTAATTCATTTTGGCGAGGAGCCGGGCAACCAACGCCGTGACCAGTAGTGGAATGCCGGTAATCAGAATGCCGTAGCCAATCCAGCTCACACCGTCACCATGCAGCAAGGTACCGATAAAATCACCGCCAGATTTTAAACCGACGACCGCCAGAAACAGCACAATCCCCAATTCCCGCAGCGCCAGATTCGCACTCGGTGGCATAAACCAATACAGCTTGCCGATGCTTCCGATTCTCCCCAGGATAATTGCCATAATCAGCGGCCCGCCCGCTAATCCGAGACGCAGTGCAACCGGGAAGCCCGGAATAAACAGCGGGATAGAACCGAGCAGCACGCCAAGCCCAATACCGATAAACACCGGCAGCATTTGCACCTGCTGGAGTTTTTGCTGCGCGTTCCCCACCTCTGCCGCCACCGCCTCTATGGATTCCGGACGGCCCACCAGATTGAGGATATCGCCAAATTGCAGGCTGGCATTGCTGCTGGCAACCAGCTCGACGCCCGCACGATTCAGGCGTGAAATCACCACGTCATACTTTTGTTTTAAATGCAGGTCGCGGATTTTCTTGCCGAGCACTTTCTCGTTCGTCACCACCACGCGCTCCACACGTAAATCAGTGCCACGTGTGGAAAGTGAGGTATCCACCTGCTGGCCAATCACCAGCAATGCGGAGTGCAGATCTTTTTCCTGGCCGACCAGGTGCAATAAATCTCCGGTTTGAATAACAGTGCCAGGCGCTGGCACCATCAGCAATTCACCGCGTTTCAGGCGCGAGCAGATAATGGTGTCGCTATTGAGTACCGGAACATCCTGAATCGGTAATCCGTTGAGATTCGGGTTGGCAACGCAGATATTCATCGTCTGGAGTTGTGCGTGATATTGCCCTGAGCTGCTATCAAAACGCTGCGCTTCTTGATCGACATTGATGCGAAAAGCCATACGAATTAGCCACATGGTGAGCAAAATTCCGCAAATGCCGAAGGGATAGGCCATCGCGTAGCTCATCCCCATTTTATCCACCAACTCCGCAGGCGTGCCGAGATCGGTCAGAATTTGCTGGCCCGCACCGAGTGCCGGAGTATTCGTTACCGCACCCGAGAAAATCCCAAGCACCACCGGTAACGGAACATCGAAAATTTTATAGATGAGTGCCGTAACCAGCGCGCCAATCACCACAATCAGCAATGCAAAGAGATTAAGGCGCAGGCCGGAAACCCGTAATGACGAGAAGAAACCTGGCCCCACTTGAATGCCGATGGTGTAAACGAAAAGAATCAGGCCAAATTCTTGAATGAAATGAAGCATATCGCCATTCAGGTTGACTCCCGCCTGATTGATAAAATGGCCGACGATAATCCCGCCGAACAACACACCTCCGATGCCAAACCCGACGCCGCGAATTTTGATGTTACCAATCCACAAGCCCACGACTGCGACCAATGCCAACATACTGACGGTTAACGCTATTCCACTCATTTAAGAATTCCCTGTGAATAACATTATTGTTAACAAGGATTCTGGCAGAGAGGCAGGGGAGTTAATGGGGCGCAGAGCACAAAAAAGGCCCCATAAAATGGGGCCTCAAAAGGGGATTACTACTATTAACTATTAAGCGCCGGGCGTTCACTGATGGCGATGCGTTTCGGTGCGACTTCTTCCGGAATTTCGCGTACCAGGTCGATGTGCAGCAGACCGTTGGTAAAGGTCGCGCCGGAAACTTTCATGTATTCCGCGAGGGTGAAGCTCAGGTTAAATGGCTGAGTCACTAACCCCTGATGCAGCCAGGTGGTCTCTTTTTCAGATTTTACCGGCGTCCCTTTTACATGCAGACGCGTGCCTTCCAGCTCGATTTCGAGATCTTCCTGGCGGAACCCTGCCAGCGCAAGCGTAATGCGGTAATGGTTGTCATCGCCTTTTTCAATATTGTAAGGCGGGAATGTCTGACCTTCGCTGCTGGTTTGTAAGGCGTTAGCCAATTTGTCAAAACCGATCCATTGACGCAGCAGAGGTGATAAATCGTAGTTACGCATAGTTATTCTCCTTCTATGAAGCGAGTTTTACCCATCGCCCTTCAAGATTCAGGGTTGTTGGCTGCTCTCGTTCACCCGAATCGCTTACTTTAGTAAGCTCATCGGGATTCATTCGATTGCCGCCTACCTGCATCATGAAGTTGCTCGGGTATGAGCCTTAGGCTCCCTGTCGGCAAGCCTAAGTCTGGTTAAATTTTTGGTGTGGGCCGCTTAATGCGACCCGCAGAATTAATTGATTTCGATACGGCGCGGTTTCATCGCTTCCGGAATCACGCGTTCCAGGTCGATGTACAGCAGGCCGTTAACCAGGTTAGCGCCACGAATGTGGATGTTTTCGGCTAACTGGAATTTGCGTTCGAAGTTGCGTTCAGCAATCCCCTGATACAGATAAGTGCGCTCTGGCTGCGGGTCTGCATGCGCGCCTTTTACCACCAGCAGGTTATCCTGGGCTGTGATTTCCAGCTCGCTTTCCGCGAAACCGGCAACAGCAATGGCAATGCGATAGTTGTTTTCATCAACCAATTCAACATTGTATGGAGGATAGCCGCCGTTGCTCTGACCCTGGTTGTTTTCCAGCAGGTTGAACAGACGGTCGAACCCGATTGCAGAACGGTAGAGCGGGGATAAGTCGAAATTACGCATAAATTAAAACTCCTGATAATCAGCGAGACTCAAACATTGCCTTCCATCATGGACAGGCTTCAGGAACCCAGTACCCTTACGGCGTACTGTTATTGGCTACATTCCTAAAATCGGTCCTTATCTACGCTTTTCAAGGGTACAAAAGGAAATTTTTTGCGACATTAGCTGTCAGTACATAGACTCCTTGTGGAGTAAACAAGATTAATCTGCGATAGCCGCCACAGAGTGGCAACCGCACAGTTTTTATTCTCTGTATGGGTGATATAACCCAATGCAGCCAGGCCGGAAATGGCCCTTATTAACGAAAATTAACAGTGATGATGAAAAGTTATCTTCCAACAATAATTCTGGGCAGCGGGCTTCTGACAGTCAGTGGATGTTCAAGTGTTATGACTCACACAGGTGGGCAAGAGGGAACCTATCCCGGCACTCGCGCAAGCTACGAAATGCTGACTGACAGCGAAACGAGCTGGGGATACAAGCCATTTGTCGCGCTCGATATGCCGTTTACCGCAGTAGCGGATACCGTGTTGTTACCCTGGGATCTGTTCCGTGAAGATAAATCACTAAAATCCAGGGTTGAAGCGAGCGAGAGCAAGAACCTGGCGACCAATTCTGTGATCCCGCCCGTTCAGTAATTAAAGCCCTGTTTGGGTCATAAATAACTGGCGGAAACCATCGACATCTTGCATCCACGCAACCTGTTTCCCATCGGGTGAAAACACCACCGCATCCGCTGATGGCTCGTTGCCATTTGGCGGCGTGAGCGGTGTAATGGCACCATTATTCACATCGCACAATACAATCCGATTGTTCTGCACAAAGCCCACAACCCGCCCTGAAGGATGCCAGTTAAACGCCGACTGAATGTCATCTTTACCCTGCGTAAGCTGGCGTGGCTCCCCGCCGTTGGGTGAAACCACATACATCTGCACCACACCTGAATCGTCACGCATCAAAAATGCCAGCAAACTGCCATCCGGGGAGCTTCTCACCCAATGCCGTGGCTGCGGGGTTAAACCGGGATAGCAGTGCTGGTGAGTAAACGTAAGGCGACGTTGCTGCACACCCGCAGGTGGCGCAGGCAGCGTAGTTTGCGTGCCTTCAATCGGCTCACTACCTGCAATAAAATAGGCCTCTTTATTCTCGGGCAAATCAACGATAAACAGCTCTGGCACTTTGTCGCCGCTTTCTGAAAGCGTATCGCCGATAAACGCCAGCGCCCAGCGCTGTTGGTCTCCATCTGCTTTGCGGTAGCCATTATTGCCGACCCAACCTTCCTCGTAAGCACGGTTTATGTCATCACTGCCTGCCTGTGGCGTGGATGTCGTGCGGCTAACCAACACGCAATAATGGCTGCCGTCATATTCACGAGGATGTTGCTTCGCGGGTGTCACAGGCCCGTAAGGCAGCGCAATGCCGACGTTACGCAAATCTTGCGCCGCGTCGTATTCATGCATGACGTGGTCGTTATAGGTGAAGCTCAGGCGTGAACCATCGTGGCTCCAGACATGAACATGACTGCCACCGCGCAGTGCGCCTTTGGTAAAGGGTGGGGTGATATCCATAGCATCGAGATTGGTTGCAATCCCGTTTTCGGCCACCACGCCACGGCGGTGATGGAAATCGTACTGCCAGGTTTCATCAGGATTTTCGGGGCCGTGGATAAAAACATAACGCTCAGGTTGCTGCGGATTTACCGTCACTACGCCAACATGCGCACCCAGTGATGCCCGGTACACAACCTGCACTTCGCCGGTATTGATATTAACGCGCTCAATGGTTTCGCTGGTAAACGACGCGCCAGAAGGGCGCACATCAAACACCAGATATTGGCTATCTGGAGTCCAGGTATGGGTGTTGGTGAGTTGATGATGACGAGATGCAAAAGTGAGTTGTTTGGTCATGGTTTTACCCTGAAGCGATGGACGCCTCAGGGTAATTCATTGCTGATTTTTATCCCACCCTTTCTACTTTACCCACCAACAGGATGTAGGAGAGTGCGCCAAGCAGCGCCACAGCAGAGATATAAACCAGCGCTGGGGCGAAACCGTAGCCCTGCGCAAGGTAGCCGACAACCAGCGGAACGGTGATCCCGCCCAGGCCGCCAACAAAGTTGAATACTCCGCCGGTCAGACCAATCAGGCGCATCGGTGCCAGCGACGAAACTAGCGACCAGGTGATTGAAGCAAAGCCGTTACCAAAGAAGGCGATGGCCATTAGCGTCATAATCCACACCGGATCATTGGTGTAGTTCGCGCCCATAATGCAGGTGGAGATCAGCAAGCCGCAGATGATTGGCGTTTTGCGCGCAATCCCCAGTGAATAGCCTTTGCGAACCAGCCTGTCAGCCACCCAGCCCGAAAGCAGCACGCCAAAGAAGGCGGCCAGGAATGGAACGGTAGTCATAAACCCGGCTTTCAGCGCAGTAATGCCTTTTTCTTGCGTGAGGTAATTCGGGAACCAGGTCAGGAAAAACCACAGCGTGGACGTGACCGCAAACTGGCCAAGATAAACGCCAACCAGTTTGCGATGGAATACCAGTTTCCAGTCGGCTGCGGTCATAGGAATGCGGGATTTTTTCTCGGTTGGCGCATCGCCATCGACCAGGCCACCGCCATCACGAATATAATCCAGTTCAGCCTGATTGATGCCTTTGCTGGCACGCGGTGACTGATAAACCTTAATCCAGATAAATGACCAGATGATGCCTACGCCACCGGTGATAATAAACACCCAGTGCCAGCTCAGCATTTCCTGAATCCAGATAAGCAACGGCGTGAGGAATGCCAGCCCGACGAACTGGCCAGAAGTATAAAAACCTACCGCAGACGCACGCTCATGTTCCGGGAACCAACTGGTTACCATGCGGTTGTTCGTCGGAAATGCAGGGGCTTCAAAAATACCGGTAATCGCACGCAGGCCAATTAACGACATTAATCCGGTAGCAAAACCCTGGAATAATGTTGCGACAGACCAACCGAAAATCGCAATAAAATAGGTCATGCGCGAGCCGACGCGGTCAAGGAACCAGCCGCCAGGAATCTGGCATAAAGTATAAAGCCAGGCAAAAGCCGAGAAGATATAACCCATCTGGGTTTTGGTAATACCAAATTCTTCCTGAATATGGGCAGAGGCTACGGCCAGATTAGCGCGGTCGACATAACAAATAACCACGGTAATAAAGATCATAATAAGCGTCACATAACGACGACGCGTAGGTTTTGTAGCGGTTACAGAAATATCCATCGTGTTCTGTCTCCAGAATTTGGGCATGGCAATACCAGCCACCATGCCCTGTTATATACAGAGGGTGTTTTATATTTATTGAGGTATTACAGGTGGTTTATAAAATAACCCTCACCATTCGGCAATTGAACCATCTTCGTAACGCCATAAAGGGTTGCGCCAGTCGGCTACATTTTTACTGCGTTCAATGACTTTTTCTTCATCAATTTCTACACCAAGGCCTGGTTTCATTAATGGCATAAAGTGACCGCCATCCATTTTGAAATCGTCTTTGTTTTTTACGAAGTCGAGTAATTCCGCACCTTTGTTGTAATGAATCCCCATGCTTTGTTCCTGGAACACCGCGTTGCGGGACACAAAGTCGATGTGCAAACATGCAGCCAGTGCGATTGGGCCAAGCGGGCAATGTGGAGCCAGTGAAACGTCATAAGCTTCAGCCATACCGGCAATTTTGTAGCACTCGGTGATACCACCAGCATGAGAAAGATCGGGCTGTAGAATCGCCAGTCCGCCCGCTTCCAGTACGCGTTTGAACTCAAAGCGCGAGAACATACGTTCGCCTGCGGCGATTGGAATGTGGGTTTGTGCCGCAAGACGCGGATAGTATTCTGCTTGCTCGGCAAGAACCGGTTCTTCAATAAACAGCGGGCGATATTGCTCTAATTCTTTAATTAATACTTTCGCCATCGGCGCACTGACACGGCCATGGAAATCCAGACCAAATTCAATTTCATTGCCAAAGGCTTCGCGAATTTGTGCAACGGTATTAACAGCGGCATCAATTTTACGGGAGTTATCAATAATTCCCATTTCTTCACAGCCATTTAATTTAAAGGTATCAAAACCAATTTTCCGCAATGCGGAAATACCTTCAATCACTTCTGATGGACGATCGCCACCGACCCAGCTATAGGCTTTAATTTTATCGCGAACCAGTCCACCCATTAATTGCCAGACTGGTGCATTTAATACTTTACCTTTTATATCCCACAACGCCTGGTCAATACCGGCAATTGCGCTCATCAGAATAGGGCCACCACGATAAAAACCGCCGCGATACATCACTTGCCACAAATCATTAATACGCGCAGGATCCTGCCCAATCAGCATTTCACTTAATTCATGAACGGCTGCCTCAACGCTTTTTGCCCGGCCTTCAATAACCGGTTCGCCCCAGCCAACCACGCCTTCATCAGTTTCAATTTTCAGGAACATCCAGCGCGGCGGTAATTGGTAAGTGGTTAATTTAGTAATTTTCATGGCTGCACAGCCTCCTTGTACGCTTTAACAAATGCTTTCGCCTTCTCAGTTGTACGCTCAACAGATTGACCCGCACGGTATAAATCGCTGCCAAGGCCTGCTCCAGCGCAGCCCGCTTTTAGCCATTGCACCAGGTTTTCAGGCGTCACACCACCAACCGCAAACACGGGTACTTCTGGCGGCAGCACGGCTTTCAGCGCTTTGATGTAGTCCGGGCCAAAAGAGGAAGAAGGGAAGATTTTCAGCGCCTGAGCGCCCGCATCCAGCGCGGTAAAGGCTTCTGAGGCGGTGGCGCAACCGGCGCAGACCGTCATTCCGTTGGCGACGGCACGGCGGATAACCTCTGGCTGGGTATTTGGCGTCACCACCAGCTTGCCGCCCATGACGGCCAGTTCATTAACCTGATCGGTTTTCAAAACGGTACCCGCGCCAATCAGTGCGCGATGCCCAAATTCTGCAACCATTGCGCGAATACTTTGCTGCCAGTTGGGTGAATTCATCGGGATTTCTATCGCATCAAATCCCGCACCCAGCAACGCGGCAACATGTGCGTGTGCTTCGTCCGGTGTAATACCGCGCAAAATAGCGATGAGCGGAAGATTAGTTTGCCACTGCATTTGCAATACTCCTTATTCCTGCCTGGAATGCATTGTCGCCATCCAGCACTTTCGCCTGGTAACCCAGCAACTCAAGCGCGTTGACATAGCGCTGGCTCAGGGATGGATTAGCAACAATGGTGACAGGCTGTTGAGTGTCCGGAGCGTACAGACGAGTCATCGCCGCCACTTCGTTACCAATCAACAACCCGGAAAGAAATTCGCTGACTTCGCTACGCGGCAGTTCACCCAACACATGGGCAGCCCGTATTTCAAAAAGTCGTGGCAACAAATCGCTATCGTTGATACCGCGATGCAGCCCGGCCTCGAAGGCTTCGCGACTGGTTTGTTGCTCAGGCAGGCCTGCGCCAATTAAGGAGTGGTTCAGCAGAATATGATGCAGCTCACCGGTCATCACGGTGCGGAAATCCTGCACCGTTTCGTTATCCGCATGAACCCATTTGCAGTGCGTTCCCGGCATGATGTAGAGCGACGACGGGCCTAGAGTTCGCGCCCCGAGAAGCTGGGTTTCTTCACCACGCATCACGTTGCAGTTGCCGTCGCTCTGGACACAAAGGCCGGGAATGATCCAGACGTTATCCAGCACCGGGGTCAGTTGCTGGCTTAAATCAGAAAACCGCGCCGGACACGGCAAGTAAGGGGCTATTTTCCACCCGGCATTGCTGCCTACCATCCCGGCCATCAGCACTGGCGTAGTTTTTTCACGCCAGCCCTGGGTGACTTCATCGAACACCGCTTCTGGGGTTTTACCGTTCAGGCGCGTAACGCCTGCGGTGGTCTGGCGACTATCAATGCAAATTCCGTCCTGGAAGAGCCAGGCGCGCAGGTTAGTCGAACCCCAGTCAATAGCGATGTAGCGTGATGTCATGTGATTTCCTTTAGTCGTTTGGTGGAGCTGGCAATCATTGTCAGCGCCGCTTTTTCTGCCGCCTCTCTATCCTGATGACGAATCGCATCGAATAGCGCTTTATGTTCCTGAAGCGTTTGCGGCATGTTGGCTTCATCACCCATCCAGGTGCGTTCAAAAACGGCACGCTGGAGCGAGCTTATTGCGATACTTAACTGCTGCAGCACCGGGTTATGCACTGATTCCAGCACCGCTTCGTGGTAACGAATATCGGCTTCGTTGAACGCATCACGATCCTGGTTATTCGCCACCATGTCGTTGAGTGCGCCTTCGATACGCGCCAGGTCATTTGATGTAGCCCGTTCTGCGGCCCAGCGTGCGATGGCGGGTTCGACCAGGTTTCTCACTTCGCTCATGGCGCTAATCAGACGCGGGTCGTAGTCGTTTTCCAGCACCCACTGCAACACTTCGGTATCGAGGTAATTCCACTGGTTACGCGGCTGCACAAAAGCGCCGCGATAACGCTTCATTTCAACTAAGCGCTTCGCCATTAAGGAGCGAAAAACTTCGCGGATAATGTTGCGTGAGGTTTCGAACTCCTCACATAAGTCCGCTTCTGACGGTAATGCAGCACCCGGGGTGTACTTGCCGCCGACAATCTGTTTGCCCAACGTCACGATGATGCGATCGGTCTTAGTCATGGTTTGCCCTGTTCAACATAGGTTTTAACCACACTTTACCGCGATCGCTGAAAAACACCGCTATTTTGAAGTACCAACGTCATTCAGATTATTCTTCTGATGCTCGTAATGTAGTACAACACACATATGTTGTACTACAATTTGGATCACAAAACAGACAATCAATAGATATAAAATATGTGGAAGGATCGTGTTGTTACATTGAAGGGGAACTGAGATGGGGTATTTGAGGGTCGAGAAACCCCGGCTGAGTTATTGCCGGGGCTTAAGGCTTAAATGTTATCGATCGTTCAGAACAAACTTCTCAATCGCATACGCAACGCCATCATCGAGATTCGATTTTGTGACGAAGTTGCTGACTTCTTTCACTTTATCAATGGCGTTTTCCATCGCCACACCGATACCCGCGTATTCCAGCATCGCGATGTCGTTTTCCTGATCGCCCAGCGTCATCACTTCTTCTTGCTTGATGCCCAAAGATTCCGCCAGCGCTTTCACGCCTGTGCCTTTGTTAACGCGTTTGTCGAGGATCTCAAGGAAATAAGGCGAGCTTTTCAGCAATGTATAACGCTCATACACATCGGCTGGAATTTTAGCGATGGCTTTATCCAGAATCGCTGGCTCGTCGATCATCATCACTTTCAGATACGCGCCGTTTTTATCCATGTTTTCTGGCTCGCTGAATACCAGCGGGATATTGGCGACAAAGGATTCATGAACGGTGTAGTAGCTGATATCGCGGTTCGCGGTGTACAGCGTGTGTCTGTCCAACGCGTGGAAGTGGGAACCGACTTCGCGGGAAAGCTGTTCCAGGTAGCGATAGTCGTCATAACTCAGCGCGGTTTGCGCCACGGTGCTGCCATCGTTGGCCTTCTGAACTAATGCACCGTTATAGGTAATGCAGTAGTCATTCGGTTTATCCATATGCAGCTCTTTGAGATAGCTCTCAACACCTGCAAAAGGACGTCCGGTACACAAAACAACGTTGACGCCGCGTTCGCGCGCGCTGGCGATGGCTGCTTTAACGGCTGGAGAAATGGTGTGGTCTGGCAGCAACAGTGTGCCGTCCATATCAATAGCAATGAGTTTTATAGGCATAGGGTTTTCTGAGGTAATGAGTTTATCTCATGCTAACGCGATTAAGCCTGCAAAAATAGCGCTACGTTACGGGTGAAAAAGGTCCGTTTTTTGGATGAAAAAAACGCCACCCGTAAAGAGTGGCGTTTATACCCAAAATAATTCGAGTTGCAGAAAGGGGGTATTAGCGGAAGAATTTATCCTTCAGCATATGGAAGCCTTTGGTCAGCAAATCTTCATCGTGAGCGACTTCACCTGCTGGCGATAAAGTATCGACAATTTTCGGGAACTGCTCTGCCAGCAGCTGAGATGCACTTCCCACATCAATCCCGAGTTTTTCAGCCAGACCGCTGATTGCTTGAGTGCCCAGCACGTCTTGTATTTGCTCCGGGCTAACGCTTTGATTATGTGCGCCACTCAGCCATGAAGTGACCACATCTGAAAAACCTTTTTCGCGAAACCGCTCCAGAATTGCCTGAATGCCGCCTTGTTCATTTATCCATGTAAGGATGACTTTGAATTTACCTGCATCGCCACCCCCCATCATGCCAGTAACTTGATCGAATAAACCCATGACCGTGTCCTCTTGCATTCACGAAGTGTGTACTTGAAGTGTAGTCACTCAGGGGGATTAACACGGGAAAATAGAGGCAAGGTGAGGGAAATGGTTGGTGGACAGACGCCCACCAACAGGTACAGATTAGATATCGATATTCGCCGCTTTCAGGGCGTTTTCTTCGATAAATGCACGACGTGGTTCAACCGCATCACCCATCAGGGTGGTGAACAGCTGATCGGCTGCAATCGCGTCTTTTACAGTCACGCGCAGCATACGACGGCTTTGTGGATCCATTGTGGTTTCCCACAGCTGATCCGGGTTCATTTCTCCCAAACCTTTGTAACGCTGAATAGACAGGCCACGACGTGACTCTTTGCCCAACCACTCCAGCGCCTGCTCGAAGCTGGCAACTGGCTGTTGGCGCTCGCCACGTTCAATGAACGCATCTTCTTCGATCAGACCGCGCAGTTTCTCGCCCAGCGTGCAAATACGACGGTATTCACCACCAACGATAAACTCTTGCTCCAACGGATAGTCAGTATCAACGCCGTGGGTACGCACACGAATTACCGGCTCAAAAAGATTCAGTTCACGATTATGACGAACCAGGGAGTTCCAGGTACTGCCGTGCTGCTCGTTTTCGTTAAGCGCATTAACCAATGCTGAAACCCAGGCATTCACTTTGCTTTCGTCAACCAAATCGGCGTCAGCCAGCGTCGGGTGATAAACCAGGTTGTTCAGCAAGTTGCGCGGATAACGGCGCTCCATGCGGCCAATCATTTTCTGGCAGGCTTTAAACTCAGACACCAGTTTTTCCAGCGCTTCGCCAGCAATGGCTGGTGCGTGGGCGTTGGTGTGCAGCGTTGCGCCATCCAGTGCGATTGCGATCTGGTATTGGTCCATCGCTTCATCATCTTTGATGTACTGCTCTTGCTTGCCTTTCTTCACTTTGTACAGCGGTGGCTGTGCGATATACACGTGGCCGCGTTCAACGATTTCAGGCATCTGACGGTAGAAGAAGGTCAACAGCAGAGTACGAATGTGTGAGCCGTCGACGTCCGCATCCGTCATGATGATGATGCTGTGGTAACGCAGTTTGTCCGGGTTGTATTCGTCACGGCCAATGCCGCAACCTAACGCGGTAATCAGCGTGGCAACTTCCTGAGAGGCGAGCATTTTGTCAAAGCGCGCTTTCTCAACGTTCAGAATTTTACCTTTCAGCGGCAGAATCGCCTGGTTCTTACGGTTACGCCCCTGTTTTGCAGAGCCGCCCGCAGAGTCCCCTTCCACAAGGTACAGTTCGGAGTGAGCCGGGTCGCGCTCCTGGCAGTCAGCCAGTTTGCCTGGCAGACCAGCCAAATCCAGCGCGCCTTTACGACGGGTCATTTCACGTGCGCGGCGTGCTGCTTCACGAGCACGAGCCGCATCAATGATTTTACCGACGACGATTTTCGCATCAGACGGGTTTTCCAGCAGGTATTCAGACAGCAATTCGTTCATCTGCTGCTCGACCGCTGTTTTCACTTCTGAAGAAACCAGTTTATCTTTGGTCTGAGAAGAGAATTTAGGATCTGGAACTTTTACGGAGACAACAGCAATCAGGCCTTCACGGGCATCGTCACCGGTGGCGCTCACTTTCGCTTTTTTGCTGTAGCCTTCTTTTTCCATATACGCATTCAGCGTACGTGTCATCGCCGAGCGGAAACCTGCCAGGTGCGTACCACCATCGCGCTGCGGGATGTTGTTGGTAAAGCAGTAGATATTTTCCTGGAAACCATCGTTCCACTGCAACGCCACTTCTACGCCAATGCCGTCTTTTTCAGTGCTGAAATAGAACACGGTTGGGTGAATTGGAGTTTTGTTTTTGTTGAGGTACTCAACGAACGCGCGGATACCACCTTCGTAGTGGAAGTGGTCCTGGCGGCCATCACGCTTATCAATCAGGCGGATAGAAACACCAGAGTTCAGGAACGACAGTTCACGCAGGCGTTTAGCCAGAATGTCGTATTCAAACTCAATCACGTTGGTGAAGGTTTCGTGGCTTGGCCAGAAACGGACTTGCGTACCGGTTGCCTCGGTATCACCCGTTGCCGCCAGCGGCGCTTGTGGCACGCCGTGGATGTAAGTTTGCTGGTGTACTTTGCCTTCACGGCGAATCAGCAGTTCCAGCTTCTGAGACAGGGCGTTAACAACCGAAACACCCACGCCGTGCAGACCGCCAGAAACTTTATAAGAGTTGTCATCGAACTTACCGCCGGCATGAAGCACGGTCATGATAACTTCGGCAGCAGACACACCTTCTTCAGGGTGAATGCCGGTAGGAATACCACGACCATCATCGGTTACGGAAACAGAGTTATCAGCATGGATGGTGACAACGATGTCTTTACAGTGACCGGCAAGGGCTTCGTCGATAGCGTTATCTACGACCTCAAATACCATGTGGTGCAGACCGGTGCCGTCGTCCGTATCGCCGATATACATGCCTGGGCGCTTACGTACCGCATCCAGCCCTTTAAGGACTTTGATACTGGAGGAGTCATAAGAATTCGACATCAACGTTTCTCGCTCATTTATTCTTGGGTTAATCCGTTATTTTACCCTGATCCACGGCGAACATCTTCGAATTTTTGTCCGCCATATCCATCACATGTTCTGCGCTAATCGCGCTAACAAAAACTTGTGATTCCGTCGCCTTTAACCGGCTGGCTAATAGACCACGACGTGCATCATCTAGTTCAGAGGCAAAATCATCTATCAGATACAGGCAACGCTGCCCGTTCTGTCGGGTGAGAAACTCACCCTGCGCCAGTCGTAAGGCGCACATCAGTAATTTAAGTTGCCCACGCGACAACGTATCTTCTACCGGCGCACCGTCTGCACGAATTCTGAAATCAGCTTTGTGAGGGCCGTGGGCGGTGTAGGTCAGCATTCTGTCGCGCTCGAAGTTGCGCTCCAGTAGCTCACCGTAGTCACTCTCTTTTTCCCAACCACGCTGGAAGGAAAAGTTAAGCGCGAATTCCGGTAGAAATTGCGCACAGGTATCTGCCATGTCATCGGCAATGGCTGCACTGTACTCGGCACGCCAGCGGCTGATTTGCTCCGCTAGTGGGATAAGCTCTTGATCCCATGGCCGTAGTTGCGCATAGCGCGTGACTTGCCGCAACGCAGCGTTACGTTGCTTTAGCAGGCGCTTGAGATTGCTCCAGGCGACGAAAAAACCTGGTTCGTTATGGAAACATCCCCAATCGAGGAAAGCTCTACGGTATTTGGGGCCGCCGTTGAGCAATGTAAACCCTTCAGGGGTGATGAGTTGCATGGGCATCAACAGCGCGAGCTCTGCCACTTTGTGGCCGTCGCTACCATCAATGCGCACTTTGCTGTCGCCTGCACGGTCTTTGGTCAGGCCAACAGAGGTTTCCCGCTCGCCGTTCTGTATACGCCCATGCAGGACAAAGGATTCTGTTTCATGGCGGATCACACGTTCAATTTTCAGACTGCGGAAAGCACGCCCGTGCCCGAGGGTATAAATCGCCTCAAGCACGCTGGTTTTGCCACTTCCGTTGGCTCCGACCAGAAAATTAAACCCTGGAGACAGAGCCAGATCCGCATTTTCGATATTTCGAAAGTCTTTAATCAGTAAACGCGACAGCGACATCTACAGTCTCATTGGCATGACGACATAGGCCGCAGCCTGAGAAGCTGCATCTTCAATTTGCACGCTGGAAACAGAGTCAGTCAGCAAAATGCGTACGTTCTCGCACTTCAGTGCGTTTAGTACATCAAGCACGTAACTGACGTTAAAGCCGATTTCCATATCTGTACCGTCATAAGTGACGTCGAGAATTTCTTCGGCTTCTTCCTGCTCCGGGTTGTTAGCGGTGATTTTCAACTGATTGGCAATCACTTGCAGACGAACGCCACGGAACTTCTCATTCGACAAAATCGCCGCACGTGAAAATGCTTGTTTCAGCAAATCACAGCTGGCATCGAGATGTTTATCCGGGTTCTTCGGCAATACGCGGCGATAATCCGGGAAACGGCCATCAACCAGCTTAGAAGTGAAGATAAAGTCGCCGACGTGAGCACGAATGTTGTTGCTACCAATTTGAATGCGCAGCGGTGAATCACCGCCGTCGAGCATACGCATCAGCTCAATCACGCCTTTACGCGGCACGATCACCGAATGGTTAGGCAGAGACTGACCGACCGGCATTGAACACACAGCCAAGCGGTGACCATCGGTCGCCACGGTGCGTAACTCTTCGCCTTCGGTTTCAAACAACATGCCGTTCAAATAGTAACGAACGTCCTGATGCGCCATAGAAAACTGCGTGGCTTCAATCAGGCGTTTCATGGTCGCTTGCGGGAGCGTGAATTCTACTTCGCTCTGCCAGTCGTCCAGGTTCGGGAAATCCGCCGCAGGCAGCGTTGAAAGCGAGAAACGGCTACGCCCGGAGCGCACCAACATGCGGTCGCCCTCAAGCTGAACAGCGATTTCTGCACCTTCCGGCAAACCACGACAGATATCGAAAAATTTACGCGCAGGAACGGTTGTAGCACCCGGCTCATGCGGTTGCACCAATGCGACACGCGCGACCATCTCCATTTCCAGGTCAGTGCCTGTTAATGAAAGAGTCCCTTCCGCGACTTGCAACAGCAGGTTGCCGAGAATCGGTAACGTCGGACGGCCACCTAAGGGGCCACTCACCTGTTGCAGCGGTTTTAATAAAGTTTCACGTTCAACGGTAAATTTCATAGCGTCACGAAGATAATGTTCTGATTAAGTTGGAGAAATCTTCTTTGATGTCGTGGCTTTCTTCACGCAACTGCTCAATCTTACGGCAGGCGTGCAGGACCGTAGTATGGTCGCGGCCACCAAAGGCATCGCCGATTTCTGGCAAGCTATGGTTAGTCAGTTCCTTCGCCAGCGCCATCGCCATTTGACGTGGACGGGCAACCGAGCGAGAACGACGCTTGGACAACAGGTCAGCAATCTTTATTTTATAGTACTCGGCCACCGTCTTTTGGATATTGTCGATGGTAACGAGTTTTTCTTGCAGCGCCAGCAAGTCACGCAGCGCTTCACGCACGAAGTCGATGGTTATCGCCCGGCCAGTAAAGTTGGCATTGGCGATAACACGGTTCAGTGCTCCTTCAAGCTCACGCACGTTAGAACGTAAACGCTTGGCAATAAAGAAAGCCACTTCACCCGGCAGACGAATGTCATTCTCGTCAGCTTTTTTCATCAGGATCGCAACGCGAGTTTCCAGTTCCGGCGGTTCAATCGCTACCGTCAGTCCCCAACCGAAACGAGATTTCAGACGATCTTCAACACCGTTGATCTCTTTTGGATAACGATCCGAAGTCAGAATGATCTGTTGATTACCTTCAAGCAGGGCGTTGAAGGTGTGGAAGAATTCTTCTTGTGAGCGCTCTTTATTAGCAAAGAATTGAATGTCATCAATCAGCAGCGCATCAACAGAACGGTAGTAACGTTTGAACTCTTCAATAGCGTTGTTTTGCAGTGCTTTTACCATGTCCTGAACGAAACGCTCAGAGTGCATGTACACCACTTTTGCATTCGGTTTGCGAGCAATAATACCGTTGCCAACAGCATGCAAAAGGTGCGTTTTACCTAAACCCGTGCCGCCATAAAGGAATAGAGGGTTATATGCGCCGCCTGGGTTATCAGCCACCTGACGTGCCGCCGCGCGAGCCAATTGGTTCGACTTACCTTCAACGAAGTTATCAAAGGTATGTTTCACGTTGACGTTAGAACGATAAGAGTGTTCAGCCGGAGCAGGGAGGTTATCCCAGCTTGGGCGAATTTGATTCGTTGGACGTGCAATGTGCACATGCGCCGGAGCAGTAGTAACAGTCTGCTGATTCAGCGTTTGACTGACCGGTTTGCTACCAACTTCAAAACGCAGGACAGGGGCATCATTACCGCAAAAATCATTGAGCAAGCCATTGATGTTATTGAGGTACTTGTCTCTCACCCAATCGAGTACAAAACGGTTTGGCGCATACAGGGCCAGCGTGTTATCGCTCAGTTCCGCCTGTAGGGGGCGTATCCACATACTGAATTCTGTGGCTGGTAACTCATCCTGCAATCGGGCAAGACACTGCTGCCAAAGCGAAAGTGACACGGCGGACTCCACTCGAACAAAGTCGATAAAATGACGAAGACTGAAAGTTTATATTCATGATTGTTGACACACGCCGACTCTTCCTCAACGGAACCCCGGTACGGGAAGCGTGCGAACCGCTATCTGCGGTTTACCCCAGGGTGAACGCTAAAGGATCACGATCGGGACCGCGGATCATAGCCTAAAGTGCGCCAGAGATCTTCTGTTTCTCACAGTTTCTTCCCGATTTATCCACAGGGTTGTTTTGTGGAGTGTAAGTGTAAACGATCCTGCTAAACGCGTAGCGCATAACATTCCTATATTGGAAAATTTAATGACTCGCGCACAAAATCAGCTTATCTGATCTAAGGAAGATCCCAGTCGATCCTTGCGCTTTAATGGGGACGCCGTATAATTCCCCACCCGTCGCGTGTCACCACGGCTTTATTTTGGTCAGATCCTGGTCGTTTCAGGGGTCAAAAAGCGAATTAAGGCACGGGAAATAAGGAAAGAGAATTGACTCCGGAGTGTACAATTATTACAATCCGGCCTCTTTAATCAGCCACACTGAGGCGTAAGTCATTTGCAGTTTCTGCAAGGCTCTTCGCTAACCCAGTGAAATTTATCCAAGTTTAGGTAGAAATCGCCATGAAACGCACTTTTCAACCGTCCGTACTGAAGCGTAACCGTTCACACGGTTTCCGTGCTCGTATGGCAACTAAAAATGGTCGTCAGGTTTTGGCACGTCGTCGTGCTAAAGGCCGTTCCCGTCTGACCGTTTCTAAGTAATAAAAGCTAACCCCTGAGTGGTTAAGCTCGCATTTCCCAGGGAGTTACGCTTGTTAACTCCCACTCATTTCACTTTCGTCTTCCAGCAGCCTCAACGGGCTGGCACGCCGCAAATCACCATCCTCGGCCGCCTAAATTCGCTGGGGCATCCCCGCATCGGTCTTACAGTCGCTAAGAAAAACGTTAAACGTGCACACGAACGCAATCGGATTAAACGTCTGACGCGTGAGAGTTTCCGTTTGCGTCAGCACGAACTCCCGCCAATGGATTTCGTGGTAGTGGCTAAGAAAGGGGTTGCAGACCTGGATAACCGGGCTTTATCGGAAGCATTGGAAAAGTTATGGCGCCGTCACTGTCGCCTGTCTCCCGGCTCCTGATAGGCCTGATTAGGGTCTATCAGCGCCTGATAAGTCCGCTTCTCGGGCCGCATTGTCGTTTTACTCCAACCTGTTCTCACTACGGAATTGAGGCATTGCGCAGGTTTGGGGTATTAAAAGGCAGTTGGTTGACAGTGAAACGCGTATTAAAATGCCACCCTTTGAACCCCGGTGGAGACGATCCCGTCCCACCTGGACCTTTTGATACCAGAGAACACTAACGATGGATTCGCAACGCAATCTCTTTCTCATCGCTTTGTTGTTCGTGTCTTTCATGATCTGGCAAGCCTGGGAGCAGGACCACGCTCCTAAACCTCAGGTACAGCAGACCACGCAGACTACGACCACCGCAGCAGGTAACGCCGCAAGCCAGGGTGTGCCGACCAGTGGCCAGGGGAAAATCATCACGGTTAAGACTGACGTCCTTGAGCTTTCCATCAACACCCGTGGTGGTGATGTTGAGCAGGCACAGTTACTGACCTACCCGAAAGAGCTCAAATCCAATGAGCCGTTCCAGTTACTGGAAACCACGCCAGAGTTTATCTACCAGGCACAAAGCGGCCTGACTGGTCGTGACGGCCCGGATAACCCGGCTAATGGCGATCGTCCTCTGTATAACGTTGAAAGCGACAGCTTCGTCTTGCCGGAAGGCCAGAACGAGTTGGTGATTCCAATGACTTATACCGATGCGGCTGGCAACACCTTTACTAAGTCTTTCACTCTGAAACGCGGCGAGTTCGCGGTAAGCGTGGATTACAACGTGAAGAACGCCGGTGAGAAACCACTGGAACTGGCTACTTTTGGTCAGCTGAAGCAGTCCATCAATTTGCCGTCCCACCGCGATACCGGAAGCAGCAACTTTGCGTTGCATACTTTCCGCGGTGCAGCGTACTCAACTCCAGATGCGAAATACGAAAAATATAAATTCGATAAAATCGCAGACGGTGAAAACCTGAACGTTAACGCCAGCAATGGTTGGGTAGCGATGTTGCAGCAGTACTTCGCAACTGCGTGGGTTCCACGTAATCAGGGTACAAACAACTTCTATACCACCAAACTGAGCAATGATGTGGCGGCGATTGGTTATAAATCTGCTCCGCAACTGGTTCAGCCAGGCCAAACAGCTCAACTGGGCAGCACCCTGTGGGTTGGCCCGGAAATTCAGGACAAAATGGCAGCCGTTGCGCCACACCTTGACCTGACCGTGGATTATGGTTGGTTGTGGTTTATTTCTCAGCCGCTGTTCAAGTTGTTGAAATTCCTGCACAGCTTCATCGGTAACTGGGGCTTCTCCATTATCGTAATCACCTTTATCGTTCGTGGCATCATGTACCCGCTGACTAAAGCGCAGTACACCTCCATGGCGAAAATGCGTATGTTGCAGCCTAAACTGGCGGCCATGCGTGAACGTATTGGTGACGATAAACAGCGCCAGAGCCAGGAAATGATGGCTCTGTATAAAGCTGAGAAAGTTAACCCATTGGGTGGTTGTCTGCCTCTGGTTATCCAGATGCCAATCTTCCTGGCGTTGTACTACATGCTGATGGGTTCTGTGGAACTGCGCCATGCGCCGTTCGCACTGTGGATTCATGACTTGTCTGCACAAGACCCGTACTACATCCTGCCGATCCTGATGGGCTTGACGATGTTCTTCATTCAGAAGATGTCGCCGACCACCGTGACCGACCCGATGCAGCAGAAGATCATGACCTTTATGCCGGTCATCTTCACGGTGTTCTTCCTGTGGTTCCCGTCAGGCCTGGTACTGTACTATATCGTCAGTAACACAGTGACCATCATCCAGCAGCAGCTGATTTATCGCGGTCTTGAAAAACGTGGCTTACACAGCCGCGATAAGAAAAAGACCTGATAGCAATTAGCCAGATGCTTACGAAAGGCGGTCATTTGACCGCCTTTTTTATTTCGTAGAGTGGATAAGCGAAGCGCCATCCACCAATCAAAACGAAGGGGCAGTAATGAGCCATAACGAGACAATCGTTGCCCAGGCGACACCGCCGGGACGTGGTGGGGTCGGTATCCTGCGCGTCTCAGGCCGTCAAGCGAGTGAAGTCGCACAAGCGATTCTGGGCAAACTCCCTAAGCCACGCTACGCCGATTATCTGCCATTTCGTGATACGGATGGCAGCGTTCTGGATCAAGGCATCGCACTGTGGTTCCCAGGCCCAAATTCCTTCACCGGTGAAGACGTGCTGGAACTTCAGGGTCACGGCGGCCCGGTTATCCTCGATCTGCTGTTAAAACGTATTCTGGCGCTTCCAGGGCTGCGAATCGCAAGGCCGGGTGAGTTCTCCGAGCGGGCGTTCCTGAATGACAAACTGGATTTGGCACAGGCCGAGGCGATTGCCGACCTGATTGATGCCAGCTCAGAACAAGCGGCGCGTTCAGCGTTAAATTCGTTACAGGGTGCATTCTCGGCAAAAGTAAACCATCTGGTTGAAGCGCTGACGCATCTGCGAATTTACGTTGAAGCGGCGATTGATTTCCCGGATGAAGAAATTGATTTTCTCTCCGACGGCAAAATTGAAGCGCAACTGAACCAGGTGATTGGCGATCTGGACGCGGTTCGCGCCGAAGCACGCCAGGGCAGTTTGCTGCGAGAAGGCATGAAAGTCGTGATTGCCGGGCGTCCTAACGCCGGGAAATCGAGCCTGCTGAACGCTCTTGCCGGGCGTGAAGCCGCGATTGTGACGGATATTGCCGGGACAACCCGCGATGTATTGCGCGAACATATCCACATCGACGGCATGCCGCTGCATATCATTGATACCGCAGGTCTTCGTGAAGCCAGCGACGAAGTTGAGCGTATCGGCATCGAACGGGCGTGGAATGAGATTGAACAAGCGGACCGCGTGCTGTTTATGGTTGATGGCACCACTACCGACGCCACAGACCCGGCAGATATTTGGCCAGACTTTATTGCACGCTTACCGGCGCGTTTGCCGATTACCGTGGTGCGCAACAAAGCGGACGTAACAGGTGAAACGCTGGGCCTGAGCGATGTGAATGGTCACTCACTTGTACGCCTGTCTGCGCGTACCGGTGAAGGTGTAGATGTGCTGCGCGATCATCTAAAACAGAGCATGGGCTTTGAAACCAATATGGAAGGCGGCTTCCTGGCGCGTCGTCGCCACTTGCAAGCGCTGGAACAGGCGGCAGACCATCTGCAACAAGGCAAAGCGCAGCTGCTGGGTGCGTGGGCCGGGGAATTGCTGGCCGAAGAGCTGCGTCTTTCTCAGCAAAGCCTGAGTGAAATCACCGGCGAATTTACCTCGGATGATTTGCTCGGACGCATTTTCTCAAGCTTCTGTATCGGCAAGTAAGCTAAAACCTGATTAGTACGTAAACGTTCACTAACCCGTATTAACGACATGTTAATACGGGTTTTTATTATCTATTCTTGCCGTACCGCTCGTGATTTCTACCTGCAACCAGGTTTCAAAAGCCTCTAATGCCCGATCGTTGATTCCCGAAACGGTTGGCTTCACAAGACAAAACTTTTTGCTCAGGCTTTCTGATTCCGGCCAGGGCGCCACCAGCAAACCATCCTGAAGCTCTTTTTCAACGTACATCCGTGGCACCAGCGCAACACCCTGTCCCGTGATTGCAGCAGCGATAGCCATTTCATGCAGGTCGTAGCGGTCGCCTTGAGAAGGGTTATCAAGAACAATTCCATTTTGCCGGGCATAGTGATGCCATGCTTCCGGATTCTGCCGCCGATGGATACGCGGCAGCCCGTTCAGTTGTTGCGCTATATCTTCGTTTGTCAGCAATGTCGGATGGCACACCGGTATCAAACGCTCCTCAAGCAGAAAACTGACGTTCATGCCCGCCCATCCAGGATGTTCAAAATGAATGGCGGCATCAAAACCACTTCCAGCAAGAATAAACGGGTCGCTTCGGGCGGCAATATTCAGTGTGATATCCGGATGCAAGGATCTGAAACCATTCAAACGAGGAATAAGCCAGCGGCTTGAAAAAGTGGGGAGAACGGCAAGTTCCAGGCTTTGCCCTCCTTCGTGAATACCGCAAATGTACTGGGTATCTCTTTCCAGTCGTTCAAGCATTTCGCGAACATGATGTGAATAGCGAACCCCCACAGGATTAAGTTTTACCCGGTTCCCTACGCGGTCAAAGAGTTTACAGCTGAGTAGCGATTCAAGGCGCGCTATCTGGCGACTGATAGCGCCTTCCGTTAGCGACAACTCCTCGGCTGCCCTGGCAAAATTACCGTGTCTTGCCGCTGACTCGAAAGCCAGCAATGAAGCGCTGCTGGGAAGCTTTCTGCGCATTAGAGCCATCCTATTCGTGCAGGTTCAGTGACAAAATGTCATTGATGGGTGAAATAGTATCGTTATAAGAGCCTGATTTAAGCCTTTAAGATGACGGAAAGTCATCGCGCAAGTCTAGTGTTTCCCGTCATTCATCTTGAGGTAACCGTCATGAACCAGCCCACTTTTTTCTCCCGTCAGATTGGTGACTTTCTGATTACCGCCGTCAGTGACGGAAATATGGCAGCCAGTCTGGATTTGCTCTCAGGTATTGGAAAACCGGCGGCAGAGGCAATTCAGCATAGCGCGGGTGTTGATGAACCCGGCATTATCCACATCAATTGCTACCTGATACGTGGCCGTGGGCGCACTATGCTGGTTGATAGCGGTACGGGAGGGTTGAACAATGCGGGAGGTAGGCTCAGCCAAAACCTGCGTGCCGCCGGAGTTTCTCCTGACGACATCGACACACTCTTAATAACGCATTGCCACCCCGACCATATCGGCGGCTTGCTCGATGAGCAGGGGCTTGTGGTATATAAAAATGCGCGACTCTATCTACATGCTCTTGAAGCTGAATACTGGCGAGACGATCATCATTTCAACGAAGCCAGCGAGCGAGGACAGCGTAATTTTTTGCTCGCCCGCCGCGTACTTGATGCCTATGCACCCAAGCTGCACATTATTTCCGAAGATGAGATAACAGAAGGCATTCGCCCGGTTTGGCTCCCTGGCCATACGCCGGGCCACACGGGTTTTCAGATTGATTCAACGGAAACGAGTTTGCTTATCTGGGGCGATGTAGTTCATTTTCCCCATATACAGTCAGCTCACCCGGCAGTTTCCATTATGTTTGATTGCAACTCTGCTCAGGCTGAACAAACCCGCGCAGAAATTCTGCGACACGTCGCCCGAGAAAACCTGCTCGTCGCGGGAATGCATTTTGGAACACAAGGATTTGCCTATATCCATCCCTCTGAGTCGGGCTACAGCATCAAATACACGCAGGCTGAGCTGGCGGATGATTAAAACCCAAATATTCATGACGTTGATCATTTGCTAAGGTTTTGATCGTTTTTTATCCATGCCGGGCCGTGCGTTTCATTACCAAAAAACCTACAATCAAAAACAGAGTAAATTGCCTGGTATCAAGGAGAGACAAATGGCAACGCATTTTGCAAGATGGACGATTAACCCGAAATACCCCTTTTCGAGCCGGCTGAATGACGAATGTCATGATCACGCCCTCAACATGCCAGAACACCGCCGTTCACGATTTTTAGCCTCCCGCAGTTTGTTGGCTGAATTGCTTTATATGCTGTATGGCATTCAACAATTACCAAAGATCGTCACTACCGCTGCTGGACGCCCGCACTTTGCCGACTCTTCGCTAACGGATTTCAGCATTGCCTACGCCGGAAACAAAGTCGGGGTGTTGATCACGACCGAAGGCCGTTGTGGGCTGGATATCGAGATAAATCAGTCGTTCGGCAATCTACCGTCTGTTGCTGCGTCTTCAAGCTTTCGCAGTAATGAGTCTATCTGGATAAATAACCAAAAAAATCCGGGTGAGGCGAAAGCGCAACTGCGCACGTTGCATCAAAGCGCTTTTAAGCTGACGGGGCGCGAAGAAAGTTTGCAGCTTCTGCCGGGTGCCGGGCGCATACGAGTGAGTGACCAGACTGAAATAGAAGCGATTAGCGACGTAGAAGGGTTACTGATTTGGGGTTGTGTGGTTTCACCTGCCATCGAAAAACTGAGTTTGTGGGAGTTTGAAAGCCCGCAAAACTGGCATAGTCTGTGGGATGTTAAATCTCGTTACCGGGACCCTGACGGCAGTATTATTCGCTTAACCAGTATGTCGTCCGAAAAAGCGTTATATCAAAACTAATCTTTCCAGAACGTCCTGACACCAAGGAGTATGCATGTCCGACACGTTAAAGATTGTCACGTTATTAGGTAGCCTTCGACAGGGTTCATTCAACGCCATGGTTGCCCGCACATTGCCTCGCATCGCCCCGGCAGGGATGAGCATTGACGCATTACCGTCGATTAAAGACATTCCGTTGTATGACGCCGATATGCAGCAAGAAGAGGGGTTCCCGGCAACTGTGGAAGCCATTGCCGAGCAGATTCGCGCCGCAGATGGCGTGGTGATCGTGACGCCGGAATATAACTATTCGGTGCCGGGTGGATTGAAGAACGCTATCGACTGGCTGTCACGCTTGCCGGAACAGCCGCTGGCAGGTAAACCGGTGCTGATCCAAACCAGTTCAATGGGCGCGATTGGCGGCGCGCGCTGCCAGTATCATCTGCGCCAGATTCTGGTGTTCTTAGATGCGATGGTGATGAACAAGCCCGAATTTATGGGGGGCGTGATTCAGAATAAAGTGGATGCGCAAACGGGCGAAGTGGTGGATCAAAGCACACTTGATCATCTGACCGGGCAGCTCACCGCATTTGGCGATTATATTCAGCGCGTGAAAAGCTAATTCGCTAAAGCACGCCACATCGTCTCAAAACCTAGCGCTTTAAAATCGCCAGCTCGTTCCGGTTCGCGGCTGGCGAACTCCATCGTCGTCTCTGCCAGTGAAGAAAAAATAGCGTCGCTAAATGCGCGATAAGGCCCGCAGCTGAAGGCTTTTAAGATCGATTGCGAGCAAATTTCGTGTAATTCCGGGAACAACTCCGCCACTTTCTGCTTGGTTTCTTCGTCAATTTTATCGCTTACAGCGAGCTGGCGAATCGCGCGATGCGCCTGCGGATTAGCAATCGCCCAGTCGATGTAACTGTTCCAGATATAGCGGGTGTATTCCTTCGGTTCCTTCAACGTGCGGTCGAGATTCGCCTGCATCGCCAACAGTAAACCTTGCTTCAAATGCAGATATAGCTCGTTGAGCAAATCATCCTTCGTGGCGAAATAGCGAAACAGCGTGCCTTCTGCAACCCCTGCGGCACGGGCGATCTGCGCGGTAGACGCCACGATACCCGACTGGCCAATGGCGATAGTCGCCGCTTCCAGTAACGCTAGTTTTTTATCTTCACTCTTCGGACGAGCCACAACGATTAACCCTCAAAATTAACGAAAGCGAATTGAATCACGCGAGCTACGCCACTGCAACGCTGAATGTCAGCGATTGAAAAGCATCTTGACGCAGGTCACTCTGCACCTATAATGAGTGCTTACTCACTCATTATCAAGTTTTGTTAGCAACGTTCCAGTGGATGGGGCGTACATGCGGGCCAGGATATGAAACGTCTCTCCATTTGCGCGGTTATTATTATGTTGATTGCTACAGCAGCCAGTTTGCCTTTTGTCCTGAATGCCGGGTTTGGCCAGGCTCCGCAAGGAGAAGGTCTAAGTTTAGTCGAACGCTCTGCAAACTATGTTGACGGGCAATTTCGCAACCAGGTTCCCACGCAGGGTTATACCGGGCAGAAAAGTAAGCTCGCCGCATGGTGGGGGTTTTTAACCACGCGAACTGAAAACGCGCGCCCGCAACAACCGTTACCGTTGGTGAAAACCGATCTGGCGAGCCTGCCGATTGAGCAGGACATGATGGTCTGGCTCGGCCACTCTTCTTGGTATATCCAGCTGGCCGGGAAACGCATTCTTATCGATCCCGTTTTCAGCCGCTATGCCGCACCCTTTTCATTTCTGAATAAAGCATTTCCCGGTGATTACCCGTGGACGGCTGAGTCGATGCCAGAAATCGACCTGCTGATTATTTCCCACGACCACTACGATCATCTGGATTACGCCACCATCAAGGCGCTGAAACCTAAAATCCGCCAGATAATCACGCCGCTTGGCGTCGGTTCGCATCTGCGCTATTGGGGAGTAAATAGCGACATCATTCAGGAAAAAGACTGGAACCAGTCAGTAAAAGTTTCGAATGAGCTAACCGTTCATGTGCTTCCTGCTCGACATTTTTCTGGCCGTACATTCAAGAGCAACCAGACGCTATGGGCGAGTTTTATGTTCGTGACCGATGAACAAAAAATCTATTACAGCGGCGATACCGGCTACGGGCCGCATTTCAAAGCGATTGGCGAACAGTTTGGATCAGTGGATATCGCGATTATGGAAAATGGCCAGTACGACGAGGACTGGAACAATATTCATATGATGCCAAAAGAAACCGCGCAGGCCGCTGTTGATTTGAATGCTCGTGCGATTTTACCGGGACATGCGGGCCGCTTTGTACTGGCAAAACATACCTGGGATGCACCGTACAAAAGCCTGGCGCAAGCCAGTCTCGGCAAAAATTTCCGTTTGTTAACACCAAAGCAGGGCGAGCCTGTTCGGGTGAATGACAACGCACAACAATTTAGTGCCTGGTGGGAATCTACCAGTGCCATGTAAGCAAAAAGCGCGGGGGGACGAATGACTATTTCAGCTCAGGTTATCGACACAATTGTTGAATGGATTGACGACAATTTGCACCAGCCATTACGCATAGATGATATTGCCTTACATGCGGGTTATTCGAAGTGGCACTTGCAGCGTTTGTTTATGCAGTATAAAGGCGAGCCCCTCGGGAAATACATTCGCGACCGCAAACTGTTGCTGGCTGCGCGTGATTTACGCGATACCGATAACAAGGTTTACGATATTAGTCTGAAGTATGGTTTTGATTCGCAGCAGACGTTTACGCGGATATTTACGCGCACATTTCATCAGCCGCCGGGCAGGTATCGCAGAGAGAATCATTCGTTGAACGGGTAATAAGTAGGCCGGATAAGCGAAGCGTTATCCGGCACAATCTATTAGTGTGCGTCGATAAACACGATTTTAAGCACAAACATCAGCGCCACGACAATCACGCATGGGCTGATTTCACGCCAGCGACCGGTGCCGAGTTTCATCACGCAATATGAGATGAAGCCCAGTGCGATACCTTCGGTGATGGAGAAGCTAAATGGCATCATGACCGCGGTAATAAACGCCGGAACCGCTTCTGTCAGGTCATCCCACTTCACGCGCGACAGGCTGGATGTCATCAGCACGCCAACGTAAATCAGAGCGCCTGCTGCCGCATATGCCGGAACCATGCCCGCCAATGGTGACAGGAAGATAACCAACAAGAACAACAAGCCCACGATCACCGCCGTCAGGCCAGTACGCCCGCCAACAGACACGCCAGAAGAACTCTCGATATAGGCGGTAACAGAAGATGTTCCGATAAACGCGCCCGCAACAGAGGAGACGCTATCAACGTACAGCGCCTGCTTCATGCGTGGGAATTTCCCTTTTTCGTCGGCAAGGCCTGCTTTATCCGTTACGCCAATCAGCGTGCCAGAGGAGTCAAACAGGTTAACCAGCATAAAGGAGAAGATAACCCCTGCCAGGCCAATATTCAGAGAACCCGCTAAATCTACCTGGCCGACAACGGACAGCACGCTTGGTGGCGCAGAAACGATACCGTGGTATTGCACATCGCCCATCATCCAGCCCAACAATGTGGTCACCACGATGGATACAAGTACAGCAGCGTGGATGTTACGCGAAGCCAGAATAGCGATGATAAAGAAGCCCAGCGCACCCAGCAGAACGCTGTGCGAAGTCAGGTTGCCGATGGTCACTAACGTATCTTTGTTAGCCACGATAATCCCGGCGTTTTTCAGGCCCATCATTCCGATGAACAGCCCGATACCGCTGGTGATACCGACACGCAAACTCACTGGAATATTGGCAATCATCCAGTAACGCACGCGGAAAATAGTCAGCAACAGTAAACCGACTGCACCCCAGAAAATGGCGCCCATTCCGACTTGCCAGGAAATCCCCATCGCGCCAACCACCACAAAGGCGAAGAACGCATTCAGGCCCATGGCCGGAGCCAGTGCAACTGGCAGGTTGGCGAAAATACCCATCAGGATGCTACCTAATGCGGCAATCAAACAGGTGGTGACGAAAACGGCCTGGGTATCCATACCAGCGGCGCCAAGGATCTGCGGGTTGACGAAAACGATATACACCATCGTCAGGAAGGTCGTGAGACCGGCGATCACTTCAGTGCGGGCCGTGGTGCCGTGTTCGCGCAGTTTAAACACGCGCTCGAGCAGCCCCGGATTTGCGGCCGGAGTAGATTGTGGTTGGCTCATTAGTCTTAATTCCGAACATTGAGAGGGAAAATCCGTCGCTATCCTATACCAAAAATTACAAAACATGGTGGCCCGGCGCAGTTTTTTTTCATTGAATTTTCTTATACGGCAACGATTGCGTGCCGCAAAAATTGCGCAAATTGGGTAAGATGCATGTTCATCTTAATAAATGGAGGCAGTATGTCCCGGATAGATGCGGTGTTCTTCGACTGCGATGGCACGCTGGTTGATAGTGAGGTTATTTGCTCCAAAGCCTACGTGCATATGTTTGCGCAATACGGCATCGAGCTTGCGCTTGAGGAGGTTCACAAGACCTTCAAAGGGATAAAACT
The DNA here is from genome assembly GCF_979253435.1 of Buttiauxella sp. AC142. Classification (NCBI taxonomy): domain Bacteria; kingdom Pseudomonadati; phylum Pseudomonadota; class Gammaproteobacteria; order Enterobacterales; family Enterobacteriaceae; genus Buttiauxella; species Buttiauxella sp. AC142. The sequence continues at coordinate 4,517,734 of NZ_CEEDCH010000001.1, forward strand.
CTACGAGATAATCGACACGATCAATGCCCAACATGGAGTGAATTTGCCAAAAGAGGAACTGGAGCCGATTTATCGCGCCGAAGTTTCGCGTCTGTTCGACAGCGAGCTGGTGGAGATTGAAGGTGCCGCAACGTTAGTCGATCAAATCAAGGTGCCGATGTGTATTGTCTCCAATGGCCCGGTCAGCAAGATGAATCATTCGCTGGGCAAAACCGGAATGCTCCACCATTTCCCGGACAAACTGTTTAGCGGCTACGATATTCAGCTGTGGAAACCAGACCCGGCACTGATGTTCCACGCCGCCGATGCCATGGGTGTTGATGTTAAAAACTGTGTGCTGGTGGATGATTCGATGGCGGGTGCGCAATCAGGAATAGCCGCAGGCATGGAAGTTTTCTATTTTTGTGCCGACCCGCATAACAAGCCGATTGATCATCCGAAAGTGACGACGTTTACCGATTTAGCGCAGTTGCCGGAATTATGGCGTGCGCGAGGTTGGAATATTACGGTTTAACGAAAATGGCGGATGGCACAAGCTTATCCGCCGAATGACTCAGGTACTTTGGCGTAACTCTATCTGATAGCTGAAAAGCTCGACCCGCGATTCATCTAACTCATCATCACGCTCATCATTGAGCAATTCAATCAGCAGTTTACCCGCTTCTTTGCCCATCTTTTTATAATCGATGCGAATAGAGGTCAGTGTTGGGTGCGTTTGATCGCAACTGTCTGAACCATCGAGGCAGGCGATGGCAATATTACCTGGGATTTTTAGCAGACGACGCTGACACTCAAACATTATCCCTAACGCAATGTCTTCATGGCTGCAAATCACCGCATCGAGTTCCGGCTGACGCTGGAGTATTTCAGTCAATGCGTAGCGGCCAAACTGTAGGCTGGCGGCATCGGGCGTGGTAATAACCTGATCGGAATTCTGGTAGCGACTGAGCATGGCTTTATGCCAGCCATTAAGCTGCTGGCGCTGCAGACGGTTATCCATGTGCGCACCAATAAAACCAATATTCTTATATCCCTGATCCAACAGGTGTTCCGTCAGTTTATGCGCCGCCTCAAAAAATGACGCTTCGAGGGAAATTGACGCCTGGCTAAACGGGGAACCCACCACATTAATCGTTGGAACATTCGCCTTTTCGAGAGTTTGATACGTTTTTTCAGCCAGTTGCGAGCCAAAGATAACCAACGCGGCAGGATTGCTTTGCAGCAACGTCATCAATATTTCAGCTTCTTTATTTTTGTTATGTTCATGGCAGCCAAGTAGCAGCTGAAATTCGTTTTTATTCAGCACCTGCTGTAGCGACTGCATAAAGCGGGAACTGGCTTTGTCGGTCAAAGAAGGAATGAGTACAGCGACGGTATCACTGTGTCCGGACGCCAGCGCGCCCGCTGTCCGATTGGGGATATAACCCAGCGCTTCCACCGCTTGTTCTATCTTCTCTCGCAGCTTATCAGAAACCTGATCAGGCGTTCTCAGCGCGCGGGAAACGGTCATGGTTCCGACGCCCGCAAAATTGGCGACTTCTTGCAGTGTGACTCGCCCGGTACCTCGGCGCTTACGCGTTTTTTCCATTAGGCCTCCCCGGGCAACTACAACTCACTGTTTTCATTATTTTTATTTCACCGTCTATCGGTCAAGCAATTGAACACGTTAGCAAAAACCCTTACGCATTGTATATGCCGGAACTGGATATAGCCAAAGTCGGAGCCGGGATAAATGATAGCGCTATCAAATGCGACAACCATCACATTAATTGATACATAAAATATCTACTCTCCTGTTAATTATCATCGGGAGTTATCAGACGCATGTTAAAAAATCTATTAACCGCAGAGGTCATTCAGGTCGTTGAGCAGGCTAAAGACTGGCGCGACGCCGTAGCTATTTCGTGTCACCCGTTGATTGAAAACGGCTCGATTGAACCACGTTATGTCGAAGCTATTTATCGCTCGCATGAAGCTATCGGCCCGTATTACGTGGTAGGTCCAGGCATTGCGATGCCACATGCGCGTCCAGAAGAGGGCGCAAATAAACTGGCGCTGGCGCTGACCCTGATTACCTCAGGCGTGAATTTTGATGCCGATGAAAACGATCCGGTAAAACTGTTGATTGTGTTGGCCGCAACCGACAGCACCAGCCACATCGAAGCGATTTCTCAACTCGCTCAGCTATTCGATAACGAACAAGACATTCAGGCCATTTTGACGGCCAAAACATCGCAAGACATTTTGTCCGTCATTGCGCGCTATTAGAGCCTGCCCAGTAGGCGTAATTGTTGCAGACCGTTTGGGATCGGACTGCGCGGAAAAACCACAGCGTACACGTAGTACGTGAGGATTTTGAGCACAGCCCAAGACCAAACGAACAAATAAAATAGCCTAATGGGATAGGCTCTTAATCCAGGGGAAAATTATGAAAATCACAGTGGTATGCGGTAACGGTTTAGGCACCAGTCTGATGATGGAAATGAGCATTAAAACCATCCTGAAAGATCTCGGCGTGAGCGCGGATGTTGACCATGTTGATCTTGGTTCAGCCAAAGGTACGCCTAGCGATATTTTTGTCGGCACCAAAGACATTGCCGAGCAATTAGTCGCACAGTCTGTCGGCGGCAAAATCGTCGCACTGGACAATATGATCGATAAGAAAGCCATGAAAGAACGTTTGTCCGTGGCATTAACCGAGTTAGGCGCACTGTAAGCAGGGGTCGATATGGATTTCTTTCGTTTTTTGATGAGCGATGTGCTTTCCGAACCGGCAGTGCTGGTTGGTTTAATCGCTTTGATTGGTTTGATTGCACAGAAAAAACCGGTCACAGAATGTATCAAAGGCACCGTCAAAACCATTATGGGTTTTGTGATTTTAGGTGCCGGTGCTGGCCTGGTCGTGTCTTCGCTGGGTGATTTCGCCAATATATTCCAGCACGCCTTTGGTATTCAGGGCGTGGTGCCGAACAACGAAGCTATTGTTTCCGTCGCACAAAAAAGCTTCGGTAAAGAGATGGCGATGATCATGTTCTTCGCCATGGTTATCAACATCTTGATTGCCCGCTTCACGCCATGGAAATTTATCTTCCTGACCGGTCATCACACGTTGTTTATGTCGATGATGGTGGCGGTGATTCTGGCAACGGCTGGCATGACTGGCGTAACGCTGATTGCTGTTGGCTCGCTGGTTGTCGGTGTGGCGATGGTCTTTTTCCCGGCCATTGCACACCCTTACATGAAGCAAGTTACCGGTTCTGACGACGTGGCAATCGGCCACTTCTCGACATTATCTTATGTGTTGGCGGGTTTCATCGGCAGCAAATTTGGTAATAAAGAACACTCGACTGAAGACATGAATGTGCCGAAAAGTCTGCTGTTCTTGCGTGATACACCGGTCGCTATCTCCTTTACCATGAGCATTATCTTCCTCGTGACGTGCCTGTTTGCGGGCGCTGACGTGGTGAAAGAGTTGAGCGGTGGTAAAAACTGGTTCATGTTCTCAATCATGCAATCCATTACCTTTGCGGCTGGCGTGTACATCATTCTGCAAGGTGTGCGCATGGTAATTGCGGAAATCGTTCCAGCGTTCAAAGGTATTTCCGACAAGTTGGTGCCGAACGCGAAGCCAGCGCTCGATTGCCCGGTCGTGTTCCCGTATGCACCTAATGCTGTACTGGTTGGCTTCCTGAGCAGCTTTGCGGCAGGTTTAATCGGTATGTTCGCGCTGTATCTGCTGAACATGACCGTGATTATCCCAGGCGTGGTGCCGCACTTCTTCGTCGGTGCAGCCGCTGGCGTATTCGGTAACGCAACCGGTGGGCGTCGTGGCGCGATTCTGGGGGCGTTTGCGCAGGGCTTGCTGATTACCTTCCTGCCAGTGTTCTTGCTGCCAGTGCTGGGCGATATCGGTTTTGCTAACACCACTTTCAGTGATGCCGACTTTGGTGCGCTGGGGATTCTGTTAGGGATTATCGTTCGCTAATCTTTGAGTTAACAAATCAGTAGTAGAAAAGGTTCACGCTAATTTGCGGTGAACCTTTTTTTATGTCATTCCACCCTGGAATATAAATTCCGCTTACCATTTTCAGACATACATGCCTTTATTGAATGGGCAATCGTTGTAATCTTTATACTTTGTATTCATAAGGATTTGAATGATGTCTGTTTATCATGTCTCCACCAGAATAAGTTCGAATGTACCTGCAAGTGAAATTCTTTATGATTTGTGTATTTATCGGATGGATTCGAAAAAAAGAAAACATTCCATTGTGGATGTAAAGCAACAAGCGCTTCTCACTAATTATGAAACACAATCTCATGCAACAGAAAACGTCAGCGAACCCATTTCAACCATTTATATTATGGAGGTAATGCTTTACCGGAAAACCATGCTTAAAACTTTATGCGTTTCACCTCAACCATTCACAAAAATGTATACGTTAGAAGAGTTCGCATCAGGTAAAGCCTGGTCATCGGTTAAGCGTGAAAACCCCTGTTATTTTCAATCGACGGGAACAACCAAATCAGTAAGTGAAGGTGATAATACTGTTGTTGTAAAAATCTCCAGACCGGAAAGACCTTTCATTGCGCAGCAATATCCAATTGGCAGCCCTCAGGATCCTTTTGAAAAAACACTTATCGAGCAGCAAATAAATAGACGACTTAATCAGGTCGATTATCCAAACCAGTTCAATGCCAGTTTATGTGGCCCTGCGGCATTTTTTTACTGCCTGCAGAAAGATCGGCCCGATGTGTATACACAAGCTGCACAGGAGTTGTGGAGAATTGGGAAAACTAAAATTGGTCAGCTTGAGATAACGCCGAGTGATGGTTGCCGTCATCCGACGGGTCATTTATATGGTGATATATCTGGCCTCGACTGGATGACACTTGCCGGGCTGAGAGACTCGGAAAATAAAGTGTTGAGTTTTGACAACCTCGATTCTCCACTGGCCGGTATAACATTATGGGGCACACTGACAGAATGGTTTGAGAAAGCAGGCTACGAAAAGGTATTCAGCAATGTCGGAATTACGCAGTCTGGAATTCAGGGGGTTAATGAATTAAATGAATATATACAGAAAGGTTATAAAGTGGTGTCACTTATTAATGACAGTTTATTACTGGGTAGTTTGTCTGAACGAACAACGTACCAACACATTGGATTGTCTGGGATGGCTTGGTGACTCATGGAAATGATGGATTTGTGCATTTAAATTTATTTTCCTGGGGAAACGTAACTAATCGAATAAAACCAGGAAAAGACATTTCCTTCTTCATTCATCGGTTTTTTGGAGGCGTGGTTTTTAAATCACTAAATTAATTATGCTAATTTTACGAATTCTTATGGTTTTAAGCCTATCCACTTTGACAGCTTGTACTTTCTTAAGTCCTGAGGCTGAATATATACCAGACAATGAAGTATTACCTGCTGCAACATTAGGAAAGCCTTATCTTTTTAAAATTAGTATATTAGGCGGGGCTGTTTTTGGTGGGGCGGAAAGAAAGGCAGGAACAGTGGAGCCTGATGATGCAGGAGTTTTTGTGCGTAATTGTAAATTACCAGACTCGGTAATTACAGCGGATACAAGAGATATCAAGGATCATAACTGTGTAGAAGTTTATGGCACCCCCTCAAAAACAGGTCTTATAAAAATAAATCTCAGTAGTGGAATGTATGGAAATATGTTCGTCCCTGGCAGTTATTTCAGTAAAGACTATACGCTGAATGTGGTCAATCCCTGAAATAGCTATAATCCAGCCCTCTCCCGAAGTGAGAGAGGGCCGATAAATCACTCTTTCGGGTCTTTACCCGCCAGCAATTTATCCAGTTCGTCGCCGCCGACATGACGGAAGTCCTGCCCTTTAACGAAGTAGAAAATAAACTCGCAGATGTTCTGGCAACGGTCGCCGATACGCTCGATAGAACGCGCACAGAACAGTGCAGTCAGCACGCTTGGAATGGTGCGCGAGTCTTCCATCATATAAGTCATCAGCTGGCGCACGATGCCTTCATATTCCTGGTCAACTTTCTTATCTTCGCGATAAATACGCACCGCTTCGTCGAGATCCATACGCGCAAACGCATCCAGTACGTCATGCAGCATTTGCACGGTGTGACGGCCTAATGACTCGAGGCTAACCAGCAGCGGCTGGTGCTGGTGGGAGAATTTCTCCAGCGCCGTGCGGCAGATTTTATCCGCGACATCACCGATACGTTCCAGCTCAGAAATCGTTTTGATGATAGCCATCACCAGGCGCAGGTCGCTGGCGGTTGGCTGGCGTTTAGCGATGATGCGCACGCAGGCTTCATCGATCGCCACTTCCATCATGTTAACTTTCTGGTCGCCTTCAATGACGCGCTTTGCCAGTTCGCCATCTTGATTGTGCATGGCAGTGATCGCATCAGAAAGCTGTTGCTCCACCAGCCCACCCATGGTCATGACCTGGGTGCGGATATATTCCAGCTCGGCGTTAAACTGGCCGGAAATGTGTTTGTTGAGATTGAGGCTATCCATTGTATTCTCCCGGATCAGCCGTAACGGCCAGTAATATAGTCTTCAGTTTGCTTTTTAGCGGGTGTGGTAAACAGCGTGTCGGTTTCGCTAAATTCAATCAACTCACCCAGGTACATAAACGCGGTGTGATCTGAACAACGCGCCGCCTGCTGCATGTTGTGAGTCACAATCACCACGGTGTAATCTTGTTTCAGCTCGGTGATAAGCTCTTCAATGCGACCGGTAGAAATAGGGTCAAGCGCTGAACATGGCTCATCAAGCAGTAACACTTCCGGGCGAATCGCGATTCCACGCGCAATGCACAGACGCTGCTGCTGGCCACCGGAGAGACTGTATCCGCTCTGGTGCAATTTATCTTTGGTTTCGTTCCACAATGCGGCTTTGGTCAAAGCCCACTGCACACGCTCATCCATGTCGCTGCGTGACAGCTTTTCAAACAGGCGCACGCCAAACGCGATGTTGTCATAAATCGACATTGGGAATGGCGTCGGCTTCTGGAATACCATGCCCACTTTGGCACGCAGCAGGGCGATGTCCTGGTTCTGAGTGAGGATGTTTTCCCCATCCAGTAGAATCTCACCTTCGGCGCGCTGCTCTGGATAGAGCGAGTACATTTTGTTGAATGTACGCAGCAGGGTGGATTTACCACAGCCTGACGGGCCGATGAACGCGGTAACCTGGTTTTTAGCGATATCCAGATTGATGTTTTTCAGGGCATGGAACTTACCGTAATAGAAGTTCAAATCACGAACCTGAATTTTGTCTGGGGTAGTATCGACCATACTCATCTGTTTCTTAATCTCCATCCGACGCCGCCTTTGCCGCGCCGCAAAATTTAACCGTGTTTACTCTTTGCAAAAATCACACGCGCCAGAATATTTAGCAGCAGTACGCAAAGGGTAATAATCAGAACGCCAGCCCAGGCTAACTGTTGCCATTCGGCAAATGGGCTCATCGCAAATTTGAATATCGTCACTGGCAAGTTAGCAATCGGCTGCATCATGTCAGTGCTCCAGAACTGGTTGGAAAGCGACGTGAACAGCAGCGGGGCGGTTTCACCCGCGATACGTGCAATCGCCAGCAATACGCCAGTAATAATCCCGGAAACAGAGGCTTTCAGCGTAATGGCAGAAATCATTTTCCATTTTGGCGTACCCAATGCGTATGCCGCTTCGCGCAGACTGTCTGGTACCAGTTTCAGCATGTTTTCAGTTGTGCGGATAACAATCGGCACCTGCAATAACGCCAGCGCAATGACCCCAGCCCAGCCGGAGAAGTGCTGCATTTTCGCGACCACAATGGTGTAAACAAACAGGCCGACAACAATAGATGGCGCAGAAAGCAGGATGTCGTTGATAAAACGAATAACCTCGGCCAGCGCTGATTTGCGGCCGTACTCCGCCAGGTAGATACCCGCCATGATGCCCAGCGGCGTACCAAAAACGGTCGCCCACAGGATCAACAAGCCGCTACCCGCGAGGGCGTTAGCCAGGCCACCACCTTCTGTATTCGGCGGTGGTGTCATTTCGGTAAACAGCGCAATCGACATACCGTCTATACCGCGAGTCACCGTAGAGAACAGGATCCACACCAACCAGAACAGGCCAAACGCCATGGTTCCCATTGAAAGTGTCAGAGCAATGCGGTTTTTAAACCGACGACGAGCCTGCATTTTGCGGCGTGATTCCGCTAACGCCGCGCGACTTTGCATTTCCATAGTCGTCATGAGCGCGCTCCTTCATTCTTCGCCAAACGCATAACCATAAACTTAGAGATAGCCAGCACGATAAAGGTGATAACAAACAGGATCAGGCCGAGTTCCATCAATGCTGCGGTATGCAGGCCGGATTCCGCTTCAGCAAATTCGTTCGCCAGTGCAGAGGTAATACTGTTGCCCGGCATATACAGCGAAGCGCTGTCGAGTTGGTAGGTGTTACCGATGATGAAAGTTACTGCCATGGTTTCACCCAGAGCACGACCCAAACCTAACATCACGCCACCAATAACACCGTTTTTGGTGAACGGCAAAACGATGCGCCAGATAACTTCCCATGTGGTGCAGCCGATACCGTAGGCCGACTCTTTCATCATCACAGGAGTTTGTTCGAATACATCGCGCATTACAGAAGCGATGTAAGGGATGATCATAATGGCGAGAATAACGCCAGCCGCAAGAATACCGATACCGAACGCCGGGCCTGAGAACAGTTCACCGACAATGGGTACAGAAGAAAGCACATTGCCAACCGGTTCCTGGAAATACTTCGCAAACAGCGGAGCAAAGATAAACAGGCCCCACATGCCGTACACGATACTTGGAATAGCCGCCAGCAGTTCAATGGCGATACCCAACGGGCGGCGCAACCAACCGGGTGCCAATTCCGTCAGGAACAGCGCGATACCGAAACTCACCGGTACTGCGATTAACAACGCAATGAACGAGGTGACTAACGTGCCGTAAATCGGCACCAGCGCACCATAAATATCGTTAGGAGCATCCCACTCTTTATTCCACAGGAACGAGAATCCAAATTTCTCGATACTTGGCCAGGAGGAGATGACCAGGGAGATGATGATCCCGCCCAGCAGAAATAGCACAATCAGCGCAGCCAGTTTTACCAGCGCGCTGAAAATGACATCACCTTGTTTGCCAGGGGCTTTGAACACCGGCTTACTCACTGCCATAACTTACTCTTTAAGTTTAAATACATTTCTTACAACATGTCGGATGTCGCTTACGCTAATCCGACCTACGAAAAGCAGTTGTAAGGCGGATAAGCATTCACGCCATCCGCCATTTTCATTAATTAATAAAGCGCCTTACCGGAGCTGTCTTTCACGTTGGTCTTCCATGCTGCACGAACTTGTTCAACCACAGCGTCTGGCAGGGCAGCGTAATCCAGGTCACTCGCCTGTTTTGCACCGTCTTTGTAAGCCCAGTCGAAGAACTTCAGCACTTCAGCGCCTTGCTCTGGGTTTTTCTGCTCTTTGTGAACCAGAATGAAGGTGGTAGACGTGATTGGCCAAGCGCTGTCACCTTTCTGATTTGTCAGATCCTGAGCGAATGATTTGCTCCAGTCTGCACCTTTTGCAGCATTTGCAAAGTTCTCTTCAGAAGGCGCTACTGGCTTACCATCAGCTGAAACCAGTTTGGTATAAGCGAGGTTGTTTTGCTTAGCGTAAGCGTATTCAACATAACCGATTGAACCTGGCAGACGCTGAACAAACGCGGCGATACCGTCGTTACCTTTACCGCCCAGACCCGTCGGCCAGTTTACCGTTGAGCCTGCACCGATTTTAGTTTTCCACTCTTCGTTCACTTTCGCCAGGTAGCTGGTGAAGACGAAGGAAGTACCGGAACCGTCAGCACGACGCACAACCGCAATATTCTGCTGTGGCAGTTTCATGCCTGGGTTGAGTTTAGCGATAGCTTCGTCATCCCATTTTTTGATTTTACCCAGGTAGATGTCACCCAGGGTTTTACCGTCGAGCACCAGCTCGCCGGATTTCACGCCTGGCAAGTTGACCGCCAGAACAACACCGCCGATGACAGTCGGGAACTGGAACAAACCTTCTTGTTGCAGCTTTTCATCAGACAATGGCGCGTCAGATGCGCCGAAATCCACGGTGTGAGCAATAATTTGTTTAACGCCACCGGAGGAGCCGATACCCTGGTAATTCACTTTGTTACCAGTTGATTTATTGTAAGTATCTGCCCATTTGGCATACACCGGCGCAGGGAAGGTTGCACCAGCGCCAGTCAGGCTTGCAGCAGCAAACGCGCCGAAAGCACTCAGGGATAAGGTCGCGGCGACAACAGTTGCGACAGTGGTACGCATAACTTTCATAATGTCTCCTGCAGAGGTGAACGTAAATCGTTGTTTAGTGGTTGCAGGATAGAAAATAGGACAGTTTGGTGACATTTAAATGTACGAATTATGACAGTTTTATGACAGGCCGCTTTGGGGCATATTTCCAGTTGTCATACTCAGGATTCTGAGTGTTCAATTCGTTTCAGTAGCTCGTCCTGTTCGTCGCGGCTCAGGTAGCGCGATTCCCCCAGCGGTAGCCCTTCCAGATGGATATTCATAATGCGGATACGTTCAAGTCGGGTCACTTCATAGCCGAAATATTTGCACATTCGGCGAATCTGGCGATTCAATCCCTGAACTAAAGTAATACGAAATATCTGGTCCGATTCTTTCGTCGCCTTACATGGTTTTGTCACCGTACCCAGTATAGGAACACCCGCGCATAAACCCGTAATAAACTCCTCAGTCACCGGCTTATTGACGCTAACCACATACTCTTTTTCGTGATTGTTGCCCGCGCGCAGAATTTTATTAACCACATCACCGTGATTGGTCAGCAAAATGAGCCCCTGCGAATCTTTATCCAGACGCCCTATCGGGGAAATACGTTGGTCGCCGTTAATAAGAGCGCTGATATTCCCTCGCACGCTCTTTTTCATCGTGGTGATGATGCCAACAGGCTTATTCAACGCGATCAACACCAGGCCGTTGTCATCTCTCGGCTCAATAAGATGGTCATTCACTTTCACCACATCGCCAGCCAAGACTTGAGCACCAAAACCGACCTGCCTGCCGTTAATAAAAACACAGCCCTGTTCGACATAGCGATCGGCTTCACGGCGAGAGCAGATACCGCTATCGCTAATGTATTTATTAATTCGTACCGGGGAATCGATGGGCATTTTGCGGCGCGTCTCATTCATATTTTGCATAATCACCATCAACTCATTACCTAAAGAAATGTGACGCACATCACATACATTACCCGTTAGGGGTAGATTACACACAAAAAATTGAGATTAATCACAAATAAAAGTGAAACACAGGTTCATTATCAACGAATAGTGTGATCTACATAACAAAAACAAGTCCAGGATGGGCCAAACCAGAATCCTCGACGTCTTCTGAAGCGCCGCTGATTTTTATCTCCTCTGAATTATTTATTTGCCTGCTGCCTTGCAGCGGTCAGGCCACTTATTGCTTGTAAAACGGGGATTCATTATGCGCAAAACAGGCCACAAGCGCTGGTTTATGCTGTCACTGGTGACATTAGGCACCATTCTTTGCTATTTAACCCGAAATACTATTTCCGCCGCAGCGCCAACATTACAGAGCGATCTGCACATTACCACCCAGCAATATTCTTACATTATTGCGACATTCTCGGCCTGCTACACCATTGCACAACCTATTGCCGGTTATCTGCTTGATACATTGGGTACAAAGGTGGGTTACACCATTTTCGGCCTCATGTGGGGCGTGTTCTGCATTGGCGCGTCATTCGCGACTGGCTGGAAAGGTCTGGCAATGTTCCGTGGCCTCGGCGGTTTTGCTGAAAGTGCGATGATACCTGCTGGTTTGAAATCAGTAACTGAATGGTTCCCGGATACTGAACGTTCGGTTGCTGTGGGCTATTTCAACGTTGGTTCCTCTATTGGCGCGGTGATTGCACCTCCGCTGGTCGCGTGGGCAATCTATATCAGGGACTGGAGACTGGCGTTTATTATGGTCGGTGTTTTCAGCGTGCTGTGGGCAGCGGGTTGGTATTTCACCTATAACCGCCCGTCAAAAACCAAATCACTGTCTCGGGAAGAGTATCTTTATATAACCGATGGGCAGCCTGAGAAACCAAAGGTTGAGAAAGTCCGCATTGGCCGCCTGCTGAAACAACGTAAGTTTTGGGGTATCGCATTACCGCGTTTCCTGGCTGAACCTGCGTGGGGGACGTTTAACGCATGGATCCCACTGTTTATGGTGCACACCTACGGCTTTAACCTCAAAGATATCGCCATGTTTGCCTGGATCCCGATGCTGTTCGCCGATTTTGGATGCATTATTGGGGGTTATTTGCCGGGTATGTTCCAGAAGATATTTGGTGTGAATATTGTTGTGTCACGCAAGCTGGTGGTCACGATGGGTGCGGCGCTTATGATCCTGCCGGGGATGGTCGGCTTGTTCGGCAGTCCAATGGTGGCGATTGCACTGTTATGCGTTGGTGGCTTCGCTCACCAGTCACTGTCTGGCGCATTGATTACACTCTCTTCTGATATGTTTGACTCCAACGAAGTTGCTACCGCTAACGGATTCACCGGCATGGCTGCGTGGACTGCCAGCACCATGTTTGCACTGGTTGTGGGTGCGCTGGCCGACACGGTTGGTTTCAGCCCGCTGTTCGCCGTGCTTTCGGTGTTTGATGTTATCGGGGCGATTGTCTTGTGGGTGTTGTTGAAATCACCTGAAGAACCAAAACTGGTGACGCAGGAAGAGAATTGATTTAGCAATAAAAAGCCCGGTTGTGCTAAGCGCAACCGGGCTTTTTCATTTTGTATGACAGCTTAAAACGGCTTACTCAACCGTAACTGATTTCGCCAGGTTACGTGGCTGGTCAACGTCGGTGCCCTTGATCAGCGCAACGTGATAAGACAGCAACTGCAACGGGACGGTGTAGAAGATTGGTGCGATAACTTCTTCTACGTGCGGCATCTCGATGATGTGCATGTTGTCGCTGCTGGCGAAGCCTGCATCTTTATCTGCAAATACATACAGATGACCGCCGCGCGCGCGCACTTCTTCGATATTTGATTTCAGCTTTTCAAGCAACTCGTTATTTGGAGCCACAACGATAACCGGCATATCCGCATCAATCAGCGCCAGTGGGCCATGTTTCAGCTCACCCGCCGCATACGCTTCCGCATGAATATAAGAGATTTCTTTGAGCTTCAGTGCGCCTTCCATTGCGATTGGATACTGATCGCCACGGCCTAAGAACAGCGCATGATGTTTGTCAGAGAAATCTTCGGCCAGCGCTTCAATGCGTTTATCTTGGGAAAGCATCTGCTCGATACGGCTTGGTAGCGCCTGCAAACCATGCACGATATCTTGCTCGATTGCTGCGTCAGCGCCTTTCAGGCGGCTCAGTTTCGCCACCAGCATCAACAAAACGGTCAACTGAGTGGTAAATGCTTTGGTCGAAGCCACACCGATTTCGGTGCCCGCGTTGGTCATCAGTGCCAGGTCGGATTCACGCACCAGAGAAGAACCCGGGACATTACAAATCGCCAGCGAACCTAAATAGCCCAACTCTTTTGATAAACGCAGTGCAGCAAGGGTATCTGCCGTTTCACCAGATTGGGAAAGGGTGATCATCAGGCTGTTACGACGCACCGCGGATTTGCGGTAACGGAATTCAGAGGCAATTTCGACATCGCACGGCACGCCTGCCAGTGATTCAAACCAGTAACGTGAAACCATGCCTGAGTTATAGGAAGTGCCACACGCGACAATCTGAATGTGCTCAACCTGAGACAGCATTTCGTTAGCTTTCGGGCCAAGCTCTGAGAGATCGATAGCGCCATGACTAATGCGGCCAGTCAGGGTATTTTTAATCGCGTTCGGCTGTTCGTAGATCTCTTTCTGCATGTAGTGGCGATAAATACCTTTGTCGCCCGCGTCATATTGCAGACTGGATTCGATATCAGGGCGTTTAACCTGCTCACCTTTGGTATCAAACACGGTAACGGAACGACGAGTCACTTCCGCAATATCACCTTCTTCAAGGAAGATGAAACGACGAGTCACCGGCAGCAGTGCCAGTTGGTCGGAGGCGATAAAGTTTTCGCCCATGCCGAGGCCGATAACCATCGGGCTACCGGAACGTGCGGCCAGCAGAACATCCGGATTACGGGTGTCCATGATTACGGTGCCATACGCGCCACGTAGTTGTGGAATGGTGCGCAGCACGGCTTCACGCAGAGTACCGCCTTGCTCCAGTTCCCAATGGACTAAGTGAGCAATAACTTCGGTATCGGTTTGTGAAACGAATGTGTAGCCACGACCCTGCAACGCTTCGCGCAGCGGTTCGTAGTTTTCGATAATACCGTTATGAACCACCACAATATGTTCGGATACATGCGGGTGTGCGTTAACTTCTGATGGTTCGCCGTGAGTTGCCCAACGAGTGTGAGCAATACCGGTGCCGCCATGCAGCGCAGTTTCTGCGGCAGCTTCGGCCAGTTTATTCACTTTACCCAAGCGGCGCAGACGGGTCATATGACCCTTTTCATCTACTACAGCCAGGCCCGCAGAGTCATAACCACGGTATTCAAGACGACGTAGTCCTTCGAGAAGGATTTCAGCGATATCACGTTGCGCGACCGCGCCAACAATTCCACACATAAGATTAGATTCCTGATAATGGCATTACGCCATGTGTTGTCGCTGACCTGTTTTACCCGTCGTCTTTCGCACTAAAGATACGTTGATTGCACGAAATTCTTTGGGTAAATATCCCGTATTCCGGGGCCCCGAGCCTTGTAGAGAGTGGGGTTATAGTTTTGGTAGTACTGCGGGGCGGGTCATTTTCGAGAACAACCTTCACCCCAGCCTTCTCCCATTCAGGGAGAAGGAAAATCAAAAATTACTTTTTCTTAACCGGGCGCTGCCAACCCTGAATATGGGTTTGCTTCACGCGGCTGATGACCAGTTCATCTTCACCAACATTACGGGTGACCGTCGTCCCTGCGCCAATCGTCGCACCACGCGCAACGGTGACCGGAGCCACCAGCTGGCTATCGGAACCGACAAACACATCATCACCGATGATGGTTTTAAATTTATTGGCGCCATCATAATTACAGGTAATGGTGCCTGCACCGATATTCACGTTGTCGCCAATTTCGGCGTCGCCCAGGTAACTCAGATGCCCAGCTTTAGACCCCTTGCCGAGACGCGCTTTTTTCATCTCCACGAAGTTACCCACGTGTGCGCCTTCTGCCAGTTCAGCTCCGGGGCGCAAACGGGCGAACGGGCCGATGGTGCAGGCCGCTGCGAGCGAGGCATCTTCCACAACGGTATACGGACTGATTTCGCAGTCATCGCCAATTACGCTGTTTTTGATCACGCAACCGGTGCCAATTTTCACTCGGTTACCCAATGTCACAACACCTTCAATAATGACATTAGTATCAATTTCCACATCACGCCCGTGGGTCAGTTCACCACGGATATCGAAACGCGCCGGATCGCGCAGCATAACGCCAGCCAGAAGCAGTTTCTCGGCTTGTTCACTCTGGTAGACGCGCTCAAGGCGGGAGAGTTGCAGGCGGTTGTTCACGCCTTCCACTTCGCTTAAACGATCCGGGTGGACGGCAGTAATTTCGCGGCCTTCGTGATGTGCCAGGGCGATAATGTCGGTGATATAGAATTCACCCTGCGCATTGTTGTTATCGAGCTTCGATAGCCAGCGCTTCAGATCCGCGCCATTGGCCACCAGAATACCGGTGTTGATTTCATCAATTTTGCGCTGCTCATCAGTCGCATCTTTGTGCTCAACGATACCGACAACTTTGCCGTGTTCACGAGCAATACGGCCATAACCGGTTGGATCGTCGAGTTTTACTGTCAGCAAACCAATGCCGCCTTGCGGTTTGGCATCACGCAGGCGTTGCAGGGACTCAACGGAAATAAGCGGCACATCGCCGTAGAGCATCAGAATATCTTCGTCATCAGCAAAGAATGGCGCCGCTTGCTGCATCGCATGACCAGTGCCCAGCTGTTCAGCCTGCAAAACCCAGTTCAGCGAACCATCGCTGAGCGTGTTTTTAAGCAAGTCACCGCCGTGCCCATAAACCAGATGCACGCGTTGTGCGCCTAAATTATTAGCTGCATCAATAACATGCTGAACCATCGGTTTCCCGGCAAGGGTATGTAACACCTTCGGGAGGTCTGAATACATGCGGGTCCCTTTGCCTGCGGCTAGGATAACCACGCTCATCGCACTGTTTGACATACGCGTCCTGACTTAAATTTGTGAGAGAAGTAAAACGATTTCACGTTGAAATTTCTACATATTTTGCAACAAAAAACGCAATGCCTAAAAAACAGGCTTCGACGGTGATTTTTAGTTGCCCATGTGCTCAATTGTAGGTGGATAAGGTCGCAAAAAGTACTTCTGAAATGACAAAAGCCATATATCTCTATGGATTAAGACTTCTTTTCAGATTGAAACAAAGCTACCCCACATAATTGGTAGTTCGTGTTTTAAAAATCTGCCTTTGTGATAAACATAAAAGAAACAATGTTTCATTTTTATACATAATGACGCCGACATTGATAAGGAGAATAAAAATGGCGTCAAAAATACCTCTGGCTCTCACGCTTTGCGGCGTAGCTTTATCGCTACCGGCGACAGCACAGCAACAGCCCATCTGGCATGCGATTGCTTTTGGGCAATCAACAGATGTTAACTTTTCATCCAACGTATTGCCTGAAAAAGTCGGCGTAAATAACGTCACGATCGATGGCAAAAAACTCACTACCGCTGATAACGCCGATCTTTCTAAACCGATAACCATTGAGAGTCGCGGCGGCAAAATTGCGAACTCTCACGATGGACTCACTTTCTTCTATACCGCACTGCCCGCCAGTGAGAATTTTGTCTTACAGGCAACGGTGACCGTCGATCAGTTTGGCCCTGAAAATGGTGCCAAACCAGCCGCTCAGGAAGGTGCTGGTTTACTGGTGAGGGATGTATTAGGAAACCCGCGCCAGGAGCCATTAAAAGAGGGTTACGAAGAGTTCCCGGCGGCGTCAAACATGGTGATGAACGCCATTATGACGCAGGATAAAAAAGACGCATCGCGCGTCAAAATGCAGGCGATTGCACGTGATGGCATTTCGCAGCCGTGGGGAAATACTGGCTCAACGATTTCACGTAAAAGTTATCAGGAAGCGGTAGATCTCAGCAAGATGCCGACTTTCCGCATGAAACTCGAGCGTACAAATGAAGGTTTTATCACTTCATGGGCTGCGGCCGGAAGCGAAACATGGGTTTCTGAAAATGTGAAACGCGCCGATATCATTACCGCTCAGGATAAAAACCAATATTACGTGGGCTTCTTTGCGTCGAGGAATGCAAAAATCACCGTAAGTGATGCGTCACTCGAAACCAGCGCAGCGCAAACTGTAGCCTCAGCTGCGTTCGAGCCAAAAGCGTGGCCAGTAGTGATGCAAATTGCTTCGCCACCAAAGAGCACCACCAGCGAATACGTGGTACAGGCACGCGCTAACTATGACGGCAACTTCACCGTACGCCAGGACGAAGTTGTGATCGGTCAGGAAAAAGCTGCGAAAGCCGGTGAAATGTTCTCACTGCCTACCACGCTGAAAGAGCGCAACAGCTTTACCGTGACTTTTACCCCAACCAACGGAAAAAGCAAAACGCCCGTCAGTCAGAGCTTTGACGTCGAGCAAGTGAAAAACCTGAATGGCGCTACGTTGTATGTCGCTCCAGATGGGGTTTCAAGCAATCAGGGGTCAAAAGAAGCACCATTAGATTTGGCCAGCGCAATATCACTCATCCAACCTGGAGGAAAAATCATCCTGAGCAGTGGTGAGTACCCGCAAACTACCATTCCAACCCCTGACAGCGGTTTAAAAGGCAAACTGAAAACCCTGGAGGCTGACGGCAAAGTGGTGATTCGTGGTTTACTGCTCGATGGTAACTACTGGCATGTTAAAGGCATTGAAGTCACCGATAAGAGTTTGCGAGTGCAGGGTAGCAACAACCTTATCGAAAACGTCGTCGCCTATAAAAATGACGATACCGGCATTCAGATTTCCTCGCCAGCCGATGTAGGTCGTCCACTTTGGGCAAGCTACAACCGCGTCGTTAATTCTGAATCCTTCAATAATGAAGACCCAGGCAAAATCAACGCAGATGGATTCGCGGTGAAAATGCGTGTCGGGGATGGCAACCGTCTTGAGGGTTGTTATGCGCACGACAACATTGATGATGGCTATGATTTATTCAACAAGATTGAAGACGGCGCGAATGGCGTTGTGGTGATCGAGAATTCAATTGCCCGTAACAACACCAGCAACGGTTTTAAACTGGGTGGGGAAGGGCAGCCTGTCGCACATGAAATCCACAACAGCATTGCTATTGGTAACCACCTCGATGGCTTTACCGATAACTTCAATCCGGGTGCGCTGGTGGTGGCAAATAATGTCGCTGTCGATAACCAACGCTTTAACTACATCTTCCGTCCAAGCCCTTATGGAAGTGCTGAAACTCAGGGCAAGTTCACCGATAACATTTCATTGCGCAGTACAGACGGGAAATATGATGATGCCATTTCCGGGCGCGTAGATGGCAGTAATTACTTCATTCGTGATGGCAAAACAGAGAACAGCGAAGGGAAGCAACTGAGTGTTAAAGATTATCAGTCGCTGACGTTGCCCGTGCCTTTGCAACGTAATGCCGATGGTTCATTTAAAACCGGCGAGTTTCTGACGAAGCAGTAAAAACGTTCAGACGAAAAAAATGCCAGTCAGGGAAACCTGGCTGGCATTTGTCTTTTCAAGCAGGTAGTTACATCGCTTTTCTGGTCAACTCGATAACACGAAGTTTCGCGATCGCTTTAGCCAGTTCAGCAGAAGCCTGAGCGTAGTCCACATCACCGTGGGAGCTGTGGATGCGCTCTTCCGCTTTACGCTTCGCTTCCAGGGCCCGAGCTTCGTCGAGATCCTGGCCGCGAATTGCGGTATCGGCCAGCACGGTTACCGTGCCAGGCTGCACTTCCAACACACCACCGGACAGGTAGATATACTCTTCATGTCCGTGCTGTTTAACGATGCGGATCATACCAGGCTTAATGGCGGTGAGTAACGGGGCGTGGCCAGGGAAAATACCCAGCTCACCTTCGCTACCCGTTACCTGGATCTTCTCGACCAGACCGGAGAACATTTGGCTCTCCGCGCTGACGACGTCCAGGTGATAAGTCATTGCCATGTCACCCTCCGATTAAGGCGTTAAAGTTTTTTAGCTTTCTCAACGGCTTCGTCGATAGTACCAACCATGTAGAACGCCTGCTCTGGCAGATGGTCATATTCGCCGTCCATGATGCCTTTAAAGCCACGGATAGTATCTTTCAGCGATACGAACTTGCCCGGAGAACCGGTAAAGACTTCTGCTACGAAGAATGGCTGAGACAGGAAGCGCTGAATCTTACGCGCACGTGCTACAACCAATTTATCTTCTTCAGAAAGTTCATCCATACCAAGAATGGCGATGATGTCTTTCAGTTCCTGGTAACGTTGCAGAATAGACTGCACGCCACGCGCGGTGTCGTAGTGTTCCTGACCAACAACCAGTGGATCTAACTGACGGCTGGTGGAATCCAGTGGATCTACCGCAGGGTAGATACCCAGAGACGCGATGTTACGGCTCAGTACCACGGTTGCATCTAAGTGAGCAAAGGTGGTTGCTGGAGATGGGTCAGTCAAGTCATCCGCAGGTACGTATACCGCTTGAACAGAAGTGATTGAGCCAGTTTTGGTGGAGGTAATACGTTCCTGCAAAACACCCATCTCTTCTGCCAGAGTTGGCTGGTAACCTACCGCAGATGGCATACGACCCAGCAGCGCAGATACTTCTGTACCGGCCAGGGTATAACGGTAAATGTTATCAACGAACAGCAGAACGTCACGACCTTCGTCACGGAACTTCTCAGCCATGGTCAGACCGGTCAACGCAACGCGCAGACGGTTACCTGGTGGCTCGTTCATCTGGCCATAAACCAGTGATACTTTGTCCAGAACGTTGGAATCGGTCATTTCATGGTAGAAGTCGTTACCCTCACGAGTACGTTCACCCACGCCTGCAAACACTGAGTAACCGGAGTGCTCGATCGCGATGTTACGGATCAGCTCCATCATGTTTACAGTTTTACCCACACCCGCACCACCGAACAGACCGACTTTACCACCCTTAGCGAACGGGCAAATCAGGTCCATTACTTTGATGCCGGTTTCCAGCAGATCCTGGGAGCTAGACAGTTCTTCGTAGCTAGGAGCAGCACGGTGAATCGCCCAACGCTCTTCTTCGCCGATATCGCCTTTCATATCGATAGGCTCGCCCAGGACGTTCATGATACGGCCCAGAGTCGCTTTACCTACTGGCACTTCAATTGGGTGATCGAGGTTAGAAACTTCCAGACCACGACGCAAACCATCAGAAGTACCCATGGCGATAGTACGCACTACGCCACCACCTAACTGTTGCTGAACTTCCAGCACCAGACGGTCTTTACCATTTGTAACCTCAAGAGCGTCGTACACTTTTGGTACGGCATCCTGAGGGAACTCGACGTCCACCACGGCGCCGATTACCTGGATAATCTTTCCAGTAGCCATCTCGAATCCTCTAAATACGTAAACCTGGTTATACCGCGGAAGCGCCACCGACGATTTCGGTGAGTTCCTGAGTAATGCTGGCCTGACGAGCTTTGTTGTAAACCAACTGCAGCTCTTTAATCAGGCTGCCGCCATTGTCGGTAGCGGCTTTCATCGCCACCATACGTGCGGCCTGCTCGCTGGCCAGGTTTTCTACGACGCCCTGATAAACCTGAGATTCCACGTAACGGCGCAGCAAGGTGTCCAGCAGCGCTTTAGGATCAGGTTCATACAGATAATCCCAGGATTTCTTCTTCAACTCGCCGTCTTCTGCTGGCGGTAACGGCAGCAGTTGGGTAAGGGTAGGAACCTGAGACATTGTGTTAATAAATTTGTTGCTGACAACATACAGCTTGTCCAGACGGCCTTCATCGTAGGCCTGCAACATCACTTTCACCGGGCCAATCAACTCGGACAGGGAAGGGTTATCACCCATACCAGTCACCTGAGCAACAATATTGCCGCCTACAGAGTTGAAGAAAGAGACGCCTTTAGAGCCGATCATTGCGATTTCGCTTTGAACGCCTTTATCGGACCACTCTTTCATGTCAGCCAGCAGCTTTTTGAACAGGTTAGTGTTCAAGCCACCACACAGACCACGGTCAGTGGACACCACCAGGTAGCCCACGCGTTTGATTTCGCGTTCATCCAGGTAAGGGTGTTTGTACTCAAGATTACCTAAAGCCAGGTGGCCAATCACTTTACGCATTGTTTCTGCGTAAGGACGGCTGGCAGCCATGCGTTCCTGCGTTTTACGCATTTTGGACGCGGCGACCATTTCCATTGCTTTGGTGATCTTCTGCGTGTTCTGGACGCTTGCGATCTTACTACGTATCTCTTTTGCGCCGGCCATGAGCTTCTCCTCAATGCCTTGCGGCTTGCCCTAAGACAAGCCGCCAGACTTTACCAGGACTGAGTTGCTTTGAAGGAATCGAGGATGCCTTTCAGCTTGCCTTCGATTTCGTCGTTGTAGCCACCAGATTGGTTGATTTCTTGCATCAGTGGAGCATGGTCACGGTCAACATAAGCCAGCAGAGCGGCTTCGAAGCTACCGATTTTAGCCAGTTCCACATCTTCGAGGTAACCACGTTCAGCTGCGAACAGAACCAGAGACTGCTGCGCAACAGACATCGGCGCATATTGTTTCTGTTTCAGAAGCTCGGTCACTTTTTGACCGTGGCTCAACTGTTTACGGGTCGCATCGTCAAGGTCTGATGCAAACTGAGAGAACGCAGCCAGTTCACGATACTGTGCCAGAGCGGTACGAATACCACCGGACAGTTTTTTCATGATCTTGGTCTGAGCAGCACCACCAACACGGGATACGGAGATACCCGGGTTAACCGCAGGACGAATACCGGCGTTAAACAGTGTTGATTCCAGGAAGATCTGACCATCGGTAATAGAAATTACGTTGGTCGGAACGAACGCGGAAACGTCACCCGCTTGCGTTTCGATAATCGGAAGCGCAGTCAGGGAACCTGTTTTGCCTTTCACTTCACCCTTGGTGAATGCTTCAACGTATTCAGCGTTAACACGCGCAGCACGTTCCAGCAGACGGGAGTGGAGATAGAATACGTCACCTGGGTAAGCTTCACGACCTGGTGGACGACGAAGCAGCAGGGAAATCTGACGATAAGCAACAGCCTGTTTGGACAGGTCATCATAAATGATCAGTGCATCTTCACCACGGTCACGGAAGTATTCACCCATCGCGCAACCGGAGTACGGTGCCAGGTATTGCAGTGCAGCAGATTCTGATGCAGTCGCAACAACAACGATAGTGTTAGACAGTGCGCCGTGCTCTTCCAGTTTACGAACCACGTTAGAGATAGTGGATGCTTTCTGGCCGATAGCAACGTAGATACATTTGATGCCGGAATCACGCTGGTTGATGATGGCATCGATTGCCAGAGCAGTTTTACCTGTCTGACGGTCACCGATGATAAGTTCACGCTGACCACGACCGATTGGGATCATGGCATCGACGGACTTATAACCAGTCTGTACAGGCTGGTCTACGGATTGACGTTCGATTACACCTGGTGCGATCGCTTCAACGGCAGCAAAACCGTCATGCTCAAGCGGACCTTTACCATCGATTGGTGCACCCAGGGTGTTCACCACGCGGCCCAACAGGCCACGGCCTACCGGTACTTCAAGAATACGACCAGTACACTTAACTTTCATGCCTTCGGCAAGGTCAGCGTACGGACCCATTACTACTGCACCAACAGAGTCGCGCTCGAGGTTCAGTGCAATGGCGTAACGGTTTCCCGGAAGGGAAATCATCTCACCCTGCATGACATCGGCCAGGCCGTGTACGCGGATGATACCGTCACTTACAGAAACGATTGTACCTTCGTTGTGAGCCTCGCTCACAACACTGAACTGAGCAATGCGCTGCTTGATCAGTTCGCTGATTTCGGTGGAATTCAGTTGCATGCTCCAGTCCCCTTAAGACTGCAAGACGTCTGTCAGGCGATTAAGACGGCCGCGTACGCTTCCATCAATAACCATATCACCTGCGCGGATAATGACACCCGCTATTACAGACTTGTCAATTTTGCAATTCAGCTTAACTTTGCGTGACAGACGTTTTTCCATCGCGGCGCTGATTTTCGAAAGCTGGTCTTCGTTTAATACGTTGGCAGAAGTCACTTCGACTTCAACGGTAGCCTCTTGGGCTGCACGTAATTGAACGAATTGCTCAAGAACATCAGGAAGAACTTTCAGACGCCCATTTTCAGCCATCACCTTAATCAGGTTCTGGCCATTGGCGTCTAACTGGTCACCACAGATGGAGATAAACGACGCAGAGAGAGTATCCGGAGCTAAAGCGCCGGAAAGAAGCTCTGCTACTTGTTCGTTTTTAGACACCTCAGCGGCGAAACCCAGCATATGCTGCCAGTTATCAACGCTTTGGTGCTCGACGGCAAAGTCAAAAGCTGCTTTGGCGTAGGGGCGAGCTACAGTTACAAATTCAGACATCAGCCCCTCCCTCCTTACAGTTCAGCGACCAGTTTATCAACGATGTCGCTGTTAGCAGCTTCATCCACGGAACGTTCAATGATCTTCTCGGCACCGGCGATAGCCAGCAGAGCCACTTGCTTACGCAGTTCTTCACGAGCGCGTTTACGCTCTGCGTCGATTTCTGCCTGAGCCTGTGCAACGATTTTGTCACGTTCCTGCTCTGCCTCGGTTTTAGCTTCTTCAAGGATCTGAGAGCGGCGTTTGTTAGCCTGCTCGATGATCACCTGAGCTTCCGCTTTGGCTTTTTTCAGCTGGTCGGTCGCGTTGGCCTGTGCAAGGTCAAGGTCCTTTTTGGCACGTTCTGCAGAAGAGAGGCCATCAGCAATTTCTTGTTGACGCTTCTCGATGGCAGCCATGATCGGCGGCCATACGTACTTCATGCAGAACAGAACAAACAGGACAAACGCGATGGCCTGGCCGAGGATTGTTGCGTTAAGATTCACAGCACAATGCCTCTTTGTTAGTTAACGTTCTGATATTGCTTGATATGTTAAGCAATGCTTACTACGCGACGGCGAACATCACGTACAGACCCAGACCAACAGCGATCATCGGGATAGCATCCACCAGACCCATAACGATAAAGAACTGAGTACGCAGCAAAGGAATCAGATCAGGTTGACGCGCTGCGCCTTCCAGGAATTTTCCCCCGAGGATGCCGATACCGATCGCAGCACCGATTGCCGCCAGACCCATCATCACAGCGGCAGCCATGTACAGCAGATCCATATTCAGGTTTTCCATGACAGTCTCCAGTTTGTTTCAGTTAAAACACAGTAGTGGTAAGTAAAATCAATGCTCTTCAGATGCCATCGACAGATAGACAATCGTTAGAACCATGAATATGAAGGCTTGCAGCGTAATAATCAGGATGTGGAAAATGGCCCAAGGCACACTCAGAATCCACTGTGACCACCACGGCAACAGACCAGCAATCAGAATGAAAATCAACTCACCGGCATACATGTTGCCGAACAGTCGCAGGCCCAGTGATACTGGTTTGGACAGCAGGCTTACACCTTCAAGGATTAAGTTGAACGGTATAAATGCCCAGTGATTGAACGGCTGCAGCGTCAGCTCTTTCGTGAAGCCGCCAATGCCTTTCATTTTGATGCTGTAGAAAAGAATGAGGATAAACACACCCAACGCCATGGACAGGGTGATATTCACGTCCGCAGACGGCACCACACGCAGGGCAGGGAGGCCGAAGATGTGCTCGCCGATAAACGGCAAGAAATCAATTGGCAACAGGTCCATCAGGTTCATCAGTAATACCCAGACGAACACAGTCAGGGCCAGCGGTGCAATGACCTTGCTTTTGCCATGGTACATGTCTTTGACATTGCCATTAACAAAATCGATAACCATTTCAACCGCAGTCTGAAATTTACCAGGTACGCCGCTCGTCGCTGTTTTGGCTACTTTACGGAATAACACCAGGAATAGCAGACCCAGAACCACCGAGAAAAACATGGAGTCAATATTGAGCGTCCAGAAGGTGGCCGGGGGGTTTTGCGGATCAACCAGCGAGAAAGTACGCAGGTCCAACTGAAGGTTATTCAGATGGTGGCCTATATACTCCTGCGGTGTAGAGATTTCTCCTGCAGACATGATGCCTCTTACCCTTTGTTGTTAATTACAGCTGGTGCGAGTATCTGCACAACCAGCACCGAAACCCACGTCACAATAAGCGGCAACAATACCGCCTTAAAACCAGCTAACGCCACCACCAGTATGGTAAAGCTCGCAATCACCTTTAACACTTCACCTATGGCGAAAGTCCAGGCCAGGCGGCCTTTTGATGGTGTATGCACCTGGTGACGCCAGGCGAAATTCATAAATACTGCATTTGGCAACCAGGCTGCCAGGCCTCCGCCAAAAGCAGAAGCACCCCACACGGGGTCTTTGAGGCAAAACAGCAATCCAATTGCTATCACTGCAAGTAGCTGAAGGAACAGAAGCTTACGAGCAACGTTTCTACTCAATAGCGACACAGACATGGCTTATCCTAACTCCTGCTCCCTTCGGGGTATGTCGCGCTGGTATAAAACTGCCTTTAGGTCTTTGAGTCAAGCCTCAAAAAGCGAGCAAATTATACGGTGCGGCCCCGTGATTTCAAACAATAAGTAGCAAAAAGGTGAACAAATGTTTAAATATTTTCCAGCACAGTTATTTTTCAACTTTTGAGTTATACCGACTATTTTGCTAAAAACCTCAAACAACCGAAATAGCCGCCTAATAAAGCGTGCACCAGATCACAAATAAAACATCTCATAGCCATTATACATTTGTCTGTCTCATAAAGTGCGAAACACAGATGCCTGATAAATAAGCTGATTACTGTCTACTCTATTTAAAATAGCCTGAAACATCATTAAAACAATTCATTGACATTTTTATTAATATTTTAACAACCCTCTGAGTATGAAACCCAGGCAATATTTAGCAGGGTTATATTTTCAGGGTTGACTACTTTCAAAATTAACAAGCCGTTTAGAGTTAACAACAATGCAAACACTAGTTAAGCCATTGTTAAATGTAACGAGAAATGTCAGACATTTCCCCTTGTATTTTTAACCTTAACGAAACAATCCTTTTTAGCTTTTTTTTGATAAATATTAAGTTTTGTTTGGCTTAATCATCACCAGATGACGCTCCCCATCCAGTTCTGGCACCTGCAAGCGGATAACCTCTTCGACGCTAAATTCAGCAGGCAGTGCCGCGATTTCCTCATCCGGACGCTGACCCTTAAGCGCATAAAAACGGCCATTCTCTGCGGGCAAGTGCTTACACCAGGTCACCATATCGGTCATAGATGCAAAAGCACGGCTGATTACGCCATCAAATGGTGGCTCCGCCGGGAACTCTTCCACACGACTTTGCACTGGCGTGATGTTTTCAAGATGAAGCTCATGCTGAACCTGTCGCAAGAATCGAACCCGCTTACCAAGACTATCCAGCAGGGTAAAATGCGAGTCAGGGCGCACAATCGCTAATGGTATGCCCGGCAAACCAGGACCTGTTCCCACATCGATAAAACGCGAACCCTGCAAGTGCGGTTCAACCACGATACTGTCGAGAATATGACGAACCAGCATTTCATCAGGATGACGCACTGAGGTCAGGTTGTAGGCTTTGTTCCACTTGTGGAGCAGTTCAACATAACCCACCAACTGTTGTTTCTGGTTTTCTGGCAGCGTAATGCCTGCGCTATCCAGCAGGCGATTCAGTTTGTTAAGCACGGCGGTAAATACCCATAAAAAAAACGGGCCAGGAAATCCTGACCCTGAAATATGTTATATCAAGCGCTACGACGCAGCAGACCTTGCTTTTTTAACCAGACAAGCAAGATTGAAATTGCTGCCGGAGTCACACCGGAAATGCGCGATGCCTGCCCGATCGAAACCGGTTTGTGATCGTTAAGCTTGGCAATCACTTCGTTAGAAAGCCCGCTGACCTGATGGTAATCCAGCGTTGCAGGCAACAACGTATTCTCGTTACGTTGCTGTTTTTCAATCTCTTCTTGCTGACGCGCAATGTAGCCTTCGTATTTAACCTGAATTTCCACCTGCTCCGCAGATTGTGGATCCTCAAGTCCTGGCGCAAACACCGACAATTGCATCATTTCAGCATAGGTCATTTCTGGGCGACGCAGCAGATCTTCGCCATTTGCTTCACGAGACAACGGTGCGCTGAGTTTTGCATTCACTTCTTCGACGCTCTCAGAATGCGGATGTAGCCAGATGTCTTTCAGACGCTGGCGCTCAAGCTCAATGCTTTCGAGCTTCTCGTTAAAGCGTGCCCAGCGAGCATCGTCCACCAGCCCCATTTCGCGGCCAGCTGCAGTTAAGCGCAGATCGGCGTTGTCTTCACGCAGCATCAGGCGGTATTCAGCACGAGAGGTAAACATGCGGTACGGTTCTTTGGTGCCAAGAGTGCAAAGATCGTCAACCAGTACGCCCAGATAAGCCTGATCGCGACGAGGTGCCCAGCCCTCTTTCTCAGCAGAGAAACGAGCGGCATTCAGACCTGCCAGCAAACCTTGTGCAGCAGCTTCTTCGTAACCGGTGGTGCCGTTAATTTGTCCGGCAAAGAACAGACCCTGGATATATTTACTTTCCAGAGTTGGCTTGAGGTCACGAGGATCGAAGAAATCATATTCGATGGCGTAGCCTGGACGAACGATCTTCGCATTTTCCATCCCTTCCATCGACCGGACAATTTGCATCTGAACGTCAAACGGCAGGCTGGTCGAGATGCCGTTTGGATAGATTTCATTGCTGGTTAAGCCTTCAGGCTCAAGGAAGATCTGATGCTGGTTACGGTCGGCAAAACGCATCACTTTGTCTTCGATAGACGGGCAATAACGTGGGCCAATGCCTTCGATAACACCGGCATACATCGGGCTGCGATCGAGATTATTACGAATAACGTCATGCGTTTTTTCGTTGGTGTGCGTGATGTAACACGGTACTTGCGCAGGGTGTTGGTTCACATTTCCCATGAACGAGAACACCGGCATTGGGTTATCCCCATGCTGCTGGGCAAGTACGCTGAAATCTATGGTGCGAGCGTCAATACGAGGTGGAGTACCGGTTTTTAGACGGCTGACACGCAGTGGCAGTTCTCGCAGACGGCGAGACAGGGAGATGGACGGCGGATCGCCTGCACGGCCACCGCTGTAGTTATCCAGCCCGATATGAATTTTGCCATCCAGGAATGTCCCGACAGTCAGAACCACGGACTTGGCACGGAACTTCAGCCCCATCTGGGTGACAGCACCCACAACGCGATCGTTCTCGACAATCAGATCTTCAACCGCCTGTTGGAAGATCATCAGGTTCGGTTGGTTTTCCAGTGCAGTGCGCACAGCCTGCCGATACAGCACGCGGTCAGCCTGAGCACGAGTGGCCCGTACGGCTGGCCCTTTGCTGGCGTTTAGTATCCTAAACTGGATACCGGCATGGTCGATAGCTTTGGCCATCAAACCACCGAGTGCGTCCACTTCTTTAACCAGATGTCCCTTGCCAATACCGCCGATTGCCGGGTTACAAGACATCTGTCCCAGAGTGTCGATATTGTGTGTCAAAAGAAGGGTTTGTTGGCCCATCCGTGCAGCGGCCATTGCAGCCTCAGTGCCTGCATGACCCCCGCCAATGATGATGACGTCAAAAGGATCTGGATAAAACATGGTACTGCCTCGCGGTTTTGCAAATGGGGATGACTGATTCCCGGGGTTGGCGATTCTAACTTAACTTTAGCCTTTCGAGAAAGTCTTGGGATCGTCGGTAATTAAAAGAAGATCTTTTTTATTTAAAGATCTCTTTATTATGATCTCTTATTAGGATCGGCATGTTCTGTGGATAACCGTTTTTATGGTAAAGAGATCAAGTGATTAAGGAGGATCATTAGCTGTGAATGATCGGTGATCCCAGAACGTATAAGCTGGGATCAAAAGTGGAAGTTATGCACAACTCAAAAAGTGAACAGGAGTTGTTATTGGGATAACTACTGCTTAACCCAAGGTTTTAAGCATACTTATACACAGATAAAAGTCAGATCTTTACAAATCCTGGAGTAAATTCTTCCATGATCCGACCCAAATCTCGGCTGGATCTTCCGGAATGTCGTGATCAAGGATGTTCACTTTCAATAAAGAGCCCACTCTTTTAGCGCCGCATTCAGTCAGAAGGGTGTCCAATTTTTCAATTGCACCGCAAAAGGTGTCGTATTCACGACTGCCAATACCGACTGCACCATAATGAACAGCACTGAGATCCGGGCGTTGTTCATTTATAGTGTCAAAAAGCGGTTGCAGGTTGTCAGGAAGATCCCCGGCACCATGAGTAGAAGATACGATCAGCCATATTCCGCTGGTTTCTAGTTCTTCAAACTGTGGCCCGTGAAGCGTCTGGGTAGAAAAACCCGCTTCATCTAACTTCTCAGCTAAATGTTCAGCGACATATTCGGCACTGCCCAGGGTACTTCCGCTAATCAGAGTAATGTCTGTCATTGCTGCCCACCTTTTCGAAACGATGGGCATTGTACGCTGTGTAAGGCCTGCGATCTACCTGTGGATAATATGGGTATTAAAATTAGCGGCTAAGGCTTGATGGTACGCATGATCGGGTTCTGGAGGGAGATCAGTGTTTCGGTGGACTGAATTTCATCAATTGTTTGGATCTTGTTGATAAGTACCTGCTGCAGCGCATCGATAGATCGACACATTACCTTAATAAAGATGCTGTAGTGGCCGGTGGTGTAATACGCCTCGGTGACTTCTTCCAGACTTTCGAGTTTTGCCAGCGCAGACGGGTAGTCTTTAGCGCTCTTCAGAATAATGCCGATAAAGCAGCAAACATCGTAGCCCAACTGTTTAGGGCTGATATCAATGCGTGCTCCGGTAATAATTCCCGCCTGCTTCATCTTCTCTACGCGCACATGAATTGTGCCAGGACTCACGCCAAATTGTTTTGCCAGTTCGGCGTAAGCCGTACGTGCATTTGCCATTAAAGCGTCAAGGATGCCGCGATCGAGATTGTCGATCTGATAATTATCCATCACTTTTTCCTATGATTAGTAACGATTGTTCATCTTTTATAGCCTTAAATTCGTCGATTAAAAACAGTAAAGGCTTTTTTATTGTTGATTATTGAATATTGTGTCGTTTTTGTTGCTTAATCATAGTCAGTAAACAACACAATAAAGAGAAAACCATGAAAACTGCCTACATCGCTAAACAACGCCAGATTAGTTTTGTTAAGTCGCATTTCTCCCGTCAGCTGGAAGAAAAGCTTGGTCTGATGGAAGTCCAGGCTCCAATTCTTAGCCGCGTGGGTGATGGTACTCAGGACAATCTGTCTGGTTGTGAAAAAGCGGTGCAGGTGAAGGTGAAAACCTTGCCTGATGCTCAGTTTGAAGTGGTGCATTCGCTGGCTAAATGGAAAAGAAAAACACTCGGCCAGCACGACTTCAGCGCGGGCGAAGGGCTTTACACGCACATGAAAGCCCTGCGCCCCGATGAAGACCGTTTGACCCCGATCCACTCTGTGTATGTCGATCAGTGGGATTGGGAGCGTGTAATGGGTGATGGAGAGCGCCATCTTGGTACGCTCAAGCAAACTGTAGAAAGCATCTGGGCGGCGATGAAAGCTACGGAAGCCGCAGTGAGCGAGCAGTACGCTTTGACGCCTTTCCTGCCTGAACAAATCCACTTCGTTCATAGCGAAGAACTCCAGGCTCGTTTCCCGGACCTGGATGCAAAAGGACGTGAACGTGCCATCGCTAAAGAGCTGGGTGCGGTGTTCCTGATTGGTATTGGCGGTAAGCTGGCTGACGGTAAACGTCACGATGTTCGTGCGCCAGATTATGATGACTGGTCAACGGTCAGTCAGGGTGATTTTAAAGGCCTGAACGGCGATATTATGGTGTGGAACCCGATTCTGGAAGATGCCTTTGAGCTTTCTTCTATGGGGATCCGTGTTGATGCACAAGCATTGCAACATCAGTTGGCAACTACCGGTGATGAAGATCGTCTGCAACTTGAGTGGCACCAGTCACTGCTGAAAGGCGAAATGCCGCAAACCATCGGCGGCGGCATTGGTCAGTCTCGTTTAGTGATGTTGATGTTGCAACAGCCGCATATTGGCCAGGTTCAGTGCGGCGTATGGCCATCTGAACTTCACGCTAAAGTTGATTCACTATTGTAATTATTAACGCCGCCAGCGACGCAGCAGGCGGCTACGCATCCCGGTATCGAAGCGCCAGATATGGTCAAAAATGCGCATGATGCCGGGTTTTCCGTGTCCGGACATGGCGACGGCGTGGAAACGATGCAGGTGCTTGCGCTGTAGATCTTTAACCTGCGTCACGACATCATCTGGCAGACGTTGAGCAATAAAGTCAGAAATCACCACTGCATCGGCGTCAAACCATTCACTTCCCTGCATTTTTTCAGCGATCGCACGAAAACAACTGGCCAGATCGGTACCGCCGCGAAAGCGCTGGCTCAGGAAACGGATCGCCTGTTCGATGCCATCTCGCCCGCACACTTCATAGCGCACCACTTCGCTGGAAAACAGCATGATGAAACAGCGGCGGTTATCCGCAAGTGCGACTCGCATTAACGCCAGGCAGAAGGCTTTGGCACACTGTTCATTGAATCCGCCCATGGAACCGGATGTATCGACGCAGACAATAAATGGCCCGCGCGGTTGTTCATCGAAATCCTGATGCACGACCGGGCGTTCAACCACTTTTTCGCGCCATGAATCGCCATGCAGCCGGTAAGTCAGCAATTGCTTTTCCACCAGCCGGCGGTAGAACTCAAATTCCAGTTCGCTAATGCCAAGCGTTGCCAGTTCTGGCGGCAACAAGCGCAGGATGTCATCGCTGCGCTGAAGGCCATCAACCTGTTCTGGTACGGTTGCAGGCTCGCGGACCAGCATGCGCCAGGTTTCGGTCGGCGCATCTTTTCTGGGTACGGCTTTCGCTTCTTTTGAACGCCCAAGTTGCTCTGCAATTTTCAGCAGTTCAGGCTGACTGGCAAGGAAATCGCCGTATTGCACGATGAGCTGATAATCCCCGCGTTTAAGCGAACCGGCGCTCATGTCCCAAAGCCGCCCGGCAGCGTTATCACTATCGACAAGAACCGGTTCGAGTTGGCCGCTTAACGCCAGGCGCTGCTGAACTTCGGCCAGCAATTGATCACGTTCATCTTCGAGTAATTGCTGATTCAGGGAGGTAGTCTGCACGACCAGACTCAATCGCCAGCGTTGCAGGAATAGCGTTTGTTGTGCCGCTGTCAGGCGAGGCGTGTCCGCCACCAGCTTTTGTGCTTGCGCAAAAAAGGGTGAATCAACGCTTTCCAGCAAGCGTAAAATTTCCGGCAGTTTTGCAGATAACTGGCTGGTGGTGAGCAACTGACTTTCTTGATAACACTGTACTTCCCGGGCTAACTCTTGCGGGACGTTGGTATCGTGCAGACGGGATTTCAGCAGCTCGCGCCAGCGAGGGATATCTTTGGTCACCGCGTTTTTCATCCGCGGAAATTTCTCAAAGAACAGCGCCAGCTGCGGTGCTGCCAAAAGCGCGATAATGACGCTTTCTATTAATTCACCCTCGCTGATCGCGAGGATGACATCAAGAGCTTCAACGCTGAGCATTAATGCCGCGCCTGTTTAATTTGTTCGGCCACATCCTGCAGGCTGGCTTCAATCTTTCCGAGCCATTCGTTGTGGATAAACAGGCATTTTTGCTGATCGTTAAAACGCTCATGTTGCTGATGGAGGGTCTCTTCAAGAGAGTCAAATTGCTGTTTGATCTCTTCAGGTACCCCTTGCTGTTGTTTACCCGGCATCATCAGGCGTGTGCCTTGCAAGCTGATATCGCGCAATACCAGATGTTGGCTACTATCAACTTCCATATTCAGCACTTGGGCAAAACCAATACCGTTGAGTTTGCCGCGTAACTCGCCTCCTTTTATTAGCCATTGCGCACAGGCTTCACGAGAAACAGAGACGTGGAGAACTTCGATATCATGGAGTTTCAGCGGTTGCTGGAGCAGCAATGTCAGCGTTTCGCCAGTCAGATAGTCAGGCAGTTGGTACTGTGGACGACGAGTAAACATTCCACCTTGTTTGGTCACCGTAATAGCTTCACGGTCACTGTGCTGCTGTTGTAATTGAATCCTGCGCTGCACGATAACTGCTAATTGACTGAGCATGGAATTTTGTTGCCAGGCGTGTCCGGTCATCAATATTTCCAGCTGTTGCTGCATCAAATTCATCGCAGCGGTGTCATGCCACAGACAATCTTTCAGAAGGATTAAATCAATTGGTGCGACAGCATTTCGGCCGCTAAAGAAGGCGCTGGCTTGCAGCAGACGAATAGCTTTCTTCCAGCGACGGTCAGAAACATAAGGTGCACCCGACGCGTTCTCTAACTGCTGGCGTAAAGTGAAAATCAGTTCAAAGACAGCATCTGGCAACAAAACAGAGCCGATCTCTTTCTGCCACTGAAAATACTCTTCGTCAGAAACTTGCAGGTTTTCCGGCACCGGATTGTCGTTTTCATCATGCTGACTGGTGAGCATGGATCTGAAATTACCTTTGTCCTGCACTTTATCGAGCCACAGGCGAATCAGCATTCGGTCATACAAGGCTTCCAGGCTGCTGTCGGCTTCGGGGAGTTCGTTGGATGCAGCCACCAGCAAACGCATGGGGATTTTCTCTTCGCTGGCGCCATTGCGGAACCGGCGTTCATTTATGGCGGTCAGCAGAGTGTTCAAAATCGCAGGGCCAGCTTTCCAGATTTCATCGAGAAACACGATTTCCGCTTCTGGTAAATAACCGGCGGTCAGGCGTTCATAGCGTCCTTCATCTTTTAGCGCCTGAATGGATAATGGCCCAAACACCTCTTCCGGCGTGGAAAAGCGAGTCATCAGGTACTCAAAGGCGCGTGCCTTCTGGAATGCGAACTTCAAACGGCGGGCAATCAAACTCTTGGCGATTCCAGGCGGGCCAAGCAAGAAAACACTTTCGCCGCTCAATGCTGCCAGCAGGCAAAGACGCACCGCGTGTTGGCGTTCAAACAACCCTTTTTCCAGTGCCTGGCTAAGCCGTGAAATTCTTTCAGCCAATAAATGTGATTGAGCCATAATTAGCATTGCATCCTTACGCGGTTACCAGAGTTCAGAAAATCGAGTATATCGTTCATCTATATTATCGTTAATGGATTGATGAGCGGCTCTTTTTTCCCTGACATAAGTTAAGCCTGTTGTATTTAGGGATACGATTTCCTTGATTATCGTGCATACTGTGCGCCTTTTTGTGGGCCAAGGGACTAAGCACACGCTTTCGGGATTCCAACAAAAGATTAGTCTATGAGCGCTGATAATAAACAATCATTGCCTGCGATTACGCTGGCTGCAATTGGGGTGGTATACGGTGATATCGGTACTAGCCCGCTTTATACCCTTCGTGAATGTCTGTCTGGTCAATTTGGGTTTGGCGTAGAACGCGACGCCGTATTTGGCTTTTTGTCTCTGATTTTCTGGCTGTTAATCTTAGTCGTCTCGGTTAAGTATCTGACCTTTGTTATGCGTGCGGATAACGCTGGCGAAGGGGGTATTTTGACGCTGATGTCTTTGGCTGGGCGTCATACCTCGGCGAAAATGACTTCTGTGCTGGTGATCATGGGATTGATCGGCGGCAGCTTCTTCTATGGCGAGGTGGTCATTACTCCGGCAATATCGGTTATGTCGGCCATCGAAGGGCTTGAGATAGCTGCCCCGCAACTCGATGCCTATATTGTCCCGCTGTCGATAGTGGTCCTGACGCTGCTGTTTATGATTCAAAAACACGGCACGGGTATGGTGGGCAAGCTGTTTGCTCCCGTCATGATGCTTTGGTTCCTGGTGCTGGCCGTGTTGGGCGCGCGCAGTATTATGGCCAACCCGGAAGTGCTTCAGGCGCTGAATCCGGCGTGGGCTGTGCACTTCTTCCTGGAATATAAAACCGTTTCATTCTTCGCACTCGGCGCGGTCGTTCTTTCTATTACGGGTGTTGAAGCGCTGTATGCCGATATGGGCCACTTCGGTAAATTGCCTATTCGTATTGCATGGTTTTCCGTCGTGTTGCCGTCTCTGGTGCTGAATTATTTCGGCCAGGGCGCACTGCTGCTCAAAACGCCGGAAGCGATTAAGAACCCATTCTTCTTACTGGCTCCAGACTGGGCGCTGATCCCGCTGATGATTCTGGCAACGCTTGCCACGGTTATCGCCTCTCAGGCCGTGATTTCCGGTGTGTTCTCGTTGACTCGCCAGGCTGTACGTCTGGGATATCTGTCGCCAATGCGCATCATTCATACCTCGGAAATGGAGTCCGGGCAGATATATGTGCCAGCAATTAACTGGCTCCTCTATATCTCCGTGGTGATTGTGATTGTGAGCTTCGAGCACTCCAGCAACCTGGCGGCGGCGTACGGTATCGCGGTAACGGGTACGATGGTCCTGACGTCCATTCTTTGTTGTACTGTCGCGACCAAAAACTGGCACTGGAACAAAGTTGCTGTGTTGCTGATGGGTTTTGCATTCTTGTGCATCGACATTCCGCTGTTCTCTGCGAACGTTGTGAAAATCTTCTCGGGCGGTTGGTTGCCACTTTGCCTGGCGCTGGTGATGTTTATCATTATGACGACCTGGAAAAGCGAGCGTTTCCGCCTGCTGCGTCGTATGCATGAGCACGGAAATTCACTGGAAGCGATGATTGCCTCCCTGGAAAAATCACCGCCAGTACGTGTTCCGGGCACCGCTGTTTATATGTCCCGTGCGCTGAACGTGATTCCTTTTGCGATGCTTCACAACCTAAAGCACAACAAAGTGCTGCATGAGCGCGTGGTACTGCTGACGCTGAGAACTGAAGATGCGCCGTACGTTCATAATGTACGTCGTGTTTCTATCGAACAGCTTTCGCCAACCTTCTGGCGCGTAGTCGCAAGCTATGGCTGGCGCGAAACGCCAAACGTGGAAGAGGTGTTCCATCGTTGTGGCCTGGAAGGGTTAAGTTGTCGAATGATGGAGACATCATTCTTTATGTCGCATGAGTCACTGATCATCGGTAAACGCCCGTGGTATCTGAGACTGCGCGGCAAACTGTTCCTCGCACTGCAACGCAACGCCTTGCGCGCACCTGACCAATTCGAAATCCCGCCAAATCGGGTTATCGAGTTAGGAACCCAGGTCGAGATTTAATCCCAACGCCTCTTCAATCGAAGGGGCGTTTTTTTGTCTTTTTGATTGTGCGCGCTCTCATTTCTTCCCTTTTGAAACAGAACAGCGAAACGTTTCGATGGCGATCACATTTTCGTCACGCGCTGGTTGTTTTCCCATCACTACATTCCCTACACTTTACCTCAGCGAAACGTTTCGCTAGTGGAGTAAGAAAATGAAGAAAGGCACTGTTCTCAACGCTGATATCTCGTCTGTTATTTCTCGTCTTGGCCACACCGACACGCTGGTGATTGCCGATGCCGGGTTGCCCATTCCACGCAATACACCGCGTATAGATTTGGCACTGACTCACGGCGTACCGGGTTTTATGCAGGTCGTTGAAGTCGTAACACAAGAGATGCAGGTTGAAGCTGCCGTCTTAGCTTCGGAAATTAAACAACATAATCCCCAACTCCACGAAACGTTGCTTAGTTACATCGAGCAACTGCAACAACACCAGGGAAACACCATTTCTATTCGTTACATTAGTCACGAGCAGTTCAAGCAACACACCGCTGAAAGCCAGGCGGTTATTCGCAGCGGGGAGTGTTCCCCGTATGCGAATATCATTCTCTGTGCTGGCGTAACTTTCTGAGGCCGGCATGGAACCGTTACTGCAATTAAAAGGGATCGATAAATCGTTCCCAGGCGTGAAAGCCCTTTCTGGGGCGGCGTTGAATGTATACGCCGGGCGCGTGATGGCGCTGGTGGGTGAAAACGGCGCAGGCAAATCCACCATGATGAAAGTGCTGACTGGCATTTATCAGCGTGATGCGGGTTCGCTGTTGTGGCTTGGCAAAGAAACCACGTTCAATGGCCCGAAATCCTCACAGGAAGCGGGCATCGGTATTATTCACCAGGAACTCAACCTGATTCCGCAGTTAAGCATTGCGGAAAACATCTTCCTTGGCCGTGAGTTCGTTAACCGTTTCGGCAAAATCGACTGGAAAACGATGTATGCCGAAGCAGACAAGTTGCTGGCCAAACTCAACCTGCGCTTTAACAGCCAAAAGCTGGTGGGTGATTTGTCGATCGGCGATCAGCAGATGGTCGAAATCGCCAAGGTTCTGAGCTTTGAGTCGAAAGTCATTGTGATGGATGAGCCAACCGATGCTTTGACCGATACCGAAACCGACTCTTTATTCCGCGTGATCCGCGAGCTGAAAGCTCAGGGGCGCGGCATCGTTTATATCTCGCACCGTATGAAGGAAATCTTCGAGATTTGCGACGACGTGACCGTGTTCCGCGATGGGCAGTTTATTGCCGAGCGTGAAGTGGTGACGCTGACCGAAGATACGCTTATCGAAATGATGGTCGGGCGCAAACTTGAAGACCAATATCCTCGTCTGGATAAGCAACCCGGTGAAATCCTGCTGCGCGTCGATAACCTCTCCGGGCCTGGCGTGCATGACGTGAGTTTCAACTTGCGCAAAGGCGAGATCCTCGGCGTTGCCGGTTTGATGGGCGCGGGTCGCACTGAATTAATGAAAGTGCTGTATGGCGCATTGCCGCGTACCGGCGGCTATGTTGCGCTTGATGGTCGTGAAGTGGTGACGCGCTCACCGCAAGATGGCCTGGCAAACGGCATCGTTTATATCTCTGAAGACCGTAAACGTGACGGGCTGGTGCTCGGCATGTCGGTAAAAGAGAACATGTCGCTGACCGCGCTGCGCTATTTCAGCCATAACGTGGGTAGCCTGCGGCACAAAGATGAACAGCAAGCGGTGCAGGATTTCATCCGTTTGTTCAACGTGAAAACCCCGTCGATGGAACAACCGATTGGCCTGCTTTCTGGCGGTAATCAGCAAAAAGTGGCGATTGCCCGTGGCCTGATGACGCGCCCGAAAGTGTTGATTCTTGATGAGCCAACACGCGGCGTTGACGTGGGGGCGAAAAAAGAAATTTATCAGTTAATCAATCAGTTCAAAGCCGATGGGTTAAGCATCATTCTCGTTTCGTCAGAAATGCCGGAAGTCCTCGGTATGAGTGACCGAATTATGGTGATGCATGAAGGGCATCCTGGTGGGGAATTTACCCGTGAAGAAGCGACCCAGGAAATATTGATGGCGGCGGCCGTCGGCAAGTTAAATCGCGTGAATCAGGAGTCTGTAAAATGAGTACCCAGTCTATTCCGACCCGTCGCTGGTTCACCAAAGCGTGGCTGTTAGAGCAAAAATCACTGATTGCACTGCTGGTGTTGATCGCAGTTGTATCGAGCCTTAGCCCGAACTTTTTCACCGTCAATAACCTTTTCAATATCCTGCAACAAACCTCTGTGAACGCCATTATGGCGGTCGGGATGACGCTGGTTATTCTGACTTCGGGAATCGACCTGTCCGTCGGTTCTTTACTGGCGCTGACCGGAGCGGTAGCAGCCTCGATTGTTGGCTTAGAAGTGAATGCGCTGGTGGCGGTTGCCGGGGCGCTGGCACTTGGGGCGGCAATCGGTGCTGTGACTGGCGTGATTGTCGCGAAAGGGCGAGTGCAGGCGTTTATCGCAACACTGGTGATGATGCTCCTTCTGCGCGGCGTGACCATGGTTTACACCAACGGTAGCCCGGTTAACACGGGTTTCTCCGATAACGCCGATGTGTTTGGCTGGTTTGGTATTGGCCGTCCGCTGGGGATCCCTACTCCGGTGTGGATTATGGGCGTGGTCTTCCTGGCTGCGTGGTACATGCTGCACCACACTCGTCTGGGTCGTTATATCTATGCGCTGGGCGGTAACGAAGCGGCGACGCGTCTGTCCGGTATTAGCGTTAACAAAGTTAAAATTATCGTTTATTCACTTTGCGGTCTGCTGGCGTCTTTGGCCGGGATCATCGAAGTGGCACGTCTTTCTTCTGCGCAACCGACGGCAGGTACTGGCTATGAGCTGGATGCCATCGCTGCGGTAGTGCTTGGCGGCACCAGCCTTGCTGGTGGGAAAGGGCGAATCGTTGGAACGCTGATCGGTGCGCTGATCTTAGGCTTTCTGAATAACGGACTGAATTTATTAGGTGTTTCTTCTTATTACCAGATGATCGTCAAAGCAGTGGTTATTTTACTGGCGGTGCTGGTGGACAACAAAAAGCAGTAACAATCATAACCCTACAGGACATCTGACTATGAATATGAAAAAGCTGGCTACTCTGGTTTCTGCTGTTGCACTGAGTGCCACCGTAAGTGCAAACGCGATGGCCAAAGACACCATCGCGCTGGTTGTATCCACGCTGAATAACCCATTCTTCGTATCCCTGAAAGACGGCGCGCAGAAAGAAGCCGACAAACTGGGCTACAACCTGATTGTTCTGGATTCGCAAAACAACCCGGCGAAAGAGCTGGCGAACGTGCAGGATCTGACAGTTCGTGGCACCAAGCTGATGCTTATCAACCCAACTGATTCCGATGCTGTCGGCAATGCGGTGAAAATGGCGAACCAGGCTAAAATCCCTGTAATTACGCTCGACCGTATGGCAAACCAGGGCACCGTAGTGAGTCACATCGCTTCTGATAACGTTGCCGGTGGTAAAATGGCGGGTGACTTCATCGCTAAGAAACTGGGTGAAGGCGCGAAAGTTATCGAACTGCAAGGTATCGCCGGTGCATCTGCTGCGCGTGAACGTGGTGAAGGCTTCAAACAAGCGACTGCTGCACACAAATTTACCGTTCTGGCGAGCCAGCCTGCTGACTTCGACCGTACTAAAGGCCTGAACGTCATGCAGAACTTGCTGACTGCCCATCCTGACGTGCAGGCGGTATTTGCTCAGAACGACGAAATGGCACTGGGTGCTCTGCGTGCACTGCAAACTGCGGGTAAATCTGACGTTCTGGTGGTTGGTTTCGACGGCACTGCTGACGGCGTGAAAGCAGTTGAAAGCGGTAAGTTGGGCGCGACGGTTGCCCAGATGGCTGACCAAATTGGCGTTATTGGTGTAGAAACCGCAGACAAAGTATTGAAAGGCGAAAAAGTCGACTCCAAAATCCCGGTTGACCTGAAGCTGGTTACTAAATAAGACAACAATAGAAAAGCAGGGCACCGCGCCACTCCAGAACTGGGGTGGCGCAATTAACTGGACTGATAAAAAATGAAAACTAAAGGCAAGCTCGTTGTCCTTGGCAGCATTAACGCTGACCATATCCTTAACCTCGAACATTTTCCGACGCCAGGTGAAACCGTTACCGGGCAAGAGTATCAGGTCGCGTTCGGTGGAAAAGGGGCCAACCAGGCAGTTGCTGCCGGGCGCAGCGGTGCGGATATTGCCTTTATCGCCTGTGTGGGTGACGACGACACCGGCAGCCGCGTTAGTAAACAATTGGCTAGTGATAACATCGATACTTCCCCGATTAGCACAATTAAAGATGCCGCAACGGGTGTGGCGCTGATCTTCGTGAATAGTGCGGGAGAAAACGTGATTGGTATTCACGCTGGGGCGAACGCAGCATTAACGCCAACGCTTGTGGCAGAACAGAATAAAAAAATTGCAGAAGCTTCGGCACTTTTAATGCAGCTTGAGTCGCCGCTGGAAAGCGTGCTGGCTGCGGCGAAAATTGCGCATCAGAACCAAACTAAAGTCGTGCTCAACCCTGCACCAGCTTGTGAATTATCAGACGAGATGCTCGCGCTGGTGGACATGATCACGCCAAATGAAACCGAAGCGGAAAAACTGACAGGTGTGCGCGTCGAAAATGATGACGATGCGGCGGTTGCAGCTCAGGCGCTGCATGCGAAAGGTATTGAAACCGTCATTATTACGCTCGGCAGCCGTGGCGTTTGGCTGAGTGAAAACGGTAAAGGCCAGCGTGTTCCGGGTTTTAAGGTGAAAGCTGTGGATACCATCGCTGCGGGCGATACCTTTAATGGCGCATTGGTTACTGCATTGCTGGAAGATAAGCCGATGAATGAGGCAATTCGTTTTGCTCATGCCGCCGCTGCAATTGCCGTAACACGTAAAGGTGCGCAGCCTTCGGTGCCGTGGCGTCACGAAATCGACGAGTTTTTGCAACCGCAAGGATAATCATGGCCACCATGAAAGACGTCGCGAAAATGGCCGGGGTTTCGACTTCTACCGTTTCGCACGTCATTAATAACGACCGCTTTGTGAGTGATGCCGTTCGCGCAAAGGTCGATGCGGCAATCAAGACTCTTAACTATGCACCCTCTGCACTGGCGCGTAGTCTCAAGCTTAACCAAACACACACTATTGGCATGTTAATCACCGCCAGTAGTAACCCGTTTTATTCTGAACTGGTGCGTGGTGTTGAACGCAGTTGTTTTGAGCGCGGTTATAGCCTGGTGTTATGTAATACCGAAGGCGACGAGCAGCGAATGAATCGCAACCTGGAAACGCTGCTGCAAAAGCGCGTCGATGGTCTTCTTCTTTTATGTACCGAAACTCATCTCCCTTCGCCCGCGATTATGAGTCGCTATCCTTCTATTCCTACGGTGATGATGGACTGGTCTCCTTTTGAGGGCGAAAGCGACGTCATTCAGGATAACTCTTTGCTGGGCGGCGACACGGCAACGCAACATCTCATTGATAAAGGTTATACCCGGATCGCCTGCATTACTGGCCCGCAAGATAAAACGCCAGCGCGCTTACGCCTTGAAGGCTATCGCAACGCGATGAACCGGGCAGGGCTTACGATTCATGAAGGTTATGAAATCATCGGTGACTTTGAGTTTCAGGGCGGTTTCACCGCGATGAACTCGCTGCTTGCGCTGGAGCAACCGCCACATGCCGTATTTACTGGCAATGATGCCATGGCGGTTGGGGCGTATCAGGCTTTGTACCAGGCGGGGTTGAAGGTTCCGCAGGATATGGCGGTTGTGGGTTACGATGATATCGAACTGGCGCGATATATGACGCCACCGTTAACGACCATTCATCAGCCTAAAGATGAGCTGGGTGAGTTGGCCGTTGATGTATTGATACATCGAATGGCGCAACCCACCCTTGAACAGCAGCGTCTATTTTTGACGCCAGAGCTGGTGGAGCGCGGTTCCGTTTAACGCTTGATCATATTGCGCCCGTCTTTAGGGCGTAATAGTAAGAACACCAGAGCGGAAACCAACGTCACTGCACCCATCGTCAGGAAGGTGTAGTGGAACTGCTCAACGGTATTAATGCTCTCTACTCCTTCATACAAACGAAGTACCGCCGCACTTACCGCTACGCCAAGACTGATCGCCAACTGTTGCGTTACGGCCAGCACACTGTTGCCGCTACTGGCGTTTTCATCGGTGAGGTCGGCGAGCGTAATCGTATTCATTGCCGTGAACTGCGTAGACATCGCCATCCCCAGAATAAACAGCGGCAAAATTAGCATCCACACTTCCATTCCAGGCGACTGCAATGAGAATTGCCCAATCAGTAAACCGATCACCAGCGTGACACCGACTAACGTTTTTCTATAGCCAAGACGACGTAATACCTGAGTTACGGTCGATTTTGCCAGTAACGAGCCAATGGCGGTTGGAGCCATCATGCATCCGGCAATCAAGGCAGAATAACCAAAACCGACTTGTAGCATTAAAGGCATCAGGAAGGGTACGCAGCCGGTACCCAGCCGCGAAGCAAGATTGCCGATGATCCCTATAGAGAAAGTTCTGGTGCGAAACATCGGCAAAGCGATCAGCGGTGTCGGGTGGCGACGAGCGTGCCAGATATACGCTGCCAGCAGAGCAAGCCCACTTAATATCGTCAGAATACCGATGTAACTGGCAACAATGCGTTCGCCGAATAACTCCATCCCGCTAGAAATGCATACCAGACTCAAGCCAAATAAAAGAAAGCCTGTCATATCAAAGCCGCGTCGTGGAGTCGTGAAGTTTGGCATGTACTTGCGGGCGTAGATAAGGCCAAGAATTCCGATAGGTATATTAATGAGGAAAATCCAATGCCAGCTCGCCCACGTAACTAAAACGCCGCCGAGCAATGGGCCGAGGATTGGGCCAACAAGCCCTGGCATGGTGACGAAGTTTAATACGGGCAGCAATTCGCTACGTGGATAGGCGCGTAATAATGCTAAGCGCGCGACCGGCATCATCATTGCCCCGCCGATTCCCTGAATCACACGAAACACGACTAATTCACCCA
This sequence comes from Buttiauxella sp. AC142, assembly GCF_979253435.1. Classification (NCBI taxonomy): domain Bacteria; kingdom Pseudomonadati; phylum Pseudomonadota; class Gammaproteobacteria; order Enterobacterales; family Enterobacteriaceae; genus Buttiauxella; species Buttiauxella sp. AC142. Next base: position 4,561,400 of record NZ_CEEDCH010000001.1, read on the forward strand.
GCGAGTTGGACATCGCGCAGGCAAACGAGCCGAGAGTGAAGAGGGAAACGGCGAACATAAACACGCGACGTGTACCGAAGCGGTCAGCAAGCCAGCCGCTGACAGGGATCAGCATCGCAACGGTTAAGGTGTAACTGATAATCGCGGATTGCATTGCCAGCGGCGAACGCCCAAGGCTATGAGCTATTGCGGGTAATGCAGTATTGAGAATAGTGGCATCCAGCGCCTGCATGAAGAATGCCATCGCCGCTATCCACGGTAACCCGGCCATACTGCGAGCTGTTTTGGTCATTTTTATCCTGATGTTTTAACGCATCCAGGAGAAGGCGAGTCTTTACCCTTGAGCGAACGGTTCTTTCAACAGTGTCTGACCAGCGATTAACGCGGCCTGGCTGTCGCCCTGGGTAATGGCATCAACGATTGCCTGGTGCAAGTCGAGCTTAATAACTTCGTTATTAGTTATTGCGGTGAAGTAATTGTAATAAATAGAACGGAATAAGTTAGCGAAAGAACAAAGGAAGGGGTTACCACTCATTGCATAGATTTGCTCATGGTACGCCATATCGACTTCTATCCAGCGTTGACGGTCAAATTCACCCTTTAGCTTTACCATCTCAGCCATCATTTCATTAAGGGTGGCTTTCTCTTCTTCACTGCCATTTATTGCGGCCATTGCACAGGCTTGTGGTTCCAGGCTATTACGCATAACAAGGAAGTAATCCACCACGTCATTAAAGTTCTCTTCTGTCATCCACCAGGTTAGCAGTTCCTTATCAAGGAAATTCCAGTGGCTGCGAGGCATAACGCGAGTCCCGATGCGCGGGCGTGGTAAAACCATCCCTTTCGCGGTTAATGTCTTTACTGCTTCTCGTACAGCCGTGCGACTCACACCGAAGAGTTCACCCAGTTCGATTTCACCGGGCAAAATACTGCCCGCTTCATACTCACCTCTGAGAATGCCTTGTGCTAGTTTCTCCGCCAGAACATAGGAAAGGTTCTTTTGCGCCGCGAGTTGTTGTGCAGATAGAGACATGAATGCAGTTCCTTTAGCTTTGTTTCTTTTATTAGTATGCCACCAGGTCTGCTTTTCTGATGCTTAAAACAGCAAATATCCCGTGTTCCGCGGCTTTTACAGTGTTTTTGGCGAAAAAAAAGACGCTTGGTAATTTATTTGCAATAAACACTTGTCAGCTCCCGGAAAATCCCTATACTGCGCCTCCACTGACACGGCACAACGGCTTACAAACCGGCCCGTCAGCCAGATGAAAAGCGAAAATAAACGCTTGACTCTGAAAGAGGAAAGCGTAATATACGCCACCTCGAGTTAGCAAGCGAAAGCGCGTAACTCACTGCTCTTTAACAATTTATCAGACAATCTGTGTGGGCACTCGCAGGATTGATATCTCAGATGCCTTCGGGTATCAAAAAAATATCAAGTCTTGAAGAGTGACCAAGCAGTAATTCATTTAGTTGAATTATTACGAAAGTTAATTTTTGAGCACCGCTTCACGAGTTGAAGCAAATCAAGCTTTTAATTGAAGAGTTTGATCATGGCTCAGATTGAACGCTGGCGGCAGGCCTAACACATGCAAGTCGAGCGGTAGCACAGGGAGCTTGCTCCTGGGTGACGAGCGGCGGACGGGTGAGTAATGTCTGGGAAACTGCCTGATGGAGGGGGATAACTACTGGAAACGGTAGCTAATACCGCATAACGTCTTCGGACCAAAGAGGGGGACCTTCGGGCCTCTTGCCATCAGATGTGCCCAGATGGGATTAGCTAGTAGGTGAGGTAATGGCTCACCTAGGCGACGATCCCTAGCTGGTCTGAGAGGATGACCAGCCACACTGGAACTGAGACACGGTCCAGACTCCTACGGGAGGCAGCAGTGGGGAATATTGCACAATGGGCGCAAGCCTGATGCAGCCATGCCGCGTGTATGAAGAAGGCCTTCGGGTTGTAAAGTACTTTCAGCGAGGAGGAAGGCATTGTGGTTAATAACCGCAGTGATTGACGTTACTCGCAGAAGAAGCACCGGCTAACTCCGTGCCAGCAGCCGCGGTAATACGGAGGGTGCAAGCGTTAATCGGAATTACTGGGCGTAAAGCGCACGCAGGCGGTCTGTCAAGTCGGATGTGAAATCCCCGGGCTCAACCTGGGAACTGCATTCGAAACTGGCAGGCTAGAGTCTTGTAGAGGGGGGTAGAATTCCAGGTGTAGCGGTGAAATGCGTAGAGATCTGGAGGAATACCGGTGGCGAAGGCGGCCCCCTGGACAAAGACTGACGCTCAGGTGCGAAAGCGTGGGGAGCAAACAGGATTAGATACCCTGGTAGTCCACGCCGTAAACGATGTCGACTTGGAGGTTGTTCCCTTGAGGAGTGGCTTCCGGAGCTAACGCGTTAAGTCGACCGCCTGGGGAGTACGGCCGCAAGGTTAAAACTCAAATGAATTGACGGGGGCCCGCACAAGCGGTGGAGCATGTGGTTTAATTCGATGCAACGCGAAGAACCTTACCTACTCTTGACATCCACGGAATTCGGCAGAGATGCCTTAGTGCCTTCGGGAACCGTGAGACAGGTGCTGCATGGCTGTCGTCAGCTCGTGTTGTGAAATGTTGGGTTAAGTCCCGCAACGAGCGCAACCCTTATCCTTTGTTGCCAGCGGTTCGGCCGGGAACTCAAAGGAGACTGCCAGTGATAAACTGGAGGAAGGTGGGGATGACGTCAAGTCATCATGGCCCTTACGAGTAGGGCTACACACGTGCTACAATGGCGCATACAAAGAGAAGCGACCTCGCGAGAGCAAGCGGACCTCATAAAGTGCGTCGTAGTCCGGATCGGAGTCTGCAACTCGACTCCGTGAAGTCGGAATCGCTAGTAATCGTAGATCAGAATGCTACGGTGAATACGTTCCCGGGCCTTGTACACACCGCCCGTCACACCATGGGAGTGGGTTGCAAAAGAAGTAGGTAGCTTAACCTTCGGGAGGGCGCTTACCACTTTGTGATTCATGACTGGGGTGAAGTCGTAACAAGGTAACCGTAGGGGAACCTGCGGTTGGATCACCTCCTTACCTGAAAGATACGAACTTGCGTAGTGCTCACACAGATTGTCTGATAGAAGTAAATGAGCAAAAAGCGATATCCTGCAAAGGATCATTCGTGTCCCCATCGTCTAGAGGCCCAGGACACTGCCCTTTCACGGCTGTAACAGGGGTTCGAATCCCCTTGGGGACGCCATCTTCGATAATGATGTGAAAGACATTATCAATAAATATCTCAAAACTGACTTTCGAGTCACGTTTGAGATATTGCTCTTTAAAAATCCGGAACAAGCTGAAAATTGAAACGACACACTGTTTCCTTTCTCCGTAATAAGAAAGGAAGTGAAGTGTGTTCGAGTCTCTCAAATTTTCACAACATCGATTGTGTCTCACGAGACACCTTCGGGTTGTGAGGTTAAGCGACTAAGCGTACACGGTGGATGCCCTGGCAGTCAGAGGCGATGAAGGACGTGCTAATCTGCGATAAGCGTCGGTAAGGTGATATGAACCGTTATAACCGACGATTTCCGAATGGGGAAACCCAGTGCAATTCGTTGCACTATCGTTAAGTGAATACATAGCTTAACGAAGCGAACCGGGGGAACTGAAACATCTAAGTACCCCGAGGAAAAGAAATCAACCGAGATTCCCCCAGTAGCGGCGAGCGAACGGGGAGCAGCCCAGAGTCTGAATCAGTTTGTGTATTAGTGGAAGCGTCTGGAAAGTCGCAGGGTACAGGGTGATACTCCCGTACACAAAAATGCACATGCTGTGAACTCGAAGAGTAGGGCGGGACACGTGGTATCCTGTCTGAATATGGGGGGACCATCCTCCAAGGCTAAATACTCCTGACTGACCGATAGTGAACCAGTACCGTGAGGGAAAGGCGAAAAGAACCCCGGCGAGGGGAGTGAAACAGAACCTGAAACCGTGTACGTACAAGCAGTGGGAGCCTCTTTTATGGGGTGACTGCGTACCTTTTGTATAATGGGTCAGCGACTTATATTCTGTAGCAAGGTTAACCGTATAGGGGAGCCGCAGGGAAACCGAGTCTTAACTGGGCGTTAAGTTGCAGGGTATAGACCCGAAACCCGGTGATCTAGCCATGGGCAGGTTGAAGGTTGGGTAACACTAACTGGAGGACCGAACCGACTAATGTTGAAAAATTAGCGGATGACTTGTGGCTGGGGGTGAAAGGCCAATCAAACCGGGAGATAGCTGGTTCTCCCCGAAAGCTATTTAGGTAGCGCCTCGTGAACTCATCTTCGGGGGTAGAGCACTGTTTCGGCTAGGGGGCCATCCCGGCTTACCAACCCGATGCAAACTACGAATACCGAAGAATGTTATCACGGGAGACACACGGCGGGTGCTAACGTCCGTCGTGAAGAGGGAAACAACCCAGACCGCCAGCTAAGGTCCCAAAGTCATGGTTAAGTGGGAAACGATGTGGGAAGGCACAGACAGCCAGGATGTTGGCTTAGAAGCAGCCATCATTTAAAGAAAGCGTAATAGCTCACTGGTCGAGTCGGCCTGCGCGGAAGATGTAACGGGGCTAAACCATGCACCGAAGCTGCGGCAGCGACGCTTATGCGTTGTTGGGTAGGGGAGCGTTCTGTAAGCCGTTGAAGCTGGACTGTGAGGTCTGGTGGAGGTATCAGAAGTGCGAATGCTGACATAAGTAACGATAAAGCGGGTGAAAAACCCGCTCGCCGGAAGACCAAGGGTTCCTGTCCAACGTTAATCGGGGCAGGGTGAGTCGACCCCTAAGGCGAGGCCGAAAGGCGTAGTCGATGGGAAACAGGTTAATATTCCTGTACTCGGTGTTACTGCGAAGGGGGGACGGAGAGGGCTATGTTAGCCGGGCGACGGTTGTCCCGGTTTAAGCATGTAGGCGGAGAGTTTAGGTAAATCCGGACTCTTATCTAACGCTGAGGTGTGATGACGAGGCACTACGGTGCTGAAGTAACAAATGCCGCACTTCCAGGAAAAGCCTCTAAGCATCAGGTAACAACGAATCGTACCCCAAACCGACACAGGTGGTCAGGTAGAGAATACCAAGGCGCTTGAGAGAACTCGGGTGAAGGAACTAGGCAAAATGGTGCCGTAACTTCGGGAGAAGGCACGCTGTCGGTAGGTGAAGTCCCTCGCGGATGGAGCTGAAGGCAGTCGAAGATACCAGCTGGCTGCAACTGTTTATTAAAAACACAGCACTGTGCAAACACGAAAGTGGACGTATACGGTGTGACGCCTGCCCGGTGCCGGAAGGTTAATTGATGGGGTTAAGCGCAAGCTGAAGCTCTTGATCGAAGCCCCGGTAAACGGCGGCCGTAACTATAACGGTCCTAAGGTAGCGAAATTCCTTGTCGGGTAAGTTCCGACCTGCACGAATGGCGTAATGATGGCCAGGCTGTCTCCACCCGAGACTCAGTGAAATTGAAATCGCTGTGAAGATGCAGTGTACCCGCGGCAAGACGGAAAGACCCCGTGAACCTTTACTATAGCTTGACACTGAACATTGAGCCTTGATGTGTAGGATAGGTGGGAGGCTTTGAAGTGTGGACGCCAGTCTGCATGGAGCCAACCTTGAAATACCACCCTTTAATGTTTGATGTTCTAACGTAGACCCGTGATCCGGGTTGCGGACAGTGTCTGGTGGGTAGTTTGACTGGGGCGGTCTCCTCCTAAAGCGTAACGGAGGAGCACGAAGGTTAGCTAATCACGGTCGGACATCGTGAGGTTAGTGCAAAGGCATAAGCTAGCTTGACTGCGAGAGTGACGGCTCGAGCAGGTGCGAAAGCAGGTCTTAGTGATCCGGTGGTTCTGAATGGAAGGGCCATCGCTCAACGGATAAAAGGTACTCCGGGGATAACAGGCTGATACCGCCCAAGAGTTCATATCGACGGCGGTGTTTGGCACCTCGATGTCGGCTCATCACATCCTGGGGCTGAAGTAGGTCCCAAGGGTATGGCTGTTCGCCATTTAAAGTGGTACGCGAGCTGGGTTTAGAACGTCGTGAGACAGTTCGGTCCCTATCTGCCGTGGGCGCTGGAGAATTGAGGGGGGCTGCTCCTAGTACGAGAGGACCGGAGTGGACGCATCACTGGTGTTCGGGTTGTCATGCCAATGGCATTGCCCGGTAGCTAAATGCGGAAAAGATAAGCGCTGAAAGCATCTAAGCGCGAAACTTGCCCCGAGATGAGTTCTCCCTGACCCTTTAAGGGTCCTGAAGGAACGTTGAAGACTACGACGTTGATAGGCTGGGTGTGTAAGCGTAGCGATACGTTGAGCTAACCAGTACTAATGATCCGTGAGGCTTAACCTTACAACACCGAAGGTGTTTTGGTTGAGAGACTAGAATATTTGATTTTCAGCTTGAACCGAGATTTTAAGTCGATGGTTGTGTGAACAGCATGACGGTTGATGAAACAGAATATGCCTGGCGGCAGTAGCGCGGTGGTCCCACCTGACCCCATGCCGAACTCAGAAGTGAAACGCCGTAGCGCCGATGGTAGTGTGGGGTCTCCCCATGCGAGAGTAGGGAACTGCCAGGCTCCAAATAAGTGTAAAGCCCTGTACTGACGTACAGGGCTTTTTGCTGTCTGCGATTTATACATAAAAATGCCCGCAACAAGGCAGGCTAATTTCACTTCTTAATCCAATCCGCAATAAAATCAGCAATCTGAAAGGGTGAATTGATATCCAGAACTGGAATCTGCACATCAGGAAGCTGCACGTCACTAGCAATGGCAATCACTTGGTTATCGACCACAAGCTCAGCTATGCTGTGCTTTAGCCCATCCCTGTAAAGCAGAATTTTTGGAATCGCTTCATGCTTAAATCCCTCAACTAATATCAAATCCAATGAAGTTGGATCCATTCGACTGGCTAGCCAGTGCAGATCCAGCTCTTCTTGCGCAGGAGTTTCGGTCATTAATGCCCATCTATTATTATTGGCGACGATTGTTTGTGCGGCACCGGCTTTTCGCAATTCATAACTGTCTTTTCCGGGTGTATCGATATCGACATCATGATGGGTATGTTTGATCAGACCTGGGCGAATCCCTCGTTCATTAAGCTGGGGAATCAATTGCTTAAGAAGTGTTGTTTTGCCTGTACCGCTCCAGGCGGCAAAAGCGAGTAGAGGCACCATTATTTGTTTTCCCATTGTGCGAGATCTTCTGGTGAATTAATGTTGACGAAATTTTGCTTCTGATTCGGAAATAATACGGCGTGTCCGCCCACCTCTCGCAGAAAAACCATGACTCGCCGTTCACCTGACGCCAGATAGATTTCCAGCGGAGCAGTGAGTTTCTTGTGCAGGAGGGCAATAGTGGGATGATCTCGCTCACCATCGTTTACCCAAAGGGCAGAAGCATCCCCTTTTTGCTCCCAAAGCCTGGAGGCTAAATCTTCGGGTATATTGGGTGTATCGCATGGGCAAAACAAAAACCACTCACTGTGTAACTGCTTAATTAGTGACAACATTCCAGCAAGCGGTCCAGGGTAATCGGGCAATGTATCGCTGAGAACGGTTAACCCAACAGACTGATATTTTGCTCTATTTCTGTTGGCGCTAATCACCACGTCGTTGACCTGCGGTGCCAGCTTTCTGATGACGTGTTCAAACAGCGGTAGTCCATTTAATTCGATGAGCCCTTTATCCTGGCCGCCCATTCGAGTTGATCGCCCACCGGCCAAAACCACACCAGTAACTTCCGTTAAACATCTCACCAATATCGCCTCTTTTAATGTGGGTTTGAGCCTGCTAACGTGTACCCCTCGCATGTGAAAGGAGCACAATAATGAAATGCAAACGTCTTAACGAACTGCTCGAGCTACTTCAGCCCGCATGGCAGAAAGAGCCTGATCTCAATTTGATTCAATTTTTACAGAAACTCAGTAAAGAGTCAGGTTATACCGGTGAATTAACCGATCTGACCGATGACGTGCTTATTTATCATCTGAAAATGCGTGGCTCCGCGAAAGATGCTGTTATTCCTGGCATTCAGAAAGACTACGAAGAAGATTTTAAGACCGCATTATTGCGCGCTCGTGGCGTAATTAAAGAGTAAAAGCTTGTAAGCCAGTCCACTTTAACGGCTACGAAATGTTATCCTCAACTATTCGCATTTACAGTCGGTTGCGTGGATGACAGACAGCGCTTTCAATTTTCAGACACTACATCCGGATACCATCATGGATGCCCTTTTTGACCAGGGTATACGGGTGGATTCCGGCTTGACTGCATTAAATAGTTTTGAGAACCGCGTCTATCAGTTTCAGGACGAGGATCGAAAACGTTATGTGGTGAAATTTTATCGTCCTCATCGCTGGTCTCCTGAACAAATACAAGAAGAACATCAGTTTGCCCTTGAGTTGCTGGCTGATGAAGTTCCTGTCGCCGCACCATTGAAGTTTAACGGCAATACATTGCTGCGCCATCAAGGCTTTATGTACGCGGTGTTTCCAAGTTTAGGCGGAAGACAGTACGAAACAGATAGCCTGGATCAAATGGAATGGGTGGGACGCTATCTTGGGCGCATCCATCAAACGGGGCGCCGCAAGCAATTTTCTGCTCGTCCTGATATGGGCTTGAGTGAATATTTATTTGAGCCGCGTGAACTGTTTGAGCACACGCATCTCATTCCATCTGCTCTGAAACAGCGCTTCTTAAAAGCAACAGATGCACTTATAGAAGAAGTGAAACTTCACTGGCATGCTGATTTTGAGTCACTACGACTGCATGGAGACTGCCACCCGGGGAATATTCTCTGGCGCGATGGTCCTTTGTTCGTCGATCTCGATGATGCCCGTAATGGCCCCGCAATTCAGGATATCTGGATGCTGCTCAATGGCGATAAAGCCGAGCAGAGAATGCAGTTGGAAATGATTGTTGAGGCATATGAAGAGTTTGCCCCATTTAATTCAGACGAAATTACGCTCATAGAACCTTTACGAGCCATGCGTATGGTCTATTATCTCGCGTGGATAATTCGACGCTGGGATGATCCCGCATTCCCCAGAAATTTTCCGTGGATTACCGACGAAGATTACTGGCGGAGACAAATTGCGACTTTTACAGAGCAGGTCCGGGTTCTGCGTGAACCACCATTAACATTAACGCCAATGTATTAATCAGTATTTATTCAGGAGAGATTTGATGATGAAAAAGATTTGGCTGGCGCTGGCGGGGATGATCCTGGCATTCAGCGTTTCTGCAGCGCAGTATAAAGATGGTAAAGAGTTCGTTACTTTGGAAAAACCCGTCGCTGGAGAGCCGCAGGTTCTGGAGTTCTTCTCTTTCTATTGCCCACACTGCTATCAGTTTGAAGAAGTTCTTCATGTTTCCGATACCGTGAAGAAAAAACTGCCGGAAGGCACCAAAATGACTAAATACCATGTCGAGTTCCTTGGCCCATTGGGCAAAGACCTGACTCAGGCGTGGGCGGTAGCAATGGCGCTGGGTGTGGAAGATAAAATCACTGCTCCTATGTTTGAAGCTGTGCAAAAAACACAGACTGTTCAAAACGTTGCAGATATCCGCCAGGTATTCATTGATGCAGGCGTTAAAGCTGAAGAGTATGACGCAGCATGGAATAGCTTTGTGGTGAAATCATTGGTTGCCCAACAAGAGAAAGCCGCGGCAGATCTGCAATTGCAGGGTGTTCCAGCTATTTTCGTGAACGGTAAATATCAATTGAACCCGCAAGGAATGGACACCAGCAACATGGACGTATTCGTCCAGCAATATGCTGATGTGGCCAAATTCCTGGTCGAGAAAAAATAATAAGAAAGCCGGTCGATTGACCGGCTTTCTTTTATCGTTTAATGCTCGTCAGCAGCGCGTCTTTGTCATGCCATAACGCATTCAGCCATTGCTGGAAACGCCGTTTAAAACCCTTATCATTTATGTAATCGCCATGCAGGTCCTCTGGAATCGGCACCAGCGACACTCTCACCACGATCCGAGTCATCTTGCCACTTAACATGTCATAGAACGGGCTTTGTACATTCTCCGGGTAACACGAGTTTGATGATGCCAGCGATAATAATGGGAACCGAACATGCGATTGTCACCACAATGGTGCATATAGGGCTTTTGATATTATTGCTCTATAACATAATTATTTTTTATATCCACATTTACGGATCACCCATGGAAGGCCGTGTAACTTGAGTGGTTAATTCATAAGTCAATGATAAACAATAGTATTTATGAGAGTGAGTGTTTCCTGTAAAAGAAATAATCAAATACTTAAAGAATTATGCACAAACTTATCCACAATATTGATCTTGAGGCCGATCTCGAAGATCAACAAAACTTTTCACCTAATCTGCCTCAAAAGTTCATGTTTTCAGCCAGGCTATGGCATCCTTTAGCTATAAACTAAAACCAGTCACGGAACGGAACATTATGGTTCAGATCGCGCAAAACCCACTTATCCTCGTTGATGGCTCATCCTACCTTTATCGTGCTTATCATGCCTTTCCACCGCTGACCAATAGCAAAGGTGAACCAACAGGGGCAATGTACGGTGTGCTGAACATGCTGCGCAGTCTATTGTTGCAGTATCAACCGACCCACGCAGCAGTGGTTTTTGATGCTAAAGGCAAAACCTTCCGTGACGAATTGTTCGAGCATTACAAATCTCATCGCCCGCCAATGCCCGACGATCTGCGTGCGCAAATAGAACCTCTCCATGCGATGGTTAAAGCCATGGGCTTGCCTCTCCTGGCGGTTTCAGGCGTGGAAGCGGACGATGTGATTGGTACACTGGCGCTTGAAGCTGAGCGTGTTGGTCGCCCGGTGTTGATTAGTACCGGCGATAAAGATATGGCGCAGTTGGTTACACCGGGTGTTACGCTTATCAATACCATGACCAATACCATTCTTGGCCCGGATGAAGTCCGCACTAAATATGGCGTGCCGCCAGAACTCATCATCGACTTCCTGGCATTAATGGGCGACTCGTCAGATAACATCCCTGGAGTGCCGGGCGTTGGCGAGAAAACAGCGCAGGCGCTGCTACAAGGCTTAGGTGGACTGGATACGCTGTATGCCAACCCAGAGAAAATCGCAGAATTAACCTTCCGTGGTGCAAAAACCATGGCGGCGAAGCTTGAACAAAGCAAAGATCTTGCTTACCTCTCCTATAAACTGGCGACCATTAAAACGGACGTTGAGCTTGAACTCGGTTGCGAGCAATTAGAAGTGCAGCAGCCTGCAGATGAAGAGCTTCTTGAGCTGTTCAAACAATATGAATTCAAACGCTGGATTACCGACGTAGAAGCTGGCAAGTGGTTACAGGCCAAGGGCGCGAAGACGGCTACTCAGCCTAAAAAAACCATTGAGATTGAAACCGAAGCTGAACCAGAAGAGCCAGCAATTGCCCTTTCTCACGAAAACTACGTCACTATTCTTGAAGAAAGCGTGCTTGAAGAATGGATTACTCGCCTGAAGAAAGCACCTGTCATCGCCTTTGACACGGAAACCGACAGTCTGGACAACATCAGCGCGAATCTGGTTGGTCTTTCATTTGCCACGGAGCCGGGCGTTGCGTGCTATATACCGGTTGCGCATGACTATTTAGATGCCCCTGTGCAAATTCCTCGCGAACGCGCACTCGAGATGTTGAAGCCGCTACTTGAAGATGAAAGCATTCTTAAGGTTGGGCAAAACCTCAAGTTTGACCGTGGCATCATGCAAAACTACGATATCGAACTTCGCGGAATTGCGTTCGATACCATGCTTGAGTCCTATATTCTTGATAGCGTCGCAGGCCGCCATGATATGGATAGCCTTTCCGCACGCTGGTTGAAGCACACAACCATCACTTTTGAAGAGATTGCCGGTAAAGGTAAAAAGCAGCTGACCTTCAACCAGATAGATCTCGAGCAGGCTGGGCGTTACGCCGCAGAAGATGCAGACGTGACATTGCAGTTGCACCTGAAAATGTGGCCTCAGCTTGAAAAGCGTGAAGGGCCATTAAGTATCTTCAAAAATATTGAGATTCCGCTGGTGCCTGTGCTTTCACGCATTGAACGTAATGGCGTGAAGATCGATCCGGCTGTGTTGCATACGCATTCTGAGCAACTGACAAAACGCCTCGCTGAGCTGGAAATCACCGCTCACGAAATCGCGGGTGAGCCGTTTAACCTATCTTCTCCAAAGCAGCTGCAAACCATTCTGTTTGAAAAGCAGGGAATTAAGCCGCTGAAGAAAACCCCTGGCGGCGCACCGTCCACATCTGAAGAAGTGCTGGAAGAGCTGGCTCTGGATTATCCATTGCCTAAAGTTATTCTTGAGCATCGTGGTCTGGCAAAACTGAAATCGACCTATACCGATAAACTGCCGCTGATGATTAACCCGAAAACGGGGCGCGTACATACTTCTTATCATCAGGCTGTTGCGGCAACCGGGCGCTTATCTTCAACCGAACCAAACCTGCAAAATATTCCAGTGCGTAATGAAGAAGGTCGTCGTATTCGTCAGGCCTTTATTGCGCCGAAAGATTACCTGATTGTTTCTGCTGACTACTCGCAAATTGAGCTGCGCATCATGGCGCATTTATCTCGCGATAAAGGGCTGCTGACGGCGTTTGCTGAAGGCAAAGATATTCACCGCGCGACGGCTGCGGAAGTATTCGGTATTCCGTTGGATAATGTTTCTGGCGAGCAACGCCGCAGCGCGAAAGCGATCAACTTCGGTTTGATTTACGGCATGAGTGCGTTTGGTTTGTCACGCCAGCTCAATATTCCGCGAAAAGAGTCGCAGAAATACATGGACCTCTACTTCGAGCGCTACCCGGGTGTTCTGGAATATATGGAGCGTACTCGCAAGCAGGCAAAAGAGCAGGGATATGTCGAAACGCTGGATGGCCGCCGTCTTTATTTACCTGATATCAATTCCAGCAATGCGGCTCGTCGCGCAGGTGCTGAACGTGCGGCTATCAACGCCCCAATGCAGGGAACGGCAGCCGATATCATCAAGCGTGCCATGATTGCTGTCGATGCCTGGCTTGAATCAGAAAAACCGCGTGTGAAAATGATCATGCAGGTACACGATGAACTGGTGTTTGAAGTGCATCAAGATGATCTGGAAGCCGTATCGAAGAAAATTCACGAGCTGATGGAAGGCAGCATGAAACTTGATGTGCCGTTGCTGGTGGAAGTTGGAAGCGGTGTAAACTGGGATGAAGCTCACTAATTAAAGTGATTTATGTAACTAAGCAACATAACTCATAGCTTTTTGTGATGACGCTTCAATATCGGTGTGTAAAGGGTGAAAAAAAACTACAAAAAATACTTTTTCAACCGATTAAAAAGGAGTAGAGTTATTTGCGTAGGGTACAGAGGTAAGATGTTCTATCTTTCAGACCTTTTACTTCACGTAATCGGATTTGGCTGAATATTTTAGCCGCCCCAGTCAGTAATGACTGGGGCGTTTTTTATTGGGCGCGAGTCAGGAAATGCACGGGTTTCCCCATACATTATTTATTCCCCAGTCGTTTCGTCGTCTTCTTCAACGCTGTCTTCTTCGATTGCTGGTGGGATATCGTTATACCAACCATCAAGCTTATGACGTAACACATCCACGCCGATTTTTTTCAGTGAGGAAAACGCCTCAACCTGAATATCACCGTTAAACTCTACAACCGCTTCGCGCACCATATTCAGTTGTGCTTTACGCGCACCAGAAGCCAGTTTGTCGGCTTTAGTTAGCAGCAGCATCACGGGAATGCCGCTGGCAACAGCCCAGTGAATCATTTGCTGATCGAGGTCTTTCAGCGGATGACGAATATCCATCAGCACCACTAAACCTTTCAGGCTGTTACGCTTTTGCAGATACTCGCCAAGCGCGCGCTGCCATTTAAGTTTTACTTCTTCAGGTACTTCGGCGTAGCCATAGCCCGGTAAATCCACCACACGTAAGCCTTCAGCAACTTCAAACAAGTTGATGAGCTGCGTACGGCCAGGTGTTTTACTGGTACGAGCCAGTGCTTTCTGATTTGTCAGCGTATTTAACGCGCTGGATTTCCCTGCGTTTGAGCGGCCTGCGAAAGCAACCTCAATACCGGTATCAGAAGGTAAATGGCGAATATCCGGTGCGCTAAGCACGAAGTGGGTCAGTTGGTAGTTCCAGTTTTTCAAAACGGTTGTCTCCCTCAGGATGAGCATTGTGGGGGATTATACCTGAACATGAGCAAAACGCCGTGTTTCTCGGCGCGGCTGACAGGCTTACAGAAATCCGCCCGAGGCTTGTAAGACATTGACCATTCATACTGGCAGATAACGCAGTGTTGTGAGATGCAGACATAATTAAAAGTGTTTATATAACATATGGTTATTCTGTAAGCGCTGAGTGATGGCAATGACTTAACTCAAATGCTCATCTTGTAGAATCAATAGGTAAGCGTAAAGTAAGCAGCACAGGCAAAGGAGAGCCGGAAAGGATAGCAACTCAGGATGAGGGTTCAGGAGCGTCATGATGACGAAGAACCAGGGAAAGGCCAGGAGGCAACGTCAGGAGACGTTTTAAAAGGACAAGGAACTACACGGAAGTTGTTTGCAATGGAAAGACAGGGCGTCGAGTGCAAACAGGGATTGTGTGACCTATGAAGGGTCCAGAGACAAGAAAAAGGCGACAGGTTAACCTGCCGCCTTTTTTCTTTGCTTGCTTTCTGCTAGATTCCGCCGCAATTCTATACTGAATAAAAATGGCTCAAGATAACCTATTATGAAGCAACAAAACTCAGCAGCACCTGGTTCCAAACCTTCAAAAGCACGTCGTAAAACGCGTGAAGAGTTAGATCGTGAAGCGCGTGACCGTAAGCGTGATAAAAAGCACAGTGGACACGCTGCGGGGAGTCGCGCAACTGGTGGCACTCAGGCTAAAAGTGGAACAGGTAGCTCTCAGGCTAAAGATCCGCGTATCGGCAGTAAAAAACCCGTTGCTCTGGGCGTAACTGAAGTCCAGGTCAAGAAACCAAAACAGCACAAACCTAAAGTTGAGAAACCTATGCTTACACCACAGGCTGAACTGGATTTGCTGGAAAATGATGAGCGCCTGGATGCGCTGTTAGAGCGTCTTGAAGAAGGTGAAACTCTCAATGCAGAAGAGCAGGCTTGGGTTAACGCTAAGCTTGATCGTATTGATGCACTGATGGAAGAACTCGGCATCTCTTATGAAGATGACGAAGATGAAGAAGAGAAGGGCGATGATTTGATGCGCCTGCTTAAAGGCACTGACTAACGGTTTACCTCAATGGGATTACCTGTTCTTTGCGTGGTTATTCCGCTGGTGTGTTATCTGCTGTGGTTATTCGTTAAACTACGGCGGCTGTCGCGATTACAAAAGTCGTTGCGCCGTCAACGAATGCGGCATCACCGGAGGGAGTGAGAATGTCTGAGCAGTTAATCGATTGGGATTTGGCCCTGATCCAGAAATATAATTATTCAGGGCCGCGTTATACTTCTTATCCCACAGCGCTGGAGTTTTCAGAAGACTTCGGCGAGGCGGCGTTTCTTGAAGCGGTTGCTCGTTACCCTGAGCGCCCGCTGTCGCTCTATGTCCATATCCCGTTCTGCCACAAGCTTTGCTATTTCTGCGGCTGCAATAAAATTGTTACCCGCCAGACTCACAAAGCCGATCAGTATTTAGATGCGCTGGAACAAGAGATTGCCCACCGTGCGCCGCTCTTTAAGGGCCGTCACGTCAGTCAATTGCATTGGGGCGGCGGTACACCGACTTACCTCAGTAAAGCGCAGATAAGCCGTCTGATGGGGCTTCTGCGTGGTCATTTCAATTTCAACGAAGACGCCGAATTATCTATTGAAATAGACCCGCGTGAAATCGAACTCGATGTCCTCGACCATCTGCGTCAGGAAGGGTTTACCCGCCTGAGCATGGGGGTGCAGGATTTCAACAAAGAAGTGCAGCGCCTGGTTAACCGCGAGCAAGACGAAGAGTTCATCTTTGCGTTGATTCAGCGTGCGCGAGAACTCGGTTTCACCTCGACGAATATCGACCTCATTTACGGTCTGCCAAAGCAGACACCAGAAAGCTTTGCCTTCACGCTCAAGCGTGTTGCAGAACTGAGCCCGCACCGTTTAAGTGTCTTTAACTACGCGCACTTACCGACTTTGTTTGCCGCACAGCGCAAAATTAAAGATGCTGATTTGCCCAGCGCTCAGCAAAAACTCGACATTCTGCAAGAAACCATTAGCTCGCTGACCAATGCCGGATACCAGTTTATTGGCATGGACCACTTTGCGCGGCCAGATGACGAACTGGCGATTGCGCAGCGCGAAGGCAAACTGCACCGTAATTTCCAGGGCTACACCACGCAGGGCGATACCGACTTGCTGGGGATGGGCGTTTCTGCAATCAGTATGATTGGCGACTGTTACGCTCAAAACCAGAAAGAGCTGAAGACTTATTATCAGCAGGTTGATAATCAAGGCGATGCGCTGTGGCGCGGCCTGGCACTCACCCGTGATGACTGCATTCGTCGTGACGTTATCAAAGCGCTTATCTGCAACTTCCAGCTTAAATTTGCCGAAATAGAGCAGCTTTGGGATCTGAGTTTTGCCGAGTATTTCGCAGAGGATTTAAAACTGTTGGCACCGTTGGCGAAAGATGGGCTGGTGGATATCGACAGCAAACAAATTCAGGTAACGGCAAAAGGTAGACTGCTAATCCGTAATATCTGCATGTGTTTTGATAGTTACTTGCGTCAGAAGGCGCGAATGCAACAATTCTCGCGTGTCATCTAAAACTAAAGGCGGCTTGAAAGCCGCCTTTTTGTTACTCCATCCCCAACTCTTTGAGCTTACGGGTCAGGGTATTTCGCCCCCAGCCGAGTAATCTCGCGGCTTCCTGCTTGTGGCCTTGCGTATGACGCAGCGCCGTTGTTAGCAAGGTGCGCTCCATTTCTGGCTGTGCTTCAGAAAGTAAATTCTGATGACCGGAACGTAATGCCCGGTCGGCCCATTGAGCCAGAAGTGTTGCCCAGTTGTCCGATTGCGAATGCGTCGGGCTATCGGGAATGGTGGTTTCAAACAATTCAGCCGGTAAATCCTGAATCAACACTTCCTGGCCTGCCGCCATCACTGTTAACCAGCGGCAGGTGTTTTCCAGTTGGCGCACGTTACCAGGCCAGGCCAGGCGCGTTAAAGCATTTTCAGTTTCAGGATGCAGCAACTTGGCTTCTACACCTAGCTCCTGAGCCGCCACTTGTAAGAAATGGCGGGCCAGGCGCGGAATATCCTCGCGGCGTTCACGCAACGGTGGCAGATGCACACGAATCACGTTCAGACGGTGGAATAAATCCTCGCGAAATTTCCCTTCCTGCACGCGCAACTCAAGGTTCTGGTGAGTCGCGGCAATAATACGGACGTCGACTTTCACCGGCGCATACCCGCCAACGCGATAAAACTGCCCATCGGCTAATACACGCAGCAAGCGAGTTTGCACATCCATCGGCATATCACCGATTTCATCAAGGAAAAGCGTGCCACCATCAGACTGCTCAAAACGCCCCTGGCGAATTTGATTGGCACCGGTGAATGCGCCTTTCTCGTGGCCAAACAGCTCAGACTCAATCAAATCCTTTGGAATTGCGGCCATATTCAGCGCAATAAAAGGAGATTTCACCCGTGGGCTGTGGCGGTGTAAGGCGTGAGCCACCAACTCTTTACCGGTACCCGATTCACCGTTAATCAGCACGCTTATTGATGACCGGGACAAACGGCCAATAATGCGAAACACATCCTGCATAGCCGGTGCTTCACCGATAATATCGGTGGTCGGTCCATTCACCTGTACATTGCGCGGCTGCTGTTGTTCCAGATAATGGCTGATGGCGCGCTCAACCAGTGCGACCGCTTCGTCAATATCAAAAGGTTTTGGCAGGTAATCAAAAGCGCCTTGTTGGTAGGCACTCACGGCGGCTTCAAGGTCTGAGTGAGCCGTCATTATGATGACCGGTAGCATCGGGTGGCGTTGTTTAATCTGCTTAAGCAGCGCCAGGCCGTCCATGCCGGGCATGCGAATGTCAGATAACAAAACGTCCGGGGTCTTGGTTGCAAGAGCATTAAGGACTTCACTGCCGCTCTCAAAGGTGGTGCAGCTTAAACCCGCTCCGGTCAGAGCACGTTCCAGCACCCAACGGATGGAGCTATCGTCATCAACGATCCAAACTATGCCTCGTTGCATAAAGACCTCTACTTACGAATAGGCAGATAAACCGAAAACTCGGTATGACCTGGCCAACTGTTAAATTCGATTTTTCCCGAATGCTGATCTATCAAGTTGCGTGCTATGGAAAGACCTAAACCTGTCCCTCCCTCACGTCCGCTCACCATTGGGTAGAATAGTGTGTCCTGCAGATGGGCCGGAATGCCCGGACCGTTGTCTTCAATATCAATACGCGCCGCCAGACGGTAGCGCGTGCCATGCAGTGTAAGCTGGAATGCAGTACGTGTGCGTAACACTATCTCACCGCCGTCGCTGCCAAGCGCCTGAAGGGCATTGCGAACAATATTTAATAAAATCTGTTCAATTTGGTCGGGATCGTGGGCCAGTTCCGGCAAACTTGGGTCGTAATCTCTGACCAGCGTTACGTTTGCTGGTAATTCCATCGACACCAGTTTCATCACACGCTCGGTCACTTTGTGGATGCTTTCAGTGACGTGCATTCCCGGCTGCTGTGGGCCTAATAGTCTATCTACCAGATTCCGTAAGCGATCAGCCTGCTCAATAATCACCTTGGTGTATTCAGTCAGTGATGGGTCTGGTAAGGCTCTGGCCAGCAGTTGGGCTGCTCCACGTAACCCACCAAGTGGATTTTTAATCTCATGTGCCAGCCCGCGAACTAAATCTCGGGCGGCTATTTGTTGCGCCTGCTGCAACTGTTCCTGACTCAAGCGACGTTGGTTATCCATCGGCGCCATTTCCATCAGGATGTACCCTTCCGGTAAACGTTGTGCAGTCAGGGAAAGAATGTGGGAGCGGCTATCAATAACCAGCGTGACTTCGTTATCGGTGAAACCCTGGCCTGAGGTCAGGCTTTCCTGCATCAAGCCAACGTTGAGCGAAAAGTAACTCAACAGTTCTGGTAATGGAGTGCCGTACAGCTTGCGCGAACTTTGCGCCAAAAGTTGCTGTGCCGCTGGGTTGGCGTAATGCACAGCCAGCTCGTCATCCACCAGTAAAATACTGTTGATTAAAGAATTCAGGATCTGCCCAGCATCGGGCAGTGTGCCGGTTGCCATACAGCAGTCTCCGATAATGTGCACTGTAATGGTGCATTATAGTTTCCCGTCGGCAAAAGATATTGCGGCAACAGGTTATTTGTGGAGAAAAAAGCCCATCAACGATGGGCTAAAAGTTCTGGGTATTTACAACGTGATTAAACGCTGTAGTACAGTTCGAACTCGACTGGGTGTGGAGTCATGCGCACACGGTCGTTTTCTTCCATACGCAGAGCGATATAAGCGTCGATAGCTTCATCAGTGAACACGCCGCCCGCAGTCAGGAACTCGCGGTCTTCGTTCAGGCAGTTCAGTGCTTCTTCCAGAGAGCCAGCAACTTGTGGGATCTCTTTCGCTTCTTCTGGCGGCAGGTCGTACAGGTTTTTGTCCATTGCTTCGCCCGGATGGATTTTGTTCTTGATACCATCAAGACCAGCCATCAGCAGTGCCGCGAAGCACAGGTACGGGTTAGCTGCTGGGTCCGGGAAGCGCACTTCGATACGACGTGCTTTCGGAGACGCAACTACTGGGATACGGATTGAAGCAGAACGGTTAGCGGCAGAGTAAGCCAGCATGACTGGAGCTTCATAACCCGGGACCAAACGCTTGTAGGAGTTGGTGGTTGGGTTAGCCAGGGCGTTGATGGCTTTAGCGTGTTTGATAACACCACCGATGTAGTACAGCGCTTGCTCAGACAGGCCTGCATATTTGTCACCAGCGAACAGGTTTACACCGTTCTTAGCCAGGGACATGTGGCAGTGCATACCAGAACCGTTATCGCCAAACATTGGTTTTGGCATAAAGGTCGCAGTTTTACCGTATGCATGAGCAACGTTATGAACCACATATTTGTAAATCTGAATTTCATCTGCTTTTTTAGTCATGGTGTTGAAGCGGGTAGCCACTTCGTTCTGACCAGCAGTTGCCACTTCGTGGTGGTGAGCTTCAACAACCAGGCCCATTTGCTCCATAGTCAGACACATTGCAGAACGCAGGTCTTGAGCGGAGTCAACTGGTGGAACTGGGAAGTAACCGCCTTTAACTGCAGGACGGTGGCCTTTGTTGCCGCCTTCGTATTTGGTGCCGCTGTTCCATGCGCCTTCGATATCATCGATAGCAACGTGAGAACCGGAAATAGAGCTACCGAAACGAACGTCGTCGAACAGGAAGAACTCTGGTTCTGGCCCGAACAGTACGGTATCGGCGATGCCAGTAGAACGCAGGTAGTCTTCAGCACGCTTAGAAATGGAGCGTGGGTCGCGGTCATAACCCTGCATGGTGCCAGGCTCGAGAATGTCGCAACGAATGATCAGCGTAGAATCAGCGAAGAATGGGTCAATGACAGCGGTAGACGCATCTGGCATCAGAACCATGTCGGACTCGTTGATGCCTTTCCAGCCACCAATTGAAGAACCATCAAACATTTTGCCTTCTTCGAAGAAGTCAGCAGTAACCTGATGAGCAGGGATAGTGACGTGCTGTTCTTTACCTTTGGTGTCAGTGAAGCGCAAATCTACAAACTTCACTTCGTGTTCATTCAGCATCGTCAAAACGTGTTCAGCGGACATACTTAACTCTCCCGGATTTGGTCATTGAATTGGCTTGTTGCCCTGAAATGATTAAAGCGAAATCTGTGCCAACTTTTAAATTACCCCAAAAAGGCGCTATCATGCGCACTATAGTGCAAAAGGGCTGCACCACGATGGATAGTTTGCACCAATGTAGTGCTTCAGTCTGAGATTTGAGCACCATATTGGTGCAATTTTCGTTGTAGCTCCCTTTTTTGCTCCGTGAAAGCGATCACAAACCCTTACTTTTTACATTGTTTGTAAAAGTTCTTTGTGATCCTGTTATGTCCTTCGATTAATACGTGTACAATAACGCGCTATTTCTAATGCCTGAGGCAAAGTTGTGATCGAAAATCTGCGTAATATCGCCATCATCGCGCACGTTGACCATGGTAAAACTACCCTGGTTGATAAGCTGCTGCAGCAATCTGGTACTTTCAGTAACGAACGTGCTGAAGCCACCGAACGCGTGATGGACTCCAACGATTTGGAGAAAGAGCGTGGGATTACCATCCTCGCTAAAAACACCGCTATCAAATGGAATGACTACCGTATCAACATCGTTGATACCCCTGGGCACGCCGACTTCGGTGGTGAAGTTGAACGTGTAATGTCCATGGTAGACTCCGTTCTGCTGGTCGTTGACGCAATGGATGGCCCAATGCCGCAGACGCGCTTCGTAACCAAAAAGGCATTTGCCCACGGTTTGAAGCCAATTGTTGTAATTAACAAAGTTGACCGTCCTGGCGCGCGTCCTGACTGGGTTGTTGATCAGGTCTTCGACCTGTTCGTAAACCTCGACGCAACCGACGAGCAACTCGATTTCCCAATCATCTATGCATCAGCATTGATGGGTATCGCGGGTAACGATCACGGTGATATGGCGGAAGACATGACCCCGCTGTACCAGGCGATTGTTGACCACGTTAAAGCGCCATCCGTTGACTCTGATGGTCCGTTCCAGATGCAAATCTCCCAGCTCGACTACAACAACTATGTTGGTGTTATCGGCATCGGTCGCATCAAACGCGGTAAAGTGAAGCCTAACCAGCAAATCACTATCATCGACAGCGAAGGTAAAACTCGTAACGGTAAAGTCGGTAAAGTACTGACTCACCTCGGTCTGGAGCGTATTGAATCCACCGAAGCCGAAGCAGGCGACATCATCGCGATTACCGGTCTGGGCGAGCTGAACATCTCCGACACCCTTTGCGATACGCAAAATGTTGAAGCGCTGCCAGCACTGTCTGTTGATGAACCAACTGTTACCATGTTCTTCAACGTCAACACCTCTCCGTTCTGTGGCAAAGAAGGTAAATTCGTTACCTCTCGTCAGATCCTTGACCGCCTGAACAAAGAGCTGGTGCACAACGTTGCACTGCGTGTTGAAGAAACCGAAGATGCGGATGCATTCCGTGTATCCGGTCGTGGCGAACTGCACCTGTCTGTACTTATCGAAAACATGCGTCGTGAAGGCTTCGAACTGGCTGTGTCCCGTCCGAAAGTAATCAACCGTCTGATCGATGGTCGTATGCAAGAGCCGTTCGAAAACGTGACTCTGGATATCGAAGAACAGCACCAGGGTTCTGTAATGCAGGCGATGGGCGAGCGTAAGGGCGATGTCAAAGACATGATCCCTGACGGCAAAGGCCGTATCCGTCTGGATTACCTGATCCCAGCACGTGGCCTGATCGGCTTCCGTACTGAGTTCATGACCATGACTTCTGGTACTGGTCTGCTGTACTCCACATTCAGCCACTACGACGACGTGAAACCAGGCGAAATCGGCCAGCGCCAGAACGGCGTGCTGATCTCTAACGGCCAGGGTAAAGCAGTAGCGTTTGCGCTGTTCAGCCTGCAGGACCGCGGTAAGCTGTTCCTGGGTCACGGTGCAGAAGTTTATGAAGGCCAGATCATCGGTATTCACAGTCGTTCTAACGACCTGACTGTAAACTGCCTGACCGGTAAGAAACTGACCAACATGCGTGCGTCTGGTACTGACGAAGCAACTACTTTGGTTCCTGCACAGAAGATGTCCCTGGAGCAAGCTCTGGAATTCATCGATGATGACGAACTGGTAGAAGTTACTCCGACTTCCGTACGTATTCGTAAGCGTCACCTGACTGAAAACGACCGCAAACGTGCGGGTCGTGGTAGCAAAGAAGCGTAAGTTTCTTTCCTGCAAAGCATTGAAGCCCTGCCTGTTTAGGCGGGGCTTTTTTTTGCTCTGATTTATACCTTTCTAAAACGAATACGATATTGGTATCCATTTAAAGCGCACCGGTTAATCGTTGTTTTTTATAAAGTTGCGGAAGCTTCTTTGGTATTTTCAACTGACAGTTGTGGAGTGGAAGCCTCCTGCTTGCGTTCGTTTAATTCGGCGATTATTTGCATAAACCGCTGTTCATTTAATTTATAAAACAGCCCCATGGTCATCGCTGCGGTAATCGCCAGGCTGCATGGCCAGATAAATATTAGCTGGCGCAGGCCATTTAACGTGGTTTCACTCTGCGCGATGTTGGGGATATACCCGATTTGCGTCAGCATAATGCCGGGTAAAAAGCCCGCCAGTGCTGCCGAAATTTTGCGTGAAAACGTGTAGCCGGTATAAACCGAGCCTTCGGCGCGAATGCCGGTTTTCCACTCACCGTAATCCACAGTATCCGGCACCAATGCCCAGTTCAGGCTGTTGACAAACGCGGTGCCAAAAAACGCCATGCAGGAAAACAGCACGAACGATAACGAACTGTCTCCCCAGGCATAATTCAGCAAATCTCCCGCCGCCCATAACAACAATCCGCCCAGATAAACCTGCTTTTTCCCGAAACGTTTCACCGCCGCTGGCACCATCAGCACGCCAATCAGGATGCAGCCCATACTGAAAAAACCCATCCAGGAAAGCAGATGGATATCGTTCAGTACGTACTGAGTGTAATAAACCTGAATTGCCAGCTTGATGTTAAAAGCCGCCAGCGTGCAAAGATTGGCGATGCATAACACCAGCAACGGCGGGTTGCGAAAGATTGCGAGAAACGACTTAGCGATGGCCGGCTTATGGCTTTCCGGCACCACTTCCACATAACGCTCTTTGACGCCGCTGTGGCACCACCACATGCAAAATAACCCGCAGGTCGCGAAGAGTGTTGCCGCAACTAAATAACCCAGCGATGGGCGCTCAACAAACAGCGCCTGAATCGGTATAAATCCCACAGTACAAAGCAGCAACCCAAGTGTGGCACCACCTTGCCGCCACGCCGCCAGTTGTGCGCGCTCATGCGGATTTTTAGTTATCGCCGGAACCATCGCGCCGTAAGAGCAATTCATCAGGCTGTAAAACAGGCCGAACAACATAAACAGTACTGTCGATAACGCCGTTTTCATCGTCAGGGTTAAACCGGTATCCACAAATTGCGCTGTTGCTACCAGCGCCACCGGCATTGCCGCATAAAAAATGAAAGGGCGAAACTTCCCTTTAGGGCCGATATTCCGGCGTGAATCAATCAACACGCCGGTTAGGATATCGGTAAAGGCGGTGAAGAATTTGGCGACCAGAAAGATAACGCCGCCGTAAAATGCCGGAAGACCAAGCACATCCGTATAAAACTTCAACAGATACAGCGTACCGATACACAGCATCAGGTTTGAGCCAAAATCCCCCATGCCGTACGCGAACTTTTCTCGCAAACTGAGCTTTAGCGTTAATACATTCATGGCCGACCCTTATTAATGTGCAGCAGCCCGTTTGCGGCTTTCAATCTCACCCACAATCCGCACGTACATTTTTTCATTCAGATTGTAGAAGCCGCCCATCGCGATAATCGTCACCACCGCCAGCGCGCTCGGCCAGATGAATATTAACTGCCGTAGCCCTTCAACGGTTCCGGCTGATTGCACTACGTTTGGCACATAGCCGATTTGCGTCAGCATCAAACCAGGGAAGAAGCCCGCCAATGCTTGCGAAACCTTACGGAAGAAGGTGAAACCGGTATAGACCGTGCCTTCAGAGCGCACGCCTGTTCGCCATTCACCGTATTCCACGGTGTCGGAAACCAGCGCCCAGTTCAGGCTGTTGACGAACGCAGAGCCGAAGAACGCCAGGCACGAGAACATCACGAAGCTGACCGAACTATCGCCCATCGTGTAGTTGAGCAAATCGCCCACTACCCAAACAAGCAACCCGGCGATATAGACCTTTTTCTTGCCGAAGCGGCGCACGGCAGAAGGCATCAGGAACACGCCGAAGAAAATACAGCCCATGCTGAAAAAGCCCATGTATGAAAGCAGCAGTGGATCATTGAGCACGTATTGCGTGTAATAAACCTGAATCGCCAGTTTGACGTTAAATGCGCCGAGTGTGCATAAATTGGCGATGCAAAGAATAAACAGCGGGCGGTTGCCGGCGATAGCTTTGAATGATTGCAACAAACCCGGCTTGTGCCCAGGTGCAGGCTGCTGGGTTTCGACATATCGCTCTCTCACGCCGGAATAACACCACCACATAAAGAACAAGCCGAAGGCGCTAAACAACGCCGCTGCCACGATATAACCCAGTTGCGGATTGTTATCGACCATGTTCATCACCGGCACAAAACCGACGGTGCACAGCAGCAGGCCGAGCGTGGCACCGCCTTGTCGCCACGCCGCCAGCGATGCACGTTCATTCGGGTTTTTAGTCATCGCCGGAACCATCGCGCCGTAAGAACAGTTCATCATGCTGAAGAACAAGCCATACAACATGAACAGCACCGTCGCCATTACGGTTTTGCCGGTGATGCTGAAATCCGTGCCGACAAAGTTAGCTATCGCCAGTAACGTGACGGGAAATGCCGCGTACAGCACGAACGGGCGGAATTTCCCTTTTGGCCCAATCTTGCGCCGTGAATCGAGCATGATGCCTGTGCCCATATCGGTAAACGCGGTAAAAAACTTGGCAATCAGGAAAATCACGCCGCCGTAAGTGCCGGGCAGACCTAAAACGTCGGTATAGAACTTCAGCAGGTAAAGTGTGCCGATATCCAGCAAGATATTTGAACCCAGGTCGCCCATTCCATAGGCGATTTTTTCCCGTAACGGAAGCAATAAAGTGGCCGGATCGCTGCCCCGGCTGTCGGTCTGATGACTCATTTTTATTCTCCTTGTGGCGGCGAGATTTGAACTCGCCGCCACGGCTATCAGATATGACGCAATGAGGTAAACAGCTCAGCCCATTCGCTGGTGGCCCGGTAAAACACTGGAGGTTGGCCGATTGGCGCAGCAACGGTAATTTCACCGCCACCGGTGTACGGTTCGCCCGTCCATAGGTTGACCCAGTTATCCTGTGGCAAATACAGCGTCCATTCGCTACTACCAGGCTGATGAACCGGTGCGACCAGCAAATCGCGGCCAAACAGATACTGATATTTCAGGATGTAGGTTTGCGGGTCGTCTTCGTAATGGAGGAATAACGGGCGCATCACGGGTAAGCCGCTTTGAGAGTTAAGCGCTACGGCGTGTTTGATATACGGCTTAAGCGTCGTGAATACCGTCGTCATGCGGGCAAATTGCGCGATGATGTCGCTATCGTTGTCGAATTGCACATTATCGCCCGGACGGTTACCTTCATGTGTGCGCATCATCGGCGTGAAGGCGCTAAATTCGCACCAGCGCATCAGCAACTCTTTACTGCGCTTCATATCGAACAGCGTGGTGTAACCTCCGATATCGCTATGATGCAGACCGTGTCCGGTCATAGCCAACGACAACGCCGCCGGGATCACTGACGCCAGACCATCGTCCAGGCTCCAGTCCACGTTCTGATCACCAGCCCACATCATCGTCGAGTATTTCTGGCTGCCGGTATAACCCGCACGCATAAAGAACAGCACCTCGCCCAGCTTGCCGGTTTCTTCAAGCGCTTCGTAATTACACTTCGCCCACAGCGCAGGCCACGCGTTATGCATGACTTCAGCGCTAACGCCGTTATGCAGCACGGTATCGGTTGGTAAATATTCGCCAAAATCTGCCATCCAACCGCCAAAACCAAGCTCGATCAGGTTGCGTTTGATGAGTTCTTTGTACCAGTCGTAGGCTTCGGGATTGGTTAAGTCGATAACGCCCGCGTAAAACTCGCCGAACTCGACGTGGTAATCCTTTCCGTCATGAGTTTTGGTCAGATAGCCGAGCTTCGATGCTTCTTCGCACTGGTCGCGATCGCTTGCCACATAAGGGTTGATGTAGGTAAGAAAACGCACGCCTTCGGCCTGCCATTTTTTGATGCGCGTATTCAGCTCAGGGTACAAATCGCCGTTCCAGCGCCAGTTCCACATCACGCGTTTGCCAAACGACGTCATGCGAATACCCGACCAGTCCTGCGCCCAGATACCGTTAACTTTGACGCCGCCTTTGCGCATTACATCGAGTTTTTGCTGGCAAACCTCGGTGCCACCTTGCACGCCGAGCGTCACACCGTCATAAATCCAGTCCGGCATTTCTGGCTGGCGGCCTAATAAACCGGTGAGTTTTTCCAGCAAATGAATGTAGTTGTCGGCACATTCAAAGCGCAGCACCGCCTGGTCTTGCCAAATTGCCAGTTCATGGAAGTCTGGCGCGCTGAAATCGAAATTCATGTAGCAGCTGTTTTCAACGTGGCAGTAATACTTCTGGGTGCTGATGAACGTCGGCTGTGGGAAAAACGTCCAGTAATAATCGCCGCCTGCGTTTTCTTTGCAGTCGGCCTGCCAGGTCACATAAGTCTGTTTATTGCGCCCGACACCTTGCTCGCTGGTCCACAACGGGAACGGCTTGCCACGCAAATCGAAGTAAGAGAACTGCTCGCCACAACCATAAATATGGTCTTCTGGTTTTGCGGCAAGGCGCAGCCAAATGCGGTTATGGCTGGCGCTGTCGTTTTTGAGTTTCAGCTCAAGGCGGCCTTCGGCATCGATGCCGATATGCAGCGTGGCATTCACGGTATCGCCACGTGTGAAGCGGACATTCCAGCCCGCATCTTGTGGGATGACGGCGGCTTCGGTCAGGGCAATCTTTTCATCCAGCTTGTCCTTGATGCTGAAATTGCCACGGAACATATCAATATCGGCTTCACCCGCGCCCACCCATAAGCAAGGCGTTTGCGCGGTGTGCCGCAAAATCAGGCGATTCTGCCAGCTCAGGGCAAAGCCATCATTCAACGTGGTGAGTTCAAGGCTTTCTAAATTTTGTTGTGATAAGGCCATTATTAACTCCGTAAATGTAGGGTACGTGTTGTGGTTTATTTGGCGTTGCAATCCAACAAACCAGCGGCCACGGCGGGCGCTAAACCCGGTGCTAGCGGCAGTCTTGGGATCACCAGGCAATGCAATAGATGGTAAATATCCTGCTTGCCATCCCAGACCCTGGTGGTCACTTCATTGTTGGTATCCAGCTCCTGCCACCACGAACCGTTCTCGTAATCCATCAGGTACTTAATGCAGTAATCCCACCATTTCTGATACCAGGTTTCGTACTGTGTATCTCCGGTTACGGTGAATAGCGCATATGCCGTTCCCATGGCTTCAACGATTGGCCAGCGCACACGTTCACGAACAATTGGCTCACCATCCCAACCCACGGAATAAACGAAACCTTCTGCACCGTCGGGTGCCCAGGCATCGCGGATGGTCGCGTTGAACAAGCCTTTGGCGTCTTCTAGCAACCAGGCTGGAGGTGTTTCAAAACGAGCTTCAAGTGCGGCGTGAAGATGCAGCATCAGACGGCCCCACTCAATCCAGTGGCCTGGCGTGCCGCCGTAGGCACGGAAGCGGTGAGCAGGATTGTCTTTGTTGTAATCGCGGATTGGGTTCCAGTCGGCGTCGAAATGTTCATTGACGCGATATTCGCCGCTGCGAGCCACATCATGAATAATCACCGAGGCAATTCTTTGCGCACGGTCGAGCCATTTGCGGTCATGCGTGACGTCGTAAACAATTAAAAACGCTTCTACTGCGTGCATGTTGGCATTGCCGCCACGGTATTCTTCCGTCTTGCTGAACGCTTCGTCCCACGACTCCAGGCACATTTGTTCCTGTTCGCTCCAGAAGTACTTTTCGATGACGTCGATGGCGTCATCCAGCAGTTTGCGTGCCTGAGGGTGGCCAGTGGTTACCGCACTTGCCGCGCCTAGCAACACAAAGAAATGCTGATAACCCTGCTTCGAGGCATCAATCACACCTTCGTCATTCACGCAGGCATACCAGCCGCCGTATTGCTTATCGCGCAGCGCACCATTGAGCGCGTTGATGCCATGCTCAACCAGTTGATAAGCGCCAGGACGGCCCATTGACGCAGCGACGGCGTAAACGTGCAACATACGAGCGGTGACCCACAAATGTGTACCCATGTCCGTTTTCACCAGACCGGTATTACCGAGCCAACCAAATCCCGTTGGCACCACAGATTTGCGGCCAAAATCGAAAATGCGGTCAGTTTCTTGCTCGAGCCAGCGGTTGTGGCTCAGTGTGTTAAACCATTTCATCGTCACATTCCCTCGGTTAACGGCGAGCCATCATTTCGTCGACGATTTCGCCCAGGCGCTGCAATTTCGGTACTGAAATATCACGCAGCATCATTTCGGTATCCGGTAAACCTACAACCGATGACCAGACGGCGCGACCGGCTAAAAACCCTGATGCGCCAGCAGTCATGGCAACACTCACTGCTCGTGGGAAAAGCTTTTCATCGATGCCTGAAGAAAGGATCACCCACGGCATGTTGATTTGTTCATTGAGGCGTTGAGAAGCTTTGAGGAGTTCAGGGCGTGAGCCTTTTCCTGACAGTGGCATTTCCACTTTATAGAGATCGGAACCGCTGTCGCCTAGCTCCCTGGCGGCGTCGATAATCGCTTGTTCGCGGTCGAATTTATCGCCACGGCGCGGTGGGCGAACAACAGGCTCAATGATGCTCAGCAGGCCGTTGGCATGGCACAACTGGTTAAAGTCCTTCACCATTTCAAGGCGTTGCTGCGCATCTTCATCGCTACGCCACAACACCAGCAGTTTTAACGCTTTGCCGCCGTTACGTTTAACGGCTTGCGGATCGACTGATTTATCAATCACCACGCTATCGACGGGAATGCCGTTACCAGGGATAAACTCATCGGCTGCAACAATCATCGCGCAGCTTTGCGCCAGCGCGTTTTGCTCAACCACCTGGCGGTAGCAAAATTGCTGGTCGACGAGAATTGCTGAGGCATAAGGAGATAAAATTTTGGCGGCGTTAACTTTGAAATCCGTTAAAACCTGGTCGGCAACCGGTGATTGACTGCCAGCAGCGGCAAACATCAGACGCATCGCTTCGCGTTGATCGACTGCCAACATGGCGAAACCGCCGCTCGGCCGGGTAATATCTTTAAGTGTGTAGTGATTCATTCTCTATCCTTATGAAATAACTAGTTTTTGTGATTAATCCCGGCACTGTTACGTACCTGCTCTAAAATTGCGCTCCAGTCCTGGCGGCCACGTCCGGCGGCGCGAGCCTGGTTGTAAACTTCGCGGGAGGCCGCGCCCAACGGCATCGGCACATGCAGCTGGTTGGCGACATCTAGCGCGATACCCAAATCTTTATGGGCGAGGTCAATCATGAAGGCGGGAGTCAGGTCGCCTTTCAGCACTTTGTTCGGCCAGGAAGTGGTGAAATGACCTTTACCCGCAGGTGTTCCGCTCATGACTTGCATCGCCACTTCGAAGGAAAGACCGAGGGCCTCGCAAAGTACGGCGGCTTCCGCGGAAAGTGCATTCAAGGCGATGCTCATGTAGTTGTTGATGAGCTTCACGCGGATACCCATGCCTGGCCCGCCAGCTTCGATAAGCTCGGAACCCATCGCCATCAGCAGCGGTCTGGCGCGTTCGACTTGTTGCGGTGTGCCGCCAGCCAGTAGCAAAAGCGTTCCGGCGATGGCGTGATCGGAAGTGCGACCCACGGGTACATCCATCATGCTGAAACCACGGCTGGCTAAATCTGCAATCAGGTGGTCGGTTTGCAGTGGGTGAATCGTAGACATATCAATGATTAATGCTGATTTACACAACGTCTGACTCACACCGTTCTCGCCTAATAGCGTTTCACGAACCAGGTCGCCGTTTGGCAGCATGGTTATTACGAATTCGGCATCTTGCGCGGCCTCGGCGGCATTTTTACTGGCGGTGGCACCAACCTGAACCAGTGCGTCCACGGCCTCGGCGTTTAAATCGAACACCGCTAACCGATGCCCCTGTTTGAGCAAATTGCGCGCCATTGGCGCACCCATCTGCCCTAAACCTATAAAAGCGACACTGCTCATGTATCCTCCTGGGTGAATGTCATTTTTTGTTGGCTGTTGTCATTATCTTTGTCTGTTTTTGATCGTATTTGTAATTTATGGTTAAAAAATTGACAGCGATCACTTTTTTAACAATTGATGGAATTACAATAAGCCCCATGTGATCGGCGGTTGATTTATGCGCTGTCGAAGTGAAAAACAGCGAAAGGAAAGCGATGTGATTCGAATAGCGTGCGTGGGAATTGCGGTACAAGACCGGCTCTATTACCTGAACCAATTACCTGAATGCGGTGGGAAATATGTGGCGCAGCATTATCGTGAAATAGGCGGTGGTCCAGCAGCAACAGCGGCAGTGGCTGCGGCAAGGCTCGGGGCGCATGTCGATTTCATCGGGCGCGTGGGCGATGACGCAACGGGGAAAGCTCTGTTAGATGAACTGGAGAATTGGGGGGTAAACACGGCATTTTCGCGGAGTTGTAAAAATGCCAACTCATCGCAATCAGCGATTCTGGTAGATGAACAAGGCGAGCGGATTATCGTGAATTACCCAAGCCCTGAACTGCCGGAAGACGCAAGCTGGCTGCATGAGATTGATTTCACGGCTTACGACGTGGTGTTAGCAGATGTGCGCTGGCATCAGGGAGCGAAAACAGCATTCACT
The DNA here is from genome assembly GCF_979253435.1 of Buttiauxella sp. AC142. Lineage (NCBI taxonomy): Bacteria > Pseudomonadati > Pseudomonadota > Gammaproteobacteria > Enterobacterales > Enterobacteriaceae > Buttiauxella > Buttiauxella sp. AC142. The sequence goes on from NZ_CEEDCH010000001.1 coordinate 4,593,195, forward strand.
TTGGCGCGGTCTGCGGGAGTCACAACGGTTCTGGATGCTGATATTACCCCGCAAGATATCTCTGAGCTGGTAGCGTTGGCGGATCACGCGGCGTTTTCTGCGCCGGGCCTGCAACGCCTGAGTGGTGAAGGTGACCTACTATTGGCACTAAAACGCGCACAAGCGATCACAAATGGACATGTTTATGTCACCCAAGGGAAATCTGGCTGTTATTGGTTAGAAAATAATGAGTTGCGCCATCATGCTGGGTTTCGGGTTGAAGTGGTGGACACGACCGGAGCCGGAGACGTATTCCACGGCGCGTTAGCAGTAAAATTAGCACAACGCATTGAGATATATGAATCGATACGCTTTGCCAACGCGGTTGCGGCACTGAAATGCACCCGTCCTGGCGGGCGGGCAGGAATTCCCGACTGTGATCAAACTGACTCTTTCATGTCACTTTTTGTATAAAATACAAATCGAGGCGGTCACTTTAGGAGAATGTGCATGAGCATCACCGAGTTAACCGGCAATCCGCGCCATGACCTGTTATTACAACTGATTGCCGAACGCGGCTATATGAATATCGACGAGCTGGCGCAATTGCTGGATGTATCCACTCAAACTGTGCGCCGTGACATTCGTAAGTTGAGCGAACAGGGGCTGATTACTCGTCATCACGGTGGCGCAGGGCGCGCATCAAGTGTTGTTAACGTGGCATTCGAACAACGTGAAGTGTCGTTGACGAGTGAGAAAATGGCCATCGCTGAAGCGATTGCTGACTACATTCCAGATGGTTCGACGGTGTTCATCACCATTGGTACTACGGTTGAACATATTGCGCGGGCATTAATGAACCATGATCGGCTGCGCATCATTACTAATAGTCTGCGCGTGGCACATGTCTTGTATAAAAATCCGCGTTTTGAAGTGATGGTGCCGGGCGGTACTTTGCGTCCGCATAATGGCGGTATTGTCGGGCCAGCGGCGATCACCTTTGTGGAAGGTTTTCGTGCGGACTACCTGATAACCAGCGTGGGCGCGATTGAGCCAGATGGTGCGTTGCTGGATTTTGATGTGAACGAAGTCAGCGTGGTGAAAGCGATGATGAAGCATTCACGACATGTTTTGGTGGCGGCAGACTCGACTAAATTCCATGCGTCAGCTGCGGTAGAAATTGGCAATGTGAAACAAGCCACTGCGTTATTTACCGACCAAATCCCAACGGCTTCATTTAAAACATTGCTGGAAAATGAGCATGTTGAGCTGGTGGTTTCTGAGTTGGGGGGCAGGAATAGCCCAACTAACCGAGTAAGCGTCGCGAAGGTTAAAACCTGGCGACGTAACCGCAAAATATCAGGTACTGGCTTTATAGCGGGGTTATCTTGCGGTCACGTTTCACTGATTAACGATCTGGCTCGCATTCGTTGAGCTGTTGTTGTAACACGCACTATCCACCTTCTTCTATTACCGCTACAGTTATTTGTCCATGCGCAAAGGAGAGGCTTATGCTGTATATCTTTGATTTAGGTAACGTCATTGTTGATATCGACTTCAACCGCGTGATGGGGGTCTGGAGCGATTACAGCAGGGTGCCACTGGCTAATTTGCAAAAAAATTTTGTGATGGGGGATGCTTTCAAGCGCCACGAACGCGGGCAGATTACCGACGAAGAATTCGCCGCAGCGGTATGTGACGAAATGGGTATGGCGCTAAGTTTTGATCAGTTCTCTGCTGGCTGGCAGGCAATTTTTGTTGGCTTGCGTCCGGAAGTTATCGCCGTCATGAACAAACTTCGTGAACAGGGGCATCGTGTCGTGGTGCTCTCTAACACCAACCGTTTACACACTTATTTCTGGCCTGGTGAATACCCGCAAATCGCCGAGGCGGCGGATAAAATCTATCTGTCTCAGGAAATGGGGATGCGCAAACCGGACGTCGAGATCTACCAAAAACTTCTCGAAACAGAAGGTTTTTCTGCGAATGAGGCGGTCTTTTTTGATGACAACGCCGATAATGTAAAGGGAGCTCAGCAGTTGGGTATCACCAGTATTTTGGTGACCGGAAAAGATACGGTGCCCGGATATTTTGCAAAAAACCTATGATAAAAGACGTTCATCGCAAAACGAGTAACCGCCTCAGACCATGTATCGCCTGGGGTAAGTTGCTCTGGCATCGCATCGACCAGGACAATATGACCACGCTTGCGGGGAATCTTGCTTACGTGTCATTACTCTCACTGGTGCCCTTGGTTGCGGTGGTGTTTGCGTTGTTTGCGGCTTTTCCGATGTTCGCCGATGTCAGTGTTCAGCTCCGGCATTTTGTTTTCTCAAATTTTCTGCCTGCTACAGGCGATATCATCCAGCGCTATATCGAACAGTTTGTTGCTAACTCCAACAAGATGACCGCGGTGGGGGCCTGTGGGCTTATCGTCACCGCTTTGCTGTTGATGTATGCCGTTGATAGCGCGCTCAATACTATCTGGCGCAGTACGCGTACGCGGCCAAAAATCTATTCGTTTGCCGTCTACTGGATGATTTTAACGCTTGGGCCATTACTGGCGGGCGCGAGCCTGGTGATTAGTTCGTATCTGCTCTCACTGCGATGGGTGACGGGGTTTAACAGCACGATTGATATCGTGTTACGTGTTTTCCCGTTGCTGCTATCCTGGCTGTCATTCTGGATGTTGTACAGCATCGTCCCTACTACCCGTGTTCCGGTGCGCGACGCATTGGTTGGCTCGCTGGTTGCGGCTCTTTTGTTTGAGCTTGGGAAGAAGGGCTTTGCCCTCTACATCACCATGTTTCCCTCTTACCAATTGATTTACGGCGTGTTAGCCGTGATCCCCATTTTATTCGTCTGGGTCTACTGGACCTGGTGTATCGTGTTGCTCGGCGCCGAAATTACTGTCACTCTCGGCGATTACCGAAGACTTCGCATAGAAGCTCAGCAGGAAGAATTGGAAGAACCATGATCGCATTAATTCAGCGCGTCACCCACGCCAGCGTCACTGTGGCGGGTGAAGTAACGGGTGAAATTGGCCCAGGACTTTTAGTGTTATTGGGTGTCGAAAAAGAAGATAACGAACAAAAAGCGAATCGTCTTTGCGAGCGGGTTTTGGGTTATCGTATTTTTGGCGATGAAAATGACAAGATGAATCTGAATGTTCAGCAAGCGGGTGGCAGTGTGCTGGTGGTGTCGCAGTTTACCCTCGCCGCGGATACCGAACGCGGTATGCGCCCGAGCTTTTCTGGCGGAGCAGCACCGCAACTAGCCGAAGAACTATATGAATACTTTGTTCAACGTTGCCGCCAGCAGGGCATTGTGGCCGAAACAGGGCGCTTCGCCGCCGACATGAAAGTCAGCCTGACTAACGATGGCCCGGTGACGTTTTGGTTACAGGTCTGAATTCGCAACTTACACGGTCCCGCGTAACAAGAGAGAGTACATGTATGTATCACCTTCGCGTACCGCAAACCGAAGAAGAGCTTGAGCTCTATTACCAGTTTCGCTGGGAGATGCTGCGTAAGCCGCTGCATCAACCTAAAGGCTCCGAACGCGATGCGTGGGATGCCATGGCCCATCACCAGATGGTGGTGGATGAAGAAGGCAATCCAGTCGCCATTGGTCGCTTGTATATCAACGCTGATAACGAAGCGGCTATCCGTTTTATGGCGGTTCACCCCTCGGTACAAGATAAGGGGCTGGGCACGCTGGTGGCGATGACACTAGAGTCTGTCGCGCGCCAGGAAGGTGTGAAACGTGTGGTGTGTAGCGCACGTGAAGATGCCGTCGAGTTCTTTGCCAAATTGGGATTTGAGAATCAGGGCGAAATCACCACGCCTTCGACCACGCCGATTCGCCACTATTTGATGATAAAACCCGTCGCTTCGCTGGACGACATTCTCCATCGTGCAGACTGGTGCGCTCAGTTACAGCAGGCCTGGTATGAACACATCCCATTAAGTGAAAAAATGGGCGTGCGCATCCTGCAATACACCGGGCAGAAATTTATTACCACCATGCCCGAAGCGGGTAATCAAAATCCCCATCAAACCTTATTCGCCGGTAGCCTGTTTTCGCTCGCTACACTGACCGGTTGGGGGCTGATCTGGCTGATGCTGCGCGAGCGTCATCTTGGCGGCACGATTATTCTTGCCGATGCGCATATCCGATATAGCAGCCCGATCACCGGAAGGCCTGGAGCTATTGCTGACTTAGGCTCGTTGAGTGGCGATCTCGACCGCCTGGCGCGTGGCCGTAAAGCTCGCGTCGCGTTGCAAGTTGAGCTTTTTGGCGATGATACGCAAGGTGCTGTTTTTGAAGGGGTGTATCTGGTACTGCCAGCTAAACCTTTTGGCCCGCTTGAAGAGGGCGGGAACGAAGAAGAATAACTACCCGGCGCTTACGCGCCGGGTACTTCCCCATTCTGCATTGTTTGCTGTACTTGTTTTCCGTCGGCGCTGGTGGCCTGTAATGTCCCGTTCACCGTGGGTTTCAGTGGTGTTTGAGCTGCAAGGTTACCGGTCACTGAAAGCTGCAAATTACCGTTGCCCTCAAGCGGCACCGCTGGCCATCCCCATTGCTGCAACACATTTACTGGTACCGCGCGCCCGCGAAGATTCATTGCCGCATTGCGTTGCGGAGCCTGCGAAATAGCACCCGTCGCTTCCAGCATGCCGTCTCCCGCAAAAGCACTTAATTCCGTAATCGTGATTTGGCTGTCAGTTGCATTCAATGAAATAGACGGCCTGCGAACATCCACACGGTTAAACGTGGCGGCTGCTGCATTAAGGGTTAAGTTTCCGCTCCACACACCCCACTGGTGGTTACGTACCAGTTCGATATTGTTCGCCGTGCCGTCCAGCGCCGTGAGCTGGAACGGGAAGGCAGGATCGATATCAATAACCAGGTTTCTGTTCGCCGTGAGTTTTTTAATTGATACTGAGTTTAGCCATTCCGGTAAAGGCTCCATCCAAAGCGCTTTCCAGTTGGCGGGCAGCGTATATTCCAGTCCTGCAAAAACCAGCTCGTCGAGCGCGAGTTTTTTCTCGTTGCGTTGCCACTCGCCTGAAGCGCGAACCATGCCTCTTTCCCAGCGGGAAGTGAACTGGCGTAGCGAAGCGGTTTGCTGATTAAAATCGACGTTGACGATGGGGTCGTTCAAATGTAATGCACCAATAATGAAATCACTGGCGTTCATTGACAGCCGGCCGTCATCACTTTGCCATCCGCCGTTTGCCAGCGTCAGGTTGCGCAAACTCAGATCTAAATCGGTTACTGCCCAATCCTTCCCTTCCAGTCGCGCGTCGGTGACTTCCAGGTTATCAATTTTCAGCGAAGGAACCGTGGTAAGCGGGGCCAGGAAATCGGTAATTGATTTTTCAGTTTGCAGACGAATATCGTTCAAACGCAGGCTACTAATTTGCCATGAACCGTCAGCAAGGCGATTGGCGTTACCTGTAAGCGAGCCGCGAGCCATATCGGCCCCAATAGTGGAAAGCGTCACCTGCTCGTTATTAATCGCACCCTGCAATAACACGTTGGTCGCTGGGACACCGTTGAGCGTCATGGACCCGGCACTAAACTGAATATCTGCGGTACTTCCCAGCACTTTACCTTTCGTCGGTTGCCAGGGCTTTACACCCCCGTTGACGCGTTGGGCATGTAAATCCCATTCGGTGTTTGGGCTGTTGAGGGCCATATCACTTAATTGCAGCATGTCGGCCTGGAATGGCAGCGGGGCGGCGTCAGGGCTGATGTTTAACGTTCCGTTTTGCAACAGAATATTGTCGACGTGCATAGGCTCTGAGAACTGACGTGAGCTAAGCCCAATATCAATATTCTTTGCGACCAGCGTCGCCGGTTGGCCTTTGCGCCCGAAGGTGACATTCGTCAGAGTGACGTGCGTGGGTGATGCCCAGCGATGATCCATCTCTTCAAAAGAGAAATTGTAATCACTCTTCTCATTAACCCAACTGCTAACCTGGGCGGCACCCCAATGGGTTTGCAGTAAAAGATAAGCAGCAAGAAGCAGTACAAGTACGACAACCAATATCGCAATGATTAGCTTTCCGAGAAATTTCATTGTCTTCCGTCCCATGAAGTTTCGGTAAAGGGTTTTATGCCCCATTTACCGTTATAGCTCAAGGATGGGATTGTCAGGAGGGGTAACACGCGCTGATGAGAACAAATCACCAGCGCGTGAGATACATCAATTTTTTTCAGGCGGGAAAATCAGGTTCAAAACGATAGCGGTGATACCACCGGCAGCAATACCTGAAGAGAGCAATGTCTTCAACCAGTCAGGCGCAAACTGCAAAATCAGCGGTTGCTGAGACACACCCATACCGACAGCCAGGGACAGCGCAATAATCATAATTGCGCGGCGGTTCAGAGGTTCACGAGAGACAATACGCACGCCGGACGCGGCGATGGTGCCGAACATCACGATAGTTGCGCCACCCAGAACTGGCTCGGGAATGTGTTGTACGAATCCGCTTACTGCCGGGAACAGGCCCAGCACAATCAGCATCAGCGCAACGACAAAACCGACATAGCGGCTGGCAACACCAGTAAGCTGAATCACGCCGTTGTTCTGGCCGAAGCAAGAGTTAGGGAAGGTGTTGAACACGGCGGAAACGCAGGAGTTCAGGCCGTTCGCCAGCACGCCACCTTTCAGGCGCTTCATATACAGCGGGCCAGAAACCGGCTGTTCGGAAACGTCAGACGTTGCCGTAATATCGCCGATGGTTTCCAGGGACGTCACCATAAACACCAGCATCAGCGGGATAAGCAGATTCCAGTCAATGCCCAGGCCGTAGTAGAGCGGGGTTGGCACCATGATCAGATCTGTATTGGTTGATGGCGCGACGTTCGGCAGCATGCCCATCGCCCAGGCCAACGCATAACCTACAGCCATCGCGATAACCAGTGACGCCACGCGTAAGTAAGGGTTTCGCTGACGGTTAAGCAAAATAATGACCAGCAGCACGGCACCCGCCAGCAGCAGATTTTTCGGCGCGCCAAAGGTGTGGTCGCTCATCGCGCCGTAGCCACCGCCAATGGATGTCAAGCCAACCTGAATCAGCGACAGGCCGATAATCATCACCACTACACCAGAAACCAGTGGCGTAATAATGCGACGAGCCAGATGCAGAAAGCGCGACAACAGCATCTCTGTGCAGCTTGCCAGCATCAACGTGCCGAAGAGTGCGGCCATCATGGTCGGGACATCGGCACCGCCATTTTTCAATGCCATGCCGCCCATAATCAACGGTGAAACAAAGTTAAAACTGGTGCCTTGAATAGACAGAAGCCCAGAACCAACCGGGCCCCAGGCTTTAATCTGGATAATCGATGCTACGCCTGAGGCGAACAAAGACATGCTGATAATGTGTTGGGTATCTTCAGCCGGAAGTCCCAGCGCCTGGCAAATCAACATCGCAGGCGTGATAACCGCTACAAACATCGCTAATAAGTGCTGGCCAGCAGCAAAAAGTGTTTGTGGAAGAGGAGGGCGATCCTCGAGGCGGTAGATCAATTCACTGGAATGAGTCTTAGCAATCGGTTGCGCATCGTCTGACTCAACAGCATTAACAGACATCGGAAATTATCCCCAGGAGAAAAAACGGTGATTTTAGCGGACTGAATGGTAAAAGCAAACGTTTGCTACCGAAGTTTCATAAGATAAAAAGTGTATATAACGACCTTTTTATATAACTTTCAGCTGTTTTTTGGTTAAAATCCAGCTGCTGACTTTTCTAAACCCTGAAATTCCAGTGAAGGATAATTAAAAGCGTCTGTGAGAAATATGCGCAAACAGGAGCACTTCTATGTTTTATCTCGACACACTTTCTACGCTTGTTGCCGCAACTCTCGTGTTGTTACTGGGCCGTAAAATGGTCCATACCATACCGCTGTTAAAAAAATACACTATCCCTGAACCGGTAGCGGGTGGACTCTTAATCGCTCTGGCCTTGTTGGTGCTCAAAAAGAGCGTCGGCTGGGAATTTGAATTTGATATGAGCCTCAAAGACCCTTTGATGCTCGCCTTCTTCGCCACCATCGGCCTTAACGCCAACCTTTCCAGCCTGCGTGCGGGCGGCAAAGTTGTCGGTATTTTCCTGGTTGTGGTTGTTGGTTTGCTGGTGATGCAAAACGCCATCGGTATCGGTATGGCGAGCCTGTTGGGTCTTGATCCATTAATGGGATTACTGGCAGGTTCTATTACGTTATCAGGCGGGCATGGTACGGGAGCGGCCTGGAGTAAGCTGTTTACCGAGCGCTATGGCTTCCAGAACGCCACTGAAGTTGCGATGGCTTGCGCAACGTTTGGTTTAGTGTTGGGTGGTTTGATTGGCGGGCCGGTGGCGCGTTATCTGGTCAAACACTCATCCACGCCAAATGGCACACCTGAAGATAGCATTGATCCCACCGCTTTTGAAAAACCGGCTGTCGGACGCATGATCACCTCAATGGTGATGATTGAAACCATTGCGATGATTGCTATCTGCCTTACCGTGGGTAAGTTTGCGGGCCAACTCATTCAAGGCACGAGCTTTGAATTACCGACGTTTGTTTGCGTGTTATTTGTTGGGGTTATCCTCAGCAACACACTCTCACTGCTCGGCTTCTATCGGGTATTTGAACGTGCAGTTTCCGTGCTCGGGAATGTCAGTTTGTCGCTGTTCCTTGCTATGGCGCTGATGAGCCTAAAGCTGTGGGAGCTGGCTTCTCTGGCGTTGCCTATGCTGGCGATTCTGACGGTGCAGACCATCTTTATGGCACTGTATGCCATCTTCGTGACGTATCGTTTGATGGGCAAAAACTACGATGCGGCGGTTCTCGCTGCGGGGCATTGTGGTTTTGGCCTGGGCGCAACGCCTACAGCAATCGCTAACATGCAGGCGATTACCGAGCGCTTTGGCCCGTCACACATGGCGTTCCTGGTGGTGCCAATGGTTGGCGCGTTCTTTATTGATATTGTCAATGCGTTGGTGATTAAGATGTATCTGATGCTGCCAATCTTTGGCTAAGCATCAGGCATTTGAATAGCGTTCCGTTTCAGGCATCCAGCGTTCAATGAGCGCGGTTGCCTGCTCGGGATAGCGTTCATGGATATGGCGCGCAAGGCGCTGTACTTCTGGAATCATCGCCTGATCGCGCAGCAAATCAGCTACTTTAAACTCGGCATTCCCCGTCTGACGCGTGCCGAGTAATTCTCCTGGCCCACGAATTTCTAAATCCTTTTGTGCAATCACAAAGCCATCGTTGCTATCGCGCAACACCTGCAATCGCAGCTGCGCCGTTTTTGATAGCGGCGATTTATAAAGCAACACGCAGTGGGATGCGACGGCACCACGGCCAACACGACCACGAAGCTGGTGGAGTTGCGCAAGACCGAGACGTTCCGGGTTTTCAATAATCATCAGGCTGGCATTCGGCACATCCACACCCACTTCAATGACGGTTGTGGCGATCAACAGATGAATCGAGCCCTCTTTGAAAGCCTGCATCACGGCCTGCTTTTCTTGAGGCTTCATGCGGCCATGAACCAGGCCAACGTTCAGATTCGGCAGAGCAGCTTTTAACTCATCCCATGTGACTTCTGCGGCCTGGGCTTCCAGCAATTCAGACTCTTCTATCAGTGTACAGACCCAGTACGCCTGGCGACCTTCATTGCTACACGCTTCTCGTACCCGTTCGATAATATCGTTGCGGCGTGTATCAGGAATCGCAACAGTGGTAACTGGCGTACGGCCTGGTGGCAGCTCGTCGATAGTGGACGTATCCAGATCGGCATAGGCCGTCATTGCCAGCGTGCGCGGAATTGGGGTGGCAGTCATGATAAGTTGATGCGGATGGAATCCCTGAATCTGGCCCTTTTCCCACAGCGCCAGACGTTGATGGACGCCAAAGCGATGTTGTTCATCAATGATGACTAACGCGAGCTGCGAGAACTGCACCTGTTCCTGGAAGATCGCGTGCGTTCCCACCACCATCGACACCTGGCCGCTGGCGATTGCGTCTTGCTGAGCGATACGGGCTTTGCCTTTCTGCTTTCCTGCCAGCCAGCCCACTTCAATTCCCAGCGGCGCAAACCACTGGCGGAAGTTATTGGCGTGCTGCTCGGCGAGCAATTCTGTTGGTGCCATCAGACCGACTTGTTTGCCATGCGCAATCGCACGCAGTGCGGCGAGTGCAGCAACCAGCGTTTTGCCCGATCCTACATCACCTTGCACCAGGCGCATCATCGGTACATCGAGTGCTAAGTCGTGTTCGATTTCCGCCACAACGCGTTCCTGCGCACCGGTTGGTTTAAACGGCAGTGCTGCTAACAGGCGGTTTTTTAACTCGTCATGATCATGCAACGGCAACGCATGATAACGCTGGGCACCCGCACGCAACGCGAGCATGCTCAGGTTATGAGCCAGTAATTCTTCGAGTATTAAGCGCTGTTGAGCTGGGTGTTTTCCCGTTTCCAGATCGGCTAACTGCATGGTTGGCGGCGGGCGATGCAGAGTGCGCAACGCTTCTGGCAGGCTCATCATTCCCTTGCTCAAATCAGCCGGGAGCAATTCTGCAATGGCGCAGGTATCCAGCAATTCCAGAGCCTGGTCGGTGAGTTTGCGCAGTGTCGCCTGGCGGATACCTTCCGTCGTGGGGTAAACCGGCGTCAGCGTTTCCTGCAATTCTGGTGTGCTGAGGTCGCCCTGAATACGGTATTCCGGGTGAATCATTTCCGCGCCGTGCGTGCCGCGTTTCGCTTCACCATAGGCAAGCACGCGTTTACCGTTCGCGAGGCTGTTTTTCATTGCGGCGTTGAAGTTGAAAAACCGCATCGTCAGGATGCCGGTACCGTCAGAAATCTGGCAGGTCATCATACGGCGGCGGCCAAAACTGATATTACAGTTCAGCACTTCGCCTTCTACCGTGGCGTATACACCGGGTATAAGGTCGTTAATAGGGTAGAGATGGGTGCGGTCTTCGTAGCGAAGCGGAAGGTGGAGAAGAAGATCCTGAATGGTATACAAGCCAATTTTGGCTAGTTTACCGCTCTGGCTGGCGCCCACTCCGGCAAGCGTACTTAACGGTATGGCATCCAGCAAACGGCCTTTCATCCGACTACTCCGCAGATTGCATTGTGGCCCACCATGCGGCATCAGCTTCTATCTCACCTTGCTGATTCACATGCGGGTAGGGCAAACCTTTACGGCGAGAAACGCGCGCCAGCACCGGGTAACCGCCTTCAAACAGCAGTCGCTGTTGCTCGGACTCCGGCAGGGTACTGTTTTCGCGTTGATACATTCCGGCATTCTGACGTTGGCGCTGCGCTTCATAAAGAATGAGGGCGGAAGCCACGGAAACGTTTAGAGATTGCACCATGCCAACCATCGGAATAATGATGTCCTGGTCAGCCAGCGCTAGTGCTTCTTGTGTGATACCGGTTTTTTCCTGACCCATCAGAATGCAGGTCGGGCGCGTGTAATCAATTTCGCGAAAATCGACGGCTTTATCCGAAAGGTTGGTGGCGAGGATTTGCATCCCGTTGTTTTTCAAATGGCTAACGGCATCGCCAATATTGCGGTGTGTTTTCACTTCAACCCAGGAGTTACTTCCGGCAGCAGAAGAGGCCATGGTACGCATTCTGTTACCAGGCCAAACCGCGTGAACTTCATGCACGCCCACTGCATCAGCGGTGCGAATAATCGCTGAGACGTTATGAGGTTTATGGACTTGTTCCATGCAGACGGTCAGATCAGGCTGACGCCTGGCAAGCATCTCGCAAATACGCGCATAACGTTGAGGATTCATAACACTAGTTTCGGTTGCGGGTAACTTTAATGACATCCGGCATTACGCGAATCTTGCGCATAACATTGGCCAGATGAACACGGTCGCGGGCAGATAAACGAATGAACGCGCTGTAAACGCGGCCATCTTTCTCTTCAGTATTCAGACTGTGGATATTCGAACCTGCGGTATTGATTGCCGCGGTCAGGTTTGCCAATGCACCCTGATGGTTGAACATATCCACTTTAATTTCAGTGAGGAATTCTTGCTCGGTCTCTTTATCCCACTCGACCGCCATAAACTTCTCGGCTTCTTTTTGGTAGCCACGGATATTACGGCAGGACTCATGGTGAATAACTAACCCTTTGCCAGGGCTGACGTGAGCCACAATCGGGTCACCAGGAATTGGGCGGCAACACTTCGCGAAGGTAATCAGCACACCGTCAGCGCCTTTGATAGGCAAGTGGCTGTGCGCGGGTGTATTTCCTTGCGCAATTACCGATGATTCACCTTGCAGATTCTTAGCCACCACTACGCTCATGGCGTTGCCTAAACCAATTTCAGCCAGCAAATCGTCAAGCGTGGCGAGCTTCATACGCTCAAGCTCACGTTGAATATTTTCCGGCGGAACTTCAGCAAGCTTGCGGCTACCACCTAATGCATGGTTCAGCAGACGGCGCCCCAGGCTGACGGAATCGTCTCGCTTGAGGTTTTTCAGCATCTGGCGGATTTTGGCTCGCGCTTTCGAACTTACAACGAAGTTCAGCCAGGCAGCGTTAGGGCGAGCGCCCGGTGCGGTAATGATTTCGATTGTCTGGCCGCTGCTAAGCGACTGTGACAGCGGATAGGGTTGCCTGTCGACACGAGCACCAACGCAGGCGTGACCGATGTCAGTATGCACGGCATAGGCGAAATCGACAGGTGTCGCGCCCGCTGGCAATTCGACAATGCGCCCTTCCGGGGTGAAAACGTAAATCTCATCCGGGAACAGATCGGATTTTACGCTCTCGATAAATTCAAATGAGCTACCTGCGCTTTGCTGCAACTCAAGCAGGCTTTGCATCCAGCGCTGGGCGCGAATTTGCGCGGTAGTGCCACTTTCGCCTTGCTCTTTATAAGCCCAGTGAGCGGCAACACCCATTTCTGCCATCTGGTCCATATCTTCGGTACGGATTTGCACTTCAACTGGCACACCGTGTGGGCCAATCATTGAAGTATGCAGGGACTGATATCCGTTCGCTTTTGGAATGGCGATATAGTCTTTAACCCGGCCCGGACGTGGCTTGTAGAGGCTATGCATCTGCCCAAGAACGCGATAACAGGTATCCATATCGTGAACAATTACGCGGAAAGCGTAGATATCCATAATCGAGTGGAAACGCTGCTCTTTAAGCGTCATTTTGCAGTAGATGGAGTAAAGATGTTTCTCGCGGCCACTGACGCGGCAGGGAATGCCTGCTTCTTGCAAACGCCCGTCGATTTCCGAGAGGATTTTTTGAATCATCTCTTTGCGGTTACCACGTGCGGCTTTCACGACTTCTTTAATGACGCGATAGCGGTTCGGGTAAAGCGCTTCAAAGCCCAGTTCTTCCAGCTCGGTTTTCAGGTGATGAATACCAAGACGGTGTGCCAGGGGGCTATAAATTTCGAGGGTTTCGCGAGCAATGCGGCGACGCTTATCAGGGCGCAACGCCCCAAGAGTGCGCATGTTGTGCGTACGGTCAGCGAGTTTGATCAGAATGACGCGGATATCTTGCACCATCGCCATGATCATTTTGCGGAAGTTTTCAGCCTGAGCTTCTTTCTTATCGCGGAATTTCAGTTTGTCGAGCTTAGATACCCCTTCCACCAGTTCGGCAACGCTTTTGCCAAACAGTTGTTCCATATCCTGGTAGGTGGCAGGGGTGTCTTCAATCACATCATGCAGTAGAGCGGCCATCAGCGTTTCATAGTCGAGTTTCATCTCGGCCAGAATGCAGGCAACAGCTACAGGATGGGTGATATAGGGTTCACCGCTTGAACGTGCTTGTCCCTCGTGAGCATCACGCGCAACAAGGTATGCTTGCCGAAGTCGCTTAATCTGCTCCTCGGGCAAGTATGTTTGAATCAGTTGATTCAGGCTTTCAAACAGATACAAGGGCTACCCGCAGGCTAATTAACGACGACCTTCAGCAATAGCGGTAACGGCCTGCAATTCTGCGGCTTCCTGCTCTTGCTGTTCCTGGCGATCACGAACATCGAGAATCTGGTTGGTAATCAACCCTTCTTCGATTTCGCGCAGTGCGATTACAGTCGTTTTGTCGTTTTCTTCAGCAACGAGTGGATCTTTACCACCAGTTTGCATCTGACGAGCGCGACGTGCGGCGACCAGAACCAGGTCAAAACGGTTACCAATTTTCTCAACAGCGTCCTGAACAGTTACGCGTGCCATAATTAAAATGCTCCACAGATGAAGAAATGACTGGGCATGATACTGAAACTGGGCTCAGTCTGCCAATAGTTTGCTGATTAAAGCGTCATGTCGCGCTTTTTGGCGACCCATTCGTAGACGCTCGGCACGAATGATAATTTTTAAATCTGACAGTGCGGTGTCAAAATCGTCGTTGACAATTAAATAGTCATATTCAGCGTAATGGCTCATTTCTGCAACAGCCTGTTCCATACGCTTCGTGATGACTTCTTCACTATCTTGCCCGCGACCACGCAGGCGTCTGTCCAGCTCGTCTTTTGACGGTGGCAGAATAAAGATACTGCGGGCTTGCGGCATTTTCTCACGGATTTGCTGCGCACCTTGCCAGTCAATGTCCAGGAAAACGTCAACGCCGGTTGCCAAAACTTGCTCAATGGCATGGCGAGATGTGCCGTAGTAATTACCGAACACTTCCGCATGTTCAAGGAATGCGTCTTCAGCAATCATCTGCTTAAACTCTTCCTTTTCCACAAAGAAATAGTGCTCGCCATGTTTCTCTCCCGGACGAATACCACGAGTGGTATGGGAAATAGAAACTTGCGTGTCGTACAGCGGTTGTGTCTTTAACAAAGCCTGGATGAGGCTGGATTTTCCTGCTCCACTTGGAGCGGAAACAATATAAAGCGTGCCTTGAGCCATGAGTTCTAACTTATTCTGTAAGCATAAAAAGAAGTGCGTATACCGGCCTATTATACACGGCGTCTTCCCGTCACGGTGAATTTGTCACGTTCAATGGCAATATTTCTGCCATTTTGCGTAATACTTTCCAAAGATCACATCGTGTTACTGCAACAAATTAACTTCCTGTGAAAGCCTCTCGCATTCTGCTGAATCATCATTCGTCATGCTTACTTCCTGGCGTTATACCTTCCTGAGTTTTAAATGGAGGGATTTATGTTGTGGATAACAAAACTTATCGGTTTGCTGGTTTTGCTCAGCTCAGTGGCATCAGCAACCTGCCCTGACTGGTCGCCTGTGCACGCCCAGAAGGAGATGGGAAAACTGAACGAAAAGCTAACAGAATGGGATTGGGCCTATTACCAACAAGGTACCAGTATTGTCAGCGACGCGACCTACGATGGGCTACGCAGTCAGTTTAATGAATGGCAGCATTGCTTTAACCCTGCGGAGCAACCGCAAGAACCTCAGCTTTTCACGGAGGGGAAAGTGCTGCACCCGATTGCTCATACCGGTGTTAAAAAACTTCCGGATGCTGCGGCTGTTGCACAGTGGATAAATGGCAAGTCAGATCTTTGGGTACAGCCCAAAGTGGATGGCGTTGCGGTAACACTGGTTTATCAACAGGGTCGTTTGCTCAAACTCCTTAGCCGTGGCGATGGCGAGAAAGGACAGGACTGGACGGCAAAAGCCAAAATGATTGATGCCATTCCTAAAATGCTTTCCGGTCCGCTGGCTAACAGTGTTTTACAGGGAGAGGTTTTCTTGAAAAGGGAAAATCATGTACAGAAAACAATGGGGAGTATCAGTGCCAGGGGAAAAGCCGCCGGTGCCATGATGCGCAAGGGGGATGCGGGATTACTCAAGGAATTGGGGATATTTATTTGGGCGTGGCCTGATGGCCCCGCTGATATGAACCAAAAGCTAAACTCGCTTGAGAAAGCAGGTTTCTCACTGACTAAAACATGGTCAAAACCTATTAAATCCATGAGCGATATCACCACACTACGGGAGTCCTGGTTTGCGGGCTCCCTACCGTTTGTGACGGATGGGATTGTCATTCGCCAATCCCAGGAACCAGCTGGAAAGCATTGGCTTCCTGGTAAAGCGACATGGGTGATAGCCTGGAAGTTTCCACCTGCACAGCAACTTGCAGAAGTTAAAGATGTTCAATTCTCGATTGGACGCACTGGAAAAATTGCCGTTGTCCTAAACCTGAACCCTTTACAGATTGATGATAAACAAGTTAAGCGCGTCAACATCGGTTCAGTTAAACGTTGGCAGACTATGGATATCGCGCCTGGTGATCAGGTGATGGTGAGTCTTGCTGGGCAAGGGATTCCACGAGTTGATGAAGTGGTTTGGCGCGTCAGTCAGCGTAATAAGCCGCAACCTCCATCAAAAGAGATGATTACGCCTTTAAGTTGCTTGTATTTCGAAACCCGGTGCCGTGAGCAGTTTATTGCTCGACTGGCATGGATAAGCTCTCCCGCTGTTCTGAATATAAATGGTGTGAGCGTAAGTTCATGGCAGCAACTTCAACAAAAATTGAGCCTGGAACATATCTTTTCCTGGTTGGCGCTCACGCAGGAAGAGTTATCAAAAATTAGCGGTTTCTCTTCAGCTAAAACCGTGCAACTTTGGCAGCAATTCACGAAAACACGGCAGTTGCCGTTTAAACAATGGTTGATGGCATTTGGTCTGCCGCTACCAAGAGCAGTACTCACGACAATGCCGGATTCACAATGGCTGCATTTAGTCGCCCGGGATGAACTAAACTGGCAAAAGCTTCCCGGTATTGGTCCCGGGAGAGCTAAAAAGTTGGTGGAGTTTGTGAATCACCCCCAAATCGCGGCCCTTGCGGCTTTTCTGGCGCAGCAGGGAATTCAGGGGTTTAGCAATTAGTGATCCGCGTGCTTGTAATGAAACACGGGCAAGCCAAGGCGCAGGCGCAATGCCAGCAAACGCGTGGTGAATCCAAATATCAATGTGGAAATGATAACGACGTCCTGGTTGGAAACGTAGTGCTGCAAAACGATGTAAAGCACCGCAGAGGCGAACGCAATGCCTGCATACAATTCCTTCTGAAATACCAGTGGGATGCGTTTACAGAACATGTCGCGTAGTACACCGCCAAACACACCCGTTACCACGGCTGCAATTATTGCGATGATTGGCCCTTCCCCCATATCCAACGCAATTTGCGCACCGATGATCGAGAACACCACCAGGCCCAGGGCGTCTAGCACCAGAAAAAGACGGCGCAGGTGAGGCATTACAGGAGCAAACACTGTTGTGAGTACCGCCGCGACGGCAACAATGATGACATATTCAGGATGCTTCACCCAACCCAGAGGGTAGTGCCCCAGGAGGATATCGCGTACTGAGCCACCCCCAAGAGCCGTGGCTGTTGCGATGATAATCACACCGAAAGTATCCATACGACGGCGGCCAGCTGCTAACGCGCCAGTCATTGCCTCGGCAGTAATGCCGACCAAATAAAGAATATGTAACAGCATTGATACCCCCAATTTAAACGCTGGGAGGGTAACGTTTTGCGAATGACATCACGATTGAGTTTTTTTAAAGCGAAGCGGTTTCGATAACATTTACTAATGCAAGAATGTTTTTATCGGCAGTTATATATGGGTTTTTATTGCTGGATGGATTTAAAATGGATTAGTTAAATTATTGCTTAAAGAGAGCTCAACTAACAAAAGCCCGCATGGCGCGGGCTTAAAGTTCAATATGAACATTACTCAATGTTCTGGATTTGCTCGCGCATCTGCTCAATCAGCACTTTCAATTCAATAGCTGAATTGGTGACATCTGAATTGATAGATTTTGACGCCAGGGTGTTCGACTCGCGGTTGAACTCTTGCATCATAAAATCGAGGCGGCGGCCAACAGCTTCTTTTTTCTTCAGAATGTTGTACGTCTCTTTAACGTGCGCTTCGAGGCGGTCAAGCTCTTCAGCGACATCTACACGCTGCGCCATTAACACCAGTTCTTGTTCAAGACGGTTATTTTCAAGCTGAACTTGAGCGTCTTCAAGTTTGGCAACTAAACGCTCGCGCTGCCATTTCAGAACTTCTGGCATTTGCGCACGAACTTTAACGACTTCACCGCTCACACCTTCAAGGCGTTGCTCGATAAGTTCTTTCAGTGCCTGACCTTCTGTTTCACGCGCAATAATGAAGTCGTCCAGCGCGCCGTCCAATGCGGCAAGGATTTCAGCGGTAATGGCATCGAGATCCTGCTCTTGAGCAGACATCACACCAGGCCAGCGCAGAATATCAACCGGGTTGATTTCGCCTTCGTCGCTTTGCATTTTTACCCAGTTCGCTGCTTCAACCAGCTGTTTAGCCAATTTTTCGTTGAGCAGCAAAGAGCTTTGAGAGCGAGTATCGGGCTCGAAACGCAGGTTACATTCGACTTTCCCACGGGTTAAGCGGGTACGAATACGCTCGCGTGCCACAGGTTCGAGGCTACGGAATTGCTCCGGCATGCGGATGTAAGTTTCGAGATAACGCTGGTTTACCGAACGTAACTCCCAGGAGGCGCTGCCCCATTCGCCTTTAACTTCACGTCGGGCATAGGCGGTCATACTGCGGATCATATTTCGTAACCGTATTCTGTAATAGATGTGGGGATTATAGCCATGCCCGGCCTGACAGGATAGGAATAAGCGAGCGAAGTCCGTATAATGCGCAGCCACATTCGTTTTAGCCGGAGATAACCCCATGCGTCCATCAGGTCGTAGCGTCGATCAAGTGCGCCCAGTCACCCTGACCCGTAATTACACCAAACACGCAGAAGGCTCCGTGCTGGTCGAGTTCGGCGATACTAAAGTACTTTGTACCGCCACCGTTGAAGAGGGTGTTCCGCGCTTTCTGAAAGGCCAGGGTCAAGGTTGGATCACTGCTGAATATGGTATGTTGCCGCGTGCAACCCATAGCCGTAATGCTCGTGAAGCAGCAAAAGGTAAGCAGGGCGGCCGTACTCTTGAGATTCAGCGCCTGATTGCTCGTTCACTGCGGGCAGCAGTGGATTTGAAAGTCTTGGGCGAATACACCATTACTCTGGACTGCGATGTTTTGCAGGCAGACGGTGGCACTCGCACAGCATCTATTACGGGTGCATGTGTTGCGCTGGCTGATGCTCTGAACAAACTGGTTGCTGCTGGGAAATTAAAAACCAACCCAATGAAAGGTATGGTTGCAGCGGTATCAGTCGGTATCGTTAAAGGCGAAGCTCTGTGCGACCTGGAATATGTTGAAGATTCTGCAGCAGAAACCGACATGAACGTCGTGATGATGGAAGATGGACGCATGATTGAGGTTCAGGGCACCGCAGAAGGCGAGCCGTTCACCCATGAAGAGTTGTTGGCGCTACTGGCGCTGGCACGAGGGGGAATTGAATCAATCGTAACGGCGCAGAAGGCGGCGTTAGAGAATTAATTTTAGGCGACTCTGAGAGTCGCCTTTTTTATACCCGTGATACTTCAGGCTTCATTGTCGTTGGCAGTATTCGCTCGCCATGACGTAACTCGAATTATTTCAGGTAAATGTATAAATGAAATTTATAGGAGCAAATCCATGAAACCGTATCAGCGCCAGTTTATTGAGTTTGCGCTTAACAAGCAGGTCCTTAAGTTCGGCGAATTCACGCTGAAATCTGGCCGCACCAGCCCGTATTTCTTCAATGCAGGGCTGTTCAATACCGGGCGCGACCTGGCACTGTTGGGGCGTTTTTATGCCGCCGCGTTAGTTGATTCGGGGATTGAGTTTGATTTGCTGTTTGGGCCGGCTTACAAAGGGATTCCAATTGCGACGACTACGGCTGTTGCGTTGGCCGAACATCACGAGCTTGATCTGCCATATTGCTTTAACCGCAAAGAAGCAAAAGATCATGGTGAAGGCGGTAATCTGGTCGGTAGTGCACTGCAAGGGCGCGTGATGCTGGTGGATGATGTGATCACCGCAGGGACGGCAATTCGTGAATCAATGGAAATCATTGCGGCGAACAATGCCTCTCTGGCGGGTGTGCTAATTTCTCTTGACCGCCAGGAACGTGGCCGTGGCGAAATTTCAGCTATTCAGGAAGTTGAGCGTGATTACCAGTGCAAAGTGATCTCAATCATCACTCTGAAAGACCTGGTTGAATATCTGGAAGAAAAACCTGAGATGGCCGTGCATTTAGCGGCTGTACAGGATTACCGTACTCAGTACGGCGTATAAGAAAAAGGGCCTTTTAAGGCCCTTTTCAATTAACGAAGCTGTGCGGCAACCAGTGGCCAGCGGGTATCAAAATCATCGGTCGGTAAATAGCGGAACTCGCTACGCACAAAACGCGACAGCGTCCCTTCACAAAATGCCAGAAGAAGACTTGCCAGCAGTGATTCATCTGTGATGAAACCTTCTCCTTCACGCATCTTTTTTTCGCGCATGACCTGGCGCAACTGGACTTCGATGCGCTCAAAAAGCTGATTGATCCGGCCTTGCAGTCGGTCTTGTTCAAACATCAATGCATGACCGGTCAGAATGCGAGTCAGGCCAGGGTTACGTTCGCCAAATCCCAGAATCAAGAGAACGATTAAACGTAAACGTGCGTGGGTATTTTTCTCATCTTTCAGAATAAGATTGATACGGGTAATCAGAGTGTCTTCAATAAACTCGATAAGGCTATCGAACATCTTCGTTTTACTAGGAAAATGTCGATAAAGTGCTGCTTCGGAAACACCAACAGTCGCCGCAAGCTTGGCGGTTGTGATTCGTTGGCTGCCATCACTGGATTCAAGCATTTGGGCCAGAGACTGAAGTATTTCTTCGCGACGATTCCGTTTCGCAATTTGTTTTTCTGCCATGTTCTAAAATACCCCTGAAATAACGCACTTGTCAGGCAAGTAGCCACACAGCGCTCGCAAACTTAAAGTTTGCGGTTTTTTCACATTTTTTACGCTGTGGGGTTACGTGTATAAACGAAGTTACTGACGGCCTGAATGGCCGAAACCACCTTCGCCGCGGTCGCTGGAGTCAAAATCTTCAACCAGGTTGAATTCAGCCTGTACGACAGGCACAAATACCATTTGAGCAATACGCTCACCGGGTTCAATAGTGAAGTGGTCTTGTCCACGGTTCCAGACTGAAACCATCAACTGACCCTGGTAATCGGAGTCTATCAGCCCAACAAGGTTGCCTAAAACTACGCCATGCTTATGACCAAGACCTGAACGAGGCAGAATGACTGCCGCCAGAGACGGATCGGCGATATGGATAGCCAGCCCCGTTGGAATCAACTTGGTGACACCAGGAGCTAGCTCTACGGCGTCATCCAGGCAGGCACGTAGATCAAGACCCGCAGAGCCGGAAGTTGCATAAGTCGGCAGTGGGAACTGTTGGCCAACGCGTGGGTCCAGAATCTTAACGTCGATTTTTTTCATCATAACGGGTAACTATCTCGTTCAGTAAAAGATGGCCAAGGAGTTCCTTACGCTCAAGAGGTAAGACTTTATCTCCATCCTGCCAGAAAAGGTGTAATGCATTGTTTTCGCTGTTAAATCCCTGTCCTGCTTGTGAAACATCATTTGCACAAATCAGGTCGAGGTTTTTACTCAGGCGTTTTTGCTGGGCGTATTCTTCCACATTATTTGTTTCGGCGGCAAACCCAACAACATAAGGACGATGAGTTAAAAGTGCTGCGACACCGGCAACAATATCCGGGTTTTTTATCATTTTTATTGTAATTTCATCGCCTTGCTTTTTGATTTTTTCGTCTGCAACGGTTGCGGCACGATAATCTGCAACAGCCGCACAGCCAACGAAAATTTGTTGCGTCTGAACATGTTGTTGCACTGCGGCTTCCATTTCCAGAGCGGTGGTGACATCAACACGTTTTACCCAGGCTGGAGTAGGCAAAGAAACTGGGCCAGAGATTAATGTCACATTTGCACCACGTGCAGCCGCTGCCGCTGCGATCGCATAGCCCATTTTGCCTGAGCTATCATTGGTGATGTAGCGCACCGGGTCCAGACGTTCACGGGTCGGGCCTGCAGTAATCATGACATTAAGATGTTGCAGATCTTTGATGACAGAAAAATGTTGAGCTGCCATTTCAACAATCGTTAAAGGGTCAAGCATTCTACCCGGGCCGACATCGCCACAGGCCTGGCTGCCGCTATCTGGACCCCATATCAGTAAACCGCGCGAAGCGAGAGTTTCAAGATTGTGCTGAGTTGCAGTTGCCCGGTACATTTGCTGATTCATGGCAGGCACGACCGCAACGGGAGAGGGGGTTGCGAGACATATTGTACTCACAAGGTCATTTGCCATGCCTGCGGTAATGCGAGCAATTAAATCCGCTGTGGCAGGTGCCAGGATGACTAAATCTGCCCATTTTCCTAATTCTATATGACCCATTGCCGCTTCTGCTGCGGGATCCAGCAAGCTATCTGACACAGGATATCCCGACACGGCTTGTAAACTCAGAGGCGTAATAAAGGCTTTGGCTGCCTCTGTCATAACCACTCGAACCTCCGCGCCGCGTTCACGCAGACGGCGTACCAGCTCTGGTGTCTTATAGGCAGCGATTCCGCCGCTCACACCCAGAACAATTTTTTTGCCAGAAAGCCCCATCATGATTTTTCCACCAGAAGTCACAGTCATCTGGCTATTTTACCACACTCATTCGGTATCGACTTTTTGCTGTTTGCGAGACATCCCGCATGGAGGAAATCTGCATGTCGAATGTGTTTGATGAGTTGTGCACAATGACGGCCAGAGAAGGGCAAGGAGGTTCTGGTGGAAGAAATAATGGAATTGGATAAGGCGAGTATGCCGCGTGAAAAGCTGTTGAAATTTGGTGCCAGCGCATTATCCGATGTGGAGCTTTTGGCACTCTTTTTACGCACTGGCTGCAATAATATGAATGTACTCGCGTTCGCACACAATTTGCTGGACCAGTTCGGTTCACTTAGCAGGCTGTTGTCGGCAGATTACTCACAATTCAAGGAAGTGAAGGGCATTGGTGCAGCGAAATATACGCAACTCAACGCCATTGCGGAGTTGGCGAGGCGTTATTACTATTCGCGTGGAGTTGAAGAACTAACCCTTAAAGGACCAGAATCAGTCAGGGAGTTTATCCAGAGCCAATTGACGAATGCAGAACGCGAGATCTTTATGGTGATTTTTCTGGATAACCAGCATCGGGTGATTAAACATTGCCCAATGTTTTCTGGAACGCTGAACCATGTAGAGGTCCATCCAAGAGAAATTGTGCGCGAAGCGATGAAATCCAATGCAGCGGCGTTAATACTCGCGCATAATCACCCGTCTGGTCGAGCAGAACCGAGCAAAGCTGATCGTGTTATTACCGAACGCATCATAAAAGTTTGCCTGTTTATGGAAATACAAGTGCTCGATCACCTTGTTATTGGCCGTGGAGAGTACGTTTCTTTTGCCGAACGTGGGTGGATTTAGAACGAATTAGGCGATCCTTGGGGATCTTTGTCTGTTCGGGACTTGAGCACATGCGTTATGCAGCGTATACTACGCCACCTTTGAGAATCTCGGGTTTTGGCATTATGCGCCTGGCACTGTGGTTCACATTGAACCGCCAGGGACCAGGCTTGCGGCCTGACGAGGCGCCATAACCCTATACGAAGCTCGAGCTAATTTGATTTTTGGAGAATAGACATGTCCCGAGTCTGCCAAGTTACTGGCAAGCGTCCGGTGACCGGTAATAACCGTTCCCACGCAATGAACGCGACCAAACGCCGTTTCCTGCCGAACCTGCACTCTCACCGTTTTTGGGTTGAGAGCGAGAAGCGTTTTGTCACACTGCGTGTATCTGCTAAAGGTATGCGTGTAATTGATAAGAAGGGTATCGAAACGGTCTTGGCCGATATGCGTACCCGTGGCGAGAAGTACTAAGAGGAACTAAGTCATGGCTAAAGGTGTTCGCGAGAAGATCAAGCTGGTTTCTTCTGCTGGTACTGGTCACTTCTATACCACCACGAAGAACAAGCGTACTAAGCCGGAAAAACTGGAACTGAAAAAGTTCGATCCAGTTGTCCGTCAACACGTACTGTACAAAGAAGCTAAAATTAAATAATTTTAGTATCTTTGATGAAAACCTCGCTTCGGCGGGGTTTTTTTGTTTTAGGGTTTTGAGCCTGGAGGAGAGATGCCTGAATTACCTGAAGTAGAAACCAGTCGCCGAGGTATTGAACCGCATTTGGTTGGCGAAACCATTCTGCATGCGATTGTGCGAAATGGCCGTCTGCGTTGGCCTGTCTCTGATGAAATTCATGCGCTTAGCGATAAACCTGTTCTGAGCGTACAGCGCCGCGCTAAATACCTTCTGCTGGAGCTTCCGGACGGTTGGATTATTATCCATCTCGGAATGTCTGGCAGCTTACGCATCCTCCCTGAAGATTATCCCGCTGAAAAGCATGACCACGTGGATTTGGTCATGAGCAATGGCAAAGTACTACGTTATACCGATCCGCGCCGTTTTGGTGCCTGGCTGTGGGCGAAAGAGCTAGAGGGCAGTAATGTTCTGGCGCATCTTGGGCCGGAACCTTTAAGCGACGAATTTTCGGCTGAGTATCTGCGTGAAAAATCCGCGAAAAAGAAAATGGCGATTAAGCCCTGGCTGATGGATAACAAGCTGGTCGTCGGTGTCGGTAATATTTATGCCAGCGAATCGTTATTTGCTGCGGGAATTCACCCTGACCGTGCTGCTCAGTCGTTGTCAAAAAACGAATGCGAATTACTGGTCAAAACGATTAAAGCCGTACTGCTACGTTCGATTGAACAAGGTGGGACGACATTGAAGGATTTTTTACAGTCGGACGGTAAACCTGGATATTTCGCTCAGGAACTACAGGTCTATGGCCGCACAGGGGAACCGTGTCGGGTGTGCGGTGCGCCAATTGTCATCAGCAAGCATGGGCAACGCAGCACTTTTTATTGCCGCCATTGCCAGAAATAATCACTTTAGTTTTTCAAGCAACGCCTGGTGTACTTGTTCTGGTAAGAAGTGTGCGACGTCACCTGCGTGGCGCGCGACTTCTTTCACCAATGATGAAGAGACAAAAGACCACTCTTTTGATGGCATCAGGAAGACGCTTTCCAGCTCTGGCATTAAGTGACGGTTCATATGAGCCAGTTGCATCTCATACTCGAAATCAGCCGCTGTACGTAACCCTCTTACCAGAATATTTGCTTGTTGAGTTTTGGCGAAATTCGCCATCAGATCGCCAAATCCGACCACTTCTACATTAGGCAAATGGGCTATAGCGCCTTGCGCAAGATGCACTCTTTCTTCAAGGGTGAACATGGTTTTTTTGTGGGGGCTGTTAGCAATTGCCAGAATTAGGGTATCGAACATCTTCGATGCGCGAGTCACGATGTCCAGATGGCCGTTGGTGATTGGATCGAAAGTTCCTGGATAGATAGCCCGCTTTTGCATGTCAGACCTTAATGTGCTTTGAGTGGCAAATAGGGTTCCAGCAGTTGCAACAAACGTTGTAGGGCGCCCTGATTTTGATAGAGCACTTCCACTGCATGGCGACCATAGAAGTTTCGATAATCTTCGTCAGTAAGTAAAGAGCTAATCTCTTTAGTCAAAGAAGCGGTATCCGTCACGGTGATCAGGCCGCTTGCCTGTGACAGTCGGGCGCAAATATCTTTAAAGTTAAAGGTATGTGGGCCCATCAACACAGGAATCGCGTGAGCTGCTGGTTCAAGAGGATTATGTCCACCGCGTTCAACCAGCGAGCCGCCGACAAACGCAAGGTCAGCAATTCCATATAACAGCATAAGCTCGCCCATGGTATCGCCAATGACAACCTGAGTGCTGGCAGAAGGAACATCACCAGAAGAACGAGTAATAAAGCTTAACGCTTTCTGGCGAGCCAGATTAATCGCATCAGGGAAACGTTCAGGATGGCGAGGAACCAGTATCAGCAGCAAATCTGGGAACTGTTTTAGAAGCATCTGATGTGCATCTAGCACCACGTTTTCTTCACCTTCATGCGTGCTGGTTGCAATCCACACAGGGCGATGAGGTGCCCATTGGCGGCGCAGTGTGACGGCGCGAGCAGCGAGTTGTGGCGTTACTGAAATATCAAATTTGAGGCTGCCAGTGACGGTTAACTGGCTGCGTTTTGCGCCTAAAGCAATGAAACGCTCGCCATCTTCTTCATTCTGAGCCGCAATGAGTGTGATGCGGCGTAATAATGAACGAATGAATTTGCCCAGCCGGGCATAGCCCGCAGCTGAACGAGCAGACAATCGTGCATTGGCAATGACTAGCGGAATATGGCGTTTATGCAATGCTGATATAAGGTTCGGCCATAACTCGGTTTCCATAATCAGAACCAGTTTAGGGTCTACCTTATCAAGAAAGCGATTAAGCGAGCCGGGGAGATCATAAGGCAGGTAAAGATGTTGGACGTCACCGCCAAATGCTGACATGACTCGTTCAGAGCCGGTCGGTGTCATTGTTGTTACGGTTATCGGTAATTCTGGGTAGCGATGACGGAGTGCACGGACCAGCGGTATAGCCGCCAGCGTTTCGCCGACGGAAACGGAGTGCAACATAATGCCGCCAGGCTTTAGCGGCTTACGATAAAAACCGTAGCGCTCACCCCAACGTTTACGATACGCAGGAGCCTTACGACCACGCACCCACAAGCGCACCCAAATGAGTGGCTGAATGAGATAGAAAAGTGTGGTGTAAAACAACTGGAGCATTGGACGTAACTGACTTATGAATGTGCTGGGGATTCTATGTATTTAACTGCGGCTTTACCAACACTTTTGCCCCATTTGCTTTAAATCGCGCAAACTGGCGTTAAAAAGCTTCAATATTATTAAATATTTGGATTTTTACAGAAATAGTTGAAGGGTTTTATCACTTGCTTTCCAGATAATTAACGAGATGCGTATCTATTGATGCGTTCGTTTATCTTATTGTAATAGATGTGATTTTTATCTTTATAGGTGAAAAAACATTCGTATCGGATCACACATTAAGAAATGGTACACTATTGCGAAAAATTGAGTGCGTTTTCAGTCTTCGGGTAGCTGTTGAGCCTGGGGCGGTAGCGTGCAAATTTGATATCTTTAGCATTATCAACAATTAAGAGCTGCGCGTGGAAAAACCATCATTTAGAAGAATTTTAGTCATTAAGATGCGTTTTCATGGGGATATGCTGCTGACGACTCCGGTCATTAGCACGCTAAAAAGAAACTACCCGGAAGCGAAGATTGATGTGCTTCTATATCAGGATACGATCCCCATACTGTCTGAAAATTCAGAAATAAACATGCTGTATGGGCTGAGTAATAAAGGCGCTGGTTCTATAACCAAAATTCAGAATTTCCTGTTCCTTTTAAAAACACTACGCGCCAATAAATATGATTTGGTTATCAACCTTACTGATCAAAGGGTTGTTCCGTTTTTTGTGCGTCTCCTGAACGCAAAAATGAGCATTTCCCAGGACTATAGCTACCGACAATCGGCTTTCTGGAAAAATAGTTTTACTCATCTGGCGCCCATTTCAGGCGAGCATATCGTAGAACGTAATTTATCTGTTGTGACCCCATTGGGAATAACAGATATCTGCAAAGAAACGACAATGCCTTATGACCCTAAAAATTGGGTCAAAATGCAAAGTTTGTTGAAAGATGTAGGTGTCGATAACCACTATGTTGTCATTCAGCCCACTGCACGCCAGCAATTCAAATGTTGGGACAACGATAAATTCTCAAAAGTCATTGATGCATTACAGGCCAGAGGTTACAGCGTAGTTTTAACATCTGGCCCTTCTGCTGAAGATTTAGAATGTGTGGAAGATATTGCTCGGGGATGTCAATTGAGACCAGTGACAGCTCTTGCGGGGAAAACACGATTCCCTGAATTAGCCGCCCTCATTGACCATGCAGATCTATTTATCGGTGTCGATTCCGCTCCGGGTCATATTGCCGCGGCGGTAAAAACCCCCATCATTTGCCTTTTTGGGGCTACCGACCATGTTTTCTGGCGCCCATGGTCAAATAATGTGATTCAGTTTTGGGCGGGTGACTATGAGCCAATGCCTGTCCGCGACGAGCTTGACCGAAATAAGAAATACATGTCAGTCATTCCAGCTGAAGATGTCATTGCTGCCACTGAAAGGATGTTACCCGATGCGGCGAATGACATTAAAACGAGCGGGTCAGTATGATTATTGCCTTTTGTTTGTATAAATATTTTCCGTTTGGCGGCTTGCAGCGTGATTTTATGCGCATCGCCCAAACGGTTGCTTCTCGCGGTCATCACGTGCGTGTTTACACGCAATCCTGGGAAGGTGAGCACCCAACAGAATTTGAATTAATTACGGTGCCGGTTACTTCCCGTACAAACCACGGACGTAATGCTGAATATTATCGTTGGGTGCAGGCTCATCTTCAGCA
Organism: Buttiauxella sp. AC142; assembly: GCF_979253435.1. Taxonomy (NCBI): domain Bacteria; kingdom Pseudomonadati; phylum Pseudomonadota; class Gammaproteobacteria; order Enterobacterales; family Enterobacteriaceae; genus Buttiauxella; species Buttiauxella sp. AC142. The sequence continues at coordinate 4,621,584 of NZ_CEEDCH010000001.1, forward strand.
ACATGCTGTAGATAAGGTTGTCGGTTTTAATAAAATGCCTGGTCTGGATGTCTATTACGCTGCTGATGTTTGTTATGCCGAAAAGGTGGCTCAGGAAAAAGGATTCTTTTATCGCCTGACATCCCGCTATCGGCATTATGCTGAGTTTGAACGCGAAGTTTTTGAGCACGGCAAACCCACTCAGTTATTAATGTTAACAGACAAGCAGATAGCCGATTTTCAAAAACACTATCACACTGAATCTGAGCGTTTTCATATTCTGCCGCCAGGTATTTACCCCGATCGCAAATATAACCAACAGGCACCCGGTAGCCGCTCGCGGTATCGTGAAAAAAATGGAATTAGCGAGCAACAAAATCTGATGTTACAGGTCGGTTCAGATTTTCGTCGCAAAGGTGTTGATAGAACGATTAATGCACTGGCGTCGCTACCTGAAAAGGTCCGGGATAACACCGTATTAATGGTCGTTGGTCAGGATAAACCAGGACGCTATGAAGCTCTGGCAGAAAAACTTGGTGTCCATAAAAACGTCCATTTCTTTGCCGGGCGTAACGATGTGGCTGAATTGATGGCTGCGGCCGATGTGCTTATACATCCGGCGTATCAAGAAGCTGCAGGGATTGTGCTGTTGGAAGCGATTGCTGCAGGTTTACCAGTCATTACGACTTCAGTGTGCGGCTACGGGCATCATATTGCGGCTGCGGAATGCGGTGTTGTCATAAACGAGCCGTTTGATCAGGGAAAATTGAACAGTGCGTTGTATACAGCATTAACAGAACGCGAGCGCCTGAATGAGTGGGCGGCAAATGCACGCCACTATGCAGATACGCAAGATATCTACAGCTTGCCTGAAAAGGCCGCTGATATTATTACGGGTAAAGTTAATGGTTGAGTTGAAAGAACCACTTGTAACCTTATGGCGTGGAAAAGATCCCTTTGCTGAAGTTGCAAAATTGCAGGGTGAAGTTTTCCGGGAGCTTGAAACTCGCCGCACATTACGGTTTGAGTTAGCTGGGAAAAGTTACTTTCTGAAATGGCATCGAGGCACTGCATTTAAAGAAGTGGTGAAAAACCTTATCACCTTGCGCATGCCGGTATTAGGTGCCGATCGGGAATGGAAGGCAATACACCGACTCTATGAATTAGATGTTGATACCATGCATGGAGTTGGCTTCGGAGAGAAGGGATTAAACCCAATCAATAAAGAATCTTTCATTATTACTGAAGATCTTACACCGACAATAAGTCTGGAAGATTATTGTGCCGACTGGGCAACTAACCCGCCCTCGCCACGTACAAAGCGAATGCTGATTGATAGGGTTGCAACAATGGTTCGCAAAATGCATCAGGGTGGAGTTAATCACCGTGACTGCTATATCTGCCATTTTCTACTACATCTCCCTTTTGCAGGAGATGAAGACAACCTGAAAATCTCAGTTATTGATCTCCATCGTGCACAAATTAGAAGCTCGGTACCAAAGCGCTGGCGGGATAAAGATTTAATTGGTTTGTATTTTTCATCATTGAATATCGGGCTAACTCAACGCGATCGTTACCGTTTCCTTTCCACCTATTTCATGCAGCCATTGCGCGATATTTTTTCCAAAGAAAGCGATTTACTTCAGCAAACTGAAATAAAAGCTCAACGTATTCGTGAACGAACAATACGTAAATCGCTTTAATCAAAATAAGTGATGAATCAATGAAAATTGCATTTGTTGGAGAGGCTGTCTCTGGTTTTGGTGGAATGGAAACCGTAATTAGAGATGTTATACTTTCATTAAAAAATAAAGATATGCCCGATAGCTGCGAAATGTTCTTTTTTTGTCGTAATGACAATATGGATAAGAAGTGGTTACAGGGAATTGATTACACTTGTTCATTTTCAAAGATTAAGCTCAGTTTTTTTCGTCGACTAAAACATATTAACAATTTCGACCGCTGGTTAAAAAATAACAAACCAGATGTTGTTATTTGCATTGATGTTCTGTCATGCATGTTAGCAAGCAAAGCGAGACTCAAGAGCCAGCAATCATTTGTTCTATTTTCGTGGCCGCATTTTTCACTTGACCATAAAAAGCATGCGGAATGTGTAGTATATGCAGATCATCATTTAGCAATTAGTACGGGTATAAAAAAACAAATACTTGCCAGAGGCGTACCGGAAAAAAGGATCAGCCTTATTTATAACCCCGTCACCAGACAGAATATTACGATCCCGGCACCGGCAGAAAATGAAGTCGCAACTTTTCTATATATGGGCCGAATGAAGTTTGAGGGTCAAAAAAGAATTAAAGACTTACTTGATGGGCTGGCAAGTGTCGATGGGCCATGGAAATTACATGTCATTGGTGATGGCTCAGATTTCCAAAAATGCCAGTCCTATGGCCGCGAACTGCAAATTGATGACAAGATAATTTGGCATGGTTGGCAGGAAAAGCCTTGGGAGCTTGTGCAGAACGAAATTCAAAAAGTGAGTGCTCTCTTATTAACTTCATCGTTTGAAGGTTTCGGAATGGTACTACTCGAAGCTATGTCCTACGGCATTCCATGCATCAGCGCAAATTGTACTGCGGGTCCTGAAGATATTATTAAGGAAGGGGTCAATGGCTTCCTTTATCCACCATCTGAATTAAATAAGTTTATATTTCATTTAAACCAACAGGTTAACCATCTGATTGTATTTGACAGCCAGGCTGTTAAGCATTCTATCTCAATGTTTTATTCTGAGGTTTATCATAAAAATATGAATGAAATAATATCATCTATTAAGAATAAGAGTTCGATATGAGCCAAGATTACTTTGCGGAAGAAGATGTCATTCTCACTAAGTTAGAGTTCGATCATTGCACTGATAAAAATGATGCTAATTCATTTCATATCTCCTACGGGATTGATAAAAATTTCCTGTTCGGTTGCGGTATTTCTATAGCATCGGTCTTATTATCAAACCCTGAGAGTAAATTTGTTTTTCACATTTTCACTGATTACTTTTCTGATAATGACCGTGAAAAATTTGATGCATTAGCGGCTCAATATAATTCTCGAATTGTGGTTTATTTAATTAACTGTGAGAAATTAAAGGTATTGCCAAGTACAAAGAATTGGACCTATGCAACTTATTTTAGATTTATAATTGCAGATTATTTTTTCGGGAAAATTGATAAAATATTGTACCTTGATGCTGATATAGTATGTAAAGGTTCTGTCCAGGAATTAATCGACCTTAGCTTTGATGAGAGTGAAATTGCCGCTGTTGTTGCAGAAGGTGATATCGAGTGGTGGAAAAAAAGATCAATTACATTAGATACTCCAAAGCTCATTAATGGTTATTTTAATGCTGGATTTTTATTAATCAATTTACCAGCGTGGTCGAAATATAATATTTCAACGCGCGCCATTGATATGTTGAAGGATCCGGAAGCAGTTAAGAAGATAACGCATTTGGATCAGGATGTTCTTAATATTCTCTTAGCTGGAAATGACCGCTTTGTCGATGGGAAGTTTAATACACAATACAGTATTAACTATGAGTTGAAGAAAGATAAAGTCTTTGACCCCATTCCTAATTCTTGTGTGTTTATCCATTATATTGGTCCAACCAAACCATGGCACATATGGGCGAACTATCCTGTATCTGAGTATTTCAATAGAGCAAAAGAGAACTCTCCCTGGCAGTCAGTTAGTTTACTATCACCATCAACTAGTCATCAATTTAGATATAGTGCAAAACATTACTTTAAGCAGGGCTTAATTTTAAAATGTATCTATAGCTATATTAATTATTATGCTAAAAAATTATTCTAACCTTATCTATATTTTAATATTTTTGCCTCTAAATATAATAAGTTAGTTGGTACCTTTATGAATAAGTCTATAACGATTGTAACCGCTTTTTTTGATATTGGTCGAGGTGACTGGACCGTTGATAATGGACATCCAAATTATCTTCACAGGACCGCTGAGACATATCTAAGCAACTTTAGTAATTTAGCATCGCTGGATAATGAAATGATTGTTTTTACATCCAGTGATCTTGTTGAACGTATCCAGGAAATCAGAGCGGGAAAACCAACAAAAGTTATTGCTGTTGATTTGCGAACCACCTTTGGGAGGTTCAGGAAAAAAATAACTGAGATACAGAATGATGCTGAATTTAAGAAATTAATATCTCCACAGCAAGCAAAAAACCCAGAATACTGGTCTCCCGATTATGCACTTGTATGCAATCTTAAATCTTATTTTGTAATGCAGGCAATTAAATTAGGAAGTATAAAAAACAACTTAGTTGCTTGGGTTGATTTTGGCTATTGTCGTTCAGCAGCGACTCTTGATGGTATCAAAAACTGGTATTATCCGTTTGATGACTCTAAGGTTAATTTGTTTACGATCCGTAAACAATTTTCATTGAAGACAATGAATGATGTTTTGTCGGGTATATTTAATAACAATGTCTTTATTATCGGTGGTGCTATCGTTGGTTCAGTTAAGCATTGGGGTGAGTTTCATAAATTAGTCTGGAATTGTCAAAGGTACTTGCTGCAAAGGAAAATCATTGATGATGATCAAGGGGTTTTCTTAATGTGTTATTATAAAAACAAAGAACTCATACGTTTAAATTATCTTGGCGATAACAAATGGTTTTCTCTGTTCAAAGTTTTCCATCGTAGAAATAGTGTGGCGTGGAAGATAAAAAACCGTCTCCGTGTTTTTCGTGGGAAATAAATATGATTACCTTAAAAGATTGTGCTAAAAAAATCACAGAGTATAGCCACGAACAATTTGAGCTAAGAGAAAGTTTTAATATCGCCTATGGTACCGATGTAAACTACCAAGTTGGAACAATTATATCAGTTGCTTCTATTGCCGAAAATAATAAATCCATTAATTGTCGTTTCTTTATTTTTTCAGATGTCTATAGTATCGAGTTTTTAGATAAAGTTGAGCTGTTAACAAAAAAATATAAAATTAAAATCGAACTCTTTGAAGTTGATAGTGCATTATTAAGCAAATTACCACGCACCTCTATTTGGCCTGTTTCTATTTATTATCGTTTGTTAGCTTTCGATTATCTTTCCCAAGAAATAAGTTCTCTGCTCTATCTTGATGCTGATGTTATTTGTAAGGGAAGTATTAATGAATTAGTGTCGCTCGATTTTGGTGAGCATTATGGGGCCGTCGTACCAGATGTTCCATCTATCCAGGAAAAAACTTATCAACGTTTGAACATTGACTTTAAAGACCTGTATTTTAATTCAGGCGTCATGTATGTGAACTTAACACAATGGAAATCTCAACAGTTAACAAGTAAAGTCTTTTCACTTCTTCTTGATGAGAGTTCATCCGTCCGTCTAAAATATCCCGATCAGGATGCATTAAACATTGTTTTGCAGGGATACTTAATTTATCTGGATAGACGATTTAATACAATTTACTCACTTAAATCAGAATTTGAGTTTAAAGATAAAAATCACTTCAAACAATATATTTCCGATTCAACTGTGTTCATCCATTATACTGGTGTCACGAAGCCATGGCATGCCTGGGCTGATTATCCGGCATCTTCTTTCTTTCGCGATATTTATTTTTTAACACCATGGAGAAATGATCCATATTTTGATGCAAAATCTAGATCTGAATATAAAGAGGAATACAAGCATAAGCTTTATCAAGGTAAGTATCTTCAAGCAATAAAGTCAGTGATAGCATATAAATATAAGTCATATATTAATAAATAAAACAATCAAATTGTAGAGCAATAAATGAATCACACTAAAGAGTGTTTCCCTATATTCATTATTTCACTCAAACATGATATTGATCGGAAAGAAAAAATAATATCATTGTTGAACCAATATAATATTCAGTATGATTTTATTGATGCTGTTGATTACAGAACAGATGCATATAAAAATATAAAAGATAATGTCAGTGTTAATAGTAATTCGTCTTATGGGTCAATGACCGATCCTGAGATGGCCTGCACATTGAGCCATTTACAAGCGTATCAAAAAATCATAGACGAAAGTTTGGAATGGGCGCTGATTCTGGAAGATGATGTGACATTCGACGAACGTTTATCTCAGGTATTAAGTGCGTTATCACAGAATAGAAACTTATTAACCATGGGGACATCTTATGTCTTGGGCGGACAAGAGGGAACTTCAGATTACCAATTATTTGGACTAAGTCTCTTTAAAACGGTTAATATTGGCAATGTCTTATTTAGAAAAGCAACTTACAAAAAACACAAAGTGACCCGTGCGTGTTGCTATATCGTTGACGAGCGTTATTGCAGAGCAGCGATTAAGTTATTTGAGACACATGGTTTCTTTTTAATTGATGATAGAAAAATTCTTTTCGATAATAATGTTATGTCACATATATACTTTACTGATATTGTTACTCACCCCCTAGTCTGCCAGTCAAATTCTCATATAGAAAATAGTCGTATCGAAAAAAATAAAGAGTTGAGAGTTAAAACACGTAGCAATATCATGGCCTGGCTAATGAGGCTCAGATACAAGATTAGAGTTCTGCTAGGTTCATTTGAATAGTGTATATTTTTTTTGATATTTCAATTTAAAGCCACTCTTAATATTAAGAGTGGCTTTTTTATTGCCTATACTTTTTTATTTTTATGCAATGTGCAGATAAACATTAGTGGCAGCAACCAGCCTAAAGGAATAGGTTTCGCGTATGTTAATGTATCACTTATCCCAAACAGGATGAATAGAATCAGGAATGCGTATAGAACGGATTGTTTATTCCTCATGGCAAACCTTGCAATGCTTACAATGAGTAGTAAATCAATTATAAATCCGACCCAGCCAATGGTGGAAAGAGTATCAATAAATTGATTGTGAAGATGTACGTTTTTAAATATCAATGCTGCGGAAAGACTCTTGTCACTTTCAACAATTATTTGTATTTTTTCATTTCTTTGCTCGAGAGATTGACCAAAAATATTATCGTAGGATGAAAGCCAGCCAGTTTTATACATGGCAAAGCGCGCACCAACAGATGTATTGCTATTATCTTGAGAATACTGTGTTAAATCTGACCGCAAGTTGTCGATTCTATACATGATTGGTTTTGCCATGGAAGCAATTATTATTGCTAGCAATACGCATAGTATTGATAATGACTTCTTAGATATATGTATTCTTTTGTCTTTATACTCCATATAGCACATGACAACAAATGCAATTGGGTAGGCTATAATTGCGGCTCTGGTGCCTGTCATAATAAGAGCAGTATAGTTAAGTATCCATAATACGCTTAGGGCTTCTAATTTATGTTTTTTTAATGACGAAGATACTGAGGCCATAGCGTAAAGAGATACAAAAGAGATGATGTATGCAGCAGCAGTAGCATTAGGGCCATAGGCGAGTGATAAGAGTATTCTTTCCATCTTTAACACAAAGAACTGATAATACGCATATATAATCAAAGATATATTAACAGCTAAAGAAACAATTAAGTGTATTTTATTGATTTGTGATGAGTAAAGTCTTTTGCTAGCGATAACTAAAAAAGTTATTGCCGAAAAAATACCCGCAAGACTCCAGTCTCGATAGTTTATATAAGCGCCAATATATTCAGACTCTGAGTTCTTATAAATGCGGAACCAAGTAAATGTTATTAATGATAATGTAAAAATACAAAGTGAAATATATTTCACATCACTTTTGAAATACTTTGTCGGTGACAGTATTATAAGTAGTAAAGAAATTTGTCCCGCGATTCTCAATAATTTCATTGAGGTTCCTTGTTCAAAAGGAAGGAACATCAAAGAGGTAATACAAAACAGTAATATCACGTAATATAATAAGTTATCTAACTTCTCAAGCTTCGTCATAACTTTTTTGACCTACAATAAAATATAAGGATTAATTCGAGTGCTTAACGGAATAAAAATTTATGAATACTGTTACTCAATCGAGAGTGTGTTTCTTAAGTACAGAAAATGAATGGATGACATCATTAGCATTGAGATCGTTTAAATCCTCTGTCTTCGAGCTGCACACCACTTGATTCTGTCCGTAACCGCCAATCAATCCTGGGTCTGTTGGGCCATACAATGTCACATTTGGCCTATCCAGAGCGGCTGTCAAATGGCTTAAACCAGTATCCACTGACACCACAAATTCCGCACCTGCTAGTACCCGCGCAATTTCTTCCAGGCTCATTCTTGGCAGCACTTCTACAAAACTAAAGCCTTCAGCCAGTCTGTTTGCTCGTTCTTGCTCATGCGCAGCGCCCCACGGAAGTTTGATCTGTATTCCTGAATCCTTCATCATTCCTATCAATTCTCGCCAGTGTGATTCTGGCCAGTGTTTATCATCACGAGTTGTCGCATGTAAAAACACTGCGTAACGGGCATTGTCAGTATTTGGAGTATTTAGAAAATGACCCGAAATAGCATAGTCGCCCTGTGATGAAGGCTTTTTGTAGTTCAAACTTTTCGCGAACAATTCTCGAGTGCGCTCAACAGCATGTTGTTGTTTAGCGATTGAGTGGCGACGATTGTAAAATAGACTGGCCAGTGGCTCACGAGCGCTGCTCCAGCCCATACCGTGCTTAATTCCTCGCGCTTTTCGTGTTACTAATGCTGCACTTTTGATAAGACCTTGCGCATCAATAATCGCATCGTATTGCTCGGCGCGTAAGGCCTGAACAAACGCTTTGCGTTCGGCTTTTATCGGGGCTGAAAACCAATTCTTACGCCAACGGCGGATCGCCACGGGAAGAACTTTATCTACTGCGGGATGCCAGGTGGGAATTTGTGCGAAACCTTCTTCAACGACCCAATCAAAGCGGATACCAGGAATAGCCTGCATTGCATCCGTCAAGGCTGGCAGCGTGTGCAGGACATCACCCATTGATGATGTTTTTACGATCAATACCCGCATTACGCTTCCTTCTCAGCTCGTAACAGAGCCGTTAGCTCTTCAATCACGCGCTCCGGCGTTATATCAATCAAACTTTGATGATAACCTTCCGCGGCATCGCCTTTACGCACCTTGTGGTAGCCTGTGATCAGACGAATTACCCGTGCCTTATGGGACAGTGGCGGTGTAAAGTCCGGGCTACTCGGGCCATATAACGCGACAAGTGGGCGGTTAAGTGCCGCCGCAACGTGCATCAAGCCAGAATCGTTTGAAACCACGGCCTGACAAGCCGCAATTAAAATAACCGCTTGCTCAAGTTCAGTGTCTCCCGCCAGATTGCGGCAATACGCTTGCTGCTGCGACGTCAATGCGGCGACGATGTCATTCCCGGCGTCTTTGTCTTTAGCAGAACCGAATAAGACAACTTGATAGCCGTCATCAATGAGTTTGCCGGCCAGAGTCGCGTAGTGATAATGCGGCCAGCGCTTGGCTGGGCCGAACTCAGCGCCAGGACAGAAACCAATAATTGGTCGTTGCGCATCGAGGCTAAAAGCTTCGCACGCCTGAACTTTTTCCCCATCGTTAACTTGCAACTGGGGCCACAGTAACGGCTGAGGAAGATCTTTTGCCGACTGCATCCGTCCTTTTTCATAAGCCAGAGCAATGTAGCGCTCGACCATCAAAGGCCAGGCTTGTTTATCCAGAACGCGCGCATCGTTGAGCAATCCGTAGCGCATTTCGCCGCGCCAGCCGGTGCGTTGTGGAATATTGGCAAAGAAGGGGACGAGTGCGGACTTGAACGAATTTGGCAGCACATAGGCCTGATCGTAACGCTTCTCGCGCAGCGCGTGTCCGAGACGGCGTCGTTCACCAATCTCAAGAGCACCATGGCCGAGTGGCATCGCCAGCGCTTCGTTAACTTCGGGCATACGTGATAATAATGGACGGCACCAGGCCGGTGCCATCACATCAATTATTGCCTGGGGATAGCGCGCCTTGAGCGTGCGATAAAGACTTTGCGACATCATCATGTCGCCTACCCATGACGGGCCAATCACCAGTATTTTCATGCGTCAGGCTACCTGCTTATGCGTCACGGTTCAGCCAGGCCATATATTCTGTTACGCCTTCGGCAACAGTTTTAAATGGCTTGTCGTACCCTGCGGCACGCAGATTGGTCAAATCAGCCTGAGTAAACTCTTGGTAGCGGCCTTTGAGTTTTTCCGGGAATGGAATGTACTCAATGCTGCCTTTTTTATGGAACGCCAGCGCTGCATCGGCAATAGCCTGGAAAGATTCCGCTCGGCCGGTACCACAGTTATAAATACCGGATACGCCATTCTGCCAGAACCACAGGTTAACGGCGGCGACATCGCCAACATAGATGAAGTCACGTTTAAAGCTGTCGCTGCCTTCAAACAGTTTTGGATTTTCACCGTTGGTGAGCTGGGTGTTCAGATGGAATGCAACGCTCGCCATGCTGCCTTTATGGCCTTCACGTGGTCCGTAGACATTGAAGTAGCGGAAGCCGGTAATCTGGGAATTTGCTTCTGGCAGGATTTGACGCACGTATTCATCGAACAAGAATTTCGAGTAACCGTAAACGTTTAGCGGCTGCTCATATTCACGCGACTCGATGAAATCGCTATTGCGACCGCCGTAGGTTGCAGCAGAAGAGGCATACAGGAACGGGATTTCACGTTCCAGGCAATAATGCAGGATTTCTTTGGAGTACTGATAGTTGTTATCCATCATGTACTTGCCATCCCACTCGGTGGTGGAAGAGCATGCGCCTTCATGGAAGATGGCTTCGATATCGCCGAACTCTTCACCCGCCATAATCTGGATTAAGAAGTCTTCTTTATCCATATAGTCGGCGATATTTAAATCTACGAGGTTGGCGAACTTGGTGCCATCCTTCAGGTTGTCTACCACCAGAATATCTGTATGGCCAATATCATTCAGGGACTTAATGATGTTGCTGCCGATAAGGCCAGCACCGCCGGTGACAATAATCATGAGCGAAACCTTAAACAAAAAGAGGGCCGTAAGGCACGATACCTCACGCGCTAATGGCTCTTATCATACCATTACATTCATTGACCCGCCTAATCAGAGGAAGTTTCTGATACTCGTGATTTATGCTGCAAAAATCAATTTCATTGAAGCGTCATCTCGTGTCCTGGTATAGGTTTGGGTAATATGTGCCGAAATTAGCCATGCCTGGAGAATCGCAATGCGCGGAGATTTTTACCAACAGTTAACAACCCAACTTGAAACCGCACGAGCGGAAGGGTTGTTTAAAGAAGAACGTATTATTACTTCTGCTCAACAAGCAGATATTACCGTTGCTGACGGTAGTCACGTCATCAACTTCTGCGCCAATAACTATCTCGGCCTCGCTAACCACCCAGAGCTTATCAATGCTGCTAAACAAGGCATGGATACGCATGGCTTTGGGATGGCCTCTGTGCGTTTCATTTGTGGAACACAAGACAGCCACAAAGAGCTGGAAGGCAAACTGGCCGGCTTCCTCGGAATGGAAGATGCCATTCTTTATTCTTCGTGTTTTGATGCCAACGGCGGTCTGTTTGAAACACTGCTTGGCCCGGAAGATGCGATTATCTCCGATGCGCTGAACCACGCATCTATCATTGATGGCGTGCGTTTGTGTAAGGCAAAGCGTTATCGCTACGCCAACAATGACATGCAAGAACTCGAAGCCCGCCTGAAAGAAGCGCGTGCGGCAGGTGCTCGCCATATCATGATCGCAACAGACGGCGTATTCTCTATGGATGGCGTGATTGCGAACCTGAATGGGGTTTGTGATTTGGCTGACGAATATGATGCTCTGGTCATGGTCGATGATTCTCACGCGGTAGGTTTTGTGGGTGAAAACGGTCGTGGCACGCATGAATATTGCAACGTGATGGATCGTGTAGACATCATTACCGGAACATTGGGCAAAGCGCTTGGTGGTGCATCTGGCGGTTATACCGCAGGTCGCAAAGAAGTGATTGAATGGCTGCGCCAGCGTTCGCGCCCGTACCTTTTCTCTAACTCATTGGCTCCGGCTATTGTTTCTGCATCCATTAAAGTTCTGGAGATGCTGGAAACTGGCGCTGAAATGCGCGATCGCCTGTGGGCGAATGCCAGCTTGTTCCGCGAGAAAATGACTGCCGCTGGCTTTACTCTGGCCGGTGCCGATCATGCCATCATCCCTGTAATGCTGGGTGAAGCGGTGGTTGCGCAGAACTTTGCTCGCGAGCTGCAAAAAGAAGGCATTTACGTCACTGGATTCTTCTATCCGGTGGTTCCAAAAGGGCAGGCGCGTATCCGTACTCAGATGTCTGCGGCTCACACGACTGAACAAATTGAACGTGCGATTGGCGCATTTACGCGTATCGGCAAACAGTTGGGCGTCATCGCCTAAGGGAGCGGTCATGAAAGCATTAGCAAAACTGAAAGCAGAAGAAGGCATCTGGATGACGGATGCACCCAAGCCAGAAATGGGTCATAACGATCTGCTGATCAAAATCCGTAAAACTGCCATTTGTGGCACCGACGTGCATATCTATAACTGGGATGAATGGTCACAAAAGACTATTCCGGTTCCAATGGTTGTCGGCCACGAATATGTCGGTGAAGTTGTTGGTATTGGCCAGGAAGTTAAAGGCTTTAAAATTGGCGATCGTGTTTCCGGTGAAGGCCATATCACTTGCGGCCACTGCCGTAACTGCCGTGCCGGTCGTACTCACTTATGCCGTAACACGACAGGCGTTGGCGTAAACCGTCCAGGCTGCTTCGCAGAATACCTGGTGCTACCTGCTTTCAATGCTTTCAAAATTCCTGACAACATCTCCGACGATTTAGCCTCTATCTTTGACCCGTTCGGCAACGCTGTTCACACCGCGCTGTCTTTCGACCTGGTCGGCGAAGATGTGCTGGTTTCTGGTGCAGGCCCAATTGGCATTATGGCGGCGGCTGTCGCTAAACACGTTGGTGCGCGTAATGTCGTTATCACCGATGTGAATGAGTACCGTCTTGAGCTGGCTCGCGAAATGGGTGTCACCCGCGCGGTTAACGTCAGCAAAGAAAACCTGACCGATGTCATGAAAGAATTAGGCATGACCGAAGGTTTCGACGTGGGTCTGGAGATGTCTGGTGCTCCGCCAGCGTTCCGTACCATGCTCGACACCATGAATCATGGTGGTCGCATTGCAATGTTGGGTATTCCGCCATCAGACATGTCTATCGACTGGACGAAAGTCATCTTTAAGGGACTGTTCATTAAGGGAATTTACGGGCGTGAGATGTTCGAGACATGGTACAAAATGGCTGCATTAATTCAGTCAGGTTTGGATCTGTCACCGATTATCACGCACCGTTTTGGTATTGATGATTTCCAGCAAGGCTTCGATGCCATGCGTTCTGGTCAATCCGGCAAAGTCATTCTTAGCTGGGATTAACAGTAAAAAGGCCCAAAAGCAGAATTTGGGCCTTTTTTTTCCTGGTTTTTTAGTATTGTATTGATTCTTTGTGTTCGCTAAAAGGTTGAAGATGAGTCATCCGCCGATAGAAGTCAGCGTTATTATCCCTGTCTACAATGGTGAAGAAAACATACGTCATCTGGTCGAGAGTGTTCTCGCGGAAACGCGTATAAATTTAGAACTTATTGTTATTAATGATGGTTCAACGGATAAGACACGCGAGATACTTAATTCAATTCAGGATGAAAGGTTGGTCATTATTGAGCAACCCAATAGCGGAGTCTATATTGCGCGCAATACCGGGTTGGCAGCGCATCGTGGGAAGTGGTTAATTCTGCTGGATGCCGATGACGCCATCACACCCGACATGATTTTTAATCGCTACACTAAAGCTGAACAGCATAATTGTGATGTGCTGATATGCAACGGCTGGCGCGGAAACCCCGGGCAGAAGTTGGCTGGATGGGAAGTTCATCGGCAACAAATTTACAACCGCATGATTTCCGGTTTCGAATGGATTAAACATGCTGTCAAAGTGCGAGAATGGCCGCATTATATTTGGTTGCAAATTGTAAGTTCGAAATATATTAAAGAAAATAATATTAACTTCCACGTGGGTACCAGTCATAAAGATATTTTATGGTCCACGGAACTGGCTCTGGCTAATGGGCGATTTTATATTTCACCAGAACCAGATTATTACTATTCAAAGAACACATCTTCTATTACCAATCACGGTCGCTATTACGATCCTCGCGCTTATAGTTACATTGATATCATCAATAAGTTAATTAATTACGCAAAATCTCCTGAATATGCAGCCGTTAGTCGCCCGCTTTATATTCATGCTTTGAGAGAAACCGGACACCTTTCAGGCCTTTACCGCAAGAAGATTAAAGATCGTGCTGCGGTTCGAAAGTCATTTCATGAGCATATCCGCTTCACCGATTTAGCAAAAGGGGTCAGCGGAATTCATGAAGCCTGGTTTTTGATCCGCCTGTGGTTCAGATTGCGTTAAAAAAATGCCAGGAATATCCTGGCATCTTATTAGCTTTTCTTGACAGTTGAATCCCAGCCTTGCCATTGGTGCTGCATGTATTTCAGCAACTGGCTTTGGCTGATGCTTTCACTTAACACCGTGAAGAAAGTGGTGGCATAGACCGGTTGCAACGGCTGTTTAGGCTTGCAAAGGTTCACGCCTTTGAATGGGTTACGCGGTTGCTCAACAGGTTTCCCCGGTGCAGTTGGGCGCGAATTATTAGGCCTTGAAGTATCAACCTGAGGCTCATTGAGCAAACTGCTCGGGCGCACCAGCGTAATATCCGCAGGTAGGTTATAGACCATTTGTTGCAGTACGCGAACGGTCGTTGGATGCGGGTGGCCGATGGCAATCGCAGAGCCATTTCGGCGCGCCAGTTCAACGGCACGATTAAACTGGAAACGAATATCCGCTTCGTTTTGTGTGTCGTCGAGGAACACTTTGCGTTTGATAACTTTGACGTTAGTGCCTGCCGCCGCACGCATCGACTGGCTATTGCCAATCGTCATGCTATCGAGAAAATAAAGATTATATTGCCCCAGCGCCTGCATAACCTTCTGCATGCCAAACAGGCTGGATGTCATCGCACTACCCATGTGGTTATTGAGGCCCACGGCATAGGGAACATCATTCACTGCTTCGCGAATAATACGTTCGATTTCGCCGCTGCTCATATCCGGGCGCAGCGTGTCCTTTTCCAGCGGCTGTTTACTCAGTGGTGCCATCGGCAAATGAATCAGGACTTCATGCCCGGCGTTATGCGCCTTAGTGGCCATTTCACGGGCGTGAGGAGCGTTGGGTAAAACTGCGACCGAAATGTTGGCAGGCAGGGCGATAACTTTGTTTTCTTGCGCGGGGCGATAACCGAAGTCATCTATCACTATTGCCAGTTTTCCGGCGTAAACGGGAGCTGTCAGCATAAGTGTGCTGACGAAAAAGAAAGACACACGACGGAATTGAAGCAAAACTTATCTTCCCAACCACGGTTGTGGATTGACGGCCTGGCCCTGGCGACGGATTTCAAAATAAAGTGACGGGCGGCCCTGACCACCACTGTTGCCCACCAGTGCAATCGCCTGGCCGGCGCGAACTTGTGTACCCACATTAACCAACGCGCTTTGGTTGTAACCATACAAACTCATATCGCCTTTGCCGTGTTCAACCACGACGACAAGGCCATAGCCCTGCAACCAGTCGGCGAGAATGACACGTCCGTCAGCAATGGCTTTAACTTCAGTGCCTTCACCCGCAGCGATAACTATCCCTTTCCAACGTAGCTCACCCTGGAGCTGTTCGCCATAGCGATGCAAAATTGACCCACGTACCGGCCAGAAGGCTTGTCCGCGTGGAGCGCCGAGGCCACCCGTACGCGAAATCAGTGAACGTTCGCTTTCTGTTGGTTTATAGGTGCTACCTTTGCTGGTCGCTTCCTTTTGGCGAGTTTTAACTTGCTCAGCTTCACGGGCTTCTTTTTCAGCTCTCGCTTTCGCAGCGGCTTCCGCACGGGCAATTTGCCCCTGGAGACGCGACTGGTTCTGGCGCATTTCACTCAGCTTTTGCTGGTCTTGCTGCAAAGAAGACTCGAGAGTCGACAGTGTTTTCTTACGCTCGTTACGCGCGCTTTCAAGCTTAGTTTGCTGAGCTTGTTGCTCGTAGAGAAGGGTCTGCTGCTCGGTTTGCTTAGATTCCAGACTGGCTTTTTGCTCATCAACTTCAGCTTTAGTTTGCTTAAGCTTTTCGATAGTTTCCTGACGCGCTGCGTTCAGGTAACCAAAATATGCCTGCAAACGTTGCCCACGCTGGCTTTCTTCGCCGCTTAAAATCAGCTGAATGCCGGTATGTTGGCCCTGGCGAAAAGCAGCATCAAGTTGAGCCGCCAGATTGCGCTCCTGTGAGGCCTGCTGTTTTTGCAGTTTCGCGAGTGAAGCATTCATGGTGTCGATTTGGCGGTTGAGCTCGGCAAGCGTGTTTTGCGTATCGCGCAGCTTGCGGCTGGCTTCGGCGATAGCTTTTTCTTGTGCCTGGAGTTGAGCGAGTAATGTAGAGCGTTGTTGCTGTTGCTGGCGTACCGCACGTTCTTGAGTCGCAATATTCTGCTGAATAGATTTCAACTCAGCGCGATCGTCGGCATGGCTGATCGAGGGGCATAACAATACGCCAGCGCTTAAAACGCTGGCGTACATCATAGGCCTGACTGAAAACAGTTTCGTTTTCACGGCCCATGTTATTGAAAAAATCGCCTTTCCCCTCATGGGGAGGGATTATTCCACGATGAACAGCGGCTTGCCAGTCATCTCTTGCGGGATTTCCATCCCCATTAGGTTCAGCATCGTTGGTGCGATATCAGAAAGCTTGCCGCCTTCAACCGCTTTCACGTTACGGGAACCGACATAAATCAACGGAACTGGCAGGCTGGTGTGCGCAGTGTGCGCCTGGCCTGTTGCCGGGTCAGCCATCTGCTCTGCGTTGCCGTGGTCAGCGGTGATAAGCAATTGCCCACCGACATTTTCAACCGAAGCAACAACCTGCGCAATACATTGGTCCAGCGCTTCGATTGCCGCAATAGCCGCTTCGTAAACACCGGTATGGCCGACCATATCACCATTTGGATAGTTACAAATGATGGTGTCGTATTTGCCGCTGTTGATAGCTGCCAGCAGTTTTTCGGTCAGTTCGACAGAACTCATTTCCGGCTGCAAATCGTAAGTAGCAACTTTCGGGGAGTTAATCAGAATGCGGTCTTCGCCAGCGAACGGCTCTTCAACGCCACCGTTATAGAAGAAGGTCACGTGAGCATATTTTTCAGTTTCGGAGATACGCAACTGAGTTTTGTCATGCTTCGCCATCCACTCACCGAAGGTATTGGTCAGTGAAGCTGGTGGATAAGCACAAGCGGCTTTGATGTCTGCTGCATATTCGGTCAGCATCACGAAATCGCCGAAGTTAATCACTTTCTTACGGGCAAAACCGTCGAAGTCAGAGTTAACAAAAGTACGGGTAATTTGACGAGCACGGTCAGCGCGGAAGTTCATGAAGATCAGCGCGTCGCCGTCGTTCATTGCGGCATCCGCTTCGCCTTCTGCACGAATCACAGTCGGTTTAACGAATTCATCGTTCTCGTCGCGAGCGTAAGCTGCTTCCAGACCTGCAACAGCAGTTTCTGCCTGGAATTCACCTTGAGCCAGAGTCAGCAGATCGTAAGCCAGTTCAACGCGATCCCAGCGGTTGTCGCGGTCCATAGCGTAGTAACGGCCAATCAGGGAGGCAACGCGGCCTTTGCCCAGAGCAGCGAATTTGTCGGCAAATTTCTTCAGAGAAGATTCTGCGCTGCGTGGCGGTGTGTCACGACCATCCAGGAATGCGTGCAGGTAGATTGCTTCTGCGCCACGCTCTGCGGCCAGTTCAATCATTGCCAGAATGTGTTCTTCGTGGCTGTGAACGCCACCGGCTGATGCCAGACCCATGATGTGTACTGCTTTGCCAGCAGCAACCGCTTTGTCTACTGCCGCAGTCAGCGTTGGGTTTGCGAAGAAAGTACGTTCTTTAATTTCAACGTCCAGGCGAGTCAGGTCCTGGTAAACAATACGGCCTGCGCCGAGGTTTACGTGGCCAACTTCGGAGTTACCCATTTGGCCGTCTGGCAGACCGACTTCCAGGCCGGATGCGTTGATCAACGTGTGTGGACGCTGCGCCCACAGGTTATCCATAACCGGGGTTTTAGCATTCAGAATAGCGTTATCTTGCTGCTCTTCGCGGTGGCCATAGCCATCCAGAATCACCAGAACCATAGGTTTTTTAGTAACTGACATTGCGACAACCTCTAAGTCAAAGACAAAATTTGCGTAATTTTACTACAGGCCACGGGGTAAATAGCCGCAGAAGATCAAAGAAAGAGGCTGGATTGTGATCGGTTTTACGTCGTTAAGGTAATTTTTTTCGTAACAGGCCGCAGAATCCACATTACCTGGCGCAGACTGGCTGTATTTGCCACAACGCAAATGTATACTCCTCACCTGGTTTTTTCATATTACTTAGTCGGGAGTTACACCCCCCCATGCAAGAAATTATGCAATTCATTAGTCGCCATCCCATACTTAGTCTGGCGTGGGTTGGCTTACTGGCCGCCGTACTTTTCATGACCTTTAAAGGCTTAACCTCTAAAGTTAAAGTTATCACTCGTGGCGAAGCGACACGCCTGATCAACAAAGAAGATGCTGTTGTGGTTGACGTACGTTCGCGTGATGATTATCGCAAAGGCCATATCGCTAACTCATTGAACGTGTTGCCTGCTGACATTAAAAGTGGCAACTTCGGTGAGCTGGAAAAACATAAAGCACAGCCGGTGATCGTGGTTTGTGGCAACGGTGTTTCTTCTCAAGAATCAGCAGCGCTGCTGACCAAAGCTGGTTTTGAGCAAGTCACTTTGCTGAAAGAAGGGATTGCTGGCTGGAGCGGGGAAAACCTGCCGTTGGTTCGCGGTAAATAAATCGAGACGCACACTGGGGATGACCATGGCGAATATTGAAATCTACACCAAAGCAACCTGTCCGTTTTGCCATCGTGCAAAAGACCTGCTGAAAAGCAAAGGGGTCGCGTTTCAGGAATTAGCGATTGATGGCGATGCCGTTAAGCGTGAAGAGATGATTAAACGCAGTGGGCGCACCACAGTGCCGCAGATTTTTATTGACGCACAGCACATTGGTGGTTGCGATGACTTGTACGCACTCGATGCTCGTGGTGGACTCGATCCCCTGCTGCGCTAGTGCAGTTCCTTTGTCGCATACTGCCGTTTAAGGACGTATTAATTTTTTAAGGGTTTAAAAATGTCAGAACAAAACAACACAGAAATGGCTTTCCAGATTCAGCGTGTTTACACCAAAGACATCTCTTTTGAAGCGCCGAACGCACCGCATGTATTCCAGAAAGACTGGCAGCCAGAAGTTAAACTGGATCTCGATACAGCTTCCAGCCAACTGGCAGATGACGTTTATGAAGTTGTGTTGCGTGTGACTGTGACCGCAACACTGGGCGAAGACACTGCATTCCTGTGCGAAGTTCAGCAGGCGGGTATCTTCTCCATCGGTGGGATCGAAGGTCCGCAGATGGCACATTGCCTGGGTGCGTACTGCCCGAACATTCTGTTCCCTTATGCACGTGAAGCAATCACTAGCCTGGTTTCTCGTGGCACCTTCCCGCAGCTGAACCTTGCACCGGTTAACTTCGATGCGCTGTTCATGAGTTATCTGCAGCAGCAATCTGGCGAAGGCGAAGGTGCTGAAAACCATCAGGATGCCTGATGAACAGCCTTAATGCTTCAATGACTGTGATCGGTGCCGGTTCTTACGGCACCGCTCTTGCCATCACCCTGGCGCGGAATGGCCACCACGTCGTATTGTGGGGCCATGACCCTAAACATCTTGCTGTATTGCAGGCCGATCGCTGCAATGCTGCATTTCTTCCTGACGTTCCTTTTCCAGACACTCTTCACCTTGAAAGCGACTTAGCAAAAGCATTGGCTGCCAGCCGCAATATTCTGGTTGTCGTGCCGAGCCACGTTTTCGGCGAAGTGCTGCGTCAAATTAAGCCACTTATGCGCAAAGATGCGCGTATCGTGTGGGCGACTAAAGGTCTGGAAGCTGAAACCGGACGTTTGCTACAAGACGTTGCGCGTGAAGCGTTAGGAGACGAAATCCCATTAGCGGTGATTTCCGGCCCGACGTTTGCCAAAGAGCTGGCGGCAGGTTTGCCGACAGCAATTGCACTGGCAGCAACGGACGAAACTTTTGCTCAGGATCTCCAGCAATTGCTGCACTGTGGCAAAAGCTTCCGTGTTTACAGTAACCCGGATTTCATCGGCGTGCAGTTGGGCGGCGCGGTGAAAAACGTGATTGCGATTGGCGCGGGGATGTCTGACGGCATTGGCTTTGGTGCTAACGCTCGAACGGCATTGATCACGCGTGGCCTTGCGGAAATGACGCGTCTTGGTAGTGCCTTGGGTGCAGATCCTGAAACCTTTATGGGAATGGCAGGGCTAGGCGACCTGGTACTGACTTGTACCGATAACCAATCACGTAACCGTCGCTTCGGCATGGCGCTGGGGCAGGGTGCGGACGTGGATTCGGCACAGCAGAAAATCGGCCAGGTTGTTGAAGGCTATCGCAATACCAAAGAAGTGCGGGAACTGGCGGCGCGTGTAGGCGTCGAAATGCCAATAACCGAGGAAATTTATCAGGTATTGTATTGCGGAAAAAACGCTCGCGAGGCAGCATTGACTTTGCTTGGTCGTACTCGCAAGGATGAGCGGAGCGGTAGTTAATACCCATCATACTTCAAGCCGCATCTTTGTTGGCTGCGTGAACTCACCCGAATCACTTACTTATGTAAGCTCATCGGGATTCGTTCTCTTGCCGCCGCGATGCAACTCGAATTATTTTGGGTATAGCTACAATTGATGGAACAACACAACCGCAATAACTGAAGCGTTCCGGTACTTTGTGCCGGGCGCTGTTTTTCTGTCTGGAGAGAGCAATGTCGTCTGAAGAACTGGATCTGGTGTGGAACAACATTAAAGCCGAAGCGCGAGCGCTTGCCGATTGTGAACCGATGTTGGCCAGTTTTTATCACGCAACTCTCCTCAAGCACGAAAACTTAGGCAGTGCGCTGAGCTATATGCTCGCCAATAAACTTGCTTCCCCGATTATGCCCGCTATCGCGATTCGTGAAGTTGTCGAAGAAGCTTACGCGGCAGAACCACAAATGATTGCCTCCGCCGCCTGCGATATTCAGGCCGTGCGCACCCGTGACCCGGCGGTAGATAAATATTCTACTCCGCTGTTATACCTGAAAGGTTTTCATGCGCTGCAATCCTACCGTATCGGCCACTGGCTGTGGAAAGAGGGCCGCCGCGCGTTAGCGATATTCCTGCAAAACCAGGTTTCAGTCTCGTTCCAGGTCGATATCCACCCGGCGGCGAAAATTGGCTGTGGGATTATGCTCGATCACGCCACCGGCATTGTGATCGGTGAAACGGCTATCGTTGAAAATGACGTGTCGATTTTGCAGTCGGTAACGCTGGGTGGTACTGGCAAAACCAGTGGCGATCGCCACCCTAAGATTCGTGAAGGCGTGATGATTGGTGCCGGCGCAAAAATCCTCGGCAACATTGAAATTGGGCGCGGCGCGAAAATTGGCGCAGGCTCAGTGGTGTTACAACCAGTGCCGCCTCATACCACGGCTGCTGGGGTTCCTGCGCGGATTGTGGGTAAACCTGAAAGCGATATGCCTGCCATTGATATGGATCAGCACTTTAACGGAGCCAACAATGGCTTCGAATACGGCGACGGAATCTAGCTTCTCAGAACGGCGCCGGGATAACCCAACTGGCGCCACGCTTCGTAAACCACCACTGATACTGCGTTCGACAGATTCATGCTGCGGCTGTCCGGCATCATCGGAATACGAATTTTTTGTTCAGCTGGCAGAGCATCAAGAATAGTTGCAGGCAGGCCACGCGTCTCCGGGCCAAACACCAAATAATCCCCATCCTGATAGCTTACAGCACTGTGCGCAGGTGTTCCCTTTGTGGTCAACGCAAAGATTCGCTGTGGGTTTTCTGCTTCCAGAAAAGCGCTGTAGTCTTTATGGCGGTTAACGACGGCGAATTCGTGATAATCCAGCCCTGCGCGACGAAGACGCTTATCATCCCAGCCAAAGCCTGTCGGCTCGATAATGTGCAACCGGAAGCCGGTATTGGCACAAAGACGGATGATATTCCCGGTATTCGGTGGGATTTCAGGTTCAAACAACACGATATTTAGCATACGGCCCCCATAAGACAAGGCGCGCAGAATATCAATTTATCGCCAGAAGGAAAACAGGCCCCGAAGGGCCTGGTCTTTACGATGATTAATTAACGATGATAGAGCGGCAGCCAAAGAACCAGCCGCAACCCGCCTAACGGGCTGTCGTCAGCTTTCACCCAACCACGATGCTGCTGAACAGCCGTTTCTACAATCGCTAATCCCAGCCCTGTTCCACCAGATTCGCGATCGCGCGCTTCGTCTGTGCGATAGAACGGCCGGAATATTTGCTCACGATCTTCCGGGCTAACGCCTGGGCCGTCATCATCAACCGTGATAGTAATCCCTTGATTATCAACGGAGAAATTGACAGCTATTTTCGTATGCGAGTAGCGTAAGGCGTTGCGAACAATATTCTCCAGCGCGCTTTCCAGCGAGTTGGGATTACCGTACATCAACCACGGGCCAGGCGGGTAAGTGACTTCCAGCGATTTGCCCATCTGTTCGGCCTCAAAGGCTGCGTTATCCAGCACTTCGGACCAGATTTGATTGGCTTTCATCGTCTCGCTTGCCAGCGCATTTTTTTGCTGATTGCGCGACATCACCAGCAGGTCGTTGATCATGCCGTCCAGGCGCTGAGCTTCGGTTTCAATACGCTCAAGCTCTTTGCTTTCACCCGCTTTACGGCGCAGCAGGGCTGTACCTAATTGCAGACGGGTTAACGGTGTACGCAGTTCATGGGAAATGTCAGACAATAGCCTTTGTTGGCTCGTCATCATTCTTTCCAGCGCGGTAATCATCTGGTTAAAACTGGCACCGGCCGCGAGAAATTCTTGCGGTCCGGATTCGAGTTCAGGATGTTGACGCAAATTCCCCTGCGCCACCTCATCGGCAGCATTCTTCAACTTACGCGCAGGTTTTGCCAGGCTCCACGCCAGCCATAACAGCAGCGGTGAACTGACCAGCATAGTGACTATGAGTAACAGTAAAGGTCTATCAAACAGCAGGTTAATAAAATCAGATTGGGAGTTACTTGCGGGGCGAATCAGGTAGAGCTGGTAGTTATCTTCGCCATCTCGCACGGAGAATGGCCCTACCAATTCGACACGACCATATTTTTTCTTTTGCGGATGATCCGAGTTATCGGACTGGCCGATAAAGTTACGGATTATCTGCATCTCATTGCGCTGGGCGCCAATCACTCGCCCTTCGCTGGTCACGAGTAACAAACGCTGCCCGGGTGGTGCCCATTTATCAATGGCCCGGAACAAACGACGCCACCACATCAGGTCGTTGGGTGGATCGTTTTCAAGTTCCGCTTCGACATGCTGTTCAATCATGATGCCTTGACGTTGCTCATTTTCCATCAGTTCGGTCATTTGACGTGAATCCAGTTTAGGCAGCATCAGCACTAGCATCAGCACTAACGCCAACGTTAACCAGAAGATGGCAAAAATACGCGCGGTAAGGCTACTTATCATGAAGCAGACACCATCAGGTAGCCGCGGCCACGTAATGTTTTAAACCACGGATGACCGTCTTTGCGATCCGGTAACTTACGACGCAAATTGGAAATATGCATGTCGATTGCGCGGTCGAAAGGTGTCAGGCGTTTACCCAGAACTTCCTGGCTTAAATGTTCGCGAGAAACCACCTGGCCCAAATGCTGCGCCAGCAAATAGAGCAGGGTAAATTCGGTACCGGTCAAATCCAGCGCTTGCCCATCAAAGCTTGCTTCCTGGCGACCAGGATTGAGGCTTAAGCCGTCAACTTCAACGGTTGGCGAGCCACTGTCACTGTTTTGCTGCTGCTCACTCCAGTGTGAACGACGCAAAATAGCGCGTATACGGGCCACCAGTTCACGATCGTTAAATGGTTTAGGCAAGTAGTCATCTGCACCCAGTTCGAGGCCGAGAACGCGATCCAGCTCGCTTCCTCGAGCTGTAAGCATAATGACAGGAGTCTGGTGTGACTGGCGCAACTCTTTCAATGTATCAATGCCATTTTTCTTTGGCATCATCACGTCGAGCAATAAAAGGTCAATGGTGTCATCAAGAAGCTCCAACGCTTGTTCACCATCGTGGGCAACAATTACGTTAAAACCTTCCATGTCGAGCAGTTCCTTTAACAGGGAAGTAAGCTCTCGGTCATCATCAACTAGCAGAATTTTATTCATTGTTAAATTACCTCCGAGGCAGAAATTACGTCATCAAGGCGCGCTAATCTATGACTTTACGTTGTTTTACACCCCCTGACGCTAGTTTGCAGCGGGAATCGTAGACTGGCTCTCGTTGAATCGCAGCACAGATGATTTCAGGAGCAAGTGATGCGCAATGTTACCGCTGCCGTCATGGCCTCTACATTGACTCTGATTACCCTGGCGAGCCAAGCCAGAGAGTTACCGGCTAGCGATAACTGGTACCAGGGCGGTGAAGGCACGGTGAAGCGAAATAGCCTTCAAAGCCATATGTTCGACGGGATAAACCTGACCGAACAACAGCGCCAACAAATGCGCGATCTAATGCAACGGGCACGGCATGATAGCCCACCCGTGAATGTAAGCGAAATGGAGACCATGCATAATCTGGTCACCGCAGAGAATTTTGACGAAACGGCAGTGCGTGCTCAGGCTGAAAAAATGGCACAAGAACAAGTGGCTCGCCAGGTTGAAATGGCGAAGGTACGCAATCAAATGTACCGCTTGTTGAGTCCTGAACAGCAGGCCGTTTTGAATGACAAACACCAACAGCGCATGAATCAGTTTCGTGAACTGTCGGATCTGCAACATATGTCTTCGTTGCAGGCATTGAGTAGTAGCAGTAAGCGTAGTAACCAGTAACAAACCCTGTTTTCCTTGCCATAGACACCATCCCTGTCTTCCCCGCCTTAACAGGCGGGTTTTTTTTGCCTGAAGGTTCGGATGAATCCGCTATACTAGCCAGCAATCATTCGCTGGAGCCCCTATGAATCAACAATATGGGAAGCTGGTCAGCCGTGCAGCAATTGCCGCAACGGTGATGGCAACGCTGTTACTTTTGATCAAGATTTTCGCCTGGTGGTATACCGGTTCGGTCAGTATTCTGGCTGCATTGGTCGATTCGCTGGTGGATATCGCCGCGTCGCTGACTAACCTTCTTGTCGTGCGTTATTCTCTGCAACCTGCGGATGAAGAACACACTTTTGGGCATGGGAAAGCGGAATCGCTGGCGGCACTCGCACAAAGTATGTTTATTTCTGGTTCCGCACTGTTCCTGTTTTTGACCGGGATTCAGCATTTAGCGGATCCGGCACAAATGAAACAACCGTTAGTGGGTGTGATCGTTACGGTTATCGCATTACTCAGTACACTTGTACTTGTGACGTTCCAACGTTGGGTCGTGCGCAAGACGCAAAGCCAGGCCGTTCGGGCAGATATGCTTCATTATCAGTCTGATGTTATGATGAACGGAGCCATTTTGGTTGCGCTGGCGCTGTCCTGGTATGGCTGGCATCGCGCTGATTCGATATTTGCATTAGGTATTGGCGTCTATATTTTATATAACGCGATTCGCATGGGGCATGAAGCCGTGCAATCCCTTTTAGATCGCGCATTACCCGATGACGAACGACAGGCAATTGTTGATATCATCAATGCATGGCCCGGTGTTAAAGGGGCGCATGATTTACGCACGCGGCAGTCAGGGCCGACCCGCTTTATTCAAGTCCATATCGAAATGGAAGACAATCTGCCACTGGTTCAGGCGCATGTTATTGCCGAACAAGTGGAGCAAGCGATTTTGCGTCGTTTCCCTGGGTCAGATGTGATTATTCACCAGGACCCCTGCTCGGTAGTCCCGACGCAGCAACAAGGGCATTTTGAGCTCTAAATATTCGTTGTAAAACCAGGCATTATTGGAATTTTTTGGATAAAATACCGACATATGGCCTGACCTGAATCAATTCAGCAAGAAGCGGTTGTTATACTATTTGTAGCAGAGTCGACGCCTCGGCATGCCGCAGGCCGTTTCCGGCAACAGGATTAATTTGCATTCAAAAGTTCAGAGGTAGTCATGATCAAAAAAATTGGTGTGTTGACGAGTGGCGGTGATGCGCCAGGTATGAACGCCGCGATTCGTGGTGTTGTCCGTGCTGCATTGTCGGAAGGTCTGGAAGTTGTGGGTGTTTATGATGGCTATCTGGGACTGTATGAAGACCGCATGGTGAATCTGGACCGCTACAGCGTGTCCGATATGATCAACCGTGGCGGCACCTTCCTGGGTTCCGCTCGTTTCCCGGAGTTT
Organism: Buttiauxella sp. AC142; assembly: GCF_979253435.1. Classification (NCBI taxonomy): domain Bacteria; kingdom Pseudomonadati; phylum Pseudomonadota; class Gammaproteobacteria; order Enterobacterales; family Enterobacteriaceae; genus Buttiauxella; species Buttiauxella sp. AC142. Next base: position 4,648,086 of record NZ_CEEDCH010000001.1, read on the forward strand.
CGTGATGAGAAAATCCGTGAAGTGGCTATCGAGAATTTGAAAAAACGCGGTATCGATGCGCTGGTTGTTATCGGTGGTGACGGTTCCTATATGGGTGCGATGCGCCTGACTGAAATGGGTTTCCCATGTATCGGTCTGCCAGGCACCATTGATAACGACATCAAAGGCACTGATTACACTATCGGTTTCTTTACCGCTCTGGAAACAGTCGTTGAAGCAATCGACCGTCTGCGTGACACCTCTTCCTCCCACCAGCGTATTTCTATCGTGGAAGTAATGGGCCGTTACTGTGGCGATTTGACCTTAGCTGCGTCAATTGCCGGTGGCTGTGAGTTTGTTGTCCTGCCAGAAGTTGAGTTCAATCGCGAAGACCTGGTTGAAGAAATCAAAGCGGGCATCGCGAAAGGTAAAAAACACGCTATCGTGGCGATTACAGAGCACATCTGTGATATCGACGAACTGGCTCAATATATCGAAGCGGAAACCAAGCGTGAAACTCGCGCTACTGTTCTGGGCCACATTCAGCGCGGTGGTTCACCGGTTGCTTACGATCGCATTCTGGCTTCCCGCATGGGCGCTTACTCCATCGAACTGTTGCTGCAAGGCCACGGTGGTCGTTGCGTAGGCATTCAGAATGAGAAGCTGGTTCACCATGACATCATCGACGCTATCGAAAGCATGAAGCGTCCGTTCAAAGGTGACTGGCTGGATTGCGCTAAGAAACTGTATTAATTCACGAACAGTGAAAATTGAAGCCGGGGAAACCCGGCTTTTTGTTGTCTGTTATATGCTCAATAGTTATAGCCAATCTTTTTTTATTCTTTAATGAACGGTTAAATTTCTGGCACGCTGCTTTTATCAAATCTGATTAAAGAGAGCGAACGATGAACAAGTGGGGAGTTGGACTTACATTACTGTTGGCATCAACCAGCGTACTGGCGAAAGATATTCAGTTACTTAACGTCTCATACGATCCCACTCGCGAACTTTATGACGAGTACAACAAGGCGTTCAGTGCTCACTGGAAACAACAAACCGGCGATAACGTTGTTATTCGTCAGTCTCACGGTGGCTCAGGTAAACAAGCAACGTCTGTTATCAACGGCATTGAAGCTGACGTAGTGACTCTGGCCCTGGCGTACGATGTCGATGCTATCGCTGAACGTGGCCGTATCGATAAAAACTGGATCAAGCGCCTGCCAGACAACTCCGCGCCTTATACGTCGACTATCGTTTTCCTGGTGCGCAAAGGCAATCCGAAACAAATTCATGACTGGAACGATCTGATTAAACCGGGCGTTTCCGTTATCACTCCAAACCCGAAAAGCTCAGGCGGCGCGCGCTGGAACTATCTGGCAGCGTGGGGTTATGCCCTTCATCACAACAATAACGATCAAGCCAAAGCGCAAGATTTCGTGAAAGCGCTGTATAAAAACGTTGAAGTGCTGGACTCCGGTGCTCGCGGTTCAACCAATACCTTCGTTGAGCGCAATATCGGTGATGTGCTGATTGCCTGGGAAAACGAAGCATTACTGGCAACTAACGAGCTGGGCAAAGATAAGTTTGAAATTGTCACCCCAAGCGAATCAATCCTTGCCGAGCCTACCGTTTCTGTCGTCGATAAAGTGGTCGATAAGAAAGGGACTCAGGAAGTTGCTACGGCGTATCTGAAATACCTTTACTCGCCAGAAGGCCAGGAAATTGCGGCGAAAAACTACTATCGCCCACGCAATGCAGACGTTGCGAAGAAGTATGAAAGTGCGTTCCCGAAACTAAAACTGTATACCATTGATGAAGAGTTCGGCGGCTGGACAAAAGCGCAGAAAGATCACTTCTCAAATGGCGGAACCTTCGACCAGATTAGTCAGCGTTAAGTTTAAAGGCGGCTCCGAAAGGAGCCGTTTTGCTTTTGAGTTTCCGTAAGTTGCGTTACGCTGAGCATCCCTCTTATTGCTCCTGAGGTTTCAATTGCGGTTACGACGCCCGGTAATTCTTTTAATCCTCGTATTGCTTGTTACCGCGGTGGGATGGTTTAGCCTGCGGCAATATTTGCATCACCCCGATGCGCTTTGGCGAATCGTCAGCCAGCAATGTGTTCCTCATCAGCAAAAAAACCAAAGCCCTGAACCTTGCGCCAAAGTGGATTTGCGCTCGAGATATGTTTTGCTCAAAGACATCAACGGCCCACTTCAATATTTGCTCATGCCTGCCGCGAAAATTAAAGGTATGGAAAGCTCTGAGCTTTTGCAGCCGAAAACACCGAATTTCTTTTGGCTGGCCTGGCAGCAGCGCAATGTGATGAGTGTTCACCGAGGATCTCACGTGCCTGACGAAGTTATTTCGCTCACGATAAACTCCACGTCCGGGCGCACGCAAAACCAGCTGCATATTCATATTTCCTGTTTGCGGGAGGATGTGCGCGAGCAGTTGAATCGCTATACAAACACCCTGAACAGCCACTGGCAGCCATTCCCGGAATCATTGGCGGGAAACCAGTACATCGCAAGAAAAGTGGGTGTGGAGGAGTTTTCACAATCTGGCCCGTTCATCATGCTGGCGAATCAGGTTCCGCAGGCACGCGAGCATATGGGGCGTTACAGTATTGCGATGGCACAACTGGCTGACGGAGATTGGGCAGTTTTGGCGACGGAGCGGAATTTACTACGCTTGAATCTGGCTTCTGCTGAGCAACTACAAGATCATGACTGCGGATTGCTCAAAAAATAAAGGCCCTGCCGGAGCAGAGCCTTAACGTTTATTCGCGAGAAAACTTACGCTTTTTTCGCTTCAGCCGCAGCTTTAACGATAACGGCAAATGCGTCTGCTTTCAGGGAAGCACCGCCAACCAGCGCGCCGTCGATATCCGGCTGAGCAAACAGCTCTGCTGCGTTTTTATCGTTTACGGAACCGCCGTACTGGATGATCACTTGCTCAGCCACTTTCGCATCAGCTTTAGCAATGTGGTCACGAATGAATTTGTGAACAGCCTGAGCCTGAGCAGGAGTTGCTGATTTGCCAGTACCGATTGCCCATACTGGTTCGTAAGCGATTACCACGCCTTCGAATGCCGCAGCACCCTGAGTTTTCAGAACCGCGTCAATCTGACGTGCACAAACTTCTTCAGTTTTGCCCGCTTCGTTTTCTGCTTCGGTTTCGCCGATGCAAAGAACAGGGATCAGGCCAACTTCTTTCAGAATGGCGAATTTCTTAGCGATCAGTTCGTCAGACTCTGCGTGGTAAGTACGACGCTCTGAGTGACCGATGATGATGTATTTAGCACCAACATCTTTCAGCATTTCTGCGGAAACTTCGCCAGTGAATGCGCCAGACAGGTTCAGGTCAACGTTCTGAGCACCAAGAATGATGTGGCTGCCAGAAGCGGCATGTTTAGCCAGATCCAGATACATAGTAGGAGGAGCGATAGCCACGCCACAGCCAGCAACGCCAGCCAGTTCTTTGCGTAAGCCAGCAACCAGCTCGTGTACCATGTGCTTGCTGCCGTTCAGTTTCCAGTTACCCATCACCAAAGGATGTCGCATCTTAATTCTCCACAAGGTCAAACTAATAAAAGAATCGCTGCCATTCAGGGCAGCATGGTCTGTGAAACAGTATAGAGACTCAACTGCCTAAAGGCTTTGCTTTTTGTCATTTATTCGCCGTTGTTAAGCGTTTCAGATAGCGTCAGCTTAATCGGTTCAACTGCGAAGGTAAGCCCCTTTTCACCGTTATCCGCAACCACATAGCGAATCGCGCCATCTGTTTGCGCGTAATAACGCTTGTTCTTACCATTGCCGAGCAATTTGTTAAGTTTCGTCACGCTTTGCGGTTTTGAAAGCGATGTCGTAAACGTGCGAACCAGCGCCGCCATATACTCATTCGCTTTTGCGCGAGCGGCTTTTTGCTCCGGTCCCTGAATCGGTAACCAGGTTATCTGAATAGATTTTATCTTGAGTGTGCCGCGCTCAAGTGCGGCGGACGCATAGAGATTTTCGTTAATCTTACTGGCTGCGCGCATCAGGTTGATTTCATCAGCATTAGAGTCGATGGCGCGGAATTCGTTGATCGGCAACTTCGGATTTTCAGCGCTGAATTTTTCCCGAAACTGCGTGATGTTCATGTCAAACGTTGGCGCACCTGCCAGCAAATACGGAGCGGCTTGTAGCGTTGAAGCCGAATCTGTAGGCGGATCGGCCCAGACCACCGCGGCGGGTAGCATCAGTAAAGCCAGAGCTGCAAACAGATGTCTCATTGACAAATTCTCCTGTGAATTCTGCTTCCCGATTAAATCGGCATTCCGTTGGCTTGTCAAAACCCGGCATAGCCAGGGTACACTACGGCGCTAAACAATAAAATGGACCTTACCATGACCATACAGCAATGGCTGTTCTCTTTTAACGGACGTATTGGACGTCGTGACTTCTGGATTTGGATTGGCGTTTGGTTAATCGCGCTGATCATTCTCTTCACCCTGGCGGGTGCAGAAATTATGCCTTATTCCACTGCGGGTTTCTTTTTATCGGGTTCGTTGATTCCAACGGCGGCGGTGATTGTGAAACGTCTGCATGACAGAAATAAGAAAGGCTGGTGGGCGCTGCTGTTTATTCCAGCGTGGCTGCTGCTCGCGGGCAACTGGGAAACATTCGGAACTTTAGCGCAATGGGGACTTGGGCGTTTTATTCCAACGCTGATTCTGGTGATGGTGATTATGGACCTGGGCGCGTTTGTTGGCACCCAGGGTGAAAACCGTTTTGGCAAAGACACCAGCGAAGTGAAGTACCGCTAAATTACCAGTAATGTTCAGCAGTCATATGGCCCGGTCGGCGACGTAAATGTTTGGTCATCTGCCGGGTATCTTTCAGCAATTGCTGCGTATCACGTACCATCTGCGGGTTGCCGCACAACATCACATGGCTGGTTTCAATGTTCATCGGCAATCCGACTGCCGCTTCCAGCTCACCGTTTTCGATCAATGCAGGCACGCGTCCGGTTAGCGAACCCGGAATAGACTCACGGCTGACAACCGTCTGAATGCGTAGCTTTCCTTCGTATTGCTGCTGGAGTTTTTGCATTAACGGCAAATAACTCAAGTCCTGCGCGTAACGTACTGCATGCAGCAAAACGATATTCTCAAAACGCTCGAGTCCAGTGCCTTCCTGCAAAATTGAAAGATACGGCCCTAATGCGGTTCCTGTCGCCAGCATCCATAGCGTCTGGCAGTCAGGAATTTCATCGAGCACAAAGAAACCTGCCGCTTCGCTGACCAATGAAATCTCGTCGCCGGGTTGCAGCGCGTGTAAACGCGGGCTGAGTTTGCCTTCAGGTACGGTGACCAGATAAAACTCAAGATTCGGATCGCTGGGCGCGTTGACGTAGGAGTAGGCTCGCTGCACGCGTTCGCCATCAATTTCCATCCCAAGCTTGGTAAATTGCCCGGCGGTGAAAGGGGCGACAGGCGCATGAACAGTGAGACTAAACAGAGCATCGGTCCAGTTTTCAATCCGGATGACTTTACCTTTGACCCATTCCGCCATAATGCACGCTCCCCTTTGTTGTGTTTTCCCTATCTTCACCAGAAAAGTGCGAGATTTCCAGCCGGTTAAAGCTGGAAAGCTCAATCAGACAAACGGCGGCCTTACAGAATATGAGTCTGTACGTCCGGGTCTTTGCGGTCGAGATAGTGAATAGATTGGATACGGCGAATAGTGCGAGACTTTCCGCGAATCAGCAGTGTTTCTGTGGTCGCCATATTCCCTTTGCGCGTAATCCCGTCCAGCAAATCGCCTTTAGTGATGCCGGTTGCGGAGAAGATAACGTTGTCGTTACGCGCCATATCATCGAGTTTTAATACCACACCCGCTTCAATGCCCATTGCCTTACAGCGTTCTAATTCTTTTTCACCGATAAGACGGTTTTCTTCGCTATCACCCTTCACATGGTGACGAGCCAACAGGCGGCCTTGCATGTCGCCATCTAACGCACGAATAACCGCTGCGGAAATCACGCCTTCAGGTGCGCCGCCGATACCGTACATCACATCGACTTCGCTATCTGGCATACAGGTCAAAATTGACGCTGCAACATCACCATCAGGAATGGCGAAAACGCGCACGCCAAGTTTTTGTAACTCAGCAATGGTGGCGTCGTGGCGTGGTTTAGCAAGAATGGTAACGGTGAGCTCGCTCAGTGGCTTATTGAGCGCAACGGCGATGTTATAGAGGTTTTCAGCCAGCGGCAGATTGAGGTCGATAATGCCTTTCGCACCCGGGCCGACAATCAGTTTTTCCATGTACATATCGGGCGCATTCAGGAAGCTGCCTTTATCGCCGACGGCCAGCACCGCCAGCGCGTTGGCCTGGCCCATTGCCGTCATGCGGGTACCTTCAATCGGGTCAACAGCGATGTCTACCGCGTCGCCCTGGCCGGTACCGACTTTTTCACCAATGTAGAGCATTGGTGCTTCGTCGATTTCCCCTTCGCCAATCACAATCTGGCCATCAATATTGACCTGATTGAGCATGATACGCATGGCGTGAACGGCTGCTCCATCCGCCGTGTTTTTGTCGCCACGACCCAACCATTTATAACCCGCCAGTGCCGCCGCTTCGGTTACACGGGAAAATTCAATCGCAAGTTCTCGTCTCATTACATACTCATTTAAGAAGCCCAATTGCGACCGAGTTTAGCACAGGCGGGGTAGGGTGATCCCCTCTCCCTGGGGGAGAGGGTTAGGGGGAGGGCAATTAACTTTCTTCGTGATCTTCCCAGGCCAGCGCGCGTTTCACGGCTTTTTTCCAGCCAGCGTAACGGTAGTTGCGTTCGGTGGTTTCGATACCTGGACGGAACTCTTTTTCGATAACCGCTTTCTCGCTAACTTCGTCCAGGTTCTGCCAGAAACCAACGGCCAGACCCGCCAGATATGCCGCGCCCAAAGCTGTGACTTCGCGGACTTCAGGGCGTTCTACACGCGTACCTAAAATGTCCGCCTGGAATTGCATCAGGAAGTTGTTCGCCACCGCACCACCATCTACACGCAGAGCGTGAAGACGGATATTCGCGTCAGCCTGCATCGCTTCCAGCACGTCGCGCGTTTGATAAGCGATGGACTCAAGCGTGGCGCGGATAATGTGGTTGGCGTTCACGCCACGCGTCAGGCCGAAGATGGCGCCACGGGCATATGGGTCCCAGTAAGGTGCGCCGAGGCCAGTAAACGCAGGGACGACATATACACCGTTGGTGTCTTTCACTTTCGTTGCAAAGTACTCGGAATCCGTCGCGTCGCTGATAAGTTTCATTTCATCGCGCAGCCACTGAATAGAAGCACCACCCATGAATACGGCACCTTCCAGCGCATAATTCACTTCACCACGTGGGCCGCAAGCAATTGTCGTCAACAAGCCGTGAGTAGATTTAACCGCCTGAGTACCGGTGTTCATCAACATGAAGCAGCCGGTGCCGTAGGTGTTTTTCGCCATCCCTTCTTTGACGCACAACTGACCAAACAGAGCGGCTTGCTGGTCGCCAGCAATCCCGGCGATAGGAATACGCGTACCGCCTTTACCACCGATGTTAGTCTGACCATAAACTTCTGAAGATTTACGCACTTCTGGCAGCATCTCGCGTGGGATATCCAGCGCTTCGAGCATGCGGTCATCCCAGGTGAGATCGTGGATGTTAAACAACATGGTACGGGAGGCGTTGGTGTAGTCGGTGACGTGCACGCGCCCTTGAGTCATTTTCCAGATAAGCCAGGTATCGACCGTACCAAACAGCAATTCGCCACGGCGAGCACGCTCACGCGAACCCTCCACATGGTCCAGAATCCACTTCACTTTGGTGCCGGAGAAATACGGGTCAACCACTAGGCCGGTTGCTGATTTGATGTACTCTTCCAGTCCGTCGCGTTTGAGCTGTTCGCAGATTTCTGCGGTACGACGGCACTGCCAGACGATGGCGTTATAAATCGGTTTGCCCGTCTCTTTTTCCCAGACAATCGCGGTTTCACGTTGGTTGGTGATACCAATGGCGGCAATTTGGTCTGAGTTGATATCAGCTTTCGCCAACACTTCGACAAGTGTGGAACTTTGTGTTGCCCAAATCTCCATTGGGTCGTGTTCTACCCATCCTGCTTTTGGGTAGATTTGCTGGAATTCGCGCTGCGAAACGCTGACTACGTTGGCATCGTGATCCAGGACGACGGCGCGGGAGCTGGTGGTACCCTGATCAAGTGCGACGATATATTTTTTTTCGTGAGTCATAATCTTGTCCTGAAGTCAGTCTTACAAAGAAGCATTTTGTTGCGTGGAGGTGCTGGATTTCTCTTTATCTTCAACACATACATCGCAAGGTAAATGGTGGCCAATCAACTTACGGTAGCCAAATGCGCCAAGTGCTGCGCCTACTATTGGGCCAAATACTGGCACCAGGAAGTAAGGAATATCGCGTCCACCCGTAAAGGCAACCTCACCCCAGCCCGCGAGCCATGCAAACAGTTTCGGACCGAAGTCACGCGCAGGGTTCATAGCAAAGCCGGTGAGCGGTCCCATTGATGCGCCGATAACCGCAATCAGCAAGCCAATCAGCAACGGTGCTAATGGGCCACGTGGAATGCCGTTGCCATCATCAGTCAGAGCCAGGATAACGCCCATCAAAATGGCGGTAATCACCATCTCTACAGCAAACGCCTGAATCAAATTGATGTGTGGATTAGGATAGGTTGAGAAGATACCGGCCAAATCCAGGCTTTCTACGCTGCCGCGCACCATATGATGCGTCTGTTCGTAATCGAGGAATAAATTGTAATACAGGCCATACACCAAAGCTGCGGCGCAGAACGCACCTGCGACTTGTGAAACAATAAACGGAACCACTTTGCGTTTATCGAAGCAGGCGAACAGGCACAATGCGATGGTGACTGCCGGGTTGAGGTGCGCACCGGATACCCCTGCGGTCAGGTAGATAGCCATCGCTACCCCCAGCCCCCAGATGATACTAATTTCCCATTGCCCGAAGCTTGCGCCTGCCACTTTTAAGGCGGCAACGCATCCGACACCAAAGAAAATCAACAATGCTGTACCCATGAACTCGGCGATGCACTGACCTTTCAAGGTTGATGGAGCTGTCTGACTCATAATAGGGTCCTGAAGGCAAAATTAATGATTATTGTTTGTTCGGGCACTCCCTGCCGCGCAGGTGCCATGTAGGCGTAGTGTTAATTTATCGTTAACGAACATAAACGAGAAATATCGAACCTTAAAATTGTGTGGCTCGTCATAAAAATGAGCGATTTCGCGTCATTATGTGCGCATTATCACCCAAAAAAGACAACGCAAACGCGCACGTTAATCTTCAGCGCATTAACAAATAGTGATTTTAAGTCGCCCTGTCGTTCGGTATATGCCGAAAAACGTTATGTTACGCAAAGAGCGCTTGAACTCGCTGGACACGGGTACTCACGCTACTTACAATCGAGACACGCTGCGTGGTGCGCATATATTCATAAGGTGTCTTCGGGGAATATCCGGAACGGGGATTTATACCCATCATCCTTCAAGCTGCAGGGACGTTGGCTGCGCTCACTTACCCGAATCACTTACTGAAGTAAGTGATTCGGGATAAGCTCCCTGGCCGCCTACCTGCAACTCGAATGCTAACGGGTATAGACATCCATCAACGCCTTGCAATTCAGGAGAGGTTCGAAATGTCATTTGAAGTGTTTGAGAAACTGGAAGCAAAAGTACAGCAGGCGATTGATACCATTACCCTGCTGCAAATGGAAATCGAAGAACTGAAAGAGACGAACAACAATCTGTCTCAGCAAGTTCAGCAATCTCAGAGCAATCATGAAGAATTAGTACGCGAAAACAATTCTCTGAAAGAGCAACAGCACGTCTGGCAGGATCGTCTGCACGCCCTGCTGGGTAAAATGGAAGAAGTGTAAGACCACAGCTTCAATAAAAACGGGCGCCCCAGGGCGCCCGTTTTGTTATTCGATTTTGTTACTCAATATCGAGGGGATCTTCGGAAAGGATAATGCCGGTGTTATCCGCATACAGATGGTCGCCGGAGAAGAATGTCACGCCGCCAAAGTTAACGCGCACGTCACTTTCGCCAACGCCAACACCCGCAGAGCCAACAGGAATGGCGGCAATTGCCTGAATACCAATATCCAGTTCTTCCAGGTCATCGACCTGGCGCACGGCACCGTATACCACAATGCCTTCCCACTCGTTTTGAGTCGCCAGACGGGCAAGTTCTGCGTCAATCAACGCGCGGCGAACTGAGCCACCGCCATCAATCACCAGCACTCGGCCACGGCCATTTTGTTCGAGCAGATCATACAACAATCCGTTGTCCTCGAAACATTTCACCGTGATGATTTGCCCGCCAAAGGACGACCGCCCACCGAAATTGGAAAACAGCGGTTCAACGACGTTGACATCTTCCTGGTAGATGTCGCAAAGCTCGGAAGTATCATATTTCATAGGATTAAGATTCTGTTGCTGCACGAGTTGTCAGTATATCGCTTAATGTTAACTGTTGGCAAAATCATCAATTGTTAATTGATATTTGTCAGCTAAAACGACACCGTACTGAGCACAACTCCTATCGCAAACAATAGGTTAGTCAGTAACGCGGCTTTTACCGTGCGCTCGAGCATGGGACGCATCGCGAGCGGATCCCTTTCGCGCAGCACAAACAGGGTTTGCTTAATCAGAAGCGGTGCTGCCAGCACAAACAGCCAACCCCACAGACTTTGTAGCCACACCAGATTAAACACGGCCAGGCAGACCAGAGCGCCCATCAGCAGGCAGGCGTGATAACGACGAGCCTGCACTGGCCCCAGACGCACCGCCAGCGTGTTTTTACCGTTTTCCCGGTCGCTGTCGATATCGCGCAAATTATTAATATTAAGCACTGCAGTCGCTAATAACCCGCACGCGGTTGCAGGTAAAATGACTAAAGGCGCGAGAGAGTGCGCTTGTAGATACCAGGTTCCTGCCACGCTCAGCCAGCCGAAAAACACCAGCACCGAAATATCACCAAGCCCCATGTAACCATACGGACGCGTGCCGACGGTGTAGGTGATGGCCGCGATGATTGCCAGTAAACCTAAAGCCAGGAAGCCGAGGAAATCTGCCAGCGTACGGCAGGCAACGGCCACCAGCGCCAGGCCAGAAAGACAAATCAGTACCACGGTGATCATCAGCGCCTTTTTCATTTGCGCTTGAGTAATCACCCCTTTTTGCATCCCGCGCAGCGGCCCGATACGGTCTTCTTTGTCGCTACCTTTTACCGCATCGCCGTAATCATTCGCCAGATTTGAGAGGATTTGCAGTAACCCCGCAGTCAACAATGCCAACAATGCGATTGCAGGGTTAAACACACCTTGCCAGAAAGCCAACGCCGAACCACAAACAATTGAGGCAAATGCCAGAGGTAACGTGCGTGGGCGCAGGCTTTCAAGCCAGGCCTGAGTGGTGCTTACAGAGTGCGATTCGCTCATAGTTCTCTCTGTTAGATATAAAAAAATGGAGGGCATAAGCCCTCCATTTCAAATGAAGAAAATACGTTGAGCGGGATTATAGGATAAAACGGCTCAAGTCTTCATCTGCTACTAACTCATCCAGATGTTTACTGACATATTCGCCATCGATCAGGATGGATTGGCCGTTCATCTCGCTGGCATCATAAGAGATATCTTCAACCAGACGTTCCAGCACAGTGTGCAGACGACGCGCACCGATGTTTTCAGTCGATTCGTTCACTTGCCATGCGGCTTGAGCAATACGACGAATACCATCTTCGGTGAAGTCGATATTTACGCCTTCGGTGCCCAACAGCGCCTTGTACTGCACAGTGATCGACGCATTTGGCTCAGTCAGAATACGCTCGAAATCTTCTACGGTCAGCGCCTGTAATTCCACACGAATTGGCAGACGACCCTGCAATTCAGGAATCAAATCAGACGGGCTTGCCACCTGGAATGCGCCGGATGCGATAAACAGAATGTGGTCAGTTTTGACCATACCGTGTTTAGTCGAAACGGTGCAGCCTTCAACCAGCGGCAGCAAATCACGCTGCACACCTTCACGAGACACATCCGGGCCGGAGCTGTTGCCACCGCGCTTACAGATTTTATCGATCTCATCGATAAACACGATGCCATGTTGCTCAACGGCATCAATCGCGTCTTGCTTAAGCTCTTCCGGGTTCACCAGTTTCGCGGCTTCTTCTTCAATCAGAAGTTTCATCGCGTCTTTGATTTTCAGCTTGCGAGGTTTTTGCTTCTGACCGCCGAGATTCTGGAACATGGACTGCAACTGGCTGGTCATTTCTTCCATGCCAGGAGGAGCCATGATTTCAACACCCATCGGTGCCGCAGCCAGATCGATTTCAATTTCTTTATCGTCCAGTTGGCCTTCACGCAATTTCTTACGGAAAGACTGGCGAGCCGCAGATGGCTCAGGTGCAGTTTCGTTTTGACCCCAGTTGTTTTTAGCTGGCGGGATCAGCACATCAAGAATGCGCTCTTCTGCCATTTCTTCAGCACGATAGCGGTTTTTCTCGATGGATTGCAGACGCACCATTTTCATCGCGGAATCAGTCAGATCGCGGATGATAGAATCCACTTCTTTACCCACATAGCCGACTTCGGTGAATTTGGTTGCTTCAACTTTAATGAACGGCGCGTTAGCCAGTTTTGCCAGACGGCGGGCAATTTCGGTTTTACCTACGCCAGTTGGGCCGATCATCAGAATGTTTTTTGGCGTAACTTCATGACGCAGCTCTTCATCAAGCTGCATACGGCGCCAGCGGTTACGCAGCGCAATCGCCACGGAACGCTTGGCATTGTCCTGGCCAATGATGTGTTTGTTCAGTTCGCTGACAATTTCGCGTGGAGTCATTTCAGACATGGGGATTCCTTACGCCTTAGACGCTAATTCTTCAATAGTATGGAAATGGTTGGTGTAGATGCAGATATCACCGGCGATCCCCAGCGATTTCTCTACGATGTCACGAGCACCTAGTTCAGTATTTTCAAGAAGCGCACGTGCCGCAGCTTGGGCATAAGGGCCGCCTGAACCAATGGCAATCAGGTCATCTTCTGGTTGGATAACATCACCATTACCGGTGATGATAAGAGAGGCGTTTTCGTCAGCGACTGCAAGCAGAGCTTCTAGTTTGCGCAGCATACGGTCAGTACGCCAGTCTTTTGCCAGTTCAACCGCAGCTTTCACCAGGTGGCCCTGGTGCATTTCAAGCTTGCGTTCAAACAATTCGAATAGGGTGAAGGCATCCGCAGTGCCGCCAGCAAAGCCAGCAATCACTTTGTCGTTATACAAACGACGCACTTTTTTGACGTTGCCTTTCATTACAGTATTGCCGAGCGTGGCCTGACCATCACCACCGATTACGACATGGCCATTGCGGCGCACACTTACTATTGTTGTCACGAGCAGACCCCTTATTGCATCAGCTAAATAAGTACCCCGACATTTTATCGGGGCTGAATGCAATTATAGATGGGGGGGATTTTGGGGGTTTCAACCCCCAGTGCCAAGACGAATACAGTTAGAGTGACCCGCCATCTTCAGACGGTTGATCGTTCCATCAGCATTGTCTTTGCCTTTGATTGGGCCAATGACGACGCGGTTCCAACCATTGTTGGTGGTAATCCGGGAATCAAAGCCTTCAAACGCAAGCTGCGCACGAACGGTTTCCGCCTGCTCGCTGCCTTTAAACGAGCCGCACTGAACCATCCAGCGTTTCTCGTCCTTTGGCTTCTCCTGAGCTGCCGGAGCTTGTTTCGCTACTTCCTCACGGGTAATCGGAGCCGCCTTCGGCTGCGCGGATTCACGCGGTTGTGTCACCGGCTGTGCGGCACGCTGCTGAGTGTTATGTGGCGGCGTTTGCAACAAATCCTGGTACGGCTGTTGTGCCGTTGTTGTGGTGCGCGGCTGTTGCTGAACAGTACGTGGCTGTTGCGCGGCAGGTTGAGACTGTGGCTGTACCGTACGCGTCTGCGGCGCAACTTGTTGAGCAGTGAATTGCTGTTGCTGCTGAATCACTTTCTGGCGCTGAAGTGTGTTCTGACGCTGCTCTGGCGTCTGTTCATTCCAGGGGACTTCATTGAGCTGCGTCGGTTGCTGGCGCATATCTGCCTGCATTTGCTCCAGCAACTGGCGCTGTTCACTGGTGAGCTGATCTTTATTTTGCACTTCACCACCGGCAGAAGGCTCGGTAGGGGCGCGCACACCCGTCTGACGGTTTTCCAGTTCTTTGATATAACGCCAGCGTTCTTCGGGTTTAGGCGGCAGGCCGTTACCTGTGACTTTATGCCCAGGCAGGGCTTCGCTTTCATCTTTTTTGTGATGAGTAATGAAGTACAGGGCACCAATAAAGGTCACCAGAACGGCTGCCGCGATAGCGACCATCGTCGGCGAAACGGATGGCATGCTGCGTTGCTTGCTACGGGTGTTACTTTTCTTACGCCGCGTACCTGCCGATTGCCCGCGGCGTACATAATCTCGTTGTGCCACTATTGATTCGCTATATTTTTTTCGTTTATCAGCCCGCCATGTTACTTAATGGGCATCCCTTTGACCAGAATCCAGTGTCCTAAAGCGGGTCATTTTCTATTGCCAGGTGCGCTGGTAGAGCCTCGTTCAATCAGCTCGCAATCCAGTAAACGCGAGCCACTACTTACGGCGTGACCGTTTAGCTGATCCAAAAGCAGTAGCATAGCCTCCCGCCCGATATCGAAACGGGGTTGGGCGACGGTAGTCAGCGGTGGGTCACAGAACTGTGAAAGTGCAATGTCATCAAAGCCCATAATTGATAAATCTTCTGGCACGCGCAAGCCGCTACGTTTGGCTTGAGACAACGCGCCAAGCGCCATGACGTCGCTATGGCAGAATACTGCAGTCGGCGGATTAGGCAGCGCCAGGAGTTGCGCCAAAGCTGCCGCACCGGCTTCGTAAGTAAAGTTACCGCGCGCAATATAATGCGGATCGACCACCGCTCCCGTACGGCGCAATGCCTGCACGTATCCTTGTAAGCGATAATGGCAAAGTGGCATTTCTTCCGGGCCAGCGATACAGGCTATTTTCTGATGTCCGAGCTGCTGCAAATAATAAACAGCATTGAACGCAGCGGTCAGGTTATCAATATGAACCGTTGGTAGCTCGAGTTCGGGAGCAAATTCGTTCGCCATGACCATTGGCGGTAAATTGCGTTGTTCTTCAATGCTGGCATCAAAGGGCAACCGTGAACCGAGCAGCAACATGCCATCAATCTGCTTCGTGATGATCAGGTTGATGAAGGTTTTTTCCTGCTGATTTTGATGAGCGCAATCGCCAATCAACACCAGGTAGCCTTGCTCGGCTGCGGTCACTTCAATTCCGCGAATAATTTCGCTAAAGAAGGGATCACAAATATCCGGGACAATAACCAGAATGGTGCGAGACTCATTACGCTTTAAATTTCGCCCCAGGGAATGGGGTAAATAGCCAACGGCAATTGCCGCTTGTTCCACACGATTTCGAGTGCTTTGCGATACTTTGTCCGGGTTCATTAACGCTCTGGACACGGTTGCCGTTGAGACTTTCGCCTGCACAGCAACATCTTTCATGGTTGCATTGGCAACCTGATTCTTCGGCTTCAACTTCTTCTCCTCGCGTGCACTTTACAGGTGCTGACAACGTCCCTGGTGTCTGACCATGTCCACATTCTTAGCAGAAATTGATGCCGGTTAGTTACAGTTATTTCATTAAAAGTGTGATGGTTGTTGAATTTTTCGATCTGCTTCGCATATCCACAGGGCTTTGTGCTAGCCGTCTGTCGGATCAACATCCAGCATCCACTTCACTTTACGTGATTCCGGTAACGTATTGACCAGTTTCAATGAATGGCTAACGAGGCGCTGTAGGCGAGCACGGGAAGGATGTTGCAGGAGTATTTGCCAGCGAAAACGGCCGCCGCGTTTAGGTTGCAAACACGGCACCGGCCCCATTATCCACAACTGATCATCTCTTAACGGGCTGGATTCCAGCAGGTTCCGTAACTGCTGCAAAAAGAGCGGAGCCTGATGGTTATTCTGATCTTCTGCACGGAACATGATGTGGCTGGTAAATGGCGGCAAGAAGACTGTTTTGCGTTCCGTGAGCGCCTGGCTTGCGAAATTGTCGTAGCCTTTTGCGAGCAACGTTTGTAATAAAGGATGCTCAGGGTGGTGAGTTTGCAGCAGAACTTCACCTTGTTTACCGGCTCGCCCGGCACGGCCTGATACCTGAATATAAAGCTGCGCAAAACGTTCCGCTGCCCGGAAGTCAGCTGAAAATAGCGCACCGTCGACATCCAACAACGCAACCAGTGTCACATCCGGGAAGTGATGGCCTTTCGCCAGCATTTGCGTACCAATCAAAATGCGTGCGCCGCCACGATGGACTTCTGCCAACTGTTGCTCAAGTGCGCCTTTGCGGCTGGTGGTGTCGCGGTCGATGCGTGAAATTGGTACGCCCGGAAACTCAGGCTCAAGACTGTGCTCAAGCTGCTCCGTTCCCATACCAACCGGAACCAGGTTGGTAGAACCACAATGCGGGCATTGCTGGGGAATTGCTCTTTGGCTATCACAATGGTGGCAGCGTAAATGGCGCTGGCCCTGATGGTAAGTGTAATAGTGATCGCAGCGTGGACATTCTGCTATCCAGCCGCATTCATGGCACAGCAAAGCTGGGGCAAATCCTCGGCGGTTCAGGAACAGAATTACCTGATTATCGGCTTTCAGGTGCTGGCCAATTTTTTTGATGAGTGCTGGCGCAAGCCCTGATTTTAGCGGCTGACCTTTTAAATCCACCACTTGCTGCGTGGCCGGGCGTGCATTCCCGGCGCGTTTTGTCAGCCGTAACTGGCGATATTTTCCGACCTGAACGTTATGCAGGGTTTCCAGCGCGGGTGTTGCCGAGCCAAGAATAATCGGAATATCTTCTGCGTGAGCGCGATACACGGCTAAATCACGTGCGTGATAGCGCCAGCCTTCTTGCTGCTTATAAGAGCTATCATGTTCTTCATCAATCACGATCACACCGAGACGGCAAAACGGGGTGAAAAGTGATGAACGCGTGCCAATCACAATCGCCGCTTCGCCGCTACGTGCTTTCAGCCATACCGCGAGGCGTTCGCTATCGTTAAGCCCGGAGTGCAAAACTTCGACCGGCGCGTTAAAACGCTCGCGAAAACGGGCGATAGTTTGCGGTGTTAAACCAATTTCTGGCACCAGAACCAGGGCTTGCTTACCCTGCGCCAGCACGTTTTCCAGCACACTGAGATAAACTTCGGTTTTGCCTGATCCGGTGATGCCTGCCAGCAACCAGACGGCAAAATGGTCGGCGGAGCTATGAATGGCGCCGATGGCGGTGGCCTGCTCGGTGTTGAGCCGTAAACGCTCACCTTCTACCGAATAGCTATCGCGCCAGTCTGCGGCCGACGGCGCAGCACTTTTCAGGTCGCATAAACCTTTGGCTCGCAGAGCTTGTAGCCCGGCCTCGCTGATTTCCAGCTCGCTAACCTGATGACGCCAGATGATTTTTTGCCGTACCGCTGCCAGAGCTTGCTGCTGTTTAGGCGCACGTTTCAGGCTATTAAGGTCTACGGCTTTGCCTTCTTCAGTGGCGAACCAGTACCACAACGGCGCGTGGTGGGCGGGTTTCCCCTGGCGCAGCAAACCCGGTAGTGCGTGGAAGAGCACGTCGCCTAGCGGATGGTGGTAATACTCGGCCGCCCACAGCAGTACGCGCCAGAGCGAATCCGGAAACAACGAAGCGCCATCCAGAACTTCAGCAACAGGTTTTAGCTCATTGAGAGGCAATTCACTGTGCTCGCTAACAGAAACAACGATCCCGACAGCCTGGCGTTTACCAAACGGCACCATGACGCGACAGCCTGACGCCACCTGCATTCCAGCAGGAATGAAGTAGTCAAAAGTACGGGCGAGAGGAACCGGTAAAGCGACGTGGGCGACAGGCATTAATACATCCAGGCTGATAAAAATGACGAGATAGTGTACACTGTGTGTTCCAGAAAATGCGGATCAGTTTGCATCCACTCGCGGGGTTCTGTATGATTCGCCGCCTTTGATGCGCAGTTTTTGGTGTCAAAAAACCTAATTTATCAACTTCGCGCGGTGTCTGGCGTTAGGGCTGGAAGAGCGGCGCGGCCTTATACAGAGGTTTTCCATGAAAAAGAATATTCACCCGAACTACGCAGAAATTACTGCAAACTGTTCTTGCGGTAATTCTATCAAGATTCGCTCTACCGTGGGTCATGATCTGAACCTGGACGTATGTGGCGAATGCCACCCGTTCTACACTGGCAAGCAGCGTGATGTTGCTACCGGTGGCCGCGTTGACCGCTTCAACAAGCGTTTCAGCGTTCCAGGCGCGAAGAAGTAATTCTTTGCTCTACGGTAGTAAGAAAAAGGCGCCTAACGGCGCCTTTTTTGTTTCTGTCGATCCCGTAAAACCTTAATATTCCCAGGTCTCTGGATCAATCCCCAGCTCGCGCATAATCACTTTTGCCGCTTCAGGAATTTCATCGCTACGCTCTTTGCGCAGGTCTGCATCGTTTGGCAACGGTTGGCCGGTAAACGCGTGCAGGAATGCTTCGCACAGCAACTCACTGTTTGTTGCGTGACGCAGGTTATTCACCTGGCGACGGGTACGCTCATCGGTGAGGATTTTTAACACCTTCAGAGGAATGGAAACCGTAATTTTCTTTACTTGCTCACTCTTCTTCCCGTGCTCAGCGTAAGGGCTGATATATTCGCCGCTCCATTCAGCCATGAGATACTTAATCCTCTTATCAATGTATTTAGGCCTCCACCGGTCACATGCGCGGCAAAAGCGATTATCTGGTCGTAGTGTAAGCGTTTATTGATCCGCGGTCTGCGGCGCTATCACCCTAAAGCATATAATTTTAACGGCTATTTCGCGTTTGCTCAATCTATACGCAAAGAAGTTTAGATGTCCAGATGTATTGACGTCTAACTCGGCAGTGTTTACTCTGGTGCCTGACCTTTATTCGACCAGCAAGGATTCGAGAGCCATGACGCGCAAACAGGCAACTATCGCAGTACGTAGCGGTTTGAACGATGACGAGCAATACGGCTGCGTTGTCCCACCTATCCACCTTTCCAGCACTTATAATTTCACCGGATTTAACGAACCTCGTGCGCATGACTATTCGCGCCGTGGGAATCCTACGCGTGATGTCGTACAGCGCGCGCTGGCAGAACTGGAAGGCGGAGCTGGCGCGGTGCTGACGAATACCGGCATGTCAGCCATCCATCTGGTCACGACCGTTTTTCTGAAACCTGGCGACCTGCTGGTGGCTCCTCATGACTGCTACGGTGGCAGCTATCGCCTGTTTGATAGTCTGGCAAAACGCGGCGCATATCGCGTTTTGTTTGTTGATCAAGGTGATGAAGCTGCATTAAATGCAGCACTGGCCGAAAAACCGAAGCTGGTGCTGGTCGAAAGCCCAAGTAATCCCTTGTTACGCGTGGTAGATATTGCGAAAATCTGCGCCGCAGCGCGTGAAGCTGGGGCAATCAGCGTGGTGGATAACACTTTCCTGAGCCCGGCTCTGCAAAATCCGCTGGCCCTGGGTGCGGATTTAGTTCTGCATTCTTGTACTAAATACCTGAATGGCCACTCAGACGTGGTCGCAGGTGTTGTAATTGCGAAAGACGCTGAAACCGTGACTGAGCTTGCCTGGTGGGCAAACAACATTGGTGTAACCGGCAGCGCTTTCGATAGCTACTTGCTGCTGCGTGGCCTGCGTACACTCTCACCTCGTATGGAAGTGGCACAACGCAACGCCCAGGCGATTGTTGATTTCCTGCAAACGCAACCGCTGGTGAAAAAGCTGTATCATCCTTCGCTGCCTGAAAACCAGGGCCATGAAATTGCGGCTCGTCAGCAAAAAGGTTTTGGCGCGATGCTGAGTTTTGAATTTAATGGCGACGAGCAAACATTGCGTCGTTTCCTGAGTAGCCTGACTCTCTTCACGTTAGCGGAATCGCTGGGTGGAGTAGAAAGTTTGATTTCACACGCGGCGACGATGACCCATGCGGGCATGGCTCCAGAAGCGCGTGCGGCAGCGGGGATTTCAGAAACCTTGTTGCGTATTTCTACTGGCATTGAAGATAGCGAAGATTTAATTGCTGACCTGGAAAATGCCTTCCGGGTTGCAGCCGAGGGGTAAGCATGAGTGTTTCAGCACCAACAGGGGCGTCGGGTCGTCAACTGCATAAATTTGGCGGCAGTAGTCTGGCAGATGTGAAGTGTTACCTGCGCGTTGCAGGGATCATGGCCGAGTATTCTAAACCTGGCGACATGATGGTGGTTTCTGCCGCCGGTAGCACAACTAACCAGTTGATTAACTGGCTAAAATTGAGCCAAAGCGATCGTCTTTCTGCTCATCAGGTTCAGCAGGCGCTACGTCGTTATCAAAGCGACCTGATTAGCGGCCTGGTGGCAGCTGATGTTGCTGATACTTTGATTGGCCAGTTTATTCACGATCTTGAGCGTCTGGCGGGTTTACTTGACGGCAAAATGACTGACGCTGTGTATGCCGAAGTCGTGGGTCATGGTGAAATTTGGTCTGCACGCCTGATGTCTGCGGTGTTGAATCAATTAGGTCATCCAGCAGCCTGGCTTGATGCGCGTGAATTTATGCGCGCTGAACGCTCGGCGCAACCTCAAGTTAATGAAGGTTTATCCTGGCCGCTGCTGCAAGAATTAATGGCGCAGCATCCACACAAACGCCTCGTGGTTACCGGCTTTATCTGCCGTAACGATGCGGGTGAAACCGTCCTGCTGGGTCGTAACGGTTCTGACTATTCTGCAACGCAGATTGGTGCTCTGGCAGGGGTTTCCCGCGTGACCATCTGGAGTGACGTTGCCGGGGTTTATAGTGCCGACCCACGTAAAGTCAAAGATGCGTGTTTGCTCCCATTGCTACGCCTGGACGAAGCCAGTGAACTGGCGCGTCTTGCCGCTCCTGTGCTGCACGCCCGTACCTTGCAGCCCGTTTCAGGTAGCGACATCGATCTGCAATTACGTTGTAGCTATTCACCAGAGCAAGGCTCCACACGTATCGAGCGCGTGCTGGCTTCCGGCACTGGCGCACGCATTGTTACCAGCCACGATGATGTGTGCCTGATTGAACTGGAAGTTGCTCCGCAGCAAGATTTTAAACTGGCGCACAAAGAACTGGATACGCTGTTAAAGCGCGCTCAGATTCGCCCGTTGTCGATTGGTGTTCATCCTGACCGCAATCTGCTCCAGCTTTGCTATACCTCAGAAGTGGCTGGCAGCGTGCTGCAAACCCTTCAGGATGCTAATCTTCCTGGCGAATTACGCCTGCGAGAAGGTCTGGCGCTGGTCGCAATGGTAGGCGCGGGCGTTTGCCGTAATCCACTGCACAGCCACCGCTTCTGGCAGCAACTGAAAGATCAGCCTGTTGAGTTTATCTGGCAGTCAGAAGATGGCATCAGCCTGGTGGCGGTGTTGCGTGTTGGCCCAACCGAAAACCTCATCAAAGGCCTGCATAAATCTCTGTTCCGTGCTGAAAAACGTATTGGTCTGGTCCTGTTTGGGAAGGGCAATATCGGCTCGCGCTGGTTAGAACTTTTCTCTCGCGAACAAGAAACCCTTTCAGCTCGCACCGGCTTTGAATTTGTTCTGTCGGGTGTGGTTGATAGCCGCCGCAGCTTGCTGAATTACGAAGGTCTGGACGCCAGCCGTGCGCTCGCTTTCTTCAATGATGAAGCCGTAGAGCAAGATGAAGAGTCATTATTCCAGTGGATGCGTGCGCACCCATATGATGATTTAGTGGTGTTGGATGTGACGGCGAGCGAACAGCTGGCCGACCAATACCTTGATTTCGCCAGCCACGGTTTCCATGTTATCAGCGCCAATAAAGTCGCGGGTGCAAGTACCGGTCAGAAATACCGTGAAATTCGCAACGCGTTTACCAAAACGGGCCGCCACTGGTTGTACAACGCAACCGTAGGCGCGGGCCTGCCGGTGAACCATACCGTGCGTGACTTACGTGAAAGCGGCGATTCCATTCTGGCTATCAGCGGTATTTTCTCGGGTACGCTTTCCTGGCTGTTCCTGCAGTTCGACGGCACTGTTCCATTTACCGATTTAGTTGACCAGGCCTGGCAGCAAGGGCTGACTGAACCCGATCCGCGCGTCGATCTCTCCGGGAAAGATGTGATGCGCAAGCTGGTGATTCTGGCTCGTGAAGCGGGTTATGACATCGAGCCCGATCAGGTGCGTGTTGAGTCGCTGGTCACAAGCGGAAGTGAAACGGGTTCCATCGACCATTTCTTCGAAAATGGTGATGAGATCAATGAGCAAATGCTTCAGCGCTTTGAAGCCGCTCAGGAAATGGGGCTGCTTCTGCGCTATGTGGCGCGTTTCGACGCTAACGGTAAAGCGCGTGTTGGTGTGGAAGCGGTACGCCCTGAGCATCCTCTGGCTTCACTGCTGCCGTGCGATAACGTATTTGCCATCGAAAGTCGCTGGTATCGCGATAACCCACTGGTGATTCGCGGGCCGGGTGCCGGGCGCGATGTGACAGCGGGTGCTATCCAGTCGGATCTCAACCGTCTGGCACAGTTGCTGTAACGATTGCGAAAAAAACCGAGGCCAGCTTTTGCTGGCCTTTTTTAATTATTCACGGCCATCGTGAATAAATTTCAACTTGATTGAGAATTCCTCATTTCTTGTGTTGAATTATCAGTTGACGGCGCCATGCTTTTCCTTCATCTTGCTATCTGGACGTCTAAACGTCTGGATGTAGTAAAACACAACACCACATAATAAAATGCGATTGATGAGGTAAGGGTATGAGCTTTTTTCACGCCAACCAGCGGGAAGCACTGAATCAGAGTCTGGCCGAAGTTGCCGGGCAAATTAACGTTTCCTTTGAGTTTTTCCCGCCGCGCACCAGTGAAATGGAACAAACCCTGTGGAGCTCAATTGACCGCCTCAGCAGCCTGAAACCGAAATTTGTCTCCGTAACTTACGGTGCAAACTCTGGCGAACGCGACCGTACCCATAGCATCATCAAAGGCATTAAAGACCGCACTGGCCTGGAAGCAGCCCCGCATTTGACCTGTATCGATGCCACCCGCGAAGAATTGCGCACTATCGCGCAGGATTACTGGAATAACGGCATTCGTCACATCGTCGCTCTGCGCGGCGATTTACCGCCAGGCGGCGGCAAGCCGGATATGTACGCTTCAGATCTGGTCACATTGCTCAAAGACGTCGGTGATTTTGATATCTCCGTCGCCGCCTATCCGGAAGTTCATCCAGAAGCGAAAAGCGCACAGGCTGATTTGATCAACCTGAAGCGTAAAATTGACGCAGGCGCAAACCGCGCAATTACTCAGTTCTTCTTCGATGTGGAAAGCTATCTGCGCTTTCGCGATCGATGCGCCGCAGCGGGTATCGACGTCGAAATCGTGCCTGGCATTTTGCCGGTGAGTAACTACAAGCAGGCCCATAAATTCGCCACCATGACCAACGTGCGTGTCCCGCACTGGATGGCGCAAATGTTTGAAGGGCTGGATAACGACGCTGAAACGCGCAAAATGGTCGGTGCCAATATTGCGATGGATATGGTGAAAATCCTCAGCCGTGAGGGCGTGAAAGACTTCCATTTCTACACGCTTAACCGTGCAGAAATGAGCTACGCAATTTGCCACACCCTGGGTGTTCGCCCGGCAGTATAATTCAGACAATGGCCCGCAAGGGCCATGACTTTCCGCAGTAAATCCATTCCCCCTCTCAATACCCCTTTCATTTCTAATGTTAAGTTTTGAAAGTTTATGTTGCTGTCGACGTTTCTTCGAATCAGTTTTGCTATGTTGCTCATTAGCCAACAGGAAATATCTATCAAATCTGTAGTTTTTTTCATCTATAACTTATCTGCAGAGCCGTATATCCTGGTATTAAAATAGCGAAGGGAGCAGGAAGATGAGCACAAACGAAAACGATCATAATAAGTTGTCGACAGACGCAGGGAAGTGCCCGTTTCATCAGAGCGGAAATGATGAAAGCGCGGGAGCAGGAACAAGCACTCGTGACTGGTGGCCAAAACAACTCCGCGTAGACCTTCTTAATCAGCACTCCAACCGTTCAAATCCTCTTGGCGAAGATTTTGATTACCGCAAAGAATTCAGCAAGCTGGATTATTCTGCGCTGAAAGGCGACCTCAAAGCATTATTAACCGACTCTCAACCCTGGTGGCCTGCTGACTGGGGTAGCTACGCAGGGCTGTTTATTCGTATGGCCTGGCACGGCGCGGGTACTTATCGCGCAGTAGACGGACGCGGCGGTGCCGGTCGTGGGCAACAGCGCTTTGCCCCGCTGAACTCCTGGCCGGACAACGTAAGTCTTGATAAAGCTCGTCGCCTGCTGTGGCCTATCAAAAAGAAATATGGCCAGAAAATCTCCTGGGCTGACCTTTATGTGCTGGCAGGTAACGTGGCGCTGGAAAACTCCGGCTTCCGTACCTTTGGTTTTGGCGCCGGGCGTGAAGATGTCTGGGAACCTGATCTTGATGTGAACTGGGGTAATGAAAAAGCCTGGCTGGAACATCGTGACCCAGAAGCACTCGCAAAACGCCCATTAGCAGCGACCGAAATGGGGCTGATCTACGTTAACCCTGAAGGGCCAAACGCCAGCGGTGAACCGCTCTCTGCGGCCGCCGCTATTCGTGCCACTTTCGGCAATATGGGAATGAATGATGAAGAAACGGTTGCGCTCATCGCCGGTGGTCATACCTTAGGCAAAACCCATGGCGCGGCAGAAGCGACCCATGTGGGCGTCGACCCGGAAACAGCACCGATTGAATCTCAAGGCCTGGGTTGGACCAGCAGCCACGGGAGTGGTGCAGGTGCGGATGCGATTACTTCTGGCCTGGAAGTTGTCTGGTCACAAACCCCAACGCAGTGGAGCAACTACTTCTTCGAGAACCTGTTCAAATTCGAATGGGTGCAAACACGCAGCCCTGCTGGTGCCATTCAGTTTGAAGCGGTCGATGCACCTGAAATTATTCCTGATCCATTTGATCCATCGAAAAAACGTAAACCGACAATGTTGGTCACCGACCTGACGCTGCGTTTCGACCCTGAATTTGAGAAGATCTCACGTCGCTTCCTCAATGATCCACAAGCTTTCAATGAAGCTTTTGCCCGCGCATGGTTCAAATTGACGCACCGTGATATGGGGCCAATTGCGCGTTACATCGGACCGGAAGTGCCAAAAGAAGAGCTAATTTGGCAAGATCCGCTGCCAAAAGCAGTATTCAGCCCGACTCCGGCAGATATCGATCACCTGAAAGCAGCTATCTCACATTCTGGTTTGTCAGTTGGTGAACTCGTCTCTGTAGCCTGGGCATCAGCGTCCACTTTCCGTGGTGGTGATAAACGTGGTGGTGCCAATGGTGCGCGCCTGGCGCTGGCTCCACAGCGGAGTTGGGATGTGAATGCCATCGCGGCTCGCGTTCTGCCAACGTTGGAAGCGATTCAGAAAGAGGCTGGCAAAGCTTCGCTGGCCGATATCATTGTGCTGGCGGGCGTGGTAGGCGTTGAACAAGCGGCGGAGGCTGCGGGTGTCAGCGTGCGTGTTCCGTTTATTCCTGGGCGTGCGGATGCCAGCCAGGATCAAACCGATATCGAGATGTTCAACCTGCTTGAGCCAGCGGCAGATGGGTTCCGTAACTACCGTGCTCGTGTGGATGCGGCAACAACGGAATCTCTGCTGATTGATAAAGCGCAGCAACTGACGCTGACTGCTCCAGAACTCACCGTTCTGGTCGGCGGCTTGCGTGGGCTGGGTGCGAATTTCGACGGCGGTAAGCAAGGCGTGTTCACCGATCGTGTAGGTGTTCTCAGCAACGATTTCTTTGTCAATCTGCTGGATATGGGCACCGAATGGAAAGCCACTGATGACTCTTCTGAATTGTTTGAAGGGCGTTGCCGTCAAACGGGTGAAGTGAAACATCTGGCAAGCCGCGCAGACCTGGTCTTTGGCTCAAACTCTGTTTTGCGCGCACTGGCAGAAGTTTATGCCAGCGGTGATGCGAAAGAGAAGTTTGTGAAGGACTTCGTTGCTGCCTGGGTGAAAGTGATGAATCTGGATCGCTTTGACCTGAAGTAAGCCGCTATCTGAAGTGAGAATCCCCGCTTGTGAGCGGGGATTTTTTTATGGACTTATTCCCATTCTTGCAGGAAACGTTGCCCATATTGGTCAGCAACCAGTAGAGCGGCATACACCTGATCCGGAGTCGCCCCACCAGGCATGTTATGAATGGTTTCACCTTCTGCACAAGATGCCTGCGCAACACGGCGCATTTTTGCCTCAACATCCTGCTTGATATCCAGTTGTGCCAGCGTTATTGGCAGACCAACGGAGTGGCAGAGTGCTGCGACAGTTTCTATCTCTTCGACCGAGGCATTCTCAAGCACTAGCTGCGTCAGCGTTCCGAAAGCGACTTTTTCACCATGATAGTAATGATGCGCATCTGGAATGGCTGTCAGGCCGTTATGCACAGCGTGAGCCGCTGCCAGACCGCCACTTTCAAAGCCGACGCCGCTCAGATAAGTATTGGCTTCTATTACGCGCTCAAGAGCCGGGGTCACGACATGCAACTCGGCAGCAAGCATCGCTTTTTCACCTTCTTCGAGCAGTGTGTTATAGCAAAGTTCAGCGAGCGCTAATGCCGCCTGAGTGCACTTGCCGCCGGCCATTGTGGTTGCGCCGCTGCGTGAGCAGGCTCGCGCTTCGAACCAGGTTGCCATTGCATCACCAATCCCGGCTGCCAGCATTCGCGCGGGTGCATTCGCCACGATTTGGGTATCAACAATCACCATATTAGGGTTGTTTGGTAGCATCAGATAACGGTCAAACTCACCGGTATCGGTATAGATAACGGAAAGTGCGCTGCAAGGCGCATCGGTGGAGGCAATAGTCGGTGCAATGGCAACCGGCACGCCCATAAAGTGAGCCAAAGCTTTGGCGGTGTCGAGAGTCTTTCCACCCCCGATGCCGAGTACCGCGCTGCACTGTGCTTTTTGCGCAACGCCACGCAAACGGTCGATTTCATTTTGCGAACATTCGCCGCCAAATGGGGCTATTTCCAGCATCAGCCCGGCATCTTTAAAGCTTTTTTCCAGCGTAGATTCGGCAAATCCTAAGACAAATTTGTCTCCAACGACCAGCCAACGTTCAGCCAGCGGTTTGAGATATTCTCCAATACGCGTGATGGCATCAGCGCCCTGGATGTATTTACCTGGTGATTGAATAATGCGATCCATACTCTATTTCCCTCACAAGTTGATATGACCAAATGCGTTAGCCCAGTCTTGCTCAAACTGAGCTATAGCTGACTCTACCGCAGGGGTATTGAGCATTTGTTGCGCTACATCTAACGGAAGGGTGATTGCTTCGCAGCCTGCCAGTAAGCAGTCCAGCGCCTGGCGTGGTGTTTTGAAACTGGCTGCCAGCACTTTGCTTTCGGGCGCGTGAAGATTCAGTAGCATCTGTAATTCCTGAACCATGCGAATGCCATCGCCTCCCTGCGCATCAACGCGGTTTACATACGGCGCGACGTATTTCGCTCCCGCCAGTGCTGCCAGCAAGCCTTGCGACGCGCTGTAAACGGCCGTTCCCAGCGTAGCGATTCCCTCCTTTTTCAGCAGCTTTATTGCAGCCAGCCCCTCTGAGGTGACAGGGATTTTCACCACGATACCCGGAACAGCAGAGCGCAGGCGTTTGGCCTCGTTCACCATGCCCTGAGCATCACGGCTCATGGTCTGGGCAAACAGAATGCCGCCTGCACCGATGGCCTTTTGTAGTCGTGGCAGGACATCCCAGATGGGTTCTTTACTGGCGGCAATAATGCTCGGGTTCGTGGTGACACCTGCTATTGGGAAGACTCGGGCCAGGCGTTCGACTTCTGCTACGTTTGCGGTATCCAGATACAGTTCCATATTTCGTCCTCTTAGAGTTCTAATTCGTGTTGTAGCAGGCTGGCGATAGCCTCTTCCGAAACGGCGTGAACCAGTGCATGACGAAATTCCTCATGCATGATGCGGCGCGCCAGGCGGGAGAAAATACGCATATGCTGATCGCCTGCGGCGTGTTTATTGAGCGTCAGCATAATGATGAACTGGGCTTCGTCATCACCCCATTTCACTGGGGCCGGAAGCCGTGCCACGCTAATTGTTGATTGTTCGATATGTTCAGATTTGCTGTGTGGTATCGCGAAGCTAAAACCTAAGCCCGTTGAGAACACGGCTTCCCGCGCCCACAGGTCGGCTTCTAGTTTGCGTGGATAGCGGCAACGCCCGGCAATCAACAGGTTATCTGTCATGCCTTTAATCACCTCTTCTTTGCTGCGCCAGTCGTTGGTCAGCGAGATGCATTGTGGGATGATCAGGGGGGCATCTTGCTGAATCATGCGGAACTGGGCCAGCAGATGTTCGACCTCGAGGGAGGTACGGCAGGCCATCGCCTGGTTAAGCAACTGGCGGCAGGCTTTGCTGTCAAGCTGAGCCAGGCGTGCTTTCGTGGCCGGAATTGAAGGGGCGCTCATGCTGATTTCATCCAGCCCTAAGCCCACCAGCAACGGTAAAACTGAGCCTTTCGCACCCAACTCACCACATAGCCCAATCCATTTCCCCTGGCGATGAACCGCCTGTACTGCAAAATCCAGAGCGCGCAAAAATGCTGGATTTAAGCTGTTGTAATGACGCGTGACTTTCGCATTGTCACGGTCAACCGCCAGCAGATATTGCGTCAGGTCATTGCTGCCAATGCTAAAGAAATCAATCTCTTCACAGCACTGGTCGATGATGAACATCACCGAAGGCACTTCAAGCATGATGCCGAGCGGGATTTTTTCATCAAATGGGATGTGTTCGCTGCGTAGCGTCTGTTTTACTTCGGCGAGTTGATCTTTCACCCACAAGATCTCTTCCATTGAGGAGATCATGGGGATCATGATTTTTAATGATCCGTGTGCCGATGCGCGCAAAATGGAGCGTAACTGGCTATGGAAAAGCGACAGGTATTCTTGATAAATGCGCACGGCACGGTAGCCAAGGAACGGGTTGTTCTCCGCTGGAATATTCAAATACTCCACTGGCTTATCACCGCCGATATCTATCGTGCGTACAATTATGCTGCGCCCATTTGCCCCTTTCAGCGCCTGGCAGTAGATATTGTAAAGTTCATCTTCTGAAGGAGCATGCACGCGGTCCATATACAGCATTTCAGTGCGGAACAGACCAACAGCTTCTGCACCGTTATTAAACGCTGGAGCCGATTCAACACAATGCGCAATGTTGGCGGCCACTTCCAGGCGAAGACCATCCGCGGTGCGCCCTAACTGGTTGAGCCATTCTTTTTGCTGATCGCGCAGAACTTGCTGCACCCAGGCTTCTTGTTGGTAATAGCGTTTTACCGAATCGGTAAGATTGACGACGATGAGACCAAGATCGCCGTCGATTTGCACCGTTTGTTGCAACCAAGGGCGCAGTGCATCTGTATCCATTCCCACAAGTGTTGGGATATTAAATGAGCGAGCCAGAATAACCGTGTGGGAGGTCGTTCCGCCGCTACGCAGCACAAGCCCTTTGAGCAGGGTCTTATCCAATTCCAGAAACTGACTGGGTGTAATTTCATCTGCTACACAGATGGCTTCCTGCTGTAACTTGCCGGGCGTTGGGAAGCGCGTTTCACCATAAATATGCTGTAACAGCTGGAAGCAGACATCCCGGACATCAAGTACACGCTCTTGCAGGTACACACTTTCTGACTGGGAAAACTGAGCGCAAAAGTATGCTGCTGTTTTCACTACTGCTGCCGCGCAACTTGCACCTGCGTGTATCTGTTCCAGAAGCTGCGTGCGTAATGAAATATCACTCGCAAGGGAGCGATGTGCTTCAAGAATAGCGCTAGCCGTACCGTCGCTGGCGAGCTGACGGAGATTGATAGCTCTTAGCAATTGCTCAAGCCCGCTCTCCAGTGCCGTTTGTTCCACGTCAATGCTTCGTGCCGCAGGCAAATCCCCTAGTTTGTTCAAATCAAGTGAAGCGAGCGGAATGAGTATTCCGCTGGCACTTCCGCCACACACCGGATTTGCACGGAAGAAGGAGGGGTTCAGGCGTGAGAGGGATTCTGGAACAGGAGCTATTTCGCTGTTTTGTGCTTCCGGTAGTGGTGCGTCACAGTGAGGAAACTCATCTTTTATGAAGGTGGAAAGCGTGGCGAAAGCATGATCTTCATCGTTACCTGCGACCCGAATTTGGCAGTCGTCCCCTTTTAATGTCCCTGTTCCGATAAGCGACAATGCACTTTTTGCATCACCATGACGATCGGTGCGCAAGTTATGCCATTCAATTGTTGAGGAAAACTGATTGCACAGTGTTTCAACAAGACTGGCGGGGCGGGCATGTACTCCGTTTGGTAAATCACAGCGGAAATGAATAACCAGTGCCATAGAAGTTCTCCTGAACCCACTCAAAACAATGACTACAGAATAAGTGGCCTTTGTCATGAGTCGCCATGAGACAAAACTGTCAAAAACTGGATAAATGTATGGTGTGTGGGTATTTGCGAGATTCCTCACAAAACCTGATTAATTAAGTAATGAAACCAGTAATGTTAAGTTTTGAGGCTGATCGCATTTCTATTTTCGTATTACAAAAATCCAGTAAATGACGTTTTTATCCACTGTCTGTCGCTGCCCGGATTGCCTATTGTGTCCCCAATATTTTGGACATACGCCGCTAAGGCCGGGAGTGCTTTATGAAAGAGTTGGTCCAGATCCTCAAAAACACGCGACAGCATTTAATGACCGGCGTGTCGCATATGATTCCCTTCGTGGTGGCAGGCGGTATTTTGCTGGCTGTTTCCGTCATGCTCTATGGCAAAGGTGCTGTGCCAGATGCTTTGAGCGACCCCAATCTGAAAAAACTGTTTGATATAGGCGTTGCAGGTTTAACGCTGATGGTTCCGTTCCTCGCGGCCAACATCGGCTATTCAATTGCAGAGCGTTCTGCGCTTGCCCCTTGTGCAATAGGTGCCTGGGTGGGGAACAGTTTTGGGGCCGGGTTCTTTGGCGCAATCATCGCCGGGATCATCGGCGGCATTGTTGTCTTCTATATCAAGAAAATCCCGGTGCCCAAAATACTGCGCTCGGTGATGCCCATTTTTGTCATTCCTATTGTCGGCACCTTTATTACTGCGGGCATCATGATGTGGGGTTTAGGAGAACCTGTCGGTGCGCTGACCGGTAATCTGACTCATTGGCTGCAAGGAATGCAGCAAGGCAGCATTGTGGTTCTGGCGGTGATCATGGGTCTGATGCTGGCCTTTGATATGGGTGGGCCGGTTAACAAAGTGGCTTACGCCTTTATGCTGATATGCGTCGCACAAGGCGTGTATAGCGTGGTGGCTATTGCTGCTGTTGGAATCGCTGTTCCGCCATTAGGGCTTGGCCTCGCAACGCTGATGAACCGCAAGAATTTTAGTAGTGAAGAGCGTGAAGCAGGCAAGGCGTCATTGGTCATGGGATGTGTTGGCGTGACTGAAGGAGCGATTCCGTTTGCGGCTGCCGATCCGTTACGCGTTATACCTTCCATCATGCTCGGGTCTGCATGTGGGGCGACCACTGCCGCACTCATGGGAACGCAATGCTATGCAGGCTGGGGCGGATTAATTGTGCTGCCGGTTGTTGAAGGTAAGTTTGGCTTTGTTCTGGCGTTGTTGGTGGGGGCAGTCGTCACCGCAGTCTGCGTGAATCTTTTGAAAACGTATGCCCGTAAAAAGCAGACTGATACGCCCGCGAAAGCTGAAGACGATCTGGACCTGGATTTTGAAATTAACTGATTGATAAAAAGGAATTAACCATGACGAAGATTATTGCTGTTACTGCTTGCCCATCAGGTGTTGCTCATACCTACATGGCGGCTGAAGCACTCGAAAGTGCCGCTAAAGCAAAAGGCTGGGAAGTGAAAGTGGAAACTCAAGGCTCAATCGGGCTTGAAAATGAACTCACCGCTGAGGATGTCGCCAGTGCGGATATGGTGATTCTGACCAAGGATATCGGCATCAAAATGGAAGAGCGCTTTGCCGGTAAAACGATTGTGCGCGTCAATATTAGTGATGCCGTGAAACGTGCCGACGCCATCATGAGCAAGATTGAAGCCCATCTGACACAAACAGCCTGAGCCTTTGACTGACCAGTAAGGAGCACATCATGACTCATCGTATCGAACGTTTGAAATCAGCATTGTTTGCCCAACCGCGAGAAATTTCTCTGGAGCGCGCGGTGCTTTACACCGCCAGCCACCGCACAACGGAAGGTGAACATGTGCTGTTACGCCGGGCTAAAGCAACAGCGTACATTCTGGATAACGTGCAAATAGCGATTCGAGAGGATGAGTTGATTGCGGGTAATCGAACCGTAAAACCGCGCGCCGGGATTATGTCGCCGGAGATGGACCCTTATTGGTTGCTCAAAGAATTGGATCAATTCCCGACTCGCCCGCAAGACAGGTTTGAAATTAGCGAGCAGGATAAAGAGTTATACCGCGAACAGCTTTACCCCTATTGGGAAAAGCGTTCGATGAAAGATTTCATCAATAGCCAAATGACTGATGACGTCAAAGAGGCGGTAAAAACGCAAATTTTTAGCGTCAACCAAACTGATAAAGGGCAGGGGCATATCATTATTGATTACCCGCGCCTGTTACAAAACGGTTTGGGTAAGCTGGTGGAGGAATTGCGTGAGCACTGCCGTAAATCACCCGATAACCATTTCTATCAGTCAGCATTAATTCTGTTGGAAGCCTCACAGCGGCATATCCTGCGTTACGCTGAATTGGCCGAGAACATGGCGGCTGAATGCGAAGATGTCGAGCGCCAGGGTGAGTTATTGAAAATTGCTTATATCTCTCGCCACAATGCCGAATCACGCCCAAAAGATTTCTGGGAGGCGTGCCAGCTGTTCTGGTACATGAACATTATTCTCCAGTATGAATCGAACGCAAGTTCGCTGTCGTTGGGGCGCTTCGATCAATACATGCTGCCGTTTTACCAGACCTCGTTGAATCAGGGGGAAAGCCCTGAGTTTTTGCGCGAGCTGCTGGAGTCGCTGTGGGTAAAATGTAATGACATCGTTTTACTGCGATCCACCAGCAGTGCTCGTTATTTTGCTGGTTTCCCAACCGGCTACACCATTTTACTGGGCGGATTGACTGAAAACGGGCGTAGCGCTGTGAACGTGCTTTCTTTCCTGTGTCTTGATGCCTACCAGAGTATCCAATTGCCGCAGCCGAACCTTGGGGTGCGGGTAAATGAACTGATTGACCGCCCCTTCCTGCTAAAAACAGCTGAAACCGTGCGCCTCGGAACGGGTATTCCGCAAATCTTCAATGATGAAGTTGTTGTGCCTGCATTCCTGAACCGGGGCGTGTCGCTGGAAGATGCACGCGATTACGCCGTTGTAGGATGCGTAGAGCTATCCATTCCCGGGCGAACTTACGGCCTGCATGACATCGCCATGTTTAATCTCTTGAAGGTGATGGAAATTGTTTTGCTGGAAAACGAAGGCAACAGCGCTTTGGACTATCAGAACCTGTTGCAGCAAATCCGCGACAAAATTTGCCACTACATCAAACTGATGGTTGAAGGCAGCAACATTTGCGATATCGGGCATCGTGATTGGGCGCCAGTACCGCTGCTTTCATCGTTTATTGATGATTGCCTGGAAAACGGTAGAGACATTACAGAAGGGGGCGCCCGCTATAACTTCTCTGGTGTGCAGGGAATAGGCATCGCCAATCTTAGCGACTCATTGCATGCGCTCAACGGTATGGTGTTTGAGCAGCAGCGGTTAAGTTTTGATGAACTTCTGGCGGTGCTGAAAGATAACTTTGAAAGCACGGAAGGGAAGCAAATACGTGCGCGTTTAATTAATCGCTTTGAAAAATATGGCAATGATATCGACGAAGTGGACAACATCAGCGCCGATCTGTTGCGCTTTTACTGCAAAGAGGTCGAAAAATACCGTAATCCACGCGGCGGTAGCTTCACGCCAGGCTCATACACGGTGTCGGCGCATGTGCCGCTTGGCGCAGTCGTTGGTGCAACTCCTGACGGGCGTTATGCTAGCGAACAGCTTGCTGATGGTGGATTGTCTCCCATGTTGGGGCAGGACTGTCAGGGGCCAACTGCGGTACTAAAATCGGTTAGCAAGCTGGATAACTATTTGCTCTCCAATGGCACATTGTTGAACGTGAAATTTACCCCCAGCACGCTGGAAGGGGACGCTGGACTTCATAAACTGGCAGATTTCCTCGGAGCGTTTACTAAGCTTAAATTGCAGCATATTCAATTCAATGTGGTGAATGCCGAAACGCTACGTGATGCGCAAAGTCGGCCGCAAGATTATGCCGGGCTGGTAGTACGAGTTGCCGGGTACAGCGCTTTCTTTGTGGAGCTGTCGAAGGAGATTCAGGATGACATTATCCGCCGTACCGCGCATCAGTTGTGAGGTTATCGAAGAAGGGGAGGTAAAAGCGCGAATCTTCAATATCCAGCGCTACTCCCTGAATGATGGCAATGGCATCAGGACAGTAGTTTTTTTCAAAGGCTGCCCACATTACTGCCCGTGGTGCGCAAACCCGGAGTCAATCTCCGGTAGGATTGAAACTGTGCGGCGTTTATCAAAATGCCTGCACTGTCCGACTTGTCAGAATGATGTGGATGAATGCCCTTCTGGGGCAATGGAAAGTATTGGCCGTGATTATGCGCTAGCCGAACTCGAAAAAGAGGTTCTGAAAGACGACGTCTTCTTCAGGTCATCAAAAGGTGGCGTTACGCTTTCAGGAGGCGAGGTATTGATGCAGACAGATTTTGCGACTCGTTTTCTCAAGCGTCTGAAAGCGCTAGGAATCCATACTGCTATTGAAACCGCTGGCGATGCGGCATCTGAAAAAGTGCTTACTTTGGCGCGGCAGTGCGACGAAGTCCTGTTCGATTTGAAAATCATGGATACCGATAAAGCCAAATCCGTACTGAATATGAATCAACCCAGAGTCCTGGCAAATCTTAAATTGCTGGTCGAGTCGGGAATTCGCGTCATCCCCCGCGTGCCTTTGATTCCGGGGTATACCCTCGAGCAGGGTAATATGGCTGCGATACTTCAATTCCTTGCCCCCTTAAAACTGACCGAAATCCACCTGCTGCCTTTCCATCAATATGGTGAGGCAAAATATCAATTGTTGGGGCGAACCCGGACTATGAAGGGGATAGTGCCACCTCATGCTTCAGAAATCGCACCATTGCGGCAGATGGCAGAAAGTGCAGGATATCATGTAACCATTGGTGGTTAGTTTTCATAGAGGGGAGCGGAGATGACTCGACATTTAGTCGCAGTAACTGCATGTGTTAGTGGTGTCGCTCATACCTATATGGCGGCGGAACGGCTCGAAAAGCTCTGCCAGCAAGAAAAGTGGACCGTAAAAATAGAAACTCAAGGTGCACTAGGAATTGAGAATGAGTTGTCGCAAACGGATATCGAACAAGCCGATGTGGTATTGCTGATTACCGATATTGAGCTGGTGGGGGCGGCGCGTTTCGTACATTGCCGCTGTGTGCAATCCGGCATTAATGCATTCCTGCGCGAGCCGCAAAAGGCGATGTCGGCGGTGCGACGAATTTTTGGCACTCCGCAAGACACTCGCATCATTCTCGATTAATTGTTCTTTCCGTCAACTGACTATGGTACTGGCGCCGATATTCCGATGGCGATCGCTCGGTATTCTTCCTGAATAAACGGCAAAAATAGTTACTGTCGACAAAACCGCAGGCATGAGCCACCTCTTTGACCTTCAATTCGTAGCGTTTCAGTAATGTTTTGGCATGCTCCAGGCGGGTGTGGTTAAGATATTCGTTAAAGCCCACCGTACCGGTTTTCTGAAATAGATGTGAAAGGTAGTTCGGTGAGATGTGAAATACCTGAGCAACAGATTCTCGGGTTAAAGGGTCAGCATAATTTTCATCAATGTATTCCCGCACGGCTTCGAAAAGTGCCTGACTACGTGAAGCCGTCTGGATTTGGCTATCAAGCAAATCAGTACAATGACTCAGAATACTGCTGACAATAAACCGCGCTGTTTGCTGATCGTGTGGTTGCATGACCAGTTCGTTGAGAGCCTGCAGCAGAAACG
The DNA here is from genome assembly GCF_979253435.1 of Buttiauxella sp. AC142. NCBI lineage: Bacteria > Pseudomonadati > Pseudomonadota > Gammaproteobacteria > Enterobacterales > Enterobacteriaceae > Buttiauxella > Buttiauxella sp. AC142. The sequence goes on from NZ_CEEDCH010000001.1 coordinate 4,684,408, forward strand.
AGCCGATTCGTGGCCCACGGCGAGCAACGTTCTGTTTACCCAATGTTTTAAACGTCGTTCCATCCCATTGCAGAATACTGAATCCAAGTTGCTGTTTGCCAAATAAAATACTTAGCGTCGTTACGGGTGAATTCCATTGCGGGTTGTTCCAGCATTTTGCTGGAACGTAGAGCACGTCATGCTGCTCAAGTCTGGCAGGCATTCCCGCATCGCAGGCATCCATTAAAACGCCATCTAATACGACTTCGATTCGCGGAAAATCAACCTGATAAGCAAGTTCGGATGGGGCGGTTTGGTTGTCTGCTAGCCAGATACGCTGAATGCCTGACGGACTATTGAGCAGATGAGAAATAATTTGGCTCACGTCGTAGTTCATAACGCCCCGCAGTGGGTCAGAAGGATGAGAGAGTAATCACCAGGCCACCTCATTTTTGAGATGGCCTGGTAAGCAACTTACTGATTACCCTTCCGATCACCGAAAGGCAAGGTGTCATAGTCGATCAGTGCATTTTTCTTATACGGATTGCCAATCCAGCGAGTTGTTTCCTTAAACTCCGGGCTGGTTATTGAGCGGGTCGGATCGAATCCGTCGTAACTCAGTCCTGCCAGATCAGACCAGGTATGTATCAGCTCTGAACTGCTGTATTTGCGATTAACATCCGCTGAGAAATCACGTGGATGTTCCGCCTGCCATTTTTCGGAAGTCCAAAGAATAAATGGCACCGTATACATGTGACGGGTTGGGTTTTCCTCGTTACGGCCCTGCATTTGATGCGGTGGCGTATCGTAAACTTCTTCACCATGGTCTGAGAAATAGAGCAGGAAACCATTCGGATCGGTGGCCTTGTAATCCTTAATCAGGCTTGAGACAACGTGATCGTTATACAGGTTAGCGTTGTCATAATCGTTCCAGGCTTCCTTTTGATCATCGCTTAACCCGGCAGGGATTCCGGTCGTTTGATTATCAAATTTGCCCCAGTTTTCTGGGTAACGGTACTTGTATTTAATGTGTGTTCCGAGCAGATGCACAATGATGAATTTCTTCGGTGCAGGGTCGGCCAGAACGTCTTTAAACGGTGCCAGTACATTACTGTCGTACTCACGTGCACTTTGCGTACGCTGCTGATTCATATAGAACTGTTTATCAGTCTGGCGCGAGAATACCGTCAGCATGGTGTTACGTTCGGTCATTGTCTGCTGATTGGTAATCCAGAAGGTTTTATATCCCGCCTGTTTCATCATATTCATCAGCGTCGGCTTGCTCAGATAAAGATCTGGGTTCTTCTCGTTGGCGAATGTTAAAGCTTGCTGGAGAATTTCGATGGTGTAAGGACGTGATGTCACTACGTCGTTAAATACCGTCATCCCTTTATCTGATTTAGACAACGTATCCAGTTCCGGCGTTGTCTCTCTTGAGTAGCCATACAGGCTCATGCGACCGCGTTGGGTAGACTCCCCAATAACCAGCACTAAAGTGCGCGGTGTATTGGCGTTTTCATCTTTAAGATTTGCCAGCGGAGGCAGAGCATTGTTTTCGTTAAGCAGGCTATTCAGGCTGTCCAGTTGTTGGCGGTATTGATAGTAGCCAGAAATAAACTGCCACGGTGCCGCGGGTTCCATGCGTGAAGAAAGACCGGAAACGGTTTTGCTCAACGGTTGATGGTTTATCGCATTGCGGACCAGTGGATGCAGAATTAAGGCATAAAGGATAATCAGCGATACCAACCAGCGCCATGGTTTAGGGATATACACAGGGCGTAGACGGGACCACAGGAATAGGCATATCGCAGTGTAGATAAGCGCTGTCAGGACAATCTTCAGGCTAAAGTACTGGCTTAAATATTCACCGGCTTCGCCAGCATTGGATTCGAACATCACAAACAGGACGCTTTGTGAAAACTCCTGCCCGTAAATAACGAAATAACAGATTGCCGCTAATGATGTTGCCCAAAGCACTACGCCAATGACTGCGGCGATGATCCGCGTCCGTGCAGGGAACAAGAATACAGGGATAAGCCAAAGGGAGCTGTATAACAGGGAGTCACGTAAGCCGTTAGTGCCGCTGTATCCGCTGATGAATATTTTGGCTTGTAATGCCGTGGAGAAAAACCAAAAAAAGAGTAATGCCCATCCCAGAGCTATCCAGCTAAACTTTTGTTTAGCTTGGTTTTTTATAGAAAACATAAACTGTGCCTGTCGACAAAAAGTATCGCCTAGTTTGGCGATTAAATCTTAATCAAACCTTAATCAAGGTGAAAAAGGCCATATGCTCGTTCGTGGTATGAGTTTTGAACGAAAAATTTGCAGGCGGAAATATATGGAATGTGAATGAATTAAGACAGTTGAATTTAACAATCCCCCGTTTTTTTCACGGGGGATTGTTAAAGGGTTTAACTTAGCCTGTGTTACGCATACCTGCCGCAACACCAGCGATTGTCACCATTAGCGCTTGTTCAACTTGCGCATCTGGCTCTTCGCCTTTCTCTTCAGACTGACGCGAACGATGCAGCAATTCAGCCTGTAATACGTTCAGCGGGTCGGTGTAGATATTACGCAGCTGAATAGATTCGGCGATCCATGGCAGGTCTGCCATCAGATGTGAATCGTTGGCGATATCCAGCACCACTTTGATGTCGGCTTCCAGTTGGTCGCGCAGTTGTTTACCAAGCGCCCACAGCTCTGGTTTCACCAGTCGCTGATCGTAATATTCCGCAAGCCACAGGTCGGCTTTCGCAAAGACCATTTCCAGCATGCCGAGGCGCGTTGAGAAGAATGGCCAGTCGCGACACATGGTTTCCAGCACGTCCTGTTTGCCGTCTTCCACGACTTTTTGTAGCGCAGCACCGGCACCCAGCCAGGCTGGCAACATCAGGCGGTTCTGCGTCCAGGCGAAGATCCACGGAATGGCACGCAGGGACTCAACGCCACCGTTAGGTTTACGCTTCGCAGGACGTGAACCCAGCGGCAGTTTACCCAGCTCCAGCTCTGGTGTTGCCGAACGGAAGTACGGCACGAAGTCTTCGTTTTCGCGGATGTACCCACGATACATATCACATGAGGTTACAGACAGATCCTCCATGATATGTTTCCACTCTTTCTTCGGTTCTGGCGGCGGCAGAAGGTTGGCTTCGAGAATCGCGCTGGTGTAGAGCGACAGGCTGCTGATGGTGATTTCTGGCAGACCGTATTTAAAGCGAATCATCTCGCCTTGCTCGGTCACGCGCAGGCCGCCTTTCAGGCTTCCCGGTGGTTGAGAAAGCAGAGCGGCGTGAGCTGGTGCGCCGCCACGGCCAATTGAACCGCCGCGTCCGTGGAAGAGCGTCAGTGTAATTCCGGCTTTCTCGCAGGTTTTGATCAGCGCGTCCTGAGCCTGGTACTGCGCCCATGATGCCGCCATGACACCTGCATCTTTTGCCGAGTCAGAATAGCCAATCATGACCATTTGTTTGCCCTGAATAAAGCCGCGATACCAGTCGATATTCAGCAACTGAGTCATCACGTCGTCGGCGTTGTTCAAGTCGTCGAGTGTTTCAAACAGTGGCGCAACAGGCAGTGCGAAGGTGCAACCGGCTTCTTTCAGCAGCAAGTGTACTGCCAGCACGTCAGATGGCGTTTTCGCCATGGAAATAACATAAGCGGCAATGGAACCACGCGGGGCTTCGGCAACCACTTTGCAGGTTTCCAGCACTTCGCGGGTATCGTCGCTTGGCTCCCACTGGCGTGGCAGAAGCGGGCGCTTAGAATTCAGTTCACGGATCAGGAAGGCTTGTTTGTCTGCTTCAGACCAGCTTTCGTAATCACCAATGCCCAGGTAGCGCGTCATCTCGCCCAGTGCTTCGGTGTGACGAGTGCTTTCCTGGCGGACATCAATACGCACTAGCGGAACGCCAAAACTCTTCACGCGGCGCAGGGTATCAAGCAGTTGGCCGTTAGCGATGATGCCCATGCCACACGCTTGCAGCGACTGGTAACATGCATAAAGCGGATCCCAAAGCTGTTCGTTTTGAGTCAGTAAACCTTCTGGTTTTGGCAGGCGCTGGCCTTTCAGGCGAGCTTCCAGCCAGGCTTGAGTCGACAGCAACTGCTGACGAATGCCTTTCATGATGCAGCGATACGGTTCTTGCGCAGCGTCAGGGCCAGCCAGTTCGCTCAGCTCAGGTGTGCATTCCACCATTGAAAGCTCAGAAATCAGCACCTGAATATCGCGCAGGAATAGATCGGTGGCTTTCCAGCGGCTTAACAGCAGGACGTGGCGAGTAATATCAGCGGTCACGTTCGGGTTGCCGTCACGGTCGCCGCCCATCCATGAAGTGAAACGTACCGGCACAAAATCGACCGGCAGTTTGTAATTCAGGTTGTCTTCAAGCTGTTCGTTCAGCTCACGCAGGTAGTTTGGAACTCCTTCCCACAGGCTGTTTTCTACTACCGCAAAGCCCCATTTTGCTTCATCTACTGGGGAAGGGCGGTGCTTACGAATTTCATCGGTGTGCCAGGCCTGAGCGACGAGTTGGCGCAGGCGGCGCATAATTTGGTTGCGTTCGTAATCGGCGATGTCGCTGTGGTCGAGTTGCTTCAGGCAACTATTTACTTCAACCAGTTTGTGAATCAGGGTGCGACGGGTAATTTCGGTCGGGTGCGCGGTCAGCACTAATTCCAGTGATAATGACTCAACAGCATTACGAATGGCGTCTTCGCTAAGATCGGGCTGATTTTTTAATTTTTGGAGTGTCTTAGCAATAACTTCAGGATTGCTGGCAGCTTCGCCATTGGCGGAAATGCTGTGGTATTGCTCGGCGGTGTTGGCCAGGTTCAGGAATTGGCTGAATGCACGGGCTACAGGAAGTAGTTCGTCGTTAGACAGGTTCTGTAACGTGGTTAGCAGCTCCTGGCGGTTGGCTTCATTGCCAGCCCGTGAGGACTTAGACAATTTGCGGATTGTTTCTACGCGGTCAAGAATGTTTTCACCTAACGCATCCTTGATGGTATCCCCGAGCAACTTGCCGAGCATACTGACATTACTTCGCAAAGCGGAATACTGTTCGTTCATATGACCCCAGACACCCTATCCAATCTAATATGTAATTTAATTTCACCCGTGAAGGTTCAACACCGTCTTTATAAAGCCACGTAAGTCTACTTTCGTCAATTGCTACGAAATCGTTTCAGCAAACGAATAAATTGCGCTAATTCATGAAATTTAATTACTAACTTCGTGGATAAGCATTTCTTATGAGGATCCGCTAAAAAGTCGTTCAAAAAGGGGGCAAAACCCCCATAAACGCTATTTTTCAATGCCAGCAAAAATGATGCACTACCTGTGTGATCAGTTTGCGAGTTGGCTCGATAAAACGTGTTTCGATGTATTCGTCCGGCTGGTGCGCCTGGTTTATAGAACCCGGGCCCAGAACCAGCGTTGGGCAAAGCGTCTGAATAAATGGTGCTTCGGTGCAGTAATTCACCACTTCTGTTTGCGCGCCGAGCAATTTCTCAACCACTTGCACTAACTGGTGATCTTTGGCGCATTCATAGCCAGGAATTGGCGGATGCAGTTCGGAAATCGTCAGGCGGCCAGGCCATTTTTGGCTAACCGGTTCCAGCGCTTCATTAAGCAAACCGTTCAAATCGTTTAATGTCAGCCCCGGAAGCGGGCGGATATCCATATGCAGTTCGCAGCAGGCACAAATACGGTTGGCGGCATCGCCACCGCTAATATGGCCAAGATTTAGCGTTGGATACGGCACCGTGAAAGCGTCATGGTGATAACGGTCTTTCAGCGTGTTTTTCAGCGACATAATGTGACCGATAGCGTCATGCATCAGCTCGATAGCATTGACACCGCGAGCCGGATCGCTGGAGTGACCGGACTGGCCGAGAATGCGAATCGCATTCGAGATATGGCCCTTATGCGCACGCACTGGCTGCAAAGAGGTCGGTTCGCCGATGATGGCGCAATCCGGGCGTAGGCTGGTGGTTTCAGAGAAATAACGCGCACCTGCCATCGTCGTTTCTTCATCGGCAGTCGCCAGAATATAAAGTGGTTTTTTAAGCGTCGTGACATCGACATCGCGCAGCGCATCAAGAATAAAGGCAAAGAAGCCTTTCATGTCGGCTGTGCCGAGGCCGTAGAGTTTATTTTCGTGCTCGGTCAGCGTGAAGGGGTCGCGTGTCCAGCGGCCATCATCAAACGGCACGGTATCGGTATGACCCGCCAGCAACAACCCGCCCGCGCCGCTTCCGGTGCTCGCCAGCATATTGAATTTATTGCGTGTTCCCGGCACCGCCTGGATTTCGACATTAAATCCAAGATCGCGGAACCATCCCGCCAGTAAATTGATTAAAGACTCATTACTCTGATCCAACGCGCTGTCGGTGGCGCTGATAGAAGGAGTCGCGATCAACGCGCGGTAAATCTCGATAAAAGGAGGTAATTTCATCTTCACTGTTGACAGGCCTTAGCTCGGGTTGGTATACATAATCATGCAGTTATATTGAATAAAAATACAATATTCACTGCCATAAGGGAACCCCTGGTTCCGGTGGATTTAACCACGTAAATGTACGTTGGGTGATGGCTTACCAGCTGACACCTTTAGCAGACACAACCTAAGAAGGTGTACAGCCGAGATGTTGAATACGCTGATTGTTGGTGCCAGCGGTTATGCGGGCGCAGAACTTGTGACCTATTTGAATCGCCATCCTAATATGAACATAACCGCATTGACGGTTTCAGCGCAAAGTAATGACGCAGGAAAGTTGATATCTGATTTGCATCCGCAACTAAAAGGTATCGTCGACTTGCCGTTACAGCCAATGTCAGATATCAGCGAATTTACTGACGGCGTAGACGTGGTGTTCCTCGCAACAGCCCATGAAGTGAGCCATGACCTGGCGCCGCAATTTCTGGCGAAAGGCTGTGTCGTCATCGATCTTTCCGGTGCATTCCGCGTTAACGATGCTAAGTTTTATCAACTCTATTATGGCTTTACGCATCAGCATCCTGAGCTGCTTGAGCAAGCGGTTTATGGCCTGGCGGAATGGGAAAGCGACAAACTGAAAGAAACCAGTTTGATCTCCGTTCCTGGCTGTTACCCAACGGCTTCGCAACTGGCGTTAAAACCTCTGATTGAGGGCGGTCTGCTGGATTTGAACCAGTGGCCGGTGATCAATGCGACCAGTGGTGTGAGCGGTGCAGGGCGTAAGGCAGCGATATCCAACAGTTTCTGCGAAGTGAGCCTGCAACCGTATGGCATTTTTAACCATCGCCATCATCCAGAAATTGTCACGCATTTGGGTACGCCGGTCATTTTTACTCCGCACCTGGGCAATTTCCCGCGTGGGATTCTGGCGACCATTACTTGCCGCCTGAAAGAAGGCGTGACGCAGCAGCAAGTCGCTGACGCTTTTAAGCAGGCCTATCAAGATAAACCGTTAGTGCGCCTGTACGACAAAGGCGTGCCAGCGCTAAAAAATGTTGTTGGCCTGCCGTTTTGCGATATCGGCTTTGCCGTGCAGGGCGAGCATGTGATTGTTGTCGCCACCGAAGACAATTTGCTGAAAGGTGCATCTGCTCAAGCCGTGCAGTGCCTGAATATTCGTTTTGGCTTTGCCGAAACACAGTCTCTTATTTAATTAACGCCGGGTGACATGATGAATCCATTAATTATCAAATTAGGTGGCGTGCTGCTGGATAGCGAAGAAGCGCTGGAGCGTCTGTTTACCGCGCTGGTCAATTACCGCGAATCCCATCAACGCCCGCTGGTTATTGTGCACGGCGGTGGATGCCTGGTAGATGAGTTAATGAAAAAACTCTCTCTGCCAGTGACCAAGAAAAACGGCCTGCGTGTGACGCCTGCTGACCAGATTGACATTATTACCGGTGCGCTGGCGGGAACGGCGAACAAAACCTTGTTGGCGTGGGCGAAAAAGCATGGCATCAATGGTGTCGGTCTTTGCCTCGGTGATGGCGACAGCGTCACCGTGACCAAACTTGATGAAGCGTTGGGTCATGTGGGACTTGCGAAACCGGGTTCGGCAAAGCTGATTACTACGCTTTTAGATTCTGGCTTCCTGCCGATTGTCAGCTCTATTGGTGTGACAGCTGAAGGCGAGTTGATGAACGTGAATGCTGACCAGGCGGCTACGGCGCTGGCGGCAACGCTTGGCGCTGACCTGATTCTGCTGTCCGATGTGAGCGGGATTCTGGATGGCAAAGGGCAACGTATTGCAGAAATGACGGCGGCGAAAGCGGAGCAGTTAATCGCTCAGGGCATTATTACCGACGGCATGATAGTGAAAGTTAACGCGGCGCTGGATGCAGCACGCACGCTGGGTCGCCCGGTGGATATTGCATCCTGGCGTCATGCAGAGCAGTTACCTTCTTTGTTTAACGGCGTTGCCATCGGCACCCGTATTCTGGCCTAGTTTAAAATTAAGTTTTTGAAGGATAAGACAATGCAAAATCACGGAATCAAAAAAATCGTTCTCGCATACTCTGGCGGCCTGGATACTTCTGCCATCATTCCATGGCTGAAAGAAAACTACGGCGGCTGTGAAGTGGTCGCGTGCGTAGTGGATATCGGCCAGGATCGCGAAGACCTGCAAGGCGTTGAGCAAAAAGCACTGCGTTCTGGCGCAACCGAGTGTTACGTCGTTGATGCGCGCGAAGAGTTCATCAGCGATTATGTTTACCCGGTATTGCAGACCGGCGCACTGTACGAAGGCACCTACTTGCTGGGGACTTCTATGGCGCGTCCGCTTATCGCTAAAGCGCTGGTTGATGTGGCAAACAAAGTGGGCGCAGATGCGCTGTGCCACGGTGCGACCGGCAAAGGAAACGACCAGGTGCGTTTCGAGTCCGCATGGGCGGCACTGGCTCCGCATTTGAAAGTGGTTGCGCCATGGCGTGAGTGGAATCTGCGTTCCCGTGAAGCGCTGCTGGATTACCTGAAAGAGCGTGATATTCCGACTACCGCTTCGCTTGAGAAAATCTACAGCCGTGACGAAAACGCATGGCACATTTCTACCGAAGGCGGCGTGTTGGAAAGCCCGTGGAATGCACCGAACAAAGATTGCTGGGTCTGGACTGTTGATCCTAAAGAAGCGCCAGATCAGGCTGAAGAAGTTACTGTTACCGTTAAAAAAGGCAAAGTCGTTGCCGTAAACGGCGAAGCGATGACGCCATTCCAGTGCCTGGAAACATTGAACAAGATGGGTTCTAAGCACGGTATCGGTCGTATTGATATCGTAGAAAACCGTCTGGTAGGGATTAAATCCCGTGGCTGCTACGAAACTCCAGGGGGCACCATCATGATGGCTGCACTGCGTGGCGTTGAGCAACTGGTTCTGGACCGCGATAGCTTCAAATGGCGTGAGCAACTGGGCCTGGAAATGTCCTACGTGGTTTACGATGGCCGTTGGTTCGCTCCGCTGCGTAAATCTTTGCAGGCCTCTGCGGAATCACTGGCGGAAGAAGTTAACGGTGAAGTGGTGCTGGAGCTGTATAAAGGCCATGTCACTGCGAAGCAGAAAAAATCTCCGAACAGCCTGTATAGCGAAGAGTTCGCAACGTTCGGTGAAGACGAAGTGTATGACCACAGCCACGCGGGCGGCTTTATCCGTCTGTTCTCGTTGTCGTCACGTATTCGTGCACTGAACGAACTGAAAAAGTAATAGTTTAAATAATTACCCTCACCCTAACCCTCTCCCTGAGGGAGAGGGGATTGTCCGGTTTTCTCCCTCTCCTTAGGGAGAGGGTCGGGGTGAGTGGATCAAGATGAAAATTTAATGGAGCATCAATATGGCACTTTGGGGTGGACGTTTTACTCAGGCAGCAGACCAGCGGTTCAAATCGTTTAATGATTCATTACGCTTTGATTACCGACTGGCTGAGCAAGATATTGTGGGTTCTGTCGCCTGGTCCAAAGCGCTGGTTACCGTTGGTGTTCTGACTGTTGCTGAGCAGCAGGAGCTTGAGCAGGCATTGAATTTCCTGCTGGAAGAAGTGCAGGCCAATCCGCAGGCGATTCTTGAGAGCGATGCGGAAGACATTCACAGCTGGGTGGAAGGCAAGCTCATCGATAAAGTCGGTGCGCTGGGTAAGAAACTCCACACTGGCCGTAGCCGTAATGACCAGGTCGCCACCGATCTTAAACTGTGGTGCAAAATTCAGATCAGTGAACTGCTGGGGGCCACTCGCCAACTGCAGCATGCACTGGTTGAAACCGCAGAAAACAATCAAGACGCTGTGATGCCGGGTTATACCCACTTGCAACGTGCACAGCCGGTGACTTTTGCACACTGGTGTCTGGCTTATGTTGAAATGCTGGCGCGTGATGAAAGCCGTTTGCAAAGTACACTTGAGCGTCTCGACGTTAGCCCGCTGGGCAGCGGCGCGTTAGCTGGCACGGCTTATGAAATCGACCGTGAACAACTGGCGGGTTGGTTAGGCTTTGCGTCGGCAACGCGTAACAGCCTGGATAGCGTGTCCGATCGTGACCACGTGCTGGAACTGCTTTCTGACGCGTCCATCGGCATGGTTCACCTGTCGCGTTTTGCAGAAGATTTGATTTTCTTCAATACCGGCGAAGCAGGGTTTGTTGAGTTGTCTGACCGCGTGACATCAGGATCTTCCCTCATGCCACAGAAGAAAAACCCGGATGCGCTGGAGCTTATCCGTGGCAAATGTGGCCGTGTGCAAGGTGCGCTGACGGGCATGATGATGACCCTCAAAGGCCTGCCGCTGGCGTATAACAAAGATATGCAGGAAGACAAAGAAGGCCTGTTCGACGCGCTCGATACCTGGATGGATTGCTTGCATATGTCGGTGCTGGTACTGGATGGTATTCAGGTTAAACGCCCGCGTTGTAAAGAAGCCGCCGAGCAAGGTTATGCCAACGCAACTGAACTGGCTGATTACCTGGTAGCGAAAGGTGTGCCGTTCCGTGAAGCGCACCATATTGTGGGTGAAGCGGTAGTCGAAGCGATTCGCCAGGGCAAAGCGCTGGAAGCATTATCCCTCGCCGATTTGCAGAAATTCAGCGCAACGATTGGTGATGATGTTTATCCGATTCTGTCTTTGCAATCCTGCCTTGATAAGCGCGCAGCAAAAGGCGGCGTTTCTCCTCAGCAGGTAGCACTGGCGATTAGCGACGCGAAGCAGCGACTAATTTAAAATTATTGCGCTACAAAATGAGCCTGGCCTTGTGCCGGGCTTTTTTGTTTGTGATGGATGGTTTGTGCTGTTGCTGGCTATTATTCAATATCAATGGTTGATAGGGATAATCGTTCGTTGCTATGATTTCTATCGCCATGGGCTATCATGGCGACGGAGGATAGAGAATGAATATTCGTGATCTAGAATACCTGGTGGCGCTGGCTGAACATCGTCACTTTCGTCGGGCAGCGGATGCCTGCCATGTCAGTCAGCCAACGCTGAGCGGCCAGATTCGTAAACTTGAAGATGAACTCGGCGTGATGTTGCTTGAACGTACCAGCCGTAAAGTCTTGTTCACTCAGGCGGGTTTGCTACTGGTGGACCAGGCGCGTACGGTGTTGCGCGAAGTTAAAGTGCTCAAAGAGATGGCAAGTCAGCAGGGCGAGGCGATGTCCGGGCCGCTGCACATTGGCTTGATTCCAACCGTTGGGCCTTATCTGCTGCCGCAGATTATCCCGATGCTGCATAAAACTTTCCCCAAACTAGAAATGTACCTTCACGAGGCACAGACCCATCAGCTGTTAGCGCAGCTTGATAGCGGCAAACTCGATTGTGCGATTCTGGCATTGGTGAAAGAGAGCGAAGCGTTTATTGAAGTGCCGCTGTTTGATGAGCCAATGATGCTGGCGATTTATCAGGACCACCCGTGGGCAGATCGAGACCGCGTGCCGTTGTCAGATTTGGCGGGCGAGAAGCTTTTGATGCTGGAAGACGGGCACTGTCTGCGCGATCAGGCGCTGGGTTTCTGTTTTGAAGCAGGTGCTGAAGAAGATACCCATTTCCGTGCAACCAGCCTTGAAACGCTGCGCAACATGGTCGCCGCCGGAAGCGGGATAACATTGTTACCTGCGCTGGCTGTGCCGAACGAGCGTTGCCGCGATGGCGTGGTTTATTTGCCATGTTATAAACCAGAGCCGCGTCGTACTATCGGCCTGGTTTATCGTCCGGGTTCTCCGCTGCGTGGTCGCTATGAGCAACTCGCAGAGGCCATCCGTACCCATATGGATGGCCATTTTGAGCCAGCGTTAAAACAAGCGGTTCAAGCCGTTTAACGCCGCTACCCGATAGGCTTCCGCCATGGTCGGGTAGTTGAAGGTGGTGTTAACAAAGTACTCAATGGTGTTGCCGCCACCTTTCTGCTCCATAATCGCCTGGCCGATATGAATAATCTCGGCCGCGCGCTCACCAAAGCAGTGAATCCCTAAAATCTCTTTCGTCTCACGATGGAAGAGAATTTTTAGTGTACCCACGTTCATACCGACAATTTGTGCGCGAGCAAGGTGTTTGAACTGCGCCCGACCCACTTCGTACGGCACTTTCATCGATGTTAACTGCTGTTCGGTTTTCCCGACTGAGCTGATTTCCGGAATGGTATAAATACCGGTCGGAATATCTTCAATCAGATGCGCCGTCGCTTCACCTTTGACCATCGCTTGTGCAGCGATTCGGCCCTGATCGTAAGCCGCTGAGGCCAGACTTGGATAACCAATCACATCGCCAACGGCATAAATGTGCGGCTGTGCGGTCTGGTACATGCTGTTGACCTTCAACAGACCACGACCATCGGCTTCCAGCCCCACGTTTTCCAGTGACAGCGAATCGGTATTACCGGTGCGCCCGTTCGCATAAAGCAGGCAATCCGCTTTCACTTTTTTGCCGGATTTAAGCGAAACAATCACGCCATCTTCCACGCCCTCAATATTCTCGAACTCTTCGTTGTGACGAATAACCACGCCGCTGTTCCAGAAGTGGTAAGAGAGCGAATCAGACATCTCCTGATCGAGAAACGCCAGCAGACGGTCGCGGGTGTTGATCAAATCAACTTTGACGTTCATGCCCCGGAAAATCGACGCATACTCGCAACCAATCACCCCTGCGCCATAAATAATGACGTGGCGCGGTTCGTGGTGCAGGTTGAGAATGGAATCGCTGTCGTACACGCGTGGATGCGAGAAATCGACTTCTGGTGGACGATACGGGCGCGAGCCGCAGGCTATCAGGAACTTCTCGGCGGTAATCATCTCCACCGAACCATCGTGACATTCCAGCGAAATAGTATGCGCATCGACAAAACGTGCATCGCCTTGCAGCATCTCGCAGCGGTTGCGCTCATAGAAGCTCTGGCGCATACGAGTTTGTTGGTTAATTACGCTGTCGGCATGATTGAGAATGTCGGCGAAGGAAGAACGGAGTAGATGGGTGTGGTCGCTGTATAAAGGGTTTTGATTAAATTCGATAATGCGGCTGACGGCGTGGCGGAGGGCTTTCGAGGGGATGGTTCCCCAGTGGGTACAGCCGCCACCCACGTTATGGTAGCGCTCAACAACAGCTACCCTTGCTCCAAGTTTCACCAGCCCCATTGCAGCGCCTTCGCCGCCTGGGCCGGAACCAATTACTACTGCGTCATAATCGTAGGTGTGTGACATGGTAAGGCTTACCTGTTCTTATACATAAAAGCAACACGATGGTAACATTAACGCCGGGATAACCCAATTGTCGTTGTGCTTTTTGCTGCGTAACGCGAGCAAGCTCGCGTAAACAATCATTCACAAACCTGTATAAAACCAGTTAAGTTATTCTCTGGTATAGTGCGACGTCGATTTAAGAGATTCAGGCAACATGATGGGTGTAAGAGCGCAACAAAAAGAAAGAACCAGGCGTTCTCTGGTCGAAGCCGCGTTTAGTCAATTAAGTGCTGAACGGAGTTTTGCCAGCCTGAGTTTGCGCGAGGTCGCCCGTGAGGCAGGAATTGCGCCAACATCGTTTTATCGCCATTTCCGTGATGTTGATGAACTGGGTCTGACTATGGTCGATGAGAGCGGCCTAATGTTGCGCCAGTTAATGCGCCAGGCTCGCCAACGAATTGCCAAAGGCGGGAGCGTAATTCGAACTTCTGTCTCAACATTTATGGAATTTATCGGTAATAATCCCAATGCATTCCGCTTGCTGTTGCGTGAACGGTCTGGAACGTCTGCCGCGTTCCGTGCCGCTGTCGCGCGTGAAATTCAGCATTTTATTGCGGAACTTGCGGACTATCTGGAACTCGAAAATCGCATGCCGCGCAGTTTTACTGAAGCGCAGGCTGAAGCGATGGTGACGATTGTCTTTAGTGCTGGTGCCGAAGCGTTGGACGTTGATGCCGATCAGCGTCGTCAGCTTGAAGAGCGACTGGTGCTTCAGTTACGTATGATTTCAAAAGGTGCGTATTACTGGTATCGCCGGGAGCAAGAGAAAGTGGCATTAGCTCAAATATCAGAAGAGTGATTGAAAGGAAGAGCAATGAAACAGTTACAAGAGAGAGGTACGCTCGGGTTAGCGTTTATCGCTGGCCTTGCGATTAACGGAACGTTTGCCGCGTTGTTTAGCTCGGTTGTGCCGTTTTCCATTTTCCCTATTATTACGCTGGTGCTGACGGTGTACTGTTTGCATCATCGCTACCAAAACCGCACGATGCCGGTTGGCCTGCCAAGTATTGCAGCGGCTTGTTTTGTGCTGGGAGTGTTGTTGTACAGCGCCGTTGTGCGGGCTGAATATCCGTCAATGGGTTCTAACTTCCTGCCAGCGGTACTTTCAGTCGCATTATTGTTCTGGATTGGCTTTAAAGTCCGGGCGCTTAGAACGCAAGTCACTGAATAACATCCTGAGCTAAAAACAAAAACGGACGCCGAAGCGTCCGTTTTGCTATTTGCGTGTTAACCACACGCCGCATTCCATATGGTGCGTGTAAGGGAACTGGTCAAATAGCGCCAGGCGCGACACGTTATGCGTTTCGCACAATGTTTCCAGATTCTCGCACAGGGTTTGCGGATTGCAGGAAATGTAGAGAATGCGCGGGTACGCCTGCACCATCTTCACGGTATCTTTATCCAGGCCACTGCGCGGTGGATCGACAAAAATCGTTTCGCACTGGTAGCTTTTCAGGTCGATGCCTTTCAGGCGGTTAAACTCACGCACGCCATTCATTGCCTGGGTAAAATCTTCAGCTGCCATACGAATGATTTGCACGTTTTCAATTTCATTCGCTTCAATATTGTATTGCGCGGCAGCAACAGACGGCTTGGCGATTTCAGTTGCCAGCACGCGGTTAAAGTTACGCGCCAGTGCCAACGAGAAGTTACCGTTGCCACAATATAGTTCCAGCAAGTCGCCGCTTGAGTCTTGAGTCGCGTCCAGCGCCCATTCCAGCATATGAACATTCATCGCCGCGTTGGGTTGCGTGAAACTGTTTTCAACCTGGCGATAAATCATCTCTTTGCCCGCTACGGTCAAACGCTCGTCGATGAAATCCTGATCCAGCTCGATTTTGGTTTTGGTGGCGCGGCCAATTAAGTGAACGTTGAAACCCTGAGCACGTAGTTTATCGCGCAGCGCCTGGGCGTGTTCTTGCCATTCTTCACCCAGTTTGCGGTGATATAGCAGTGAAACAACCGCCTGGTTGCTCATTGTCGTCAGATAATCAATCTGGAAGAGCTTATGGCGCAGGGCGGGAATATCACGCACGCCGTCGAGCATTGCAGGCATCAACGCGTTGATAAGCGAGCTGGCTGCCGGGAAGGTGTTAACCCTAATGCGCTGCTTCGTCTCTTGGTCAAACATGATGTGGTACAGATCATCTTCATCATGCCAGATGCGGAATTCAGCACGCATCCGGTAATGGCTGACAGGCGAACGGAACACCTCCGGCGCAGGCGCTGCAAAAGGGGCCATCATGCTTTGCAAGCGGGCGACTTTTTCGGCCAGTTGCGCGTCGTACTGTTCAATTGGGAGATGTTCGGGGGTCATGAGCTGATACCTGTTAATAGAGTCAAACTACGCGGCGAATTGTAGGGAATAGGTTCCTGATGTCCAGTGCTGTTGCACTTTGATGTTTATAGACAAACTTATTAACAAAATCGTAGCATAGCGTTTCCGGCCTTTTTATAAGTTAAAAGGGAACCCAGTGCAATTCTGGGGCTGACGCGCAGCGGTAAGGAAGAGCGGGATGAGTGCCATGTGCAGACACTGCTTATATAAGTGGGAAGTCATCATCCATTAACAAACGCCTCCAAGCCCGAAGACCTGCCGGTATACGTCGCAATTTGTCATAACTATCGCGTGCTATCGGTTATGTCTGCGGCATCCTTTTTGGAAAGCGGATGCTTATATAAATGAAGTTAAAAAAACTTTCGCTGTTTACGGCGTTGTCCGTAACGGCTTTTTCAGGCTGGGCGCAAGACAGCAATTCTGATAATAGCCTGGTAGTAACGGCTAACCGTTTTCAGCAGCCGGTAAATACTGTTCTGGCTCCAACCGATGTTGTAACCCGGGAAGATATCGACCAGTGGCAGGCAAAATCGCTTAACGATGTGATGCGTCGTTTGCCAGGCGTGGATATCGCGCAGTACGGCGGCATTGGGCAAGGTTCTTCTATGTTTATTCGCGGAACCAATGCAAGCCATGTGTTAGTGCTGGTGGATGGTATTCCTATCGCTCGCCCAGGAATCTCTAACACTGCTGATATCAATCAGATCCCCCTCTCATTAGTGCAACGCGTGGAATATATTCGCGGCCCTCGTTCAGCGGTTTATGGGTCGGGTGCAATTGGCGGTGTGGTGAATATCATCACGCAGACCGATGAAGAGAAATCGCAAATCAATGCGGGTGTCGGCTCGAACGGCTATCAGCAATACGACGGGGCTTTGCGTCATCGTTTTGGTGACACCGTGGCGACGGTCGCGGGTTCGTATGAAATGACCAAAGGCTTCAACGTCCTGCCGGATTCACCTTATAGCGGCGATAGTGACCGCGATGGTTATCGCAGCAAATCTTTCTGGGGCGGGCTGGAGCATAAGTTCAGTGACGAGTTTGATGGTTTCTTCCGTGGTTACGGATATACCAACAATACCGATTATGACCAGGGCTCGTATGGGTATGCCGGTGGCGGCGATGAAGAGCAACTTTACAACCAGACATTCGATGCAGGCATGCGTTTCCACTCTGGCCTTTACTCTTCTCAATTGTTGGCTAGCTATCAAAAAGTAAAAGACTACAACTATAGCAGCGTGAATGGCCGCTATAACGACGGTACCACTCTCGACAATATGACCCAGCGTAACATTCAATGGGGTAATAACTTTGTTGTAGGAAATGGCTCAGTCAGTGCAGGCGTTGATTGGCAGCAGCAGCGCTTAACGTCTTCAGATACGGCAATGTCTGATACCTATAAGCGCGATAACACAGGTGTTTACCTCAGTGGTCAGCAGCAGTTTGGCGATGTGACGCTGGAAGCCTCTGGTCGTGAAGACAATGACGAACAATTTGGCTGGCATGGCACATGGCAGACGGCGGCTGGTTGGGAGTTTGTTGAAGGGTATCGTGCCACGGTTTCTTACGGCACCGGATTCCTTGCACCCTCGCTTGGGCAGCAGTTTGGTTCGACACGCTTTGGTATCGACTCAAATCCAAACCTGAAGCCAGAAGAGTCTAAACAATGGGAAGCCGGACTTGAAGGATTAACAGGGCCAGTAGATTGGCGCTTGTCGGCTTATCATTACCAGATAGAAAACCTCATTACTTACTATTCTGCTCCGGGATCTTTCGAAGGCAATTACGACAACATCAAGTCCGCGACCATCAAAGGGTTGGAATGGACGGGGAGTGTTGATACTGGCATCTTCACCCATAAAGTGACGCTTCAGTATATGGACCCGCGTGATGACCAGACGGATGAAGTGCTGGCCCGTCGTGCTAAGCGTCAGGCTAAGTATCAGCTCGACTGGAGTATGTTTAATGTTGATATGGATGTTGCTTGGCAGTATTACGGCAAACGCTACGACAACAACACTTCTTCGTATAGCCCGACTCAGCAGGTTTTGCCGAGTTATAGCACTGTTGATGTTTCCGCATCATATCCGGTCACCTCACAGCTAACCGTTCGTGGTAGAATTGCCAACCTGTTCGATAAAGATTACGAGACGGTTTATGGCTATCAAACCCCAGGACGGGAATACTACCTCACTGGCAGCTATACCTTCTAATACACGTCCCACCGTACTGGTTTTTGACTCCGGTGTCGGTGGGCTCTCTGTGTATGATGAAGTCCGGCAGCTTTTGCCTGACCTGCACTATATATATGCTTTCGATAACGTAGCATTTCCCTACGGCGAGAAAAGCGAGGAGTTCATTGTTGAACGCGTGGTAGAAATTGTGACTGCGGTTCAGGAACGCTACCCGCTCGCACTCGCCATCATTGCCTGTAATACGGCGAGTACCGTTTCACTTCCTGCGCTTCGCGAAAAGTTCGCATTCCCTGTTGTCGGCGTTGTACCCGCTATCAAGCCAGCTGCGCGCTTGACGACTAATGGTGTTGTAGGGTTGCTGGCGACTCGCGGCACAGTTCGCCGTCCTTATACTCACGAACTGGTCGCGCGCTTTGCGTCAGAATGCAAAATCGAAATGCTCGGTTCGGCGGAACTGGTGGAGTTAGCTGAGGCCAAGCTGCATGGCCAGCCAGTTGATCTTGAGGAACTGCGTAAAATCCTGCGTCCGTGGCTGAGAATGAAAGAGCCGCCAGATACCGTAGTATTGGGTTGCACCCATTTCCCTCTATTAGAAGAAGAGTTGCTGGAAGTCCTGCCGGAAGGAACTCGGTTGATAGATTCAGGCGCTGCGATTGCTCGTCGTACGGTATGGCTTTTAGAACATGAATCTCCGAATGCATTATCTGCGGATGAGAATATTGCGTTCTGTATGGGGCTCACGCCAGAGATTGCTCAATTAGCACCCGTTTTGCAGCGTTATGGCTTCCCAAGGCTTGAAAAACTGGCAGTTCGCAGCAATTTTGAATAAAAAAACGACGGTTGAAATAAAAATTGAAATTAGGGGTTGTCAGCCTCCGGAAAATCCCTATACTGCGCCTCCACTGACACGGCACAACGGCTTACAAACCGGCCCGTCAGCCAGATGAAAAGCGAAAATAAATGCTTGACTCTGAAAGAGGAAAGCGTAATATACGCCACCTCGAGTTAGCAAGCGAAAGCGCGTAACTCACTGCTCTTTAACAATTTATCAGACAATCTGTGTGGGCACTCGCAGGATTGATATCTCAGATACCTTCGGGTATCAAAAAAATATCAAGTCTTGAAGAGTGACCAAGCAGTAATTCATTTAGTTGAATTATTACGAAAGTTAATTTTTGAGCATCGCTTCACGAGTTGAAGCAAATCAAGCTTTTAATTGAAGAGTTTGATCATGGCTCAGATTGAACGCTGGCGGCAGGCCTAACACATGCAAGTCGAGCGGTAGCACAGGGAGCTTGCTCCCGGGTGACGAGCGGCGGACGGGTGAGTAATGTCTGGGAAACTGCCTGATGGAGGGGGATAACTACTGGAAACGGTAGCTAATACCGCATAACGTCTTCGGACCAAAGAGGGGGACCTTCGGGCCTCTTGCCATCAGATGTGCCCAGATGGGATTAGCTAGTAGGTGAGGTAATGGCTCACCTAGGCGACGATCCCTAGCTGGTCTGAGAGGATGACCAGCCACACTGGAACTGAGACACGGTCCAGACTCCTACGGGAGGCAGCAGTGGGGAATATTGCACAATGGGCGCAAGCCTGATGCAGCCATGCCGCGTGTATGAAGAAGGCCTTCGGGTTGTAAAGTACTTTCAGCGAGGAGGAAGGCATTGTGGTTAATAACCACAGTGATTGACGTTACTCGCAGAAGAAGCACCGGCTAACTCCGTGCCAGCAGCCGCGGTAATACGGAGGGTGCAAGCGTTAATCGGAATTACTGGGCGTAAAGCGCACGCAGGCGGTCTGTCAAGTCGGATGTGAAATCCCCGGGCTCAACCTGGGAACTGCATTCGAAACTGGCAGGCTAGAGTCTTGTAGAGGGGGGTAGAATTCCAGGTGTAGCGGTGAAATGCGTAGAGATCTGGAGGAATACCGGTGGCGAAGGCGGCCCCCTGGACAAAGACTGACGCTCAGGTGCGAAAGCGTGGGGAGCAAACAGGATTAGATACCCTGGTAGTCCACGCCGTAAACGATGTCGACTTGGAGGTTGTTCCCTTGAGGAGTGGCTTCCGGAGCTAACGCGTTAAGTCGACCGCCTGGGGAGTACGGCCGCAAGGTTAAAACTCAAATGAATTGACGGGGGCCCGCACAAGCGGTGGAGCATGTGGTTTAATTCGATGCAACGCGAAGAACCTTACCTACTCTTGACATCCACGGAATTCGGCAGAGATGCCTTAGTGCCTTCGGGAACCGTGAGACAGGTGCTGCATGGCTGTCGTCAGCTCGTGTTGTGAAATGTTGGGTTAAGTCCCGCAACGAGCGCAACCCTTATCCTTTGTTGCCAGCGGTTCGGCCGGGAACTCAAAGGAGACTGCCAGTGATAAACTGGAGGAAGGTGGGGATGACGTCAAGTCATCATGGCCCTTACGAGTAGGGCTACACACGTGCTACAATGGCGCATACAAAGAGAAGCGACCTCGCGAGAGCAAGCGGACCTCATAAAGTGCGTCGTAGTCCGGATCGGAGTCTGCAACTCGACTCCGTGAAGTCGGAATCGCTAGTAATCGTAGATCAGAATGCTACGGTGAATACGTTCCCGGGCCTTGTACACACCGCCCGTCACACCATGGGAGTGGGTTGCAAAAGAAGTAGGTAGCTTAACCTTCGGGAGGGCGCTTACCACTTTGTGATTCATGACTGGGGTGAAGTCGTAACAAGGTAACCGTAGGGGAACCTGCGGTTGGATCACCTCCTTACCTGAAAGATACGAACTTGCGTAGTGCTCACACAGATTGTCTGATAGAAAACGAGCAGTAAAACCTTATAGGCTTGTAGCTCAGGTGGTTAGAGCGCACCCCTGATAAGGGTGAGGTCGGTGGTTCAAGTCCACTCAGGCCTACCAGATTCTCCGCTATCCTGCGTTACAGCATCACTCGCATATTTCAATATGCTTCGTGACGCTGCGCCTTGACTAGCGAATAATTCACGGTAAATCAAAGGTTTTACGAAATCGATGGGGCTATAGCTCAGCTGGGAGAGCGCCTGCCTTGCACGCAGGAGGTCAGCGGTTCGATCCCGCTTAGCTCCACCATCATTTCATGCTCACCCAATACTTCTAAGTGTACTGTTTAACAGTGTGCTGAGAAGTATTTGCTCTTTAAAAATCCGGAACAAGCTGAAAATTGAAACGACATGTCGTCTCATTCCTCCGTAATAAGGAATGGGAATACGATATGTTCGAGTCTCTCAAATTTTCACAACATCGATTGTGTCTCACGAGACACCTTCGGGTTGTGAGGTTAAGCGACTAAGCGTACACGGTGGATGCCCTGGCAGTCAGAGGCGATGAAGGACGTGCTAATCTGCGATAAGCGTCGGTAAGGTGATATGAACCGTTATAACCGACAATTTCCGAATGGGGAAACCCAGTGCAATTCGTTGCACTATCGTTAAGTGAATACATAGCTTAACGAAGCGAACCGGGGGAACTGAAACATCTAAGTACCCCGAGGAAAAGAAATCAACCGAGATTCCCCCAGTAGCGGCGAGCGAACGGGGAGCAGCCCAGAGTCTGAATCAGTTTGTGTATTAGTGGAAGCGTCTGGAAAGTCGCAGGGTACAGGGTGATACTCCCGTACACAAAAATGCACATGCTGTGAACTCGAAGAGTAGGGCGGGACACGTGGTATCCTGTCTGAATATGGGGGGACCATCCTCCAAGGCTAAATACTCCTGACTGACCGATAGTGAACCAGTACCGTGAGGGAAAGGCGAAAAGAACCCCGGCGAGGGGAGTGAAACAGAACCTGAAACCGTGTACGTACAAGCAGTGGGAGCCTCTTTTATGGGGTGACTGCGTACCTTTTGTATAATGGGTCAGCGACTTATATTCTGTAGCAAGGTTAACCGTATAGGGGAGCCGCAGGGAAACCGAGTCTTAACTGGGCGTTAAGTTGCAGGGTATAGACCCGAAACCCGGTGATCTAGCCATGGGCAGGTTGAAGGTTGGGTAACACTAACTGGAGGACCGAACCGACTAATGTTGAAAAATTAGCGGATGACTTGTGGCTGGGGGTGAAAGGCCAATCAAACCGGGAGATAGCTGGTTCTCCCCGAAAGCTATTTAGGTAGCGCCTCGTGAACTCATCTTCGGGGGTAGAGCACTGTTTCGGCTAGGGGGCCATCCCGGCTTACCAACCCGATGCAAACTACGAATACCGAAGAATGTTATCACGGGAGACACACGGCGGGTGCTAACGTCCGTCGTGAAGAGGGAAACAACCCAGACCGCCAGCTAAGGTCCCAAAGTCATGGTTAAGTGGGAAACGATGTGGGAAGGCACAGACAGCCAGGATGTTGGCTTAGAAGCAGCCATCATTTAAAGAAAGCGTAATAGCTCACTGGTCGAGTCGGCCTGCGCGGAAGATGTAACGGGGCTAAACCATGCACCGAAGCTGCGGCAGCGACGCTTATGCGTTGTTGGGTAGGGGAGCGTTCTGTAAGCCGTTGAAGCTGGACTGTGAGGTCTGGTGGAGGTATCAGAAGTGCGAATGCTGACATAAGTAACGATAAAGCGGGTGAAAAACCCGCTCGCCGGAAGACCAAGGGTTCCTGTCCAACGTTAATCGGGGCAGGGTGAGTCGACCCCTAAGGCGAGGCCGAAAGGCGTAGTCGATGGGAAACAGGTTAATATTCCTGTACTCGGTGTTACTGCGAAGGGGGGACGGAGAGGGCTATGTTAGCCGGGCGACGGTTGTCCCGGTTTAAGCATGTAGGCGGAGAGTTTAGGTAAATCCGGACTCTTATCTAACGCTGAGGTGTGATGACGAGGCACTACGGTGCTGAAGTAACAAATGCCGCACTTCCAGGAAAAGCCTCTAAGCATCAGGTAACAACGAATCGTACCCCAAACCGACACAGGTGGTCAGGTAGAGAATACCAAGGCGCTTGAGAGAACTCGGGTGAAGGAACTAGGCAAAATGGTGCCGTAACTTCGGGAGAAGGCACGCTGTCGGTAGGTGAAGTCCCTCGCGGATGGAGCTGAAGGCAGTCGAAGATACCAGCTGGCTGCAACTGTTTATTAAAAACACAGCACTGTGCAAACACGAAAGTGGACGTATACGGTGTGACGCCTGCCCGGTGCCGGAAGGTTAATTGATGGGGTTAAGCGCAAGCTGAAGCTCTTGATCGAAGCCCCGGTAAACGGCGGCCGTAACTATAACGGTCCTAAGGTAGCGAAATTCCTTGTCGGGTAAGTTCCGACCTGCACGAATGGCGTAATGATGGCCAGGCTGTCTCCACCCGAGACTCAGTGAAATTGAAATCGCTGTGAAGATGCAGTGTACCCGCGGCAAGACGGAAAGACCCCGTGAACCTTTACTATAGCTTGACACTGAACATTGAGCCTTGATGTGTAGGATAGGTGGGAGGCTTTGAAGTGTGGACGCCAGTCTGCATGGAGCCAACCTTGAAATACCACCCTTTAATGTTTGATGTTCTAACGTAGACCCGTGATCCGGGTTGCGGACAGTGTCTGGTGGGTAGTTTGACTGGGGCGGTCTCCTCCTAAAGCGTAACGGAGGAGCACGAAGGTTAGCTAATCACGGTCGGACATCGTGAGGTTAGTGCAAAGGCATAAGCTAGCTTGACTGCGAGAGTGACGGCTCGAGCAGGTGCGAAAGCAGGTCTTAGTGATCCGGTGGTTCTGAATGGAAGGGCCATCGCTCAACGGATAAAAGGTACTCCGGGGATAACAGGCTGATACCGCCCAAGAGTTCATATCGACGGCGGTGTTTGGCACCTCGATGTCGGCTCATCACATCCTGGGGCTGAAGTAGGTCCCAAGGGTATGGCTGTTCGCCATTTAAAGTGGTACGCGAGCTGGGTTTAGAACGTCGTGAGACAGTTCGGTCCCTATCTGCCGTGGGCGCTGGAGAATTGAGGGGGGCTGCTCCTAGTACGAGAGGACCGGAGTGGACGCATCACTGGTGTTCGGGTTGTCATGCCAATGGCATTGCCCGGTAGCTAAATGCGGAAAAGATAAGCGCTGAAAGCATCTAAGCGCGAAACTTGCCCCGAGATGAGTTCTCCCTGACCCTTTAAGGGTCCTGAAGGAACGTTGAAGACTACGACGTTGATAGGCTGGGTGTGTAAGCGTAGCGATACGTTGAGCTAACCAGTACTAATGATCCGTGAGGCTTAACCTTACAACACCGAAGGTGTTTTGGTTGAGAGACTAGAATATTTGATTTTCAGCTTGAACCGAGATTTTAAGTCGATGGTTGTGTGAACAGCATGACGGTTGATGAAACAGAATATGCCTGGCGGCAGTAGCGCGGTGGTCCCACCTGACCCCATGCCGAACTCAGAAGTGAAACGCCGTAGCGCCGATGGTAGTGTGGGGTCTCCCCATGCGAGAGTAGGGAACTGCCAGGCTCTAAATTCAAAGCAGTAAAAGCCAGAATGTGACATCTGGTGGTAGTAAGAAAGAAATTCGGTGGAGCGGTAGTTCAGTCGGTTAGAATACCTGCCTGTCACGCAGGGGGTCGCGGGTTCGAGTCCCGTCCGTTCCGCCACTTATTAAAAAAATTATGCCTGCTAAATTAGCGGGCATAATACTAAGCGTTATCTAGGGGCGTAGCTCAGTTGGTAGAGCACCGGTCTCCAAAACCGGGTGTCGCGAGTTCGAGTCTCTCCGCCCCTGCCATATATAATCCTTTGCTTCGGCAAAGGATTTTTTTTGCCTAAAATTCCCCTAAAATATCCCGCCGAACGACAAAAGCGCATTACTGCGCTATAAGTGGTGTCTTGAATAATTCTTTGATTGTGCTCTGTTTATCGCTATTTTGTAACCAAATTGCATACAAAGGGCGTGAAAGCGTAGTGCTATCAGGCACAAGATAAATACCTTCTCGTTTCTTGGCCCACTCCACGGGTAAAAATGAACATCCATTGAGCTGTTGTAATAGTTTGTAGGCGATTTGAGCTGAACTGGTTGTCAGAACCGGAACACCATCATTACTAATCAGACCCGTTTCATGCTGCTGAAAATCAGGCCCCCATTCCAGACGTAAATACTTTAACTCTGCTTTGGTTGTTTTCTGAGCAGCAGAAAAAAGTGCCAGGTCAAAATGTCCCAGTAATTGACTGGAAAACTCATCCATCTTAGGTGATTCAGTCGTGATCAGCAGATCAAGTTGTCGTTCGTGCAATTGCTTAACTAACGACTTTCGTTGGGATATACGAGCTTCAAATTGCAGGTCTTTATGTTGTTGATAAAGTGCCACAAGCCACTCTGAAAGCATGCATTCCCAAAGTGATGAGCTGGCACCAATCGTTAATTCATTGTGTTGGGAGGTGTGAGAAACCTCTTTTTTAGCCGTCAGCCAAATACTCATAAGATTTTCTGCATACGGCAGTAAACGCTCGCCAGCTGTCGTTAGCCGAATATTATTGCGATGGCGAGTAAAAAGATTTACACCGAGTTGGTTCTCTAATTGGCGAATACGGAAGCTAACGGCTGATTGCGTTAGATAAAGTGCCTCCGCAGCCCTCCCAAAATGTCGCGTTCGACTCACTTCGAGGAACGTTTTTAGTAATTCAGTATCCACGACCCACTCCCAAAAAAAATTTGTCGTTATGATTTAAATGTTTTGTTTGACGCTCTGTCAAGCGTAACTAATACTCCGCGCCATAAATAGCTCGACCAAGAGAATTAGGAGCGTGCAGGATGGCGGAAAGCTTTACGACGACTAATCGGTTTTTCGACAATAAACATTATCCGCGCGGGTTTGCTCGCCATGGTGATTTCACCATCAAAGAGGCCCAGCTGTTAGAGCGCCATGGTTATGCGTTCAATGAGCTGGATCTCGGCAAGCGTGAACCTGGTACTGAAGAAGAAGTACTGTTTGTTGCGGTTTGCCGTGGCGAGCGTGAGCCAGTAACTGATGCCGAACGTGTATGGAGCAAGTATATGACGCGAATCAAGCGTCCTAAGCGTTTCCACACACTCTCCGGTGGCAAGCCACAGGCAGATGCGGTTGAAGACTACACCGAAAGCGATGATTAATAGAAATGGGGCGAAAGCCCCATTTTTTTATCCTGCTAACTGCTGTAAATGAATCAATAAACGGTCGATTGCACGGTAGCTGAGTGCTTCCAGAAGATGTTCCCGCCCTATCTGTTCACTTTTCTGGATATCTGCAATGGTTCGAGCAACCTTTAATAAACGGTGCCAGGCTCGTATCGATAATCCTAGTTTCACCAGCGTCTCTTCCAGCCAGATCGCATCATTGTGCTCAATAGAACAATGCAGCTTGATTTCGTGGTTATCCAGCCTTGCATTGAGCTTTTGTTGGCGTTCATATTGTCGCCGCTGCGTGTCTATCACACGCGCCCTCACATCAACGCTGCTTTCAACGTTCAAACCCGGATTGCTTAAAATCCCTGGTGGAGGAAGAGGGACCTCGACGGATAAATCAAAACGATCCAAAAATGGCCCTGAAAGCCTGCTGAGGTAGCGAAGTGTCTGCTCAGGCGTGCAACGGTTATGCTTACCCTGATAATGCCCTGTCGGGCTAGGATTCATGGCAGCAAGTAGTTGGAATTTTGCTGGGTAACTAATTTTGGCTCGTGTTCGGGATATATGAATTTCACCCGATTCTATAGGCTCACGTAATGCATCCAGAACCCGGCGTTCAAATTCAGGAAGCTCATCGAGGAACAGCACGCCATTGTGCGCCAGTGATATTTCTCCGGGCCTTGGAATCGTTCCTCCTCCTACCATAGCAGTCAACGAAGCACTGTGATGAGGCGCTCTGAACGGGCGCTGACGCCATTGTTGTTGTAATGAGTGTGGATTGACCAGGCTTATGATCGCCGCACTCTCCAGCGCTTCACCATCGTTCAATGGGGGGAGCAATGTATTGAGGCGGCTGACTAGCATGGTTTTGCCCGTGCCGGGTGGCCCAATAAGCAGAAGGTTATGCCCACCAGCTGCCGTTATCTCCAGCGCTCGTTTCCCTTGCGATTGCCCAAAAATCTCATTGAGATCTTGTCCATATTCAACCGCTGGCTGCGGCAGCTTTTCTGGCGCGAATAACTCACCTTTTCCTTCAAGGAATGCGCAGACTTGAGTGAGGTGGTTTGCAATAAGGCAGCCGGGCTGCTCAATCAAACCGAGTTCTTCGGCATTTTCATCTGCAATAATGATCTTCTTTCCAGCTTTTAATGCCTCCATTGCTGATGAAATTGCACCTGGAACGCCGCGTAGTGCTCCCGTAAGCGCAAGTTCACCCACGAACTCGTATTGCTCCAGTTTATCAATTGAAAGCTGCTCTGAAGCCGCCAGCAAGGCCAGAGCGATGGGTAGGTCATATCGTCCGCCTTCTTTGGGAAGATCCGCGGGTGCAAGATTTATCGTGATTTTGCGGGCTGGAAAGATATATCCACTGTTGATAATGGCGCTTCGCACCCGGTCCCGTGCTTCTCGTACTGTGGTTTCCGGCAAACCAACGAGGGTTAAGCCCGGCAACCCCTGGCTGATATGGACCTCAACGGTGACCAATGGAGCTGCAATGCCTAATGCCGCCCTTGTGTTTACAACTGCCAGTGACATAGTTCGCTCCTTCGGAATGAGCTTTATCCTGTCAGTTTGATAATGTGGACTAAAGAATCAAACGAGAGTTCTTCGAAATGCTTTCCAGACTTTTCGCTGGGATTTCTTTTCGCAGCAATTTTTCTGCGACACGCCCCGCAAAAAAATTATTTTTTCGCTAAGACTGGGTGAGAACAATAAGAATTGGCTCTTTATGAAATATTTTCACTATCTTGTTATCTACTGAAAATAAAACCCTTTTATCAGATTTTATTTTTATTCACTCAAATCCTTCATAAAAAATTCTTGTGCTTTGATTACACACTGTGATAACTCTGTAGGCATTACTTCGAACAAGTAGACAGAATAAACAAACATGAAAGCCCTTCTACAAGTGATTAGCCTGGTCGTGATTAGCGTGGTGGTGATTATTATCCCACCGTGCGGGGCTGCACTTGGAGAAAGAAAGGCTTAAAAATCAAGCCTGAATCGAAAAGAACCCCCGCACCGAAAGGTCCGGGGGTTTTTTGTTGGGTAAAAAATTTGGAGAGGAACAGATAATGCGTTACAGAATAAAATTCTGTTTCTCCAGTAGTGAGGCGGGGAACTAACTATGAATGGTGCACAGTGGGTGGTACATGCGTTGCGAGCGCAGGGTGTTAAGACAGTTTTCGGCTATCCGGGTGGCGCAATCATGCCGGTCTACGATGCTTTATACGACGGCGGGGTCGAACATTTGCTCTGCCGGCATGAGCAAGGCGCCGCAATGGCCGCCATTGGCTATGCACGTTCTACTGGAAAAACAGGGGTTTGCATCGCCACTTCTGGACCTGGCGCAACAAATCTAATCACTGGCCTTGCCGATGCGCTGTTAGACTCCGTTCCCGTCGTTGCCATCACAGGTCAGGTCGCGGCCCCATTCATTGGTACCGATGCGTTCCAGGAAGTGGATGTTTTAGGATTATCCCTCGCGTGCACTAAACATAGTTTCCTCGTTGAATCTTTTGAAGATTTACCTCGCGTGCTCGCTGAAGCATTTGAAATCGCAAATTCTGGCCGTCCCGGCCCGGTATTAGTCGACATCCCTAAAGACATTCAGTTAGCGCAAGGGGATCTGGAGCGGTGGTTGTCGACGGTTGAAGATGATTTCGCAATGCCACATGCCGAGCTGCAACAGGCTCATGAAATGATAGCGAACGCTCGCAAACCTATGTTGTATGTCGGTGGTGGTGTCGGTATGGCACAGGCAGTTCCGGCGCTGCGCGAATTTATCGCCGTCACTAATATGCCTTCCACCGTCACGCTGAAAGGCCTGGGTGCGGTTCCGGCGGACAATCCGTTTTATACCGGTATGTTGGGCATGCACGGCACCAAAGCGGCGAACCTTGCGGTGCAAGAGTGCGACTTGCTGATTGCCGTCGGCGCACGCTTTGATGACCGCGTTACTGGCAAGCTGAATACCTTTGCCCCGCACGCGAAAGTGATCCATATGGACATCGACCCGGCTGAATTAAGCAAATTGCGCCAGGCACACGTTGGGTTGCAGGGGGATTTGGTCCAGTTATTACAGGCGTTGCAGCAACCTCTGGATATCGCTGACTGGCAGCAAGATGTTGCCACTTTGCGCGCTGAAAACCCATGGCGTTACGATCATCCCGGCGAAGCCATTTTTGCTCCGTTATTACTAAAACAAATCTCTGACCGCAAGCCACAGGAATGCGTGGTGACTACCGATGTGGGCCAGCATCAGATGTGGACCGCTCAGCATATGTCCTTCACGCGCCCGGAGAACTTCATCACCTCCAGCGGTCTGGGGACGATGGGCTTCGGTTTGCCAGCCGCTGTAGGTGCGCAAGTGGCTCGACCGAACGATACGGTTATCTGTATCTCGGGTGACGGCTCCTTCATGATGAACGTTCAGGAGCTGGGCACCGTAAAACGAAAACAGCTGCCGTTGAAAATCGTTTTACTGGATAACCAGCGTTTAGGAATGGTTCGCCAGTGGCAGCAAATGTTTTTCTCCGAACGTTATAGTGAAACCAACCTCTCCGATAACCCTGATTTCCTCATGCTGGCCAGCGCCTTTGGTATCCCAGGCCAACACATTACTCGTAAAGACCAGGTAGAAGCTGCCATCGAAACGATGCTGAACAGCGATGGCCCATACATGCTTCACGTCTCAATTGATGAGTACGAAAACGTCTGGCCGTTGGTACCACCCGGTGCCAGTAACTCACAAATGCTGGAGAAATTATCATGATGCAACATCAGCTCGCAGTAACGGCCCGTTTTCGTCCAGAAACCCTGGAGCGCGTGTTACGCGTCGTGCGCCATCGCGGTTTTCAGGTGTGTTCTATGAACATGGTCACGCTGGGGAATACTGACGATATTAATATTGAATTGACCGTTGCCAGCCTGCGCCCAGTCGAATTACTGTTTAGTCAATTAAGCAAACTGGTGGACGTTGGTCGCGTCGAAATCCAGCAACAAACAACACAACAAATCCGCGCCTGAGCGCAGAAGGAAGAGAACAATGACGACGAAGAAAGCTGATTACATCTGGTTCAATGGTGAGATGACGCCGTGGGGCGAGGCAAAGGTCCATGTAATGTCCCATGCGCTGCATTACGGCACATCGGTATTTGAAGGTATCCGTTGCTACGAATCTCACATTGGCCCAGTGGTGTTCCGCCATCGTGAACACATGCAGCGTTTGCGTGACTCCGCAAAAATCTATCGTTTCCCTGTATCACAAAGTGTTGATGAGCTGATGGAGGCCTGCCGTAGCGTTATTCGTAAAAATAACCTGACCAGCGCGTATATCCGCCCATTAGTGTTTGTTGGTGATGTCGGTATGGGCGTGAACCCGCCAGACGGTTACACCACGGATGTGATCATCGCAGCCTTCCCATGGGGTGCATATCTCGGCGCAGAAGCGCTGGATCAAGGGATCGACGCGATGGTTTCCTCCTGGAACCGTGTAGCACCAAATACCATTCCAACTGCGGCGAAAGCGGGTGGTAACTATCTTTCTTCCTTGCTGGTTGGCAGCGAAGCTCGTCGCCATGGTTATCAAGAAGGCATCGCGCTGGACGTGAACGGCTACCTGTCAGAAGGCGCAGGTGAAAACCTGTTTGAAGTGAAAGACGGCATCCTGTTTACCCCGCCATTTACCTCTTCCGCATTACCAGGCATTACCCGTGACGCGATTATCACACTGGCAAAAGATCTGGGTATCGAAGTGCGTGAGCAAGTGTTGTCTCGCGAATCTCTGTACCTGGCAGACGAAGTGTTCATGTCAGGCACTGCTGCGGAAATCACGCCAGTTCGTAGCGTAGACCGCATTCAAGTGGGTGAAGGCCGTTGTGGCCCGGTCACTAAACGCATTCAACAGGCATTCTTTGGTCTGTTCACTGGCGAAACAGAAGATAAATGGGGCTGGTTAGATCAGGTCAACCCTAAGTAAAAATATAACTAAGCGGATGGTGATTACCGTCCGCTCGACAGACAGACTGGAGTAAATAAGCATGCCTAAGTACCGTTCAGCCACCACCACCCACGGCCGTAATATGGCGGGTGCCCGCGCATTGTGGCGCGCAACCGGGATGACCGATGACGATTTCGGCAAGCCAATTATTGCGGTTGTGAACTCCTTTACTCAATTCGTACCAGGACACGTTCACCTGCGCGATTTGGGTAAGTTGGTTGCAGAGCAAATCGAAGCCTCCGGTGGCGTAGCTAAAGAATTCAACACCATTGCCGTTGATGACGGTATCGCCATGGGCCACGGCGGCATGCTTTATTCTCTGCCGTCGCGCGAGCTTATCGCCGACTCCGTGGAGTACATGGTCAACGCACACTGCGCCGATGCCATGGTGTGTATCTCCAACTGCGACAAAATCACCCCTGGGATGTTGATGGCCTCTTTGCGCCTGAACATTCCGGTCATCTTCGTTTCCGGCGGCCCGATGGAAGCCGGGAAAACCAAACTGTCTGACCAAATCATCAAGCTCGACCTGGTTGATGCGATGATCCAGGGCGCTGACCCGAAAGTGAGCGACGAGCAAAGCGAGCAGGTAGAACGCTCTGCATGCCCAACTTGTGGCTCCTGTTCCGGTATGTTCACGGCTAACTCCATGAACTGCCTGACAGAAGCGCTGGGCCTGTCTCAGCCGGGTAACGGTTCTCTGCTGGCAACGCACTCCGATCGTAAAGAGTTGTTCCTGAATGCCGGTAAACGCATCGTCGCGCTGACCAAACGTTATTACGAGCAGGATGATGAAAGTGCATTGCCACGTAGCATCGCCAGCAAAGAAGCGTTTGAGAACGCCATGACGCTGGATGTTGCGATGGGCGGCTCAACGAATACCGTTCTGCACTTACTGGCGGCCGCTCAGGAAGCAGAACTCGATTTCACCATGACGGATATCGACCAGCTTTCTCGCAAAGTGCCTCAGCTGTGTAAAGTCGCGCCGAGCACCCAGAAATACCATATGGAAGACGTGCACCGTGCGGGTGGCGTAATCGGTATTTTGGGCGAACTGGATCGTGGTGGCTTACTGCATCGCAATGTGAAAAACGTTCTGGGTCTGACCCTGACGCAAACGCTGGAACAGTACGATGTCATGCTGACCAAAGACGAAAGCGTGAAAAGCATGTTCTCCGCAGGTCCGGCGGGCATTCGTACCACAAAAGCTTTCTCACAGTCCTGCCGCTGGGATTCTCTGGATGTTGACCGCCAAAACGGTTGTATCCGTTCCAAAGAAAATGCCTATAGCCAGGAAGGTGGTTTGGCGGTGCTTTACGGCAACTTTGCCGAAAATGGCTGCATTGTTAAAACAGCGGGTGTGGACGACGAAAGCCTGGTATTCCGTGGCCCTGCAAAAGTTTACGAAAGCCAGGATGATGCGGTTGAGGCAATCCTTGGTGGCAAAGTGGTAGCGGGTGATGTTGTTGTTATTCGTTACGAAGGGCCAAAAGGCGGGCCGGGCATGCAAGAAATGCTCTACCCAACAACCTTCCTGAAATCTATGGGGCTGGGCAGGGCCTGTGCGCTGGTCACTGATGGGCGCTTCTCCGGCGGGACTTCCGGCCTTTCTATCGGCCACGTTTCTCCGGAAGCAGCAAGCGGTGGCAATATCGCGCTGATTGAAGATGGCGACATGATTGCCATCGACATCCCAAACCGTGGCATCCAACTGGAATTGAACGAACAGCAAATGGCTGCACGTCGTGAAGCGCAAGAAGCTCGCGGTGCGCAAGCCTGGACTCCACGTGCGCGTGAACGCCAGGTTTCCTTCGCTCTGCGCGCTTACGCAATGCTTGCCACCAGTGCCGATAAGGGCGCGGTGCGCGATAAAAGTAAGCTTGGAGGCTAATGATGGCCGAGTCACAACCGCTACCTGACGCCCCTTGTGGGGCGGAGTATCTGCGAGCTGTGCTGCGCGCTCCGGTTTACGAAGTCGCGCAGGTCACACCGTTACAGAAGATGGAAAAGCTCTCCTCACGGCTGGATAACGTCATTCTGGTGAAGCGTGAAGACCGCCAGCCCGTGCACAGTTTCAAACTGCGCGGCGCATACGCCATGATTGCCGGGCTTAACAGCGAACAAAAAGCCAGTGGCGTGATTACCGCTTCAGCGGGCAATCACGCTCAAGGTGTTGCGCTTTCTTCAACACGTTTAGGTATCAAGTCTTTGATAGTGATGCCGGTTTCGACAGCGGATATCAAAGTCGATGCCGTCCGCGCATTTGGCGGTGAAGTTCTGCTACACGGTGCCAACTTTGATGAAGCGAAAGCTCGAGCCATCGAACTTTCTCAGCAGCAAGGTTTCACTTACGTTCCTCCGTTTGACCACCCGGCAGTCATTGCCGGGCAGGGCACTCTGGCGCTGGAACTGCTGCAACAAGATGCACATATCGACCGCATCTTTGTTCCGGTTGGCGGCGGCGGTCTGGCAGCGGGTGTGGCGGTGTTGATTAAACAGCTAATGCCACAAATCAAAGTGATTGCCGTTGAAGCGGAAGATTCAGCCTGCCTGAAAGCGGCACTCGATGCGGGCAAGCCCGTTGATTTGGCGCGCGTCGGTTTGTTTGCTGAAGGCGTCGCGGTTAAGCGCATCGGCGATGAAACGTTCCGTCTGTGCCAGGAATACCTCGACGACATCATCACGGTGGATAGCGATGCTATCTGCGCTGCGATGAAAGATCTGTTCGAAGATGTTCGTGCTGTTGCTGAGCCGTCTGGCGCGCTGGCGCTGGCGGGGATGAAAAAGTACATCCAGCAGCATCAGATCCGTGGTGAACGCCTCGCTCACGTATTATCCGGGGCAAACGTTAACTTCCACGGCCTGCGTTACGTTTCTGAACGTTGCGAGCTGGGTGAACAGCGTGAGGCATTGCTGGCGGTCACCATTCCTGAGCAGCAAGGCAGTTTCCTGAAATTCTGCCAGGTGCTGGGTGGTCGACCGGTCACTGAGTTTAACTATCGCTATTCGAATTCGTCAGAAGCCTGCATTTTCGTCGGTGTTCGGTTGACGCGTGGCGTGGAAGAACGACATGAAATTATCGAACTATTGAATGCTGGCGGCTATGGCGTTGTCGATTTGTCTGATGACGAAATGGCGAAACTGCACGTGCGCTACATGGTGGGCGGGCGTCCGTCTAAGCCACTGCGCGAGCGGTTGTACAGTTTCGAATTCCCTGAGTCGCCAGGCGCTTTGCTGAAATTCCTGCAAACGCTCGGCACACACTGGAATATTTCCCTGTTCCACTACCGCAGCCATGGCACCGACTATGGCCGTGTTTTGGCGGCGTTTGAACTGGGTGAAAACGAACCGGATTTTGAAACCCGTCTCAATGAGTTGGGTTACGATTGCCATGACGAAACCAACAACCCGGCATTCCGCTTCTTCCTCGCGGGTTAGTGGTTACCGGGCAGTAATTTCCAGAACGCATGCACAAGCGGCTCATTGAGCCGCTTTTTTTGTACGCAAACGCCCAGCTCAAACGGCGTGGTTTCATCGTTTCGTTCCAGAACCTGCACGCGGTTGCGCACCGGTTCGGGACTATTTTCCAGCACGATTTCTGGAATCAGCGCCACGCCACAACCCAGCGCTACCATTGAAACCATCGCCTCATGGCCCGCAACCGTCGCATAAATAAACGGATTACTGATTTTTTGGCGGCGGAACCACAGCTCAATTCGACGACGCACTGGACCTTGATCCGGCAAAATAAACGGCACTTTCGCCCAATCAGGATCGGGCTGATTAACCTGAGCACGCACCGGGCAGGCCAGTGCGGGTGCGATAAGTGCCACGGATAAGTTATCCAGAATCGAGAAAGCAACGCCGGGCGGTAACGTTTCTGGCTTACCGGCAATCGCAAGATCCGCTTCATCTGAATCCACTTTTTCTACCGCATCGGCGGCATCGCCGGTGGTTAGTTTGATCTCCACATTGGGATGCTCAGCACGGAATCTGTCGAGAATTGGCGGTAAATGACTGTACGCGGCGGTGACGGAGCAAAAAAGATGTAGCTCGCCGGTGAGTGATGGTCCTTCTTGCCCGATGGTGTGGCGCATTTGCTGATATTGCAAAAGCGTATGTTGAGCGAACTGTTTGAGTTGTTCTCCGGCCTCAGTCAGCGTAACGGTGCGGTTATCGCGTAAAAACAAAGGCTGGCCTAAATTGTCTTCCAGGCGCTGGATTTGACGCGAAAGCGTGGATGGGCTGACGTGCATAGCCCTGGCGCTTCTGCCGAAATGGCGGCTTTCTGCGAGGTGAAGAAACGTTTTCAGGTCGCGTAAATCCATGGTCATCAGCCCTCGTCTTTACGTTGCATAAATTGCAACGTCACGTTGTTAATATATCAATTTAAGCAACGCATTTCCTGTCATATAGTGAGTTCATTATCGCAAGCAAGACACGGCTGGCGAACCTTATAAAAGCACAACACAACGACTACGGAGTACCACCACGATGGCTAATTATTTCAACACTTTGAACCTGCGTCAGCAGTTGGCGCAACTGGGTAAATGTCGTTTCATGGCGCGTGCAGAATTCGCCGATGAAGCAAGCTACCTCAAAGGCAAAAAAGTCGTCATCGTCGGCTGTGGCGCACAAGGCCTGAACCAGGGGCTGAACATGCGCGACTCCGGTCTGGATGTTGCTTACGCTCTGCGCGCAGAAGCTATCGCTGAAAAACGCGCTTCATGGCGTAAAGCGACCGAAAACGGTTTTAAAGTTGGCACCTACGAAGAACTGATCCCGCAAGCGGATCTGGTTGTTAACCTGACGCCAGACAAGCAGCACTCTGCGGTTGTTAAGGCTGTTCAGCCGATGATGAAAGATGGTGCAGCATTGGGTTACTCCCACGGTTTTAACGTGGTTGAAGTGGGCGAGCAAATCCGTAAGGACATCACCGTGGTGATGGTTGCGCCAAAATGCCCGGGTACTGAAGTTCGTGAAGAATACAAACGTGGTTTCGGTGTTCCGACTCTGATTGCGGTTCACCCAGAAAACGATCCGAAAGGCGAAGGCATGGCTATCGCTAAAGCCTGGGCTGCTGCAACTGGCGGTCATCGTGCTGGTGTTCTGGAATCTTCTTTTGTTGCAGAAGTTAAATCTGACCTGATGGGTGAGCAAACTATTCTGTGCGGCATGCTGCAAGCGGGTTCCCTGCTGTGCTTCGACAAGCTGGTGGAAGAAGGCACCGACCCAACGTATGCAGAAAAACTGATTCAGTTCGGCTGGGAAACCATCACCGAAGCGCTGAAACAAGGCGGCATTACGCTGATGATGGACCGCTTGTCCAACCCGGCAAAAATCCGTGCTTATGCGCTGTCAGAGCAACTGAAAACAATTATGGCTCCGCTGTTCCAGAAACATATGGACGACATCATCTCCGGCGAATTCTCTTCCGGCATGATGGCTGACTGGGCAAATGACGATAAGAACCTGCTGACCTGGCGTGAAGAGACCGGTAAAACTGCTTTCGAAACCGCTGCACAGTTTGACGGTAAAATTTCCGAACAGGAATACTTCGATAAAGGTGTTCTGATGATCGCAATGGTGAAAGCGGGCGTTGAGCTGGCATTCGAAACCATGGTTGATGCGGGCATCATCGAAGAATCAGCTTACTACGAATCTCTGCACGAGCTGCCGCTGATTGCGAACACCATCGCCCGTAAGCGCCTGTATGAAATGAACGTGGTTATCTCTGATACCGCTGAGTACGGCAACTACCTGTTCTCTTACGCGGCAGTGCCATTGCTGAAAGAGTTCATGACCACGCTGCAGGCAGGTGATCTGGGTAAAGAAATCCCAGCCGGTGCGGTTGATAACGCACAACTGCGTGATGTTAACGAAGCGATTCGTAACCATGAAATCGAAACCGTTGGTAAGAAACTGCGCGGTTATATGAAAGATATGAAACGTATTGCTGTCGCGGGTTAATCGCGAAGCCAGAAAATAAAAAGGCCGGGGAATTCCCCGGCCTTTCTGTTAATTACGGTATAACACTTTGATGATGTGGTAACCGAACTGCGTATGCAGTGGGCCGTATGGCTCCAGCAGCGGGCAGGAGAACACCACTTTATCGAACGCCGGAACCATCTGGCCCTGGCGGAACTCACCTAAGTGACCACCTTTTTTGCCTGACGGGCAGGTGGAATGCTTTTTAGCTAGCTTTTCGAAATCGCCGCCATTCTGAAGCTGAGTCAGAATTTCCTGGGCCAGTTTTTCTTCCTTAACAAGGATATGCAATGCTGCCGCGGTTTTTGCCATGATAGTGCCTTGGTGGTATGGATTATGGTGGATATAATACCATGTACTTTTTCTCCCCTCCTGACTTTCACTGAGTGACCCTATGCGTTTAAACCCTGGCCAACAACAAGCCGTCGAATTTGTTACTGGACCCTGCCTGGTCCTGGCGGGCGCTGGCTCGGGCAAAACACGTGTTATCACCAATAAAATGGCGTATTTGATCCGCGAATGCGGTTATCAGGCTCGCCATATCGCTGCCGTGACTTTTACCAATAAAGCGGCGCGTGAGATGAAAGAACGCGTGGCGCAAACGCTGGGGCGCAAAGAAGCGCGCGGCTTATTGATTTCCACTTTCCATACCTTAGGCCTTGAGATCATTAAACGTGAGTACGCGGCACTGGGGATGAAGTCTAACTTCTCGTTATTCGACGACACCGACCAGACGGCGTTGTTGAAAGATCTGACAGAAGGGTTGCTTGAAGACGATAAGACATTATTGCAGCAACTGATCTCGACGATCTCAAACTGGAAAAACGATCTGATGTCGCCGTCGCAGGCCGCTGCGCAGGCCAAAGGCGAGCGTGACCGAATCTTTGCTCATTGCTACGGCCTGTATGATACGCATTTGAAATCCTGCAATGTGCTGGATTTTGACGATCTGATTTTGCTGCCGACGCTGCTTTTACAACGTAATGAAGAAGTCCGTGAACGCTGGCAAAATCGCATTCGCTATTTGCTGGTGGATGAATATCAGGATACCAACACCAGCCAGTACGAACTGGTGAAATTACTGGTCGGTGCGCGGGCAAGGTTCACCGTGGTAGGTGATGACGACCAGTCGATTTACTCCTGGCGCGGTGCCAGACCACAAAACCTGGTGCTGTTGAGCCAGGATTTCCCCGCATTGCAGGTCATTAAGCTTGAGCAGAATTACCGTTCTTCCGGACGTATTCTGAAGGCGGCAAACATTCTTATTGCCAACAACCCGCACGTTTTTGAAAAGCGCCTTTTTTCTGAGCTGGGATACGGCGCCGAGCTAAAAGTGGTGACGGCAAATAGTGAAGATCATGAAGCCGAGCGGGTGGCTGGCGAGCTGATTGCTCATCACTTTATCAATAAAACCAACTACAAAGACTACGCCATACTTTATCGCGGGAATTTCCAGTCGCGCGTGTTTGAAAAGATGCTGATGCAGAATCGCATTCCTTATCGCATTTCTGGTGGCACTTCGTTCTTCTCGCGCCCGGAAATCAAAGATCTGTTGGCTTATCTTCGCGTGCTGACTAATCCGGATGACGACAGTGCATTCATGCGGATTGTGAATACGCCAAAACGTGAAATTGGCTCTGCGACGTTGCAAAAACTAGGTGCCTGGGCGATGCAACGTAATAAAGGTTTGTTTCTCTCCAGTTTCGATATGGGCCTGAGTCAGACGTTAAGCGGGCGGGGCCTTGAGTCGCTCCAGCGTTTTACTCACTGGCTTCGCGAAGTGGCCACTTTGGCTGAGCGTGAGCCCATTGCAGCGGTTCGCGATTTGATTCACGGTATTGATTACGAAAGCTGGCTGTACGAAACATCTCCCAGCCAGAAAGCTGCCGAAATGCGCATGAAAAACGTCAACACACTGTTTAGCTGGATGACGGAGATGCTTGAGGGTTCAGAAATCGACGAACCGATGACGTTAACTCAGGTGGTCACTCGTTTTACGCTGCGCGATATGATGGAACGTGGTGAAAGTGACGAAGAAGCGGATCAGGTTCAACTGATGACTCTTCATGCCTCGAAAGGGCTGGAATTCCCCTATGTATTTTTAGTGGGAATGGAGGAAGGGCTTCTTCCGCATCAGAGCAGCATTGATGAAGACAATATCGAAGAAGAGCGCCGTCTCGCGTACGTAGGAATTACCCGTGCACAGAAAGAGCTGACTTTTACGCTGTGCAAAGAGCGCCGACAATATGGTGAATTAATTCGCCCGGAACCGAGTCGTTTCTTGCTTGAATTACCGCAAGATGATTTGCAATGGGAAACGGAACGGAAGGTGGTTTCGCCAGAAGAGCGGATGAATAAAGGTCAGAGTAATGTTGCCAACATCCGTGAAATGCTGGCAAAAGCGCGTAAAAGCTAAGTTACTTAATCGTCAAAGGCCAGTGGACATAGCTTTGCCACAGGCTTTCTTGCGCAAGCAATTCTGCACCGAGAGGGTGGCATTCGAGCCACTTTTCAGGCAGCCCCAGCTGCAGGTTTTCGCCTTCAACGCTCAGAGTGATTTCTGGCAAAATATTGTCGCGACGACGGCTGGCAAAGATAATAGCCAGTCGCAATAGGCGGCAAATATTTTCGGCAATGCGTGGTGGCACGGCGTTTTGCTGGTGGAGAGAAGAGAGATCGACCGGGTTGGTTTGGTTCAGCATGAGAGTCGCCAGCAGTTTTTTCTGTGCTGGCGTATAACCGGGTAAATCGAGGTTTTTCACCAGATACGCAGCATGCTGCGGCGCTAGTTTGAAATCTACACTCAGGCCAATTTCATGAAGCAAAGCGGCGCTGTTAAGCATTTCTATGCTGAGTGGCGTCAGGTTCCATACATCTGCAACCTGTTTTGCAAGAGCCTGAGCGAGCTGTTGGACGCGTTCCGCCTGGCCTGTATCCACCATAAAACGACGTTGGATATTGCGCACCGTGCGGCTTCTGATTTCCTGATTCACGGTCAAATGAAGCATTCCGTAAACAAGCCCTTCACGTAAAGCACCGCCGGCAAGCGTCATGCAATCTATTGATAACTCTTCAAAGATAGCGATTAAAATCGCAAGGCCGCTTGGAAATACCAACGCTCTTTCCAGCGTTAAACCTTCAATTTCCAGCTCTTCAAGACGCCCGCACTGAATTGCTCTTTGCTTCAACTGCTGGAGTTTAGCCAGAGTAATTCGCTCGTCCATTCCCTGCGCCATCATGATCTCTTGCAGTGCTTGCACAGTACCCGACGCACCGACGCACACTTTCCAGCCATGATGTTTTAATGAGTCGCATACCGGGCGCAGAACCTCTTTTGCGGCGGCTTCGGCGGCATCAAAGTTCTCTTTCGCTAAGTTTCGGTCGCTAAAGAACCCCTCAAGCCAGGTTACGCAGCCCATCGATAAACTAAATAGAGCTGTAGTTTGCGCACCTGTTCCGGTCACAAGCTCAGTGCTTGCTCCGCCGATATCAACGACTAAGCGTTGATCGGCACCACCGGTAGTATGGGCAACACCTTGATAAATCAGACGTGCTTCTTCTTCGCCTTGAATAATTTGCACCGGGCAGCCAAGAATTTTTTCAGCCTGGTCAATGAATTCCTGAGCATTGGTGGCAAGGCGGAGAGTTGCGGTGGCGACCACACGAATTTGTGTTTGGGGGATATCCTGAAGGCGCTCAGCAAACAAGCGCAGGCATTGCCACCCGCGCTCCATTGCTTCACGTGAAAGCGTATTATCTTTGCTTAAACCCGCAGCCAGGCGGACTTTTCGCTTAATCCGGGCAAGGGTTTGTATACTCCCTGCCACCTCACGTACCACCAACATATGAAAGCTATTAGAGCCTAAATCAATTGCAGCATACAGTGAGGTGGAGCTGAGCATAAATTTTAACCTGTGCGACGGCGATTACCACGGGAAGCGCCACCATTACGACGAGGACCGTTACCCGGGCGGGAACGAGTCAGGCGTTTCGGTGGAGGAAGTTCGCTTAACAGTGCTTCAGTTTTGTACTTGCTGACCGGGATTGAGTGACCGATGTAGGTTTCAAT
Source organism: Buttiauxella sp. AC142 (assembly GCF_979253435.1). Lineage (NCBI taxonomy): Bacteria > Pseudomonadati > Pseudomonadota > Gammaproteobacteria > Enterobacterales > Enterobacteriaceae > Buttiauxella > Buttiauxella sp. AC142. Next base: position 4,725,754 of record NZ_CEEDCH010000001.1, read on the forward strand.
AGCGGACAGGTTCAGCGCGTAGTCTTCACATGCCAGGCTAATGGAATGACCGCTTTCGCCAGCACGGCCAGTACGGCCAATACGGTGAACGTAGTCTTCGCAATCGTCCGGCAGATCGTAGTTGAACACATGTGTGACTAAAGGAATATGCAAGCCACGTGCTGCTACGTCGGTTGCGACCAGAATATCGAGATCGCCGCGAGTGAATTCTTCAAGAATGCGCAGGCGTTTTTTCTGTGCAACATCGCCAGTTAACAGACCAACACGATGTCCATCAGCGGCGAGGTGGCCCCAGATATCTTCACAACGGTGTTTGGTGTTAGCAAAGATAATTGCGCGGTCTGGCCACTCTTCTTCGATGAGTGTCTGCAACAGGCGCATTTTCTCTTCATTAGAAGGGTAGAACAGCTCTTCCTGAATGCGATGACCGGTTTTTTGCTCTGGTTCAACTTCAACGTATTCCGCGTTGTTCATTTGCTCAAACGCCAACTCACGCACACGATAAGATAATGTAGCGGAGAACAGCATGTTCAGGCGTTGAGTGACGGGTGGCATACGACGGAACAACCAGCGAATATCTTTTATAAAGCCCAGATCGTACATACGATCGGCTTCATCGAGCACCACAACCTGAATTGCGCCTAAGTTAATGTGGTTTTGTTTTGCGTAATCGATCAAACGACCCGTTGTGCCGATAAGAATATCAACACCACTTTCCAGCACTTTAAGCTGTTTGTCGTAGCCATCACCACCATATGCCAGGCCGAGTTTGAGGCCAGTTGATTGCGCTAGTGGCTCTGCATCTGAGTGAATTTGCACTGCCAGTTCACGAGTCGGTGCCATAATTAAAGCACGCGGCTGGTTCACCTGGCGATTCTCTGGAACCGGGTGAGAGAGTAAATAATGGAACGTTGACGTTAAAAACGCCATCGTTTTGCCAGTACCGGTTTGCGCCTGCCCTGCAACGTCACGATTCGCTAGTGTCAGCGGTAGTGCCAGTGCCTGAATTGGGGTGCAGTTATGGAACCCTTTATTTTCAAGGGCTTCAATCACCTTAGGGTGCAGGGCGAAGTCGGAAAACTTCTGTTCGGTCAAATGTGTTTTGCTCATAGTGTGGTAGAATATCAGTTTACTATTGCTTTACGAAAGCACATCCGTTGAAATAAACGGGGTGAAATAAAGTCACCCCAAGTTGGTTGAGGCTACACCAACAAGGTAGACACAATCCTGCGGAGTAGAACATGAGCGATAAAATTATTCACCTGACTGACGACAGTTTCGACACGGACGTGCTAAAAGCTGATGGGTTGATTCTGGTTGATTTCTGGGCGGAGTGGTGTGGTCCATGCAAGATGATCGCCCCGATTCTTGATGAAATCGCTGATGAATATCAGGGCAATCTGACCGTTGCTAAACTGAACATCGATCAGAACCCGGGCACGGCGCCAAAATATGGTATCCGTGGTATCCCAACTCTGTTGCTGTTCAAAAACGGTGAAGTGGCTGCGACCAAAGTTGGTGCGCTGTCTAAAGGCCAGTTAAAAGAGTTCCTCGACGCTAATCTGGCATAACGGAATCTCAGCCGGTGCGTGCGCGGTTTGCAATTTTTTGTGAGCTGCTGGACGCCCGGCGTCAGTCATGCTAAGTTACTTTTACTGCATTTTGAACTTGTCTTGTAGTTTGAATCTTTGTAATACCCAATGCTTCCCGTTAAATTTCACTAAGACGCTGTTTTACAGTGAACATCAGGTCGCATAATCGATTTCGGGCATATCACCCATTCCGTCGTGTCGTTTCAGTTCTGCGTTTTTCCTATGACCAGGCAGCGATAAGACATGTGGTGGTGGCCATTAAACAGGCATGGATGATCCTGCCATACCATTCACGATACATGTTCGAGATTTACCCCGAGTTTAAGAACCCACCATTATGAATCTTACCGAATTAAAGAATACGCCGGTTTCTGAGCTGATTACTCTCGGCGAAAATATGGGGCTGGAAAACCAAGCCCGTATGCGCAAGCAGGACATTATTTTCTCCATCCTGAAGCAACACGCGAAGAGTGGCGAAGATATCTTTGGTGACGGTGTGCTGGAGATATTGCAGGACGGATTTGGTTTCCTCCGCTCTGCAGACAGCTCCTACCTCGCCGGTCCTGATGACATCTACGTTTCTCCCAGCCAAATCCGCCGTTTCAACCTCCGCACAGGGGATACCATCTCCGGTAAGATTCGTCCGCCGAAAGAAGGTGAACGTTACTTTGCGCTGCTGAAAGTTAACGAAGTTAACTACGACAAACCAGAAAATGCGCGTAGCAAAATCCTGTTTGAAAACTTAACCCCGCTGCATGCAAATTCTCGTTTACGCATGGAACGTGGTAATGGCTCTACCGAAGACTTAACCGCTCGTGTACTGGATCTGGCATCGCCAATCGGTCGCGGCCAGCGTGGCCTGATTGTGGCTCCGCCTAAAGCCGGTAAAACCATGCTGCTGCAAAACATTGCAACCAGCATTGCATATAACCACCCAGACTGCGTGCTGATGGTTCTGCTGATCGACGAACGTCCGGAAGAAGTGACTGAGATGCAGCGTCTGGTGAAAGGCGAAGTTATCGCGTCCACCTTTGACGAACCTGCATCTCGCCACGTTCAGGTTGCTGAAATGGTCATCGAGAAGGCGAAGCGTCTTGTTGAACATAAGAAAGACGTCATTATTCTTCTCGACTCCATTACTCGTCTGGCTCGTGCTTACAACACCGTTGTACCTGCATCAGGCAAAGTACTGACGGGTGGTGTGGATGCGAACGCCCTGCATCGTCCAAAACGTTTCTTTGGTGCTGCACGTAACGTGGAAGAGGGTGGTAGTTTGACTATCATCGCAACGGCTCTGGTTGATACCGGTTCTAAAATGGATGAAGTTATCTACGAAGAATTTAAAGGTACCGGCAACATGGAATTGCATCTGGCGCGTAAAATCGCTGAGAAACGCGTATTCCCTGCTATCGACTATAATCGTTCAGGTACACGTAAAGAAGAGCTGCTGACTACCCAGGAAGAACTGCAGAAAATGTGGATCTTACGCAAAATCATCCATCCAATGGGTGAGATTGATGCAATGGAATTCCTCATCAACAAATTGGCGATGACGAAAACCAACGAAGACTTCTTCGATATGATGAAGCGCTCGTAAGCAACAAAAACTCGGGGAACGCCACGCTTAGACGTGGCGTTTTTCTTTAGTGGTATATACGATATAGAATTAACGATCGCAGTTAAGCACCCACTGTGGCAACGGATGCCATATTGTTATTAGTATCAACACTCGGACAGTGTTGTTTAAATAATAAGCAGGATGTTCAGGGATTAGATGTATATAACCATTGGACGGGGCATACTTTGAATGAGATTGCCTTGACCTTTTATTTTGCAGAGAGCTTGCACTGTGAATTTAATCACCGCTGGAACTGACCTGATAAGTATTTTTTTATTTACTACCGTATTTCTTTTTTTTGCGCGCAAGGCAGCAAAAAGAATCGGTCTGGTCGATAAACCTAACTTCCGCAAACGCCACCAGGGGCTAATTCCTTTGGTCGGAGGCATATCTGTTTATGCCGGTATCTGTTTTACCTTCCTGATTGCTAATTATTACATCCCGCATGCGTGGCTTTATTTAACCTGCGCAGGGGTACTGGTGCTGGTCGGTGCTCTGGATGACCGCTTTGATATCAGCGTAAAAATTAGAGCGTCTGTACAGGCATTAATCGGCCTTGTGATGATGTTTGTCGGTAAATTATACCTGGTAAGTCTTGGGTATATTTTCGGCTCGTGGGAAATGGTGCTTGGCCCATTCGGTTATTTTTTAACCTTATTTGCGGTCTGGGCTGCAATAAATGCTTTCAACATGGTTGATGGTATTGACGGCCTGTTAGGTGGGCTTTCTTGCGTCTCCTTTGCGGCAATGGGAATCATCCTTTATTTCGACGGGCAATTGAGTCTGGCGATGTGGTGCTTCGCAATGATAGCTGCCATCTTGCCTTATATTCTTTTAAACCTCGGGGTGCTGGGTCGTCGCTATAAAGTATTTATGGGTGATGCAGGCAGTACTCTTATTGGTTTTACCGTTATCTGGATCTTGCTGGAAACCACGCAAGGGCAAACGCATCCTATTAGCCCGGTGACCGCGCTGTGGATTATCGCCATCCCACTCATGGATATGATTGCCATTATGTACCGCCGGTTACGTAAGGGGATGAGTCCATTCTCTCCAGACCGCCAGCATATTCACCATTTAATCATGCGCGCGGGCTTTACATCCCGTCAGGCCTTTGTGCTTATCACCGCTGCCGCAGCGTTACTCGCAAGCATTGGTGTAGCAGCAGAATACATACATTTCATACCTGAATGGGTGATGTTGGCATTATTCTTGCTAGCATTTGTCCTATATGATTATTGCATCAAACGAGCCTGGAAAGTGGCGCGTTTCATAAGACGTCATAAGCGTCGGCAACGCAGAAACAGCAGCAACATTTCTTAATTCTGAAAGTAATTGGGGAAGTGATGAAACAAAACGTGCCAGGAAATAACCCGGGGATGGTAGACAACGAGTTGGACATTCGTGGTTTATTCCGGACACTGTGGCAAGGGAAGTTGTGGATTATGGGTATCGCAGTCTTGTTTGCTGCCATTGCGTTAATCTACACATTCTTTGCCAGGCAAGAATGGAGCGCTAACGCGATAACCGATCGCCCGACGGTCAATATGTTGGGTGGATATTATTCGCAGCAGCAGTTCCTGCGTAATCTCGACCTCAGAGCCAACATGCTGCCGGTTGATCAACCTTCGGTGATGGATGAAGCGTACAAAGAATTCATCATGCAGCTGTCTGCCTACGATACACGCCGTGATTTTTGGTTACAGACTGACTATTACAAGCAGCGTCAGGTTGGCAACAGTAAAGTTGATGCCGCACTGTTAGATGAACTTGTTGATAATATTCAATTTACAGCCGGTGACATCGCTCGTAATACCAGCGACAGTGTGAAATTAATCGCTGAGACTGCGGCTGATGCCAATAACTTGCTGCGTCAGTATGTGGCTTTTGCCAGCCAGCGTGCGGCGAGCCATCTGAACGAAGAGCTGACGGGTGCCTGGTCTGCTCGCACTGTACAGATGAAGGCGCAAGTTAAACGCCAGGAAGAAGTCGCTAAGTCTATTTACGACCGCAAAGTTCATAGCGTTGAGCAAGCGCTGAAGATTGCGCAGCAGCAAAATATTGCTAAAAGTGAAACCGAAGTTCCTGCCGACGAGTTACCCGATTCCGAAATGTTCATGTTAGGACGTCCAATGTTGCAAGCACGGCTTGAAAGCTTGCAGGCAGTAGGGCCAAACTATGACATCGACTATGACCAGAATCGTGCCATGTTGTCGACGCTGAACGTGGGGCCAACGCTCGACGCTCGCTTCCAAACCTACCGCTATTTACGTACCCCTGAAGAACCTGTGAAGCGCGATAGCCCGCGCCGGGCATTCTTGCTGATTATGTGGGGTATGGTTGGGGCCCTGATTGGCGCTGGTGTGGCATTAGCCCGCCGTCCAAAATTGTTATAACGCCCTTACCCGGTGAAGGCTCGATGGACGGCCTTCACCTTTTTTAACAAAAGAGAATTGCTGTGAAAGTGTTAACTGTTTTTGGCACGCGTCCGGAGGCTATTAAAATGGCTCCTCTGGTTGAAGCGTTGGCAAAAGACGCGTTTTTTGACGCAAAAGTCTGCGTGACAGCACAGCATCGCGAGATGTTGGATCAAGTGCTGAATCTATTTTCTATCGAGCCGGATTATGATTTGAACATCATGAAGCCGGGGCAAGGGCTGACAGAAATTACCTGCCGCATTCTCGAGGGATTAAAGCCGATACTTGAGTCATTTAAACCCGATGTAGTGCTGGTTCATGGCGATACGACAACCACAGTTGCCACTAGTCTGGCTGCTTTTTATCAGCGTATTCCTGTCGGGCATGTTGAAGCGGGTTTGCGTACTGGGGATCTCTATTCTCCATGGCCTGAAGAGGCGAACAGAACGATTACCGGGCATCTGGCGATGTACCATTTTGCGCCTACTGAGAACTCCCGACAGAACCTGCTACGTGAAAATATCAGCGACAATAAAATCTTCGTGACTGGTAATACTGTCATTGATGCGCTGATTTCTGTTCGTGACCGTGTCTATGCCGATAACAACTTGCGCCTTTCCCTGGCGGAGTGCCATCCGTTCCTGGACAGCAGCAAAAAACTGATTCTGGTTACCGGCCACCGCCGCGAAAGCTTTGGCGATGGTTTTGAACGAATTTGTCACGCGTTAGCTGAAATTGCCAAAGAAAACAGTGATGTCCAGATTGTTTATCCAGTGCATTTGAATCCGAATGTCAGCGAGCCTGTGACTCGTATTCTTGGCGATGTCAAAAATGTGGTGCTGATTGACCCACAGGAATATTTACCGTTTGTCTATTTGATGAACCAGGCTTACCTGATCCTCACTGATTCAGGCGGCATCCAGGAAGAAGCACCGTCACTGGGTAAACCCGTGCTGGTTATGCGTGATACCACTGAACGTCCTGAAGCTGTCGATGCAGGTACTGTGCGTTTGGTCGGGACGGATACTCGAGAAATTGTCCGCCAGGTGACACGTTTGCTGAAAGACGAAAATGAATATCAAATCATGAGCCGGGCACATAACCCTTACGGAAATGGCAAAGCTTGTGAACAAATTTTGGCTGCATTGAAGAATAATCAGGTGACACAACAATGAGTTTTGCAACCATCTCTGTTATTGGTCTTGGCTATATCGGATTACCGACCGCAGCTGCTTTTGCTTCAAAACAGCAAAACGTCGTCGGTATAGATATCAACCAGCATGCGGTAGACACCATTAATCGTGGTGCTATTCATATTGTTGAGCCGGATCTGGATAAGGTGGTTAAAACGGCGGTGGAAGGCGGTTTTTTACGTGCCAGTACCCAACCCGTTGCAGCAGATGCTTATTTGATTGCTGTGCCGACTCCTTTCAAAGGCGACCATGAGCCAGATATGGTTTTTGTTAAAGCTGCGGCTGAGTCTATCGCTCCAGTTTTAAAGAAAGGTGCATTGGTCATTCTCGAATCCACTTCTCCCGTGGGTTCAACCGAACAAATGGCGCAGTGGTTAGCCGAGCTGCGTCCTGACCTGACGTTCCCACATCATGCAGGTGAAGCGGCAGATATCAACGTCGCATACTGCCCTGAGCGCGTGCTGCCAGGCCAGGTGATGGTCGAGCTTATCAAGAACGACCGTGTCATTGGCGGTATGACGCCAGTGTGTTCTGCTCGTGCGAGCGAATTGTACAAAATCTTCCTGGAAGGCGAGTGCGTAGTAACGAACTCCCGCACGGCAGAAATGTGCAAGCTCACCGAAAACAGTTTTCGGGACGTGAATATTGCCTTTGCCAACGAGCTTTCACTTATTTGTGCTGATCAAGGGATCAACGTCTGGGAATTGATTCGCCTGGCGAATCGACATCCGCGCGTTAATATTTTGCAGCCAGGCCCTGGGGTCGGCGGGCACTGTATTGCGGTTGATCCGTGGTTTATCGTGGCGCAGAATCCGGAACAGGCACAACTGATTCGTACCGCGCGTGAAGTCAACGACGGTAAGCCGCACTGGGTCATCAACCAGGTGAAAGCGGCCGTTGCTGATTGCCTCGCAGAAACAGGCAAACGGGCCAGTGAAATTACGATTGCCTGCTTCGGTCTGGCCTTTAAACCCAATATTGACGACCTGCGTGAAAGCCCTGCCATGGAAATTGCTGAGATGCTCAGCGCCTGGCATAGCGGTAAAACGCTGGCTGTTGAGCCAAACATCCACCAGTTGCCGAAAAAACTGGTCGGGCATTGTGAATTAGCCACTACCGATGAAGCCCTCGCGCAGGCTGATGTGCTGGTGATGTTAGTTGATCACCAGGCATTCAAAGCCATTCCGGCCGAGCAAGTTCAGCAACGCTGGATTGTTGATACCAAAGGAGTCTGGCGCTAAACCACGCCAGGCACTGAAAAAGCCCATGACGCTTTTATCTCTTCCTGTTTACGCAAGAATTGAATCTCTTGACTGGGAGAATCAATTCTTTGCCGTGAACAGCGCAATTCTGCGTTTTGCAGAAGACGCCCCGCTGCTGACTTCACAAGATCTTGACGCGTTTTCCCGCGTGCAGGCGAAAATCGCTACCCATCAAACCGCGCTGTTGGATGGTTTACAGCAACTTGGTTTTCAACTGGTTGAAGGGGAAGTCGATTTTGCACTCACCGTTGGCACGCAAAATGCTGCACTTGCAATGCCGCGTGCGACCCACGCTGACATCCCTACTTTGCGGGATTTGGCTGCCCAAATATTCAAACAAAGCCGTTTTCGCGCACCCTGGTATCATCCTGCTGATAGTGGTCGATTTTACGCCCAGTGGATTGAGAATGCCGTGCTCGGCACCTTCGACCATGAATGCCTGGTGCTAAAAAGTGGCGAAGCGGTACGTGGTTTTGTGAGCATGCGCCAGCTCAGTGACACTGAAGCGCGTATAGGATTACTCGCTGGACGCGGAGTGGGTGGACAGTTAATGGATGTCGCCCGTTCATGGTGCCAGCAACGCGGTTTACACACGCTGCGAGTGGCTACGCAAACCAGCAATACTGCTGCTCTGCGACGTTATATTCAAAGCGGTGCCAATATTGAAAGCACCGCCTTCTGGTTATACAGGTGAAAAAATGATCCCATTTAATGCTCCTCCAGTAGTAGGTACCGAAATCGAATACATGCAGGCTGCGATGGGTAGCGGCAAGCTCTGTGGCGATGGCGGTTTCACTCGCCGTTGCCAACAGTGGATGGAGCATCGTTTTGGCAGCAAAAAAGTGCTGCTGACGCCATCCTGCACCGCCTCGCTGGAAATGGCGGCACTCCTGTTGAATATCCAGGCCGGCGATGAAGTGATCATGCCTAGCTATACCTTTGTTTCGACTGCCAATGCGTTTGTATTGCGCGGGGCTAAAATTGTGTTTGTTGATGTTCGTCCGGACACCATGAACATCGACGAGAAGTTGATTGAAGCGGCTATCACCGAGAAAACGCGTGCAATTGTTCCGGTTCATTACGCGGGGGTTGCCTGCGAAATGGACACCATTATGGCGATTGCGACTAAACACAAACTCTTTGTGGTGGAAGATGCCGCACAGGGTGTGATGTCGACCTATAAAGGCCGCGCCTTAGGAACAATTGGCCACATTGGCTGTTTCAGCTTCCATGAAACCAAAAACTACACCGCAGGCGGTGAAGGTGGGGCGACGCTGATAAACGACGCATCGCTTATCGAGCGTGCGGAAATTATTCGCGAGAAAGGCACCAACCGCAGCCAATTCTTCCGTGGGCAGGTGGACAAATACACCTGGCGCGATATTGGTTCAAGCTACCTGATGGCTGACCTCCAGGCGGCATATTTATGGGCGCAACTGGAAGCCGCCGAAAAGATTAACCAACAGCGTCTGAAACTGTGGCATGCATACTACGACGCGCTGGCACCTCTGGCTAAAGCCGGGCGCATTGAACTGCCATCGATTCCAAAAGACTGTGTGCAGAACGCGCACATGTTTTATATCAAGCTGCGGGATATCGAAGACCGCAGCGCGCTGATTGCCTATCTCAAAGAGGCAGAAATTATGGCGGTGTTCCATTACATCCCATTACATGATTGCCCGGCTGGCGAGAAGTTTGGTTACTTCCACGGCGAAGACCGTTTCACGTCTAAAGAAAGCGAGCGCCTGCTGCGCTTGCCACTGTTCTATAACCTGTCTCCAGCGAACCAGCGTACTGTTATCAATACGTTGTTAAGCTTCTTCTCCTGATATGTCACTCGCGAAAGCCTCAGTGTGGACCGCAGGGTCCACGCTGGTAAAAATTGCTGCTGGTTTGCTGGTGGTGAAACTGCTGGCAGTGGCATACGGCCCAAGTGGTGTTGGGCAGGCTGGAAACTTCCGCCAGATGGTCACCGTTTTAGGTGTGCTTGCCGGGGCGGGGATCTTCAATGGCGTGACGAAATATGTCGCGCAGTACCACGACCAACCCGAGCAGCTGCGCAAAGTTATCGGTACGTCATCAGCCATGGTGTTGGGCTTCTCGACGCTTTTAGCCATTATTTTTGTGGTGGCGGCAAAGCCCATTAGCCTTGGATTATTCGGGCATGAAAACTACCAGGGATTAGTGCGTCTGGTTGCGCTCGTGCAAATGGGTATTGCCTGGGCGAACTTGTCGCTGGCTATCATGAAGGGCTTTCGTGATGCGGCGGGCAATGCGCTGGCACTGATTGGCGGCAGTCTGATTGGCGTATTGGCTTATTACCTTTGCTACCGCCTGGGTGGTTATCAGGGAGCGCTGTTGGGACTGGCGTTGGTGCCTGCGCTGGTGCTGATTCCTGCTGGCATTATGCTGGTTCGCCGCGAACACGTACCGCTCGGTTATCTCAAACCTCAGTGGGATAAAGTCTACGCCAGCAGTCTTGGCAAGTTCACAATCATGGCGTTGATCACCTCGGTAACGTTGCCGGTGGCATACGTGATGATGCGAAATCTACTTGCCGCGCATTACAGCTGGGATGATGTCGGAATCTGGCAAGGTGTTAGCAGTATTTCGGATGCGTATCTGCAATTCATTACCGCTTCGTTTAGCGTGTATTTGCTGCCAACGCTTTCCCGCCTGACCAGCAAACATGACATCAGCCGCGAGATTCTTCGCTCACTGAAATTTGTGCTGCCCGCTGTAGCTCTGGCGAGTTTTACCGTCTGGCTATTGCGTGATTTCGCCATCTGGCTGCTTTTCTCGCATAAGTTTATTGCGATGCGCGATCTTTTCGCCTGGCAACTGGTGGGTGACGTACTGAAAGTGGGCTCCTACGTATTTGGTTATCTGGTGATAGCCAAAGCCTCGCTTCGCTTCTATATTTTGACTGAAATCAGCCAGTTTGCATTATTGACCGGTTTTTCGCATTGGCTTATACCTGCGCATGGTGCGCTCGGCGCGGCGCAGGCATATATGGCAACGTATATCATTTACTTCACGCTCTGTTGCAGCGTTTTTCTTATTTATCGTAGACGAGCATGACGACACTGATTCACGTTTTGGGATCGGATATCCCGCATCATAATCAAACGGTACTGCGTTTCTTTAATGACGCACTGGCTACCGCGAATCCGCACGCCCGCCAGTTTATGGTGGTGTCACAGGACGACTCGCTGCTGTCGGCTTTTCCGACGCTTGCTGTCATGCTTTATCCAACCAAAAAAGCGCTGGCACAGGCCGTCATTGAAAAGGCTCGAGCTAATCGGAAACAACGCTTTTTCTTCCATGGTCAATTTAATAGTGCGTTGTGGATTGCCCTGCTGACGGGCGGTTTGAAACCTGTTCAGATGAACTGGCACATCTGGGGTGCCGATCTTTACGAAGCCTCCAGTAGTCTCAAGTTTCGGTTGTTTTACCTGCTGCGTCGCATCGCGCAGGGCCGAGTAGGACGCGTGTTTGCAACCCGTGGCGACCTGAATTATTTTCATGAACGCCACCCACGCGTGCCGGGGGAACTGATTTATTTCCCGACGCGTATGGACCCATCGCTCAACACGCTTGCCAACAGTGAACCTAAAACAGGAAAAATGACGGTGCTGGTCGGCAATTCGGGCGACCTGAGCAACCAGCATATTGCCGCACTGAAAGCTGTTCACGATCAGTTTGGCGATACGGTTCGCGTGGTCGTGCCAATGGGTTATCCGGCCAACAATAATACTTATATCAATGAAGTGCGGCAGGCTGGGCGAGCGTTTTTCAGCGAAGAAAATCTGCAAATTTTGACCGAAAAAATGGAATTTGATGATTACCTGGCGATGTTGCGTCAGTGTGACCTCGGCTATTTCATTTTCGATCGCCAACAAGGAATCGGCACCCTTTGTCTGCTGATTCAGGCGGGGATACCCTGCGTTTTGAGCCGCAAAAACCCTTTCTGGCAGGATATGACGGAGCAGCACATTCCGGTGCTATTCGCCTGCGACCCGCTTGATGAGCCGATTGTGCGCGAAGCGCAGCGTCAGCTACGCTTACTGGATAAACAGCAAATTGCCTTCTTTAACCCTAATTACATTGATGGGTGGATTCGGGCACTGGACATTGCATCAGGAGAAACCGCATGAGTTTGCTGCAATTTGGCGGTTTGTTTGTGGTCTGGTTTGTCTCGGTAATGTTCATTGGCATTTTAACGTACCAGGAATTCCGCCGGGTACGTTTTAATTTCAATGTCTTCTTCTCGCTATTGTATTTACTGACGTTTTTCTTCGGCTTTCCGTTTACCTGCACATTAGTCTTCCGCTTTGGGGTGTCAGTCGTTCCAGCAGACGTTCTATTGCAAGCGCAGCTAGCAGCCGCGTGCTTTTATGGCATCTATTATGTTGCCTACAAAACACGCTTGCGGGAGAAACGAAGCAACGCGGTTCGGCAGCCTGTGTTTACGATGAATCGCGTTGAAACGCATTTGACGTGGGTGATGCTGGCCGTAGTGGCATTGGTGAGCGTCGGCATCTTCTTTATGCATAACGGTTTCTTGCTGTTTAAACTGCATTCGTACAGCCAGATATTCTCCAGCGAAGTCTCAGGCGTTGCGTTAAAACGCTTCTTCTACTTCTTTATTCCCGCGATGTTGGTGGTCTATTTTCTCAAGCAGGATGGCCGTTCCTGGATGTTTTTCCTGGTCAGCACCGTCGCGTTTGGTTTGTTGACTTATATGATTGTCGGTGGGACTCGCGCGAATATTATCATTGCGTTCGCCATCTTCTTGTTCATCGGTATTATTCGCGGCTGGATTTCGTTGTGGATGCTGGCGGCAGCGGGGATATTCGGCATTGTCGGCATGTTCTGGTTGGCGCTAAAGCGCTACGGTATGGACGTGAGCGGCGACGAAGCGTTTTATACCTTCTTGTATCTGACGCGCGATACTTTCTCGCCGTGGGAAAATCTCGCGTTACTGCTGCAAAATTACGACAAAATTGAGTTCCAGGGCCTGGCACCGATTGTCCGTGATTTCTATGTCTTTATCCCCACCTGGTTATGGCCGAGTCGTCCGGGCATCGTGCTGAATAGCGCGAACTACTTTACCTGGGAAATCCTCAACAACCATTCAGGGCTGGCGATTTCACCGACGTTAATTGGATCGCTGGTGGTTATGGGCGGCGTGTGGTTTATCCCGCTGGGTGCCGTTGTGGTGGGTCTGATTATCAAATGGTTTGATTGGTTGTATGAACTGGGCAACCGGGAAACCAACAAGTATAAAGCTGCCATTTTGCATAGCTTCTGTTTCGGGGCCATCTTTAACATGATTGTGCTGGCGAGAGAGGGGCTTGATTCCTTTGTTTCCCGCGTGGTGTTTTTCATTGTGATTTTTGGTGCCTGCCTGTTGCTGGCAAAACTGCTTTACTGGTTATTTGATAGTGCGGGATTAGTTCATCAACGGCTACGTCGTTCGCCACGCGTGATGTCTGACTCCCAAAATGCATCACAAGGAATATCATGAACGAGCTAACTACCGCTCCGTCTTATGCGATTCGCGGCCTGGAGCTTTTGGGCTGGCGCGATATGCAACATGCTTTGGATTATCTCTACGCAGGCGGCTCGCTGCGTAGTGGGACGCTGGTGGCGATTAACGCTGAGAAAATCCTTGCTGCTGAACGCGAGCAAGAAGTGCGAACGTTAATCGAGAATGCAGAATACAAATACGCAGATGGCATCAGTGTTGTGCGCTCGATTCGTAAAAAGTTTCCGGGGGCCGTGGTGTCGCGTGTACCAGGAGCCGATCTCTGGGAAGCATTGATGCAGCGTGCCGGGCGGGAGGGGACACCTGTGTTTCTGATTGGCGGCAAACCGGAAATACTGGCGCAAACTGAAGCAAAGCTGCGTGGGCAGTGGCAGGTCAATATTGTCGGTAGTCAGGATGGCTACTTTAAACCCGAACAACAAGCCGCTTTATTCGAGCGTATTCGCGACAGCGGTGCGGCGATAATCACGGTCGCGATGGGATCTCCACGCCAGGAAATCTTCATGCGCGATTGCCGCAAGGTTTATCCTGATGCTTTGTATATGGGCGTGGGTGGCACCTACGATGTTTTCACCGGCCATGTGAAACGAGCGCCAAAGGTCTGGCAAAACCTGGGTCTGGAGTGGTTATATCGATTATTGTCGCAACCGAGCCGCATTACGCGTCAAATTAAGTTGCTGCGTTATCTGGGCTGGCATTACACAGGACGGCTTTAAGCGGCAGTGTTTGTAGAGATAAAGCGAGTTTAGCGGGTGTTTTTGGCTGTATAATCATCAGAATGTGCAAAGCGTAACCAAATGCGCATTTTATTGAAATAAGCACTAGACAGGTGGGCATGAAGGCCGTAATATCCGACCCCGCAACGGCGCTATGCGCCCGTAGCTCAGCTGGATAGAGCGCTGCCCTCCGGAGGCAGAGGTCTCAGGTTCGAATCCTGTCGGGCGCACCATTATTTGAATGGCGCTGGAGCTGCGGCGGCTCAACTTTCTTAGAAAGAAGACCGCGCGAAAAGATTTACAGTGGTGGCTATAGCTCAGTTGGTAGAGCCCTGGATTGTGATTCCAGTTGTCGTGGGTTCGAGTCCCATTAGCCACCCCATTAATTTAGTGATATTGCGAAGGTGGCGGAATTGGTAGACGCGCTAGCTTCAGGTGTTAGTGTTCTTACGGACGTGAGGGTTCAAGTCCCTCTCTTCGCACCATCTCTAAGTTAAGCAATAAGAAGTGAAGCAGTATTTCGGCGAGTAGCGCAGCTTGGTAGCGCAACTGGTTTGGGACCAGTGGGTCGGAGGTTCGAATCCTCTCTCGCCGACCAAATTCAAGAAAACCCAATCGAAAGATTGGGTTTTTTTACGTCTGTAGTTTACCGTTTCGTAGGTCGTATCAGCGCAGCGTCATCCGACACCCTTGCGAAAACAGTCCATCTCAATCCCAGTCTCTTATTTGCGACATTCCTGCTTTTGTTGTCGCCGTTTGGTGACTCATAACTCATTGATATAAATGACTAGTTTTGATTTCCTGTTTATCTGTCTCTAAATGGAGACATTTATGCTATCCAACCAGGGTCCTTGAACAGCCAGCGCTGCGCCAACAATGAATCGCATAACATACTGATCAAAAAGAAATTACATTGTCATATTAATTTCGAATACAAACCTGGCATGCATCATGCAATAATATATGTGTAGATGCTCATTCCACTTCTTATGTTTGCTTAGGCTTCATAAACCCAGGAATGACGCAGAGCCGATTACGGTGCTTATCGTCCACCGACAGATGTCGTCTTTCAGACCTCATCCAACACCATGGACACAACGTTGAGTGAAGCACCACTTAGTTGTCATACAGACCTGTTTTAACACCTGCCTATTGGCAGGTGTTTTTTTTTGCATACGGAGAGGGAATTCGAGAAAGGAAAAGGGCGAAGAGATCGCCCTTGGGTGTTACGAACCCGTGTTGTTTTGCAGAGTGAGCAGCAGACCGTCACGGCGCATCAGAGCCGCTTCTTCCGGGTTATGCAGCTTATCCAGGCAATCAGCCAGCCATGCGTAATCAAAAGCGTCTGGGCGCTGTTTAATTGCCTGACGGAAAGCCTCGGATGCCTGCTGCCATTCACCGTGTTTCATCAGCAACTGGCCGAGCGTGCTGTATAACAACGGACGATCGCCCTGCGTTTTGATCTGCTGGCGCAGAGCTTTCTCAAGCTGCTCCGGATTGCCAGATTTCAGGCGCGGCATCAGTAATATCAAACGTTCGTCATAATGACGTTTCAGGCCATCAAGAATGATTTCCTGCGCGGCGTCATGATCGTCACATTCAATAAGATGCTCTGCCATCGCGACTTGCAGCACGGTTTCGTGGCGAGTCTTACGGCTTTGATTCTTCCACCAGGTTTTCAGACCATCGTTGCCTTGCTCCGCCATTGCCTGATCCATCAAGCCAATCCAGGCTTGCTGTTGCAATGCGAGGCGATGAGTTTCGTCACCAATCTGTACTTTGTCCATCGCTGGCAAAATATCGAGTAACGAACCCCACGCACCGGTGCGGACATATGCCATTTCTGCAAGACGCAGAACCTCAGGATGGCGCGGAGAAATCTCCAGCAGCTTATCGGCACCATGACGCGCGGCATGATTTTCATTGCGGGCTAACTGCAAACGAACACGGGTAATCTCGACCGGTAATTGATCGTTATCTGCCAGTTCGGAAGCTCGTTCAAGATGCTGATTGGCACGAATTTCATCCCCGCGTTGCTGTGCAGCTTCGGCCGCCATAAGGTAGTTCACCACAGGTTGCTCGGCATGATCGGCATTTTTCAGCATCAGCTTTTCAACTTGTTGGTGATCACCTTCAGCCAGTTTCAGCAATGCAGCTTTTGTTTGCTTACGTGCGCGACTGCTCTTGCGCCCAACAAACCAACCACGAGTACGAGCACCGGTGCGGAATACGCGGCGCAGCACCCATTCAATGGCGAAGAGCACTACCATGGTCAGGATCAGAATGATCACCAGACCCGTGACGCTGGTTTCGACGTTGTAGTTGTCAGTCTGAATCAGAACGTAACCCTGGTGCCCGGCTAACATTGGCCCAAGTACGATCCCGGCGATCAGCAGCAGAAAGAGTAATAAGACTTTAATCATGCTTATTCTCCTTGAGCGGGTGCGGGAGCCTGTTCAGGCGCGGGTTCTGCTGGAGCACTGGCATTTGCAGCGGGTTGAGCGAGCAAATTACGCACCCGAGTCTGCATCAGCTTTTCCAGCAGCGGCTGGCTTTCCAGAGTTTGCGGGACATCCATATTGATGGTTTGCTGGCTGAGAGAGTCCAGATCATCAAGGAAAGATTTTGTCACGCTGTCGCTGGTGTCGTAATAAGCACGCACCCAGGTCGAAACATTTTCCAGCGATTGCTTGTAGGTTTCTTCCTGATGGCGTGGCACCGCTTGCGCTGCAACCAGCAAGCGCGAACGGATGTTCTCACGCAGATAAACATCCTGGTTCGGAGCCAAAAGCGGAACGGCCGTTTCGTCACGGCGGCGGATAGTAATGAAGCTATCCATAAAGTTGTGCCAGCTTTTGGTCAGATTTTGACGCCATTCAGTCACGGTAGAAGAAAGTTCACTACCATCGGAATCCATCGGCGTATCGTCAGTATCGTTATCCGCCAGACGCAGGTTATCAACTTGATTAGAAAGCTGATTGAGCTTGAGAATTATCCCGTCGTAATCAACCTGAGTAATCGCAGACAGCGTTGATATGTCGTCTGTTAGCGCACGACGAACGGGAAGCAGGCTTGGGTCATTCATATCTGCCAGGCTGGCATCGGCGCTTTTCAATAATGCGGCGGCGGTCGTGACGTCCTGATCGCTCCACAGTTTGCGGCCTGCCAATTTCACCAGGAAGTCGGATTGTGCCAGCAGCCATGTTTTCGCATCGCTGCCAGAAATAGTAGCGACTTTTTGTTGTACTTCATTCAGTTCACGCGCCAGATTTGCCTGTTGGCGATTCGACTCATCAAGCGCAGTGGCCTGCTGCTTAATGGTGGCCTCCAGAGCTGATTGCTGCTGCTCTTGCTGCTTTTGGATAGCGGTCAGTTGCGTTGCCAGAGCATCGCTGGTGGTGTTTTGTGCCGCCACCTCATGCTTACCGTAGCTGTACAGACCTGCACCCAGCGCCAGAGCAATTGCAATGGCGATAGCGCCCAGCGCAATGCCTGCAATACCACTACGATTTTTTTGTGGTGGTTGTTCTGGAAGCGGTTTGTTTTCTACCGCAGGTGTGGTCTCTTCAACCATGGCGGAGGTGTTCTGTTGTTCCGTCATTGTGGCATCCCATATTATTTACCCTTCATGCTTCAAGCCGCCTTCCTGGAACTCGAATTATTTTGGGTCAAGGTTTATTGTAATGCGCGAAGCAGCGCATCATTGTCAGCGTTATCGGCGACCCGAATATCTTGCCAGCCCAATTCCTGGGCAAGGCCTGCCAGACGCTCACTGACGACGATAAGCCGGCAGTGGAGTAACCAATTTGTTCGATACCATTCGGGAATGAGTGCATAAAGTTGTTGTAGCATTTCACCGCTCGTTACGACCAGCGTTGAAACTCCACGTTCGTGCCAGCGAAAGGCTTCTTCCGTTCCATCATAAATCCTGGCATTTCTTTGGTAGCATTCGCAGAAAGTGACTTCTGCGCCGCGTTCTGCCAGCGTTTCGCCCAACAGTTCACGACCACCATTCCCACGCAAAATGAGCGCCCGTTTCCCGGCAACATTTTGTAATTCAGGTAATTGTAGCAACACTTCCGTCGTTTCTCTGTCTTGCGGATAACGAACCGGCAAATGGCTCACAGTGTGAAAAGCTAACGCAGTTGTACGTCCAATAGCAAACCAGGCAAGACTTGCAGGCCATGACATAGCGTTCTGCTTTAATTGCGGATGAGCAAAATGTATGACGTGCTGCGATAAAAGGAATACCAGGTCACCTTCGGAAAGGCTCGCCAGCATGGAAGGCAATTTATCCAACTGCCGCCCCGGGGAAAACTCGATGAGAGGGAAGCTATACGCCACCTGCCCCAGTGCGCGCAGTCTGCTCACTAATTCATCCCCTGCGGGGGAAGGGCGGGTGACCAGTATCGTCATGCCGGAGCATCTCCGTCATAAACGGCGGCAAGAATTTCGCGCGCGCCTTTATCGAGAAGCTCTTCCGCCAGCGAAACGCCCATGACTTCGGCGTCTTCTGGCTTACCGCGGCGTTCACCACGAACCAGAACAGAGCCGTCAGGTGCGCCCACTAATGCTCGTAGCCATAGCTCGCCGTCTTTCAATTCTGCATAACTGCCAATCGGCACCTGGCATCCACCTTCAAGGCGCATGTTCATGGCGCGTTCAGCACGGACGCGAGTTGCAGTCTCTTCATGGTTAAGTGAAGCGAGCAGTGCTTGAGCGTGCTCATCATCAAGACGGCATTCAATCCCCACCGCGCCCTGACCTACAGCGGGCAGAGACACTTCCGCTGGCAATGCGTAACGGATACGTGATTGCAGACCAAGACGGTTCAGCCCGGCTACTGCCAGAATAATCGCGTCATAATCACCGTTGTCGAGTTTACCCAGACGGGTGCCAACGTTGCCGCGCAATGAACGAATCACCAGGTCCGGGCGGCGTTCGGCAATCTGACACTGGCGGCGTAGGCTTGAAGTACCCACGATGCTGCCTGCGGGTAAATCATCCAGACTGGCGAAATTATTCGAGACAAAGGCATCGCGAGGATCGTCGCGTTCGCAAATGGTCACTAAACCTAAACCTTCAGGAAATTCGACCGGCACATCTTTCATTGAATGCACGGCAATATCTGCCCGGCCTTCAAGCAGTGCGAGTTCCAACTCTTTGACAAACAATCCCTTGCCGCCTACTTTTGCCAGCGGTGTATCAAGAATGATGTCGCCACGCGTAACCATAGGCACCAGTTCAACCGTGAGCTGGGGATGGCACGCTTCGAGGCGTTGTTTGACATATTGTGCTTGCCAAAGTGCTAATGGGCTTTGGCGAGTGGCAATTCTTAATACATTGTCTAACATTGCTTGTTACCGTAATTATCGTCCCTGACCATCCTACCACTCTTCAAGGAAGGCTGTCAGTTTCAACGGGTTTGCGGAAAAGAGGGACATATTTCGTATTATGGAAGATAAAGCGGGTAGACGGTAAGGAACTTGGCGAGTAGCGCATCTTTCTTTACGGTCAACCAGCAAGGTGTTAAATTGATCACGTTTCCAGCAATTCTTTGCCTTGTCGTTTATAATAGAGGCAATAACCGGGAAACGGGTTTTTTCGTAATACTGAAACCATCAGGCGATATGTCTTGTACCTCTATATTGAGACTCTTAAACAGAGACTGGATGCCATTAACCAACTGCGTGTAGATCGCGCACTTGCTGCCATGGGGCCTGCTTTCCAACAGGTCTACAGTCTTCTGCCAACATTGTTACATTATCATCACCCGCTGATGCCAGGTTACCTTGAGGGTAACGTTCCACATGGCATATGCATCTACACGCCTGATGAAACCCAACGTCACTACCTCAACGAACTCGAATTGATGCGCGGCATGCCGCCGCAGACAACAGAATCGGGTGAATTGCCTATCACTGGCCTTTATTCAATGGGCAGTACCTCGTCCGTTGGGCAGAGCTGTTCATCCGATCTGGATATTTGGGTTTGTCACCAGTCATGGCTCGATAACGACGAGCGCCAGTTGCTGCAACGTAAATGTAGCGTGCTGGAAAGCTGGGCCGCTTCGCTAGGTGTTGAGGTCAGCTTCTTCCTGATTGATGAAAACCGCTTCCGCCACAACGAAAGCGGCAGTCTGGGCGGCGAAGACTGTGGTTCTACCCAACACATCTTGTTGCTCGATGAATTCTACCGCACCGCAGTACGCCTGGCGGGTAAACGTATTCTGTGGAGTATGGTGCCGGGCGACGAAGAAGATCATTACGATGATTACGTGATGAGCCTCTACTCGCAGGGCGTGCTCACGCCAAACGAATGGCTGGATCTCGGTGGTTTAAGCACGCTGTCGGCGGAAGAATACTTTGGTGCCAGCTTGTGGCAGCTCTATAAGAGTATCGATTCACCTTATAAAGCGGTGCTCAAAACGCTGCTGCTGGAAGCCTATTCCTGGGAATACCCGAATACTCGTTTACTGGCAAAAGACATTAAGCAGCGCTTGCATGATGGCGAGATAGTCTCCTTTGGGCTTGATCCGTACTGCATGATGCTGGAGCGTGTGACCCATTACCTCACGCAAATCGAAGACACTGCGCGTCTGGATTTAGTGCGTCGTTGTTTCTATCTGAAAGTGTGCGAAAAACTGTCTCGTGAGCGTGCCTGTGTAGGCTGGCGTCGTGAAGTTTTAAGCCAACTGGTCAAAGAGTGGGGCTGGGACGAACCGCGTCTGGCGATGCTCGATAACCGCGCTAACTGGAAAATCGACCAGGTTCGCGATGCGCACAACGAACTTCTGGATGCGATGATGCAAAGCTATCGCAACCTGATTCGTTTCGCTCGTCGTAACAACCTCAGCGTCAGTGCCAGCCCGCAAGATATCGGTGTATTGACCCGTAAACTGTACGCAGCGTTTGAAGCGCTACCGGGTAAAGTCACGCTGGTTAACCCGCAGATTTCTCCTGATTTGTCAGAACCGAACCTGACCTTTATCCATGTTCCGCCGG
Source organism: Buttiauxella sp. AC142 (assembly GCF_979253435.1). Taxonomy (NCBI): domain Bacteria; kingdom Pseudomonadati; phylum Pseudomonadota; class Gammaproteobacteria; order Enterobacterales; family Enterobacteriaceae; genus Buttiauxella; species Buttiauxella sp. AC142. The sequence goes on from NZ_CEEDCH010000001.1 coordinate 4,747,107, forward strand.
GTCGTGCTAACCGTTCAGGTTGGTATCTCTACAACCGTGCGCCAAACATGGATTCGATCATCAGCCATCAACCGCTGGAATATAACCGTTATCTTAATAAGCTGGTGGCATGGGCCTACTTCAACGGCCTGCTGACCTCGCGCACCCGCCTGTTTATTAAGGGCAACGGCATTTGTGATTTGCCAAAATTGCAGGAAATGGTGGCTGACGTTTCGCACCACTTCCCGCTGCGTTTGCCTGCGCCAACCGCCAAAGCGTTGTATAGCCCATGTGAAATTCGCCATCTGGCGATTATCGTTAACCTCGAATACGACCCGACGGCGGCATTCCGCAATCAGGTGGTTCATTTCGATTTCCGTAAACTGGATGTGTTCAGTTTCGGGCAGCAGCAACAGTGCCTGGTGGGAAGCGTTGACCTGCTTTACCGCAACTCCTGGAATGAAGTGCGTACCCTGCACTTCAACGGCGAACAGTCGATGATTGAGGCGCTGAAAACCATTCTGGGCAAAATGCACCAGGATGCCGCGCCACCGGATAGCGTTGAAGTGTTCTGCTATAGCCAGCATCTGCGTGGGCTTATCCGCACCCGCGTTCAGCAATTGGTTTCTGAATGTATCGACTTCCGTTTATCGAGCACACGTCAGGAGCCGGGCCGCTTTAAAGCGCTGCGTATTTCTGGCCAAACGTGGGGGCTGTTCTTTGAACGCCTGAGCGTATCGGTGCAAAAACTGGAGAATGCGGTCGAGTTCTACGGCGCGATTTCCCATAACAAACTGCATGGCTTGTCGGTGCAGGTTGAAACTAACCAGCAGGTTCAGTTGCCGCCGGTGGTAGATGGTTTTGCCAGTGAAGGGATCATTCAGTTCTTCTTTGAAGAATCGAATGAGGACCAGGGATTTAATATCTATATTCTGGATGAGACTAACCGGGCAGAGGTTTATCACCACTGTGAAGGAAGCAAAGAAGATTTAGTGCGTGACGTCAGCCGCTTCTACTCGTCTTCACACGACCGCTTTACCTATGGCTCAAGTTTTATCAACTTCAACTTGCCACAGTTCTATCAGATTGTGAAAGTAGATGGGCGCTCGCAGGTGATTCCATTCCGCACCCAAGCCATTACAGCAGCGACGCCGGCTAATCATGACGATAGCTCAACCCCGCTGCTTCAGCAGTACAGCAATAGCTAGTTAAAGCTAACTGGCTCTCCAGCTTGCTGTGTGCAGGCTTCTTCCAGCAACTGCCAAAACTCTGCGCCGCTGCGGTCGCAAATCCACTTATCGTCTTTCAGATTAAAATGGTAACCCCCACTTTTGGTGGCAAGCCACACCTGATGTAAAGGCTCCTGGCGGTTGATAATAATCTTGCTGCGATTCTCAAAACTTAGCGTCAACACGCCACCATTGATTTCGCAGTCGATATCACTGTCACCATCCCAGTCATCCAGGCGTTCTTCGATTGTTGACCACAGGCCGTCGGCCAGGCGATGAAATTCACTGTCGTTCATATGTTTTTCTCAGTTGTTCGTCTTTACGGCAGTATAAAAGCAACGCCCGCCAATAGAAAAGAGTATTGCTTTTCAGGGATCACCTGCGATGATAGAAGACAGAATATTGGATTACAGGCATCTCAATAATGAAGAAAATTTTCTGCCCACTGGCACTCTTGCTGGCACTTTCCAGTCTTTCTGGCTGCGGTCTTAAGGGGCCTCTGTATTTTCCGCCCGCTGATGGCAAAACCAAGCCTACGAGCCAGGTAACACCGGATAAACAAACACAATCTACCGCGCCGGAACGTAACGACCGTGGGACTGATAACGCACCGACTCAGGTTATCTACTAGAAAACATTTAAAAAGTAGCCGCGTATATGGAGCAGAAGATGCAGTTCTCAAAGATGCATGGCCTTGGCAATGACTTTATGGTCGTCGACGCGGTGACTCAAAACGTCTATTTCTCCCCTGAGTTGATTCGTCGCCTGGCCGACCGACATTTAGGTGTGGGTTTCGATCAGTTGCTGGTGGTTGAACCGCCGTACGATCCTGACCTCGATTTCCATTACCGCATTTTCAATGCCGACGGCAGCGAAGTCTCACAATGTGGCAACGGCGCACGCTGTTTCGCTCGTTTTGTGCGCCTGAAAGGGCTGACCAACAAACGCGATATTCGTGTCAGCACCGCCAATGGCCGCATGGTTCTGAGCGTGACGGAAGATGAACTGGTGCGTGTGAATATGGGCGAGCCGAATTTCGAGCCATCCGCCGTGCCGTTCCGCGCCAACAAAGCGGAAAAGACCTATATTATGCGTGCCGCCGAACAGACCATTATGTGCGGCGTCGTGTCGATGGGTAATCCGCACTGCGTTATTCAGGTTGACGAAGTGACGACCGCCGCCGTAGAGACTCTGGGGCCGGTGATGGAAAACCACGAACGCTTTCCTGAGCGGGCGAACATCGGCTTTATGCAAGTCGTGACCAAAGAACATATCCGCCTGCGTGTTTATGAACGTGGTGCCGGAGAAACACAAGCTTGTGGCAGTGGCGCTTGCGGCGCAGTCGCCGTGGGCATTTTGCAAGGAATACTTGCGGAACAGGTTCGCGTGGAGCTGCCTGGTGGCCGTCTTGATATCGCCTGGAAAGGGCCGGGAACCCCGTTGTTTATGACCGGCCCGGCGGCCCACGTCTATGATGGATTTATACATCTATGAAGAATGCCGAGGAACAGCAAGAAGCCGTACTGGAACTGGATGACCGCATGGTGGCGGAATATCTGCTGCGTCATCCCGATTTCTTTATTCGTAACGCCCAGCATGTAGAACAGATGCAAGTGCCGCATCCGGTACGCGGCACGGTTTCGTTGGTTGAATGGCATATGGCGCGTAGCCGTAACCACATCAATTTTCTTGAAGAAAACATGACCTTGCTGATGGAGCAGGCGAGTGCCAATGAAGGTTTGTTCTACCGCTTACTGAAGCTGCAAGGCCGTCTGGCTTCTGCCACCAGCTTGCAGGACATGCTGAACCGCTTGCATCGTTGGGCGCGTGAAATGGGTCTGGCGGGCGCGAATGTGCGTCTTTTTGCAGACCGTTGGCGGATTGGTGCTCCTTCTGATTTCACCCATCTGGCATTGAATCGCCAGGCTTTTGAGCCGCTGCGTATTCAACGTCTGGGCGACAGGCAGCATTATCTTGGGTCATTAAATGGCCCTGAATTACTGGTCGTTTTGCCTCAGGCGAAAGCGATTGGCTCGGTGGCGCTTTCTCTGATGGGCAGCGATGCGGATTTAGGCGTACTGGTATTCAGTAGCCGTGATCCCCAGCATTACCAGGAAGGGCAAGGTACACAATTACTGCATGAACTGGCGCTAATGTTGCCAGATTTGCTGGAGCGTTGGGTCGAGCGAGTATGACCGACTCCCCGCTGCAAACCGCTGTTGACGGCTTTCTGCGCTACCTGAAAGTGGAGCGCCAGTTAAGCCCGCTTACTCTACTCAATTATGGTCGCCAGCTCACCGCGATAATCGGCCTGGCAAGCGAGATGAAGCTGAGTACCTGGCAACAGTGCGATGCCGCCGCGGTTCGCTCAATCACTGTTCGCAGCCGCAAAGCGGGGCTTGGGCCATCAAGCCTGGCGTTATGCCTTTCTGCATTACGCAGCTTTTTCGACTGGTGTGTTAGCCAGGGCCAACTCAAAGCCAATCCCGCAAAAGGGATTTCCACGCCGAAAGCGGGTCGCCACCTACCAAAAAATATCGACGTCGATGACGTGAGCCGCCTGCTGGATATCGACATTAACGATCCGCTCGCGGTACGCGACCGTGCGATGCTTGAAGTGATGTACGGCGCGGGGTTGCGTCTTTCCGAACTGGTGAATATGGACTGTCGCCACATCGATCTGGCGACGGGTGAAGTGTGGGTGATGGGGAAAGGCAGCAAAGAGCGTCGGGTGCCGGTGGGGAAATCTGCGGTCACCTGGATTGAGCACTGGCTGGATCTGCGTGAGCTTTTTGGCCCGGACGGCGATGCGTTATTTCTCTCAAAGCAGGGGAAACGTATCTCGGCACGCAACGTTCAAAAACGCTTTAGCGAGTGGGGGATAAAACAGGGGCTAAACAGCCATGTGCATCCACATAAACTGCGCCATTCATTTGCCACGCATATGCTGGAGTCGAGCGGAGATCTGCGCGGCGTGCAGGAATTATTAGGCCACGCCAACCTTTCTACTACACAAATCTATACCCATCTCGACTTCCAACACTTAGCCTCAGTGTATGATGCCGCGCATCCACGCGCTAAACGAGGGAAATCGTAATGCACTTTTATCGTCCACTTGGGCCTATTGCCGCGCTCACTTTCGATCTCGACGACACCCTGTACGACAACCGCGAAGTGATTACGCGTACCGAACGTGAATCAATGAGCTTCGTGCAAAATTATCATCCGAAGCTTAACCATCTGCAACGTCAAGATTTTCTGCATATTCGGCATGCGCTGCGCCTCGCAGAACCGGATATTTACCACGATGTGACCGAATGGCGTCGCCGTGCCGTTGAACAAGCGATGCTGGATGCGGGTTTGTCAGCAGATGAAGCAGCCGCTGGCGCACTGGCTTGTATGGCGAATTTCGCCCACTGGCGCAGCCAAATCGACGTGCCGCAAGAAACGCACGACACATTAGCAAAGCTTGGTGAGAAATGGCCGCTGGTGGCGATTACCAACGGTAACGCCGAGCCGCACCTTTTCGGCCTCGATAAGTACTTCAAGTTTGTACTGCGCGCCGGCCCTCACGGTCGCTCTAAGCCATTCAACGACATGTATCACCTGGCGGCTGAAAAGCTCGATGTGCCGCTCGGCCACATTCTGCATGTGGGTGATGACCTGACGACAGACGTCGCCGGAGCCGTCCGCTGTGGGATGCAGGCGTGCTGGATAAACCTGCGTGATGGCGATCTGATGCAGATTAATGACAGCCGTTTATTGCCACATCTGGAAATTTCGCAGTTGGCATCCCTCACCGCGCTGATATAATCTGATTAATTCTGTATAAAACCACAGTATATTTTTATCTCCTCAACGGCGGTGCCAATGGACGTTTCTTACCTGCTCGACAGCCTCAATGACAAACAGCGCGAAGCCGTCGCAGCCACGCGTAGCAACATGCTGGTGCTGGCAGGGGCGGGTAGTGGTAAGACGCGTGTATTAGTGCACCGCATTGCGTGGTTGATTAGCGTGGAAAACTGCTCGCCGTATTCTATTATGGCGGTGACGTTTACCAACAAAGCGGCGGCGGAAATGCGCCACCGTATCGGCCAGTTGATGGGAACCAGCCAGGGCGGTATGTGGGTGGGCACTTTCCATGGCCTTGCACATCGCTTGCTGCGTGCGCACCACATGGACGCTAACCTGCCGCAGGATTTCCAAATTCTGGACAGCGAAGATCAGCTGCGCTTGTTAAAACGCCTGATTAAAGCCATGAATCTCGATGATAAACAGTGGCCGGCACGCCAGGCAATGTGGTTTATCAACGGCAAAAAAGACGAAGGTTTACGTCCGCATCACATTGAAAGCTATGGCAACCCGGTCGAGCAAACCTGGCAGAAAGTGTATCAGGCCTACCAGGAAGCCTGTGACCGCGCAGGCCTGTTGGACTTTGCCGAGCTATTGCTGCGTGCGCATGAGTTGTGGCTGAACAAACCCCATATTCTTAACCACTACCGCGAACGCTTTACCAACATTCTGGTGGACGAATTCCAGGATACCAACAGCATTCAGTACGCGTGGATTCGCATGCTGGCGGGCGATACTGGCAAAGTGATGATCGTGGGTGACGATGATCAGTCAATCTACGGATGGCGCGGCGCGCAAGTTGAGAACATCCAACGCTTCCTGACCGATTTCCCCGGCGCACAAACCATTCGCCTTGAGCAAAACTACCGTTCCACCAACAACATTCTGAATGCCGCCAACGCCCTTATTGCGAACAACTCAGGTCGCTTAGGCAAAGAGCTGTGGACGGATGGTAGCGACGGCGAGCCTATCTCACTTTATTGCGCATTCAACGAATTAGATGAAGCGCGTTTTGTGGTTAACCGCATCAAAACGTGGCAGGAGGCAGGCGGAGCGCTTGAACACTGCGCGATTCTGTACCGCAGCAACGCCCAATCGCGCGTGCTCGAAGAAGCATTGTTGCAGGTCAGCATGCCATACCGCATTTACGGCGGGATGCGCTTCTTCGAACGTCAGGAAATCAAAGATGCACTCTCGTATCTGCGCCTGATTGCCAACCGCAATGACGATGCGGCGTTTGAGCGCGTGGTTAACACGCCAACGCGTGGCATCGGCGATCGTACATTAGACGTAGTGCGTCAGACCTCCCGCGATAAACAACTCACGTTGTGGCAAGCCTGCCGTTTGCTGCTGCAAGAAAAAGCGCTGGCGGGCCGTGCGGCCTCTGCGCTGCAACGCTTTATGGAACTTATTGACGCACTGGCACATGAAACTATCGATATGCCGCTGCACGTACAAACCGACCGGGTTATCAAGGACTCGGGCTTAATGATTATGTATGAGCAGGAAAAGGGCGAGAAAGGCCAGACGCGTATCGAAAACTTAGAAGAACTGGTCACGGCAACGCGCCAGTTCAGCTATCAGGATGAAGACGAAGACCTGATGCCGCTGCAAGCATTCTTGTCTCACGCGGCACTTGAAGCCGGTGAAGGGCAAGCCGATACCTGGCAAGACGCAGTGCAACTGATGACGCTGCACTCGGCGAAAGGGCTGGAGTTCCCGCAAGTATTCATCGTCGGTATGGAAGAGGGCATGTTCCCAAGCCAGATGTCGCTGGATGAAGGCGGACGCCTGGAGGAAGAACGCCGCCTGGCTTACGTTGGCGTGACGCGAGCGATGCAAAAACTCACGATTACCTATGCCGAAACCCGTCGTCTATACGGCAAAGAGGTGTACCACCGTCCTTCTCGATTCATTGGTGAGTTGCCTGAAAACTGTGTGGAAGAAGTTCGCCTACGCGCCAGTATCAGCCGCCCGGTTAGCCATCAACGTATGGGAACACCGATTTCCGAAAACGACACTGGCTACAAACTTGGGCAGCGTGTCCGTCATGCAAAATTTGGTGAAGGCACCATCGTTAACCTGGAAGGGAGCGGCGAACATAGCCGGGTTCAGGTGGCATTCCCAGGACAAGGAATTAAGTGGTTAGTTGCCGCTTATGCACATCTTGAAACCGTGTAAGTCAGCGGAATAACTCATAGTTTTTTACGCTTTTGCTACCCTTTAAACACCGAGGGTATTTATTCGCAAGCGGTGTCCCGTTGCGTGTTGACGCCATATTTGTGGTGGCGTAACATGCGCGCACGATTACGCTAAGAGGACACTCGCCTTGGACACACCCAGTAAATACTGGCTCAATTACCTGTCATCCAGGTACAACTTCTAAGGCTATCCTCGAATGCTGATAGCCTTAGTGGTTGTCGGCGACCCCATATCTCGTATATCCCGTCGCAATGAGTCAGACTTTTTAATGGTCTGAAACCTATATTGTTTCTGTCTGTGTGCCAACCGAACTGTCCCTGATATTTTTTGCATTGGGAGTACCGGTCATGCTGAGCGCATTTCAACTGGAAAACAATCGTCTGTCCCGTCTTGAATTAGATGAGGCCGATAACCTGAGCAATTCTGTTTGGGTTGATTTGGTCGAGCCTGAAGAGAGCGAGCGTCAGCGCGTGCAAACGGAACTTGGTCAAAGCCTGGCAACCCGCCCGGAACTGGAAGACATCGAAGCATCCGCGCGTTTCTTTGAAGACGAAGACGGTTTGCACATCCACTCATTTTTCTTTTATGAAGATGCAGACGATCACGCGGGCAACAGCACCGTGGCATTCACCATTCGTGAAGGCCGCCTGTTTACGCTGCGTGAGCGTGAACTACCTGCATTTCGCCTCTATCGTATGCGCGCTCGTAGCCAGAATATGGTTGACGGCAACGCCTATGAATTACTGCTCGATCTGTTTGAAACCAAAATCGAACAGCTGGCAGATGAAATCGAAAACATTTATAGCGATCTCGAAAAACTCAGTCGTGTAATCATGGAAGGGCACCAGGGTGATGAATATGACGCCGCGCTTTCTACGCTTGCTGAGCTTGAAGATATCGGCTGGAAAGTCCGTTTGTGTCTGATGGATACCCAACGCGCGCTCAACTTCCTGGTGCGTAAAGCACGTTTGCCGAGCGGTCAGCTTGAGCAGGCGCGTGAGATCCTGCGCGATATCGAATCCCTGTTGCCGCACAACGAATCCCTGTTCCAGAAGGTGAACTTCCTGATGCAGGCGGCGATGGGCTTTATCAACATCGAGCAGAACCGCATCATCAAGATCTTCTCGGTGGTATCGGTCGTATTCCTGCCACCGACGCTTGTTGCATCCAGCTACGGGATGAACTTTGAGTTTATGCCCGAGTTGAAACTGAGCTTCGGTTATCCGGCGGCGATTATCGTCATGATCCTCGCAGGCCTCGCGCCGTATCTCTACTTCAAGCGTAAAAACTGGTTGTGAGATGAAAATGAGAAGGGAGCCGATTGGCTCCCTTTTTTACTTCTGCGCGACCGCTATCCGCGAATTTCTCTGCGTATAAACCGCATCCAGGATAAACAACGCCAGCGCTGCCCAGATAAACCCAAAGGTCAGCAACTTATCTTTGCCCACCACTTCACCGTAGAACGTTACTGCCAGCAGGAACATCAGCGTTGGGCCAATATACTGGAAGAAACCCAGTGTCGAGAGGCGCAAACGCGTTGCCGCAGCGGTGAAACACAGCAATGGAATCGTTGTTACCACGCCCGCCGCAATCAGCATTAAGTTCAACGACATTGAGTTTTGCCCCATATGACTGGTTGAGCTATCAGCGATACCAAATAAGTAAATTGCGGCAATGGGCAACAGCCACAGCGTTTCCACCAACATGCCGGTTTGTGCATCCACGGCAATTTTCTTACGCACCAGGCCGTAAAACGCGAAGCTAAATGCAAGACCAAGAGCGATGACTGGCAGCGAGCCGAATGTCCAAAGCTGAACCAGAACCCCACAAGCAGCAAGGCCCACGGCTACCCACTGCATTGTGCGGAAACGTTCACCGAGGAAAATCATCCCCAGCAATACGTTAACCAGCGGGTTGATGAAATAACCCAGGCTGGCTTCCAGCATGTGATTGTTATTCACCGCCCAAATGAACAGTAGCCAGTTACCACCAATCAGCACCGCCGAGAGTGCCATGGCAAAAACCTTCTTACGGTTCTGGCAGGATTTTTTCACCTGTGGCCACTGGCGGCTCAGACTAATCAGCACCACCATAAAGAAGAATGACCAAATCACGCGATGCGTCAGGATTTCATCAGCCGGGACATAGTTAATTAACTTGAAATATGCAGGCGCGATACCCCACATAAAGTACGCCGCCAGCGCAAGTAACACGCCCTGGCGGGTTTGTTTCGCATCCATGAAAAGAACTCGTTGGTAAATAGTGTGCAAATAGTAACAGGATTTATCTTCTCACCCTACCATGTAGGTCGCCGTCGCACTGGCGATATGCAGCTGGTCTTCGTTGTGTAATTCCACACGCGCAACCGCGACTTTATTCCCGGCACGCAGCAGGCTGCTGCTGGCGGTAAAACGTTGCCCGCGCCCAGGTCGCAGGTAATCGACACGCAGGTCGATGGTGCCCATTTTCGACAGACGCTGGCGTAGTTCTTCTTCGCTAATGCTGTCGTGGCGAGTCAGCGTGCTGCCCACGCAAACCAGGCCAGCCGCGACGTCTAGCGAAGAGGCAATCACCCCGCCGTGCAAAATACTTTGTGCCCAGTTTCCTACCATCATCGGCTGGTTATTGAAGCAAAGCTCGGCGTAGTCTTTCTCGTAACGTATAAGTTCCAGACCCAGCGCCCGGTTAAAAGGCATGTGATAAACAAAAATCTCACCAACCAGTTGGAGGGCAGCTTCAGGGGTCAGAAATGGGGTAGACATGGATCATCCTCGATCAAAGCAAAAAACGTAATGTTAATTATTTGTTTATTTTATGCTTCGCAATCGTTGATTGCCACTTTAAGAAATGTAGACCGAGCGTGCACATTCATTCCTATGTAGAATGTGTCTCAGAAAATAATTTGAAACCTTTTTTATTCAGGAGAACATTGCCGATGCGCACGTTTCTGGGATGGTTAGTGGCTGCAAGCCTGTTGCCTCTGACTGCTTACGCACAGGAAGCAACGATCAAACAAGTGCATGACAAACCCGCCGTACGCGGTAGCATCATCGCCAATATGCTTCTGGAACACGATAATCCATTCACGCTCTATCCGTATGAAACTAACTATTTGATTTATACGGTGACAGACGACCTCAATAAAGAAGCGATCCGCAGTTACAACTGGTCTGATAATGCCAGAAAAGACGAAGTGAAATTCCAGCTGAGCCTCGCATTCCCTATCTGGCGTGGCATCGTCGGGCCAAATTCCGTCCTGGGCGCTTCTTATACTCAGAAATCCTGGTGGCAGTTGTCGAACAGCGGCGAATCTGCACCCTTCCGCGAAACCAACTATGAGCCGCAAGTTTTCCTGGGCTTCGCAACGGACGAGTCATTCGCGGGTTGGACATTGCGTGATGTTGAATTTGGTTATAATCACGACTCCAATGGTCGTTCCGACCCAACATCCCGTAGCTGGAACCGCCTCTACACGCGTCTGATGGCGGAAAACGGTAACTGGATGGTGGAAGCGAAGCCGTGGTATGTCATTGGCAGCACTGATGATAACCCGGACATCACGAAATACATGGGCTATTACCAGTTGCGTGTCGGCTACCAGTTTGGCGATGCCATTCTGAGTATGAAAGGCCAGTACAACTGGAATACCGGCTACGGCGGTGCGGAATTAGGCTTTAGTTATCCGGTGACTAAACACGTTCGCCTCTATACCCAACTTTATAGCGGCTACGGCGAGTCATTAATTGATTACAACTTTAACCAGACACGCTTCGGTGTCGGCGTTATGCTTAACGATCTGTTCTAAGAAATTGGCGGTTTTTGTGGTGGGGAAAGCGTGACACAGGCGGAAGTAATTAATCAGGCAGTGCTGGCCAGACAGGTTTTGCAAGATACCTTTGGCTATCAACAGTTCCGCCCGGGTCAGGAAACCATCATCGAAACGGTGCTGGAAGGGCGCGATTGCCTGGTTGTTATGCCAACCGGCGGTGGTAAATCCCTGTGCTATCAGATTCCGGCCTTGGTATTTGGCGGGCTGACGGTTGTCGTCTCCCCGCTGATTTCCCTGATGAAAGACCAGGTCGATCAGCTGCTGGCAAACGGTGTGGCGGCGGCCTGTCTTAACTCCACGCAAACTCGCGAACAGCAGCAAGAAGTGATGGCGGGTTGTCGCACCGGGCAAATCCGCCTGCTTTATATCGCACCAGAACGTTTGATGATGGATAACTTCATCGACCAAATCAGCCACTGGCATTTGTCGATGATCGCGGTTGACGAAGCGCACTGTATTTCTCAGTGGGGCCACGATTTCCGCCCGGAATACGCCGCATTAGGCCAATTGCGCCAACGCCTGCCGACGGTGCCATTTATTGCCCTCACCGCAACGGCTGATGACACCACGCGTGCTGATATCGTGCGTCTGCTTGGCCTGCACGATCCGCTAATTCAAATCAGTAGCTTTGACCGCCCGAATATTCGCTACATGCTGATGGAGAAGTTTAAACCTCTCGATCAATTGATGCGTTACGTACAAGACCAGCGCGGAAAATCCGGCATTATTTACTGCAATAGCCGCGCAAAAGTTGAAGACACCGCCGCGCGTCTGCAAAGCAAAGGGATCAGCGCTGGCGCTTATCACGCCGGGCTTGAACACCAGGTTCGCGCTGAAGTGCAGGAAAAATTCCAGCGCGACGATCTGCAAATTGTTGTCGCCACTGTGGCTTTTGGCATGGGTATCAACAAACCCAATGTGCGGTTTGTCGCGCACTTTGATATCCCACGTAACATCGAATCTTACTACCAGGAAACCGGTCGCGCCGGGCGTGACGGCCTGCCTGCGGAAGCGATGCTATTTTACGATCCGGCCGATATGGCGTGGTTGCGTAAATGCCTCGAAGAAAAGCCGGTCGGGCAATTGCAGGATATCGAGCGCCACAAACTCAACGCGATGGGCGCATTTGCCGAAGCGCAGACTTGTCGCCGCCTGGTGTTGTTGAATTACTTTGGAGAAGGCCGCCAGCAATCTTGCGGCAACTGCGATGTTTGCCTCGATCCGCCGCGTCGCTACGACGGGCTGGTGGACGCGCAAAAAGCACTGTCCTGTATTTATCGCGTCAATCAGCGCTTTGGTATGGGTTATGTCGTGGAAGTCCTGCGCGGTGCCAATAACCAACGTATTCGCGAGTTTCAGCACGATAAATTACCCGTTTATGGCATTGGCCGTGACCAGACCCACGAGCACTGGGTTAGCGTTATTCGCCAGCTGATTCACCTCGGCGTGGTGACGCAAAATATTGCCCAACACTCGGCGTTGCAACTTACCGCAGCGGCTCGCCCGTATTTACGTGGCGAAGAACCGTTAATGTTGGCGGTGCCGCGTATTGTGGCCATCAAATCGAAATCCAGCCCGAAAGTGTTCGGCGGCAATTACGATCGCAAACTGTTTGCCAAATTGCGCAAGCTGCGTAAAGCCATTGCGGATGAAGAAAATATCCCGCCCTATGTGGTGTTTAACGATGCCACGCTTATCGAAATGGCTGAACAAATGCCGCTCTCTCCGGGTGAAATGCTGGGCGTTAACGGTGTCGGTACTCGAAAACTGGAACGCTTTGGCCGCGAGTTTATGGCACTTATTCGTAGCCATGTCGACGGCGAAGATGAGTAGTAGCCAGTCCTGCACGAACGTGGCAGGATAACCTTTCATTGAATATTTTTTGCGCGAGTTATTTCCTATGTTGATGCTTTTCCTCACGGTGGCGGTTCTACATATCGTCGCATTGATTACCCCTGGCCCGGATTTCTTCTTTGTCTCGCAGACAGCCGTTAGCCGTTCACGTAAAGAAGCCATGATGGGTGTGCTGGGTATTACCTGCGGCGTCATGGTCTGGGCCGGTGTGGCGTTGCTCGGCCTTAACCTTATCCTTGAAAAAATGGCATGGTTACACAGTATTATTATGGTCGGCGGGGGCTTGTATCTGTGCTGGATGGGGTATCAGATGCTGCGCAGTGCATTGAAAAAAGAAACGGTTAAGCCGACAGAAGAAGTCAGTGTTGAGCTGGCTCGCAGCGGGCGTAGTTTCCTGAAAGGCTTGCTGACTAATCTCTCGAATCCTAAAGCTATCATTTACTTCGGCAGCGTGTTTTCACTGTTCGTCAGTAATGATGTTGGCAGCGCCGAGCGTTGGGGGTTATTCGTGATGATTGCCCTGGAAACCTTTGCCTGGTTCACCGTCGTTGCCAGCTTGTTCGCACTGCCGCAAATGCGCCGTGGTTATCAGCGCGTTGCGAAGTGGATTGATGGAGTTGCCGGTGCATTGTTTGCCGGATTCGGCATTCACCTGATCATCTCCCGTTAATTATGCCTGGCGTGCTCCGGCAAGGAGTGCGCCAACCAGCATAAACAGCGAACCAAATACGCGGTTCAACGCTTTCATCTGCTTTGGCCCTTTAATCCAGCCTGCAATTCGCGTCGCCAGCGTCGCATAGCCAATCATCACAATAATATCGACCACTACGGTGGTTACGCCGAGCACTAAATACTGCGCCGCCTGTGGCTCATGGGGTGCGATAAACTGCGGGAAAAGTGCAGCCAGAAACACAATGCTTTTGGGGTTGGTCAGGTTCACAAAAATTGCACGTTTAAACAGGCGGCTGCGTGGTTGGCTCGTGGCGAGAGTGTTCAAGTCAATGGCACCTGCGGCACGCCATTGCTGAATGCCAAGCCAGATAAGATAAGCAGCCCCCGCCCATTTCAGAATTTCAAATGCCAGCAGCGAACGTGAAAACAATGCGCCGAGGCCAATCCCAACTAATACGATGTGAATCGCCAGCCCGGTTTGCAGCCCGGCAATCGACGCCGCTGCTCCTCGATAGCCATGGCTAATGGCGGTAGTCATCGTATTTATCGCCCCGGAACCGGGTGAAAGACTCAGGATTATCGTGGTCAAAAGATAGGTTAACCACCACTCAACGCTCATGTGAAATTCCCTGGATGGACACTTTTATGCCACAATACGCTATTGTTGATGAGCGTGCTACGAATCACAAAAAAGCGATATGACTCAGCATAAAAATGGATGGTCAAACAGGGAAAACGCCTTTGCGGCTTTCACCACCGGTCCGTTGATGGACTTCTGGCGACAGCGCGAAGAGTGTGAATTTTCAGGCGTCGATGAAGTGCCGGTACGCTACGTACGGTTTCGCTCGCAGGATCATGACCGGGTGATTGTTGTTTGCCCTGGGCGCATCGAAAGCTACGTCAAATATGCTGAACTGGCTTATGACTTATTCCATTGTGGATTCGATGTTTTAATCATCGACCATCGTGGACAAGGCCGTTCAGGACGCATGCTATCGGATTCGCATCGTGGCCATGTCGCGAGATTTAGCGACTATGTCGACGATTTTGACCGCTTTTATCAGCATGAAGTTGCTAATGGCCCGTGGAGAAAACGCTACGCATTAGCGCATTCCATGGGCGGTGCCATCATCACTTTGTGGCTTGAAAAAAACTCACAATGTTTTGATGCGGTTGCACTTTGTGCGCCAATGTTTGGCATCGCGCTGCGCTGGCCGGACTGGATGGTGCGTCATATTCTTGACTGGGCCGAGGGACATCAGCGTTTTCGTGAAGGTTATGCAATCGGAACAGGCCGCTGGCGCGCTCTACCATTTGGCGTTAATGTCCTGACCCATAGCCGTGAACGTTACCGCCGCAACCTGCGTTTTTATGCTGACGAGCCAGCATTGCGGGTGGGCGGGCCAACGAATCATTGGGTAAGAGAAGGGATACTCGCAGGAGAACAGGTTTTAGCGGGAGCCACTGCTATCACCACGCCGATTTTTATCCTGCAGGCAGAAGAGGAACGTGTGGTGGACAACCGCGCCCATGACCAATTCTGTGAAATTCGAGCCGCGGCGGGCAACCCTTGTGAGGGGGAAACACCTTACGTCATAAACGGTGCGTATCATGAGATCCTGTTCGAAAAGGACGATATGCGGACCGAAGCGCTGAATGCCATCATCGCTTTTTTTGATAGGCATAACTAAATACCGACTTAAACACCAGAGGTTCCAAATCCTATGTACCATGTCGTTGCGTCTGACTTAGATGGCACGTTGCTGTCCCCCGATCACCTTCTTACTCCGTATGCAAAAGAAACGCTGAAACTGCTCACTGCTGAAGGAGTTAATTTCGTCTTCGCAACGGGTCGCCACCATATCGACGTGGGGCAAATTCGCGATAACCTCGAAATCAAAGCCTACATGATCACCTCTAACGGCGCGCGCGTGCATGATACTGACGGCAACCTGGTGTTCAGCCACGATCTCGACCATGACATCGCTCAGGATCTCTTTGGTGTCGTGCATACCAATCAAGATATCGTGACCAACGTCTATCGCGGCGATCAGTGGTTTATGAACCGCCATCGTCCTGAGGAGATGAAGTATTTTAAAGAAGCCGTGTTTAACTACAGCCTGTTTGAGCCAGGTTTGCTGGAAGCCGATGGCGTCAGCAAAGTGTTCTTCACCTGTGATTCTCACGAAAAATTGCTGCCGCTGGAGCAAGCGTTGCTCGCTCGCTGGGGCGATCGCGTGAACGTGAGTTTCTCGACGCTGACTTGCCTGGAAGTGATGGCAGGTGGCGTGTCAAAAGGCCATGCGCTGGAAGCAGTATCCAAAGCGATGGGCTACGGCCTGAAAGACTGCATTTCCTTTGGCGACGGCATGAACGACGCTGAAATGCTCAGCATGGCGGGCAAAGGCTGCATCATGGGCAACGCTCACCAGCGCCTGAAAGACTTGCTGCCAGAACTGGAAGTCATCGGCACCAACGCGGATAACGCGGTTCCACATTACCTGCGTAAGATGTTCCTCGGTAAAGATTGATTCGTGAAATAGAGTGGTGAATAAATCACCACTCGTCAACCAAATAGTTCAGCTCCGGTTCATACCCTTCGCTACAATGGTGAATAAATTGCCTGTAGTTGAGACTTCATCGTGCCGTTACTCATCATCACCACCATTCTGTGGGCCTTCTCTTTTAGCCTGATTGGCGAATACCTTGCCGGGCATGTCGACAGCTATTTTTCCGTGCTGATGCGCGTCGGACTTGCGGCATTAGTGTTCCTGCCGTTCCTGCGCTTCAAAGGCTACAGCGCGAAAACGCTGTTGCTGTACATGCTGGTGGGCGCGTTACAACTCGGTGTGATGTACCTGTTTAGCTTCCAGGCTTATCTCTACCTCACCGTTTCTGAATTCCTGCTGTTTACGGTAATGACGCCACTTTACGTCACGCTGATTTACGACCTGATCAGTGGCAACAAACTGCGCTGGGGCTATGCGTTAAGCGCCGGGTTGGCGGTGATTGGCGCGGCGATTATTCGGTACGACAAAGTCAGCGATCACTTCTGGATTGGACTGTTACTGGTGCAGGGCGCAAACATCTGTTTCGCCATCGGGATGGTGGGTTATAAACGCCTGATGGAAACGCGCCCGATGCCGCAACGTTGCGCATTTTCGTGGTTCTACCTCGGGGCGGCAGTCGTGGCTGTAACAGCCTGGTTTGCGCTTGGGAACCCGCAAAAACTGCCGACGACAAATCTGCAATGGGGCATTCTGGTGTGGCTTGGGGTTGTCGCGTCAGGATTGGGGTACTTCATGTGGAACTACGGTGCCACGCAGGTGGATGCGGGCACGCTCGGCATCATGAACAACGTGCATGTTCCGGCGGGGCTGCTGGTTAACCTCGCCATCTGGCAAGAGCAACCCCACTGGCCGAGTTTTATTATTGGTGGGTCGGTGATAATGGCTTCGCTATGGGTACATCGCCATTGGGTCGCTCCGCGTTCTTCACAAACGGCAGATGCTCGCAAGCGTGTGAACGCGTCGAGCGAATAAAGGCTTCCGTCACCGGTTGACGCTGCTCGCCATCGCGCACGGCTGCGTACAACCGGCTCCACAGTCCTTCACCCAGGGTTTTGGTCACAACCAGACCCTGGCGTTCAACATTCTCCACTACCCAATGCGGCAGCGCGGCAATTCCCATGCGTGCCGACACCATCTGAATCAACAACAACGTGTTATCGACACTTTTCAGCGACGGACTTACGCCCGCTGGTTGCAGGAAATGCCGCCAGATATCCAGACGTTGGCGCTGGACCGGGTAAATCAATAACGTTTCGCTGCTCAAATCTTCCGGCTCAATACGCGTTTTATTCGCCAGCGGGTGATCCGTGGCCAGCACCAGGCGCACTTCATAATCAAACATCGGCGAATAGTGCAGACCGCTGCGCGGCAGGATGTCAGACGTTAACACGATATCCAGCTCACTTTGTTGCAGAGCAGGCTGCGGGTCGAACGTCACGCCAGATTTGAAATCCAGATCCACCTGCGGCCAGGTTTTATGGAAGTTTTCCAGCGCGGGCGTCAGCCACTGAATACAGCTATGGCATTCGATTGCGATGCGAAGCCGGGTCTGGTGTGGTTCGTTACAGGCCTGTAGCGCGCGGCTTATCTGCGGTAACACTTGTTCAGCCAATTGCAGTAGCACCTCGCCCTGCGGCGTAAACCGTAGTGGCTGACTTTTACGGACAAACAGGCGGAACCCAAGCCGCTGCTCCAGATCGCTGAACTGATGAGAGAGCGCCGATTGGGTTTGATGCAACGCGGCGGCGGCGGCGGCTAAAGAGCCGCAATTTCGTAACGCCTGGAGCGTCCGCAGGTGTTTGATCTCGATCATGAAAGTCCTTCACTTCGGCATGAGCAAATTGCGCTTGAGGAATATACAGTACATTTGCAAGATGGCGGTGTAAACATCTGGATGGCTAAATACGAAAAATTCCTCAAGGGCATAACATGACAATACTTAATCACACCCTCGGCTTCCCACGTGTTGGCCTGCGTCGCGAACTGAAAAAAGCACAAGAAAGCTACTGGGCAGGCAACTCCACTCAGGAAGAATTGCTGGCGGTGGGCCGCGAACTGCGTGCTCGCCACTGGGAACAACAAAAAGAAGCTGGTGTGGAACTGCTGCCAGTGGGCGATTTCGCCTGGTACGATCACGTTCTGACCACCAGCTTGCTGCTTGGCAATGTGCCGGCTCGTCATCAGAACGCGGACGGCAGCGTCGATATCGACACTTTATTCCGTCTGGGCCGTGGCCGTGCACCCACTGGTGAGCCAGCCGCAGCCGCTGAAATGACCAAATGGTTCAACACTAACTACCACTACATGGTCCCGGAATTCACCAAAGGCCAGCAGTTCAAACTGACATGGACACAGCTGCTGGATGAAGTAGACGAAGCGCTGGCACTCGGCCATAACGTAAAACCTGTGCTGCTTGGCCCGGTCACTTATCTATGGCTGGGTAAAGTGAAAGGCGAGCCGTTTGACCGCCTGAGCTTGCTGAAAGATATTCTGCCGGTTTACCAACAGGTGCTGGCTGACCTGGCAAAACGCGGCATCGAATGGGTGCAAATCGACGAACCTGCATTGGTGCTGGAGTTACCGCAAAAGTGGCTGGATGCGTTCCAACCGGCTTACGATGCACTGGCGGGTAACGTTAAACTGCTCTTGACCACCTATTTTGAAGGCGTGACGCCCAATCTGAATACGATTACGGCGCTGCCCGTTCAGGGTTTGCACGTCGACTTCGTGCATGGCAAAGACGATATCAACGCGCTGCATCAGCAACTGCCAGCCAACTGGCTGCTATCGGCGGGTGTGATTAATGGCCGTAACGTCTGGCGTGCTGATTTAACGGAGAAATATGCGCAACTGCAGGGTCTGGTGGGCAAACGTGATCTTTGGGTTGCCTCTTCTTGCTCGCTGTTACATAGCCCAATCGACCTGAGCGTTGAAACCCGTCTGGATGCAGAAGTAAAAAGCTGGTTTGCCTTCGCGCTGCAAAAATGTGCCGAGTTGTCTTTGTTGACCGAAGCCCTGAACAGCGGCAACACTGAAAAACTAGTTGAGTGGAGTGCGCCAATTCAGGCTCGCCGCCATTCACAGCGTGTCCATAATGCGGCAGTTGGCAAACGTCTGGCGACCATTACGGCGCAAGACAGCCAACGCCAGAGTGACTACGCCGATCGTGCCGTGGCACAGCGCCAGCGCTTCAATCTCCCGACCTGGCCGACAACGACTATCGGTTCATTCCCGCAAACGACGGAAATTCGTGGCCTGCGCCTGGAGTTCAAAAAAGGTAACCTGGATGCGAATAACTATCGCACCGGTATCGCCGAACATATCAAACAAGCCGTTGCTGAACAGGAACGCTTAGGTCTGGACGTGCTGGTGCATGGTGAAGCGGAACGTAACGACATGGTGGAGTATTTCGGCGAGCATCTCGACGGTTTCGTATTTACGCAAAATGGTTGGGTGCAGAGTTACGGTTCCCGCTGTGTGAAACCACCGGTAGTGATTGGTGACATCAGCCGCCCGGAAGCGATTACCGTGGAATGGGCGAAATACGCGCAATCCCTGACCGACAAACCGGTAAAAGGCATGCTGACTGGTCCGGTGACCATTTTGTGCTGGTCGTTCCCGCGCGAAGATGTGAGCCGTGAAACTATCGCTAAGCAAATCGCATTAGCGCTGCGCGACGAAGTGGCAGATCTGGAAGCAGCAGGTATCGGCATCATTCAGATTGATGAACCGGCACTGCGCGAAGGTTTACCGCTGCGTCGTTCCGACTGGCAGGCGTATCTGGGATGGGGTGTGGAAGCCTTCCGCCTGAACGCTGCCGTGGTACGAGACGACACGCAAATCCACACGCATATGTGTTACTGCGAGTTCAATGACATCATGGATTCTATTGCAGCGCTGGATGCAGACGTGATCACCATCGAAACCTCGCGTTCCGATATGGACCTGCTGGAGTCATTTAAAGAGTTTGAATACCCGAATGAAATCGGGCCGGGCGTATATGACATTCACTCACCGAATGTGCCGAGCGTGGAATGGATTGAAGCTCTGCTAAGGAAAGCGGCAGAGTCTGTTCCGGCAGAACGTTTGTGGGTGAACCCGGACTGCGGTCTTAAAACCCGTGGCTGGACGGAAACTCGCCAGGCACTGGCAAACATGGTGAAAGCGGCACAGAATCTGCGTAACGCTTAAGTAAAACGGTGGATGACGCTGGCGCTTATCCACCCTACAAAATTTAAACGTGTATGCCGGATAAGCACAGCCTCATTCGGCATTATTGCTTTTTCTCTATCTTCCAGTTTCTGGGTTCGATGGTCTTACAGAGTTCTAAGTCAGTGACATAATAATTGCCGAGTTTTTCTTGCGGGCAATTACTATAAGGTGAAAACATTAATCCGATGGGGATTAGGAATGCGATAATGAAGCCTGAAAGGGTTACAAACGCAATGAATGGTGTAAGGATAATACCAATTGCTGTTTGGGTGGTGGGCGGCTTTATCCCTTTTGTGACAAGTACGCGAAGACCCAGGAATATACCGTAGACATAAACAGGAATTCCTGCTGCCCCAGCTATAGCTTTAGTATGGTAAACGATAATTTCGTCATGCATATATAATGAGTGAAGGTCATACATTGGTACGGAGAAGAAAATAAAATAAAGGATGACTGACATAATTGCTATCATGACGACAGCCGCACCACGATACAGTAGCCATTCTAAAATAGTTTCTCTATTCATGTCTTTCTATCTTCCAGTTTCTGGGTTCGATGGTCTTACAGAGTTCTAAATCAGTGACATAATAATTGCCGAGTTTTTCTTGCGGGCAACTGCTATAAGGTGAAAACGCCAAGCCGATGGGGATTAGGAATGCGATGATGAGACATACTATGCTGACAATTAAACTAAATGCTCCATAAATTCTTCCAATGAAGGTTTGGGTCGTTGGGGGTTTTATTCCTCTCATGAAAAGTACTCGAAGTGAAATTAATATAAAGTAAATATATATTGGGGTTCCTGCTGCTCCAGCGACAGCTTTAGTATGGTAAACGATAATTTCATCATGCATATATAATGAGTGAAGGTCATACATTGGTACGGAGAAGAAAATAAAATAAAGGATGACTGACATAATTGCTATCATGACGACAGCCGCACCACGATACAGTAGCCATTCTAAAATGGTTTCTCTATTCATGTCTTTCTATCTTCCAGTTTCTGGGTTCGATGGTCTTACAGAGTTCTAAGTCAGTGACATAATAATTGCCGAGTTTTTCTTGCGGGCAATTGCTATAAGGCGAAAACGCCAAACCGATAGGGATTAGGAATGCGATGATGAATGATAAGAAAGTTACAATGACACAAACGCCGCTACAGACTTTACCAATAGAGGTTTGTGTTGTAGGTGGTTTAACTCCTTTGGTAAAAAATACTCGAAGAGCAACGAATATAGAATAGATGCAAAGAGGTATGGCCCCTACACAAGCAACAGCTTTAGCATGATAAACGATGATCTCATTATGTAATAATAATGATCGGAGATCGTACATTGGTACGGAGTATAATATGAAATAAAGTAATGCGTACATTATGAGAATCAAAACGACAGCAGCGCCACGATACAGTAGCCATTCTAAAATAGTTTCTCTATGCATTTTTAGTCCGATGTATTCGCGAGTAAGTTTAGAAATGAAGAAGAGTGTTGCTGATTCCACTCGTTCATCCGTTGCTCTTCTGCCAGGGCAATACGTAATTTTTCTTTTAGGCTGGCAGATAAACCAAGCTGATCATCTAATGCATTTAATTCTATATTTAGAGCTATACCTGCGATGATAACTATAGATGCTGTAACAATTACTGGCGCTCCCAGTAAAACAAATACTCCACCCACAACCCCAAGCACCACACTTGACACAATAATCTTTGCGACATCCATCGTGACATCAACTAAAAAATCAACCAGATCATAATTCGATTTAAATATCAGTTCCACGGCTCGCCAGGCAAGTGAGCAACAAATACAAAATTTAGTGCCTTTAACAATTGAAGTACCGAGTCCACGTATTCCAATCCCCATTTCCAGTATTTGTGGATTGCGTAAACTATAACGTGTGCCATTCAGAATACGTCGTAATGCAGGGTAGCCAGTTAATTTAATATAATCCGTTCCGCCTATACGGCATTTTAGCGCTCTGATTCCCAGTGACTGGAATCTGATAACGAGTTTTCCAAATTCATTATGGTATGTCATCAATTTACTGGCAGTTCGAAACCCATCCAAACCGTCTTTAATGTTTCCTGGGCCAGCCCGGTAAGAAAACATGTAATCGACCTTGCCGAGAAGTTCATCCACAACATTCTGCGCTTCATCCAGCGTAAGCAACATGATGTAGCGGCTTTCTGTAATAAATGTACCGTTCATTACGGCCATATCACGTATTGCGGGGCTCATGCTGGGAAAGGAGCTAAAGGTATGCTCGTCTAACAAATAGTCTTTGGGTTTATGCGGCCTCAGTTCTGACATGATTTATTCCCTTTATCATGGTTTCTTAAGAAATATGTTTTAAACAGAAGGTTTTCAGATTCTGTTCTTAAGAATAAAGGGATGCAAATTATTTATAGAATCAATCCGGGTATTAACTATTTATATACTTAATACCCATCCTGTAAATTATTGATTAAATATATAAGCCAATAAAAATATGTAACAGGCTATAGAACTAAGTTCCCTCTACTTAAACCCACCTTCATTTTCGAATGTAATCAATAATCCATACACCAACGTGTTGTAAGGCGACAGGATTAAAAAAAGCAGACTCAAGAGTGTGAGCTAATACACTTATTATTGATAGGGTAAATGCCCCGGTAGTACCAGGGCGAAATCCGTTACTTCTTGGCCGCGTAACGCTCGAACCAGCGCAGCATGCGCTGCCAGCCATCTTTTGCTGATTCTTCATGGTAGCTCGGACGATAATCTGCATTGAAGGCATGACCTGCTTGGGGATAGACGATAATTTCTGCGTTAGCATTCGCTGCGCGTAACGCCTGGCGCATGGTTTCTACGGTATCCAGCGGTATTCCCGTATCTTGCCCGCCGTACAGTCCGAGTACCGGTGCATTAAGGTTGATAGCCACATCGACCGGGTGATGTGGAGAATTCAGCGATTTTTCTCCCACCAGTTTACCGTACCAGGCGACCGCCGCTTTCAGTTGTGGATTATGCGCGGCGTATAACCATGCGATACGTCCGCCCCAACAAAAACCAGTCACCATCAGGCGGTGTGCATCACCGCCATTTCTCGCTGCCCAGTTGGCTACGTGATCGAGATCTGCCAGAACTTGTGCATCGGGAACTTTAGAAACCAGCCCGCTAAACAGCGTCTGAATATCAGCAAAATCATTAGGATCGCCCTGGCGAAAGTAGAGTTCCGGCGCGACAGCGAGATAGCCTTCTAACGCCAGGCGACGGCAAACATCGCGAATATGTTCATGTACGCCGAAAATTTCCTGCACCACAATTACGATCGGTAAAGAGCCTTCAACACCTTTCGGCCTGGCGTGGTAAGCGGGCATGTTTTCGCCCTGAGTGGGTATAGAGGTTTCCCCTGCCAAAACTCCGTTGTCCGGGGTATGTAATACAGTGGAAGCAAGAGGGGAGGCCGCGGGTGCGAAATTTCCGCCCGGCGATTGACCTGATTGTTGTTCTTCTTTCATTGTCATTATCCTTTTTTAATAACGCACAGCGGTAACTATAGCCAACCCCGTGCAAATTGAATGAATTTGGGAGTGGTTCGGTGTCTGTTGTTTAGGTATAAGCGCAATGAATGAATACCTGCATAAATGTGATTTTCATCACTATTGCAGTTGAAAATAATGTAACTTGTTTCATTCAAAGTGAAATGCGTCACGAAATTCTTTACCGGGGTTCTGTACAGTACCTCTAAGCAATGCAAGCCAACCTATTAAACAGAGGAGTCTGTTATGTCCAAGTCTGATGTTTTTCACCTCGGCCTCACTAAAAGCGACCTGCAGGGGGCAACACTTGCCATCGTCCCGGGCGACCCTGAGCGAGTTGAAAAAATCGCTGTACTGATGGACAAGCCGGTCAAATTGGCTGCCCACCGTGAATTTACTACCTGGCGTGCTGAGTTAGACGGCAAGCCAGTGATCGTCTGCTCAACCGGTATCGGTGGCCCGTCTACTTCTATCGCTGTGGAAGAATTAGCGCAGTTGGGCATTCGTACCTTCTTGCGTATTGGCACGACCGGTGCGATTCAGCCACATATCAACGTCGGTGATGTTCTGGTGACTACGGCTTCTGTGCGCCTTGATGGTGCCAGCCTGCACTTTGCGCCAATGGAATTCCCAGCGGTTGCTGATTTTGCGTGTACCACCGCTCTGGTTGAAGCTGCGAAGTCTATCGGCGCGACCACGCACATTGGTGTGACGGCGTCCTCCGATACTTTCTACCCAGGCCAGGAGCGTTACGACACCTTCTCAGGCCGCGTAGTGAACCGCTACAAAGGCTCCATGGAAGAGTGGCAGCAGATGGGTGTGATGAACTATGAGATGGAATCCGCCACACTGTTGACCATGTGCGCAAGCCAGGGTCTGCGTGCCGGTATGGTTGCAGGCGTGATTGTAAACCGTACTCAGCAAGAAATTCCTAACGCTGAAACCATGAAGAAAACCGAAAGCCACGCGGTGAAAATTGTGGTCGAAGCTGCTCGTCGCTTAATCTAATCCCTTAAAGCCGGTGCAAGCCGGCTTATTTTTACGCTTTGCGTAACGCCTCGCAGTAAACTCCTTTTCATCTGGACATTTATACAGCACAATTTTATTTTGCTGATGCCTGGTATGGCTTTGTGGGAGTGACTGTGGATATTTCTATTTTATTCGGGCTCGGTATTGCGCTGGTTGGTGTTCTGACTGGCTGGTTGCTGGCAAGTTTGCGGGCAGCACAGCGGCAATCTGCACTGTATGAAGAGCAGCGAGAAATCTACGGCGAACTCACTGCTGCCCGGCAAGAAATGCAGCAAAACCAGCACTGGAAAGAGGAATGCGAGCAACTCAATCGTGAATTACGCACGCAGCTAGAAATCAACAGTGCGCAGGAAGCGGATATCCGCGAACTCTCCACATTGCTGGAGCAAACCCGTCTAAATGCTGACGATAAACATCGCCAGATGCTTAATAGCGAACAGCGACTCAGCGAACAATTTGAAAACCTCGCCAACCGAATCTTTGAACAAAGCGGCCGAAAAGTTGAAGAACAAAACCGCCAAAGTTTGAATGGCTTGCTGTCGCCATTGCGCGAACAACTGGATGGCTTTCGCCGCCAGGTGCAGGATAGCTTTGGTCAGGAGGCTCGCGAGCGGCACACGCTGACTCATGAGATCCGCAACCTTCAGCAGCTAAATGCTCAGATGGCGCAAGAGGCGCTAAACCTCACCAAAGCCCTGAAAGGGGATAACAAAACGCAGGGTAACTGGGGCGAGGTCGTATTGACCCGCGTACTGGAAGCATCCGGTTTACGTGAAGGTTATGAATACGAAACTCAGGTGAATATCCAGCTCGAAAATAACAGCCGTATGCAGCCAGATGTCATCGTACGTTTGCCGCAAGGCAAAGATGTGGTGATCGACGCCAAGATGACGCTGGTGGCCTATGAACGTTATTACAATGGCGACGACGAGTTAACGCGAGAAAGTGCGCTCAATGAACATATTGCAGCGATGCGTAATCACATTCGTATGCTGGGCCGCAAAGATTATCAGCAATTACCGGGTTTGCGTTCGCTGGATTATGTGTTGATGTTTATCCCCGTCGAACCTGCATTTTTACTGGCGATTGACCGCCAGCCTGAACTCATCAGCGAAGCGCTGAAAAATAACATCATGCTGGTTAGCCCAACCACATTGTTGGTGGCATTAAGAACCGTTGCCAATTTGTGGCGTTATGAACATCAAAGCCGGAATGCGCAACAAATTGCCGAACGTGCCAGTCGGCTATATGACAAAATGCGCCTCTTTGTTGATGATATGTCGGCGATAGGCCAGAGCCTCGATAAAGCGCAGGATAACTACCGGCAGGCGATGAAAAAACTCGCTTCGGGACGTGGCAATATTCTCGTGCAGGCCGATGCGTTTCGTGGCCTGGGCGTTGAGGTTAAACGTGAGATTAATCCAGATTTGGTCGAGCAGGCCAGATTTGAAGAAGACGTTAATTCAGCTCGCCACGAGCATGAATTAGATGAAGAAAACCTGGATGACAACAATTTGGATAACAGACATATCGTGGGTGAACGTTAAACCCAGGTCAAGCGCATGGCTTGAAGCATAGGGCTTTAGGCCTCATTCTGTTACACTTCACAAACATTTTTTGGACAAGCAGGCATTGAGATGGTTGAAGAATCCCAGGAAACAACACACTTTGGTTTTCGCACTGTAGCGAAAGAGCAAAAGGCCGATATGGTCGCTAATGTGTTCCACTCTGTGGCCGCAAAATACGACGTAATGAATGATCTGATGTCATTCGGCATCCATCGCATCTGGAAGCGTTTCACCATTGATTGCAGTGGTGTCCGTCGTGGTCAGCGTGTACTCGATTTAGCGGGAGGCACCGGTGATTTAACCGCTAAATTCTCTCGTCTGGTCGGTGAAACAGGCGAAGTGGTTCTGGCAGATATCAACGACTCAATGCTGAAAATGGGCCGCGAGAAACTTCGCAATATCGGTGTAGTTGGCAATGTGAACTATGTTCAGGCTAACGCCGAAGCTCTGCCATTCCCGGATAACTTCTTTGACTGCATCACTATCTCTTTCGGTCTGCGTAATGTGACAGACAAAGAGAAAGCACTGCGTTCTATGTATCGCGTATTAAAGCCGGGCGGTCGCCTGTTGGTTCTGGAGTTCTCCAAACCGATTATCGAACCCCTGAGCAAAGCCTACGACGCGTACTCATTCCATATTCTGCCGCGTATCGGTGAAATCGTGGCGCAGGATGCAGAAAGCTACCGTTATCTGGCGGAGTCGATTCGCATGCATCCGGATCAAGAAACGCTGAAAGCGATGATGGAAGATGCGGGCTTTGAAAACACCACTTACTTCAACCTGACTGCTGGCGTTGTTGCTTTGCACCGTGGTTATAAATTCTGACAGGGAGTTCGTGATGCCTTTTACACCTCTGATGACTGCTGGGATTGAAAGTGTTCTCAATACCTTTCTCTGGCGTGACCGGGGATTAAAAGCGGCACGTCAGCGCTTAATGGGTAAGGTGTTGCGCGTCGAGCTCAAAGAGTTCGCTTCTCCCCTCGTTTTAGTCTTCAGCGAGCAGCAAATTGACGTGTTAGGTCAATGGGAAGGTGAAGCAGATTGTGTGGTGAAAACCGCTCTTAGCACTCTGCCAAAACTGCGTGACAGGCAACAGCTTACTGCGCTGATTCGTAGCGGTGAGTTGGAAGTGGAAGGCGATCTTCAGGTCGTTCAGAATTGGGTCGCGTTGATGGACCTTGCTGAATTTGATCCGGCAGAATTATTGGCTCCGTATATCGGAGACATTGCTGCAGAAGGCATCGGCAAGGTGATTCGCGGCGGCAGTAAGTTGCTAAAAAAAGGCTTCAGCCGTAACCAACAATACCTTTCAGAAGCGATTACTGAAGAGTGGAAGATGGCTCCAGGCTCGCTGGAAGTCGCATGGTTTGCTGAGGAAACGGCAGCAGTCGAACGTCAGGTCGAAGCACTCGTTGCGCGACTGGAAAAACTGGAGAACAAATGACGCCTGGAGAAATTCGCCGCCTCTATTTCATCGTTCGCACTTTCTTGAGTTACGGTTTGGATGAGCTGATCCCGCGTATCCGCATTACGCTGCCGTTACGTATCTGGCGACGTATGCTTTTCTGGATGCCAAACCGTCATAAAGACAAACTCCTCGGTGAGCGTTTACGCCTGGCATTACAGGAACTGGGTCCGGTATGGATTAAGTTTGGGCAGATGCTCTCAACTCGTCGCGACCTGTTTCCACCGCAAATAGCTGATCAGCTTGCCATGCTCCAGGACCGTGTTGCCCCGTTTGATGGAGCATTAGCAAAACAACAAATCGAACAAGCGATGGGCGGCATTCCTGTTGAGACCTGGTTCGATGATTTTGATATCACACCGTTGGCGTCGGCTTCTATCGCCCAGGTTCATACGGCTCGCCTGAAAGAAAATGGCCGAGAAGTGGTCATCAAAGTGATTCGCCCGGATATCCTGCCGATTATTAGAGCCGATATGAAGCTTATCTATCGCCTCGCGCGTTGGGTGCCACGACTCCTGCCTGATGGTCGCCGTTTGCGCCCGTTGGAAGTGGTGCGTGAATACGAAAAAACACTCATTGATGAGCTGAATCTTCTACGTGAATCTGCGAATGCTATCCAGTTGCGTCGGAATTTTGAAGACAGCCCAATGCTGTATGTGCCGGAAGTGTTCTCTGACTATTGTAGTCAGGACATGATGGTGATGGAGCGCATCTACGGCATTCCCGTTTCTGATATTGCCATGCTTCACAAGCAAGGGACTAACATGAAATTGTTGGCAGAACGTGGCGTGCAGGTGTTCTTCACTCAGGTTTTCCGCGACAGTTTCTTCCATGCTGATATGCATCCTGGCAACATCTTTGTTAGCTATGAGCACCCGGAAGATCCGCAATATATCGGTATCGACTGCGGCATTGTTGGCTCGCTCAACAAGGAAGATAAGCGCTATCTGGCAGAAAACTTTATTGCTTTCTTTAACCGTGATTATCGCAAAGTGGCTGAGTTGCATGTGGACTCTGGCTGGGTGCCTCCCGATACCAACGTTGAAGACTTTGAGTTTGCGATTCGTACTGTTTGCGAACCTATCTTCGAGAAACCGCTGGCCGAGATTTCTTTTGGCCACGTGTTGCTGAACCTGTTTAACACGGCTCGTCGCTTTAATATGGAAGTTCAGCCACAGCTTGTTTTGCTGCAAAAGACGCTTCTTTACGTTGAAGGCCTCGGAAGACAGCTTTATCCAGAACTGGATTTGTGGAAAACAGCCAAACCTTTCCTGGAAGACTGGATCAAAGATCAGGTTGGAATACCGGCACTTATTCGCACCCTTAAAGAGAAAGCGCCGTTCTGGATTGAAAAAATGCCAGAGCTACCGGAACTGATGTACGACAGTTTGCGCCAGGGTAAACAATTACAAAATAGTGTTGATAAAATAACGCGTGATTTACAACGCAATCAGGTTCGTCAGGCACAATCGCGCTACCTGTTCGGCATCGGTGCGACGCTGATGATAAGCGGCACGTTATTACTCATTAACAAGCCTGAATGGGAATTTATGCCTGCCTGGATAATGGCTGGCGGCATTGTGACCTGGTTGATTGGCTGGCGGCGCTCGGCCTGAGTTGTTTTTAATCGTTTTTAACAGACAACGTGCGGTACAATACAGACCGTTATTCTTTTTATCACTGTGACTTTGAGGCAACATTATGGGTGGTATCAGTATTTGGCAATTGTTGATCATTGCCGTGATCGTCGTTCTGCTTTTCGGCACCAAAAAACTCGGTTCTATCGGCTCTGATTTGGGCGCATCCATCAAAGGCTTTAAAAAAGCCATGGGTGACGATGAAGACAAAGAGAAAGACAAATCCGTTCAGGATGCTGATTTCACAGCGAAAACGCTTGCTGATAAGCAGCCTGGCGAAGTGAAGAAAGACGAAGCAAAGAGCAACGATAAAGAGCAGGTGTAAACCGTGTTCGATATTGGTTTCAGTGAACTGCTACTGGTATTCGTTATTGGCCTGATTGTTCTCGGGCCACAACGTTTGCCTGTGGCCGTTAAAACGGTTGTTGGCTGGGTGCGCGCCCTGCGTTCACTTGCGGCAACCGTACAAAATGAACTGGTTCAGGAACTGAAAATCCAGGAGCTGCAAGACAGCCTAAAGAAGGTTGAAAAAGCGAGCATGGATAACCTGACTCCGGAGTTAAAAGCCTCCATGGATGAGCTGCGTCAGGCGGCTGAGTCTATGAAGCGCTCGTACACGCATGAACCTGAGAAGGCGAGTGACGAGGCTCATACCATCCATAACCCGCTGGTCAAAGATGCCGAGGACAGTCACGACGGTGTGACACCTGCAGCGGCTGCGCATCAGGCTAGTGCGCCTGAAAAAGTGCCTGAAACTGCAACGGAAGAAGCATCTGTCGAGTTAATTCAGCCTCAGATTAAACCCGTCGCAGAGCCAGTCAAAACTCCAGTTTCTTCTCAACCTTCGAGTGATAAACAGTAAACATGGCCGTTGAAGATACCCAACCGCTTATCAGCCATCTGATAGAGCTGCGCAAGCGACTGTTAAATAGCATTATCGCTGTGCTGGTGATTTTCCTGGCACTGGTTTACTTTGCCAACGACATTTATCAGATTGTCTCCGCCCCGCTGATTAAGCAGATGCCGATTGGGTCAACGATGATTGCGACCGATGTTGCGTCGCCGTTTTTTGCCCCAATTAAACTGACAATTTATGTCGCCGTGTTCTTATCGGCTCCAGTCATTCTTTACCAAATCTGGGCGTTTATCGCGCCTGCACTCTATAAGCACGAGCGCAAATTAGTGATGCCACTGCTGTTTTCCAGCACGCTGTTATTCTACATCGGCATCGCTTTTGCTTATTTTGTTGTCTTCCCGCTGGCATTTGGTTTCCTGACCAAAACTGCGCCAGTCGGTGTCATCGTATCGACCGACATTACGAAATACCTCGATTTTGTCATGGCTTTATTTATGGCGTTCGGTGTGGCGTTTGAAGTGCCGGTTGCCATTATTTTGCTGTGCTGGATGGGAGTAACTTCACCCGAAGCGCTGAAACAGAAACGCCCGTACATTTTAGTTGGTGCGTTTGTGGTCGGGATGCTGTTAACACCACCGGATGTGTTCTCGCAGACGCTACTGGCGATTCCGATGTACTGCCTGTTTGAAGTAGGGATTTTCTTCTCTCGTTTCTATGTCGGTAAAGGGCGTAGAAGAGGTGAGGAAGAAGACCCAGAAGAAGCACCAGAAACAGAAGACGATCACTCTAAGTAAGAGTCATAATATCAGGCCGCCCATCAGGGCGGTCGTCGTTTGGAAGGCACAATTTAGAAGGCACTATGTTTGATATCGGTGTAAATCTTACCAGCTCTCAATTTGCCAAAGACCATGCGGATGTTGTTACCCGTGCAC
Source organism: Buttiauxella sp. AC142 (assembly GCF_979253435.1). NCBI lineage: Bacteria > Pseudomonadati > Pseudomonadota > Gammaproteobacteria > Enterobacterales > Enterobacteriaceae > Buttiauxella > Buttiauxella sp. AC142. The sequence continues at coordinate 4,778,513 of NZ_CEEDCH010000001.1, forward strand.
AGCTTGCAGGAGTGAGCGGTATGTTGCTGACGGGCACAAACCTTCACGAAAGCCAGCAGGCGCTTTTACTGGCGCAACAGTATCAGGGGTGTTGGTCTACAGCCGGTGTTCACCCGCATGACGCCAGCCAATGGCAGGACGAAACGGCGCAAGCCATTCGTGAACTTGCTGGTGCATCTGAAGTCGTGGCTATTGGCGAGTGCGGCCTGGATTTTAACCGTAATTTTTCAACACCAGCTGAACAAGAACGCGCTTTTACCGCACAATTGGCCCTGGCGGCCGACCTGATGATGCCGGTATTTTTACACTGCCGTGAAGCACACGAACGCTTTATTGCATTGCTCGACCCGTGGCTCGATAAATTGCCCGGCGTGGTGCTGCACTGCTTTACAGGCACTGAAGACGAGGCCTGTGAATGTCTGGCTCGTGGGCTTTTTATTGGCGTAACCGGTTGGGTATGCGATGAGCGTCGCGGCCTTGAATTACGTGAGTTATTGCCGGTGATTCCAGCGCATCAGTTATTACTGGAAACTGATGCCCCTTATTTGTTACCGCGGGATCTAAAACCAAAACCTGCTTCCCGGCGGAACGAACCCTGCTACTTGCCTCATATCCTGAACAAGGTGGCCGAATGGCGCGGAGAAGACCCCGCCTGGCTTGCGCAAGTAACAGATGACAATGCCCGTCGTCTTTTTCGGCTGGCTTAAATCAGGAGAAAATCAATGAGCTATGCATTTCCCGGTACGTTTCCTGGTCGCCGTATGCGCCGCGTCCGTCGTCACGATTTCAGCCGCCGCCTGGTCGCCGAGAATCAATTAACGGTTAACGACCTTATCTATCCTGTATTCGTGATGGAAGGTCAGAATCGCCAGGAAGAAGTAACGTCGATGCCGGGTGTTTACCGCATGACTATCGATTTGCTGCTCAAAGAGGCGGAAACCGTTGCGAAGCTGGGTGTGCCGGTGTTGTCTCTGTTCCCGGTTATTGAAAGCGCTGGAAAATCACTGCACGCCGAAGAAGCATATAACCCGAATGGCCTGGTTCAGCGTGCGGTGCGTGCGCTGAAAGATGCCGTACCGGAATTAGGTTTACTGACTGACGTTGCGCTCGATCCGTATACCACGCACGGTCAGGATGGCGTCATCGATCAGGACGGTTATGTTATCAACGACATTACCCGTGAGATTCTGGTGCGCCAGGCGTTGTCTCATGCTGAAGCCGGAGCCGAAATCATTGCCCCAAGCGATATGATGGATGGTCGTATCGGTGCGATTCGCGACCAGCTTGAACTGGATGGCTTCGTGAATACGCAAATCATGTCTTATGCGGCTAAATACGCTTCCTGCTATTACGGTCCGTTCCGCGATGCAATTGGTTCTTCAGGCAATCTGAAAGGTGGCAATAAAAAGACTTATCAGATGGACCCGGCCAATGGTGATGAAGCATTGCAAGAAGTCGCGCAAGATCTGCAAGAAGGCGCGGATATGGTGATGGTGAAACCGGGTATGCCGTATCTGGATGTGGTTCGTCGCGTGAAAGATACGTTCGGTGTGCCGACTTTTGCCTACCAGGTTTCTGGCGAATATGCGATGCATATGGCCGCGATTCAAAATGGCTGGTTGGCAGAAAAACCGGCCATTATGGAATCACTGTTGTGCTTTAAACGTGCTGGCGCTGATGGCGTGTTGACGTACTTCTCGAAGCGAGTCGCTCAGTGGCTGCACGATGAGCAAATGCAACGCTAGATGCTAAAAGTAAGGCCAGCATTTGCTGGCCTTATTTATTTCTTTTTAAAGTCTGTGTTCTTCACACTCTGCATAACCTGTTTATTTAACAGATTAAGCAGCAGCATCGAACGAGCCTCGCCGTCCGGTTCGCCAAAGATCGCCTCCAGACCTTCAAATGCCCCTTCTGTGATCACCACGCTATCGCCAGGGTACGGCGTTTCAGGGTCGGTGACATTTTCAGGCTGGTAATTCACCAGTTGTTCGATGACATCAGCCGGAACGGATGCAGGCTGGGCACCGAAGCGCACGAAATGGCTGACACCACGGGTTGAATGGATTGTCGTCGTGTGAATAGTTTCAGGGTCAAACTGGACAAACATATAGTTTGGGAACAATGGTTCTTTGACCGCAGTGCGTTTGCCTCGCACGATCTTTTCGAGTGTGATCATCGGGGTGAGGCAATTAACTTCCTGGCGCTGAAGATGTTCTTGCGCCCGCAGTAATTGACCCCGTTTGCAGTAGAGCAGATACCAGGATTCCATAATTTCTCTTTTTCCTAATCAACCGAGGAAGAATAGCAAAAGGCCGTTATGAGGGATAGACAGCATAAGTATAACCAAACACCGATTGGTCATCCGTTACCCATTTACGCGTTATTAACAAAAATACAGCATGCGGTGCATGAAGACCGTATAATGAGCGCAAAATCCTGACTACGATTAATTGCATGAAATACCACGACCTACGCGACTTTCTGGAACTACTCGAACAACGCGGCGAACTCAAGCGTATCGCGATGCCAGTCGATCCTTACCTGGAAATGACTGAAATTGCCGATCGTACTTTGCGCGCCAATGGCCCCGCACTGCTGTTTGAAAACCCAAAAGGGTACGATATGCCGGTGCTGTGCAACCTGTTTGGTACGCCGAAGCGTGTCGCGATGGGAATGGGGCAGGAAGATGTTTCTGCACTGCGCGAAGTCGGTAAGTTACTGGCCTTCCTGAAAGAGCCTGAGCCGCCAAAAGGCTTCCGCGATTTATTCGATAAACTTCCTCAGTTCAAGCAAGTCCTGAATATGCCGACCAAACGGCTGCGTAATGCCCCTTGTCAGGAGCAAATCTTTGAAGGGGATGAAGTCGATTTATCGCGTATTCCTATCATGCAATGCTGGCCGGAAGATGCCGCGCCGCTGATTACCTGGGGTTTAACGGTAACGCGTGGTCCACATAAAGAGCGCCAGAATCTGGGCATTTATCGCCAGCAACTTATCGGTAAAAACAAACTGATTATGCGTTGGTTGTCACATCGTGGCGGCGCGCTGGATTTCCAGGAATGGTGTGCGGAGCATCCCGGTGAGCGCTTCCCGGTTTCTGTAGCATTAGGCGCTGACCCGGCAACAATTCTTGGTGCAGTCACCCCTGTACCCGATACGCTTTCTGAGTATGCCTTTGCTGGTTTGCTGCGTGGAACCAAAACTGAAGTTGTGAAATGTATTTCTAACGATCTCGAAGTGCCTGCCAGCGCTGAAATTGTGCTGGAAGGGTATATCGAGCCGGGCGAAATGGCGCCAGAAGGGCCATATGGCGACCATACAGGCTACTACAATGAAGTAGATGACTTCCCGGTATTTACCGTGACGCATATTACTCAGCGCCAGAATCCGATTTACCATTCAACTTATACCGGACGCCCACCGGATGAACCTGCCGTCCTGGGCGTGGCACTCAATGAAGTGTTTGTGCCGATTTTGCAGAAGCAATTTCCGGAGATTGTTGATTTTTATCTGCCGCCGGAAGGCTGCTCCTATCGCCTCGCGGTTGTGACGATTAAGAAACAATACGCGGGCCATGCTAAACGCGTGATGATGGGCGTCTGGTCTTTCTTGCGGCAGTTTATGTACACCAAGTTTGTCATCGTATGTGATGACGATGTTAACGCGCGTGACTGGAACGATGTGATTTGGGCCATCACCACGCGTATGGATCCGGCACGTGATACCGTTCTGGTAGAGAACACGCCGATCGATTACCTGGATTTTGCCTCGCCGGTTTCCGGTCTTGGCTCAAAAATGGGACTGGATGCCACCAATAAATGGCCGGGGGAAACCCAACGTGAGTGGGGGCGTCCTATTAAGAAAGATGCAGAAGTATGTGCGCGTATTGATGCAATCTGGGACGAACTGGCTATTTTCGACGACAGTAAAAACGCCTGAGCGGCGGATTTTACCGTTTTGCATTATTGACCCGACAGAGGGGAAGCATGACAACCTTAAGCTGTAAAGTGACCTCGGTAGAAGCGATAACTGACACGGTATATCGCGTTCGATTACTGCCGGAAGCGAAATTCTCCTTTCAGGCCGGGCAGTATTTGATGGTGGTGATGGATGAGCGCGACAAACGCCCGTTCTCCATGGCATCCACGCCGAGTGACCATGAGTTTATCGAGCTGCATATTGGCGCTTCAGAGATCAATTTGTACGCCATGGCCGTGATGGATCGAATTCTCAAAGAGAAAGAAATCGTCGTTGATATTCCTCACGGCGATGCCTGGCTGCGTGATGACGAAGATCGCCCGCTGATTCTGATTGCAGGCGGCACCGGTTTCTCATACGTCCGTTCTATTTTGCTGACGGCGCTGGCGCGTAACCCACAACGTGAAATCGCGATTTACTGGGGTGGCCGTGAAGATAAGCATCTTTATGATCTGTCAGAATTAGAAGCGTTGTCTGTGGTTCATCCAAACCTGCGCGTTGAGGCGGTTGTTGAACAGCCGGAAGAGGGTTGGCGTGGGCGCACGGGCACGGTTTTAACTGCCGTGATGCAGGATTACGGAACGCTTGCCGGACACGACATCTATATTGCTGGACGTTTTGAAATGGCGAAAATTGCTCGCGATTTGTTCTGCAATGAACGTAGTGCGCAGGTTGATCGCATGTTTGGTGATGCGTTCTCGTTTATCTGATGCAATAAAAAACCCGCCCCTGACGGGCGGGAATAACAACAATTAAAGCAACTAAACTCGTTCAATAACAGTGGCAATACCCTGGCCTAATCCGATGCACATAGTGGCGAGGCCAAACTGCGCATCGCGACGTTCCATCAGGTTTAACAGCGTGGTGCTAATGCGTGTACCGGAGCAACCGAGCGGGTGGCCCAACGCAATCGCTCCGCCATTCAGGTTAATCTTCTCGTCGATCTTATCCATCAAGCCCAGATCTTTAATGCATGGCAGGATCTGCGCGGCGAACGCTTCGTTCATCTCAAACAGGTCGATATCGGCGGCAGTCAGGCCCGCTTTTTTCAACGCCAGTTGTGATGCCGGAACCGGACCGTAGCCCATAATGGAAGGATCACAGCCAACAACGGCCATTGAGCGGACGTAAGCGCGAATCTTAAGGCCGAGTTCTTTGGCTCGGGTTTCGCTCATCAGCAACATCGCTGATGCGCCATCGGAAAGCGCAGAAGAGCTGCCCGCCGTAACGGTACCGTTGACCGGGTCAAATGCCGGTTTCAGCGCCGCCAGACCTTCAACAGTCGTTTCCGGGCGAATCACTTCATCGTAATCAAAACGCTTAAGCACGCCGTCTGCGTCATGGCCGCCGATTGGCAGGATTTCATTTTTGAAATGACCTGCTTCGGTAGCAGCCCATGCGCGCTGGTGTGAACGTGCGGCAAACTGATCCTGCATTTCACGGCTAATGCCATGCATACGCGATAGCATTTCAGCGGTTAAACCCATCATACCTGCGGCCTTGGCGACGTTGCGGCTCAGGCCCGGATGGAAATCAACGCCGTGGTTCATCGGCACGTGGCCCATGTGTTCCACGCCACCAATCAGGCAAGCATGTGCATCACCGGTCTGAATCATTCGAGCAGCATCATGCAGCGCCTGCATGGATGATCCACATAAGCGGTTTACCGTAACAGCTGGAACTGAATGTGGGATCTCCGCCAGCAGCGAGGCGTTACGCGCAATATTGAAACCTTGCTCTAGCGTCTGCTGCACGCAACCCCAGTAAATGTCATCCAGCGCAGCGGCTTCTAAGGCCGGGTTGCGCGACAAAATTCCACGCATCAAATGAGCTGATAAATCTTCTGCACGCAAATTGCGAAACGCACCGCCTTTTGAACGGCCCATCGGGGTGCGGATGGCATCAACAATTACAACCTTTTCCATGATCACTCCTCAGGCACTTTTCAGGTCACTGGCTGGGCGCGCTGGCTCAACCGGTGGATAGTACGGCTCGTTATGGGACGCTTTAGTACGCAGACCGTCCGGCGCCTGGTAGAGCGGGCCAAGATGTTCGTACTGTTGCGCCATATCGAGATATTTCGCGCTGCCGATGGTGTCTAACCAACGGAATGCGCCGCCGTGGAATGGAGGGAATCCCAGGCCGTAAACCAGCGCCATATCTGCTTCTGCCGGGCTGGCGATAATGCCTTCTTCCAGGCAACGAACCACTTCGTTGACCATTGGGATCATCATGCGAGCGATGATTTCCTCGTCGCTGAAGTCGTGACGCGGCTTGCTGACATCGGCCAGCAGGCCGTCAGTCGCTTCATCCTGCTCTTTGCGCGGTTTTCCTTTGCTGTCTTGTTTGTAACGATAGAAACCCTGCTGGGTTTTTTGGCCGTAGCGGCCTGCGTCAAACATGGCATCAACGGCATCGCGATAATCTTTCTGCATACGCTGCGGGAAACCTGCCGCCATCACTGCTTGAGCGTGGTGCGCGGTATCAATGCCGACAACGTCGAGCAGATACGCCGGACCCATCGGCCAGCCAAACTGTTTTTCCATTACTTTGTCGATTTGACGGAAATCGGCACCGTCGCGCATCAACTGGCTAAAACCTGCAAAGTACGGGAACAGCACGCGGTTGACGAAGAAACCTGGGCAGTCGTTTACCACGATTGGCGTTTTGCCCATTTTGCTGGCCCAGGCGACGACCTTAGCGATAGTTTGATCAGAGGTTTTCTCGCCGCGAATCACTTCCACTAACGGCATGCGATGCACCGGGTTAAAGAAGTGCATACCGCAGAAGTTTTCCGGGCGCTTCAGGCTATTTGCCAACTCGCCAATCGGAATGGTCGAGGTGTTCGACGCCAGAACGGTATCCGGGCGCACTTTATCTTCCACTTCTGCCAGAACGGCTTTCTTCACTTTCGGGTTTTCTACCACTGCTTCAACTACCACATCGACACGCTCAAAACCGGCGTAATCGAGTGTTGGATGAATGGTGGCAATCACACCCGCCAGTTTCATGCCGTCAATTTTGCCGCGTTCCAGCTGTTTGTTGAGCAGTTTGCTGGCTTCGTTAATACCCAGTTCCAGCGACTTCTCGTTAATATCCTTCATTAATACCGGCACGCCTTTCCAGGCAGACTGGTAAGCAATGCCGCCGCCCATGATCCCGGCACCAAGAACGGCTGCCTGTTTCGGGGTTTCGGTATTTTTGGTCAGCTTCTTCGCCTGACCTTTTATGTATTGGTCGTTGAGGAAAATCCCGACCAGCGCACGGGCCTCATTAGAACGCGCCAGCGGCACGAAACTTTGAGTCTCCAGTTGTAATGCTTCGTCACGGCCCATTCGTGCCGCGGCTTCGATGGTTTTGACTGCCGTCATTGGTGCCGGGTAATGCTTACCCGCAATCTGCATCACCATGCTTTTGGCAATAGTGAAGCTCATGGTGGCTTCGATCTTGCTCAGCTTCAAAGGTTGCAGTTTTGGTGCACGTTTGACTTTCCAGTCCAGATCGCCATTAATCGCCTGGCGCAGTATTGCCAGTGCGCCATCGCGCAGTTTTTCAGTTTTAACGATCCCGTCGACTAAGCCGAGCTTTTGCGCTTCAACCGCACCAACATCTTTCCCTGCGGTGATAATTTCCAGTGCGCTGTCAGCACCCAGTAAACGTGGCAGACGCACAGAACCACCGAAGCCTGGCATGATGCCCAGTTTGGTTTCCGGCAGGCCGATGCGGGTATCCGGAGTTGCCAGACGGTAATCCGTTGCCAGCACACATTCACAGCCGCCGCCAAGTGCGTAACCATTTACCGCAGCAATGGTTGGGACGGGCAAATCTTCCAGGCGGTTGAATACGCTGTTGGCAAATTGCAGCCAGTGTGTCAGTTGCTCCGCTGGAACCAGGAACAGCGACAGGAATTCGGTAATATCAGCGCCAACGATAAACGCGGCTTTATTGGAACTAAGCAACAGGCCTTTCAGACTAGGCTGCTTTTCAAGTACATCCAGCGCCTGGCCGAGGCTCGCTACGGTCGCGGTGTCGAGTTTGTTCACTGAGCCGGGCGCATCAAATACCAGTTCTGCGATGCCATCTTCCAGCCAGTCGAGATGTAAGGTTTCACCTTGGTAGAGCATGTCAGTCTCCTGAATCCAGCAATGGGATCTGGTCGTACCAGATGGAGAGGAGTGTGGAATTGATGTTAATGAAATGCAAATGACTCTTTAAATATTTGCAAAGATGATCACAGCCACTGGAAATAAGTTCGCAAACTTTACGGTGTGCTAAGATGCGTGGCGTTCAGTTTATGAAAAAAACAGAAGGGTAAATCATGGATTCACTGGCCTCACTTTATAAAGATCATGTGGCAACTTTGCAGGAACGTACCCGCAATGTTCTGGCGCGTTTTAATCTCGACGCGCTGTTGATTCACTCGGGCGAGCTAGTCAACGTCTTCCTCGATGATCATCCGTATCCGTTCAAAGTTAACCCACAATTCAAAGCCTGGGTTCCGGTGACACAAGTGCCAAACTGCTGGCTGCTGGTGGATGGTGTGAACAAACCTAAGCTGTGGTTCTACCTGCCGGTTGATTACTGGCACAACGTTGAACCGCTGCCAGAATCCTTCTGGACTGACGAAATTGAAGTGATTGCTTTGCCAAAAGCAGACGGCATTGGCAGCCAGTTGCCCGCTGCGCGTGGCAATATCGGTTATATCGGGCCGGTGCCAGAACGTGCCATTCAGCTTGAAATTCAGGGTGCTAACATCAACCCGAAAGGAGTGATTGATTATCTGCATTATCATCGCTCTTATAAAACAGATTATGAGTTAGCGTGCATGCGTGAAGCGCAGAAAACCGCAGTGGTTGGCCATCAGGCAGCTCATGAAGCCTTCCTTTCCGGGATGAGCGAATTTGATATCAACCTGGCTTATTTGACCGCAACCGGGCACCGCGATACCGATGTGCCTTACGGCAATATTGTGGCGCTCAACGAGCACGCGGCAGTTCTGCACTACACCAAATTAGATAATCGTGCACCTGCGGAAATGCGTAGCTTCCTTTTAGATGCTGGCGCGGAATACAACGGCTATGCGGCTGATTTAACGCGTACCTGGTCGGCTAATAGCGACAATGATTATGCTCAATTGGTGAAAGACGTTAATGCCGAACAACTGTCGTTAATTGACACCCTGAAAGCGGGTGTGCGTTACACCGATTACCATATTCAGTTCCATCAACGTATTGCGAAGCTGCTGAACCGCCATAAGCTAGTAACGGGTATTAGCGAAGAAGCGATGGTGGAAACCGGTATTACTGGGCCATTTATGCCGCACGGTCTGGGTCACCCGCTGGGTTTGCAGGTTCATGATGTCGCTGGCTTCATGCAGGATGACACCGGGACGCACATGGCTGCGCCTTCTCAATATCCGTATCTGCGCTGCACGCGTATTCTGGAGCCGCGTATGGTTCTGACTATCGAGCCGGGCATTTACTTCATTGAGTCGTTACTCGCACCGTGGCGCGAAGGCCAGTACAGCAAACACTTCGATTGGCAGCGCATTGAAGCAATGAAACCTTTCGGTGGCGTTCGCATTGAAGACAACGTGATTGTTTACGAAAACAGTGTTGAAAACATGACGCGTGATTTGAAACTGGCGTAATGGATAGCTGGCTGATTCCTGCTGAGTCCGTCACGGTCACAGAGGAAATCAAGAAGAGTCGCTTTATTACGCTGGTCGCGCATACGACTGGCGTAATAGAGGCGAAAGCGTTTCTTGAACACGTGCGTTCTGAACATCCGGATGCCCGGCATCATTGCTGGGCCTGGGTGGCTGGTGCGCCTGATGACTCACAGCAATTAGGCTTTTCTGATGATGGCGAGCCAGCAGGCACGGCCGGTAAGCCAATGCTTGCCCAGCTTATGGGAAGTGGTATTGGTGAAATCACCGCTGTCGTCGTGCGTTACTCTGGCGGTATTAAGCTCGGAACGGGCGGCCTGGTAAAAGCTTATGGCGGCGGCGTGCAGGCGGCGTTAAATCAATTGTCTACGGTGCTCAAAGTTCCGTTAACCGAATATACTTTGCAGTGTGATTATGCGCAGCTTGCGGGAATCGAAACATTGCTTAAGCAGTTCGATGGCATCCTGGTGCAAAGTGATTTTCAGGCATCTGTATTATTACGTGTGGCGTTGCCGCCCGCAAAACTCGCTGACTTTTCAGTCAGACTTGCTGATTTTAGCCGCGGTGCATTGCATTTATTGCCGGCTGAATAATAATTCCCTCTCGTTATTTTTTTGATAGTTAAGGAAGCGGCTGAAATGCATTTTCGCGCCATAACCCGAATCGTTGGTCTGTTAGTCATTTTATTTTCTGTGACCATGATTATTCCCGGGTTGGTAGCTTTAATTTATCGCGATGGTGCTGGCCGAGCTTTCACCCAGACTTTCTTCGCAGCGTTACTCATTGGTTCTTTTTTGTGGTGGCCTAACAGGCGGCAAAAAAGTGAGCTGAAACCGCGAGAAGGATTCCTGATCGTCGTACTCTTCTGGACGGTGCTGGGGAGCGTGGGGGCATTGCCTTTTATCTTCGCCGAACAACCGAATCTGACTATTACCGATGCATTCTTTGAATCGTTCTCGGGCTTAACCACTACCGGGGCGACGACGCTAGTCGGGCTCGATACGCTTCCTCACGCCATTTTGTTTTATCGGCAAATGCTGCAGTGGTTTGGCGGTATGGGGATCATTGTTCTCGCTGTAGCCATTTTGCCAATTCTGGGCGTGGGTGGGATGCAGTTGTATCGCGCTGAAATGCCGGGGCCACTTAAAGATAATAAAATGCGCCCGCGTATCGCGGATACTGCAAAAACCCTATGGCTCATCTATGTATTGTTAACCGTTGCATGCGCTCTTGCGCTTTGGTTTGCGGGCATGCCGGCGTTTGATGCAATTGGCCATAGTTTTGCGACTATTGCGATTGGGGGGTTTTCCACTCATGACGCCAGCATTGGTTATTTTGATAGTCCCACCATTAATACCATTATCGCCATCTTCCTGCTGATTTCCGGGTGTAACTACGGTTTGCACTTCTCTTTATTAAGCGGGCGTAATTTAAAAGTTTATTGGCGCGATCCTGAATTCCGTATGTTCATTGGCGTACAACTGACGCTGGTGGCTATTTGTACCCTGGTATTGTGGTTCCATAATACTTACCAGACGGCACTGTTAACGCTGAATCAGGCATTCTTCCAGGTTGTCTCGATGGCGACGACCGCCGGGTTCACAACCGACAGTATCGCGCGTTGGCCTCTATTCTTACCGGTGTTGTTGCTGTGTTCTGCTTTTATAGGGGGTTGCGCGGGTTCAACGGGCGGGGGCCTGAAGGTCATTCGTATTCTGCTGCTATTCAAGCAGGGGAACCGCGAGCTGAAACGCCTCGTGCACCCAAATGCGGTATATAGCATCAAGCTCGGCAACCGCGCGCTGCCCGAACGGATTCTTGAAGCAGTGTGGGGATTCTTCTCTGCATATGCGTTGGTCTTCATCGTGAGTATGCTGGCGATTATTGCGACGGGCGTGGATGACTTCTCAGCTTTTGCTTCCGTGGCGGCTACGCTGAATAACCTTGGCCCAGGTTTGGGGGTCGTGGCAGACAACTTTGCCAGCATGAATCCTGTGGCGAAATGGATACTGATCGCTAACATGCTGTTTGGTCGTCTTGAAGTGTTCACTTTACTTGTATTGTTTACGCCAACTTTCTGGCGAGAGTAACCGGAGCCTGTAGTGAGAACTTTAATTCTGTTTTCGACCCGTGATGGTCAAACTCGCGAGATTGCTTCTTATATAGCATCTGAGTTGAAAGAGCTGGGTGTTGAGAGTGATGTGGTTAACTTGCATCGCAGCGGTGTAATTGCCTGGGGCAATTACGAACGTGTAGTGATTGGTGCTTCTATTCGTTACGGGCATTTCCATTCTTCAGTGGCTGCTTTTGTGAAGAAGCATCAGCAAGCGTTGAATAAGATCCCCAGTGCTTTCTTCTCTGTGAACCTGGTGGCGCGTAAACCAGAGAAGCGCTCCCCGCAAACCAACTCTTATACACGCAAGTTTTTGCTGACGTCCCCCTGGCAGCCAAATCACTGCGCGGTGTTTGCTGGTGCGCTGCGTTATCCGCGTTATCGTTGGTACGATCGCGTGATGATTCGCTTAATTATGAAGATGACTGGCGGCGAAACAGATATTAGTAAAGAAGTTGTTTATACAGATTGGCCTCAGGTGGCCCGTTTCGCGCAAGAGATAGCCCATTTAAACAGCAAATAATGTCGAAAATGGTCGTTTTGTCGAAAAAAGAGGCGCTCAGTCATTTTTTTGCAATAAACACTTGTCAGCTTCCGGAAAATCCCTATACTGCGCCTCCACTGACACGGCACAACGGCTTACAAACCGGCCCGTCAGCCAGATAAAAAGCGAAAATAAACGCTTGACTCTGAAAGAGGAAGGCGTAATATACGCCACCTCGAGTTAGCAAGCGAAAGCGCGTAACTCACTGCTCTTTAACAATTTATCAGACAATCTGTGTGGGCACTCGCAGGATTGATATCTCAGATACCCTCGGGTATCAAAAAAATATCAAGTCTTGAAGAGTGACCAAGCAGTAATTCATTTAGTTGAATTATTACGAAAGTTAATTTTTGAGCACCGCTTCACGAGTTGAAGCAAATCAAGCTTTTAATTGAAGAGTTTGATCATGGCTCAGATTGAACGCTGGCGGCAGGCCTAACACATGCAAGTCGAGCGGTAGCACAGGGAGCTTGCTCCTGGGTGACGAGCGGCGGACGGGTGAGTAATGTCTGGGAAACTGCCTGATGGAGGGGGATAACTACTGGAAACGGTAGCTAATACCGCATAACGTCTTCGGACCAAAGAGGGGGACCTTCGGGCCTCTTGCCATCAGATGTGCCCAGATGGGATTAGCTAGTAGGTGAGGTAATGGCTCACCTAGGCGACGATCCCTAGCTGGTCTGAGAGGATGACCAGCCACACTGGAACTGAGACACGGTCCAGACTCCTACGGGAGGCAGCAGTGGGGAATATTGCACAATGGGCGCAAGCCTGATGCAGCCATGCCGCGTGTATGAAGAAGGCCTTCGGGTTGTAAAGTACTTTCAGCGAGGAGGAAGGCATTGTGGTTAATAACCGCAGTGATTGACGTTACTCGCAGAAGAAGCACCGGCTAACTCCGTGCCAGCAGCCGCGGTAATACGGAGGGTGCAAGCGTTAATCGGAATTACTGGGCGTAAAGCGCACGCAGGCGGTCTGTCAAGTCGGATGTGAAATCCCCGGGCTCAACCTGGGAACTGCATTCGAAACTGGCAGGCTAGAGTCTTGTAGAGGGGGGTAGAATTCCAGGTGTAGCGGTGAAATGCGTAGAGATCTGGAGGAATACCGGTGGCGAAGGCGGCCCCCTGGACAAAGACTGACGCTCAGGTGCGAAAGCGTGGGGAGCAAACAGGATTAGATACCCTGGTAGTCCACGCCGTAAACGATGTCGACTTGGAGGTTGTTCCCTTGAGGAGTGGCTTCCGGAGCTAACGCGTTAAGTCGACCGCCTGGGGAGTACGGCCGCAAGGTTAAAACTCAAATGAATTGACGGGGGCCCGCACAAGCGGTGGAGCATGTGGTTTAATTCGATGCAACGCGAAGAACCTTACCTACTCTTGACATCCACGGAATTCGGCAGAGATGCCTTAGTGCCTTCGGGAACCGTGAGACAGGTGCTGCATGGCTGTCGTCAGCTCGTGTTGTGAAATGTTGGGTTAAGTCCCGCAACGAGCGCAACCCTTATCCTTTGTTGCCAGCGGTTCGGCCGGGAACTCAAAGGAGACTGCCAGTGATAAACTGGAGGAAGGTGGGGATGACGTCAAGTCATCATGGCCCTTACGAGTAGGGCTACACACGTGCTACAATGGCGCATACAAAGAGAAGCGACCTCGCGAGAGCAAGCGGACCTCATAAAGTGCGTCGTAGTCCGGATCGGAGTCTGCAACTCGACTCCGTGAAGTCGGAATCGCTAGTAATCGTAGATCAGAATGCTACGGTGAATACGTTCCCGGGCCTTGTACACACCGCCCGTCACACCATGGGAGTGGGTTGCAAAAGAAGTAGGTAGCTTAACCTTCGGGAGGGCGCTTACCACTTTGTGATTCATGACTGGGGTGAAGTCGTAACAAGGTAACCGTAGGGGAACCTGCGGTTGGATCACCTCCTTACCTGAAAGATACGAACTTGCGTAGTGCTCACACAGATTGTCTGATAGAAGTAAATGAGCAAAAAGCGATATCCTGCAAAGGATTATTCGTGTCCCCATCGTCTAGAGGCCCAGGACACTGCCCTTTCACGGCTGTAACAGGGGTTCGAATCCCCTTGGGGACGCCATCTTCGATAATGATGTGAAAGACATTATCAATAAATATCTCAAAACTGACTTTCGAGTCACGTTTGAGATATTGCTCTTTAAAAATCCGGAACAAGCTGAAAATTGAAACGACATGTCGTCTCATTCCTCCGTAATAAGGAATGGGAATACGATATGTTCGAGTCTCTCAAATTTTCACAATCACGATTGTGTCTCACGAGACATCTTCGGGTTGTGAGGTTAAGCGACTAAGCGTACACGGTGGATGCCCTGGCAGTCAGAGGCGATGAAGGACGTGCTAATCTGCGATAAGCGTCGGTAAGGTGATATGAACCGTTATAACCGACGATTTCCGAATGGGGAAACCCAGTGTGATTCGTCACACTATCGTTAAGTGAATACATAGCTTAACGAAGCGAACCGGGGGAACTGAAACATCTAAGTACCCCGAGGAAAAGAAATCAACCGAGATTCCCCCAGTAGCGGCGAGCGAACGGGGAGCAGCCCAGAGTCTGAATCAGTTTGTGTATTAGTGGAAGCGTCTGGAAAGTCGCAGGGTACAGGGTGATACTCCCGTACACAAAAATGCACATGCTGTGAACTCGAAGAGTAGGGCGGGACACGTGGTATCCTGTCTGAATATGGGGGGACCATCCTCCAAGGCTAAATACTCCTGACTGACCGATAGTGAACCAGTACCGTGAGGGAAAGGCGAAAAGAACCCCGGCGAGGGGAGTGAAACAGAACCTGAAACCGTGTACGTACAAGCAGTGGGAGCCTCTTTTATGGGGTGACTGCGTACCTTTTGTATAATGGGTCAGCGACTTATATTCTGTAGCAAGGTTAACCGTATAGGGGAGCCGCAGGGAAACCGAGTCTTAACTGGGCGTTAAGTTGCAGGGTATAGACCCGAAACCCGGTGATCTAGCCATGGGCAGGTTGAAGGTTGGGTAACACTAACTGGAGGACCGAACCGACTAATGTTGAAAAATTAGCGGATGACTTGTGGCTGGGGGTGAAAGGCCAATCAAACCGGGAGATAGCTGGTTCTCCCCGAAAGCTATTTAGGTAGCGCCTCGTGAACTCATCTTCGGGGGTAGAGCACTGTTTCGGCTAGGGGGCCATCCCGGCTTACCAACCCGATGCAAACTACGAATACCGAAGAATGTTATCACGGGAGACACACGGCGGGTGCTAACGTCCGTCGTGAAGAGGGAAACAACCCAGACCGCCAGCTAAGGTCCCAAAGTCATGGTTAAGTGGGAAACGATGTGGGAAGGCACAGACAGCCAGGATGTTGGCTTAGAAGCAGCCATCATTTAAAGAAAGCGTAATAGCTCACTGGTCGAGTCGGCCTGCGCGGAAGATGTAACGGGGCTAAACCATGCACCGAAGCTGCGGCAGCGACGCTTATGCGTTGTTGGGTAGGGGAGCGTTCTGTAAGCCGTTGAAGCTGGACTGTGAGGTCTGGTGGAGGTATCAGAAGTGCGAATGCTGACATAAGTAACGATAAAGCGGGTGAAAAACCCGCTCGCCGGAAGACCAAGGGTTCCTGTCCAACGTTAATCGGGGCAGGGTGAGTCGACCCCTAAGGCGAGGCCGAAAGGCGTAGTCGATGGGAAACAGGTTAATATTCCTGTACTCGGTGTTACTGCGAAGGGGGGACGGAGAGGGCTATGTTAGCCGGGCGACGGTTGTCCCGGTTTAAGCATGTAGGCGGAGAGTTTAGGTAAATCCGGACTCTTATCTAACGCTGAGGTGTGATGACGAGGCACTACGGTGCTGAAGTAACAAATGCCGCACTTCCAGGAAAAGCCTCTAAGCATCAGGTAACAACGAATCGTACCCCAAACCGACACAGGTGGTCAGGTAGAGAATACCAAGGCGCTTGAGAGAACTCGGGTGAAGGAACTAGGCAAAATGGTGCCGTAACTTCGGGAGAAGGCACGCTGTCGGTAGGTGAAGTCCCTCGCGGATGGAGCTGAAGGCAGTCGAAGATACCAGCTGGCTGCAACTGTTTATTAAAAACACAGCACTGTGCAAACACGAAAGTGGACGTATACGGTGTGACGCCTGCCCGGTGCCGGAAGGTTAATTGATGGGGTTAAGCGCAAGCTGAAGCTCTTGATCGAAGCCCCGGTAAACGGCGGCCGTAACTATAACGGTCCTAAGGTAGCGAAATTCCTTGTCGGGTAAGTTCCGACCTGCACGAATGGCGTAATGATGGCCAGGCTGTCTCCACCCGAGACTCAGTGAAATTGAAATCGCTGTGAAGATGCAGTGTACCCGCGGCAAGACGGAAAGACCCCGTGAACCTTTACTATAGCTTGACACTGAACATTGAGCCTTGATGTGTAGGATAGGTGGGAGGCTTTGAAGTGTGGACGCCAGTCTGCATGGAGCCAACCTTGAAATACCACCCTTTAATGTTTGATGTTCTAACGTAGACCCGTGATCCGGGTTGCGGACAGTGTCTGGTGGGTAGTTTGACTGGGGCGGTCTCCTCCTAAAGCGTAACGGAGGAGCACGAAGGTTAGCTAATCACGGTCGGACATCGTGAGGTTAGTGCAAAGGCATAAGCTAGCTTGACTGCGAGAGTGACGGCTCGAGCAGGTGCGAAAGCAGGTCTTAGTGATCCGGTGGTTCTGAATGGAAGGGCCATCGCTCAACGGATAAAAGGTACTCCGGGGATAACAGGCTGATACCGCCCAAGAGTTCATATCGACGGCGGTGTTTGGCACCTCGATGTCGGCTCATCACATCCTGGGGCTGAAGTAGGTCCCAAGGGTATGGCTGTTCGCCATTTAAAGTGGTACGCGAGCTGGGTTTAGAACGTCGTGAGACAGTTCGGTCCCTATCTGCCGTGGGCGCTGGAGAATTGAGGGGGGCTGCTCCTAGTACGAGAGGACCGGAGTGGACGCATCACTGGTGTTCGGGTTGTCATGCCAATGGCATTGCCCGGTAGCTAAATGCGGAAAAGATAAGCGCTGAAAGCATCTAAGCGCGAAACTTGCCCCGAGATGAGTTCTCCCTGACCCTTTAAGGGTCCTGAAGGAACGTTGAAGACTACGACGTTGATAGGCTGGGTGTGTAAGCGTAGCGATACGTTGAGCTAACCAGTACTAATGATCCGTGAGGCTTAACCTTACAACACCGAAGGTGTTTTGGTTGAGAGACTAAGCATTTGATTTTCAGCTTGAACCGAGATTTTAAGTCGATGGTTGTGTGAATAGCATGACGGTTGATGAAACAGAATATGCCTGGCGGCAGTAGCGCGGTGGTCCCACCTGACCCCATGCCGAACTCAGAAGTGAAACGCCGTAGCGCCGATGGTAGTGTGGGGTCTCCCCATGCGAGAGTAGGGAACTGCCAGGCTCCAAATAAGTGTAAAGCCCTGTACTGACGTACAGGGCTTTTTGCTGTCTGCGATTTATACAATTGCTCCTTCCTGCCTCCCTTCACACAAGCCAACCCCTGGCATATAAGGTAAACTAACCGGGTTTAAACTCAGGAAAGATACCGATATGAGCACCTCTCTTAAGCCTTTCAATACATTTGGTATTCAGGCTAACGCTTCACGTATTGTCATTGCTGAAACACTGTCGCAGCTAAAAGATGCCTGGAGCGAGGCGGTTGCAGCACAGATGCCGGTGTTGCTACTGGGAGAAGGGAGTAACGTTCTCTTTCTTGAAGATTATTCTGGCACCGTAATTATCAACCGTATAAAAGGCATAGAGGTTATCGAGGAAGATGATGCCTGGCATTTGCATGTTGGTGCAGGTGAAAACTGGCATCAGCTGGTTGAATATACCTTGCAGCATGGCATGCCAGGACTCGAAAATTTGGCTTTAATTCCGGGTTGTGCCGGATCCTCGCCTATTCAAAATATTGGTGCATATGGTGTTGAACTTAAGAGTGTTTGCGAATACGTAGATTGTGTTGATTTACTCAGCGGTGAAATGCATCGTCTGGATAATTCACAGTGCCAGTTTGGTTATCGCGACAGTATTTTTAAGCATGAATATCATAGCCACTATGCAATTGTTGCCGTAGGTCTGCGTCTACCGAAAAAATGGCTGCCGGTGTTAACTTATGGTGACCTAACCCGCCTTGATGCCGCGAATGTTACCCCTCAAGAAGTGTTCAATTCCGTTTGCCACATGCGTATGACAAAGCTGCCTGATCCGCGTGTTAATGGTAATGCAGGGAGTTTCTTTAAGAATCCCGTTGTGACCGCCGAACAAGCAGCCACGTTAATTTCTACTTTTTCAGCTATTCCACATTATCCGCAGACCGATGGTTCCGTAAAACTCGCCGCTGGTTGGTTAATCGATCAGTGCCAACTGAAAGGTTACAAGATTGGTGGTGCTGCAGTCCATAAACAGCAAGCTCTGGTATTGATAAACGAAGAAAGCGCGTCCAGCCAGAACGTTGTGGATCTCGCGCATTATGTTCGCCAGTGCGTTGGAGAAAAATTTAATGTGTGGCTGGAACCGGAAGTCCGCTTTATCGGGCTATCTGGAGAGGTTAGCGCTGTGGAGACCATTGCATGAAAGATAACAAAATTCCTCTAACGCTGATTAGCATTCTTTCTGATGGTGAGTTTCATTCTGGCGAACATTTAGGTGAGCAGCTTGGTATGAGCCGAGCGGCTATTAATAAGCATATTCAAACACTAAGAGACTGGGGTGTGGATGTTTTTACCGTACCAGGCAAAGGATACAGCCTGCCGGATCCTATCCAGTTACTTAATGAAGAGCTGATAAAGTCACAGATTGATACGGGATCAATTGCAGTACTCCCAGTGATTGACTCGACGAATCAGTATTTACTCGAGAGGTTAGATACACTTCAGTCTGGAGATGCGTGCATTGCTGAATACCAGCAGGCGGGTCGTGGTCGTCGTGGGCGCCAATGGTTTTCACCTTTTGGTGCCAATCTCTACCTGTCTATGTACTGGCGACTTGAACAAGGGCCAGCAGCTGCGGTGGGCTTAAGTCTTGTTATTGGAATTGTTATGGCCGAAGTTCTGCAAGATCTAGGTGCAGAAAATGTCAGGGTGAAATGGCCAAATGATCTCTATCTCAACGATCGTAAGCTAGCTGGTATTCTGGTGGAGTTGACCGGTAAAACGGGTGATGCAGCCCAAATTGTAATTGGCGCAGGGATTAACCTTGCAATGCGGAATGTGGCTATCGATGTCATTAATCAAAGCTGGATTAATCTCCAGGAAGCTGGAATTAATATAGATCGTAATGCATTAGCAATTAAAATAATAAAAGAGTTACGTAAGGCATTACAATTATTTGAAGATGAAGGTTTAGTTCCTTTTCTTCCTCGCTGGGAATCACTCGATAACTTTATTAATCGTCAGGTGAAGTTAATAATAGGTGAAAGAGAAATTCACGGAATTTCCAGAGGAATTAATGAACAAGGTGGATTGCTATTAGAGCAGGATGGAGTAATTAAACCTTGGGTCGGTGGTGAAATCTCTTTACGCGGCGTTAATTAAAAAAATGGGGGTGCTCCCCCATTTTTTATTTTCTCAGTCGAACACACTCGACTTCATGATTCGAACTCTTCGTCATTATCAGGCTAGCGCGCTCACGCGTAGGCAGTATATTTTCTTTTAAATTCCGCCAGTTTATCTCTTTCCAAAGTTGTAATGCGACGTTAACAGCTTCATCTTCTGAAAGCTTGGCGTAGCTGTGGAAATAAGAATCAGGGTCGGTAAAAGCACCTTCACGGAATTTCAGGAAGCGAGTGATATACCAATCCTGGAGCAGATCTTCAGGTGCATCGACATATATAGAGAAGTCGACAAAGTCCGATACAAACACATGATGTGGGTCGTGTGGGTAATCCATGCCGCTCTGTAAAACATTCAATCCTTCAAGAATTAAAATATCAGGCTGAGCAACTGTTTTATCCCCATCGGGAATGACATCATAAATAAGATGCGAGTAAACCGGTGCGGTCACATTCGGCGCGCCTGATTTAATATCAGAAACGAATTTCACCAAACGATGCATATCATAGGATTGCGGGAATCCCTTTTTCTTCATCAGATTGCGTTCTTTCAACACTTTATTAGGATGTAGAAACCCATCAGTCGTAATTAACTCTACGCGACGATGCTCAGGCCAGCGGCTAAGCAAGGCTTGTAACACACGAGCAGTAGTACTTTTACCTACCGCAACACTCCCCGCGATACTAATGACGTACGGAATACGCTGCCCATTCGTACCAAGGAACTGCTCAAGTACTGCCTGGCGGCGTAAGTTCGAACTGATATAGAAATTCAATAGACGTGAAAGGGGCAGATAAATCTCTGCCACTTCCTCTAAAGAGAGATCCTCATTGATACCTTTCAACCGTGCGATTTCACCTTCAGTCAAGGTCATCGGCACTGAGTCGCGTAAAGCTGCCCATTGGTTGCGGTTGAACTGCATATAAGGAGTCGTCAACATTTGCTCTTTATTACTCATAAGCATGCTTCTGCCTGTAATTCAGGACAAAAATGAACGTAGTACGCGGACTGAGAAAAGGAGACTCATCTCAGGTAATCAAAGGCGTGCAACGTATATATCTTTTCACAATGGGCAGGAGGGTAACACCAGATGGGGGATAATAATAAGAAAAAAACATAGTGGTGATGCTTTCAGAGGAAAACATCACCTGGGTCCGGACCATTAACGCGCTATGCGCTGCACAAATTGATTAACGGAGAATATAAGCTTGCGAACGAAAGAATGTTTAGGCTGGTGTACTTGCCTGGAGATCCACAACAATAGCTCTCGATGATTTGCGATTGATGAGTTCTCCGTATGTGGGCACATCCCTAAGGTAAGAAGTGATCCAACGCCGCAGAAGTCGCTATAACTGCCATCTCAACGCATATGAAAGGATATTTGCGTAATCGTAGGGCATTAAAAAGGGCATTTCGCATGGTAATAGGTGCAACTGTGCGGTAAGTCGAGGGTCGCCGTGTTGGATTTCATGTACAAAAATCACACCGTGACGTTTATTAATCCACCATTTTTACGAGCTATCGCGCAAAATATAAGCGGTAGTGCATTTTCTTTAATTTTTTTGTTGCATCACGGAGCCGGTCTTCCTAGAATGCGCGCTACTTGATGCCGACTTAGCTCAGTAGGTAGAGCAACTGACTTGTAATCAGTAGGTCACCAGTTCGATTCCGGTAGTCGGCACCATCAAGTGCTTGGTGGGGTTCCCGAGCGGCCAAAGGGAGCAGACTGTAAATCTGCCGTCATCGACTTCGAAGGTTCGAATCCTTCCCCCACCACCATTTTCAGGCTGCGCTATGCGTAGCCCGAGGCGACGAGATCCAACTAGTCGACTCGAATACTGAGAAGCTTCTTCTCAGGTCAATACAGAATTCAAGCAGGTAGCCGAGTTCCAGAGTGCGGGCATCGTATAATGGCTATTACCTCAGCCTTCCAAGCTGATGATGTGGGTTCGATTCCCACTGCCCGCTCCAGATGTGCTGATATAGCTCAGTTGGTAGAGCGCACCCTTGGTAAGGGTGAGGTCGGCAGTTCGAATCTGCCTATCAGCACCACCTCCTTTATCCTCCCTGTTTCTCTTCTGTTAATGAATTCAACAAATTCAGGCTTTAGCCTGGTTGATGTGGTGATATCACCGATTTATCCGTGTCTTAGAGGGACAATCGATGTCTAAAGAAAAATTTGAACGTACAAAACCGCACGTCAACGTCGGTACTATCGGCCACGTTGACCATGGTAAAACTACTCTGACTGCAGCAATCACTACCGTTCTGGCTAAAACCTACGGCGGTTCTGCACGCGCATTCGACCAGATCGATAACGCACCAGAAGAAAAAGCTCGTGGTATCACCATCAACACTTCCCACGTTGAATATGACACCCCGACTCGTCACTACGCGCACGTTGACTGCCCAGGGCACGCCGACTACGTTAAAAACATGATCACCGGTGCTGCTCAGATGGACGGCGCTATCCTGGTTGTTGCTGCGACTGATGGCCCGATGCCACAGACTCGTGAGCACATCCTGCTGGGTCGCCAGGTTGGCGTTCCATTCATGATCGTGTTCATGAACAAATGTGACATGGTTGATGACGAAGAGCTGCTGGAACTGGTAGAAATGGAAGTTCGTGAACTTCTGTCTGCTTATGATTTCCCGGGCGACGACATCCCAGTGGTTCGTGGTTCAGCTCTGAAAGCGCTGGAAGGCGAAGCAGAGTGGGAAGCTAAAATCATCGAGCTGGCTGGTCACCTGGATAACTACATCCCAGAACCAGAGCGTGCTATCGACAAGCCATTCCTGCTGCCAATCGAAGACGTATTCTCCATCTCCGGCCGTGGTACTGTTGTTACTGGTCGTGTAGAGCGTGGTATCATTAAAGTTGGTGAAGAAGTAGAAATCGTTGGTATCAAAGATACCGTGAAATCTACCTGTACTGGCGTTGAAATGTTCCGCAAACTGCTGGACGAAGGCCGTGCTGGTGAGAACGTTGGTGTTCTGCTGCGTGGTATTAAACGTGAAGATATCGAACGTGGTCAGGTTCTGGCTAAGCCAGGCTCTATCAAGCCGCACACTCAGTTCGAATCAGAAGTTTATATCCTGTCCAAAGATGAAGGCGGCCGTCATACTCCGTTCTTCAAAGGCTACCGTCCACAGTTCTACTTCCGTACAACTGACGTGACTGGCACCATCGAACTGCCAGAAGGCGTTGAGATGGTAATGCCGGGCGACAACATTCAAATGGTTGTTACCCTGATCCACCCAATCGCAATGGACGACGGTCTGCGTTTCGCAATCCGTGAAGGCGGCCGTACTGTAGGTGCAGGCGTTGTTGCTAAAGTTATCGCTTAATCGCTGATAACATTTGACGCAACGCGCAAGAAAAGGGCATCATTTGATGCCCTTTTTGTACGCTCTCTGCCCAGAACCTGGCTCATCAGTGATTTTTTACTCATAATCATTGCTGAGACAGGCTCTGAAGAAGGCGTTATACCGAATAGTGCCTGAAAAATTGCCATTCGGTTTGGTTTTGCCTCGCATATGCGGGGCAAAAATGTTTGTCTGAATTACTGTGACGGGTTGGTTTATGAGTGCGAATACCGAAGCTCAAGGAAGCGGGCGCGGCCTGGAAGCGATGAAATGGCTGGCAGTTGCTGCTCTGCTGATTGTGGCGATCGTGGGCAACTACATTTATCGTGATGTATCTCTGCCTCTGCGTGCCCTGGCAGTGGTTGTTCTGATTGCTGCAGCGGGTGGTGTCGCGCTGTTAACGACGAAAGGCAAAGCTACTGTTGCTTTCGCCCGCGAAGCGAGAACCGAAGTTCGTAAAGTGATTTGGCCAACTCGCCAGGAAACTTTACACACCACCTTAATCGTGGCAGCAGTTACCGCTGTAATGTCACTGATTTTGTGGGGGCTGGATGGTATTCTTGTCCGCCTGGTTTCTTTTATTACTGGCCTGAGGTTCTGAGATGTCTGAAGCCCCTAAAATGCGCTGGTACGTCGTTCAGGCGTTTTCCGGTTTTGAAGGCCGCGTAGCAACATCGCTGCGTGAGCATATCAAATTGCACAACATGGAAGAGTTGTTTGGCGAAGTCATGGTTCCGACTGAAGAAGTCGTCGAAATTCGTGGTGGCCAACGTCGCAAAAGCGAGCGTAAATTCTTCCCGGGCTATGTTCTGGTCCAGATGGTTATGAACGACGCGAGCTGGCACTTAGTGCGTAGCGTTCCGCGCGTAATGGGATTCATTGGCGGTACTTCTGACCGTCCTGCACCAATCAGCGATAAAGAAGTTGATGCGATTATGAACCGCCTGCAGCAGGTTGGTGATAAACCGCGTCCTAAAACGTTGTTTGAGCCAGGCGAGATGGTACGTGTCAGCGATGGCCCGTTTGCAGACTTTAACGGTGTAGTTGAAGAAGTAGATTACGAAAAGAGCCGCTTGAAGGTTTCTGTATCTATCTTCGGTCGTGCTACGCCGGTTGAGCTTGATTTTGCTCAAGTAGAGAAAGCCTAATAATCAGGTTGTAAAAGCAGCGATTATTCGTTGCACAAGGCGCGAGATTGAACTACAATTTCGCGCCTTTTGTTTTTACGGGTCTCGTACACGTAAAACGATTTATTCACGGGGAGCCTTCATTCTGTAAGGCGCTATAACCCACTAGAGGAAATTAAGATGGCTAAGAAAGTACAAGCCTACGTCAAGCTGCAAGTTGCAGCTGGTATGGCGAACCCAAGTCCACCAGTTGGTCCAGCTCTGGGTCAGCAAGGTGTGAACATCATGGAATTCTGTAAAGCGTTCAACGCAAAAACTGAATCCCTGGAGAAAGGTCTGCCAATTCCGGTTGTTATTACCGTTTATGCTGACCGTTCTTTCACCTTCGTTACTAAAACTCCACCGGCTGCTGTTCTGTTGAAGAAAGCTGCAGGTATCAAGTCTGGTTCCGGTAAGCCGAACAAAGACAAAGTGGGTAAAGTGACCCGTGCTCAGGTGCGTGAAATCGCAGAAACCAAAGCTGCGGACATGACTGGTTCTGACGTTGAAGCGATGACTCGCTCCATCGAAGGTACTGCTCGTTCCATGGGCCTGGTAGTGGAGGATTAAGAAATGGCTAAACTGACCAAGCGCATGCGCGTGATCCGTGACAAAGTTGATGTAACTAAACAGTATGACATCAACGAAGCCGTTGCCCTGCTGAAAGAGCTGGCCACTGCGAAATTCGTAGAAAGCGTTGACGTTGCTGTAAACCTCGGCATCGACGCTCGTAAATCTGACCAGAACGTACGTGGTGCAACTGTACTGCCGCACGGTACTGGCCGTTCAGTTCGCGTAGCCGTATTTGCCCAAGGCCCTAACGCTGAAGCAGCTAAAGCTGCTGGCGCTGAGCTGGTAGGTATGGAAGATCTGGCTGACCAGATCAAAAAAGGCGAAATGAACTTCGACGTTGTTATCGCATCTCCAGATGCAATGCGCGTTGTTGGCCAGCTGGGCCAGGTACTGGGTCCACGTGGCCTGATGCCTAACCCGAAAGTTGGTACTGTAACTCCTAACGTTGCTGAAGCGGTTAAGAACGCTAAAGCGGGTCAGGTTCGTTACCGTAACGACAAAAACGGCATCATTCACACCACCATCGGTAAAGTGGATTTTGACACTGACAAACTGAAAGAAAACCTGGAAGCTCTGCTGGTTGCGCTGAAAAAAGCTAAACCAACTCAAGCTAAAGGCGTTTTCATTAAGAAAGTTAGCCTGTCTACCACTATGGGTGCAGGTGTTGCGATCGACCAGTCTGGTCTGAGCGCAGTAGTGAACTAAGATTCACTGCTTTACGCGGGCGAAAGATTAGTCTAAAATCTTACGCCCGTTGCCTTGCAATGCAGGGCACAAAGAATTTTCGGTTGGAGCCTGGCCTTATCCAGGCCTCCGTCCAAGACCGCAGGTGTTTCGCAAGAGACTTAATTGCCTGCGTAGACGGTGACAGAACCTGAAGAATATTTTTGATAGTCTTTGGCTTGTTTCTGCTCACCGTATTTCGACGTTCATTATCGTTTTGGTGATGAATGAAGTGAGTTCCGGGGGCAACCCCGGCTAATATCCAGGAGCAAAGCTAATGGCTTTAAATCTTCAAGACAAACAAGCGATTGTTGCTGAAGTCAGCGAAGTAGCCAAAGGTGCGCTGTCTGCGGTTGTTGCGGATTCCCGTGGCGTTACCGTAGGTAAAATGACTGAACTGCGTAAAGCAGGTCGTGAAGCTGGCGTTTACATGCGTGTTGTTCGTAACACCCTGCTGCGCCGCGTTGTTGAAGGTACTCAGTTTGAGTGCCTGAAAGACACGTTTGTTGGTCCAACCTTGATTGCATATTCTATGGAACACCCGGGCGCTGCTGCTCGTCTGTTCAAAGAATTCGCTAAAGCGAATGCAAAATTCGAGGTTAAAGCTGCAGCCTTTGAAGGTGAGCTGATCCCGGCGGCCCAGATCGATCGCCTGGCAACTCTGCCAACTTACGAAGAAGCAATCGCACGCCTGATGGCAACCATGAAAGAAGCCTCTGCAGGCAAACTGGTTCGCACTCTGGCTGCTGTACGCGATCAGAAAGAAGCTGCTTAATAGCACTTTTCTTTCTCACGCATTTGCTTACGTATAAACTTATTCTGATTTTCAGGAACAATTGTTATGTCTATCACTAAAGATCAAATCATTGAAGCAGTATCCGCTATGTCTGTAATGGACATTGTTGAACTGATTTCTGCAATGGAAGAAAAATTCGGTGTTTCCGCTGCTGCTGCTGTTGCAGGCCCTGCTGCTGCTGCTGAAGCTGTAGAAGAGAAAACTGAGTTCGACGTTATTCTGAAAGCTGCTGGCGCTAACAAAGTTGCCGTTATCAAAGCAGTACGTAGCGCAACTGGCCTGGGCTTGAAAGAAGCTAAAGACCTGGTTGAATCCGCTCCAGCTGCGCTGAAAGAAGGCGTGAGCAAAGATGACGCAGAAGCTCTGAAAAAATCTCTGGAAGAAGCTGGCGCTGAAGTTGAAGTTAAATAAGCCAACCTTTCCGGTTGCAGCCTGAGATATTAGGCTGATGGCTGGTGACTTTTTAGTCACCAGCCTTTTTGCGCTGTAGGGTACCAGTAGCATTTCACACTGTTTGACTGCTGGTTGCCTTTCAATGCTTGTCTCTATCTACGACTTAATATACTACGACTTTCTATTCCGGGAGTTCCGGGGTAAAGCGTAGCGAAATGGTTTAAGAGTGATAGAAACAGGTATTGCGGAAAGTGTTCCACTTTCCGGTCCACAAAATAGTGTTGCACAAACTGTCCCCTTGTCGGGCAGATGGGTCGACTTGTCAGCGAGCTGAGGAACCCTATGGTTTACTCCTATACCGAGAAAAAACGTATTCGTAAGGATTTTGGAAAGCGTCCACAAGTTTTGGACATTCCTTATCTCCTTTCTATCCAGCTTGACTCGTTCCAGAAGTTCATCGAGCAAGATCCTGAAGGCCAGTACGGTCTGGAAGCGGCTTTCCGTTCCGTGTTCCCTATTGCAAGCTACAGTGGTAACTCTGAGCTGCAATATGTGAGCTATCGTCTGGGTGAGCCGGTATTTGACGTTAAAGAATGTCAGATCCGCGGCGTGACGTATTCCGCTCCCCTGCGCGTAAAACTGCGTCTGGTGATCTACGAGCGTGAAGCGCCGGAAGGCACCGTTAAAGATATTAAAGAACAAGAAGTCTACATGGGTGAAATTCCACTCATGACTGATAACGGCACCTTCGTTATCAACGGTACTGAGCGTGTTATCGTTTCTCAGTTACACCGTAGCCCAGGCGTGTTCTTCGATAGTGACAAAGGTAAAACCCACTCTTCAGGGAAGGTGCTGTATAACGCACGTATCATCCCTTACCGTGGTTCCTGGCTGGATTTCGAATTCGACCCGAAAGATAACTTGTTCGTACGTATTGACCGTCGCCGCAAATTGCCAGCGACCATTATTCTGCGTGCGTTACAGTTCACCACGGAGCAGATTCTTGATCTGTTCTTTGAGAAAGTTAATTTCGAAATCCGCGACAACAAGCTGCAGATGGAATTGGTGCCAGAACGCCTTCGTGGTGAGACTGCATCCTTTGACATCGAAGCTGACGGCAAAATATATGTCGAAAAAGGCCGCCGTATTACTGCGCGCCATATTCGTCAGCTGGAAAAAGACGATATTAAGCTTATCGAAGTTCCGGTTGAATACATTGCTGGTAAAGTCGCGGCTAAAGACTACGTTGATGCATCGACTGGCGAACTGATTTGCCCGGCGAACATGGAACTGTCTTTGGATCTGTTGGCTAAGCTGAGCCAGTGTGGTCATAAGCGTATCGAAACGCTGTTTACCAACGATCTGGATCACGGTGCATACATTTCTGAGACCATCCGTGTCGACCCAACCAGCGATCGCTTAAGCGCGCTGGTTGAAATCTATCGCATGATGCGTCCTGGCGAGCCACCAACTCGCGAAGCGGCTGAAAACCTGTTCGAGAACCTGTTCTTCTCCGAAGACCGTTATGACTTGTCAGCGGTTGGTCGTATGAAGTTCAACCGTTCCCTGCTGCGTGATGAAATCGAAGGTTCAGGTATCCTGAGCAAAGACGACATCATCCAGGTAATGCGTAAGCTGATCGGTATTCGTAACGGCCAGGGCGAAGTGGATGATATCGACCACCTCGGCAACCGTCGTATCCGTTCCGTAGGCGAAATGGCGGAAAACCAATTCCGTGTTGGCCTGGTTCGTGTTGAGCGTGCGGTTAAAGAGCGTCTGTCGTTAGGCGACCTCGATACCCTGATGCCTCAGGATATGATCAACGCTAAGCCTATCTCTGCTGCGGTTAAAGAGTTCTTCGGTTCCAGCCAGCTGTCTCAGTTCATGGACCAGAACAACCCGTTGTCTGAGATTACGCACAAACGTCGTATCTCCGCACTCGGCCCGGGTGGTTTGACCCGTGAGCGTGCAGGCTTCGAAGTACGTGACGTACACCCAACCCACTACGGTCGTGTATGTCCAATCGAAACCCCTGAAGGTCCAAACATCGGTCTGATCAACTCCCTGTCTGTGTATGCACAGACTAACGAATACGGTTTCTTAGAAACTCCGTATCGTCGCGTTGTTGAAGGTGTTGTGACTGACGAGATTCATTACCTTTCTGCTATTGAAGAAGGTAACTACGTTATCGCTCAGGCGAACACCAACCTGGACGAAGAAGGCCGTTTCGTTGACGACCTTGTAACTTGCCGTAGCAAAGGCGAATCAAGCTTGTTCAGCAACGACCAGGTTGACTACATGGACGTTTCCACCCAACAGGTGGTTTCCGTCGGTGCGTCCCTGATCCCGTTCCTGGAACACGATGACGCCAACCGTGCATTGATGGGTGCGAACATGCAACGTCAGGCCGTTCCAACTCTGCGCGCTGATAAGCCGCTGGTTGGTACTGGTATGGAACGTGCTGTTGCCGTTGACTCCGGTGTTACTGCGGTTGCTAAACGTGGCGGTACTGTTCAGTACGTTGATGCGTCTCGTATCGTTATTAAAGTTAACGAAGACGAAATGCTGGCTGGTGAAGCTGGTATCGACATCTACAACCTGACCAAATATACCCGTTCTAACCAGAACACTTGTATCAACCAGATGCCTTGTGTGTCTCTGGGTGAGCCAGTTGAACGTGGCGACGTGTTGGCAGACGGTCCGTCTACTGACCTCGGTGAACTGGCTCTTGGCCAGAACATGCGCGTAGCGTTCATGCCGTGGAACGGTTACAACTTCGAAGACTCCATCCTCGTATCCGAGCGTGTTGTTCAGGAAGATCGTTTCACAACTATTCACATCCAGGAACTGGCATGTGTGTCTCGTGACACCAAGCTGGGGCCAGAAGAGATCACCGCTGATATCCCTAACGTGGGTGAAGCTGCTCTCTCCAAACTGGATGAATCCGGTATCGTTTATATCGGTGCTGAAGTGACCGGTGGTGACATTCTGGTTGGTAAGGTAACGCCTAAAGGTGAAACCCAGCTGACTCCAGAAGAGAAACTGCTGCGTGCAATCTTCGGTGAGAAAGCGTCTGACGTTAAAGACTCTTCTCTGCGCGTACCAAACGGCGTTTCCGGTACCATTATCGATGTGCAGGTCTTTACCCGCGATGGCGTGGAAAAAGACAAGCGCGCGCTGGAAATCGAAGAAATGCAACTGAAGCAGGCGAAGAAAGACCTGACTGAAGAACTGCAAATCTTTGAAGCTGGTCTGTTTGCTCGTATCCATGCTGTGCTGGTTGCTGGCGGTGTTGAAGCTGAGAAGCTCGACAAATTGCCACGCGATCGCTGGTTGGAACTGGGTCTGACTGACGAAGAGAAGCAAAACCAGCTGGAACAGCTGGCAGAGCAGTACGACGAGCTGAAGCACGAGTTTGAGAAGAAACTTGAAGCTAAGCGCCGCAAAATCACTCAGGGCGATGACCTGGCACCTGGCGTGCTGAAAATCGTTAAAGTGTATCTGGCCGTTAAACGTCAGATCCAACCTGGTGACAAGATGGCAGGTCGTCACGGGAACAAAGGTGTTATCTCCAAGATCAACCCGATCGAAGATATGCCTTACGATGAAAACGGCACGCCTGTAGACATCGTACTGAACCCGTTGGGCGTACCATCTCGTATGAACATCGGTCAGATTCTGGAAACCCACTTGGGTATGGCTGCTAAAGGCATCGGCGAGAAAATCAATGCCATGCTGAAGAAGCACGAAGAAGTTTCCAAGCTGCGCGAATTTATCCAGAAAGCATACGATTTGGGTTCAGATGTTCGTCAGAAAGTTGACCTGAACACCTTCACCGACGATGAAGTTCTGCGTCTGGCTGAGAACCTGAAAAAAGGTATGCCGATTGCTACTCCTGTCTTCGACGGTGCAAAAGAGTCGGAAATCAAAGAGCTGCTGAAACTGGGTGACCTGCCGACTTCCGGCCAGATCACACTGTTCGACGGCCGTAGCGGTGAGCAGTTTGAGCGTCCAGTAACCGTAGGTTACATGTACATGCTGAAACTGAACCACTTGGTTGATGACAAAATGCACGCGCGTTCTACCGGTTCTTATAGCCTGGTTACTCAGCAGCCGCTGGGTGGTAAGGCTCAGTTCGGTGGTCAGCGCTTCGGTGAGATGGAAGTGTGGGCACTGGAAGCTTACGGTGCTGCTTATACCCTGCAGGAAATGCTGACTGTTAAGTCTGATGACGTTAATGGCCGTACCAAGATGTATAAAAACATCGTGGATGGTAACCATCAGATGGAACCAGGCATGCCGGAATCCTTCAACGTTCTGTTGAAAGAAATCCGTTCGCTGGGTATTAACATCGAGCTGGAAGGCGAGTAATCACTCGTATCTGCTGTACTGGTTACAGGATGTCCGGGTCACACCGGACGTCTCTGAGAAGTCTCACTCCGACGGGAGCTAATCCGTGAAAGACTTACTTAAGTTTCTGAAAGCGCAAACTAAGACCGAAGAGTTTGATGCGATCAAAATTGCTCTGGCATCGCCAGACATGATTCGTTCATGGTCGTTCGGCGAAGTTAAAAAGCCGGAAACCATTAACTATCGTACGTTCAAACCAGAACGTGACGGTCTGTTCTGTGCTCGTATTTTTGGGCCAGTGAAAGACTATGAGTGCCTGTGCGGTAAGTACAAGCGCCTGAAACACCGTGGTGTAATTTGTGAGAAGTGCGGCGTTGAAGTCACCCAAACTAAAGTGCGCCGTGAGCGCATGGGTCACATCGAGCTGGCTTCCCCAACTGCACACATTTGGTTCCTGAAGTCACTGCCGTCTCGTATCGGCTTGCTGCTGGATATGCCACTGCGTGATATCGAACGTGTACTTTACTTCGAATCTTATGTGGTAATCGAAGGCGGTATGACCAACCTCGAGCGCCGTCAGATCCTGACTGAAGAGCAGTATCTGGATGCGCTGGAAGAGTTCGGTGACGAATTCGATGCGAAGATGGGTGCGGAAGCTATTCAGGCCCTGTTGAAAAACATGGATCTGGAGCAAGAGTGTGAAACTCTGCGCGAAGAGCTGAACGAAACCAACTCCGAAACCAAACGTAAAAAGCTGACCAAGCGTATCAAACTGCTGGAAGCGTTCGTTCAGTCTGGTAACAAACCAGAGTGGATGATCCTGACAGTTCTGCCGGTTCTGCCGCCAGATCTGCGTCCATTAGTTCCGCTGGATGGCGGTCGTTTCGCAACGTCAGATCTGAACGATCTGTATCGTCGCGTTATCAACCGTAACAACCGTTTGAAACGCCTGCTGGATCTGGCTGCTCCTGACATCATCGTACGTAACGAAAAACGTATGTTGCAAGAAGCGGTAGATGCCCTGCTGGATAACGGCCGTCGCGGCCGTGCGATCACGGGTTCTAACAAGCGTCCTCTGAAATCTTTGGCCGATATGATCAAAGGTAAGCAGGGTCGTTTCCGTCAGAACTTGTTGGGTAAACGTGTTGACTACTCCGGTCGTTCTGTAATCACCGTAGGTCCATACCTGCGTCTGCATCAGTGCGGTCTGCCTAAGAAAATGGCACTGGAGCTGTTCAAACCGTTCATCTACGGCAAGCTGGAACTGCGTGGTCTTGCTACCACTATTAAAGCTGCGAAGAAAATGGTTGAGCGCGAAGAAGCTGTCGTTTGGGATATCCTGGACGAAGTTATCCGCGAACACCCGGTACTGCTGAACCGTGCACCAACTCTGCACCGTTTGGGTATCCAGGCATTTGAGCCAGTACTGATCGAAGGTAAAGCTATCCAGCTTCACCCGCTGGTTTGTGCGGCATATAACGCCGACTTCGATGGTGACCAGATGGCGGTACACGTTCCACTGACGCTTGAAGCTCAGTTGGAAGCGCGTGCGCTGATGATGTCTACCAACAACATCCTGTCACCAGCGAACGGCGAGCCAATCATCGTTCCTTCTCAGGACGTTGTATTGGGTCTGTACTACATGACCCGTGACTGTGTTAACGCCAAAGGCGAAGGCATGGTGCTGACTGGCCCTAAAGAAGCTGAGCGTATTTATCGCGCAGGTCTGGCCTCTCTGCATGCGCGTGTAAAAGTGCGTATCACCGAGTACGAAAAAGACGAAAACGAACAATTCGTTGCGAAAACCAGCATTATCGACACCACCGTTGGTCGTGCGATTTTGTGGATGATCGTACCGAAAGGCCTGCCTTACTCCATCATCAACCAGGCGTTGGGTAAGAAAGCCATTTCCAAAATGCTGAACACTTGTTACCGCATTCTGGGTCTGAAACCGACAGTAATCTTTGCTGACCAAACTATGTACACCGGCTTTGCTTATGCAGCGCGTTCAGGTGTTTCTGTTGGTATCGATGACATGGTCATCCCAGCTAAGAAAACTGAAATCATCTCTGAAGCGGAAGCTGAAGTTGCTGAGATTCAGGAACAGTTCCAGTCCGGTCTGGTAACAGCGGGCGAGCGTTATAACAAAGTTATCGATATCTGGGCTGCGGCGAACGATCGTGTATCCAAAGCGATGATGGACAACCTGCAAACTGAATCCGTTATTAACCGTGACGGCGTCGAAGAGCAGCAAGTTTCCTTCAACAGCATTTACATGATGGCCGACTCCGGTGCTCGTGGTTCTGCGGCACAGATTCGTCAGTTGGCTGGTATGCGTGGTCTGATGGCTAAGCCAGATGGCTCCATCATCGAAACGCCAATCACCGCGAACTTCCGTGAAGGTCTGAACGTACTCCAGTACTTCATCTCCACGCACGGTGCTCGTAAAGGTCTGGCGGATACCGCACTGAAAACTGCGAACTCCGGTTATCTGACGCGTCGTCTGGTTGACGTTGCGCAGGATCTGGTTGTTACCGAAGACGATTGTGGCACCCTCGAAGGTATCACGATGACTCCGGTTATCGAAGGCGGCGACGTTAAAGAGCCACTGCGTGACCGCGTATTGGGTCGTGTAACGGCTGAAGACGTACTGAAACCTGGTACTGCTGATATCCTGATCACACGTAACACTCTGCTCCATGAGCAAATGTGTGACCTGTTAGAAGCTAACTCTGTTGATAGCGTGAAAGTACGTTCTGTTGTGGGTTGTGAAACCGACTTCGGCGTATGTGCGCACTGCTATGGTCGTGACCTGGCTCGTGGCCACATCATCAACAAAGGTGAAGCAATCGGGGTTATCGCGGCACAGTCCATCGGTGAACCTGGTACTCAGTTGACGATGCGTACGTTCCACATCGGTGGTGCGGCATCTCGTTCTGCTGCTGAATCCAGCATTCAGGTTAAGAACAAAGGTAGCATCAAGCTCAGCAACGCGAAGTCGGTTGTGAACTCTGCCGGTAAACTGGTAGTGACTTCTCGTAACACTGAACTGAAACTGATTGATGAATTCGGTCGTACTAAAGAGAGCTATAAAGTTCCTTACGGTGCGGTAATGGGCAAAGGTGATGGCGAGCAGATTGCAGCGGGCGAAACCGTAGCAAACTGGGATCCGCACACCATGCCAGTTGTTTCTGAAGTAAGTGGTTTCATCCGCTTTACTGACATGATCGACGGCCAGACCATTACTCGTCAAACTGACGAACTGACAGGTCTGTCATCTCTGGTTGTTCTGGATTCTGCAGAACGTACTGCGGGTGGTAAAGATCTGCGTCCAGCACTGAAAATTGTTGATGCTCAAGGCAACGACGTTCTGATTCCTGGTACAGATATGCCAGCTCAGTACTTCCTGCCTGGTAAAGCGATTGTTCAGTTGGAAGATGGTACTCAGATTCACTCTGGTGACGCGCTGGCGCGTATTCCTCAGGAATCCAGTGGTACCAAGGACATCACCGGTGGTCTGCCACGCGTTGCTGACCTGTTCGAAGCACGTCGTCCGAAAGAGCCTGCTATCCTTGCTGAAATCAGCGGGATCATCTCGTTCGGTAAAGAAACCAAAGGCAAACGCCGTCTGGTAATCTCTCCACTCGACGGCAGCGATGCTTACGAAGAGATGATTCCTAAGTGGCGTCAGCTGAACGTGTTCGAAGGCGAAGTTGTAGAACGCGGTGACGTTGTTTCCGATGGTCCAGAATCTCCGCATGACATTCTGCGTCTGCGTGGCGTGTATGCTGTGACTCGTTACATCACCAACGAAGTGCAGGACGTTTACCGTCTGCAAGGCGTTAAGATTAACGATAAACACATCGAAGTCATCGTGCGTCAGATGTTGCGTAAAGCAACCATCGTTAACGCTGGTAGCTCTGACTTCCTGGAAGGTGAGCAGGCTGAATACTCTCGCGTCAAGATCGCTAACCGCGAACTGGAAGCGAACGGCAAGATTAACGTGTCCTTCTCACGTGATCTGCTGGGTATCACCAAAGCCTCTCTGGCAACCGAGTCCTTCATCTCCGCGGCATCGTTCCAGGAGACAACTCGTGTGCTTACCGAAGCAGCCGTTGCGGGTAAACGTGACGAACTGCGCGGCCTGAAAGAGAACGTTATCGTGGGTCGTCTGATCCCAGCTGGTACGGGTTATGCGTATCACCAGGATCGTATGCGCCGTCGTGCAGCGGGCGAAGCGCCAGTTGTACCTCAGGTAACTGCAGCAGATGCAACTGCCAGCCTGGCAGAATTGCTGAATGCAGGTAATCTGGGCGGTAACGATAACGATTAATCGTTAGAGACGCCAAAAACAAAAACCGCTCGAAAGAGCGGTTTTTTTATGCCTGAAATCTGAAGCGTTAAAACTGAAAGGAACGAAAAATCAGTTAGCTAACGGCAGACGGCGGTACAATTCAATCATGTCTTCGGCTAAATCCTGGATAACCATCGCATTCATCAGGTGATCCTGAGAGTGTACGGTAATCAGGTTCACTGGCAGTTTGCCGGTGCCTTCATCCAGCCCGATGAGCTGGGTCTGAATTTTGTGTGCATGTTTCACAAACTCACGAGATTCTTCCATCGCTTGTTGAGCCGCTGCGAAATCACCTTTACGTGCCATTTGCAGAG
Source organism: Buttiauxella sp. AC142 (assembly GCF_979253435.1). Lineage (NCBI taxonomy): Bacteria > Pseudomonadati > Pseudomonadota > Gammaproteobacteria > Enterobacterales > Enterobacteriaceae > Buttiauxella > Buttiauxella sp. AC142. The sequence goes on from NZ_CEEDCH010000001.1 coordinate 4,814,455, forward strand.
CTGTCAGTGCCTGGCTGCGTGCGCTACCTGCATTGACCAACAATTCCATGATAATCGATTCTAAATCTTCCACGTCTTATGACTCCATCATTTTCAAAGCTTTATCCAGTACGACATCACCTTTCATCATGCCGTAATCCATCATGTCGATGACCGCAACGGTTTTACCCATCGGCTCTGCGATCGCCTGTAGTTTTGCATGCTCATACTTAACTTGTGGACCCAACAGCACAATATCCGCTGTGTCGATGTTGTCTTTGAACTCGGCAACTGGCACAGCCTTGATAGAGACTTCAATACCTTTCTTCTGAGCGGCGTCCTTCATGCGCTGGACTAAAATGCTAGTCGACATACCCGCTGCACAACACAAAACGATATTCTTCATAGATCTGCTCTCAGTGTCCGTTCGATACACTGATAATTATCCGTGACGCCTCGCTACAACAACCGCTTTACGATGATTGTGTGTGAGGTATCACAAAAGAAACTGATCAGGGCTGAAACCGGTTACATTACTGCAAGGTTCTTCCCAGAAAACGATCCCAATCTTTCCACACCGGTTGTAAACCTGAGCGCGTTAATGCCTCAGCCACTTCGACTGGAGTGCGCCCATCATGTGGAGCAAACTGCTCGAGTTCAGGATGATTATCGGCGTAGCCGCCAGGCTGCGTTTTTGAAAACGCACTGACGTTGTTTATGGCGAGTGGAATCATGTTGTCCCGGAACCACGGAGATTCGCGCGTAGAAAGTGAAAGCTCAACGTCAGGGGCGAGCAGACGAAATGCACATATCACCTGCACAAGCTGGCTTTCCGTCATCACAGATGCGGGTTCCACCCCGCCTGCGCACGGGCGTAATCGCGGAAATGAAATCGAAAAGCGGCTTTGCCAATAATTTTGCTGTAGCCACAGAAGATGTTCAGCAACCATAAAACAGTCGGTGCGCCAGCTGTCTGATAATCCGATTAACGCACCAAGACCGATTTTGTCTATTCCTGCCCGACCCAATCTGTCGGGTGTTTCCAGGCGCCAGAAGAAATCCTGCTTATTGCCCCGTAGATGGTGCTGCGCGTATACCGCCTGGTGATAAGTTTCCTGGTAAACCATCACGCCATCCAGACCGAGGGTTTTCAGTTCGACATATTCGTGTTCCTCCAGCGGCTGCACTTCCATTTGTAATGAACTGAACTGGCGGCGAATGGTGGGAAGATGCTGACGGAAATAATCCATTCCCACTTTGGTCTGATGCTCACCGGTCACCAACAGCAAATGCTCAAAGCCCAGTTTGCGAATCGCCTCGCACTCGCGTTCAATCTCTGGCGCATTGAGCGTTTTACGTTTGAGCTTGTTACTCATGGAAAATCCACAGTAAGTACAATCGTTAGCGCAGAGATTTGACAGATAAAGCGGCACATAAAAACTCACTGTGTTGCCAAAGCGTTGGCGAGTTAAATACTGTGCCTTTTGCGCGAGCGGTTCCAGAAATTGGCTGGTGGCGGGGGAGAGCAAAGCCATGAAATCATCACGTGTGAGTTTCTGTGCTGCCAACGCACGTTCTACGTCGGCAGCCGTTTTACTGTTGATGCGAAGCGTAATGTCATCCCAGTCCAGCTCTCGCCAGCGGTCAGTGAAGGTTTGTGCCATCACGCATTCTCCTGGCTAAATTGCAAAAACTCCGTCAACGGGCTGGATGCGTGAGCCTGCTGATGGCGTGTTCCTAAACCAGACTGCGCTGCAATTAAGCCCGCTTCTACGGCGAGGCGAAATGCGTGCGCCATTTGTACCGGGTCACGCGCCACGGCAATGGCGGTGTTAACCAACACCGCTGAAGCCCCGATTTCCAGGGCTTCAGCGGCATGGCTTGGTGCGCCAATTCCAGCATCAACGACAACCGGAACTCTTGCCTGTTCGATGATAATTTCCAGCAGCGCTCGCGTTTGTAAGCCTTGATTTGAACCGATAGGTGCGCCAAGTGGCATCACTGCCGCGCATCCTGCTTCTTCAAGCCGTTTACACAAAACCGGATCGGCTCCGCAGTAAGGCAGTACCACAAACCCCATTTTTACGAGTTGTTCCGCAGCTTTCAGCGTTTCGATAGGGTCGGGCAACAGGTAGCGAGCATCAGGGTGAATTTCCAGCTTTACCCAATGCGTACCGAGCGCCTCGCGAGCCAATTGAGCGGCAAAAATCGCTTCTTCCGCCGTCTTAGCACCTGAAGTATTAGGCAGCAATTGCACGCCGGCTTCGAGTAAAGGTGCCAGAATCGCATCGTTACGATTACGCAAATCGACCCGTTTCATCGCCATCGTCACCAATTGCGAACCTGAGGCGCGAATGGCTTCTGCCATTAACTGCGGCGAGGCAAATTTCCCGGTGCCGGTGAACAGGTGTGACGAAAAAGTTTTATCAGCAATCTGTAGCATTTAACCCCCGGCTATGGCCTGAAAAAGCACGATTTTGTCGCCATCATTCAACAAATAGTTTTCCCATTGCTCACGTGGAACGATTCTTTGATTGATCGCTAATGCAACGCCTGGTTTCAATAAACTGAGTTGTTCCAGCAGCATCGCCAGCATCAGGTTGTCCGGGCATTGCATCGGTTCGTCGTTAAAGTGGATGCGCATGTTGCCCTCCGCACACCGGGCAGCCTGCTACTTTCTGCATGATGAGAGTGCGCCAGCTATGTTGGCGGGCATCAAACAGGCGTAGAGAACCCGCAGCCGGAGCCATACCGCTGAGGTGTTTTATCGCTTCAAGCGCCTGCAATGTGCCCATCACACCCACCACCGGGCCGACGATGCCTGCCGTGCGGCAGTTGCGTTCCGGTTCGTGTTCATCAGGCCACACGCAGCGGTAACAACCGTTTTCCCATGGCGGCGTCAGCACCATAAGTTGCCCACCAAATCCCACGGCACTTGCGGAGATCAGCGGTTTGTTATGTGCGACGCAGGCGGCGTTAATCGCATGGCGCGTTGCCATGTTGTCGCTGCAATCCAGTACCAAATCGGCATTTTTTACTGCCTGATTCAACACTTCTCCAGCCAGACGCTCGCCAATAACCTGGAGCTTAATATCAGGATTAAGTTGTTGTAGATGGCGTTGGGCGGCCAGCGATTTTGGTTGGTCGATATCTTGCGTGGTGAACAGAATCTGGCGCTGCAAATTACTGATATGCACGTTGTCATCATCGGCGAGAATCAGGGTACCAACGCCTGCGGCAGCCAAATACAACGCCGCCGGGGAACCCAGCCCGCCTAATCCGACGATTAAGACTTTGCTGGCGAGCAGCTTTTGCTGCCCTTCAATGGCGATATCTTCCAATAGCACCTGGCGGCTGTAACGCATAAAGTCGGAATCATTCATCGCCAGCCCCCACTAGTTCCAGCAACTGTGCGGTAGCCGCTCGCCAGTCAGCAGCCTGAGTTATTGCACTAACCACCGCGACACCGCCCACACCTGTTTTTAGCACGAAGGGAACGCGCTCAATGCATATCCCGCCAATCGCGACAGTCGGGTAATCGCCCAACGTTTTGATATGTGCAGCGAGCTGCGCCAGCCCTTGCGGGGCGGACGGCATTTGTTTGGTGTTGGTAGGGAAAACATGCCCTAAAGCGATGTAAGAAGGGCGCGCCATCAGGGCGCGATCCATTTCCATATTGTCGTGTGTCGAAAGCCCGAGGCGCAGGCCCGCATCGCGAATAGCATCCAGATTAGCCACATCCATATCTTCCTGGCCGAGATGCACGCCGTAAGCGCGATGTTTTATTGCCAGCCGCCAGTAATCGTTAATAAATAGGCGAGCTTGGTATTGCTGGCTTAACTTGATGGCCGCAACAATATCGCCCTCAACGTCATCGTCGTGTTTGTCTTTGATGCGCAATTGAATGGTGCGCACGCCTGCTCCCAACAGTCGCTCAATCCATTCAACGCTATCAACCACCGGGTATAAACCCAACCGCTGCGGCACAGCGGGAAATGCAGGTTTGTTCATCACACTTCCTCCTGGCGCAGATAAATTTCGCCACCTTTTGCCCGGAAGGTTTGCGACATATCTTCCAGTCCGACTTCAATGGCTTGTTTAGCGGCGAAATCGCGAACCTCCTGGGAGATTTTCATTGAGCAGAATTTTGGCCCGCACATGGAACAGAAGTGCGCGACTTTGCCGGACTCCTGCGGCAGCGTTTCGTCGTGATACGCGCGGGCAGTGAACGGGTCGAGTGCGAGGTTAAACTGATCCTCCCAGCGGAATTCAAAGCGGGCTTTCGACATGGCGTTATCGCGTATCTGCGCACCAGGGTGGCCTTTTGCGAGGTCTGCGGCATGGGCCGCAATTTTGTAGGTAATCAGACCCTGCTTAACATCATCTTTATTTGGCAGGCCAAGATGTTCTTTTGGCGTGACGTAACACAGCATCGCGCAGCCAAACCAGCCGATCATGGCCGCACCAATTCCTGACGTGAAATGGTCGTAACCAGGCGCAATATCGGTAGTCAGCGGGCCGAGTGTGTAGAACGGCGCTTCGTGGCAATGCTCCAGTTCTTCGGTCATGTTGCGGCGAATCATCTGCATTGGCACATGCCCCGGTCCTTCAATCATCACCTGTACGTCGTACTCCCAGGCGATTTTGGTTAACTCGCCAAGCGTATGCAGCTCAGAGAATTGTGCTTCGTCGTTGGCATCCTGGATGGAGCCGGGGCGCAGACCGTCGCCTAAAGAGAGCGAAACGTCGTAAGCCGCGCAGATTTCACAGATTTCGCGGAAGTGCTCATACAGGAAGTTTTCCTGATGATGCGATAGGCACCATTTCGCCATAATCGAGCCACCGCGTGAAACAATTCCGGTGAGGCGTTTGGCGGTCATCGGCACATAACGCAGCAGTACTCCGGCGTGAATCGTGAAGTAATCGACGCCTTGCTCAGCCTGTTCCAGCAGCGTGTCGCGGAACATTTCCCAGGTCAGGTCTTCGGCGATGCCATTAACTTTCTCCAGCGCCTGGTAAATTGGCACAGTGCCGATCGGTACCGGGCTGTTACGCAAAATCCATTCACGGGTTTCGTGGATATAGCGGCCGGTAGACAGATCCATCACGGTATCTGCCCCCCAGCGCGTGGACCAGACCAGTTTTTCCACTTCTTCTTCAATGGAGGAAGTGACCGCCGAGTTGCCGATATTGGCGTTCACTTTCACCAGAAAGTTACGTCCAATAATCATCGGCTCAGATTCGGGGTGGTTGATATTAGCGGGGATAATTGCCCGTCCAGCCGCCACTTCGTCACGCACAAATTCCGGCGTGATATTTTCTGGCAGGCGCGCACCAAAACCCTGGCCTGGATGCTGGTGGCGTAACACTTCATCGCGAATACGCTCGCGGCCCATATTTTCGCGAATGGCGATGAACTCCATTTCCGGCGTCACTCTTCCCTGGCGTGCATAGTGCAGTTGCGTGACGGTTTTCCCGGCTTTAGCCCGCTTCGGCGTGAGCTGTGTTTCGAAACGCAATTCATCCAGACCGTCATCGGCCAGGCGCTCTTTGGTGTAGGCAGAGCTGCGGTCGGCCAAGATTTCGCAATCATCACGTTCGGCAATCCAGTTTTCACGTAGTGGAGAAAGACCGCGCAGGACATCAATGTTGATAGCCGGGTCGCCATACGCGCCAGAAGTGTCGTAAACCGGAATGGCATCGTTAGGGGTGAACTGCGGGTTTTCTTTGCTACTGCCAGTGGCTGTCGGGCTAAGCTGGATTTCACGCATCGGCACGCGGATATCATCACGCGAGCCGGTGAGGTAAATTCGCTGAGAGTTAGGGAAAGCTGTGCCTTCGAGGGTATTGATAAAGTGTTGGGCAGCAGCACGCTGTTCGCGACTGTTTGGTTTTTTTTCAGTAGTAGACATAGCTCATTCCAGTAATTATCAGGAAGTGGCTTGTCAGAACAACGGAGGAGTAATGAATGTGGGGCGCCCGCGCACGGGTGAACCCAAAAGCAGAATTACTCTTGTTCCCTTCGCAGGTATTAACCTGATCAGGTTCCGCGGATCCCGAATTAACGGTCTCAGCCGGTGCTTAACGCACTCGGCACTCCGACAAGAAGAAACCCGTATTGCTACGGGTCGATATGTAAATTACGCGTTAACAGAGCAGAACTCAAGCCGGACGTGCAAGGCTGCCGGTCTCATTAGCACTGTCATTTAGATCGTGGTCGTACGCCAACTGAATCAGTTTATCTTCCAGCGAAAAGCGGGATTCTAACGCTTCACCAATGCCGGAAAGTGCTTTCTGGAACTCAATATAGTTATCATGATCGATTGCGCTTTCGAGATGCGAATCGTAGAAATCCATGATTTGCTGGGTGTTGGCTTCAAGTTGTGGGTAAAGATGAGTGGCGGCTAAAAGTGGGCTGCTACCTTCCATTTCACTGATAATGCGTTCATAAATATTAAAATGGCCGGAAGAAAGATAGTCCACGAGGTTATGGCAAAAATTATCCAGAGCCTTTTCATCGAGCGCAGTATGGGATTCCTTGTTAGGCTTGATCCCAACCATATTGTAATAAGCTACCAACAGATGTTTGCGGGCATGAAGCCATTGGTCGATTAACTCATTACTACCACCAACGCGCTCAGTCAGGTTTTCTAACTGGTTAAGCATGATTGACTCCGTGAGTAGAGATGTGACGCAAACGTACCCAAAAGTGTTACGACTATTTGTTTATACCAGCGAACTCGGGGATGTGCACCAGGTTATGGAACGCGTAATTCAAAAGTTAGATCAGGGCTGGTTTATCGTCAGTCATGAACAAAAACTGTGGCTGCCTAAAGGTGAGCTACCTCACGGAGCGGCAGAGGAATTTCAATTAGATGGCGCGGTGGGGATACCCATCGGCGAATGGGAAAACGAGCCTGTCTGGCTGGTGCGAGAAAATCGCAAGGCGGATATGGGTTCTGTGCGTCAGGTGATTGACCAGGATGTGGGTTTGTTCCAGCTGGCTGGGCGTGGCGTGCAGTTGGCGGAGTTCTATCGCTCGCACAAATTCTGCGGCTACTGTGGCCATGAAATGCACGTCAGCAAAACCGAATGGGCGATGCTGTGTAACCACTGCCGTGAACGTTATTACCCGCAAATTTCACCGTGCATCATCGTAGCCATTCGTCGCGACGATCAAATCCTGCTTGCCCAACATACGCGTCATCGCAACGGGGTTTACACCGTCCTGGCCGGGTTTGTTGAGGTTGGGGAAACCCTCGAGCAAGCCGTGGCGCGTGAAGTGATGGAAGAGAGCAGCATTCGCGTTAAGAATTTACGCTATGTAACTTCCCAACCTTGGCCGTTCCCGCAATCGTTGATGACTGCGTTTATGGCGGATTATCACAGTGGCGAGATTAAAATTGACCCGAAAGAGTTAATTGACGCGGGCTGGTATCGATATGATCAGCTCCCGCTGTTGCCGCCGCCAGGCACGGTGGCGCGTCGTTTGATTGAAGATACCGTCGCCCTGTGTCGCGCGGACTATGAGTGATAAACTTGAGCGATACAGCCAAAGGAAATTCAAAATGACTGAACTGAAGAACGACCGTTACCTGCGGGCGCTGCAACGCCAACCTGTAGATACCACGCCAGTATGGATGATGAGGCAGGCAGGTCGTTACTTGCCAGAATACAAAGCCACGCGCGCTGTCGCAGGCGATTTTATGTCGCTGTGCAAAAATGCGGAGCTGGCTTGTGAAGTGACATTGCAGCCGCTGCGTCGCTATCCGCTGGATGCCGCTATCCTTTTCTCCGATATTCTCACCGTGCCAGACGCGATGGGGCTTGGTCTCTATTTCGAAGCCGGTGAAGGCCCGCGTTTCCGCTCGCCAATTACCAGCCGTGCCGATGTCGAAAAACTGCCGATCCCTGATCCAGAAGATGAACTGGGTTATGTAATGAACGCAGTACGCACCATTCGCCGCGAGTTAAAAGGCGAAGTGCCGCTGATTGGTTTCACCGGAAGCCCGTGGACGCTGGCGACTTATATGGTTGAAGGCGGCAGCAGCAAAGCCTTTACCGTGATTAAAAAGATGATGTATGCCGACCCGCAAGCGCTGCATCTTCTGCTCGATAAGCTGGCGCAAAGCGTCACGCTGTACCTGAATGCGCAAATCAAAGCGGGTGCGCAATCGGTGATGATTTTCGATACCTGGGGCGGTGTGCTGACCGGGCGTGACTATCAACAATTCTCGCTCTATTACATGCACAAAATCATTGATGGCCTGCTGCGTGAAAACGAAGGTCGTCGCGTGCCGGTGACGATGTTCACCAAAGGCGGCGGTCAGTGGCTGGAAGCGATGGCCGAAACAGGTTGTGATGCGCTGGGCTTAGACTGGACGACCGACATCGCTGATGCTCGCCGCCGTGTTGGCCATAAAGTCGCGCTTCAGGGCAATATGGACCCATCCATGCTTTATGCACAACCTGCGCGTATTGAAGAAGAAGTGGCAACGATTCTGGCTGGGTTCGGTAAAGGTGAAGGCCACGTCTTTAACCTCGGCCACGGTATTCATCAGGATGTGCCGCCAGAGCACGCGGGTGCATTTGTTGAAGCGGTGCACCGTTTGTCGAAACCGTATCACCTGTAAAAGTTCGGAGAGGGAATGGATCTCGCAAGCCTGCGTAAACAACAGATCGAACTGGCAGCCCAGGTGATCCGCAAAGATCGCCTGGAGCAAGATCCACCCCGGTTAATCGCCGGGGCTGACGTTGGGTTTGAGCAGGGCGGCGATGTCACGCGTGCCGCCATCGTGCTATTGAAATATCCTTCCCTCGAACTGGTTGAATATCAGGTGGCGCGAGTCGCCACCTCAATGCCTTATATCCCCGGCTTCCTTTCATTTCGTGAATATCCCGCACTGCTTACTGCATGGGAAATGCTGTCGCAAAAACCTGACCTGCTGTTTGTCGACGGCCACGGTATTTCGCATCCTCGGCGTTTGGGCGTTGCCAGCCATTTCGGCCTGCTGGTGGACGTGCCAACGATAGGCGTTGCCAAGAAACGTCTGTGTGGGAAGTTTGAGCCGCTATCGGAGGAACCCGGTTCGTGCCAGTTGCTGACTGATAAAGGCGAACCGCTTGCGTGGGTGCTGCGCAGTAAAAAGCGCTGCAATCCGTTGTTTGTCTCCACAGGCCACAAAGTCAGCCTCGATACGGCCTTGTTATGGGTGAATCGCTGTCTGGTGGGTTATCGTTTACCGGAGCCGACTCGCTGGGCTGATGCCGTGGCATCAGGTCGCCCGGCTTTCACGCGGTGGCAAGCAATTCAGGGGTGATTAAGGTAAACTGCCGCTAATATTCCGTCTTTGAGACATCGCTATGTTACAAAACCCAATCCATCTGCGCCTGGAGAAACTGGAAAGCTGGCAACATGTCACTTTCATGGCTTCTTTGTGCGAACGCATGTATCCGAATTACGCCATGTTCTGCCAGCAGACAGAATTTGGTGATCCTCAGTTATATCGCAAAATTCTCGATTTGATTTGGGAAACCTTGACGGTCAAAGATGCGAAAGTAAACTTTGATAGCCAACTTGAGAAGCTCGAGGAAGGCATCCCGGTTGCTGATGACTATGATATTTACGGTGTCTACCCGGCGATTGATGCATGCGTTGCGTTGAGCGAACTCCTTCATTCACGTCTTTCCGGGGAAACTCTGGAACATGCGATTGAAGTCAGTAAGGCGTCAATTACGACCGTTGCGATGCTGGAAATGACCCAGGCTGGTCGTGAAATGACCGACGAAGAGCTGAGAGAAAACCCTGCCGTTGAAGAAGAATGGGACATTCAATGGGAGATTTTCCGCCTGTTAGCCGACTGCGAAGAACGCGACATTGAGCTGATCAAAGGGCTGCGTGCAGACCTGCGCGAAGCGGGTAGCAGCAATATTGGTATAAATTTGCAGCAGTAAGACAGCAAAACGTGACTTACAGTCCGAATTGTCACCCCTGAAGGCTTCCAATTAGCCCCCCGTCTGGTCTACATTTGTGGGGCGAAAAAAAGTGGCTATCGGTGCGTGTATGCAGGAGAGTGCTTTTTTGGCATTTCCGTCGCACTCGATGCTTAGCAAGCGATAAACACATTGTAAGGATAACTTATGAACAAGACTCAACTGATTGATGTAATTGCTGACAAGGCTGATCTGTCTAAAGTACAGGCTAAAGCTGCTCTGGAATCCACCCTGGCTGCAATTACTGAGTCTCTGAAAGAAGGTGATGCTGTCCAACTGGTTGGTTTCGGTACCTTCAAGGTAAACCACCGTGCTGAGCGCACTGGCCGCAACCCACAGACTGGTAATGAAATCAAAATCGCCGCAGCTAACGTGCCGGCATTTGTTTCAGGCAAAGCACTGAAAGACGCTGTTAAGAGCTAATAGTGTCAGTGAACAGTTTTAGCAGAGGGGCGTTTACGCCCCTTTTGTTTGTCTGGCGTCCTTTGGTCGTGCTGGCAGGCACAGTGCTGCTAATGGCATGCAGCAGTCAGCCTCCGCTTCCACCATTTACGGCAAGTGGCTATATCGCCGATAAAGGTGTAGTGCGTATCTGGCGTAAAGATAATAGTGACGACCACAGCATTCATATGCTTGCGGTACTGAGTCCAATGCAGAAAGGCGCTACAACCACCAGTGATTACCGCTGGTTGGGTGAAAAGCTAATGTCGATTGAAACGACAATTCAGAGCGAGCCGTCTGAACACATTAAAGTTCGCTTTGATGAAAACGGCGAGTTGAGCTTTATGCAGCGCGAAGTGAACGGCCAAAAGCAACAGCTTTCCAACGACCAAATCGCTTTGTATCAGTATCAAGCGAGCCGGACCAAAGCAACCAGCGAAGCATTACGTATTGGACGTGTGGTTCTGCGGCAAGGGCGTTGGCATGACAATGGAACAGTCACCACCTGCGAAGGTGAGACAATCAAGCCTAAACTCGACAGCATATCTTTGAGTCATATCGCGAATCGTCAGCGTCACTCCTCGATGGATGTGAGCGTGGCCTGGCTTGAAGCGCCAGAAGGGTCACAACTGCTGCTGGTCGCGAATCAGGACTACTGTAGCTGGCAGCCTAAGCCTGCGACATTCTAGATGTAAAAAAACCGCCACGCTGAACTGACCCCATAAAGTTGGACGGTTTACATCAGGCGGCTATCTGGGCCAGGGTTCGGTACTCTACCGGACTCAGGCCTTTTAGTTTCTGTTTTATTCTTTCATGGTTGTAATAGTAGATATATCCGTCAATAGCATCCCGTAACTCGCTGATACTTCTATACTCCTCCAGATACAGGCATTCCGTTTTCAGCGTGCCGAAGAAGCTTTCTATCACCGCATTGTCATAGCAGTTTCCCTTGCGTGACATGCTCTGTTTCAGCCCTGCTTCCCTGAGTCGCTTCTGATAGTGCCCCATCTGATACTGCCAACCCTGGTCTGAATGCACCAGCGGATATTCACCTTCACTCAGGACTGACAGCGCCTTACTCAGCATATCGTCTACCATCGACAGCACGGGACGATGCTCCATTTGATACGCCACGATCTCACCGTTATACAGGTCAAGGACCGGGGATAAATACAGCTTTTCCCCGGCAATTTTAAATTCTGTCACGTCTGTTACCCACTTCTGGTTCGGTTTGTCTGCACTGAACTGGCGGTTCAGCACATTACCCGCAGCTTTGCCGTATCGCCCTTTGTAAGAGTTATATTTTTTCCTTCTGATACAGGATGTTAAATCTAACTGCTGCATCAACCTCTGAACCGTTTTATGGTTCAGTAAACTCCCTTCCCTGCGACCAGCCAGCGTGATCCGCCGGTATCCATATCGCCCTTTATGCTTATGGAACAGCGTTAAAATCCTTTGCTTATCATCGGCATATTTGTCCGGCTTTTTAGCGCAAGCCAGCTGCCAGTAAAACGTACTTCTGGCCAGCGCCGCCGCTTTTAGCAGGCGAGTCAGGGGATACTGCGGCCTTAACTCATTCACAATCTGCGTTTTATCCCGCGTTTCGCCATGTTTTTTTCCCTGAGTAAGGCCTGAAGCTTTTTTAGATAAGCCACTTCAACGCGTAGCTGTTCGAGCTCCTCACGTTCGTCCGGGTTAAGGGGCGTTTGAGAAGGGGGGACTGACTTATTTTCAGGGGTATCCGGCATCGTTTTTTTCCTGCGGCGGTTGTCTGCGAGGGCTGCCAAACCCCCTTCATCATACAATCGTTCCCACTGACAAACCGAGGAAAAAGCAGGGATAGTGAACTTTGCACAGACTTCGCGAACAGACAGATGGTGTTCACGCATATGCAGGATAACGGACTCTTTGAAGGCCGGGGAATAAGTGAAATGCCGGGTAGTGAGTCCGGCTTTGCCATGAAACTTCCAGGCGGCAGACCACTTACGAACGGCACTGTGATCGATACCAAAACGCTTTGCTGTCGCCTTGTACCCTTCGGGCCCGGAAAGATAGTGCTGCACGACCTCAAGCTTGAAGCTGAGAGAATACTTGCTCATAAAAAACTGCACCTTAATCAGTTGGGTGTCCAACTTTTGGGGTGCAGTTCAACGCGGGCGGTCTTTAATATCACTTCAAATATTACTTCGCGTTTTCACGCTCAATGGCGCGATAGCCAATATCTGAGCGGCTGAAACTGCCATCCCAGTGGATATCCTTCATCAACTCGTAAGCACGCTGCTGCGCTTGTGCGACGGTATCACCTAATGCGGTCACGCACAGAACGCGCCCACCGTTAGTCACCACCATATCATCTTCACGCAGTTTGGTTCCGGCATGGAACACTTTCCCGTCCGCCACTTCTTCCAGCGGTAGGCCGTGAATCACGTCGCCATTACTGTAATCCGCCGGATAACCGCCAGCTGCCATGACTACGCCAAGAGACGGACGCTCATCCCACTTCGATGTTGTCACATCCAGCTTGCCATCACAGGCGGCGAGGCATAGCTCAACCAGGTCTGATTGCAGGCGCAGCATAATCGGTTGAGTTTCCGGGTCGCCGAAGCGGCAGTTAAACTCGATAACCTTCGGATTGCCTTGCTTGTCGATCATCAAGCCAGCGTACAGAAAACCGGTATAAGTATTCCCTTCAGCCGCCATGCCGCGCACGGTTGGCCAGATAACCAGATCCATTGCACGCTGGTGGACTTCATCCGTCACAACCGGTGCTGGAGAATACGCGCCCATACCGCCGGTATTTGGACCGGTATCACCATCTCCAACACGTTTATGATCCTGACTGGTGGCCATTGGCAGAACGTTTTCGCCATCCACCATCACGATGAAGCTGGCTTCTTCGCCATCCAAAAACTCTTCTACAACGATGCGGTGCCCGGCATCGCCAAAGGCGTTACCTGCCAGCATATCGTTTACCGCAGCTTCGGCTTCTTCTAACGTCATGGCTACGATTACGCCTTTACCTGCGGCCAAACCGTCGGCTTTAATGACAATCGGCGCGCCTTTTTCACGGACGTAAGCTAAAGCGGGTTCGACTTCGGTGAAGTTTTGATATTCAGCGGTCGGGATTTTATGGCGGGCCAGGAAATCCTTGGTGAAAGCTTTTGAACCTTCTAACTGCGCAGCTCCCTGAGTTGGGCCAAAGATCTTCAGGCCAGCTGCACGGAAGGCATCGACCACACCAATCACCAGCGGCGCTTCCGGGCCGACAATCGTCAGGTCGATTTTTTCATTTTGTGCAAAGCTCAACAGCGCGGGAATATCCGTTGGGTTAATCGCCACGTTTTGTAAAGCGGGTTCCAGAGCCGTGCCCGCATTGCCGGGGGCGACGAATACCGTGCGCACTAACGGCGACTGCGATGCTTTCCAGGCCAGCGCGTGTTCACGCCCGCCATTACCAATCACTAATACTTTCATTTATGGTCGCTCCGGATTAATGGCGGAAGTGGCGCATGTCGGTAAAGATCATTGCGATCCCGTGTTCGTCAGCGGCAGCGATCACTTCGTCATCGCGAATTGAACCGCCAGGCTGGATAACACAGCTCACACCGACTGCCGCAGCGGCATCAATACCGTCACGGAATGGGAAGAACGCATCAGATGCCATTGCAGAGCCTTTCACTTCCAGGCCTTCATCGGCGGCTTTAATACCGGCAATTTTAGCGGAGTAAACGCGGCTCATTTGGCCTGCGCCTATACCGATAGTCATATTCTCGCGGGCATAGACAATTGCGTTGGACTTAACAAACTTCGCCACCTTCCAGCAGAACAGCGCATCACGCAGTTCTTGCTCTGTTGGCTGGCGCTTGCTGACAACACGCAGGTCTGCGGCTGTCACCATACCCAAATCGCGATCCTGGACTAACACACCACCGTTGACGCGTTTGAAATCCAGACCCGGAACACGCTGCTGCCACTGGCCACAAGTCAGAACGCGAACGTTTTGCTTAGCAGAAGTGATCTTCAGTGCTTCAACGCTTGCTGACGGCGCAATAATCACTTCGACGAATTGGCGAGAGATAATCGCTTGTGCAGTTTCAGCGTCCAGTTCACGGTTGAACGCGATGATGCCGCCGAATGCAGAAGTTGGGTCGGTTTTGTAAGCGCGGTCGTAAGCATCTAATAAGGTAGTGCTGACAGCTACGCCGCAAGGGTTAGCATGCTTCACGATAACGCAGGCAGGCTCGCTAAACTCTTTCACACATTCCAGTGCCGCATCAGTATCAGCAATGTTGTTATAAGAGAGCGCTTTGCCCTGAACCTGAGTTGCGGTGGCAACCGACGCTTCTTTAATTTCTTCTTCTATATAGAAGGCTGCTTGCTGGTGGCTGTTTTCACCGTAACGCATATCCTGCTTCTTAATGAAGTTCAGGTTCAGCGTGCGAGGGAAGCGGCCAGAAGGATCTTTGCTTTCGCCGTGGTAGGCAGGAACCATGCTACCGAAGTAGTTGGCGATCATGCTGTCGTAAGCGGCGGTGTGTTCGAAAGCCTTAATAGCCAAATCGAAACGTGTCTCGAGCGTAAGAGATCCTTCATTAGCATCCAGCTCGCTAATAATCGCCTCGTAGTCACTGCTCTTTACGACGATTGCCACATCTTTATGGTTCTTCGCCGCCGAGCGCACCATAGTTGGGCCGCCGATATCAATATTCTCTACCGCATCTTCCAGAGAGCAACCTTCACGGGCAACAGTCTGGGCGAACGGGTAGAGGTTGACGACAACCATATCGATTGGGGAGATTGCGTGTTGTTCCATGATCGCATCATCCTGGCCGCGACGACCGAGAATGCCACCATGCACCTTTGGATGCAGGGTTTTGACGCGTCCATCCATCATCTCCGGGAAACCGGTGTAGTCAGAGACTTCGGTTACCGGCAGGCCAGCTTTAGCCAGCAGATGAGCGGTTCCGCCAGTGGACAGCAGCTCCACACCACGTTGGGAGAGCGCCTGGGCGAATTCGACGATACCGGCTTTGTCAGAAACACTGAGCAGAGCGCGGCGTACAGGACGACGTTGTTGCATGGTTTGATCCCTTAGCTTTGGTTCGCATATAGAAGAGCGTTAGCTGAATTTTAGTTATTTCCCCTAAAACTCAGCTAACGCCCCAAAACGGGGCGTCCTTTTATTGCGCGCACATTGTAGCGAAAACGTTTGCGTCACGCTCGCATAATTTAGGACTTCATCACGATTGTGGATAACTTTGTGCACAACTGCGTATAAGGCGGGGTTTTGCTGTGGAATGCAGCAGTCAGTCAAATTACTGCATATTTAGGGTTGCAGCCTCAGAAGAACTCCCTATAATGCGCCTCCATCGACACGGAACATGTGAACAACATCACAGAGTCACGGCGGCGATGAGAGTCAAATATCCTGAAATTAAGGG